>OZ244139.1:0-4800000 GCA_965216205.1 Acidimicrobiales bacterium | reverse complement strand
GACGATTGCGGGGGCGGGTTCCGGGATCGCAGGTCGGCCACGGCCGAGGTCCGAGCCGAGTACGAACAGCAGTGGCTCGACGACAACGCCGATCGGGTGGCCGACTACGCCGCCGAGTAGGCGACGGGTCCGGAGAACCAGCGTGACGGACGGGCGCGTTGTGAACCCGCCGGCTGACGACCGTGGATAGGCGGGCGGTCCTGGCCGCCGTCGCCGCGGTCGCCGTGCTCTCCGCGGCCGTCGGTTGGGTCGCCGGACAACGGATCAAGTCGCCGGCGGAGGCGGCGGCCGAGCAGGAGCCACCACCGCCCTCGCTGATCACGGTTCCCGTGGAGCTGCGGACGCTCGCACAGCAGGTCGTGGTGCGGGGCACGATCGAGCCGAGCGACGAGACCGCCCTCGACGCGCCCGTCGTCGGTGGATCCACGGTGATCACCCGGCTCCCGATGGCTCCCGACGACGACGTCACCGAGGGCGACGTGCTGATCGAGGTGGCCGGCCGGCCCGTGATGGCGCTGCAGGGCGAGCTGCCAGCGTTCCGCAACCTGATCCCCGGCCTGGTCGGGCCCGATGTCCGCCAGCTCGAAGAGGCCCTGCTCCGGCTCGACTACGACCCTGGCCCGCTCGACGACACCTACACCGCTGAGACCGCCACCGCCGTGGCGGCCCTCTACCGCGACCGCGGCTACGGGCCCCCGGACGCCGACGAGGCCGCAACGGCTGCGGTCGAGGCGGCGGAGTCCGCAGTGGAGACCGGCGAGGAGTCGCTGACGATCGCCGAGCAGGAGTTGGACGACGCCGCGGTCGGTCCGCTCCCGGCCCACGAACGGGAGGCGCTCGACCTCGCCGTCGCCCGGGCCGAGGCGTCACTGGAGGCGGCGCGCGCCCTGGTGGGCCGAATCTCCGACGCGGAGAGCGCCCGCTCGGCCGCCGCCACTGCAGCGAGCACCGCGTCGACGCGACTGCAGCACGCCAGAGACGGCACCCACCCCGACACCAGCGAGCCGCCAACGGCCGACGAGCTCGCGACCCTCGAGGCGGAGAGCGCCGCTGCCGATGAGGCGCTCGCGGACGCAGAAGCAGCGCTCGAGGGGGAGCGGGCCGGCCTCACGGAACCGACGCCAGCCCTGCACGTCCGGGCGGCCGAACTGGCCGTGGCCGAAGCCGAGGGCAACCGAAGCGAGCGGTTGGCCCCCGCCGACGTGGGCTCACTCCAGGGTCGGGTCGACCGGGCCCGCGCCGCGCTGAACGACGCGAGGAGCGAGCTCGCCGAGGCCGAGGCCGCCGCTGGCGCGTGGGTGCCGACGGGCGAGGTCCTGTTCTTCTCCGCCCTCCCCCGGCAGATCAACTCGGTGCTGGTCGACGTCGGCGACGAGCCGCAGGGGACCGTGATGACGATCTCCGGTGCGGACACGATCGTCGAGTCGGGGATCTCGGCCGCCGATCGGCAGCTCGTGGAGGTCGGTGCCGAAGCGATGCTCGTCGACGACGACCTCGGCCTCTCGCTCGCGGCGCTGGTCACCTCGATCGACGACAACCCCGGCGAGGGCGGCCTGTCGAGCGACCGATACGGGATGGAGCTCGAGCCGGTCGACGCCGTACCCGACGAGGCCATCGGCGTGAACCTCCGCGTGCAGATCCCGGTCACGTCCAGCGGAGGAGACGTGCTCAGCGTGCCACTGGCCGCGCTCTCGGCCGGCGCGGATGGCACGGCCCGGGTCGAGGTGGAGCGATCCGACGGGGTGACCGAGCTCGTCGAGGTGTCGACGGGCCTCCGGGCGGGCGGGTTCGTGGAGGTCGAGCCGTTGCGAGCGGCGCTGGCTGAGGGGGATCGGGTCGTGGTGGGTCGCGATCTCGTGCTCCCCGGCGCCGACCCCGATGGGGCCGACACCGATCCGGCCGACGGGGGCCGCGACGACGCCACAGACGACGAGGACCCCGACGGTTGAGTCGCGTCGTGGAGATCGAGTCGCTCGGTCGCACGTTTCCCGGCCCGCCGCCGGTGGTGGCGCTCCAGGGCGCGAGCCTGACGATCGACGAGGGTGACTACCTCGCGCTCGTCGGCCCGTCGGGATCGGGCAAGTCGACCCTGCTCCACCTCCTCGGCCTGCTCGACAGTCCGACGGCAGGGTCGTACCGGTTGAACGGGATCGACACGAGCTCGCTCACCGAGCCGGAGCGGGCCGGCCTGCGGGCCTCGTTCATCGGTTTCGTCTTCCAGGCGTTCCACCTCCTGCCGCACCGGTCGAACGTGGAGAACGTGATGCTGGCCGACGTGTACCGGCAGGGCGGCCGGGTGGATCGTCGTCGCCGGGCGATCGGGGCGCTCGAAGCCGTCGGCCTTGGCCACCGCCTCGACGGCTACCCGACGACGCTGTCGGGCGGTGAACGCCAACGGGTCGCCATCGCCAGGGCGCTCGTGTCTGATCCGAGCATCGTTCTCGCCGACGAGCCGACGGGCAACCTCGACACGAGGACCGGGAACCAGATCATGGAGCTGTTCGACGAGCTCCATCGGCGTGGCCTGACGATCGTGATCATCACCCACGACGACTCGGTGGCCCGCCGGGCCGATCGGGCGGTGAGGATCCTGGACGGCCGGCTGTCGACCCCCAGCGAACCGGTCGGCCGGTGAGCACGCCTCCCCGCTCCACGTTCGACCTGGCGGACCTGGTGAACGAGATGACGTTGGCCCTCACATCGCGGCCAGCGAGAACGTTCCTCACCGCGCTCGGCACGATCCTGGGTGTCGCGGCGCTGGTGTCGACCCTCGGGCTGGCCAAGACGGCGGGGAACCAGATCGTCGGCCGGTTCGACGAGCTCGCCGCGACCGAGGTGGTCGTGACACCCGAGTCGAGCGGCGGCGGGTTCGGCTTCGGTGGCCGGAACGTCCAGGTCAGCTTCATCCCGGTCGACGCCGAGCACCGACTGAGGCGCCTCAATGGTGTGGTCGCCGCCGGTACGAAGACCGATGTCGACGTCGGCGACCGCCGGGCCCGTTCGGTGCCCGTCGTCGACCCGCTTGGGCAGACCGAGTTCCAGATCCCGGTCATCGCCGCCAGCCCTGGTCTGTTCGCAGCGTCCCGATCGTCCCTGCTCACCGGCCGCCTGTTCGACTTCGGCCACGAGGAACGGGCCGATCCGGTGGCGGTGCTCGGGCCGGCTGCAGCGCAACGCCTCAACGTCACCAGGGTCGACAACACGCCGACGATCTTCGTGGGCGACGAGCCGCTCGCCGTGATCGGCATTCTCCGCGACACGGCGCGCCAGCCCGAACTGCTCAGCGCGATCATCATCCCGAACTCGGTCGCCGACGGCCGGTTCGGTTCGAGCGCGATCGGTGAGGTGCAGATCGACGTGGAGGTCGGGGCCGCCGAGTTGATCGCAACCCAGGCGCCGGTTGCGCTGGCGCCAAACGCGCCCGAGCGGTTGCGGGTGGAGGCACCGCCGTCGCCGACCCGGGCCCGCGCTGGCGTTGCCGAGGACCTGAACTCGCTCTTCCTCATCCTCGGCGGCGTCTCGCTCCTCGTGGGCGCGATCGGGATCGCCAACGTCACCCTCGTGTCGGTCCTCGAGCGCACCGGCGAGATCGGCCTGCGACGCGCCGTCGGCGCCCGCCGCAGCCACATCGCCACCCAGTTCCTCGCCGAGTCGGTGGCCCTCGGATCGCTGGCGGGACTCCTCGGCACCAGCCTCGGCATCCTGACCGTGGTCATCGTGTCGGCCACCCGTCAATGGTCGCCCGTGCTCGATCCGTGGCTCCCGGTCGCAGCACCGATTCTCGGCGCCGTCATCGGCCTGGTCGCCGGCACCTACCCCGCGTGGAAAGCGGCCAACACCGAGCCGATCGCTGCCCTGCGGGGAGCCGAGTAGCCGGGCGCGCGGTCGTCGAGCCCGGCGCCGCGTCGAGCCCTGTCGACGGGTGACGACCGACCTCGCTCGAGATTGATTAGTGTGCAATATGGATGGGTGTGGCGCTTCTGGATGAGTAGGTACGAGGGGCACGATCAGCGATGTTCAGAAGAATTGCAGTGGTTGCGGCGGTCGTGGTCGGGGCGGCCGGGATGCTCGCCGTTCCTGCCGAGGGCCAGGACGACCTGGCTGACGCGGCCGAACTGGCCGACCAGGACGCGGCGGCCGAGCAGGTCATGGAGCAGCTCGACGACGCCGAGGCGCCCGTCCCGATGGAAGACATCGAAGCGCTCGACGACCTGGGCCCGGCGCCGTGGCTGTCGTTCATGCCCGGTCGGAGTGATGACGTGGTCGAGGCGTGGACCGAGGTCGCCCAGCAGCTCCCCGGATCGTCGATGGGAGCCGATCGGCGCGGGCCCCGCGGTCCTCGAGGACCGATCGCGATCGCCGAATCGGAGGATCCCGGTGGGGTCGGCGGCAACGACACGCCAGCCACCGGCGATCGCATCCGCGGATTCGGGACCCGGGGCCGGCAGTCGCGGTTGGTGACGATCGACGGCAACCTCTCCGGAGCGCCCGACGGTGTGCCGATCTCACTCGACTGCCCCTCCGAGGAGGACGACGGCGCGATCGGCCTGGCCAACGAGCCCGGGCCGAACGTGAACGTCGGTGCGTTGTGCGGGGGCGAGATCGGTGACGGGCCCCACGGCTCGACCACGGGCGACACCGACTTCTACGCCTTCGGCGCTGCCGCTCTCGGCGATCTGCTCGTGCTCGATGTCGCCCACCTGTCCGAGCCGCTCCGCCCGATCGCGACCACGGTCGGCATCTACACCGCCGACGGGACGCTCGTCGCTTCCGCTGACGACGCCGGCGACCCGACCGGTGGTGAGTTCCTGCTTCACGAGGTGACCGAGGCCGGCGAGTACTTCGGCGTGGTGGTCGGTGCCGGCGATCTGCCGTCCGACCCGTTCGATCCGGCGTCGGGGGCTGGGGTCACCGAGACCGGTTCCTATGAGATGTTCGTCGCGGCGATTCCGGCGCCGTGCGCATCCACGGAGGACGACGGCTCGATCGGTCTGGCCAATGACTCGGCACGATCGGGGCTCGGCGACGACGAGCTGTTCGTCGCCGAGTGCTCCGGCCTGGTCGGCGACGGACCCCAGGTGGCGACCGGTGACGTCGACTTCTTCACCACCCGCGAGATGGCTGTTGGCAAGGTACTGGTCGTCGACCTCGTCGACCCTGACCCCGCGTCGACCGCCGGCGAGTTCGTCATCGGCGTCTACAGCACCGACGGGCGCCTGCTCGCCCAGGGCAACGACAGTCCCGACCCGAGCGACGCCAACTTCTTCACGTTCACCGTGCCCGAAACCGCCGTGTACCACGTGGTGATCGGCGGCGGACTACCCATCGACCCGACCGACTCCACCACGGGAACCAACACCGACATCGTCGGGCCCTACACCGCGTTCCTCGTCGACATCACCCAGGAGCTTCTCGACGAGATCGTCGGTGGCGATGGTGATGGCGATGGAGCCGACGCAGACGGCGGCGAGGCCGGCGATGCGGACGGGGGCGCGGCCGGGGGCGGTGATGCCAGCGGCGTGGCCTGGCGGGCCGGACCAGGCGGCCAGGAGCCGTCGCCGGCTGCTGTCGTGAAGGCGATGCTCAAGGAGCGGACCGCAGAGGTGATGGCGGCGGTCGACGAGGAACCGGTGGTCGATGTCGACGTCTTCCTCGTGCGGCTCCGGGCCGGCGACGCGATCAGCGGCGGCTTCGACGCCGCTCGCATCACCGGCATCATCGACCCGTCGGGTGTCGGCCGGCACGCATCGCCGTTCAACCCGAGCTTCATCTACCCCGCCGATTCGCCGCTCCGGCACGAACGGCGAGTCGGCTTCGACCACGTCGCCACCGAGACCGGTGTACACGCCGTGTTCGTGTCGGAGGGCAACGGCCCCTACCAGGGCGAGCTGCGGGTCGCCCGCGCCGGCCTGGCCGATGAGCGCACACGGGGTCAGCAGACGATCTTCCTCGACTTCGATGGGGCCGCCGTGTCGCCGTCGGTCTTCGGCGCTCCCGGCGGGGAGCCGATTCCACCCCAGGAGTTGTCGCCGTTGTCGACGTTCCTGCCGGCCTGGGGACTAGGCACCGCCGACGAGGACGCGGTCATCGATGCCACCATCGATGCGGTCATCGAGAACCTCGACACCGACCTGCGGGTCGTCGACGGTCGCAATGGTGACCGCGACTCGTCGCGTCGACCGCGGGAGTTCGACATCGAGATCCTCAACAGTCGAGACCATGGCGATCGGTGGGGCGACGAGAACGTCAGCCGGATCGTGATCGGCGGCACTATCGACGAGCTGCAAGTGCCGACGATCGGGATCGCCCAGTCGATCGACCCCGGCAACCAGGAGACGGAGGAGACCGGCGTGGTTCTCCTGGACCTGCTGAGCGGTCCGGCCGGCGATCCGATCAGCCTCAACTCCTACGAGGTGGCGCCCGGGTTCACCAAGGCCGATCTGATCGGCTACGCCGTCGGGCACATCACCGCCCACGAGATCGGGCACTACATCGGGAACTGGCACACCGAGACGTTCAACGAGCAGGTGTCGTTGATGGATGCCGGTGGCGAGTTCCAGTCGGTGTTCGGTGTCGGTGCCGATGGGGTGTTCGGCACAGCCGACGACGTTGACGCCGACTTCGCCGAGGACGTGTTCAGCACGGTCGAGGGCTTCGCCGGGGTGGAGGACACCGCCGGACGATCGGTGTTCGGCCTGTCGACCGGTTCGCGGCGGCCACTCGGCCGACCCGGACCTCGCCCCTGATCAGTCCCGGAAGTTCTCGAACTGGAGCGGGAGGTCGAACTCGGTCTCCTTGAGGGAGGCGATCACGTCCTGCAGGGCGTCGCGCTTCTTGCCCGAGACGCGGACCTGGTCGCCCTGTGTCTGCGACTGGATGCCCTTCACCTTCATGTCCTTGATGTGGGTGTTGATCTTCTTGGCGAGGTCGGAGGGAATCCCGGCTTTCAGCGACGCCGCGAGCCGGGCCCGGCCCCCGGCCGCATCCTCCGCGTCACCGAAGTCGATGGCCTTGAGCGAGATCTTCCGCTTCACCAGCTTCTCCTCGACGACCTGCCGGAACGCCACGATCCGATCGTGACTGGCCGACTCGAGCGTCATCGTCATCGCCTTCTCATCGAGCGCGATCGAGGAGTTCGTGTCCTTGAAGTCGAAGCGGTTGGCCACCTCTCGGTTGGCCTGGTCGACCGCGTTCCTGACCTCTTGCATGTCGATCTGGGAGACAACGTCGAAGCTTGGCATGCAAGCAACGGTAGTGGCGCCTCCCCCGATTGCTCCCGCCCCGCCCCCACCCGCGCCCCCGCCCGCGGCCCCCCGTCGTTCTGGCGGACCCAGCACCCGCCGGCGGCACCTGGGTCCGCCAGAACTCATCGTCCCGCCCCCCGGGTCGTTCTGGCGGACGTGGCTCCCAGCCCCCGTCGTTCTGGCGGACCGAGGACCCGCTGGCGGCACCTGGGCCCGCCAGAACGTTTTGTCCGGTCGCCTGGGTCGTTCTGGCGGACGCAGCGCCCGCCCGCAGCCCCTGGGTCCGCCAGAACGCGTTGACGTGGCGCACACATCCGCCAGAACGCTCGACGAGCCGGACGGCGAGCAACAACGACCAAAATCGGTATCGCTTGGCGTTCGAGGGCCGCTAGCCTTCGGGTCCTGGCAACCGCATGGTTGCCGCCTGGGTCGGTGCCCGAGTGGCCAAAGGGAGCGGACTGTAAATCCGCCGGCTTCGCCTACGTAGGTTCGAATCCTACCCGGCCCACGGCAACCCTTCGGGTTGCTTGGAGTTCGCCGGTGGCGAACTCGTCGGGCGCAGCGTTCGGCAACCGTTCGGGTTGCTTGGAGTTCGCCGGTGGCGAACTCGTCGGGCGCAGCGTTCGGCAACCGTTCGGGTTGCTTGGAGTTCGCCGGTGGCGAACTCGTCGGGCGCAGCGTTCGGCAACCGTTCGGGTTGCTTGGAGTTCGCCGGTGGCGAACTCGTCGGGCGCAGCGTTCGGCAACCGTTCGGGTTGCTTGGAGTTCGCCGGTGGCGAACTCGTCGGGCGCA
Organism: Acidimicrobiales bacterium; assembly: GCA_965216205.1. Taxonomy (GTDB): domain Bacteria; phylum Actinomycetota; class Acidimicrobiia; order Acidimicrobiales; family SZUA-35; genus CADEDH01. The sequence goes on along the minus strand of OZ244139.1, from coordinate 4,791,963 downwards.
GCGTTCGGCAACCGTTCGGGTTGCGGCGTGCGGTGCCGGTGCCGGAGACTCGACCCGGTGGACGACGTCACGGCACGAGGTTTGACCGAACGCCTCGTTGAGGTGTTGCCGCTCGTCGCCGAGCACGCGGCGGCTGCCAACGAGGCCCGCCGTCCCGCCCAGCCGGTCATGAGTGCGTTCGCGGCCGCGGGACTTCTCCGCCTCATCGTGCCCAAGTCCTACGGAGGCCACGGCGTACCGACCCGGGTGTTCGTCGACCTCGTCGAGCGGATCGCACGGGTCGACGGTTCCACAGCGTGGACGGTGATGACCTGCAATGAGGAGGCGGGCATCACGAGCGCCTACCTCGAACCCGACTCGGTCACTGCCCACTTTCGAGCCAACCCCACGTCGATCATCGCTGGCTCCGGCGTGCCCAAGGGAACCGCGGTGCCGGTCGAGGGCGGCTGGCTGATCACCGGGAGGTGGGACTTCGTCAGCGGCTGCACGGCCTCCGATCGCGTGGTGCTGGCCTCGATGGTGGACGGTGCCGCCCCGGCTCAACTCTGCTTCGTGCTCGTACCGACCAGCGACGTGACGATCGAGGACACGTGGCACACCCACGGCCTCCGGGGCACAGGGAGCAACGACGTCGTGCTCGACGAGCACTTCGTGCCCGAACGGTGGGCCGGCGTCGTCCCGAGCTTCGCGCCCCCTCGCCCGGACACGCCGTTCTATCGCCTCCCGTCCGGGCTGCGGTTCCCGTTCCCGAAGGTCGGTGTTGCGGCGGGGGTGGCTCGGGCTGCGCTCGACGAGTTCCAGGGTGGCTCGGGCTGCGCTCGACGAGTTCCAGTCACTGGCGTCAGGCAAGCGTCCGCTCTTCAACAACGGCAGCCTGGCCGAACGGCCCGACGCCCAGATGGCCGCCGCAAGGGCCGACGCCGCGATCTCATCGGGCGTCGCCTGGGTGCGGGAGATGATCGACGAGCTCTGGGCCGTAGCCGAGGCGAACGATCCGATCCCCGACACGTTGCATGCCCGGTGCCGGCTGGCCTGCTCCCACTCGGTCGACGGGTCGATCCGAGCGGTCGAGTCACTCGTGCGGGAGGCGGGGAGCACCGGCAACGTTCGGTCCTCGCCCCTCGCACAACTCCTCCTCGACGCCCGCGCCGTGGCCGGCCACTTCATGGTCGGCCCCTACCAGATGAGCACCGCGGGCCGGGTGCTGCTGGGTCTCGACGCCGGCGATCGTCACTTCTGAGGCTGCGGCCGCCCGCAACGTGAGTCGGTGAACCTGAAGCTCCGCTGAAGCGAGCCGTCTCGCGCTTCAGCGGGCACTCAGCCAGGAAGGTCGATCGTGATGCCCATACCGAGACCCGGCGAGAAACACCGGGTCGCAAACGATGAGGAGCATCACATGTCCAACCAACGATCCAGACAACTGGTGGCGGGCGTCGCCGGCGTAGCGATGATCGTCGGCTCGTTCGTCGCCGCCGGCGGCGCGCTGACCGGAGCCGACCCGGACGTGCTCGACGTGAACGCTCCCGGCAACACGGCGTACAGCGGGACGGACACCACCCGCAGCGACATCGAGGATGCCCGCGCGGACGACGACGGCGATCACGCCGAGGACGACGACTACGAGGACGACGATCACGCCGAGTACGGCGACCGCCTCGAGGACGACTACGAGGACGGCGACCTCGTCGAGAGCGACTATGTGGACGGCGACGGCGATCACGCCGAGGACGACGACTACGAGGACGGCGACGCCGATCGCACGGAGGACGGCGATCGGGAGAACGAAGACGAGGAAGGTGATCACGAGGAAGGGGATCACGACGACTACGACTACGACGACGCTGATCACGAGGACGGTGTCTACGCCGATGGCGACCACGCCGACGACGACCACGAGGGCGGCGACCGCGCTGCCGATGCTGCCTTGGCCGACGACGGCGATCTCGCCGCCCACGACGGGCGGGTCGGTTCGGGCCCCGGTCGAGGGCTCGTCGAGAACCCCGGGAGCGAGCGTTGAGCAACCCACGGATTCCAGAAGCTGCTCGCCGCCGAGCCGAATCCACTGGAACGTCGCGGCGGCCGAGTGCCGGGCCGGCCCCCGGACGGATCATCGCTGCCGCCGCGAGCATCTCGGTCGGCGTCGGGCTGATGGCCCTGATGGCCGGAACGAACGAACCCGACATCGTCGTCGACGTTCAGCCGACGCCGGTCATCATCGAATCGACCGTCGCAACCGACGGCACTCCACAGATCCGGGTGGTCGAAGCCGCCACTCCGGCGCCGTCCTCGTCGTCGGCATCGCCGTCCGACACCAACACCGACGGGAGCTGACCGTGATCACCCAACAATCCACGATCAGCACCCGCCGGGGTGGAGCGATGGGAACCTGGTTCCATCTCATCGCTGTCGGGCCGGACGTCATCGCCGACCGGGCACTCGCCCAGGCCGAGTCGATGCTCGCCGACCTCGAGGCCCGATGGAGCCGGTTCGTCCCTTCCAGCGACATCTCGCGACTCAACGCCGCCCGCCCGGGCACCCCGGTTCCGGTGTCGGCAGAAACGGTCGAGTTGGTGCAGTGCGGGGTCGACGCCTGGTGCCGCACCAACGGGGCCTTCGACCCCACGATGCTCCACACCACGATCGCCACCGGCTACGACCGGCCCTTCGACGAACTCGCCACTGCCCGCGGCCCGGCCGCCGACGAGCTCGCCAACACCGGGCCATCAACCGGCCACGACCGGCCCTTCGACGAGCTCGCCGCCGCCAACAGCCAGTCCGCCGACGAGCCATTCACGAGGGGCGACGACCTCGCGACCCCACCGCAAGCCTGTGGGCGGATCGTCGTCGATCCCGACGCCGGCACCGTCACCCTCCCCGAGGGTTGCGGGTTCGACCCAGGTGGCATCGGCAAGGGACTTGCCGCCGATCTCGTCGCCGAGGCAGCCCTCGGCTGGGGCGTCGACGGCGTGCTGGTCAACCTCGGTGGCGACCTCCGCTGCGCCGGTCACCCTCCCGAACCCGGGTGGTGGACCGTGCAACTGCCCGATGTCGCCGTCGTCGACGGTCGAGCGACGATCCAGCTCGTCGAGGGCGGTGTCGCCACGTCCACGCCCCGCCTTCGTCGGTGGATGACGGCCCGGGGCACCAACCACCATCTGATCGACCCCACGCTCGGACGGCCGACGTCGGGCGGCCCCGCATCGGTCACCGTCGTCGCCCGATCGGCGTGCGACGCCGAGACCACCGCCACCGCGATCGCCGCCCGCCAGCCCGACGGCAGTGGAAAGGCCACTGCCCCGCCGTGCTCCCTCGGCGGCGCCGCTGCGCTCATCACCTCCGATGGCGGCCGGACGGCGTGGCTCAACGGGATCGAGCGGTATCTCCGATGATCCCCGGACTCGACGAGCAGATCTGGTGGCTGGTCGCCCGAGCGAGTGGCATCGTGGCGATGCTGCTGGTGTCGGCATCGGTGCTGTGGGGACTCCTGCTCAGCTCCCGCTATCTCGACGGCGGCCCGAAACCCAAGGGCCTACTGAACGTCCATCGGTTCCTCGGTGGGCTCTCGATGGCCTTCGCCGGGATCCACCTGCTCGGCCTCCACCTCGACTCCTACGTCGAGTTCTCGCTCGCCGAGCTCCTCGTGCCGTTCCTCTCCTCGTGGCGACCCGGCGCGGTCGCCGCCGGTATCGTCGCCTTCTGGATGCTGCTCGCGGTGCAGGCCACGTCGATGCTGATGCGACGGCTACCCAGGCGCCTCTGGAAGTGGATCCATCTCACCAGCTACCTGCTGCTGCCGCTCGGCCTGCTCCACGGCACAACCGCGGGCACCGACGCCGGTTCCACCTGGTATCGCCTCGGAACCGCCGCGGTGCTCGGCCTGCTCACCTGGCTGACGGTGTGGCGGGCCTGGTGCGTGCCCAGCCGAGCCAACCACGGCAAGCCGAAGCGGAACGAGTCGGCGGCGCTCGACCGACGAGCGATCGAGCCGCTCCGCGAGCTCGGCGCCTAGGTTTGAGCGGCGATGCGCATCCTGGTGGTCGACGACGAGCTGGTGATGGCGGAGTCGTTGAAGGCCGGCCTCGAGCAGGAGGGGTTCGCCGTCGATCTCGCCCACACCGGCGTCGATGGGCTCCACCTCGCACGCGAGGTCGCCTATGACGCCATCGTCCTCGACCTGATGCTCCCCGGGATGAACGGCTACAAGGTGTGCGAGGCGCTTCGCAGTGAGGACAACTGGGTGCCGATCCTCATGCTGACCGCGAAGCGGGGCGACCTCGACGAGGCGGAGGGATTCGAGACCGGAGCCGACGACTACCTCACCAAGCCGTTCTCGTTCGTCGTGCTCGTGGCCCGACTCCGGGCGCTCCTCCGTCGGGCCGACAACAGCCGCCCGGTGTCGTTCACCGCCGGCGATCTCACGATCGACGTCGACGCTCGCACTGCCCGACGAGGCGATACCGACCTCGGCCTCACCGCCCGCGAATTCAGCGTGCTGGAGTATCTCCTGCGGTCGGCGGGGACCGTGGTGTCGAAACGGGAGATCGTCGAGCACGTGTGGGACCTCCACTTCGACGGCGACCTGAACATCGTGGAGGTCTACGTCCGGTCGCTGCGGAAGAAGATCGACGAGCCCTTCGGCCGGCGCTCGATCGAAACGGTTCGGGGCGCCGGCTACCGCCTCCGAGCCGACGGGGGAGCGGGGTGAGCCGTGAGTTGGCGGTGGTGCCTCACGGCTGCGGTCACGCGGTGATCGGCGCGCCATGATCGGCGTCAACACCCGATCGGTCCGCTTCCGCACCACCGTCGGCGCAGCGGTGGCGCTGGCCGTTCTGTTGCTCGTGGCCGGGCTGGTGATCAACCAACTCGTCGCCAGCCAGATCCGGTCCACGGCCGACGCGACCCTGCTCGAGCGAGCGACCGACCGGGCCCTCCTCCTCGACCGGGGCAGCGACCCGGCCTCGCTGGTGACCGTGGTGGGCGAAGAGGTCGTGGCGGCCGTGTTGTCGCCGTCGGGCGATGTGCTCGCTTCATCCGGGTCGACCTCGCCCGACGAGCTGGCGAACCTCGAGGTCGGCGTCAACGATGCCACGCTCACCATCGTCCACGACAGCGACAGCGACAGCGACAGCGACGGCGACGGCGACGACCGCGAGGGCAGCGTTGGTGAGCGCGGGGCCGGCGGTGACCGGGGCGATGGCGAGGCACGCGGTGATGATCGTGATGTCGACGAGGAGACGCTGCGGGCGGCGGTGGTCGAGGCCAGCGACGGGTCGGTCGTCGTGGTGGCCAGCGAATCGGAGCAGGCCAAGCGGGCAATCGGTGCCGTTCGGACGATCCTGTTGGTGAGCGGCCCGATCGTCGTCCTCATCGGCGCCTTGGTGGCCTGGACCGTCACCGGGCGGGCGCTCGCACCGGTCCACACCCTCCGGGACGAGCTCGATGGTGTGATCCGGCTGTCCGACGGTAGCCGGGTCGGCGAGCCGGGAACCGGTGACGAGATCGAGGCCCTGGCGGTCACGACCAACGCCCTCCTCGACCGGCTCGAATCCCACGCGGTTGCTCGCCGCCGGTTCATCGCCGACGCCTCACACGAGTTGAAGAGCCCCATCGCCAATGCTCGCGCCCTTCTCGAGACGACTCGCCCCGCACCCGCCGGCCGCGACAACGCGAGCCACGGGGAAGCTGATGTCGATGCCGGCGGCGGCGTAGGTGCCAGTGGCAGTGTCAGCGTCAGTCCCAGCGCCGAACGCAGTGACGGCCCGAGCGATCCCATCACTGTCCAGTTGCTCGGCGAGCTCTTCCGACTCCAGGACCTCGTCGACGATCTGCTCTTCCTCGCCAGCACCGACGAGGGATCACCGTCGACCAGGACGACCTTCGATCTCGACGACGTGGTGTTCGACGAGGCGGAACGGGTATCGGTCGGGACCGAGAAGGAGATCGACGCCTCCGGTGTGCAGCCGGCGCAGCTCGACGCCGACCGGAACGAGGTTGCGCGGGCGATCAGGAACCTGCTCGAGAACGCCGTCCGCCACGCGGATCGTCGTGTCTCGATCGGGATCGAGCCCGAGGGGAGCGATCGGTGGGCGGTGGTCGTCGTTGACGACGGACCCGGCATCCCCGCCGGTGATCGGATGCGGGTGTTCGAGCGGTTCGCCCGCCTCGACGACGATCGGACCCGGGCCGACGGCGGCACCGGCCTCGGCCTGTCGATCGTGGCGTCGATCGCCGACCGCAATGGCGGCTCGGTTCAGGTCACGGGACCGGCCACCGACGGAGCCCGATTCGAGCTGACCTTCCCCCGCGCCGGCACGTGACCGCCAGAGCGTCCTGTCCCGCAGTGAGTTATCAGAGGAGCTTCTGGAGCAGGGCGACGTCGTGCCAGCGGCCGAACTTGCGGCCGACCTGCCGCTCGATGCCCACCATCGTGAACCCGTGCCGCTCGTGGAGGGCGACGCTGGCCTCCTGCGGGCCGATGACCCTGGCGAAGATCGTGTGGAACCCGTGGTTGGTGGCCTGCCGGACCACCTCGCCGAGCAAGGCGTTGCCAACGCCCTGCCCGTGGTGATCGCGGTCGACGTAGATCGAGTCCTCCACCGATGTGCGGTAGCCGGGGCGGTCCCGGTAGAAGCTGAGGCCGGCGAAGCCGACGATCTCGTCGTCGACCTCCGCCACCACCAAGGCCAGACCACCCGATCGGTCGGCGATGTAGGAGCGCTGGTCGTCGAGCGATCTCGGGACCAGATCGAGCGTGACCGTCGACTGCTCCACCTCGCGGTTGTAGATACGGCAGAGGGCTCTGGCATCGGCAGTGGTCGCCTGGCGCAGCTTCATCGAGCGACGAGCATTCATCCCGAGCCGCGAGGCTACCGCTCCCGCCGAGCCTGACCGCCCCGCCACCGCAGCGTCTAGAACTGCCGAAATCGTGTTGGGTGCGGTTCCGTGCCGTGGCAGACTTTCTCTCCGGCCCCGCAACGGGCCCGGGCCTCCTTAGCTCAGTCGGCAGAGCGTTTCCATGGTAAGGAAAAGGTCGAGAGTTCGATTCTCTCAGGAGGCTCCGTTCGTGCCGTACCAGCGTGATGTAGAGCGCGTCGGTCGACCTCTTGATGGCTGCCAGCTGCTCACTGCGATGACCGGCGGGATTGCCGGCCGCCCAGCCCAGTAGACCGCCTACCGCCACCCTACGGACCGAGCTGAGCGCCCGTAGGTGATGCCGGCTGGTGCAACGACACTTCGCCGCTCACGGCGTGGCGGATACCTTGCACACTGCGGCGCTGTCGACCGACGCTGTCATCGACGGCGACCTTCCTCGCTACGAGGACCTGCGCGGTGGGCCGTCCTGGCCGGTGCTCGACACGCATGAGGAGATCGCGGGCTGCGACGGGTGACATGATGGCGCCATGGGTGCCATCATCCGGTTCGCCGGCATGGAACTCGATCCCGCAGCGCGCCAGCTCCGCGACGACACGGGCGCGAACGTGCACGTCGAGCAGCAGGTCTTCGACGTGCTCGTGCATCTCGCCGAGCACAGCGACCGGGTCGTGCCCAAGACCGAGCTTCTCGACGTCGTCTGGGGCCACCGCTTCGTGACCGAGTCCACGCTCACGAGCCGGATCAAGAGCGCCCGCCGGGCCGTCGGCGACAGCGGCGATCGCCAGGAGGTGATCCGCACCGTCCGGGGAATCGGCTATCAGCTCGCTGCCGAGGTCGACGTCGTCGATCAGCGCCCGATCGATGATGCGGCCGAGTCCACGGGCCCCGGCGACGACAGCGAGGGAGCACCGACGGGGACGGTGACGTTTCTCTTCACCGATGTCGAGGGGTCGACCCGCTTGTGGGAGAGACACACGGCGGCTATGGAGGACGCGTTGGCTCGCCACGACGAGATCCTCCGTGACACGATCGTCGAGCACGGCGGCTATGTGTTCTCGATGGCGGGGGATGCGTACTCGGCGGCGTTCAGCCGGGCTCGGGATGCGGTGGCTGCGGCACGACTGGCCCAGGAGCGGCTCGGGGCGGCAGAGTGGCCTGGTGGTGTCGAGATCCGGGTCCGGATGGGACTCCACACCGGCGAGGCCCTGGAGCGGGATGGCGACTACTTCGGGCCGACGCTGAGCCGGGCCGCACGGTTGATGGCCGCGGGGTGGGGCGGGCAGGTGTTGTTGTCCGATGTTGCGGCTCGGTTGGTGTCCGACGTCGGGACGGTCGATCTCGGCGTGTACAGGCTGAAGGATCTCGGTGAGCCCGAACGGTTGTGGCAGCTCGGCGCGGGGCACTTCCCGCCGCCGCGGGTGTCGGCGGCGGCCGACGTTCGGTTGCCGGAGGCGCTGACGTCGTTCCACGGTAGGGCGGGCGAGACCGAGGAGCTGGCGGCGCTGTTGGCGACGGCCCGGTTGGTGACGCTGGTGGCGCCAGGGGGAATGGGCAAGACCCGGTTGGCGGTCCATGCTGCGGCGAGGGCCGCGGACGCGTTCCCGGGTGGGGTGTGGTTCGCATCGTTGGCCGAAGTCGGCGGCGACGACGCCGAGGCGGTGCCGTTCGCCCTGGCCGACGCAATCGGGGTGCGGGCCGAGCCCGACGTGCCGTTGGTGGCGACGCTGGCGTCGTGGATCGGGGCGCGGCGGGCGCTGTTGGTCTTCGACAACTGTGAGCACGTGCGGGGGTCGGCCGGAGCGATAACCGCCCGACTCCTCGAGGCGTGTTCCGGGTTGACGGTGCTGGCGACCAGTCGGGTGCCGTTGGACCTGCCGGCCGAGCAGCGGTTGACCGTGGGTGCGCTCGACGTCGATGCCGCAGTGGCATTGTTCGTTGATCGGGTGCGCCGTCTCGACCCCTCGGGGGCGGCCGCTGGTCCTGGTGTGGTCGAGTTGTGCGAGTTCCTCGGTGGGATGCCGTTGGCGATCGAGCTGGCGGCGTCGCGTTGTCGGTCGATGACGCCGGGCCAGCTGCTCGAGCGGATCGGCAACAATCCGGAGGTGCTGGCCGACCGGTCGGCTACGGGCAAGCCCCAGACCCTGGAGGGGGTGCTGGGCTGGTCGGTGGCCCAGCTCGACGACATTGCTCGCGAGCTGTTCGCCCGGGTGTCGGTGTTCCATGGCGGATTCACGCTGGAGCGTCTGGAGGAGGTGGCGGCGGCCGGGCTCGACGTCGGCGAGGTTCTCGATGCGATCGATGCGCTCGTCGATGCCGCGCTGGTCACCGTGGAGCGGGGTCCTGACGGGATCCGCTACCACCAGCTCGAACCGGTCCGACAGCACGGCCGTCGTCTCGTCCCCGTCGAGGTCGAGGCCGAACTCGTCGAGAGCCACGCCCGGGCCTTCGCCCGGTTGGCCACCGACATCGGTGCGGGGGTCCAGGGTCCGGAGTTTGCGCAGTGGGCCGACACCGCCGAGCGGGAACTCGCCAACCTGCGGGCGGCGCACCGATGGGCGATCGACCATCGCGTGGCCGAGGTCGCGGTGGACATCGTGGCCGGCCTCGACGAGTTCGTGAACGAGCGTGTCGTTTCCGAGCTGTGGGAATGGAACGACGCCACCGTGGCACTGACCAGTCGCCGCGGCGAAGACCTCGAGGCCAGGGCGCTGGCTGCGGCGGGGGCGAGCTGGTTCCAGCAACGCCGCCACGACGAGACGCTCGCCGCGCACGACCGGGTCCTGGCCATTCCCGCGGCCAAGGCGTCAGCAGCCCGGCTCGCGTGTTGGGCCTGGTGGGGGCTGACCAACCAGGGTGAGTTCGCCCAGGCGAAGGAGTTGTGGCTGGGCGCGGCGGCGGAGGAGTCGCACCACTGGGATCGAGCCTTCCTTTGTGCGTCGACGGTCGTCACTGCTGGCGCCGACCGGGCACGGGCGACGGCGCTCGTGGCGGCGGTCGACTCGCCGACACTTCGGGCGTGGTACACCATCTTTTCGACCCCGATCTTCGGTCGTGAGGAGAGGCTTCTCGCTGCGGAAGCGAGCATCGACGAGGCGGTGGCTACGACCGAACGGATCGGCGCCCACCATCCGATGGGTGTCGCCCTGTACTGCCGCGGTCTGATCCTGGCGCAGCTCACCGACCGTGACGAGGGTGAGACCCTACGAACCATGGATCGCGCAATCGCTCTTTGGTCCCGGCTCCGGAACCCCGAGCAGCTCATAGCGACGCTGGACGCGCTCGGCCTCGTGCTCGCGCTCCTCGGCCACCCCGAACCCGCGATCACGCTCTTCGCCCATGTGGACGCCCGTGGCGGCACGATGACCGTTCGCTCCCGATCGCGCGTCGATGCTGCGCTCGCCCAGGTCGACGCAGATGAGGCAACGTCGCATGAGGCCCGGGGCCGAACGCTCACGCCGGACGACGCCGTGTCCTTCGCCCGCCAGGCCATCGCCGACCTGCTCCCCTGACCGCCGCCATCGCCAATTCCCTCGCATCGGGCATGATCGGATAGCTAGTGTCGGCATGTGGCCCTGAGGTTTGCGGGGTTCAGTTTCGACCCTGAGCGTTTCCAGCTCCATCATGACGGTGAGCTGATCGCCATGGAGCCCCAGGTCTTCGACGTTCTGGCCTACCTGATCGACCACCGGGACCGGATCGTGCCCAAGGTCGAACTGCTCGACAACATCTGGGGTGATCGGTTCGTCAGTGAGTCGGCGCTCACGTCGCGGATAAAGACGGCCCGCCGGCTGCTGGGTGACGACGGCACGTCGCAGCGCTTCATCGAGACGGTCCGCGGTCGGGGTTATCGATTCATCGCTGACGTCACCTCGGTCGCTGAGCCGACTGTGGCGCCTTCGGCTGGCGACGAGGTTCGTCCTGTCGCCAACCCCGGGTTGCCGACCGGGACGGTCACGTTCCTGTTCACCGACGTGGAAGGGTCCACGAAGCTATGGGAACAGGATCCCGAGATCATGCGCGTGGCCCTGGAGCGCCACGACGAACTGCTCCGCTCCGCCATCGAGGAGCATGGTGGTCACGTGTTCTCGCGGGCGGGCGATTCCTTCGCCGCCGCGTTCGGACGAGTCGGTGACGCCGTTGCCGCCAGCGGTAGGGCGCAGCGATCCCTGGCTGAGGAGGAGTGGCCGCCGTCATGTCCGATTCGGGTCCGGATGGGTCTCCACGTCGGCGAGGCCCAGGAACGCGACGGCAACTACTTCGGCGCGGCGGTCAACAGGGCTGCCCGGATCATGGCCGGAGGTCATGGCGGTCAGACCCTGGTGTCGTCAGCGGTAGCGGCAGTCGATGACAGCCTTGATCTCGTTGATCTGGGCCAACACCGGTTGAAGGACCTCGCCGCCGCCGAACGCCTCTTCCAGCTCGGCGGCCAGTCGTTCCCTCCGCTACGAACCCTCGATCTGGTCCGCAACAACCTCCCCGTCGAGCGCACGCTACTCGTCGGTCGTGCACGCGAGATCGAACAGGTCGGCGAGATGGTCCGCGATCATCGCCTCGTCATGCTGCTCGGGATTGGTGGGACCGGCAAGACCAGACTGGCAACCGCGGTGGCCGCTGACCAGGCCGACAACTTCGCCGATGGGGTCTGGTTCGTCGACCTTGTGCCGGCGACGACTCGTGATCACCTGGTCGAGGCGATCGCCAGCGCGGCTGGGCTACAGCTCAGTCAATCAGACCGCGTCGCCGAACTCGCGGAACTGGTCTCCACTCGTCAGATGCTCGTCGTACTGGACAACTGCGAGCACATCACCGACGAGGTCGCAGATGTGGTCGATGTCCTGCTGGAACGCACGAGCACCTCGAGATGGCTGGCAACCAGTCGAGAGCCGCTCCAGTTACCGGACGAACGCCAAGTTCACATCTCTCCGCTGGCAGTGAATGACGACGTCAATGCTCCCGCGGTCCAGCTGTTCGTTGCTGCTGCCGAGCGGGTCAACGCCGTGATCGACATCGACGATCTCCCGGTCGTTGTCGACATCTGCGAGAGCCTCGACGGTCTGCCGCTGTCGATCGAGCTCGCGGCGGCACAGTTGCGGCACCTCGGACTGCGTGAACTCGCTGCCCGATTGGACCAGAGATTCGAGATTCTCCGCCGCAGTGGTGGGAGACGGATGCGGCGCCAAGCCAGTCTCCAGGCGGTCCTGGAGGACACTTGGGAGCTGGTCGACAGCCGAGAACGAGAGTTGCTGCAGCAGCTCGCGGCGTTCCCCTCGGCATTCGCCGTCGACGACGTCGAAGCGATCAGCGACGGGATCGAGGTCGGAGTCCCGACGCTCACGCTGGCCGGACTGGTCGATCGGAGCCTGGTCATAGCGGACGGTCACGGGCGCCACCGACTCCTCGAAACGGTCAAGCTCTTCGCTCGGCAACGCTGGGCGCAGGCGTCGGATCCCGGCTTCTATCTCGAACGTCACACCAACTGGGTGCTCGGACACCTCGGATATTTCGCACCCCACGAGTGGTTCACGTCGTTCGACGTTCTGGACTGGGCCAACGCGCGGTATGACGATCATCGTGCAGTTGAAGACCGCCTCGCCACCGCAGAGCGAACGACCGAACTGACAGCGCTGCTGCGCTCGCTCTCCTTCACCTACCACTTTTCGACCGGCACGAGGGCGTCGGCGGTGATCGAGCGAATCGAACGCTATCTCGACACGCTGGACCTGAGCGAGCGCGAGCGCGGCGTTCTGGACGTAGTGGCCGCCGGAGCAGGCCTCCCGGCTCGGCGACCGGACTGGATCGAAAACGGCTCGCGACGAGCAGTGCCCCTTCTCCGATCGGGCGGTTCTGCCGAGGAACTCGCCGCCGCCCTGATGATCAACTCGTGGATGACGGTCTTTCGCGACTTCGAGAGTGCCATCTCGATGCTTGGAGAGGCACGGACGATCGCCGAACAAGCCGGAGCGTCTGCGCTTGCAGACGTTGCGCTCGCGTACACCGCTGGTCACAACGCTCTTGATGGCCGGGTCGAGGATTCGCTCGCCGTGCTCGGTGAGCTCGAGAACCGTCTCCGCAATCGAGACCTCGACTACGCTCGGACCCTCTACGAGCTCTTCGTTTCTGCGGTCCTCGTCGTCCGTGAACCGCGAGAGTCGCTGATGGCCATCCAGAGGCTGACCACGCTCTATGCGGCGACCGACGGCTTGGGTCCCTCGATGTCATCCAGTGGTGGTTCTCCTCACCTGTGCTCCTGCGTTGCATATGCGGCGAATGGTGATGTGGAGGCAGCCCAGAGCTGGCTCGTCGAAACCGAAAGCATGATCCGTCTCACAAGCAGCGACGACGGACTCCCCGATCTCCTCCTCGCGCCAGCTGCGTTGGCCTGGAGGTTGGGCCACCAGGACAAGGCCCGCCGCTGGCTCGCTGCGGTGCGTCACTCACCCAAGCCGACACAGAACTTCCACGCGACGGTCATCTACCAGCGGCTCCGTGCCGAGGTCGGCTGGCACGATGAGAACCCTCTCGAGGCGATGGAGATCCAGGACGTTTATGCCGAGGCGATCGACTGGATGAAGTCCCTCGATCCGGCTAGTCGTTGACGGCGATGCGCTGTGGTCTGGCCTGTTGGTTCAGGAAGCCGGCCAAATGAGCACTGAGGAACTGCGCGTCGGGGCCGACCCCGTCGAGGAAGCTCGACTTGCGGCGGCGGGTGAACGGCATCCCGAGCAGGTACATGCCGGGTACTTCCATGACTCCGCCGTCGTGGCGGATCGCCCCCTTGCGGTCGAGAAGTTGGTGGTCGAGCCATGGATACTCGGGTTTGAACCCGGTCGCCCAGATCACCGTGTTGAACGCGTCGAGGTCGATGGTGGTTGGGGGCGTTCCGACCGTCGTCGGTTCGGGACGGTGCGGGTCATCGAGATCGGCGTCGGGGAGGTTCTCGACTGCGTACTCGTCGATCAGGTCCAACAATCGGGCTTGCTTGAGATCGGCGGCGGTGCACACATTGGCCAGCGAACCGGAGAGCTGTGCTGTGCTGTTGGCGACTCCCACGAGGCGACCGACGAGCCTCACGCCGGAGTTGGCCAGCGCGTTGAGGTCGAGCGTCCGTCTCTCGGGTGACCCGATGAGTTGCAGTGACGGCAGCCGCCTGGCTCGGACGATGTCGTCCATCTCGTCGTAGCGTTCGTCGAGTTGGCCTATGGCATCCATCCACCAGTGGATGTCGCGACCTCGATACGTGCGTGGGAGACGTACGTGTTCGCCGACGGCCAGGGTCACGTCTCGTCCCGCCCGTGCCAGTTCGTCGGCGATCTGTGCGCCCGACGCGGAGGCACCGACCACGAGCACCCCTCCGTCCTCGAGGTGTCCAGGGTTGCGGTAGTGAATCGCCGCGAGCTGGGCGATGCGGCTCGGAAGCTGGCTGCTGACCGCTGGGATCTTCGGTGTGCTGCAGGCGCCGGTTGCCACAACGATCGAGCGGCAACGCCACGAACCCTGGTTGGTGTCGACGACGAAGCCTGTCGAGGTCGACGTGACCGACTCGACAGCGGTCTCTGTCAGCACCGGTGCAGCAAAGGACGCTCGATAGTCGTCGAGATAGCGGACGACCTCGCTGGCCGACATGTACCCGTCGGGATCGTCGCCCCGGTAGGCCCAGCCGGGGAGCCGGCTCAGCCAGTTCGGGGTGAGCAGCCGGAGCGAGTCCCACCGTTCGGTTCGCCATGAGTGCGCTGTCACGCCCCGTTCGAGCAACACATGGTCGATCGAACGTTCTGTGAGGCAGCGACTCATGGCCAACCCTGCCTGGCCGGCTCCGATGATGACGACGGTCGTGGTCCGCATCGAACTGGCTCGCTCTCGGTGGCTCTGAGTTGGCGGTCAGGCAACCTCGACCGTGACGTTGGTCGGATTGGTGACGATGTCGAACACCGCCGAGCGCTTCTGTGACTGGGCGACCACGGCCTCGATCTCGGGCTTGGTGGCATCGGCATCGATCTCGTAGCGGACGGTGATACCGCCGAAACCGTTTCGCACGTCGGCGTCGATCCCCAGGATCCCCTGGAGGTCCATGTCGGCCTCGACCGTGGCATTCACCGCATGCAACTTGATCCCGCGGTGGGTGGCGACCGATGCGATCCCGGCGGTCAGGCACCCGGCCAACGCCATGAGCGCGAGCTCGGGCGGTGTCGGGCCGTTGTCGGCCGAGGCGAAGAGCTCCGGGTGGTCGGTGTCGACCGCATAGGGCTGGCGATGAGACTGCTCAGCACCCACGCCGAAGAACTTCTCGACGGTGGTGCGGCTGTGGGTTCCAGCCACCCACTCGCAGGTTGCAGCCCATTTGAATTGTGCGGCTTCCGGCGCGCCGGTCATCGCCTCTCGCGCTCCCAGCAGCGCTTCGACGTTGACGCCGTTGTCGACGGTGGGGTTCTCAGTCGTGCTCATGCGAGCCCTCCTCGTTTCTGCCCTCGATTGGGCGTTCGTTGGTGTGGGTAGAACCGTCGCACCGTCGGGATCGAGCTGCTTGGAGGGAGTGTGGAGATTGCGAGGAGAGAATCTCCACGTTGGCTCCAAGCGACACGGGCGGTGCCGGTTCAGCATGACGACCATGACCAACGGCATCGACGACATGGCCGAGACCGCCCACGATTGGCAAGAAGCCGGCGACGCCTGGGGCCACTCACCAACCGACTGGGCGTGCCTGTACGAGCACTACGCGATAGCGGTGATCCTTGCCATCTTCGAACGCGTCGGCGTCGGGCCGGGAACCAAGGTTCTCGACATGGCATGCGGGTCGGGCCTCGCGCTCCACTATGCCGAATCGATGGGAGCGGACACGGCCGGAATCGACGCTGCGGCATCGCTGCTCGAGGTGGCCCAGGACCGCAACCCGAGCTCGGACCTCCGCCTCGGCTCGATGTTCGACCTGCCCTGGAGCGACGAACAGTTCGACATCGTGACCTCGATCAACGGCATCTGGGGTGGCTGTGAGGCGGCACTCATGGAAGCGAATCGGGTCCTTCGACCCGGAGGGATGATCGGCCTCAGCTTCTGGGGCAGCGGCCCGCCCAACGATCTACGCGGCTGTTTCAAAGCGTTCGGTCGGCACGCCCCGCAAGAGCACTTCGACAGCATGAAACGCCTGAACAACATCGCCGCACCCGGCGTTGCCGAACAGATGCTGACCGACGCTGGCTTCGAACTCCTCGAGCGAGGCGCCCGGGTCTCGATGATCGAGTGGCCCGACGCCGAGCTCGCATGGCGAGCCCTCGCCAGCGTCGGACCAGCCGTGCCCGCCCTCCGACACACCGACCACGAAACGATCAAGCGCGATGTCCTGGCCGCCATCGAGCACTGTCGCGACGGTCGGGGCACCTACCGGTTTCGGAACGACCACCACTTCGTCATCGCCCGCAAGCCTCACCCCTCCCCGGCAACGTGAGCGAACAACTGGATGGAGCCTGTCGCGCCAGCTGGGGACGGTGACCCGCCGCGTCGATGGAATCGGCATCCTCGGGACCTGTCAGCTCCGGGACGTCGCGATCTCGAAGACCGGGAAGTCGGCGGCGACCGCGGCGATCTCGGCGTCGGTGCTGTCGACGGTGATGCCGTCGAAGAACTTGCCGACCTCGAACGCCCACGCGCGGAGGTACTCGCGGATGATCGGCGTCTTGTCGGCGTCGGCGAGCTCGACTGCGGTGAAGTCTTCGAAGCGGCGGCCCCTCCGAAGTCGCCCCGCGCCGGCGGCGCGAAGGTTGCGAACCCACTGCGTGTGGCCGCGGGGTGCAACGAGGTAGCGACGACTGTCGATCGTCAGCGGGTTGACCGGAACGGTCCGCCACTGCCCGGAGGCACGCCCCCGGACGTGGAGCTCTCGGGCGCCCCTGATCGAGATGCCGAGCTTCACGAGGCCGGCCACGAGCGGGTTGAAGATCCTACGGGTCGCCCAATCGGGGGTGAGGTAGCGGTGGTCCGCGGCACCGGCCGCTCCATCGGCGGGCGGGGTGGTGGCGGTGGTTCTGGTCATGGTCTGTCCTCTTCATCGATACGGAACGAGAGCACTGCTCTCTCTTGTGGTTCAGTCAACACCACCATCGACCGAAAAGCAAGAGCAGTGCTCTCGTTTTCTTCTGGATCGGGCAGACTGTGCCCATGGCAGCCGAACGACCCCGCGAGTCCCGCAAGGAATCCCGTGAGCGGATCACGTCGGAGGTGATGGCCGCAGCCCGACGACAGCTCGCCGAGGTCGGCGCCGCCGGGCTCTCTCTCCGCGAGGTCGCACGGGAGATCGGGATGGTGTCGTCGGCGGTGTATCGCTACGTCGACAGCCGCGACGATCTGCTCACCCGCCTCATCGTCGAGGCCTACGACGCGCTCGGCGAGTCAGCCGAGGCGGCGAGTGCACTCGCCGCCGACACCGTACCGGCCGACGATCTTCGCCGATGGTGCGCGATCGCCGACGCGGTCCGACGGTGGGCGCTCGACCACCCGCACCAGTACCTGCTCCTCTACGGCACGCCCGTCCCCGGCTACGCCGCGCCGGAGCTGACCGTCGGTTCGGGCACCCGCGTGACGCTCACACTCGTCGAGGTGATCGGCGACGCCCACGACGCCGGGCGGCTGGCGGCGCCCACCGCGCCGCCGCTCATCGCTGCCGACCCCCTGCCGGACGAGCTGGTCGAACTGGCGGGGAAGGCGGCGACCGAGGCCGACCCGACCACGATCCTCGCCTTCCTCGCCGCGTGGACACAGATGTTCGGGCTGATCTCGTTCGAGATCACGAACCAGACCCGTGGGATGGTCGAGAGCCATGCGTTGCTCTTCGAGGCCACCGTCCATCGACTCGGCCACCAGATCGGCCTGCGCAGTCCCGGCGACACCAGCGGGTGATGTCCTGGGGCGTTCTCAGCGCCTGGCGGCCAGCACGAGCATCCTCGGCGTGCGGTCGATCTCGTCCAGGGTCGAGAAGCCGTTCTCGGCGAAGATCTCGCGCCAGCGGGCCGTTCCCACTTGATTGCCGAGTGCCCTCGGCCCGTGCTGGGCCAGCGCTGCCGGGGTGCAGAGCGCGGTCGAGGCGGCGAAGTGCATCGGGGCCATCGGACCCGCCAACTGCTCCGTTCGGGTGTCGCCAGTATTGACCTCGATGGCCACGATCACTCCGCCCTCGGCGAGGTTCGAGTCCGCCTGTTGGATAGCACGATCGGGGTCGCCCATGTCGTGGAGTGCCTCCATGAAGAACACGGCGTCGTAGCCGCCCTCGTTCGAGGTGTCGGTGGCGTCACCGACCTCGAAGGTCACCCGGCTGGCCACGCCGGCCGACGCGGCCCGCTCCTGGGCCCGCTCCACCGCCAGCGGATGCGAGTCGATGCCGACGAACGACGCCTCGGGAAAGGCGGCGGCCATCTCGACCAGAGCGATGCCACTCCCGCAGCCCACCTCGAGCACCCGACCGCCGTCGCCCAACTTGTCGGCGAGCCCGTTCACCTTCGGGATCCACTCCGAGACGAGAAAGTGCCGATACGAGTGTCCGAAGAACCGGTCCGTTCCGGCGTACAGGCAGTCGTGGTGCTGGTCCCAGCCGAGGCCACCATCTCCTTCGAACGCCGCCGCGAGCCGGTCGCCGTCGAGGAAGAACGAGCGGATGACCTGAGCCACCCCGCCGAAGAACGCGGGCGAGTCGTCGGCGGCGAGAACCACCGCTTCCTCCGGGCCCAACTCGAACGTCTCCGCGGTCTCGTCGTAGGCGAGATAGCCGGCCGCAGCTTGGCTGAGCAGCCACTCCGACACGAGCCGTTCATTGCAGCCGGTCTTCGCCGCCAGTTCGCCCGCCGTGACCGGCCCGGCTCCCGTCAGCGCTCGATAGAGGCCGAGGCGATCCCCCAGCTCGAACATGGCGAGACCGGCGGCAGCGGCTGCATGGCCGGCGATGTTCTGCACGAAGGTCTCGAGCCGATCGGTGTCGATGAGTGCGGTGGTGTTCATGGTCGTTCCTCACTGTTGGCTTGGTCGCCGCCGGTCGGCGACGTGGTGCCAACCTCGCACCGGTGCGTTCCCCGATCGTTCCGCCGGCTGGGAACGGTTGGGGAACACCGCTCGCTCACGATGGGGCCATGGATTATCGATTGTGGATAGGAATCTCCGGCATCCTGGCCGGATTGATCGCCGTGGCCATCAACTACAGCCAGGGAGATGTGGCGGTGGCGACAACCCTGCTGGTGGTACTCGTCCCGCTGCTGGCTGCGCTGCTCTGGTGGACCCGGCCAAGCCGTGGCCGCCCGCACATCAGTCACGCCGCAGCGCAGGCGGCGGCTGGCGACGGAGATGTGATCGTGTACTGGCGGCCCGGCTGCATCTTCTGTGACCGACTGAAGCTCGGCTTGCGTCGAGTGCGCGACGACGTGTCGTGGGTCAACATCCTGCGAGACGCCGAAGGGGCCGCCTTCGTGGCTGCCCGCAACGCCGGCAACGAGGTCGTACCGACTGTTGTCACCGGTGCCGGTGAGACGATCGAGCCCACCCCGTCGGCGGTCGAAGCACAACTCGCAGTGACCGGCTGACCTGCCGCTACGGTCGGCTCGGTGGGTTGTGCGGTCTACGGCTGCCCATCGGGCACCGGTGGGCTGAGGGGGTTCGGCGTCGCCGATCGTTGGACTCGATGATGGAGGACGACGAACCCCGACCCGGCGCGCATCGTTCCTTCGCGGCGATGTACGACGCCCACGTCGAGGAGGTCTACCGCTTCGTACATCGACGATGCGGCGATCATTCGCTCAGTGAGGACATCACCCAAGACACCTTCCTGACCGCGGTTCGCAGCACCGATGACCCTGGCACGATCACCCCTGGCCGGCTCGTGACGGTCGCTCGCAACCGCCTGGTCGATGAGCTGCGGAGGCGGACCCGCTACGAGGAGCGGCTCCGCCTCCTCGGCCCACCCGAACAGGACAACGACGCCGCCGACCTCACCGAGCGTCTGCGCATCGAGAGCGCGCTCGCCGAGCTGAGCGTCGACCATCGCCTCGTTCTCACCCTCCGCTACATCGACGGGTTCACCGTGCCCGCCCTCGCCGAGCACCTCGGCCGCTCGGTCAAGTCGATCGAGGGCCTGGTCACCAGGGCGCGGCGGGAGCTCCGAGCACAGCTCGATGTGATCGACACCGCCGACGTCGCCGACGGTGCAGAGGCAGGAGGCAGCCATGGCTGATGACCTCGACCTCGAGATCCTGCTCCACCACGCCGAGGGTGAAGGTCCCTCGCCGGAGTTCGTGGCGCTGCTCCGCCAACGCGTCATCGAGGAGACATCGTCGGGCGCTCGTCCCGTCGCCGGCCCTCCGGGTGCCACGGTGGTCGAGCTCGATCGACCCGAGCCGTCGGGGCCCCCGACGTTCCGTCGGCGGCTCGTGGCCCTCGCCGCTGCCCTCGTGGTGATCGCGGGCGCGGTCGTCATCGCCACATCGAGATCCGAGGTCCCCACCGTCACCGACGGATTGCCCGCTGATGCGCAGCTCCTCACCGACGAGAATTCCCTGCTCGAGCCGGGTACGTACCTGATCGACACCGTCGGCACGCCCTTCAGCCTCACGCTGGACGAGCAGCAGTTCGTCGCTGGCAACGGTCGCGGGCGGATCGTGATCGCCGACTCTGGATCTCAAGATCTTGGAGATCGGACGATCGTGTTCACCCGTTTGTCTGCACTCACCGACCCCTTTCGGCCAACTGGCCCGACCGCAAGCCTCGAACCGGACTGGCGTGCCCACGACTTCGCTGGGTGGCTCGACAACGCACCCGCCGAGATCCGGATCTCCAATCGACAACAGACCAGGCTCGGCGGCCTCCCGGCGACTCGTGCCGATCTCGAGCTCGGTGCGACCGCCTGCCGGCCCGAACTTGACTACTGCGTACTGTTCGGCACGAATCGATCGTTGCACGACATCGAGCTGCGAGCCGGGGCGAGTTATCGAATCTGGATCGTCGAGCAGGCACGAGAAGACCCGCTGGCTGTAGTCGTGGCCATTGATCGGGATGGCGATCGTGCCTGGTTCGAGGCAGCGGAGTCGATCCTCGACACACTGACGTTCGGTGAGGTCGGTGCCAACCCGATCTTGGCGACCTCCGGTGGCGCAACCGATCTCCCTTCCAGGGAGGAGTACGAGTTGAACTGGCGCCGGACGCCGTCGCCCTCCAGGACCCCGGGGGATTCGGTCGGGTCGAACTCGAGGGGTGGCGAGCTGACACCGAGTTCTTGTCCAATCCCGCCGATCTCGACGGGAACCGGCTCGAAACGGGCGACGAGCTCGTCGAGGCTCTCCGTACGGTCGGTGTCGAGGTCGCCGGACTCGAGGTGTCGGAGATCGATGGGTTCGCCGCCCGGGTCTTCGATCTCCGCTCCCAGTCGGTCGATCCAGCGTTGCGACTCTCCGCGGCAGGCGAGCGAATCTGGCAGGTTCCGCGCCGCGGTCGCATGTGGGTGGTCGAGCATCCCGATCGCGGACTGCTGGTGATCAGCGCAAACGTTTTCGAGAACGTCGATCTCGTCTTTCCGTTGGTTGTCGAGCAGACCGAGCGGATCACGTCCTCGCTCGAATTCGTCGAGGTCGACTGAGCTCTACAGGAACCTGCGCCGCGATGAGGGGTTTCCCGTGCCTTGTTCGTTGACAAGGTGAGTGAAGGAGGGAAACCGATGACGACAAGTATCCCCGAGGGCTCGTGTGCGCGCTCGTGCTGATTGGCCTTGTCGCCTGCAGCGCCGATCGTGGCGATCAGGCGGCCGATGGTGCGTCAGCGCTATCGGCAACAACGATGCCAGCCAGCAGTACCGCACGACCCGACCCATCTGAGTTGGCAACCTTCGACCCAGACGCCACGGCGTACACCGAGTTCTTCGGTCCGCTCGATCCGGGCTCCTATCGCATCGACACCGTCGGAACCCCGTTCAGCTTCACCACCCGAGAACCATCGTTCATCCAGTTGAACGGCAGAGGTGAGTTCGCCTTGTCGCACCCGGACAGCAACGGCCCCGACGATCGCGGCATCGAGATCCGACGGGTCTCATCGTTGACAGATCCGACTACCGACCTGTCACTGTCCCGAGAGGGCCACGAGGAGGGGGATGACTGGCCGGCTGCCGACTTCGCGGCGTGGCTCGACAACACGACCGACGAGATCGTGGTGTTGGAGCGGGAGCAAACGACGCTCGGCGGACTGGACGCCACCTACGCCGAACTGGAGTTGGGTGATACCGACTGCATCGTGAGCCGGCCATGCCTTCTGGCCACGAACCATCGGCTGACGGGCAAGACGCTCGCTGCGGGTTCACGGTACCGAATCTGGATGGTGGATCAAGGCGATGTGGACCCCATCGCCGTGGTCGTAATGGCCAACCGGGCGACCGACCGGGGCTGGTTCGACACCGCTGACGAAATCCTCGCCACCCTCGCTTTCGGCGAGATCGCTGCCAATCCGATCCAGGATGCCGACGGCGTCGTGGAGCTGCCTGCCCTCGGAGGGATCAGGACGGAGCTCGCACAACCGGCGGTTGTGATTCGGGAGCCTGCCGGTGGCGTTCGAATCGCGCCGGTCGGCCAGCCCGGGGACTCGGAGTTCCTGATCGCCCCGAATGACAGCGCGGGCCAGGCGGTCGAGACCATCGATGAACTCCTCGCGGTCCTGGAGACGGGCGACGTCGAGATCACCGAGCTCGAGCCGACCGAGATCGACGGCCTCGAGGCCCGAGTCCTCGACATCGGTTCGGTGACAGAGCGAGGTTTGCTCACCAGGACCGCCAGCACCGACGCGCTGTGGTTCCCGCCACCACGAGGGCGGATGTGGGCGGTCGAGCATCCCGAGCGTGGACTGCTGATCATCACCGCCGAAGCCTTCATCGACCCCGACGAGGTCTTCCCGATAGTCCTCGCCCAGACCGAGGCCGTCATCGACACGCTCGAGTTCATCGAGCTCGACTGAGCCCGCCCGATGTTCGGGCGGAAGCAACCCGCAACGGAAAGGGAATCATCCATGCGCAAGAGTTCGAAGGCGACTCTGGCGGCGGCGATCGCGCTCCTTGTGGCGACCGTGGGCCTCGTCGGGCCGGCCACCGCCGAGCCGGAGGGCTTCACCCACGACGAGGTCGGCATCGGCTACTTCTACAGCACGTTCAACGAGCGTCCGAACATCGTGCTGCTCGCCGGTGGTAGGGCGGAGGACTTCTGCGAGGCGAACCCCGGTGACCCGTTCAACGCAGCACCCAGCACCGCCACGGCCCGAGTGTTCGGCCGCAGCGACGGCTCGATCGACGTGAAGGTCGACGAGAAGAACGTCCCGATCCACCTCTACCTCATCGACGTCGGCGGCGCGCCGCCGTGGATCGCCCAGGTCTGCGCTGACATCGCAGCCGGAGGCTCGGTGTCGGGCCCCTTCGCCAGCGGTGTGGCCGACCTCAAGGTCCGCGACAACGTCGTGTCGGAGGATCTGATCGAGGTCCACAATTCGGTGAACGGCAAGGCGACAGGGACCGACGGCACCGAGTACCGGGTCCGGGCCTCGGCCGATCTCATCGTGGAGAACGGTGTGCCCGTCGGCGACCCCGAGAACTTCGTCAGCTTCGAGCTGCGGGAGAGCGGCCGCTGACACCGCCGCAACTCGCGCTCGCGCCAAAGCCGACCGAGCGGGAAGGCGGTAGCCGTGACGCCTACAAAGTGCGTGGTTGTCCCCGAGGGCCCTTGGTAACCTGCGAAGGTCTCCGCAAGCCCGCAACGGTCGAGAGCCCGAGCTCTCCGGAGGCCCCGGAACCAGCCGAGCCGTCGGCATGGGCCCGTGGCGACGTAGCTCAGTTGGTGAGAGCGCTCGGCTCATAATCGAGAGGTCGTCGGTTCAAGTCCGACCGTCGCTACTGCTAGCCACCGCCCACCACGTTGCGGACCCCGAAGGGTCTGCCGCCTGGTGGGCGGTGCCCGCGTCACCAATGGTCGTTGCTAGCCGGCCGCAACCCCGGACATCGAGAAAGGACCTTGCCATGGCTAAGGAGAAGTTTGAGCGGAATAAGCCTCATGTGAATGTGGGGACGATGGGTCATATTGATCATGGTAAGACGACGTTGACGGCGGCGATTACGAAGGTGTTGTCGGATCGGGTTGCGGGGTCTCAGGCGACGGCGTTTGAGGATATTGATAAGGCTCCTGAGGAGAGGGAGCGTGGTATTACGATTAATGTGTCGCATGTGGAGTATGAGACGGATGCTCGTCATTATGCGCATGTGGATATGCCGGGTCACGCGGATTATATCAAGAATATGATTACGGGTGCTGCGCAGGTTGATGGCGCGATTTTGGTGGTGTCGGCGGCGGATGGTCCGATGCCGCAGACTCGTGAGCATGTGTTGTTGGCTCGTCAGGTTGGGGTGCCGGCGATTGTGGTGGCGTTGAACAAGGCTGACATGGTTGATGATGAGGAGCTTCTCGAGTTGGTGGAGATGGAGGCTCGGGAGTTGCTGACGGAGTATGAGTTTCCGGGTGATGATGTGCCGGTGGTGCATGTGTCGGCGTTGAAGGCGTTGGAGGGGGATTCTGATGCTGCGGACAAGATTATGGAGTTGATGGGGGAGGTGGATTCGTATATTCCGGAGCCGGAGCGTGATTTGGATAAGCCGTTCTTGATGCCGATTGAGGATGTGTTCAGTATTTCTGGTCGGGGGACTGTGGTGACTGGGAAGGTTGAGCAGGGTGTTGTGAATACTGGTGATGAGATTGAGATTGTTGGTATTCGGGATACGCAGAAGACGACGTGTACTGGTGTGGAGATGTTCCGGAAGCTTTTGGATCAGGGGCAGGCTGGGGACAATATTGGTGCGCTTCTTCGGGGGATTGAGAAGGATGAGGTGCAGCGGGGTCAGGTGTTGGCGAAGCCTGGTTCGATTACGCCGCATACGGAGTTCGAGGCGCAGGTGTATGTGTTGACGAAGGAGGAGGGTGGTCGTCATAAGCCGTTTTTTGCGAATTATCGGCCGCAGTTTTATTTCCGGACGACGGATATTACGGGTGCGGTGACGTTGCCGGAGGGTACGGAGATGTGTATGCCGGGGGATAACACGGAGATGACGGTGGAGTTGATCAACCCGATCGCGATGGATGAGGGTTTACGGTTCGCGATCAGGGAGGGTGGCCGCACGGTGGGTGCTGGCCGGGTCACCAAGATCATCAAGTAGCTCGAGCCGCGAGTAGCCAGACGCCACCCACGTCGCGAGACTGGTCCGATGTACAGCGCTGACACCGACCGCTTCCGCCTCGACGACGACCTCAAGGCCGGCTTCGAGGGCCAGCGGGTGCTGATCACCGGCGCCGGGAAGGACGGCGGCATCGGCCAGGCGTTCGCCCTCAGCGCCGGCCTCAACGGCGCGGCGTCGGTCGGCGTCCACTTCCACCGCAGCTACGAAGACGGCTTCGACCTCGTGGAGAAGTTGCAGGAGCACGGTGTCGACGCCTTCCCCCTCCAGGCCGACGTCACCAACCTCCGCGACCTGTGGGCCACCCGGAGCTACGTGATCGAGCAGATGGGCGGGCTCCCCCCGAGCCTCGTGGTCTGCAACTCGGGCCTCACCGAGAGCGGCTACTCCTTCGGGCGGGCTCTGCGGACCATCGAGGACGAGTCGAACGCACTGCGCCGGGCCAGGGTCCGCCAGCACTTCATCGACAGCCTCGAGGAGTCGCGCAACGTGCTCGACACCAAGATCGACGGCTTCCTCGCCACCACCCATCTCTGGGCCGGCGAGGCGATCTACCACGACCAGGACGTCCGGTTCATCTACGTGTCATCCCGCCAGGCGATCGACCCCGGCCCCGCGGTGCCCGGCTACGCGATCTCCAACTGGGCGGTGCTGCAACTGCCGAACGTGCTGAAGGTCAACCTCGGCAAGTCGGCCGACCGGGTGTCGGGCCTCAGCGTGCTGTTCCCCTTCATCCGCACCGGCATGACCAACGAGTACGCCGAGAACGAGCGGGTCTTCGGGCGATGGCAGCCCCGCATGCTCGAAACGCACGAGTGCGCCACCGCCTTCGCCCAACTCCTCGCCCGGCCAGCCGACGAGACCGACCTCGGCATGTTCGAGCTCCTCGTCGAACCTGTCGACGGCGACGACGCCGAGCGCGTGCGCCTCCTCTGGAAGCAGGTGCGGCTCGACGTGACCGAGCACGAGCTCGACTGGAGCGAGCGAGGCGCTCCGGAGTTCTGAGCGATCAAGTGAGCACCGGGCGAGCGCATCGCTCTGGGCGCTGTCGAGGCCTGCTGGTAGCCTCGAGCGCAACGCCGAAAACGTAACCCCCGCGCCCCCACCGAGGTCTCATGTGATGGAGTCGACAGAAGTCGACGAACTCATCGAGGAAGCGAAGGCGGGAGATCATCACGCCTTCGAAGAGCTGGTGCGCCAGACCTACACCGATACCTACACCCTTGCGTTTCGGCTGGTCGGCGACGAGGAGGACGCGCGAGACGTGGTGCAGGAGACCTACCTCCGAGCCCACAAGGGCCTGAAACGGTTCCGCGGCGACGCCCAGTTCTCCACGTGGCTCCACCGCATCACCGCCAACTGCGCCAACACCCATCTCGGTCGCCGTGGGCGCCACGCCCACGAGCCCCTGCCCGACGAGCCGGCCATCGCCGACGAGCACCCCCTACGAGATCCCGAGCAGCGGGTCGGCAACCAGGTCCTGCGGGATCAGCTCACCGAAGCGCTTCTGGCGCTGCCGCCGAAGCTTCGAGCCGTCGTCGTCCTGCGCGACATCTACGACCTCACCCACGACACGATCGCCGACGAGCTCGGCATCACCGAGTCGGCGGCCAAGGTGAGGCTCCACCGAGCCAGGAAACGGCTCCGCGAGCGGTTGTACCCCCTCGGGGAGGAGGAGCAAGCCCGTGCAGTGTGAGACCGTGAGCCTCCAACTGGCTGAGATCGCGGATGGCATCGACCGACTCCCGCTCGAATCCGAGCGCCACGTCGCCCGGTGCCTGCGCTGCCAGGCCGAGCTCGCGCAGTACCGCAAGCTGCTCCGAGCGTTGACCGCACTGCGCGGTCAGCTCCTCGTGCCCGACGAACGGCTGCTCGACGACGTGCTCGAGGCCCTCCGGCCGCCGGCCACCGTCCATCGTCTCCACCGGCGCAACCGCCGTGCGGCCTACATCGGCGGGATCGCCGCTGCCGCCACCGCTGGTGCCGCTGGCGCGATCGTGATCGCCAGCCGGCTGGCCAACCGCCACGGCCTGGCGAGCTGACCGGACGGTCGGCGCCGGCCCGCCGCCCCGGTGGCGCCCGAAACCCGAGGCGTTTCCGCTCCGCTCCGCTGCTAGTCTCAATGGAGCCCAAAGGGCAGTAGCTCAATTGGCAGAGCGCCGGTCTCCAAAACCGAAGGTTGGGGGTTCGATTCCCTCCTGCCCTGCTCTCTCCGCGGCAGCGCACGCGGATGCAGCTCCCTTCACCAGACGACTCACGCGGGTCCCGCGAGGCTTAGACGACATGGCGATGAACCGAGAACAGCGCCGGTACCTGCAGCGACAGGGCCAGCTCGACGACGAGGGCAATCCGGTCGCGTCCAAGCGGGAACAACGCCAACCCGCTCCTCGTGAGCGGGTCACGCCACGGCAGTACGTCTCGGAGGTCAACTCCGAGCTCCGTCGGGTCAACTGGCCCACCCGCAACGAGGTCGTGAACTACACGATCGTCGTGCTCGTCACCCTCGCGTTCTTCACCGCCCTGATCGCCGGGTTGGACTACGTGTTCGGTGAGGGCGTCCTTCAACTCCTGAGGCTTGGATAGTGACGAACCAGACCGATGACCTGAACATCGCCGACGACCTGGCCGACGACGCCGCCGTCGAGAGCGGGTCGGCGGCTGACGCCGTCGCTGCACCGATCGCCACCACGGTCGACGAGGCCCCCGTGGACGCGGCTCCAACCGAGGCTCCGGCCGACGAGCCCGCAGACGCTGTTGCCCCCGCCGACGATGCCGCAGCCGACGAAGCGTCCGCCGACGATGCCGCAGCCGACGAAGCGTCCGCCGACGATGCCGCAGCCGACGAAGCGTCCGCCGACGATGCCGCAGCTGACGAGGCCGTGGCCGACGAAGCGTCCGCCGACGATGCCGCAGCTGACGAGGCCGTGGCCGACGAGGCGCCAGCCGAGGACCAGGTCCCCGCCGACGACGCGATCTCGGTCGGCGACATCAGCCCGAGCGACTCCGAGGCCGAGATCGAGGCCGCCGCCCTCGGAGCCGAAGCGGAGGTCGCGTCCGCCGACAGCGGCCTGGACGGGAACGGCGAGGTCGCGGACGCCGCCGACGACGGCGATGCGGTCGATGACAGCGCGGCGGACGACGAGGCCGAGGACGCGCCACCGCCCAAGCGGGAGTCGCCCTACGACCGGCCCGGTCGGTGGTACGTCCTCCACACCCAGTCGGGGTACGAGAACAAGGTCAAGTCGAATCTCGAGGCCCGCACCCAGTCGATGAACATGGAGGAGCGGATCTTCGAGATCGTCATCCCCCTCGAAGACGTCGTCGAGTTCAAGAACGGGAAGAAGGTCGTCGTCCAGAAGAAGGTCTTCCCCGGCTACCTGCTCGTGAGGATGCGCCTCGACGACGACTCCTGGTTCGTGGTGCGCAACACGCCCGGGGTCACGGGCTTCGTCGGCGCCGGCAACAAGCCGTCCCCGCTGCCCCGCCGCGATGTCGAGTCGTTCCTGGCGGTGAAGGTCGAGGGCGACGAGCCCACCCGCAAGGGTCGACCCCGGCTCGAGTACTCGATGGGCGAGACCGTGCGGGTCAAGGAGGGCCCGTTCGCCGACTTCCAGGGCGAGATCGTGGAGATCAACGAGGACCAGCTCAAGCTCAAGGTGCTGGTCAACATCTTCGGTCGGGAGACCCCGGTGGAGCTCGAGTTCGCCCAGGTCGGCAAGATCTAGCGCACTGCTCGGGCGCCCCCGATCCGCCCCGACCGTCGAACGCCTGGAGCCGCCGCCGCCACGGCGTTGTGAGCGGTGATCCACAGCGGCATGCTTACTGGTCGCCCTCTTCTCGGGCGCGGCCCATGACAACGAAAGAACGACAATGGCCAAGAAGCAAGTCCTTGCGGTCGTGAAAATTCAGATCCCGGCCGGGCAGGCCTCCCCCGCGCCCCCGGTCGGCACCGCGCTCGGCCCGTACGGCCTGGCGATCATGGACTTCTGCAAGGAGTACAACGCCCAGACCGAGTCCCAGCGGGGCCAGGTCGTCCCCGTGGAGATCACGATCTTCGAGGATCGGTCGTTCTCCTTCATCCTGAAGACGCCGCTCACCTCGGAGCTGATCAAGAAGGCTGCTCGGCTCAGCAAGGGCGCCGCCGACCCGCTCCGGGAGCCGGTGGGCACCATCACCGACGCGCAGCTCACCGAGATCGCAGAGATCAAGATGCCCGATCTCAACGCATACGACATCGACGCGGCGAAGAAGCAGATCGCCGGTACCGCCCGCCAGATGGGCATCAGCGTGAGGGGTTGACGATCATGGCCAACGGCAAGAAGTACTCCGATGCGATCCGCCGGTACGACCGGGAGCACCTCCACGGCCCGACCGAGGCCGTCGATCTGGTCAAGTCGCTTGCATCGGCCAAGTTCGACGAATCGGTCGATGTGGCGCTCGCCCTCGGGGTCGACCCCCGCAAGGCCGACCAGATCGTCCGCGGGACGGTTGCGCTGCCGTCCGGCACCGGCAAGGACGTCCGGGTGGCCGTGTTCGCCACCGGCGACGCCGCGACGGCCGCCACCGAGGCGGGAGCCGACATCGTCGGCGGCGACGAGCTGGTCGCCGAGGTCGAGGGCGGCATGCTCGACTTCGACCTCGCCATCGCCACCCCCGAGATGATGCCCCAGGTCGGCAAGCTCGGACGGGTTCTCGGGCCCCGCGGTCTGATGCCGAACCCGAAGACCGGGACCGTCACCGCCGACACCGCCAAGGCCGTCGGCGAGTTCAAGGGCGGCACGGTGGAGTACCGCACCGACCGCTACGGCAACGTGCACGTCTCGATCGGGAAGGCGAGCTTCACCGCAGAGGACATCAAGGCCAACCTCGGAATGCTCATCGACGAGCTGAACCGGGCCCGGCCGTCGTCCACCAAGGGTCGCTACATCAAGAAGCTGACGATCTCCACCACGATGGGTCCCGGGGTCAAGATCGATCCCAACCGTCTCGACGAGGTGGAAGCCGCAAGCGTCTGATCCAGCGTCTGACGGAGCCTCAGAGCCGGTAGGCTCGGAGCCGCCAAAACCGAATCCTTCTCTCGCCCGAGACCGGGGGTGGACCGTAAATCCTCCGGTAGGCGGTCTTGTCGCATCACCTCGCCCTCATTGACGGCGTGCGTGATCGGTACGGATCACCTTCGCTCATGGCGTCGGCAGGATCCGAGGACAATGACCGCAATCGAGCAACGACGAGAGATGAGAGGAGGTGCGGAGTGGAGAACCCGAGACCGGAGAAGGTGGCGATCGTCACCGAGGTCAAGGAACGACTCGAGCAGTCGTCGTCGGTGCTGGTCACCGAGTACCGCGGGTTGAGCGTGAAGGCCCTGGCCGAGCTGCGACGAGAGCTTCGTCCGGCCGGCGGCGCCTACAAGGTCTACAAGAACACACTCGTTCGGCGGGCAGCCGCCGAGGCGGGCGTCGACCTCAGCGAGCACCTGGTGGGCCCGACCGCACTGGCGTTCACCGAGACCACACCGGAGGGTGACGCCGGCGACATCGTGTCGGTGGCCAAGGTCCTCAAGGACTTCGCCAAGACCAACCCGAACCTGGTGGTGAAGGGTGGCCTACTCGAGGGTGAACCGATCGACGCCGCCGGCATCGGTCGCCTCGCCGACCTCGAGCCCCGCGAGGTGCAACTGGCCAAGCTGGCCGGCCTGATGGCGGCGCCGATGCAGCAGTTCGCGAACCTGCTCCAGGCGCTTCCCCGCAACTTCGCCTACGGCCTCCAGGCCCTCATCGATCAGGGCGGCGCCACCGAGGCCGCGCCCGAGCCCGACGGTGCGCCAGCACCGTCAAGCGACGAGGCGCCGTCAGGCGCCGACGGAGCCAGCGACGAGGCGCCGTCAGGCGCCGACGGAGCCAGCGACGAGGCGCCGTCAGGCGCCGACGACAGTCCGACTGAAGAAACCCCCGAATCTGCGAACACGGAAGAAGACTGAACCATGGCAACCCTGACCAAAGACGACATCCTCGACGCCAT
Source organism: Acidimicrobiales bacterium (assembly GCA_965216205.1). Classification (GTDB taxonomy): domain Bacteria; phylum Actinomycetota; class Acidimicrobiia; order Acidimicrobiales; family SZUA-35; genus CADEDH01. The sequence goes on along the minus strand of OZ244139.1, from coordinate 4,760,858 downwards.
CGCCAACATGTCGGTGCTGGAGCTCTCCGAGCTGCTGACCGACTTCGAAGAGAAGTTCGGTGTGAGCGCAGCCGCGCCGGCAGCGGTCATGGCCGCGCCGGGCGCCGGGGGCGGCGCCGCTGACGTCGCCGAGGAGGAGAAGACCGAGTTCGACGTCGTCCTCACCGGCGAGGGCGAGAAGAAGATCCAGACGATCAAGGCTGTCCGCGAGCTGACCAGCCTCGGCCTCAAGGAGGCCAAGGAACTGGTCGAGTCGGCGCCGAAGCCCGTCCTGGAGGGCGTCTCCAAGGAGGACGCCGAGGCGGCGAAGGCCAAGCTCGAGGAGGCCGGCGCCCCGGTCGAACTGTCCTGACGGGCCGAGTTCGAGCAGTCGGACCCGACCCCGCGGGCAGCGCAGCACGCGGGGTCGGTCGCCGTTTTCCCACCGGGTCCCCCAGGAAGTTCCTCGCCAAAGAACCTTGACCTGTCGCTGCCCGTCTTTTACGATGCCGCGACGAATTTGGTTGTTGCGGGACGGCGCGCGGCATATGCTGGACAAGCCGTGCTCGCTTGCTTCGCCTGGTTCTGCTGTCCTCCGGAATCGATGGGTCGTCCGGTCGACCGTTGTCTTGGCTAGGTACCTCCGAGCACGCGCTGTAGCTCCTCGTGGTCTATCTGGTGGTGCCTCTTGCCTGCACGTACTGTCGCTCGCGACCGCTACTCCTTCGGCAATCTCGAGGAGGCCCTCGAGCTTCCTGACTTGATTGCCGTCCAGCGTGATTCCTTCAGCTGGTTTCTGGAGCAGGGTCTGTCCAACGCCTTCCGCGATATCAGTCCGATCAAGGACTTCACGGAGACGCTCCAACTCGAGCTCGAGTTCGATCCTCACGACGAGGACCTCAAGCCCTACCCGAAGTTCTCGGTGGAGGAGTGCAAAGAGAAGGACATGACCTACTCGGCCCCGATCTTCGTTCGGGCCCGATTCATCAACGCGACGACCGGCGAGATCAAGGAGCAGACGGTCTTCATGGGCGACTTCCCCATGATGACCGACAAGGGCACGTTCGTGATCAACGGCACCGAGCGTGTCGTGGTGTCCCAGCTCGTCCGCTCGCCCGGCGTGATCTTCCAGCCCGGTGAGCGGTTCCGCCTCCGGAACCTCGCGAAGCACCAGATGGTCACCGGCACCATCCACCCCTACCGCGGGGAGTGGATCGAGTTCGACGTCGAGCAGAAGCCCGGCAAGGACCCCACCGCCGGCGTCCGCGTCGCTCGCAAGCGCCGCCTCTCGCTGTTCACCATGCTCCGAGCCCTCGGTTACGACGAGGAGAACGCCCCCGGTTTCCTCGAGGCCTTCGTCCGCCACTTCGAGTTCCTCGAGGGCCAGTGGGAGAAGGACCGTGAGATCTCACCCACCCAGGACGAGGCGCTGATCGAGATCTACAAGCGGGCCCGGCCCGGCGAGCCACCCACCCTCGAAGCGGCCCGCACCTACCTCCGCAACGCGTTCTTCGAGAACCGTCGGTACGACCTCTCCCGGGTCGGCCGGTACAAGCTCAACCGCAAGTTGGGTCCAGAGATCGACAAGCTCGAGCGGCTGTTCCCCATGCTCGACCTCGACAAGCCCGACGAGGAGCAGGCGGTCCTGTCCCGTTGCGAGGTGCTGGCGTCCGCCACCTACCTCCTCCACCTGATGATCGCCGAGCCGGGCTACCGCCTCGACGACCAGGACCACTTCGCCAACCGCCGGGTCCGCTCGGTCGGCGAGCTCATCCAGAACCAGGTCCGCATCGGCCTGTCCCGCATGGAGCGGGTCGTCCGGGAGCGGATGACCACCCAGGACGTCGAGGCGATCACCCCCCAGACGCTGATCAACATCCGGCCGGTCGTCGCCGCGATCAAGGAGTTCTTCGGCACCTCCCAGCTCAGCCAGTTCATGGACCAGGTGAACCCGCTGTCTGGCCTCACCCACCGCCGGCGGCTCTCCGCCCTCGGCCCTGGCGGGCTGTCACGGGAGCGGGCCGGCTTCGAGGTCCGCGACGTCCACTTCAGCCACTACGGCCGGATGTGCCCGATCGAGACCCCCGAGGGTCCGAACATCGGCCTCATCGGCTACCTGTCGAGCTACGCCCGGGTGAACGACTTCGGCTTCCTCGAGACCCCCTACCGAAAGGTCGTCGACGGCAAGGTCACCGACGAGATCGTGTTCCTCACCGCCGATGAGGAGGAGGAGTACGTCGTCGCCCAGGCGAACGCGAAGCTCACCCCCGACATGGAGCTCGCCGACGACCGCGTCCTGGCCCGTCGATCGCCCCAGGCTGCGTCGCTGCGGGACCTGAAGCTCCAGCTCGAACGAGACGTCTTCTTCGGTGCCACCACCGAGATCTCCCAGGTCCCCCGGGACGAGGTCCAGATGATGGACGTCTCCCCGAAGCAGATCGTGTCGATCGGAACGGGCCTGATCCCGTTCCTCGAGCACGACGACGCCAACCGGGCCCTCATGGGCGCGAACATGCAGCGCCAGGCCGTGCCGCTCCTGACCGCCGAGGCCCCCTACATCGGGACCGGCATCGAGAAGCGGGCCGCGGCCGACGCCGCCGACACGCTCATCTCGCCCGACGACGGCGTGGTGATCGAGGCCGACGGTCGAGCGCTCACGATGGAATACAAGAACATGGGCCGCAAGGTGCACCGGCTGCTCAAGTTCGACCGGTCCAACCAGGACACCTGCATCAACCAGAAGCCGCGGGTCCAGGCCGGCGACCGGGTCAAGAAGGGCGACCTCCTCGCCGACGGCCCGTCCACCGACAACGGCGAGCTCGCCCTCGGCAAGAACCTCGTCGTGGCGTTCATGCCGTGGGAGGGCTACAACTTCGAGGACGCCATCATCCTCAGCGAGCGTCTCCGGCGCGACGACGTGCTCACGTCGATCCACATCAAGGAGCACGAGATCGACGCCCGGGACACCAAGCTCGGCCCGGAGGAGATCACCCGCGACATCCCGAACCTGTCCGAGGACATCCTCGGCGACCTCGACGAGCGCGGCATCATCCGGGTCGGGGCCGACGTCGGGCCCGGCGACGTCCTCGTCGGCAAGGTCACCCCGAAGGGCGAGACCGAGCTCACCCCCGAGGAGCGCCTCCTGCGCGCCATCTTCGGTGAGAAGGCCCGCGAGGTCCGCGACACGTCGCTCAAGGTCCCCCACGGCGAGACCGGCAAGGTCATCGAGGTCAAGGTCTTCAACCGCGACGACAGCCACGAGCTCCCGCCGGGCGTGAACCAGCTCGTCCGGGTGTACGTGGCCCAGAAGCGGAAGATCAGCGTCGGCGACAAGCTCGCCGGCCGTCACGGCAACAAGGGCGTGATCTCCCGGATCCTGCCCGTCGAGGACATGCCCCACCTCGCCGATGGCACCCCGGTCGACATCATCCTCAACCCGCTCGGCGTGCCGAGCCGGATGAACGTCGGGCAGGTGCTCGAGTCGCACCTCGGCTACGCCGCCCGCTGGGGCTGGGAGGTCGAGGGGGAACGGGTCGGTGAACCACCGGTGCGGGGCACCGAGACCAAGAGCCGACCGTTCACCACACCCTCCACACTCGTGGCCACGCCTGTGTTCGACGGGGCCAAGTGGGACGAGGAGGAGCTCGCCGGCAACAAGCCGACCATTCAGGAGATCTTCGAGAACCTGAACCCGGAGGCGGCCGACGGCACCCGGCTGATCGGGCCCGACGGCAAGGCGACCCTCTACGACGGTCAGACCGGCGAGGCGTTCGACACCCCGATCATGGTCGGGATCATGTACATCCTGAAGTTGTCGCACCTCGTCGATGACAAGATCCACGCCCGGTCCACCGGCCCGTACTCGATGATCACTCAGCAGCCGCTCGGCGGTAAGGCGCAGTTCGGTGGCCAGCGGTTCGGCGAGATGGAGGTCTGGGCGCTCGAGGCCTACGGCGCCGCCTACTGCCTCCAGGAGCTGTTGACGATCAAGTCCGACGACGTGCTGGGCCGGGTCAAGGTCTACGAGGCGATCGTCAAGGGCGAGAACATCCCCGAGCCCGGCATCCCCGAGAGCTTCAAGGTGCTCATCAAGGAGATGCAGGCGCTGTGCCTCAACGTCGAGGTCCTGGCCGAGGACGGCAACGAGATCGAGATGCGTGAGCTCGACGACGAGCTCTTCCGCACCGCCGAGGAGCTGGGGATCGACCTCAGCCGACCCGAACGAGGAACCGACGAAGACGACGCAGCCCGTGCCGCCGGCACCCGCCGCTAGGACTCGATCGAAGGGACACCTGAATGCTTGACGTAAACGACTTCGATCAGCTCAAGATCGGACTGGCGACCGCGGACTCGATCCGCATGTGGTCGAACGGCGAGGTCAAGAAGCCGGAGACCATCAACTACCGAACCCTCAAGCCGGAGAAGGACGGCCTCTTCTGCGAGAAGATCTTCGGCCCCCAGAAGGACTGGGAGTGCGCGTGCGGCAAGTACAAGCGCGTCCGGTTCAAGGGCATCATCTGCGAGCGGTGTGGCGTGGAGGTCACCCGCTCCAAGGTTCGCCGTGAGCGGATGGGCCACATCGAGCTCGCCGCCCCCTGCGTGCACATCTGGTACCTCCGCGGTACCCGGTCGTGGCTCGCCTACCTCCTCATGGGCACCGAGCCCCGGGAGGAGCTGAAGGCCAAGCAGCTCGAGAAGGTCATCTACTTCGCCGCCAACCTGGTCACCTGGGTCGACGAGGAGAAGCGGACCGAGGATCTCCCCAACCTCGAAGCCGAGGTGATCGGCGAGCGCGAGGCGATCGTCAAGGAGATGGAGCTCCGCCTCGCCGAGCAGCACGAAGAGCTCGAGAAGGAGCTCGCCGAGATGGAGTCCGACGGTGCGAAGGACACGGAGATCCGGGCCCGCCAGCGCGCGTTCGACAAGGAGCTGGCCGCCACCCGCGAGCAGTACGACATGGAGCTCGACGTGCTCGATCGAGCGTGGGAGGAGTTCAAGGAGCTGTTCCCCCGCAAGATCCTCGAGGACGAGATGCTGTGGCGGGAGATGGTCGACCGCTTCGGTGACTACTTCGAAGGCGGCATGGGAGCCGACGCCATCGCCCAGTTGATCGACCGGATCGACTTCGACGAGGAGGAGCTCAAGCTCCGGCTGGCCATCGAGCCCGAGGACGGCGTGAAGCCGTTGTCGGCCCAGCGCAAGCAGAAGGCCATCAAGCGGCTCAAGATCGTCGCCGCGTTCAACCGACGCGACGAGAACGACCGTCGACAGAACGATCCTCGGGCGATGATCCTCGACGTGGTACCGGTGATCCCGCCGGAGCTGCGACCGATGGTCCAGCTCGACGGTGGTCGGTTCGCCACCTCCGATCTGAACGACCTGTACCGCCGGGTCATCAACCGGAACAACCGGCTCAAGCGACTCCTCGACCTCGGGGCTCCCGAGATCATCGTCAACAACGAGAAGCGGATGTTGCAGGAGGCCGTCGACGCCCTGTTCGACAACGGCCGTCGCGGTCGTCCCGTCACCGGGCCCGGCAACCGTCCCCTCAAGTCGCTGTCCGACATGTTGAAGGGCAAGCAGGGCCGCTTCCGTCAGAACCTGCTGGGCAAGCGCGTCGACTACTCGGGCCGCTCGGTCATCGTCGTCGGCCCGACCCTCAAGTTCCACCAGTGCGGTCTGCCCAAGATCATGGCGCTCGAGCTGTTCAAGCCGTTCGTGATGAAGCGGCTGGTCGACCAGGAGCTGGCCCAGAACATCAAGTCGGCCAAGCGGATGGTCGAGCGGCGCCGCCCCCAGGTGTGGGAAGTGCTCGAGGACGTCATCCAGGAGCACCCGGTCATGTTGAACCGGGCGCCCACCCTGCACCGACTCGGCATCCAAGCGTTCGAGCCGGTGCTGGTGGAGGGCAAGGCCGTTCAGATCCACCCGCTCGTCTGCACGGCGTTCAACGCCGACTTCGACGGCGACCAGATGGCGGTCCACCTGCCGCTGTCGGCCGAGGCGCAGGCCGAGGCCCGAGTGCTCATGCTGTCGGCCAACAACGTGTTGTCACCGGCCCACGGGCGGCCGCTCGTCACCCCCACCCAGGACATGGTGATCGGGGTGTTCTACCTCACCGAGTACGTCGAGGACGAGGGCTCCCCGGCAGGGGAGCGTGGCGGCGGTGTGTACCGCCGGATCGACGAGGTCGAGCGGGCCTATGAGTCGGGCCTGATCGGGCTGCACGCCCCGATCGAGTTCCGCCACCCGGACCTGCTCGACACCCCGGCGAACGGCTCGGCGGCCACCTATCACAAGACGACGGCTGGCCGGGTGTTGTTCAACGAGGCCCTCCCGGAGGACTTCCCCTACATCAACGAGGTCGTGAAGAAGCGGGACATCGGCGCCATCGTCGACCACCTCGCCACGAGCTATCCCAAGGCCGAGGTCGGCGCCAGCCTGGACCGGATCAAGGATCTGGCCTTCAGGTTCGCCGCCAGGTCCGGTCTGACCGTCTCCATCGACGACGTGCGGACCCCGGCGGAGAAGAAGACCATTCTCGACCAGCACGAGGAGGAGGCCGAGAAGATCGAGGGCCAGTTCCGACGGGGCATCATCACCGACGGCGAGCGACGCCAGAAGGAAGTGGAGATCTGGACCGCCGCCACCGACGAGGTGCGGGAAGCGATGGAGGTCAGCCTCCGGTCGCGCCAGTTCAACCCGATCGACATGATGGTCGGCTCCGGGGCCCGGGGAAACATGATGCAGGTACGCCAGATCGCCGGCATGCGCGGTCTCGTGGCCAACCCCCGTGGTGACATGATCCCCCGCCCGATCAAGTCGAACTTCCGCGAGGGCCTGACGATGTTGGAGTACTTCATCGCCACGCCGGGTGCCCGCAAGGGTCTCGTCGACACGGCGCTCCGTACGGCCGACTCCGGGTACCTGACCCGTCGCCTCGTCGACGTCGCCCAAGAGGTGATCATCAACGATCGCGACCCGTTCGAGGAGGGCAAGCCCGTGCGCGGGCTCTTCCTCGACGACATCAAGCCCGACGGGTACTACAACCGTCACACCGGTGAGGCGTCGGACCCGAGCGATCCCGATGCCCGCATGGTGCGGACCTATCTCGAGACGCGGCTCTACAGCCGGGTCCTGGCAGACGAGGTCACCCTGAGCGACGGCACCGTCCTCGAGCGGGGCCGGATGGTCCGGGAAGAGGAGATGGAGGCCCTGCGCGACGACCCCGGCGTGGATCGTGTGCGGGTGCTGTCACCGCTCACCGACGATTCGCCGGTCGGGATCACCGGCGCCAGCTACGGCATGTCGCTGGCGACCGGTATCGACATCGAGGTCGGGGAGGCGGTCGGCGTGATCGCAGCCCAGTCGATCGGCGAGCCCGGTACCCAGCTGACGATGCGTACCTTCCACACCGGCGGTGTCGCCGGTGGGGCCGACATCGCCGGCGGTCTGCCGCGTGTGGTCGAGCTGTTCGAGGCCCGCAGCCCGAAGGGCAAGGCCACGATGGCCCGCATCTCCGGCACGGTCCGGATCGCGGAGGACGAGGGCAAGGGCAAGGTCGTCACGATCGTGGGTGAGGACGGGACCGAGGACGACTACCTCATCCCGCTCGCGGCGCGGCTCGAGGTGGTCGACGGCGAGGAGATCACCGCTGGTGACGCCATCGTCGACGGCCCCCGCGACCCGAAGGAGCTGCTCGAGATCCGCGGCATCCGCGAGACCCAGCAGTACCTGGTGGAGGAGGTCCAGAAGGTCTACCGGGACCAGGGCGTGTCGATCCACGACAAGCACATCGAGCTCATCGTTCGTCAGATGACCCGACGGGTCGCCATCCAGGAGCCGGGCGACAGTGACTTCCTGCCCGGCGAGCGCTGCGACCAGTGGCAGTTCGCCGACGTGAACCGTCGCCTCGTGACCGAGGGTCAACGACCGGCCGAGGGCCGTCCCGAGATCATGGGCATCACCAAGGCCTCACTCGCCACCGACTCGTGGCTGTCGGCGGCCTCCTTCCAGGAGACCACCCGGGTGCTGACCGAGGCGGCGATCGAGGGTCGTTCCGACTCGATGATCGGGCTCAAGGAGAACATCATCATCGGCAAGCTCATCCCGGCCGGTACCGGCCTGATGCGGCACCGGGAGCTCGAGACCCAGGCCCCCGACTACCAGCCGATGTCGTTCTACTCGTCGGAGGGCGAGGAGCAGGATCCGGCCCAATGGCTGGCCTCGATCGGTGCGGACGGCGGTGCAGCCACCGTCGGCAACGGTGCCGAGGTGGCAACCCTGCCCACCGCAGCACCCGACGAGATCGGGTAGCTGCTCGCCACAAGCACGGCAAGTGGCCCAACTGCACACCATTCGTGCAGTTGGGCCACTTCGCGTGCGGGCCTCGTGCTAGTCGTTGACCAGGAACGCGCGGACGCGGTCGGCGTCGGGCAGACCGTAGAACTGGAACCCGTCCAACCCTGCACTGACCGCCTCGACCAGATCACGTCCACGACGGCGCGACCCGCGGCGGGGTTCGGGCGGGGCGAAGACGATCGTGCCGGCTCCATCGGCCCGGATCTTGAACTCGGGGGGATCGGTGGGCGACAGCCATCTCTCGCGGGTCACCTGGTGGAACAGCCCGGTGTGGATGAACACACGATGCGTGGTGAGCGCATAGGACGTCCGGATCCGGCGCACCAGGTTGATCACGTGACGACCGACGAGTTCGAAGAGGCCCATGAGCAGGAAGGCGCCGTTGACGACGTCGAACATCGCCGGTCGAGGGAGTGGATCGACGCCGGCGGAACCGCTGAAACCGAACAGGGTGCTCATGTTCAGCGCGACGAGCACGAGCACGATCCCGGTGAGCAGGTGCGGGAGGTCTCTCGGGCGAAACACGATCGGCTGACGTGAGGGCTGGCCGAGCCAGAGCAACTGCTCGCCCGAGCCCAGCGTGGGAAGCCACTCGGGCCGCTCTGCATGCATCAACATCTGGCGTCTCCCATCTCCGTTCCCCGCATGGAAGGGATGACGGGCGAGGGCCGAACCAGATACGCCGGATCGGTCGGCTCGGGTCTCGTGCCCGTTTGCGCTTCGCTGTTCGCCTTTCGCCCGAATTTCGGGGGAGCCGGATACAACGGTCTCGTATGGCCCACGAGACCGCCACGCTGTTCTTCGCGTTGCTGGCCGGCGCGCTCGCGTTGCTGCTCCTGGCCATCGGCGGAGCCTCCATCCTCGACCGCGGCGATCGCACCGGTCTGCGGGGCGCGGTGCGTTCGGTCTCGCTGGAGGCGGCCGCCGTCGTTGCGGTGACCTGCACCGCAGGTTCGCTCTACCTGTCGGAGGTGGCGGGTTTCCTGCCGTGCCGGCTCTGCTGGGTCCAGCGGAGCTTCATGTACCCCGCGGCCCTGCTGCTCGTGGCGGCAGTGATCACGAGAAAGCGGTTGCTGGCCACGATCGCCGCGGTACTCGCCGGGGTCGGCCTACCAGTAGCCTTGTTCCATCGCTACGAGCAGGCTGTCGGCGACATCGGCGGCGTCTGCGATGCCAGCAATCCGTGTTCCGGCCGATGGATCAACCACTTCGGATTCGTGACCATCCCCACGATGGCAGCAGTCGGATTCCTGGCGATACTGACCTTCGTCGTCATGGACCGCCTGGCCGACCGAACGAGGAGAGAGACATGACCACCACCACACCGAAAGACTCGTCGAACCGGCTCTTCATGCTGGCGATCGCGGTCATCGTCGTCCTCGGCCTCCTGGCCGTGGCGTTCCTGGCGGCCAACCGCGACGGCTTGTCGGAGATCGCCGAGCAGCAGACCAGCGACGTCACCATCGCCGGCGATTCGCTGCCACCGATGCCGGCCCAGCACCAGGTCACCGACATCTCGACCGACCCCGCAGCGGGAACGGTCGCCCCGACGCTCACCGGCACCGACTTCGCCGGCAACGAGCTCACCATCGAGGCCGACGGGCGACCGAAGGTGATCTACTTCCTCGCCCACTGGTGCCCCCACTGCCAGGAGGAGGTGCCGGTGGTCCAGGACCTGATCGACGAGGGCCAGCTCCCCGACGGACTCGACGTGTACGGCGTGTCGACAGCGGTCGACGCGAGCCGGGGCAACTACCCGCCCCAGGCGTGGCTGGAGCGGGCCAACTTCACCCCGCTGGTGATGCGCGACAGCGATGCTGGCGCCGCGTTCCAGGCCTTCGGCGGATCGAGCTTCCCCTACGTCGTCTACCTCGACGGTGAGAACCGGGTGGTGTCCCGGTCGGCTGGCAACCTGCCGGGCGACACGATCGTCGGCCTCTGGCAGAGCACCGCTGCCGCCTCCGGCGCCGCCGCCGAGAGCTGATCCTCGCACGCTCGACGTACAGCGGTTCTGCCTGTCGAGCGCACCGTCGAACCCCGTTCTGCCGGTCCGCAGCCCCGACTATGGCGCGTCCCGACAGGCAGAACGGTGGAGGGTGGCGCAGCCGACCGGCAGAACCGGGTGGCGTGGCGCACTCGACAGGCAAAACGGTGGAGGGTGGCGCAGCCGACCGGCAGAACCGGGTGAGGTGGCGCAGCCGACCGGCAGAACCGGGTGGCGTGGCGCACTCGACAGGCAGAACGGTGGTGGAGGGCGCGTCCGGACGGGCAGAACGTGGCCGGGGGGCTCAGCCGTCGGTCCAGGCGGCGCCGCTCGTGTAGCGGCGCAGCCCCAGCGAGAACACCGCCCAGCCAGCGCTGAACACCGCAGCGGCTACCACCACGAGACCCAGTGCCCAGCGGCCGTCGAAGTCGTCGATCAGGCGCGCCGGCGTGGTGCTGACGAAGCCGGCGGGCAACGCGGTGTAGAGCAACACCTTCGCTGTCCCGCTGAACACGTCGATCGGGTAGGTCGACGTGAGGATCAACGACTGGAACCCCAGGTCGCCCGCTTCGCTGCGGCCGAAGAAGAAGGCCGTCGACGAGACCGCAACGATGAACCCCACGACGATCAGCGTCGAGCAGGCCACACCGAACGCGAACGCGGCCAGCCGCTGCGGGGTCGGGTTCCCGACGGCGAGGAAGAGCGCGATGCCGAACACGACGTCGCCGACATTGCTCGTCTCGACCCGTCGGCACAGCAGGTGGGGGAGGGTGGACGTCGGCAAGGCGAGGGCCGAGTCGAGTCCCCCCGACGCGGCCAGCCCCGGGATCGCCCGGCAGTTGGCGAACAAGCCCAGCACGATCCCGGCCGACGACGTGATGACCGACAACAGGATCAGCACCGCCTCCACGTCCCAGCCCCGGAGCTCGCCGATCCGGTTGAAGAACAGCACCCAGAACGCCACCCACACGATGTCGTTCACGACCATGATCCCCACCTGGAGCCAGAAGCTTCGCCGGTTGGCCCACGCCTCCGCCCAGGCGCCGAGCCAGGTCCGGCCGTAGGCCCGCAGGCTCGAGCCGCCGGCGGCGGTCACGTCGCACCCACCAGATGACGTTCGCCGGCTCGGAACACCCGATGGGCCACCACCACCGCGACCGCCAGCCAGCAGAGCTGCACCGCCAGCAGCCACGGCTCGACGTGACCAGCGGCCAGTCGGGCCGGAGCGTACGCCATGGCCATGAACGGCGAGAACCTGGCCACCGTCTCCAACGGATCCGGCAGCACCTCCAGCGGCAGGAGCATCCCCCCGAGCACGAACACCAGCTTCTGGTAGAGGAACCACGTGCCCTTGGCATCCCGCACCCAGAACGCGGCGGCGGCGAACGCGAACTGGACGACCACGTTGACCGCGACCGCCAGGAGCAACGACGGGATCACCAGCACCAGGCTGGCGGCCCGCGGTGGCGGACCGGCCGTCGCCAACGCGAGGAGCGCGCCACCGACCACGCACACGCCGAGCCGGACGGTGCACCCGGCGATGTGCATGACCGTTCGCACCCACATCGGCGGGACGGGGCGGAGCAGCTCAGCCGAGATCCGCTCGGAGCCGATGTCGTCGCCGATCTGTTCGATCATGCGGATCGGGATCGCGTTGACCGCCGCCTCCGACGTGGCGATGTACCACACCAGCGCCGCCGCGCTGTAGCCGACGATCTCGCCGCCGGCAGCGTCGGCCGCCGTTGCCCACAGCCCGGCGAGCACCGCCACGATCAGGAGGTAGAACGAGCCGAGCACCAGCAGCGACGGCGGCGACGCGGCCGCCTCGAACACGGCCGTGGTCACGGCTCGGCGAACCCAACGCGTCCTCACCGACGACTCGAGCCTGCTCATCGAGCGACCATCGGCGACGACTCGAGCCCACTCATCGGGCGGCCCAGCCGACGACCCCGAACCCCGCTCATACCGGCCGCCGGTAGATCTCGGCGATGACCTGTTCGAGCGGTGGGTCGGCCACCGACAGATCGGCCACCGGTAGCTCGTCGAGCAACCGTTGGAGGACGGCGCCCACCGGCTGGCGACCGGTGGCCACGTCGAGGTGGGCCGACTCGATCCCCACCATCGTCACGTCGACGCCGGCGCCGACGACGGCCGCGATCTCGTCGGCAGACGTCGGCTTCGCGAACCCGACCTCGATCCGCTTGGTTGCCAACAGGGAGCGGCGCATCGCCGCGACCGGCGCGTCGTAGATGATCGACCCGTGGTTGACGACGATCGCCCGGTCGGCGACGTGCTCGATGTCGGCGACGTCGTGGCTGGTGAGGAACACGGTCGTTCCGAGCTCGTCGTTCAACGTCACGAGGAGCTCCCGGAACAGTTGCTTGCCCAGGAGGTCGAGCCCGATCGTCGGTTCGTCGAGGAACAGGAGCTCCGGTTCGTGGAGCATGCACGCCGCCAGCTCGCAGCGCATCCGCTGACCCAGTGACAGTGTCCGCAGCGGCCGGTCGAACAGGTCGCCGGCGTCGAGCAACTCGCCGAGCTCGCCCAGGCGCCGGTCGATCCGGTCGTCGTCGAGGCCGAAGATGGCGCCGAGCATCCGATACGACGCGCGGGGCGCCAGCTCCTGCCAGAGCTGCGAGCGCTGACCGAACAGGGTCCCGATCCTGCTCGCCAGTTCACGACGCTGCAGCCACGGGACCAAGCCGAGCACGCTGGCCGTCCCGCCGGTCGGGTGCAGGATGCCGGTGAGCATCTTGATCGAGGTCGACTTCCCGGCACCGTTCGGTCCGATGAAGGCCAGACGCTCACCCCGGGCTACGTCGAACGAGATGTCGTCGACGGCGCGAAGCTCGCGCCGAGTCCGACGGCGACCGACGGTGAACGTCCGGGTCAAACCCGCCACCGTGACCGCCGGGCCCGAGCCCGACCCGCCAGACCAGCCCGGGTCGACGGGCGCCGCCCGGACAGGGGGTCGGGGCTCGCCGTGGAGGTCCTCGTCGTCGCGGGACATCCCACAGTATGGATTGTCGCTCGATCCGCTGTCCGAGCATTTGTCGCCGCGACCATGCTGTCGCTTCGGCTACCGCTTCCGCTGCCCCTGCCGCCGCCGTGGTCGTCACCGGCTTCGGCCCACTACGGTCTCGGCATGCCCCGAATGGCCCCCGATGTGCAAGAGGCGTTCCTGGCCGAGCCCCACGTCGGTGTGGTCGCCACGCTGCGGGCCGACGGTCGGCCCTACACGGTGCCGGTCTGGCACCTCTGGGACGGTGCCCACGTGTGGCTCACCGGGACCGAATCCCGGGTCTGGTGCAGGCAGCTCATGCGCGACCCCCGGCTGTCGTTGTGTGTCGAGGCGCTGAGCCCGGTCGCCGGTCACGTCGACATCGACGGCACCGGGGAGGTGCTCCGCCCGCCCGACTTCGACATCTGGCCGATCAGCCGTCGACTCGCCGAGAAGTACGTCGGCCGGGGCGACCCGGCCAACGAGGCCGCCGTCGATGCCTTCGTGGCCAACATGCAGACCGAGCCCCGCTTGCTCATCCGGGTCACGCCGGAGGTGTGGCGGGCCATCGACATGCGGGTCTACGAGGGCAAGCGGGCCGACCGCGAGCATCAGCGTCGCGCCACGAGCTGAGCCCGCCTCCGAGCCGGCATCGCGAAGCCAGCTGGCCCGAGCAGCCACCATCGATCTGTGGCAGGCTCGGGGCTGGAGAGCAGCCCTCCCGCACGGGGCACACAGGAAGGACCATCCATGGACGTTGCGATGACCGTGAACGGTCGGTCGAGATCCGCCGACGTGGAGCCGAGAACGCTCCTCGTCCACTTTCTCCGAGACGACCTCGGCCTGACCGGAACGAACGTCGGGTGCGACACGTCGTCGTGCGGGGCGTGCACCGTGCTGATCGGGGGTGAGTCGGTCAAGTCCTGCACGATGCTCGCCGCGCAGGCTCGCGGCGCCGACGTCACCACGATCGAAGGCGTCGCCGGCGACGACGGCGCCCTCAGCCCGATGCAACAGGCGTTCATGGCGTGCCACGGCCTCCAGTGCGGCTACTGCACACCGGGCATGGTGATGGCGGCCACCTCGCTGCTCACCGAGAACCCCACACCGACCGAAGCCGAGGTCCGCGAGGGCCTCGAAGGCAACCTGTGCCGCTGCACCGGCTACCACAACATCGTCAAGTCCGTCCTTTCCACCGCAGAGAACGACGCCGACTTCTGGGCGTCGGCAGGAGGCAACCGATGACAACCACCGACCCCGGAACTGACTCGGCGGCAGCACCCATCATCGGAACGCCGATGCGCCGCAAGGAGGACCCCAAGCTCCTCACCGGCGAAGGACGCTACGTCGACGACATCCACGCCCCCGGTGAGCTGTGGATGGGCATGGTCCGCTCCACGATGGCCCACGCGAACGTCACCAACATCGATACCTCGGCGGCCGCCGCCATGGACGGCGTCCACGCCGTCTACACCGGTGCGGAGCTGAACGACATGGGCCTGTGGGCAGCCGGGTTGCCCTGCGCCTGGCCGGTCACCGAGGACATGCTCAACCCGCCGCACTACCCGGCCGCCTCCACCGAGGTCCACCACGTCGGGGAGATCGTGGCCGTCGTCCTTGCCGACACCCGCTACGGGGCGGCCGACGCGGCCGAGCAGGTCGTGGTCGACTACGAGCCGCTCCCGGCGGTGGCGTCGATCGCCGAAGCGCGCGATGGCGACGCCGTCGCCCACAGCGAGCTCGACACCAACAAGGCGTACCACTGGCCACTCGTCCCCGACCCCGACGCGCTCGACGCGGCGTTCGCCAACGCCGCCCACGTGGTCGAGGCCGAGTTCATCCAGCAGCGGCTGATCCCGATGCCGATGGAGCCCCGCGGTGTGCTCGCCGTGCCGTCGCCGGCCGGCGGCGACGTCACCCTCTACTCGGCCACCCAGGTCCCCCACATCCTGAAGGTGATGATCGCCGCCACCACCGGCATCCCCGAGCACCAGCTCAGGATCGTGGCCCCCGCCGTCGGCGGCGGCTTCGGGGCCAAGCTCAACGTCAACCCCGACGAGCTCCTCGCCGTGACCCTCGCCAGGAAGCTGGGCCGCCCGGTCCGGTGGACCGAGACCCGCAGCGAAGGCGCGTTCTCCACCCACCAGGGTCGCGGACAGCTCCAGCGGATCGAGGTGGCGGCCGACGCCGACGGCAAGATCGCCGGTGTCCGGGTCCACATCGACGCCGACATGGGCGCCTACATGATGCTCGTCACCCCGGGTGTGCCGCTCCTCGGCAGCTTCCTCTACACCGGTGTCTACGACGTTCCCGCGTTCGGGTTCACCTGCGACGGATACTTCACCAACCTCACCCCGACCGACGCCTACCGGGGCGCCGGCCGGCCAGAGGCGAGCTACGCCATCGAGCGGGCCATGGACCTGCTGGCGGCCAAGGTCGGTGTTGGTCCCGACGAGATCCGCCGCCGGAACTACCTCGGTGGCGGCGACCACTTCGAGAACCTCGAGACCGCATCGACGCTCGTGTTCGACTCCGGCCACTACGCCCCCAACCTCGATGCCGCACTCGAACTGGCCGGCTACAGCGACCGCCGAGCCCAGCAGAAGCAACGACGGGCGGCCGACGACCCCAAGCAGCTCGGCATTGGGTTGTGCACCTACGTGGAGATCTGTGGCCTCGCCCCGAGCCGGGCCCTCGGCGGCCTGAACTACGGCGCCGGCGGGTGGGAGCACGCCATCGTGCGATTCCTCCCCACCGGCAAGGTCGAGGTCGTCTCCGGCTCGACCCCCCACGGTCAGGGTCACGAGACGAGCTGGTCGATGATCGTGGCCGACCGGCTCGGCATCGACCCTGCCGACGTGACGGTCCTCCACTCCGACACCGCGATCAGCCCGCTCGGGCTCGACACCTACGGCTCCCGCTCCCTCGCGGTGGGCGGGGTCGCCATCGCCATGGCGTGCGACAAGGTGATCGACAAGGCTCGGCAGATCGCGGCCCACCAGATGGAGGCGAACCCCGACGATCTCGAGTTCGACGCCGGCTCGTTCGCCGTGCGGGGCTCGCCCGACCGATCGATGGCGATCCAGGAGATCGCGTTCGGGGCGTTCACCGCCCACAACCTGCCGGACGGGATGGAACCGAACCTGCAGGAGCAAGTGACGTTCGACCCCGAGAACTTCGTGTTCCCGTTCGGCACCCACGTGGCGGTGGTCGAGGTCGACACCGACACCGGCCACGTCGAGCTGCTCGACTACACCGCCGTCGACGACTGCGGCACCCAGATCAACCCGTTGATCGTGGAGGGTCAGGTCCACGGGGGGATCGTGCAGGGCGTCGCCCAGGCGTTGTGGGAGGAGGCCAGCTTCGACGAGGCCGGCAACCTGAAGAACCCCACCATGCTCGACTACCTCGTGCCGTCGGCCGCCGATGTCCCCGGCATCGCCACTGGGTTCACCACCACGCCGAGCACCACCAACCCCCTCGGGGTGAAGGGCGTCGGCGAGGCGGGCACCATCGGCTCCGCGGCGGCGGTCATCAACGCCGTCTGCGACGCCCTCAGCCCGCTCGGCATCGACGACCTCGAGATGCCGGCCACCCCCAGCCGGGTGTGGCGGGCGATCCAGGCCGCAGGAGGCTCGACCAACGGCGGCGTTGGGGGTGGGCAGTGATCCCCGCCACCTTCGACTACGTCGAGGCCGACTCCGTCGACGCGGCGGTGGCCGCCCTCGCCGACCACGGCGACGAGGCCAAGCTGATGGCCGGCGGTCACAGCCTTCTCCCGCTGATGAAGTTCCGGTTGGCGACCCCGTCGGTGATCGTCGACATCGACCGGATCGCCGATCTCGGCGCCATCACCGACGGCGGCGACCACATCGCCATCGGTGCCCTGGCCCGGCACCGGGCGGTGGCGACGAGCGACCTGGTGCGTAGCCAGGTGCCGATCCTCGCCCACGTGGCCGGTCAGATCGGCGACCCGTCGGTGCGCCACCGCGGCACGATCGGCGGGTCACTGGCGCACGGGGATCCGGCATCCGATCTCCCGGCGGCGTTGCTCGCCCTCGGCGGCAGCGTGGTGGCCCAGGGGCCGGGCGGTGAGCGGGAGATCGCCGCAGCCGAGCTGTTCATCGGGTTCCTGGAGACGGCGCTCGGGGCCGACGAGATGATCACCGAGGTGCGGGTGCCGAAGGTTCCCGACGCGGGCTGGTCGTTCCAGAAGTTCAACCGTCGAGCCCAGGACTGGGCCATCGTCGGTGTCGCCGCGGTCCGGAACGGCTCGACCGGTGTCGCCCTGGTCAACATGGGCCCGACCCCGCTCGTCGCAACGGCGGTGCAGGACGCACTCGACGGCGGCGCCACGATCGACGACGCCGCGGCGGTCGCCGCCGAGGGGACAGCACCCCCGGACGACCTCAACGGCGATGCCGAGTATCGGAGCCACCTCGCCCGAGTGCTGGTGCGGCGGGCGCTCGCCGAGGCCGGCGGCTGACCCCACCCCGTCAAGCAGGGGCAAGAAACCGCAGGTAGGAGCATGTTTGTCGACGCTGAGGCATCGTTGGCCCCAATGTCGACAATGCGTTGCGGAGCGTGCTCGGCCGGCTAACTTTCCACCATGACCCGCCGCATTGTTCCCGCATCTCCGCTCCGGCAGGCCGTTTGCGCTGCCGCCTTCGCCATCCTCCTGGCGTCGCTCGCCGCGATCGTCGGGATCCCGAACCCTGCCGGTGCCGAGGACGAGATCTCGATCACCCCGAGCAGTTCGATCAGCGGTGAACCGGGTTCGATCAGAACCGTCGCCACGTCGGACGTCCCTACCGAGTTCGTCGGTAGCTCGTGCAAGCTGTCCGTCGTGGCCGAGAACGGCTCGTCGACCCACATCGGGAACACGCTCATCGTGATCACCGGCGACAGCAGGGTCGAGATCCCCGGCATCGAGGACACGCCAGACGGCTCGGTGGTCGCCGAGCTGGACGTGGTGCTCGGGTCGGCGATCGAGCTGCAGGTCCACCTCGGTGATGAGGGACTCTCGAGCCTCGGCTTCACCGCCGGCTTCGACTGCCCGGAGGAGGCGCCCGAGGTACTGCCGGCCCAGCAGCTCCCGGAGCCGGAGGAACCCGAGCAGCCCGAGCAGCTCCCCCAGACGCCGACGGCCGACGCCACCCACGCCCAGCCCACCTTCACCGGCTGACGCCGCTGGCCCACCCGGGCGGCGCCCCTTCTTCACCCGACTCGACGCCGGCGCTCACCGCCCCGACGCCGGCTGGCCGCTCACTCCTCGGCCATCACGTTGAGGAGCTGCAGCATGGCCCGCCGGTTCTCGGTGCGACCCGACTCGGTGTCGTTGTCGCCGAAGTCGGCCTGCTCGCCGAAGCCGGCGCCGATGAGCTGGCCGTCGTCCACATCGAGGTCGCGGTAGAAGTCGACGATGGCCTGCGCCCGGAGCTGCGACAGCTCGAGGTTGAACTGCTCCGAGCCGGTCGAGTCGGTGAACCCGGAGATCGACATCGTGATCTGCGGGTTGAGCTTCAGCACGTCGCCGCACGCCTCGAGGAACGGGATGTAGTCCGGGTGGATCTCGGCGCTCCCCCGCTCGAACAGCACCGGCTTGTCGAGCGCGACGTCACCGGCCGCCGGCACCGCAGCCTGCGGGTCGATCACGTAGTCCTCCACGATCGCGTCGGCGCCGAAGACCTCGGCTGCCCGCGCCACGTGTCGGTCGGCCTCCTCGGTGGAGCGGAAGGCCCCCTCGAAGTAGAGGCGACCGTCGCTGCGGATGGTCGCCGTCGCCCCGCCGATGCCGCCGGAATCGGCCGACGCGTCGGTGCTGGGCGTCTCGATCCGGATCGACATCTGGTCCTCGTCCTCGCCCTGCGGGAGATCGGCGGCGTCGGGCAATTCGATCGCGGAGCCGGTCGTGCCGGTGTCGACGGGCTCGGATGCCTCCGCTGTGGCGTCGAGGGTTGTCGCCGTCGCGTCCGCGCTGGCGACCGTGGTGTCATCGTCGTCGAGGAAGAGCACCGCCGCGAAGCCAGCGGCGAACATCAGTCCCACCACGGCGAGCACCGCCAGGGGGAGGCGGCGCCCAGCGCGCTCGCGCCCGCCGGCCTCGTCGAGCCCGTCGCCGTCGCCGGGGGATGGATCGAACTGCGGGCGACGGATCGCGAGATCCTGATGGGCCTCCACCATCCAAGCCGGACTGTCGCTGTCGGCGGTGACGCCGCCCTGCGGTACCAGCCTCGTACGTGGCGAGGACGCATTCGGCTCGTTCATGAGGTACCCCCCTGCCCCACTGCGAACTGTCTGGACAAGCTATCCCGGTCGATGACCGATCGGAACGGTTCGATCCGCCACGGCTGTCGGCTCGGACGGGCACGCCTGGTAGGCGGTGTCGCCCCGTCGACCACTACCCTCACATGCCGTGAGCACCGACCCACTGGCCCCCTCGACTCCGGCGAATCGACCGGCGAACGCCGTCGGCTCGGTCGACGAGGTCGCGGCCGCCCTCGCCGACCACGGCTACCTGGCCGACGAGGGTCTGGCCACGGCGGTCTTCCTGGCCCTGAGCCTCAACCGGCCGCTGTTCCTCGAGGGCGAGGCCGGTGTCGGCAAGACCGAGGTGGCCAAGGTGCTGTCGCGGTGGCGCGGGAGTCGGCTGATCCGGCTCCAGTGCTACGAGGGCATCGACGCCGCCCAGGCCGTCTACGAATGGGACTACGCCCGCCAGCTCCTGCACCTGCGCACGGCCGAAGCGACCGGTGAGTTGTCCGCCTCGACGGCCGCTGCGGTGGAGGCGGAGCTCTACGATCCACGGTTCCTGATCCGGCGACCGCTCCTCGAGGCGATGAGTCCGACCGAGGGGCCCCCACCGGTGCTCCTGATCGACGAGGTCGACCGGGCCGACGACGAGTTCGAGGCCTATCTGCTGGAGGCGCTGTCCGACTACAGCGTCACGATCCCCGAGCTCGGCACGATCACCGCGACCTCGCCGCCGCTCGCGGTGCTCACATCGAACCGCACCCGGGATGTTCACGATGCGCTCAAGCGGCGCTGCCTCTACCACTGGGTGGAGCATCCCGACTTCGAGCGGGAGGTTGCGATCGTGCAGCTCCGGGCGCCCAACGTCGGCGACCGGCTCGCCCGCCAGGTCGCAGCGGCAGCAGCGGAGATGCGCAGCTACGGGCTCTACAAGCCGCCAGGGGTGGCCGAATCGATCGACTGGGCGTTGTCGCTCGCCGCCCTCGGCCGGACCGACATGGACGAGGCGTCGGTCGAGGCAACGCTCGGCACCGTGCTCAAGTACCGGGAGGATCAGCAGCGGGTCGCGAGCCAGGGCCTGCCGGAGATGGTCCAGGCTGCGATCCTCCGGGGAGAGGCCTGACCGTGCCAGACGGCGGACCATGACCGGGTCGGCGCCGGCTCTCCCGCTCGCGCCAAACCACGGCGAGCGGCTAGCGGTCGGATTCTGCCGCCTGCTCCGAGCGGCCGGCCTGCAGGTGCCGCCGAGCGCGACGATCAGGTTCGCCGAGGCCCTCGCCGTCGTCGGCGCCGCCGATCGGAGCTCGGTCTACTGGGCCGGACGGGCGACGCTCGTCCACAAGCCCGAGGATCTCGACCTCTACGACCGGGTCTTCGCGGTGTTCTGGCAGCAACGGGAGCCGTCGGGGATCGCGGTGGAAGCGGTACCGACGCCGATCACGATCGCGCTCGACATCGGCGATGACGATGACGAGGACGGTGACCACGAGGACGACGGTGACGACACCCCGGACGGCGACGTCCAGCAGGTGCGCTTCAGTCGGACCGAGGTGCTCACCGACAAGGACTTCGCCGACTGCAGCGAGGAGGAGCTGCGCGAGCTGACGAAGCTCATGGCCAACCTCCGGTTCACCACCTATCGACGCCGGAGTCGCCGTCATGTCCCCGCGACGGGCAGGACCGATCGTCCCGACCTGCGCCGCACGGTCCGGTGGGCGCTCCGCCATCAGGGCGAGCCGGTGAAGCGGGCTTTCACCGAGCCGAGCACCAGGCCCCGCCGACTGGTGCTCATCCTCGACGTGTCGGGGTCGATGGAGCCCTATGCCCGTGCCCTGTTGCGCTTCGCCCACGCTGCGGTCGTGGCCAGAGCGAAGGTGGAGGTGTTCGTGCTCGGGACGCGCCTGACCCGGCTGACCAAGCACCTGACCAGCCGCGATCCCGATGCTGCCATCCGCAGGGCGTTCCCTCAGGTTCGGGACTGGGCCGGTGGCACCAGGCTCGGCGAAGGGATCCGGGAGTTCAACGGTGAGTGGGGGATCCGGGGCCTGGCGAGGGGGAGTGTGGTCGTGATCCTCAGCGATGGTTGGGACCGGGGCGAGCCAGCGCTGCTCGGCAGCGAGATGGAGCGGCTCCACCGCGTCACCTACCGCCTGATCTGGGTCAACCCCCTGAAGGCCACCCCGGGCTACGCCCCGCTGGCCGCCGGCATGGCAGCCGCCCTGCCCCACGTCGACCAGTTCATCGAGGGCCACTCCTACGCCTCGCTCGATCACCTCGCCTCGATCCTGGCCGGCGACGATCTCGCCGCCCGATGATGGCTGAGCCACCCGATCCGAACGACCGTTGGCTCCCTCCCGGTGACGGGCCACCGCCGCCCCCGCCACCTGCGCCGCCAATCGGCGTGCCCGGGTCGCCGGTGGGGGCGGTTGCGGCCGCCTACCGTGGCGGAGACCGCCCACGGAAGGAGCGGCCCTGGTGGGGCATGGGCGATCTCCCCCTCGGTCTGCCGTTCATCTTCCTGTTCGCCATCGCCGGGGTGGTGGTCGGCGTCCTGTTCGCGAGCGGCGACGAACTGGGCGACCTCGTCGACGGCGACGCCGCCGAGCTGCCCGTTGCGGTCCTCGCGCTGTCACTGGCCGGCCAGCAGCTCGGGCAGGGCCTGTGGCCACTCGTCGTCTCGTGGTGGAAGGGCCTCGGGCCGGTCGCCGACTGGCGGCTCGGCTTCAAACCGGTCGACCTCGCGCTCGGGCTCGGCACGGCCGTGATCGGTGTCGGCGCGGCCGCCGTCGCCTCCGCGATCGTGTCGAACCTGGTGAGCCTCACCGATGAGAGCGAGGCCGACAACACCCAGTTCCTGACCGACGCCGAGGGCACCCCGTGGC
Source organism: Acidimicrobiales bacterium (assembly GCA_965216205.1). Taxonomy (GTDB): domain Bacteria; phylum Actinomycetota; class Acidimicrobiia; order Acidimicrobiales; family SZUA-35; genus CADEDH01. The sequence continues at coordinate 4,738,399 of OZ244139.1, read as the reverse complement.
TCTATCTCCTGTTGTTCCTGGTGGTCGTCGGCGCACCGCTGGCCGAGGAGCTGTTCTTCCGGGGGCTGGCGTTGCGGGCCATCGAGAACCGTGCCGGGCCGGTGGTCGCCGTCGTCGGCTCCACCATCCTGTTCACGCTTCCCCATTTCATCGGCAGCGGGTTGGCGGGCACGCTCGTGCTGTTCGCCTCGATCGGGTCGGTCGGCGCGGTCCTGGGCACCGTGACGGTCAAGGTCGGCCGGCTCTGGCCGGCGATCATCGCCCACATGGCGTTCAATGCGTTGGGCGCCGCCGGCGCGCTCGGCGCGTTCGGTGAGCTGACCTGATCCCACCGGTTCCCGGCCGCCCAGTCGGGCGAGGCCGGTGGCGCGCGCCCGACCGCCACCCCTATGTTTCATCGGCATGGCTGACACATCCAGCGCCGACTCGCTCGACCGCTATGCGCCGTTCCCGGGGCTTCGCCTCGACCGACCGGAGCCGGGGATCCTGCGCATGGTGCTCGACACACCGGGCAAGCTGAACTCGGTCGACGCGGTCAAGCACGCCAACCTCGCCGACGTGTGGCCCGTCATCGACCGCGACCCGGAAACCAAGGTGGTGGTGGTCCACGGGGAGGGCGGCGCGTTCTCCTCCGGCGGCGACATGGACATGATCGCCGAGATCGTCGCCGACCCGGCCACGAGGGCCGAGACGTTCCGGGAGGCCCGCGACCTCGTCTACAACATCATCAACTGCTCGAAGCCGGTGGTGTCGGCGATCGAGAAGGTCGCGGTGGGCGCCGGCCTGGCCACCGCATTGATGGCCGACATCTCCGTCTGCGGTAGGAACGCCAGGATCATCGACGGGCACACCAAGCTCGGGGTCGCCGCCGGCGACCACGCCGCCATCATCTGGCCGCTGCTGTGCGGAATGGCCAAGGCGAAGTACTACCTGCTCACGTGCGAGGCGCTCTCCGGTGAGGAGGCCGAACGTATCGGCCTCGTGTCGATGGCCGTCGACGACGACGCGGTGATCGACACCGCCTTCGACATCGCCCGCTCGCTCGCCGCCGGATCGCAGCAGGCGATCCGCTGGACGAAGCTCTCGCTCAACAACTGGCTCCGCATGGCCGGGCCGACCTTCGACGCCTCGGTCGCGCTCGAGATGCTCGGCTTCGCCGGCACCGACGTGCACGAGGGTCTGGCGGCGATCAAGGAGAAGCGGGCACCGAACTTCGATTCGTTGTGATGGCCCCAGCGGGGCCGTAGGCTATTTTAGCTGACGTCTGACCGCGCTCCGGTGAGTACCAGGACGGCGTCAGCCCTGTCGCAGTGCTTCAGTCGAGGCTCCCGAACTCGCTTGAAGCCCGGTCGGCAGTGTCGAAGTTCTCACTACCCACGATTTTCCACCTGGATCCTGCCCCGGTCCTGCCTGCGAGAGGTGCTCGGTGCCGACGATACAACAACTGGTCCGCAAAGGCCGCGAGACCAAATCGAAGAAGGCCAAGACCCCGGCGCTGATGGGTTCACCCCAGCGCCGCGGTGTCTGCACCCGCGTGTACACCGCGACCCCCAAGAAGCCGAACTCTGCGCTGCGCAAGGTCGCCCGTGTTCGTCTCACCACCGGCGTCGAGGTGACCGCCTACATCCCCGGCGAGGGCCACAACCTCCAGGAGCACTCGATCGTGCTCGTGCGCGGGGGCCGGGTCAAGGACCTCCCCGGTGTTCGCTACAAGATCGTCCGCGGCACGCTCGACACCGCCGGTGTGCGCGATCGCAAGCAGGCCCGCAGCCGCTACGGCGTGAAGAAGGACAGCTGATATGCCTCGCAAAGGCCCCGCGCCCCGCCGTGACCTCGCACCGGATCCCGTCTACCGGTCGGTGCTGGTCACCCAGATCGTCAACAAGGTCCTCCTCGCCGGCAAGAAGAACGTGGCCGAGCGGATCGTGTACGACGCGCTCGAGATCGTCGGCGAGAAGACCGGCGGTGACCCGATCGCGGCGCTCAAGCGCGGGGTCGACAACATTCGTCCCCAGCTCGAGGTCAAGAGCCGTCGGGTCGGCGGCGCGACCTACCAGGTGCCCGTCGAGGTCCGCGCTCCCCGGGCGACGACGCTGTCGATCCGGTGGCTGGTGAACTTCGCCCGCGACCGTCGCGAGCGCACGATGGCCGAGCGTCTCGCCAACGAGATCCTCGACGCCTCGAACGGCATCGGCGCTTCTGTGAAGCGACGGGAGGACGTCCACAAGATGGCGGAGTCCAACAAGGCCTTCGCCCATTACCGCTGGTAGCGGCCCGGCTCGATCCGGTCTCCCCGGTGGCCCGACACGTCATGCCCGGCTGTCCGAACCCCGCTCCTGCGACTCGCCCCGCTCGAATCCCCTTCCTTCGACCTACTGTCTGCGATTGACTGCCTGAGGACTTCAATGTCAGCCCGACCGACACCGCTCGACCGCTACCGGAACATCGGCATCATGGCGCACATCGATGCCGGCAAGACCACCACCACCGAACGCATCCTCTTCTACACGGGAAAGAACTACAAGATCGGTGAGGTCCACGACGGCGGCGCCACGATGGACTGGATGGAGCAGGAACAGGAGCGTGGCATCACGATCACGTCCGCTGCCACCACCTGCTTCTGGAACGACCATCGCATCAACATCATCGACACGCCGGGCCACGTCGATTTCACCGTCGAGGTGGAGCGGTCGTTGCGCGTGCTCGACGGCGCCGTGGCGGTGTTCGACGGTGTCGCTGGGGTGGAGCCGCAGACCGAGACCGTCTGGCGGCAGGCCGATCGCTACGGCGTGCCGCGGATGTGCTTCGTCAACAAGCTCGACCGCACCGGGGCCGACTTCTACTTCTGCCTCGACACGATCAAGGATCGGCTCACCGAGAACGTGGCCGTGGTCCAGCTCCCGATCGGAACCGAGGCCGACTTCATCGGGGTCGTCGACCTGCTGAAGATGAAGGCGCTCACGTGGCCCGCCGCCACCGACGAGAAGGACCTCGGCGCCACCTACGACGAGGTCGACATCCCCGCCGAGCTCACCGACAAGGCCGAGGAGTACCGGGCCGAGCTCGTCGAGGCGATCGCCACCCACGACGAGGAGCTCATGGAGAAGTTCCTCGAGGACGAGGAGTTCACCTACGACGAGCTGAAGGCCGGGCTCCGCAAGGCCACGATCGCCGGTGACCTCGTGCCGATCCTGTGCGGCACCGCGTTCAAGAACAAGGGTGTCCAGCCGCTGCTCGACGCCGTCGTCGACTTCCTCCCCTCGCCGCTCGATCTCCCGCCGGTGGAGGGCACCGCCCTCAAGGGTGGGGAGCCGGTGAGTCGCAAGGCCAGCGACGATGAGCCGTTCTCGGCAATCGCCTTCAAGATCATGACCGCCCCGAACGTCGGCAAGCTCACCTACTTCCGCGTCTACTCCGGCTCGCTCGAGAAGGGCGGCCAGGTGCTCAACACCCGGACCGGGTCGCGGGAACGGCTCGGCCGGCTGCTCGAGATGCACGCCAACAAGCAGGAAGACCGCGACGCTGCGGCCACCGGCGACATCATGGCCGCGATCGGCATCAAGAACGTGAAGACCGGTGACACGCTCACCGACATGAACGACGCGGTCGTGCTGGAATCGCTCGAGTTCCCCGACCCGGTGATCCACGTCGCCGTGGAGCCGAAGACCAAGGTCGATCAGGACAAGATGGCGAAGGCCCTCATGGCCCTGTCCGATGAGGACCCGACGTTCACCGTCAAGACCGATGAGGAGACCGGCCAGACCATCATCGCCGGCATGGGCGAGCTCCACCTCGAGGTGCTCGTCGACCGGATGCTGCGCGAATTCAAGGTCGACGCCACGGTCGGCAAGCCGCAGGTCGCCTACCGCGAGACCATCACCGGCACCGTCGAGAAGGACACCTACACCCACAAGAAGCAGACAGGTGGTTCCGGTCAGTTCGCCGAGGTGACCATCAAGATGGAACCCAGCGGTCCGGGTGGTGGCTACGAATTCGTCGACCAGATCACCGGTGGCCGGATCCCCAAGGAGTACATCCCCTCGGTCAGCCACGGCATCGAAGAGGCGATGACCACCGGCGTGCTCGCCGGCTATCCCACCGTCGATGTCCGGGTCACCCTGCTCGACGGCAAGTACCACGACGTCGACTCGTCGGAGATGGCGTTCAAGATCGCCGGCACCATGGCGTTCAAGCAGGCCGCTCGGTTGGCAAAGCCGATCCTGCTCGAGCCGATCATGGCCGTCGAGGTTGTGACCCCGGAAGACTACATGGGCGATGTCATCGGCGATCTGAACTCACGCCGAGGGAAGGTCGGCCAGATGGAGGCTCGAGGTCTCAACCAGGTCGTCACGGCCGAGGTCCCGTTGTCGGAGATGTTCGCCTACTCGAACGATCTGCGATCGAAGACCCAGGGCCGAGCGACCTACACCATGCAGTTCCACAGTTACCAACCCACACCAGGCAACGTTCAAGAAGAAATCGTCCAGCGCATCCGGGGCGAGTGAGCCCCCTCATTGCAAGCCCCAGTAAGCCCTCGAAAGAGATCGTGTGAAAGGAAGCCATCATGGCTAAGGAGAAGTTTGAGCGGAATAAGCCTCATGTGAATGTGGGGACGATGGGTCATATTGATCATGGTAAGACGACGTTGACGGCGGCGATTACGAAGGTGTTGTCGGATCGGGTTGCGGGGTCTCAGGCGACGGCGTTTGAGGATATTGATAAGGCTCCTGAGGAGAGGGAGCGTGGTATTACGATTAATGTGTCGCATGTGGAGTATGAGACGGATGCTCGTCATTATGCGCATGTGGATATGCCGGGTCACGCGGATTATATCAAGAATATGATTACGGGTGCTGCGCAGGTTGATGGCGCGATTTTGGTGGTGTCGGCGGCGGATGGTCCGATGCCGCAGACTCGTGAGCATGTGTTGTTGGCTCGTCAGGTTGGGGTGCCGGCGATTGTGGTGGCGTTGAACAAGGCTGACATGGTTGATGATGAGGAGCTTCTCGAGTTGGTGGAGATGGAGGCTCGGGAGTTGCTGACGGAGTATGAGTTTCCGGGTGATGATGTGCCGGTGGTGCATGTGTCGGCGTTGAAGGCGTTGGAGGGGGATTCTGATGCTGCGGACAAGATTATGGAGTTGATGGGGGAGGTGGATTCGTATATTCCGGAGCCGGAGCGTGATTTGGATAAGCCGTTCTTGATGCCGATTGAGGATGTGTTCAGTATTTCTGGTCGGGGGACTGTGGTGACTGGGAAGGTTGAGCAGGGTGTTGTGAATACTGGTGATGAGATTGAGATTGTTGGTATTCGGGATACGCAGAAGACGACGTGTACTGGTGTGGAGATGTTCCGGAAGCTTTTGGATCAGGGGCAGGCTGGGGACAATATTGGTGCGCTTCTTCGGGGGATTGAGAAGGATGAGGTGCAGCGGGGTCAGGTGTTGGCGAAGCCTGGTTCGATTACGCCGCATACGGAGTTCGAGGCGCAGGTGTATGTGTTGACGAAGGAGGAGGGTGGTCGTCATAAGCCGTTTTTTGCGAATTATCGGCCGCAGTTTTATTTCCGGACGACGGATATTACGGGTGCGGTGACGTTGCCGGAGGGTACGGAGATGTGTATGCCGGGGGATAACACGGAGATGACGGTGGAGTTGATCAACCCGATCGCGATGGATGAGGGTTTACGGTTCGCGATCAGGGAGGGTGGCCGCACGGTGGGTGCTGGCCGGGTCACCAAGATCATCAAGTAGCGATGGCCTCCAAGCAGAAAATCCGTATCCGCCTCAAGGCGTACGACCACGAGATCGTCGATCAGTCGACGAAGAAGATCGTCGAGACGGTCGCCAGGACCAACGCCGAGTTCCGCGGCCCCATCCCCCTACCGACTGAGAAGCACCGCTTCTGCGTCATCCGGTCGCCGCACAAGGACAAGGACAGCCGTGAGCACTTCGAGATGCGCATCCACAAGCGGTTGATCGACATTCTCGAACCGAACCCGAAGACCGTCGATTCGCTCCAGCGGCTCGAGCTGCCGGCCGGCGTCGACATCGAACTGAAGATCCAAGAGGTGTAAGCCGGAGCTGACGGTTGCGTCGAAACTGACTCATAGCTTCTCTGGGGAAGCCCTGGCCTTCGGGCTAGGGCTTCTCGCAGTTCCGGGCCTGGCGCTCGGGGCGCGGTGCCGGGCAGACCTGAGCCTGGCGATATGCTCGGCGGTGAGGAGGGCCTGCATTGCTGCGTCCTCCGTCGGGATCGGGTTGGAGCTGGAGCGTGGATCGAATCGGTCGTTACGAGATCGTCGAACGACTGGGCGCTGGCGGCTTCGCCACCGTCTACCTCGCCCGCGATCCGGTCCTCGACAGCCAGGTCGCCATCAAGGTCCTGGCCGAGAACTGGACCGACAAGTCCGACCTGCGGGAGCGGTTCATCCGCGAGGCCCAACTGCTTCGCCGCCTCGACTCCGACCGGGTCATCACGGTCCACGACATCGGGGAGCTCCCGTCCGAGCAGCCGTACTTCGTGATGGCGCTGGTCGATGGCGGCACGCTCGACGAGCGACTCGGCATCGTCGACCCGCCGATGACGGTCGCGATCAGGAACGTCGGCACGCAGCTCGCCGAGTGCCTCCGGGTCATCCACGACCAGGGCATGATCCACCGCGACATCAAGCCGAGCAACCTGCTCATCGCCGGTTCCCGCAGCCGTGGTGAGCGGCCAGAGAGCGGCCGGGTCCTCCACCCGACGGAACGGCTCGTGCTCGGCGATTTCGGCCTCGCAAAGGACATCCTCCTCCAGGGCAGTGCAGGATTGACCATCTCGGCCGGCACCGGCGGGTACGCAGCACCCGAGCAGATGTCGCCCATGGGCGTGCCCGACGAGCGAACCGATCTCTACGCCGCCACCGGTGTGATCTACCGCGTCGTGACGGCCCACACGCCACCCAGCTTCGATCTCGCCACCGACACCGTGCCGTTCCCCGACCACGAGCAGTGGATGAACGGCGAGCTGGGGCAGTTCTTCCGCCGCGGTATGGCCTTCCAGCCGGAGCTGCGGTTCGAGTCGATCGAAGCATGGCTCGCAGGCCTTCGGGATGCTGTCGACAGTCTGTCGAGCGGCCATCCCACGGGCGGCGCCAATCCGACCGTGCACGCCGCATGGGCAGGAGATGCAGCCTCACCACCGCCGAGCAGCGGCTCCTTCCAGCAACCCGGCACCTGGGCGCCACCCACGGTGCATTCCGGCCCCCAGTGGGATCAGCAACCGGTGCACAACCAGCAGTCCGTCCCCAGCGGTGGCTCGCAGCCGGTGCCCGGGCCGAGCGCGCCGGCCGCCCATCACGGCATGACACCGTCGAGCCAGCCCGCACAACCGGGCGGTCAGATCCCGTCGCTCCCCAGCGGACCTGGCGGGCCGGCGTCCGCCTACCCGTCGGGACCCAACCCGTATGTGCCGACGGCCCAGCACTACCAGACCGCGCCGCCACAGGCGTTTGCGCCGTCGGCCCCCTCACCGGGCTATTCGCCGGCCGGTCTCGACCCGCGCTCCGGTGAGCCGTACCTCCAGGATCCCCATCGATCGAGCGCCGGGTACGGCGAGGTCAGCTCGCCGCGCCGCATCGGACAGTGGCTGGTCCTGGCGGCTGTCGCGATCGCGGTGGTCGGCGCGGCCTTGTGGTACACCCTGCTCCGCCCGGTCGGACCGGTTGTCGCCGGACCCGACGGGGTCACCGCCGGCGACACGGTGACCTTCACGGCCGAGTACGACGATGCCGTGGCCTTCGAGTGGACCGACTGGAACGACTCGGTTCAGCAGTCCAACGAGTTCGACGTCACTGCGGTGGCCCCCGGGGTGCTGACGTTCACCGTTGCCGCGATCGGCGCCGATGGCGAGCGCTCACCGACGACCGAGCACTCGATCGTGATCGAGGAGTCGCCGAACGGCCCGAGGATCGAAGGCCCGGCCACGGTGGTCGTCGGTCAGGAGCAGGTCTACACGGTCTCGGCTCCGGACGGTTACACCGACTTCGAGTGGATCGACGGCAACGGCTCCCGCCAGGGCGACATCTACCGCGTCGCACCGAGTCGCGCTGGCACGTTCCGGGTGGTCCTCATCGCGACATTGCCGAACGGCCAGCGCATCGGCACCGCCCGCGTCATCGAATTCGTCGACCCCTAGGCCGAACCGACATCGGGAAGCCCCCGATCCACCTGGCCCTCCGCCGGCCCTCCCGGCCGTTCGCGGCGTTTCCGGTCGGTCGTGATCGTTTTCGCCCGCGTTCCGGGCTGAGATGTCGTGGAGCTCCGCCCATGCTCGAGCCGCATCCAGGCCGGCGACCAGGTCGTTCGTGCCTTCACGTCAGCTTGGCGTCGGTCAGTCGGAGGCGGTGGGCCAGTTCGTTGGCGATCGTCCGGAGCAGATCGGGGGTGTCGGCGAGAACCTGCTCGAACCGGTTGTGGGGGATCACCATCAGCTCGACCTCACTGCTGGCTCGCACGGTCGCGGTGGCCGGCCCGCCGAGGAAGAACCCGAGCTCGCCGATCATGGTCCCCGGGAACAGCTCGGCCACGTCGCGTCCGCCGATCTCGACCGATGCGGTGCCCGCTTCCAGCACGTAGAGCTGGTTGTGACGCTCGCCCTCGGCCATGAGCACCCGACCGGGTTCGACGGACACCTCGTCCACGATCGAAGCCAACCGTTGGACGGCTCGTCGGTCGGCTCGGGCGAACAGTGCCACGTCGGCCAGCCGGGCCTCCTTGGCATCGAGCTTCTTGGTTCCGTTGCGGTTCATGGAAGTCCCTCCTGAGATGTCGTGGGACGGACCATGACCGATCGGGGTTTCAGGAACGTTTCACTCGTCGGGCTGGTCCCAGAGAAGCTCGTAGACGGGCTGCGGGTCGGTGAATCCCTTGAGATCCGCCAGGATCAGGTCGCCGAAGCGGAACTCGTCGTGGCCGAGGGCGATCTCGCGAACCACGAAGCTCGTGAGGATCTGGCCGCCGTGGGCCAGGTTCGCCACCCTGGCCGCCAGGTTGACGTGGCGGCCGTACAGATCACCGGTTGCGTCGGCGATCGCCTCGCCCGTGTGAGCCCCGATCCGCACCCGGAGATCGGGCCCGTCGTCGCTCTCGACTGCTCGTTGAACGTCGCTGGCGAAGCCGAGCGCCTTGCTCACGCTGGCGAACGTGAGCATGAAGCCGTCACCGAGTGACTTGATCTCGTTGCCACCCCACGACGACAGGGCGGGCGCGAGCTGACCGCATCGGCGACCAGATCGAGCGAGGTGCTGCGAAGGTCGTCGACTCGCAGTTCGGTGGCCACACCCAGTCCCGCGAGGCCGGAGGCGCTCGAGGCTGCCGGTCGCATCTCGACAGAGAGACGGGTGTCACCGATCAGCAGCCAGCCGCTGCTCGTCATGAGCTCGGAGCCCGTCAACGATCGCCCATCGAGGAGCGAGCCGTTCGTCGAGTCGAGGTCGGTGACTTCGATGCCAGCGCTGTGGCGGCGGAGGCGGAGGTGCCGTCGAGACACCTCGGAGTCGGGAACGACCAGCCCGTCGCAATCACGGCCGATCACGAGTTCGTCGCCGAAGACGAGGGTCAAGGGCTGCCGGCCAGTCGCCGTGACGGTGATGTGGATGTCGTGCTCGCCCATGAGGTGACAACGGCTCCGGCACCCCCGACTTCGCCGCGCCCGTGCGCGGTGTAGGAGCAACGAGCAGACGACCAGCGGAGTGGCCGCTGCCCAGGCCTGGACTCAGGGCTGAAACCTTTCTGAAACCGGCAGGTGTCAGGTTCCGACTCGTGACCGACACATCGATTGGCTGCTCGGCTGGGGATCTGGCCACCGCCAGGCCAGGGGACCTGCTCCGACGGACCCGCCTGCTCGCTGGCCTCCCCGCCCCTGCACTGGCCGACCTGGAGAACCGGGTCGCGTTGGCGCCCGTTCCGGCGGGCGCGGTGCTGTGTCGGCAAGGCGACGCTGGTGATGCTGCCTACCTCGTCGTGACGGGTCGATTCCGGGTGGAACGCGAGGGCAGCATCATCGGCGAGATCGGGCGGGGCGAACTGGTTGGCGAGATGGCGCTTCTCACCGGTGAACCGCGGACGGGAACGGTGACCGCCATGCGGGAGAGCACGGTCCTGGTCCTCGAGGCCGACGTGTTCGCCGACGTCCTCGCGAACCACGAAGGGTGCTACCGGTCGGTCAGCGAGCAACTGGTCGGCCGGTTGCAGGCTGTGCTCACCGCCACCACGACGAAGGCCAACCGGGCGTCGATCGTGGCGCTCCTCAGCGATGGACGATCGGCGAGTGGGGAGGCGGCTCATCAGATCGCTGCCCATCTCGGCGGCGGTGTCGCGGTCGTCGAGAACCAGCCCGCCGACCTCGCGCCCCTCGAGGCGAACCATCGGATCGTCGTGCTCGTCCCCGACCCCGCCGACTCCCCGTTCCAGCGCTGGGCGCTGCGGAACAGCGATCGAGCGGCATTGGTCGTCGACGCCAGCTCGCCGCCGGCCGGTGGTCTTGGGCGAGAGGTGGTGCTCGGCGACCGGACCGGCCGGCTCCCGGAGTTGGTGCTGGTCCACCCCGCCTCCACCGGCTGCCCCGCCGGGACGAGAACCTGGCTCGACGTGTACGGCTCACCTGCTCACCATCACGTCCGGCGGGGGCTGGCGGGCGACGCAGCTCGCGTCGCCCGCCGGCTCACCGGACGGGAGCGGGTCCTGGTGCTGAGCGGGGGTGGGGCGCGGGGCCTGGCTCACGCTGGTCTCTGGCGTGCGCTCGCCGACCACGAGCTGGGTGTCGACGCAGTGGTCGGCACGAGCGCCGGCGCGGTGGCGGCCGCTGTATTCGGGCTCGGTCACGATCATGAAGCCGCCGGTCGCCTGGCCATGGACTTGTTCGCCTCAGGGCGTCACCCGATCGACCTGACGGTGCCGACCACGTCGCTCGCCGCCGGTGATCGCCTCGCGTCACGGCTCCGGGAGCTGTGCGGTCACCAGCGAACCTTCGAGGACCTGTGGCTGGAGCTGACCATCGTGTCGTCGAACCTGACGACGAGCGGCGTGCACATCCACCGGTCGGGCTCGCTCCACCGTGCGCTCCAGGCGAGCACGGCCATCCCGGGGGTGTTTCCACCGGTGGTCGAGCCGGACGGGGTGCTGGTCGACGGCGGCGTCGTCGCCAACCTGCCGTTGGACGTGGCCCGTCGACTGCACCCGGGGGCGGTGTTGATCGCCAGCGATGCCGGCAAGCGGCTCGGGCTGAGCCCCGAGGACTTCCCACCGGGCCAGGCTTCCAGCGAAGGCTGGCGTCAGCTCCGATCCCGTCTTCGACGGCGAAGGGGGGCGCCGGGGATGATCCGCGTGCTCAGCCAGCTCACCGCGCTCGGCGGTGCGGGGACCACGGCGGAGCCGGCCGACCTGCACATCGACTTCGATCTCTCCGGCTTCGGGTTGTTCGACTTCCGCAAGGGTCGTCACATCATCGACGCGGGCTACGAGCAGGCGTCGGCGGAGCTGGCAACCCTCCTCGACCGCGCCGACCACCCCTTCGCCGAGCCCGACGACACCACCCGGGACCGTTCCGTGGCGCCCTCGGGGACGTTCCGATGATCGCCGCGATCGGCCGACTGGCCATCCGCCGACCTCGGGCGATGCTGACCGCGCTCGGTGTGCTGGTCGTGGTCCTCGCCGTCGTCGGCCGCGGGACCGAGGACCGGCTCAGCGTCGGCGGATTCATCGACCCGGCGACCGAGTCGAGTCGAGTGGCCGACGCGTTGGAGCACGAGTTCGGCACCGGCTCCTACGGGTTCGTGCTCCTCCTCGCTCCCCGGAACCAGTGGGTCTACTCCGACCTGAACCGGCCAGAGGGTGAGCGGATCACCGCCGCGATCGAGGCTGAGGCAGGCGTCGTCGAGGTGGCGTCGTTCTACAACGTGACCGAGCCACCGCCGCCGGGGATCAGTCCGCTCCGGGACGGGCCGGGGAACCACGCCCTGATCGGGGTGAAGCTGGGTGGCACCGACGACGAGCAGCGGGCCACCGCCGACCGCCTTCACGACCGCTACGTCGACACCCCCAACGACGTCTTCGACATCGCCGCGACCGGACAGGTGGAGATCAGTCGGGTCGCAGCCGAAGAGGCGGCTGGCGATCTCCAGACGGCCGAGCTCCTGGCCGCTCCGTTCACCCTCCTCGGACTCTTCGTGGTGTTCCGCGGCTGGCGGGCCGCGGTGCTGCCGCTGCTGGTCGCCGTGTTCGCAGTGCTCGGCAGCTTCGTCGCCCTCACCGTCGCGGTGATCTTCACCGACGTCTCGATCTTCGCCAGGACGCTGGTCACCGCGCTCGGTCTGGGTCTGGCCATCGACTACAGCCTGTTGCTGGTCGCCCGGTTCCGTGAGGAGCGGGGGGCCGGGCGCCCGATTGAGCTCGCGACCTCCCGGACGTTGCAGACCGCCGGGCGGACGGTGGTGTTCTCGGCCGCCACGGTCGGCTCGTCGCTCCTGGGGCTCCTGGTGTTCCCCGTGGTGTATCTCCGGTCGTTCGCAATCGCCGGTGTCGCCGTCGTGTCGACGGCGTGCTTGGCTGCGCTCCTCGTGGTGCCACCGCTCCTCGTCCGGTTCGGGGAGAAGCTCGGTTCGACGTCGCCGACCACCGACTCGAGCTGGGGTCGCCAGGCGGGTCGGGCCATGCGGCGGCCGGTGCTGTGGCTGACCGTCACCGCCGTGGCGCTGGCCGCCGTCGGTGTTCCCTTCCTCCGGTTCGAGCCGGCGAGGATCGACGAACGCGTCCTCCCCGAGAACGCCGATGCACGGATCGCAGCCGAGACCATCGAGGAGAAGATGAGCTGGGGTGACGTCAACCCGATCCAGCTCGTCGCCCCCGATCTCGACCCCGACGATCCCGATGCGGTCTTCGAGGTGACCAAGGAACTGCTGGCGCTGACGGGACCCGTTCGGGTCGACTCCGTGCTCGGCTACCTGCGGGCCGAGAGCGCAACGCCGCCGAACCAGCTCACCGACCACTTCCGTCCCGTCGATCCGGACCTCACCGACGGGACCTGGCTCAACGTGGTGTCCCGGTTCGATCCCGACGACCCCCGGGCCGACGAGCTCATACTCGCCCTGCGGGAGCTCGAGGTCGACCTGGATGGCGACGGGTCAGCCGACGAGCTCGCAGTCGGCGGCAGCGGTGCCACCGTGATCGACACCGTCGACTCCGTCGTGTCGAGGCTGCCGGCCGCCCTCACCGTGATCGCCGTGGTGACCCTCGTCCTGTTGTTCGTCATGACCGGCAGCGTCGTCGTCCCCCTGAAGGCGCTCGCCCTCAACCTCCTCAGCCTGACGGCCACGTTCGGTGCGCTGGTGTGGATCTTCCAGGACGGCAACCTGTCCGGGCTGCTCGGCTTCACCGCCTCCGGCCGACTCGACGTGTTCACCCCGATCCTCATGTTCTGCGTGGCCTTCGGGCTGTCGATGGACTACGAGGTGTTCCTCCTGGCCCGCATCAAGGAGGAGTGGGACCTCACCGGCGACAACGACCACGCCGTCCGAGCCGGTATCGGGCGCACCGGTCCCGTGGTCACCGCCGCCGCGGTCCTCCTCGCGATCGTGTTCGTGGCGATCGCCACGTCGGGGGTGGCGATCGTGAAGATGTTCGGTCTCGGTTCGGCGGTGGCGGTGCTCACCGACGCCTTCGTGGTGCGGGCGACGATCACCCCCGCGCTCATGAAGCTCGCCGGCCGGCGGAACTGGTGGGCACCGGCTCCCCTGCGACGCTTCCACCTCCGGTGGGGCGTGTGGGAGACCGATCCGGTGATCGTCGCGAGAGCTCAGCGATGAGCTCGTACCAGAGCTCATCCCAGGGCTCGCTCCAGATCGAACCGAGAGGATCCGAGATGCCAACCAAGATGCAGTTGACCGAAGCGCTCGGCGCCGTGCCGCTGTTCGAGCAGTGCACGAAGCGTGATCGTCGAGCCATCGCCCGGCACCTGGAAACGCTGTCGGTTCCCGCCGGGACCACGTTGGTTTTCGAAGGGGACCCAGGGGAGACCTTCTATCTGATCCTCTCGGGGGAGTTGCTCGTCGAGCAGGGCGGGAGGACGACGGCGACGCTCGGCCCGAACGACGGCTTCGGCGAGCTGTCCCTGCTCGATCCCGCCCCCCGGTCAGCCACGGTGACCGCGTCGACCGATGCCGAGGTCGGCGCGCTGTCGATGCGCCTGTTCCTCGTTCTGCTTCGGGACATGCCGCACGTGTCGCGGGCGTTGCTCGCCTCGCTCGCCCGGCAGCTTCGCTTGGCGAGGGAGCGCATCTGAGCTGGGTCGTCGGGGCGCTGCCAATCTCGGCTGGTGAACGTGCAGCTCGGATCAGCTCAGTGAGAAGGTGAAGCTGTAGGCGCCGAGGTTGTCGTCGATGACGCCACCGTCACCCCCGCTGAACTCGATGGCATGGGTTCCGCTTCGAGTCAGTTCGATCGGGTCGTAGGCCCGGCATCCACCGTTGCCAACCCAGGCGATCTCCTCCCGTTCGGCGAACGGATCTTCGAGCGTCATGGTGAGGTCCTGGCGACAGTCGTGATCGATCGCCAGCACGTCGATCGTGATGCGCTGGCCCTCGGTTGCGTCGAACGTCCAACGGTCGGCACCGAAGACCTGGGTGATCTCGCCATCGAGCTTCGTATCGGGTGCGGCGGCCGACTCGTCGCGTTCGGTGAGGAGCGAGGCCATGAACCGGTACGTCCCGGTGGGCTCGTCGATGACGCCGCCGTCGCCGCCGTGGAACTCGATCGCGTACACGCCGTCGCGTTCGATCTCGATCGGCCCGTAGGCCCTGCAGCCGCCGTTGCCGACCCAGGCGATCTCCTCCCGCTCGACGAACGGGTCCTCGATCGTGAGGGTCAGGTCTTGCCTGCAGTCGTTGTCGATGTCCAACACGTCGATCACCAGCAGCTGCTGAGCCGTCGCCTCGAAGGTCCAGCGGTCGACCCCCAGCAGCTCGCTGATCTCGCCGTCGATCGGTTGGTCGAAGACGACAGGAGCGACATCGCGCTCGGTCAACACGTAGGGCACGAACCGGTACGCCCCCGCCGTCTCGTCGATGATCGCACCGTCGCCGCCGAGGAACTCGATCACGTACGTGCCCGACTCCTCGAGCGTGAACGGCCCGTAGGCCCTGCATCCGCCGTTGCCGATCCAGCCGACCTCGCCCCGTGCACCGGACGGCGCTTCGAGGACCATCGTGAGATCCTGACGGCACTCGTGATCGATCGACGTCACGTCGATCGCGATCATCACGTCCGGTGCACCCTCGAACGTCCACCGGTCGAGCCCGAAGGGGCCGTCGATCTCCCCGTCGTTCGGCTCGCCGAACACCACCGCGGCCGTGTCGGCCGAGTCGGCGTTGGCGGCCGGTTCGATCTCGTTCAGGTCGTCGATCGTCTGCGCCGCCACCTGCTTCGCGTCGGAGCCACCGTCGTCGGCCACCGGCACGGCGGTCGCTGCGTTGGAGCCGCTACCGTTCGCCACCGCATCGCCGTCGGCCCCACCGGTGGCACCCTCGGCCTGGCCGTCGCCGGTGGCGCCAGCCACCGCGCCGCCCTCGGCCGCCCCGGTCTCCGTCTCGGCCAGACCGGTCTGCTCCTCGGTTCCCCCCGACCCGCATCCCGCGAGGAGGAGCCCCAATCCCAACGTCAGCAGCAGACCGCCCAACCGTCGCACCGTCATCCGCGCCGTCAGGTGCCGCGCCGCGCCCTGTGAACCTCGCATCGATCCCTCCGCCCGTGATCGTCCCGCCACGACGGTACTGCGGCAACCGGCTGATCGGGAGTCGCCGCTAGCGTCGAGCGGGTGCGATTCACGAAGCCGTACTGGTCCGGCATAGCCGACGGCTCGATCACCGCTGCGTTCCGGTGGTGGAATCGGCCCACGGTGGTCGCGGGTCGCATCTACCGCACCGGCGGCGGCCGGGTCGAGGTCGATGCGGTCGACGTGATCGATCCGGGCGACATCGCCGACGTGGACGCTCGCGCCGCCGGCCAC
The DNA here is from genome assembly GCA_965216205.1 of Acidimicrobiales bacterium. Classification (GTDB taxonomy): domain Bacteria; phylum Actinomycetota; class Acidimicrobiia; order Acidimicrobiales; family SZUA-35; genus CADEDH01. Next base: position 4,722,359 of record OZ244139.1, on the reverse strand, counting down.
ACCTCCGCCGATGAACTGCGTGCCGCGTTCCCCGCCGAGCGGGCCGGTCGATCCCTGCACCGGGTGCGGTTCCACGTTGTGGACGAGCCCGACCCCCGGGAGCAGCTCGCCGACACCGCCGACCTCTCCTCCGAAGACCTCGCCGATATCGACACCCGCCTCGCCCGGCTCGACCGGGCGTCCCGCCACGGCCCGTGGACCACGCAGACGCTCGAGCTGATCGCCGCCAATCCGGCCACTCGAGCGGCCGACCTCGCCGAATCGGTCGGGCGGGAGACCCAGCCGTTCAAGCTCGACGTCCGCAAACTCAAGAACCTCGGGCTGACGAAGAGCCTGAAGCGAGGCTATGAGCTGTCGCCAAGGGGGGCCGCCTACCTCGATCACCGGTGAACCCACGAGAGCGGCGAACTCGGTGAACCGAGGCTGCGGACTGCAGGTGGGTGTCGAGGGCGTCAGCCGGTAGAGTCGATCGGTCCGTTCGTTCGGTGTGGTTCGGCCCGGTGTGACCGGGACCGACGCCCAGGAACGACGAACACCTCTCCGAGTCCGCGTAGGCCTCTTCTTGCCAGTCGAGGAACCGCACGGCCCTACACCACCTCCGCTCCAGCTTTCACGAGCGGCACGTTCGCGTGAACGGCAGGTCGATTCCGGTCGGCATGCCCTCTGACGGGAAAGAGATTCGCATGGCCCAAAAGGCGATCGTCGGCCGCAAGGTCGGCATGACACAGGTCTGGGACGACGACAACAAGATCGTCCCGGTCACCGTGCTCGAGGTCGAGCCTTGCCGCGTCGTCCAGGTCAAGACCAACGACTCCGATGGCTACACCGCCATCCAGGTCACGCTCGGGTCGAAGGAGGCCCGGAAGCTCAGCCAGCCCGAGGCCGGGCACTTCGCCGCAGCCGGCGTCGCCCCTGGCCAGGAGCTCGTGGAGCTCCGCCTCGACGATGCCTCCGACTACTCGGTGGGCCAGGAGATCGCCGCCGACGTCTTCGCCGCCGGCGAGCACGTCGATGCGATCGCGACCAGCAAGGGCAAGGGCTTCACCGGCGTCATGAAGCGGCACAACTTCTCCGGCCAGCGGGCAACCCACGGCGCCCACCTCGTGCACCGGATGCCGGGCGCGGTCGGCCAGTGCGCAACCCCGGCCCGCGTGTTCAAGGGCACCCGGATGGCCGGCCGCTCGGGATCGGCCCGGGTCACCACCCAGAGCCTGACGGTCGTCCAGTCCGACGCCGAGAAGAACCTGATGCTGGTGAAGGGCTCGGTGCCGGGACCCAAGGGCGGCACCGTCGTCATCCGCAATGCCATCAAGCGCACGGCCAGCACGAAGGGCGGCACGTCCGATGAGTAGCACCACGATCGCGGTCAAGACCCCCACCGGCTCCGACGCCGGGACCGTCGACCTCGACGGTGACCTGTTCGGGATCGAACCGAACACTGCGGTGCTCCACCAGGTGGTGACCGCCCAGCTCGCCGCCCGGCGCGCCGGCACCCACAGCACCAAGACCCGGGCCGAGGTCCGAGGTGGCGGGGCGAAGCCGTGGAAGCAGAAGGGCACCGGCCGGGCCCGGGCCGGGTCGACCCGCTCACCGATCTGGGTCGGCGGCGGCGTCGCCCACGGACCGAAGCCGCGGGACTACAGCCAACGCACCAACAAGAAGATGATCAAGCTGGCGCTCCGCTCGGCGTTGTCCGACCGGTGTGCCGAGGGGAAGGTCGTCGTCGTCGACGACTGGGGCTTCGCCGAACCCAGCACCAAGGCTGCGAAGGCGGCGCTCGCCGCTCTCGGGATCGAGGGAAAGGTGCTGCTGGTCGTGACCAGGGAGGACCACACCACGGTCGCCAGCTTCCGCAACCTGCCGAACGTGTTCGTCCTCGCCGCCGACCAGCTCAACGCCTACGACGTGCTCGCCAACGACTACCTGGTGTTCACCACGGCGAGCCTGCCCCGGGCTGCGAGCGCTGAGCCGGACGAGAGTGAGGAAGCATGAAGGACCCACACGACGTGATCATCCGCCCGGTCGTCTCGGAGAAGTCGTTCGTACAGACCGAGGTCAACAACGCCTACACGTTCATCGTCCATCCGAGCGCCTCGAAGCCCGAGATCAAGGACGCCGTCGAGGCCATCTTCGACGGTGTGAAGGTGGCGAAGGTCAACACGCTGGTCCGGAAGGGCAAGCAGGTCCGGAACCGCCGCAACAACACCGTCAGCAACCGCGCAACGACCAAACGAGCGATCGTCACCCTCTCCGAGGGCGAGATCGAGCTCTTCACGAGCTGAGGACACGTCGATGGCCATTCGCAAGCGCAAGCCAACGAGCCCCGGGCGCCGGTTCCAGACCAGCTCCGACTTCGGCGACCTGACCACGTCGAAGCCGGAGAAGTCGCTGCTGGCGAAGCAGTCGTCGACCGGTGGCCGCAACAACCACGGACGCAAGACGTCGCGCCACCGCGGCGGTGGTCACAAGCGCCGCTACCGGGTGGTCGACTTCCGTCGCAACAAGGACGGCGTGCCGTCCACCGTGGCATCGATCGAGTACGACCCGAATCGCAACTGCCGGATCGCGTTGCTGCACTACCACGATGGTGAGAAGCGCTACATCCTCGCCCCGCGTGATCTCAAGGTCGGGGATCGGGTCGAGTCGGGACCCGGGGCTGACATCCGTCCCGGCAACGCCCTGCAGCTCCGCTACATACCCGTCGGCACCGTCGTCCACGCGGTGGAGCTCCAGCCCGAGGCCGGGGCGAAGCTCGGCCGGTCGGCCGGAACGAGCGTGCAGCTCGTGGCCAAGGAGGGCAGCACCGCCACCCTCCGCCTCCCGAGCACCGAGATGCGGCGGGTGTCGATCGATTGTCGGGCGACGGTGGGCGAGGTCGGCAACGCCGAGGCCGAGCTGATCAAGGTCGGCAAGGCCGGCCGGTCCCGGTGGAAGGGCAAGCGCCCCCAGACCCGGGGCGTGGCCATGAACCCGGTCGACCACCCCCACGGTGGCGGCGAGGGAAAGACCTCCGGCGGCCGGCACCCGGTGTCGCCCTGGGGCAAGGTCGAGGGACGTACCCGCAAGCGGGGCAAGAAGTCAGATGATCTCATCATCCGCCGTCGGCGGAAGCGTGGTCGGAGGTAAGCATGCCGAGAAGTCTCAAGAAGGGCCCGTTCGTCGACGACCACCTGCTGAAGAAGGTCGACGAGCTCAACGAGAAGAACGACAAGCGGGTGATCAAGACCTGGTCGCGGCGCTCGACGATCATCCCCGACATGGTCGGGCACACGATCGCGGTGCACGACGGCCGCAAGCACGTGCCGGTCTATGTGACCGAGTCGATGGTCGGCCACAAGCTCGGCGAGTTCTCGCCGACCCGCACCTTCAAGTTCCACGCAGGCCAGGAACGCGGGGGGCGGCGCTGATGGCCGCGGTCAAGACCAACGAGCGCCCCGGTACCAGGGCCCAGGTCCGCTACGTGCGGATGTCGGCCTCGAAGGCCCGGGTCGTGCTCGACCTGATCCGGGGCAAGCACGTCGGTGAGGCCAGCCAGATCCTGGCCTTCAGCGAGCGCCTGGCCGCCGAGGTCATCATGAAGTGCCTCACCTCCGCCGTGGCCAACGCGTCGCACAACGAGGACATCCCGCCCGAGGAGCTCTACGTGTCGGCCTGCTACGCGGACGAGGGCCCCACGCTCAAGCGCTTTCGGCCCCGTGCCCGCGGCCGTGCCGGCCGGATCCACAAGCAGACCTGCCACATCACGATCGTGGTGAGCCGCTACGACGAGGACGTCCTCGACGAGTTGCGGAGTCGAGCCGAGCAGCGCTCCACCGGCGGCGACCGCGATGCCAGCGCCGAGCGCCGCCGCCGCGTCGCCAGAAGCCGCGCCGCCGACGCAGCCGACGACGAGGCAGAGGAATCGGCAGCCGAAGCCGCCTCAGCGGACGAAGCCCCAGCCGACACCCCCGAAGCAGACACGGCCGAGGAAACTGTCGACGACGCCGACGAGCTCGAAGCAACCGAAGTTGCGGACGAGGCCCCCGAAGCTGAGACGGGTGACGACACTGCGGCCGACGCCGCGCCCCCCGCAACTGCAAGTGACGAGTCGCCGCAGAGCGGCGACGACGGAACCGTTGACGGAGCCGGCGGCACCAAGAAGGAGACCGACTGATGGGTCAGAAAGTTCACCCCTACGGCTTCCGGCTCGGTGTCACCACCGACTGGAAGTCGCGCTGGATCGCCGATCGGCAGGAGTACCGCGACTACCTGCTCGAGGACTACAACATCCGGCAGTACCTCCTGAACGAGCTGCCGAACGCAGCGATCAGCCGGGTCGAGGTCGAGCGCACGCGCGACAAGCTGCAGGTCGACGTGCACACCGCACGGCCGGGCATCGTGATCGGCCGGAAGGGTTCCGAGGCCGATCGTCTCCGCCAGGGCCTGACCAAGCTCACCGGCAACCCGAAGGTGAAGCTCAACATCGTCGAGATCAAGCAGCCGGAGCTCGACGCCGCGCTGATCGCCCAGGGCGTCGCCGACCAGCTCGCCGGGCGCATGGCGTTCCGCCGGGCGATGAAGCGTGCGATGCAGAACGCGATGAAGGCTGGCGCCAAGGGGATCCGGATCCAGTCGTCGGGCCGCCTCGGCGGTGCGGAGATGGGCCGGACCGAGTGGTACCGCGAGGGTCGGGTGCCGCTCCACACGCTCCGGGCCGACATCGACTACGGCCTGCGCGAGGCGCACACCACCTACGGCCGCATCGGGGTGAAGGTGTGGCTCTACAAGGGTGACATCCTCCCCTACAAGGCCAGCACCGACAAGGCCACCCGGGAGGCGGCGATGGCCGTCGGCGAGGTCGCCGGCACCGCCGACACCCCCCGACAGGTCGTGTCGTCGTCCCGCCGCCCGCGGGCTGCGGAGGCGGCCGCCCCCGCTCCCGAGCCCACAGCCGAACCGGCGGTCGCCGAGTCGACCGAGGCCGAGCCGGCACCGCTGGTCAAGGAAGCCGACCCCGAGTTCGAGCGCCTGCTCGCCGAGGAGGAGGCGATCGAGGAGTCGCTCAAGGACAAGTCGAGCGAGACCCTCAACTTCCGCCCCGAGGACGGTGATTGACGTGTTGATGCCACGGAAGGTCAAGCATCGGAAGACCCACCGCGGACGGCGAAAGGGCCTCTCGAAGGGGGCGACCACGATCTCCTACGGCGAGTACGGCATCCAGGTGCTCGAACCGGGCTGGTTGACCGCCCGCCAGATCGAGGCCGCCCGTATCGCGATGACCCGCCACGTCCGTCGTGGGGGCAAGGTCTGGATCAACGTCTTCCCCGACAAGCCGGTCACGGCCAAGCCGGCCGAGACCCGGATGGGTTCGGGCAAGGGCAATCCGGAGCACTGGGTGGCCGTGGTTCGGCCCGGTCGAGTGGTGTTCGAGCTCGCCTACCCCGACGAGACGATCGCTCGTGAAGCGATGGAGCGGGCGATCCAGAAGCTGCCGGTCAAGGCCCGGGTGATCAGCAGGATGGACGGTTTCGATGGCTAAGAACGAGAACCTCGCCGAGAAGTCGAGCGCAGCGTTGGTGAACGGCCTGTCCGACGCCAAGCGCGAGCTCTTCAACCTGCGCTTCCAATTGGCCACCGGTCAGTTGGAGAACACGGCACGCCTCGGCGAGGTCCGCAGGGACATCGCCCGGCTCAAGACCGAGATCCGGGCACGCGAGATCGCAGCGGCCGAAGCCCTGCTCACCGATCCGGCAGGGCTCGCAGGTGCAACCGAAGGAGCATCCTGATGGGTGAACAGGTGAAGACAGATCAGTCGAAGGGCGGGGACCGCTCGAGCAGTCGCAAGACCCGCGACGGCATGGTCGTCTCCACGAAGATGGACAAGACGGCCGTTGTCGAGGTGACCGACCGGTCGCGCCATCCCCAGTACTCCAAGACCGTGCAGCGGCGCACCCGCTACTACGCCCACGACGAGGAGAACACCCTCAACGAGGGTGACCGGGTTCGGATCGTGGAGACCCGCCCCCTGTCGGCCAAGAAGCGGTGGCGGCTCCTGGAGATCCTGGAGCGGGCCCGATGATCCAGCAGGAGTCCCGCCTGCGCGTCGCCGACAACTCCGGCGCGCGCGAGGTGTTGTGCATCAAGGTCCTCGGCGGATCCCGCCGCCGGTACGCCGGCATCGGCGACGTGTTCGTGGCCACCGTCAAGACGCGATCCCCGGCGCCGCAGTGAAGAAGGGCGACGTCGTGCAGTGCGTCGTCGTCCGCACCAAGAAGGAGCGGCGCCGACCCGACGGGTCCTACATCCGCTTCGACGAGAACGCAGCGGTCCTGATCAACGAGCAGAAGCAGCCCCGCGGCACCCGCATCTTCGGACCGGTGGGGCGCGAACTACGCGACAAGCGCTTCATGCGCATCGTGTCGCTGGCACCCGAGGTCTTGTGATGTCGAGAACCAGAGCCAAAACCGCACCACCGAAGATGAAGATCCGCAAGGGTGACCGCGTCCGGGTGCTCAGCGGCAAGGACCGCGGCTCGGAGGGCGTGGTCAGCCGAGCCCTGCCCGCCGTCGGGAAGGTCATCGTCGAGGGCTGCAACACCGCGAGCCGTCACACCAAGGCCCGCTCCCAGGAGGAGCCGGGCGGCATCATCGAGAAGGACATGCCGATCGACGTCTCCAACGTGGCGATCCTCAGCCCATCGGACGGGAAGCCGACGAAGGTCGGCTACCGCATCGAGGGTGGCGAGAAGATCCGCTTCTGTCGACGTACCGGCGCCGAGATCCCGGAGGTGAACGAGTGACCGCCACCGAGACACCCACCAGCCCGGCCACGACGCCCCGGCTCAAGGTCAGGTACCAGACCGAGATCCGTGACAGTCTGCAGCAGAGCCTCGGCTTGGCGAACGTGATGCAGGTGCCGAGGATCGAGAAGATCGTGATCAACATGGGCGTCGGCGAAGCCATCGTCCAGTCGAAGAGCCTCGAGTCGGCCATGGCCGACCTCGCACTGATCGCCGGTCAGCAGCCGGTGGCCACGAAGGCGAAGAAGTCGCTGGCGAGCTTCAAGCTCCGCCAGGGCAACGCGATCGGCGCGAAGGTCACCCTCCGCGGCGATCGGATGTGGGAGTTCTTCGACCGGTTGGTCACGCTGGCGATCCCCCGCATCCGCGACTTCCGGGGGCTCAATCCCCGCTCGTTCGACGGCCGAGGCAACTACTCGCTCGGTCTGCAGGAGCAGCTCATGTTCCCCGAGATCGACTACGACACCGTCGACGCCACCCGAGGCATGGACATCACGATCGTTACGACCGCAACCGACGATGCCGAGGGTCGAGCCCTGCTCGACGCCTTCGGTTTCCCGTTCCGGCGCGAAGGGCAGGCCCAGTAAATGGCCAAGAAAGCACTGATCAACAAGCAGCAGCGCAAGCCGAAGTTCAAGGTCCGGGCCTACACCCGGTGCCGGGTGTGTGGCCGGCCCCGCGCCGTCTACCGCCGCTTCGACCTGTGTCGGATCTGCTTCCGTGAGATGGCCCACGCCGGTGAGATCCCCGGCGTGACCAAGGCGAGCTGGTGAGAGGAGGGCCCCGACGATGTCCATGACCGATCCAATCGCCGACATGCTGACCCGCATCCGCAACGCCAACGTGGCGATGCACGATGAGGTGTCGATGCCCTCCTCGAAGTTGAAGGTGGCGCTCGCCGACGTCCTCCACCGCGAGGGCTACATCGGTGAGTACCGCGCCGTCGAGAACACCGACGGTCCCGGTTCGACGCTCACGATCAACATGAAGTACTCGCCCGAGCGCGAGCGGGTCATCAGCGGCCTCAAGCGAGTGTCGAAGCCCGGGTTGCGGGTCTACACCAAGGCCGATCAGATTCCCCGAGTACTTGGCGGCCTCGGTGTCGCCGTGCTCTCGACCAGCGATGGTCTCGTCTCCGACCGTGCGGCCCGCAAGGCCAAGATCGGCGGCGAAGTCCTTTGCTACGTCTGGTAGAGGAGCCGCACGATGTCACGTATCGGTAACACCCCGATCACCATCCCGAGCGGTGTCGAGATCTCCATCGACGGCAGCGACGTCTCGGTGAAGGGTCCGAAGGGCACCCTCGAGCACTCGGTGCCCGAGAGCATCGCGATCAGCGTCGACGACGGTGAGATCAACGTCACCCGAGCCGACGACGAGCGCACCTCCCGGGCCCTGCACGGGCTCACCCGGTCGCTGGTCAACAACATGGTGGTCGGCGTCAGCGAGGGCTTCCGCAAGGAGCTCGAGATCATCGGTGTCGGCTACCGGGCCAACGCCAAGGGGGCCGACAAGCTCGAGCTCGCCCTCGGCTACAGCCACCCGATCACCGTCGAGGCACCCGAGGGCGTCACGTTCGACGTGCCAGAGCCCACCAAGATCGGCGTGATCGGAATCGACAAGCAGGTCGTCGGGCAGGTCGCAGCCGAGATCCGGGCCTACCGCAAGCCGGAGCCCTACAAGGGCAAAGGCGTCCGCTACGTCGGCGAGCGCGTGGTGCGCAAAGCCGGAAAGGCCGGTAAGTGATGGCGTCCAAGACCGATTCCCGCCACGCCCTCCGACGTCGTCGGCAGCGCCGGGTACGCAAGAAGGTCGTCGGCACGCCCGCCCGACCACGGCTTGCCGTGTTCCGCTCCAACAAGCACATCAGCGCCCAGGTCATCGACGACACCACCGGCCGGACGTTGGCCGCTGCATCCTCGTACGAGGCCGACGTTCGCGGCGGTGGCAACACCGGCAACGTCGCCGCCGCCTCGACGGTCGGGACCCTCGTGGGCGAGCGGGCCAAGGCCGCCGGCGTGGGTCCGGTCGTGTTCGACCGGGGCGGTTACCGCTATCACGGGCGGGTGGCCGCGCTGGCCGACGCCGCCCGATCCGCAGGACTGGAGTTCTAGGTACATATGGCTGCCAATGATCGCAACGACCGTGGAGATGGCCGCGAATCGCGGGTCATCACCATCAACCGGGTCGCCAAGGTGGTGAAGGGCGGGCGCCGCTTCGCGTTCACCGCCCTCGTCGTCCTCGGCGACGGCAACGGCCGGGTCGGCCTCGGCTACGGCAAGGCCAAGGAGGTGCCCCTCGCCATCCAGAAGGGCACCGAGGAGGCTCGCCGTCTCATGTTCGACGTGCCGATGGCCGGCGGCACGATCACCCACCCCATCATCGGTGAGCAGGGTGCCGGCCAGGTGCTCCTGAAGCCGGCTGCGCCCGGTACCGGGGTCATCGCCGGCGGTGCCGCCCGAGCCATCCTGGAGGAGGCCGGCATCAGCGACGTGCTCTGCAAGTCGCTCGGTTCGGCCAACCAGATCAACGTGGCCCGGGCCACGATCAACGCCCTCCGCGGCCTGAAGCGACCCGACGAGATCGCCCGGCTCCGGGGCCTCGACGCGAGCGAGTTCACCCCGAAGGGCATGCTCGACGCCTACAACGAACGTCAGCGCATGGCGACCGCCGGCGCCGACGCCGGACAGGAGTAGTCCGATGGCCGAAGCGACCATCGTCGTCACCCAGACCCGATCGGCGATCGGCACCAAGCCGAAGCAGCGCGGCTGCCTGCGGGCGCTCGGGCTCGGCCGCATCGGCAAGTCCAACACCCTTCCCGACCGGCCCGAGATCCGGGGCATCATCGCCCGCGTCCCGCACCTGGTCGAGGTGCGGGCGGCCACGGCTGAGGCCGCCGACGCCGGCACCGACAGCTGATTGCGAAGTAGAGGCAGATCATGAAGATTCACGACCTGAAACCGGCCGAGGGCTCCCGGAAGCGGGCGAAGCGCGTCGGGCGCGGTATCGGCGGCAAGGGCGGCAAGACAGCCGGTCGCGGCACCAAGGGTCAGCGGGCTCGGGGCACGATCCCGATCGGCTTCGAGGGTGGACAGCTCCCACTGCAGCAGCGGATGCCGAAGCTCCGTGGCTTCAACAACCCGTTCCGGGTCGAGTACCAGGCGATCAACCTCGACACCATCGCGGAGGCCGGCCTCACCGAGGTGACCCCCGAGATCCTGCTGTCGCGGGGCCTGGTCGGCAAGGGTGCGCTGGTCAAGATCCTGGGCCGGGGTGAGGTCTCCGAGCCGATCAAGGTCTCGGCCCACGCCTTCTCGAAGAGCGCCGAGGCTGCCATCACCGGTGCTGGTGGTACCGTCGAGAAGCTGCCGCTTCCGTTCAAGGTCCGCCCCGCGGCCAACGGCAACGCGCTGACGAACCGCTGATCACCCGCCGACCGCCGCCCGTCGGGGTTGGGAGCTAACGATGTCGACTCTCCGGAACATCATCCAGTCGCCGGAACTGCGCAACAAGATCCTGTTCACGATCTTCATCATCGTGATCTACCGGTTGGGGGTGCAGATCCCCGCTCCGGGCGTGAGCCTCACCGCGATCGAGCAGCTCCGGGCCCAGGCCGACGAGACCTCTGGCGGGATCTTCGGGTACCTGAACCTGTTCACCGGCGGCGGGCTCGCGTCGCTCTCGCTGTTCTCGCTCGGGATCCTGCCCTACATCACGGCGTCGATCATCATCCAGATCCTCACCGTGGCGGTGCCGAAGCTCGAGGAGTGGCAGTCGCAGGGGGCGATCGGCCAGCGCAAGATCACCCAGTGGACCCGCTACATCACGATCGTGCTGGCCCTGGTGCAGAGCACCGGCATCGTGTTCATCGTGGGCAGGAACCCGGAGGCGTTCTTCGGGGTCGACGTCGGTCTCTTCCCCGACTCGTCACCCGGGAAGGTGATCCTCGCCGTCACCACGATGGTGGTCGGCACGGCGATCGTCATGTGGATGGGCGAGCTCATCACCCAGAAGGGCATCGGCAACGGGATGTCGATGATCATCTTCGCCTCGGTGGTCGCCGGCCTTCCGGCGCTCGGCATCCGGATCAACGCCATCTCCGGCGTCGCCTGGCTCATCGTGTCGCTCTTCCTGCTCGTCATCCTGTGCGCCGGCATCGTGTTCGTGGAGCAGGGGCAGCGCCGCATTCCGGTGAACTTCGCCAAGCGGGTGGTCGGTCGCCGTCAGTACGGCGGCAACAACACCTACATTCCGCTGAAGGTGAATCAGGCCGGTGTGATTCCGGTCATCTTCGCCAGCTCGCTGCTCCAATTGCCGTCGCTGATCGCCAACGTCCTCCCGGTGAGCGAGGACCCGAACAACCCGAACTGGGGCGACGACGTCCGGAACTTCATCAGCAGCAACCTGTTCCAGCCCGACAACCTCGGCTACATCCTCGTGTTCGGCGCGCTGATCGTCGGGTTCGCGTACTTCTACAACGCGATCGCGTTCGACCCCGCCCGTCGGGCCGACGAGCTCCGCAAGTCGGGCGGCTTCATCCCCGGCATCCGGCCGGGGCCGCAGACCGAGCGCCATCTGGGCAAGATCCTCAACCGGATCACCCTGCCCGGCGCCCTCTTCCTCGCCCTCGTGGCGTTGATCCCGTCGGCGGCGCTGGCCCGGCTCCTCGGATCCGGCAGCAACAACGCGGCGAGCCTGGTGGGCTTCTCCGGCGTGTCGATCCTGATCGGCGTCGGCGTCTCGTTGGAGACCATGAAGCAGATCAACAGCCAGCTCATGGCGCGGAACTACGACGGCTTCCTCAAGTAGGCCCAGCGGTCGATCCCGGGCAGAAGCACCCGGCGAGCAGTCACTTTTCGAACGGCAATTCCTGAGTAAGGGCACATCACTTCCATGGGACAACCAATCCGTCTCGTCATCTTCGGACGTCAGGGATCCGGCAAGGGCACGCAGTGCGCTCGCCTGGTCGAGCGCTACGGCGTGGTCCACATCAGCACCGGCGACATGCTGCGAGCTGAGCGAGCCGCCGACAGCGAACTGGGCCGGAAGGCCGGTGAGATCATGGACGCCGGCGGGCTCGTCGGCGACGACATCATGATCCCGGTCGCCCAGAACCGGATCGCCGAGGACGACGCCGCGGGCGCCGGCTTCGTGCTCGACGGCTTTCCCCGAACCGTCGACCAGGCCGAGGGCCTGTTCGAAGCGCTCGATGCCGATGGTCTCCACGCCGCGATCGTGCTCGACGTGCCGCTCGACGAGGTCACGGCCCGCATGAAGGCCCGCGGCCGCACCGACGACACCGACGAGGCGATCGAGAAGCGGCTGGCCTTGTACGAGCAGGAGACCAGGCCGGTGCTCGACTGGTTCACGGCGCGCGACCTGCTGGTGACCGTGGACGGCCTCGGGACCGAGGACGAGGTCACCGAGCGGCTGTTCGACGCCGTCGACGGTCGACTCGACGAACGAGCGACGGAGGCCGGAGGGTAGCGAAACGGGCCGCAAGTGGCCCCAACCAGCGTGGTTTCCCCTACATCCAAGCGAGGCGCTCCGCGCCGGAGCCGCTAGGCTTGAACGTTGGTTCTTTCCATGGGGGCCGTCGTCGCGACCAGACCTCCTGGAGAGGTTCGTTCACCCCCCGGGTCATGGAGGATTGTTCTGCCAAAGCACAAAGAAGATGCGATCGTGCTCGAAGGCACCGTAGTCGAGTCACTGCCCAATGCAATGTTTCGGGTCGAACTCGAAAACGGCCACACCGTACTGGGTCACATCTCCGGGAAGATGCGGCGCCACTACATCCGAATCCTGCCCGGTGATCGAGTACAGGTCGAGCTCACCCCCTACGACCTGACCCGCGGTCGAATCACCTACCGCTACAAGTAACCACGCAGCACCGCGCTGGTTCTACCCGTCGAGCCGGTCTGCCGGCTCTCAACCCCTGTACAGGAACACCGATGAAGGTCCGTCCGAGCGTCAAACCGATGTGTGAGAAGTGCAAGGTGATCCGCCGGCACCGGCGGATCATGGTCATCTGCGAGAACCCGCGTCACAAGCAAAGGCAAGGCTGAATCCATGGCACGTATCGCCGGCGTCGACATCCCCCGAGACAAGAGACTCGAAGTCTCGTTGACCTACGTCTACGGGGTCGGTACGTCCACCGCCCAGACGATCGCCGACGCCACCGGCGTCGACGCCAACACCCGGGTCAAGGACCTCACCGATGACGAGGTGATGCGGATCCGGGCCTGGATCGACACCAACATCAAGACCGAGGGTGACCTCCGGCGAGAGGTCTCTCAGGACATCAAGCGCAAGATGGAGATCGGGTGCCACCAGGGCATCCGTCACCGCAAGGGCCTGCCGGTCCGAGGGCAGCGCACCCAGACCAACGCACGGACCCGAAAGGGCCCGAAGAAGACCGTTGCCGGCAAGAAGAAGGTGACCAAGTGAGTCATCACCGAGTGGGAGTCAGCGAGTAGTCATGGCCAAGCCAAGCCCCGGGGGCCGTCGTCCCCGCAGACGAGAGCGCAAGAACGTCACCCACGGCGTGGCGCACATCAAGTCGAGCTTCAACAACACGATCATCGCCATCTCCGACCAGGAGGGGAACATCCTGTCGTGGGCCTCGGCCGGCAACGTCGGGTTCACCGGTTCCCGCAAGTCCACCCCGTACGCCGCTCAGCAGGCGGCCGAGGTCGCCGCTCGGCGGGCGATGGACCACGGCGTCCGCAAGGTCGACGTGCAGGTGAAGGGCCCCGGTTCGGGCCGCGAGACCGCGATCCGCTCGATCCAGAACGCCGGCATCGAGGTGACCGGCATCAAGGACGTCACCCCGGTACCGCACAACGGCTGCCGGCCACCGAAGCGACGGAGGGTCTGATGTCTCGCTACACCGGTCCCCGCGCCCGCGTCTCCCGCCGGCTCGGCACCAACATCTTCGGCACCCGAGGCGAGGCCCAGGCGCTCGAGAAGCGCCCCTACCCACCGGGCATCCACGGCCGCACCCGACGTCGCGGCAACCAGAACACCGAGTATCTCCACGAGCTGCAGGAGAAGCAGAAGGCCCGCTTCACCTACGGTCTCAACGAGCGGCAGTTCCGCCGGGTCTATGAGGAGGCGTCCCGCAAGAAGGGCGTCACCGGCGAGAACATGCTGAAGTTCCTCGAGCTCCGGCTCGACAACGTCATCTACCGCACGGGCTGGGCCGCCACCAGGCCCCAGGCCCGCCAGTTCGTGTCCCACGGTCACGTGAACGTGAACGGCAAGCGGGTCGACGTCCCGTCGTACCGGGTGCGCAAGGGCGATGTGATCGAGATCCGCGAGAAGACCAAGACCAACCCGATCATCCAGTGGAATGCGGATGTGCTCGATCGCACCCCGCCGGCCTGGCTCGACCGGGAGGACGACTTCAAGGTCACCGTGTACGCCGAGCCGATCCGCGAGCAGATCGACGTGCCGATCCGCGAGCAACTCATCGTGGAGCTCTACAGCAAGTAGCCGGCTGACCGACGTCGTCGATCAGCCGTCCAGCTTCCAGCTCCTCCCCAACACCCCACCGGTCAGAACCCAAGGAATTGCCCATGTTGGTCATTCAACGTCCCACGGTCGAACAACTCGACGATGGCCAGACGTCGCGAGGCTCGTTCGCCGTCGGCCCGCTCGAGCACGGCTTCGGCCACACGCTCGGCAACTCGCTCCGCCGCACGCTGCTGTCGTCGGTTCCTGGTGCCGCGATCACCTCGGTTCGCTTCGACGACGCCCTCCACGAGTTCGACACCATCGCCGGTGTGACCGAGGACGTCACCGACGTGATCCTGAACCTCAAGGACGTCGTGCTCACCTGTGAGAGCGACGAGGACGTGGTGCTCCGCCTCGACGCCCGGGGTCCGGGATCGGTGACCGCAGGCGACATCTCGTGCCCGCCGGAGGTGGAGATCCTCAACCCGGATTCGCTCATCGCGACCCTGAACGACAAGGGCCGCCTCGCGATCGACCTGACGGTCGGCCGCGGTCGGGGTTGGCTGTCGTCGACCCGCCAGGAGGAGAGCAGCACGATCGGGGTGATCCCCATCGACGCGATCTTCAGTCCGATCCGCCGGGTGTCGGTCGCCGTCGAACCCACCAGGGTGGAGATGTCGACCGACTACGACCGTCTGATCCTCGAGATCGAGACCGATGGTTCGATCACCCCCCGCGATGCGCTGGCGTCGGCCGGTGCCACGCTCCGGTCGCTCATGCAGCTCGTCGAGGAGATGAGCGAGGAGCCGGAGGGTCTCACCCTCGGTGAAGCGCCGGCCGCCGCGTCGGGCTCACCCGATCTCGACCTCCCCATCGAGGACCTCGACCTGTCGGAGCGTCCCCGCAACTGCCTGAAGCGGGCGCAGGTCAACACGATCGGCGAGCTGCTCACCAAGACCGACGACGACCTGCTGGCCATCACGAACTTCGGCCAGAAGTCGCTCGACGAGGTCATCGCCAAGCTCGACGAGCGGGGCCTGACCCTGCGCGGCGGGAGGAGCTGACCATGCCGGGACGTCCACGGAAGGCCCGCCGGTTCGGCGGGTCCGCTCAGCACCAGAAGCTGATGATGGCCAACCTGGTTGCGTCGCTCGTGGCGGCCGAGGGGATCGTCACCACCGAAGCGAAGGCCAAGGCCATGCGACCCGTGGCCGAGCGGCTCATCACCAAGGCCCGCAAGGGCGATCTCCACAACTTCCGCCAGGTGCTCTCGTACCTCGGCGACGTGGAGATGACCACGAAGCTGTTCGAAGACGTCGCTCCCCGCTACGAGAACCGACCCGGTGGCTATACCCGGGTGCTCAAGCTCGGCCCCCGCCGGGGCGACAACGCCCCTATGGCCCGCATCGAACTCGTCTAGACCCGCACACCGGTGCCAGACACATCGTGCGCGCTGGCCCGCACGCCGGGTGTCTGACACCGGTGTGCGCGCTCGACCGTGAACGTCAGGCTTCTCGTCGCCTATGACGGCACCGGGTTCCGAGGGCTCGCCCCGAACCCGGGTGTCCGCACGGTCGTGGGCGAGCTGCAGGCGTTCCTCGGCCGGGTGATCGGCCACGAGCCCGAGATCGTGATGTCCGGCCGGACCGATGCCGGCGTGCACGCCTGGGGTCAGGTCCTGTCGGCGGAGCTCCCCGACCACCTCGACCTCGATCGGATCCAGCGCGGCATCAACGCCACCCTCGGTCCCGAGATCGTGGTGCGTGAGATCGCGGAAGTCGACGCCGACTTCTCCGCCCGGTTCTCGGCCACCGGTCGCCGCTACCGCTACCAGATCCTCAACCGGCGCGTGCCCGATCCGTTCCTCGCGTCGACGGCCTGGTTGGTGCCCGAACCGCTGTCGATCGAGGCCATGAACGCCGGGGCCGGCCATCTGGTCGGTGAGCACGACTTCTCGTCGTTCTGCCGTCGCCCTCGCCGCACCGACGAACGCGAGGTGTCGCTCGTGCGTTGCGTCCGGTCAGCGAACTGGTCGCTGCAGGATCCCGGCGACCTGCTCCGCTTCGAGATCGACGGCAGCGCCTTCTGCCATCAGATGGTCAGGAGCATCGTCGGTCTCCTCGCCGCGGTCGGCACGGGCAAGCGACGGGTCGACGAGGTACCCGACGTGCTGGCCGCCCGCGACCGCGCCGCCGCCGAGCAACCCGCCCCACCGCACGGGCTGATCCTCTGGTCGGTCGCGTACGCAGAACGATCGAGCGGGTAGACGGACGCGGTCGAGTGGCTCCGATGCGGTCGTCGGTTGTCGGCGCTGCTACACAGGTGCGGACCGCAACCCGCCCGGAAACGGCGACTTCTTTCGGAATGACCGACACCATCGACATCAACGGTCTTCGGGCGACCACGATCGTCGGGGCACTTCCCCACGAGCGGGAGATCGCCCAGCCGCTCGGGATCGACCTCCACCTCGACGTCGACCTCCGCGACGCCGGATCGAGCGACGAGCTCGGCGACACCGTCCACTACGGGCTCGTGGCCGAACGGGTCGTCGCCTGTGTGGAGGAGTCGAAGGACGTGCTCCTCGAGCGGCTCGTGGCCAGGATCGCCGACGAGGTTCTCGCGTTCGACCGGGTCGACGCGGTCGAGGTCACGCTCACCAAGCTCCGACCACCGATCCCGGTCGACGCGGTATCCACCTCGGTCACGATCCGCCGCACCCGGTCCGAGGCGACGATGCCACCCGCCACCAGCCATCGGGCGCTCGTCGCGCTCGGGTCCAACCTCGGCGATCGGCAGGGCTACCTGCGGCTCGCCGTGGCCAGGCTCGGTCACGTCGTGGCCCAGTCGCAGGTCTACGAGACCGCCCCGGTGGGAGGACCCGGTGGCCAGGACCCCTACCTCAACATGGTCGTCGAGGTGGAGACCTCGCTCGACCCGTTCGCCCTCCTCCGGCGCTGCCAACTCATCGAGGCGGAGGCGATGCGGCAACGGGTCGTCCGGTGGGGACCCCGGACGCTCGACGTCGACATCATCTTCTTCGACGACATGCGGATCGTCAGCGACGAGCTGACCGTGCCCCACCCCCGCCACGCCGAGCGGCGCTTCGTGCTCGCCCCCCTGTCGGACATCGCACCCGAGCGCTGTCCCGACGGCTGGGACACCGAGCTCCCGCCCGACGACGTGCGAGCCGTGGGGCCTCTGGCCCCCGATCCGGCCAGCGAGGCGTGACCGGCATCCGGACCTTTCCGTCGATCGCCATCGACGAGCTCGGTGGCGCGGTCGAGGCCAAGGGCTCCCAGACCGTGTCGGTGTGCATCCCCTGTCGAGACGAGGCGGCCACCATCGGTCAGCTCGTGCGCATCATCCGCAGCGAGTTGATGGGCGCTCCTGGGGGGCCGGCGTTCGTGGACGAGTTGATCGTGCTCGACGACCGCTCGACCGATGACACGGGTGAGGTCGCGGCCGAGGCGGGAGCTCGGGTCGTGGCGATCGACGACGTCCATGCCGAGCACGGCCACGGTCATGGCAAGGGCAACGTGCTGTGGGCGTCGCTCCTGGTGAGCCACGGCGACGTCGTGGTGTGGTGCGACGGCGACGTCACCAGCTTCGAACCGGGCTGGGTTCTGAGCCTGGCCACGCCGCTGCTGACCGACGCCACCGCCCGGATCGTCAAGGCGCTCTACCACCGGCCCACCCGATACGGGGGCGGGGGTCGGACGACCGAGCTGGTGGCCCGACCGATGATGTCGCGATGGTTTCCCGACCTCACCGCCGTCGCCCAGCCCCTCGCCGGCGAGTACGCCGTGCAGCGAGCCGCAGTCGAGCAGCTCGAGTTCGTGCAGGGCTGGGGGGTGGAGGTGGCGCTGCTGATCGACATCGTGGAGCGCTGGGGCCCCGAGGCGATCGGACAGGTCGACCTCGGTCGCCGGCTGCATCGCCACCGTGAGCTCCAGTCGCTGTCGGTGCAGGCGGCGGAGGTGATGGACACGATCCTCGACCGGGCCGGGATGGGCGGCCTGCGGCGGCCCGACGATCGACCCGCCCTGCGCCGAGCCGACGGATCGGCGGTGCCGCTGAACACGGCGACCCGCCCGTCGGTGGCTTCGCTCGAAGCGAACGGCTGACCCAGCGACCAGACCGTCCGGATCGAGTCGGGGGATCGGCTGGGCGATACCTCGCTATGCCCGATGCGAGCCGGTGAGCGGGTCTCGGGCAGGGCGTTCGGGCACCACGCCGAAGTGGGCTTGGCGACCCCGGATCTTGGCCGGGACGTGGGCCCGCCCGTACTCGGGTTCCTGGCGGACGACGATGTCGAGCAGTTCGTCGTGCTGGTCGGTCTCCTTCCACGGCAGCGCGATGTAGAGCGGTCGCCCGAACCGGCGGAGCTCCCCGAGGTTCGAGTAGACGATCTTCTGGTACTCGTAGCGTTGCTCCCACGGCCAGTCCGGCGGGGCGAACCCCGTACCGGGGTCGAGGATCGACCGGTCCCGGACGCCGAACCGGTCGGCGATCGCCAGGCGGTGCTCGAAGAACTCGATCATCGTGGCGATCGGATCGGCGTCGACCATCGACATCTCCCGCGGGTTCGGACCTGACAGGAACGGCAGCACGAACGGCACGTCGTACTCGGCGGCGAGCTCCCAGGTGGTGTCGAGTTGCATACCGTCGGCGGCGTTGATCACGGTGGCGCCGGCGTCGAGGGACCGCCGGACCACCTCCGGTCGCCAACTGTCGACCGACACGTCGACGTCGAGCGCAGCCAGCGCGGGGACGATGTCGGCGATTCGGGCCCACTCGTCCTCCCACGGGACGATCTCGGCAGCGTCGGTCGAGCCCTGGCCGCCGAGGTCGATCGCATCGGCGCCGTCGGTGAGGAGCTCGCTCGCTCGGGCGACCGCGGCGTCGACGGTCGTGGCGATGGAGAACTCGGCGAGCGAGTCGGGGCTGGCATTGATCACGCCGTAGAGGAACACGTCGCCGACCGTAGCGAGTGGATCGCCTGCGGTCAGGCTGCCCGGAGGTGGTCGCCGCAGCCGGCGGTCGGTCGTGCTCGGGGACGGCGCCGCAGGACGGCGATGACGACCGTGATGGTGTGGCTGACGAGGCGCCCGATCCCCACGCCCGGCAGGTCGGGGCGGCGGTGTCGGGGTTCGACGGAGGCCGCGATCCGGTGGGCAGCCGCCTCCTGGCGTCGGGCGTCGAGCACCGCATGGGCAGCATCGAGGTGGTGGTCGGGGTGGTGGTCGAGGTGGTGGGGTTCCCGGTGCATGTCTCCATCGTGCCGAATCCGCTATCGTGTGATCCACTGATTCACGAAAAGTGGGATTGAATTCCATGTCGGTCACCTTCCGTCTCCCATCGGCCCACGCGCTCGACCTGCTCGGCTTCGGGTGGTCACCGCTGTTCGAGTCGGTGCTGTCGCTACCGGTCGTGGTCGAGCCGAAGCGCACACCGATCCACCTGCCCTGGGCTCGGCGGTGCCGAGACCTGCCCCCTGATCTCCTCGACGAGATCGGCACCCTGTTCGGGCGGTTCGACCGGGCCAGGGGCGGCGCCCAGCTGATGGCAGGCTTCGTGCCGGGCTTCTTCGAGGTCGGCATCGGCACCGACCTCCCGTCGTTCGAGGCCGAGCTCGAGGCGTTGGCCGAGGTCGACGAGGGGCTCGTCGCCTACGAGCTGTCGCTCGCCTACGGGGGAAGCAGCTGTGGCCTGCACGACGGCTACCACCAACTCGACCTGTTCGACGATCCCGCCTACCGACAGGAGGTTCTCGATGCCGCCGCCGGCGACGAGCGGATGGCCGAGTTGGCACGAGCACTGTTCGATGACCCGATGGCGATC
Source organism: Acidimicrobiales bacterium (assembly GCA_965216205.1). Taxonomy (GTDB): domain Bacteria; phylum Actinomycetota; class Acidimicrobiia; order Acidimicrobiales; family SZUA-35; genus CADEDH01. The sequence continues at coordinate 4,702,285 of OZ244139.1, read as the reverse complement.
CGCGATCGCTACGTGCGGGTGCTCCATCGCTACTGGGAGGCGGCGTTCCGCGACGAGTGGGAGCGGATCCTCCCCCGGATCGAGGCCGAGGTCACCGCCGGCGCCCACGCCTTCGTCACGGGCGGGGCGTCCAAGCTCGTCGACGAGCTGTTGCCGGAGGCGAGCTGGGACGGTGCGACCAACTCGGTGGTCATCGACAAGCCCTGGTCCGACTCCTGCGACGTGAGCGAACGGGGGCGTCTCCTCCTGGTACCCACCGTGTACGGCTGGCCGCGGGTGCTGGTGGAGTCGGCACCGCCCTGGCCGCTGATGATCATCTTCCCGCTGCGGGACATGCGCCATCCGGCGGTGCCACACGCCAGCGACGCCGAGGTGATCGACGGGTTCCGAGCCATCGGCGACGAGACCCGGCTCCAGATCGCCCGACTGGTGGCCGACAATCCGCGATCCACCAGCGAGCTGGCCGAGTTGCTCAGCCTGTCCGACTCCGCGGTCTCCCGCCATCTGAAGATCCTGCAGGCGGCGGGTCTCGTTGACGGGCAGCGCGACGGGTACTTCGTGCTCTACCGGCTCGATCCCGCTCGGCTCGACACCCTCGGCCGGGCCCTCCACTCGACGCTCGGCATCGCCGGCAGCGCATCGGCCCAGGTGCCACCGCTGCCGGTCAGCGTTCATCGAGCGGACGAGAGCTGACTCCCCGGACGAGCGCGCACCTGCGCACACCGGTGTCAGACACCGGCGTGCGGAAACCGGCGTGCGCAGCCGGGGAGGTCAGCGGATCTCGGGGATCACCTCGGTGGCGAAGCGCTCGATGGTGGCCGAGACGTCGGGGTGGGGCATCCCGCCGAGGTCGAACATGAAGATGTGCCGGTCGAGGCCGAGGAGCTCCCGCCAGCGGCCGATCCGGTCGACGACCTCGGTCGGGCTCCCGCAGATCGCCGGTCCCCGCAACAACTCGTCGTAGTCGAACGGCGGCCACTTCCCCGACCCTTCGAGCAGGGAGCCGACGAACTCCCAGTAGTTGCGGTAGTACGGCTCCCATCCGGCCCGGGCGCCCTCGAGGGTGGCTGCCACGTGGGTGTGGGAGCAGGCCCCGACCCGAGCGTCGGCCCAGTCGCGGTCGGCCGCCTCCCATCGCTCCCGGTAGATCTCCACGATCGGCCGGAACATCTCCGGCTTCCCGGCGACGCTCGGCAGCATCAACCAGCAGCCCAGGTCGGCGGCGAGCTCGGCCGAGCCCCGCGACCCCGCCCCGATCCAGATGGGTACGTCGCCAGTCGGCCGGGGTCGGGTGGTGTGACCCGAGAGCGGTGAGCGGAACTCGCCTTCCCAGGTCACCTTCTCCTCGGTGAGGAGGCGGTGGAGGAGTCCGACCGACTCGTCGTAGCGGGCGCGGGCCGTGTCGACCGGTTGGCCGAAGCCCTCGTAGGTGCGGGTGAAGAGGTTGCCCCGACCGAGCACGAGCTCGACCCTGCCGCCGCTGAGAACGTCGACCGTGGCGTAGTCCTCGGCGACCCGAACGGGGTCCAGGTTGCCGGCCAGCGTGACGGCGGTGCTGAGCCGGAGGGTCGACGTTCGCTCGCCGATGGCGGCGAGCACGACCGGTGGGGCCGACAGCACGTAGTCGGAGAAGTGGTGCTCGCCCAGATGGACCGACGTGAACCCGGCATGCTCGGCCAGCACCGCCTGCTCGACGAGCGAACGATGACGCTCGGACTCCGTGGCCGTGGCGCCGGTGGCCGGGTCGGGCAGCAGATCGCCGAGCGACAGGAGGCCGATCTCGAGTGGTCGGCCGGTCATCGTCCGTCCGATGGGTGAAGATGGTGGGGGAAGTCGTCGGCGACCGAGAGGGTCCACACGGGGTCGCGCTTCTCGAGGAACGACGCCACGCCTTCGACCGAGTCCGGCTGCGATGCCACCCAGTCGAAGAGCGGCTGCTCGGTGGCCATCATCTGCCTGACGCCGATCGAGTCCCAGAGCAGGCGCTTGGTGATCGCCATCGACATCGGCGCGCTGAGGGTGGCCATCTCGGTGGCTCGGGCGACGGCGTTGGCCACCACCTCGTCGGCGGGAACGGCCGCCGACACGAGCCCGATCGCCGCCGCCTCCTCACCGGTGATCGGACGCCCGCTCAGCAGCAGGTCGGCCGCGTTCGACATGCCGACCACTCGGGGCAGGATCGCGTGCGACGCCAGCTCGGGGAGCTGGCCCCGCCGGGCGAACACGAAACCGATCTTGGCCGACGTGGCTGCGACCCGGAGATCGCAGGCCAGGGGATAGGTTGCGCCAACGCCGACCGCGTGGCCGTTGATGGCGGCGATCACCGGCTTCGGCACGTCCCATGGAAAGGTGGTGGGGGTCCTCGCCCGACTGTCGTCGGCGCCGCCGCGCGCACCGTCGGCGGCGAAGGTCTCGCTGCCGCCGCTCAGATCGGCGCCAGCGCAGAAGGCACGCCCAGCGCCAGTGATCACCACCGCGGCGACCCCGTCCTCGCCGGCGGCCCAGCGAAGGGCGCGGTCGAGGTCGCCGCTGAGCGCACCGTTCCAGGCGTTCATGACCTCCGGACGGTTGAGGGTGACGACGGCGACGCGGTCGCTGACCTCGATGATCACCGTGTCGAGCTGTGGAATGTTCACAGTGGCCAACGGTACGCCCCACGTTGATCGTGCCGCCAGGCTGCCCGCCGGCACGCTGGTACAGGGCCAGAGCGCTCGCCTCCACGTCGGCGTTCGGTGGGGGAAATGTGGGGTCGACCCGAGGAGGCGCCGACTACGGTTCAGGCGTGGACGGCCACCTCGAGGCGAACAGCGTGCGGTACCACCTGCCGGACGGCCGCGAGTTGCTGCACGACGTGTCGTTCCGCGTCGGGACTGGTGAGCACGTCGGGCTGATCGGGGCCAACGGCGTTGGCAAGACCACGATGTTGCGCCTGCTCGCAGCGAGGTCGGAGCCTCACGAGGGGGTGATCTCGGTCGGCGGCCCCTTGGCTTTCATGGAGCAGATGCTCGACGCGGTGGCGACACCGACGGTGCGAGACCTCTACCTGTCGCACTCGCCGGTCCGCTACCAGCGGGCCGCGGAACGGCTCCGGACCGCCGAAGTGGTACTGGCAGGCTCGGGCACCGCCGCGGCGGGCGATGCCGATCGTCCGACCGGCGACCCGAACCTGGCCTACGCCAAGGCCTTGTCGGCGTGGGAGGACCTGGGCGGCTACGACCTGGAGGTGCTGTGGGCGGCCAGCGCCGACCGGGCCACCGGCCTCGCCTGGAGCGAGCTGGCCGACCGAGGCATCGACAGCTTCAGCGGTGGCGAGCAGAAGCGCCTCGTGCTGGAGCTCCTGTTCGCCTCCGAGTTCGGCATCCTCCTCCTCGACGAGCCCGACAACTTCCTCGACATCCCCGGCAAGCGTTGGCTGGCCGAGCGGATCGACGAGTCGGACAAGACGATCCTGTACGTGAGCCACGACCGGGAGCTGCTCGCCACCGCGGTCGACAAGCTGGTCACGATCGAGGCGAGGGGCGCGTGGACCCACGGCGGGACGTTCGCCGGCTGGGCCGAAGCCCGCGACGCCCGCAAGGCCCGCCTCGACGATGAGCACCGACGCTGGGCCGACGAGCGTCGCCGCCTGTTCCAGCACATGAAGATCATGAAGCAACGGGCGTGGGTCAGCGACGCCAACGCCAGTCGGGCACGGGCGGCCGAGACCCGGCTCCGCCACTACGACGAGGCGGGCCCGCCCCCCGAGCGGGTCCGGGATCAGCAGGTGTCGATGAGGCTCCAGGGCGGGCGGACAGGCAAGCGGGTGGTCATGCTCGAACAGCTCGAGCTGGTCGACCTCACGTTCCCGTTCGATCTGGAGCTGTGGTACGGCGACCGGATCGCCGTCGTGGGACGGAACGGCACCGGGAAGAGCCATCTCCTCCGCCTGCTCGCCGGTGAAGCGATCGAGCACGAAGGCTCGTGGCGGCTCGGGGCCAGGGTCGTGCCGGGCCTGTTCTCACAGCTCCACCGCCACCCCGAGTGGGCCGGTCGGCGCCTTCGCGATCTCCTCGCCGACCACTCGCTCGACCGTCATGGGGCCATGTCGCGGCTCCGCCGCTACGAGCTGACCGACGCCGCCGAGCAGGAGTGGGAGACCCTGTCGGGCGGGCAGCAGGCCCGGTTCCAGATCCTGTTGTTGGAGATCGAGGGCGCCAACCTGCTGCTGCTCGACGAGCCGACCGACAACCTCGACGTCGCCTCGGCCGAGGCCCTCGAAGCCGCTCTCGTCGCGTTCGACGGCACCGTCATCGCGGTCTCCCACGACCGGTGGTTCCTCCGCTCGTTCGACTGGTTCCTCGTCTTCGACGAGGACGGGGAGGTCACCGACACCGACGACCCGGCCGTCGCCCTCCACGCCACGGTCGGCTGACGCCCACTCGCGCACACCGGTGCCAGACACATCGTGCGGACCTGCGCCGCCAACTCTGCCACGGCGCACGTTGTGTCTGGCACCGGTGTGCGCGGCGGCCTATCGGCCGTGGAACTGGGGGGTGCGCTTCTCCATGAAGGCCTGGCGGCCTTCGATGTAGTCGTCGCTCCGGAAGCACTGCTCCACCATCGCGTCGACCCGGTCGGTGTCCCGCCGGTCGGGATCCTTCGACGCTTCCTGCACGGCGGCCTTCGCCGCCTTGACGGTGAGCGGTGCGTTCGCCGCGATCTGACCGGCAAGGGTGGTCACGGCATCGTCGAGCTCGTGCACCGGCACGACCCGGTTCACGAGCCCCATCGCCGCCGCCTCCTCCGCGCTGAACCGACGGGCCGACATCATGATCTCGTTCACCATCGCCGGCCCCACCAGTCCCACCAGCTTCTGGATCCCGGCGAACCCGTACCCGAGTCCCAGGCGGGCGGCGGGAATGGCGAACACCCCGTCGTCGGCGGCGATGCGGATGTCGGCCGACAGGGCGGTGGCCAACCCGCCACCCATGCAGAAGCCCCGGATCTTGGCGATCAGCGGCTTCTCGAGCGAGGCCATCGCCCGACCGGCGGCCGCCGCCACCTCGTCGAACCGGGCCCGACCCTCCGGCGTGGAGCGGTGGGTCTCGAACTCGGAGATATCGGCCCCCGACACGAACGCCTTGTCGCCGGCGCCCTGCATCACCACCACCCGCACGTCGTGGTCGGCCTGGAAGGCGCCCAGGATGTCGACGATGGCCTCGTTCATCTCCATCTTCATGGCGTTGCGCCGCTCGGGATTGTTGAACGTCATCCACCCGACGCCCCCCTCCACCGAGGCCAGCATGTACGGGGTGCGGAGATCGAGCTCGCTTGCTTTGCTCGCAGTCATGGGCGCTATCGTCCCCCAACCACCCTTCCGGAGCAAAGAGCCCGTCTGGCGGGGCCGAGTAAAGACCGTCGGGCATCATCCGAGCCCACGTAGCCTGGTGGGGTGAGTGAGATGCAGAACGACGACGCTCCTCCGTTCCGGTACGGCGCCGCCATGGCCCAGGACATCGAGACCCGGTGGCAGGCCCGCTGGGACGAGGAGGCCATCTTCGAGAGCCCGAACCCGTCGGGGCCGCTCGGCGATCCGGCCCGCCTCGCCGAGCTCGGCGAGAAGCTCTTCGTGCTCGACATGTTCCCCTACCCGTCTGGCACCGGCCTCCACGTCGGCCATCCGCTCGGCTTCATCGGCACCGACTGCTACGCCCGGTTCCAGCGGATGCAGGGCCGCAACGTGCTGTACTCGATGGGCTTCGACGCGTTCGGTCTGCCGGCCGAGCAGTTCGCGGTGCAGACCGGTCAACACCCGGCGATCACCACCGACGACAACATCGCCAACATGCGCCGCCAGCTCCACCGGCTGGGCCTCAGCCACGACAAGCGCCGCAGCATCTCCACCACCGACCCGGCCTACTACCGCTGGACCCAGTGGATCTTCGCCAAGATCTTCGACGCCTGGTACGACGCCGAGGCCGACGAGGCCCGCCCGATCGATGAGTTGATCGCCGAGTTCGAGGGCGGCGACCGACCGACCCCCAGCGGCCAGCCGTGGGCCGATCTGTCGGCCACCGAGCGGGCGGCCGTCGTCGACGACCACCGCCTCGCCTACCTGGCCGACGCGCCGGTGAACTGGTGTCCGGGGCTGGGCACCGTGGTCGCCAACGAGGAGGTCACCGCCGACGGTCGCAGCGATCGCGGCAACTTCCCCGTGTTCAACCGCACCATGCGGCAGTGGATGATGCGGATCACCGCCTACGCCGACCGGCTGCTCGACGATCTCGACCTGCTCGACTGGACCGACGCCATCAAGACGATGCAGCGGAACTGGATCGGCCGCTCCACCGGGGCAATGGTCGACTTCGGGTCCGACGCCGGCCCGATCCGGGTGTTCACCACCCGGGCCGACACCCTCTTCGGCGCCACCTTCCTGGTCCTGTCGCCGGAGCACCCGATGGTCGACGAGCTCACCGCGCCGGCACAGGCCGACGCGGTCGCCGCCTACAAGGCGACCGCGGCAGCCAAGACCGACATCGACCGCCAGGACGAGGGTCGAGAGAAGACCGGCGTCGACACCGGGGCCACCGCCGTCAACCCGATCAACGGTGAAGCGGTCCCGATCTGGGTCGCCGACTACGTGCTCATGGGCTACGGCACCGGGGCGATCATGGCCGTCCCCTGTGGCGACCAGCGCGACTTCGAGTTCGCGAACAAGTTCGGCCTGCCGATCCCCGCCATCCAGCAGCCACCCGATGGCTGGTTCGCCCAGCGCAACATCGAGCCCACCCTCGACACGAGCCGGTGGCCCGAGGCGTTCATCGGCGACGCCGCCTACGTCAACGCCGCCAACGACACGCTCGTCCTCGACGGGATCCAGTCGGTCACCGATGGCCTCGACCGGACCCACGCCTGGCTCGAGGCCAACGGCTGCGGCGAGGCGACCGTCACCTACAAGCTGCGCGACTGGCTCTTCAGTCGCCAGCGGTACTGGGGCGAGCCGTTCCCGATCGTCTACGACGAGCAGGGGATCGCCCACGCCGTACCCGACCACATGCTGCCGGTGCTCCTGCCCGAGACCGACAACTTCTCGCCCCGCACCTTCGATCCCGACGACGAGGCCAGCAACCCCGAGAGCCCGCTCGATCGCCTCGACGAGTTCATGAACGTCGAGCTCGACCTGGGCGACGGACCGAAGCGGTACCGGCGCGACTCCAACGTCATGCCCCAGTGGGCCGGCTCGTGCTGGTACGAGATGCGGTACTGCGATCCCACCAACGAGAACGACCTCATCGATCCCGAGGTGGAGCGGTACTGGATGGGTCCCGACCCGTCGATCGAGAACCACCCCGGCGGCGTCGACCTGTACGTCGGCGGGGTCGAGCACGCCGTTCTCCACCTGTTGTACGCCCGTTTCTGGCACAAGGTGCTCTACGACCTGGGCTACGTCTCGTCGAAGGAGCCGTACTACCGGCTCTACAACCAGGGCTACATCCTGGCCGACGCCTACAAGGACAGCCGGGAGATCTACGTCGACGCGACCGCGGTGGTCGAGGGGCCAGACGGTCAGTTCACCTTCGAGGGGGAGCCCGTCACCCGCGAGTGGGGCAAGATGGGCAAGAGCCTGAAGAACGCCGTCTCCCCCGACGAGATGTACGAGCGGTACGGGGCCGACACGCTCCGGCTGTACGAGATGTCGATGGGGCCGCTCGACCAGTCACGCCCGTGGGAGACCCGCGACGTCGTCGGCATGTACCGGTTCCTGCAGCGCCTGTGGCGCAACGTGGTCGACGAGGACACCGGCGAGCTGGTCGTGGCCGACGGCACCGCTGACAACACCGCCGATGACGAGACCGCTCGGCTCCTGCACCGCACGATCGACGGCGTGACCGCCGACATGGCGGGCCTGCGGTTCAACACCGCCATCGCGAAGCTGATCGAGCTGAACAACCACGTCACCAAGCTCGACGCCACCCCCCGCTCGGTCGCGGAGTCGCTGGTGCTGATGCTGGCCCCGGTCGCCCCCCACGTGGCCGAGGAGCTGTGGGCGAGGCTCGGTCACGAGCGATCGCTGACCTACGAGCCGTTCCCCCAGGCCGATCCGGCGCTGCTGGTGGAGGACTCCGTCGAGCTGCCGGTCCAGGTCAACGGCAAGGTCCGCAGCCGGATCGTGGTCGCCGCCGACGCCGACCACGACGCGGTCGAGAAGGCGGCCCTGTCCGACGACAAGATCAGCGCCATGCTCGGCGGCAAGGCCCCCAAGAAGGTGATCGTGGTCCCCGGCCGCCTCGTCAACATCGTGGCCTGACCCCGTCGCCGCCACGCCACTCGGGTCTGGCAGATCTGGCCCGCGCTGTGGGTGCGGATCGCTGCCAGTGTGTGGCGTGGCCGGCGGCGACGGGGGCCAGCTCAGTCGAGCTTGGTGATCGTGTCGCCCTGTTCGATCCTGCCGGCCTGGACCACCATGGCGTTGATGCCCCGGTAGCGGCGCTCGTCGTCGGAGTTCGCCCAACGGGCAGCGTCGATCCCGAACCGGGCGCTGAACTTCGCGCACCCGGTGTGGGGCTTGGCCGAGACCTCGATCACGGCCGAGCCGATGGCGAGACGGGTCCCCGTCGGCGCGTTGCCCACCGACAGGTCGAAGTCGACGAAGAGCTGGTCGCCGGCGAGCGGCCAGCGGTCGCGGTCACCGTTGGCCACCAGGTCGATCGCCCGGCTGTTCATCAGGTTGAGCTGGGCCTCGGGGTGGGCCTTCCCGTCGGGCGTCGTGGCGCTGCCGCGCTGCAGGTAGTTGTCGCCGCTGAGGCCCTCGCCGACGAGCAGCTCGCACACGTCGAGGATCTTCCGCTCGTCGACCTCGGGTCGGGCCACGATCAGCTCGACCGTGCCCCGGTCCGACGGCGACCGGACGACCGCATCCTGCCCGGCGATCAGTTGTTCCATGGAGAGGTGAGCCATGCGCCATTCTCGCCGCGGTCGCCCCGCCGTGCCCAACGAGAGCTGATCGACAGAGCGGAATCCCTGGTGGAGGCCTCTAAGCTTGGGGGTCGGCCATTTCGCCGGCCACCTTTCCCGGGTCCGCGCCCGCACACCGCGCGTGTCGTACCGCCCGAGCCAGTATCCCGAGGGTTCAGCCGTGAAGACGTACTCACCGAAAGCAGCAGATGTCGACCGCGATTGGTTCGTCGTCGACGCCGAAGGGCTGACCCTCGGCCGGATGGCCACCGAGATCGCCCGAGTCCTGCGGGGCAAGCACAAGCCGACGTTCGCCCCCCACTTCGACATGGGCGACCACGTCATCGTCGTCAACGCCGACAAGGTCGTGCTCACCTCCGACAAGGTCGACAAGAAGCTCGTGCACCACCACTCCGGCTACCCCGGTGGTCTCACCACCCGGACCTACGGGGAGTCGCTCGATCGTCGACCGGCCGACACCGTTCGCAAGTCGATCCTCGGCATGCTGCCAAAGAACCGGCTCGGCCGGGCCCAGGGTCGCAAGCTGAAGGTCTACGCCGGTCCCACCCATCCCCACGCTGCCCAGAAGCCGGCCCCGCTCGAGATCGCCGGCGCTCGCCGAGAAAGCTGAGCCAACCGATGTCCACCGCACTGCAGACCACCGGACGCCGCAAGCGGGCCATCGCCCGGGTCCGGGTCACGCCCGGTTCGGGCAAGATCACCGCCAACGGCCGTGAGTTCGAGGACTATTTCCCCTCGGCGGTCCACCGCACGATGATCACCGAGCCGCTGCGCCTCACCGACCGCGAGGCCGACTACGACATCTCGGTCACGCTGAGCGGCGGCGGCCTCTCCGGCCAGGCCGGCGCGTTCCGGCTGGGTATCAGTCGGGCGCTGGTGGAGCTCGACGACGAGGCCCGGCCCACCGTCAAGGGCGCCGGACTCCTCACCCGCGATCCGCGGAAGAAGGAGTCGAAGAAGTACGGCCTCAAGAAGGCCCGAAAGGCACCGCAGTACTCGAAGCGGTAGCGGCCGGCGAGCCGGCTGCACGGGCGCTCCTCCCGATGGGACCGCGTTTCGGAACCGACGGCATCCGGGGGCTCGCCAACCGCGAGCTCACCCCGGCGGTCGCTCTCGCGCTCGGGCGGGCCGCCGCCGAGACCCTCGATGCCGACGGGTTCGTGGTCGGCCGGGACCCACGCCGCTCCGGGCCCATGCTCGAAGCAGCACTCGTGGCCGGGATCTGCTCGGCCGGTGTCGACGTGGAGCCGCTGGGCGTCGTGCCCACGCCGACCGTCGCGTGGGCGTCGGCCAATGCGGGCGACGATCGTCGGGTGGCTGGCGCGATGATCTCCGCCTCGCACAACCCGTTCGCCGACAACGGCATCAAGCTGTTCGCTCCCGGTGGCCGCAAGCTCGACGATGACGCCGAGTCGGCGATCGAGTCGGTGTATCAGCGATATCTCGCCGAGGGCCACGCCGGCGGTGGCTCTGCGGTCGAGACACGGACCGGCGACGGCGGCCGCAACCCCACGGGTGCCGACATCGGTTCGGTCACCCCCGATGCACGAGGCGCCGCGAGCGCCTGGGCCGACGCGGTCCGTGCCACCGTGGAGCCGTCGGCGCTCCAGGACCTCTCGATCGTGCTCGACTGCGCCAACGGTGCCGCTTCCGGTCTCGCAGCGCCGATCTACGCCGAGTTGGGAGCCACCGTCGAGACGATCGGCGACCGGCCGGACGGCGTGAACATCAACGACGGCTACGGGTCGACCGCCCCCGATGCGCTGGCGACCGCCGTGGTGGCCGGTGGGGCCGACCTCGGCCTCGCCTTCGACGGTGACGCCGACCGGCTGATCGCCGTCGACGAGACGGGCGCCGTGGTCGACGGGGATCGGGTGCTGGCCATCCTCGCCGCCGACTGGGCCGCCAACGGACGACTCACCGGCGATGCGGTGGTGGTGACCGTCATGTCGAATCTCGGCTTCCGGCTCGCCATGCAGGCGGCCGGCATCGACGTCATCTCGACCTCGGTGGGCGACCGCTACGTGCTCCAGGCGCTCGAGGAGCAGGGTCTGGCCCTCGGTGGCGAGCAGTCAGGTCACGTCATCTGCCGGGATCTGGCCACTACGGGCGATGGCGTGCTGACCGGCGTGCAGTTCGCCGATGCCGTGGCCAGGGCCGGTCAGCCGCTGTCGAAGCTGGCTGCGACCAGCATGACGAGCGTGCCCCAGGTGCTCCGCAACGTCCGACTCCCGGCCCGCGACGACTCGCTGGTCGACCGGCTGGCCGGCGAGATCGCCGCAGTGGAAGCCGAGCTCGGGGCCGAGGGTCGGGTGCTGGTCCGATCGTCGGGCACCGAGCCCCTGCTCCGGATCATGGTCGAGCACGTCGAGCCCGAACTGGCCGAGCGGAGCTGTGCACGGCTGGTCGCCGCCGCCGAGCGGACGGTCGGTCAGCGTTGAAGTAGCCGCGGGTCCACCCCCGAAAGGAACGCAGCAGCCAATGTGCGGAATCATCGCCATCACCCGTCGCCGCTCCCAGCGGCCGGTCCCGTCGTCGAGTGATCTGAACGCTCGGCTCGACGTCGCCGTCTCCCGCCTTCCCGATCCCGACGATCCCGATCTCGCCGGTCGGCTCACCGGCCTCGCCGACACCCTCGCCCTCGTCGACCGGGAGCTGCGGGGCGAACCCGGGCTGCGGGCGCTGCTCGGCGACCCGTCGCTGCCAGCTTCGATCGGCTCCTCGCTCGACGACGTCGGACACGCCATCGACCGAATCGAGGCCCAGCTCGAACGGGAGGGCGATCGACTGCCGACGCTCGAGGCCGTCAACGCGGCGCTCGTCAAGCTGAAGGACGCAGCGTGGGCGCTCGAACGCGACCGCCTCCGGGCCGCCGCCGAGGTGGCCGATCTCGCCGGCGGTGGCGATCTCCCCGCTGCCACCATCGCGGCGTTCTTCAGCATCCAGCAGGCCCTGAGCAACCTCGATCGGCTCGAGGTCCGAGGCCGCGACTCGGCCGGTCTGCACGTGCTCGTCCGCAACCACGGCCTCGACGTCGACGCTCCCGAGGTCGCGGCGCTCCTCGCCGACCGCTCGGGGAACGGCCTGTTCACCCACGGCACCGCCGCCACTCCCGACGGTCACCTCGCGTTCGTCTACAAGGCCGCCGCCGAGATCGGTGAGCTCGGCGACAACACCGCCGCCATGCGCTCGGCCATCATCGGCGACCAGCTCCTCCAGCTCGCCCTCCGCCGACCCGAGGTCGAGGCCACCGTGCTCGCCCACACCCGATGGGCATCGGTGGGGATCATCTCGGAGCCGAACGCCCACCCGATCGACTCCGAGGAGGTCGCCAAGTCCCCCGGCCCGTACGTGACGGCCGTGCTCAACGGTGACGTCGACAACTTCGCCGATCTCATCGCCACCGAATCGCTGTCGATCGCCGGTGAGATCACCACCGACGCCAAGGTCATCCCCACGCTCGTGAGCCGTGGGCTCAGCGATGGGTACGAGCTCGACGAGGCGGTCCGCAGCGCGGTGGCCCAGTTCGAGGGCTCGGTGGCGATCGGGATCAGCACCGCCGGCGCTCCCGATGTTCTCCACCTGTCGTTGCGGGGGAGCGGCCAGGGCGTGTTCGTGGGCCTGGCGGAGGACGCGTTCGTGGTGGCGTCGGAGCCATACGGCGTCGTGGAGGACGCGGACGCGTACCTCCGGATGGACGGCGAGACCCCGGCCGATCCCGACAACCCCACCGCCAGCCAGGGCCAGATCGTCCGCCTCGATGGCGCCCTCGCCGGCGACCGTGCTGGCGTGACCCGCTTCGCCTACGACGGGACACCGCTCCCGATCGACGACAGCGAGTGGAAGGAGCCGACGGTCACCACCCGCGACATCGACCGCGGCGACGCGCCCCACTTCCTCCTCAAGGAGATCGGCGAGTCGCCCCTGTCGTTCCGCAAGACCCTCCGGGGGCGTCTCGTGGAGATCGCCGACCAGTCGAACGGCACCCGGTTCCGGGTCAACCTCCCGGTCGACACGATCAGTCCGGATGTCGCCAGCCGCATGCCCGGGTTCCGGAGGGTCACCGTGATCGGGCAGGGCACGGCAGCGGTCGCCGGCCGGGCGGTCGCCGCCGCGATCGGCGACGCTCTGGCCGGCAGCGGTGTGCTGGTCGAGGCGATCACCGCCACGGAGCTGTCGGGCTTCCGCCTGCGGGACGACATGGCCGACACGCTCATCGTGGCGATCAGCCAGTCGGGCACCACGACCGATACCAACCGCACGGTCGACCTCGCCCGGTCGAGGGGGGCGACCGTCATCGCGATCGTGAACAGGCGGGCCAGCGACCTCGTCGACAAGTCCGACGGTGTCCTCTACACCTCCGACGGTCGCGACGTGGAGATGAGCGTTGCGTCGACCAAGGCGTTCTACGCCCAGATCGCGGCCGGGTTCCTCCTCGCCGACGCGCTCACCGACCTGATCCCCGGCACGACGCGCCCGCTGAACGAGCGCCAAGCGGTCCTCGAGGGGCTCGCCGCCATGCCCGACGCGATGCTGGCGACGTTGAAGCTGCAGCCCGAGATCGCGATCGCGGCCGGGCGTCACGCCCCGAGCCGACGGTACTGGGCGATGGTCGGCAACGGGGCCAACCTGGTGGCCGCCGAGGAGATCCGGATCAAGCTGTCGGAGCTCTGCTACAAGGCGATCGCCTGCGACGTCACCGAGGACAAGAAGCACATCGATCTCTCCTCGGAGCCGATGATCCTGGTGTGCGCCGCCGGGCTGACCGGCTCCAACGCGGATGACGTGGCCAAGGAGGTGGCGATCTTCCGGGCCCACAAGGCGGCCCCGATCGTGATCGCCACGGCGGGGGAGAACCGGTTCAACGCCGCCCTCGAGGTGATCGCCGTACCCGAGGTGCATCCGAAGCTGGCGTTCGTGCTCTCCACGATCGTCGGTCACCTCTTCGGGTACGAGGCCGCCCTCGCCATCGACGGCTCAGCCCGCCCGCTGCGGGAGGTGCGGGGCATGATCGAGGGGTACGTCGGCGCCACCGGGCCCTCGTGGTTCGAGCGGTTCGGTGCGCAGCTCTCGCCCCTGGCGGGGCGGTTCTTCGACGGGCTCCGAGCCGGTACCTACAACGGTCACCTGGAGGCGTCGACGGCCACCAAGCTCGCCAGCCTGCTGCGCTTCGCCGGGGGGCGGGCGCCGCTCGACGGCTACCAGCTCGAGTTCGGCAAGGTCGGCACGCCGGGGGCGGTCGTCGAGGATCTCGCCGTGGCCCTCACGGCGGCCATCGAGGAGCTGACCCGGCCGATCGACGCGATCAAGCACCAGGCCAAGACCGTCACGGTCGGCATCAGCCGAGCCGACGAGAGCCTCCTCCAGGCTGCGCTCACGCAGCGGGTGCTCGACACCGGCTGCCCCCGGGATCGGCTCACCTACCGGTCGCTGCGCACCCTGGCCGCGGTCAACCCGGCCATCGCCGACGTCATCGGCTACACCCGCTACCGGGTGGAGGGCACCGTGGGCGGCGTCGACGACGACGGTCGCCTGCACGTGGTCGACAAGGGCGGCGTCGCCACCGGGATCACGTCCCGGGTCGAGAAGGACCCGACGCTGCGGGGCACCAAGCACCGGGTGGCGGTGGAGGGTGAGCCCTTCGTGTCGGTCGGGAGCGATGGTCGGATCATCCTCATCGTCCCGGAGATCAAGGACGGTCAGACCACCGGGCTGACGCTGTGCCACATCCAATTGGTCGAGAACCTCGACTCGTCGACCGCCCGCTCCGTGCTCCAGGGCTACCGCAATCGCTACCGGCAACTGGTCGACGTGGTCACCGAGCACCAGCCGTCGTTCCGGGAGGACCTGCTGGCCGAGGTGTCGACGGTCGACCTGCTCACCGCGCCGATCAGCGACGTCGCCGCCCGGTGGATACGGTCCTGACCTCGCCGTCGCCCTCGCTCACCGGGGCGTGCCGATGAGACCGGTCGTGACGCCCGAGGAGATGGGCGCGATCGATGCCGAAGCGCCGGAGCCGTTGGAGGTGCTGATCGAGCGGGCCGGTTGGGCGGTGGCCGTGGCCGCCCGTCGACTGCTTGGCGACACCTACGGCGC
Source organism: Acidimicrobiales bacterium (assembly GCA_965216205.1). Taxonomy (GTDB): domain Bacteria; phylum Actinomycetota; class Acidimicrobiia; order Acidimicrobiales; family SZUA-35; genus CADEDH01. Next base: position 4,687,234 of record OZ244139.1, on the reverse strand, counting down.
CCGGGTGCTGGTGGTGGCCGGCAAGGGCAACAACGGGGCCGACGGTCGGTCGGCCGCCCGGTTCCTGGGCCGCCGCGGCGTTCGCTGTGACGTGGTGACGCCCAGCGACGTGGCCGGTCGTCCGGTCGAGTCGATCGGGCGGCGGTTCGACCTCGTGATCGACGCCGCCTACGGCACGGGCTTCCGCGGTGCCTGGGTGCCGCCGGTCGTGAGCGGGGTGCCGGTGCTCGCGGTCGACGTGCCCTCCGGGGTCGACGGTCTCACCGGCCAGGTCGGCGGGGAGGCCCTGGCCGCGGTGGAGACCGTGACGTTCGCCGCGCTGAAGCCCGGCCTGCTGTTCGAGCCCGGCCGCTCGCTCGCCGGCGTGGTCCACCTCGCCGACATCGGCCTCGACTGCAGCCGGGCCCGTTGCTGGCACCTCGGGGCCGACGACCTCGCCGCCCGGTGGCCCGAACCGTCGTCGGTCAGCCACAAGTGGCGTCGGGCGGTGTGGGTGGTCGGCGGCAGCCCGGGGCTCGACGGCGCCCCCGCACTCGCTGCCGCCGCTGCGGCCAGGGCCGGCGCCGGCTACGTGGCGCTGTCGACCCCCGGCGGTTCGACGGTGCGGACCACGGCCGGAGGGCCGGCCGTCGGCACCACGGCCGGAGAGCCGGTGGGCAGCGCTTCGGCGGCCCCGATCGAGGCGGTACGGCTGTCGCTGCCTGGCGCCGGACCGGGCGGTGGCGGTTGGGGTCCCGACGTGCTGGGGTCGGTCGACCGGTTCGCGGCGCTGGTCGTGGGGCCGGGCCTCGCCGTCGACGATGCCACCGGCGCCGCGGTCCGCGCTGTGATCGCGGGGACCGGCGGCGGCTCGTCGACCGGTGTGGCCGTGCCGGTCGTGCTCGACGGCGGCGCGATCGACGCAGTCGCCGCCGACTCGACCGTGCTGGCCGACCGGGCGGTGCCGGCTGTCCTGACGCCCCACGACGGCGAGTTCACCCGCCTGACCGGCGGGGCTCCGGGCCCCGACCGGATCGCCGCCGCTCGCCAGGCCGCGCTCGAGCTCGGCGCCGTCGTGGCGCTCAAGGGTCCGACCACCGTGGTGGCCCACCCGGACGGGCGGGCGCTGGTGTCGACCGCCGGCGACCAGCGGCTCGCATCGGCCGGGACCGGCGACGTCCTCGCCGGTCTGATCGGGGCCGGTCTCGCCGGTGGCCTCGACCCGTTCTCGGCGGCCGGTCTCGGTGCCGAGCTCCACGGCCGTGCTGCGCTCCTCGGGCGTCGGAGGGGATTCGTCGCCTCCGATCTCCCACCGCTCGTGGCCGACCTGCTCGACGGCCTGCCGATCCGAGCTGACCGGGGCGAGCGGTAGAGTCCGGCGATGGCGAGCCGATCCTGGGTCGACATCGACCTCGACGCCATTGTCGCCAACGTCGCGACGCTGGCCGGTTGCGCTCCTGCAGCCGAGGTCTGCGCCGTCGTGAAGGCGAACGGGTACGGCCACGGCGCGGTCCCGGTCGCCCGAGCGGCGCTGGCCGGTGGCGCCACGATCCTCGCCGTCGCCCAGGTCGACGAGGGGGTCACCCTCCGACGAGCCGGGATCGACGGGCCGATCTGGGTGCTGTCCGAACCGGAGCCGGCCGAGTTCGCGGCGGCGGCCGCCAGCGGCCTCCAACCCGCCGTGTACTCCCGTCGAGCGATCGACGCGGCAGCCGCCGCCGGGGCGCCGCTCGTGGTTCACCTCAAGATCGACACCGGCATGCATCGAGTGGGGGCCCACCCGGCCGATGCGGTCGCGTTGGCCGCCGCGGTGGGGACGGCGTCGAGCCTGACGCTCGGATCGGTGTGGACCCACCTCGCCTGCGCCGACGCCGACGGCGAGGTCACCGTCGATCCGGCGGCGGGAGCTGATGCCCGAGTGGCCCCCGGGCCTCCGGCTACCGACGCTCGCACGATCACCGACGAGCAGCTCGACTGCTACGACGCCGTGCTGGCCACCCTGGATCGCGCCGGGATCGACGTGCCGCTGCGGCACGCCGCCAACTCGGCCGGAACCATCGCCCACCCCCGCAGCCACCACGACGTCGTCCGCTGCGGGGTGTCGCTCTACGGGCTGCCGCCCAGTCCCGGGTTGGCCGGCCGGGTGCCGTTACGACCGGCGCTCACGTGGCGATCACGGGTCTCGTTCGTCAAGGAGCTACACCCTGGCGACGCGGTCAGCTATGGCCATCGGCGCGTCATCTCGAAGACCTCGCGGGTGGCGACGGTGCCGGTGGGCTACGCCGACGGGTATCGGCGGAGCCTCTGGAATCGAGGCGCGTCGGTGCTGATCGGCGGTCGCCGTCGGCCGATCGTGGGCGTGGTGACGATGGACCAGACCGTGGTCGACTGTGGCGACGATGACATCGGGCCCGGCGACGAGGTCGTCCTGCTCGGCCGCCAGGGGGACGAGGAGGTGACCGCCGATGAGCTGGCGGCCGCCCTCGGGACGATCAACTACGAGATCCCGTGCGGCATCGGAACCCGGGTGGCCCGTCGCTATGCCGGGGCGTTCCGCGAGTCCGAGGGTGGATGAGGATCCTGCTCGTCGAGCCGTGGCTCCACGGGTCGCACCGGCGGTGGGCGGAGGGATATCGAGCCGCAAGTCGTCACGACGTCGGCCTCGTCGGCCGCCCCGGCGGCCGGTGGCGGTGGCTTCTCCGAGCCGGTGCCCTCGAGATCGCCGATCACGTCGACCGGTGGGTGGCCGAGCACGGCCGGCCGGACGTGCTCGTGGTGAGCGGCCTCGTCGACGTCGCCCACCTCCTCGGCTTGGCCGGCCGGTCCCTCGAGCCGCGGCCGCCGGTCGTGATCTACCAGCACGAGAGCCAGCTCGTCTATCCGGGTCGTCGAGCTGAGGAGCAGGAGGCGTCGCTCCGGAACTGGCTGTCGTGGTGCGCCGCCGACCTCGTGGTGTTCAACAGCGACCACCACCGCCAGGCCGTCCTGACCGCGCTACCGGCGTTCCTCGACCAGATCCCCGACCCGTCGCACCGCGCCAGGCTCGACGCCGTCAGTGAACGGTTCGAGGTGCTCCCCGTCGGGGTCGACCTGACACCGTTCAGCAACCGGGTCCTCGAACCCGCCGAGCCCACCATCGCCGTCTCGACCGCGAAACCCGGCGGTCCGGTCATCCTGTGGCCGCACCGGTGGGAGCCGGACCGTGATCCCGGCGCATTCGCGGCTGCGCTGGCCAAGCTCGAGGCATCCGGCCTGCCGTTCCGTCTCGTGCTGGCCGGCGAAGAGCCACCCGGCGGCAGTCGGCACACCGCCATGACCAGGGCCGAGGTGGTCACCCGCTTCGAGTCGCACGTGGACGCCGTCGGGCCGTTCGATCGAGCTCGCTACGAGCGGCTGGTGGCGTCGGCCGACCTCGTCGTCAGCTGCACCCGCCACGAGTTCTTCGGCGTGTCGGTCGTCGAGGCGATGGCGGCCGGGTGCCGACCGGTCCTCCCGGCCGCCCTCTCCTACCCGGAGCTCGTCCCGGCGCCGTGGCACCCGCTCGCCCTGTACCAGCCGGGCCGTTTCGGCACGTCGCTCGTGGCCGCTGTCGCCGACTTCGACCGGGCACGCGACCGTGCACAGCTCGTCGGCCTGGCCCAGGCGATGCGCCGGTTCGACTGGTCGGCGGTGGCCCCCCGCTACGACGATCGGCTCGAACGGTTAGCGTGAATCCGTGCTCACCGACGTTGCCGGCATCGCAGTCGGTCACTGGACCAACCACGAGGCGCGGACCGGCGTCACGGTCGTGATCCTGCCGCCAGGAACGATCGCGTCGGGCGAGGTCCGCGGTGGTGCCCCGGCGACCAGGGAGTTCGCGCTGCTCGACCCCCTCAACACGGTGGCCGAGGTCGACGCGGTGGTGCTCTCGGGCGGCTCGGCGTTCGGCCTGGCGGCAGCCGACGGCGTCATGGGCTGGCTCGAGGCGCAGGGCCGCGGCTTCGCCACGAGGGCAGGACCGGTGCCGATCGTGGTGGGGCTCAGCCTGTTCGACCTCGGCGTCGGCGACGGGGCCGTACGACCCGGTCCGGCCGAAGGTGGCGCGGCGGCGGCGTCGGCCCGACCCGAGCCGTTCGATGTCGGCCTCGTGGGGGCCGGCACCGGGGCGACCGTTGCGAAGTGGTTCGGACCCGATGCCGTCACGCCCGCCGGGCTGGTCACCGCATCGCTGTGGGCGGGCGATCTGGTGGTGGCGGCGCTGGTCGCGGTCAACGCGGTCGGCGCGGTCGACGACGGGACCTCCGAGGCCGATCCCGGACCCCCCGCTCGCGCCAGCGACGAGCTCGACCCCGAATCCTCCTCCGCCGGGGGGCGGACCAACACGACCATCGGCATCGTCGCCACCAACGCCGCCCTCGACAAGACCGGTTGTCATCTCCTCGCCAGGGCCGCCCACGACGGACTGGCCCGAGCCATCCTGCCGGCCCACACCGCTGGTGACGGCGACGCGTTCGTGGCCGCCGCCACCGGCGACCTCCACCTGGACGCCGCCGGCTCCGACCTCGCCCACGTTCGGGTGTTGGCGCAGCAGGCCGTCGTCCGGGCGATCCGCCAGCTGCTGTAGCGTGGCCCTCGCTGGCGACGCGGGTCTCGCTCCGCTCAGCGGGTGATGTTCGCCCCGCAGACGAGAACGCCGACATGGTCGCTCGGACCCGGCAGGAAGCGGCCGCTCAGCAGCGCCGCCAACGGCGCCAGCGCCGACGGCTCGGCCATCAGCCGGAACCGGTCCCACAACAACTCCCCGGCGGCGACGAGGTCGTCGTCGGTCACGACCGCGCTGCCGGCGTCGGCCGCGGTCAGGCTCGCCCACGCGAGGTCGCCGACCCTCGTCGCCCCCAGCGCGTCGGCGGCTAGGCCCGAGACCTCCACATCGACGGGCTCGCCAGCCCTCGACGCCTCGGCGAACGCCGCCGTCCCCTCGGTCTCGCACGCCACCACCCGAGGGCCGCTCGCCCCGAACCACGCAGCGATACCACCGGCGAGACCCCCACCGCCGCACGCCACCAGCAACGCCGTCATCGGCGCCACCTGGTCGGCGAACTCGAGGCCGGTCGTGCCGGCGCCCGCCATCACCGTCGGGTCCTCGTAGGCGTGGATCGGTGTCGCCCCCGATTCGGCTTGGTGCGCTCGGCTGGCCGCCAGAGCCTCGGCGTAGACCGCGCCCACCTGGTGGACATCGGCCCCGTAGGCCCGGAGCCGTTCGACCTTGGCGGGGTTGGAGATGGTCGGCACGAAGATCGCCGCCCGGTGGCCGAGCTCCCGGGCCGCCCACGCCACCGCGGCCCCGTGGTTGCCGCCCGACGCCGCAACCACGCCCGCCGGTCCGATCTCGCGGTGCAGCACGAAGTTGGCCGCACCCCGGGCCTTGAAGCTGCCGCTGTGCTGGGTGAGCTCCAGCTTGAGGCTGATCGTGCCGCTCGTGCCGAGCTCGGACCCCGGCACGGTCATGGCCGGCGTCCGCCGAACGAGCGAGGCGATCCGCTTGGCGGCGAGGTCGATGTCGCTCGGTTCCGGTGGCGTCGGTCTCATGCCCGCACCGTACTCGTAGCCTCGGGAGAGATGGTCTCGACGACAACCCTGTCGGCCGCCACGGCTGATGCCGAGTCGACCCGTCGCCTGGCGGCGGCGCTGGCCGCCGTGCTCACCGACGGCGACCTGCTGGTCCTCACCGGTGATCTCGGCGCCGGCAAGACCTGCTTCGTGCAGGGCCTCGGTCCGGCGCTCGGGGTCGGCGATCGGATCACGAGCCCCACGTTCACCCTCGTCGCCACCTACGAGGGCGCCGGGGGCATGCGGCTCAACCACCTCGACGTGTACCGGCTCGACGACGCTTCCGAGACGATCGATCTCGATCTGCCGGATCTCCTCGAGGACGGCGTGACGGTGATCGAGTGGGGCGAGCGGATCGACGCCGTCCTTCCGCCGGAGCGGCTCCTCATCGAGCTGACCTTCGGCGCCGGCGACGACGACCGGTCGCTCCACTTCGAGCTGGCCGGCGCCGGCTGGGTGGACCGTCTCGATGCGATCGAGGCCGCCATCGGCCCCTGGCGGCAGTCGGGCCCCGACCGTGGGGCGCGGCCGTGCTGACCCTCGCCGTCACGTCGTCGACCGCGGTGGTGGGGGTCGCTGTGGGCCCGCTCGGTGGCACCGGGGCCGGGGTGGTCCATCACGAGGTGGCCACCGATCGGCGCCATGCCGAGGAGCTGACGCCGCTGATCGTCCGAGCCCTCGCCGACGCCGGCGCCGCGGTCGGTGACCTCGAGCGGTTCGTGGTCGACGTTGGACCCGGGCGGTTCACCGGGTTGCGGGTGGGGCTGGCCACCGTTCGGTCGATGGCCCTGGCGACGGGGGTCGACGTGGTGGCGATGACGTCGCTCGAAGCGCTCGCTCTCGCCGAGCGGTCGTCGGGCCGACCGGTGGTGGCGGTGGTCGATGCTCGTCGCTCGGAGGTGTTCCAACAGCGGTTCTCGATCGAGCCGGAGGGTTGCGGTGCTCGCCGGCTCCTGCCGGCAGGGCCTCCCGTCGTCGGGCCACCGACCGAGCTGGCGCCGAGCGCCGAAGGGGCGCTGATCGTCGGCGATGGGGCGGACCGGTACGCCGAGCTCTACGACGGACTGTGCGGCATCGACCACCGGCCGGGCCGTGCACCGTCGGCCGCGGTGATGGTGGCGGCGGCCGGCGACAGACCCGCCGTTCCGGGTCGTGAGATCGCACCCCTGTACCTGCGGGATCCCGACGTGCAGATCAACGTGAAGACGAGGCACACACCGCGATGATGGTGCACCTCCGGGAGCTCGACGACGGTGACCTCGACGCCGTGGCCGCGATCGAGACGGCAACCAATCCACAGCCGTGGACCCGGCGCATGTTCGCCGAGGAGCTGTCGCTCCCACCGGCGAGCAGGCACTGGCTGGTGGCCGAGACGGTGGCCGGTGAGGCCGACGGCTCGGGCTCGGTTGTCGGCTCGGGCAGGGTCGTCGGGTTCGCCGGCATGATGTTCGCTCCCGACGCCGCGCACCTCATGCTGGTCGCCGTCGACCCGAGCGTCGCCCGGCGGGGAATCGCCATCCGGCTGTGCCTCGCGCTCTTCGCCGACGCCCGCCGTCGGGGCGCCGAGGGTGTGACCCTCGAGGTGCGGGCGTCGAACATCGCTGCGCTCGCGCTCTACGAGCGGCTGGGCATGGTGGCCACCGGCACCCGACCCCGCTACTACCCCGACGGGGAGGACGCGGTGCTGTACTGGATCGACGATCTGTCGGCGCCGGCGATCGAGGGGTTGCACCGTGCCCTCAGTGCGGGGGTGGCCATATGACCCGGATCCTCGCGATCGAGACGAGCTGTGACGAGACGTCGGTCGCGATCGTCGACGCCGCCCCCGGAGCCACCAGCGGTAGTGGCGCCGTGACCGGCGTTCGGGCCGGTGGCAGCGGGGATCACCTCGGCGCTACCGAAGGCGTTCCCGTGCTGTCGGTGCTGGCCAACGTGGTGTCGTCACAGGTCGAGACCCACGCCCGCTTCGGCGGCGTCGTACCGGAGGTGGCGAGCCGGGCCCACCTCGACATGCTCGAGCCCGTCGTGGCCGAGGCGCTCGAGACGGCCGGCATGGCGGTCGCCGATGCGCCGGGCGCGATCGACGCGGTCGCCGCCACCTGCGGCCCCGGGCTGATCGGCGCGCTGCTGGTGGGGGTGAGCGCTGCCAAGGCGCTGGCGGTCACGTGGGATGTCCCGTACGTGGAGGTGAATCACCTCGAGGGTCACGTGTTCGCCACGTTCCTCGAACGGCCCGGCATCGAGCTCCCGATGGTCGTGCTGCTGGTGTCGGGTGGTCACACCATGCTCGTCGCCGTCGACCGGCCCGGCGAGTACCGGATGCTCGGCAGTACCGTCGACGATGCCGCCGGCGAGGCGTTCGACAAGGTCGCCCGATACCTCGGGCTGGGGTACCCCGGCGGCCCGATCATCGACCGCCTGGCCACCACCGGCGACCGGGAGGCGATCCGCTTCCCCCGGGGCATGCTCGACGAAGGCCTCGACTTCTCCTTCAGCGGGATGAAGACCGCCGTCATCAACTACGTGCGCCGCCATCCCGACGCCGACAACGCCGATCTCGCCGCCGGGTTCCAGGAGGCCGTCGTGGACGTCCTGGTCACCAAGGTGCTGCGGGCGGCAGCGCAGACGGGTGCCCGGTCGGTGGCCCTCGGCGGCGGGGTGGCCGCCAACTCCCGCCTGCGGGAGCGGTTCGCAGAGGAGGCCGAGCGAGCGGGGCTCGCCGCCCTCGTGCCCGATCGGGCGTTCTGCACCGACAACGCGGCGATGATCGCCGCCGCCGCCCACTGGCGCCTGGCCGCCACCGGTCCCACCTCGCTCGACGGCGGCGCCCACCCCGTTCTCCCACTCGTCCCCACCGCCTGACCCGCTCGCGTCAGGCCACCCCGAGCGCTGGCAGCCGCCGGTCGTCAGCCTTCGGTCGTCAGCCGCCGGTCGTCGGTCATCTGCCGTCGGCCGTCGGCCGTCATTCTTCGGTAGGCGGCGTCGCGGCTCGCACCGCGGCGCGGATCCGGGAGAGTCGGGCCCGGACGGCGTCGGGTCGGAGGCCGACCGAGGCGGCGATCGTCGGTGCCGACTCGTCCAGGATCCATGCCCGGTAGGCCACCTCGGCCGACAACCGGCGTGACCGCGGATCGGCACCCGTTGCGTGGAGCGCGCACGCCAGGCGTTCGAGGAGATCGAGGTCGGTGCTCCTCACCTCCGGCTCGTCGACCGCCGGGGCGGTGCACGCAACGAGCGGGTGGGTCACCCGGGCCCGTCTCGACCGGCAGAGCCGCTGCCGCGTGTCGAGCACGATGTTGGCCGCGATCGACCTCGGCCGTCGATCGAGCGGATGGAGCAGCACCCGTTCGCACGCCACGGCCACGACGTCGTCAGGCCCCGGGACCGGGCCATCTCGAACGGCCCACCGTCCGTGCCGGGCGAGGCACCACAGACCGGGTCGGAGCTGGTTGAGCAGCGTGAGCATCGCCGCGTGGTCGCCGGACTGGGCGAGCTCGACCAGCGCCGCCTGCATCGCATCGGTACGGGGTGAGGAGCGGGGTGCGTCGAGGTCGACGATCGTCCAGCCATCGAGCGCCGGGTGGGCGGCAGCCCAGCGAGCGAGCTGGCGGCGTGCATCGGCGGTGGCTGCCCACCGGCGCCATCGTCGTTCGAGTCGATCGAGCATGACGGGAGTCGACCGCGCCGAGGTACCGCCGAGTGCCCTCGCCGACCCCCGCGACCCTCATGTTCGGTTCCGGTGACCGAAACGGTAGGACGTGCGTGAACGGGTCCGATCGAATCGTTTCCGGATGCCGTCGCGAACGGGTTGGCCTTCACCGACGGCGGCCTTACCATTAGCACTCGTCCAATGAGAGTGCTAACGCCCAAACGGAGCTTTGCATGAACCTTCAACCACTCGAAGACCGTATTGTCGTGAAGCCGAACGACGCCGAGGCCACCACGGCCAGCGGTCTTGTCATCCCCGATACCGCCAAGGAGAAGCCGCAGCAGGGCGAGGTGCTCGCTGTCGGTGGTGGCCGCCGGGCCGATAGCGGTGAGGTCATCCCCATGGATGTCAGCACCGGTGACACCGTCGTGTACTCGAAGTACGGCGGCACGGAGATCACCATCGAAGGTGACGACCTGCTGATCCTGTCCGCCCGCGACGTCCTCGCGATCGTCAAGTAGCAAACCAGCACGCACGCGGTGCCGCTGCATCGCCGAACAAGCTGAACAAGAGGTAGCACATGCCAAAGATTCTCAAATTCGACGAAGAAGCACGACGCTCCCTCGAGAGCGGCGTGAACAAGCTGGCTGACGCCGTCAAGGTCACGATCGGTCCCAAGGGTCGCAACGTGGTCCTCGACAAGAAGTTCGGCGCACCCACCATCACCAACGACGGCGTGTCGATCGCTCGAGAGATCGAGCTCGACGACCCGTTCGAGAACATGGGTGCCCAGCTCGTCAAGGAAGTGGCGACCAAGACCAACGACGTCGCCGGTGACGGCACCACCACGGCCACCGTGCTGGCCCAGTCGCTGATCAAGGAAGGCCTCCGCAACGTGGCCGCCGGCGCCAACCCGATGGGCCTGAAGCGCGGCATCGAGGCTGCGGTCGAGGTGGCCGTCGCCGAGATCGCCAAGCAGTCCAAGGAGATCGACGACAAGACCGAGATCGCCCAGGTCGCCGCCATCTCCGCCGCCGACAACAGCGTCGGCGAGGTCCTGGCCGACGCGATCGACAAGGTCGGCAAGGACGGGGTCGTCACGATCGAGGAGTCGAACACCTTCGGGCTCGAGCTCGAGTTCACCGAGGGCATGCAGTTCGACAAGGGCTTCATCTCCCCCTACTTCGTGACCGATGCCGAGCGCCAGGAAGCGGTGCTCGAGGATCCCTACATCCTCCTCAACCAGGGCAAGATCTCCTCCGTCCAGGATCTCCTGCCGGTGCTGGAGAAGGTGATGCAGGCCGGCAAGCAGCTGGTCATCATCGCCGAGGACATCGAGGGTGAGGCCCTGGCCACGCTCGTCGTGAACAAGATCCGCGGCACGTTCGCCTCGGTCTCGGTCAAGGCTCCCGGGTTCGGCGAGCGCCGCAAGGCGATGCTCCAGGACATGGCGATCCTCACTGGTGGTCAGGTCATCTCCGAAGAGGTCGGCCTCAAGCTCGACGCCGTCGACCTGTCGATGCTCGGCACCGCCCGCAAGGTCATCGTCACCAAGGACGACACGACCATCGTGGAGGGCGCCGGCGACAAGGCCGACGTCGACGGCCGGGTCAACCAGATCAAGGCCGAGATCGACAACACCGACTCCGACTGGGATCGGGAGAAGCTCCAGGAGCGGCTGGCCAAGCTGGCCGGCGGCGTTGCCGTCGTCAAGGTCGGCGCCGCCACCGAGGTGGAGCTCAAGGAGAAGAAGCACCGCATCGAGGATGCGCTGTCGGCCACCCGGGCCGCGCTGGAGGAAGGTGTGGTCGCCGGTGGCGGCACCGCCCTGCTCCGGGCCCGCCCCGCCGTCGAGGCGTCGATCAAGAACCTCGAAGGTGACGAGGCCACCGGCGCTCGCTCGGTGCTCCGTGCCCTCGAGGCCCCGGCCCGCCTCATCGCGGAGAACGCCGGTCTCGAAGGCGCCATCTGGGTCCAGCGGGTCGAGGAGGAGAAGGGCACCAAGGGTCTCAACGCGGCCACCGGTGTGATCGAGGACCTCATGGCCTCGGGCATCACCGATCCCGCGAAGGTCACCCGGGCCGCCCTGCAGAATGCAGCGTCGATCGCGGCGCTCGTCCTCACCACCGAGTCGCTCGTCGCCGACAAGCCCGAAGAGGAGGGCGCGGCCCCGGCCATGCCCGACATGGGCGGCATGGGCGGCATGGGCGGGATGATGTGATCCGCCTCCTCGGCGACGAAGTCTGTCGCTGAGGGCAACTGCTCTGCACCGAGGGTCGGTCCGCTACGGCGGACCGACCCTCGTCGCGTCCACAGGACACCCCCCGAAATTTGTGTGATTGACAGCGGGAGCCGCTGCAAACTCCACGCAGTTCCGGAACGAACTGCTCAGATCCGGAGGGTGGTCCCGATCGGGGTCACGCGTTCGGTACCGGTTCGCTGCAGCCACCCGTTCTCGGTGGCCGCCACGTTCGTGTTGGTGCACCCGCCGTCGGCGTGGCTCTGGTAGTTGACCCGCACGGCGCTCACGTGGTGGGTCACGCCAGCCATCGTGTCCGCCTCCAGGTCTCGCCACAGCACCGACGCTGCAGGGTCGCCGCAGTCGGCGAACGCCTCGGTCCACACCATCGGACTGATCAGGTGGTCGCCCTCCACCCACAGATCGCGAACGACCGTCTCCTCGCCCGACTCGAGATCGGTCACCGTGCCCCGCCATCCGCGCTCGGGCGAGCGGTGGATCCGGTACCGGTAGGGCCGCCCGGCCGCCCACCGGTAGGTGCGGGTGTTGACGTTGTCGAGCGCGGAGGGCAGCGTCGAGACCGACCCGTCCAGCTCACCGCCCCCAGCGTGATACCCGCCCCAGTTCACCGCCCCGGCCGCCGGATACGAGGGGTGGTACTGCAACCCGAAATGGGCGCCACCCCTCTGGGCGCCCGCCCGCTCGAAGCTGGCCTGCAGCGCCCAGAAGTACAGCCGGTCGACCGTCGGCGGCTCGACCACTTCGATCGTGGCCCGCACCTCGACCAGCGGCTCCGGCGGCACGTCCCAGTAGAGGTGGAACGACGACGCCTTGTTCGACGAGGTCGGGAGACCCGACACACGAACCGGTCCGTCGCCGCCGAGACCGATGCGTTCGAGAAACGAGCGGAACACGCCGCTCATCCTGACACAGCCAGGCCCCGATCGACCGCCGCTACCCTGCCGTCCATGGATAGGCCCCCTCCCGACCCGGCAAAGCTCCTCGCCCACTGGATGGAGTGGGAGCGGGGTGACACCACCCCTGGCACCGTGCTCAAGAACCTCAAGCACGGCGGATTGCGCGACGTTCTCGAGGCGATGCAGGAACCGGTCGACGTCAACGGTGGCAGCAACTGACGAGCGGCACGGCTCGAGCTCGCCGACGATGAAACGGGTAACGATCGCCGCCGCCCGTCGTATCGCGCTCGGCGCCCAGGGCTTCAACGACAAGGCACCCACCGGTGCCTGCACCGCCCGTCACTTCCAGCGGGCGCTCGACCGGATGACGATCCTCCAGCTCGACTCGGTCAACGTGATCAGCCGGAGCCACTACCTCCCGATCCTGGCTCGACTCGGTCCGTACGATCGCGACCGCCTCGACCGCTTCCTCTACCGATCCGGCAGGAACTTCGAGTACATCGGCCACGAGGCGTCGATCACGTCACAGGCGCTCCACCCCCTGCTTCGATGGCGGATGCAGACCGCCCATTGGCGTCGAGCCGAGGAGTTGGAGCGGGACCACGGCGACTATCTGCAGTCGGTCATCGACGAGATCGCCGAGCGAGGTCCGCTCACGATCAAGCAGCTCAGCGATCCGGGGGAGCGGACCGGGCCGTGGTGGGGTCGGTCGAAGGGAAAGATCGCACTCGACTGGCTCGGCTACACCGGTCGGCTCGCCATCGCCGACCGCGACAAGATGTTCGTCTCCTCCTACGACCTCCCCGAGCGGGTCATCCACCCCGACGTGCTGGCCGCCGAGACACCGTCGGACGCCGAGGCCCAGCGGCGGTTGCTGCTCCTCGGCGCTCGGAGCCACGGCATCGGCACTGCCACCGACATCGCCGACTACTTCCGGATCAGGATGCCGGTGGCCCGCCCGATCCTGGCCGAGCTGGTGGCTGACGGGGAGCTGGAGCCGGTCGAGGTCGAAGGCTGGTCGGAGCCGGCCTTCCTCCATCCCGCCGCCACCCGCCCCCGCCGGATCACCGGGCGGGCACTGCTGAGCCCGTTCGACCCGGTGGTCTGGTTCCGGCCGAGGGCCGAGCGGCTCTTCGGGTTCCGGTACCGCATCGAGATCTACGTGCCGGCCGAGAAGCGGGTCCACGGCTACTACGTTTTGCCGTTCCTCCTCGACGACGAGCTCGTGGCCCGGGTCGACCTCAAGGCCGACCGGGCCTCACGGACGCTCCTCGTGCGTGGCTCGTTCGCCGAGCCTGACGTCGACCTGCCCCGGGTCTCCTCTGCCCTCGCCGACGCACTGGTGGAGATGGCCGACTGGCTCGATCTCGACGACGTGGCCGTCGAACCCAACGGCGACCTCGCCCCCCGCCTCGCCGCCTCCCTGTAGCCACGCCCGCCAGCACCCCGCCGCCCGCCCCGGCCGAGCAGCACCCCCGCGTTGGCGGTTGTGGGCGTCGTGGGTGAGGCTTGGGGCCGCCATCGGGCGTGGGCGGCGGGTGGTGGCGGTTGTGGGCGTCGTGGGTGAGGCTTGGGGCCGCCATCGGGCGTGGGCGGCGGGTGGTGGAGCGGGAGGCGACGGGCCGACGAGGGCTGTCCCACCGGCCGGTCGTCGAGTCCCGCTAGTCTGGTTCTTTCTCTCTGGGGAGGGGCGCGGTGGTCGACATCGAGATCGGAATGGGGAAGGCGGGCCGTCGTGCCTACGGGTTGGACGAGCTCCGGCTGCTCCCGTGCCGCCCCACGACCGACGCCGACCTCGTCGACCTGTCGTGGCAGATCGACGCCTACCGGCTCGACCTCCCGTTCCTCGCCTCTGCGATGGACTCGGTGACCAGCCCGGCCACCGCCGCCGCCATCGGCCAGCTCGGCGGCCTCGCCGTGCTCGACCTCGAGGGGCTCTGGACCCGCCACGACGACGCCGGCGAGAGACTCGCGGAGCTGGCCGACCTCGACCCCGAAGCCGCCGTCGCTCGCCTTCGCCAGCTCTACGAGACCCCGACCGACCCCGACCTCATCGTCAAGCGGGTCGCCGAGATCCATGCCGCCGGGGTCATCGCCGCCGGCGCGGTGTCGCCGAGGCACGTCGCCGATCTCGCCAGCACGCTCCTGCGGGCCGAGCTCGACCTGCTCCTCATCCGCGGCACCGTGATCTCGGCCGAGCACACGGCCAAGGAGGAGGAGCAGCCCCTCAACCTCAAGGAGTTCGTCCGGGAGCTGGAGACGCCCGTCATCGTCGGGGGCTGCGTGAGTTACCCGGCGGCCCTCCACCTCATGCGCACCGGAGCCGCTGGCGTGCTCGTCGGGGTCGACGGTGGCAGCACCGCCACGACCGGCGACGTGATCGGGATCGGCTCCGGCATGGCCACCGCCATCGCCGACGTGCGAGCGGCCAGGATGCGCCACCTCGACGAGACCGGCGTCTACGTGCAGGTGATCGCCGACGGTGGATTCCGAACCGGTGGCCAGATCGCGAAAGCGATCGCCTGCGGCGCCGACGCCGTGATGATGGGATCCGCGCTGGCCGCGGCCCAGGAGGCGCCCGGACGGGGCTGGCATTGGCCGGCATCGGTGGTGCATCCGGAGCTGCCGCAGGGTCGCCGGGTGGCGGTGGAGCAGATCGCCCCCCTCCAGCAACTCCTCCTCGGCCCAGCCGCCGAGGCCGACGGCCGACTCAACATCTTCGGTGGCCTCCGCCGGGCCATGGCCACCCTCGGCTATCCGACCATCAAGGAGCTCCAGAAGGCCGACGTCATGGTCCTCGGCGACCAGGTGCACCCGTGACCGTCGCCGTGCCGGAAGCCCTGCTCACCGTCTGTTCGCGGCAGCCCGGCGCGGCTGCTGACGAACATCGTCGGCTGGATCTGTTCGCACGGAACCGGAAGGCACGGCTGTGACCGGCATCGCCGCTCCGACCCAGGTCGTGCTCGTCGTCGACTTCGGCGCGCAGTACGCCCAGCTCATCGCCCGCCGGGTCCGAGAGCTCAACGTCTATTCCGAGATCGTGGCCCACAACCTGACGGCGGCCGAGATCGAGCTTCGACGCCCTGCGGCGATCATCCTGTCGGGTGGGCCGGCGAGCGTCCACGTCGACGGCGCGCCCCGCCTCGACCCGGCCATCTACGACCTCGGCATCCCGATCCTCGGCATCTGCTACGGCTCCCAGCTCATCGCCCACCAACTCGGCGGCACCGTCGGGCGCAACGCCCGCGGCGAGTACGGCCGCACGATGCTCCGCTGGACCGACCCGGCCTCGTCGTCCCTCGCCCCGGTCGGCGGCCACGCATCGAGCGATGGCCACTCGACGAGTGGCATGACCGTGTGGATGAGCCACTTCGATGCCGTCACCACCGTGCCCGACGGCTTCCTCGCGACCGCCAGCACCGACAACTCGCCGGTGGCTGCGCTCGAGAGCGACGAGCGGCGGATGTGGGGCGTGCAGTTCCATCCCGAGGTCGTCCACACCGAGGGCGGGCAGGAGATCCTCCGCCGGTTCCTCATGGAGCTGGCCGGCTGTGAGCCGTCGTGGAACATGACGTCGATCATCTCGTCGTCGGTCGATGCCATCACCTCCCAGGTCGGGCCGGGCCGAGCGATCTGCGGCCTCTCTGGCGGGGTCGACTCCGCCGTCGCTGCTGCGCTGGTCCACAAGGCGATCGGGTCCCGCCTCACCTGCGTCTACGTCGACACCGGGCTGATGCGGCTCGGCGAGTCGGAGCAGGTCGTCGAGACGTTCCAACGGCACCAGGGCATCGAGCTGATCCACGTGCGGGCCGGCGACCGGTTCTTCGAGCGACTCCAAGGCGTCGTCGAACCGGAGGAGAAGCGCAAGGCCATCGGCGAGCTGTTCATCCGGGTCTTCGAGGAGGCGTCGGGTGGGCTGAGCGACGCCGACTTCCTGGTGCAGGGCACCCTCTATCCCGACGTGATCGAGTCGGGCACCGACACCGCAGCGATGATCAAGAGCCACCACAACGTCGGCGGCTTACCGGAAGACCTGCAGTTCAAGCTCGTCGAACCGCTGCGCAACCTCTTCAAGGACGAGGTGCGGAAGGTCGGTTCGGAACTGGGCCTGCCCGACGAGATCGTGTGGCGCCAACCGTTCCCCGGGCCCGGGCTCGGGGTGCGGATCATCGGCGAGGTGACCCCCGAACGGGTCGCGGTGCTGCAGCGGGCGGACGCGATCGTGCGGGAGGAGATCGACAAGGCCGACCTGGGCCGCGAGGTCTGGCAAGCGTTCGCCGTGCTGGCCGACATCCGCTCGGTGGGGGTCATGGGCGACGAGCGGACCTACGCCCATCCGATCATCGTGCGGGCCGTCACCAGCGACGACGCCATGACCGCCGACTGGGCCCGGCTGCCCTACGAGGTGCTCGAGAGCATGTCGAGCCGAATCATCAACGAGGTCGACGGGGTCAACCGGGTCGCCTACGACATCACGTCGAAGCCGCCCGGCACCATCGAGTGGGAGTAGCTCGGCCTCAGCCGACGATGTTCGGCTGAGGCTCGGACGTCGACGTGCGGTGGCCCCGATCCCCGGCCACGTAGCTGACGCCCACCACCACGGCGAACGCCACCACCGCGAGCAGCACCGGCAACGCGACCTGATCGCCGGCCGGTAGCTCGAGCCCGGTGCCGCTGATCGACTCGCCCGCCTCCTCGCTGATGATGCCCACCCCGTTCGGCCACGGCCACAGCACCCGCAGCGAGCCGATCATGAGCCCGATCAGGGCGGCGAGCAGTGTGTCGTGGTGGTGGTCGAGCAGCCAGTTCAGCGCCGTCGAGAACACCGCGAGGCCCACGACCGCTCCCACCAGGAACACCCCGAGGCTCACGATCTCGCGGTCGTGGACCGCGCCGAGCACCGCGGCGTACATCCCCATCATCAGCAGGAGGAACGAGCCACTGATGCCCGGGAGGATCATGGCGCAGATGGCGATCGCCCCCGCCCCGAGGAACGCCAGCAACGGCGGCGACGCAGCCGGTCCCGACTGGAACCCGAGGAGCACGAACGTCACCACCCCCACCGCGAGCATCACCCCCACCTGACTCGACGAGCGCTCGGTGAGCAGGCCCCAGGCCACCACGACCGACCCGAGCACGAGTCCGAAGAAGAGCCCGGCCATCTCCTCGGGCCGCTCCTGGAGCAGCCGCTCGATGATCGACGACAGCAACCCCACCGCCCCCAGGATCCCGATGCCGAGCGGGATGATGAAGAGCCAGTCGATCGCGGTGAGCCGGTCCCGGAAGCTGGTGAGGTCGCCCCTCACGAGACGGCCGAGCGCCCTCGCCCCGAGCCCCACGTTGGTGAGGAGACGCTCGTAGATGCCGAACACGAGCGCGATCGTGCCGCCGGAGACACCGGGGACGATGTCGGCCGCACCCATGCAGAACCCTCGAATCGCGGTCACCGCCGCTCTGCTCAGCACCCGGGTAACTGTACGAGCCGCAGGCCCTCACTCGACGCTGTCGAGTTGGGCGGCCAGCTTCTTCGGGGCGACGTGACGGTAGGCGTCGGCGATGATCTCGCCGATCTCGTCCCAGTCGACGTCCACGTCGAGCCTGACGCCGATCCATCCGCGGTGTCCGACATAGGGCGGTCGGTAGAACCGGTCCGGCTCGGTCTCCACCAGGGTCTCCTGCACGCCGGCCGGCGCGGCGCACCACAGCGCAACGCGGTCATCGTCGTGGTGGTTGTCGACGAAGGTCACGAACAACTTCTTGTCGCGGATGAAGAACGAGGGCGAGCCGTGGCTCAGGCGTTCATTCGTCTCGGGCAGAGCGAGCGCGTGCTGCCGAACCCTCCCGAGCGCGTCCTCGATTTCAGCTTCCGATGGGTAGACGCTGGCTGCATCGTCGGCGCTCTCGGCCACGACCCGAGCGTAGACGACCTGCCCGTTGCTCGTGATCGGGGTTACGACGCTTCTCGCCCCAGGCGCTCAGCCCGCGAGCGCCGTGAGCTCACCGACGCCGGTCATCGCGCTCAGACCGTCGAGGATCTCGAAGCCACGGACGTTGAAATCGTCGAGTCCTTCGGTGGCCATCAGGCCGGCGGCGAGATCCGAGGCGAGGTAACCATCAGCATCCGCCCTGGTCGCGAACAAGTGGAAGCCGCCGAGCGTGCGCCCATCGTGGAGCCACGCCTTGTTCAGCAGACCGGGCATCGCGTTGAGCGCCTTGGCGTAGTCGGTGAACGGTTGCTCGAGCTCCGCCAGGGAGATGTCGGTCTCGAAGGTGATCAGCAGTCCGTACATGGTTCCTCCGTGCTGGGGGCGGGCTCGCCAGTCGCGCCCGGTCACGATCGATTCAAGACCGGCTCGATCACACATGGATCACACCTCTGTGCCCGAGTGCGGCAGGGATGCGAGGATCGGGTTCGTGAGCCCGGTTGACGCAGGACCCGCAGTGGTGGAGATCGGGGAACTCGGTCCGCTGACCGTGTGGGTCGACGGCGATGAAGTGCCGATGCATGGTCGGCGCCGCGCCGCCGTGGTCGCGTTGTTGGCACTTCGGGGACGGGGCGGCGCCGGCCTCGACTTCCTGGTGGAGACGGTCTGGGGTGATGGGGCGAAGGCCCGACGCGGCTCGCTCACGACGACGATCCTGCGATTGCGCAAGCAGCTCGGGGCCGACGCGATCGAGACGAACGGATCGACCTATCGCCTGGCACCTGGCGTGGTGTCGCAACGGGCGCGGTTCCTCGGCATCGCCGAGCGGGCGAGCGACGGGGAGGACCCCGGTGAGGTGTTGCGACTCGTCGAGGAGTCGGAGCGCTTGTGGCGTGGCGATCCGTGGCAGGGGCTCGACGACTTCGCTCAGCTCGTCGCCGACCGGGTCATGCTCCGCGATGCCCGCCTCCGGCTGTTCGCCGCCGCAGCTCGAGCTGGACGCGTGGTCGGCAACAGTGACGTCGAACTGACCTACCTGCAGCGGTTGGTTCGGTCCCGCCCCTTCAACGGGGAATGGTGGTGCGATCTTGCGAGTGCAATGGCCGAGGCCGGCGACCGGGTCGGTGCGCTGCGTTCGCTACAGGATGCGCGCGCTGCGCTCGATCAGGCCGGTCTTCTTCCAGGTCGTCCCCTGCTCGATCTGGAGAGTCGGCTCGTCGGCCTTCCCGGTGCTCGCCGAGCGCCGGCTGAGAGTCAGGTCGCCGACCTCCGAGGTGGACCGACGTTGCGCGTCGCCGAGACGCTTCCGTTCGTCGGTCGAGACGCGGAGCTCGACGTGCTGACTCGAGCTGACGGTGACGGCTGGAGGCCGAGGCACGCCATCGCATTCATCGGCGGCGCCCCAGGAGCCGGAAAGTCGCGTCTCATGGTGGAGGCCGCGCGGCGATGTCTCGGACACATCGTCCTGAGCGGACGCTGCGATGCATCGGCACGATCGCAGGCGGGGCCACTGTGGGGGATCGTCGAGGACTACCTGCGGGCGACCCCCTTGGCCGACGTCGGTGCCGATGCTGCCGGCGCTCAGTCCCTGCTCGCGGCCCACCACCCCGGCTTTGGCGAGGCGCCGCCGCTCACCGCATCGGTCCCGGCCCCCGAGGAGCGTGAGCGACTCGCCCACGCCTACGCCTCGCTCCTGCTGCGGGCCGGTGATCGGACGCCGCATCTGGTTGTTCTCGACGACCTGCAGTGGGCATCCGAACTGGTGCTCGACGTCGTCGACCTGTTTGGCGCAGCGGGCCGATGCGATATCGCTGGCCCTGCTGGCGACCTGCCGATTCGATCGCAGAAGCAACTCGACGCGGGAGCGGCTCGTTCCGCTCATGACCGGCCCGACCAGCGAGCACGTGAAGCTCGGACCGCTGCCCGCTTCAGACCTGGCGGTGATCGTCGATGCCGTCCGACCGGGAACCTCTGTCGAGGAGTTGCACGCACGCACAGGCGGCAGTCCGTTCTTCGTCGCTCAGGCGTTGCGGGCCGAAGCGTCGGCCGACGGCGACGAATCCCTGCTACGGCTGGTTCACGGCAGGGTCGGGCTCGCCCACCAGCACGCGGAACGGTTCCTCAGCGCGGCCGCGCTCATCGGGCTCGACTTCGATCCATGGCTGGCCGGCGATGCGGTCTCGTTGGACCCGACGACGATCGATGCCGTCGTCGACACCCTGGAGCAGAACGAGCTGCTGCTCCGAGCCGATGGCGAGCGCCGGGCGTTCGCCCATGGCCTCGTGGCCGAGGCGATGCGAACAGAGACACCGACCCACGAGCGGCGGGCACTGCCCCTGCGAATCGCCGAGATCCTGCAGACCAGGGGCGCACCCGCACCGGACTGGATCTCCCACCTGATCGAGGCGGGGCCTCTCGTCGATCCGCACACGCTGGCGGTTGCCGGTGCCGAGGCTGCCGCCCAGCTCGTCCGGCGGGGCCGGCCCGGCCCCGCTGTCGACGCGCTCAGGGCGATCCTCGCCAGGCCCCTCGCTCCGGCGGATCGGGTGATGGCGCTACGGTGGTACGGCCTCGCGCTGTTCGCCCAGGTCGAGCGGGGGGCCGAGGTGCCGCTGATCGAGGCGAGCGAGCTCGCGCTCGAACACGGTCTCGACGCCGAACTGGTCGACGTGGCGCTCGCCTACGGACGAGTCGGGCCTTGGCCGACCAACGATGACAACAACCGTCCGCGCCTCCTGACCCTCGCCAAGGACCGGTGTCCGGCCGATCGGCCCGATCTCCGAGCACGGATCGAGGCCAGACTCGCCAGCTTCGAGATCTTCACCGGTCCCCTCCACACAAGGACGGCCGCAGCCGAAAGGGCGATCGCCCTTGCCGAGACGTCCGGGGACATCGAGGCGTACGGTGACGCGCTCAACGCCGCGCTCGTCGCAACCGCCTGCCCGAGCAACCTCGAAGGGACCAGGCAGCTCGAGGCAGACATCCGGCGACTCGAGCTGGCCGGACTCATGCGCAGCGACCTGTCGAATCGACCTGCCGTTTCGACCTTCTGGCTCGCCGACGGTGAGCAGTTCCGGGCCGACGTCGAGGAGCGGCGAGCGGAGCAGGCGACGGCCACCCGCAGCGCCCGGAACCTGCTCACGAGCCTCGAACCGTGTTGGCCATCTTCGATGGTGAGTTGGACCGGGCCCGCCGCCTGCTGTCGGAGTACGAGCTCCTCAACGACGTCGCACGGGGGAACCACGCCTGGAGCAACGTTACCATCGAGTGGCTCACCGGTGCCCCGGAACGTGCCCTCTCGACCGTGGCTCGAGCCTTCGCCGATTTTCGGGTGCCCGCTGCGCTACACGTTGCTGTGGTTGGCCACCGAGGCGGACGACGACGCGCTCGTAGCCGAGCTGTACGACACGATCACGCCGAAGCGCGTGGCGCAGCTCCCCGAGACCTTCCTCGGCGGGTTCGGTCTCGCGGGTTTGGCGATGACCGCGCACGTCCGGCGGGATCGTGATCTCGCCGGCCTGGTACTGCCGGCACTCGAACCCCTCGCCGGTCAGATGCTCGGGGTACCGTGGTCCGGGTTCCCCTCAGCCGACCTCTTCCTCTCCGTGTTGACCGGGCTGATGGGCGACGCCGACCGGCAGGCATCCTTCATCGCGTCAGCGCAGCGGCTCCACGGGCGGATGGGGGCACCGTCGTTCGACCGCCTCCTCGACCGGTAGGCGAACGAGACCTGGCCGCCCTGCTCCCGTGAGGTGGCTACGTTGGGAGCGGTGAGCCCGTCCAACATGCCCGCCGCCGAGGTGGCGATCTCGGCCGCCCTGGTTCGCCGGTTGCTCGACGAGCAGCACCCGGATCTCGCCGACCTGGCCATCGTCGAGTACGCCAACGGTTGGGACAACGCCCTGTACCGGCTGGGCTCGGAGCTGCTGGTTCGGCTCCCGCGGCGAGCACTGTCGGCCGGGCTGATCGAGAACGAGCAGCGCTGGCTCCCGGTTCTCCGGCCCCGGCTACCGGTGCCGATACCGGTTCCGGTTCGGGTCGGTGTCCCGGGCGCAGGCTTTCCGTGGGCTTGGTCGATCGTGCCGTGGGTGGGCGGCGAGCCGGTGGGCCCCGGCCCTGTCGATGGCGAGCGGGGGTCGGCCGAGCTTGCCCGCGATCTCGGCGGGTTCCTGGCCGCCCTGCACGTACCCGCCCCCGCCGACGCCCCGCCCAACCCGTTCCGGGCGGTGCCGCTGGCCGAGCGTTCGCCGGCCGCGCTCGACCGGCTCCAGGCGCTCGGCGAGGGGCTCGGTGCCGCTGACCACGTCCTGCGCTGCTGGTGCGCGGCGGCCGGGGAGCAGCCGTGGATCGGACCGCCGATGTGGGCTCACGGTGACCTCCACCCGCTCAACATCCTGCACAGGGGCGGCCGACTCGTGTCGGTCATCGACTTCGGCGACATCACCGCCGGGGACCCGGCCGGCGATCTCGGCGTGGCCTGGATGCTGTTCGACGAACCGGAGCGAGCCGTGTTCCGCCGAGCAGCCGACACCGCCGGGCGGCGAATCGACCGGGCCATGTGGTCCCGGGCGAGGGGGAACGCCCTCGCCTTCGCGCTCGCGGTGCTCCAGTCGTCAGCCGACAACCCTGCGCTCGAGCAGATCGGCCGCTCGACCCTCGCCGCTGTGCTGTCCGATGGTGACCGGCCGTGACCCACCCGAGCAAGCCCGTTCGAGCCGACAGCGGCCGGTAGGGTTGAGTTCGACATGAGCGACGCCAACCCGACCGGCGCCGAGTCCGCGAGCACCGAGCCGGAGAGCTTCGAAGCCAAGGCCCGGGAGCGGATCCTCGGCGGTCTCAACCCCGCCCAGCTCGACGCGGTGACCCATCCCGACGGTCCGCTCCTGGTGGTGGCCGGCGCCGGGTCGGGGAAGACGAGGGTGCTCACCCGCCGGATCGCGTGGCTGATCGACGAGGGGATCTCCCCGTTCGAGATCCTCGCCATCACGTTCACCAACAAGGCCGCCAACGAGATGAAGCAGCGGGTGGCCGAGCTGGTCGGCCCGGTCGCCCAGCGCATGTGGGTCTCCACGTTCCATTCGGCGTGCGTGCGGATCCTCCGACGCGAAGCGGCGGTGCTCGGCTTCCCGTCGAACTTCACCATCTACGACCAGGCCGACGCCGTCCGTCTCACCGGCTACGTGATCCGGGATCTCGGGCTCGACCCCAAGCGGTTCCAGCCCCGCTCGATCCACGCCATGATCAGTGCAGCCAAGAACGACGGGATCGACGCCGCCCGCTACGCGGATGCGGCCAACGTGATCATCGAGCGCAAGGCCGCCGAGGTCTACACCGAGTACCAGAAGCGGCTCCAGCGGGCGTCGGCCATGGACTTCGACGACCTCCTCCTCAACGCCGTCGAGGTGTTCAAGGCGTCGCCGGACACCCTCGACTCGTACCAGGACCGGTTCCAGCACCTCCTCGTCGACGAGTACCAGGACACCAACGGTGTGCAGAACGAGCTCGTCGTCCGCCTCGCCTCGAAGAACCGCAACATCACCGCCGTGGGTGACTCTGACCAGTCGGTCTACAGATTTCGCGGGGCCGACATCCGCAACATCATCCAGTTCGAGGATGCCTTCCCCGACACCACGGTGGTGCTGCTCGAGCAGAACTACCGCTCCACCCAGACCATCCTCGACGCCGCCAACTCGGTGATCGCCAACAACTTCGGCCGCAAGCCGAAGAACCTCTGGACCGACGCCGGCTCCGGCGACCTGATCCTCCGCTTCCACGCCGACGACGAGGTCGACGAGGCCCAGTTCGTGGCCGGCGAGATGGCCCGCCTCCACGACGTGGGTGAGTGCCGGTGGGGCGAGATGGCGGTCTTCTACCGCACCAACGCCCAGTCGCGGGTGCTCGAGGAATACCTCATGCGGGTCGGGATCCCCTACAAGGTCATCGGCGGCACCCGCTTCTACGATCGGCGGGAGATCAAGGATGCCGTCGCCTACCTGAAGGCGGTGTCGAACCCGAGTGACGAGGTGTCGATCAAGCGCATCATCAACGTGCCCAAGCGGGGGATCGGGTCGACCTCCCTCGGCAAGCTCGACGCCTATGCCGCCGAGACCGGGCTCACGTTCGCCGACGCCCTCCGTCGGGCCGACGACGCAGGGGTGAGCGGCACTGCGGTCAAGGGCATCGCCTCGTTCCTCCAGTTGCTCGAGACGTTCGCGGAGGACATGGAGAAGGGCCCAGCTCACGCCCTCGAGGCGATCCTGCGCGACACCGGCTACGTGGCCGAGCTGGAGGACGAGCGCTCCGTCGAGGCCGAGGGCCGGTTGGAGAACCTGCAGGAACTGGTCGGCGTGGCCCACCAGTTCGAGACGGTCGACGAGTTTCTCGAACAGGTCAGCCTCGTCTCCGACGCGGATGAGATCGACGACGACGATTCCGCCGTGGTGCTCATGACCATCCACGCCGCCAAGGGCCTGGAGTTCCCCACCGTGTTCCTCCTCGGGATGGAGGACGGGATCTTCCCCCACCTCCGGTCGATGACCGAGCCCGAGGAGATGGAGGAGGAGCGCCGCCTCGCCTATGTCGGCATCACCCGGGCTCAACACCGCCTCTACCTCACCTACGCGTGGGCTCGGATGATCTTCGGGCAGACGCAGTACAACCCCCCGAGCCGCTTCCTCGACGAGATCCCATCCGAGCTGATCGACGAAGCCCCCGGCAGCCGAGGTCAGGGCCGGAAGCTGTCGCGCTCGACGTTCGGCGCGAGCGGCACCGCCACCACCTTCGGCGGGCGGGACCGCGCCGTCGACACCGCCCTCAAGCCCCGAGGGCCCCAACCGTCTGGAGCGGATTCGTTGGGGTTGAAGGTCGGCGACGACGTGGCCCACAAGAAGTGGGGCGAAGGCGTGATCCTCGATCTGCGAGGCACCGGTGACAAGACCGAGGTGGTGGTCCGGTTCCCCTCGGTGGGGGAGAAGACCCTGCTGCTGGCCTGGGCGCCGCTCGAGAAGCTCGGCTAGCGGTGAGCAGCATCGATCTGGGCATCGATGGTCTCAGCGACCTCGTCGAGTCGCTTCGAGCGGGAGCTGAACCAGCCGCGCACCCTTGTCGCCCGGCGACGATCGGCATCGGCGGAGATCCGTGCCGTCCACCTGTGGCATGGTGTCGATCGTGGATTGGGCAGGTGTGGTCGCCGCGCTCGTGGGTGGTGTGGTCGGGATAGCTGGTTCGCTGGGCGGCGCACTGCTCGTCAACCGGCAGTACCGGCTGACCCGGTGGGACGAGGAACGGGCGCTCGTCGTGGGCGAACTGGTCGAGATCGCCGCTCGATCTGAGGGCAGCAACTTCCGACGGGGGAGGAGCGGTCACCGCGACGAACCGGCTGAGCTGCAGCGTCTCCGCAGGCAGCGATGCGAAGAGGACCTCGACACCTTGCTCGCCAAGTCCCTTCGGTTGCGCGCCATCGTCCCGTCCCTCTCGTCTGAGATCGATGCCGTCTTGGACACCGACCGGGCCGTGCGTCGTCAGGACGGCTCGGTCCGGTGGCCCGGCGAGGGCTAGGGGCCGGTGGCCGAGGCCGCTTCCAGTAGCTCGGTGACGGCGGTCTGACGTCGTTCGGCTGCGAGGGCGAGGGGTGTCTGGCCGTCGCCCGTCGCCAGGGTGGGGTCTGCGCCGTGATCGAGGAGGAGCTGGATCGTCCGGATGTACCGCTCCGAGCCGTCACCGAGGATGATCGCCTCGTGGAGGGCGGTCCAACCCAGGTTGTTGATGTGGTCGACCTCGATATCGGTTTCGAGGAGCCGTTCCACGATGTGGTCGTGGCCACGTTCGGCCGATCGGATGAGGCCGGTTCCGTTGAAGCTGTCGAGCGAGGTCACGTCGGCGCCGTTGTCGAGCGTGAGCTCGAGCAGTTCGAGGTGGCCTTCGCTGGTGGCGATGAGGTACGCGCTCTGGACGGTCTCATCCTTGTGGTTGACGTCGGCCCCGTCGGCGATCAGTTGTCGCGCCAGTGGCACGTCGTTGGCCCACGCAGCGGCGATCAGTCGCCGATCGAGGTCACGCTGGTCGTCGGCCCGGTCGGTGGCCGCGCCGCCGCATCCGACGACGAGGGCGAAGACGAGAGCCAGGCCGGCCACCTGGACTCGATGGTCGACCTGGCGTCGCCGCGTCGGCGCCGTGGTCATCAGGGACGGAGGATAGGACCGAGGCGGAGCGCGACGACCTCGTAGGGCGGTTGCGCGATCTGCTCATCGAAATGGCTGTCGATCAGGAGCAGTCGACCTCGGGCGATCTCGGCCGTGGTGAAGACCCGATCGGGGTCGGTCGGTACCTCGTTGACGAGTCGAGCGCGGGCGCCGTCGCCATCGAGCTCCAGGGTGGCCAGCATCCGAGAGAAGTTCCGCACGACGATCAGGTCGTCGCCCTTCCGAACGAGGCCGTCTGCGTTGGTGAGGTCGGCGTCGCCGATGTCGACCTCGGTCGCCTCGCCGGTAGCGAACTCGAATCGCCAGAGCTTGCCGACGTTCCCCTGAGCGACGACCAACGCCTCCCGGTTCGGGGAGACGACGATGCCGCCCAGGTTGAACCCGTCCTCCTGGACGATGGTTCCGGTCGCATCGGCCCACGTCGTGACCTGCCAGTCGTCGTCGTGCTCGGCCACCCGGAAGACCTGGGGAGCGTTCGAGTTGGTGAAGTAGGCAGCCCCGTCGGGCCCGATCGTCACGTCGTTGATGAAGGCGTTCGGCTCGCCGACCCGGAGCGCAGCGAGCAGCGCGCCGTCGCGGTCGTAGACCCACAGGTCGGGGCGGCCGGTGTCGATGCCGTTCGGACCGCCGGCGATGTAGATCCGATCGTGGCGGTCGGTGGTGATGCCCCGGGCAGTGAAGCGGCCGTCGGCTCCTTCGGGCGTCCACTCCTCGGTCTCGCCCGTGCGCACGTCGCCCCGGTGGATCTCACCGCCGGTGACCTCGCTGACATAGAACGCCCGCTGGTGTCGATCGACGCCGATCCCTTCGAACTTCGAGCCGCCGTCGTCACCGGACAGCTCGTAGATGTCGGGTCGAGATCGGTGAGCCGACGCCGGCGTGGCCACCAGCGTCGTCACCGTGGCTGCCATCAGGCAGAGGGCAACAGCCACCCGCGTTCGTGCTCTCATCAGCTCTCCTCAGTCGGGGATCAGTTGGGTTCCACTCTCGGCCGAGGTGGCCCTGCGGTCATCGTCCAACCCGTCAGGATCCGCTAGCCGATCGGCTAGCGGTGAGTCGCCGGTCGGCGGGTAGCCGTGCCCGTCCCGTGATCTAGCGTGGATGCCGTGAACGACGTGAGGGGCAACCCGCGGGACCGCTTGGACGACAGTGCCAGTGGCATCCTGGCCTCCGTCGACGAGCTCGACTCGTG
The DNA here is from genome assembly GCA_965216205.1 of Acidimicrobiales bacterium. Taxonomy (GTDB): domain Bacteria; phylum Actinomycetota; class Acidimicrobiia; order Acidimicrobiales; family SZUA-35; genus CADEDH01. The sequence continues at coordinate 4,659,544 of OZ244139.1, read as the reverse complement.
GCTCCATGGGGCCATGTTGGTCCTGACGGTTGCCTCGGTGGTCAGGTATCTCGCCGGGCACGGGCTCGCGGGGCGAGGACCGGTCGTGCTCCTCGGCGCCATGGGTCTCCTGGCCATCTACGGCGCGTCGCAGGTGCGGCCCGGCCATCGCACCGAGACGCAGTCGTACGTGTGGTGGGGCGCACTCCTCGGGTGTTGGCTCGCTCTGGTCGTGCTGGCACCGTCGTTCTCGTGGGTCGCCGTTCCGCTCGCGTTCGTCACGCTGCGAGTCCTTCCCTTCACCTGGGCGTGGGTGGCGATCACCGTCATGTTGCTGACGGTCGTGGTCGCCTGGTCGACCATGCAGAACCGCCTCGACCCGACCGTGATCGCCGGACCGCTCGCCGTCGCCGCCCTGGCCGTGGTCGCCTACCGATCGTTGGAGCGAGAATCGAGCATCCGGCGGGACCTGCTCGATGAACTGCGAGAGGCCCAGGCCGAGCTCGCCGAGGCCCAGCGGGCCGCCGGTGCCCTCGCCGAGCGTGCTCGTCTCTCGCGCGAGATCCACGACAGCGTCGCCCAGGGCCTGTCCAGCATCAATCTCCTGCTCCAGGCGGCAGAGCATCGGTGGACCGACGAGGCCAGCGAGGCCAGGGACTACATTCGTCAGGCGTCGCTGACGGCGCGGCACGGCCTCGACGAGGTCCGGAGGGTGGTCCACGATCTCGCCTCGGCGGAGCTGGCGGACGGGACCGGGCTCGCGCTCTCGACCGCCCTGGCCCAGGTCTGTGAAGACATCACCATCGACTCCGAGGTCGTGACCGACCTGCAGATCCACGGCGACCCGAGACCCGTGCCGCCGGACCGGGCCACGGCCCTGGTGCGGAGCGCCCGTGGCGCGATGGCCAACGTCGTCGAGCACTCGGGGGCGACCCGGGCGACCGTGTCGCTCACCTATCAGCCCGACTCGGTCCTACTCGACGTTCGAGACAACGGGCGTGGCTTCACGGAACCCGCGAACAACCGAGCCAACGGTCGGGGCCGGGGCCTGTCCGGCATCGAGAGCAGAGCGCAGCTCTTCGGTGGCCACCTCGCCGTCGAATCGACACCAGGCGAAGGCACCGCCGTCGCCGTCTCGATCCCCCTGGAACCTCGGGGATGAGCGGTCGCCCAACCATCCGGCTCGTCATCGTCGACGACCACGCCGTCGTCCGGGCCGGCATCAGAGCCCTGCTCGAGAGCCAACCCGACCTGGTCGTCGTCGGCGAAGCTCACGACACCGCCAGCGCGAAGACGGTCGTTCACGCCACGAGGCCCGACGTCGTGCTGATGGATCTCAACCTCGATGGGGGCGACGACGGCGCCAAGACCACCGCCGCGCTGCTCACCGCCCCCGAGCCGCCCCGGGTTCTCGTGCTCACCACCTACGACACCGAGTCCGACATCCTCGCCGCCATCGAGGCGGGTGCCGCCGGGTACCTGCTGAAGGACGCACCCCCCGCCGATGTCTTCGACGCCATCCGACGAACCGCCGACGGAGAGACCGTCCTCGCGCCGGCGGTAGCTGCCACGCTCGTTCGGCGAGCGAGCTCACCAGGCCCGGTACTGACCGAACGGGAGGTCGCGATCGTCGAACTGCTCGCGGAGGGCCTGGGCAACAGGGAGATCGCCAGGCAACTCCTGGTGAGCGAAGCCACCATCAAATCCCACCTCACCCACATCTACACGAAGCTCGACGTCGACACCCGAGCGGGCGCTGTCGCCCGAGCCATCGAGCAACGCGTCATCCGGCCGACATCGGCCTGACCGTCGTCGTCAGATCACCCCGTCGGCGCGGAGGCGGTCGAGGTCGGCGGGGGAGCGGCCGAGCAGCTCACCGAGAACCACGTCGGTGTGGGCGCCCAGCTCGACGCCGGCGAAGCGCACCCGGCCCGGCGTGGCCGAGAGCTTCGGCACGACGTTGGGCATCGGAAATGGGCCGAGCGCCTCGTCGTCGATCGTGACGACGCTCTCCCTCGCGGCGTAGTGGGGGTCGTCGAGGATCTGGTCGGGGGTGTAGATCCCACCGACGGGCACGTTCGCCTCCACGAGGACCCGCTCCACCTCGGCGAAGTCGTACCGGCCGACCCAGTCGGCCAGGATCGCCTCCAGCTCGTCGGCCCGCTCGTTGCGACCACGGCCCCGCTCGAGGTCCGGGTCGTCGGCCAGGTCCTGCCGTCCGATCGCGACCGCCAGCCGCTTCCACACCTTGTCGCCGCCGGCCGCGATCTGCACGTACCGCCCGTCGGCGGTGGTGAACGTGCCGGCAGGGGTGAAGTTCTCGTTGCGGTTGCCCACCCGTTCCTGGATCCGACCGTGGCGGGCATAGCCGGCCACGAGGTCGGACGTGAGCCGGAACGTGGGCTCGTAGAGCGCGAGGTCGATCAGTTGACCCTCCCCCCCGTTGGCATCGCGCTCGTAGAGGGCGAACATCGTGGCCATCGCGGCGAAGGCGGCGCTGCTGTAGTCGGCGGTGGCGAACGCCGGTCTCACCGGTATCCGATCCGGGAATCCCGTGGGATACAGGTAACCGGAGAAACCGAGGGCGATCCGGTCATAGCCCGGCCGCTTGGCGTAGGGGCCGACCTGACCCCAGCCAGACACCCTCGTCATGATGAGCCGCGGGTTCAGTTCGTGCAGGTCGTCCCAGCCGAGCCCCCAGCCCTCGAGGGTTCCCGGCGTGAAGTTCTCGATGAGCACGTCGGCGGTCCCTGCCAGCTCCCGGAGGAGTGCCTGACCCTCCGGCAACCGGAGGTTCATCGTGACCGATTTCTTGTTGCGGCCCTCCACCATCCACACCGTCGAGCGGCCGGCCTTCCCGTCACGGGGGCTGCCCCGCAGCGTGTCGCCCCGACCGGGCTGCTCCACCTTGATCACCTCGGCCCCGAAGTCGCCGAGGAAGGTCGCGGCGACGGGCCCGGCGAGCAGCGTGCCGATGTCGAGCACCCGGACCCCACGGAGCGGCGGCTCGCTCGATTCGCCGGCCGAGGCGGGGTTCGGTGTGGTCATGACGTCGTCTCCAGTCCGGACAGGTTCTCGCTGAGTGCCCAGAGACGGGCCGCTGCGTCCTCGTCGAGCGCGCTCGGGTCCGGCGCTGAGGGCTCGCAGTCCTCCCAGTAGAGGCCGCGGGCCAACTCGGCACCATCGGCGGTGGCCAGGTGCACCGACGTCGCGGCGCCGTCCCTCGGTTTCGTCAACAGCGGACCGATCACCCGCATCCCGAGTCGCAGCCACCAGGGGCCTTCCCGTCCCCGTCCGAAGTTCGTGGCCACCACGCCGGGGTGCAGGGCCCGAGCGATCACGCCGTCGTCGGCGAGGCGGCGGTTCAGCTCCACCGTGAACAGGATGTTGGCCAACTTCGATGCGCCGTAGTTCCGTGGCGACGATCTGGTCCCGGCCACGGGTAGGTCCTCGATCGCAACCGCACGGCGGCCGGTGGCGGCGTGGTGAGCCCCCGAGCTGACGTTGATGATGCGGGCGCCGTCGTCGCCGGCGCCTGCACTGGCCACGAGCAGGTCCGTGAGCAGGTGGGTGAGGAGGAACGGGCCGAGGTGGTTGACGGCGAAGGTCAGCTCGTGGCCGTCGGCCGAGGTCTGACCCTTCTCGACGATCACGCCGGCGTTGTTGATCAGCACGTCGAGCCGGTCCTCGTCGGCGGCGAAGCGCTCGCCGCACGCCCGGACCGAGTCGAGGCTCGCGAGGTCGAGCGGGACGACGTCGATCGTCGCCCCGGTCGTGGCGAGGATCTCGGCCGCCGTGGCCCGCCCCTTCGCGTCGTCGCGGGCGGTGACGGCGACCGACGCCCCCCGCTCGGCCAGCGCGGCTGCGGTCGCCTTCCCGATACCGGCGGTGCCGCCGGTTAGCAGCACCCGCTTGCCTTCGATGGTCCAGCTCATCGTTGCCTACCCTTTCCCAAAACGGATCCTCTCGTCCATCGGCCCGAGCATCGACGGACGAAGCGACACATAGCGCCGGGGGCCGAGGACACCCCTCGAAATTCGTGGAGTTTGCAGCGGCTCCCGCTGTCAGCCCCACAAATTTCGGGAGTTTCGTGTGTTTGCCCCGGTCTGCTACGGGACGAGGACCGGGGCGAGCCAGCGACGCACCTCGTCCTCGGTGAGTCCCTTGCGGCGGGCGTAGTCGGCGACCTGGTCGTCGCCGACCCGGCGAACCCCGAAGTACCGGCTGGTCGGGTGGGCGAAGTAGAGGCCCGACACCGACGCCGCTGGGGTCATCGCGTACGACTCCGTGAGCGACACCCCGATCCGGTCGGTCACCTCGAGCAGCTCGAACAGCGTGCGTTTCTCGGTGTGGTCGGGACAGGCCGGATAGCCCGGGGCCGGTCGGATCCCCTGGTAGCGCTCCCGCATCAGTTCCTCATGGGAGAACTGCTGCCGTTGATAGCCCCACAGTTCGGTCCGCACCCGATGGTGCAGGTACTCGGCGCCGGCCTCGGCCAGGCGGTCGGCGAGGGCCTTGAGCATGATCGACGAGTAGTCGTCGCCGGCCGCCTCGAACTCGGCAGCCCGATCCTCGACCAGCCCGCCCGTGGTCACGGTGAACCCCCCGATGTGATCGGCGACGCCGCTGTCGGCCGGGGCGATGAAGTCGGCGAGGGCGAAGTTCGGGCGTCCATCCGACTGGCGGACCTGCTGGCGGAGCGTGTGCAGCCGAGCGAGCTCACCGGAACCGGAACCGGTGTCGTTGGCGGCGTCCGAAGCCGACCACACCACGATGTCGTCGCCGTCGGCCGACGCCGGCCAGAACCCGACGACCGCCCGCACGTCGAGCCACTCCTCGTTGATGATCTGGTCGAGCATCTGCTCGGCGTCGTCGAACACCGACCGGGCCGCCTCGCCGACCACATCGTCGGACAGGATCCTCGGGTAACTGCCCACCAGGTCCCACGAGCGGAAGAACGGCGTCCAGTCGATGTAGTCCCGCAGGGTCTGCAGCTTGATCTCGTCGAGCGTGCGGACCCCGGTGTAGGAGGGCGCCACCGGGACCGACGGATCGTTGGCCCAGTCGATCGGCACCCGGTTGGCGCGGGCGTCGTCCAGCGGAACGACATCGACAGCCGGCGCCCCCGCCCGGGCCTCCCGGATCCCGGCGTAGCGATCGCGCACGTCGGCGCCGTAGGCCGCAGCGTCGTCGCCGAGGAGCTTCGACACCACCCCCACCGCCCGCGAGGCGTCGGCCACGTGGATGACCGGACCGTGGTAGGCGGGCTCGATCTTGACCGCGGTGTGGATCTCGCTGGTGGTCGCCCCGCCGATCAGCAGCGGGATCTCGAAGCCGTCGGTCTCGAGCTCGGAGGCGACCCGCACCATCTCGTCGAGGCTGGGGGTGATCAACCCCGACACCCCCACGAGGTCGGCGTGCTCCTGGCGGGCCGTCTCCAGGATCGTCTCCGGCTTGACCATCACGCCGAGGTCGACCACGTCGTAGTTGTTGCACCGGAGGACCACGCCCACGATGTTCTTGCCGATGTCGTGCACGTCGCCCTTGGCCGTGGCCAGGACGACCTTACCGGCGGCGCGGGCGTCGGTGCCCTCGGCGGCCATGAACGGCTCGAGGTGGGCGACCGCCTTCTTCATCACCCGGGCGCTCTTCACCACCTGGGGGAGGAACATCTTCCCCGAGCCGAACAGGTCGCCCACCACGTTCATCCCGTCCATGAGCGGACCCTCGATCACGTCGAGCGCCCGGTCGGCGGCGAGGCGGGCCTCCTCGGCGTCGTCGACCACGTGGTCGTCGAGGCCCTTGACCAGCGCGTGGACGAGGCGCTCGTTCACCGTGCCCTCCCGCCACGACAGGTCGGCGCCGGCCGCCTCGGTGGCACTCTGGGCGTCGGCCGCCACCTCGATGAGCCGGTCGGTGGCATCGGGGCGACGGTTGAACAGCACGTCCTCGATGCGCTCCCGGAGATCGTCGGGCACGTCGGAGTAGATCGGGAGGCGACCGGCATTGACGATCGCCATCGACAATCCCGCCTCCACCGCGTGGTAGAGGAACACGGCGTGCATCGCCTCCCGCAGCGGGTTGTTGCCGCGGAACGAGAACGACAGGTTGCTCAACCCGCCAGACACCCTGGCCGGCGCCAGCTCGGCGGTGATCTGACGAGTCGCCTCGATGAACGCCCGGCCGTAGTCGGCGTGGGCCTCGATGCCGGTGGCGACGGCGAAGATGTTGGGGTCGAAGATGATGTCGGCCGGGTCGAAGTGGAGCCGTTCGACCAGGAGGTCGTGGGCCCGGCGGCAGACCGCGACCTTGTGCTCGAGCGACTCGGCTTGGCCGGTCTCATCGAAGGCCATCACCACCACCGCCGCCCCGTAGCGCTTGGCCGCTGCCGCCTGCTCCAGGAACTGCTCCTCGCCCTCCTTGAGGCTGATCGAGTTGACCACCGCCTTGCCCTGCACCGAGCGGAGCCCCGCCTCGATCACCGACCACTTCGACGAGTCGATCATCACCGGGACCCGGCTGATGTCGGGCTCCGATCCGATCAGCCGGAGGAAGCGGACCATCGCCGCCTCGGCGTCGAGCATGCCCTCGTCCATGTTGACGTCGATGATCTGGGCGCCGTTGTCGACCTGGTCCCGGGCCACCGACACCGCGGTGTCGTAGTCCTCGCCGAGGATCAGCTTGGCGAACCGGGCCGAACCGGTCACGTTGGTCCGCTCGCCGATGTTGACCAGCAGGCTGTCGGCGTCGACCGTCATCGGCTCGAGACCGGAGAGCCGGGTGGCGTGGGGCACGGTCGGCACGGTCCGGGGGGCCACGCCGTCGACTGCGGCCACGATCGCCGCGACGTGATCCGGTCCGGAGCCACAGCACCCACCGACGAGGTTGACCAGCCCCGCGGTGGCGAACCCGCCGATCGAGGCGGCCATGTGCCCGGGGGTCTCGTCGTACTCGCCGAGCTCGTTGGGCAGTCCCGCGTTCGGATACGCGATGACCGGCACGTCGGCCACCCGTGACAGCTCGGCCAGGTGCGGCTTCAGCTCGTCGGCCCCGAGGGCGCAGTTGAGGCCCACCGCCAGCGGTTCGGCGTGGCGGACCGAGTTCCAGAACGCCTCGGGCGTCTGGCCCGACAGCGTTCTGCCGCTGCGGTCGGTGATCGTGCCCGACACGATCAGCGGGATGTCGACCTGCTCGTCCGGCGGATGGCCGAAGTTGGCGTCGCGCCGTTCCAGGTAGGCGTAGATCGCGGCCTTGGCGTTGAGGGTGTCGAAGATCGTCTCGATGAGGATGACGTCAGCCCCGCCCTCGACGAGCCCGTCGATCTGCTCGCCGTAGGCGGCCTGCAGATCCTCGAAGGTCACGTCGCGGAACGCAGGGTCGTTGACGTCGGGCGAGATGCTCGCCGTCTTGTTGGTGGGGCCGAGCGCGCCGAGCACCCAGCGGGGACGGTCGGGGGTCCGCGCCGTCATCGCGTCGGCCTCGGCCCGGGCGATGGCGGCCGCGTCGCGGTTGATCTCGCCCACCACCGACTCGAGCCCGTAGTCGGCCTGGGCGATCGACGTTGCGGTGAACGTGTTGGTGGAGATCAGCTCGGCCCCCGACTCGAGGAAGCCACGGTGGAGGTCGGCCACCACGTCGGGCCGGGTCAGGGTCAACACGTCGTGGTTGCCGGCGAGGTCGCGGGGATGGTCGGCGAACCGGTCGCCGCGGAAGTCGTGGTCGGCGAGCCGCCGATCCTGGAGGGTCGTGCCGACGGCACCGTCGATCACCACGATGCGCTCAGCGATCGCAGCTCGGAGCGCAGCCATCCGCCGGTTGCGATCGACGGGGGAACCGATGGCGCACTGCGTTGGGTCGGTCATCGTGCTTCGCGCTCCTCGGGTGCCGGTTCGGCGGCGGGACCGAGGCCCAGGAAGCGACAGACGGCGGCGCTCAGCTCCCGGCGGTTCATCGTGTAGATGTGGAACTCGTCGACGCCCTCCGCCGCCAGCCGTCGGCACTGCTCGGCTGCGATCGTCGCCGCCACCAGTTGATGGAGATCGGGATCATCGTCGAGGTTGCCGAGCTTGGCGGTCAACCAGTCGGGGATGACCGTTCCGCACCGCGCCGCGAACCGGCAGACGCCGGCGAAGTTCGCGATCGGCATCACGCCGGGAACGAGGGGGGCATCGATCCCCGCCGCGTCGACCCGATCACGGAAGGCGAGGAAGGCCGGCGTGTCGAAGAAGAACTGGGTGATGGCCCGATCGGCGCCGGCGTCGATCTTGCGCTTGAGGTTGTCGAGATCGGCGGCCGGCGACGCGGCTTTGGGGTGGACCTCCGGGTAGGCGGCAACCGAGATCTCGAACCGGTCGCCGTCGGGGCGGGAACGGATCGCGGTCACGAGATCGGCAGCGGTCTCGTAGCCGCTGGGTCCGACCTCCTGGTCGGCTGGCGGGTCGCCGCGGAGGGCCACGATGTGCTCGACGCCGACCGATGCGTAGTGGTCCACGACCGCATCGATGTCGTCTTTGGAGGCGCCGACCGTGGTCAGGTGACCGGCGACGGGCACGTCGAGCGCCCGGCGGAGCTCGTCCACTGCGGTGAGGGTCCGGTCCTGGCTGGTCCCGCCGGCGCCGTAGGTGATGCTGACGAACGCCGGGCCGAAGCTCGCCAGCTCGGTGGCCACCGCCGTCAGGCGGTGCAGGCCCTGCTCGGTCTGCGGTGGGAAGAACTCGAAGGAGATGGTTGGACTCATGTATCGACCTCGGAGGCGGGATTCGGGGGACGAAGGTTGATGACGTTGGACCCGCGGGTGCGGGTCGGGCGGGCGGCCCAGATGGCCACGGTGAGCTGCTCGTCGTCTGGCAGCCCCAGATCGTTCGGCGGCTCGAGATGCTCGGACACCACGACCGTCATGCCGGCGGCCTGGCACCACTCGTGGATCTCTCCATCGGTGAAGCCGAGGCGCCGGTGAGCGTGGTGGGTGCGCAGCTCCTCGAACTTGTGGGCCGCGTAGTCGACGATCAGGAGCCGACCGGTTCCGCCGACCGTCCTGGCCGCCTGCTCCAGGGCGCGAGCCGGCTCGTCGAGGTAGTGGAGGACGTGGTGGAGCACGGCGAGGTCGATCGACCCGGCGGGGAGGTCGAGGCTGTAAGCGTTGCCCGACCGCACCGAGCAGTGGCCGAGCCCTGCCGCCTCCAACCGGGTTCTGGCCAGGTTCAGCATCTCCCGGCTGAGCTCGATGCCGACACCAGCGGTGATCCGGTCGGCGAACAGCTCGAGCACCCGGCCGGTGCCGGTTCCCACGTCGAGCAGGGTGGTGATCGGCTCGGTCCCGGCGGCGGCCAGCATCACCGCCTCGACCATGTCGACCGGGACCTTCCGCCCTTCGAGCAGCTCGGACTCCCGGGTGATCTTGGCGAGGGAGCGGGCGGCCAGTTCGGCCCGCTCGGCCCGGACGTTGGCCAGCTCCTGCTGGTCGGCCTGCACCACGGCTGCGTCGAGGTCGGCGAGGGGTCGGATGGCGGCGAGGAACTCCCGGGCGTAGGGCTCCGGGGCGTGCCGGTAGAAGGCGTTCGTACCCTCGGCGTGGCGACTGAGGAGGCCGGCGTCGCACAGCAGTCGGAGGTGGCGGCTCACCCGAGGTTGGCTCTGACCGAGGATGCGGCAGATCTCCGACACCGTGAGCTCGCTGCGTTCGAGGACCAGCAGGATGCGGAGTCGGGTCGGTTCGCCGGCCGCCTTCAACGCGTGGAGTAGCTGATCCATGAACAGATAAAGATATCTTGATATATTGAAGCTGACAAGCTTCCTGTCGGGATCTAGCCGCCGGCCGGGTCGACGTGCACGAAGGTGTCGTGCAGGAACGCCGAGCCGCGCTGATCCTCCCCCACGGTGGGGTTCGTCAGCGCGTTCACGGCGCGGCGCTCGGGGGTTGCGCGGTGCCACCAGCCGAACGGGATCGTCACCAGGCCCGGCTGGGTGTCGGTACCGACCCGGGCGGTGATCGTGAGGCTGCCCCGCTCGTTGTGGACCCGGACCGGCGACCCGTCCACGATGCCCCGGGCATCGGCATCGGTCGGGTGGATGTCGAGCAGGGGCTCCGGCGGTTGGGGGAGATGCTCGGCGAAGCCGGCGTAGTTCGCGTTGAGGAACTTCGGGTGCTGCTTGCGGGTGAGGAGGTTCAGCTGGCCCTCGTCGGCGCGGCTCGTCGAACCGGTGTCCACGCTGAGGGCGCCGAGCTGCAGACGCCTACCGGCGGTCTGCGGTCGGTCGTCGACGTGGGGTCGGTGCTCGACCGGGACGTTCAGCCGCGCCCAGCCGTCGCGCTCGAGCCGCTCATAGGTGATGTCATTCAGCCACGGGTGGTCGCTGTCGAGGAGCTGGCGGATCAGCGTCTCGTCGTCGTCGGCAAGGGACGGATCGTCGAGCCCGCACCGTTTGGCGAGACGGCGGAAGATCTCCGTGTTCGGCAACGCCGAGCCGAGTGGGTCGATCGCCGGCTGGTTGAGCGACAGGTACAGGTGGCCCCAGGCGATGCCGAGATCGAGATGCTCGATCTGGGTGGTGGCCGGGAGCACGATGTCGGCGTAGCGGGCGGTATCGGTCATGAACTGCTCGACGACCACGGTGAAGAGGTCCTCCCGTTCGAGACCGGCAACCACCCGGTTCTGGTCGGGGAGGATCACGGCGGGGTTCGAGTTGTGGACGATGAGCGCATCGATCGGAGGCTCGAGGGTGGCGTCGGTGAGCAGCTCCCCGAGCCGGGCCATGTTGAACGACCGCCGGGCGGGCCGGTTCTGCGGGTAGTTGAGTGCGGTCTCGAAGTAGACCTGGGTCGACCGGGCCTGGCCGCCGCCGACGTCGCGCCACGCGCCGATGACCGCCGTCAGCATCGAGATCGCCTTCATGATCGTCCGCCCCGCCACCCGGTGCTCCGGGCCGACCAGGGTCCGGATGGCGGTGGGCCGATCCTCGGCGAGTCGATGGGCGAACCGTTCGATCACCGACGTATCGAGACCGGTCACGTCGCTCGCACGCTGCGGGGTCCACTCGGCGGCCGAGGCGAGCAACGCCTCGGCGCCGGTCGTGTGGGCCGTCAGCCACGACCGGTCGAGCAGGTCGTCCCGGTCGAGCACGTGGACGACGGCGAGGACCAACGCGACATCGGTGCCGGGCCGGAGCTGGAGCAGCTCGTCGGCTCGTCGGGCGGTGGCCGTCCGCACCGGGTCGATCGCGATCACCCGGGCGCCGGCGCTCCTCGCCGATTCGATCGTCGGCCACAGGTGCCGGTTGGTGAGAACGGTGTCGGTGCCCCACAGCACGATCGTCCGAGCCCGCGACAGCAGCTCTGGATCGGTCCCGAACGGCAGGCCCGTGACGTCGGCCGCTCCCAGCCAGGCGGTCGTCCCGCACAGATCCCGCCCGATGTCGCTGGCGCCGAACGCATCGAAGAACCGGTCGGCGAGGACGCCCTTCTGGATGACGCCCTGGGTGCCATCGAAGGAGAACTGCAGCACCGACTCGGGCCGGCCGGCGTCGCGCCGGGCCACGAGTCGGTCGGCGACCCGGTCGAGCGCCTCGTCCCACCCGCAGGCTTCGAACTCGCCGGAACCCTTCGGGCCGACCCGCCGGAGCGGCTGCAGGAGGCGGTCGGGGTGGTAGACGCGATCGAGGAGGCGGTTCACCTTCGGGCACAGCTGACCGGCGGTGAGCGGATGATCCGGAGCGCCCCGCAGGCCGACTGCCCGCCCGCCGTCGACCTCGACGACCCACATGCACGTGTCGGGGCAGTCGTGGTGACACGAGCCCCGCACCGCCGCTGGACCGTTGGCTCGGTACGACATCCGGTCGAGGCTAGGGGTCCGGTCGAGCGTCGGAGCGCTCCTGGGTCCTGCTTATCGCGGTGATCTCGATCTCCGGTCCGAGCGTGGCCCCGATGAGCTGGAGTCGATCGCCGCTCCAGAACCGACCGGGGTCATACCAGTTCGGCGGCCGCTCGGGGCCGAGCAGACCCATCCGCTCGTAGGTGATCGCCACCACCTCGGCACAGAACAACTGCTCGAGCTCCCGTCGCCGAACCCGTACCCGGCCCCGGAGCCAGCCCCTGGCCAACGTCAACGGCTGGGGGAAGCTCCTGCCGTCGAGCTCGTTGACGACCCGGAGCGCCTCGTCCTCCATGGCCCGGGTCACCTCCGGGTCGATCGGCCGCATCCACGCCCGTTGGCCGTACCGGTGGTGCCAGGTGCTGACCGCGTCGGTCAGGCGATGGAGCTGGGTGCCGCGCTGATGCTCACCGGTCCACACGTCGGGCAGGGAGCTACCGAGCTCGGCATGCCACAGGAGTGGCGGGAGGTCGTCGAGGGCCAGCACCATGCCGACGTGGTTGACCGGGCTGTTGGTGACCGCCCGGATCGCGTGGTCGGCCACCGATCGCCCTCGGAACAGGAACACGTCGCCGGTGCGGGCGATCGAGGCCGCCTCGTGGAGCGTCATCGACGTTGCCATCGTCGTCGTACCGTACCCGGCGGCAACGGGGTGGCCCCGCGGCCCTAGAGTCGGGGAGATGCGATGGTGGAAGATCCTCGGACTGGCCGGCGTGCTCGGTGCGACGGCGCTCGGTGTGGCGGCGGGAACGAAGGCGCTACAGCGGCGGCAGCGGGCGTTCCAGGAGGCCGAGCCCGACGAGTTGCGGGACCGACTCCATGCCCGTCTCGCAGCGGCGAACGGCCAGATCGCGTAGCGTCGGTCCATGGACTGGCAACGAGAGATCGACGAGCTGCACGCCTTCTTCGAGGCGTACTTCCTCGGCACCGAGGACTCCCTCGATCGGTTCGAGTCGGTCCTCGCCGACGGGTTCACGATCGTCGGTCCCGACGGAGCCGAGGGCGACCGGCCTGCCACCCTGCAGATGGTGCGCGACGGCCACGCCCACACCGACTCGTTGTCGATCACCGTCAGCGACCACCGGCTCCTGGCCCGGACCGACGAGCTGATCGTCGCCACCTACGTCGAGCACCACCAGCTCCGCGACCGGACCAATCACCGCCTCGCCACGGTCGTGTTCCACGTGGACCCCGCCGGTCCCAACGGCGTCCGCTGGCTCCGTGTCCACGAAACCTGGCTCGACGCCGACCCGGCTGGCTGACAACCGGTCGGCGGTGGTGGGTCAGAAGTTGGCGGGGCGGGGTCGGAGCACGTTCAGGGCGATCCTGGCCAGGTAGTAGACGGCCACGAGCAGCAGCAGGAAGCTGATCGGGCCACCGATGAGGGGGATCCAGCCGAGCAGGAAGCGGAGGACGAGGGCGATCACCGCATTTGCGAGGTGTTCGCCGTTGGGGGCGGTGAAGATGCGTTCCATGCCCCAATTGTCCGTCGGCGGCGTTCGCGACACCATCGGGGACAATCCTGATCCAACCCTGAGGTCCACCCTGAGATGACCGCTGACAACCAGCATCCCGAGCTCGCCTTCCGGGCCCACGACGGCGACGGCCCCCCGGTGCTCGTCATCCACGGCTACCTCACCGGCGCCGTCTACTGGAACACCAACCTCCCGGCGCTCCGTACCGCCTGCTCACCGGTGGTGGTCGACCTGTGGGGTCACGACGGGTCGCCGAGCCCCACCGACCCGGCCCACTACGAGATCGACGGGATGGTGGCGACGTTCGAACGGCTCCGGGAGCGTCTCGGTCACGACCGCTGGTTCGTGATCGGTCACTCGCTCGGCGCCGCGCTGGCGATCCACTACGCCCTCCGTCATCCGGATCGGGTGCCGGGCCTCGTGATCACCAACTCGAATTCCGCGTTCGCCGACGCCGGCAACGATCGCCGGGTCCGGGCCGCCCTCCGCCTGGCGGAACGGATCGACGGCGAGGGGATGGCGGCGTTCGACGGGCACCCGCTCAACCCGACGGTGTCGAAGCGCCTCCCCGACCAGGCCAAGGCTGAGCTGACGGCCGCCTTCGAGAAGCACGACCCGGCCGGCCTGGCGAGGATGCTGCGGGGCACGACCGCCAACGCGTCGACCGTGGACCGGGTCGACGAGCTGTCGATGCCCACCCTGCTCACCTGGGGCGTGTACGAGAAGCGGTTCGCACCGGCGGTCGAGGTGGCGAGGGCCCGGATCGCCGATCTGACGGTCGCCGAACTGGAGGGTGGCCATCCGGTGAACCTGCAGGATCCCGAGGGTTTCGACCGGGCCGTGATCGAGTTCGTTCGGTCAACGGTCGGGTGGTAAAACCGGACAGGAGCTGACCAATCGACGAGACCGGGGAACGAGCGATGACCACCGACCAGTTGGGCCAGTACACGAGGCAGGGCCTCGAGCTGCAAGAAGCCGTCGAGTCGTACATGAACGACTTCATCTACCCCAACGAGGAGGAGTACTACGACGAGCACGCCGCCCTCGACGACGTGCACGCCACCCCGCCCCTGATGCAGAAGCTGAAGGCGGCAGCTCGGGAACGTGGCCTGTGGAACCTGTTCATCCCGCACCTCGACCCCGACGCCCCGGGCACGAAGCTCTCCAACCTCGACTACGCGCCGATCTCCGAGCAGCTCGGCAAGGTGCCGTTCGCCTCCGAGGCGCTCAACTGCTCCGCACCCGACACCGGGAACATGGAGATCCTCAATCTCTACGCGTCGGATGCGGTGAAGGAGCGGTGGCTCGCCCCGCTGCTCATGGGCGACATCCGCTCGGCGTTCTCGATGACCGAGCCCGACGTGGCCAGTTCCGACGCCTCCAACATCGAGCTCCGTATCGACAAGGACGGCGACGAGTACGTCCTCAACGGGAAGAAGTGGTTCTCGTCGAACGCGCTGCGGCCCGAGACCGAAGTGCTGATCGTGATGGGCAAGAACGATCCCGACGGTCCCCGACACCGCCAGCAGTCGATGATCGTGGTGCCCAAGAGCACGCCGGGTATCAGCATCGGCCGCGACCCGCTCGTGTTCGGCTACCACGACCGCGGCGGCCACCCCGAGGTGATCTACGAGAACGTCCGGGTTCCCGAAGACCACATCCTGGGCGGCGAAGGCGAAGGGTTCGCCATCAGCCAGGCCCGGCTCGGTCCCGGCCGGATCCACCACTGCATGCGCACGATCGGCGTGGCCGAACGAGCGCTCGCGCTGATGGTGAAGCGGGCACTCGAACGCGAGACGTTCGGCCGGCTCGTGGCCCAGCACGGCGTGGTCCAGGACTGGATCGCGGAGGCCCGCATCGAGATCGACCAGGCCCGCCAGTACGTGCTCCATGTCGCCCACCTGATGGACACCGTCGGCAACAAGGCCGCCGCCCAGGAGATCTCGGGGATCAAGGTGGCGGTGCCGAACATGGCCCTGAAGGTGATCGACCGGGCCATCCAGGTCCACGGCGCAGCCGGCGTCACCCAGTTCACGCCGCTCGCCCACATGTATGCCCACATGCGGACCCTGCGCATCGCCGACGGCCCCGACGAGGTGCACAAGATGACGATCGCCCGGCGCGAAATTCGGCTGCACCAGCCCGAGTTCAGGATGCACTGACCGGGGGTGCGCCGTTTCGCTGCCGGCTCGATACTGGCGGCCGCTGCGGGAACCTTCGGATCCCTCGACACTGCGCTCAACATCGCCTTTCCCGACCTGGTCGCCGACTTCGACCTGTCGGTCGGGCAACTGCAGTGGGTGGTGATCCTGTTCGTCGCCGCGTCCGGCGGCCTGCTCGTTCCGGCCGGCGTTCTCGGCGACCGGATCGGCCACGCCACCGCCGTACTCGGCGGCGCTGCGATCTCGGTGGCGGCGATGCTGGCGTGCGCCGTGGCGCCCACCTTCGGCACGTTCCTGGCGGCCCGGGTCCTGCAGGGCGTCGGCACGGCGACGATCATGGCTTCGGCACCGGCGCTGGCCACGTTGGCCTCGACCGCCTCCCGGCGCGCCCACGCAGTCGGTGTCTTCCAGTCGGCAGCAGCGTTCGGCCTGGCGGCCGGCCCGATCATCGGGGGCGTCATGGTGCTGCTGCTCGGCTGGCGGGGGGTGTTCTGGTTTCGGGTGCCGATCGCAGCGCTGCTGATGGTGCTGGCCGTGGCGGCCCGGTCGTCGCTGTCGTCGGGCGCGGTTGCCGTCTCGCCGGCGTCGTCGCTCGGCGGGGGCCGATCCACCCGGGCTCAGGGTGTGCAGCGGGTGCTCCGATCGGTGCTGACCCGTCAGGTCGTCGTCGCCAACCTGCTCACGTTCGTGGCCAACGGCGCCATGTTCGCCACGTGGTTGCTGGTCCCGTCGCTCCTGGTCGACGAGCGTGGCGTATCGGTGACGATCGGCGGATTCGTGCTGGCGGTATCGCCGGTGATGACGGCGTTCGGCGCCGGCCGAGCCGGTTGGATGGTCGATCGCTTCGGTCCGTGGTCGACCGGCGTCGCCGGGCTGCTGGCGATGACGGTCGGGCTGGCGGCAACCGCAGCCGCGGGGTGGGGCTGGTCGACCGCCACGGTGGTGGTCGCGCTCGCCCTGATCGGGCTCGGGCTCGGCTTCTTCTCCGTGCCGAACATGGCGACGGTGATGGGCGCGCTCCCGGAGTCGGATCAGGGGGTCGCCGGCGCCATCAACCTGATGATGCGGACGCTCGGGATCGTCACCGGCGCCGCCTGGCACGCCCGCGTGTTCGACCGGGCCGAGCTCGACGGCACGTTCGACTCGGCCTTCGGGGTGGTCTTCGCGGTCGCCGCCGGGATCATGGCCATCGCTGCGCTGATCGCGGTGGTCAACCCACCCCGTCCGCTGCCCACGCCGGCGTGATCGGCTCGACGTCGGTGTCGATGTAGCGGATGTGGCTCACCCACGCGGTGCCGTCGAAGCGGTGGAGCTGGTAGCCGGTCGGGTCGGAGATGAGCTCGATCGGGGCGTCCTCGGCCAGGCTCAGCATCACGTGATGCACCGTGGCCGGACCGACCGAGGTGAGCACGCCGCCGACCGACGTGACGATCGGGCGGTGCAGGTGCCCACAGAAGATCCGGGTGAGATGATCGGCACCGGCCACGGTCTCGACGAACGCTTCCGCATTGCGGAGCCTCGAATCGTCCATCCACCGGATCCCGCTGGCGAACGGCGGGTGATGCATGGCGATGACGGTCGGGTTCGGCGCGGTCTCGGCGAGCGCGGCCGCCAGCCACTCGTGGCGCGGCCGGTCGAAGTCGCCGTGGTGGGCGCCGGGCACCGTGGTGTCGAGGCCGATCACGTGGAGCCCGTCGAGCTCCACGACCCAGGAGAGGTTGTCGTCGGCGGCCCAGGGCAGGTCGAACGACGCTGCGATCTCGGCCCGGTCGTCGTGGTTGCCGGGGATGGCGAGCATCGGCAACGTGAGCGACTCCAGGCACGCCCGTAGGGTCTCGATCTCGCCCGGCTCGTGGTTGTTGGTGAGGTCGCCCGTGAGCAGCACCGCATCGGGAGCGGGCACCTCGGCGTTGAGCGAGGTCACCGCCAGCTCGAGCCGTTTGACGTGGTCGACGAGGGTCGGTTCGTCGCTGTCGGGGCGGAGTATGTGGGTGTCGGTCAGTTGTGCGAGCAGCATGCGCGTCCTCCCCGGCTCGGTTCGTACCCATCTCGATCGTGCCCTACACCCGACACCGGGCTCGTCACTGGCTCGTCACCCGTCGGCGCCGCCGGCCGTCGCGCTGAGGTCGATCGTGAGGATGCCATCCGAATCGACTGCGGTGGGGTACCGGGGGAGTCCGGCTCCGGTCTCGTCGTAGGTGGTTCCGTCGCAGTTGTCGACGAAGACCCGCCCGTCGGGCTCCCACGCCACGAAGCAGTCCCGTGGTGCGGCGAGGGGACGTGCCGCGAATGCGTGCCAGCCCTCGTCGGGATCATCGCCAACGTGGGTGAGCACGATGTCGCGGTCGCCCTCGGCGGTGTCCGACAGCAGGATCGGTCCGGTCTCGGCGATCCCGTCGGCCAGCTCGTCGGCTGGGCCGGGCCGGAAGATGCCATCGCTGATCTGGATGTCGAGATCGGTGCCACCGATCAGCCGGTCGGCCTGGAACACGAGGAACAGGATCGCCACCACGCCGAGCGCAGCGCCGAGCCCCACGAGGATCGCCTGGCGTGCCGGTGCCGGTCCTCCCTGGGCGACGGGCACTACAGCACCCCGGCGGAAATCTTGCGGTCGGCTGTCACGCCTCTAGTATCGCAGGGTCGCCGCCTCGAACGGCGGGCGGGAGGCCCGACGGGCACCTGCACATCAACCCCAACCGCACGCGAAACCCCTGTCGGGGTGGAGGCCCATCGTGGATCTACTCGAGTACCAAGGAAAGCAGTTCTTCGCGACCTATGGCATTCCGGTCTCGGCCGGCGAGGCCGCCACCGATGTCGACAAGGCGGTCGCCATCGCCGATCGGATCGGGTACCCGGTGGTCGTCAAGGCCCAGGTCCACACCGGTGGACGGGGTAAGGCGGGCGGTGTGAAGCTCGCCGACAACAGCGACGAGTGCCGAACCCACGCCTCCAACATCCTCGGCCTCGACATCAAGGGCCACATCGTGGAGGTCATCTGGATCGAGAAGGCGTCGGACATCGCCGAGGAGTACTACGCCAGCTTCACCCTCGACCGCTCGGCGAAGCTCCACCTCGGCATGCTGTCGGCCGAGGGCGGGGTGGAGATCGAGACGGTGGCCGAGGAGAACCCCGACGCCATCGCCAGGATCCACGTCGACCCGACGGTGGGCCTCACCGAGGAGGCCTGCCGGAAGTGGGTGGCGGCGGCCAACCTCAACCCCGACGCCACCGAGGGCGCGGTCGACATCCTCATGAAGCTGTACACCGCCTACACCGACGGCGACGCCGACCTGGTGGAGATCAATCCGCTCATCCTCAAGCCCACCGGCGAGGTGCACGCGCTCGACGCCAAGGTCAGCCTCGACGGCAACGCCACCTACGAGCACCCCGACTACGAGCAGTACGACGCAACCCAGCCCCGCGACGAGCGGGAGGAGGCGGCCCACGAGAAGGGCCTGCAGTACGTGGGGCTCGACGGCTCCGTCGGCGTGATCGCCAACGGCGCCGGTCTGGCGATGAGCACCGTCGACGTCGTCAACCAGGTCGGCGGTGCGCCGGCCAACTTCCTCGACATCGGCGGCGGGGCCAACGCCGACGTGATGTCGGGGGCGCTCGAGGTGATCAACAACGATCCCGACGTGAAGGCGATCTTCATCAACATCTTCGGTGGGATCACCCGGGGCGAAGAGGTCGCCAACGGCATCATCGAGGCGATGAACCGGGTGGAGATCGACGCCCCCATCGTGATCCGCCTCGACGGCACCAACGCCACCGAGGGGCGCGAGCTGCTCGCCCCCCACCTCAACGAGAAGCTGATGATGGCAGACACGATGCTCGACGCCGCCCGCAAGGCCGTCGAGCTCGCAGGACAGAACTGAGCATCCGATGAGCATCTTTGTCGACGAGAACACGAAGGTCCTGTACCAGGGACTGACGGGATCCCAGGGCCGTTACTACGGCCTGCTGAACCGTGAGTACGGCACGCAGGTCGTGGCCGGCACGAACCCGAAGAAGGCTGGCACCGATGTGGAGGGCGTGCCCGTCTACGCGTCGGTGGCCGAGGCCAAGGAGGCCACCGGTGCCACCGCGAGCTGCATCTTCATTCCCGCCCCTGGCGTGCAGTCTGCGGTACTGGAGGCAGCCGAGGCCGGCATCGAGTTCGTGGTGGCCATCACCGAGGGCGTGCCGGCCCACGACGAGGCCTACTTCTACAACAAGCTGAAGAACGACTTCCCCGGCACCCGGCTCCTCGGACCGAACTGCCCGGGGATCATCTCCCCCGGGAAGTGCAACATCGGCATCACCGCCGGCCACATCGCCAAGGAAGGCGGGCCCGTCGGCATCGTGTCCCGGTCGGGAACGCTGACCTACCAGGCGCTCTACGAGCTGCAGCAGAAGGACATCGGTGTCACCACGTGTGTCGGCATCGGCGGTGACCCGGTGCCGGGCACGAGCTTCATCGACTGCCTCGAGGCGTTCGAGGCCGACCCCGACACCAAGGCGGTCATGATGATCGGTGAGATCGGCGGTTCGTCGGAGGAGGAAGCGGCCGACTTCATCAAGAACAACATGACCAAGCCGGTCAGCTGCTACGTGGCCGGGGTCACCGCCCCGCCGGGCAAGAAGATGGGCCACGCGGGCGCGATCGTGTCCGGGGGGAAGGGCACCGCTGAGGCGAAGATGGAGGCCCTGCGCGACGCCGGCGCCCTGGTGGGCGAGAACCCCACCGAGGCCGGTGAGCTCATGGCCGAGATCGTGGCGAAGCTGTAGCACCGGTCCGCCGTTGGTGGCAGGGGGCGCAGCGGAGTTGGAGCTCGTCGACTCGTGTGTGCTGGGTGGTCGGGTGCGTGGTCGTACTGGAGGAGTTGGTGGCGTCCGCAGTCGACGCAGGCCTGGTCGCGGGCGTTGACGTAGCGTTTCTGTCGGGTGGTGGGGTGTCGTCGGCGGTGTGACACGGCGATGGGGTCACCCGCTGCGTCGTGGATCATGACCCGCAGGAACGCCTCGGGGAGCGCCCGGGCGACGGTGCTGGTGGTGAGTGGGGTGCCGTCGTCGAGGGTCGCGCTGGGCTTTGTGGTGCCGGCGCTGTCGGGGTCGGTGGTGTCGGGGTGGAGGTGGATGACGATCTCGGTGTCGACGGTGCCGACCTGCTGGGTGAGGAGGTTGCAGAGCTCGTCGGTGTGTTGTTGGGCCACGGTGGGCCAGGTGCGGTCCTGTTGCTGGCGTGGTCGGGTGCGCATGATCAGCGTGGTCAGGGCGGCGATGAGCACCGCTGCTCGGAGTGGGGGGAGGCGGAGGGTGAAGGTGGTCATCCCGTCGGGGTCGCATCGCCATCGGAGGCTGCGTTGTTGGTGGTGCCACCGGTCGAGTGCTTCGGGGTCGTCGCCGGTGGTGAGCCAGGCGGCGATGGCTCGGGCGAGGTGGTTGGCGGGGGTGGTGCGGGCGATGGTCAACAACTCGTGCTCGTTGTCGGGGGTGGCGACCCTGGTGAGTGCCCGGACCTTGGCGTAGGAGATCTCCCCGTCCTCGAACGCGGTGTCGATGGTGGGGAGGTCGGTGAGTTTGTGGCCGATGCGGATCCATTCCCGGGCGGTGCAGGATTCCACGTCGCACAGGGCGGCGAGCCACGCTGCGGGGGTGGCGGCGCCGTCGAGGGCCCACTGGTCATCGACGGTGGCTCTGGCCGCGAGGTGGACGAGTCGGTACTGGGATCTCGCCCACGTCTTGGCGACCGCCGTGATCTGCGCAGCGAGGGATTCGTGCTGGTCAGCGGACCGCGGACGCGTGTCCGCAGCGACCGACGAGGACGGGGGTGGAAGGGTGGACGCCATGACAGGACTCCCGTGGATCAGTATCGGGAAGGTGTTGTCTTCGGCACCCGGCGGCGCAACAGCGAGTTCGAGCTTCGCTCGAACCGAGCCTACTCCCGGGGTATGACACCGAAGAGCGCCGGGCCGAGCCCCCGTCCATTCACGGTTAGTGGCAGACCGCGTCGCCCAATCGACCACACGCAGTGGTATCGACGCGTCCGCTGGCGTCCGTCCCGACCCCGTTCAGGATCGCAGTGCCGCAGCTCCACCGCTAGCTGCTATTCGACGGTGCCGTCTCGACCACCCGGCTGGTATCCGGCGGCAGCGCGCAGGCTGCGGTGAGCAACCCGCCGACGATGGTGAACCACCAGACCCGATCGAAGCCGGCGAGGGCGTCGGTCAGGCCGGTGGGGAACGCCGCCATCACCAGCGCCAGCGATGCGGGACGAGCACCGCAGCCCCGGCCCCTTGGACGACCCGAGCAGCGATCAGCACGTCGACCCTCGGGGCGAACCCGCAGGCCATCGATGCGGCGGTGAACAGTGCAGAGCCGCTCAGGAACACCCGACGGTGCCCGAGCCGGTCGGCCAACTTCCCCGCCGGCACCAGGAGCGCAGCGAAGGCGATCGTATAGCCGTTCAACACCCAGGAAAGGGTCGACGGCGACGACGAGCCGAAACTGGCGATGATGTCGGGAAAGGCGACGAAGAGGATCGTCGTGTCGAGATAGGTCGCCAGTGCAGCGAGCGCGGCCACCGCCAAGGTGGCGCGAGCCTGGGTCTCGTCGGGGTCGACTGCGCGCCGCATCGGGAGGAAGCTAGTTGCTGCACGGCGGCCGGGACCAGGCTGGAATCGTGGTGGGATCTGGTTGACTGGAGTGCAGCGGACAGTCCGATACCGGACGCTGGTCGACCCTCCTGCAGCACGATGCATGTCGCATGATCCAACGCCAAGGGGCACCATCATGTCGATCGGTCGCGCCCTCGTTCGGGCGGTGAGGCGCGTGGGCCGCACCACCGCCGGGGTCGTCGTGCTCCTCGTCACGGCCGGTTGTGCCGTGGGCGAACGGCCGATGCTGACCGACGAGGCGATCGGCGTTGGTTCCCTGCCCGACGGGGGCGCGGCCGCCAACACGCTCGTCGACGGTGTCGACAGCGGCGATTCGGGTGACGACGGTTCCGGTGAGCTCTCGACCACCGGCGGGACCGTCGAGTCGGCATCGACCGACGATGGTGGGGCCCTCGATGACCCCGCCGACCTCGGCGACGCCCCTGCCGTGGTCATGACCGCGACCGGGATCCCGGTCGCCGTACTCGGTCGAGCCGAGCACGGATTCGTGGTCAACACCCCCTGCGGCAACGAGGGCGAGATCCTCTGGGGCCAGCCGGTCGGGCCCGTCGACGTGGTGCTCGATCCCGGCCACGGCGGCGGTGACGACGAGGGGGCGCTCGGCCCGAACGGTGCGACCGAGGCGGAGGTCAATCTCGACATCGCCCGTCGTGCCGCGGCGCGCCTCGAACGCGAGGGGTACACGGTCGCCCTGACCCGCACGGCCGACTACCGGATCACGATCGCCAACCGCGCTGCGATCGCCGATCGGTTGGAGGCGCAGGCCTTCGTGTCGATCCATCACAACTCGCCAACCCCGAGCTCGGCCAACGGCGACGGCGGCCCCGGCACCGAGGTGTATCCCCAGGTTGGCTCCGACGAGGCCAACCGGCTGGGTGGCCTGCTCTACGACGAGGTCGTCGCCGCGCTCTCCGAGTTCGACGTGGCGTGGGCGGCCGCCTCGAATGCCGGGGTGCTGCAGGTGATCAACAGCGATGGCGAGAGCGCCTACGGGATCGTCCGCCGCCCCTCCGTCCCGAGCGCGCTGGTCGAACTGGCGTATCTTTCCAACCCGTCCGAGGCGGTGGTGATCGGCACCACCGATTACCGGAACACCGCGGCGGCCGCCATCACCCGCGGCGTCGTGCGCTATCTCGGCACCGGCGACGAGGGATCCGGATACGTGGAGGAGCCGCGGCTGACCGATCCGTCGGCCGAGACGGGCGGCAGCGACGGCTGTGTCGACCCGCCCCTCGAGTAGCGGTGGGCGGCCGGCGAGCGGCCCGGCGGGGGAGATCACCGAACTTCGCGTCGTGGGCGCGGTAGGTTCGTCGGGTGCGTGCTCTGCTCTCGGTCTATGACAAATCAGGTATCGCCGCGCTGGCCAAGGAGCTGGACGGACTGGGGGTCGAGCTGATCTCTTCCGGCGGAACAGCGGCCGCGATCGCCGAGGCAGGCGTTCCCGTGACCGATGTGGCGGAGTGGACCGGCTTTCCCCCGATGCTCGGCCATCGGGTGGTCACGCTCCATCCGAGGATCCACGGTGGGATCCTGGCCGACCGGCGCGACAGCACGCACCTGCGAGACCTCGAGGAGCACCAGATCGACCTGATCGACCTGGTCGTCGGCAATCTCTACCCGTTCTCGTCGGACCCGTCGGTGGACCTGATCGACATCGGCGGCCCCACGCTGCTGCGGGCGGCGGCGAAGAACCATGAGTTCGTCACCGTCCTGGTCGACCCCGACGACTACCCGGCGGTGCTGGCCGAGATCCGCGAGAGCGGTGGCACGTCGATCACCCTCCGCCGTCGCCTCGCCCGGAAGGCGTTCGCCCACACCGCCGCCTACGACGCCCAGATCGTCGGTTGGCTCGACGGTGAGGTCGGTTCGGCCGACGAGTCGCTTCCTCCCACGCTGCACCTGTCGCTCGAGCGGGCGCAGGGCCTCCGCTACGGGGAGAATCCGCACCAGGCGGGAGCCCGCTACCGGGTAGGCGGCGTGCCGAGCTGGTGGGACGAGGTGGCGCAGCGGGCCGGGGTGGACCTGAGCTACCTCAACCTGTTCGATGCCGATGCCGCGTGGCGTCTCGTGCACGATCTCGCACTGTCCGATGACGGCGACCGGCCGGCGTGCGCCATCATCAAGCACGCCAACCCGTGTGGGGTGGCGGTGGCCGACGACGTGGCGACCGCCTACGCGAACGCGCTCGCGTGCGACGAGCGCTCGGCGTTCGGCGGCATCGTGGCCTTCAACCGCCCGATCGGCGAGGCTGCGGTGACCGCGATCGAGGCGGGGGTGCAGGCCGACGTCATCATCGCTCCTGGCTATGGCGACGGCGTGGTCGAGCGGCTCGAGGCCAAGCGGAAGAACACCCGCGTGCTGGAGGCTCCCCCGCCCCGCCAGCCTGAGCTGGCGATCCGCCAGCTCAGCGACGGCTTCCTCGTCCAGGAGGCCCACAACTTCTCCGCCGGGCCCGACGAGTGGACGGTGGTGACCGAGCGCCAGCCGACCACCGCCGAGCTGGCCGACGCCGCATTGGCCTGGCGGGTCTGCGGCTACGTGTCGTCGAACTCGATCGTGCTCGCCAAGGACGGGGTGGCGTGGGGCATCGGGGCCGGCCAGCAGAATCGGGTGGAGTCGGGTCAGCTCGCCGCCCAGAAGGCCGCCGGCCGGGCAGCGGGTGGCGCCTGCGCGTCGGACGCGTTCTACCCGTTCCCCGACGGAATCGACGCCGCCGCGGCCGCAGGTGTGGCCGTCGTGGTCCAGCCTGGCGGGTCGGTCAACGACGACGCCGTCATCGAGGCCGCCAACCGTCACGGCCTCGCGATGCTCTTCACCGGCGAGCGCCAGTTCCGGCACTGACCGGCCGGCTGTCCGTCCGGCCTTCACTGTCACACCCCAGGCGTACGGTGCAGGGAGACGACAGAGCCGACGACGGCCCACGGGCTGGAGGGTGAACCGATGGTGAAGGTGCTGGTAGCGACGACGGAACGGCAGGGCGAGCGACCCACCGACTACTCGCGGGCGGTCGACGGGGAGCTGGTCTTCGTCCCCGACGAGTTCTGCGACACCGCAGACTGCGGGTGCCGTCTCGGCTTCGCCGGGATGGCCAGCGCCGAGGCGACCACCACGGCGCTCGTCGTCGGCCGTGAGGACCTGACCCTCCACGATCTCAGCACCGCCCTGTCGGACTCGCTCGAACGTCAGGGTTGGCTCTCGGGCGCCTGGACCGATGACGACGAGGAGACCTTCCGTCACCTCTTCCAACGGTTGCTGGTCGCGGCGTCACACTTTCCGGTCGGGTCGATCCTGGAGCGGAACGGTCACCTGCTCCATCGTCGGGCGCAGACCGAACCGCTCCGGGTTCCCGGCCCAGCCGGCCTGGTCGAAGACTAGGGCCGACTCACGAGACGCCGAGGAAGGCCGCCGCCTTCTCCACCCGTCGGACCACCCCGTCGCGGTACTCGTCGAGGTCGAGCTCCTCGTCCTGCGAGCCCTGCTGGCCGTTGAGGTAGCGGGCGTAGACCCCTTCGCTGATGCACGCCAGCCGCCAGGACGCGAAGCCGCGGTAGTAGTCGACCAGGTCGAGGTCGACCTTCATCTCCTCGGCGTAGAGGCCGGCCATCTCCTCCACGGTGAGGAACCCGTCGAGACCGGTGGTCTCGTTGTCGCCGCCGGCATCGGGATCGGCCGGGTCGTGCCAGTACCCCATCAGCCCCGCGAGGTCGGCCAGCGGGTCGCCGAGGGTGCAGAGCTCCCAGTCGAGCACGCCGGCGACCGGGCCGTCACGGTCCATCATGCAGTTCGAGAGCCGATAGTCGCCGTGGGCGATCGTGGTCCGGGCCTGGTCGGGCAGCCGCTTCTCGAGATCGTCCCGCACCCGGTCGATCAGCGGGATCTCCCGCGTCTTGGACTGCTCCCACTGGCCCGACCACCGCTTGAGCTGCCGCTCCACGTAGCCACTCCGCTTGGCCAGGTCGCCGAGGCCGACCTCGTCGATGTCGACCCGGTGCAGGTCGCACAACGTCGCCACGAGCTCGTGCGACATGCGCCGCCGCACCTCGGGGCTGAAGGTTCGTCCGATCTCGATGTCCCGCACGACGACGCCGTCGAGGAAGTGCATCACGTAGAAGTCGCGCTCGTTGACGGCCGGATCTTGACACAACCCGACCATGCGGGGGACCGGCACCGCCGACTCGGCGAGCGAGGCCATCAGGCGATGCTCCCGGGCCATGTCGTGGGCGCTCGGCAGGAGCTTGCCCATGGGCGGTCGCCGCAACACGAACCTCCGGTCCGCCATGTCGGCCACGGTGTAGGTCATGTTCGAGCGGCCACCGGCGATCAGGGTGAACGACAGCGGCGGTTCGATCTCCACCCGCTCGGCGAGCCAGGTCGTCACGTTCGCTGCGTTGATCCCCTCGATCTCGGAGGGTCCGTCTCCTGCGCCGGTCGTGGCTTCGTCGCTGCTCATCGCAGTCATCTTTGCTGGGTGTGGCCGGGGCGGCAACACTGTCCCGGGTGAACGCCGGCGCCGCGCCTGACCGAACCACCAGGGTCTTCCTCGACCTGGTCGACCTGCGGCCAGGGGACGCCTCGACGTCGTTCATCGGTCCGCCAGCCCCCGAGCGTGGTGGTCGGGTCTACGGGGGGCAGTTCCTGGCCCAGGCCGTGGCTGCCGCCTACGGGACGATCGCCGACGAGCGGCGGATCCATTCGCTCCACGCGTACTTCCTTCGCCCGGGCGACGTCGACGAGCCGACCCGGTGGGAGGTCGACGTTGTCCGCGACGGCCGGTCGTTCGCCGCCCGCGCCGTCACCGGCCATCAGCACGACCGCGAGGCGTTCCACCTCGTCGCGTCGTTCCACGTTCCCGAAGCCGGGTTCGAGTATCGCCCCGGACCCGGCTACCCGATCGGCGACCTCCCCCCGCCAGACGAGGTCGAGATGTCCTACGTCGACTTCAGTCATCAGCAACCCGGCTTCGACCCCTCGAGTTGGTACGGCCAGGACCGGCCGATGGAGATCCGCTACATCAACCCACCGCCGACGGGCACGGCGACCGTCGAGCCCCAGCTCACCTGGACCCGGCTCGCCGAGTCGCTTCCCGCCGACCCGCGACTGCACGACGCCGGGCTCGCCTACCTCGCCGACGCCACGCTGGTCGATCACGTCGTGGTGCCCCACGGCGAGCGGTGGCACGACCCGCGCCTGACCGGGGCCAGCCTCGACCACGCCATGTGGTTCCACGGGCCGATCCGGGCCGACGAGTGGCTCCTGTACGACCAGCGGGTCGAGGCGACCGGTGGGGCCCGAGGTCTGGCGACCGGACGGTTCTACACCGCGGCGGGCGAGCTCGTGGCGACCTGCGGTCAGGAGGGATTGGTGCGGTGGTCCGGCTGACCGGGCCGGGAGCCCGGGCTACAAGGCGAAGATCGCCGCCGCGACCATCACCACGATCCCCACGACGATGAGTGCCACCAGAGCCAGCAGGTAGTAGACGTGGCCTGCCATGCCGTCGGCCCGCTGAGCCAACGTGTCGGACGGCGAGCTGCCGACGGTGGATGAGGTGACGGCTTCCGCCGCCGACGACGTGGCCGAATCGTCGACATCGGGTGCCACCGCGGCGATCGCCGTCGACGTCCTCGTCGGCTCGGTTGTCGACCGGCTGACCGTGACAGCAGCAGGCGCGCTCGCCGGCACCGGATCCGTTGACACCGGAGCGGCCGGCACCGGCTCGGTGGGCTCGCCCGGCGCCGACCCGCGCTCGATGTCGGGGCCGGGTCGACGGGTGGTTGGGGCCGATGCGGCTGCGGCGCGGGGTGACGTCGTTCGAGCGGTTCGGAAGTCGTCGTGGCGGAGCTCGGCGAGGAAGGCCGCCACGGTGGCAGGGCGATCCTCCACATCGGGCGACATCGACTTCTCGATCAGCTCGACGATGCGTCTCGGCGTGTCCACGCCCGGCAACTCAGGCCGTCGAGAACGGGTGAGCCTTGTCGTCGCCATCGCGATCTCGCCGGGACCGACACGACGGTCGGCGTCGTCCGCCACGAACGGCCGGCCTGCGAGGAGCGACCACAACGTGGCGGCCAGGCCGAACACGTCGACGGTGGGATCGGCAGGACCGATGACGCCCGACTCATCCGGCGCGTACGGACCCCCGACCAGCGTGGCTGCCGTACTCGACTGGTCCAGCGGGAGGCACATCCCGAAGTCGGCCACCCTCGGTCGGAGGAAGTCGGTGAGGAGGATGTTGGACGGCTTGAGGTTGCGGTGCACGAGACCCCACAGGTGTACTTCGGCCACCGTGCTCGCCACCGGCTTCATCAGGAAGGTCGCCTCCCGCCAGGGGAGCGGACCGTAGCGACCCATCAGGTCGGCCAGGGAGCCACGGCGGTAGTACGGAAGCACGAGATACGGCTCCCCGTCGGCGGTCGTGCCGGTGTGGAGGAGCGGCACGACCCCGGTGTGACCCGACAGTTGGCCGGTGATCGCCCGCTCGCGGTCGAAGCGTTGCCCGACGTCCGACGAGAGCTCGTCGTGCAGGACCTTCACCGCCACGGTGCGTTGGGTGGCCGTCTGGTAAGCCCGGAACACGCTGGCCGACGGGCCAGCCGTCATCAAGCGGAGCCGGGTGAGCGACGGGATCGCGAGGTCGCGCTCGATCTCTGCCGGTGGGCGGCCACCGCGGCCACTCATGAGTGCGTCGAGCTCGTCGCCGGATAGCTCTCTCACGCCATCAACCTTCCAGCTTCGGGGCCCCACCCACGTCGTCGACGGGAGCGGGTCCGCGGGCCGCCTGCCGACGAAACCGTCGACCTTACCCACGCTTCATCACCCAACAGCATGCAGAGCGCGGCGGGATGCTTCCTTGGGTAGTCTTGCCCAGTTCTCCTCGGGCGTCGGGCCGAAACTCGTGGTCGGTCGCGGTCGACGTGCCCTATCTTGGCTCGTTCGGAGCTCGTTCGCTGGAACACGACCCGATGGTCCCGCTGGCAGGCGCCGGCCGCCACCAGACCCCGACCAGGAGGAGACGCTCGTGTCGTCGTCGCCAGCATCGGTAGTCGAGCGCGGTGGGCTGGCCAGGCGGGCGCTGCCGGTGCTCCTGGAGCCGATCCGACACCACCCGGCGCCGTTCGCGGTCTCGGTCTTCGGTGCCGCCCTGTTCGCCGGGAGCACCGTCGCCGCATCGATCGTGCTCGGCAGGGTCACCGACCGGGTCGTGCTCCCGACCTTCGAGACCGGCACGGTGCCCCCGGGTTCCCTCGGCCTCGCCGTGGCCGCCGTCGTCGCCCTGACCGTCCTCCGGGCCTCGGGGGTGATCGCCCGACGCTACTTCGCAGCGATGACCTCGGAACGGGCGCAGGTCTCGCTTCGCCGCCGTCTCGCCGAGCGGTACCTCCGCCTGCCGATGTCGTGGCATCAACGAGTGCCGACCGGTCGGCTCCTCGCCCACGTCGACAACGACGCCGAGATGAGCGTGGAGCTGATCCATCCGCTGCCGTTCTCGCTCGGGGCCCTGTTCCTCGGCGTCTTCTCGGGCATCGCGCTCGTCGTCGTCGATCCGCTGGTGGCGCTGGTGGGGCTTGCCGTCTTCCCGGCGCTGGTGGTCCTGAACCGGTTCTACAGCCAGCGGATGGAGGGGCCGGCCGCCGCCGTGCAGGCCGCGGTCGGGGAGGTCTCGACGATCGCGCACGAGAGCTTCGACGGTGCACTCGTGGTCAAGACGCTCGGTCGGGCCGAGTCGGAGAACGAACGGTTCACGGTGGCGGCGAGGGCATTGCAGGAACAGCGTCGCCGGGTCGGGTTCATCCGATCGTGGTTCGAGTCGATCATCGATGCCCTCCCGAACCTGGGGATCATCACCGTCGTGGTGGTCGGCGCCTACCGGATCGAGGCCGGGGCGATGACCCTCGGCGATCTCGTGCAGGTCGCGTCGCTGTTCACGATCCTGGTCCTGCCGATGCGGGTCCTGGGCTACTTCCTCGAGTCGGTCCCGCCGTCGATCGTGGCTCGTCAACGCCTCGAAGCCGTGTTCGGCGAGCCCCTTCCACCCCAGCCGGTCGGCGAGGACCCGTCGACGGCTCAGGTGCGCGCAGGAGCCCCGTCACCGATCGGTGGCGGTTCGGTCCAGCTCGTGGGCGTCCACTACCGGTACTCGCCAGACGAGCCGGTGCTCAAGGGGATCGACATCGAGATCGCGCCGGGCGAGGTGGTCGCCCTCGTCGGCTCGACCGGTGCTGGCAAGTCGACGCTGCTCTCGCTGATGGCCGGACTCCTGCCGCCGACCGCAGGGCGGATCCTGCTCGGCAACCGGCCCGTCGACCAACTCGGCGCCGCCGATCGGGCCCACCAGGTGGCGATGGTGTTCCAGGAGCCGTTCCTGTTCGCCGACACGATTCGGGCCAACATCCTGCTCGACAGCCACGGTGACGACGACTCCGGCCCGACCGACATCTCGGCCGCGGCGGCGACGGCCCAGGTCGACCGGTTCCTCGGCGACCTCCCCCACGGGCTCGACACCGTCATCGGCGAGCGAGGGGTGACGCTCTCGGGCGGGCAGCGGCAACGGGTCGCGCTGGCCAGGGCGCTCGTGCGCCAGCCTCGGATCCTGCTGCTCGACGACGCCACCAGCGCCGTGGACCCGGTCGTCGAGCAGCAGATCCTCGTGGGGTTGCGGCGCGAGCTGCAGGCCACGACCGTCGTCGTCGCCCACCGGCTCTCCACCATCGAGCTCGCCGACCGGGTCCTGTTCCTCCGCGACGGACGGATCGCCGCCAGGGGGCGCCACGAGCAGCTCCTCGCCATCGAGCCTGCCTACCGCGCCCTCGTCGAGGCCTACGAAGCCGAGGCCGCATGATCGTCGACCGTGGCCACCAGCCGACCCGGATCGAGCCGCCGACCGGCGCGTTCGCCGTGCTCCGGCGGGGCGTCGCCGCCAGCCCCGAGTTGCGACGGGGGCTCGTGGTGACGGTCGCGATGGGTCTCGCCATCGCCGTCGGTCAGCTCACGATCCCGGTGATCATCCAGCGGGCGTTCGACGACGGCCGCCAGCCGGACGGCACGCTCGACATCGACCACGTCCTCGCGTCCGCCGCCGTGGCGGCCACCGTGATCGTGGCTGCTGCGGTTGCGGCGCTGATCGCCCACCGACGGCTCGTGGTGCGGGCCGAAACCGCGATCGCCGACCTCCGGATCGCGGCGTTCCGCCGTGTCCACGAGCTGTCGATCGCCGATCACAACGATTCGCGGCGCGGCGTGCTCGTGGCCAGGGTCACCAGCGACGCCGAGGCCCTCGCCCGGTTCGCCCAGTGGGGGTTGTTCGCCTGGAGCATCTTCCCGATCATGATCGTCGGCTCGCTCGTGGTGCTCGCCGTCTACTCGTGGCCGATCGCGCTCCTCGTCGCCGCCTGCTACGCCCCCGTGTTGCCGTGGTACCGGTGGCTCCAGCGACGCCAATTGGCGGCCCACGACCTGTACCGCACCCGGGTGGGGGAGATGCTCACCCAGTTCTCCGAGGCGGTGATGGGGGCGGCGGTCGTACGGGCCTACGGGATCGAGCGGCGGACCGGCGATCGTCTCGACGCCAGCATCCGCAGCCGGTACCGGGCCCGACTGCTGGCCCATCGGTACATGGCCGGCGTGTTCGTGACCGGCGACGTCCTCGGCGCCGTCGCGTTCATCGCCGTGCTGGCCGTGGGTCTCACGTGGCGGGTACCGCTCGGCCTCGACGGCGGTGAGCTGGTGGCGATCCTCTTCGTGACCACGCTTCTCAACGGCCCGATCGGGGAGTTGGGGGAGACCCTCGACCAGACCCAGACCGCGATCGCCGGCTGGCGCAAGATCCTCGACCTGCTCGACACCGAGATCGACGTGCCGGAGCCCGAGGCTGGTCTGGTGTTGCCTGCGGGCGCACTGTCGGTGGAGACCGCTGGGCTGCGCTTCGCCTACCGGGGCGGCCCGCTCGTGCTCGATGACGTGACGGTGTCGATCCCCGCTGGCACCCGGGTTGCGGTGGTCGGTGAGACGGGGTCCGGAAAGACCACGTTCGCCAAGCTGCTCTGCCGCCTCGCCGACCCGACCGGTGGGTCGCTCCTCGTGGGGGGCCGCCCGCTCGCCGAGGTCGCGCCGGCCTCGAGGCTGGCGTCGGTGCGGATGGTCCCCCAGGACGGCTTCCTCTTCGACACGACGATCCGGGAGAACGTGCGCTACGGCGCCCCCGGTGCGTCAGACGACGACGTGGCCGCCGCCTTCGAGCGGCTCGATCTCGGCTGGTGGCTGGCGCAGCTCGGCCGCACCGAAGGCATCGACGGCAGCGACAGCAGCGACGGCGATGCCGATCCGCTCGACTTCGGGGTGGGGGAGCGGGGAGACAACCTGTCGGTCGGGGAGCGTCAGCTCGTGGCCCTCGCCCGGGCGGCCCTGGCCGATCCCGGTCTCCTGATTCTCGACGAGGCGACCTCGGCGGTCGACCCCGAGACCGACCGGGCTCTCGCCGCAGCGCTCGAGCGCCTGTCGATCGGCCGGACGACGGTCAGCATCGCCCACCGGTTGGCCACCGCGGAAGCGGCCGACCTCGTGCTCGTCTTCGACCACGGCCGCCTCGTCGAGCAGGGCACCCATCACGAGCTCGTCACCCTCGGCGGCCGCTACGCCGGGCTCCACCGGGCATGGATCGGCAACACCCGCAGAACGGACCGGAAGGCGGCGAGCTGAAGCGCGCCGGCTAGTCTCGTGCCGGTCACCGACGGCCAACACCCCCACGAAGTTGCAACGAAGGAGTCAGTTGGCGTGAGCAAAGCACCCGTTCGAGTCACCGTCACCGGCGCGGCCGGTCAGATCGGCTACAGCCTCCTCTTCCGGATCGCCGCCGGGGAGATGCTCGGCGACGACCAGCCGGTCATCCTGCAGATGCTGGAGATCACGCCAGCGCTCGGCGCCCTCGAGGGCGTGGCGATGGAGCTCGACGACTGCGCGTTCCCGCTGCTGGCCGGCATGGTCAGGACCGACGACGCGGAGGTGGCGTTCGGCGACGCGTCGTACGCCCTCCTGGTGGGGGCCATGCCCCGCAAGCAGGGCATGGAGCGGGCCGATCTGCTGCAGGCCAACGGGGGGATCTTCGGTCCCCAGGGCAAGGCCATCAACGAGGCTGCTGCCGCCGACATCCGGGTGCTCGTGGTGGGCAACCCCGCCAACACCAACGCACTGATCGCGATGAGCAGCGCCCCCGACGTCGACCCGGCCCAGTTCAATGCGATGACCCGCCTCGACCACAACCGGGCCATGAGCCAGCTCGCGGCCAAGGTCGACCGGCCCGTCACCGACATCACCAGGATGACGATCTGGGGCAACCACTCCACCACCCAGTATCCAGATCTCTTCCATTGCGAGGTCGGCGGGAAGAACGCGGCCGAGCTGGTCGACGACCAGAGCTGGCTGGAGAACGACTTCATCCCGACGGTTGCGAAGCGGGGTGCGGCCATCATCGACGCCCGAGGTGCGTCGTCGGCAGCCTCGGCGGCCAACGCCGCGATCGATCACCTGCGCGACTGGGCGGTCGGTACGCCGTCTGGCGATTGGGTGTCGATGGCGGTCCCGTCCGACGGGTCCTACGACGTGCCGGAGGGGATCATCTCCAGCTTCCCGTGCACCACGTCGGGCGGGTCCTACCAGATCGTGCAGGGACTCGACATCGACGACTTCTCCCGCAGCAGGATCGATGCCTCGGCGGCGGAGCTCGTCGAGGAGCGGGACACCGTGAAGGAGCTGGGACTCATCTAGGCGCTCGAACTCATCGACGCGCTCGGCCGGCCACGTGACGGGCCGAGCGACGAGCGCTCCGCCGGTGCCGGTGTCATCATCGTGAGCATGATCGGTGCCGAGGACGAGATCGCCGGCGGCGACCGGGAGCATCACGACGGGTCGGGCCCGGTCGTGGTGCTGGCGTACGACGGCGTCGCCGGCGACGAGGCCGGCCTCCTCGTGGAGATCCTCACCGGCGCCGGGCTCGAGGTGGTGGTGGCGACGGTCGGTCTCGACCCCGTCACGAGCTTCCACGGCCGGGTGGTGGCCGACCGGACGGTCGCCCAGCTCTCCGGTTGCCGGGCCCTGATCGTGCCCGGGGGGATGGGGGTGCGTCGCGCCGCCACCGACCAGCCGTTCATCGCCGCCATCGCCCAGCTCGCGGCCGACGCGACCTGGCTCGGCGCCACGTCGACCGGGTCGGTGCTCCTGGCGGCGGCCGGTGTGGTCGACGGGGCCCGGGCCACCACCCACTGGCTGGCCGGCGACCTCGCCGCCGACCATGGTCTCGAGCTCGTGCGAGCACCTTTCGTCGAGCACGGCCGATTGCTGACGGTGGCCGGCGCGGCGTCGGCCCCCAGGCTCGCGTTCCGGCTCGTGGGTGCACTCGCGGGGGCTCGGGCGGAGGAGGAGGCCAAGGCCGAGTTCACCGACCGCCCGGTTGCCGATCCGCGCTACCGCAAGCCGGTCACGGGCTGGCGTCGCCTCGTCGGTCGTCTCCTCGGGGCCGGCGAGGTGGCCGACGTTCCCTACCCGCTCGACCCGACCGGTCAGGCCGAGATCGTCGTCCTCGACCTCTATCCCGAGTCGACCGGGCTCGACGCCGATCGCTGACCCCGGGACGAGCAACCCCCCGAAATTCGTGGGGTGTGCAGCGTCTGCCGCTGCAAACTCCACGAATTTCGACGGGGTTGCGCTACTTGAGGAACTTGCTGGTCGTGTTGTCGGCGAGGAGCTTGCCGCCCGTCTGGCGGGTGGGGCAGTAGTAGACGGTGTAGCGGCGGTACTCGACGGTGCGGATCGTGTCGTCGCAGTCGACGCACGGCTCGCCGCCGCGGTTGTGGACCTTCGACGGACGATCGGCGCTCTTGCCGATGTCGTCGAGCGTCCGCTCGTGCTCGGTGGCCCGGGCCACGACCAGGCCGATCGTCTCCTGGAGGCGGTCGACCTCGTCGTCGGTGAGCTTCGACGCGTTGGCGAACGGCGACAGCGCCGCCTCGTAGCAGATCTCGTTGGCCAGCATCCGCCCCAGCCCGGCGATCGCGTGCTGGTCGCGGAGCAGACCGTGGAGCCGCTTCGAGTTCGCGGCGAGGATTCCCGCCAGCTCGTCACGGGTCATCGTGTCGGCCTCCGGGCCGAGCTCCGTCAGGGGTTCCTGCCCGACCGGTTCACCGACCACCGCCCACACCCCCGCCTTGCGCTCCGTGCCGGCCTCGGTCAGCAACCACGCCTCCTCGACCCCTGATGCGGTGCCGTCGAACACCCAGCGGGCGAGCCCCAGCTTCGGCTTCTTCGATCGCTTCTCGTCGAGCCGGAGCCGGCCACCCTGCATGAGGTGTACGACGTGGGTGAGATCGTCGTCGAAGCGGAGCAGCAGGTACTTGGCTCGCCGCTCGACCGCCACCAGTTTCTTGCCGACCGCAGCGTCGACCGGTGGGTCGAACGTCTTGAGTGCGGCGAAGTTGAGCAGCTCGACTCGGGTGAGGGTGGCGCCGGCGAGCGCGCTCGTCAGTCGCTCCGCGTGGGCTTGGACCTCCGGCATCTCGGGCATGGGTGAACGCTACCGGCCACCCGACCCCCGGTGCAGAGGCCAGGTCCAGCTCGGTCAGTAGATCGTGTCGGCCCTGACGTCGGCGAGGAGGTCGTCGATGGTGGCGAGCTCCTCCTGGTGGCCGAGCAGTGCGTCGGGTCGACCGGCGAGCTCGACGTGGCCATCGAGGAATGCACGCTGCGCGCTCACCTCGCCCCGGGCGATCGCCACCGCCAGCGGCCACGGCGTGGTCAGGGTCACCGACGGTTCGTCGAGGCCCGGCACGAACCCGACCCGGCCCGGGCCGAGCACCAGCGTGTGGGCCCGTACCGTGCGACCGTCGGGCGGGCCGCCGATCACCTCGTAGCCGATGCGGAGAACCACCGGCAGCGGGGCGAGGGCCCGGACCGCGGCGTCGGCCGCCGTGAGCCAGCGCTCGCTCAGGTAGGGGAGAGGCTGGCGATCGTGGCCTCTCGAGGTCATCCGGCCGCGGTCTCGAGCAGTTCGCGGAGGCGGTCTCGCCGGTCGAGCTCCGACTGCATCGGACCGAGGATCAGGTCGCTGGCGACATCGGCCACCGCCGCCTCGGCCCGTTTGCGGACGGCCCACGCTCGACGCTTCGCCCCGACCGACGCGAGCCGTCGGGCTACGAAGGCGAGCAGCAACCCGATCGCGATCCCGCCGATCAGGAGACCAGTGGGAATCGGGATCCCCCGGTAGTCGGGCGTCGGGACGTCGGGGAGCTGCAGGTAGGCGCCGAAGGCCAACAACCCCAACCACACCACCCCCACCACGGTTGCGATCGCCAACACGAGCTGCACCGCGTTGATCGCGTGCCACCACCTCGGTGGGGTGGTGTGACCCACGCGTACCGAGTGGCCGATCGCAGCGTCGATCCGGTCGTTGAGCACGTCGAGGTCGGGCGTGGCGGCGGAACGGATCAGCTCGGGCCAGGGCTCGGGCATCGAAGCGGTCACGTCGCGGACCGCGCCGACCACCGCCGCCTCGGACCGGGTCCGCTGCACGCCCGACGGTTCGGGCAGGGTGGCCCTACCACCCGACCCCTGACCGAGGTGCAACCGCCGGAGCGGGTGGGGCCGCAGCGATCGCCCCCACCGGGTGAACGGCCATCCGGTGCGGCGGCTGGCGTCGCGACGGTGTCCGGCCGCCACTGCGTCGCACACGGCGTCGAGCCCGGACGCGCCGACCAACTCGGTGGCGAGGGTTCCCGCCACCTTGCGGGGTACGTCGGTGGTGCCCTCGTCGGGTCCGAGCTCCACCAGGAGCTCGCCGGCGACCGAGCGGACGTCGGCCTCGAGCCGCTCCACCATCGCCTGCCGATCGGCGACCGTCGCCGCCAGGAGGGCGGTGAGCTCCTCCACCCCCTCACCGGTGAGGGTCGACAGCGCGAGGATCGGGGTGCCGGTGAGGCCGTCGTCGGCGAGCAGCTTCGCCAGGTCGGTGCGGCACGCCTCCACGTCGGCCCTCGTCAGCTGGTCGATCTTGTTGAGCACCATCGCCGTGACCGCTCCGTGTTCCCGGAGTTGGCGGAGATAGGCGTGCATGGCCTTGTCGCCGTACTTCTCCGAGTCGGTGACCCACACCAGGAGGTCGGCGTGCTCGGCGATGCGCTCCATCTCCTCCCGGTTGGCGAGCTCGACCGAGTCGTGGTCGGGAACGTCGAGGAGCACCAGGCCGTCGAGGCTCACCACCGGACCGGCGCCGGCGGAGGCGCCGGACCCGAAGCCGGTGGACACGTGGTGGCGGTTGGGGATCTCGAGCCAGTCGAGCAGCGGCTGGGGATCCTCATCACCCCAGTAGCACGCCAACGTGCTCGAGGTGGTCGGTCGGCGGAGGCCGGTGGTGGCCACATCGCCGCCCACGATCGCGTTCGTCAACGACGACTTCCCCCCACCGGTGGCGCCGAGCAGGGCGATCAGCGTGTGGGTGGTGCCGTGCCGGAGCCGGGCCTGCGCCTTGTCGATCACGTGGTGACCGGTTGCGACCGAGCCACCGTCGAGGCGGCCGTCGGCCAGGTCGACCGCTTCGGTGAACGACGCGAGCCGTTCCGGCAGGTCCAGGTTCTTCGTCCGCCCGAAGATCATCGCGCCCGCTGCAGTTCGGCCACGGCCTGCCGGAGGTTGCCGGTCGTCTCCGGCGGGCTCACCACGCTCCACAGCCGAAGCCGGAACCGGTTGGCATCGGCGTCGAGCAGGGCCGCCACCCGGTCGAGGAGGAGCTGGCGGGCTTCGTTGGCCAGCTCCCGCACAGCCTGCTCACCGAAGATCGCAGTGAGCAGCGCCTGCGACAACCCGGCGGTTCCGGCGCCGATCGCCACTTCACCACCGGTGACACCGCCGGTCTGGGCGAACAGCACGATCATGAGGGCCACGCCGACGCCGTTGAGGCCGAACGCCAGCACCCGGGCCGTCGTCCGCTTGCCGGCGCCCCGCTCGCGCACGAGATCGAGGATGTCGTCCTGCCACGCCCGCACCTCAGCCCCCACGCTCGATCGGAACTCGTCAGACGAGCGCTCGAGCGACCGGTCGTCGGCCAGAACCTGACGCCCCCCGGGCAGGTTCCGCCAGTTCGTGACCGCCATGAGCGCCGCCTTGTCGGCGTGGTCGATGAGGAGCCGTTCGAGGGTCGAGGTGATCTCGCCCTGGACCTCGCTGGTGGCGCCGGTCCGGCCGGTCGCGAAGGAGCTGATCCGATCCCGGATGCGGCTGATGCGGCTCTGCACGGCACGCATCAGCTCGGCGGTGCCGATCAGTTCCTGCCACCGGTCGAGCACCTCGCCCCGGAGGAGGTTGCCGCCGGAGATGTCGGTTCCGAGATCGGCGCGGGCGTCGTGGTAGGTGGCCTCGAGGGTGTGACGAAGATCGTCGGCCGCCGCGGTCTGCTCGTCGGCGGCGTCGGCGATGAGGGTCACCCGGCCCACGATGCTGTCGAGCGTGCCGGTCAGCGTCTGGGCCACCACCGCCGCCCGCTTCTCCGCGTCGGTGGCGAGCTCGTCGAGCAGCGACTTGATCGCAGCGACCGACGTCGCCGGCAGGAGCCCCCCTTCGAGCTCGGACTGCTCGATGGGGAAGACGGCGACGCCGGTGAGCGCGGCCGCCCCCAGCATCGAGGTGAAATGGGTGACGATCTCCGACGTGGCGCCCGGGGGAATCCGGTTGATGATCACCGCGAGCGCGGTGCCGCGCCGCTGGGCCTGCCGGAGGAAGTCCCACGGCACGGCGTCGGCGTAGCGAACGGCCGTGGTGGTGAACAGCCACAGGTCGGCGGCGCCGAGCAGTTGGGTGGCCAGCGTGCGGTTCGCCTCCTCCACCGAGTCGATGTCGGGGGCGTCGATCATGGCCAGGCCGGCCGGGAGCTGGTCGGCGGCGACGACGCGGAGCACGGATCCTGTCACGGTCGTCGTGGCCCCCTCAGCCGAGGTCGAGGTGGTGCCGGTGACCCGTGGCAGATCGGGGAGGATGTCGCCACCGGCGAACCAGTCGAGGTCGGTCGGGTTGCAGACCAGCACCGGGGCCCTGGTGGTCGGTCGCAGGACACCGGCTGGCGTGACCTCTGCGCCGAGGAGGGTGTTGGTTATCGTCGACTTGCCCGATCCGGTGGACCCCCCGAGCACGGCGAGGAGGGGAGCATCGAGGCGACGGAGGCGGGGCAGGAGGTAGTCGCAGATCTGGTCGACCAGCTCCACCCGCTCGGTGCGGGCGGCCGGGGTGAGGTTCAGGTCGAGCTGGAGACCGGCGGAACCGAGGGCGCGTGCGAGATCGTCGAGGGCGTCCACCACCGGTCTCGTTGCAGGTTCGCCCATCAAGAGCTTCAGGCTAGAGCCGTCGGACCAGCGCAGCACGGCTCGCTGACCTGGTCTTCAGCGTTGAGATTCGGTGTCAGAAATGCGCCAAATCGTGAAGTCGGTGGTCAAGTCGAGCTAAGGTTGACGCTGTACGTCTACCACTGGTTCTGGTTCATCGTGGACAGGAACGATGAGCCACCTGGTCAGCACGTTCTCGAAGAGTCGAGTTGCAGCCGCGTAGAGGGAAACGGCGGGCGCTTGCATCGCCGCCCCATCCTCTGCCCAGTCCGCAGGTCGGCGGGGGATCCAGTCGCCCGGTTTCCCCGCCGATCTGCCCCTTGGAGGAGTGAGGGGTGAGCGAGCGTCGTCGCGACCTGCCGTCGAGCGGCCCCTGGCTCGAGCAGCACCGTGTCGTCGGTCGCTGTTCGGTGACGAGCGGTCAGCTCCACGGGCCGCTGGGGATCGCGTTCCAGGTCGGCGTGCACTGCACCGGTCCGAACCCTGATCGGGGCCGGACCCCGGCGGGACCTTCGGACCAGGCGTCGTTCCAGGCCGCGGTGGCCTTCGGCGCCGGTCCCCGGTCACCGATCGTCCTCGCCGCCGACGGGATCCCCGTACCGCGATCCGGATGGGAACTGCGGACCTCGGGTCTCTGGGCCGACCACAACTGCGAGACGCCCTACCAGCACTGGAGCTACGGGCTCGAAGCGTTCGCCTTGGCGGTCGACGAGCACACCGAGTTGCTCGGCCGGGGCTACGGCGAACGGACCCCGCTCGGTTGGGAGCTCGACTTCGAGGCCAGCGACGAGGTCACCCCGATCGACCGTTCCTCGACCGGCCTCGACGGCTACGCCCAATCCGGCCGGCTCCACGGCCTGGTGCAGTTCGCCGACGGCGAGGCGGAGGTGGACGGCGCCGCGTCCCGTTGGCGGTGGTGGGGTGACGGCAGCGCCGAAGGGGGACCGCTGCACGGCACGGCCGGCGTCGGGGCACTTGCGCTCCCGACCCCGGACGGTGTGTGGTGGGTCGACCCGCTGGGCTCACCGCCGTCGTAGGGCTCGAAGGCCAGGCGGCGGGCGTGTGGATGGAGGCGTCCCACCGCCAAGCGCCGACCGTCAGCTCTGCGGTCCCGCCACGATGTGCTTGTCGTGGAGGAGGCCCACCTCGTGCTCGGACAGGCCGAGTTCCTCCAGCAGGATCTGGTCGGTGTGTTGGCCGAGCTTCGGGGCCGGTCCGGGTGGGTTCCGGTCGATCGCATGGAAGTCGAGCGGGGTGCGGGGGGCGAGGACCCGGCCCACACCGGGCTGGTCGACCATGGCGAACATCGGGTTGTCGATCGAGCAGCGGGGGTCCTCCTCCACCAGTTGCAGGAACGACTGGTAGGGACCCCAGCACACGCCGTGCTCGTCGAAGATGGCCCGCAGGTCCTCCAGGTCGTGGCGGGCGATGAAGGGGGCGATGAACGCTGCGATCGCGTCCCTGGCCTCGTAGCGGTCGCCCTCCTTCGAGAGATCGAGGCCGAGCGCCTTCTCGATGGCGGGCAGGTGCTCGCCGATCTGGGTGGCGTCGACCAGGCTCTGCCACTGGCGGCCCGAGATCGCCACCACCATCACCCGGCGATCGTCGCGGGTGGGGAAGTCGCGGCCGAACGCGCCGTAGAGGTCGTTGCCGACCGACTGGCGGTCCTCCCGCAGGAGCTGGGCCTGGGCCAGGTAGCCGAGGTTCGACACCATGGCGAAGGCGACGTCGGTCAGCGAGATCTTCACGAGCTGGCCCACCCCGGTACGGGCGCGGTACCGCTCGGCGGCCAGCAGGCCGAGGGCGGTGGTGAGCCCGGTGGCGGTGTCCCACGCCGGGAGCACGTGGTTGGTCGGCATCCTGGACCCGGTCGGACCGGTCGCCATCGCGAACCCCGAAGCCGGGTTGACCGTGTAGTCGACCGCGGTCGACTCGTCGGGGTTGCCGATGATGTTCATGTAGATCAGGTCTTCACGCCTCGCCCGGAGCGACTCGTCGCTCAGCCAGCCGGCCTCGGGGAAGTTCGACAGGAAGATGCCGTTCTCGTCGCCCGGGGCGGTGATCAACTCGATGATCAGCTCCCTCCCCTCGGGGCTGCGGAGGTCGACCTGGATCGATCGCTTGGCCTTGTTGAGCCCGGTCCAGAACAGGCTGACCCCCTCTCCCGTGACCGGCCAGCGGTTGTAGTCGAGCCCGCCGCCGATGTTGTCGAAGCGGATCACGTCGGCCCCGAGCTGGGCCAGCGTCATCCCCCCGAGCGGCGCGGCCACGAACGCCGAGCCCTCGACGATGCGTAGTCCTTCCAGAACCGGTGTCATCGGTACCTCCCCGTCGCCGGCCGTTGCTCCTCGGTCAAACGGTACTGGGACCGACCGGGTCCACGCCGTCGAAGCGCCGATCAGCGCTCGAGGTGGGCGATGCAGGGGCCCGGATCCGCCACGTCGCTGAGGCTACGACAGGCCGTCGCAGCGTCCGCCGGGTTCGACCCCGCCCCGGCGACGGCTGTGGCTGGGACCGGCGCCGGCGGCGGCGCACACGTCGGGCTCGCGTCCCCGTCCCAGCCGGTCATGAACAGCCCGGGGGAGCAACCCGCCGGTGCGACGATCCGGTCGGCTGGTTGCTCGACCACGTGATCGGTTGGTGGACGGGCCAGGGCCAGACCGCACGCGGCGAGCGCGGCGAGCAGCGCGAGCATCGAGAGCGCCCGGTCGCCGATCGGCGGGTGGGTCGGCGACGCGGACGGCGTCTCCGGCGATCGGCTGTGTCCGGTGGGGCGTAGCGATGGGTCGAACGAGGCGATCCTGCGGCGCATGCACGCGAGCTTCGATCGGCGATGCTGCAGGCAGCACAGTGCTCCGGTTGCAGGACGCCCGGTGGCCTTGCTGCAGGGCGTCGGCGCTCTGCAACATGTCTGCAAGTGCGGCGCGGGAGACTGCAGACGATGGAAGGACGATCGGAGAACGTGGCCGTCGTCGTCTTCGGGGGCGTCGGCGTCGTCGTCGACGACGAGGTGTTACCGATCGGTGGCCCGGGGCCGCAGCGGCTGCTCGGCGCGTTGGCGATCGACCGCGACCGCATCGTGCCCATCGACCGGTTGATCCACGTCTGCTGGCCGGACGAGCCGCCCGCGAGCGCCAGGCGCACGATCCATTCGCTCGTCAGCCGGCTCCGCAAGGCGGTCGGCGATGCGATACGAACCGAGCAGAACGGCTATCGGCTCGCCCTCGACGAGGAGCACGTCGACGTCGACCGTTTCGTCGCAACCGTCCGCGCCGCCGCCCTGTCGGGTGACGCAGAAGCGTCGCTCGCCACACTCGATCGCGGACTCGCACTCTGGCGAGGTGAACCGTTCGGTCGGCTCGCTGCCGAGGCGGGTTTCGTCGGTGAGGTGAACCGACTCAACGAGCTTCGCATCGCGGCACTGGAGGATCGGGCGGAACGGCTCATCGAGCTCGGGCGGGCAGCGGAGGCGGCGGCAGAGCTGCAGTCGTTGATCGCCGAGTTCCCACTTCGAGAGCGGCCGGTCGCCCTCGCGATGACGGCCTGTTGCCGCGTCGGGCGATCGGCCGACGCGCTGCGCACCTATCACCGACACCGCGTCGTGCTGGCAGCTGAGACCGGGCTCGAGCCCTCGGCGGCGCTGAGACAGCGCGAGGCGCTCGTCCTGCGCGACGAGCCGCTCGACGCAGCGGCCGAGCCGGTGCCGGGCTTCACCGTCGGCAGACCGCTCGGTGCCGGCCCGAACGGTGTGGTTCGCAGCGGCCTCGAGCTCGCCACCGGCCGTCGGGTTGCGCTGAAGACCGTTCCCACCGCGCTGCTGTCCCGTGCCGCGAGCGTCAGCGAGTACGACCGGCGGTTGCGGATCTGGTCGCAGATCGAGCACCCGAACGTCGTGGCGCTGGTGGGAGGCGGGCGCTCCGCCGACGGGGCGTGGACCGCCACCGACCTTCGTACCGGCGGACCGCTGACGGCGCGGCTCGGGCCTGGTGCCGATCCCCAGCTCTCACCGTCCGACGTGGCGACCATCGCCACCGAGTTGGCGGCAGGGCTCGCCGAGCTCCACCGGTGCGGTCTCGTCCATGGACGGATCCACCCCGGCAACATCCTCTTCGACGAGCGCGGCAGCGCAGCGCTCGTCGATCTCGCCGAAGCCGCACTCGCTTCCGCGTCGCCCCCGAACCCGGCCCGCGATCTGCGCGATCTCGGCGTGGCGCTCGCCTCCGCGCTGTGCGGTGCGGTCCTCGACCGCAGCGAGGACGACCTCGCCTCGACGCTGCTGCGGCACCGTCCCGACCTCGGCCTATCGGGTGCCGCTGCGCTGCTCGATTCGTCGACCGAGCCGATTGCGTGGGCCGCCCGACTCCGCGAAGCCCTGGGTACAGGTGAAGGGTCGGGTGAGGAGGGGGCCCGTAACCCGTACCGAGGGCTCCAGGTCTTCCTCGAGCGGGACCGGGCCGATTTCCACGGTCGGGAGGCGATCGTCGACGAGATCGTCGCCCGCCTCGACGACGCGCCGTTCGTCGTCGTCATCGGCCCGTCCGGCAGCGGCAAGTCGAGCATCGTCCGCGCCGGTGTGGTCCCCGCGCTCACCCGACAGCGGCCTCGGCGCGCCGTCGGACCATCGACCTCGTGGCTCGTCGGCACGTTGCAGCCGGGCAACCAGCCGTGGGTCGAGCTGGAGGCGGCGCTGCTCCGGGTCGCGGTCAACCCGCCGACGAGCCTGCTGGCGCAGTTGCTCGACGGCACCGATGGGCTCCTGCGGGCAGTGCTCCGAGCCGTTCCGAACCAGGCCGACACGAGGCTGCTACTCGTGATCGACCAGCTCGAGGAGCTGTGGACCCACACCGA
Source organism: Acidimicrobiales bacterium (assembly GCA_965216205.1). Lineage (GTDB taxonomy): Bacteria > Actinomycetota > Acidimicrobiia > Acidimicrobiales > SZUA-35 > CADEDH01. Next base: position 4,615,203 of record OZ244139.1, on the reverse strand, counting down.
CGACGAGTCGGAGCGGACGGCTCTGCTCGACTCGCTGACGAGTGCGGCGATGGGCGCCCGCTCGCCGCTCGCTGTCGTGGCGACCCTGCGGGGCGACTTCGTCGACCGTGCCCTCGAGCACCGTGGGCTCGCCGAGGCCATGCAGCGGAGCTCGGTGATGGTGCCACCGATGTCGGCGACGGAGTTGGAGCAGGCGATCTGTCGCCCGCTCGCCGACGTCGGTGGTTCGATCGAGCCGGAGCTGCTCGTCCGGATCGCCCAGGACGTGGTCGGTGCGCCTGGCTATCTGCCGATGCTCCAGTTCACGATGCGGGAGCTGTTCGAGTGCACGGGGGGCGCGCTCGACCTGACGAGCTACGAGCGCCTGGGCGGGTTCGCCGGCGCGTTGGCCGACCGGGCCGAGCGCGACCACCAGCAGCTCGACCCGAGCGATCGGCAGGCCGTCCGCCGGCTGTTCCGCCGCCTCATCACTCCCGGCGACGAGCGGGCCGACACCCGGCGCCGTGTCGACGTGGCCGAGCTCGATCACGTGCCCCGTCGCCTGCTGGATGGTCTGGTGGGGCGACGCCTGCTGACGATGGGTCGCGACAGCAGCGGCCCGGTCGTCGAGTTGGCCCACGAGGCGCTGATCGACGGTTGGCCGCGGCTTCGAGCCTGGATCGACGAGGACCGGGAGACGATCACGTTGCTCCGGCACCTCGGCAACGCAGCGATCGCCTGGGACCGTTCCGGTCGGACGAGCGACGACCTGTGGCGGGGGCGTCGCCTCGACAGCGTGGCCGAGCTGTCCAACGTGCACGGCGACGAGCTGACCGGTGTCGAGCGCGACTTCATCGACCGTGGCCTCCGGTTGCGGTGCGACGAGGCGGCGGCCAGCGAGCGACAGCGCGTCCGCTCGTTGGTTGCGGAGTCGGCGACACTGAAGCGCAGCGACCCCGTGGGCGCGCTCCGCCTCGCCCTCGAGGCACATGATGCCCTCGGCGGATCGATCGTTGGATCGATCGAAGGCCTCGGCGCACTCCTCGACGGCCTGGTGGCATGCGGCAACCTGGTTGGTGACATCGGGCCCGACGACGGTTGTATCGATGCAGGCTTCCTCGATGATCGCGTCGTCGTCGTGCGCGAAGCCGACGCCATCTCATGGTGGGACATCGAGGAGCGGCGCTGCCTGCAACGTCTCGACGGGTTGACACCCGGTCCTCTCGACGTCTGCGATGACGCGATCCTCATCGGTGTCGGGGCTGAGCTGCGCTGGCTCGATCGGGCGGATGGACACACACTTCGGCGACTGGAGCTCGGTGAGGAGCCTGCCGTCGTCCGTACCGCAGGGTGCGGTACGGTCGCCGTCGGGTGCAGGTCCGGTTGGGTTCTGGTCGCCGCCGCCGGCGAGATCTGTCGGCTCGGGAGATTCGGGCGGACCGTTCTCGACATCGCCATCGATCCGGACGCGCAACGGGTGGCAGCGACCGCCGGCACCGACGAGCACGGCCGCGAATGGGACCTCGGAACCGAATCGGAACGACGGCTCGAGCTGGGCCGGCTCGAGGGTTTCTCCAGCTCGGTGGGACCGGCCTCCGTCGACTACGGACCGGACGGCACGCTCGCCGCCCTGCTGGACGGTGTGCACCTCTTCGCTCGCGGCGCTGCCGGGTCGACCTACGTGCGAATGAGTGCGACAGGGGTGAACGTCGGCCGAGTGCGGTGGATCGGTGATCACCTCTGGGTCATCGGACAGTTCAACGGCCTGTCGTCATTGGACGCCGACGGTGTCGTTCTGCACGAGGTCGAGGCCGAGCCGAACCTGTTCGACGGCGCGATCAGTCCCGATGAACGCACGGCGGTGGTGATTCGGTGGGGAGGTCGAGCATCGATCCGCACGCTCGACGGCCGGCGTCCGATCACCGCCACGATCCCAAGGTTCGACGCGCTGATGGCACGATCCAACCGCGACGCCAGCCTCGTCACGGCGTCGTACTGCGGGCGGTTCAACACGGGTCGGATCTGGTCGACGGGCGAGACGTCCAAGCCCGTCTACATCGACGACGAGTGGGGCTACCACGTCTTCCGGCGCGATCAGACGGAGCCCGTCGCCTGGCGCAGCATCGACCGCCGGTCGGCGACCTGGACCGACGATCCGCGTGACCGCACACCATTGCCGTTCTCCAACCGACTCTGGGGCGACATCGACCTGACCCTCGATGGACGCTATGCGCTGCAAGGGGTGATTGCCGGCGAGATCGAGGTCTATGACCGGCAGAGCGGGGAGCTCGCCACGACCCTCAGCGATCTCGGCGCTGCCACCGCCCAGCGCGGCGACGGCAATATGGTCAACGGCATCGATCTGGCCCCTGACGGCAGGCACGTGGCTGCGGGTTCGATCGCCGGCCGAGGAGCAGTGTGGGAGGTCGGTACGTGGCGACGCGTCAGCCCGGTCGTCGATGACGGGATCTTCCTCGTGGCCTACCGGCCCGACGGTTCGGCGATCCTCACGCTCAGCGACGACGGTGTGCTCGCAGTCCGCCATCCGCTCACGCTCGAACTCGAGCGAGAGCCGGTGGAGCTGCCCTCACACACCGCCAGGCTCGGCCAGGGTGATGGGCTGGACATCACTGCGGACGGTCGGTGGATTCTGGCTTCGTTGGAAGCGGGGGCTCAGTTGGTCCACGGTCCGACGCTCACGCCGATCGGTGAGCCGATCCCCCATGACCCGCAGGCGTGGCCGGCGTCGTTGGCCAGGGGGGCGAATGTGTTGGTGACTCAGAGCAGCGATCACATCGAGTTGTGGGATCTGGATCCGGAGGCTTGGTTGGCGGCCGCCCGCCGGCTCGTCGGCCGCGACTGATGCCCTGGTCCTGTCGGCGTCGGGTCTCGCGCCGCTGGTTCTAGCCTGCTGGCCATGGACGGAACGGTGTGCCCGTGTGACACCGGTGCTGCCTACGGTCGGTGTTGCGGTCCGATCCACGAGCGGGGCGCCGGCCTGGGCACGGCGGCCGTCGACCTGATGCGGGCCCGCTACGGCGCCCACGTGCGGGCCGACCGGGACTTCCTCATCAGGTCGTGGCATCCCGACACGCGGCCCGCCACCGTCGACGTCGATCCAGGTACCCACTGGCTGGGGCTCGAGATTCTGGCCACTGCAGGCGGAACCGGGCTCGATCGCGAGGGCACGGTGTTCTTCGTAGCCCGTTATCGGAAGGACGGTCGGTCCGGCGCGTTGCAGGAGCGGAGTGCGTTCGCCCGTCTCGACGGCTATTGGCTCTATGTCGGCGCCGTCGACGGTGCGATCTGACGCCAGACGCGGGGATGTGGTCCCCCGGCGCCGCCGACGCCGGGGGACCACATTGACCAGCATCAGCTCTCCTGCGGGTCGGCCGGTGCCACCTCCTCGGACTCGTCGACGGGTTCGTCGCACACGAAGCCGCCGAAGTCGTCCAACGGCACCGCATCGCTGAGGTCGTCGAGGATCGGGTCACAGTCGGCGAACGCCTCCTCGAAGGCGGTGCCGTCCTCGAGATCACCGGGACCTATCTCGTCGAGACCGTCCAGATCGAGCTCGTCCAGATCGAGCTCGTCCAGATCGAGCTCGTCGACGTCGCCGAGGATCACCTCGCCCTCGGGGCCGCCCTCCACCAGCACGTCGCCGTCGAAGAGGCCGTGGCCGGCCAGGCACTCGTCGTAGCGCTCGAAGACCGCCTCGTCCTCGGCTGACAGATCGGGCACCTCGACGACGAAGCCATCCTCGAGGTTCTCCTCGAAGTCGTGATCGTCGGTCGGCTCCGCACCGCCCTCGGTCGTGGTCGTCGACCCGGGGCTCGTCTCGAGGGCCGGCTCGTCGGCCGACGCGATCGCGCTGGTTCCGATGATCGCGGCGCCGATCACCGCACCGGTCAGGCCGACGGCCCGGAGGCGGCTCCCGATCGACGATGCGCGAACCGGCATCTCGACCCTGACGGCATCGTCGTCCGACGGGCCGGGGGCTGGGGTGGGGGAAGGGGGTTGCATCTTGATTCCTCGTCTCTCTGTCCACGCATCCGACGTGGTGTTCGTGTTGACGAGTCCGACCCTGACCGGTGCGACATGAGGGACCGATGAGGCTGCCGCAACGCCTTCTCATCGAATTCCAAGGTGGAGCCGGCAGACTGACCACGTGCGAGTGCTCCTGGTCGAAGACGAGGAACGGCTGGCCCAGGTCGTGGCCGAGGGCCTGCAGGAGGACGGCATCGACGTCGACGTCGAGCACGACGGCGCCTCCGGCCTGTGGCGTGCAACCGAGGTCAACTACGACGCCATCATCCTCGACATCATGCTGCCCGAGCTGAACGGCTACCAGGTGTGCCGGAAGCTCCGGCTCGCCGAGATCTGGACCCCGGTGCTGATGCTCACCGCCAAGGACGGCGAGTACGACGAGGCCGAAGCGCTCGACACCGGCGCCGACGATTTCCTGCGCAAGCCGTTCTCGTTCGTCGTGCTCGCCGCCCGGCTCCGGGCCCTCGTCCGGCGGGGCGCCCCGGCTCGACCCGCGGTGCTGACCTGTGGCACGTTGCGGCTGGATCCGGCGACCTCGCAGGTATGGCGGGGTGACGTCGAGATCGATCTGGCCAGGCGGGAGCGGGCCCTGCTCGAGGTGCTGCTCCGGGCCGATCAGCACGTCGTCGAGCGACGGGACATCCTCGATCGGGTGTGGGGCATGGACGACGAGCCGGTTTCGAACGTGCTCGACGTCTACATCCGCTACCTCAGGCAGAAGATCGACGAGCCGTTCGCCACCGATCTCCGACCGCTCATCACCACCGTCCGAGGCGTCGGCTACCGCTTGGTGTCCGACGTGGATCAGGCCTGACGCCCGCCCGGTTCGAGCAGGTCAGGAGCACCAGCCATCTTGCGTCGCCTTCGCTCGGTCCGATTCCGCATCACGGCGGCGTCGACCGTGCTCGTGGCGGTCACACTGGCGGTTGCCGCGGTGGCCATCATGGACATCGTCCGGGCCGACCTCCTCGCCTCGGCCGAGGAGACGCTCGACCTGGCGCTCGCCGAGCAGGCGGCCGAGCTGGGTCTGGTCGGTGACCAAGCGGTGCTGACCGAAGGCTTCGATGCCGGGTTCGGACCGGTGACGATCGACGGGCGGGCGGCTGAGCTCGGGCTCTTCACCCAGGAGGAGGCCAACGGCCTGGCCTACGGCGACGTGCTCATCGACGGCGAGCTGGTGGCCCAGGCGGTGCTCGATCCCGTGCTCGGCGAGGTCATCGCCCTCATCGACCCCATCACCTCCGAGGAGATCGAGGACCCGGCGGTTCTGGCCGCGTTCGACGATCTCCTGTTCTCCGTGTACGCACCCGACGTCGTGATGTTCGAGGAGGTCGACGCCGAACCGCTCCCCGATGGCGAGCTCGCGCCGCTCCTCGTCGGCGCGACGCCCCTGGACGAGATCGAGGCGTCGATCGACGCCCTCCAGCGGGCGCTGACGATGATCGTGCCCCTGCTGGTCCTCTGCTTCGCCGCCCTGACCTGGTGGCTCGTCGGCCGGACCCTCCGGCCGGTGTTGGCGATCACCGGTGAGGTGGAGGCGATCTCCACGTCGAGCCTCGACCGGCGGGTGCCGGTGCCCCGCACGGGTGACGAGGTGTCGGAGCTCGCCACGGTCATGAACCGGATGTTGACCAGGTTGCAGCGCGGCGGGGAACGGCAACGCCAGTTCTCGGCCGATGCCTCCCATGAGCTGCGCAGCCCACTCGCCACCATCCGTGCTTCGGCCGAGCTCATCGGGCGTCGAGCCGACCCCGAGCGTGCCGGTCGCCTGGCCAACGAGATCCTGGCCGAAACCGACCGCATGGACCGGCTGATCGGCGACCTCCTGCACCTCGCCAGGATCGACGAGGACCGTGCCCTGCTCGACCCGGAGCCGGTCGATCTGGTCGAGGTCGCCCGTCGGGAGATCGACCGGCGTCGGCACGACCCGGACATCGACGCCGAGCTCGTGGTCGGCGACGACCCGGTGATCGTGTCCGGGATCCGTCCCCAGCTCGAACGGTTGTTGACCAACCTCGTCGACAACGCGTGTCGCCACGCCGAGCGCCGGGTCGTCATCACGGTGTCGGCAGGTCCCGACGGCCCGTCGATCGTCGTCGACGACGACGGACCGGGCGTGCCCGAGGGACGGGAGGGCGAGATCTTCGAGCGGTTCAGCCGGGCCGACGAGTCCCGTCGACGTCAGACCGGCGGCTCGGGTCTCGGCCTCGCTCTCGTCCGGTCGATCGCCGACCGGCACGGCGCCACGGTGGGGGTCGGGCGGTCACCGGACGGCGGGGCCAGGTTCACGGTGCGGTTCACACCGCGCTGAACGCAGGGACCCGCCGCCCCAACTACCGTCGGCCCATGGCTCCATCCCGGCGTGACTCCGATGGCATCGGCTCCTCCGACTACCAGGCGTTCGACTACCTCGAGGCCGGGCGTGACTACCGAGCGTTCGATCTGGCGGCCGAGCTCGACCGGGTACCGCCCGACATCGTGCCCCTCGACGACGCTGCGGAGGAGCGGGCCGATCGCCTCGGCCAGGACCTGCTGATGATCTCGATGCACGATCATCCCAACGTCTTCCCCGACGACATCACACAGGCGCCCGACTACGTGCGCGAGGCCCACGTGGCCACCGCCTACGAAGGCCTGGCCCACTCGAGTTGGGACTGCGTGTTCGACAATCTCATGGATGGCATCTGCGCCATCGAGTCATCCAGCGGCTGGAAGTGGGGTGATGTGGTGACCGACCTCGGGATGCGGTTGTGCGACCTCGCCCATCAGGACTACGTGACCGTCGCGACCACCGTCGACGACATCCTCGACGCCCGCCGCCAGGGAAGGGTGGCCTGGGTCGCCACCCTGGAGGGCGCGGCCCCGATCGAGAACGAGCTGAACCGGCTCGACATCCTCTACGGGTTCGGGGTCCGCTCCATCGGCGTCACCTACAACGAGGCCAACCACCTCGGGTCGGGGCTGCGGGAGGCCAACGACGGGGGATTGACCGTGTTCGGCCGCCAGGCAGTGGCCAGGATGAACAAGCTGGGCATGCTGATCGACTGCTCGCACTCCGGCGACCAGACCACCCTCGACACGATCGCCGCCAGCACGAAGCCGATCGTGCTGAGCCACATCGGCGCGCGGGCGCTGTGGCCGTCGAACCGGATGGCTCCAGACGAGGTCCTGCGGGCGTGCGCCGATGCCGGCGGGGTGATCGGGGTCGAGGCTGCGCCCCACACCACCCTCACCGAAGCCCACCCGAGCCACGACATCGAGTCGGTGATGGAGCACTTCGAGTACCTCGTCGACCTCGTCGGCATCGACCACGTGGGCTTCGGGATCGACGCCACCTACGGCGATCACGTCGGCCTCCACCACACCTACGCAGCGAAGCTGTCGATGGCCGAGATGCGAGGCGCGGCCGACCCCGCGCAGGCCTCGACCCCGGACTTCGACGAGGTGCCCTACGTCCGAGGGCTGGAGAACCCCACCGAGGCCTCCCACAACATCGTCCGGTGGCTGGTCGAGCACGGCTACGACGACGGCCAGATCGAGAAGGTGGTGGGAGGCAATGCGCTCCGGGTTCTGCGCGAGGTCTGGTGGTGAGCGCATGCTTCTGCTTCGTCGATCAGGGTGGAACGCGACGTGATGGCGTGAGGCGTGCGCGAGGGAGCGGAATGTGCAATCGTGTCAATGCCTCACCCGGTGGCCTACGTCGATGGCTGGTCAGGCAGAGCGGGCGATGAGTCTGTATCAGCCTCGACGAGCGATCGGGGATCCGGACTGAACAGGGGGGTTCATGGCGTACAAGGTCCATCAGGTCGACAAGTACAACTACTCGCTCTCCGCCCGCCGCGGCGGAGCTCCGGGGACCGTTCAGCTCTGGGGCGACGGGCAGCTCCGAGCCCGCATCTGGTGGGTTGCCGACGACGCAATGGTTCCTGCTCCCGAACTGGCCGCCGATCTCGAGTCAGGCGTTGTCTACTTTCGCCACAGTGCGCTGCTCCAGCTGGTCGACATGCTGCGAAACGAGCGGCCCGTGAGCGTGACGTTCAACGATCAGCCGCCGGGGTTCGCGTTCGTGCACACGGGCATAGAACCCGTCGGCCCCGACGACGAGGACGCGGGTCCTGGGGGTTGATTACCTGTCCGGCCGCGGCCTTCAGTCCGCTTGGCCCAGTTGGGCCGCGAGCCAGGCGTTGATGTCGCGCCGGGCCTGCCGGGCCAGAGCCGTGCCGGGGGCGAAGCCCTCGAACCCGTGGGGGGCGCCTGGATAGACGTGCAGCTCGACGGGCACCCCACACTGGTTGAGCCGCTGGGCGTAGGCGATGTCCTCGTCGCAGAAGCCGTCGAGGGTGCCCACCATCACATACGTCGGGGGCAGGCCCGACAGGTCGACGGCCCGAGCGGGGGCTGCGGTGTAGGGAACGTCGTCGGCGCCGAACAACTCGCCCAGATACGACGACCAGCCGAAGGCGTTCGACTCCGGATCCCACACCGGTACGTGCCAGTTGGCCGTGACCGAGGTTCGGGTGTCGTCGATCATCGGGTAGATCAGCAGCTGGTAGTCGAGGCTGTACTCGCCCCGGTCTCGGGTCAGCAGCCCGAGGGCGGCGGCCATGCCCCCGCCCCCGCTCGGCCCGCCGATCCCGATCCGGTCGGTGTCGATCCCCACCTCGGCGCCGTGCTGGGCCACCCACGCCAGACCGGCGTAGCAGTCGTCCAGCCCGGCGGGGTAGGGGTGCTCCGGACCCAGCCGGTACTGGACGCACACCCCGATCAGGCCGAACCGGGTGCACCAGCGGTCGAACCGCTCGTCGTCCTGCTCGGGCTGACCGAGCACGTAACCCCCGCCGTGCATCCAGTACAGGCACGGCAACGGGCCCTCGGCCCCGACCGGTCGATGGATGCGGAGCCGGACCTCGCCCCCACCCTCGCCCCCACCCTCGGGGCCGGGCACCAGCATGTCGGTCCGGGTGACGTCGTCCGACAGTTGCAGCAGCTCGTTGGCCCGCACCCGGTCGGCCCGCACCCGGTCGAGGGTGTCGGCGTTGACGGTACCGAGCCGCGGTCCGGCCTCGATCGCGGCCTTGACCTCGGGGTCGTAGTGGGGAGTGGCGTTCGGGGTGTCAGCCATGGACGCCTCCGTCCACGGTGAACGCCTGACCGGTGCAGTAGGCGGCCCGGTCGCTGGCGAGGAAGAGGGCCATCTCGGCGATGTCGTCGGGCGTGCCGAGCCGCTTGATCGGCTGGCGGGCGATCAGTTTCTCGTCGCGCCCGCCCTCGAGCATGTCGGCGATCATCTCGGTGGCGATGGCGCCGGGATGGATCGAGTTGACCCGGATCCCGTGCTTGCCGACCTCCTTGGCGACGGTCTTGGTCATGCCGGTCACGGCCCACTTCGTGGCGCCGTAGGCGGTTGCCCCGAACCCGCCTTCGAGCCCGGCGATCGACGACGTGTTGATGATCGAGCCCCCGTTGCCGGCCTCGATCATCGCCTTGATCACGGTGCGCATGCCGAGGAACACGCCGGTCTGGTTGATGGCCACCGTCTGGTTCCACATGTCGGTCGACGTGTTCAGGAGCTGGGCCGGCCGGAAGATGCCGGCGTTGTTCATGAGGATGTCGAGCCGCCCGTGGCGAGCGACCACGTCGGCCACCACGGCCTCCCACTCCTCCTCCGAAGTCACGTCGAGGTGGAGGTATTCGCAGCCCAACTCGCCGGCCGTCCGCTCGCCGATCTCGTCGAGCACGTCGGTGATCACCACCGTCGCCCCGGCCCCGGCGAACAGCCGGGCCTCGGCCGCCCCCTGGCCGCGGGCGCCGCCGGTCACCAGCGCCACCCTGCCCTCCAGCTCGCCGTCGTGCTCACCCATACGATCCCCTTTCGCCGGCCGGTCGCCGGCGTCGTCGCCACCGCCGTTCCGGATCACCTGTTCTACCGCCCGTCGGTCGGGCTCGTCGAACGACGTGGCGGTGCGAGTGTGCGCTGGTCGAGATCGCTGTGGAAAACTCGACCGTCATGGCCGACAAGACCACCACACCCGTCGACGACAACACACGGTCGGGCGACGACAGGCCCACGCGCACGCGCCGCCCGGAACGGCCCCAGGAGTACTACGACGAGATCAAGGAGCGGTTCGCCGCCGAGCGCGACCTCCGCCTCTCGTACCGTCCACCCGGGACCGACCAGTGGCTCGAGGCGGCCGGTGAGTTCGCCGACTACGAGACCGACCCCTACGCCCAGGACCTCGCCGACCGCGAACCGATCACCGACACCGTCGAGGTGCTCCTGATCGGCGGCGGCTTCTCAGCCCTCCTCACCTCCGCCCGGCTGCGGGAGGTCGGCGTGGAGAGCATCCGGATCGTCGAGCGGGGCGCCGACGTGGGTGGCACGTGGTACTGGAACCGGTACCCGGGGGTGGCGTGCGACGTCGTCGCCTACGACTACCTCCCACTGCTCGACGAGACCGGCTACGTCCCGTCGCGCCACTACGCCCAGGGCCCGGAGATCTTCGAGTACTGCCGTTCGATCGCCCGCCGCTACGACCTCTACGATCTGGCCGTCTTCCAGACCACGGTCACCTCCACCGTGTGGAGCCCCGACGAGGAGCTGTGGCACGTCACCACCGACCGGGGCGATCGGATGAAGGCGCAGTTCGTCATCTGCGCCAACGGCACGCTGGCCAAGCCGAAGCTGGCCAGGATCCAGGGCATGGCCGACTACCAGGGCAAGTCGTTCCACACCTCGCGCTGGGACTACGACTACACCGGCCCGGACCTCGAGAACCTGCACGACAAGCGGGTCGCCATCATCGGCACCGGTGCCTCGGCCGTGCAGATCATCCCCGAGCTCGGCAAGAAGGCCAAGGAGGTGTTCGTCTTCCAGCGGACCCCGTCGTCGATCGACATCCGCGACGACTGGGAGACCGATCAGGAGTGGGCCAAGACACTGAAGCCCGGCTGGCAGGCCAAGCGGCGGGAGAAGGCGCTGGCCCGGATGGGTCGCGGCGGGTTCGCCTACGGCGGCTCCAAGTTCGACGAGCTGTCCCGCGAGGAGAAGATCCGCCGGCAGGAGAACGCCAACATCGACGCGATGATGCGCATCCACCGCAGGATCGACGAGGTGGTCGAGGACCCCGACACCGCTGAATCGCTCAAGCCGTGGTACATGCTGATGTGCAAGCGGCCGTGCTTCCACAACGAGTACCTGCCCACGTTCAACCGGCCGAACGTGCACCTCATCGACACCAAGGGCAAGGGCGTCACCCAGATCGACGAGCGGGGCCCGACCTTCGACGGAAAGGTCTACGAGGTCGACGTGCTCATCTACGCCACCGGGTTCGAGGTGCAGCAGACGGGGATCTACAACCAGATCGTCGGTGAGCACGGCCTCGACTTGCAGGACAAGTACGCCGAGGGGATCCAGACCCTGTTCGGCATCCACTCCCACGGATTCCCGAACCTGTTCATCATGGGCGGCTACCAGGCCCCGTTCCAGTTCAACCTGACCGACATGCTCCAGACCCAGGGCGACCACATCGCCTCCTGCATCGACCACGTCAGGACCAACGGCTACCACTCGATCGACCCGACCGCTGACGCCGAGCGGTGGTGGGTCGACCAGGTCATCGAGCACCGGGGCAAGACCAACCGCAACAAGGAGTGCACGCCCGGCTACTACAACTTCGAGGGCCAGTTCAACCGGCGTCAGGACGGGAACTTCAACGGCGGCATGCTCACCTACATCGAGCACATGGCCGACGTGCGCGAGAACAAGATGGAGGAGACCTTCGTCTTCACCCGCCGCTGAACTCGGCGACTGCGGGTCGCCGGGGACGCTACGTTCGAGGACATGCAACAACTCGAAGAGGTCGCGCCCGCGTTTGTCGAGATGGCCCATCGGATCGTGTGGAGCACCGTCGCCACGGTCGACGGCGCCAACCGCCCCCGGTCTCGTGTACTGCACCCCTTGTGGACCTGGGACGGACAACGGCTGACCGGCGTGATCGCCACCGGACCCACCCCGATCAAGACCGCCCACCTCGAGGCGAGCCCGTTCGTGTCGTGCAACTACTGGTCGCCAGACCAGGACGTGGCCACCGCAGAGTGCGCGGCGTCGTGGAGCTTCGACGACGACCGCTGCCAGGAGGTCTGGGACGCGTTCAAGCACGCACCGGAACCGGTCGGCTACGACCCGGCGATGATCCCGCCGTGGGCCGACGGCCCGACGAGCGACGCCTTCGCCGTGTTGGAGCTCGAACCGTGGCGGCTGCGCGTCTTCCCAGGTTCGGTGCTGCTCGGACAGGGCGGCGACGTCCTCGACTGGCGGGCGTAGCCCGCGATCCCCGTACCGCCCTCCGGCCGGTGACCGCCCGGACGGCCGGGTCGTGGGCCGGTTCGCCCTCGCGCCCGCTGAGGTCGCCGAGGAAGCCTCGCACTACGATGGCGAGCGATGAGCGCCGTTGACGTGGCCGTTGTCGGCCGAGGCATGATCGGGGCGGCAGCCGCCCGTCACCTGGCCGAGCAGGCCATCAGCTGTGCGGTCGTCGGTCCTGCCGAGCCCGACGACTGGGCCGACGTGGCCGCCAGACAGACCTCGGCAGGGCCGTTCTCCAGCCACTTCGACGAGGGTCGAATCACCCGGATCACCGCAAGCTCCATGACCTGGGCCGAGCTGGCGGCGCGGTCGATCGCCCGGTACCGCGACATCGCGACACGCTCCGGGATCGGCTTCCACACCGGTGCTGGCCTGGTCGTCGCCGTCGACGAACTCGACGACTGGATCGACGCTGGACTCATCATGGGGAGCGACATCCGCAAGGTCGACCGCGACTGGGTGCGGACGCAGTTCGGGATCGCGCTGCCAGAACGGCATGGTGCCGCCTACGAGAGCGCCCCGGCCGGCCACATCAACCCGCGACGCCTCGTCGCGGCGCAGAGCACGCTGGCAGAGCGGGCCGGCGCCACGATCATCGACGGCGTCGCTGAGTCGGTCGTGCGAACCGACGGCGGGTTCGAGGTGACGGGACCCTGGGGATCCACGACCGCATCGAGGGTCCTCATCGCCACGGGGGGCTTCGGCATCGGACTCCTCGACGGCGAGCTCCAGGTTGCCCGTCAGGCTCGCACGGTCCTCCTCGCGGAGACCGACGCGGCGGTGCCGCTTCCGAGCACGATCGTACGAGACCCGCACGACGACCGGTTGTCGAGCGTGTACACCGTGCCGCCGGTGGTATTCCCCGATGGGCGTCGGTGTCTCAAGATCGGCGGGGAGTTGATCGAGGACCGGGCGGTCGCCGACCCTGCGGCCCTCGTGGAGCACTTCCACAGCGTCGGCTACGGCCCCGAGATCGAGGCGCTCGAGACATCGCTGCGGGCGTTGTTCCCCGACGTGGAGTTCACGTCGATGACGTCCCGTCCCTGCGTCATCACCGCCACGCCGAGCGAGCTCCCCTACATCGGATTCGTCGATGATGGCGTCGCGGTCGCCATCGGGGGGAATGGCTCGTCCGCCAAGTCGTCCGACGAACTGGGCCGGCTTGCGGCGTCGCTGTTCGACGACGACGGCTGGACCGACTCCCTCGACCAGTCCCTGTTCGAGCCCCAGCTGGTCTGAGCTCGGCCGCGTTGCGTCGACCGAAAGGCTAAAGGGGGCCGGGCACCGGCCGACTGCTGCGGTGATGTCGGTTGCTGGAACCCGCCCCACCCGGCCGCGTCGGGCCCGTGCCCGTCTGCTGGCGTTGCTCGCCGTCCTCGTCGTGGTGCTCGCCGGCACGACCGCCCCGCGGTCGGCCGCCTATGCGGTCGACGGTCCGGTCTCGTCGGCCAACGCCCGGTACCTCGTCGACACCTACCAGGCTCTCCTGGGCCGCTCCGTCGACGGCACCGGACTCGACTACCAGTTGAACGTGATCAAGTCGGGCGGTGATCGCAGCCGTCGAATCGTCACCTACGGCCTGCTCTTCAGCGCCGAGGGATCTCGACAGGAGGTGCAGCGCGCCTACGCCGACCTGCTCGACCGGAGCCCGGAACCGGCGGGCGCCGACTACTGGACCGACCACCTGCAGGGCCACGGTGTGCTCGACCTCCGCGTCCTCCTCCTCGCCAGCGACGAGTACCACAGCCGGGCCGGTGGCTCCGACACGGCGTGGCTTCGCGCTGTCTACCGCGACGTCCTCGGTCGCTCGGTCGACGATGCGGGCCTCGCCTACTGGCGTGACGCCGCCCGCCGCGGCGTGGCCCGCCCCCTGATCGTCGCCGGCATCTACGTCAGCGACGAGGCCCTCGGCCAACGGGTCGACACCTACTACGCGGAGGCGCTCGGACGCACGCCGACCGCAGGCGAGCGCAGCGGCGCCATCGGCATCATCCGTGCTGACGGCGAGCGCGGCCTGCGGGCCCTGGTCTGGGCGTCCGACGAACGGTTCGAGCGGTACCTGCAACCGGTGGTCTCGTGATCACCCCGCAGCCGAACCCGATCGTGGGGATGGGCTTGACCTTCGCCGTGCTGCTCGCCGCCGTCTTCGTGCTCGCCGCCGTCACCAAGCTCGCCTCGCCGGCGAAGACGACGTCGGAGCTGGCCGCCCTCGGTGTACCGGCACCGGCCATCGCGGCCCGGCTGCTTCCCGCCCTGGAGCTGGCCCTCGCGGTCTCACTGATCGCCTTCCCGCCCCAGGGCGCGGTCGTTGCGAGCGCGGCGATCATCGTGTTCACCGCGGTGCTGCTCCGGGCGATCCGCTCGGGCGCGCCGGTCTCGTGCGGTTGCCTGGGGGCGCTCAGCTCGGCCCCCGCCGGCCCGCCCACCATCGCTCGCAACGGCGCACTGCTCGCGATGTCGCTCGCCGTGCTCGCCGTGCCGGAACCCGCGGTCCCCGACCTCGCTTCGGCCCTCGCCGCGACGTCGGTCACGTTGGCCGCAGCCGTCGGCATCCAACTCTTCTCACTCCATGACCGCATCGGACGCGTGTGGTCGGTGGCGCTCGCCGGGGAGTCCGATCCACGGGCCCGCACGGCCAGTCCGCATCGCCGGTCCGCACGACCGACGAGCCCAGCCCGACAAGCCCAGCCCGAGGGGTAGCTGACATGAACGGAACCGCCTGGATGATCTCCTACGTCGCGCTGTGGGCCACCGTGGCGCTGCTGGGCTTCGCCGTGGTCGCCCTGCTCCGCCAGATCGGTGTGCTCCACACGAGGATCGCCCCCATGGGCGTCAATTTCGCAGGGGAGGGACCCGAGCTCGACACCGCCGCGCCGCCCGTTGCCGGCGTCGACTATCAGGCGACGCCGTTCACCCTCCTCGCGTTCACCTCGCCGACCTGCGAGATCTGCGCCTCCCTCGAGCCGGCGCTCGCCAGGCTCGGCCACGGCTACCGGGAGCTCGAGGTCCGCTTCGTCGACCACGGCACGGAGCCGGAGACCTTCACCCGGTTCCGGGTCCGCTCCACCCCGTACCTGGTGGCGGTCGACCGAGACGGTATCGTCCGCAGTCGAGGGGTGGCGAATACGCTCGACCAGGCCGAGGAGATGCTGGCCGAGGTGCTGGCCGGACCGCCCGTCGATCTTGCCGATTCGGCGGTGCACGCATGACCGTCGACCGGCAGACCGGGCTCGATCGGGCCGTCGAATCGCTGGGTCGGTGGACGGCGGCTCGCACCACCCGACGCTCGTTCCTCCACCGTCTCGGCCAGCTCGCGGTGTTCGTCGCGGTCGGCCCGACCATCGCCGGAATCCTCATCCGAGAGGTCCAGGCCCGCGTCTGCGGCCAGAGCGGCGTGACCCCGAAGTGTGACACGTTCGACTGCGACGGACCGGGCGACGTGTGGGGCTGGTGCTGGTACGCCAGCGACGGATGCTGCCGCAACGACGGGCTCAAGAAGATCTGCGACTGCTGCACCGTCGACTACCCGAACGTGCACGGCTACTGCCCGAGCGGCACGAACGTGCGCTGCATCGTGGAGAGCTGTGGGAACGACCCTCGGGTGCTGACCGTCGCCCTCACGCCCGTCGCCTGGGAGGGCGACGCCGGCTACTACCGCAGCGCGATCCGGTCTGGCCATGGGCTCGCCAATCGGGCCGTCGTCGCCCCCCACGCCGACAGGTGGATGCAGTACATCGCGGCGCCGCTCGCCGGCACCCTCGGCGTGCCCCTCGTACCGATCGTCGCCAGCGGTCCGACCGCGGCCGACCTCCAACTCCTCGCCGACCTCGGCGTGTCGGAGGTGATGGCAGTCGGTCCGGTCCCCGGCGTCGGCGCCTTCACCGCGAACGGCATCGGGGTCGACACGGTCACAACCCAGACCGACCACGGGTCGGCCAGCCGCGACGTCGCGGCCAGGATCGCCCGGGTGAACGACGTCAACCGCACCGTGACGGTGGAGCCGGTGGGGCTGTCGGCCGACGCCGCGCCGGCCGCCGCCGCATTCGCCGCCCTCGGCGGCTTCCCGCTGATCGTCGGGGCCGGCAACGCGGCCGCGGTCGGCAACCCCACGCTCTACGTGGGACCGGAACCAGCCGATGTCGGTCTGGTCAACGACCGGACCGCCGGCACGAACCTGATCGACGTGTCGGTCGAACTGGCTGAGCTCGCGGCCGGCCTCCCCAGCGTGTCGCCGGACAGGATCGCCATCGCACCCGGGGGTGGCTCCGACGTGATCGGCCTCAGCAACCTCGGGGTGCCGGTCGTGCTGCACCCCCTCGGCCGGCTCGGCCGGCTCGAGCAGTGGATCGAGGGCCACGCCCGCCGCTACGGCGAGCTCGCCGAGATCTACCACGTGCAGGGACCGGGGCAACTCGTGACCCAGGAGTACTGGCGACTGCAGGGCGCGGCCAATGGCTTCCGGGTCGATCAGCTCACCGGCGTGGCCGGGGAGGGCCTGCCCGTCATCCGCCAGCCGCTGGCCGAGCGGCCGCTCGGCATGGCCCGAACCGACGGCGCCTTCACGTGGGGCAGCGAGGACCCTCCCGGCTACTGGACGAACCTCGGCCAGGTGATGCGACGATGACCCGTCGCAGGCCAGCACTGGAGGATCGGCCACGGGCGGCGGGCGATCCCGGAACGGTCGACCGGCGATGACCGACCAGTTGGTCGTGATCCTCGCGGTCGCCGCACTCGCCGGCCTCCACACCCTCTGGTCGCCCTGAGGCCTCTCGGTCGCGGAGACCATCGTGCCCTCGGTCCGAGGGCAGCAACGACGAAATGTGGTGGCGGCACTCCTCGGCGCCGCGGTCGCCTCCGGCGCTGCGGTGGGGGCGGTGACCGGTGTGGCGATGATCCCGCTGCGCTGGGGATTCGACCTGGTCGTCCCGTCCGATGTGGTGATCGTCGGGTTGGTCGTCGCCGGCGTCGTGCTCGACGGGCTCGCGCTGGCCACCGGCCGGCCGTCACCGCCAGCCGTCGGGCGCCAGGTCCCACGGGAGTGGATCGACTACTTCGCCCCGACGACCGTCGCGTTGCTCTTCGGTGCCCGACTCGGCGTGGGGCCGGCCACCATCCTGTCGACCTGGACCTGGTGGTCGATGACGTTGGCCGCGGGCCTGGTCGGGCTCGGCCCGGCCGTCGCCGCCGGCGCGGCGTTCGGGCTCGTACGGATCGCGGCGACGGTCGCCACCAGCGTCATGGTCGAGGCCGGCGATGCCAGCACCGCCATGCCACGACTCCGGGCGAATCGGCGGCCGGGCTGGGTCGCCATCGACCTCGCCGCCCTCCTCGGTGCGCTCGTCCTGCTCGCCCCGGCGCTCGGCGCAGCGGGCTCGCCGGCGCCCGTCGCCCCACCGGCCGCCGGCCCCGCATTCGAGAGCACTGCATCCAACAGCACTGCATCCAACAGCACTGCATCCAACAGCACTGCATCCAACAGCACTGCTGACAGCCCTGCTGTCAACGGTGGCGAAACCGAGGGCGCCGCTCCGGTCGACACCGCACCGATCACCATCCCCGCCCGTCTGGAGGACATCGTGGGAGATCCCACCGGCATGCTCGGACAACTCGATCGCGGTGGCCGATCCGCACGCGATCCCACCGGACGGCAGCACGCCGACGAGGGGGTCGGACCGGCGGTCGAGGCGATCGACTCGGCGGCCGGTGGGTCCCCGACCTCATCGAGCACCGGCCCGTCGAACCGCGGCGGGTCGACAACGGATGTCGCCGGTCGGGCGCCGCTCGCCGACGATCTGCCCGCCGCCATCGCCGGCTTCGAACCGGTCGAGGGGCCGACGACCGACCGGTTCCTCACCCTCATCGACGCGGCTGAGCTCCAACCCGACCCGACCGAGGAGGTGGCCCTGCTGGAGACCCGCGGCTACCTGGGCGGGTGGACCCGGGCGTTCCGCAACGAGGCCAACGATGTGGCGGTCACCGCGGTGTACGAGTTCGCCGATCCCACCGAGGCCGCGTTCTACCTCGAGGACGGGCTCATCACGATCGGCGGCTACGGCGGCTCGTTCTTCGAGGTCGACGGGCTACCCGGAGTCCGCGGCTTCGCCCAGCACTTCGGCCAGGATGGCGGCGCAGCAGCAGCGGACGGCGGTGATGATGGTGGCGTGCTCGCGCTCGGCGCGGCGTTTCACGCCGGTCCCCGCTGGTATCTCGTCTACCTGGTCGGCGATCCGGAGACCGTCAACGCCGACGTTCTCGTCCCCGTGGTCGCAGCCCAGTGGCAGGCGGTGCGGGGACCCGAGCGGGCCGGCTCGTCGTAGGAGCGGAACCCACCCGGCATCGAGGTAGTTCCATTTTCAATCAAATAGCCGTTACTGTTTGGTATGTGGCGGCCTGCGGGCGTTGGACGTCGCCCTCCTCCGCCTGCAGGTCCGCCTCACGGCAACTCGGCTTCGCTGAGTTGCCGCTAGCGCTGCCCGGCGAGTTTGCGGTTCTTGAACTTGGCCTTCATGTGGTCGCGGTTCAGGTAGGCGATGAAGTCCTGCGGGATCTCCTTCGGGCACGCCTCGGTGCACTCACCGTGGTTGGTGCAGGAGCCGAAGTACTGCTCCATCGTCTCCACCATGTCCTGGGCCCGGCTGAACCGCTCGGCCTGCCCCTGGGGCATCGCATTCAGGTGCCACACCTTGGCTGCGGTGAAGAGCTGGGCCGCCGAGTTCGGACAGGCGGCCACGCACGCCCCGCACCCGATGCAGGCTGCTGCGTCCATCGACGAGTCGGCCACCTCCTTCGGGATCGGGATCTCGTTGGCGTCGGGCGCCGCCCCCGTGGGGGCCGAGATGTAGCCGCCGGCCTCGATGATCTTGTCGAGCGGCGATCGGTCGACGACGAGGTCGCGCACGACCGGGAACGCAGCGGCACGCCACGGCTCGATGTCGATCGTGTCGCCGTTCGAGAACTTCCGCATGTGGAGCTGGCAGGTGGCGGTGCCCTTCTCCGGGCCGTGGGCCCGCCCGTCGATCATCATCCCGCAGGTGCCGCAGATCCCCTCCCGGCAGTCGTGGGGGAACTCGATCGGCACCTCGCCCTTCTCGATCAACTGCTCGTTGACCACGTCGAGCATCTCGAGGAACGACGCGTCGGTCGGGATGCCGTTCGCCGGGTAGGTCACGAACCCGCCACCGTCGCCCGGACCGTCCTGCCGCCAGATGTTGAGGGTCAGGTTGAGGGTCTCGCTCATTACTTGTAGCTCCTCTGGGTCAGGGCGACGACTTCGAAGTTCAACGGCTCCACGTGCTTGGTCTGCGGGGTGTTCTCGTCGTTCCAGGCCCAGGCCGACACATTGGCGAAGTTCTCGTCGTCGCGGAGTGCCTCGTTCTCCTCGGTCTGCGATTCCTCCCGGAAGTGGCCGCCGCACGACTCGCGCCGGTCGAGGGCGTCGCGGGCCATCAGCTCGGCCAGTTCGAAGAAGTCGGCCACCCGGCCGGCCTTCTCGATCGAGCTGTTGAGGGTGTCGGCGCCGCCGAGCACCCGGAGGTCGGCCCAGAACTCCTCGCGCAGCGCACCGATCTCGGTGATCGCCTTCTCGAGGCCCGTCTGGTTGCGGGCCATGCCGATGTACTCCCACACGAGCTTCCCGAGCTCCCGGTGGAAGTAGTCGGGCGACTTCGTGCCCCCGATCGACAGGAAGTGGCGGACCTGCTCCCGCACGCCCTGCTCGGCCGCCTTGAACACCGGATCGTCGGTCGGGACGAGCGGTTGGCCCAGCTTGGGGGCGAGGTAGTCGCCGATGGTGTAGGGCAGTACGAAGTAGCCGTCGGCCAGCCCCTGCATGAGGGCGGATGCGCCCAGTCGGTTCGCACCGTGATCGGAGAAGTTCGCCTCGCCGGCCGCGTACAGACCGGGGATCGTGGTCATCAGGTTGTAGTCGACCCAGAGCCCACCCATCGTGTAGTGGGTGGCCGGGTAGATCCGCATCGGCGTCCGATACGGGTCCTCGCCGGTGATCCGCTCGTACATCTGGAAGAGGTTGCCGTACTTCTCCTCGATCGTGGCCCGGGAGTCGCGCTCGATGGCCTCCGCGAAGTCGAGGTAGACCCCGTTCTTGAGCGGGCCGACCCCCATGCCCTGGTCGACCACCGCTTTGGCGTTGCGCGACGCCACGTCGCGGGGCACGAGGTTGCCGAACGACGGGTACTTCTCCTCCAGGTAGTAGTACCGGTCGGCGTCGGGGATGTCGGACGGGGCCCGGGTCTCGTCGGGATCGCGGGGCACCCAGATCCGGCCGTCGTTGCGGAGCGATTCCGACATCAGCGTCAGCTTCGACTGGAACTCGTCGGTGACGGGGATGCAGGTGGGGTGGATCTGCGTGTAGCAGGGGTTGGCGAAGTACGCGCCTTTGCGGTGGGCTCGCCAGGCGGCGGTGACGTTGCACGCCATCGCATTGGTGCTGAGGTAGAACACGTTGCCGTAGCCGCCGGTCGCCAGCACCACCGCGTTGGCCGAGTGCGAGCTGATCTCGCCGGTGGTGAGGTTCCGGCAGACGATCCCGCACGCCTCGCCGTCCTTGACGACCACGTCCAGCATCTCCATGCGGGTGTGGAGCCTCACCTTGCCGAGGTGCACCTGGCGCATCATCTGCTGGTAGGCGCCGAGGAGGAGCTGCTGGCCGGTCTGACCCCGGGCGTAGAACGTGCGGCTCACCTGGGCGCCGCCGAACGAGCGGTTGTCGAGCAGGCCCCCGTACTCCCGGGCGAACGGCACGCCCTGGGCCACCATCTGGTCGATGATGTTCACCGACACCTCGGCCAGACGGTGCACGTTGGCTTCCCGGGAGCGGTAGTCGCCGCCCTTCACGGTGTCGTAGAACAGGCGGTGCACGCTGTCGCCGTCGTTGGGATAGTTCTTCGCCGCGTTGATGCCGCCCTGGGCTGCGATCGAGTGGGCTCGGCGGGGGGAGTCGTGGAAGGTGAACGCGTCCACCTCGTAGCCGAGCTCGCCGAACGTGGCCGCGGCCGATGCGCCGGCGAGCCCGGTGCCCACCACGATGATCTTGAACTTCCGCTTGTTGGCCGGGTTGACGAGCTTGATGTCGAACTTGTGGTTGTTCCACTTGTCGGCCATCGGGCCTTCGGGGATCTTGGAATCGGGAAGCATGATCGGCTCCTAGGGCTCAGGCTCAGGACAGGAGTGCGGGATCGAAGTCGATGATCCCGGCGAGCACGGCGATGGGGAAGCTGACGTTCCCGACGAGGACCACCACGGCGAGCACGACGGCCAGGCCACGCCGGAGCTGGTTGTAGGCGGGGTTGTTCACGCCGAGGCTCTGGAACATCGAGTAGGCGCCGTGGAAGATGTGGATCGCCAGCAGCACGTTGGCCACGATGTAGACGATCGCCACAACGGGGTTCGACAGGCTGTTGACCACGTTCTCCTGCACGTGACCCCGCTCGTAGTCGTACCAGGGCAGGATCCCCCAGGTGAGGTCGGCGAGGTGGAACACGAGGTAGGCGAGGACGAGGAGCCCGGTGTAGCGCATGCTGCGCGACGCGAAGTTGGCGGCGAGCCAGTCACGCTTCGACGAGTAGACCTTGTTGGCTGCGAGGTTCATCCTCGTGAGCGAGTACATGGCGTGGATGTGGAGGGCGAACGCTCCGATCAGCACGAGGCGGATCAGCCACAGCACCACCGTCCGGGGCATGATCGGCACCAGGAGATCCCGGAGCGCCTCGCCGTAGGCGTCGGCGTCGTACTCGAGGACGCCGTTGTGCTCGACCACCCCGAGGTAGAGCTTGAGGTTGCCGATCATGTGGGAGACGACAAAGCCGAGCAGGACGATGCCGGTGACCGCCATCACCCACTTCTTGCCCACCGCGGTCTGGTAGAGGTTCAGCGGGAACGGGAGGTCCCGTGCCTTCTGGCGAAGGGGACGTTCCGCACTCCTGCCCCCCGTCATGGTTGGTGCGGCCACCGCACGACCTCCGCGTCTCTCGTCTGTCGAACTGCTCGTTTGTGGAAAATTCCAGTCGGGACGATAGCGGGCCGCGGTGCGCACGGCCCAACATGCTGCTAACCGTAGTATTCCAGGTCAGGAGGGGCGGGCCCGAGTCGAGCGGGCCGACCGACGCCCTCGGCGGGATCTCGGGGTGGACGATGGCGGAGCGCGGGTGACGACACAGCGGCTGGCCCACCGGTGACCCGCGACCTGCTGGCTGCGATCGTGGCCGCGCTGGTGTTCGTCGCCGGGTTCAGCGTCGCCGCGATCGCGGCGGTCGAGGATGCCCGCACGGGCCGCCTCCGCAACCGTCTCACGCTGGCCCTCGCCGTCATCGCCGTCGTGGGCCTGTCGGCGGCCGCCCTGATCGGTGGCGACGAGGCGCGGCTGCCGTCGATGGTGATCGGCGCAGTGATGTTCTGCCTCCCCTGGTTCGTGGTGCACCTGGTCAGCCCCCGGGGCGTCGGGTTCGGCGACATCAAGCTCACCGCCGGTCTCGGCCTCTACCTCGGCTGGATCGATCCGGTGCTCAGCCCGGTCGCCACCGTCGTGGCGGCGGTGCTCTTCGCGGCGGTGGCGCTCGCCCACGGCGCCGCCCGTGACGAGACCCGCCCGTTCGGTCCCGCGCTCGTGGCCGGCGCGGTCCTCGCCACCCTCGGTTCGTTCGCGCTGTAGTGGGCGTCAGCGCCGGGGTCCGGCCACCGGCGGGGTGAACGTCTCCGACGGGGGGACCGCCACCGTCCGGTACCGGTTGGTGGCCGCGTGGTCGCCGGCGGTCAGCTCGAGGTCGATGACCACGGCCCCGGTGAGGTCGGGCACGGTGAAGGCCAGGTGGCCGATGAACGCGCACGAGTCGGCGGGGAGCACCCCCTCCCACCGGCGCTCGACCGACCAGCCCTCGAGCCTCGCCTCGGCCGTGACCCGCACCGGTTCCAGCTGCCGGGCGAGATCGTTCACGGCGTGGACGGCGAGCGTCACCTCGTCGCCCTCGGTCACCACGCCGGGCGGGGTGTCGGCGATCACCACCACCGGCCGGCAGGCGTCGGTGAGGGCCGAGAAGGCCGGCTTGGGGTGCCGGTCGGCGTCGAGCACGCCGAAGCCGCCGGCGTCCTCGGGGTCGAACAGGGCGACCACGCAGAACCCGCCGGTGGGGTTGTACTTGAGTCGGCGGAGCGTCTCGATCTGGGTACGGATCACGTCGGCCTGGTAGGCCTGGGTGGCCGCAGCCCAGCTGGCGCCGTCGCCGTAGGCGCCACGGGGAATGTACCGCTGGAAGGCGCCGCGCTCGGCGGTCGGCCACGTCGGCCCGGTCGGATCCGAGGACGCGATGTTGGCCGACTGCGCCCCGATCGCTCCCACGAACGTCCCGATCCGGGGCCATCGGCGAACGAGGTCGGCGAGGTCCTCGGGCTTGCCCCCTCGCCAGCCGAGCCACAGGTGGGAATCCGAGCTGGACAGCTCGATGGGGCCGGGGAGGCTGCCCGAACGGGTGATCACGGGACGGGACGGATCGGCCGCTGCGAGCTCGCGGCGCAGCAGCGGGTCCAGCACCGACCGGTTCCAGCTCGGTAGCAGGTGCCGGGCCAGGCGCCGCCCGAGCGAGCGGTCCTGCTCGGTCCCGGGCTCGGGAATCGTCGGGCCGTTCGGTTCGTCGTGGCCGCACCACGCCACGATCGACGGGTGGTGCCCGTAGCCATCGACCGCGGCCCGGGCGGCCGCTCGGGCCGTGGCGCGGGCGGCCGTCGAGTAGGTGCCGATCAACGGCAGGTCCTGCCACACGAGCACGCCGAGGTCGTCGGCTGCGTCGTAGAGCTCCGGTCGGGTCAGGTGGCCATAGACCCGGATCAGGTTCAGCCCGGTGTCGCGAACCACCCGGACGTCCTCCACCAACCGGCCCGACGGGACGCGGCCGAGGAACCGGTCGTGGGGGCCGATGGCGATGCCCTTCACGAACAGCGGCCGACCGTTGACCCGCCAGGTCATGTCGTCGATCGACACCGCCCGCAGGCCGGTCCGCCAATGGCAGCGATCGCTCAGTCGATAGGTCGGCTCGGCCTCCGGATCCGCTGGATCCGACGGGTCGGCTGAGTCGGCCGCATCGGCGGTGGCCACGAGCACCGCCACACCCACGTCGTAGCGGGGCTGATCGCCCATGGCGGCCGGCCACCACAGCGCGGGCTCGGCGACGGTGGCCGTCCACTCGAGCCGGTTCGTGCCGGCGACGACGTCGTGGTGGGCAACGCCGCCGGCCGTGGTGCCGTCGGGCCCGACGATCGACGTGTCGACCCGCACCCGCTCCACACCGGTGGCGACGTCGAGCTCCAGTCGGAACCGCAGCTCGGCCTCGCGCTCGTCGGCGCTCGTGCACACCATCCGATCGGCCACGATCGCCACCTGGCCGGTCTCGTCGATCCCGATCGGGCGCCAGATGCCGCCGGGCGACCCGGGCGGGGCCAGCGGCCCGGTCTGCAGTGCACCGGTCACGCTCGACGTGACCGACCTGGCGTCGCGGTGCTCGCCGTCGGGACACGACACGCCGACCGCGAGGACGTGGTCGATACCGGCCGGACCGGCGCGGAGGTCGTCGGTGATGTCGAAGCGCCGCTCGGCGTAGTACACGTCGAGGTCGCCGAGGTGGCGTCCGTCGAGCCACACGTCGGCCTCCGACAGCACGCCGCCGATCCGCAGCCACGCCCGGCGATCGGGCCCCGGCGGTGGGGCGGTGAACCGGCGGCGGTAGAGCAACGGACCGGTCTCGTCGGCGAAGGACGGCTCCTCGCCCCAGTGTCCGGGAACCGGGAGCTCGGGCCAGGAGGAGTCGTCGAGCTCCGGATCGGCCCCGGATCGCTCGAGCTCGAGCGAGCGCCGCGCCGCCCGCCAACCACCGGACAGATCCACGATCCGACTCTACCCGGGGCCCGGCGTCCGGTTCCGGCCGCCGCGCGACCCGCTCGGGAACCCGGATGGAAAAGTCGGCCCGAAGGGCTCAACTCACGCCGCGTAGTTGCCGATAGAGCGCACGTGAGGACGCGAGTGAAATCGGGAGAGCATGGGCCGGCGACTGCCCAGAGAGCCCGTCGGTCGACCCCGTCTCCCCGGCGGTCGTTCCGGCGGACGCGACGATCGGAGGACGGCGCTGCGCTCGTCGAGTTCGCGCTCGTGGCGCCGATGCTCATGGCGCTGCTCGTTGGCATCACGACCGCCGGGTTGACCTACAGCAGGCAGATCTCGATCAACAACGCCGCCCGGGAGACCGCGCGGTACGGGGCGGTCCTGCCGATCAACAACGACATCGACGCGTGGCTCGAGTCGATGGCCGACGTGGCGATCGGTTCGTCGATCGGCGACATCGACACCACGAAGGGTCACACGGTGTGTGTCGCCTTCGTGCATCCGAGCGGCGTCGTCGCCGACGACTCCACCAGGAAGCTGGAGGAGATCAACGGCGTGCGGACGATCACCCCGGGCAGCTCGTGCTTCACCGACACCCGACCGGTGGGTGAGCGCCGGGTGCAGGTGCAGATCGAGCGGCAGAGCCCGATCGAGACGATCATCTTCTCCACCAACGTGACGCTCGACTCCGACGCCATCGCCCGATACGAACGCGCCCTCGGATGATTGGCGGGCGGATCGGCGGGGAGCGGGGCGCCACCACGATCCTCGTGGCGCTGATGGCCAGCGGCCTGATGTTCATCGCCGCGATCGTGATCGACTTCGGGCTGCTGCGGGTGGATCGCTCGTCGAACCAGCTCAGCGCCGACACCGCGGCGACGGCGGCGGCCTCGGCGCTCGCCTCGAACGGTGGCGAGGCGGCGTGCAACACCGCTGTCGGCTACCTCGAGGACCGGTACGGCGTGTCGAACATCACCGGAATCGACTGCACCCAGTTCCCGGTGCTGTGCGACACCTCGGCCACGGCGACGGTGCGGGAGGTGGGAACCAGCGGGCTGGCGACGCTCACGCTCGTCCACCCGGTCGACGACAACGACCCCCTGATGGACGCGGGAGCGATCAGCGCCGGCAGTCAACCGGTGCTCGCCATCGACGGCGACCGGTGCGACCGCTTCGGGGTGCAGGTGAGCGAGGAGCAACCGGCGCTCTTCGCCGGAATCGGCGGCAAGACCAGCAACCGCTCGACCGTGCACGCGGTGGCCAGGCCCACCGTGCTCCCCGAGGGGACACGGCCGATCAACCTCCTCGTGCTCGAGCGGCACGAGTGCAGCGCCCTCACGATCGGCGGTGGCGGTGGTGGCCAGGGCGGCATCATCGTCGACGGCATCTTCGATCCGGTCGCCGGCGAGATCCGGCCAGGAACGATCGCCGTCGACTCCGACGGCACCGTCAACTGCGGGCCGAACGGCACGATCGACGCCGACGGGACCGGGTCGATCATCCGGGCCGACGGCGCCCCCGGCTGCGCCGCGGAGCTGCTGGCCCTCACCGGTCAGGGTTGCGGTGTGGTCGACGTGCTCGCTCCCGGTCAACCGGGTTGCGTGCTTCCGGCATGCTCCACCAGCGGCACGGTCGCCCCCGACCCGAGACGGGTGGCGGAGCCGCTGACCCGGGCTGCGGTCGACTGGCAGTTCAACTGCAAGTCGAGCTACCCGGTGTCGTACGACATCGGCGGTTGCGTGTACGACAACCGTCCGCCCTACATCGATCAGTTCGTGGCGGCGATGGGAACGTCGGGAACTCCTGCCGGGTTCCAGAGCTACACCGCCGCCGGCCATCCGTGCAACGTGGGACCGAGCGACGTGATACTGATCCCGCAGAACAACTGGCACATCGACTGCGACCTGCGGATCCGGGGCGTCCTGAAGATCCAGGGCGGCAACATCCTCGCCGACGGCGACATCGAGGTGAACAGCCAAGGCGTCCTCGACATCAACAGGACCAACTCGAACTCCTACGGCAGTTGGACCGACGGCGACAACTTCCAGCCCACCGCCCACAGCGGGCGCGCCGTGTACATCCACATGCGCAACGGCACGCTCAGCAAGGGGGCGCAGGCCTCGATGTTCATGCCCCGCACCATGGTGTATCTGAGCGCCTCCTCCAAGCTCGAGCTCGGCGGCGGCACCGGCGCACTCGAGTGGGTTGCTCCGATCCACGGACCGTTCGAGAACCTCGCCCTGTGGTCGGAGTCGACCTCGGACCACACGTTCAAGGGCGGAACCACCCTGGCGCTGGAAGGGGTGTTCTTCGCCCCGCTGGCCACGATCGTCTACACCGGGAGCGGCAGCCAGCAGCAGGTCGCGGCCCAGTTCGTGTCGCTCCGCCTGTCGGTCCAGGGCAACGGCATCCTCAAGGTCCAACCGAGCATCACCCGCTCGATCAAGTTCCCGGCCAGGATCGCGTCCCTGATCCGTTGACCGTCGCCGCCGGTGGTGGCCATCCACGGAGCTCCCGGCGAGGTCTGACATCGTTGCTGAGCGGCGCGACGGCGCCGAAGTTTCTTCCCGCCGGATCTTGAGGCGTGCCAGGGTCGCCCCTAGGGTCGGTCCGTGGTCGACGAACCAAAAGAGGCCTTGCCGGACACCCTCGGAGCGCTGCGGTCCTCGGACTGGGTGTCGAGGCCGGTCAAGGAAGAGATCCGCCGCAATGCGATCGCCCAGATCAGGGCCGGGAAGCCGCTCTTCCCGGGGATCCTGGGCTACGAGGACACCGTCCTGCCCCAGCTCGAGCACGCGGTGCTGGCCGGGCACGACCTCGTGTTCCTCGGCGAGCGGGGCCAGGCCAAGACCAGGATGATCCGGTCGCTGGTGGAGTTGCTCGACGAGTGGATGCCGGTGGTCGCCGGATCGGAGATCAACGACGACCCCTACAACCCGGTCTCGGCCCACGCCCGCGACCTCGTCGCAGAGGAGGGTGACGACGCCCCGATCAGCTGGGTTCACCGCTCCACCCGGTTCGGGGAGAAGCTCGCAACACCCGACACGTCGATCGCCGACCTGATCGGTGAGGTCGACCCGATCAAGGTTGCCGAGGGCCGGTACCTGTCCGACGAGCTGACGCTGCACTACGGCCTCGTGCCCCGCACCAACCGGGGCATCTTCGCCATCAACGAGCTCCCCGATCTGGCCGAGCGGATCCAGGTCGGCCTGCTGAACGTGCTCGAGGAGCGCGATGTCCAGGTCCGCGGCTACAAGATCCGGCTCCCGATCGACCTGATGCTGGTCGCCTCGGCGAACCCGGAGGACTACACGAACCGGGGGCGGATGATCACGCCGCTGAAGGACCGCTTCGGGGCCCAGATCCGCACCCACTATCCGCTCGAGGTCGAGACCGAGATCGAGATCGCCCGTCAGGAGGCGACGCTCGCCGAGGACGATGCCGGGCTCACCGTCGAGGTCCCCGAGTTCATGGAGGAGCTGATCGCCACGATCACCCACCTGGCGCGGTCGAGTCCGCAGGTGAACCAACGGTCGGGCGTGTCGGTTCGGTTGACGGTGGCCAACCTCGAGACCGTCGTCGCCGCAGCCACCCGTCGGGCGCTCCGCCTCGGTGAATCGGAGGTGGTTCCCCGGGTGAGCGATCTCGATGCGTTGATCGCGTCGACTGCGGGCAAGATCGAGATCGAGAGCCTGGAGGAGGGCCGCGACGACCAGGTGATCGACCACATCCTGCGGGGTGCGATCCTCACGGTCTTCAAGGATCGATTCCCCGGTGACAGCGTGCGCGACGTTGTCGACGCGTTCGAGGAGGACCTCACGTTGAGCGCCGGAGACGACCTGCCGGTGGGTGCGTATGTCGAAACGCTCGGGTCGACTCCGTCGCTCGACGGCGCGATCGGGGCGGTCGTCGACAGCTCGGCGTCGGATGCGGTGAAGGCGTCGGCGATCGAGTTGCTGCTCGAGGGTCTACACCTGTCGAAGCGCCTCAACAAGGACAGCGTCGGCGGTCGGGCCAGCTACCGCGCTCGGGCTTGACGAAGCATCCGAGGTGTCAACGGGCCGGCCCGTTCCCGGCGCCACCGCCGGTATATTTCTCGCTCGAACATGACGAACGTCGACACGGCGCGATCGGGTGATCACCGTGGCGATCGAGGTGGAGAAAGCGGCCGAGGGCCGCGGTAAGGTACGAAACATGGCGGAACAGCTCGTCCCCATCCTGAAG
Organism: Acidimicrobiales bacterium; assembly: GCA_965216205.1. Taxonomy (GTDB): domain Bacteria; phylum Actinomycetota; class Acidimicrobiia; order Acidimicrobiales; family SZUA-35; genus CADEDH01. Next base: position 4,585,705 of record OZ244139.1, on the reverse strand, counting down.
GTCGCCGACGCCGACCTGTCGGCCGAGTGGTACGCCCGTCTCGGCTTCGCCACGGAGTTCGAGCACCGGTACTCCGAGGAGTTCCCGGCCTACGTCGGCCTGACCCGGGGCAGCATCGGGCTGCACCTCTCGGAGCACGTTGGCGACGCCACGCCCGACACGCTGCTCTACCTCTGGATCGACGACGTCGATGCGGTGGCCGACGAGTTCGGCGTCGACGTGACCGAGGAGGACTGGGCCCGGGAGGTGCACCTCACCGACCCGGACGGCAACCGTCTCCGCATCGGCACCCGCAAGGAAGAGGAACCCTCCTCCCTCACCCCCTGATCACCCGCGCCGGCCCGGCGCGCACGCCGGTGCCAGACACATCGTGCGGGCGTTGGCTCCTGCGCGAATCCGAGCGACGGTCAGCGGGTCTGGGAGAAGGCGCGGGCGGCGTCGGTCTCCTGGCGATCGGCGGCGATCAGCCCCGGTCGGGCAGCGGCGCCGCCGAGCCAGTGATAACCGTCGATCGGGCTGGTCTGCCACCAGCCCGTCACGCTGGTCTCCACCGCCGCCTCGGCGGTGAGATCGAGCACCGCCTGCACGTGATCGGGTCTGGCCCTCCCGTCGTCGTCGACCGCTGACAGGTCGCCGGCGCCGACGATCTCGTGCTCGTCGAGCTCGTCGGCGACCCGTCGGAGCGTCTCCGCCATCGACCGGTGATCGGTCGGGCGGGGACGCCACTCGCCGCTGGCGGTCACCTCGATCCCGGGACGCAGCTCCACGATCACCCGGTCGAACGCGCCGCGGAGGTGCTCCGCCTCTCGGGTGGGGAGTCCGTCGACCACGACACGCCCTTCGGTGAGGGCCGAGAGCCACGGGTGCCACAGCAGTCGCTCCACTTGCGCTGCCCGCGGCTTGGCCTTCAGGTTCTCGGTGCCGGCGGCCGCCAGCTCTGCTCGCACCGGTCGGGCTGTCTGGTGCATCGCCACCGATGCCGTGCCGGCGAGCAGTCGCCACGCCTCCCCGTCGGCCAGCACGGCCGCCCGCACGGCCTCGGCGGCCCGGGCCGGGTCCCGACGGCCGGGTGGCGCGGTCGCCCGGAGGTAGCGGCGCAGTGCCCATCGGATCGGCTCCCGTTGGGGCACCCATCCATCGACCAGGTCACCGAACCGCTCGCCCACCCAGTCGATGTGGCGGGGCCAGAGCAGGCCGCGGGCCCGGTCGTCGAGGAAGCCGCCCTCGTCGTCGACGAACCAGCCCGGCAGCGTGCCGTCGACGAGGTAGGCCCATGTTCGCAGCCCGAGGGATCGGCAGGCGACCAGTAGCTCGTGGCGGAACTCGGCGGCATCGTCGTCGTGGTGGCCGGGACGCGGTTCGAGCCGCGCCCATTCGATCGTCACCCCGATCGACTCGATCCCCAGTCCGGCGAGCTGCTCCAGGTCCTCCCGCCACGCATCGGTGAACGGCGACGGGTCGACGGGAGCCGGGGCCCGCCCCTCGCGGATCCATCGGCTCCAATCCGCGGCAGGAGCGCATCCCTCCACCTCGGTGGCGGTCAGCACCACACCCCGCTCGATCCGTCGCCCGGCGGGCGGGTCCTGCCCGGGTTCGACCATCGGCGAAGCCTAGCCTGAGGCGACTCAGCTGGGATCGGTGGCTTGACCAGACGGGTGGGTTCGATATGTGTGTGAGCTATGAGCGTGTGGGTCTCAGGGGTTCTACGTATGGAGGCGGTGGAGGTGGCGGCGGTGTCGAAGGCGCCGCTGGAACCGTTGCGCTCATCGGCGTTGACGCCGGTTGAGGCGGCGGGTGGTGGTCCGCTGGGTCTGACGCAGGACCGGTTCTCGGTGCCGTCGACTCTGAGACCGATCCCGTGGATAGGGGCCCGCCGAGGACGTGACTCCCAACCGTTCGGCAGATCTCAGCGACCCTGGCCCGGTGCGTGAACTCGAAGCGCACCTTTCCCAGGCCGCTGAACCAGAGATCGAGTTCGCTGTCGTTGTCGATGACGCCGGCGGTCTCGACGGCGAATGCCTGCACCTTGCTGTATGGCAGCGATGTGAATGCTTTCTTCGTTCCGGTCAATCCCTGGACGTTGACGGCGATGATCCGCTTGCTAGTGAAGATCACGCCGTCGCGAACAGCCTTGTAGGCGCAGACAACTGTCTCGCCGTCAACGAGTATCTGACCGATCGTGGCGTCGAATGCATCGTCAGCGATGGGCTTGAGTTTGGTGAAGCTGGTGTTGCCGTTTGCGAAGTCGATCATTGGTCTCCATCGACTGCAACCATCGTGGCAGTGAGGGCTGTCCACCGCGTTGGTGGTTCCTGGTCCGGCTTGGCGAGCGGTCGATCGCCCTACGGAGTTCTCGTCCCGCCTGGTGGCGGGGCCGGACGGATGGAGCCGGTAGGCCCCCGCCGAGCGACCCCAACTAGGCTTGCCCTCACAACACGAAGCGAGCGAAGCGAGCGACATGGTTGGACAGCGCTATCGGTACTCCCGCTGGGATGGCACCCAGAAGGGCTTCGACTTCGACGCCTTCGACGTGCTCTCGGAGCTCACGGACGACCTGATGTACCACGGCGACCCGATGGCTGCGCTTCGCCGGCTCATGCAAGAGGGCTTCGAGGACCGCAACGGCGAGCGGATCCAGGGGATCCGGGAGATGCTCGAACGGCTGCGGAGGGAGCGCCAGGAGCGGCTGGAGAACCACGACCTCGGCGGCGTCTACGACGAGATCAACGAGGCCCTGAGCGAGCTGGGGGCCATGGAGCGGCAGGCCCTCGAGGACCGTCACGCTCTCGCCGAGATGGAGCTCGGGGATCCCGACGCTTCCGACGAGGCGAAGCGGAACGCGGAGCTGGCCAAGGAGACCACGGCCTCCAAGCAGATGCAGCTCGACCTCCTCCCCGACGATCTGGCCGGGAAGGTTCGCGGTCTGCAGAACTACGAGTTCGAGTCGAACGAGGCCCAGCAGCGCTTCGAGGAGTTGCTCGACCAGCTCCGACAGCAGCTCATGCAGCAGCAGTTCGATCAGATGAGCGGGGCGATGGAGAACATGTCGCCCGAGGACATGCAGCGCATGAAGGACATGATGTCCGAGCTGAACGACATGCTCGAGCAGCGGGCCCGGGGTGAGGAACCCGACTTCGAGTCGTTCATGGAGAAGTACGGCGACTTCTTCCCCGAGAACCCGCAGACGCTCGACGAGCTCCTGGAGAACATGGCCCAGCGGATGGCGGCCATGCAGGCGATGCTCAACTCCATGACCCCCGAGCAGCGGGCCCAGCTCATGGAGCTGTCGAACCAGCTCCTCGAGGACATGGACCTGAACTTCGAGGTGAGCAGGCTCGGTCAGAATCTGCAGCAGATGTTCCCCGACGCCGGCTGGCAGCAGAGCTACGACTTCAGCGGCTTCGACCCGCTCGGGTTCGCCGACGCCTCGCAGATGTTGCAGGAGCTCGGTCAGCTCGACCAGCTCGAGAACTTCCTCCGTCAACCCACCTCACCGCAGGCGCTGGCCGAGGTCGATCTCGACCAGGTGCGGCGGCTGCTCGGCGACGAGAGCGCGGCCAGCCTCGAACGGGTGAGCGAGCTCGCGAAGATGATGGAGGAGCAGGGTCTCATCCAGAACAAGGAGGGCCGCCTCGAGCTCACGCCGCGGGGTCTCCGCCGGCTCGGCCAGCAGACGCTCGGCGACCTGTTCTCGAAGCTCAGTCCCGACAAGATCGGCAAGCACGACATCGAGCAGTCGGGCTTCGGTCACGAGCGCAACTTCGACACGAAGCCCTACGAGTTCGGCGACCCGTTCAACCTCCACATCGAGCGCACCGTGCGCAATGCGATCCAGCGCACCGGTGGCGGGACCCCGGTGCGGCTGACCCCCGACGACTTCGAGGTCGAGCGGACCGAGCGGCAGGTCCGCTCGAGCACCGTGCTGATGCTCGACCTGTCGTTGTCGATGCCGATGCGCGACAACTTCCTCCCCGCGAAGAAGGTGGCGATGGCGTTGCACGCGCTGATCTCCAGCCAGTTCCCGCGGGACTTCCTCGGGCTCGTCAGCTTCAGCGAGGTGGCGAAGGAGCTGAAGGCGAGCGAGTTGCCCGAGGTCTCGTGGGACTTCGTGTACGGCACGAACATGCAGCACGCCTTCCGGTTGAGCAGGAACATGCTGGCGAAGGAGAGCGGCACCAAGCAGATCATCATGATCACCGACGGTGAGCCGACCGCCCACCTGCTGCCCGACGGGACCCCGTTCTTCAGCTATCCGCCGGCTCGGGAGACGGTGGAGCAGACGATGGCGGAGGTGATGCGATGCACCCAGGCCGGCATCACGATCAACACCTTCATGCTCGACCCCGACTCCGGCCTTCGGGGCTTCATCGAGCGACTGACCGAGCTCAACCAGGGCCGGGCATTCTTCACCACGCCCGAGACACTGGGTGACTACGTGCTCGTAGACTTCATCGAGCACAAGCGAAAGCTGCTCACCGGCCGCCGTCGGTCGGCGTGACCGCCGGCTGAGACCGACCTCGTCAGACACCCGCCACGATCGCCGCCGGCCATAGCCTGCGTCGCTCCTGCCCACCAGGGCCTCGTCCGGGTCGTTGCAGCGAGCTGATTGTCGATACGAGTTGTCTCAACTTCTTCGGGTTTCCGGGTTGTCATCGGCCTGATTACAGTGTTGTAATTACACGGACGTACTGCTCGTCGGGCCGGCACTTCGCCGCACTGGCACCCTGATTCTCCGCAGCACAGAGTTGTTCGGCGGTAGGAGGAAGTAATGCGCATAGGGCGGAAGCACCTCATGCTCGACACAAGCTGGCAGGAATACGCGAACTGCCTCGGCGTCGACCCTGACCTGTTCTTCCCCGAGCGCGGCGCCTCCACCCGTGAGGCCAAGGAGGTCTGCCGTGGCTGTGTGGTGCGTGAGGATTGTCTGGAGTTCGCCCTGGCCAATGGTGAGAAGTTCGGCATCTGGGGCGGGATGAGCGAGCGTGAGCGGCGCCGGATCCGTCGTCAGCGGGCGATCGAGCGTCAGCAGACCGCCGCCGCGGCCGGCGAGTCGGCCTGACCGGGCTGGCGGGGCTGGCCGGCGGGGGGCGTGTGGGCTCCCTATCGAAACCAGCATCGGCGTTGTAGGCTGACGACGTGCCAAACCTACGACCCCAGGAACTCCTCATCATTCTGGTGATCGTGCTGGTTCTCTTCGGCGGTTCGAAGTTGCCGCAGCTCGCTCGCAACCTCGGCCAGGCCCAGAAGGAATTCAAGAGCGGTCTCGATGAGGGGAACGACGTCAAGGAAGACGAGCCCAAGGACTCCGTCTAGCCGCAGATCAACGGATCGGGAACTTTCCCCGGCGAGGGGGCGTTGTCGCCAGTGATCGGTACCTCTGCATCGACGGGCGCCCGATTCGTTGGTCGCCCCACCCGACGTATGCGTCGTTCCGATCCGTCCTCCGTCCCCACCTGGGAGGAGGTCGCGCACACTCACGGCCGATTCCTCTACAGCCTCGCCTACCGGCTGTGTGGGAATCATCACGACGCTCAGGATCTGGTTCAGGAGGCGCTCTTGCGGGTGCGACGAGGATTGGCGACCTACGAGCCCCGGAACCTCGAGGGTTGGCTCAGCCGCATCGTCACCAGGACGTTTCTCGACCGTGTCCGGAAGCAGAGGCGTCGGCCCACGGTGCCGCTGCCCGACGAGCCCGACCGGGTGTTGGCCGGCAGCCCGGATCTGGAGTCCGAGATCGCGGCGCATGATCTGCCCGATCATCTGCAGCGGCTCCTTGGCGAGCTTCCCCCCGACTTCCGGGCACCGATCGTGTTGAAGGACGTCCTCGGGTTCTCCTACGAGGAGATCGCCGAGATGCTCGACGTGCCGTTGGGCACGGTTCGAAGCCGGATCCACCGCGGCCGTGGTCGCCTCCGCGACGCCCTGGCGGCCCCGACATGACCGGGTTCGAGGCGGAGGAAGCCTGGGAGACCGAGATCGGGGCGTTGCTCGGTGCCCTTCCCGACGTCGAGCCGCCCGCCGGGTTCATCGAGGCTGCTCTGGATCATCGCCCGCTGGGGGCGCTGCGGACGCTCGCCGGGCTGTCGTTCGCCGTGGTGGTCGCAGCCGCGGCGAGCCTCGTGGTAGGTGCCGGTGGGGGGCGGATCTTTCCTCAGGTCGACGATCTGTCCGAGCGACACGTCGCGGCCGCTGCCGGCTATGGGAGGGACGACGGGGAGTCGGGGGAGCGTGCCGGTACCGGTGCGCCCACCGCGCCGTCGAAGTCACTCGTCTCTCGGGGCTACGAGCGGGCGGCCACGATCGACTCGGCAGAGCTCCGCCAGGCCGTCTACGCCCGTGACGGCGAGGTGGTCTCGGTCTTCGAGGAGGTGGGCGAGCTCGATTGGGATCGCCTTCCGGCCGCTGGGCGCACGACACTCGCCGGCACCGAGGTCTGGATCGACGAGGAGCGGGCGATCACCGTCGTCGAGACCCGTGATGGCGTGGTCACGATCGTCGGTCTGTCGCCCGACGAGGTGCGCGAGCTCATCGTCGATCTGCCGACCGAGGCACCATCCCTCGCCGGTCGGGTGGACGAGCTGGCCGCCACGATCGCCCGTCAGCTCGGGTTTCCCGGCTGAGCGGACGTCGTCACTTCACGGTTTGGATCAATCTGCGAGAACGTGGCCTGCTAGCGGCCGCCCGGTGGTGCCAGGGGAGCGGGTCAGCTCAGTCGGCGAGCAGTGTCTCCGTGGCCTGGCGACGCGACTTCAGGATCCGACGCCGTTGGCGCTCCGACGTGCCGCCCCACACGCCGTGATCGATCCGATGGGCCAACGCGTACTCGAGGCACGGTTCCTGAGCAGGGCAGGTCCCGCAGATCTTCTTGGCCACCTCCACACCGACCCCGTCGCTGGGAAAGAACACAGCGGGCGGGTGGTTGTTGCAGTTCCCTTCGGCCATCCATTCCATGGCTACTAAGACGTACGAGTGGGTCGTTTGGTTCCCCGTTCTGGGAGAAAAGTCCCACAAACCCGCCACTCTCGCTGTGCGTGCCCAGTCACGCGCTCAGCGTGGGACCGCCCCCGGTGAGGGCGGCGCGGGGTGTGGCGGTAGCGTTGTGCCCATGACTGCCGTTGAACCCGACGAGCTCGAGGACCAGACCCCGATCGCCCATGCGACGATCGTGTACCTCGGCCCGGTCGCGCCCCACTGGGAGCTCCGGGTCCACTACGGCGACCAGAAGCTGCTCGACGATTTCTGGACGCGGGTCAATGCCCGCCTCCTCCTCCTGCCCAAGCACGATCCGCAGTTCCGGCGGAACCGGGAACGGGTCAACCGCGACGCCGAACGGGAGCTGATCATCTGCGACTGGGATCTCGGGGAGGACGACGCCGAGAGCACCTCGACCCCCACCACGCCGCCGCCGGTCGTCGAGCAGGCGCCGGTGGAGCAAGCTCCGGTCGAGCAGGCCCCGGCGGAGCAGCAGTTGGTGGAGCAGGCTCCTGTAGAGCAGCCCCCGGCCGGCTGATCAGCTCGTCGGGCGATGCTGCGCCACGTGGGCGTCGACCTCGGCGGCACGAAGATCCTGGCCCGCCTCGTCGACCCCGACACCGGTCGTGCGGAGGGTCGACGAAAGCTCGCAACCCCCAAGACCGGACCCGACGACGTGATCGCGGCGCTCGCCGAAGCGATCCGTTCGCTCGACGGCTGGGACGAGGCGCTCGCGGTGGGGGTGGGGGTCCCCGGCTTCGTCATCGACCGTCGTACCGTCGTGCGCTGCGCCAACATCGTGGGCTGGGACGAGCCGATCGACCTCCGAGCCCGTCTCGGTGAGCTGATCGGGCTCCCGGTCGCCGTCGGGAACGACGTGAACTGCGGCGCTCTGGCCGAGCACCGCCTCGGGGCCGGGCGGGACGTCGACGATCTGCTCGCCGTCTTCGTCGGCACCGGCGTGGGGGGCGGGCTCGTTCTCGGCGGCTCGCTCGTCGAGGGGGCCCGGGGCACGGTCGGGGAGATCGGTCACGTCACGGTCCACCCTGGCGGCGAGCCTTGCGGTTGCGGCGGTCGAGGGCACCTCGAGGGCTACGCCGGCCGCGCCGGCATCGAGCGCCGAGCGCGTGCGTTCGCGTCGGCTGGTCGTCGCACTGCGCTCGTCGACCTGGCCGGCACCGGGTCGATCAAATCCCGCCACATCGCCCAGGCCCTCGCCGACGGCGACGAGGTCGCCGAGGAGTTGCTGGTCGATGCGGTCGATGCGCTGGCGCTCGCCATCGGCAATGCGGCCACGCTTCTCGACCTGCGACGGGTCGTTCTCGGCGGCGGCGTGGTAGACAAGCTTGGACAGCCATTCATCGATCGGATCGCCGCTTCGCGACACTTCGGTGGGTTCGGTTCGGACGTCTGCGAGCTCCGTCTCGCGCGGCGGCTCGACGATGCAGGCGTGGCCGGCGCCGCCATCCTCGCCGCTGACCTGGTCGATTGAGCCGTCACCCGTCTCCGGGTTGATTCAGCGGTTGACCGGGCGATTGAGTGGGCACGAACGAACACACCACACGAAGACGCCGACACACAGCAGCAACCAGCGACGGGCAATCGACATCATGAGCACCGCGACCGACGACTTCCGCGACGACTTCGGGCCGTCCCGTTTCATCAACCGAGAGCTCTCGTGGCTCGAGTTCAACGCTCGGGTGCTGGCCCAGGCCGAGAATCCGGATCTCCCGCTCCTGGAGCGGATCAAGTTCTGCGCGATCTACGCCTCGAACCTCGACGAGTTCTTCCAGGTCCGGGTGGCCGGGCTGAAGGAGCAGGTCGCAGCCGGGGTGACGCGGGCGCCCGCCGATGGGCTCAGCCCGCTCGCGCAGCTCGCCGGCATACGGACGGTCGTGGCCGAGCAGGCGGAGCGCCTCGAGCACGTGTACCTCGACGTGCTCCGGCCGGCGCTTCGGATGGAGGGCATCGAGATCCTCCGGTGCGACGAGTTGGACGACGACGAGCTGAAGGTGGCGACCGCCGAGTTCGAGAGCCGGATCTTCCCGGTGCTCACCCCGCTGGCCGTCGATGTGAGCCACCCGTTCCCGTACATCTCGAACCTGTCGCTGAGCCTCGGCGTCCTGCTCGACGATCCCCAGGTGGAGAGCCTGCGGTTCGCCCGGTTGAAGGTGCCGCCGTCGATGCCGCGGTTCCTCGAGGTCGCGCCCGACCGGTTCGTGCCCGTCGAGCAGGTCATCATGACCCACGTCGACCAGTTGTTCCCCGGCGTCGAGCTCGTCGGTGCCTGGCCGTTCCGGGTCACCAGGAACGCTGACTTCACGGTCGACGATCAGGACGCCGACGACCTCCTCGAGGCGATCGAGGGTGAGCTTCGCCGGCGCCGGTTCGGCCGGGCCATCCGGCTCGAGGTCGACACGTCGATGCCGAGCGCGGCGGAGGACCTCCTCAGGCGAGAGCTCGAGGTCGACGAGGAGGACGTCTATCGCTGCGAGGGCCTCATCGACCCCACCGGACTGTGGCAGCTCGTCGGACTCGACCGGGCCGACCTGAAGAGCGAGTCGGTCTCTGGGGTCACGCCCCGCCGCCTGCGCGACATCGAGGACAGTCGCGACTTCTTCGATCGAATCGCCCAGGGCGACATCATCGTCCACCATCCCTACGACTCGTTCGGATCGAGCGTCAACGAGTTCATCCGGCAGGCCGCCCACGACCCGGGGGTGCTGGCGATCAAGATGACGCTCTACCGCACCTCGGGCGACAGTGCGATCATCGACGCGCTGATCGGTGCCTCCGAGCGGGGCAAGCAGGTCGCGGCGCTCGTCGAGCTGAAGGCCCGCTTCGACGAGGAGGCCAACATCGGGTGGGCCCGACGCCTCGAGGATGCCGGCGTCCACGTGGTGTACGGCCTCGCCGGACTGAAGATCCACACGAAGACCACGCTGGTTGTCCGGGACGAGGTCGACGGGGTCCGCCGGTACTGCCACGTCGGAACGGGGAACTACAACCCGAAGACCGCCCGCCTCTACGAGGATTTCGGCGTGTTGACCGCCGATCCCGCGGTGGGGTCCGACCTCAGCCAGCTCTTCAACTTCCTGACCGGGTACGGGAGGGATGTCCGCTACGAGCGGCTGCTGGTGGCGCCACACTCGTTGCGACCCTCGCTTGAGGATCTCATCGACCAGGAGATCGACGCTGCCAGCGCCGCGGCGGCCCTGGGCGACGGTGAGGACGGCGGTCGCGGTGGGCGGATCATCATGAAGATGAACAGCCTCGTCGACCCCGACCTCATCGACCGGCTCTACGAGGCATCGCGGGCGGGGGTGCGGATCGACCTGATCGTCCGCGGGATCTGCTGCCTCCGGGCCGGCGTTCCCGGCCTGTCGGACAGCATCACGGTTCGGAGCCTCGTCGGTCGCTATCTCGAGCACAGCCGCGTGTTCTTCTTCGCCAACGGCAACGGGCCGGGCGACCCGGCGTTCTTCTTCGGATCGGCCGACCTCATGCCCCGTAACCTCGACCGGCGGGTGGAGGTGATGATCCGCATCGACGATGCCCAGGGGCAGGCCCGGCTCTGGGAAGCGCTCGAGGTCTACCTGGCCGACACCGCCCTGGCGTGGGAGATGGACAGCGATGGCGTCTACCACCGGCTGGGCGGCGAGGTCGACGCCCACAGCACGTTCGAGGAGCTCGCAGCGGCCCGCGTGGCCCGGGTCGAACCGATCCACGGCGAGCTTCGAACCGGGCGTGACGATGTGATCCACGCAGCTGGGTGCGTCGTGTACCGGCGGGGCGACGATGGGAACGAGGTGCTGCTCGTCCACCGCCCCCGGTACGACGACTGGTCGTTTCCGAAGGGCAAGCGGGACGACGGCGAGTCGGACCTCGAGTGCGCGCTGCGGGAGGTGGCCGAGGAGACCGGCTTCCGGGGGGAGGTGGGGCCAGAGCTCGCCACCGCCCGCTACGAGGTCGAGGATCGCTCGAAGGTGGTCCGCTACTGGTTGATGCTCCAGACCGGCGGTGAGTTCGAGCCGAACGACGAGGTCGACGAGATCCGCTGGGCGACACCGGGGGACGCAGCCGGCCTGCTCGACTACGAGCACGACATCGCGCTGCTGGCCGACCTTCCCGACCCGGACTGAGCGTCGACCTTGGGGCAGGGCCGGTGTCGCTGATTAGCATCGGACCATGACCGCGGGTCGGCGAGCGCGACGAGACGGAGCGCAGCGACGCGGGGGAGGGCAGCGCGGCGCCGAGGCGTTCGTCGTCACCCCGTTCACCCGCCTGGCCCGCACCCACGCGTTCTCCGTGGCGGGCGACGCCCTCCTCGCCGTCGCCCTTGCCGATTCGCTCTTCTTCGACGTCGACCCCAACGACGCCCGCTGGAAGGTGGCGGCCTACCTCCTCCTCACGATCGCGCCGTTCGCCATCGTCGCCCCGTTCCTCGGTCCCCTGATGGACCGGCTGAACGGCGGTCACCGTTCCATGATGATCGGGTCCGCCGCCGTGCGGACGCTGCTCATGCTCGCCCTCGTCCGCTACGTGCAGGGGCCGCTCCTGTTCCCGCTCGCGTTCTCGATGCTGGTGATGGGCAAGACGTACGCGGTGGCCAAGAGCGCACTGGTGCCCTCGATGGTGTCCGATCAGGCCGCGCTCGTCCGTTCCAATGCCCGGCTCTCGGTGTTGACGGGCGTGGCGTCCGGCGTCGCCGGTGTTCCCGGCGTGATCCTCCTCCGGTTCGGCGGCGCGTCGGCGGTGCTCGGCCTCGGCGCGGTCCTGTTCGTGATCGCGGTGGCCCTCGGCATCCAGATCCCGGCGGTGAAGGTGGCTCCGAGCCCGCCCGAGCCGGAGGAGAAGGTGGAGCTCCGCAGCGCCGGGATCGTGCTCGCCGCCACCGCCATGGGTTTCCTCCGCGGTGTCGGCGGCTTCATCACCCTGCTGCTCGCGTTCTCCCTCCGGGGTGGCATCGATCCCGGCCCCACCGCACCCGGGGTGCAGATCGGCCATCGGGTGCGGCAGGGTCTCGGGTTCGACGAGCTCGACCTCACGTCCGGCGGGGCTCCGGCGTGGCACTTCGGGGTGGCGTTGGCCGGGGTCGGGCTGGGCGGCCTCCTCGGCGCGCTCGGTGTGCCCCGGCTCCGGCGGGCCTTCCCCGAGGAGCGCATCCTGGCGATGGCGCTCCTCGCGTTGGCCGGTTTCTGTGCGTTGGCGGCGCTGGCCACCGGTGCCGCCGGCGCGTTCCTGGCTGGCTTCGCGATGGGGGTGGCGGGGACGACGGGGAAGCAGGCGTTCGATGCGATCGTCCAGCGCGACGCGCCGACCGCGAACCTCGGACGCTCGTTCAGCCGGTTCGAGAGCCGATTCCAGCTCTTCTGGGTGGTCGGTGCCCTCATCCCGTCGGTACTGCCGGTGCCCGCCCGCGTCGGTTTCGTGGCCGTCGCCGTGTCGGCGCTGGTGGTCGGCGGCTCCTACTGGTTCGGTCGTCGACCCGATCCCCGAACCCTCCTCGAGCGGGCGCTCGACCGCGACGACGTGCTCGACCGCGTCCGCAGCATGTCCCCCCGCCGGGTGCGAGCGGTGCTCGGGACGACCGACGGTGCTGCCCGCCCCGGAGCGGACGCTGGCGACCCCGCGACGAGGGATCGGCCGGGCGACGACCCGTAGGTCGGCCAGTCGGTCGACGGGTTGGACGCCGGTTCAGTCGTCGAGTCCCGACAGGTCGTCGGGGACCTCGGTCGACACTTCACCGAGGTCGCCGTCGAGCCCGATCCTCGCCAGCCACAGGCCAGGCGCGTCGACCTCGGCCGCGGTGGGCAGGTCGAGCTCATCGGCCCAGAGCCGGTTCAGCGCCTCGTCGCCCGCCCGCTCGACGATGCCGGCGATGAAGCGGTCGCCCCTGGCGAGGGTCTCCTCCGTGATGTCGAGGCCGAGGAGCCGCTCCATGAACCGATCGGCCGGGGCCACGTCGATCCAGCGCTGTCGGAACCGGGCCGTGATCTGCTGGTTGCTGGCCACGAGCCCGTCGCAGATGTCGTCGACGGTGAAGGCCACGAAACCCAAGATCGCCGCGATCAGGGCATCGAACTGTGGGACGAGGAGATCGTGGGCTGGCGACCGCATCATCGACAGCAGCACCTCGGGGTCGCCCATCGACTCGCTGAGCGCCTGGAGCCCGGCGAGATCCGTCGGGGCGTCGACCGACGAGAACCGCTCGGTGATGGCGTCGGCGTTCGGTCGGAACGCCGACGCGAAGTCGATCAGGAGAGCCTCGACCCGCTGGCGCACGTGGGGGATCGAGAGCACCGAGTGCGCGGTGAGCTCGTGGACGAGCACCCAGAGCCGGAGCTCATCGGGGGGTACGTCCCACTCGTCGGCCGCGGCCGTGATGGCGGTCGGGACGACGAGCACCGCATTGTTGGAACGGGGGATCGGCAGGTCGTACTGGCCGAGCGCCCGATGCCCGAGGTGGCCGATCATCGACCCGGCGCTGGCCGACACGAGCATCGGACCCATCGAGGTGAAGAGCTGGCCGAGCATCGCCGAGAACGGGTCGGTCCCGAGACCGGCATCGTCGGCGTCGGCGTCGCCGGGCAGGCTCCCGCCCGCCTCGTCCTGGATCGAGGTGGTCAGCGCCTCGCCGAACCGCTCGAACAGTGGTCGATAGGTGGCGAGGCTTCGTTCGGTCCAGGTTCCCCGGGTCACCGGCTCCACCGACGTGGTCGCCGGCAGGTCGATCCCCCGCGCCTGCGCCACGTGGAGCTCCGCCACCCGCGCCAGCTCCTCCATGGCCATCCGGTCGATCGGTTCGAGGTTCGGCTCGGTGCCGCCGTCGGTGGCGATCGACGAGGCGAGCCGCGCCGCCATCGTCCACGGGTCACCACCGCTCCCGCCGAGCAGCTTGCTCAGATCGAAGAAGGGAAACTCGCCTTGCGGCTCACCACTGCTCACGGTCGCATCGTAGGCCGGCGGTGGCGATCGCGGTCACCGCGGCTGGGAGTCGAAGTCGGGTCGATCGGGACCTGGGCGAGTGGGCGCCCGTCCGGCTAGCCCCCTTGGCCGGTCGACGGGTGGGTGCCGATCGTGACCTCGACGGTTCTGGTGCGATCGCCGCTCGCCACCTGCACCCGGACCGCCGCGTCGGCGCCGGCCCGCCGGATCAGGTGGGCGAGGTGGTTCATGTTCTCCACGGGCTCGTCGTCGACGGCGACGATCACCTCGCCGGCGAGGAGCCCGTGGCTGGCCGCCGGCCCGCCGCCGATGATCTCGGTGATGATCACCCCACCGTCGGAATGGACCGAGCCGCGGACGCCGAGCCACTCGAGCGCCGGCTCGCCCACCTCGACGAACGACTGGCCGATGTGGCGGAGGACCGGGAGGGGGATCGCCGAAAGCAGCGGATCGTCGGAGCCGATGACGAGGCCGACGAGGTGCCCGCCCTTGCTGTCGACCAGCGCTGCGCCGGCGGCATCGTCCCGATAGGGGATCGATGTGCGGAGCGCACCGTAGATCATCTGCCCGGCCCTGCCCGTCGCCGGCTGATCGGTCGCGGTGACGATGCCACGGATCGGCCCCTCGTCGCCCTCGGTGGCCAACTCGACCCGGTTGCCAAGCCCTGGCTGGTCGGATCCGGTCTCACGCCCGTCAGCGGCGAGCGCGGTCGGACGGGCGTGATCGAGATGGGCCGGGTCGACGGCGGTGAGGACCGCCACGTCGGTGACGGTGTCGATGCCGATCACCGTGGCGGTGGTCCAGCCGTCCGGGCTGCCCAGCGCGACCTCGGTCCGTCCTTCCACCGCCGCCCCGTTGGTGAAGATCAGCTCGTCGACCACGATGAACCCGGCGAGCCGCCCGAGCTGTTGACCACCGACGATCCCGTAGACGCCATCGTCCTGCGGGGCGTCGGCCGGTAGCCGTTCGGGCGCCAGGAGGTCGAGGGGCTCGGGGGTCGGGTCGGGTGCCGTGCTCACGCTCGGCTCGGGTGTGACCGGCGTGGTGCTGGTCGTCGTGTTGACGCCGTCCCCTGGCGGCTGCTCACCGACGGCGCCCACCGAGCCGGTCGAGTCGGTGGCCTCGTCGGAGTTGTCGGTGGCGTCGTCGTTCGTCTCGACCCGGCCCGGCTCCTGGGAGTACGGCGCCGGCGACGTGGTCGTCGGCTGGGTCGCCGTGCCGTCGAGCCCGACCTGCTGGGTGGCTTCCTGGGTGACACCGGTTCCGGTGGCGTAGAGGGCGAGGCCGACGAGCACCGCCACGCCGACCGCGGTGCCGCCGAACGTGAGCAACGGGCCCGTCACCGAGCGCGGCGGTGGGCTGACCGGCCGGTCTGCGGCTGCCCTCGCTGCGGCGATCTCCGACGGATGGCGCCACTCACGCAGCGAGGGGTCCGGTGGGGGCCCGCCGGACTCCGTCCCGTCGTCTTCCTCTGGAAGCACGAGACCGAGACTACAAGTTGCCTACCGTCGCGTAGCCGCGGGTGAGTGGAGTTGCCCCCGGCATGCATGTCGCTGCAGGTCGTGTCGGCCCGGGGACGGCCGTCGGGACCGTTCGGCAGCACGCCCGGCGCGGCCTAGACTCGGCGACCATGGCGCAGCAGCCGGCGATCGTTGAGCCGCCCACCGACAGCGACACCTGGACGGGGCTGAGCGAGTCGGCCCTGCCCGTCGAGCGGGCCTCGGCGTGGGCGGTCCGCCCCCACTGTGGCGCGGTGGTCACCTTCAGCGGCACCGCCCGGGATCACTCCGTCGGACGCGCCGACGTGTCACGGCTGGAGTACGAGGCCTACGAGGAGCAGGTCGTGCCTCGGCTCGATGAGATCGCCACCACCGCCAGGACCCGGTGGCCCGATCTCGGCCGCATCGTCATGATCCATCGGGTGGGGGTGGTCCCGGTCACCGAGTCGGCGGTGGTGGTCGCCGTCTCGTCGCCCCACCGCGACCACGCCTTCGACGCCGCCCGGTTCTGCATCGACACCCTCAAGCAGACGGTCCCCATCTGGAAGCGGGAGGACTGGTCCGAGGGGTCGAGCTGGGGCCTCGAGCCCCAGCACATCGTCGACGTCCCCCGCTCCTGACCCACTCCCGACCCCCCCGACGCCTCGTTCTGGCGGACGTGGCGCCCGTGACTCACCCGTTCTGGCGGACGTGGGTCCCGTCGATCCCCGTTCTGGCGGACGTGGGTCCCGGGACTGGGCGCCACGTCCGCCAGAACGGTGGGGGGTGGTACCTAGGTCCGCCAGAACTGTTGTGGGTGAGTGGGGGAGGATGGGTCCGGCGGAACGCCCGGCCGGACTGGTGGTCAGGCGAGGAGGTCCTCCGCTGCCTGGCGGACCTGCCAGTCGCGGTCGTTGGTCGCTCGGGTGACGGCCTCGTCGACGTCGGGGCCGTCGAAGTTGGCGAGTGCGATCACCGCCCGGCGCCGAACGGTGGCGACGTCGCCGGTGGCGGCCAACACGGCCTCGAGCCCCAGGCCGAGCGAGCCGAGCGCAGCCACGGCCGACTCCCGACAGATCGGGTCGTCATGGCTGGTGGCCTGGTCGGCCAGCGCGTCCTCCACAGCTGCGGTCGACTCGACGGGGAGCGCATCGACCTCGCCGAGCGCGTGAGCCGCCACCTCTGCGCATGATGGATCGTCGAGGAGGTCGACCAGTTGCTCGACGACCCGCACCGACCCGCCGCCACCCCGACCGCGCCGCTGTTCCCCGTCGGCGCCGGGATTGGTGCACGCCTTCGGTGTCAACTCCGCCGCCCGGCGGCGGACGGCGGGCGACGGGTCCGCCAGCGCGGCGAGAAGGGATTCCTCCCCGAGAATCTCCAGCCGCGTTGCGGCGCCGAGTGCGGCGATCCGCAGCGCCGGGTCGTCACTGATCAGTGCCTCGATCACGGCCTGGGCATCGCCTGTGTGTCCAGCAATGGCGATGCTTCGCGCTGAATGTTGCAATTTCATTGCTTTTGGATTCCTGCGGTTCTTCTGGAATGCTGAGCGTGATGGGTGGGGCGACCGCTCGTCGCAACCGATGAACAACGTCCAGATTCAACTCCTGATCCCGCCGTGCTTCGGTCTGCCACAGCCGTGTCCGAGGCTGCTGCAGCCGTAGTCGAGGCCAGATCCGGGGCCGAACGCAGGGAGCGATCCATGTCACATATGGTCATCTATCGAGGTGCCGACGGTAAGCCGGGCTACCAGCAGGCCGAGGACATTCATGATGCTGTAACATTCGTCGAGCAGATGCGGAACGGTGAAGGGGTCGAACAGGCCCGCATCTTCCGGCTCGAGGAAGTGGTCTTCGAATACAAGCCCTACTACCGAGTCGAGCTCGCCAGCGCCGGCATGGAGCCGCCGATGGCGCCGATGCACTCGACGCCGCTCGCGCCGCCGCCCGAGATGATGGACGCAATGGATGCGATGGACGAGCCGGCCACCATCAACGTCGACGAGCCCTTCGAGGTGGTCGAATCGACGGTCATGACCGACGACACGGCCGAGGTCAGCGCCGGAAACGGTGCCCGGCGGGGGCTGTTCGGCACACGCTGAGCGCGGTGGCCGCTGGTCCATGGGGGCTGTTCGCCGTTGCCGGTCAGCCGGCGATCGCCCGATCCAGCACGAAGAGCATCAGGAGAGCCGTCGCCCCGATGACCGCCGCCAGCAGCACGCCCATCACCACCACGAGCGAGCCGAGGGAGAACAAGGCGGTGGCCCGACGCCACAAAGGGGTGTGGGGATCGTCGACAGCTCCCCTGTCCGCTTGCTCAATCATGGATTTTCTTCGACCTTTCGAGTTTGCCCACTAGCGTCTGTAGTCCATCGGACACGCGTCCGATAGGGAGCACGATGGACGACGAGACGCCGGACAGCGACGGAACCGACAACAGGTTAGCGGCGACCCCCAGGGGCCCGCTGTCGTCGACGCCGGTTCGTGGTCGTGGTTGGCGCTGGATCGGCGGGTTCCTCGGGTTCACGGTGCTGGCGGCCGTCATCGGTGGGCTCCTGTTCAAGGTGCCCTACGTTGCGCTGGTGCCGGGCTCGGCCCGCGACACCGAGCCGCTGGTGATGGTGGACGGCATCGACTCCTACCCGAGCGACGGGGTTCTGCTGCTCACCACCGTCCGGGTCCGTCAACGCCCGAACCTGTGGGAGTACCTCTGGCTCCAGGTCGACGGTGACACCGATGTCGTGGCCGAGGAGGTCATCCTCGACGGGCGGACCCCGGAGGAGAATCGCCAGTTCAATCTCCAGCTCATGACCGACTCGAAGGAGGTGGCGATCGCGGTTGCGCTCGAGCAGCTCGGCTACGACGCGATCAGCTCCGACGGGGTGATCGTGGTCGAGCTGGTGCCCGGTGCTGCCGCCGAGCAGGTCATCGACGTGAACACGGCGATCACGGCCATCGACGACCGGGCGGTCGACAACACGGGCGATCTGGTGGAGGTCCTCACCGGGTACGGGCCCGGCGATGAGATCAGCCTCACCGTGGAATCGTTCGACGGCGTCGGGGCGTGGACGGAATCGTCGGTCGACGTCGTGCTCGGGGCCAAGGACGACGACCCCGACGCCGCCTTCCTCGGCGTGGGTCCCATCGACCGGATCGACTTGTCGGACGATTTCGATTTCGATGTCGACATCGACAGCGGCGCGGTCGGTGGTCCGTCCGCCGGTCTCGCGTTCACCCTCGCGGTGCTCGATCAGCTCACCGAAGGGGAGCTGACCGGTGGCCACACGGTGGCGGTGACCGGCACGATCGACGCGGTCGGCCGGGTGGGCAGTGTGGGCGGCGTCGTGCAGAAGACCGCAGCGGTCCGCGATCTCGGAGCCGACGTGTTCCTCGTGCCGGCCAGCCTCCCGGAGCAGGAGCTCGAGCGGATCTTCGACCGCGCCGGTGACTCGTTGCAGATCATTCCCGTCGACGATCTCGAACAGGCGCTGGACGCGTTGGCGGAGCTCGGCGGCGAGATCGGGGCGGTGGAGGAGTTCGCGTCGGCCAACACCTCGTCGTGAGCGTGTAATCCGGAACCGTCCAGCACTTGGGCGAGCGAGGGCCATACGCTTTGGGGATGGCAGTAGACGATCGCGCCGAGTTCGATCCGAAAGAAATTGCCAGCGCCGCATTCCCCACCGTGTTCCGTGGCTACGACCAGGAGGCGGTCCGCGAGTACCTGACCCGGCTCGCGGCTGCGGTCGGCCGCGCCCAGCAGCTGGGGATCCTGGGATCGATCGATCACGACGAGACGTCGGCCCACCTCCGGGCGGCCGAAGCCGAGCGGGAGGCCGCCGAGTTGCGGGCCAGGGTGACCGAGCTGGAGGCGTTGGTGGAGTCGGGCTTCGACATGGCCGACGACGCCGGGCCCGGCACCGACGATCACACCGCTGACAGTTCCGTAGCGGGCGTCGACGCCGACGACGTCGACCAGGGCGGGCGGGACGATGACGAGCCTGGCTCCGGCTCGGGCCCGAGCGCCCAACCCGAGCACATCGCCGCCTCGTCGACCGCGATCGACGAGGCGGAGCTGATCGAGCAACTCGGTCAGGAGACCGCGAAGATCCTGGAGACCGCCCGGGCCGCTGCCGCCAACATCGCGGAGCGGGCCGAGCGCGAGGCGGCCAGGACCGAGCGAGAGGCGGCCGAGGACGCGCGGCGCGTACGCGACGAGGCGGAGAACGATCTCGCCGCGGCCCGGGTCGAGGCGAAGCGGATCACCAACGCCGCCAGCGACGAGGCGGCCCAGATCCAGCAGCGACTGGAGGCCGAGGCGCAGCGTGCCTACGACGACGCCCGGGACGAGGCGGATCGGATCGTGACCGAGGCTGGGGCCAAGGTGGAGCGCGATCTCGCCGCCGCCCGCCAGCGGGCCGAGCACATCGTGACCGATGCGGAAGGCGTGCGGGAGGAGGTGCTCGGCGATCTCGTGCGCCGGCGCCGGGTCCATCGGAGCCAGTTGTCGCGCCTCACCGACGCGAGGGATCGGCTCGCTCGGGCGCTCGCCGCCGCTCGGTCCGAGCTCGACGAGGTGGCCACCACGATCGACGTCGCCACCGGCTCGGGCTCGCTCGATCTCACCGAGCCGGAGCCCGAACCCGCCACGGGAGCGCTCGACAGCGAGGCGGTCGCCGAGCTGATCGCCCGACTCGACCACGCCAGGGCCGAGGCAGGCTCGGTCGGCGGGACCAGCACGACGGCCAACGTCACCAACGGGGTCCATGCCACCGTGGGCGCCCACGCCGCGATCGACGACGACACGGTGCAGTTGCTGACCAGCTCGGGTCCCACCTCCGGCACTGGCGGCGCCGGGAGCGACCTCGACAACGGCGTGCTGGTGATCGATGCCGACGGCCCGACCACGGATGCCGTCACGACGACCGCCGACCCGACCGATCCGGCCGATGTCGACACCGGCGTCCCGGTCGACCGGGACCCACACGACACCGGCGTCACGACCGTCGACCAGGACCCCGTCGTCCTGGACCCGCTCGAACGGGACGGGTTCGAGCGTGACCCGCTCGATGGTGACCCGCTCGATGGCTCGGCATTCGTCGTCGCCGACGATGCCGGTGACGACGGCGACCGCATGGGACGCGGCGACGATCGCCGGTCGGACCCCGACCCGCTTGCGAGCGAGAGCACGGCCGGCGGGTCGGACGCCGACGATGGCCCCCAGAGCTACCGCGAGCAGGCCGCCCAGGCGATCGACGAGCTCCATGGCCCCATCGACGGCGACCGGCTCCTCGATCAACTCGGCTTCACCGACGACCGGGTCCTCGGGACCGAAGGCGGCGTGATGGCCCGCCACGAGTCGAGGGGCGACCTGCCCCGGAACGCGCCCTACGCCGGCCGGCCGCCCGAGCTGTTCGAGCAGCGCGACCTCGCGATGGCCAAGGCGACGCCGGGCTTCCGGCGCCGGCTCAAGCGGGCGGTGAACGACGACCAGAGCGACGTGCTCGACCGCCTCCGGGCCGGCCGCAAGCACATCGACGTCGACGAGCTCCCGCCGCTCGAGGAGCAACTGACCGGTTACATCGCCGCCCTCACCCCCGCCCTGCGGGATGTCGTCGTGGCCGGCGCCAGGGTGCTCGGCGCCGACGATGCGCCGCTGCCGGCCGTCGACAACCTCTGCCTGCAGCTGGCCAAGCACATCGTCGACAACCTGCGCCTCGCCACGATCGACGTGATCGAGGCATCTCCCGACGTGGACCGGGAGTCGATCCTCGATCCCGTCCGGGCGATCTACCGGGACTTCCGCAACACACTGCTGCCCGACCTGATCGACGACGCCCTCCACGAGGCGTTCGCCCTCGGGGTCTTCCACGCGATCGAGGCCGACCGCGACGTGCTGTGGGTGGTCGATCCCCGCCTCGACGCTGATCCGGTCTGCGAGGACAACAGCGCATCCCCGCCGCTGCCGAAGGGCACCGAGTTCCCGAGCGGGCACGCCCGGCCGCTGTCGATGCCCGGCTGTCGCTGCCTCGCGGTTCCCGCCCGGTGACCCGCGATCGGGCACTCGGTCCCGGCGCCGAACCAGCCGCTCGCCGACCGAAGAAACCAGGTTCCCCCCGGTAGTCTTGGGAGCAGTTCGCTCGATGGGCGACCACACCCGGTCGGCCATGCTCCCGCCAAACGGGCGGTCCGGCGCCGAGCGACCACGAGCCCGAGCGAAGCGAGAGTCTCTCCATGAAGACGATGCGTGAGAACGTGCGGTCGTCCCGCTTCAGGACCCCCGTGCTCATCGGCGTCGCCATCCTGTTCGTGCTCCTGCTCTCCGCGAACGGGCTCGCCGGCACCTACACCGACTGGCTCTGGTTCGACAACCTCGGACTCGGCTCGGTGTGGGCGACGATCCTCGGCACCCAGATCGCCCTGGCGGCGGTGTTCACGCTGATCTTCTTCCTCATCCTGTGGGGAAGCCTGGTGCTCGCCGACCGCCTCGCTCCCGACATCCGGCCGGCGTCGCCCGAAGAGGACCTCATCGAGCGTTACCACCAGATCGTGGGCAACCGGGCCAGCAAGCTCCGGATCGGCCTGGCCGCGGTCTTCGCGCTGATCGCGGGGGCCAACACCGCCTCCCAGTGGCAGGAGTGGCTCCTGTTCCGCAACGGCGGCTCGTTCGACTGGCAGGACCCGCTCCACGGGCAGGACGCCGGCTTCTACGTGTTCACCCTGCCGTTCCTGAGCTTCGTGGTCGACTGGTTGTTCGCCGCCCTCGTGCTCACCCTGATCGTGGTGGCCGTCGCCCACTACCTCAACGGTGGGATCCGAGCGGCGGCGCCGATGGAGCGGGTCAGCCCCGGGGTGAAGCTGCACCTGTCGATCCTGCTGGCGGCCCTGGCCGTGGTTCGGGCAGCCGGGTACTACCTCGATCGGTTCACGCTGGTGAACTCCACCCGCAGCGTCTACGACGGTGCCCTCGCCACCGACGTGAACATCCAACTGCCGGCCTACAGCCTCCTGGCCCTCATCTCGCTGTTCGGTGCGGCCCTGTTCATCGCCAACATCCGCCGGCAGGGTTGGGGCCTCCCCATGACCGCCATCGGCCTGTGGGCGATCAGTCACCTCTTCGTGGGCAGCATCTTCCCCGCCGTCTACCAACGGCTCCGGGTCGAGCCGCAGGCGTCGATCCGGGAGGCCGAGTTCGTCGAGGACAACATCGCGGCCACCCGGTTCGCCTACGGTCTCGATGCCGACAGCCTCACGATCGAGCAGTTCTCCTACCAGCCGGGGGTGACCGGTGAGGAGCTCGTCGACTACGACAACGTGCTCGACAACGTGCCCCTCGTCGACCCCGGACTCGCCCGCGACTCGTTCACCAGGAGCCAGGGCGAGCGGGCCTTCTATTCCTTCTCCGATCCACTCGACGTCGACCGCTACCGGATCGACGGCCAGATGCGGCCCGTCGTGCTGTCGGTGCGGGGGCTCAACCTCGGCGTCGACGAGGTTCCCCAGGGCTGGGAGAGTCAGCACATCGTCTTCACCCACGGGTACGGCACTGCGATCGCGTCGGGCTGGCAGGTCGACTCGAACGGGCGTCCCGAGTTCCTCGTCGGCGATCTCGGCGAGGTCTCGATCGATGAGTCGCTCAACGAGGAGTTGACCTCGCTCGAGCAGCCGCGGGTCTACTTCGGCGAGAACTTCGGCGGCTACGCGATCGTGAACGCTGCCAGGGCCGAGGTCGACTACCAGACCTCGTCGAACGTCAGCGAGCAGTACCGCTACACCGGTGAGGGCGGGGTCGAGATGGGCTCGCTGGTCCGACGCCTCGCCTTCGCCCTCCGGTTCCGGGAGCTCGACCCGCTGATCTCCCAGTCGGTCACGAGCGAGTCGAGCGCGATCTACAACCGCGACGTCGCTGCCCGGGTCCGCACCATCGCCCCGTTCCTCCGGTTCGATTCGAACCCCTACCCGGTGATGGCGGACGGGGGCCTGGTGTGGGTCATCGACGGCTACACCACCAGCAGCACGTTCCCCTACTCGCAGGGGGTCGACACCGATCTGGTCGGCTCCGACATCGCCGGCGGCTACAACTACGTCCGCAATTCGGTCAAGGCGGTGGTCGATGCCTACGACGGCGACGTCACGCTGTACGTGGTCGACACCGAGGACCCGGTGCTCGAGGCGTGGCGGAAGTCGTTCCCGTCGTTGTTCAGCGATGCCTCGGAGATCTCGCCCGAGCTGCGCGACAACCTTCGCTACCCGGAGGACATCTTCGAGGTCCAGACCGACATGTGGTCGACCTACGTGGTGAGCGATCCCGTGCAACTCATCCAGGGCGACGTCGCCTGGTCGGTGGCGGCCCAGCCCCGCTCCGAGGCCCAGGTGGGCGAGGGGGACACGGCCACCAACTCCCGCTCGATGGACCCCCAGTACCTGGTGACCCGGCTCCCCGGGCAGGATGATCCCGAGTTCGTGCTCCAGCGGGCGTTCGTGCCCCGATCCGGTGAGGCCGGTTCCACCACCGCCCGACCCGAGCTGACCGGGATCATGATGGCCCGATCGGATCCTGGTGAGAACTTCGGGCAGCTCGTCCTCTACGAGATACCGAGCGGCCAGGTCGAGGCGCCCGACTTCGTCCACTCCGAGATCAGGAAGAACGGCGAGCTCACCGACTTCCTCCGCGACCAGATCGGCTCGGTCGTGACGTTCGGTCAGATGACCCTCCTGCTGGTCAACGACACCATCGTGTACGTCCGCCCGGTGTACGTGGAAGCGGCGAGCCGAACCGCCGTTCCGGAACTGGCCCGCGTCATCGCGGTGAACAACGATCGGATCGCCATGGGTGAGTCGCTCGACGAGGCGCTCGCCGAGATCGTCGACGACCCTGATGGGGTCAACGTCGAAGCGACCTCGCCCGACGATGCCGCAGGGTCGGGCGACGATGGCGACGGCTCGGGCGCGGGTGGCGCAGCCGACGGTGCGCCCGACTCGACCTATGACCCGACCGGGAAGTCGGTCGTCGAGCTGATCGGCGACGCCGACTCCCTCCTGGCCGACGCGGAATCGGCCGAAGCGAGCGGCTTCGCGGTCGAGGCGGAGGCCTACCGGGCCCAGGCGAGGGCCGCACTCGATGCAGCCCAGGAGCTGCTCGGCGGTTCCCCGACCGGCCCGGCGACCCCCGCCAACCAGGCCGACGAGACCTAGCGCGAGATCCTTGTCGAAGGTTCGCGTCCCGATTGCCGACCGCTCGCTACCTGCCGGTAGGCTGGCCGGAGCGAGAACCACCGATGGCTTGATCGGCGCCTGGGCCACCTCTACGGCGGAAGGATGGCTCAGGCGCCGTTCATACCGTCGGTTTGGCCGCAACATCACCCCGGAGGTCCCATGTTCCGCAGAATGAGCACCGAGGGGATGACGGTTCCCACCGGCGACGAGTGCCTGCCCGGGCGTGACGTGCCCGTTCCCGTGCCCGACGCCCACTATGTGAACGGCAACCCGCTCGTCGGCCCGTTCCCCGACCATCTCGACACCCTCGTGGTGGGCATGGGCTGCTTCTGGGGGGCCGAGCGCCTCTACTGGCAGACCGACGGGGTGTACACCACGGCCGCGATCTACGCCGGTGGCACCACGCCCAACCCCACCTACCAGGAGACCTGCACGGGCCGTACCGGCCACACCGAAGCGGTGCTCGTGGTCTTCGACCCAGCGGTCGTATCGCTCGATCAGCTGTTCAAGGTGTTCTGGGAGAACCACGATCCCACCCAGTACATGGGCCAGGGGAACGACATCGGCACCCAGTACCGGTCGGCGATCTACACCAATTCCGACGCCCAGTATCAGGCGGCACTGGCCAGTCGCGACGCCTACCAGGAGCAGCTCACCCAGAACGGTTTCGGCGAGATCACCACCGAGATCGCCCCGGTCGAGCCCTTCTACTACGCCGAGGACTACCACCAGCAGTACCTGGCGAAGAACCCGGGCGGGTACTGCAATCACGGCTTCTGCCAGGTCGCCTACGAGGCCGAGGCACTCGCCTGATCTCCTGCGCCTCCCGCGCCGGCACACCGTTGGGTTCGTTCACCCTGGCAATGGGCTGGTGTCCCCGTCGTGGCGTGCCGATGACAAGCGTCGACTAGGTTTCAGGAGCAGAGCCCTTCCAAGGAACCTGCCGAGATGCGTGAAGAGTCGCTCCATGTGCAAATGCTGGGTGGCTTCGGCCTGCAATTGGGTGATAAGCCACTTCCCTCGATGCCGCCACAATCGGCATCGTTGCTGGCGTACCTGATCGTCAATCGCGATCGGGAGCACACCCGCGATCTCCTGGCCGGCCGGTTCTGGTCGGACCTCTCCGACGATCTCGCTCGTCGCCGGTTGAGTCAGGCGCTCTGGCAGATCAACTCCCGCACGAAGCACGACGTGGAGTTGCTGGTGGCCACGACGAACACGGTCCGGTTCAAGCCGGATCTCGACGTCGTGGTCGACGCGGAGATCTTCGAGCGTCGACTCGACCACTACGAGCGGCTTCGCCGGTCGAGTCGACACGATGCCCGCGCCCTCGATCTCGGCTCGATCGTCGACAGCTACCGGGGGGAGCTCCTCGCTGGCTACTACGACGAGTGGCTGCGCGACGAGCGCGAGAAGCTCCACAGCCGCTACCGGGCGGCGCTCGGGCAACTCGTTCAGCTCCGCTCCAACGAGGGCGACTACGAGGCTGCGCTCCGCTATGCGCTGGCGCTCGTCAACGAGGAGCAGTTCGACGAGGACGCGCAGCGCGAGGTGCTCCGGCTCTACGCGCTGAACGGGCAGCCATCCGCAGCGGAGCGGCACTATCAACGACTCGTCGACGATCTCGACAAGCAGCTCGGCGTCGCCCCTTCGGCGGAGACGGCCCACCTGATGCGGAGCATCCTCGACGACGCCGCGAACCCGCCGGTCGGGTTCGCGGAGATCGAGCGCGAGGGCAACGAGTTCGTCGGCCGCCGAGCGGAGCGGTCCACCGTGCTCAATCGGGTGATCGAGCTGACGAGCTCCGGGAAGGGCGGCGTCGTTCTCATCGAGGGCGAGCCGGGCATCGGCAAGACCCGCCTCGCCGAGGAGCTGGCCAAGGGGGCCGAGTGGCGAGGCGCGCAGGTGCTGGTCGGCAACCACGTGGAAACGAGCGTGCTCAATCCCTACGAGGGGCTCAAGCGGGCGCTCGCCCCAGCAACGTCTGGCCTGCGGTTGGAGAGGTTGCGCGACTCGGTCGATCCGTTGTGGGTGCGCCAGGCCAGCGGGGTGCTCGACGGGCTGTCGTCGCTGTTCGACTCGAAGGAGGGGCCGCGGTTGCGCCCGGCGGAGGAGCCGTGGCGTACCGCTGAGGCGCTCGCCAGGGTGATCCTCGCCCAGGGGCGCCCGAAGCCAACCGTGCTGATCCTCGAGGACATCCACAACTGTGACGACGACACCATGGCGGTCCTCACCCAGCTCGGCGATCGGCTCATCGACAGCCAGGTCCTCGTCTGCCTGACCTACCGGCTGCGGTCGGCGAGATCGAAGGCACCCATCTGGCAGGGGCTCAGCCAGCTCGAGGCCGAGCCCGGATCGAGTCGGGTCGTGGTGCCGCCGCTCCAGCCAGACGAGGTCAGGGAGCTCATCACCGCCGAGCTCGGTCCGGGCCGGATGTCGGTCGGCATGATGGAGCAGGTCGTCAAGTCCACCGACGGCAACCCCTACATGCTGCTCGAGCTGCTGCGGAGCCCGATCGACCTCCTCGACGAGGGCGAGCCGGCCGAGTGGGGCGGGCCGGTCGGCGGTCTCGACGAGCTCGGCGGCGGCGGTTTCAACCGCATCGAGGACCAGTTGCTCCCGAAGCTCAGCACGCTGATCGAGCAGCGGCTCGAGACCGTGCCCGAGCACGTCCGGCTGGTGCTGGAAGCGGCGGCGACGATCGGCACGGCGGCCACGCCCGACGTCGTCGCGAGGGCCGCCGGGGTCGACCACGTCAGCGCGGTCGACGGCTTGCAGCAGGCTGTCGATCTCGGGTTCCTCGTCGAGACGGACCGAGGCTGCGACTTCGACCAGTCGCAGACCCGGCGCGTCGTCTACGAGACGCTCTCCATCGAGCGTCGGAGCGTGCTGCATGGCCGGGTGGTCGATGCGCTCACGCTCGCCGGGCAGCGACCGGGGGCGGGGCAGCTCGCCCATCACGCGTGGCTTGCCGGGCAGTGGCAGCGCGCCCATCAGTACCACTCGCTGGCAGCCGAGGCGGCGCTCAAGATCAACGCGTTCCAGACGTCGGCCGAGCACTTCAACAAGGCCGACCACGCCGCACTCGCCGCCGGGATCGACGACAGGATCCGGATCGAGGATCTCTTCGAGCACGAGGCCGTGCTCGACGTGCTCGGCCGTCGCGAGGAACAGGCCGACCTCCTCGATCGGATCGGATCGGTCGACGAGATCGCGATCCATCTCGGGATACGGCTCCAGTCCCGTCAGGCGGCCCTGTTGCTCCAGACCGACGGCGCGGCCGAAGCCGCCGAGGTCGCGCAGCGGGCGGCCGACGAAGCCCAGGCGAACCAGATCAACGCCGGGGAACTGCTGACGATCGTCGGCTCTGCGCTCTACCGGACCGGCAGGTTGTCATCGTCGATCGAGCCGCTGGAGGAGGCGATCGGCGAGTTCCGGTCCGGCGGTATGAGCGCAGTGCAGGCACAGCTCATGCTCGGCCGGGCATATGCCGACCTCCATGAGTTCGATGCCGCCCACCGCTTCCTCGAGGAGGCCTACAACGAGGCGAAGGCGGCCGACGATCCCCGCAGCCAGGTGGAGGCGCTGGGGCACATGGCGATCCTGTGGGACATCCAGTCGATCGTGCCGCGGGTCGAGCAGGCGTTCCTGGAGGCGATCACGCTGGCCAAGGAGATCGGCTTCCGGCAGGGGGAAGGCTTCAACTCGATCAACCTGGCCGTGTTCTACATGGTCCGCGGCCGGGGCGGTCGGGCCCTCGGCCTGCTCGACCAGGCGGCGAGGATCTTCGCCAGTCTTCAGGATCGCCGAGCGCAGGCCTACGTCCAGGTGAACCGGGCGTGGGTGCTGCACTGGTTCGTCGGCGACGACACGTCGGCCGAGCGCGAAGCCACCGCCGCTGCGGTGCAGTTCCGCGAGATCGGCGACATGCGAACCGAGGCCGTGTGCCTGAACGTGATCGCCGGCGTCGATCGTCGGGCCGGGCGGCGCCGGCGGGCCAAGCAGCGGTTGCAGTACGCCATCGATCAGGCGGTCAAGGCCGAGGACCGACGGACCGAGGTGCAGCTCCACTTGAGTCTGGCCCTCGTCGGTCTCCAGCTCGATCGGGTCGACGACGCGCTCGACCGTCTCGCGTCGGCGCGCAGTCTCACCAGGGCCCACGATCTCGACGAGTTCCTGGCCGTGCTGGCCGCGGTCGAGGCCATGGCCCGAGCCGAGCTCGGTCAGCGCGAGGCGGTCGACCAGCTGACCGAGACGACGATCCGGTCCAACCATCCCGGGGCCGAGCTGGCACACCTCGCGGCGTGGTGGTGCGCCAAGGCGCTCATCGCCTGCGATCGTCACGACGACGCGGCCGAGCAGGTGGCGCTCGCGCACGAGCTGCTGTCGAGCAACCTCGACGGCCTGTCCGAGACGATGCTGCAGCAAGCTTGGTCCGACGTGCCCGAGCACGCCGAGATCCTCGAGGCCCGGGAGCACTACTTCCTCGATCACGAGACCCTCGAGGTTCCCGCCGCGATTGCTCCCACCGGTCGGTCCCTCGGTGACGACGACTACGTGTCGGTGACCGTGACCCGCTCACACCCCAACGACTGGTCGGTCGACGATCACATCGAGCGTCGCTGGCTTCGCCTCCAGCGGATTGCCGCCGAGGCCGTCGAGCAGGGCGGCGTGGCCCGCCAGTCAGACCTCGCATCGGTTCTCCGGGTGAGCGAGCGGACGATCAAGCGCGATCTGGCCCAGCTTCGCGAGCAGGGCCATGACGTGGTGACAAGGCGATCCGCCGGAGAAATTTCCTGATCTCATCTCGTCGAAATCGCCCGAGTATCCCCTGCTGAGAGCAGTTTTGGGCGCGGTGTCCCAAAGCTTTGTCCCTCAGGTTGGGCGACTTCAAGAGAGTTGAGAGAGACCGGCGAGACAGTGTTGGCGGTAGTTGCAGCAGCTTGACACGGAATCTTCTCGAGCGGCAGCCGAAGGAGTCTAGCACACCGGGCTGCGAGCGAGATCTGTCGAAGCTGCAACCCGGAGATCAACCATCTGCTAGGAGCCACCACCATGCGCAACGCCATCGCCTTCACCACCACCGCCGCCGTCAGCGCCGTCGCCGCCCTCACCCTTCCGATCGCCTCGATCGTCGGTAACGTCTACATCGGCTGATCGAACTCGACCACGCCGCCCCACCTGCCAGTGGGGCGGTCGCTCGAGTCCTGGAGCCTTCCCGATCCATTCCGCCGTGGTCGGTAATCTCACTCCAGGACTGCTCCCACAGCGCAGGCCACGCCTGTGCCGGGGAGTCGCCTCGGGTGTGGTCGTCGCAGAACACCTAGCGCTGCGACGGCCACACCGGGGCGGAATCCGCTCTCGAACTCTGGCTAGGCCGCCGCACCATTCGCTGACACACTCCTCTCCGCCGGCCAGTCAAACGGCATCGATGAGCGTGTCGGTACGGTCCCTTCAGCCCCTCGTCGACAGCCACGGTCGGCAAGGTCAAAGCGCTGGAGGGGCCGGTTCTAGCCCAGTACGGTCACCACGGTGACAACCGCAGCAGCATGTGTGTTCCACATCGCCAGCCCCGAAGACGCAGAACGTCTTCGGGGCGACGGCGTTTTGGCGCCGCCGTCGCTGGAGGCCGAGGGGTTCGTCCACTGCTCCACCGCTGAGCAGGTCGTCGCCACCACCGCCCGCTACTTCGAGCCCGACGCTTCGCTCGTGCTCATCGAGCTCGACGCCGAGGCCGACGGGGTTCGAGGGCGTCTCCGGTGGCCGGAGGTGTATCCGGGCGAGCGCTTCCCGCACCTGCACGGTCCGCTCGTTGCGTCCGCCGTCGTCGCCGTCCATCCCTGGGGTCCCGGCGACCGTGCCCGCTGGTCGGGCTAGTTGTTGGCTAGCCGCGACGAGCGAACCCGCTGAGCCACCCGAGGCTCGCCTCGGTGGTCGCCGAGCTCGGGCGGTACTCCGCGCCCAGGAACCCGCTATAGCCGGCCTCGGCGAACCGAGGGAGGAGCCAACCGACGTCCACCTCGCCGCCATCCGGCTCCGCCCGATCGGGCGCCGACGCGAACTGCACATGGCCGACGAGTGGAAGGTGGGTCTCGAATCGGCGCAGCACGTCGCCCTGGCTGATCTGCACGTGGTAGCAGTCGAACATGATGCGCACGTTCGGTCCCGCCTCGGTGGCGATCGTCGCTGCGTCCTCCACCGTCGTGAGGAAGTAGCCGGGCATGTCCCGCTGGTTGATCGGCTCGATCAGGATCCCCACCCCGTCCGCGTTGGCCCGCTCGCCGGCGTAGGCGAGGTTGTCGAGGTAGGTCGACCGGGCCGACGGTCCCTCGGCGATCCCCGCCATCACGTGCACCTGGCCACAGCCGATGGCCGCGGCGTAGCCGATCGCCTCGTCGATCGCGGCTCTCGCATCGTGCGTGCGGCCGGGCACGGCGGCCAGGCCCCGCTCGCCTGCTGCGACGTCACCGGGCCGGGTGTTCAGCGACACCATCGTCAGCCCGGTCTCGGCCAGCGCCAACCCAACGTCGGCCGGGTCGGTGTCGTAGGGGGCGTGACACTCCACCGCGTCGAACCCGGCCACCGCAGCCGCTCGGATCCCGTCGGGCAGCGCCAGCTCGGTCCACAGGTAGCCGAGGTTGGCCGAGAACCGCAGTGGTGGTGCCGTCGCCGAATCGCTCATGCCATCAGTCAAGCGCACGGGAACCACCGAATCCGGTGTTGGACTCTCGAGCGGGCTGGTACGCTGGTGTCTCCACTCGACGCGGGGTGGAGCAGTCAGGTAGCTCGTCGGGCTCATAACCCGAAGGTCGCAGGTTCAAATCCTGCCCCCGCCACCAAGCATGAAACGTTTGAACCGGCGACCAATGGGTCTGCCGGTTCTTCATTGTTGAGGTGGTCGATGAGGCCGTCCCACTGGTCGGTCTCGGCCTGGCGGGCGAAGACCTGGCCCTGTACGTCCAGCTCGGCGGGTAGAGCGTCGTCGAGGGCGTAGCTGGCCAGCTCGGTCAGCTCGTGGTCGGTGATCTCGTCGTCCTTGATGTCGAGCCAGCGGAACCAGAAGCGGTTGTGGGTTCGTCGGATCTCGTCGGGGGCGTTGAGGTAGGCCTGGTCGGCGGCTTCGAGCAGTCGGCAGAGCTGGTCGAAGCGTCTGTCAACGTCGCCGAGGTCGACCTTGGTGGCGGTGAGGGCTTGCTCGGCCTCGGCTAGCTCACCGGTGATACGTCGCAGCTCGTCGCTGACGACGGTGTCCGGGAGGGCATCGTCGTAGGCCAGCTGGAGGAGCTTTTTCTGCTCTCGCTGGAGTCGACTGATGCGAGCATGCTGCTTCTGCGCGGCAGCCGACGCGTGGTCTGCGTAGTTGTCCAGCAGGCTGCGGGCGGCCTCCTTGAGACGTGGAAGGCGACGTTTGATCTCATGTTGGATCGTTGGGTAGTAGCGCTCGACGGCGGCTTCGGCTTCGAAGAGGGGGATGTATCGCTGGGGGCAGCCGTTCCCTTGCTGTCGTCCGAGGCAGTAGAAGTATTCGTAGGCGCCGCCGTTACCTCGGCCGTGCAGGAAGCCGAGTTGTCGGTGGCAGTAGCCGCAGCGGAGCGTTCCCTTGAGGTAGCGCTTGTATCGCCAGGACTTGTCGCCGCCGGTGTTGTTGCTATTGAGGACGTCCTGGACTTTGTTGAAGGTGGTGGCATCGGTGAGGTGCTCGTGGTCTCCTGGGTATTGCTGACCGCCCCAGGTAACGATGCCGATGTAGTACGGGTTGCGCAGCATCTTGGCCACGGTGCTGCGGGAGATCGGTCGTTCGGGGTACTTGCGAGTCGGTCGGGCGGTGAAGCCTCGGTCGGTCAGCTCGTCGGTCAGTGACTTGACGGTGTACTCGCCGGTGGCGAACGCTCGAAAGGCCCAGGTGATGTGCGAGGCCCGCTCAGGGTCGATCTCGACTCGGGCGACGTTGGCGATGCCGTCGATGTTCTTGCGGACGTTGAGGTAGCCCTGTGGCGCGACATGGGGCGTGCCGCCTCGGCGGGCCTTCTCCTGCATCTTGTTGCGGACGTCTTCCTGTAGGCGCTCGCTGTAGGCCTGATCGAAGCCGAACTGGAGCAGCTTCATGAGCTTGCCCATCGGGGACTCGTCCCAGGCTTCGGTGGCTGCGACCAGCTGGACGCCTGCCTGGGCCAGTTCGTATTCGATGTTCAGTGCGTCGCGGGCGTTGCGGGCCAGGCGAGAGGCCTTGTGGACGACGAACCAGCCGATGTCCTGGCCTCGTGCTCGTTGGAGGGCTTCGTTGAGCGCCGGACGGTTCCGTGCCGTGCCGGAGCGGCCGGGCTCTTCGTATACCTCGACGAACGTTGCACCGAGGTCGAGTGCGGCCTTGCGGCAGTCCTGCCTCTGCACGGGCAGCGAGTAGCCGCCGTCGGTGTCGGTCTCGGCTTGGCTCTCGTCGGAGACCCGGACGTAGACCACGGCGCCCTGTTGGCTCATGTCGAGACCACCTCCAGCTGTGGCGTGAGGTCTGAGGCTAGTGACGCTACGTCGAGGTTGGCCTGGCGGGCGAACCAGTTGTGGCGTCCGCTGGGTACGGTGCCGGTCTGACTGAGGCGAACTCGCATGGCGGCTTTGGACACGCCGAAGAGCTGAGCCAGGTCGCGGGTGGTCTGGACGCCGTCGGTCCAGGCTCGCTTGAGGAGGTGCTTGGGGACGAGGAGGCAGCCGGCGAAGTAGTCACAGACGTCCTCGGCTTGGTCGTGGGCGGAGTAGCTGCCGAAACTGCGGTAGTTCACGCCGTGGCTGGTGTAGTCGATAATGTGCTTGTACTCGTGGGCCAGGGTGAAGCGCTGGCGTGCGGGGGCGTCGTTGCCGTTGATGATCACTTGGTAGGTGCGGGTGTCGGGATCCCAGCCGCTGAGGCCAGCGTGCTGCATCTTCGCAGCCAGGCTGACTCGGACCCGGGGCAGCTCGGTGAGGGCGTGGTTGGGCAGCATCGGGATGTCGTCGTGTCCGGCGAGCAGGCGCAGACGGCGCGCCTGCCGTTCGGCTATCGATCGAGCCTCCTGCGGTGTGAGTGCCCGCTTCTGTGGGTTGAGGGCTCGTAGTTGTTGCAAGATGCTCATGGTTTCTCCTTTCTTTGTTGTTGATCGTTGGCATCGTTCGAGTGTTTATTGACCAAGTACTCCAGGTGTCCCTGGAGGGCCTCGACGGCATCGTCTGGAAGTCCACGATGCTTCACGTTCAGCCAACCTTTGAGGTTGGGCATCTCGGCCGAGGTTACGTATCCGGCGAGGGCGAACAGGTCGCTGGCATTCAGATCGAGTGCTTCTGCGATGTCGGCCAGCAGTTGCGGCCGGGGTTGTTCGATGTCGCCAACTTGAATGCGGTGCATTGTTGACTGGTTGGTACCGACCATCTCGGCGAACCTCGGCGTCGTAATACCTTTGGCTTCACGAGCCCGATAAATTGTTTCGCCGAGTCGAGTTGGTTTCTTTGCTACTTTCACGCCGGAATTCCTGCTTATTACTCAAATTGTCCCATCAAAATGCGTCCGTGCATAGAACATTATTGACAACACCATGTGCTCATCTGTCGGGCGGCTATTTCAATCTGCGGCGGATGGATCGAAGATGTGGACAGTTCCGTCCGGCTCCTGGCTGGCGTGCAGTTCGATCTCCAGGTCTCGGGCCAGTGCTTCGGCATCGAAGCTGACGTAGCGTTCCCAGCCTGCCGGCTCGACGGTGATGGCGACGCCCAGGTCTTCGACCAGGTGCTCGGCGTAGGCCGTCGTGGATGGCCAGTGACCGAGGTAGGCGTTCTCGAAGCTTCCGACGGCTTCGTCGGCTCCGGTGCCGAGGTAGTCGATCCAGTGGGTGATGGCGGGGCCGTGGTCGCCGATGGCTTGGGCGACGACGGCGACCGTTTCGATTGGCTCGTACTCGTCGGGTCGCCAGGCACCGAAGCCGGAGTAGTCGTGGATGGCGATCTCCTCGGCGATGGATTCTTGAGATCGTGAGAGCATGTCGTAGATCTGGCTATCGATCGCTTCCGGGTCTTGGCTGGCGTCGATCCAGGCGCCGTGCAAGTGGCCAGCGTTGTAGTCGCTCAGCGAAGCGACGTAGATCATCGGCGGGTCGGAGTCGGTCTCGACCTCAGGTGATGACTCGATGTTGTGTGCTGGCCGATCTCGCTCGTTGTCTGTACTCAAATGTGTTCCTCCTTTCGTTAGTTGCTCGTGGTCTCGGTTGGCCTGGGTCACGGTGGTTCTTCGATGGAAGGCGGGCTCAGCAGGCCGTCGGTGACGTGCAGGCCGGCGATGGTGCTGGTCTTCTCGATCAGTTCCTGTAGAACTGTGCGGCGCTGCTCGTCGGCGGTGTGCCAGAGGACGCGGGGAAAGACGCCGTCGAGGCGGGCTTGCTCGTAGCCGGTCTCGAGCCAGCGGACGTACTGCTGCATCTTTCGTTTGATCGTTGGGCGCGATTCGGTGCCGAGGTCGATCTCGACGAACCAGTACTGACGTCGCTGTCGACGGTGGACGGTGACGTAGGCATCGGGTCGTAGATGGAGTCGTTCGGTGCCCGGTCCAGGCTGACTGCGCCAGCACAACGGCTCCGGATCGAAGCTCATCAGCGTCAGCTCGGTGCCGCTGCGGGCTTCCTCACAGATCTGCACGTACAGCTCGGTGATAGCCAGCGTGTGATTCAGGAACGGCCAGCCCGGTTCTCGGTGGCGTCGGGCCCGCCGTCCCTGATTGAGGAGCTTCTGCCCGTTGAGTCCCAGGGTGTAAATGAACCCGGCCGAACCGCCCCGCACACCGCCAATGCGGCGTTCCAGGCGGGCCAACACGTCGACCTCGACGAGGCGGAGCAGGAGGCGCCTGGCCGCTCGACCACCGGCCGGCGTCGTGTCGAAGAACCGCCGCTGGAGGTGTTGACCGCTCATCAGTCGGAAGCGGGCGACGTCGGTGATCACCTGCCAGTCCAGGTGCACCAGCGAGTCCACGAGCTGGTTGACTCGGTGGCCCCGCTGCCGAAGCGCCGAAGCTGGATCGGTCGCCGCCTGCCAGGGCGCAGCGTCAACAATGTCGTGGGCAGAATTGAGCTCCGCCCGCCCGACTACCAGGGAAGGCTCCACGTTGGCACTTGAGTCGACTGGACGGGCGACTGGACGCTCAGAACTGGGCCGATTAGCGCGCCCGGTCATGACTCAGCTCCCGACTTCTCGCCGATCTCGACCTCGCCGATGACTGTCGAGCTGCTTGGTGCCGCCTGCTCCCAGCGCTGCTTCAGCTCAGTTCTGATGTTCTCGACGTCGGTCCCGAACCGCTGGCGGCTCAGCTGCTTGATCTCCGCTGCGATGCCACGCTGTTCTTCAGGGGGCCGTGTCTGAGCGGTCAGCGGTGGGGCCAGGTTGGAACCGACGGCCAGCTGGGCAACGACCTCGTACGGCCCGAGATGCTGAAGATCCTCAGGACTGATACCCGGTAGATGGGGCGCCAGCGCCCGGGCGTCCTTGGAATTGGTCTGAAACACCACCCGGCTGCGGGCGTTGGCCAGCACCTCGGCTTCCATGGTCGTGGGGAGCTGCCCAAGTTGCTGGTTGGCGAGGGTCAGGCCGAGCGCCAAGCCGCGGGCCTGCGCCAGCATGTCGCCCAGCGAGGTCGGCAGGTGCAGGTAGTTCTGGAACTCGTCGACGATCAGCATCACCGGACGCCGCCGCTCAGGAGCCAGTCGGGTCCGTCGTTGCGCTGCCTGCCAGACACCAGCCACCAGGAGACCGCCGAGGAGCTGGGCAGCCTCCTCGCCGATCTCGCCGGCGGAAAGCCTGACGAGCAGGATCTGCCGCTTGGACAGCACCTCGTCGAGCGACCAACCCGGCTCCGCCTGCGACAGGACGTCGCGAACCGGCTCTCGCAGCAGAAAGGCTCGATACTTATTGAGGAGCGGCGCGATAACCGTCGCCTGGGTGTTGCCGAGGCGGTCGTACCAGTCCCAGAAATCACGAAGCGTTGGATCTTTCAGCGAAGTGGTCAGGCGATGACGAAATCGCTGGTTCGTCAGCAGGAGCGGCAACTCGGCCAGCGTGTACTGCTCATCCCGTCGGCTGGCGGCGACCAGGGTCAGCAGGCTGGCCCGATTGATGTCACTGCTCCGGGGTCCGTAGTTGCCCCCGAACAGGCGTCCAAAGATGTGATCGAGCTGGTCGACCACCAGGTGATTGCTGGCCGTGGAACGTCGCAGCGGGTTGTAGCCCACCGGACGTCGGTCGGTCGGGTTGAAGACG
This sequence comes from Acidimicrobiales bacterium, assembly GCA_965216205.1. Taxonomy (GTDB): domain Bacteria; phylum Actinomycetota; class Acidimicrobiia; order Acidimicrobiales; family SZUA-35; genus CADEDH01. The sequence continues at coordinate 4,548,828 of OZ244139.1, read as the reverse complement.
ATGACGTCGGTTCGACGCTCAAGCGGGACATGGTCGGCCAGGTAGTCGACGAAGTCGCCGCGTGGATCGATGGCGATCAGACCGAGTCCCTGCTGCATGTCGGAGACGCCGAGATGGCCGAGCAGGACGCTCTTGCCCGAGCCGGTCGGGCCCAAGATGTGGGTGTGCATCAGCCGATCTCGATCGCGTAGCACGATCGGCTGGTCGAGACCTGGAAAGGTTGAATCGGCGATTACTGCGCCCTCGGTGGGCCTCGAAGCAATACTGCGTGATGGCGCCAGCTGACGGGCTGCGCCGAGAGTCAGACCAGGGACTTGAGGTCCGTCGATCGGCCAGGCGATCAGCGAGGTCAGCTCAGCGGCGTTCAGCGCCAGCGGCCAGTCCACCCATGGCGTGGCGTCGGCCACGAAACGACGGCGGACCAACCACAACGGAATGGAACGAACCGTCAGGCGAACGCCCGGGGCCTGAACGCTGGCCATAGCTCGAAGCACACGGCTGACCAGCTGCCGAGACCGGGGCGCCTCTTTGGACCAAACACCGATACGAGCAACTGCGAGCAGTAGGGGCTCAGCCTGCTTGTGACGCTCCTGTCGGACGTCCTCGGCCTCTTCGTGCCACGTCGGCGGGGCGAGCGACAACAGTCCGGCCTGCGGGCGTTCATTAGCTGGAATGCGTCGCACTGGTGCCGGAGTCCGGGCGCCGGACAGAAGCCAGCGCAGCTCAATGCGTTCCCGGCCACCGGCCGTGGCGAGGGCTCCAAGAATTGAAGAGGCAGTCGAGCTGGCCCGGTCGGTGCGAAGCGGGCGATGGAGGTTCGTGAGCCGTAATTCGACGGCCACGACGGGCGGCGCGAGCTGCGACTCTCGATCCAGCTCCGTCAGCCGAATCGACGGGGTGTGCGAGCGGAGCGTGGTAAGCAAGCGGTCTTGGTCGGAACTGAAGACCTCCAGCCGGTGCTCCAGCTGAGCGTTGCGGCCAATCGCGCTCAGCGCCAGCAGCGGCCGCCGACCTCCCCAACGCCTCCCGGCAAGATCTGCTGAAAGGCCAGCCAAGAGCAAGGTGAGCTGCTCGGCTTCCAGTTCTACCGGAAACCGAAGTTCATAGCCGCTCATCAGGCCGCCTCCGGCGGATCGTCATCGTAGATCGAGACGGAGGCACCGGTATTAGCCGACTCGTCCAGGAGCGAATCGAGCTTTTCTTCGCTCTCAAGCAATAGAAGGAGGTCGAGCGTATCTCGAACGACCGTCTCGTAATCGGGATCGTCGTTCCAGACGGGGTGCACCGAATATCTGGCGCCCGCGCGCCTTTCGTGGGTTGGGGGTGAGGCCATCCGCGAGCGCACGCCGCTCTGTTCCTAGGGTTTCCGGCTGTTGAGACTGGACTCCCTGGGGAGAGCGACGTGCGCATGTCGACGGTACTACGGATGCTGCTCGGCTTGTGTCGGGCCACGGTGATCACGGGGTGGACGCTGGACCGCTCGGGGCACCGCCTGACGCTGGTGGTCTGGGTTCGGTGCCGGGCTGATACCCCGGGGCGGTGTGGGCGTTGCGGGCAGCGAGCTTCCGGCTATGACCAGGGCGACGGGGCCCGGCGGTGGCGTCACGTCGATCTTGGCTTCAGCCGCTGTGATATCGAAGGCCCCGCACCTCGAGTGAACTGCACAGCGTGTGGACCGACGGTGGCAGCGGTGCCGTGGGCCCGCCACGACACCGCGTTCAGCCGGGCGTTCGAAGACGTCGTGGTCCATGACGCCATCCGGTCGAACAAGGCCAGCGCCGCCCGCCGGTACGGGTTGACCTGGCGGGCTGTTGACGGCATGTGCACCAGGTTGCTGGCCGAAGCCATGGACCGAGTCGATCTGCTCGAAGGGCTGATCGCGGTGGCCATCGATGAGGTGAAATCGAAGAAGGGGCAGCGCTACCTGACCGTCGTGTCGGACCCGTTCTCCGGGCGGGTGGTGTGGGTCACCGAGGGCCGCTCGAAGGCCACCGTCACCGCCTTCTTCGACGCCCTGGGCCCGGAGCGGGCCGCTCGCCTGGAGATAGTAACCACCGATGGGGCCGAATGGATCCGGACCGTGGTCGCTACCCGGGCCCCGAACGCGGAGATCTGCCTCGACACATTTCACGTGATGCAGTGGGCCACCAAAGCCTTGGACGAGGTCCGCCGAGACCTCTGGCGCCGCCTCAAGGGCAAGGCCGCAGCCAAGCCGGTCAAAGGACTACGGTGGCTCCTGCTGCGGAACTGGGCCAACCTCACCGTCGCCCAGCGGACCACCATCCGCGAGTTGGAGACCACCAACCGACGCCTGTTCCGAGCCTGGCTACTGAAAGAGGAACTGGCTGACATCTTCCGGATGCCGATCCGCCAGGCCCGCCGAGCCCTCGACGACTGGATCTACTACGCCTCGAGGTCCCGCCTCGAACCATTCGTGAAGCTGGCCCGCACCATCCGACACTACCGAGACTCGATCGAGGCCACCATCGAATGGGGCTTCACCAACGGCATCGCCGAAGCCAACAACTCCGTCATCGGCCGCATCCGCCGCAACGCCAACGGCTTCCACAACCCAGCCGCCTTCATCACCATGATCATGCTCGACCGAGGAGGCCTCGGCCCCGTCCTCCCCTGGACCCCATAACCACCCACGGCAGGCGCAGTTGGCCCGAATATCTACCCATGCTCTACCTCCTTCCAAATTGATAAAGTTCCGCTCGTCCTGACCAGATTGTCTCTACGCTCTGGCACCAGACAAAACACATCTATTGTACTATGCATTTGCGCATACATGAATGCGGATTCGCACTCACAGCACCGTCATCAGTAGTAATGGCTGCGTCGCAGCCAAATCGCGAATGGCAAGGCCACCAGAGCACTCAGTACGAGCCAGGCAGCGTTGCCACGCACCCAGTCGACCACTACCTGCAATATCGTGCTGAGCAGGACGAGGCAGATGATCCAGGCCACGAGTGATTCGAGTGGTGAGCAGTTGCGGGGTGGCTGATAGAACATCTCGCCGTTCTCATGAACGATTGTGTTCGTCGTCACAGGCGCTGCTGGGGCCGAGGCGGCGGCGTCCTTCATGACCTGCTGGGCAGCGGCGCTCGCTTGCGACACGTCTTCGGCGATCCATGCGGCCTCCAGGTGCGACCTGATCGCTCGCACACGGTCCGGGGAGACCACCTGGAAGTAGTAGGCGGTCGCCCAAGCCCCAATGCCAAGTCCGACGAAGAACATCACCATGACTGCGAAGGCCGTCATCAGAAGCCCAGTCCCGCTGTCTGCCTGGCCGCGTAGTTGGCGAAGGCATCTCCGATTGCGCGAAACCGGTGCTCTACCATCGGATGTCGGGCGACGAATCGCGCCTCTTCGTTGGTGACCAAGTCGAGGTTCACCAGTGCTACGTGGGCGACATAGGCTCTGGCGATGATCCTGGCGCCGTCGACGAGCCCATCGTCTGCGACACGGTCAACCTCACGACGAGCTCGGCGGCTGACGGGTCGACCGGCAATGCCCTGGCGGCCGATTCGTGGTACGAGTTCAGAAGCCATCTGTGATCTCCTTGTGCTGGCGGAGCCGGCGGTTGTCGCCGGTGTCACAATCAGACGACTTTCTGGGCCTGAACACAGGTAAAACAGCAGAGAGAACGGAGAAATCCAGCAGGAATCGAGCTGCCAGAAATGGAATCAGACGAAAACCGAGTCTCCGAGCAGCAGGAACTGATCCGTCGCGTGACCGAGGAGCTTCGGGACCTCGCCAGAGGCACAACGCTGAACGGGACCCTCGCCGAACGCCGACACAACATTGAGACGCTGGCTCCTGATATTTTGAGCCTGCCGATCGTCATCGCGGCAAACGAGCAAGCTCGGGCCGAAGCCGAACTGGAGCAGCCTCTCGCCGACGTCGTGTTCGACGTTCTCGATCGGGAGAGTGCCGAATGGCCAGATCGACGGGAGCAGCTCGCCCTGCGCTACGGCCTCGGCGTCGAGGGCGCCGGGCCCAGATCCCAGCGCCTCCAGGAGGCCACGCGCATCCTGCGTGACGAGGGCGTGAAGGGACTCAGCGACTCGACGCTGGAGACCGAGATCGCCAAGAAGGACTTGCTCCAGCGCTTCGCTGACCGCCTGGTGACCTGGAGACCACCGGCAACGAGCCCGATCGGTGCGGAAGAATCGCCGAAAGATGGCCGAAGACCTGATGAAGAGCTGAACGTGAGCGAGAACTCCGGCGAATCGCCAACAGAACGTCAACGGCCGATCTGGCTCGCTGTACTGGCCAGCTTCGCCGCCGGCGTACTCGTGATGCTGGGCGCGGTCATGCTGCTCGACAGGGACCGCACCGACGACGGGACGGCTGCCGACGGCGGAGGCTCCACTTCGTCAGCCTCCACCGACTCGACCACCACGACAGCGACCGACACTACGACGCCTCTCGCGGAGGGCGCTAGCAATCAGGATGGCGCCGAAGACTCTGAGCCGTCGGGGCCCGAAACCTCCACTACCGTTCAAGAGACAACGGAACGAGAGGCGGCCGAGCCGGTACAGCTTGTCACGCTCGAACCGATCCAAACGCTCGGAGAGGCGAACGGAAGATTCTTCATCACCAACAGAGTCCTGAGCGGAACCGACACGGGTCGGATCTTCGTTGCCTCAGTCGACTGGGCCGAGATTCACCGGAGCGCCGAGGCGTCTTTCAATCTCGATCAGCAATACGAGACCCTGCGTCTGCAGATCGCCCCGTCGCCGACCTCTGATCCAGATGGACCACTCACGGTCACGGCTACACTCGACGGCGGCACAATCCTATTTTCGGACACATACGCTGTTTTCGAAGAAGTCGAGGAGACAAGGGAGTTCGACGTCTCCGGCAGTCAGCGTCTGGATATCCTCGTCGAGAACACCGAGGCCTCTCTCTGCAACAATGGCAGCGACTTCGGCTGTCAGGTCCTATTCTTAGTCGCTGAGCTTGATCTTCCCGCTGAGTAGAGGTCTTGGTACCGGCTTCACGGCGGGACGTACATCAACCGTTGTGCGACACACTCCTACAGGCATCCGCGGGATGAAGTCGCAACCAGCAAATATGGCGAACCGGGTCATGTCACCTGCATCGCCACTCCTGATATCGTTCATGCTTGACCTCAGCCAAGCAAGTGCCCAAAATGAGAGTGTTATATGAGAGTGCTATCGCTACAGACGACCAAGTACAAGAGTATTAGCGACACGGGCCAGATAGCAGTCGAACCCGACGTCACTTGTTTGGTTGGCAAGAACGAAAGCGGCAAGAGCGCGGTCCTTGAATCTCTCTACCGATTGAAGCCGTTGCCAGCTGGTCACCCAACGAGCTTCGATGCGCTACGGGACTACCCGCGTCGACTTTATGGCCGCGACAAGGCTCAGATTGCAGGAAAGCAAGTCGTAGCGGCACGAGTTCAACTGGACGACCATGATATCGAATGGCTGGAGGCTCGCTTTGGCGCTGGGACCTTTGCGCGTATTCAGTTAGTAACCAAGGGCTATAAGAATATTCGGGCCTGGACGCCGGGAGGGAACGTCGATGCAGCGTTCGCTACTGTTAAGGCAGACGAGCGTCTGGCGGATCTCAACCTGGACAGCGTTGAGACCGAGGACCAGCTCAGGGCGCTTCTCACAGAGAAGGATTCCCTCTCGGCAGATCACCAGGCCACCCTTGATGAACTGAAGAAGCCACTTGCAAAGCAGATGCAAGAGGCTCTGGGTCAGAGGGCGCCTCAACTCCTCTATTTCTCAGATTACGACCTGCTCCCCGGCACGGTCTCGATTTCGCGGCTCCAGGCCACCAACGAGGAGGACTTAGAGCCGGGGGAGCGAACGGCCCTGTCGCTACTCCGACTCGCTGGCGTAGCAACCGAGGAGTTCACCGAAGATGATTACGAAGCACGCAAGGCTGCTCTCGAAGCGGCAGCGAACACACTGACAGACGAAGTCTTCGAATACTGGCGTCAGAACCAGAACCTAGAGGTTGAGCTAGATATCGAGTTTCGATCGAAAGATGAGGACGGCACCGTCTTGCCGGCGCCTGAGCCATGGTTGCAGATTAGAATCCGCAACACTCGACATCGTGTGACTCTCAACTTCGACGAGCGGTCTCGCGGCTTTGTTTGGTTCTTCTCGTTTCTTGCATACTTCTCCGAATATCGGCACTCGAACGAACGACTCCTACTTCTACTCGATGAGCCGGGGCTCAACTTGCACGGCACCGCTCAAGAAGATCTCTTGAGATTCATCGAGGAACGCTTGGCACCCGACTACCAGATCATCTATACCACTCACTCTCCATTCATGATAGACCCGGATCGGTTGGAGCGAGCGCGGCTGGTCGAGGATGCCGACAAGGCCGGGACCATCGTTAAAGACGATGCACTCGGAACATCGGAGGAAACACAGTTCCCGTTACACGCAGCGATCGGCATTAGAGCAACACAGACACTCTTCATAGGCCAGAACACGTTGATCGTCGAGGGTAATGCCGATCTGATGTACCTCAGGACCATCAGCAAGGAGCTGGAACGGCGAGGGAAGGACGGTCTGGCCGCCGACTGGGTCATCACTCCTGTAGGTGGCCTCGACAAGATGCCGACCTTCGTGGCGCTGTTAGGCGCTCAGGTTCACGTTGTCGCACTTCACGACTCGCCCGCTAGCGGAGTTCAGAGGCTCGAAGATCTTGTAAAGAAGGGAGTAATCGACACATCGCAGCTTGTTCCACTTGCCGATTTCGTCGTTGGCAAGGAGGCAGATATCGAGGACCTATTCGATCTCGATTGGTACCTAGACTTGCTCGACAAATCTGGGATTGTGTCTCTTAAGCTTGCTGATCTGAAGCGCAAAGGTGGGCGACATCTTGCGCGCATCGAGGATGTGACTGGCGAGTTCTCACACTACGCCCCCGCGCGACACCTGGCGTCCGAGCCCAACCTGGCAGAACAGCTCAGTGGTGATGCGATAGCGAGATGGGAGAATCTCGTAGTCCATCTAAATGGACTACTGAAGGCGTAGCGCGAGGCAGAGCAAGTGAAACCATCCGTTCGACGTCCGATAGATGGTCGGATTGTGGATCTTGGAACTGTCGGGACGGTCGTCTCGCTACCTTGGTAAATGTAGCAGCGTGTTAACGCTAGTAGTGTCGCATCAGACCATCGTGCGGAGCCGCCAGCACCTGGGCGCGCTCCTACCCACCACCACTACTTCTGTGAGTATCGAAGAGGAACACATGAACCGTTACGAAGCGGCCTTCATCATCAGGTTTACGAAACTGATATCTCCATTCGCCACCCCCTGACGGCATGCTCTTCAGGCAAAGCGGGTGGCTCTTGAAAACCTCGTCAATCTTGGTTTGTATGGACGAGAAGTTGGCGTTACGGTTGTTGAACAGGATCAGAGAAGTCTTGGCGTCTCGCCAGGTAAGATAGCCAAGTAGTTGTCCGAGGCCATCTAGCGCGTACTGCGGACCTTTCCACAACTTGCACTCGCCAACGAACGCAGCTCGGTTCTCAAACAATACGGCTATGTCGGTTTTACCCTTCTTGCGAAAGAGTTCTCCGCCGGCACTGCCACTGGTCATGCTAGCGTTCAGCCCTACAAGCAAGATATCTCTAAGAGCCTCTTCGTCACGCCCTTCTGTCGCTCGGGAGGACTCCATGGCAACGCCCATGTTCCTAATGACTCGAAGAATCGCCTCATAGTCACTATCCAAGATGAAGGCACCAGCGTCCTCTATGTTAGATGAGAGGGGCGAAATACCATGAACCTCGATGGATAACGGCGTGAGCGGGCTCCCTTCGCCGGCATCTTCTATGGTTATTCGTAGTGCATCCTTGATGTCGGCAATCCGTTCGTGCTCCCGCCTGCGGACAGCTATCGCATTGCCAGTCGCTTGTTCGAGCCTGCTGTCGTAGTTTTGCAGGTCATTGTTCGTAAAATTGACTACCTTATTTATTTGGAATAGCTGGCTCTTAAGTTCGGAGTTCAACCTGTCGGCGTCGGTGGAATCCGCAGGTTGATTGGCGGTGATAAGAACGGACTGACCTTCGATCGATCCTGCCACAGACGTTGTCAAGAAAGAACTCGGCTGTAGGTCCCATAGCTGCCGTGTCCCAGTAAATGGTATGCGCCAAGAAACCTGATAGGACTTCACCATCGCCGGCCGACGCCTATCCCTGACTGCTCGATTCAGGTCGTTACGTATATCGGCTTCGCCTTCATTGAAAGTGACGTCTTTCTCATCCTCGAGTAGCTTAAGCGGATCGATGCGATACTTCGAGGTTATGTGCTCCAGGATCTGCTCGTCAGAATTGGCGCGGAAGACATCAACGCCGAGATTACCTGCCTCGGCAACCGCCGACGAAATCTGCATCTGAATGTATTCTGATAGGCGCCCCTTCTCGAAGAGACGCCCGCTGCTGGATGAGTACACGGTAGTATGGCCTTTCAGTGTGGGCCCAATTTTACCATGCGTGCGCACATTCCTTCTCGGACCCCTAGGTAGGGATGGCTGACTCTGTTGTCAAAGCGCACCTCTGACAACACCCTCCGCACGGCGCCCCGTCGATCTGGGTCTCGTTCGCCGACAAGCGTTCCTTGGCAACAGTTCCTGACGAGTAGTCGAAAGCTAGCCAGCTCGGTGGTTCTTCTGCCTCGTGTCTTTGGATTATGAGGATGAATATTTCGATTGCCAGCGAGTCATTCCGTCTTGTTGCGCCTATCGTGAGAATCGCTTCACATCTGTAAGCCAATCCTGAGCAGCTTCTGCCGTAGATTCTCCGGGTTGGACTTCGTAGTCGGCTGCGATCCGCGTCAGGGTTTCACCGGTACCGTATCGGCGAGCGGCGTTCTCGATGTCAGTTGTAGTTAGCTTGGGCGTCGGATACCGAGCTGTAACGTCCTTGCGTTTGAGATGGCTGAGGATCGTCTTGCGGTTGACTCCGCGAGACGCTTGAGCCGTCTGATCGAGTTGGCTTTTGGCCTCCTCATGCTGCGTAGTGAATCGCTGGCGACGGAGAGTAGTTCCAGCTGGTTAACTGAGTTAGAATTCTGTCTCCCGAAGTCGACCAGCGGCAGCTATTGGAGGACGCTATTGGACCGATAGGGAATCAAGAGGACAGTTTAGCTTTGCGGAAGATGGCGGGAGACACGCGGACTCTCTCGCTGCAGCAGCACGGCTCTTTGAGTCGAGGGCCTACGACTCCGTCTCGCTGCGCCTGGGCGGGGTCGCGGTCGTGTCGCACAAGACCGACTGTACGACTCTAGCTCGGGGCGCAGCTGATCTAATCAGCAGGATATGTGTGACACAACGATTGTATTGCCTTCGTCTTTTTCACGGCCTTGATGTAGCTCGCCGATGACCTCGACGGTATCTCCATCATTAATGCAGCCGAGAATCTCGCTAGTTGGCTCGACTAAGGTTAGTGTGTAAAGCGTTTCCGTTGTTTGGAGGCGAGTACTTGCGCATCCAAACCCCGCTTGCGTGCAATCTTGAGTGACAAGTCGCCCTGTGAATGATTCTTGGTGGCTGGAGCTGACTACATATGCGAGCAGCATCACACACATGACAGCCATGCCTGTAGCGGGGAAGTAGATCCGGCGATTCATGCCACCCAAATTTTAGCATATGTCGGATCCGTGACTGAAGATCAGCTAACTGCGCAACTTCTGGACCTCTCAATATTGATACAACTATCGTTCCCCGGGCCGCCGTGTCCGACGTCTGAATCTGGTCCGCCGTCACGAAGACCCCTTGTCGTAGTGGATGCGTGGTAAGCCAAGGGCAGTAATCGGAGAACATGTCTGATTTCGCCAACGAACCACATCGCCGGCCCGCCTTTCGAGGCAACTACGCTCGCTAGCGCAGCCTACTTTGCCGTAGTTGCAGTATTCGCCTGGATCGTGACACTTGGGGTGATTCTCTTTCTGCGCACGAAGATCTCAAAGAAGCCTTTTCGCTGGCCCGGACTCATTATGCTTGCCGCCGCACTAGTATCGACGTATGTTGGATATCTGATTGGTGTGCGCTATTTAGCAGATAGCGGCAGTGGGCCTGCTGGAATCCTCATTGCGCTGCTCGTTGCTAACGTTGGGTTCTTTATCGCGTACTATTTGTTTCCCAACGACGAGCATGAAGCTCAGGTCTAGCTGCTTCGACTAGGGCAATTCGATTCTGGTCGTGGTTTCACAACTGCCGTCACTCGAATCCAGCCCTGCTCCGCCGTTGCACGTGTCTGTGCCATCGCCTCCGATGAGCCGGTCAGCGCCTCCCCGGCCGGACAAGTCGTCATCATCTTGGCCTCCGACGAGCAGGTCATCTCCTCGACCGCCGATGATCTGGTCCGCTCCGGGTCCCCCGTAGATAGTGTCGTTTCCGTCGTGACTCAAGATGAGATCGTCGCCGCCATCACCATAGATTGTGTCGTCTCCCACGCCACCCGTCACGCGATCTGAACCACCTCGAGCACAAATGAGATCGCTCCCACCGCGCCCTCGGATTGTATCGGGCAGGGATCTGCCAAGGATCACGTCAGCTCCATCAGTGCCAGTGTTGCCGAAGACGGTCGGTAACTGGCCGCGACAGGTAGTGGGGTTTGGGTTACCCTGTCCATCACTGACGATTGCTTGCAGTGCAGGCAGGACGTACTCAGCGATTGCTGTATGCCCTTGCTCATTCGGATGGAAGCTCTCGTTTGCTATGACTCCACCAATATCATCGCCCGGTCTGATGTCATTGATATAACCACCTTCGGTGCTGCAGATCTCACGGCCTGCGACTGCCTCGGAGATATCGATGAAGTGCACGCCTGCGCCAGTCGCAGCATCCCTGAGAGTGGCATTTAGATCGGGAATGAGAGTGTCGGCTATCCAGACTCGTTCAGCTGGAGATACGAGCGCCCCCTCGAGGCTCGAAGGAGCACACCAGTTGTCAGGGTCAACTACAATCGGATAGCCGAAGACGACGACATCGGCCTGCGGCCCAGCAATCTCTCGAATCTCGGCAAGAGCACGCCATAGATTGCTGTAGAGCGACTCAGTGCTTCTACTTATTCTTTTCTTGTAGGCGTCCCTTGCGCAGTCGGGAAACAGACACTCGGTGATGACTTCGTTGAAGCTGACATCGTTACCGCCCAACCCAATGGTGACAAGATCAACACTACCGTGCTGCTCGATGAATCTCCGTAGCGCCGCGATCTGCGATTGACCGCCTACGTCACTGGTCGTTGGATCGTCCTCGATAACCCCCTCCGGACTACGTGGGTACTGGCCATCGACGTAGAAGTCCCTGAACCTCGCACCGGAGCATGCAGAGAAGCCGAAGTTCTCGTTTGTAACCCCGAGGCGATCACTCAGGATACTCGGGTAAGCGGTAGCAGATCTATGGCAGAGGTTTTCATACCTGAGTCCGAACAGGTCGCCTACTACCTCGCCACGGATGATGGAGTTTTCCGTAACGGTGTCGCATCCGGTTTCAAACTCAATTCCTGGATCCTCCGACAGCGCGACAGCATAGCTGCGGAGCGACATGTAACTCAGCGTGGTGTTTTCGTGATACCTGCCTCGGTGGACGTCCGTCCCACATTCATAGCTACTGGTCTGCTCGATCAATCCCTCACCTGAGCTGTATGAGTCACCCATGGAGAACATGCGGAACTCGGATGGAGGAGGTGGCGGCTCAGCGTTGCCAACCAACTCGTAGTACCGCACGTTCGTGTAGTCCTCTCCAACGAACGAGATCGGGAGTGGTCGGGTGTTGGGTATCGAGGTGGTTGGATTCTCGGCCAGGTTTCGGTCATTGCCGGTTAAGGTCAGAAGGCCGGGGGTCAAGACTCCGGAGATTGCCGCGAACCCGATTGGATCAGTTGGATCCACATCGAACTCATGAATCTGGTTGTTGCTGTCGAAGACGACAGCTCTTACGATGTCACACCTGACAGACCCCGCCCCATCGGTATCACACAAACGGTTTCGGCTCCGGAAAGTAACTAAGTTGCCATCAACATCAACTAGTCGCAACTCGCCTGGCTCGTTCACGTCTTCCACTGGGTCGTGCGTGGTCTCTGCAACTTGGCCATCAGGCGATACCCGGAAAAAGTACCACTCACTTCCGAGTGCCAGTGACTCCTCACCGCGAGATGTGTAGCCGACCAGGCCACCATCCGCCGTCGCCTCGCCGAACCATAGGCCGCAGGTGTCGTATGGAGCTCCGACCGAAACATTCTTAACCTGGCCTGCAGCACGCTCGTAGAACACAACGTCCTGCTGGCACAGGTTCCATGTTCCATTGGGAGTTCGCCGATTGGTAACTTGAACGAACGTGTCGTCTGGACCGAAGCCGCCCATGCTGTTCGGGCCAAAGCTGGGATACGATGTCGCGTTTAGTCGACTTTCATCCGGATTCCAATCGAGATATCTCGGCCCTGAGGCGTCGGCTACAGCTGCGCCTGTAGTGGAAGGTGCTACAAGGGTCCAGACAAACTGACCGAAGTTGTGGTCGAGGAAATCTTGTTCATGAACCCTCTCGCCATTGATCGGATCAAGCACGATTACGCTGTCGGCTTGGTACATCGCACCGTAGAGAAGGCCATCACCGCCTACGGTAATCTCGAAGGGCCAGGTTGTGCCGAAGTCGTTGGCCCAACGGATGGCGCCGTTGGTATCGATAGACATGATTCCGAAGCCGTTTAGGCCGTCGGTGTTGTAGCTGAAATACATGTTCCCAGCATCGTCAAAGGCAACAAACGAATCATTGACGCCCGCCAGGCACTGACGTCCGTCGCCGAGACCGAATGGCACAGGGACATGGTCTGCAGTGATCAAGCTACGGCTAGCCGTCACCGTCCCGTCGGGTTCCCGCAGTTGCTCGATAGTGCAGGTCACAATTCCGCCACCTGGTGACGTCAGATGACTAACTGTTCGACTGACTGGTGTCCACGCGGCAGCGTCCTGCGCATCAGCGGGGGTGACGGCTATCGAAAGGGTGGCTGCCGCCACGCCAAGCGCAGTGACAAGTGCAAGAATATTGAATCTGCGAGAACCGCCAATAGGCACGCGTCCGCCCCCTTGATCAGAACGGGTGACTCGATTGTGTCGTGCTGAGCCGTTCCGTCCGACGCCAAACTGGCTTCAGATCGTAGTAGGACGGTACCCGGGGTCTCGGGAGCAGATCATCCCGAACGTGCGCCAACTGTGTCGTCGAGCTGACATGTGAGCTGTGCAAGCGGTGGATCAGGAACGCCCGCCCCGCGGCCGGGGGTTGATTCCAGCTTGGTGCAACTCTCTTCTGATGGTCTCTTGACCGACGTCGAACCGGTCTGCCAGCTGAGCCAGGGTCTGGCCTTGGCTGTAGAGCCGAGTTGCTTCCTGGACTTGTTCGTCAGTCAGTCGTCGGACCTTCCGTCTGAGCTGCACGCCGTTGTCCGTGAGATGGCAGGCCGCGGTGGTGCGGTGGATGCCGAAGGCCTTGGCCAGTTGTCGGGTCGACTCGCCAGCGTCGTAGCGGACGATGAGTGAGTTGATCTCGCTCTGAGTGAGTTTCCTGGTTCGTCCGTGCTTCGGGCGAGCCGGCTCCAGATCTACATCTTCCCTAGTCAGCGAGCTGCTGAGCATTCTCTTGATTTGGACTTCGTGGTTCAATAGGAGACGGACGAGGTCCACCAAATCTCGTGTGAAGGCCCAGGTCAGCGACCTGGGCCTTCGTCGTTGACGTGGGCTTCTACCGTTGTCAGGCCGACTTCTTCCGGGTCTTCCACCGTCCCCCGCCGGTAGAAGGATCAACGAGAGCGGCGAACAGGTTGGCGGCGTCGGCTTGCATGCCGGGCAGGACGTGTTGGTAGGTCTCGATCGTGAATCCGGTTGTGGCGTGGCCGAGTCGTTCGGACACGACCTTCACTGGCACGCCTTCCTTGATGAGCAGGGTGGCGTGGGTGTGGCGTAGGTCATGGAACCGAATCACGGGGAGCCCGGCGTTGCGGCGACGCGCTCGAAGGCTTGGGAGATCGAGTGGGGATGCACCGGCGTACCATCTGGCGTGGTGAACACGTGCTCGGTCTCGACACCAGCGACGCGATGTTCGATGGCGGTCCAGTTCTTCCAGGCGGTGAGGATGCCGACTGTGGTGGGGTCGAGATCGATGCTGCGGCGGCTGTTCGCAGTCTTGCCCCTGGATTCAGTGACTTCGTAGCCGATGGCGACGAGCCTTCGGTTGATCGACACTGTGTGCTTGTCGAGGTCGATGTCGGACCACTTCAGGCCGAGGAGTTCGCTGCGACGCATGCCGGTGTTCGCTGCGAGCCAGAACGCCGGGAACAGCCGATGCCCGACCGCCGCCCGCAAAAAGACGGCGACCTGGTCAGCGGTCCAGGCTTGGGCTTCGTGTTTCGGGATCGACCGCAACCTTGGGGCGTGGGCGACGAGGGCGACGTTGCGGGTCAGCATCCCTCGATTCACCGCAGCGGCGAGGGCGCCCCGGATGATGAGGTGGATCTCGAGCACCGTCTTGGGGGACAACGGCTTCACACCCGGTTCGGTGGGTCGGAGTTTCGAGTCGTAGAGCCGTTCGAGATCCGCGACCTTCAATCGGCGGATCGGGATCCGGCCCAGGGTCGGGAGGATGTGGCGCTCGATCTTGCGGCGGTAGCTGTGCCAAGTGGACTCGGCCAGGGTGTTGGCTTTGCCGGGCAGCCACTGCTCGGTGAGGTAGGCCCCGAACGTCAAGGACCGGGCCGAGTCGTTGGCGTCCTCGGCCTCGGCAGCCAGCCGCCGTGCGAGTTGTTCGGCCGTGGCCCGGTCCGGGCCCGCCGGGTGCCAGGTTCGCTTCTCCTTGCCGGTGACGGGGTCGAGGCCTTCATAGATGACGGCGTAGAACTGGTTGCCCTTCTTCGCGACATAGCCCTTCATGACACTGCTCCTTCCGGACACCCGACGGTCAGGCGTCCCGGTAGAAGAATCGGTAGAAGCCCAAGCCGGGCGCGGGCATCGCCCCCTTGGACTGTGGGCGTCGGTACTTGTCTAGGGTCGAACCGTGATCGATGTGTCGGCGTGGTCCGGGCTGCAGCTGATCGAGCCGGTGGAGGAGGGCAATCGGACCGAGGTATGGCGCGCTCGGTTCCGCGGCGCCGATGTGGCGGTACGGAGGAGCCGACGCTCTGCGTCCTCGCTTGCATGGGAGCTCGATCTGCTCGATGACCTCGACCGAGCCGGGTTCCGAGTCCCGACATCGATCCGCTGCGATGACGGACGCCGCTTCGCCGACGGTGTCGTCGTCCAGGTCTGGCTCGAGGGTCGACCGCCGTCGTCGGACGATGATTGGAGGGCGGTGGCCGGTGAGCTGCAACGCCTCCACGCCGGTACGAGCACCTACCCGCAGCGGCCCGGGTGCGTGAGTGTTCGGGAGCTCGGCGAGGCGCGACGCA
The DNA here is from genome assembly GCA_965216205.1 of Acidimicrobiales bacterium. Lineage (GTDB taxonomy): Bacteria > Actinomycetota > Acidimicrobiia > Acidimicrobiales > SZUA-35 > CADEDH01. Next base: position 4,533,395 of record OZ244139.1, on the reverse strand, counting down.
GTGTGGACGCTGACCTCGATGCCGTTCCGACGGCGGTGGCGGAGCTGGTGGTCGATGTGTTTAACCGATTTGCGGATGCGCCGATGGCGGTGGTGCACGGTGACCCGGGTCCGAGCAACATCCGGATCGCAGCTGACGGCCGGGTCGGTCTGCTGGACTGGGACGAAGCACGCGTCGATCTCACCTGGCACGATCTGTCGAACCTCGGTATCCAGATCCTCGACGATGGCGAGCATCGCAGAGCCCAAGACCTGTCGAACGCGTGGGAGGCCGTGAATGCGTGGACCGCTGAGCCCGACTACGCCCCGGAACGCCTCCGCCGCCTCGACCCGTCGGGAATGTGAACCACGCCCAGTCCCCTGCTGACACTTCGCCCGCGACCCTAGTGCCGGTTCTGCGCGGCCTCAGGATCCTCGCTGCTCTTGTTCTGATCGGTTTGGCGGTTCAGTTCCGTTTGTCGTTGATTCTGATGGGTGTGCCTCCGTCGGGGGCGCTTGACATGGTGCCGACGTGTCGTTGCGGTCCGGGCTCGATTAACTCGGGCTCGGTCCGGTGGGCGAGGAGTGCGGTCATGGCGATCAGTTCTTGGGTGGCGAACGCGAACCCGAGGCATCGCCGGTTTCCTCCGCCGAATGGGATGTGGGCGTAGGGGTGGGGATGGTCTTGGTCGGGGTGGCCGTCGATCCAGCGTTCGGGGCGGAACGTGGCGGGGTCGGTGAAGTGGCGAGGGTCGTGTTGGGTGACGTGGGGTGAGAACAGGATCATGGAACCGCCTGGGATGGTGTGGCCGTGGACCCGGAAGTCGTCGACGACTCGGCGGCCGCTCCAGATGGCGGGTGGGTGGAGCCGGAGCACCTCTTGGACGAAGGCGTTGGTGTAGGTGAGCTTGGTGATGTGTTCGATCGTGAGCGAGTCGCCTGCACCGAGCTTGCGGAGTTCGGCGCGGATCTGTTCGGTCCGGTCGGCGCTAGCTGCGAGTTCGGCTGCTGCCCAGCCCATGGCTGCGGCGGTGGTGTCGTAGCCGGCGGCGACGAGGCTGACGATCTGGTCTCGGACTTCTTGATCGGTGAGCCCGTCGTCGGCTTCTTGGTCGGCGATGAGCCAGCTGATGATGTCGTCGCCGCGGTCGTCGAGGTTGCGGCGACGTTTGATCTCGTCGAACACGATGGCGTCGACAGCGCGGCGTGCCTTCATTGCCTTGCGGTAGGGCATACCGGGTAGGTCCCAGTCGAAGCGTTGTGTCGGTGGTCGATTCACGTAGGCGAGCGCGACCTCTAGGTGTTGGGCGAGTTCTTCGTCCCGGTCGCGTAGCGAGTCGCCGAACAGGCACCGTAGGACGATGCGTCTGATCGCCAACCGGAGATCGGTGTAGGCGTCGACGGTTGAGCCGATCTGCCACCGGTCGATGACGCAGTTGGTCTCTTCGACCATGACATCGAGATAGCTGCTGATCCGGCGCATGTGGAACGCGGGTTGGACGATGCGGCGGCGGCGGAGATGGTCCTCGCCGTCGCTCACGACGAGTGCGGTCTCCCCGTTGACCGGAACCAGCACCTGGAACGCGTCGTGCCAGGTGAAGTTGGCCGGGTCCGTAGACAGGATGTGCTCGTTCGCCTCGACGCTCAGGAGGTAGATGTAGTGATACTTGCCACGGCCGAAATCGACGACGGGCCCGTAGGTGTCGACCATGTCGAGCAAAGTCTGTCGGGCGTCGCTGTTGAGTCGTCGTGCCAGTCCCACGACGGCTCTGGGGGAGCGGGGACCGGGAAGTCATCGTTGTCGCGTCTCGAGTCGACTCGGGGAGCGGGGACCGGGAAGTCGCTGGCTCATTTGTCTACTCCGAAGAGGTTGGCGAACATTCGAACCCAGGCGTGGACGAGGCGTTCTTCGTCGATGTTGAGTGGCGTGTAGCCGAGCAGGTGTTGCTTGATCTTGAAGTCGACGACAGGGCCGATAGCGAGGATGGCGGTTGCTTCGAAGTCGAGTGCTGGGATGACACCGGCACGATGGGCGGCGGCGAGCCGGTCGGCGAAGTCTCGGTAGGTGGCGTCGGTGAGTCCGCTGCGAACCTTCGCCATCAGATCTTCGAACCGGTCCAGGTCTCGGAACACGATCCGCATGAGGTCGGCCTGGCGGTCGAGCTGACCGAGACCGCGACGCACGACTTGTTCCAGAACCGCGATCGGATCCGCTCCGGCGTTCGGTTCCGGCACGTCGATGATGGCGTTGGTGTTGGCGATCAGCTCCGCATCGATGACGGCTTCGAGAATCGACACCTTCGATGGGAAGTGTCGGTAGATCCCGCCTGTTCGAGGCGCGTAGCCAGCAGCCGCCTCGATGTCGGCGACGGTCGTCCCCGCGAAGCCCTTCGCCGCGAAGCAGGACTTGGCAGCGGCGACGATTCGGTCGGCAGGAGCCATACGCAAACACTTGCTTGCATGCCGAGAGCTGTCAAGACCAGCGCCAGCGAAGCGAGGCGTGCCTCCACCCAGGGCGATGGAGCGAACGATCTCAAGCCGCCTCTGGCCCAGGCCGTCACTTGGCATGCAGAGAGCATGGATCTCGTCAGAGGACAGGCTTGGCCGACCCGATCAGATCGAGACACTCTTGTGTCGGCAGACGACAAGGCCAGCGGTGCAACTCGTGATTTCGACAGCGCACGCTCGTGGGTCTGGCGACTCGCGGTGTGGGATCTGGCTCTGGGCGTTGATCGAGGGGGCTGGCGAGTTTGCTGCTGGTCCCGATTCTGGGGGTGGCACTACGATGGGGTGATGCCGGTGACGCTTGATCTGTCGGACGAGGTGCTCGCACGCTTGCAGCGCGAAGCAGATCGTCGCGGGGTGAGCCTGGATGCCGTCGTCGCCGAACTCGCCTCGGCTCTGCCAACCGAGTCGGAGTCCGACGGGCGGAAGCCGCTCGGCTTCGTTGGGCTTGGAGCGTCGACCGATGGCCGCCGTGCAGCGGATGCCGATGAGATTCTCGCTGAGGGCTTCGGGCAAGACTGATCGTGTTGATCGTCGACACCGGTCCTCTTGTCGCGGCCGCTGACTCGGCCGATCCTGACCACGAGGCGTGTGCAGGTCTTCTGCAAGAGGCTGCCGGTCCGCTCCGCACGACAGGACTGGTGGTGGCTGAGGCCGCGTACATGATCGGTCGGCGGATCAGCGCACAGGCCGAGGCCAGGTTCTTCCGGTCGATTGCGAACGGAGACCTCATCATCGACGCGCTGATCGGAGATGATCTGGTTCGGATCGCGGATCTTGTCGACACCTACTCGGATCTGCCGCTCGGCGGGACCGATGCCAGCCTGATCGCGTTGGCCGAACGGTTGCGACAGGGCACGATCGCGACGCTCGATCGGCGGCACTTCAGTGTCGTACGACCGGCTCATGTGGCCGGGTTCGAGATCGTGCCGCGATGACCGTGATCCCGCGGAGCGTGGGCGTCTCGGCGGCTTCAGATTCCGTCGGTTCGTGCCGATCGAGGTAACACACAGGTAACAACACAACCGTAGACAGCGGGGTCGAGCGGGGAACAGTGGGGACTACCGACCCATCGACAAACCGGCCCTGAGCTGGGAAAATGCATGAATCTGCTGGTCAGGCCGGTCGAGCTGGAAACCAGCTCGTCTGTCTCATAACCCGAAGGTCGCAGGTTCAAATCCTGCCCCCGCCACCAAGCATGAAACGTTTGAACCGGCGACCATTGGGTCTGCCGGTTCTTTACTTTTGAGGTGGTCGATAAGGCCGTCCCACTGGTCGCTCTCGGCCTGGCGGGCGAAGACCTGGCCCTGCACGTCCAGCTCGGCGGGGAGGGCGTCGTCAAGGGCGTAGCTGGCCAGCTCGGTCAGCTCGTGGTCGGTGATCTCGTTGTCCTTGATGTCGAGCCAGCGGAACCAGAAGCGGTTGTGGGTGCGTCGGATCTCGTCTGGCTACTCTATTCACAGCACCGGTCTGGATGCTGCAGGTGTCTCGGTCGAGGAGCTGTGCCCGGGCGAACTGAAGTCCAGCTGATCGGGCTCATTCGCCGAACACTGCGGCCCCGAACATCGCTGCCGCTTCGGCTTGCATGCCGGGCATGACGTGTTGGTAGACGGTCATGGTGAAGGCGATGCTGCTGTGGCCAAGGCGCTCGCTGACCACCTTGGCGTGGACGTTCTGCTGGAGCAGGATCGTCGCGTGGGTGTGGCGTAGGTCGTGCAGCCGGATCCTCGGTCCCGAATTTGGCGGGGTAGGCCCTTCCTTTGGGTGAGCGCGGGCGGCTGACCTGGGGAAACACGTATTGGCGCGACCAGCACCTCAAGTTCCACGAGTACGACCTGGCCGAACCCACGCCGCATATCGACGAGCTGATCGAAAGAGGTCAAGCGCGACCAAACAGGGATCTTCGGAGGTTGAGGCCAGCGGGCCTCAGCTCTTCTCGGGTCGTTGTGGCACGCGCCGGTCGGGTCGATCGCTTCTCGTGTTTCCTGTTGGGCTGGCGAGCGCTCGCTCGAGACCGGTGAACAGGTCGAGCACCTCGGTCGCTTCGAAGACCCGGTATCGCTGTCGGCCGACGTTGCGCTGACGCAGCACGCCCACCTCGGCCAAGGCGTTGACTGCGTCAGTTGTTCGCGCCTTCGATCGGTCGATCAGCTTGCTGGCCGACTCCACGGTGACGATCGGTGCGCCCGCTAGGACGCGCAGCAGCAGGTCGGTGCTGGAGTTCGCGCGGACGCGCCCGAGCTTGGAACGCCAGGTCGCGGTGATCTCGTCGATGTCGTCGCTGTAGGCCTCGGCGTCTTGGCAGGCTCGGCTCGTGGCGGTGGCGAACATGCGAAGCCACTCGACCGTGGCAGCGGATCGCTCGGCGCTGTCGGGTTCGCTGAGGTGGCGGAACGTCATCAATCCGTTGACGTAGTCATCGAACCACGTGGCCAACACGACGCTGATCGGTGGCACGAAGGTGGGGGCTAGGGCCCCGGCGTCGCAGCACGACATGGATCAGCGCTCGGCCCGTGCGGCCATTCCCGTCGGCAAAGGGGTGGAGAGTTTCGAACTGTGCGTGGGCGATCGCAGCTTGGACGAGGGGGAGTGCTCGTCGCCGTTCACGTAGTCGAGCAAGTCGGCCAACAGATTTGGGAGATACTCGTGCGGTGGCGGGACGAAGGCTGCGCTGCACGGATTGAACGAGCTCCCCCCGATCCAGTTCTGCTCCACCCGCGGACGACGCCGCCGAGTTCGGGGGTGGAGGAGTTGTCCATCAGGGTTTGGTGAACCGAAAGCAGGTCGTCGAGCTCGAAGGGGTCGGCGCTGGTGGCGAGCTCGACTGCGGCCTCCATCGCTGCGATGTTGCCGATCACGTCGACCGTGACGCGGTCGTTTGCGTCGCCCCCGAGCGTGATCGCAGCCTCGGCTCGGGCGAGGCGACGGGCCGCCGCCTCGAGGCCTTCGATCTTGGAGGATCCCGACGGATTCGGCCTGCAGCAGGAACCGTGCCAGACCCTCGAGGCTCACGTGAGTTGTGCCCGCGTCGCTCAGCGCGCGAACCCCAGCTTCGGCGTCGGCGATGTCGGCAGCGACATCGGCGGGGATCGACAGGTCCCACCCGGCGAGTGGGTCGGCGAGGTACACGTCGTAGTCGCAGCCGCGCCGATCTCGTCGACTCATCCCCTGGAGCTTCGCGTCCCAACGCCTCCGCAAGTGTGAAGCCACGACTGCTCTAAATATCGGTTACTTGATAACCGTAACGTAGACCTACTCGGTCACAGCGTTACTGTGGCCAGGGCTTTGTCGTTCCCGGGCATCGAGGTAACGGACAGGTAACGTGGGGCAGGTCGGCCGGGGCTGGGGCCACACGGCGGTCACGGCGATGGTCACGTTCCGCGCGCGTGGCCGCGCCCGGTTCAAGCCTGTTGGAGGTCCGGCCAGGCAGTGCGAGCGTGGGGATATGGGGGCGCACGTTTCGGGAGCCACCCTGCCAGGTCATCCCGGCGACACGTCGTCCGGCAGCTGCGCTCGTGTGGCAGCTTTGCCGCCGTGCCCCGGATTGAGGGGATCCTCGACGCGGCCGAGGAACGCGAGGAGCTTCTCCGCCGGCGACGCCGATGCGACAACTTCGAGCGCCGGGCTGTAGTGGTCGAGGTCCCGTCCGGGTCCAATGACGGCGTGGGCTGCGGTCAGACCCTCATCCCAGAGGTGGTCCGGAATCACAAGCGGGTTTCGGGTGGGTCCTGCGATGTCCCAGCAGTGGGCGAGCACGTCGAACAGGTTGATGCCGGCGGCGATGGATGCTGGGTACGAGCCGAACGGGAGATGACAGGTTCGGCCGAGGTCGGTGTCGAGCCATGCGTCCTGTGCGGTGGTAGCGGCGTTGCGGAGCGCTGCTCGATGGTCGGCTCCGAGGTGGTCCCCTTTGAGGGTTCGGGGAGTGTCGGTGTCCCCACGGGCGAATGTTGCGAACTTCAGCGTCACGGCGATCGAGTGGTTCAGTACGTCTCGCACCTGCCAGCCCGGACATCGCGAGTCGAGCCCGAGGTCTGCGGTCTCGACGATCTGACCCATTGCCACCTGTGCTTCGAGGGCCTCCGCCAACGCTGCCGGGTACATCGAGCCCAGGATCGCGCAGGTTCGGCGTGCATGGAACCTTGCCCCGTCGCGCCGTCGAGCTACCGGTCTCGAAGTCCCTTGCCGGCGAGGATCCGGAGGGTGATCTTGTCGATGCGGCTCTCCCGGGTGCTGGCTTGTTTGGCGCCGGAAACATGGAGGTTGTATTCACGCTGGCGGCCGGGGGTGAGGGCATAGAACGCCCCGGCCAACTCGTCGTCGGCTGCGAGCCGTTCGACGAGTTCGGGTGCGAGTTCCTCGTCGGGTTGGTCGGGGAGTTCGGTGCCCGCCTCTTCGTGGCCGATCGCTTCTCGGACGTAGGGCAGTGATGGCGTCGGCGAGCGCCTCGACGTTGGTCACGGACGTGAAGCGCATGCGTTTCGGGCCGTGGGTGTTGGGTCCTTGGGCGTGGAGCACGCCGTCGGGGTCGTCGAGGAGGACGCCTTTGAAGAACATCAGGGCGAGGTGGTCGGAGAACTCCTGGAGCAGGACGATGTTGGCGTCGTCGAGGCAGTAGCAGAGCTTGCCCCACTTGATCTGTTCGTCGAGCCCGCAGGCGAGCAGCAGTGGCCGGATCGCGGTGATCTCGTCGGGCCACTGCTCGGAGGCGGCCAGGTACGCGTCGACGTCGGGAAAGTCCTCCACTACTGCTGCTCCGGCAGTTCGGCGAAGTTCTTCTTGACTTGTCGGTACCAGCGCATCCCGGAGATGGGGCGGCGCCACCGCGATCTCATGTCGTCGCGTGCCGGACGGTGGGCCTCGTCTCCGTTCGCGACCATGTCCTTGAGGTGGGTGTCCTGGGCGCGGATGATCTCGTCGGCGGTGTCGCCGTGGTGCTCGTGGTCGCAGGGACCTCCGAGTTGTTGGCAGGTCATCGTCTTCATCGGGGCGTATTCTCCTGGACTCGATGTGGCGGCGGGAGCAGGGTGGGTCAGGCTTGGGCGATGCGGACGAGGTTGCCGGAAGGGTCACGAAATGCGCAGTCCCGCACACCCCAGGACTGCGACTTGGGTTCCTGGAGCACCTCAGCGGTACCCGATGCCCGAACCTTCTCGAAGGTCTCGTCGAGATCAGCAGCGGAGAAGATGGCCGCCTGGATCGAACCCTTCGTGACGAGCTCGAGCAGGGCGTCGCCGTCTTGTTGAGAGCGCCCGCCGTGGGGTTGGGACAACACGACATCGACAGCCTGCTCTGGCGCACCCACGGTGATCCAACGGAAGTCTCCCCGCTTGACGTCGTTGCGGACCTCGAGGCCGAGCGCGTCGCGGTAGAAGGCCAGCGCTGCTTCCGGATCGTGCACTGGGATGAAGATGGTGGAGACAACAACGCTCATAGCGTTCAACGCTACGAGAAGACCCGGACCCCGACTTCTCCGATCCTGACCGATCAGCTACCGAGCGGGTCGGAGGTGCTGCATCGCAACACACGGTGGGACGGCCTCGAGATCACGGTGATCGAGCCGCTTGTACGCGGACGGGCTCATCCCCACGATCTCGGAGAACCGAGTGCTGAACGAGCCCAGCGATGTACACCCCACAGCGAAGCAGGCGTCAGTGACCGAGCTGCCCGACCGGAGCAGCGCCTGGGCGCGTTCGATCCTCCGCGTCATCAAGTAGCTGTAGGGCGTTTCGGAGTAGGCGTCGCGGAATCGGCGCGAGAAGTGGCCTGCTGACATGAACGCGGCGTCGGCCATCGCGGGGACGTCGAGCGGATGCATGTAGTTCTGGTCGATGAAGTCTCGGGCTCGTCGCAGGCTCGCCAACTCGGAGAGCCGATCGGGCGTCATCCCTCGACCGTAGTCACAAGCCAGCTGCCACGCTGTTCTCGGCGGCGGCCAAGCGGTCCTTGCGGCGCGCCGAGCGCCTGACCCTGGAAGATGGACCGTCGCCTGGCGCGGGCGAACCGCAGCCTCGGGGTTTGACTCTCGAGTTCGTCGAGGCGCCAAGGTGATGCACGTGGACGAACTGATGACGATCGGGGCATTCGCCGAGCGGACCGGGCTCTCGGTGAGCGCCATCCGGTTCTACGCGAGCCAAGGACTGCTCATGCCGGCCGAGGTTGATCCCTCGAGTGGCTATCGCCGCTATGCCGCTGCGCAGGTTTCCGACGGGATGTTGATCCGCGACCTTCGGCGACTGGACATGCCGCTCGCCGACATCGCCGTTGCGTTGACACGGAACGGGATCGAGCGGAGAGAACTCGTCGAGCAGCACCTGCGTCGGCTCGAGGCGATCGTCGAGCGCGCCCTCAGCCTGGCCCGAACGATGGGCACCGCCAATACCCCCAAGGAGACCGCAATGACTGCGACACTGGACGCTCTCGAGCTCGACGGCGCCCTGCAGCAGGTTCTGCCTGCCGCGGGTACCGATCCCGAGCTCCCGCACCTGATGGGTGTGCTCATCGAAGCAAAGGAGGGATCGCTGCGCTTCGTCGCCACCGACCGGTACCGGCTCGCAGTCCGGGACCTCGTTCCTTCGAACCTCTCAGGCGAGTTCACCGCTGTGGCACCGGCGGCCACGCTGGCGCACTGGCAGCTGCAGCTCACCGAGCCCGGCGCAGTGACGATCGGCGTCGACGGGACCAGCCTGCGGGTCTGCGGCGAAGGTCGTGATCTCGTTGCTTCGCTGGTTCCCGTCACCTTTCCCGCCTACGAGAAGTTCCTCGAATCCGACGACGGATCGACCAGCGTCAGGTTCGACCGTGGACGTCTGCTCTCGTCGCTGCCCGACGACGACGCCGACCACGCAGTCACCTTCTCGGTCTCGGCGGGCGTGCTGTTGGTGGAGCACGGAGGAGAAACCGTCGGACTCGACGCGGTCGTCGGGGGCGCCGATCAGCGCGTCATCCTCGATGCCGGTTTCGTCGCCGATGCTGCACGGTGCGGAGTCGGCGCCGAGATGGTCGTCGAGATCAAGGATCCGTTGAGGCCCGTGGTATTCCGCTCGGCCGACGACGGCACGTTCACCACGCGCATCATGCCCATCAAGGCGGACTGATCGGGAAACACGGCCGAGATGCCGGCCGTCCGGTCACAGCGCGCAGCCACCCGCCGGCCACCTCGATGGCGTGCTGGAGGGCGTGTTCACGGCCGAGCACACGATCGGGCGCTCCAGAACCGGGTCGCCGAGCCCCTCGGCGACCGAACTACAGCTAGTCTAGTCTTGTAGTGTTCGACTAGAAGATACTCGCTCTCGGAGATCACGATGACGGAAACCCGCCCGCCTGAGAACCGGGGACGCGACCTCGATGAGCGGGACGAGATCGTCGAGTTCGTCACCCGCTTCTACCGCGACATCGCCCAGGACGAACGCTTCCACCACTACTTCCACACCGTCGCAGCCGTGGACTGGCACGCCCACACGCTCGAACTGACCGACTTCTGGGTCGCCGTGCTCCTCGGCGACCCAGAGGCTCACCGGGACGTCGGCGCAGTGATCGAAGCTCACCGTTGGCTCCATGAAGCCGAGCCCTTCGACGAGGCGCTGTTCGACCGGTGGCTCGAGATCCTCGACACCACCCTCGACGGTGGTTGGGCAGGGCCGATGACCGAAGCCGCTCGGCATCGGGGTCACGGCATCGCCTGGGCGATGGCCAAGCGCCTCACCGGTCATGCCACCCGCCGGTTGCCATGACCGAAGCCGACCCACGACCCGCCCGAACCGGGCTCGTTCATCGGCAAGGCGGCATCATGGGTGGATTGCACGCCTGATCCACCTCAACGGACTCCCGGGTGCTGGGAAGTCGTCGTTGGCCACGGCGCTTGTGCGGCATCTCCCGCTCGCGTTGGTGGTCGACATCGACGGCATCCGCACGCAGCTCGGCCAGTGGGAGACCCGACCGGCGTCCCGGTTGCTGGCACGGGATCTGGCGATCTCGCTGATAGGGACCCACCTCGAGTCTGGGCACGACGTGGTCGTTCCCCAGTACCTCGGACGTCTCGACTTCATCGAGCGGTTGCAAGGAGCTGCGCTCGCTGCCGGTGCCTCCTTCGTCGAGGTGCTGTTGGTCGTCGACCCGAAGTTGGCGGTGCGGAGGTTTGCAGGACGGCGGCCTGGGTATGACGCGGCACGCCCAGCGTTCAGTTGGGTAGGAGGTGGTGGGTCGTGGTCCGGCTGCTGGTCGGACCCGACGCCGTCAGCATCTTCACGTGAGGGAAAGCGAGTAACGAACATGCGTACGAGCGGTTTGGGTTTGAGCGCGGTGATGGTTGCGGTGGGTGCGATTCTGGCTTGGGCGGTGACGGCTGATGCCGAAGGCGTCGACATCAATCAGGTGGGGATCATCATCTTCGTCGTCGGCCTGGCGCTCGGGGCACTCTCGTTGTTGGCCCCGCTCATCGGGCGGCGAACGACCATCGAGGCGAGCCGGGAATCGATGATCGATGGTCGCCCGGTCGTGGAGCGCCAGCGAGAGGTCATCACCGAACAGGAATCGCCGCCACAGGTCTGAGCCGGAGCTGAGCCTCGGCACCTCACCCGGGTGATCAGCGGGTGAGGCCAGACGCTTTTCGCGACAATGACGAACGGTACTCGGCCAGAACCTGACGAAGCCCCCAGCGAAGCCTCGGGACGCCGCGATGATCTTCGCTGGGCCATGGCGGGCGGCATAGCGGCTGCAGTGATCGGCTTCGCCGGCATGGCCATCGTCGGCACCGCCACCGCCTTCGAGGCCCGGCGGCTCCTCGACGCTGTCCTCCCCACGGTCCGGTTTGCGGCGTCTGCCTACGTTGCCGGCGGCGCCACCATCCTGGCCTTGATGTTGACGCTCATCACCTTCAGCATCAGCCACGACCTCGAGTTCCGGCCGAGCCACTACAAACGCATTCGTCAGATCGCTGCTCTCACCACCGCAACCATCGTCGCCTCAGTCATCCTGTTGATGTTCTTGAGCTTTCCCATCGGCGAGGCCGATGTCGACCGCAGCTGGAACCTCGGCGTCTACTACGCCGTCCTACTCGGCGGCGCCATCACCGGCGGCATCTTCATCTCGGTCGTGTTGATGCTCTACTACGCAGTACGCGAGCTCATCACCGTCGGTGAAAATCCCACTGACGCCAGCATCATCGCCTCGAACCACGACTCGGCGTAAGCCACACCGCACCTCGATGAGCAGATCGACGCGGCATCCGCGCACGGTTTGGGACGCGCGTCGCCGGCGGGTGCGATAGGAAGTGGTTGTGGCACCTCGGATCACCTTCGAGCAGTCCGGCGAACAGGTCCTCGGGCTCTGGGATCGGGCCGCCGCCGCCCGTGCGGCGCACGATGGCGAGGAAGAGCTCGACGCCTACTGGGCGCTGCTCGAGCACCCGTGCGCCCACCATCGCGTCGTCGAACACGAGGTGCTCGACGAAGTCCACCAGGTGCTGCGTCGGCTCGGCCGCTTCGACGAGGCGATCCAGGCCAGGCGGGAGGCGATCGACGCCGGATATCGGTCGAGCCCCGATCCCGAAGCTGCGATCGCCGAGTGCCTGGTCGAGGCAGCACGCCGCGACGAAGCCGACGCCTTGTTCGGCGAGCTGCTCGAGCGTGACCCTCACGACGTGTGGCTCTACAACTCGGCCGGTTGGGCCTACGGGCGCGTCGACGATCGTGAGGCGCTGCGCTGGCTGCTCCGCGGCATCGACGTTGCCGTCGAGACCGGTGATGCCGACCAGCTGATCGGCCAGCTCCTCGGCATGGCGCGTGACTGCTGGGAGCGACTCGGCGATCCACACGACGCCGATCTCGTCGCTCGAGTCGAGGCGTTCCAACGTGCCTGGGTCCGTCCGTCCTACCGCAACCGCGTCTCGAACGTGTCGCCAGCGCCCGACCGTCCCCGGCGACGCTGTGGGCACTGCGGGTTCGACCCGGATCGACCTCCCCTGCCCACCAGCACGTCGGGCCGACAGACCGACGCCAGCGGCTCGGCGAAGGTTGCGCTGTCGTTGGCCTGGTTCCCGGCCGCCGAGTGGGCGATGGCGATCGAACGGTGGCCGGACCTGACCGACGACATGCCGGCCCCGCACGATGCGTACAGCCACCGGATCGAGGCTCGGATGAAATGGCTCGCCCGTCACGAGACGGCGCAGGCGCTGTCGATCTCACCGCTCAGCGTCGGCGAGTTGATCGAGACCGAGGGCGAAGATGCCGGCACGGGCGAGGGCCGCTCCCACCTGGCCGCCGAGGTGGCCCGAACCGGCCGTGCGATCGCCTGGCCACCGTCCCGCAACGACCCGTGCTGGTGCGGCTCGGACCGCAAGTACAAGCGGTGCTGTGGGCCGGCGCCACCAGCCGAGGACGACTGACGCAACCGGCCCGCCGTCGACCGGGAGGGCAGAGCCGGCCAGACGCCCCCTGAGCGCGCCCGCTCCGGGTGTTGTCAGGTTGCGATCACCGCCTCGGCGATCGCCCGACCGACGCTGTCGGGCTCGGGCCACGGCTCGCCGTGGGCCGGTAGCAGCGCGGCGCTGCTGCAGTCGGTCAAGGCCGGCAGTGCGTCGAGGCACGCCTGGTTGCGGTCGGTGTGGTCGGCGAACACGATCGCCCGGTCGTCACCGCCGAAGAAGGGGTCGCGGGTCATCAGCGCATCGCCGGTGAAGAGAACGCCACGGTCGGGAAGGTGGAACGACACGCTGCCGGGGGAGTGGCCCGGCACGCCTATCACCTCCGGTCGTCCGGGTACGTCGAGGGTCGCTCCAGCCGTGATCGACTGGTAGGGGCCGAGCGTCTTCTGGATGAACACACCGTCGGCCGCGGCCTCCAGCAGCAGGCTCATCGCCGATGGCCGGTGGAGCGATCGGAGGAGTCGCTGCGGTGGGATCTTCATGCGTAGCGAGCCTCGCACGTGATGGTCGTCGTCGGGGTGGAGATGAACCGGTACTCCTTGACGGCGCAGGTCCTCGGCGAAGCCGGTGTGGTCCTGGTGGCCGTGGGTGAGGATGATCGCGTCGATGTCGCCGATCGTTCTTCCCCGTTGTGCCAGCCAGCGGTCCAGGTAGCGGCGGTGACCCCGGAACCCGCAGTCGATGAGGGTGAGGCCTACCCCCTCCTCGACGATGTAGAAGTTCACGCGGTGTGTTCCGAGCAGGTGGATTCCGTCGGCGATCTCGGTGGCGGTTCGATCGCGGGAGAAGGGATTCATGCGGGGGCTCCTTCGGGCGGTGTCGGGATCTCGAAACCGAGCGCGTCCGCCGCGTCGACGACGGGTTGGGGAACGGGGCGCAGCGGCAGGTCGACCGACATCCACGTCATCGCCCAGTCGCCCAACACGGCCAGCACCCGAGCGAGGTCGTCGCCGGCATCGGTGAGGCGATACGCGCCGGGCTCCGGGTCGCCGTGCACCAGCACGCCGATCTGCTGGAGGTGGCCGAGGCGCCGCGTCAGCGTGTTGTCGGAGATGTCCAGCGCGTCACGGAAGTCCTGATAGCGGCGGGCCCCGGCCAGCGCTTCGCGCACGATCAGCATCGACCAGCGATCGCCCACGAGCGCCAGTGCGTGGCCAGCCGGACAGTGGCGGTGCGACCGGGGGATGTCGACCACGTCAGGGTCGTCGACCCATGAGGTCGAGATAGCGGGTCTGCAGTGGCGCATCCTCGGGCACGTCACCCGACGGGCCGTCGCCGAACATGCCGGAGGCCTGCAACATCTCCCGCCGGGGTTGGGCGTCGTCCCAGAGCCACTGCACGAGATCGGCGTCGAGCTCCACCTCGCCGCCGGTCGCGGTGGCGAGATCCCAGGCGTGCAGCGCAGCGTCGGCCACGCGGAATCCGACGAACACCGAACGCGGGAACTGCCCGGCGGGGTGGTCGACGATGCCGTCGAGACCACCGTCGCCCGAGAACCCGTCGACCATCTCGCCGGCCAGCGCCCGGAACGACTCGACCGGATCGGCATCGGTCATCAGATCGTCGTCGAGGCCACCGATGATCTCATCGACCGGCATCCCCTCCAGGATCTGGATCGACATCCGGGTCCCGAGCAGCACATGGTTCACGAGCTGGCGGACGTCCCACTCCGGACACGGCGTCGATCGGGCCCAATCGTCGGACGCGACCTGCGTCAACCGCGAGTCGAACTCGGCGTTCGCAGCGCAGAGCGCTTCAACAGCTTCCATTCCGGAAGTGTGGGTTCTTCCAGTGTGGAAGTCAAGCACTCGACGGTGGGCACTGCTCCGACGCCGGGCGAGGGCCTCTACTCGGGAGGATCAGGCCGGGGATTCGGCCGGTAGAACATCAGGGCGTTGTGGTCGGGGTCGTACTGACCGAACTCGCGGGTACCCCACTCGGTGTCGATCACCTCTCGATCGTCGAACGCCGATGATCGCCGCTGGAATTCCGCGAGCAGTGCGTCCGGGTCGTCGACGAGGAACCGGTAGATGCGGCCGCCACCCGGCCATTCGGGTTCGTGATGGCTCTGCATGTGGAGCTGGACGCCGTCGCGTTCGAGGCCCAGGTAGTCGGGCGGATCGCCCCCGTCGTGGAACACGATCTCGAAGCCCATCGCCGCGGTGTACCACTCGACCGCGGTTGGCGTATCGCCGACCTCGATCACCGGGTGTACCGCCCGCAACGCTGCCATGCCCGCACGGTACCGGGCCCGCAACCCCGACGTCAGCCGGCAGCGGGCTGGGCGGCGAGGGCGAGACCGTCGAGTATCAGGTCGATGCCGAAGGTGAACTCCCGGCCGAAGTCGTAGCCCGGTTGGAGGACGTGGTCGGCGGTGAACTCGGTGAGATGGGGGTAGAGGTCGGCTGGCATCTGCTCGGCGATCGACTCGGCGAGCTCGGTCATGTCGTCGCCCGAGGTCGCCGGGAGCGTCGTCTCCTGGAGGGCGAAGCCGTACAGGAAGGCATCGACGGTGGCGTAGGCGTGAGCGGTCAGCTCCAGCGAGAAGCCAGCGCGCCGGAAGCAGCCGAGCACAGCGTCGTGGTGACGGAGCGTCGCCGGACCGGGCGAGGTCCGGGACTCCATCAGCGATGCGGCCCATGGGTGCCGGAGGAGCGCCTGTCGCATCGACCTCGATCGGACGAGGATGGCGGCCCGCCAGTCGAGGTCGGTCGGGGGCAGCTCGATCTCGCTGAACACCCGATCGACCATGCCGTCGATGATCGCCTCCTTGTTCGGAACGTGGTGGTAGATCGTCATCGGCTTGGAGCCGATCGCCTCGGCGAGCTTGCGGATGGTGAAGGCCTCCATCCCGATCTCGTCGGCCAGGCCGACCGCGCCGTCGATCACCCGCTCGGGGTTCAGTCGGCCGCCGCCCTCGCCGGCACCGTCCCCCGCCGACCCGGCGCTGGATCTCGTCGCTGCCATTGCTGCCTCCTCGCGGTGATCGCCTTCGATCTGGTTGCCGATCTGGTTGACATCGTACTAAGTACGAGTAGAGTCGTCTTCGTACAAAGTACGAGAACCGGCTGGATCGGGAGGAACCATGACCACAGCCACGAAGACCGCCGCGACCGCCGCCACGATGCGAGCGGTCACCCATGACCGCTACGGCACCAGCGACGTGCTGGCCGTCACCGAGATCGACCGGCCCTCGATCGAGCCCGACGAGGTGCTCATCGAGGTTCACGCCGCCGGACTCGACCGGGGTACCGAGCACCTCATGACCGGCAGGCCATGGCTCCTTCGGCTGGCCGGCTTCGGCCTGCTCCGGCCCAGGCGACGGACGCTCGGCCTCGACGTCGCCGGAACCGTGATCGCCATCGGCGACGACGTCACCAGGTTCGCGGTCGGCGACGCCGTCTTCGGTATCGCCAGGAGCGGCTCGTTCGCTCAGTTCGCCGCCGCGTCGGAATCGAAACTGGCTTCGAAGCCGGTCGACCTGACCTTCGAACAGGCGGCGGTGGTCACCGTGTCCGGCATCACCGCGCTGCAGGCCCTGACCGACGTCGGCCGCCTCGAACCGGGTCAGCGGGTGCTGGTCATCGGCGCTTCGGGCGGCGTCGGCACCTTCGCCGTGCAGCTCGCCCGAGCGCTCGGCGGCATCGTCGACGGTGTCGCCGGCACCGCGAAGGTCGACCTCGTCGCCTCGCTCGGCGCCGAAACGGTCCACGACCACCGCACCACCGACCTCGATGACATCGACGACCGCTACGACCTCGTGCTCGACATCGGCGGTCGCAATCCGCTCCGCAATCTCCGCCGGCTCCTCACCACGGCTGGAACACTGGTGATCGTCGGCGGCGAGAACGGCAATCGGGTCACCGGTGGGATCGGACGGCAGCTCCGGGCCGTCGCCCTGTCGCCGTTCGTCGGTCAGCGACTCACCATGTTCGTGAGCACCGAGCACCACTCGTTCATCGACCGGCTCGCCGAGCACCTCGCGGCGGGTTCGGTGAAGCCGGTGATCGGTGCCCGCTTCCCGCTCGAACGGGCCGTCGAGGCCGTCCGCCTCCTGGAGCGCGGTGCGGCGAGTGGCAAGACCGTGATCGCCGTCGAACCCGATGCCGCCGACCGCCTGGAAGGAACGCACCGATGACCACGGCCACGCCCACGCTCGAGCCCACCACGCGATCGGTCGCTCGACCGGCCGGATCGTCCGAACCGGTCGGGTCGGTCGCCGGCGGCTCGATCGGCCGACGACCGGCCGCACTCATCGCCGGCATCGGCTACGTCCTGCTGTTCGGCCTGGCCATCTTCGCCAACTTCTTCGTTCGGGAAGGCCTGGTGGTCGCCGACGACCCGGCAACCACCGCCGCCAACATCGCCGAATCCAACACCCTGTTCCGGCTGGGACTCGTCGCGTTCCTCGCCATCTTCCTCATCGACATCGTCGTCGCCTGGGCGCTCCACCTCGTTTTCCGCGACGGGAACCACGACCTGTCGCTCGTGGCTGCCTGGTCACGGCTCGTCTACACCGTGTTCCTCGGCGTGGCCACGATCTTCTTCTTCCAGGCCCTCGCCTACTACGACACGCCAGCCGTGGCCGGCGCGATCGGCGTAGCCGAGCGCAATGCCCACGCGCTCGTCGGGCTCGAGTTGTTCAACACCACGTGGCTGATCGGGCTCGCAGCGTTCGGGCTCCACCTCGTCGTGCTCGGCGCGCTGGTGGTCCGGTCGGTTGGCACGCCGACGTGGCTCGGCCCGACGATGATCGTGGCCGGCGCGGCCTACCTCGTCGACACCGTCGCCCACACCGTTCTCGCCAACTACGCCGACCACGCCGACGTCTTCCTGGTGATGGTCTCGGTGCCGTCGGTCATCGCCGAGGGATGGCTCGGGCTGTGGCTCCTGACCCGGGCCGGTCGCCGTCAGCCCGCATCAGCGGCTTGAAGCGGTCGGGGGTCAGCCCGCGGTGGCGATCAGGAACGCCTGGTCGGTCGACTCGTGCTCGAACCACGGCGCCCGCCGTGCGTGGGTGTGGACCTGGAGCCCTGTCGCGGCCAGACCGGACCACACGTGGTCGGGATCGTGGTGGAAGAGCGTGAGGTCGGTGCCGGTGCCGTACGCGTTCGGCCGGTCGACCGGCTCGCCTGCACCGCACTGGAACGCCACCAGGGCGACGCCGCCTGGCGCCACGACACGGTGGAGCTCCGACCAGATCCCGTCGAGCTCGTCGGGCGGCGTGGTGATGATCGAGTACCAGTAGGCAGCAGCACCGAGCGACGCCGCCCCACAGGGCAGGTCGGTCAACTCGGCGACCTCGAAGGGGATGTCGGGGTGCGCGGCCCTCGCCGCCGTGATCATGCCCGGCGCAACGTCGACGCCGAGCACGTCGAGGCCGTGCCGGGCGAGGTGGCTGGCGACGCGGCCGGTGCCACAGCCGGCGTCGATCACCGGCCCGCTCGAGCGGTGGGCCAACTCGACGAAGGTGTCGAGCACGGCGAAATCGATCCGCGCCTCGAACTCGGACGACAGCTCGGTCCCGACCGCGGCTGAGAACCGCTGCGCCGACTGGCTGTAGGCGGCTCGGGATTGCGCGACGTGGTCAGCCGTCATGCGACTCGCCTTCGCCCCGGTCGACCGGTCCACTCGTGCCTCGGATCACGGTGGCGTCGATCTCGACGAGTTGGTCCCGATAGCCGAGCAGGTTCACCCCGAGCAGTGTCGCCGGCGGGACCGGTCCGGTGAACCAGTCGGTGACGGCGGCCCAGGTGTCGAGGAGGTTCTGGTGCTCGCCGACGACGTAGACGGTGAGCTGTCGGATGTCGGCGATGTCGAAGCCGTGGACGTCGAGCAGTGTCCGCAGGTTGTCGAGGCACGAACCGGCCTGGGCCGCTGGATCCCCGACGCCGACGAGATCGCCCTCGTGGTCGAGGGGAACCTGCCCGGCGACGAACAGCTGATGGCCGACCCGGTCGGCGTACCGGTAGCCGGGTGTCGTTGCGAGACCGGCCGCCCGCTCCGCGCTAGTGGTTTCGTTCGCTTCGCCAGGCTCCTGGGGGGCGGTGTCGTTGCTCATGCTCCATCCTCGCTCGGTCCGTCGGGCTTCGTCGGATACTGCAGTCTCCGCTGTCCGGGTCGACACCGCCGCGAGACAACGACTAGTCTTCTAGTGTGCGACTAGAGGTCACCCGCAAGAGTGATCTGGCGGTGCGGGCTCTGCGAGCGTTGAACCGACGACCGGATCGGACGAAGGGCCCCGAACTGGCTCGAGCGGTGGGGTCGAGCTCGGGGTTCGTCTCGCAGGTGCTCAACCCACTCGTCCGAGCGGGATGGGTTCGGTCCGACCCTGGTCCGTCGGGCGGCTACTCGCTCACGGTCGACCTCGATTCGGTCTCGGTGCTGGCGGTGATCGAGGCGATCGAGGGACCGACCGATTCGGGCCGCTGCGTGTTGGCCGACCGGGCGTGCGACGAGGCCGGTACCTGCGCCCTCCACGTGCCGTGGCTGCGGGCCCGAGCGGAGCTGCTGCGTCAGCTCGACGCCACCTCGGTGGCGGACGCGTCGGTTGTGGAGACGTCGGCGGTCGCCGACGCGGGCCCGTGACCGCGGCCCCGAGCACCGATCAGGCTGGGATCGCCGGACCGCGGCCGATGCCGCGGTGGCGGCAGGTGTCGATCCCAACGGAGCATGGCGGCTGGAGCCTCACCGCCGAGCCGGTCGTTCTGGGTCTCCTCGTTGCGTGGTCGTGGCCCGGGCTCGCCTTGGGACTGGCGGCAGTGCTGGTCTTCCTGGCCCGGACACCGCTCGCGGTCGTGCTGGTGGACCGGTGGCGGCGCCGCTGGCTGGACCGGTCCCGGCTCGCGGCCCGCATCGCCGGTGTCGAGCTCGTCGTCGTTGTGGTGCTCGGAACGTTGGCGGCCTTCACCTCGTCGAGCCGCTGGTTCTGGGTGCCAGTGGTCGCCGCTGCGCCGTTGGTGGGCGTCGAGCTGTGGTTCGACATGCGGTCCCGCAGCCGCCGGTTGCTTCCGGAACTGGCCGGCACCATCGGCATCGGGTCGGTCGCTGCTGCGATCGTGTTGGCGGCCGGGGCGTCGGCCGCACTGGCGGTCGGGTTGTGGGTGGTGGTGTCGGCTCGGGCCGCAGCCGCCATTCCCTATGCCCGCGGTCAGGTGTTCCGGGCTCGCGGTCGACCGGTGACTCGATGGCACAGCGACTTCGCCCAGGCGCTCGCCGTGGTGGCCGTTGGCTTGGCATGGGCGCTCGGCGCGATCCCGGCTGCGCCGGTGGTGGCCATGGCAGCGATCGCCGCGTGCAACGTGCTGGCGATCCGGGGCCGGGTGCGACCGGCGGTGGTGATCGGGGTGCAGCAGATGATCTTCGGTGTGGCCGTGGTGGCCGTGACCGCCGTGGCGGTGGGGATGGCCGGATGAGGGCCGAGATCGGGCCGTCGCTCGGCGAGCACGACGGCGCCGACAGGGCGGGGCCGAGGGGCCTCCGGTGAGCGGCGACCTCGGCGGCGATCCACCCTGCTGGGCCCACCTCTTCGACGACACCGAGGATCAGGTCGACGAGGACGCCATCGTCGAGGATAACCGCGACGGGTCGGTCGGCGCCGTTGGTGTCGGCCCGTCGTCGATGGCCGTCGCCGTGGTCGACCTCGGTGCCACCGATCTGGCGGGGCCGCCAGGTGTGGTGTGGAGCCTTCCCTCGGGTGGCGACCTCGAGACGAACCTCGTCCGCCTCGACCCCGGTGGCGCCATAGGCTCGCACGTGAACGACGAGGTCGACGTGGTGATCGTCGTGGTCACCGGCCGCGGTCGGGTCGTGATCGACGGAGTCGATCACGAGCTCCACCGCGACGTCCTCGCTCGGGTACCGAGGGGCGCTCGCCGCGAGCTGCTGACCGGCGAGGAGGGCATCACCTATCTCAGCATCCACCGGTGCCGGGGACCGCTCGGCATCGCCAGCCGGCGGTATGAGTAGTCTTCGACTATGCGACGAGAGGTTCTTCATGGCACTCGATGATGCGACCCTCGCCGACCTGGTCGGTGCGATGGCCGATGCCGTGATCGTGGCCGACACCGACGGCTCCATCGTCTTCTGGAACGGCGCAGCGGAGCGGCTGTTCGGCTGGACGGCCGACGAGGCGCTCGGCGCGTCACTCGATCTGATCATCCCGGAACGGCAACGACGGGCCCACTGGGACGGCTACCAGCAGGTGATGGCCAGCGGCGAGACCCGGTATGGCACCGAGCTCCTCCGGGTGCCTTCCCTGCACGCCGATGGGCAGCGTCGCTCGATCGCGTTCACCGTCACGCTCCTCACCGGGCCCGACGGGTCCGTGTCGGGCATCGCGGCGGTCGTTCGGGACGAGACCGATCGTTGGAACGAGGAGCGGGCGCTGCGGGCCGAGCTGGCGGAGCTTCGCGCCACGACCGGCGACTGAAGCGGTGGCGCCCCCAGCGGTGCCCAGTCCCCGTTCGCCGTCGATGGCCCGGACGTCGTCGATGTGATCAGCGGGGCCGATGTTCGGTGCCTGGGCCGTGGGTGAGGTTGAGGGTTCCCCCTGGCTCGATCACGTCGATCGTGTGCCAGACCCCAGCTGGGACGACCACCGTGTTGCCTCGGGTCACCCGGAGCCGTTCGTGCCCGCCGTCGCGTTCGAGAACGACCGCCAGCTCGCCGCCGGTGACGTGCACCACCTCATCGGCGGCGGGATGCATCTCCCACGAACCCCAGTCGCTCGTCACCGGGTACTCGGCGACGAGCCAGCCTCCGCCGACCCGTTCGCGGTGCGCCTCGTCGGTGGCGAGCTTCGACCAGAACGTCTCGCCGCCGTCGAGACGGTCGAGGTCGGTGCCGGCGATGAGCAGGTAGTGGTGGGTGAGGTCGAGTGCCGTGGTCGTCATGGGATCTCCTCGGTCTCGTCGGGCGCCGTCGTCCACTGCAGGTGGAGCAGCGTCCAGGGGTCGGATTCGGTGAAGAGCGCGGTGATCGCCAGTCGGCGATCGACCGTGTCCTGCTCGTGGCGGACCGTGGCGGTGGTGAAGATCAGGGAATGGGTGCCGAGCGACCGAACCGTGGGTTCGGGCTCGATGTCGTAGCGCTGGTAGGGCGGGTGGTCGCCCACCGAGTCGAGACAGCCCTGCTTGTCGACCGGCTCTGCGAGGCCTGGGAACACGAGGAGTACGTCGTCGTGGAGGTGCCGCCGGAAGAACGCCACGTCACCTGCGCTGAACGCGTCGAGGAACGCGCCGAGCCGGGCCAGCAGCGCTGAGGCATCGGGGTCGTGGCCCCTCGGCAGGGCGGCGGCCCAGGTCTGCTCGATCCATGTCGTCAGCGATGCGGCCGCCGACGGGGCCAGCCGGTACTCCCGACCCCGGCCATCTCCGGCAACGTCTGCCCGTTCCACGAGGCCTGCGTCCCGAAGCACGGCGAGGTGTCGGCTCAGCGCGGCCGACGACATCCGGGTCTCGTCGGCCAGGCTCTGGGTTCGACGGGGCCCATCGGCGAGCAGATCGAGCACGCGATGCCTCGTCGGATCACCCAGCGCCTTGGCGGTGGCCACGAGATCGCTCATGACATTCGAGAGTACCAGCAGAAAAGTTACTAACGCAATAGTTACTAATGAAATCGTTAGTTACTAGCTCTGCGGCGCGTTCTCGAGGATCAGTAGACCGTTGCTGGTGTTCGAGGTGGGGACATGGTGCATGCGATGTGCCACTCGCACGTCGTCATCGAGGGCGCCACGCATGACGAGCCACATCACGAGCTCGATCCCCTCGGAGCCCGCCTCCCGCAGATACTCCGTGTGGGGCACCTCGGCCTGGGTCGCCGGATCGGCGATGAGCCGGTCCATGAACGCACGGTCGAAGGGGAGGTTGACCAATCCCGCCCGCTCACCCTGGAGTTGGTGTGACATCCCGCCGGTGCCGAACAGCACCACCCGCTCGTCACCGGGCCAGCTCTCGAGTGCCCGGCGAATGGCCCGGCCGAGCTGGTAGCAGCGCCGGCCGGTCGGCGGTGGGTACTGGATGACGTTGACACAGAGCGGGATGACCCGGCACGGCCACGCGTCGGGTCGACCGCAGACCACCGAGAGGGGCACGGTGCAGCCGTGGTCGATCGGCATCTCATTGGCGATCGTGATGTCGAACTCGTCGAGGATGAGTGACTCTGCCAGGTGCCAGGCGAGATCGGGGTGCCCGTCCGCCGACGGCACCCCCCGTGGACCGTAGCCCTCGTCGGCTGGGGGGAACGTCGGGGCGACGCCGAGGGCGAAGGTCGGGATGAGCTGCAACGAGAACGCCGACGCGTGGTCGTTGTAGACCACGATGCAGACATCCGGCGCGGTCGCCGCGAACCAGTCGCGGGCCGGCTGGATCTTCTCGAAGTAGGGCGCCCAGTACGGCTCGTCGTGCTTGCCGTTGTCGATCGCCGCTCCCACAGCCGGCACATGGCTGGTTCCGATGCCGCCCACGAGTCGCGCTGCCATCAGCTCGCCTCCTGTTCTGGCGCCGACTGTTCCGGCGGTGACTGTTCCGGGAGTGACTGTTCCGAGGTGGAGCGGTTGCCGCTCACCGAGCGGCCGCCGTCGACCATCATCTGGGTGAACTCCTCCGCCGTCATGCCCGACATCGCCCCGCCGACCTGTTGCATCGTCAGCCCGTCGAAGATCGCGAGCTTGAACGTGTAGTAGATGTTGCCACCGAGTTGGAGCAGTCCGAGCCAGTCGCGATCGATGACCGCCCGCCGCTGCTCCGGCGTGAGGTCCCACCGGTCGAGGTAAGCGTTCGGGTCGTGGCGGAACGCGTCGCGGTTGGTGGCCTCGTTCAGCGACATGCAGAACATGTTCAGCGCGTAGCCCTTCCGGCTGTGGGCACCGTCGAACACGTAGGTCCCCGGAATGTCGTGATAGTCGCGAGGTCGTTGCGCCGTGGTTCCCATGCAGAAAAGCTAGTGGCACGAGGCCAACGTGGCCCGTCTCGCTGCGCCGGGATGGAAGGTCTACGCCGGGGTCCGTCGGGTGAGGATGGCGCGCGCCGGTCGGCGCTGACGACAAGCCGATCAGCCGACGCTGTCCAAGAGGGCCCGCGAACGCTCGACGACCAGTGTTGCGGCGGCCGCATCGTAGGTGGGGAGCGAGCTGTCGAGGAAGAGGTGGTCGCTTCCCGGGTACGTGAACAGCTCACCGAGATCGGTGCCGACCGAGGCGATCAGCCCGCGGGCTGCGTCGATGTCACCCTCGTGGGCGAAGAACTCGTCGTCGTCCATGCCGTGCACCTGAACCGGGAGTCCGGCCGGCCAGGGTCCGAACGCCCACTCGCCGCTGATCGGGACACAGGCCTCGTAGAGCAGGGCGCCCCGGGCGTCGGGTCGTGTCTGGGCCAGTCGCTGGGCTGTCATGACGCCGAGGGAGATTCCTGCATACACCAGGCCCGCCGGCAGTTCGGCCACAGCCCGCTCGGCCCGTTCAGCCAAGGTGCGGTCGCCGATGTCGTTCTTGATCGCGAACCCGTCCTCGAGGTTCGCGGCGACATCGCCGTCGTAGAGGTCGGGCGTGTGGGCACGGTGGGTGTCGCCCGCCAGTCGTTCGGCCAACTCGCGGACGCCGTCGGTCAACCCCAGCACGTGATGGAACAGGACGACATCGGCCATGCCACCACTCTGCCACGATCTCCCATCAGAGCGATCGTTCCCGTACGGTCGGTCGACGGCGTGGTGTGGGCGGGGACGTTCGTGGGACTGTTGGCGGCTGTCTCGATCACGTTGATCCTCATCGGCCACGCTGCGGCCCCGGCGATCGCAGCCGCGGCGTTCCCCGCCATTGCGTTCGGGGTGATGGCGAGCCATCTGCCCCCCGACTGGGGACCGCTCAGCGACCCGATCCTCGCCGAATCGAACTCCGACCTCTGGTCGATCCCGGCAGTGATGGTCGAGGTCGTCGCTGCGCTCTGGCTCGGAGCGGTTGCGTTCGGAATCGTCCGGCGCAACGACTACTCGAGGACCATCTCCGAGCCGGCCTGGTCGTGACGGCGGGCTCGACGCCCGGGGGCTCAAGCGATGCCGACGTTCACCAGGGCGACGGTTCCCTCGCCGGCTCGGGTTGCGCCTGCGGCCAGGTGGAGGAGGGTGCCGTCGCTCGCGACGTCGCCGGCGATCCCGTCCTGGCTGTTGGTGGTGTCGGGCGGGCCGAACTCGGCGTACGGGTCCTCGGCGAGTACCCGGGCGGTGTAGTCGTCGTCGAAGTAGAGCTGCGAGGTCAAGACGGTGTTGCCGCCGACGTGGACGCGCAGGTGGATGTGGACCGCCCGTCCCCGGTACCAGCCGGGGTAGATCGTGGCGAACTCCACGATCCCGTCGCCATCGGCCGTCTGGGTGCCCCGCAGGAACGTCGTGCCGGCGGCCTCATCCTTTCCGTCGCCGCCGTCGGCGAAGGCGGAGTAGTCACCGGTGGCGTCGGCGTGCCAGATCTCCACCGCCGCCCCCTCCACCGGCGCGCAGCCGGCGTCGACGACCCGCAGCCCGAGCCGGACCGGGTGCCCCGGGTAGTCCTCGGTGACGTCGCGGCGGTCGAACTGCTCGTCGAGCGGGAACGGACCGGCCGTCGTCTCGGGGAGGAGGATGCACGTGGCGAGACCGTCGAAGTCGGCGGCGGTGAACGCCGTGACGTCGCCGCCGTCCGACCCGGTCGCC
This sequence comes from Acidimicrobiales bacterium, assembly GCA_965216205.1. GTDB lineage: Bacteria > Actinomycetota > Acidimicrobiia > Acidimicrobiales > SZUA-35 > CADEDH01. The sequence continues at coordinate 4,507,808 of OZ244139.1, read as the reverse complement.
TCGGGGCCGTTCGACGCCGCCGGCCCGTCGGCGGTCGACGTGGACGTGGTCCCCCCGCCGGTTGTGGTCGAATCGGAGGAACACCCGACCAGGACGAGGGCGCCGGCGCCGAGAAGCATCTGACGGCGGGTGATCGGAGACGGCGCTGGCTCTTCGGTGGTCATGGTGCCGAGTATGTCGGCCTCGACATGAGGCGTGGATGAAGCCCGTGTGAGGATCGGGGAGCGCCCGACCTTCGCCGACCGGTCAGCCGCCGGATGCCTCGGTCTCGGCTCCGTAGGGGCGGGTGATGATCTCGAGCAGGTGCCCGTCCGGGTCCTCCCAGTAGACCCCTCGGCCGCCGTCGTGTCGGTTGATCGCTCCCGGCGACCGCTTCGACGGGTCGGCCCAGTGCTCGATGCCGGCCGTCTGGAGCCGACCGTAGATGTCGTCGAACTCGTCCTCGGTCACGAGGAACGCGAGGTGCTGGGGCGCGATGTCGCCGTCCATCGTGGCGTAGTCGAGCGAGACGCCGTTTCCCATGTCGACGACGAGGAAGTGGCCGGCGAACTCGCGCGGCGCCTCCAACCCGAGCATCGTCGTGACGTGCTCAGCGCCGCGGCGCCGGTCGGAGCACCACACGATCAGGTGGTTCAGATCGGGCACGATCTCAGAGTACCTCCTGGGGTGCCCGCCACGCCGACGCGCGACACCTACGTCGGATACTTGGCCAGCGCCCGACGGGCGACCACCATCCGGTGGGCCTCGGTTGGGCCTTCGTAGATCCGCGACAGGCGGACCCGTTGCGACATGAGGAACAGCGGGAGCTCCTGGGTCATACCCATCGCCCCGTAGCTCTGCATGGCCTTGTCGACCACGTCGGTGGCCATCTCGGTGGCGAAGACCTTCAACATCGAGGCCTCGTTGCGGATGTCGTCGCCGGCGTCGACCTTGGCCACGGCGTCGTCGACCATGAGGCGGGTGGCGTGGATCGCGATCTCCGAATCGGCGATCCACCACTGGATCGCCTGCTTGCTGGCGAGCTTCTCGCCGAACACCTCCCGGTCCTGGACGTGCTCGCACATCATCTTCAGCGCTCGCTCGGCGAAGGCGATGCACATGCCGCCGATCTCGAGTCGGCGGGAGGTGAGCCGGTGCTGCATCGGGGCGTAGCCCATGCCCACCTCGCCGAGGACCTGGCTGTGGGGGATGCGCATGTCGTCGAACACGAGCTCGTAGGTCCGGACGCCGCCGAGCATCGGGATGGCCCGCTCCACGGTGTAACCGGGCGTGCCCTTCTCCACGATGAAGGCGGTCATGCCGCCCCGAGCGCCGAGGTCGGGATCGGTGACGGCCATGAGGATGATGAAATCGGCCCGGTTGGCGCCCGAGATCCAGATCTTTCGCCCGTTGATGACCCACTCGTCGCCATCCTGTACCGCCCGGGTTCGCATCGCCGACGGGTCGGCCCCGGCCTGCGGTTCGGAGATGGCGATGTTCGAGAGCATCTCGCCCTGGGCGTAGGGCTCCATGTACCGCTTCTTCTGGTCGTCGTTGCCGGCGACCATCAGCATGTGGAGGTTCGGCGAGTCTGGCGGGAAGCGGAACGGCACGACGCTCCGGCTCAGCCGCTCGTGGATCGGCAGCATGAGGCGTGCCGGCAAGGCGGCCCCACCGACCTCCTCCGGCGCGTCGAGCGCCCACAGGCCGAGCTCCTTGCACAGTGCGAGCAGCCGGTCCTCGTCCTCGGGGAGGAGGCCGAGCGGCCCGCCGTCGCGGACCCGTTCGATGGCACCCTGCTCGAGCGGCAACAACTGCTCGTCCACGAACCGGTCGACGAGGTCGAGCAGCATCGCCTCTTCTTCGCTGAACGTCTGGCCCACAAGCCGAACCCTCCCACACCCCGCACACCGGTGCCAGACACATTGTGCGAGCGTGGCGAGCACTGGCGCACAGGGTGTCTGGCACCGGTGTGCGGGGTGTCAGGGGATGATGGGCAAGAGCACGTGGCTGCGGTGGCGGGCGTTGTGGTGGACCCGCTGGTGGGCGACCTCCCAGGTGGTGCCGGTGGCCTGGTCGCCGCCGGTGTTGAGGTTGCGGTCGAAGCGGGGGAAGTTGCTGGAGCTGACCTCGAGCCGGAGCCGGTGGCCGGCCAGGAACACGTGCGACGTCGCCCACAGGTCGATCCGGATCTCGGTCACCTCGCCCGGCACCATCGGCTCCGGGTCCTCCCGCGAGTTGCGGTACCGGCATCGGAGCAGACCGTCGATGATGTTCTGCGCATAGCCGTCGGGGTGGACGTCGACCAGCTTGGCCGAGAAGTCGGTGTCGGCGGCCGAGGTGTCCACGTGGAGCACCACCTCGATCGGCCCCGTGACCTCGACGTCGTGATCCAGGACGTCGCCGGTGTACACGAGCACGTCGGGTCGCTGCTCCACGTCGCGCTGGTCATAGGCGCCGATCGGCAACACCAGCAGGTTGCCGCCGGTCGTCGGCACGGGATCATCGGGGTCATAGACGTAGGTGTCGGGCGGCGAGTCGCCGGCCGTGGTCCACGCGAGCCGGCCATCGCCGTCGGCGGTGTTGGCCGAGCCGCCGCTGTCGAGGAACAGCGGCGTCCATCGGGTGGTGGCCAGCGGCCACTGGTCCTCGTCCCGCCACGTGTTGCGGCCCATCGTGAAGAGGCGGATCGGTGGCCGCTCGTCCCAGTCGTTGTCGACACCCTTCAGCCAGCGGTCGAGGAACGACAGCTCGTACTCGTGGAGGTCGAGGAGCGACGCCTCGCCGAAGTCGGCGTCACCCGCCCCCTTCGAGGTGGGCGACGTGTAGGGGAAGAGGTGTCCCCACGGCCCGAGGAGCAGGCGCTGCCCACCCCTGGCCTCCGGGGTCGCCGCCCGGTTGCGGAGCCCGTTGTACATGATCGCCCCGTCGCGGCTGAAGATGTCGTACCAGCTGCTCACGTGCAGCATCGGCACCCGGACCCGGTCGAGCTTGGCCGAGCCGTCGATCGGGGCCCAGTACTCGCCGGCGTCGGGATGGGTCAGGTAGTCGCGGACGTAGGGGGCGACGTCGGCCAGGAGGTCGGCCCAGTCCATGAGTGGGAGATGACGATACGCCTCGGGGGTGAACGGATTGGCGAAGTTGATCGACCGTTCGAGCTTCTCCCGGATCTCGGGCCAGAGCGTCTCCTTGAGGCCCAGACGATCGATCGTGTTGCGGGCCAGGAACACGGCGTAGGGGAGTGCCCACCCGTGAACCAGTGCACCACCGACGTCGTAGACCCAGCCGGCGTGGAAGTCGGCGGCGGCCGACACCGGCACCTGGCACCGCAGCGACGGCGGCGCGGTCCACGACATCAGATACTGGGTGGCGCCGAGATAGCTCTGGCCGATCGTGCCGACGTTCCCGTCGCTCCACGGGAGGCCGGCCGCCCACTCGACGGTGTCGTAGCCGTCGAGGGGCTCGTCGACCAGCGGCGTGAACGCACCCTCGGACGTGAACCGACCCCGGGTGTCCTGGATCGCCACGACGTAGCCCTTTGGCACGAAGAACTCGTGGTCGCCGAAGTCGGAGATGAACTGCTTGCCGTAGGGCAGGCGGAGCAGCAGGACGGGGAACCGGCCCTCGGCGTCGGGCCGGTACACGTCGGCGTAGAGGGTGGTCCCGTCGCGCATGGTCGCCGGCACGTTCTCCTCGACCACCATCCGGTACTGATCGGTTCTCGACATGAGCTCCCCCTTCGTCCCGCCCGTACTTCCCTGCCCGCTCTGGCGACGCTACAGCCGAGCCTACGAGGTGGCGTCGACCAGCTCGAAACGACCACCGTCGCCCGTCCACCCGGTTGAGTAGGCTGGGAGGGAGGAGCGCCCATGACCCGACGGATCGATCTCAACTCTGACCTGGGGGAGGATTGCGGCGACGACGAAGCGATGCTGTCGCTCGTCTCGAGCGCCAACGTCGCGTGCGGGGGCCACGCCGGTGACATCGAGACGATGTTCGAGACCCTGTCGCTCGCCGCCCACAACGGGGTGGTGGTCGGGGCCCATCCGGGCTATCCCGACCGCGAGGGCTTCGGCCGTCGGATCATCCCGATGACCAACCCCGAGATCGGGCGGATGGTGGCGGCGCAGATAGGCGCGTTGATGGCGATCGCTGCCCTCGTCCCCGTCGAGGTTCGCTATGTGAAGCCTCACGGCGCCCTCGGCAACCTCGCCGCCCGTGACGCCGACGTTGCCGCGGCCGTCGTCGCGGCTGTGCAGTCCATCGACGCGAGCCTGGCGATGCTGGCGATCTCGGGAACCGAGATCGAGCGCGTCGCCCGCTCGGCCGGCATGGCGACCTACGCCGAGGTCTTCGCCGACCGTGGCTACCAGCCCAACGGTCAGCTCGTGCCGAGGCAGGAACCAGGAGCGATGCTCCACGAGCCGAGCGAGGCGACCGATCGGCTCCTCGAGTTCCTCGAGACCGGGTTCATGCCGGTGGTCGGCGGTGAGCCGATCCCGCTCGCCGCCGACTCGATCTGCGTCCACGGCGACAGCGAGACGGCGGTGGCGATGACCCGTCGCCTACGCCACGAGTTGGTTGCGGCTGGCATCACCCCGACCGGATTCGCAACGTCAGAAGGGTGAGCGCCGGCCGTGCCCGCGACGTCGAGCGTTGGCCAGAACCCCGGTTCGTCCCGGTGGCGGATCACGCAATCCTCGTCTGTGTCGCCGACGAGATCGATGACGAGGCCCACGGCTCGGTCCTGACCCTCGATCGAGCGCTGGCCGCGTCGTCGATCCCCGGTGTGCGGGCGGTCGTACCGGCGCTGGTCAATCTCCTGGTCGAGTTCGACCCGGAGCTCACCGATCATGGCGCGGTCGAGCGTGCGGTCCGCGCCCTCCGATCCGGCGGATCGCCACCTCCTTCGGCCCCGGCCTGTCACGAGGTCGAGGTGTGCTACGACCACGACGTCGGCCCAGACCTCGCCGATGTCGCCACAGCCTGTGACCTCACGTCAGACGACGTCGTCGCCGCCCACCTCGGCGGCACGTACCGCGTCCTGATGTACGGCTTCGCCCCCGGCTACGCCTATCTGGCCGGGGTCGTCGACGCGATCCGGGTGCCCCGCAAGCCGACCGCGGTCCGGGATGTGCCGGCTGGGAGCGTCATCATCGCCGGCACCCAGTGCCTGATCACCACGCTCGACATGCCGACCGGTTGGTCGGTGATCGGCCGCTCGCCCACCCGGATCCTGCCCACCGATCTCGACGAGCCGTTCCTCTTCGATCCCGGCGACGAGGTGCGCTTCGTGCGCATCGAACGCGACGAGCTCGACCGGCGGGAGGCCACGGGCGACGATCGCGGCCGTGATCGGTCCGACAGCCCATGACCACGGCAACGTTCCAGGTGGTTCGGGTGGGGCCGCTCGTGTCGTTCCAGGACGGCGGTCGGCTCGGCTCGCTCCGGTTCGGTGTGCCCGCCTCGGGGCCGATGGATCGCCTGGCTCACGCGACGGCCAACGAGGTGGTCGGAAACGACCGCGGTGCGACCGCGATCGAGGTGTCGATGGCCGGCCTGGTGCTCGAGTGCCTGGCCGGTTCGGTCACCGTCGCGGTCGCCGGCGGCGCGTTCCGGGTCGAGGTTCCCGGGCCGTGGCGAGACCCATGGCTCGTCGCAACCGTGACCGCCGGTGACCGGTTGGTCATCGAGGCGGGGGAGTGGGGTAGCTGGGCGTACGTCGCGTTCGCCGGTGAGGTGCGCGCTCGTCGCTGGCTCGGCTCCACCGCGACCCACGCGCCGTCGGGCTTCGGGGGCGGTGTGCTCGAGGTCGGTCAGCGGGTGACGATCGGCGATGCCCGACGCCAGCCGGAACGGGACGGACCGATCCCGATCCCCGATCACGGGCGACCGCCAGACGTCGTGCCCGTGGTTCTCGGCCCCCAACAGCACCGGTTCGTCGGCGACGCGACGACGAACCTGCTCGGCCAGCCCTACCAGCTCACCGAGGCCTACGACCGGATGGGGGTGAGGTTGTCGGGTCCACGACTCGCGCTCGACGATGCGCTGTCGATCCCCTCCGAACCGATCGTGCGGGGCTCGATCCAGGTCGCCGGCGACGGCGTGCCGACCGTGCTCCTCGCCGATCACCAGACCACCGGCGGCTATCCGAAGATCGCCACGCTGGTGTCGTCCGAGCTCGATCGGTTCGCCCAGCACCGAGCCGGCGACCACATCCGGTTCCGCGCGATCACCCCCGCCGAGGCCGTCGAACGAGCCAGAGCCCGAGCGGCCGACGACGCCCGCTACCTCGAGACGGTCTCCCGGCCGGCCCGCACCCTCGACCAGCGGCTGATGCGACACGACCTGATCGGCAGCGCCGACTTCCTCATCGACCCCTCCTGACGCCGGCCAGGGGCAAGACCCGGCACGGTGCCGAGCTGCTGGGGGACTCAGGGCATGGGGCCCGTGGTCCAGACGAGGAGCTCGGCACCGTTGGGACCGGCGACGATCGTGCCACCGTCGACGTTGGTGAGGCGGGCGGCGTCGCCGGTGACCAGCTCTCCTGCCGCGTCGAGGGTGACGGTGCCCCGAGCAACGAAGAGGTGCCCGAACGCGGCGGACGGGACATCGACCCGCTCGCCGGCCTGGAGTCGGCCGCCCCAGAGCACGGCGTCGCGCTGCCGGATCGAGATCGCAGCGTCGTGACCCCGGCCGGACGCGATGGGCACGAGGCCGCCGGCGGCGAGCTGGTCATTGACGTCGAGTTGCTGGTAGCCGGGATCGATCGACTCGGTGTCGGGTACGACCCACATCTGGACGAAGTGCACGTCGTCGGTGGCGCTCGGGTTCTTCTCCGAGTGCCAGATCCCTCGGCCGGCGCTCATCCGCTGGGCCAGGCCGGGATAGATCAGACCGCGATTGCCCTCGGAGTCCTTGTGCTCGAGCTCGCCGTCGAGCACCCAGGTCACGATCTCCATGTCGCGGTGGGGGTGGGTGTCGAACCCGGTCCCGCCCACAACACGGTCGTCGTTGAGCACGAGGAGCTGACCGTGGTTCGTGTTCGTGGGGTCGTAGTGGCGACCGAAGCTGAACGAGTGCCGGGAATCCAGCCACCCGGCCCGGGTGTGGAATCGCGCATCGGATCGGACGACGTCGATGGTGGGTGCGTTCATGTCTCTACCAACCGTTGGCCGATCCCATATATTTCCATTCGGAAATAGTCTATCGTGCGTTCGATGGTGGCTGCCCACGACCCGACCGTCATCGACGTGTGGGAGCGATTGGCCCGATTCCATCGCCGAGCGACCACCGAGATGGACGAGACCCTCCGCGGCCGTTTCGGTCATGACCTGAGCGACTACGACGTGCTCCACCAGGTGGGTGAGAACGACGCACCGATTCGCATGGGCGAGCTTGCCGGCCGCCTGCTCATCGCCAACAGCTCCTGCAACCGGATCGTCGGTCGGCTGGTCGACGCCGGACTGCTCCAACGGTTCCCCGGCGAGGCCGATCGGCGCGAGGTGCTGGTGGCACTCACCAGCGAGGGTCGGAGGCTGCGGGGGCGGATGGCGACGGTCCACACCCGCGACGTCGAACGCCTCGTCGGTGCTCCGCTGAGGCCCGAGGAACGGGCAGCGCTCGATGCCGCGCTCCGAACCCTCCTGGACCCGTCCCGCAGTTCGCGGGGGCGGGGCTGACGACACCACGGCGCGAACCGTTCCCCGATCAGACCTCGGACCAGGTGACCTTCATGCAGACCGACCTCGTACTCAGCTCCTTCAACGCCATCGTCCGCGACGCTGTCGACCTCGCAGCCGACATCGACGGGATCGGCGGAGTCGACGGCCTCTGGACCTACGACCACTTCTCGGGATCGATGGTCGGGGCGGACTGGTCGCGCGACCCGTTCGTGATGCTGGGGGCGATGGCCGCAGTGACGAGCCGCGTTCGGATCGGGCCGCTCGTGGCCAACATGGTAAACCGTCATCCGGCCCAGCTGGCGTCGGCCATCAACGCCTTGCAGAGCCTCGCCCCGGGCCGGGTCACCTGTGGCGTCGGCTCGGGCGCTGCGCCGGGCAGCCGCTTCGCCAGCGAGCACACGGCGATCGGGCGAGACCTGGCTCGCCAGGCCGACCGAGCCGACCACCTGGTCGAGACCGTCGAAGCGATTCGTGCGATCTGGCGGGGCGAGACCTACCGCGGCGAGCACCTGGTGGTGGCCGACCCGACGGGCCTCGTCGACGGGCACCCGCCGCCGCCCATCGTGATCGGTGCGAGCTCGGTCGAGACGATCGGCTTGGCCGCCCAGCACGCCGACGGCGTCAACATCCGGGCATCGGCGAAGCTGGCGGTCCTCGTGCGGACCGCACGCGACCAGGCGGTCCGTCACGCCGCCCGTCGCCGCGACGATGGGCGAGCCGACTTCGAGGTGAGCGTGATGATCGACCTCGATCCCGATCACCCGCTCGGCGGCGACCCCGCCCCGCTCGAAGCCCTCGGCGTCGCTCGCCGGATCCTCGCGGTGCGCAGTCCCTACCCGAGCGAGGCGCTTCGTCGGATCGCTGGTCGACTCGGCGATGCCCGATCGGGCGGTTGACAGCTTCGCCGCGGTCCAGAAGCACGTGGCCGTGCTGGAGGCCGCCGGGCTGGTCACCAAGCAGAAGCACGGCCGGGAGCAGCGGGTCATCACGAACATCGCCCGAATCGAGCGAGCTCGTTCGTTGCTCGGCCACTACGAGCAGCTCTGGCGAGAACGGCTCGAGCGCTTCGACGAGGTGCTCGAATCCCCCGGGCACCGCAACCGGGATCGAACGAGAAGAAGAACCGGAAGAACAGGAAGAAGAGGTGACAAGCATGCCCGTCGTCAGCGTCGACAAGGACCTGGACGCCCTGACCCTCACCCTCACCGCCGTCTACGAGGTCGACGTCAAGCAGGTGGGACCTCTGGGCCGACCCCCGAAAGCTCGAGCGGTGGTGGGGGCCACCGACGTACCCTTGCACGTTCATCGAACACGACCTCGTCGTCGGCGGGGAGATGCTCTACAAGATGGTGGGCGAGGAGAGCGGCGACGAGCACTACGGGCGGTGGCGCATCCTGCAGGTCGACGCCCCGACCTACATCGAGATCCAGGACGTGTTCGCCAACGATGACGGTTCGGCCAACGAGGAGCTCCCGTCGACCCGGTTCGAGGTCAAGATCGGCGAGCGCAGCGACGGCACGACCGAGATGGTCACGATCTCCCACTTCCCGTCACTCGACGAGATGCAACAGATGATCGACATGGGCATGGTGGAGGGCATCACCGCCGCCGCCGGTCAGATCGACGCCATCCTCGACGATGGCTGACCGGCACCCGCCCTGATCCTGGTCCGACGCGCCGGGTCGGCGGGACCTACGATCGTTTCGATCTCGTCGAGAGGGAGACGCGGATGGGCAAGCGGGTCGTGGTCGTCGGCGGCGGCTTCGGGGGGATGGCGGTGGCGCGGGCCCTCGCCGACGCGCCGGTCGAGGTGACACTCATCGATCGGCGGAACCACCACCTGTTCCAGCCGCTGCTCTACCAGGTGGCGACCGGTGGGCTGAACCCAGCCGACATCGCCCAGCCGATCCGCCGCCTCGTCCGAGGCCAGCGAAACTGCCGGGTGGTGCTGGGCGAGGTCGTCGGCGTCGACCCCGAGCGGCGAGTGGTCCGCACCGCCGACGACGAGCACCCCTACGACTGGTGCGTCCTCGCCACCGGGGCCACCCACGCCTACTTCGGCAACGACCACTGGGCCGAGGCGGCGCCAGGGCTCAAGTCGATCGAGGACGCGCTCCGCATCCGACGCCGGGTGCTCCTCGCGTTCGAGCGGGCGGAGAAGGAGACCGACCCCGAGCGACGCCGGGACCTGCTGACGTTCGCCGTGGTGGGGGCCGGGCCGACCGGGGTGGAGATGGCGGGGGCCATTCGGGAGATCGCGCTCCACGACCTGCGCAACGACTACCGCGGGTTCGATCCCGGCGAGGCGAGGGTCGTCCTGGTGGAGGCCGGCCGCGACGTGTTGCCGACGTTTCCGCCCGAGCTCCGGACGTCGGCCCGTGCCCAGCTCGAGGCGCTGGGCGTGGAGGTCAGGACGAACTGCATGGTGGTCGACATCGGCCCCGACCGGCTCGAGACCAGCACCGGCGAGCTACGGGCCGCCACCGCGGTGTGGGCTGCCGGGGTGGCGGCGTCGCCGCTCGGTGGCCTGACCGGCGGTGACACCGACCGGGCCGGTCGGGTCGTGGTCGCCGACGACCTCTCGGTGCCCGGCCACCGCGAGCTCTTCGTGATCGGCGATCTCGCCGCCGCCACCGTCGACGGCGAGGTGGTGCCCGGTGTGGCCCCAGCCGCCATCCAGGGCGGTCAGCACGTCGCCGAGATGGTCGAGGCCGACCTCGCCGGCGAGCCGCGCCGGGCCTTTCGCTACGAGGACAAGGGGTCGCTGGCCACGATCGGACGGTCGGCGGCCGTCGCCGACCTGTCGCCCCGACTCCGGTTCGGCGGTCGGGCCGCCTGGTTCCTGTGGTGGCTGGTGCACATCATGTCGCTCGTCGACTTCCGATCGAAGACGACGGTGGTCGCCAGCTGGATGTGGCAGTACCTCACCTATGGTCGTCAGGCCCGGTTGATCACCGACCCCGGCACGACCAAGCGCTGATCGCCGAAATTTGTCGAGTTGACAGCGTCTGCCGCTGCAAACTCCACGAATTTTCGAGGGGCACCTGTCTACCAGTAGATAGGCTGTCTATCTATGTCGACAACAGAGCTACCGTCGGGATGGATCCGGGGTGTGCTCGATCCGTGCCTCCTCGCCCTCCTCACCGGTGGGGAGGCGTACGGCTACGAGTTGGCCGGTCGGCTTGAGGACGCGGGCCTCGGCCGTATCCCGGGCGGGTCGCTCTACCCGTCATTGCTCCGGCTCGAGAAGCAGGGTCTCCTCGAAGCGGAGTGGCGGGCCGGCGATGGTGGACCGGGTCGCAAGTACTACGCCCTCACCGAGGCCGGTCGGGCCAGTCTCGCCGAGCAGGCCGCCCAGTGGGAGCACTACGCGTCGACCGTCTCCGCCGTGCTCCGGGCCGGTGTGGCGTCGTGAACGAGGCGACCTGGCTCGACGCCTTCGGTCATCAGCTGGAGGCGTTGGGGGTGGCGGTCGACGAGCGGGCGGCGGTGCTCGTCGAGACCGAGGGCTTCCTGGCCGAGTCCGACGTGTCGGCCCTCGACCACTTCGGCCCTCCCGACGACTACGCCGCTGCGGTGGCCTCCGCCCTCGGCCACCGCAGCGGCCGGGCGGCGTCGCCCGTCGCTGCCGGCGATGCCGTGGTGGTGGCGGTCGACGGGGTGACGAAGTCCTACCGCGGTCACGAGGTTCTGGGCGGGGTGTCGCTACGGGCCACGGTCGGTGAGGTCGTGGTGCTCATCGGCCCCAATGGCGCCGGCAAGTCGACCCTGCTGCGCCTCGTCGCCGGGATCGAGCGGCCGGACGCCGGCTCGGTTCGGGTGTCGGGCCGGATCGGCTACGTGCCCCAGAGCGGCGGCCTCGACCCCTACCTCACACCGTGTGAGCACTTCGCCCTCTTCGGCGCCCCCAACGGCCTCGACCGGGCGGGGGCGACGGCCGAGGGCTGCCGGCTCGCCCGCGAGCTCGGGTGGGACGCCGCGGCGGCGGCCGTCGCCGGCGAGCTGTCCGGTGGCACCGGGCAGAAGCTCAGCGTGGTCACCGCCCTCCTCGGCTCACCGGCGCTGCTCCTGCTCGACGAGCCCTACCAGGGCATGGACGCCGACAGCACCCGGCGCTTCTGGGACCTGCTGTGGTCATGGCAGGACAGCGGCGGCACCGCAGTGGTCGCCTCGCACTCGCCTGACGCCCTCGCCAAGGCATCCACCGTCATCGAGATCGAGGGGATGCCGACCCCATGACCGTCGGCACGGTGATGCTTCCCGCCGAGATGACGGTCCGGGCGGTCGTCCGCCGGCGGCTCACCGTCGGCATCCTGCTGGCCATGCCCGTGGCGTTCTACTTCGTATCCCACGACTCCGTGGGCCGGTCCGTCCGCTCGCTCCTGTTCGGCCTGAGCTGGGCGGTGAGCACGGTGGCCTTCTTCGCCGCCGTCGGTGGACGGGAGGTCGAGCCTCGCCTCGAGCTCGCCGGTTGGCGATGGCGGGACCTCGTCGCCGGTCGGGTCGTCGGCCTCGCCGGGATCGGTCTCGGGCTCACCGCGGTGTTCGGCGTGCTCGTCGCGGTGGATCAGGACGTCAGGAGCATCGGCGGGGTGGTGCTCAGCTTCGCCGTCACCAGTGCGACGGCGATCGGGGTCGGGAGCGCCGTCGGGGCGCTGATGCGGCGGGAGATGGAGGGCACGCTGATCCTGTTCTTCCTGGCGGGCCTCCAGGCCGTCGTGAATCCGTTCGACCGCTACTCGCGGGCGCTGCCGTTCTGGTCGTCGCGCGAGCTCGGCACCTACGCGGTCGACGGACCGGAGCAGGGCTCGCTCGGCGAGGGCCTCGTCCACGCCGTGCTCGTGGTCGCGGCGTGCGTGGTGGTCATCGCGATCAGCGGCCGAGTCCGCCGTGGACGTCGTAACTGATGTGCAGCGGCTGTTCGCCAACGGGGTGGGCCTGGCAGGTGAGGATGAATCCGGCGTCGAGCTCGCTCTGGGTGAGGGCGTAGTTCTTGGTGAGCGTCACCTCGCCCGCCACCACGACGGCCTTGCAGGTGGCGCACATCCCGCCCTTGCAGGCGAACGGCGCCTCGGAGCGGACCGAACGGGCGTAATCGAGCAGCGACGGGCCGGCCGGGTCGACGGCCACCACCGAGGTGCGGCCATCGATCGTGACCCGCACGTCGACGAGGCCCTCCTCGGTGCCGGCTCGCTCCGGCACCTCCTCGATGCGCTGGTCGAAGAAGAGCTCCGAGTGGATCCGGTCGGTGTCGACGCCGAGCGCCCCGAGCGCGTCGGTCACGGTCTCGACCATGGCCAGGGGTCCGCAGAGATACCAGTGGTCGACGCTGGGCACGTCGATGAGCGTGCCGGCGAGGAGCCGCACCTTGTCGGCGTCGATCCTGCCCTCGAACAGCGGGATCTGGTGCGGCTCCCGGCTGAGGACGTGCACGAGCTGGAACCGGTCGGGGTGGCGGTTCTTCAGTGCCTCGAGCTCCTCGTGGAACATGATCGACTGGGTCGTCCTGTTCCCGTACACGAGGGTGACCTGACAGGCCGGTTCGTTCCGCAGGAGGGTGGTCACCATCGACAGGATCGGCGTGATGCCCGAGCCGGCGGCGAACGCCACATAGCGCTGGGCCACCGCGCTGTCGCAGGAGGCGGTGAACTCGCCGATCGGGGCCATCGCCTCGATCGCGTCGCCGGCCGCCAGCTCCGTGGTGGCATAGCTCGAGAACACGCCGTCGGGGATCCGCTTGATCCCCACCCGGAGCTGCTCGTCGCCGGGCGGGCTGCAGATCGAGTATGACCGGCGCACGTCGGTGCCATCGATCTCGGCCCGCAACACCAGGTGCTGGCCGGGGATGTGGCGGAACGCGTCACGGAGCTCGTCGGGGATGTCCAGTGCGACGCTGACCGCGTCGTCGGTCTCGGGTCGAACCTCGGCAACGGTCAGCCGGTGGAAGGCCACGACCGGCGACGCGGTGGTGGTCTGCTCGCCGAGCGCCATCAGATCTCCTTGAAGTGGTCGAACGGCTCGGCGCACGACTCGCACCGATACAACGCCTTGCAGGCGGTCGAACCGAAGCGGGACACCTCGACGGTGGCCGTCGCCCCGCATCGGGGACAGGGGACCGGTCGGTCCGCCCGCCGGCCCAGCGTGACGGGCACCGGCCCGTCGCCGGCTGCGGCTCCTGGTGCGGGCGGGGCGATCCCGGCGTCGGCGAGCTTGCGCCGACCCTCGTCGGTGATCCAGTCGGTGGTCCACGCAGGGGTGAGCGCCCGTTCGATGCGCACCGACCCGCACCCGGCCATCTCCAGGGTCGTGCGTACCTCCCGCTCGATGTGCTCGATGGCGGGGCAACCGGAGTAGGTGGGCGTCAACGTCACGACGACGGTCCGCTCGGCCCCACCGCCAGGGCCCGCCAGTTCGACGTTGCGGAGGATGCCGAGGTCGGCCAGGGTCAGCGGCGGCAGCTCCGGGTCGCACACCGAGCCGGCCAGTGCCCAGAGCTCGTCGAGCGACGGCGTCGCCAGCGAGGCCGCGCTCACCACGACGCTCCCGGGTGGGCCCGGTACAGCCACTGCATCTCCGGCAGCAGGTGTCCGAGGTGGGCGGTGTGCATCCCGGTCCGTCCCCCCAGCCGCTGGAAGGGGTCGGCCGGCAGCTCGAGCCTGGCCGCCCGCAACACGTCGCCGACCGTGGCGTCGAACGACCGTCGCAGCTCGGCGGGATCGGGGGCCACCCCCCGGCTGAGCAGCTCGTCCTCCACCTGGTCGGTGACGAGCAGGTCGGCGGTGAACTGCCACAGCTCGTTCACCGCCGCCTGGGCTCGACGGTGGCTCTCGTCGGTCCCGTCGCCGAGGGTCACCACCCACGCCGAGGAGTGCTCGAGGTGGTAGCGGGCCTCCTTCGCCGCCTTGGCCGCGATGCCGGCCAGTCGCTCGTCGGCGCTGGTGGCCAGGGCCTGGTAGAGCGGCACCTGGTAGGCGTCGAGGAAGAACTGGCGAACCATCGTGGTGGCGAAGTCGCCGTTCGGTTGCTCCACCAGTACGGCGTTGAGGAACTCCCGCTCGGCCCGCAGCATGGCGAACTGGTCCTCGTCGCGGCCGTCGGGATCGACGTCGGTCGCGTAGTCGTACAGGTGGCGGGCCTGACCGAGATGGTCGAGCGCGACGTTGGCGACGGCGATGTCCTCCTCGAGCTCGGGCATCCCGGCGATGAGGTCGCCGAGGCGTTGGGCCACCACGAGGTTGTCGTCGGCGAGTCGCAGGAGGTAGGTGAGCAGCGCCGGTTGGTCGGGTGCCATCACATGTGCCCCACTTCGTCGGGGATCTCATAGAAGGTCGGGTGCCGGTAGGGCTTGTCGCTGTCGAACCAGGCGTCGGCGTCGTCGGGGTCGCTGGCGTGGATCGCCGATGAGGGCACCACCCACACGCTGACCCCCTCGTTGCGGCGGGTGTAGACGTCTCGGGCGTTGCGGGCCGCGGTCTTGGCGTCGGGTGCGTGGAGGGACCCGGCGTGCACGTGGTTGAGGCCGCGCGACGCCCGGACGAACACCTCCCACAGCGGGTGCCCGTCGGCGCTCCCGGCCAGGGCCACGTCCTCCTCGCCCTCGATGACGGGCACGTCGTAGCTCATCGCTGCTCCTCTGCGGTGCCGGCGGTCGCTGTGGTCGTGGTGGTCCCGGCGGTCGCTGCCCGCCGACGCTGGCGTTGGACGTGGGCGGTGGCCGCCTCTCGGACCCAGGCACCGTCCTCCCACGCCCGAACCTTGTTGGCGATGCGCTCCCGGTTGCAGAGACCGTCGCCCTTCACCACCCGCCAGAAGTCGTCCCAGTCGATCTCGCCGAAGTCGTAGTGGCCCCGCTCCTCGTTCCACACGAGGTCGGGGTCGGGGATCTCGAGGTCGAGGTGGGCTGCCTGGGGCACCGTCATGTCCACGAACTTCTGCCGGAGCTCGTCGTTGGTCTCGAGCTTGATCTTCCACGCGACGGACTGCTCGGTGTGGGTCGACTCGGCGTCGGGCGGGCCGAACATCGCGAGCGACGGCCACCACCACCGATCCAGCGCGTCCTGGGCCATCGCCTTCTGGGCGTCGGTTCCCTGCACGAGGGTGAGCATGATCTCGTAGCCCTGGCGCTGGTGGAACGACTCCTCCTTGCAGATCCGCACCATCGCCCGGGCGTAGGGGCCATACGACGTGCGGGTGAGCATGACCTGGTTCGTGATCGCAGCCCCGTCGACCAGCCAGCCGATGGCCCCGATGTCGGCCCACGACAGGGTCGGGTAGTTGAAGATCGACGAGTACTTCTGTCGGCCGGCGTGCAGGAGCTCGTTGAGCTCGTGGCGGGAGATCCCGAGCGTCTCGGCCGCCGAGTAGAGGTAGAGACCGTGGCCCGCCTCGTCCTGGACCTTGGCCATCAGGATCGCCTTGCGCTTCAGGGTCGGGGCCCTGGTGATCCAGTTGCCCTCCGGTTGTTGGCCGATCACCTCGGAGTGGGCGTGCTGGGCGATCTGGCGGATCATCGTCTTGCGGTAGTTCTCGGGCATCCAGTCGCGGGGCTCGATCTTCTCGTCGGCTTCGAGCAGCGCATCGAACCGGAGCTGGCCCGCATCGTCGGTGGGGCTGTCAGCGGGGATGTCGGTGGTGGTCATGGCGTGTCCGTTCTCGGGTCGGGTGGTGACGTGAAACGATCGGTGAGGAGCGGATCGGGGGTCAGTCCGGTGATCGACTCGACCCACCGCCATGCCGCCCGGTCGACCGCCTCGTAGGCGTGGCTGGCGATGGCGGCCGCCCGGCTCCCGATCCAGTCGGCCGGGAGGAGGTCGATCGGCAGCTCGGGGTCGCCGAGCCGCGATCGGCGGAGGTCGTGGACGATCATCGAGCGGAGGAGGAAGGCGCTTCGGGGCGGCAGGTCGCCGGGGACGAGGCTGTCGGTCCAGCCGTAGCCGTCGACGATGTCGCGGTAGGCGGCCTCCGCCCGGGCCAGTCCCGACTCGGTCCGGAAGGTGGCGGTGGCGGCGACGGGGCTCACGGCGTCGAACGCGGCGGTGGCCACCATCGGCGCCGGCTCCACGCCGAGGCGAGCGAAGAGGCTGCGGGCGGCGACGGCATCGGCGTTGGGTTTGGCGAAGACCCCGGCGGCGATCGGTGCGAACCCGTGCCAGCGGAGACTCTGCTCCAGACTCGGCTCGTCGGCCTCGCCGGCCGAGGCGTCGACGAACGCGAGCGTCCACTGGCCGTCCCACGTCGGTGCGACTCGGCGGTAGATGCGGGTCGACGCGTCGGCGATCTCGGCTCGGCTGAACTCCGTGAGGGAGTAGCGGCTGCGCCGGCCGACACGCTCGTTGGTCACCCAGCCCTCGGCGGCGAGGCGGAACATCGACGTGCGCACCAGTCGATCGCTGAATCCGAAGACCTCGGCCAGCCGGATCAGGTCGGCCAACCAGATCGACCCGCCGAGCGGGGCGACGGTGTCGCCGAGGACGGTCACGAGGACCGACCGGGCGGAGATGTCGGGCCGATCCCGCCACGCCGTCGCCATCTCGTCGAGCGCGGCGTCGGCCTGGGCCATGGTGTGGACCTGGGTCTGGGTCTCGGCCGACGGGGCGGCGGTCGGAGGTTCGGTCGGCGCCTGTGTCATTCCTCATGTGATACATCAAGACTGATGTCGAGAGCAAGTCTGTATCATGTTGGGAGCCGGGCTCAGGGGGCGGCGGGGGACTCAGGTGGCGAAGATGCGTCCATACCTCGTGACGGTGTCCGTCGGGCGACCGACCGTGCGGAGGGTGTGCCACAGCAGCGCGGTGTTGGCTGTCACCACCGCCACGCCGGTGTCGGTCTCGACCGCGTCGATCGCGCCGACCGCACGGAAGCCGTTCCCGCCGACGAGCACGAGATCGACGCCGTCGACGTTGTGGACGAGCCATCGGTGGAGGGCGCCGGGGTGGATGTTGCCCTGGCCCGAGGGGAGTCCGGCCGCCTCGGCCCGGACGACCGGCACGTCGTTGCGCTCCAACCACGCCCGTCCGAGCGCGGTCAGCTCCGGGGGAAACCAGGGCGGGTCCACCAGCATCACGCGCTCGGCGCCGAGGTGGTCGGCCGCGGCGAGGAGCGCCTGGCCGGTCGTCACCACCGTCCGGCCACCGGCCACCGTCGAGAGGCGGGCCGTGAGCTCGGCGTCGTCGCCGACGTAGCTGGTCGAGGTGAAGCCGAGCGCATACACGTCGATCGACGGCGGGTTCAGGAGGCCCATCGCGTCGTCGAGCGGGCCCGGCGCGGCGACGAACTCCACGGGGCTGATGTCGATCCGATCCGACTCGGCCACCACCGAGCTGACCGGGAACCGGAACCGGGAGGCGTTGAAGGCCACCCCGGGGGGCTTCATGGCCGACCACTCCGACTCCGGACCGACGTCGCCGTCGGGCACCAGCAGACCCACCCGCAACCGGGCGTCCCAGCCGTCGTTCTCGAAGACCCGTTCGCTCACGTCCCGCTCCTCTCGGGATCCTGCTTGGCCACCTCGTGGAGCAGGCCGTCGGTCACGTCGTAGACGAACCCCCGGATGTGCTCCTTGTGGGGGAGGAACGGCGTCATCGCCAACCGCTGCATCGACTGGGCGACGTCGCGGTAGGGATCGGAGAAGGCCTCGAGCGACCACCACGGCTTCACGCCGAGCTCTTCCTCGAGCTCCCGGCGGAACTCGTTCTCGTCGACCTTCTGCAGCCCGCAGTCGGTGTGGTGGACCAGGATCACCTCCCGGGTGCCGAGCAGCCGTTGCGACAGGCACAGCGAGCGGATGACATCGTCGGTGATGACCCCGCCGGCGTTGCGGATGATGTGGGCCTCCCCGTTGCCGAGGCCGAGGATCTTGAACGTGTCGATGCGCGAGTCCATGCAGGCGACGATGGCCAGGTGACGCAGCGGAGCCACCTGCAGGTCGGCGTCGGTGAACCCCTTCGCCTGCTCGGCGTTGTGGCCGAGAAGCTCGTCGGCGCTGGGGGTGAAATCGGTGTCGATGGCGCTTGCTCCTTTACTCGTCTCTGGCCGCGGCCGACTCGAGTTCGTCGAGGTCGGGGTTGTACCGGGGCTCGGTTCGGTGAACGGCTCGAAACAGGAGGTGCACACCGATCGGCAGGGTGAGCACCATGGCCAGGCTGGCGATGATCAGCTGGGCGGCGCCGGCAGGGCCGAGCTCGATACCAGCGCCGACGGCGGCGACGAGGAACGCGACCGGACTGGCCTTACCAGCAGCATGGAAGCGAGCGTAGGGCGTCTGGAGCCGGACGATGCCGACGCCGGCGAGGATGGCCACGAGACCACCGGCGAGCATCACCAGCGCGGCGACCGTGGTCACGACAGCTCCTCGTCGGTCGGATCCTCCGACCCGCGATCCTCGGGGGCGCGGTCCCCGGCGATCGGGCCGCGCCGTTCCACGAACACGCTGGCCGCCACCGTGGCGGTGAAGCCCACGATCGCGAGCACCACCAGCAGCGAGAAGTAGGTGGTGTCGTCGCGGCGAGCGCCGTCCACCGCGATCGCGCCCATCACCGAGATCAGCGCCACGTCGAGCGCGGCGATGCGATCCGGGAGCCGCGGGCCTCGAAGCAACCGCCAGGTGGCGCAGATCGCCGCAGCGACGAAGCAGTAGATGGCCGCGATCGTGATCATGTGACCACCTCGGACGGGTGGGGGTCCGACGTCGGCAGCGCGTCACACGCCAGGTTCGCCAGCCTCGTCACGTGCCGCCGGGTCTTGTCGGCATCGTCCCGGTAGAGCAGGTGAAGGTAGAGCACGTCGGGGTCGGTGCCGATGTCGACCACCGCCGTACCGGGCGTGACGGTGATGAGCACGATCAGCAGCAGTCGATGATGGTGGCTCCCGGCCGGGGCGGGCACGGCGATGATCACCTCGTCGGCGAGCTCCCTGCGGGTGAGGACCTCCTTCGCAACGGCCACCGTCGACCGGACCAGATCGACGACGACCAGCCCTGTCAAGGTGACGAGCGGCCGGAGACGAACACCACCGTTGCCGGGGAGGCCGACCCTCAGGGCGGTCATCGCGATGGCGATGACCGCGCCCGTCGCGAGGTTGGCGACCGTGACCTCGCCCCACAGGGCACACCAGGCGAGGGTGAGCCCCAGCGCGGTGAGCACACGACGAGAGGGTGGTGGCCGCATCACACGACTCCGGTCATGACAGCACCGCGGTGATGTAGTCGGTGGGGGTGCGGAGCTCCTCGGCCGCCTCGCTGCTGAGCTCGAACAACGTTCCGGCGAACAGCGAGATGGCGAGCGTGCCCGCCACGGCGAGCCCGGTGGCGGCGAACATCGCCGAGTGGTTGCCGGGGGCGTGGAGGTCGGCGGTGGTCGTCGCCCGCTCCCCCCAGAACACGCCGAGCCAGATCTTCGTCATCGACAGCAGCGTCAAGGCACCGGCGGCGAGCGCGGCGACGACCGCCACCGTGGCCCCGGTGTCGATCCCGGCCGAGATGACCGCGAGCTTGGCCACGAACCCCGAGAACGGCGGCAGGCCGGCGAGGCTGAGGGCCGGCACGACGAAGAATGCGGCGATCAACGGTCGCTTTGCCGCCAGCCCACCCGATCGGTCGAGGTTGCTGGTTCCCTGGTCGTTCTCGATCAGCCCACCCACGAGGAACAGCACCGTCTTCACCGGCATGTGATGCACGAGGAACAGGATCGCCCCGGTAGCGCCAGCAGCCGAGAACAGCGCCAGGCCCATGAGCATGTAGCCGATCTGGCTGATGATGTGGAACGACAGGATCCGCTTCACGTCCGACTGGGCGAGCGCGCCGAAGGCACCGATCAGCATCGTTGCGCTCGCGAGCAGCAACATGGCGCCAGCGAGCTCGTCGAGGCCGGTCAAGGTGAAGAAGCGGATCATGGCGTAGATCCCGATCTTCGTGAGCAACCCGGCGAACACCGCGGTGATCGTGGTCGGCGCGGTGGGGTAGGAGTCCGGCAACCACGAGAACAGCGGGAAGACCGCCGCCTTCGTGCCGAACACCACGAGGAACCACGCGCCGATACCCACCCGGATCCCGGTGTCGAGGGTGGGTAGCCGCTCGGCGACGAGCGCCAGATTCACCGTGTTCGTCGCGGCGTAGACGAAGGCGAGGCCGAACAGGAACAGCGTGGATGCGAAGAGGTTCATCACCACGTAGGTCATCCCGGAACGAATCTGCGGGCCCCTGCCCTGATGGGTCAGCAGCACGTAGCTCGACACCAGGATCAGTTCGAACGACACGAACAGGGTGAAGAGGTCGCCGGTGAGGAAGGCGAGCGCGACGCCGGACGCCAGCACGCCGAGGAGCGGCCCGGCCAGCTCGGGGTTCGCTCCCCACGCGGTACGGCGCTGGCCGATCGCGAAGATCTCCACCACGAAGACGATCAGGAGCGCCACCGGCAGCACGAGCGCGGCAAACCGGTCGGCCACCAGCACGATGCCGAGCTCGGGATCCCATCCACCCACCCGCACGACGTGGGTGCCGTCGGTGGCCACCCGCCACAGGATGGCCACCGATGCTGCCGCCGCTGCCCCGAGGCCGAGCATCGTGAAGGTATCGCGAACCCGGGCGCTGGTTCGGGCCAGCAGCCCGAGCGCTGTCGCCAGGAGCGGGGCGAGCAGGGTCGTGGCGATCAGGAGGTTCATGCGTCGCCGGCCGATTCGTCGGATCGCTTCGACACCTCTTCGATGCGGCGGTCCTCGATGTCGTCCTGCACGAGGTCGTCGCCGGTGAGCGACTGTTGCCGCCCGGCGAGGGCCAGCAGGAACAGGGTGAGCCCGAACGAGATCACGATCGCGGTGAGGGCCAGCGCCTGGGGCACGGGGTTGGCGATGGTCGTCTCGCCTCCTTGGTCCGCGATCGGTGCGTCGCCTGCTGGGCCGCTGACGGCGACGAGCGCAAGTACCGCGGCGTGGCCGAGGAGGGCGAAGCCGAGAACGATCCGGCTGAGCGACCGGGCGGTGATCAGGTAGAAACCGACGGTGGTGAGTCCGCCGACGGCGGCGAGCAGCATGACGCTCATCGTCCACCCGCCTCGGAGGCGGAGCCGGGTCCGGAGTCAGCGCCGCTGCGGTTCGGGTTCAGGTCGAGGGGGGAGAGGCAGTCGACGAACCCCATGACCACCCCCACGACGACCAGCGTGACGCCGATGTCGAACGGGAGGGCGCCGCCGGTCTTCACGGTGCCGAGCACGGGCACCTCGACCTCGAGGATCCCCTGGTCGAGCAGCGGCTCGCCGAGGAGCAGCGGGGCGGCGGCCACTGCGCACACCACGATCGTGCCCACGGCGATGAGGGTGATCGAGTCGGCCACCCGACGCATGCCGGCCGCCGAGCGGAGCACCACCACCGCACCGAAGACGAGCCCGGCGGCGAAGCCGCCGCCGGGGTTGTTGTGGCCTGCGAACAGGAGGTAGACGCCGACGAGCACCGCGAGTGGGCTCGCAGCTCGCACCCCGAGCTCGACCGCCGGCGACTGGGCTCGGATCACGGCGACGCCTCCGCGGTGCGCAGACGGGCGAGGGCCACGATCCCGATGGTCGCGGTGGCGAGGACGACGACCTCACCTAGGGTGTCGAGGGCGCGCAGATCGGTCAGAACGACGTTGACGAGGTTCTTCCCGCCGCCGTCGGCGACCGCCCCGTCGGCGATCTCGCCGAGCGGAACCTGCCCGGCCGGGTTGCTCCCGGCGGCGGCGAGGGCGAGCATCACCATGACGCCGGCCGCGGCGGCGATGAGCAGCCGTATCCGTCGCCAGACCTGGTCCGTCGTGGGGAACTCACGGCCCAGGTGGCCGAGGCCGAGCACGAAGCCGACGACGATGATCGTCTCCACGAGGAGCTGGGTCAGGGCGAGATCGGGGGCGCCGTGGACGACGAACAGCCCGGCCATGCCGATCCCCACCGCGCCGAGGGTGATCGCCGCCCCCAGCCTGGTCGGTACCCGGGCCCCGACGGCAGCAGCTCCGATGATCGTGACGGCGGCAACCGCCTGGATCGGGTCGTCCCAGAGGCGGAGGTGGTCGGTGGTCGTCAGCGCCGCGAACGGTAGCGCGGCGATGACAGCGCCGGCGCCCATCGTGACCAGGTACACCGGAAGCGATCCGTGCTGTACCCGGGCGATGAGGCGAGGTGAGAATGCGAGGACCCCGTCGATCGCGGCGTCGGCTCGATCGGCTCCGACCGTCGGCGGCGCGTCCCGGACACCACGGCGGGCGACGACGATGCCGATACCGGTGCCGACGATCACCACCGCCACCGACACGAGGAACGCGGTCTTCAGGCCGGGCCAGGCGATCAGCTCGTACACGTCGGCGCTGGCGTTCAGCTCGATGGCGGCCGGCGAGACCACGTCGTTGGCGACGTCGATCGCGACATAGCCGAGCACGGTGACGGCGCCGAGGACGGCCGCGGGCGCCGTCATCATCGGTCGCCTCGGGCCCACCGGGGTGGCCGGGCCCGGCCCGAACACCGCGAGCAGGAACCGGGCGGTGTAGGCCACGGTCAGCACGGCACCGCCGACCACGGCGGTCGTCGCGATCGCCCGTTCGGAGCCCGAGAGTCCGAGGACCGCCTCGATCGCCGCCTCCTTGGCGGCGAAGCCCAACGTCGGTGGCGCCCCCGCCATCGAGACGCCGGCCACGAGCGCGACCGCGAAGGCCACCGGCATCGATCGTGCGAGTCCACCGAGCTCGGCGATGTCGCGGGTGCCGGTCCGAACGTCGATCTCGCCCACCACGAGGAAGAGCGCCGCCTTGAACACCGCATGGGCGACGACGAGGGCGACCCCGGCGAACACCGCCTTGGCCTCGCCGAGCGAGAACAGCGTGATGAACAGTCCGAGCTGCGACACCGTCCCCCAGGCGAGAATGAGCTTGGCGTCGCGATGGCGGAGCGCGCCGACGGCACCCCACAGCATCGACACCGCGCCGAACGCGAAGCCCACGGCTTTCCACGCCCCGACGTCGCTGAACGCCGGGCCGATGACGGCCACGAGCAGCACACCCGCCTTCACCATCGTGGCCGAGTGCAGGTAGGCGCTGACCGGTGTGGGAGCGGCCATGGCGCCGGGAAGCCACACGTGGAACGGGAACTGGGCCGACTTCGTCGCTGCGCCGACGAGGATGAGGACGGCGGCCACCGTCGCCGCCGGTCCCGACACCGGGGTGAGGTCGGTGATGGTGCTCGTGCCGGCCTCGTCGCCGACCACGATGAGACCGGCGAGCAGCACGAGTCCGCCGATGCCGGTGATCAGCAACGCCCTGCGGGCGGCCGCCCTGACGGCGGCGTCGGCGTGCCCATGCCCGATCAGCAGGAACGACGTGATCGAGGTGAGCTCCCAGAAGATGAACAGCGTCCAGATCGAGTCGGCCAGGACGAGGCCGAGCATCGACGCCGAGAACGCGAGCAGCGATGGCGGGAACCGTGTCCCGCCCGCGGCGCCTGGCGAGAAGTAGCCGGCCGCGTAGACGAACACGAGCGCACCGATCCCCGACACGAGCAGCGTCATCAGGAGAGCGAGCGCATCGACCCGGAACCGGATCGCGAGGTCGAGCCCGTCGACCCACGTCAGCTCGGTCGCGCTCGGACGATGATCGCCGACGACGAGCACGAGGGCCCAGATCGCGGTGGCGGCGGGCGCTGCGGCGGCGGTGAGGAGGCCGGCCGTCATCGACCGCCGACCGGCGAGGCCGGCACCGACCACACCGACCAGATGCGCGCCGACCAGCCACCAGACCATGGGGCGCCATCCTAGGAACACAGCACGGCCGAGCGAGACATCATCGACGGTGACTCCGGTCGCCGCGCACACCGGTGTCAGACACCGGTGTGCGCGGTGCGTGCGCGCAGTCGGGGTCGGTCAGTCGGTCGGGTCGTGCTCGCTGATCGCGATCAGGGCGGCGTTGACGATGTTGCCGGCCGAGATCCCGGTGGCGTCGTGGAGCTCGGCGATCGTGCCCGACTCGCCGAACCGGTCGACCCCGAGCGCGTACTGGCGGGCCCCGAGCGCCGATCCGATCCAGGCGAGGCTGTGACTCGCGGCGTCGTGCACGCTCACGATCGGGCGGCCGCGCTCGGCCCGGGGGATCAGCCGGTGGAGATGGCTCGGCCGCCGGACCACCGACCCGCTGGCGGTCGACGCGGCGAAACCGGCCCGCCACGACCGGTAGACCCGGTCGGGACTCGTCAGGTGGATGACCGCCGCGGCCACGCCCTCGCGGTCGAGCTCGGCCGCTGCGTCGAGGGCCTCGGGGGCCATCGCCCCGGTCGTCACGAGGGTGACCGCAGGCCGCTCCTCGGCCGCGTCGAGATCACCGGGCGGCGCGGCGTCGGGAGTGCCGGACGTCGACCGGGTGTCGAGGAGGCGATAGCCGCCGGCCAGCACGTGCGACCGGAGACCCTCCTCGCCGTGGCGCCCCAGCGCGGCGGCGAAGGGTGCCTGGTCGATTGGCCGGGTCGACAGCCGCAGGTACGTGCTCTCCCCGTCGGTCCCCGGCGCCGACAACCGGCTCAGCGCGTCGCACAGCAGCCAGTCGACCTCGGTGGCGAACGCCGGTTCCGCATAGTGCAGCCCCGGGAGCTCGGCTCCCACCGACGCGGTCACCGTCGACTGGTGGGCCCCGCCCTCGGGAGCGAGCGTCACCCCGGACGGCGTACCGACCACCACGAACCGGGCGTCGTTGTAGAGGCTGTAGATGAGCGCGTCGAGCCCGCGGAGCACGAACGGGTCGTACACGGTGCCGATCGGGAGGACGTGCTCGCCGTGATGGTCGTGGCTCACCCCGAGCTGGCCGAGCAGCATGAAGAGGTTCATCTCGCTGATGCCGAGCTCGATGTGCTGCCCGTCGGGGGCGGGGGCCCAGCGCAGCAGCCGATCGGCGCCACCGTGGTCGTCGCGCTCGGTGTGGGAGTACACGCCGACCTTGTTGATCCAGCCGCCGAGGTTCGTGGAGATGGAGACGTCCGGCGCCGTGGTCACGATCCTGTGACCAACGCCGTCGACGTCGGCCAGGCTGGCCAGCGCCCGCCCGAACGCCTCCTGGGTCGACGTCGAGCCGCTCGTCGCCGGCCGCCGAGCGGCGACCGGCACGGGCAGCACCGGGCGGGGGACGGGCAGTGGGTTGTTGATCTCGCCGCCGACCGACGCACACAGCCGGCCGGCCGCCGAGTCGGGATCGAACCGGTCCCACTCGGTCTCGGGGTCGAGTCCGACCTCGGCCCGGAAGGCGTCGATCTGATCCGACGTGAGCAGCGCGGCGTGGTTGAGCGGATCGCCGGCGAGGGGCAGCCCCCAGCCCTTGATCGTGTACGCGAACACCACCGACGGTCGATCGGCCGCGGCATCGCAGGAGCGGAACGTGTCGACGAGGAGTCCGAGATCGTGACCGCCGAGATCGGTGATGAGCGACTTCAGCTCCCCGTCGCCCACCCCACCCACGAACCGACCGACCGCGGGGTCGGCGCCGGCGAGGAGCTTCGAGCGGAGCGCGTCGCCGTCGAGGCCGAACAGCTCCTGGTAGGCCTCGTTGGCCATGGCGTCGATGTGGGCCTCGAGCGCATCCCCGTCGGGCTGGGCGAACGCCGCGGTCAGCTTCGAGCCGTACTTCGCCTCGGCCACGTGCCAGCCCGCCTCGGCGAAGAAGCGCTGCAACCGGACCGCAGCGA
Source organism: Acidimicrobiales bacterium (assembly GCA_965216205.1). Taxonomy (GTDB): domain Bacteria; phylum Actinomycetota; class Acidimicrobiia; order Acidimicrobiales; family SZUA-35; genus CADEDH01. The sequence goes on along the minus strand of OZ244139.1, from coordinate 4,481,470 downwards.
TGTCGGGTATGACCCGGTCCAGGCTCTGTCGGTTGAGGTCCACGACCATGGTGAAGTTGCCGAGGCCCTTGGTGGTGGGGTCGGCGATCGCCTCCCACACGTTGCCCTCGTCGAGCTCGGCGTCGCCGACGAGGGCGACGAACCGAGCGGCCGGTCGCTCACCGAAGTGCAGCTCGACGTAGCGGCGGGTGAGGGCCGAGAACAGCGGGGCCACCGCCCCGAGGCCGACCGATCCGGTGGAGAAGTCGGACACGTCGGGGTCCTTGGTGCGGGACGGGTAGGCCTGCAGGCCGCCCCGCTGGCGGAGCGTGGTGAGGTAGGACCGGTCGAGCTCGCCGGTCAGGTACTTGATCGCGTGGTAGACGGGCGACGCGTGGGGTTTGACCGCCACCTTGTCGTCGCCGCCGATGTGGGCGAACCACAGCGCGGTCATGATCGACACCATCGACGCGCTCGACGCCTGGTGGCCCCCCACCTTGATGTCGGAGTCGCCTCGGCGGTTGGCGGCGTCGACGATCCTCGTCGCCAACCACAACACCCGTTGCTCGATGGTGCGCAGCGCGGCGAGGTCGACGGCCGGCGAGGTGGGACTGGTCACCGTCCCACGGTAGTGGCCCTCGTCGAGTGCGCCGGCGCTGCGACGTCGCACCGGTCAGGCGACCCCGTTCAACCGGGTCGTGATCAGGCCGACGAACGATGATCCCGTGTCGACGAACCACCAGCCGAGATGGCGATTGCACGATCCGCAGTGGCTGTACGACCAGGCATAGCCGGCGAACCACGACGCATCGGTGGTCGGCTCGCCGGTCGCGCCGCAACCGGGAGCATCGGCGAAGCAGGCGATGCGCCAGGAGTAGCCGGCCGGGTTGCGGAACGTGTGCTCGTGACCACCAGCGCGGTGCACGGCCAGTTCGTGGCGGGTGACCTCGGTCTGGCATCGCCGGCAGCGGATCGGCTCGTCGACCCGGTGCTCGACGTTCAGCGCGCTGTCGAGCCGCGTCGGGGTGGACGGCGCTGGCATGGCCATCGCTCCAGTCTGGCACGCAGTCGAGACCCCGTCGCCGTGCACGGCATGAGCGACATCCCGGGCGACGCCGCCCGTGCACCGACGCCACCGCCGGCGAGCTCTCACCGCTGAGATGGCCGGTGGTTCGGTTGCGTCTGCGATGTCAGGCCACAATCAAGAGACCGGCCACGGCAAGGACCGGGTAGCGGGCGAGCGAGCAGAGGAGCGAGCGATCATGACTGACGGCAGCGAGCAACGACCGACGGTTGCGCCTCCCACCGACCCCCGAGCCTCGACCGCGCCGTCATCGCCGGCGCCGTCGAACGCCGACGAGCCGGCCGTCAACCCGTGGGCCTTGACCGCCGACCAGCGCGACCTGCAGGAGCGTGCCCGGGCTCTGGCCGAGGAGGTGATCGCGCCGCGAGCGGCGGAGGTCGATCGGAGCGAGGAGTACCCGTGGGACAACGTCGCCGCCCTCCAGGAGGCCGGTTTCACCGGCATGACCGTCCCCGCCGAGTTGGGCGGGCCTGGCCGCAGCTTCCTCGATGCAGTGCTCGTGGTGGAGGAGATGGCCAAGGTCTGTGGCGTCACCGGCCGAATCGCAGTCGAGGCCAACATGGGTGCGATCTCCGCCGTGCTCGCCTATGGCACCGAGGAGCAGCGTCGGATGGCCGCCGACTTCGTCCTCGACGGCGACAAGCCTGCGATCTGCATCACCGAGCCCGACGCCGGCTCTTCGGCCTCGATGATGACGACCCGAGCCGTCAAGCGGGGCGACTCGTTCGTGCTCAACGGGAAGAAGCACTGGATCACCGGCGGTGGCGTGTCGAAGCTCCACCTGATCTTCGCCCGCGTGTTCGACGACGACGGCAGCGAGCTCGGCATCGGCGGCTTCCTCGCCGTCCGCGACGAGACGAAGGGCCTGTCGTTCGGTCGACGGGAGCCCACGATGGGCCTCCGCGGCATCCCCGAGATGGAGGTGCTGTTCGACGACATGGAGGTCGGTCCCGAGATGGTGGTGATGCCGCCGTCGGGTTGGCGTCGAGGTTTCGGCGACCTGATGAACGCCTACAACTCGCAGCGCGTCGGCGCTGGCACCGTCGCCCTCGGGTTGGCTGCAGGGGCATATGAACAGGCGATCGACTTCTCGAAGAAGCGCGAGCAGTTCGGGCGGCCGATCGCCGAGTTCCAGGGTCTCCAGTGGATGCTGGCCGACATGAGCGTCAAGCTCGAGGCGGCCCGCAGCCTGACCTACCGGGCGGCATGCTCTCGCGGGGCGTCGGCCGGCGGTGCCGCCAGCCCGTTCCCGGATCCGGCGATGGCGGCCCAGGCCAAGATCTTCACCGCCGAGACGGCGATCGACGTGGTCAGCGATGCGCTCCAGACGTTCGGGGCCGCCGGCTACAGCCGCCGCAACCCGCTCGAGCGGATGTACCGCGACGTGCGGATGTTCACCATCGGCGGCGGCACGGCCCAGATCCTGCGCACCGTCGTGGCGAGCCGCATCCTCGACCAGAAGCTCCCCCAGACCCGCGACGGTTACGTGAAGTAGCCCCCGAGCACCCATCGCCCGGCCCTCGTTGGCAGCGTTTTGCACCGGGGGTGGGCGCGGCCGCTGCCAGATGTTGGGCCGGGCCGTCTTTGGCAGCGTTTTGCACCGGGGGTGCGCGCCGGCGCTGCCAGATGTTGGGCTGGGTTCTGGTGTGGTTCGCCTGGCCGGGCAAACGATGAGCCACCTACGATTCAGCTCCATGGCAGAGTCAGCGCCACGTGAACCCGTTGCCGATTGGGCAACCGATTTCGACCATTTCGCTCCGGAGTTCGTCGCCGATCCGTATCCGGTGTTCGACGAGCTCCGCGATCGGTGTCCGGTGGCGCACACCGATCGGTACGGCGGGGTCGTCGTGCCGACCAGCTTCGCCGACATGGCGGCCGCCGCCCACGACACCGACACGTTCACCAGCCGGCGGGTCGTCATCAGCGAGACGCCGACCGATCGGCGGGGCATCGTGCTCCCGCCGCTCAACCTCGATCCCCCGGATCACACGGAACCTCGGCGGGCGATGCTCCCGTTCTTCAATCCCGCCAGCATCAAGCGGTGGGAGCAGCCGATCCGCGACATCTGCACCATCCGGCTCGACGAGATGCAGGCCAAGGTCGATGCCGGGGCGACCCTCGACCTCGCCGAGGACTACGGGAAGAACATCCCCGGCGATCTGACCGCCACGATGTTCGGCGTTCCCCTGTCGGAGACCGACCAGTTCCGGACGTGGATCCACGACATCATCGAGGTCGGCCCGACCGACCTGGAGGTGGAGCGGGCCGCCACCAACGCGATGATCGAGTACATGCACGGCCTGATCGCGGACCGACGGGCCAACGGCGGCGACGATCTCGTGACCTACCTGTTCGACCAGAAGGTCGATGGCGAACCCATGGACGACAACGCCATGGCGAAGATGTTGTTCCTGCTCCTGCTGGCCGGGATCGACACGACCTGGTCGGGGCTCGGCTCCTCGTTCCTCCACCTCGCCACCCACCCCGACGATCTGGCCCGGCTGGTGGCTGAGCCGGAGTTGGTACCCACCGCCACCGAAGAGTTCCTGCGGGCCTACGCCCCGGTGTACGTCGGCCGGATCGCCACGAAGGACGCCGAGGTCGGCGGTTGCCCGGTCGAGGCCGGGGAATGGGTGATGCTCAGCTTCCCGGCGGCCAACCGCGATCCCGAGGTGTTCGACGAGCCGAACGAGGTGCGAATCGACCGGCAGCGCAATCGTCACGCCGCGTTCGGGCTCGGCGTCCACCGCTGCCTCGGCTCGAACCTGGCCAGGATGGAGATGAACATCGCGATCGAGATGCTCATCGAGCGGTTCCCGCGGTTCACCCTCGTCGACGGGGCCGACGTTCGCTACTCCGCCGGCAACGTCCGCGGCCCCCGCAGCGTCCCCGTCACCCTCCACTGACATCCGCACACCGGTGTCAGACACAGCGTTCGGCGGTCAGCGGCGCCCGTCCACACCCGCACGAAGTGTCTGGCACCGGTGTGCGGGGGTCCGATGGCGCCGATGGCAGATTGTGTTAATGTCCGGACATGACCCGACTGGGGTTCCTCCTCGACAGTGATTCGTGCATCGGGTGCCATGCGTGCACCGTGGCCTGCAAGAGCGAGCACGACGTGCCGCTCGGCGTCAACCGAACATGGGTGAAGTACATCGAAACCGGGACGTTCCCCGACGTGGCCCGCAAGTTCAGCGTCATGCGCTGCAACCAGTGCGACGACGCCCCGTGCATGACGATCTGCCCCACCACCGCCCTCTACCGCGCCGACAACGGCGTGGTCGACTTCGACGACAGCCGCTGCATCGGGTGCAAGTCGTGCATGAACGCCTGCCCCTACGACGCCCTCTACATCAACCCCGAGACCAACACCGCCCACAAGTGCAACATGTGCAACCACCGCATCGAGGTGGGCCTGCTCCCTTCGTGCCAGATCGTCTGCCCGACCGAGGCGATCAAGATCGGCGATCTCGACGACCCGGGCTCGGAGATCTCGAGGATCGTCGCCCGTGACGACGTCGCCGTTCGGGCCCCGGAGCAGAACACGAAACCCAAGGTCTACTACCGCGGTGCCGATCAGGCGTCGCTCGACCCGACCCGCACCGCCATCGCCAACGACGGCATGATCTGGGCCGACACGTTGCGGGATCCGAACGGCACCCGTCATCCGACCCTCGCCGTGGCCGCCGGCGCCACCCCGACCGCCGAGGTCGGGGTGCAGGCCCGGACCGCGTACACCACGTCGCACTCGATGACCTGGAAGGAGAAGGTCGCCGGCTACCTCGTGACCAAGGCGATCGCCGCCGGGGTGATGCTCGTGGCATCGCTCCTCGTGCTCCTCGGCCACGCCCAGGTCCAAGCCGCGGTCGGGGTGGTGCCCCCGGTGCTGGCTGGCATCTTCCTCGCCGCCACCGGCGCCCTCCTCATCGGCGACCTGAAGCAGCCGGCCCGGTTCCACTACCTGCTGACCAAGCCGAACTGGTCGTCATGGTTGGTGAAGGGGGCGATCGTGCTGCTGGCGTTCGCCGCCGTGTGCGGTCTGTGGTTCATCGGCGGCGTCGCCGGTTCGACCGGGCTGCTGGCGGTGCTGGCCATCCCTGCGGTGATCGGGGCGCTGGGCACCGCCGGCTACACGGCGTTCCTGTTCGGCCAGTGCGAGGGCCGCGACCTGTGGCAGACCCCACTCCTCCTCCCCGTGCTGCTGGCCCAGGCGGTCACCGCCGGCGGCGCGACCTACGCCATCGTCGACCTCGTCATCGACGTACCCGAGACGACCGCGGTGCGATGGACGCTGCTCGGTGGCGTGATCGCCCTCGCCGCCCTGATCGCCATGGAGCTGACGGCCCACGCCAGCCGTCACGTCGAGTTGGCCACCGAGGCGATGACGAAGGGCGCCTACCGCGACCGGTTCTGGATCGGCGGCGTCCTCGTCGGGCTCGTCGTCCCGGCGATCGCCGTGGTCATCACGCTCGCGGCCGGCCTCGACAGCCCCGTCCTTCCCGCCCTCGGCGGCCTCGCCGCCATCGTCGGCCTCTACTTCTACGAGGACGCCTTCGTCCGGGCCGGTCAATCCGTGCCCCTGTCGTGAATCACCAGCCGAGTCGAGCGGAGACCCGATGACCGAACTGTCCAGCTACCCCCCGTTCGACCGGTGGCACGACTGGCGGGAGCTCGACGCCAAGGCGTGGCCCGACCGGGTCGAGCGCAACTACAAGATCGTCCCCACCACCTGCTTCAACTGTGAGGCCGGTTGCGGGCTCGTCGCCTACTTCGACGCCGAGACCGGCCAGATCGCCAAGGTCGAGGGCAACCCGGAGCATCCCGGCAGCCGGGGTCGGAACTGTGCCAAGGGCCCGGCCACCCTCAACCAGGTGTACGACCCCGAGCGGATCCTCCACCCGCTGAAGCGGGCCGGCGAGCGGGGCACGGGCAACTGGGAGCGGATCTCGTGGGACCAGGCGCTCGAGGAGATCGGGTCCAGGATCCGCACCGCGTTCACCGAGGATCGCCGCAACTCGGTGATGTACCACGTCGGCCGGCCCGGCGAGGACGGCTACGTCGAGCGGGTGCTCCAGGCGTGGGGGGTCGACGGGCACAACTCCCACACCAACATCTGCTCGTCGAACGCCAGGCTCGGCTACCAGAGCTGGATGGGGCATGACCGCCCGTCGTCCGACTTCGCCAACGCCAAGGTCATCTTCCTGATCTCGGCCCACCTCGAATCCGGCCACTACTTCAATCCCCACGCCCAGCGGATCATCGAAGCGCAGGCGGCGGGGGCGAAGATCATTGCCGTCGATCCCCGCCTGTCGAACACCGGGGCCAAGGCCGACTACTGGCTGCCCACCTGGCCCGGTACCGAGCCGTTCCTGCTGCTGGCCATCGCCCGGCTCCTGATCGAGTCGGAGACCTGGAACGCCGCCTTCATGGAGCGATGGACGAACTGGGAGGCCTACCTTCGGGCCAAGCACCCGGACCGTCCCGTCGAGTGGTCGGAGGTCCGGCCGGCCCTGCTCGACGAGTACGCCGAGTACACGCCGGAGGCGGCTGAGCAGAAGACGGGGGTCGACGCCGGCACCATCCGGGAGATCGCAGCGCTGATCGGGGCCAATCCCGGCCGGTTCGCGTCGCACAACTGGCGGGCGGCCGGGGCCGGCAACCTCGGTGGCTGGCAGGTGGCCCGGTGCCTGTTCTTCCTCAACGTGCTGACCGGGTCGGTGGCCACCAAGGGCGGCACCGCCGGCAACGGCATGCACAAGTTCAAGCCCCACGCTCCCGGTGGGGCGCCGCCCATCACGAGCTGGAACGAGCTCGAGTGGCCGGCCGAGTTCCCCCTCGCCTACCACGAGATGTCGATCCTGCTGCCCCACTTCCTCAACGAGGGACGGGGCTCGCTGGACGTGTACTTCTCCCGGGTCTACAACCCGATCTGGACCAACCCCGACGGGTTCTCGTGGATGGAGGCCCTCACCGACCCCGAGAAGGTGAAGTGCCACGTGGCCCTCACCCCGACGTGGTCGGAGACCGCCTGGTTCGCCGACTACGTGCTCCCGATGGGCGTCTCGATGGAGCGGCACGACGTGCACTCCTACGAGACCCACGCCGGACGGTGGATCGGGTTCCGCCAGTCGGTCTTCCGCCGGTACGCCGAGCTCGAGAACGCCGAGAGGAACGGCTCGACCGACCTCGGCCCCGACGTCCGCAGCTACGACTACAACCCCGGCGAGGTCTGGGAGGAGAACGAGTTCTGGATCGACCTGTCGTGGCGGATCGACCCCGACGGCTCCCTCGGGGTGCGCCAGTGGTTCGAGTCGACCGAGCACCCGGGCAAGCCGCTCACCGTCGACGAGTACTACGCCGAGATGTTCGCCGAGCACGTCCCCGGCCTCGCCGACGCCGCCGCCGACGCCGGGCAGACGCCGCTCGAGTACATGCGGGACCGCTCCGCGTTCGCGGTGCCGACCGACCCGTACGAGCCCTACGAGCGGCCGGTCGACGACGCCGCGATCGAGGGCTGCACCGTCGACGCGGAGGGCGTCTACCGCAAGCCGGGCACCCCGGGGGCGTGGTCGGGGGACGTCGACGACCTGGATGATGTGGCGCTCGCCGGCCTCGGTGACGGGTCGCCCGCGGTGCGGATCGACGGTGAGGCCAAGGAGGGCTTCCCCACGCCGTCGAAGAAGCTCGAGCTGTACTCGTCGACGATCGCCGACTGGGGCTGGCCCGAGTACTCGACGCCCACGTGGATCCCGTCGCACGTGCACTGGGAGGACCTCGACATGGAGGGCGACGAGCGGATCCTCCTGCCGACGTTCCGAATCCCGACGCTGATCCACACCCGGTCGGCCAACTCGAAATGGCTCAACGAGATCAGCCACCGCCACCCGCTGTGGATCCACCCGAGCGACGCCGAGAAGCTCGGCATCGAGGAGAACGGCCTCGTTCGGGTCACCACCCGGATCGGACACTTCGTGATCTCGGCGTGGCGGACCGAGGGCATCCGGCCCGGCGTCGTCGCAGCGTCGCACCACATGGGCCGGTGGCGGCTCGACGAGGAGCAGGGCCGCTCGTGGGGGTCTGGTCACGCGTCGATCTCGTCGACCCCGAACGACGGAGGCGGCACCACCTGGTCGCTCCGCCGCGACGGTGGCAACGCCCCCTACAACAGCAGCGGCTCGGCTATGGCCGACGGCGACACCGAGCGGATCTGGTGGAACGACACCGGCGTGCACCAGAACGCCACCTTCTGCGTGCAGCCCGATCCGCTGTCGGGCATGCAGTGCTGGCATCAGCGGGTCCGGGTCGGCCCGGCTCATGACGGTGACCGGTATGGCGACGTCGTGGCCGACACGGCCAAGTCCCGCGAGGCCTACCTCGACTGGCTGTCCAAGACCCGCCCCGCCGGCACCAACGGCAGCGGCCTCCGGCGTCCCCTCTGGTACGCCCGCCCGCTGAAGCCGACGGCCGCCGCCTACCGCCTCCCGAGCTGAGCCTGCCCGCTCCCGAAATGTGTGGACGTTGCAGCGGATATCGATGCAAAGTCGGCAAATTTCGCCGGGGTCGAGCAGAATCGGGCCATCGCGTCGACGAGGGGGACACCGTGCGACTGGGATTCATCGGCTTGGGGAACATGGGCGGCCCGATGGCGGGGCACGTCATCGCCGCCGGACACGACGTCGGCCTCTACGACCTGCGCTCGGAGCTGATCGACCCGCTCGACGAGGCCGGCGGTCGGCGAGCCGACTCGGCGGCCGAAGCCGCCGACGGGGCCGAGGCCGTGCTGCTGTCGTTGCCGAGGCCGAGCGACGTGGAGGAGGTGGTGGCCGACGACGGTGGTCTGCTCGACGTGCTCGACCCGGGATCCGCCATCCTCGATCTCACCACCAGCTCGCCGACCGTCAGCCGGGAGCTGGCCCAGCTCGCCGGCGAGCGAGACATCGCGTTCCTCGACGCCCCGATCTCGGGCGGTGTCTACGGTGCCCGCAAGGGCACCCTCGCCGTCATGGTCGGCGGCCCGGAGGACGTGTTCGCCACCTACGAACCGGTCCTGGCCTCGTTCGCGGCCAAGGTCGTGCGGTGCGGCGACGTGGGCGCCGGCAACGTGGTCAAGCTCGTCAACAACATGCTGGCGTTCATCAACATGATGGGCGTGACCGAAGGGCTGTTGCTGGGGGCCAAGGCCGGGGTCGATCCCGCCGTGCTCCAGGATGTGGTCAAAGCGAGCAGCGGGGCCAGCTTCGTGTGGGACAGTGGCACCCGGGCGATCCTGCGGGACCGGCTCGGTCCGTCGTTCACCACTGCGCTCGCCACCAAGGATCTCGGTCTGGCCGTCGGCCTGGCCGACGAGTTCAACGTGCCGGTGCCGATGGGGTCGCACGCCCAGTCGCTGATCGAGGGCTACCGCGACAACGGCTTCGCCGACGAGGACGTGCTCGCCACCGTGCGAGCCCTCGAGGAGCAGGCCGACTTCCAGGTCCGCGGCCTCGGCGGGGACCGGTAGCGAGCCCGGCCACACACCACCAGATGGTTGCGGTTGGGCAACTGTGGAACGATGGATGGCATGCACGATCTGGTGATTCGCAACGGCAAGGTGGTCGACGGGACCGGTGCCGAAGCCCGAACGGCCGACGTGGCCATCGACGGTGACCGCATCGTCGCCGTCGGCGAGGTGACCGAAGCAGGCCGGGAGGAGATCGACGCCGACGGGCAGCTCGTCACCCCCGGCTTCGTCGACATCCACACCCACTACGACGGTCAGGTGGTGTGGGACCCGGCTCTGACGCCGTCGTCGTGGCACGGCGTGACCACGATCGTGATGGGCAACTGCGGGGTGGGGTTCGCCCCGGTCCGGCCCGACCACCACGAGCTGTTGATCAGCGTGATGGAGGGCGTCGAGGACATCCCCGGCGCCGCCCTGTCCGAGGGGGTCGACTTCACCTGGGAGAGCTTCCCCGAGTACCTCGATGCGATCGAGCGGATCCCCCACGCGATCGACGTGGGTGCCCAGGTGCCCCACTCGGCCCTCCGCGTGTACGTGATGGGCGACCGGGGTCGTGACCACACCGAGGTCGCGACCGACGACGAGGTCACCCGGATGCGGGACCTCACCGCCGAGGCGCTCGACGCCGGCGCCCTCGGGTTCACCACGTCCCGCACCATCAACCACCGCGACCGCGACGGCAACCAGATACCCACCCTCACCAACGCCCCGACCGAGCTCTGGGGCATCGCCGCGGCGCTGGCCGAGAAGGGGTTTGGTCACCTGGAGATCGTGTCCGACTTCGTCGACCTCGATGCCGAGCTCGAAATATTCGAGGGCATGGCCGACCACGCCGGCGCCCCGCTGTCGATCCTCCTCGCCCAGAACGACCGCGATCCGAACCGGTGGCGGGAGGTCCTCGATCGCATCCAGGCGGCCCGGGCGTCGGGCCACGACCTCACGGCCCAGGTCGCGATCCGGCCGATCAGCATGCTGCTGGGGTTGCAGTCGTCGATGCATCCGTTCATCACCTGCCCCACCTACCGCCGGGAGTTGGCCGACCTCGACCTCGACGAGCGGGTCGCCCGCATGCGGGAACCCGAGATGCGGGCCACGCTCATCGAGGAGCACGCCAGCCGCACCCGGGGCATGTCGGGCATGGTGGCCCAGTCGTTCCACAAGATGTTCCCCCTCGGCGACCCGCCCGACTACGAGCCGGCCGCCGAGCACAGCGTGCAGGCCCGGGCCGAGAAGGCCGGAATCCCACCGGCGGAACTGGCCTACGACGTGCTCCTCGAGCGCGACGGTCGCGAGCTGATGCTGTTCCCGCTGGCCAACTTCACCGATGGCGACCTCGACGTGGTGCGGGAGATGAACCTGGCCGACGGCACCGTGCCCGGCCTGTCCGACGGCGGCGCCCATTGCGGCGTGATCTGCGACGCCAGCTTCCCCACCTACACCCTCACCCACTGGGCGAGGGACCGGGAGCGGGGCGAGCGGATGCCGTTGGAGCGGTTGGTGCAGCGGCAGTGCCGAGACACCGCCCGCCTCGTGGGACTCAACGACCGCGGCACCATCGAGCCGGGGATGCTGGCCGACGTGAACGTGATCGACTTCGACAACCTCACGCTCCGGGCCCCTGAGATGGTGTACGACCTCCCGGCCGGCGGCCGCCGCCTCGTCCAGAAGGCCGAGGGCTACCGGGCCACGATCAAGCGGGGTGAGGTGATCGCCCGCGACGGCGAGCCCACGGGCACCATGCCCGGTCAGCTCGTCCGCGGCCCCCAAGCCCAGCCGCATACCCAGTCGTAGCCGACCGACCGTTCGAGCGTGCGCTTCGAGACCTTCCACCTGCTGTCGACCCCCGAGATGGAGCCGGGGGTCGACGTGTACCGATACACGATGGACCAGATTCGGCTGGCCGACGCGGCCGGGTTCGAGACGTCGTGGTTCGCGGAGCACCACTTCTCGAACTACGGCCTGTGCCCCAACCCGTTCCTGCCCATCGTCAAGGCCGCCGCCCTCACCGAACGGATCCGGTTCGGCCAGGCCATCACCGTCCTGCCGATCTGGCATCCGGTGCGGTTGGTGGAGGACATCAACGTCACCGACGTGCTCTGCGACGGCCGCCTCGACGTGGGGATCGGTCGCGGCTACCAGCCGGCGGAGTTCGAGGCGCTCGGCGCCACGATGGACGAGAGCCAGTCTCGCTTCGACGAGGCGGTCGACCTGATGACCACCGCCTGGAACGAGGACGACTTCACCTTCGACGGCCGGCACTGGACCGTCCCCAACCCGCTCACGATCCTCCCGAAGCCCGTCCAGGGTCCCCACCCGCCGCTGTTCATCGCCGCCACCAGCCCGTCCACCTACGCGAAGGCGGCCCGCGGCGGCTACGGGGTCCTCTCGTCGGGGACGGGCCTCACCCTCGACCAGGTCGGCGAGGCCTACACCCGCTTCGCCACCGCGCTCGACGAGACCGACCACCCGTCACCGAGCCGGGAGTTCCACTCGCTGCGGTTCGTCCACGTCGCCGCCACCGATGAGGACGCGGCCCGTCATGTGGCCGCCAGCCGCTGGAACGGGCGGGTGGCCGCCGCGCTCCGCCAGGGCGACGATTGCGTGACCGGGGGCCACGCCACCGCCTCGCCGAGCCCGGGTGAGCCCGATGACGACACGTGGGCCGAGCGGCTCGTGTTCGGCTCGGCGGAGACCGTCATCGAGAAACTGAAGTCGTTGGAGCAGGCGGGCGTGAGCCACGTGATCTGCCATTTCGACTTCTCGTCCATGGCCCAGGACGACATCGTCGCTTCCATGGAGCGCTTCGCGGAGGACGTGATGCCGGCGTTCTCGACGTGCGGCTAGACCTGCACGCCTCTGGTCAACGCGCCGTCCACCACGAGGTTGGCGCCGGTGATGAACGTGGCCCGATCGCTCGACAGGAACACGGCGGCGTCGGCCATCTCCTGGGCGGTGCCCATACGGCCGGTCGGGTTGAGCCCGAGGGCCGACTCGAACAGCTCCGGATTGCCCTCCTCGATCTGGTTCCACACCCCGCCCTCGAAGTAGGTGTTGCCGGGTGACACACTGTTGGCCCTGATCCCGTTGCCCGCCTGGTGGAAGGCGATCCCCTGCGTGTAGTGGATCAGGGCGGCCTTGAACGCGCCGTAGGGTCCGGCGGCGAAGTCGATCTCCCGCCCCGACACGCTGGAGATGGTCACGATCGACGGCGCGTCCGACGCCAACAGGTGCTCCATCGACGCGTTCACCAGGCGAACCGCGCCCATGATGTCGACCTGGAACCCCTGCTCCCAGTTCTCGTCCTCCGGGCCGATGGCGAGGGCGCTCACGTTGGCCACGACCTTGTCGATCCCGCCGAGCTCGTCGGCCACGTCGGCCACCCAGGCGGTGAGGGCCGGGCCGTCGGCCACGTCGAGCGCCCGTCCGGTGGCCCGGACCCCGCGCCCGGTCAGTGCCTCCACGGTGGCCGCCACCTCATCGGCGTTGCGGGCGCAGATGGCGACGTCGGCCCCTTCGTCGGCGAAGGTCTCGGCGATCGCCCGACCGATGCCCCTCGTGCCACCGGTGACGATGGCCCGCTTGCCCTGCAGTCCCAGATCCATGGTTCAGTCCTCCACTCGGTCCACTCGGTCCACTCGGTCCACTCGGTCCACTCAGTCGGTCAGGTACGTCTTGGCGATGGCGGCGCCGACGGTGTAGTTCGGGTCGACGAAGTTGCCGAGCCGGACCCGACCGCACTGGCTCAGCATCATGTAGGCGTCCCACCGGTCGTAGCCGTAGTCGGCCTCCAGCCACAGGATCAGTTCCCGGTAGGCGATGCGGGTGGCGTCCTCCAGCGGCCGGGCGCTGCCGATGCCCATGATCACCTCCTCGTTCTCCAACCGGGGCCAGTTCAGGTGCCAGCCCTTGATGAGATCGACGTGGATGGTGGTGGTCGACTTGTACTCGATGGCGGTGCCGCACAGCTCGCCGTCGCCCTGGCAGGCGTGGGCGTCGCCGATGAAGAGGCGGGCCCCGGGGGAGCGGACCGGCAGGTAGGTGACGCTGCCGGGCCCCATGTCGGGCAGGTCCATGTTGCCGCCGTGGCTGTCGGGCGTGAGGGAGTTGATCGAGTCGATCTGGGGTGACGTGCTGAGCGTCCCGATGTGGGGCCGGTAGGGGAGCGTGACCCGGTCGCTCCAGTACACCGACTCCTCGTCGACCTTCACCACCCGCACCAGCTCCGGGAGCGGCTCGTTGAGGGTGGCGGTCAGCGCGGTGCCGGTGAGGGCGCCGAACTCGGGGATCATGGCGCAGGCACCGTGGGGATCGTCGCCCCGCGGTTGCATCGACTCGATGTGGACGGCGATGGCGTCGCCGATCTCGGCCCCCTCCACCATGATCGGCCCGTTCTGGGGGTTGACGAACGGCATCGTCAGCTTGGCTGAGGGGAGGTCGGACTCGGCGTGGATGGCATCGCCGAAGGCGTCCATCGTGTCGACGACGACCCGGTCGCCCGGGTCGATGGTCAGGACCGGATCGGAGTAGGGGCCGATCGTGTAGTGGAACTCGCCCTGGGCCTCCTCGGTGAGGGTGTGGGTGTCGCCCACGTCGCCGCCGGCGACACCCCTGGTCGCCATGATCGATTCCGACAACCAGCTCATCGCCGGAACATAGTTCCAGCACTTCGGGTCTGCAACGGCCCACGGTGGGGTCGAGGGCCGGGAGGTGATCGCTCGCGACCAGCGAGCCGACCGGCACGATGTCCCGCCAGCTCGTCCGAGGGCCACACGACGTCGGCTGGGCGCTGATCGACGTTCTGCCGGTCGGCTACCCCGTCGGGCCCGATTCTGCCTGTCCGCAGGCGTCATAGTCGAGGCGCCCGGCCGGCAGAACGTGAGTCGACGGTGCGCCGGACCGGCGGAACGTGAGTCGACGGTGCGCTCGACCGGCAGAACACGTCCGGGTCGAGGTCAGCGTATGCCGCACGCCTCGGCGTAGGTGGTGAGCGCAGCTTCGAAGCCCGAGGCCGGCACCGGACCGGCCAGGATCAGCTCCTCCACGCCGGCCGCTCGGGCCTCGGCCGCCTTGGCCGCGATCTCGTCGGGCGACTCGGCGGCCAGTGGCAGCCCGAGCTTGAAGCTGAAGTCGTCGTCGGTGACGGCCCGGTCGTGCTCGGCCAGCGCTGCGTGGACCTTGTCGAGATGGTCGGTGAGCGGTCCGGTCACGACGTTGTCGGCCCACCAGCCGTACCAGCCGTCGCCGAGTCGGGCGGCGCGGCGCATCGCCGCCGGCGAGTCCCCGCCGATGATGACCGGGACGGTGCCGTGCAGCGGTTTCGGGTTGAGCACCACGTCGTCGAACTCGACGTACTCGCCGTGGTACGACGCCTGGTCGGTGGTCCAGGCGACCCGCATCGCCTCGATGTATTCGTCGAACCGCTTGCCCCGCCGCTCGAACGGTACGCCCAGCGCTCCGTACTCCTCCCACGACCAACCCGATCCGACGCCGAGCTCGAATCGTCCACCGCTGAAGTGGTCGAGGGTGAGCGCCTCCTTGGCCGTGAGGAGCGCCGGCCGTTGCGGCAGGATGAGCACGCCGGTGATGAGCCGGAGGGTGGTGGTCGCGGCGGCGGCGGCGGCGCACACGATCAGCGGATCGTAGATGCCGGTCTCCGGTCCCCAGTTGGTGGAGCCGTCCTCGGTGTAGGGGTAGCTCGACGCGTACGACGGGAAGAACACCACGTGCTCGGGAACCGACAGCGAGTGGAAGCCGAGCCCCTCGGCCGCCTGGGCGAAGTCGCGGACGAAGCCGACGTCGCGACGGGGGGAGTTGCCGAACATCCCGGCGACCCCGATCCCCATCGAGCCTGCTGCCTGATCGTTGGTCTCGGCCATCTCGGCACGCTACCAACCACGGCTGGCATGGTCGAAGCAACCACCTGGCCTCGCGGTCGAGGGCGCTACGTTGGCCGCCATGAGCAGCTTCTTCGATTTCGAGATGAACGACATCACGGGCGCTTCGGTGGCGTTCGACAAGTTCCGCGATCAGGTATCGCTGGTGGTGAACGTCGCCAGCAAGTGAGGCCTCACCCCGCAGTACGCAGGTCTGCGTACCCTCCACGACGACAACCACGACGCCGGGTTCAACGTGCTGGCGTTTCCGTGCAACCAGTTCGGCAACCAGGAGCCGGGCACCGATGCCGAGATCCTCGAGTTCGCCACCTCGAACTACGGGGTCACGTTTCCGATGTTCGCCAAGATCGAGGTCAATGGCGACGGCGCCGCACCGCTCTACCGGTTCCTTCGGGCCGAGCAGCCCGGCGACGGTGACACGTCGGACATCGCCTGGAACTTCACCAAGTTCCTCGTGGCGCGGGACGGGACGGTGGTGAAGCGGTACGAGCCGATGGTTGCGCCCGAGGAGATCGCTGCCGACCTCGCCGCCGTTCTCTGATCGCCGCCGGTGTCGTCGGCGATCGGCGGCGCGGAACGTCGGTGGACGGTGAGTTTCCGCCGTTTTGCCTCACCGGCCACCGACCTCTCGATACTAAGCGATTCTTCTCCGATCGCCCAGATAGGTAGGGGTGAAAGAACTACACAATGCCTGGACACGTTGCGCCATCTGTGTCGGGGCATGACACAACGGTCGCCGGGTGCGGGCGACGGCCGGTACGTGGTCGGCGACCCGGCGGGGGTGGTAGACACGTCGCATGACTCTCCGTCGATGTGCTCACTTCGTGCCCGGGGCCAACGAGAAGATGTTGACGAAGGCGCTCGCCACCGAGGCCGACGCCCTGGTGCTCGACCTGGAGGACGCCGTCACCCCGGAGAACAAGGACGAGGCCCGCTCGATCGTGTCGGGTTGGCTGGCCGACGTCGAGTTCGGCGGCAAGGAGCGGATGGTCAGGATCAACCCGCTCGACACCCCCTGGTTCCGGGCCGACGTGGAGGCGACGATGGTGCATCCGCCCGACTCGTACCTGGTGCCCAAGGTCCACGGGCCAGGCGATGTCCGCCTCATCGACCGGGTGGTGGCCGACCTCGAGGCCCAGCACGGTCACGAGCCCGGAGGGGTGAAGCTCGTCGTGCTCGGCACCGAGACCGCCGCCGGGTTCCAGACCATCGCCGACATCCCGTGTGTGCCTCGGGTCGACGCGCTGACCTGGGGCGCCGAGGACCTGTCGGCGGCCCTCGGGGCACGGCGGAACCGGGGGCCCGACGGGAAGTACCTGCCGCTGTTCGAGCAGGCCCGCACGGCGTGCATGGTGTCGGCCGCGGCGGCGGGGGTGCAGCCGATCGACACCGTGTTCGTGGACGTGACCGACCCCGATGGGCTCCGCCAGGACTGCCTCGACGGGGCCTGGATCGGGTTCACCGGCAAGATCAGCATCCACCCGAGCCAGATCGACGTGATCAACGAGGTGTTCACCCCCTCCGACGAGGACATCGCCAGGGCCCGGGCGCTGCTCGACGAGCTGGCGGTGCAGCAGGCCCAGGGTCGGATGGCGTTCCGCTTCGAGGGGCAGATGGTGGACGTCCCCCACTTCACCCAGGCTCGTCGGATCCTCGATCAGGCCGACGCCCTCGCCGCCCGCCCCACCTGAGTCGAACCTGAGCCGCGCGCCGGGGCTGCGGCCCTTCGATCCTGGGCGGCTGCCCTTCTACTACGGCTGGGTCGTCCTCGTCGTCGGCACGGTGGGCATGGTGGCGAGCTTCCCTGGCCAGACGGCCGGGGTCAGCGTCTTCACCGACGACCTGCTCGCCGCCACCGGCCTCGACCGCCTGGCGCTGACCACCGCCTACCTGCTCGGCACCACCACGAGCGGGCTGGTTCTGCCGTCGGCCGGCCAGTGGATCGACCGGGTCGGTTCCCGGGTCGTCGCCCTCGTGGCCGCCGTCGGCCTGGCCATCACCCTCACGGGGTTCAGCTTCGTCGGGCCGATGTCGCCCACCGTCGGACTGGCGACGATGACCGTCGGGTTCGGGTTCCTCCGTTTCTTCGGGCAGGGCCTCCTCACGCTGTCGTCGCGCACGATGATCGCCCAGTGGTTCGATCGGCGGCGGGGGCTCGTGTCGTCGGTGTCGAGCGCCGCGTTCGCGTTCGTGTTCTCGCTCACGCCGGCGCTGCTGTTCGCGCTGATCGAGTTGTCGGGCTTCCGGTGGGCATGGCGGCAACTGGCCATCGGCCTGGTCGTCGTCGTCGGGTCAACGGTTGTGGTCTTCTTCCGCAACCGCCCCGAGGACTGCGGCCTGATCATCGACGGTTCCCCACCGCCGCACGCGGCGACCCGACGGCTCGCTCGCGCCAGGCACATCGTGCGGGAGTCGGGGTCGGGATCGGGGCCAGGAGCAGCGGCGGCACCTGGCCCCGATCCACCCGCCGACGGCGTCCGCGCTGTCGACGAGCCCAGGCCTGCCGACGAGCCGGCTGCGACCAGGGCGGAGGCCATCAGGGACCGCCGGTTCTGGATCGTGACGCTGCCGATCTTCTCGATGTCGGTCGTGGGGACCGCCATCACGTTCCACATCGTCGATCTCGGCAACGAGGTCGGTCTCGACGAGGCCACGATCGTCCGGATCTTCGTACCGGTCGCCGTGCTCAGCATCCCGGTGACGCTCGTCGGCGGTTGGCTCGCCGACACCGTCCCCGTCCTCGGGCTTGCGGTGGCCATGGCGGTGCTGCAGGTCGCGATGTACCTCGCCGTCGGCGAGCTCGGCGATCCGTTGTGGCGGGTCGTGGCGATCGTGTCGTGGGGCGGTTCGTCGGGCCTGCGGGCGGTGCTCATGGCGGCGGCGCTACCACGGCTGTTCGGCCGGGCGAACCTCGGGGCGATCGCCGGCGCGCAGATGAGCGCGCTCGTGATCGGCAGCGCGCTCGGCCCGTTCTTCTTCGCCTGGGTCCAGTCGGTGGCCGGTACCTACCAGCGAGCGCTGATCCTCTCCGTGGTGGGCCCACTGGCCAGCCTTCTCCTGGCCGCAAGCCGCCGCTGACCGCCTCCGCCCCGGCCCCCTCGTGCCGCCTGGCAGCGTTTAGCACGGGGGGTGGGCGTGGGATCTGCCAGTTCTCGGGGGCGTGTGGCGTTGGCAGCGTTTTGCACGGGGGGTGGGCGTGGGATCTGCCAGTTCTCGGGGGCGGGGGGCGTTGGCAGCGTTTTGCACCGGGGGCGGGCGTGGGATCTGCCAGTGGTTGGGTGCGGGTCAGGGGCGTGGCGGTGCGGCGGGTGGATCGGTGGGGAGGTGGGAGTAGAGGCGCATGTCGTGCCAGCCGTCGTCGTGGAGGTTGGCCCCCCGGCGCACCCCCTCCTCGACGAAGCCCGCCTTCAGCGCAACCCGTCGCGACCCCGCGTTGTGGATGGAGTGCTGGAGCTCCACCCGGTTGAGGCCCAGATCGTGGGCCCAGTCGGTGGCGGCGACGCAGGCCCGGGTGGCGACGCCTCGACCCCGGGCCGATGGCAGCACCCAGTACGACACCTCGCCATGGCCGTCCTCGAGCTTCGGGTAGATCGCAACCCGGCCGACGACGTCCACCGAGGCCCGATCGACGATGGCCCACGAGGCCCCGGTCTCCAGGGTCCACAGCCGGTTCCGGTCGGCGATCCACCGCCCGGCGTCCGCCTCGGTGTCGAATCGGCGGAAATGCCACCGCTGGATGTCGGGCGTCGCAAACGCCGCCATCACCACCGGGGCGTCGTCGGGCGCCCACGCCCGCAGGACCAGCCCATCGTCGATCACGATCTGGGGTTGGTCCCGATCTGCCATCGTTCCGGCCGGCACCACCGGCGGGACGGTCTTCGCCATTGGCACCAGCATCGCAGATCGAGCCGGCCCCGCGGCCAGAGGATCACCCAGACCCGCCGGTGTCGGGCCCACTAGGCTGGGTGGCCGGCCGCACGGAATGCGGTTCGTGGCCACGTGCTGCGGATCGGGAGGTCTGCCCGCCATGTCTCTGCGACCAGCTGCCCTCCTGTCGGCCGGCATCGGCGCGGTCACGGCGAAGCAGCTCTTCGATGTCACCCTGCATCGCCGATGGCCCACGACGCTCGACCTCGCGCCGCTCTGCTTCTACCTCGGTGCGTCATCGGTGGTCGCGGGGCGCGACGTCGACGTGCACGTCCACTGCCCGGCCGGCGCCACGTTGACCGTTGCCCGCCTCGACGCGGATCGAAGGCCCGGGCCGCCGGTGGTGACCACCGAGCTCCCACCCACCGAGCAGACCGGGTCGTACGACCATTGGACCGGGTTCACGTGGCCCGCCCGCAGCGTCGCAACCGAGCGCGCATGGACGCCGGGCCTCTACCTCGTGGAGCTCACCAGCGGGACCGAACGGTACCGTCAGGCCCTGATCGTCTCCGCCCCGGAGCCGACGGACGTGTGCGTCGTTCTGTCGACCAACACCTGGGCGGCTTACAACCACTTCGGGGGACTGTCGAACTACATCGACACGGCGACCCCGACACCCCTCCGGCAGCTCTACTACCTGGCCCGGGTGGCCGACCTGCGCGTTCTCCTCGGTCAGAGCCGGCTCGTGCCGAGCGTGCCGCTGCCGTTCCGTCGCCCGAACGATCGCATCGACGAGGACCTGGCGACCCTCGACGCCGACCCGGTCGCCGACTTCAGCCATCTCGTACGCGCCGAGTGGGCGGTGCTCCGGTTCCTGGACCAGACCGGGGTGGCCTACACCGTCTGCTCCGATTGGGATCTCGCGTTCGGCTCGTCGCCGACGGCCGCCAGACTCCTGATCTTCGCCGCCCACAGCGAGTACTGGTCAGACGAGATGCGCGGTCGGTTCCTGTCGTTCATCGGTTCCGGGGGCCGAGCGCTGTTCCTGTCGGGCAACAACTGGTACCGGACCGTGCGGCACCTCGAGCACGGACTCGAGGTCGTCGAGCAGAAGGTCGATCCGCGGTTCGTCGCGCGCCATCTCGGAACCGGCTACACCGTGGACGGCTTCGCGACATCGGCCCCGTTCCGGGTGATGCAGCCCGACCACCCGATCTTCGCCGGCCTCGACCTGTCGACCGGCGACGTGTTCGGCGGTCCCGACGAGCGGGGCCCGGGGGCGAGCGGTCACGAGACCGACAAGGTCAACATCGGCAGCGGACCGGTCGACGTGCTGGCCATCGGGTGCAACGCCGTGGGGCCGGCGTTCATGACCTGGAAGGACCACCCCGGCGGCGGCTGGATCTGCAACGCGAGCTCGGTGACGTCGGGGCCGTGGGTGGAGCGGTGCCCGATCCTCGGCGCGGTCGTCACCAACGTGATCGACCTGGCTAGGTCGTGACGACCTCCCAGTTCTCGACGACGATCGCATCACCGCTGGTGTCGATCCCCTTCTCGATCGTGGTCAGCGTGAACGTGCCGGTCGTGAGCGACCGGGGAACCACGAAGATCGACGAGACCGGTCGTGGCCCATTCCCGCACGTTCGAGCCGTGTGCAACGGACAGGGTCGGCGTGATGTCAACACCTGGTTTTCCGGCGACCTCATCGTCGCTGGATCGTCACGAACTCCGGGGGGTCGAATGCGGTCACCGCGGGAGGGTCGCCGTCGAACCGCTCGACCTCCACCAGGCAGGTGTGGGCGGTGGGACCCTGGGCGAGCCGCGACGTGCCCTTGTCGCGGGTGAGCACGTTCGGGTTGCCGTGCTTGCAGGTCCCGTCGTGGTCGGGGTCGTACCAGGCGCCCGTCGCGAGCTGCACGATGCCCGGCGCCACCTCGTCGCTCAGCACGACGCCGGCCAGGCAGGCGCCCCGGTCGTTGTGGATGCGGATCACGTCGCCGTCGACGATCCCCCGGGCCTCGGCGTCGTCCGGGTGGAGTCGGGCCGGTTCCCTGCCGGCCACCTTCGCGTCACGGCTGTGGCCGCTGTGGTCGTACTGGCTGTGGAGGCGGGTCGTCGGCTGATTCGACACGAGATGCAACGGGAACCGCTCGGCGGCCGCTGTGCCGAGCCGCTCGTAGGGCTCGAACCAGCGGGGATGACCGGCGCAGTCGTCATAGCCGTAGCCGTCGATCGTCTCGGAGAAGAGCTCGATCCTGCCCGACGGGGTGGGTAGCGGGTCGGCTTCGGGGTCGGCCCGGAACGCGCCGAGGAAGACGTGGTCGGTGTCACCGATCGGCGGCTTGTCGGGATAGGCGACCGAGCCGGCGGCCCAGAACTCGTCGAACGGGGGCAGGTCATCGTGTGCGTCCCGGAACCCGTCGTAGAGGTGGCGGAGCCACTCCCCGGAGGTGCGACCCTCGGTGAAGGCCTCGCCGAACCCGAGGCGGTGGGCGAGGGCGGCGAAGATGTCGTAGTCGTCTCGGGCGTCACCCACGGGCTCGATCGCAGCGTCGCTGGCGACGAGGAACGTCTCGGCATCGCCGAGATCGGCCCGTTCGAGGGGGGTGGTGGCGGGGAGCACCACGTCGGCCCGTCGCGCCATCGGCGTCCAGAACGGCTCATGGACCACGATCGTGTCCGGCCGTTGCCACGCCCGGGCGAGCCGGCCGAGGTCCTGGTGGTGGTGGAAGACGTTGCCGCCCGCCCAGTACACCAGCTTCGTGTCGGGGTAGACGGCATTCTCCCCGTCGAACTGGAACGGCTCGCCGGGCCGCTCCAGCAGGTCGACGATCCGCGACACCGAGATCTCGAGCTGGCCGTCGGGGGCCGGGGGAAGTGGCAGCTTCGGCGCCCGGACCGGGGGCGAGCCGGCACCGGGGCGCCCGTGGGCCCCGAACGGGAAGGCGAGGCCGCCGCCGGGCAGGCCGATCTGGCCCAGCGCCGCGGCCAGAGCGGTCCCCATCCAGTACGACTGCTCGCCGTGGTCGGTCCGCTGGATCGAATAGCTGAGGTTCACGGTGGTCCGCCGGGTGGCCATCTCCCGGGCCAGGGTCACGATCGCGGTGGCATCGATCCCGGTGATCCCGGCCGCCCAGGCGGGATCCTTCGGCTGGCCGTCGGCCTCGCCCGCCAGGTAGGCCCGCAGGGTCTCCCAGCCGACGCAGTGGGAGGCGAGGAAGTCCTCGTCGGCCCGGCCTTCGTCGATCAGTGCGTGGATCAGCGCGGCCATCAGGGCCACGTCGGTGCCGGGCCGGATCGGCTGCCACCGGCTGTCGGCCTCGGGGATCTCGTCGTCGCGTATCGGTCCGATGTTCACGAACCGGGTGCCGTTGGCGGCGGCCTTGGCGATCCAGTCGACGGTGTGGTGCGGACCCTGACCGCCGAAGAACACCTGGGCGTTGTTGGCTCGGAGGCTCCCGAAGCTCACGAACAGCTCGCAGTGGTCGGCGATGACCGACCAGGCGGTCTGCATGCCGCACGCCGGGTACCACGGCAACCCGAGGACGTAGGGGACGATCGTGGCCGCTGCGGCCGACGAGTAGGTGAGACGACCGTCGGTGAACGGGCCGAGCAGGCGGAGGAACCGGCGGGTCTGGTTCGACGTCTGATGGAACAGACCCGCCGATCCCCACCCGTACGAGCCGCCGTAGATCGAGGGGTGGCCGTGCTCGGTGGCCACCCGGCGGAGCTCGCCGGCCACGAGGTCGAGGGCGACGTCCCAGTCGACCTCCACGAACGGGTCGGTGCCCCGCCGGTCGGTGGCGGTGCCGGGGCCACCCTCGAGCCAGGAGCGTCGGATCGACGGTCGCGCCACCCGGCAAGCGGTGGCGTCGACGAGGCCCTGCCCGATCGGGGAGGGGTTCGGGTCGGCGGGGTGCCCCCGGACGTCGGCCACCCGACGACGCGTCTCGTCGGCGTCGATCAGGAACGGGCCCCAGTGGGTCAGGAGGTTGGTGGTGGGCATCGCTCGGTCGTCGCTCCGTCGCCGGTGGTCGCCGGTCGGTCGTGTCGTCGGTCGGTCTGGTCGTCAGTCGGCGGTCGCTTCGGCGTTCACCTCAGCGACCAGCTCGAGCACGCGGCCGAGGGTCGCCAGCCGCTCGTCGAGCGTGCGACCCGTCGGCCCGAGCCGAAGCGTATCGACGCCGGCGTCGCGGTAGGCCCGGATCCTGTCGCGGACCTGGCTGTCGTCGCCGAGGAGGTTCGTCTTGATGACCAGCTCGTCGGGGACGGCAGCCACCGCCTCCTCCCGCTTCCCGTCGACCCACAGCCGCTGGACCTCCACGCAGGCCTCCTCGAAGCCGGCCCGGCGGTAGGCCTCGTTGTAGAAGTTGGTGGTGGGCGAGCCCATCGCCCCCAGCGAGAACGCCGTGCCCTGACGGTGGGGACGGAGGAGCTCGTCGTCGAGGTCACCGAAGCGGACCGCGCCGCCGGCCTCGATGTCGATGTCGTCGATCGACCGGCCTGCGGCGTTGGCCCCAGCGATGATCGGATCGATGAGGGCCCCACCGGCCTCGGGCACGAACGACGTGCCGACCCACCCGTCGGCCAGGGCGCCCGTGGCCTCGAGCGACCTCGTGCCGAGCGTGGCGAAGTAGATCGGGATCCGGTCGTCGGCCGGTTGCGACAGCCGGAGCGCCTTGCCCTGGCCGCCGGGGCGGGGGAGCACGTAGTGGTCGCCGTCGTAGACCAGCTTCTCCCCGGCGAACGCCAGCCGGACGATCTCCGTGTACTCCCGGAGCCGGGTGAGCGGCTTGGCGAAGGATTGGCCCTGGAGGCCTTCCACCACCTGGGGGCCGCTGACGCCGAGCCCGAGGATGAACCGGCCGTCGGAGATCGTCGACAGCGTCATCGCGCTCATCGCCGCCATCGACGGCACCCGGGCGCTGATCTGCATGATCCCGGTGCCGAGCTGGATCCGCTCGGTCACCGCGGCGAGGTAGGCGAGCGTGGTGAGGCAGTCCTGGCCCCACGCCTCGGCCGACCAGCAGGCGTCGACCCCCAACCGCTCCGCCTCGCGGACGAAGTCGACCTGCTCCTGCCAGTCCTCCTTGCCCGATGCTGCACCGCCGACGCCTATCGCTGTCCTCATGGCCCCGAGACTACGGCAACCCCGCGCCCGACCACCTCCGCACGATGTGCCTGGCACCGGTGTGCGGGGGTGGGGTTAGTGTTGGCCCATGTTGCAGACCCGGTGGAGTGAGCGGGGGATCGAGGTCGTCGAGGCCGAGCCGCGGCCGTTGGCGGACGGGTGGGCTC
Organism: Acidimicrobiales bacterium; assembly: GCA_965216205.1. GTDB lineage: Bacteria > Actinomycetota > Acidimicrobiia > Acidimicrobiales > SZUA-35 > CADEDH01. The sequence continues at coordinate 4,456,848 of OZ244139.1, read as the reverse complement.
GGCTGCGGGTGACCGGCTGTGGCATCTGCGGGAGCGACCTCCACATCTACCGGGGGATGCAGGCCGGCTCGCTGGCCCCGGCCGACTACGCCGTCCCCGGCCACGAGATCGCCGGTCTGGTCGAGGACGGGCCCGCCGGCCTGGCCGATGTGGTCCATGCGGTCGAGCCGTGGGTCAACTGCCGGTACTGCCCCTCCTGCGTGCGGGGTGAGACGGTGCTCTGCGACGACGGCCAGCTCCTCGGCATCACGGCCGGGGGCGGCCTCGCCGAGCTCGTCGACGTGCCGCCCCGGCTGCTGCACCCGGTGCCCGATGGGGTGGGGGAGGAGCTCGCATCGATGGCCGAGCCGTGGGCCGTCGCCGTGCGGGCGGTCCACAAGGCCAGGCTCACCGAGCTCGACGCCAACCTCCTCGTGCTCGGCGGCGGCAACATCGGGCTGCTGTGCGGCCTCGCCGCCCGCGATCGCGTCGCCCGGGTGGGGATCACCTGCCGCTATCCGCACCAGGCGGCGCTGGCCCGTCGCTTCGGCCTGGAGCCGCTCGACGCCGGCACCGATCAGGTCGCGGCCTGGTGCGCCGCCCATGGGCCGTCGGTGGTGATCGAGACCGTCGGCGGGAACGCCGAGACGATGGGCGAAGCGGTCCGGTCCGCCCGCAAGGGAGGCCGGATCGTGGTCGTCGGTGTCTTCGACCAGCCGCGGCCCACCGACTACCGGGAGCTCGTGTTGAAGGAGTTGGAGGTGGTCGGCTCGTTCATCTACGGCACGGTCGGCAGCGGCTCGGAGTTCGGCGCCGCCGTCGGCCGGATGGGCGGGATCGCCGCCGAGCTGGCGGCGCTCCAGACCCACCGCTTCCCGCTCGCCGACGCCGCCGACGCGTTCGGCATCGCCGACGACAAGGCGAGCCTCGCGGTGAAGGTCACGATCGGTCCCGGCCTCTCCACCGCCCCGTCGCCGAGCTAGCGTTCGCCGACATGGCCGACCCGAGCTTCGCCGACGACATGATCCAGCGCTACCTGACCGGCAAGGACGTCGCCGTCCTGGCGATGCTGACCGACGGCGGTGGCCCGCTCGCCACCCCGATGTGGTTCGTCCACGATGATCGCGAGCTCGCGATGGTGAGCGTCGATCGGCTGGCCAAGGTCCGCCACCTCGAGCGCGACCCCAGGGTGAGCGTGGTGGTGGAGGGCGGCGGTCGGGGATCGGGTCACTGCGTGGTCCTGGCCGGGGAGGTCCGCTTCCTCGAAGGCGACGAGCGACTCAGCTGGGGACGCCGGTTCCACCGCAAGTACTCGCCGGAGATCGAGCGCCTGTGGGGTGGTGCCGAGATTCCCGCCGACCGGCGGGTCTTCGCGTTCGGGCCCCGGGTGGTGTCGGCGTTCGGGCTCTGAGACCGACGACTCGCCGTCAACTCCCGATCCCGATCTCGGCGACGAGGCCGGCGCCGCTGGCGGCGGCCACTGGCGTGCTGCCCGCCGCGACCGGCGTGCTGCCCGCCGGGGCTGCGACCTGTGGCCCGACGGCGGCGCGGAGCTGGGTCGGCGACAGCGCCAGGGCGGCGAGCGTCGGGCCGAGCCGTTGGTCGTCGGCCTGCAGCCGCCGGCGCAGCTTGGCCAGCGCCCTGGTCTGGATGACCCGGACGTGGCCGCGGCGCAGGCCCAGTTGCTCGGCGATCTCGGCGATCGGCACGTCCTGGATGATGCGCCGCTCGAGCACGCTGCGTTCCCGGCTCGTGAGCACGTCGAAGGCCGCGAGCACCGCATCGACGTCGGCCGCGTCGATCACGTGCTCTTCGGTGCTGGTGGCGACGCAGGGGAGCGGGTCCTGGTCGGCGACGAGTTGCTCTGGCCGTCGGTAGCGGTCGCGGTGCTGGTCGGTGATGCGGCGGAACGCGATCGTGAACAGCCAGGAGCGGAGCGCGGCGTCGTCACCGTCGAACCGGTCGAGCTGCTCGACCGCGGCCAGGAGCACGTCCTGGGCGATGTCCTCGTGGGCCGTGACCCCCCTGCTCCGGGCGTAGGCGATGATCGCCGGCGTGAACTCGTGATCGAGGTCGTCCCAGGTCCACGCCGTGCCGTCGGTGGTGATGACGGCGACGGCACGGTCGTCGAGCCGTTGCGGGGCGTCGGGCGCAACCGTGTCCATAGCTCCCCCCGGTATCGGTCGCACGCCGGGGGGACTTGAGAAACAGAATCGCGCCCGTCGGACAGGGAGCTGGATCAGTCTCCCAGCACGTTCGTGGTGCCGTCGACCGCACCGTCGATTGCGCCGTTGACGTTCACGTCGTCGATCACGTCCACGACGGGCTCGTTGCTCGTGACCCCGACCCCGGTGCCATTGCCGACCGAGTTGTCGTCGACCGACACGCCGCCGACGTCGGTGCCGGAGGCGTCGACACCGATTGATGGCGACAGGTTGTTGTCGCTGTTGCTGTTGTCGTCGCCGCCACCGCTCGAGGTGCCGGTACCGCCGCCCGGGTTGGAGTTGTCATTGTTGATGTTGATGTCGACGTCGCCGCCGCTGCCGCCACTTCCACCGGCGCCGCCAGTGCCAGTGCCAGTGCCAGTGCCGGTTCCGGTTCCGGTTCCGGTTCCAGTTCCGGTGCCGCTGCCGCCACCACTCCCGCTGCCGGTGCCATCGCTCCCGCCGGTACCGGTGTTGCTCCCGCCGCTGGTGCCGATGGCGGTGCGGCCGCTGTTGCTGCCGCTGGTGCCGCCGACCCGGGTGGTGCCCATCGCATCCGCCAGCAACTGGCCGTTCGGACTGTCGGTGAGGAGCTGACCGTCGGATTGGAGCACGCCGCACACCACGCTGGCATTCGGGTCGTCCGACTGGGCGTTGAGCTGGTCGTCGACGCGGAGCTGGGTTCCGTCGCTCATCTGGATGTCGAACCACTCGGCCGCTGCCGCCTGCTCGCCCGAGTCGGATCCGCCGATGTCGAGGATCGTCGCCGCAGCACCGCCGGCGGTGAACATCGCACAGCTGGCGAGGATGAGGAGAGGGGAGTTGGCCATCGGGAATCGCTCTTTCCGGTTGGGAGGCCCGACCAGTCGGCTGGTTGGGGGTTGTCTCCCACGCCATCGCAGAGCGGAGCGAACCGTTACAACGGAAAACCCGAAATCATCGAAATGGTCCGATCAGCCCATCTGGGCCCGAACGAGGTCCCGCACCGCCGACGGTGACAGCGGCCCGGATCGGACCACCACCCCGAATGGGCGCAGCGCGTCCTCCACCGCGTTGGCCACGGCGGCCGGTGGCCCCACCGCGCCGCCCTCGCCGAGGCCCTTGACCCCGAGCGGGTTCGTGGGGCTCGGGCACACGATCTCGTCGAGGCGCACGTCGGGCACCATCGACGCCACCGGCATGAGATAGTCGAGGAAGGTCGACGTGATCGGCTGGCCCCGCTCGTCGTAGCGCAGGTGCTCGCACAGGATCCCGCCGATGCCCTGGCCCACGCCGCCGATCACCTGGGCATCGGCGATGACCGGGTTGACGATGCGACCCGCTTCGTGGACCACGACGTAGTCGACGATCATCACCCGCCCGGTCGCAGGCTCGACCTCGACGATCGCAGCGTGCACCCCGCTGGCGGTGGCGTAGTTCGGGGGCTGGAAGTAGGAGGTCTCCTCCAGGCCGTCCGCTCCCGACCCGCCGGCCAGCTTCGGCACCGCCCTGAGCAGCTCGGCTAGCGACACGGCGACCGTCGGGGTGCCCTGCACGGTGACCGTACCGTCGGCCAGCACCAGGTCGTCCACCGATGCCTCCAGCAGGTCGGCGGCATGGGCGAGGATCCGCTGCCGGAGGAGCGCTCCCGCCTGGGCGACGGCGTTGCCGGCGGTCACCAGCGCCCGGCTGGCGATCGTGCCAACGCCGTAGGGGATGGTGGCCGTGTCGCCGGCCACCACGTCTACCTCGTCGACGTGCACGCCCAACGAATCGGCCAGCAACTGGGCGAAGACGGTGCCGTGGCCCTGCCCCTGCGACGGCGCCCCCGTGTAGAGGCGGACCCGACCCGACGGCATCACTTCCACCTTCGCGCCCTCGAAGGGGCCGAGACCCGTCATCTCGAGGTAGGTGGCGAACCCGATCCCGAGGTGGCGACCGGCCGAGTGGGCATCGGCCTGACGGGCCCGGAAGTCGTCCAGCCCGATCAGCTCCACGGCTCGGTCCATCATCGCCGGGTAGTCACCCGAGTCGAACTCCTGCGGCAGGCCCCGGCGGTCGAGCAATCCCGTGCGGTACGGCATCTCATCTGCCGGCACCAGGTTTCGCCGCCGCAGCTCGGCCGGCTCGATACCGATCTCGGCCGCCAGCCGGTCCATCGCTCGCTCCATGGCGAACGTCGCCTCGGGTCGCCCGGCGCCCCGGTAGGGCGACGTGAACATCGTGTTCGTGAGCACGCCGAACGCCTCGAGGTCCACGTTGGCCACGCGGTAGGGACCGATCAGGTGGCACAGCGCGTTGTAGGGCACCACCAGCCCCACCATGTTCCTCGCCCCGGCGTTGACCAGGATCCGGTCCCGCACCGCCACCAACCGGCCCGCCGCGTCGGCCGCGACGGTGATGTGGTGGACCTGCTCCCTGGCGTGGGCGTCGGCGGTGAGGTTCTCGTAGCGGTCGGCGATCCATCGCACCGGCCGGTCCAGGTCGTTGGCGGCGAAGGGGATCAGCAGCTCCTCCACCACCAGGATCCCCTTCTGGCCGAACCCACCGCCGACGTCGACCGACTGGACCCGGACCGAGTCGACGGGCACCCCGATCGATGCGGCCACGTGGTCGCGGACCCGGTGCGGGGTCTGGGTGGTCGACCAGACGGTGAGCGTGCCGCTGAACGGATCGTGGCCGGCCACCATGCCCCGGGTCTCGATCGGGGCGGCCACGTACCGCTGGGTGGCGAACCGCTCGGTCACCACGTGGGCGGCCTCGTCGAGGGCCGCCGCCACGTCGCCGATGCCGTGCCGCACGTGCACACCGATGTTGTCGGATTCGTCGAGCAGGGCCCGGGGCGCGCCGGGTTCGAGCGCTTCTTCGACGTCGATGACGGCCGGCAGCTCCTCGAACTCGACGTCGATGGCCTCGATCGCGTCCTCCGCCAGGTACCGCGACTCGGCCACGACCATGGCGATCGGCTGGCCGACGTGGTTGACCTCGTCGTAGGCCAGGATCGGGGCCGGTTGCAGCTTGTTGATCGGGTCCAAGTCGGCGATCCCCGGCGGAACCCGCAGCTCCTCGGCGTTCAGGAGCGGCTCGATCCTGCCGGCCACCGTCGGGCTGTCGTACACGGCCACCACGCCCGGCATCGAGCGGGCTGCCGACACGTCGAGGTGGGTGATCCTGGCGTGGGCGAACGGGCTCCGGAGGAACGCCGCCTCGACCGCGTCCGGGATGTGGAGATCGTCGACGAATCGACCGGCCCCCCGGAGGAGCCGATCGTCCTCGACCCTCGGCAGGCTGCGACCGAAGAACCCGGGTCCGGAGTGGTCGTCGTCGTCCCCGTCGCGCTCGCCGCTCATCGGTCGGTGTCCTCGTGCTGGGCTACTGCCGTGCGCTCGCTCGCCGCCCCGCCGGGTGGGAGGCCGAGGGCCCGGCGGGCCGCCCGGCGGATGTTGACGTAGCCGGTGCAGCGACAGAAGTTCCCGCTGAGGTGCTCGTCGAGCTCCCTGTCGTCGGCTGGCAGGTCGCCGCTCGCCACCAGCGCGGTCAGCGACAGGAGGAAGCCCGGCGTGCAGAACCCGCACTGGAGGCCGTGTTCGAGGTGGAACGCCTCCTGCAGCGGGGTCAGTTCGCCGTCGGGGCCGGTCAGGCCCTCCACCGTGGTGACGGTGCGACCGTCGGCCTGGGCGGCCAGTGCCAGGCACGACCGCACGGCGGCGCCGTCGAGGAGGATCGTGCAGGCGCCACACGATCCCTGCTCACAGCCAACGTGGGTGCCGGTGAGGCCGAGCCGGTGCCGGAGGAAGTCGCTCAGCAGCAGCCTCGACTCCACCTCGGCTGTGACGGTCGTGCCATTCACCGTGACCTGGATCTCGTGGCGGGCGGTGGGTTCGCTGGGCGGTGGGCCGGTCACCCGCCGAATCGGGGCGACCGTGGCATCGCCGCCGGTCCTGCGGTCGTCGCTGGTGGTCATGGGCAGCGCCTCCAGGCTTCGGCGACGGCCTCGGCCAGCAGTCGCCTCGTCAGGTCTCGACGGGTGGCGGCCGAGGCGTGGACGTCGTCGGCAGGGTCGATCTCGTCGTCGGCGACCGCCAGCAGGGCGTCGTCGACCGTGCCTTCGCTCCGACCGACCAACGCCCGCTCGGTCGCCGCCAGCCGGACCGCGGTTCCACCGAGCCCGAAGCCGACCACCCGGGCCTCGGCGATCGTGCCGGCCGTGGCGGCGTCGTCGGCCGCTCGGGTGAGCTCCACGGCGACGCCGACGGTGGCGAAGTCGCCGGGCCGGTGGGCGAACTCGCGGAACGACCAGCCGCTCGCCGACGCTCGGGGCGGGAAGACCGCACCGAGCAGCAGCTCGTTCGGTTCGAGCGAGGTCATGAACGGACCGACGAACAGCTCTGTTGCCGCCAGCTCGCGTCGCCGCTCGCTGGTTGCGACCCGCACGGTCGCGTCCAGCGCCAGCGCCGCCGCTGGCAGCTCGGCCGCCGGGTCGTTGTGGGCCAGGCTCCCGCACACCGTGCCCCGGTTGCGGATCTGGGGGTGCCCGATGTTCGAGATCGCGGCGTGGAGGAGCGGCCAACCCACCGTCACCTCGGGGGTCGCCAGGGCATCGGCCTGGGTGACCGCCGCCCCGATCACCAGTGCGCCGCTGTCGTCGACGACGACGCTGGTGAGCTCGTCGAGCCGGCCGATGTCCACCACCAGCTCGGGGGCGGCGAGCCGCATGTTCAAGACGGGCAGCAGCGACTGCCCGCCGGCGATCACCTTGGCGTCGGCCTCGCCGCCGAGGAGGTCGAGGGCGTGCGCCACCGAGGTGGCGGCCACGTAGTCGAAGGGTGCCGGCTTCATCGCGACACCGGCACCGGCGGCACGAACGGCTTTGGCATCGGTCCGAACGCGTCGCAGTCGACCTCCACCACGACCGGCCGACGGAGCGCCACCGCCTCGCCCAGCACCGCGGCCGACGCCGCCGGCTCGGCCAGCGCCCGGTGCTCGATGCCGTAGGCGGCGGCGAGCGCCGAGAAGTCCGGCGTGACCAGGTCGACCCCGGATCGTCGACCGAAGTGCTGGTCCTGCAGGTTGCGGAGCACGCCGTAGCCGCCGTCGTTGAACAACACGATCACCAGCCACGGCTGCTCCTCGGCGACGGTGCCGAGCTCGCCGAGGTGGACGGCGAGCCCGCCGTCGCCCACGAGCAGCATCGTCGGGGCATCGGGCCGGGCGACGGCAGCGCCCACGGCCATCGCCAGGCCCTGCCCGATCCCGCCGCCCCGGGCGTTGATGTTCGTCGGCGGCGAGTGGACGTCGACCAGCCGGTTGCCCCAGGCGGAGGCGGGGATCGTGACGTCGCGCACGAACGGGCTGTCGTCGGCCATCGTCCGCCGCAGCGCTTCGGCCAACGCCGCGTACGGGCCGATGTCGGCCTCGAGCTGCTCCCGCACCGCTCGCCGGGTGGCGGTGACCCGCTTCCCCCACTCGGGGTCGGCCTCGGATCCAGGGGACCGACCGAGGGCGTCCAGCAGCGCATCGAGGGCGGCCGCAGCATCGCCGACGATGCCGACGTCGGCCGGGTAGGACCGGCCGATCGCGGCGGGGTCCACGTCGATCTGCACATGGGGGCCGGGGAGCTCGAGGTGGTAGTGGCGGGTCTCGTTCGACCGGAAGTGGGTGCCGACCGACACGAGGAGGTCGGCTGCCGCCACCAGCTCGGCCGCCCCCGGGGCGGCGGCGAAGTTGCCGATCACGATGTCGGACCGCTCGTCGATCGTGCCCCGGCCGGCGTTGCTGGTGAGCACGCCGGCACCGATCGCGTCGGCCAGCGCCTGCACCTGTGGTCCCGCGGCCACCGCGCCCCCGCCGAGCCACAGCAGCGGTCGGCGGGCTCTGGCGATCAGCTCGGCCGCCTCGGCGATGGCTGCGTCGACGGGGGTGGTCGCGGCCGTGACGGCCGGTGGCCGGACCGCGGTCGGCTGATACTGCAGGTCGATCGGGATCTCCACGCTGACGGGTCCCGTCGGCGGGGACATCGCCAGTTCGGCCGCGACGGTGAGGGCCTCACCGACCTCGTCGGTGGTGACCGGCGAGAGCGCCCCCTTCGAAACGGCCCGGAGCATCCCCAGCTGATCGCTCGTCTCGTGGATGACCCCCCGGCCCCGACCGAGATACTCGGCGTCGATCTGGCCGGTCACGTGCAGCACCCGGCTGCCGGCGGTGAGCGCCTCCACCAGGGATCCGGCGGCGTTCCCGGCCCCGGTTCCGGTGCTCGTGACGGCCACGCCGAGGCCGCCGCTGGCTCTGGCGAACGCGTCGGCGGCGTTGATCGCGGCGGCTTCGTGGCGGACCGGCACGAACCGGGTCTCCGGGCCGGGGCCGCCCCGACCGCCGTGGGCGATCGCGTCGATCAGCGGCTGGTTGTGGATGCTGACGACGCCGAAGAACACGGTGGTGCCGTGGGTGGCCGCCACGTGGACCAGGGCCGCGCCAGCGTTCGTGGCGATCATGTCGGACCCCTCCTCAGGCTGCTCTCCTTCAGGCTGCTCTTCATCAGACATAGCGGGCGACCCCTCCTGCGACGTCGATCGTCGATCCGGTCACGTAGCCGGCCAGGGGCGACAGCAGGAACACGATCACCGCTGCCACCTCGTCGGGCGTGCCGACCCGACCCATCGGGATGGCCCGGGAGCGGGCCAGCTCGGCCGACCAGTCGGCCCAGTCGAGCTCGGTGTCGGCCGCCTCGTGCCGTCGGTGCCACTGCCCGGACTCGATCAGCCCGAGCAGCACGCTGTTGACCCGGATCCCGTCGCTGGCCAGTTCGGTGGCGAGCGTCTTCGACAGGTTGAGCACGCCGGCCCTCGCTGCGCTCGTGGTGATCAGGTGGGTCTCCGGCTGGCGGGCGAGCACGGCGTTGATGTTGATCACCGCGCCGGCCGGCGACCGGCGCAGCTGGGGGAGGGCCGCCCGGAGCGGGTGGAGCACGCTCGCGAACTTGAGGTCGAGCTCGTCGGTCCAGTCGCTCCAGTCCACGTCGGCCAGCGGTTTCATCCGCGACTGGCCGGCGTTGTTGACCAACCCGTCGATCCGGCCGAACCGATCGACGGTGGCGTCGACGAACGCGGCGACCTGATCGGCGTTGCGTACGTCGCAGGGGTGGACCAGTACCCGGTCGTCGTGGCCGGCAGCGGCGTGACGGGTACGGGTGGCGTCGAGCCGCCCCGCATCGCGGCCGCAGGTCGCGACCAGCGCCCCCTCGGCCAGGAGGCGGGTGCAGGTGGCGAGGCCGATACCGGACGTGCCCCCGGTGACGACGACCACGCGGTCGGTGAGTTGCAGATCCATCCCGGTCCTCCTCCTCAGGCCATCACGAAGCCGCCGTCGACCACGACCGTCTGGCCGGTGATGTACGACGACTCGTCGCTCAACAGGAACACGGCGAGGCCGCACACGTCGCCGGGAACCTGGGTGCGGGCGAGGGCCCGACCCTGGGCGTAGAGCTGGTGGCGGGTGGCGGGGATCGTCTCGGCCGACGGGCCCTCGGTGAGGCCGGGGGCGATCGCGTTGACGGTTATCCCGTGGGGCCCGGCATCGCGGGCCATCGCCCTCGTGAGGGCGATGATCGCCCCCTTCGACGCGATGTAGTGCGACAGGCGGGGTGAGCCGTAGAGGGCGGCGTCCGACGCCATGTTCACGATCCGCCCCTGGCCGGTGGGGATCATCGACCGGGCGGCGTGCTTGGCGAACAGCCAGGTGCCCTCGACGTTCACCGCGAGAACCCGTTGCCAGTCGGCCCGCTCGATCTCCCAGAACGGGAGCCCCCCTACGCCGTCGGCCAGCGCCGCGTTGTTGACCACGGCCCATGGCGGATCGGGCAGCCCGTCGAAGAGCGCCGCCACCCCTGGTTCGTCGGTGATGTCGCAGGTGGCGGTCGAGAACCGGTCGGCGAATGGCGCCAGGTCGTCTTCCGCCGACGCCAGCCGATCGGCCTCGCGGTCGACCCCGAGCACGGTCGCTCCCGCCGCCAGGCAGGCGCCGGCCATGGCCAGCCCGAGGCCGCGACCGGCCCCGGTGATCACGATGGTCTTCCCGGCCAGCCGGCCGTCGTGGGGCATGCTCGACCTAGTCGCGGGTGACGCCCGACATCGGTGAGCTCGGCGGATAGCTGGGCAGCTCCGGTTTGGCGGCGCCGACCATCACGCAGAAGAGGGCGTCGGTGTCGCCGACGTTCTTGAGGCTGCGGGAGACGCCGGCCGGGACCTTCATCAGGTCCCGGTAGCCGAGCACCCGGGACGCCTTCCGGTTGCCGTCCTCGGGGTCATGGACCGAGACCTCGAGCTCGCCCTCGAGCACGAAGAACACCTCCTCGACGTCGTTGTGGACGTGCTCGGGTCCCACCGCCCCCGGCGGGAGCAGCATGTTCGAGAACGTGAAGTGCTCGGCCTGCAGGATGCGGCTGTCGCCCTCGTGGTGACCGGTCGCCCCGGAACCCACATAGCGGATCTGGGCCCGGCGGAACTCGGGTCCGGCCTTGGTCTGGAACGCGAGCGTGTCCCAGTCCTCGGCCCGCGACTCGCGGGTGGCGATGCAACTGTCGAGCAACTGCTCGAGGTCGGTTGGTGTGTCGGTGGTCGTCATGTCGGTGGGCCGATCTGTCGGAGTGGTTGGTGTGGGAGGACGTGGAGCGGAGGGGTGTGATCAGTTCAGCTCGACGGGCACCGAGCGGGTGCCGGACAGCGGGGCGGTGTCGCGCCACTCGTCGCCGAGGGTCGCGAGCTGGGCGTCGAACTCCGGCTTCAGGACCCGCCGGAGGTGGAGGACGGGCTTGTCGGCCTGGGCGAGGTGCTCGTCGCGCTGGGCCTCGGGGATCGAGCGCATCGACTCGAGCATCGTCTTGTCCTGGTTGAGCACGTGGAGGTGGGTGCCCCGCAGTCGGAGGTTGAACAGCGTGCGCCACAGGGTCCGCTGCCAGCCGTCGACCTGGCGACACCGGGGGAAGTGGACCTCGGTGTGGGTGTCGTCGATCGGGGTGGCGAATCCCAGGATCCGCAGGTCGGGCCCCGGGCCGGCGAACGACGGCCGGTAGGGGATGTCGAGCCTGGTGTAGACGAGGCCGCCGAGCTCGAACTCGATCCAGTCGAAGTTCACCCCGAGCTGGCTCTGGCGGGCCACCCGGAACCCGCGGTCGGTGTCGTCCACCCGAACCCGGTCCTCGGCGATGCCGCTGTTCAGCGTCAACGACTGGTTGTGGAGGAACGGGGCGTGCATGACGTCGGCCAGGTTCTCCATGGCCAGCAGCCAGTTCGTGCCCCACTCGACCGATTCCGGGAACACCGAGTAGGTCGGGTCGACCAGTTCGTAGGGCAGTTGGAGCTCGGCCGGCTCGTCCTCCCCGATCCAGGCCCACACGAACCCGGCCCGCTCCACCGTGTGGTAGGCGTCGGAGATCGTGGTCCGCTCCTGGAGCGAGCACGTCCCGCCCTGCGACGGGATCGACGTGCACTGGCCGGTGCCGTCGAACCGCCAGAAGTGGTACCAGCACTGGAGCTCGCCGTCGACGACGTCACCCAGCGACAGCTTCGCCCCCCGATGGGGGCAGTAGTCGAGCATGAGCCTGGGGACGCCGCTCCCGTCGCGCCAGAGCACGAGGTCTTCGCCGAGGAGCCGCTTCGCCTGTGGTTCGGATCCGAGTTTCTCGCTGGCGCACACGAGGTACCAGTGGTTGCGGAGACCGAGGTAGGGGTGGCCCTTCGGCAGCTCGACGGGTGGTCGGGTGGCCGGCGCGGTCTCCGCCATCCGGCGGGCCCCGATCCCCGTGTACTGGGAGAGCTTGTGCTTGAGAGTTCGTTGCTTCATCGAAGGTCTCCGTTTCGACTGGTCGATGAGGGGTCGGGCACGCCGGCCATCCGCTCCCGAGCCTCGGCGCTCGGGGGGCCGGCCGTTCCCCACAGGTCGGACTGGCCGGGCACCCGCTGCCAGACTCGCGGCACCCAGGTGCTCTCGTCGACCTGGTCGAGCCCGGTCGTCACCTCGGGGACGTAGCCGATGGGGTCGCCGTAGTAGCCGAACGCGTTGCTTCCCGGGCCATGGCGACCGGTTCCCCACAGCGGCTCGATGCCGAGGTGGCGGAGGTGGCCGACCCGCTGGAGGAACGCCTCCACGGTCGGGAGCTCGTAGGCGATGTGGTTGACGGAGGTCCACTCGGCCCGGTTGAAGGCGATGCTGTGGTGGTTGGCGTTGCACCGGAGGAAGACCATCTGGTCCTCGGACCAGTCGCTGATCCGGAACCCGACCACGTCGGTCCAGAACTCCACGGCTCCGTCGAGGTCGACCGTGTTGAGCACCACGTGCGACAGCGAGAAGGGCCGAGCGTCGGTGGTGGTGCCGGGGGCGACCGCCGCCACCTTGGCTCGCAGCACGATCAACCGACCCTCGGGGTCGCGGAAGCCGAGCTCGTAGCCACCGCCGGGGTCGTCGCTGTCGCCGGGCTCGAGCTCGAGCTGCACACCCTGGGCCGTCAGGTGCTCGGCGGCCCGGTCGACGTCGCGGGGCACCGCCACCGCGAACGCGAGGTGGCGGAGGCCGGGCCTGTCGGCGGCGACGAGGTCGAGGATGTGGTGCTCGGGCCCCGTGCCCCGCAGGCTCAGCCGGCCGTCGACGTCGTGGACCACCTCGAGGCCCCAGGCGTCGGTGTAGAACGAGCGGGCGTCGTCGAGCGACGTGCAGTTGAGCGAGACGTGGCGCAGCGCCCGCAGCCCCAGTGGATTGCGCATCAGAGCTGCACTCCTTTCTCCCAGAACACGAGGCGTCGGCCGAGCCACACGTTGACCCGGTCGAGGGCGAAGCCGAGCACGCCCAGCACGACCACGACGGCCATCGCCTCGTCGGGCCGGAAGTTGGCCTGGGCGTTGCCGATCAGGAAGCCGAGGCCGCGGCTCTCGCCGATCAGCTCGGTGACCGTGATCACGATGAGCATGATCGGGGTCGCGATCCGGAGTCCGGTCAGCACCCACGGAAGGGCGGCCGGGGCGATGATGTCCTTCACCACCCGCAGCGGCGACGCCCCGACGTTGCGGGCGAGGGCCAGGTGGTTCGAGTCGACCGACTTCGCCCCGGCGTAGGCGTTGAACGCGATCGGGAAGGCGCACTCGATCGCCACCTGCCAGATCTTGGCTGCGCCGCCGAGCCCGAACACGGCGATCATCACCGGGTAGAGGGAGATCTTGGGGATGGCGTAGAGGCCGGAGAGCAGCGGTTCGAGGGCGGCGTCGATCCACCGGGAGCGAGCCATCGCCACCCCCACGATCGCACCGAAGACGAGGGCCAGGCCGAGTCCGGTGAACCCCCGGAACAGGGTGAGCCGGGCGTGGAACCACAGGTCGCCCGACTCGAGCAGCGCCCACAGGCTCGAGCCGATCTTGCCCACCGTGGGGATCAGACGGTTGTCGGACACGCGGGAGTACAGCTCCCAGGCGCCCACCAGCGCGGCCATGCCCGCCAGCTTGCGGACCGTCGGTAGCGACAGGAGCTCGCTGCGCCGTCCGGTCGTGACCGGGAGGACACCGCCGACGGCCACGTCACTCACGGGGCACCCCACCGCTGAGCCGACCGCGGGTGGCGACCTTGCCGATCGACAGGAGCAGCCGGCTGGCGGCGAAGCCGGCGATGGCCAGGATGGCGATGCCGCTGTACATCCGCTGGTAGTCGGCATCGCGCGACGAGCGGAGGATGTCGCTGCCGATCCCGTCGGAGAACCCGATGATCTCGGTGGCGAACAGGAGGATGAACGACAGCGCGAGGCAGATGCGCAGCCCGGTGAAGATCTGTGGCAGGGCGGCGGGGAAGACCACCTGGAAGAAGGTGCGGACCCTCGACGCCTCGGCGTTGCGGGCGACCTCGATGATCGCCGGGTCGATCGCCCGGGTTCCGCTGTTGGCGTTCAGGTAGGCGGGGTAGAAGCAGGCCAGCGAGATCACGAGGATGCGGGTGCCGTCGGTGAAGCCGAGCATCACCGCGAACGCCGGGAACAGCGCGATCTTGGGGAGCGGGTAGGTGAACGACACCGGCAGTTCGAGGACCTCCTCCGCCGGCTTCCAGATCCCGGTGAGCAACCCGGCCAGGACACCGAGCGTCGCCCCGATCACGAAACCGGTGAAGCTCCGGCGGAGGCTCGGCAACAGCAGCTCCCACAGCTCACCGGAGTCGACCAGCTCACCGATCCCGGCCACGATCGACGACGGTGCCACGACGTAGTCCGGAAGGGCACCGACCGCCCCCAGCAGCTCCCAGAGCGCCACGAGTGCCGCCACGAAAGCCAGCGAGACCGGCCACTTCCGCTCGAGCGCCGCGTCGAGCCGGCCCGGTCGGGTGGCTGCGCCCGTCGGCGGGTGGGCGGTGGTCACGACGCGGGGCTCCCGTCCGGTTCGGGCATCACCATCTGCTCCCGGATCAGCGTCCAGAACTCGTGGTGGTACTCGAGGAAGGCCGGGTCGCGTTTCGTGTCGTCGCCCCGGGGACGGTCGAGCGCGATCGGGGTGTCGGCGATGATCCGACCTGGTCGGGCGCTCATCACCACCACCCGGTCCGCCAGGAACACGGCCTCGTTGATGTCGTGGGTTATGAACACGACCGTGAGCTGAGCCTGCTGCCAGAGCCGGTTGAGCTCCTCCTGCATGAGCTCCCTGGTCTGGGCGTCGAGCGCGCCGAACGGCTCGTCCATGAGCAGCACCTGCGGCTCCAGGGCCAGGGTCCTGGCGATCGCGGCCCGTTGCCGCATCCCGCCCGACAGCTCGCTGGGGTAGGTGTTCTCGAACCCGGCGAGGCCCACGAGACCCAGCAGTTCCCTGGCTCGCTGGCGGGCCTCGCGCCGCCGCTGTCCGTTGGCCTCGAGCGGCCAGGCCACGTTGGCCTCGATCGTGCGCCAGGGGAACAGGGTGGCCTGCTGGAACACCATCCCCCGGTCGCGACCGGGGTCGGTGATCGGCGCACCGTCGAGGGTCATCGTCCCGCTGGTCGGCGCCTCGAAGCCGCCGAGCATGTGGAGGAGGGTGCTCTTCCCGCACCCGCTCGGTCCGAGCACGGTGATGAACTCTCCGGCCCCCACCGACAGGCTCAGATCCTTCACCGCGTGCACCCGACCGCCGCGGCCGTCGTAGATCTTGTCGATCTGGTCGAGGATCAGCATCGGTCGGGTCTCGGGCACTGGTCTGGCCTGTCGGAGGGGTCGGCGGTCACTTCGTGAGGGAGAATCCCTCCATGACGATGTCGTCGGCGGTCACTTCCAGGTCGTCGGGCAGGAAGGCGATGCCCCGCATGTCGTCGATCAGGGCCTGCACGTTGGCGAGGTCGATCGCTGCGTCGTCGCTGCGGCCGGCGTCGGGGCGGGCGGCGAAGAGGTCGGCGTCGGGGGCGGGGTCGTAGCCCTCGTCGATCAGGACCTGGCCGAAGCTCGCCCGATCGGCGGTGAACGCGGCGTTGGCGGCCACGTAGTCGGCCCGCCAGGCGCAGAACGCCTCGGGGTTGCTGGTCACGAAATCACGGTCGAAGAACATGTCGAGCAGCTCGTGGTTGAAGCCGGGACCGGTGAGGGCGTTGAACACCTCGGTCACGCCGCCGGCCGCCTCGGCCTGGACCCAGAATGCCGCAGTGAAGAACTGGATGTCGACCTGCCCGTCGCGCAGGGCCTGCTCGGCGTTCGGCACCGGGACCGGCACGAACGACACGTCTCGGTCGGGGTCGAGCCCAGCGGCGGCGATCGCCGACTTGGCCCAGTACTCCGTGGCGGTGTTGGGGGCGATGATGCCGATGGTCGCCCCGCTGAGGTCCTCGCCCGTGGCGTAGTCGCTGTCCTCCAGCGCGGCGTAGGGGTAGGTGAAGCCGTTCTCCTGGCTGACGACGGCGATCGACGTGGCGGCCATGATGTTGAGCCCGTTCGCCACCGCGGTGAAGAGCTGCGGGGTGGAGATCGTGCCGCCGTCGAGGTCGCCCGCCTGGTAGGCGGCGAGGCGGTCGGGCGGGGTGAACTCGGTGAGCTCGAGGGTGTAGAACGTGCCGTTGTACTGGCTGCCGGCGCCCTCGGGGTCGATCCCCATCAGGTACAGCGGCTCCTCGGTGCCGGCCCCGTGGCCGAGGCGGATCGTGACGGGTTCGCCCGGGGGCGTGCTCAGGTCGACGGCGTCGCACCCGACACCGCCGGCGCTCTCCTCGCCGTCACCGGCGCCCTCGCCGGCGTCGCCGGCACCGTCACCCTCACCGGCGTCGGCGTCCTCCCCAGCGCCGGCCGTGGTGGCCGTGTCGTCGTCGCTTCCTTCGCTTTCGTCGTCACCACCGCAGGCAGCGGCAACGAGCGACAAGCTGACGAGTACCGCCAGCAGACGCAAGAGTCGAAGTCCGAGCTTCATTGGTCTCTCCTAGTGCTAATGGGCACAAACGGTCGACTGGAGCGTATGGTTCTTCCGGCTCGACCGCTCGGCAGCATCTGGCATCCCCTCACGGACGCCGCTGTCCATGGCTGAGCTATCTTAACTTCAAGATATTTAGTGTCAAGTGATATGGCCGATACGGGGTAGGGTCTGGCCCATGAGTGGAACATCCGACATCGACGACGAGGTCGAGGGGATTCTCGCTGACTGGCGGCGACAACGACCGGACCTCGACCCCTCGCCGATGGGGATCTTCGGCCGGATCGCCCGGTTGGCCGCCCGGTCGCAGGCCGACCTCACCGAGGTCCTCAGCGCCTACTCGCTCACACCGTCGTCGTTCGACGTTCTCGCCAACCTCCGGCGCAGCGGCCCGCCCCACCGCAAGACCCCTGGCGAACTGGCCGCCTCGTCGATGATGTCCACCGGCGGCATGACGTTCCGGGTCGACAAGCTCGAAGACGCCGGTCTGGTGGTCCGGATGCCGTCCGACGACGACCGCCGCGTCGTCCACGTGCAGCTCACGGAGCAAGGCCACGCGCTGATGGACGAGGTGATCGTGGCCCACCTCGACCGCAAGGCCGAACTGCTGGCCATCTTCGACCGGGACGAGCTCGACGCCTTCGCCGCCCTCCTGGCCAAGCTCGACAACGGCTGGCTCGGGCCTGGAGCCGGCTAGCCCGATCATCTGTCCGGATCAGCCGCCGATTTCTCGGCTCGCTGTCGATTTTCGTGGCCGGTGCGCGTCATGGTCCGTGTCGGCGATGTCCGCCGGCCCGAACACGAGGAGATGATCGTGAAGTATTTCGTGCTGCTCGCCGGCTACGGCGAGCTGACCCCGTTCGAGGAGCAGACCCCCGAGGAGCAGGAGGGGGAGATGGCGAAGCACGTCGAGTTCGACGAAGCGTGCGGTGAGCGGTCCGACGTGGAGCTGCTCGGTGGGGAGGCCCTCGGTGACGGCTCGATGGCCACGTCGCTGCGGACCAGGAATGGCGAGCTGACCATCACCGACGGCCCGTTCGCCGAGGCGGCCGAGCACATCGGCGGCTACTACCTCCTCGACGCGCCCGATCTCGACACGGTGACCGACCTCTGTCGGATCCTGCCCGGCTATGACATCGACATCCGCCCGGTCCTCGACATCCCCTGACCCGATGGTGGGCTGGTGATCGGCAGTCGCCGACCGGCGAGCTCGGGATCGGCGAGCTCCGCTTCGGCGCCGACCTCGAGCAGGTCCACCGCGACGAGTGGGGTCGGCTCCTGTCGTTGCTCGTCGCCAGGACCCGCCGGCTCGACCTGGTCGAGGACGCGCTCGGCGAGGCGTTCGCCAGGGCGGCCGAGCGCTGGCCCCGCGACGGGATGCCCGACAATCCCGCCGGCTGGCTGTACACGGCCGCCCATCGTCAGATCGTGGGTCGGCTGCGGGCGGAGGCCATCGCCGGGCGGAAAGCGCCGTTGCTGGCCGTGCGGTCCGGGGTCGGCGTCGAGGCGCCCGCCGATGGCCTCGATCGGCTCGCAGACGAGCGGCTCCATCTCGTCCTCCTGTGCTGCCATCCGGCCTTGCCCCCGGCGTCACGGTCGGGGTTGGCGCTGCGGTTGGTCATGGGCACGCCGACCGAGCAGATCGCCCGATTGTTCCTCGTCACGCGGGCCACGATGGCGGCCCGGTTGACGAGGGCGAAGAAGAAGATCGTGACCGCCGGCATCCCGCTCGGCGCGCCGGTGGACCAGGAGCTCCGGTCCCGCCTCGACGAGGTGTGTCGAACCGTCTACCTGGCGTTCACGACCGGATACACGCCGAGCGACGGCCCCGACCTGCTGCGGGCCGACGTCGCCGGCGAGGCGGTCCGGCTCGCCGCCGTGCTGCACGAGCTGACGCCGAACGCACCGCAGGTCCGGGCGACGCTCGCGCTGCTGCTCCTGCAGCACTCGCGCCGCGACGCCCGGGAGCGCGACGGACGCCTGGTCACGCTGGCCGAGCAGGACCGGAGCCGGTGGCGTCGCGACGAGATCCGGGCCGGCCTCCGGCTCGTGGCCCAGCTCCAGCCATCGGAGGGCTACGCCGAGGAGCTGCGGCTCCAGGCCCTCATCGCCGCCGAGCACACCCGGTCGTCGGCCGAAGCCACCGACTGGGCGACGATCGCCGACCACTACGCCGACCTCGAGGCCAGGACCACCTCCGCGGTGGTGCGGCTCAACCGCGCGGTCGCGGTCGCCGAGGCGTTCGGACCAGGTGCCGGACTCGCACTCCTCGACGGCCTCGACGCCGCGCTGCCCGGCAATCACCGCCTCCCCGCCGTCCGGGCCGACCTCGCCCAGCGGGCCGGCGACGTCGAGCTGGCACGGGTGTCGTACCGGGCCGCGCTGGAGCTGTGCCGGAACGAGGTCGAGCGGGCCCACCTGGCCGCCCGTCTCGACGGCCTCGCCTGATCGCCCCGTGCGTACGTCGCGTCGGTGGGCGACTCAGGTCGAGGGCGACCTCAGGTCGAGGGCGACCAGCGGTAGACCTCGGCGAGGGTGCCGCCCATGAGGGCGGACCGGTCGCCGTCGGAGAGGCGATCGGTGACCCGGAAGGCCTCGACCCCCTGCTCGTAGGTGAGCAGCTCGACCGCCCGGGTCCAGTCGGTGCCCCACAGCAGCCGGTCGAATCCGAACGCGTCGAACAGCCGGCTCAGCGGATCCCAGATGTCGGGGAAGGGGAACGGCTCGTGCGAGAGGGTGCAGGCGCCGGTCACCTTGACCACCACGTTCTCGTGTCGGGCCAGGTCGAGCACGACCGGCAGATCGGTCCACGGCTCCGCCGGTGGCGGTGGTTCGAACGGTTGCTGCAGCCCGAGGTGATCGACGACGATCCGGGTGTTCGGATGGCGTGCCGCCAGCTCGCCGACGAGCGGCACCATGCCCCAGCAGAGGATGTTGATCGGGAAGCCGGCCCGACCTCCGGCCTCCAGCACCGCGTTGAGGCCCGGGTCGTCGACGGTGGGGTCGGTGTCGCGGATCAGCATGATCCGGGCCCCAACGGCGCCCGGCACCCCAGCCCACTCCTCCACCACCTCGGCCACATCGTCCCGCCGGGGGTCGACCGGCTTGATCAGACCGAAGCGGCCCGGGTGGTCGGCGCGCACGTCGAGGGCGTAGCTGGCATCGAACCGGTACATCGTCCACGGCGACACCAGCAGCGCGCCGTCGACGCCGACTGCGTCCATCGCCGCCACCATCTCGTCACCGGTCACCTCCGATGGGCCGTGCAGCACGGCGGCCCACGGCCGCCCGGGGTGGTCCCGCTCGTAGGCGTGGACCTGGGCATCGATGGTGGGGGCGGACCTGGTGCTCACACCGGCCACCGTACCGGGGCATTGCGCCGGGTCTCGAAGCCGGGGGTAGCGTCGGGAGGGTGAACGAGATCATGAAGCTGCTCCAGTCACACCGGTCGATCCGGAAGTTCACCGACGAGCCGATCCCTGACGAGACGGTCGCCGAGATCGTGCGCTCCGGCACCGCGGCGGCCACGTCGAGCAACATCCAGGCCACCACCGTTGTCCGGGTCCGCAACCCCGAGACCAGGGCCAGCATTGCCCAAGTGGCCGGCGGGCAGGCCCAGATCGAGTCGGCCGCCGCGTTCATGGTGTGGTGCGCCGACGTGCGCCGGTCGGCCCTCGCCTGCCGCAACGCCGGCGGCACGGTCACCACCGGCATGACCGAGCAGTTCATCATCGCCACGGTCGACGTGGCCCTGGCCGCCCAGAACGCGGTCGTGGCGGCCGAGTCGCTCGGCTACGGCATCTGCTACATCGGCGCGGTCCGCAACGATCCGCAGACGGTCGCCGACCTCCTCGAGCTGCCCGAGCACGTCTACCCCGTGTTCGGCCTGTGCATCGGGGTGCCCGACCAGGATCCCGAGGTGAAGCCCCGGCTCCCGATCGACCTCGTCCTCCGCGAGGAGACCTATTCCGGAGGGGGGCTCGGGGGCGCCGACGGGCCCGACGAGCTCGCCCGTATCGCCGACTACGACGAGGAGATGCGGGCCTACTACCGGACCCGGACGGGCGGTCGGAAGGACAGCTCGTGGTCGGAGGAGATGGCCGGGCTGCTGGAGGGCGAGCGCCGTCCCCACATGCGGCAGTTCCTCGCCGATCGCGGGTTCGAGCTCCGCTGAGGGCACACTGCCCGCCATGGAGCTGCACGAGGTCCAGCGGTCAGCGACCCGACCCCCCGGCTACGTCGCACCCACCACGCTCGACGACGCGCTGGAGCTGCTGCGCCACCATCGTGCCGACGCCCGGGTGATCGCCGGCGGCACGGATCTCCTGGTGGAGCTCGACCGCGGTGGTCATGCCGGGGTCGAGCTGCTGGTGGCGCTCGATCGCCTCCCCGACGTCGGGTCGATCACCGTCGCCGAGGGCGTCGCCCGGCTCGGGCCGGCGGTGACCCACAACCAGGTCGTCGCCGACCCCCGCTGCGTCGCCGGTGCGCTGCCACTGGCCCAGGCGAGCCTCGAGGTCGGCTCGCCCCAGCTCCGCAACCGGGCCACCGTGGCCGGCAACGTGGTCACCGCCAGTCCCGCCAACGACACGATCTCGGCGTTGCTCGCCCTCGGGGCGTCGATCGAGCTGCGATCGGTCGACGAGGTACGGGTGCTGCCGGTCGCCGAGTTCATCACCGGCTACCGACAGACCCGACGTCGGGACGATGAGCTCGTCACCTCGCTGCAGGTGCCGCTCCTCGGTGCGAACCAGCGGGGCGTCTTCGTGAAGCTCGGCCTGCGCCGGGCCCAGGCGATCTCGGTGATCCACCTCTCGATCGTGGCCACCTTCGCCCCCGACGATCGAGCGGTCACGGATCTCGTGGTCGCGGTCGGCAGCGTCGGCCCCACCGTGGTGGTCGTACCCGACCTCGCCGACCTGGTCGCCGGTCGATCACTCGATCGTCCGACCGTCGCCGCCGTGGCCGAGGCCGTCGCCGACGGCGCCGCCCCGATCGACGACCTCCGCTCCACCGCCGACTACCGCCTCGCCACGGTCCGCACCATGACCGAGCGGGCGCTCGCCGCGCTCGCCGCCGGCACCCACGGCTCGCGCTGGCCCGAACGCCCACCGCTCCTCTCCCCGGACGGCACGGCCGGCCGCCCCGCGAGCCGACCGGTGGCCGGGGCTGCGAGCGGCGGGTCGGGGCCGGGGGTGCTCGCTGGAGAGGACCCGATCACCGCCGAGGTGAACGGCACCCCCGTCACCCGGACGGGGGCGGTCGGGGTGACACTGCTCGACTGGCTCCGCGACGAGGCTGGCATCGCGGGGGTGAAGGAAGGCTGTGCCGAGGGCGAGTGCGGGGCGTGCACGGTCATGCTCGACGGGGCGGCGGTCATGAGCTGCCTGGTGCCGGCGGCCAGAGCCGACGGTGCCGCCGTGGTCACCGTCGAGGGCCTCGCCACCGGGACCGGCAGCGCAGCCGCACCGATCGACCACGATCGGCCACCCGGGTCGCTCCACCCGGTGCAACGGGCCTTCATCGACACCGGCGCCGTCCAGTGCGGCTACTGCACCCCTGGACTGCTGATGGCCAGCGCCGCGTTGCTGGCGGAGATCGACCTCCCCACCCGCGACCAGGTGCGCAGCGGCCTGGCCGGCAACCTGTGTCGCTGCACCGGCTACGCCGCGATCGAGACCGCCGTCGAGCTCGCGGCCGCCCCCGGTCCGGAGTCGTCATGACGGTCGGGGCGACCCCCCGCCGGCCCGACGCCCACGGCAAGGTGACCGGCCAGGCCCGGTATCCGGCCGAGGGTGTGCCCCACGATGCGCTGGTGGCGATGGTGGTCTTCACCGACCAGCCCCACGCCCGGCTGCTGTCGCTCGACGTGAGCAGGGCCGCAGCCGAGCCGGGCGTGGTGGCCGTGCTCACCGCGGCCGACGTGCCGGTCAACGAGTACGGCCTCACCATGTTCGACCAGCCGGTGCTCGTCGCCACCCCCGAGGTGGCGGCCGCCGCCTCGGCCCGTCCGGGTACGGTCGATCCCACCGTCAGCCGATGGGAGGCCGACCACCTGGCGATCGTGGTGGCGGAGACCGTCGACGCCGCACAGCGGGCAGCGACCCTCATCGATGTCGCCTGGGAGCAGCGGCCGGTCGTGGCCGACATCGACGCCGCCCTGGCCGACGACGCCCCGGTGTTGCATCCCGAACTGGGTCACGACGGCAACGCCTACCACCGGTACCGGATCCGCAAGGGCGACATGGCCGCCGGGTGGGCGGCGGCGGCGGTGGTGGTGGAAGCGACCTACGAGGTGCCCTACCAGGAGCACGCCTTCCTCCAGCCGGAGGCGGCCGTGGCCTACCTCGACCACGAGGACCGGGTCACCGTGGAGGTGGCCGGCCAATGGGCCCACGAGGACCAGGAGCAGATCGCCCACGCGTTGGACCTGCCGCTCGACCGGGTGCGAGTGATCTACCCGGCGATCGGTGGCGCGTTCGGCGGGCGGGAGGACATGTCGCTGCAGATCGTGCTGGCGCTTGCCGCGATGCGGCTCGGTGAGCGGGGCATCCGGCGGCCGATCACCTGCCGGTGGTCGCGGGAGGAGTCGATCGTCGGCCACCACAAGCGCCACCGCGGCCGGATACGGGCCCGATGGGGGGCGTCGGCCGACGGGAAGCTGACCGCGGTGGCCAGCGAGGCCTGGCTCGATGCCGGCGCCTACAACTACACGTCGAACAAGGTGCTGGGGAACTGCCACCTCGGGCAGGCCGGTCCCTACGACGTGCCCAACGCCGAGATCGACAGCCGCGCCGTGTACACCAACGCCGTTCCCGGCGGGGCGTTCCGGGGGTTCGGCGGCCCGCAGGCGGCGTTCGTGGCCGAGTCGCAGATGAACCGGCTCGCCGACGCGCTCGGGATGGACCCTGCGGAGATTCGCCGCCGGAACGCGCTGGTCGACGGCAGCATCGGCATCACCCAGACCGTCATGCCGGCGGGCGTGACGCTCGTCGATGTGATCGACCGCTGCGTCGAGGCGGCAGCACTGGAGGAGCCCCCGCCGGAGCGGGAACCGTTCTCGCCGTTCGCCAGCCTCCCCCCGGCGGTGGATCGACTCGCCCATGGGCGGGGCTTCGCCTGTGCGTTCAAGAACGTCGGGTTCTCGTTCGGCTTTCCCGAGCGGTGCGAGGCGAGGATCGTGCTCCACGACACCGAGCCACCCGACCCGAGCGACACCACCATCAACCCGGCCGTCACCACCGGCGCTGCCGACGGCCACGGTGCTGCGGCGTTCGGCCCCGGCGCCGGTCCGCGGTGGGCCGAGTTGTTCCACGCCGGGGCCGACGTGGGCCAGGGTGCCCACACCGCCTTCCTGCAGATGGCGGCGGAGGCCACCGGCCTGCCGATCGACCGGATCCACGGGCGGTTCTCCGACACGGCGACGAGCGGTGACTCCGGATCGGCCTCCGCGTCGCGCCTCACGTTCATGGCTGGCAACGCGATCCTCGGCGCGGCCGAGGAGGCCGACAAGGCGTGGCGCGATGGTGACCGGCCGGCCGTCGGCGAGCTCCGCTACGTGCCACCGCCGACCGAGCAGCTCGACCCCGACACCGGCGCCGGCGTGCCGAACTTCGCCTACGGCTACGTCGCCCAGGCGGTGGAGCTCACGGTCGACCTCGACACCGGCCACATCGTGGTCGACCGGGTCGTCTCCACCCACGACGTCGGCCGTGCGATCAACCGCGACCTCGTCGTGGGCCAGATCGAGGGAGCCGTGGTGCAGGCCCACGGCTACACGCTGAGCGAGCGACTCGTGGTGGCCGACGGCCGGATCCGCAACCCCCGCTTCAGCACCTACCTCATCCCCGGCATCGGTGACGTCCCGACCACGATCCAGAGCGAGGTCCTCGAACTGGCCGACCCCCACGGTCCCTGGGGTGCCCGGGGCATGGCCGAGATGCCGATGATGACCTACGCCCCAGCGGTCACCGCCGCCCTCCACGACGCCACCGGCGTGTGGTTCGACGCCTTCCCCCTCACCCCGGACCGCGTCCTGGCCGGCCTCGGCGACCGGTCCCGCTAGTCTCCGGCGGCTTGTGCGGAATTCTCAGCAGAAGCCGCCGGCTGACGTGGCCATGCTGGAACCCGTGCGGCCTTCAGTGCCGTAGCGCCGGAGCCGGGGGCTTGAGGGAGCCCCCGGCTCAGGCGATCGGCGTGCGCCGGCGGACCATGAGGAGGTGCCGCCGGCGCCGCTCACCCGCCGCGGGCGGCACGGGTGGTGCCGGTGTCAGTCGGTCGGGGTCAGCTCGGCCAGGTCGTCCTCGATGAGGTCGGTGTCGATGAACGCCGCGTCCTCGGGTGCCTCGATCGAGATGTCGGCGCCGAAGTCGAAGAAGGAGCTCGTGACGAGCACCGTTCCCGCTCCGTTCGATCCGTCGGTCGCGGCCACGTCGCCCGAGACCACCAGCCGACGGAGCAGCCCGTCGCGGTCGACGAACAGGTCGATGGTCACCTCGCCCTCAGCCTCGATCTCGGCGGTGTCGACAGGCAGCCAGCCGGACTCCCGGAGCGACTCGTCGTGGAGGTCGACGACGCTCTGGTAGTGGGTCGTGTCCACACCGTCGACGTCGGCCTCGCCGACCTCGGTGGTCGCAACGAGATCCTGGACGGCCTGGAGGACCGTGCGGGGATCGACCCGCTCCACGGCCGCTTGGCCGAGGGTGCCGCCCGTGTCGGCCGCATACCAGCTCGTCCCGTCGTGGCCGTAGATGACGCCGTCGACGAGTCGAACCTCGATGTCGTCGGGGAGACCCGATGCCCGACCGGCGTCCTCGTCGACGTCGATCGTGGCGGCGATGTCCATTCCCGAGAACTCGGTCAGGACCTCACCCGACAACACCTCAGCCGTCGTGCCGTCCGTGGCCCGCAGCTCGAAGGTGGTGCTCGCTCGCCCGCTCTCGATCTCCGCGGTGGCCCTGGCCGCGCTCTGGACACTGGCCAGCGCCGGCTCGGTCCCGTCCGGGGAGAGCACGACGAACCCGGTCACCACGATGAACACGGCGGCGATCGCCGCGATCACGCCCAGTCGCTGGCGGCGGGGAGCGGCGTAGCGCTCGATCCCGGCGACCTCCGGAAGGTCGAGAACCGGTGTCGACCGATCGGCGCTCTGGCGGTCGTTGTGGTCGAGCGCGTGGTCGGCGGTGTGGGTGTCGGTGTCGTCGAGCGTGTGGTCGGTCATGATGTCCTCGAGGAGTTGTCGAGCGCGGGGGCTCGTCGGTGTCGGTAGGGCGTCGGGGTCGATCGGGTCGGCATCGGCGAGCCGGGCGAGCAGATCGTCGAGCGGGTGGTCGGGGTCGCTGCTCATGTCGTTCCCTCCTTCTCGTCGGGTCGTTCGGGGTCGAGTCCGGTCGCCAGCTCGGCTTCGAGTCGCTTCCTGGCACGGTGCGCCCGCACCCCGACCGCGTTGGTCGAGACACCGAGCACCACCCCGATCTCTGCGTGGGAGAGGCCCTCCCACGCGATCAGCCGCAGGAGCTCCTGATCGTCGAGCGACAGGCGAGCCAGCGCGTCGCGCAGGCCCCCGGCCGTCAGGTCGGCCGGGTCGGCCTGATCCCGGGTCGGCTGTGCGCCGAGCCGGTCGACGAGCCGGAACCGGCGCACGGTCGATCGTCGATGGTTGCGGATCACGTTCGCTGCGATCCCGTAGAGCCACGGGAGCGGTGGGGACGGTACCGGTCGACCGAGACCACCCTCATCGCGTCGTCGCCACACCGTGGTGAACACCTCGGCCACGATGTCGTCGGCCTCGGCGAGGTCGCCGGCGCGGCGTCGGGCATACGCCACGAGCGGTGTGTAGGTCGCGTCGAAGAGCTCCCGGAACCAGGCGGCGTCCTCGGGATCGGCAGGATCGGCACGTCCCGCCGGTGTCCCGTTGTGGTTGTCGTTGGGGCGTGTGGCCACGATCGCCGTCTCTCGCCGGTCGCCCGGCGGAGCCGGGATTTCGAGCGCATGTGATGGTCCCACACCTCGTTCATGTCCGGTCGTTCACCCGACCTTTCAGCCGCGGTCGCCGCTGTTGCTCCGTCGCCGGTGCATCGCAGTCGGCGTCGTGGAAATAACAGACGATCCGTCGCTCGGTCGACAGGCCGGTCGATCGCCCGGGGTCTCGTTGCGGGCCGGTGACTCCGGCCCCGCCACCGTCACCGCATGGGATCGACCCGCTGCTCGCCCCTCATCCTCCTCCCGTTCGCCCCCGTCTGGCGGTGAGCGTCGTGACGACGCGCCTGTACGTCGGCGACCCGTACTGCTCGAGCTTCACCGCCCGCGTCCTCGACGGCGACCGCTGCTCCCTCGTGCTCGACCAGAGTTGCTTCTACGGACCCGACGGGCTGTTCCCCAGCGACCGCGGCTGGATCGCCGGCCGTCGGGTGGTCGGGTTGCGCTGCAGCGAGGTGGGGATGCTGCTGCACCTCGTGGCGCCGCCACGATCGCCGGATCGATCGCTGCCCGAGGTCGGCGACCGGGTCGAGTGCGAGATCGACTGGACGGCTCGCCACCGGGCGATGTGCCTCCACACCGCCCAGCACCTCGTGGAGCTCGGTGCCGGCGAGACCAACGCGCTGGCCGCCGTCGATCGGCCACCGGCCGGTCTCACCGAAGCGTCGGTGGACCTCACCTTCGAGACGTCGAAGGTGGATGTCGGGGCGATCGTCCAGTGGTTCACCGATGTGGTCGGCGACGACCTGTCGATGGGCTCCATCGAGGCGCCGGCACCGCCCCATGGGCGGCTGTGGTATCTCGACGGGTACGGTCATCGCCGGTGCGGGGCGCCCCACCCCCACACGACCGGTGAGCTGACCGGCCTCGAGCTCGATGCAGCCATCGTCGATACGGCGCGGCTGCGGGTCACCCTTCGCGCCCCGGATGCCGGATTTGGCGCGCAGATGGGCACATCGTCCCCGTGACGCCCTAGAAAGAGGCAGAGAAGGAGCTGCGACATGTGCCGTGGCGGGGGGCGTCGTCGCCTCGGCCCGGTGCTCGCCGCGCTGGCGTTCGGCCCAGGGGACGTTCCGTGGAGTCAGACATCGATCGTGGAGAGGCCGCATCGGCAGCGAACGGGTCCACGGTTCGCGTCCTCGGCCGGCTGGTGGTCGCCGGTCCCGATGGCGCACCGCGTCGCCTGACGCCGGGAATCCGCCAGTTGCTGGCGGCGCTCGTCGCCGCAGGAGCCGACGGGGAGTCGATCGACGGACTGGCCGAGGCGCTCTGGGGGGAGGAACTGCCCAACGGCTGGCGGGCCTCGTTCCGAATGGCGGTCAGCAGGCTCCGGACCGCGCTCGCCCTCGACGTCGCCGCGGAGGGCGGGGGCCGCTACCGGCTCGAGCTCCCGATCGCCGCCGTCGATTCTTGGTGGCTACGCGAGGTGGCCATCGATGAGGAGCGGCCGGTGTCGAAGCCCGATCTGCGCCGGGCCCTCGCCGGTCCTGCGTTCGGTGACACCGACGACAGCCATCTCATCGCCACGACGAGGACGAGGTGCGTCAACGACCAGTCGGTCGTGGCACGACGCTTCTGCGACGCCGTCGACCAGATCGACGCGGCCACGGCCGCCCTCCTCGTGGAGCATCAGCGGACCGTCTCGCCGTTCGACGACGAGCTGATCCTCTCGATCGCCTCGTGCCTGGACCGATCGGGGAGGACGGCCACCGCCGCGAGGTTTCTCGACGAGACGCTCCGCCACCACCAGGCCGAGCTCGGGACCCGATCGGCCGACCTCGTGGCGCTTCGTTCGTCGCTCGGCGTCGTGCCGGACCGGTCGGACGCGGCTGAGTCCTCGGCGACCCCTCCGGCCGTCGGCTCCTCGACGACGGGCGCTGCGGCGAGCTCGCCGAGCCGGATCCCGGCGATGCTCCAGCACCTCGTCGACGTGCCCTGCTTCGGACGGGAGGACGAGCTCGAGTCGCTCATGAGCGGCCGGTCGTTCGTGATCACCGGGCCGCTGGGGTCTGGCAAGACCAGGCTCCTGGCAGCCGTCGCCGAGTTGGCCGCGGCTCGAGGCGATCACATCTCCCACATCGGCGCCGAGTCGAGCCGCACACCCTACGGACCGTTCCTCGCCGAGTTCCCCGAGTTGCGCTCCGGGTCGTTCGTGGGTCTCGACCCTGGCGAGGCACAGGTCGACGGTGGTGGCTCCGCCGCGGTCCGTCGGGCCGACACGGCGCGGACGCTCCTCGTGGTCGAGCACCTCGACGTGCTGACCGACGCCGATCGACACTGGCTGTTGATCGACGACATCCACGGGTTCGACGAGGCCTCCCGACGCCTGGTCGGCTTCCTCGCTGCGGCCAGGACCGCCCGGCCCATGACGATCGTTGCGACGGCCAGGAACGACGCCGGCCAGGAGTGGCTGCCCACCTTCACCGCCGGGCTCTGCCGATCGGGGTTCGGCTCGATCGCGCTCGGGCCGCTCCGACCGGCAGACCTCGAAGCACTGCTCGGCCACGAGGCCCCCGAGCTGACCGTGATCGCCCGGCACGAGGTCGCGAAGACCTTGTTCGCCAGGAGCGGTGGGCTTCCGGCACCGGCTCGATCGCTCATCGGCACGCTCGACACGGCGACGTTGACGTTCGGCGACCACGACGCCTACCAACCCGACGTCTGGACCGGCGCGACTGACGATCTCGACCACGACACGATCCAGGTGGGCGTGGCGGCGGCCGTGCTCGGCGACACGTTCCGGGTGACGGACGCGATGGCCGTCCTCGAACGACCGGAACCGGAGATCGACGCCGCGCTGGAGCGACTGTGGGGCCGTCGAATCCTGGTCGACGGCACGGATCCTGGTGAGCTCCGGTTCGCCAGCACGTGGCTCCGCAAGGCGTTCCTCCGGCGGGCGCCGTCGTTCCGGCTCGCCGACCTGCACGCGCGGGCTGCGGCGCTCGCCGACGACGTCCATTCCCGCGCCGACCACGAGGCGGCGGCGGTGCCCAGGGTGCCTGCACCCCAGGCGGCCCAGTCGCTGCTGGCGTCGGCCAGGGCATCGATGGCCGACGGGTCCTGGCTCGATGTGGTCGACGCGATCCGGCGGGCGATCGCCCTGGACGTCGGCGAGCCCGACATCGAGACGCTCATCCTCCAGGCCCGAGCCCTCGACCTGTCCGGCACCAACGGCGCCGGCCCGCGCAAGGTCGCGTTCCGCCGGGCGGTGCAGGCCCGACGGTGGGACCTCGCCCTGGCCGCAGCCAGCTCGGGCCTGCCCGAGGCAGAGCGACCGGACGGTGACCCTGACCGGATCGCCATGCTCGAGGAGATCCCGGTCGCCCGGTTGGACGACGAGCAACGCTTCGAGCGGGCGCTCCTGCTCGCCCGTCAATGCGCCGTGAACGGCTCGCCCCACGAGGCCCGGCGCTGGATGCGCGAGGCCGAGCCCCTGGCGACCGACACCCCTCGACGGGTCAGGGTCGAGCTCGCCGCGTGGTCGGTCGGTCATCACGTGTCCAGCGCCCAGCAAGGGTTCTCCGACCACGTGATCGAGCACGCCACCGGGCGCGATCGGATGCGGATGCTCCACATGCAGGCGATCACCGCGCTCGAAACGGCCGACCTCGACTGCGCCACGGCGCTGCATCGTGCCTTCACCGATGCCGCGGTCGAGGTCGGCGATCCGGCCGGGATCTGGCAGGCGAAGGTGCTCGACGCCGCCCTGGCCTTCGAACGCGGCCAACTGTCGGAGGCCAAGGCGCGCTCCCGCGACGCCGAGGACTACGGCCGGCGTCACGCCATGCAGCAGTCGACGCTCGTCCGCCTCGGACAGGGCTTCTGCCACAAGCTCATCACCGGCGAGCAGGGAGACCTCGTCGAGCGGTTCGAGGCGATGCCGGCCAGCACCGATGCGTCCGCCATCGCGGTCGCCGCCCGCGCCCTGGCCCTCGTCGGCCGGGGCCGCAACGACGAGGCGTGGCGCCAGGCCGCCCCGACGGTCGTCGACGCGCTCGACCGACCTCGGGGCTCTGCGCTGGTCGTCCTGGCGATGCTGGCCGGACTGGTTCGGGGCGCCGGTGATGCCGACATCGTCGAGCGGGTGCGCGACCGCGTGGTCCCGTTCGCCGACCGATCGCTCGTGGTCGGCTATGGCATCGCGACGACGGGGCCCGTGCACTTCTGGCTGGCCAGGATCGCCAACTCGCCCGCCGAGGCCGAACACCACCTGAGGGAGGCGGTGGTGGTCGCCGACCGCAGCCGGGCCCCGACGTGGCGCGTCGTCACCCGCCTGGCCCTGGTCGAGGCGACCGGCGATCCCCGCCCCGTCGACGACGCGGTGACGGCGGCCACCGGTACCGACCTCACGCCGCTGTTGCCGTAGCGATCACCGCTGGTCAGCGGTTCGGGCCGCGGTCCATGCTCACCGGTTGCCAGCGCTCGAGCGCCACCTTCGGCAACACGGTCGGGTTCACACACGCCATCGGCCATCGTCCCTGCAGCACGAGGCTGATCTCCCGGGCCGCCCTGGTCTCCGACGTCGGCCGCATCATCGACGACGCCGACGCCACGTGCGAGGTGATGATCACGTCGTCGAGCGCGAACAGCGGGTCGTCGAGGTCGGGGGGCTCCTCCTCGAGCACATCCAGTGCTGCGCCGGCGATCGAGCCCGACGAGATCGCTTCGGCCAGGGCGGCGCCGTCGACGGTGCCCCCGCGACTCGTGTTGATCAGGATCGCCGTCTCCTTCATCCTGGCGAGCTGCGGCCCGCCGATGAGGTGGTGGGTCTCGTCGTTGAGGGCCGAGTGGACGCTGACGAAGTCGGATCGCTCGAGGAGGTCGTCGAGGGTGAGTGTGGCCTCCACGTCGTCGGCCGCCATCCGGAGCGAGCTGACATAGGGGTCGTGGGCGATCACCCGGAGGCCGAACGCCTTGGCCCGCCTGGCCACGGCGGTGCCCACGTTGCCGTAGGCGACGAGGCCGAGCGTCTGCCCCCGCAGCGGTGGGAACTCGTTGAGCAGCGGTCTGCTCCGGTGCCAGTCACCGTCGGTCCTGGCCAACCGCTCGATCCTGCGGAACCGGCGCCAACCGGCGAGGAGGAGCAGCATCGCGTGGTCGGCGACCTCCTCGATGAACGCATCGGGGGCGTTGGTGACCACGATCCCGTGTTCGGTGGCGGCGTCGACGTCGACCATGTCGACACCCACGCTGGCCAGGCCGATCACCACGCATCGGTCGAGCGCGGCGATGATCTCCCGCGTGATCTGGACCCCCCACGTCGTCATGAGCGCATCGGCGTCGCGTGCCCCCTCGATCAGGGCTTCTGGCGAGGTGACCTGGACCTCGTGGAGGTCGGCCAGATCGCCGAACACGCTGAGCTGGCGGCGGTAGCGGTCGTCGATCGACCCCGGTCTGAGCCGGGCCGGCAGCGGGGCCACGATCTTCTTCTTGTCCGCTCTCGATCCGTCGGCCACGGGACGCGCTCCTCGGTTGGGGATTGGAGCAATCTACGCGAGCTCCCGGTCCGAGCCCGAAACGGTCCGCTGGGACAGGCGGCGGAGATGGCGCTCACCCGTGCTCACCAGCCGTTGACCGAGCACGCCGATCGCGACCCCGCCGAGGAGCGCAGCCGCCGTCTGCACGTGGGGCCCGGCGAACTCCACGAGCCGTGCGATGTGGAAGTGGGTGAGATAGGTGTAGAGCGACGTCGACGCGAGGAGGGCCAGCGCCGGCCTCGCCCACCGGACCACCGGGACCCGTCGCACCCAGAGGAGGGCCAGGATTCCGCCGAGGATGATGCCGTTGCGCACATCGGAATCGAAGAGCGTGACCACGAGCGGCGTGGCCATCACGGTGACCGTCACCCGCCGGCCGCGGGTGACGGCATGGCGGCAGAGCCAGCCGAGCGCCAGGATCCAGACGAGGAACGTGGGCAGCTTGGCGTCGTAGGGCTCGACCGGCCACAGACCGTGGAGCCCGAACCGCAGCACCAGCCCGCCGGCCAGGAGCACGAGACCAGCCGACCACGGGTTGGCGACGACCCACCGCCGCACCGGCGCGACGGCCAGCACCACAGCCAGGCCGAGCAGGAGCTGGACCAGTACCTCCACGAACCAGTACTTCGCGGAGACCTCCAGGCTCGGGGTGAAGTTGCTGACCAGCAGGAAGTGGGGGAGCGACGTCGGAGCGGCGAACGCCACGAGCGCCGTCCACGCCAGGGTTGGGGCGGCGAGCCGGAGGGACGCCGCGACCAGCGGGAACGGGGAGTCGGACCGCTCGAGCGCCGGGAGGTGGAAGCGGGCGAGGTTGTAGCCGGCGACCGCCAGCAGCACGTGGGCCCCGCCGAGCAGGGCGATGATCTCGAAGTGGCTGGCGACGATGAGGACGATGGCGATCGCCCGGAGCGCAACGTCGGTCTCGATGGTCGCCGTCATCGACGTCGATGGCGGCGGTGTTGGCGCTGGCGACGTGCCGGCTGGCGTCGTCTTCGCTTGGGCGGCACGGGCCGGGGCGACCCGCAGTGAATCGAGCTCCCCAACGGGGAGGAGGTGCCAGTCGGTCGGTACGTCGTCGAGCAGCCGCTCGAGAGCCACCGACATCTCGATGTAGGCGAGGGAGTCGCCGCCGAGCGACACGTAGGAGTCGGCCGGCTCGACGCGGTCCCGGCCGAGCACCGATCGGAACAGCGCTGCAACCGAGGAGTCGTCGCGACCGTCGGCGGCGATGGCGAGCGACTCGCCATCGGCCCTGATCCGGGGGTAGTCCGGTTTGCCGGAGGGCAGCCGCGGCAGCTCCGGGTAGTCCACCACCGTCACCGTCGACGGTGGCACGCCGGCCGCCTCGGCCATCCACTCGGCGACCGACCCGAGCCCGGTCATCGAGCCCGACCCGGTCATCGACCCGTGCTCGGCGGCAGCGCTCGAGCGGGCCACCACGAGGCGCTGATCGTCGCCAGCGCAGATCACGGCATGGCCGGCGTCGGCCGCCCGGGACTCGAGCATCGTCAGGTCGATCCGGTTGCCGAACAGCTTGAGGAAGCGGCTGCGACGCCCGACCACCGCATAGAAGCCCGAGGGGAGCCGTCGAGCGATGTCACCGGTGTCGAGCTCGTCGATCTCGTGGCCGCGGGCGAGATCGGCACGCTCCTCGGCGTAGCCCATCATCACGTTCGGGCCGCGGTACCAGAGGTTCCCGTCCACCAGGTCATCGTCGATGGTCCGCCCATCGTCGTCGCGGAGGAGCAGCGTTCCTCCGGGAATGGCGTCGCCGATCGCGCCGGGGTGGTCGAGCACCGCCGCCGGGGGCAGGAACGCCATCCTGGCGGTCGCCTCGGTCTGGCCGTACATCACGAAGAGGTCCCAGCCCTGCGCACGCCCGAGCGTCCCGAACCGGCGGACCTGGTCGGCCGGCATCCTGCCGCCCGCCTGGGTCAGGTAGCGGAGCGACCTCGCCCGCTCGGCGGTCAGGCCGACCTGTTCCAGCAGGTCGAAGGTGTGGGGCACGCCGGCGAAGCCGGTCACGCCGAAGCGGTCGATCGCGTCCCAGAAGCACGGGTCGATCACCGACAGGTCGCTGAGCACCACGGTCGCCCCGGCCACGAGATGGGAGTGGATGACCGACAGGCCGTAGCAGTAGTGGGGTGGGAGGGTCGTGATCGCCCGGTCGGCCGAGTCCAGCTCGAGGTAGTCGACGATCGCCGCTGCGTTCGAGACGAGGTTGCGGTGCGAGAGCCGTACCAGGCGGGGCGACCCGGTCGAACCGGAGGTGGACAGCAGCACGGCGAGCGCGTCGTGGAGCTCGCTGTCGGCCGTGGCCGGCCCGTGGTGCTCGATCGTCCCGTCGGTGATGGTGATCGCGGCCCCGAACCGGCTGGCCAGCCGCTCGGCGCCCGCCACATCGTCGGCGTCGGTCACGATCACGGGATGCCCGCCGGCCAGGCACGCCAGATACCAGACGAGGCTGTCGAGGTCGTTGCCCATCGCCAGGGTCGTCAACCGACGGTGCGGACCGAGGCGTCGGCACCGATCGTCGATCTCGGCGTGGAGCTGGGCGTAGGTCAGCGCTGACCCGGTCGCGAGGTCGTGGACCGCTGGGGCATCGCAGGCCGGAAGCAGGTTGGTCAGTCGACCATGCATGCGTCCATCTCTCTTCGGCTTGCTCGGCGGGAATGCGTCCCGTCCGTTCTACCCCGCCTGCTCCGGCGCGAGTGACCGGTGGGGTCCATTCGAGACAATCACCCACGCGGTGTTCGGGTCGCGGTGTTTGGGATGTGGAGGTTCGGGTCGCGGTGTTTGGGATGTGGAGGTTCGGGTACGGGCGCCGGGGTTCCACTGCACAGGAGATTGCAACGATGCCAACCATGCGCACTGTCCGCCGTTATTCCCTCGCGGGATTGATCGGCCTCGGCCTGTCGCTCACCGCCGCCTGCACCGACGAAGACGGTGACGGCGCCGGTACCGACGAAGAGATCGGTGAGACCGTCGACGAAGCCGAGGACGTCGGCGACGAGGCCGAGGATCTCGGCGAGGACGTCGAGGAAGAGGTCGACGAGGGTACCGAACAGCTCGAGGAGGAGGTCGACGAGGGAACCGAAGAGGTCGAGGAGGAGACCGACGAGTAGCCGGCCGCCGGCCGCCCGAGGAGCCGACCCCGACCGCTGCCGATCCGCGGTCGGGGTCGGCGTCGGGCAGGCGAGCGGAATCGGATGGCGAGTACGTTGAGTTCCATGACGCTCGACCAGGACAACTTCACCACCATCGCCATCGAGAAGCGGGACAACGGCGTTGCGGTCGCCACGTTGAACCGACCAGAACGACTCAACGCGGTCAACGGCGACATGCATCACGAGCTCGCCCACATCTGCCGTGACGCCGACGCCGACCCCGACGTGAAGGTGCTCGTCTTCACCGGCGAGGGGCGGGCGTTCAGCGCCGGAGGCGACTTCAGCCCCGGGTCGGAGACGACCCACAAGATCACGTTCGAGGACGCCCGGATGATCGTGGACCACCTCCTCGAGGCCCACATCCCGATCATCTCGGCCGTCAACGGCTATGCGATGGGCCTCGGGGCCACGGTCGCGTTGCTCTGCGATGTGGTGGTCGCTGGCGAGAGTGCCGTGTTCGCCGACACCCACGTGAAGATGGGGATCGGGGCCGGCGACGGCGGCCAGGTGATCTGGCCGTTCCTCATGGGCGTCAACAGGGCCAAGTACTACCTGATGACCGGCGATCGGCTCGACGCCACCGAGGCGGAGCGCCTCGGCCTCGTCAACTTCGTGGTTCCCGACGACGAGCTGATGGCGAAGGCGATGGAGATCGCCGACCGCTTGGCTGCGGGGCCCGGGCTGGCCATCGCCGCCTCGAAGGTCCCCATCAACAACTGGTTGCGGACCGTGTCGGCCCAGGTGCTCCCGCTGTCGCTCTCGATGGAGGGGGCCACGATGCGCAGCGCGGATGCAAAAGAGGCGGCCAAGGCCTTCGCCGAGAAACGCGACCCCGACTTCCAGGGCCGCTGACCGCCGGCGTCAGCGGGGTGGGACCAGGGCGTCGGGCTCCCGGGCCGCCCACCGGAACAACACCGGCAGGCTGGCCAACGCGGCGAGCGCTGCGCCGAAGAACGCGGCCCGGGTGCCGAAGAGCGCGGCGGCGAACCCGAGGAGCGGCCCGCCGATCCCGGCCGACATCTCGAACGCCAGGGTGAACGTCGACGTCGCCCGGGCCCGCTCGTTCTCCGCCACCCGGTAGACGGCTGCGGTGAGGAGTGTCGGGTAGAGGAACGAGCCGCCGATCGCGAGGACCGCAGCACCGACGAACAGCCCGTACTGGCTCGCCCACGAGCCCATGATCAGCATGCCGATCGCCTGGCCCACCAGCGACACCGTCGTCATCCGGTAGGTGCCGAACCGGTCGGGGAACTTCGACCCGAGGATCCGCATCACGAGCACCAGCAGGCCGTACACGAGGAGCACGGCGCCGGCCGAGCCGAGCTGGAACTCCTCCACGTAGAGCGGCATGAAGCCGTTGAGCGCGGTGAACGTGAAGAGGCCACCGGCCAGGATCACGCCAGGGGTGACCGCCGGTCCGTAGAGGAGGCGTGACCGCCTGGTCGGGGTCGACCGGGCCTGGGCGGCCGAGGTCGACTCGACGGACGCTGCCGGGGTCGACCCGGTGGGCTTCGCCGCCGTCTCTGGTGGTTGGTGCGCCGCATGTCCGTCCGGGCCGACCCCCGCCAGGGCAGGGCGGTCCTTCGGCAGGTTGAGAGCGAGAGCCGACGCGACCAGCAGGCTGCCGCCGCCGGCCACGAAGGCCGCCCCGAACCCGGCCGCCCGCTCCACCAGCTCGCCGAGGATCGGACCGAGCGCCATGCCGCCATAGACCGCGACCGAGAAGTAGTTGGTGGCCTCCCCCCGCCGCTCCACCGGGGCGAGGTCGTTGACCATGGTGGCCGAGCCCACGAAGAACGCCCCCTGGGTTGCCCCCATCGCCAACCGGGCCACATAGAGCCACGCCAGGCTGCTGGCGAGCGCGTGCCCCGCCACCGCCAGCGCGGTCAGCGCAGTACCGCCCACGATGATGAACCGGCGCCCTCGCTCGTCGCCGAGCTGGCCGATCAGCGGTCGGGCGACGACGGCAGACACCGAGAACACCCCCAGCGCCAGGCCCACGGCGACCTTTCCTCCGCCGAGCTCGCTCTCCACGTAGCGGGGCACGAGGGGGAGGGTCGATCCGAAGCCGGTCAGCGCGAAGAACCCGCTGATGATGAGCACCAGCAGGTTCCTCGTGAGCAGGGGCTGGCTCTGGTCGCTCCCGTCGACCGTTCGATCCACCGGGCAATGTTGGCACGGGTCGTCCAACGCCGAGGAGTTCGAGCCACCGTCCCGCCTGGTGGTTGCCGGCCGGGCACGACAGACTGAGGCCCAGCGAGCGACCTGACCGGCACTGACTGACGAGGAGCACCCATGACCACCATCGAGACCGGAACCGATCACCTCCTGGGACGGCGGGAAGGTCGGGTGGCGATCCTCACGTTCAATCGGCCCGAGGCCCGCAACGCGCTGACACCTTCGATGTACGACGGCTTCAGCACCGCCCTCCCCGCCATCGCCGCCGATCCCGAGATCGGGGCGTTGATGATCACCGGGGCCGGCGGGGCGTTCTGCGCCGGGGGCGACGTGAAGGCGATGGCGAGCCGGCGGGCGCCGGGATCGAGCGGCGGGCCGACGGTCGAGGACCGGATCGACGATCTGCGTCGGCGGCAGGAGTCGGTCTCGCTCGCGCTGCACGAGTACCCCAAGCCGGTCGTCGGGGCGATCCCGGGACCGGCGGCCGGTGCCGGTCTGTCGATCGCGCTCTCGTGCGACGTGCGGATCATGGCCGACAACGCCTTCCTCACCACCGCCTTCGCCAAGGTCGGCTTCAGCGGCGACTTCGGCGGCTCGTGGTTCCTCAGTCAGCTCGTCGGCTCGGCGATGGCCAAGGAGCTCTACTTCACCGCCCGGCGGGTCTCCGCTGAGGAGGCGCTGTCGCTGGGGCTCACCAATCGGGTGGCGACGGCGGAGTCGTTCGAGGCCGACGCCGTGGCGTTCGCCGCCGAGCTCGCGGCCGGGCCGCCGATCGCCCACCGGTTGATGAAGGAGAACCTGAACCGCGCCCTCCATCACGATCTGAAGGAGTGTCTGGCGGCCGAAGCGGTGGCGATGACCCGAACCGGTCAGACCGCCGACCACAAGGAGGCGGCGCAGGCCTTCGTGGAGAAGCGCGACCCCACCTTCACCGGCCGCTGAGGTCGCCGACCTCGCAGATCCTTCGCCCGTCGCTAGTGGCCGTGGAAGTCGGCTGGCCGCTTCTCCAGGTAGGCGGCGAGCCCTTCTCGGAAATCCTTCGTGCCGAACAGCGGGAGCAGCGCCAGGTACTGCCGCTGCACGTGGTCTTCCAGGTTCTCGCTCATCGCATGACGCATCATCCGCTTCGACGCCCGAATCGCCAGCGGGGCATTCGCCGCGATCTCGCCGGCCAGGGCCATCGCTGCACCCTCCAACCCGTCGCCGGCCACCACGTCGCTCACGAGGCCGAGGTCGAGGGCCTCGGCCGCAGTGAGCGTGCGGGCGGTGAACAGCAGCTCC
The DNA here is from genome assembly GCA_965216205.1 of Acidimicrobiales bacterium. Lineage (GTDB taxonomy): Bacteria > Actinomycetota > Acidimicrobiia > Acidimicrobiales > SZUA-35 > CADEDH01. Next base: position 4,418,224 of record OZ244139.1, on the reverse strand, counting down.
GCCGCCTTCGACCAACCGAGGATGCGGGGGAGGAGCCAGGTCCCGCCGCTCTCGGGCACCAGACCGCGGGCGGTGTAGGCGGCCGACAGCTTCGCGCCCTCGGCGGCGATCCGGATGTCGCACCCGAGGGCGAGGTCGAGCCCGTACCCGGCGGCGCCGCCGTTGAGGGCGGCGATGGTGGGCGTGTCGATCTTGTGCAACACCACGGGCGGCGCATCCCGCAGATCGAACTCGCCGTTCCCCGCGCTCGACCCCTCGCTGCCGATCCCGTCGCCGGAGACGGCGGCGCCCACGTCGAGGCCGGCGCACCACGCCCGACCGTTCCCGATGATCACGATCGCTCGGACCTCGCGATCGTCGTCGGCCTCCAGCAGGCGGGCCGACAGTTCGCCCAGCATGGTCGGCGTGATCGTGTTCATCCGGTCGGGCCGGTTGAAGGTCAGCACCGCGATCCGGTCGCGGACCTCGTAGAGCAGTTCGTCGGTCATGGACGCCGAGCATAGGTGGGCCCGATGAACCGGTTCGAAGTCGGGTGAGCGCACCGACGGGTGAGCCCACCGAGCGGCGAGACTGACCCGATGGTGAGCGACGAGGGTTCCCCGCCCGACGAACGGTTCGAGCGCTTCGTCGATCCGACCGACGGCACCCGCTGGGAGATCGACGTGGGGTTCGCCGCGTCGAGTTGGACCTGCATCTGGTCGCAAGGGTGTCTGGGGATCGGCGCCGAACCCGATCGCCACGCACTCCTCGGCTGCTGCTCGGTGGGCGCCGAGCTCCTCGACGTCGACGAGGCCCGCCGGATCGGGGCGCTGGGTCTCGCCCTCGACCCCGATCGGTTCCAGTACGCCGCGGCGGCCGCGGCCGGCGGTGTCTTCGCCGACCGGCCCGCAGCCGAGGCGCCGGCGACCAGGGTGATCGACGGTGCCTGCATCTTCCTCAACCGGCCCGGGTTCGCCGGGGGAGTGGGTTGTGCGCTGCACCTCGCCGCCCTCGACGAGGGCGACTCGCCGATCGACTGGAAGCCCAGCGTGTGCTGGCAGCTCCCGCTCCGGGTCGACCGACTGGCCGATGGCTCGCGCCGGCTCCGACGGTGGCGCCGCACGGACTGGTCCGCCGACTCCGAGCGAACCGGGGACGCGGCGCCCGGTCGGGACGAGGTGGCGTGGTGCTGCACCGAGGACCGGGTGGTCGGCGCCGGCGGTGGCCCCGGTCCACCGGCCGACGCCTACGTCGGCGACGACCCCGTGGTGTCGACGCTCGCCGACGAGCTGCGGGCGCTCGTCGGTCGGGAGGTCCAGGTACAGCTCGAGCGCCGGGTCGCCGGCCAGCGGCCGGACCGTGCCGGTCGGGTGGAACCGATCTCGCCGGTGGGCGACAATCCCGTCATGACCGACACCCCGCGATCCACGCCGACCGATGAGCAATGGCTCTCGCTGAACGAGGGCGTGATCGCCGAGTTCCGGGCGAACGGCGGCGAGTGCGGCGGCCGTTGGGAGGGCAATCCGATGGTGCTCCTCACCACCACGGGCGCGAGGTCGGGCCGTGAGCGGACGTCGCCGCTCACCTACACCACCGACGGCGACCGCATCGTGCTCATCGCCTCCCGGGCCGGCGACCATCGCCACCCCGACTGGTACTACAATCTCGTCGCCAATCCGGACGTGGTCGTGGAGGTCGGCAACGAACGGTTCGACGGCGTCGCCACCGTGGCCGAGGAACCGGAGCGGACCCGGCTCCTCGATGCCAGGATCGAGGTCATGCCCCGCTTCGGCGGCTATGTCGAGGCCACCGACCGCACGATCCCGGTCGTGGTCGTCACCCGCAAGCACTGAGGGCGCAGCGGTCCGATACCCCGCCGATCATGAGTGTCACAGCCGCCCGTTAGAGTGCACGAATCGGTGGCTCCGGCCCCCACCAACGTCCTGCCCGCATCCGCTCGGGTGCGGGTCGACCGTGTGGAGAGCCACCGTGTTGCTACCCCGCTACGCCCTGCCGGAACCCACCCCGGCGATCTTCGACGACCATAACGACCGCGCCCACGAGGGCGCCGGCCGTCTCGACGCCCGGCTGGTCGACCCCGACGCCGGCGCTCGCCAGCGCCTCCAGACCATCGACGATCCACTCGTCAGGGCCGACCTCGCCTCGATGCTCGACGAGGCCCCCTTCGCCTTCCTGAGCTTCGCCGCCAAGACGATCGCGCTGCACGGCACCGCCACGCCGGCCCTCGTGCGCGACCTGGTGCGAGCCGGCTACTGGGAGGGTGTGGCGCTGGCCACCTCGCTGTGGTGGCTGTGCGGGTTGCGGCCGCCCGAGGTCCTGCTCGACACCGGCCTGCCGTCCTGGTTGCGGGCCCTCGGCGCTCACCGCGCCTCGGCAGCCCGGCGCCGTCGCGAAGGACTCGATCGGGAGATCCACTCGTACCTGGTCGAGGTGGAGCTCGTCGGCGGCTGGACGGGAACGCTCCACGTGCAGCTCGACCGGTACTTCTGCAGCGCGGTGGTCCACGGCTTCGCCGCCGACCAGTCACTGGCCGAAACGCTTGCCCTCTTCCGGGCCGCCAAGCGATGGCGGCGCGAGAACGGCTTGGAGGTGCCCGATACCGGGCCGTTCGGGGCGATCGGGGTGGAGCGGGCCCTCGACACGTTGGCGGGGCCGCTCCGGGACGCGGAGCGGGGCAACGTCCCGATCAACCTGCAGAGCCCCTGGCCGGGTATCCGCACCCTGTTGGTGTTCTTCGTCGTCGACCGCTTCGGCGCCGACGAGGACGACGACGAGAGCTGAGCAAGCGGGTGGGGCTCGATCGGGCGGGGCCACGTCGCTGGCCGGCGCCCAGGCCGCTTCCTCGAGCTGCTCGACCCTCCCCTAGCTTTGGACGATTGATCAAGTTGTTGAGACAGTGTGGTATTCAACATCCAGCCTCCAGCGTTCAGTCTGGTCGAATGAACAGCAACACGAACCTCCTACTGGTGATGCCGATCGTGTCGACGGGCCTCGCCGCCGGGCTCCTCTACGGGTGGCTCGTCTCGGTGATCCCCGGGACGCGCCGTGTGTCGGATCGCACCTATGTCGAGACGATGCAGTCGATCAACCTGGCGATCATCAACCCGGCCTTCGTCGTCGTGTACTTCCTCTCGCCGGTGCTCCTGGCGGCCGCTGCTGCGTGGCAGGTCCAGATCGGCAACCATCGACGAGCGCTGCTGCTCGGTGTTGCCGCCGGCGTCTATCTCGTCGGTGTCGTCGGTGTGACGGTGGGGGGCAACGTGCCGCTGAACAACGAGCTCGATCGGTTCGATGCGGTCCGTAGTACCGATCAGCAGGTCGTCGATCGACGACGAGCGTACGAGACCCGCTGGAACACCTGGCACGTCGTCCGCACCCTCTCGTCGGTGGCTGCGTTCGCTCTCGCTGCCGCCGCGCCGACGGTCGCCGAGGGCGATTGATCACGGTGCGGTTCGCCGATCGACACCCGATCGACGCCGCCCTCGACGGCCTCACGGCCCGGACCGGGGCCAGGGTTCCTGAACGCGGCGACCCGCTCGCAGGTGCTCTCCACCACCTCCGGATGGACGGGATGTTCTACTGCCTCTCGGAGCTTCATGCTCCCTGGGGCCTGACGCTGCCGCCGATGCCGGACTGCCTCTGGTTCCACGTGGTCACCGAGGGGCGGTGCGTGATCGTCGACACGGCGGGCGAGGCGTCCGTCCTCGAAGCTGGCGAGGTGGCCGTGCTTCCCCACGGCGCCGGGCATCGCGTCGGCGACTCGGTCGACACGGCGGCTCCGCTCGTCTTCGACGTGCCCCACCACTACATCAGCCGCCACTACGCCGTGCTCACCCACGGCGGTGGCGGCGAGTCGTGCAGGCTCGTGTGTGGCGTGGTCCACCTCGGGCATCCGGCGGCGAGGATGCTGCTCGATTCCCTGCCCGAGCTCATCCACATCGAGGCTGGCTACGGTCGGGCCCACTGGGGGTGGTTGCCGAGCCTGCTGTCGCTCATGGCCGACGAGGCGACCACGATGCGACCGGGCGGCGAGACCGTGATCACCCGCCTCAGCGACATACTCGTGGTGCAGGCGATCCGGGCCTGGATCGACACCGACCCGCGAGCGGAGACGGGGTGGCTCCAGGCCATGCGCGATCCGATCGTCGGTCGGGCGATCGGTCTCGTCCACGACGACCCAGCCCGCAGTTGGACGGTGGCGTCGCTCGCTCGGGAGGTGGGGGCGTCGCGGTCTGGCTTGTCGGCCCGCTTCACCGAGCTGGCTGGAACCTCCCCGAAGCAGTACATCACCCGCTGGCGGATGCAGCTCGCCCAAGACATGCTCCGCGATCGTGACCGGAGCGTGTTCGACATCGCCCTCGCGCTCGGGTACCGGTCGGAGGCGGCGTTCAGCCGTGCCTTCAAGCGGGAGACCGGGGTCTCGCCGAGCCGGGCCCGGTCGGTGGCCGCAACGCCCGACGTCGTGCAGGACCGGGCCGATGGCCACCTCGTGTCGAAGCCCTAGTGTGGGGCCATGAGCAACGTCCGGTTCCGCATGGGCCGCCTCGACCACGTCCACATTCGGGTGCCGGATCGGGCCGAGGCCGCGAAGTGGTATCACGACCACCTCGGGTTCGAGGCCGTCGATCGGTTCGACTTCTGGGCCTCCGACGTCGACGGCGGCCCGCTCCAGATCTCGGCTGACGGCGGCGAGACCATGCTGGCGCTGTTCCAAGCGGGCGAGGGGCATCCGATGATCCCGCAGAAGACCGGTGTGGCGTTCAGCGTCGACGCCGACACGTTCGGCTCGTTCACACGATCGCTGCCTGGCGAGATCCGCAATCCTGCTGGCAGTCCACTCCTTCCGGGTGACGTGGTGGACTTCGATCTGTGCTGGGCGTACGACCTCGTCGATCCATGGGGGAACCAGTACGAGCTCAACTGTTACGACTACGCCACGGTCAGACGCGATGTCATCGAGCCCGACGGCATCGAACCAACCCGGTACTGGCCTCGGGCCCTGTTCGACGAGCGCGACGGGAGCACTCGATGACCAGGCTCGGGGTGCACCTCGTGGGCAGCGTGGCCATGGACGACGCCGAGTCGGTCTTCCGGGCCGCGGCCGGTGAGCTGGGGCCGTGGCTCCGACGCCTCCCCGACGGCGAGACCGGCGAGCGGCACCGGTGGATCTACTGGCAGCGGGAGATGCTGCTCCGCCACCCCGACATGGAGCTCGATCCCACCGCCGATCCGCTGCCCATCGTGCAGTGGGATGGCAAGCTGATCCGGGAGACCGAGTTGGTCCGCTTCAAGGACGGCGTCGACCCGGCGGACGTGGTCTTCGAGACCGGCTACGCGGCAGCCGCTCGTGCGTCCTATGCCACGTTCGCCGAGCTGAAGGCCGACGGCGTGATCGGCTCCGACGTCCGGTTCCAGGTGTGCCTCCCCACGCCGATGGCGAGCGGCTACATGTACGTGAGCCCGGCTGCGCTCGACGCCTATCTCCCGGCCTACGAGCGCTCGCTCCTCGCCGCGCTCGACGAGATCCTGGCCGAGGTGCCCCACCCCGAGCTGGCGATCCAGTGGGACGTGTGCCAGGAGGTGCTCCTCTACGAGGACTACTTCCCGTCGCGCCCGGATGACTACGAGCAGCAGGTGCTGGCCCAGCTCGCCCGGCTCGGCGCCGCCGTTCCCGACGACGTCGAGGTCGGGTATCACCTGTGCTACGGGTCGCCCCAGGACGAGCACCTCGTCATGCCGACCGACACCGCGATCGTGGTGGCGCTGGCCAACGGGATCGCGGCCGAGCTCGACCGGCGCCTGGACTTCGTCCACCTGCCGGTGCCCCGCGATCGGACCGACGACGCCTACGTGGCCCCGCTCGCCGATCTGCGACTTCCCGACGCCACCGAGCTCTACATCGGGCTGATCCACCACGACGACCCGGTCGGAGACCGGGCTCGGATCGACGCTGCCGCTCGTGTCGTGGACGAGTTCGGCATCTCCACCGAATGTGGGTGGGGTCGGACCGATCCGGCCCGGGTGGCCGGGCTGCTGGCCGCCCACCGGGCGGCGATGGAGGCGTAGGGCGCAACCGGTTGACTCTCCCGAAGCAGGTACGTCTCTGGCTGGTCGTGGTGATCGTGGCCGCAGCGGCCGGTGTGGCCCAGACGTTCGGCCGCTTCACCTACTCGCTGCTCCTCACCGACGTCCGCGACGATCTCGGTCTGTCGAACACCCTGGCCGGCGGTCTGGGAACGGTGAACCTCCTCGCCTACCTCACGGGCACCGTGATCGTGACGCTCAGCGTCGGCCGGACCGGGCTCGAGACCACCACGAAGATCGGCATCGTCGGCTCCACGATCGGCATCGGGCTGCTGGCCTGGTCGCCGACGCTCGCGATCGTCGTCGTCGGCCAGGTCGTCACCGGTCTCGGCGGGGCTGCGGTCTGGGTGACGGCGCCGAGCCTGGCCTCGGCCTCGGTCGGGCCCCGCCGACGAGGACTGGCCATCGGCCTGGCGGGAACGGGAATCGGTGGTGCGATGATCGCGGCCTCCACGGTCGCCGCCCGGGTCGACGGTGGTGCGTGGCGCTCGGTGTACGTGGTCCAGTTCGCCGTGGCACTCGTCGTACTCGCGCTCCTCGTCGCGGTGGTGCGGGTTCCGTCGGCTGCGCCGGCCCCCGGTCGCCATGGGCTCGCCGCGGTGCGATCGGTTCCACGGTGGCGGTTCCTGCTCGGCGCCTACGCCGCCTACGGGTTCGCGCTGGCACTGTTCATCAACTACCTGGTCGCCTCACTCCGCGACGACTCCGGTTATTCGGCCAACCAGGCGGCGTTCGTGTTCTCGGCGTTCGGTGTGGGCACGATCGGTGGCGGCCCGATCCTGGGGCCGTTGTCGGACCGGTTCGGCCGGCGGGCCGGTTCGGTCGTGGCGTTCGGCCTGATGACGGTCTGCTCGTCGATCGTCCCCACCGGCGCCCAACCGTGGACCACGCTCGCCGCCGTCGGGTTCGGGCTGGCGTTCACCGGCGTGCCGACGCTGGTCGCCGCCACCATCCGCGACGAGATCGACGGTGCCGCCTTCGGCTCCGCGTTCGGCTCGGCGACGCTGGCCTTCGGCGCGGCGTTGATGATCGGGCCACAGGTCGGCGGGGTCATCGGCGACGTTGCCGGCTCGTTCGACCTGGTCTACGTCACCGCTGCTGTCACGTCCGCGATCGGTCTCGCCCTCGTCCTCGCCGCGACGTCATCGGCCGACACGCGCCCCGTCGACAACTGATCCTGGGCCGACGTACCGCCCTCGGCGATCGAGCGGCTGGGATACTCGGGTGCATGGGGGAAGACGAGCTCTGGCGGCTCGACGCCACCGCCCAGGCCGGGATGGTCCGGTCGGGAGCGGTCAGTGCGATCGAGATGGTGCGGGCTGCGCTCGGCCGGGCCGAGGAGCTCGCCGCTCTCCACTGCACGACCGTGCTCCTGCCGGAGCGTGCGCTCCGACGAGCAGCCGACTCGACGGGACCGTTCGTCGGCGTGCCGATACTGCTGAAGGACGCTGGTCAGGAGCTGGTGGGAACGCCGCTGTGGATGGGGACGACCGTCCTCCGAGAGGCCGGCTACACCTCGACGGTCACCACCGAGCTGACCGCACGGTTCGAAGCGCTCGGTTTCGTGATCGTCGGAAAGGCCGCCGTCCCGGAACTGATGACCGGGATCACGACCGAGCCACCCATTGGCCCACCGACCGGGAACCCATGGGACCGGGAGCGTACCGTTGGAGGCTCCAGCGGCGGGTCGGCGGCGGCCGTGGCCGCAGGCGTGGTGGCGCTCGCTCACGGCTCCGAGTCGACAGGCTCCCTCCGGTACCCGGCGAGCTGCTGTGGTGTGCTGACGCTGAAGCCGTCGGCGGGCCGTATCGCGTCTCGGCTGCCGGGCGATCTCGCCAACCCCGGGGGGTCCCACGTCGATTTCGTGCTCACACGCTCTGCCCGCGATCTCCGCCGGGTCTTCGTCTCCTTGGCGTCGCTCGTCGGTCGTGGCCTGGTCGTCGAAGACCTTGCTCCGGGGTTCCTCGAGGGCTACGGAACGGTGCTCGGTCGAGCAGTCCCACTGATCATCGACGCCCATCGAGCGGCCGTGGTCGGATGGCCGCACACCGTCTCCGCGGCCAGGGCCGCTGTCGGCGATGCCGCACGCGCGGCATCGGCCTGGACGGATCGCCTCGACGCCCTCCTGCTGCCGATCCTCGACGTGCCCCCGTGGCTCAACGGGACGTCGGGCCCCGACGGCGCGCTTGGCGGACTGTTCTGCAGCCTTGCCAACTTCTCCGGCCAGCCGTCGGTGGCCGTTCCGACCGTCCAGAACGGACTCCCCGTTGGGGTGCAGCTCCAGGCGGCGGTTGGACGTGACCTCGCACTCCTCGACCTGCTTCAGCACATCCGTCCAGTCGCCCCTCGGAGCCCGCATCTCCGCTGAGCGTCACGGCTGGATCGACTCGCGCCGAACAAGGTTTTCTAGTAAAATCAGTCCACGACGGACCTAGGTTTGCTAGCATGTCGAGATGGAGAACGGGGAGGCGATCAACAGTGACGGCGGCGTTGCGCTTGCTGGGTTGATCGCGGCGGTTGATGAGGTTGCCGGCACTGGGTTGGTGGCGATGCGGCCGGTGGAGTTGGCCGAATGGGCGGCCGAGGTGCGTCGTCAGGCTTCTCGGTTGGAGGCGGTGACTGCCCAGGCGTTGGCCTGCGCTGATGGTGCGGTCGAGGCGTCCTCGGCGTTTCGGGTGGTGGGGTGTCAGAACGCGGCCCAGGTGGTGGCGATCGAGTGCCACGAACCGAAACGGAGTGTGCAGGGTCTGGTCCGTCGAGGGTGGTGGGTCACCGACTTCCCGGTGTTCGCGGCGGCGTGGACCGAGGGGACCCTGACCCGTCACCACCTGAACGAGCTCCGGGGCCTCGACAACGGCCGTACCCGGCATCGGTTGGTGGAGGCTCAGGAGTACCTGGTCGCCGCTGCGAGGGATTGTGACTGGGTTGATTTCAAACGAGTGTGTGGCTACTGGTTGTTGAACGCTGATCCCGATGGTGACGCCCCCGCCGATCAGCAACGCAACAATCGGGTCACCTACCGCAGAGGCCCCGACGGGACCGTCATCACCGGGACGTTCCACTTGGACGGGTTGGCGGGTTCGGTGTTCACCACCGCGTTGGACACCGAAACCCAACGCCTGTTCCAAGCCGAAACCCACGACGAGGTCCCACCCCGACCCCCGGCCCGGCGCATGGCTGATGCCCTGGTGAACCTCGATCACCCGAGGCCATGAACACGGGGATGCGGTCACCGTGACCCCGTTGGTGAACATCGTCATGTCCCAAGACGTGGCCGACAACACCATCGCCCGGCTCCTCGACCCGGCGATCCCGCCGCTGGAGTTGGATGGCCGTGATGTCGATCGGCGCTGCGAGTTCCTCGACGGCACACCCCTCGACCCCCGCCTCGCCCTGGTAGCGGTGGCGGTGGCCAGGTTCCGGCGGGTGGTGTTCGACACCAACAACAAGATCATCCAAGCATCCGCTCAATCACGGTCGTTTCCGACCTGGATGAAACACCTCCTCCTCATCCGGGCCAGAGGCCGATGCCGAGCCACGGGCTGTGACGCACCCCACGCCTGGCTCCAAGCCGACCACGTGCACCCCCACTCGAGGGGCGGGCCCACCAACCTCACCAACGGGCAAATGCTCTGCGGACCCCACAACCGGTGGAAACACGACCACCCAGACTGCGCGGCCTGAGCGGCTCAGTATCAGACGTCGCGCCAGGGGTCCTCCGGCCAGCGATGCTTGGGGTAGCGGCCCCGGAGGTCGCGGCGGACGTCGGCGTACGAGCCGCGCCAGAAGCCGGGGAGGTCGGTGGTCACCTGGGCTGGTCGCCCGGCCGGCGACAGCAGCTCGATCGTGACCGCCGTCGGCGAGTTGGGGGGACCGATCGTGGGATGCTGGTCGAGGCCGAACAGCTCCTGGATCCGCACCGGCCACACGGGGCGGCCGCTGGCGTAGTCGAGCCGGCGACTACGGCCACGGTCGCCGGGCAGCGGCAACTCCTCGGGGGCCGCCGTGTCGAGCTCGGCCCGCTGCCGCCAGTCGAGCAGGGTCAACAGTGACGACGCGACGTCCACCGCCGCCACGTCCCGCCCCGATCGACAGCGGGACAGGTCGAGCCAGCCGCCGACGCCGGTCAGCAGCGCGTCGTCATCGACCGGAGGCCACGCATCGGGAGCGACCTCGTGAAGCCACGCCAACCGTTGTCGGAGACGCTCGGCCCGGTCGGTCCAGTTCAGGAGATCGAGACCGACCCGGCGGAGCCCGTCGGCAATCGCGTCGGCCACCCGATCGGGCGGCGGGTCGGGAAGTGGGGCTCGGTGCAGCACGATGGCGCCGAGCCGCTGCTGGCGCTCGGCGCGGATCGTGTCGGTACGGTCGTCCCACGTGACCGACTCGGTCCACTCGATCCGATCCCCGACTGCGTCGTGAACCGTCGACCGATCGATGCCCACCGCCCGGCGGATCGTGGCAGCACGGGCCACACCGTCGGCCTCGGCGACCACCAGCGCCTCGGACCCGGTCAGCGGATCGCCGGCGGGCAACACCAACTCCCGCCCGGTGGTGACCAGGTAGCGATCGTTGCCGCCCTCCCGGCGAAACGCGATCCGGTCCGGCCAGGCGACGGCCAGCAACGCGCCGAGCTCGGCGATCTGGCGGGGGCCGCCTGCACGACGCCCACCGCCGGCAGCCCCGGTGACTCCATCCAGCCGCTGGCGGAGGCGATCGGCTCGATCGCCCAGCTCCCGCCAACGTCGCTCGGTCTCGGCTGTCAGATCGGCATCATCGGCGAAGCGATCGTCGTCGAGCACGGCAGCCGCCCTCGCCCCGACGTCGACGAGGTCCATGGCGTCGGCGGTGAGGAGCAGCGCGCCGACCCTCGGGTGAACGCCGAGCGTTCCCGCTCGCCGCCCCCGATCGGTGAGCGCACCGCCATCGTCGATCAGGCCGAGCTGTCGCAGCAGCTCGCGGCCCGCCGCCAGCCGATCCGGACCCGGATGGTCGAGCAGCGGCAGCGATGCCGCGTCGGCGTCGCCCCACCGAGCCAACTCGTAGGCGACCGGGAGCGGGTCACCGTCGACGATCTCCGGGGGCACCGCCTCATCGAGCAGGCGATGATCCTCCTCCGACCACAAGCGCACGCAGCGCCCCGGGCCGAGCCGCCCGGCCCGACCCCGCCGCTGATCGGCCGAGAACCTCGTGACGTGGACCGTCTCCAGCCGGCCGAGTCCGGTGCCGGGATCGAACCTCGCTCGCCGGAGCCGACCACCGTCGACCACCGTCTCCACGCCAGGGATCGTCACCGACGTCTCGGCCACCGCGGTGGCAACGATCACCCGTTGGACGCCGCCCTGCCGCCGGCCCCCGATCGCGGCCCGCTGAGCCGCACCGTCGGAGCCGCCGTGCAGCCCGACCAGCTCGACCCCGTTGATTGCCTCAGTGGCCAGCAGCCGGCTCACATCGGCGATCTCCCGCCGGCCGGGAACGAACACGAGGACGTCGCCGGAGGCGTCCCGCACCGCCCGGTCGGTCGCTTCGGCCACGGCCTCCGTCCACCGTCGGGGCTCGGGTCGTCGCAGGTACGTCGTCGTCACCGGAAACGTACGACCCGGCACGTCGATCACCCGATCGGTACCGAGCAGCTCCGCCACCGGACCGGCATCGAGCGTGGCCGACATCACCACGATCGCGAGGTCGGGCCTGAGCGCAGTCTTCGCCTCGATCGCCATCGCCAGCGACAGGTCGCTGTGGAGGTTCCGCTCGTGGAACTCGTCGAACACGATCGCCCCGGTGTCGGCGAGCTCCGGGTCGCGCTGGAGGCGGCCGGTCAGCACCGCCTCGGTCACCACCTCGACCACCGTGCCGGCCGACCTCCGGCGCTCACCGCGGATCGTCAACCCCACCGACCGACCCACCCGCTCCTCCCCGAGGAGCTCCGCCAGTCGGGACGCGGTGGCCCTGGCGGCCAGACGACGGGGTTCCAGCACGACCACGCGGCCGGCGTCGTTGTCGAGCGCTTCGGCCACCAGCAGGGGGACTACGCTCGACTTGCCGGCCCCGGGTTCGGCGGTCAGCACCAGAGCGCCCTCGGTGCGAACGGCATCGATGATGTCGCCGGCGAACGCTTCGACCGGGAGGTCGGTCGTCTGGCGACGGAGATGGGCCACCGACGCATGATGTCAGCTCGATTCCCACATCGAACGTGGACGGCCGGTCACGGCTTCCAGGTTTGAGCATGTCGACGCTCGGGTATCGCTCGTCTGCATCACCACGAACAGGGAGCAGGACCATGTCAATCGGATCACGGACGCGCCGGTCACTCTCGCCGGGTCGACTACTCGTGCTGGCGACGGCGCTCGCTGTGCTGGTCGCCGCGTGCGGTGAGGACACCGCCGCCGAGGTCGAGGACCAGGCCGAGGAAGTCGCGGAGGAAGCCGAAGCTGTCGCGGAGGACGTCGACACCGAGGCGGTGGAGGCCGAGCAGGCGAACCTTGTCGAGACGTTGCGGGCGAACGGCGCCGACAGCTTCGCGTCGATCGTCGAGCAGGTCGACATCGCCGAGCTCGCCGGCACCTCGGAGTTCACCGTTCTCGCGCCGAACGACGAGGCGTTCCTCGCCCTCGATTCCGACGAGACCGCTGAGCTGCTGAGCGACCCGACCCAGGTCGAGGACATCCTCCGGAACCACATCATCGACTCGAAGGTCGACAGTGCGGCCATCGCGGCGACGAACTCCGTCGAGACCCAGTTCGGGACGAGCCTCGCGGTCGCCAGCAGCGACGACGGAACCACGATCGGTTCGGCCAACGTCGTTCAGGCCGACATCGAGATCGGCGAAGGACTCGTCCACGTCATCGACGAGGTACTGCTGCCTTGACCACTGCGGCCGGCGGAACCGCAGTGCGGTTCATCGACGCCGGGAAGCGCTTCGGCGAGGAGTGGGCCGTCCGCAATCTGGATGTCGAGTTCCCGACGGGCTCGATCACCGGCTTGATCGGGCCGTCGGGATGCGGGAAGACGACGACGGTGCGGCTCATCACCGGCGCCTACCACCCGGATGAGGGCGAGGTCGCGACGCTGGGCCGATCGCCCGCCGAGCTGGAGGCGCACGACCGCACCGGACTGGGCTACCTGCCACAGGAACCGGTGTTGTTCGACGAGCTCTCGGTGTGGGAGAACATCAACTTCCTGGCCGCGCTCCAGGGGGTCGGGCCCCGCCGCCGGTCACGGCTGCACGAGGTGCTCGACCTGGTCGAGCTCGACCAGGAACGAAAGAAGCTCGTCGGCCAGTGCTCGGGTGGCATGAAACGCCGCTTGGCGCTGGCCGGGTCGCTCGTCCATCGACCGCCACTGCTCCTCCTCGACGAGCCGACGGCCGGGATCGACCCCATCCTCCGACGGAGATTCTGGGAGCACTTCCGTCGACTCCGCGATGAAGGCCACACACTCGTCGTAGCCACCCAGTACGTCGGCGAAGCGACCGACTGCGATCTCGTCGTCCTGTTGGCCGACGGTGGCGTCGTGGCCAGCGGATCGCCGGACGAGCTGCGGCGCGAAGCGTACGGCGGCGACGTGATCGAGGTGACGACACGGGAACCGATCGATCCGCCGACGTTCGCCGACCTCCGCAGGCTCGGCGCGGTCCGGTCGGCAACCGCCCTCGGCGGGAACCGCGTTCGCCTCGTCGTCGACGACGGCGGGCTCGTACTTCCCGACGTGCTCCGCCTGCTCGAGGAGAAGGGCCACCAGATCGCCGACTCCGAGGAGATCATCGACGACTACGACGACGTCTTCGTTCGTCTCGTGGAGCGTCGAACGGTCGAACCAGCATGAGCTCCCCGAGCGAGACCGACCGATCGGCGATCGTCTCGCGCGATCGTCGACGGCCACTGGTCCAGACGGTCGCCGTCGCCCGGAAGGAGCTCGCCGCGGTCGTCCGGCAGCCGCGGCTCCTCCTGATGCTCGTGATCGGCCCGTTCCTGCTGTTGTTCCTCTTCGGTGTCGGCTACGACCAGGAGTCGACGGTGCTCCGTACGCAGTTCGTCGGCCCCGACGAGAGCATCTATCAGCCAGCGATCGATCGATTCGCCGACGAGCTCCAGCGCTATGTGGTCGACGAGGGCTACACCAACGACCTCGTCGATGCACAGCGCCGTCTCGACGACGGCGAGATCGACCTGATCGTCGCCCTCCCGGCCGACCCGGCGGAGACCGTGCTCGACGGCCGCCAGGCGTCGATCACGATCCTGCACGACAAGCTCGATCCGATCCAGCAGACCGCGGTGGAGGTATCGGCACAGGTCGCGGTGCAGGAACTGAACTCGATCGTGCTGGAGCGGGTGGTCGGCGAGCTGCAAACCGAGTTCGTGCCCTACCAGAACAAGCTCGTCGACGCGAACCGGATCGTCGCCGAGCTCGACTCGGCGGTGGCGGCGGGCGACGAGGAACGGATCGCGGAGCTGACGGCCGAGCTACAGGCGGTCACGGGCGATCTCGCCACCGTCGTCGACACCACCGAGGCGGTGACCGTCCAGCTCGGCGGCGACGTGAGCCAGGAGGAGCAGCAGGAACTGGACGAGCTGGGCGCATCGCTCGACGAGCTGCAGCAAACCAGCGACGAGTTGGCGCTCGAGGGCGCGGATCGCCTCACCGAGCGCGACGTCGACCGGCTTCGCACGCAGCTCGGCGTGGCCGAGGACAAGGGAGAGCTGGCGGCGACCATCGATCCCGCGATCATCGTTCGACCGTTCGCTGCCGACACCGAGAACCTCCTTCGCGAACCGGTCAGGCCGAACGACTTCTTCGCCCCCGCTGCGATCGCACTCCTCGTGCAGCACATGGCCCTCACCTTCGCCGCCATCGGCCTGGTCGGTGACCGAGCTCGCGGGCTCTTCGAGCTCTTCCGAGTCGCCCCGATCGGTGCCGGGTCGGTGCTGACCGGAAAGTACGCCGCCCACCTGCTGCTCGGCTCGATCGTCTCGGCGCTGCTGCTCACCGGAGTCGTCGCACTCCTCGGCGTACCGATGCGAGGACAGATCTCGTGGGTGGCGGTCGGCATCTTCGGGCTGGTGTCGGCATCGGTGGCGTGGGGCATGGTGCTGTCGCTCATCGCCCGCACCGACAGCCAGGCCGTCCAGTACGCCATGCTGGCACTGCTGGCCGGCTTGTTCTTCGGCGGGTTCCTCCTCGATCTCGACGCGATCCGCTACCCGGTGAAGGCGATCTCGTTCCTGCTCCCGGTCACCTACGGGACCCGGTTGCTCCGGGATACGATGCTGCGCGGCGATGATCCGGCGCTTCTCGATCTCGTGGGTCTGGGGACCACCGCCGTCGTGATGGGTGCGCTCGCATCGTTCCTGCTGTCTCGCCAGCTCCGTCCGCAGTAGGAGGCGACGTGAAACGGGTCAACTTCCAGGACCTGCGGGCTCGGGCGATCCGCCGCCACCGACGGCTGCAGACCGACCGCATTCGCCGTCGCGCCGGCCGAGCGATGCTCGGCATCAGCGTCGTCGGCGTGGTGGTGGCGATCGTCGGCACCGTCGTCGCCTGGCGGCTCATCGGGACGGTGAACCGGGCGACGAGCGACACCCTCGACGTGACGGTCGACGCGCTCGAGTCGACCGAGCGGACGCTGGATGTCGCCGATGGGCTCGTCTCGTCGACGTCGACCGCGCTCACCGACCTGACGTCGACGCTCGATTCGTTGTCGGCGTCCCTCGAGACCGGCGACGACGTGGTGGTCGACGCCGGCGACCTGACCGAGACAGCCGGACCGACGATGACGGAGGTGGCTCGCACGTTCCGCCAGCTCGAAGGTCTGGGGACCGAGATCGACTCGGTGCTGCGCGGCATCGCCAACGTGCCGTTCGGCCCGAGCTTCGATCCGGATGCCAATCTCGGGACGACGTTCGGACGACTGGCGGACGACCTCGAACCGCTGTCGTCGGAGTTCACGGAGACCGCGGAGAGCCTCGACGAGTTCAGCGGTTCGCTGACCGAGCTTCGGACCGACGTCGACCGCCTGTCGGAGACGATCGATGGCATCAACGACGAGCTCGACACCGGCGAGCCGCTGCTCGAGGAGTACCGGACCAACGTCGAGACAGCGAGAGAGGTCGCCGAGGAGACCCAGCGCGACCTCGACCGCGATCAGACCCAGCTCCGCTTGATCGTGCTCATCGCCGGGGTGAACTTCGCCGCCGCCCAGATCGTCCCGTTCTGGCTCGGATCGGAGCTCCTGCTCCGACGGGGCGACGAGGAGCTGACCGACGAGGAGCTGCTGGAGGCGGAGCTCGAAGGCGATTAGCTCACCGCTGGATTCGGCCGGCCTCGACGAGGTCACCGATCTCGGGGCTCAGGTGGGTGGCGACCCGGCGATCGTCATCCGGCGATCCAGCCGCCGTCGACCCGGATCTCCGCCCCGGTGGTGAACGTCGACTCGTCCGACGCCAGATAGAGCGCGGCCTGGGCGATCTCCTCGGGACGGCCGAACCGTCCCATCGGGTGCCGGTCGACCGACCGCTGGCGGGCACCGTCGGGGTCGCCGAGTCGGCCGAACGACCGGTCGAGCAGCGGGGTCTCGGTGGCACCCGGGAGGATCGAGTTGACCCGCACGCTGTGGGTGGCGAAGTCGACCGCGGTGGTACGGGTGAGCGACACGATCGCGCCCTTCGAGGCGATGTAGGCGGCGTTGCTCCGCCCGCCGCTCACCGCGAGCTGCGACGCGACGGTGATCACCGAGCCGCCGCCCTGCTCGACCATCGCCGGGATCGCCGCCCGCAGCCAGAGATAGGTGCCCTTGACGTTGACGGCGAACACCCGATCCCAGTCGTCGGGGTCGGTGTTGGGCAGCGACCGGCCCACCGAGATCCCCGCCGCGGTCATGATCACGTCGAGCCGGCCGAACCGGTCGACGACCTCGGCGACGGTCGACCCCGGCGCGTCGACGTCGGTCACGTCGGCGTCGACCACCACCGCCTCGGCTCCGGCCGCCTCGACCTCGCCGGCGACGCTGGCGGCGCCGGTCGTGTCACGGTCGACGATCACCACCGCCCGGGCGCCCTGGGACGCGAAGAGACCGGCGGTGGCCCGGCCGATGCCGGAGCCGCCGCCGGTGATCAACGCCGTCTTGCCGTCGAGCCGTCCCGGTCGAGGTCGGTCAGCCATGAACCACTACTTCTTCCGGTCGGCGTTCCAGGTCTCGTAGTCGACCACCGGGTAGCCGGCCGCTCGCCAGCCGCCGAAGCCAGACTCGATGTGGGACACCTTCGGGAGGCCCATGTCCTTGAGGGTCTTCGCGGACAAACTTGTCCGCCCGCCCCCCGCTCAATACAGGACGAACTCCCGGTCTTCGGCGAAGACCTCCTTGTAGTAGGGCGACTCGGGATCGATCCAGAACTCGAGCATCCCCCGGGGAGCGTGCAGGGCGCCCGGGATCACACCGTCGCGCTGGAGCTCGCGAATATCCCGGATGTCGACCAGGAGGGCGCCCTCCTCCTCGACCCGCCGCTTCGCTTCTTCGGCACTGTGATTGTCGATCTCCTTGCGAGCCTCGGCAATCATCTCATTCACGGACTTGATAGCCATGGGCGAGACCCTACAGTCCGGCACCCGCACTGTCCCAGGCGATCGGCAGACCCCGATCATCGCCCGGCGGCGGCCCGGTCGGCGGCGCCCACCGAGCCCCGCGAGCCGACGGTGAGCAGGCCGATCGCCAAGACCGCGCCGACCGCCGACACCACCGCTGGACCGTTGATCCCGAAGCTCTCGTAGAGCACGCCGCTGGCGGCAGCCCCGGCGCCCCGCACCAGCGTGCCGACCCCGTTGTTGGCGGCGAGCGCCCGACCCCGGGCCGACGGCATCGACTCGCTGACGATCGAGAACGACGTGACGATCGCGTACTCGAACCCCAGGAAGAACACCAGCAACCCGGCCACGCCGAACACCAGCGACGAGCCGGCCTGCGTCATCACGACCAGCCCGATCAGCACCGCGATCAGGGCGAGCCTGGTCGACGGCAGCTTCCCGAACCGGTCGGCGAACGCGGCCGAGCTCGTCGATGCCAGCAACTCGGCGGCGCCGAAGGCCATCGCCACCAACCCGACCCCGCCGGTGGACACCCCGAGCCGGTCGTCGAGCCAGGTGCCGGCGATCACGATCACGGTCAGCCCGGCGAGCGCGGTGGCGGCGGACGCTGCGATCAACACCACCGCCTGCCGTTCGAGTCGGAACGCCCCGGACGGGCTGATGGCGTCGTCGGTCGGCACCGATGGATCGCCAGGACGGGAGATGAGAACCACCATCGCCCCACTGGCCACGGCCAGGGCCACGAACGGTCCCCGCCAACCGAACACGGCGATCAGCACCGCCACGAGCGGCGCACCGACGAGGAGGGCCAGCGCCCACGACACCTCGAAGAGGCCGATGACCCGACTCCGCTGGGCGAACGGCACCCGCCGGCTGAGGTAGGCGTGGCCGCTGACGGTGTAGAACGACACCCCGAGCACCAACAGGAAGAACGAGGCGGCGAACACCACGACCGATCCGCTGAGCGCGATCAGCGCCGACACGGCGACCGCACCCATCGCCGCGGTCATCATCACCCGCTCCCGACCCCGGTCGAGGTGCCGGCCCGCCAGCAGCGTGACCAGCCCGGCCATCTCGCCGACGCCGAGGATCGTGGTCAGGGTGGTCGTGGTGGTGCCGAACGCCACGACCAGCGTCGGGAGGAAGAACGGGATCCACCGGAACGCGGTGTTGGCGACGGCCTTGCCGGCCGTCAGCCGGACGATCTGGGGCCGGCCTCCCGCCGTGCCGGCGGTGGACGACGTCAAGCGAGGTCGTCCAGGGCTCGGGCTCGGAGCTCGACCTTGCGGATCTTGCCAGACGGGGTCATCGGCATCTCGTCGACGAACACCACCGCACGGGGGATCTTGTAGCTCGCGATCCGGCCCCGGAGGCTGTCGATCAGCTCGTCCTCGGTGACCAGATCGCTCTCGTCCTTCGATCGGACCACGTAGGCCACGGGCACCTCCGACAGGCGCTCGTCGGGATAGGCGACCACCGCGACCTCGGCAACGCCCGGCACCTCGAGCAGGTACCCCTCCACCTCGGCCGGCGACATGTTCTCCCCGCCGACCTTCAGCATGTCCTTGTAGCGGCCCATGAACACGACGTGGCCGTCGGGTCGGATCGTGGCCATGTCGCCGGTGTCGAGCCAACCGTCGGCGTCGATCGTGGCGGCGGTGGCGTCGGGATTCGCCCAGTAGCCGGGCGTGACCGTGTAGTTGCGGATGTGGAGCTGGCCGGGGGTGTCGGCCGGCACCGGGGCGCCGGAGTCGGGGTCGCGGACCTCCACCTCCACGCCATCCATCGGGTAGCCGGAGGCCTCGATCCGCTGCTCGACCGTGCTCGTCGGATGGCTGCAGCAGATGAACGCCCAGCACTCGCTCATCCCGAATCCGCTGATCGTGGGGCAGAACACGTCCTGGACCCGCTCGGCGATCGGCACGGTCGACCGCATTCCGGCGGGCAGGCTGCCGAGCCGGAGCGTCGACACGTCACGCGGTCGGGCCGCCTGGGCGTCGAGGAGATCGTTCCAGTGGCTGTCGAAGCCGTGGACCATCGTTGCACCGTGGCGTTCGATCGCGTCGAGGGCGGCATCGGGGTCGAACGCATCGAAGAGCACCTGAGCCCCGCCGCAGAGCGTCGCCACCACCGCGATCTCCGACAGCGAGTAGATGTGGAAGAGCGGCAGGTAGTTGAGCAGCACATCGCCCTTGTGGTGGCCCAACAGCATCGTGCGCTCCCGGATGTTGCGGATCGGGGCGTGGGTGTGCATCACTCCCTTCGGGTTGCCGGTGGTGCCCGAGGTGTAGGCGAGCATCATCAGCTGGTCGGGCCGTACCTCGGCCGCTCGGGCTGCCAGTTCGGCGTCGGTGATCGACTCGCCGGCCGCCAGCATCGCGGTCCACGTCGGGTCGTCGGCGTCGGGTCCCGACCCCTGCTCGGCACCGGTCGTCAGCCGCACCACGGTCCGCAGATCCCCGGCCGCGTCGATCTCGGCTCGGCTCTGGGCGAGGAGGGCGTCGTAGCCGATCGGGCCCGACCGGTCGATCATCACGAGCAGCCGGCTCTGCGAGTTGATCACCGTGTAGGCCATGTCGTCGGACCGGTACCGGGTGTTCAACGGCACGAGACACCCGCCGATCTTCGAGATCGCGTACATCAGGTGCAGCCACTCGGGCCGGTTCGTCATCCAGATCGCGACGTGGTCGCCGTTGGCCACCCCGAGCGCCAGGAGCCCCTTGGCCACCCGGTCGACCTGGGACGCGAACTCGGCGTGGGTCTCGACGTCGTCGCCCCAGTACACGGCCGGCCGGTCGCCCCACTGGGCCGCAGCCCGAGCCGGGAGGTCCCCCAGTCGCAGATCATCGATCGGAATGCCAGCCATCACCACAGCGTCCCAACCCGACCGCCGACCCGCAAGCGGGAGTCACGGGGTGGCGAGGAGCTCGCCGTGGGGAACGGTGAAGTAGCCGTCGGGGTTCTGCGACCAGTCCCGGAAGCCGTCGGCGATCGACTCGAGCTCCTCCGCGGTGGCGATGCCTTTCGCCACCGCCTGCTCGGCCAACGACGACGCTGTCACCCTCGTCGCCCACAGCGAACCCCACCAGTCGCGGGTGGCGTCATCGGCGTAGCACCACAGCGACCCCGTCACCCGCACCGACGAGAACCCCACCTGGTTCGCCCACGCCAGCAGGAACCGGCCGGCATTCGGCTCGGCGTCGTTCGAGCGGGCCACCGCCTGGTAGATCGCCATCCACCGGTCGAGCCGCTCGTCGGCGGGATGCCAGGTCATTCCGGCGTAGTCGGCGTCACGGGCGGCCACCACACCGCCGGGCTTCGTCACCCGTCGCATCTCCCGCAGCGCCGCCACCGGGTCGGAGAGGTGCTGCAGCACCTGGTGGGCGTGGGTGATGTCGAAGCTGGCGTCATCGTAGGCGAGGCCGTACACGTCGCCCGGCTCCACCGTCACGTTGGTGAGACCCCGTTCGATGGCCAGGTTCGACGCCTCGTCGACCACCGCCTGCTCACGCTCGATCGCCACCACGTCGCCGGGCGCGAGCCTGGCCGCGAAGTCGACCGTGATCGTGCCCGGGCCGCAGCCGACGTCGAGCAGGCGGGCCCCGGCGGCGAGGTGGGGGAGGAGGTAGGCCGCCGAGTTGTCGACCGTCCGGTTGCGGTGCGAGCGCAACACCGAATCGTGATGACCGTGGGTGTAGGTGTCGTCCGGACTGTTCTGCGCGGTGGTCATGGCGCCAGCGTGCCCAGAAACGCGCCGGTTCGCGACATGCTGAGGGGGTGAGCGCCAACGTCTCGACCGATCACGTCTCCCGGGTGGTCTACGCCACCGACAACTCGATCTACCAGGTCGAGCCGCACGGGGTGGCGCTCCCCGCGTCGGCCGGCGAGGTCGGCGAGCTGCTGGCTGACAACCATGCCGCCGCCAGACGGCGACCGATCGTGGCCCGCGGCGCCGGCACCGGCACCAACGGGCAGAGCCTGACAGACGGGATCGTGCTGGACCTGAAGCGGAACCTCGATCGGATCGTGGCGGTCGACCCCACCGCCCGGACCGCCGTCGTGGAGCCGGGGGTGGTGACCGCCGCCCTCAACGCCCACCTCGCCCCCCACGGCCTGTTCTGGGCACCCCACACCTCCACCCTGAACCGGGCCACCGTCGGCGGCATGATCTCCACCGACGCGGCCGGGAAGGGCTCGCTCGTCCACGGCCGGGCCCACCGACACGTGCTCGCCCTCGACGTCGTCCTCGACGACGGCACACCGTGGCACGCAGCGCCGCTGCCGGTGGCGGAGGCCGAGGCCCGGGCGGACGTCGACGATCGGGTCGGTGCCCTGTGGCGGGCGCTGCTGGCCATCCCGTGCGCGGAGGGCGCCGACCACGGTCTGCCCGAGCTCGCTCGCGGCTTCAGCGGCTACGGCATCGACCGGTTCCGGCGGGACGGGCTGATCGATCCCGTCCCGCTCCTGTGCGGAGCCGAGGGGACGCTGGCCGTCATCGTCCAGGCCACGCTGTCGCTCACCCCGACCCCGGCCCACACCGTGCTGGTCGTGGCCGGCTACGACAGCTTCGCCACCGCGCTCGACGACGCGGTCGAGCTCGCGTTCACCAGGCCGACCGCGATCGAGACGTTCGACGAGACCACGCTCGAACGGGGGCGGTCGTCACCGGCGTGGCCCGCCCTGGCCGACGTCGTCGACGGCGTCGATGGGGTCGAGGGGGCCGCCGACGGCTCGGTACTGCTGCTCGAGTACAGCGGCGAGCAGGAACCCGACGTCGAGATGGTCACGGCCGCCCTGCTCGCCACCGGCAGGAGCCGGGCGGTCGGCGTGGTCACCGACCCGGTGGCCCGGGCGGCGGCGTGGAAGGTCAGGGCCGACGCCGTGGGGTTGCTGGCCAAGGTCGCCACCGGTGGGCCGAAGCTGTCGGCCCGGCCGACGGCGATGGTGGAGGACTGTGCGGTACCGGTCGCCGAGATGCCGGCCTTCATCGCCGGGTTCCGCCGGGTGCTCGACGAGTTCGGCCTCACGTACGGGATGTTCGGCCACGCCGACGTCGGCTGCGTGCACGTCCGACCGGCGCTCGATCTCACCGACCCCGACCACGAGGCGATGGTCCGGACCGTGACCGACCGGGTGGTCGAGCTCGTCGCCCACCACGGCGGGGTGCTGTGGGGTGAGCACGGGCGCGGCTTCCGGGGCGACGTCGTCGAGGCGTTCCTCCCCCCGACCACGATCGACCTGATGCGCCGGGTGAAGACGGCGTTCGACCCGAACGACCTGCTCAACCCGGGCAAGCTCTACCGGCCGCTGGGTGTCGAGGAACCGATCGTGGCGCTCCACCAGGCCCCGTTGCGGGCCCACCGCAACCGTGCCGTGTCGGTGACGGTTCGTCGACACCTGGCCGACGCGTTCGCCTGCAACGGCAACGGTCTGTGCCACAGCTATCACGAGGCGGAGGTCATGTGTCCGAGCTACAAGGCCACCGGTGATCCGGCGCTCTCACCGAAGGGGCGGGCCGACCTGCTCCGGGCCTGGGCCGTCGACACGACGGCCGAGTTGGCCGACGCGCTCGCCGACAACCTCCACCAGTGCCTCTCGTGCGCCGCGTGCACCGGGCACTGCCCGGTCGAGGTCGACATACCCGAGCTCAAGTCGCGCTTCCTCGAGGAGTACTACGCGACCCGACGGCGCCCGCCGAGCCACGCCCTCCTCGCACGCTTCGAGACGCTGGCGGGTCTGGCCGGTGTGACCGGCCGACTCCCCGGACCGATGTCGGAGCTCGGCGCCCGCCTGTCCGGCAAGGCGTTGGGGCTCGTCGATCTCCCGACCCCGCCTGCCCCGCCCCGTCGACTCCGCAACCTGCCCCGCTGGCGCCCATCGACATCGGCGGGGGCCGGGGCCGACCGGGTCGTGATCCTCCCCGACGTGTTCACCGCCCGACTCGAACCGGCCACGCTCATCGCCGCGGTCGATGTGCTCACCCGCCTCGGCTATCAGCCATCGGTCGCCCGGTTCGCGCCATCGGGCAAGTTCGATCACGTCAAGGGCAGACGGGCTGCATTCCGTCGAACGGTCGCCGACCAGGCCGATCTCGTCGCCGCCGTCGTCGCCGATGGGGCCACGCCGGTGGTGATCGAACCGGCCATCGCCCTCCTGCACCACCACGAGTACCCGATCGTCGATGCCGACTTCCCGGTCGCGGCGAGGAACCTCGTCGAGCTGCTCGACGAGCGGGCCGACCGGCTGGCGACGGCCACCGGCGCCCCGCCTCAGGCGGTCACGCTGCTCGGTCACTGCACCGAGCAGGCCACCGCACCCAGGTGGCTGGAGGCGTGGGCTCGGGTGTTGCGGGCCGCCGGCCACACGGTCACCACGCCGCTGGTGGGATGCTGCGGCATGGCCGGGATATTCGGTCACGAAGTCGACAACCAGCGGCTGTCACAGGACCTGTTCGATCTCACGTGGCGGGCGCAGGTCGAGACCGCCGCAGGCGATCGCTCGAGCACCGCGGCGGCCACCGGGTACTCGTGCCGGTCACAGGTCGAGCGCTTCGCCCCGTCGGCTCCGGTGGCCCACCCGGTCACGCTCCTGATCTGATCCGATCTGCTTCGTCATCACGCGAGCTGCCGAAGACCCGGTGGCGGTTCTTCCAGGCGTACCCGGCGACACTGGTCAGGATCGTGCTCAGAATCCACTTGCGCATTGGCTTGCCTCCAACCTCGTCGATCTCGTCCTTCGCTTCATCGGCGATCAGGTGAAGATGCTGACGCCGCCCGGTCCGACCAGGAGGCCGACCACGATCAGCACGATCCCATAGATGACCTGCGACCGGAGCAGGGCGAGAACCCCTGCGACGACGAGGACGACTGCGATGATCCAGAGGAGAAGTGCCATGGGAGTATCCGCCTTGTGGTTGGCTGAATCGTGCAGCAGCCGTACCCCCGGTAGGCACGGGTCAAACCATGTGGCTCGAAAAATTCAGCTCGGGCGGCCGCGGAGGAGGACGCCGGGCCGGGCGCCGGTGAACTCGTCGTTCTCCCGCACCACCTCGCCCGACACGATCGTCGCCCGGTAGCCCCGAGCGGGCTGCAGGAGGCGGGGCGCGCCGGCCGGGAGGTCGTGGACCATGCGGGGCGGTTCGAGGGCGAGCGCGTCGTGATCGATCACGTTCAGGTCGCCCTTCTTGCCCACCTCCACCGTGCCCCGGTCGGTCAGCCCGTACAGCTCGGCGGTGTCGTGGGTCTGGAGCTTCACGGCCTCCTCGATCGTGAACCGGGGACCCTTCTCCCGATCCCGGGCCCAATAGCTCAGCATGTAGGTCGGGGTCGACGCGTCGCAGATCAGCCGGCAGTGGGCGCCGCCGTCGGAGAGGCTGAGGAACGCGCCGTGGTGCTGCAACCGCTCGTAGGTGGGGTCGAGGGTGCGCTCGGCGTAGTCGGTCAGCGGGAAGAAGAGGAACGTGGTGCCCCCATCGGCCACGAGATGGTCGTAGGCGAACTCGTACGGTGTGCATCCGGCCCGCTCGGCCCTGGCGGCAACGCAGTCGTCGGGATCGGGCTCGTAATCGGGATCGTCGCCGAGGGGGTACATCTTGTGGAACCCGTGGACGATGTCGTGCATGAAGCGGCCGGTGGCCTCGCTCTCCTCGGCCAGGATCGCCGCCCGCACCTCCGGCTTCGACAGCTCGGCGGCCAGTTCGGCCACCGGCAGGTCGCCCAGCGCCTTGAACGTCGGGTGGTCCTGGAACGGGTTGAGCGAGGTCTGCAGGCCGAGGAGGAGCCCGGCTGGTCGACCAGCGATCTGGGCCACCACCCGACCGTCGCCGTCGATCGGGGCCGACGACATCGCCAGCAGCTCGCGCCACTGCTCGGGCACGCGATCGGCCTGGGTGAGCGCGTAGGTGACGGTGAGCCCGTGCTCGCTGGCCAGGTGGCGCATCCAGTCGATGTCGGCGCCGAAGTTGCCCTCGAGACCGCCGAGCCCGATGTCGGACGCCACCTCGACGACGCCCCCGCCCGCTTCGGCGACCGCTCGGCCGAGGGCCACGATCTCGTCGGCGCCGGCGAAGGTGCCGGGCACCGGCTCACCGTCGAGCGCTCGGTGGAGCATCGTGCGAGAGGTGGTGAACCCGAGCGCGCCGGCGGCCACGCCCTCCCGCACGATGGCGGCCATCGCCTCGATGTCGTCGGGGGTCGGCGCCTCGTTGCGGGCGCCACGCTCACCCATCACGTAGGCCCGGACCGAGCCGTGGGGCACCTGGGTGGCGATGTCCATCACCCGGGGCATCGTCTCCAGCGCGTCGAGGTACTCGGGGATGGTCTCCCACTGCCAGTCGATCCCGTCGGCCAGCGCGGCGCCGGGAATGTCCTCGACGCCCTCCATGAGCTGGATCAGCCAGTCGTGCTCGGTGGGCCGGGCGGGGGCGAACCCCACGCCGCAGTTCCCCATGACGGTGGTGGTCACGCCGTGCAGCGACGACGGCGTCAACTCCGGGTCCCAGGTGGCCTGACCGTCGTAGTGGGTGTGCACGTCGACGAAGCCGGGCGTGACCAGCAGACCGGTGGCGTCGATCTCCCGCCGACCGGGACCGACCTCGGAGCCGACAGCGGCGATCACGCCGTCGTCGACCGCCACGTCGGCCACCCGGGCCGGCGCCCCCGTCCCGTCGACCAGGGTCCCGCCTCGAATCACCAGATCATGCATCGTTCACTCCTCGAGCATCGTCGTCGAAAATCGTAGGCGAGCACCCGACGGCTCCGAAATTCGTGGAGCTTGCAGCGGCTATCGCTGTCAACTCCACGAATTTCGGGTGTCCGGGTTGGTTCGGCGGATCGCGGCCCGGACCCGGTCGGGGGAGAGGGGGAGCTCGTCGATCGTCACCGCGAACGGGCGGAGGGCGTCGCACACCGCGTTGGCGATGGCGGCGTAGGGGCCGAGGGTGCCGCCCTCGCCCACCCCTCGGACGCCGTTGAGGTTGTCGGCCGGGTCGGCCACGTGGCCGAGCTCGATCGGGGGAACGTCGGCCGACGTCGGCAGCAGGTAGTCCATCAGCGACCCCGTCACGAGCTGGCCCCGGTCGTCGTAGACGAGGTGCTCGTGGAGCGTCCCCCCGACACCCTGGGCCGCCGCCCCCTCCACCTGGCCCTCGACGATCGTGGGGTTGATCATCCGGCCGGTGTCCTCGACCACCACCAGCCGCTCGACGTCGACGACCCCGGTCGCCGGGTCGACCTCCACCACCGCCGCCTGGGCCCCCGCGGCGAACGTGCCGGTGATCGGATCGTAGAACCTCGTGGCCTCCAACCCGGGCTCGGACCCCGGGGGAAGGCGGTGGGGCTCGAGGAACGCCACCTTGCACACGGCTTCGATCGTCACCCCGACGGCGGGGGCGTCGGCGGTGTGGATCAGGCCGTCGTCGATCGAGAGCCACGACGGGTCGGCTTCGAGCAGGTGGGCGGCGATCGCCAGCACCTTCTCCTTCACCGCCCTGGCGGCCACGGTGGCCGCCCCGGAGCCGATCACCCCCTGCCGGGAGGCGAACGCCCCGAGACCGAACTGGATCTTGGCGGTGTCGCCCATCTCCACCGACACGGTGTCGAGGTCGACGCCGAGCTCGGCCGCCACCACCTGGGCCAGCGTGGTCTCGAGACCCTGCCCCTGCGACGTGGTGCCGCTGAGCACGAGGACCCGGCCCTGGGTGTCGAGCCGGACGGTCACGCACTCGTGGCCGGTGCGGAACGGGAGCCGGGGCCCGGCCGACGCCTTCTGCCCCAAACCGGTCAGCTCGTTGTAGCAACTGAAGCCGATCCCCAGGAACCGGCCTTCGGTCCGTGCTGTCGCCTGGACGCGGCGGAACTCGTCGTAGCGGACCCGCTCGACCGCCTGGTCGAGGCACTCGACGTAGGTCCTCGAATCGTGGACCAGGCGGGTCGGGGCGGTGTAGGGGAGATCGTCGGGGGCGACCAGGTTCCGGCGCCGGATCTCGACCACGTCGAGGTCGAGGGCGGTGGCGGCGTCGTCGAGGATGCGGTCCATCACGAACACCGTCGCCGGGCGGGCCACCCCCCGGTACGGCCCGGCCACGCCGGTGTTGGTCGCCACGCCGCGCACGTCGCACCGATAGTGCTCGAGCTTGTAGGGGCCGGTGAGCAGCCCCCCGGCCATGAGGGGCTCCAGGCCGGCGGTCCACGGGAACCCGCTGTAGGCCCCCACGTTGGCGGTGAGCACCGCATCGACCACGAGCAGCCGACCGGTCGAGTCGAACCCGGCCCGCACCTCGTAGTGATGGTCGCGGGCGTGGGCCGCGGCCAGGAGGTGCTCGGCCCGGTCCTCCACCCACGCCACCGGTCGACCGATCCGGCGAGCCACCTGCGCCACCGCCAGGTATTCGGGATACAGCGGCACCTTGGTGCCGAACCCGCCACCGGTGTCACCGGTGATCAACCGCACCTGATGGTCGGCCAGACCGAGCACGGCCGCGATCGCTCCCCGGTGCATGTGGGGGGCCTGGGTGGTCACGTGCAGGGTGAGGGTCTCGGTGGCGTCGTCCCACGCCGCCACCACCGCCCGTCCCTCCAGCGGTACCCCCGCGTGGCGGTTCGTGCGGTAGGAGCGGTCCACCACGAGGTCGGCCGACGCCAGGGCCGCATCGACCTCGCCGGTGTCGAACACCCGGCTGATCAGCACATTGTCGGGCGCGGCGTCGTGCACGGGCGAGGCGCCGGCGCCGTGGGCGGCCACAGCGTCGACGTGGACCGGCAACTCGTCGTAGTCGACCACCACCAGCTCGGCCGCGTCCTCCGCCACGTAGCGGTCGATGGCGACGACCAGCGCCACCGCCTCGCCCTGGTGGCGAACCTTGTCGACGGCGAGCAGCGGTTGGGCCGTCTCCACGTGGCTCGGGAGGGCCGAGGTGGCGGTGAGGGCGAGCCCGGCGAGATCGGGGTCGGTGCCGGTGGCGACCGCCACGACGCCGTCGAGCGCCTCCGCCTCGGCGGTGTCGACGGCGGCGAGGCGGGCGTGGGCCACGGGGCTCCGCACGAACGCGGCGTGGACGAGGCCCGGCAGGCGCACGTCGGCCACGAACCGACCCCGGCCGGTCAGCAAGCGGGCGTCCTCCTTGCGGGCCACCCGCTGGCCGAACGGTCCCCCGGCCGTTCCGGCTGCGCCGGGCTCGTGGAACCGGTCGGTCACGGCATCGCGTACCCGCCGTTGACCGACACGGTCTGCCCGGTGATCCAGCCGGCGAGTGGGGAAGCGAGCAGCAGGACCAGCGGTGGGATGTCGGCGGTCTCGCCGATCCGGCCCAGCGGGTACATCCTCGTGATCCGGGCCATCCGCTCATCCGACGCGTTGTTCGTATGGTGGTCGAGCCGCTCCGACCGCACCAGCCCCAGCGACACCGCGTTGGCCCGGATCCCGTGTCGCCCGAACTCCTTCGCCACCGATTTCGTGAGCCCCATCGTGGTCGATCTGGTGGTGGCCACCGCCGACAGCTTGCTCTCGCCGACCCGACCCGAGTCGCCCATCAACGACACGATGGCCCCGCCGTCACCCCCGGCGACCATGCGCCCGACGACCGCCTGGGTGAGGCGGAACGTGCCGACCACCGTGACCGCCACCATCCGCTCGAGGGCATCGGCTTCGAGGTCGAGGAACGGACCCGGTTCGGTGTAGGCCGCGTTGTTGACGAGCACGTCGATCGAGCCGAACCGGTCGCCGACCGTGGCCACCAGCCGCTCGACGTCGGCCGCGCTCGCAATGTCGGCCTGCACCGCCAGCGCGGTGGACCCGTCGGCCATCGCCGTCATCGCCGCCTGCTCCGCTCCCTCGCTCGAGGAGTTGTAGGCGAAGGCCACGTTGGCCCCCTCGGCCACGAACGCCTCCCCGATCCGGAGGCCAACGCCCTGACCGGCGCCGGTGACCAGAACGTTCTTCCCGGCGAGCTGCAGATCCATCGACGAGTCCTTCCGGCCGCCGACGTCGCTGCGACCTCCGTGGCGACAACGTAACCCCTCGCCGGTCTCCGGTCGATGCAGGTGGACTCGGCTGGCTCCGGGGTCGCCGGCTACGCTGCCGCCGTGAAGCCGGCCCCGTTTCAGCTCCACACGCCCCGCACGATCGATGAGGCGGTCGCGCTGCTGTCATCGCTGCGCCACGCCGGCACCGGCGGAGGGGCCGGGGTGGAGGGAGTGGACGTGAAGCTGCTCGCCGGCGGGCAGAGTCTCGTGCCGCTCCTCAACTTCCGCCTCGCCCGGCCCGACCACGTCGTGGATCTGGGCCGGGTCGACGAGCTCGACTCGATCGAGGTCGACCTTCACGGGGACGAGGGCGGCACGATCACGATCGGGGCGATGACCACCCACCGCCGGCTCGGTGCCGATCCGCGGTTGGTGATCGCGACGCCCCTGCTCGCTGCCGCGGTCGCCCACATCGGTCACGGCCACATCCGCAACCGGGGCACGCTCGGCGGGTCGCTGGCCCACGCCGACCCGGCCGCCGAGCTGCCGGCCGTGATGCTGGCGCTCGATGCGTCGCTCGCGGCCGTCGGACCGAACGGGCGACGGTCGATCCCGGCAACCGGGTTCTTCACCGGGTGGTTCACCACCGCCCTCGCCGACGACGAGCTCTTGACCGCGATCGAGATCCCGGCCCGAACGCCAGCGGTCGGCGGCTCGCTGTGGTGGGGCTTCGCCGAGCTGGCCCGCCGACCGGGCGACTTCGCCACCGCCCTCGTCGCGGCGGTGGTGGAACGAGACGGCCGGGATGTGGTGACCGACGCACGGATCGTGGCCGGGGGCGTCGGGGCCACACCGGTCCGCTGCCGCCAGGCCGAGCAGGCGCTGGTCGGCACCGCCGCGGACGACGGGGCGGCGGCCGATCGAGCCGCGGTGACGGCGAGGGCCGAGGTCGACCCGGTCGCCGACGTCCACGCCAGTGCCGAGTACCGGGCCGAGCTGGTCGAGGTCCTCGTCGGGCGGGCGCTCGCGAGCCTCGCTGTGGTCCCCCGACGTGGCGCCGCTCGAGAACCGGGCACCGGCTCGACCCCGGGGGGCGCGCCGTCATCGCCGCCACCGCCGGGCGGGACGAGCGTCGAGGTGATCGTGAACGGTGAGCCCCGTCCGCTCGTCGGTGTTCCCGATCGTCGGTTGCTCGCCGACTGGCTCCGCGACGACGTCGGGCTCACCGGCACCCACCTCGGTTGCGAGCACGGTGTGTGCGGGGCGTGCACGGTACTGCTCGACGGGACGCCGGTGCGGTCCTGCCTGCTGTTCGCCCGCCAACTGGCCGGCCGGTCGGTCACCACGATCGAGGCCCTCGGCGCCCCGGACGACCTGCACCCGGTGCAGGAGGCGTTCCGAGACGAGCACGGACTCCAGTGCGGGTTCTGCACCCCGGGCATGGTGCTGGCCGCCGTCGACCTCCTCGACCGGATCCCCGACCCGACCGACGAGCAGATCCGCCACGAGCTCAGCGGGAATGTCTGCCGCTGCACCGGGTATGTCAAGATCGTGGCGGCGGTCAGAGCGGCCGCCGAACGACACGCCACGTGAAGCCACTACGACTCCTCCACACCTCCGACATCCACCTCGGTGGCGGTTTCCGGCATCCCGAGCGCGGTGACCACCTCGACGACTGCCTCTGTCCGTTGGTGGTGATCGAGGACCTGGTGGCCGACCACCGGGTCGACGCCATGCTGGTGGTCGGCGATCTCTTCGACCACCAGCGGGTGAGCGACGAGCTCGTCGGCGAGGTGCTCGGCCGGCTCGGGAAGCTGGGCGTGCCGTGCGTGTTGATCGCCGGCAACCACGACGTCCACGACGAGCGGACCCTCTACGAGGACGGTCGGATCGGCTCGTCCGGCGTGGTGTTCCTCGACGACCCCCGGGGAACCACCGTCGACCTGCTCGATGGTGCCCTCACCGTGTGGGGCAAGGCGATGCCGGTCCACGATCGCGGATTCCGGCCCCTGCGCGACGTCCCACCCCGGCCCGCCGGCGAGGGGTGGTGGATCGTGCTCGGCCACGGCCATCTCGACCACGACGAGGACGACGATCTGCTCGGCCGATCCTCGCCGCTGTCACCGGCCGACATCGAGGCCACCGGCGCCGACTACGTGGCCCTCGGTCACTGGCACGTCCGGACCGACGCCAGCACCGACAGCGTGACCGCCTGGTACTCGGGCGCCCCCTACGGCGTGGCGGCGTCGCAGCAGATGAACCTGGTCGAGCTCCATCCCGACGACGGGGTCACCGTGGGCTCGATCCCCGTCGAGCTCCCCAACGCGGGGTGCCGACCGACCGACTGGAGCACAGGCCTGTGAGCGATCTCCTGGAGCTGGAACGACTCGAGCGGGAGCGGGGCACGGTCGTCGTGCTGACGATGACCGCCGGCGAGAACCGGTGGAACACCACGTTCACCCGGGCGTTCGACGCCACCCTCGACGAGGTCGAGGCGACCGAGGGCCCGGCGACGCTGGTGACCGCATCGGCCGACGAGAAGTTCTTCTCCAACGGACTCGACCTCGGTTGGATCACCAGCAGGGGCGACCATCCCGGCGGCGACCGGGCGGTGTTCACCGAGGAGGTCATGGCGCTGTTCGCCCGGCTGATCACGTTCCCGATGCCGACCGTCTGCGCGATCAACGGCCACGGCTTCGGCGCCGGTCTGATGATCGCGCTGTGTCACGACGTGCGCGTCATGCGGGAGGATCGCGGGTTCGTGTGCGCCAACGAGCTCGAGCTCGGCTTCGCCATTCCCGCTCCCGAGCTCGCACTGTTCCACCACAAGCTCCCGAGCGAGACCTTCCACCAGACGGTGGTGCTGGCCAAGCGGTGGCGGGGCCCCGACGCGCTCCAGGCCGGGATCGTGCAGGAGCTGGCGCCGCTCGACGAGGTCCGCTCCACCGCGATCGCCCACGCCGAGGACCTGCTCCGGGTGGCCGGCAGCCGGGAGATAACGGGCTGGACCAAGGAGCAGCTCTACGGGGAGGACTCGGCGATCAAGGGCCCCCACGGCCCCGCCTACCTGCTCAGCAACCAGCACCTGTACCCGTCGGGTCCCGGCAAGATCCCCGAATCGCACTGAGCGTCGTACCCTTGCGCCGATGACGGCTTGGGCGATCGACCTCGACGGTGTGGTGTGGCGGGGGAGCGAGACCGTCGCCGGGTCGCCCGAGGCGATCGACCACCTCCGTCGCCGGGGCACGCCGATCGCGTTCGTCACCAACTCGGCGCTCCGGACCCCCGCTCAGGTGGGCGAGCAACTGGCCCATCACGGCATCCCCGACGCCACCGATCTCGTGGTCACCTCCGCCATGGCCGGGGCGTCGCTGGTCGAGCCCGGGGAGCGGGTGCTCGTGATCGGGTCCGACGGCATCACCGACGCCGTGACCGCCCGGGGAGCCGAGGTGGTCCCGGAGGGTCCGGCCGAGGCGGTGCTCGTCGGGCTCACCCATTCGTTCTGCTACGACGACATCACCAGGGCGATGCACGCCATCGGTGACGGCGCCCGGTTCATCGCCACCAACACCGACGCCACCTTCCCCGACGCCGGCCGGTTCCTCCCCGGCGCGGGGTCGATCGTGGCCGCCATCGTCACCGCCACGGGCGTCGAGCCGGTGGTTGCCGGCAAGCCCCACGACACGGTCGTGGCGTTCGTCCACGACCGCCTCGGCGCCGACGGGATCATGGTCGGCGACCGCCCCGAGACCGACGGCCTGTTCGCCCGGGCGCTGGGCTACCGGTTCGGCCTCGTGCTCACCGGCGTCGTCGGCCCCGACGACCTCCCCGTCGAACCAGAGCCCGACCACATCGCCGACGATCTCGCGTCGCTGGTGGAGGCGATCCCCCCGCCCTAGTGCTGGGACAACCATCAGCGAGCCGCTACTCTTGCTGGTGATGAAATCGGCTACCGAACTCGAGGCCAAGGAGGCTGTTGAGCGCTTCGCTCGACTATCCCCGGTCGAGCAGGCCGAGGTCATGTCTCGCGGTCAGCTGATTCAGACGCTGGACGATCTCGCGGGCCTTCCCGACACGCTGGCCGCCCGCCTTCAGCCAATCATCGAAGAGCAGACACCGAGGCGATAGCGCTTCGGCGCCGTCGCCTCATATTCTCCCCCGCCGTGCGCGCAGTCACCTTCGCCGACGGCGTCCGGGCGAGCGTGCACGAGGCAGCGTCGGCCAAAGGCTTCGAGTCCGATGTAGTCGACGGCGCGTTGGCTGCTGTAGCCAGCGACATTGCCCGTGTCTATGACGAACTCATCCTGCGCCCGCCCGATCATCCCGAGCGCCGTACCTATCAGCGGCGGGTCGAGGCACTCGGACTCATCGAAGCGGTCTGCGAAAGCCGGGGAACCGACCGGGTGGTCGTGCTCCGTATCCGTATCGAAGCCTTCTGCTGACGAAGCGTCCATCACCGCCCGGACGGGCACCGGCCATGGGACCGGCGCGAGACTGGGGCATGGGACCGATCAAGACAGCCGACTACACGCCGGTCTACGACGCCGACGCCCACATCTGCGAGCCGACGTCGGTGTGGACCGAGTACTGCGACCCGGAGTACCGCGATCTGATCCTGCGGGCCGGCCTCCGACCCGACGGCACCGACACGATGTTCGTGGAGGGTGAGATGGTGGGCACGAGCGCCGCCCCGGCCTGCATCCCCGGCGCCTACGGCCGCACCGATGTCACCTGGGACGACATCATCCCCGGCAGCTATGACCCTGCGGCCCGGCTCCAGGTGCTCGACGAGGAACGGATCGACGCTGCGCTCATGTTCCCCTCGCTCGACCTGCTGGCCGGTGACATCACCCGCCCCGACGTGGCCGCCGCCAACGCCCGGGCCTACAACCGGTGGATGGCCGACTTCGTGGCCGAGAACCCCGACCGGTTGTTCGGCATGGGCCTCTGCCCGCTCCAGTCGGTCGACGCCGCGGTCGACGAGATCGCGTTCATGGCCGAGCACGGCCTGACCGGGTTGACGTTCCGGCCGGAGCGCTACAACGGCATGGAGCTCTTCTCCGACGAGATGGACCGGGTCTGGTCGGCGGCCGAAGACCACGACCTCACCGTCGCCATCCATGGCAGCTTCGGGTCGAAGATGACGAGCTTCGCCAAGACCCGCTACTCGAACCAGTTCTACGTGCACATGGTCTGCCACCCGTTCGAGCAGATGGCGTCGGTCATGGAGGTGGTGGCCAGCGGGATCCTCGACGACCATCCCCGCCTCCGGGTCGGCTTCTTCGAGAGCGGCATGGGGTGGCTGCCGTACTGGCTCGACCGGCTCGACGAGCACAAGGAGACCATGGGTCACCTGGTGCCCCGGCTGCAGCGGGAGCCGACGGAGATCTTCAGCGAGCAGTGCTTCATCACGATGGAGGCCGGCGAGGGCGAGGCCTTCGCCCAGATCGCCGACGCCGGCCTCGCCCACACGGTGGTCTGGGGGTCGGACTACCCCCACTACGACTGCACCTACCCCGGCGCGCTGAAGGAGCTGGAGGACACCTTCGACGAGATCGGCCGCCGGGAGCTGCTCGACGACGTGCTCTACACCAACGCCCGCCGGTTCATGGGCCTCGACTGACAGCCGCCACCCCACCCGGTACCGTCCCGATCATGACCCGATTGCCGTTCATCACCGGAGAGAACCTGAGCCCCGACCAGCAGGAGGTCTGGGACAACGTGACCAACGGCCGGCGGGGCGACGCCAGCCGCCTGATCAACGCGGCGGGCGGGCTGGTCGGTCCGTTCAACGCCCCGCTCCACGCTCCCGGCACGGGCAAGCGGGTGGTCGCCCTCGGCGAGGCCCTCCGCTTCGAGACCGAGCTCGACAACCGGCTGCTCGAGCTCGCCGTGTGCACGGTCGGCGCCCACTGGCGGTCGAACTTCGAGTGGTTCGCCCACAGCCGCATGGCGAGGGAGGCGGGCATCAGCGAGGAGGCCGTCGCCGCGATCGAGCGGGGTGAGGAACCCGTGCTCGCGAAGGCCGACGAGCAAGCCGTCTATGCCCTCACCCGCGGCCTCCTCACCGACGGTCGGGTGCCCGACGACGTCTACCAGGCGGCCCAGAGCCACGTCGGCGACCGGGGCATGGTGGAGCTGACCCAGCTCATCGGCTACTACTGCCTGGTCTCGCTCACGCTGAACACGTTCCAGGTGGCGTTGCCGCCGGGCAACGAGCCGGTGTGGCCCTACGGCGAGTAGCGGCGGGGAGGCGATGTCGGCCCGGCGTCGACGGTTCAGCACCTCGACCACCCCCGTCGAGCCGGTCGAGATCGCGCCCGACGGCAGCGAGGTCCGACCCCTCGTCGGCACCGAGCGTGGCGGCATGGCCCACTTCACCTTCCCCGCCGGCCACGTCACGCCCGGCATCCGTCATCGCCGGGTCGACGAGGTCTGGTACGTGGTCGACGGCGACGGCGAGCTGTGGCTGTCGGACGAGGCCGGCTCGGCGATCGTCGAGCTGCGGGCGGGCGTCGCGGTGTCGATTCCGGTCGGCACGACGTTCCAGGTGTCGGTGGCCGAAGCAGCTCCGTTGGCGGTGGTCGGGGTGACGATTCCCCCGTGGCCGCCCGAGGGCGACGCCGACATCGTGGATGGCCATTGGACACCGACTGTCTGACCCCGATCGGGGCCCGTCGCCGAAGCAGCTCCTTTGTCGACGCGGTGGGCCGTGTGCCACCTTCTCCCTATGACGTCCCCCTTCCAGCGCCTGCTCGTCGCCAATCGAGGCGAGATCGCCTGCCGGATCATCCGCGCCGGCGCCGCCCTCGGGATCGACACGGCCGCGATGCACACGGTCGACGACGGTGAGGCGCCGCACGTCGCGCTCGCCGATCGGGTGGTGGCACTGCCGGGCACCGGCGTCGCCGGCTACCTCGACATCGGAGCGGTCATCGCCGCGGCTGGGGCCGTCGGGGCCGAGGCCCTCCACCCGGGCTATGGGTTCCTGGCCGAGAACGCCGCCCTGGCCGCCGCTTGTGCCGAGGCCGGCATCGTGTTCATCGGGCCGACCGTCGACCAACTGACGCTGTTCGGTGACAAGACACGGGCTCGGGCCGCCGCGGTCGACGCGGGCGTACCGGTGCTGGCCGGCAGCGATGGTGCTGCCACGGTCGACGAGGCGGCTGAGCTGCTCGGAACCCATGGCGCGGTCATGCTCAAGGCCGTCGCCGGCGGGGGAGGGCGGGGGATGCGGGCGGTCACCGACCTGGCCGACCTCGAGCAGGCGTGGGTCCGGTGCGAGTCGGAGGCCACGACCGCCTTCGGTCACGGCGACCTCTACGTGGAGCAACTGGTTGCGTCGGCCCATCACATCGAGGTGCAGATCGTCGGCGACGGCGCCGACGTGGTCCACCTCGGCGAGCGTGACTGCAGCGTCCAACGGCGGAACCAGAAGATCGTCGAGATCGCCCCCGCGGCCTGCATCGGTGACGAGCTCCGAGCGACGATGTGCGACGCGGCCACCGCGCTCGGGCGGTCGGTCGGCTACGAGGGGGTCGGGACCGTCGAGTTCCTCGTCGACGCCGACTCGGCGGGCCGGCCCGACGGGCACTTCTGGTTCATCGAGGCCAACGCCCGCATCCAGGTCGAGCACACCGTGACCGAGGAGGTCACCGGCATCGACCTCGTCGAGACCCAGATCCGCCTCGCCGCCGGGGCGACCCTGAACGACGTCGGGCTGGCCGAGCCGCCAGCGGTCCGGGGTTGGTCGATCCAGG
The DNA here is from genome assembly GCA_965216205.1 of Acidimicrobiales bacterium. GTDB lineage: Bacteria > Actinomycetota > Acidimicrobiia > Acidimicrobiales > SZUA-35 > CADEDH01. The sequence continues at coordinate 4,380,843 of OZ244139.1, read as the reverse complement.
CCAGGGTCAACGCCGAGACCATCGGCCCCGACGGCACCACCCGTCCCGCCACCGGCACGGTCGCCGACGTCGAGCTCGCAGCGGGACCGGGGGTGCGGGTCGACGGCGCGGTCCACGCCGGCATGGCGCTCAACCCGAACTACGACTCCCTGCTGGCGAAGCTGATCGTCACCCGACCGTCGGGTTCGTTCGACGATGCGGTTGCCAAGCTGTACCGGGCGCTGTGTGAGAGCCACGTCGACGGTGTGGCCACCAACCTCGAGTTCCTCCGCAACCTCGCGGCCAGCGGGCACCTCGGCGCGGCCACCACCGACCTCGTCACCGACCGGATCGACGAGCTCACGGCCCCCGCCGACCACCCGGTCCGCTACCCGCAGGTCTCGTTCGCCGACCCCGATACGACCAGCCCAGCCACGACCAGCCCCGGCACCGCCGGTGCACGGCTCGACAGCGCCGACCCGCTCGCGGTGCTCGACTTCGGTCGAGCTGCGTCGGCGGGTGCCACCAACGGCCCCGCCGCCGGTCCCGCCGTCGCCGAGCTCAACGGGGATCCCGGGCTCGCCGCCGTGCTGACCCCGTTGCAGGGGACCGTGGTGGCCATGGAGGTGGATGTCGGCGACGTGGTGCGCCGGGGCGAACTGGTGGCGGTGGTCGAGGCCATGAAGATGGAGCACGAGGTGACCGCCCCGGCGGCGGGAACGATCGATCGGATCGTGGCCGCCCCCGGCGACACCCTCTGGGCCGATCAGCTCCTCGCCGTGATCGCGGTGGGCGACAGCGGCGACAGCCTCACCGACGAGCACGAGCTGATCGACCTCGACGACATTCGACCGAGCCTCGAGGAGGTCTTCGAGCTCCGGGCCAAGATGTACGACGACGCCCGACCCGAAGCCGTCGAGCGCCGCCGATCGACGGGCCAGCGCACCGCCAGGGAGAACCTGACCGACCTCGTCGACGATGGCACGTTCGTGGAGTACGGACCGGTGGCGCTCGCCGCGCAACGACGGCGACGGACCCGCGAGGACCTCATCAAGCGGAGCCCGGCCGACGGGCTGATCACCGGGGTCGCCTCGGTCAACGGGGACCTGTTCGCCGAGCCGACCAACCGGTGCGCGGTGATGATCTACGACTACACCGTGTTCGCCGGCACCCAGGGCATCCGCAACCACGCCAAGACCGACCGCATCATCGACGTGGCGGTCGACGGTCGGATGCCGTTCATCCTCTTCGCCGAGGGTGGTGGCGGCCGCCCGGGCGATACCGACGGCGGCGACTTCGGCAGCCGCACGTTCTCCCGGTTCGCCACGATGTCGGGCCTGATCCCGATCGTGGGGGTGGTGTCGGGCTTCTGCTTCGCCGGGAACGCATCGCTGCTCGGCTGCTGCGACGTGATCATCGCCACCCGCGACGCCAACATCGGGATGGGTGGTCCCGCGATGATCGAGGGCGGCGGCCTCGGGGTCTTCCGCCCCGAGGAGATCGGCCCGTCCGACGTCCACCTCGCCAACGGTGTGATCGACGTCCTCGTCGAGGACGAGGCCGAGGCGACCGCGGTGGCCAAGAAGTACCTCGCCTACTTCCAGGGCGCGACGACCGACTGGGAGGCCCACGACCAGCGGCTGCTGCGCCGGATCGTTCCCGAGAACCGGCTCCGGACCTACGACGTGCGGGAGGCGGTCACCACGCTGGCCGATGTCGACTCGGTGCTCGAGCTACGGCCGGGGTTCGGCCACGGCATCGTCACCGCCCTGATCCGGATCGAGGGTCGACCGGTGGGCGTCGTGGCCAACAACCCCAACCACCTCGGCGGCGCGATCGACTCCGACGGCGCCGACAAGGGCGCTCGGTTCATGCAACTGTGCGACGCGTTCGACGTGCCCGTGCTGTTCCTGTGCGACACGCCGGGGATCATGGTCGGCCCCGAGGTGGAGAAGACGGCGCTGGTTCGCCACGCCAACCGCATGTTCCTGATCGGGGCCAACCTGGAGGTGCCCACGTTCACCGTGATCGTCCGCAAGGCGTACGGTCTCGGCGGGATCGCCATGGCCGGCGGGTCGTTCAAGGCGCCGATGTTCAGCGTGGCGTGGCCGACCGCCGAGTTCGGGCCGATGGGACTGGAGGGCTCGGTGAAGCTCGGGTTCCGGGCGGAGCTGGCGGCCATCGAGGATCCCGACGAGCGCAAGGCCCGCTACGACGAGCTTGTGGCCAAGGAGTACAAGCGGGGCAAGGCCCTCAACCACGCCACCGGCTTCGCCATCGACGACGCCATCGATCCCGCCGAGACCCGCCACTGGCTCGCCAACATCCTCGCCTCGATGCGCCCGCCCCCGCCCCGCGCCGGCAAGAAACGCGCCGCCATCGACGGCTGGTGACACCCGCACACCGGTGCCAGGCACCGGCGTGCGGGGGTCGCGGCGGACGGGCGATGGGTCGCTGGTAGCTTTGCGGCCCATGGTTCGGGTCGTCGCGGTCATCTTCGCAGTGCTGCTGGCGGCGACGGCGTGCACCGACAGTGCAGTCGACGATGGCGCGGTCGACGATGCGGCGGCCGACCCCACCGCCGGGCCCGACGACGAAACGACGTCCGCCGGCACCGGAGACGACGATGCCGACCGGCCCTACGAGCTGATCGAGCCCGACCCCGACCCCACCCCGATCGAGCCGAGCGGCGAGGTGCGCATCGGCACGCTCGACAACGGCCTCACCTACTACGTCCGCCGCAACTCGGCCCCCGGTGGCAGCCTGTCGCTGCGCCTCGTGGTCGACGCCGGATCGCTGCAACAGGACGTGCCCGAGTCGGGGTCGGCCCACTTCCTCGAGCACATGCTCTTCAATGGCACCGAGAACTTCCCCGGCAACGAGCTGTCCCGGGCCCTCGAGCGCCTCGGGGTGCAGTTCGGGGCCGACCTCAACGCCTACACCAGCCTCGATGAGACCGTGTACCAGCTCGACATCGTCAGCATCACCGACGACAAGATCGAGTCGGGGTTCGATGTCATGCTCGACTGGGCCAGCGCTGCCACGATCGACCAGGCGGCCACCGAAGCCGAGCGGGGCGTGGTGCGGGAGGAGCTCCGCCTACGGGACGAGGGGCCCGACGGCGCCGTGGCCGAAGCGTTCAACGAGGCCTACCTCCGGGGCACCCCCTACGAGGGGCGGGAGCCGGGCGGTGAGGCCGAGCTCGTGCTCGAGACGAATGCCGAGGAGCTGCGGGCCTTCTACGACCGCTGGTACCGGCCCGAGCTGATCGCGATCGTCGCCGTCGGCGACCTCCCCGAGGACCGGATGGAGCAGGAGATCGTCGACCGCTTTGCCGACTTCGAGGGCCGGGGTGACGACGCCGGCGAGCGGGTGCAGGTGGTCACCGACCCGATCGACACCCCGATCACCGACGTGGTCAGCCACCCCGAGCTGTCCCGCCGGTTCGGGTCGATCGACTACTCCCTCACGTCGTGGGACGAGTCGACGATCGGCGGCGAACGACTCACCCTCCACCAGGAGCTGATGGCGCTGATGATCGGCAACCGGCTCCGCGACGCGGTCGACCGGGGCGACGTGGTGCTCGACGATCCGTTCGTCACCCGGTTCGAGCAGAACCGGGCCCAGACGTTCCTCGGGTTCAACTTCGACTCTCCCGAGCTCGTCGACGGCATCGAGTACGTCCTGACCGAGATGCGCCGCATCGAGATCGGCGGCTTCACCGACGCCGAGTACCAGCGGGCGGCGTCCCAGGTCGAGACGTCCCTCGATCAGGCCCTGGCCTCGGTCGACACCACCCAGGACCGGACCTACGCCGATGTCTACGCCGGTCACTTCCTCCGCAGCGACCAGATCTCGTCGCTGGCCGACACCCACGGGCGGCTGACCACCGCCCTCGCCGAGGACTCCGCAGCCGACGTGACCGACCTCTTCCGGTGGGAGCTGAGCAGGGCCGCCCCGATCGTGATCGCGGTGGGGCCCGACCCGGCGACCCTCCCCACGATCGCCCAGCTCGACGGTGCCATCGACGCTGCGGCAGCGGCCGAGATCAGCGGTGACGACGCCGCCGACGACGTCGCCATCGAGTCGCTCATGACCCGCCCCGACCCGGTCGAACCGGTGGAGGAGGTCTCGATCGACGAGCTCGAGGCCACCGAGTGGACCTTCCCCAACGGGGTCACCGTCCGCTTCGTCGAGTCGGCCATCGACGCCAACACCGTCAACCTGATCGCCCGCGGCCACGGCGGCTGGAGCGTCCTCCCGGCCGACGACGCCGCCGTCGCCCCCTACGCGGTGTCGGCGGTGGGCGACAGTGGCCTCGGTGAGTACGACCGGCTCACGGTCCGGCGGTTCCTGGCGGGCTCGACATCGAGCCTCGCCCCGTTCATCGACGAGACCAGCGAAGGCTTCTTCGGCAGCTCGGGTACCGACGATCTCGAAACCCTTTTCCAGCAGCTCCACCTGTCGGTCGTGGCGCCGCGGGTGAGCGATGTGGCCCTGAGCGAGACGGTCACCGCCGCGGAGGACCGGGCCCGGCAGGTGGCGGGCGACGCCGGGACCGCCACGATCAACGCCGTCGCCGACGCACGCTTCGACGGCGACGAGCGGTTCCTCCTCGTCCCCCCACCGCTCGACGACCTGACCGCCGAACGGGCGCTCGACATCTACGACGAGCGGCTCGGCGAGGTCGACGACCTCACCGTGGCCATCGCCGGCGACGTGTCCGCCGACACCGTGGCGGAGCTGGCGGCCGCCTACCTCGGCACGCTGCCCGCGGGTGACGCCGAATCGTGGGCCGACGTCCGGCCGGAGCCGGTGGCCGAGGTCGTCCGCCGGGATCTCGTGGCCGGCAGCGGTACCGCCACCGGCACCGTTGCGGTGCTGTACCCGTCGCAGTTCGACGTCGACGCCGGCACCCGGGTGGAACTGCGGGTGTTCGAGCAGATCTTCAACGGTCGCCTGCTCGACGTGGTGCGGGAGGAGCTCGGCGCGAGCTACGGCGGTCGAGCGGTGACCGACGCGACGGTCGCACCACGAGAGGGGGTCGACCTGCTCCTCTTCGCCAACATCGACCCGGCCCGGGGCGACGAGATCCTCGACGTGATCCTGGCCGAAGCGGAGGACCTGGCCACCAACGGCCCGACGGTCGAGGAGCTCGACCGGGCCCGGTCCGTCGTCCAGGCCGACTTCGACCTCATCAACAACGCTCAGCTCATCGAGATGATGCTCACCCCACCCGACGAGGAACGGCTCACCGTCGAACGTCGGGCCGAATTGCTGGCCGGGGTCGACCAGGCCAGCATCCGGGCCCTGGCCGCCGCCGTCCTCCCCACCGACGTTCGGGTCGAGGCCATCGCCGTCCCCGGTTGAGCGCCGGGTCAACCCCCGAAATTCGTGGAGTTTGCAGCGCCAGAGCGGGTCAACCGCACGAATTTCGGGGGTCCCGGGCGCTCAGGGGCGGAACTGGTGGGGGCGCTGGACCAGGGCCCGGGGTTGGGCCACCAATCGGTGGGCCTGCGGCATCCAGGCACAGATGTGGGCCCGGGTGTCTCGGGGGTCGATCATCTCCTCCATCTGGAATCTCGACAGCGGACCGAGCGGTCCGCGGGCGCTCTCGATCCTGGCCTCCAGCTCGGCCCGGAGCGCCACCGGATCGGCGGCCTCGGCGAGCTGGCGCTTGTAGGCGGCCTCGATGCCGCCCTCGGGCGGGATCCCGCCGACGTCGGCCGCCGGCCACACCACCCGCACCCCCGGCTCCCGCCTCGGCGTGGCGTAGTTGTTGCCGGCGACGCCGAAGCTGCGGCGGAGCAGCACGGTGAAGATCGGCACCTTCGTCTGGGCGAATGCGATCATCCACTCCCCGCCCTTGCGGATCGTGCCCGCCACCTCGTGCTCGAGCCCCACCGCGAAACCGGGGTTGTCGCAGAGGTTGAGCACCGGCAAGTGGAAGAGGTCGCACAGGTCGAGGTGACGGGTGAGCTTGTCGCAGCCGTCGGCGGTGAGCGCACCGCCGTTGACGTGGCGGCTGTCGGAGGCGATGACCCCCACCGGGTAGCCGTTGAACCGGGCGAACCCCACGATCTGGTCGGTGCCCCACAGCGGACCGATCTCGAAGAACGAGTCGCGGTCGGCCATCAGCTCGATCGCCCGTCGCATGTCGAAGGTGGTGGTGCGCTTGCGGGGGATCAGCGTGAACAGCTCGTCCTCCCGCCGGTCCGGCGGGTCGTCGGTGCGGGGCGCGGTCACCGGCGGTGCCTCGTACACGTTCGATGGCAGATAGGAGAGGAACCGGCGGGTCATGTCCATCGCCTCCTCCTCCGTCTCGGCCAGGTTGTCGACCGAGCCGTTCCGGCAGTGGATCCGCCAGTCGCCCAGATCCTCCTTGGTGATGTCGTAGCCCATCGCATGGCTCACCACCGGTGGTCCGGCCACGAAGAGCTGGGCGATGTCGCGCACCATCACCGAGAAGTGGCCGAGCACCGCCTTCGCCGCGCCGATACCCACCACCGAGCCGAGCAGCATGTTCACCACCGGCACCGTGGCCAACTGCTCGGCGTACTCGGTGCTGCCGAGGTGACCCGGGAGGAACGAGCCGCCGCCGCCGGCCACCCGGGGCCGCCCCGACGAGATAGCCCCCGTCGACTCCTTGGCCTTGCTCTCGCCCTCCTTCTTCTGCTCGGGCACCATCGACGCCACGCTGCCCCCGCCAGACGACCCGTCGAGCAGGCGGATCGACGGGACGCCGAGCTGCACCGAGAGCTGGTCGAGGTGGAAGCTCTTCGCCCCGATGGCGCCATCGGAGTGACCGCCCCGAGAGGTGAAGTCGTCGGCGCAGACGATCGCCGGCCGACCCTCGATCGTGCCCGACCCGCCGACGTGGTTCGCCGGGGTGAACGCCACGATCCCGCCCTCGTCACCGTAGGAGGCGAACCCGGCGACGCTGCCGATCTCCCGGAACGAGCCATCGTCGAGGAGGAGGGCGATCCGCTCCCGGCAGTGGAGCTTCCCCCGGTTCCGTTGGCGCACCACCCCTGGCTCGTCGGAGCTGGGTGACAGGCGCTCGTCGGCCAGCCGTTGCAGGGTGCGGATCTCGTCCAACGTGGCGGCCCACGAGCTCTCACCCTCGGCCCCAGGACCGCCGGCCCCGTTCGATGACGCAGGATCCGGGCTGCCGATGCTCGGCTCGAGCACGGCCAGGAGCTGTCCGGCCACCACGGTGTCGCCGGGCTCGAGCGCGCCGACCCCGCTCACGGTTCCCCCGACCGGGGCCGTCACCTCGGTCTCCATCTTCATGGCGCTGATCACCACCAGCGTCTGGCCGGCGGCGACCCGGTCGCCCTCGTCGACCTTCACCTCCACCACCGTGGCCCCGAGCGGGCACTCGACGGCCCGCTCCCCCTCACCGACGGTGAGACCACCACCGGCTGCCCCGTCGGCGACGGCGGTGCTCGCCCTGGTGTTGGCCGCTGCGGCGACCTCGGCCAGCGGTGCGGCGGCAGCCCCGAGCGATGCGTCCCGCCCGAGCGCGGTCGACTGTTGGGTCAGCAGGTCCATCGGGCCGGACGGGCCACCGCGGCCCCCGCTGTCAGCCATGCCGCTCGTGGCCGCGCCGAACGTCGACTCGTCGGCCAGCAGCGTGGTCCTGGCGTCGCCGGCGAGCACCGCGGGGTGGCTGAGGATCGCCACCAGTTGCTCGAGGTTCGTCGGGAGCCCGGCCACGTGGAACTCCTCCAGCGCCGCCCTCGCCCGGGTCACCGCGGCCACGAACGCCGGCTCGGGGCCATCCGCTCCCTCCGCTCCGTCGCTCGCCCTCGTCGGGAGGGCGAACCCGGACGACGACGCGACGACCTTCGCCAGCAGCGGATCGAACTGCGGTGGCGGGGTGTAGCCGAGGTAGCCGTTCCCGTCGACCCGGACCCCGACGCCCGACGGCTCCTTGTAGGCCGAGATCGTGCCCGCCCCCCGGGCCACCACCCTGGCCTGGATCGAGTAGCCGCGGGGCGGGGCGATCGTCGCCTGGTCGCCGAGGCCGAGCGACGCCAGCGACGCCCCGGCCGCCAGGAGGAACTGGGCCTGGACGAGGTCGGTGCCCGTGACCTGCTCGGTCACCGTGTGCTCCACCTGGATCCGGGGGTTGCACTCGATGAAGTAGTGCTCGCCGGCCTCGGGGGCCACCAGGAACTCCACCGTCCCGGCGTTGACGTAGTCGGCGGCGTCGACGAGGCGCACGGCGTCGTCGAGGATCCGCTGCCGCAGCGCCGGATCGAGCGCCGGCGCCGGGGCGATCTCCACCACCTTCTGGTTGCGGAGCTGCACCGAGCAGTCCCGCTCCCACAGGTGCACGACGGTCCCGGCCACGTCGCCGAGCACCTGCACCTCGATGTGGCGGGGATGGTCGATCAGCTTCTCCACGAACACCGCCGGATCGCCGAATGCGGCTTCGGCCTCGCTCGCGCACCGCTCCAGCGCCGGGCCGAGCTCGTCGGGGGAATCGACCCGCCTGATGCCCCGCCCGCCGCCCCCGGCCGCCGCCTTCAGCATCACCGGGTACCCGATCTCGGCGGCCACCGTCGCCGCCTCGTCGGCTCCGACGACCGCGTTGCGGCTCCCCGGGATCGTCGGCACCCCGACCCGCTCGGCGATCGCCCTGGCGGCGACCTTGTCGCCGAACAGCATCAACGCATCGGGGCTCGGACCGACGAACGTCATTCCCGCCGCCGCCACCCGGCCGGCGAACGCCGGGCTCTCCGACAGGAAGCCGTAGCCAGGATGCACGCAGTCGCACCCGGCGGCGATCGCGACCTCGATCAGGGCGTCGATGCCGAGGTAGGCGGCCACCGGATCGGCCGTGTTGGCGACCGGGAGCTCGCAGGCCTGGTCGGCGACCCGGGTGTGGAGCGACAACTCGTCGGCCGGCGGGTACACGGCGACCGACTCGATGCCGAGGGCGGTGGCGGCTCGGGCGATGCGGGTGGCGATCTCGCCCCGATTGGCGATCAGCACCCGGCGGGGCAGCTCGACTGGTTCCATGACGCGATCGCTCCTGACTCCGACGCTCGGCCCCGAGATTGAATCAGCGTCGAGGGAATGTCCAGTCCGGGTCCACGCTAGGACTCGTCGGCGTCGACCGGTTCCACGGGGGCGGCCCGTTCCACGGGGGCGGGAAAGGCCATGGTGAACCTCGTGCCGCCCGGCTGCCCCGGGAGTGGTGAGGTGACCGTGATGCCGCCGTGGGCGTCGGCGACCTGTTCGACGAGCGCCAGCCCGATGCCGGCGTTGCCCGATCCGTCGCTCGGTTCGTCGCCCTGGAAGTACCGGTCGAAGATCGAGTGGAGCCGGTCGGGGGGAATGCCGGGCCCGTGATCGGTGATCGACAGCTCGGTCCGTTCGCCGACGGCCACGTCGATCTCGATCGGTGCGCCCTCGGGCGTGTACCGGGCCGCGTTGTCGAGCAGGTTGACCACCGCCCGCTGCACGCTGGGTCCGTCGATCCCGAGGAGGAGCTCCCGGGGGCCCCGGACCACGACCGGGATCGTCGGGTTCACCGCCCGGTGCTGGTCGACCACCCGAGCCACGATCTCCATGAGGTCGTTGTCGACCTGCTGCGCCTCCTGGTTGCGAGATCTCGCGTCGGTCAGCAGCTCGTCGATCGTGAGTTGCAGCCGGTCGATCAACGCCCTGCTCCGCTCGGCGCTGGCCCGGTAGTCGTCGAGCGTCGGCGACGGGTTCGACAGGATCACGTCGTTGTTGACCGCCAAGGCGGTCAAGGGGGTGCGCAGCTCGTGGCTCGCGTCCTCGATCAGCCGCCGCTGGGTGCTCGTCGACCGGTCGAGGCGGTGCAGCATCGCGTCGAAGCTGTCGGCCAACGACTGGACCTCGGCCGGGGCTCCGTCGAGACCGATCCGGCGATCGAGCGAACCGGCCTGGATCTCGTTGGCGACCCGCGTGATCGCAGCCATCGGCCGGACCGCACGCGACGCCCAGAACCACACGGCCGCCGCCGCGAGCATGGCCAGGACCAGGGCCGCCACCGCCACCTCCGGCGGGAGGCCGAAGCTGGACTCGGTCTCGGTGATGGCCCGCTCCGTGCCCCCCTCGGTGATGTCGACCTCCGAGCTGGAGGTCGAGAACACGACGAGCAGCAGGAGCAGGGGGACCAGCGCGGCGCCGAGACCGAGTACCAGGAGCTGGTTGCGCAGCGATCGGCGGCGGCTCACGGCGCCGCGTCCAGCCGGTAGCCGGCGCCTCGGACGGTGTGGATCAGGGGCGGCTGGCCGAGCTTTCGTCGCAGCCGGCTGACGATCACCCGTTGGCTGCCCGAGAAGGCGTCGGCGTTCCGATCCCAGCAGTGCTCGAGCAGGTCCTCGTTGGACACGACGGCGCCGGCGTTGAGGGCGAGGTAGCGGAGCACGGCGAACTCCCGGCTGGTGAGGGCGAGGGCACCGTCGGCGCGGCGGGCGACGCAGGCGGTGAGGTCGACCTCGAGATCGCCGATCACCAGCGGACCGGCCGGTTGGTCGTCGCGGCGGGTCAGCGCCCGCAGCCGGGCCGCGAGCTCGGCGAACCGGAACGGCTTCACCAGGTAGTCGTCGGCGCCAGCGTCGAGGCCGGCCACCCGTTCACTGACCGCGTCGCGGGCGGTGAGGATCAGGATCCGACGAGGCCGGATCATGTCCGGGACGGCCGCGTCGCCGGTCGACCGCAGACGCCGGCACAGCGACAGTCCGTCGCCGTCGGGGAGACCCAGATCGAGGCACACGACGTCGTACTCGGTGGCGACGAGCAGGTCGACCGCGTCGGCCACCGTCGCCGCGTGGTCGACCGCGAAGTGCTCCTGGCGGAGCCCGAGCAATACGACCTCGGCCAGATCGGCATCGTCTTCCACGAGTAGCACGCGCACGTCAGAACGATTCTCGCAGAGCGACGCCCCGAGCGGGTCGCCCGCTGACGAACCAGCCCACGAGGCCCCCGACGGCGGGGAACGCCACGCCGATCACGACGAGGGCGAGCCACGGGACGACGAACGGGAAGCCGTCGGCTCGGGAGAGGACCATCGGGAGAAGCGGCACGTAGCCGATCACCGCCCCGAGTGCGGTCCCGCACAGGCCGAGCAGTCCTGCCGAGCCGGCCGACATGCGCCGCCCGGTCCGGGCGGGGGCGCCCAGCGTTGCCAGCAACGCCGTGTCGCCCGCCGATTCGGCCGTCAGCAGCCCCACGGCCGACACCGTCATCCCGACGGCCAGGACGGTGCCGACCGCCAACCCGGTGAGCTGCAACGCGGAGGTCGCCCCGGTGTCGTCCTGGAACTCGAGCACCACGCCCGGACCGGCGCGGTCGAGGATGGCCTGCTCGACGTCATCGTCCAGCGGTTCTGGGGCGATCCCGAGCCATCCCACCGTTCGCCGCTCGAACGTCTCGCCGTCGAGCTGGTCGACCGACACCAGAACCGATGGGACCGAGCTGTTGCCCGGCCAGTCCTGGCTGACCAGGAGCTGCTCCCCGTCGGCGAGGATGCCGTCGAACCACGCCACCTTGAACCCGTCGTCGGCGACCAACGCCACGGTCGAACCGTCGAGCCAGGCATCGTCGAGGCCGAGCGCATCGAGCAGGGCCGGTGTGGCGATCCAGGAGATCGAGGCGTCGTAGACGATCTCGTTGCCGGCTTCGTCCCGCTCGCCCAGCCCGTAGGAGTCCTGGCTGCAGAACGCGCACTCGCCGGCGGTCCGCCGAATCGCGGCGACCGTCGGTCGGCGGGCCACACCGCTGTCGTCACGTTCCACGCCCACGCCGCGCGGCGCCGCCACCTCGATCGGCACGAAGGTCACGTCGGGGGCGGCGGTGGCGATGGTGGCGACGGAGTTCTCGAGCGCCGCCTCGTCGATGCCGTCGGGGATCCATGGCGCCGGCCCTCCGGCGTCGGCCGCCCACACGATGAGCTGGTCGGCGGCGACGTTCGGGCCCGTAGCGGCGGCCCGCTGGTCGATCGAGGAGGTCACCACGACGATCCCCATCGGCACCGCCAGCGCCAGCGCCATCGCTGCGACGACGGCGGCGGAGCGGCGGTTGTGGCGGGCGATGGCCCGACCGGCGAGACGCTCCGGCAGGGGTAGGGCGCTGGCGTGACGGCCGACCATCCCGACGAGCAGGGGCGCGAGCAGCAGGAGGCCGACGGGTGTCAGCAACGTGCCGAGCAGTGCGAGGCCGGTGTCGAGCCACGTGAACCCCAGCACCAGAGCCGCCCCGCCGGTCCCGGTCGCCATTGCGCCGAACAGGGCCAGCCGGCCGGCCGGCGCTGGCTGGGGGAGGGTGCTGGCCAGGAGCTGGCGGACCGAGAGCCGCGACAGCGAGGCGGCCGGTAGCCGAGCGGCGATCGCTGCGGCGAGCACCGCGATCGCCGCGCTCGGCCCCACCGCCCACAGCGGCACCGCGATGTCGATGCGGTGATCGACCATCGTCTCGAAGCTGGGCACCACCACCAGCGCGAGGCCGACCCCCGAGACGAGCCCGATGACGGCGCCGGCCAGTCCGAGGAGGACGCCGGTGCTGATGGCGGCCGAGCGGATGAGCCGGGGTGGCGCCCCGGCCGCAGCCAGCAGTCCGTACTGGCGGGATCGCCGCCGGGCGAGCACGGCGAACGCCGAGCCCACGAGCAACATGATCTCGAGCATGCCGAGAGCGCCGATCACGTTCACCAGCAGCACCGCGGTGGCGCGGGGCGGGAGCCCGTCGACGGTGGTGACACCGAAGTCGGGCACCGCCCCGAAGTCGACGGTGGCCCGGTCGGCGTCGATGAAGAACTGCGTCGTGGCGTCGCTCATGGCGCCGAGATCGGCGGTGAGGACGAACTCCTCGCTGAGCGATGTCGGATTCTCGACCACACCGACCACCGTCAGCTCGGATCCGCCGAGGCCCACCGTTTCGCCGATCGCCGGTGTCCCCGCCAGCGCCTGATCCGTGATCGCGATCTCGTCGTCGCCGGTCGGGAAGCGACCCTCGACGAGGTCGAGGAGCGGAGCGGTGACGTCGTTGCTCGGGTCGAGCTGAACCATGGCGACCCGCTCGGTGGTTCCGTCCCGATCGACCGTCGCCCGCGCGATGAGACCGAACCGGTGCCCCTGCTGGCGGAGCGAAGCGGCCAGCGCCTCCGGCTCGCTGGTCGTCACCGCGAACCGGCCGTTCCCGAACGCGCTCGCGCCGGGCGCGGTCAGGTTGTAGGCGGCGATCGACCCGCCGACCGACAGCGCCACCCCCGCACCGAGCAGCACGAGCATCACCACGTGCTGTCGCCACTCGAGGCGGAGGAGCCGAGCGGACCATCGCCAGACGAACCGTCGGGCGCTCACGACCGGGCTCCCGGCCGGTAGCCGCCGACGACACGACCGTCCTGCAGGTTGACCACACGATCGCTCCAGGCGGCGACGGTGGCGTCATGGGTCACCACGACCACCGCTCGTTCCGGCGTGCACGCCTCCCGCAGGAGGGCGATGATCCGGTCACCGTTCTCCGAGTCGAGCGCACCCGTCGGCTCGTCGGCGAGGAGCAGTTGGCGGTCGCCGACGAGGCCTCGGGCGATCGCCACCCGCTGCTGCTCGCCTCCCGACAGCTCGCTGGGGAAGGCATCGCCCCGCTCGCCGAGACCAACGGCGTCGAGCTGAGCCTGCGCCTCTTGCCGGGCTCGGCCGGCGGGGACACCGTCGAGCTCGAGCGGCGCAGCCACGTTCTCCAGCGCGGTGAGGCCGGTGAGCAGGTTGAAGCTCTGGAACACGAAACCGATCCGGCGGCGGCGGACCTCGGCCAGCTCACCGGGTTTCAGGTGCTCGAGCTGCTGGGAGTCGAGCCGCACGGATCCGGCGGTGGGTGCTTCGAGCCCGCCGGTGATCATGAGCAGGGTCGATTTCCCCGAGCCGCTGGGCCCCATGATCGCCACCATCTCCCCCCGATCGACGGTCAGGTCGACCCCGTCGAGGGCGGTGACGGCACGCGGCCCGGTGCCGTAGGTTCGGCCGAGGCCGGAGACTTCGAGCATCGCAGGTGGGACGGTCACGGGTAGCTCACCCCCACGCAGGTGAGGAGGTTCGGCTCCTGCTCGCTGGTGGCGATCGACACGAGGACCATGTCGGCGGGAAGGCGAAGCAGGAAGTGGAACTCGTTCGGGGCCGACTGGACGATGTCGACGAGCTCGTGGCCGGCGACCTCGTCCTGCAGGAGCTCGATCTCGGCTTCGACCTCGTCGGTGGTCGCCCCACCGGTGAGCGATGGGTCGATCAGCTCGGCCAGCTCACCTCGACGGTCGTCGTCGCCACCGAGGACGGCGAGGAGGAGGTCGGCCACATCCCCCGGACCGGTGGCGGGCAAGACGTCGATCGTCTCGCCGGGCGGGAGGTCGTCGGGGCTCCACTGCCCGAACCCACAGGGATCATCGCCGCCACCGTTCTGGGCTGCAAGGTCTGTGCCGAGCACGAGGTCGGCCAGTTCGAACGGGATGGCCTCGGCCTCGGCGTCGGCTGCGTTGGTGGCGATGAAGATGGTGAGCTCGTCGTCGACGAAGCGGAGGAAGTCGGCGAAGAAGATGCCGTTGCCGCCGTTGTGGGTGACGAGCGTCCTGCCCCCTTCGAGCGGGACGATCGACCAGCCATAGCCGTAGTGGCTCCCGGCTCCCGGGCCCTCCGCGATGTGGCTGCCGAACAGCTTCGTCCTGGCGTCCTCGTCGAGGATCTCGTCGCTGAGGAGGGCGTCGTGCCAGGCCAGCATGTCCGCTGCGGTGGCGAGGAGGCCTCCGTTGCCCCGCAGGTGCCAGTAGGGACCGTCGTCGTCCCAGCGCTGATCGTTCGGGCGGCCGAACGGCTCGCCACGATCGTCGTAGCCGATGGCGACCCGATCCGGATCCCAGGCGGGGATCCGGTAGCCGGTGTCGGCCATTCCGGCCGGGGTGAAGAGCTCATCGTGCAGGTACTGCTCGTACGAGTCTCCGGTGACGACCTCGATGACGACGGCCAGCAGGCTGTAGCCGGCGTTCGAATAGGTGTACCGCTCACCGGGCGGGTCGAGCAGTTCGGCGTCGGCGATGAGCTGCACGATCTGGTCCCGGCCGACCGGCTCGTAGTCGCCGCCGAGGCTCGGCGGGAGCCCGGCCGAGTGGGTCAGGAGCTGGTGGAGGGTGATGCCGGCCTTGTCCGGCGGGAGACCTTCCACGTAGGTCGACACGGGCGCGTCGACCGAGACCAGCCCGTCCATCTCCAATCGGAGTATGGCGGCGGCGGTGAACTGCTTGGTGATCGAGCCGATGTCGAACACGGTGTCGTCGACAACCGGGGTGTCGCCGTCCCGATCGGCCTGGCCGTAGGACCGGATGACGGTGCGGCTTCCGTCGTCGACCGCGACGACCCCGCTGAAGTCCGAGTCCTCCAGTCGGTCGAGGTAGGCGGTCACGTCGCCCGAATCGTCCGGCTGCCCGTCGGTCGCTTCGGTAGCGGCAGCGGTCGTGGGTGAGTCCACGGTCGCTGTCGACGTGGTCGGCGCCGCGGTCGCGGCGTCCTGCACGGTGGACGGTGCGCCGCAGGACACCGCCAGGAGGCAGGTGCCGAGCGCGATCGCGCCGACGCGGGCGATGTCGAGGCGAGGCGAGTTGCTGCTCGCAGGGGTGGTCATGCGGGAGAGCTCCTTCGTCGGTGGGTCGCTGTGCACAAACCATGACGTCGCTCCCGTTAACCGATTGTGAACAAGGGTCGGTGAGCGAAGAGTCGGTGAACGGCCTGCGAGCTGCCGCCGCCGTGCATCCGGTCACGGCGGCCGGATCCACGCCGATCGGATACCCGTGCAGGTTCGCCGACCCGAGTTCCACCACCCCGACCGCTTCGAGGCGGCCTGGCACCCCCGCCGGCCCGAGGTCGCGGCCGCCGCCAACGCCGTGTCGCTGCTGATGCCCCACACCGAGCCCCTCGTCGCCCTCGCCGTCCGCGAAGCCGTCCACTCGCGCACGATGTGTCTGGCACCGGTGTGCGGGGCTGACGAGGCGCGGGCGTACGTCCGCCAGGAGCTGCAGCACCAGCGGCAGCATCGCCGGCTGAACGAGCTCCTGGTCGCCCAGCACCCGTCGCTCGGTCGGCTCGATCGGGCGATCGGCTGGGTCCACCGCCGGATCGGCGGGCGGTCGCTCACCTTCCGGCTGGCGTTCGCCGCCGGGTTCGAGACCGTCGCCTACGGATCGGCCCGATGGGTCGACGATCGCCTCCACCGGCTGTTCGCCGGCGCCGACAGCGTCGCCGCCACCCTGTTCCTGTGGCACCTGGCCGAGGAGGCCGAGCACAAGACGGTGGCGTTCGACATGTTCGCCGCCCACGCCCGGGCCACGGCCCACCAGCGACGTTTCGACGCCGGCGCCCGAGCCCAGCGGCTGGGGGGCATGGTCACCGCGCTGGTGGTGCTCGGCCTGTTCTGCGCGGTCGGCTCCCTCGTCCTCCTCGCAGGACAGTCGAAGCGCCACGCCCCGATCGCCGTGGCCCGCCTCGCCGGGTGGTCGGTCAGCCTCGCGTTCGAGGTGCTGCCGCTGGCGGCCGTCTCGATGCTCGACGGCCACGACCCCCGCACCCTGGCCGACCCCTCGTGGTACCGACTCTGGCTCGACGGCTTCGACCCGGCCACCGGCCAGCTCCCGCCATGGGACAAGCTCGTCCCGGACCCCGCCGGCTACTCGTCGGGGAGCTGACCGGCGTCCGGTTTGAGGTGGCGATCGAAGAAGTCGATGATCAGCTCGGCCCGCTGGCGGCGGTGGGTGGGGGAACCGGACCGGCTCAGCTCGTGGGTCTCGCCGGGGAACCGGTGGAACTCCACGTCCTTCTTGCCCAGCTGCAGGCAGGCCACGAACAGTTGGTTGGCCTGCTCGATCGGGCAGCGGAGGTCGTCCTCGCTGTGGATGATCAGCAGCGGGGTGTCGAGGTCGGCCACGTAGGTGATCGGCGACATCCGCAGGTATTCCTCGGGGTCCTCGTAGACGGTCGGGCCGATCTCGGTCCAGAAGAACCCCGACGCATCCGAGCCATAGTCGAGGGTGAGCAGGTTGTTGGCCGCCCGCTCCGAGCAGGCGGCGGCGAACCGGTCGGTGTGGGTCACCGCCCACGAGGTCATGTACCCGCCGTAGGAGCCGCCGAGGATGCCGACCCGCTCGGGGTCGACGAACGGGCATCGCTCGAGGGCGGCGTCGGTCACCGCCATGACGTCGTCGAAGTCGACCGAGCCCCACCCCAAGCCCGGCTTCCGCTTGTGCTTCGGGCCGAGGATCGACTGCCCCCACTCGTCGTGGCGACCCGAGCCGCCCCGGGGGTTCGACAGCACCACCACATAGCCGGCGGCGCACTGGAGCTGGACCTCGTCGAAGAAGGTGTCGCCGTACTGGGCGAATGGGCCACCGTGGACGTTCACCAGCATCGGGTACCGCTGCGACGGGTCGAAGTCGTGCGGGGTGTAGAGCCACACGTCGACCTCCACGGCACCGCCGTCGCTGTCGGGGTCACCCGACGGGGCGGTGAACCGCTGGGCTGGGCGAGGCCGCACCCGGGCGGTGAACGCGTCGGTGTGGTCGGTGAGCCGTCGCTCCACACCGTCGATGATCGTGTGGATCTCGGTCGGCATCGTGGGGGTGGTGGCGGCGAACGCAATCGTTCCCCCGGCGGCGTCCCAGCTCGCCAGCATCCGCTCGCCGCCGACGACCAGTTCGGGGTCGGCGTCGGGCCCCACCGAGTAGAGGTGGGAGCTGCCGCGGTCCTCGATCTGGGCGAGGAGCCGGTCGTCGCCGAGCCAGATCGGGGAGCGGGCCCCTGGCAACGGCTCCCAGGTCCGGTCCACCGCGGTGGTGAACCACGCTGGCCGGCCAGGGGTTTCCCGAACCGGCTCGACGTCGACCGTCCCCACGTGGCTGTTCTGGGGGTAGACGAGGTGGTCGTCGAACCCGATGACCGCCACCCGGGTGCCGTCCGGCGACACCGACGGGCTCGAGTACGCACCGGCCGCGGTGATCCACGGCGCGGGCTCGCCGTCCCCGATCGAGACGATCTCGATGTGGGTGGCGAGGTCGGCCTCGGTCGGGTCGACCATCACCGCCAACCTCGTCGAGTCGGGGAACCACGATGGTTGCGCCTTCGCGATCGGGCCGGGGGTGAGGTTCGTCGGCCCCGCCGATCCGTTGGTGGGGACGGCGTACACGTGCTCGGGCCGGTCGACGATGAACCCCTCGCCGTCGAGCACGGCGAAGAGCCGCTCGATCTTGCGGGGCGGACGGTCCCGGTCCTTCTTGTCGCCGTGCTCGTCGCGGGTCCTGGTGACGTAGGCGAGCCATCGACCGTCGGGGGAGAACGCGAGCCCGTAGAACCCCTCGGGCCCGCTCGTCACCATCGCGGCCTGGCCCGGCCCGTCGACCGGGAGGAGCTGGATGCTCTGCTGCCGCTCCTCGGGTGGCGCCCCGTCGTCGGTGGGGAGCTGGGCGGTGAACGCCAGCGTCGACCCGTCGGGCGACCAGCACGGTCCGTCCTCGCGGTGACGACCCGACGTCAGCGGCCGCGGCCGGCTCGACCCGTCGGCCGCGGCCAGCCACACCTGACTCCGGTACTCGTTGGCCTCGCCGTCGATCGAGCGTACGACATAGGCGACCTGCGACCCGTCGGGCGACACCGCCGGCGAATCGGTCCAGACGAGGCGGGCGATGTCGTCGGGCTTCATGTGCGACGTCGCTGGTGGGCGGGGATCGGGAACGACATCGGAGCCAGGGCGTTGAGGTCGATGTCGAGCAGGGTCGGCCCGTCACGCTCGACCGCAGCCCCGAACTCGTCGGCGAACCGTTGGGCGCTGTCGACCGAGGCCGACGGGATGCCCATGCCCTCGGCGATCGTGGCGAACGCCGGGGTGTGGAGGTCGACGCCGAACCGTTCGCCCATCACGTTGTCCTCGATCACCCGCAGCACGCCGTAGCCGCCGTCGGTGAACACGCAGATCACGATCGGCAGCCGATGCTGGGCCACCGTCGCCAGCTCGCCGATACCGAGTTGGAAGCCGCCGTCGCCCACCATCAGCAGCGTCCGTCGACCGGTGCCGGCTGCGGCTCCGACCGCGAGCCCGATGCCGGGACCGATCGACCCCGACGACGGCCGGATCGACGTGCGGGGCTCCAGGATCGGCAGCACCCGGTTGCCCCACAGGTAGTTCGGGACGGTGTTGTCGCGGACCACGAGCCCGTCCCGGGGTAGGAGCCGGCGGATCGCGTCGGCGATCGCCCGGTGGTCGGGCCCGATCTCGCCGTCGGACCGCTCGAGGTCGGCCACGACCGACTTCGCCGATCGCTCCAGGAAGCCCGAGTCGGCGGTGCGCTGATCGACCGCATCGGCGAGCCTGGCCAGGCCCACCTTGGCGTCGCCGACGATGGGCACCGCGGCCGGGTAGTTCCGCCCGATCACCGCCGGGTCGGCGTCGAGGTGGATCAGCTCGCCGGGGATCGCCAGCTTCCACATGCGGGTCGAGTAGTTCTGGAACCGGGTCCCGACGGCCAGCACCACGTCGGCCTCGCCGATGATGTCGGCGATGTCGGGCCGGTCGGTGCGGGGCCCGAGCGCCAGCTCGTGATCCTCGGGGATCGAGCCGCGACCCTCCACGGTGGTCACCACCGGCGCCCCCAGCTTCTCGGCGAGAGCGACCAGCTCCGGGGAGGCGTCGGCCGACACCACCCCGCCGCCGGCCCAGATCAGGGGCCGCTCGGCCCCCGTGAGCAACTCGACCGCCCGGTCGATCCCGTCCTGGTCGACGCTGACCCGCTCGACGGCCCGGCTTCCCTCGATCGCCACCTCGGCCTCCCGGTACTGCTGGTCGACCGGGATCTCCACCGCGCAGGCCTGGGGCCGACCCCGCCGGGCGTCGTCGGCGACCGCCGCGATCGTCCGGCTGATGTCCTCGGTCCGCCAGATCGTCTCGGCCCGCCGGGTCACGGTGCGGAGCATCTCGAGCTGGGTCTCGTGCTCGTGCACGAAGCCCTTCCCCTTGCCGTAGAACGCCGACTCCCCCTGACCGGTGATGAGCAGCACCGGCGAGGAGCCGAAGCTCGCCTCGTAGACGCCGCTCATCGCGTTCGTGGTGCCGGGACCGGTGGAGGTGAGGGCCGCCCCGAGGTGGCCGGTGGCGCGGGCGTAGCCGTCGGCGGCGTGCACCGCGAACTGCTCGTGCCGGCAGGCCACCACGTCGATCGCGTCCGACGCCGCCAATGCCTGGTAGATCGGCAGGTTGTGCACGCTGACGATGCTGAACACCTTGGTGACGCCCAGCGCCTCCAGGGTTCTCGCCACCGCCTCGCCGCCGGTCATCGTCGCCATAGCTGCTCGCCTTTCCTCCGGGTTGGATCCGATCGAAGCACGCGTCGCCGACTCAGGCCAGCAGGCTCGGTGTTGCGCCACCGTCGACGAGGAGCCCGGCGCCGGTGATGAACTTGGCCTGCTCGGAGCAGAGGAACGCCACCGCAGCCCCGAAGTCGTAGGGGTCGCCGACCACGCCGGTCGGCACCTGCTTCGACGCGGTCTCCTTGTCGGGAACGATCTTGGCGATCCGGGCCGTCCAGTGGGTGCCGGGCTGGCACGAGTTGACCGTCACACCATCGGCTGCCACCTCGGTCGCCGTGATCTTGAGGAAGCTGGTGAGCCCGGCCCTCGCCACCGAGGAGGCCATCAGGTACCCGATCGGCTGCTTCACCCCGATGCTGGTGATGGCACAGACCCGACCCCATCCCCGCTCCCGCATCGGCGGGATCGCCACCCGGCACATCTCGATCATCGACAGCAGGTTCATGTCGATCGCGGCCTTGTAGGCGTCGCTGTCGGTGTCGGCGAACGTGCCGGGCGGCGGCCCGCCGGCGTTGGGGACGAGGATGTCGACCGAGCCGAGCCGATCGATCGCCGCCTCCACGAACCCCCGACCACCGTCGGGGGTCGACACGTCGGCCTCGATCACCACCGGGTCCGGTCCGACCGACGAGATCTCGGTGGCTGCCGCCGCCAGGCGCTCGCCGTCACGACCCGAGATCGCCACCCGGACGCCGTCGGCCGCAAGCGCCTTCGCCGCCCCCAACCCGAGGCCGGCCGAGCTCGCCGCCACCGCCGCCGTCTTCCCATCGATGCCTAGATCCATCCGCCCGAAGGTAGCCGGTCGGCGGAGACGTGCCCCGACCTCGCCGTCGAGACGGCGTACGCTCGGATGCGTGAGGATCGGTGTTCTCCTTCTGCCCACGGACCCCTGGGTGGAGACGGTACGGGCGGCTCAGCGACTGGAGCAGCTCGGCTACCACCACCTGTGGGTCTACGACCACATCTCCTGGCGCCGGTATCGGGACCGACCGTGGCACGCCACCTATCCGTGGCTGACCGGCGTCGCTGCCGGCACCGACCGGATCCGAATCGGAACGATGGTCTCCAACCCGAACATCCGCCATCCGGTCACCCTGGCCAAGGACGCGATGACGATCGACCACATCTCCGACGGACGGCTCACGCTCGGCCTCGGCGCCGGCGGGACGGGCTACGACGCCACCGTGCTCGGCCAGGAGCCGCTCTCGGTCGGTCGGCGGATCGACCGGCTGGCGGAGTTCGCCGAGTGCCTCGACGGGCTCCTCAGCGGGGAGCTCGAGAGCCACCGCGGTGAGTGGTACACGTTCAACGAGGCCCGGCTCCTACCCGGGTGCGTGCAACGGCCGCGGGTGCCGATCGCGATCGCGGCCGGTGGTCGGCGGGGCCTCGGTGTCACCGCGGCCCACGGCGACGCCTGGATCACCTACGGCGACACCAGCTACCAGGAGCGGAGCGCGAGCGGGACCGCCCGGGTGGTGGCCAACCAGATCGAGCTGCTCGAGGAGCAGTGCGCGTCGGTCGGTCGCGACCCGGCCACCATCGACCGGATCTACCTCATCGGCAACACCGAGGCCCGACCGCTGGCCAGCGCCGAGGCGTTCGCCGACTTCGCCGGCACCTATGAGGAGCTGGGGTTCACCGATCTCGTGTTCCACCACCCCCGGCCCGATGACCCGGTCTGGAACGACGCCCCCGAGATCGTCGAGGACATCGCCGAGAACCACCTCCGATAGCTCTCCATGTCAGGTCAGGGCTCGGTCAGCTCCCGGATGAGGCCCTCCTGGGCGATGGTGGCCACGTGGAGACCGCCGGTGGAGAAGACGTGCCCGGTGGCGAGGCCCCGGGTGCGGATGATGCCGTGACCGTCGAGGTCGAACAGGACCCAGTCGTCGGCCCGGACGGTGCGGTGGAACCACATCGCGTGGTCGAGGCTGGCCGTCATGTAGGTCTCGTGCCACGAGTCGTCGCTCGGTCGACCCCGGGGATGCGACGTCGCCACCGCGTCCATGGCGTTCGTGTCGCTCATATAGGCGAGGGCGCAGGCGTGCAGCCGGGGATCGTCGCCCAGCGAGGCGGGATAGCGGGCCCACACGAGCGAGCGCGGCGGCTTGTCGTCGAAGGGGACGTCGAACCGGTCGATCCCCGACCCCTCCCGGTCGTACTCGATCGCGGTCGGGTCGGGCGCGTCGACCGGGAAGTCCACCGTCTGGGTCTCCACCCCGTGCTCGTGGCGCTGGAACGAGCACGACAGCGTGAAGATCGCGCCGGCGCTCTGGCGGGCCACGACGCGGCGGGTGGTGAACGACCGGCCGTTGCGGATCCGGTCGACCTCGTAACGGACCGGCTCGTCCGGGTCGCCACCGAGGATGAAGTAGCCGTGCAGCGAGTGGACGGGATGCTCGTCGGTGACGGTCTGGGTGGCGGCCCACAACGCCTGGGCGATGACCAGCCCACCGTAGATCCTGCCCCACGAGTAGGCCGGGCTCTCCCCGATCCACGTGTCGGGGCCGTGGGCGTCGAGCTCGAAGACTCGGCGCAGGTCGGCGGGAACACGGGGCTCGGTCACGCAGAGAACGGTACCGGGAGCCGAACGGAGACTGACCCGCCGGTAACCGGCGTCCGCCCGACCGGTGGCGGTCTTCTGGTCCGGGTCGGGGATTCGCTACCTTCGAGCCGGTGACCTCCTACCACGTTCCGATGTCGGCCATCTCCGATGGGCCGCCGGAACCCGAGCTCCCCCTCCTCCACGACCGCACCTACTCGGTGCGGGCCTACCGGCAGTCCGACACCGAGCTCCGCCTCCGGGGCCAGATCCGCGACCAGAAGCCCCCCGGCGTCTACGTGGCCGACGACCCCGATCCCCTCACCGTGCACCACATGGTGGTCGACCTGGTGATCGCCTTCCCGTCGCTCGAGATCGTCGACGCCGAGGTGGTCATGGAGACCCACCCCCACGCCCACTGTCCCACCATCACCGACCACTACCGGGCCCTGGTCGGCCTCTCGATCGCCCGGGGCTACACCCACAAGGTGCGGGAGCTGTTCGGCGGACCTCGAGGCTGCACCCACACCACCGCGCTGCTCCAGGCCATGGCCCCGGTGGCCGTGCAGTCGTTCTGGTCGATGCGGGCCGCAGCGGCCGAGGACGGGACCCCGGTCGACCTGCCGCTGGCCACCGGTCCCGACGGCCTGGTGACGGATGAGGCGATCCGCGAGCGGTTCGCCCACAACCTGAACAGTTGCCACGTCTGGGCGGAGGACGGCACCACGATCGGTGCGATCAAGCGGGGCGAGGAGCTCGAGCCGCCGCTGTGGATCCAGGAGCGGTTCGAGTCGCTCGGGGTCGACATCAGCACCTGGCGGGACCGGTTCAAAGGGTGACCGGGAGGCCATCGCCGGCCGCCGTCGATCAGCCGGCGGGAGCGCGACTGTCGGTTGCCGTCGTGGGCCCCGGGGCTGTCGGTCTGGTGGTGGCGGCCGCGCTGATCGACGCTGGTCATCGGCCGTTGCTCGCCGCCAGGACGCCGTTCGACCGCATCGACTACCGGCCCGAAGGCGGCAACGCAGGCCGCCGCCGCCGAGCCGACGTCGGCGTCGACTTCGACCTCCTCACCGACCCCGAGGCAGCCCCACAGCGGGCTGGCGACCCGGTCGACGTGGTGTTCGTGGCCACGAAGATCCACCAGACCGCCGAGGCCAGCCCCTGGTTGGCCGCGTTGTGTGGTGCGGGCTCGGTGGTGGCGGCCGTGCAGAACGGCATCGACCACCGCGAGCGCTTCTCGGCATGGGTCGCAGCCGACGCGGTCGCGCCCGTGGTCGTGAACCTCCCGGCCGACCGGACCGGCCCCGGCGTGGTGGTCGCCGGTGGCCGGCCGAACCTCACCGTGCCCGACGACCCGGCCGGATCTCGGGTCGCCGCCGCGCTGTCCGGGTCGTTCCTGCCGGTCGTGCTGCTCGACGACAGGGCGTTCGCCACCGCGCTCTGGACCAAGCTCGCGATCAACTCGTCGCTCGGTGTGCTCGGCGTGCTCACCGGCGCCCCCAACGGCTCGATCGCCGACCCCGACGCCCGGTGGCTGTTCCGGAGCCTCGTGGACGAGGTCGCCATGGTCGCCGCAGCCGAAGGGGTCGACCTGCCGGCCGACCTCGCCGACCGCCTCTACACCCGCATCGTCGACGGTGCCCCCGACCATCGCTCGTCGATCGCGGTCGACCGGGCCGCCGGCCGCCCCACCGAGTGGCGGGCCCGCAACCAGGTGGTGGTCGACCTGGCGGAACGGCACGGGATCGCCGTGCCACTCAACCGGGCCGGCACCACGCTCATCCGGCTGGGCGAGCCGACCGGCGACTCCTCCTGAATCGTCCTGACGCCGCCGGGGCCCGACGCTGCCTGCGGCGCTACCCGAACGTGTCGACCAGCGCCCGATGGACCGGCATCGCCGCGTCCAGGCGGCGGGCCACCCAGCCGGCGAACGCCGGTTTCGTGGCCGATGCCGGCATCGGTTCGATCCACCGGATCTGCAGCGCCTTGTGGCGGAGCAGGTCGGCTCGGGGATGGTCGGCGCTGTAGGGGGCGGGCACCTTCTTGAGCTGCTGACCGACCACCTCGGCCTTCTTCGCCTTCGTCAACGCGGCGATCTCCTCGGCCAGGGCGGCGCCGTCGTCGGAGGCGATCGCCGCCCGCCAGCGATCGATGTCGGCGGGCAGGAACCCGGTGGCGAACCCGACCCGGTCGGTGCCGATGTGCACCATCAGGGTCGGGGCGGTCTTCTTGGGAGTGCCCTCCCAGAACCGCAGCATCAGGTGGTCCTTGTAGGGGGCGGCGTCGGGGTTGAACCGCAGGTCGTTGTTGATCGGGGCGATCGAGCCGTTCGTCTTCGGCTGGGCTTCGATGGCGGGGGAGGTCGCCTGGAGCCGTTCGCCGAGGTCGACGACCAACGCCTTCGTCGGTTCGACGACCAGCCGCTGGTAGTCGGCCTTGTTCGCCTTGAACCAGTCGGGGTCTCGGTTCGGGAGGTCGGCCAGGAAGTCGAACGCCTCGGGTTCGTAGCCGGGAAAGGTCATGGTTGCTCCAGTCTTCGTACGCATTCGTGCAGTCGCCGACTGCGAGTGGTCGCAGTGATGACGAACGGGGCGGCGTCGAAAGGACGCGAGTCGACGGGATTCGACCATACGCCCGACGTGTGACAGTGACGTGTGACAGTCGGTCGCCCGGGAGACCACGACGGCGCCGGCCCGATAGGAAGGGACGATGAACCAGGAGCGCACGAACCAGGAGCGCACGAACCAGGAGCGCATCGTCGAGATCGCGGCCGGCCTCGACCAGGACCTGGCGGCGAGGCTCGACTTCATCGTCGAGATCGACAAGCTGAAGGGGGTGCTCCGCCGGAACCGGCTCGTCGACGGCTCGCGCTACGAGAACACCGCCGAGCACTCGTGGCACCTGGCGATGGCCGCGCTGATCCTGGCACCCGACGCCGGTCCGGCGGTCGACGTCGGCCGGGCGATCCAGATCCTCCTCGTCCACGACCTCGTGGAGATCGACGCCGGCGACACCTACATCTACGACCCCGAGGCCGCGGCCCACAAGGAGGAGCTCGAGCGGAAGGCGGCGGCGCGCATCTTCAACCTCCTCCCCGCCGACCAGGCCGAGCTGGTGGCCGAGCTGTGGGACGAGTACGAGCGCCGGGACACGCCCACCGCCGCCTTCGCCTACGCCGTCGATCGGCTCCAACCGCTCCTGCTCAACTTCGGGTCGGGTGGCCTGAGCTGGCAGGAGCACGGCATTCGCCACAGCCAGGCGACGGCGGTGAACAGCCCGATCGAGAATGCATCGCCGGCGCTGTGGGCGTTCGCCGCCGCCCTGCTCGCCGAGGCCGCCGAACGGGGCGCCCTGATCGACGACCGCGCCGACACCGACCGCGCCGACACCGGCACCGGCACCGGCGCTGTCCAGCCGAGCCGGTGACCGACCTCGTTCGGCGGCGAGCGCTGGTCGCGGCGATCCACGAAACCGACACCAGGCTGGTACTGGCGGTCGCCGGCGGTGGCAACGCCGCCATCACCGACCTCCTCGACGTGCCCGGCGCCTCCCGCACCGTCCTGGAGATCGTGGTCCCCTACGCCGAGCCGTCGCTCGCCGCGCTGCTGGCCGACGCACCGGACCCCGACCCCGCTGGCCCGGATGTACTCGGCCCAGATCCCGCAGGCGCCGTCTCCCGGGCCACCGCCGAGGCGATGGCCGCCGCGTGCCTGCACCGCGCCCGCCGCCTGGCCGATCGACCAGCCGACGCTGCTGCCAGCACCGTGATCGGCGTGGCCTGCACCGCGGCGCTCGTCAGCGACCGACCGAAGCGGGGCGAGCACCGGGCCCATGTCGCGGTGGCGGACGGCGACGGAGTCACCCACCGGCGGGTGGGGCTCACCAAGGGGGCGCTCGACCGCATCGGGGAGGACCGGGTCGTGGCCGACGCGTTGCTCGTTGCGATCGCCGATGCGTGTGGCGTCGATCGCGGGCTCGTTGCGACCATGGAGCTGTGATGTCCGACCGATCCCAGCTCACCGACCGATCCCGGCTCACCGACGGAGCCGTCACCGCCACCGAACGACTCCTCGCACTGCCGACCGCCGGGCTCGGCACCTGGCCGACACCGCTGCAGCGCGTCGACCGGTTCGCCGCCGCGGTCCGCCCCGACTCGCCACCGGAGCTCTACATCAAGCGTGACGACGTGCAGGGGGTGGCCCTCGCCGGCAACAAGATCCGCAAGTTCGACCTCGTCATCGGCGACGCCATCGCCGCGGGCCACGACGCGCTCGTCACCACCGGCGCCATCCAGTCGAACTCGGCCAGGACCGGGGCGGCTGCCGCAGCAGCGACCGGCCTCGACTGCGTCCTCCTCCTGTCTGGCGACGAACCCGAGGCGTCGACCGGCAACCTCCTCCTCGACCGCCTGCTCGGGGCCGAGGTCCGCTTCGCCGGCGACGTGTCGTGGAAGGCGCTGAACGACGGCGTCGCCGCGATCGTGGCCGAGCTCGAAGCGGCCGGCCGCCGACCGGTCGCGGCCCCGGTCGGCGCGTCGTCACCGCTCGGGTCGCTCGGGTTCGCCCGGGCGTTCCTCGAGCTCGACCAGCAACTGACCGAGGCCGGCGTCGAGCCCAGCGCGATCGTCCACACCACCACGTCGGGCGGCACCCATGCCGGGTTGCTCGTCGGTCGGGCCATCAGCGGCCGCGATGTTCGCATCGTGGCCGTCGACGCGGGCCGCATGTACCCCGACCACGTCGCGACACTCGTGTCGATGGCCGAGGCCGCCGCTGCGGTGATCGGTGTCGAGCTCGACCTGAAGCCAGACGCGATCGACCTCGTCACCGATCAGGTCGGTCAGTCCTACGGCCACCACACCGCCGCCGCGAACGGGGCGATCGCCCTCCTCGCCGGCACCGAGGCAATCCTCGCCGATCCCGTCTACTCCGGGAAGGGCCTCGCCGGCCTCGTCAGCCTGATCACCGGGAGCAGCGGCACCGGTGGCCAGCCGCCCCTCGGCGACGGTCCGGTCGTGTTCTGGCACACCGGCGGCTACCACGCCCTCTTCGACCCGACCCACGGCGATCAGCTCGCGGGCCCCGCCAACCGGTAGACCCGACGGGCGGTACCGGCGAACAGGTCGGCCCGCTCGGTGGGCGAGTACCCCTGCGACACCTTCTTGAACGTGTTCCACAGCGCCACGTAGCTCGTCGTCTCCCCGTCGACCGGGAAGTTCGACTCGAACATGCAACGGTCCGGTCCGAAGGTGTCGATGGCGAAGCGGAGGGTTTCGCCCCACTCGGCGACCAGTTGGTCAGATGTCGGCGGCTCGTCGGCCTCGTGCCAGCGGGCCCCGAAGCGCGTCATGCCGATCCCGCCGACCTTCAGCGAGATGTTCTCGAATGCCGCGAGGTCGGTGAGGCTGCGCCGCAGGTCGGCGAGCACCTCGTCGCGCCGGTCGGCGTAGGAGCCGACACCCAGGGGCCCACCGAGGTGGTTCACGATGATCGACAGATCGGGCACGGCCCTGGCCAGGTCGGCGACCATGTCGAGCTGGGGGTGGTACTGCCACGCCTCGAAGCTGAGGCCCATGGCGGCCAGGGTCCTGGCACCCTGCTGGAAATCCGGCTGCCGGTACAGGTCGGCCGCTGGTTGCGTCCGGCTCACGGGGATGGCGTCGTCGTCGGACCGGGCCCCCGAGTGGCGGATGCCTCGGAACCGGCCGCCCGCCGCCCCCACGTGGGCTTCGAGCACCTCACCGACAGCCGAGCCGAGCGTCAGGTCGGCATGGCTGACGATCGCCGAGATCACCGCCCCCGGCGTCTGCTCGCTGGCTGCCGCCCGGCCGGCGATGTACTCGGTCTCGCCCACCGGGCGCATCGCCTTCGGACCGTCGGGGCGGTAGTTGGCGCCACAGTCGATGAAGACCGTCTCGACCACGTTGTGGCCGGCGTCGGTGTCGAGCCGCAGGTCGTCGAGCTCGTAGCGGCCGTAGATGGTCACCGTGTCCCACATGTGGTGATGGGGATCTACGATCGCCAGGTCCGGCTCGATGGCCTCCTCGGTCCCCTTCGCGAGCCATGCCCGATCCATCATGTCCAGCCCTCTCGTCGATCCAACGGTGCGCGCCCGGTGCTCACCTTGGTCCGCCGCCACCTGGATCGGCAAGCGGCGCTGGTAGGTTCGGGGGGCGATCGACGCTCGGGGCCGCGCGATCATGCCCTCACCATGGCGGCCGACCACCCCCTCCCCTCGATCGACGAGCTGCGCCTCGGCTCGGAACCAGCCTGGGCCGAAGCCGTGCGCGCCCTCGGCCCGGCGTTGCGGGCCTTCGTGGCGGTCCGCGGCGCCCGCGAGCCCGACGACCTCGTGGCCGAGGTCTTCCTCGACCTCGCCCGGCGGGTCGACCGGATCGAGGGTGGCTGGTCGGCGGTGCGGACCCTCGCGTTCGTCATGGCCCGCCGCCGCCTGGTCGACGAGTATCGGGCGGCGGCCCGTCGGCCGGTCGAGCACCTCGACGCAACCGAGCTCGGGAAGGTGGCCGACGTCGGCGACGTCGAGCAGGATGCGCTGGCCCGGCTGAGCCTCGAGTGGGTCGCCGATCTGCTCGGCGTGCTCACGCCGACCCAGCGCGACGTGCTCACCCTCCGGTTCGTGTCGGGTCTCACGATCCGTGAGGTTGCGACGATCACCGGTGCCACCGAGACCGGCGTGAAGGCCAACCAGCGTCGGGCGGTGGCGGCCCTCCGCCGCCATCTCGACCTCGGGCCCGGCGAGGCGACCGCCGAACACGACGCCGCTGACCCCGGCACTGCTGGACACGATTCCGCCGAACGCGGCATCGAGGTTCCGACTGCGAGGCGGCAGCGATGAGCCCGACCGCACCCGACGGGCACGGTGGCGACGCCGCGACCGAGCAGGCCCTCGCCTCGGCCTTCACCGCGATGCGGGCCGTTGGCCGTCGGGAAGCCGATCGGCTGCGCGTCGAGCAGGTCGACCGGATCGCCGCGGCAGCAGCGGCTGTCGCTCGAGCCGCTGCTGCACCGGCGGCCGACCCGACCGACACCCCCTCGCCCGTCGGCCCACTGCTGCTCACCGCCGACGAGCCGCTCGACGAGGGGGTCGACGGCGTCGAGCTGGCCGTCGTGTCGTCGCTGCCGTCGCCATCCCACCGCTCGCGGACACGGTCCCGGCTGGGGCTCGTGGTCGTCGCCGCCGCCGTGCTCGCCATCGCCATGGCGACGCTCCGCCCCGACGCCGAGCAGGTGTCGGTCTCCATCGCTGACCAGCCTGATGGCCCGGTCGGTCAGCCCGACCCGTCGTCGGCGACGTCGTGGTCGACACCGGCCACCGCGGCACCGACAACGGCCCCCGACGTCCCCTCGTCGACCACCTCGGCCGCTGTCCCGGCCGAGGCTGGCCAGGCCGAGGCTGGCCAGGCCGAGACGTCCGGCCAGGTGGTCGCCGGCACCGATACCGGCGCCCCCGACCCCGCAGCCGTCGATCCGCCACCGGTCGAGACGTCGACCTCCGCACCGCCGGCCAGCCCGGCCACCAGTCCGTCGACCGCGCCGACCAGCGCGGTCGGCCAGGGTCAACCGTCGGCCGAGACGATGGTCCTCACCGTCGGCGACGCGGGAACGGTGACCGTCGCCATGGTCGAGAGCGAACCGGTACTGGTCGACGTCGCGCCGGCCAGCGGGTGGACCCCGAGCGTGGTGCAGGACCACTCCTCGCTCCTCGTGCAGTTCACCACCCCGGGCGATGTCGGGCTGCTCCACATCTGGGCCGACGCCGGCTCGTTCGGGCTGCTGATCGACCCGGGTTCCACCGGCTCGGGTGGCTACACCCGGACCCGGACGATCGACCTCACGCCGGGTGGCGCGGTGATGGTGACCCACACGGGCGGCGAGCTGCGTTCGATCGATGCCGTCGCCAGCCCAGGGTGGGTGCTGCAGAGCGCCACCACCGGCCCCGACCAGCTCGACCTCGGGTTCGTGGCCGGGGGCAACTGGCAGCCCGCCGGCTATGTCCTCACGGTCGGCGGGCTCGAGATCGTCATCCGCGCCGGCGGGTGAACTTTTCTCCGTCGGGCGGGTATCGCGAACGGCACCGCCGTCGATAACCGTACGTTGCCAATCACGAGCGGTCGGCGGCGATGACCGTCCGGCGCTCGCACCCAGCATCCACCGACTTCCGGTCCAGGGGCGACCGGCGACCGATCCATTCCGGAGGAACCCTTGATGTTGTCGCGCCCCGACACCCGCCGCCGTCGCCTGATCCGCGTCCTGGCTCCGATCGTCGCCGTGGCGGCACTCGCCACCGTGCTGATCGGCCCGCAGGTCGAGGCGACGAGCGAGCTCGAGCCCACCGCATCCACCGATGGGGTGGCCCGGGCGCCGATGGCGGGGACCGGTGAGATGATCGCCTACGACGTGGTCGATGGGCTGGCACTGGTCGACGGCGACATCATCGTCGGGACCCACCAGGAGGTGCAGGCCAACGGCATCGATCCGACGGCGCTGGGGGAGAATCCGCAGTGCCCGGCCGACATGCAGTGCGGCCTGATCGACGCCCGACAGCAGCGGCGCTGGCCGAACGGCCAGGTGCCCTACACCATCGCCGGTGGCATGCCGAGCTCGGCGAGGGACGGCATCCGGGAGGCGATCCAGCACTGGGAGTCGAGGACCGCGATCGACTTCGTGGCCCGCAGCGGCCAGGCCGACTACGTGGAGTTCGTGTGGACCGGCAACGGCTTCACCTGCAGCTCCTACCTGGGTCGGGTCGGCGGTCGGCAGCCGATCAACTTCTCCCAGGACGGACGGGGCTGTCTCGTGCACGAGATCGGTCACGCGATGGGGCTCGGTCATGAGCACAACCGCAACGACCGTGACGACCACATCACGATCGACTTCACGAACGTCTCCAGCAATGCCGCCTCGCAGTTCCGCAAGGCGACCGGCAGCACCGACGTCGGCCCCTATGACTTCTCCTCCGTGATGCACTACGGCGCCTACACCTTCGCCCTCGACCGCTCCCGCCCCGTCATCGTCCCCAGGGACCCGGGCATCCCGCTGTCGGCCGTCGGTGGGACGAGGGTGTTGTCGGCGACCGACGTGCAGGCGATCGAGTTCGTCTACGGCGGCGGCGCCCCACCCCCCACCACCACCTCCACGACGGCGCCACCGTCGACCACGACGACCGCCCCGTCGACCACGACGACCGCGCCCTCGACGACGACCACGGCGCCCGCCACCACCTCCTCGAGCACGACATCGTCGAGCACGACGACGACGATCGGTCCGCCAACGACCCCGACGACCGCCCCGTCGACGACCGCGCCCTCGACGACCACGACCGCACCGTCCACGACGACCACGACGGTGCCGTCCACGACCACGACCACGACCGCGCCGTCGACGACCACGACTGCGCCGTCCACGACGACGACCGTGGGCCCGCCGACCACGCCGACCACGGCGCCGCCGCCCACCCAGCCACCACCCCGGAACCAGCGGCCGGTGGTGTCGTTCGTCGGCCTCGAGGACGGTGACACGATCCCGAGTCGGATCCCCTACGGCGGCATCCAGGTCACCGCCCACGACCCCGACATCGGCACCGAGGACGGCGACGGGATCCGCTGGGTCATGCTCGTGGTCCGCGACGTCGACACCGGGTGCTGGATCCGGGCCAGGCGCGAGTTCTGGTCCACCTACGACTTCGGGCTGCGGCTGCGGTCCGGTAGGAGCTACGTGCTGAGCGCCTACGCACTGTCGTCCCGGTCCGCCGGGCGGGGCTGGTCCGTCACCTCGATCACGGTCAACGTCGAGTAGCGGCGCCATGGACCGCACCACGCCACTGCTCCTGCTCGTTGCCGGCGCGATGATCGCTGCCGGCTGCGGATCGGGCTCACCCCCGGATGAGGACGGCGGTCCGGCCGCTGCCCCGACCTTCGTGGGCTCCGAGGAGTCGGCCCCCGACGACCTCGAGCCAGCCGAGACCCCCAGCGAGGATTTCCTCGTCGTCGTCATCGAGACCCCACCCGATGCGGCGCTGGCCGGGGAGGTGATCGTGACCGTCGAGGACGTGAGCCTCGCCGACCAGGACTCGGCTGTCGTGTCGGAGGTTCGCTTCGCGGTGGCCGAGCTCGACGGCAACCGCGTTCCCATCGACGTGCCGATCCCGCCCGAGATCGCCGGCGACCTGACGGCGGTGGTGCACGTCGACCGGGATGGGAGCGGCTCGGTGACCCAGGGCGACCTCCTCTCCACCTCGATCGTGCCGCTGCCGGCCTCGATCGAGGGCGAGGTCGTCGTGCCGGTCGAGATCGTCTGAGAGGTCCGTCGGCGCCGAACCCAGTTCGCTCTTCGCCGCTCCCGGGGGCAACATGGGAGGCGTTGATGCTGACCGAGCACCGGCCGTGACGGCCACCGACGTCGACTCATCCGCCCCGGACGAACCCACCGACGATCACATCACGGGGCGATCCAAGCCGTTCCTCGGCTGGCGGATGGCCCGCGCCGGCATTCTCATCCAGATGCTCCACAGCGGGCTCGTGTTCAACGCGTTCTCCCTGTTCTCGGCCCAGCTCCAGGCCGACTTCGGCTGGTCGAACGGCACGCTCGGCGGCGCGTTCGCCCTGAACCGGGCCGAGAGCGGCCTCCTCGGTCCGCTCCAGGGATGGATGACCGACAAGTACGGGCCGAAGGCCATACTCCGCCTCGGCGCAGTGATCATGGCCCTGGGTCTGTACCTGTTCTCCACGATCGACACCGTGCTCGGCTTCTACCTCACCTATCTCCTGATCGCGATGGGATCGAGCCTCAGCGGCTTCCTCACGATCACGGTCGCGATCGTCCACTGGTTCGAACGGAAGCGATCGAGGGCGTTGGCCGTCACCTCGATGGGCTTCGCCATCGGTGGCGTCCTCGCCTTCGGGGTGGGGGTGGTGATCGCCGAGGTGGGCTGGCGGCGGACCGCCCAACTGGCCGCTGTGCTGGTGCTGATCATCATCCTCCCGCTGTCCCGCCACTTCATCCGCAAGCCGTCCGACGTCGGCATGTATCCCGACGGGATCGAACCGGGCTCCGAGCCGGCGACGGCGGCGGCCGGTACCGGAGCGACGACGGGGACAGGATCCAAGGCGCGGGTCGGCAGGGTCGAGCCGACCTTCACCGCGGTCCACTTCACCGCCCGGGAGGCGATGCGGACCCGAGCGTTCTGGTTCATCTCGCTCGGCCACGCGTCGGCGTTGCTGGTCGTCGGTGCGTCGATGGCCCACCTCGCGGTCTTCCTCCAGGAGGAGTCCCAGCTCGGGCCGACCCACATCGCGATCGTCATCGGCTCCCTCCCGGCGATGATGGGCGTCGGTCAGCTCCTCGGCGGCTTCCTCGGCGACCTCTACAACAAGCGGCTGCTCCTCAGCATCGCCATGCTGGGCCACGGCGCCGGTCTGTTCGTGCTCTCCCTGGCCGACGGCGCCCTGCTGATCTGGCTCTTCGTGCTGCTCCACGGGTTGGCCTGGGGGTTGCGGGGTCCCCTGCAGCAGGCCCTCCGGGCCGACTACTTCGGCGCCACCGACTTCGGGAAGATCATGGGGTTCTCGGCCCTCGTGATCATGATGGGGATGGTGATCGGGCCGATCGCCGCCGGGTTCATCGCCGACCAGACCGGCAGCTTCCGCCTCGGGTTCGCGATCCTCGCTGGCGCCGCCGCGGTGGGGAGCCTCTGGTTCTGGTTCTCGACCCCGCCGGCACCACCGGTCAGGGTGGCGGTCGTCGACGACGACTGATCAGCCGGCAGGCCCGAAGTTGAGCTGCAGCCCTGGACAGTGCCACTCGTGGGCCACGAGCGTGCCGAACGCCGAGGCGGTGATGAACGCCGTGCGGAGCCCCTCCCCGCCGAAGCACACGTTGGTCACCATCGGATCGCCGGGCACCGGCACGATCGCCCGGACCGAGCCGTCGGGGGCGAACGCGGTGACCGCCCCGGCACCGAGTGTGGCGACGCACACGTTGCCCTCGCTGTCGACCGCCAGCGAGTCCACCCGCGACTCGCCCGGCACCACGCCGAGCATCGTGGCCGGAGCACCGCCCGACGACGTGAGCTGGGGTCCCGCGCCCTCGATCACGCCGGGCGCGGTCAGGTTCCAGTACCAGACCCGCCCGGTCATGGTCTCGGCGTAGTAGAGGCGGTCCTCCGACGGCGACAGGCCGATGCCGTTCGGGGTCACCAGCGGTCGGGCCACCGTCGACGCGGTGGCGCCATCGATCGTGGCATGGTAGATCGCGCCGCGGTCGAACTCCCGCTCCCTCCCCTTGCCGAGGTCGGTGAAATAGAACGACCCGGCGGCGTCGAAGACGATGTCGTTCGGGCCCCGCAGCGGCCAGCCGTCGACCTCGGTGTAGAGGGTGGCCACCTCGCCGGTCTCGAGGTCGACCCGCTGGATCGAGCCGCCTCGATAGTCGTCGGCCTGGGTTCCGGGGAGGAGCATGCCGTTGACGTGGCGCCAGCTGAACCCGCCGTTGTTGCACACGTAGAGCGCCCCGTCGGGTCCCAGCGCTGCGCCGTTCGGGCCGCCGCCGCACTCGGCGACGACCGACCTGGCACCGTCGGGCTCGACCCTCGTCACGGTGCCCCGCTCGATCTCGACGAGCACGATCGACCCGTCGTCGAGGGCCACCGGCCCTTCGGGGAATCGCAGTCCGTCGGTGATCACTCGCACGGTGGTGGCTCCTCGCCGCTCGGGCGGCCGGTCGGCTCCGGGGTGGCTCTCGCCACGATCCCGTCGGCCACGAGCCGCTCGATCGTCTCCTCGTCGTAACCCAGGTCCTCGAGCAGTTGGTCGGTGTGCTCCCCGAGGGCCGGGGTGTGGTCGGCGGGAGCGTAGTCGACTGCCGAGAACGTGACCGGCGGTGCCGGCAGCGTGGCCGGCCCGAGCCGTTCGTGCTCGAACCGGTGGAGCAGGCCGCCGGCCAGGTGATCGGGGTCGGCCAAGGCCTCCTCCAGGAACCGGACCCGGGCGGTCGGGATGCCAGCAGCCCGCAGCTCGGCCACGAGCTCGTCGGCTCGCCGATCGACCAGCATGGCCGCGACGAGGTCGGCGGTCTCGCCCACGGTGAGGTCGTTCAACGTGGCGGGGGACGTGAGGTCGGCCGGGTCCAGCCCGGCGGCGGCCAGGAGCCGGGGGCCGTTGGCCGCCACCGCACCCACCGCCACCTCGCCGTCGGCCACCGCGTAGCAGTTGTAGAAGAACGGGAACGTGCCGATCTGCTCCTCCCGCCAGGCGACGAGCTCCTCGACGCCCAGCCTCTCCGGGTCGGAGACGGCGGCAACCGTCCGCTCCGCCAGCTCGTCGTGCCACCGATCGATCCGGTCGAACCGGCTGGCTCGCCGATGCTGGGCGGTGAGACACGCCGCCATCAGGGACGTCGACACCCGCTGCCCCCGCCCGGTCCGGTCCCGATGGCGGAGCGCCGCCGCCACGGCGAAGGCCAGCAGCGACCCGGCGGTGTAGTCGGCGATCATCACATCCGACGGCACCGGTCTGCCCTCGGCCCGGCGCCCGGTCGATCGCATCAGACCCGACGCGGCTTGGGCGACGATGTCGACCGCGGCCACCTCGGCGAGGGGACCCCGGTCGCCGAAGCCGCGTACCTCGGCGTAGACAAGCTCGGGCTGCTCCCGATTGAGGCGCTCCCACCCGATGCCGAGCTCGTCGGCGAGGCCGGGTCGGAGGTTGGAGATCACCACGTCGGCCGACCGGATGAGGTCGCGGGCGATCCCGCGCCCCTCGACGGTCGACAGGGCACAGGGGATCGCTCGCTTGCCCCGCGCCTTCGAGACGTACTGCCGGCCGTCGCCTGGCGGTCCGAGCGGCGAGTTGTGTCGGGTCGGGCCGCCGTCGACAGGCTCGATCGCGATGACGTTCGCCCCGCCGTGGGCGAACAGCTCCGCTGCGTAGGGCGCGGCGATGTACTGACCGAGCTCGACGATCGTCACGTCGTCGAAGAGATTGCTCGCCGACTGGTCGGGCGGCGCTGGCATGGCCGCACGCTAGCGCCGCCCCGTTGCTGAATCGAGACGGCGGCCGGCCCCCACCCGATCAACTACGGAGAGTGTTGGCCTCCTCATCCCTTCTGGCTCGCCTGCTACCGGATCGAACTGCCGTCCGAGGCGGTCGGGGCCGCGGTCGGCGGTGGTCACGTCTGCCCACTGGAACATGGCCAATCGAGGTGGCGAGACATCCAACCACATACGGGTATCTGCCTACAGACGCATGTTTCACCAAGTGGGTTGCTGCGTCTATCCTGACCCGGGCGGGAGTCGTGGCGTGAGTCTGTTCGAAGACGTAGTGTTCTACCTTGGCCGCAAGCAAGCGGTGGCCCGGCTCCTGGAGGAGTCGGGGAGCGACGACGGTGAGGCGGTCCGCGTCGGGGTGGTCTTGTCACTCCCGGTGGTAATCGGGAACCTGCGGCACTGGGTCCAACAGGCTGATCAGGCCGAGTGGCTCGCTGCCGCGGTCACGGCCGTCCCGCCCACCCTGGCCGATGACGTGGCGTCGCTCCTCGCCGCTGACCCGGTGAGCGAGCTGTCGAACGACGTCCTCGATCTGCTGCTCGGGGAGGACGCACCACGGATCGTCGGTCGCGTCGCCGAGCGGGCCCAGGTCGACGAGGTCACGGGCGCCCGCCTGCTCTCGATCACGACCTCCGCGGTGATGGCCCACCTCGCGGACCGTCACCGGATCGGACCCACCCCCGCGGACCTCCGACACGAGTTCGCCGCCGAGGCCGAGGCGCTCTCGGACGGCGGCTGGGACCCGTGGGTGGCGGAGACCCTCGCCGACCCTGCGGCACTCGTGCCGCTCGAAGACTGGGAGCGGGAGCGGACCGAGCCGGCGGACCCACCTCGACCGGTTGAGGCGGAGGTGCCCGGTCCGGTCCATGCCGCTGCGCTGCACGAGCGGTCGCTCGCCTATCCGCCGCCCGAGTCCACCGGACGGGTTCCCCGGCTCGTGGACGACGACGCGATCTCGCTCGACCGTCCCCCGCCTGACCGGCCGTCGATCCCGCCGCGCTGGGACGACGAACCCACCTGGCTGCCAGAGCCCAGGGTGCTCCTCATCGGTGCCGGGTTGCTGGTGGTGCTCGCCCTCGTCGCGTTCGCGTTCCTCCGGGGCGACGACGAGCCGGGCGGCGGGGTGGTGGCCGACGACGTCGCCTCGCCCACCACCGACCCGGCTGACGCCGGGTCGACCGATCCGACCGACGCAACCGACGTGACCGACTCGGTCGTCGACAGCACCGACACCGCCGCGGAGGCCGCCACCCCCGTCGGTGGGCGCCAGATGATCGAGGTGGCACTGGCGGATCCGCTGGGGGTCACCGCCGGCGTCGGCACCGCACGGTTCGACCTCGATCCCGACTCGGGTGAGGTCTGCTACGAGTTCGCGGTCGAGGGCGTCGCCAGTCCCTACGACGGCCACATCCACCTGGGGCCAGCCGGGGTCAAGGGCGGGATCGTCGTCGACTTCGGCGTGCTGGACGGCGACACGAGCGGCTGCATCGCCAACAGCCCGGCGGGCACGCAGGCGATCCTCGCCGATCTCGGGGGTCACTACGCCGAGTTCCACGACGCGGGTGGGGTGGCCACGGTGCGGGCCCAACTCGCCGAGCCGCAGTCGGTCGACCTCACCACCCAGGCCGACGGCGACGAGCCGGCGGGGGCGTTCGCTCGCCTCGAGCCGGGCCGGCTCGTGCTCACCGGCGAGGTGCCGGACCAGGTCACGGTCGACAAGTACCTCGAGACCTTCGCCGATCTCGACCCGCAGTCGATCGAGGTCGCCAACGAGCTGGTCATCGTGCCGGGTGCCCCCCGACCATCGGGCCGGATCGTCGTCGACGACACGCTCTTCTTCGAGTTCGACTCGGCGGAGCTCATCGACGCCGAGAGCACCGTGCTGCAGGACCTCGCCACCCTGTTCGCAGCCAGGCCGGCGTGGCGGATGCGGGTCGTCGGCCACACCGACGACCTCGGTACCGACGTCTACAACCTCGAACTGTCGTTGCAGCGGGCCACCGCCGTCCGCGACGCGCTCATCGCGGCCGGCGTCGGCCCCGACGCGCTCACCGTGGAAGGAGCGGGATCCACCAAACCGATCGTCCCCAACGACAGCATCGAGAACCGCAAGCGGAACCGCCGGATCGAGATCGAGGTGATACCCGCCTGAGCCGTCCCGCACCCGGGGATCGACCTACGGGCCGGGCGGGCGGAACTCGATGACGTGGTCGGGGACCGCCACCTCCATGCGCATCGCCGGGTCGGTCTCGGGCTCGCCGTAGACCGTCCGCACCGGAACCACGCCGGCCCAGATCGGCAGGTCGTAGTCCTCCTCGTCGTCCCCCGGCGGACCGGTCCGGACCTTCGCCGATGCCTCGGTGAGGGGGAGCCGCAGCACCGACGTGGCCTTCACCTCCTGCTCCGTCATCGGCCGGAGGAACGGGATCCGTCCGGGGGTCAGCCGCTCGACGAGAGCGTCGAGCAGTCCGGACTTCTCGTCGGCCGGGACCACCTCCGGCTCACCGATCACCACCACCGACCGGTAGTTCATCGAGTGGTGGAACGCCGAGCGGGCCAGCACAAAGCCATCGACCAGCGTGACCGTGACCGAGATCTGCTGTGACCTGGCCGTCCGCAGCATCCGTGACGCCGGGGAACCGTGGAGGATCAGATGGTCGCCGACCCGGGCGTGGAGCGTGGGGATCACGATCGGCACGTCGTCGACGATCACCCCGACGTGGCACACGTAGGCCTCGTCGAGGATCGAGTAGATCGTGTCGCGGTCGTAGTCGCCCCGGTCCGGGAGCCGCTTCACGGTCGTGCGCTCGGACTGCAGGTCGGTCATGGTCGCTCGCTTCCGTCGTCGCTCGGGTTCGTGAGGGTGAAGCCCTCGTCGAGCCAGCCGGTGACTCCGCCGATCATCTTCTTCACCGGACGACCGAGCTCGGCCAGGCGGAGCGCCCCCCGGTCGGCACCGTTGCAGTGCGGCCCGTTGCAGTAGGTGACGAACACGGTGTCAGCTGGATAGGGGGCGAGGTTCCGCTCGACGATCCGGCCGTGGGGGAGGTTGACCGCGCCGTCGATGTGACCGTCGGCGAACAGCGCCGGCGACCGGACGTCGAGGAGCACGAAGTCGGCCCTGCCGCCGCTGAGGGCGTCGTGCACGTCCCAGCAGTCGGTCTCGAAGGCGAGTCGTTCGGCGAAGTGGACCGCCGCGTCGCGGCTCGGCGCTGGCGGCGTGCT
Organism: Acidimicrobiales bacterium; assembly: GCA_965216205.1. Taxonomy (GTDB): domain Bacteria; phylum Actinomycetota; class Acidimicrobiia; order Acidimicrobiales; family SZUA-35; genus CADEDH01. Next base: position 4,340,664 of record OZ244139.1, on the reverse strand, counting down.
GGTGACGGCGCTCGCCTGGTGGTCGAGTTTCGGCATCGAGGGGACCCTCCCAATCACTGTCATCGTTGTCGTGGCTAATTGTAGTGGTACAAAATCCCGTCTGTACCGGATCAAAAGGCTGTCGAGGTGCTACGGTAGCGGTCGTGTCCAGATCCCGCAATCGAGAACCGGTGCGCACCGCTGCGGAGCTGGTGGCGGACGTCGAGTCGCGGATCGCCGACGGGCGGCTCGCACCGGGCGATCGGTTGGAGCCGGTGCGGGCGCTGGCGGCTGAGCTGGGGGTCGCCGCCACAACGGTCGCCGCCGCCTACCGGACCCTCGGGCAGCGCGGCCTCGCGGTGAGCGACGGCCGTCGGGGAACGTTCATCGCTGCCCGCCCGCCACTCGGCGCGGCCACGGAGGCGCCGGTCCCGGCGGGGGTCGTCGACCTCGCCGCCGGCAACCCGGACCCGGCGCTGCTCCCCGACCTGGGTCGGGCGCTGGCGGCGATCCGCCCCGACCGTGTCCTCTACGGGCAGCCGGCGGTCGACGACGAGTTGCTCGACCTCCTCCGCGCCGACCTCGGTGGCGACGGGATCGACACCGCCAACCTTTGTGTGGTCGGCGGTGCGCTCGACGGCATCGAGCGGACCCTGGCCTCGCACTGCCGGCCGGGGGATCGGGTCGGTGTCGAGGATCCGGGCTACTCGTCGGTCGCCGAGCTGGTGACCGCGATGTCGTTCCGGCCCGAGCCGGTCGCTGTCGACCAGTGCGGCCCCCGGCCCGAGTCGCTGGCGGCTGCGGTGGAGCGGGGTGTCGCCGCGGTCGTCGTCACCCCTCGGGCCGGCAACCCCACGGGTGCAGCACTCGACGGGGAGCGGGCCCGGGAGCTGCGGGCCGTTCTCGGCGCCGCCCCGGGGTTGCTGGTGATCGAGGACGATCACGCCGGTCGGATCGCCGGGGTGCCCTATTCCTCCATCGTGCCCGACGGGGCGCAGCGGTGGGCCATGGTCCGGTCGGTGGCCAAATCGCTCGGGCCCGATCTCCGGCTGGCGGCCCTCGCCGGCGACGGCACCACGGTGGCCAGGGTCGCCGGCCGTCAGGCACTCGGTCTGGGGTGGGTGTCGCACATCCTGCAGGCGCTCGTGGCCGAACTGCTCGCGACCCCCGGCCTCGACCAGCTGCTGGCGTCGGCGGCCGGGAGCTACGCGACGCGGCGGGCGGTGGTGGTGGATGCGCTCGCCGACGCCGGGATCGATGCCCACGGAAGGTCCGGGCTCAACGTGTGGGTACCGGTCGACGACGAGGCGGCGGTGGTGGCCGGAATGCTGCGCGCCGGCTTCGCCATCCGGGCCGGCGCCCGGTTCCGGATCGCCAGTGGGCCCGGTGTCCGGCTGAGCATCGGCGGCGCCGACGAGGCGACGCTCCGCTCGGCGGCGGAAGCCCTCGCTGCGGTCCTCGCCCCGGACCGCTCCGATCGGGCGATGTCCCGTACCGGCTGATCTCGGTCCGGACTTTTTCGGGATCCTGTCGAAACCGGCCGCTGCAGATCGTTGTCCTTGTGAGGGTGGTCCTCACGAACCGCAAGGAGAACTGGATGTCGACGTACGCAGCGCTGATCTACAACCCCCAAGGCCTCGACGGCCACGCCGACCCGGACATCGTCGCCGAGTATCACGAGTTCATCGAGCGGGCGTCGGCCGCCGGCGTGTTGCGGGGAGGTCACCCGCTGCACGGAACCGAGACCGCGACCACGGTGACGGTGGCAGGTGGGTCGCCGGGAGGCGACGTCACCACCACCGATGGGCCGTTCGCCGAGACGAAGGAGATCCTTGCCGGCTTCTTCCTCCTCGAGTGCGACGATCTCGATGCGGCGCTCGGCTGGGCGGAGCAGATACCGGGGGCGTGGCACGGCAAGGTCGAGGTCCGACCGGTGGTGGGGGAGTGATGGCTGTCGTCGAAGCATCGCACCAGCGCGAGATCGTCACCGGCGCCGACCGGGTGTGGGACCTCGTGACCGACATCGGCGGCGTGTCGACCTGGGCCCCGGTGGTACCGGAGAGCGAGTGGGTGGGGCCGGTCAGCGCTGAAGTGGGGGCGAAGCGTCGCTGCACGTTCGACCCGCCGACCGGCAAGAAGTGGGTGGTCGAGGCGGTGACCGACGTCGATCCGGTCAATCGGAGGCAGGTCGTGGAGCTGGTGGAGGGACCGGCCAGGCCGCCGTTCGAGAAGGTCGAGGGGATCACGACCGTCACCCCGGCCGGCGCCGACCGCTCGACGGTGACGATGACCCTCCGGGTCACCACCCGGGGGCCGATCCAGCGGGTGATGGCGGCCGTCGGACGACCGATGCTGGTGAGGACCGTGCGCCGGTTGCTGGCTGGCATGGACCATCACCTGACGACGGGACAGGCGGTGCCCGACGTGAAGACGCTCAAGGTCGAACGGGTCAGGATCTGAGGCGGTCGGGCGAGTGGGCGCTCCGTTCGATGAGTCTGGGCCCCTCGATGAGTTCGGGCCGTTCGATGAGTTCGGGCCGTTCGATGAGATCGTGCGGACCGAGGGGGCGCGGATCCTCGCCTCGCTCGTGCGGTGGACCCGCGACCTGGACCTCGCCGAGGACGCGCTCGCCGACGCCACCGTGCAGGCACTCGAACGGTTCGAGCGCTCCGCCGATCCGCAGCACCTCGCAGCGTGGCTGCTCACGACGGCCCGGCATCGTGCCATCGACCGGATCCGTCGTGAACAGGCCCGCACCGACAAGGAGGCGGCCGCCGTGCAACTCCTCGCCAGCGACCCGCCGCAGGGCACGGATCAGTTGCGTCTGATCTTCACCTGTTGCCATCCGTCGTTGTCGCGCGACGCCCAGGTCGCCCTCAGTCTGCGGACGCTCGCCGGCCTCACGACCGCGGACATCGCACGCGCCTTCTTCGCTCCCGAACCGACGATCGCCCAGCGCATCAGCAGAGCGAAGCGCAAGATCGCCGATGCTCACATCCCGTACCGGGTGCCGCCCGACCACGAGCTCCCCGATCGTCTCGACGCGGTCCTCGGTGTGCTCTACCTCGTCTACACCACCGGCCATCACGCGCCGGCGGGCCAGGTGGGCGACCGGGTCGACCTCGCCAGGGAAGCGATCCGGCTCACCCGGATGCTCTGCTCGCTCATGCCAGACGAGCCCGAGGCGCTCGGGTTGCTGGCGCTGATGCTCGCCACCGAGGCCCGACGAGATGCACGGCTGGCGACGAACGGCCATCCCGTGCCGTTGCCCCTTCAGGACCGCAGTTGGTGGAACGCCGACCAGATCGCGGAGGCGTCGGATCTCGTCGTGCGGGCGCTCGGGCCGAACCGCCACGGCCCGTACGCCCTCCAGGCCGCCATCGCCTGTCTCCACAGCACCGCCGCCACCTGGGCCGAGACCGACTGGCAGGAGATCGCCTACTTCTACGGCGTCCTCGATCGACTCCACCCGTCGCCCGTCGTGCGGGTCAACCGCGCCATCGCCGAGGCCGAGGTGTTCGGCCCGGCGGCCGGCCTGGCCCTCCTCGACGATCTCGAGCGAACCGGCGGCGTCGACACCTGGCACCTCTACTGGGCGACCCGAGCCGACCTGTACGAGCGCACCGGCCAGCGCGACGAAGCGGTCGCCTGCTTCCAGCGGTCGCTCGAGCTCCACATGAACGACGACGACCGGGCACAGCTCGCCCTGCGTCTCGCCGCCCTCGTTCCGCAGTAGCTCGCCGGATCAACCGTCCGACAACGGCATCCAGTCGGGACGCTGACCCGAGGCCATCTCGACCTGGTCGAAGTCGAGGAACGCCTCGAGTCGCCGGATCAGCCCCGCATCGTCGAATCGGAACACGTGGATCAGCGGGACCCGGGCCAGCGCATCGGTGAGCCCCATCGACACCGTGGAGTGGGCGGCGACCGAGTGGCCACAGAACCAGGTCCGGTGACGGTCGTAGGTGATCGACTCCGCCCTCGACCAGACCTCCTCCATCCCGGCCAGGATCTGGTCGAAGCCGGTCGGGGGCACTTCGCCATCGGTCGGCGGGTCGGCGAACGCTGCACCCTCGGCCCACACCGTGCGGTACAGCTCGTGGTCGCGGTCGGTCCACGCCCGGTAGTAGCGATCGAGGGTTGCGCTGATGGTCTGCCGGTCTGCCACACCCCGATCGTAGAGTCGCCGGATCGGGCCCGCGTCTCAGGTGTCGGGTTCTGGTTGTGGTTGGGGTTCTGGTCGGTTGGTGGTGGTTGGGCGGGTTCGTGTGCGGTGGTTGTGGTTGAGGTGCCAGGCGACGTCGACGACGTAGTTGTGGTCGTAGCGGTCGCCGGCTCCTGCTTGGGCGGTGAGCCCGCCGGGTTCGAGGGCGTGACCCGTGTCGAGGTCGGTCTCGAGGTCAGGGGGGCTCGAGGGTGGGTCGGTGCTGGTGGTGGTGTCGAGGGGTGTGTGGTCGGGTCGGGTGATGTGGTGGTCGGTGGCGGTGCCGGTGCGTTTCCAGCCTCCTTCGTGGACGAGGTGGTGGTGGTAGGAGCACAGCAGGAGGAGGTTGTCGAGGTCGGTGGGTCCGTGGTCGGCCCAGTGGGTGATGTGGTGGGCGTGGAGGCGGCGGGTGGTTTCGCAGGTGGGGAATTGGCAGGTGTAGTTGTCGCGTCGCTCCAGGCGGCGGCGGAGCCAGCGGGGCACGATCTTGGTTCGTCGTCCGACCCCGATCGAGGGGGTCTCGCCGTCGCTGGTGGTGTGGTTGGTGGCGGTGAGGCGGGCGGTGCCGTCACAGCCGTGGCGGCGGGTGGTTTCGGTGGGGAGCCGGGCCCCGGTGATGAGGGTTGCGGTCTGGGTGGGGTCGACCTCGGCGGGGTCGCCGTCGGTGGGGAGGGTGATGGCGAGGTCGATGTCGAGCTCGACGGTGGGCGGTTCCGCGGAACCGGTGAGCAGCTCGACTGCGGCGTCGGCCCGGACTGCGGGCCACCCGCCCCGTTCGGTCACTCGTTCCCGGACCGGTGTGGCGGTGGGGGTGGTTGTGGTGAGGGTTTGGTCGACCCGGGTCTCGATGGTGGTGTCGATCAGTTTGGCTGTGTCGGCGGGGACGACGAGGGTGATCTGCACCATCCCGTCGGGCAGGGTGCGTTGCCGGTAGCGCCGTCGAGACCAGCCCCCGTCGTCGACCGACGGTTCCGCGGAACCGCAGTCCTCCCGGTCATGGGTGTTGGTGTTGTCGATCTGGCGGTGTCCGGCCACCAGTCGATCCAGTTCGGCGGCGGTGGTGGCCCGGGCCAGTTCGACCATGGCTTCCTCATCGATCGGGCGTTCCAGGCGGGTCAGGGCCCGGGCCTTGGAGAACGACAACCCACCGGCCGCCAACGCAGCCCGCACCACGGGTAGCTCTTCGAGGCTTCGGGCGACCCGGACGTGGTCACGGGCGGTGCGTAGTGACATGCCACACCTGAACGACAACCAGTGGGCTGCTGATTTGGCGCCCCACACCGCCCACCCCCGGCGCCGGTCGTACTCGGCCAACCATCCCAGCCATCGGCCCGTCGCCGCTGCGATCACCGCGGCATGAGCGGTCAGATCCGACTCCAACTGCGCCAACGGAACCTCACCAGCCCGAGCGTCCCCCGACTCGCCACCGGGCCGCTCGCCGCCAGGCCCTGGATCATCTGCATCGTCAACCGGGTCCATGAACCGACCCTAGAACCCACGTGTGACACCGAAGACCGCCTGTGCCACAGCAGCGAGTCAACCCGGCTGGGTGAGGACCTTTGCTGTGCCGACGATTCCGCAGACACTGGCTGTGGATAGTGCGATCGTGGCTTGCTGAGGGGCCGCCCAGATCTCGCAGGGCAGCTCGTCAGGAGGAAAGGTGGAGCTCCTAACACTGCTAGCCGGAAGCGGAGCAGCGCTGAAAGGAGTAGCGGCCTTGGTCAGCGCCTTCAGCAATCGGCGGACCCAGATCACCTACGATCTTCGAGGCTCCCAACTGCACGAAACCCCAGGCGGCCTTTTTGCCGCCACTAGCAGTCGAGCGGCGCATGTCTCCGTGCGTTTCGAGCCTGCCGACACAGCGACAAGGGAGGTGATATTCGCCGAGCATCCGGTCGTCGTGCTGCTTGCAGTCGGCGGCTCACCAGAACCTGAAGCGATGGCCGTGGTCGAACTCGGAGACGAGTTGGCAATCGAGTTGCCGATCGGTGTGTACGACATTGGTGCGGTGGTCCTCGAGCAAGATGAGGTACAGGAAGATTCGCTCGTACCCGTTGCACTTGGTGAGGCTCGCTTCTCGGTCGACCCGGATGACATCGCCTTTACCATCGTGCTGCCAATCGAGGCTCCTGAAGCGAACGTCGTTATCGCAGCCGAGGAGGCCGCACTTACTGGCCAGTGTCGAGCGTTGACATCTCGGAGAACTCGATGCCTGAATAGTCCGCTCAGCGGAAGCCTGCTCTGTCGCCTTCACGAGGCCCGAGCACTTCGGGGTGATCTTGTCGTTGATGCAGAGTCAGGACTCGAAATCGTGGTCGAGTAGTGGGTCGGCTCGCTGCCGGTACTCGGCGTCGGATCCGAGCAGGCGCTGACGGTAGTCGGTGCGGAGGTCGTCTTCGGTGGCACCCAGTGCATCGGCCGGGGACCGCCGGGTTGCGCTTCAGGTTGGCCGAGGTGTTCGGCGAGGCGATGTCGGCGAACACGAGGTGTTCGTCATCCCAGACTGCGAGTGTTCCCTTGGGCGACACGTTCGGGGTGCCATCGGCGTTGATCGTGGCGACGAATCCGAGGCCCTCGTCGACCATCCGCCTCATCTCACCGGTGAGCGAGGTCATCGAATCGATCCTCCGAGCAGTTGGTGGAGCGCTCGGACGTACACCTCGCACGCCTCGAGCAGGTTGGCGATCGGCACGTGCTCGTCGGGGCCGTGCATGACGACCGACGGGCCTGGGCCGTACGCCACGGCGGGGATCCCCACCCGGTTGTAGATCCGGGTCTCCAGACAACCCGGGCACATCGTGAGCGACGGGTGGCGGCCCGTGGCGGCCTCGACCGCCCGTTGGACGGCGAGCACGATCCCGTCGTCAGCCGGGGTGACGGCGGGGTCGACGTCCTGGAGGATGCGGTACGTCAGCTCGTGACGGTCGGCCAGGTCGTCGAGCACGGCGAGGAGCTCGGCCTTGGCATCGTCGTGGTCCTCGTCGGGGTTCGGTCGGCGGTCGATCGTGAAACGGAACTCGTCGGGCACCACGTTGAAGTTCGTGCCCCCGCCGGCGGTGCCGCCGAGCAGCATGATCGAGCGACGGGCCGCCTCGGGCTCGATCCGGAGGGCGGTCCGGTGCTCGGACACCCGCTCCTGATACCGCAGGAGCTCGCCGACGATCTGGTGCGACGCGGTGAACGCGTTGACCCCGGTCCAGTGGTGGCCGACGTGGGCCGGCCGCCCGGCGACGGTCACCTCCACCGTGAACGCGCCCCGGGCCGCGTACCAGATGTCGGGGAAGCTGGGCTCGGCCACGATCGCTCCGATCGCGTCGGCGTCGGGCAGGACGCCGGCCGCCTCCAACCGCTCCGATCCGTTCGCCCCGCCCGTCTCCTCGTCCGGCACGTACACGAGGCGCAACCGACCCGGTCGCTCGGCGTCGCGGTGGATCACGGCCGCCAGCATCATGGCGACGAGCCCGCCTTTCATGTCGGCCGAGCCGCGACCCACGATCGAGCCGTCGACCAACTGTGCCGAGAACTGCGCCGGGTCGAACGCCGGGACCACGTCGTAGTGACCGTGCAGGTACACCGTCGGCCCGGCATCGCCGATCGTCCCGACGATCACCCGCTGCTCGCCGCCGACCGCGACCGCCTCGTCGGTGCGGGTGTCGAACGTCTCGTGGTCGATCCCGTGGTGGTCGAGGCGGTCGGTGATCCACCGCTGAGCCGCCGTCAGATCCCGCCCCGGCGGGTTCTCCGACCCGACCGCGATGAACGACATCGTGGCTTCGATCAGCTCCTCCCGCCGAGCGTCGACCAACGACGCAAACGCCGACGCAGCCTCGGTCATCAGCTCACCCCGGTCGGTCGCCGTCGAGGTCGAAGGTGCCACCGGATCGCCAGTACTCGCCGTCGGCCCGGTCGAGGAAGCCTTCGTCTACGAGGTAGCGCCGCAGCGTGGCCACGTCGTCGTCGAAGCGGCGCAGCGTGCGATTCACCTCCCGCTCCGGGTAGTGGGTGCCAGGCTCGAACTCCTGGGCGAGCCGGTCGAGCACGAGCAACCGCTTGGCCCGCTTGCGTGGCAGGTGGACGAGCCTGCCGTCGACGATCGACCGTTCGACGACGTCGCCGGCCGCGCCACCGCCCGCCGACGGACCAGCCCGGCCCGTCGACGCCCTCGATCGACTCACCGCCGCCGCCTTGAAGACCGACTCGAGGATCACGTAGCTCCCGTCGGACCCGGCGAGGATCAGTGCGGCGGCCACCCGCCGTCGCTCCGGTTCGGCGAGCAGGCCGATGAGCCGTTCCGCATCGAGCATGCATCCAGTGTGGACCCCACGCCCACGCTGCGCCTGTCGATTCCGTGCGCCTATCTTGGTGCACCGTCCGGTGCGGCACCGCACCAGAACTCGGAAGGGAATCCATGGCTGAAAGTTCGACCTCGCTCGACCAGTTCCGCGCCCAGTGCGTGGCCGCCGGCGTGCACACCGTGGAGATCGGCACCCCCGACATCCACGGGCACCTGCGGGGCAAGCGCGTCCCCGTCGAGCGGTTCTTCGACCAGACCACCACCGGCGGGGTTCACATGGCCGACGCCATCTTCGTGATGGATCTCGTCAACGATCTCCCCGACAACGAGTTCGTCAACATGGACTCGGGCTACCTCGACTGCCACCTCAGCGTGGACCCCGGCACCGGTCGCATCCTCACCCACCGGCCCGGCTACGCGCTCATGTTCGCCAACACGTTCGACCAGGCGCACGACCCGCACTTCCTGTCACCCCGGTCGCTGCTGGCGGCCCAGGTGGCCCGCTGCCAGGAGCTCGGGATCGAGCCGGTGATGGCCACCGAGCTCGAGTTCTACCTCTGCACCCCGGACTGGGAGCCGATCCAGTCGCACATCCAGTACAGCTCGCTGACCGACGCGCTCGGGACCGAGGCGGTGCTCGCCGACATGCGGGCGGCGCTGCTCGGGGCGGGGATCGAGGTGGAGTCGTCGAACGCCGAGTACGGGCCGGGCCAGTTCGAGATCAACACCGGCCACGGCCCGGCGATGCAGACCGCCGACAACACCGTGCTGTTCAAGAGCATCGTGAAGCAGGTCGCCGTGCAGCACGGCCTCCGGGCCACGTTCATGCCCAAGCCGTGGGCCGAGGCGTCGGGCTCGGGGATGCACGTCCACACCAGCCTCCTGGTCGACGGGGCCAACGCCTTCGCCAGCTCCGATGGCGCCCCCAACGAGCTGATGGGGTCCTGGGTGGCCGGCCTGCTCGAGCACGCCCCGTCGATGGTGCTGCTCGGCGCACCGAACTCGAACGGCCCCAAGCGGATCCGGCCCTACACGTTCGCCCCGACCCACGTGCACTGGGGGGCCGACAACCGCACGGTGCTGGCCCGGTGCGTGATGGCGGGCGGCTCACCGGCGAACCGGATCGAGTACCGGGCCGCCGGGGCCGACGCCAACGCCTACATCCTGCTCGCCGCACTCCTCGCCGCCGGGGCCGACGGGGTGGCGCGCAAGCTCTCACCGCCGCCGATGGCCGAGGGCGACATGTACACCAACCCGGGCGACGCCGTCCCGCTCGCCACCGACCTGCCGTCGGCCATCGCCGCGTTCGACGGGAGCCCACTGGCGACCCGACTGGGCGACGAGTTCTCCCGGAGCTTCGTGAGCATCGCCGTGGCCGAGATCCCGCTGGCCGAGGAGAGCTCGCCCGACCCGGATGACGTCAACGACTGGGAACGGGAGCGGTTCATCGAGCACAGTTAGGGACGTGACCGTCACCGAGCGTGTGTCCATCACCGATCCGTCCGTGTACGAGCGGGGCGTTCCCCACGAGCGGTTCGCCGAGATGCGGGACACGCCAGGGCTCGTGTGGCACCCCTACGAGCGCTCGGGGTTCTGGGCCGTCACCCGGTACGACGACGTGAAGAGGGTGTCGGCCACACCCGAGGTGTTCTCCTCGGGCATGGGCCACACCAACCTGTGGGACCTCGAGGCGGACGCCCTCGAAGCTCGACGGTCGATCATCGACACCGACGCCCCCGACCACACCCGGCTGCGGCGGCTCGTGAGCCGGATCTTCACCCCCCGCAGCATCCGGCGGTGGGAGGACCTCACCCGGGCGATCACCGTCGAACTGCTCGACGAGTTCGTCGAGCGGGGCGGCGGCGACTGGGTCGACCTGGTGGCGGCGCCGCTCCCGATCCGGGTGATCCTGTCGATCCTCGGCGTGCCGATCGAGGACGCCGACCACCTCGTGGAGCTGTCGAACTACCTCGTGGAGGGCACCGGCGACCGCCCGTCCCTCCCCGACGACGCGTTCGGCAACACCACCCCGGTCCGGCTCCTGCCGTTCGGTAGCCCGGCCAGTCACGCCCTCTACACCTACGGGGAGAACCTGGGGGCCGAACGCCGAGCCGAGCCCCAGGACGACCTGGTCACCCAGCTCGTCGAGGCCACCGACGACGGCGACCGCCTGTCGGCCAGCGAGTTCCGCAACCTGTTCCACGTGCTCGTGTTCGCCGGGAACGAGACGACCCGCACCGCCCTCAGCCACGGCGCGATCGCGTTCGCCCAGCATCCCGACCAGTGGCGGCGCGTCGTGGACGACGCCGACCTCCTCGACCGGGCCACCGAGGAGGTGCTCCGGTGGGCCACCCCGGTGCTCCACATGCGGCGCACCGCCACCATCGACACCGAACTGGCCGGCACCTCGATCGCCAGGGGCGACAAGGTCGTGATGTGGTACGCCGCCGCCAACCGGGATCCGGCGATGTTCGACGACCCGATGACGTTCGACGTCGGACGCGACGACAACCGCCAGTGCTCGTTCGGCAGCGGCGGTCCCCACTTCTGCCTCGGGGCCTCGCTGGCCCGGATGGAGATCCGAGTGGTGCTGGAGGAGATGCGCAAGCGCAACCTTGCGTTGGACCTCACCGATCAGCCGGTGCGGGTCGCGTCGAACTTCGTCAACGGCATCCTGTCGGTCGGGCTCGCGCCGAGCGCGCCGTGACCCTCGACGGTCGGCCGCCGGCTGATCTCAACGACATCGCCACGTTCGCCGCCGGCATTCCCCACGAGGTGTTCGCCGCCATGCGGGCCACGCCGGGTCTGACGTGGACCCCGGCCGACGAGCGGGTCGGGGCGGGCTTCTGGTCGGTCACCCGCTCGGCCGAGCTGGTGGCGGTCTCGCGCGACGCCACCACCTACTCCTCGGCGGTCGGCCACATCCAGATCTACGACATCGACCCCGACGCGCTCGACGCCCGCGCGTCGATGATCGACCTCGACCCGCCGGTGCACACCCGCCTCCGCCGTCTCGTGAGTGCCGCGTTCACCCCCCGCCACGTGGAGCGCTATCGGCTCGACGCCCGCCGTCGGGTCGCGGCCGCCGTCGACGGGTTGCTGGCCGATGGCGGCGGCGACTGGGTGGCCCAGGTCGCGGCGCCGATCCCGATCGGGGTCATCTGCGACATCCTCGGCGTGCCCGAGGCCGACCATCGGTACCTGATCGAGCTGTCCGACCATCTCGTGGCCGGCACCGGCAACGAGCCGCTCGAGCCGACCGCCTACGGCAACACCACCGACCTCCGACTCCTCCCGTTCAACAGCCCCGCCGCCCCGGCAATGGCCGCCTACGCGCTCGATCTCGCCGAGCAGCGACGGCGCCACCCGACCGACGACCTGATGACCAGCCTGATCGAGGCCGAGATCGATGGGGAGCGGCTCACCGACGGCGAGATCGCCAACTTCTTCCGGCTGATGGTGTTCGCCGGCAACGAGACCACCCGCACCGCGATGGCCCACCTCGCCCTCCACCTCCGCGACTTCCCCGAAGCGTTCGCCGCCGTGGACGGCGACCGGTCGCTGGTGCCGTCGGTGGTCGAGGAGGTGATCCGCTACTCGTCGCCGATCCTCTACTTCCGGCGCACCGTCACCCGACCGACCGAGCTCGCCGGCACCGCGCTCGAACCGGGCGACAAGGTGGTGATGTGGTATGCGGCGGCCAACTTCGACCCGACGGTGTTCGCCGACCCGATGGCGTTCCAGCCAGATCGGCCGGCGGTGCCCGCCCACCACGCGTTCGGTGGGGGCGGTGCCCACTACTGCCTCGGGGCGTCGCTCGCCCGCCTCGAACTGGCAGAGCTGGTCGACGCCCTCCTCGACCGCAACCTGCCGATCGCCGAGGTCGGCGAACCCGACTACGTCGAGTCGAACTTCGTCAACGGCATCGAGCGGCTGGCCGTCACAGTGCACTGAGGGGAGCGCTGACAGGGCCGCTGACAAGGGGCGCTGAGGGGGGCGCTGACGTCAGCCGACCACCCGGACCGGGAGTCGTTTGATCCCGGCGATGAAGTTCGAGCGGAGGTGGTCGACGGGTCCCGCCGGTTCGAGCCGGTCGACCCGCTTCATCAGCTCCTCGAACACCACCCGGAGCTCCATGCGGGCCAGCCACGCCCCGAGGCACAGGTGGGGACCGTTGCGGCCGAAGGCCATGTGGTCGTTCCACTCCCGGGCGAGGTCGAACCGGAATGGTTGGTGGAAGACCTCCTCGTCGTGGTTGGCCGAGTTGAACCAGATGACCACCTTGTCGCCGGCCTTGATCCGCTTGCCGCCGAGCTCGACGTCTCGGGTCGCCGTCCGCCGAAAGTGCATCGTCACCGAGCTCGTGCGGAGGATCTCCTCCACTGCGGTGGGGGTGAGATCGGGGTTCGACTGCCACGCCGTCCACAGCTCCGGGTGGTTCAGCAGCGACCACAGCCCATGTGTCATCGAGTAGCGGGTGGTGTCGTTCCCCGCCGCCACGAGCAGGGTGAAGAAGTTGTTGAACTCGGGATCGGTCAGCAGCTCGCCGTCGGCCATCGGGGCGAGCAACTGGCTGATGATGTCGGAGCCGGGGCAGGCCCGCCGCTCGGTGGCCTGCTCCTGGGCGTAGGCGAAGATCTCGATGGCCGCCGGGCTCCGGAACGGCACGAGCCGGTACTCGTCGGTGTCGGTCAGGTCGACCACGGCGTCGGTGAACTCGGGATCGGTGTTGCCGAGCAGCGCGTCGCCCCAGGCCACGAGCTGGTGACCATCCTCGTCGCTCGTGCCCAGCAGCCGGCCGAGCATCCGCATCGGGAGCTGCTCGGCGATCTCGTGCACGAAGTCGAACTCGCCCAGCGGGAGGGCGGCCTCGATCACCTCGATCGCGAGCTGGCGGATCTCGTCCTCGTAGCTCTCCACCGTCCGCCGGGTGAAGCCCTTGCTCACGAGCCGCCGGTACCGGGTGTGCTCGGGAGGGTCGTACTCCATCATCGTCCGCCGGGCTGCCAGCTCGTCGGGGGCCATCTCCTCGAGCCGGATCCCCTTCGCGGAGGTGAACGTCTCGACGTCGCGGCTCACCCCGGTCGCGTCCCGGTACCGCAGGATCGACCAGAACCCGGACCCGTCGGCCTCCTCGGTCCAGTGGACGGGATCCTCGGCCCGGAGCCGGGCGAAGGTGGCGTGGGGGACACCGGCGGTATAGGTGTCGTGGCTCGTGATGTCGGCGTCATCGGGCCCGAGGTCGGCCAGGTAGTCGTCGACGTGGGTCGCAGCCGGTGTGGTCCCGCTCATGTGCGTCGTCCCTCGCTCAGGATCCGGTGAAGTTCGGGGTTCGACGCTCGGCCATCGCCTTGGTGCCCTCGGCGAAGTCGGCGGTCTTGCGGAGGTCGGCCTGGACGGCCCCCTCGTGGTCGGTGGCCGCCTTCACCAGGTCGGCCAGGTCGCCCCGCAGGGTCTCCCGGATCGATCGGACCGCCAGCGGGGCCGACGCCGCGATCTCGGCCGCGAGCTCCGTGGCCTTCGCCAGGAGCTGATCGGCGGGCACGAGGTGGTCGGCGAGGCCGATCGCCGCTGCGTCCTCACCCTTGATCCTGCGTCCGGTGTAGAGGAGCTCGGCCGCCTTCTGCTGGCCGACCACCCGGGGCAGGGTCTCGCTGATCCCGAAGCCCTGATGGAAGCCGAGCCGGGCGAAGTTGGCGCTGAAGCGGGCCTCGGGGCACGCCACCCGGAAGTCCGCCGAGAGCGCCAGGCCGAGCCCGCCACCGATGGCGGCGCCCTGCACGGCGGCCACGATCGGGGTCCTGGCCCGGAACACCCGAACGGCGGCCCCGTACAGGTCCTCGGTGGTGTAGCTCCGACCGCCCGGCCCGAAGTCGGCCCCGGCACAGAAGTGCTTGCCCTCGGCGCACAGCACCACGGCCCGGCAGTCGGGGTCGTCGTCGATGGCGAAGAGGGCGTCGGCCACCCCGTCGATCAGGTCGAGGGAGAAGAAGTTGTTCGGCGGGCGCCGGAGCTGCACGGTCGCCACGTGGTCCGGGCCGGCGGTCCAGGTCACCGCAGGGGTGTCGGGGTCGGTCATAGCTCGAACCTACACGGGCGGTACGCTCCACGAAGAGTTGCCCATGGTCGAACCAACCGCCATCACCCCGGCCGCGATCGAAGCGGCCGCAGCGCGAATCGGGCCGTATCGACGGTCCACGCCACTCGAGGTGTCGGCGCCGCTGTCGGACCGGACCGGGTCCACGATCGCCATCAAGGCCGAGCACCTGCAGCTCACCGGGTCGTTCAAGATTCGGGGGGCGTTGAACAAGGTGCTCACGCTCGATCCGGCGAGCCGGGATCGGGGTGTGGTCACGGCGTCGTCGGGCAACCACGGGATCGCCGTCGCCACCGCCGCCGCGCTGGTCGGCTGCGACGCCACCGTGTATCTGCCGGCGGGGGCGTCGTCGTCGAAGGTCGCCGAGATCGAGCGGCGGGGCGCCACCATCGTCACCGTCGAGAGCGCCGACGCCTACCAGGCAGAGGTGATGGCCCGGGCCGCGGCCGACGCGCACGGCCTCGCCTACGTCTCGCCCTACAACGACGCATCGGTGATCGCCGGTCAGGGCACGATCGGCTGCGAGATCACCGCCGACGCCGCCGCCGCCGGACTCTTGTCGATCGATGCCGTGGTCGTCGCCGTCGGCGGCGGCGGACTGATCTCGGGGATCGGCACGTGGCTCGCCGAGCACGCCCCGGGCATTGCGCTGGTCGGCGCCTCACCGGCCAACGACGCGGCCATGCTCGCCTCGGTTGCGGCGGGCCGGATCGTCGATCCGCCGACCGGACCGACGTGGTCCGACGGCACCGCCGGCGGGATCGAACCCGACGCTGTCACCTTCGAGCTGTGCCGCGACCTGGTCGACGAGTGGCTCGCGGTTCCCGAGGAGGCGATAGCCGGGGCGGTGCGGGCGATGATCGACGATCACCACCAACTCGTCGAGGGCGCCGCCGGGGTCGCCCTGGCGGCGGCCACCGACCACGCCCGACGCCACCCCGGGGCGACCGTGGTGGCGGTGAGCTGCGGCGCCAACATCGCATCAGCAACCCTGGCGAAGATCCTCCGCGCAGGCTGATGGCGGTCGACGGCTCCCATCCCGGCCCGGGCCCCGGTTCCGGCCCGCCGGTTCCGACCACGGTGCTGGTCGGCCGCGACGCCGAGGTTCGACAGGCCATGGACCTCCTTCGCCAGCACCGCCTGGTGACGGTGGTGGGTTCGGGTGGGGTGGGGAAGACCCGACTGGCGGTCGAGCTGGCCAACGAGTTGGAGACCGAGTTCGATCTCGTCGCCTACGTCGAGCTGGCGAACGTCACCGACGCTGAACGGGTGGGCCGCGAGGTCCAGCAGTCGATCGCCGCCCCGGTGACCGGGCGGGCAGGCGGCTGGCGTCATCTCGACGTGTCGACGGTGCTCCTCGTGCTCGACAACTGCGAGCACCTTCTCGAGGGCGTCGCGGCGGTGGTGCAGTCGATCCTCACCACCAGCCGGCGAACGAGGATCCTCGCCACGAGCACCACCCCGCTGGCCGTCCGACCCGAGGTGCTGCTCGACCTCCACCCACTGCCGCTCGATGCCGAGTCCGCCGGGTCTCCAGGGCTCGCCGGCTCGCCTGGGCTCGCCGAGCTGCCCGACGGCGACGATCCCGGCCACCTGAGCCCTGCGGTCGAGCTGTTCTGGCACCGGGCGATCGCGGCCCGCGCCGACCTCGTGCTCGACGACCGGTCGCTCGGCCTGATCGAGGAGATCTGCCGGCTCCTCGACGGGCTCCCGCTCGCGATCGAGCTGGTGGCGGCCCAGCTCCGGGCGTTCACCCTCGAGCACCTGCTCCAGATCGTGACCGACGACGTGGCCATCGCCGAGCACCGGTGGCACGACGCCGACCGGCGGCATCACTCGCTGGCCGCCAACGTGGCGTGGAGTCGGGCGCTGTTGTCCGAGGAGCAGGACCGCGCACTCGCCGCGCTGGCGGTGTTCGCCCCCGACTTCGACCTGGCTGCCGCGGCGGCGGTGCTCGATAGACGGTCGGCCGAGGCGGGAAAGCTCGTCGGCGAGCTGGTCCAGCGCTCGATGGTCGGCCACGTCGCGGCCCGCAACCGCTACTGCCTCCTGAACCACCTCCGGCGGCTCTGTCTCGATGGACTCGACGCCGACGAGCACCGCGAGCTGCAGCGGCGACGGGCCACGTGGTGCGCCGAGATGACGGCCCGGTTCGGCGGGGGCGCTGCCGAGCCCGAGGCACTTCCCGACGAGCTCAGGGTGGAGGCCCGCAACCTGCAGGAGGCGGTCGCGTGGTGCCGGGACGAGGCCGAGCACGACCTGCTGGTGGCCATCGTGGGTCCGGTCGCCATCGCCTGGGTGCACGCCGGGTGGGACGTCGACGCCGATGCGTGGTCCCGAGCCAGCACCGCGGTCGAGAGCACCGCGGTCGAGGGCACCGCGGTCGAGAGCACCGCGGTCGAGAACGCGCTCACGGTGAAGCTCGCCCTCGCCTACCACCGGGGGTGGGTCGGTGATCGGCAACGAGGGCGCGCCGAGTTCGCCGCCGTCATCGAGCGCACCGGCAGCGACCGCCTGCCGTTGGTCCACGCCAACGCGCTGGTCCAGGCCGCCAACCTCGACTCGATGGCGGGGCACGATCCGGCACGGGTCGAGCAGCGCCTGCGCCGCGCCGTCGCCGTGTTCGACACCACCGGCGAGGTCTGGGGTCGGGCGTGGTCGCGCTACTTCCTCGCCCGCCACCTGGAGACGACCGACGACAGGGCCGCCGAGGCCGGCTACCGGGAGGGCCTGGACCTGATCGCCGATCGGGACCTGCCCGTCCTGGCAGGCCTCCTCCTCGACCGCCGAGGTCACGTGGCCTTGCGACGGGGTCGAGCGGCCGAGGCCCGGGAGCTGGCGGTCCGGAGCCGTGAGCTGCACCGTCGGGGCCACTACCCGGAGGGTGAGGCGACCGCCGCCAACGGCGAGGGCTTCATCCACACGGCACTGGGCAACGCCGAGGCGGCTGCTCGCTCTCACCTCTTCGCGCTTCGCACCGGGTTGCGCATCCATCACGAGGGGGTGGTGGCCGACAGCCTTTCCGGCCTGGTCCTGGTGGCCCTGGCCCAGGGGCGCACCCGACTGGCGGCCAGGTTGGTCGGCGGTTGCCAGCAGGGCGCCGACGATGTCGACACCCTGATCCGACGTCGGCTGGGCTCGGTTCCCCCGGGGGTCGCCGAGGTGGTGGAGGGTGCCGCCTTCGAGTCCGACCGAGCCGAGGGTCGGAAGGCCGATGGGGTCGAGATGGTGAGCTGGGCGACCGATCGTGTCGACCCCCACGCCGATGCGGGCCCGAGCGCAGCCTCGCCGGCGACGGCAGCCGCGCTGGTCGACCCGCTCAGCAGGCGGGAGCTCACCGTCCTGCGGCTCTTGCGCACCGACCTGACCCAGCGCGAGATCGCGTCGGAGCTCATCGTCGCCCCGAGCACGGTGAAGTCGCACGTGAAGGCCATCTACCGCAAGCTGGGCGCGGCGAGCCGGTCTGAGGCGGTCGACCGGGCGATGCAGCTCGACCTGCTGTGAGCAGGAACCTCTGACGATCCCCTCCCCCGGGGGATGCGGGCTCCCCCTCCTGGCATCGATGGTGATTCCACACCACCACCGATGAGCAAGGAGCTGATCATGAGCCTCACCGACCCCAACGCCGTCACCGGGCAGATCCCCGACTGGGTGACCCACGACGGAACCCGGTACCGGGCGATCGTGTTCGAGACCGAGGTCGAGGCGTCGATCGACGACGTCTGGGCCGTGCTGCACGACGGCTACGTCGACATCCAGGACACCCATGCGCCCGTGAAGGCGTCGTACGGTCTACCCGGCGAGCCGGAGACCGGCCTGGGCGCGGTCCGCCACTGCGATCTCGACTTCAGAGGTCGCGACGTGGCGATCAAGGAGCGGATCATCGATCTGATCGACCGCCCCGGCCACAAGGAGTACACCTACGACGTGTACGAGTCGAAGGGGTTCCCCGCCAGGGTCTTCAACACCTGGCGGGTGCGGATCGGGGCGGGGGGCGAGACCCTCCTGGCCAACGTGTTCTTCTACCGGATGCGGCCGGCGGTGCTCACCCGACCGATGACCGGCCAGATCCGCGGTGCGGCCCGTGGCGGCGTCCTGGCCTACAAGCACTACCTCGAGACCGGTGAGCGCAGGCTCGCGGTCGACGAGATCCAGCGCCGCTACGCCGACGTGTAGCGGCGCGGTCACCCCCGCACGATGTGTCTGGCACCGGCGTGCGGGGGTGGGTAGCGTCGGGCCGTGCGTCAGAACATCCGATCGGGCAGTGCGTATGAGGACGTCTACGGGTACTGCAGGGCGGTGCGGGTGGGTCACACGGTCCACGTCGCCGGCACCTGCGCCCAGCCGCCGCACATCGAGGGGTGCGACGCCTACGAGCAGGCGGTGAACGCGATCTCGATCATCGCCGCCGCACTGGCGGAGGCGGGGGCGAGCACCGCCGACGTCGTTCGGACCGTGACCTACGTGACCGACATCGCCGACGTCGACCTCGTCGCCCGGGCCCACCACGAGACCTGGGGCGAGGTCCGGCCGGCGGCGACGCTGGTCGAGGTGAGCCGCCTCATCGACCCCGGCATGAAGGTGGAGATCGAGGCCTACGCCATCGTCGACGATGACGGCTGACGAACTGCTCGCCAGCGGACGTGGACCGGCCGGGGAGGCGGCGGAGGCGAGCGCCCGGTTGGACAGCGGCCGGGCCTGGGCGGTGGCCAGCGCCGGCTGCGCCGTCAACGCCTGGACGTTCGGTGTCTTCTACAGCTTCGGCGCCGCGTTCGAGCAGATGGCCGACGAGTTCGACGCCGGCCTCGGCGCCACCGCGGCCGTGTTCGCCATCACGACGTTCCTGTTCTTCGCCGGCGGGGCGATCGCCGGTCCGCTCGGCGACCGGTACGGGGCTCGACCGCTGGTGGCGTTCGGGGCCGTCTCGATCGGCGCCGGCCTGCTGCTCACCGCCGAGGTGCAGTCGCTCGCCCTCGGCTACGTCACCTATGGGCTGGGGGTCGGGATCGGCATCGCGTCCTACCTGGTGCCGCTCACGGCGTGCGTCGGGGGGTGGTTCGTGCGGCGGCGGTCGATGGCGCTCGGGCTCTACACCGGCGGGATAGGCCTCGGCACGCTCCTGCTCGTGCCGCTGAGCGAGTGGCTGATCCGGACCGAGGGGTGGCGGTTCGCGTTCCGGGTGCTCGGCATCGGCAGCGTGGTCGTGTACGGGTTGGCGGTGCTGGTGATCGCCCGGCCCCCGGGCGGCGCACCCACGACCGCCCGCGTCCCGTTCCGCCAGATCGTCCGCCGGTTCGGCTTCGGTCGCATGTACGCCGCCAGCTTCCTGATGACCATGGCGCTGTTCGTGCCGTTCGTGTTCATCGTGAAGTACGCCACCGATCGAGGGGTGTCGAGCCCGGCGGCTGCTGCGCTGATCAGCGTGATCGGCGTTGGCAGCATCGTCGGCCGGTTCGGGTTGGGGGCGATCGGGGTGCGCTTCGACGTGTTCGCGCTGGCGTTCGGCACGTACGCGATCCAGCCGTTGGCCTACGGGATCTGGTTGGTGTCCGGCGGGAACTACGTGGCCCTCCTGGTGTTCACCGCGCTGCTCGGCGCCGCCTACGGCGGGTACGTCGCCCTCGGGCCGGTCCTGGCCGCCGAGCTGTATGGCGTCGAGGGCCTCGGTGCCGTCCTGGGCGTGCTCTACACGTCGGCCGGTGTGGGCGGACTGATCGGACCGATCGCCGCAGGGGTCGTGCTCGACGAGACCGGGAGCTTCGACACGGTCATCACCGCCGCACTGGTCATGACCGTCCTGGCCACCGCCGCGTTCTGGCCCCTCCATCGTCGCCCCGCCTCGCCGTGAACGACGTGAAGAGGACTCAGGCGGCGACCCCGTAGGCGGCTGCGAGCTCGTCGAGCGCGGCGTCGAGGTCGTCGAGCCCGACCCGGCGTCGGAGGTGGACCAGGAGCTGATCGGCGCCGGCGTCGGCGAATGCCGGCGCCAGGTCGGGCGTCGCCGACTCCCGGTTCGGGCTGACCGTGATCCAGACGTCGTCGATGTTCCGGTCGCCGTTGCCGCCGGCGTCGTCCAGCTCCTGGGCCAGCGCCGCCCGCCCCGCCGCCAGCGAGGGTGGGCTCATGTTGAACGGCAGCCACTCGGCCCCGAGCCGGGCCACTCGCCGCCGGGCCGCCGGTCCTTCGCCGCCGACGTGGATCGGCGGGTGCGGCGACTGGACCGGCTTGGGGAACGCCCGCGACTCGGGCAGCGTCCAGAACTCGCCCTCGTGGGTCGATACCGAATCGGTCCACAGCGACCGCATCAGCTCGATGTACTCGTCGCATCGGGCGCCCCGCCGCTCCCACGGCACCCCGAGCGCCTCGTACTCCTCGCGCTGCCATCCCACGCCGATCCCGAAGTCGAACCGGCCCCCCGACAGCCAGTCGACGTTGGCCACCGACTTGGCCGTGTAGAGCGGATTCCTCTGGGGGACCAGGGTCACGCCGGTCCCGATGCGGATCGTCGAGGTCTGACCGGCCAACCAGGCCAGCGTGGTGAACGGCTCGGTCATGCCCGCCTCGCCGCTGACCGGGAACGACCCGTCCTCGGCGTAGGGATAGGTCTTCGCGTACTGGTCGAACAGCACGACGTGCTCGCCGACCCACACCGAGTGGAAGCCCCGGGCCTCGGCCCCGCGGGCTGCCGCTGCCAGGTAGTCCGGGGTGACGTGGGGGTAGAAGGCGCCGAGGAACAGCCCGACCTTCACGTTCGGTCCCCCGGCAGCTCCGTCGCCCAGGGCACCTCGCAGGCCTGATCCAGCTCGATCTCGGCGTGGACCGCGGTGTTGCGGTGGGCCCCCGCGCACCAGGTGGGCATCACCATCGAGTAGAGGCCCGTGCCGCCGGCCTGCACGAGCAGCACCTTCGACGGGTCTCGAATGGCGCTGACGTGGCTGCCCTTGGCCGTGGCGAACGTCTTCGGGTGGAGCTTCTGCGCGATCTCCAGGGGGAGCACCGCCAGCTCGGCGAGGCGCTCCTGGATCTTGGCCCGGTCGTAGCCCACCGCAGCCAGGACGGCGGTGTGATCGGGGTTCATGACCACGATCACCGAGCCGCCACCGCCGAGGGCGAGGTTGTTGGTGCCGGGGGCGGCCACCATCGACGCGATGATCCCGAGGAGCTCCTCGGCCGAGCGCTCGGGCTCGTCGGCATCGCCCACGAAGAACGCCGAGTGGGGCGCCTCGGCCCCCACCACGGTGCACACGCTCTGCTCGGCGTCGTAGCCGAGCGCGGTGTGCAGCGGTGGGAACGGCGAGTTCTCCTCGTCCTCGGCGATGCAGTACGTGAACTTCCCCGGATGGCCGTGGAGGGCCATGTCTGACTCGCCGGGCCGGGCGCCGCCGATGTTGATCATCGCGAGGCGGACCGCCCGCCCGATCGACGCGTTGGCCCGGTGGCCGGGCCCCATCGCCCCGAACCCGCTGGCGATCCCGCCGCAGGCATGGCGGGCCGGGCCGTTGACGATCAGCAGCGGCGCCGTGCAGTGGGTGGTGGCCTGCATCTCCCGGAGGTCGAACTCCGGCTGGCACATCGCCCGGATCGCCGCCACCACCACCGGCACGTGGTCGGGCAGGCAGCCGGCCATCACCGCCGCGGTCGCCACCTTCTCCACGGTGGCCGCCCCCATCAGCGGACCCATCACGCCGAGCACGTCACCCCGGTCGAGGCCGGTGGCGAGCACCATCCGGTCGACCCGCTCGGCGGTGGGCACGATCACCGGGAGGCCGTCGGTGCAGCCGAGTGCGTGCAGTCGTTCGACGGCCGCCGCCTCGTCGGTCGCTTCGAGTGTGCCGGTCGCGGTGACCGGCGCGTCGATGGCCGTCATCGGCCCTCGAGGGCCCGGACGATCTGGTCGCGGACCTCGATCGCCACCTTCGCCATGGCTTCGTTGCCCGACCCTGCGACGGGGTGGGGCAGCTGCACCCGGGGGATGTCGGTCATGCCTTCCGACATGGCCACGAAATCGCCCTGCGGCCAGAACTTCTCGGTCACGAGGGAGACCGCGGGGATGCCTCGGCGGGCTGCTTCGATGCCGTCACGCACGGTGCCGGACGTGCAGCTGCCTCAATGGCCGTAGGCGGCGATCACCGCCTGGCAGTCGGCCTCGATCGCGGCCAGCATCTCGTCGCTGACGACGACCGAGGCATTGCCCTTGTCGAAATGGGCGAACGTCAAGCCCTCGAAGGCGTCGCTCAGCGCCGCCTCGACGTGCTGGAGGAACGACACCGAATCGGGGAAGCCGTTGGCGAGGAGGGCGATCGTGGTGCCCGGCTCGAGCTGGCGTGACAGGTCGTAGGGCTCCGGTGCCGCCAGCGGCTCGGCCCTCGGATCGAGAAACTCCATGTGGTCAATCCCCTCGTGGTCTCCGGGCTCCCCGGCCGTCCCTCGGATCGGCCACAGCGGAGCCTGTCCCGCCATCGTCCCACCGGGGGACGAACCGGTTCAAGCGCCCGAAGGATCCCGGCCGGTGATGGCGATCAGGCGGGTGATCGGGTCGGCGCCAGCCGGTGCGTCGACCGCGGGGCCGAACGTGCGCTCGCCCCGGAGGGAGTCGCCGGCCCGCTCCATCTGGGTGGTGGCCCGAGCCACGAGACGACCGTCGAGCACGACGTCCTGGCCGGTGGCGACGGCGAGGTCCCACGTGTGGATCACCGGGTCGACCCAGGCAAACCCGAGGAACTTGTCGACCGGCATCTCACCCCACGGTGTCCTGGCCACCGACTGGAGCGCACCCTTCGTGTCGAGGGCATCGAGCATCGTGTCGAACGACTCGTCCCACGCCGCGGCCGGATCGTCGGGTACGTCGTGCCCCGGTGCGCTGGCGTCGACGCCGTTGGTGAACCCCGCGATCATCTCGTTCATCCCGATCGTGTGGGCCAAGACGTCGACCGCCTTCCACTCCGCACACGGTGACTGGGCGCTCCAACGATCGGTCGGGGTCCGTCTCACCGTCGCGTCGAAGCCGAACAATGCCTGTGTGTAGGTGCGGAGGTTCTCGCTCATGGGTTCAACCGTAGGCCGGGCTCGAATCGCTGCACACGAACGACGACTCGACCCCCCTTCCGCAGTCGGGTGGCTAGGCTGGGTGCGGGGCATCGATCAAGGGCGAGTCGTCGATGAACCGACCGAGCGGAACGAGCCGACCCAGTCGCAACCCCGGGGGCACCGCGACCCTGGAGCCGCCGAGGCCGCCCGTGCTGATCACGTCGGCCGATGTGATGGGGCGGGCCTCCAACGGGGCGGCCGAGCGATCGATGGGCCACCTGCTGATCGTGCCGATGGGGGGATCGGGAGAGCACTGCGTCGACTTCGAGACGGTGACGGTCGGCGTCGAGTCGGTCGTGCACGTCCAGCCGGGTCAGGTGCATCGCTTCCCACCGGGCCAGACCTACGAGGCCGACGTGATCGTGGTGGACCGGTCGGCCTGCCCAGACGGATTGTTCCAGCCGTGGCGTCCCCTGCCGTCGGTTCCGGTCGGTCCGATCGCGGCCCTCGTTCGCTCGGTCACCGCCGACCTCGTGGCCGAGCAGGGCCGGACCGACCACGACGACGACATCATGGTGGCCGCCGCCGGTCTGCTGCTGCGACACCTGGCGAGGATCGCGGCGGCCGCCCGACCGCCACGCTCGGAGCTCCTGGACGCGTTCCTGGCCGACCTTGAGCGACGGTTCTGGCAGTCCCGCAACGTGGCCGACTACGCAGACGACCTCGACACGTCGACCAAGACGCTCGCTCGGCAGGCGGCGAGCGCCCTCGACCTCACCCCGAAGGACGTGATCGATCGGCGAGTGGTGCTGGAGGCGAAGCGGTGCCTGGCGGTCGACGATGCCTCGATCGCCGAGATCGGCCGCTCACTCGGCTTCTCCGAAGCGACGAACTTCACGAAGTTCTTCGCCAGGATGACGGGGATCACGCCCCACGAGTTCCGCGATCAGTTGGTCTGAGCTGGCGCCGCCGCCGGCACGCCTCGCCCGGGGCGATCGGCCCCCCACCGTGCGATGTCGGCCTCGAGGTCGAGCGGTACGTTCGACGGGTCGTCCTCGTCGTAGAGCTCCAGGGGGACCTCCCACATGACCTCGAGCTCGATCCCGTCCGGGTCCTTGGCGTAGAGGCTGCGGCTCATCCCGTGGTTGTTCTCCCCGACGAGGGCGCCGAGCTCGGTGAGCCGGTCGCGAACGTCGACGAGCTCGCCCAGCGTCGGCACCTCCCACGCGATGTGGTAGAGGCCGAGTTGGCGGTCGCGACGCGCATCGGGGCTGCCGTCGGGTGCCTGCTCGGCTGGGAACAGGCCGAGATCGTGATCGGTGGCCGAGACCGGCGACGACAGGAACAGGGCCTCGCCCCGTCGGTGGACCACCTCGAGCCCGAGCGCCGCCTCGTAGAACGATGCCGAGGCCTCCGGGTCGGTGACCCAGAGCACCGCGTGTCGCATGCCGAGCGTGGCCATCAGGGCCCAGCTTAGGGGCCTACCAGCTCACGGGGAACTCGGTGGGGCCTCGGAACGTGATGTTGGGGAAGTAGGGGAGGGGCTCGTCGGTGGCGAGCCGGAGCGTGGGGAGCCGCTCGGCCAGGATCTCGGTGACGAGCTGGGTCTCGAACTTGGCGAACTTCGCCCCGAGGCAGTAGTGCACGCCTTTGCCGAAGGAGATGTGGCGGTTGGCGTTCGGCCGGTGGATGTCGAAGGTGTCGGGGTCGTCGAACAGGTCGGCCTGCCGGTTGGCCGACGCGAAGTTGAGGAAGATCGCAGTGCCGGCCGGCACGTCGATCCCGCCGACCGTGGTGTCCCTGGTGGTCAGCCGCCGCCACGACACCTGGCTGGAGTTGAATCGGAGGACCTCCTCGATCGCGTTCGGGATCAAACCCGGGTCGGCGCAGATCTCGGCCCACACCTCGCGCCGGGGGAGCAGGCACTGGAGGGTGTTGCAGATCAGCGACGTGACGGCCTCGTGGCCGGCGAACGACAAGCCGTAGATCACCGACTCGACCTCCCGATAGGACATGTCGTCGGGGTTGGCCTCGTGGGCGTCGATCAGCTCGGAGGCCAGGTCGTCGCCCCGGTCGTCCCGCTTCGACGCGGTGAACTCCCGGCAGTACCGCCAGTAGGCGACCATCTGGTTGGCGATCTCGGCTTGCTGATCGGGGGTGGTCTTGCCCCACGAGAAGGCCTTGCGGTCACCGCACCAGCTCTTCAGCATCTCGTCGTCGCCCTCGGGGAAGCCGATGAAGCGGAACACGGTCTCGCCCGGGAGGGGGAACGCCAGCGCCTCGACCAGCTCGACTGGCGGTCCGGCGGCCTCCATCTCGTCGATCAGCTCGTGGGTGCGGCGCCGGATGTAGGGCTCGAGTGTCTTGATCCGCTTGTTGGAGAACCCCTGCCGGGTGTGGACCCGGATCTTGCCGTGGTCGGGCTCCGGGCGGTTCGACATGACCGCCACCGGGTCGTAGTCGGGGGCGGCGAGGATCTCTTGGGCCTCGGGGGCGAGGGGGAACACGGGATCCTGCACGTTGACCGAGGCGAAGGTCTCGTGGTCGGTGAAGATCGCCTCGATCTGGTGCATGTCGGTCACCACGAGGTAGCCGAGCTGCTCGGCGTAGAACACGGGGTGCTCGGCGGCGAGGTCGGCCGCGATCGGATACGGGTCGGCGAGGTAGTCGTCGTCGAGCGGGCTCCACTCGCGATGCATCGGGCAGCCCGCCGGCGGCGGGGGCGGGTCGAGCCGTTCCTGGTGGTAGGCGCCGCCGTGGGTTTCGGTCATGACGGATCCTTGAACGCGAGCTCGAACGAGCCGAGCGGGCCGTAGTCGAAGCGGAACTCATCGCCGGGGGCGATGTCGATCGGGCGGGTGAACGAGCCGGCGAGGATCGTCTGGCCCGCCTCGAGGGTGAGACCCTGCTCGTGGTACCGCTTGGCCAGCCAGGCGATGCCGCGGGCCGGATGGTCGAGCACCCCGGCCGCGAGACCGGTCTCCTCGAGCGACCCGTTCCGATAGGCGAGAGCGCCCACCCAGCGGAGGTCGACCTCGCGGGGTGCCACCGGGGAGCCCCCGCAGACGATCCCGGCGTCGGCGGCGTTGTCGGCGATCGTGTCGACCACGGTCCTCGTGCGGCCGGTGTCGGGATCGACCCGATGGCTGCGGGCGGCGATCAGCTCGATCGCGGGCGTGACGCGGTCGGTGGCGTCGAGCACGTCGTCGACGTCGAGGTCGGCACCGGCCAGGTCGGTCGCCAGCACGAACGCCAGCTCGACCTCGAGCTTCGGGTCGCAGAACGCGCCGGCGTCGAGGGTGCTGCCGGGAGCGAACACCATCTGCTCGGTCAGGAAGCCGGAGTCGGGGGTGGTGATGTTCATCGACCGTTGCATGGCCCGGGACGTGAGCCCGATCTTGTGGCCGACGAGCTCCTCACCCCGGTCGAGCTTGCGCTCCAGCCACGCCGCCTGGACCCGGTAGGCGTCGTCGATCGTCATCGCCGGATGGACCGACGTGGTCTGCCGGATCTGGGTGGCCGTTCGCTCCGCCTCGTCGAGCAGTCCCGCCTCATCCTCGATCTTCGCCTCGGTCAGCGAACCGGTCATGACCCAAACCGTAGGCGATGCGACCGCGGCTGCACATCAGCACACCGGTGTCAGACACGTCGTGCGCGCACACCGGTGTCAGACACATCGTGCGCGCTGATCCCGGGCTGCAGCCCCGAGCGTTTCGGCACTGTGGATCACCGTCGCTCTGCAAGCACGATCAGCCCTGTGCTGGCGGCAGTGGCCGAACCCCCGCACGATGTGTCTGGCACCGGCGTGCGGGCGTGGGTAGCGTCGGGTATGGCCTCGCTGCAGTTCTATGCCCCAGCGGCGCCGTCGAGGACAGCGGAGGAGCCACTCGCCGCTCGGAAGCCCGACCTCGACGGGAAGACCGTCGCCCTGCTCGACAACCAGAAGGCGAACGCCGGTCGGCTCCTCGCCGAGGTCGGCGCCGAGCTCGGCCGTCGACACCCCGGCATCGACGTGGTGACCGAGAAGAAGATCGCCACGTCGCCGTCACCGCCAGAGGTGATGAACCGTCTCCGAACGGTCGACGCGGTGGTGCTCGCCATCGCCGATTGAGGTAGCTGCACGTCGTGGAGTGTCCACGACTCCGTTGAACTGGAGCACGCCGGCGTGCCGACCGTGGTGATCTGCAGCGACGAGTTCGGCCCGCTCGGGAGAGCCGAGGCCCAGGTGCTCGGCGCCCCCGGGTTGCCGCTCGTCCCGATTCCCCACCCGCTGGCCGACAACCTCCCCGACCTCGTCGACGCCAAAGCAGCGGCGATCATCGACGAGGTGGTGGCGGCGCTCACCGGCGACGCTGCCGAGGTGGCCGACGCGAACCGGGACCGGTTCGTGCGGCTCACCCAGCGTCGACTGGCGGGCGGGGAGCTGTGTCTCGACGACGCCTGCGCCATCGACCTCGCCCTCACCCGGTGACGGTCCCCACGCCGTGACGAGCCCCCGATGACGGCCACCACGCCAGAAACCGAGCCGCTCGCCCGTCCCGAGCTGATCGAGCTCGCCGACGCCGACCAGGAGCACTTCGACGACCACCTCGCCGAGATGGGTTGGTCCGACGGGCTCCCGGCCGTGCCGCCCACCGCCGCCAGGGTCGAAGCCATGCTCGACGCCGCCCCCGGCGGTCGCAACCCGACCGACGAGCTGGGCGCCATGCCGCCCCGCCAGGGCGTCGCGACCATCGAGCACCTCGCCATCAACGCGGTCATGGCCGGCTGCCGCCCCCAGCACTTCCGGGTCGTGGTGGCCGCGGTGGAAGCGGCGCTCGACCCCGCCTTCAACCTGTTCGCGGTGCAGGCCACCACTCACCCGTGCTCACCGCTGGTGATCGTGAACGGTCCTGTGGCCGAGGAGGTCGGCGTCAACGCCCGCTACGGGGCGTACGGTCCCGGCTTCCGGGCCAACGCCACGATCGGTCGGGCGATGCGGCTGATCCTGCTCAATGTGGGGGGTGCCGCCCCCGGCGTGCTCGACCGCGCCACCCAGGGCGCGCCGTCGAAGTACTCGTTCTGTGTGGCCGAGAACGAGGCCGAGAGCCCGTGGGAGCCGCTGCACGTGGAGCGCGGTTTCGACGCTGGGCAGTCGACGGTCACCGTGGTCGGCTGCGAGAGCCCCCACAACATCAACGACCACGTCTCCACCGACGCCGCCGGCGTGCTCACCACCGTCGCCGGGTCGCTGTCGGACATGGGCTCCAACAACGCCTACCTCCACGGCGGGCCGGTGCTGGCATTCGGCCCCGAGCACGCCGCGATCGTGGCCGGCGGTGGGTACAGCAAGGCTGATGTGAAGCGACACGTGTTCGACCACGCCCGCATCCCCCGACACATCTGGGAGCGGGGTGGGATGGCCAAGATGGTCGACGATCCGTTCGCCACCGAGTCGGAGGTGCCGATCATCGCCCAACCGGACGACCTGCTGGTGATCGTGCTCGGCGGCTTCGGCCGGCACTCGTCGTGGTTGCCGACGTTCGGCGCCTCGACCGTCGCCGTCACCCGCGAGGTCGCGCCCGCGTAGCGGCTCAGCGTCGGGTAGCCGCTACCAGGACAGCTCGATCTCCAGCTTCGAGCCGTCGTCCTCGATCTCCACCTCGACCTCCATGGTGACCTCGCCCGGCACCCGCACCGTGTACTTCAGGCCGTCCTGCCGGAACTGCAACTGGTTGTTCCGCGCCAACTGATCGGCGAGCTCGCGGAGCCACGCCGCCGCGTCCTCCCGGCTCAGGGTCCGCTCGGTTTCGATCTCCAGGATCTCCATGCCGGCAGAGTACCGGCTCCGTCCCGTCCGCCGGGCGCTACAGGATCGTCGTCTGGCCCTCGCGGCCTTCCTCGACGAGCGTGAGCGACCCGCCCGCGGTGTCGAACGTGGTGACCGAGCAGTGGTCGACGTGTCGGCACCGCATGGTGTCGGCGCCGGTGGCCACAGCGATGGCGGCGTTGATGGCGACGAAGTGGGAGAAGACGACAGCGTCGCCGTCGAGGGCGATCAGCGCTCGGGCCACGCCGTCCCGCCACGCCCGGACCTCGTCGCTCGTGTCGGCCCACGTGCCGGCCATCGCCGCCTGCAGCCACCGGCCCCGGTCGGCCGGGGAGAGCCCGGCAGGGCTCGGGATCTCCGACACCGCCGGTTCGATCTCGACGCTCCGGCGCCAGGCCGTCGCCAGGGGCCGCGCCGTCTCCTGGGCCCTGGCCATCGGGCTCGACAGCACCGGCAGCGGACCGAGGCCCGCGAGCTCACCGGCCACCGCGTCGGCCTGCGCCCGCCCCCGATCGCTGAGCCCCGGGTCGGGATGCTGGCTGTAGGCGGCGGCCGCCTCGCCGTGCCGAACCATGCTGACGATCGCCATCCTCGCCTCAGTACGGGTTGTGGTGGAGGCGATGGCCGGGGCGGGACCACGTGGTGCGCAGCAGCGTGCCGTTCAGCGAGCCGGTGATGTAGGCGGTGGTCATGTCGGCCCCGCCGAAGCAGATGTTGGTGGTGAGCGGATCGCCGGTGGCCACGTGGGTCGACGAGCCGTCGGGGGCGAAGTCGGTCACCCCGCCGTTGCGGATCGTGGCCACGCACACGTGGTCCTCGCTGTCGACGGCGAGGGAGTCGAGCAACTGCTCGCCCTCGAGCCCGGCCAGGAGGCGGCCACGGGTGGCCTTGCCGTAGGGACGGTCGAGCTCGCCGGGACCGGTCACGTCCCACACCCGGACCCGACCGGTGTGGGTCTCGGCCACGTACAGGCGGGCGTCGTCGGGGGAGAGACCGATCCCGTTCGGGCCCTCCACCGGGTAGATGATCTCGGCGATGAAGGACCCGTCGGGCTTGGCGTAGTAGATGCCGCCGTGGTCGCGCTGGCGGTCCCAGTGCTTGCCGTGGTCGGTGAACCAGAACCCGCCCTCCGCGTCGAACACGATGTCGTTCGGGGCGCTGAGCGGGTGACCATCGGCTGCGGTGTAGAGCGTCTCGACCTCGCCGGAGTCGATGTCCACCACCTGGATCGAACCGCCGACGTAGGAGTCGTTCGTGTCGGCGATCCGCACCCGACCCTTGGCGTCGATCGTGGTGTCGAACCCGCCGTTGTTGCACACGTACACCCGGCCGTCGGGGCCGATGGCGATACCGTTCGGCCCACCCCCGCACTCGGCGACCACCTCGACGGTCCCGTCCGGCGTCACCCGGCTCACGGTGCCCCGGGCGATCTCCACCAGGAGCACGCTGCCATCGGGCATCGCGATCGGCCCCTCGGGGAAGAGCAGGCCCTCCACCATCACGTCCATGTGTCCTCCGTTTCCGCTCGTCGAGCGCGTCTTCCGCCCATCGATTAGAGGCGCACGCTCACCCATGGGTAGCGTTTTGTCAACTGTGCAGGGGGGACCTGCCCAAAGGCCCGAAGGGACGAGCACCATGGCCGACTACGACCTCCACCTGACCGGCGGCACCATCGTCGACGGAACCCGGGTACCGCGCTACCAGGGCGACGTCTGGATCAAGGACGGCAAGATCGCCCAACTCGGCGGACGGGCCGACGGCGTGGCCGACGAGGTGATCGACGCAACCGGCAAGATCGTCGCCCCCGGCTTCGTGGACCTCCACACCCACTACGACGCCCAGATCCGATGGGATCCGTGGTGCACGATCTCCGGCTACCACGGCGTGACGAGCGTGGTGCTCGGCAACTGCGGGTTCGGGTTCGCCCCGGTGAAGCCCGAGTTCCAGGACCGCTCGATGCTGACGATGACCCGCACCGAGGCCATCCCGTACGAGTCGATGAAGCAGGGCATGGACTGGGACTGGGAGACGATCCCCGAGTACCTCGACAGCCTCGACCGCGCCCCGAAGGGCGTGAACTGCATCCAGTACATGCCCACCGCGTCGCTCATGACCTACGTGATGGGGCTGGAGAAGGCGAAGGCGGGCGAGCCGGCCAGCGTGGAGGAGCGCAAGGAGATGCAGCGGCTCCTCCACGAGGGGATGGACGCCGGTCTGTGCGGCTTCTCGATCCAGCGCCTCGGTCCCGACTCCGTGCAGGCCGACTACGACGGCTCGCCGATGGTGACCGACATCATGCACGACGCCGACATCCTCGCCCTCGCCGAGGTGCTGGCCGAGCGCGACGAGGGCTTCATCCAGATCACCCAGGGGACCGGCGACATCCGGGCCGACCTCGCGTTCCTCGAGACGCTGGCCGGTACGGCGAAGCGGCCGATCCTCCACAACGTGGTGGCTCCTTCCCGCAAGGACCCCGAGGTGCACCGCCGGCCGCTGCGGTGGATCGACAAGTGCCGTGACCAGGGCCTCCCGATCTACGCCCAGTGCGGTACCGGCCGGGCCGGCTTCGCCTTCACCCTCGAGCACTGGAACCTCTACGACGCCTCCCCGGCGTGGCGGGCCGTCACCACCGGCACGAAGGAGGAGAAGGTCGAGAAGATGCAGGATCCCGAGCTGCGCCGGGCGTTGGTCGAGGAGGCCGAGGAGGCCGACCGGCGGCTGCAGGTCATCCAGGCCGGCGTCGGTGGCAACCCCAAGAGCCTGGTGGTGCAGGGCGTCAACCGGGAGGCGAGCCTCCAGAAGTACGTGGGCAAGTCGGTTGGCGACATCGCCGCCGACGAGGGCAAGCACCACATCGAGGTCATGCTCGACCTCTCGCTCGAGGGCGATCTCAACGTGGAGTTCCTCGGCCCCGACAAGGGCTCCAATGCCGAGTTCATGGCCGAGATGATCCAGAACCCCTACGCCATCCCCGGCGTGTCGGACGGCGGCGCCCACACCAAGTTCTTCACCGGCGGTGCCTACACCACCGACTTCCTCACCTGGCTCGTGCGCGATGAGAGCGTCATCACTCTTGAGGAGGCCCACTTCCGGCTGTCGAACCTGCCGGCGAAGGCCGCCGGGTTCCGCGACCGCGGCGTGCTCGAGGAGGGCAAGGCCGCCGATGTCGTCATCTACGACATGGAGGAGCTCGCCATCGACCCACCGTGGATCGGCGACGTCGAGCACGACCTCCCCGGCGGTGAGTGGCGTCGGGTCCAGCGGGCGAAGGGCTACGACAAGATCATCGTCAACGGCGAGGTCACCTTCGACGACGGCGAGTGCACCGGCGCCACCCCGGGCGCCCTGCTCCGCCACGGCCGCGGCTGACCCCCCACCCCCAGCGAAACTTGTGGTTTTTGCGGCGCATACCGCTGCAAAGACCACAAATGTCGGCGCGTTTCACCGGCGCGTGCCGATCGCGACGGTGGCGAGGATGATCGCGCCGCCGACGAGGACCCGAGGGCTCGGTGTCTCGGCGAGGGTCAGCCACGCCAGGGCGATGCCGTAGACCGGTTCGAGGCTCACCGTCAGACTGGCGGTGGCCGACGCGAACCGGCGCATCGACGCGATGAACAAGGTGTGGGGAACGGCGGTGATCAAGGTTCCGAACACGACGAGCAGGAGCCAGCCTCGACCGTTGACGGAAGCCAGCTCACCCAGCGAGAACGGGGCCAGCACCAGCGCCGCAACCGCGAACTGGTACAGCGCGACGGTGATGCCGGGGTAGCCGACGATCAGGCGCTCGTTGACGATCGTCAGCACGGCGAACAGCGCTGAGGCCGCCACCCCCCACAGCACGCCCTGGGCGACCGCGCCGGTCAGGTCGACCCGGCCGACGATGACCGCCACACCGACGAATGCAACAACTGCCAGCACCACATCACGACGGGAAGGCAGACGGCCGATCGAGAGCGGCCCGAGCAGCGCGGTGAACACGGGGAACGTCGCCACCGCCAGCACCGCGATCGACACCGTCGACACCTGCACCGACCGGTAGAACGCCACCCAGTGCACCGCCAGCAGCGAACCGATCGCGGCGAACACGACGAGATCGACACGGCGTCGAGGCTGTATCGATCGTCGCCCCCCGACGGCAACGATGAACACGAACGCCGCTGCGATCCCGGCTCTGGCCAGCACCAGCGGCGCTGGCGTCAGGTCGACGAGCTTCCCGAACAACCCCGCCGCCCCGAAGAGCAGCACCGCGAGGTGGAGCTGGGCGAGACCGCTCGCCCGCCCGCCGAGCTTCGCTGCCCGGTCAGCCGAAACGGCCGGCTCGACCTCCGCGGTCGGCGGTGTCGCCTCCATCGGCACAATCGTACGAGCCGCCTCGGCGGCGTCGACGGGCAGCGCTCGGAGGTCCGCCATCTGGCCAGATTGTGACCGTTGACTAGTGTTCTGCCATGAGCACTGCGGAACCATCCCCCTCAGCGTCGTCGGTCGATACCGAGGAGGCGCCGCTGGCCGGCGTGAAGGTCGTCGAGCTCTCGATGTACGTCCAGGGGCCGGTCGCGGGCCTCGCCCTCGCCAGTCTCGGCGCCGACGTGATCAAGATCGAGCAGGTGGGCAAGGTCGACAAGATGCGGAACTTCCGCAGCGTCTTCGGGATCACGTTCGACGACCGCGGTCGGGAGTGGCTCTACGCGTCGCTCAACCGCAACAAGCGGTCGCTGGCGCTCGACATCACCTCGGAGCCGGGTCGCGAGGTGTTCGAGAAGCTGATCGCCGACGCCGACGTGTTCGTGACGAACCTCCGGGAGGTCGGCCTCGAGCGGTTCGGGGCCGACCCCGACACGCTCCTCGCCATCAACCCCCAACTCGTCTACTGCCGGGGTGCCGGCTTCGGCATGCGTGGCCCGCTCGCCGACGACCCCTGCCAGGACACGGTGGGGATGGCCTTCGCCGGGTTCATGGACAGCACCGCCCCGTCCGAGGTGCCCAACTACCCGCCGGGATCGATGAGCGACATCCTCACGGGGACCAACATGGCCTCCGGGGTGATGTCGGGCCTGATCAAGCGGGCCAGGACCGGCAAAGGCTGCGTGGTGGGCACCTCGCAGACCCAGGCGCTGCTGTGGCTCCAGCTCCAGGGCGTCGGCATCGCCGCCAACCTCGGCGAGCGGATGGAGCGGTTCAGCCCCGATCGCACCACCAATCCACTGTTCACGGTCTACGAGACGAGCGACGGTTGGGTCGCCATCGCTGCGCTCGCCCAGTACCAGTGGGTCGAGCTGGCCAACGCGCTCGGTGTCGAGCATCTCCTCGACGACGAGCGATTCGCCGACTTCGACGATCTGCAGACCAACCGGGATGCGTTCCGGCCCCTCCTCGCCGACCACCTCCGCACGAACACCACCGCGCACTGGTGGTCGTCGATTCGGGGCACCAACGTGTGGGTGTCGCCGGTGCATCGGCTCGACGACCTGGCCGACGACGCGCACATCCTGGCCAACGACTACCTGGTCACGTTCGACGACGGGTTCGTCGGTCCGCCGGCGCCGTTCGACGTCGACGACTGGCGGGGCGCCCGCGGCCTCGCCGCCGACTACGCCGAGCACACCGACGAGATCCTGACCGAGCTCGGCTACGACGACGACAAGATCCTCGAGCTGAAGGCTCTGGGCGCGATCTGGTAGGCAAGGCGCGATCTGGTAGGCGCGGTCTGGTAGGCGCGATCTGGTAGGCGCGATCTGGTAGGCGCGATCTGGTAGGAAGGCACGGCGGTGGTAGCAGGGGAGAGGTGAGGAACTGATGGGCCGACTGGATGGAACGGTGGCGCTGGTGAGCGGCGGCGCCCGGGGGATGGGCGAGTGCCACGTGCGGGGACTCGTGGCCGAGGGGGCGAAGGTGGTCCTCGGCGATCTCCTCGACGCGGAAGGCGAGGCGCTGGCGGCGGAGCTGGGCGACGACGCCCACTACGCCCACCTCGACGTGACCAGCAGCGACGACTGGCAGCGGGCGGTGGCCGCCACCGAGGAGACCTTCGGCCCGATCGGGTTGCTGGTGAACAACGCCGGGATCGTGGCCTACGGGTCGGTCGCCGACATGAAGCCCGACGACTTCCGCCGCGTGATCGACATCAACCTCACCGGCACGTTCCTCGGCATGCACCACGCGGTGCCGTCGCTCCGGCGAGCGGGGGGTGGGGTCATCGTCAACATCTCGTCGACCGCAGGGATGCAGGGCTACGCCATGATCAGTGCCTACACGGCCTCGAAGTGGGGCGTGCGGGGGATGACGAAGTCGGCGGCGGCGGAACTGGCGGCCGACGGGATCCGGGTGCTGTCGATCCATCCGGGACCCATCCGGACGCCGATGACCGACGACCTCGGCGACGGCGTCGCGTCGTATCAGGCGATCCCCCGCAAGGGCGAACCAGAGGAGGTCACGAAGCTGCTGCTGTTCCTGGCGGCCGATGCCACCTACAGCACCGGCTCGGAGTGGATCGTCGACGGCGGCGCCCTGCTCGGCCCGACGATGGGACTCGGCGGCGGCGCCGATCCCGACTGATCAGGTCGGTTCGCCCCACCCCATCGCCCGGCTGGCGAGGAGGGTGTCGGCGTACTCCTCCATGTGCACGATCTGCCCGTCGCGGCAGGTGTACACCCAGCAGTACTGGTTGTCGTAGTCGGCGCCGGTGGCCTTGGCGGTGGCGGTGAGCCGCTGCTGGACGACCGCCATCGGGCCGTCGACGATCATCGACCGCACCTCGAGGCTGAACGGCTTGGAGAGGTCGAACGTGCGCTTCACCACGTCACCGGTGAGCTCGGCCACGACGGCCGGGCCACCGGAGACCGGCTCGATCTCGGCGGTGGCCGGCGGCACCCAGGTGCAGTCGTCGGCCACGAGCGAGGCCACCGTCTCCCGGTCGGCCTTGGTGAGCGCGTTGTAGTACCGCTCGATCAGCGCCCTCGTCTGCTCGGTGGTCATGTCGCCGCCGGTCGGTTCGTCGTCGGTCATGTCGTCACTCCTCGAAGCTCACCAGGATCGCCGCGTTGGCGATCACGAGTCGATCCGATCCGTCGGGGCCCGGCACGTCGAGCCCGCCGGCGGTCGGGGTCACGGTCACCGTCCCGTAGGGCACCTCGGCCTTGACCGCGTCGACGTCGACCCGATCGGGCTCCGCCACCCCGATCCGCACCTCGACGTGCATGTCGTGGTGCGACTTGTCGGTGACCGCGAAGAAGTTGAGGCTGCTGTGGCGAAGGGCGTCGGACACGGCCCGCTTCGCCGCCTTGGTGTAGTCGCCGCCGTGGACGTCGACCCCCATTCCCATCTCGGTGATCCAGCGCTGTAGACCCATCGCCGCGATGCTAGTCGGGGCCCACATCCGGCGTTGGCGGGCGTGGGCCTCGTGGGTGAGGCTGTGGGCCGCCATCGGGGTGGTGTCGGGTGTGCTGTTGGCGTCGGCGGGCGTGTGAGGCTGTGGCGTTGGCGGTTGTGGGCCTCGTGGGTGAGGCTGTGGGCCGCCATCGGGGTGGTGTCGGGGTGCTGCTGTCGGCGTCGGCGGGCGTGGGCCTCGTAGGTGAGGCTCCGGGCCGCCATCGGGGTGGTGTCGGGTGCTGCTGTCGGCGTTGGCGGGCGTGGGCCTCGTAGGTGAGGCTGTGGGCCGCCATCCGGGGTGTGGAGGGTGGTGTCGGCGTTGGGGTGCAGCGTGCGCGGGGGTCAGTCGGTGGCGAGCTTGGCCGGCTCGCCGATGGCGAACAGGAACAGCGCCGACGTGGCGACGGCGACACCGGCCAGCACCAGCGCCGAGCCGCCGAGGCTGAACCGGTCGGCCACCACGCCGACCGCCAGCGGTCCGAGGATTCGACCGGCGTCGGCCAGGAGGCGGACGAGTCCGAGGAACTCGGCCGGGTTGTCGGCGGGGGCGAGATCGGTCGAGAGGGTGAGCATCGTGCCGGAGCCGATCCCGTTGCCGAAGCCCACCAACAGGGCGGCGATGGCGAGGCCCCGGAACGACTCGGCCAGCGGGAGGACGGCGAGGCCGATGGCCATGAACGCGAACGACGGCACGATGGCGTATAGCCGACCGAGCGTGTCCATCAACCAGCCCGCGATCGGGAACAACAGGAGGTCGAGGCCGCCGGCGATGGCGACGACCACGCCGACGTCGCTCAGGTCGAGCCCGATCGCCGCCCCGTACAGGGGGACCACCGTGAGCCGGCCGACCCGGACGAGGGCGGCCCCTGACTGCCCCAGTCCGGTGAGGAGGATGACTCGACCGTGCCGACGGGCGACGACCCGCAGGCCCTGTGCGGCCGCCTTGGGCGTTGGTGGGGGACGGCCCTCCGCGCCTCGGCCGGCAGCCAGCGCTGCCAGCAGACCGGCGCCGATGAGCCCGGCGGCCACGCCGAACGTCGGCCGGAACCCGATGCTCTCGCCCAGGAAGCCGCCCGCCAGCGGCCCGCACAGCAGCGCAACCCGGCCCAACCCACCGTAGAGCGACATCAACCGGCCCCTGATGAGCGGGCCGATGACCCGGCGGGCGTAGGCCTGTCGAGCGAGCAGTCGGCACGACTGGCCGACGCCGGCCACGAAGCACGCCACGAACGGGAGCCACAGCCCGTTGGTCAGCGCCAGCGCCAGGGTGCCGGCCCCGTTGAGGGCGATGCCGCCGATGAAGCCTGCCCGCTCGCCGAAGCGCTGCACCAACGCCCCGCTGGGGAGGTTCCCGGCGAGGCCGCCGATCGCAGCGGCGGCCAGCACCAGCGTGGCCAGGGTCAGCGATGACGTCTGCTCGGCCAGGAACAGCGGCAGCGTCGGGACGAGCATCATCGTGCCGGTGGTGGCCAGCAGCGACGGGAGGTAGAAGCGGAAGCTCAGATGCCGGGCGCCCGCCCGGAGGTCGGTGATGGTGGTGACCGTTTCGGTCGGGCCAGACTCGGTTGGGCCGGATTCGGTGTCGCTGTCGCTGCCGCCGGCGTCGTCGGTCATCCGGCTTCGAGCTGGGCCCGAAGCTCGTGCTTGCGGACCTTGCCGAGCGCCGTGCGCGGCAGTTCGTCGACCAGCACGAGGCCGCTGGGGTGCTTGAACCGGGCCAGCCGGCCGGTGCACCACGAGCGGACCGCCTCGAGCTGGAGGTCGGCGCCCTCGGCCACCACCACGACCGCCACCGGCGTCTCGCCCCACCGCTCGTCGGGTCGGCCGATCACCGCCACCTCGGCGATGTCGGGATGGTCGAGCAGCACCGCTTCCACCTCGGCCGGATACACGTTCTCGCCGCCGCTGATCACCACGTCGGTGACCCGGTCGGCGATGGTGATGAAGCCATCGCCGTCACGGTGGCCGACGTCGCCGGTGCGGAACCAGCCGCCGGGTCCGTCGACGAACGCGGCCGCGGTCGCCTCGGGGTTCTCCCAGTAGTGGGAGAACACGTTCGGGCCCCGCACCAGCAGCTCGCCAGCGGTGCCGTCCTCGACGTCGTGCCCTGCCGGGTCGATGATGCGGACCTCCGAGAGCATCGCCGGGCGGCCGCACGATCCGATCCGGGCCGCGGCGTCGGCGTAGTCGAGCACCACCGCGGTGGGGCCCGTCTCGGTGGTGCCGTAGACCTGACCGACCGGCACGCCCCGGTCGAAGAACGGCCGCATCACGGCTTCGGGGACGATCGACGACCCCGAGTTGATGCCCACCAACGACGACAGGTCGGTCGACGCGAACTCGGGGTGGGTGGCGATCGCGTCGAGCATCGCCGGCACCAGCAGCGTCTGGGTCGGTCGGAACCGTCGGATCGCGGCGAGGACCTCGCCGGGATCGAAGCGTCGGGTCAGCACGACGGTCCCACCGACGAGCAGCGTCGGCAGCGTCTGGATGTTGAGCCCACCGACGTGGAAGGTGGGGAGCGGGGCCACGATCACGTCCTCGTCGCTCAGGTTCTGGTGGTCGACGCTGTTCCGCCACGTCGCCAGCAGCGACCGCTGAGTGTGGACCGCACCCTTCGGCGAACCGGTCGTGCCGGAGGTGTAGACCATGAGCGCCGGGTCGTCGAGGCTCACCGGTGAGGACGGGCCCGCTGGGCGCCGCCCGTCGGGAATCGGGTGGGTGTCGAGATCGACGAGCCGATCGGCGAGGCCGTCGGCACCGACGAGATCGTCGAGGCCGTCGGCACCGACGAGATCGTCGAGGTCGTCGAGCTCGCCCGCCGCTGCGAGCAGCAGTCGGTCGAAGCCGTCGGTGGCCACCAGCAGCGCGGGGCGGCAGTCGGCCAGGAGCACCGCCACCTCGCGGCCGGTGAGCCGGTTGTTGATGGGGCAGAGCATCGCACCGAGCCGCAGGCACGCCAGCAGCAGCTCCAGCAACTCGACCCGGTTCAGCCCGCAGAACACGACCCGGTCGCCCGCGACGATCCCCTTCGCCTCGAGGTGGGCGGCGACCGCATCGACCCGGTCCGCGAGTCGCCGGTAGCTGATCGTTGCGCCCTCGAACACCACGGCGGTCCGGCCGGTGTCGGCCCCTCGGGCAATCAGGGCGTCGATCGGCGCCTCCGCCAGCTCGTCGATCGGGTCGGTGGATGCGCCGTCTCCCACGAGACGCAGCCTACGGTGCTCCCGATCCCATCGACCGTTCGGGGCGCGTGGCGACGAGTACGGTGTGATCCGTTACGGCGGCGGAACGATTATGATGCGCGGCGTCGACCTCGGCATCGAGGGTCTGGTGGACGCCCGAGAGATCGGGTCGGGGAGCTTCGGCCGGGTGTACGTGGCGACCGAGACCGACTTCGGCCGGCAGGTCGCGGTGAAGGTGCTGCACAGCCTCGACGAGGCGGGTCGCCGGCGGTTCGGTCGTGAGCGCCTGTCGATGGGTCAGCTCGAGCGGCATCGCCACGTCGTGAAGCCCTATCGTTCGGGTTTCGACAGCCGGGGCTCGCCGTATCTCATCATGGAGTACCTCGTCGGCGGATCGCTCGCCGAACGGATCAGGCGCGACGGCCCGCTCGAGTGGGACGAAGCCGCCGGCCTCGTGTCACCCATCGCCGATGCGCTCGGTCGTGCCCATTCGCTCGGCATTCTCCATCGCGACGTGAAACCGGAGAACATCCTCCTGGACGGCGACGGGAGCCCGAAGCTCACCGACTTCGGGATCGTGTCGATCCGGGAGGGGTCGGCGACAGCATCGATCGCGTTCACCCTCGCCCACGCGCCCCCCGGAGACGTTCCGCGGCGGGGTCGACCGCCGGGACGAGCGCTCCGATCTGTACTCGTTGGCCTCGACGCTCTACGAGCTCGTCGCGGGCCGAGCGCCCTTCCACGTCGAGGGGGTCGACTCCCAACTGGCGTACCTCACCAGGATCGCCGAGTTCGCCGTCCCGCTGCTCGGCGGCGATCCACGGCGTGACCGGTTCCTCGCCGCCGCGCTCGCCAAGGATCCCGCGCAGCGCCCGCCGACCGCCGCCAGCTTCATCGATCGACTGTCGGCCACGCTCGATCATGGCGGTGCGGACCATGCCGGCCCCGCCTTCGACAACGGCGCCGGCGGGATCGAGCTACGTCCCCCGCTGTCGTCTCCGACCGTGCACGTTCCGCCGGCCAGCGCACCACCACCCGGCTTCGAGCCACGGGAGCGGCCGAGCTTCAATTCGACGGTGGCGGCTGAGGAGCTGGTGCGACGGCCGATGGCGCAGTGGTTGGCGGTCGCCGCCGCGATTGCGTTGGTCGCCGGATTCGCCGGCTATCGGCTCCTCGCAGGCACGGCCGCCGACACGGATCCCATCGAGATCGACGACGAGGCATCGACGACGACCGGCCAGACCACGGTCGGTGCCGACGACGGGCAACGAGCCCCCAGCGACCAGACCGACGAGGTGCCGGTCCCGATCGAACCGCTCCCCGATCTGGAGCTGACCTGGGGCATCGCGACGCCTTCCGGCGACCTCGACCCGCTCAATGCGCTCACGTTGGGAGACTTTGCCGTTCTGTCCCAGTCGCTCGAACATCTGACCGACCTCGACACGAACGGCGAAGCGGTGCCGATGTTGGCGTCGGAGTTCGTCCCGAGCGCCGACGCGACCTCGTGGACCTTCACCCTGCGGGACGATGTGACCTGGCACGACGGGACGCCGCTGAGCG
Organism: Acidimicrobiales bacterium; assembly: GCA_965216205.1. GTDB lineage: Bacteria > Actinomycetota > Acidimicrobiia > Acidimicrobiales > SZUA-35 > CADEDH01. The sequence goes on along the minus strand of OZ244139.1, from coordinate 4,299,144 downwards.
CCGCCGACGTCGAGCGGTCATTGCGCAACCTCGTCCAGGGCAACACGCTCGTGATCGGTGGGCTGATCGACGCCGTCGAGGCGACCGATGATCGCACGGTCGTGGTCCGTCTCACTCGGCCCGAGATCAAGCTCCCGATCTACCTCTCGACCGGCTCGCCGCAGACGGCGATCGTGCCGGCCGGGGGGTCGACAGACCCAGCCGGTCTGCTGGTCGGGACGGGCCCGTTCCGGATGATCGAACGTGGTGACACGTCGGCGCGTTTCGAGCGCAACACCGAGTGGTGGGGCGGCCCGGTCCAGGTGGCGGCCCTCGAACTGCGGCACTTCGACACCGTCGACGCCGCCAACGCCTCGCTGCGGGCCGGTGAGGTCGACGGCGTGACCAGGTGACGAGCGCTGCGGCCCCGGACCTTACCGCAGCCGGCTTCACCGTCGTGTCGGTCCCGACGGCCGCGCATCGGCAGGTGTGGATGCGGGCCGACACCGGGCCCTTCGCCGATCCCCGGATACGCGAAGCGTTCGCACACTGAGCCTCGACCGGGAGGGGCTCGTCGAGACCGTGCTCGGAGGCGACGGCAACGTCGGTAACGATCACCCGATGAGGTCGACGGTCGCCGGCTTCGAGCCCACGGTGCAACCGCGCACCGAGGACGACGCTGCGGCTGCCGCCATCCTCGCCGAGCTCGGGTTCGGCGATGGCTACTCGGTCACCCTGCACGCGCTGAACACCGCCGAGATCCCGATCCTGGCCAACGCCATCGCCGAGGACGCGGCACCGGCAGGATTCGTGGTTGCCGTCGAGATCCACGAGCCGACGAACTTCTACAACGAGATCTGGTGCCCGGCGGCGCCCGCTGCTCCGCCGTGCAGCGGTGCAGCCGACTTCGGCATCGTCGACTTCGGGCATCGCCCGCTGCCCGACGTCGTGCTCCGGAACGCCTTCGCCAGCGATGGCCCATGGGCGCCCTCACAGCTCGCCGATCCGGCCTATGACGGGCTCCTCGCCTCCTACGATCGCGCCGCGACCCCCGAGGCGAGCGCGGCTGCCCTCGCCGAGATCGAGGCCCGACTCATCGAGCAACTCCCGGTCGTCATCCCGTACTTCATCGATCACCTGTGGGCCGGCCGGTCGGACCTCGAGGGGATCTCGGTGAGTCCGCTCGGTCAACCGAGGCTGTGGTCGGCGACGGCCGGGTCCTCGTGAGAGCCACCACCTGATCGGCCGCCTTGCGCCATCGTCGTCGTGGCGCGCCGGGAGCGGTAGGCGGCGATGCAGCTCATCGTGGTCCCGGCACTGACCTGGCATCGGTTCGACACCCCCGACGGCGTTCGGGTGCTGACGATCACCCCGCAGCCGACCGAGCACTGCGTCGACGATCCCCTCGCCCTCGTGTAGGACGACTCCGGTGGCGGCCGGTCCCGCCACTACGGTGCTCTGACATGAGCTCGGATGACGCTGCCCCCCGCCGCCAGCGGAGGATGGAGCGGTCGACACCCGTGTGGGAGGCACCGCCGGAGATCGTCGACCTGATGGGCGATGTGTCGGGCAACGAGCTGAACGGCTGGGGTGAGACGGACGTCCGGCCGCCGACGGTGGTGATGTGGGCCAACCCGGCCCGCCTCGCCCACGGCAGGGTCCAGGAGCGGATGACCGAGGAGTTCGTGGCCCGACCCGATCTGCGCTCCGTGCTCCGCCTCGACGACCGGTATGAACCGGCACCACTCGGCACGGTGCCCGCCCCACCATCACCCGACGCCTGGGTCGAGGAGCTCCGGGCCTTCGCCATGGGTGATGGGGGCCACCGGGTCGACCTGTTCGGTGTGGCCAGGGCTCGTCCCGAGTGGTTCTTCGAAGGGCGGGCCTCGTCGCACCGGTGGATCGTTGTGCTCGGGGTGGCGATGGATCACGCTGCGCTCGCCACCGCCCCGGAGCCGCCATCGGCGATGGAGGTCCACCGTCAGTACAACCGGGGGACGGCGGCGGCCCGAGCGCTGGCCGACTGGATCCGGGCTCGGGGTCACGAGGCCGACGGCCACGGCGGTCCCGGCGCCGGGCCGGTGCAGATGATCCCTGCCGCCATCGAGGCGGGCTTGGGCGAGCTCGGCAAGCACGGCTCGATCATCAACCGTGAGCTCGGCTCGTCGTTCCGGCTCGCCGTCGTCCTGACCGACGCCCCGCTCGTCGCCACCCCTGCCGACTCGTTCGGGGTCGACGACTTCTGCGCCGGGTGCCGGGTGTGCACCGACGAGTGCCCGCCGGACGCGATCGCGCCCGACAAGCGTCTGGTGCGGGGCGTCACGAAGTGGGCCGTCGACTTCGACCGGTGCCTCCCGTACTTCGCCCTCAGCTACGGGTGCGGGATCTGCATCGCAGTGTGCCCGTGGTCGACGCCGGGGGAGGCGCCGCGGCTGGCGGCCAACATGGCCCGCAAGCAGGCGCGGCGGTTGGGAGGGGTCGACGGCCGCACCCTACACTCGGCCTCGCGATCGACCCCCCGATCGAACCCGCTATCGACCTCTCGATCGGACGACCGGAGCTGAGCACCATGATCCTCACCGAAATCGACCACGTGGCCATCGCCGTGAACGATCTGGAAGCGGCGATCTCGTTCTACGAGGCCGCGTTCGGGGCGAAGGTGGTGCACCGGGAGGTGGTGGAGCGTGACGGTGTCGACGAAGCCCTCCTCGAGGTGGCCGAGTCGTACGTGCAACTGCTGACCGCCACCCGCGACGACTCCCCGGTGGCGAAGTACCTCGCCAAGAAGGGCGAGGGGCTCCACCACGTCGGTTACCGGGTCGACGACTGCGCCGAAGCCCTCGCGTCGATGGTCGCCGCCGGCGCCACCCCGATCGACGCCGAGCCCCGCCCCGGCTCCCGGGGAACCACCGTGGCCTTCATCCACCCCAAGGGCGCCCTCGGCACCCTGATCGAGCTCGTCGAGGAATAGCGCCGCACACCCGCGGCACACCGTCCGGGTCAGGTGAGCGATTCGTCGAGCAAGGCCAACGCGGCCGCGGCGAAGCGGAACATGTTCGCCGTGCGGTCGTCGTCACCGGTGGCCACGACCCGGGCCGTCGTTTCGCCATCGGGATCGGCCACCGCCACCCAGCTGTGCCCGGGCGGGTCGCCGTACGGGTTGCCGGCCGGACCAGTCGCCCCGGTCTCCGACACCGCCCAGTCGGCCTTGAGCTTGCGGGCCGCGCCCAGGCTCAGCCGCTCGGCGTAGTCCTCGGTGGCACCCCGGGTGCCGTCGGGGAGGTCGCCCCGCTCGAACAGCAGGCCGCGGGCTCGGCCGGTGTAGATCACCGATCCGCCGAGATAGAACGCCGAGGCGCCCGGCACGGTGAGCAGCGCGGCCGAGACCAGCCCACCGGTCGACGACTCCGCCACCGCCACCCGCTGTTCCCTGGCGACGAGCGCCGCCCCGATCCTGGCGGCGAGGGCCCGTAGGTCGTCGAAGGTCGGCGTCGGTGGAGCAGCGTCGGTCATCGCGCCGGTATAGCGGCTCGTCGGGGGCCGAAGCCAGCGCTTGTGTTCGATGCTTGTCGCACGTTGTGTTAGGTCACCGACACGGTCTTGGTAGCTGGCGACGGGTCGGCGATCCTTGAGTCGAACGAGTTCCCGTCCGCATGGGACCGTCGGCGTCGTAGGGGTGTCCACCATCTCTCACCTGGTGGGCACACCCTTCCTGTCCGCGCCGACGTCGGCCGGGGTGTGGTCGGTCAGCCGGCCACACCCCCGGTCGGCACGAGCTCGAACCGGACCGTCAGCTCGATCAGCTCGGCTGGGTCGGTCAGCTCGGCTGGGTCGGTCATTGCAGGAGCCTAACCAGCGCAGTTCACGTCGGCTGGTGGTCGCTCGCTATCGCTCGCAGTCCCGGGTCAGCCGGGTGATCTTGAGCGAGCCGGCCTCGTCGGTGAAGCTGAACCGGTCGTCGGCGGATCCGTCGTGGCCGAGGTCGAAGTACTCGTCGGTCGCCGTGCGGCAGCCCGACCAGTCGAAGTAGTCGTCGAGGACGATCGACCCACCGACCGACAGGTTCGGCACGATCTCGGTGAGGCAATGGCGGACCGGGTCGTACCAGTCGACATCGATGTGGGCGAACGCGACCGGACCATCGACCGTCAGGGTGTCCTGCACCAGGCCCTCCACCAATGCCACGTGGGCGGCGTCGCGATCGACACCGAGCCGCTTGAAGTTGGCCGCCACCACCGACATCAGGTCGGCCTCATACCCGTAGTACCGGTCGCCGCCGAGGCCCTTGGCCTTCCCGCTGCGAATCACTTCGTACCGGTCGTCGACGTCGTCGCCGTCCTCGTCGGTTGGCGGCGGGATCATGGCGAACACGTCGTGGACCGACAGGGGGCGCTCGGGGGCCTTGGTCCTGGCGATGAGGATCGACGAGCCACCGAGGGCGCACCCCGCCTCGATCATCGAGCCGTCGACGCCGGATTCCTCGACCGCACGACAGGTCTCGGCGATCACGGCCAGCCGATTCCTGGTGAGATACGTCAGCCGCTCGCTGCGGATCTCGTCGACGAGCTGACGGGTGGCTGGATCGAGCCGTCGTGACGACGCGGTTGGCAGGAGCCGGTTCCTGATTCGAGTGAGCGGTCCGACCGCGGTGATGGACACCGTCTCCTGTCGGCCGCCGCTCGCCCGGGTTGATCGCACACTCGCGTGTCACCAACGAAAGGCACTCCGCCTGGTTTTCTAGGAGAACTAGATCTGCTAGGCTACCTGTTATGGCGGAGGGGGAGACAGTCGGCCGTGGTGGCGGTGGTGACAGCGACGGCGTTGCGCTTGCTGGGTTGATCGCGGCGGTTGATGAGGTTGCCGGCACTGGGTTGGTGGCGATGCGGCCGGTGGAGTTGGCCGAATGGGCGGCCGAGGTGCGTCGTCAGGCTTCTCGGTTGGAGGCGGTGACTGCCCAGGCGTTGGCCTGCGCTGATGGTGCGGTCGAGGCGTCTTCGGCGTTTGGGGTGGTGGGGTGTCAGAACGCGGCTCAGGTGGTGGCGATCGAGTGCCACGAACCGAAACGGAGTGTGCAGGGTCTGGCCCGTCGAGGGTGGTGGGTCACCGACTTCCCGGTGTTCGCGGCGGCGTGGACCGAGGGGACCCTGACCCGTCACCACCTGAACGAGCTCCGGGGCCTGGACAATGGCCGTACCCGGCATCGGTTGGTGGAGGCTCAGGAGTACCTGGTCGCCGCTGCGAGGGATTGTGACTGGGTTGATTTCAAGCGGGTGTGTGGCTACTGGTTGTTGAACGCTGATCCCGATGGTGACGCCCCCGCCGATCAGCAACGTAACAATCGGGTCACCTACCGCAGAGGCCCCGACGGGACCATCACCGGGACGTTCCACTTGGACGGGTTGGCGGGTTCGGTGTTCACCACCGCGTTGGACACCGAAACCCAACGCCTGTTCCAAGCCGAAACCCACGACGAGGTCCCACCCCGACCCCCGGCCCGGCGCATGGCTGATGCCCTGGTGAACCTCGATCACGAGGGGTCACGAGCACGGGGATGCGGTCACCGTGACCCCGTTGGTGAACATCGTCATGTCCCAAGACGTGGCCGACAACACCATCGCCCGGCTCCTCGACCCGGCGATCCCGCCGCTGGAGTTGGATGGCCGTGATGTCGATCGGCGCTGCGAGTTCCTCGACGGCACACCCCTCGACCCCCGCCTGGCCCTGGTAGCGGTGGCGGTGGCCAGGTTCCGGCGGGTGGTGTTCGACACCAACAACAAGATCATCCAAGCATCCGCTCAATCACGGTCGTTTCCGACCTGGATGAAACACCTCCTCCTCATCCGGGCCAGAGGCCGATGCCGAGCCACGGGCTGTGACGCACCCCACGCCTGGCTCCAAGCCGACCACGTGCACCCCCACTCGAGGGGCGGGCCCACCAACCTCACCAACGGGCAAATGCTCTGCGGACCCCACAACCGGTGGAAACACGACCACCCAGACTGCGCCGCGTGAGCGCGCTGGGCTCGACCTACAGCGCGAGCTGATGGGCGGCCCCGCACTCGGTCGCGGTGTCGATGAAGTACTGCACCACGTCGGGGTGGTAGGGGATGCCGTTGCGGCGTCGGTCCTGCTCGGTCTCGTGCTCGGCCAGGCCGGCGTAGAGCACGCGCTCGTGGCCTTCGGCCGGCGGGGTGTCCCGCAGCCCTGCGAGGAACGCCTCCATGTGGGCGGTGAAGTCGGCCAGATCGCAGAAGGCCTCGATCTTGTAGGCGAGGAAGTGGTGCGACACGTCGCCCCGGGGCCGGAGGAACCCGGGCGGATTGCCGGCCAGCACGCCACACAGGATGTCGACCATGACCGCCAGGCTGTACCCCTTGTGCGAACCGCCCTCGCGGGTGCCGCCGGTGGGGAGCATGAAGAACTCGTCGGGCACGGCCGACTCGGCGAGGATCGGGTTTCCGTCGACGTCGGCGATCCACCCCGGGGCGACCGTGGACCCGAGCCGGCGGGCGATCCTGATCTTGTTCCCCGCCACCGAGCTCATCGAGGCGTCGAACACGAACGGCGCCTCGGACCCGCCGGTGACGGCGATCGCGATCGGGTTCAGGCCCACCATGGGCTTCGCCCCGAACGTGGGGAGCACCTGCAGCCCACCGATCGTCATCGAGACACCGATCATGTCGTGGGCGATCGCCCGGTGGGCGTGGTAGGCGGCGGCGCCGTAGTGCCGGCCGTTGGTGACCGACACCGCTCCGATACCGCAGGCCTCCGCCTTCTCGATCGCCAGGTCCATGGCCCTCGGCCCGGTGGCCAGGCCGAGCCCGCCACCGTCGTCGATGGTGGCCACCGCCGCCGCCTCCCGGATCACCCGGGGCTGGGCGGCGGGGTCGAGGGTGCCGTCGTCGAGCCACGCCACGTAGGTGGGGAACATGTTCGACACCCCGTGGGAGTCGATGCCCCGCAGGTCGGCGTAGAGCAGCGTGTCGGCCGCTTGGGCCGCATCCCCGGCCGACATCCCCTTCGCCGCGAGGATCGCCTCGACCGTCGCCCGCATGTCGGCCTGATCGACCCGGACGGCGATCTCGTCGGGAACGGTGAATCGTGTGGCCGTCGATCGAGCTGCATAGGAGGAGGAGTCGGTCATGGTCAGTGGGTGGAGTAGCTGATCTCTTTGTCGGTGATGAACTCGAGGAGCACCGGCACCCCCTCCTCGGTCTTGGCGATGCCCCGCTCGAGGGCGGCCACGATGTCGTTGGGGTCCTCGATCCGCTCGCCGTACCCGCCGAACGCCACGGCCATGTCGGCATAGTGGCCGGAGATGTCGGTGCTCCCGAACTTCTCCTGGGCGACCTGCATGATCGGGATCTCGATCGCCATCGAGAAGTTGTTGAGCAGGATCGACAGGATCGGGATCCGCTCCCGCACCGCGGTCTCGAAGTCCATACCGGTGAACCCGATCGCGGCGTCACCCCACACGTTCACGCACAGCTTGTCGGGATGGGCCAGCTTGGCTCCCATCGCCAGCCCGAGGCCGTAGCCGAGCTGCGTGGTCTTGCCCCAACCCAGGTAGCTGAGCGGGCTCGTCGCCTCGAAGAACGGCGTCATCTGATCGCGGGGGCTGCCGGCGTCGTGGGTGACGATGCAGCTCTCCTTGTCGACGAGGCGGTTCAGCTCGTGGACGACCCGGTACGGGTTGATCGGTGCTTCGTTGTTGGTGAGCTTCGGCTTCCACTCGTCGAGCCACGCCTGCTTCGTTGCCGCGATCTCGGTGGGGACCGACTCGGCCCTGGCCGCCGCCCGATCCTCCGCGCTCGAGCCGATGGCGGCGGCGAGCGCATCGAGGGTGAGTTGGGCATCGCCCACGAGGGCGTGCTGCACCGCCACGTCCTTCTCCACGTCGCCGGGGTTGCCGGTGGCGTGGATGATCGTGGTCTTCGGCATGCGCTGGCCGAATCCGGTGCGGGTGAGGCTGGCCCCGATCGCCAGGACCACGTCGGCATCGTCGAGGAAGTCGCGGACCTGCTTGCCGATCGTCCGCCCCGCCGTGCCGAGCGACAGTGGATGGTCTTCGGGAAAGGCCGACTTCCCGGCGAGGGTGGTGGTGACCGGTGCCTGGAGCTTCTCGGCCAGGGATCGCAGCTCGTCCCACGCCCGGGCGTAGTGGATGCCCTGGCCGGCATAGATCACGGGACGCTCGGCGCTGGCCAGTACCGCCGCTGCCGCCACCACGTCGTTCGGGTCGGGGGCGGAACGGGTGCGGAGCGCCGGTACGTAGGAGTCGGTGGGGTCGGCCGCCTCGGCGGCGAACACGTCGGCCGCCACCTCGATGACCACCGGTCGGGGTGGGCCGTTCCGGAGGGCGGCGAAGCCTCGGAGCATCGTCTCCTCCACCATCTTGGCGTCGCCGATGTGGTCGGTCAGCTTGGCCACGCCCTGCATCTGGCGCCACGAGCTGAAGTTCGGCTCCACGTTCATCAGCCGGGTGGGATAGCCCATCGGGATCACCATGATCGGAACCGACTCGCCGTATGCCTGGGCCACGCCGCCGTAGGCATTCTCCGCCCCGGGCCCGTGCTGCATGCAGAACACGCCGAGCTTGTCGCCGGAGCTGAGGCGGCTGTAGGCATCGGCCATGTGGAGCCCGACCCGCTCCTGCCGCACGATCACCGTGCGGATGTCGACCTCGGCCGCCGCCTCGATGAGCGGGTTCACCGGATAGGCGAAGAGGATCTCCACCCCCTCCGCTTTCAGGATCCGTGCGATGGCTTGGGCCACGTTCATGCGTCTGATTCCCCTCGGGCAGTCGAATGCCGGTCGCCGTCGGTTCTGGGAGGCCAGCACCGGCGACCTCAGTCTCGCTCGCACCGACCCGGTTTGTCCCTTCGACGGGGATCAGGGACCGGCGCCGAGCACCGTGAGGATCGCCCCCGTGGTCACCGCGATCGCGACCGACGTGGCCATGAGGGTGCCCATCGTGGGCGCGGTCAGGATCCGCGACACCACCGTGCCCAGCCGCGAGTCGACGCTCGCCGCCGGAAGCGCGGTGGACGGTGCCGCCGCCAGCATCGCATGGACCACGATGGGATCGAACTGCGTGCCTGCGCAGCGCGTCAGCTCCTCGCGGGCAGCGGTGACGTCCTTGGCCGACCGGTAGCCGCGGTACGACGTCATGGCGTCGTAGGCGTCGGCCACGGCGACGATCCGCCCGGCGAGCGAGATCTCGTTGCCGGCGAGACCCTCCGGGTAGCCCGAACCGTCCCATCGCTCGTGGTGGTCGCCAGCGGCGAACCGCCACTCGCCGAGCCAGTCGGCGAGGGGTTCGACGAGCTTCGCCCCGGTGACGGGGTGCTGTTGGAGGATCGCCCACTCCACCTCGGACGGGGCGTCGACCTGGCTCAGGATGTCGGCCGGCACGGCGAGCTTGCCGATGTCGTGCAGGATCGCGGCCCACGACAGGAACTGCCGCTCGACGAGCGGGAGGCCGAGCTGGAGACCGATCAGGTCGGCGTAGACCCGGACAGCCTCGCTGTGGGCGGTCGGGAGCGGCTCATGGCGACCGAGCTCGGCCACGAGGGTGACCAGGTGCTCCGCTGCTGCCTGCCGATCGTCCGTGACCGGGGATTCACCGTTGGCGAGCGCTCGGCGGAGGCGGCGGACCGTACCCATCTGCACCGCCAGCCGGATACGCGACGGGGCGCGGTCGGGAAAGACGAGCGACATGTTCAGCAACGACGCCAACCGCAGGCCCCGGCTCACGGCCCGCGACGTGAGGAGGGCGCTGGCCGCCCCCACCGCGATGACACCGGCGAAGTACACGATCAGCCCGAGCGGACCGCCGATCGACGGCAGCGCCGGGGCGGCCCACAGCGTTGCGACGAAGGCAAGCACGATCGGGACGACGGCGAACGCGGCGAGAACAGCGTTGGCACAGGAGGGTCTCCGATGCCAGATCCGATCCTCGCTGGTGGAGCGACGGGTTGCCGTCGTCATCCATGAAGCATCGTCGTGATCGGCTCGACCCTTTACCCGATGGGCCGGCCTACCCACCGGATCCGACGTCGACACCGGCCTCCCGGAGGTCGCGCCGCAGGGGATCGACGCCGGTGTAGTGGACCGCGGTCATGCCGACCCCGGCGGCCCCTTCGACGTTCCGCGGCGAGTCGTCGGTGAAGAAGACGGACTCGGGGACGACGTCGAGGGCTTCACAGACATGGCGGAAGACGCTGGGGTCGGGCTTGGCGACACCGATCTCGGCGGTGTTGAACACCCGGTCGACGTGCCGATCGATGCCGAGGATCGCGAGCTCGGCGGCGATCGTGTCGGTGCCGTTGGTGAGGATCGCCGCGAGGACGTCACCGGCCCGGATCTCGTCGACGAGGTCGAGCACGGCCGGGTCCGGTGTTCCGATGTCGACCGTCCACGCCGCAGCCGCCTCCGGCGACCCGACCCGCCGTCCGACCTCGGCCGACCACGCGGCCCTGGTCAGTCGGCCGGTCACCAGTCGACCGAGCAGATCCGGCGTGCTCGCGGTCGCGATCAGCTCACCGTCGGCCAGACCGTGCCGCCGCTCGATCCGCTGCCGAGCGTCGTCGTCGAAGTGCCGAATGACGCCGTCGAGATCGAACAACACGCAGACGATCGACATCCGGCGCTCAGACCGCAATGCCGGCGCTGGCGTGCAGTTCGATGATCGCGGCGACGTCGGCGGGGTCGCGCCGGCCGAGCCCGCACTCGGTGGCGATGCCGAACGGGACGTCGGTGTGACGGGCCGCGGCGGCGGCCCGGCGGCGGGCGCCGTCGAGCCCGTCGGCGTCGTGGAGCAGGCCGAGATACAGGGCCGTCCCCGGGCTGCGCCGCAGCTCGCCGAGCGGGGCGAAGTAGTCGTCGTCGGCACGGTCGACGGGGACCGGCACGTGGAACCACGACACGGCCCGGCCGAGCCGGTCGAGGATCGCGTTGGCCGTCGCCACGCAGACCCCGAGGTCCTCCGGTTCCTTCCAGTGGCGGTTGTTCATCGAGCCGTAGCAGAGGTGGTACCCGAGCTCGACCTCACCGGGGACGGCATCGCCGAGCTGGGCGAGCCGGTCGAGCAGCCAATCCCGGGGCTCCGGGCCGAGGAACGGCACCGGGTGGAGACCCTCGAAGATCGACATCTCGGTCGCCACGTCCCACTGGATCGCGAGATCGCGGTGGGGAATCGCGTCGCAGAGGCGCGCCACCTCCCGCAGCATCGCCGTCTCGTACGGCGGGTAGATCGCGCCCTGTGACTCGTAGGCCACGAACGAGTACAGGGGCGCAAACGGTGTGGGAATCGACACCTGCAACCGTGCGTCGTCGGCGAAGTCACCCGCTGAGCGACGGGCGACGAACGCGGGGTGGGACTCGATCGCCTCGTCGGCGAAACCGAGCGGGCCGAACTCGACGGGCGATGCCGCCGCCGAGTCGGTGCCGGCATCGCCCGTGAGCCGGAACGGCGGCCCGAGCTGGTACTCCCGCTCGGGACCATCGATCGGTTCGACGCCGGGGAGCGAGGCGAAGTGCGGGCGCTGCCACCCGATCCAGTTCGACCGCACGCCGGTCTCCCCGTCGGGCACCCTCGCCAGGCCGGTCCCGAGTTGCTCGGCCACGAGCGCCAACACCTCGTGACGATCGGTGAGCGGAATGCTCCCCACCAACAACACGTCTCTTCCCGGCATCGGGCGAGACGCTAGCAGCGCGCCGGTTCGAGGCGGACCGTGGACGTCGACGAAGCTTGACAGGTGCTCGGCGATGTCCCTAGACCGGGCGACGTGCCGCTGCTGGAGATCAACGGGCTCGACCTCTACCACGAGCGCTACGGCGACGGACCACCGCTGCTGAACATCAGTGGCAGTGGCGGCGACCTGCGCAACGCCCGCCCCGAGCGGTCGCCCCTCAACGAGCACTTCGACGTGGTCCACTACGACCAGCGCGGCCTCGGTCGGACATCGAAACCGGCCGGGCCCTACACGATGGCCGACTACGCCGACGATGCTGCGGCCCTCATCGAGGCGGCCGGTTGGGACTCGGCCCACATCGTGGGCACCAGCTTCGGCGGCATGGTGGCGCTCAACCTCGCGATCCTCCACCCCGACCGGGTCGACAGGATGGTCCTCAACTGCACGTCACCGGGCGGGTCGCTGCCATCGTTCCCGTTGCACACCCTGCTCGATCTCGACACCGAGGCTGCGATCGAGCTGAAGCTCGGACTCCTCGACTCCCGCTGGGATCCCGGGGCCGACGACCCGATACCCGGCCTCGGCTCGTTCTACGATGTGCTCATCGAACGGATGCGGGCCGAGCCCGACCCCGAGGTGGCCCGAGGGTCGACGCTGCAACTCCTGGCACGGGCCGAACACGACGTGTCCGGCAAGCTCGGCGAGATCGCCGCGCCCACCCTCGTGTGCGCCGGCGAGTTCGACGACCAGGCGCCGCTCGTCAACGCCCAAGCCCTCGCCGATGGCATCGACGGTGCCGAGCTCCAGATCTTCCAGGGCGGTCACCTCTTCCTCCTGCAGGACCGGTCGGCGTTCCCTGCGATCGTCGAGTTCCTGCAGAGTTGATCGAGTTCGAAAGCGAAAGGATGGACCCAGCGTGGATGTAGCAGGCAAGAAGGCCGTCGTGTTCGGGGGAACGTCGGGGATCGGTCTCGCCGCCTCGAACCAGCTCGCGGCGAAGGGCGCCACCGTCGTGGCCGTCAGCCGCAAGCCGAAGCGGGCTGGGGAGCCGCGGGAAGGGGTCACGCTCGCCTCCTGCGACGTGACCGACGGCGCCGCGGTGGCTGCGCTCGTCGGGGAGGAGGCCCCTTACGACATCCTGGTCAGCGCGGCCACCGGTGGCGAGCGGGCCATGGGTCCCTTCCTGGAGATGGACATCGACGGCTACAAGGGCTCGTTCGACAAGCTGTGGGGCTACGCCAACGTCGTCCGGTACGGCGCCCACCACCTCGCCGACGACGGGTGCATCGTGCTCGTCAGCGGCTCGCCGGCCCGACGGGCGAAGCCCGGCCAGATCTCGTTGGCCACCGTCGGTGCCGCCGTCGAGCAACTGGTTCGATCGGTGGCGATGGAGATCGGGCCCCGACGGATCAACGTGGTGTCGCCCGGTCTCATCGACACCCCGATCAACCCGATGGAGGGTCCCGAGCGAGACGAGATGTATCGCAAGGCGACCGCCCGCCACCTCATTCCCCGAGCGGGCACCGCGGACGAGGTCGCAGCCGGGATCCTGTTCGCCATCGAGAACGACTTCGTCACCGGTACGGCGATCGACGTCGACGGTGGCTGGCTCCTCTCCTGATGCTCAGACCTCGTCGAACAGGCTCGGCGGCACGGCCGGGCACCGTTCGATGAGGAGCATCTTCCGCTTGGTCTCGGTACCGCCGTGGGCGGAGAAGCCGATCAGTTGCCCGTCGGCGCCGATCACCCGGTGGCAGGGCACCACGATCGGGCACGGGTTCGCGCCCAGTGCCCGACCGACGGCCTGGGCGGCACCGGGTCGCCCGATCCGGTCGGCCAGCTCCCCGTAGGTCACCGATGTCCCGGGCGGGACGGCGCGGGTTGCTTCCCACACCGCCGCCTCGAACTCCGGTGCGGTGCCGAAGTCCACGTCGACGAAGTTCAGATCGACCTGCTTCCCCTCGAGCAGCGACTGCATCCCGTCGATCGCCGATGCGATGGGTGGTGGAGGGGTGGCGGGCAGCACCGTCGGGGCGGGGTCGGAACCGGGGGCGACCGCCGCGTCGCCGACGAGCTTCAGGTGGAGGTGACGCCGTGTCTGCTCGTCGGTTCGCTCCGGGATCTGCACCCCCACCACAGCGTCGTCGCGCCAGGCCACCCCGCACCGTCCGATCGACGTGTCGAACAGCGAGATGCCGATCCGCTCGGTCAACCGGGCCGCCGTTCCCGGAGCAGCACTTCCTGGGCGATCGAGGCCACGTGGGTGCCGTCGGCGGTGAAGAGGTTGCCCACCGTCATCCCCCGCGCCCCCTGCAGCCCGTGGCAGTCCCACTGGTAGAGGTGCCACTCGTCGGCCCTGGTGGGGCGGTGGAACCACATGGCGTGATCGAGGCTGGCACCCATGAACCGCTCCCGGTACTGGTCGTGGGGAACCTGGAGCGGATGGATGCTGCGAGCGGCCGTGAACTGCACGGTGTCGGAGGTGAAGGCGAGCCCGCACACGTGCACGAGCGGGTCGTCGGGCAGTGGGTCGATCAGCCGGACCCACCCCATCGACTGGCCGGCGCCGGGGTAGCTGACCATCGACCGGCGCTCCATGATCCACGGCCAGTCGTCGGCCTGGGGTCGGACCTCGTCGGGGTCGGGGGCGATGGGCATGCGGGCGGTCTGCACCTCGGCGTCGTGCTCCTCGACCTGGAACGAGCACGACAGGTGCAGGATCGCCCCACCCGACTGCCGGGCCACGACCGCACGGGTACAGAAGCTCCGACCGTTGCGGAGCCGGTCGACCTCATAGCGGACCGGTTCGTGGGGATCGCCGCCGCGGATGAAGTAGGCGTGAAGGGAGTGGGGTCGGAACTCGTCGTCGACGGTTCGCAGCGCCGCCGACAGCGCCTGGGCCACGACTTGCCCGCCGTAGATCCGACCCCACCGGTAGTCGGCGCTGAGGCCCACCCAGGTGTCGGGACCGTGGCGGACGAGCTCGAGGACCTCCTCGAACGTGGTCGGGGCGACATTGGTCATCGGCCCCAACCTACTGGCTCTGCCGGTCGGCGCAGGTCGGCTCACCGTGGCGAGTCAGAGCAGCAAGTAGTTGCAGACTCGCCAGGCGTCGTCCTCGTCGTTCATGAACAGGGTGATCGCTCTGGTCGCCCCACCGACGGTGATGGTCCCGTCCACGGTCGTCGCCCCACTGGTGGAGTTGTAGCCGTTGAGGTCGTAGTCGTCGATACCGGCCCCGAAGTCGGCCTCGAGCATGCCGATGTCGAGCGCACTCGTGCTGCACATGCTCGCCTGGGCACCGGCGAAGTCGCCCTCGTCGAGCATCGCGATCCACTCGTTGCCACCGTCGATCGGGGCCCGCGCGAGGTTGAAGATCAGAAACGAGCAACCGCCGATCGCCAGCACGAAGAACAGGAAGATCCCGCCGACGATCCAGGGCCACTTGCGGCGCTTCCGGGGAACCGGGGTCCCGACGTAGTGGCCCGGTGGCTGCTGGTAGGGCTGGCCGGGCGGTGCCGGGTACTGCGGGTACTGCGGGTTCGGCGGCGGGTACGGCTGGTCGGACGGTGCGTCGTACTGGCCCGGTTGTGGCGGCGAGCCGCCGGGCCGGGGTTGCTGGAAACCACCCTGTCCTGGCGTCCATCCCGGCTGATCGTTCCACGAATCCGACATCGCAATCCCTCCATCGTCGCCTGCTCGACCCGTCCTCGACGCTATACCGACGTCGGTAGGTGGCAGCGATATCTTGAAGCTGCGGCGGTCGATCGAACGCAACTAACGTGAGCGGATGGCATCGACGAAGTCTCCTCCCAAGCCGACGTACCTCGGACTGCTCAACGCGATCTCCATCGCCGAAACGGCGGCCGAGCCGCTGTTCCTCGCCTGGGCCGACAAGACGAAGGACGAGCAGCTCGCCGAGACCCTGCGCTTCGTCGGGATGCGGGAGGGCGAGCACGGCAAGGCGTTCGCCAAGCGGATGCTGGAGCTCGGCTTCGAGGTTCGCGAGCCCGCTGAACCGGGCCCGGACGCAGAGAAGATGGCCATCGCCTCGTCTCGCAAGTCGGATCTGCGCAAGTTCGAGGAGCTCGGTTTCGGTCGGGGTGTGCCCGACAACGACGTGTTCGACCCGATGTTCAACGACAAGACGATCGACCCGATCACCGGGGGACTCCTCGGGCGCTACATCGCCGAGGAGCGCGACTCTGGCCGTCGCCTGGCCGCGGAATACGAACGGCTGAAGCGAGATTCGGACCGCAAGACCACGAGCAAGTCCAAGAGCAAGTCAGCGAGCAAGTCGACGCGCAGGAAGAAGTGATGCCCGCTGCGTGCGGCCGTGCGGTGGGGGGAGCTGGGTCGACAGGAGGAACGCGAGCCCGTTGAGGCCAGCGGCTACCGCGAACGCGGCCCGGTAGCCCCCGGTCGCATCGAAGATGAGCGCTGCGACGTAGGGACCGACGGCGGCCATCGCCCCAGCCTTGGCGAACATCCGTCCGACGATCGCACCGGCGTGGGCCCGGCCGAAGTAGTCGCCGACCAGACCGGGGAACACGGCCACGCCACCCCCGTAGCTGAAGCCGAACGCCACCGCCGCGAGGTAGAGCGTGCCGAGGCTGTTGGCGGCGGCGAACCCCGCGAACGCGACCGTCTCGAGCAAGAGCGAGTAGACGACGGCCCGGCGTCGGTCGATCCGGTCGGAGATGGAGCCGACGGCCAGCCGGCCGATCAGGCCGCCGACGCCGATCGAGCTGATGACGGTGGCCGCCGTGATCGACGAGATCCCCAGGCCGACCGCGAACGCCGAGCCGTGGACGAACGGCACGAACACCACCACGAAGGTGAGCGAGTACATCGCGAGCAGAACCCAGTAGGTTCCGGTACGGGTGGCCTCGGTGGCGGTGAGGGCGGGTCCGGTGGCCTCGCTCTCGGGCGGTCCGGCGTCACCGTCGGGGTGGAGGCCGATCGTCTCGGGGTCCCGGACGAGGACCGACGCCGCTCCCAGCAGGAGGACGAGGCCGATCGTGGCCATCGTGGTCAGCGCCGTTCGCCACCCGTAGGCGACGATCAGGGCCGCTGCGACCGGTGGCGCAACGATGTTTCCGAACGAGCCGCCAGCGGTGACGATCGCGGTGGCGATGCCCCGCCGACGGACGAACCACCGGACCGCAGTCGCATTCACCGGCACCCACGAGCAGCTCATGCCCACGGGGGCGATGATCACCAACGCTACGACCACGGCGGTCAAGCTCGTCGCCCGGGCCCACAGCAGGTAGCCGGCGCTGAGCAGGCACGAGCCGATCGCGACGACCACCCGAGGCCCGAACCGGTCGGTCGCCCACCCGGAGATGGCCGACAGCCCGCTGTACAGACCGATGTAGAGCGCGAAGATCAGCGACAGCGACGTCTGCGACCAGCCCTCGTCGGTGGTGGCGGCGATCCGGAACTCGCCGTAGCTGAACTGGAGCCCGTAGACCACGAAGAGCACCACGAAGCCGGCCCCGACCATCACCCAGCCGGGGAACGGACGAGGCGTGGCGCCGAGCAGGGTCCGCTCGGTGTCGTTCAGCCGACTGTCGAGACCCTCGTTCGTCGGGCTCACCTTCGATGCGTCGGTCACTCTGGCAGTTTCGACCCGGTTGATCCGCCGGGCAAACCCCACTCGACGGCCGCGTCGAGCTCCGACCACACGTCGGCGCGGTGGTAGATCCGCTCCGAAGGCTCGATGCCCTCGACGAAGCCCTGGTAGATGGCCGCCGCCAGCAGCGGAGCGACCGGTGCGCTCAGCTCAGCCGCCCGCTGCGGGTCCGATCCGGGGAACGCGGTGGCCCACCGACCGAGCCAGTGATCACGGACCTGGCGCTGCGTGGGATCGCGGCCGGCGACCACCCGCCGGAGATCCCAGATCGGGTTGCCGACGAACGCATCCGACCAGTCGAAGATCACCGGCCGGTCTACCCCGATCCGGGCGTTGCCGGGATGGGCGTCGCCGTGGACGATCACGGTGGGGAGCCCGCAGGCCTCGATCGCCGGCAGTTGGGGCGCCACCCGGTCGATGAGCCGGGCGACGTCCACCCGGAGCGGGCTGAGGGATCGGCGGAGCTCGTCGACCAGCGCGGGGGAGCGTCGGTCGGGTACACCGGCTGCGAGGGCGTCGTCGACCAGATCGGCCGACGCCAGCTGGATGTCGACCAGCGAATCGACGATCGCCGTCTGCTCGGCGACGGTCGCACCGAATCCATCGACACCGGGGAGATCGGCGAGGAGCTGCCGGTGACCGTCGGCGGCGAGGACGTGCGGCACCGGATGGCCGGCGAGCAGCCGGAGCACCGCCGACTCGTGCTGTCCGAACGGGGCGACGGTCTTGAGCCACGCCGCCGTCTCGACCCCGCTGCGGTCGACGAGCGGGAGCTCCCACACCGACGACAGGTTCCACGTCTTGTGCTGGCGAGGTCGACCGGACGGCGTCGCCCCGGCCGCCGCCAGCTCGACGAGCGCCCAGTCGACGTCGGCGGCCGGTCCGCCGAGCTCGGCCCACGGCATCCGCAGCTCGCTCGTCGGTCCGAGCAACGCCGCGATCTCGGTGTCGTCGAGCGACCGGACGGCCGTCGACGGCGAGGCGGGCCCGGCGCCGCCGACCGCGCCCCGCTGCGCGAGGTAGGTCACCGTCCACCCTTCGGTGCTTCGTTCGGCCTCGACGAGCCGAACGATCGCTGCCCCGCCGCCGAGCACGTCGGCGAACGCCTCCAGCATGCTCTGCGCCTCCGGCCACCACGGCACGTCGACCGCACGAGCGTCGGTGACCCCGACCACCGCACCGGAGCCGTCGGCCACCACGAGCCGCGCCCGCCGTGGGGAGCCGTCCATCACGACCGCGGCCGAGCTGGCCTCGCCACCGGGTTCGGGTTGCCGTCGAGACCTGCGGGCACCGTGCAATGATGGCACCGCGTCGGCCCGTGCCGGGAGCCATTTCGGCGGGGTTTGTGGTCGCCCGTCACGATGGGTCAGGCTTGGGCGAGCGAACTTCTAACGACGCGGTTCGACGACCGCGAGGGGGGTACCCACAGCCATGCCACCAGTCAGCGAGATCTTTCCCGGTATCAGCATCATCGACAGCGACACCCACTGGTCGGAACCGCACGACCTGTGGACCTCGCTCGCACCCGACAAGTACAAGGCGCTCGTGCCCCAGATCAAGGAGCACAACGGACGCCAGAAGTGGGTGGTCAACGGCGACATCCCGCTGGCCGGTGACTCCGCGGTCAGCGCCATCCTCCCGGACGGGGAGAAGATGCTCGGCCTCAACTTCCTCAAGGCCGACATCGACATGGTCCACGCTGCGTCCTACGACTGCGACGCCCGGCTCGAACTGATGGATCAGATGGGCATCAGTCACGGGATCGTCTATCCCAACGTCGGCGGGTTCGGGAACCAGAACTTCCTGAAGGTCGAGGACGCGGCGCTTCGCATCGCGTGCGTCGAGATCTACAACGATTGGATGAGCGACCTGCAGGAGCGGTCCGGCGGTCGGATCCTGCCGATGGCCCTCGTGCCGTGGTGGGACATCGACGCTTGTGTCGCCGAGGTGGACCGCATGCACCGCAACGGGGCCAAGGGCATCGTGATGTGCTCCAACCCCCACGACTCCGGCATGCCCAACTTCGCCCAGCCCGACTGGCGCCCGTTCTGGGAGATCTGCGAAGCGCTCGAGATGCCGATCAACTTCCACATCGGCGCCTCCGAAGGCGACATCAACTGGTCGGGCAGCGTCCCCTACGACACCTGGTCTGGCGACGTGAAGATCTCGCTCGGCGGGGCCGCCATCTTCCTCGGTCAGCTCCGGTGGATGGTCAACCTGCTGGTCAGCGACGTGCCCGAGCGGTACCCGAACCTGAACTTCGTCTCGGTCGAGAGTGGCATCGGGTGGATTCCGTTCCTGCTCGACGCGATGGACTACCAGTGCGGCGAGACCGCCCCGGACCATCTGAAGCACCTGTCGATGAAGCCGTCGGAGTACTTCCAACGCCAGTTCTACGGGTGCTTCTGGTTCGAGAGCAGGACCCTCGCCCCGGCGATCGACCACATCGGGGCCGACAACATCATGTTCGAGACCGACATCCCCCACCCGACCTGCTTGTACCCCCACAGCGTGGAGCGGGTCCGGGATGCGATCGGTGAGCTCGAACCCGACGTCCAGAAGAAGATCCTGCAGGACAACGCCGCCCGCCTGTACAAGATCGACGTCTGATCGGTCCCGACCGAGGCCACGCCCGATCTCACCCCGCTGGAGACCACCGGAGGATGGTGCGCCGATGACCGAGCCCACATCCGAGGCCATGCCGCTCGCCGACCTGACGGTCCTCGACCTCACGATCGCCCGGGCTGGTCCGACCGCGGTTCGGCAGCTGGCCGACTGGGGCGCCGACGTCGTGCGGATCGAACCGACGACCGTTGCCACCACCGCCGGCAACCACCACTCGCCCGACTACCTCAACCTCCATCGCAACAAGCGCAGCCTCGCGCTCGACCTGAAGGCCGACGCCGGCCGGGCACTCCTCCATCGCATGATCGGGCAGGCCGACGTGCTGGTCGAGAACATGCGAACCCCGGTCAAGTACCGCCTGGGGTTCGACTGGCACACCGTGTCGGCCATCAACCCGAGGCTGGTGATGGGGTCGATCTCCGGGTTCGGTCAGACCGGTCCCTACGCCGAGCGGGGCGGGGTCGACCAGATCGCCCAGGGCCTCGGGGGGATGATGAGCGTCACCGGGCTCCAGGGCCAGGGACCGGTGCGGGCCGGAGTGGCGATCTCCGACGTCACCGCAGGGCTGCAGCTCGCGATCGGGATCCTCGTGGCCCTCCACGAGCGGGAGCGGACCGGGGTGGGCCGATGGGTCCACACCTCACTGCTCGAGTCGATGGTGGGCATGCTCGACTTCCAGGCCGCCCGCTACACCGTCGAGCGCGAGGTGCCACCACAGGCCGGCAACGACCATCCCACCCTCGGCCCGATGGGGATGTACCCGACGGCCGACGGCCACATGAACATCGCCGCCGCCTGGGGCCACCTGTGGCGGGAGCTGTGCAAGGTCATCGACCGTCCCGACCTGCCCGACGATCCCCGTTTCGCCGCCCCGAAGGACCGCTCGAGGAACCGGGCCGAGCTCAACGGGATCATCACCGACGCCCTCGCCGCCCGCACCACCGACGAGTGGGTGGCGATCATGAACGACGTCGGGATCCCCGCCGGGCCGGTCAACGACATCGGGCAGACGTTCAGCGATCCGCAGGTGCAGCACCTCGGCATCGCGGCGCCGGTCGAGCACCCGACGGTCGGTCCGATCGAGGTCGTACGCAACGCAACCAACATCGACGGCGTGTCGGGGGCGATCCGCCGGCCGAGCCCGGAGGCCGGCGAGCACTCCGAGGAGATCCTCGCCCAGTTCGGCCTGGATGCCGCCGAGGTGGCCGAGCTGCGCCGCGACGGCGCCATCGCATGAGCAGCTATCCACCTCCGGGTCATCTGATCCGCCACCTCCGGATGGATCTCGAGCTCCGGTCAGAGACCGAGCTCCACGCCACCATGCCCATCTCCGACGATCTCCGGGATGCCGGCGGCGCGGCCAGGACCGGGGCGCTGGCGACGTTCGTCGACGTCGCCGCCGGCACGTTCTCCCACGAGATGGTCCGCCCCGATTGGCTCGCCACCGCCGACATGAAGTTCCACCTGCTGCGACCGGCGCTCGGCGACGAGGTCCGGGGGGTCACCACCACGGTCCGGGCCGGTCGGCGGAACGTGCTGTCGGCCACGGTGCTCGCCGACGACGAGGGGGAGGTCGCCCGGTCGTGGGTGACCTACACCCGGCTGCCCCGCCGCGACGACAACCCGACGGTGGAGGCCGGCTCGCGGATCGGTCGTCGCCTGCACTACGTGGAGGACCCGTCGCTCGACACCGAGCGAGAGCGCCCGATGCTCGACGACTACGTCGGCCTCCGACTCGCTCCGGAGGGCCTGTCGCTCGAGCTCGACCATCATCCGAGGATCCACAACAGCTTCGGTTCCCTGCAGGGCGGGGCGGCGGCGGTGCTGGCCGAGCGGCTCGGCATGCTGGCGTCGGAGCACCGCACCGGCCGCCCGAGCAGGGTCACCGACCTCCACATCCAGTACCTCGGTCAGACCAGGGCCGGGCCGTTCCGGGTGGATGGCGAGGTGCTGCGGGCCGACGCCGAGTCGCTGATCTGCGAGGTGTCGATCCTCGACAGCGGGAACGACGACCACCTCCTCGACCTCGCCACCGTCACCGCCACGCCGATCGGTCAGTCCGGGTAGACGATGAACTCGAGGAGGTTCCCATCGGGGTCGCGGCAGTAGCGGCTGGTGCCGGTGGCGGTGCCGACCGCCTTGCCCCCGACCCGCTCGACCGGTCCCTCGATCACGTCGACGCCGGCCGAGGCCAGGAGGCCGTCGAGCTCGTCGGGGTCGCCGTCCCACACCATGCACACGTCGCCACAGCCGGGCTGGGCGGTGGGGCCACGGAGCTCGAAGCGGGCTGACTGCCACAGCTTGGGGCTGTGCAGGTTCAGCTTCATGTCGCCACAGGCCACGGCGTAGAGGATCGGGGCGTGCTCCTCGTCGACGGTGAAGCCGAGCGAGCGGTAGAACGCCAGCATCGGCGCCATCTCGCCGACGGGGAGCGCCACGTGGTCCAACCGGCTGACGGCCACGATGCCCGACTACACGGTGTCGTCCAGGGCCCGCCAGGCCTGGAGCTGGGAGATGTACGGGTAGTCGAACTCGTCACCCAGCGGTTCGACCAGGGTGCGGATCTCCTCGGCCACCTCCTGTTGCACGGAGTCCGGAAGGGCGCCGATGAAGCTCGTCGACAGCGCCCTGCCGACCACTCCCTCGACGGTGGTGGGGAACGGGTTCTCGATCCGCCACTCGTCGATCGAGCCGAAGCGGGCATCGGAGTTGATCGCCCGGCGCCAACCCATGTTGCGATGGCGGGGGGTGTCGCCCACGTACGTGTCGACGATCTTGGTGTAGGCGGCCACCCAGTCGACGTTCTCGTCGCGCACGTTCCACACGGTGATGAGGTGACCACCGGGTCGGATCACCCGGTGGATCTCGTCGAGTGCTTCGCGGTAGTTGAACCAGTGGAACGACTGCGAGGCGACGATGGTGTCGACCGAGTCGTCGGCCATCGGGATGTCCTCCGCTGCGCCGAGTCGCACGTCGGCCTCGGGTACCGCCTCGGCCAGTTCCGAACGCATCGACACGACCGGTTCGATGGCGATCACGCTGGCACCCAGATCGACCATCTGGCGAGTGAAGATGCCGGTACCGGCGCCGAGCTCGACCACCACGCCACCGCCGTAGCGGTCGACGACGCGTCGGGCGAGGTCGGGGTGGTAGGTCGGGCGCGCGCTGTTGTACACACTCGCGTTGCGCGAATAGCCGGAGTTCGCAGTTTCGTGAACCAAGGACTCCATGCTACGGCGGTGCCGGATCGGTTCCAGCAGGCAGCGGTTGGACGACCGCTCCCGGCCGGTACGGTCCCGGCGTGGCCGTCGAGCTGATCGTCTTCGACTGTGACGGGGTGCTCGTGGATTCCGAGGCCCTGGTCATCGAGGTGGAGGCGGCGATGCTGACCGCCGCCGGGTTCCCGGTCACCCCCGACGAGCTGATCGAACGCTTCGTGGGCCTGTCGTACGACACGATGATGGCGGAGCTGGCGAAGGACCACGGTCGACCGGTTCCCGACGAGCTGAGCCGCCGGATCCAGCAGGCGGCCCTGGCGGAGTTTCCCGAGCGGCTGGAGCCGGTGCCGGGGATGGGCGAGCTGTTGGCTGCCCTCGATCTGGCTCGCTGCGTGGCGTCGTCGAGCGATCTCGACCGGATCGATCTGTCGCTTCGGGTCACCGGTCTGCACGATCACTTCGAGCCCGACCGGATCTTCTCGGCCCAGATGGTGGCGCGGGGCAAGCCGGCCCCCGACCTGTTCGAGTTGGCGGCCGCCAGGTGCGGGGTGGACCCTGCCGGCTGCCTCGTGGTCGAGGACAGCCCGGCCGGGGTGACCGCCGCCGTGGCCGCCGGCATGGAGGTCGTGGGGTTCGTGGCCGGCGGGCACGCCCGCGACGGTCTCGGCGATCGACTCCTGATGGCCGGGGCGGCCGAGGTCTACGCCACGGCGGCCGACCTGTCGAACCGTCTCGGATCCGGCCGCTGACGCCCGATCGACGTGGTCCCGGTCAGCACGTGTAGATGATCGAGCCCGGGCCGGGATCGACGTCTTCCACCACCGTGATCCCTTCGGTCCGTTGGAAGGGGAGTGGCCCGGCGGCGTAGGTGTCGCCCTCGATCTCGAACTGCTCGCCCGTCGACCCGCCGGTGCCGACGATCACGGCGCTGTTGAAGTCGTTGGGGTCGTCCGCGTAGGCGTAGCCGAACGTGTCGTTGAACGGCCCGCCGGCCGCCTCGATCCGCGACGCGTTGACCCGGACCTCGCGATCCTCGGCCGGGGCCGTGCCGCTCATGGAGAACAGGACGGTCGCGTTCGTCTGGGTGATCAGCTCGGGCTCGAAGTTGCACTCCTCGACGGTGAAGGGGTGCTCGACGCCGTCGATCGTGAGGGTCCCGGTGCCGGACGGGGGCGGCGGCGTCGCCTGGTCGTCGCCAGAGGCGGTCTCCTCGGAGGTCGTCGCCAGTTGCCGGCCACGGTCCGCCGGCGGCGAACCTAGCCGCTGGACCGATCGACTCCTGCTCGTTCGCCGCGGGTGATCTGCCTCAGCCAATCGGCCGGGCGGAGGTCGGGGGTCACGGCCGCCCACAGCACCGAGACGACCATCGTCACCACGCACACGGCGGTGGTTCCCAGCACCAGGTACATCACCAGGAGCTGGATGACCACCGCATCGATCGGGTCGACCCCGCCGAGCAGCAGGCCCGTCATCGCCCCCGGCAGGGCGATCAGCCCGACCACCCTGGTCCGCTCTATCTGGGGGATCAGCGCCGCCCGGGCTGCGGTCTGGGCGAAGAAGCGGACCGCCTCCCACCGCTCGAAGCCGAGCGAGAGCACCGCCTCGAGGTAGCCGACGCCGTCGCGCGAAGCGGCCATCGCCTGGTTGGCGCCGAGCACGGTGCTCGGCACGGCGTTGCCGATGGTGATCCCGGCGATCACCACGAGTGCCACGGGCTCGAAGTCGATGACGCCGAACCCGAACACCACGGCGAGGCTGAGCGCGGTGGACCCCGCGACGGCGGCCGCCACCGGCATCGCGACGGTCCGCCGGCGCCCGACCCCGGCGGTACGCCGGACGATCACCACGATCGCCACCGCCGCCATGAACCCCACCCACAGCCACGCCCCCAGCAACGCCCGGCTCGACGAGAACAGCGGGGCGAAGATCAACCCCACGGCCATGAGCTGCACGGCGGCCCTCGCCGAGGCCGTGGCGATGTCGCGACCGACCTGCAGTCCCAGCGCCCACGCCACCGCGATCGCCAGGGCTACCAGCGACAGCGAGGCGGCCACCGCGGGCCAGCCGACCCCGCTCAGCACCGGCGACCCGTACCCAGGTCGGACGAGGCATCGGCGTCCCCGCTCACGTCGTCCACGGCCGGCAGCCTACGGTCGAAGCGGGGTGGGGTGATGCGCGAGGATCCTGGGATGGCCGACTACACCGCGATCCGCTACGAGGTCGCCGACCGCATCGCCACCATCACCTTCGATCAGCCCGAGGTGATGAACCCGATGACCACCGAGATGGTGGGCGAGACCATCGACGCGCTCGACCGGGCTGCCCAGGACAGCGGCGTCGCGGTGCTGATCATCACCGGCACCGGCCGGGCCTTCAGCGCCGGCGGCGACGTCCGCCGTCTCGGCGACGCCACCGGCGAACCGCCGACACCGTTCGAGCGCCGGGCATGGCTCCGGCGCACCCAGCGCCTGATCCTCGCCATCCGGGCGGTGGAGAAGCCGGTGCTCGCCGCGATCAACGGTGTGGCCGCCGGCGGCGGGTGCGACATCGCCCTCGCCTGCGACATCCGCTTCATGGCGGCCGGCGCCCGGATCGGCGAGGTGTTCGCCAAGATCGGCCTGTTTCCCGGCACTGGCGGCACCTGGCTGCTCCCCAAGACGGTCGGGGTGGAGAAGGCGCTGGAGCTGATCTGGACCGGTGACCTGATCGACGCCCGCACGGCGAAGGAGCTCGGACTGGTCGGCCACGTGGTGGAGCAGGCCGACCTGATGACCGAGGTCCGGGCGTTCGCGGCGCGCCTCGCCGACGGACCCCCGCTGGCGATCTCGCTGGCCAAGGCCGCCGTGTATCGTGGCCTCGACCAGGATCTCGCCGCCGCCATGGACTACGCGTCGACCGCGGAGGCGATCACCCTCAGCTCCGCCGACCACGTGGAGGGGATCCGCGCGTTCCGGGAGAAGCGACAGCCACGGTTCGAGGGGCGCTGATCGGTGGCACCGGCCAGCGGGCCTGACGTCGCAGCGTCGGCGCGAGCTGCCAGAATGCGGCGATGGACGAACGGGACGGACGTGGGGATCGGGACGCCCTCACCCTCGTCGACGAGTTGACGGGGGAGACCGTCGCGGTGCCGGCAGGCGCCACGGTGGCCGAGGCGATCGACCGCCGGCTGTCGGAGGCGGACCACCCACGATCCGACTTCCGGGGTAACGCCCTCCAGTTCGAGCTCCACGACAGCGATGGTCGACCGTTGCCGGCCGACCGCACCCTCACCGCAGGGACCGACGTTCACCTCACCAGCCCGGACGCAGGCGAGGTGATCACCCGGCGGAACCGGTGGCTCGACGACCTCGCGACCGACGGCGTCGGTACCGAGTCGGTGGCCGCCGGCACGCAACTGGCCCTGGTGGAACGAACGGCGTCCCGGCTCGACGAGGTCGCCCGGCTCCGGGCCGAGCTGGCGTCGCGTCGCACCCCGCCCCCACGCTCGCGGTCTCGATTCCGGGTGGGCGGGCTCCTGCTGACCGCGCTCGTGCTGTTGATCGTCGCCGGCATCTTCGCCGCCTGGGCGTGGTGGTTCCTCGACGAGCTCGACACCTCGGCCCAGCGCGGAGCCGGCAACCGGGGCGCCGTCACCACGGTGGCGGCCGATGGGGTCTTCATCGAGGCGGAGGAGGAGGTGGCCGTTGCCGTCGGAGGCTCGGGCATACGGATCGACGCCTGCGACGTGATCGAGGTCACCGGCGTCGAGGTGCCGGCCGAGATCGAGCTCGAGCTCGGTTGCGAGGTGGCCATCATTCCGCTCGATGCTGGCGAGGAGGGCATCTCGGTGGAGATCAGCGCCCGGTCGGGTCGAGGCGATCCGATCGTGTGGGTCCTCGACGAGGACGGCGACGAGGTGGCCTTCAACGACGACAGCGGCGGTCTCAACAGCTTCCTCACGGTCGACCTCGATCCCGGACCGCACCAGATCCAGGTTGGCAACCTGACCCAGGAGCTGAGCGTCATCGACGTGAGCATCGAGCTCATCTGAGCCGGGGGCCTCGTCGGGCTCGACCGGGCGCCGTCGTCGTCGGATGACCTGGTGGGTTAACGTGGCCCATGGCCTCATCAGGCGCGCCCCTGGGGAATGGCGTCCTCACCCGGACCGCCCAGCTCGCCGGGCGCGCCGCGGCGGCCGTGCTCGATCGCCGCCGCCTCGCCGCCGGCGTGGTGCTCGGCGTCTGGGTGCTGGTCGTGGCCTGGAGCACCGGAGCCGCACCAGCCAGCGGGAGCTGGCTGGGTCTCCCGAACGTCGGCGACATCCTGGCGGGGGTCGTGCTGGTGGCAGCGGTCCTCGGCCTCGTGCTGTTCATCGCCCTGCTGGTGTCGGGGCGCAGGAGCGACGGTGACCTGCCGGCCCGGAAGCCGCTGTGGCCGTCGCTGGTCGTCGGCTTCCTCCTGTTGCTGGTCATCACCCGCCTGCCGAGGAGCGAGGAGGCCGACCGGGCCCGGTCGGCACCCGAGCCGCTGGACGAGGTCGAGACGCCGGTGAGCCTCACGAACGACGTGATCGGGCGCGATGAGCTCGCCGCGGTCGCCCTGCTCGTCATCCTGTCGGCTGCCGTGATGATCTGGACCCGCCGCCGGATGGCGGTCGTCGTGGAGCCGGAGATCGCCGCGATGGAGCTCGACGACCGGATCGAGCCGATCCTCGCCGAGGCGGTGGCGTCGCTGCGGCTCGGCACCGATCCGCGCTCGGCGGTGCTGGGCTCCTACGCCGCCCTCGAGACGGGGTTCGCTGAGCTCGGCTGGCGCCGAGGGCACACCGAGACACCGACCGAGTTCGTCGCCCGGGCCCTCGCCCGCTTCCCTGCGGCGGCCGCTCCGGTGGGCGAGCTCGCCCACCTCTACGAGCTGGCCCGGTTCTCGGCTCGACCGATCGGTACCGCCGATCAGCGTCGGGCGACGATGTCGCTCGACGCGGCCCTCGCCCGGCTGGCCACCGACAGAATCGATCGAACCGAGGTCTGGCACCCGTGATCGCCCCGACCCTGAGCTGGCGTCGTCGACTGGGATCCGGGCTGGCCGCCGCGCTGGCGCTCGGCCTCCTCCTCGGACTGCTCGGCGGTGAGCCGGAGCGGGTGTCGGTGGAGATCTGGCTCGCGGTCGCCACGGCCTGGTTCGCCTGGCTGCTCATCGGCGAGCTCCGGGCGGTCGCACCGCTGCGACCCGATCGCACCGAGAGCCTGTTGGCCCGTCGTCGGCCGCCGGGCCGGGTCGACGAACGGGCCCGACGTCTCGTCAACCTCGAGGGCCTCATCGCCAATGCCGCCCACAGCCAGCGGGCCGCCACGGTTCGGCTCCGACCGAGGCTGATCGCCCTGTGCGACGAGTTGCTCCGCACCGGGCACGGCATCGACCGCCAAGACGATCCCGACGCGGCCGCTGCGCTGCTCGGCGACGTGGCGTGGATCGTCGACGAGCAGCGCGAGCTCGACCGCTCGCCGAGCCCGGCCGAGGTGGAGCTCCTCGTGGTCCGGGCCCAGGGGGCGACGTCGGAGGTGCTGCGGTGACCATCGATCGATCGTCGGAGCCCACGGCCCTCGGCAGCGTGCGGGCGGTCACCGACGCGGCGGCCTCGTGCGCCGAGATCCTCGATCGGCTGGAGACCGTCATCGTCGGCAAGCGCGGCCCGCTGGCCCTCGTGCTGAGCGGCCTCCTGGCCCGGGGTCACGTGTTGCTCGAGGACCTCCCCGGCCTCGGCAAGACGCTGATCGCCCGCTCGCTGGGCCAGGTGACCGGCCTGTCGGTCGGTCGGATCCAGTTCACCCCGGATCTGATGCCGGCCGACGTGACCGGCTCCTTGCTGTACGACCAGCGGCAGCAGACCTTCGAGTTCCGCCCCGGGCCGGTGTTCAGCAACATCGTCCTCGGCGACGAGATCAACCGGGCGCCGCCGAAGACCCAGGCGGCGCTCCTGGAGGCGATGCAGGAGCGGCAGGTCACGGTCGACGGGGTCTCCCATCCCCTGCCCGAGCCGTTCGTGGTGGTGGCCACCCAGAACCCCGTGGAGTTCGAGGGCACCTACCCCCTGCCGGAGGCGCAGGTCGACCGGTTCCTCCTGCGCACCTCGCTCGGCTACCCGACCGCGGAGGAGGAGGCGGAGATCATGCGTCGCCGGCTCGACCGCGGGACCGACGTGATCCAGCTCGACCCGGTCGTCGATCGGGCCACCGTCGGTCGCCTGCAGGACACCCTCGAACTGGTCACGGTGTCGGAGCCGGTCCTCGCCTACGCGGTGGCGATCGTGCGAGCCACCCGCACGAACAAGCAGGTCCAGACCGGGGCCAGCCCCCGAGGGGTCGAGGCGCTGGTCAAGCTCGGACGGGCTCGAGCGGTGATCGCCGGCCGCGACTACGTCACCCCCGACGACGTGAAGGCGGTGGCCATCCCCGGTCTCGCCCATCGGGTGGTCCTCCGGCCGGAGCTGTGGATCCGGGGCGTCGCCGGCGCCGAGGTGGTGGCGGCAATTCTCGACGACGTGCCGACCCCGGCGACCCTTCCCCCCGGTGCGTCGCCGGCCTCCGCCGACGGCGGGCTGGAGGACACGATCGGGTGAGGCGACTCGCCGCCGTCCGTCTCCCCCTGGCGGTCATCGTGGTCGTGGCCTCAGCGCTGGCGGCGGTCATGCTCGGCCGGCCGGAAGCGGCGATCGCGGCCACGCCGTGGGCCGCCCTCCTGGTGCTCGGCCTCGCCTCCACCACACCACACGGCCTCCGGGGTCGGGCCGAGGTGGCGACCGACCGGGTGCTCGTCGGTGACGACGTGAACCTCCGGGTCACGGTCCGGGCCGCAGCCCCGGGCTGGATCGCGCTCCGCCCACTCGGGCCGGGTCACGCCGACACCGTCAGCTCCGGCCGGCCGGCAGCCGGCGGCGCAGACGATCCTCCCCCCGTCGTGACCGGTGCGATCGAGCCCCGCCGCTCGCTCGTGCTCCACTGCCCGCTCCCGCCGCCCACGTGGGGTGCCCACGACGTCGGGCGGGTCGAGGTGACCCTCCACGAGCGGTACGGGCTCTTCGAGCAGACCGGCACGCTGACCGAGCCGGTCCGGCTCCGGGTCCACCCCCGGCCGATCGACCTGCGGCGGCTGCTCGCCCCCTGGCTGGTGCGTCGCCAGTCGGGGGTGCACGAGTCGACGGCCGCTGCCCGGGGGGTCGAGCTGGCCGACATCAGGCCGTTCTCCGCCGGCGACTCGCTGCGCGACGTGAACTGGCGGGCGAGCGCCCGCTCGAACGAGTTGCTCGTCACCCAGCGCCACCCGGACCGGGCCACCGACACGATCCTCCTCCTCGACTCGTTCGTCGAGTCGGGTCACGACGTCGAGACCGTCGTCGGGTTGGCGGTGGAGGCGGCAGTAGCGCTGGCGGAGAGCCACCTGTCGATCTCGGACCGGGTGGGCCTCGTCGAGCTGGGCGGGGTGGTCCGCTGGGTGCAGCCGGGCACCGGCCGCCTGCAGTTGCAGCGCCTCATCGACGCCCTGCTGGGCACCCGGCTCTACGCCAACTCCACCGATCGCGATCTCTCCGTGCTGCCTCCGGGTGCCCTGCCGCCACGGTCGTTCGTGGTGGCCCTCAGCCCGCTGCTCGACCCGCGTTTCATCGACGCCCTGATGGTCCTCCGGGCCGGCGGTCACGACGTGGCGGTCGTCGAGTGCTTCTACGAGACGCCGGAGCCGGGGCCGCTCAACACCGACGTCGCCCGCGCTGCCGCCTGCGTCTTCGACGCCGAGCGGTCGGTGGTGCGGTCCCACCTCGCCGAACGGGGGGTGGCCATCGGGCGGTGGCGGCGCGGCACCCACCTCGATCCCGTGCTGGCCGAGCTGCTCACGATGCGCCGACGGCTGGCGAGGCTCGCCCGATGAGCGCGGTGTCGGCGGCCGGGGCGACGGCCGACGGACCCGCCGGCGGCGACGCTCGGGCGCGGTCGCTCGCACTGCCGATCGTGTCGTTGGTCCTCGCCGTCACCGCCGCGCTGGTCACGTGGCGGGGAGCCGAGGAGCTCGCGTGGGTGGTCGCCCGGCTGGAGGCCGTCGCCGTCTCGGTCCTCGTGCTCGGGTTGGGTCTCCGCTCGGAACGGCTGGTGGCCTTGGCCACCGGTCCTGCGCTGGCGGGCCTCCTCGTCGGCACCGTCGGACGGGACGAGATCGGGTGGGGGCAGGCGCTGATCGTCGGCTGCCTCTGGTACCTGGCCACCGAGGCTGCGCTCTCGTCGGTGGAGTGGAGCGGGGGAATCCAGGTGGCGGCGAGCGTAGTGCAGCGCCGGCTGCTCGACGTGGCGACCGTGATGCTCGCCGCGGTGTCGGTGGTGGTGCTCGGCTTCGCGATCGCCGGCTGGGCCCCCGATCGGACGATCGCCGCTCGGGTGGTCGTCCTGGTCGCCGTGGTCGCCGCCCTCGGCGCGGGGATCCGTCACCTCGTCACCGTCGACCGGCCCGGCGACCGATGGGAGCCGTCGGAGCAGGCGTAGCGTGGTGTCGTGGAGTACGAGACGATCACCGAGCGCTCCGACCTCGTCATCCGCCGCCTCGTGCTCGATCCGGGAGAGGCGACCCCCTGGCACACCGATTCGTGTCACCGCTTCTCGGTGGTGGTGCGCGGTGAACGGCTGCGCATCGAGTTCGCCGACGGTGCGGCGCCGGTCGACGTGACGATGTCGCCGGGGCTGGCCGACTGGGACGAGCCCACCGACGTGGTCCACCGAGCGGTCAACACCGGATCAGGGGCCTACGAGGAGGTCGTCACCTTCTATCGGGAGGAGCCGACCGTGGAGCCCCAACCCGTCCATCGGCATCGAGTCGACGATGACCGTGGCGGCCCGGTCGGCTAGGACTCGGTCCTGTCGACGCCGACCACCTCGCACACGAGGTCGTCGGCCGGCTCGGCGAGGGTGAACACGTCGGTGGGCGCGGTCTCGCCCGCCCGCACCGCCTCGACGTTGGCGAACCCGCTGCCCCGGCGGATGCCGCCGGAGTCGACGAAGGCGAGCTGCACCGAGTAGTCGGCCGTCCCCGAGCCGCTGTTGGTGACGGTGAGCTCGCTCTCCAGATCGCCGAACGTGCTGACGCCGGTGATCGCACACGGTGACACGTCGGCGAGGGCGTCGTCGTCGTAGCCGACCTCGAAGCCATCGGTCTCGAGGATCTCGCACTCCGAGCCCGACTGGTCGAAGTAGAAGGTCTCCTCGATGGTGCGCTCACCCGGGCGGAGGTTGCCGACGATCGCCACGGTGTCGCCCAGGCGGGCCCCGTCCTCGAAGAAACCGATCGTCAGGAAGTAGCTCTGGATCGTTGCGGTCTCGTTCACCACCTCCACGAGCAGGGTGGTGTCGTCGATGATCTCACAGCCCGTGCCGTTGCCGATCTGACCAGCACCCGGAGCGGTGGTGACGCCCGACAGGCTCTGGGCTGAGGTGCTGGTCGTGTCGTCCCCGGCACCGGCTGCCGTGGTGCCCGTGTCGCCGACGCTCGTATCGGTCGACCCACCGCCCGCGGTGTCGCCCGAGCTCGCGTCGGTCGTGGTGGTGGCGTTGGCGGCGATGTCGTCGTCGCCGTTGCGGGAGAGGGCGTAGATTCCGGCGCCGCCGAGGATGGCGACGAGAACCGCCACCGCCCCGAGCGCGGCGACGAGGCCGGTTCGGCTCTTCTGGGGTGTCGGGGCGTAGCCCCCCGGAGCGCCGCCGTAGAGGCCACCAGGGCCACCGGTGGGCCCCGGCTGGGGCACCCCCGGGGGTGCGAACTGCTGGGGGGCTGCGGCGTGGTCGTAGCTCGGCTGACCCTGCGGGGTGTCGTAGGGCCCCGCCCCCTGGCCGCCGGGCGCGGGGTACGACGCCGGGCCGCCGTAGGGTTGGCCGCCCGGCGGGCCGACGACCTGCGTGTCCGCCGACGCCGTGTCGGGTGGATACCAGCGCCCATCCGATGCTTGCCAGTAGCCGGGCGGTGGCACCCCGGGCTGCAACTGACCATACGGATCGATCCATCCGTCGGACGGAGCGGGGGGAAACTGACTCATACGGCGGTCAGGGTACTTGGCGCCGCGGTCGACCGGCGAGGAAGGCCTGTCGCTCCCGCTCGCACTCGTCCCGCACGAAGCAGCCGGACTCGTGGTCGTTGACGAGCCCCTCCGACTGCATGAACGCATACGCCGTGGTGGGACCGACGAACCGCCAGCCGAGGCGCTTGAGCTCCTTGGCCAGCGCGGTCGAGCGGTCGGTGGTGGCGGGCAGGTCCCGGTAGTCCTCGTGGTCCGGTCCGTCGTCGGCCGCCCAGGCCCAGAACCAGTCCACCAGCGAGCCCTCGGCCTCCACCAGCTCACAGGCCCGCTGGGCGTTGTTGATCGTCGCCTCGATCTTGCCCCGGTGGCGTACGATGCCGGCGTCGTCGAGGAGGCGGCGCACGTCGGCGTCGCCGAAGCGGGCGACCTGCTCGTAGTCGAAGCCGGCGAAGACCTCCCGGAAGCGATCGCGTTTGCGGAGGATCGTCAGCCAGCTCAGGCCCGACTGGAAGCCCTCCAGACAGATCTTCTCGAACAGGCGGTGGGGGTCCGTCGTGGGCCGACCCCACTCGTGGTCGTGGTAGGCGACGTACTGCTCGTCGTCGGTCGGCCAGCCGCAGCGGTCGGGCTGCGCGGGGTCAGCGTCGTTCACGGTGGCCACGGTACCGACCTACCAGGGACGACCCCAGGTGTCCCAGTCGAACGGCTCGATGCCGGTCTCGTTGAGCCGCCAGATCGACGCCTCCGGCTCGTCGCCGCCGACGTCGAGGAACCCGATCGTGCCGAACTGGGTCTGCAGGTTGTGGGGGAAGGTCGGCGACCCGGGGTTGACGCACAGGACCCCGTCGATCGTGGTGATGTGCTCCACGTGCGTGTCGCCGTAGACGACGACGTCGAGGTCGCTCACCTCGACGCCGAAGTATCGATCGACCGCCTTCGCCACCGTGTAGTGGGTCTGCTCGGGGATCGGCATGTGGTGGGTCAACCCGATCCGGAAGCCACCGTGCTCGAACACCCACGACTCCCGGAGACGGTCGTCGTCGGGCTGGGTGTCCCGGCCCCCGGAACCGTCGTCGCCGTTGCCCCGGGCGGCGAACGTGGGCGCCACCTGGCTCAGCCCGTCGATCACCGACAGGTCGTAGATGTCGCCGGCGTGGAGGATCGCCTCACACCCGTCGAAGACCTCGAACACGTGGGGCCACAGCTCGGGCATCGCCTCGGGGATGTGGGTGTCGGAGATCAACCCGATTCGCATGACCAACAACTACCCCACCCCCGCACACCGGTGCCAGACACATCGTGCGGGGTGGCGCTCGACCGGTTTCCCTGTCGGTCGACGACCTGGGAGAATCGGCCGATGGAACCGACGTACACGGACACGGCGGAGGCGTTCCGCCAGAAGATCCAGGCGTTCCTCGGCGAGCACCTCCCCGCCGACTGGGCTGGCATGGGTGCGCTCAGCCCCGACGAGCGTGCCGAGTTCATCGCACGGTGGCGGCCGATCCTCGCCGAGAACGACCTGCTCGCCGTGGCCTGGCCCGAGGAGTTCGGCGGGGCGGGCCTGTCGATGCTGGAGCGGACCGTGCTGGCCGAGGAGTTCGCCAAGGCCGGCGTGCCGACCGGCAACGACAACGACATCTTCTCGATCGGCATGCTCGGCCACACCCTCATCGAGTGGGGGACCCCCGAGCAGCAGAACCACCACCTGCCCCGCATCCTCGACGGGACCGACGTGTGGTGCCAGGGCTACAGCGAGCCCAACTCGGGTTCCGACCTCGCCTCGCTGGCCACCCGGGCCGAGCTCGACGGCGACGAGTGGATAATCAACGGCCAGAAGATCTGGACCTCCCAGGGCCACAACGCCAACTGGATCTTCGTGCTCTGCCGGACCGACCCGACCGTCCGCAAGCAGGCGGGCATCTCGTTCCTGCTCTGCCCGCTCGATCAGCCCGGCGTCGAGGTCCGTCCAATCGTCAACGCCTCCCGTCATCACGACTTCAACGAGGTCTTCTTCAGCGACGCCCGGACCGCCAAGGGGAACGTCGTCGGCGGGGTCAACAACGGTTGGGCCGTGGCCAACACCCTCCTCGCCTACGAGCGGGGCGACGATGCCACCATCACCGGCATCCGTCACGGCGACGAGCTGCAGCGACTGGTCGCGGTCGCCCGCGACAAGGGCAAGCTCGACGACCCCGTCATCCGCCAGCGGCTCGCGTGGTGCTACTCGAAGGTCCAGATCATGCGGTACCAGGGCATGCGCATGGTCACCGACGCCCTGAACGGCTATCACCAGGGCCCCGAGTCGTCGCTGAACAAGCTGCTGTGGTCGCACTACCACCAGGCCCTGACCGAGCTGGCGCTCGACATCATCGGTCCCGAGGCGATGACCCCAGCGGGCCGTGACTCGGCCACGGGCGTCGGCATGGACGACGTCGGCAGCCCCTACTCGTCGGCCGCTTGGGTCACCGCGTTCATCGGCGCCCGCCCGGGCACGATCTATTCCGGCAGTTCCGAGATTCAGCGCAACATCGTTGGCGAGCGGGTCCTCGGCCTCCCCCGCGAGCCCCGCAACGACACCGGCCCCTGGAACGAAACCATCCGCTCCTGAGTACGGTTGATTCCGTTCGAGGATTGTAGATTCCGCTGACCTCGCTACGCTCTGGTCGGTGGGTGGTGCGGGTCGGTCGGGGTCCGGCGAGCGGGCCGAGCGTTGGGGTCGGCTCGTCGATGCAGCTTCGGCCACCTACGGCTACCTGACGGTGGAGCGACTACGCCGGCTCGGCTTCAGCCGACACCGGATCGATCATCTCGCCGCGACCGGAGCCCTCGCCTCGGTGTCGTATGGCCTGTACCGGTTGCCGGGTCAGTCGACCAACTGGAAGAGCAAGCGCTACCGACTCACGATCGAGACGCGTTCTGCCGCCAGCCATCTCAGCGCCGGCATTCTCACCGGCCTCGGCCGACCGGCGGAGCTCTCGCCCGGGTACGCCGAGGCGAGCGGCCCAGGGAGGTCTCGCCGTGCACCTGAGTTTGCCCATCGGTTCTACCGATGCGCATCGCTCGACCGGGGCACGTGGGTGATGATCGACGGCATTCCTTGCCTCCCGGTCGACCGCACCCTGCTCGACATCGCTGCCGAGCACGGCACCGAACCGTTCGCTCGCTGCTTCAACGAGGCGGTTCGTCGTCGCCTCACGAGCCACGGACAGCTGACTGCGTCATTCGAGCGCGAGCCAAAGCGCCGCAAGGGCACGGCCGCGATCCGGGCTGCGCTCGACGCGGTCGACGGCTCGATCGTCGCCATGAGCGATTGGAGCCAGTGGGCGGCCGATGCTCTCGTGCACGCTGGCCTCCCCGAACCCGAGCTGGAGCACGTCGTTCGGGACGGTCGCGGGCAGAGGATCGCTCAGGTCGATCTCGCGTGGCCTGGGTACGGGCTGGTCGTCGAGCTGGACAGTAGGCGGTACCACTTCGACGATCGAGCGTTCGCTCGCGACCGCCGCCGCGACGCCCGACTCGCCGGTCTCGGGATGACGGTCGTCCGGATCACCTGGGAGCAGTATCAGGATCGCTCCTACTTCGTTGGCGTGGTACGTGAGGCGCTCGTTCGTCGCGGCCTGCGCACCTGACGGTGCAGCACGCCTCCATGGCCGGCGCCCGAAGTGGCGCAACTCCGGACTACGGGCACGGAAGTGGCGCGACTGCGGACTATCTCCGGTTTCGCGCCACTTTCCGGCTGGTGTTCCGGTTTCGCGCCACGTTGTCCGGGGAGTCAGGTCGACGGGTGGGGGTCAGGTCGAGGAGCGGGTGCCGGCGAGGTCGGCCATCAGTTCGATGGCTTCCTCCTGGTCGGTGTTGACGGTGAACGACGTGATGCCCGAGTCGGCCCAGGCGGCCCACCGCTGCTCGATCCGTTCGACCGAGCCGTAGAGGCCGGCCTCGTCGACGTACTCGTCGGGGATGGCAGCGATCGCCTCCTGCTTGCGGCCGGCGAGGAACAGCTCCTGGACCCGCTCGGCCACGTCGGGGTAGCCCCGCTGGACCATGTGCTGGTTGTGGAAGTTGAGGTCCTTGTGGCCCATGCCCCCGGCGTAGAGCGCGATCCCCGGCTTGACTCGATCGAGAGCGGCCTTGACGTCGTCGGTGATGAACACCGGTCCCCGGCCCATGATCTCGAGGTCCTTCCACGACTTGCCGTTCCCTGCTCGGCGGAAGCCCTCCTCGATCCACGGTCGGTAGTGGTCCATGCGGCCGGGCACGAAGTGCATCGGGAGCCACCCGTCGCACAGCTCGGCGGTGAGCTTCACCGTGGCCTCCGACCCCGAGCCGAGCCAGATCGGCAGATCCCGATTCGTGTGCATGATCGACATCAGCGGCTTGCCGATCCCCATCGCCCCCTCGCCGGTGAACGGGAGCTGGTACTCCCGACCGTCGTGGGTGACCGGGTCCTCCCGGAGGTTGATCTTGCGCATGATCTGGATGTAGTCCCGCAGGCGCCAGTACGGCTTGCCCCACGGCTCGCCGTACCAGCCCTCCACGATCTGCGGCCCCGACACCCCGAGCCCGGCGATGACCCGACCGCCGCCGGCCAGTGCGTCGACCGTCTGGGCCTGCATCGCCGCCATCGCCGGCGAGCGTCCGGCGAGCTGCATGATCCCGGTGCCGAGCCGGATCCGCTCGGTTTGGGCCGCGATCCACGCCAGCGGGGTGATCGCGTCGGAGCCGTACGCCTCCGCGGTCCAGACCGAGTCGTAGCCGAGGTGCTCGGCCAGCTTGATCCGGTCGATGGGGATGCGGAGCTTCGCCCCTGAGTAGCCGATGGACAGACCGAGTCTCATGTCGACGAGTCTCGCTCGCGGGCGGCGGGCCTGTCACGGCAGCGCCCAGCCATCGGCGGCAACGCGCAGCGACGATGGGGCGATGCAACGATGGGACGATGACCATCAAGGCCATCTTCCATGTGAACGTGAACTGCTCGGACCTGGACGTCTCCCGGCGGTTCTACGAGAATCTCGGCTTCGAGACGGTGCTCGATCTGCCGACCGGTGGCGACGCCGACCTGGCCGAGGGACTCGCCATGCCCGGCTGCACGGGTCGAGCGGCGATCATGATGCTCGACCCCTCCGATGCCCGGCAGGCGCGACTCGACCTGATCGAGTGGTCCGAACCGCGCGATGATCGACCGCCGTATGAGCACCTGGCCCGACTCGGGATCAACCGCATCGCGCTGTGGACCTTCGACCTCGACGACGAGTACGACCGGTTGCGGGGCGACGGGGTCGAGTTCCTCTCACCGCCGATGACGATGGGGGCCCACACCAGGTTCGTGTGCATGAAAGACCCCGACGGCACGATCATCGAGCTGATCGAGTTCCTGGCGGCACCCGAACGCCGAGCGCCGGCCTGAGGCTACCGGCCGTGCTGGATGTACTCCTCCATCGCCCTGGTCTCGTCCTCGAGCTCCGCCAGGCGGATCTTGACGACGTCGCCGATGCTGACGATGCCGGCGAGGGCGTCGTCGATGGTCACCGGGATGTGGCGGATGCGGCGCTCGGTCATGAGCGACATGAGTTGCTCGGTCCGATCGGTCGGCCCGCAGGTGACGACGCTGGTGGTCATGATCTCCGAGCACGGGCGTTGCCGCAGATCGGCCGACGGCGCGTCGGTGAGCGCCCGCACGATGTCGCGCTCGGAGAGGATCCCCTCGATCGACGAACCGTCGTTGCTCACCACGAGCGCACCAACCCCGTGCTCCCGCAGCACGTCGCACGCGGCGCCGATCGGTTCGTCGGGAGCGATCGTGGCCACCTTCTCGCCCTTCTTCGCCAGGATCTCGGCAACTTGCATGGGTGCTCCTTCACGACGAGTGGACCGACCAGTGTCCCACGAGCGGCGAGCGGTGATCGTCGGCGCTCACCGCTCTGCATGGCCGAGGAGCGGCCCATCGCCGATCGTGATGGGCGCCATCGTTTACGGCCCATTGTAGATCGAACACATGTTCGATACAGTGGATGGGGCCGGGCCAGGGGCGACGGCTCCTGGCCACGGCGCCAAAGGGCGCCAAACGGTGCTAGAGGGTGCTAGACGGTGCCAAACGGCCTGCAGCGGGCTCCACGGGCGGGGGTGCCGGATCTCGCTGTCATACCGGTGGGCTAGGTTGAGCCGCATGGCCCTGACCGAGCGCCCCGCGCTGGACCGGAGCGTACCGGCCCCCGCCGGCTACCAGCCGACGCTCGACGCCGCCATCCCCGGCAGCGACATGTTCGAGCCCGAGCGGCTCGCTCCACTCGCGCTCCGCCACGACCTCGTCCCGGGGGTCGGGTTCCATCCCGCCGTCGCCGCCTGGTTCGAGCGGCGGTTCCCCGTCGGGCCCACGCCGCCCCAGCTCGAGGGCTGGCCCCACATCGCCACGCGGCGGCACACGTTGATCGCCGCCCCCACCGGTTCGGGCAAGACGCTCGCCGGTTTCCTCATGTGCATCAACCGCCTCTATCTGGCCCACGCCGCCGGGCTGCCGACGGCCGACACCCGGGTGGTGTACGTCTCCCCCCTCAAGGCGTTGGCGGTCGACATCGCCGAGAACCTGGAGCGTCCCCTCGCCGAGATCGCGGCCACGGCCGCCGAGCTGGGCCTCACCGCGCCAGAGCTCACCATCGGGGTCCGCACGGGCGACACGCCGGCCAGCGAGCGGCAGGCGATGATCCGCAGGCCGCGCACGTTCGTCGTCACCACCCCGGAGTCGCTCTACCTGCTGGTGACCGCAGCCAAGAGTCGGGACGTGCTGCGCTCGGTGGAGACCGTCATCGTCGACGAGATCCATGCCATGGCCCGCGACAAGCGGGGGTCCCACCTGGCGATCACGCTCGAGCGGTTGGAGCACGTGTGCCGGGCCGCCCCGGTCAGGGTGGGGTTGTCGGCCACCCAGAAACCGATCGAGACCGTGGCCCGGCTGCTCGTCGGCACCAGGGTCGACGATGACGGCGCGATCGACTGCGCCGTCGTCGACGGTGGCCATCAGCGCTCGCTCGACCTCGCCCTCGTCCTGCCCGACAACGAGCTCGAAGCCGTCGCCTCGCACGCCCAGATGGGTCAGATCCTCGATCAGATCGCCGGGCTCGTGGCCGACCACACCACCACCCTCGTGTTCGTCAACACCCGCCGCCTGGCCGAGCGGTTGGCCCACCAACTGGGGGAACGCCTCGGCGACGACGTCGTCGCCGCCCACCACGGGAGCCTGTCCAAGGACCGCCGTCATCGGGTCGAGCGCCGCCTCCGGGCCGGCGACCTGAAGGCGCTCGTGGCCACCGCCTCGCTCGAGCTGGGTATCGACGTCGGGCCCGTCGAGCTCGTGTGCCAGATCGGCTCCCCCCGCTCGATCGCCACGTTCCTCCAGCGGGTCGGCCGCTCCAACCACACCCGCCACGGCACGCCCCGGGGCCGGCTCTACCCCCTCACCCGCGACGAGCTGATCGAGTGCACGGCCCTGCTGGCAGCGGTGCGGGGCGGCCGGCTCGACGCGCTCGATCCGCCGGTGGCCCCGCTCGACATCGTCGCCCAGCAGGTCGTGGCCGAGACCGGGGCCGAGGAGTGGCGGGCCGACGACCTGTTCGCCCTCGTGCGCCGGGCCCACCCGTTCGCCGCCCTCGAGCGGCGGGCGTTCGACGACGTGCTCGACGTCGTCAGCGACGGGATCATGACCGGTCGGGGCAGGCGGGCCGCCTGGGTCCACCGCGACGGCATCAACGGTGAGCTGCGGGGCCGGCGGGGCGCCCGCTACGTGGCCCTCACCTCCGGTGGGGCCATCCCCGAGATCTACGACATGCGGGTGATCGCCGAGCCCGACGAGACGTTCATCGGCACCGTCAACGAGGACTGGGCGATGGAGTCCATGGCGGGCGACATCTTCCTCCTCGGCACCCACTCGTGGCGGATCCGCCAGGTCACCGGCGGCGAGGTGCGGGTGGTCGACGCCGGCGATTCGCCTCCCACCGTCCCCTTCTGGACCGGGGAGGCGCCGGCGAGAACCGTCGAGCTGTCGGAGGAGGTCTCGCAGCTCCGGGCCCGGGTCGACGGGTTCCTCTGCGACGACGATCCGGCCGGCGCCACCGACTGGCTCGTCGCCGAGACCGGGATCCCCCGGTTCGCGGCGGCCCTGATCGTGGCCTACCTCGCCACCGGCAAGGCCACCCTCGGCGTGATGCCGACCGCCGACGACCTGGTGATGGAGCGCTTCTTCGACGACGCCGACGGGATGCAGCTCGTCATCCACTCCCCGCTCGGAGGGCGGATCAACCGGGCGATGGGCTACGCCCTCCGCAAGAAGTTCTGCGTGGGCTTCAACTTCGAGCTCCAGGCCGCGGCCTCCGACGACGCGGTGGTGATCTCGCTCGGCCCCCACCACTCGTTCCCCCTCACCGACGTGCAGCGCTTCCTCAGACCCGACATCATCCGGGAGACGCTCACCCAGGCCGTGCTCGATCAGCCGGCGTTCCAGAGCCGTTGGCGGTGGAACCTGAACCGGTCGCTCGTGGTGCTGCGGATGCGCAACGGCAAGCGCAACCCGCCACCGATCCAGCGGATGGAGAGCGACGACCTCCTCGCCGCCCTCTTCCCCGACGCCGCCGCCTGTCAGGAGAACGTGTCGGGGCCGGCCGAGATCCCGGATCACCCGCTCGTCCGCCAGACCGTGCACGACACGCTGACCGAGGGGATGGACGTCGACGGGCTCATCGATCTGTGGCACAGGCTGGAGGACGGGCGGGTGCGCATGCACTGCGTCGACACCACCGAGCCGTCGACCCTGTCACACGAGATCCTCACGGCCCGGCCCTACGCCTTCCTCGACGACGGCGAGCTGCCCGAGCGGCGCACTCACGCCGCCCCGATCCGCCGGGGCCTGCCGGTCGACCCATCCCAGCTCGGCGCTCTCCACCCCGAGGCGATCGAGACGGTCCGGGCCGAGCTGGTGCCCGATCCCCGCACCGCCGACGAGCTCCACGACCTCCTCCGGGATGCGGTGCTGGTCGTGGCTCGAGCGGAGTGGCAGCCGCTGTTCGACGAACTGGTCGGCCGCGGCCGGGCGATGGCGCTCGCCGACAGCGGGAACGACCGGGCGGCGAGGTGGTACGCGGCGGAGTCGGCCGACGCGGTGCGGGTACTGCTGACCGGCGAGCCGAGCGACGAGCTGTTTCCCGAGCAGGTGGCGGCCGACGTGCTGCGGGGCCACCTGGAGCTCCACTCCCCGGCCACGATCGACGCGTTGCGCACCGCCACCGGCATCCCCACCACCCAGCTCACCGTCGGCCTACTGGCGCTCGAAGCGACCGGCAGCGCCATCCAGGGCCGCTTCACCCCCGAAGCCCGGGCGAGTGGGCACGAGTCGAGCATCGAGTGGTGCTCTCGCCGTCTCCTCAGCCGGATGCACGCCCGGTCCCGTACCACCAGGCGGCGTGCCGTCGATCCGGTCACCCCCGAGCAGTTCCTGCGGTTCCTGGTGCGGTGGCAACACGTGGCCCCCGGCACCCAACTGGCCACTCCGGCCGGTCTCGGGCGGGTCCTCGAACAGCTCCAGGGGTGGGAGGCGGCGGTGGCGTCGTGGGAGCCCGACCTGCTCAGCGCGAGGCTGAAGCGCTACGACCAGCGATGGATCGATCGGCTCTGTCACGACGGCGACGTCCAGTGGCTGCGGCTGTCGCCGCGCCAGGTCGACGACCCCGACAAGCGGGGCGGTGGGCCATCGAAGGCCACACCGGTGAGCATCGTCTACCGCGACGATCTCCCGTGGCTCCTCACCGCGGTCCGTGGCTCGACCGTGGCCGCCCGGCCCGCAACCGGCGCGGTGGCCGAGATCGCCGACGTGCTCGAGGCGAAGGGTGCCCGGTTCCTCGCCGAGCTCGCCGTCGACACCGGCCGCCTGCCGACCGACGTGGAGACGGCGCTGTGGGACGGGGTGGCACGGGGGCTGTTCACGGCCGATGGGTTCGAGGCGATCCGGTCCCTGACCACGGGTTCCCGCGGCCGCCGTGAGCGGCCGACGCGAGCGCTGTCGAAGCTCCGCCGCAGCGGGGTTCGGACGGCCCACGCCGCCGGTCGATGGTCGCTGGTGCCCGAGGCCGTCGGGGCGACCGGCGTCGAGGGAGACCCCAACCGCGACCCCGACAGCGACCCCGATCGCGACGAGCTCGTCGAGGCCGTCGCCGACCAACTGCTCCAGCGGTGGGGTGTCCTCTTCTACGACCTCGTGGCGGTCGAGCATCTCGCCATCCCCTGGCGGGACCTCCAGTGGGCGTTGCGCCGGCTCGAGGACCGGGGGCTGGTGAAGGGTGGCCGGTTCGTCAAGGGGTTCAGCGGTGAGCAGTTCGCGCTGCCCGAGGCGGTCGACGGTCTGAAGTCGATCCGCCGCAACCAGCCCACCGGCGCCACCGTCACCGTGTCGGGTTCCGACCCGCTCAACCTGACCGGCGTGATCCTCCCCGGCGAGCGGATCCCGGCCCGCCGCACCGCCACGGTCACACTGCCGGTGTAGCCCCCGGGGGAGGACCGCTCGACGTCCGTCGTGGCACACTGGTGGGGTGACGGCGCCCACGAATCGCGACCTCGATCGCGCCGTCGCCCGCGAACCCGGCTCGGCCGCCGATCTCGGGTCGAAACGGTCACTTCTGGCCTGTTTCGCCCGTCATCGGTCGGCCCAGCTGCTGCTCGGCGGGGCGGTCGTCGTGGGTGCCACACGGCTGCTGCTCGCCGGGGCGGCGCCGTCCGCGGTCGGGTCGCCCGGGCGTGTCGATCTCCTGGTCGTGGTGGTGAGCATCGCCCTGATCGGCGTCGTCGAGTGGTTCGCCCACCGGGTGCTGTTCCACGCCCCGGAGGAGTCCCGTCGGAGCCGGCTGTTGCGAACTGGCGCCAGCCATCGCCGACACCACGTCGAACCCACCGACCTGGCCTGGGTCCTCCTCGCACGGCGCGGGGCGGCGATGCTGATGGTTGCCGTGGCGATCCTGGCCGCTGCGTGGTCGGTACCGACCGCGCTCGCGGCTGGCGCAGCGCCGCTCGGGCCGGCCCTCACCGCGGTGGCGGTCGGCTGGTTGGCGATCGCCAACTACGAGTGGACCCACCTCCTCCTCCATTCGTCGTATCGGCCCCGGACCAGCTACTACCGGCGGCTCGCCCGCAACCACCGCATCCACCACTTCCGCAACGCCGACGTGCTGTTCGGGATCTCGTCGAACCTCGGCGATCGAGTGTTCGCCACCATCGATCGAGCGGCAGCCGATCGATGACCGGGTCGAGCGGCCCCTGGCGGAGTGTCGAGCGGTGCACTCAGCCGGCGAGCGCTCGGAGCGCAGCGTCGCTCGCGTCGTCGGCGGGGTAGAAGAGCTCGATCATCAGCTCGTCGAGGGTGATGTCGAGCGGCGAGCCGAACGTGGTGAGCGTGGTGATGAGCGACAGGTCGACGCCGCCCACGCGCATCTCGCACGGCAACAGCACCGGGGGGTTCGGGTCGTCGGCGGCGGTGGCTTCGTCGGGGAGGGCGGCGACGGTCGGGTAGCCCAGCACCTCCTCCTGGAGCGCTGCCAGCTCCGGATCGGCGGAGGCCCGGACCGCCCGAGCCAGCTGTCGCACCAGGTACCCGGCCCACGCCTCGAAGTTGCGGGTGTGGGCGGCGAGCCCGTCGGGGTGGAGGCTGATCCGGAACAGGTTCAACGGCGAACCGGTCAGCGCCGGAGGCACCAGATCGGCCAGCAGTGACGCCGCCGCGTTGGCCAGGACGATGTTCCACCGCCGATCGAGCACGATGCCCGGATAGGGGTCGT
Source organism: Acidimicrobiales bacterium (assembly GCA_965216205.1). Lineage (GTDB taxonomy): Bacteria > Actinomycetota > Acidimicrobiia > Acidimicrobiales > SZUA-35 > CADEDH01. The sequence goes on along the minus strand of OZ244139.1, from coordinate 4,254,151 downwards.
GGCGGGCGAGCAGGGTGGAGAGCGTCGTGTCGATCTGGCGCATGGCGGGGTCGTCGAGTTGTCGCTCCTGGTGCCGGGGGGCGTACCCGGCGGCGAGCAGCAGGTCGTTCTGCTCCCGGAGCGGGACTTCGAGATGCCGAGCCAAGGTGAGGAGCAGCTCGGGACTCGGCTTCGACCGGCCGGTCTCCACGAAGCTGAGGTGCCGAGCCGACACGCCGGCCTCGCTGGCCAGGTCGAGCTGGCTCAGCCGTCGCCGTCCCCGCCATTCCTTCACCAGCGGACCGACCCCGGTTGCAGCAGCCATGTGGGAAACCGTAGGTCGGCCGCGGACCGGGATCGATTACCTGGCAGGTAATCGGACGCACGCTGGCCGGCGCCACAGGCGTGCGCTCCTGTCTCCGGCACGCGACAATCGCCCGATGACCACCGTGATCAAAGGCATCGACGATCTCAAGGCCCGTGTCGGCCAGCATCTCGGGTACACCGAGTACCGGGAGATCACCCAGGACCGGGTGCAGCAGTTCGCCGACGCGACCGACGACCACCAGTGGATCCACCTCGACGTCGAGCGGGCCAAGGCCGGGCCGTTCGGTGGCCCGATCGCTCACGGGTATCTGACGCTCTCGCTCGCGCCCGACATGATGGCCGAGGTGATGACGATCGAGGGCGCAGCGATGGGGGTCAACTACGGCACCAACAAGGTGCGGTTCCCGTCGCCGGTGCCGATTCCCAGCAAGCTGCGGATGGGGGCGGCGCTGACCGAGGTGGACGAGTTCGAGGGCGGCGCCCAGTACGTGGTGGAGCTGACGTTCGAGGTCGAGGGCGCATCGAAGCCGTCGTGCGTCGCGGAGTGCGTCTATCGGGTCTACTCGTAGGCGGGCGGCAATGGGCATCACCGTCGTCGCCAGCGGGCTGGCGTTCCCCGAGGGCCCGGCCATCGACGCCGACGGCCGTCTCCACTGGACCGAGATCGCCGGCCAGCGCATCGCCCGGCTCGAACCCGACGGCTCGGTGGCCACGTTCGCCGATACCGGCGGCGGCCCGAACGGCTGCGCCTTCGGCCCCGACGGCCACCTCTACGTGTGCAACAACGGCGGCTCGTGGCCGAGGGTGCCATCGACCGAGGGTCGGGGCGCCGGTCCGGAGGGGGCGGGGTCGATCCAGCGCATCGCCCCCGATGGCTCGATCGAGACCGTCGTGACCGAGATCGACGGCGTGCCCCTCGCCGGCCCCAACGACTGCTGCTTCGACGCCGACGGCGGCCTGTACTTCACCGACCCGGACTGGTCGGGCTCGCCCGCGTCGGTCTGCTACCTGGCTCCCGACGGTTCGGCGAGCCGGGTCCACACCGGGATCCGGTTCCCCAACGGGCTCGGCGTAACCGACGACAACCGGTTCCTGATCGTGTGCGAGTCGATGACCGGCAGCATGCTCGGGTTCAAGATCGACGGCCCTGGTGTGCTGCGGGGCGAGCCGAAGTCGACCGGCTCGATCGGTCGCCGCTCGGTGCCCGACGGGTTCTGCTTCGACTCGGCCGGCCGGATGATCATCGCCGGCCACCAGACCGACAACCTGTTCGTGCTCGATGCGGCCGACGGTCGCCCCCGCTTCGTGGTCGAACTGCCGGAGACCGGGCCGACGAACTGCTGCTTCGGCGGTGAGGACCTCACCACCCTCTACGTGACGTCGTCCGATGTCGGCAACCTGCTGGCCATCGAGTGGGACGTGCCGGGAATGCCCCTCCATCCCGACCGCCAACGGGCCTAGCAGGGCCGCGGCGCGCCGTCGACGTTCGCCTCGTGGTCGAGGCGCCACAGGTTGCGGCTGGTCTGCACGGCGAGCACGGCGAACGCCGCGGCGTTGAGGGCCACGATCAGCGGCACACCCCAACTGAAGATGGCGGTGCCGACGATCGACACGAACGTGTTGAGGGCGATGTAGCCGATCCGGATCTCGGTGGGCCCGATGCCGTAGTGGGCGATCTGGAACTGGTTGGTGGCGGCGAACGACAGGAACGACACGGCCATCGTGGCGCAGGTGATCAGCAGCAGGATGAGGAAGAGGAACTCGAGCCACCAGGCGTCGACGAGGAACGAGTAGGCGATCACCATCGAGCCGGCGAAGACGAGGTCGAGGAGGTGGTCCATGTAGAAGCCCCACCGGACGAGGCCCTGCTTGCGGTACTTGCCGAGAGAGCCGTCGAACGAGTCGGTCAACCACTGGAGGAACACCATCACCGACACGCCGTGCAGCCATCGCAGATCGTCCTGGGCAAGCCGACCGAACACCACGACCGCGGCCGACCAGAGCGCCGTCAGGTACGTGAGGTGGTGGCTGAGGATCGGGGCGGGGATGCGGGGTACGCCCCAGTCGATCAGCCGCCGTTCGGCCGGCCCGAGCAGCGACATCCCCTTCTTGCGGTCGCCGGCGAAGGCGGTGCCGGTGTGGCCTTCGCCGTCGTTCTGGAGTTCGGCCATCCGGCCAGTGTGGCAGTCCGACACCGGGTGGAAGGGCCAGCCCCCCACATCCCGCAGCCAGCTACGCTTGTCGGTCCGAGCCCGGCCCGGCGAAAGGCGGTCATGGCAGACGAAGGCACCCCGATCGGTCATCGAGCCCGTCTGACCCAGTTCAGCCACGGCGCCGGTTGAGGCTGCAAGCTCGCCCCCGGCGAGTTGGCGCAGGTCGTGCGCCAGTTGGACTCCTCCGCACCGCCCGAGCTCCTGGTCGGCGCCACCTCCGGCGACGACGCCGCCGTGTGGCGCCTCGACGACGATCGGGCGCTCGTCTCGACCGCTGACTTCATCACCCCCGTGGTCGACGACGCCCGCACGTGGGGTCGGGTGGCGGCGGCCAACGCCGTCTCCGACGTGTACGCGATGGGTGGTAGGCCGCTGTTCGCCCTCAACCTCGTGGGCTGGAACACCGAGGCGCTGCCCACCACACTCCTCGGGGAGGTGCTGGCCGGCGGTCAGGACGTGGCCGCGGCCGGTGGCTTCCACATCGTGGGGGGCCACACGATCGACGATCCGGAGCCGAAGTACGGCCTGTCGGTGACCGGCGAGGTCCATCCCGACCGGATGCTGACCAATGCCGGACTCCGACCGGGCCAGGACCTGATCCTGACCAAACCGTTGGGGGTGGGGGTGATCACCACCGCCATCAAGGCCGACGTCGCCTCCGACGCGGCAGCCGAGGCGGCGGTGGCATCGATGACGAAGCTCAACGCCGATGCGGCCGCCATCGCGGTCGAGGCCGGGGCCACCGGTTGCACCGACGTGACCGGCTTCGGCCTGCTGGGCCACCTCGGACGGATGACGGTGGAGTCTGGCGTGGTGGCCACCGTCGACTTCGCCGCGATCCCGTTCCTCGCCACCACGCTGGAGCTGGCCGCCGACGGGATCATGCCGGGCGGGAGTCGTCGCAACCTCGCCGCCGGCGCCGATCTGCTCGACGCCGGCCCCCACGACGAGCTCCACCAGCTCCTCGTGGCCGACGCCCAGACGTCGGGTGGCCTGGTGTTCGGCGTCGACCCCGAGGCGACCGCCTCGGTGCTCGCCAACCTGACCGCCACCGGCCACACGGCAGCCAGGATCGGCACCACCACCCGCGGTACGGGAGGCGTCACCCTCCGCTGACGGGGTGGCGTTCGCTAGGGTCGACGGATGGACCTCCACACCGCGCTCGACTGGGCGAGCGAACGAACCGACGCCGTGCTCGTCACGATCCGGGGCGACGGTCGACCGCAGTCGTCGGACATCTCCTACGCCCTCGACGACGGTGTGTTCACGATCTCGGTGACCGCCGACCGGGCCAAGACCGCCAACATGCGACGCGACCCGAGGGTGGTGCTCCATCTGACCGACCGGTCGTCGTGGTCGTATCTGTCGTTCGACGGCACGGTCGAGCTGTCGCCGGTCACCACCGAACCGGGCGATGCGACGAGCGACGCCCTCGTCGCCTACTACGAGCAGGTCGCGGGCCAGCCCCACCCCGACTGGGACGAGTACCGGGCCGCCATGGTCGACGAGGGTCGCCTCCTGGTCCACTTCACCCCCACCAGCGTCGTCGGCCAGGTCCACACCGGTTAGCTCGGGCTCGGGAGCTTCCAGGCGCCGATGGCGGGGCGGGGGAGGCCGAGGTTCTCCCGCAGGGTCTTGCCCCCGTAGGAGGTGCGGACCAGGCCCCGCCGCTGGAGCTCGGGCACCACGAGCTCGACGAAGTCCTCGAACGTGCCCGGCGTGTACGAGCCGCCGATCACGAACCCGTCGCACGCCGGCTCGGTGAACCAGTCCTCGAAGTGGTCGGCGAGCTCGGTCGGCCCGCCGACCACCGCGTGGCTCAGGTTGGCCCGTCCGGTGACGCGCATGAAGTCCCGAACCGTCGGGTGCTCGTTCCTCGTCGACTCGACCACACGATCCCGAATCGCCTGGATGCCCGACAGGCCGTCGAGCTCCTCCTCGGTGAAGGCCTCGTCGAGCTCCTTCGTGGCGAAGTCGAAGTTCAACCCCTCCGACAGGAGCGACAGCTCGTCGATGTCGGTGGGGAGCTCGTCGTAGGCCGCCCGCTTGTCCTCCGCCTCGGCCAGCGTCCGGCCGGCCACCGGGAACACGAGGTTCGTGATCTTCAGGTGGTCGGGATCCCGACCGAGGGCGGCCGCTTCGGCCCGCACCCGGTCGTAGGCCGCCTTGGCTCGGTCCTTCCGCATCTGCGACACGAACAGCAACTCCCCCCACCGGGCAGCGAACCGCTGGCCCCGCCCGCTCTGCCCGGCCTGGATGACCACCGGATGGCCCTGCGGGGTTCGGGGAACGGTGAACGGCCCCCGGGACCGGTACAGCTCGCCGACGTGGTCGAGGCGGTGGACCCGGTCGCCATGGGCGAACAGGCCCTGCTCCTGGTCGAGCACCAGCGAATCGTCGGCCCACGTGTCCCAGTGGCCGTGGACCACCTCCATGAACTCATCGGCCCGGTCGTAGCGGGTGTCGTGATCGGGGGCGTGCTCGAGGCCCATGTTGCGAGCCTCGTTGTCGTTGACCGACGTCACCACGTTCCACGCCGCCCGGCCACCGCTCATGTGGTCGATCGTGGAGAACAAGCGGGCAACGTGGAACGGCTGGTAGTAGGTGGTCGAGTAGGTGGCGCCGAGGCCGAGGTGCTCGGTCGCCATCCCCATGGCCATCAGCACCGCCGTCGGGTCCATCTTCACGCACCGGATCCCGTTCTCGACCGTGTGCCGATGATCGCCGCCGTACATGTCGGGCATGGCCAGCCGATCGTCGAAGAACCCGAGGTCGAAGCAACCCCGCTCCAGGGTCCTGCCGATGTGCTGGAAGTAGTCGGCCGACAGGAAATCGAGCCGCGCCTCGGGATGGCGCCACGCAGCGGGAATCGTGGTGCAGTTCTGGGCTTGGAGGAATCCGACGAGCACGACCTGACGCATGCCGTCACGGTATTGTCGGAGCCGTGACTCACGCCATCGAGACCGCGGAGCGGATGGCACTGGTCGAACGGGCGGCTGCGCTCGGGCCCGACTTCGCCAAGCGCGCCGTCGCCTACGACCGCGACGCGGCGTTCCCCACCGAGAACTGGAACGACCTGCGGGACGCTGGCCTGCTGGCGCTGTGCATCCCGATCGACGAGGGCGGTCTCGGCGCCGACTTCGTGGGCTACGCCCTCGTGTCGGCCGAGCTGGCGCGGTGGTGCGCCACCACCGCCCTCACCTTCAACATGCACACCGCAACCACACTCATCACCGGCCAGCTCGCCGATGACCTCGACTTCTCCTCCGAGGAGCGGGCACTCCTCCACGAGCGACGAGCCGAGCTTCGACGCGGCATCGTCGAGGAGCACTTGATCCACAGCCAACCGTTCTCCGAGGGGGTCGCCCCGGGAGCCACCGCCCCGCTGCTCACGAGGGCGGAACCGGTCGACGGTGGCTACCGGATCACCGGCCGCAAGATCTTCGCCTCGCTCAGCGGCGCCGCCGACCTCCACAACATCGTGTGCGCGGTCGACGGCGACCCCCGCATCCGGTTCATGGGGGTGCCGGCCGACGCCGACGGGCTCACGATCGAGGGCGACTGGGACCCGCTCGGCATGCGCGGCACCGATTCCCGGAACCTCGTGTTCGACGGGGCGTTCGTTCCCGAGCAGCACGAGTGGCTCCCACCGGGCGCGTTCGATCAGTCGGCCCGACGTTGGCCCTACTTCTACATGACCCTCACGTTCTCCTACCTCGGGCTGATGCGGGGGATCATCGACCACACCGGCGCCTACCTGCGGGGCGAGGGCGGACCGAGCGAGCGGCGCGACAATGCGATCAAGCAGCAGGGCTGGGCCGAGATGAACCTGCGCTACGACCAGGCTCGGGCGCTCTGCTACGACGTGCTGGCCGAGACCGGCGTCGACCCGAGCTTCGACGCGCTCCGCCGGGCGTGGAGCTCCACGGTCACCACCATGACCGGCGCACCCGAGATCGCCTCGACCGCGATCCGGATCTGCGGCGGCCGCTCGATGTTGCGGCCCTCCTACCTCGAGCAGGCCTACCGCGACGCCCGCTGCGGGGCCACGATGCTGCCGTGGAGCGTGGAGGTCTGCCTCGACCGGCTCGGTCGGGCCGGTCTGTATCCCAACTCCGGCGAGCCGCCGGCCTGAGGGCGTCCAGCGCACGGCGATCGGCCTGAACGGGGCTCCGACATGATCAAGCTCACCGCCGATTCGCTCCTGGTGCTGGCCGGGCCGTCCGGTGCCGGCAAGTCGGCCTGGGCGGCGGAGATGTTCCGACCGGGCCAGGTGGTGTCGTCGGATGCCCTCCGGGGCGTGGTGGGGGAGCATCAGCACGACCTCCGGGCCAGCGCCGATTCCTTCGACCTGCTCGACCTCGTGGTCGAGCGGCGGCTGAAGCGTGGGCTGCTCACCGTGGTCGACACGCTCGGCATGGACGTCGACCGCCACGCCACCTGGCTCGCCCTCGCCGCCGAGCACGGGCGGCCGACGCACCTCGTTCGCTTCGACACCGACCCCAAGACCTGCCGCAAGCGGAACAAGGCCCGGCCGTCGCCGGTGCCGTCGAAGGTGCTGTCGGCGCAACTGGCCAGGTGGGAGGAGATCGGCGACGACCTCGGCGTCGACTTCGATCACGTACACGTGGGACCGGCGCCCGCCGTCGTCGTGCCGGGTGCGATCGCGGCGACGACCGGAACCGGCGCGTCGGGGCGATCGACCCCGACGCCGACGATGCGGTTCGGGCTGCAGATCAGTGCGTTCGACTGGCCCGGTGTCACCGAGAACCTGGCGGCCGAGCTCACCCGGGTGGTGGGGGAGGCCGAGCGGGCCGGGTTCGACAGCGTCTGGGTGATGGACCACTTCCTGCAGATCCCCCAGGTCGGGCGGGAGTGGGACGCGATGCTGGAGGCCTACACCACGCTCGGGTTCCTGGCGGCGAAGACCGAGCGGGTGTCGGTGGGGGCGATGGTGACCTGCGTGACCCACCGCAACATCGCCCTGCTCGGCAAGATCATCGCCACGCTCGACGTGCTGTCGGGTGGACGGGCCCGGTGCGGGCTCGGGATCGGCTGGTACGAGCGGGAGCACCGGGCGTACGGCTACCGGTTCCCGCCCGTCGCCGAGCGCTACGAACTGCTCGAGGACGCCCTGGGCCTGCTGCCGCTCCTGTGGGGCCCCGGCTCACCTCCATTCGAGGGCACCCACGTGTCCACCCCCGAGGCGATCTGCTACCCGCGCCCGCTGCAGGCCGAGGTGCCGATCCTGATCGGCGGATCGGGCGAGCGGCGCACCTTGCGGTTGGTGGCCGAGCACGCCGACGCCTGCAACCTGTTCGGCGAGCCCGACGTGATCCGTCGCAAGGTGGCCGTGCTCGCCGACCACTGCGCCGCCGTCGGCCGGGACCCGGCCGAGATCGAGATCACCCAGCTCAGTCCGATCCTCTCCGCCCTCGATCGTGCCGCGCTCGACAGCCGGGTAGCCGAGCTCGCCCCGTCGGGCGTGTCACCCGAGGACTTCGTCGAGCGGGTCACGGCAGCACCGGCCGAGGCGCACGTCGAACGGTTCGCCGCCCTCGCCGACGCCGGTGTCCACACGGCGATCGTGAGCCTGGCCGACGTCGGCCATCCCGGCGCCGTCGCCGACTTCGCCCCCGTGATCGACGCCCTCCGCCCATAACGCGGAGTCAGGGGCGGATGGAGCGGAGGTAGTCGTTGAGGAACACGCCGGTCGGGTCGACCCGGTCCCGGGCCGACCACCAGTCGTCCCAGCGAGGATGGATCGAGGTCAGCTCGTCACGGTCGAGGTAGTTGACCTTGCCCCAGTGCGGGCGGCCCTCGTGGGAGCGGAAGATCTCCTCGGCAGCCCGGAACATCGGCTCGTCGTCGACGCCGACATCCTGGTGGAGTGAGATCGTCACCGTCGGTCGCTGGTAGGCGGTCGACAGCCAGACGTCGTCAGCGGCCAACGACCGGTACTCCACCGGCCACGGCATCTCGGGGAAGTCGCGCCGTAGCATCTCCCGGATCTCGTCGAGGCATGCGGGCCCGGACTCGAGCGGCACGCTGTACTCCATCTCGGTGTGGGGCCACGTCCGGTGGTTGGGCAGCACCTCGTAGTTCCAGCCGACCCTGGCACCCTCCTCGGCCAGTGGGTACTCGGGATCGTCGTCGGTCTCGTCGATGTACTTGACGGCTGCCTTGTCGGAGCGGGGGTACCAGAAGAACTCGAAGTGGCGGGCGGCGAGGACGGCGTCGGCCAGCTCGGGGGCGAGCTCGTCGTAGGTCTCGATCGACCCGCGCTCCCGGAGCCGGTACGCCGGCCGGAGCTGGAGTCGGAGCCTGGTCACGATCCCGACCGCGCCGAGGTGGAGCCTGGCGACCTGCCACAGGTCGGCATCGCTGGCCGGGTCGACGTCGATCACGTCGCCGGAGGCCACGGCGATCGTCGCTCCCAGCACCGCCGATGACAGATTGCCGAGCGTCGCCCCCGTGCCGTGGGTGCCGGTGGCGACCGCGCCCCCGATGAGTTGCCGGTCGATGTCGCCCTGGTTGGCGAGTGCGAGACCGGCATCGTGAAGGGGTCGCCCGAGGGCGTAGATCGGCGTGCCGGCCCACACCTCGGCGGTCGCCGCCGCGGTGTCCGTGGCGATCACGCCGCTCAGACCAGACACATCCACCACCACACCGTCGGTGGGTACCAGCGGCTGGTGGCTGTGCCCGGCCCCCGAGACCCGCACGGTGTGACCGGCGTCACGGGCGGTGGCGATCACCGCCGCAGCGTCGGCCTCGCTTCGCACGTGGTGCAGCGTGGCCGACGCAGTGGACTGCTTGCCCGACCAGTTTCGCCACACCGGCGTGGTGTCGGACGTCACGTCGGCCACCCCCTAGTGGCCCCGGGGGAGATGGGGGCTCGACCCGATCCAGAGATGCGCATGATCGCTCACAGTAATGGCATGACCACGATCGAACTCCCTCCCACCCCGATCCTCGACACCCCGACCCTCGCCCCGACCCTCGCCCCGATCGAGGTCGATCGAGGCTGGCATGACGACCCGTTCGACCAGCACGCTCTGCGCTTCCACGACGGCAACGGCTGGACCGAGCACGTCACCCACCACGGCCCGGTTCCCTGCCAGGGCTGCCACCCCTACGCCCGCTGACCCGGCACGCCGCACATCCGCACACCGGTGTCAGACACCCCGTGCGGGCCCTCGTTCGTTCGTCTTGCCGGGGAGGCGACGGTCTCGGCCATTGAGCGAGACCTGGCACCGTCGAGCGAGTCGCGCATCTGTGCGAGAATGTCAGTCTTCCGGGCTGAGGTGAACGTGATCGACTTCGAAGGCTTGCAGCGTTGAGCTACGACTTCGTCATCGTCGGCGGTGGCTCCGCAGGATGCGTCCTCGCCAATCGTCTGAGCGACGATCCATCCAATCGGGTGCTGCTCCTCGAGGCTGGCCGCACCGACTGGAAGTGGGACGTCTTCATCCATATGCCTGCTGCGCTGGCGTACCCGATCGGCAGCCGGTTCTACGACTGGAAGTACGAGAGCGAACCCGAACCGCACATGGGTGGACGCCGCATCTACCACGCGCGCGGCAAGGTCCTCGGCGGCAGCTCGAGCATCAACGGGATGATCTTCCAACGGGGCAACCCCGCCGACTACGAGAAGTGGGCCGCGCTCCCCGGCATGGAGCACTGGGACTACGCCCACTGTCTGCCTTACTTCAAACGGTCGGAGGACTGCCTCAGCGGTGAGGACGAGTGGCGCGGGGCGGGCGGCCCGCTCATCCTGGAACGGGGGCCGGCCACGAGCCCGCTGTTCCAGGCCTGGCTCGAGGCTGGCGTGCAAGCTGGCTTCCGTCGGACCGACGACGTGAACGGGTTCCGCCAGGAAGGATTCGCCGCCTTCGACAAGAACGTGCATCGTGGCCGTCGCCTCAGCGCGGCTCGCGCCTACCTCCATCCTGTCCTGGATCGCCAGAATCTCACCCTGGAGACCCGTGCCCTGGCCCAGCGGCTCGTGTTCGAAGGAAACCGTTGTGTGGGGGTCGAGTACCGCAAGAACGGGAAACGGGAGATGGCGAGGGGGCACGAGGTGATCTCGTGTGGCGGGGCGTTCAACACGCCGCAGTTGCTCCAGCTCTCCGGCGTCGGCGATCCCGAGCATCTGGGAGGTCTCGGCATCGACGTCGTGAGCGACGTGCCCGGCGTGGGGGAGAACCTCCAGGACCACCTCGAGGTCTACATCCAGTACGCCTGCAAGGAGCCGGTGTCGATGCAGCCTCACCTGGCCAGGTGGCGGGCGCCGTGGATCGGCTTGCAGTGGCTGTTCCGGAAAGGCCCGGCCGCCACCAACCACTTCGAGGCCGGTGCCTTCGTGCGGTCGAACCCGGCCGAGCCGTACCCGAACCTCATGTTCCACTTCCTGCCGATTGCCATCCGCTACGACGGGTCGGCGCCAACGGACGGGCACGGCTACCAGGTGCACGTCGGGCCGATGTATTCCGACTCCACAGGCACCGTGAAGATCACCAGCACCGATCCGAAGGTGAAGCCGGCGGTGCAGTTCAACTACCTGTCCACCGAGCGGGACCGGCGAGAGTGGATCGAAGCTGTCCGGATGGCTCGACGGATCCTCACCCAACCGGCCTTCGACGAGTTCAACGGCGGCGAGATCTCTCCCGGACCGTCGGTCGAGACCGACGACGAGATCATGGACTGGGTCGCCCGCGACGCCGAGACGGCGCTGCATCCGTCGTGCACGGCGAAGATGGGCACGGACGACATGGCCGTAGTCGATCCGTCGACGATGAAGGTGCATGGGACCGAGGGGCTCCGCGTGGTCGATGCGTCGCTCCTCCCGATCGTCACGAACGGCAACCTCTATGCACCCACGATGATGGTCGCCGAGAAGGCGACCGACCTGATCCTCGGCAACACGCCGCTGCCGCCGTCAACGGCAGCGGTCTTCCTCCCGGAGGTCGAGGCGTGAGCCCATCCGAACAGCCCAACATCTTGTTGGTGATGGCCGACCAGTTGGCCGACCCGTGGTTGGACCACGCCATCACCCCTGCCATCGACCGACTCGTCGAGACCGGTCTGCGGTTCACGAACACCTACAGCAACAGTCCGCTGTGTGCGCCCGCACGCTTCGCGATGATGAGTGGGCAACTCAACTCGAAGATCGGCGCCTATGACAACGCTGCCGAGTTCGCGTCGAGCGTCCCGACCTTCGCCCACCACCTCAGAGCCGCTGGCTACCAGACGTCGCTGATCGGCAAGATGCACTTCATCGGTGCCGACCAGCTCCATGGATACGAGGAACGGCTGACCACCGACATCTACCCGGCCGACTTCGGATGGACACCGAACTGGGCCGATCCCGGTGGTCGCTTCGACCGGTGGTTCCACAACATGGACAGCGTCGTTCACGCTGGCATCGCCGAGGCATCGAACCAACTCGACTACGACGACGACGTCGGCTTCCACGCGCTCCGCAAGCTCCGTGACCTCGCTCGCACGTCCGACGGGCGACCGTGGTTCCTGACCGTGTCGTTCACCCATCCGCACGACCCCTACGTGGCCAGGAGGCAATTCTGGGATCTCTACGACCATGACGCGATTCCGATGCCCGACGTCGAACGGATGGCCGACCCCGACCCGCACAGCAGACGCCTCGAGCACGTGATCTCGGCCGAGGCGACCGCGGTCACCGACGCTCAGGTCCGAAACGCCCGTCATGCGTACCTGGCGAACGCCAGCTACGTCGATGGGTTCGTGGCCACGATGCTGGACGCGCTCGACCGCCACGACATGGGTCGGGACACCGTCGTGATCTTCACCGCCGATCACGGCGACATGCTCGGCGAGCGGGGCCTCTGGTACAAGATGAACTTCTTCGAGGCGAGCGTCCGGATCCCGCTCGTGGTGTGCGCCCCCGAGCGCTTCGGCTCCGGCACGGTGTCAACCCCGTCGAGCCTGCTCGACATCGCGCCGACGCTCTGTGATCTGGCCGGCGTCGAGCCGTCGGCCGACTTCGACGGATCGAGCGTGCTCTCGCTCGTCGATGCAGCAGGTGCGGATCGCACCGTGCTCGGCGAGTACCTGGGGGAGGGGGCCGTGGCCCCGATCTTCATGATCCGACGCGGGTCGCACAAGTACGTGTGGTCCCAGCCGGATCCACCCCAGTTGTACGACCTCGACACCGATCCGCACGAGCTCACGAACGTGGCGGCGTCGGATCCGCTCGGCGCAGCCTTCGCCGACGAGGTGGCGAAACGGTGGGACGTGGAGGCGGTCGATGCCGCGGTGCGGAAGAGCCAGCGCGACCGCTCAGTGGTCGACTCGGCGCTGCGGTCGGGCCGCTACACGCCCTGGGACTTCCAGCCCACGACCGATGCCGCCAACCAGTACATGCGCAACCATCTCGACCTCAACGACGTCGAGGCCTCCCGCCGCGCTTGATCCGCCCTGCCCGTCCCGCCCCAGTGGCGGGGTCAGGTAGGGGTCAGGTAGCGGCCAACGCGGTCAGGAAGCGGTCGTTCTCCTCCGGGGTGCCGACGGTGACCCGGAGCCCTTCGCCGGCGAACGGGCGGGTGACCACGCCCTGCTTCTCCAGGGCCACGTACACGTCTTCGGTACGGTCTCCGGTCGGGAGGTACACGAAGTTCGCCTGGGCATCCGGCAACTCCCAGCCAGCGCTGGTGAGGGTGGCGACCATGCGGCGCCGCTCGGTCAGCAGCGAGTCGATGTGCGGTTGGATCGCCGCAGCGTTCTCGATCGCCGCGATCGCCGCCGCCTGGGCGAGGAGGTTGTTGGTGAACGGCAGCAACAGCTTGTCGAGGGTGACGATCACCTCGGGGTGCGCCACGGCATAGCCGGAGCGGAGCCCGGCCAACCCGAACGCCTTCGACAGCGTTCGGAACACCACCACGTTCGGATGATCGGGGAGGAGGTCGGCCACCGGGTCCCCCAGGGAAGGATCGGCGAACTCCCGATACGCCTCGTCGACGACCACCACCACGTCGTCGGCGATCGCCTCCACCAACTCGGCCACGGCCGCCGTCGACACGGCAGTCCCGGTCGGGTTGTTGGGTGTCGCCAGCAGCACCAGCTTGGTCCGGTCGGTGACCGCGCTCGCCACCGCCTCGAGGTCGAAGGCGTGGTCGACCAGCGGCACCGTGACCGGGACGCCTCCCATCGTGGTCACCGAGATCGGATACGCCTCGAACGAGAGCCACGGGTACACGACCTCGTCACCCGGGTCGACGTAGGCCATGCAGAGCTGGCGCAACAGGCCGACCGACCCACAGCCGACCGTCACCCGCTCAGTCTCCACACCCAACCAGGCCGCCAGCCGCTCCCGGAGCTCCACGGCGAGGTGGTCGGGGTACCGGTTGAGTCTCGACGCTGCGTCGGCGATCGCCGCCAGCACGGCAGCGTCGGGTGGATACGGGTTCTCGTTCGACGCCAGCTTGATGGCGTCGGTGATGCCGTGCTCCTCCTCGGCCTGCTCGGCCGCCTTGCCCGGCCGGTAGGCGGGCAACGAGTCGACAGTGGGGCGGACTCTGCCGATCGGCATGACGTCTCCTCTCGATTCGGCGAAATTCGTGGAGTTTGCAGCGCGACAGCGGGTCAACTCCACGGATTTCGGGAAGGGATGGGGTAGACGCTACGGCACGGTCAGCCCCCGACGGCGGCCTCCATCGCGTCGAGCCCGGCGAGGAGGGCGTCGCCGCCGGCATCGTCGAGCACGCCGTAGGCGTCGAGCACCAGCCGATCGGTCAGTTCCTCGGCGGCGACGTGGGCGGCCCGGTCGTCGTCGGTGATGGTCGGCGCCTCGGCCCAACCGAACGTCGACACGTCGTCGGGCCGCTTGATCGCATGGGCGACACCGTCCGCCAGCCCGGAGGCCCGCACCGCCAACAGGTGGGCCGAGCCCCGGTACTCCCGCAGCACCGCGGTGAGGTGCATCGCCCGGGCCGGCGCATCGTCGGGGAGGGGCTCGGCCGAGATGCCGGCATAGAGCGGCAGGCTGGTCACGTCGGTCGCCCCGTTCACCGCTTCGGCGGCGGTGCAGTAGGCGTCGAGCCCGTCGAGGTCGGCGAAAGCCCGCCGCCCGAACTCATGGGCGCAGTCGAGGTAGGCCCGAGCGGCATCCCGGGGCGCCATGCGCTCCTTGGCGCTGTTCCAGATCTTCGCAACCAGTCCCGGCTCGAAGTAGCCGAAGGCGCTCTGGATCACGGCCGGTTCGACGTCGCCGAGCACCCCGCCCCGTCCGAGGAAGTAGAAGCGGAACCCGTCGAGCCCGAGCTCCTTGCCCTTGGCCACCGTGGCCCCATCGAAGTAGAAGGCGGACCCCAGACTGCCGATCTTCGGACACGCGGCCTGCACCAGCTCCATCGAATTCATCGGTTGGGTCTCCTCGTCGAGTTCGTCGGTCGGGGTCGATGATCGCGGGATGAGCCGCGAAGCTCCCGAGTCTCGCCGATCCATCCGCTCGACCACCAGTTCGCGGCCTCACCCGGCAACAACTACGTTGGCGGGATGACCGAGCGCGCCCCCAATGTGTTGTTCCTCATCACCGATCAGCAGCGAGCCGATCACGCGGGTTTCATGGGCAACGACGTGGTGCGGACACCGGCGCTCGACGGTCTGGCCGCCAGGTCGACCGTGTTCGAGAGCGCATGGGTGTCGAATCCGGTCTGCATGCCGAACCGGTCCACGATCATGACGGGACGGATGCCGACCGCCCACGGTGTGATCTTCAACGACCGCTCGCTCGACTGGAACGCCAACACGTTCGTTCGGGTCCTCCGCTCGGCCGGGTACCGCACGGGGCTGCTCGGCAAGTCACACCTCCAGCACGGGATGAGCCGCAACTCGGTGGTCGTCATCGACCAGGAGCCGGTCGCCCGCTCCCCCTACCCCGACGGGTGGGACCAGATCGAGGAGTTCGAGCGGTACCTCGACGAGACCGACCAGGCGGACGATCCCGACGACTTCTACGGCTTCGACCACATCCGGCTGGCGATCGACCACGGCGCCCGCCTCACCGGTCACCATCTCCAGTGGGCACTGGAGCGAGGGGGCGAGCTCGACGAGTTGCTCGTGCCCTACTCCGGCGACTCACCAGCGCTCGACCGCTCCGATCGTTGGTGGCAGATCTACCGCCCGCCGTATGGGCCGGAGCTGCACTCCACCACGTTCGTCACCGAGGAGACGATCGCCTTCATCGACGAGGCCGTCGAGCAGGATCGACCGTGGTTCGCCTACGCATCGTTCCCCGACCCCCACCACCCGATGGCCGGCCCGGGGGAGTGGTACGACCGGCACGAGGCCGCCGACATGGACCTCCCGGCCACGATCGACGATCCGATGACCGAGGGCCTCGGCCACCTCCGGGCGATCCAGAAGCTCACCCAGGCCGATCAGCGGGCGTGGATCCAGGCGTTCGGAGCCAACGACCACGAGCTGGTCAAGGAGGCGATCGCTGCCACCTACGGCGTGTTGGAGATGATCGACGACGGCGTCGGTCGGATCCTCGCAGCCGTCGACGGCCACGGCCAGACCAACGACACGATCGTGGTGTTCACCAGCGACCACGGTGACATGATGGGCGACCACGGCCTGATGATGAAGGGCTTCATGCCCTACCGCGGCACCCAACAGGTACCGCTCGCCATCTCCGCACCGGGCAGGGCACCGGGCCGGTCGGCGTCGTTGGCGTCGAGCATCGACCTCGGACCGACGATCCTCGACCTGTGCGGCCTCGCCGAGTTCGACGGGATGCAGGGCCGGTCGTTGACCCCCGTGCTCGACGACCCCACCGTCGCCGTTCGCGACCACGTGCTCGTGGAGGACGACTGCCCGCCCCGACTCGCCACGTTCCGACGCCTCCCGGAGAAGTCGCGGACCGTCGTCACCTCCGAGTTCCGCTTCACCAGGAACAGCCGCGGTGAGGAGCTCCTGTTCGACACGGTCGCCGACCACGACGAGCTCCACAACCTCGCAGCCGGCGACCCTGCTCGACGGGCCGTGGCGATGGAGACGATGATGGAAGCGATGATCGCGGCCGACGATCTGGCGCGGGGCGCGCCCCTCACCGACGGTCAGCGAACCTGAGATCCGGAGCTGAACCATGCCCCAACCGACCCCACCGCCCGACCTGCACCCGACCGGTGTCAACCACCTCGCCATCGCCACCGGCGACATGAAGGCCCAGCTCGAGTTCTTCTGCGACGTGCTCGGACTCCCGCTGAAGGCCCTCTACTGGATGCACGGCGTGGAAGGCACCTATCACGGCTTCGTCGAGCTGTCGCCCACGAGCTACCTCGCGTTCGTGCAGCACCCCGACAACAATCCCGACATCGAGTGGGGGGTGAGCCACGCCGGCAACCCGGCGATGCCGGTCACCGTCGGCGCGATGCAACACGTGGCCTTCCACGTCGACGACCTCGACCAGCTCCTCGCGATGCGAGACCGGCTCCGATCCCATGGGGTGCAGGTTCTCGGCCCGATGGACCACGGCTTCTGCCAGTCGATGTACTTCGCCGGGCCCGAGGGGCTCAGCCTCGAGGTCGCGTGCGGCGCATCGATCGACGAGCGGGCCTGGATCGATCCCGAGGTCCAGGCGCTGTGCGGGATCTCCGAGGCGGAGGTCGAGCGACTGAAGCACCCGGCTCCCTACGAGCGTCCCGACACGCCGGTTCCCCAACCCGACTTCGACCCCGACGGCTACAACATGCACCCGGCCCGACGCTACGAGAAGGCGATGGCCATCGCCGACCAGGACATCTGGGACAACGAGAGCGAGACGACCCCACCGGTGGCGGTGGAGCCGCCGTCGGTGCAGGTTGGGTGAATCGTCTGCCAACGAGATCAGGTAGTGCGACACGGCTCGCCGGTTGCGAGTAGAATCGCTCCCTACCATGAGCAACACGCAGCGAGATACTTGATCCCGCATGCTTCTTCCCGTGTTGAAGCCGGTGAGCTGGGACGGGCTCCGAGGTAGCGCTCGGGTCCACGTGTGGATCGGCACGCCCGCGTGTCCGAAGGTGCTCGTCGCCTATGCCGACCTGCCGCTGAGCGGTCACCCGCACGGTGACCGCGCCGAACAGGCCGGTGCGATCGCGTTCGCGGTCGGGATCGACGGCGACGGTCACACCAGCGGCGGTGACATCCCCTATGCGACGACGGCCACCGCCTACGGCCGCAGCGAGCAGCTCATCGTCGATGCGTTCGACAACCTCGGCCACGACCTGCTCGACTACGAGCTGGTCGAGTCGGACGGTGGTCGCATGCTGGTCTCGGCAGGGGAGGCGATGGCGGCCGAGCGGGCGCTGTCGCAGGGCTCGATGCTGCTGGCACACGACAAGCTCGACGCCGAGGAGATCGCCGTGTCGGTCGCTCGTCGCGGGTCGCTGCTGGCCTGCGCGGTCGACAGCGACGCGCCGGTCCGAAAGACCCTGACCGCGATCCACCACGAGACCTACCGGAGCGCGGTGGCCGACGGTCAGGAGATCTTCGACCAGCTCCTCGTGTTCCACGGCGGCCAGCTCACCGGCCTCCTGGAGATCGACATGTCGCCGGACGGTCAGCAGGTCGACTGGCACGTCACCGCCGCCACCTGAGCGACCGGGCGGGCTGCGTCCGCTCGTGCTGGTCGCCGCGGGCAATCTAAGGTCGGTCGGGATGAGCGACCACCCACACCCGACGGGCCCGGCACCCGGTGCGCTCGACGGCATCCGCCTGATCGATCTCACCACCGTCCTGATGGGACCCATGGCCACCCGGATGCTCGCCGACCACGGCGCCGACGTCGTCCGCATCGAGCCACTGGCGCCACAGAGCACCCGCCACAGCCCGCCGTCGCGCACGCCGGGTATGAACGGCTTCACCCTCAACCTGCAGCGCAACAAGCGAAGCATCGCCCTCGACCTCAAGCACCCGGAGGGAGCGGCGGCCGCGGCCGAGCTCGTGGCCGGGGCCGACGTGGTCGTGTCGAACATGCGCCGCTCGGCGCTCGAGCGGCTCGGGCTCGACGCCGCCACCCTGCGGGCCCGGCACCCAGGCCTCGTCCACTGTGTGGCGAACGGGTTCGGGGCGGGCGGCCCCTACGCCGACCGGGCGGCCTACGACGACGTGATCCAGGCGTCGTCTGGCCTCGTTGCGCTGTACGAGCGGGTCGACGGGACGCCCCGGTTCGTGCCGTCGGTCATCGCCGACAAGGTGTGCGGCATGACGATCGCCCAGGCGGTGCTCGCCGCCGTGGTCCACAAGCTCCGCACCGGCGAAGGGCAGGCGATCGAGGTGCCGATGTTCGAGACGATGGTGGCCTTCAACCTCGTCGAGCACCATCGCGGCCACGCCTTCGAGCCCCCCATCGGCGACATCGGCTATGTCCGACTCCTCAACCCGTTCCGCCGGCCCTACCGGGCGGCCGACGGCTGGATCTGCCTCCTGCCCTACACCGACGCCGACTGGAAGCACTTCTTCACCTTCGTCGACCGGCCGGAGCTGATCGACGACCCACGGTTCGTCAGCCACAGCGACCGATTGGAGAACATCGAGGACCTGTACGGGTTCCTCGGCGACGTCGCCGAGCTCCACACGGTCGAGGAGTGGCTCGACTTCGCCGCCAGCGTCTCGATCCCGGCGTCGCCGGTGCTCGACCTGGGCACCATGCACGACGATCCGCAGGTGGTGGCGTCGGACCTGATGCCGATCGGCGAGCACCCCACCGAGGGCTCGTACCGCATGGTCAACGACCCGGTCCGGCTCGAGGCGTCGCCGACGGCGATCCGGCGCCACGCCCCGTACCTCGGGCAGCACACCCGGGAGATCCTGACCGAGATCGGCTGGTCGGCCGACCGGATCGACGCCTGCCTCGCCGCCGGCGCTGCCGCCGAGGGCGAGCAGTCGTGACCGAACCGGCGATCGCCTCGCCGCCGGCCGGTCCCTGGCGGATCGGGGTCGACGTCGGCGGCACGTTCACCGACCTCGTCCTGGCCGACGTCGACGGCCGAACCTGGGTGGCGAAGGTGCCGTCGGTCCCGGCCGACCCCAGCCGGGGCGTGCTCGACGCGGTCGATGCGCTGGCCGCCGAGCTCGACCTCCCGAGGGCCGACCTCCTCGGGCGGTGCTCGTTGTTCGTGCACGGGTCCACCGTGGCCACCAACACGATGCTCGAAGGGTCGGGGGCCAAGGTCGGCCTGCTCACGACCGACGGGTTCCGCGACTGTCTCGAGATCCGCCGGGGCCTGCGAGACGATCAGTGGGACCACCGGGCCCCGTACGCCCCAGTGCTCGTTCCCCGCTCGCTCCGTCGGCCGGTCGGGGGCCGCGTCGACAGCGACGGATCCGAGCACCGGCCGCTCGAGATGGCCGACCTCGACGCTGCGATCGAGCGCTTCGAGGCCGAGGGGGTCGAGGCGGTGGCGATCGCGTTCCTCAACAGCTTCGTCGACGACGGGCACGAGGAGGCCGCCGCCGCACACCTCGACGAGCGCTGGTCGGGACGATGGGTCACCGCCTCGGCCGCCATCTCCCCGCTGATGGGGGAGTACGAGCGAACGTCGACCGCGGTCGTCAACGCCACCCTCCTCCCCAGGACGATCTCCTACCTGGAGGCGCTCCAGGACGAGCTGGCGTCGTCGGGCCTGGCCAACCCGATCCTGGTGGTGCAGTCGAACGGCGGCGCGGCGTCGCTGGAGCGGATCGCCCCCCGACCGGTGAGCCTGCTGCTCAGCGGGCCGGCCGCCGCGGTCGGTGCCCTCGACCACTACCCGACCGGTTCGAACGTGATCTCGATGGAGATCGGCGGTACGTCGTGCGACGTCCTGCTCATGTCGGAGGGTCGGGTCGCCACCCGCGACGAGCTGTCGATCGCCGGCTATCACGTGTCGACCCCGGCGATCGACATCCACACGATCGGGGCCGGTGGCGGCACGATCGCCGGCGTCGACTCGGCCGGTCTGCTCCACGTCGGCCCCGAGGGGGCGGGCGCCGATCCGGGGCCGGCGTGCTACGGGTTCGGCGGCACGGAACCCACCGTCACCGACGCCCAGCTCGTGCTCGGCCGCCTCCGCCCCGGTCCCTACGCCGGTGGGTCGATCACCCTCGACCTCGACGCGGCGAGGGAGGCGATCCGGACCCGGGTGGCCGAGCCGCTCGGCGTATCGGTGGAGGAGGCCGCGGCAGGGATCGTGACCCTTCTCGAGCAGAACCTCCTCGGGGCGGTGGAGTACATCTCCATCGAGCGGGGACACGCCCCGCGGGACTTCACCCTCGTGGCGGCGGGCGGGGCGGGGCCCATGCACGCCGAGGCGGTCGCCCGCGGCCTCGGCGTGGAGCGGGTGTACCTGCCGAGGGCGGCGGGGGCGCTGTGCGCGGTGGGGATGCTGAACGCAGACCTCCGCCAGGACTTCGTCCGCTTCTGCCGCGGCTCGATCGACTCGATCGCGGCGTCCGAGGTGGAGGGGGTGCTGGCCGACCTGCGGGACCAGGCCACCGAGGCGTTGGTGGAGGAGGGGCTCGACGAGTCCGACGTGGACCTCCAGGCCGAGCTCGATCTCCATCACCCGGGCCAGATCTGGTCGATCCGGATCCCGGTCGACCGGTTCGAGCCGGCCGCGGTGAGGACCGCGTTCGAGGCCGACTACCAGCGCCTCTACGGTCACGTGCAGGACGGCGGCACGATCATGATCGCGACCGCCCGGGTCGTGGCGACCGCATCCACCGGTGTGCTGTCCCGACCGGACCGAACGGCGGCGAACACGGCGCCGGTCCCGGTCGAGACCCGCAAGGTGTGGCACGGCGACGCCGGCTGGCTCGACACCGCGGTCTACGACAGTGCCGATCTCGACGGTGGCGTTCACCTGTCGGGCCCCCTGCTGGTGGAGGCGCCGACCACGACGGTGGTGGTCGGTCCCGATGCCGAGCTCCGGGTCGACGAGGGCGGCGACTTCACGGTCGATCTGATCGGCGGCGATGTGGGCGGCGAGGTGGGCGGCGATGTGGGCGGTGGGGCCGGCGGTGACGTGGAGCCGGCCGGCGGTGGGATCGACCCGATCCTGTTGTCGTTGATGCAGAACCGGCTCGATCAGATCTCCCGCCACATGGGCTGGGTGATGACCCGCACCGCCCGCAGCACGATCTTCAGCCAGTCGCACGACTTCTCGTGCTTCATCGCCGGCCCCGACGGCACGCTCGTCGCCAACGCCGATGGACTTCCGATCCACACCGGTGGCGGCGGCTTCGCCGTCCGCGCCCTGCTCGCCCGATGGGGTGACGACATCGCCCCCGGCGACGTGTTCCTGCTCTCCGATCCGTACGTGGCTGGCGGCAACCACCTGCCCGATTGGGTCATCGCTCGGCCGGTCTACGGCGCGACGACCGCCGGCCCGGACGGCGGCTCGGGTAGCGAGCGGCCGCTGATCGGTTTCTGCTGCAACCGGGCCCACCAGTCGGACATCGGCGGGGGCATCGCCGGCACCTACAACCCCGAGGCGACCGAGATCTGGCACGAGGGCATCCGGCTCCCCGTGCTCAAGCTGATCGAGGGCGGCACCGTGCGCCGCGACGTGTGGGAGCTGCTTCTGATCAACTGCCGCACCCCCGAACTGCTCGACGGTGACCTGCTGGCGATGATCGGCTCCACCAGGATCGGGGCGGAGCGGGTCGAGGCGCTGGCGGGCGAGCTCGGTCTCGACGCCTACGTCGCCCACCTCGACGGCATCCTCGATCACGCCGAGACCCGCATGGCCCAGGCCATCGCCGATCTGCCCGATGGCGTGTACGTGGGCGTCGACGCCAGCGACAACGACTGCTTCGACAAGGTCGACGTGGAGGTGCGGGCGACCGTGACCGTCGGCGGCGACCGGATGACCATCGACTTCACCGGCAGCGGCCCCCAGATCCGGGGGTTCAAGAACTCCTCCTTGGCGAACACCCACTCGGCCGCCTACCTCGCCGTCTCGTCGTTCTTCGATCCCCGCCTCCCGAGGAACGAGGGCACCTACCGGCCGGTCGAGGTGATCGCTCCCGAGGGGACGATCGTCAACGCCCGACCCCCGGCGCCGATGACGATGAACACGGTGTTCGTCGCCCACGAGATCGTGCACGCGGTGTGGAAGGCGCTCGCCCAGGCCGACCCCGATCGGGCGCTCGCCGGTTGGTCGAAGACGGTGCACGGCCACGTCGCCGGCTTCGACGACGACGGCAACACCTGGGTCATGTACCACTGGCACGCGATGGGCACACCGGGCGCCACCGCCGAGCGCGACGGGTTCGCCCAGATGGGGCACCTCATCACCCTCGGCGGGCTCGACATCCCCAACCTGGAGTTCCACGAGCAGCACTTCCCGGTCCGCTACCGGCGCTGGGAGCTCCGCGCCGACTCAGCCGGTGCCGGTCGCCGGCGGGGCGGGACCGGCGTGCGCTACGAAGCCGACGTGCTCGCGCCCGCCACGTGGTCGTTCCGGGCCGAGGGGCTGGACACCCCGTCGGGTCACGGGGTGCAGGGCGGGGCGACCGGCGCGGTGGGCCACGAGTGGATCGATCCGGTCGACGGTGACCGGTTCGTGCCACCCAAGTACGGGGTGGCACAACTCGGGCCAGCAGCGATGATCGCCGAGACGCCCGGTGGCGGCGGCTGGGGTGACCCCTTCGAACGGGAGCCGGAACTCGTGCTCCGCGACGTGCTCGACGAGGTGCTCACCCCCTCGGCCGCAGCGGCCCAGTACGGGGTCGTCCTGACGCCAGACGGCATCGCCGTCGACCCGGTCGCCACCGCCGAGCGGCGCCGCTGACCCGCCACCGAGCGGTCTCTTCCCGCCGTCGGGTTCAGCCGCGGTGGTTTTCTTCGCGTCCCCTCTCAGGTCGACAGACAGCGCGCCGATAGTCAGTTCGGGCTGGTACGTGGCGACCGCGAATCGCAGGCGCCGGCCGACCGAGGAATCACTTCAACAGAGAGAAGGCAACTGATGGCGCTTGACGACGTAATGAACGAAGCGATGGAGATCACGGGCGCAGTCGGTGTCGCGCTCGTCGACTACGGCTCCGGCATGACCCTCGCCTCGGCCGGTGGTGGCGGCCTCGACCTCGAGGTGGCCGCAGCGGGCAACACCGAGGTCGTGCGGGCCAAGATGGCCACGATGGCCCAGCTCGGCCTCGACGACACCATCGAGGACATCCTGATCACGCTCGGCACCCAGTACCACCTGATCCGGCTGATGAAGGCGTCCGAGCAGGACGGGCTCTTCATCTACCTCGCCCTCAACCGCTCCACGGCCAACCTGGCCATGGCCCGCCGCCAACTCGAGGGTCTCGAGTCCAAAGTCGTCGTCTGACGACGCTGGCATCGGTCGTAGATTCCCGTGTCCGAACGGTTCGAGTTCAAAGTTGTCGTCGGAGGACCGTTCGGCGCCGGAAAGACCACGTTGATCTCCTCGATCACCGATGGCCATCTCGTCGGGACCGAGGTCCCGACGTCCGGCGCCGAGGCCACGGTCAAGGACACGACGACCGTTGGCATGGAGTACGGCACGTTCGTCGCCGATGGGGGTGACTTCGCCGTCGACCTCAACATCTACGGGGTGCCGGGCCAGGAGCGCTTCAGCTTCATGTGGAACATCGTCGGCCGAGGGATGGATGGCTTCATCCTGCTCGTCGATGCCACCAACCCGGACGGATGGACGGAGGCGGCACGTGTCGTCGAGTTCTTCCGCTCCCAGCACCCGGTGCCCGTGATCATCGCGGTCAACCGGGCCGACGACGACGAGGCCGTGCTCGACATGGCCGAGGAGGTCATCTCGGTTCCGGATGCTCGCTACCTCGTCTGTGACCCCAGGGATCCAGTCAGCGCGAAGGACACCCTCATCGAGTTGTTGTTCCTCGTCCTCGATGCGATGCCCGAGGACGACGATGAAGAGCTGAGCGCCGAGGACGAGATCATCGAGTCCGCTCGGCTCGCGGCGAAGGACGACGCCTCTGCCACCCCCGTGACCGTCGGGGAGCCGGCAGGCGCAGGATTGGAGGAATAGATGGACAGCGATCGTCTGCAGAAGCTCACGACGAAGCTGGCGAACTCGGTACCGAACATCGATGGTGCGCTGCTCGCATCCCCCGATGGTCACCCGCTCGCCTCGGCTCTCGCGAACCACGATCCGAGGTCCACGGCAGCGATCATCGCCTCGTCGAGAGGTCTCGGTGACCGGCTGGCGGAGCTGGCCGGGACCGGCCAGCTCGAGGAGATCGTGGTCCGGTCCACGTCAGGCTACGTGGTCATCTACTCCAGTGCCGACGGGGGAGCGCTGACCGTGCTCGGTCGCCCGTCGGTCAACCTCGCCCTCCTCCACCTCAAGGCCCGCGAGGTGATCGGCTCGCTGGCGGAAGTATCCGCCTAGCACCGGGCCATCGCTCACAAGAGCTTTCAAACCCAGAAACCAGAACCAGCAAAGGAAAGACATGCAGACAGAAGATCAAGTAGCTTCGATCATCGAGGAGATGGCTTCCTCGATGCCGGGGTTCATCGCCGCCGCCCTGGTCGACCTCGACTCGGGCATCACGCTCGGGGTCTACTCGATTCGGGACGACTTCGACCTCTCCGCTGCGAGCGCCTACAACAGCGAGATCGTCAAGCAGAAGCAGAAGGTCATGAGCGCGCTTCAGCTCGACATGGACCTGGAGGACATGACGATGACGCTGTCCGATCAGATCCACATGATCCGGCTCGTCACGCCGACGACCTTCCTGTACCTGGCCGCAGACCGCTCCGCCGCCAACCTGGCGATCGTCCGGAACGGCATCAACAAGCACACCGAAGCGCTTGCCGCCTAGCGGTGATCGTGGGATCGGTACGGGCCGGTGATCGGGATCAACTCGGGCACCGGCCCGTAGGCGGCGTGGGCTGCCAAGGAGCACGGACGTGCAGGTAGAAGGAACACTGGGTCAGGGTGACCTGAAGAGGATCCTCGAGGAAGCCGCGGAGCGGCATCTCTACGGGGTCCTCGAGCTGGCTGGAGGTGACCATCGCCTCACCATCATCGACGGGCGAGTGGTGAACGACCTCCGACGGCGCTCCGACAATGCCGAGGCCGGCAAGGCGTTCCTCGTCGCCAAGCTGCGGACCATGATGACCGATGGCGGCTACACCGGGAGCTACCGGGTCATGCCGATCACCGACGCCGCCGGGGTCCACGTTCGCCGTCGCTATGACGTCGACCAGTTGTTCGACGAGCTCGAACAGGTTTCGTCAGCTCCGAGCACCGACAAGGCCGACAAGACCGACAAGACCGACAAGACCGACAAGGCCGACAAGACCGCCAAGACCGCCAAGACCGCCAAGACCAGGGGGACCCGCGAGACCAGGGGGACCCGCGAGACCAGGGGGACGAGCGCCGCGGTCGAGAAGGTCGAGACCTCGCGCACGGCGGCGCCCGAGCAGTCGACGACGTCCGAGCAGCCACCGGTCGAGCGGAGCAGCCGACCCGTCCGTCCGTCACAGGTACGGGCGGCGCTGCTCAACAAGCCGTCGACGGGAGCCCCCGATCGCGGCCGCCGCTCACTCCAGGACCGATCGTGGTCGGCCACGGCCGCCGCGTCCGGATCGTCCACCAGTTCCGCCGACCGACGAGGGGCAATCGCCGCAATGACGTCGAAGACAGCGGGCGGATCGACGCCCGACGGTTCGGGTTCCGACCGATCGGCGGGGACCGGATCGGCTGGTAGCGGGTCGGCACCGTCGGCTGCGCACGCCGACACGGCGCCGGGCCGCCGCTCGGCGCTCCGGAAGCTCATTCAGAAGCTCGCTTCGTGATGGAGGTCTCACCGTGAACGCTTCGAGATCAGATGCCACAGACCGGCAGCTCGGCTCACTGCGGATCGTCATCTGCGGCCTGGCGATGGCCGGGAAGACCACCACCATACGAACCCTGGCCGACCGCCTCGGCCAGGCGGTCACCTCCCATCGCTCAGTCGACGGGTCGACGTCGTTCGAGTGGATGGAGTACGAGGGCGGACGGCACGAGGGTCGCCCCATCGAGACCCAGCTCATCGCCCTCGGGAGCGACACCCGTCCCGAGATAGCGGCTCACATCGTCGGCCTCGCCCACTCGGTGTTGTTCGTGGTCGACAGCTCTGCCGAGGTGGATCCCGCAACGAGCACCTTGTTCGCCACCGTGCGATCGATCCTCGGTGCCGGTGGGAATCCGAGCGCCCGGCTGGTCGTGCAGGCCAACAAGCGCGACGCCGATGAGCTGGTGGAGATCGACGAGCTGCGGACGATGCTCGAGCTCGACGACGCCCACACGGTCGTCGAGACCGTGGCCACGGCTGGCGACGGCCTACGGCAGGCGTTCGTGTTCGCTGTTCGCGGCGGCCTCGAGGAACTCGGCTCACAGCAGCCCCGCCACGCCGATCAGGCTGCTGGTGGGCTGTCCATCGGGTCGCCGGAGGATCTGCTCGCGAGCCTGCCGGAACCTGAACAGGAGGCGCTGGTGGAGCTGGCGACATCGGCGGCCCAGATCGCCACCCACGCCGGGGGATCGGCGAGCGGGGCGGCCCCGAGCGCCGGTGGGCCCGGCTTCGCGGTGGTCGACCGGGACGCGCCAGCCTCCGACCGACCGGCGGCGGAGCCGGCCAGGCTTCCGAGCCGCCGCCGGGAGGACCGGCGAACGGTGAGCGCCGAGCCGACCGCGGCCGAGGCCACGACGGTGACCGCCGAGCCGATCGCGGCCGAGGCGCGGCAAGCCGTGACCGAGCCGGCCGAGACGCACCCGGCCGCCACGGTCCCACCTGCGCTGCTCCCGCCCGACACGGCGACACCCCTGCCCGTGGGGGTCGAGACCTCTGACCTGGCGCCGCCGCCCGAGCACCGGGCATCCGACCGCCAAGACGACGACGGTCCTCCGCCCCCCGGGGCGGACGCGATCCGGTCGCATCACCAGCCTCCGCCGCCCGACCGCCGCTCGGACCGATCCGAGGAGGCGACGACGATGTTGGAGAAGGTGAAGCAGTTCATCTCCGGGGCCTGACCCGGCCGGAGGGAGCTTCGGCGACTACTCGAGTCCGAGCTCCTCGGCGATCCTGGCCGCCAGCTCGTCCAGCCGGGTGACCGTGTGCTGTCGGACCTTCTCCGTCAGCTCCGGATCGGTCCGGATGTCCTCGTGGCCCTTGTCGAGCAGCCTCCGAAGCGCCTCGTCCGTCACCTGCTCGTCCATGGCCGTTTCACCTCGCAGTCGCTCGATCGGGGCGGCGACCCCTGGGGAGTCGGTCGCCGGTTGTCGTCGATTGTGGCAGGGTGCGCGCCGTGGCACAGCAACGAAACCGCCCGCCGTGGTGGGCCGGACGAACCACGCTCGGCATTGTCGATCGGAGTACAGTCGGGTGGCGTGGCGGAGCCGTGTGACCTGACCGCAGTCGAGGCCAGGGCGTCGATCGGTCGGTCGGAGCTGTCGCCCGTCGAGTTGCTCGAGTCGTGCCTGGCCCGGATCGATGCCGTCGATCCTGCGGTGAACGCGATGGTCACGAGGGCCGACGAGCGGGCCAGGGAGGAGGCGGCGACCGCTGCCGAGGCGGTGGTCCTGGCAGCGCGTGACGGGCGCGAGCTACCGCCCCTCCACGGTCTCCCGGTGGGGATCAAGGACCTGCAGGCGACGGCCGGGATCGTCACCACCTACGGCGCCGAGTCGTTCGCCGACAACGTGCCCGACGCCGACGCCGGCATCGTGGCCCGGGTCAGGGCGGCCGGCGGGATCGTGGTCGGCAAGACGAACATCCCCGAGCGCAGCATCGGGGCGAACACGGTCAACCGCCTGTTCGGGGCCACCGGCAACCCGTTCGACGTGGACAAGACCTGTGGTGGCTCGTCTGGTGGCTCGGCGGTCGTGCTCGCCACTGGGATGGTGCCGCTCGCCACCGGCTCCGACCACGGTGGCAGCCTGAGGATCCCCGCCTGCTACACCGGCGTCGTCGGTCATCGGGCGACGCCCGGCGTGGTCCCGTTCGACGAGCGGACCATCCCCCAGACCTTCTATTCGGTGCAGGGACCCATGGGTCGTACCGTGGCCGACACCGCCCTGCTGCTGTCGGTCATCGCCGGCCACTCGCGACGCGACCCGATGTCCTATCCGCTCGACGCCGGCGCCTTCGCGTCGCTCGAACCGGTCGACCTGCGCGACCTGCGGGTCGGCGTCACCGAGGACCTCGGTGGCGTGCTGGTGTCGTCGTCGATCCGGTCGACGTTCCGCCAGCGGGTCGATGCGATCGCCGACCTCGTCGGGTCGTGCTCGGCGGTCGACGTGGACCTCCGGCCGGCGTCGGAGATCGACTGGCTGCTCCGGAGCGACGTTTTCGTTGCCCAGTACCACCGTGAGGCCGAGGGCTGGGACGAGCGGTTCAACCCGAACATCCGTAGCACCTACGACGCCGCGTTGGCCACGCCGATGGCCGACATCGCCAGGGCTCGTCGAACCCAGATGGACCTCCACCAGGCGTTCCAGGCCGTTTTCGACGATGTCGACGTGATCGTCTGCCCCGGCGTGAGCGTGTCGCCGTTCCCCTGGCGGGACCTGTACCCACTCGAGGTCGACGGTGCCCCGGTCGACAACTACATGGCCTGGCTGGCCCTCACCGCGGCCATCACCGTCGTCGGCCACCCCGTGACCGCGCTGCCGTGCGGCCTCGACCACACCGGGATGCCGTTCGGCTTGCAGCTCATCGGCCCCGCCCATGGCGACCATCGGCTGCTGTCGCTGGCAGCGTCGCTCGAAGCGGCGCTGGCCGGCTCGCCCGAGACCGCTCGACCGGAGCCGGACCTCGGCCAACTCGGGGCCGAGACCCCCAGCCTCCGGACCGACGGTCGCCAGGTGCACTGACCCGGTAGGGCCGATCGGTCGCCGTCGGCTGGTCAGCTCGTCACGACGAGCGTGTGGGCGTGACGGTCCCACATCGTCTGTCGTCTCTCGTGGTTGACGAGCGACCCGATGGCGAGGCCCGTGATCACGAGCATGATCAGGAGCGGGAAGAAGACGGCCGAGGAGAACACCGACAGGCAGACGAAGAGCAGCATGCGGGTCGCGGCCGCGGAGAACCCCACCGGTGAACCGTCCTCGCCCACGATCCGGCAGGTCGTCAACAGCTTTCCGAGGGTGGCACCGACCGCTGCGACCATCCCGATCTCGTAGGCGGCGATCGCGATCGTGGTGAACACCCCGAGGGCCAGGATGTGGATGTACTCGGCTCCACCCTCCTCCGTGCCGGGAACGATGGCGACCAGCAGGACCACCCACAGGCCGGCCCACACGACGAGGTCGATCAGGCGGGCCAGGATCCGTCGTTCCGCGGTGGCCAGTTGCAGGCCGTGGGCCGCCAACCGGTCGGTCGATGAGCCACCGGCCGGCTGCGGTGGCCCCTGCCACCCCGACCCCGACCAGTAGCGCTGGGTGCCGGCGGGGTCGCCCGTGGCGTGGTACCAACCGGGCGCGACCTGCGGTCCGATGGGCATCGGCCGAACCGGGTAGACCTCGCCGGAGTTCGACGGCGGTCCAGGCAGTCCGGGAAACGACGCCGGTGGTGACGGGGCGAACCGATCGGGTGCCGTGCGGTGGCCTGGTCCGGGGCCGGGCTGTGGGGTGTCGGTTCGGTCGGTGAAGCCGTGGCTCACCTGGCCGGCGGGGGTCGGCGGGGTGAAGAAGTTGGCCGGTGGCGACGGCAATCGTGACAGATCGGCAACCCCGCTGTCGGCGTCGAGAATCGCCGCCAGCTCCTCGCCCAGCGCCTCAGCCGACTGGGGCCGCCGGTCGGGGTCCTTGGCCAGGCATCGCTGCACGAGAGACGAGAGCGACGGCGGCGCCGACCCGTCGGGCATCGATGGGGCGGGATCGTTCAGGAGCCGATTCATCAGCGGATGGATCGACTCGTCGGTCGGCTGCCAGAACGGCGCCCGACCCACGATGAGCGCGAACAGGGTCGAGGCGAGGGAGTACAGGTCGGAGCGCTCGTCGCGCCGGTTCTCGAACGTCTCCGGTGCGGTGTGGAGCATGCTCGCAGTGATGTGGGTCGATGTGGCCCCGGTGGCGTCGCGCAGCGAGGCGATGCCGAAGTCGGCGAGTCGTGGCTTGCCGTCCTCGGTGAGGAGGATGTTCTCGGGCTTGACGTCGCGGTGGAGGATCGACTCGGCGTGGGCCGCGGCCAGCGCACCGCAGATCGGGATGAGGTGGGCGACGGCCTCCCGCCAGGGGAGGGGACCGCCGCTCTCGAGGCGGTCCTGGAGGGTGCCCCCCTCCACCAGCTCCATCAGCAGGTAGGGCCGGTCGGTCGCCGTGTAGCCGGCGTTGTACACGCTCACCACGTTCGGGTGGTCGGACAGGCGTCCCAGCACCTCGCACTCGCGTTCGAAGCGCAGACGGTCGGACTCCTTCGAGAGCGAGTTCAGCAGCTTGACCGCCATCCGCCGCTTGAAGAGCGTGTGGCTTGCCGAGTACACGACGCTGAACCCGCCCCGCCCGATCATCTCGACGTCGGTGAGGTGGTCGATCCCGAGATCGATGTCGGTCGTCATCCTCGAACCGCTCCGGTCCGCCCGCCGTGCCTGCTCATCCCGATCACGACTGTACTTTCACGATCGGTGGGACGGCGATCGGCCGATCGGCCCGTGGGGCTAGGCCCCCCAGATCATCGCCGGGTTCGACTGATCGGTCGCCCTGGCCGCTCCGGTACCGCGGTCGATGTTGAGGTTGACGCCGTTGACGTAGCTCGACGACCGGTGGTCGGCCAGGAACAGCATCGCCGGCGCCATCTCGGTCGGGTAGGCCATCCGGCCGGCGACCGCGGCGGCGTGATCGATGATCTCGTCGCCGAGACCCCGGCGGAAGTCGGGGATGATCGAGGTGTCGGTGACGCCGGGGCAGACGCTGTTCATGCGGATCCCGGTGGGGAGGAGCTGCACCGACCGCCACATCGTGTAGTACTGCACCGCCTCCTTCGACAGGGCGTAGCCGTCGCCCCATTCGCCCCGGTTGGCCCGGAGCGCGGCCAGGCCGTCGTCGAACGAGGCGGCCCGCATCAGCTCGTCGTGCAGTCGCTGGCGGGTCGACCAGTCGCGCCCAGCGGTCGACGCGATGTGGACGACCGCGCCGTCGCCGGCGATGCGGGGGAGGAGCCGCTCGGTCAGGTGGCGGAGGCCGAGCCAGTTGATCCGGAGGACGTCCTCGGCGCTGAATCGCCCGCCGTTCGGTACGCCGGCGCAGTTCAACAACCCGTGGATCTCGGCTGGCAGCGCCTCGACCGCGACGTCGATCGACGCGGGGTCGCCGAGATCGCAGCGTCGGTGGTCGATCACGTCGCCGGTGCCGGCGGGTCCGGCGGGTCCGGTGGTCGGCGGTGGGGCGATGTCGAGCACGATCACCTCGGCGCCGGCTGACGCGGCCAACGAGGCGGTCGCCGCCCCGATGCCGGACGCACCGCCGGTGATGACCAGCCGCCGGCCGGTGAAGTCGAGCAACGATCCCATCGCTGTACGCTACCGCTCGGGTCTGGCCCGGACGGGATTGGTCAGAGGGCGCGGCTCCCGCCTCCGCCTCCGCCGCCTCCTCCAGCGACCGAGGTGCGGTAACTGGCCGTCCAGTCGCTGTGGCCGTTCTGGGTGTAGCGGACGAACCCCGTCGGGGCGTCGAAGCCCGGGGGAACGGGCGACTGCGACGCGGCCGGTTCGGGTACGTGCTTCGCCGAGTCGTCCTGACCGATGAAGCCGTCCCACAGCGACTCGGCTGTGCTGCGGGTGCTCTTCTCCTGCTCGACGGCGATGCTGTACTCGCGGTAGTTGTAGGCCGTCTGGGCCTCCCGCCACTGCTCGGCCCACGCCAGAGCACCCTGGCGGAGCAGGTCGACACCGGTGGCGAGGTTGGTGGCCTCGGCCGGCCAGACGTCCTGCACCATCGTGGTCGCCTCCGGACCGCGCCAGTCCTCGAGCGCCGTCACCAGGGCGGTGTCGCGGGCGGTGCCGTAGGTCTCGAGGTCGTCGGCGAGTCCCCAGGCCTGGGTGCAGAGGTCGAGCACCCCGCTGAAATCGAAGACGATCGGCGGGCCGATGCCGTTGCCCATGGCTCCTCCTCCGGTGCCGGGTCCGCTCGCCGTGAGCGGCCGCGTCGGTGTGTTGTCGGGCGGTGAGTCGGAGCTGGCGCCGGGATTGTTCCCGGTGACATTGCGAAATCTTGCGACGTGGCCCCGGTCAGCCGTCGCGGTGGGTCTCGACCCAGTGCAGGAAGCGGTTGCGCTCCCAGGTGTTGATCACCTGGTCCCTCGGTGCCCAGCCGCGCTGGGCCGTCAGCACGCCGTACTCCATGCGGCCCAGCTCCGAGGTGTGGTGACTGTCGGTGTTGA
The DNA here is from genome assembly GCA_965216205.1 of Acidimicrobiales bacterium. Lineage (GTDB taxonomy): Bacteria > Actinomycetota > Acidimicrobiia > Acidimicrobiales > SZUA-35 > CADEDH01. The sequence continues at coordinate 4,221,266 of OZ244139.1, read as the reverse complement.
TCACCAGCTTCACCCCCCGGTCGACCGCCCGCCGCACCACGTCCGAGGCGGCGTCGAGCCGGTCGAGGGCGCCGTTGATCTCGAGCGCCACGTCGAACGTGAACAGCGCCTCCAGCACGATGTCGACGTCGATCTCGATGCCGGGCCGGCGGCCGATGTAGCGGCCGGTGAGGTGACCGATCGAGTCGACGGTGGGATCGGCGATCGCCTTGACCAGCCGGGTCGTGTTCTTCTTCCTCGATGCGTCGAAGTGGGAGTGGACCGACGCCACCGTGTAGTCGAACAGGGCACGGAACTCGGGGTCGTAGTCGAGGCCGCCGGTCGGCCCGATGTTCAGCTCGCAGCCGAACAGCAGGGTGAGGTCGGGATAGTCGCCCTGCAGCGCCCGGATCGCCTCCCGGTGCTCGAGGAACTCCTCCCGGGTGGAACCGTTGATCGCGAGATCCTCACCGTGGTCGGTGATCGCCAGGTACTCGTAGCCGCGGTCGGCGGCCACCTTCACCATGTCCTCCAGCGGCGCCCGGCCATCGCCCGACCGGTCGGTGTGGTAGTGCAGGTCCCCTCGGATGTCGGCGAGCTGCACCACCTCGGGCAGCGTGCCCTCGGCCGCCGCCTCGATCTCACCGGTCGCCTCCCGCATGGGGGGCGGGACGAAGGCCAAGTCGAGCGCCTCATAGATCTCGGTCTCGGTGGTGCTGGCGATCACCGTCGGGGTGGCCCCCCGGTCGGCGTCTTCGGCGCTGTCGTCGGCCTGCTCGGCGCTGTCGGTGTCGGGGGGTGCCTCCATCAGCCCGTACTCGTTGAGCAGCCAGCCCCGATCGATCGCCCGTTGGCGGAGGGCGATGTTGTGGGCCTTCGAGCCGGTGAAGTAGAGGGTCGCCGCGCCGAACTGGTGGGGGTCGACCACCCGCACGTCGACCTGGAGGCCGTCTGCGGTGAGGAACGACGTCTTCGTGTCACCGCTCAGCACCACCTCGGCCACGGCGCCGTGACCGCGAACGGCGGTCATCACCTCGGCCGGCTTCGTCGATGCCACGGTGATGTCGATGTCGCCCACGGTCTCCGACATCCGTCGCAGGCTGCCGCAGAACGCGACGTCGGTGACACCGTCGACGAGGCCGATCTCGGCCACGAGACGGTCGGCGAGGGGGCGGGCCACGGCCACCGGGGTGCGGCGGTCCTTGCCCGAGAGGCCGAGGCGATCGATCGCCTTCGCGATCTTCGCCTCGCTCGTGGGTCCCATCCGCGGCAGGGTGCGGAGCTGCTCGGCCGCGATCGCCGCCTTCAGCCCGTCGAGATCCTCAACGCCGAGCTCGGCTCGCACCAGCTTGAGCGTCTTCGGTCCCAGCCCCGGGATCTTCGACAGCTCCACGAACGCCGGTGGATAGGACTCCCGGAGGGCGTCGATCTTCGCCACCCGACCGGTCTCCACCAGCTCCCGGATCTTGGTCGCCGTCGCCTTCCCGATGCCCTTGATGGCGGTGAGCTCGGCGAGGGAGAGGTCGGTGATGTCGCCGCCGTGACCCTCGATTCCCAGCAGGGCGTTCTCGTAGGCCCGGACCTTGAACGACTGGGCGCTCTCCTCGTCGAGCGTGGTGAGGGTCACCAGTTCACGGAGCATCGCCACCACGTCGGGTGTCGTTGTCATGACACGAGTCTACTTTTGCCGAGTCGTCGTTCTCCGCCACAATCGCTACGTTTCACGTCATCACCGCTAGCCTGCGGCTGGGCGGTTCCTCCTCAGATCTGGCTCGAGTCGCACCTGTCGATTCCGTACCTGCGTGGGGTGAGAGCACGAGGGCAGCGGCAGCGAGATCAACGGGAGTGGGACAAGCTCAAATGGCGGCGACTCTGGCGCAAGCGTTACGGCCCTCGATGGTCGATCCGACTGCTATCGAGCAGAACTACCGGCCGGTCATCAGGATCGTCCGCGAGCTGATCGGCGTGGTCCCGAACTGCAACCCGGTGCTCGAGATCTGGCCGCCCGGCTTCCGGACCTTCAACGTGCTGGTGCCGAACCTCCTGAACCTCCCGCCGGCGCTCATGGGCCAGGGCGCACCGAAGGACCTGATCGGGCTGGCGATGTACGTCGGGAGCAGCACCGCCGGCTGCCCGTACTGCACCGCTCACCACTGCTCGTTCGCCATCCGGCGGGGCACCGCGGTGGAGACCATCGTCGAGGCCGACTACACCCCGGCGGAGGCCGCCGTGGCCGCCGTCGCCCGGGGGATGGCCACGGTTCCGGCCACGATCACCAAGGGCGACGTCGATCGACTCCACGAGTTCCTCGAGCCCGAGAACGTCGAGTGGGTCGTGCTCGCCCTCGCCCTCGGCGGCTTCCTCAACAAGTTCATGGACTCGATGGGGATCGAGCTCGAGACCGAGACGATTCACGACGTCACCCCCCTCATCGCCGACCAGGGCTGGTCGCCCGGGAAGCACCAGTGGCTCGACGAGCTGCCGGCGCCCGAGAGCGACGGCGAGATCCCGAGGGACAGCCTCGGCACGATCCTCCGGGTACTGCGCCAGGCGCCTGGCGCCATCCGCTACGACTCCGCCTCGACGAAGGGCGTGTCGGGCCGGATCGGTCCCGCCCTGCTGATGCTCGAGGAGAAGCTCGGCTACGCCTTCCCGATCCTGGCCAGCATCGAGCACAAGAAGGCGGTCCGGGCGATCGCGACCGCGCTGCGCGACAACCTCGACGCCGAGCGCTCCACGATCGGTCTGCAGGCCAAGATCATGGCGATGCTGGTCTATGCCCGCACCGTCGGCGATGAGGTCCTCACCTCCGAGGCGGTCCAGCTAGCCGACCTGCTGGTGCCGGGTCTCGACCCCACCACGCTCGTGGATGCGGGTCGGTTCGCCCTGTCGAGCAGCGAGGAGGCGGTCATGCCCCCGGGGCTGTCGCGCAGCGAGTACGCGGCGCTGCTCCTGGCGAAGGCTGCGTCGCCGAGCCCAGCCGACGTCAACGAGTTCACCGTGTCGACCGTGACCGAGGAGCTCACACCGCCCCAGATCGTCGAACTGGTCGTGTGGTTGTCGGTGCTGCAGATGCTGCACCGGCTCTACGCCTTCTACGACGCCAGGCTCGGCCTGGCCTGAGCTCCCCTGAGCTCACGCTGCTGGGCGCTCTGCGGCGCTCTGCGGCGCTATGTGGCCACCAGCGTCCGCACCAGGAGAACCACAGCCGCCGCTGCGCTGGCGGCGAGGATCGCCGGTCGGGTGGCGCCCCGGTCGACGATCGGTAGGAGCGGTGTGCTCAGCGCGTACCCCGCGACGGCTGCTGGCACCAGCAGGAGCCCGTCGAGGAGGCGGTCGATCCCGAACCGACCCGCCAGCGTCAGCCCCACGAACGTGAAGAACGATGTGACCAGGAAGTAGCCGGACAGGAACGACCGGACCCGGGGCCCCTCCGTCGAGGCGTACAGCAGGGCCAACGGCGGTCCGCCGATCCCGGCCGTGAGGCTGCCGAACCCGCCGGCGGCACCGGCGGCGAACAGGTTGGGACCGGAGCGGGAGACGTTGAGGCCCGCGGCCAGGATCGCCACCATCGCCAGGACGCACCCCGCGATGACGACGGCGAGGGTCCGCTCCGACGCCCAGCCGACGACCGCGGTGCCAGCGGCGATGCCCACCACGGCCCCGCCGAGACCGACACCGATGGGTCGAACCTCCACCGCGTGTCGCTCCCGGAGCACCACGAGCACGCTCAGCGAGGCGGTGGCCACGAGGACCGAACCGGGCACGAGGTCGGGGTCGATCTGGTAGACGAGGGGCTGGGCGATCAGGTTGGCGCCGAACCCGATCGAGGCCTGGAACAGGCAACCGACCGCCACGATCAGCAGAACGATCGCGAACGCGGCCGGGCTCACGTGCGATCGGAGCTGGATTGTGCCACGCAACGACGCTAGCGCCTCCCATCCCGCCCCCGTTCCGGCGGACGTGGCGCCCTCGCTGCCCATGTCGTTCTGGCGGACGTGGCGCCCTCGTCTTCCCGTTCTGGCGGACCCAGGTGCCAGGATCGGGAGCTGGGTCCGCCGGAAGCAGGGTCGGTGGGCGTGTGGTCCGCCAGAACGTGGGCTGGCCGGCTGGCGGAGCGAGGCTCGGTCGCCCGCGCCGGGAACGAGCCCGTCGGGTCGGGCAGTATCCTCGCCCCGGACGTCCGTCCCCCCGAACCAGGAGCGAGGAGCCCCGTGCCGAACGACGACCAGTCCGCCTCATCCCCGCCCGGCGACCAGGGGTCGCTCGATGCCCGGTCGACCGCCGAGCTGGTCGCTGCGACCAGGGCCGTCCTCGAGGCGAAGGCCGTGCTCGTGCTCGACGAGCCGATCGAGTTGGCGTCGGGGCAGCTGTCGGACCGGTTCGTCGACGGCAAGGCGGGGCTGGCCGCCGCCCCCGACCTCCGCCTGGCGTGCGCCGCGATCGCCGCACTGCTCGACGACGCGGGTATCGCGTTCGACGCCGCCGGCGGCATGACGCTCGGTGCCGACCATCTCGCCGTCGGGATGGCGCTGGTGACCGACCGATCGTGGTTCTTCGTGCGCAAGGAGCCGAAGTCGCGGGGCACGGCCCGCCAGATCGAGGGGGCGGCGCTCGGTCCTGGCGTTCGGGTGCTGGTGGTGGAGGACGCGGTGAGCACCGGCGGCTCGATCTTCCAGGCGATCGACGTGATCGCTGCCGCCGGAGCCGACATCGTGGCCGCCGCCACGCTCATCGACCGCGGCGGGGGCGCCATCGACGCCATGGCCCGCAGGGGCATCCCGTACTTCCCGATCGCCACCCATGTCGATCTCGGGATGGAGCCGGTCGTGCCGGCGGAGGGGATCGGCGCGTGACCGCGGTCGGGTCGACGACCGGCGTCGAGACCTCGAGCGACGGGTCGGCGACGGTCGAGATCGGGGTGCCCGACGACTGGCACGTGCACCTGCGCGACGACGAGCTGCTGGCCACCGTGGCTCCGATCACGGCGCGGTCGTTCCGGTACGCGCTCGTCATGCCGAACCTCGTGCCCCCGATCTGCACCACGGCGGCGGCCGCCGCCTACCGCCAGCGCATCCTCGACAGCGTCGGCGCCGACGCCCGGCCCGATTTCACGCCGATCATGGCGCTCTACCTCAACGACGACCTCGACCCCGACGATCTCGTGCGGGGTGTCGACGACGGTGTGGTCCACGCCGCCAAGTACTACCCGGCCGGTGCCACCACGAACTCCGAGGGCGGCGGTGAGGCTCTCGGCGACTACCGGCCGGTGCTGGAACGGATGGCCGAGCGGGGCATCCCGCTGCTGGTGCACGCCGAGTCGACCGATCCCGAGATCGACATCTTCGACCGGGAGGCGCACTTCCTCGACGTGCAGCTCGCCCCGGTGCTGGCCGGTGTGCCGGGGCTGCGGGTCGTCGTCGAGCACCTGTCGACCAGGGCCGGGGTGGAGCTGGTGTCGGCACACCCGGCGCTGCGGGGAACGATCACGCCCCATCACCTGCGGTGCGACCGCTCGGATCTCCTGGCCAACGGTCTCCGCCCCGACCTGTACTGCAAGCCGATCATCAACTCGCCCGACGATCGGACCGCGCTCGTTGCGGCGGCCACGTCGGGGTCGGAGCAGTTCTTCCTCGGGACCGACTCCGCCCCCCACCCGGCGTCGGACAAGTACGCCCCGACGGCCAAACCGGGGATCTTCAACGCCCCGTTCGCGCTGCCGGTGGTGGCCGAGGTCTTCCACTCGGTGGGTGCCCTCCATCGGCTCGACGGCTTCACGTCGCAGCACGGCTGCCGGTTCTACGGCTTCGACCCGTCGCCGTCACGTGTCCGCCTGACCCGAACCGAACCGGGTGACGCCGGCGCGGCCCTGCCCGAGTCGATCAGGACCGCAGACGGCCGCACGGTGACGATCTTCGGCGTCGCCGAAGCCCGCCGCTGGGCCGTCGAGCCAGCCACCACCGACGCCTGAGGGGCACACCGGCGCCATCTCGGTGTGCGGCGGTCAGGTGGGTGGGGGTTCGAGGAGGGTGACCGTGCCGGCGGTGCCGTCGACCTCGATCAGGGAGCCGTCGGGGATGCGCTTGGTGGCGTCGGTGGCCGAGACCACGCACGGGATGCCGAGCTCCCTGCTCACGATCACGGCATGGCTCATGATCGCTCCGACGTCGACCACCACCGCCGAGGCCGGCACGAACAACGGCGTCCATGCCGGATCGGTCAGCGGCGCCACCAGGACGTCGCCCGGGCCGACACCGACCGCGTCGGCCGGGCTGGTCACGACCCTGGCCCGGCCCGTCGCGGAGCCCGGGCAACCGGGGAGACCGGTCAGCTTCCCGCCGGCCGGTAGCTCGGCCCTGGCGCTGGTCCGCAGCTCCCACTCGTCGAACGGCGGTTGCTGGCCGCTGAAGAAGAACGGCGGGATCCGTTCGCTGAGCAGCCGGTGCTGCTCGCGGCGCGCCGCGATCACGTCGGCCATCGACGCAGGGTCGGCGACGTAGGCGTCGACCTCCGGTTCGACCAGGAACCACAGGTCGCCCCGCTGGCCGCCCGACCGCGCTACCAGTCGCCGGTCGAGCTCCATCGCCTGGAGCCGGGCGCCGTGGATGGCTCGGACGACCGTCGTCTTCGACCGCTCCCGGCCCCGGCTGTAGAGGCGGGTGGCGGCGAGGACCCGTCGGAACACGGGCCGGGCGACTCGGGGGAGACGGGCGACCGCCGCGGCTTCGGCCTTGGCCGCCTCGGCCGCCAACCGCTGCTGCTGCCGGGCCGGGTTGGCGTCGTCGCCGGCGGCTCGCATGTTGTCGACGAGCCGGAGCGCCATCGCCGGATCCGTCTCCCAGGTGTCGAACGCAGTGTCCCACTCATTCGGCCCTCTCGACCCGAACTCGGCGACGAAGTCGTCGAACGCCTCCACGAACGGGGCCGCCTCCGGCATCGCCCGCAACCTGGCGTCGAGCCCGGCGACGCCGTCGTCGAACGCTGCTGCGACCGGGGCGGACTCGTTGGCCAGCCGGCTCAGCGACCAGATCGCGATCGATGGTGCCGCCGAGTCGACGTCGCCCAGCCCGGTGAGCAGCGGTCCCACCAGCTGCGGGTCGTCGAGCATGCGTTCGCACATGCTGGCGAGAACGGTGACCGCGAGGCCGGCGTCGACGGTGACGCCGATGTGCCGCTCGAACAGGTCGGCGAACATCGGCATGAACCCGCCGACCGACTCCCGGAGCTCGGTGTCGGACGCCGTCGCTGGATCGGGGAGGCGCCGCACGTAGGCCCGGACGATCTTCTGGTCGGCCGCCAGTTCTGGCAGCTCGGTGCGGCGCAGGGTGCGCCACATGTACCGGATACCGGCGAGGGTCGCCCGGAGATTGCGCTCGTTCGGGCTGGGTTCGTGGGGCGGCGGATCGTCGCCCGTCCCGAGGTAGTTCACGTCGGCATCGGTGGCCTTGCCGCCCGGTGTCCTCGCCGATGCCAACCGCTGGATGCTCAGGTTCAGGTAGGCGTAGCCGCCGAACACGCCGCTGCCGACGGCTGTCGAGAGGGGGATGTCGGCCAGCTCGTCCGGTCGGACGAGCCCGCTGCGGGCGATCCCGTTTCGCATCGCCCGCTCGGCCGCTTCGGCCGCCATCGAGAAGCTGAGCGGGGTGAAGACCTCCGGGTACACCTCGCCGGCGTTCCCCCTCGTGTAGACCGGGAACCGGTCGCTGGCGTCGTGACCGACCCAGCGACCCCCGTCCGCCTTCCCACCGATCGGCTTCCAGAGATCCATCGCAACGGTGTAGCAGGTACATCCCCGGTCGGGCTGAGCAACCGCTGGCACCCGCCTCCCGGTCGGGCCGACGGGTGGGCGATCCCGGTGCCCGCCATGGGGGCTGACTAGCGTGGGTCGGTGCCCCACCGGCCAGGACCCGTCACGCCGATGCTCGCCCTCGCCGCAGCGCTGCTGGTCGGCGGTTGCGGCGTCGTCGACCCGCCGACCGACGATTCGAACGCCGTCCCAGCCGATTCGTCCTCCACGACCGCGCCGCCGACGCCCACCGCGTCGACCGGGCCCGACGCGTCCGCCGGACCCGACGAGGGCGTCGTCGCCGAGGTGGAGCGGGTGATCGACGGGGATTCGCTGGAGCTGCGGGTCGGGGGCGCACCGGTGGAGGTTCGGCTCGTCGGGATCAACGCGCCGGAGCTCACCGGACTCGACGGTGCCGAGTCGTGCAACGGGCAGGCGTCCCGTGACCACCTCCGAGGCCTCCTCGACGCAGCGACCTCGATCCGGTTCCTGGCCGGCGAGGAGGACCGGTTCGGTCGCCGGCTCGGCGAGCTGCTGATCGACGGCCGGTCGGTCAACGCGGTGATGGTCGACGACGGCTGGGCGCTCGGGCTCTGGTCCGGTGAGCGGCCGGCGCTCACCGAGTCGATGATGGTGGCGGCCGACTCCGGGCGGGGTCTCTGGGGCGATCGTTGCGGCCCACCCCGCCGGGACGACCTCGCCATCGTCGATTGGCAGATGGATCCGCCGGGCGATGATCGGGCGAACCTGGGCGACGAGTGGGTGACCATCGTCAACGATGGCGCGGAACCCGTCGACCTCGACGGCTGGACGATCCGCGACGAGACCACCACCAACCGGTTCCGTATCGTGGGCTACACCCTCGGCGCCGGCGACCAGCTCCGCGTCCGATCGGGCATCGGCACCACAGGAGCAGGCGACTACCACCTCGGGAGCGACTTCCCGGTGTGGTCCAACCGGGGCGAGACGGTACTCCTCCTCGATCCGGAGGGGCGGCTGGCGGCGTGGGCCTTCGTCGCCGGGTGATGGCCGGAATCGCCGCGACCGACCGAGACGGACCGCGACCGACCGAGACGGACCGCGACCGACCGAGGCCGACCGCGACCGACCGAGGCCGACCGCAACCGATCAGCCGAGCAACCAGCTCACGAGCAGCAGGATCGGGACCAGCACCCAGGGGATGAACGTGAGGATGATCGCGATCAGGGCGATCGCCTTCGACTGGTCCTGCGGTGGTCCTCCACACCGGCCGATCGTCTCCCACAGCGCGTCGAGCGGGGGACCGGTGGTGAGGCGGATGCGGCGCCGGGCCACGGCCGCGCCCCGTAGCACCACCCAGGCCATCGCGGCGATCACCAGCCCGAGGATGATCGTGGCCGCCACCCGCGACCAGGCGGTGTCGAGGGCCCGGCTCGCGGTCGAGAGCAGCACCTGGAGCACGGTCGACAGCACAGCCCCGCCCAGGAGGAACGTCGGTATCCCGAGCGGGGACCGCTTGAACCCGGGGGTCAGCCTGGTCATGTGGATCCGGGCCCGGGTCAGCATCCGCCGGGCCGGATCGTCGCGGGCCGCGTTGGCTTCCCGCCGGGCATAGAGCTGCAACATCGAATCGACCACGGTCGACTGGTAGCTCCGCACGATGAAGTGGGCGACCTGCTGGACGAGGTAGGCGGCGATCGGGTTCACCGGGCCGAGTCCGGCGACCCGCACCCCGCGGGCGCCGTTGCGGTCGAGCACCTCGAGGGCTCGGACCATGAGGGCGTGGGCGGCCTCGAAGCGATCTGGATGGCCCAGGGGTCGGGGCGAGGACAGCTCGAGGAGGATGTCGCGGTCGACGTCGTCCTGGGCGCCGAGCGCGTCGAGGATGTGCTCGGCGGCCTTCGAGTCGCTCTTGCGGAACGCCTGGAACGCCTCGAGCTTCTCGCCGAACTCGTCGAGCACGAGGCTCTTGTCGCCCGCTGGTTCGGTGTGGTCGCCCACGATGCTCCCTCCACGCGCTCGTGACCGCGGTCGGCCGCGGTACAGCAGATGTGCGCTGCACGAATGTAGGGTCTCGTCGCTCGGGTCCTCAACGCGGACTGCGGGTGATTACCCTGGTCGGGGTGGCTCATGGATCGAACGTCGACAGAACGGCCGAATGGGATCAGCTCCGATCCACCTACCTCGCCGACAGCGCCGACCGTCCACCGTCGTCGGCCCGGGGCGTGCACCACGTTGCGCTGCTCAGCACCGACGTCGCCAGGACGATCGAGTTCTACCAGGACCTCCTCGAGTTCCCCCTGACCGAGCTGTTCGAGAACCGCGACTACACCGGCTCCACCCACTTCTTCTTCGACATCGGCCACGGCAACTCGCTCGCGTTCTTCGACTTCCCGGGCCTCGACCTCGGTCCGTACGCCGAGGTGCTCGGCGGCCTCCACCATCTCGCGCTCTCGGTGGATCCCGAGCGGTGGGAGCACCTGAAGGGCAAGCTCGACGAAGCCGGCATCGGCTACCAGCACGTCGGGGGCTCCTCGCTCTACTTCAACGGGCCCGACGGCGAGCGGTTGGAGCTGATCGCCGACCCGCTCGGCGAGATGTACGGCCGGACCGTCGGGTAGCCCCTCGAACGTGGCCGACGATCCACTGCGGCTCGGGGGCGTCCCCGAGCACTTCAACCTTCCCTGGCACCTCGCGCTCGACTCGCCGGCGCTCGCCGATGTCGACGCGGTGTGGACCGACCAACCCGGCGGGACGGGGGAGATGTTGGCCGGCCTGGAGGACGGCACGCTCGATCTGGTCAGCATTCTGACCGAGGGCACCGTGTCGGCCATCGTCGATGGACTGGCCGCGGTGATCATCCAGGTGTACGTCTCGTCGCCGCTCCAGTGGGGGGTGTTCGTGCCCGCAGAGTCGACGCTGACCACGGAGGATCAGCTCGAGGGTCGACCGATCGCGATCTCCCGCTTCCGCTCGGGTTCCCACCTCATGGCCTACGTGCAGGCCGATCGTCACGGCTGGCGCCTCGACGACGGCCAGTTCGTGGTGACCGGAGGGCTCGACGGCGCGCGGGAGGCGTTCGCTGCCGGGAAGGCGGAGGTGTTCCTGTGGGATCGGTTCATGACCCGACCCCTCGTCGACGCCGGCGAGTTCCGCCAGCTCGGCGTCGAGCCGAGCCCGTGGCCGTCGTTCGTTCTCGCCGCCAGCACCGAGGCGATCATCGGCCGTACCGCCGAGGTCGGTCGGATCGTCGACGCCGTGGTGGCGGAGGCGACGTCGTTGCACGGCAGGCCCGACATCGGCGAAACGATCGCCGAGCGCTACGGCCTCCGCCCCGACGTGGCCGCCGAGTGGCTCGCCACCACCAGCTTCGGGCCGCGGGAGCCGTTCGACCCGTCGATCGGCGACGACGTGCTGCACACGCTCACCGCCGCCGGCTTCCGCCAGAGCTGACCCGTCGTGCTCGGCGGTCCCTGGCGTCCCTGCTCGCCCGTGACCGGGGCGGCCTGTCGGGGCCGACAGCACAGTCGCCGGCGACGAGCGCCAACTAGCCTCCCACCATGACGCATCGCGGCCACGACGAACGACCCGAGCAGGCCGAAGCGAAGCGCCTCGTGGTCAAGCCGGCCGACCGAGATAACCGCAGGGCCGGCTATCTGGTCATGGCCGCCGCCCGACCCACGCTCCTCGCCCGGATCGCAGCGCTCAATATCGGCGTGCCGATCGCCGGGCTCGTCCTGTTGTTGGCGGGAGCGAGCCTTCGGCCGTTCGGGGCGATGTTCCTCGTCGTCTGGATCGTCACGAACCGATGGTTGGATCTCGCGTGGCGTCTTCGCTTCCGGAACCTGAAGCGCGCGGCGCCGCAGCACTTCGAGCTGACGACCTCGATCGAGTTGTCGTCGAAGGGCGTCGACACGGCGAACGACCTGGCGTCGGCGCAGCGAGACTGGGACGCGCTCACCACTGTCGCCCACGCCGACGACGTCGTCGTGTTCGCGACCGCTGGTTCCGATGGTGTTCGTCGGTGGCCTCCCGCCCTCGGAGGCGGCCGACGTGGTTCAGTACGCCACCGGGATCGGACGTCTCGACGAGTACCGCCCCAACCAGCTCACCACTGTCGCCCACGCCGACGACGTCGTGAACGTGTTCGCGCGACCGCCAGACGTAGCGGAACGCTGGCGAGGTCCTGCGGACGCGGTCACCGTCGAAGTGGAAGTGGTGGGAGACCGAGATCTGGTTCACCCGATCGACGTACTCCTCGAAGCCGAGATGGCGGGCCGACACGTCGAACGGCACGATGCTCTCCCCGGGGGGCAGCCGATCGAGCTTCGGCACCTCGGTCTCCACCACGAACCGCCCTCCCGGCGCGAGGTGGGCTGCCGCGTTGCGGAAGCACGCAACCTGGTCCGGCTGGGTCCGCAGGTTCATGATCGTGTTGTAGACGAGGTAGACGACGGCGGCGTCGCTGCACACCCGGGTCGTCGCCATGTCGCCGACCGTCGTCGACACGAGCTCCGCCCCCGGCTTCGCCCGCAACTCGGCGAGCATCGGCTCGGAGAAGTCGATGCCGTGCACGTCGACCCCGGCCGACGCCAGCGCCAACGCGATGCGGCCCGTGCCGACCGCGAACTCCACCGCTCCTCCGTCCCCCGCCAGCTCGGCCAGGACGTCGACGGTGTCGGCGATCGCGGCGGGGGCGAACCGCTCGTCGTCGGGATCGTCATAGACCGCAGCGACGGCGGGATCGAGGTGCGGATCCGGGAGGGCCAGGTACTCGGCTGCGGTCACGACCGCCGAGTCTCGCGCGTCCCTCGCGACGATCGAGCCGATTTTCGGCTCACTCCGTTCGCAGACCATCGCTTGGGGCTGGCGCCCCCAGACCCCGGGAACTCTTCGGGTTCTTTCGGGTTCGCCAAGCAACCCGGAGGGTTGCCAGAATCGGCGTCCCGGCTCACTTCGTTCGCAGACTCTCGCTCACAACCGGTGGCGGAGCCAGAGCTGGGCGGCGGCGAAGTCGGCGACCACGGCCACCACCAGCACGGTGGCGACGGTGCCGAACGTGGTCAGGATGCCGAGCGCCACCACGACGCCCGATGCGGCCACCCACGCCAGGTCGGCGAGCGACACGAGCAGGGCGTGTCGTCGAAGCCCGTCGCCGGAGGCCCGGGAGCCGAACCACACGTCGGCGGCGAACACGAGCAGCCCAACTGCGATGGCGGCGGTTACGGCCACATTGTCGATGCCGAGGCGCTCCGACCAGTAGCCGGCGGCGACCAGCCCCACCGCGCCCGACGCAGCGGACGTCACCGCGTTGGCTCGCAGGACGAGCCGGAGCCTGGCTTCGACCTTGGCAGCCGTCGAGCGGGACCGGGTGGCCGAACCGCCGGCTCGGCCGGTGCTTCTCGCCCTACCTCGAGCCGTGCCGTGCGGGGTGTCGATGGTGTTGGATGCGGTCGTGGAGTTCATCATGGCTTTCACGATGAGCTGGCGCCGGCATCGAGGCGATTACCTGTGAGGTAGGCCTCCGACCACGGGACGGCCGGTCCCGGTCAGGTCCGATCCGCCGGCCCGTCCAGCTCGACCAGCATGTCGAAATGATCGGCCAGCGCGTTCGACCACGCCCCGTCGGGCACCTCGACCTCCGTCGAGCCGGGTTGCCTGTCGCGGTACTGGCGCTTGAGCTGGTTGCCCACGAGCGTCACCCGCTCGAACGTGCCCCACCGGTCGGGCCGGTTCTCCGGCACCAGGCGGGTCGCGAACGCCCGAGTGTGCCAGATCAATGACTTGTCGTCCTGGAGCCGGCGCGACGTCGGGCCGAAGTCGGCCAGCTCCCTCGCCACCCGCTTGAACCGGTACTGGGCGACCGGGACGCCACCGATCTCCCGGGTCAACGTCGTGCCCTGGGGACTCGGGTGCAGCTCGAAGTGGTCGACACCGCCGTCGTGCGGACCCGGACGGTTCAACGGGATCGGCAACACGAACCCGTCGCCGAACCCCACGTCGACGAGGTACGGCTCGTCGAGCGTGACCTCGAGGCAGAGGTGGTCGATCACCTGAGTCGGTCCGTTGAGCAGTACGGCTGCCCCGAGCCGGATCACGTCGAATCCGAGGGTCTCGAGCAGCAGCGCGAACGCGCCGTTCAGCTCGAAGCACCAGCCGCCCCGGTTGCGGTCGAGGATCTTGGCGAACAGGTCGGCCGGTTCCACCGACACGTCGACCCCGCGGTAGACGTCGATGTTCTCGAACGGCACCGCCCGAAGATGGGCGAGGTGCAGCGCCCGCAACGTGTCGACGTCGACCGGTGGCGTCGCGGTGAAGCCGAGATGGCGGAGGTACCGCTCGACCGGAACCGGCGGCCCGCCTCCCGGCCCGGGCTCAGTAGGTGGCGGCACCATAGGTGTCGGTGAACACCACCTCGCTGAGCGGGATCCGGTCGAGCTTCGTCGGGAAGGGCTTCAGCCGGTGGCCGACGGCGATGTGGGCGGCCGTGATCACCCCGTCGGGAATCGACAGCAGCTCCTTCACCTGCGGTTCGTACATGCAGAGCAGTGTGGTGAGGGCGGCACCGAGGTTGGCCTCGCGGCAACCGAGGAGGAAGTTCTGCACGGCGGGGTAGATCGAGCCGCCACCGACGACCGAGAGCCGGTCGAGCTCGGTGTCGGTCGGGTGGACCCCGTCGACCTCGGCGCAGGCGACCACGATCGCCGGCACCTCGTGGAGGTGCTCGGCGAAGTGATCGGCGTTGCGGAGCACCCGCTCCACCCCCTCGGCCCCGATACCCACCTCGCCGGTCTGGGCCGCGGCCAGGTAGCCCTTCCACGGCACGAGGTACCACTCGGCGAGCTGACGGCGGGCCTCGGGGTCACGGACCACGACGAACCGCACCGGTTGCCGGTTCCCACCCTGCGGGGCGAACCGGGCGTAGTCGAAGGCGGGCTTGAGCTGTGCGTCGGTCACCGGCTCGTCGCTGAAATAGCGGCTGGTCACCGCCGTCGTGATCGCCTCGCTGAGCTCCATGGTCTTCCGCTCCTTTGCCCGACCGCTGTCGGGCGGGCGTTCCGGTGGGCGCCGATCACCCACCTGCTGGGTCGACCCTACTTGTCGCCGGGCCCCACCACCCGCCCACCCGCAGCCACGACCCCACCCCGTGGAAGCGTTGGCGGTTGAGGGCCTCGCTGGTGAGGTTTGGGGCCGCCAACAGGGTTGGGGCGGGCGTGGGCGTGGGGCGTTGGCGGTTGAGGGCCTCGTCGGTGAGGTTTGGGGCCGCCAACGGGTTTGGGGCGGGCGTGGGTGTGGGGCGTTGGCGGTTGAGGGCCTCGTCGGTGAGGTTTGGGGCCGCCAACAGGGTTGGGGCGGGCGTGGGCGTGGGTGTGGGGCGTTGGCGGTTGAGGGCCTCGTCGGTGAGGTTTGGGGCCGCCAACGGGTTTGGGGCGGGCGTGGGTGTGGGGCGTTGGCGGTTGAGGGCCTCGCTGGTGAGGCTTGGGGCCGCCAACAGGGTTGGGGTGGGCGTGGGCGTGGGGTGGGGGTGACTGTCAGCCGGCGAGCAGTGGGCAGAAGAAGGTGACGGTCGACGAGTGGGATCCGGCGTCGTCGGATATCGGCGCAGATGATGCGGCCGCCGTACCGGCGCGAGCTCCGCTGGCGTCGTGGCGCGGTGTCGACGACAGGGTGGCTGACAGGGACGCGGCGGCGAACCCGGCGACGATCACGACCGAGGCGGCGCTGGCCGGCGCGACGCCCAGCCCACCCGTCGCCGGCAGCGGCGGCTCGGGGGCGGGGCGCTCGTCGATGAACAGGTGGATGATGGCCGCCGCGATGCCGAGCGCGAGGGCGATGAACCACACCACCCGGTAGCTGCCCGTTGCGTCGAACAGCTCACCCCCCATCCAGACGCCGATGAACGCCCCCACCTGGTGGGAGAAGAACACGATCCCGAACAACGCGCCCGAGTGGAGCGTGCCGAACTGGCCGGTGACGATGCCCGACGTGAGCGGCACCGTCGACAACCACAACAGACCGAACGTGGCACCGAACACGATCGTGGTGGTGGCCGACGCCGGCAGGAGCACGTACACCGCGATCACCACCGCCCGCGAGCCGTAGATGATCGACAGGAGACGGGTCTTGGAGTACCGACCGCCGAGGGCGCCGGCGGTCAACGAGCCGGCGATGTTGAACAGCCCGATCAGGGCCAGCGCGGTGGCCCCGGCGGCCGCTGCGATGCCGAGGTCCGACACGTAGGCCGGGAGGTGGGTGCTGATGAAGGTCACGTGGAACCCACACACGAAGAACGCCATGTTCAGCAACACGAAGGGGCGGTGGTGGGCGGCCCGTCGCAGCTCGGACCGCAGGGTGCGGTCGGGATCGCCGTCGGCGTCGTCGGTGGCGCCCGCCGCCGTGCTCCCGGGCCCGCTCCGGCCAACCCCGGCCCTGGCGAGCTGATCGATCGCCCGTCCCCGGAACGGTGGCGTCACCAGCGTGGCTCCGAGCACGATCAGGCCGAGGATCACGATCGCCCGCTGCCAGGTGCCGACCTCCAGCAGTTGCTGGGCGGTCGGGATCAGCACGAACTGGCCGACCGAGCCCATCGCGGTGACCACCCCGAGCGCCATCGACCGCCGGGTCGGCGGTACCAGCCGACCGACCGCAGCGAGGATAACCGCAAAGCTCGCCGCCCCGGTGGAGATGCCCACCAGGAACCCGATCGACAACAGCATCATCCCCGACGACTCGGCCGTGGCCATCAGGAACAGCGACGCCATGTAGCCGACTGCGCCGGCGGTGAGGACCCGCATCGAGCCGTAACGGTCGGCGATGGCGCCGGCCAGTGGTTGGGTCGCGCCCCAGAGCAGGTTCTGGACGGCGATGGCGAACGCGAACGCCCCCCGGTCGGTCTGGAGCGTGTCGACGACCGGTTCGAGGAACAGCCCGAACGTGCTCCGGACACCCAGCATGATCGACGTGAAGATGCTGCCGGCGACCACCACGAACAGGAGGGAGGAGCGGCGATCGTCGGAGGTTTCGGCAGTGGCTACCACCCGGTCAGCCTACGGTCGCACCCGCACCGCCCTCAATTGACCAGCGGTGTCGATTGCGGTGGTCTCGTTCGCGCTGCGCTGGTCAGATCGCACCGCCGGCTCGAAGATCGTCGATCTCGTCGGCGCAGTAGCCGAGGTCGGCGAGGATCCGCTCGGTGTCGGCGCCCAGCGGGCGCGGCGGGTCGACGGGGCCCGGTACCTCGTCGTTCACCTTGAAACCCGCGGTCGGCAGCGAGACCGCGACACCGTCGACCGTCAGCTCGGCGAGCAGGCCGCGGGCCGCCGGTTGGCCCTCAGCCAGCAACTCGTCGAGCGACCGGACCCGGCTGGCCGGCACACCCAGCTCGTCGAGCCGCGCCTCCCACGCCGCAGCCGTGTCGGCGACGAGAGCTGCGGCCAGCAGCGCCCGGAACGCCGCCGAGTTGGCCTGGCGGGCGGCTCGACCGGCGAAGCGCCCGTCGTCGGCGAGCTCGCCCCTGCCGATCGCGATGCACAGGTTGCGGAACTGCCGCTCGTTGTTGGCGGCGATCGCGAGGAGTCCGTCGGCGGTGGCGAAGCAGCCCGACGACGGTGCCAGGCTGGCGGCCTCGTTGCCGAGCTTGGCCGGCCGCTCGCCGGTGGCGGCCGTGGCCGTGAGGGTGTTGGCCATCAGCAGGAGGGTGGTGTCGAGCATGGCGACATCCACCCGCTGCGGCTCGCCGGTTCGTCGTTGCTCCATAACTGCCGCCATCGTGGCCATCGCCCCCTTCTGACCGGCGGCGTAGTCGACGTAGGGCGCGCCCACCTTGATCGGGCCGGTCTCCTCGGTGCCGGTGGTCTCCATGATCCCCGACATGGCCTGCACCACGTGGTCGTAGGCCGGACGGTGACCGATCGGTCCGTCCTGGCCATAGGCGGTGAGCGACACGTAGACGAGATCGGGCTTGACCTCGCACAACGCGTCGAACGACAGACCGAGCCGGTCGGCCACGCCTGGCCGGAAGTTCTCGATGAACACGTCGGCCCGGGCGACGAGGCGGCGAACGATCTCGATCCCCGTCGGCTCCTTCAGGTCGATGGTGATCGACGCCTTGTCGGTGTTCTGGGTGCAGAAGGCGAGTCCGAGCTGACGATCGTTCAGCTCGGGGATCGGGCCGCCGCCCCGGGTGAGATCGCCGGATCCTGGCGGCTCCACCTTCACCACCTCGGCGCCGAGGAGGGCGAGGAGCTGCGTGCAGTACGGGCCGGCGAGCACGTGGGTGAGATCGACGACCCGCAACCCGCGGAGTGGGGCGAACATGAACGGCGAGCCTACGAGCCGAGCGCAAACGGGGCGAGGTGAGGCACGGACCGGCACGGCCTGGCGTGGCGTGGCCAGGAACTCCTGCGCCCGACACCCGGAGACCTGCGAGCATCGAAGGGTGCACGACCGCATCCACGATGACGAGCCCGACACCGGCGAGCCGGTGGTGCGGGCACTGCTCGAGGCCGAGTGCCCACAGTGGTGTGACCGGCCGGTCGATCACCTGCGGACGTCAGGCACCGACAACGCGATGTGGCGGGTCCGGCTCGACGGTGGGCCGGACGTGGTCGTCCGCCTCCCGCGGCGACCGCAGGCGGCCGCCAAGGTGGGGGAGGAGCTGGCCGTCCTGCAGCGGATCGAGCGGTCGCCGATCGCGGCGATCGTGAAGACGCCCGTCGTGCGTCACCGGGGTGAGCCGCACGAGGTGTTCCCGCACCGCTGGTCGGTCCTCGGCTGGATCGACGGTACCGATGCGTGGGCGGCCAGGGCCGACCTGGCGGCCCGGCCCGGTGGTCCGCTGGCGGCGGACCTCGGCCGCCTGGTCGCCGCCCTCGGCGACCTCGGTGAGCTGGCCGACATCGACGGTCTGTCGCCTCGGCCACCGGGGAGTCGAGGCGGGCCGTTGGTGCCCCTGCTCGACCGGCTCGACCGGTGGCTCGACGACCCGGCGTGGAACGCCGCGAACCTGGTCGACGTCGACGCTGTCCGGCGCCTGGCCGCCGAGGCCCGCGAGGTGGTGGGCGAGCCAGCCGTCGAGGGCTTCGTCCACGGTGACCTGATCCCCGGCAACCTGCTGGTACGCGACGGGCGGCTCGACGCGGTCCTCGACTGGGGCGGCGCAGGCCGCGGCGACACCGCCCAGGATCTCGCTCCGGCCTGGTCGGTGTTGGCCGGCGAGGATCGGGCGGTCTTCCGGGCCGAGGTCGGGGTCGACGACGCCGCCTGGATCCGGGGGCGCACGTTCGAGCTCGAACACGCCGTCGGCGGTGTCCTTTACTACGTGCCCCGGCGGCACCCGTTGGGCGACGTCATGGCCCGCACCCTCCACCGAACCCTCACCGGTTCCTAGCGTCGGCGGGACGGCCCTACAACTAGCGCACCGGGCGAGCTCGATCGAGGATGCGCTCGACCGCCACCCGTTCGCCGGCGGTGAGGTTCCGATCGTCGAGGCGGAAGCGGGCGGCGTCGGCCAGGCGGCGCCGGATCGCTCGACGTCCCCGCAGCTACCGGAACAGCCGGGTGATGATCTGCTGCGCTGCCAGCTCGTCGAGCCCGCTCGTGTCGAACGTCGCCATCAGCACCCAGGTGAGGGCGGCATCGAAGTCGCCGTCGCCCCGCCCGGCGTTGGTCCAGTCGATCACGACCGGGCCGTCGGCGCTGAGGATGACGTTCATCGGGTGGCCAGGAGCTCACCGGGTTCGATCACCACGAGCTGGCCGCTACGTCGCCCCGGGATCGACGCCGGCCGACTCGGCCATCGACGTGAGGAGCCGCTCGGGGACGTCGGTCGTGCGACCCAACCCGTCGAGGACGCCCCGCCGATCCGCTTCCGACCGGTTGCCGCTGAGCTTCCGCTTCGCCTCGATGCGGTCGATCGCAACCGTCACCCCCACGATCCCGCCGAGCATCCGGTCGACGAAGTCGGCGGGTGCATCGGTGACCGCCCACGGCTCGCCGCCGTCGGAGCGAGCCGCCTCGTGGGTGTCGGTGAGCCGGGACACGAGCTCCCGCAGCCAGGACTCGTCGTGATGGATCCGGGCGGTGCCGTGGACGTGGACCGCCTCGTAGTTCCATGTCGGCACCACCCGACCATCGCCCTCGTGCTTCGACGGGTACCAGTCCGGTGAGACGTAGCCGTCGGACAGCGGAGCGATCACGAGGGCCGGTGCACCATCGAGCGACCGCCACTGCGGGTTGGCTCGGGCGAGGTGCCCGACGAGGTGCTGCCCGTCGGCGTCGACCAGCATCGGGAGGCCGGTGGCGGCGAAGCCGCCGTCGTGGTCGTGCGAGACGAGCTGGACGAACCGGGCGCAGCGGAGGAGCCCGATCGCCGCCGAGCGGTCGTCGACCCGATCATCCGACCTCGCATACACGGGCGAAACCGTAGCCGCCAGAGCCCCGCCCACCCGCACGATGTGTCTGGCACCGGCGTGCGGGGTCAGCGGAGGGCGTCGATGATGAGGTCGATCTCGGCTGCGGTGGTTCGGGGGTTGACGAAGCAGAAGCGGAACACCGGCTGGCCGTCGTGGCGCGATGGCACCACGAACGCGGTGCCATCGTCCATCGTGGCCTCGGTCCATGCCTGGTAGTCGGCAGCGTCCCACCCGACCCGCTCGAAGACGACGATGCTGAGCTGCGGTTCCCACACCAGTCGGAGGTGGTCGGCGGCCTCGATGCGTCGACCCGCCTCCCGTGCGAGCTCGATCGTCGAGGCGATGGCGGCTCCGTAGGCGTCGGTGCCGTGGGTGGCCAGCGAGAACCAGAACGGCAGCCCTCGGGCCCGCCGCGTGAGGTGGATCGCGAAGTCGCTCGGGTTCCAGTCGCCGTAGGCGTCGAGGAACGCGAGGTAGCCGGCCTCCTGGGCGTGCACCGCCCTGGCCTGGTCGGGGTCGCGCCACAGGAGCGCGCAGCAGTCGAACGGGGCGAACAGCCACTTGTGGGGGTCGATGATCACCGAGTCGGCCAGCTCGATCCCGTCGAACCGGTCCCGCTCCGCCGGCACCGCCAGGGCACCGCCGCCATAGGCCGCATCGACGTGGAAGAACACGCCACGGTCCTGGCACACGGCGCCGATCGATCCGAGGTCGTCGACGATCCCGAGGTTCGTCGTGCCGGCGGTGGCCACCACGCCCGCCACCCGGTCGCCGTGCTCGTCGAGGGCAGCGGCCACGAGGTCTCCGGTGAGTCGCCGGTCGGGACCGGTGTCGACCGCGATCACGTCGGCGTCCATCACCGCCGCCGCCGACGGGACCGACGAGTGCGCGGTCGACGAGATCACGAACGCCCACCGGGCTGGCCGCTCGACCCCGGCCGCTGTCAGCCGGGCCTCGGCCGCGCCGCGAGCGCCGACGAGCGCCGAGAGGTTGCCGATCGTGCCGCCGGGGACGAACACCCCGCCCGAGCTCGCCGGCAGGTGGCACAGGTCGGCCAGCCACCGCAGCGCCTCGTTCTCGGCGTAGACCGCACCGGCACCCTCGATCCACGAGCCCCCGTAGATGGAGAACGCCCCGACCACCAGGTCGAACAGCACCGCCGCCTCCGTGGGTGCGGCCGGGACGAACGAGAGGTAGCGGGTGTAGTCGACCGACAGGCAGGCCGGGGCCAGGACCTCGGCGAACAGCTCGAGCGCCCGGTGGCCGCCGATGCCGCCCGGCGTCACCGTCGGGCCGCACAGCTCCCGCAACTCGTCGACGGTTCGGGGGTGGTCGAGCGGGATCGGATCGAGCCGGGTCCGCCATCGTGCGTAGTCGACGATCTCGTCGGCCAGGGCCTCGGTTTCGGCGGAGTACTGGTGCATCGATTCCGGCATCGCGGTGGTCCCTCCAGGCCGGTGCTGGGCTACGCCGCCCCGAGCAGCGGAGCGATGATCTCGTTGAAGGAGTCGTCGAGCACCGATTCCTCGGTCTCATCGAGGCCACCCCAGATGAACAGCCTGCTCCGGTTCGACTCGTCGGGGAACAGCAGCGGGTCCTGCGCCAGCTCGGCCAGCTCGCCGCCCTCGGACAGCAGCACGTCGCGCACGCCGAGCACCGGCGAGATGTAGCCCACCCAGGCGGTGATCCTGGCCGCGTTGGACGGCTCGTACACGTAGTTCATGAAGCGTCCAGCGGCCGCCACGTGGGCCGACCCCGCCGGGATGACCATCGTGTCGAACCACTGGATCGCGCCCTCGTCGGGGATGACGAACTCGATGTCGGGGCGGTCCGCCCGCAGCAGCGCGGTGTCGCCCGACCACGCCATCGCCGCCGACAGCTCGCCGGCCGCGAGCCGGGGAGCGAAGTCCTCGTAGGTGGCGCGGGTGAACTGGCCGGACGCGATGGCCTCGGCGATCCTGTCGAAACCGGCCTGTGCAGTGGCCACCGAGGGCCTCGACGGGTCGTCGCCGTTGGCCAGCATCGCCAGGCCGACCGCCTCCCGCATCTCGCCGATGAGGCCGACCCGTCCGGCGAGCGCCGGATCGAACAGGTCCTCGACCGACGTGAGCGGTCGGCCGGTGAGCGCCGGGTCGTAGGCGATGCCGGTGATCCCCGCCTGCCACGGCATCTGGAATCGCGACCCCCGATCCCAGGGGTTGGTCATGAACGCCGGGTCGAGGTTGACGTGGTTGGGAATCAGCTCGATCGGCAGCGGCTCGGCCCATCCCCGCTGGATCATCTGTGCCGCCCGCCAGTTGGTGGGGACGACGATGTCGTAACGGGGCTCGTCGACGCGGACCGCTTCGGTCAGGACGAGCTCGTACCCGGCGTAGTTGTCCTCGTAGTCGGGTCGGTAGTCGACGTCGAGGGCGAGCTCGGCCCGGATCCGGTCGATCGTGCCGGCGTAGTCGCCGTCCGACGGGTCGATGTAGTCCGACCAGGTCAACATCGTCAGGCTGGCATCGTCGCCGAGGTCGAAGGTGGGGGCCGAACCGGCGTCGGTCCCGCAGCCGACGAGGCCGGTCGCGCCGAGGCCGAGCCCGGTTGCGCCCAGGCCGACGAGGAACGACCGGCGCGAAACGGGGCGCGACGAGCGGCGCGACATCGGGCGCAACATGGGGCGCGACGGCTGGATCACTGGTACTCCTCCAGCCGGCGCTGCGTTCCCAACACCGCGGCGAGCGCCGCGATGAGGGGGAGCACGATCGTCAGCACGGGGAGCCAGGCGACCGAATCGGCGGCGCCGCCGACCCCGTCGACGAACTGCGCTCGGTTGTCGGACAGCACGCTCTCGATGCTCGTGTTCAGCCCGTTGAAGGTCGAGATGCCGGTGCCCTGGAACAGGCCGACCGCGCCATCGGGGTCCGAGTCGGCCAGCGCCGCGATCTCCGAGGTCGTTGCCCGGTAGCGAGCCCACCGTCCGGCCAGCTCGACGGCCGCCGCCCGCTCCCGCTCGGAGTCGGCCGCTTCGCCGACCGACGCGATGTCGGTTTCGATCCGCTCGATGAGCCCGTCGAGGTCGACGTCGGGGTCGCCGGTGCCCAGGAGCCGGAGGCTGAGCTCCGCCTGCACGGCGAACGCGTCGGCCTGGAGCTGGGAGGTGGTCGCGATCGAGTCGTAGCCGCCGGTCTCCGCGTTGGCGAGCGCCTGGGCCCGGACGAGCAGTCCCTGGGCCAGTGCGATGACGCCGATCACCAGCGCCACCGTCGCCACGGCGTAGCCGATGTTGAGGATCCGTCTGCTCCGGTTGAACGTGCCGATCTGGATCCTCACGAGTTGGGCCACCCCGAGCACGCCGACGACGAGCGCGGCGATCCCGAGGAGTCGTCCCGTGCTCGACTCCGAGTCGAACTGCTGTTGACTCCGCTCGGTCACCGTGGCCACCGCCGGGGCGATCGTGGACTGGGTCAGGTCGAGGGCTCCGAGCAGCGACGTCTCGGCGCCCGGCTGGTCGAGCCGGTTGGCCAGCCGCGACTCCTCGATCCCACCGGCGTAGACGGTGAGCGCACCGGCGATGTCCTTCAAGGCGGCGTGCGACGCGTCGTCGTCGCCGACCCCGGCCGCGACCTCCTCGGTCTGGCGAGCCGAGCGGTCGAGCGCGTCGAGATAGAGGTTGCGTCGGCTGCGGTCCTCCACGCCGGTCGACCCCGACAGGAACACCGCGGTGGCCGACGCGTTCGCCTCGGCCACGCTGGCCAGCAGGTCCTGCACCGCGACCAGCGACGGTGCGGTGTTGTCCTCGATCGTGGTCGACGAGCCGCGGATCACGAACGCGGCGGCGGTGGCGACGGCGGCGAACGCCACGATGAGCGCGAGCCCGATCGCGGTCGACACCCGGTACCAACCCGGCGTGTTGGACGGACTCCACGGGCGCACCCGGCCGGCGTCGACCGGCGACCGGCCGGCCGCCGCAGCCGGGATCACCGGTCGCCGGCTCGGCGGCTCCGGCGGCACCGGCGTACCCGGAGGCGCTGGTGGGGCCGGGTGGCCCGGGGGTGCCGTGGTGGACGTCATGCCGGCCCAAGGCTAGGCGCCGCCCCAGTAGAATCGGCCGAGGTGGCGCCCGTTCCCCCTTCCACATCCCCGCCCCCGCCCCTGGCGGGCGACCCCTTGGCGATCCTCGAGCATCACGAGGCCGCGTTGGCGAGCCTGCGGGCCGGGCTCGTCGACCTCGAGGCCCTCCCGTCGTACCTCATGGTGACGAACGACGAGCTCGGACCCGACACCCAGGCGAAGATCGGCACCGCGGCCGATGAGGCCAGCCGCCTGTGGCCGCTCATCAACGCCGCCGACGGGGCGCTCGGGCAGATACGGGCCCACGTCGACCAGAACGGGACGAAGGGTCGGCACGGGGCCGAGGTCAGGCGGCTCCTGAACGAGCCGTGGGTGACTGTCGAGGGCGATGGGCGACCGGTCACGGTGGCCCAGGTCCTGCAGTCCTATCGCCGGCGGTACGAGGCGATCCGCAGCGCCGTCACCCAGGTCAACGAGCTATGGCTCGCGATCCTCCCCCGGATCGACGCAGCCAGGGCCACCCTCGACCGGCTCGATGCCGAGGTCGAGGAGCTGGGGGTGCCGGAGCCCCTCATCGGCCGGGCCCGGGCGCTCGCCACCGATCTCGAGCAGCGGCTCGTCACCGACCCGCTCGGCGTCGTCGAAGGCGACGGCCCCCAGCTCGACGCCCAGGTGGCGGCCGCCGCCGAGCAGGTCGCCTCGCTCCGGGCCGGCCACGACAATCTCGACGCCGACCTCGGCTCGACCGAACAGCTCCTGGCCTCGCTCCGCCTGCTTCGGGCCCAGGCGGAGGCGGCGGCGAGCGAGGCGGAGGCGAAGGTCGTCGACCCCGAGAACCTCGTGCGGGTGCCGGCGGCGGCGGTGCTCGACGGTCCGAACGGGCTCGCGGCGCGACTCGACGACGTCTTCGCCGCGACCGGCACGGCCTCGTGGGCCCAACGCCGCACCCTGCTCGACTCGTGGTTGGGCACCGCCCGTAAGCTGGAGCGCCAGCTCCGGAGGGCCGAGGCGGCCAACCGGGGACCGCTCGCCAGGAGGGACGCGCTGCGGGGACGGCTCCGGGCCTACCAGGCCAAGATGGCAGCCGTGGGGAAAGCGGAGGACATGGAACTGACCGAGATCGTCGACACCGCCCGCTCCGAGCTCTTCACGGCGCCGACCGACCTCAGCGCAGCGGCTGCTGCGATCGACGAGCTCGCGAGGAGGCTCCGGACGTGACCACCTGCACCGAAGCCGGATGTGGCGGCACGATCGCCGCCGACGGCTACTGCGACACCTGCGGGACCAAGCCGACGACCGCCGCCGGCTCCGGCCCGCCGCTCGCCGCCCCGGCTCCACGGGCCGGGCTGGCGGGCGATCCCGCCGCCGGTTCGCTCGTCGGCGGGTCGTGTGGCGAGCCCGGATGCACCGGCACGATCGCCGCCGACGGGTACTGCGACACCTGCGGGACGAAGCCCGGCTCGGCCCCCGACATCACGAACGGCAGCGCGGGGACCAGCGCCGCTGCGGCAGCCGCAGCGAGCGGATCGACGGGAGGCGCCGGCGCGGCCACCCAGCCGGCCCCGTCGGCGGCGTCGGGCGGACTCGATCCTGCGGTGTTCGCCGGCACCGCCTGCGCCCAGGCGGCCTGTGCCGGCTCGATCGCCGGCGACGGGTACTGCGACACCTGCGGCCTGGCCGCCACCAGCTCCGGGCGGACGGTCTCAGCCCCGCCCGGGGGTGACGAGCTCGAGATCCCGTCGATCGCCGCCCCGGTGGCCCCCACCACGTCGACCAGGATCCCCGGCGCCGGCACCGCGACAGCCAAGAGCAGGCGCACGATCACCAGCACCACCCGAAGCACCAGCGCCCGCACCGGTATCGGCGCCGGGCTCGTGGCGGTACCGCCGACACCGGTCGGCGATCCGTCGGGTGCGGTCATGACCGACGACGAGATCGCCGCCGCCCTCGGCGTGGTGCCCGAGGACGACCGGTTCTGCTCGAGCTGTGGGCGGCCGGTCGGTCGTGGCGACGACGGCGACCCCGGTCGGGTGAAGGGGTTCTGCGGCTCGTGCCGAACCCAGTTCGATTTCGTCACCAACGAACCGTCGCTCCGCCCGGGGGAGCTGGTGGCCGGTCAATACCAGATCCTGGGCCCCCTCGCCCACGGCGGCATGGGTTGGATCTACCTCGGGAAGGACAAGGCCGTCTCCGACCGGTGGGTCGTGCTCAAGGGCCTCCTGAACGAGGCCGACCCCGACGCCGTGCTCGCTGCGGTGGCCGAGCGGCAGTTCCTCGCCCAGATCGACCACGCCAACATCGTCAACATCTACAACTTCGTCACCCATCGGGGCGCCGGTTACATCGTGATGGAGATGGTCGGCGGGGAGTCGCTCAACTCGAAGCTGAAGAAGCGTCGCGAAGCCAACGGCGGCGTCCCGAACCCCCTGCCGCCGCAGGAGGCGATCGCCTACATCCTCGGCATCCTCCCTGCGTTCGGCTACCTCCACGAGCAGGGCCTCGTCTACAACGACCTCAAGCCGGCCAACGTGATGGCCGTCGGCGACGACGTCAAGCTGATCGACGTCGGCGCGGTGATGCAGATCGACGACCAGCAGGCGGCGATCTTCGGCACGCAGGGCTTCCAGGCCCCCGAGGTGGCCACGATGGGCCCGTCGATCGCGTCGGACCTCTACACGGTTGGGCGGACCCTCGCAGTGTTGATGATCCGTTTCGTGTTCCACGACGGCGAGCACCTCTACGGGCTCCCCGGTCGCGACGAGGAGCCCTTGTTCGCCCGGTGGGAGTCGCTGCACCGGTTCCTGCTCCGGGCCTGTGCGTTCCACCCCGACGACCGGTTCCAGTCGGCGGGGGAGATGGCCGAGCAGCTCCGCGGCGTGCTTCGCGAGATGGTGGCGATCAGCACCGGGCGCCCGCAGTCGTACACGTCGAACAACTTCGAGGGCGACCAGCTCGCGAACCTGCTCATGGCATCGGCCGAGGCCTACGACGTGACCGTGCCCGATTGGCGGGTGCTGCCGAGCTCGCGGGTCAACGAGGAGCACAACGCCGCCCCGTTCCTCATGAGCCTGCCCGAGCAGGATCCCGCCCGTTCGGTCGAGCTCCTGCAGGCCGCCATCCAGGGTGGTCGGGTGGATGCCTCGGCGGAGGTCGTGCTCCACCGGGCCCGGGAGCTGGTGCAGATCGAGAACGACCCGAGCCAGTCGCTGGCGGAGGTGCAGCAGGCGAACCCGTGGGAGTGGCGGGCCCAGTGGTATCAGGCGATCCGCCACCTCCAACTCCGCCAACCGGTGGAGGCGGCCGAGGCGTTCAGCCGGGTGTGGACCGAGTTGCCGGGGGAGAGCGCCCCGAAGCTCGCGGTGGCGCTGGCGGCGGAGATGGCGGGTGAGTACGAGCGGGCGGCGGAGGTGTACGACCTCGTGATCTCCGGCGACGCGTCCTACGTGTCTGCTGCGTTCGGGTTGGCCCGCTGCAAGTACCATGCCGGCGATCCCCAGGCCGTGGTCGAGGCGTTCAACCGGGTACCGCCGAGCTCGGCCGCCCACTACGACGCCCAGGTGGCGTCGGCCAAGGCGCTCGTGGCGGGAGGTCCGTCCGGCAAGCCATCGGTTGCGGAGCTCCAGGCGGCGGCGGCCACGATCGAGCGGCTGCAGCTCGACGCGGCCGAGCGGGCGGCGTTGTCGGCCGATGTCTACGAGCGTGCCCTCGCCGGGGTGATCGACGGCTCGATCCCGGTCGACTCGGCCACGATGCTCGGCCAGCAGCTCAACGAGCGCGAGCTCCGACTCGGGTTGGAGCAGACCTACCGGGCCCAGGCCAGGCTGGCCACGAGCGACGCGGCCCGGATCGACTTCATCGACCGGGCGAACAAGGTCAGGCCCCGGAGTCTGCTTTGATGGCGTGCCCGAGCTGCGGCGAGAAGGCCCCGCCCGACATGAAGTGGTGCGAGGCCTGCGGTGCGGACCTGTCGGCGCCGCCGTCGCCGCCGTGCACGTCCTGTGGTGAGCGCGACATCTCCGACGACGGCTACTGCATGACGTGCGGTCACAAGCAGCCCGAGGAACGCGATCACCTCGTCTTCGAGGCGGGGGCGGTGGTCGCCGTCACCGACCGGGGCCGTCGCCACCGCCACAACGAGGACGCAGCCGCGGTCGGTGAGCTGCCCGACGGGGGCGCCGTGCTCGTCGTGTGCGACGGTGTGTCGTCGACCCCCGGCTCGGCCGAGGCTTCCCTGGCCGCCGCCACCGCCGCCCGCGACCTCCTCGTCGCCTCCCTCACCACGGCCCAACCGGCACACACCGGAGCGGCGCACAGCGGTGCCAGGCACCCCGTGCGGGAGTCCGCCGCTGCTCCGCAGCCCGAGGGCGACGCCGCCCCGCGGCCCGAGGGCGACGCCGACTCGGGACCGGACGCCGAGTCGGACCCGATCGTCGAGGCGCTGATCGCCGCCACCGCCGCAGCGCAAAACACGGCAGCCGCCGCCCCGGTCGTCGAGTCGAACGCTCCCCATTCACAAGGCGGCCCTCCCTCGTCGACGTTCGTGGCGGCCGTGGCCCGCCGTTTCGGCATCGACCAGACCGAGCTCTCGGTGGCCTGGCTCGGCGACAGCCGGGCCTACTGGGTGGGTGCCGACGGAGCGCTCCAGCTCACCGGCGATCACGAGGAGGAGGGGAGCCTCACCCGTTGGCTCGGCGCCGACAGCGTCGACAGCCGGCCCGACGTGACCCGGTACCTCGCCGAGGGACCGGGTCGACTGCTGCTCTGCAGCGACGGTCTGTGGCGGTACGCCGAGTCGGTGGCGGAACTCGCCGAGCTCGTCGGTCGTTTAGAGTCGGAGCACGGGACCACCAAGGCCTTGGCCGAAGCGCTCGTCGCCCACGCGGTCGACAGCGGTGGTCACGACAACATCACCGTTGCGCTCTGGCCGGTGACGGGCGACGAGAGCCTCGACGGGATCGGGGCGGGCCAGCCCGCCGACGCGGCGACTACACCAGCACCACCAGCAGCAGCAGCAGACCTGAGGGAAGGAATCGAGACAGCCGATGAGTGACTTCGTAGCGGAGGTTTTCCAGAACGAGTTCCTGCCGGCGGGAGCGGGAACGGTCGACGCCATCGTCACGGTCCGGTCCAGCGGTGGGGGGACCGCCGCAGCGGCGGCGGTCGACACCGTGCAGATGATCATCATCGACTCATCGGGCTCGATGTCGGAGGAGGGTGGTCGCAAGATGCGGGCCGCCCGCGAGGCGACCCAGGCTGCGATCGACACGATCCGTGACGGGGCCCACTTCGCCGTGGTCGGTGGCAACGGCGGCGCCTACATGATCTACCCCCACGAGGGCCTGGCCGTGGCCGACGCCCGCACCAGGCAGGAGGCCAAGGAGCGGGTGGGCCGGGTGGAGGCCAAGGGCGGTACCGCGATCGGCACCTGGCTGCAGGCCGCCGCCTACCTCGCCGGACTCCGACCGAACGCGATCGCCCACGCCGTGCTGCTCACCGACGGGAAGAACCAGCACGAGGAGAGCTGGGTGCTCGACAAGTCGATCGCAGCGTGCGTCGGCCTGTTCCAGTGCGATGCCCGTGGCCTCGGCTCCGACTGGGAGATCGAGGAGCTACGGAAGGTGGCATCGGCCCTGCTGGGCACGGTCGACATCATCCCCCGCCCCGAGGACATGTCCGAGGAGTTCACGAAGCTCACCGAGGCGGCCATGGGTCGGGAGGTCGGCTCGGTCGCCCTGCGGCTGTGGACGCCGAAGGGGTCAGAGATCGAGTACGTGAAGCAGGTGGCGCCCACCCTCGAGGACCTCACCGCCAGCGCCCAGGCCCAGAACCCGCTGACGAACGACTACCCGCTCGGCGCGTGGTCGGGCGACGAGGAGCGCGACTACCACGTCCGGATCAGGATCCCCGTCGGCGCGGTCGGCGACGAGCGGCTGGCGGCCCGGGTGATGCTGGTCGTCGACGGGGTCGATCAGCCAGCGGCCCTGGTTCGGGCGGTGTGGACCGACGACGAGCGCCTGTCGACCCGGATCAACCGCGAGGTCGCCCACTACACCGGTCAGGCCGAGCTCGCCGACGCCATCCACGATGGTCTCGCCGCCCGCGACGCCGGCGACGAGCAGACGGCCACCGTGAAGCTCGGTCGAGCCGTGCAGATCGCGCACGCCGCCGGCCACCAGGACACGGTGCGGTTGCTGCAGAAGGTGGTCGAGGTCGACGATGTCGCTTCGGGCACCGTCCGGTTGAAGCGGAACGTGGAGAAGACCGACGAGATGGCGCTCGATGTCCGATCGACCAGGACCGTGCGGGTGAACAAGGGGTGATGACGTGAGCACTGCGGGCGAGCTGTCGTGTGGCAACTGCGGCGAGGGGTACGGCCAGGACGACATCTTCTGCGAGAACTGTGGCTACGACTTCATCACGGGGTCGCTGCCGTCGGCCGACGAGCAACTGTCGGGCGCTGTGGTGCCCAATCAGGGACTCGCGCCACTCGACGAGCCGATCTCGACCCACGGCGGCCAGGAGGTCGCTGGCGACGGGTCGGGCGAGGGGTCGGGTGACGGGTCGAGCGAACGACGATCGGAGGCGTCGACCGCATTCCTCGGCACCGAATCGCCGGCCACGGCCGAGACGCCCGCCGCCGACCGCGGCGAGCACGGCGGCGTGCCGATGCCGACGAAGCTCCGCATCTCGGTCGATCCCGACAAGGCGTATTTCGATGCGGTGGTGGCCGAGGGGGAGCTCGAGTTCCCCGAGCCGCCTCCGGCTGGAACCGAGATCGATGTGAACGGGATCGAGTTCCACATCGGTCGGACGAGTCAGAGCCGGGCGATCCACCCCGATCTCGACATCGCCGATCTCACCGGCGACCCGGCCGTGTCGAGCCGCCACGCCGTGATCAGGGTGGCGGCTGACGGGTCGTTGTCGGTCACCGACGTGGGCTCCACCAACGGCACGTTCGTCGGCCAGGCCGATTCGAAGGCGATCAAGGTGGGTGAGGTGGTGCCCATCGACGCTGCCACCCCCATCTTCGTCGGGGCCTGGACCCGGCTGGAGGTCACCAGGCTGGAGGGCTGATCGGCCCGACCCGCGGCTGCCACTCGCCGTTCTCGGGTGCGAGCGGTCAACGTCGACAGGTTTCGCCCGCGAACGGAGGTGGCGCGCGCATCCCAGAGCTCGTGTCGTCGGCGTCGGCGTCGGCGGGGCTCGGCTCCCGCCTCTCGGCGATCAGGGCCGCCCGCCGCGCCAGTATCCGGAGGAGCGCCTCGTGGTCGGCCCAGAGCTCCGCCACGATGTCGTCCGGCAGCCGGGCGGCGCTCGCCGGGCCGGCGAGGAGCACCGCGGCCCGGTACTGCTCCCACGGGGTGAGCAGCTCACCAGCCGTCGGCGGGTGGCCGGCGGTGATCCGCTGCTCCAGCCGCCGGTGGGCGGCGATGGGGTCGCTCGAGATGACTTCGGCTGGCGTGTCGCCTGGCGGGCTCCCCGGCATCCCGACAGGTTAGCCAGTGATTCGAACACATGTTCGAGTAACCGCCAGACGTCCGCGCCGACTGTCGGGTGCGGCTCCTACTTCGGTGGCATCCGGATGCCACCGTCGACCCGCACCGTCTCGGCGTTCATGTACGGGTTCGTGATCAGGTCGACCACCATGAACGCGAGCTCCTCGGCGGTGCCGAGACGCTTCGGGAACAGCACCGACTGGCCGAGGTGGGCCTTGAACTGGTCGGACTGCTCACCGCTGCCGTAGATCGGGGTGTCGATCAGGCCCGGGGCGATCGTGTTGACCCGCACGCCGACAGCGGCCAGGTCCCGTGCGATCGGCAGCGTCATGCCCACCACGCCGCCCTTCGACGCCGAGTACGCCGCCTGGCCGATCTGGCCGTCGAACGCCGCGACCGACGCCATGTTCACGATCGCGCCCCGGTTGCCGTCGTCGTCGACCGGGGCGGTCTTGGCCATCGCCGCCGCCGACAACCGGAGCATGTTGAACGTGCCGAGCAGGTTGATCTTGATGACGAACTCGAAGTCGGACTGCGGCATCGGATCGTTGTTGCGATCGACGGTGCGCCCCGCCCGGCCGAGACCGGCCGAGTTGACGAGCGCCCGGAGCGGACCCATCTCCGAGGCGGCGTCGACCGCGGTGGTGCCGTCCGCCTCGCTCGACACGTCGCACCGCACGAACAGTCCGCCGACGTCGGACGCCACCGACTGCCCGAGCTCCTCGTTGAGGTCGGCGATCACGACCCGGGCGCCGAGGTCGGCGAGTTGGCGGGCCGAGGCCTCGCCGATCCCGGACGCGCCTCCGGTGACGACGGCGGAGCTTCCTTCGAGGTTCATTCGTGGCATCTGACTTCCTGCTTTCCTGCTTCGACTCGTGCTGGGTGCCGGGCGCCCCGAGGCCCCCAGACGCTCGCTGGACCGGTGTCCGGCAGAGGCTACTGTCGTCGCGACCGGGGCCAGACCGCCAGACGGTGGCCGCTAGGATCGTGCGGATGTCTCTCGCCCCGTCGTCGCTGCTCGCAACGGAGGCCGCCGACCCGGAGAAGTTCGTCACGCTGAACGTCACCCCGGCGGCGTGGATCGCGCTCGTCGTGGCCATCCTCGTGCTGCTCGGCATCGACCTGTACCGCCATCGGGAGGCGCACGTCCCCACCACCAGGGAGGTCCTGATCGAGACCAGCGCCTGGATCGCGTGTGGCCTCGCCTTCTCGGTGATCGTCCTCGCGGTCTACGGGCCTGGAGCGTTCGGCGAGTACCTGAGCGGCTACCTCACCGAGAAGGCCCTCAGCGTCGACAACGTGTTCGTGTGGTCGCTGCTGTTCAGCAGCATGGCGATACCGGTGGCCCTGCAGCATCGGGTGCTGTTCTGGGGGATCTTCGGCGCGCTCGCGATGCGGGCGATCTTCATCTTCGTGGGCGCGGCGCTGCTCGAGCAGTTCGAGATCCTGCTGGTGATCTTCGGCGTGTTCCTGATCTACACCGGCATCCGGATGATCCGGCACCGGGAGGACGAGGGGGACGGTGAATCGCTCGCAGGCATGAAGCTCCTCGAACGGTTCATGCCGGTCTCCCGGGAGCTCGACGGGCAGAAGTTCTTCACCAAGATCGACGGCAAGCGGGCCGCCACCCCGCTCCTGGCGGCGCTGGTGGTGGTCGAGGTCACCGACCTGATCTTCGCCGTCGACTCGGTCCCCGCCATCCTGGCGCTGTCGAGGGAGGAATACCTGATCTTCGCCTCGAACGCGTTCGCCATCCTCGGGCTCCGGGCCATGTACTTCCTGCTCGCCGACGCCCGGTCCCGGTTCCACTACCTCAACCACGCCCTGGGCGCGATCCTCGTGTTCGTCGGCCTGAAGATGGCCTTCTCCCGCTGGTACCACCTGAACGTGTGGATCTCGCTCGGGACGATCGCCGTGCTGCTCGTTGCCGCGGTGGTGTTCAGCGAGATGAAGAACCGCCAGATCGCAGCGGCGGAAGCGGCCACGGGCTCCAGCTAGGCGGGCGCTGGGAGCATGTACTCCTCGGACATCGTCTGGTTCCCGCCGCAACGATATCCGAGGAGCCATGCAGGGCCCGAGCTACCGAAGGTGGCTGGGACCCGACCTCCACGCTACGGCGTGTACGTACCGTAACGCAACGGGCTTGGACTACGAGTAGCAAACAATGACGCCCTTACTTTGTCAAGCACCTCCACCGGGATGGTGGCGCAAGGTGCTCGCCCGGGACTCATCAACCGAGACGGCTGATCAACCGAGAGAGCTGATCAACTGAGCTGGATCCGAACCCGCTTGTTGCCCTTGCCCTTCGATTCGGTCTTCGTGATCTCGAAGTGGCCGACTTCGCTGGTCCTGGCCACGTGGGTGCCCCCGTCGGCCTGGCGGTCGAGGCCCACGATGTCGACGACCCGGATCTCCGTGACCGACTCCGGGATCAGGTTCACCTTCGTGCGGATCAGGTCCTCGTCGGCGAGCGCCGTCGACCGGTCGAGGAAGCTCACCTCGATCGGACGATCGGCATCGATCTCGGCGTTGACCGCGTCGGTCACCCGCTCGGCGAAGCCGTCGGGGAGGGGGTCGAACTCGAAGTCCATCCGACCGGTCAACGGCTCCATGTTCCCACCGGTGACCGCCTTGCCGTACTCGTTCCAGATCACGCCGCACAGGAGGTGCATCGCGGTGTGGGTGCGCATGAGCTCGTGGCGTCGAGACCAGTCGACGGCGGCGACGACCCTCGAGCCGACCGGCGGCAGGTCGCCGTCGACGGTGTGCCACACGGTCGACCCACGCTTCTGCACCCCGGTGACGTCGAGCTCCGCGCCGTCGTGGACGAGCGTTCCCGTGTCGTGGGGCTGTCCGCCACCGGTCGGGTAGAAGACCGTGCGGTCGAGGGCGACGGCATCACCGTCGCAATCGACGACGGTCGCCTCGGTCTCGGTCAGGTAGGCGTCGCGCAGGAACAGCAGCTCGGTTTCCACCGGGCCAGCCTACGGGTGCCGCGACATTTGGTTCCGCCGTCCTATTAGGTCGAACCATCGTCCCGCCGATACAACAATCCATGATCACGCGGCACACCTTCACCAACTGCTTCCAGGAGGTGATGTGCCTGCCCCAGCGGTTCGTGACGGCGGACGGCGACGAGCGAGGCGCATCCCTCGTCGAGTACGCGCTGCTCGTTGCGCTCATCGCCCTCGTATGCGTCGCCGCCGTCACCCTTCTCGGCTCGACCCTGGCCCCTCGATACTCCTCGGTCGCCGACAGCCTGAGCTGACGAGGCGTACATTGGACGGGCTCGGGCCGATGCGTCCGAGCTGCGACCGAAAGAGGGTGGTTCGATGCGTGTCGGTGTGCCAACCGAGGTCAAGGACGACGAGGATCGCGTCGGTCTGATCCCGGGCAGTGTTCGTGAGCTGGTGACGCACGGTCACGACGTCGTGGTGCAGTCGGGAGCCGGGCGGGGAATCGCCGCCGACGACGAGGCCTACACCGCCGCCGGGGCGGTCATCGCCGCCTCGGCGGCCGCGGTGTTCGAGCAGGCCGACCTCATCGTCAAGGTGAAGGAGCCCCAGGCCGCCGAGCGGGCGATGCTCCGGGCTGGCCAGGGTCTCTTCACCTACCTCCACCTCGCCCCCGACCCCGATCAGGCGAAGGACCTCGTCGACTCGGGGGCGATCTGCATCGCCTACGAGACCGTGACCGACGACCACGGCGGGCTGCCGTTGCTCGCTCCCATGTCCACCGTCGCCGGCAGGATGGCGGTGCAGGCGGGCGCCCACTGCCTCGAGGCGCCCGTGGGCGGCGCCGGCCTGCTCATCGGCGGCGTGCCCGGCGTTCCGCCGGCGCGGGTCGTGATCATCGGCGGCGGCGTCGTGGGGGAGAACGCCACCGAGATCGCGGTGGGGATGGGGGCCGACGTCACCGTCCTCGACCGGAGCCAGCCGGTGCTCGATCACCTGGCGTCGAGGTTCGGGGCGGCGGTCACCACCGTGTACTCCACCGCGAACGCTCTGGAGGAGCTGGTGCTCGACGCCGACCTCGTGGTCGGGGCGGTCCTGGTCAAGGGTGCGCGCGCTCCCAAGCTCGTCACGGCCGAGATGGTGCGACAGATGCGGCCCGGCTCGGTGCTGGTTGA
Source organism: Acidimicrobiales bacterium (assembly GCA_965216205.1). Lineage (GTDB taxonomy): Bacteria > Actinomycetota > Acidimicrobiia > Acidimicrobiales > SZUA-35 > CADEDH01. The sequence goes on along the minus strand of OZ244139.1, from coordinate 4,185,428 downwards.
CGTGGCGATCGATCAGGGCGGTTCGATGGAGACGTCGCGGCCCACCACCCACCGCGCCCCCACCTACGTCGTCGATGGTGTCGTGCACTACGCGGTGGCGAACATGCCGGGAGCGGTTCCCCAGACGTCAACCTATGCCCTCAACAACGCCACGCTGCGCTTCGTGCTCGACCTCGCCGACAAGGGGCTCGAGGAGGCGATGCTCGAGGACGCCCACCTCCGCAACGGCCTCAACGTGTACAAGGGGGCGATCACCGAGCAGGCGGTGGCCGACGCGCTCGGGCTCGCCCATGTTGACCCTCTCGAGGCGCTCGCTGCAGGCTGAACCGATGGCGACCCACTTCGACGAGCTGGTGACCGAGAGCGGCAGGCTCGCCGACGAACTGCTGTGGCCGGCCGCACTCTCGGTCGACCGGGCGGCTGCGATTCCGGCCCGTCACTACGATGCCCTGGCCGAGCTCGGTCTCTTCTCGATGCTCGCCCCACCCGACCTCGGCGGACTCGGCTTCGGCCGGGAGCAGGTCCGCCACGTGCTCCGGGTGCTCGGTGGGGGCTGTGGGGCAACCGCGTTCGCGTTCGCTCAGCACGGTGGCGTGGTGGCGGCGGTGGCCCACACCCACAACGCGGCGCTGCGCGACCGTTGGCTCGTCCGCCTGTGCGGTCGGACCCTCGGGGGCACCGCGTTCGCCCATGTGCGGCGAGCGGGCGCGGCGGCGGTGCGAGCCGAGCGGGTCGATGGTGGGTGGCGCATCGACGGTCTCGCGCCGTGGGCCACGTCGTGGGGGACCGCCGAGGTGTTCTCGGTGGCGGCCACGACCGCCGACGACCAGATCGTGTGGTTCCTCCTCCCGGTCGACGATGGCGTGCCATCCTCGATCGAGGCGTCGGCGCCGATGGAGCTGGTGACGTTCGACGCCACCCAGACCGTGACCCTCCGCTTTGCAGGCCTCGCCGTGCCCGACGCCGACGTGCTGTCGGTCGAACCGGCCGGCCGGTGGCGGATCGGGGATCGGCGAGGCGCGGTCCGAGCGAACCCCTTGTGCATCGGCATCGGTGATCGGGCACTGGCCGAGCTGGCGACGTTGGCGCCCGACGCGGCCCGAGCGCTCGAGCCGTGGTGGCGCGTCTATGCCGGCGAGGCGATGTCGGCCCAGGTCGAGGGACCAGAGCCCTGTCCCGAGCCGACGTCGTCCGAGCCGGCGCCGCCCGATGCGATGGCGGCTGAGGAGGCTGCGATCGCCCGGGTGGCAGCCACCAGGTCGAGCGCGGTGTTCGCCACCCAGCGGCTGACCACCGCGCTGCTCGCCGCCGCCGGGGGTCGGGGCGCCGGCCGCGACCACGTCGGCCAGCTCCTCGCCCGGCAGGCGCTGTTCTACGTGATCCAGGCCCAGAACGACGACGGCCGGACCGCCACCCTTGCCGGCCTGGTGGCGACCAGCCTCGCCGATCGCCACCAGGCCTGACGTCGGCCAGGTCCGGGTCAGCCGGCGGCCGGGACCGAGCTGAAGAACCCGCGGAGCGCCTCGGCCATGTCCTCCCGGGCCGGGGCGCCCGAGAGCACCATGTCGACCGCCGCGAGCGACGTGTGGGTGTGGCCGCGGTAGGTGAGCAGCCGGGCATCGCCCCCGGCCGCCTGCAACGCCTCGACGTAGGCGGCCCCCTCGTCCCGGAGCGGGTCGAACTGGCTCGTCGCCACGACGGTCGGCGGCAGGCCGGACAGATCGGCTGCCCGGATCGGCGACGCCGACGGGTCGGACCGGTCGGCCTCGTCGGCGTAGTGGTCCCAGAACCACCGCATGAGCCCGGTCGTGAGCACGTACCCCTCGGCGTTCTCCTGGTAGGAGGGCCGGGAGAAGTCGCAGTCGACCACCGGCGTGACGAGGAGGACCCCCGAGACGTGCGGACCGCCGGCGTCGCGGGCCCGTTGCGCGGCGACCGCGGCCACGTTGCCGCCGGCGCTCCAGCCGGCGATCGCGAGCTGGCCGGGAGCGCCCCCGAGCGGCTCGATGTTGTCGGCCACCCATCGCAGCGCAGCGAAGGCGTCGTCGGGCGCGGCGGGGAAGCGGTGCTCGGGAGCGTGGCGGTAGTCGCACGACACCACGATCGCGTCGGCGCGCACGCAGAGGTCGCGGCAGAACGGGTCGTCGGAGTCGGCGCTGCCGAGCACCCATCCGCCGCCGTGGAAGTAGACGACGACCGGGTGGGGGCCCTCGCTCGACGGCCGGTACAAGCGGTAGTCGAGGTCGTCGCCGTCGGCCCCCGGGAACGTGCCGTCGACGATCTCACCCACGTCGGGTCCCGGCGGCCGCTGGGTGGCCGACTGCTCCATGAACGCCCGGGCGTCCTCGACCGACATCGTCTCGATCGGTGGGAGGTCGAGTTGCTCCATCATGTGGAGCACCATCGTCACGTCGGGTTGGAGCGGGCGGATGATCTCGTCGCTCTGCCGAACGGTGCCATCGGCCCTCGTCAGGTCGAAGCCCACGTACTCGCTGGCCGCCACCTCCTCGCAGGCCCGGCGGTACTCGCCGACACCGCCCACGAACGGCAGGAACACCCGCGGCTTGCCGGGGACGTTGGCCCCCATGTACCACGAGTTCGCCTTCGGGAAGAGCGTGATGGCGCCGGCGTCGTAGACGTGCTGCACCCAGGCCTCCTCGGCCTCGTCGGAGGGGTCGATGGCGCGGTAGCCGTTGGCGTCGAGCCAGCCGATGCAGTCGGTCAGCCACTCCACGTGCTGCTCGATCGAGACCGTCATGTTCGACAGCACCGAGGGGCTCCCCGGCCCGGTGACGGCGAAGAAGTTCGGGAAGTCGGCCACGGTCAGGCCGAGGTAGGTGACCGGCCCGTCGGCCCACTTCTCGGCGAGTGGCAGCCCGTTCCGGCCCTTGATGTCGACCGCAACGATCGCGCCGGTCATGGCGTCGAAGCCCGTGGCGAACACGATCACGTCGAACTCGTGTGACCCGCCGGCGGTTTCGATCCCGGTCTCGGTGATGGTGGTGATCGGGGTCTTGCGCAGGTCGACCAGGCTCACGTTGGGCCGGTTGAACGTCTCGTAGTAGCCACTGTCGAGGCAGGGTCGCTTCGTGCCGAACGGATGGTCCTTCGGGCACAGCGTCTCGGCCGTCTCCGGGTCGTCGACGATCGAGCGGATCTTGTTGCGGACGAACTCGGCCCAGGTGTCGTTCGCCGCCTCGTTGATGATCAGGTCGGTGAACTCCTCACCGGCGGCGAGCAGCTCACCCCGGGCCCAGACCCGCTCGAAGGCGGCCTCGCGTTCCTCGTCGCTCACCTGCAGGGCGCCGACGGTGGCCGGCGTGGTCGGCACACCGGCCTGCGACCAGCGGGCCTCCTCCCGGTACTCGGCATGGCGACCGGCGATCGCATCGAGCTTGGCCTGGGGGATCGGGCCGTTCCCGGCCGGGATCGAGAAGTTCGGCGTGCGCTGGAACACCGTGGTCGACGCCGCCTCCCGGGCGATGATCGGGATCGACTGGATACCCGACGAGCCGGTGCCGATCACGCCGACCCGCTTGCCGGTGAGATCGACCCCGTCGTGGGGCCAACTGCTCGTGTAGTACACGTCGCCCCCGAACCGGTCGACCCCCTCGATGTCGAGGTGCTTCGGGGCGGACAGGCAACCGGTGGCCATCACGTAGTAGCGGGCTGTGACCGTGTCGCCGCCAGCCCCGTTGCCACCGCTGCCGGTATCCGTGCCGGCCGGTTCGGTGGTGATGCGCCAGAACTGTCCCTCGTCGTCCCAGGCGGCCTCGGTGACCCTCGTGGAGAACGCGATGTCCCGGCGGAGGTCGTGCTTGTTGGCCACGTGGTCGAGATAGCGGAGGATCTCGGGTTGGGTGGCGTACTTCTCGCTCCACTGCCACTCCGTCTCGAGCTCCGGGTCGAAGCTGTAGGAGTAGTCGATGCTCGGGATGTCGCACCGGGCGCCCGGGTAGCGGTTCCAGTACCACGTGCCGCCAACGTCGTCGCCGGTCTCGATCGCCTTGGCCGTCAGCCCCATGCCGCGGAGCCGGTGCAGGAGGTACAGACCAGCGAATCCTGCACCCACGACCACCACGTCGACGTCGGTGGTCGCACCCGAGCCGTTGCTGTTGCCGTTCTGGTTGTCGGACGAAGCAGCTGCCATTGGATCCCCTTTGCGATACGGACGCGAATCGGCCCCAGTTTCACACAGCGGCGTTCGCCGGGCCATGTGCGACCGGGCGATGGCGCCAGCAACGGGCGGTGGCGGGCGACTACCGTTGCTGCATGATCGGGTGCCAGGTCGATCGCTACACCGACGTGAATCGAGCACTCGCCGAGCTGCGCGATGGCAACGTCGTGGTGGCCGAGCTCGGGCCGCTGAAGGGCTCGAGGGCGGAGCGGGATGTGAAGTCGGGCCTTCTCACCGAGCTCGCTCGTCTCGCTGCGATCGAGGGCGCCGACGTCCGCGAGCTGGATCGCGTTCGCATCCACCGCTTCGGGCGGAAGCGGGCGTTGAGCCGTTGCATCGTCTCGCCCCGCCATCGGGGTGAGGGCCCGGCAACCGCCGGTGTGCGAGAACCCCGCCGGCCCCCGCCCGACGAGGGCTCGATGTCGGCCACGGTGCAGCCGCCACAGCCCCGTCACCCCTAGCGCCAACGCGATTCTGCCTGTCCGGCGCCCCACCCCGCGCCACGGTTCTGCCGGTCGGCCACCCCGCCCGAACCGGTTCTGCCGGTCGAGCGCCCCAGGTCCCGCGGTTCTGCCGGTCGGGAGGCGCCATAGTCGGGGCAGTCGACCGGCAGAACCGTGGCGCAAGGTGCAGCTGACCGGCAGAACCGGGTAGCGAACAGGTGTTCGAATCGGGCAGACTGGGGAGGTGCGAGCATCGCCCACGGTCATCACCCAGCCGTCGCTGTTCGGCGGCGGCGAGCCGGCGTTCGACCCCGGCTTCGGTGAGCTACGGCGGACCGAGCTCACCGACGGTGCGTGGATCGACCACCAGCCCGGCTGGTTGCGCGGCCACCAGACGCTCTTCGACGCGCTCGTCGACGAGGTCGACTGGGAGCAGGCCCGGCGCCCGATGTACGAGCGGATGGTCGACGTGCCTCGCCTCACCGGCTCGCTGCCCGAGCCGGGAGCGATCCCGTCGCTTGCCGTGGTCGCCGACATGGCCGACGCGCTCGGTGACCGCTACTCGATCGAGCTGACCCGGGTCGGCGTGGCGCTCTATCGCGACGGCAACGACAGCGTGGCCTGGCATGGCGACCAGATCGCCCGCGAGCTCCCCACCGCGCTCGTCGCCACCGTGTCGGTGGGCGAGCCCCGCAAGTTCTGCCTGCGCCCCAAGGGCGGCGGTCGGTCGATCCGACGGTGGCTCGGCCACGGGGATCTCGTGGTCATGGGGGGCACGTGCCAGCGCACCTGGGACCACGGGGTGCCGAAGGTGGCGGCGGCCGGGCCTCGGATCGCGATCATGTTCCGACCGGTCTGGTAGGGCATGCCACGAGCCCGCTCCGGTCCGGACGGGTGCGCGGCGACGACCTACGATGCCGCGGTATGAAGATCTCCGCGGCGTTCCCTCCCGTTCCCGAGACCCCCGGCCACATCGCCCTCGCCGAGCAGCTCGGCTACCACACCGCCTGGGTCTATGACACGCCGGCGCTCCAGCTCGACTGCTGGATGACGCTCGCCCTCGCCGCGGTCAGGACCGACCGCATCGTCCTCGGGCCCGGCGTGCTGATCCCGTCGCTCCGCCATCCGCTGGTGACCGCGTCGGCCATCGCGACACTGGTGGGCCTGGTCGGCGAGGAGCGGGTGATCGTCGGTGTCGGCACCGGGTTCACGGGTCGGCGGGCCATGGGGCAACTGCCACTCAAGTGGCGCGACATGCCGCAGATGGTCGGCGACCTGCGCCGGCTCCTGGTCGGCGACGTCGTCGAGATCGACGGTCGAGCGACCCAGATGCTGCACGGCACCGGCCAGGCCCCGGCTCGACCGATCGAGGTGCCGTTCGTGCTCGGCGTCAACGGTCCACGGGGCCTGACGACGGCGGCCGAGCTCGGCTGTGGCGTGTTCACCTCGCGGCCCCGACCCGACGCCGACTACGGCCCGATCGCCGACATCACCCTGCTCGGCTTCGGGACGGTGCTCGACGAGGGCGAGTCACCGACGTCGGAACGGGTGCTGGAGACCGCAGGGCCGGGCGTCACGGTCACCTACCACGCGTTCCTGGAGCAGAACGACGATCGGCTCGATGGCCTCCCGAATGCCGATCGGTTCGTCGAACTGGCGGAGGCCGTCGAGCCCGGCGAACGCCACCTCCGCCTCCACGAGGGTCACCTGACCGAGCTGAACCCGCTCGATCGTCGGTTCCTCACCGGTGAGGCCATGCGGCTGGCTCCGCTCGTGGGCACTGCGGAGGAGGTCGCCGGTCGGCTGGAGCGCTTCGCCGCGCAAGGCGTGACCGAGGTGGCATTCCAACCGATGGGTGACGTCGATCGGGAGCTGCGGGCGTTCGCCCAGGCCGCCGGGGTCGGGGGCTGACCGCGCCCCGACCCGTCGGCGCACCGGCGGCCCAGCAGGTTGGCGTCAGCGCAACACAGCGTCAACGCAGCACAGCGTCAGTGCAGAGCACAGCGTCAGTGCAGGGCAGCGTCGGTCTCGTAGAGACGGTCGGCGAGCTCTGCTGCCATGTGACGAACCAGGCTGGGATTGTCGTCGAGGATCTGATCGAGCCGGTTGTAGGGGATCACCAGCACGTTGGCCTCGCTGTCGGTGCGGACCGTGGCCGACGCAGCCTTGCTGATGAAGAAGCTCAGCTCACCCACCATCTCACCGGCCGGGATGTCGGCCACCTTCTCCCCATCGACCTCGACCACGGCGGAACCGCTGGTGAGCACGTAGAGCTCGTTGTGGCGGCTGCCCTGCTCGATGAGCACGCGCCCCGATTCGACCGTCACCTCGTCAGCCGCCGAGGCGAGGTTCTCGATCGCATGATCGTCCGCCTCCCGGAACAGGGCGAGCTTCTTCAACCGGTCTTCCTTCTTGTCCGAGGACATCGCGCTTTCCCTCTGTTCGGGGCGTCGCCAGCGGCGCCGCCTGTGTTCACACCGTGCAAGCTACAGGTCCCACATGGTGGACTTCTACACTCGCCGCGATGGACAACGACGGCCCGTACTACGACGAGTTCGAAACAGGAGCGACGATCCCGCCGCTGCCCGCGGTGACCGTCACCGATGCCGACAACGTCGCCTACCGGATGATCACCGGCGATCAGCACCTCCCGTCGGCCGACCGGTCGCTCTTCGCGTCGCTGAACGACGGCCCCGACAGCGGTGGCGCGATGGTGTACCCGGGGCTGGTGATGCAGTACTCGATCGGACAGACCACGAACGCCACCCGTCGCGCGATCGCCAACCTCTACTACCGCTCCGTCCGCATCCTGCGGCCCGTGGCGGTGGGGGAGACCCTCCGCACCGAGACCACCGTGCTCGGCCTGGCCGACTCCCGCCCCAAAGGCGATCAACACCGCGGCAAGGTCTGGTTGGGGATCGAGACCACCGGCGACGACGGGCCGGTCGCCCGCTACGAGCGCTGTGCCCTCGTGGCCAGTCGCAGCGGCTCACCGGGCCACGGCGACGAGATCCCGGGACCGTCCGATCCGGTGCCGCTGCCGGAGGTGGCGTCGCTCGCGCCGTCGTGGGAGCTCGGCGAGCTGCCCCGCACCGAGTGGCCGGTGGGGGAGGAGCGGGCCGACGCCATGCGGGACCACGTCGACCTCGCGCCGTCGCTCGCTCGACTCACCTTCAACCAGGCGTTCGTCCACCGTGACGAGACCGCCAGCATCTACGACGGCCGTCTCGTGTACGGCGGGCATGTGCAGGGCCTGGCCCAGGCGTCGCTCAGTCGGATGCTCCCCGGTATCGCCACGATCGTGGCCTGGGACGGGTGCGACCACGTCGGCCCGGCGTTCGAGGGCGACCTGCTGGCCTTCCGGCACCGCCTCGTGGAGGAACACCCGCTCGAGCGGGGTCGTCTCCTCCGGTTCGAGGTGCGGGGCGCCCAGGTCGGCGCCGACGGCACGGCCGGCGACGACATCCTCGTGTGGACCCCGGTGGTGGTCGCCCCGTAGCGCCTGCTGCTACTCCACCCAGGCCCTGATCTTCTCGATCGTCCCCAGGCGGTCCTCGCCCTGCGGGTCGACGTTGAGGTACGTCACGCCCACGTCCTTGTAGACCTCCAGCCGCTCCCGCACGTGACCCTCGGGCCCGCACAGCGTCGCCAGGTCGAGGTACTCGTCGGGCACCGCCGCAGTAGCCTCCTTGCGCTGGCCCGACAGGAAGAGGTCCTGGATCTTCTCCGCCTCCTCCTCCCACCCGTAGCGCTTGAACAGGTCGTTGTAGAAGTTCTTCGACTTGGCCCCCATGCCACCCACGTAGAACGCGATGTGGGCCCGGGCCGCCTCCCTCGCCTCGGCCACGTCCTTGCCGTCGCCCAGCGCGACGGGGCCGCCGGCGATGATGTCGAGCGGCGGGAGGTCGGCGGAGCGCTTCGCCCGGCCGGCGTCGAGGGCGTCGCCCCACACCTGTTCGAACCGGTCGGGCACGAAGTGGATGGGCTGCCAGCCGTCGGCCAGCTCGGCGGTCAGCTCCACGTTCTTCGGTCCGATCGACGCCACCACGATCGGGATGTCCTGGCGGAGCATCTTGTTCATGAACTTCAGCGGCTTGCCGAGCCCCGTGCCCTCGTCCTCGGGGAGGGGAAGGGTGACGGCCGAGCCCTCGTGGGTCACCTTCTCGCCCGACCAGACCTTGCGGCAGATGTCGATCACGTCGCGGGTGCGGCCGAGCGGCTTCGAGAACGGAACGCCATGCCATCCCTCGATCACCTGCGGTCCCGACGTGCCGAGTCCCAGCACGAACCGTCCCCCGGACAGCGCGTCGATCGTCGCCGCCGTCTGGGCGATCAGCGCCGGGCTGCGGGAGTAGACCGGGACGATCCCGGTCATCAGCTCCACCCGCTCGGTCTGGCCGGCCAGGTAGGCGAGCGTCGAGGTCAGGTCGAAGCCGTAGATCTCGCCGCTCCACAGCAGGTCGACGCCGGCCGACTCCAGGTCGCGGGCCTGTTGGGCCAGGCGGCCCGGGTCGCCGGTGAATCCGATCGTGGTGCTGATTTTCATGGACCAAACGTATCGGGTGCCCTGCGGAGGGTAAATCTCACAACCGACGGCCGGAACTCCCGAAATCGAGCGGGGCCCCACCTACTATGTGTGGGTCATGCTGGAGAAGGGCGCGATCGATACCAGCCTGGTCAGCGGACCGGTCGACTATGCGATGCTCCGGCCGGGGACCGGGCCGAGTCGCGAGCTGCCGATCGTGCTGTGGTTGCACGGCGGCGGCGGTTCTGCCCGTTTCCTCGAGACCTGCCAGGCGCAGTTCGTGACGTGCTGGACCGAGGCGACCCTGCCCGACCTCGCCGCGGTGACCCCGAGCGCCGGCTGGTCGTACTACCTCGAGCAGCCGTCCGGCGAGCGCTGGGAGTCGTTCCTGCTCGGCGAGCTCGTGCCCGAGGTCCGTCAGCTCACCGGATCCCGCTACGGCCCGCTCGTGATCGGGGGTATCTCGGTCGGGGCCGCCGCCGCCCTCCGACTCGCGTTCAGGCGGCCCGAGCTCGTCAACGCGGTCGTGGCGATCGAACCGACGATCGAGTCGAGCACGGTCCACGACCGGGTGCCCCTGCGCGACCGGGTGCAGATCCCGCCGTCGGTCCGCGGCCGTCTGTGGGGCGACCCTGTCGACGAGGCGCGCTGGCGCAGCGACCATCCGCTGCACCTCGCCGAGACGAACTCGACCGCGATCGCAGCGTCGCGGATGGCGATCTACCTCGAATGCGGGGACGAGGACGTGTTCCACGCCCAGTACGGCACCGAGTTGCTCCACCGCAGCCTCTTCGACGCCGGGATCTCGCACGAGTACCGGCTGGTCCGCGGCGGGAACCACGTCGGTCCCACCGTCGGGCCGCGGGTGGTCGATGCGTTGCGCTTCGTCGGTCGGATCCTCAAGCCGGCCGACTACCCACCGGAGTCGCTGAGCTCGCTGGTGGAGATCGACACGCTCGCGGCCCAGGTCCGCGACCTCGAATCGGCCGCCGGTTACCGCCATACCCAGGAGATCCGCGGCCCTGACTGCAAGCTGACCGTGCACGCACAGGGGGAGGGGCCGCCCGTGGTGCTGATCCCGTCGCTCGGGCGGTCGGCGGCCGACTTCGAGGACCTCGCCGACCGGCTCGCCAGGAACGGCTACCGGGTCCTCCGGCCCGAGCCCCGCGGGGTCGTGGGCTCGTCGAGCCTGTTGGAGGACGTGACGCTCGACGATTTCGCCGATGACATCGCGGCGGTGATCGAGGCGTTCGACGGGCCGGCAACGGTCGTCGGTCACGACTTCGGTGGCGAGGTGGCCCAGCTCGTCGCCTACCGCTACCCGGACCTCGTCGCCTCGCTCGTGCTGATCGCCCCACCCGGCCCGGTGCAGCCGAAGCGGGAGCCGGCCACCGCGCTCCGGCGGGTCTTCATCCGGGAGTTGAGCGACGAGGAACACCTCGAAGCGGTGGCGCTCGCGTTGTTCGCCGACGGCAACGACCCGGTCGTGTGGGTCGACGGGTGGCACCCCACCCTGGCGTTCGCCCAGGCCGAGGCGGAGCGTCATGTCGCCCCCGAGGACCTGTGGGGTCGTCTCCGGGCCGAGGCGCTCGTGCTCCAACCGGTCGAGGACAGGATCGTGTTGCCGGAGAACGCCCGACTCATGGCCGAGCGCTGCGGCGACCTGGTCACCGTCGCGGCCATTCCCGACGCGGGCCACGCGTTGCTGCCCGAGCAGCCCGAGGCGGTGGCCACGTCGATCCTGGGATGGCTGCGATCGAGGTCGTGACCTCCGCAGTCCCGCTGCGAGGTCGCGATTCGGCTGGACAGATGATCGGGTGGGGGAGGAGGGTGGCGCCATGACGACCGAGCTCGAGACGTTGGCGTTCGGCTTCGGCCTGATCGAAGGGCCCCGGGTCGACGCCGACGACAACCTCTACTTCAGCGACGTGCCCAACGGCGGTGTCCGGCGTCGGAGCCCGGACGGGGAGATCGCGGTGGTCATCCCCAAGCGGCGAGGCGTGGGTGGGATTGCGCTGCACGCCGACGGCGGCCTCGTCGTCGGCGGGCGAAACATCTGCCATGTCAAGGACGGCGAGACCCGCATCGTGTTCGAGAGCGACGCCCCCGGCTTCAACGACCTCATGACCGACGCCGAGGGTCGGGTGGTGTGTGGCACCATTCGTTCCGACCCGTTCGGGGAGGAGTCGACCCGAACCCCGGGCGAGGCCCACAGGATCGGCCTCGACGGTGTCGCCGAGGAGATGTACGGCGAGGTCTCGCTCACCAACGGGATCGGGTTCTCGCCGGACGGCGCGAGGATCTACCACGCCGACACCGGCCGCAATCACCTGATCTGCCACGACGTGGTCGACGACCGGTACGTGAACCGCCGGGCGCTGGCCGAGTCGACCGACTTCCACCCCGACGGGCTGGCCGTCGACGAGGCCGGGACGATCTGGGTGGCCGACTACGTCGCCGGCTGTGTCCGTGGCTTCGACGACCGTGGTGACGAGGTCGGCCGGATCGACGTCCCGTCCCGGGCGGTGACGAGCCTGTGCTTCGGCGGCGCCGATCGGCGAGATCTCTACATCGTCACGGCCGACAACACCGATGATCCCGACCGGCTGGGCACCATCTTCCGCACCAGGGCCGACACCCCCGGCGTCGAGGTCCCACTCGCCCGAGTCTGAGCCGCCGCCCAAGCGTAACCCCGCCTGGCAGCGTTTTGCCCGGGCGTCGCGCGCCGGATCTGCCGAATCCCGCCGGTTGCCTGTTGTTCTGGCAGCGTTTTGCACCGGGGGTCGCGCGCGGGATCTGCCAGAGTCCCGACGTTGACTGTTGTCTGGCAGCGTTTTGCACGGGCGTCGCGCGTGGGATCTGCCAGCGGTGGGGTGGGGCTGGGGAGGAGGCGGCGTTGGTCTAGCGGCGGAGCGCTCGTCGTGGGGCGGGGCGGAGCGCTGGTTGCTCGATCGGTTGCACGGCCACGCGGACGGGGACGGTGCTCGGCCCGTCGCGGTTGACCTCGGCCGAGATGAGGCTCAGGCCGACCGCGAGAACGGGCATCCCGATGGCGGCGAAGAGTCCGAACGTGCCGCCGGTGATGGCGAGGCCGCTGAGGGCGATGGCGACCCCGGCGATCAGTCGAAGCGCCCGTTTCGCCGCGAGCTTGGCGGCGACGAGGCGGTCCGCTTCCACGGTGCGTTCCATGGCTGTGCTCCCTCCGGTTGCGACTCTGGCAACCAGCGACCGTCGAGACGCCGTTCGCCGCTTCGTGATACATCGGCCACCCGACCCGGTTGCGCGGCGGGCGCCCGGCTCGCTGTCGTGGCGACCGAACCGGTGACAGAATCATCGCCATGACTTCCACCGACGGCGGTCCGACCGACACGACCCCGAGCGCCGACACCCCGAGTGCCGGTAGCCCGAGCGCCGATAGCCCGAGCGCCGGCACCAGCATCCCTGGCTATGACCGCCCGGCCGTCGAGGCCTGGATCGATGCCAACGTCGACGGGCTGACCCCACCGTTCGAGTGGCACCAGCTCGAGGGTGGCCACTCGAACCTCACCTACCTCCTCGTCGACGGGAACGGCGAGCGAGCCGTCGTCCGGCGACCGCCCCTCGGCGAGCTCTTGCCCAAGGCCCACGACATGCGGCGGGAGTTCTCGCTGATCAGCGGTCTCGGCCCCACCGACGTACCCGTGCCGACCGCGTACGGCCTGTGCGAGGACACCTCGGTGACAGGTGCCCTCTTCTACGTGATGAGCGAGGTGCCGGGACAGGCGATGTACACCGCCGAGGCGGTCGAGGACTACCTCTCGATGGAGGCCAGGGCCCGGGTGGGGATGTCGTTCATCGAGACCCTCGCCGCCCTCCACTCGATCGAGCCCGACGACGTCGGCCTCGGCGAGCTCGGCCGCCGCGACGGCTACGTCGGGCGGCAGCTCAGGACCTGGTACGGCTCGTGGACGGCGTCGGCCGAAGGCGCCGACTACGACGACGAGCGCATCCACCGGCTCCACAACCTGCTCGACGACACCGCGCCCGAGCAGGGTCCCGGTCGAATCGTTCACGGCGACTACGGCCTGCACAACTGCATGCTCAGCCCCCAAGGCGAGGTCACCGCCGTGCTCGACTGGGAGATCGCCACCCTCGGCGACCCGCTCGCCGACTTCGCCTATGCCCTCAACGGGTGGGGCGACCCCGATGACGAGATCCGCATCTCCCACGAGAGCGCGACCACCGCACCAGGGTTCTCGCGCCGGGCCGAGCTCGCCGAACGGTACGGGCAGATCACCGGGGCTGACATGTCCTCGATCGACTACTACCGGACGTTCAACTACTTCAAGACCGCCTGCATCCTCCACGGTGTCTACTCCCGGTATCAGCTCGGGAAGAAGAGCACCGAGGGGATCGACGTCGATGGTCTGAAGGAGCGCATGATCGCCGCGATCGACCTCGCCGAGCTGGGCGCCGCCGACCTCGGTTGACCTCGCCGATCCGGTGACCCGGTTCCCTCTGACCCCCGTTGGTGGATAGCCTCCGGCCTATGCCGAACCCACCAGCAGGCTGGTACGACGACCCAGCGGGCAACCCTTCGCTCGAGCGGTTCTGGGATGGCAACCAGTGGACGCAGCAGACGAGGGAGATTGCGTTCGAACCGGTGCCGCCGCCCCCGCCCCCGCCTGCTGCGGCCGACCCGCTCCCGCCGGCGCCCGCGCCGGAGACGCCGATCGGCGACGGCTCGGCTGGTCCGGCGGAACCGTTCAGCCCTGCGGTGACTGCCGCCATCCCCGCCGGCTCGGTGCTGCCCGATCTCGGTCTCGGCGACCGGTCCCGCGCAACATCCGACGACGACTCGACCGACCGCGACGCCGGGCTCGGTCACGACGCCGGCCCCCGCCCTGGACCCGGATCCGATGACCCCGTGCCGCCTCCGCCGGGAGCGGTCGGCGCCGGCTCGGTCGGGACCTTCCGGCCGGGTGACGCCGATCTCGGTGAGCCGGTCGGCGAGCGGCCACCGACGGACGACAGCGCCGTCGGGGCCGGTGACGACGGCCCGGTGCCGCCGCCTCCTGTTTCCCCGTTCGAGTCGCCCACCGACCGGCCGATCGGCAGCCCGCCTGGTCCGCTGGGCGACGTGTCCGCCCTACCGGGCGCGCCCGGTGCCGGCGATGTCGACGTGCCGGAACCTCTAGGACCGACCTCGACACCGACGCTGGGCGATCCGCCGCCCCCCGGTCCAGCGCCGGGCGGTCCTCCTGGACTCGGCGACGGGCCAGGAGTCGGTGGCCCATCGGGTCCCGGCGACGGGCCGGGGTTCGGTGGTCCGTCCGGTTCCGGCGGTCCTCCCGGACTCGGCGACGGGCCAGGAGTCGGTGGCCCATCGGGTCCCGGCGACGGGCCGGGGTTCGGTGGTCCGTCCGGTCCCGGCGGTCCTCCCGGGCTCGGCGACGCGCCGCGTTTCGATGGCCCGTCCGGTCCCGGCGATCTTCCCGGCTCGGGTGGTCCCGCTGGCGTCGGCGATCTTCCCGGCTCGGGTGGTCCCGCTGGCCTCGGCGATGCGGCGGGGTTCGGTGGTGCTCAGGAGACGGTGCCCGATCCGCCAGGCCCACCCGCGCCCCCCGCTCCCGGTTTCGGCGACGTGGCCGACGATGGTCCACCGCCTCCTCCACCGCCAAGTGGCCTGCCACCAGCTCCCGGGCCTCCGCCGGGCGGGGCCTTCCCGCCGGCGCCAGGCCCGCCTCCGGGGAGTGGGTATCCACCCGCACCGGGCTCGTTCGGGAGCCCCGACGCCGCACCGGGCCCCGGTCCGGTTACGCCCCCTGGCCCCGGTCCTGCCGACGGCCTGCCACCAGCGCCGGGAGCAGCTCCTGGCCCGGTGCCGCCAGCACCGAGCTCCGGCCTGCCACCAGCACCAGGCGGGTTTCCACCCGTTGGCCTCGACGGTCCGGGTGGGCTCGACAGCCCGGACCCTGGTGAGCTCGACAGCGGCCTTCCGTCACCGCCCGACCTGGATGCGGGGTCGGCCCCCGATGCCGGCCTGCCGCCGGCGCCACCGGCGCCCGCCGCCGACATCGGCGACCCCGGGATCGCTCCTCCCGCCCCCGGAGCGCCCGTCCCGCCGGGGCCTGCGATGGTCGGGTCGGAACCGGGATCCCGGCCCGAGCCCGACGTCACCATGGCCCCTTCGGTGGCTGGCTTCGCCGGCATCCGCACGGAGCTCCTCAGCGACCAGCGATACGCCGAGATCGGTTCCGGTGAGCGGGTCGTCCGGCAGAACAGCAGGTTGCTGAAGGTGGTCCTCGGCGAGGACGTGCTGGCCCGGCAGGGATCGATGGTGGCGTTCCAGGGAGCGATCGACTTCGACTACGAGGGGTCGGGTGGAGCAGCCAAGTTCATGAAGAAGGCACTCACCGGCGAAGGTCTCCCGCTCATGCGTTGCAGCGGGCAGGGCGAGCTCTTCCTGGCCGACTCCGCCCACCAGGTCCACATCATCCACCTTGAGGGCTCGGCGCTGAGCGTCAACGGCAAGAACGTGCTCGCCTTCGAGCCATCGCTCAACTGGGACATCGAGCGGGTCAAGGGCGCAGGTATCGCCGCCGGTGGCCTGTTCAACACCCGACTCGAAGGCTACGGCTGGGTTGCGATCACCACCGACGGTGATCCCGTCGTGCTCAAGACCGACGCACCGACGTTCGCCGACACCGACGCCGCCGTCGCCTGGAGCGCCAGCCTCACGGTGACCCTCAACCGCACGGTGCGGGCGAAGGCGATCGTGGGTCGCGGCTCGGGCGAGGCGGTCCAGCTCGCCTTCCAGGGTCAGGGAATCGTGATCGTGCAGCCGTCCGAGGGCGCCGTCGTACCGCCCCATTCACACTGACAGGCTCGGCGCCTCGGTCGGCAACGGTGCGGCGCACACCGGTTCGGGCCGTACACGGCGGGCCAGAAAATCGGGCGAGCGGGTCCTGCATACACTTGATCCGGTGACGTCCACCGGCCACCACGAGCTCGAGACGGCCTCACCGTTCGAGCCGGTGGCCGTCGAGCGTCGTTATCCGCGACCCCGGGCATCGATCGATCCCGACCCCGGGAAGGGGTGGCTACGGCGCCTGCTGCCCGTCGTCGGCGCCCACAAGTGGCTGTTCGCAGGATCGCTGACGCTGGCGCTCGTGTCGATGCTCCTCCAGGTGGCGATCCCGGCGGTGATCCGGAGCGCGATCGACACCGCGCTCGCCGATCGCACCGCCGCGCTCGGCGGATTCGTGGCGTGGGTGCTCGTCCTCGGGCTCGGCCGGGCGGTGTTGACGTTCGTCTTCCGCTACGGCCTCTACCGGATGGCGTTCGAGATCGACACCGATCTGCGGGTCGTCCTCTACGAGCACCTGAGCCGGCTGTCGTTCTCGTTCTACGACCGGACACAGTCGGGTCAGGTGATCTCCCGGGCCAACTCCGACATCCGGTCGGTTCAGCTCTTTCTGGTCTTCGCTCCCCTCATCACGATGACCACGGTGATGTTCGCCGTGGCGCTCGTCTACATGCTCACGATCCACGTGCCGCTCACGATCGTGGCGGTCCTCCCGCTCCCGGGCGTGTACCTGCTCGGGAAGCGGCTGCGCGACGACGTGTTCCCGCTCTCGTGGATCGTCCAGGCCCGGCTCGCCGACGTGGCCGCGCTCGTCGACGAGAACATCAGCGGGGTGCGGGTGGTGCGGTCGTTCGCTGCGGAGCGAGCCCAGATCAACGCACTGGCCAAGGCGGCGACCCGCCTGCAGTGGGCGGGGATTCGAACGGTCCAGGCGAGGGCCCGGTACAACCCCATCATCGAGAACCTCCCCCGGCTCGGCACCCTCGGGGTGCTGGTCTACGGTGGCTGGCTCGTGATCGACGGGGCGATCACCGAGGGCACCCTGTTCGCGTTCGCCACCTACGTGCTGCTCCTCCAGGCCCCGTTCCGAACGCTCGGTCTGTTCCTCATGTTCGGCCAGCGGGCTCGGGCATCGGCCGCCAGGATCTACGAGGTCCTCGACGAGAAGCCCGACATCGTCGACCGCCCCGACGCGGTCGACCTGGTCGATCCCCGCGGCGACATCGTCTTCGACGACGTCAGCTTCCGCTACGCAGGAACCTCGGACCCGTCGGAGGATCGCCCCAACTCGGGCGGGGACTCCGACGAGGTCGAGTCGGCCGAGCAGGCCCTCGTGCTCGACGGGTTCACCCTCCAGGTCTCGGCCGGGGAGACCGTCGCCCTCGTCGGACGGACCGGAAGCGGCAAGTCGACCGTCGCCCGGTTGCTCGCCCGCTTCTACGACGTGTCCGACGGCGCAATCACGATCGACGGCACCGACGTGCGCGACCTGACCCAGGCGAGCCTCCGCCACACGGTCGGTCTGGTATCCGACGAGCCGTTCCTCTTCTCCGCCACGCTCGCCGACAACATCGCCTACGCCAGACCAGACGCCGACCGGGCCGACGTGATCGCCGCCGCCAGAGCGGCCCAGGCCCACGAGTTCATCGCCGCCCTGCCCGACGGCTACGACGAGGTCGTCGGCGAACGGGGCTACACGCTGTCGGGGGGGCAGCGGCAGCGGGTCGCCCTGGCCAGAGCACTGCTGGCCAACCCGGTGATCCTCGTCCTCGACGATGCGACGAGCGCGATCGACGTGCACGTGGAGGAGCTGATCCACCGGGCGCTGCGGGCTCAGCTCGCCGACCGGACCACGATCGTCATCGCCCAGCGGTTGTCGACGATCGCCCTCGCCGACCGGGTCGCGCTCGTGGAGAACGGGCGGGTGGTCGCGACCGGGACACACCGCGAGCTGCTCGACACCCAACCCGCCTATGCCGAGATCCTGGCCAAGCTCGCCGACGCCGACGCCGACGCCGACGCCGACGCCGACGCCGACGCCGACGCCGACGCAACAAGCGACCGCGATGACCTCGACCGCGACCAGTTCGAGCCATTGCCCGGCGGTGGGTCGTGACGTTCGGGCCGCCGGCGGGATCGCCGTTCTCGGGGCCGTCGGCCAGCCAGTCGAGCGCCAGGGCCGGCCTCCCCTTCGCCGGAATGCCGTCCGAGCTCGCCGGGCGAGCCGAACGGATCCTGGCCGAGGAGCCCGAACACCCCACACCCGACGTGGCGTTCTCCCAGCACGACTACGACCGGGAGCCGTTCACCCTCCGCCGGTTCCTCGACCCGCACCGCCGGGCCCTGGCCGTCGCGGTGGCGCTGGTGGTGATCGAGACGGTTGCGTTCCAGGCGGGACCGCTCCTGTTCCAGATCGGGCTCGACCGGGCCATCGTGCCCCGCCGGGCCGACGTGCTGGTGATCGTGGCCGCCGCCTACCTCGCCGCCATCGTGATCAACGCCGCAGCGGCTCGGCGTCGGGTCCTCCACACCGGCCGGCTGGGGGAGCGCCTGATGCGCGAGCTGCGGATCAAGGTGTTCTCTCACCTACAGCGCCAATCGCTCGACTACTACACCGACCACAAGGCCGGCGTGACCCTCACCCGCATGACGAGCGACATCGACGCGCTCGCCGCCCTCTTCCAGGACGGCCTCGTGAACCTCGCGGTGCAGCTCCTCACCCTGCTCGTGATCACGATCGTGCTGGTCGCACTCAACCCCACCCTCGCCGCGATCACCCTGCTGGCGGTCATCCCCGCCATGGCCGTGCTGACGTGGTGGTTCCGCGGTGCCTCCCAGCGCACGTACGACACCGTCCGCGACAAGATCGCGCTCGTCCTCGCCGACCTGTCGGAGAACCTGGCCGGCATGCGGGTGATCGTTGCCACGAACCGGCGCCGGCACAACGCGATCCACCACGCGAACGTGGTGGGTGAGCACCGCGACGCGAACGTGGCGGCGGCCACCGTCGGCGCGATCTACGGACCCGGCAACGAGGCGATCGGCGTGGTCGGCCAGGCGGTGCTGCTGCTCATCGGCGGTCGGATGGTGCTCGACGGGTCGCTCACGGTGGGGGAGCTGTTCGCGTTCCTGCTGTATCTGACCGCGTTCTTCGCTCCGATCCAGCAACTCGTGCAGCTCTACAACGCCTACCAGTCGGGTCAGTCGTCGATGACCAAGCTCCGAGAGCTCCTCGGCATGGCACCCACCGTGGCCGAAGCCGCCCACGCCGTCGAGCTCGGCCCGATCGACGGTCGCATCGCGCTCGACGACGTGACCTTCGGGTACGGCGACGGCGCCCCCGTGCTCGAACGGTTCTCGTTGCGGATCGACGCCGGCGAGACGGTGGCGATCGTCGGTCCAACCGGGGCCGGCAAGTCGACGATCGCCAAGCTCGTCACCCGCTTCTACGATCCCGACGACGGCGCGGTGACGATCGACGGCCGCGACCTCCGGTCGGTCACCCTCCACTCGTTGCGAAGCCAGCTCGGGGTGGTGCCCCAGGAGCCGTTCCTGTTCAACAGCTCGATCCGCGACAACGTGGCGTTCGCACGACCCGACGCCACCCGCAGTGAGATCGAGGCCGCCTGCCGGGCGGTCGGGATCGACGATCTCGTCGATCGGCTCGACGACGGCCTCGACAGCCACGTCCACGAGCGGGGCTCGTCGCTGTCGTCGGGCGAGCGGCAGCTCCTCGCTCTGGCCAGGGCCTTCCTCGCCAGACCCCGGGTGCTGGTGCTCGACGAGGCCACGTCGAACCTCGACCTGGCCTCCGAGTCGAAGATCGAGGCCGCCCTCGACGTGGTCCTCGACGGGAGGACGGCGATCGTCATCGCCCACCGCCTTGCCACCGCGATGCGGGCCGACCGGATCGCAGTGGTCGAGGACGGCCGGCTGACCGAGCTCGGAACGCACGACGAACTGGTCGCGCTGGGCGGTCATTACGCGTCGATGTACACCTCCTGGGTGGCCAACACGTAGCGACCTGATCTGCCCGATTCGGTCCGTCCGATGGCTTCGGGCCGCCGGATTGTTCTTTCTGCCCGGATCGTGCAACTATCCAAGGAGAAGGTTGCTGAACCAGGTCACGTGGCCGAGGGACAGTTGAACGGCTCCTCTCCCCCGTTCAACTGCCCCTTGCCACCGCTTGCTAGGTAGGACGACCCGGTTGGCCCTTCGGCAAGAGGTGGATGAGGCTTCAGGTCACTGGAGTCTCATCCATCCGTCCGGGTCCCGGTAGCCGTCAGGCGGGGACGAGTTCGAACGACACCGCGAGTTCCACGCCGAGCAGCTCACCGGCCGCCTCGGCACCGCCGCGGAGGAACATCTCGGGGTCGAAGTCGGGGTCGCCGAGGGCGTCGATGTAGACGCGGTGGCACTCGAGCGAGGCGACCCCGGCGGCGAACGAGTCGCCGACGTCGGTGCCGTGCGTGGGCGACGTCGACCCTGCGAAGGCGATCCAGCGAACCCCGCTCCAGGGCTCGCCGGCGTCGGGGAAGAGCCAGCGGTTGGACGCGTCGCGGGTGGCGTCGGGGAGCGCCGCCCCGAGCTCGCGGTGGTCGACGTGGTTCCACGGCCCGGTGTCGCCCCACCGCTGCCGGTAGTTCGAGGCGATGATCACCTCGGGTCGGTGACGCCGAATGGCGGCCGCCAGGTCGCGGCGCAGCTCGATCCCGTTCACGACGAGACCGTCCGGGTGGTCGAGGAACTCCACCACCGACACCCCGACCGCCGCAGCGCTGGCCTCCTGCTCGGCCGTCCGCAGCGGCCCGGCCTGATCGGGTGGCATCGAGTCGATCCCCGCTTCGCCCCTCGTCGCCAACACGTAGCGGATGTCCTTGCCCTGAGCCGTCCACCGTGCGATCGCGGCCGACGCCCCGTACTCGAGGTCGTCGGGATGAGCCACGACGGCGATCGCCCGTTGCCAGTCTTCCGGGAGTGGTTCCACGCTCGAGGTCATGGTCGGCCACCGTATTGGACTCCACGCCCACTCACCCCGATCGTTCTGGCGGACCCCACGCTCGCCCCCGATCGTTCTGGCGGGCCCAGCGCCTATCGCCGGGAGCTGGGTCCGCCAGAACCGTTGACAGTGGGACCGTGGTCCGACAGAACAGGGAGCGTGCGACCGGTGGTGGGCGCCACCGTCTGGACGAACACCCCCGTGCGGTCGCAGGATCGGGGGGATGAGCGAACCCATGTACACGGTCCTGTGGCCCCAGGTCCGGTTCCCCGACCCGCAGGACATCGAGTTGGCCTCGGTGGCGCCGGCAGGGCAGGCACGGTTCTTCGCCGCCCACGACGAGGTGCCCGACGAGCTGTGGGCCAGCGCCGACGCGATCGTGTCGGCCACCGACGTGCCAGCCGAGCACCGGCCGAAGCTCGAGCGGTGCCGGATCGTGGTCACCCACAAGGTGGGCTACGACAACTTCGATCTCGCCGCGTGGGGCGCGTCCGGCATCCCGGTGTGCAACGTCCCCGACTACGGCACCCAGGAGGTGGCCGACCACGCCCTCGCCATGCTCCTGGCCCTGGTCCGGTCGATCCCGATGCACGCCCGCCGGCTCCAGGCCGATCCCGTGGCCAACTGGGACCCCCGCCTGAACCCGCTGGCGCGGCGCCTGTCGACCTCGGTGTGCGGGATCGTCGGACTGGGCCGGATCGGTACCGCCTTCGCCTTGCGGGCCAAAGCCCTCGGGATGGACGTTGTCGTCTACGACCCCTACGTGCCGAACGGCGCCAACCTCGCGCTCAACGTCCGCCGGGTTCGCTCCCTCACCGACCTCTTCGCCGAGGCCGACGTGGTCAGCGTGCACGTGCCGCTGTCGCCCGAGACCCATCACCTGATCGGGGCCGACGTGCTGGCGGCGTCGAAGCCGGGACTGGTGCTGATCAACACCGCACGGGGGCCGATCGTCGACCTCGACGCCCTCCACGATGCCCTCCGCGCCGACGCGGTGGCCGCCGCCGGGCTCGACGTCCTCCCCGAGGAACCGGCCTCGCTCGACCGGCCGCTGATCCGGGCATGGACCGACGGCGAGCCATGGCTCCAAGACCGCCTCATCATCACGCCGCACGCCGCCTTCTGCACGCCGGAGAGCGTGGCCGACATGCGGCGCAAGGGCGGCGAGGTCGCCATGCGCTACCTCGTCGAGGGGGTGCTCGAGAACTGCGTCAACCAGGACCTGCTCGACCAGCGAGACCGCTCGTGACCCCCGGGGCAGCGACCGTGCCGCGTCGCGCCGTGAACTAGTGTGGAAGGAATGGCTCGCCGACTGTTGATCGGAGCGACGGCGGCCGACCCGGCCAATGCCGTCGTGATCTGGAACGCCGTTCGACGGTGGTTCGTCGAGCGCGGGCTGCCGGTGGAATACGCCCTGTACTCGACCTACGACGCCATGGGTGAGGCGCTGCTCGCCGGCCACCTCGACATCGCCTGGAACGCCCCGATGGCCCACGTCCAGTGCCTCGCCCGCTCCGCGGGCCGCTGCCGCACGCTGGCCATGCGCGATACCGACGCCGAGACCCACACGGTGATCGTCGCCAGCGCCGACTCGGGTCTCCGCAACGTCGAGGATCTCCGCGGCGCCCGACTCGCCCTCGGGCTCGAGACCTCGAGCGAGCTGTTCCTCATCCCGGTCGCCCAGCTCCGGGAGGAAGGCCTCGACCCGACCACCGACTGCGAACCGGTCTCGCTCGAAGCGCGGGAGTACGCCGACCTGCATCGGTGGGTCGACGATCGGGTGATCTTCGACGCCGTGGTCGACGGGGAGGCCGACGCCGGCGCCATCTTCGAGCCGTGGCTCCCCCACCTGACCCGCAAGCGGGGACTCGACCCCGACGACATCGTCGAGATCTGGCGCAGCCGCCCGTTCAGTCACTGCGCGTTCACCGCCGGTCCGGGACTCGACCCTGCCGACGCCGAGCGCTTCGTCGAAACCCTCCTGGCCATGGACCCGAACGAGCCCTACGTAGCCGACATGATGAAGCGGGAGCACCTCACCCGGTGGGTTCCCGCAGACGATTCGGGCTGGGCTGACCTCACCGTCGCCGTCGAACGGGCCGATCTCGTGGGCGAGCTGTTCTGATCAGCGAGGCGGAGCAGTAGGCCGGGCGGATCAACCAGCGAGGCGGTCGGTCACCTCGATGACCCAGGCGCTCATCGCCGGTCCGCCGTGGCCCTCGCGCTCGGCGATGAACAGCTCGGCGCCGGGGACGGCTTCAGCCACGGCGACCGCGATGTGGGCCGGGGCGCTGATGTCCATCCGGCCGTGGGCGAGGTAGGTCGGGATGGCACCGAGCCGGTGGGCGTTGGCCAGCAGCTCGCCGTCGTCGAGGAAGCCGGCGTGACCCCAGTAGTGGGTGACGAGCCGGGCGAAGCAGAGTCGGAACGCCGGGTCCTCGGAACGGAATCTCGGCTCGTAGCCGTTGGCGATCGACACGTGCACGTCCTCCCAGTCACACCACGCCAGCGCCGCCGGTTCGTGGACCGCCGGGTCGGGGTCGACGAGGAGCCGGTTGTAGGCGAGGGCCAGGTTCCCGGCGCCGTCCTCGGGAGGTAGCGCGGCGACGAACTCGGCCCACGCCTCGGGGAACACCCGCCCCATCGACCGCGTGACCCACTCGACCTCGGCCGCGGTGGTGTTGGTCACCGCAGACAGGATCAGCTCGCTCACCGACGGCGGATGGGCCTGGGCGTAGGCCAGGCCGAGGGTGGTGCCCCACGAGCCACCCCACACGAGCCACCGGTCGATGTGGAGCGAGCGTCGCAGCCGTTCGATGTCGGCCACGAGGTGGGCGGTCGTGTTGGCGGACAGGTCGACCGTCGGCGCGCCGGCGCTCGGGGTGCTGCGCCCACAGCCCCGCTGGTCGAACTGGACGATGCGGTAGCGGGCCGGGTCGAACAATCGGCGGCTTCGGGGCGACGAGCCGCCGCCCGGTCCGCCGTGGAGCATCACCGCCGGCTTGCCGTCGGGGTTGCCCGACTGCTGCCACCAGATCGCGTGCCCGTCGCCGACGTCGAGCATCCCCTCGTCGAACGGCTCGGCGATCTCGTGGAGGTGCGGATCGGCGTCGGCGGTCATGGACCGAGCCTACGGGTCGGTCAGTTCTTGCTGGCCTGGGCCGCCACGTCGCCGGGCGACATCGCGAGGAGGGTGGCCGACACCTTGTCGGTGAAGTCCTCTGGCCACTCGTCGCGCAGGTCGACGATCGTGCCGGCCTCGATGTCGGACGCGGCCAGCTCCAGAGCGGCCTGGAGGATGCCGCGCTGCACCTCGATCTGGTGCGGCGGACCGAACGGGTTCCCCATCGGGAAGTTCACGAACAGCGTCCGGGGCGGGCAGACCAGCTCGGTCAGATCCCGGCCGGTGGAGACGAGGACCGTCGGGATGCCCGAGGCTTCGATGACCCGTGCGACCAGACCCACGGTCTGGTGGTCGAGGGGTCAAGCGGGTACGAGGAGGAACAGATCGACGTCGTCGTCGTGGAGCTCCTCGGCCAACGCCGGTGCCGCCACCTCCCGCACGTGGGTGCGCTTGTAGATCCGGCCCATGAAGCCGCTCCACAGCCGGGGTGCGACGGATCCGATCACGCCCGCCTGGTCGAGCTCCCGCAGCCGATCGATGGGGAACACCGTGTTGACGTCGTCCTCGGCGTCGGTGGTGTCGTAGTAGCTGTCGCTCACCTGGAAGTCGGCGCCGGTGTCGGCGGGGTCGACGGTGTCGAGCCGGAAGTCGTTCCTGGCCTTCGGATCCCACGTGGGCATCGAGCAGTGCGACACACCTCCCGAGGTGAGCATCGAGACCCGACACTCGGCGAGCGGTTTGGTGAGCGGCGTGAGCTCGCCCGGTTCGTTCTCGGTCCAGCGGTAGGGCGGGAACCCCTGCTGCTGATAGCGCTGGTTGAGCAGGTCGACGTAGCGAACTGGTTCCATGGGTCGACGCTACCGGATCGCTCGACGGCGAGACCAGGCACGGCCCGAAGCGGATCGGCGCCTGGCGCCCGGCGCTACCGGCCCTTGAACGACGGCGTGCGCTTCTCCACGAACGCCGCGAACGCCTCCTTGGTGTCGTCGCTCGCGGTGATCGCCTGATGGCGCTCGGTCTCGACGTCGATGTACTCGGCGAGGGGGAGGCGCTCGCCGTCGAGGAAGTTCTGCTTCATCCCGGCGAGCGCAAGCGGCGCTGCCCCTGCGAGACGGTCGGCGATCCGGTCGACCTCGATGGCGAACCGGTCGTCGTCGAAGACGTCGGCGACCAGCCCGATGCGGTTGGCCTCGTCGGCATCGAACTTGCCGGGCAGGAAGTACAGCTCCCGGGCCTTGGCCGCGCCGACCAGGTGGGGCAGTGTCCAGGGACCGGCCATGTCGCCGGCGACCGCCACGTCGAGGAACGCCGTGTTGAACACCGCCGATCGGGTGGCGACGCGAAGGTCGCAGGCACACGCCCACCCGAAACCGGCACCGGCGACCGCGCCGTTGACCGCGGCGACCGTCACGGCCGGCATCTCGTGCAGGAGCCTGGTGATGTGGAACGTCTCGGGCCCAGCGCCGGGATCGTCGGCACCGCTGGAGTAGTGCTTGAGGTCGGCACCCACGCAGAACGATGAACCGGCACCGGTCAGCACCAGCACGCGCACCTCGGCGTCGTCGGCGGCCCGGCTGACGGCCTCGTGGAGCTCGTTCATCATGGTGCCGGTGATGCCGTTTCGATTCTCCGGCCGATCGAACGTGAGGCGACCGATCCCGCCGCTCGCCTGCCAGGTGATGGTCTCGTACGTCATGGCACGTCAGCTCTGGCCGGCGGCGGCCCGGGCCGCGTCCTTCTCGGCCATCTGGGCCTTCAGTTGCTCCGGCGTCAGCCGCACGATGTCCTCGTTCTGGTGGCTGAACAGGTCGTACGGCGTCGTGTCGAGGTCCTCGAGCTCGATCCTCCCCGCCAGCACATCCGCCTTCCACTCGGCGTGGGCGTCCTCGTTGGCATGGAACTCGGGCATGACCTCCTCGGCGAACATCGTGAGGCTGTTGCAGATGTCGTCGTGGGTGGTCTTACCGGCCTGGTTCAACAGGATGACCTGGTCGACGTTCGACTGCTCGAACACCCGCAGCTTCCGGCGGATCGTCTCCGGTGAGCCGATGAGGGCACCGTTGAAGGCCGCCTGGGCCTTCTCGGTGTAGCGCCACTCCTGGAACTCCTTCCAGAGGTCGCCCTCGCCTGGGGCGTCGACACCCTTCCGGCCGTAGTACGACAGCGCGAAGATGAAGAACGTCCAGCCGGACGCCTTCTCGTAGGCCTCCTCGTCGGTCTCGGCGCACATGAAGCCCGACACCATCGCGATGTTCGGGTTGCTCGGGTAGTCGGTGAGCTTGTTCTGGTTGTGGATGAGGTTGTTGTAGTACTTGTTCACCCACGCCCGGGCCGCCTCGGGTGACACGAACGTGAACCCGAGGGCGCCCATGCCCCACGCCCCGGCCTGGCCGATCGTCTGGATGTTGGAGCACGCCACCCACAGTGGCGGGTGCGGCTTCTGGTAGGGCTTGGGGATGACGTTGCGGGCCGGGAAGTCGTGGAACTCGCCGTGGAACTCCCAGCTCTCCTTCGTGAACATCGGGATGATGGCCTGCACCGCCTCCTCCCATCGGTCGCGCTTGGTCCGCACCCGGGTGCCGAACGGATGCAGCTCGGCCGGTCCAGCGCCCTCACCGAGTCCGAGGTCGACCCGCCCCTTCGACAGCAGATCGAGCGTGGCCACCCGCTCCGCCACGCGGTGGGGTTGGTTGGTCGGTAGCTGGATCACGCCGTGGCCGAGGCGGATGTCGGTGGTCCGCTGACTGGCGGCGCCGAGGAATACCTCGGGTGCCGACGAGTGCGAGTACTCCTCGAGGAAGTGGTGCTCGACCTCCCACGCGTAGTCGTAGCCAAGTCGGTCGGCCAGCTCGATCTGGACGAGCGAGTTCTGCAGCAGCTCGTACTCCGAGTGCTCGTGCCACGGACGTGGGAGCTGGTGCTCATAGAAGATGCCGAACTTCACGATGGTTCCCCTCGACGGCGTTCCTCCGTCAAGCTACTCGGCGAGGGCACGACCGGCCGATTCGGTGGGTGCTCGCCGCCGACGCCGCCGACACATCACTGGAGCACGACTTCGAAGGTCGCGGTACGCACCGGGAAGTTCCACTGGTAGTCGGTGAGGATCTCCGGCATACCTGCCTCGAGGGCGAACGTGGTCGCGGTCCGGGGCACCTCGAAGAACACCGATCCGCTGAACACCTCCCCGGCGCTGGTGGTCTCGTTGATCCTGGTCACCGGTGGATACCACTCGTCGTCGGCCCGGAGTCGGAACGTCTGGTGGAAGAAGTTGCCGCCCTCGCCCACGACGATGTCGAAGTCGAGCACGACCAGCATTGTCTCCAGCGTGGCGTTGTAGTCGCCCTCGATCAGGGCCGTCCGGACGCCGGTCACGGTGAGCATGCCCCATTCCTTGTCGTCGGGCTGGAGGTTGAACTCGTTGCCGGCGCTCGTCTGCTTGGCCGAACCCGCGAGCGCGAGGACCTCTTCATCGGTCCGCAGGGGCGGCGAGTCGGGCTCGCCGGGCTCGAAGGTCAGCGCATAGCTGGCCAGTCGACCGACGCCGAGCTCCTCGGGAAGACCGGCTTCCAGAACCGCTGACCCGACCGACTGGGGGACCTCGAACACCAGCGAGTGGTTGATCGCACCGCCGATTCGCGACGTCACGTTGAGTCGGTTGATCGGGTTGTACCACTGGTCGTCGGCCCGCAGTCTGAAGGCCTCGGCGAAGACGTTGCCATCGTTGACGGGGACGACCTCGATGTCGACCACCATCAGCTTCGTGCCGTTGCTCCCGGCGAACTCGCCGACCGACGAGGTCGTGTAGGCGCCGGACACGGTGAGCAGGCCCCACTCCTCGTCGTCGGGCTGGGTGTTCATCTCGTTGTTCGCCGACGTGAGCACGATCTCGGTGGCGACGGTCTCGATCACGCCACTGGCGGCCGTCGCGGCCCCGCCCCCGTCGGCGGCGCTGTCGCTCGACGTCGTCGCATCGATCCCCGCCGCAGCCGTGGTCTCCGACCCCGTGGAGGCGCCGGTCGACCCGGGCACGTCGGTCGCCGACCCGGCGTTGGTCTCCGCCAACCCGGCGCCCGGTGTCTCGCCACCGGCGCACGCTGCACAGAACGCGAGCACGGCGGTCGCGATGATCGCTCCTCGAATGGTTGCGCTCGCCATATCGGACTCTCCCTCCGTCCAAATCCGGCGAGCCGCTCGCGCGGGTCGCCGAGGTGAGAGGGTAGAGCGCTCGCTGGCGATGTTGGACGCGCGTCGACCGCCGGCCGTGTGCTCGTTCGGGAGCCAGCCGGTGGTCCGACGCGTCGGGACGGGGCAGGCTGGAGCGATGGAAGCCGATCACGTCCTCGCAACCACCCGCGCCGTCCGCCGCCGGCTCGACCTCGAGCGCGACGTGCCCGACGACCTGCTCCGGGAGTGCCTCGAGCTCGCGTTGCAGGCACCGACGGCGTCGCTCCGCCAGGACTGGCACTTCGTGGTCAGCAACGACCGCGAGCAGTGCCGCCGGGTGGGCGAGGTGTACAAGCGGATCTGGCTGGGCCTCGTCACCGACGACTACCTCGCCTCGTCGGCCGAGCGCGAGACCGACGACACGGCTCGCGGCGACTGGCTGAACATGATGGGCTCCGCCCGCCACCTGGCCGAGCACTTTCCCGAGGTGCCGGCGATCCTCGTGCCCTGCATCGAGGGCCGGCTCGACGGGGCGTCGGCGATGACCCAGGCGGTGAAGTGGGGCTCGATCATCCAGGCCACGTGGAGCTTCATGCTCGCCGCTCGAGCTCGTGGCCTCGGGACGTGCTGGACGACCGTGCACCTCGCCGCGGAGGAGGAGGTCGCCGACATTCTCGGCATCCCCTACGTCGAGGTGCAGCAGGTGGCGCTCAGCCCGGTCGCCTTCACCATCGGTACCGACTTCAAGCCCGGCCGTCGCAAGCCCTTCGACGACTACGTCCACTGGAACCGCTGGTAGCGCCGCCTCGCCGCCCCGCTGCCCCGCTGCCCCGCTGCCCCGCCGTCGTGTTCTGGCGGACCTGGCGCCCGCGACCTGCTGTTCTGGCGGACCTGGCGCCCGCCGGTATCCGTTCTGGCGGACCCAGCTACCGCCAATGGGCGTTGGGTCCGCCAGAACGGGGTGGGGTGGGTGTGGGGTCCGCCAGAACGGGGTGGGGTGGGTGTGGGGTCCGCCAAGACGGGGTGGGGTGGGTGTGGGGTCTGCCGGAACGGGGTGGGTGACCGGCGGCCGTCGAGCGGTGGCTAGGGGGCGGTCATGAACCGCTTGCGGGGGCGGGGCACGCTGTCGATCAGCTCGAGGAGCTGAGCGCGATCGGGGCCGAGGACGGGGGCGGGCACCGAGGCGGCAACGGCGATGACGTGGTCGAGGAGGCCCTCCCGGGCCACGACCTCGTCGGCCGGGGTGAGGCAGCCGATGATCTCCGACCAGGCCCGCGCCGCGGTCAGGTCGACCTGGGCCGCTGTGGCGAGGGCGGCGACGATCTGGCCCAACGGTGTCTCCTCCACCTCCTCGCCGCGGGCGATCGCCCGGATCTCGGCGATCCTCGCCCGGTCGATCTGCCGGGTGGCCTCGAACCACGGTCCGAGCTCCGACTCGGTCCGCCGGGCCAGCTCCCGGGCGAGCTCGAGACCGTCGTCGAGGTGCTTCCGCACCACGTCGCGCAGCACGGTGGCGTGGAGGAAGGCGAACGACATTCCCCGACCGAGCGAGGGGTTCGAGCAGGCCACGGCGTCGCCGATCGGCGCCAGGCCGGTCACCACCGGCTCGCCGTCGACCGCGAACGTCCGCTTCCGGTCGCTGACACCGAACATCCACGACAGGTCGCTGATGGGCTCACCGTCGAGCCAGTGGGCGTGGCGCGGACAAGCCCGAACGACCGCGTCGAAGACGTCCGGTTCCCGGAGCCGTCGGAGTGGCTCGTCGTCCGAAGCGGCATACACCATCGTCGACCAGGTCCCGTTGTCGGACGGGATGGTCAGGAGCGAGATGCTCCCGATGGGGGTGAGCACCGGGGCCCGGAACTCGGGAACCGATCCGTCGGCCGACCGGTAGAACCGGCCGTAGTAGGCGAACCCGCTGTCTTCACTCGCCTCGATCGGAGCCCTCCCGCCGAGCTCGGCGAGCCATCGCAGCGTCGGCGAGTTCCTGCCCGTCGCGTCGACCACCAGGTCGGCGGGGATCTCCTCCCCGTCCTCGAGTCGGACACCGGCCACATGGGGTGTGCCAGCGACGATCTCCGGACCGGCGAGGAGGCCTCGAACGGCGACCCCCCGCCGAACCGTTGCCAGCGGCTCGGCTTCGACGCTCGCCGCCACGACCCATTCGAGTGTGGTCCGGCGGCCGGCCAGCATGTCGAAGCGCCGATCGCCGGCGAGCTCGGGTCGACTCGCTTCTGAGTTGCCTGGCGGCTGGTAGACGTCGAGGGCGTTGACGTTGAGGCCACCGACGAGCTCGAAACGAGCGACGACCTCTGGCAACTCGTCGAGCAGGATCGATGTCCCCCGCGGCAGCAGCATGTGGGGCATCCGGAACTGGCCGACCGACCGCCGATTCCACGATTGCCATGCGTCTTCGACGTCGGTCGGGAGCGGTCCCGGGTCGCGGTCGAGCACGGTCACGGAATGCCCGTCTCTGGTCAGTAGCAGAGCGGCCACGCTGCCGGCCATGCCGCTGCCGATCACGATGATGTCAGCCATTGGATTCCCTCCGTCTGGTGAGGCCGTCACTCGGTTCGGCCTCTCGATACGGATCACGTTCGGGGGAATCGGTGCTCACTCACCAGACCAGAAACTGTCCAACTCCTGCGTTTGCCATCGCCGGTGTCGTGACCGACGGCACGCTGATTCGATCGGGCCCGGTGGGAGCGAGGTCACCTACGCTTCGACCATGAGCCTGTATGACGATGCGTTAGCGGTGGCTCATCGCGACTTCATCGGCCGTCGATGCGAGATCGCCGCGTTCGAGTCGATCGTCCACACCGACCAGGCCCAGGTCTGGTGGATCTTCGGCCCTGGCGGGATCGGTAAGACCCACCTCCTCTCGGTACTCGCCGGCTGTGCTGAGCGGGCGGGGCGCACCGTTGGCGCCGCCGACTTCCGCTCCGGCGAGGCCGACGGTCGGGCCTGCACCGCCGCCATGCTCGACGAGCTCCGGCGTTGCCCGGCGGACGAACGGGCGGTCGTCGTTCTCGACACGCTGGAACCATCGTCTGCTGTCGAGCGCTGGCTGCGCAACGACGTGCTGGCGCTGCTGCCGTCAGGATCGCTGGTGCTGATCGGCTCGCGACGCCCACCCGATCCCGAGTGGCGCTCGGATCCCGCGTGGTCGGCACTGTTGCAGCTCGTCCCGCTCCGCGGCCTGTCGGGCGACGACGGGCGACGGCTGCTGACCGCGACCGGGTTGCCCGCTGATCTCGTGCCGAAGGCGGCGGAGCTCGGTCATGGGCATCCGCTGGCGCTTCGCCTCCTGGCCGAGGCGCTCACCGGGGCTTCGACCGACGCTGGAGTCGTCCCCGACACGCTCGATGAGGCTCCGGATCTGGTTGCCGCTCTGCTCAACCGGATCGTCGGCGATGCGCCCGACGAGCAACACCGGCTCGCGGTCGAAGTGGCAGCGATCGCGCGGCGCACGACGAGGAGCTTGCTCCGCGACATCGCCGAGCCTGGCCTGGCCGATCAGCTCTTCGACTGGTTGGCGGCTCGTTCGTGGATCGACCGGATCCCGGGTGGCCTCTGCCCCCACGATCTCGCCCGCGAGGTGCTGGAGGCCGACCTGTTCCACAACGACCCCGACCGGTACTCGACGGCCAAGAACGCGGTGCGGAACCATGTGCTCGATCCGGTTCGGATCGGTCAGGACCCGGACCGGGGGGCCGCCGACTACCTCTTCCTCCACCGGCGAGGTTCGATGCTGCGCTCGGCCTGGGACTGGTCGACGTTCGGTCACTCGGAGATCACCGGCGTGTCCGACGGCGATCGCGAGGCGCTGGCCGAGCTCGTCGCCGCCTCCTACGGCCCCGCCAGCGTGCCGGCGCTCGATCACTGGCTGAAGCATCAACCTGGCGGCTTCGCCGTACTGCGGGAAGGCGACGAGGTGATCGGGTTCGTGACCTGGCTCGAGCTCGACGACCCGACGGATGCCGACCTGGCGGCCGACCCCACCGTGGAGGTGATCTGGCGGCGGGTCCTCCAGCGGGGTGGGCCAAGGAAGGGCGAGAAGGTCGGACTGTCGCGCTTCGTCTGCGACCGGAAGGCGGGCTCACTGCCGCCGTCGCCCACGTACAACGCGGTCTCGGTGTTGTCGACCCGACGGTGGCTCGCCGCCGACGGGCTCTGCCTCGACTACGTGGTCAAGCCCCGGTCGGGCTCGTTCAAGCCGATGATGGACTACGTCGATTTTCATCCGGTGGTCGACGCCGAGCACGTGGTCGGCGATGCCGCGATGGTCGTCTACGAGCACGACTGGCGCGAGGTGCCGCGCGGACCGTGGCTGGACCGGATGGTGGCCTTGGAGGACGGGGCAGCGTTCGCGCCGGCCGTCGACGACGCCCCCGTGCTGACAGCGCTCGACGAATCGGCGTTCGCCGACGCGGTGCGGTCGGCGCTGCGGGGGGTCAGCCGGCCCGACAAGCTCGGCGACAACCCGCTCGTGCAGTCCCGGGTGGTGCGCGACGTGGCCGGTCACGACGGACCCGATGCGCTCGTCGAGACGCTGCGGGCGGCGTTCGACGAGCTCGACGACCATCCGAGAACCGACCGCGCCCGGCGAGCTCTCGATCGAACCTTCTTCCACGGCGCGGTCACGCAGGAGGCGGCGGCCGAGGTGCTCGGTATGGCGTTCTCGACGTATCGCCGCCACCTGACCGCTGGGATCGATCTCCTGGTCGGCCGCCTGTGGAGCTGGGAGCTCTACGGCCGCAGCGGTTGACGGCATCGCCGCCCGGCGAGCCGTGGCTGCGGTCGCCCCGATCGGCTACACCGTTCTCGTGGGGAAAGATCTCGCGAGGTTCGTGGCCGCCGAGAAGACGCTGTGGTCGAGGTTCGGGATCACCACGTCCGAGCGTCGGCTGACGCTGCCCGGTGGCAACGAACTGCGTGTGCAGGAGATCGGGAGCGGGCCGCCGGTGGTGTTCATCCACGGGGCAATCGTCGCCGGCTCGAGTTGGATCGTGTTGGCGAAGGCCCTCGCGGACGAGTTCCGCTGCATTCTCGTGGACCGTCCCGGTTGCGGCCTGAGCGACCCGATCCCCGACGGTCCGCTGCGCTCACCGGCCGAGTTCAGAGGCTTCGCCGACCGCCTCGCACCGGACCTTCTCGACGGTCTCGGGCTCGAGGCGGCGCCGCTCGTCTGCACGTCGATGGGCGGCTACTTCGGCTTCCGGGCCGCCATCACCAGTCCACAACGGGTCACCAGGCTCGTGGAGCTCTCGTGGGCGATGGGCACGCCGATGGCGAAGGTGCCGATGATGATGCGGCTCGGATCGCCGGCTCCGTGCAAGGCGATCATGACCCGCATGCCGATCACCGGGTCGGTCGTGAAGACCATGCTGAAACAGGTCGGGCTGCGACGCGCCATCGAGTCGGGTTCGTTCGACGACGACATGCTCGCCTGGACCGTCGCCATCCTGAAGCACACCGACACGTTCGGGTCCGAGACCGACAACAACACCTTCATCTCGCTGCGGGGCGAGAATCCCGAGTTCCTGTTCACCGACGAGGAGCTGGCGCGTGTGCAGATGCCGGTGCTGTTGCTCTGGGGCGACGAAGACACCAACGGCGGGCGACCCGAGGCTGAAGCCTTCGCGGCGCGCCTCCCGAACGCGAGCCTTGAGATCGTCGAGGAGGCGGGTCACGCGCCGTGGATCGACGAGCCCGAGCTCTGCGCTGCGAGGACGCGGGCCTTTCTCCGCGGATGACAGGGCTCGAGCCGACCGACAACGTCGGCGAGATCGCGGATGCCACCGTCAGCCGTAGGGGCCGATCGTGTGCCGTATCAGGTTCTGGCCCGGCTGGTAGGCGAAGTGGTGGTGCGAGGGGGCGTCGAGCACGATGGCGTGGCCGAGCGAGCCGGGGGAGAGGCGGCCGATGTCGGTCCGTCGCAGGGCGTTCGCTCCGCCGATCGTGGCCGCCGCCAGCGCCTCGTCGCTGGTCATGTTCATGTCCCGGACGGCCAGGGCGAGGCAGAACGGGATCGAGGTGGTGTAGCTGGACCCCGGGTTGCAGTTGGCGGCGATGGCGACCGTGGCGCCGGCGTCGAGCAGGCGGCGGGCGTCGGGATAGGGCTGCCGGGTCGAGAAGTCGGTCGCCGGGAGGAGCGTGGCCACGGTGTCGGATCCGGCCAGAGCCTCGATGTCGTCGACAGTCAGGTGGGTGCAGTGGTCGACCGACGCGCAACCCAGCTCGACGGCGAGCTGCACCCCGGGCCCGGGTCCGAGCTGATTGCCGTGCAGCCGCAGCCCGAGCCCGGCATCGCGGCCGGCTTCGAGCACTCGGCGACACTGGTCGGCGTCGAAGGCCCCCTCCTCGCAGAAGGCATCGATCCAACGGGAATGGGGAACAGCTGCCGCCAGCATGTCGTCGCAGACCAGGTCGATGTAGTCGTCGGGGCGGCCGAGGAACTCGTGGGGCACGAGGTGGGCGCCGAGGAAGGTGGTTTCGGTGGTGTGGGCCTCGGCCACCTCGAGGCTCCGGCGCTCGTCGTCGATGTTGAGGCCGTAGCCGGATTTGATCTCCATCGTCGTCGTTCCGCCGAGATGGGCCCGCCGGAGCCGCTCGGTGACCAGCCGATCGAGCTCGGCGGTGGCGGCCCCACGGGTGGCGTCGGTCGTCACCCGGATACCGCCACCGTCGTAGGGCTCGCCGGCCATTCGGGCTGCGAACTCCTCGGCGCGATCACCGGCGAAGACCAGGTGGCTGTGGGAGTCGACGAAGCCGGGGATCACGCCCATGCTCCCGGCGTCGATCCGGGTGTCGGCCACCGCGCCGGCGTCGGTCACCGCCTCGACGATCCCGTCGGTGATGACCACCGCGGCGTTGCGCCGGACACCGAGGGGGCCCTCGCCAAGGGACGGATCGTTGGTCACCAGCAGGCCGATGTCGTCGATCACCAGTGAGCCGGCAGCGCTCGGGTCGGCGGACGGGCCTCGTGGTCCGTCGTGCGTGGGTGGGCGACGGTGGTGATCAGGCATTGCTGGTGAGCTCCTCGGTCGACGCGGCCAACTCGGTCGCCGCGTCGACCGTTGCGTGGCGGCGATCGGTGACCACCGGGCGGCCGTCGACCATGACGTCGGTGATGTCGGCGGCCGTAGCGGCGAATACGAGACCGGCCAGCGGATCGGGCCCCGTCCGGTCCACCGCACCGGCGGTCCGGATCGACTGGAGATCGACGGTCACGAGATCGGCCCGTCGCCCGACGGCGATCGCGCCGGCGTCGGACCAGCCGAGGGAGCGGTGACCGTTGCCCGTGGCCATCGCCAGCAGCTCGCCGCTTCGGTGGGAGCCTCGGGTCAGCGAGCGCAGGCGCTCGTGCAGCTCGACGAGCCTGGCCTCCTCCCACGGGTCGATCACGGCGTGGGAGTCGGAGCCCAGCGTCAACCGCGATCCGGCCTCGACCAGTCCGGTCGAGGGGCCGATGCCGTCGCCGAGATCCCGCTCGGTGGTGGGGCAGAAGCACACATGGCCACCGGTGTTGCCGAGCGTTCGGAGGTCGCTGGTCGACAGGTGGGTGGCGTGCACCGCGGTGAACGTCGGCCCCAGCAGGCCGTGATGCTCGAACCGGCCGGTGGGGGAGACCCCGTAGTGGGCCCGGCAGGCGTCGTTCTCGGCCGGTTGCTCCGAGACGTGGGCATGGACGACGCCGTCGGTGTCCGCCGACCAGGAGGCGACGGCGCCCAGGCCGGCGTCGTCGACGGCCCGGACCGAGTGGATGGCTGCACCGGCGAGCGCATGGTCGCAGCCCGACACCGCAGCGGCCAGCGCGTCGACCCGGTCCCGCCAGGCGTCGACCGAGGCGTCGCGGTAGCGCACCTGGGCCCCCTCGACGGGCCGGTGACCACCCCCGTCGAGACCACCGTGCTGGTAGATGGTGTCGAGCAGGGTGATCCGGATGCCGGCTTCGGACGCCGCTGCGATCAGCGCCGCGCCCATGGCGTTCGCGTCCCCGTAGGGGGTTCCGTCGGGCTGATGATGGAGGTAGTGGAACTCGCCGACGGCGGTGAACCCGGCGCAGGCCATCTCGGCGAACACCGACCGGGCCAGGCGGTGATAGGACTCGGGATCGAGTCGCTCGGCCACCGAGTACATGAGCTCCCGCCAGGTCCAGAAGGAACCCCGATCGGCCTGGGTCCGCCCCCGGAGCACCCGATGGAAGGCATGACTGTGAGCGTTGGCGAAGCCGGGCAGCGTCACACCTCGGCGACGCTCGGCGCCCGGCGAGGGGCCGACGCCGACCGCAACGGTCTCGAACCGGCCGTCGCTGATCGCCACCTCGACCCGATCCACGAGGCGGCCCTCGACCACTGCGGTCTCGCACCAGATCCGCATCGGCTCAGGAGCCGACCCGTTCGACGAAGGCGGTGATGCGCGCCACGAAGGCGTCTCGCTGGTGGGCGTTGAACTCGTCCCACGTCGCCAACGACGACGGGTCCGCCCGGTCGACGATCAACACCCCGTCGAGATGGTCGCACTCGTGTTGCCAGGTCCCGGCGGTCAGGCCCCGGAGCGTCGCCTGCTGCCCGTCGCTGTTGCGATCGAGGTAGGTCACGGCGATGTTGACGTGGCGCAGCACGTTGCCCCGCAACGGCACCGAGAGACAGCCTTCGTTGATCTCCACCAGCTCGTCGTCGAGCGGGGTGATGACCGGGTTCAGGGCGACCGTCAACGGGATCGGTGGCTTGTACGGGTAGCGGGGGTTGTCGGTGACCTCCATCACCACGGCCCGGAGCCCGACACCGATCTGTGGCGCCGCGAGACCGGCGCCGTCGGCGTGGTGCATGGTGTCGATCAGGTCGTCGATGAGGCCCTGCACCTCGGCCGTGGCGATCGACGCCGGATCGATCGGCTCGGCCACCTGCCGCAGCGCGGGGTGGCCGATCGCCAGGATGGGTCGAACCGTCATGGCGTGTGGCGACGCATCGGGATCGTGACCCCGCGGCTCTCGGCCACATCGACCGCCCGCTCGTAGCCGGCGTCGACGTGGCGGATCACCCCTGTCGCCGGGTCGTTGGTGAGGACGCGCTCGAGCTTCTGGGCCGCCAGGTCCGTGCCGTCGGCCAGCGACACCTGGCCGGCGTGGATCGACCGGCCGATGCCCACCCCGCCCCCGTGGTGGAGGCTCACCCAGGTGGCCCCCGAGCAGGTGTTCACCAGCCCGTTCAGGAGCGGCCAGTCGGCGATGGCATCCGAACCGTCGGCCATGGCCTCGGTCTCCCGGTAGGGGGAGGCCACCGAGCCCGAGTCGAGGTGGTCGCGGCCGATCACGATCGGCGCCGAGAGCTCGCCCGAGCGAACCATCTCGTTGAACCGGAGACCCAGCCGATGCCGCTCGCCGTAGCCCAGCCAGCAGATGCGGGCCGGGAGGCCCTGGAACGCCACCCGTTCCGACGCCATGGTGATCCAGCGGTGCAACGCCTCGTCGTCGGGGAACTCCTCGATCACCGCCCGATCGGTGGCGGCGATGTCGGCCGGATCCCCCGACAGGGCCACCCAGCGGAACGGCCCCTTGCCCTCGCAGAACAGGGGCCGGATGTAGGCGGGGAGGAACCCGGGGTAGTCGAAGGCCCGGTCGAAGCCGCCGAGCTCCGCCTCGGCCCGCAGGCTGTTGCCGTAGTCGAACACCTCCGCCCCGGCGTCGAGGAAGCCGACCATGGCGGCACAGTGGGTGGCCATGGCGCCCCGGGCCCTGCGGGTGAACTCGGATGGATCGTCGCGGCGCAGCGCGTCGGCTGCCTCCAGGGTGAGATCCTGGGGGAGGTAGGACAGCGGATCGTGGGCGCTGGTCTGGTCGGTGACGATGTCGGCCTCGACCCCGTCGGCCAGCAGCCGGGGCAGGATCTCGGCCGCGTTGCCCACCAGGCCGACCGACAGTGGCCGCTTGGCCGCCTTGGCCTCGGTCGCCCGGGCCACAGCCGATCGGTAGTCGGGCGCGATCTCGTCGAGGTAACGGTGATCGACCCGGCGCTGGAGCATGTGGGGGTCGACGTCGACGATCAGCACGACCCCGTCGTTCATCGTGACGGCCAGCGGTTGGGCGCCCCCCATGCCGCCGGCGCCGGCCGTGATCGTGAGCGTGCCGGCCAGCGAGCCCCCGAACCGGGTGCGGGCGATCTCCGCGAAGCACTCGTAGGTGCCCTGCAGGATGCCCTGGGTGCCGATGTAGATCCAGGATCCGGCCGTCATCTGGCCATACATCGTGAGGCCCTGGTGCTCGAGGCGCCGGAACTCGTCCCAGTGGGCCCAGTCGGGCACGAGATTGGAGTTGGCGATCAGCACCCGGGGTGCCCATTCGTGGGTCTGCAGGACCCCGACCGGCTTGCCGGACTGGACCAGCATCGTCTCGTCGTCGGCCAGCGTCTCCAGGGTTCGCAGCATCGCCCGGTAGGCGTCCCAGGAACGGGCGGCCCGACCGGTGCCACCGTAGACCACCAACCGATCGGGGTTCTCGGCCACCTCGGGATCGAGGTTGTTCTGCAGCATCCGGTAGGGGGCCTCGGTGGACCAGGATCGACACGTCAGCGCCGTGCCCCGTGGCGCGCTGATAGTGGTGACCGGGGTGCCGATGTCAGCCATGGTGGCGATGCCTCTCGATCTGTCCCTCGGGTTGTCGTGCTCCTTGCAGTGTGTTGCCCTCCTCGTTAGATTGTCAACAGACAAAATCCGATTTCAGTAGATGAAATATCACCGGACCAGCATCGGAGCAGCCCGGCGGCATGGCCGAGACGGATCTCGAGACGAGTGCGGCGACGGACGGCGACGTCGAATCCGCAGTGCCCCGGTCCGTCGGGCGGGTGCTCGACCTCCTCGAGATCGTCCTCGCGGAGGGGAGCTGCAAGCTGACCGGTGCCGCCGAGCAGGCTGGGCTCAACCCGTCGACCGCGCTCCGCCACCTCCGGGCGCTCGAGAGCCGGGGCTACCTGGTGCGAGGCGATGACGGCGCCTACCGGGCCGGGCCCACCGTGTGGCGCCTGGCTGCGGTCTTCGGGGGTGAGGCACCGGTGGAGCGGCTCCTGGCCTCGGCCCAGCCGTTGCTCGACGAACTGGCGGGTGAGTCCGGCGAGTCGGCCTACCTGGCCGTGTCCGACCGGCGGGTCGCGACCTACGTCGCCACGGCCGACAGCCCGAGGGCCATTCGTCACGTGGGTCGGGTCGGGCAGACGCTGCCACTGCGAGGCACCGCAGTCGGCGGCGCGCTGGCCGATCCCGGTCGGTGCGTGGTCCGCGCCGGGGCGATCGAGCCCGACATCACCGCCGTGTCCCGTGCGGTGCCCGCCGATCTCCCCTTCGACGCAGCCATCTCGGTCGTCGGTCCCGTGCACCGGATGGACGCCGAGGCCGTCGCCGCCATCGAGGCGGCACTGGCCACAACCGTCGACCGGTTGGCGGTCGATCTCGGAACACCACAGGAGCAGCCGCAATGAGCGTTGAACTCGACGGGTACGCCACATCGATCGATGACGTGGTCGCCGTCGCCCGACGGGGGGCGCCCGTCGCCATCACGAGGGCCGCCATGGACCGGATGGCCGAGTCGAGAGCCGTCGTCGAGCGCCTTGCCGAGGGCGAGCCGAAGTACGGGATCTCCACCGGTTTCGGGGCTCTGGCCACGGTTGCCATCCCAGCCGAGCGGCGCTCCGCCCTGCAGCTCGCGCTCATCCGGTCCCACGCCGCCGGCATGGGACCGGCCGTCGAGGACGAGGTCGTCCGGGCGATGATGCTGCTCCGCGCCCGCACGCTCGCCATGGGGCGGAGCGGCGCCCGCCCCCGCCTGGCCCAGGCGCTCGTCGACCTGTTGAACGCCGGGATCTCGCCGGTCGTACCCGAGCACGGAAGCCTCGGCGCCAGCGGCGATCTCGCGCCGTTGGCCCACGCCGCGCTGGCGCTGCTCGGTGAAGGGGAGGTCGACCACCAGGGTCGACGCCGGCCCGCCGCCGAGGCGCTCGCTGCGGCTGGGCTCACGGCCATCGACCTCGTGGAGAAGGAGGGTCTCGCGCTCATCAACGGCACCGATGGCATCCTCGGCATGCTCTGTCTGGCCGTCGACGACGCCCGCCGGCTGCTCACCACCGCCGATCTGGCGGCCGCGATGACGGTCGACGGGGTCCTGGGAACGGATCGGCCCTTCGCCCATGACCTGCAGGCCCTGCGACCCCAGCCGGGCCAGGTCGACAGCGCTGCCAACCTGCGAAACCTGTTGGCCGGGTCGGGGATACTCGCCAGCCATCGGGTCGACGATCCGCGGGTGCAGGATGCGTACAGCATTCGCTGCACCCCTGCGGTGCACGGCGCCGCCCGCGACACGCTCGCCCACGTGCGGACGGTCGCCGAGAACGAGTTGGGCGCCGCCATCGACAACCCGATGGTCCTGCCCGACGGTCGGGTCGAGTCGTGCGGCAACTTCCACGGGGCGCCGCTCGGCTTCGCCGCCGACTTCCTCGCCATCGCCCTGGCCGAGGTCGGCGCCATCGCCGAGCGGCGCCTCGATCGGCTCCTGGATCGCAACCGCAACCAGGGTCTGGCGCCGTTCCTGGCCGACGAGGTCGGCGTCGACTCTGGCCTGATGATCGGTCACTACACGGTGGCCTCCATGGTGGCCGAGAACCGCCGTCTCGCTGCGCCGGCCTCGGTCGACTCGCTGCCGACCTCGGCGCTCCAGGAGGATCACGTGTCGATGGCCTGGGGTGCGGTGCGGAAACTGCGTCGGGTCATCGACAACCTCCGGCGGATCCAGGCCGTCGAGATCGCCGCCGCAGCCCGGGCGATCGACCTGCGGGCACCGCTCATGTCGTCAGCTGTGGTCGCTGCCGTCGTCGAACGGCTCCGGAGCGAGGTGCCCGGCCCCGGGCCGGACCGCTACCTGGCCCCGGAGCTGGACGCGGTCGACGCCTTGCTCCGGGCCGACGCCTTCGCCGAGCCGCTGGCCGACAACGGCATCGATCTCCGCTAGCGACACCGACCTCGGCTCGGTCGGCTCGGCGGGTCGGTCGGGCGGTCGGGCGGTCGGGTGGTCGGGTGGTCGGGCGAGCCCACCGACACCGTCCAGCCCACGTCGACGTGCGTCGCTATGCGCCGTCGGTGGACGTTCGAATCGCCGAGAGGACGAGTTCCACGAGCCGCTCGACGGCAGCCCTCGAGGTCATCTGACTGGCCGCGTCGAGCGCGTGGAGACAGTAGTGCGCAAGCTCCCCTGCGGGTGGATCGGCCCGAACCTCGCCGCCTGCGGTGCACTCGGCGACGAGATCGGTGACGAGCTGGTGGATCTGGAGCGTTGCTGCTCTGGCCGCCCCGTCGGGTCGGTGGAGGAAGGTGGTGAGCTCGGGCCAGCTCCCGGACGAGCCATGGCGCTCGCGCTCACTGCGGCGCTCGGCGTAGTCGGTGAGGACCGCGGTCAACCGTTCGATCGGACGTTCGTCGCCGGCGGCTATGGCCCGCAGCCGACTCAGGTGTTGGTTGATGTGACGTTCGTGCCCTCGCCCATCCAGCCATCGGGCTCGTGATCCTCGTCGCCGTACAGGTCCTGAACGTGTACAAGCCCAAGGGACTCACGCGCCGCGGGCAGCTGAAGCGAACTGCGAGCATGCTGCCTCCGTGAGGCGGGCGGTAGAACGCCCGTCGTGCGAGCGGCTACAGATGGCGCCCGGCGATGGGATCATCCATCGGCGTGCCGGTTCCCGCCCGGAGGGCGCCGGTTTCGACTCGGTGGCGGCACCTGGCCACTGACCCCTGCGTACTTGGCCTTGGTGCGGAACCGGAGCGGCTTCTCGCCGTACTCCTCCATGGCATGGGCCAACCAGCCGGCGGTGCGGGCGACAGCGAAGACGACCTCGCCCGAGTCGGGCTGCATCGAGGCCAGGTAGGTCAGGGCGCCGATGGCGAGATCCACATTGGGGATGGCATCGGTCCGCTCGCCGATCACGTCCCGGACGCGGTACACGTTCACGAGGCGGGGGTCGTCGCCGAACGCGTCGATGAGGCGGGCCATCAACGCCCCGTAGCGTGGGTCCTGGAGCTGGTACACGGTGTGGCCGAAGCCGGGGTAGCCGCCCATGCGGCGACGGACGATCCCGGCTGCCTCCCGGGCTGAGCCCGTCCGCTCGGTCTCGGTGAGCAACTCGTGGACGCCCGCCGACGCCGACCCGTGCAACGGGCCCCCGAAGGCCCCGAGGCCGGTGGTGACCACCGAGTACGGGTCGGCGCGGACCGATGCGGCGATGCGGGCGGCGAAGGTCGACGATGCCAGTCCGTGGTCGACGAGCAGCGCCATCGCCGTGTCGAGCGCATCGAGCTTCGCATCGTCGGCGGATCGGGCGGCCAGGCGGGTCCAGAGGGCGGCGGGGATCGAGCGCGGGCGGTCGACGGTGCAGTCGGAGTTGTGGCCCGGTGCGGGAGACGGCCGCAACCCGGCCGCCAGTGCCGGGATCAACCGCCGGCCCGCCGCCCGCACGCTCTTGGGCGAGAGGTCGTGGCGGAGCGGGTCGGCCGACGACGACCGGGCGACGATCACCCGCAGTTCGTCGATCGGGGTCAGGCTGGTCGCAGGGGCGTCGGCCCCGTGCTCGGCCTCGGTCGACGGCTTCATCGAATCGAGCGACCACACCTCATCGGGAGGGCTCGCCCACAACAGATCGACGACGTCGGTGAACCGGGCCCCGTCGCTGACGAGAGCCACCAGATCGTGGCCTCGGATCCACAGGTTCCGATCGTCGACCCGGGTGAGCGCCGTTGCGATCTGGGTGTGGAGCTCGCCGTCGGACTCGGGGCGTCGGCCCAGTCGTAGC
Source organism: Acidimicrobiales bacterium (assembly GCA_965216205.1). GTDB lineage: Bacteria > Actinomycetota > Acidimicrobiia > Acidimicrobiales > SZUA-35 > CADEDH01. The sequence goes on along the minus strand of OZ244139.1, from coordinate 4,142,321 downwards.
CGCTCGATGTCGGCAGGATCGAACAGGCTGGTGCGGCCGTCGTCGGCGACCCGCCGGGGGAGCACACCCCGACTGACATACGCGTACAGCGTCTGTCGCTTCACGCCGAGCCGGGCTGCGGCCTCGGCCGCGGTCAGGCCGTTCGACGGTGGATTCGAGCTGGACACGCCCCCGGCCTCCTCTCGTTGTCGAGCTCTCGTTGTCGAGCTCTCGAGGTTGACTGGATCAACATTGACTTGATCAATATTGTCAACCTGTTGCTGGTGGCACAAGCTCGAACCATGGAAGAATCACCGAACACCGATACTGGCGAGACCGGTGAGCTGATCGCACCCCCAGGGTTGAAGGGGTTGATCGTGGCCGACACGGGGATCGGCAGCGTCCGCGGGTCGGAGGGCTTCTACCACTACCGGCAGTACGACGCGACCGAGATCGCCCGTCATCGCACCTTCGAGGCGGTCGCCTGCCTCCTGATCGACGGCGAGTTGCCCGGCGATGCCCGGGAGGGGGCGTTCCGGGTGGAGCTCGGTGCCCGCCGCCACGTCGATCCGGCGGCGATGGCGATCGTGGCCGACCTCGGCGGCCGGATCCACTCGCCCCTCGCCGGGCTCGTCGCCGGGATCCCGCTGCTCGTCGACGACACCCCGACCATCGACCTCGATCCCGTCGAGCGCCGCAACCGCTGCCTGGCGGTGGCCGCCGCCGTGCCGACGGTGCTCGCCGCCCTCCACCGGCGGAGCCAGGGGCTCCCCGCCCTCGACGCCGACCCGGCGCTCGGTCACGCCGCCGACTTCGTCCGCATGGCCACCGGCACCGTGCCGGCCCCTGCCCTCGTTCGAGCGGTGGAGACCTACCTGATGCTCACCGCCGACCACGGCTTCAACGCCTCCACGTTCACCACTCGGGTCGTCACCAGCACCGGGGCCGGCGTCGCCAGCGCGCTCTCGAGCGCGGTCGGCGCCCTGTCGGGGCCGCTGCACGGCGGTGCGCCGAGCCGGGTGCTCGACATGATCAACGCCATCGGCGACCCCGCCGACACCGAGCGGTACGCCCGGGCCCAGCTCGACGCCGGGCGGCCCATCATGGGCTTCGGCCATGCCGTCTACCGCGCCGCCGACCCGAGATCCGAGCTGCTGAAAGAGATCTCGCTCGACCTCGGGGGTGAGCTGGTGGAGCGGGCCGTCGAGATCGAAGCCCGCATGCTCGACGTGCTGAACCGGTGGAAGCCGGAGGCCACGATCCTCACCAACGTCGAGTACTACGCGGCGATGGTGCTCCACCTGGCCGGCCTGCCCCAGTCGATGTTCACCCCGGCGTTCACCACCAGTCGGGTCATCGGCTGGGTCGCCCATCTGCTCGAGCAGTCCGCAAACAACAAGATCATGCGCCCTCGGGCCCGCTATGTCGGTCCCGAGCCGATCCGTTCCCGGGAGCCGCAGCCGGCCTGACCATCGACCCTCCCGACCGGTCTGACCGGTTCGACCCGGTCGACCGAGCCGGCCATTGCCAGCCGGTCGGCCCGCCGCGTAGCCTCACGGAGGGGACGACCTGAGGGGAGCGATCCTTGGGGGCGGTGTGCTGACCACCGAGGCGGTCGAGCCGGCCGACCGATTCGCCTACTGGCGCGAGGTGATCTGCCGCGTCTACGTCCGGCTCGACGCCGAACCCGTCGGCGACCGCCAGTTCGCCGGTTCGATCGACGTGGCCGAGTTCGGCGACGTGCGGATCTCGTCGGTGATGGCCGACGGCCAGATCGTCAGCCGGGTGATGGATGGGGCGAGCGACGACTGCCTCGTCAGCCTCCAGACCAGCGGGGTCGGCCGGGTCACCCAAGCTGGTCGGACCGCCGTTCTCGGGCCGGGCGATCTCGCCCTCTACGACGCCGCCCGCCCCTATGAGCTGGCGTTCGACGACGCCTTCAGCCAGATCGTGGTGCAGTTCCCCCGCCGTTACCTGACCGACCGCAACGTCGACGTCGGGTCTGCCGTCGGCGTGCGGGCGCCGGGCGCCGCCGGTGTCGGCCACCTCGCGTCCACCTATCTCCGAGCGGTTCGGGCCCACGACGTCGACCTCGCCGATCCCCACCGGCGGCTCGTCGGATCCCACGCCCTCGATCTCGTGGCAATGGCGCTGGCCGCCACCATCGGTACCCGCCCCACGCCCGGGGCGGTGAGGACCTACACCCGCCAGCAGGTGCTCGATCACCTGTCGGCCAACCTGTCCGATCCGCACCTCTCGGTGAACGGCGTCGCTGCGGCGCTCGGCATCTCCACCCGGAGCCTCCAGAAGCTGTTCGCCGACGACGAGTACGGTCTGGGCCAGCGGATCCGCAATGCGCGTCTCGCCCGGGCCCGGCAGGCTCTGGCCGACCCCCTCCGACGCGGTCACACCGTTGCCCGTATCGCTGCCGACCACGGCTACGCCGATGCCGCCCACTTCACCCGGGCCTTCAAGGCGACCTACCACCAGACGCCGCGCGACTACCGGCGCGAGCTCCGGGCACGGGAAGGCTGAGTTCGCCACCTGGCCAGAAGTCGTTCGCTTTTGTTCAATCCCGCGGGTCGAGCACCGGCCTCTACTGAGGCGAACCGAGATCGGGAGGATCCACATGCTGCAGCGAACCGTGAGAGTGGCCGCCGTCCAGGCCGAGCCCGTGTGGTTCGACGTGGACCAGACCACCGACAAGGTGATCTCCCTGCTCGGCGAGGCTGCCGACAACGGGGCCGAGCTCGTGGCCTTCCCGGAGACGTTCATCCCCGGGTACCCGTGGTGGATCTGGTTGGACAGCCCAGCGGCGGGAATGGCGTTCGTGCCCCGCTACCACGCCAACTCGCCCGCCGCCGATGGACCGCAGGTCGCTCGCATCGCCGATGCGGCCGCCCGGCACGGGATCAATGTGGTGGTCGGGTTGAGCGAGAACGCCGACGGGTCGCTGTACATGGCCCAGACCGTCATCGACCACACCGGCTCGATCGTCCGGACCAGGCGCAAGCTGAAGCCGACCCACGTCGAGCGATCGGTCTTTGGGGAGGGCGATGGATCGGATCTCGACGTCTTCGATCTGTCGGTCGGCAAGGTCGGTGCGCTCAACTGCTGGGAGCACATCCAACCGCTCTCGAAGTACGCCATGTTCAGCCTGGGCGAGGACATCCACTGCGCCGCCTGGCCGTCGTTCTCGGTCTATCGGGGAGCGGCCAACGCCCTGGGGCCGGAGGTCAACACCGCGGCCTCGATGATCTATGCGGTGGAGGGACAGGTCTTCGTGGTCGCGCCGTGTGCGGTGGTGGGCGCGGCGGCACGCAAGGTGTTCTGCGACACCGAGGCCAAGCGGCAGATGCTCCTCGAGGGTGGTGGCTTCGCCCGGATCTACGGCCCGGAGGGCAGCTCGCTCGCCGAGCCACTGCCCGAGGACGAGGAAGGGATCCTCTACGCCGACTGTGATCCGGCCATGCAGGCCATCGCCCGATCCGCCGCAGACCCCGTCGGCCACTACAGCCGACCCGACGTGACCCGGCTCCTGCTCGATCGGACACCGCGCCCGCCCACGGTGACCAGCAGCGAACCGACCGAGTCGGCGACGGGCGACGACGAACCTGTCGACGCTCCCGCTTCGCAAGCACCGGCGGAGGCCTGACCGAGACTAGAACGAGGGCATGAAGCTCGGCATCAACCTGATCAACTTCGGCCCCTCAGCGAACCCGGACGTGCTCGCCGGGTGGGCCGAACTGGCCGAGGGCCTCGGCTACCACTCGCTGCTCACATCCGACCACCTCGCGGTCACACCGGACGTGACCGAGCGCTACCCGGCGCCGTTCTACGAGCCCGTGTCGACCCTGGGCTGGCTGGCCGGCGTCACCGAGCGGATCGCGATCGGCACCACGGTCACGATCGTGCCGTACCGCCATCCGCTGGAGACGGCCAGGGCGTTCGCCAACCTGGATCAGCTCAGCGGCGGTCGGCTGATCTTCGGGGTCGGCATCGGGTGGGCGGCCCAGGAGTTCGCTGCGCTCGGCGTGCCGTTCTCCCGGCGGGGCGCCCTGACCGACGAGTACCTCGATCTGATCGTCCGCCACTGGACCGAGCCCCACCTCTCCCACGACGGCACCCATCGATTCGACGGCGTCGACACCTCGCCCCGGCCGATCCAGCAACCCCACCCGCCGATCTGGGTGGGTGGCGGCAGCGAGGCCGCGCTCCTTCGCACGATCCGGCTCGGCGCGGCCTGGCACCCGATTCGGCAACGCCCCTTCGACTTCCGCGACCGGGCGGTGCCCGCTCTCCGCGCGCTGGCCGACGCCCATGGGCGATCCCTGCCCGAGCTGTGCCCCCGGATCCAGCTCGACATCCGGCCCGAGCCGCTGCCCGACGACGAGCGTCTCCTCGGCGAGGGCACGTTCGAGCAGCTCCGCCATGATCTCGCCCTCCTCGAGGAGCTCGGCTGCACCCACGTGATCCTCGACTCGTTCAACGCCGCCTGGCAGGACGCGTCGGCGACCCTCGAGTACGAGCGCATCTGGGACCACTACCGGACCGTCGCCGCCGACGTGTTCGACCTCGAAGCGGAAACCGTCCGCCGCTGACCCCGCCCCGCCTCCACTCCCGCCCGGCCCTGGCAGTTCTGGCGCGCACCTGCCGGGCGGGATTGCTGCCAATCCTGGGTGTGGGTCGGGTCTGGCAGTTCTGGCGCGCGCCTGCCGTGCCGAAACGCTGCCAATCCTGGGTGTGGGTCGGGTCTGGCAGTTCTGGCGCGCGCCTGCCGTGCCGAAACGCTGCCAGTGCTGGGTGCGGGTCGGATCTGGCAGTTCTGGCGCGCGCCTGCCGTGCCGAAACGCTGCCAGTGCTGGGTGCGGGTCGGATCTGGCAGTTCTGGCGCGCGCATGGCGTGCGGGAGCGCTGCCAGAGGTCGGTGGAATCTATTGACAAGATTTCTTTTCAATAGCATGGTGGGCGGGTGGCCGACGTGGGCGTGGAGGACGTGGTGGACGTCGAGGTGCTCGACGACGCTGCGGTGGCGCTCGTCGCCCTCGACCCGGTCCGAGCGCGCGTGCTCGCCGCCCTGACCGAACCTGGATCGGCGACGACGGTGGCCGACGCGATCGGCGAGCCCCGGCAGAAGGTCAACTACCACCTGCGTATCCTCGAGGAGCACGGCCTGGTCCGCCTCGTGGAGGAGCGGCCCCGCCGTGGCTTGACCGAGCGGATAGTCGTCGCGTCGGCCCGATCCTACGTCGTTTCGCCAGCGGCGTTGGGCGACAACGCTGCTGAGCCCTCCCGGATCGATCGGCTCTCGGCCCAGTACGTGGTCGCGCTCGGTGCCCGGATCGTGCGGGAGGTCGGTGATCTGGCCCGCCGGGCCCGGGCCGCCGATCGTCCGCTGGCGACCCTCGCCATCGACACCGAGATCCGCTTCGCATCGGCCGCCGAACGGGCGGCGTTCGCCGACGAGCTGAGCGCGGCGATCGCGGCGCTCGCAGCCCGCTACCACCGGGAGTCGGCGCCGGACGGTCGATGGCACCGACTCGTCGTCGCCGCCCACCCCCGCCCGCCGGCGCCCGACACCCGAACCACCCGGACCGCCCGATCGACCGACAACCCGTCGCCGACCACAACGAGGAGTGTCTGACCCATGACCGATGAGCGATCACTGGAGCTCGAGATCGAGGTTCCCGGCACCCCGGAGGAGGTGTGGGAGGCCATCGCCACCGGGCCGGGCATCACGTCGTGGTTCGTGCCCCACACGGTGGAGGAGCGGGAGGGCGGGTCGGGGATGGCCCGCTTCGGGCTCGGACCCGAGATGGAGGTTCCTGGACGGGTCGTAGCCTGGGAGCCGCCGAAACGCGTCTTGTTCGACGGCGGCGAGGGCGTCGACGGTCTGGCCTTCGAGTGGCTGGTGGAGGCGTCCGACGGCGGGAGCTGCGTGGTCCGCCTGATCAACACCGGCTTCGGGTCCGGCGACGAGTGGGACGCCCAGTACGACGGGATGAGCGAGGGCTGGCTCATGTTCCTCCACAACTTGAAGCTCCACCTGACCCACTTCCGCGGGCAGGCCGCAGCCACCGCCGTGCCGAACGCCACCTGGGCCGGACCCCGCGACGACGCATGGCGCAACCTCACCGAGGCGCTCGGCCTGCCCGCCGTGCCCGCGGTCGGCGACCGGGTTGCCGTGACCGCAGCCGACGCCCCTGAACTGGCGGGCACGGTCGACGAGGTCACGCCGTGGCGGATGATGCTGCTGGTGGATCGGCCAGCGCCGGGCACGGCGATCATCACCGCGGAGGGCGGCGACGACTTCGTCACCATGTCGGTCTGGAGCTACCTCTATGGGCCAGAGGGGGCCGCCGCCGTCGAGCGTGACGAGGAGCGCTGGCAGCGCTGGCTCGACGAGCGGGCGGCATCTCCCGGGTGAGCGCCGTTTCTCGGTCGGGTCGTGCGGGCGGCGTGCACCGGGTGAGGGCCAGTCCTTGCACGGGTCGTGACGGCGGCGTGCGCCGAGGGGATCAGCCCCGGTCGCCGGGGATGGCGTCGAGCCAGCCGACGTTGCGAGGGTCGGCCTGCACGACTGCCCGGTTCTCCGGTCCGAAGTCGCACAGCGTCTGGCCGCTGATGTAGCGGTAGAAGCCGTACTGCATGCAGTCCTCGTCGGGTCCCACGTGGCCGAGACCGTAGACGTGGCCGAGCTCATGGGCCACGGTGGCCAGGCAGCTGGCGGGGTAGTCGAAGGTGTAGGGGGTCGTCTCCACGAGTCCGCTCACGCAGCTGATGTCGTCGCCGTCCATCCATGCCCCCTCGTACCGGTTGGCTCCCACGAGGCCGTCGATCCGGGCCTCGGGGAAGGTGAGGGTTCTCACCGCGTAGGGGTCGTCGGGGAGGCCGAGCTCGCGCCGTACCTCGTCGCGGATGTTCGTCAATCGGTTCCAACGGGGGTTGTCACCCGCATCGGTCTGCTCGTACCACCTGGCCGGATGGTCGCCGTGGACCACGTCGACGCCACCGGCGGGCAACCGGAACGTGCCCCCGAACTGGTCGTACCAGTACCGCTGGAGCGCAACCGCCTGCCGTTCGATGGCATCGACCGCGTCCGGGTCGAACTCGCGGTCGGCCTCGACGAAGTAGATGAGGCGGAGCACCGGTTCGACCGACCGTGACCCCGACCCCCACTCCCTGCCGGCTCCCGGCTGACCAGGGGTTGCGGCAACCGGTGGGCCCTGGAGGTCCAGCTCGTCGTCGAGGGGGGTACCGACCGGGCCGGTGGCTGGTTCGCCGGACTCGCTGGCGGTCGGAGCCTCGGTGGTGGCACCGTCGCTCCAGGCCGCGTCGCGGCTGGCGACGGGCCCCGCGGGCGCTCCTTCGGCAATATCCGATGTCGGCGATGGGTGGCCGGGCGCGCGGTCCCCGGTGCCATCACCGGGGTCGGCGTTCGTCCGGGTCGGCTCGAGCGACTCGTCGAGCGAGGGTGGGGTGAGCTGGTGCGTGGCGACCGCGGCCACGGCCAGCGTGATCGCCACGAGGATCGCCCGCCCTCCTGCTCTCGTCCCGGACCTGCTCATCACCCTCACCGATCGCTGCCCCGGGCCAACCAACGGTTCCGTCGGGAACCCGGTCGAACGGTAGGCGGCGCCGACCGACCGACTCAATGGGTAGGCCCACCCTCGACAGGTGGGCCGACCGGTCGATGACCGTACCAAGTGGGAGAGCGCTTCGGGCCTCAGTGGCGAGCGGCCGCCCCTGCCGTCATCGCCGTGTCCGCCATGATCACGGCTGCACCGGCGATGGTGCGGCGGGCGTGGCCGACGTGCGGATCCCCGTGCGCCAGAGGACGGTCACGACCGTCATCCCGAGGGTCACCCACACGACGTTCGGGTTGGCCCACATCTTGACCCCCACCGACAGGGCGGCGGCCACGAGAAGCATCGATGCTTCGCCGCCCTGCCAGTCGCTCCGGGGAGCGAGCAGTGCGCGGCGCTCCACCTTCGCCACGCATGACACGATGCCCACCAGCACCACCGCCGAGGCGATGAGCAGCGGCGACTTCTGCAGCCACCAGCCGGCCGATCCGATCTCGGCCGTCGGCAGCCAGCCGAGGGCGTAGAAGATGCCACCGGCGAGCGCGGCAGCGGTCATGTGCCACAGATAGACCGACATGGCCACCGAGTTGGCAGCCACCACGCCGGCCCACGCCCGGCGGTTGACGGTGAGGAACCGCGACACGGCAGGGGCGGCGGTCAGCGCCGTGGTGGCATAAGCTGCGCCGAAGAGCATGAGGGCCAGCGACGGCGGGTGGGTAGGGCTGTTCTCGAGGCCGGGGAAGTGGACCATGGCGACCGGCCACGGGCCGATCGTGACCGCGGCGACGGCAGCGGCCCAGATTCCGGCTGCCACCAGGACGAGCCGCCCGCCGGTCGGGAGGAGACGGTCGCGCCACGCGAAGCCGAGCACCTGGAACAGCAGCCACCCGAGCACCCAGTTCGCGTAGGGCAGGTGGTGGAGAGGCCCGTCGACATCGGCGAGTCGGAGCGCCTCGAGTGCTGCGAAGAGACCGATGCCGACGCCCGCCATCAGCCGGGGTGATCGGCGGAACGCGGGGAGCACGTAGGGGGCGATGGCCGTGTCGATCGTGTAGTTGGCCAGGAACCAGAGGGGGATCGCAGCGCCGACAGCACCGGCTGCCACCAGCGGGGTGAGACCGAGCTGGAAGGTGGCGTCGAGAGCGAGGCCAGCCACGAGCAGCGAGAGCCACGTGCCGGCGAGGACGGCGGTGGGAGCGACCATGCGCCGCAGGCGTGCGATCACCCAGTCTTGGGGCCGGCCACCCCGGGCGTTGTGTGCGTCGAGCGACATGGCGCTCGAGAACCCGCCGACCACGAAGAACAACGGCATCACCTGGAACACCCAACTGAGCCAGGAGAGCTCTGGCCTGAACTCCAGCGCGTTGCCGGCGACCAGGCCGCCGTCGCCGTCGACCGCGATCGCGATGGCCAGCCAGTGGCCGACGGCCACGGCGAGCATTGCAACGGCCCGATAGCAGTCGACAGCCCGGTTGCGGTCGGGCTTGGCGCTGGCGGCGAGATCGGTGAGCAGTATGGCCCGGTTGCCGGACTCGTCGAGCGGTCCGGCGTGGATCGGTGTGGTGGTCATGACGCCAAGTGAGCCAGACGGGGGGCCTCGGGGGAGCCCGGTCAAACCCCCAAAGACCCCTGGGGGATCGGCTGGGATGTGTCGAGGCCACCTCATCGCGGTCCGGCCCGGGCCGATCAGTGGGGAATGGACCCGGATCCAGCGGCGCGCGTCCTCCTCCCGCTCGGCTTTCTCGCCGACCTCGCCGCGTCCGACTCCTTCGACGAGGTGCTCGGTGTGACCGCTCGTTGGCTGCCGTCGATCGTCGAGGCCGACCGGGCGAGCATCGTCCTCTCCGACGACGGTGATCTGAGCCTGATCGTCCTCGCGGACGGCGACCGAGAGCAGCGGCTCGTCACGACGGTCCTACCGGCCGACTACGACCTCGTTCGTACCTGCGTCGCCGACGGTCGGCGGCAGAACACCCCGGATCTGCGACGGTCCAACTCGGCCGATGCGGTGATGCTCCGGGCCAGCGGGCTCCTCTCGGCGTTGAACGTACCCGTGGTCAGCGGCGGGCAGATCCATGGCGCTGTCAACCTGGCGAGCCACCGCCTCGACGCCTTCGACGAGCGCTGCTGCGCGCTCGTCGAGGCGGTGGCGAGCCTGCTCGCGTCCTACATCCGCCTCCACGACCAGACCGACCGGGCCAGGCAGACCGCCAGGACCGACGAGCTGACCGGTCTGCTCAATCGTCGGGCCATCATCGGCGAGCTCAACGAGCGGCTGGCGGAGGAGGTCGGTCCACCGCCGTGCCTCCTCTTCCTCGATCTCGACGGGTTCAAGCGCCTCAACGACGCCTACGGTCACCTCGCCGGCGACGAGGCCCTCCGCCAGGTGGCCCGCCGCTTCCGGGCCGCCATCCGGACCGATGACCTGCTGGGCCGGCTCGGGGGCGACGAGTTCCTCGTGCTGTTGGAGTCCTACACCGACGAGCGCTCAGCGATGACCATCGCCCGGCGGCTGGTCGACGCCTGCGAGGAGCCGCTGCAGATTGATGCGGCCAAGATCGTCGTTCGCCCGAGCGTGGGGGTCACCCGCTCGCTCGACTGGTCGACGTCGGTGGAGCGGCTGCTCACCGAAGCCGATCTGGCGATGTATCGGGCCAAGCGCTCGAACGATCGGGTCGCGGTGGCCGACGACGAGATCCGTCGCCAGGCCGATCTCGTGGGGGCGGTCGACCGCGACATCGGCGACGCTATCGACAACGGCGAGTTGCTTCACCACTATCAACCGGTCCGCCGGTTGAGCGACGGCGAGATCCTCGGCTGCGAGGCGCTGTTGCGGTGGAGTCATCCCGTGCACGGGCCGGTGGCGCCACCGCTCATCATCGAGCGCGTCGAGGTCAACGGTCTGGTCGACCGGTTCACCCGCTGGTCGCTGAACCGGACCGCTGAGGACCTGTCCCTCTTGCGGGCACGGATCCCCGCGTGGCGCGACAAGGCACTCGCCCTCAACCTCACCACCACCCAGCTCCAATGCGTCAACTACGCCACGATCCATCAGGTCGTCCTCGCCAAGCACGGCCTGCAGCCAACCGACGTGATCGTGGAGCTCGTCGAGTCGGGATCGGTCGCCCCGGGCACGGTGGCGGAGCAGGCCCTGCGGGACCTCGGCGCGCAGGGTGTGATCATCGGCCTCGACGACTTCGGAACTGGTCACAACGTGTTGAGCTACTTCAACCAGTTCCCCGTGCACTCGATCAAGTTCGACCGTTCGATGATCGCCGGCATGGTCGAGAGTGAGACCATGCGGACGGTCGTCAGGGGGTTGTCGAGATTGTCGAACGACCTCGGCATCGACACGCTGGCCGAAGGCATCGAGCGGGAGGAGGAGCTCGAGGTGTGCCGCCAGATCGGGATCCCGAAGGGCCAGGGCTACCTGCTCGGTCGCCCGATGCCGTTGGACGAGCTCATCGCCCTCGATCCCACCGTCCAGCCGATCTCGTCCTGATCGCGATGCGGTGCGGGCTGGGGGCTCGGCCCTGAACTGACGCCGCGGGCGAGGCCGATCGCGGTGATCAGATGCCCGGCCAGCGCCGATGCCGCGGTGGGGGAGGTGACGGCGAGATGGGCAACGATGCGGGCGAGCGCCATCGTCGCCTCGTCCGGATCGACACGCCAAGCCATCCCAGCGGCGAGGGCGAGATCGCCGGCGGCCACCACGAGCTCGGGGCGCCAGCGGGCCAGTTCCTCCGCGTCGAGCTCAGCCAACACATGGGCCAATTCCACTGAAGTGGCATGGCTAGCTGCCGTTGAGCGGCGTGCAATGGTCCGAGTGTTGGTGATCTCTGACTGTCGGCGTGGACGGTTTTGAATCATTGGACTATGATCGCAGGCAGTGGACCACGACCCTAGATCCAATCAGCGGAAATTGGACGCTTCCGACGTTGCGGCGCGGTTGGGCCGGTGGTCGGACGGTGCAGCGCCGCTCTATCACCAGCTGGCCGACGGCCTCGAGCGGCTGATCACCCAGGGCGTGTTCCGCCACCACGACCGACTCCCCGCCGAGCGGACGCTCGCAGCGGAGCTGTCGGTGTCTCGGGGAACGGTGGTCGCCGCCTACGATCGCCTCCGTTCCGACGGTCGGGTGCAGCGGACGCAGGGGAGCGGCACCCACGTCGTCGCCAGCCCCACCGGCGACGTCGGCGCTGGGGAGGTTCCCGGCGATCAGTTGTTCGCAGGGCCCGAGTCGTCGATCAACCTCCTGCTCGCCACCGCAACCGTGCTGCCCCGCGTGCTCGAGTTGGTCCAGTCGGTCCGCTACACCGATCACGGCCCCGACCTCGACACGGCGGAGCCCGCCGGCCTCCGAGCCCTGCGGCGGGCGATCGCCGACCACATCACCGAATCGGGGCTGACCACCGAGCCCGAGCAGGTCGTGGTCACGAGCGGGGCCCAACAGGCGATCGCCCTCGTGGGGAACCTGCTCGCTGGCCCGAGTGACGTGGTGTTGACCGAGTCGACCACCTGGCCGGGGCTCGCTGGGACCGTGGAGGCGGCCGGGGCCAGGACCTACGGGGTGGCGATGGACCGACACGGCGTCATCCCCGACGAGCTGGCGGCTGCGATCGAGCGGCTCCGGCCGGCGTTCATCGGTCTCAACCCCCATCATCACAACCCGACCGGCACCCGGCTGACGCCCGCCCGGCGGGAGGCGGTGGCCGGTCTGGCCGCCGACTACGGCGTGCCGCTGGTGGAGGATCGGGTCACGGCCCACCTCGCGTTCGACGGCAGGGTGCCACGACCCCTCGCCGCCGAGACGCCGGGGGCGGCGCACTTCGTGGTCGATTCGATCAACAAGATCGCCTGGCCCGGCCTCCGGATCGGATGGGTGCGGGCCGACGTGCAGGCCGCCCAGCGCCTCCGCTCGGCCAAGGCCCTCGCCGATCTCTATTCGCCACTGCCATCACAGCTCATGGCGTTGCGGGTGCTCGAGCACTTCGACGAGGTGGTGCAGGCCAGGGTGGCCCAGCTCGTCGAGCAGCACGAGGTGCTGGTTCACGAGCTCGCCCGCCAGTTGCCCGAGTGGGACGTGCCCGTGGTCGACGGGGGCCTCGTGGCGTGGGTCGGGTTGCCGCGGGGGTCGGGGTCGAGCTTCGGGAAGCACGCGGCCCGCTACGGGGTGGCGGTGGCTGGCGGCCACGAGTTCTCTGCGCCGACCGACGACCACCTACGGATCCCGTTCACGGCACCGCCCGATGTGCTGCGGGCCGGGGTCACCCGACTGGCCGAGGCGTGGGCCACCTACGGCGACCTCGACCGGGTGCCAGGCCCCGCCGAGCCGCCGACGCTGATCTGAGAGCGCTGGCCCGGCAAAGGCTGGGGATGTTGTGCCTCGCGTCGCTCTGGCTGGCGTCGTTGCACAGGCCGACGGGCTAGGATCGTGGTCGCACCGCACCGGAGGCGGCGACATGCCAATCGCTTGTTCCAGGGGGCTTCGCCATGTCGCTCGTCGTGCGGGAGTTCAGCCGCAGTGATCGTGACCAACTGACCGCGCTGGTCAACCTGCACGTCTCGTCCGTGCTGCCCGGGGTGGCGCTGTCCACCAACGTCGTCCTCAGCCAGCTCGAGCGGGAGCCGGGCGAGCTGATCGTCGATCCGTGGGTGGTGCAGCGCTGCGGTCTCGTCGCGGTCCAGGACGAGGCGGTCGTCGGGGCGTGCCTCCTGCACCGCTTCGGCGCTGACCAGAAGGTCCGGGAGGGATACCGGTCGGCGGCTGAGATCCGTTGGCTCGTGGTCGCGCCCATGGCCGTGGAGGCGGGCGAGCGACTGCTCGGCGCCGCTCTCGACCGCGCTCGATCGTGGGCGCCGAGCCGGATCTACGCCGATGGCGTCCTGCCGGCCCCTGGCTGCTACGGCGTTCCCGACAGCTGGCCCCACGTCCGTTCGCTCCTCGTCGGGGCGGGCTTCGACGGGCCGGACAGAACCGAGACGGTCCTGGTGGCCAGGTGCGGTGATCTCGTAGGTCACCACGTCGGCGGGGCCGAGGTCCACCGCTCGGTCGGGGTGCTGGGCGCCCGGTTCGACCTGGTCGGCGACCGCGGGCACCTCGGCTACATCGAGGTGGGCGAGATCGACCAGGCCCTCGCCCGCAGCACGACGGCGACCACCTGGACCGATGTCGGCAATCTCTTCGCCACGGAGTCCCACGATCTCGAGTCGGTCATGCCGGCGCTGCTGTCGGCCGCCGCCGACTGGTTGCTGCTCGGCGGCGTCGAGCGACTCATCGACTACTACGCCGACGATGTGCACCCGCCCGAGTACCTGGCGATTCTCCATCGTCTCGGCTTCGTGCCGCTGACCACCAACGAGCGGGGCTGGACGCTCGAGGACCGCTGACGGTCACCGGCGCGGGTCGTCGTCCGACCTACAGCTCGCTGATGCGGGTCAGCGACGCCACGGGTCGACCTGCTCGCTGGGTGACCTCCACGAGCCGCTGGATGGTGGTGCGGGTGCGGCCCTGGGCACCGCGTGGGTCGCCCTCGGCGGCGGCGACCAGTTCCATGTCGACCCGGATGTGCCCACCGGCGGTGGCGGCCAACCGCTCCCCGGGTGCCGCGACGCCGGTGAGGTAGTCCTCGGGGGCCGCGCCCAACCAGGCGACGACGGCGAGCACGCCGTCGGCTTCGGCGTCAGCCGCATGCTCGTAGCGGCGCATCGTCGAGGCGGCCACGCCGATCTGACGAGCCAGCGCCGCCCAGCTCGCACCCCCGCGCTCCCGTTCGGCATCTGCGGCGAGGAAGAGGGCTCGAAGATCGAATTGGCCGGTCGGCGATGTGCTCGTCGGCTGATCCGCTGTCGGCGACGGTCGGTCCACGGCCCCGATCGTCGCCCTCGCTGCCGGCTTCGTCAACAGGCCCGGGTGCGCGATCATCGATCGGTGCTCGATCTTCACACCCACGTCTGGCCGCATCGACCCGGCACGGCGACGCCGACCCTCGACCAGATCGGCGCCTACTGCGAGGTGGCACGGTCGAGGGGCATCGCGGAGATCGCGATCACCGAGCACTCGCACCGCTTCGATCGCATCGTCAGCGAGGTGCTTCCGCACTGGGACCGACCGCTGACGGGAGACGTCGCCGAGGCGACGGAGCACGTGCTCGACGTCGAGGGGGGAGGTGGTCTCGACGCCTATGTCGAGGTTCTCGTCGAGGCGCAGGAGGCCGGCCTGCCGATCCTGGTGGGGCTCGAGGTCGATTACCTCCCCGGAGCGATGGACGCCATGAGGGCGGTGCTCGACGAGTACCCGTTCGACGTGCTGCTGGGATCGGTGCACTGGCTCGACGAGTGGCTCTTCGACGCCTACGACAACGAGGCGTTCGCTCGCCGTTGGGCCGAGCGGGATCTCGACGACGTGTTCTCGCAGTACGTCGATCATGTTCTCGACCTCGCCGCGAGCGGCCTGGTCGATGTGCTCGCCCACGTCGATGTCATCAAGGTCGCTGGCCACCGGCCTCCACGGTTGGCCGAGATCGAAGCGCGCCTCGTGAATGGCCTCGCCTCGGCGTCACCGGTGATCGAGCTCTCCTCGGCGGGGCTCCGGAAGCCGGTGGGTGACACCTACCCCGGTCGGGGCCTCCTCGACGATCTCCTCAGCGCCGGCCTGGCCATCACGACCGCCAGCGATGCGCACACCGCCGAGCACCTCGGCCACGGCTTCGACGTGCTGGAGGCGGAACTGAACGCCCGGGGCGTCACCGAGCTCACCACCTTCCGCCGACGCCAACGCCGACGGTACGAGCTCACCGCAGCGACTCCTCACTAGCATGGCGGTCATGGCGAGTCATCACCTGGCGCAGCTCAACCTCGGGTTGTTCCGTGCGCCCCTCGACGACGCGGCGATGGCCGAGTTCGCAGCTGCGCTCGATCCCATCAACGCGATCGCCGAGGCGAGCAGCGGGTTCATCTGGCGCCTGAAGTCCGATGACGGCGCTTCGTCGAGCTACGTCGACGTGCCCGGTCGAGAGGACCCGTTGTGGGCCCCCAACCTGTCGGTCTGGGAGGACCTGGAGTCGCTCAAGCACTTCATGTACAAGAGCGGCCACGCCAGCTACCTCCGCCGCCGGTCCGAGTGGTTCCAGAAGCCCGACGGCCCCATCAACGTGCTGTGGTGGATCCCCGCTGGTGAGGTCCCCACGCTCGAAGACGCCGTGAAGCGGCTCGACTATCTGAGCGACAACGGCCCGAGCGAGTACGGCTGGCCCCTCACCAGGCCGTATCCGGCCCCTGCCGACTAGCCGCTCCCAGCTCGGGCGACATCGCGTGGTGACGGCTCGAGTCGCCTCGGGTGGCGTCGCAGCACGTTACCGACCCGAGCGTCGCCTCGAAGCACTCGCCGAAGCAACAGGACTCGATACGGCCGTCATCACCGCCGAACTCTTCGAATCGGGGCTCGACGGCCAGGCCGAACTCGGTCGCTACGCCCCCGATCAGCTGGTCGACCGAATCCTCGACCGGCTGAACCACACCGTTCGACTCGACGAGCTGGTCGCCGTCTGGAGTCGTTGCTTCGAACCGGCCACGGGCCCTCTGGACGCCCTCGAGCAACGATCCGTCCCAAGGGCGCTGTTCACCAACAATGGACCGATGATCGACCTCTGCCTCCAAGGACCGCTGAGCGACCTGGCCCAGTACTTCGACACCATCCAGGCCCGACCTGGTGGCGACCCGTTACCTAGCTGGGCTAGTACCGTGACGGGCTGCTGCTGGCAGGAGGGGAGTGGCCCATGAAGCGCATCTGGATTGTGATGGCGGTGGTGCTGACAGTGCTCAGCGCTTGTGGCGATGACGGCGATTCGACCGCTTCGGATGTCGTCCCGGAGTCCGACGGTGACGGCACAGCTGGGTCCGATGACGACGGCGGTTCGGGGGCTTCGCTTGGCGACGCTCCACCGCCCGGAACGGCCACGGCGTCGGTGGATGGACTCGACCTCACCTTTGATGTACCGAACGCAGTGTCACCGTGCTCAATCGCCGACGACTCAATCACCTTCGGGTTCGGCGTGGACGGTGAGGACTTCACGCTCGTCGCTGGCGCCAACCGCGTCGATGGGGGGTGGATGGGTAGCATCGCCCTCGACATCGCCAGTCCCGACGGCGAACCCGGGCCAATCGCGTACTATCCGGCGCCGGGCGAGAACGGCGTGTTCGCCGAATCGTTGTTCACGGTGACTGGCTCGACGATGTCGTAGTCGGGTCCGATGCTCAAACAACCCGCCAACGACGGGAGCCAGCCTCCACCGGTCGAGGTTGGTGAGGGTACGATCCGAGCCACGTGTGAATAGAGGAGATCGTCTGCCAGCTGTCCGAGATCCGCCATCTGCGCCACTGGCAGAACTTGCGGATCTCGTTGAGGCTGCGGCGGGTCTCGTCGAGTACGGCACGACCAGCGCACTGCAGTACACCGGTCGGCGAAGCGGCCCAGCCACCGAGGGTGGCGCCCCGGCGGCGAGGGAGTTGGTCAACGCTCTTCTCGCCTTGCGTAGTCTCGTTCCCGAGTGGCTGAGGTGGGCCAGTCCGCCGGAACCCGAGCGCGGCCGATCGGGGTTCCTGAGTGGTGATGCCGGCGTCGGCCACGACATCCTCGTAGCGCTGCGGAACCTCGGCTGGCCTGGCACCGCCAGTACAGCCGATGGTCTCGGTGGCACCGCCGCCCAGATCCTGGTGATCGTTGACCAGTCGAACCTCCCGGACCTGCTCCGCGACATTGACGACCTCGCGCCTGACGCGATGACCTCCATCGGCCGACTCATCGACGCCCGCCCAGCACTGCTCCCCACCGGCTACCGCCAGTTCGGCCAGGGCCGCAACGGAGGCACGCCCAACTTCAGTAGACAGTGAGAGTTCGCTCTACTCGCCACGCGCCAGGACAACCGTGAGATCTCCAGCAGCCGCACGGAGTCTTCGATACGCCGACTCCGCCCGCAACCGCACAACCTCAGTGGATGACTGGGGCACCCGGGATCTCAGCTCTGTCGGCGGGCGTACTCGCCCTGTCGGCCACTTGCACCACTGCCGTCGAGTGGATAGCCGGCGGCCTGCCAGTCGGTCAGCCCGCCGGCGTATCGACGTACCTTCCGGTACCCCGCTTCGAGCAGGGCTCGATAGGCGATCTGGCTGGCGATGCATGCCTCGTCCGAGCAGTACACGACGATCTCGTCATCCTCGGCCAGTTCGCTGGCGGCGAGGGCGGGCGAGGTGACGTTGATCGACCCGGGAATGTGCGCGTCGTCGAACGCCCAATCGTGAAGGGTCATGACCAGCTTGAAGTCGTCACCGCGGTCGAGCTTCGCTTTCAGCTCGTCCCGGCTGATCGTTTCGATGTCCATCATCGGCTCCGTTCTGCGAAGGATGTCTCTGATCGGCCCCGCCGTTGGCTTCTGTTGGTCCCGGTCCCGGTCTCAGCTGGCCTGGCGGGGTTCAGACGGCGGCCGAGCCTCTCGACCACCTCGTCGGTCGTTGACGACGGGGCGACAGCTCGGAGGCTCAGCCGCTGTCCTGGGCCACCGTTCAAACCGCTGCTGCGGCTAGGCCGGCGCTGGGATGGCTCCCAGCTGGATCATCACGCCGAGCCGGTCGAAGTTGGTCCAGCGCTCGATGATCTTGCCGTCCCGGAACCGGAAGACGTACTGGGCGGCGAACTCCACCCGGGTGCCGTTGGCGGGCACGCCCCGGAATTCGGCCTGCTGGGTGCCGGTGACCTTCAGCCGCCAGGCCACCCGATCCCCCTCGCCCACCATGTCTTCGATGGTGATGTGGAGATCTGGGAACGCCGACCAGAGCCCGGCGTAGAACTCCGTCACCCCCTCGAGGCCGACGGGGGTCGGTGCGAGCCCCTCGGCGACGACGGACGGGTCGTGGATGTCGAGCCAGCCCGATCGGTCCTCGCGGTTGTTGAACGCCTCGGCGCCGCGACGCAGGACGGCCTTGTTCGCTTCTATCGACATGATCATTGCTCCTTTGCTGGGGTCGAGAGGTGTCCTGGGCACGGGTGCATGTCGCAGACCGGCCTCACGATCTGTGTGTCTGTCTCGATTTCGAGTCTGAGTGGTGGGTGAGGCATCGCCCAGTGCGAAGAGTGGACCTGATCAGTACAACTTCTGTACCTGCGCCGATGCGGTGTCGGCCTGCCGGAGATGGTTGGTCAGGCGCGCCGCGAGGTCGGACAGCATCTGGCGCATGACGTCGGGGCGATCGTCGAGCAGCCGGTTGAGGACCCCGGCCTCGATGGAGAGCACCCTGACTCGTCCACTGGCTCTGGCATCGGTGGTGCGAGGCTGGCCGCAGAGCGCCGCCAGTTCGCCGATGTGGTTGCCGGGTCCCAGACGCTCGACGAGCGGCTGGCCCTCGGCGACGAGGTCGACGTCGCCGTCGAGGACCAGAAGCAAGTCCTGACTCGGGTCGCCGGCCGCGAACAGCAGCTCCCCGGCGGCGAAGGTCTGCTCGACGGCGACCTCGGCCACTCGTTCGAGGTCTTCTGGCAGCAGCGACTCGAAGATGGGGACCCGGCGAAGCATCAGCATGCGATCGAGTCGTCCGACGGTGTCCAGGGTCTCACCCATTGTTGGCTCCAATCGTGTGGCGACGTGGCCCGCCGTGTCGCGGACGCGTCGGTCGGGATCTCGGGATGCGGAGGCCAGACCGTCGGCCCAGTCCCTTGCCGCCAACTCGGTGGCGGAGCGGAATGCCAGCATCCGGATCCAGGGATCGGGATCGCCGCTGAGCTGGGCGATGGCGGTCCTGATCGACTCGGGACCGACCGTCGATCCGTCGAGGATCGGCACGACCTGGTGGGCCAGGCGGCCGCCGATCGCCTCCGCCGCCTCCAGGGCCTGCGCTCTGGCGTCGGGGTCTTCGGAGCTGAGGCCGTCGATGATGAGGTGCGCGGTCTCCTCCGGTTCGAGGAGGGCCAGGATGCGCAGGGCGACGCGGGTGGACATCGCCACCCGTTGTTGCAGGAGCGCTGCGAGATAGGCACTGGCCGGCATCGCTGGGTCGTCGGCGAACAGGGAGATCACACCATGTTGGGCCCTGACCATGGCCGCATCGACGACCCGGCGTGTCGCCCAGGTCGATACCCGGTCACCGACCTGGGCCGCCCGGTGCCCGAGCGCGACGATCGCCGCTTCCCAGAGCTCCGGTCGTTCCTGCTCGAGCAGGGCCAGGACCGGTTCAGGCTCCCCATCGGCGTCGCGCCAGGCTTCAGCGGCGGCCGAGCGAACCGTCGGGTCCTGGTCGAGCAGGCCCCGGTAGAGCTCGTCGCCAGCGCCAGCCAGGACGGCCGTGGCGGCGGATGCCGCCGAGCGCACGACGATCGACGGGTCGTCGACGAGGAGCCGCGCAATGTCGCCGCGGTCCGGCGCCCACTTCATGTCGGTGACCGCGTGCAACGCCGCGGTGCGCTCTCCACTGTCGTCCGAGGAGAGCATCCCGGTCAGGAGCCGGTCTGCGGTCGAGAGCTCGCCAGCCTTGACCAGCCAGCGGGTGACTCGAGCTCGCTCGTCTGGGGTGGCCGCCTCCAGACCGGCGAACGAGCCGTCAGCAGGGAACAGCGCCGACAGGACACGATCGGCCCACGGCCGTCCGGCCTGGCCGCTTCTGTCGCCGATGTGATCCAGCCCGTCGAACGCGGCCAGCCGAACCGAGAGGTCCTCGTCATCGAGCAGCGTGGTGAGCGCAGGGAGGCCGTCGACCAGCTCGGCCCGGCCGATGATCTCCGCCGAGAGGCGCCGGATCTCCGGTCGGTCGTCGACCGTACCAGCCAAGAGGGTCGACGTGGCATCGGCATCGGTTGCCATCGACGAGAATCCCCGGTGCGGCGACGTGAAGGCGATGGACACGCCCTCCCGGAGTGCGTCGACGAGGGCAGCGGAGTAGTGGCGGCGCATGCGCCAGATGGCGCCGGCCAGTGCGGCAGCCAGCAACAGGCCGACCGCGGAGCCGGCCCGGTCATCGGCGCGCCGTAGCGCCAGCAGCATGACGCCGGCACCGACCACGCCGAGCTGCGTCGGGATGGCGGCGAAGGCTGCCATCACCTCACCTCGCCGGTCGGCACGGAGTGCGTTGAACACCGCCGACCTGGCGGTCTCGCCGATGGTCGAGGCCATGACCCACTGCGCCAGCCGGAACAGCGAGGCGGTGGCCAGGGACAGCGTCGCCAGCCAGATAGTGAAGCCGGCGACGTAGGTCACGGCCACCAGAAACCAGGCTGTCAACACCCCGAGCCGGGCCAACAGGCGGTTGGCCACCAGCATCGCCATCAGCAGGGTGGCCGCCGTGGCCCCGGCCGAGAAGAGGCCGAGGAAGGTGGCGATGTCCGCTTCGCGATCGAACGATGCCGCCACCGCCTCGCTGAACGGGAAGGCCACCAGGTAGAACAGCGTGGTGGCCAGCGCCATCGCCACCGCCACCAGTCGCAGCAGCGGGGACCGGACACCGAGTCCGACGTCGGCGGCGAGCCGGGCCAGCACCGGTTCTCGGAACTCCGGTTCGGGACCGAAGGCCACCCGTGCGATCGCTGCCGCCGCCAGCACGTAGATCGCCGCGGTCAGGACCAGGAGGTTCGGTGTACCGATCAAGGCCACGAGCGGACCGGTGGCGACGTTGCCGATCACCCCACCGAGCACGCCGGCCCCGGCGAACAGCGGATACCACCGCTTTGCCGATCGAGCATCGACGGTGTTGCCGGCCAGGTTCCACATCAGGGCCAAGGTGACGAGGATGAACACATTGGCCACCACCCAGACGACGGCCAGAACCCAGCGCTCCCCCGAGGCCACGAGCAGCCGAAGCGTGGCCATGCCGGCGGCGCCGACGGCCAGCACGCCCAGGTAGACGGTGCGCCGACCGAGCCTCATCAGCGCAGCCGTGTAGCCGAGCAGGGCGGCCATGGTGGCCAGCCCGAGCACGATGTACAGCACCGGGAGATGCACGACACCGAAGCGGGAGAAGAACAAGGCGTCGGCCGCGTTCGACGAGAGCGCGTGGGTGGACTGGAGACCGAGGAACGCCGCCATCACCGGTCTGGCGGGACCCGGGCCCCACCAGGTCGGCGGCCCCTCCCGTTCCATGCCAGCGGGCCCACGGTCGGCGCCGGCATCGGTGGCCGGACCGCCGGGACCGGAGGGGCCCGGTGGTGACATCGGTCGCCTGCGGCGCACGGACGTCGTGCTCGCCGACCGCGTCATCGCCAGCCCGGCTCGTGGATACCGGCCTCAGCCGAACGGATCGAACCCGAGCGACACTCGCCCCGAGAACCGACTCTGCTTGGCCCGGGGCAACGGGTGGAACAGGCAGCCGTGGATGTCGCGATAGAGGCGCTCGAGCTTGGAGCTCCTCGCGAACCCGACCCCTCCGGTGACCTCGATGGCCAGTCGGACCGTCTCGATCAGCGCCTCGGCGGCCACGGTCTTGCGGGCCAGGGTGACGCTCGAGTGCTCATCGGTGTTGTCGAAGCGGAGGTCGTCCGACGAAGCCAGCATGGCGGTCACCGCGTCGGCACCGGTGGTGTGGGCGGTGATCATCTCACCGACCAGTTGGAGCACGTGGGGATCGGAGCGGCCGGCGACGATCTCGGTCGCCGCCGCCACCGCCGCATCGGCGATCCCGACGTAGGGCGCCATGATCAGCGGCATAGCTGCGCCGAGCACGGTGTTCCAGATCGGGTGCCAGGCATCCGCCGGCCGGATCAGGGAGACCGCGGACTCCGGGACGAACACGTCCTCGAGGACCACCGAGTGGGACCCGGTCGCCCGCATGCCCAGCGTGTCCCAGGTCCGCTCGATGCTGACCCCGGTGGCGTCGAAGGGGATCGAGCAATGGATCACCTGCGGGCGGTCGAACGCGTCCTCCCATCGAATGGAGGTGACGAGGACATCGCCGACCTCGCAGCCGCTCACCGGGATCTTCCTGGCGTCGACCCGGTACCCGCCCTCGACGGCGACGGCGGCACCGGAGGACCCGACCCAGTCGGACGCCCCGGTACTGATCATGATCACCCCTCCGGCTACCTTGGAGAAGAAGGCCGATGCGTCCAAGCCGCGGCCGTGCCGCCAGACCTGGGTGGCGACGAGATGGCTGTGCATGGACAGGGTCAGAGCGGTCGCGGGGTCGTGGCGACCGAGCTCGCGGAGGAACGCCCCGAACTCGGCGTGCTCGGCGCCACCGCCCCCGAACTCCCGCGGGACGAGCGCCGTCGTCGCACCCTGTTCCCGCAACAGCTCGAAGGCGGCGTGGGAGATCTCACCGGTCTGGTCACGCTCGGCGACACCCGGTTGCAGGCGCACGCCGATGTCGCGGGCCAAGCCGACCCAGTAGGCCGGGGCGGACGAACCGATCGGCGACCGGTCCGTGACGTCGTTGGTTTCGTCGGTCTCGTTGATGATCGTCATACTTGCGAACCTACGAACGAGGCCGGGCCCGAACCAGTCCCTTCTGTGGACCTTCCTGGTCTAGAATCTGTACTGGTCGGTGGGGGCCGGCGTACAGGAGGCAACGATGGCCAGGGATTCCGGATACGGCCAGTACTGCCCGATCTCGCGGGCGCTCGACGTGCTCGGCGAGCGATGGACGCTTCTGATCATCCGCGATCTGCTCGTCGGCACCACCCGCTTCAACGACCTCAGTCGTGGCCTCCCCGGCCTGTCCCGGACGCTGCTGACCAAGCGCCTTCGCCAACTCGAGCAGGCCGATATCGTCGAGCGACTCGACGGCGAGTACCTGCTGACCGAGGCCGGCCGGCAGCTGGAGCCGATCGTCTTCGGGCTCGGGGCCTGGGGAGCGCGCTGGACCTTTGGCGAACCCGAGCTCGAAGAGCTCGACGCCGAGGTCCTGGTCTGGTGGATGCACTCCCGGCTGGACACCTCGGGCCTTCCCGACCGGCGCAGCGTCCTGCACCTGCGCTTCACCGACGACCCCCAACCCTTCTGGCTGGTCGTCGAGTCCGGTGACCCCTCGGTATGCCTGACCGACCCCGGCTACGACGTCGACGTGACCGTCACCTCGGACCTCTCCACCCTCTACCAGGTGTGGCTCGGTCACCTCCCGATCAAGAAGGCACTCCGCGACCAACGCCTCTCGTTCGACGGACCCACCGCCCTGACCCGCCGGATGCCATCGGTTTTCCAACTCAGCCCTATGGCCGAAACCGTCGTGGCCAACAGCTGACCACCAGCTGCAGGAGCTGGCACCCCTTGCGCGGCATCGGCAACTACGGCGACGGCCCGCCACTCTCCGCCTACGGCTACCTATCCACGTCAGAGACGAGCAACCTGAATCCCACGGTGGCTGTGACACCACCCATAACGGCACTACCGGCGTGCGCAAAAATTCGCAGAGTTCTGGCCGCCGCTCACGGAGTGTGACGACGAGAACATCACGGAGTCGGTTGCGCTCCGCTTCGCCGTCTGAGTTCGCATTCCCTGGTGGTCGTGCCTGCCCGGTCGTGAGTGCCCGCTGCTGTCGCTCGACAGGGACGACGGTGTCGGCGGCAGGGGCGGCTGGCTGGGCTAGGTCAACGGTTCTCGGGCGGCCACGGCCCGATTCGGGTGAATCCTAATCCGGTGAAGAGGCGTTCGGATGGGACGTTCCCGTCGGTGATCGCCGCCCCGACCTCGTCGACGTTGGCCGCGTACAACTGGTGCAGCGACCAGAGCACGAAAGCCCGGCCGATACCTCGCCTCTTGCTCTCGGGAGCGACGACGATCGGGTTGACATAGTGGACGCCGTCAACCACGGAGATGAAGCAGAGGGCTACCGGCTCGTCCTGGTCGACCAGGGCGAGGGCGTAATCGGGCAGGGCGCCGTCCAGGTAGAGATCGACAGCGTCGAGTGCGTCGTCGTGGTCCTCGCCCTCGTCGTCGACCGTGCCTCGATAGGACCGAAGTAGAAGGGCAGCCAAGCGGTCACGCGGAAACTCGCGAGCTGAGCGAGGGTGCAACTGCGGTGTTGGTTCGGCCAAGCGGGTCAGGCGGAGTCGGTACTCGCTGCGGGTTCGGTCGACCACAAGCCGATTTCTAGCACCCCGTCGCTGGTCGGCGCGAGAACCGCACCCTTCGTGACCGTATCCCCGAACACCGAGGCCAAGGCCGGTACGCCAGTCTGGTGTGAGCGTCTCGGCCACCGACGATGACGAGGCGGCCCTCGGCGAGCTGAGCAGCTCACGAGGGGAGCGACTCGTGGAGTCTGGCGAAGACGGGTCTCGGTGCCGTACTGGGCGAGGCGTTCAAGGCTTCGGATGCTCGCGCTGCGAGGGTGGGGGTGATGGGTTGGATCGCTTGTGCGATGTCGTGGAGCGAGGTGGTGTAGGCGGAGAGCAGTGCAGTGAGTTCTTCGGCGTTGGATGGGTCGCTCAGCAGCTTCCATGGTGCGGCCGCCTCGATCTGTTGATTGACGGCGTCGATGGCAGCGGCGAGTCGTTCGGTTGCTTGTCGTCGGTCGAAATCGGCGAGTGCCGCGGCGACGGAGCGCGAGAGGTGGGTGGTCGTTGGGATCGGCTCGCCAACGGGTGCTGGGGACGTCCAATCGGTGGTCCGGTGGCGCAGTGTCGCGACGCGGTTGATGGCGTTGCCGAGTCCGTTGGCCAGTGTTTCGTTGGCTCGTTGGACGAGTCGTTCGACCGTGAAATCGGTGTCACTCGCCGGTGACACGTCGCTGGTGACCCACCATCGCAGCGCGTCGCTGCCGAAGGTGTCCACGAGATCGGTCGGTGGGGGTCCAGATCCCGAGGATTTCGAGATCTTGGCGCCGTTGACGCTGAGGTAGGGGTGGACCTGGATTCGGGTCGGGATCGGTTCACCGGCGGAGAGGAGGAACGCCGGCCAGTACACGGCGTGGAAGCGGGTGATTCCTTTACCGACGACGTGGATGCGCTCATCAGCATGCCGCCACCACTGCTCGTAGAGGTCGCCACTGGTGCCGTAGTCGAGGGCACTGATGTAGTTGCTCAGGGCGTCGAACCACACGTAGACCACCTGTGCCGGGTCGTCGGGTACCGGGATGCCCCAACCGTGGGCCCGTTCCACTGAGCGGGAGATGCTGATGTCATCGAGCCCGCGGCGGATGAACGCCAGCACCTCAGCCCGAAACGGTTCCGGGGTGATACGCAGGGTGTTCGCTTCGATCAGCTCGACGAGCTGGTCGGCGTAGGCGGACAACCGGAAGAACCAGTTGTTCTCGGTGACGGTCTCGATCACCTGACCGTGCTCAGGGCAACCACGCTCGACCAGGTCGCCGGGATCGTAGAACTGTTCGCAGCCAATGCAGTACCTACCGGTGTAGTCGCGTTGGTAGAGATCGCCACTGTTCGAACATGCCTTCCACAGTCGTTCCACCGCGGGTCGGTGTCGAGGATCGCGGCTGGTGCGGATGAAGTCGTCGAAGCTGATGCCCAGCGATTCGGCGAGCGCCTCGAACCGATCGGCGTGCCGGTCGACAAAGGCTTGGGTCGTCTCGCCTGCGGCCTCGGCGGCAACAACGTTCTTCAGCGAGAACTCATCGGTGCCACCGAGGAACCGGACATCGTCACCCAATGCCCGCCGGGCCCGGGCCGCCAGATCGGCCTCGATCAGCTCGTAGGCGTAGCCGATGTGCGGGTCAGCATTCACATAGGGGATCGCAACGGTGATGTAGGTCGTCATGTCAGGGGGTACTCCTGTAATCGAGCAGGACCCCGGACCTCGACCAGCGATCTCGACTCGACCCCTGGGCTCCAACCCGGGGTCGAACGGAAACGCTTACTGCGTGCGCGCCGACGGCCCCAGTCGGGGCACCATCATCAGCGAAAAAGGGGAGAAACGCACCGCCCAATTCTACAACCGCCCGCATGCCGCCGGTGCGGATAAACGGCACTTACGGCCCGCCCGACAACGCCGGCCCGTTGGCATCCCTCGCCACGGACCGTGAGGGTCAGGCGCTCGTCGAGCCGACAACGCTCGACTTCACCGCCGGTGGTCGCGTTGTCGAGCGGCCTGGCCGGGCCAGTGCGCCGGCACCCGAGCGCGGCAGATCGGGATTCTGGAGCATCGTTATGGAGCGGCTTCGTCGACCCGACCGGTCCCGTCCGCCCGCTCGTAGGTGCCGATCCCGAGCGGTGTGATGGCTCGTGCGTAGGCGTTGACATCGAGCACATTTTGGAGCCCGCAACGTTCGACTTAACCGAACGTCGAGCTGAGCGACTAGCGACTTCGGCGCGGTGAGTCGGTAGGCGCCGATCGGTCGGTCGAAGAACGTGTCGGGCCCCGCGACGACGGTTGCGCCGCTCAGTTGGTTGGACGCACCGACCGGAATGGTCACCGACCCCGGTGCTTGCACCTCCCAGCCGAAGTGGACGTTGTAGGTGCCGTCTGCCTGCGGATCGATACATTCGGAGACGGGGCGGACTTCGGGCGGAGTCTGCGCCCCAACCGAACCGAGAGGAACGACCGGAGCGGCTACGGGCGGTCGCGTCCGACGAAGCGCGCCTTGCCGAGCAGCGAATCGGACGCTCGCCCCACGTTGCGGTCGATGGCGGGCGACGATCCGGTGAGGCGATCGTTCTCGAGCGGGTAGCCGCTCGCCTTGGTGCCGACCTCAGCTACCAAGGATCGAGTTGGTTCACACACGCACGGATTGATCGGGGATTTGATCAGTGGTCGACGTACCGTTGATCCCACGACCTCGACGGGTCGTGGTTGTGCAGATCGACCCCATGGTCAACATAGGCCTTCATCGGCAGCAGGACGTTGAGCCAACCAGGAGTCACCTGATCGCGAGCCTGGATGTCGAGTCCGAGGTGGCGCATTTCGAGATCCGTGCCACCTGACCCGTCGGGGCTCAAGCGGAACTCCACGGGCCAACCGAAGTAGTCGACTGCCCAGAACGACGGGGGATCGTTGCCCAACACTCGTCCTGCGTATCGCTCTCCGTTGATGAACTCGAAGTGGACCTCACCATCAATCTCCACAGCGGACTCAGCCCAGAAGGCCGCACGACCCTCGCCCGTCGAGAGAGCGCGGTGCACCTCAAGTGGCGCCGACTCAAGGTGCAGTCGCCATACGACGTCGTGGACGTTTTCGTCTTGCGAGCCCATCGCCCGAGCGTAGTCCGGGCCATCACATGGACGTCTCCCGGCCGCGATCACCTGCAAGGTCGATCAACCGACCAGGCGCCACCATGCAAACGATCTCTCAGAGCCGTCGAGCGGTGTAGATGGCGGTGATGAAGGGTCGTTCGACGGCACCGCCGAACCGGTGGTCGATCAGGTCGCCGATGTCGCGTAGCAGGTCGGTTCGTACGTTGTCGTCGAGGGTCATCCAGCTCGAGAACGATGACAGGAATCGGTGCATCTCGTCTGTGGTTTGCGTTGTCGTCCAGGGGATCCGTCGTTCCTCGACCGGACCGAATCTGCCGGTGTTGTCGATCTCGCTGCGCCGTGCTGCGGTGTCGAGGGCGTAGGGGTGTGCGCCGATGCCCGAGCCTCCGGTGGCGGAGTCGGCGAGTTGTGGTGCGTGTCGATCGAGGAGGGAGGGGTTGGACGCGTCGCGGAACGGGTCGGGGCGACTGGCATCGCCGAAGTGGGTCCACCACAACGCGATCGAACCCGTCGGTCTGAGCAGGTCCGCGACGCGGTCGAGTCCCTGCGTGGGCTCGATCCAATGGAACGATGTCGCCGCGACGATGAGATCGAAGGACGCGGACGGAAGCTCTACTGTTTCGAACTCGCCGGTCCTGACCTCGAGTTGGTGGTTCCCGAATCTCGTTCGCAGCAGCGCCCCGAACTCTTCTCCGACCTCGACTACGAGCAACCGGGCGCCGGCATCGAGGAGTGGCCCCGTGGCCTGTCCGGCACCGGCGCCGATCTCCAGGACCCGACTGCCGGGGCCGAGACCGCATGCCGATCGAAGGTGGGCGAAGACCTCCGGCGGGTCGCCGGGGCGACCGTCGCCGTAGGCTGCCGCGTGCGAGCTGAACAGCGCCCGGCGGTTCTTGTCGTCGAACTCTGATTCAAGTGCCATCGGTGCGTTTCGGGTCGTCGGGGTCGGGTGGTCAGGGTCGGTTTCGTTGGCGGCGGCTGGCGGCCTTGGCTCGGGTCTGACACGTCGTCGAGCAGAATCGCCTGGTGGCGGCCTGGGTGTTGTCGACGAAGGCGTCGACGCAGCGGTGGGCTCGACAGGTGCCGAGCCGTGCCAGCTTTGGTGTGCTGCGGGAGTAGTCGAACAGGCCGAAGAGCATCGTGGCGTTCAGCCACTGAGCGTCGTCGACGATCCAGCCCTGTCCGTCGACGTCCAACGCCGGGCGGGCGTCGATGGAATCCAGCAGCCGGGCGAGCTCGGTGATTCGAGCGCCACGGCCGCCCTCGGCGGCGAACACGCCGTGGATCTCCTCGGCAACCTGCGCGATCGCCTGCTCGGTCATGGCCGGCCCCATCGCCACTCCGTGAGCCCGACACAGCTCGGCCAAGGTCGGTGACGTCGAGTCGTCTCCGGCCACCGCACGCACGGTCGGCGACCACCGATTCACCACGTCGACCACGAAATCGATCGGAACCCCACGCACGAACACGCTCCGGAGTGTAGCTGGCTCGAAGGTTTGAACCAGTTGCACCATTACGTCGATCTGTGTACCTTGCTGGACACTGTGAGCCAGCTACGCGGTGGGATGTTGAGAGATCGTGACTTCCGTCGACTGTGGACGGCATCGTCGGTGTCGTACCTGGGTTCAGAGATCAGCGAACTCGCCTTCCCGCTGCTGGCGCTGCTGACCCTGGGCGCCACCGACACCGAAGTTGGAACGTTGCGAGCGGTGCTCTTCGCCCCCTTCCTGATCGCCACGCTGCCCGTCGGCGCGATCGCCGATCGACGACGCCGCCGACCGTTGATGATCGGTGCCGATCTCACCCGGTTCGCTGCGACCGCAGCGATTCCCGTGGCGGTGTGGATCGGGGCCGACGGCATCGCCTGGCTGTTGCCGCTGCTGTTCGTGATCGGTGTCGGCACCGTCGTGTATCAGATCGCCGACTACGCCCACCTGCCGACCCTCGTCGACCACGACCGCCTGGTTCGGGCCAACAGCTGGCTCGGCGCCTCCCAATCGGCAGCCGCGATCGGCGGCAAAGGCGCCGGCGGCGCACTCGTGGCCGTACTCGGCGCACCGGTCGCAGTGCTCGCCGACGCCGCCACCTACGCCGTCTCGGCGATCAACCTCGGCCGCATCAAACAACCCGAGCCACCACCCACCACCACCAGCACCATTCACCGTGGCGAACTCACCGCTGGCATCCGCACCGTCATCACCAACCCCTACATCCGACCGCTGGTCGGTGAAGCCACCACCTACAACCTGTTCAACGAGGCATTCATCACCGCGCTCCTCATCCACACTGCGGTCACCGTCGACCTGTCGGCCACGCTCATCGGCGCCATCTTCATGGCCGGCGCTACCAGGTGCCTAGATGGCTACTCGCAGAAGCGGATCACCCAGTCGGTGAAGATTCCCGCGGCCTCGTCGTAGATCTCGTCGGTCGGCTCGACGCCTTCACTCTCCAACACGCTGTCGAGGTCGCTGGCCTCCTCGGACAGCCCGACGGTCAGAGCGAACTCTCTGAGCTCTTCGTCGCTCAACTCCGCGAGAACGGCGCACCCCAACTCGCTCGTCTCGTCGTCGGTCGACTCCGCGGCCAGGTCGTCGAGCTTGGCCCGATAGGCGTCCTGCCAAGCGTCACCGCCACCACACGCAGCGACGAAGACAAGCAAGGTCAGCAGTCCACCGATGAGACGGCGACCGGTTCGCAGAGCGTCCATCACCATCGTCTACCACACCCGTCCCATCCTTGATCGCCCGCCTTCCTAGATCCCGGCTTGGAACGCCGCGGTCGAGAACGTGGCCGACGCGATCTGGTCGAAGTCGTTGACGGGAGTGCCGGTGTAGACGACGGTGACGGTGGTGGAAGGTACCGGCCGCTCAGTCCTGGTGCGCCACGCACGCCGGGAGATGACCGACCGCGTCCGAACGGGTGCGAGGCCCGCCGGACGGTGTGTACGCCTGAGCGCATTTCAGTGAGCTCTCCCCGATCGATCTCGACGCTGGACCCGACCGGCAGTACGGACCAGCAGGCGAGCCCGACCAGCTCACCTGCGCCCAGTGGCCCCGGGATGATGACCTGACGTAACCGTCGTCCACCTCCGCTCTAGGCGCCAGAGCTCACCTCGATCAGGTGCTCGGCAACGGCATACCTGTAGAGCTTGGGTCCGTCAATCGGTGTGGTGGCTGTCGGGTCGGGTAATCCGGGACGAAGTCCCGGAATCGTGGGCGCGCTGTTAGCGCTGACGTCGGATGGTCAGCGCAGAGGGTGGTCTTCGGCTCGTGGCTGCAGCGGTTGGTGGCGGAGCGGAGCTGGGGTCAAGGGCAGCTGCGCTGTTCCGGAGGCACCGAAGGCCCTTGATGCCGGCGAGCACCGCCTCAGGATCGATGTCGAGGCGATGACCAAGGGATGTCACCGTTGTTCAGACGGGGGTCTCCTCGGGGTTGTCGGGGCGGTGGTGTCCGGCTCCAGGTCCTCATCGAGTGAGGGGCGGCTAGCCCGATCGTTCGGGTGCCTTTGGGCATACCTTCGTCAGCCCCCTGGAGTGGGGGTGAGCATGGAGCGGATACGGCCACGACCGGTCAGGTCCTAGTCACAAACTGGCGGCCGCCCACCGGGGTGGGGGTTCATGCCGTTGCTGGAGGATCGCTGATCGGCCGCGCCCGAACGTCTCACACAGCCACCTCGGGCTGGTGAGCGTTCTGCAGGCAACGGATCTCCCCGTCGCGCAGACCATAGAACACGAGCGTCATGAGCTTGCGGGCGGCGGCGACCTTGCCGATGTTGGGGCTTCGCCGTTCGCCGATCTGGCGTTTCACGCTCCGCAGGTACGGTTCGGTCGACCGGCCGGTGATGGCCTCGACCGCAGCCCACCGGACCAGCGTGGGGCCCTGCTTGGTGATCCGACCCCGGCGGACCTTGTCATCGGATTCCCGGTGCCGAGGCGTCAGCCCCGCCCACGAACACAGCCGTTTCGGGTTGGGGAACCGGTCGACATCACCGATCTC
Source organism: Acidimicrobiales bacterium (assembly GCA_965216205.1). GTDB lineage: Bacteria > Actinomycetota > Acidimicrobiia > Acidimicrobiales > SZUA-35 > CADEDH01. The sequence goes on along the minus strand of OZ244139.1, from coordinate 4,110,642 downwards.
AGCGACGAACACTGCGGCCAGGACCCGGCCGACACCGCCGATGGTCTGGATCGCCTCATACCCCTCGGCCAGGTCGGGGTTGGTGGTGATCGTCCGGTGGATCAGGCTGTCCAGGGTGGCGATCTCCCGGTGATACAACTTGAGCAGATCCCGAAGGGATTCGACCCGGTTGGTGTAGGCGTCAGCCATCTCCAACTCATCCAGCCATTTCTGCCCGCCGGAGTACCAGATCGTCGTCATCGGTGGGATCGCCCCTTCCTTGCCCAGAGTCTGATGAACCTGGGCTTTCAGGCCGGCCTGGAGGCGGGACAGCTTGCGCCGGTAGCGGACCAGCTCCCGCAACTCCCGGATCTCCGGTGGGGCCACCCACGCCTCGGGTAATCGACCCAACCGCAACAGATCCGCCAACAACATGGCGTCCCGGTCGTCGTTCTTCACTCGCCGGTTCTCGAACCCCTTGATTCCCAGAGGGTGAGCGAGATGCAGACTGAGACCGGCTGCCTCGATCACATCAGCCGCCCAATACCAGCCCCACGTGGCCTCCATCACCACCTCCACCGGGGCCTCGACAGTGGCCTTGATCCCCTCGAGGGTCTGCTCGAGATTCATCGGAGAGTTCTCGATCCGAGTCGAGCCAACCCGGTCCCCCAACTCGTTCAACACCACCAACACCGACCTACGCCGATGAAGATCAATACCGACATACGATGCCATCACGGGCCTCCTCGCAATTCGCTTGTACAGAAGACCCTCAGTTTCCAAGACCGAGGGACAAACGAGCGAGGAGGCCCCAACCACCGACCGCTCAAGCTCTACATCGCATCACGAGTGCCGCACCCGGTATCACCGGCAGCGGGGTCCGACTCGCCACCGAGGGTGGCAACCGGGCCGAGGTCGGCGTGGGAACGCTCCGGCTCGCGGCCGGTGGTCGCGTTCCGTTCCCACGTTCGGGCCGGATGGGTCCTGCTGGCATCGCCCCTGGTGTCAGTACGACCGGGCTATGTGGGCGAGTAGATCGGACTCTGACTCGTCGACTGGCAGCGACCCATCGGCCCTGGTCAGGCAGCGGACGGTCACTGCCTTGGCTCGTAACTGCTGTTCGCCTCCACCGGCCAGCTTGTCCCAGGCGATGCGGGCCCACCCTGTCGCTGTTGCGTCCAGCGCCTCCTCGATCGACGAGACATCGACGATGGAGGCATCCCGGAGCACCTCGGCCTGGGCCAACAGCTCCTCCTGGACCTGTGCCAACCGGTCGACAACGAAACGGGCCGCCCCGTTGATCGGGATGGCCTCCTTGGCTTCCTCTGTCCTGGACCGAACGTAGACCTGTTGCTGGTCGAGGTCTCGACGCCCGATCTCGATCCGGACCGGCACCCCCTTCAGCTCCCACTCGGTGACCCGGCGCCCAAACGTCTGCTCGGTCCGGTCATCGACCCGAGCCCTCTGCCCGAGGGCACGCAGCTCGCCAGCCAACGTCTCCGCGGCCGCGGCGACATCACCGTCGTCCCCGATCTGGAGGATCACGGCCTGAATCGGTGCGACAGACGGGGGGAGGCGGAGACCCTGGTCATCGCCGTGGGCCATGATCAAGCCCCCCACCATCCGGGTCGACGTGCCCCACGACGTCGTCCAACACAATTGGCGGTCGCCGCTGGCGTCGAGGAACTCCATGCCCGACGCCCGAGCGAAGTTCTGCCCCAGCTCATGGCTCGTCCCCATCTGCAACGCCTTCCCATCGGCCATCACCGCCTCGCAGGCCATCGTGTTGACAGCACCAGCGAAGCGCTCCGATGCCGGCTTGATCCCGGTGACCACCGGCACGGCGAGCGCTTCCCGCATGTGCGGCACGTAGACCTCGTCGAGGATCATCCGCGCATACGCGCTGGCTGATTCCCGTGTGCTGTGGGCCGTGTGCCCCTCCTGCCACAGGAACTCACTGGTACGGAGAAAGATCCGGGGCCGCAGCTCCCACCGCACCACATTGCACCACTGGTTGAGCAGCAGCGGTAGATCCCGGTAGCTTTGGATCCACTTGCCCATGTACTCGCCGAACACGGTCTCCGACGTCGGCCGAACCACAACCGGCTGGTCTAGCTCTTTGCCACCGGCATGAGTCACGACGGCCAGCTCCGGGCTGAAACCCTCGACATGCTCGGCCTCCCGTTCGAGGTAGCCCTGCGGGATGAACAGCGGCAGATAGACGTTCTCGGCGCCCGCTGCTTTGATCCTGCGGTCCATGTCGGCCTGGATGTGCTCCCACACGGCGAACCCGTACGGGCGGATCACCATCGTTCCGCGGACCGGGCCGTTCTCGGCCAGCTCGGCCTTCGCCAGGACGTCCTGATACCAGCCGGGAAAGTCATCAGCCTGGGCGGTGAGCACCTTCTTGCGAGACATGGGTCAAGACGGTACTCAACCGAGACCGATCGAGAACGGCCAAAACAAGGGGCCTCGAGCCAGCCACGCAGGACGGACGATTGGCGTGCGCGACATCACCGGCCTTGGGTGCTTTGATCCCACGGACGGTGACAACCAGGCCGATGACAGCGCATGCGATCATCTAGCGGTGCGCTTGACCTTGAACTCCGACGGGCTCGGACCGGCAACCCTGGGTATGACCCGGACCGAGATCGGCGAGATCCTCAAGACCTGGGGTACGCCCAAGGCCTTCAGCCGCGGCGCCAGCGAGGAACCAGGCTTGATGTTGATTCTTCCGGAGGTGACCATCTTCGCCTACTGCGACCAGAACGGATCGGTCAACGCCATCGAGCTGGCTCGGCCAGACGACCCAGATACCACCGTCGAGTTCGACCACGTCGACCTCTCCGGCAGCCCAGCTGACACCGTCCTTGCGGAACTGCAGCAGCGGGACCACCGGGTGCTCGTGACCGAGAACGGCTACTCGGCCACTCTCCCCGACGTGCTACTAGCTTTCTGGCGCAACGGCGAACCCACCGATCCCCCAGACCGGTCTTCCCTTGTACTTCCAGTCGGCACTTGTCGCCCGCCCTGGCTACTACGGCTGACAACGGGTCCGCCCGGCATCGTCACCGATGCAGCACCCGAGAACACCGAAGACTTCGTCCCATCTGCCACCGACTGCGTTCACTGTGGACCCCAGGCCGGAAAGGCCGACCAAGCGCTCGGCTACAGTCCCGGGTTGATGACCGCTTGGGCATCATCCGCTCTTTAAGGCGTCCGAGCGCACGAACAGCTCAAGCTGGCCGATCGGGTGGGCGACTAGGTTCTTGTTCATGCTCGGTGAGATTGTGTCGGACTCAGTGCTTGAGCTGCTTCGGGCGGCGAGCGCTGGCCGCGATGTTGTTGAGGTCATCGACGGGATAGGTGAGCAGTTCGGTCGGGTCGTACCGTTCGACCGGCTCAGTGTGATCATTCCTGAGCCCGGTTCGGAGATCATCGTCTCGCATGCCTTCACCACCGACAGTGTCGGCGCCCGTCTCCGGTTTCCCATCGCTGACACCTCGGCATCACGTGCACTGGCCGGCGAGTGCTTCGTTCTTGACCTCGAGGCGTCGCCCTACGCCTCAGAGCGGTCGATCGCGGCCGAGCTGGGCTTGCTGACGGCGATCTATGCCCCCCTGGTGTCTCGTGAAGCGGTCATCGGCCTCTTGGCTATCTCCTCGAGCCGCCACGACGCCTACGACGACCACCAGTGCTCGATCACCGCAGAAGTCGGTCGGCTTTTGGGTCCGGTTGTCGACAACGTCGCACTGGTGAGTCGAGCTGAGGCGGCCGACGATCTCCAGCGTCGTGTGCGAGCAGCCGAGGCATCCCATCGACGTCTGCTCTCAGCGCTCACAGAGCTCAGCTGGGTGGTGGATCCGGACAGCGAGTCCGGTGGAGCCCTCCGGACGATGATGAGCGAGGTGCGTGAAGCGATATGGCAGCTGGAGATGCCAGGCGAGGATGGTGCGCAGGCCGTGGCGGCCATTGCGGAGCTGGCTCGACCCGCCGCCCCGGGGCGGCCGATGGTCACCGTGGGGCTCCATGGCGATGAGCCGACCCCTCTCGACCCTCGATGTGGGACGGCCCTGGTCCGGATCGCCAGGGAAGCCGTGACCAATGCCCTCATCCACGCCGGGGCGCGACGGGTCGCCGTCGACATCTCTCTCCGCCCCGATGTCCTCGAGTTGTCGGTGGTCGACGACGGCAACGGCTTCGAGCCGGGAGCGGTCCCCATTGGTGGCGGGCTGGACGCGATGAGCCGGTGGGCACGGCGGGTCGGTGGCGAGGTGGCGTTCCGTAGTGCTGAGGGTGTCGGTACGAAGGTCCTGGCCACGGTCGGCTACGAGGCCAAAGAGGCCAGTGGCCAAGGTCAGGCCGGCATATCGAGGTACGACAGGCCGACAGTCACCGTGGTCGTCGCCGACCGGAATGAGGTCGTTCGCCGAGGCCTGGCCCAGATGCTGTCCACCCTTTCCGGCGTGACTGTCGTCGGAACGGTCGACTCCGCCGCCGACCTGGAGCGGGTCACCGACGAGCGGCGGCCGTCGGTGGTATTGGTCGATATAGACCTGCCTGATGCCTCGCCCTTGCTGGTCCGTGAAGGACCAGACCGTCCGGCGACCCTCGTCACCACCGACTATGACAAGGATGAACGGCTCCTGGACTGGTTCCGCGAGGGCGCCGCTGGGCAGGTTGCGCGTCAAGCCAGTGCCGACGAGCTGGTCCAGGCCGTCACCACCGCCGCAGCCGGGGAACGCCGGACCCCGATCGTCGTCACCCGCCTGCTCATGGAACAGATGGATCCTGCCGGGCTCGACAAGCTGACCGCCAGGGAGCGGGATGTGCTCCGGGAGCTGGCCACCGGTGCTACCAACCGAGCGATCGGCGATCGACTGTTCATCGGGACCGGGACCGTGAAGTTCCACGTGGCCAACATCCTACGGAAGCTCGATGCCGCCACCCGAACCGAGGCGGTCGCCGTGGCCCGGGACCGGCACCTGCTCGACTGACGGTTCCGAGTCGGAGCCCGGTCGATTCCAGCCCAGTCCCTGCCAGATGGCAGAGACGACAACCACCCTATGGACCAGCCGACCATCCTGCCCCTTGGCAGTTCCTGACCTGGTGAAAATCGCTGACCATTGGCCCCAGGGCCGGCACCGGACCGGCCTCGACACACGGGAAACCGTCACACCGAGGAGTCAGCCATGACCAGCTATACCAAACACATCACGATCGACGCCCCCCGTGACAGGGTCTGGGCCGTCGTCGCCGACATCGGCCGGATTGCCGAGTGGGCGCCCACCATCAGCAGATCCCACGTCATCGGGGAGCCAACCGTTGGGATCGGAGCTCGCCGCTTCTGTCGCCACAAGCTGATGGGCGACCTCGAGGAGGAGGTGATCGCCTGGCAGGACCGACGCCTGGTCAAGCTGGCGGTCACCAAGGGCATGCCGCCGCCAGTTCGAGGCGCCGTTGGCACCTACGAACTGGCCGACACCAGGAGCGGCTCCACCGCGTTCTCCTTCACGCTCGCAGTGGATGTCGGGTGGAGCTTCGTCGGTCGGGCCATGCTTCCGCTGATGGCAATCATGCTCCGCCGGGACATGGCTCTTGGCCTGGCCGGTCTCAAGCACTACGTCGAACAGGGCGGACCGATTCCCCGGGCGCACTCGCTCCCGACCGCGGCCGTCAGCGGGTGAGGGATCTCCCAATGGCCTCCATCGAACAACCGACGCTCAGCACGGCACCGCAGCGACCCGAATGGGTCGACTCCGACCTCTTCCCCTTTCAGAGCAGGTACGTCACCATCGACGGCGCCCGGGTCCACTATGTCGACGAGGGGACCGGCCCGGTCCTGCTGCTCGCCCACGGCAACCCGACGTGGTCGTTCCTATACCGCCACCTGATCCAGCGGCTATCGGGCCGGTTCCGCACCATCGCCTGGGACCACCCCGGGTTCGGCCTGTCGACCGCACCAACCGGTTACGGCTTCAGGCCGCAGGACCATGCCAACATCGCCGCCGGCTTCATCGAAGCCCTCGACCTACGCGACATCACCATGATGATCCAAGATTGGGGTGGCCCGATCGCTCTCGATGCCGCGCTCCGCCACAGCGATCGCATGCGAGCCCTCGTGGTCGGAAACACCATGTTCTACCCAGTCGACGACGACAGGTTCATGGCCTTCGTGTCGAAGCGAATGGATGGCCGGCTCGGCCGATTCCTCAACCTACGGCTCAACTTCTTCCCCCGCTACTTCGTGCCCATGGCCATGAAGCGGAAGCCGAGCCGTCGGGTCAAGGCCATGTACCGAGCCCCGTTCTCCACCAGGGAATCTCGGCTGGCCCATGCCGTCCTCCCTGGCGAGATCCTGAGGTCCCATGACTTCCTCGCCTCCATCGAAGCGCGGATCGGTCAACTGACGGACCTGCCGGCCCTGGTCGTGTGGCCCGACGGCGACATGGGGTTCAAAGAGCGCCACCTGCAACGCTGGCTGGACACCTTCCCCCACCACTCGCTCGTCCGGCTCAAGGGCATCGGTCACTACATCCAAGAAGAAGCACCAGACGAGATCGCCGACGCGATCGACGCCTGGTGGCCTCCCGATGAAGAGGACTCGTAGGACTACCCAGACCAACGAACCCGTTCGGCCGCAACGAAGCGGAGAAAGCCCTCGTCCGCATTCGACGTGTACGGACTGCCCATCCGATAACACTCAACGAACCTAAGTCATCCAGTGCGCTTGAACGGCACGTATCGCGCGCGCTGCAACGCTCCGGATTATGGGCGCCGCTCACCGAGGGTGATGACCAGGCCGTCGCCGAGCCGGTAATGCTGCATCCCACCGTCGGCGGTCGCGTTCTCGGGCGGTCGAGCCGCTGACAAAAGCCAGTACCCCAGCGCTGTGGGGTATCGCGCTCTACGATCGGTTGCCACCGGTAGCAATGGAGGAGAGAGTCATGCCGAGATACGTGTCATTGGTGAAGTATTCAAGTGAGGCGCTCCAGGGCGTCCGGGCAGACGGCTACGCCAGCCGACCGGGAGCGATGAGGCAACTGGGCGAGTCCCTCGGTGTGACCATCGAGTCGGTCGACTTCATGCTGCCCGGTAGTGAATGGGACTTCATGACGGTCGTGAGTGCACCAAGCGCTGACGCCGTGATCGCTATGGGCAGCTTCGCTGAGGCCAGCGGTGTGATCCAACGCGCCGTGACCTACGAGCTGTTCAGCGGTGAGCAGCTCGACTCGGCGATCGCAGCGGCCAGCCCCGAGTACTCACCCCCTAGCGCCAGCTGACCGCCATTGCTGTAGAACTCGCCTAGCCTGACCCGGCGAGCGCGACAGCCTGGAGAACCCAGTCTGACCAGGTGGGATGCCTTGAGGCGGCATGCTTGCGCAGTCGACCTAGGCTTGCCGGGACTGTAGCGCTGGCGAACGGTGACGGAGTCGGTGCGGCTCGCGTAGGCTCCGGAGATGGCTCAAGACGTCACCGAGTTCGTCGACATCGTCAACGGTCATCCAGGCCACACTGCCTTGGGACTGCGAGTCGCCGAGCTTGGCGACGGTAGTTGCTTCCTCGATTGGTCGCCTACACAAGCGGCGATGACGCCATTCGGACACCTGTACAGCGGGGCAATGGCCTGGGCTCTGGACGCTGCCGCCAACAACGCATTGTTCTCCGCCCTTTGATAGCGGCGAAGCACAGGTCCAGGTCAGCTGCTCATCGCAGATTCTTCGACCCGGCGGTGACTCATCAATGAAGGTGCATGCCGAGGTTGAACGGCGAGGCCGGAGCGCTGCTTTCGTCGACGCATGGATCGTCGGCAGCGACGGCAAAAAACTCGCTCGGAGTCAATCTGCGCACCAAATCGTCGCTACCTGAACACATCAACCTTGGTGGTCCGATAGTGACGGCTGCAACCACGCACTACGGCACTCTCCGGACGCTCTGGTACAACGGCGGCCGGCTACGGCCTGCCACTCATCGTGACGACCAAGGTGGTCGTCGAGTCGGAGTCGGTGCTACGAGTTCTTGACAGCTCGTCGGGCCAGCTGATCGGCAGCTCGGATCGGTTCTGGTAGCCGGTATCGAGCAGACAACCGCAATACCCATCTCGTCGCCTCGTCGAAGCTGATGAGGTGACCAGGCGAAACGTAGACCGGCTTCACCCCGGTTCTTGTCCGGAGGGCGAAGCCAACAAGCTCGCCGCTGTCCATCATCGGAGTCTGGTCACCTCGATTAGGGCCGAGAGGCCCGAGAGTCCCGACGAATGGGGTCTTGGCGCAACCGATACTCGGGATCCCCGCCCAGAGCCCGCCGTGGCACGCGAGGCCGAACCGACGAGAGTGGGCGTAGCCGTGACCGTCGAAGACTAGGAGATCTGGAGCGGTTCGGAGCCGGTTGAGTGCGTCGAGCAGAGCGGGTAGTTCCCGGTAGGCGAAGAGCCCAGGTTCGTAGGGAAAGCGAACTTGGTCGATGACAACGACTTCGTCCACCGCTTCCAGCGAAATGGCATCGAGGACGACGACAGCAGCCGCCAGGCGGTCCGAATCGGTGTCGTAGGCCACGTCGAGCCCGGCGACGTTGGCCACGTCGTCGGCCGTACCGGCGAGCACGACGTCAGCGGCCAACGATTGTTGGATCTCGATCGCCTCGGCGGGTTCGATATCCCATCGATGCAAGGCACGCGACACCACGATCCACATCTACCACGCTTCGCGCTGCTGGCTTCGGTCTCGCTCGCTGGCGGTGACGGCCGCCGCCTCAGCAGGCCGAGGCGATCGAATGCCGCAGATCGGCCGTCGCCGCGAGCGCGGCGTCACCTAGCTCGTCCCCGGCGATGCCGCTTCGGAGCAGTGTTTGCAGTTCGCCAGCGACGTCAAGCAACTGCGTCTCCCACGCTGAACCAGGCAGGGCGCCAGCGACCGCGACCAGCAGACGGTGGAGCCAGATCTCAGCTCGCGTGTCACGGACGCCGGAGCTGATGAGCTGAGTGAGCTGTCGATCGATCGTTCCAAGACCCACGACCCGCTGATCCTCCAAGAAGAGCACGGCACCGAACATCGACGGGAACCGCACGCCTACAGATGTTGCCAGCGATGCAAGATTCCCACCGATCAGTCGGCCTCGCGCCCTCCCCGGAATCTCGACCTCGGCCGATACCGCTTCGGACACGCGCTGCAACACGATCGGATCGGCGCTCATGAGGAGCCGGCGGACAGAAGCCTGAGCGGTTGACCCGACCAGGCACCCGTGAATGCCGGTGAGCTGGCAATGCCTGAGCAGTGAGAGGTGCAGGTAGGTGATGTCGCTGTAGCCGACCAGGGGCTTGGGATCGGCTCGGACAGCGGCGAAGTCGAGCCGGTCGGCGATCCGGTAGGCGCCAGCTCCGCCACGGGTTGCGACAACCGCCCGGACCCCTGGGTCCCGGAACGCTTCGTTGAGGTCTTCGAGCCGATCATTGTCGGAGCCGGCCATGTAGCCCCGCTCGTCGAAAGCATGGCGGGCGACCTCTCCCCGGAGATCCCAGCTCTCAAGCACCTTCAGGCACTGATCGACCAAAGCCCGATCCGGGTAGCTGGCTGGCGAGACCAGCCGGACCCGGTCATCGGGCCGAAGCCTCGGCGGTAGAAGTAGCTCGCCTGCCATCGAGCCATCCAACCACGACGACCGTGCCAACAGCGCGATAACACTCACGTCGGACCACCATCGTGTCCGCCCGAGTCCGGCATACCTGTAGAGCTTGGTGCCGTCAACAGGCGTGGTGGCTGAGTGGTCGGGCAATCCGGGACGGAGTCCCGGAGTCGGGGGAGTCATGGGCTGCACCGTCTTCGGCTGGTTGATGCGAGCCGGAGTGGTACCCGATTCGGTATGCGAGGAGTGCGCCGACATCACCACCCGGCAGCGAGCGCGGGCGGCCAAAGCGGAGAACTCGAAGCATGCCCCGAATTCTCACGCCGGCACCCGAGCGCGGCCATCGGATTCTGGAGTGATGATACCGAGCGGCCGCTGGCGACTTGGCCACGACCGACCGGCCCGCTCGTCGGTGCCGAGATCGCGCTCCTGAACGAGCGAGCTTCAGCGTCTTGCTGTGTGGTCGAGCTCGTAGGGCATCCCGGTCGACGTGAGCGCTCGAGGCGCGTCGTCACGTCTGTGCCAGGGCGTCGTGGTAGGCGGCGTCGAGTTCGGCGAGGACGCCGTCGTCTGGTGGTGGCTGGCGGTCGAGGTGGATGCTCCGTAGTTCGTCCATGAAGCGATCGGCCAGGTCGGGTCCGCCGTCGGCGAGTAGTTGGGCGCGGCTGGTCAGCTCCGGTGTGGTGGGGAGCCAACGTGCACCCCACGCACCGAGCTGAACGATCAGGGGAACGAGCTCGATCGCAGCTTCCGTGAGGAAGTAGTCGATCTTCTGACGGTGACCGGGAACCGGATGGCGGCTCAGGAGCCCGGCGTCGGTGAGCTTCGCAAGGCGAGAGGCGAGCACATTGCTTGCGATGCCCTCGAGGGAACTGCTGAGAAGTTCACGGAACCTCGTGCGCCCGCCGAACATCACATCGCGGAGCACGACGAGGCTCCAGCGGTCGCCGAGGAGCTCCATGGTCATGTTGATCGGACAGCCCGATCGGCCGTCGGGGACTGTCAACGCTTCATGCTCGACCGGTTGCGCCATGAAAGCAGTGTAGTTAGAGTCCGTCGTGGACTGATTGCAATTCGCAATCGGTCAACCCAGAGCAGGGAGGTGCGCGTGGGTCGGCACAGAGATCATGGGCCGCAACAAGTTCGGCCCACAGCGCGGTCCGTGGGCCGACCACCACCTTCTCTGGCGCAACGACCCGACAACCGGAAAAGAGCATCGAGCATGACCATCGACCATGTCCTCGCCGTTGTCGCCGTCAGCGACTTCGACGCCAGCCACGACTGGTACCAACGCCTCTTCGACACGCCCGCCACCAACGTGCCCATGCCCGGCGACCTCGCCGAGTGGCGCATCACCGACACCGGCTGGCTCCAGGTCTTCCACGATCCGGAGCGAGCAGGCACCAGCATGGTCAACTTCGCCGTCGACGATCTCGAGCAGCACTGCGCCGACCTGCACGCCCGCAGTATTGCCACCGACGGCATCATCACTGCCAACAAGGGCGTCAAGCTCTGCTCGCTCAAAGACCCTGACGACAACGCCATCACCATCATCGGGAGCTTCCGCGTACAGTACTGAGCCGCCACCGATCATCGTCGCCGACCACGTTGAATCGCTGTGCAGGGATCATGGATGCCGGCCACGGCGGTCGGGCGCCACTACGGTGGCCCCGTGCCCTCGTTGGACGACGCGAAGGATCTGATCACGGCGTTACCCGACGTCGTCGAAGGCCGTCGTTACGGCCGACCGACCTGGTTCGTGCACGACAAGGGCTTCGCATGGGAGCGACCGTTCACCAAGGCCGACATCAGACGCTTCGGTGACGAACCCGTTCCCGGGGGCCCGATCCTGGCCGTCGCCGTTGACGATCTCTCGGAGAAGGCTGCTGTCCTGCAGGCTGGAAACGATGGAGTCTTCACCATCGAGCACTTCGACAGCTACCCGGCGGTCCTGATCCAGCTCGACGTGGTCGACCCAGATGTCCTACGCGAAGCGATCGTCGACGCCTGGTTGGCCTGTGCCCCCGATCAGGTCGCCCGCACGTACCTGTCCGAGCACGGGCCTGAGTGACTCGCCGCGACGGACGAGGTCTTTCCATCCATGAGGCGGTCGATGGCTCCGGGCGAAGGTTGGGCCTGCTGCCGTCGGACACGACGAAGACGACCAAGAACCGAGTGCATTTCGATCTTCGCCCGGACGATCAGCGTGCTGAGGTGAGGCGACTGGAGGCGCTCGGCGCCCGTCGCATCGACGTGGGACAGGACGACACCACCTGGGTGGTCATGGCCGACCCGGAGGGCAACGAGTTCTGTGTTCTGCGCTCGCGCCCTCGAAGCGGACCGGGATGACCTTCGGGCCGGGTTCTCGCCAAGCGCTGAGGATGCGAGGTCGCGTTCAAGCGAGCGAGCGGAGCACCGCGACCTCGGGATAGTCGTCGGGCGGTCCATAGCCGTTCTCGACGAGCCAACGAACGACGACCAGACACCGCCACGCCCACCAGGCCCGCACTCGGTCGCGTTCGACCGTTCGTCCGTAGCCGGTGAGGAAGTCGTCGAGCCAGTCTTCGCTGCCGAGTGTCAGGGAGGCGATGTCGAACAGCGGGTCGCCCTGTCGCACCTCCGACCAGTCGATGATGCCCGAGACGTCGTCGCCGTCGACGAAGACATGCTTGAGGTGGAGATCGCCATGGATGAGGGTCGGTGTGAAGGGACCCAACACGCCCTCGGCGACACGTCGGTTGCGCTCGACGATCTCGACCGGCAGGACGTCGTTGCTGATGAGCCAGCGGCACTCGTCGCGCAGCCGGGCTCCGAGGTCGTCGCTCGTCGGACCGGTTCGAGCCGGTAGCGGCGATTCGTGCAACGTCCGGATGACAGCTCCCACCGCAGCCCAGGCCTCCCGCGTCGCCGTCGATGCCCGGCCCGGTTCGCCAAGGGTCTGTCCTGGCAGCGCAGCGAGGGCGAGCACGGGCGGCTCGTACCACAGGATCTCAGGCGTTGGCACCGGCGCTCGCCGAATCGCCTCGACCTCGCGGCGACTCCGCTCGAGATCGGCGTCGAGCTTGTAGAACGCATCTCCGACGCGGACGGTCACCCGATCGTTGTTGGCGAGAACGACCTCGACCTCCGTCACGGTGATGATCGTCCCATACGAACGCGCTCTCGTCCGTGTTGGGACTCGACGGGACCCCCGAACGTGGTCGAGTCTGTGGCCATGACCATCGAGCGCATCGAACCCGGACCGTTGATGAGCCAAGCCGTCGTCCATCGTGGCGTGGCCTACCTCTCGGGGCTGGTGGCCAGTGACCTCGGCGCCGACGTCAAGGGGCAGACCTCGTCGATCCTGACGCGGATCGACGAGCTGTTGGCCGCCGTCGGCACCGACAAGTCGAAGCTCTTGAAGGCCAACATCTGGCTGAGCGACATCGACACCTGGGCCGACATGAACGAGGTGTGGACCGACTGGGTGGCCGAGGGGACTGCGCCTGCCCGGGCCACGGTGGAAGCCAAGATGGCCCGGCCGGAGATCAAGGTCGAGATCATGGTGGAGGCCGCCGTCGACGACGGGTGACACACAGCTTTCTGGACGCCTTGGGCGTGGGCGTCAGCTCACGATCGCGAGGAGCTGGGCACGGTCGGGCCCGGCGGGTGGATCGGGTGCGGTCGCGGCGACGCTCAAGGCATGCTCGATGAACCCCTCACGACCGAAGACCTCGTCGACCGGTGTCAGACAACCGGACACCTCGGACATGGCACGGGCCACCGTGAGGTCGACTCGGGCCGCGGCAGCGACGGCGCTGATCACCTGTTGTTGAGGCGTCGGGTCGGACTCCTCGCCGGCGGCGATGGCCCGCATCTCCGCCACCCGTGCCCGGTCGATCTGTCGGGTCTCCTCGTGCCAGGGCATCAGCTCGGCGGCGGTGCGGCGGCCGAACTCGAGCGTTAACCGGTGGGGATCGTCGAGATGGTCTCGAACGACGTCACGCATCAGCCGTGCATGCATCAGGGCGAACGACATGCCACGGCCGATCGACGGGTTGGTGCAGGCAACGGCGTCGCCGATCGGGAGTAGCCCCGTCACGACCGGTTCGCCATCCCGGAGGAACGAGCGGGTGCGGTCGGCGATGCCCACCATGGACTCGATGTCGCTGATCGGTTCCCCGTCGACCCAGTGGGCGTGAAGTGGGCAGGCGCGTACCACCGCGTCGAACACGGCGGGGTCGCGGAAACGGCGCAACGGCTTGTCGTCCGAGGAGGCGTAGAGCGTGGTCGACCACGTGCCGTTGTCAGACGGGATGGTGAGGATCGACATGCTCCCGAACGGCGTGAGAGAGGAGGTCAGGAAATCGGGGACCGATCCGTCGGACGACCGGAAGAACCGCCCGTAGTAGGCGAACCCGCTGTCCTCGCTGGTCTCGGTGGGGAGCGGGCCGCCGAGTTCGGTCAGCCAGCGCATCGTTGGCGAGTTCCGACCGGTGGCATCGATCACGACGTCGGCCACGATCCCCTCGCCATCGTCCAGCCTCACGCCAGCGACGTGAGGGATTCCGCCGATCGCCGGTGACCCGGGCACGAGTTCCCGGACGGCACATCCCCGCCGGACCGTCACCCGAGGCTCGACACCCAGGATCGTCGCCAGCACCCACTCGATCGTCGTACGCCTTCCGGTCACGGTCTCGAACCGTTCGTCCTCTGGCTCGAGAGGGGCGTCCTCGAAGTAGGTGCGAACCTGGTTGAAGCGGAGACCGCCCACCTCCTCGAGGCGGGGGAGCACGTCGGGGAGTTGCTCGGTCAGGACGGACGCGCCGCGCTGGAGCAGCAGGTGGGCCATGCGGAACTGGCTCACCCCCCGCCGTCCCCACGACTCCCAGGCGGCATCGACGTTCTCCGGCACCGGTCCGGGGTCGCGATCGAGCACGGTCACCGAATGTCCGTCGCGGGCGAGGAGGAGCGCCGCGGCACTCCCGCCGATGCCGGCTCCTATCACCACGACTTCGGCCATCCTCGCCCCTCTCCAACGGATGTGATCGACGGCAAACCTACCGGCCGCAGCTGCGAAGACCTGCGGGCCACCGCTCCGCCCGGGGAGCCGTGGGTTTCGCCAGGCTCGCCGTCGGCATGCCGACACTGATTCGATGAGCGATGTCGTGGCCCGATCAGACGAGGTCTGCCCAGCGAGCTGGGTCGAGGTGGCGCTGGAGTCCCTGCCAAGCAGTCCGTGTGTCGACGGTGTCGTCATGAGGTCGACGCAGGTCGTCCACGAAGAGGGCGACCTCGCACAGGTCCCACCAGAGGCGGTAGAGGCGGAGCGCATCGTCGTGCAGTCCTCGACCGGATGCCCGCTCGTAGTGGCTTCGAACGCGGGGATCTTCGCTGATCAGATTCCACAGGTCGCGCTCGGGCGGGGCGAGCAATGTCGTGTCCCAATCGACGAGTAGCGGCCCGCGGGGAGCGACGATCACGTTGCCCCGATGTGGCTCACCATGGGTGATGACCAGTGACCCGCTCGCGGCCTGTACCGCCAGGACGAGTTCGTCATAGGCGGCGAGCGCCCGCTGCAAGGGGCCGTGATGGCGGCGGAGCAACTCGGAGACGGGTTGGGCAAAGGGACCCGTCGACCACGGCTCGGACGATTCGGACACCTCGACCACGGCGTCGAGCAGTTGGCCCCGACCGGGAATCGCATGGTCGTCGGTCCTCGCCGGGATGACGATGTCGGCGTCGTGAAGGGTGCCGTGGAGCCGCACCAGCAGGTCGACGACGGCGAGCCGTTCCTCGCGATCGTCGAACGGCCCGAACTGGCCTGACACGCCAACGACGTGGGGGTGGACGGCGATGGTGTAGCGGTCGTCGATCGAGTGAACGACCTGGCCGGATGCGCTCGGTGTCGGCCCGACGACGAACTCGTGGCCGCTCGACTGCAGGCTGAGCGCCGTGGAGAGCGCGGCCGTCAACCGGTCTCGTGCCGCCGAGCGGGAGTCGGTCCGATCGAGGAGGCGCGTGTCGAGGTCGTCGACGGTGATGAACCATCGACCCGAGTTAGCGGTGGCCCGCCAGTGGTGGCTGCCGAAGCCAACCGGGGCGTAGCCGATCGAATCGGCCTGTATCCCCCAACCATCCCGAAACGCCTCGGCCACGGCGTCGTCGGAGAGATCAGGAGGGCGGGTGAACACGATGCAACGCTACGGACCAGTGTCCGAATCGTGGCCTGCATCGGGGCGAGACGGCACTCGCTCGACCTTGACTGTCATACCCCTCTGGGAGAATGGCGACATGGAGACAGCGGTGTTGGCGGAGCGGTTGTCGGCTCTGGATTCACGGGGTGGGGCCGGGGGTGGGTGTGAGCCGGGGGAGCCGGGGGATCTGGCTGAGTTGGTGGCGATCACGCAGCGGTTGAACACGTTGATCGCGATCGAGACGGCGGGGTTGGATGCCACCGGTGGGTTGACTGCTGGTGGGTATCGGAGCCCGGCTGGGTTCCTGGCTGGTGATGGTGGTCGTTTGGGGCGGGGTACGGCTCGCCGGTTCCTGTCGTGTGGGCGGGTGCTCGGCCAGTTCCCGGTGTTGGCGGCGGCGGCGGTGGCGGGGGAGGTGACGTTCGATCATGTGGCGACGTTCGCTCGGTTGTTGCCAGCGTCGGCGTCGGAGCATCGTCGGGTGTGTCTGGTGCGGGACGAGGCGGAGTTGGTGGCTGCGGCGAGGGTGGAGTCGGTGACGGCGTTCTCGGGGCGGTGTGTGTCGTGGCGGCATCGGGTCGATCCCGATGATCGCCTGGAGGAGCGGTTGGGTCGTGAGGAGCATGGGATGTCGGTGAGCGAGTTGGGTGCTGGTTCATCGGAGTTGACGTTGCGGGGCACCACGGCGGAGATCGAACAACTCCGAGCGGCGATCAACCGGTTGGCCGACGAGGCATGGCGGGCCCAACGCAACAGCGACACCCACGGGCCTGAGGTGACTGAGGCCGGCAACTCGGTCGCGGCGTCCGACCAGGACCACAAGGCCGATGGCGGCGAGGGGACAGCGGTCGCGGTCGGCGATTCGGTAGCGCCGTCTGACCCGCCCGGCAATGCGTACAGCGGCGAACAGTTCGACTCGGCTCGGGAAGCAGGCGACCACAATGTGGGCGACCCGGCCAGCGGCGCGGGCAGCAGCGCTTCGGGCGAACCCCCCGGCCCGGCCGGCGGCGCGGGCGACAGCGAGTCGGGCCGACCGTCCGGCTCGGCTGATGGCGTGGGTGGGGGGTCGAGGGTGCGGTGTCACCCGGTTCGGGGTCGGTTGGTGGCTCGGGCGGCGGCGGAGTTGGCGTCCCGGGCGGTCGCCGGTGGTGGGTCTGGTGGTGGTAGGCCGGTGGTTGTGGTGGTGATGGACTGGGTCACGTTCACTGCTGAGGCGGAGCGGTTCGCTACCGGGGCGGGGCCCGAGGTGGATGTGTTCGCCCCTGGGTTTCGGTCCGAGACGATCGATGGTCACCCGATCCCACCGGGTCAGGGGTTCTGGTTGGCGTTGCAGGGTGAGGTGCAACGGTGTGTGATCGGGGCCGACTCACTACGGGTGGACCTTGGTCGTCAGCAGCGGTTGTTCAACCCGGCGGGGCGGCGGGCGGTCCAGGTCAGGGACCGGACCTGTGTCCATGCGGCCTGTGACCTCCCCGCCACCTGGGCTGACATCGATCACATCATCGACTGGGCCTGCGACGGGGCGACCGACACCGTGAATGCCCAGGCCTTGTGCCGGTGGCATCACCTCCAGAAACACCAGCGACCAACGACTGGTCCCGATGATCGGGGGGTGGCGGCATGAACCCCCCACTGATCACCGAGAACACCGCCAGCAGTGTGCGATCTCGGGTGGTGTTGCCGTTACGGGGTCGGGGGTTGCGGTTCGTGCTGGTCGACGAACTGGCGAGACACCACACGTTGACGGTGGCGGAGATGGTGGTGATCGTCGGTCGCTACGGGTTCGATCTCGGGGGTCGGGAATCGAAGATCATCTCTGACGCCTTGCGATGGGAAGTGGCCAGGGGTCGAGTGGTCAGGGTGGCTCGGGGCGTGTACCGGTACGGGAAGATCCCGACCTCGACCGCCCGGCGGATCAAGATCTTCGCCGCTGCTGCCCATCGCTGGATTGTCGCTCCGACCCGAACAACAACCCACCACCACCCACACCCCCAACACCCCGAACAGTCCCCCACCCACCAAACCAGTGCCGACTGGCCCCCCTGGCACAACTTCACCTGGCTCTGGAACACCTGAACGCCTCGGCCCCCCGGTTCTGGCACGATCGACGGCGTCCCGGCGCGCCCGGCCCCGGTCACCCGATCTCGTCTGGCATCTCCGCCTTGCGTCGGGCCATGTACTCCTGTAGCTCCTCGTCGATCGCAGGATCGATCGGTGGGGGCTCGTAGTCGGCCAGCTGCTGCTTCCAGATCGCGTTCGCTCGGGTCGCGGCGTCCAGCGAGCCCTCCTCCTCCCACTGCTCGAAGCTGGCGTTGTCGGCTACCGGCGACCGGTAGAATGCCGACTCGAAGTTCGCCAGCGTGTGCTCGCTGCCGAGGAAGTGCTGGCCGGGCCCGTTGTCGAGGATGGCCGACAGCGCCTGCCCGTTCTCCGACAGATCGAGGCCCTTGGCGAACACCTCCATCATCCCGAGCTGGTCGGCGTCGAGCACGAACTTCTCGTAGCCGATCGCGAGGCCACCCTCGAGCCAGCCCGCCGCGTGGAGCACGAAGTTCACGCCGCCCATCACGGTGGGAAGGAGGGTGGCCGCGCTCTCGTAAGCGGCCTGGGCGTCAGGCACCTTCGACGCCGACAGGGACCCGCCCGACCGGAACGGCACCCCGAGCCGCCGGGCCAGCGCGGCCACGGTGTAGAGCACGACCGCCGGTTCCGGTGTCCCGAACGTGGGGGCACCGGTCTGCATCGACATCGAGCTGGCGAACGACCCCATCACCACCGGGGCACCTGGCCGAACGAGCTGGACGAACGCCATCCCGGCCAGCGCCTCGGCCAGTGTCTGGGCCGCCACGCCGGCTGCGGTCACCGGGGCCATCGCCCCGGCGAGGATGAACGGCGTGATGATGCAAGCCTGGTTGGCCCGGGCGTAGGCCTCGGCTGCAGCCAACATCGTGGCGTCCCACGTCAGCGGTGACGACGCGTTGATCAGGCTCGTCATCACCGTCCGGTCTGCGAGATCGCCGCCGAACGCGATCCTCGCCAACTCCACCGAGTCCTCCGCCCGCTCCCCGGCGGTGACCGACCCCATGAACGGCTTGTCGCTGTAGCGAAGGTGGGCGTAGACCATGTCGAGGTGGCGCTTGTTCACCGGCACATCGACCGGCTCGCACACCGTGCCGCCGGAGTGGTGGATCGACGGCGTGCGGTAGGCCAGCTTCACGAAGTTCTGGAAGTCGTCGAGCGTCGCGTATCGACGACCACCGTCGAGATCGTGCACGAACGGCGACCCGTAGTTGGGCGCGAACACCGTGGCGTCGCCGCCGATCTGCACCGACCGATCGTCGTTGCGGGCGTGCTGCGTGTAGATCGACGGGGCGTTCTCCGAGACGAGCTGTCGGCACAGGCCCCGAGGGAACCGCACCCGTTCGCCGTCGACGTCGGCACCGGCATCGGCCAACAACGACAGCGCGGTCGGGTACTCCTTGAAGTCGATCCCGCCCTGTTCGAGGATCGTGTCGGCGTTCTCCTCGAGCAGTGCCAGACCCTCCTCGCTTACGAGCTCGAACGGCTTCAGCTTCCGGGTGAGGAACGGCTGCTCCACCGTCGCCTGCCTCGTCGCCTGGCGGCCCGCCCTGCCGCCGGTTCGCCGCCGTCGTCTCGTGTCGGACATCGTGGCCTGCCTTCCTACGGGTTGGGCTGGGGGATCGGGCTTCGGGTCCGGCGCCGCCGCTTCTGACGTGTCGGATCGTCGACGTTCGCACGAAGGGGCAACTCGATCGCGGCCGCCAGGTTCGGCGTGGCGGCGGTTGTGTGGGGGAGGCCGAGCGCGGCCACGAACAACTCCTGGAAGCGGGGTTCGGTGGCCGTTTCGATCTTGGTCACAGCACGGGCCACGGTCTCCAGCTCGCGTCGCTGCTCGGCCGACAGCAGTGCACGGACCGCGCCGGATCCGGCCGCGTTGCCGACCGCCCGGACCCGATCGACCGGGTGATCGGGAACGAGGCCGAGGACCATCGCGTACACCGGATCGATGTGGGCGCCGAACGCGCCGGCCAGCCGAATCTCGTCGATCGCCGGGTTTGCGTCGATCGCGGAGGCCGTGTCGATCGCGGAGGCCGTATCGATCGGCGAGGAGATGCTGGGGCCGGCCAGGCCGGCGTGCTCCAGGAGCAGGTCGATGCCGGCTCGGAGCGCCGCTTTGGCGAGCTGGATCGCCCGCACGTCGGCCTGCGTGATCGCGATGCGGTCGGTCAGCCGGTAGCGGAACGTCCTGCCGTCGGCCTCGATCCGGTCGGAGCGGGCGGCGGCCGATCCGGTGAGCAGACCGTGCTCGTCGATCACGCCGGCGAGGAACAGCTCGCCGATCACCTCGATGATCCCCGAGCCGCAGATCCCCGTGATGCCAGACGGGACGAGGTCGAACCCCGGCTCGTCCGACCAGTGGTCGCAGCCGATCACCTTGTAGCGCGGTTCGAGGGAGTGGCGGTCGATCCTGACCCGTTCGATGGCGCCGGCCGTCGCCCGTTGGCCACCGCTGATCTGGGCGCCCTCGAACGCGGGGCCGGTGGGGCTGCTCGCGGCGAACAGCCGATCCTCGTTGCCCAGCACGATCTCGGCGTTGGTGCCGACATCGATCAGCAACTGCATCCCGGGACCCCGGTGGGGACCCTCCGCGCCGATCGCCGCCACCGTGTCGGCCCCGACGTGCCCGGCGATGCAGGGTGCGACGTAGAGCCCGGCGAACGGTGCGTCGATTCCGATCGTGTCGGCGGTCGCCACCACTGCCTCGTCGATGGCGAGAGGGAACGGGGCCTGGCCGAGCGGCGTCGGGTCGAGGCCCAGCACGAGGTGGTGCATGATCGGGTTGCCCACCACGACCACATCGAGGAGCAGGTCACGGTCGGCGTCGACCTGGTCGAGCAACTCGCCGGTGAGCTCGTCGAGCGCCACCCGGATCGCCGCGGTCATGGCGGCCGCGCCGTCGTCGTTGAGCATCGCATACGACACCCGACTCATCAGGTCCTCGCCGAACCGGATCTGCGGGTTCATGCGGCCGGCGGTGGCGAGCACCTCGCCGGTGGCCAGGTCGCACAGGTGGCCGGCCACGGTGGTCGACCCGACGTCGAAGGCCACACCGACCACCCGTTCCACGAAGCCGGGCCAGATGGCGACGATGGCCCCGTCGCGCACGGCCACCGTCACCGAGCCCGCGGTGACGGCCTCGTCGACATGGGCCAGGACCCGCTGGTCGATCGTGACGCCGGGCAGGCCCCAGTCATCGGCCAGGGCGGTCACGATCCGCTCAGCCGCGGTCACAAGGCTCGGGGAGGCACCGGCCGGTCGCAGGTCGAGCAGGTGCAGCGTCGCCACCGGGTCGAGGGTGAGGGCGCCGAGATCGACGCTCTTGTGGATCACCTGGCGATGGAGCTGGCTCGACGGTGGCACGTCGATCACGACATCGCCGAGGATGGAGGTGCCGCAGCCGAGGCGGTGGCCGGCTTCGAGAGGCCGCTTCCCCCGGTACCCGGCCTCGAGGGCGCCGGGCGTCGTCAGGTCCTGCTCGGTCGCCTCGATCGACCACGTCGGATGGTGCCCGAAGCTCGGGGCGACCTGGCAGCGCCCGCAGATGCCGCGACCGCCGCACACCGAGTCGAGGTCGACCCCCAGGGTCCGGGCGGCGGACAGGATCGACGTGCCGTCGGCGACGGTCCCACTCAGCCCGGACGGGGTGAAGACGACCCGATGATCGGCCCTCCCAATGCCGTCGGCGCCGTCGGTGCCGACGACGTGGTCGGTGTGGTCACTCACCGGGCGTCGCCACCGCTCGACGGGCCCGGCGACCACCCCGCCGCCGACCTCCCGGAGCCTGGCCACCACCGGGGCCGGGCTCGCGATGGGTGGCGATCCACGACGCACAGTTCGGGTCCTGGTTGAGGAGGACGTCGGCGGCCATGACCGCAGAGCGGGCCTCGGTGTGCAGCGGGTTCATGATCGCCGACGTCATGCCGTGGCTCATCGCCATCGCCAGGAAGCTGCCGGTGACGGCGTGCCGGTTGGGTAGGCCGAAGCTCACGTTGCTGGCGCCGCAGGTGGTGTTCACCCCGAGCTCGGTCCGGAGTCGGTGCACCAGCCGGAACACCTGTTGGCCGGCGGTGGCCATCGCCCCGATCGGCATGACCAGCGGATCGACCACCACGTCGGCCCGGGGGATGCCATGGTCGGCGGCCCGGTTGATGATGCTCCTCGCCACCTCGAAACGGACGTCGGGATCCTCCGAGATGCCCGTGTCGTCGTTGGAGACGGCGACCACCGCTGCGCCGTACTTGGCGACGAACGGGAGGACCCGCTCCA
Organism: Acidimicrobiales bacterium; assembly: GCA_965216205.1. GTDB lineage: Bacteria > Actinomycetota > Acidimicrobiia > Acidimicrobiales > SZUA-35 > CADEDH01. Next base: position 4,088,518 of record OZ244139.1, on the reverse strand, counting down.
TCACCTCCTCCTCGCCGGTCACCGAGTTGATCAGCGGCTTGCCCTTGTAGACGGCGATCGCCGACTCGAGCGCATCGACGATCGACGAGTCGATCGAGATCGGCACGTCGGTCACGGACTGGACGAGCTCGACCGCCCTCGTGAGCAGGCCGGGCTCGTCGGCCAGGGGGATGCCGGCGTTGACGTCGAGCATGTGGGCCCCCGCCTCCACCTGGGCCAGCGCGTCGGCCTCCACCCGGCTGAAGTCGCCGGCCTTCATCTCCTCGGCCAGGAGCTTGCGGCCCGTCGGGTTGATCCGTTCGCCGATCATCACGAACGGCCGCTCGAAGCCGATCGCGATCTCCTTCGTCGCCGAGCTGAGAACGGTGTCGGTCATGGCGTGACGCCTTTCGGGTCGTCGGCGCTCGCTGCGCCGATCGGTGACTGCTGGGGGTTGTCGACGGGCTCGGCGAGCTCGTCGTCGCCGGCGACGCCACCGGCGCGCACGAGCCGCTCGAGCCTCGCCGGGGGATAGGACGCGTCGAGCTCGGCTGCCCGGGTCGCGGCCGCCGCCGCTGGATCACCCGAGAGCGGTGTGGTCACCCGCCGCCACTCGGCCACGTAGCTGCTGGTGTCGGTCTTGCCGGCCACGGCGGCTGCCCGGTCGATCGCGTGCTGGAAGCGGGCGTCGAGCAGGACCTTCTCGCCGTTCTCCCGGTCGCCAGCGGCGACGTGGGCCGGGATGTCGCGCCAGTAGATGACCACCACCGAGTTCACGCCGCCGCGCCGCCGGCTCATCGTGCCGCTCGCTCGACCGCCGGCTGGCGCGCCCGGTCGGTCAACGTCACCACCGCCTCGCCGAGCTCGCCGTAGCCCGTCGGGCGATGCTCGAACGAGAGCGCCAACCGCTCGGCGGCCGCCTCCGCTCTGGCCCGGATGGCTGCATCGTCGGACTGGGCGAGGTGCACCACCCGGCGGTAGTTGGCGAAGTAGAGGTCGCGCAGCTCCGGGTGGCGGTCGAGGCCGAGGGACCGCCACACGAGCGGCTCGAAGTGCTTGGCCAGGTAGTCGGTCAGGTAGAGGGTGCCGGGCTCCTGGTCGTGGAGCGCGGCGAAGGCGTCCTGCCCGGCGTAGAACGCGTAGCAGTGCGGACCGGGTAGCCGCTCGACCCCCCGCCGGGCGCAGAGCTCGTCGATCCGGCCGCCCGTGCCGCAGTCGGCATAGCCGAGGAGGATCGTGTCGAACCGGTCCTGCACCTCGTCGAGCCGTCGCTCGATCGCCTCGGGGATAAGGTCGGGGCGGTTGTGGAGCTGGCCGGGCAGGCACTCGATGGCCACCGTGTCGCTGGCGTCGACGGCGGCGAGGATGGCGCGGAGCTCACCGGCCAGTGCGCCACACGCCAGGATCAAGGTTCGGGGCGGCGCCAGGGCCATGGCTGTCAGGCCGCTGCCCGCCGCTGGGCCACGAGCTCGGTGGCCGTCTCGGAGGCGACCGCCGCGTCTCGGCAGTAGCCGTCGGCCCCGATCGCGTCGCCGAACTCCTCGTTGAGGGGGGCGCCGCCGACGAGCACGATGTAGTCGTTCCGGAGGCCCTTCTCCACCATCGTGTCGATCACGACCTTCATGTAGGGCATGGTCGTGGTGAGCAGGGCCGACATGCCGAGGATGTCCGGCTTGTGCTCGTCGAGCGCCGCCAGGTACTCGTCGACGTCGGTGTTGATGCCGATGTCGATCACCTCGAAGCCGGCGCCTTCGAGCATCATCGCCACGAGGTTCTTGCCGATGTCGTGGATGTCGCCCTTGACGGTGCCGATCACGACCTTGCCGATCGGCTCGGCCCCCGTCTCGGCCAGCAACGGGCGGAGAATGGCCATGCCGGCCTTCATGGCGTTGGCCGCCAGCAGCACCTCGGGCACGAAGAGGATCCCGTCGCGGAAGTCGATCCCGACGATCCGCATGCCTTCGACGAGCGCGTCGTTCAGCACCTTGTCGGCTGGCCAACCCCGGTCGAGGAGGATCGTGGTCCCTTCTGCGATCTCGTCCGCGAGGCCGTCGTAGAGATCGTCGTGCATCTGGGCGGTCAGGTCCTCGTCGTCCAGTCCGTGGAGGTCGACGTCCTCGACGTCCTCGGTCTCGTCACTCATGTGTTCTCCACCCCCAACGAAAGTGCTCGTCGTTGTGCCACGATGCGGAACCGTACCGTATCATGGAAGTATTCCGGCGGGAAGGGCTCAGGTCGAGACCGGTTTCGACCGTTGAGCATTCCATGGCAGGCGAACCGGGTTGCGTCGTTGGCGTCGACGGGCTGCCGCTCGGCACGGGAGCTGTCGTGGCTGTCGACCGGGTGGTCGTGGCCGAGCTCGAGTTGGCGAGCGATGCCGGTCGCCCGCTGGATCTCGTGCAGCGGCTCCACCAGGCGATCCGGCTCGGCGGTGAGCGGGTCGGTCGCGCGGTGGGCGAGGTGCGGCTCGTCCTCCTCGACGACGGCTCGTCGGGGACCGACCTCCTCGCGATCACCGCCGAGCTGGCGATGGTCGGCGTCGCCCTTCGGGTCGTCGATGTGGAGGTGGACGACCTCGGCGAGACCGCGTCGGTCCGTCGGGCCAGGCTGGCGGCGCTCGACGACGGCGGTCCCTGACCCGGTCGTAGCGGTTGTCCCGGGCCCTATCGTGGATCCTCGTGTTCGCACAGGTGGACGTCGACGAAGCCTGCGGTGAGGAACCGAGGGAGCTGTGCCGGTGGGTGGCCGAGCAGCGCTGGGGCAACGAGACCCTGGCGTCGATCGCCGACTGGGCGGTCGATCGCCCGCTCCGGATCGTCCTGATCGTCCTCGCAGGATGGATCGTGCGGTGGTTCCTGCAGCGCTCGATCCGGAAGTTCGGCGATCGGCTGGCCGCCCGGAGCGAGCGCGAGGCGCTCAAGGCCGAGCGGCGGCGGAAGGTCGGCGAGGCCCTCCCGCTGCCCAACGGGCGGGCTCAGCTCCGGACCAAGACGATCACGTCGGTCCTCAGCTCTGCGGTGTCGATCCTCGTGTGGACGGCGGTCGGTCTCCTCATGCTCGACCAGTTCGGCCTGTCGCTCGCGCCGCTCCTGGCCGGGGCCGGGGTCGTGGGCATCATGCTGGCGTTCGGCGCGCAGTCGATCGTCGCCGACTTCCTCGCTGGGATCTTCATGCTGGTGGAGGACCAGTTCGGTGTCGGCGACGTCGTCGATCTCGGCGAGGTGACCGGGACGGTGGAGAAGGTCACGCTGCGGGTCACCACCCTGCGCGACGTCAACGGCGCGGTGTGGCACGTGCCGAACTCCGAGGTGCGTCGGGTGGTGAACAAGTCGCAGCTCTGGTCGCGTGCCGTCCTCGACGTCGACGTGGCCTACGACACCGATCTGCGGCGAGCCGAGGGGGTGATCCAGCGGGTGGCCGACGAGCTCTGGCGGGACAGCGAGTTCGACGGTGGCGACATCATCGACCCGCCCGAGGTGTGGGGCATCGAGCGGTTGGGGGCCGACGGCATCACGATCCGGCTCGTGGTGAAGACCGACCCGGCCGAGCAGTGGGCGGTCGCCCGCGAGCTCCGCCTCCGCATCAAGGAGGCCCTCGACGAGGCCGGGATCGAGATCCCGTTTCCCCAACGGACGATCTGGGTCCGGCAGGGGGAGACCGTCGCTCCCGGCGATCGGCCCGAGGTGTCGCTCGCGCCGCTCCGCCAGCCCGCCACCGCCGAGGAGATGGTCCAGAACCCCCAGAGCTGACGGGACCGACAGCTACACGGCCAGCCGCGTCCGCTCACCGGCGGGTCGACCGGGAGCCCGGTGCCGCCCGGCGCCGGACGAGGAGCCCGTAGGCCGCAGCCGACGCCCGGGCGGGGAACGGCCGGAACGGGGACTGGTCCGACAGTGGGATTCCGTCCCGGGTCAGCAGCCGGATCGCCAGGTAGAGGGCGATCGTTCCGTGGGTGGCGACCAACGACAACGCATAGGCGTCGGTTCCGAGCGCGAGGAGAAGACCGGCCGCCAGCGCCGGGCCGAGGATCGCACCGACCCCGTTCGTGGTGACCAGCACCGTCGCCGCGCCCATGATCTGCTCCGCATCGATCCAGTCGTTGGTGTGGGCGATCGCCAACGAGTACAGCGGGAAGCTCGCGCCGCCGAGGAGGAACATCAGGACGTAACTCGTGATCGAGCCGGGCTCGGCGAACATCAGTCCGGCCCCGCAGCCGGCGGCCACGACGGCGACGCCGAACATCACGCCCCGGCGGGGAACCTGGTCGGACAACCAGCCGATCGGCACCTGCAGCACGACCCCGCCGACCATCGGTGCCCCCATGAACAGCGCGACCTGGGACGGTCGGAGCCCCGCCCGCGTGGCGTAGACCGCGCCCATGCCGATCAGCGCCCCGTGGGCCATCCCGACGAGGAACGAGACGACGAGCCCGGTCGGCACGATGCGGAACAACTCCCGCAACGGCATCGGGGTCGGGATGCGGGTGGGGGGCGAGCTGGTGGCCGACAGCGAGATGGGGATCAGCGCCAGCGACACCAGCAGTGAGGCGATCACGAAGAGCTCGAAGCTGCTGGGGTCGGCCAGGTTGAGGAGGAACTGGCCGCTGGCGATGCCGCCCATGCTCGCCACCATGTAGATCGCCAGGAGCCGACCGCGGGTGCGGTTGGTGGCGAGATCGTTGATCCACGACTCGGCGACCACGTAGAGCCCGGCCATGCAGAACCCGGTCACGAACCGCATCGCCACCCACGCCCCCGGAATGACCACCAGCGAGTAGACCAGCACGGCGGTCGACGTGAGCGACGCCAGGGCGGCGAAGACCCTGATGTGACCGACCGAGGCGATGAACCCCATCACCGTCCGCCCGCCGAGGAGGAAGCCGGCGAAGTATGCGGCCATCACGACACCCGTGGTGATCGTGGAGAAGCCCTCGGTCTGGGAGCGAATGCCGACCAGTGAGCCCTGGAGCCCGTTGCCGAGCATGAGCAGCCCGATGCCGACGAACAGCGCCCACGTCGCCGCCGCGGTGCTGATCTCGGTGCTCCGGCTGCCCGACGGCGCGACCGAGACACCCGGCCCCGCCATCGGCGAGGTGCTCACCCGGCTCATCGCCCGGTGAGCACCGCCTGCCGCCAGTCCGACGTCGGGCCGACCTGATTGAAGGTGAAGCAGTGGAGTCCCTCGATGCCGAGGGGGACCAGCGACGGCTCGAGCGGCTCGAGGATCGAGCTGGCGTCGTAGTTCGACGACGTCAACAGGTGGCCGATCGCCCGACGGTTCTTCTTGAGGTAGCGCAGCGACGCGCCCACCCCGAGGCGCACCCCGGTGGTCATCAGCTTCGCCCGGTCGACCGCGCCAGCGACCCCGAGATGGATCGGCAGCGTCAAGCCCGCCGAGCGCTCATCGGTCAGCCATCGCTGGATGCGGGCGGCGTCGAAGCACATCTGGGTGCTCGCGTAGCCGGCGACGCCGGCGTCGGCCAGCAGCTGCTGCTTGTGGTGGAGCGCAGCGCGGAGGAGCCCGGGGTCGATCGCGGGATGGCCGTCCGGGTAGGCCGTGACACCGACCGAGTCGAGTCCTGGTCGGGCCGCCAGCAACTCCTCCAGCGCGTGGCCGGCGTCCGAGTAGGGCCCGTGCGGCTGATCGGCGTCGCCGCCGACCACGAATGCGTGGCGCACGTCCTCGTCCGCGAGCCATGCCGCGATGCGGCGAAGGTGCGCCGGGCTCTCGATCATGCGGGCCGAGATGTGGGGGATCGCGGTGTGGCCGAGGGAGCGGAGCCGGTCGGTCACCTCCATCGTGGCGGCTATGCCCTTGACCGGCGAGCAGGTGACCGACACGGTCGATGCCGCCGGCAGGTCGGCGATGGCCCGTTCGAGGCTCGCCATCGGCACCAGCTCGTACTTGAGGTTGGCGATGAGGGCCAACCGGCGGTCGCGCCCGACGGTCATCGGATCAGGGTGGTTCGACATGGTTGTAGTGTCCTGGTTCGGGCGTTGAGTTGACGACGGGAATGTCATACGCTGCCTCAGACGTGCTTGTTCCGCAATGCAGAACGATTCCATCATACAGAACACTGCGGAGCGAACCGATCCGGACCGTGATCCGATGACGAGGAGTAGTCATGAGCGACGTTGGCCAAGCTGAGGGAGCCCAGTCGGGGGAGGGGAGCGGTAACGCAGTCCCCGAGCACGCAGAGGTCGTCGTCATCGGCGCCGGCATCGTCGGCAACTGCCTCGTCGGGCACCTCGCCGAGCTCGGCTGGACCGACATCGTGCTCGTCGACAAGGGCCCGCTTCCGAACCCCGGCGGCTCCACCGGGCACGCCTCCAACTTCATCTTCCCGGTGGACCACAACAAGGAGATGGCGTTCCTCACCCTCGAGAGCCAGCGCCAGTACGCCGATCTCGGGCTGAACACCACCTGTGGGGGTATCGAGGTCGCCCGGACCGAGGAGCGGATGGAGGAGCTGCGCCGACGGATGACGTCGGCGACGTGCTGGGGCGTCGAGGCCGAGCTCCTCACCCCCGAGCAGATCAAGGAGAAGGTGCCGTTCATCAACGCCGACATCCTCCTCGGCGGGTTCTACACGCCGTCGGTGTCGGTGGTCGACTCCCTCGAGACCGGCACCGTGATGCGCAAGAAGGCCCAGGACAAGGGCGTGCTGCAGGTGTTCGCCAACACCGAGGTGCTCGACCTCGAGGTCGTCGACGGTGCGGTCACCGGTGTCGTCACCGATCGGGGCCGGATCGGCTGTGCCCACGTGGCGATCGCCTGCGGGGTGTGGAGCCCCCGGATCGCCGAGATGGCCGGCGCCTCGATTCCGCTCACCCCGGCGGTCCACCAGATGGCGGACGTGGGGCCGATCGACGTGCTGCAGCAGACGGGCAACGAGATCGGCTATCCGATCGTCCGCGACATGGACACGTTCTGCTACGAGCGGCAGAGCTCCGGCTCGATGGAGGTCGGCTCGTATGCCCACCGGCCGATCTTCCACCGCCCCGACGACATCCCCTCCAACGAGGAGGCGGCGCTCTCGCCCACCGAGCTGCCCTTCACCGACGAGGACTTCGACCCCCAGCTCGAGCAGGCGCTGGAGCTGATGGGCGAGATCCTCGACGACGCCGAGATCCGCTACGCGATCAACGGGCTCCTCTCCCTCACCCCCGACGCCATGCCGGTGCTCGGCGAGACCGAGGTGCGGAACCTGTGGTCGGCCGCCGCGGTGTGGGTGAAGGAGGGTCCCGGGATCGCCCAGCTCGTCGCCGAGTGGATGACCTACGGCTACCCCCATCTCTGCGACCCCGAAGGGTCCGACATCGCCCGCCTCTACCCCCACGAGCGGAGCGTGGCGCACATCGAGGCCCGCTGCGCCGAGCACTTCAACAAGACCTACGGCATCGTCCACCCCCGGGAGCAGTGGGCCAGCGAGCGCGGCGCGCTGACCAGTCCGTTCTATGAGCGGGAGGAGGCCCTGGGGGCCGTCTTCTACGATGCCAGGGGCTGGGAGCGGCCCCAGCACTACGAGCACAACGCCCCCCTCGTGGCCCACTACGGCCTGTCGGAGCGGCCGGCGGAGTGGGACAACCGGTGGTGGTCGCCGATCCAGGACGCCGAGCACCTCGCCATGCGGGAACGGGTGGGGATGGTCGACCTGTCGGCGTTCCAGATCTTCGACGTCGAGGGGCCGGGTGCGCTCGACCACGTGCAGCACCTCGCCGTCAACCAGCTCGACGTGCCGGTGGGACGGGCGGTGTACACGCCGTTCCTGACCCAGGGCGGCGGCTTCCACTCCGACCTCACCGTCATGCGCCTCGCCGACGACCACTTCCGGGTGGTGACCGGGGCGTTCGACGGCGGGCGGGACTGGTACTGGATAAACCGTCACCGTCCCGACGGAGCGGCCGACGACGCGGTCACGATCACCGACCAAACCAGGGAGCTGTGCACCCTCGGCGTGTGGGGGCCGAACGCCCCGGCGCTGGTGGGGTCGCTCACCGACGCCGACCTCTCACAGGAAGCGTTCCCGTACGGCACGACCGCCCAGCTCACGATCGGCGGGGTCGACTGCACCGCGTTCCGCATCTCCTACGTCGGCGACAGCGGGTGGGAGATCTACACCGACTGGGAGTCGGGGCCCGCCCTCTGGGACGCCCTCTGGGAGGCCGGCACGAACGAGGCGAACGGTTGGGGCCTCGTCCCGGTCGGGATCGGCGTGTACGGCACCACCGGTCGCATCGAGAAGGGCTACCGGCTGATGGGGGCCGAGCTGGAGAGCGAGTACACCCCGGTGGAGGCTGGGCTGGCCCGCCCGAAGGTCAAGGCGGCCGACTTCATCGGCAAGGAGCCCTACCTCGCGGCCAGGGCCGAGGAGGAGCCGGCGGCCATCATGTGCACCCTCACCGTCGAGGACCACACCGACGCCTCCGGCCGCCCCCGCTACATGACGGGCGGCAACGAGCCGATCCTCACCACCGACGGCCAGCGGATCGTCGACCGCAAGGGCCGGGTCTCCCGGGTGACGACGGCCGGCATGGGCCCGTCGGTCGGGAAGTACCTGCTCCTCGCCTACCTGCCACCCGAGCACGCGGTGGAGGGCAACGACCTGCAGGTCATGTACATGAACGAGCTGTTCCCGGTGAAGGTCGCCCGGGCGGGGTCGCAACCGTTGTTCGACCCCGACGACACCCGCCTCAAGGGCGAGAGCTGACCGGGGGTCGGGCCGTGAGAATCCTCGTCTGCGTCAAGCGGGTGCCAGCCCCCGGGGCCAAGATCAACGTGACGCCGGACGGCCGGGCCGTCGACACCGCCCACCTCGGGTTCACCACCAGCCCCCACGAGGAGTGCGCGCTGGAGGAGGCGGTGCAGCTGGCCGAGGCCCACGGCGGCCAGGTCACCGTGCTCACGCTCGGGCCGCCAGAGGCGGAGGAGCAACTCCGCTACGCCGCCAGCGTCGGCGCCCACTCGATCGTGCTCGTACCCGCTGGCGACGGGGCCGACTGGTCCTCGGCCTGGGACCCCCAGCGGACCGCGGTGGCGCTCGCCGACGCGATCCGGGAGCAGGAAGCCGCCGAGGGCCCGTTCGACCTGATCCTGTTCGGTAACGAGTCGGCCGACAGCGGCGGCTTCCAGGTGGGAATCCGGGTCGCCTGCTCCCTCGGCCGGCCGATCGTGAACGGCATCAAGAACATCGAACTGGAGGGCGACGCCACCGTGGTGGCCCGCCGGGCCGTCGACGCGGGGTTCGAGGTCTACCGGCTGCCCCGCCCCTGCGTGCTCGGGGTCAAGGAGGGGATCAACCTTCCCCGGTATCCCACGATGAAGGGCCGGTTGGCATCGAAGAAGGTCGAGCTGGGCACGGCCGACGTCGGCGAGGCACCGGCCGGCGGGCAGCGGTCGCTCCGCCTGCACCGGCCCGAGGAGACGGTGTCGAGCACCGAGATCCTGGGCGAAGGGAACGGCGAGGTCGACGCCGCCGCGGTCAAGGTGGTCGACCTGCTGGAGGAACTGGGGGTGCTGTCGTGACGATCGACCCGACCGGAAGCGGGGAGTGGCGACATGGCTGAGGGGATCCTGATCCTGCTCGAGCACGACCGGGGGGTGCTGCAGGAGGCGGCGCTGGAGGCGCTGACCGCCGGCCGGCGCCTGGCCGCCGCGCTCGACGAGCCGGTCCAGGCTGCGCTGCTCCTCGGTCCAGACGACGAACCCGCGGTCGAGAAGCTCGCCGCCACCGCGGCAGACTACGGCGCCGAGGTGGTGCACGTCGTCACCGACCCGATCCTCGCCGACTACGGCCCCGACGCGTGGGCCGTTGCGTTCGCCGCCCTCGCCTCCGAGGTCGACGCCGACGTGCTCGTGGCGTGCGGCACGGACCGGGGCAACGAGGTCCTGGCCCACGTGGCGGCCAGGGCCGACGAGCCGTTCGCCGCGAACTGCCTGGCCATCGATCCCGCCGACGACGACGAGTGGACGATCACCCGGATGCAGTGGGGCGGTTCGCTGCTCGAGGATGTCACGTTGGCGGCCGAGACGAAGCTCGTCACGTTCGCCCACCACTCGGTGGCGGCGGCGTCGGTCGACGATCCGGCGGTACCGACGGTGGAGACGTTCGAGCCCGACCTCGACGAGTCGCTCACGGTCACGATGGTCCACGACCGCGACGTGCTCGCACAGGGCATCACCCTCGCCACGGCGCCGGTCGTGGTGAGCGGCGGTCGCGGTGTCGGCTCACCCGAGGGGTTCGGTGCGCTGGAGGAGCTGGCGGAGCTGCTCGGCGGTGTCGTCGGGTGCTCGCGGGCCGTCACCAACAACGGTTGGCGGTCCCACACCGACCAGGTCGGCCAGACCGGGACCCGCATCGCCCCCGAGATCTACATCGCCGCCGGCATCTCGGGTGCGATCCAGCACTGGGTCGGGGCGATGGCGTCGAAGCAGATCCTGGCCATCAACACCGACCGGGAGGCCAATATGGTGGCCAAGGCCGACTACGCCGTGATCGCCGACCTCCATCAGGTCATCCCCGCCATCACCGCCGAGATCCGCCGCCGCCACCCCTGACAGCACGCCGGTACCGCCGCACACCGGTGCCAGGCACATCGTGCGGTGGCGGGGGCTGGCCTGCTCAGCCGTCGTAGAACAGCGGTGGATGGAGGCCGACGAGGGTGCGTTCACGGTCGGTGATCGCCCGCTCGAGTGCATCGGTCGAGAGGTGGTTGACGGCGGCCGTGGTGCGGAGCCGTTGGGCGATGTCGCGCCGGCCGTAGTGGATCTGGAGGAAGAACCGACCCTCGTCGCCGGGCCCGGTCGGCATCCGCCGATGCCACACATCGGACACGAACAGTTGCACATCGCCGGCCCGGGCTTCGAGCACTACCGGTCGGCTGCCGCGCCAGTCGAGCGCCGGGTCGTCGAGACGGTCCGACGGTGGCGATTCGCCCGACAGGTGGCTCCGGGGGATCACGCCGGTGGGCCCGCAGGCGGCGGGGCAGTCCTGCAGGATGACGTGACAGGCGACGACGAACACGGGGTGGGGGATCCGCTCATCCCAGGTGACGTCTGGTGGGAGCGGCACGTGGGGTCCGGCGTCGATGTGCCAGCGCCCGCCGCCGTGCGTGTGCTCGACGTCGGGCGGGTTCCGCCACGCGGTGTTGGCGATCACGTGGCAGTCCTCACCGACGAGCGGCTCGATCACGTCGAGGATCCGCCGGTGCCCGATCACCTCCTGGCACCGGGCCGAGCGGTTGAGCATCTCGTAGCGGAACTGCTCCCGCTCGGTCGACGCCCGACCCGGTCGACGGTTGTCGGCCGGGACCGCATCGAACACGTCGCTCACCTCGGCCGCGAGCGAAGCGACCTGGGGCTCGTCGAGGACATCGTGGAGGAGGACCCAGCCCTCCCGCTGGAGGTGCTGGCTCTCGGCCGGGGTCTCGTCGTCGGGTCGCCACCGGAGATAGGGCACCGGGGCCCGTCGGGTCAGCATGGAACCAGCCAACCAGATTCCCGCCGCCGTCGACAGTCGCAGCTCGGACCGGTTCTGCCCCTGCTGGTCCGGCTCGGTGGTACCGGTCCGGTCTAGGGTCGACGGTTTCCGAACGGGGTGGTCGTGGACGTTGAGTTTCTCGGGCTGGGACCGGTGGCGTGGATCCTGGCGGTGACGGTTGTCGTGCTCGGCTCGTTGCTGCAGGGTTCGCTCGGTTTCGGGTTGGGGCTGCTCGCTGCGCCGATCGTCGTGCTGATCGACCCCACGTTGATCCCTGCGGCGCTGATCGCCATCGCGATTCCGCTGGCGGCGCTCGTGGTGTGGCGTGATCGGGCCGCGGTCGATCTCGGCCTCGTCCGGTGGGCGATCGCCGCCCGGTTTCCCGGTGCGTTCGTCGGTGCGGTGGCGGTGGCGGCGCTCGGCACCCGGTCGCTGGCGATCGCGTTCTCGTTGTCGATCCTGGCTTCGGTCGGTGTCAGCGTTGCGGGGTTCGCCGTCCCCCTGACGCCCCGCAACCTCGCGCTCGCCGGGTTCGTGTCGGGCGTGACCGGGACGGCGACGTCGATCGGGGGGCCGCCGATGGCGGTCGTCCTCCAGCACAGCTCGGGGCCGCAGCTCCGGGCGGCCATGTCGAGCTTCAACCTGGCGGGCGCGCTCGCCTCGCTCGGGATGCTGCTGGTCGTCGGTCAGCTCGACCCCCGCACCATGGGCGTCGCTGCGGTGCTGATGCCGACGACGATGATCGGGTTCCTCATCTCCGGTCGCACCAACCGGCTGATCGACGGAGGCCGTGTCCGGGAAGCGGTTCTCGCCGTCGCTTCGATCTCGGCGATCGCGATCCTCCTCCGCGCGCTGTAGCTCGCTCTCCGCCCAGCCGCCCAGCCGCCCAGCCGCTCGGCTGGTCGGTCGTTCAGTCGCCCAGGCCGAGGTCGGGTTCGACGCAGGTGGTGGGATGGCCGCCGCCGCCGATGTCCTGATCGCCGACCTGGTCGTCGACGAAGCCGGTGCCCGCATCGTCGGTGGACAGGAATCGGGCGATGGCGTCGGCCAGTACCCGCCCTTCGAGCTGGACGAATGCGGGGTCGGCGAGGAGCTCCTCCTCCACGGGGTTCGTCACGTAGAGGTACTCGACGAGCGCGGCGGGCACGTCACCGCTGCGACGGAGGACCGAGAGCAGGTCGCGGCCGTCGTCGCCCCGCCACGACCGGACGCCGGCGTTGCCGGTGCCGGCCCAGGTGAACCGGTTCACCCGTTCCAGCTCGATCGTCGGCGGCACGGGCAGGGTGTCGGGCACGGGCACGGTCACCCGGTCGTCGGGGACGGGCCGGGTGGTGGTGGTGATCGCCTGGCGGGCGCTCGGCACCTCGGTCCCGTCGATCCCGGCCGAGGGGTTCGCCGGGCGCTCGGGCGGGAGGGTGGTGGCGGTCGGGTCGAGCTGCCCGTTGGCCACGAGCGCAGCGTCGCGCCCGGCGAGCGACGCATCGTAGGCGGAAACCAGCTCCTCGTGGGCGAGGTAGGCCTCGGCGTAGGCGTCGAACGCCTCTCGGCGGTTGGCGGCGATGGGCCCGAGCTCGGCGGACAGGGCCTCGTGGAACAGTCCGCCGAACCGGGTGGCGTCGGGGTTGTGCGACTTGGTGAACACGATCGTGCCCGGCCGGTCGCCGCCGGCGGGGGCGCCGCCGTTGTGGTGGATCGACACGAACAGCGCCGGCTGGACGTTGCGGGCGAGCATCGCCCGGACGCCGGTGGTCATCGAGGTGTCGGCGGTGCGGGTCAGCACCACCGTGGCGCCCCGCTTGGTGAGGTGTCGCTGGGCGGCGATGGCGACCGCGAGGTTGAGGTCCTTCTCGACGAGCCCGCCCGGTCCGACCGCGCCCACCTCCGAGCCCCCGTGGCCGGGGTCGAGCACCACGTGGGCCCGACCGACCGGTCGACCCTCGGTGATGGTGCGGATGTCGGCGCAGGGGGTGGCGATGAGCCAGGAGTGGCGGTCGGATCTGGTTCGGTGGTCGGTGACGACCGGCACCACCACGCCGCTGGGTGTCACGATCGCGGTGGCGTCGGCCACCTCGGGTAGCGGGGCGAAGGGTTGATCCGGTGTCCCTCGGAGGATCGGGACGGGCATGGTCGTCGTGGTCGTCGGCCGGGCGGTGGTCGTCGTCGAGGTCGACCTCGACGGCTCGGCCGGTGGCTCCTCGCCGGCGGCGAAGCCGAGGGCGGATGGTGCGATCGCACCGGTCTGGTCGGTCGATGAGCTCGATGAGCTGCACGCCGCCGAGCCCAGGAGGGCCAGGGCGGCGGCGATCGCCAGCGCAGGCCGGCGGTGGGGGAGCGGGGCCATGCCGAACCGGTCGGCCCGGTCGGCCCGGTTGTGAGGTCCACCGATGGGTGATTCGCACCTCCGGCGGGGCCTGCTCAGGCGCCGCCGTCGTCGAGTTGGGAGGCCAGCTGCTGGGCCATGTCCCGCACGAGCGTCCCCGTTGCCTCCGCGGTTCCCTCCTCGGGGAACCGGTACGCCGGTCCGTGGACGTGGAGCGCGGCGATGATCGTGTCGTCGCCGCCCCACACCGGTGCGGCGACCGAGCTCAGCTCTGGGTCGAACTCGCCCTCGAACCAGACGTAGCCGGTCTCGCGGACGGCGGCGATGCGCTCCCGGATCTTCGCCGGATCGATCACGCTGCGGTCGGTCGCCTTGGCCAGGTCGCCTGCGAGGTACCGGTCGACGGCGGCGGTTGGCAGCCCGGCCAGCAGGACCAGGCCGGATGGGACGAGGTGGGGGGCGACGTGGTGCCCGGTCCACCCCCGGACGGTGATCTCCTCATCGGTCTCGACGTGATCGAGGTAGTAGACGTCGAGGCCATCGAGTACGGAGAGCCCGCTCGTCTCGCCGGTGATGTTGGTCAGCTCCATCAGATGGGGGCGGGCGGCGGTGATGAGGTTGTGGCCGGGGGCGGCGGCACCGGCCAGGTCGACCACGGTGGGGCCGAGCCGATACTCGCCGCCGGCCTCCACCTGCTCGACCGCACCCTCGGACTCGAGGGCGGCGAGCAGCCGGGCGACGGTGCTCTTCGGGAGCTCGGCTCGTTCGGCCAGGTCGGTGACCCCTGCGGCCCCGACCGCCAGCGCCCTCAGCAGCGTGAAGGCTCGCTCGATTGATTGCACGCCCGACATGGGTCCCTTGCTGGCTGTTCGTTTGGCCGAAGACCGAGTCTACCTGCTCCGGGGGTGCGGCCAGGTAGTGGGCGGTGCCGATCCGGCCCCTATTCAGCGCTGGGCCAGGACCTCGTCGGTCACCCGGCCGACGACCGCCGTGATCGGGAGCTGCTCGGTCTCACCGGTGGTCCGGGGGGTCAGCTCGACCTCGCCGGCGGCCAGTCCCTTCGGGCCGAGCGTGATCCGGTAGGGGATGCCGATCAGCTCGGCGTCGGCGAACTTCACACCGGCGCGGGCGTCGCGGTCGTCGAGGAGGACGTCGATGCCGTTGGCCCGCAACTCGTCGTAGAGGGTGGTGGCGGCGACCATCGACTCGTCGTCGACCTTCACCACGGTGATCACCACCTCGAACGGGGCGACCGGGACCGGCCAGATGAGACCGTGGTCGTCGTGGTGGCTCTCGGCGATCGCCGCCATGTTCCGTTCGATGCCGATCCCGTAGCTGCCCATCACGATCGGTTGCTGGTTGCCGTCCTGGTCGGCCACGGTGAGGCCGAAGTTCTCGGCGTAGAGGGTGCCGAGCTTGAAGATGTGGCCCGCTTCGGCGCAGCGGACCATCTCGAGCGCGGTGCCGCAGTTCGGGCACGCTTCGCCCGCGGTCACCTCCCGCAGGTCGGCCCACTGGGAGATCGCGATGTCCCGGTCGACGTCGACGCCGCGGTAGTGCCAGTCGTCCTCGTTGGCGCCGGTCGTGAGGTTGGTGCGCTTCCGGAGGGCTTCGTCGGCGATGATCGGCAGATCGGTCACCCCGACCGCGCCGAGCGATCCGGGGTTGGCGCCGAGGGCGGCCACGGTCTCCTCGGGCTGCGCCGGCCGCAGTTCGATCGTGCCGGTGGCGTCGAGGAACTTCTGCACGTTGAGCTGATGGTCGCCCCGGAGCAGCGCCAGGGTCGTGACGCCGTCGGCGATGAGCACCATCGTCTTGATCTGCTGGTCGGCGGCAGCGCCACCGTCGAACTCCTCCAGCGCGGCGATCGTTCGCACGCCGGGGGTGGGGAACCGCTCCGGGGCCGGCGGTGGCGCGTCGTCGACGAGGTCGGGCAGCGCCGAGGTGGCCTTCTCCACGTTGGCCGCGTAGTCGCACGCGGGGCAGCGGACCACGTCGTCCTCGCCGGCTGAGCAGGGGACCATGAACTCGGTGGACGTGTTGCCACCCATCGCCCCGCTCGACGCCTCCACGCCGAAGGCGTCGAGGTCGAGCCGTTCGAAGATGCGGGTGTAGGCGGCGTGGTGGGTCTCGAAGGCGGCGTCGAGGCCGGCCCAGTCGATATCGAAGCTGTAGGAGTCCTTCATGGTGAACTCGCGGACCCGGAGCAGGCCAGACTTCGGCCGGGCCTCGTCGCGGAACTTCGTCTGGATGTGGTACCAGATCTGGGGGAGCTCCCGGTACGAGCTCAGCTCCCCGGCGACCGTCGAGAAGATCTCCTCATGGGTGATCCCGAGCGCCAGCTCGTTGTCGCGGCGGTCGGTGAGGCGGAACATGATCTCGCCCATCGTGTCCCACCGGCCCGACCGCTTCCAGATGTCGGCGGGGTGCATCGTCGGGAGGAGGAACTCCTGGCCGCCGATGGCGTCCATCTCCTGGCGGATGATCGCCGCGACCTTGGTGTGCACCCGCCAGCCGAGCGGTAGCAGCGAGTAGTGACCGGCGTGCAACTGCCGGATGAAGCCGCCCTTGACGAGCAGGGCGTGGCTGGCGGCCTCCGCGTCGCCGGGGGCGTCGCGCAGGGTCGGGATGAAGAGCTTCGACCATCGCATCGTGATTCAAGGTACCCAACGCGAACCGCACCCGTTCGTCCTATTCGCGGCGGCGGGCTAGATTCGGGTGTTGACAACCGAACCGGGATCGCGGTCGACAGCATGATCGACGCCCCTGGGCTGTCGGCCGAAGCCGTCAACCGCAGGGGCGTCGCATGGTCGGGACGAGGTCCACCACTGTCGATCTGAACAGGTGTAGGTTCCGCTCGACAGGTTGTTCACTGCCCGCCGGAGAGGACCCGGCGGGCAGTTTTCTGTCATGGCCCGAGCGGCGGGTGAGCCGGTCTCGGTTCATGCTGCCCCTGGTCACATCCAGCTCTGCCGGATCGCCGCGTCCAGGTGCTCGTTGTGGACATCGTTTCCTCGGCTGACCGCGCTTCGGGATTGCGACCCTTCGGATCCTCTGACGTTCCGGACCGTTCAACCGGTACTTCCCGCCCTTTTCCTCGTGGTCGATCTCCGCCTTGCCCGATCGCCTATCGAGCACCCTACTGCTGTGTTTTCCCAGGTCAAGGCGTTTCCGGCAATCCCCAGAGTTGTCCGCAGGATTTCTCGGTAACCCCCAGCAGCGCGGTGCATGTCCACTGGTTGTCCACCAGCTGTACACAGCGCGGCGGTTCCCGGTTCGGTGGCGGAGCCACTACGTTGAGCGTTCGTGCCCGTACCTTCGCCGCAGCCTCGCGATCTTCCGTCGGCCGATCATCCCGATCCCGGTTCGGTTCGGCTCATGGCCACCGACCTCGACGGCACGCTGTTCTCGCCAGACCACGAGGTGAGCGAGCAGACGGCGGCCGCCCTTCGTCGCACCGCCGAGCGTGGGGTGGAGATCGTGGTGGCCACCGGGCGCAGTCACTGGAGCGCGGTGCCCCGCCTCGAGCACCTCGGTTGCATCCGGTGGCTCATCTGCTCGAACGGTGCGACCGTGTTCGACCTCGAGACTCGGGAGCTCGTCACCGGCCGGGAGCTGACCGACGAGCAGGCCACCGAGGTGATCGATGCGGTCACCGACGCGTTCCCCACGGTCGGGTTCGCCTGGGAATCACCGGAGGGCGTGTTCCACTCCGAGCGGTGGATCGCCAACCGACGAGCGACCGACGTGCGGTTCCAGGTCAAGGCCCGACCGGCCCGGGAGCTCGACCTGGCGGCCGAGTCGATCCTGAAGCTGATGGCGGCCCATGACGTGCTCACCGAGTACGCCTGGCTCGACGCGATCGCGCCCCACGTTCCGGGCAGGCTCAGCGTGTCGACGTCGGGCGCGGCGTTCGTGGAGGTCACGGCACCGCACGCCAACAAGGGCGACGCCGTTCGGTTGCTGTGCGACGAACTCGGCGTGGATCGGACCGAGACGATCGCGTTCGGCGATCACGCCAACGACCTCGGCATGCTGGCCTGGGCCGGGACGGGCTATGCGATGGCCGGTGCCGACCCCCGAGTGGTCGATGCCGCCGACGCCAGCGCACCGTCCAACGCCGACCACGGCGTGGCCCAGGTGCTCACCCACCTCTTCGGCTGAGGCGCCCCGACACCCCGCCGCACTTGGGGTCGGCGTCCGCTACTCGAGGACCTCGGCCGCGGCGAGCTCGGCGATCCGGTCGGGGTCGTAGCCGAGGATGTCGGTGAGGATCTCGAACGCGTGCTGGCCGAGGGTGGGGGCGGCCCGCATCGGCGGTGCCGGTGTTCTCGACAGCACGAAACGGGTCGACTCGATCGGGATGCGGCCGAGCTGGTCGTGGTCGACCCACGCCCAGTGACCCCGCTCGGTCAGGTGGTCGTCGTGCCACAGGTCGATCGCGTCGACGAGATCGTGGGCGGGCACGCCGGCCGCCTGCAGCTCGGCGGCCAGGAGCCCGCCGTCGCGGGTCGACGTCCACCGGGCCAGCACGGCCTCCAGCTCGCCGGCCCTGGCCAGTCGGGCGGCGGTGTCGAGCGCGGCCAGCTCGTCGCCCAGCGCCGCCACCGAGCACAACGCCCGCCACTCGTCGTCGGAGGTGCAGGCGATGGCGATCCACCGGTCGTCACCGGCGGTGGGGAGCACGACGGTGGGGGCGTGGTTCCGGTCGGCGTTGCCCGCCCGCTCCCAGATCCGGCCGTTGACCTCGAACTCGGCGAACGCCGGGCCGAGCGTCCACATCGTGGCCTCCGTCTGGGAGAAGTCGAGGTAGCACCCCTCGCCGGTCACCCGTCGCCGGTGCAGACCGGCCATCAGCGACGCCACCGCGAACCGGGGTGAGAGGTAGTCGGTGTAGCCGCCGTAGGGACCGACGCAGGTGCGGTCGGGCCACCCGGTCGTGTGGAAGAAGCCGGCCATGGCCGACGCCAGGTTCCCGAATCCGGCGAACGACGACAGCGGCCCGGTGTGACCGGCGAGGCTCGACGACAGCATCACGATCCCGGGGTTGACCGCCCGCAGCGACTCGTAGTCGAGACCCCACCGCTCCATCGCCCGGGGCGAGTACGATTCGGTGACCACGTCGGCCCAGCGGACGAGGTCGAGCGCAACCTCCCGACCCTCCTCGGCGTTCAGATCGAGGCAGAGGCCGAGCTTCCCGGCGTTGAAGTTGAGGAACACGCCGGAGCCCTCGGGGTCGGTCTTGCCCTGCCAGAACGGGTTCAGGGTGCGCCCCATCTCGATCCGCTGGGACGACTCGACCCGTACGACGGTCGCCCCGTAGTCGGCGATCACCCGGGTGATCGCGGGGCCGGCGAGCGACCACATGAAGTCGAGCACCTTCACCCCGGCGAGTGGACCGTCGCCGTTCGAATCGCCGTTGCCGTTCGAGTCGCCGTTGCCGTCCGAGTCGCCGTGGCCGTTCGAGTCGTAGCCGCTGTTGTCGACGGCCGCCACCCCGGCGGTCGACGGGGTCCAGCGGGCGACCACCGCGTCGGTGTCAGCCCCCAGCTTCGGGGCCGGACCGAGCGGCGGTAGGCGCCCGTAGGACGGCGTGACGATCGGGCCGGGCTGGCGGATCGGCTGGTCGGCCCGGGGGTGCACGATCTCGTCCCAGTA
The DNA here is from genome assembly GCA_965216205.1 of Acidimicrobiales bacterium. Classification (GTDB taxonomy): domain Bacteria; phylum Actinomycetota; class Acidimicrobiia; order Acidimicrobiales; family SZUA-35; genus CADEDH01. The sequence goes on along the minus strand of OZ244139.1, from coordinate 4,069,082 downwards.
CGACCGCTCGACGAAGTGCTCCGTCTCCATCACCTCGGCGATCGTGGCCGCCGGCGCGATCAGCAGCTTCCGTTCGAGGGCGGCGTCGAACAGCTCCCGCTTGGTCTTGGTGAGGCAGAACGCCCCGAGCACGTCCTTGAGGTGATCGAAGACCGAGACCGGCACCTCGCCGTTGTCGATCAGGGTGCCCAGCATCTCCCAGTCGACGTCACGGTCCTCCTCGGTACAGGCGCCCTCCTCGTGGAGCCACTCGAACAGGCGGCGGGAGAACGGTCCGGCCGATGCCCCGAACAGGAAGGTGATGGTGACGGTGCCGTCGGCGCAGGGCCAGACGAGCTTGATGTCGAGTGGGCCGAGGCGCATCCCGCCCCCGACCCGGGCGCCGAGCTCGACCCCGAACGCGTGGTTGAGCACCAGCGACTGGGTGGCCTGCATCATCGACTGCTGCACCGACACGTCGCAGTGCTGACCCAGGCCCGAACGATGGCGCTCCCACAGCGCGATGAGCGCGGCGTCGGCTGCGTCGCCAGCGGCGTGGGCCCATGCCTGGGGCACCGAGCACCGGAGCGGAGCCCGATCGGCGTCGCCGGAGAGCAGCAGTTGCCCGCCGGCGGCGAGGCCCACGAGGTCGGGGGCCGACCAGCCCGCCTTCGGGCCGAACGTGCCGAACCCGGTGATCGACACGTGCACGATCCGCTCGTTGCGCGCGGCGATGCGGTGTGGGTCGAGGCGCCAACGTCTTCGGTCGGCGGCGTCGGCTGTCTCGATCAGCACGTCGGCGGCGGCGATGAGCTGGTCGAGGGTGGCGGCGCCGTCGTCGGTGTCGGGGTCGATCACCACGCTGCGCTTGGCCCGGTTGGCGGCCCAGTGCACGAGCGACCCCTCCACGTCGGGCTGGTCGCCGGCGAAGGGCGCGAGTCGTCGGGTGCCGCGGCCCTCCGGCGGCTCGACGGCCGCCACCTCGGCCCCCAGCCCAGCGAGGATCATGGCGGTCAGCTGTCCGCCTCCGTCGGCGAGGTCGACGACGCGGATCCCATCCAACATGGCGGCCCCCTTTTGGCTCGCAGGCGCCTCGGCGCCGTGCCCTGAACGCTAGATCCGGCCACTCCACCCGAGCAAAGCAACCAACGGCATCCCGCTCCCGGTTCCGGCGGACGTGGCGCCCGCCTGTGCCGGTTCTGGCGGACGTGGCGCCCGCCGCCGGCACCTGGGTCCGCCAGAACGGGGATGGCTGGGCGCGGGGTCCGCCGGAACCGAGGGGGTGGCGTTCCTAGAGCGGGCCGTTCTGCCACGGCCCCCAGATGGCGAAGGTGATGCCGACGCTGCCCTGGATGTTGACGAAGAGCGTGCGGCCGTCGGGGCTGAAGGTGGCGCCGGCGAACTCCTCGTCGCCGGCGGGGATGACGTTCTTGGCGAAGTCGAACAGATCGCCGGCGCTGGTCAGACCGCGCAGGAAGTTGTCCGGGCTGTTGTCTTCGCAGAGGAGCAGCGTGCCGCGCGGCGTGACCGTGAGATTGTCGGGGAGGTCGAGCACCTCCATCGACGGCGACTCGTAGAGGAGGGTGAGCGTGCTGGTGGCCAGGTCGAGGGCGAAGACCTGGCCTCGGCCGTCGCCGTAGCCGGACTCGATCGGCTCTCCGGGGGGCGGGTCGCCGCCCTGGGTGCAGTTGAAGTACAGGACCCGGGCGTGGTTGATCATCCCTTCCGGCCGACTGAACCGGGCTGCGCCCTTGGCGAAGCCCTGGAGACCGACCGCCTGGATCGCCTCGTTGTTGCTCGGCACGCCGACGAACGTGGGATCAGGATCGTCGATCGTCACCCACTCCACCTGGAAGGTGTCACCCGCGGAGCGACCGAAGGCCATGTCGGCGTTGTCCTCGCCCACGACCTTCAGCATCTGCAGCTCGCCGCCGTCGTCGATGCGGCGCACCGCGTTCGGGTTCGTCGGCGGAAGGTACCGGTAGATGCCCGAGGGGAAGCCGAAGTTGTCCTCGCTCATGTAGAGCGCCCGGCTCGCGGTGTCGTAGGCGCACGCCTCGTGAGCGAATCGTCCGGCGGACCTGATCGGCACTGCGGTGGGTCCCTCGCCCTGGTCGGCGTCGGAGGGGACCTCGAAGATGTAGCCGTGGGGCTTGGTGAGCGCACCGTCGGGACCGCCCTGGCCGAGGAAGTCGGGCCCCACGTCGGGGCCGTTGACCGTCTCCTCGCAGGTGATCCAGCTTCCCCACGGCGTCGAGCCGCCGGCACAGTTGAAGTGGGTGCCACCGAGGCTGGTCCACGCCTCCACCTCGGAGGCGTCGCCGTTCACCTGGAGGGTGACGGTCCCCCCTGCCGCCATCGGGTCGTACGCCTTCGCCGGGTCGCCGATCGCCGCTCCTGCGAACAGGATCTCGTGGTTGCGCACCAGCCGGATCGAGCCTCGTGGGCCGCGGAACGCCGCCATGCCGTCGTGGCGAGCCGGGGTGATGCCGCCGTCGTCGAGGACCGACCCGACGATGCCGAACGAGCGGTACTCGAACCCGTCCGGCAACTCCAGCCGCACGACACCGTCCCGGAGATCCGGCACCGGTGCGAGCGGCCCGTAGCCAGCGTCGCCACCCCGTGAGCCACCTCGGCCCCGCTGGCCGGCCGCGGCGGGACCCGCCAACAAGCCTTGCATGGGTCCAGCGGCCACGGTTGTGGCCACCCCCAGTTGCAGCATCCTTCGCCTGCTGATTCCGGTCACGCCGATTCCCCTTCTCGCTCGCCGCCCGCCGTGCAGCGGACCGTACCGCCGGGCGGAGAGCGGTTCAAGGAAAGCGGCCTATCGAGCCACGTCGACGTCGGCGCCCCCGGCGCGAAGGGGTCAGAGGGTGAGGGTGGCGGCGAGGGAGGCGCCGAGCTCCCAGAGTGCATCGCGGGCGGTGTCGTCGAGGGGGCCGATGCTCGACACCGGGTCCTGGGCGAGGCGCCAGTCGAGCCCGGTCGTGATCTTCTCGATCGCCAGCCGGGCGCCGTCGGTGTCGGACTGACCGTGGAGGAACAGGCCGTAGGGGCGGCCGGCGGTGATGCCGAGCGCGTCGCTGTAGATCGTGTCGAAGAAGTGCTTCAGCGCCCCGCTCATGTAGCCGAGGTTGGCCGGTGTGCCGAGCAGGTAGCCGTCGGCGGCGAGCACGTCGTCGACCGTCGCGTCTAGGGCGGGCCGCACGCTGACGTCCACCGACTCGAGCCCGTCCGCGCCGGCGCCGTCAACCACCCGGTCGAGCATCTCGACCAGGGTGGGTGACGGGCTGTGGTGGACGATGAGGAGGGTGGTCAGAGCGTGCGCCGCGGCATCGGCCCGAGGCTGGCGGACCCGGGCTAGTTGCGACCCACGTCAACGAACCCGCCAGGGTTGGCGTGGTCCGCAGCGGCCTCCTCGGCCGCGTCGGCGAGGAGATGCTGGTAGCGGGCGATCTCGGCCCGGCCGACCACCATCCAGTGCACCTCGTCGGGCCCGTCGGCCAGGCGCAGGGTCCGCTGCGAGGTGTACATGTCGGCGAGCGGCGTCTCCTGCGACACGCCGTAGGCGCCGTGCATCTGGATCGCCTGGTCGACGATCTTGCAGGTCCGCTCCGGCACCATCGCCTTCACCGCCGACACCCACACCCGAGCCTCGGCGTTGCCCATGAGGTCCATCGCCTTGGCCGCCTTGAGCACCATCATCCGCATCGCCTCGATCTCCACCCGGGCCCTGGCGATGATCTCGGTGTTGCCGCCGAGGGCGACCAGCGGCTTGCCGAACGCCTCCCGCGACAGACCCCGGGTGACCATCAGCTCGAGCGCCTTCTCGGCCGCCCCGATCGAGCGCATGCAGTGGTGGATGCGGCCGGGTCCGAGGCGGAGCTGGGAGATCTCGAAGCCCCGGCCCTCGCCGAGGAGCATGTTCGACGCCGGCACCCGCACGTCGTTGAACTTGATGTGCATGTGGCCGTGGGGGGCGTCGTCGCGACCGAACACGTGCATCGGGCCGATGATCTCGACCCCCGGGGTGTCGATCGGGACGAGGATCTGGCTCTGCTGCTTGTGGGGCGGGGCGTCGGGGCTGGTCCGCACCATCGTGATCATGATCTTGCAGCGGGGGTCGCCGGCGCCGGAGATGTAGTGCTTTTCCCCGTTGATGACGTACTCGTCGCCGTCCTGGACCGCGAGGGTCTGCACGTTCTTGGCGTCGGACGAGGCGAAGTGACGCTCGGTCATGGCGAACGCCGAGCGGATCTTGCCGTCGAGCAGCGGTTCGAGCCACTGCTTCTTCTGCTCCGGCGTGCCGACCCGCTCGAGGACCTCCATGTTGCCGGTGTCGGGGGCGGAGCAGTTCAGGCACTCGGAGGCGAGCGGGTTCTTGCCGAGCTCGGTGGCGATGTAGGCGTAGTCGAGGTTGGTGAGCCCGCCGACGTCGGAGTCGGGGAGGAAGAAGTTCCACAGCCCGTTCGACTTGGCCTTCTCCTTCACGCCGTCGAGCAGTTCGAGCTGGCCGGGGGCGTACTCCCAGCGGCTCGGCTTCTTCTCATCGAGCTTGTGGAACTCGATCGACATCGGCTCCACCTCCTCGGCCACGAACGTCTTCACCCGTTCGAGGAGCGGCCGCGCTCCCTCCGACATGGCGAGGTTGTACAGCTCGCCGTCGAAGTCGTCGGTGTTCAGGGGCTTGACCGGCATCGGGGGTCCTTCCGTGGGCGCGTCGCGTTCGCTCACATCATGACAGCCGATCCGCCCGGTCCCTAATTGCACGCCGCGATCTCGGTTGGGGATGGTCCGCAAGTCGACGGCGTGGCGAAAGTAGCGTTGCTGGTATGGCGGAGCTGACGCCCACCCCCCACGCCGCCGGCCGGAACCGCGCGAACGGTGCGGCCCCGGCGGTCGGCCGTGTGATCGGCGTCGACGATGCGACCCCGCTCGAGTTCTGGATCGCCGTCGACCCTCGCACCACCCTCCAGCTCGACGACGTCGTCGCGGTGGACCGGCTCCTCCCCGACGGCGAGACGGTGTCGATCTACGGCGTGGTCACCCAGATCCGGGCCCGCCACGAGGGGGCGACGTTCCAGAGCGACGTGTTCCTGATCGCCGAGGGGATCCTCCCGGCCGAGGTGAGCGAAGCGGCCCTCATCCAGCCCACCCGGTTCGAGCCCGAGATCCTCCTCCCGCCACTCCCCGGCGATCCGGTCCGGTTGGCGGTGAACGGTGAGCGGGAGATGGCACTGTCGTTCGACGACGTGGAGCGCAAGCTCCCGGCCGGGCTCTCCCGCAGCAACGAGCCGGCCTATCTCGATCTCGATTTCATCGACGGCACCAAGGGCGCCCACATCAACATCTCCGGCATCTCCGGGGTGGCCACGAAGACGAGCTACGCGACGTTCCTGCTGTACTCGATGTTCACCTCCGGCGCGCTGGGAGCGGAGGCCGCCAACACCAAGGCGCTCATCTTCAACGTGAAGGGCGAGGACCTGCTGTTCCTCGATCACGCCAACACCGCTCTCGACGCCGATCGGGCCGAGCGCTACGACGCCATGGGGCTGGCCCCGAGCCCGTTCCGCGACGTGGGTATCCTCGCCCCGCCCCGCAGGGGCGACCCCAACGCAACGCCGGCCACCGGCGCCCGTCACCTCGGCGTCAGCCCGTTCCTGTGGACGATCGCCGACTTCTGCCGGATGCAGCTCCTCCCGTTCCTGTTCGCCGACGCCGAGGACGAGCGACAGCAGTACACGATCGTGGTCCAGGCCGTGACCGCGCAGTTGGCGAAGCTCGCCGAGACCGACGGCGGGGGAGTGGGCGACGGCGCGGTCCGGCTCGACGGGCGCACGATCCGCACCTTCGGGGAGCTGGTGGACGCCATCGAGGACAAGCTCCTGCCCTCAGATCCCGACGAGTACGTCGATCAACGTTGGACCGGTCGGGCCGTCGGGACCGGCACGATCAGCGCGTTCGTGCGTCGGCTGGCGTCGGCCAGGCGCCACGTCGAGCACCTCATCCGGGCCGACATCGCCAATGCCTCCCGCCACGGTCTCGACCTCGACAACCACCAGGTCACCGTGGTCGACATCCACTCCCTCCACGATCGGGCCAAGCGGTTCGTGGTCGGCGTGGTCCTCCGCCAGGCGTTCAACGCCAAGGAGGCCAGCGGGGTGGCCAAGCCGCTCCAGTTGGTGGTGCTCGACGAGCTCAACAAGTACGCCCCCCGAGACTCGTCGAGCCCGATCAAGGAGATCCTGCTCGACGTGGCCGAGCGGGGCCGGTCGCTCGGCATCATCCTGATCGGGGCCCAGCAGACCGCCAGCGAGGTGGAGCGCCGGGTGGTGGCCAACAGCGCTATCCGGGTCGTCGGCCGGCTCGATCCGGCCGAGGCCCGTCGCGACGAGTACGGCTTCCTCCCGCCGGTGCAGCGACAGCGGGCCACGATCCTGAAGCCGGGGTCGATGTACGTGGCCCAGCCCCGGTTGCCGGTGCCGCTGCTGGTGGAGTTCCCGTTCCCGGCGTGGGCCACCCGGTCGTCGGAGGCGAAGCCAAGTGGTACCAGCTTCGGCGCGTCGAGCCCCGGCGATGAGGTGAGCTCCGATGAGGCGGCGTCCGATCCGTTCGCCGGGCTGACGTCGTGAGCGCCGTCGCCCCGGTGACGTGAGGTTCCTGCACACGTCGGACTGGCACGTCGGCAAGGCCATCCGCGGTCACAGCCGAGCCGACGAGCACCGCGCCGTTCTCGCCGAGATCGCTGCGATCGCGGCGGCCGAGTCGGTCGATCTGGTGCTCGTGGCCGGCGACCTGTTCGACACCGCCGCCCCCACCGCGGAGAGCGAGCGGATCGTCTACGACGCCCTGCTCGGCCTGGCCGACGTGGCGCCCGTGCTCGTCATCGCCGGCAACCACGACAGCCCCCGCCGTCTCGACGCCGTGGCCCGGCTGCTCGCCCTCGGCCGGATCACCGTGGCCACCACCCCTCGATCGCCGGCCGACGGGGGCGTCGCCCGACTGGAGCTGGCCGACACGCCGGTGCAGGTGGCGCTGCTCCCGTTCGTGTCGCAGCGGGCGATCGTTCGGGCCGATGCGCTCATGTCGGCCGAGGCGTTCGAGAACGCCCAGACCTACGGTGAGCGGATGCGGGCGGTGCTGGCGGCCCTGACCGCCGGGTTCTCGGGCGACAGCGTGAACGTGGTGCTCGCCCATGCGTTCGTGATCGGCGGCTCGCTGGGGGGCGGTGAGCGGCCGGCCCACATCGTCGACGAGTACGCCATCTCGGCGGTCGATCTCCCGGCCACCGCGTCCTACGCCGCGCTCGGCCACCTCCACCGGGCCCAGGCGATCGCCGGGGCCACCTCGATCCACTACTGCGGCTCGCCGCTCCAGCTCGACTTCGGTGAGCGGACCGAGGCCAAGCAGGTCAACGTCGTCGACGTCGAGCCCGGCCTGCCGGCCAAGGTCGAGGCGGTCCCGCTGTCGGCCGGCGACCCGCTGGTGACGCTCACCGGGACCGTCGCCCAGTTGCGGGCCCACGCCGACGCGGGCGATGTGCCCTCGGGGGCGTGGCTCCGGGCGATCGTGGCCGAGCCGTCGCGGGCGGGTCTTGCCGACGAGGTCCGAGCCGCCCTGGGCGACCGTGTCGTCGACGTGCGGCTCGACGCACCGGTGGCGCGACGCCGGGAGAAGCGGCTGGCCGATCGGGCGAGCCGCTCCCCGTCGCAGCAGTTCGCGGCCTACCTGCGCGAGCGTGACGTCGACGACCCCCGCCTCCAGCGTGCGTTCGACCTCCTCCACGACGAGCTCACCACCCCCGATGACCGCGATCCGCCACCCGCCCCGACGCCGCTGGCCGTCGAGGCCGATGACGCCGATCCTCCGCCCGTCGACACGGCCGGCGGAGCCGAGCAACTCCGACTCGGCACATGAGACCCCTCCGGCTCGAGGTCGAGGGGTTCGGCACGTTCCGCGACCGGACCGTCGTCGACTTCGCCGACCTCGACCTCGTCGCCTTCGTCGGGCCCACCGGATCCGGCAAGTCCACGGTGATCGACGCGATCACCTTCGCCCTGTACGGCTCGGTCGCCCGCTACGACAACCCGTCCCTGGTGGCCCCGGTGATCCACCAGCTCAGCACCGAGGCCAAGGTCCGGTTCGACTTCGAGCTCGGCGGTGACGCCTACACCGCCGTTCGGGTCGTCCGCCGCCAGAAGTCGAAGCCGGGAGCAGCCCCCCGGGCCACCACCAAGGAGGCCCGGCTCGAGCGGTGGACGACGGCGGCCCCCACCGGAGGCACCGGCGCCGATGGCGCCTCCGGTGGCGAGGCCGAGGCCGCGGCCGGGGTCGACCGTCGCACCGACGGGTCGACCACCGTGCTGGCCGGCTCCGTGTCGGAGCTCGACGACGAGGTGGTCCGGCTCCTCGGTCTCGACTTCCGCCAGTTCACCCGGACGATCGTGCTCCCCCAGGGCGACTTCGCCGAGTTCCTCACCGACGACCCGGGGAACCGACAGAAGCTCCTCCGTCGGCTGCTCGACATCGACGTCTACGCCAGGATGGGCGTGGTAGCCCGTGATCGGGCGAAGCAGGCAGCGGCCCAGATCGAGATCTACCGGAACCAGCTCGCCAAGCTGGCCGACGTCACCCCCGACCGGCTGGCCAGGACCGAGGCGCTCGTGATCCGCCTCACCGAGACCCAGGAGGAGGTCGCCTCCCAGCTCTCGGAGCTGGGCGAGATCGACGTGGACCTGACCCGGCGCCGAGATGTGGTCAACCGGATCGACGCCGACCTCGGACGGCTCGCCGCCATCGACGTTCCGGACGGGGTCGACGAGATCGACGAGGCCACGTCGACCGCCAAGGCGGCGCTCGTCGACGCGGAGGCGGCGCTCGCCCAGCGGCGCCAGGAGCGCGATGCGCTGGCCGAGCGCCACGCGTCGATCGGCGATCCGGCGGTGCTGACCCAGCAGCTCGCCCTGCGGGAACGGGCGGCGGAGGTAGACGAGCAGCTCGTGGCCACGAGGCGGGACCTCGCCGCCGCCCTGGAGCGCCAGGTCGAGACCGACGCTGCGCTGAGGGCCCACGAGGAGGCGCTGGTGGCGGCGCAACGGGCGGTGAGCGCAGCCAGGACCGGTGTCGACGCCGTCGACTGGATCACGCGGTTGCAGGAGGGTGAGCCGTGCCCGATCTGTCAGCAGCCGGTCACCGCGGTTCCCGAGCACGCGGCCGAGGAGCGCGCCAGGGAGCGGGAGCTGTGCGACCGCGAGGCCGCGGTCGAGACCGCCCACGAGGCGGTGACGGCGGCGAGAACCGCGGCCGCTCGGGCGGGGGCGAAGGTCGAGGCCCTGGAGGCCACGGCGGCGGAGCTGACCGAGCGGGCCGCAAGCGTCGCCGACGCGCTCGAGGGGGTCTCGACCGCGGCTGAGCTCGCGGCTGCCCTCGGTGCCGCCAACGCCGCGGTCGAGGAGCGGACCAGCGCGGCTGTTGCGGTGGCCGAGGCCGAGCGCGCCGCCGATGGCGCCACCCGGCGCTTCAGCGAGGCGGAGGAGGCCGAGACGACCTTCCGCAGGAGGCTGCTCGCCGCTCGCGACACGGTGGCGGGTCTCGAACCGCCCACCCCGTCGGACCGCTCCCTCGCCGACGATTGGGAGGCCCTCCGTCTGTGGGGGCAGGAGCGATCGGCTGCGTTGGCAACCGAGCGGGCCGACCTCGCCCGAGTCGGCAAGGAACTGGCGGCGGCGAAGGCCGCGGTGGTGGACCGCATCGGCGACACCGTCGCCGCACTCGACCTCGACGTCGACCCCGACCCCGCCACGGTCGCTGCCGCGCTCGCCGCGGCCCGGGCCGGCGCCGAGCGCGACGTCGCCCACCTGCAGGACCGGCTCGACCACAAGGCGGAGCTGGAGACCTCGGCTGCTGCGCTCGACGAGGCCCGGGCGGTCGACGAGGCACTCGGCCGCCAGCACCTCGCGGCGGGCGGGTTCGAGCGGTGGCTGTTGGCCGAGGCCCTCGATGACATCGTCGCCAGGGCCACGGTCCGGCTGAACGAGCTGTCGAACGGTCGGTACTCGCTCGAAGCCGACGATGGCTCGTTCCACGTGCGCGACCACGGCAACGCCGACGAGCGCCGCGATGTGCGCACCCTGTCGGGCGGCGAGACCTTCCTGGCGTCACTCGCGCTGGCGCTGGCCCTGGCCGACTCGATCGCCGAGCTGGCCCCGGTCGACAGCCCCCGCCTCTCGTCGATCTTCCTCGACGAGGGCTTCGGCACCCTCGACGGTGAGACCCTCGACGTGCTCGCGTCGGCGATCGAGGAGCTGTCGGCCGGTGGCCGGCTCGTGGCGATCGTCACCCACGTGCGGGACCTGGCCGAGCGGATGCCGGTGCGGTTCGAGGTGCGGAAGGGTTCGACGACCTCCACGATCGAACGGCGGGACGGATGAGTGGGCTGAGCGTGGGGCGACCGGCCGTGGCACGGCGATGAGGTTCTCGGTCGAATCGTGGGACCCGGCCTACGGCGCTTCCACCGACGACACCGAGCTCGACCGGGCCTCGCAGCCGGTCGACGCCTCCGTGGAGGTGCCCCCCGACCGGTGGGCCCCGATCGTGCCCGATCCCGATGGCGCCGCCACGTCGGTCGTGTTCATCGACGGCATCCGCCGGATCGACGGTCGGGTCTGGATCAGCGAGGGCGACCTCGTACGTCCGGGGTTGTGCGCAACGGTCGCCGCCGGGGCGGTGCGATGCGAGCCGGGGTCGGCGGAGATCGTGGCCGCCGAGGTGGAGCGGGGCCTGTACACACCGGCCGAGACCGCCGAGCCGATCGAGACCGCGAACTGTGGCACCTACCGGATGCGCCGCGTCCACGGCGACGACGTGGCCGACCTGTACTTCGGCATCCACCGCCACATGACCGACCTCGAGACCCGGATCTCCGACCGCCTCGTCGCCGAGCAGCGGTCCGGCGCGTGCCAGCTCGTCGTGTTCGACGGTCCGCTCCGGGAACGGGACGCGGCGATCGGCGTTGGCTACATCAAGACCCAGCACCGGCAGTATCTCGAAGGCCCGCAGCATCGGGTGCTCGGCCTGCTCGGGTCGGGGGAGCGGACCCCGCTGTTCGCCGTGGGGCTCGACGGCCCCTCGCCCCGGTGGTCGTGGTATCTCCGGCTCCCGGGGCCGATCGCCCATCCGATGGCGGGGATCGTCCGTCTGGAGCTTCCCGGCCACGGTGACCCCGAGTCGGCTGCGCTCCGGGCCGACACCGTCAGCGCCACCCTCCCGCCGTTCGCCAGCGAAGCCCACAAGGAGGCCCGGGCACCCCAGAACCTCTACCCGATCTCCGGTCTGGAGCGTCAGCTCCGCCGTCGGCTCGGCGACCCGCACCTCCTGGAGAAGGCCCTCCGCCGCGCCGCCCACGCCCCCGCATGACCCGCACGCCGGTGCCAGACACGTCGTGCGGCCGTGCGGCCGTGCGGGTGTCGGGAGATGCGGGTGCGCGGCCGTGAGGCGGTTGGCTCAGCGTCGGCGGCGCCGGTCGAGGTCGTCCTCGAACCGGCGGGGCGGTGGGCGTCGACCGCCGACGATGCGACCGAACACCAGCAGGATGACCGCCCCGACGACGGCGCCGATGAAACCCGCCGGTTGGAGCTCGAACCCGTCGCCGGTGGCGGCGCCGATCAGGGTGCCGCCGACGAACGATCCGAGGATGCCGAGCACGCTGGTGCCGAGACAACCGAGGTTGTGCGGCCCCCGTACGAGCAGGCGGGCGATCGCGCCGACGAGCAGTCCGGTCAACAACCACGAGAGCACACCCATGACCCCACGATGCCACGGCTCACCGCCCGGATGGCCTCGGGCCGGCGAGTCGATGGCGGGTGGGCGATGACGAGGCGGTACGTGCGCGTCCTCGATGATGGTCGGGTCGCCATCCCCACCTCGATCGAGTTCCTCCTCACGATCGACGAGCTCGCAGCCGGGGTCGTGGCCGCCTGCACCGCCGAGTCGGGGTCGGACGGGTCGCGCTTCAACGGTCGACTCCGATACCTCCACCAGGCCGGCGAGTCGTACTGGGACGAGGCCGACCGGGATCGTGCCGCGCAGATCGCGGGGTCGGTCGGCCGGGGTCGGGTGATCGGCGCGATCCGGCGACAGTTGCTGGCCCACGGTGCGAGCTGGTCGGACGACCACCTCCTCGGGCACACGTTCCCGGTCGACGTGGCCCGGACCCGGGCCGGCGAGCTGTGGCCCGACCTCGACCCGCACGTCGGCCCGTTCGGCGGATCGGCGTCGACGTCGGGCTCCGACCGATAGCGCTCCGCTCGTCGCCCCTCGGCGCCGGTACCCTCGCCATCCATGACCACACGCCGCCGCGGGCCCACGCGGGCCGAACGGGCGGCCTACCGGGCGGCCGTGATCTGCACCCCCGGGCTCGAAGCGGTCTGTCGCCGGGAGCTGGATGCGCTCGGCTGTCGACCCAAGCCCGCCGGTCCGGGCGCCTTGGAGATCGACGCGAACGCACGCCAGCTCTACGCCGCCAACGTGTGGCTCCGCACCGCGAGCCGGGTGCTGGTGCGGGTCGAGACGTTCCGCTCGACCGACCTCGGACACCTGCGGCGTCGGGCCGACGCGATCGACTGGGACCGGTGGCTTCCCGCCGGGACCATCCCGACGTTCCGGGTCACCAGCAACGAGTCGAAGCTCTACCACACCGACGCGATCGCCGAGCGCCTGACCGATGCCGCCCTCGGTGACGCGGAGCCGGCGGGCGGCGAGCGGGAGCAGCTGTTCGTGGTCCGCATCTACCGCAACACGGTCACGCTCAGCGTCGACTCGTCTGGTGACGCACTCCACCGCCGGCCGTGGCGGACCGAGATCGGTGCCGCCCCCGTCCGGGCGACGATGGCAGCCGCCGCCCTGCTGTCGCTCGACATCGACCCGAGCCAGCCGCTTCTCGACCCGTTCTGCGGCAGCGGCACGATCCCGATCGAGGCGGCGCTCATCGCCCGCGACCTGCCCCCGGGCGGCGAGCGCGACTTCGCCTTCCGGCACTGGGACGAGTTCGAGCCCGGTACGTGGGCCAGCGTCAACGGTGAGATCCGTGCCCATGGGGCCAAGGCGGCGGCCGATCTGGATGCGGCCGGCCCCGCCGGCCCACGGTTCATCGGCTACGACCGCGATCGCGAGGTCGTCGACGCGGCCCGTCGCAACGCGGCACGGGCCGGCGTCGGCGACGACGTGGCCTTCGAGGCGAAGGTGATCTCCCACCTGACCGCCGACACCGGGTCCGGGCTGATCGTCACCAACCCGCCGTACGGCCGGCGGGTCGGCGACGGTGACCTCCGGGGCCTCTACCGACGGTTCGGCGCTGTCGCCCGGGAGCGCCGACCGGGGTGGCGGCTCGCCATCCTCAGCGCTGACCGGAAGCTCGCTGCCACCGCCGACCGCGACCTGAAGCCCGTCGCCAAGTTCCGCCACGGCGGCATCCCGGTGGAGCTACTGTCTCGAGAGCCGGTCGCGCCCCGCCCCACCCCATCGCCGCCCGAACCCACCGCCTGATCGCCCTGGTCAGCGCCGATGTGGTCGCCTGTCGCCACCGTTGGCGGCCGTGGGCCTCGTGGGTGAGGCTTGGGGCCGCCATCGGGTTGGTGGTGCGGGTGTTGGCGGCTGTGGGCCTCGTGGGTGAGGCTTGGGGCCGCCATCGGGCCTGCGGGGTGGGTGTTGGCGGTTGTGGGCCTCGTGGGTGAGGCTTGGGGCCGCCAACGGGCCTACGGGGTGGGCTGCGGGTGGGCGGGCGGCGCTCGCTAGGTGCGGCGGAGGACGATCGTGGCCGTCGGACTCGTCAGTTCGAGTTGGTCGGGCTGCGTAGTGGCGGAGCCGACGGCGGTCCAGCCGTCGACCCGGCCGAGCACGGCGAGGAGCCTGGCTCGCTGGTCGGCCGCGGTGACCGAGCAGTCCCGAGTGGACCCGCCAGCCACCGTGGCCCCGGCTCGTCCGTCCGCCTCGAGCGTGAAAGAGCCCAGCAGCGTGCCACACGCGGTCTCGATGCGGAGACCACCGAACTCTGCGTCGATGACGACCTCCCGGTCACCGTCGACACCGAGCTCATCGATCGCAGCATCGGCGCCGTCCACGACCAGCCGCTCGACCTGATACGTCCCGCCGAGAGCGAGCGGGGCGACGGTGGGTCCACTCGTCGAGCCGGCATCTGCCCCATCGGCACTGTCGGCGCCACAGGCGGCGATCAGCAGCAGCAGGTACGAGACCAGCAACGCCGGGGTGACCCTGGCGAGACCAGGTCGTCGCCCGCGGCAACACAGCGCGGCACCCGGGCCACCAGCGCTCGGCCAGAGGGTCGAAGCCGCTGTCGACGCCGAGCTCGAACACGAACGCGTCGTCTGGCTCGAACTCGGACTCGAACTCGAACTCGGACCGCGGTCGGCGACCGGCACGACGGTGCGGCCGCTCACGCCATCTCGTCGAGGCGGACTCCGAGCTCGTCGAGCTCGTCGACGTCGAGGTTGGCGAAGCTGAACCGCACCCAACGCTCGTCGGTCGGCGTGAAGGCGGTGCCGGGGATGGCGAGCACGTCGTGGTCGAGCACGAGCCGCTTGATCACCTCGGCGGTCTCGAGATCGGCGAACGGATGACGAACCCAGCCGAAGAACGCCCCGGCCGAGGCCAGCTCGAACCCGGCTGGCCGACGAGCCATCAGCGCTTCGAACGCAGCCTGGGTGGCGGCGATCCGCGCTGCTTGCTCCCGTCGCCACCGACGAGACGCCGTCAGGCCGGCGATCACCGCCTCCTGCCCGATCCGGGGCGCGCTGATCTGCACACAGTCGACGAGCTTCAGCACCTCGTAGAGGACCTCCTCGGCCGCCACCACCGCCCCCACCCGGTACCCGGGGATGGCGAGGTCCTTGGAGAAGCTGTGGAGGCTGATGACGGTGTCGGCCCACTCGGGCCGACCGAACAGCTCGTGGGGCGGATCCTGGGTCGAGCGGAAGTTCCGATAGGTCTCGTCGACGATGAGGGCCAGGTCGTTCTCGGCTGCCAAGTCGTGGAACGCGCCGATCACCTCCGGCGGCGTGGTGACGCCGGTGGGATTGCCGGGAGTGACGAGCACGATCGCCCTCGTCTTCGGCGTGATCAGGCGGGCAGCCTCGCCGGGGTCGGGGACGAGCGACGAACCGGTGCGGAGGTAGACGGGGGTGACCCCGTCGAGCTTCAGCCACATGTCGTGGTTGAAGTAGTAGGGCACGGGCATGATGATCTCGTCGCCGGGCTCGGTGAGGGTCGACGTCACCACGCAGAACGCCTGGTTGCAGCCACCGGTGGGCAGCACCCGGCTCGGCGGGATCGAAGCCCGGTAGTCGGTCGACAGCTCGTCGGCGAACGCCCGATTCAGCTCCGGGATCCCCGGCGGAGGGGCGTAGCGGCCACCGTCGCCGCTGTGGGCGACCTCGGCGATCCTGGCTGCGATCTCCGGCGAGGTCGGGTAGCTGGGCGCCGCCTGTGACAGGTCGAGAAGATCACGGTCGCTGGTGCGGTGGGCCAGCCAGGCGTGGGCCTCGGCGATCGGCGACGACGTCAGCGTGAGCGTGCGTTGGGTGAGCCGCATCGAAGCTGACCCTACCGGCCGGCCGATGCCGCTGACAGCGAGGTGACAGGATGCCGAAGGTGGGGTGAGAGCGCGGCCGCTCACGATGCAGGCATGTCCGCGTACGCCGTTCATCCTGTCACCCATCGGCACCACTGGCGGCAGGCCACCCAGCTCCTGTGGGACTACGTCGGGTGGATCCGCGAGGCGTCGGGTCTCGACCCGCTCGCTGAGCAGCCATCGTTTCGACGGGAGCTCGACGATCTCGCTGTGGCCTATGGCGGTCCCGACGCGACGCTGTATGTCGCCGTGGGCGACTTCGCCGGGGTCGTTGCGACCGTCGCCGCCCGCCACGGGGGCGGCGCGACCGAGCTGAAGCGCCTATTCGTCAGTGTGGAGCATCGTGGGCGAGGGCTGGCCGCCCGGTTGGTCGAGACGGTGATCGCCGACGCCGCCGCCCGTGGATCGAGTCGGGTCTGGCTCGAGTCCGTACGAGGGTTCATGGACCCGGCTCTCACGCTCTACGAGCGCTGCGGGTTCGTGGAGGTCGAGGTCGGGGTCGGCGATTCGAGCTTCGACGTGCCGGGGCTCGTGGTGATGGAACGACCGATCCGGGATCTGGCGACCCCTGCCTAGCCGGTCGGTCGGCTCACGCCGTCAGCGCACGGGCGGCCGCGGTTGCAGCGGCCGCGGCGAACACGACCACCACGAAGGGGAGTCGACGCCACAGCGCCAAGCCGGCAGCGACGAGTCCGACCACCCGTTCGTCGAACACCCACCCACGCTCGGCGACGAACGCAGACGTCACGACGAGCGCAGCCAGCAGCGGCGCCGGCAGCAGGTTGGTGAGGCGGGTGAGCCAGCCGGGCAGTACCCGATCGCCGCCGAGCACGAGCGGCCCAGCGGCCTTCAGCGCGTACGTGCCGGCGGCGAGGACGAGCAAGGTGGTGAGGATCATCGACCGTCCCCGCTGCCGCTGTTGCCGCCGCCGCTGTTGCCGCCGCCGGACGACTGCGATCGCCACGGTCTGGTCAGTACGGTGGCGAATGCAGCGGCCACGATCGGCATGCCCGGCGGAAGGATGGGCGCAGCGAGGAACGCGATCGCGGCACCGACAACGGCGAGTAGCCGCTGTTGGCCGTCGGCGAGTCGAGGCCACACGAGGGCCAGGAAGGCAGCGGGGATCGTGGCGTCGATTCCCGCCCGGTCGATCAGCTCGTCGGCGCCGCCGAGCACCGACGCCCCGAGGATCGTGGTCGCGTTCCACGTCACGAACACGGCGAGGCCGGCCGCCAGGTAGCCGTAGCGCTGCCAGCGCAGTTCGGGCTGCCCGGTGGCGACGGCGGCCGACTCGTCGATCATGAGCTGGGCGTCGAGCGCCCGCCGCCAGATCGGTCCGCTGAGCGCCGGAGCCAGCACGATCCCGAACGCCAGGAGCCGGAGGTTCAGCAGGAGCCCGGCCGCCACCGCAGCAGCAGCGGTGCCCCCGTCGCCGAGCACGCTCACGGCGGCGAACTGGGCCCCGCCGGTGAAGACGAGGGTCGAGAAGCCGATCGCCTCGGCCAGCGAGAGTCCGGCCTCGGCGGCGACGACGCCGAACGCCAGCCCGAACGGAGCCACGGCGAGCGCGATCGAGATCGCTTGGCGGAGGATGGCCGGCGCCGGACTCGACCACGCTGACTCCGGGTCGGGTCCGCGCTCTGCTACCGGGTCGGAGGGGTCGGCGTCGGGTGCCGGCTGGTGGGAGTGGGGCGTCCGCTGCGGGCCGGCCTCGTCGGGCTCAGACAACCGGTGACAGGCCGCCGTCGACGTTTATCGCTGTCCCGGTGATGTATGAGCCCTGGTCGCTGGCGAGGAAGCACGCCAGGTTGGCGAACTCGGCAGCGTCGCCCAGCCGACCGAGCGGAACCCGGCTCGCCCGCATCGCGACGAACTCGTCGAACGTCTTGTCGGGCGCCTGCTCGGCGTGCATCCGGTGCCACTGGTTGGTGAGGAGGACGCCGGTGTTGAGCGCGTTGACGAGGATGCCGTGGGGGGCGAGCTCGCCCGCGAGCGCCTTGGTGAGCGCCATCCCGGCGGCCCGGGTGACCGACGTCGGGGTGCTCCGCGGTGGCGGGGCCTTGGCCGCGGTGTTGAGCACGTTGATGATCCGACCCCAGCCCTGCTCCTTCATCCCCGGAATGCAGAGGCGGGCGAGGCGGACCGCGGCGAGGAACTTGAGGTCGAAGTCGTTCTGCCAGTCGTCGTCGCTGACCTCCTCGAACGGCTTGGCGGCCGAGGTGCCGGCATTGTTGATGAGGATGTCGATGGGGCCGAGGTCGGCCTCGGCCGCCTTGTGGGCCGCGGTGAGCTGGTCGGGGTCGCGCACGTCGCACGGATACGCCACGACCGTGGCCTCCGGCGCGGCCTCGGAGATCTCGGCCACCGCTTCGTCGAGGGTCTCCGGCGTGCGACTCAGGAGCGCCACCGCCGCGCCCGACACAGCGAACTCCCGGGCCATCGCCCGCCCGAGTCCCAGGCTCCCGCCCGTGACCAATGCTCTGTGACCGTCCAGCTGTACATCCATGACGACGACGATAGATGCCGAGCGCGCCTACCGGTTCCGCCCATCCCGCCGCCCCACCCCGCGCCGTGTCGTTCTGGCGGACTCAGCTCTCAGGCCCCGTCGTTCCGGCCCACTCAGCTGCCACGCCTCGTCCGTTCTGGCGGGCCCAGCTCCCACGCCTCGTCGTTCTGGCGGACCCAGCTCCCACGCCTCGTCATTCTGGCGGACGATGCGCCCGATCCTGGCCCCTGGGTCCGCCAGAACGGGTTGGGTCGGCACCAGGGTCCGCCAGAACGTACGAGCGGGACGGCGACAGGTGCAGACCTGCAGACGTGCAGACCCGCAGGCGGCGGTGGCGGGGCTCGGCGGTGCGGTGGCAACATGCGGCGATGGCGATTCCCACGGCACTGGTCGGTATGGCGGTCGACCCGCTCGTGCACGAGGTCGACGCCCGTTGGACCATGGCCTACGCCGCCGCCCTCGGCGATCATCGGCCCGAGTTCGTCGACACCACCCGCCCGGCCGGGATCGTGGCCCACCCGCTGTTCGCGGTGTGTCCGGAGTGGCCGGTGATCGTGTCGTCGCGATCGCTGTCGGAGCAGCTCGGCATCCCCCGCAGCGAGGTGATCACGTCCGTCCACGCCACCCACGACGTGACCGTCCATCGCCTGATCCGGCCGGGCGATGTGCTCACGACGTCGCTCGAGATGGTCGGGCTGGTGGCGAAGAAGCCTGGGGCGATGTCATCGACCAGGCTCCGCACCGTCGACGCCGACGGGCAGCCGGTGGCCACCACCACACAGGCCGGCATCTACCTCGGCGTGCCCGTCGATGGCGACGACGTGCCCGACCCCGACCCGCCGCCGCTGATCGAGGGAGCCGACCGGGTCGGCCAACCCACCGAGGTGACCGTCGACGTGGCCGCCGGGGCCGCCCACACCTACACCGAGTGCGCCAGGATCTGGAACCCGATCCACACCGACAAGGCCGTCGCGCTCGAGGCCGGCCTGCCCGACCTGATCCTCCACGGCACCGCCAACCTCGCCCACGGCGTGTCGGCGGTGCTCGACCACGCCGCCGACGGTCGGCCCGACCGGATCCGTCGAATCGCCTGTCGGTTCGCCGCCATGGTGCTCATGCCGTCGACCCTCACGGTCCGCATCTGGCCGGCCAACGACACCGGCGGCGGCGCCCGCACCATCCCCTTCGAGGTACTGAACGACGTCGGCGACCCCGCCGTGGCCAACGGCCTGATCATCCTCGGCGACCCCGCTTAACCGACCCCGTCCGACCGACGCCGGCGCACCACGCCGCAGGCCGCCCAGCACGATGTGTCCCGCACGAGGGTGCGCGTGCGCGAGCGCCTGGCCGGGGCGTCCGCACGATGTGTCTGGCACCGGTGTGCGCGTGTGGGCGTGGAAAGTTGTGCGCGGCTCTAGCCTCGGCCGGGATGACGACCGACGCACACGAGCGAACCACGGCGAGCACGCTGGCGGTCGACGGCGGGCGGCTGCTCGACCGTCTGGCGGCACTGGCTGAGATCGGGGCGATCGAGGGGACCGACGGGTGCTCCCGCCTCGCCTTCACCGACGCCGACGGTGCCGGACGGGATCTCGTCGTGCGCTGGATGCGCGACCTCGGTCTCGAGGTGACGATCGACGTCATCGGCAACGTCGCCGCCATCTGGCGGCCGGACGGTTGCGATCCGACCGCTGCCCCCGTGCTGACCGGCAGCCACATCGACACCGTCGCCACCGGCGGCCGCTACGACGGCAACCTCGGCGTTCTCGCCGGACTCGAGGTGATCGAGACACTCGCCGCAGCCCATGCGCCGCTGGTTCGCCCCCTCGGCGTCGCCTTCTTCTCCAACGAGGAAGGCTCCCGGTTCGCCCCCGACATGATGGGGTCGCTCACCTACGTCGGTGGGATGCCGGTGGAGGAGGCCTTGGTCACGGTCGGGGTCGACGGCGGGATCGTCGGCGACGAGCTCGACCGAATCGGCTACCGAGGCGCCGCCCCCTGCCCCGGCCTCGTCCCCCACGCCTTCGTGGAGCTCCACATCGAGCAGGGTCCCGTGCTGGAGCGAACCGGCACCCGGATCGGCGTGGTGGAGAGCGTCCAGGGCATCTCGTGGACCGAGATCACGATCCACGGCCAGTCGAACCACGCCGGCACCACGCCCATGGACCTCCGCCACGACGCCGGCTACGCCGCAGCCCGGATCGCCACCTTCGTACGGGAGCTGGCCACCGAGGTCGGCCCGCCGCAGGTGGCGACGGTCGGCGCCCTCACCCTCCACCCCAACCTCGTGAACGTGGTGGCCGCCGCGGCCACCCTCACCGTCGATCTCCGCAACACCGACGACGACGTGCTGACACGATGCGAGGCTCGGCTCGTCGAGTTCCTCGAAGCCCTCGCCGTGGCGGAAGGCGTCGTGATCGAGACCCGGTGCCTCGCCCGCTTCGCCCCCGTCACGTTCGACCCGACCATCGTCGACCTCGTCGAGGACACGGCCCGCCAGCTCGCCCTCACCACCCGGCGGATGCCGTCGGGGGCCGGCCACGACGCCCAGATGCTGGCCCGGGTCTGTCCCGCGGCGATGATCTTCACCCCCAGCCGCGACGGCATCAGCCACAACCCGGCCGAGCACACCGACCCGGCCGACCTGGAGGCGGGGGCGAACGTGTTGCTCGGCGTCCTGCAGCGGCTTGCGAGCCGATGACCTGATCAACCAGGTACTAGCATCGGGATCACCCACCCCCGCCCAGGGACCGGGGCACATCGAGCCGAGGAGATGCGATGACGCTGGCCGACGGTGGCCCCGAGACGAAGCCTGACGGCACCGCAAAGGCCGACGGCGCTGCGAAGCCTGATCGCACCGCGAAGGCCGACGGTGGGACCGCGGTGACCATCACGGTCAACGGGGAAGCGGTGGACGTGTCGTCCCGCCACCCCCACCTGCTGGCAGCCCTGCGCGACGAGCTGGGCATCACGTCCCCCAAGGACGGTTGTGCCCCGTCGGGTCAGTGCGGGTGCTGCACGGTCCTGGTCGACGGCAAGGCGGTCGTGTCGTGCAACCTGCCGTTGCCGAAGGTGGCCGGCAAGTCGATCGTGACCCTGGAGGGCATCGACCCCGACGAGCGTGACCGCTATGCCGCCAGCTTCGCCGCCTGCGGCGCCCTGCAGTGTGGGTTCTGCACCCCCGGCATCGTGGTCAGGGCCAAGGCCCTCATCGACAAGAAGGGTGACGGGCTCACCCGCGACGACGCCTCCCGCCACCTCGGCGCCCACCTCTGCCGGTGCACCGGCTACGTCAAGATCCTCGACGCCATCGACGCCCTGGCCCACGGCGAGGAGCTCACCCCCGAGCGCCCCGGTGGCGTCGGCTCGTCGGGCCTGAAGTACGAGTCGCTCGACCTCGCCGTCGGCGCCCGTGACTACATCGACGACATGACTCTCCCCGGCATGCTCCACGGGGTGCTGCGGCTCGCCGACCACGCCCGGGCCACCGTGCTGTCGATCGACACCGCGGCCGCCCTGGCTGTCCCCGGGGTGGAGGCGGTGTTCACCGGCGACGACGTGCCCGGTGACCTGAAGACCGGGATCATCCACCAGGACTGGCCCTGCTTCATCCCCGTCGGCGGCACCACCAGCTACCTCGGCGACGTGCTCGCCATCGTGGTGGCCGAGAACAAGATCGCCGCCACCGAGGCGGCCGAGCTGATCGACGTCACCTACGACGTCCACCGGCCGATCACGGACCCGGCCGAGGCGGTCACCACCGATGTCGACGCCGTGTGGGGGCTCGACGGCAATGTGCTGTCGCGCTCGGTCTACAGCCGCGGCGGCGACGTCGACGCCGCTCTCGCCGCCAGCGCCCACACCGTCCACGAGGTGTTCCAGACCCAACGGATCGAGCAGGCGTTCCTCGAGCCGGAGTCGACCCTGGCCGAACCCCGCAACGACGGCACGCTGCACGTGTGGTCGGGCGGGCAGGGCATCTGGGACGACCGCGACCAGATCGCGAGGATCCTCGCCGTCGACCCGTCGACGGTGTCCGTGGAGCTCGTCAGCAACGGCGGGGCGTTCGGCGGCAAGGAGGACATGTCGAACCAGGCCCACACCGCCTTGGCCGCCAAACTCACCGGCCGCCCGGTGCGGTGCACGCTCACCCGCGACCAGTCGCTGCTCATGCACGCCAAGCGGCACCCGATCCGGATCGAGAGCTGGGCCGGTTGCGACGAGAACGGCAAGCTCACCGCCCTCAAGGCCCGCATGCTCGGCGATTCCGGCCCCTACGCCTCGGTGGGGATGAAGGTGATGGAGCGGGCGGCGGGCCACGCGTCGGGTCCGTATCACCTCCCGGTGATCGACGTGGAGGCGGTGGCGGCCCGCACCAACAACCCGGTGTGTGGCGCCTTCCGCGGCTTCGGGGCCAACCAGGCCCAGTTCGCCATGGAGGGCATCGTCGACCGGCTCGCCGAGAAGGTCGGGATCGACGGGTTCGAGATGCGGCGGCGCAACGTGATCCGCCCCGGCGAGGTGTGGGGCCCCGGTCAGATCATGGACGACGGGTGCCTCGGCGCCGAGGCCTGCCTCGACGCCATCCAACCCGTCTTCGAGGAGGCCGTCGCCGCCGGGAGAGCGGTCGGGGTCGGGCTCGGGCTGAAGAACTCCGGGTTGGGCAACGGGTTCATCGAGGTGGCGAAGGCCGTCGTCCACTTCCGGCACGACGGGCAGGTCGAGGTGCGACACTGCTGGACCGAGATGGGTCAGGGTGTCGACACCGTCGCCCTCCAGGTCGCGGTGGAGGAGCTCGGGATCGACCCGGAGCGGATCGAGGTGCTGGTCGACACGAGCCGCGAGCTCGGCGCCGGCCAGACCACCGGCAGCCGGGGTACGCTCATGGCCGCCGGTTCGGTGGCCGAGGCGTGCGAGGCCGCGCTGGCCGACGAATGCCGGATCGGGGTCGACTACGAGGGCGAGTACCGGGTCGACTGGACCAACTCGCTGGACGACGACGTGGAGAACCCGATCATCCACTCCACGTTCGGGTACGCGGCCCAGCTCGTCATCGCCGACGTCGAGACCGGGGAGATCGAACGGGTCGTCGCCGCCCACGACGTGGGCCGGGCCGTCAACCCGCAGCTGTGCGAAGGGCAGGTGGAGGGGGCGGTCCACATGGGCCTCGGCTACGCCCTCACCGAGGACTTCCCCGCCGACGACGAGGGCCGCATCACCAACACCACCCTCCGGTCGCTGGGGATCATCCGGCCCAAGGACATGCCCGACGTCGAGACGATCCTGGTGGAGTCACCCCAACCGAACGCCCCCTACGGCATCAAGGGGGTCGGCGAGATCGGGCTGGTGCCCACCGCGGGGGCGGTGGCAGCGATGCTGCGCCGGGTCGAGGGGGCGTGGCGCAACACCTTGCCGATGCGGCGCGACGGGTAACCGGGCGCGGCGCGATGGAGGCTGCGTGATGGAAACCCCGGGACTGGTCTGCGCCCACCACCATCTGTACTCGGCGCTCGCCCGCGGCATGCCGGCCCCGCCGAAGACGCCGACCGGGTTCGTCGAGGTGCTCGAGCAGGTCTGGTGGCGGCTCGACACCGCCCTCGACCTCGACATGCTCGAGTGGTCGGCCAAGCTCGGCGCCCTCGAAGCGTTGCTGTCGGGGTGCACGGCCGTCATCGACCACCACGAGTCGCCGAACGCGATCGACGGCAGCCTCACCGTCATCGCCGACGCCTGCGCCGAGGTGGGGGTGCGGGTGAGCTGCGCCTACGGCGTCACCGACCGGCACGGCCCCAACGGGGCCGCCGCCGGTCTCGCCGAGAACGAGCGGTTCCTCCGGGCCGGCGGTCGGGGCATGGTGGGGGTGCACGCTGCATTCACCTGCGAGCCGGGCACGCTCGACGCCGCCGCCGGTCTCGCCGCCGACCTCGGTGTCGGGGTCCACGTGCACGTGGCCGAGGGTCCCGTCGACGCCGAACCGGGGCTCGCGTTCGCCCGCCGGGCCACCGACGACTGGTTGCTGATCCACGGCGTCCACCTGCCCGATGGGGCGGACCTCGCGGGGACGATCGTGCACAATCCCCGATCCAACATGAACAACGCGGTGGGCTACGCCCGACCGGCCCGGTTCCCCAATCGGGTGGCGCTGGGCACCGACGGCATCGGGGCCGACATGCTCGACGAGTTCCGCCTGGCCTACGTCGCATGGCGCGCCACCGACGTGACCGCCTCCCCCGCCGACGCCTGGCGGTGGTTGGCGGCGGGGTGGGAGCTGTTCCCCGAGGCGGCCGACGACGTGGTCCGGTGGGACTACCCGAGCGCCGACCCGTGGCATCTCGCCTACACCACGGGCCTCCATCCGACCGACGTGGCGGTCGACGGCAAACCCGTGCTCACCGACGGCGTGCCCACCCTCGTCGACGCCGACGAGATCCGGGCCAAGGCCGCCGAGCAGGCCACCCGCCTCTTCAGCCGCCTCTGAGGCGGCCCGAGGTCCACAGGAGCCAGGAGATCAGGCCGAGGGGGATGGGGGTGGCGAAGGTCAGGAAGCGGAAGAGGAGGACGGCGGCGACCACGGTGGCCTCGTCGGCGGTTCCGACGGCGGCCAGCGCGCCGGTGAGGCCCACCTCCATCACCCCGAGGCCGCCGGGGGTGAGCGGCACCGCGGTGATCAATCGTCCGAAGGCGAACGCGGCGAGCACGGCGGCGGCCGACGCCTCGACCGACGTCACCCCGACCGCCCGCAGGCACACGAGCAGCAGCAGGTAGAGGTTGGTGTGACCGGCCATGGTGAAGAGGGTCAACCCGGGCCACCGGCTGCGGAGCAGATCGACCGTGTCCACCCGAATCGACGTCAGCCGGTCGGGCCAGCCATCGCCGATCACGGGCACCCGATCGAGGAGGCCCCCGATGCGGCGGGCGGTCGCCGGTCCGGTGAGGAGGACCGTGCCCAGGCCAACCACCACCGCGAACAACCCGGCCCCGATCACCGCCGCCTGCACGAACCCGGGGGTGACCGGGCGCTGGGTCGACAGCCACGCGAGGGCGAGGAGGGGCGTGCCGAACTTCACGAACGTGTCCCACACGCCGGTCACCACGATCGCCCTCGCGATCGGGCCGTTGGCGAGCCCGAACGACCGGTACATCGTCCAGGTCACCCCGAGCGACATCGCGCTCCCGCCGGGGATCGTGTTGGTGATGGCCGACGTGGTCCAGTCGGTGGCGATCGCATGCCGGAACCGCAGACCCGGTAGCGCAGCCCGCTGCACGGTGGCCGGGGCGACGAGGTTGTAGGCGCCCACGGCGGCCAGCGCAACGCCATAGCCTGGCGAGATGTCGCCGAGGCGGGACCAGACGTCGTCGTAGGAGGCGAAGGCCGGCAGTGCCCAGACGAACGCCGCCCCCACGACCGCCAGGCCGAGCAGCGCCCGCAGCCAGTTCGAGCGGAGGGTGGAGGTGATCTGCAGACGACGGTCGTCGGTCGCCACCTCCTCCATCCCGAGGAGCATACGGCACCACCCGAGTCCGGCCCCGCTCGGCCACCCGGTCCTGACCAGCACCGGCGGGGCCCGGCGGCATACTTGACCGTCGTGGAGGTGCATCCCGACTCACAGCGGCGGCGAGAGCTCCGCCGGATGAAAGCGGTGGCGACGTCGCTGCTGGTCGGCGCGGCCGTGGTGTTCGTGGTCGCCCGTTGGTTGGAGGAGAGCGAACCCTGGTTCGGCTACATCCGGGCCACCGCCGAGGCGGCGATGGTGGGCGCGTTCGCCGACTGGTTCGCGGTCACGGCGCTGTTCCGCCACCCGCTCGGGCTCCCGATCCCCCACACGGCGATCATCCAGGCCCGCAAGGACCAGATCGGGGCCAGCCTCGGCGGGTTCGTGCGCGACAACTTCCTCACCGCCGACGTGATCCGGGAACGGCTCGAGAGCGCCGAGCTGGCCCGCCGGGTCGGCGACTGGCTCGTGGTGCCGACCAACGCCGAGACCGTGTCGGCCCAGAGCGCAGCGGTGGTGGCCGGGGTCACCGAGGTACTCGAGGACGACCTCGTCCAGTCCGGTATCGAGCAGGCGCTCCACAACCGGGCCCGGCAGATCCCGGTGGCGCCGCTCGTGGGCAAGGCGGTCGAGGTCGCCAACGAGGGCGGTCACCACCAGGCCCTCCTCGACGCCGTCCTCACCGGGCTCAGGCGCTTCCTCGACGAGAACCGCGACTCGTTCCGTCAGCGGCTCTACCGCGAGTCGCCCTGGTGGGTACCGGAGCAGATCGACGATCGGGTGTTCGACAAGATCGCCGAGGTCGTGCAGCGCTTCCTCGACGAGCTGTCGACCGACCACAACCACGAGCTGCGGGCCGACATCGACGCCAGGGCCGAGAAGTTGGCCGCCGAGTTGAAGGCGTCGCCGGCGATGCTGGCCAAGGGGGAGGAGCTGAAGGAGCAGCTCCTCGCCCACCCGGAGGTGCGGGCCTGGTCATCGTCGCTGTGGGACCGCATCAAGATGGCCCTTGTCGACGCCACCAACGACCCCGACTCCGAGCTCCGCCACCGGCTCGAGGACGCGCTGGTGGAAGCCGGTCGGTCGCTGCAGCGGGATCCCGAGCTGCGGGCCAAGATCGACGGTTGGATCGTCGACGCCGCCAGCTACATCGCCGAGCAGTTCCGGGGCGAGGTCGCCGAGCTCATCGCCGCCACCGTGCAGCGGTGGGACACCCAGGAGACCGCCGAACGCCTCGAGCTCCAGGTGGGTCGCGACCTGCAGTTCATCCGCATCAACGGCACCCTCGTCGGCGGGTTCGTGGGCCTCGTCATCCACACCCTCTCCGAGCTGGTGTTCTGACCCGCTGACCTGTCGACCCGCCCGCTGGCGACGCACCGGTCCGAGGCGAGGAGCTCACCGGCTGGGGCCGGGGTCGAGCACGAGCGGTTCGGTGGGGAGCGACGAAGGATCGAACCGGTCGAGCAGAACGGCGGGGGTCACCGGTTCGCCCGGCTCGCACAGGCCGAGCGAAGCGGCGAGGAACGTCAGCACCTGGTCGGGCGTCTCCCCGAGCGCAACCCGGTCGGCCAGGCTCACCGCCCCGTGGCGCTTGGCCAGCCGCTCACCGTCGGGGCCGAGCACCAGCGGCACATGGGCGTGCGCCACGGTCGCCCGGCCACCAGCAGCCGCACTTGCACCAGCACCCGCACCAACACCAGCACCAACGCCCGCCAGGAGATCGGCGAGGTGGAGCTGACGGCTCGTCGAGTCGAGCAGATCGTCGCCCCGCACCACGAGCTCCACCCCGAAGTCGGCATCGTCGACGATCGTGACCACGTGGTACGCGGGCGTGCCGTCGTTGCGTCGGATCACGAAGTCGTCGAGCTCGTAGCCCACCGGCCCGGCCACGAGGTCGACGAACGCCACCGAGATCCCCGCCGCCCGGAGGCGGAGCGCCGGTTCCCGACCGGCGGCCTCCCGGTCCGCCCGCTGGCCTGCGGTCAGGTGGCGGCACGTGCCGGGGTAGCCGTGACCGGCGAGCGGTCGGTTCGGCGCCTGGGCCGCCTCCCGGATCTCCCGGCGCGAGCAGTAGCACGGGTAGACGAGGTCGGTGCCGGCCAGGGCCGCCACGACCTCGCCGTATCGATCGAGGCGATCGCTCTGGCGGATCGGGCGGCCGTCCCAGTCGAGTCCGAGCGCCGCCAGGTCGGCCTCCTGGGTCTCGTAGTGCTCCGGTCTGACCGCAGCCGAGCCGAGGTCGTCGAACCGGAGCAGGAGCCGAGCGCCGTCGTGGCGGGCGAACAACCAGGCGACGAGCGCCGTCCTGAGGTTGCCCAGGTGGAGGCGGCCCGTGGGGCTCGGGGCGAATCGACCGGTCGGCATCGCAAAAACTTGGCACACTTGTGACCACAGCGTCGTGAGCGCTCGCCGGGGTGGCTCGCGGCGAGAGAGGACGCGATGGACGACGGTGTCTCGGAGACAGCGCCCGACGCAGCGGCCCGGTCGAACGGGCCGTCGAGGGCGCCGTCCCCGGCGACCGCCAGGAGCCTCCTCGTCGCCGAGCTCGCCCGGCGGGGCATCGACGACAGCCGAGTGCTGGAGGCGATCGGCAAGGTGGAGCGTCACCGCTACGTCGACCCTGCCGACGTGCCCAACGCCTATGAGGACCGGCCGCTGCCGATCGGCCACGACCAGACGATCAGCCAGCCCTACATCGTGGCGCTCATGGCGGCCGCCGCCGAGATCACCGAGCACGACACCGTGCTCGAAGTCGGCACCGGCTCGGGCTACGGGGCCGCCGTCCTCGGATGCCTGGCCGCTGAGGTGTGGACCATCGAACGGCTCGCCGACCTGGCCGAGCGGGCCCGCCAGCGGCTCCGGCGGGACGGCTTCGACCGTGTCACCGTCGTCGTCGGCGACGGCGCCGCTGGGTGGGAACCGGCCGCGCCCTACGACGCGATCGTGGTCACCGCCTGCCCCCGGATGGTTCCCCGGCGCCTGCTCGCCCAGCTCGCCGAGGGTGGGCGGATGATCATCCCCATCGGTCGACGGCGGCAGACCCAGCTTCTCTTCCGGCTGCGCCGGCAGGGCGGTCGCTTCACCGACGAGAACCTCGGTCCGGTCCGGTTCGTGCCCCTCGTGTGACGACGGGCCGCTCCGGCACACTGGGGTGGTGAACCGCATCGAGGAGTTGACGTCGTTGGAGGCCGGCCAGCGGATCGTGTTCGGCGGGAACCGCACGGTCCGGGTGCCCGACGAGATCGCGGCGGCGTTCGAGCCGGGCGACCGGTTGATCGTGGTCGACGACACCGGCGACCTGCTCCACGTACCCGAGCGGGAGTGGACGATCGCCACCACCGCGGTGGCACGGGCCCACCGGGCGTTCCTCGCCCTCGGCGCCGTCGCCGACGAGGCGGTCTCCGACTTCTACGAGCGGTTCGCCGCCAACCTGGAGGACGACGAGTGCTTCGCCTCGATCGCCGCCGCCAACAGGGACGACGTCGAGCAGGCCAGGGCTCGGGGTCGTTCGACGACCCGGCTCGAGCTCAGCCCGCAGATGCGGATCGGGATGATCGAGGGGCTGCGGCTGTGGCGCGATGCGCCGTCGTCGAGGAACGCGCTCGTCGATTCGGTCGACCACACCGGCTGGCGGGTGGAGCAGCGGCTCGCTGGTCTCGGGGTGGTCGGGTTCGTGTTCGAGGGCCGACCGAACGTGTTCGCCGATGCCTGCGGGGTCCTCCGCAGCGGCAACTCGGTGGTGTTCCGCATCGGCTCCGACGCCCTGGGCACCGCCCGGGCGATCGTGGCCGACGCCCTCGACCCGGCCCTCGCCGCCGCCGGGTTGCCGGCCGGGTCGGCGGGCCTCGTGGACAGCGCAGCCCACGCCGCCGGCTGGGCGATGTTCAGCGACCCCCGCCTCGGCCTCGCGGTGGCCCGGGGGAGTGGCCCCGCCGTGGCCCAGCTCGGGGCCGTCGCCCGCCAGGTCGGCACGGCGGTGAGCCTGCACGGCACCGGCGGGGCCTGGGTGGTCACCGGCGAGGCGTGCGGGCCGGCCCGACTCGAGGCGGTCGTCGTCAACTCGCTCGACCGCAAGGTCTGCAACACCCTCAACACCTGTGCCGTGCTGCGGGAATCGGCGGGCGAGCTGGTCCCGCTGGTGCTGCGCGGGCTCGACGCAGCCGCCGCCGAGCGGGGCGTCGCCCCCAAGGTCCACGTGACCGCTGCCGCCCGCCGGTTCGTTCCCCCCGACTGGCTCGACCGGACCGGCGAGGTGGTCCGGGCCCACGGGCCCGCCACCGAACAGCTCGTGGAGGAGATCGGCGACGACCGGCTCGGCCACGAATGGGAGTGGGAGGAGTCGCCGGAGATCACGATCGCGGTCTTCGACTCGGTCGACGACGCCGTCGCAGCGTTCAACGACCAGTCGCCCCGGTTCGCGGCGAGCCTCGTCAGCGATGACGAGGCCGAGCAGGAACGGTTCTGGTCGGCGATCGACGCCCCGTTCGTGGGCGATGGCTTCACCCGCTGGGTCGACGGTCAGTACGCGTTCGAGAAGCCGGAGCTCGGCCTGTCGAACTGGCAGTCCGGTCGGCTGTTCGCCCGCGGGGGCGTGCTGTCCGGCGACAGCGTCTACACCGTCCGGGCGTGGGCCCGTCAGTCCGACCCCCACCTCCGCCGCTGACCCCAGCATCTGGCTGATCGCTCAGCGGTCGGTGGTGGCGCCGAGCTCCCGGAGGCGGCCGAGGAGGAAGTCCTGCTCAGCGTCGTTGCCGCCCAGGTCGAGGGCCCGCCGGTAGGCCGTGATCGCGTCGTCGCGCTGCTCCAGTCGGCGGAGAAGGTCGGCCCGGGCAGCGTGGAAGTACCGGTAGTCGTCGAGCTCGTGCTGCTCACCGAGTCGGTCGAGCGCGGCCAGTCCGACCGCCGGCCCCTCGGCCATCGACAGCGCCACCGCGTGGTTGAGCGCCACCACCGGGCTCGGGACGAGCTCGACGAGCCGCCGATACAGCGCAGCGATCGATGGCCAGTCGGTGTCCTCCCACGATGGAGCGGTGGCGTGGAGGCCGGCGATGACCGCCTGCAACCGGTAGGGCCCGGCCCGGTGGTCGGCCATCGCCGTGGTGAGCACCGCCTGCCCCTCGGCCACCAGCTCGTGGTCCCAGCGGCTCCGGTCCTGGTTCTCGAGCAGGACGAGCCGACCGTCGTCGTCGATCCTGGTCGCCCGGCGGGCGTCGGTGAACAGCATCAGCGCCAGCAGCCCACGGACCTCCGATCGGGCGGTGGCGAGGCCGTCATCCGCAGCGGCCGCGGCGGGATGGTCCGACAGGAGGCGATCCAGCACGTCGGCCAACCACCGCGCCTCGTCACACAGATCGCCCCGCACCAACGACGCCCCCTCGCTGCTGGTGTGACCAGCGGTGAAGATCAGGTAGATCACCTGCAGCACCGCCGTCAGTCGCTGGGGGAGCTCGGCCGGTTCTGGCACGAGGAACGGCACGTTGGCCTTGCGGATCTTGTCCTTGGCCCGCACCAGCCGTTTCGCCATGGTCGGGGTGGCCACGAGGAACGCGGAGGCGATCTGCCCGGTCGAGAGACCGCACACCTCGCGCAGCGTCAACGCCACCTGGGCCTCGGCGTTGAGGCTCTCGTGGCAACAGCCGAAGATCAGGGCGAGCTGGTCGTCGATGAGGTCCGACTCGGGCCGTCCGGGGGCCGACGCCAGCTCGTAGAGGGCGGGGAGCCGGTCGGCGAAGCGCTGGTTCCGGCGGATCTGGTCGATCGCCCGCCGGCGGGCGGTCGTGAGGAGCCAGGCCCCCGGCCGGTCCGGTGTGGTCTCGGGCCCCCACCGGGCGGCGGCCTCGGCGAAGGCGTCCTGCGCCACCTCCTCGGCCAATCCCAGGTCGCCGAGATCGCGCCGAAGGGTGGCCACCAGCGCCGGCCACTCCTCGGCGAAGACCTCGGCGACCCGACTCCGGGCCATGTCGAATCGGTGCCGCCGCTACGGGCTGTCGAACTCCATGACGGGCCTGATCTCCACCGACCCGTACGGGGCGAGGGGGATCTTCTCCGCCCACTTCTTCGCCTCGTCGAGGTTGTCGACGTCGATCATGTAGAACCCGCCGAGGACCTCCTTGGTCTCGGCGAAGGGTCCGTCGGTCACGAGGGTCTGGCCGTCGCGGATCCGCACCGTCGTCGCGGTGTCGGTCCCGTGGAGGGCGTCGCCGGCCACGAACCCGCCGGCGTCGGTCAGCTCCTTGGTGAACGTCTCCCACTTCTTCATCTCGGCCGCCTGTTCGGGACTCCCCATGTCGGGTCCCGTACTCTCGGCGCTGTACAGCAGCAGTAGGTAACGCATCGTGATCTCCTCGTCAGTCGTCGGCCGGGCTGCGTGTTCAGCACACGGCTGCATGCACGACGTCCAGAATGACCGCCGATGGACGGCGGATGCGCCGATACCGAAGGATTTTCCCACATGGCCCACGGCACCCACGACTACGAACCCGATCCCCGCAACGCCGAGGTCGTGATCCGGATCGGCGACCGGCTCGTCCCCCGCCGGGACGCGACCGTCTCGGTCTTCGACTCGGGCTTCCTGCTCGGCGACGGGATCTGGGAGGGGATCAGGATCCACCGGGGTAGGCCCGCGTTCCTCGCCGCCCACCTCGACCGGCTCTACGAGGGGGCCGCCGCCATCGCGCTCGACATCGGTCGCGACCGCCGCGAGCTGGAGACGATGTTGCTGGAGACGCTCGCCGCCAACGAGGTGGCGCCTACAGACTCGGTCCACGTGCGGCTCATGATCAGCCGGGGCGTCAAGTCGACCCCGTACCAGGATCCGCGGTTCACCGTGACCGGGCCGACGATCGTGATCCTGCCCGAGTACAAGGCACCGGCGCCGACCACCGCGACCGACGGGATCCGCCTGTTCACGGTACACGTCCGGCGCGGTCGGCCCGACGTGCAGGACCCGAAGCTGAACTCGCACTCCAAGCTCAACTGCATCACCGCCTGCATCCAGGCCGCCAACGCCGGGGCCGACGAGGCGCTCATGCTCGATCCGCACGGCTTCGTCGCCACCTGCAACTCCACCCACTTCTTCATCGTCCGCGGCGATGAGGTCTGGACCTCGACCGGCGACTACTGCCTCGGCGGGATCACCAGGGCCAACGTGCTTCGCCTCTGCGCGGCGAACGATCTCGTGGCCAGGGAGCGGAACTTCAGTCTCACCGAGGTCTACGGGGCCGACGAGGCGTTCGTGACCGGTACCTTCGCCGGGCTCGCCCCGGTCACCGAGATCGACGGTCGCACGATCGGCTCCGGGGGGCGGGGGCCGACCACGGAGCGGTTGCAGGGGCTGTACGGCCAGCTCATCGAGGCCGACGTCGCCGAGTGGGACGCGCGCCGATCGTGAGCGGGTCGCCGAACCCATCGTCCTCGCCCGCCGGCGCAGCCCCGCTGGGCGATCCCGTGCTCCGGGTCGCGATGTGGTCGGGGCCGAGGAACCTGTCGACCGCCCTCATGCGCTCGTGGGAGAACCGACCGGACACCGAGGTGCTCGACGAGCCGCTCTACGCCCACTACCTCGCAGCGACGGGGCTCGACCACCCCGGTCGGCAGGACATCCTCGCCGCCGGACCCGTGGCCGCCGACGATGCGATCGCCCGCTGTCTCGGCCCGACCGGCAGCCGGATCACGATCAGCTACCAGAAGCACATGAGCCACCACCTCCTCCCGGGCATGGCCCGTGACTGGCTCGGCCAGCTCCGCCACTTCCTCCTCATCCGGGATCCAGTCCTCGTGCTCGCGTCCTATGCCGCGGTTCGCAGCACCGCGACGCTCGCCGACATCGGACTCGCCCAGCAGCTCGAGCTCGCCGAACGGGCAGAGCTCATCATCGACAGCGGTGACTTCCTCCTCGACCCGGAGCGCTACCAGCGGGCGATCTGCGACCACCTCGGGATCGGGTTCACCCCGGCGATGCTGCACTGGCCCGCCGGTCGCCGCCACAGCGACGGCTGCTGGGCCCCCCACTGGTACGCCGCAGTGGAAGCATCGACCGGCTTCGGCGCCCCGAGAACCGGCCCGCCGCCCGAGGTCGACGACCTGCCGCCGGAGCTCCGGCCGATTGCGACCCACGCCAGGCACATCTACCACGAGCTGGCCGCTGGACGCCTCGTGTTGCGGTGAGCCGCCCACGTGGACCGGTCACGGTTGGGTCGATGAGCCGGTTGGGAGCGGGCGTCGCAGCCGACACCCTGGGAGGGTGAAACCTGCTCTCGTGATCATGGCCGCCGGACTCGGAAGTCGATTCGGAGGTGTGAAGCAACTCGCCCGCGTCGGCCCGAACGACGAGTCGATCCTCGACTTCTCGATCAAGGACGGCCTGGCTGCCGGCTTCGGTGCTGTCGTGCTGATCGTACGGTCCGACATCGAGGCCGACGTCCGCGACCACATCGCCGGTCAGCACGGCGACCTCGAGGTCCGCTATGTCCGCCAGGACGACCTCGGCCCGCCGCGGGAGAAGCCATGGGGCACCCTCCACGCGATGCTGAGCGCGATCGACGCAATCGACGGTCCTTTCGCCGCGATCAACGCCGACGACTACTACGGGCCCAGCTCGTTCAAGCTCGCCACGGAATGTCTCGCCGGGATCGAACCGGGACTGGCGGCCAATGTGGCCTTCGAGCTCGGGCACACCCTCCCCCCGTCGGGGTCGGTCACCCGGGCGGTCACCGAGGTCGCCGATGGGTTCCTCACCGCGATCGTCGAGACCGACGGTTGTGAGCGGCTCGCCGACGGCCGGCTGTCGGCTGGCGGGAGGATCGTGCCTCCCACCACCCCCGTGTCGATGAACTTCTGGTGCTTCGACGGCTCGGTGTTCGACGACTTCCAGGAGCGGTGGAACGAGTTCATCGCGGCCAACGCAGACGACCCCAAGGCCGAATCGCAGCTCCCCACGGTCGTCGGCCAGCTCATGGCCGACGACCGGATGCGGGTCAAGGTGGTCGAGTCGAGCGAGCAGTGGATCGGGATCACCAATCCCGACGACCTCGAACTGGCGAAGCAGGCCCTCGCCGACCGGTAGCCCGACGGCGCCGCAGCTCGGTCACCGCCTGACCGGGCCCGCTGCGCCAAAAGTCCCGTCGGGGCTCACATCCGAGGTTCGTCCGCCGATCGGGCGGGTGGAGCACTCCCGCGTTCGCTCCACCCCACCCGCACCACAAGGGACGAATCATGTTTGGATCTCTGGTCGACACCGTCGCGGCCCGGGCCCGAAGGCGACCGCTCGGGCTGGCCGGCGTGACCGCCGGCGCGCTGCTCGCCGCCGTCGCGCTGATCTCGCTGCTCCGACCGGCCGATGCGGTGGCCCAACCCCTCGAGGCCGGCGGTGCTCCGATCGTGTCGCTCGCCCTGCTCGACGGCGACGCCGTCGTCGCCCAGACCGAACCGCAGGACGGCGTGGTCGACCAGGGTCACGGCCCGGTCGAGCTGCTGGCCATCACCGTCGTCGACTACGGGGCCCAGCAGGTGAAGCTCGTGCCCCGGCCCGGTCCGGTCGATGTCGTCGACGTGGGCTACCCCGCCGACTCGGACCGGATAGCAGCCAGTGAGAACGGCGCAGGGACACCGGCCACCACGGCCGGGTTCGAGGTCGCGGCCGAGCGGGTGCTGGCGTCGTCGGATCTCCGCGACTACCTGCGGTCGGACGACCCCGAACGCGACGGCGCCGGCTGGGGCCACGACCTCGACGTGACCTTCGACCGGCCCCTGACCGGCGACCAGTTCGTCGTCATCAGCGAACGGAATGGGAACTCGAGCCTGCGGCTCACCGCGCTCGACGAGTCGGCGCTCCCGTTCGCCACCGGCCGTCCGGTCGTGGTCGAGCCGCCGTACGCGTGGAACACCGGCTACGCCCCAGGCGACACGAACCCAGCCCAACCGTTCCACCTGACCGTCATCGACGTCGACACGCTCCTGGCTTCGACAGCGACGGCCGAAGGCGTCGAGCCGACGCAGACGATCAGCGGCCTCCGGTTCGAGACCGACGACGGCGCCGACGTCAACGTCACCGTGTTCGTGGACGAGACGTCGGCCGCTGCCACCGCCGACCGGGACGCCGGCGACCCGGGCCCTGAGGCATCCGCCGACGGTGCGGCACTCGACGTCGACGCGCTCCTCGCACTGGCATCGGTCACCCCGCCGGGATCGCCGGGGATCGCTGCGCTCGGCAGCGTCTACCCGGGGCACGACGGCGGCGCCGGCTGCGCTACGGCGCAGCCGTTCGTGGAGGCCGAGCAGGGCACCGCGCTCACCTACTGCGTGACCGTCACCAACACCGGATCGACCCCGCTGGTGGATCTCGCGGTCACGGCGCCGCTACTGCCGGTCGGCTTCGCCGCGCTCGCCCCGGCCGCCGATCCGGGCCGGCTCGACCCCGGAAGCTCCGTCGTGTTCTTCGTCGAGGCGGCCCCGCCGCCCGACGCCGCCGACGGCGACGTCGACGACACCTCTGTCACCACCGTGTCGGCCGCTGCCACCGCCGAGGGAACCACCGAATCGGTTGCGGTCTCCACCGACATCCTCGCCTTCCCCGCCGGGGACGAGGAGCCGATCGCCCCCCAGATGGCACTCGCCGTGAGCACCCACGCAGGCACCGACGGCGGCGTCTGCACCGACGCTGCGTCCCCCGTCGCCGATGGTGACAGCTCGGCGACCGCGGGCGGCGAACAGACCCGGTGCTACGTCGTGACCAACACCGGCAACACCCACCTGGGCTCGATCGAGATCCTCGATCCCGGGCTCGGGGCACCGAAGGTGCTGTCGGGCCTCGCCACGGGGATGCTGGCGCCAGGCCGGGCCGCGGTCTTCGCCAACACCGCGGCCGGAGTCGCTGGTGGAGGCGGCACCGCCGGTGACGCATCGGCCACCGTCACCGCCAACGCGGTCGACGGCTCCGGATCGGATCTGGTCGGACTGGCCGACGTGACCGCCACCGCCGCCGACCGACCGTCCGCTCCTGGCGCGTTGCCGCCCGAGCCAGCGGCTTCGGCCTCCGCGGTGGCGGCCGAGCCGGCAGCCGCCGCGGGTCCGCCCGAGCCGGCAGCTTCCGCTGCCGCGGCCGGTGACCAGGCGACGCAGGGGGCGTCGAGCCCGTTGGAACCGGTCGGTACGCTCGCCCGGTCGCACGATGGAGCAGCCGGCCACCAACCGCCGACG
Source organism: Acidimicrobiales bacterium (assembly GCA_965216205.1). Classification (GTDB taxonomy): domain Bacteria; phylum Actinomycetota; class Acidimicrobiia; order Acidimicrobiales; family SZUA-35; genus CADEDH01. The sequence goes on along the minus strand of OZ244139.1, from coordinate 4,032,265 downwards.
GAACTGGCGTTCACCGGCTGGGAGACGACGATCTTCGCTCTCCTCGGCGTCGCCCTCATGGCCGCCGGTGGCGTGCTGCTCCACCCCGCACCGGCCCGACGGGTTGCGCTGCTCGCCGTCGGCTGTGCCGGCAATGTCGGCCAACCCGTCCGCGACTACTTCGATCGATAGCGGGATCGTTCACCGGCTCCATCGGGTCCGCCGAGGTATGGGCGTCGTCACTCCTATGCTCTCGTGGTGGATCGAGCGGCTGAGCCCGACGCCGGGAATCGTTGACGCCGGCCAGGAAGGCCGAGTTCATGGTCGTCACCGCCTGGGTGATGACGGTCTCGACGTTCCAGCTCTTCGTCGGCGTGGTGCTGGCGGCGACGCTGATCGCCGACCTCGGCATCGATCGGTGGCAGATCGGCCTCCTCGGGGCCGTGAACACCGGCGTGGGCGCGGCGCTCGCACCGACGCTCGGGCGCGCCACCGACCGGCTCGGCGCCAGGCGATCGACCGTGATCGTGATGGTGATCGGCGCCGTCGGCCTGGCGTGGACCGCAGTCGCCTTCAGCTACTGGATGCTCGTCGCCGCGTCGATCGTGGCTGGTGTGCCGCAAGGCGCGGGGAACACGGTGACCAACAAGCTCATCGCCGAGGAGGTGCCCACTGCGGTCCAGGGCTCGGTGACCGGGGTGAAGCAGTCGGGGGTGCAGTTCTCGGTCTTCCTGGCCGGGGCGATGCTGCCGACGGCGGGCGCCACGATCGGGTGGCGGTGGGCCGTGGCCGGTGTCGCGCTGTTCACGTTGCTGACCGCCATCGGTGTCCACCTCCGCTTCCCATCCCGTCATGGGGCGACGCCCACTGCGCCGAGCGCCGCGTCGAGCGTGGCGTCGGCCGCCGCGGCCGACGGGCAGACGGGTCCGCCGTCGTCCCGCCGGTTCGTGACCAGCGTGGCCGTCTACGCGTTCCTGCTCGGCGCGGCCGCCGGTGGCATCACCCGCTTCTACCCGCTGTTCTCCCAGGAGGCGCTCGGGTTCAGCGAGACCGCCGCGGGACTGGCGGTCAGCGTGACCGGTCTCACCGCGATCGCCGCCCGCCTGATCTGGGGAGCGCTGACCGACCGCGTGATCTCCAGTCCCGCTGCACTACGCCTGCTGGCCGTCGGGGCGTCCCTGACCGCGCTGCTCCTGCTGGGGGCCGAGCGGCTCGCGTCGTGGCTGCTGTGGTGCGCCGTGGTCCTGGCCGCCTTCACAGTGGTGGCGTGGAACGTCGTCGCCATGCTCGCCGTGATCCGCTCGGTCCGTCCCGAGGAGTCGGGCCGGGCGACCGGCATCGTCCTGCTCGGCTTCCTCGGCGGATTGACGGTCTCGGCTCCGCTCGTGGGGTTCGCTGTCGACCGGATCGACACGTATCAGCCGGCCTGGGTCGCGCTCGGGATCGTGGCCCTGGGCGGTGCCGTGGTGATCCGGCCGCCGACCGATCGGGCCGCGGTCAGCCCTGCCGGGAAGTGGGCGCGACGTCGTCGGCGATCACCACTGCGGTGATCGCATAGCGGGCGACCGCGTTGACCGCCGCCATCGTCTCGGTCACCGCCAGCGTCCGGTCGCCGACCCGGTCGCGGGTGGCCAACGCTTCCCCGAACGGTCGTGCCCAACCAGCCTCCATCACCGCGGCGTCGATCCTGGCGAACGCCTCGAGGAGGTAGTCGAGCTCCGGCGACCCGCCCGCTGCCTGCAGGTAGCTCACCCGATGGGCCATCAGCGAGATCTTCGGGAGCTGGCGCTCGTACGTGGCCGCCCACCGCTCGGCGTCCCAGATCGTGAGGGCCGACACCTCCTCGACGATGTACGCCTCCGCCCCGGCCCAACCCTGGGCGACATCGAGGTCGATGTCGAGGTCGGCGTCGAGATGGTCGGCGGTCGTGGTGCTCGATGTCATGGTGCGTCGCTCCTTCGCCACGACAGTAAACACCCTCGACGGCCGTCGATCGGTGATACCAGGACGCCCGTCTCCCCTGCACCCCCGCACGGTGCGTCAGATGGCGTCGCGTCGGATCTTGCCGAGGGTCGTCTTCGGCAGCTCGTCACGCAGCTCCAGCCCTCGTGGCCGGTACCACACCGGGAGGGTCTCACCGATCGCGTCCTGCAGCTCGCCGAGCGACGGCGGTGCCGCGGGGTCGGTCGGCGCCACCACGGCGGTGACGAGGTGCCCCCAGGTCGGATGAGGCCGCCCGACGATCGCGACCTCGGCGACCGAGTCGAGCCGGCCGAGGATGGCCTCCGTCCGGCCCGGCCACATCTTCTCGCCGCCGGTCACGATCGCGTCGTCCCGCCGGCCGAGGATGCTGAGGCGCCCGTCGTCGAGGCGGCCGACGTCGCCGGTCGGGAACCAGCCGTCGACGAACGGGTCGGGGTCGTGCCGATACCCACGGAAGAGCATGGGTCCGCGGAGCAGCACCTCCCCGGACCCGTCCTCCTCGCCGCCTCCGATGCGAATCTCGACCCCATCGAGCGGGACCCGGTCGTAGACGATGCCCGAGCCCGTCTCCGTCATGCCGTAGGTGGCGATCACGTTCGGCGGCCGGTCGGGTGGGGGAGCGGCGCCGCCGATGATGATCCGCCGGAACCCGGCCACTCGCACCTGGGCGAGCGCTCGGGTCACGAGTGCCGTCAGCGTCACCCCGTCCTCGACCGCCCGATCCACCGCCGCCGCGTCGAAGCGCTGGTGCACCTCCAGCCCGGTGCCGGTGACCAGTGACCGCATCACCACCGCCAAACCGCCGATGTGGGCGAGGGGGAGGCAGGCCAGCCACCGGTCCGAGGCGGGGTTCACGTCGAGGGCTGCGCTGGTGGCCAGAGCCGACGCCTCGATCGACGCGTGGGTGTGGACCGCTGCCTTCGGTTCGCCGGTCGTGCCGCTGGTGGCCACAACTGCGGCGTCGCCGTCATCGACGGGGCGACCCTGGTCGAGCGAGCGGATCTCGCCGTCGTCCTCCAACACGGCGGTCGGCGCCAGGGCCGCCATCACCCGCCGTCGCTCGGCCGTCGGGAGTCGGAGATCGATCGGGGCGATCGCGTCGCCGGCAGCCCAGATCCGTTCGATCGCCGCCACGTAGGCGGGTCCGCCTCGCATCGCGAGGGCCACGAGTCGTGCCACGGGTCGGAGGGTAGATGCGGTTGTCGGCCGTACCCTCGGTCCGTGGCCGATCCGACGATCTGGAATGACGGGGAACTGATTCCCCACCGAGACGCGACGATCCACGTGCTGTCGCACGCCGCGAACCGGGGCTCCGAGGTGTTCGACGTACTGCGGGTGGTCGATGTCGGCGCTGGTCCCGTGGCGGTCGGGCTGCGACCCCATGTCGCCCGCTTCGACCAGTCGATGCATCTGATGGGCATGGAGCCCGACCACGATGTCGGCGCGCTGGAGCGAGCAGTCGCCGAGACCGTGGTGGCCAACCCGGGTGCCACCCAGGTCAAGCTCATCGCCGCCTGGGTCGAGATCCCGTCGGCCTCCCGGCCGCTGTCCCGCCGTCCGTCGGTGTACGTGGCCGCGCTCCCCAGCTATCCGCCGATGCTCGGGCCGGCGGACCCGGTCGACGTCTGCGTGTCGACGATGCCGAAGATCCCGGCGTCGATCCTCCCGCCGGGGCTCAAGGTCGCCGCCTCCTACACCCCGGCGATCCGCCAGCAGTTGTTGGCCGACCAGGCGGGCTTCGACGATGTGATCTTCGCCACCGCCGACGGCTGGCTGGCGGAGGCGACCACCCAGAGCGTGTTGATCGTCGACGAGGGCCGGCTCCTCGCGCCACCGCTCGACGCCGTGCTCGACGGAATCTCGCGCCGTCTGGTGCTCGACGTGGCCCACGCCGAGGGCATACCGGTCGGGGTGGAGAGCATTCGGTGGGAGCAGGTGCATCGAGCCGAGGAGGTCTTCTTCTCCTCGACGAGTGCGTTCGTGCGACCGATCGCACGCATCGACGACTCGTGCTACCCCGCCCCCGGTCCGGTCGCCACCCGCCTCGACGAGCTCCTCCAGGCCCTGGTGGCGGGCGAGCACGAGCTGTCGTCACGTTGGCTGACGCCGCTGGGCCCGCTCGCCGGCGTCGGGTGAGTACCGCCGGCCGCGGTCAGCGGTCGGCGAGGGCCAGTTCCTGGAGTCGCAGGGTGGCGGTCCGCAACTGATTGTCGAGCACCGCGTTGAGGGCTGCGGTCCACAACCGTCCGCCGTAGGCGAGGGTGAGCGTCAGATCGGTGTCGTGAGGTCGTGCGGCGTCGGACAGCGACGCGTCGAAGGTCCAGTCGGCGTGGTCCCGACCATCGAGCTCGCACCGCTCGAGCCGAACCCGGTCGACCGTCGCTCCGGCATCGTCGGAGGGCGCAGGGCGTTCGACCACCCGCAGGCGCTTGGATCGGGCGAACGGTCCGATCCGGGCCCGGAGGGTGAAGAACCACGCCGACCCGTCGGGAGCGCCGGTGGGATCGGGGTCCACCCGGTGCACGACGTCCAACCAGCGATCGTAGGTGGCGACGTCGCCGAGGACGGCGAGCACCCGGGATCGGGGGGCCTCGATCGTGGTGGTGTGGCGATGCTCCACGGTCGCCATCGTAGGGCCTCTACCCTTGCGGCCATGCGATCGACCACGGTCCGGCTCGACGCCGACATCGACCCGTTCGAGGTCGGCATTCGCACCGGCCTGCTGTGGTGCCACGCCGCGGCCGACGACCCCGTGCCGCTCCTCGCCGGGATCGGGGAGGCGGCCCGCGTCGACCTCGAGCGACCCGACGGTGCGGTCGGGGCCCAAGCCCGCCTACGGGCGCTGGCAGGCGCCAACGAGGTGACGGGGCCCGGTACCGGACCGGTGGCGTTCGGGGCGCTGCCGTTCGACAGGGCTGCGCCGGGCGAGCTGATCGTGCCCGAGATCGTCGTCGGCCGCGGCGCCGACGGGCGTCGCTGGCTGACCGTCACCACCGCCGAAGGGGACGTCCGTGCCGACGGTGCTGCTGGTCGTGCCGAACCTGGCGATCCCGCCGCTGACGATGGCGGCGGTACCGTCGGGTCGACCGTCGAGCGAGCGCTGGATCGGGTGCGGGCGCTCCTCGCCAGCGAGTCGGACTCGGCGTCGGCACCCGGGCCGTCCCCTGCGCCGGAGCCGAGCGAATTCGAGCTGATCGCCACGATGCCGCCGGCCCGTTGGCGGGACGAGGTGGTGGCTCTCGGCCGCAATCAGATCGCCGCCGGCGGTCTCGACAAGGTCGTCCTGGCCCGCGAGCTGGTGCTCCGGACCGACCAGCCGCTGTCGCCCGGCGCGGTGCTCGTCCGGCTCCGGGCCGCGTTCCCCGCGGCGATCGTCTTCGCCGTCGACGGGTTCGTGGGGGCCTCGCCGGAGCTGCTGGTCGGGCGGCACGGTGACATCGTGCGGGCCCACCCGCTCGCCGGTACCGCAGCGCGGGCCTCCGATCCCGCCGCCGACCAGCGGGCGGCCGCAGCCCTGCTCGGCTCGACGAAGGACAGGTGGGAGCATCGCATCACGATCGAGTGGTTGCTCGCCGGGCTCCTCCCGTTCTGCTCCTACGTGGACGCCGAGCCCGAGCCGTCGATCGTGTCGTTGGCCAACGTGCATCACCTCGGAACGCTCGTCGAGGGGCGACTGTCGTCGCCGGCGGCGTCGGTGCTCGAGCTGGTCGGGGCCCTCCACCCGACCCCCGCCGTGGGCGGCGACCCCCAGGCGGTCGCCCTCGCCCTGATCGACGAGATCGAGGGTTTCGACCGCGGGCGCTACGCGGGACCGGTCGGCTGGCTCGACGCCGAGGGCAACGGCGCGTTCGCGGTCGGTATCCGCTCGGCGGAGATCGCGGGGTGTGAGGCCAGGATCATGGCCGGCGTCGGCGTGGTCGCCGACAGCGACCCCGCCGCCGAGCTGGTGGAGACGAGGAACAAGTTCCGGGCGATGCTGGGTGCGCTGATCCAGCCCTGATCCAGCGCCGATCCACTCCTGATTCGGCTCGGGTCGGGTGCCGCTCGACCCGGGGTCAGCCCAGGAGTCGCGTCACCGCTGCGGCGACGGCGTCGTTCAGCCGTCGGTGGGTGGTGGCGTTGGCCGACCGGTTCGACGTGACGATCGTCACCGTCACCCCGGCCGGCGGATCGTCGATGGAGCCGACGTCGGTGACGGTCAGTCGGTGGGCCAGGGCCAACGCTTCCAGGTCGGTGCCGTGCGGCGTGCCGAACAGCTGCTCGTACACCGCCGGCTCGAGCAACTCGGCCTGAGGCAGGAACGAGAAGATGCCGCCGCCGTCGTTGTCGATCACCACGATCCGGAGGTCGATCGTCCTGCCCGTGAGGCCGATGAGCGCGGTGCTGTCGTGGAGGAAGGCGACATCGCCGATCAGCACCGTGGTGGGACGGCCGGTGAGGGCGACACCGATCGCGGTGGCGATCGTGCCGTCGATACCGTTGGCGCCGCGATTGGCGAACACGTCGATGTCGGCCCTCGGCGGTCCGAACCACTCGACGTCACGCACCGGCATCGACGATGCTGCCACCAGCGCCCCACCGGCGGGTACCGAGGCGACGACCCGACGAGCGATCTCGATCTCCGAGACCGGAGCGCCAGGTCCGGCGGCGAGGGCCTCCGCCACCGCCCTGGTCGCAACATCGTCGGCCCGCCGCCACCGGGCGAGGTCGTCGGCCGGCTCGACTGTGTCCGGGAGCGAATCGAGCAGGCGGCCGGGGATATCGGGGCCGACGAGCGTGGTGCCAGTGATCCGGTCGGGGTCGCTCCACCGAGTTCGGCCGATGACCGAGACGGTCTCGGCGCCGAGGTCGGCCAGCCACTGACCGAGCACCTTGCTCGCCAGTGCCTCCCCGAAACGGAGCACCAACGCCGGCTGAACCGAGCGGGCGAACTCGGGAACGCGGAGCAGCGAGTCGAACGAGGACACCGCAGCACCGGCGCTCTCGACGGTGTCGGTGGCAGTGGCGAGGTCGGTTGCGGTGTCGGCCCGGCAGCCCGATCGGTGATCGGCCAGCACCGGCCAGCCGAGCCGACCGGCCAACGCCAGGACCGTCGACGGGTCGGGGGTTCCCGCACCGGCGATGATCACCCCGCTCACCGCCCGACCGGCACGCACCAGCGGCGGCAGCTCAACCGGCAGGGGCGCGCCCGACGGCCGACCGCTCGTGGAGCTCTGCGCCCCGATCTGGTGCCAGGGTCGGTCGTCGCTCCGACCAGGGGGGAGGGGTCCGGGCGAGCCGACGAGCGGGTCGCGGAAGCTCAAGTTGAGGTGCACCGGGCCCGGTCGGCTCGACCAGCCCGTCGCCTCCGCCACGGCCCTCGAACCGAGCGACCGCCACGACCCCGCCGCCGAACCGTCGGGAACACCCGGCTCGGCGAAGAACCGCACGGCGGATCCGTACAGGTGGGTCTGGTCGATCGTCTGCGGAGCGCCGACATCCCACAGCTCCGGCGGGCGGTCGGCGGTGCACACGATCATCGGGATGCTGGAAAGGTCCGCCTCGATCACCGCAGCGTGGAAGTGGGCGGCGGCCGTGCCGCTGGTGCACAGCAGGACCGCCGGGCGACCGGTGGTGAGCCCGTGGCCGAGCGCTGCGAACGACGCCGCCCGCTCATCGTGGAACACGTGCACCCGCAGGCGGTCGTCGGTGGCCAACGCCAGCGCCAGGGGCGTGGAACGGGAGCCCGGAGCCACGAACGCATCGCTGACGCCGGCCCTCGCCCACTCGTCGACCAACGTCGCGCAGAACGTGGCGGCGTCGGTGATGGTCACGGCGTCAAGGTAACGGGTCGAGCTGCGGACCGGTGGAACCGGCCGTTGGTGGTGGGGGCCCGGTTCGCCGAGACCCAAGCCGGTGGTGTCCGTGCCGGGTAGCGTCGGTCGGGTGGGGCTGACTCGACAGGTCACCGGCAGCGGTAGGCGGCTCGTGCTGGCCCATGGGTTCACTCAGAACGGACGCTGCTGGGGCCCGTTCGGCGACCACCTCGCCGTCGATCACGAGGTCGTACTCGTCGATCTACCCGGTCACGGCGCCACACCGGCCGCTCACGATCGCGCCGACCTGTGGTCGGCCGCCGACCTGCTCGTGGACGCTGGTGGCGAGGCCGTGTACGTCGGCTACTCCATGGGTGGGCGGATAGCGCTCCACGCCGCCCTCCGCCACCCCGATGCCGTGCTCGGCCTGGTGCTGATCGGAGCCACCGCCGGCATCGACGACCCGACAGAACGGGCGGCTCGGCGGACGGCCGATGCGGCCCTCGCCGAGCGACTCGTGGCCGATGGGCTCGAGCGCTTCCTCGACGGTTGGTTGGACGGGCCGTTGTTCGCGGGATTGAGCGACGCCGCAGCGTGCCGGGAGGCTCGCTTGACCAATCGGCCCGACGGGCTCGCAGCGAGCCTCCGTCACTGCGGAACCGGCACCCAGGAGCCGCTCTGGCGTCGGCTCCACCGGCTCCATCGGCCGGCTGTGATCGTCGCCGGCGCCGAGGATCACAAGTTCACCGCCCTCGGCGCCCGCCTGGTCCAGGCGATGCCGAACGCCTCGATGACCTCGGTTCCTGGCACCCACGCGGTCCAGCTCGAGCAACCGGAGCAGACCGCTGCCGCGGTCCGGGCGTTCCTGTCCGAGGCGGTGGTCGGCTGAGTGGTCCTCGGTCCCGCCGGGAGTTCGGCGAGGGTGTCATCGTCGTGGCCATCGACGCCGACGACCAGGTCACCTGGAACGCCAGGAACTCGAGCTGACGGCTGGATCCAGGTGCTAGACCGGCAGCATGATCCAGGTCACGTTCGATGCCGCCGAACCCCATGCCCTCGCCACGTGGTGGGCTGACCTGCTCGGCTACGAGCTCGAGCACAACGACGACATGATCACGGGTCTGCTCGACCAGGGGATCGTGGGTGAGAACGACGTGGTCCGTCACGACGGGCACCTCCACTTCGCCGATGCGATCGCCATCGGCGACCCCGACGCGGTGGGCCCCCGGCTCCTGTTCCAACGGGTGCCGGAGGCGAAGACCGCCAAGAATCGAGTCCACCTCGACGTGCCGGTCGAAGCCGACCGGCTGGAGTCGGAGGTGGCGCGGCTCGTGGCAGCCGGCGCCAGCCATGTCTCCTACGGCGAGCACCCGGGCCACCGCTGGGCGGTCATGCAGGACCCCGAGGGCAACGAGTTCTGCCTCCACTGATCGACGGCGCCGGGCGCACCGCCGAGAGCGGACCCGTGCAGATGGCCGGATCGGACCCGTCAGCCGGTCGGGTACGCCCTCGGTCGGTTGTGGGGGTGTGCCGGGTCGGGCGCGGTTGGCTGGTTGGTTGTGGGTGCTGTGCCGGGGTGGGCGCGCGGTCCGTTGCCGTCGGTGTTCAGCGTCTCAGCGACAGCTCGCGGTGGGGTCCTGGGGTGGCGGGTCGGCGGGCACCCGGCGGGCTCGTCGGCGGGCACCCGGTCCGGGGGTTGTCGCTGAGACGCTGAACACCATCCCCTGTCGGGGTGCTGACCGCCTCGCTGGGTGCTGCATCTCGTCGGCGGTCGACCCTCGGGGGCTGGTCTCGACGTGATTCGGCGGCCTGGCGGTGGGACCGGGCCGGTGACGAGTGGTCCCCGGGCGCGCCGAACCGGCCCCGTCGAACGTGGGGGCCCGGTGCTGTCTGGTCTCGGCCTGGTTCGGCTGCTGGTCGGCCCGGCGGCTCGGTCTCTCCGGGCCGGTCGCTGCCGTTGCCTGGGGTGGGCGGGGGTGGTGGCGCCGCGGGGGTGTGCGGGGCTCGGGGTGGCTAGATCCGCAGGGGGGTGGCTGGTGGTGGTGGGGTGGGCCAGGGGAAGGGCTGGACGTCGCCGGTTCGGAGGTGGGTGAAGTAGGTTCGTAGGGCCCGGACCCGGCGGCGGATCCAGTAGTGGGTGGATCGGGGGGCGTCGAGGTAGCGGTAGAGGCCTCGGGTGATGCGTTGGACCCGGTTCCAGCCGATCTCCCATCGCAGGGCGTCGGAGATGACCTTGGAGGCTCGTCCCCGGAAGGTGATGCCCTCGGTTTCGCAGCGGTCCACCAGTTCGGCCACGGTCAGGGGTCGGCGGGCTTCGCGGAGCAGGGTGGTGAGCACGTAGCGGAGGTCCCGGCCTCGCAGTTCGCCATGGGTGATGACCCGCATACCGAACCGGCCCCGCACCACCTCCCGATCCCCCACCCGACGCTCTCCCACCCGACGCTCTCCCACCCGAGGTACTGCCACCCGAGGTTCTCCCACCCGCTGCTCTCCCATCAGCAGAGCATCCCACACGCCTGTGACAGCGAAGCCCGCACCCGCACCGACCCCCGAGCCCGCCCGGGTAGCGCAGGCCGAACGGCGGCGCGAATCGCAGAAAGTCCACCGCCGCTAGGCGGTCACCTCCTCGTACCGCACGGTGTGGGCAACGAGCACGTCGGGATCGGGATCGGGGGTGACGCCCGGTGACCCGGGTACCGCGATGCCGTCGGCGCCGAGGGTGAGGTCGGGCCACGGGTCGGCGGCGAGCCACCGTCGAGCGGGTGAGAGGTCGCCGGTGAGGGTGAAGCCGTCGAGTGCAGCAACCGCGGCGAGGGCGTGCCGGCCGAGACCGCACTCGACCATGCCGCCGGCGGTCGCCGACAGGCCGCTGGTCACGCAGTGGCCGAGCATCTCGACCGCGGCGCCGATCCCGCCGACCCGCGGTGGCTTGATCGACACCCCACTCAGAGCCCCGAGCGAGTGGAGCCGGGCGACGTCGTCGATCGACGCGGCCGCTTCGTCGGCCACCACCGGCACGTCTACAGCAGCGACGAGGGACACCGCCGAGTCGAGATCGCTGGCCGGGAACGGCTGCTCGATCGCCGACACCCCGCCGTCGGCCAACGCTGCCAGCAGGTCGACGGCGTCCGGTCCATACGACCCGTTCCCATCGACCTGGACCTCGATCGATGGGACTGCGGTCCGGACCGCCGTCACCGCGGCCAGATCGTGGCCCGGCTCGATCTTGAGCTTCACCCGCCGGAAACCCTCGTCGGCGAGGGCCGATGCTCGCTCGGCGACCCGCGCCGGTTCGGCGAGGCCGATGGCCGCCCCTGCCGCCACGGTGTGACGGGTCGCGCCGAGCCGTTCGGCCAGTGGGATCGATGCAGCCCGACACTCGATGTCGAGCACCGCCATCTCCGCCGCCGCCTTGGCCATCGGTTGCCCATCCACCTCCGACAGGAGCGAGAGGGAGGCGGGAGCCGGGTCGTCCTCGAGGCGATGGCCGACCAATCGTGGCGCGAGCTGGTCGACGAGGATCCGGAAGGCACCGGCTGCGTGCTCGCCCGAGTAGGTCGCGTCGGGTAGGGCCGAGCACTCGCCCCATCCGTGACCGTCGTCGGCGTCGATCCGCACGATGACCAGCTCACGGCTGGTCGTCGTCCCGTGGGCGGTCGTGAACGGCTCCCGCAGGGGAAGATCCAGCAGCCAGACTGCGATCCGTTCGATGAACACCGGACCGAGCGTAGGTCTCGCCGACCGCTTGGAGCGCCCCCGAGTCCCGACCTACCCTTTCGTTCGTGAGCGAGATCTCGACCGACCGACCGCCCACCCGCACGCTGACGTCCCGTCGGCACCTGGTCGAGGAGGGTCCGTCGGGCCAGGAGTTCTTCCACAGCCGGGGCTGGACCGACGGCCTCCCGGTGGTGCCACCGACCCCCGACCTGGTCCAAGCGTGCCTCGACTGGACGCTGCTCCCACCGGACCACCTCGTGGGGATCGAACCGGTCCGGCAGCGGGCGATCACCGCCGAGAAGCTTGCCGTCAACGCCGTGCTGGCCGGTTGCATCCCATCGCACTTCCCGGTCGTCGTCACCGCGGTCACCGCGATGCTGGAGGAGCCGTTCCTCCTGCACGGCGCGACCGCGTCGACCGGCGGTGCGGCGGTGCTCGTCGTGGTCAATGGCCCGATCCGGCGCGAGCTGGGGATGGACGGCACCTTCAACGCCCTCGGAGCCACCGACCGGGCGTCGACCGTGATAGGCCGCAGCATCCGCCTCATCCTGCAGAACCTGTTCGACGTGCGGGCCGGCGGTATCGACCGGTCGACCCTCGGACACCCGGGCAAGACCTCGTTCTGTCTCGCCGAGGACGAGGAGGACTCACCGTGGCCGTCGCTCGTGGCGGAACGGCTCGGCGATCCAGACGTCTCCGCGGTCACGGTGATGGCAGCGATGTCACCCCGGCAGGTGATGAACGAGTGGACCACCGAACCCGGGGAGATCCTCGACACGTTCGTCGCCGAGATGACCGCCAACATGAGGCACTACTCGCTGTGGCCCGGGAACTACGCGATCGTGCTGCCCCCGCAGCTTCGTCAGCACTTCGCCGCCGCTGGCTGGTCGAAGGCCGACATCCAGTCGTACGTGTTCGAGCGCGCCGCCATCCACCGCCGCGACTGGGCCGAGGTGGGGAAGGCAGCGGCCGTCGGCACGAAGGGCGACCGTCGCTACCCGGCGCTACCCGACCCCGACCACCTCCTCGTGATCGCCGCCGGAGGTCCCGCCGGAGGGTTCGGCGCCGTGATCCCACCCTGGCTCGGCCACAAGAGCCGGGCGGTGACGGTGCCGGTCGGCGCGTGCGTGGACTGCTGAGCCCGAGAACGGAGCGACCATGACCCACGAAGTACTCGACCCCACCCACGACGACGGCCTCGCGAGCGACCGGACCCCGGTGCTGGCCGAGCGGCTCGACTCGATCGCCGGCGCCACGATCGGGATCATCTCCAACGGCAAGCAGGGCACCCGCCGCTTCTTCGATGCCCTGGCCGCCGAGCTGATCGAGACCCACGGCGCGGCCGACGTGGTCCGGGTGACCAAGTCGAACTACAGCGCACCTGCTGATCCGGAGATCCTCGACCGGGCGAAGGAGGAGTGGCGGGCCGTCGTGGCCGGCGTCGGCGATTGAGGCAGCTGCTCGTCGTGCAGTCTGCACGACGCCGTGTCCGGTGAGCGGCTCGGCCTGCCGTCGGTGGCGATCATGACCGAGGCGTTCGTGAGCGCCGCCGAACTGATGGGTCAGGTGCTCGGCGTCGACGGCTACCCGTTCGTGGTGATCGACCATCCGATCAGCTCGGCCACCACCGAGCAACTGCAGGCGCGGGCGAGACGAGCGGCCGCCGCGTGTGTCGAGCATCTCGTGCGAGCCGACGTCACCCCGAGCCCATGACGCCCTGACCGGGTAAAACTCCCCACGCGCGCTCACGGCGCGTGACTTCCGACCACCCCTCGGCCGGTTTCTGGACGCGCCGTGTGCGCCTTTGGGAGGCACGCGGCGCTTCGCCATCGATCGGGTAGCCAAGCCGACGATCGACTACTAGTTTCCTGGCGTGAGTGAAATCGATATCGACGCTGTGCGGGCGGATACGCCAGGGTGTGGCGAGGTCATTCACCTCAACAATGCGGGAGCGGCGCTGCCGCCGAGCGCGGTGCTCTCGGCGACGATCGACTACCTCGAGGCTGAGGCGCGCACCGGCGGCTACGAGGCCGCTCACTCGCGGGTGGAGGACCTGAACCGCGTCTACGAGGCAGGAGCGCTGCTGCTCGGTTGCCAGGCGAACGAGCTCGCGTTCATGACGAACGCCAGCCAGGCGTGGAACGCCGCGCTGAACTCGGTTCCCCTCGACGCCGGCGACCGGGTCCTGGCCACCTCAGCCGAGTACAACGCCAACGTGTTCGGCCTGATCCGCCTTCGCCAACGGGGGATCGAGGTTGAGCTGATCCCCGACGAGAGCGATGGGTCCACCTCGCTCGAGGCCCTCGAGAAGCTCCTCGACGAGCGGGTCAAGCTGGTGTGCGCCACCCACGTGCCGACCACCGGCGGGCTCGTCAACCCCGTGGCCGAGATCGGTCGGCTCACCAACGAGGCCGGTGCGCTCTTCCTGCTCGACGCCACCCAGTCAGCGGGTCAGATCTCGCTAGCGGTCGACGAGGTCGGCTGTGACTTCCTCGCGCTCACCGGCCGGAAGTTCCTCCGCGGTCCGCGCGGCAGCGGGTTGCTCTACGTCCGATCTGGACTGGAGGGCCTGAACGACCCGATCGTGCTCGACAGTTGGTCGGCCGACTGGACCGGCGACTGGACCTACGAGCTCGTCGACGGCGCCAGGCGCTACGAGACGTTCGAGACGAGCATGGCGTCGAAGGTCGGCCTGGGCGTGGCGATCGAGTACGCCCTGCGGATCGGCATCGACTCGATCTCGACGCGGGTGATCGAGCTCGGCGATTCGCTCCGGGCCCGGCTCCGGGCATCGCCGTTGGTCCGGGTGACCGACCCGGTCGGCCTGCAGAACGGCATCGTCACGTTCCATGTCGAAGGCCGCTCGAGCGAAGCGGTCGTGGCCGCACTCCGGGCCTGGGGCGTGAACACGTCGATCGTGACCCCACTCCCGCCGGCGTTCGACCCGACCGGTCGGCTCGGCCGGAGCCTCGTCCGGGCGTCGGTCCACTATTACAACACCGAGGAAGAACTGGTCGACGCCGTCGCTGCGCTCTGATCGCCGCCGCCCCGTTCCTCCTCGGAACCGCCTACAACACCGAGGAAGAACTGGTCGACGCCGTCGCTGCGCTCTGATCGCCGCCGCCCCGTTCCTCCTCGGAACCGCCTACAACACCGAGGAAGAACTGGTCGACGCCGTCGCTGCGCTCTGATCGCCGCCGCCCCGTTCCTCCTCGGAACCGCCTACAACACCGAGGAAGAACTGGTCGACGCCGTCGCTGCGCTCTGATCGGCCGCCCCGTTCCTCCTCGGAACCGCGGGAAGAACTGGTCGCGCCGTCGCGCGCTCTGATCGGACGCGGTCTGGCGGCGGGCGGCGCCGAGCACGGTCGCTGCGTACCAGATACCGCCGAACACGGCGACCGGCCCCCAGAACTCTGGGCTCCACCGCTCCTCGAGCTCGTAGCCGAGCCCCCGGCCGAAGGCGACCGCCGCGATCAGCGTGGCTGCCACCTGCACCTTGACGTGGTACCGGAACACACCGAGCGCCTCGCCCACATAGGCGATGGTGGCGGGCAACGACAGGAGCCAGATCGGCCACGGGTCGATGCTCGGCGGCCACGGTGCGGCGCCCCATGCGGCGGCGAACGCAACGAGGAAGCCCAGCGGATAGAGGGCGGCGCAGCGGCGACACACCGGCTGGGAGCCGAGCATCACGCAACGCTCGGCGTAGTCGTCGGGCCAGTGGTGGGCGAGCCAGAGGTTTCGCCGACCGATCCGGGCGGTCTCCTTCGCCTTCAGCCGGGCGAGGCCGAGGTCGAGCAGGTCGAGCGCCCGTTCCGCGTCACCGGTTCGCTCCCCGTCGACGTCATCGTTCGGCTGCGCGTCCACATCTCACCATCGGCACCCGGAACGACCGAACTGAGCGCCCACCTCGGTGGGCGCCCAGTCCGTCGGCTCAGGTGGTGGGCATCACCGGATCGTGCGGGTGATCCGATCGAGGTGCTCGTGGTCGGTGCCGCAGCACCCGCCGACGACCGTCAGGTTGGGCAGCACCTCGCGGAGCCGCTGGTAGTCACCGGCCAACTCGTCGAGATCGCCCCGATCCAGCTCCGGCGCCTCATCGAGCTCGGCGTGGCTCATCCGCGACGCGTTCGCCCTGATCACCCGGATGCGGTCCGTCCAGCCGCCACCACCCTGGGCGTCCTCGCCGTCGCTGTCGACGAGGACGTGCTCGAAGTGGGACGGATGGGCGCAGTTGACCATGTAGCCGACCGGCGAGCCGCCGGTCGCAGCGTCCACGGCGCTGATCGCCGCCCGGAGCGGCTCGCCCGACGGGAGCCGACCATCGGTCTCGACGGTGAAGCCGATGGTGGCCGGCAGACCGATCGATGCCGCAGCCGACGCCACGCCGATCGCCTCGTCGACGTAGGTCATCGTGACCGCGGTGATCATGTCGGCGCCGCCGTCGGCCAGCGCGCCGATCTGGAGGGCATGGTAGGCGGCGGCCTCGAGCGAGCCCATCGCCTCGCCGACGACGTAGCCATCACCGCGCGGGCCGATGGCGCCGTTGATCACCGTGGTCAGACCGGGTTGCTCGGCCGCGAGCTCGCGGACGAAGACGGCCGCATCGGTGTTCACGGCCCGGAGGGCGGCCCGGTCGTAGCCGAGCAGCTGGGCCCAGTCGGGGTTGGCCCGCCACGTGGGGGTGTCGAGCACCATGCCCAGGCCCCGGGCCTCGGCGATCTCGAGATAGGGGCGGTAGTAGGAGCGGAGCGACTGCCGCCCGTCCTCGGTGGTGAGCAGCGGGAACGCTGCGAACTCGGGGAGATCGAGGTCGTGGAGGAACACGAGCGTCGTCTCGAGCCCGCCGTCGGTCATGAACGTCACGTCGGTCGACGACAACAGCTCGGCGAGGGCTCCTTCGTGGGCTTCGGCCCACCGCTCGGGCGTCGCCGGCTCGGTCTGGTCGCTCGGTCGAGTCGGGTCGATCGGGTTGATCGTGTCGGGATTCATTCTGGGTCTCCTGTCGCTGTGTCGTTCGAGCTGTGTCGTTCGAGCTGTGTCGTTCGAGCTGTGTCGTTGGAGCTGTGTCGTGATGTCACGAGTTCGTCGCTGGCTGGCGGTCGTGGCTGCGGCAACGGGCCGACAACGCAACGGCGGTGAGGAGCGAGAGGCCGATCGTGGCGGCCGCGAGCGTGAGCCAGACCTGTCCGTGGGAGACGGTCCAGGTGTCGCCGTACTCCTGCAGCAGTGCGGGACCGAACGGTGACGGATCACCGGCGAACAGCTCGCGCAGCCCCAGGTCGCCGCCGATCGACTCGAACGCCCAGCGGTCGGTCATGATCGCGCTGATGCCCTGACCCACCGTGGCCATGACCGGCACGGGGAGCACCGCACCGGAGAACAGAACTGCGGGGAAGCAGAGCATGGGCAGCGCCAGCGCCGCCTGGGCCGGGTTGCGGACCAGCGACGATGCGAGGAGGCCGAGGGCGAGCGCAGCCAACGCGTCGAGCGCCAGGGTGACCGCGATCGTGGTGTACGTGCCGAGGTCGGCCGGGGGGAGCCGATCGAGGCCGCGCAGCACGGCGAGCATCGCCACATCGATGGCGAGGAGCACCGGGGTCAGCGCGGCGAGCTTGGCCCCCACCTGGAGCCAGGCGCTCACCCCGCTCCGGTGCTCGCGGGTCATGACGTCGACCTCCGGGCAGATTTGCAGCAGCCCGTAGGTCAGTCCGAAGAAGAAGCCGCCGAACGCCACCCAGAAGGCGATCATCACCGCCGAGGTCGGGCTGGGTGCCTCGGGGGCGAACGCGCCTGGCTGGAACAGCACGGCGAACATTGCGATCACCATGGCCGGCGAGCCGACCATGACCGCCAGCGTGAGCCGGTTGCGGACGACGGTCTCGAGCGTGCGGGTGGTCAACGCCAGCCACTGGGCGAACCGGCTCGGCATCGTCCCCGGTCGTCGGGTCGGCCGATGGGGCGACACCCAACCCACGTCGGTCAGCGGGTGGGGCGGTGTGGGAGCTCGGCGCTCGGCGACCCGTCCGGTGACGAGCGCCCGGTGGATCACCTCGGGGTCACCGGATCCGGCGAGCTCCGCTGCCCGCCGTGGGGATCCGTCGAACAGGAGCCGACCGCCGACGCCGAGGGCGATCACCCGGTCGCACCGGCGGAGATCGTTGGCGCTGTGGGTCACGAAGATCACGGTGCGGCCCTGGTCGGCCAGCATCCGGAGCTCATCGACGACGAGCGCCGACGTCTCGGGGTCGAGCCCGGACGTCGGCTCGTCGAGGAAGCAGACGTCCGGGCTGGTGAGCAGCTCCACGGCGACCGAGGCCCGCTTGCGCTGCCCGCCGCTGAGCCGTTTGACCGGCAGGTGGGCGACGTCGGCGAGGGCGACCTGGTCGAGCGCGGTCGCGACCGCGGCGCGACGGGCCGCGGCGGTGGTCCCCGCGGGGAGCCGCAGTCGAGCGGCGTAGCCCAGCATGCGGGCCAGCGGCAGGTCGTCGGGCACGATGTCGGCCTGGGGAACGAAGGCGATGCGACGGCGTTCGCTGATCGTCAGGAGATGTGGTGCCCGGTCGGCGATCGAGACGCTGCCGGCCGAGGGGGCGATGTTCCCGGCGAGGGCGTCGAGGAGGGTGGACTTACCGGCGCCGCTGGCGCCGACGATGGCGATCAGCTCGCCGGGATCGGCCCGCAGGTCGATCCCATCCAGCAGAACCGTGCCCTCGGCGGTCCTGACCGTCAACCCGTCGGCCACCACATCGGTGGGGGTGACGCCATCCGAGTCGTCGGTGGGGGCCACACCGGTGACCGAGACGCCGTTGTCGGCAGTGTCCAGGGGAGGGCTGTTGGTGAGGAACGCGGAGACGGTCATGACGTGATCCTCGGTGATCGGGGTCCTCGTCGAATCCGTGCCCGCTACGCATTTCCGTCGCCACGGGTTCTACGTAGCGGGCGGTTTGGCACGTACGTAGGGCCCGGTGACTAGGCTTTTCCCCGTGCGAGGTACGAGGTGAGGGAGCGGCGGACTGCGGCACCGCTCATCGGCCGGGAGGCCGAGGTGGCTCGAGCGCTGCAACTCGCCGAGGACCCGACAACCGGCGCGATCCTGCTGACGGGACCCACCGGTATCGGCAAGTCCCGGCTGGGCGAGGGGATCATGACCGAGCTGGGCGGACGGGGCTGGCGAGGCGTCGGCATCTCCGGGACCGAATCGACGAGCCGGATTCCCTACGGGTCGCTGACCGAGATCCTGCCGGAGACGCTCGACGGGCTCCACCGCCTCGACGCCGGGACCGCCGACCTCACCGTGCTGCGCGACCTCGAGACGGCGCTCCGGCTCGACGAGGCTCCGGTGGCGCTCGCCGTCGAGGATGTCGCCCTGCTCGACCAGCGGTCCTGCGACCTGCTCGTCCACCTCGCAGCGAACCGCCGACTGTTCGTCATCGCCTCCCAGGGGCCCGATCGGGGCCTGCCCGAGGCGCTCCGGCGGCTCACCCCGGCCTCCGTCGTGGAGCTGGCGGTGGAGCCGCTCGACCTCGCGGCGACCGCCGACCTCGCGGCGGCACTGCTCGACGGCACGCCCGGCCCGGGCCTCGTCCGCAACCTCCACGCCCGGACCGGCGGGGTCCCCCTGTTCGTGCGGGACCTGATCGAGGAGGCCCGCGCCGCCGGGGCGGTCGAGTTGCAGGGCGACCTGTACCAGCTCGTCGGCGACCTGGCCCTGAGTCCGAGCCTCGGGCGGCAGATCGTGTTCCGCCTCGGCGTGCTCAGCGAAGCCGAGCGGGACGTGCTCGAACTGCTGGCGATCGGCGGAGAGATCGGCGTCGACGATCTGGCGAAGCTCGCCGGCCCCGAGCTGCTGGAGGCGCTCGAACGTAGGGGCCTGATCCGCACGTGGGAGAGCCGTCGTCGGCTCCGGGCTTCGCTCGGTCACCCGCTGCAGTCCGACGCGATCCGGGCCGATCTCACACCGCTGGTCGACCGCCGCCGTCATCGGGAGCTGGCCGCCCTGGTGGAGCGGCACGGGCTCCGCCGTGCGGATGATCGGGTGCTGCATGCGCTCGCCTGCTCCGAAGCCGGCCTGGCCCTCGACAGCGACGATCTCGTGGCGGCCGTGTACACCGCGTTGAAGCACGACCGCGTCAGCGACGCCGCCCGGCTGGCGACCGTGGCGTTCAAGACCGACCCGAACGAGTCGACCCGGACGGCGATGGCCGAGGCGATGATCCGCGAGGGTCGTTTCGTCGAAGCCGACGAGTTGCTCGCCGGCCCGTTACCCGACGAGGCCGACGAGTGGTCCCGCCTGCGGCGGGTCATCCGGCGATCGTCGAACCAGTTGTGGGGCTTCCGCGACGCAGCGGAGGCGGTCCGCCTCGACGTGGAGTTGCTCGACGGCCTGACCGATCCTGAGGCGGTGCAGCGGGTGGAGGCCCACCTCGCATGGATCGCCTACTGCGACGGCCGGTCGCCGGCGGCGGTCACCGCCACCGAGGCGATGGTGGCCGTGACCCACCCGGAGGTGCGGTTCGCGATGGCCGTCGCCCGGGCGCCAGCACTCGTGCTCTGCGGGCAGGTCGACGACGCGGTCGGGCTCGCCCAGCGAGGCTGGGACGAGGGGTGGGGAGCGGACACCGAGTACGGCTCCCACGGGCAGCACCTGATCGCCCTCGGCTACGGGAAGCTCTACGCGGGCGACCTCGAAGCGGCCCGCTTCGTGGCTGGACAGGCCATCGCCGCCTGCCGCGAGAGCAGCGAGATCACGCCGCTCCTGTTCTTCCTCGACCTGGCGGCGTGGACCGAACTGCTCGCCGGCGAGCTCGGCAGCGCCCTTTCCTACTTCGAGGAGACGCTGCACGTGGGGGCGGAGCTGGCGATCGCGTCGTCGGCCCGGTCGGCGCTCGCCGGGGTCACGCTGTGTCTCGCCCAGCTCGGGCGGGCCGACGACACCGCTGCGGCCTGGCACCGGCTCCACGACGTCCCGCCGGCCCCCGGACCGCGGGACGGCCTCGATGTCGACTGGGCTGAGGGATGGATGACCGCCGCCACCGGCGACCCCGCCGACGGCGCCGACCGCCTGCGGGGGGTGGCACGGCGCGCCGCCGACCAGGGTCTGGTCGCGCTCGAGCTGCTGGTCCGGTTCGACCTCGCTCGTCTCGGCTACGCCACCGACGATGATGCGGCGGCGGCGCTCGACGCAGCGGCGCGCTGCCAGGGACGACTCCTCCCGTTCCTGGCGTCGGCCACGGCCGCCTGTGTCCGCAACGATGCCGCCGCCCTCGACGCGGCAGCGTCGACCGCGATCGACATGGGACTCCAGGTCTGGACGGCCGAGCTCGCCGGCCGGGCGTCCGACGGCTGGGCCGCCGCCGGCGACCAGCGGGCGGCGACCGCATCGGAGCGGGTCGTCGAGCGGATCAGGGGCCAGGTCGACGACGTGGCCACGCCGGCGATGGCGCGCACGAGAGCCGTCGAGCCGTTGACACGGCGGGAACGGGAGATCGCCTCGCTGGCGGTGACGGGAGCCAGCAACAGCGACATCGCCGAGCAGCTCCACGTCTCGATCCGCACCGTCGAGACCCATCTCCACAAGATCTACCGCAAGCTCGGCATCAACCGTCGGAGCGAGCTCGCGGCCGCCCTCGCCTGACGGCGATCACGCACCGGCCAGGATCGCCATTCAGGGCCGAGGTCAGTCGCCGTAGCGGAACCCGAGCTTCATCGTCACCTGGAAGTAGGCGGGCGGCGTGTCCGTCTCGCCGATGTAGCCGCGGATCTCGGTGACCTCGAACCAGTCGAGGTTGCGGAGGGTCTTCGAGGCGGTGGCGATCCCGTTGCGGATCGCATCGTCGATGCCGTCCGGTGATGTCCCGACTATCTCGGTGATGCTGTAGGTCGCTGGTTCGCTCATTCGGATTCGCTCCTGACGTTGGTTTCGGACATGGCGTTCGGACGGGTCGTCCGAGAGGGTGGCACTCGAGCTACGAGCGCTCCGTGGGCGGGCGTACGTCCTCCTCGAGGGGGCGGGAGGCCTCGGCCATCGGTTTGTGTCGCGGGTCGCTGACCTCTTCGTCGCTGTCGGGTCGATCCATCAAGCGACGGGGAGCGGGGAACCACGAACGAATACGATCGAGCAAACTCATGGTTCGGAGGTACCCGGCTATCGAGGTCGCCAAACGTTCTCTGGGCCAGGGTATTGCGTAGTGGGCGATGGATTCACGTCGGGTCGGCCCGCCGCCACAGGCGACTGACGAGCGCGCCGCCAGCGGCGATGGCGCCGGCGACGAGCCCCGCCCCGATGAGGCCGGGAGAGCGGTCGCTCCCGCCGCCAGCCGTGGACGCAGCAAGCGCCGTTCCGGCGCTCGGATCATCGCTGCTCCCGGTGCCGCTCGTCGGTGAGGTCGTTCGGCCAGCGGCACCGGTATCGGGGGCCGGTTCGACGGTCGCGGGGACCGTCGTCGGCTCGTCGTCGGTTTCCGTCGTGGTCGTCGATCCGGTCGAGGTGATGGCTGCGCCACCTGCAGCGTCGAGCCGGATCCGGGTGACCGTCGCCGGAATCGCCTCCTGGAGCTCGCCGTACACGAAGTCGCCGGGGCAGGTGGTGCTCGACATGTCCCGATGGCCCGAGATCGTCCTGGCTGTCACCTCCACCCCGGCCGCGTGGAGCGACGAGCCTCGCGAGGTGAAGCTCACGGTCGACCCGGGGGTCGTGTCGATCCCGTGCCGCTCGCCGAGCCACGCCAGCAGGCGGACCATCGAATCGGTGGCCTCCGGGGACATCGGTTCGACGCTGTGGTCGCCGATGGAGCAGCACAGGAGGGCGAAGCCCTGGGAGCCGCCCGTGGCGTCACCCCGGACGGGCCCGTCGATGCTGCCGGCCCTGGCCTCCCAGATACCGCCATGGCGGTCGACGAGGAAGTTGTAGGCGACGTCGGGCCAACCCTTCGTGGGGCCGGTGTGGAGCTCGTAGAACGAGCGGATCTGGTCGACGACCTGATCCGGGCCGTAGCTGTTGGCCGACGCGGTGTGGTGGACGAGCAGGAAGCGCACGTCGTCCTCGGGCACGAGCTCACCCTTGACCGCGAGGTCGCCGGCCCACTCGGACCGGGGGCGGATCTCCGGTCTGAGCGCGTCGACGACGTTCTGCCGCCGCCCGACGGCGCGGGGCCGCGGTCGTGGCAGCGCCGTTCCAGCGGCGACCGGACCCGCGGTCACCATCGTCGACGCGACCGCGCCCGCGCCGAGTCCCAGCGCCTGGCGCCGGCT
This sequence comes from Acidimicrobiales bacterium, assembly GCA_965216205.1. GTDB lineage: Bacteria > Actinomycetota > Acidimicrobiia > Acidimicrobiales > SZUA-35 > CADEDH01. The sequence goes on along the minus strand of OZ244139.1, from coordinate 4,009,536 downwards.
GAGCCGGAGCGAGAGCTCGCTGTCGTCGGTGGGTCGTGGCACGCATCCAGCCTACGGGCACCCGGTTCCGCTGGGGGGTAGCGTCGGCCGGGATGGCGTGACCATCGCCGGGAAGGGACAACGAGGAGCATCATGAGCGGACACGGGCACGACCACGATCACGGCCTCGACCCACCACGGGTCGAGGAGGTCTCCGACAACGTCTTCGCCTACATCCAGCCCGACGGGACCTGGTTCATCAACAACGCCGGCTTCCTCGTGGCCGACGACGGCATCGTCGCCATCGACACCTGCTCCACCGAGCGGCGGACGCGGGCGTTCCTCGAGTCGGCCGCCGCGGTGAGCGCGGCGCCGGTGCGAACCGTCGTCAACACGCACCACCACGGCGACCACACGCACGGCAACTACCTGACCCACCCGGCCACCATCATCGCCCACGAGAACTGCCGCGAGCTGATGGTCCAGACCGGCATCCAGCACTACGACGGCGTTTTCGAGCCGGCCGACTGGGGTGACCTCGAGTTCGCCCCGCCGACGGTCACGTTCGACCGGCAGGTCAACCTGTGGGTCGGCGACCTCAAGGTGGAGCTGCACTACATCGGTGGCGCCGCCCACACCACCAACGACGTCGTGGCCTGGGTTCCGGACCGCAAGGTGCTCTTCGCCGGCGACCTCGTCTTCAACGGTGGCACGCCGTTCGTGGTGATGGGATCGGTGGCGGGCTCCTTCGATGCGCTCGACCGGATGCGGTCGTTCGACGCCGAGGTGATCGTGCCGGGCCACGGACCCGTGTGCACGCCGGCGGTCTTCGACCAGCTCGAGGACTACTACCGGTTCGTCCAGGACACGGCGGCGGAGATCAAGGTGTCGGGGACGACCCCGCTCGACGCGGCTCGCCAGCTCGACCTCGGCCCCTTCGCCGGGTTGACCGACAGCGAGCGGATCGTCGGCAACCTCCACCGTGCCCTCTACGAGCTCGACGGGGGCGAGAACGGTGGCCCGATGGACGTCGCGGCCGCCATCGGCGACATGGTCGCCTACAACGGCGGCAGACCGCTCCGCTGTCTGGCCTGAGCACCGTCGACCGAGGGCGGATCGGGGTCAACCGAGGCGGTTGACGTGGCCCATCTTGCGGCCAGGGCGGATCTCGGCTTTGCCGTACAGCACGATCGAGGCCGTGGGGTCGTCGAGCAGCGGCTGGAGTGCGTCGGGCGCGGCGTCGTCGCCGAGGAGGTTCGTCATCACCACCGGCACGTGGTGGGCACCGTCGGCCAGGGGGCGGCCCGTGATGGCCCGGATGTGCTGCTCGAACTGGGAGACGGCACAGCCGAGCTGGGTCCAGTGACCCGAGTTGTGGACCCGGGGGGCCAGCTCGTTCACCAGCACCTCCTGGCCGACCGCGAAGAACTCGACGCCCGCCACCCCGACGTAGTCGAGTGCCGCGAGGATCGCTCCGGTCGCCTCGATCGCCGCGGCGCGGATGGCGGCAGGGACCCCGGCAGGCACGGTCGTGCGCCGCAGGACGCCATCGGCGTGGTCGTTGCGGCCGGGCTCGAATGGCACGAAGGCGCCGTCGGCGCTGCGGGCGGCGACCACCGAGATCTCGCAGTCGAACGGAACGACGCCTTCGGCGATGCACGGCACGGCACCGAGGTCGTGCCACGCTGCGGTCGCCTCGTCGGGTTCGGCGACCCGGGCCTGCCCCTTGCCGTCGTAGCCGAACCGACGGGTCTTGACGATGGCCGGTGAACCCACGGTGCGTACGGCGTCGGCCGCGTCGGCGGCCGTGTCGATCGGGGCGAACGGCGCGGTGCCGATCCCGATCTCGGCGAGGCAGCGCTTCTCCGCGAGCCGGTCCTGGGCGATCCTGACGGCACCGGCCGACGGTCGGACGAGGGTCCGATCCGCGGCGGCGTCGACCGCGTCGAGGTCGATGTTCTCGGTTTCGAACGTGAGCACATCGACGCCGTCCGCGAAGGCGCCAACCGCTTCGCGGTCGCTGAGCTCGCCCACCACGAGCCGGTCGCCTACGGGCCGGAGCAGCGCCCGCTCCGGGGCGAACACGTGGGTGCGAACCCCGAGGTCGGCCGCCGCCTGGGCGAGCATCATCGCGAGCTGGCCCGCCCCGAGGATCCCCACCGTGTCGAGGGTGGGGATCACGGGCTGTCGGTCGGCGGGTCGACGGGGGCCTCGTCCACGCTGTCGGTGAGCGCAGCCCGCCACCGCTGGAGGCGACCGGCGATCTCCGGATCGGCGACGCCGAGGATCGACGCGGCCAGCAGCGCCCCGTTCTGTGCCCCGGCCGTCCCGATCGCCATCGTGGCCACCGGGAAACCACGTGGCATCTGCACGATCGACAGCAGGCTGTCCAGTCCGCTCAGGGCGCTCGACTTCACCGGAACGCCGATCACGGGCAGATGGGTCTTCGAGGCGAGCATCCCCGGGAGGTGGGCCGCGCCCCCGGCGCCGGCCACGATCACCTTGAGGCCCCGCTCGGCGGCGGTCATGCCGTAGTCCCACAGGCGATCCGGAGTGCGGTGGGCCGACACGATCCGCACTTCGTGGGCCACCGCCAGCTCGTCGAGGATCCGGGCGGTCTCGGACATGGTCGACCAGTCGCTCTGGCTTCCCATGACCACCCCAACGACGGCGTCCGGGTCGGTGCTCACCGCCACACCGTACCGGTGGTCACCCCGCGTCGGTGTCGAGGTCGGCGGACCAGAGGGCGCCGTCGGGATAGAACGTGAAGTAGTCGGCGGGGAACGACGTGAACCCCGGGAGCAGGTCGAGGTTCTGGGTCGGCTCCTGCCCGATCCCACCGGCGTCGTCGCCCACCGCCAAACCCCTCGTCGGGTCGAACCGTCGCTCGCCACCGACCTCGGCCAGGACGCCGTCGACCAGTTCCAGCTCGATCGTCTCGGTGTCGAGGCGGCGGGAGAACACCGACCACGTGTCGGTGTCCGGTTGGAGCACCACCGCCACGGGCACGTCTTCCACCACGACGTTGGCGACCGGCGAGCGGCGCAGCTCGGGGACGGGCACCGCCAGCGACGCCGGCCCGAGCTCCACCACCACCGCCATCGACTCGAGGTCGAAGCCGTCGTGACCGCTCGACACGTCGAGGGCGAACGTGTCGGGGTGGGCGGTCTTCCAGTCAGCCCACGTGCTGAGGGTGCTCGGCAGCAGCTCGAGGCGCTCGCCGGTCAACGGGCCGAGGATCGCCTCGCCGATCGGTTGGCTCCACACGCTGCCGGTCTCGGTGTCCCACCACGTCATCGCGTTCCCCCAGAGCGCGCCGTGGTTCCCGAGGACGAGCTCGTTCCCGTCGATCGCTCGGCGATGGACCATCGCCGTTCCGCACAGCGGTCACCACGTGACGAGCGTCGGTATGCCCCGATGGTTGTCGTTCACCATCTCCCGGCGGTTGAGGAAGCCGACCGGGTAGGCCCGTGCCTCGCCCTCGAGGTCGACGCCGATCACGAGGCTGTCGTCGGGCCAGTCGACGGCGTCGACCACGGTGAACGTGGGGTCGTAGACGGGGGCGATCGCGTCGCGGACCAGGAGTTGGCGGAACCCGTCCGGTGGGGTCTCGCCCCCGCGCAGTGGGTCATAGACGGTTGCGGGATCGGGCACGTCGAGCACGACCGCCGGCGGGACCGTCACGCCGGGAGCGGTCGCGACCTCGCCTCCGGGATCGTCACCGGCCGACAGCCCTCCGGGGGCGGCATCGCTGCAGGCCGCGGCCAGGAGGCCGGCTGCCACCACGACGGGGGTGGTCCGCCGCAGGGTCGAGCCGAGGCCGATGGGGGCGGTGCGGTCGGGGTGTCGGGGGGAGCCGGGGCGAGGGGCCATGGCGAGTGAACCGGGCGACCCCTGCTCGCATTCCGGCTGGCGTTCCGGTTGGCGGTCACGGGATCGTTCGCAATCTGACCGTCGACCATCGCTCACCTACGATCGGTCGACATGACCTCACGACGGCGCACCCACCGTTCCTTCGTCAGCTACATCGACAAGTCGCGGGAGTACTACGCCGCCCACGGCTACGAGCGCCCCTACGCCTGGGCCGCCAACGACGACGCCCCCTTCACCCCGCTGTCGAAGCCGCTCGCCGACTGCAGGGTGGGGGTGGTCACGACCTCCTACTTCCTGCCCGACGGGTTCGTCTACAACGTGCCGAGCGACATGCCCCGCATCCCGGCCACCGGCACCACCGACGACGTCACCAGGCTCAACACCGAGCACCTCTCGTGGGCGAAGAAGGAGACCCATACCGACGATCCCGGCAGTTTCCTGCCCCTGGCCCGCCTGTCCGAACTGGCAGCGGAGGGCAGGATCGGCTCGGTGTCGCCGCGCTTCTACTGCCTCCCCACCCAGTTCAGTCAGCGCACCACGATCGAGCGCGACGCGCCACAGCTGCTCGAGTGGATGGAGGAGGACGACGTCGACGTGGCGCTCCTCGTGCCCCTCTGACCCGTCTGCCACCAGTCCGTGAGCCTGGGAGCACGACACTTCGAAGCCGCCGGTATCCCGACCGTGGTGGTCGGCGCGGCGCGGGACATCGTCGAGGAGTGCGGGGTGGCCCGCTTCGTCTTCGTCGACTTCCCCCTCGGGAACGCCGCTGGCAGGCCCTGGGACGTCGACCAGCAGCGGGTGATCGCCGATCTCGCCCTCGAGCTGTTGGCGAAGGCGTTCGCCCCCCGCACCACGGTGCAGGCCCCGGTGGTGTGGGACACCGACGACGACGCCGGGTGGCGGGAGCGGTTCATGCACGTCGGCGACGACAACCGCGAGGCGCTCGCCGCCGCCGGTGCGGAGCGACGGCGCCAGCAGGAAGCGGTCCGCGCCGCGTCCGGCGGGGTCGGCCGAGAGGGCCGCTGACGGGGCTCGCTCCGAGAATCGTGCCGTTCACCGGTCGGACCGGCCGTTTTTCGGGCACCCTGGACTGGTGCGGTTCGCCGACCATCTGCGCTCCTGGACCCCGGAGGCGCTGACCGACCTGCTGACGGCCCGGCCCGACCTGGTCGAAGCGACCGACGACGGATTCGACTCGCTCGCCAGACAGGCGTCGAGCCCGGTCTCGATCAGCCGGTGCCTGATCAGGGCCGACGTCGGCATGCTGGTCGTGCTCGACGCGGTCGTCGTCCTGGAACGGGCGTCGGCCGACGAGATCGACGATCTGCTCGGCGCGGGCGACGTGACCGGCATCATCGACGCCCTGGAACGCCTCCGTCGACACGGCCTCGTCACCGTCGTCGAGGGTGTCGCCAGCCCCGTCGGCGGGGTCGACGACCTCATCCGTCGTCCCCTGGCGCTCGGCCGCTCGATCGTGGAGCTGTGGCCCCATCTCGGCCCGGCGACCGCCGACCTGCTCGTCGAGTTGCTCGGGGTCGACGGGGCCGCGTCGTCGAACGCCACCGCCCGTGCGGTGGCGGTGAGGATGCGCACACCGGACGGCCTGGCCCGCCTCCTCGACGGGGCGCCCGACGCCACCGACGAGGTCTTCCGCGCGCTCTGCGAGCAGCGGGGCCCGGCCGTCGGTCTCCCCGCCGGCCATCTCTACCGGGGTATCGACGAGTACGACCCGCTGTCGTGGATGCTGGGCCGGGGCCTGCTGGTCGCCACCGATGAGGGTGTGGCCGAGCTGCCCCGCGAGGTGGTGATCGCCGCCACCGCCACCGGTCTGGCCCCCACCGCCGCCCTCCGGCCAGCGGCCGTGCAGGTCGTCGCCGGGCTCGACGCCGACGCCGTCGCCGCGGCCGCCGCCGATCAGGCGGCCCGGGTGCTCGAAGCGGCCGAGGCCCTCGTCAGGATGGCGGCCGACGAGGAGATCGCCGTTCGCAAGTCGGGCGGGGTCGGCGTCCGGGAGGTCAACCGTCTGGCCAAGCACCTCCACCTCGAACCTCGTGACGTCGCTCGGCTCCTCGAGATGCTCGACGACGCTCGGCTCGTCGCCCCCGGCAACGGCGCGGTCCTGCCGACCGGGCTCGACGAGCTGTGGTGGAGCCTGTCGCGGCCTCGCCGCTGGCTGGTCCTGGTCCGCGGCTGGATGGGCAGCGTCGGCTTCCCCTCCTACGCCCTCAGCCGTGATGAGGAGGGAACGACCCGACCTGCCCTCGGGGCCTACGGCGGGCTCACCCCCGGTCACGCGGCGCGCGAGACCGTCCTGGCCGCGATCGCGCCCCTGGAGGGCGGGTCGGCGTTCGACCCGCGGCAGCTCACCGAGGTGGTCGTGTGGCAGAGCCCCCACCTGTGGGGCCTCGGCGATCCGCCCCACGAGGAACTGGTCGCCTGGACCCTCGAGGAGGCGGAGCTCCTCGGCCTCGTCGCCTCGAACGCGCCCACCGCGATCGCCCGGGCCCTCGTCGACGACGATGGTGCGCTCGACGAGCTGGCGGCCGAGCTGCTGGGAACCGATCAGGACCAGGTCATCCTGCAGAGCGACCTCACCGCGGTCGCGCTCGGGCCGCTGACACCGGCTGTCGCCGGGCGGCTCGCCGACCTGGCCGACCGGGTGTCGGGTCTGTCGGTGCCCACCTATAGGTTCAGCGAGGCGTCGCTGCGCGTCGGCTTCGATCGCGGGTGGACAGCGGAGCTGATGACGTCGTTCCTGGAGGAGCACGCCCTGTCGGGCGTTCCCCAGCCCCTCGCGTACCTCATCGCCGACGTCGACCGTCGTTACGGCACGGTCAAGGTGCTGACCGCGATGTCGGTGGTGGTGGCCGACTCCGAGGCCGTCGCGATCGAGATCGCGTCGAAGGCGCGGGCGGCCAAGCTCGGGCTCCGACTCGTCGCTCCCACCGTGCTGGTGAGTCCGACCGATCCGGTGGTGATCCTCGAGGAGCTCCGGGGTGACGGGTACTTCCCGGTGCTCGACGAGTCGCGGATCACCGTCGGTCCCCAGCGCGACTTCGGCCCGCCCGGCGGGTCCGACGGCACCAACGGCGCCGGGGAGCTGCACGCCGGCGCCGCGTCGGCCGATGGGGCGGCCCCGGGGGTCGAGGGTGACGGCCTCCCGGTCGACTGGACCGGCCCGACCCTCTACGGCGTGCAGCTCCCCGGCGCGATCGAGGCGGCCGTCGATTCGCTGCTCGACGACCGGGAGGACGGCGTCGCCGGATCCGCGTCGGTCGACGGCGCTGGGCGGAACGGCCTCCGCGAACGGCTCGATCGGTTCAGCAGTCGCTCCGCCGTGGTGACCTGGTTGCGGGACGGGGAGCTGGTCGATCAGCGCGGCACGGTGCTCGCCACCGACGACCAGCTGACGATGCTCGACGAGCGCGGGATCGTGGAGATACCGCTGGCGGCGATCGTCTCGATCGACGACCCGGGTCGGTGACCGACGCGACCGGTCCGCTGCTGTTCCCCGCGGCCGACACGGTTCTCCTCCAGCTCGCACACGACGACGCCGACGCGTGCCGGGCCGAGCTCGCCACCTTCGCCGAGCTCGAGAAGTCGCCGGATCACCTCCACACCTACCGCCTGACCGACGTCGGACTGTGGAACGCCCGGGCGGCCGGGATCGGACCCGATACCGCGATCGACGTGCTGACCCGCTACGGCAACGGGCCGGTCCCGCACGCGATGACCACCGCGATAACCGACGCGATGGACCGCTTCGGTCGCATCACGATCGAGGGTCACCCCGGGCGGCTGGCGACCGACGAGCTCGTGGTGCGGGTCGACGAGCCGGCACTGCTCGACGAGCTCCTCGACGACCGGGCGATCGCCAGGCTGCTCGGACGCCGTCTCGACCCCTACACCACCTCACTCGATCCGACCGGCCGGGGTCGGCTGAAGCAACTGCTCGTCGCCGCCCGCCTGCCGGCGGAGGACCAGGCGCTGCTCAGCCCCGGCCTCCCGTTCCCGTTGACGCTGGCCGACGAGCTCGAGCTGCGTCCCTACCAGCGGCGCGCCGTCGACGGCTGGTTGCCGTCGGGCACGGGGGTGATCGTGCTGCCGTGCGGGGCCGGCAAGACCGTGACCGGGATCGCCGCTGCCGCTGCCGTCGGCGCCCGCACGCTCGTGCTCGTCACCGGCGAGGCTTCGATGCAGCAGTGGCGGAGCGAGCTGTGCCGCTTCACCGCCATCGACCCCGACCAGATCGGCTGCTACACCGGTCGAACCAAGACCGTCGGACCGGTCACGCTGGCCACGTACCACGTGATGACGGCCCGGAGGAACGGCGACTTCCGCCATCTCGACCTGCTCCAACGGCGAGACTGGGGCCTGGTGATCTACGACGAGGTCCACCTGCTCCCGTCGGCCGTGTTCCAGATGACCGCCGGCATCCAGAGCCGCCGGCGCCTCGGACTCACCGCCACCCTGATCCGCGAGGACGGACGGGAGGGTGACGTGTTCAGCCTCGTCGGGCCGAAGCGGTTCGACATGCCGTGGCGCGAGCTGGAGCTGCAGGGCTGGCTCGCCCCGGCCACCTGCACCGAGGTGCGCATCGTGCCGACCGAGGCGGAGCGGCTCGCCCACGCGTCGGCCCCGGCACGCGAGCGACCCAGGGTGGCGGCTGCGGTGGCGGCCAAGGCGCCCGTGGTCGAGGCCCTCGTCGACCGCCACGTCGGCGAACCGAAGCTCGTGATCGGTACCTACCTCGACGGCCTCGGCGAGCTGGCCGAGCGGCTCGATGCCCCGCTGGTCACCGGGGCCACGCCCACCGCCGAGCGGCTCCGCCTGTTCGACGCGATCCGGGCCGGCGAGCTCTCGACCCTGGTGGTGTCGAAGGTGGCGAACTTCAGTCTGGATCTGCCAGAGGTCTCGGTGGCGGTGCAGGTCTCCGGGACGTTCGGGAGCCGGCAGGAGGAGGCCCAGCGGCTCGGCCGGCTCCTCCGCCCCAAGGCGGATGGCCGGCAGGCCCACTTCTACTCGCTCGTGGCCCAGGACACCGTCGAGCAGACCTACGCCCAACGCCGCCAGCGGTTCCTCGCCGAGCAGGGCTACGGCTACGGGATCGTCGACGGCGCCGACGTCCTCGCCGGCTCCGACCGCTAGCCCCGGCCACCGCCCCATCAGCCTGCGTCTGGCAGCGTTTCGCACCGGGGGCGGGCGCGGGATCTGCCAGAGCGGGGTGGGTCAGGCGGCGGTCGTGACGAGGCTCTCCGTCGCCGGGAGCTCGAGCTCGGTGATGACGTCGGCCACCGCCGCCCGCACCGCGGCGATCGCGGGGCGCTCGGCGCTGGCGGCGCGGAACGCGAGCTGCACATGGCGGGTCACGGGCTCGCTGAGGGCGATGGCCCGGACGCCGGGTGGGGCGTGGACGAGGCCGAGCGAGGGGATGAGCGAGACGCCCACACCGGCGGCGACGAGCTGCATCGCGGTCGGGTAGTCGTCGAGTTCGTGCACGATGTTCGGCTCGAAGCCGTGCTGGCGACAGGCGGTGACGACGCGCCGGCCGCAACTCACCGTCGGCGGCGAGGCGATGAAGGGCCGGTCGGCCACCTGGTCGAGGCTCACGGTCGGCCCCGTCAACGGATCGTCGTCGGCGACGACGAGCGCGAAGTGGTCGTCGAGGAGGAGCTCCCGGACGATGCCGTCGCGGGGCTCCTCGGGGGCATCCGGGTAGTCCTTGGCGAACGCCAGATCGAGCTCACCCATCGCCAGGCGGTCCAGGGCGTCGTCGGGGTTCTGGTCGTAGAACTGGGTTCGGAGCTGCAGGTGGGGGTGGCGGGCTGCGAGCAGCGAGAGCAGCGGCGCCAGCAGCGTGGAACCGACCGACTGGTAGATCGCCACCAGCAGCCGACCGCGGGCCTCACCCTGGACCCGCTCCAAGGCCACCTGGGCCTCCTCCACACCGGCGAGCAACCGGTCGGCGTGATCCACCAGCTCCCGTCCGGCGTCGGTCAGCCGGACGTTGCGACCGACCCGTTCGAGCACCGTCATCCCGACCGCCCGCTCGAGGCCGGCGAGCTGCTGGGACACCGCCGACGGCGTGTAGCCGACCGAGGCGGCGGCAGCGGCGATCGTGCCCCGGTTGGCCACCTCCCGGAGCAGGCGGAGCTGCTGGAGCGTGAAATCCACGGTGTCCAGGGTAACGCCGATTCGTAAGCTCTGCTTCCGGTTGTCACCAAGAAGGGTTCGCTTTTCTTAGCTGCCGGGACGCCTCAGAATCGAATCCATGATCCATCTGCACTGCCCCGTCTGCTCGATCCGCTACTTCGTCGGCACCGGCTCGATCACGATGCTCCACGACACCGACGACGGCCCCGTGGCCGAACTGAGCTGCCCCGAGGGACACACCCTCCTCCATCGCTTCCGGACCTCGACGACGGCCTCGATCGGCGTCTGATCGAGCGGTTCCCGTCGGCCGTTCCACCGCGCTCGACAGACGGGCGGCCCGCGAGCGCCATGAGTACGATTGGGACCACGGACCGAACCCTGGGAGCCGACATGGCGATTCCGAAGCTCATCCATCCCTACGCCTACCCGACCCGGGAGGACTACGTCACGATCGTGAGCGGTGACGGGGCGACCATCACCGACAGCGACGGCAAGTCCTACGTCGACGCCCTCGCCAGCCTCTGGTACGTCCAGGCCGGCCACGGGTGCCAACCGATCGTCGAGGCGGTGAACGACCAGATGAACAAGCTGGCCACGTTCCACACCTTCGACCGCTTCGCCAACGAGCCGTCCGACCGGCTCGCCGAACGGCTCTGCGAGCTCGTCCCACTGGCGGACCCGCGGGTCTTCCTCGCCAACTCGGGCAGCGAGGCGGTCGACACCGCGATGAAGCTCGCTCGCCTCTCGCACGTCCGGGCCGGCCAGCCCGACCGGACGCTCATCATCAGCCGCGACCGCGGTTACCACGGCGTGAACTACGGCGGGCTGACCGCCCAGGGCCTCCCGCTCAACAAGGAGGGGTTCGGTCCGCTCCTACCCGACGTCGTCCAGGCGCCGGCCGACGACCTCGAGGCGATGGCGTCGATGTTCGCCGAGAGCTCCGAGCGGATCGCGGCGGTCATCACCGAGCCAGTGCAGGGCGCAGCGGGGGTGTTCCCCCCACCCGACGGGTATCTCGAAGGGCTCCGGCGGCTGTGCGATCAGCACGGGGCGTACCTCATCTTCGACGAGGTCATCTGCGGGTTCGGGCGAATGGGGCGATGGACCGCCGCGGAGTACTTCGGCGTCACACCGGACATCATGACCTTCGCCAAGGGGGTCAGCTCCGGCTATCTCCCGTCGGCGGGGGCCGTCCTGTCCCGCAAGGTGGTCGCACCGTTCGAGACCGACCCCGACTGGATGCTCCGCCACGGCTACACCTACTCCGGCCACCCGGCCGCGTCAGCGGCGTCGCTCGCCAACCTCGACGTGCTCGCCGACGGCCTCCTCGACCGAGCCACGAAGGTGGGCGCCCGCCTCAGCGAGGGCCTCCGGAGCCTCGCCGCCGACGGCACGATCGCCGCGGTCCGCGGCGCCGGCGCCGTGTGGGCGGCCCAACTCAACGAAGGAACCGAGGCCGTGCCGGTGCGGGACGCGATGCTCGAGCGGGGGGTGATCCCCCGGCCGATCGGTGAGGCGATCGCCTTCTGCCCACCGCTGGTGATCTCCGACGAGGAGATCGACCGGTGCGTCGACGTCCTGGCCGAGGTCCTCAACGACTAGCTCACCGGCCCGCCGCCGTCGACCGCCGCGATGCCGCCGTCAGCCGGAGTCCGCCGTAGACCGCCGTTCGGACCGCAGCGTCGACCGGTGAGCCGATGAGGGGAACCGTCGACCGCTTCGACGTGGCCGTGGGAACGGGCTCGATCACGGCCGGTGACGTGCCGGAGCGGTTCGTCGTCCACCGCGGGGAGATCAGGGGGTCGGGCGAGCTGCGCCCCGGCCAGCAGGTCAGCTTCGACGCGGTCGTGACGAAGCACGGGTTGCGGGCGACGAACGTCGTTCCCGGTCGTGAGCGGACCGATCCGAAGATGGTGTACACGGTCGGCGGTTTCGCCGTGGCGGCGCTCGTCGCGCTCCTGTATGTGGTCGGGTTCGGGGTCCACTGGATCACCGGCTGGTTGCTGGCGATCAACGTCGTGATCATCGGCTACTACTCGTGGGACAAGGGCGTGGCCGAGGCGAACGCAGCCGAACGGACCCGGGCGAAACGGGTGAGCCGCGTCCCGGAGACGACCCTTCACCTGCTCGCCCTCGGCGGTGGCTCCATCGGCGGGGTCCTCGCACGGCGGATCCTCCGGCACAAGATCGCCAAGCGATCGTTCCTCGTGCGCGCCTGGCTCATCATCGCGGTCCAGGCCGTGCTGGTGGCCGACTACGTCCGCCGGTTCGGAACAGAGCTGCCCTGACCGAGCTGATCGGGCCGTCGCTGGTCTCGTGCCGGGCTGGCTAGGTGTTGGTGCAGGTGGACACGGCGCGGCGGAAGAACTCGTCGAAGCCGGGGATGCCGGTGGTGGCGTCGGTCAGGTCCTCGTAGCTCGGGGCGCCGGAGATCCGGGAGATGGCCTCCTCGTCATCGCCGTACTCTCCGAACACCGAGGCGGCGATGCACTCCGCCTGGTCGGTGGTGAACGCGTCGTTGTGGGTGAGGGCGATCACGAGGTCCTGCTCGTTGCCGGGCCCGTCGGTGCAGGCGGTCAGCCCGAGGCCGAGGACGGCGACGATGGCGACCAGCCATCGCGCCCTGCGGGGCCTGCTCTGCCGTTCGGCCGAGGTCGGGGAGGGAAGCGACGTGCGCACGACTCATCTCTAGCCACCGATGGCCACGATCCCAACTCGGTCAGGGCACGGCTGGCCTGGTGGCCCCGTCAGCGGCGGCGGCTGCTGATCACCCCGGTGTTGAATCCGGCCAGGTGGAGGCCGCCGGCGAACCGGGCGTGCTCGATCTTCACACAGCGGTCCATCGTCACGTTCAGGCCGGCGTCGACGGCGATCCTCGCCGCCTCGTCGCTCCAGATGCCGAGTTGCAGCCACAGGGTGCTGGCTCCTGCGGCGACGACGTCGCGTGCGATGCCGGGGCAGTCGTCGGCCTTGCGGAACACCGACACGAGATCAGGGGTGACCGGCAGGTCGGCGAGCGACGGGTAGCAGGGCAGACCGAGCACCTCGGACTCCCGGGGGTTGATCGGATACAGGTCGTAGTCGCAGACCGACGACTTCAGGTAGGTGATCACGAAGTTCGACGCCCTGGCCGGGTTCGACGAGGCGCCGACGATCGCGATCGACCGGGTCTCGTCGAGGATCCGCTTTCGCTCCTGGGCGCCCGGCGGGGTCCAGCCGGGGATGGTGTCGTGGGTGCTGGTCGCGGTCATGGGCGTCCTTCGTCGCGTGCGGAGAACCGGGGTCCGGCGGGTGGCATCAGCTCACCGCCTTCGCTTGCTCGAGTGCCTGGTCGAGATCCCAGAGGATGTCGTCGAGATCCTCCAACCCGACCGACAGCCGCACCATGTCGGCACCGACGCCGGCCTGGACGAGCTGCTCGTCGGTGAGCTGCTGGTGCGTGGTCGACGCGGGGTGGATCACCAGCGTCCTGGCGTCGCCGACGTTGGCGAGGTGGCTGACGAGCTGGAGGCTCTCGATGAACCGTTGACCCGCCTTGCGGCCGCCGACGAGGCCGAACGTGAAGATCGCCCCGCACCCCTTCGGGAGGTACTTCTTCGCCAGACCGTGGTAGGCCGAGCTCGGGAGGTCGGCGTGGGCCACCCACGACACCCGGGGGTCGGCGTGGAGCCACTCGGCGACCGCCCGGGCGTTGGCCACGTGGTTCTCCATCCGCTGGGGGAGCGTCTCGATGCCCTGCAGCAGGAGGAACGCGTTGAACGGCGACAGGCAGGCGCCGACGTCGCGGAGCTGCTCCGAGCGGAGGGCGGTGCAGAAGGCGTACTCGCCGAAGTTGTCGTGCCAGCGAAGGTCGTTGTAGGTGGGAACCGGGTCGGTGAACCGGTCGAACCGGCCCGACGCGGTCCAGTCGAACACGCCGCCCTCGGTGACGACACCCCCGATGCTGGTGCCGTGACCGCCGAGGAACTTGGTGGCGGAGTGGAGCACGATGTCGGCCCCGAACTCGATCGGGCGGCACAGGTACGGCGTGGCGAACGTGGCGTCGACCACGAGCGGAAGGCCGTGGGCGTGGGCCACGTCGGCCAGGGCCTCGAGGTCGGCCACCGCGCCCGACGGGTTGCCGATGACCTCGGTGTAGAGGAGCTTCGTCCGGTCGGTGACGGCGGCGGCGAACCCGTCGACGTCGCTGTTGTCGACGAAGGTGGTCGCCAACCCGAGGCGGGCGAGGGTGGTGGCGAGCAGCGTGTAGGTGCCGCCGTACAGGCCGGCGGCGGCCACCACGTGGTCGCCGGCCCCGGCGAGGGTGGTGATGGCCAGGAACTCGGCGGCCTGACCGCTCGACGTGGCGACCGACCCGATGCCGCCCTCGAGGCTGGCGATCCGCTCCTCCAGGGCCGACGTGGTCGGGTTGGAGATGCGGGAGTAGATCGTGCCGTACTTCTGGAGGGCGAACAGGTCGGCGGCGTCGCCGGTGTCCTCGAAGACGAAGCTCGTCGACTGGTAGATCGGCACCGCCCGGGCCCCGGTCGTGGCGTCGGGCTGTCCGCCTGCGTGCAGCGCCCTCGTCTTGAATCCCCATTCGCGATCCATCGCCTCATTGTGTCCCCGCCAGCCCACTACCGCACACCGGTGCCAGACACATCGTGCGCAGGGCGGCCACCCCCGCACGATGTGTCTGGCACCGGTGTGCGCGGGTGTCGGTCAGAGGGTGGCGAGGAGGGCGAGGGCGAGGAGGGCGGCGTTGCGGGCCAGGGTGCGGGGTGAGACGGGCTCGTCGGTGAGGGCCCCGAAGCAGCGGCAGGCGACCACCCGGCCCGACCGGATGACGTTGACCAGCACCGCGGTGAACGCCGCGAGCAGCGCGAAGCTGGCGATGCCGCCCCACGCCGGGACGATGACGAGCAGCGCGGCGCAGGCGAGCTCCAGGACGGGCACGACCCTGGCGAGGGCGTTCGGGGCGACGAGGCCCAGCTCGCCGAAGTCGGCGGCCACGGCGGCCGGGCGGCGGAGCTTGGTGAGCGCGGCGACGGCGAGCACTGCGGCGAGCAGGTACGCCGCGGCCGCGGTCCAGGCCATCGAGCCGGCCGAACCTAGCGGAGCGGTCCCCGGCGGCGGTCGAGGCGGTCGGCCCCGGCATCGAACCCGGGGAGCTGCGGCTGGACCGCCCGCTTCGCCACCGCCGCTTCGAGCACGAGATCCTCCACCTCCGACCAACCGTCCACCCGCGGACCAGCGAGATCCTCGTTGTAGGGCTGACCGAACACGATGACGTCGTTGCCGGCCGCTCGGAGCGCCTCCACGTTGTGGGGGGCGTCATCGATGTAGAGATCGGCCCCCACCTCGGGCTTGTCGCCGAGGAAGCACAGGTCCCGGTAGGGGATCCGGGCCTCGTCGAGCCAGTTCACGGTGTCGGACACGACCACGGCGTGGCCCCAGTTGAGGTAGAGGCGGTGGGTGATGATCCGGATCCAGATCCCGGCGTCGGACAGCCGCCACAGCACGTCGGCGCATTCGGGCAGCGATTCGAGATGGCGGAGCATCCGCTTGTCGGTCACCGCCATCCGGTGCAGGCGCTCGAAGTCGTCGTCGTCGACGCCCCACTCGTCGAAGCCCCACGACCGGCCGAGCGGCAGGCTCTCGGGCTCGACGCCCCGGTCGGCGGCGACCACCTGGCGGAACCCGGCGGTGTAGTCGGCGCACACGTTGTCGAGGTCGACCCCCAGCACGAACACGTCGTTTGCCGTCACGCACCGAGGCTACCGGTTCGAAAATCGTCAACCGTGCGCCGCTCCGGCCGGTGGCTGCGACATCCTGTTCGGGTGACGAGCCACGCCGACGCCAACCGACAGCACGACGAGCCGGTGGCGACCATCGTGGTCGGGCCCGGTCGCGACGATCGCTCGGCCAACGGACCCTGGGCCAGGGCCCGCCTCTTCGGCCACGACGTCGAGCGGATCGAGGAGCTCCGCCTGTACCACGTGGCCGGCCAGCTCGACGCCGCCCAGCTCGACGCGGTGGTGGCGGCGCTCCTGATCGATCCGGTCGGCGAGTGGGCGGTCCCGGCCGAGGACCACCTGGCTCGGATCGACCGGGACGCCGGAGCAGACGTGGTCGATGTCGGCTTCCGCCCCGGTGTCACCGACCGGGAGGGCGCCGAGCTCGTCCGGGCCGCGAACATGCTCGGCATCCCGGTCAGCGCAGCCTCGGTCGGGCGCCGCTACCTGATCCACGGCGTCGACCACGAGGTCATCGACGGGTCTGGCCTCGACGCCGACCGGCTCGAGCGGCTGGCCACCGACGTGCTCCACAACGACGTCGTCGAGCGGTGGGCCCCGGGCCTGCTCGCCCCGGCCTTCACCGATCCCGATGCCAAATCGCCCGGGGTGGATCTGATCGCCATCGGCAGCCTCGCCACCGACGCGGAGCTGGAGGAGCTGAGCAGGAGCCGTCGCCTCGGTCTCACCGGGCAGGAGATGACCGTGATCCGTGAGCACTTCGTGGCGCTCGGGCGGGAGCCGACCGACGCCGAGCTCGAGACCCTGGCCCAGACGTGGAGCGAGCACTGCTCCCACAAGACGTTCCGGGCTGCGATCACCACGGCCGACGGCGACGCTCGGGGCAGGATCGACGGCCTGCTCGCCACCTACCTCCGGGCTGCGACCGAAACGATCGACGCCCCGTGGGTGCGGAGCGCCTTCGTCGACAACGCCGGGATCGTCGCCTTCGACGACACCCACGACATCGCCATCAAGGCCGAGACCCACAACCACCCGTCCGCCCTCGAACCCTTCGGCGGCGCCAACACCGGCGTCGGCGGGGTGGTGCGGGACATTCTCGGCGTGTCGGCCAAGCCGGTGGCGATCACCGACGTCCTCTGCTTCGGCCCGACCGACATCGACGTCGCCGCCGTGCCGGACGGCGTGCTCCACCCGGCCAGGATCCGGGCCGGGGTGATCGCCGGGGTTGGCGACTACGGCAACAAGATCGGGGTGCCGACGATCGCCGGGGCGATCGTCCACGACCCCTCCTACACCACCACCCCGCTCGTCTTCGCCGGCTGCGTCGGCGTCCTCCCCCAGGGCTCGCACCCCACCGACCCCCGACCCGGCGATGCGATCGTCGTGCTCGGCGGCGCGGTCGGTCGCGACGGCGTGGGCGGCGCCACCTTCTCCTCCCAGGCGATGGGGGTCGAGACCGCCGACATCGCCGGCTCGTCGGTGCAGATCGGCGACCCGATCGTGGAGAAGGGACTCATCGACGTGGTCGTCGAGGCCCGAGACCGCGGCCTCTACCACGCGATCACCGACTGCGGTGCCGGCGGGTTGTCCTCGGCGGTGGGGGAGATGGCCGAGGTGCTCGGGGCCCGGGTCGACCTCGACGCCGTCCCCCGCAAGTATCCCGGGCTCGCCCCGTGGGAGACCTGGCTGTCGGAGGCCCAGGAGCGGATGGTGCTCGCCACCCCGGACCCCGCACCGCTCCTCGAGCTCGCCCACCGGTGGCAGGTCGACGCAGCGGTGATCGGCACGTTCACCGGCGACGGCCGGCTGCGGGTGGTCGACGGTGGCCAGCCGGTGGTCGACCTCGACACCGCCTTCCTCCACGACGGCCGACCTCGCCTCCACCTCGATGCCGGATCGACGACGGCCGAGCCCCGCCCGCCACGGCGCCCGCTCCCGGCCGACCTCGCCCCCGGCGACAGCCCCGATCCCGCCGAACTGCTCCGCCGCCTCCTGGCCCACCCGTCGATCCGGTCGAACGAGGCCGTCGTGCGGACCTACGACCACGAGGTGCTGGGCGGGACGGTGGTGCGACCCTACGGCGGGGTGGCGGGCGACGGGCCGGCCGACGGCACCGTGCTCATCCCGCCGGGGACGTCGGGCGAGCGGGGCCTCGCCATCGGCATCGGACTCAACATCGTCCTCGGTCGCCACGACACCGAGGCGATGGCGTGGGCCGCCGTCGACGAGGCGGTCCGCAACGCGGTCTGCGCCGGCGCCGATCCCGAACGGTTGTCGCTGCTCGACAACTTCTCGTGGGGCAATCCGACCCGGCCCGACACCCTCGCCCGCCTCGTCGCCGCCTGCCGGGGTTGTCACGACGCCGCGGTCGCCCACGGCGCCCCGTTCGTGTCGGGCAAGGACTCGCTGTTCAACGAGTTCGTCCACCCCGACGGCACCCCCGACCCGGTGACGCCGACGCTGGTCATCACCGCGGTCGGCACGGTCGACCGGCTCGACACGGTTCCGTTGACCGGCGTGGTCGAGGCTGGCGACGACGTCTGGCTCATGGGCGAGCCAACCGGAGCGCTCGGCGGCTCCCACCTCGACGACGTGCTCGGCGTCGACCTCGGCGGTCCCGTTCCGTCGCCCGATCCCGACGCGGTCCACCGTCACCGGCAGGTCCATCGCCTGATCGCCGCCGGCCTGGCCCGCAGCGTCCACGACGTCGCCGAGGGGGGCCTCGCCGTCGCCGCCGCCGAGTGGGCGCTCGGCGGTCGACTCGGGCTGCGGCTGCTCGACGGCGCTCTCGACCGAGCTCTCGACGGCGAGCTCGACGGCGAGCTCGACGGCGGTGACCTCGCATCGAGTGGACTCCGAACGGACCCGCTCGGCGTACTGTTCGGCGAAGGGGCTGGCCGCTACCTGATCGAGGCCGGGCCGGAGCATCGAGCGGCGGTGGCGGCCGCCGCGCCGGCCGCCCGCCGGATCGGGACCGTCGTCGCCGACGCCACGCTCACGATCGGGTCGGCCCTGTCGCTCGACCTCGCCGACATCGAACGGGCCTTCATCGCACGGTCCGACCCGGACCGAGCGCACTCGACCACCGCCGATCCGACCCATGACGAGGAGCGTCGATGACCATCGCACCATCGGTCCTCATCCCGATCGCCCCCGGTACCAACCGGAACCAGGAGCTGGCCGACGCCTTCACCGCCGCCGGTGCCACCGCGGTCCAGGTGCCGCTCCAGGCGCTCCGCGACGGTGAGACCAAGCTCGTCGACCACCAGTTGCTCGCCCTCCCCGGCGGCTTCTCCTACGGTGACGCGCTCGGTGCAGGCCGACTGCTGGGGCTCGACCTGGCCGGCTGGTTCGCCGAGCAACTGCACGAGGCCGTCGCCGCCCAGATGCCGGTCTTCGGGGTGTGCAACGGCTTCCAGGCCCTCGTCCGGGCCGGCCTCCTTCCCGGCGACGGCACGGCGGCGGCGCTCGTCGGCAACGAGTCGGGGCGGTTCGAGTGCCGGTGGGTCACCCTCGAGCCCGCGCCCGGCTCGGCGTCGGTCTGGCTCGACGGGCTCACGGGGAACCTCCGCTGCCCCGTCGCCCACGCCGAGGGCCGGCTCGTGGTGGAGGACGTCCGAGCTGCCGATGTGGCGTTCCGCTACGTCGGTCCCGACGGTCGCGCCGCCGACGGCTACCCCGCGAACCCGAACGGCTCGGTGGGCGACATCGCCGGCCTCGTCGACGACAGCGGCTACGTGCTCGGGCTCATGCCCCACCCCGAGGACCACATCCAGCAGCGTCAGGATCCGCTCCGGGGCAGAGCCACCGGCGGTGGCTGCCTCCCGCTGTTCCGGGCCGGGGTGAACGCCGTCGGCGCCTGACGTGTCACGGAGAGCGACCCCCGATCCGTGATCGGCGGGTCGTCGGGAGAAGTTCGGCGAAAATCTCGCCATCGTCCCCTGAACCGAGCCCGTCACTGACCATCATGGGGACATGGCCTCGGCAGCGACGCTGGCATCGCTCGAGCTGGACCTGCCGGGTCACACCTCGGGCAAGGTGCGGGAGAGCTGGCGCCTGCCCGGCGACCGGCGGCTGATCGTCACCACCGACCGGATCAGCGCCTTCGACCGGGTGATCGGCACCGTCGCTCACAAGGGCCAGGTGCTCAACCAGATCGCCGGCTGGTGGTTCGACCGCACGAGCGACCTCGTCGCCAACCACAAGATCGAGCTCCCCGACCCGAATGCGCTGCTCGCCGTCGACGCCACCCCGCTGCCGGTGGAGGTGGTCGTGCGCGGTCGGCTCACCGGGTCGACCGCCACCTCGCTCCTCCCCCGCTACGAGCGGGGCGAACGGCGTCTCTACGGCTACGACCTGCCCGACGGTCTCGCCGCCCACGGCCCACTTCCCGAGCCGCTGGTCACACCCACCACGAAGGCCGAGCGGGGCGGCCACGACCGGCCGGTCACGTGCGACGAGGTCGTCGAGCGGGGGCTCGTCGAGGAGGGTCTCTGGTCGGCGGTCCACAAGGCGGCGCTCGCCCTCTTCGAGCGGGGAACGAGCCTGGCCGCCGCTGCCGGCTTCGTGCTGGCCGACACCAAGTACGAGTTCGGGCTCGGCCCCGACGGCAGGCTGCTCGTCATCGACGAGATCCACACCCCGGACTCGTCACGGTTCTGGGCCGTCGACACGCTCGAGGACCGCCTGGCGGCGGGCGACACACCCGAGAGCTTCGACAAGGAGCCCGTCCGGCTCGCCCTCGCCGCCGCCGGCTACCGTGGCGACGGCGAGCCTCCCGCCCTCCCCGACGACGTGCTCGGCGACACCAGCGCCCGCTACGTCGCCTTCTACGAACGGCTGACCGGGGCCGCGTTCGAAGCGGGCCCACCGCCGATCGACGGGCGGCTCCGGACCGTCGCCGACCGCCTCGCGACCGGGGACCGGTAGCCGGTGCCGTCAAGCCGAGATTCTCTGACCCACAACCGTGAAACGGTGGCTCGTGAAGCGTGAACCTGTGACCAGCAACCCGCCGATCGAGCTCGATCGGCCGTCCGAGGAGTGCGGCGTGGTCGCCGTCGCCTCGGCCGAGGACGACGCAGCCAAGCTGGCGTTCTTCGCGCTCTACGCCCTCCAGCACCGGGGTCAGGAGGCGGCGGGGATCGCCGTCGCCGACGGTCGCGCCGTCCGGGTCCACAAGGCCCAGGGGCTCGTGAGCCAGGTGTTCAAGGCCGGCGTGCTCGACCCGCTCGTCGGTCGGATGGCGATCGGCCACACCCGCTACTCCACCACCGGTGCGAACTCGGACCGCAACGTGCAGCCGTACGTCATCGAGACGATGTACGGCCCGTTGGGCGTGGCCCACAACGGCAACATCGTCAACGCCGACCAGCTCCGCTCGAGCCTGCTGGAACGCGGCGCCGGCCTCCAGTCGTCGTCGGACTCCGAGGTGCTGGCCCTGATGCTGACCGCGAGCGACGGCGCCTCCTGGGAGGAACGGCTGGCTGACGTCATGCCCCGATGGATCGGCGCCTTCTCCCTGGTGATCATCGCCGGCACGAAGGTCATCGCCGCCCGCGACCCGTGGGGATTCCGTCCGCTGTCGATCGGCAGGCTGCCCTCGGGTGGTCATGTCGTCGCCTCCGAGACGGGCGCCCTGCAGACGTTGGGCTGCGATGGGATCGACGAGGTCGAGCCGGGTGAGATCGTCGTGCTGCAGGGCACGGTGGCTCGTCGCCATCAGGCGGTCCCGGCGAAATCGTCACTGGCACGGTGTACGTTCGAGCACATCTACTTCTCCCGCCCCGACGCGACGTGGGACGGCCTGTCGGTCCATCGGGCCCGCCAGAACCTCGGTGAGGAGCTCGCCCGCGAGCACCCCGTCGATGCCGATGTGGTCATCCCCGTTCCCGACTCCTCCACCCCGGCCGCGATCGGGTACGCCGGCGTGTCTGGCATCACCTACAACGAGGGGTTCGTGAAGAACCGCTACATCGGGCGGACGTTCATCGAACCGACCGACGAGCTCCGCCGTCAGGGGGTGGCGCTGAAGTTCAACACCTTGCCGGGCAACCTGGCCGGGAAGCGGGTGATCATGGTCGACGACTCGATCGTCCGGGGCAACACGTCGGGCCCTCTCGTTCGACTGGTCCGGGAGGCGGGGGCCACCGAGGTCCACGTGCGGGTCACGTCGCCCCCGATCGCCCACCCCTGCTTCTTCGGCGTCGACATGGGCAGCTACGAGGAGCTGATCGCCCACCAGCTCGGGGTGCCCGAGATCTGCAACCACATCGGCGCCGACAGCCTCGGATATCTGTCGGTCGACCGGATGATGAAGGCACTGGGGCGCGATGATGGCTACTGCAATGCGTGTTTCACCGGCTCCTATCCCGTCCCGGTGCAGCTCTCGATGGTGACGTCGAAGCAGCGCTTCGACGGTGTGCTCCAGTGAGCGCACCCATCGAGGCCGGCCTCCGGGTCCTGATCATCGGGTCCGGCGGGCGGGAGCACGCGATCGCCGAGGGGTTGCGGACGTCGCCCTACCTCGCCGAGTTGTTCCTCGCCCCTGGCAACGCCGGCACGGCGACCAACAACGTCGAGCTCGACACCGCATCGAACCTCGCCGTGGTGGACTTCTGCACCCGCAACGACGTCGACCTCGTGGTCGTCGGACCGGAAGCGCCCCTCGTGGCCGGCGTGGCCGACGATCTCCGGCTCGCCGGGGTGGCCTGCTTCGGCCCGTCGGCCGACGCCGCCCAGCTCGAGGGCTCGAAGTCGTTCGCCCGCGCCTTCGCCGCCCGGCACGGCATCCCCGGCCCCGAGTGCGAGTCGTTCACCGAGGTCGACGCGGCGCTGGCGTGGCTCGACCGCTTCGACGCCGAGGTCGTCGTCAAGGCCGACGGTCTCGCCTCGGGCAAGGGTGTCATCGTGCCGGAGTCGCGGGTGGAGGCCGAACGGGCCATCTTCGATCTACTCGCCGAGCGGACGATGGGCGACGCCGGCGAGCGGGTCTTGCTCGAGCAGCGGCTCTACGGCGAGGAGATCTCGCTGTTCGGCATCGCCGACGGCTCCACGGTGGTGCCCCTGGTGACCGCCCAGGACCACAAGCGGGTCGGTGAGGGCAACACCGGGCTGAACACGGGCGGCATGGGGGCGTTCGCCCCGGTCCCGGGGATCACCCCCGAGCTCGAGGCGGAGCTGACCGAGCAGTTCCTCGTGACCGCGGTGGAGGGTATGGCGGCCGACGGCATGCCCTATGTCGGGGTGCTCTACGCCGGGATCATGCTCACCGAGGCCGGACCCCGGCTCGTGGAGTACAACTGCCGGTTCGGCGACCCCGAAGCCCAGGCGATCATCCCGCTCATCGAGGCCGACCTGCTCGCCGTGCTCCACTCCGCTGCGATCGGTGAGCTCGCCGCGACCCCGATCGCGGTGCGGCCCGAGACCGCGGTGGCGGTCGTGGTGGCGGCCGACGGCTACCCGACCGACCCGGTCGACGGCGTCCCGATCCCCGACGTCGAGGTGCCGGACAGGGTCCAGCTCGTGCATGCCGGCACCCGCTTCGACGGTGACCGGCTGGTGAGCAGCGGGGGCCGGATCCTGAACGTGGTCGGTACCGGAACGGATCTCACCACCGCCCTCGAGGTCGCCTACCCGGTGGTCGACAAGCTGACCGGTGACGGCCTGTTCGCTCGCTCCGACATCGGTTGGCGGCACGCCCCTCGCTCGCCGAAGAACAAGAAGGGGAAGAGGCGGAAGCGTCGCGGCGATGCAGCCGCCGGCGACACCGTCACCTACGAGGACGCGGGGGTGTCGTTCCGGGCTGCGGCTGCGGCCACCAGCCGGATCGCGGCGGCCGTGACCGCCACCCACGACGATCGGGTCGTCGCTGGGCACGGCTCGTTCGGTGGGGTGTTCGACGTCAGCGCCCTGTCGGCTTTCGACGAGCCTCTGCTCGTGGCCAGCACCGACGGGGTCGGCACGAAGACCGTGCTCGCCGCCGAGCTCGACCGGTGGGAGGGCTGTGGGGCCGACGTGGTCAACCACGGTGTGAACGACGTGCTCGTGCAGGGAGCCCGGCCGCTGTTCTTCCTCGACACGGTGGCGGCGGCGTCGCTCGATCCCGAGATCGTCGGCCGGTTGGTGGAGGGGATGGCGGCGGCCTGCCAGGACGCCGGCTGCGTGCTGCTCGGCGGCGAGACCGCCGAGATGCCAGACGTGCTCAGCCCCGCCGCGGTCGATGTCTCCGGAACCGTGATCGGTGCCGTCGACCGAGCCGACCTTTTGCCGACCGGGGCCATCGCGCCCGGTCACCAACTCGTCGGGCTCGCATCGTCGGGGCTCCACACCAACGGCTACTCGCTGGCCCGCAAGGTCTTCTCCGGCATGGATCTCAACGACCCGCTCCCCGGCGGCGCGGGGGAGTCGATCGGGGACGCGCTGCTCGCGGTCCACCGCAGCTATCTCGGGCCGCTCAGCCTCGCGCTCGACGCGTCCCTCGTCGATGGCCTGGCCCACATCACCGGCGGCGGGTTCGTCGACAACCTGCCTCGGATCCTTCCCCCCGGGTGCGGGGCGA
Source organism: Acidimicrobiales bacterium (assembly GCA_965216205.1). Taxonomy (GTDB): domain Bacteria; phylum Actinomycetota; class Acidimicrobiia; order Acidimicrobiales; family SZUA-35; genus CADEDH01. The sequence goes on along the minus strand of OZ244139.1, from coordinate 3,985,236 downwards.
GGATCGACACGAGGACGTGGACCAGGCCGGTGCTGTTCAACTACCTGATCGCCAGGTCCGGCCTCGGTCCGGCCGACGCCCTCCGGGTGTTCAACTGCGGGATCGGCATGATCGCGGTGGTCGCCCCCGACACGGTCGACGAGTTCCGCGCCGCCGTGCCAGAGGAGACCTGGGTGATCGGCGAGGTCACGATCGGTCGCGGCGTCACGATCCTATGACGGTCGGCGGTCGCCTGGTCGTGCTGGCCTCGGGCAACGGCTCCAACCTGCAGGCGATCCTCGATGCGGTGACCGAGGGCCGCCTCGACGCCGAGGTGGTCGCCGTGGTGTCGAACGATCATGAGGCGTTCGCCCTGCAGCGGGCGGCGGCGGCCGGGGTCGAGACGGTGGTGCTGCCCCACGAGGGTCGCGACCGGGCCGACTACGACACCGAGCTCGCCTACACCGTGGCCACGTTCGGTCCCGACCTCGTGGTGCTCGCCGGCTGGAACCGCCTCCTCACCAGCGCCTTCGTGTCGCACCACATCACGATCAACCTGCATCCGGCCAAGCCCGGGGCGTTCCCCGGGCTCGGGGCGATCGAGCGGGCCTACGACGGCTGGCGGGCCGGCCGGGTCGACCACGGCGGCGTGATGGTCCACTACGTGCCCGACGAGGGGGTCGACGACGGACCGGTGATCGCCTGGGAACCGGTTCCCTTCGAGCCCGGCGACACCCTCGAGGCCTTCGAGGCCCGGGTCCACCGGGTCGAGCATCGCCTCCTGGTCGAGAGCATCGCAACCGCGCTCGACACCCTCCTGGCGGCCAGGGGCCGTTGACGCAGACAACCGTCCAGCAAACGGCGCCACAGGTCCGCATGGCCGCGTCCGGGCCCACGTAGAGTCGAGTGATGGAAGCCGTGTCACAACCCAACGAGGGGCTGTTCGGGGGTTTCGAGTCGCTCACGTTCGACGACGTGCTCGTCGTCCCCGGCTGGAGCGACGTCCTCCCCGCCGACGTCTCGACCGCCACCTCGATCGCCGGCATCGACCTCGCCCTCCCGCTGCTGTCCGCCGCGATGGACACCGTCACCGAGGCTCCGCTCGCGATCGCCCTGGCCCGGGAGGGTGGGCTCGGGATCCTCCACCGGAACCTCACGATCCTCGAACAGGCCGAACAGGTCGACCGGGTGAAGCGGTCGCAGGCCGGGATGATCACGGCCCCGGTCAGCCTCGGGCCCACCGCCACGCTCGCCGATGCGGAGGCGATCATGTCCCGCCACAGCATCTCGGGAGTGCCGATCACCGACGACGGCGGGCGGCTCGTCGGGATCCTCACCAACCGCGACGTCCGCTTCTGCACGGAGGCCGAGTACGGCGAACCGGTCTCGGCGTTCATGACCTCGGAGAACCTCGTCACCGCCCCGGTGGGGACCACCGTCGAGACCGCGGTGGAGATCCTCCACCGGCATCGGATCGAGAAGCTCCCCCTCGTCGACGAGCAGGGCCGCCTGCAGGGTCTGATCACCGTGAAGGACATCCGGAAGCGGATCGAGAAGCCGAACGCCACGGTCGACGGCGAGGGCCGGCTCCGGGTGGGGGCGGCGATCGGGGTCGCCGATGCGATGGACCGGGCGGAGGCGTTGGCCGACGCCGGGGTCGACATGCTCGTGATCGACACCGCCCACGGGCACACCCGCGGGGTGGTCGAGACCGTCACCAACGTGAAGCAGAAGTGGCCAGAGGTGGCCGTGGTCGGCGGCAACGTGGTCACCCGCGACGGCGTGGAGGCCCTGGCCCGAGCGGGGGCCGACGTGATCAAGGTCGGCGTTGGTGCGGGCTCCATCTGCACCACGAGGATCGTCGCCGGCGCCGGGATGCCGCAGTTGTCGGCCGTCTACGAGTGCGCGGTGGCCGCCGCGGGTTTCAACGTCCCGATCATCGCCGACGGTGGCGTCGTGTCGTCGGGCGACATCGTGAAGGCGTTCGCCGCCGGGGCCGACGTGGTGATGGTGGGCAACGCCCTCGCCGGTGTCGACGAGGCACCCGGCGACCTCGAGCTGGTCGACGGCTCGATGTGGAAGACCTACCGGGGCATGGGCTCGGCCGGGGCGATGCGGGGTCGGGCCGCCGACCGGTATGCGTCGGGCCAGGCGCCGGCCACCACCGACGGGGCGGCTCGGGCCGCCGCTGCCGGCAAGCACGTTCCGGAGGGGGTCGAGGCCAGGGTCCGGTACGCCGGCTCGCTGGCCGACCTCATCGGCCAACTCGTCGGCGGCCTCCGCTCGGGCATGGGCTACGCCGGCGCCGCCGATCTGCACCAGCTCCGAACCGGGACCCGGCTCACCAAGGTCACCGGAGCCGGCCTCCGGGAGAGCCACCCCCACGACGTCGTCGTCCATCCCCCCGACCCGAAGAACCCCGCCGACGCCTGGTGACGGCTCCGACGCGGAGCTCTGTGGTCCGCACGCGAGGACCTAGCCTGAACTGATGGCGACGCTTGTCTGCTTCCATGCCCACCCCGACGACGAGGCGCTCTCCACCGGCGGGCTCATGGCCAAGGCCTCGGCCGCCGGCCACCGGGTGATCCTGGTCACCGCCACCCGGGGCGAGCAGGGCGAACCGCAGGAAGGGGTGCTGGCACCGGGCGAGCAGCTCTGGGAGCGTCGGGTGGCCGAGGTGACCGAATCGGCGGCGATCCTCGGGGCCGAACCGCCCTACTTCCTCGACTACGAGGACTCCGGCATGGTGGGCGAGCCGGCCAACGACAATCCGGCGTGCTTCTGGCAGGCCGATGTCGACGAGGCGGCTCGCCGACTCGTCGGGATCCTCACCGACGTCGACGCCGATGTGCTCACCATCTACGACGACCACGGCCTCTACGGCCACCCCGACCACATCCAGGTCCACCGGGTCGGTCTCGCCGCCGCCGAACTGGCCGGGGTCGAGCACGTCTACGAGGCGACCGTCAACCGCGACCGGGCCCGCGAAGGCCGGGCGGAGATGGCGGTGGAGATGGAAGCCGACGGCGTCGAGGCGCCCCGGCTCGACGAGTTCGACGAGTTCGGGGTGGCTGAGAACGATCTCGCCCACGTGGTCGACGTGAGCGGCTTCCTCGACGCGAAGCGGGCGGCGATGAAGGTCCACCGCAGCCAGATCTCCGAGCAGAGCTTCTTCCTGTACCTGCCGCCGGAGCGGTTCGCCACGTGGTTCGGGGCCGAGCACTTCGCGGTCCCCGGTCGGACCGACACGGGTGGACCGACCGAGGTCGACCTGCTCCCCGGGCTGTGAACGACGTGCATGGGGACGCCGACCGTCCGTCGGTTCAGTGGCGGCAGGCGGCCGTGTGCTCGTGGTGGGCCACCGCGACGAGCTTCGCTCCCACCAGCCGCTTCTTGATGACGAGATCGACCTTGTGGGCGTACCGCATCAGTTGTGGGGCCACGAGGATCAGCACGTCGTCCTGGTTGAACTTGCGGTAGCGGCTCGTGTTCTTGCCCTTGAGATAGGTGTCGACCGACACCTCCGAGGTGCCCCCTCAAACGGTGGGGGGAATGAAGTCGAGTGCGGCCGTGCCGCCCTTCTGCTTGACCAGCGCAACCGCTGCTTCGCTCATCGCCACTTCCATGCCGAACCTCAACGATCGCCCGGCCCGAGCTATTCCCCCGCGCCGTCCCCGGTGTCGAGCCTGCTCAGGGTGGCGGTGGCTGCCAACGCGAACGCCATCGCCACCACGAGCGCGGTGCTGTAGCCGCGGGCGTCGATGAGCCAGCCCATGGTCGGCGGTCCGAGGAGGCCACCGATCCCGGCCGCGGTGTAGAGGGCGCCGAGAACCGCCCCGAGCCCGACCGCCCCGAAGACCTCCGCCGTCACTGCGGGGGACAGCGCGATGAAGCCCCCGTAGGCCACGCCGAGGACCACGGCGAACACGAGCAGCGCCGCATAGGATTCGCCGGCCACGATCCAGATCAGGAAGCTGAGGCCGAGCACCAGGAACGAGCCGAGGTAGAGCCGCATCGACGAGTGGCGGGCGGCCAGCGCCCCGAGCCCGAGGCGACCTGCCACCGACGAGATCCCGATCAGGCCGATCAGCCAACCGGCGGGACCGCTGATCCCCTCGGTGTCGAGGTAGTCGGGGAGGAAGACGAATGGCACGAACAGCGACACGCTGATCAGCGTGATGGCCCCGTAGAGCACCCAGAACTCGGACCGCTCCCGGAGTACGCGCCCGAGCGAGCTCTGCCCGTCGACGCCGGGCTGGCCCTGCGGCGGTCTCGTGGCCCCCGCCGCCGCGACGGCCAGGAGCACGGCCGAACCGGCGGCCAGGATCACATAGCTGGTCCGCCAGTCGTAGCGGTCGATCAGCCATTCGGCCAGGGGTGCGACGGTGAGCGTTCCCACCCCGATCCCGGCCACGGCGAACCCCAGAGCGGTGGTTCGCTGCCGCTCGAACCAACCGCCGACGGCCGCCACCATGGGGACGTAGGCGCAGGCCACGCCGATCCCCACCCCCAACCCGTAGGTCACATAGCCGAGCCAGATCGACGGGACCCGGGAGGTGGCCAGCAGGCCCGCCACGAGGCACACAGCCCCCGCGATCAGGACCGGACGGGGACCGTGGCGGTCGGCCAGGTGCCCGGTGCCGACCCCGAGCGCGAAGTACAGGAACGTGGTGATCGCGAAGAACAGCGCCGTGGCGCCCCGGTCGGTGCCGAACTCGTCGGCCATCGGGCCGAAGAACGCACCGAAGCTGTACGAGACGCCGAAGACGGTGAACGTGGCCAGGAAGGTGGCCGTCGCCACCCGCCAGGCCACCGGCCCGTCGAGCCGGTTCGAGTCCTCGGCGGTCGCGGCGGTCGCAGCGGGCGGTCCGGCGTCGTCGCCGTCATGGGTGCGCTGGGTGGCCATCGACTCGAACCTTACTGGTGGGACCCGGCCGAGCCCGAAGCCGTCAGACGGGCAGGCCTGTGGGATGATGGCCGGGTGCATCCGCACCGCAACGGCTCGTCCGACCCCGACCGCCCCGACCAGGGGCCCGATGCAACGCTCGACGAACGGCTCGACGAGGAGCCCGTTGGTCGGTTCGTGCCCCGCCGGCGTGGGACCGCATCGTCGATCCTGATGGCGGCCATGCTGGGGCTGGTCGACGCCCTCGGCTGGGAGCGGCCCCGGAACGAGACGGTCCAGGTGGCCGACGCACCCTCGACTGGCGACGGTCTCCGGCTCGACTTCGGCCATCTCCCACCGCTCGACGACTGCCTCTAGCACCGGCGTCGGTAGGTTTCTGGGGTGACCGACGCAACGGCGGAGCGTGCGAGCAACGAGTCGAGGCGGATCCCCTTCGACATCAGGCTCCTGTTGGGCGCGCTGTTCCTGACCGCGTTCTCGTCGGTCGGGCAGGTGACGATCCTGGGCAAGCAGGTCTTCGACATGACCGGCCGAGCCCTCGACCTGGGCCTGCTCGGTTTCGCCGAGTTCATCCCGGTGTTCCTCTTCGCCCCGATCGCGGGGTCGGTGGCCGACACCTTCGATCGGCGGAAGGTCTACGCCGCTGGCCTGATCGGCGAGGCGCTCTCGTCGATCGCGTTCTTCGCCTACGTGTCCACCGAACCGACCGCGCTCTGGCCGATCTTCCTGATCGTCGTCGGGTTCGGCACGTCGAGGGCGTTCGCCGCCCCCGCCAGCCGGGCCCTACCGATCGACATCGCCCCCGCCCACCTCGTCGAACGGGTGGTGGCGCTGCGCACCCTGGTGTTCCAGGCGGGCATCATCAGCGGCCCGATCGTCTTCGGGTTCGTGTTCCTCCTCGGACCCGAGTATCCGTACCTCGTGGCCGCCGGGGGATTCGGCCTCGCGATGACGATCGCGCTGACCATCAAGGTCCCGCCGATCCAGCGGCTGGCGAGGGCGACCGGCTACCGCGAGGCGATCGGGAACGCCACCGAGGGACTGCGCCTCATCAGGCGGAACCCGATCCTCGGGGGCGCGATCACCCTCGACCTGTTCGCGGTGCTCCTCGGCGGTGCGGTGGCCCTCCTCCCGGCGATCGCCGATGAACGGCTCGGCGTGGGGGCGGTGGGGCTCGGCTGGCTTCGGGCCTCGATCGGGGTCGGCGCCGCGGTCACGGCCGCGCTGCTGTCGGTCCGTCCGATCCGCCGTCGGGTCGGTCCCACCCTGCTCGGCGCGGTTGCGGTGTTCGGCGCGGCCACGATCGTTCTCGGGCTCACCCGGAGCTACGTCGTGGCGTTCGTGTCGCTCATGGTGCTGGCGGCGGCCGATGCCATCAGCATGTTCATCCGGGCGACCCTCGTGCCGCTCGCGACCCCCGAGGCGATGCGGGGCCGGGTCCTGGCCGTGGAGAATGTGTTCATCGGCGCGTCGAACGAGCTCGGCGCCGTCGAGTCTGGTGTGGTGGGGCAGTGGCTGGGCATCGTCGCCGCCGTCGTGACCGGCGGCGTGGGCACGCTCGTCGTGGTGGCCGGGTTCGTGCTCTTCGCCCCGTCGCTCCGGTCGATCGACACCTTCAGCGACGTGATCCCCCGGGAGGACCGCTCCCGCGAACCCTGATCGCCGCTCTTCGCCCGCGGCGTTCCGTCCGGCGACCCGTCAAGCCTGGTCACCGGGCTTTGCCCTGACCGTTGGAACATTCGCACCGCTCGTTGCGACTCACCGCATGTTCCCGAACGACGGGGTCGGCGCGCAACGTCCGATCGAGCGAGGTGGCCATGGGTGGAGATGTGTGTTCGGCTCGGATCGAGACCCTCCGCGGGTGGGCCGACGCCGGGGTCGACGGGCGGGTCGAGCACGACGTGGTGCGGCGGCTGGGGGCGTTGGAACGGGGGTGGGACGCCTGCCTCGCGGCATGCGAGTTCCGTGACGTCGGGGGGAATCCCGGCCCCGAGTTGGCGGCAACGATCGACCAGTTCCGCACGAACGAGGCGTGGGTTCGGGGCATCGCCACCGCATTGGACGACGCCCCGATCGCCGAGGGGATCGCGATCCTGTCGTCACCGGAGGTCGCAGCGGCGATCGACGGGTCGGGCGCCGCCCCGGACGCGGCGGTGATCGAGTACGACCCGTTGGAGGTGACCGGGCTCCCGGTGACGTCGGGCCTGGTCAACGACCCGGTCAACGCGGCGAACGGTAACTTCGTGCACGCCGACCGCGATCTGGCCACGCCGGGGTTCGGGGCCGTGCTCGACGTGGTCCGCACCTACAACTCCCTCGACGCGCTACGGGCCGTGGTCCCCGAGGGCGTGTTCGGCCCCGGGTGGACGTCGCTGCTCGACGTCACGCTCGACCTCTCGGCGGTCGAGGCGGGCATCGTCCGGCTCGTCTTCACCGACGGTGCGCTGGTCACGTTCCGATCGTCGATCGGCTCGAAGCCGCCGTCGTCGTCATCGTCGTCGTCGTCGACGGCGGGTTCGTGGTTGCCGAACACTCGCCGCCGGCTCGCGTTGACCCGCAACATCGACCGCGCCGGTGATGGGGCCGGCTGGACGGTGGTGCGGGATCACGGCCGCCGCCGGTTCCACTTCGACGAGAGCGGTCGTCTCGTCGGCGGGTCCGAGCTCGCGGCCACCTATCACCTCGACTGGGGAGACCGCGAGGTCGTCGCGGCCGAGGAACGGTCTGGTCGGTGGGTCCGGTACGCCCTCGACCACCACGGTCGGGTGGCTGAGGTGGTCTCGTCCGACGGGCGCCGTTGCCGATACCGCTACGACCGGGATGGTCGTTGTGTCAGGGTGGAGCGGGCGGTCGGCGATCTCGTCTACGCCCATGACGGGCACGGGTTCCTCGTCAGCTCGACCGATGCCGACGGGGTGGCGGCGTTCGTCAACACCTACAACGAGGCCGGACGGGTGACCGGCCAGGTGGCTCCGCACGGTCGCCGTACCCGGTTCGAGTACCTCGACAACGGGGGCACCCGGATCACCGAGCAGACCGCCTCCACCACGGTGAGCGGGGGCGGGTCGAACCTGCTGTTCCACGACGCCCAGGGGAACCTCACGGCCCTCTACGGCTCGGACGGGGTGGCGATGCGAGCCGCCTACGACGATCGGGGTCGCCTCGTCCACCACATCGATCGAGCGGGGGCGGTCACGACCTACGCCTACACCGACACCGATCTGATCGCCCGCCGGACCGATCCCGACGGGCTCGCCGAGGAACGCGACTACGACGACCGCGGGCGCCTGGTCGCTCAGCGGGACCGGGCCGGGGCGGTTCACCGATTCCTCTACGAGGGCGACAATCCTCATCCGGCCCGGATCGAAGGGCCGGCCGGCACGGGCCTCACCACGGTCTTCGACGATCGGTGGCTCCCGGTCGCGGTCACCGACGCCGATGGTGTGGCCACGAAGTTCGACTGGGATCGCGACGGGCAGCTGGTGGCCTGTGTCAACGGTGCCGGCGACCGCACCACGATCACCTACGACGACACGGGGCAACTCACCGGGGTGGTCGAACCCAGTGGCCGAGCCACCACCCTCACGCTCGATGGGAGCGGTCGGGTGGCGGCCACGGTCGATGTGGAAGGGGTCGAGCAGCGGTTCAGCTACACGGCGGCTGGGCGAGTGGTGGCGATGACCAGCCCCGACCCTGGGTCGTGGACCGCCACCTATGGTCCTCACGGCTCGGTCGTCTCGGTGGCCGACGCCATCGGTGCCACGGTCGGGTTCGACCACGACGACACGGGTCGGATCGTGGCGATGACCGCCCCCGACGGGTCGGTGACCACGCAGACCTGGAATGGACTGGGTCAGTTGCTGTCGGTGACCGATCCCGGCGGGGCCACGACCACCCAGACCTACGACCGGGCCGGACGGTCGATCGCCGTCGAATTACCCGACGGCCGGACACACCGTCGCAAGGTCGACGAACTGGGCCGCACGGTCACCCTGATCGAGCCCGACGGTGCCGCCTGGCGCCGCACCTACCACCCGAACGGGCAGGTTGCCTCCGTCACCGACTCGAGCGGCGCGACCTGGCGGTTCGAGCTCGACACCGTCGGCCGGGTCGTCGCCGAGATCGGACCCGACGGTGGTCGCCGCACCTTCACCTACAGCCCCGGGTCACGGTTGCTCACCGAGACCACCCCCGCCGGTCGCACCATCACCACCACCTACGACCCGGCCGGTCGGCCGATCGCCGCCATCGACGACGACGGGGTGATGGCGGCCATCGCCTCTGACCCGGATGGGCGGGCGCTCATCCCCGCCACCGGCGGAAGGGCCGCCGATCCTGACCCCACTGCCGGTCTCGGAGGCGGTTCCGCGGAACCGTCTCAGGTAGGCCCGGATGGCGGTGGCTGGGGCACTGCTGGTTGGCCTGGATCTCCTGCGACGTTCGCCCACGACCCTCGGCGGCTGCTGACCGCCGTGACCGAGCCGTCGGGCGTGGTCACCCGCATGGCCCGCGACATCCGCGGCCGGTTGACCGGCACCATGACCGGTTCGTACCCTGCGAGCCGATGTGTCACCGGTGTCAACTACGACCCGTCGGGGTCGGTGGCCCGCACCGTCGACGGGTCGGGGGCTGTCACCACCTACCGCCACTCGTCTTCGGGTCTCCTCGAGCAGCTCCTCTTCGGTGACGGCAGTGGTGGGGGCGCCGGGTCGGGACTCGGGATCACCTTCACCCGCGATGACGCCGGCCGTCCCACCCGTCTCAGCTCGCTCGCCCCGACGGTGCTCGCCTCCTTCGGCTACGACCCGTGCGGCCGACTCGCCGACGTCGCCTCCGGTCCCACCAGCACCATCCTCGAACGGGACCAACGGGGCTCGGTCACCTCGATCGCCACCGCCATGACGGCCAGCGACAGCGGCGGATCGACCCACTACGAGCGCGACCCCGACGGGCTGGTCACGGCCGTCGTCGACCCGACGGGACGACGAACCGAGCTCCGCCGTACACCGGCCGGCCGGCTGTGGGGCTTCACCGACGACGTCGCCGGTGAGGTCGCGCTCCCGCCCGTCGGTCGTCGAGAGGAACGCGACACCGCCGGTCGTCTCGTGGTCGATCGGCACGGCCGTCGGTACCGCTACGACCTCGCCGGCCGCATCGCCGAAGCCGTCAGCCCGAGCGGTGAGCGGTGGCGCTACACCTACAACGACCTCGGGCTCCTCGCCACCGACACGCACACCCCCGCTCCCCGCGTCGGCCTCGCGCTCACCGCCAGCCCCGGCCGCGGTTCGGCCGATGCCGCCGAGCGTCGGACGTTCAGCTACGACCCGGGCGGTCGACTCACCCACCTCACCGACGCCCACGGCGGCGTCACCAGGTTCACCTACGATGCCGCCGGTCGACGCACCAGCCGGGTCGACCCGGACGGTGGCACCGTCGCCTACACGTGGGACGAGCTGGACCGGCTGCTCTCGGTCGCCGTTTCCCCGGCGGACGGTGAGCGGCGGACTCGCCGGTTCACCCACGACGGGCTGGGGCACGTGGTCGCCGTCGACGACGTGTCGATCGGCTGGGACCCGGTTCTCACCAACAAGCCGGTGCGTATCGCCGATCGCCGCTACCTGCGGGCCGGTCTGGCAGTCCGACCGGCTGAGCCCGACAGCCGTTGGTTCGACGGCACGTTCGACGACCCCTACGGCTCAGCACCCGGTACCGGTGACGGGATCGGCCTCGGCTACCGGGGCGAGCTCACCGTCGACGGGCTCGTGTTCATCGGCGACCGGGTCTACGACCCGGCCACGAGGGCGTTCCTGTCGAAGGATCCTCTGCCGCCGAGGCCCGGGACCAACGGCTCCTTCGCCTCCCCGTACCTGTACGCCTGGTCGGATCCCGTCAACCACGTCGACCCGACGGGTCGGGAACCGGTCTCGATCGAGGAGTTCGAGGCGTGGCGGGAGCGCCAGGAGAACAACCGGTTCGAGCGAGCTGGGCAGGCCATCGTCGACGATCCCTGGGGGTCGCTGGCGATGGCCACCGTGGTGGTCGGTGGCACCGTGCTGCTCGCCACGCCGTTCGCCCCCGTCGGAGCCGGGATCCTGATCGGCGCCGCTTCCTCTGCAGCCATGGGCTTGGCCACCGACAACTTCAACCCCCGAGCTGTGGCCCTCAGCGGCGCCTTCGGCGCCGTGCCCGGAGGCAGCTCGGTCCGCGCCGCCTTCGCCGTCGGGGCGGCGGAGAACGTCGCCACGCAGGTGATCGTCGACGGGCGGGGGCTCACCGAGATCAACATCGGCGAAGCCATCGTCGACGGAACCTTCAGCGGTGCCATGCGCTACCTTCACACCGGTGGCACCGCCAACGTCGTCCCCGACGGCCCGACCAGCGACATCGTGCCAGCATCCCCGGTCTCGGCGGCACTCCCACCGACCTCGCTTCCGTCATCTGAGCAGGCCGCAGACCTCATTCGATCAGCGACACCAACAGGTCGAGCGCTGACCGACGATGTCATTCATCGATCGGCTCCGTGGGCAGTCGACGATATTGCGATTGACGGATCCGTGTTTCGGATAGTGGGAGGCGACGGAGTTGAACGAACCCTCGTCCAGATGCCTGGCGAACTGAACAGCGCAGCCGGTCGGTTCGAATGGATCGTCGACGACGAGTTGAGGCTGACGCATCAGCGGTTTGTGCCAGGCGGCACCATCAATGGCGCCGCTAATCTGAAATGACTGTGCACACCTCGTTCGTATTGCCGGCTCTATTCGTCATCGATCGGGTTCTGCCGACCGGGGCGGAGCTGGCGTGGGGGTACAGCCATGGTTGGGTCTCCCCGGAGACGGCAGTGGCAATCGCGCTCGCCAAGTTCGAGGCTGGGGTCTATCAGCCGGCTCCCGAGGAAGAGATCGCCCTTCTGTTGTCTGATGACCTCGACCGAGTTCCCGACCTCCTCTCGGATCTGGAGTTCGTCGACGAGCCAGCCGAGCGGCGGGCTCGGGTGTGGCTCTTTCTCGCTCTGGCCTACGTGTTCGAGCACCGGCGTGAGTATGCCGACCCTTTGGGTGCAGTCGAGTCCCTCTACGGCATGTTCGACTACCCGGCCGAGATCCAAGGACTCGTCAGGTACATGCCCACCGCGGCCGGGTCGACGGGAGTGGACGCGCTGATGCACAACTGGGAGGCGTGGATCGGTTCGTTGTCGGAGGAGTACCGAAATCGTCGTGATCTCTGCACATAGGCGGTCAGGCGGTGTCCGAACTCGGAGTCGGAGCGAGGGTCATGGCACTGGGCCTGGTCGCCGTCATGATCGTTGAAGACTTGTTCACTGGTTCATCACGACGACGGTTCGCGGCCAAGCCGGAGATGGATCCTCTTGCCGAGGACAACGCTCTGGCAGGAAGCCAACCTCGTTGGTGTCAGGTCTGATGTGATGACCTCGGACGTCGGGTTGCTGTTCGACCTACGTCAGGCGCTGCAGCTACGTCTCGGCAATACGGCGCTGTTGCTCGCGCGCGCTGTGGATAGCGTCAGTTGGGACGCTCGAGAGCCGCTCGACGTTCCGTTTCGGGCACACATGATCGTCACGTTGAGCCTCTCGACCGCAGGGCCGCGGTTCGAGTTCAGGCTGGGCACCGCTGGGAACTCGGTCCTCACGTTGCGCGCTCGAGGCGCCGAATTCTTGTCGGCGATGTTGCGGAGATCGGCGAGCTACCGCCAAGCTTCGAGACCAATTCAGCAGAGTTCGTTCATCCCGAGATGCCCGGGTGGGGGACGGCGTGATCCCTCTGGTCAACCAAGAGCAGCAGTCACCACGTGGGAGGGCTGGCGGAGATGACGGTCGCCGATTCGAGGTCGGCGAACTTCAATCTGGCGGCGTGGATGTGGGATGGGCTTGGTCTGCTGATCGTGTCGGGTCTGACGAACGCGTACGTGATCGATGTCGAGTCGGGCCGGGTCGTCGTCGACGGCGTGGCCGTCGCCGTTTCGTGAGGCCACCGGCACGCGAGACGCTCGTCATCTATTGGGACGGTGAGGAAGTGGCTGGCTTCACCGTCTATGCGCTCAGGATTCGTACTGGTGACGAGGTGCCGAGTCTGCCCGCAGTCGCTTGGCTTCCGGGCACTGCTATCAAGCCGTCAGTGATCTATGGAGAGGGATGGGAGGTCGTTGCCTGGATCGGGCTCGAGGGATACTTCGCCGATCCCCCGAGGCTGTTTGCCCCTGACGCGATGTCGAACGGAGTACTTGCGGCATGTTCTGGCGAGACTGGTTTCGTGTCGAGGCTCGATCTCGACGAACCCCTTCGGGCCATACCTGATGTCGAGCTCGTTGCCCTCTAACAGGCCGGTGGCCGCCTCGCCACGTCTTCCGAGGGCATGGACTCAGGGGGTTCGTGACTTCGTGACCCAGAGGACGACCGACGGCAATTCGAACGATCCGCTACGGTCCGGCGGAAGGAACGAACATTTGACCAGATCAGGAGAATCTCGTCATGGCCCATCTTGATGTCCAGGCCGAGCTCCAGACCATGGCCGTTACCAATGCGGGCAACGCCTGGGGCTTCCTACAGGCATTCGCGCCGGTGCACGCTCAGTGGCACCTCGAACGTAGCCAGGGGCAGCAGTCCACGGGCTTCCTCACCTTCCACAAGATTGCCATCGATGCCCTCCTGCAAGCAGCTGGGGGCACGGTCCAGCTCCAGCCGTCGAGCATTCTTCCCTATCCGCCCGAGGTGGCAGCGTTGGGGCAGCAGACCGGGGAGTTGGACGCCTTCGCGTTCAGCCAGGAGATCGAAGGCTGGCACAACGGCGTGCACATGACGGTCGGCAACCAGATCCCACAGTTCATGCAGCCCCGTATCAACATCTTCCTCCAGCTGTTCTGGGACTTCCACGCATTCATCGACCAGCAGTTCGACACCATGCTGGCCGCCTACGGCTTGGACTGGAACTCGTATCGGACGCGGGTGATCGAGGACGCCCAACGCTGGATCTGACCGGCGGCGCCCTTCAGAGGGTCTCGTCGAACCAGGCGACGATCGTGGTGAGGAGGTCCTCGGCGACCGTGCGGTTGGCGAAGAGGTGACCGCCCTGGTCGAAGGCGGCGAGTCGCTTCGGCTCGCGGGCTGCGGCGTGGAGGCGCTCGGCGTTCTCGAAGGCGACCACCTGGTCGTCGCGGGCATGGACGATCAGGTACGGGCGGTCGAGGGAGGCCGTCTCGTCCAGCACGTCGTGAGTTCCGAGGTCGTGGACGAAGTCCGCGTTGAGTTCGAACGACCGCCCGGCGATCGTCACCGTGGCCCGCCCGATCGCCAGCAGATCGTCGACGTCGTCGGCGAACAGGTGGGTCACGTGGTTGGTGGTGGCTGGCGCCCCGATCGTCACCAGTGATCGAACCGTCTTGAGCCTGCTGGCGGCGAGCAGCGACGCAGCGCCGCCGAGGCTGTGCCCGATCAGGCCGCACGGGCCGAACCCCATCTCGATGAGCGTGGCCGCGGCACGGGTCAGGTCGCTGACGTTGGCGCTGACCGATGTCTCCGCGAACTCGCCGTCCGACTCACCGAGCCCGGTGAAGTCGAACCGGAGCGCGGCATAACCAGCCTCGCCGAGACCCGCCGCCAGGCGGGTCATCGTGTGCAGGTCCTTCGAGCAGGTGAAGCAGTGGGCGAGGAGGATCGATCCCTTCGCCGCCTCCACCGGTCGGGTCAGCTTGGCTGCGAGCCGATGGCCCTGGCTGCCGACGATCGTGACGTCGTCGACGGTGGGGCCGGCAGATCCCATCGATCGGTCGTCAGGGGGCCGAAGTCGCAGCGTCGGCCGTCAGCCGAGCGCCGTGGTCGATCCACCCTTCGAGGTGGGTCACACGGAACTCGGCGGGCAGACCGGCGTGATCGATCGTGATGATCGTGCTGTCACCACGGTCCTCGAAGGCGACCTCGACGGTCGACGAGCCGGGTGGGACCTCGTCGGATCCCTCCCAACCCCACGTGAGCACGAGGTGCTTCGGCCGGTCGATCGTTGCGTAGGAGCCGACGGCGAAGCCGAACTCCTCGCCCGTGGCGCCGTCGTCGACGGCGACCGAGAACGGGCCGTCGGGAACCGGATCGACCTTGAGCGGTCGACCCAGCCAGCGGCTGAAGTTGGCCGGGTCGACGAAGTACTCGAACGCCACCTCGGCGGGTGCACCGACCTCGAGGCGCACCTCGACGGTGTCCCCGGTGACCTCACCGCTCACATCAGTCATGACTACCCTTCTCTTCCATCTGCTCTGCTGGCCGGTTCGGCTCGCTCGATCCACCACTAGCCGCGCCGACAGGCCGCACCCGCTCGAACCACACTATGTGCTCGTGGTCGAGGCCGTGCGCACAGACCACGGAACCGTACCGTCGACTGGCTACTGTCGAGTGTGCGCTCGACGGCGCACAAGCTTATGGCCCACTTGACGACAATCGACGTCCGCTTCGCTGAGCTCGACCCCTACGAGCATGTGAACCACGCGGTCTACGCCACCTACCTCGAGGTGGGACGCACCGAGGCACTGGTCGCCTGCGATGTGCCGCTCCACCGCCTCGCCGAGGCCGGCTACCAGCTCGTGGTGACCCGGCTCGACATGACCTTCCACGCCCCGGCCGTCGCCGGTGACCGCCTCACGGTGGCCACCTCGGTGGCAAAGCTGCGTAGGGCGTCGGGCACGTGGCGACAGCAGATCCACCGTTGTGGCGATCACGCCACCGGTGGCGGCGACGGTGCCGTCGACGATCGGGTCGACGGCGATCTGCTGATCACCGGTTTGATCACCGCTGCAGTGACCGACTCCGACGGGCGCCCGACCCGCCCACCGGATTGGCTGTTCCCCGCGCTGGATCCTCTCCTGGTCCGAGGGGCAGACGTCGGCCCGTGAGCTTCATCGGCACCGGTGGCGAGGACTGGGTCGAGCTCGACATGGATCTCTTCGAGCGGTCGCGGATCAGCCAGCTCCGCACGCTGCTCATCGACAACGGGGCCGACGTGGCTCGGGCCCTCGGCAGCGAGTACGAGGTGGAGGCCGCAGATGACGGCATCGTGTTCGTCGTGATAGACGGGAAGCGCCGCTATCGGGCTGAGGTCGGTCGGAACGACCGGCTCATCCTGACCGGCATCCTCGACCCCGACGGACCCCTCTAGACCCTCCGTGAGGAGCACCCCATGGCCATCGCCTTCAATCAGGACTTCTCTCCGGTCTACGGGCAGGTCGACGAGCTGTCGCCGTTGATCCGCCGCGTCGTGGCGGAGAATCCGAACCCGTTCACCTTCACCGGGACTGGCGTCTATCTCGTCGGGCGGGGATCGGTGGCCGTCATCGACCCCGGCCCCACCCTCGACGAGCACCTCGACGCCGTGCTCGGCGCGCTCGAACCCGGCGAGTCGGTCACCCACCTCCTCGTCACCCACACCCACACCGACCACACCGCGGCGGTGGCCAAGGTGGTCGACCGGACCGGCGCCACCACCTACGGCTTCGGCCCCCACGGTCCGGTCCCGGAGCACGACCCGCTCGACCAGGTCAGCTTCGACGAGTACTTCACCGCCGAGGAGAAGGCCGAGTTCGACAAGCAGTGGGCGGAGACCCCCGACGAGCTGAAGCGTGAGGGTCCCGACGTCGGGTTCGTCCCCGACGTGGTGGTTGCTGACGGCGATGTCATCGAGGGGCCCGGCTGGACGATCGAGGTGGTCCACACCCCCGGGCACACGTCGAACCACGTGTGCTTCGCCCTCCGGGAGGAGAAGGTCCTGTTCACCGGTGACCACGTGATGGGCTGGGCGACGTCGGTGATCTCGCCGCCCGACGGCGACCTCTTCGACTACCTGAACAGCCTCCGGAAGCTCCTCGAGCGCAACGATGAGCGGTACTGGCCCACCCATGGCCCCGCTATCGACAACCCCAAGGAGTACGTGCAGAGCTTCATCGACCATCGGCTCAGCAGGGAGCGGCAGATCGTCGCCGCCCTCGAGGCGGGGCCGTCGACCATCAAGGCGATCGTGCCCGACATGTACGCCGACGTCGACAAGCGGCTCTGGCGAGCCGCCGCCAACTCGGTGTACTCCCACCTGCTCGCCCTCCACCGCGAAGGTCGGGTCACGACCGAGGGCGATCCGTCGCTCACCGCCAACTGGACCCTGACCCCCTGACCACACCCGCACACCGGTGCCAGACACATCGTGCGGTAGTGGTGGCGATCAGCGCACGAAGTGTCTGGCACCGGTGTGCGTCAGTCGAGCTCGGAGCGGATCTCGTCGCCGTGCTCGCCGAGAGCGGGGGCCCGTCGGTAGACGCCGGTGGGGGTGCCGGTGAACTTCATGGGCGTGTTGACCTGCACGATCGGGCGACCGCTCGGCTGCTCCACAGCGACCAGCATGTCCCGGGCCGTGACGTGATCGTCGGTGAACAGGTCGCCCGGTTTGTTGACCACGCCCACCGGCACCTGGCCGCCCAACGCCTCCATCACCTCGGCGTTCGTCCTCGACCCCACCCAATCGGCCAGTGGCCCGTCGACCAGCTCGCGGTTGCGGACCCGGTTCCGTAGCTTGGCGGTGCGCTCGTCGGTCGCCAGATCGGGGTGGCCGATGATCGGCGCCAGCTTCTGCCAGTGGCTGTCGGTGGGGGAGGCGATCGCCACCGCCCCGTCGATCGTCTCGAACACGTCGAACGGGACCGCGAAATCGCTGCTGTTGCCGCTCGGCGGGGTGTCGCCCCGACCCATGTAGCTGTAGCGCATCACCCCCTGCTCGGTGATCGCCATGATCGAGTCGGTCATGGCCACGTCGACGAACTGGCCCTCGCCGGTCCGCTTGGCGTGGTGGATCGCGGCGAGGAACGCCAGGGCGCCGACCGTGCCGGGGTAGATGTCGCCGAGGAACGGGCCCACCTGCACCCGCTCGTCGGGGCTCGAGCCGTTCATGGAGACGAGGCCGCCGTGGGCCTGGGCGATCACGTCGTAGGCCGGCCACTCGGCGTAGGGGCTCTCGCCGGTTCTGGGGTCGCCGAAGCCGCGGATGGCGCCGTACACGAGCGACGGGTTGCGCTCGGTCAGCACCTCGTAGCCGAGCCCGAGGCCGTCCATCACCCCGGCCCGCATGTTCTCGACGAGCGCGTCGGCCGACTCGATCAGCTTCAGGAACGTGTCGACGTCGTCGGGGTCGTTGAGGTCGAGGACGATGCCCCGCTTGTTGCGGTTGTAGGTGGAGAACGAGCCGCCGTAGGCCCGTACCTCGTCGTCGAGGGTGTAGGGGGCCATGTAGCGCTGGAGGTCACCGCGGGGTGCCTCCACCTTGATCACCTCGGCGCCCAGATCGGCGAGCATCATGGTGCTCCACGGCCCGGCGATCGCCTGGGTGAGGTCGATGATCCGGATGTCGGTGAGGGGGCCGCTCCGATCGGGCAGCATCTGCGCCGACCGTTCGTGGGCGGTCAGGTGTGGTTGCTCGTCGGACGATGGGTTGTCGGCCACGCTGGTTCCTCGGTCTCTGGCTGCCGCTGTGTTCTGGATGGTCGCCGGCGCCCCGGGCCGCCAGCGGTCAGGCGGCGTCGGATGCGGACTCGGCTTCGACGATCTCCTCCCGGGAGATCCCGAGCACGAAAAGTACCGCGTCGAGGTAGGGCACGTTCAAGGTGGTGTCGGCCGCCTGACGAACAACGGGCCGGGCGTTGAAGGCGATCCCGAGCCCGGCCGTGCTCAGCATGTCGAGGTCGTTGGCTCCGTCGCCGACCGCCACCACCTGGTCGAGCGGGATGCCCTCGCTGGCCGCCACCTGGCGAACGTAGTTGGCCTTCGCCCGCCGGTCGACCACCGGGCCGATGGTCCGGCCGGTGAGCTTCCCGTCGACGACCTCGAGCTGGTTGGCGTGGGCGTAGTCGATCCCGAGGCTGGTCTTGAGGTGGTTGGTGACCGAGGTGAACCCGCCAGACACGATCGCCGTCCTGTACCCGAGCCGGCGGAGCGTCCGGACGAAGGTGCGGGCACCGGGGGTGAGCTGCAGCTCCTCGTTCATGCGGTCGAGGTGGGAGGCGTCGAGCCCGGCGAGGGTGGCGACCCTCGAGCTGAGCGCGGTCGCGAAGTCGACGTCGCCCGCCATCGCCCGGTCGGTCAGCTCGGCCACCTCGGCGAGGCGCCCGGCCGACGCGGCGAGCATCTCGATCGCCTCGCCCTGGATGAGGGTGGAATCGACGTCCAACACGACGAGGCGCTTCGCCCGGCGGGCCAGTCCGAACCGGTGCACGGCGAGGTCGCAGTCGAGCGTGATCGCCCTCGTCAGCAGGGCCGACCGCATCGCGTCGCGGTCGGGGCCGCTGATCGTGAGCTCGTAGGCCATGACCGGATACTTGGCGAGCCGGATGATCCGGTCGATGTTGCCGCCGTTGTCGGCCACTGCGGCTGCCACCGCAGCGAACTCGACCGGGGAGACCTCGGGGCCGAGCACGGTGGCGACGAGCGCGGGGGTCGGGCGGACCCGTCCGGGGGCGACCTCCTCGAAGTCCACCTCGATCTCCTGGTGGTAGCCGAAGAGGAGGAGCTTCCCCCGAAACTCGTCGTTGGCGTCGAGGTTCACGACGAGGCTCAGGTTGAGCCGGTCCCGGATGACGATCTGCTCGACATCCTCGATCTGGGCGTCGTGCTCGGTGAGCAACGCCATCAGCGCTGCGGTGATGCCCGGATGATCGGGGCCGGAGATGCGGATGAGGATGGTCTTCAACGACACGTGAGATGAAGCTACCAGAGCAGGTCGGCGAGCCAACGGTTCGGGGGGTCGGCGGCGATCTCGGCCGGCGGGCCAGCGGCGACGAGTCGGCCGCCGTCGATAGCGAAGAGTCGGTCGGCGTCGGCCGCGTGATCGCCGCCGTGGGTGACGACCACCTGGATCTGCCCCGCCGGCCGCTCGGTGGCGAGCAGCTTGCGGATCATCTGCCGGTTGTCGGCGTCGATGTTCGACAACGGCTCGTCGAGCAGCAACACCGGCGCCTCCACCACGAGCGCCCGGGCCACGGCCACGCGCTGCACCTGGCCACCAGACAGCTCGGACGGTCGGCGGGCTTCCAGGTCGGCGAGATCCACCGCGGCCAGTGCAACCCGTGCCTTGGCCTCGCGTTCGCTGCGTCCGAGCCCCCGGCCGACCCGCTCACCTCGACCGACGTCACGGTGGCGGAGGCCGAACGCCACGTTGTCGAGCACCGACAGGTGGGGGAACAGCAGCCCGTCCTGGGGGACGAGGCTGAAGCCTCGGGCCTCGGCCGGCACGAAGATCCCCGAAGCCGGGTCGTCGAGCGGGCGACCGTCGAACCGCAGGGTTCCGGCCTGGAGGGGGAGAAGTCCCGCCAGCGCCGCGATCAACGTCGACTTGCCCGAGCCGTTCGGTCCGACGACGGCAACCGTCTCGCCCGGTTCGATGTCGAGGGGCACATCGAGCGTGAAGCCGTCCCGGCTGGCCACCACGGCACCCCGCAGGCCGGGCTGGTGGCTCGCGGTGGTGTCCACGTCCGCCGACGGGCCGGTCATGGCCGCCCCACCCAACGGTCGCGGAGGGTGACGAGCACGGTGAGCGCCACCGCCAGCATCAGCAGGCTGAGGGCGATCGCCCGGTCGGGGTCGGCGTCGAGCGCGATCGACACGTCGAGGGGGAGGGTCCTGGTGACGCCCTGGATGTTGCCGGCGAACGTGATCGTCGCACCGAACTCACCGAGGGCGCGGGCCCACGCCAGGATCGCCCCGGCCAGGATCGACGGTCGGATCATCGGCAGGCTCACCCGCCACCACCGGGCCAGCGGTCGGGCCCCGAAGCTGGCCGCCACCTCCTCGAAGCGCGGGTCGGCGGAGCGCAGCGCGCCCTCCACGCTGAGGATGAGGAACGGCATCGCCACCAGCGTGGCCGCCAGCACGGCACCGGCGGTGCTCGACGTCAATCCCCAACCGGTGATCGACCCGAGCAGACCGCGTCGGCCGAACCCGGAGAGCAGGGCGACGCCGGTCACCACCGGGGGCAGGACGAGCGGAACGGTCACGATCGTGCGCACGATGGCCTTGCCGGCGAAGTCGGTTCGAGCCAGCACGAACGCGGCCGGCACCCCGATCACCACCGACAGCAGTGCGGCCGAGACGCTCACGATGAGCGACACCCGGGCTGCGGTGAGTGTCTCGGTGGTGAGCAGCAGCTCGCCGAGCCGGCGCCAGGGGGCGTCGAGCAGCAACCCGACGAGCGGCACGGTGAGCACGGCGAGGCCGAGCGCGGCCAGCACCACGATCGCCGCCGGCACCCCGGCGGGGGTCGGCACCCGCCGCCGGGTCGGGCGCTCATCCGGTGCGGTCCTGGTGTCGGTCACGACGACCGCCGGGCTCGGCGCTCGTGGGGCGAGGTGCTCGGCGTCATGGCGCCGTGAAGCCGAGTGCGCGGAACACCT
This sequence comes from Acidimicrobiales bacterium, assembly GCA_965216205.1. Classification (GTDB taxonomy): domain Bacteria; phylum Actinomycetota; class Acidimicrobiia; order Acidimicrobiales; family SZUA-35; genus CADEDH01. The sequence continues at coordinate 3,963,929 of OZ244139.1, read as the reverse complement.
CGCCGGCCTCGTCGGAGGCGACGAAGTCGGCGAAGGCCTGCGAGTGGGCCCCGTCGTCGAGGGCGGCCACCGTCAAGGCCACGGTGGGCGGATCGTCGAGGGGAAGCTCGACGACGTCGGCCGCTCGGGCCTGGGCGTCGGTCGTGTACACGAACCCAGCATCGGCCTCGCCGTTGACCACCTTCAGCAGCACCGACCGGACGTTGGGCTCGTCGGTGGTGCGGCCGATCGTCAATCCTGCCGCCCGCAGGTAGTCGTCGGTGGCGTCGCCGCAGGGAACCCCGGCGGCGCACCGGGCCACCAGCACCGCCTCATCGGCGACGTCTGCCACCTCGTCGACCCGGGTCGTGTCGTCGCCGGTGCCCCCCTGCACCGCGGCCGGCACGATCAGCGTGAGCTGGTTGGCGGCGTAGTGCTGCACGTCGCCGACGACGTCGTCGGCCACGGCGTCGAGCAGGGCCGGGTCGGCCGGTGCGAACACGTCGGCCGAGGCGCCCTCCTGGATCTGGCGGAGCAGGGTGCTGCTGCCGGCGAGGTTGAGCCGCACGTCGACGCCGGGATGGTCGGCCTCGAAGCGGGCTTCGAGCTCGCCGAAGGCGTCGGTCAGGGAGGAGGCAGCGTAGACATCGACGATGACGGTGTCGTCGGTCGAGGCGCCGCAGCCGGCGATGGCCGGTACCAGCGCAACGGACGCCACCAGCGCCATCCGACGCCGCACCCGGCCTACTCGGCCGGTGCCAGTTCGGCGCTGACCGCGAGCTCGTCGCCAACCGAGGTCAAGAGCTCGCTCGCCACGCTCGCATCCCGAAGGTCGTCGAGCGCCGGTTCGAGGAGGGCGATCCGATCGGCCGTGTCGACGATCGTGGCGGTCGAGATCGGCGTGCGGAGCGACAGCTTCGCCTCGGTCTTGGTGCGCCGCAGCTCCGACAGGACCTGCCCGGCCAGTGGCAACAGCTGATTCGACGCCGAACCGGCGGCGGTCCGCAACGCTTCGGCGTCGGGCCAGGCCGACGTGTGGATCGAACCCTGGCGCCACCACGACCAGATCTCCTCGGTGGCGAACGGGAGGAACGGTGCGAACAGGCGCAGCAGCGTGTCGAGCGCTCGGGCGAGGGCGCCGTGGGCCGACGCTGCCAGCTCGTCACCCCGGCTGGCATACGACCGGTTCTTGACGAGCTCGATGTAGTCGTCGGTGAAGGTCCAGAAGAACGTCTCGGTCCGCTCGAGGGCCCGGGCGTAGTCGAAGTCGTCGAACGCCTTGGTGCACTCGTCGACGAGGTCGGCCAGCTGGGCCAGCATCGCCTGATCGACCGACTCGGTGACGGGCCGATCGAGGGCGGCGACCAGGTCGCCCATGCCGAGGGCGAACTTCGAGGCGTTGAGCAGCTTGATCGCGAGGCGCCGGCCGATCTTCATCTGGCCCTCGTCGAACGCGGTGTCGGTGCCGGGCCGACCCGATGCCGCCCAGTAGCGGACCGCGTCGGAGCCGTAGGAGTCGAGCAGGTCGGTCGGGACGAGGACGTTCCCCTTCGACTTGCTCATCTTCTTGCGGTCGGGGTCGAGGATCCAGCCGGACAGGCACGCGTTGTACCAGGGGATGCTGTTCTCCTCGAAGTGGGAGCGGACGACGGTGGAGAACAACCAGGTCCGGATGATGTCGTGAGCCTGAGGTCGCATGTCGTAGGGGTAGACCCGATGCCACAGGTCGGTGTCGTCGAGCCAGCCGCCGGCGATCTGCGGGGTGAGCGACGACGTGGCCCAGGTGTCCATCACGTCGGGATCGCCGGTGAACCCACCGGGCTGATCCCGTTGCTCCGGGCCGAAGCCAGGGGGAACGTCGGTCGACGGGTCGATCGGGAGCGACTCGGCATCGGGCACGAGCGGGTCGCCGTAGACCGGCTCACCGTCACCGTCGAGCCGATACCACACCGGGATCGGCACGCCGAAGAACCGCTGGCGGGAGATCAGCCAGTCGCCGGTGAGGCCCTCGATCCAGTTGCGATACCGGCCTCGCATGTAGTCGGGGTGGAAGGCGATCTCCTCGCCTCGCTTGATCAGGTCCTCGGCCAGGCCGGCGTCGCGGCCGCCGTTGCGGATGTACCACTGGCGGGTGGTGATGATCTCGAGCGGCTTGTCGCCCTTCTCGAAGAACTTGACCGGGTGGGTGATCGGCTCCGGCTCGCCGATGAGCTGGTCGGCGTCCCGAAGCTGGTCGACCACGATCTCCTTGCCGGAGTGGACCGTCTTGCCGACGATCTCGCCATAGCGGGCGACGCCGTCGTCGTTCGTGATCGCGTCGGGGGCTTCGGCCACGAACCGACCGTTCCGACCGATGATCGGCCGGGCCGGCAGGTCGAGGTCGCGCCACCAGGTGACGTCGGTGAGGTCGCCGAACGTGCACACCATCGCCGCCCCGGTGCCCTTCTCCGGGTCGGCCAGCTCGTGGAGGACGAGCGGCACCGCCACGCCGTAGAGCGGGGTGGTGATCAGTTCGCCGGCGTTGGGGGCGTAGCGCTCGTCGTCGGGGTGGGCGACCACGGCGACACAGGCCGCCAGTAGCTCGGGGCGGGTGGTGTCGATCGGGAGGTCGCTCCCGTCGGCCCGGGCGAAGCGGAGCTTGTGGTACGCGCTGGGCCGCTCCCGGTCCTCGAGCTCGGCCTGGGCCACCGCGGTCTGGAAGCTGACGTCCCACAGGCTCGGGGCTTGCTGCTGGTAGGCGTTGCCCGCCGCGAGATGGTTCAGGAACGACTGCTGGGAGGCCCGTCGGCTCCGCTCGTCGATCGTGGCGTACAGGTGGTCCCAGTCGACCGAGAGACCGAGGCGGCGCCACAGGTTCTCGAAGACCTTCTCGTCTTCTTCGACGAGCTCGCCGCACAGCTCGATGAAGTTGGGTCGGCTGATCGGGACCTGGTTCTTCTGCTTGGGGTCGTGGAACTTGCCGGCGGTCGCTGGCGGGGTGAAGTCGGGCTCGTAGGGAAGCGACGGGTCGCAGCGGACGCCGTAGTAGTTCTGGACCCGCCGCTCGGTGGGGAGGCCGTTGTCGTCCCAGCCCATCGGGTAGAACACCGACTTGCCGCGCATGCGGTGGTAGCGGGCGACGAGGTCGGTGTGGGTGTAGCTGAACACGTGACCGACGTGCAGCGATCCCGAGACGGTGGGCGGCGGGGTGTCGATCGAGAAGACCTCGCTGCGGGACTTCGACCGATCGAACGCATAGGTGTCGTCGGCCCGCCACTGCGCTGCCCAGCGGTCTTCGATCCCATCGAGCGTCGGCTTGTCGGGAATGCCCGTCGGCAGTGCTGTTGACTGGGTGTTCTGGCCGGTCATAGTTCTTCAAGGTTACGGCTCACCAGCCGGCCCGACGCCCCCTTTACCGCCGATGCCGGCCCCCGGGACCACCGCCGCCCACGAGGTGTTGGCGGTTGTGGGCCTCGTGGGTGAGGCTTGTGGCCGCCAACGGGGTCTGGCGGAGGCCGTTGGTCGGTGTTGGCGGTTGTGGGCCTCGTGGGTGAGGCTTGTGGCCGCCAACGGGCATGGCGGCGGCCGTGGTGATGGTCAGGCGGTGGCGGAGACGACGAGCGTCCCGGTCAGCGCGAAGTGGTCGCTGAGATGGAAGCGGTTGCCGTCGATGTCGACCGGTTCGTCGAGCACTGCCTGGTCGGTGACGTGCAGGCCGGGGCTGACGATCACCCGGGTGAAGAAGGCGATGAACTCCGGGCTGCGGCGGTGGAACCGGTTGGCTCGGCTGTCCCACGTGGGACGGGGCGGTCGTGGGCTGCTCAGATCGGCGTCGGCCAGCGCACCGAGCTCGTCGACCCGGGTGTTGGTGTCGCCGACGATGGCGATCGCCGCGGTCGGGCTCGCCTCGACGACCCGAGCGAGCTGGTCGAGGCGAGCGCTCACCGCCGCTGCCCCGGTGCCGGGCGCGAGGTGGACGTTGGCGATGGTGATCGACGGTCCTGGCGCCGACGCCCGGCCCTCGGAGTCGGCGGAGGCTGCGGCCGTGGCCGGGGGGTCGGACGCAGCGGAGGCCGCCGGCGTGCCGAACGTGGTGAGGATCGCGCAGCCCGGGACGGTGGTGACATCCGGCGGGCCGAGGCGGGCGACGAGCTCGTGGCTGACGAGCGTGGCGAGGTTGCCCTGGTGGCTCTCGGGATTGGCTCGCACCATGTCGTGCGTCTCGAGGTAGGGCACCAGGCGAGGCAGCTCCTGGAAGAGCACCAGGTCGGGGCGGACGTCGAGGGCGACGCGGCGGACCTCGGCCTCGGTGTGCTCCTGACCCCAGCTCGGTGGTGCCTGGTCGGATCGGGCGAGCATCGCCAGGTTCCATGACACGAAGGTGAGCGCCAGGTCGACCACGGAGCCGATCGTAGGGGCGGAAAATCGGGTCGGGGGCCAAGGGCTGGTCGCTAACGTTGGGGTGTGACGTTCCGCTTGTATGACACCGCGAAGCAGGAGGTGGTCCCGTTCGTCGAACGCGACCCGGGCTCGGTGAGCATCTACCTCTGCGGTCCCACGGTGTATGCGCCACCTCACATCGGCCACGGTCGTCAGATGCTCGTGTACGACGTGCTCCACCGCTATCTCGAGTGGACCGGCCGCGACGTCACGTTCGTGTCGAACATCACCGACATCGACGACCAGATCATCGAGCGCGCCGTGCGCGAGGGTCGGGAGTCGGGCGATATCGCGGTGAAGTGCGAGGCGGTCTGGTGGGACGCGGTCGACCGGCTCGACGTGCTCCGCCCCGACCACATCCCCCATGCCACCGAGTACGTCGACGAGATGATCGAGCTGATCGGTCAACTCATCGACACGGGGAAGGCGTACGAGACCGACGTCGGTGTGTACCTCTCGGTCGAGGAGATCGAGGGTTACGGGCTGCTGGCCCACCAGAGCCTCGACTCGCTGCAGGAGGGCGGTGGCGATCGCGAGATGGTGGCGGCCGACAAGCGCCACCCGGCCGACTTCGTGTTGTGGAAGCCGGCCAAGGAGGGCGAGCCGACGTGGCCGTCACCGTGGGGTGACGGTCGCCCCGGGTGGCACACCGAGTGTGTCGTGATGAGCCTCCGCATCCTCGGCGAGGGATTCGACCTCCATGCCGGCGGGCTCGACCTGACGTTCCCCCATCACGAGAACGAGCGGGCCCAGGCGGTGGCGCTCGGCCGTGCCTTCGCGACCCACTGGATGCACCACGGGTTCGTGGAGATGGAGGGGGAGAAGATGTCGAAGTCGCTCGGCAACGTCAAGAACCTCCTCGACCTCACCGAGGCCTACGATCCCCGCGCCTACCGGCTGCTGATCCTCCGGTCGCACTACCGGTCGCCGATCGAGGTGACCGACTCGACCCTGGTCGACGCCGAGGCTGCGCTCGAGCGGCTCGACACCTTCGCCCGACGGACCGCGTCGCTGGCCGATGGCCCCTCCGACCGGGATGGCCTGGAGGCGTTCGCGGCCGCGATGGACAACGACCTCGACACCCCCGGCGCCGTCGACGTGATGTTCCGGCAGGTCCGGGCGGGCAACACGGCGCTCGACGCCGGTGACGACGCGGCCGCTGCCACCGCGGCGGCAACCGTGCGGGAGATCGCCCACGCCCTCGGGCTCGAGCTCCGGGCCGACGAGGCAGCGGCCCCCGCCGAGGTCCGCGAGCTCGCCGACCGCCGAGCGGCGGCCCGGGCCGACAAGGACTTCGAGCTCGCCGATCGCCTCCGCGACGAGCTGACCGCTGCCGGTTGGTCGGTCGAGGACGGCCCCACCGGCCCCGTCCTCCGCCCCCTCTGACACCACCCCCGCACACTGGTGTCAGACACCAGCGTGCGGGGTTGGTGGGTCAGGGGCCGGTGGGGGAGCGGAGCGAGCCCGTCGTCCGGTCGGGGCGGAGCATAGGGGGGAGCATCCACCGTGCCTCGCCGCGGGTGAACAGCTGGGCCGAGCGGCCACCCGTCTTTCGGCGTGCCGACAGCGGCGACACGAAACCGTCGACACCGGTGACCTTCCGGGTGAAGTTGGCCGGATCGAGCCGGGTGCCCCACACGGTCTCGTAGATCTCCCGCAGCTCCGCCAACGTGAAGCGCTCGGGCAGGAATGCCGCAGCCACCGTCGTGTACTCGAGCTTCGCTGCGAGTCGTTCGAGGGCGTGGGTGATGATCGTGGCGTGATCGAACGCCAGCTCGACCCGGCCGCCCTCGGTCACCCCGCCGAGGTCGTCCACCGGCACGAACGCCGCCGACCGCACATCGGTGCCCGGCTCGGGCTGGCCCGGGTCGGGCATGAACGCAAGGTACGCGACCGACGTGATCCTGACCTTGGTGTCCCGTGGATCGCGGCCGGGTGTGGAGTAGGTCCGGAGCTGTTCGAGGTGGCTGGGATCGAGGGCCAGCGACGTCTCCTCGACGAGCGCCCGGCGGGCGGTCGTCTCGATCGACTCGTCGGGCTGCATGAACCAGCTCGGCAGCGCGAACCGGCCACGGTGGGGATGGTTGCGCCGTTCGATCAGCAGCAGGCAGAGCCCCTCGTCGCGCAGGGTGAACAGCGCCACCTCGGCGATGACCGCCATCGGTGGGTACGAGCTCGGATCGTAGGTGGCGAGGAACTCCTCCTCGGTGTCGGTGTCGAGCTCGACACTCATGGCGCGCCCACGGGCGCCCGGCTCTCCTGCGGTTCCCGCACGTGGATCTCGAACGACACCTCGGGGTCGGGACAGCGGGCCAGGACCGGCAACTCGTTGCGGCACTGCTCGCTCCACGCCCGCGTCGCGTCGAGCGACGGTTGGCCGACGACGGCGCCGTCGGTGATGAGCGGTACCTGGAGCCGACGACCCGGACCGGCGATCGCATCGATGGGAACGGCGTTGTCGGGCACCAGCACATCGTGGTCGAGGCGGCCGTCGCCGTCGAGGACCCGGAACGCCGCCTTCCGCCCGCCGACGGTCCCCTTTCCCAGGGACCGCTTCGCGACGGAGACCAGCTCACCGCCGTCGTTCTCGATCGCCACCAGCTTGTAGACCATCGACGCCGTCGGGTGGCCCGAACCGGTGATCAGGTTCGTGCCGACGAGATAGGCGTCGATCGGGGCACTCTCCAGCTCGAGTATCGACCACTCGTCGAGATCGCCCGACACGATGATCGACGCCCCGACGGCCCCGAGCTCGTCCAGCAGCTCCCGGGCCTGCTTCGCTTCGAGGGCCAGGTCGCCCGAGTCGATGCGGATCCCGCCGATACCGGTCCCGGCGACGTCGACCGCCGTGCGGATGCCCGCCGCGATGTCGTAGGTGTCGACGAGATAGACGGTATCGGAGCCGAGCATCGCGTGCTGGGCCTCGAACGCTTCGCGCTCGGTGGCGTGGGCGAGGATGAAGGCGTGGGCGATCGTGCCGATCGTGGGGATGTCGAAGCTGCGGCCCGCCTCCAGGTTGGACGTGGCGCCCGCCCCGGCGAGGTAGGCGGCGCGGGCGGCGGATACCCCGGCCCGCTCGTGGACCCGCCGCGATCCGCCTTCGATGACCGCCCGGTCTCCTGCGGCGTCCGACATGCGGGCCATCGCCGACGCGATCGCCGAGTCGTGGTTGAAGATCGACAGCAGCACCGTCTCGAGCGCCACCGCCTCGGCGAAGGTCGCTTCGATCGTCAGCACCGGCGATGCCTGCAGGTAGACGTCGCCCTCCAGGAATCCCCAGGCGTCGCCCGAGAACCGGTAGTCGGCGAGGTAGTCGAGGGCGGTCGTGGAGACGATCCGGTTGGCGTCGAGCCATCGGAGCTCTTCGTCACCGAACCGGAAGTCGGTGATGGCGGCGAGGGCCCTGGCGGTTCCGCCGACGATGCCGTAACTGCGGCCCGTCGGCAGCGAGCGGGTGAACACCTCGAACACGGCCCGCTTGTCGGCCATGCCGTTGGCGAGGGCCGCGTCGACCATCGTGAGCTCGTAGCGGTCGGTCAGCAACGACGTGGGAGTGCCCATGGCGCACCTTTCGGTCGACGTCACAATAAGTCAGGTCGACAAAAAGCCGCAACTGGCCATCCGTCACCCTCCTTGCTCCTCACCCGTGGGGGTCGTTCTGCCGGTCGGGGTGCACCGTTGCTGCCGGTTCTGCCGGTCGGGGTGCACCGTTGCTGCCGGTTTTGCCGGTCGGGTGCACCGCTGCTGCCGGTTCTGCCGGTCGGGACGCGCCATAGTCGGGGCGGTGGACCGGCAGAACGCGGCGGGGTGGGGCGGTGGACCGGCAGAACGCAGCGGGGTGGGGTGGTGGACCGGCAGAACCGGCAGAACCGGCGGGGTCTGGGGCGAGCGGGAGCTAGGTCGGGGGTGGCGGGGGTGGCGGGGGTGGCACGTAGTGGTCGAGGCGGGCGTGGAAGTGGCGGATCCGCACCTCCTGGTAGTCGCTGAGTGTGACCGTGCGATGGGCGGCTGCCCGCAGGCCGCGCTGGATGCGTGGGAGGTTGGCCATGTCCTGGTCGATGACCATGCCGAGCTGCTCGAAGCCGGGGGCGTTGCACCACGTCTCACCGGGTTCGAGCCAGTGGGGAGTGGCGGTCTCCCAGTCGCCGTCGTCGGGTCGGGGGTGGAGCAGCATGATCTCCATCAGCGATCGGTTGGGGTCGTCGTCCCACGGACGGAACCGGTAGGTGATCGGCAGTGCGTAGCCGGCCCACGGGAAGAAGTTCGGGAAGAGGAAGTACTGGATGCTGTCGAGCATCTCGGCCTCGCTGGCCGCCGACAGGTCGGTCCGCCACAGCTTTCCGACCGACTCACGGAACCGGGCGGCCAGCCACGGACGCGCCTCCACGTCGTCGGGCACGTCGAGCCGATCCGCCCGGGGCAGCATCCGTTGCACGATCGATGCGATCTCGTGCTGGGAGACCTGACCGACGAGGTGGGTGGCCGGCACCGCCAGCGCCTGGATGAGCCGGCTCACGTTCGGGCCGTAGGTGTCGTAGGCGCAGTCGAGATCGTTGGCGAAGCGGATCGTGTGGGGATGGGTGGTGGCGATGTGGTAACCCTCCATGAACGCCTCCTGGGTGACCTTCCAGTTGGCATCGACCACCTGACACCCGTGGTGGGCGACGTAGCGGTCGTCGAGCGGGTACGGGTCGAAGTGCGCGGCCAACGGGGTCGAGTACCGCTCGAACGGTTCGGCCGACCGGTCCGGGTTGACCATCACGAACCCGCCCCAGATCGCAACCGCCGCCTCCGGAAGGCAGAACGACGACGCCTCCACGTGGGGGAAGTCCCACGGCGCCGGCATGCCGCGGAAGGTGCCGTCGAGGCTCCAGGCGAACCCGTGGAACGGGCACTTGAAGAACGCCACGTTGCCCGAGCCCTCCACCAACGTCGTCCCCCGGTGGAGGCACGAGTTGTGGAACGCCCGGATCGACGGCGAGTCGGGCGTGGCCGTCCCATCGTCGGCCACCCGGACCACGATCAGCGACAGGTCGCCCACCTCGTAGACCACGTGGTCGCCGACGTTCGGCAGGTGCTCGAGGCGGCACGCCATCTGCCACACCCGTGGCCACAACTCGGTCATCTCCCGGTCGTGGTGTTCCCGGCTCACGTACCGGGCCACGTCGATGTCGTCGGCCGCCACCCACTCGTAGGATTCGTCGCTCACCGGGGGCGGCGGCGGGTTCGGGTCGGTGGCGATGATCGAGCGGTACGACGGGCCTGACGACCGGGCGACCCCCCTGCCGTCGGCGGCTGTGGTCATGGTTCCCCCTTCGTCCGATGATCCGATCCGATGACACGGTCGATGTCCGGGAGCGCTGTCGCCCGACGCCGACGAGTGCCCCGTGACGAGCGACGTTAGCGGTCGCTCCCGGTGGCGATCGAGGCGAACCCACCGCCGGTGAGCGTGACGAGGTCGGCCGGGGCCAGCTCGATGTCGAGTCCTCGACGGCCCCCGCTCACGTACACGGCGTCGGATCCCTCGGCCGACGAGTCGACGAAGGTCGGCAGCCGCTTCCTCTGCCCGAGCGGGCTGATGCCGCCCCGGACATAGCCGGTGATGCGCTCGGCGTCGGCGGGATCGGCCATCGTGGCCCGCTTGACGCCAGCCGCGGCCGCTATCGCCTTCAGGTCGAGCGATGCGCTCACCGGCACCACCGCCACGGCGTGCTGGCTCCGGTCGCCACCGTCGAGGGCGACGACGAGCGTCTTGAACACCAGCGCCGGATCGAGGCCGAGCGCGTCGGCCGCTTCGAGTCCGTAGGCGTCGACCGACGGATCGTGCTCGTAGGCGAGCACCCGATGGGCGATCTCGGACCGCTCCAGCATCGTGATCGCAGGTGTCACCGGTGCAGTGTGCCGCCGCGCACCCGGCGGTCGCCACGCCGCCACCAGGCGGTCGGGGTCCGGGTCGACGTGCGGCGAGGGCCCATCGGTCTACAATGAGCAGCCACAACCGAACACAACCGGGGAGCTCGGGACAGCCGGGCTGAGAGGACGGTCACCCTTCATCGGGTTCCGCACCGTCGACCCGTGAACCTGATCTGGGTAATACCAGCGCAAGGGAGGACCACCATCGTGTCGCCATCCAGCTTGCAGGCCCGCAGCGGTCTGCCCCCCGGCTCCAGCCACAGCCACAGCCCTGGCCGCCCCACCGTCGCCACCGCGATCCTGGCCTTGCTCATCCTGGTCACCGCAGCCTGCAGCGACAGCGCCGACGGCGACGGTGGCGAGGCGCTCACCGCCGAGAGCGTCGCCGCTGCCGACACCGACGGTGTCACCGTTCGCCTCCTCACCCACGACTCGTTCCTGGTGACCGACGGCCTGTTCGAGACGTTCACCGCCGACACCGGCATCACGGTCGACCTCGTCGCCGGTGGCGACGCCGGCGAGATCGTGTCGCGGGCGGTGCTCACCGCAGGCCAACCCGAGGCCGACGTGCTGTTCGGGATCGACAACACCTTCCTCCAGCGGGGCCTCGACGCCGATCTCTTCATCCCCTACGAGTCACCCACGCTCGACGCCGTCCCCGACGAGCTCGAGCTCGACGACGAGCACCGCGTCACCCCGATCGACGTCGGCGACGTGTGCGTCAACTACTGGACCGACGCCCTCCCCGGCGGCGCCGTCCCGGCCACCCTCGACGATCTGGCCTCGCCCGAGTTCGCGTCGTCGTTCGTGACCGAGGACCCCGAGTCGTCGTCGCCCGGGTTCGCGTTCCTGCTCACCACCATCGCGGCGTTCGGCGAGGACGGCTGGGAGGACTACTGGCAGCGCCTCGCCGACGGCGGCGTGACCGTCACCGCCGGCTGGAACGAGGCCTACTACGGCGAGTTCGTTGCCGGTGGCGGCGACAAGGCTCTCGTCACGTCGTACGCGTCGAGCCCGGTGGCGGAGGTGGTCTTCGCCGACCCGCCGGTCGACGAGCCGCCCACCGGCGTGCTGCTCGATGCCTGCTGGCGCCAGATCGAGTTCGCCGGGATCCTCGCCGGCACCGACGAACCCGAAGCAGCGGCCAAGCTGATCGACTTCCTGCTGTCGGACACGTTCCAGTCCGACATCCCACTCAACATGTTCGTGAGCCCGGCCAACGCCGAGGTGGAGGTCCCCGAGGTGTACTCGGCCAATCTGGCCACACCCGACCGATCCCTCACCCTCCCCCCCGAGGAGATCGAAGCGAACCGGGCGGCATGGACGGAGCGGTGGGCCGAGATCGTGCTCCGCTGACCGGCGCCCGGCGAGGAACCCTCGCCACGGCCGGAGGGGTCGCGACGCTTGCGTTCCTCGCGGTGTTCGTGGTGTGGCCGCTGGTGGCGGTCCTGGCGCGGAGCCTGGGCGGGGTCGGGCTCGACCGGCTCGTCGCCATCGTCGGCCGCCGCACCGTCGTCGACGTGATCGGGTTCACCCTCGCCCAGGCGACAGCATCGACCGCGCTGACACTCGCCGTGGGTCTCCCGATCGCCCACGTGCTCGCCCGCTACGAGTTCGCAGGCCGGCGGACGGTCCGGGCGATGGCGGTGGTGCCGTTCGTGCTGCCGACCGTCGTCGTCGCATCGGCCTTCGCCGAGCTGTTCGATCGGCTTCCCCGGCTCGATGCACCGTCGGTCGGCGCCATCCTCGCCGCCCACGTCTTCTTCAACGTGGCGGTCGTGGTCCGCATCGTCGGCGGGTTCTGGGCGCGGGCCGATCGCCGGATCGAGGAGTCGGCCCGCGTCCTCGGCGCCGGCCGGTGGCGGACCTTCCGCTCGGTCACCCTCCCCAGGCTCGCACCGGTGATCGCGGCCGCCGCGGTGCTGGTGTTCCTCTTCTCCTTCACCAGCTTCGGGATCATCCAGATCCTCGGCGGTCCGTCCAGGGCGACGGTCGAGACCGAGATCTACCGCTACGCGGTGCGGCGGATCGAGTTCGACGTGGCGGCGGTGCTCGCCCTCGTCCAGGTCATCGCGGTGCTGGCGCTCGCCACGGCGTCGGCCCGCTTCCAGCGGCGCCTGTCGCGGCGCGACCAGGGACGCAGGCGCCCGCTCGCCGCCCGCCCGACCGGCCCGCTTCAGCGCCTGCACATCGCAGCCGGACTGGGCCTCGTGGCGGTCGTCGTGGTCGCACCGATCGGCGTGCTCGTGGAGGGCTCGCTGTCGACCGGCGGCGGGTACGGCCTCGATCACTACCAGCGACTGTTCGAGGTCGGCGACCTGCTCCCGGTGAGCGCGGTCCGGGCCCTCGGGACGTCGCTGGCGTTCGCCGCCCTCGCTGCGATCGTGGCCAGCGCGATCGGCGTGGCGGCGGCGGTGGCGGTGACCGCCGGTGGTCGACTCGGGCGGGTGCTGGAGACGCTCACCCTCGTGCCGCTCGGCGTCTCGGCGGTGACGCTCGGCTTCGGCTACCTCGTGGGGTTCGCCGTGTTCGACCTTCGCCGCTCGATCTGGCTCGTGCCGCTCTCCCACGCCGTCGTCGGCCTGCCGTTCGTACTGGCGGCGGTGGTGCCGGCGTTGCGGTCGATCGACCCGCGGCTGCGGGAGGCGGCGGCCACGCTCGGCGCCCCGCCCAGCGTCGTGCAGCGACGGGTCGACTGGCCGCTGGTGCGGGGAGCGGCGATCACCGGCGCCGGCTTCGCCGCGGCCGTCAGCATCGGCGAGTTCGGGGCCACGTCGTTCCTGGCCCGCGGGGAGGACTCGTTCACCGCGCCGCTCGCCGTCTTCCGCCTCGTGTCCCAGCCGGGCGCCGCCCTCCGAGGCCAGGCCCTCGCGTTGAGCGTCGTCATCGGGCTGCTGGTGGCGGCCATCGCCGCCCTCATCGAGTGGCGTCGGACCGATGGGGTGACCCTCCTGTGAGCGAAGCGGGTGGTCTGGCGCTGCGCGACGTGACGGTGCGATTCGGTTCGACGGTGGCCGTCGACGGGCTCTCACTCGACGTGGCCGCCGGCGAGATAGTGGCGGTGATCGGGCCGAGCGGGAGCGGCAAGAGCACCCTGCTGCGGGCGATCGCTGGTCTGGAACCATTGGCAGCCGGCACGATCGAAGCGGGCGGGCGACCGCTCGACGGTGTGCCGACCCACAAGCGCGACCTCGGTCTCATGTTCCAGGACCATGCGCTGTTCCCCCACCTGTCGGTGGCCGACAACGTGGGGTTCGGACTGGCGATGCAGTCGATCGACGCCGACCGGCGAGCGGCTCGGGTCGACGAGCTCCTCGAACTGGTCGGGCTGTCGTCGTTCGGCGGCCGTTCCGTAACGGAGCTGTCGGGCGGCGAGGCGCAGCGGGTGGCGCTGGCCCGGGCGCTCGCGCCGCGCCCCGCCCTGCTCATGCTCGACGAGCCGTTCGGTTCGCTCGATCGGGTCCTCCGGGAGCAGCTCACCGGCGAGGTGCGCCGACTATTGCGGGAGCTCGGGCAGACCGCGCTGCACGTCACCCACGATCAGGTCGAGGCGTTCGCCCTCGCCGATCGGGTCGCCGTTCTGGCCGAGGGGCGCCTCGTCCAGATCGGTCGGCCGGAGCAGTTGTGGCGGCGCCCGGCGTCGTCGTTCGTGGCGGAGTTCCTCGGCCATCCGAACCGGTGGCGAGTCGACATCGGCTCCGACGGTTGCGTGGCGCTGGGTCGATTCGAGCTGGGCTCGATCGAGCCGAGCGCCATCCAGCCCGGGATGGTGTCGGGCTCGTGGCCAGTGGGCCGGCGCGAGGCGGTCGTGCCGTCGACCGCGTTGCGTCCCGACGTCGACGGTCCGCTCCCGATCGTGGTGACGGATGCCCGGTTCGGCGACGGTCGCTACCGGGTCGAGGCCCGAGTCGACCACGATGGCTCGGCTCGGACCGGGCCGAAGCCCGACGATCATGACCGCGGGGAGCCGACACGGATCGTCTTCGAGACCGACCGGCAGCTAGGCCCCGGCGACCGGTTGCAGCTCGCCGTCGATGTCGATCAGCTCCACGTCGTCGGACACGGCGGTGGTGGTTGAGGGCCGTCGAACCGACCGGGCGCTCACCTCGAGCAGCACGAAGTCGGCGCCGGCGCCGGCGCTCAGCGACAGCGTCTCGACCGAGGTGGCGGCGGCCCTGATCCGGTCCTCACCATCGCCCGTGTCGACGTGGAGGAGCCGTGCGGTGGTGAACGTCAACGACACGGTGTCGTCCCCGCTCCCGGACGTGGTGCGGAGGTCACCGTCGACCATCAGGCGGGTGGAGGCGAACCCGTCGGCGCCCCCGTTGTCGTCGTGGGTGAGGTTGCCGCCGACGTGGGTGTCGCGGATCTCGATCGGATCGTCGCCGCCGCCGGGCAGGAGCACGACATCGCCACCGATGTCGGCGCCGACGATGGTCATCCGGTCGTCCCCCGAGGCGTCGGCGATGATCAGATCGCGGGGGAAGCTCACGGGCTGACCGGGCACGCCCGACTCGATCACGAGGGTGTCGTCGCCGCCCCGAAGGTCGACGGTGACGTTCCCGGTCACCGCATCGGCTGCCTTCTCGTGGATGAGCTCGCCCCGGCCGTTCTCGATCCGAATCGTGAAGGAGGCGGCTTCGGACGCATCGGGTGCCGCTGAACGCACCGTGACCTGGTTGTCGTCGTTGGTGCCGATGATCTCGAGTCGACCGTCGTCGACGGCGATCGACACCCCGCCTGTGGTGGCGTCGGCCTGCGCCGCCGCGATCAGGGTTGCGAGCGCGATGAGCGCCACGGCGACGGCTACGAGCGTGGAGCGGCGGGTCGAGAGTTGGTCGTGCGTGGTCATGTCTGATCCTCTTGTGGAGCCGAGCTGTCCCGTTACGACCACGGTGACTGCTGGGGCACCTCGCGACTTGGAGACCTGCTGGGGATTGCGTGGAGATCCGGCGTGGCGCGCCACGCCGAGCGTCGGTTGGTGTCGCTGGCACCCGTCGGCGACCCCGGAAACCGCCGGACCCGTGGAAGGATCCAGACGGTGGGGTCGTCTCAGTGGTTGTGGGCGCAGGAGCGAAGAGACCGTCACCGGTGACCGAGCGCCAGCCGGCCCGGGTGTCCGACGAGGACCTCGTCGACCGGGCGCGGGCCGGTGACCGGCTCGCCTTCGGTCACCTGGTGCGACGCAACGACGACGCGATGCGCCGCCTCGCGTTCCGGCTGCTCGGCTCGGCCACCGCGATGGACGATGCGCTGCAGGACGCCTACCTGAAGGCGTTCCGCCATCTCGGTCGGTTCGACGGCCGGTCCCGGTTCTCGACCTGGCTCTACACCATCACCTACCGCACCTGCCTCGACCATCTGCGGGCCAGGGGTCGTCGCCGGGAGATCGACCTGGAGCTGCTCGCCGTCGACGAGGGCGGCGTCAAAGCGGCCGCCGATCTCGGCGACGCGGTGGTCACCCGGATGTCCCTCGTGCGGGCACTGCACGACCTCCCACCCGACCAGGTGGCGGCCGTGATCCTCGTCGACGGGGAGGGCTTCAGCTACGACGACGTCGGGCGGATTCTCGGCGTTGCGCCGGGGACGGTCGGCAGCCGGCTCAGTAGGGGAAGGGCGACGCTGCGCCGGAGACTCGCCGTCGATCCGGAAGGAGGCAGGCAATGAACGACCAGCACGACCAGCGCGATCCGCTCCTCGTCGACCTGCTGACCGAGCTCCCGGTACCCGACCACGCTGCAGGGTTCTGGGACGCCCTCGATCGCCGACTGGCCGTCGAATCGAACTCGACCTCGACCTCCACCAACGGCTCCCATCCGGGACCGGATGACTCCTCGGCCCCGAAGCTCGTCGCCCTCGACGATGTTTCCGTGGCCGGGGCGCCGCGGCTCGGGCGCCACCGGTGGTTGTCCGCCGCCGGCGCTGGGCTGATCGCGGCGGTGGCCCTCGTCGCCGCGCTGTTCGGGCTCCGAGCCGCCTTTGGCGGCGGTGGCGAATCAGGCGTGATCGTCACCGATCCGATCGGGGAACCGGTCGACGCCGACGGTGCCGGCTCGAGCCGCGTCGACGGTACACCGAGCGGCGGTGATGCGGGCGATGGCTCGGAGACCGGACCCGAGCGTGGCTCGTCGGCCAGGCCGCTCGTCGACTACGCACGGCCGTCGCCACAGCGGGAGCTCGGGCCGGGATCGGTCATCGGCTACTCGCCGGACGGCTCACGGGTGCTCGTCCTCCACGATCATCCGAGCGGTGAGCGGGGCGAGGAGGCGGCGGGCGGGCTGACCGTGTGGTCCTACCCGGTCGCAGGAGGAGATGCGCGGTTGGCGCTCCCCGACACACTGCACATCGAGACCGGGACCAGCTCGGCCGACTTCGCGATCGGTTCCGGCGGCGACATCGCCTGGATCGAACGCTGCGACGGCCGAGCGTGCGGGCTGCGGTCGGCCGTGCTGTCGCCCGAGGGCGCCATCACCGACGTGGTCGAGCTCGACCTCTCGCCGATCAGGGCCGACGCCGACGGCGGGGTGGCGACGGTCAGCGATCTGGCGCTCGGCGCCGACGGGTCGTTGCACCTGGCAGCGAACGGGAACCTGATGCTCGCCGAGCGGGGATCCGCCTCGATCGACACCGCCGTCGACCGCTCGGCCGAGCTGATCGCCGTGGTCGACGGTCGGGATGGAGAAGAGCTGCTGACCTGGGCCGACGGGGTCCTCGCCGACCGCAGCGGTCCCATCGCCGAGCCGATCGCGCTGGACGTGCACGACCTGGTGGGCTCGCCGGGCGGCGTGGTGGCCGCGATCGGCAGCGAGCAGGTCGCCCGGGTACGACTCGACGACGGGTCGGTGGAATTCGTCGGTCCCGTGCCGGCCGACTGGAGCCCGATCGACGTTGCGTTCTCGCCCGACGGTCACGTCGTGGGGCTCCTCGGTGGCGGCGAGTTGCTGTTCGAGGGTGTCGACGGCGGCGATCTCGCCGGCCCGTTCCCGATAGGCCCGGCCCGGGATGGCGTGTTCGCTCCCGATGGCACCTCGTACGCGGTGACCGTCGTCGCCGACGAGGGTCGGCCAGCGACCCACATCATCGACTTCCCATCCGAGACCGAGGCCGACGCCGACCGCGTGATCGGAGCCGACGTCGCCGAGGACGCCGAGGCGACGACCGCGACGACGTTCGAGCTCGAGTCGACCGAGATCTCGTCGTTCACGGTGCTGATCGGCTGCTGCGACGAGCGAGCGGTGAACGTCGGCCTCGTCGCCGAAGCGACCGACGGCATCGTGATCCCGGCCGGCGGCACGTTCTCGCTCAACGGCGCCGTCGGCGAGCGGACCACGGAACGGGGCTATGTCGGAATCGCGACCATCGTCGACGGCGTGCTCACGAACCGCGTCGGCGATGGCGTGAACGACTACGCAACCGCGTTGTTCAACGCGGCCCTCGTCGCCGGTCTCAGCATCGAGGAGTATCAGTCGCACGACCTCTACGTGAGCCGGTTCCCGTATGGGCGCGATGTGACGATCGGCTGGCCGCGACCGGACCTGGTGATCCGCAACGAGACCGGGGCCGACGTCACGATCGTCAACACGGTCGGCGACGGCACCGGGGCGACCGTGACGGTGCAGATGTTCGGCGCCGGCGGTGTCGAGGTCGACATCGGCGAGCCGGTCGAGACCCAGCTCGATCGGTGCACGCGGGTCGAGACACCGCGGACGGTCACCTTCCCCGATGGGAGCGTCACGCGCGACTCGATCGTCGCCGTCTACCGCTCGGGTGAAGGGCTGAGCTGTGACGGCCTCGGTGTCGACTGACGAATCGCCGAGCTCGCCCGATCAGCCGATCGTCAGCTGATCGTCGATCGACCCGGCAGCATCGCGTCAGCTTCGCAGCCGACACTCGCAGACGACGTGGAACGTCGAACGCAGGGTTCGAACGCGACGCCGAGGCGAGGAGATCAGCATGAGACGGACGGCACCCACGGTGCTCGCAGGGGTGGCGGTCGCCGTGGGGTTCACGGTGGCGACGCCGGCGGCGGCTGACGACGACAACAACCGCCCGATCTGTCGAGGCAGCTCCTTCAACATGCCGGCCCAGGGGGAGTCGGTCGTTATCGACGTGCTCTCGCCTCGCCTCGCTGCCGACCCCGACGGCGACCCGCTCGGGATCATCGATGTGTTCGGCGCCCAAGACGGGATAGCCGTCGTCGACGATCAGGGCACCCCGACCGATCCGACCGACGACGTGATCGTCTACACCCGAACCGAGCCGTTCTTCGGCTTCGGACCCGCCGAGCGCATCCTGTACTCGGTGACCGACGGTCAGCTGTCGAGTCAGTGCAGCGCCAACTACTTCCCGTCGAATCCCTGGTAGCGCAGCGATGGACTACGTCTTCGACCGCTACCCGGTAGCCCGGAACCTCGCCGCCGCTGGTCCGGTGATCGTCCGGATCGTGCTGGGCTATGTCATGGCCGCCCACGGCTGGGAGAAGATCGATGGTGGCGCCGAGCTGCGAGCCGGGCTGAGCGCCTTCCTCGATGGCAAGAGCGTCCCGCTGCCCGACCTCGTGGCCTGGGTGGTGCCCTACATCGAGCTGATCGGCGGTGTGGCGCTGATGCTCGGACTCGTCGCCAGGGTCGCGGCGCTGCTGATCGC
Organism: Acidimicrobiales bacterium; assembly: GCA_965216205.1. Taxonomy (GTDB): domain Bacteria; phylum Actinomycetota; class Acidimicrobiia; order Acidimicrobiales; family SZUA-35; genus CADEDH01. The sequence goes on along the minus strand of OZ244139.1, from coordinate 3,944,972 downwards.
GGTTTTCCTCGCCCTGGCCGCGCTGGTCGTGACCCGATCGAACGGGCTGATCGGCCCACGGGGTGGCGGCGTCGGCTACGAACGGGATCTCGTGTTCATCGCTGCTGCGCTGGTCGTGGTGGTGCAGGGTCCCGGCCCGTTGTCGCTGGATCGGCTCCTCGGGATCGAGCGTTCGGAGCCGGCCGAATCCAGCGACGACCCGGCGGCTGCGCTGTCGACCTAACCGTCGTCGCCCGGCTCGCTACCGTCAGGCAAACGTCAGGTTCGTGCGCTTGGCTGGTGGGTTGGAGGTGGCGCGGTGTCGACGAGCGTGTTGTTGGTGGAGGACGATTCGAAGCTCGTCTCGGTGCTGGAGCGCTCGCTCGTCTACGAGGGCTTTCGGGTCGTCGCGGTAGCGGACGGACCCGATGCGGTCGTGGCCGCCCGCCGGTCTCGGCCCGACATCGCCCTCGTCGACATCGGCCTGCCGACCGCCGACGGGTTCGAGACGTGCCGTCGCCTGCGGCTCGAGCTCGACCTGCCCGTCGTGATGTTGACCGCCCGCGACGAGGTGATCGACAAGGTCCGGGCGTTCGAGCTCGGCGCCGACGACTACGTCACCAAGCCGTTTGCACTCGAGGAGCTCATCGTCCGGCTCCACGCTGTGCTGCGGCGCGTCGGCACGTCCAGCGAGCCGCTGGCCTACGACGACCTCGTGCTCGACCTCGACGGCAGGCGGGTCTGGCGGGATGGAACCCCGATCGAGCTCACGCCCAAGGAGTTCGACCTGCTCGGCCTGTTCATGCGCCATCCGCGCCAGGTGCTGACGAAGATCCAGTTGCGAGAGCAGCTCTGGGGCTACGAGGACCTGCCGTTCACGAACGCGATCGAAGCCCACATCGGTCGACTTCGCCGCAAGCTCGAGGCCGACGGTCGAACGCGGGTGATCGAGACCATCCGCGGTGTCGGCTACGTGCTGCGGGGCGCCGACCGGTCGGTCGAATGATCCGGGCCCGGCTGACGATCCGGGTCGTCGGACTGGTGGCCGTCGTCCTCATGATGCTCGCAGCGTCGATCTTCCTGATCACCCGCGACGGACTGCTCGCCGAGGTCGAGCGCGACGTGAACAACCGAGCCGACACACTCGCCGCGGCGGTGGCCCGAGAGCCGGCGGAGGCGCTCGAGCGCGACGCGGTGGCCGAGTTCGGGGCGGCCGACGTCGTCGCGGTCGTCTACGACCAGGAGACGGGCGCCCGCCTGGCCGACTCCGGAACGCTCCCCGGCCGCACGCCACCGCTCGGCGACGTGCCCGTCGGGTCCGACGCCGGCGAGGTCGTGGAGATCGACGCCAACGGGCCGCTCTACGTCACGTCGCGGGTGGTGGAGGTCAACGGCCGGTCCTTGACGGTGGTCGTGGGTCGCTCACCGGATCGGCTGTACGAGGCGCTCGGCCGCCTGGCCAACGTGCTCGGGCCGCTGACCCTCTTCGCGTTGGTCAGCATCGGAACCGCGGTGTTCGTGATGGTACGACGGGCGCTCCGTCCGCTCGAGCGGCTGGAGGCCGAGGCCGGCCGGATCACCCGCACCCCCGACGACGACGCCGAGATCACCGGCTCGTACGGGGGTGACGAGATAGGAGCGCTCGCCGACTCGGTGCGAACGATGGTCGACAGCCTCGCCGAGGCCAACGATCGGGCTCGGCAGGCAACGCGGGACCAGCAGGCGTTCCTGGCCGACGTGTCGCATGCGCTCCGTGCGCCGCTGGCTGTCGTCTCTACCTCGCTCGACCTGGCCGATCGGGCTGGTGGCGACGATCCCGAGCTGCGGGTGCGGTTGCTCGCCGACGCCCGGGCGGAGACGGCCAGGATGGCCAGGCTCGTGGATCGGCTCCTGCTCATGGCCCGATCGGGGGCCGAGACCCGGGCGGCCGATCGACCGATCCTGGTCGCCGAGGTCGCAGGCGACGCGGCCCGGCGGTGGCGAGCGCTGGCCGAGGTCGAGCGGTCGATCGATGTGTCCGGGTTGCGGGAGGTTGCCGATGCTGCGGTGTGGGGCAACGCCGACCAGCTCCAGGAGCTGTTCGATGTGCTCCTCGAGAACGCATTCCAGTACACCGAGCCGGACACGGCGATCTCGCTGTCGGGAGAGGTCGACGACGATCGGGTGGCCATTCGCGTGAGCGACGAGGGGATCGGCATACCCCCTGACCAGCTCGAGCTCGTCTTCGAGCGATTCCACACCGGGGCCAACGGTGGGACCGGCCTCGGTTTGGCGATCGCCAAGCACATCGTGGAAGGCCATGGGGGCACCATCGTCGCCCGCTGCGGCGGTGGCTGTGGTGGTGGTGAGTCCCAGGCCGGTGCCACGTTCGTCATCGAGCTTCCCCGCTGGACCGACCGGGCCACGGAGGTCCTGCCGGCCCGACTGGCACCATAAGTTACTGACTGGTAATATGGGTCTTCACAAGTCGTTCGACATGGCCGACGGAGAGCCGCCGGCCCGTGTCGGCGCCCGTCCCGCCATCGGAGGCACCATGGCCGAGTTCTCGCTGGAGCTGAGTGAAGACCATCTGACCCTGCAGAAGTGGGTCCACGATTTCGCCGAGAGCGTTATTCGCCCGGCAGCCGCCGAGTGGGACCAGCGGGAGGAGACCCCGTGGCCGATTCTGCAGGAGGCGGCCGAGGTTGGACTGTACGGGTGGGAGTTCCTGGCCGAGATCATGATGAACGACCAGAGCGGACTCTCCACCCCGGTGGCCATGGAGGAGCTGTTCTGGGGCGACGCCGGCATCGGGATGGCGATCATGGGCTCCGGCCTGGCAGCGGCGGGCATCGCCGCGTCGGGCACGCCCGAGCAGGTCATGGAGTGGGTGCCCCAGTGCTACGGCACCGCCGATGACATCAAGCTCGGCGCGTTCGCCGCCAGCGAGCCCGACGCCGGTTCCGACGTCGCCGCCTACCGGACCCGCGCTGCGTACGACGAAGCGAGCGATGAGTGGGTGCTCAACGGCACCAAGACCTGGATCACCAACGGCGGGATCGCCGATGTCCACGTGGTGGTGGCCGTGGTCGACCCAGAGCTCGGCTCAAGCGGGCAGGCGAGCTTCGTGGTGCCGCCCGGCACCAAGGGCCTGTCGATGGGGCAGAAGTTCTCCAAGCACGGCATCCGGGCCAGCCACACCGCCGAGGTCGTCCTCGACGACGTGCGGATCCCGGGCCGGTGCCTGCTCGGGTCGATGGAGCGGCTCCAGACCCGCCTCGCCAACGTGCGGGAAGGCAAGCCGAACGACCGGCAGGCGGCGATGCAGACCTTCGAGGCGACGAGGCCCACCGTCGCCGCCCAGGCGCTCGGGATCGCCCGTGCCGCGTATGAGTACGCGCTCGACTACGCCAAGGAGCGGGAGGCGTTCGGTCGGCCGATCATCATGAACCAGTCGATCGCGTTCACCCTGGCCGACATCGCCACCGAGATCGACGCCGCCCGCCTCCTCACCCACCGGGCGGCGTGGCTGGGCAAGCAGAAGAAGTTCGAGAACGCCGAGGGCTCGATGGCCAAGCTGAAGGCCGGTCGGGTCGCCGTGTGGTCAACCGAGCGGGCGATGCAGATCCTCGGCGGCTCCGGCTACGTCACCGACCACCCCGTCGAGCGCTGGCACCGCGACGCAAAGATCTACGACATCTTCGAAGGCACCGAACAGATCCAGCAGCTGCTCGTGAGCCGAGCGATCTCGGGGTTGCGGATCGAATAGCCGCTGAACAGGTGTTTTGCTGGGTTCAGGTTGCTGTTGCGAGGGCGATCAGGCTCTTCGGTAAACCGAGTTGAATCCATCGATGGCGGGTCATCCCTAGTTATGGCGCTCATCCCGCACCGTCCACGGCACCAAGAAGGACGCCCGGCGGGTTGCGGCTCAGCTGACGCTGCGGCCGAGCCGCAACGCCGGAGGTCGCAAGCTCGGCGCGCTGTTGGACGAGTGGATCGAGTTCAACGAGGTGTCGTGGGCGCCGTTGACGGTCCGGGATCAGCGGAGACCGCTCGACGCTCGGAAGCAGTCCCGACAACGGTCTGATCTGGACGGCCTCGCACCTATAACCCACATTGCCGAGGCCCTCTTTCTGCGCACTCGAACCAGATCAGTACGGCCCGTACCAAGGTGGAGCTCGATGACGTCGAGACGGTGTGTGTTCTCGAGCAGGCTGCCGATCAGGTTCAATCGTTGACAACTGTTGATAGTCGGGCGATGCTGGTCACATGAGTCGCAACACGATGAGCTTCGCCCTGCCAGAGTCGATGCGCTCCTACATCGATGAGCGTGTCCGTTCCGGCGAATACGGCAACACCAGCGAGTATCTGCGCGATCTCATCCGGCGAGATCAACACGATCAAGCCATCAAGCGGCTCCGAACCCTCATCGCGGATGGCATCGAGTCCGGTGAGGGTCGGGCAGCCACCGATGACGTTGTGAGCAGCCTGCGCCACACCGCCTTCACGACCGATCGGTGACGATCGCCCATCTCCGACCGGCCGCGGAAGAAGACCTCGTGGAACGGACCCGCTACTACCGGGACCAGGGGGGCGACGAACTGGGTGAACGGTTCTTCGACACCGCTATCGCGTCGCTGAGAGCCCTGGAGCGCATGCCCAGTATCGGCTCGCCACGAGTCGCCGAATTGTGCGACATACCTGGACTGCGGTCCTATCGGATCGAAGGGTTCCCCACCGGCTGGTTCTACTTCGTGGGAGCCGAGCACGTCGACGTCGTCAGGCTCCTCGCCTACACCCAAGACCTCCCCGCCATGCTCATCGACGAGTGACGCCACAAGCGACAACCTCTGCCTTGCCATCCGCTACCGATCACACTGCTCGCAACACACCGACGCCAAGGCGGTACTCGATCGGCTCGTGGTCGACCTGCAGACTTGAACGAAGGTGGAACCCGCCAAGCGACCGATGCCGCCGCTCGCCGGAGTTCCCCAGTTGTGCTCACCGAAATTCCCCAACCCGACCTATGGGCTCTCGCCTCTCTCGTCGGACCCGTCGGTTCCCGGGAGTAGATGGGCCAAGGTATGCGACAAGTCTTGTATCTGTGAGGTCTCATCCATCTTCTCCGCCAGCCGCTCCGGGCTGGGCGAGTTGGGTGACGGCCCAGTGGTTGCGGTCGAGATGGCCCCGGGGTCGTCTTTGCGGCGATTCTCGGTTGGCGCTTCGGTTCGGCGGGCTGAATCACCTGCTGGCCGCGGAGCGTCGCTTCCCGGGGTAGCGGTAGATTCTCGACTGTGGTAGTCGGCGGACGCACTTCGTCGTCGCAGCGCCTCGTCGGTTTCTGAGCCCTTGGGCTGTGGCTCAGTATCGTTTCGTTCGATGCGCTTCACCTGCGGGGCGGAGGGGGTCCAAGGAGTTATGTTCTAGCTCCTTGACTCGATGCGGTAGAGGTCGATGTCGCCGATCCCTCGGAGTAATCGTCGGCCGAGACCGACGACTCGGGAGCTTGCATCGACCGCCGACTCAGCGACGGAGCTCGAGCACCAGATCTGGCCCGGCTCGGTCACGGCGGAGATGCGAGCCGCCCGATTGATCGTCGGACCGAAGTAGTCGGAGCCCGTCGGCGTGGCCCAACCGGCGTGAAGGCCGAAGCGGACCGCCACGGCACCCGAGCATGGCCAGCTCGCCTCGTCGAGCGCGGCTCGGGCACGGGTGGCCGCCCAGATTGCCTGGATCGGGCTCTCGAAGACCGTCGAGTAACCGTCGCCCAGATGTTTGATCACCTGCCCGCCATGATCGACAACGGCTCGGACTATCGCACGATCATGAACTGCGAGCGCCTGGCGCATGCCGATCGGATCGATCTCCCACAGGCCTGTGCTCGACTCCATGTCCGTGAACATGAATGTGATGTCGCCTGCCGGAAGCGGATGCAGGTCGGTTGGCCGCACGAGGAAGCGATGGGCGAGCTCGGCGTCGTTTGCTGTCTTCAGAACGTCCATGGGTGGATCTCCGCCATCTTGTTGCGGGCTTGTCCCGTCAATCGTCCGCTTCGGCGGTGAGAAACCCGTGAAACTGCACAAGTAGGCTCGAAATGTGGAGGAAACGGGGATCGACGGCACCGGCGTTGCCGGACGTTGTCGTCTCGAGATCCTCGGACCGCTCCGAGGGCGTTCCAACGGCATCGATCTGTATCTGGGGCCGCAGCGACCGCAACAGGTCCTAGCCCACCTCCTCGCCTCACCGGCCCGGACTGCGTCAGCAACCCGCATCCTGGACGAGGTCTGGGGTCGAGACCCCGATCGCAACGGACTCGACTTGCTCAAGAACGCCGTCTACCAACTGAATCGGAAGTTCTTGTCCGAGTTCGATTGCAGGGTGTTGGTCAACACCGGCGCTCACGGCTATGCGGTGGCCGATGACGTCGAGGTCGACGTCGACGAGTTCGAGCTCATCCGCACACAGCTGACTTCCGGATCGCTCGATGACGACCCTCGGGCGACCTTCCAGCTCTCGACCTCGGCGGCGGAGCTCTGGCGCGACAAGGAAGCGCTACCAGGCTTCGAAGACATTCCAACCGTCGCCGACTACGCCCGTCGCCTCGCCGCGGGTCGCCTGACGGTTCAGCGGCTGCGGTTCGAGGCGGCCCTGATGCTCGGGGCCGCCGAGGCGCTCCTGCCGGAGTTGCGTGAGGCGGCGGCCGCTCACGAGACCGACGAATCGATCCAGGCGTTGCTCATGCTCGCGTTGGCTCGCTCCGGTCGCCAGACGGACGCGTTGCGAAGCTACGACGACTTTCGTCGAGCGCAGATCGAATCGACGGGAATCGAGCCCTCGTCCGAGCTCCAGCAACTCCACCTCGACATCCTCGCCCGCCGCGACCGGGCGAGCTGGAATCCGCGCCGCCGCCCGTTGGAGTCCAGGCCTCCCCAGATCCAGCGATCGGCGCCTTCACTCCTCGACGAGTTCCAGCACCTCCGGCATCGCCCATTCGTCGGCCGCAGCGACGAACTGGCTCAACTGGCTGCGGTTGTCGATGATCGGCGTCGGTCGGGGCGGGTCTGTGTCGTCGCCGGACCGGCTGGTATCGGGAAGAGCTCACTGATCGCCGCCCACTTCCAACGAGCCGGAACCATGACCGACGCTGTGCTCTTTGGACGATCGAGTCGCGAACGAACCGGGCCGCTCGAGCCGTTTCGAGCTGAGCTGACGGCGACGGGCGGCAGTGATGCGCTTCTTCACATGCTCGGAGCTCCCGAACCAGCGGGCAGCCTCGGAACCAACAACGAACGTGATCTCGGGAAGGAGGTCGATCGTTGGGTGGATGGGGCGGCGCTGGAACTGGAGCGGCGCCACGGCGGCAGTGATCTCCTCATCGTCCTCGAAGACGTGCAATGGGTCGATCACGCGTCGCTCGCGCTCATCGATCGCCTCGCCAGCTCGACCGAACTGCGGGTTGGCGTGATCCTGTCCTGCCGTCGCGACGATGTCGTCGGGTCGTCCCTCACCGAGCGGTTCGATCGTTGGCTTGCCGATCGTGAACACGAGCTCATCGAGCTCGGCCCCCTGACGACCGGGGACATCGGCGACCTCGTCTCGGCGTCGCTGCCCTCTGAGCTCCTTCATCGAGGGGACGCGATCGCAGGCTTGGCCAGGCGTCTGACCGGTGGAAACCCCATGCTTCTCACGGACGTGCTCCGCTCGATCGAGCGGGAAGCTGAACGCCTTGATGCCTTCTCGCTGGCCCACCTGGAAGCCGAGGTGCCCGAGTCGCTGGCTATCGGGGTTCATCGACGGCTCCTGCGGCTCGACCGGGACGACCGGGAGGCGGTCAAGGCGGCGGCGGTGGCTGGATCCACGTTCGATGTCGACGTCGTCGCCGAGGCGTTGGGTCGAGACGTCGACGCGGTGGTCGCAGCGTTGGAAGCGAGCCGCGATGAGGGTTTCGTCGTCGAGATCGGCGGCCGGCTCGGGCGCTATCGGTTCTCGCACGACCTGGTCCGCCAGAGCGTCCTCGATCAGATCGGCATCAACCATAGGACCCGGCTGCACCGTCGGCTGGCGGCTGTGGTCAGCACAGATCCCAATCGGGAAGACCTCCACATTCGGGCGTTGCACCTGCTGGGTGCGCTTCCCCTCGGCGACCCGGCGGTCGCGGTGGCGACAGCGATCGAGGCTGCGCTCGACGCCGTCGATTCGCTGGACATCGACGGTGCCCTCGAGCTGCTCGGAACCGGGTTGCGGGCTGCACGGCGCAACCAGGTCGATCCACTTCTCGTCTGTGACCTGCTCACGACCCTGGCCACCGTCCAGTCCTGGGGCGGTGAGCCAGAAGGTGCCCGCTTGACGATCCGAGACGCCCTCGATGCGGCGCGGGCCGGTGGAGACGCCGAGCGCTTCGCGACCGCCGTGCTGGCGGCGGGAACCGACTATCGCGTTGTGCTCTCGTCGTCGTCGTTTGCCGACCTCCTGTTCGAAGCAGCCGAGCGGCTGAGGACACAGCGGCAGTCGCCGTTGGCGATCTCGGTCGACGCGACGATGCTCGCCCAATCGGTGATGCCAGGGCGGCACCGCCCGACGAACCTCGAAGCGGCCGATCTCCTGACGCGGGCTCGCAGTTCTGGTAGCACCGCAGCGTTGCTCGACGCGCTCTATGCGACCCACGTTGCTGCGAGGACCGACGATCCGGATATCGCCGACCGACGGCGTCGTGCCGATGAGATCGTGGCGACGGCCGATCGGGTCCCCGGCCTCCTCCATCATCTTGCGCGGGGCCACAGCTGTCGTGTGTATGACCTCGTCAGCAGCGGTGACTTCGAGGAGGCGCTCGCGGCGGCCATCTACCTCGGTTCCCTGGCGGACGACATGTCGATGCCGAGGTACCAGTGGCGATCGATCGTGATGCGTGCCGGGATCGAGCGAGCGCTCGGCAACGATCGAGATGCCGACGAGCTCGCTTCCAGCGCGCTCAGCGTCGGTCGGAGCTTCGACCCGATCGACGCTGAGGCTGTGTTCGCGATGCAGATGCACGAGTCGCTCTGGCACAGTGAGAGCCTGGGTGCGCTCGTCGACGGTCTCACCCAGGCCGCGTCGCTGAGCTCGGTGCTGGCCGTCAAGCTGCTCTTGGCGCAAGCTCTCTCAGCCGACGATGATAGGCGAGCTGCTCGTGGCCACTGGCAGGCTCATCGCGACGAGGTTCTGGGGATGTCTGGCGAGGAGTTGTGGTTACCGACCAAGGCACTGGCCGCCGACCTCGTCGCACGGCGGGTTGCAGACAGGGCGTCTGCGGAGATCCTCTACGCCCAGCTCGCTCCGTTCTGCGATCAGTGGGTGGCGGTCGGGGTCCCTCTCGCGACGTGGGGACCGGTGATCGCGTACCTCGGCGTGCTGTCGAGCGTTCTCGGTCAACGGACGCGAGCCGCTGAAGAGTTCGCACTGGCTGCGGATCGGTGTCGGTCGGCCGGGGCTCGCTCCTGGGTGACCATGGTGGAACGGTGGCAGGCGCGGGCCGAGGAGGAGGCGGCGGGATAGGAAGCCACTCGCCTACCCGCCAAGCCTCTAGGCACCGAGGTTGCGCCGGACCCTTGGCCGCTTCGTGTAGCGGGCGATGACCCGGAAGCTCGGCGACCGGAGCACGTCGTTCGGCGTGATCCAATCCCGGACGCTGCTCGCGTCGGCCGGCGCTTTGTCCTTGATCTCCTGCGACAGGTTGCTGGCTATGTCGAACGGGTCGTCTGGCGCGTCGTCGTTTCCCGAGAGCCCTTCGACGAAGGCGTCGAAGACAAACCGCCCGCACGTCGTCTTCTCTCGGTCGGCGAGCGGCGGATCCCCGACCCTGGCTGCCCTCACCAGGTCTGCGGTTGCGCTGAGGGTGCCCGACATCTGGTCGAACAGGGTGTGCATCGTGGCCGGCACCTCGTCGTTTGCAGGATCGTCCCCGTAGGCGCGATCGATCCAGAAGTGGCCGAGGGCGGCCAGTTGGTCGTAGTCGAACAGCAGCGGCGGATCGTCCTCGAGCCGGCTGAGCATCCAGGCGAGCATGCCGGCCACATCGAGCGGCTGCGCGATGCGATCCCAGCGCAGTGCCGTGACCTCGTGGTAGGTGAGCCCGCCACCGCCCACCTCGTCCTCTCGGCGGCCGAGCATGGCATCGAGGGGGAGAAGGGACACCGTTCCGTTGCGCCTGACAGCCGGATCGGCGAGCAGCTCGGCTCGCACATCCGGGTCGAGGTTCCTGAAGCTGAGCCCCGCATGGATGGTCTGCGACTGGCTGATCCGCTGCTTGGTCTTCGGATCGTAGAAGTCGCCCAGCCAGACACCCACGTGGTTGTAGTGGGAGTTGTCCAGGAACTGGAGGAGTCGATCGGGGGCGTCCTTGCCGCTGAAGGCGAGCACGTCGCCGGGGTCGAGCGCCAACATGAAGGCGCCGTAGTCCGAGGTGGTCAACATGTGGTCGTTCCTCCGCTAGTCAGTCGTCCGTATCTGTCGTCGAGCTCAGAGTGCGATCCCCGCGGCGCCCAAGAAGCTCCTGATCAGCGCCACGGGTACAGCCCGGTTGTGCTTCGAGCCCTCCGATCCCGTCGATCCGCCATGCAGTCCGATGACGGCGCCTGTGGTCAGGCTGACCAGGGGCGAACCTGAGCTCCCTCCGCCGGTGCTGCAGTCGTGCGCCAGCAGCTCAGCCGTCACGTGGACGATGTTGCCGGGCGAGACGCGCTTCCTGCCGACCACCCCGCTGATCGGATCCAGGATCTGGATGGCTGCCTCGTAGCTCGCCTCTCCCTGCGTCGACTCCACCTCCACCGGATGCCCGATGGCGGCAACCCGGTCGTTTGGCGAGATCACCTCGGTGAGACCGAACCGGGGTACGACGGCGGTCGGTGGCAGCGTGTCCACTTCGAGCAATGCCAGGTCGAGGCCCACGTCCTCGGCGGCGACCTTCGTGACGGTGGCGATGCCGCTCGGAGCGTCGACGCCGTACTCCCAACCAAACCACGCTTGTGATCCGACCATCTTCGAGCGGTTCTTCCGCACGACGTGCTCGTTGGTGAGGATGTGGCGCTCTCCGACCACGAGACCCGTGCCCGACCGCTTGCTGGGCACGAGCCGGCAGACCGATGGGATGCTCTCCACGACCGGTGCGATGTGATCCTCCCAGCGCCCACCTCCGAGGTCGGCGAGCTGTCCCTGCTCGACGATGATCATCGGGTTCTCCCGGGGGTGGAGAACGATCGCCATGTCGTCGGTCTCGTTGAGCAGGGTGTTCAGATCGATCCCTGCCCCCAGCACCTCGATGTCCACGAAGATCCCGCTCTGCGGATCGTTGAGGCCGAGTGGCAGTCCTTCGGGATTGAGCATCTCCGGTGTCAATGGTGGCGGCAAGGGCATGCGGGTGACCGTAGCCGAGCACGGTGAAAGCACGGTGAGAGCGCCACGACGAGCGTGTCGCGATCTGATCGGCATTCGCTGAGCGCGGGGTCGATCCGCTCAAACAAGGTCAGCATCGGCCCGATCCTGAAGCTGTCGAAGCCAAATCCGCGAGCTCGAAACGTGGTCTGGATCGACCTGAAAGACGCTGGCGAGCTTGCGACGCCACAGGTCGTCGTCCCCGACCTGCCGGCGGAGGGGGACGAGGTCGGGATCGGCGAGCGCCCACTCGATGGAGAGCTGTTGGCCATTGCGTGCGAACCGGGCGCGGCGAAGGTGATCGAACGCCTCCCGGGCACAACCTTTGGCTGTCTCACTGTCGTCCTCGGCGAGCGCCCGCTCGACCCTGGCCGCCTCGTAGCAAGCGGCGTTGTAGCGGACGAGCCAGTCGTCGCGGGAGTGGTGGACGGCCTTCGAGTGGTCCTCGTCGCACTGGCGAAGTCGCCTGGCAAGAGTGTCTGGCGACCCACCGTTCAGCAGCGCCAGCCTGCGTGCGGCCAACGCTCGGGCCGATTCGGCCGCGGCGCGGAGGCCCGATCGGCGTCGGGGCGATCGGTAGAGACTGAGCCAGTACTCGCGCTCCGCTTGCCTGCACGCTCGTCCGAGGATGAGGGGACGGTGGACCGAACGGGCGACCCATGACAGTTCCTCGATCGATCGGAGCAGCAGTGCCTTCCTCGTGATCGAGGTGATCGCGACCCCGTCGCCAGTCGGACAGTCCAGCAGGTCGTTGACGCCTGCCCAGTCGTTCTCCCACGCCAGTCGCTTGTTTTCGGTCTCGGAATCGGGATGTAGCGCACACTTCGCTCGATCCCAGGTAACGAACGAATCCAGATCCGACGCCAACATCGACAGCGTGACACCCAGCCGGTAGCTCGCCGTTACGAACCGGTCGTGTCGATTGCGAGCGAGGAGCAGATAGTGCACAGAGGCAACGAGGTCGCCTTCGAGGGCAGCTTCGTGTGACAGTGCCACGAGCGCTGCGCCAGTCCCGGGGCTCGAACGGACGGCTGTCTCGAGCCGCCCCCTCGCCGTGCGCACACGGTCTCCTCCCGAGCTTCCCGCTTGACCACCGGGTCGGCCGTGGACGGATCGGGGGCTCTGCTTCTCGATCATCACCTCTTGATAGGCACGCAGCGCCGAACCGTCCTGCGATGACCAGACGAGCCAGGGCGGCGTTGTCCAGCCCGCATCGAGCAACCGTTCGGCAGCGAAGTAGGCCGCTGCGTGGGTGACCTCCTCGAGGCTCTGATCGGTGAAGGGATGGCTGAACACCAGTCCGTTGCGGCTCTTGCGGGTTGCTTTCACCATCAGGCGATAGGGCTCGACCGGCGAGCCGTTCTCGTTCCGATCGGCCGATTGCTTGGGGGTCAGACCCGATTCGGCGGGCTGCGCGGTCACCACGAGGTCGACGCCCCGTCGCGGAAACGCTGTTGTCTGCAAGAGGTTGACCACATATCGGACAACTGCGTTCTCGAATCCGGTGGCTTCCGAGCTGGCCGAGATGCTCGAGACCGCCTCGCCGCCGGGCAATGGCGACGGTTCCTGGAGGTTGGCCGCAGTGAGATGGGAGCGGACCAGCGCGGTTGCCGCCTGGGTCTTCGCCTCGGCACCCTCGATGGCTTCTCCTGCAGAGATAGCCACCGGACCGGGGGATCGACGATCGTTCGCCACCTCGAGAAGTCGGTAGCCGACGATCGCGCCGATCGCCAGCACCAGCCAGCCCCAACCGCCGAGTCTCGCCGTGCGGTCGTCGTCGAGAACGAGCGCTTGCACCACGTCGCCCAGGATGACCCCTGCTCCCTCCATTGCGAGTGAATGGATCGCGACGGGGTCATCCAGCGCCGCGATGTCAGCCCTCACCTCGGCGAGCCGCGATGCGAGAGCCTGCGACGTCTCTGTGATCGTCTCGTCCTCGGTCAGGGTCTCGAGCTGTTCCTGGAAGCCGAGGAGGAGGAGTCGCTTCGCCGACATCGGTCGACACGTTGGGCTTGTGCTGCCGACGGCGCATCCAGTGACACACTGATCGGCGGCGATCAGCGTTTGGGCGAAGTCGGCAGAAGCGGTCGGATCGACGCAACTCCGGCCGGCCCGATCCTCGGACGAGGCCCCGTCGTTCGTGTCTGTAGCGATGGGCATCTCGGTGAGCGGTTGCAGGAGGCGATGCACCTCGTCGATCGCCCGCGCAGTCGTTGCCTCGTCGGTCGCTCCGCCGTCCTCGGTGAGGAGGTCGAGTTGGCTGGAGATCGACGCCATCGCGTCGACGATCGCGTCGATCGCATCGGCTCCGCGGCGGGCGACGACCAGTGCGGCGCGAGCCTCAGCGGTGGCCTGCTCATCCACTCCGGGCGATGGATCGTTCCGTTGGGAGCTCGCCAGTGGCTCACCGGCACCGACGGTGGTCGATGCGTTCGGGCCGACTTCGGATCGTCCGGACCGGATGGCGGCCCTCGTTCGTGCGAGGTGATCTTGCAGGGCATCCCGAGTAGCAGTGAGCTCGTCGTTCAGTTCGAGTGCCAGCGTCGGATGGGTGCGGGTGAGCCTGGCGATGTGAGCGCTGATCTCCGCGCGCACCACCCCACCCCGAATGGTGGACGCCTCGGCCGCTGCCAAACCGGTGGTGACTTCAGCCGTGGTGCTGTCCGGTCCCCGAAGCAGGTTCAACTCGATCTCGAGCTCGCTTCGAAGTGATCGGTACTCGACGAGATCGGCTGCGTTTCTGGCGTTGCCCCCGACTCTCGTGAGAGCAAAAACGACCACGACCGCAGCAACCATTGCGACGAGTCGGAGCGTTCCCAGGGCGAAGCCGAGCGCTGTTACCCACAGAACTGATCCGACCGCAGCGATGAACCCCAGGCGCGTCAGTATCGGCTCCCCATGAATGAGGCCAGCGCCGAGTAGGGCGAGCGCAACAGTTCCCAGAAGGGCGGGTCGGAGGAAACGCCCACAGAAGCCGATCAGCCTCTGATTCGGGTCGGCGTTGTTGTAGTTCGTGGATCGCTGTTGTCTCTGTGCGTTCGTCCAGACGCTCATCGAGTGCTCCGTCGCCGGCCTGCACCGGACACCTTCGACGGTAGGCGAGGCGCCGTAGGTGGTCTGCTGACTATTCCGCCGTCGGCGGAGACGGTTCGGAGCAGAATCAGCGCACTGTCGCGTGTCGGGCGGGCCTATCGTGATTGGCTGCCGGAGTCCAATGGTCTCTGGTGAAGATTGCGCAGACCGATCGCCCGCGTTCGTCGACGATGGTCTGATGAGGAGTGTCGACGAGCTGGTGCGGGCCGATCGGAGCCTGGAGCGGCGGTACCGAAGATCACCAGATGACGAGCTGATCGAGGACGTGTCGGACCTGTGCTCGGAGGTCGATCTCAAGCTCGATGAGATCCGCGGCCGGGAGAACATGCGTCGTCTGGCTCGGATTCTCGAGAAATGGAAGGACCGGTATGAGCTGTGCCTGGTCCAGGACGTCTACCTGAGGATCGAGCGGATCGACAACTATTCCCCTGTCGACCCCGATCCGAACCACACCTACACCTACCGTCGCGACTGCTTCCGGCGGGCAGGTCACGAGAACGGCACGATCACCGAAGACGAGGCGCAACTGCGAGCGCTCACCGCTGTCGTCTACCGGCCCTACACCGATGCCACCTACGCCACCGTCGACCCGACCCCGCTGGTCGCTACCGACCTGGCTGAGCCCCCGGTCGAGCGGCGGGTGCCCGGTGTCGTTGTCTACACGAAGCCGGGTCGACGTCTTCGAATCCATGTCATGAACAGCGACCGAGATCCCCACAGCCTGCACATGCACGGCATTCAGTACGGAATCGATTCCGATGGTGCCTATCCACTGGGTGTGACGAACGACGAAGGGGTTCGAAGCGATCAGATCTGCCCTGGTGAGAGCTACACCTACGTGTACGACGTCACTGACGAGATGACCGGAGCGTGGGTCTTCCACGACCATCACCGAAAGATCGGGGAGAATGCCCGTCTGGGTCTGATAGGCGGCCTGGTCGTGAGAGATCGTCACTGGCCCGACGCCGACCATGAGGTTCCGTTCTTCATGCACAAGGTGGCCGGCCGGCGGTCCGAGCCGCTGTTCGACAGCGGGGACATCGCCCCCGGTGCGGACTACGAACGCACCTTCGACACGCCCGGCACCGTCGACTACGAATGCTTCTACCACCCGATGTTCGGTACCGTCACCGTCGAGTCGGGCGGTCTGCCCGCAGCTTCGGTCAACGTCCTGGACAATTCGTTCGATCCGCCGACCGTCACGATCGCCCCAGGCGGGACCGTCACGTGGACCAACCAGGGTCAGGCGACGCACACCGTTTTCGAGGCTGGCAGCTCGACATCGACGACGAGCTATGCGGTCAATGGACGATCGTTCGCCGGCAACTCGCCGGTCATCGAAGTCGAGTCGGGCCAGAGGATCCGCTGGTACGTCTTCAACCTCGACTTCGACATGGAGTGGCACAACTTCCACCCCCACGCGTCGCATTGGGAGTTCGGTGGCCAGCACCTCGACAACCGGACCATCGGTCCAGCCGAGGCGTTCGTCGTCGACACGGTTGCCCCACCCGTTCTCCTGCCGCCGTGCAAGCCGAAGCACAGCAAAGGCCGCAAGCGCACCGTCGACGTGGCTGCCACCTATCCGGTTCACTGCCACGTCGAACCGCACGTCATGGCGGGGATGATCGGCCTCCTTCGCGTGAAGCAGACGGTCCGTGCGACCAAGGCCTACTTCGACGATCTGGGCTTCCCGCCACCGCTCGACACAGGCTCGTTCGAGTGTCCGTCCCCCGACCCCCACCATTGCGTCGACGGCGTGGACGACGGAACCTGGGCGGTCCTCCCGGCCGCTCCAGAGTTCGCTGTGCACGGCGCCGTCCTGCGGACCGGCAAGGTGCTGATCTGGTCGGGCCACGCCGAGCTCGGTCCCGGGTTCGGTCTCGAAACCGCGCTCTTCGACCCGGCGACGGCGACGTACGACACCGTCCCGTTCTCGGATGACGACGACTTGTTCTGTGCCGGTCACGCCTTCTTGCCCGATGGTCGGCTGGTCGCAGGTGGCGGTGCCAACCAGGGTCAGGTCAAGTCGATCCACATCTTCGATCCCCTGGCCGAGAGCTGGACGCGACTGGCCGGTGGCGACCTCCGGGACTTCCGGTGGTATCCGACCATGGTCCCCATGGCCGACGGACGAATCGCGATCGTGTCAGGCACAGCAGGGATAGGCGGGGTCGTGGAGGACGTCGAGGTTCTCGACCTCTCCAAGCCGCCGCCAGCGACTGGACAGGATGTGCACTACTGGGATCTCGTAGCCGGCTCGGCCAAGGCGTTCAGCGGCCTCTACCCAGGTCTCCACTGGCTGCCTTCAGGTGACATGTTCTTCACCAGGACAGGCTGGAACTCACACCAGAACCTGGGAGCCGAGACGGCGAGGTTCTCGTTCACTGCGCCCACCAGCGGAACCTGGACCGACTCGGCATCCATGGAATTCCCAGACCGGAAGGAAGGCGCCTCGGTCCTGATCGTCGACGATCGAGGAGCTGCCCCCGAGGCTTTGATCGTCGTCGCTGGCGGCCGATCGACCACCGACTCGGCGATCTCCGACTGCGAGCGGATCACCATCGCCGCGGACGGAACGACAACTGGGTGGGCGGCGACCGCCAACATGACGCACGCCCGAATCGGCATCTCCGCGGTGGTGCTGCCCAACGGCAACGTGATGGTCGTCGGCGGCCGGCAGACACCCAATCGATTCGACACGAATCCGATCTATGTCTTCGAGGGCGAAATCTACGATCCAGACACTGACGCGTGGGCTGTCACGCCGCAGATGAGCTTCCCGAGGCAGTACCACTCCGTCGCCCTCCTCCTCCCCGACGGCAGGGTCTTCACCTCGGGTGGCGTCGATGCGACCCTCGGTCCCGGCGCAGCCGGAAACCAGAAGACGGCCGAGGCCTACTCTCCCGAGTACCTCGCCGCTGCCAACCGACCATCGATCACCGGCGCCCCGGCGACCGCCCCGTTCAACACGACGATCACCGTGCAGACTCCCCAAGGCGCTGACATCGACGCGGTCACGCTCGTCGCTCCCGGCGCGATCACGCATCACACAGACAGCCAACAGCGACTTGTCAAGCTGGCCATACAGGGTCAGACCGGCAACTCGATCGATGTCCGAACACCTACAACCGCCGACGCCGCACCACCTGGCATCTACATGCTCTTCGTCCTCTCAGGCGGGATCCCATCCACCGCCGAGTTCATTCAGGTCACCGCCTGACCACTGGATGAGTAGTTGCGACGGTCATTGGCGGTGCAGACGGTCCTCGATGTTCTCGAAGGAGCTGCGCACCCTCGAGGCCCCGCCACCCGTAGGGACCCCAGTAGGCCGGAACGAAGAACCGCTCGTCCTGGTCGATGGCGGCCCGCTCGTGGGCGTCGGGCATGAAGACCAGCGCATTGTCGTACTGGCTCGAGTGGTGCTCGCCCTTCAGCACTGCGCCATGTCCCGCGAAGATCTTCTTGGTGAAGAACGCTGGCCGGCCGTGCGACACCTTCATGTCCGCACCCGGGAGCGCCAGACAGATCGTTCGGAGCCGGGACCGGGTCGGCGTCACGGGGTCGGATGGCAGGGCGATTCCCGCACTGCTCGTGCTCGTCGGGCTACCGGCGGCGTTCAACACGCCGGGCGACAAGAAGACCACGGGGATCCCGACGCCGGGACCCGTCCGGATTCTCATCGAGATGCTGCTCCTCGCGGTGGCCGTCGTCGGGGCGTGGGCAACTCGTGACGGTGGGTGAGAGATTGGTCGGCATGGAGCCAGCACTCGCCCGGGAACTGTGGCATCGCCTCGAGGTCGTCAACGCGGTGACCTACTTCAGCCCTGAGTGCCGCGACGCGGCCACTCGGTCGGGTCTGAAGGGTTTCTGGATGGGCTACTTCGCGTTCCGAGCGTCGCCGATGGGACCGGTCGGTCCCGGCGTGATCGAAGCGACGTTCTTCAACTTCCACCCGAGCCGCGTTCGACGGGCCATCCCCGATGCGTGGGCGCTCGCCGATCCGACCGACATCGTCGTGGCTCGCAGCCAGGCGGCGGCTGCAGCGCTCCGGCGGATCCTGACCGACGAGGATGCACAGGCGCTTGCGGCGCTCGTTCTCCCCGTCGCCCGGGAAGCGATCGAGCAGGCGAGCGGTGACGGTCGGGCACTGTTCGGCGCGAACCGCGACGTCGTCGCGCCCAGCGATCCGGTCGCTGCCCTCTGGCAGGCGGCCACCACACTGCGGGAGCACCGCGGCGATGGGCACGTGGCCCTTCTCACCGCAGCGGAGCTCGACGGCTGCGAGGCGCACGTGCTGTTCGCTGCCAGCGAAGGGCTACCTGCCGCCCTCTACCAGGACAGCCGGGGGTGGTCCGCCGAAGACTGGTCGGCGGCGTCGGCACGTTTGGTCGACCGTGGGCTGCTCGACGACCACGGCACCCCGACACTGGCTGGGTGCCAGCTGCGTGACGAGATCGAGCAGCGGACCGATGAGCTCGCAGTCCATCCCTACGCGAGCCTGGGCGCAGATCGAGTCGAGCGCCTGTTCGCCGATGTCGATCCGATGATCGGCCGGCTGGCCACCGCTGGCGACATCACCTTCCCGAATCCGATGGGGCTCCCGCCTCGGTAGCACCGGCTCGGGGTAGGGAGCGTTGTGCGA
This sequence comes from Acidimicrobiales bacterium, assembly GCA_965216205.1. Lineage (GTDB taxonomy): Bacteria > Actinomycetota > Acidimicrobiia > Acidimicrobiales > SZUA-35 > CADEDH01. Next base: position 3,925,873 of record OZ244139.1, on the reverse strand, counting down.
GTCAGCTCCCGGGATCCGGCTCTGGCTCCACGCTGATCTGCCAGGGGGTGCCGAACCGGTCGGTGCAGATGCCGAAGAACGGCGTCCAGAACTCCTCCCGGCCGGGCATGTGGACCTCGCCGTCTTCGGACAATGCGTCGAAGATGGTCCTGGCCCGGTCCAGGTCGGTCGTCGAGTAGTGGACGTACATACCGGCGGTCGGCGTGACGTCGTCGTCGTAGGAGTCGGACGCCATCAGCAGGTCGTCGCCCGGCTTGAGGGCGGCGTGCATGACGAGGTCCTTCTTGTCGTCGGGGATGCCTGCGTCCGGCGGCGCCTCCGTGCCGTCCAGGATGACCAGCTCACCACCGAAGATCTCCTGGTAGCGGGTGAACGCCTCGCGGCAGTTCCCGTCGAAGTACAGGTAGGGATGAAAGGGCATGGGCTGACCCTAGAGCGGCCGTCGAGGCGCCGCTGCCAGCGTCAGGACAACGTCTTGCGGTGCGTGTCCCACGCCTCGAGACTGGCTTCGGCCATGACGCGATGCTCCCTGGCCACCGCGGCGGTCTCCTTCGACGGCAGCCGGCCGCCGATGGCGATCGCCGCGAACCGGTTGCCACGAAAGTAGGCGCCGAAGTCGTCGGGTCGGAAGTAGCCCCGGAGGTCGTCGGGCGGGCTCGCGCTCGGCGTCCACGGACCGGGGTCGACCGGTTCGAGGTTCGCGCCCTCGAGGGCGGCGAAGACGTCGTCGTCCGTCGTCCGGTCGGCGAAGTCGCGCCCCTGATAGCGGTAGAGCTCCTCGCCCGTCGGCGACAGGACGAACATGGCGGGCAGGGCGATGCCGCCTCGATCGTCAGGATCGTAGAGATCGAGCTTCTGCAGGTGCGATTCGCCCCCTGGATCCGACACGAGTTGCATGGCGCCGAGACCCCACCGTTGCGACATGCCGGCCTGCCGCTCGTCGGAATCGACCGAGATCGCGATGACCTCGGCCCCCGCGCCGTGGATGCGCTCGATGTTCGTTGCCAGCCGCACGAGCTGGGCGCAGCAGTACGGTCACCAGTCGCCGCGATAGGTCATCAGGATGATGCCGCCATCGGCTCGACGCAGGTCCATGATCTCGTTCACGCCGTGACCCTAGGCGCCGCCACAGTCATCCGGCGACCTGGGGCAGCGCTCCGTCCTGTACGATCGTGAAGAATCAGGTTCACCTGCCCAGAGGAGACCCGTGCCCCGAGCGAACCGCCGCAATGAACTGCTGGACGCTGCACTCGCCCTGTTCCTGGAGCGGGGCTACGAGGGCACGTCGGTGGCGGCGCTCGCCGAGGCGACCGGGCTGACGAAGGCAGCCTTCGTCTACCACTTCTCGTCGAAGGAGGATCTCCTCTTCGAGCTCTCGGAACCACTGCTCGACGACCTGGACCGCGTGCTCGACGAGCACTCGCCGCTCGCCGACGAACCCGATGCGCTCGCCGCCGTCCTCGCCGACTACCTGGACGCCCTCAGCCGACACCGTGATGTCGCGATCTGGATCGACGGCGACAAGTCGATCCTCAACCACGAGGAGCTCGGCAGGCGGCTCGACACCAACAACCGCCGGGCCCATCGCCTGCTCTGTGGCCAGCAGCCCGATCGAATGGCTCGGGCCAGGGCGTCGGCCGTGCTCGGGATGCTGTGGCGACCCATCCGCAATGGGTACCTCGACGACGACGCCCGTACGAAGGACGGCATCGTCGAGCTCGCGACGAACGCCGCGAGCACCATCTGATCGCACGCCCCGCTCCACCGGCCCCAGCACCACCTGATCGCACGTACAGCGCACCGATGGGCACCGAGCGATTCAGCCCGGTCGGAGACGCGACGAGCGCCGTGTAGCGTCCCCCACTCATGCAGGTTCCGGTTCGCGTGGCGGTTCTCCTTCGCCCCAGCGTGGCACCCGGCGTGCTGCTCGGGGTCGGATTCTCCACCCTCGTCCTCTCGGCCACCCCGTTCCTGCTGGATCTCGTGGCCGACGAGTACCAGCTCGCCCTCACCGCAGCCTCGCTGATCGGGGTGGCCCAGCTCGGCGGGTTCGTGCTCGGCTCCTGGGGTGCCGGCCGATGGCTCAGCCCGAGACGCCGCGTGTTCGTGGCCGCGCTGCTGGTGGCGGTCGGCGTCAACCTGCTGTCCTCCACGCTCCCGCCGTTCCCCGTTCTCCTCGGGTTGCGGTTCGCGAGTGGCCTGGGGCTCGGGCTGATCACGTGGTTCGCGTGGGTCCAGGTCTTCGGCGACCAGAAGGGGATGGCCGATATCGCCGTCGTCGGGCCACTGATGGGTATCACCACCGGTCCGCTCATCGCTGCGTTCGCCGTACGCGGTGGCGCAACGTCGGTGTTCGCCCTCCTCGGCACGGTCGCCATCATCCCGCTGCTGTTCAACCGTGGCACGGGGGCCACCGATCGGGTCCAACCGCGCAGCCCGCGATCGAAGCCCGTTCCTGCCGCCACGGTCCTCCTGGCCGCCCTCGGCCTGTTCAGCCTCGGGGGATCGGCCGTGTTCTCCTACACGGTCGTGGTCGGCACCGACGAAGTGGGGTTGTCGACCGGCACCGTCGCTGCGATCTTCAGCCTCAACGCCCTCAGCGGCATCCCGGCCGCCAAGTGGCCATGGCGCCGAGGCATACCCGGGCCGTGGATGGCGCTCACCGCCCTGTGCGCGGTCGCCGCCATGAGCGGCGCCGGCCCGATCGTCTTCGCGTCGACCCTCGCCTGCTGGGGCTTCGGTTTCTGGATGGCGATCCCCGGTGCGTTCGCCGCCCTCGCCGAGCGCTCGGCCAACCCGGCCGACCGCGCCGGCGATGCGCAGGCCGTCATGGCCGGCGGGCGGGTCGTCGGCCCGCTCGCCGGCGGCGCCGTGATCGACGGTCTCGGTTCCGTCTGGCTCGGCCTGCTCGGCGGTGGGGCGATGCTGGTGGCGGCGACGGCAGTCTTCGCAGTGCGAACCGCGGTCGCGCCCCGCGAGCCACGAGTCCGAGGTGCGTCACCCTCGGAGCCGTGATGCTCGCTCATGCTCGCTCGACCTGCTTCTGTGCCCGACCGGGCACGGAGGCGGTCACGCTCAACGGATTCCCAGCGCGGTGTCCGCCCCGTCGGGGCGACCGCCGGCGAGGCGGTGGAGGGCGTTGGCCGGCACCGACACCGGCTCGACGGTTCGGGTGATCAGCATGTCGGTGTCGAGCCGACCGTCGGTCATGCTCGGCCCGAACGGGCCCCACCACGCCCCGTCGACCGAGAACGTCAACTCGGCCGGGAACTCGTGGAACTCGAGTTGGCGTCCCATGTCGTGCTCGGCCGCCCTCCCGCGCTCGATCACCGGTCTGACGATGTGGTCCTCGTCGTCGATCCCCCAGCTGCGGTGCAGGGCACACAGCTCCTCGTGCTGGTCCTCGTCGAGCCGGTCGGGCTCGACGGTCGTGGCGATCCGCACCTTCACCCCGGCATCCACGAGCCTCGGGACGACATCGGCGACCTTGGCGAAGTTCTCCGGACCCCGCATCTCGTCGTTGAGGTCGGGTTCGGCCGAGTCGAGCGATACCTGGATCTGCACGTCCCGGCCGGCGAGCTCGGTGGCTCTCGCGAACCGCTTCGGCCCGAACACCGTGCCGTTCGAGATCACGATCGCCGAGCCGATCTCGCTGAGCTCGGTGAGCACGTCGACCATGTAGGGCAGGAGGAACGGCTCGCCGCCCGTGATGCCGAAGTCGGTGTAGCCGAGCTCAGCCCCCTCCCGGGCGATGCGCACGATCGTCTCCGGATCCATCGCCCGCTTCGCCACGGTCGGCGCCGACTCGGTGAAGCAGTAGGTGCAGGCGAGGTTGCAGTGGTAGTTGCTGTAGAACCACATGCGGCTGGGGAGCTCGCCGCTCTCGAGCGCTTCGGTGACGGTCATCGTGCTGCTCCTGCGATGGTCGGGATGCTGGGTGTGGCGGCGGAAGCGATGGCGACCGTCGTCCCGGCCCGATGGGGCTGGTACCCGTGGTCGGCCAGTGCCGTGATCGTGCTGTCGGACGTCGGCAGCTCGAGGCCCGTCGCCATGCGGTTGAGCAGCATCGTCACCCCAACGGTGATCGTGAGCTCGACGAGGCGGTAGTCGCCCAGATGGGCTCGGGCAGCCTCGGCGATCGGTGGATCGACCGATCCAGTCCCGGTGGACAGGGCGTCGATCCAGCGGATCAGGGCCCGCTCGGCCGGATCCTCGAACACGTCGGATGGGTCCGGGCACTCGCGGAGCGCGCGGACCTCCCGGCCGGTCAGACCGCTCTCGAACGCCACGACGGTGTGGGCGTTGATGCAGTAGCTGCAACGCAGGTTGGCCGAGGTCCGCAGGATGGCGATCTCCTTCCAGCGGAACGACACCGACGACGGGCCGAGGGCGGAACCGATGAACGGCAGGGCGACCTCGCACAGCTCGGGCACCTGGGCCAGTGCGCCCACGATCGGGCCCGGGTCGCCGTCGCGGAACAGGTCGCGGAGCAGGAGCGGGCTCGAATCGGCATCGATCAGGTCGATCAGCGGCATGAGGATGTCCTCCGTGTCAATGGCCCCGGTGGTCTCCAGGTTCCGGCGACCAGCGTGATCGATCGGCCGTCGGCGATCTTGGTCGAACCGTGGGGAAACGCTGAGTACACCGCCGCCCATCGCCCACACACCTTCCTCACGGTGGGCCCAAGCTTCGGCCGCGCACGTCCCCGACGATTGGACCGCATCGGCCGGGTGGCCGGTGGACGAACCGAACAGCGAACAGGAGCGCCACAGTGGCAACCGACGACAAGGTCCTCATCAATCTCAGCAACGGCGGAGACGAGCCGGAGGCCGTCCTGACCTCCTACCTCTGTGGGGTCGAGGCGCTCCGGGCCGGCAAGGAGGCCGTCATGTTCCTCACGGCCGACGGTGTCTACGCCGGGGAGAAGGGGTTCGCCGACACGATCGACGTTCCCGACGCACCCGCGGTGAGCGACCTGCACGGCGAGTACGTCGAGCGGGGCGGACGGTTCCTCGTGTGCCCGGTCTGCGTGAAGACCAGGAAGCTCGACGACGCGACCTGGACCGACAACGCCGAGGTGGCCGGCTTTCCGGCGGTGTTCGAGTACACGTCGGGCGGTGCGCTCGTCTTCAACTACTGATCGGAGGGGGCGGCGCCGACGCTGTTCGCCACGCGTCGGCGCCGGTGCGATCATGCAGCGATGCGATTGCGGTTCGAGGGGTTCGAGTTGGACACCGAGCGTCGCACCCTTGTCGGCGCCGGCGCCGGGGTCGATGCTGGAGCCGGTGAAGCCCCGGGCGCCGGCGACGACGGCGACGGCCGCTCGATGGAGATCGAGGTGGAGCCCCGCGTCTTCGACGTGATGGCCTACCTGGCCGAGCACGACGACCGGGTCGTTCCGAAAGAGGAGCTGCTCGACGAGCTGTGGGGCGACCGGTTCGTGAGCGAATCGGCGCTGTCGTCCGCGGTGAAGAGCGTCCGGCGCGTCCTCGGCGACAACGGGACCGAGCAACGGATCGTCCGCACCACCTACGGCCGGGGCTACCGGATGGTGGTGCCGGTCGAGCGGATCGAGCACCGGGTCGAGCTCGCTGACGGGGCCGACGAGGACGCGGCCGAGGATGCAGCCGGTCCGGCCGGGGCGGCCGATCCGAACCGCCCCTCGCGCCGCGAGTCGGCCCGACCCATCCCGCGCCCGGCCCACCTCCTCGGGCGGGATGCCGAGCTCGATCGCGTCCGAGCGTTGAACGAACCGCGGGCGGCGGTCACGATCGTCGGTCCCGGCGGGGTGGGCAAGACGAGCCTCGCCGTGGTGCTCGCCCACGAGCTCGCTGCCGCCGACGGCCACGAGGTCTGGTTCTGCGGTCTGGGCTCGCAGTCGAGCGCCGACGTGGCGTCGGAGGTGCTCAACGTGATCGACAACACCGCCGGTTCGAGCCAGGCGACGGTCGATCGGATCGCCGAGCGGCTGGGGAGCGGCCGGGTCACCCTGATCCTCGACAACTGCGAGCACCTGCTCGACCCGGTCCGGGCCCTCATCGTCGGCCTCCTCGATCGGCTGCCGGACCTCTCGGTGGTGGCCACGAGCCGCGAGCTGATCGGGGTCGCTGGCGAGCGGCTCGTCCGCCTCGGCGGACTCCGGGGCGGCGACCCGGACAGCCCCGCCGTGCAGCTCTTCCTGCGACGCGGCGGCGAACTGGGTGCCGTCGTCGACGACGCCGAGAGCCGGTCGATCGCGGTGAGGATCACCGAGCGACTCGACGGTCTCCCGTTGGCCCTCGAGCTCGCCGCCACCCGGCTGATGTCGGCCAGTCCCGCCGAGGTCCTCGGCGCGCTCGACGATCAGCTCGCCGTCCTCCGAGGCGGGCCCGGCCGTGGCCGTCACGCCACGATGGAGCAGACGATCGCCTGGTCGTTCGAGCTGCTCCCCGACGAGGAACGGCGGGTCCTGTCGGCCCTCAGCGTGTTCCGTTCCCCGTTCCGGCTCGACGCGGCCACCCGGGTCGTCGACGCCGAGCACGTTGCCGAGCACCTCCACCGCCTCGTGCGATGCTCGATGCTGACACCGGTGCGCGATCCCCACGGAACCCTGTTCCGGATGCTCGAGCCGATCCGCCAGTTCGTCGAGCAGCAGCTCGACGCAACCTCGCTTCCCGTCCTTCGGGCCCGTCACGCCGAGTACTTCGCGGAACGGGTCATCGCGCTGACCCGGGCCCTGCACACGTCCGACGAGCCGTTGGCGGCGGCCGCACTCACCAGCGAATGGCCCGACGTGGTCGAGGCCGTCCGGTGGGGCCTCGATGCCGGCCGGCCGGACATCGCGATGGCGCCGCTGGTGGAGCTCGGGTTCCACATCCGGTGGCAACAGCGCACGGAGGCCTACCGCTGGGTCGAGGCCGGGCTGGACACCCTCGACCTCGAACCCGACATGCGAAAGAACGCGCTCGTCGTCGTCGCCCTCGGGGCCTGGACCGACGGCGACCTCGAGCGTCTGGCCGACCTGCACACCCAGGCCCGTGAGATCGGCGACACCGGGGTTCGGGGTGCGATGCTGGACCTGTTCGCAGTGTTCTACACGAACGACCCGACACGACTCGTGGCGCGGGCCGAGGCCTTCTGCGAAGCGGCCGACGATGACGAGAACCCGACCTGGATCGAGGTGGCCGAGGCGTTCCGACTCACGTCGCGGGCGCTGGCCAACCCCGACGGCGAGCAGACCCTCCAGGCCGCCGAAGCGCTCGACCGCCGGTCCCGACGGTCGCAATGGCCCTCCGGGCGCTCATGGCGACTCATCTCGCAGCTGATGTGGTCAGCCCGAAGGGGACAGGCCGAGGCAGCGGCGCGCTTCGCCGACGAGATCTCCGTCGAGGCGGCCGCCAACGGCACACCGTTCTTCGTCCAGACCGCCGGCCCCCTGCTGGCCGGGGTGCAGGAGGGCGACGTCACCCAGCGGCTCGTCGGCGCGGCCGACGCCGTGAAGCTGATCGCCGAGGCCGGGGAGGAGGTCAACTACCCGCTCTCGTTCCGTTCGGCCGCGATCGCCCTCCATGCCGCCGGTCATCTCGCCACCGCCGCCCGCATCACCGGGTTCGTGGCCACGCTCGGCGGCGCCGGGAACATGATCGAGGTGATGACCGCCGAGTACGACGACGTCGTCGCCGACCTTCGCCGTTCGCTGGGCGCCGACGAGTACGCCCATCTGGCCGGGCTCGGACGCCGGCTGACCGCCCGGGCGGCTGCGCAACTCGTCGCCGAGCGATCGTCGACCGGCTGAACCCCGGAATCCGACATCGGTCCCCCGACGAACGGGGTGGCGGCGGCCGGTGTCGTCCCGTTTGCGGGCGAAGGCGGTCGGTTTCGTTCGACTCTGCCCGCGATCGTCGGCCCCTGGACAGCGAGTTGACCGGGTCCGCCGGAGCGCGCTTGTACAGCGCTCCGGACGCCCTGGGATGATGCCTCGAACGCACGAACGAGCACCGAACGGGCGAGGCACAGCCATGGACATCCGCTTCACACACAACCCCGAACCGACGTTGGGCATCGAGCTCGAGCTCCATGTCGTCGAACCCGAGACCGGCGACCTCGCGAGCGCCGCCAACGAGATCCTGGCCACGATCGGCGCGCCCCATCCCGAGGGCGCCCATCCGAAGGCGAAGCACGAGCTGTTCCAGTCCACCATCGAGATCATCACCGGCATCTGCAACACGCCGGCCGAGGGCAAGGCCGACCTGCAGACCACGCTCGACGAGGTCCGGGCGGAGGCCGCCAATCGCGGCCTGCAGGTCATGAGCGCCGGCACCCACCCCTTCGCCCGCTGTGCCGATCAGCTCATCAGCCCGAATCCCCGCTACCACGACCTCGTCGATCAGATGCAGTGGCCCGCCCGCCGCCTGCTGATCTGCGGCGCCCACTTCCACGTGGGGGTCGAGAACGGTGAGCAGGCGATCGCCGTGATCAACGAGCTGCAGCGCCACCTGCCGCTCTTCCTCATCCTCTCCGCGTCGAGCCCCTACATGGAGACCGAGGACACCGGGCTGGCCTCCGCCCGATCCAAGGTCTTCGAGTCGCTCCCCACGGCCGGCCTGCCCCCGATGCTGGAGGACTGGACCGACTTCGAGATCTTCATGCAGACCCTCCTCACCGCGAAGTGCATCTCGTCGATCCAGGAGGTCTGGTGGGACGTGCGACCCCATCCCGACTTCGGCACCGTCGAGCTCCGCATGTGCGACGCCCCCTCCACCCTCCGGGAGACGACGGCCCTGGCGGCCCTCGCCCAGGCGGTGGTGGCCGACGCCGCCGATCGGTTCAACCGGAGCCAGCTCCCGCCCCCGCCCCGGGACTGGGTGATCCGCGAGAACCGGTGGCTGGCGGCCCGTCACGGCGTCGACGCGGAGCTGATCGTCGACACCGAAGGTCGGCGGGAGCCGGCACGCGACGTGCTGCAGCGACTGGTGGACGACCTGCGCCCCGCGGCCGAGCGGATAGGGTCGACCGCTGAGCTCGACGACGTGCTCGAACTGTGGTCGATCGGACCGAGTTATCTCCGGCAACGACGGATGATCGAGTCCGGCCAGTCGCTGCGGGACGTCGTGGCCGAGCTGGTCGAACAACTCGAAACGGACGAACCACGATGATCGAACCCTGGTTGGAGTCGCACCACGACGAACTGGTGGCGTTTCGACGGCACCTCCACGCTCACCCCGAGCCCAGCGGCTCCGAGCACGAGACGACCGCCTTCATCGCCGACCGGCTCCGCGTGGCGGGACTCGAGTCACGGGTGCTCAGCTCGGGAACCGGCCTGCTCTGCGACATCGGCGATGATGACGGTGACGGTCCGATCGTGGCGCTCCGGGCCGACATCGACGCATTGGCGATGGACGACGAGAAGGACGTCCACTACCGCAGCCAGAACCCCGGGGTCGCCCACGCCTGCGGCCATGACGTGCACACCACCGTCGTGCTCGGCGCCGGTCTCTACCTCGCCGAGCTCGGGGCGAGCCTCGGCGGCCGTGTTCGGCTGATCTTCCAGCCGTCCGAGGAGCGGGTGCCCGGCGGCGCGCTCGAGGTCCTCGCCGATGACGGGCTCGCCGGCGTGGGCACCGTTCTCGGCGTCCACTGCGACCCCAAGCTCGACGTCGGCAGCGTCGGGCTGCGCTCCGGTCCGATCACGGCCGCGGCCGACATGGTGGAGCTGACCCTCACCGGTCCCGGCGGGCACACCGCCCGACCGGAGGAGACCGTCGACATGCTCACCCTCGTCGCTCGCCTGATCCGGGAGCTCCCCGACCGGCTCGCCGCCGAGCTGGGCGACGACATCGGGCCGTTCAAGCTCGTCTTCGGCTCGGTCCAGGCCGGAGATGCAGCCAACGTGATCCCCACCGGCGCCCAGCTGCGGGGCACGCTGCGGACCCCGTCGATGGAGGCCTGGGAGGTGCTCCCCGCGGCGTTCGACAAGGTCGCCAGCGCGCTGGTGACCGACGTCGGCGCCGAGCTCCGGGTCGACTACACCCACGGTGTCCCGCCGGTCGACAACGATCCCGACGTGACCGCCCTCGTGGAGAAGGTCGCGTCGCGGGTGCTGTCGCCGGCGGCGGTCACCGCCGCCGCCCAGAGCTGGGGTGGTGACGACTACGCCTGGTACCTGCGGGAGGCGCCCGGCACCTACATCCGGCTGGGCACCCACGACCCCGAAGCCGACCACGATCGGTTCGACCTCCACGTCGGCCACTTCGACGTCGACGAGCGGGCGATCGCCGTCGGCGTCGAGCTCCTCGCCGCCACCACCCTGGCCCGCCTCGCCGGCGACTAGCGCACACCGGTGCCAGACACATCGTGCGCTGGTGGAGGCATCGGGGACAACGCGGGGAGGTCAGGCCCGCACACCGGTGCCAGACACATCGTGCGGAGGTGGAGGGCATCGGTGATGGTGCCTGCTGGGGTCAGGCCCGCACGCCGGTGTCTGGCACCAGTGTGCGGATGTGGCCGCATCGGTGAGAGAGCTCGCGCCGGCTGAGGTCAGGCGGCGCCGAAGCAGGTGAACGCCAGCTGCACCACGCGCTCGGACGGGTTGGACTCGTCGAGACGACGGCGGGCATCGTGCAGCGCCACCGGCGTGCGTTTGCCCTGTGCGAGCCCTCGATGGAGCGAGATCATGAGCGCCGTCGTCGACTCGTCCGGGACCTCCACCGGCGAGGCGACGACAGAACCGGCGCCGGCGCTCAGGAGCGCGGCGACGATGCCCTCGAGATCCGACCCCGGTCCGGCGGCCGCGGCGGCCGAGCCGAGATCGCACGACGCCAGCACCCACCGCTGAACGGGAGACGGGAGCCGGCCGATGTCGTGGACGGTGAACGGACCGTCGGCCAGCTCGAACGACGAGAAGGTCGGGCTGTCATGGCGGAGGTGCCCGTGGGCGGCGACATGAACCGTGCCGATGCGCTCGGCCCGGTCGCGGAGCGCTGCGCCCGTGGCCGCTGTTCCCACCAGGGCGCTGCCGTGCCGATACTGGTCGGCAACCCGACGAGCCTCCTCGGCTGCGTGCTGGAGACGGGGACCGGCGAGCGCCACCGTCTGACTGTCGTCTGGCGGCAGCCGCCGGTTCGTGACCCACCAGGCGGTGGCCGACGGTGCGACCGTGGTCGGGCGGTCGCGGCAGGACGGCAGACCGGCCCACGGTGCGCTCGCCAGCTCGCCCGGTGGCACCACCACGAGCTCCTCGCACGACGCCACCGATCGCAGCAACGCCCGGTTCGTCACGATCCCGTCGAGACGCCGCAGGCTGGCGTCCGTCGCCGCGACTGCCGCCTCCGCCGATGCCCCCGGCCGGCTTCGGCCCAGCCGGCGGAGCGCGAATGCGAGGTCGCGGTTCGCCGAGATCGCGTCGTCGGCGCCTCCCAGCGCCACGAATGCCCGACGCTCCTCCGTCACCACGACCGCCACCAGCTCGCCGTCGACGATGCCGTACTGGACGAGCGCCTTCCCACCCAATGCGGCCTGGATCCGGTCGAGCGTGGCGCTCGTCGGCGAGCGACCGAGGGTCGGCTCCGACCCGTTCCCCTCGCGATCATGCCGCGACCGGCTCCGGGTCCAGGAGATCGCCCGGAGCTCGTGCTCAGCCCGGGCGAGCTCCCGCTGGGCGTCGATGACGCCCGCGTCGTCCGGTTCCAGCTCGGCGACCTGGGCGGTGGCGGCTCGGAGCCGGCCGAGGGCCAGCTCGGTCTGCTCGTCGTCGCCGACCGGTGGCGACTCGATCAGCGCCGCCGCCCGCGTCCGCTCCAGCCACGACCAGATGCGCTCCGGACGACGGGTGGAGACCGCCCATCGCAGCCCGACCGCGGCGAGCCCTTCCCCGTAGGCCGCAGCTCGTGCCCGGAGCTCGACCGCGTCGAAGGTCGACCGGTAGCCGTCGAGGGTCCGTAGCCCGGCTCGGGCCGCGCTCGACACCCGCCGGCCGTCGCCCTCGAGGTCGGCCCGCTCGGCTTCCGCGACCCAGCCCTGGATCCGCAGGAGTGCCGATCCCCGTCGGCCCAGCTGCGCGCAGCGCGCGTATGCCTCGACTGCACGCGTTCGATCGGCCGACCGGCGGGCGACCCTCGCGGCCGTGAGGGCGGCCGCCACCCGGGCCGTGGTGTGACCGCTCCGTTCGAGCTCCTTCTCGACCCGATCGAGCCTGCCGCGATCATCGACGTCGACGGTGCCCGTCGCGAATCGGGACGAGATCGCGGCGTGCTCGGCGATGGCCCACCACCCCGTGCGGTTCTGATCGGCGAACGTCGACGCCGCCTGCTGATTGAGCTCGATAGCCCGCTCGTGGTCGCCCCGGTTGTCGGCGATCTCGGCCGCCAGCAAGAGCCCTTCGGCATGGAGGAGCGCAGCCCCCGGTCGTCGATCGAGGTAGCGGAGCGCGGCCGTGACCGCAGCGTCGGCTTCCGGGAGGAGGCGAAGGGCGAGGAAGGTCTCGGCCTTCTCCAGATGGTGCTCGGCCGGCACGAGATCAGCAGCCCGCCAGAGGTCGAGCGCCTCGTCGAAGAACGCGAGCGCAGCCGTGGGATCGCCGCGCTCGGCTGCGAGAACCGCCCGGTTGTGGGCAGCGTGGGCGACGTACACGGCACTCGAGTGCTTGGCGACGTCGACCGCCCCCTCGATCATCTGTGCCGCCCGGTCGTGACGACCGAGCCGGCTGGCGCACAGGGCGCCGTTGCTCGACGCCTTGAACCGCACGTCGACCTGCTCAGGGCTCGCGAGGTCGAGGGCTCGGGAGTAGGCGTCGAGCGCAGCGAGGTAGGCACCGGCCTTGTGCTCGATCACGCCCAGGCTGGCCGCCACCTCGGCGCCGATCTCCGGGGGCGCAAGAGCCGCCGCCTCCTCGAGGTCGGCTCGGGCTTCGGCCTGTCGCCCGTGCTCGAGGTGCACGCTCGACCGGGTGAGGAGGCATTCACTCCGCCGAGCATCCAACCCGTGCTCGGCGGCGATGGCGACGGCGCGATCGATCAGGTCCCGGGCCGCCTCGTGGTCGTACAGCTCGCGCGCCGCCCACGCCGCGCCGCGCAGCGCCACCACCTCGGCCTCGATCGCATCGGCGGCGTCGCTCGCCGCGGCTTCGCCCGCCACCGACTCGGCCTCCGGGCGTCCCTTTGCCGGTTGACTGGTGGCCAGCCGGAAGCTCGACATCGCCCGCTCGAGTAGCGGTTTCGCTTCTTTCCCCCCGGTCAGTGGGTCCTCCCTCGTACCCCGATGCATCGTAGGAGCCTCGGGTTCGGGGCCAAAAGTCGGTTCGGCTTGTATCAACCCGCCTGGGATGGTCTCCTCTTCACACCTCGATACACGCCGCCGTCCCACGAGGGAGTCGAGGCACCCGCATATTCCCTTCTGGAGGACATTCCATGTGCTGTCAGGCGAACTACAACGCCCTTCGCCGTCAACTCGCCGTGCTCAAGCGCTTTCAGGACGATCCGGCGCGGTGGGATCGGCTCATCGAGCGGCTCATTTCGGACTACACGAGTCCGGTGGATGATCGCGATGGCTGCAGGGCGGAGGTCGCTCTCCTGTCCAATGGCGACGGTCGCACTCGGCTTCCCGTTGTGGCCGGCGAGCTCGTCATCAGCTCATCGAACTGGCCGCTACCGGCTCAGACACAGGCCATCCTCATCGAGTACGAGTTCGACCTCCCAGAGGAGGAGAGGGTGAGGATCGAGCGCCATCCCGAGGCGACCGCCCGCCGGTTCGTGACCCCGCAGGTCGACGTCGACCTCGCCGCGGTCATCGATGCGATCAACGCAGTGGGCGAGGCTCAGGCGACGCCGAACGTCCTCCGGGTCATGAACGTCGTCACGAAGAGCAAGAGCGGGGCGGAACCAGCCTGCTGCTGTGACCTGCCCGAGCCGCCGGAGAACGCCGAGGCCGGTGAGGGAGGGATCGTTGTCGTGCTCGACACTGGAAGGTTCCGCGATGGCCATGCACAGGGGCTGCTTCACGACGTCGGCGGCGACGAGGATCCCCGATTCGCCCACGACGGCTACCTCAACTTGAGCGCAGGACACGGAACGTTCATCGCCGGGGTCATTCGTCAGATCTGTCCGGCCGTCTCCGTCGAGGTGACGCGGGTCATCGGACCTGCTGGTTTCGCTCCGGATTCGAAGCTCGCAGATGCGATCAGGGGAGCCGGGGAAAGGATCGCAAAGGGCCCTGGTCATGGTGTCATCAACCTGTCGCTCGGTTCCGACGACTACGGGGACGAGCCACCACCGCTGATCAGGGAGGCCCTCGCCGACGTCGCAGCGCTACCCGGTCGTATCATGGTCGTCTGCGCCGCCGGAAACGAGCATTCGGGCAACCGGATCTATCCGGCGGCCTTCGCCGACGAGTTCGATCATGTCGTCGCGGTGTCGTCGCTCGACCGGAATGGCGAGCCCTCGACCTGGAGCAACTTCGGTTCGTGGGTCGATTTCTCCGTGATCGGCGAAGGCATCATCAGTACCTACCTGGAGGGCGAGGAGAAACGCGGCACCGGAGCCGACGACGATCCCTACGACCCCGAACCGGATGAGTGGATCGGCCCGACTCCATGGGCGGTGTGGACGGGGACCTCGTTCGCCGCGCCGCAAGTGGCAGCGCTGCTCGCGAACTGTCTCGCCAGCGGCCTGGACGTCGAGGCGTCGAAAGCCGAGCTCGAGAGCAACGGTCAAGAGCATGCGGACTTCGGCTTCCTCCTGATCGATACCGGACAACTCGTCGGCAACACGGTGGCGTACGTCGAGGAGCCGACGCGCCCCGACGATCCACCGCCGACGCCATGACCCCCGCAGCTGCTCCCGATGTCGATTCCGTCGAGGTGCAGGAGGGCGCGATCGCGTTCACCGACGTGGTGGCGTCGACGGCGCTGGCGGAGCGGATCGGTGACGCTGCGTGGCTCGCCCTGCTCCAGGCACTGGAGGAGGAGACGGGTCGGCTGGCGGCCGAGCACGACGTCGAGCTCGTCGACTGCGTCGGCGACGGGTTCCTGCTCCAGTCGCCCGATCCGAGGTCGCTGGTGGCCACCGGGATCGCGTTGCAGCGTGCGGCGCTGGCGCAGGGCGTCCCCCTGCGGGTCGGCATGCACTACGGCAGCTTCTACTGCTCGCTCCACACGCTCGTCGGGTTCGACGTGCACGTCGCCGCTCGGCTCACCGATCTCGCCGCGGCGAACGAGATCGTGTTGTCGACCGCGATCGCCGAACGTGCCGGGCTCGAGGGGCGCAGCCGGGTGCGGATGCTTCGCGGGGTCAGCAGGCCGTGTCGGTTCTGCACCCTGACCGTCGACAAGGAGCCCAACTAGCATGCCTGCCGTGACAGAGGCGGACATCGGCCTACTCGTGCAGGCGGCCGCGGCGGGGGACGAAGAGGCGTGGCGACGGCTCGTCGGCCGCTACGTCGGGCTGGTGTGGTCGGTGGTGCGGGAGTTCCGTCTCGGCACCGAGCTTTCGGAAGACATCGTCCAGACCACCTGGCTCCGGCTCGCGGAGAACCTCGACAAGATACGTGAGCCCGACCGGGTCGGGTCCTGGTTGGCGGTGACCGCCCGACGGGAGGCCATCCGGGTGAGTCGCAAGCGCATTCGGGAGCCGGTGGTCGATCCGATCGACCTGGATGGTCCCGGCGACGACGTCGACTTCGATCTGCACCTCATCGACTCCGAGGAGTGTGCGGACGTCGTCCGAGCGTTCAGCCGGCTCGGTCACGAGTGCCGGGAGCTGATCCGGCTCCGGGTGCTCGATCCCCCGATCTCGTATCGGGAGATCGCCAGGATTCTGAACATGCCCGTCGGCAGCATCGGCCCCAAGCGGAAGCGGTGCGTCGACCGGTTGCTCGCGTTGATGAGCGCCGAAGGAGAGGTACGAGATGACCGATGAGACACGAGCGCTCGCGCTCCTCCGCCGAGGCCTCGACCAGGCTGACCCTGTCCCCGATCGGGTGGTCCGGGCGGCAGAAGCCGCCTGGACGTGGCGCACCATCGATGCCGAGCTGGCGTCGCTCACCCACGACTCGCTCGCCGATCAGCAGTTGGCGATGCGCGGCAGCGACGACGTCCGCACGCTCACCTTCGAGTCGCCACGGGTCGCCGTCGAGGTCGAGGTCGGTGGCGACCGATCGCTCGCCGGGCAGATCGTGCCCCCACGGCCGGCGAACGTCGATCTCCAGCATCGAGGGAACACGATCGCCACGGTGCAGGCCGACGAGGCGGGGATGTTCTTCTTCGGCGAGCTTCCGAACGGTCCGATCTCGCTCGTCTGCCGTAGCCTCGACGATCCACCGTCGTGGACGGTTCGCACCGAGTGGATGATGCCCTGACGCTGCTCGGTGCTCGGCGCCACACCCGCACGATGTGTCTGGCACCAGCGATCGGCACCAGCGATCCAAGCGATCCGTGGGGTCGCCATTGCGGGGGTCAGTAGAGGTCGAAGTACTCGGCGTGCTCCCAGTCGGTCACGGTGGCCAGGAACCGGTTCCACTCGCTCCGCTTGAGGGCGACCAGGTAGTCGACGATCGGGTCGCCGAACGACTTGCGGTACATCGAGCTGGCGGCGAAGGCGTCGATCGCCTCGCCCAGCGACCGGGGCAGCAGGTCACCGCCCGACGTCTCATAGGGGGTCTCCGTGGGGTCGGGGGGTGACAGGTTCCGCTCGACCCCGTCCAACCCCGACAGCACCTGTGACGCCAGGTACAGGTACGGGTTGGCGGCCGGGTCGCCCACCCGGTTCTCGATTCGGGTGTCGGCGTCGCCGGGGTTGCCGACGATCCGCAGCATCGCCCCCCGGTGCTCCGGGCTCCACGAGATCCGGTTCGGAGCGACGGCCTGTGGTCGATACCGCTTGTAGCCGGTGACGGTGGGTGTGGTGAGGAGGCACGAGGCGGCAGCGTGCTCCAGCAGGCCGGCCACGAACGAGGCACCGAGTGGCGAGATGAGATCGTCGCCCGTCGAGGCGAACACGCTCGGCCGGTCCGGCTCGTTGGCCGCCACCAACGACTGGTGCAGGTGCCACCCGCTCGGAAACCCGTCGCCGGCGCCGGCGAGTCGGGGCCGGCTCAGGAAGCTCGCCCGCAGACCGTTGGCTCGGGCCAGTTGCCTGATCGCCATCCGCACATAGAGCGCGTCCTCCGCCACGGCCAGGCCCAGCGCCGGGGGGAACGTCATCTCCACCTGGCTCGGACCGAGCTCCGCCTCGACGCTCACCGGTCCCAGTCCCATCGCCACCAGGCCCGCCCGGATCGGCTCGACCGTCTCCCCCAACCGATCGAGGGTGTCGTCGCCGAGGAGGTCCCACCCCGGATGACTGTGGCCGAGCTCCCCGTCGTCACCGACGCGGAACAGGTGGAACTCCAGCTCGAGACCGGCCTTGAGGGCGAGGCCGTCGTCGGCGAGTCGGGCCAGCGCGTCCTGGGCGATCCGTCTCGTGGCGTGGGGGATCGGGCGTCCATCGCTGGTCTCGAGGTCGCTCAGCACCGCCCCGGTCCCGGGCGCCCACGGCAGTGAACGGTAGGTCGCCGGATCGGGTCGGAGCACGATGTTGCGGGCGCCGACGAGATCGTCGAGGACCTGGTCACCGGTCGCCGCCCACAGGCCGATCGCGTAGGTGTTGCCGGTGTCCTTGTGGAGCAGCGAGCCCGGCACGCCGATGCCCCGCTCGAACGCCGCCGGCATGGCGTTCGCCGCGATCGCCTTGCCCCGCAGCAGCCCGTGCTGGTCGGCGAACAGCACCCGCACCGTGTGGATGCCATCGTCGTCGAGCCGTTCGAGCAGCTGGTCGGCCGTGCTCGTCGCCCCGAGACTCATCGCCGGGCCCCGGCGTCCGCGCCGATCGGTGCGGTCATGGCTGGTCGAGCGGTTCGGCCCAGGTCGACGCCGCCCGTCGCGACGCGTCGAGTGAGCGCCACGGCTCCTCCACGTCGTCGCCGGTGGTCACGGCGTCGATGGCGGTCGGACCGCGGCTCGCACCGTCCCGTCCGACGAGGTTCGCCGGCGACGGGTCCTCGGCGGCCGCCAGGAACATCCGCCGGTGGGTTCGAACGCCGACGTCGCTCGGGCTGAGCTGCTCGTCGGCCCGGTCGTAGAGCGGTCCCTGGGACTCGACGGCCCACTGGTCGTGCACGTTGATGTCTCGGCCCATGCCGGTGAACGTCGACGTGCGTTGCTCGGCCGGGTCGTAGCCCCACCGGTCGGCCCGCCCGGTGAGGGGCCGGTAGTCGGGCATCGTCACCTGCTCCGCCCGCTGGGCCCGCATCACCCCGGCGTCGACCGGGTCGCCGAAGCTCACGAACATCGAGTACCAGTAGCTGCTGGTGTCGTCGATCGGCACGTGCCACTGGGTGATGCTCATCTCGCGGCTCATCGCGATCGTGATCGCGTTGGGGAAGATGCAGTTCGAGATCCGCACGTGGGTGAACCGATCGCGGTACTGGCGGGTCGTGCGGAGCCGGAATCCGAACGGCGTGTCGGTGGCGACGATCGTCGGGGCCGACGCCTCCCGCATCAGCTTCGTCATCGGAACGCCGGTGTCGGCCACCAGGTCGCGGAACTGCTGCCCGTACTCCTCGGTGTCGTCGTCGAGGAAGCGGTGGAGGAATGCGGCGTGGGCAGGATCGATGCCCACCTCGTGCGACTGGAGCCAGTTGCACGCCCACAGGCCCTTGAACGCGAACACGTGCGATGACGGCGCGGCGAAGCAGTCGAACGACGGCAGCGGGGGAGGGGGCCCGTCGCCCAGGTAGGCCCAGACGACCCCGTTCCGCTCCTCCACCGGGTACGACGAGTGGCGAACCCGGGTGTGGAACGTGCTGGCCGGTGGCTCGGTCGGCGTCTCGAGGCAGGTCCCGTCGACGTCCAACAGCCACCCGTGGAACGGGCAGCGCAGGCCGCCGTCCTCGAGGCGTCCGAAGCTCAGGTCGACCCCGCGGTGGGGGCAGCGCCGGCCGATCAGCCCCAGCTGTCCCCGCTCGTCGGCGAACAGCACGAGCTCCTCGTTCATCAGTGTGACCGGCACCACCGGTCGGTCGCCTCGGAGCTCCTCGGTGAGAGCCGCCGGCTGCCAGTACTGGCGCAGCACCCGACCGCCCCCGGTGTTGGGGCCCGACGCCGTCAGGAGGCGGTTGACGTCCGGGCTGACCATGGGCCCTACTATGCCACGATGGCTCCAGCAGCCCGAACGGCGGACGGCGACGAACTGCCGTTCGCCACGGCCACCGACGTCGCGGTGGCGGTGCGATCGGGGCGACTCCGAGCGGTCGACGTGATCGACACCCACCTCTCGAGGGTGGAGGCGGTCAACGACGAGCTGAACGCGATCACCCGCATCAACGACGCGGCCCGCCACGAGGCGGCCGCCGTCGACCGGGCGATCGCCGCCGGTGAGGACCTCCCGCTGGCCGGTGTGCCGGTCACGATCAAGGACAACGTCGACGTTGCTGGCCAGGCCACCCCGAACGGCCTCGCCGCCCTGGCCGACGCGACGGCCCCGAGCGACGCGCCAGTGGTCGAGCACCTCCGGGCGACCGGCGCGGTGCTGCTCGGCCGAACCAACACCCCCGAGTTCTCTTGGCGGTGGCACACCGACAACCCGCTGTTCGGCGCCACCCGCAACCCGTGGGACCCCGACCTCACCCCGGGTGGATCCAGCGGCGGCGCCGCGGCCGCGCTCGCCGCCGGGCTGGGCTGCCTCGCACTGGGAAACGACGCTGGCGGCTCGATCCGCTGGCCGGCGAACTGCACGGGGGTGTCGGGCCTTCGGCCGACGATCGGTCGGATCCCCAGCCACAACGCCACCGCACCCGGCGAGCGGCCGGTCGGGATCGACCTCGCCGCTGTGCAGGGTCCTATCGCCCGTTCGGTCGCCGATCTGCGCCTCGGGCTTGGGGCGATGGCCCGACCGTCGTGGCGGGATCCGGCCTGGGTACCCGCCCAACTCACCGGCTCCCACCGGCGACGGGCCGGGTGGTGTCCAGGGCTCGGCGAGGCCCACCCCGAGGTCGCCGCTGCGGTCGCGGCGGCGGTTGGCGCGCTGGGGGCCGAAGGGTGGGAGGTGCAGGAGGTCGACGTTCCCGATCTCGCAGCGGCCGCTCGGGGCTGGGCGACGCTGATCAACACCGACTTCTGGGTGACCGGGAGCAGGGCGACGATGCTCGACCTGGGCTCCGAGGCGATCGCCAGGATGCTGGCGCTGTTCGATTCGCTGGCGGCCCCCGCCCTCGAGGTCGAGGACCTCTACGCCGTGCTGGCCGACCGGGCGAGCCACCTCCGGCGGTGGCAGCGGCTGCTCACCGAGGACGTCGACGCCCTCGTCCTCCCGGTCGCGATGGAACCGGCGTGGCCTGCGGCCGACGATCTGGCCAGCGTCGACCGGCTCGCCGAGATCGCGGCCGCCAACGCGCCGCTCGTGGCGATGAACTTCCTGGGCCTCCCTGCGATCGCCCAGCCGACAGGGGTGACCGGGCGCAGGCCCAATGGCGTCCAGATCGTGGCCCGTCGCTTCGCCGAGCACATCGCCCTCGACGCCGCCGAGTC
The DNA here is from genome assembly GCA_965216205.1 of Acidimicrobiales bacterium. Classification (GTDB taxonomy): domain Bacteria; phylum Actinomycetota; class Acidimicrobiia; order Acidimicrobiales; family SZUA-35; genus CADEDH01. Next base: position 3,905,340 of record OZ244139.1, on the reverse strand, counting down.
GCTCGAGCGTCAGCTCGGCACGCCCATAGTCCCGTAGGCGGCCAGACTCGCACGATGGCGACCGGCGGGCTTGCCTGCAGCGGTGCCGTGGTCGACCATGGCGGTGATGACTTCCCAACCGGACGACGCATCGGCCCCGGCAGAGCCCGACGGCTTCGAGGTGACCGAGGACGCCGAGCACAACCGGTTCGAGCTGCGGCGCGACGGGGAGCTGCTGGGTTTCGCCGACTACCGGGAGCAGGACGGCGCGGTGGTGGTCCCCCACGTCGAGACGCTCGCCCACCACCGTGGAAACGGCTACGGTGCCCGACTGGTCGACGGCCTCCTGGCCATCATCGCCGACGACGGGCGGCGCATCGTGCCACTGTGCTCCTTCGCCAGGAGCCACATCCGGTCCAATCCACAGCACCACCACCTCGTCGCCTGAGTCGGAAGCGGCAGCCCCATGCCCCCAACGCCATCGCAGTCCCCGTCCTCGTCCGATCTCGTCTGCGCTCGATGTGGCGAAGAGGACCGCCTACGGGGCGAGCGCGACGAATCCGACGATCGGATCACGATCACCTGTGAGGCCTGTGGCCTGGTGTGGATCCGGGATCTGACCCCCTCCTGCCCGACGTGCGGCTCCACCGATGTCCGCCCGGCGTTCCAGGCCATGCTCGACAAGTCGCGCGGCACGCAACTGTCGATCCAGTCGATGCGTCTGGTCCACCTCTGCCCGACGTGCAATCCGGCCGAGCTCGCCGACTACGTCAAGTCGAACACGCCGCTCCCACCCGACGAGCTGCCCGTCGACCCGCGCTGAGTGCCCGTCGACCCCGCTGAGTGCCCGTCGACCCCGCTGAGTGAAGGTCAGGCCCGGTCCGGCGCGTCGTGGTCGAGATAGGCCTGGATGATCTCGTCGTAGGTCGACTCGCACACGAAGCCGAGGGCGTCGGCCCGCGCCGTGTCGAACCGCTCCGGCCAGCCGGCCACGATCGCCTCGACGGCAGGGTCGGACCGACGCTCGATCAGGGCCACAGCGTCGGGGCCGGCCACCCGGCCGAGCGCGTCGATCTGCTCCTGCACCGTGACCGAGATGCTCGGCATGGTCAGGTTCCGGCGGTGACCCAGCGGCCCGGTGTCGAGCCCCGCTGCGTGGACCAGGAACCCGATGGCGCTGCGAGGGCTCGCATGGGGGTGGCGAACCGACGGGTCGACCGGCAGCGCCGCCGGCAGCCCGGCCAACGGTTCACGGATGATGCCGGAGAAGAAGCCGGACGCGGCGGCGTTGGGGGCGCCGGGCCGCACGGTGATCGTCGGGAGCCGGATCCCCACGCCGTCGAGCAGACCACGGCGGCTGTAGTCGGCCAGCAGGCCCTCCCCGATCGCCTTCTGCGTGCCGTAGGACGTGAGCGGGGTCAGGTGGAACTCGTCGCCGATGACGGCGGGGAACGGGGCCCCGAAGACCGCGATCGAGGAGGTGAACACCACGCGGGGCGTGCCGTCGGCTTCGGCCAGCGCATCGAACAGGAGCCGGGTGCCGTCGAGGTTGACCCGATACCCCTTCGCCAGATTCGCCTCCGCCTCGCCGGACACCACCCCGGCGAGGTGGAACACCACGTCGGGATCGGTGGCCGCGAGGTCCCGGGCGGCGCCGGGCTCGGCGAGGTCGGCGACGATCGACCGGCACACGATCCCACCGGCGGCCGCCGACGATCCGCTCGCATCGACCGCCGCGACATCGACCAGGTCCAGCGCCTCGATCGGCCGATCGGCGAGCGCCCTGTCGGCGAGCAGCCGGTCGGTCAGCTTCCGCCCCAACATGCCGGCTGCTCCGGTGATGGCCACACGCATCCTGCTCTTGTAGCCCACCGACCGGCCGGGGCCAAGTGGGCCCGCGGATCAGGCGGCGTCGACGGGGGTGAGGAAGCCGATCGCGGTCGTGCCGAAGTCGTCGAGCCTGATCATGCGGCTGGCGAACCCGTCGACGATCGGGCCGAGCCGGGCGAGGGTCGCCTCGTCGACCACGATCTGACCGCGTGCACACGTCGGCAGCAGTCGGTTGGCGAGGTTCACGGCACGCCCGTAGGGCCGGCCGTTCCGGAAGTACGGTCGCCCGCCGGCGATGGCCAGCCGCACGTGCAGGTCACAGCCGGCACGACGGTGCACAGCGACGGCGTCGAGGATCGCCAGCGCACAGTCCAGGGTGTCCTCCGGCGACTCGAACCAGGCCAGGAGGCTGTCGCCCCCCTCGCTGAACTCGACGCCACCGTGTCGTTCGAGCAGCGGTCGGACCGTGTCGTGGTGCGTCATGATCAGATCGACATACGCTTCGTCGCCAGCGGTGGTGCTGACCTTCGTGGACCCGGCCACGTCGCTCACCAGCACCGACCGCTCGTCGGCGCTCCCCAGGTCGAGACCGTCGGGCGACGGGTGATGCAGAGCCAGCGCCCGCGCCCCGACGGCGTGATGGCCGAGCCGGTTTGCCAGCCCGTATCCCTCCGATGCCCGCTCCTCGGCTTCCCCCCGGTGGCCGAGGGCCAGCGCGATCTCGGCTCGGAGCACGAGCACCTCAGCCAGTTCGGTGTAGGCGCGCTGGCGGCGCCAGCGATCCTCCGCCGTATCGAGTACCGCCGCCGCCCGCTCGCGCTCGCCCCGGAGCGCGAGCCCGACGGCGTGGGCCCGCTCCACCGAAACGGGGACGGACAGCGAGAGCCGGTGGCCGGCCGCACCCGCGGCCGCCAGCGTGTCGATCCACACCGCCGGGATCGCCTCGGGCCCCTCGGCGCCGATGGCGGCCGGATCGTGGCCGATGGACCGCTCCCACCGATCGCGGCTGAGGAGGGCCGCAGCCGCCGTTCCGATCTCGAGATCGGAAGGGCCGGTGACACGGTGGTTGGCCTCGACCTCGGCCCCCGACCGTGGTCCGGCGGCACCCGGCCCGACGAGCTGATCGAGGGCCGACCGGTGGGCCGTTGCGAGCGGGTGGACGCCCAGCATCGACCGGCCGAGGTCGTGGTCGCCGGTCGCCTCGTGGGCGAGCACCAGGGCAGGAACGGCGATCGAGGCGACGGCTCGATCGACATCGGCCCGCACCGGTGCTGCGGTCGGGTTCCGGCTCGCCACGGCGCTGACGCCGAGTCGGCGGGCGAGGACGTGATCGCCGCAGAGGTGGGCGATGACCGCGAGCACGGCACGAGCCGCCCGACCGTCGGTCGCTGCCCCCGGATCCCCGGCCGATCGGTCGAGCACCTGACGACATCGCGCCGCCGATCGGTCGAGCTCGCCGTTGACCAACTCGGCGATCGCCAGCGTGACCGTCGGTCCGAACAGGCTGGGGTCGTCGTTCCCACGACGATCGGCGCGTTCTGACGACGGTGGGTTCGAGACCGAGTCGAGGTGATCGGGGCCATCCATGGTCACCCAGGAGTCTTGGCCAACCGGGGCCCGCTTCGCTACCGGCTGCGGTGCCGGTGCGAGCTGCCGACGATCGGGAGGGGAGTCGATTTACCCAGCGTGGTACCCTCTCGGCGGCGCGGGACGTTTACTCTCGTGACGATGTCTTCCCGGCCTGGCGGGACGGAGAGGCGTCTGGGGTCGGAGGGTGTGAAGCCTCCCGACCGGTCGTGCAGGTGGGGCATTTCCGGCGGTTCATGGCTTCAGTTTCATCACACGACCCCGAGGTCGCTCCGGCTCGATGGGTCGAGCCCGACTTCGCTTCGGTGCTCGCTGCAGCGAGAGCTGGGGAGGGCATCGCCTTCGAACGCCTCTACCGATGGCTCGCGCCGCAGGTCACGAACTTCGCTGCGGCCAGGGGTGTCGAGGACGCCGAGGGCATCGCCAACGAGGTGTTCCTCCGCGCCTTCGACCGGATCGCCGCGTTCGACGGCGACGGCCACGCGTTCCGGGCATGGGTGTTCGCCATCGCCCGCAACCAGGTGATCGATGCGCAACGGGCGGCTGCCCGCCGTCCCCGTTCGGCCGACGTGGAGGTCCCCGATCTCCTGGTCGGCAGCGCGGAGAGCGACGCGATGGCGAGTATCGGCATCGACCGGGTCCGGGCGCTGCTCGCCGCCCTCAGCGACGACCAGCGAGACGTCATCCTCCTCCGATCGATCGCCGACCTGAGCCTCAAGCAGGTCGCGATCGTGGTGGACAAACCGGTGTCGGCAGTCAAGGCCTTGCAGCGGCGGGGGTTGCGCCGCCTGCAGGCAGAGATCCTTTCCGAGGTGGTGCACCCGTGAACGACAACCACGACTCCACGAGCTACGCGCTCGACGACGACGAGCTGGACGGCCTGCTCAGCGGCCAGATCGATCCCGGCCTGTCCGGGATGGACGGCAACCCGGTCGCGTCGTTCTTCGCCGACGTACGGACGAGGAGCTTCGCCAGTACGCCGACACCCGACACCCGCCTCAGCGAGGTGTTCGCCGCCGCGGCCCGCTCGGCGCCGACCGGATCGAGCCCGTCGCTGGTCATGGCCGACCGTCACCCGGTCGACGAACCGACCGTGGTCGCCGAACCGGCCGTCGTGGACTGGGGCGGCTCGGCCGATCTCGGGGACCCGCCACCTCCTGCTCGGGAGCGCCAGAACCCCGGTTTCGTGCCGGTGCCCGGCGGCGCCTACCGGACCTCGTCGTTCGATGGGCTGCTCGACGCCCTCCGGCCGACCCCGTCGAAGCTGCTGATCGGCGCCTCCGTGCTGGTCATCACCCTGATCAGCGCACAGATCCTCTGGTTGGGCGGCGACTCCGACGACGACGTGCAGGAGATAGCCGGGGTCGAGACCACCCCGGACACCACCATCGGGCCGGAGGCGACGGGCCCCGCGCCCACCACCGCGCGGTCGGTCGTCGAGAGCACGGAGTCGACCGTGTCGTCGGCGCCGGTGGAGTCGACGATCGCCCCGGCACCGACCGCTGCTCCCGCTCCCACGGCGGCAACGACCACGCCGACCCAACCGCAGATCGGGCCGACGTCACCCACGGTCCCGACCTCGCCGACCACGACGCCGACCGTCGCCGACACCACCCCGACCTCGTCGACCAGCTCGGAGACGACGGTGGAGCCGGACCCGAACACCACCCCGACCGCTCCGGGATCGACCGGGACCGCGCCGTCGACCGAGCCGACCCAGCCCACCGAGACGACGATCCCGACCGCCACGATCACCCCTGGCGTGGTCGCTGCCGTGCCGGCCAACCTGCCCGCCGGGCAGTACCGCGCCGCCGTGGTGAGCCCCGGTGGATGCACCGTCCAGGTCGTCAACGCCGACGGCAACCAGTCGAGCCACCAGGCAGCGGCGGGGACCGACATCGTCTTCCAGCTCCTCGCCGGTTCCCGGGTACTGACGGCCGCCGGGTGCCCCACCGTGTTCGAGGTGAGCTGAGCCAGCGCCGACGCCTGGCCTGAGTGACCCCGGACCGGGCCGAGCTGTAGGCTCCACCGCCAACGGCGCCGCCGGCGCCGAGACGAGATGCGGGGGGACGGCATGGGAGAGGCGATCGTGGACGGCACCGACAGCACCGCTCGAGCGCTCGCCCGGGTGGCTGAGCCGTTCCATGCCGTCACCTACTACAGCCGCGAAGCCGCCGACTGGACCGACGCCGGCTACAAGGGCTGGTGGCACGCGTACTTCGCCTACCGCCCCGCGCCGATGGGTGCGGTGACCGCGGCCACCGTCACCGCCGCGTTCTACAACTTCGCCCCGAGGATGGTCGCCCGTGCGGTGCCCGGCGTGTGGGACATCAGAGCCCCTGAGGAGGCCACCGCCCTCCGGTTGGACCGGGTCGATCAGGCCCTCCAACGGATCTTCGGCAACGACGCCGCAGCCCGAGCCGCGGCGGCGGAAGCAGCGGAGCTGATCCGACGGGTCGGCGATGCCCCGGCGGCCGGGCGTCCGGTGTACGCGGGCTGCGCGGAGCTCACCTGGCCGACGGACCCGCTGCTCGGCCTCTGGCACGGCTGCACCCTCCTGCGCGAGTACCGCGGCGACAGCCACAACATCGCGCTCGCCGACGCCGAGGTCGACGGCGTCGCCTGCCACGTGCTCATGGCGGCCCGGGGCCACGGCAACAAGCCCACGATCATCGGCATCCGTGGCTGGACCGACGACGAGTGGGACGACGCGGTCGATCGTCTTCGCGAGCGCGGGTGGGTCGACGCCGACGGGGCGCTCACCACCGACGGCACCGAGGCGAGAACCGGCATCGAGCGGTCCACCGACCGGCTGATGAGCGACCCGGTGCGGCGCCTCGGTCAGGATGGGGCCGAGCGACTGATCGAGCTGCTGCGGCCCCTGGTCGACCGGCTGGCCGCCGATGGGGAGGTCTCCGGACGCTGGCCCCCGGAACACGTGATCAAGCAGGCCGACGGCCGGTGACCGGGCGAGTCTCGCACGGCGAGCACCGTTAACCTCGTGGAGATCAGTCACGCTAGCAACTCCTCCGGGCCCGGCTCGGGCGTCGTCGTCTGGGTGGATGGGCAGGCCTATCACGGGCTCGACGGTCACACGATCGGTCGAGACACCTCGGCGTCGATCACCGTCGACCACGCCCAGGTCTCGCGGTTCCACGCCGCGCTCCGCTTCGACGGGGCGGCGTGGGCCGTGCACGACACCGGCAGCACGAACGGGATCCACGACGCGACCGGTCGACACGAGCGGGTGGCACTGCCGGCGGGACGGACCCAGGTCTGGCTCGGACCCCCCTCGAGCGATTCACCGAGCCTCTACTTCGACGTGGAGGAGGCGACCCGTCCACCGGGCGGCGGACAGCCCGAGGCGGACGAGCCGGCACCGCCGACGCAGATCTCGGGCAGCGTCGCCCAGCAGCCGGTCGCCGATCGGGGCCGTGGCGGCGACGGTGCGGGGCGTCCCCCGCCGCCACCACCGCCGACACCGTCGACACCGTGGGCGCCGCCGCAGTTCGTCGAGGCCGACGCGGGTCCTTCCGCACCGCGGCGAGCCGACCCGTCGCCGGTGCCCGCAGCGCCTCCGAGCCCGTCGCCGCAGGTCGCAGCGCCCCCTGGCCCACCGTCCGTGCCGGGCTCTGCGTCGCCAGGGGCGCCGGCGGGGTCATCGCCAGGCCCGGCGTCGGGTCAGGGCGGGCCCGTCGGTGCGCCCCCGCCGCCGGTCAACCTCAACACCTCGGCCCTCGAGCAGAACATCGGGCAGTTGAGCCAGGTGATCCAACCGGCTCGCGGGCAACTGATCCTCGGCCGGGCCGCCGACTGCGACATCTCGATCGCCGACCCCCTGGTCTCGCGCCGTCACGCCCAGCTGTTCCTCAACGAGGGCGGTGGCCGACTCGTCGACCTCGAGAGCGACAACGGCACGTTCGTCAACGGGCAGCGGATCGTCGACAGCCCGATCGTCGATGGTGACCTGATCGAGCTCGGCAAGGCGCAGTTCGTGCTGACCGGGGGCCGGTTGCAGCAGCACGTCGCCCACGGGCTCCCCCTCGAAGCCGACAACCTCACGGTCACCGTCGGCGGCGGACTGACGCTCCTCAGCGACGTCAGCTTCACCCTCCCCGCCGGCTCGATGACCGCCGTGATCGGCCCGAGCGGCTCGGGGAAGAGCACGCTGCTCAACGCGCTCACCGGGCAACGCCCCGCCAACCAGGGGCGGGTGCTGCTCGGCGGCCGCGATCTGTACGCGTCCGACGAGGGCCTCGGTCGGCGGATCGGCTTCGTACCACAGGACGACCCCGTCCACGAGTCGCTCAGCGTGCGGGCCGCGCTGATGGCCGCAGCCAAGCTCCGACTCCCCGCCGACACCTCGAAGGCCGAGATCAAGGCCGATGTCGAGCAGGTCGCCGCCGAGCTCGGCCTCGCGGAACGTCTCGACACCAAGGTCAAGGCGCTGTCGGGCGGTCAGCGCAAGCGGGTCAGCGTCGGCTACGAACTGGTCGGTGAGCCGCAGGCTCTCATCCTCGACGAGCCGACGTCCGGGCTCGACCCGGGCCTCGAGCGGGAGCTGATGCACAGCCTCCGCCAGCTCGCAGACAAGGGCACCACCACCATCGTCGTCACCCACAGCGTGCAGAGCGTGCAGCTCTGCGACCTGGTGCTGGTCCTCGCCCCCGGGGGTCGCCTGGCCTTCATCGGTCCGCCGGACAAGGTGGCGAGGCACTTCAACGCCAGCGATCTCGCCAGCGTGTTCACCCTGCTCGGCACGCGGGAACGGGCCGAGTGGGAGATCGAGTTCGCCAGAACCACCTCGTATCTGAAGTTCGGCGAGGCCGCGCCGTCGACCGCTTCGAACGCGTCGCCCTCGGTGCCCCTGCCGACCCGGTCCTTCACCCACGACCTCCGGGTCATGCTCGGACGGTACGTCCGCCAGCTCGTCGGCGACAAGCGACGGCTCCTGCTCCTCCTCCTGCAGGCACCGATCCTGGGAGGGCTGCTGGCGGCGGTGCTGTTCACCGAGGCGTTCGGCCCCAATCCGGCTCCGTCGGCCACCCGCCAGTACCTCCTGGCCACGGTGCTGGCGATGACGTGGCTCGGCGGCTCGAACAGCGTCCGGGAGATCGTGCAGGAGCGGAACGTGTTCCGCCGGGAGATGGCCGTTGGCGTCTCGCCGATGGCGAACGTGATCAGCAAGTGGATCGTCCTCGGCTTCGCCACGATCGTGCAGGCGGTGGTGCTCCACCTCGTCGCCTCGATCCGGCAGGTCGACTCGATCGGGAGCGGTGCGCTGCTCGCCAACGGTCAGATCGAGCTCATCCTCGCGCTCGCCGGTATCGGCGTGGCGAGCGTCGGGATCGGACTGCTCATCTCGGCCCTCGTGGACGACACCGCCAAGGCGCTCACCATGCTCCCGCTGGTGATCATCCCGGTTCTGCTGTTGAGCGGCCTCGTGGTCCCGACGTCGGGTCGGGCCGGTGTGCAGGAGCTGACCTACCTCAACCCGGTGCAGTGGGGCGGCTCGGCCGCGTCGGTCGCCGTCGACCTGCGCAACGCCGAGGGCTGCAACCTGCCCGGCGGCCTGCCGGCCGACGCCGGCGAGAGTCAGGGGCTCGACCTACCGCCGATGCAGGAAGCGTGCGACAACCCCCGCTGGGAACGGGCCACCAGCACCCAGGCCCTGAACTTCTCGATGCTCGCCGGCTGGTCGCTCGCCCTCCTACTCCTCGCCGGTGCAGCGGCGAAATGGACGATGGGGCGACCCCTCCGCCGGAGCTGATCCGGGTGGAGGCCAGGGGCCAGCCGAGCTAGAGCCAGCCGAGTCCGATGGCGACGAACGCAGCGATCCCGATCGCCACTCGGTAGTAGCCGAACACGCCGAATCCCCTCGACTGGAGCCACGACACCATCCACCGCACCGACGCCACCGCCGCGACGAACGCCACCACCAGCCCGATCAGCGGTGTGACGTAGCCGAACGTGTCGATCAGGAGGCTCCCGTCGGTGTAGGCGGTGAGCACCGTGGCCGCGCTGAGGGTCACCAGCCCGAGCAGGAAGCTGAACTCCACCGCGGCCTCGAGCGAGAGGCCGACGAGAACCCCGGCGATGATCGTCACGAGGCTGCGGCTCACGCCTGGCCACAGCGCCACCGCCTGACCGAGGCCGATCAGGAGGGCCTGGGTGGTGGTGATGCTGGTGAGCGCCACCCCGGCCCGGGTGAAGAAACCGGACCGGACCAACCCCAGGATCGCCAGGCCACCCACGAGCCACGCCACTGCGATCGGTCCCGCACCGAAGAGTCGGTCACGCACGACGTCCTTCAGCGCCAGGCCGATGATCGCGGTGGGAACGAAGGCCGTGATCACCGCGAGCAGCACCGCCCGGCCGTCGTCGCTCCGCCCGATCAGGCCGTCGACCATCTGCCGGACCCGCTCCTGGTAGAGCACGAGCACCGCCAGGATGGCGCCGGCCTGGATGCAGATCGCGTAGGCGTCGAGCGCCTCGTCGGCCGCAGCGGTGCCCCCGAGGCCGAGGAGCTCGTTCGTGACCAGCAGGTGACCGGTCGAGCTGACCGGGAGGTACTCGGTGAGCCCTTCCACGAGGCCGAGCACGATCGCGGCGAGCACCGACAACCCCGACGAGCCGTCGTCGCCTGTCTGCGCCATGGCGGGAACCGTCCACAGGAGGACGACCGCACCCACCAGGGCGGCGGCTGCCACGGGCGGGCGGGTCAGACGACGGGGTAGCGGGGCGAGCACCGCCCGGAATGTACCGGCGATCGACCGCGGTGCACGCCGGGGTTCCGCCATCGCCCGGCTCACGCAGCGCTACCGTTGGGCGTGATGGAACAACCACCCCCGGACTCGAAGGACTGGACGTGGGTCCTGGAGCGACCGTGCCCCGAGTGCGGCTTCGAGCCGACCGCGATCCCGAGGGGCGATCTCGCCGCCCGTTTCCGATCCAACGCCGCAACCTGGCGGCGCCTGCTCGGCAGGGGCGACCTCGTCACCCAGCGGCCCACGGTCGGGCCGGGAGCCGAGCTCAGATGGTCGGCGCTCGAGTACGGGGCACACGTCCGCGACGTCTACGACCTGTTCCACGATCGGCTCAACCTCATGTTGACCGAGGACGGCCCGACGTTCAGCAACTGGGACCAGGACGAGGTCGCAGCGGCGAGCGGCTACGCCGAGCAGGACGCGAAGCAGGTCGCCTATTCGCTCGCACTGGCCGCCGGGAAGGTCGCCGACCTCGTCGACCGGATCGGCCGGAAGCAGTGGGAGCGGACCGGTCGACGATCCGACGGCAGGGAGTTCACCGTCGAGTCGATCCTTCGGTACCTGCTGCACGACGTGACCCACCACGTCGCCGACGTCGAGGCGGGCTACGAGGCGCTCACCGACGACGACGAGTGACCGACGACGAGTGACCGACGACATCGACTTCGCCGTCGACACCGACGGGGTCACCGCGCTGGTGCGGACCGCGAGCCGGCGCTCGCTCGACTGGTATCGCCAGCCGTTGACCATCGAGAACAAGCTCACCGAGGGCTTCGACCCCGTCACGGTGGCCGACCGGGCGGTGGAGGACGAGCTCCGGGCTGCCCTGGCGGCCCGGTTCCCGACCCACACGATCTTCGGCGAGGAGCGGGGCGAGACCGGCCCCGCGAGCAGGTTCCGGTGGACGATCGACCCGATCGACGGCACCCGCGCCTTCATGACCGGTCAGCCGATGTGGGGGACGTTGTGCGGTCTGCAGATCGACGATGAGCCGGTCGCCGGGTGGATGCACCAGCCGGTGCTCGACGAGACCCACGTCGCCACGCCGGCCGGCGGCCAGGTCCTGTTCGGTCCACCGGGGAAGGGTGAGGTGCGCCCCCTACGCTGCTCGGGGCTGACCGACCTCGGGGCGGCCACGCTGCTCTGCACCCATCCCGACATGTTCGCCCGAGGACCCGAAGCCGACGGCTTCGCCAGACTCGCGGCCGCGACGAGGCTCGTCCGTTACTCGGGTGACTGCGTGAACTATGGGCTGCTCGCAGCTGGCCACGCCGACCTCGTCGTCGAGAACGACCTCGCGCCCTACGACATCCTCGCTCTGATCCCGATCGTCCGCGCCGCCGGTGCCGTCATCGCCACCCCGGACGGCGCGACCCCCCTCGCCGGCGGCTGTGTCATCGCCGCTGCGAGCCAGGACCTGTTCGACGCAGCCCGCGACCTCCTGGTGTGATCGGCTGGTCTGATCGGCGGCGAGGTCCAGGACGGCTCACCGAGGCCGGCCTGCTCGACGACCGGTGGGAGGACCCGGAACTGGCGCTCGCCGCGGGTAGGCCCCGCAGGCGGCTCTACCAGATCAACGGGACCGGGATCGCTGCGCTCGCTCGGGTCGACGCCGGTGCCGAGGCAACCGACCGAGCCGCTCGACCGAGGATCGCACCGGCATGAGCGGCGATGGCCTCGGACAACGACTCGCTCGATGGTGGGTGAGAATCTACACCACCGGGTTGCCCCTCGCCGAGGCCGAGCAGCGGCGGGCCGAGATCCTGTCCGACCTCTGGGAGCATGGTGATCACGCCGTTCGACACGGTCGCGGTCGGCGGCGTCACGACCTCGACGTGATCCGGCGGATGCTCCGGGGCATGCCCGCCGACCTGACCTGGCGGTGGGCGGTTCGTCACTCGCAAGCTCGAGGGCTCGGCCACGCAGGGCACCGGCGGGCGACGATGTCGTGGTCGACGTTGGCGCTCATGATCGCGGCCGCCATGGGCATCGTCGCCCCAGGGCCGTTCCTCATCCTGCTCGGCGCCGGCCTCGAGCCGGCCGAGTTGTTGTGGGTTCTCGGCTCGAACGCGCTGGCCGGCGTGCTCGCCCTCGGTCTCGGGGTGCGCCTCGTCTACGGTCGGCCGGTCATCTCGACCGGTCTCCTCCTCGTCGGTGCGTTCGCCCCCAGTTCGGCCTGGTTCTGGCTGCCGCCGGTCTACCTCCTGACGGCTGCGATCGTGGTTCTCGCCCTCGTCACGGCTCGAAACCCGCCGGTCGTGGTGACGCGCCCGCTCTGAGCTGACGGCGCTCGCTCCGGAGCCAGCGTCGTTCCGCCTGGTTCGTGGCGAGAGCTTCGGCCCGTGCGAACGAGTCGGCCGCAGCGTCGAGCTGACCGCTCCGCCGGAGCAGATCGCCGTGGGCGGCGTGCCAGCGATGGAAGGTGTCGAGGGGTGGGAGTGGCTCGGGGAGCGCCGCGAGTCCGTGTTCGGGACCGCGGGCCATGCCGATGGCGACCGCTCGGCCGATGGCGTTCGTCGGCGTGTCGGCAATGGCGATCAGGTGGTCGTAGAGGAGGGCGATCTCCTCCCAGTCGGTGTCCTGGGAGGTGGGGCTGGTGGCGTGCAGGCCGCTGATGGCCGCGTTGATCTGGAAGGGGCCCGGCCGCCGACGACGAAGCGCTTGTCGGAGGAGGTCGTCGGCCTGGTCGGCGAGCTGGTGGTTCCAGAGCGTCCGGTCCTGGTGCTCGAGCGTCACGAGCTCGCCGTCGCGGTCGAGGCGGGCCGGCGCCCTCGTCTCGTGGAAGAGCAGGAGCGCGTGGCAGCCGAGCGCCTCCGGCTCGTCGGGGAGATGGCGGCTGACCACCGCTGCGAGCTCGATGGCCTCGTGGCGGAGGGCATCGCGGACCGGGTGCTCGGCGGCTGGCGTGTAGCCCTCGTTGTAGATGAGGCTGATCACGTCGAGGACCGCGGCGAGCCGGTCGGGCAACTCGTGGTGGTCAGGTACCCGGTAGGGGATCGCCGCGTCCCGGATCTTGGCCTTGGCCCGGGTGATACGGGCCTGCATCGTGTTCTCCTTCACGAGGAATGCGGCGGCGATCTCCGGCGTCGTCAGCCCGGTCACCGTGCGGAGGGTGAGTGCCACCGCGTCCTTGCGAGCGAGGGCCGGGTGACAGCAGGTGAAGATGAGCCTGACCCGTTCGTCGGGGATGTCGGCGTCTTCGAGAACCTGTTCGAAGACGGTGTCGAAACCCGGTTCCGACGCGGGCTGGTGCTGGATGAGCTCGTCGTGCCGGGCCCGTCGGCGCAGTCGATCGATCGCTCGATTCCTGGCGGTGGTGATGATCCAGGCGGTCGGATTGCGTGGGGTCCCCCGCTGTGGCCAGGTGCGGAGCGCCTCGGCGAACGCATCCTGCAGGCCGTCCTCGGCCAGGTCGAGATCGCGGAGATCGCGGTTGAGAACGGCGACGATCCTCCCGCGGTCGCGGGCGAACGCCGCCTCGACGATCGCTCGGGCGCTGCGGCCCTGCTCAGCTTCTCGACGCATGCTCGGCGAGGATCTGCTCGTAGTCGAACACCGGTCGGACCTCGACGGTGCCGAGGTGGGCACCGGGGATCCTCGCCGCGACCGAGATCGCCTCGTCGAGGTCGCGGCACTCCAGGAGGTAGTAGCCGGCGATCTGCTCCGCGGTCTCGGCGAGCGGCCCATCGACGATGAGCGCCTCGTCGTCCCGAACCCGCACCTGGGTGGTCGCGGCGCCGGGCTGGAGCGCCTGGCCACCGAGCCAGATCCCCTCGGCCTGGAGCTCGGCTTTGAGGGATGCGTAGGCGGCGAACGCAGCCAGCTCGTCGCCCCGGCCATCCGGAGGTGGCGGCGGTGTCGGGTCGTCGTCACCGTCGACCGGCAGATGGAGGAGGAGCACGTACTTCATGAGTCACACCCTGGCTCGTCGAACGCTGGGTCGGGCCCTGCGCCGGGGACGTCTTCGACGCGGCGGCTCGACATGTTTCACGACGAACGGGCGAGGCCGCGATCTACAACCGTGGCAAGGCGACCGTCGGCACCGGTCAGAGCGTCCGGAGGTGCTCGTCGGTGACATAGGTGTAGACCACGAACGCCAGGGCCGCGAGGCCGGCGGCACTGATCGTGGTCCCGAGCCCGATCGTAGTTGCCACCGCGCCGAGGAGGAGCGCCCCGATCGGAACGAACCCCAGTTGGACGAGGGTGAAGATGGCCATCACCCGGCCCATGAGACGGTCCGGGGTGTTGGCCTGGATGAGTCCCTGGTTCATGTTGATGTAGAAGCCGCCGGCGAGCCCCATCACGAAGCCGAGCGGGACGAGGTAGCCGATCGACGGGACCCGGCCCATCAGGAACACCATCGTGGAGCCGGTCATCATCGCCCGCTGGAAGAGCGCGCCCTTGCGGGCCATGTTGCCCTTCCGCATGATCACGGTCGAGCTGATCGCGATGCCGAGTCCCATCATCGCCAGCACCGGGGCGACGTCGCCGCCGTCACCGCCGAGATCCTGCTGCACGAACGCCTGCAACGTGACCATGACCGACGGATTCACCGTGACGCTGGCCACGGTGAGGAGCAGGAAGAGCTTGGCCACGGCTCGGTCGCCGCGGATGTGGGCGAAGGCCTCCCGCACCTGGTTCATCACGGAGTCCGACCGCCGGTGGCGGTCGTTCGGGAGCCGGTCGGCGACTCCTTCGTCGTCGTCGGGCTCGATCGGTGGGACCCGGAGCGGGACGAGGGCGACGAGGCCCAGCGCCAGCAATGCGGCCTGGATCCCGAACGCGCCCTCGAAGCCGAGCGAATCGCCGATCACCTGGAACAGGACCGGACCCAGGATCATCGACAGCGTCATCGCGATGGCGTTCACCGCGATCGCGTTGAAGAGCTGCTCGGCGCTCACGAGGGCCGGTACGAGCGAGCTCCGGACCGGCTGCCCGATCGCCTGCGCCGCCCCGAACGCAACGGCCAGGGCCAGGATCAGTTCCAGCGTGAGGGCATCGGTGGCGACCAGCCCCGCGGTCACCAGCATCGTGAGGAAGCTGCCGAGCTGACCGATGATCAGCAGCCGCTTCCGGTCGTGTCGGTCGGCCCAGGCGCCGGCGTGGAGCACCAGCAGGGCGAGCGGAATGCCGAGCGCGAACGTCACGAGCCCCTGCCAGAACTCGTCGCGACCGAGGCCGTCGAGCACGAACCAGCCGAACGTGAAGCGCTGGGCGTTGACGACCAGGAAGTAGAGCGCGTTGTTGAGCCACAGGTAGCGGAACGCCGGGACCGTCAGCGCCCCCGGCGGCCGCTTCGTCTGGGGATCGTCGGACGGGGTGAGCTCGTCGCCGCGGTCGGCGTCGAGCGGCTTCAACTAGGTCCCAGTCCGCGGAGCCCACCCCAGGCGAGGGCCGAGAGATCGTTGATCAGCTCGTCCTTGTCGAGGCCGTCCACGTGGCCGGACTGCCAGTACCGCATCATCGCCTCGGCGAGGCCCATGATCCCGTGGGCGAGAGCCTGCCGGTGGGCGTGACCCATCTCGGGCACGTCGATCAGCTCGGCGATGCCCTGGGCGATCGAGTGCTCCACCTCGCTCGTGATCGACGCCCATTCGCCGTCCTGGCGCGACGTGCCGCTGAACAGGATCTGGAACCCGTCGCTGTCGGCTTCGACGAACGCGGCGTAGGCCCGGAAGCCGGCATCGACCTGCTGACGTGGGGTCTCCGCCGCCTGGGCCGCGCTCACCACGGCCTCCTGGAGTCGCTCACCGATGTCGTGGAGGACCGCGGTGTAGAGATCGCGCTTCGACTCGAAGTGCTGGTAGAGCACGGGCTTCGTCACCCCGGCCGCCTCCGCGATGTCCGACATCGTGGTCTGGTAGTAGCCGCGCTTCGCCAGCACGTACCGGGCGATGCGGAGGAGCTGCCGTCGTCGCTGCGCAGCGGGCAGGCGCACCGGCCCGGCCGCGGGGGCGACCTCGGTCAGCGGTTGTGGTTCTTGGGCTACCACGTGCCATCCCTATCTGCTCGGTTTGCCGCCTTCACTGCATAGTTGAACACGATCGATGGCGCGAGAACAATCGACCCGACGAGAAGGCAGATCGTGATCGAGGTGGTGAGCCATCCATGGAAGCCGATGCCGAAGCCGGCGAAGAACAGCACGAGGGCCAGCCCGAACAAGCCGTAGCCGACACGGAGCCCCCGGCTCACCCAGCCGGCCACCCGATTTCGGGACTCGAGGATCGGATCTGCATCGGTCATGCCGTCAAGCCTGCCAAGGAACCGGCTGGAACCGCGGCCCTATCCGGGAACCGGATCGGTCACAAGGCCGGGAACCGGATCGCTCAGAAGGCCGGGAACCGGATCGCTCAGAAGGCCGGGAACCGGAAGGCCGGGAACCGGATCGGTCACAAGGCCGGGAACCGGATCGCTCAGAAGGCCGGTAGCAGCCGGTCCAGGTGCACGAAGCACACGAACAGCGGGATGGCGGCCACCGGCGCCGTGAGCCCGTAGGCCCACCGCCTCTGCCACAGGCGACCGGCGACCCAACCGGCGAAGGCCACGAGCGCGGTGACGACAGCCCAGAGCACGGTGGGGTCGAGCTCCTCGGGCCGCCACCCGAGCGACTCCTCGATCGGGTCGCCGTCGCTGTCCGGGATGATGGCGTGGACGGTCTGACCCACGTCGACCGGCTCGATCGGTCCGGCCGCCTCAGTGCTGCCGGTACCAGCGCCGGCGTCGGTACCAGTGATCGTGGGATCGCTGGTCAGCGTCGGTCGTGGTTCCGCCACCACGACCGGTTCCGGCGACGGCTCGTCGACGAGGAGCGCGGTCACGATTATCCGCTGGCGGGCCGAGTAGCGGGGGTGGCAGGCGGTCAGCGTGAGACGGTTGTCGCCCTGGTCGGCGATGACACCGACGTCGGAGGGATCGACGATGACGTGGCCGAGCGATGTGCCGTCCCCCGCCCGGTGCTCCTGCACCTCGTAGCGGTAGACACCGTCGACGGTCTCGAGGTCGATGTGATCGCCGGGCTGCAGTCGGTCGAGGTCGAGGAACGGTGCGCCGTGGGTGGTGCGGTGGCCGGCGATGGCCACGTTGCCGCGCTGGCCCGGCAGCGGCGTCGTCGGATAGTGGCCGGGGCCGGACCGCAGCGTCGAGCGGTCGACGCCCTGCACGATGGTCTTGCGGACCCCGATGGCGGGGATGTCGATGCGGGCGATCGGCGCCCCCTCCGGGGGCAGGTGGCCGGGGTCGGCTGCCACCCGAACGAGCTCGGGCTCGACCGGCAGGTCGGCACCCGACGGGTCGCCGAGGGGCACGTCGACCTCGTCGACGGTCGCAACGGGGCCAGGTCCGTCAGCGACCCCGGTAGGGGCCGCCGTGTCGAGGGCGATCGACGATGGGTCGGCTGTTTCGATCCCGGCGAGCAACGCATCGAACTCGGTGTCGAGCGCCCGCTGTGCCCGCCACTCGAGCACGCCGGTGCCCCACAGCTGGAACGCGGCGAAGGCGATGAACAGGCCCCCGAGCACCATGAGCGTCCGACCCGCTATCTGGAGCGGTTCGATCGGGGCGAGCTCCGGCCCCGACGGTGGCTCAGGCCCCGGTGAAGGCGCGGGGCGGCCGACCGCGGTCGGGCGTCGCGGTGGGGCCGAGACCGCGAGCTCGCGGACCGGGGTGGTTCGGCGGGTGGGAACGGCCATTGCCGGGCTCCATCGGTCCCCGAATCCGAAGATCAAGTCGGTCTTCCGGTCGACGGATCACCCAAGGGGGTGCCGTATGGTGGTCGCAGTGGCTGACCGTCCACCGACAACCCCCGATCCTCAAGGCGAAGCGGCACCGGCGGGAGCGGCCGTACCCTCGCTCGGGTCGGCCGACATGCCGGTCGTCCGGCTGTCCGGCGCGATCAGCCTCATCGACCGGTTCCCGGCCCTCGCCGGCGTCGATCTGACGGTATCGGAGGGGGAGATCGTCCTCATCCGAGGTCCGAATGGTGCAGGGAAAAGCACGCTGCTCCGGTTGTGCGCCGGTCTGGCGCCGCTCGACGGTGGCGCGGGCACGATCCTCGGTCACGACCTGAGCGTCCGCCGACAGCGGCGCGAGCTGCGGCGCCACACCGGGCTCCTCGCCCATGCCACCTTCCTCTACGACGAGCTCACTGTGGAGGAGAACCTGCTCTTCTGGGCCAAGGCCAACCGGATCGACGTCGCCACGGTCGACCCGGTCCTCGATCGGCTGGCCCTCAGCAACCGTCTGCGGAACGTCGCCGTCGGCAACCTGTCGGCAGGGCAGCGGCGCCGGGCATCGCTCGCGGTGCTCGTGTGTCGACGACCCCGGCTGTGGCTGCTCGACGAGCCCCACGCCGGCCTGGACATCAACGGTCGCGAGTTCGTCGACGGCCTCGTCGCCCACGCGATCGCGTTCGGTGCCACGGTCCTGGTCGCCTCGCACGACTATGCCCACGGCGGCAACGTGGCCAGCAGGACGATCGTCGTGTCCGGCGGCGTCGTCACCGAGGACGACCAGGGCCCCGGTGTCCGTCGGTCGATGAGCTCGCGACAGGCGCCGCCTCAGGCCGGCCCCCGGTGGCGGGTCGACCCGGCGGAGAGCGTCGAGTCGGGTGGTGTGTCGTGAGCCTCATCGCGGCAGCCTCGACGAGAGGTGGCGGTCATGTTGCGTGACGCCTGGCTCATGGCGGTCAAGGACGTCAAGGTCGAGCTCAGCTCCCGGGTCGTCACCGCCCAGATCCTGCCGTTCGGCGGGCTCGTGCTGATCCTGTTCGGCCTGGCCATCTCCCCCGATCTGCGGGTCGTCGGTGAGGCCCAGCGCTCTGTGTTGGAGGAGGTCGCGCCCGGCCTGTTCTGGTTGGCCGTGCTGCTCTCGGCCCTCATGGCGCTGTCTCGGGCGTTCGGCCTCGAAGCGTCCGACGGCAACCTCGACGCGCTCCGCATGGCCGGGATCGATCCGGCTGGCGTGTTCCTCGGCAAGGCGATGGCCGTCACCGTCCAACTCGTTGCGATCGAGCTCGTGCTCGGCGTGGGGTCGC
Source organism: Acidimicrobiales bacterium (assembly GCA_965216205.1). Lineage (GTDB taxonomy): Bacteria > Actinomycetota > Acidimicrobiia > Acidimicrobiales > SZUA-35 > CADEDH01. Next base: position 3,886,146 of record OZ244139.1, on the reverse strand, counting down.
TCGTGGTGTTCGGTGCACCGATCGACGATCCGGTGATGCTCGCCGCCATCCTCGTGCTCGCCACGACGGGGATCACGTTCGCCGGCACCCTCTACGCTGCGTTGGCCGCCGGCCTGCGTAGTAGGGATACCCTGGTGCCGTTGCTGGTCCTGCCGGCGCTGGCGCCAGTTCTGCTGGGGGCGACGCTGGCATTGCGCGACGCACTGTTTGCCGATCCGGCCATACCCGGCTGGTCGTGGACCATGTTGCTCGCGGTTTTCTCGTTGCTTTACCTAGGAGTTGGGATGCTCGCCTTCGGTCCATTGTTGGAGGAGCATTGAACGCGCCCGAGGTCACCGAGCCGGACGACACCGAAGCCGACGCCCCGTCGTCGGCGACAACCGCCGGCGGAGTCGCTGACGGACCGCTTTCGACCAGTTCACCGCTCACGTTCCGCCTCGGCCTGGCGGCGTCGGTGTTGTTGGCGGCCACGCTCCTGTTCGCGCTCGTGCTCTCCCCGCCCGAGGCGAGCCAGGCCGACGCCGCCCGCCTCCTGTACGTGCATCTGCCCACGATCGCGGTGACCTACTCGGCGTTCGCCATCACCTTGATCGGCAGCGTCATCTACCTGCGGAACGGATCGATCTTCTGGGACCTGTTGGCCGGCGCCTCGGCCGAGATCGGTGTGCTGTTCTGCGGGTTCGTGCTCGCCGTTGGGGCGATCTGGGGCAAGCCGACCTGGGGCGTCTACTGGCAATGGGATCCCCGCCTGACGAGCACGACGGTGCTCTTCGTGATGTACCTCGGCTATCTGGCCGTGCGCCGGTTGGAGCTCCCCCCCGACGTGCGGAGTCGGCGAGCTGCGATCCTCGGGATCGTCAGCTTCCTCAACGTGTTCATCGTGCACTACTCGGTGCAGTGGTGGCGGGGCCTGCACCAGGGCCAGACGATCGGTGTCGACACGAAGCTCGATGATCTGATGCTGTTCACCCTGTTCCTCGCCACCGTCACGTTCCTCGTGCTGTTCGCCTGGATCCTGATCCACCGGTTCCGGGTGGCGTGGCTCGACCGTGAGGTCGACCGGCTCAGCCTCGACCGGGCGCTGGCCGAGCGCCGGGCCGAATCGGGTGGCGGTTTCGCCACGGGGACGGCCTGATGTACTGGGAGTTCGTCATCGCCGGCTATGTCGTCGTCTTCGGCGGGCTCGCCGTCTACGTCGGCCTGCTGCTGCGCCGCGGCCGCGCCCTGTCGAAGCAGGTGCCAGCCCAGAGGAGGCGCTTCCTTGACTGACGCGGCCGACCTCGACCTCACACCCCACGAACCAGGCAAGTCGGGGCGCGCTTCGGGCGGCTGGTCCACTCGCAACGTGGTCGTCGTCGCCGGGTTCGTGGTCGTTCTCGGGTTCGTCCTCTACCAGGCCCTCACGAGCGCCAGGGTGTTCTTCTACAACGTCGACGAAGCCGTCGAGCGGCGAGCAGAGCTCGAGGACACCACCTTCCGGATGCAGGGCACGGTCACCGGCGAGGAGGCGGTCGACTCGACGGGGGCGCTGGTCTTCACCGTGGCGTTCGGCGACGCCGCCGCCGAGGTCCACCACGTGGGCGACGAGCCCTCCGGGCTGTTCGAGGAGGGGGAGAAGGTCGTGGTCGAGGGCCGGTGGGACGGCGAGGTGTTCCGCTCGCACCAGGTGCTGGTGAAGCACTCCGAGGAGTACGTCGAGCAGAACCCGGACCGCGTCGACTACGAGCTCGACGCCGATCCGCCGGTCGGCTAGCTCGCCGCGATGAACGCGATCCTCGGCTTCGGGTTCGTGGTCCTTGGGCTCTCCGCCTCGGCGTTCGGGGCCGCCGGTGGCGCCTACGCGCTGCTGAGCGGCCGCCTCAGCCTGCTCTCGACGATCCGTCAGTGGGTGTGGCTCGTGGTGGTGGCCGCGGTCGGCGCGTTCGCGGTGATGGAGCTGGCGTTGTTCCAGCGCGACTACGAGCTGGCCTACGTCAGCAAGGTCGGCAGCGACGACACCCCTGCGCTGTTCAACGCCGCTGCGCTGTGGTCATCGCTCGAGGGATCGATCCTGCTCTGGGCACTCGTGCTGGCCGGGTATCTGGCGGCGATGGTCGTCAAGTTCTCCGACCGACGCCGAGACCCGCTCTTCGGGTGGGCCATCGTGGTGATGCTCATCGTCACCACGTTCTTCTTCGCCCTGCTCGCGGGGCCCGCCAACCCCTTCCTCACCACCGATGTGCCGCCGGGCTTCAACGGGCCGGGTCCGAACCCGCTGCTGCAGAACCACGTGCTCGTCGCGTTCCACCCGCCGATGCTGTACCTCGGCTACGTCGGCTTCACGGTGCCGTTCGCGTTCGCCATCGCGGCGCTGATCACCGGCCGGGTGGGGGAGGGGTGGCTGCTGGCGACCCGACGATGGACGGTGGCGGCATGGGGGTTCCTCACCTTCGGCATCGTCCTCGGCGCCTGGTGGAGCTACGAGGTGCTGGGCTGGGGTGGGTACTGGGCCTGGGATCCGGTGGAGAACGCGTCGATCCTGCCGTGGTTGACCGGCACCGCCTACCTGCACTCCGTGATGGTGCAGGAGCGGCGGGGCATCCTCCGGGTGTGGAACCTGTCGCTGCTGTGCGCGACGTTCGCGCTCACCGTCCTCGGCACGTTCCTCACCCGGTCCGGGGTGGTGGATTCGGTGCACGCCTTCGCCGACGGGGCCGTGGGGCCGTGGCTGCTGGTCTTCTTCGGCGTCGTCACGCTCGCATCGGTCGGCCTGATCGGGTGGCGGGGCGACGAGCTCCGCTCGGCGGGCGCGATCGATCACCCGCTGTCGCGGGAGGGGGCCTTCCTCGCCAACAACGTGCTGTTCGGCGCTCTGGCGTTCGTGGTTCTGCTCGGCACCGTGTTCCCGCTCGTGGCCGAGGCGTGGAACGGGAGTCGGCTCACGATCGGCCGACCGTACTTCGACTCCCTCGGTCGACCGCTCGGCCTCGCCCTGTTGTTCCTCATGGCCGCCGCGCCGGCGTTGCCGTGGCGCAAGGCGTCGAGCGAGGTCGCGCTCGACCGCCTCTTCTGGCCGGCGGTGACAGCGGTGGCGTCGATGGCGGCCGGCCTCCTGCTCGGCGGTCGTGGCTTCTTCTCGATCGCTGCCTTCGGCCTCGCCGGGTTCGCCGGCGGCGCCGCACTGCGCCAGTTGCTCCTCGCCTGTCGGCGGAGCAGATGGCGGGGTCTGGTGGGCCGGACGAACGGCGGGATGATCGTGCATCTGGGGGTGGTTCTCCTCGCGTTCGGCCTGACGGCGTCCGAGTCGTACCGGAGCGATCGGACCGTCGCCCTCGACCCGGGTGAGCAGGTGACCGTCGAGGGCCACGACCTCCGCTATCTCGAGGCCGGGGCCGACCTGAACGACCGCCGACTCCGTACCTTCGCGCTCGTCGAGATCGACGGGGGCGACGTGTACGCCCCGGCGATCACGAGGTTCCGTCAGTCGGGGGTCGTGGTGCCGACGCCGTCGGTCCGGAGCGGACCGACCGAGGACGTCTTCCTCGTGCTCGACGAGCTGCCCGAACCGGGCACCGACGCGGTGCGCCTCCGGGTGATCATCCGCCCGATGGTCGCCTGGATCTGGGCGGGCGGGATCCTGATGGCCGCCGGGAGCGTCCTGTCGCTGATCCCCACCGGCCGGCGCCGGCCGCGGACGCGACCGGAGACCACCGCCACCCCGTCCCCCGACGCCGCCGGCGATGAGCCCGCTCTGGTCGATGATGCCGACCGGGAACTGGTGGGCGACTGATGGCCCGATCGGCATCCCCGACCGGCGTCCGCCGCACGGCGCTCCTCGTGGGCCTGGCGGTGGCGGGGTTGATCGCGCTGCTGGCCTTCGGTTCCGACGATCGCCTCGATCCGAAGAACGCCGTGCTCGGCGCCCGGGTCCCCGACGTCGCCGGGCCGACCCTCGCCGGTGACTCCTACGACATCGACAGCGCCCGCGGCAAGTGGGTGGTCGTCAACTTCTTCGCCACCTGGTGTCCGGGGTGCATCAACGAGCACCCGGAGCTGCTCGCCTTCCACGACTGGGCCACCGAGACCGGCAGCGCGGAGGTGGTGGCGGTCGTGTTCAACGACCCGCCAGAGAGCGTGGCCGCCTTCTTCGAGGCGAACGGGGGTGACTGGCCCGTGCTCGATGAACCGTCGATCCCGATCGAGTTCCAGGTCGCCCAGATCCCGGAGACGTTCGTCGTCGCACCATCGGGTCAGGTGATCCGTCACATCCAAGGCGAGGTCACCGCCGACGAACTCATCGCCACGATCGAGGGTCGATGAAGGCGAGGACCCGGCTGGTGCGATGGGTCGCGGTCCTGGCTGCGGCGGCGGGCCTGCTCGTGGTCGCCGCCGTCGACTCGGGTGGCGCGGAGACCGACGGAGAACGGATACAGCGGCTCTCGGACTCGTTCGCGTGCCCGCAGTGCCAGGGCGAGAGCGTGAGCGAATCGAGCGCAGCGGTGGCGGCGACGATCCGCGACTTCATCGCCGACGAGGTGGCGGCCGGCGCCACCGACGACGAGATACGCGACGACCTGATCGCCGGCTACGGAGCCCGGGTGCTGCTCAACCCTCCCGCTGAGGGCATCGCGTCGCTCGTGTGGGTGCTGCCGGTGGTGGTGCTCACCGGTGGGGCGGCGGCCGCGGCTGCTGTGTTCACCGGACGGGACCGGTCCGCGGCGACGGTGAGCGACGCCGACCGGGAGTTGGTGGGCCGGGCACTGGCCGAGCGATCGACGGCCGATGTCGACGCCGACGTTCAGGCGGAGATCGGCGATGGTTGAGCTACCGGCCCTGGTCGAGGAGCGGGACCTGCTGCTGCGGTCGATCGAGGACCTCGAGGAGGAGTTCCGGGCCGGCGACCTCGATGAGGACGACTACCGGTCGCTCCTCGACGACTACACGGCCCGGGCGGCGGCGGTCATCCGTCGCCTCGGTGAGACGGCGGACGAGCCCGACGGCGGAGGAGCCGTCGACAACGCTGCGACCGTCGATCGGGAGGGGTCCGGCCGTGGCCGCCGCGTCGCGGTCTCCGTCGGGCTGGGCGCGTTCGCGATCGCCGCCGGTCTGCTCCTCGCGAGGACGGTCGGGGAGCGTGGCGTGAACGACCAGATCACGGGCGGCATCGAGGAGTCCTCCCGCACCCGGGTGATCCGCTGCCAGGAGCTCGGCTCCAGCGGCGGCGATCTGGTCGGGGCGCTCGAGTGCTTCGACGAGCTGCTCCTCGACGACCCGGAGAACGCCGAAGCGCTCGCCTACCGCGGTTGGTATGTCCTGCTCGCCAGCGGTGCACTGCAGCAGGGCTCCGACGGCTCCGCCCAGGCCGACGCCGACGCTGCCGAGCTGCTCGCATCGGGACTCGACTACCTCGACCGGTCGATCGCAGCCGACCCCACGTTCCCCGATCCGTTCGCCTTCCGGGCGTCGGTCCACGACCGTCTCGGTCAGTCCGAGCTGGCCTGCGCCGACGTTGCATCGCTCAGTGAGCTCGACCCACCCGAGTTCTTCCTCCAGCAGACGGCGGCGATCGCCGACCGGAACGACTGCTGACGGCGTCTCCCGCTTCGCCTGACACGCTCAGCACCGGCCCCGAACGGTCGACTGGAGGAGCGTGGTTGCGAGCGATGGCGCACACGCAGAGCCACCCGTGTCCGAGGTGGCCAGGAGGATCGAGCGACGGATCGCGTCGGTCGTCCTCGGCAAGGCGTCCCAGGTCAAGCTGGTCACCGCGGCATTGCTCGCCGGCGAGCACATCCTGCTCAACGACCTTCCCGGCGTTGGCAAGACGCTGCTCGCCACCGCCGTCTCGAAGGTGGTCGGGGGATCGCTCGGTCGGATCCAAGGCACCCCGGATCTCCTTCCGAGCGATCTGACCGGTGGGTCGATCTACCATCAGGTCGACGATCGTTGGGTGTTCCGCCCTGGCCCGCTCGTCGCCAACGTCGTTCTCGTCGACGAGGTGAACCGCATCACCCCCCGGGCCCAGTCGGCCCTGTTGGAGGCGATGGCCGAGAGCAGGGTCACGGTCGATGGTGTCTCCCGCCCACTGCCCCTGCCGTTTCTCGTCGTCTCGACGATGAACCCCGTTGGGTCGGTCGGCACCTTCCCGCTCGGCCTCGCCCAGCTCGACCGATTCGGCCTCTGCTTCGGCCTCGGACCGGCCGACCGGGAGACGGAGCGACTGCTCCTCCGGGGAGCGGGCGGCCCCCAGGCAGCTCGTCAACTGACCGCCGCGCTGCCGGCCGACATGCTGCTCTCGACCCAGGCCACGGTCGCTGCCACCCACGTCTCGGATGGACTCATCGAGTACGTGCTCGATCTGTGCGATGAGGTTCGACCCATCGGCCACCTCAGCGCCAGGGCTCCCCGGGCGCTGCTTCGGATCGCCCGGGCGATCGCGGTCCTCGACGGGCGCTCGTTCGTGGTGCCCGATGATGTGAAGATGCTCGCCGTGCCCTGCCTGGCCCACCGCCTCGGCGAGGAGGGCGATCCGGTCGACGCCTTCGGACCGAAGGTCCGCTCCGTCGTGGAGCAACTCCCCGTGCCCGACGTTTCAATGCGGTGAGCCTGCTCGGCTCCGCTCGCTCGCTGCTCAGGCGCTCCCGATTCCGGGGGTACGGCCTGTCGTTCACGCCCGCTGGCGCTGGCGTCGCCTTCCTCTTGCTCCCCGGCCTGGTGATCGCCGTCCGAGCCCAGAATCGGCTGCTCATCGCGGTGAGTATCGGAGCGGGCCTCCTGCTCGTCATCAACGCGGTCCTGGCCGCGATCGCCGCCGGTCGCATCTCGGTGCGGCTCGACGGGCCCGATCTGGCCCAGACCGGCGAGCCGATCGACGTGCGGGTGCTGGTCGACGGTGACCTCGGCGTGTTGTGCGAGGTGCAGGTCGCAGGCGGGTACGACTGGGCCCCGACGACGGTTCCCGCCGACGGACCGGTCAGCGTCGAGTTCCGGGAACGGTCCTGGGTCGACGAGGTGGCGGTCACCATCCGCACGTCGTTCCCGCTCGACCTCATCATGCTGACCCGATCGATCAGCGTCTCGCTCGGGTCGCCGATCATCGTGGCGCCGACGGTGGTTCCCACCCAGATCGCCGCCGTTCCGCCGAGCACCGCCCGACTCGGACCCGAGCCCGACGATGACGTCGCAGGTCTCCGGACGTACCGGCCGGGCGATCTCAAACGCGACGTCCACTGGCCGAGCGTCGCCCGGACCAGGACGCTCATCGTTCGCGATCGGCGTCCGAGTCCCAGCCCGCACCCTCCTGCTCTGCGGATAACCGCTCGTCGCCCCGCCGGGGTGGAGCGCGCGATCGGTCGAGCCAGATCCGCCGGCGAGCAGTTGCTGTCGGCCGGTCACCAGATCCGACTGGACCCGTCGCCACCGTCGGCGACCGATGGCAGCGGCACCCCGTCGGTCATCGGGTCGCCCCGCGAGCTCGCCCGCCGCCTCGCGTCGCTCGATCCTGCCGGCGTCCTCGACCGCGGTAGGCCAGCCACCCGGACGGGCCCGACGCTGCAGATCGACGAGAAGGAGGCCCGATGGCAGGTCTGCGACTGACCTACCGCCTGGCGGGGGTGGTTGCCATCTGCCTCGTACTCGTCGGTGTGCCGCTCGACCACACGCAACGGGTGGCGGCCGTGACCGCGGTGGCGGTCGGCGTCGTGCTCGCCGCCGTGCATCCTCGGTTCGACCCCCCGGCGTCGCGGGCGGTCGGGCCGGCGATCCTCATCGTGGCCATCGCCCCGCTCGAAGGGCCGCTGGCGGCCGTCTGCCTCCTCGCCCTGGTGGCGCTCGGTGCCGCCAGCTGCGGGGGCGCCGGCATGGCCCGGATCGTGCCGGCCTCGGGCTTCCCGCTGGTCGCGCTGACCTTCCGCGCCGGGGTTGCGGTCGACTCGGCCCTGCTCGTCGCGTGGCTCGTGGCCGTCATCGCCGCCGTCGTCGCTCGGGCCGCAGCGTGGCCCAGCGGCTCCCGACCCTCGCTCGGGTCGCCCGATGCCGGCGTGCTCCGCCACAGCCACCGCCAGCTGCTCACCGCGGTTGCGGTCCTGCTCATGGTCGTCCCGATCTCGTTCCAGCTTGCCGGGGCCGTCGATTCGCGGCTGTCACCCGTCGTGGCGAGCACCAGGGCCGGCGACCCCGATGGTCCTGGCCTCGACGTCCACCCGGGACTAGACGGCGGCCTCGACACCGGACAGCCGATCACCCTGCCCGACGACGTCGTCCTCCGGGTCCGTGCCGACAGGCCCCGGTACTGGCGTGGCACGACCTACGACGAGTGGGACGGCCGGCACTGGACGAGCAGGCTCGATCCCGTTCCGCTCACCTGGGCCGGCGGAGGCGTGCAGCTGCCACCGACCGCCGTTCCCCGCCCCGGCAGTGCTCCGCTCGGCCTTCCCGACCCGATCGTGGTCACCCAGCAGTTCAGCGCCGACCGAGCCGGGCTCGATGTGCTGCTCGGGGCGTGGCGCATCGAGTCGGTGCACGCGCCGGTCGATCGGGCCCGGGTCACGAGCGACGGCTCCATCCGGCTCGACGAACCGCTCGGCGCCGGCGCAGCGTGGACCGTCGTGAGCGAGGAGATACCGGCGACCGAAGACGACCTCCGGCGAGCCGATCCGCTCGTCGTCGACGACGGGATGGCGGGCCTCGACGCGCTCCGTTCCGAGGACGACGTGTCGGAGGCGGTGGCCCAACTCGCACGCGAGCTGACCGCGGATGCACCGACCACCTACGACAAGGTCCGGGCGATCGAGGCCTGGATGGACGTCAACCTCACCTACACCCGGGAGATCGCCCCGTTGCCCACCGGCCGCGACGCCGTCGATCACCTCCTGTTCGAGTCGCGACGCGGCTACTGCGAACAGATCGGCAGCGCACTGGTGGTGATGCTCCGCTCGTTGGGGATACCGGCTCGCCTCGCGGTGGGCTACGTGCCGAGCGACCGCGACGGGGCGACCGGCAACTGGATCTCGCGGGCGTCCGATGCCCACGCCTGGGCCGAGGTGTACTTCCCGGGGGTCGGCTGGCGGGGCTTCGATCCGACGGCCGGCGTGCCGACCGCGGCCGACGAGCAGGCTCCGGCCGAGCTCGCAGTTGATCCGTCGCCGGTGTCGAGGGCCGCCTCCGTGGCGGCGGTCCTGCTCGGCCTGACGATCGTGGCCGGTCCGATCGTCCGCGGTCGTGTCTCGGGCCGGACGCTTCCCCCGCTCGTCGGGCGCCGCTTCGCCCGTCGCCTCGGTGGTCGGCGTCGACGGGATCGTGCGACCGACGGACGTCCGCCCGTCGATCGGGTGGTCGAGCTGCATCGCCGACTCGACCGCTGCGGCGCCCAGCTGCCGGCGACGTGGGCCTCGACGATGACCGTGCGCGATCGCGCCCAGTCGATGATCGACTGCGGCGTGCATCCGGAGGTGGTTCGCGCTGCGGTGCGGGCGGTGGAACGGGCCACGTTCGGCGCCGATGGCGATGAGGGGACCGACCGGGTCGCGCTGGCTGCGGCCGAAGCGGCGATGGACGCCCTCGAGGTGGCCGTCGATGACGCTGCGACGGTCAGTCGAGCGACGGCATCGAGGCGGGGAGATAGCGAGCGGTGGCCCAGCGCTCGCCGTCGTGATCGAGAACCCATACCGACCCCTTCTCGCAGCCGCGCCCCGTGATGGCGGTTCCGGTTCGGCTGAGGGCCTCGATGGCGTCGGGGATCACGTCGCCATGGCTGCAGGCCACGATTGCCCGGTGATCCCGGTGCTGCTCGAACAGTGCGAGCACGTGGGCCACCGGCGAACCCTCCCACAGGTCGGGCTGCTCCACCACGTCGAGGCCGAGCCGCGCCGCCAACGGCTCGACGGTCTGCACGCACCGCGTTGCCGGGCTGGCCACCACCCGCTCGATCCCGACCCCTTCGAGCAGCTCGGCGATCTCCTCCGCCCGCTCCCGGCCCCGCTCCGACAGGGGCCGGTACAGATCGCGACCGCCAGCGAACCGGCTCCCAGCGTGGGCGTGGCGAATCAGGTACATCCGCATCGGTCCCCCGACTCTACTGGCCGGCGCGCCGACGCTCCGCCTTCGCCGCCGTCTGCCCGCCGGGCAGCTACGGGTGGAGCAGGGTGGCGAACCGGTGTCCGGCGAGGCGGAGCCCGAGCACGGCCATCACCAGCAGCACGGCGGCGTGGCCGAGGTCGACCCATCCGGGGGTCCCGAGCACCAGATCGCGGCACAAGGCCACGCCGTGATACAGCGGCGACAGCTGGGCGATCTGCTGCAGCGCCGGGGGGTAGACCGACAAGGGGTAGAACGTGGCGGAGAACAGGAAGAGACTGACCTGGGCCAGCAGCACCAGGTCGAAGTCCTCCCAGGTCCGCAGGAAGGTGGCGGCGGCCAGGCCGGCGGCCGAGAACGCAGTACCGATGAGGATCACGGCTGGTAGCGCCAACACCGCCCACCAGCTCTCCACCAGGCCCAGCGCGAGCATCGCGACGAGGAACACCGTGCTGTAGAGCGAGCCCCGGGCCTGGGCGTACAGGAGCTCACCCAACGCGATGTCGGGTGGCGACAGCGGGGTGGCCGTCATCCCGTCGTAGAGCTTGTCCCACTTCAGCTTGCCGTACGTGTTGTAGGTCGACTCGGCGATCGCCCCGCTCATGGCCGCCGACGCGAGCATGGCGGGCGCCACGAACGTCGTGTAGTCGTAGACCCGACCGCCGACCTCGACGTCGCCCACGAGCACGCTCACACCGACGCCAACCGACAAGAGGTAGAAGAACGGCTCGAACAGCCCGCTGATCACGGTCTGCCAGTAGCCGCGGGCGGCGAGGGTGTTGCGGGCTGCGACGTGGCGAGCACGGGCGGTCGCCCCCGGTACGAGAAGGCCCACGAACCGGGTCACGGGTGGAGCCTCCTGGTGTACTCCCGCCCGGCGAGGAGGAGCCCGGCCGAGATGTAGACGACCAGCACCGCGGCGTGGGCCAGGGCGGCCCCGAGGGTCGCCCCACCGGTGGTGAACCCGCGGGCCAGCTCGACCCCGTGCCACAAGGGCGAGATCGTGGCGAGAACCTGCAGCGGGAGCGGTAGCTGCTCGATCGGGAAGAACGTGCCGGATAGCAGGAACGACGGCAGGATGCCGAGGCGGAAGATGAGCGAGAACGAGTCGTCGGTCTCCCGGCTGATCGCCCACGCTGCGAGGAGGCTAGCGTAGGCCAGGCCGCACAGCACCGCAGCCACCGGCGCCGCCACCACCCACACCGAGTCGATCGCGCCCGCCACCGCCATGACCGCCACGAACACGGTGGCGGCGACGAACAGTTGCACGGCGAGCCAGGCCTGCATCCCGAGCGCGATGTCGACGGGGCGGACCGGCGTGGCCGCGATGCCGTGCCCGGTGCGCAGCCACTTGACCGACGCCAGGACCGGGTACATCGAGGCGCCGACGCCGGTCTGCATCGCCGCCGACGCCAGCAGACCGGGCGCGACGTAGTGCAGGTACGGCGTTCCCTCGAGCGCCGTGCCGACGTTGGCGTCGACGAGGCTGCCGACCCCGAGGCCCATCGCCACGAGGTACAGCACCGGGCTGATGAAGATCGTGACGATGCTGCCCCGCCAGAAGTTGCGGAACAGCGTTCCGTAGTACTCGGCCACCCGGATGAAGCGGGGTGTGGTCCAGCCGACGGGGGCCGAGCCGGTCTGGCTGGTGGTCACGCGTCCACCAGGGTTCGCCCGGTGAGGCGGAGGAACACGTCCTCGAGGGTCGACCGGCGTATCAGCGACGCGGCCGGCGACAAGCCGAGGTCGGTGATCTCGGACGAGGCGGCGTCGCCGTCGTCGGCGTAGACCAGCACCCGGTCGGGCAGCGGCTCGACCTGGTGCGGAAGCGGCCTCAGCCGCTCGACGGCCTCGGTGAGTTGCTCGGGGCGGGCGAACCGGAGCTCGAGCACCTCCCGGGTGCAGTGCCGGTCGATCAGCTCACGGGGTGCCCCGCGGTCGGCGATCCGTCCGCCGTCCATCACCACCAACCGGTCGCAGAGCTGCTCGGCCTCATCCATGTAGTGGGTGGTGAGGAGCAGGGTGGCGCCGTCCTGCTTGAGTCGGTAGAGCCGTTCCCACACGAGGTGCCGCGCCTGGGGGTCGAGGCCGGTCGTGGGCTCGTCGAGGAGGACCAGTTCCGGCCGGTTGATCAGCGCCCTGGCGATCGTCAGTCGCCGCTTCATCCCACCGGACAGCGGCTCGACCCGATCGTCGGCCCGGTCGGTGAGCTGGGTGAACTCGAGCAGCTCGTCGGCCCGTCGACCGGCTTCCGCCCGGGGGACGTCGAAGAACCGGCCGTAGACGAGGAGGTTGTCTCGCACCGAGAGACCGATGTCGAGCGTGTCGTCCTGGGGGACCACGCCGAGGCGGGCCCGGATCGCGGACCCATCGGTCGACGGATCGAGCCCGAAGATCGAGAGCTCGCCGCCGGTTCGGGGCGAGACGCAGCCGACCATCCGCATGGTCGACGACTTCCCGGCGCCGTTCGGCCCCAGGATCCCGAAGGCCTCGCCGGCGCGGATCTCGAAGTCGATCCCGTCGACTGCGGTGAAGGAGCCGAAGCGCTTGGTCAGGCCCGTTGCGGTCACCAGCGTGGCTTCGCCCATCCCGCTCACGCTACCGGGCGCGGTGGGCCAGGCCCGCTCGCCGGCGATCGGGTGCCGGTTCTCCTGCGGGCGTCCCGGGGAGAGCTACGAGCCGGTCGCGATCGGCGCGCCGTGGGTGGGTGCGCCGCCGGTGGCCGTGCCGATCGATGCTTCGAGGATCGCTCGGACGCTGTCGATCACGTGGGTCTGCTCGTCGTCGGTGAGGGTCGAGCCCGAGGGGAGGCAGATGGCGTGATCGAACAGGCGGTCGGCGACGGCGCAATCGCCGACCCGCTCCGCTCCGGCGAACACCGGTTGGCGGTGCATCGGCTTGAACGCCTGTCGAGCCTCGATCCCGATCTCCCCGAGGGCCCGGCACGCCGCCGCCGGATCGATACCGTCGGCGAGCAGTCCGACGGAGAGCCAGTGGTTGGCCCGGTCGGTGGTGGTCGAGGTGAGCCACTCGATCATCGGCAGCTCGGCGCAGTAGCGCTCGAAGATGGCCCGTCGCCGCTCGATCTTCGTGTCGAGGCCGGCGAGCTGGGCCCGGCCGAGCGCGGCGAGGAGGTTCGACAGGCGGTAGTTGAAGCCGACCTCGGCGTGCTCGAAGTGGGGAACCGGCTGACGGGCCTGGGTGGCCAGGTGCCGGACCCGCTCGACGACGTCGACCGGACCGGTCAACGCCCCACCGCCGCTGGTGGTGATGATCTTGTTCCCGTTGAACGAGAAGGCCGCCACGTCGCCCAGCGACCCTGCCTTCGCCCCTCCGCTGATCGAACCGAGCCCCTCGGCGGCATCCTCCACCACCGGGATCCCGTAGTCGGCCGCCACCGCCCGGAGCGCTGCGTGGTCGCCGCACATGCCGTACAGGTCGACGGGCATGATCGCTGTCGGCAGACGCCCGACCCCGGCCCGCTCGGCGAGGAACGCCGCCACCCGGTCCACGTCGAGGCCCCAGGTCGAGTCGTCGATGTCGCAGAAGACGGGGTTGGCGCCGACGTGGACGACGGCGAAGGCCGAGGCGGCGAACGTGGCCGACTGGACGACGACGTCGTCGCCGGGCTTCACCCCGACAGCCAGGAGGCCGAGCTCGAGGGCGGCGCTCCCGCTCGACAGGGCCGCACATGCTGGTCGCCCGACGTAGGCGGCCAACTCGGCCTCGAACGCATCGACCTCGGGGCCGAGCGGGGCGATCCAACCACCGTCGAAGGCTCGCAGCAGTGCCGCCTTCTCGTCCTCGCCCACATCGGGCGGCGACAGCAGTATCCGTCGCTCGTTGCCGTCAGCCATGACCCTGCGAACCTCTCGTGCTCGTGCTCGGGACCCGCCCGGCGTACGTGCCACGGCGGCGACCGGTTCCGGCCCCAAGGATGCCACCGGTTCGCCTCGATGCGTGGCGGGCAGACTCGCCCGCAGCCGACCTCGTCGCCCGACGACCTTCGCCCCGGTCGACCGAGTCGGCTGCTCAGCAGCTCAGCAGCTCGGGAACTCAGTAGCCGTCGGTGTAGCCGCCGCCCTCGGTGGTGCCCGGCGCCGGATCCGGCTCGCCTGCGTCGGCCGGGTCGGGTGTCGCCTCGAGCAGCGTGCCCGTGGGGTCGACGAGGAACCAGACGTCGCCGAGCCCGTGCCCATCGATGTCGCCGGGCACCTCGTCACCGGCGTAGTGGTAGAGCGGCCACCTGCCCGCCACGAGTTGGAGCTGGCCGTCGTCGCGGACGGTCGTGGCGAAGATCCCCGAGTCGAGCTCGGGGGAGACGTCCCAGTCCTCGCCGACGAGCACCGGTGGCCAGTCCTCGGCGCAGGTGCCATAGCAGGTGCTCGAGGCCTGGGTGTCGTTGGTGAAGGCGTACAGCGAGCGGCCGTCGGGGCCCACGAGCACCTCGCCGAGCGCCGTGGTGCCCAGGCCGGCACCTGTCGACGGGATGGTGTCGGTCAGGGCTGGCGCCGTGGTCGGCGAGCTCGCGGTGGTCTCGGCGATCGCGCCCCCGTCGGCGGGGCTCACCGCGGTCGTCGCACCGTCGAGGTCGGCGCACGCTGCTCCCAGCAACGAGACGGCCAGGAGGCCGGCCAGCCGCCGGCCCCGCCACACCTTGGCCAACCGCCGACCAGCTTCGCGGCGTTCCGTTCCTGCTCGTTCGGTCACGAGATCGTCCTCCCATTTGGTTCCGTACCATCACCGGTACGGCCGGGCCGACGCCTCGGTTCGCGGCGCTTCCTGGGGGCTTGCGCCGGACTCAGTGGGCGGGTCGCCTCGTCTGCTTGTGGTTCTTGGCCCGGGGGCGGCCCGACCGCTTCGTTCGCTTCTTCCCGGAGCGTCGCTTGTCGCCGGTCGGACCGCCGGTCTCCTGCCGCTTGGTGGCCCCCGCCGACCCGCTCGCGGCCTTCCGCTTCCTCTCACCCCGGGTCCGCTTCTCGGCGCGAGCAGGCTTCGCGCCGTCGGCCGCCTTCCCGCCCCGAGCCTGCCGCTCGCCCGTGGCCGGCTTCTCCCCGCGTGCCGGTTTCTCGCCGCGTTGCGGTTTCTCGCCGCGTTGCGGTTTCTCGCCGCGTGCGTGCCGGTTTCTCGCCGCGTTGCGGTTTCTCGCCGCGTTGCGGTTTCTCCCCCCGTGGCGGTGTGTCGCCCCGGGCGGGTTTCGCACCGCGTCCAGCTTTCGCATTGCGAGCAGGTTTCGCACCGCGGCCCGGGCGTTGATCGACCCACGCCACCGCCTCCCGCTCCCGGAGCGCGGGCATGGGCTCGGCCTCGATCGAGGGGAGACCGGCGTCCTTCTGGAGGCGGGCCACGGCCCGCTTCTGATCGGCGTTGACGAGCGACACGACCACGCCGTCGGCCCCGGCCCTCGCCGTGCGGCCCGACCGGTGGACGTAGTCCTTCCCGTCGGCCGGCGGGTCGTAGTGGATCACGCAGGCCACACCGTCCACGTGGATCCCCCGGGCGGCCACGTCCGTGGCCACGAGCGCCTGGACCCGTCCGGTGGTGAACGCGTGGAGGGCGGCGTCGCGCTGGCTCTGCGTGCGGCCACCGTGGATCCAGCCGGCCTTCACCCCGACCTTGCGGAGCTGGCGGGCCACACGATCGACGCCGTGGCGGGTGCGGCAGAACACCATCGTCGGACCCGCGTCGTCGACCAGGTCTGCGGTCAGGCCGAGCTTGTCCGTCTTCTCGGTGGCGATGAAACGGTGCGTCACCGCCGACAGGTCGGGCTCCACCTCGCCGACCTCGTGGCGGACCGGGTCGCGCTGATAGGTGTCGATGAGCACCTGCACGTCCCGGTCGAGCGTGGCGGAGAACAGCACGGTCTGCCGGTTCGGTGCGGTCAGGTCGAGCAGGGCCCGGACCGCTGGGAGGAAGCCCATGTCGGCCATCCGGTCGGCCTCGTCCACGACCACCTGCTCGATCCGGTCGAGCTGCACGTCGCCCCGGTCGACGAGGTCCTGCAACCGGCCGGGGCACGCCACGAGCACATCGACACCACGGCGGAGGGCCGAGGACTGGGGACCGATACCGACACCGCCGTAGACCGCGAGGATCCGGCGGTCGACGGCTTCGGCCAACGGCGCCAGCTCCCGCCGGATCTGCTCGGCCAGCTCGCGGGTCGGCGACAGGATCAAGCCGGTCGGACGGTTCGGCGAGGCCCGGTCGATGCGGGCCAGCATCGGGAGCCCGAAGGCGAGCGTCTTCCCCGAGCCGGTGGGGGCGCGCCCGAGCACGTCCCTTCCCGCGAGCGCGTCGGGGATCGTGGCGCGTTGGATGTCGAACGGCTCACGGATACCGGCACGGGTGAGCGCATCGACCAGGGCGGCTGGCACGCCGAGCGTGTCGAAGCCAGCGACGAGGGTCGTCATGACGAGATCTTTCCTTGGTGCCCAGACCCCGGAGTGGGCACGAGCAAGAACCAACCATCCTACCGGCACACTGTTGCGATGCTCCGGATGTCGCGCCCGTCTCGAGGTCTCCACCGGTCCAGGGCCACCGACGTAGGTGATCGCCCGTCGACACTCGGGCACACGCTCGGGCGCACGGTGGGCGGAATGGTGCGTCTCGCTGGCGGTGCGGTCGTCGCCCTCGTGACGTTGCTGCTCGCAGCCAGCCCGGCCGCCGCGACGTGGTCGATCGTGGCAACCGATCCGGACACCGGCGAGGTCGGAGCCGCCATCGCATCGTGCGTGCCGGCGGAGGTGCTCGGCGCCCTCGACCGGCCCCTGGTGCCGATCGTCCTCACGCCGGGCACGTCAGCCGCCGTCACCCAGGCCCAGCTCAACCTCGACGCCCCGGCCCGGATCGTGGAGCTGGCCGAGACCGGTGCCACGCCAGCCGAGATCGTCACCGGTCTGACCGACCCCGATTTCGACGACCTGGCGCCGCTCCGCCAGCACGCGGTGGCGGCCACGAGCGGTGAGGCTGCGGCCCACACCGGGGGAGAGACGAATCCGGAGGCACTCGACGCCCAGGGGGTCGGCGTCTCGGTGCAGGGCAACCTGCTCGCCGACGCCGCGGTCGTCGGCGACGCCCTCGCCCGGTACGAGCAGGATCGAGCGGCCGGCCGGTCCCTCGCCGATGCCCTCGTCGCCGCCCTCGAGGCCGGGTCATCGGCCGGCGGTGATCGCCGATGCGACGAGCAGACCGCCCTGTTCGCCCAGGTCGTCGTGGCCGCGCCGGACGACGACGCCAGCGTGCCCTCGACCCTCATCACCGCGGTCGTGGCCGAGGGTGACGGTCAGAACCCGGTCGCGCTCCTCGCCACCGCCTATTCGAACGGCGAGCGGGGGGTCGTCGAGGCCGACGGCGGCGGCGGGGGAGGGCGCGGTCTGTTCCAGTTCGCCGTCCTGGCCGCAGCAGCAGCGATGGTCGGCGTTGGCGTCTTCGCGTTCCGGCGCGGTATCGGATCGGTGGCAGCTCGCCGCTGATCCCACCGCGACCCCGCCAAGCAGGGAATTCGATGGGCGCTGGTCCGCGAAGTGCGCAAAGCTGTCGCAATGCCAGAGGAAGGTTCACTCCACTGGCGGGCCCTCGCCGCCCTCATCTCGCCGAACGCCCGTCGCTACTCCGTGCTCGTCGGGGTCGTGGTGGTCACGGGACTGTTGACGCTCACCGGCCCGATCATCCTCCGCAGCGTCATCGACCGCGCCGCCGGTGGCGCCGGTACATCGGAGCTGGCGTGGCTGGCGGTGCTGTACCTCCTGGTGGCTCTGGTGGCCCAGGCCTCGGCACTCGCCGTCGCCTACCTCTCCACGACCGCAGCGTGGGAGACGGCCAATGCCCTCCGCCTCCAACTCGCCGACCACGTGCTCGGCCTCGACCACGAGTTCCACCGCTCGCACAGCCCCGGTGAGCTGATCCAGCGGGTCGACGGTGACGTCACGAGAGTGTCGGACTTCCTCGCGATCGTGTTCATCCGGGCCACGTCGGCCCTGGTGATCATCGGTGGGGTCGTGGCGGTGGTGACCGTCATCGACTGGCGGGTCGGGTTGGCCATGGCCGCCTATGTCGCAGCCACCGGCGGCGTCGTGTACCACCAGCGGGACGCGTCGGTCGAGGAGTCGGCCGACGAGATGAGCGCGAGCGCCCGGCTCTACGGTGGCCTGGAGGAGCGACTCAACGCCTCGGAGGACATCCGGGCCAACGGCGCCGGCGACTACGCCGTCGGTCGGTTCGTCGAGGACGCCTCGTTCCACGTGCAGGCGACGGTGCGGCGGGAGCGGTCGACCCTGAAGATGTGGCGGCGGCTGACGGCGTCGGTCACGGTCGGCGCTGCGCTGGCCCTCATCGGCGGTGCGCTCGGCGTGCAGGCGGGCGCCTTCACGCTCGGCACCGCCTTCCTGCTCTTCCAGTACAGCCAGCAGATCCGCCGACCGCTCGACGACTTCATCAACGACTTCGAGGTGATCCAGAAGGCCAACGGGGCGATGTTGCGGGTGATGCGGTTGTTCGCGATCAGCACCACCGTCCACGACCCCGACGACACCGGCACGGCCCGCTCACCGGCACCGGGACCGCTCGCGGTGGACTTCGATGGCGTCTCGTTCGACTACGGCGACGGGGAACCGGTTCTCCAGGATCTCGACCTGCGTATCGGGGCTGGTCGCTCGGTCGGCGTCGTCGGTCACAGCGGAAGCGGCAAGACCACTGTGTCGCGACTGCTCGTCCGGCTGATCGACGTGTCGAGCGGGGAGCTCCGGCTCGGCCGGGTGCCCATCCACCAGATCGGCAAGGACGAGCTGCGCCGGCGGGTGGCCGTGGTGCCCCAGAGCGTGGAGCTGGTGAGCGGTTCGGTGCGCGACAACCTCACGCTCTTCGACGACCGGGTGAGCGACGACGACGTCGACCGGGCCCTCGGCGAGGTCGGCCTCGACCGGTTCCGGGGCGACGGTCAGCACGAGCTCCTCGGCCCCGGGGGCAGTGGCCTCTCCGCCGGTGAGGGGCAGCTCCTCGCGCTCGCCCGGGTGTGGCTCCGGCAACCCGACCTCGTGGTGCTCGACGAGGCAACGGCAAGGGTCGATCCCGAGACCGAGGCTCGCCTCGAGAAGGCGGTGGCCAAGCTGTTCGAGAACCGGTCGGTGTTCGTGATCGCCCACCGCCTGTCGACGCTGCGCCGGGTCGACGAGATCGTCGTGGTCGAGCACGGCCGCGTCGTCGAGCACGGTCCCCGAGCCGAGCTGGAGCGCGACCCGTCGTCGCGCTACCGGGAGCTGCTCACCACCGCCAACGAGATCATCGCCGACGACGACGAGGCCGCCGACAAGGAGGTGCCGCTGCCGTGAACGTGTGGCGCCTGGCGCAACGTGTCGCCTCCCACAAGCCCTCCTACACCAGACGGTCGTTCGTGGCCTTCGCCCTGTTCTTCGCGCTGCCGGCGGCGATCGGCTACGTGCTGGCCGAGGCGTTCAAGGCGCTCGAGTCGCAGGCGATCGGCCGGGTGTACTGGCTGGCCGGGCTCCTCGTGGTCATCGAGATGGCCCGGATGGCCGTGCTCCACTTCGGCGCTGTCTGGTTCATGCAGGCCTGGGAGTACTGGCAGTCGCTGCTGCGGGGCAACATGCTCACCGCCCAGTTGGCCAGCGGTGGGCCCGACGCCGGCCGGCCGGTGGCGTCGACGGGCGAGGCGATGGCCCGCTTCCGCGACGACACGAGCGATGTGGCCCAGTTCATCGACAGTTGGATCGATGTCTTCGGCGGGCTGGTCTTTACCGTTCTGGCATTGTCGGTCCTGGTGACGGTCGATCCGGTCGCCACCGCGGTCCTCGTCGTCCCCATGATCGCGGTGGCCGTGGTGACCACCGTGCTCGGCAACCGGCTGCGAGCCGTCCACCGGCGGGATCGGCTCGCCACCGGCCAGGTCACCGGCCTCCTCGGCGATGTCATGGAGGCCGCCACGACGCTCAAGGTCAACCGGGCCGAGCGGTTCGCCCTCGGCCGGCTCGAGGGGGTGATGGACCACCGGAAGTCCACCGCGGTGCAGGCCGGTGTCTACCGGCAGGCGATCCGGTCGTTCGGCCAGTCGACGGCCGAGGTCGGTTTGGGCCTCGTGATCCTCGTGGCGATCGGTTCGATGCAGCGGGGGGAGTTCGGGGTGGCCGAGATCGCGCTGTTCCTCAGCTACGGCGGCTGGCTCGGTTTCCTGCCCCGCATGACTGGATGGATGCTGGCCAGGAGCCAGGAGGCCCAGGTGGCGTTCGGCGAGATGCGGCGGCTCGTCGCCGACGACGATCCAGCCAACGCCGTCGTCCACCGCCCGTTCCACTTCGACCGGGTGGATCCGCCAGCGGTCGTCCTCGAACCGCCCCGCCGGGTGCCCCTCGAGCTGCTCGAGGTGCGCGGACTGACCGCCCGGTATGCCACCGGTGGTGTCGAGGACGCCTCGTTCGACCTCGAGCGGGGCTCGTTCACCGTCGTCGTCGGCCCGATCGGCGCCGGCAAGACCACGCTGTTGCGGGCGATGCTGGGGTTGGCCTGGCCCGACGAGGCGAGCGGAGACGTCTATTGGAACGGCGAGCGGATCGACGACCGCGCCGCGTTCCTGGTGCCGCCCCAGACGGCCTACCTGTCGCAGGTCCCGAGCCTGCTGTCCGACTCGCTGGCCGACAACGTCCTGCTGGGCTGGCCCGAGGGCGACCGTGAGGAGGAGCTGGCGAGCGCGTTGGCGCTCGCCGCGGTGGACGGCGACGTGGCGGCGATGCCCGACGGGGCCGAGACGATGATCGGTCCCCGGGGCCTCCGCCTGTCCGGCGGGCAGCGGCAACGGGTGGCGACCGCCCGAGCCGTCCTCCGGCGCCCCGAGTTGCTCGTGGTCGACGACGTGTCCAGCGCGCTCGATGTGGAGACCGAGCTCCGGCTGTGGGACAACCTGGCCCAGGCCGGCACGACGATCATCGCAGTCTCCCACCGACAGGTCGCGCTCGATCGGGCCGATCAGGTGCTCCGCCTCCGGGATGGGCGCCTCGTCGGCGGTGCCGGCGGGGCCGACGAGCGATCCTGATCGGGTCACCGCTCCAAGCTCCGATCCGCCTCGAATCCGGGCACCATGGGTTCTGTGAACTGTCGAATACTCGTTCGTCGAGCGGGGGAGGAGAAGCTCGCCCCCGGCGATCCCGCCGATCTCGACCGCCACCTCGCCGAGGAGGCGTTCCTGTGGGTCGACGTCTTCACCCGCGACCCGGACGAGATGGACGGCGTCGGTCGCCGGTTCGGGTTCGATCCGGCCGCGATCGAGGACATCCTCGACGTCGAGCAGCTCCCCAAGTACGACATCTTCGACGACCACCTCTTCGTCGTCCTCCACGCGCTCGTGACCACGGGCGACGACGACCGGGTCGACACCCACGAGGTCGACTGCTTCGTCCGACCGCAGCTCCTCGTCACCGTCCGGCACCAGTCGGTGGTCGGCCTCGACTGGCTCTGGAACGCCGTGCAGTCGTACCCACACCTCGCCGGACACGGCGCCGAGGAGCTGTTCGCCCAGCTCAGCGAGGTCATGGGGCGTCGGTACCTCGAGGTGCTCGACGAGCTGGAACGCCGGATCGACGAGCTCGCCGACCGAACCCTCGACGGCGATCAGGGCGTGCTGGCGGAGATCCAGGTGCTCCGACGGGAGGGTGCGACGATCCGGCGGGTCCTCCGACCCCAGCGCCTGGTGATCGCCGGCCTGCGGAACGACGGTCAGGTCATGCTCGACGCCGACGCGCTCAGGATCCTCGCCGACTCCTACGACGTGCACAACCTCGGCGTCGAGTCGTCGGTGTCGGCCCGCGGTCTGCTCACCGACGCGCTCGACACGTACCGGGGCGCGGCGGCCGAGCGGCAGACGGCGGCGGCGACGCTGCTCACCGTGTACGCCGCCATCGTGTTGCCGCTGTCGCTGATCACCAGTTGGTACGGGATGAACGTGCGTGAGCTGCCGGCGTCGGAGAGCCGGTGGGGCTGGCTGGTGGTCACCGCCGTCATGGCCGTCATCGCCATCGCGAGTTGGGTGGTGTTCATCCGGGTCGGCATCATCCGCCGCCCTCGGCTCCGGCGGGACCTCCGCCTCGTGCGCGGCCTGTCGACGGCGGCCCGGGCCCCGGTCCGCCCGTTCGCCATGCTGTGGCGACCGTCGAACGGTGGCGGCGGCAGTCGCAGCAGTGGCGGCAGTGGCGGCGCTGGTGGCGGTGGCGTTGGCAGGGGGGCGAAGACCGGGCCGAAGCCGGGCCGACGCGGCCCCGAGCCCTAGAAGCTGGCGAATCGGGCCTTGAAGTCGTCGGTGTGGCTGACGATCGCGCTGAGATCGCCGTCGGTCTCGGAGAGGTCGCCGAGGCTCGCCGCACGCTCGTAGCCCCGGAAGTGGGCCTTGGTCAGGTTCACCGCCAGCGGCGGCAGCGACAGCAGCCGCTCCTCCCATCGTGCCACGGCGGCGTCGAGCTCGTCGTCGGCCACGCACTCGTGGGCGAGCCCCCAGGCGGCGGCGGTCGGTCCGTCGATCCGCTCCGACAGCATGATGTACTGCCGGGCCCTCGCCATGCCGATCTCGGCGATCAGGCGGGGGGTGCCGGCCCAGGGGAGCGGTGTGCCGAGCTCGACCTCGGGGACCCACCACTGGGCCGACTCGGTGGTGATGCGGAAGTCGCACGAGGTGGCGAAGCACGACCCCCCGCCGACCGCGTGCCCCTGCACCCGGGCGATGGTGGGGAGATCGCACGACTCGATCGCCCTCGCCGCCCGGCGTCCGAGCTGGGCCCGATAGCGGGCCTCGCGGTCGCTGCCGGCAGGCGCCACCGTCTCCCGGCGGTCCGCCCCGGCACAGAACGTGGGACCTCGGCCACCGAGCACCACCACCCGGGCGTCGAAGTCCGTCGTCAGCGACAGGAACAGGTCGCCCACCTCCTCGATCATCTGCTGGTCGTGGGCGTTCCGCTTGTCGGGCCGGTTCAGCCAGACCCTGACCACCGGGCCGTCCGGCTCGATCTCGATTCGCTCGAAGTCCATTGTCATAGTGTCGCGCCGTGCTCAGCGACCCTCGTAGCTCGGGTTCCGCTTCTCCAGGAACGCCTTCGGGCCCTCGACCGCGTCCTTCGATGCGAAGATCGGCGCGGCGAACCGACTCTCCATCCGCATGGCCTCCTCCTCCGGCACACCGAGCAGGGCCCGGGCGGAGCGCTTGATCGCCCGGACGGCCAGTGGACCGTTGGCGGCGATGGTGGCGGCGATCTCCATCGCCTTGGGCATGACCTGGTCGCTCGGCACGACGTGATTCACGAACCCCAGTTCGTGGGCCCGCTGGGCGTCGACGAGCTGACCGGTGAGGAGCAGCTCCATGGCGAAGGCGTAAGGGAGCTGGGCGGGGAGTCGTACCGTGGAACCACCGGCGGGAAACAACGCCCACTTCACCTCCTGGACGCCGAACAGTGCACCTTCGGCTGCGATCCGGATGTCGGTGCCCTGCACCAGCTCCATGCCGCCGGCGATGGCGTGCCCATTGCAGGCGGCGATGATCGGCTTGTCGATGTCGTGGATTCGCAGCGACGCCCGGTTGCCCAGATCGTTCTCGTTGGCGAGATAGCGATGGTCCCACTCGTCCTCGGGTTCCCGGGTCTTCGACACCAGCGGGATCAGTCGAGCGAGATCGGCCCCTGCGCAGAACGCCTTGTCGCCGGAACCGGTGAGCACCACCACCCGCACCCCGTCATCGCGCTGCACCTCCTCCCAGGCGTCGTAGAGGCGGCACAACACCTCGGGGCTCATGGCGTTGCGCGCCTCGGGACGGTTGAGGGTCACGACAGCGATCCCGTCGTTGACCTGATAGTCGACTGCAGCCATGGCGTCTTGCTAGCAGAACCGTGACGTCGGTGTCGTCCGGCACGGGTGATGATCCGGGCGATCCGCCTCTTCGTGCGGGCGGCGGCTCCCGCGTACGATCTGGTTCATGGATCACGGGATCGACGAGGGGGATCCATTCGGGGTGGGTGCGCTGTTCATCGCGCAGTCCCTCGCCCATCGCTTCGGCTGTGGCTCGGAGGTCGACGATCTCCTGGTCGCCCTCCTCGAGCTCGAGATCCCGCTCCTGCCCGACGCCGACGTGGCGACCGTCGTCGAACCGATCGATGCGCTGCTCGACCGGGTCGAAGGCGACCCGATCCTCGTCGAGCTGCTGCAGGCGCTCCTCCGCTTCGCCATCCACACGCCTCCCCGGACCCCGGTGTCGGAGCGGTTGTTCCGGTCGGTGCTGTGGACCGTCCTCCGCCACGATCGCAACGCCAGCACGCCCGACGTGCTCGAACTGCTCCGGGCGTCGACCCCCGGGTCCCGCTTCCAAGCTCCCGACTGGCCCCGCCACGAGTTCTTCTCCACGGTGGTCGCACTGGTCTACCTCGGCGGGCCGACCGCCAGGGCGGAGCTCGACGAGCTGGTGGCCGCCGCCCGCGACCTCGACTACCACGACCTGGCCCCCATCCTCGAGTGGTATCTCGACCACGAGCACGTCGCCCCCACCCGTTGACGCACCCCTCCCGTCTCGGTTCTGGCGGATGTGGCACCCACCTATCCCCGTTCTGGCGGACGTGACACCCACCTATCCCCGTTCTGGCGGACCCAGGTACCGGCGGCGGGCGCTGGGTCCGCCAGAACGGGTGGGCGTGGGCGTGCGGTCCGCCGGAACGGGGTCGGGCGGGGGTGTGGGGCCCGCCGGAACGGGTGGGCGTGGGCGTGCGGTCCGCCGGAACGGGGTCGGGCGGGGGTGTGGGGTCCGCCAGAACGGGCGGGCAGGGGTCAGGCGGGGGTGGGGGCGTCGCTCACGTCGGCGACGCAGGAGGCGTCGCCGTTGGCGACCGACGCCGACAGGGCCACCTCGGTCTCGCCGTAGAGCGAGCTGAGCAGCCCTTTCACCATCCCCCGGTCGACGGCGCAGATCACCGGGTGCTCGATCGCCACGTCGCCGAAGGGGCAGTGGCCCGACACGATCCGCAGCTCGTCGCCGTCCCGCTCGGCGTGGGCGGCGAACCCGTGGGCCGAAAGCGCGTCCGCCACGACGTGCAGCGCCGAGCGGAACGAGCGCTGCGACTCGGCGCCACCCCCCATCGACGCCGCCATCTGCTTGCCGAACTCGAGGCCGACCTCCTCGGCCATCTCCGCCGCCTCGTCGTCGGGAAGGCGTGACAACGCCTTGCCGAGGAGGGTGACGAGGATGTCGTCGTGGCCGACGTCGAACTCGAGCGCGAGGCCCGGTTCGCTCGCCCGGTACACCTTGGCCGGCCGACCGGCCCCCGACGACGGTCGCTGGGTCACCTCCACGTAGCTGCCGCCCACGAGCTTGTCGAGGTGGTGGCGGGCCACGTTGGCGTGCAGCCCGGTCGCGTCCGCCACCTCGCTCGCCGTCAGCCCGTCCGGCTCGGCATGGATCAGGAGGTAGATGTCGCGCCGGGTCGGATCGCCGAACGCGGAGGTGATGGCGTTGACCAAGTTGGCGAATTCCGTCGGGTTGAGGGCGCGTTTGGCCACATCGCTAGTCTAGCCTCGGACATTCTTCCTATCCGAGTAGGGGAAATTCGCTCGTGTCAGCAGCAGTCACCGAAGCAACCGTCATCGAGGCGCTTCGACCCGTCCATGATCCAGAGCTCCACCGCAGCATCGTCGAGCTGGAGATGGTTCGCCGCGTCGACATCGACCTGCCGAGGGTCACGGTGGCGGTCGACCTCACGATCGCCGGTTGCCCCCTCCGGGCAGAGATCAACCGTTCGGTGACCGAGGCGGTCGAGGCGCTCGACGGGGTCGACGAGGCGATCATCGAGTTCGGGGTGATGACCGACGAGCAGCGGGAGAAGCTGCGCCAGACGCTGCACGGCTCACCGTCGTCCACCGCCGGCAGCCAGCACGCCCACGGCCACGCCGAGGGGCGGGCAGTGCCCTTCGCCGATCCCGACAACCGCACGCGGGTCATCCTCGTGGCGTCGGGCAAGGGTGGCGTCGGCAAGAGCTCGATCACCACGAACCTGGCCGTCGCCCTGGCCGCTCGCAACAAGCGCACCGGCGACGCCGATGCCGACGGCTCCACGAGGAACCGGGTCGCCGTCGTCGACGCCGACGTGTGGGGCTTCTCGATCCCCCGCATGCTGGGCGTCGACCGGGATCCGGTGGTCATCGACGAGATGATCGTGCCGCCGGAGGTGCACGGCGTCCGCTGCATCTCGATGGGCTTCTTCGTGGAGGAGGCCCAGCCGGTCATCTGGCGGGGCCCGATGCTCCACAAGGCACTCGAGCAGTTCCTGACCGACGTCTACTGGGACGACCCCGACTACCTCCTGGTCGACCTGCCCCCCGGCACCGGCGACATCGCGCTGTCGCTGGCCCAGTTCCTGCCCCGCTCCGAGCTGTTGGTGGTCACGACCCCGCAACCGGCGGCCCAGCGGGTGGCCCAGCGCGCCGCCTACATGGCCCACAAGGTGCACATCACCGTCTCTGGCGTGATCGAGAACATGAGCTGGTTCACGGGCGACGACGGCAAGCGCTACGAGCTGTTCGGCGCCGGCGGCGGTGACGAGCTCGCCAACGATCTCGATGTGCCACTCCTGGCCAGGATCCCGCTGGTACCCGAGCTCCGTGAGGGGTCCGACACCGGTGCGCCGATCGCAGCCGACCCCTCCACCGAGGCCGGCGCCGCCTTCGCCGCGCTGGCCGAGCGGGTCGACGTGGAGCTCGCGCCCAAGAAGAGGTTCCGGTCCGAGCTCAAGATCGTCTGAGCCGAAGCTCCTCCGGCGTGGCGCCTGATCAGGACCGCTCGGGTTCGTCGGCACCGGCGTCAGTCGGCGGTAGCTTCGTGGCATGGATCTCCGCATCGGCATCGCTCAGTCCAATCAGGTCATCGACATCGAGCTCGACGCCGAGACCGACCGCGACGAGCTCAAGGAGCGGATCGACGATGTGCTCGGCGATGACCAGAAGGTGCTCTGGGTCGCCGATCGGAAGGGCAAGGAGACCGCCGTGCCGTCCGGCCGCATCAGCTTCGTGGAGCTCAGCTCCGAGGACGCCGACCGGCGCATCGGCTTCGGCGCCTGACGCCAACGGCGCGTGGTGATCCGTTGAGGATCGCCGGCGTCCGTCTGCTCGTCGTCATCGGGAAGGGCGGTGTGGGGAGGAGCACCGTCGCGGCCGCCCTCGCGGTTCGGGCGGCCAGCGGCGCGAGCGGTGGCGAGGGGGGAGACCGACCACGGGTGCTGCTCGTCGATGCCACCGCCGACGGCGGCGCCGCCCGGGCCCTCGGGCTGACCCGATCACCGCGGAAGGGCGTCGCCACCAGGGTCGAGGTTCCCGGCGTCGCCGGGTCGGCGGTCGGCGGAACCCGCCTCACCCTGCTCGAGCTCGGCACCGAAGCCTCGCTCGACGAGTACGTCCGGCTCAACTTCAAGATGCCCATCGCTCCGCGCAGCCTCGGGCCCGTCGCCCGCATCTTCGACTTCGTGGCCACGGCCGCCCCCGCGGTACGGGAGATCCTCACGATCGGCAAGATCGGTCACGAGGTGAAGAACGGTCCGTGGGACCTCGTCGTGGTCGACGCCCCCGCCACCGGCCACGTCGTGGAGCTGCTGGGAGCGCCCCGGGCGCTCCGTGACCTGGTCGGCGGCGGGCCGCTCGCCGCCGACACCCGTTGGCTGTCGGACCTGCTCGCCGACCGGGCGACCAGCGCCGCCATCGCCGTCACGCTGGCCGAGGAGCTGCCGCGGGCCGAGACCGGCGAGCTGCTGGCCCGGATCGACGCCGAGACCGACGTGGCGGTCGGTGGTCTCGTGGTGAACCGCGTTCCTCCGCTGCTGACCGACCGAGGGCGGCGGGAGGCAGGCGCCATCCACGGACTCGACCCCGACGACGACGCCTGGACCGACGGCGCCGACGAGGGTCGCGCCGCGCTGCGCGCGCTGGTGGCGATAGCCCTCGACCGGCACCGGACCGCCACCGCCGAGCTCCAGAACCTGGCCGACCTCGGCCTGCCGACGGTCGTCGTGCCCGAACACCTCGACGGCCCGCTCGGCCCGCTCAGCGCTGTCGTCGCCGCCCTGGCCGACGGCGCGGAGACCGAGCCCGAGGCGATGCACCGATGAGCGCATCAGGGGTCAGCCCGCTCGACGCGGTGGTCGACGACACGAAGATCATCGTGGTGATCGGACCCGGCGGCGTCGGCAAGACCACCGTCACCGCGGCGCTGGGCTGCCGAGCCGCGATCGCCCACGGGCGGCGAGCGCTCGTGGTCACCATCGACCCGGCGCGGCGGCTCGCCGATGCCCTCGGCCTCGGCGACCTGCCGGACGCTCCGGTCCTCGTGCCGACGGGGGAGGGGACCAGCGGGAGAACAGGCGACGGGTCGGGGCAGCTCTGGGCGCTCGCGGTCGACATGAGTCGGAGCTGGGACAGCCTCGTGGAAGCGGTGGCCAAGCCGGCCGATTCGAGGGCGCTCCTGGCCAATCCGCTCTACCGGGCACTGACGACGCAGTTCGTGCAGAGCCACGACTACATCGCCCTCGACCAACTGTGCGAGCTCGCCAACGACGACCGGTTCGATCTCATCATCATCGACACACCGCCCGCCGGCCACGCCATCGACGTGCTCGATGCCCCCGACCGGATGACGTCGTTCTTCGACAGCCGGCTGCTCCGCTGGTTGACCGCCCCCTACCGGAGCCGCCTCGTGCAGGCGACCGCACGCCCGTTCCTCGCCATCGCCGAGCGGCTGCTCGGCGGTCAGTTCCTCGCCAGGATCACCGAGCTGTTCTGGCTGTTCTCCAAGCTCCAACCGGGCGTGGTACGTCGGGCCAGGAACGTGAAGCGGAAACTCGACGATCCGCACACCGAGTACCTGGTGGTCACCACGAGCGATCCCGCATCCGTGGCCAAGACGGAGGAGCTGCTCGACGAGCTCGACGCCCGACGCCGCTCCCCGTCGATCGCGGTCCACAACCGGGCCGTTCCCACGCTCGCCGACGCTGACGCCGATCGACTCCTGGCCGACGTCCACGATGCGAGCCTCGTCGCCGCGATCGAGTCGTTGATCGGGCGCGACGCCAACCTCCTCGACACCCTTGCGGCCCGCTCCGGAGCTCGGCGAACGGGCCGTGCCCCCTTGGCGGTGGCCACCGTGCCGTGGCACGACGGCGACCTCGCCTCGGTCGACGCCCTCACCTCGCTCCTGGCCACGCCGGCCAGCGAGGCCCCTGAGGTCTGATCAGCACCGTCGGGGTACCCTCCAGGCCAGGAGGAGGAGTCACCGGTGGCGAGCCTGAGCGATATCGTCCGCAGACACACCGATCTCGATGATCATCAGCTCGAGCACCTCCGACGGCTCGTCGGCTCCTGGGGACCGCTGGCCGACCTCTGCTTCGCCGACATGCTCCTGTTCGCGCCGGTTCAGGGCGCCCAGGGGAACAAGCTGGTCTGCCTCGGTCAGATGCGGCCGACCACCTCGCAGACCATCTACCGCGACGACCAGATCGGGGTCTTCCTCACGCTCTCGGAGCGGCCGATGGTGGCCGAAGCGTTCAGCGCCGACCAGATCGTGCAGGGCGAGATCGACCTGACCGAGCCCGAGTGCCGAGCCCTCGTGATGGCGATCCCCGTCGTGCACAAGGGACAGACGATCGCCGTGGCCACCCGGGAGACGCCCGAGCTCGGACACCGGACGCTCGGCGATCTGGAGCTCGCCTACTTCGGCGTCTTCGAGCGGCTCGCCCAGATGATCGCCGAGGGCACGTTCCCGTTCGCCGCCCAGGATTCCGTCACCGAGGAGTCCCCCCGGGTCGGCGACGGTGCCCTCGTGCTCGACCGGGTGACGAGGGTGGTGTACTCGTCACCGAACGCCGTTTCGGCTTTCCATCGGCTCGGCTTCCACGGCACGATCGCCGGCCGACGGCTCGAGGACCTCGGCTTCCAGCCGGAGACGACGCGTGCCGCGTTCACGCTCAAGGTGCCGGTCGTCGAGGAGATCGAACGCGGCACGAACGTGACCGTGCTGGCCAGGATCGTGCCACTGCTCACCGGGGGCGAGGTCGACGGCGCGCTGGTCCTGATGCGGGACGTGTCGGAGCTCCGGAACCGGGAGCGACTGCTCGTCTCGATGAACGCGACCATCCGGGAGATCCACCACCGGGTCAAGAACAATCTGCAGACGGTGTCGTCGCTGCTCCGCATCCAGGGCCGTCGGGTCTCGGCACCCGAGGCGAAGGCGGCGATCGAGGAGGCCGAGCGCCGAATCAAGTCGATCGCGGTCGTGCACGAGATGCTGTCGCGCGGCGGGGGCGACGAGGTCGTGTTCGGCGACGTCGTCCGCCCGATCCTCGACATGGCCGAGTCGGCCGGGGAGGCGCCGATCCGTATTCGGCTGATCGGCGACGGGCCGGTCCTGTCGACCACCATGGCGAGCTCGCTCGCGGTCGTGGTCAACGAGCTCGTGCAGAACGCGATCGAGCACGGGTTCCCGCCCGGGTCCGACGGGGGCACAGTGACCGTCGAGCTGGTCTACTCCGCGACGGAGCTGAACATCCGTGTCCACGACGACGGTGTCGGCCTACCCGACGCGTTCGAGCTCGAGGAGCAGACGGGGCTCGGCCTGACGATCATCAACACACTCGTCGAGGGTGAGCTCGGCGGAGCGCTGTCGATCCGTCCGGCGACGCCGCCAGAGCGGGGAACGGTGGCCCAGTTGACGGCGGCACTCAAATCGCGCTGAGGAGAGACCGGGGTCGCGGCCCCGGTGCGTGCGGTCAGCGCCGGCAGGTCAGCGACGGCGGCTCAGATAGGTCCGTCGGAGGTGGCGACGCTCCTCCTCCGACGTTGCCCCCCACACGCCCGAATCCTGATTGGTGGCGAGGGCGAACTCGAGGCACGGGACCCGGCTCGGGCATCCCATGCACACCGTCTTGGCCGCGTCGATCTGATCGACCGCGAGGCCTGTGGTGCCGATGGGAAAGAACAACTCCGGACTGGTGTCCCGGCACGATGCAACCTTGCGCCAGGACAGGTCCGGATCTGGATCGGGTGGCCTTCCGACCAGCCCCTGAGCGATCCGCTCGAACTCGGTGAAATCTGGATGGGTGACTTCCGAAGTATGGGCGACTGCCACGCTTCCTCCCCGGAGTGGCGATGTGGTCAATGCTCGGTTGCTCTACGCTTTCAGTAGTACGTGTCCATCGTTGCACCGTTGCTACCCGGCTAGAGGTATTTCGACTGTCAGCGACAGCCGGAGGGCGCGTCGAAGCAGGAGGTGGAGGGCGCTCGCTGCCTTGACCCCCCGGTCAACTCGTCCTTTGTGACACTGTAGAGAATGTTTAGAAGTTCGTAAAGAGTTGATGTTGACGGATGTCACAGCACGTCCGCTCCCGAGCACTGGAGTACAACGATGGTTCGAGTGATCGGGCACCGGGGCTCGTCGGCGACCCACCCGGAGAACACGATCGAGGCCTTCGTGGCCGCGGCCGAGGCCGGGGCGCACGGCGTTGAGCTCGATGTGCGCCGGAGCGCCGACGATGTGCTCGTCGTCTTCCACGACGCCCATCTCCCGGGCGGCGAGCCGCTCCGGAGCGTGGCTGCCGCCGACCTGCCGCCGTCGATCCCCACGCTGGCCGAGGCGCTCGACGCCTGCGGAGATCTGTGGGTGAACATCGAGATCAAGAACCTGCCGGACGACCCCGACTACGACGCCGAGCACGGGATCTCGGTGGCGGTCGCCGCGCTCATCGGCGCCTACGACATCGGTGATCGGGTGATCGTGTCGTCGTTCAACATCGGCAGCATCGACCGCATCCACGCCCTCGATCCGGCGATCCCCACCGGTTGGCTCGTGTGGGGCGGCTCCGACCCCGCGTCGCTCATCGACCGGGCGGTCGCCCACGGGGTCTCGGCGATCCATCCGAACGACCTGCTGGTCGACGAGCGGTTCGTCGCCAGGGCCCGCGACGCCGACCTGGAGGTCAACGTCTGGACCGTCGACGACCCGGATCGCGCCGCACAGCTCGCGTCGTTCGGCGTCGACGGGATCATCACCAACGCGCCCCAGGCGCTCGTGGCCGCCCTCGATGCCCCCTCGAGCGACTCCTGACCGTCAGGCGCTGACGGGCACCACCAGCCGTATCGCCTCCGCCCGGTGGGTGAGGCGGAGGTCGGTGACCTCGTCCATCGCCTCGCCGTCGACCTGGTAGGGGAATGGTCGGGTGCCCGTGATGGTCAGCGCCTCGACATCGTGCCAGTGCCGCGTCGTGTCGCGGTCGGGAAGCCCGTCGGGTCGGCGGAGCGCCCCGAGCAGGATCGGGACCATCCGCGGTGACAGCGAGGTCAACACCGCCACCGACAGCGGCCGGTCGAGCCCCGCCTCCGGGGTGAGGTGGAGCGGTGAGCCGCCGAGGTAGGTGTAGGGCGAGCAGTTCATCGCCACCGCCAGCAGCGCATCGTCGACCCGGAGGCCGTCGTCGGTCTCGACCGTGAACCAACCCCGACGACGGTCCACGTCGCGCAGCCACGCCGCGACCGTGCTCGCCACGAACCACGTGTGCCCGAGGTAACGCTTGAGCGGGCCCCGCTTCTCCACCTTGTCGACCACGAGTGCGTCGAACCCGGCGCCGACGTTGAAGAGGAAAGCGCGCCCGTTGGCGAGGCCGACGCTGGCGAGCCGGGTCGACCCCGCCGCCAGCGCCTCCAACAGGACGCCGGTCGCCTCGATCGCGTCGTTCGGGTACCCGACCGCACGGGCGAACACGTTCGTGGAACCGCCGGGCAGCGGCGCGATCGCGCAGTCCTCGCCCAGCACCCCGTTGGCGGCCTCGTTGATCGTGCCGTCGCCGCCGAGCGTGACCACCACGTCGGCGCCGGAGCGGGCGGCGCGATGGGCCAGCCTGATCGCCTGCCCCGGGCGCGAGGTCTCCGAGACGTCGAGCTCGTGGTCGGCCGAAAGTGCCTTTCCGATCACCATCCGTGCCCGCGGCGTCACCGACGAAGCCGCCGGGTTCACGATCAGGCAGATGCGCATCTCCGAAGTGTGCCGTCACCGGCTGGTTGGCCTACCATCCCGACCCATGAAAGTCGTCGTCTGCGTGAAACAGATTCCCGATCCGGCCGATCCAGGGGCACTCGATCCTGACACGAAGACCCTCAAGCGGGACGTGAAACTGATCCTCGACGAGTCGGATTCCTACGGTGTGGAGATGGCCCTCCAACTGGTCGACGCGGCCGGCGAGGGCGAGGTCACGCTCGTGTCGATGGCGCCGAACTCGGAGCGTTCCGGGCTCGCCACGGCCCTGGCCATGGGCGCCTCCTCGGCAACCCTCATCTCCGACCCGGCCCTGCTCGGCTCCGACGCGTTGACCACGTCGAAGCTGCTGGCCGCGGCCATCGCCGATCAGGGCGCCGATCTCGTGATCGCGGGCTCCGAGAGCTCCGATGGCTACACCGGGACCGTCCCCACCCAGATCGCCGGGGTCCTCGACCTGCCGGCGGTCACCGCAGCGAAGTCGATCGAGGTCGACGGCGGCGAGGTGAAGATCCAGCGCCAGACCGACGCGGGCTACGACGACGTCACCTGCTCGATGCCCTGCGTGGTGAGCGTCACGGCCGGTGTGGTCGAGCCCCGATATCCCTCGTTCAAGGGGATCATGGCGGCGAAGTCGAAGCCGGTGGACGAGAAGACCGCTGCCGACCTCGGGTTCGACGCCGATCAGGTCGGCTGGAGCGGCGCTGGTCAGGAGATCGTCGAGATCACCGAGGCCCCCCAGCGGGAGGCCGGCGAGGTCATCGAAGACGAAGGCGAGGCCTACCTCAAGGTCATCGAGTTCCTCGAGAACATGAAGGTCATATGAGCGCCCGGGGCGCCGTTCCACGAGTCGACAAGGAGATGGGCAGATGACGCTTTCGAAGGTTTGGGTGGTCGCCGAGGCCTCCGACGACGGTGAGGTCGCGACCACGACCCTCGAGCTGCTGACGAAGGCGAGGGACCTGGCCGACACGGTCGAGTGCGTGTACGCCGGGGACGACGCCGATGACCTGGCCGAGGCGCTCGGCGAGTACGGCTGCGAGACCGTCCACCAGACGGGCGATCTCGACGGTGCCCTCGTCGGTGTGCCGGTCGCCGCGGCGATCGCCGAGGCCGTCGATGCCGGCGACGGTCCCGACGCGATCCTCGCCGCCACCACCTACGACGGTCGCGACATCGCGGCCAGGCTCTCGGTGAAGCTCGACCGCACGGTGGTCACCAACGTGGTCGACGTCGAAGTCGACGGCGACAGCCTCGTCGGGACCGAGCCGGTCTTCGGCGGGACAACCAACGTCAAGACCCGGTTCACCGGCGACGGTCCGTACCTCATGCTGGTCCGCCCGAAGTCGTTCGCGGCGGAGCCCAGCGGCGGGGCCGCGGCCGATGTCGAGGACCTCGACGTCCCGGACACTGGTTCGTCTGCCGGCGCTGTGGTCACCGAACGACACGTGGAGGAGGCCGACGGGCCGAAGCTCGACGAGGCGGCCATCGTGGTCTCCGGCGGGCGCGGTCTCGGCGATCCCGAGAAGTACGAGATGGTGGAGAGCCTGGCGAAGGCTCTGGGAGGAGCGGCCGGCGCCTCGCGGGCGATCGTCGATGCCGGTTGGGTTCCCTACTCCTACCAGGTCGGCCAGACCGGCAAGGTGGTCAAGCCCGACGTCTACGTGGCCGCCGGGATCTCCGGGGCGACCCAGCACCTCGTCGGGATGAAGGGCTCGAAGAACATCATCGCGATCAACAAGGACCCGGAGGCGCCGATCTTCGCGGTGGCCGACCTCGGGATCGTCGGTGATGTCCACAAGGTGATGCCCCAGCTCCTGGAGGCTCTGCAGAACCGCTGAGCCACGCCGGTGGCGGCGCTTCGCAAACCGTCAACGCGGAGGCGCTTCGGCCGATAGGCCATGAACGCATCGTGCACCCCGGGTTCGGGGTGGCGCTTCGACACGAGGGTGATCATGGTTGGTTCCTACCGCACAGCGCGCGCCGTCTTCGGCGCGCTCTCCGTACTCGGCGCGGTGGCCGCATTCCTCGTTCCCGCCGGCGGCGACGGCCTCGGCTCCGGCACGGGCTCCGAGGTGGGCGCTGGCGGTGACGCTGGCGGCACGCTGACCGTGCGGGCGAGAGGGGACTCGGGTCAGGAGCGC
This sequence comes from Acidimicrobiales bacterium, assembly GCA_965216205.1. Taxonomy (GTDB): domain Bacteria; phylum Actinomycetota; class Acidimicrobiia; order Acidimicrobiales; family SZUA-35; genus CADEDH01. Next base: position 3,850,914 of record OZ244139.1, on the reverse strand, counting down.
ATGCAGGTCTGGGTCGACGGTGCCGTCGTCGGCACGTTCACCGTGGGAAGGGTGTGGGGTGACTTCCAGGTGGCAACCCCCTCGGCCCGACTGGCGTCCGACGTGCGGGTGGCCTTCGTCAACGAACGATCGACACCGATCGACCGGATCCTCTGGGTCGACTCGGTCACGTTCGGCGTCGTGACCTACCAGACCGAGGATCCGTCGGTCTTCAGCGACGGCGTCTCGGCCGGGGGCGCCGACTGCGAGCCCGGTCACCATCGGTTCGAAGCGTTGGGTTGCAACGGCTACTTCGGCTTCGGGGATCTCGTCGGCATCGTCGAGGGTGATCGGGAGCAGGTGGCGGCGGACGAGGGTGTCGACGGGACGCCGATCACGGTCGTGGCCGCGGCCAGTGCCGGCACGGAGGTGATCGAGCTCCGCGTCGGCGATCGGGTGATCACCTCGTTCGAGCTGTGGGCGAGCGACGACCTGAGCAACAATCCCGAGTTCGGGGTGTACCGGTACCGGCACCCTGGTGCGGTCGATGCATCCGAGGTCGGCGTGGCGTTCGTCGACCGGGAAGTCGGGATCGACGGCGATCGCAACGTTCGCCTGTCGTCGATATCGGTCGGGACCACCACCGCAGCAGCCGCAGAACTCCACCTGACCCCCGTTCCAGGCTCGGACGTCGACCGGTGCCAGTCGCGATGGGACGCCCTGCGGGTCGTCTCGTGCACCGCCGTGGTCACGATCGCTGACTCTCGCTGGGGGCTGGCGCCCCCAGACCCCAGCGCGTCCGCCGAAGTATCGGCGTCCCCGCTCACTTCGTTCACAGCAGGTGGTGACGCGCTGCCCAGTGGGTGATCTCGTGGCGGCTCGACAGTTGAAGTTTGCGGAGAACCGCTCTGGCGTGGCTCTCCACGGTGCGGTCGGAGATGTAGAGCTCGGCTGCGATCTCCCGGTAGGTGTAGCCACGGGCCAGCCAGTGCATCACCTCCCGTTCCCGGGCCGAGAGGAGGTCGAGCTCCTCCACCGGTGGGGTCGGGGCATCCGACGAACGGCGGAACGCCTCGAGCACGAAGCCCGCCAGCCGTGGTGAGAACACGGCGTTTCCGACCGCGACGTGGTGGATCGACTCGATCAGCTCGTCGGACTCGATCCGCTTCGTCACGTACCCCCGGGCACCGGCCCGGACGAGGCTCATCACGTCGGCCGGTTCATCGGAGACGGAGATGCCGAGGAACATCGTGGAGGGCGAGCGACCGGCGGCTTCGACCGCGCTGATCACGTCGGCCCCCGATCCGTCGGGAAGGTGCACGTCGACGACGGCGACGTCGGGGCGGAGCGATCCGATGGCCTCGATCGCCGACGCCACGTCGGAGGCCGTCCCGACCACGTCGACCGCGCCGGCGAGGGCGGCCACGCAACCGTCGCGGAACAGGGCGTGATCGTCGACGACGACCACCCGGAGCCGCTCGGAGCTCGGGGCGATCACGGTTGCCGGTTCCGCTCATCGGTTGCGGGGGCGCCGAGCGGCGTGAGCGGCACGACCATCGCCACCTCCGTCCCGGCACCGACCTTGGTCTTGATCGTCGCCGTGCCCCCGGCCCTGGTCAGCCGCTCCTCGATGGAGAAGCGGATACCCCGCCGATCGTCCGGTACGGCGTCGAGATCGAAACCGATCCCCTTGTCCCGAACGAAGACCGAGGCCTCGACGGGAGACAGCTCGGCGTACAACGACACGAGCTGCCCGCCCGAGAACTTCGCCGAGTTCACGAGCGCTTCGCGTGCGGCTGCGGCGAGCGCGGCGGTGGTGGGCGTCACCGCCGCATCGCCGACCACGATCGTCTCGACCGCTAGCAGGTACTGGTCCTCGATCTCGGCTGCGACCTGTTCGAGGTGGTCGCGGAGGGAGGAGCCGTCGTCACGACGGGACCGACCGTAGAGCCATTCGCGCAGCTCCCGCTCCTGTCGATGGGCGAGGGCGGCCGTGACACTGGGTTCGGCCGCCCGATTCTGGATCAGCGTCAGCGTCTGCAGCACCGAGTCGTGGAGGTGGGCGGCGACGTCGGCACGGTCGTCGGCCCGCATCCGCTCCAGTCGCTCCCGTTCGGCGGTGGCGCTGAGCTGGCGGAGCCACGGTCCGAGGACCAGCGCCAGGCCGAGCACCAGGATCAGCATGGCCACGAGGCTGATGAACAGGTCGGCCGGCGTCTGGATCACCGCCAGCGCCGTGCCCACCGCGACGACGACGAGGCAGATCCCGGCGACCGTCCGGGCCGGTCTCGACCGCAGCGCGTCCGCCGCCCCGACCGCCTCCCCAGGCTCCGGCGCGCTGGCGATTCCGAGCCCGAGGGCGATGAGCGTCACCAGCCAGAGCAACGGGGTCGGCAGACCCGGGACGACGGCGGTGACGGCGGCCAACCCCGAGACGGTGAGCAGGGCGACAGCCAGATCGTTGCGCACCGTCACCGGTCGGGTCGGGCCGGCCGGTGCTCGCCCGGCGGTCAGCAGCGTGACGACACCGTAGACCGCCACGCCGAACCCGGCGGCCAGGGTGAGCACGGCCAGGCCGACTCGTACGAGGAGCACGTGCGCACCGAGCGCGCTGGCGATCCGCCCCGCGGTCCCGGCCACGATCGGTCGCTGGTGCTGCAACCGACGCAACCATGCCGACGGCTCGGACTCGTCGGCCGACCCGATCGCACCTCCCATGCCGCCAGTGTCGCACCGATCGACGAGATCGACTATCCGGGACATCCCGTAGCGACCGCCTGCGAGATCCGTGGGATCCCGTCTTGGCCCGCCGGTCCGAGCGGTGCATCGTGAGACCATGACCGATGCCGATCCCCACGAGACCGGCCAAACCGGCGAGACCAGCCGAGGCGAGACAGCGAGACGGTCGAGCGACCCGGGTGTCGCAGCCGGCCCGCCACCTCCCCGCGGCGCGCCGGGCGCCGGTACCGTTGCGGCCGCGCCGGCGACGGAGGCGCTCGGTGCGGTGAGCGATGCTCTCGGGGCGCTGGTCCGGCGTGTCCTCGGGGAGCGGTCCGCCACCGACGCCTATGTCGCCGGCGTCCTCGGTGGACAGGCCGAGCGCTTCCACGTCGATCCGCTCTACTTCCGGATCGCGGTGGTCGTCGCCGCGGTGCTCACCCGCGACGCGCCGGTGGTGCCTCCGCTCTACGCCCTCGCGTGGGTGGTGATTCCCCGGCGGGAGCGACCGTCGGTCCTCGGCACCATCTGGCGACGATCGTCGCTCCAGGAGGCCGCGGCGGCCGTGCTGTTGGCGATACTGGCCTCGTTCGTACTGATCGACCAGCGCTTGTGGGTCGCTGCGGTGCTCGCCGTGCTCGCCTGGGCCCTTCTCGACCGGGTCGGTGCCGCCACCGGGGGCGAGGCCGGTCCGGAAGCCCCCGATCAGCCTGCAGCCGAGGCGTCGCAGGCCGGTCCGGCGAGCAGTGCAGCAGCGAGCTCCTCGGCCACAACCGAGCAGGCAGCCGAGCAGTCTGCCGAGCGGCCAGTCGAGCAGACAGCCGGTAGCCGGCGACCGACGGGCGAGCAGGCCGTCACCTGGGGCCGCCGCCGTCGGGGCCTCGACGGACCGCTGGAGGCGTTGCGGAGTCGGCCGGTTCGCGCCCCCCGGCCGAGGCGAGAGCCGGCGCTCTGGCCGCTCGGGCTGGCGGCGATCGTGGCGGTGATCGTCGTCTTCTGGACCGTCGACCAGACCACGGCGGCGGGTCTCGATCCGTCGATCCTGGTCAACCTCTGCCTACTCGTCATCGGGGGCGTGCTGGCACTCAGCGGCTGGAAGGGGCGGGTCGGTCTGCTGCCCCTGCTTCTCGTGCCGCTGGCGGTTCCGTGGTTGGCGTTCTCCGTCGCCGACGTGGGTCGGTTCGCCGGCTCGGGGGAGGTGGTCCGCACCGTCGGGGACGGGACCTCGACGAGCGGGGAACCGGTCGAGGTCGGTTACGGAACGGCGCAGATCCGCGTGCCAGACGGCGAGCTCGAGCCCGGTGAGACGATCGAGCTCTCGGCTGGGGTCACCACGGGAGCGATCGTCCTCGAAGTGCCGGAGAACACGAACGTGATCGTCGAAGGCAGGATGGGCATGGGATCGGTCGTGCACCGGTCCCGCCACCACTGGAACACCTCGTTCGTGGTCAGCGACGAGCTCGATCGGCGATTCCCGGCGCTCCAGTCCCGCTGCGGGGACTCGCGCCGGATCGAGGCCTGGACGGCGGGATGGGTGTACCCGGAGTGGTCGCAGTCGTTCCCGCTCCTCACCGACGACGGCGCAGCGCTGTCACCCCAGTTCCTGGCGTTCCTCGACGATTGGGCGCTTCCCCATCCGGAGCTCGACCGTGCGGATCCACGAAACGGACCGCCCGTCTTGACCGTGGTCGTCGATCAGTTCGGGCAGGCATGTGCCCCGGACGCCGGTGAGCCCGAGCAGCCATCCACCGTGATCCTCGACGCAACACTCGGACTAGGGGAGTTGACCATTGTCCACGATAGATGAACCCACGATAGATGAACCCACGATCGATGAACCCACGACGGAAGCCTCGACGGCCGGGGGTCTCCGGCCGTGGGCGTTCGTGGTCGGCGGCGCCATCGTCGCCCTCGGCGTCTCGGGCCTCCTCGACGACTCGGGGGCCCTCCCGCATCCCGCGTGGGTGGTGCCGGCGGGCGCGATCGTCGCGATCTGCACGTTCGTGATCGCCGTCACTGGCAACAAGCTCACACGGTGACGGTGACGGATCGCTCCTTCGTGGTCATCGCGGGACCGTAGCGGACCACGAACTCCCTCGTCGCCGGGTCGACGCAGTCGGGCAACTCGACGCGGTAGGTCCGCTCCATCGTCTCACCGGGTCCGAAGACGCCGATCACCCCGCGGCGTGAGTCGGCGACCGCCGGCGCCTCGACCGAGAGCAGGCGCAGCCGACGGTTGCTGTCGTTGTGGAACGTGAGGTCGACCTCCCACGAGCAGGCTCCCGGCTCGCCGACCACGCGATCGCCGGTCGAGCCGATCGTGATCGGATACTCGGGTTGGAGGAGACCGGCCAGCGTTCCCAGACCGATGGCGACGGCGGTGATGGCCACGAGAGCGAGCGCCGCCGATCGCCAGGTCAGCCCACGTCGCACGTACCGGCCGCGGGTGATGTCGGCGATACCCGTCCTCATGCCATCACGCTCACCCCACCATCGTCGCACGATCGGCCGGCGGCCGGGGCCGAGTTTCGTCACCCGCCGGCGCAGGCCACGACGGTTCGTCCTGTCGCTCGGCTCACTTGTGCGATTGACTGGATCGATGCCCATCTTCCATCCCGAGAACCTCCACGCCTTCGTCTCCCAGGTCTGCCACGCGCTGGGTAGCGAACCCCGCGAAGGGGAGCTCGTGGCCGACCAGCTCGTGGGGGCCAACCTGGCCGGACACGACTCCCACGGTGTGGGGATGCTCCCGACGTACGTTGCGATGGCGAAACAGGGCGAGCTTCGGCTCAACGAGCACGTCACGACCGTGACCGACAACGGACCAGTCGTGGTGCTCGACGGGAACTCCGGCTTCGGGCAGGTCATGGGGAAGGAGGCGATGGACGTTGCCACCGAGCGGGCCCGAGCCCACGGCGTGGCGCTCGTGGGACTGCGGAACAGTTTCCACATCGGCCGCATCGGCCACTGGGCCGAGCAGTGCGTGGCGGCGGGGATGGCGTCGATCCACTTCGTCAACGTCGCTGGCCATCAGGCGCTCGTCGCCCCGTACGGCGGGGCCGACGCCCGCTTCGCCACCAACCCGTTCACGGTCGGTGTCCCCGGCGAGGGCGGGAAGCCGGCCGCCCTGCTCGACATGGCGACCTCCAAGATCGCGATGGGCAAGGCTCGGGTCGCGCTGAACAAGGGCGAGCAGGTTCCGCCCGATTCACTCCTCGACGGCTCCGGCGAGGTGACCCGAGACCCGTCGGTGATGTTCGGCCCCGAGCGCTCGGGGGCGTTGATCGCCATGGGCGACCACAAGGGCTCGGGGCTGGCGATCATGTGCGAGTTGGTCGGAGCCGCCCTCCTCGGCGGGTTGACACTGCGGGGCCAGGACCGGCCGCCCACCGTCGTCAACAACATGCTCACGATCGCGATCGACCCGGCCGCCCTCGGTACCGCCGACGGGTTCGCCGCCGAGGCCCGGGCGTACCTCGACTGGGTTCGAGCGTCGCCCCTACGCTCCGGCTTCACCGAGGTGCTCACGCCGGGTCAGCCAGAGGAACGGGCCCGGCACGCCAGGGCCGACGGGATCGACGTGGATGACACCACGCACGACGAACTGCTCGCAGCGGCAGCCCAGGCGGGCCGGCCCGACCTGAAACTCGGGTAGCGGGGTGCGAGCGACCCCGGCCGACGGGCGCGACGCCCGCGAGCTGTGTCGGAGCGGCGGGTGGTCGGGCTTCACCCACGGGTTCGCCCCCGGCCACGTCCAGGGGAATCTCGTGGTGCTGCCCGATCGACACGCCGGTGACTTCCTCCGCTTCTGTCAGGCCAACCCCAAGCCATGCCCGCTGATCGGGGTGTCGGCACCCGGGGACCCCGCCATCCCCGCACTGGGTGATGACCTCGACGTCCGGACGGACCTACCCGCCTATCGCGTGTGGCAGCGGGGGGAGCTGATCGAGGAGCCGACCGAGGTGACGGGCTGGTGGCGCGACGACCTGGTGGCCTTCGTCCTCGGCTGCTCGTTCTCGTTCGAGTCCGCGCTCGTCGAGGCTGGGCTGGAGATCCGCCACCTGGACGCCGCGGTGAACGTCCCGATGTACCGCACCTCGATCGCCTGCCACCCGTCCGGGGTGTTCGCCGGACCGTTGGTGGTGTCGATGCGACCGTTCACCCCCGCCGACGCCATCCGGGCCATCCAGGTCACGTCGCGGTTTCCCGCCGTGCACGGCGCCCCGGTCCACTTCGGCGACCCGGCCGCCATCGGCATCGCCGACCTGTCCCGGCCCGACTACGGCGACCCGGTTGCCGTCCACGACGGCGAGGTCCCGGTGTTCTGGGCGTGCGGCGTGACCCCGCAGGCCGCGATCGCCGATGCGCGCCCCGACCTGTGCATCACCCATGCCCCGGGGGCGATGCTGGTCACCGACCTCCGCAACGCCGAGCTCGCCGCCTTCTGACCCACCGGCCGCCGATTCTGGCGGACCGGGCGTCCACCCACTTCCCCTCCGGCGGACCAGGCGTCCAGCCACTTCCGTTCTGGCGGACCACGCTCCCAGCGCCGGCACCTCGGTCCGCCGGAAGGAGGGGCGGCGGGAGCTGGGTCCGCCAGAACGCTGGGTCCGCCAGAACGCTGGGTCCGCCAGAACGCTGTATCGGCTAGAACGCTGGGCCTTCGCGTTCGCCACGCAGGAGCTCGTGGCGATGACAGCCGTGCTCGCTGCCCGCACGGTCACGAGACCGGCGACGACGGATCCGCTCCGCCCTGCCGGCACCATGTCGGCCGCCCCGGCCGGCGGCGTTCCCCTGGTCGTCGAACACGTCGGTTGAACGCCGACACCCGGCGAGACCGGCGATGCCCTCAGAACTCGAGGCGAGCGTTGAGGTTGACGCTGGTGGCGACCGGATCGCCACCGTTGCCGAGCCGGTGGGGGCTGACCCTCGCGTCGTCGAACAGCGGGTGCTGGAGGTAGACCCAGGTGTCGAGATCCCGGCCCATCGAAGGCCGCTCGAGCTCCTCGTAGCCACCGGCCGGGAGCGCGGCCCGGAGGTCGGCGGCGATCTCGGCTGGTGCCGCTCCCTCGTAGCGCAACGCCAGGGAGAAGTGCAGGCTCCGCCGGCTGAGGTCGCTGGTCTGGATCGCGGCGCCGGTCACCTGGTAGTCGGCGGGGAGCGGGAGGTCGCCGAACCAGCCCTCCAGCCTGCTCCTCGGCGAGCCGTCGTCATCGATCGCGACGAGCTCCACGTAGCGCATGAGCACCCTGCTCCGGGCGCCGTCGGGTGGATCGTCACCGGGGATCCGATCGATGATGACCTCGAAGTCGTCCTGGTCGTAGGCGCTGTCGGGGATCTCGAACGCGAGGCGAAGCTGCTCGCTGGGCCCGATGCCGGCCCTGGTCGTCGCTGTCTCGACCCAGCCGAGGTCCTCGAGCGCACGTCGATAGAAGTCGACGTGGGCCTCCATCGATCCTGCGGCCTCGACCACGACCTCCGACGTGACCACGAACCGGTCGCCGGTGGCCGCCTCGCCGACGTCGGCCCTGACCTCGACGATCGTGCTGTCCACCGCGGTGGGGATCGACGGGAACTCGAGCAGCCGGTTCATCTGACCGGACACGTCGAGCGTGGGTCCGTGGATGTCGCTCACGACCTCCAGCACCTGCTCCGCCGTCGAACCCGGCGACAGCGGCGGGCCGATCGGCTCCTGCTGGGCGGCAGTGTCGTCGACGGCTTCGATCGTCGATCGCGACGACGTGGTGGTCACGGATTCGCTCCCCGCACCATCGTCGGCTGTCGGGAAGTGGGCGGGGTTCGGCGCTGCGCCGAGCGCGAGCTCGTCGGGCGTGGCCTCGACGCTGCCGAGCGTGGCGGGCGTGCTGCTCGGCGTCGCGTTCCCGCACCCCAGCAGGAGTGCGGCACCCACTGCGACCACCCCACCGAGGCGCGCCGCGGACCGGCCTCGTCGACGAGACCGATCGGCGCGTACTCGCGAAGGGGTCGTCACACCAGCGACCATCATGACGGAGCTCGGAACCCTCCCTTTGGGCCAATCCCACAGATGCTTGTCATTCCGCAGAGGGTCGCTCCGCCCACAACAAACGACGCCGCCACTACTGAGCCGCCCAGGCTATAGGGCGACAGCGCACGATCCTGCCACAAATCCCCTGTTCCTGGGCGGATCCTCGATGATCTTGCCGCGATGCCGTCACGACCGACCGGTAGAACCCGGCGAGGCGAGCTTCCGGGGTCGGGAAGGCGGTTCCTGGTGGTGGATCACCATCGCCCGTCCTGCGATGATGGGCGCCATGCTCAACCACACCCCCGTGCAGCCGTGACCGATCGGGCCACCCTCGATCGCCTGACCCACGAGACCGTCGAGCTGCTCCAGGCGCTGATCCGAAACCAGTGCGTGAACGACGGCACGCCCGAGTCCGGTCACGAGGAGCGCAGCGCCAGGCTGTTGCGTGACGAGCTCGAGGGCTCCGGGGTCGATCTCCAGATGGTCGACACGCTCCCCGGGCGATCGTCGCTGATCGCCCGGTGGCAGGGCACCGACCCCGATGCGCCGTCGCTGTGCCTCATGGGTCACACCGATGTGGTGCCGGTCTCGCCCGACGGCTGGACCCACGACCCGTTCGGCGGCGAGCTGATCGACGACGAGATCTGGGGCCGGGGCGCCGTCGACATGCTCAACCTCACGTCGTCGATGACGGTCGCCTTCCGCCACCTCGTCACGAGCGGCAAGCGCTACCCGGGCGACATCGTCTACTTCGCCGTCGCCGACGAGGAGGCGGGGGGCAAGCTCGGCGCCGGGCCCCTCCTCGACTCGGAGTGGGACGCCCTGCAGGCCGACTACGTGCTCACCGAGTTCGGTGGGATCCCCCTGCACACCCCGGCTGGCTCGAGCATCCTGGTCACCACTGCGGAGAAGGGTCTCGGCTGGCGGCGGTTGACGGTGAGAGGTGAACCGGGCCATGGGTCGATGCCGTGGGGCAGCGACAATGCGCTGGTGAAGGCGGCCGAGGTGGTGCGCCGCCTCAGCGCGTACGCGCCAGGCCCGCAGCTCGACGAGCTCTGGGCGGCCAGGGTCAAGGCGCTCGGCCTCCCCGACGAGCTGTCGGCCAAGCTGCTCGACCCCGGTCGGCTCCGCGATGCGCTGGCCGAGCTCCCCCCACAGCTGGCCGCCAACGCACACGCCTGCAGTCACACCACCTTCAGCCCGAACGTGGTGTCCGGCGGGGTGAAGACCAACGTCATCCCCGACAAGGTCATCGTCGAGGTCGACATACGAACGCTGCCCGGCGAGACCACCGAGGACGTCGACGCCCACCTCGCCGCGGCGCTCGGCGATCTCCTCGACCACGTCGAGGTCGAGGTCATCCAGGAGCACCTGTCGACGGCGTCGCCGACCGACAACCGGCTGTGGGAAACGCTGGCGTCGGCGATGTCGGCCGCCTATCCGGAGGCCAAGGTGATCCCGAGTCTCGTCACCGGCGGTACCGACGCTCGCTTCTACCGGGATCGAGGTGCCATCGCCTACGGCGCCGGTCTGTTGAGCCCGTCGGTCGACACCACCGAGTTCTTCCGCCGGTTCCATGGCCACGACGAGCGGATCGACATCGAATCGCTTCGCCTGACGGTGGGCCTCTGGCTCGACGTCGTCGACCGCCTCTGGACCGACTGAGACGTCCGGCCGACACGACGAGGCGGCAGGTGGGGCGGTCGTCGTCGCGCCCGCTCGCGGCTGTCTCCTCAATGCGACCGGGGTGTGGGTCGATGTGACTGGTGGGACGCCCGTCCCTGAACCACTGCGCGCGAAACATACCGACGTCGTTGACTCCCGAACCCTCGAGATGGATGAGGTGGGGCTCGCACGCCCACACCTCCGATCCCGTCGACGCCTGCCCAGGCGGGACGGTGTCGATCGGACGACCGGCGCGCATCGCCGCCATCGTCTTTCTCGGCCTCGCACCGGTCTACCTCGTGTGGCGGACGACGACGGTCGGCTCCGGATGGCTGCTGCCGCTGTCGATGGCGTGGCTCTGGTCTGAGGCGTGGTCGGTCGCGCAGATCGCCGCGCTCCGTCACGAGGTGATCGGGCGTCCCCGGGACCGGCGGCGCGGCTCCGATGGCGAGGTCCCGGCAAGCCCTCTGTCCGTCGGCCGCGACCTGGAGGTGGCGCTCGTCGTCCCACCGTCGGCCACCGCGGTCGACGTCGAGCGGTCGATCGTCGGCCTCCTGTCGACGGGCGGGGTCGGCGGTGTCACGGTGCTGGTCTCGGCTGACCGGGAAGCTGAACTGACGGAGCTGAGCCGCCACTGGCGTGCCCTCGACCATCGGTTGGTCATCGTCCAGGACGGCATGCCGCTCCGGACCGCCGATCGGTTGGATCTGATCCTGGCGCACACCGAGTTGCCGTGGATTCTCTGGCTCGAGGCGGGACAGGTCCCGATGCCACAGATGGTCGAGTCGCTCGAGGATCGTCCAGTTCCCGAGCGGGTCGCCGTGCACCAGATCGCCGTCGGTCTGCTCAACGCCGAGTCGTTGGCGCACGTCAAGCGGCGGGGCGACGATCACGAGCTCGAGCGCAAGCTGATCGGGCCGGCCCGCGCCGAGCGCGGTCTTGCTCCCTGGTATGGGCCAGGTTCGATCGTCCGCCGGTCGGCGTTCGACGAGAACTCGGCCGTGGACGACCCGACCGGGTCGGCGCTGGCCCGGCACTCGGTCCTCCTGAAACGCGCCGGTTGGGGGTTCAGCTATGAAGCCCGGCCCCTCATCCGGGTACCGGCGGCCGACTCGCTCCAGCCGTACCTGTCGAAGCGGCGGCGGCGCAGTCAGGCGGCGCTCGAAGAGCTCGGACTGTCGTGGACGATGCCCGGCGTTCCCTGGCCGATCCGCCGAGCGGCCCTGGCGACGGCGATGTCGACCACCAACGGCCTCCGGCAACTCGGGATGTTGCTCGTCCTCGTTGCGTGCCTGGTGGTCGGCCGCCTGCCGGTTGCCGCCGATCACCCGTCGGAACTGGTGGTGATGGGTGGCTTCACGCTCGGGTCGATGGTGGCTCGACGGGCCCTGTCCGGTTCCACGATGGGGCCCGGCGACTGGGTCAAGCACGGGTGGCGAACCCTCGGTGCCGACCTCGCGGCGTTGACCCCGCGCTTCGCCGAGCCCCGCCGGTTGCCGCACCGGCGCCTCGGGATCGCCGGTCGGGGATCGCTGGGGCGGATGCAGCTCCTCACCGTGACGTTCGCGGTCTTCGAGCTCGCCCTGGCGACCAGGGCGCTGACCACGCTGTACCCGATCCTCCTGCCGACCATGGGCCGGCGCGACACCGTCGTCCTCCTCACCGTGTCGGTCATCGCCACGATTGGACCGCTCGCGGTGCTCGGTGGCCTGCTGCGCGACCCCGGCCGTCGGCGCAGCCCACGCGTCGAGCTGACGACCGGGATCGTGGTGGCCGGGAGGCGGGGCGCCACGATAGACGTGACACCGTCCGGCATCGGTGCCGTCGTCGACCCCGCGCCGCCCGTCGGTACGGCGGTCCCGATCGAGTTCACGATCCCCGAGCGTGGCCGCCCTGAGCGCCGGGTCGAGACGATCGGCACGATCAGATCAGCCAGGTTGCACGAGTCCGGTTCTGCGCGGGTCGGCATCGAGTTCGATGGCATCGACGTCGAGGACCGCATGGCGATCACGGCCTTCTGCGCCTCGGGCTCGTTCGAGACCTCGGCGGACGACGAGACCAGCGCCGACGAGCTCGTGGCCGAGGTCTCGTCCTCGCAGGTCGCGATGGTGCGGGGATTGGCGGCGCTGTCGGTGCTGATCGCAGCGGGAGCCGTGATGCTCGGACCGCGAGCCGACGTCGTCGCCGCCGATTCGACGACGACGATCCCCGCGGTGCTGACGGTCGTGGTCGGGAGCGACTCCCTCGAGCCGACCGGCGAGCTGACGGTCCGGCTGCACACCGATCGATGGTCCGAGCCGCTGCCACCAGCCGAGGAGGGCGGGTTCGGGCGGGGGAGCGCGCCCGACTCCTGGGACGGCCCCGTACAGGTCGAGGTCGCGCTCGGCGACGATCGGTATGTCGAGGCGGTCCCCGCCGACGGCACGATCAGGCTGGCTGTCGCCGACGTCGACGATCCGGTGACGGCGATGGTGGTCGGTCCGGCTGGTCGGTGGCGACCCACCGCCGCCGGTGACGCACTGGTGCCGGGACCCTACACCGTGCGGTGGTCGAGCGATGGGCGAGACCCCAGGACGGCGACCGTTCGAGTCGGCGGGGATCAGGTCCTCCAGATTCGAGCCGATGCTGTGGCGGTGCTCCCGATGCCGACCGACGGACCGGAACCAGAGGATGGTGACGGCTGATGGCCGCATCGCCCGGCACGCGACGAGCCGACATCGGCGGCCGGCTGGCCGGCCTCGCCGTGCTGGGAGCGGCCGCAGCGCTGGTGCTCGGCGGCCTGCGGACCAGCCTGGCCGAGGTCACGGCGTCGACGTCGTCGAGCGGCCTCTTCAGCGCCGGCTCGGTCGAGCTCGAACAGACCGGAGCGCCCGTGGAGCTCCTCTTCGACGAGGAGCTCCTCTACCCGGGGGTGGCGGCAGAGGCGTGCGTGGAGGTCGTCTACCGCGGCTCGGTCCCGGCCGATGTCCGAGCGTACGCCGAGCCGTTGGGCGGCAGCGGCCTCGATCAGTACATCCAGTTCGAGGTCTGGACCAGGGATCGACCATGCCCCGGCGGGGCACGGCTGGGGCCCCCACTGTTCGGCGAGACGTTGCGCGACTTCTGGCAGCAGCACCACAGCTACGGAGCGGGCATCGAACTGGGCGATGTCGAGCGGGATCAGACGGTCACGATGGTGGCCCGGGCGGAGCTCCTCGACGCCGCCGATGCCGCTGGCCGCTACACCGACTTCGCCGTCGTGGTGGAGGCTCGACCGTGACCGTCGACGTCTCGTGGCAGCGGAGCGATGTCGATGGCATCGCCTCCGAGGTGGAGGCCCGCCGCCGTCCCACCGAGGCGATTCGGCCGGCCATGGCGCTCGTCGCCTGGGTCTTCGTCTATCTCGTCGGGTTGCTGGGCCTGTGGGTCGTCCTGGTTTCGACGACCACCGGCTGGCACCCGATGGTCATCAGCAGCGGGTCGATGGCACCGGTCCTCCGGGTCGGCGACGTCGTGTTGATCGAGGACCACCCCGACACACTCCTCGGCCAGCGGTCGGTCATCACGTTCGAGCGGGACGATCAGGTCATCACCCATCGCATCTTCGAGGTGGAGGCCAGCGAGCGGACCTACATCACGAAGGGCGACGCCAACCCGACCCCCGACACCGACGACGTCGCCGTCGACGACGTCGTCGGCGTGGCCCGTCTCGTCGTCCCACTCATCGGTCTGCCTCTCGTCTGGTACCAGTCGGGCCAGGTCGTGCCGTTGCTGGCGATGGGCGTGCTGGCGTCGGCTGCGGTCGCGCTGCGCCGTGGCCGAACCCGCAGCGGGCTCGGGAGGATCCGATCGGCCATCGTCGACAGCACCTCGAGCGTCGCCGACGAGGCGGTCAGGCGGGTCCGTCTGCTGATCGCGGTGATGATCGTCAGCCAGTACGTCATCGACGGGAGCCGATTCACGATCGACGGGCTCCCGATCTCCCCGGAGTGGCTGCTGACGGTGTCGCTGGTCTGGCTGGCCGCCACGAACTTCCTCTCGGTCAGATTCCCCATCGACCGCCACGGCTGGCCGGTCTCGGTCGGTCAGCTGCTCGCCGACACCGTGCTGGTGATCTTCCTCACCACGGCGACCGGCGGTTCGGGAATCGGTTGGGTCCTGACCGCGGTCCCCATCCTGGAGGCGGCGGTCCGGTTCCGACTCGCTGGCGCGCTCGTGCACTGGATGCTGATGGCGGTCGCCGCGATCCTCGGTCGGCTGTGGATGCTCGGACGGATCACGTCGTCGACCTCCTCCACCATCGATGAGCTGGAGCGGCTTCTCGATCAGATGAGCGTGCTCCTCCTGGTGATCGTGCCGGGCGCCTTCCTCGCCGAGCAGTTGATGGGCGACGTTCTCGTCCAACGTCGAGCGACCCGGGACGCCGTCGATCGCGGGCGGCTCCTCGAGAACGTGGCCGAGGTCGGGCACGAGGTGACCAAGATCGGCGCGGCGCTGTTCGAGACGCTGACCGCGTCGGCCGTCGAGCTCGGATTCGACGCGGCGGATGTCTGGGCCAGGAACGCCAGCGGAACGTGGACACTCCTCGACCTCGTCAGCAGGCGCCCGACCTTCGTGCTCCCCGATCCCGGATCACCGGGGAGCGGGCTTCGAGACGTCGATCTCGACCACGCCGAGGTCTTGGTCGATCACCGCGATGTCGACAGCGCCGAGTGGGAGGCGTTGGATGCTGTCGGGATGGACCATCTGATCCGGGTGACGCTGGCCGACGGCGACACCAGGGTGGTGCTCCGGGTCGCCGGAGCTGCTGGCCATGAGCTCGAGGGCGACAAGGTCGAGGCGCTCGGGTTGCTGTGCGGCCAGGCGGCCGTTGCGATCCACAACCAGGACCTGGTCGGTGAGCTCCATCGGGTCCACAGCCAGCTCGAACATCAAGCTCTCCACGACGCGCTCACCGAGCTCCCCAACCGCGCCTACTTCCTCCGGGAGCTGAACCGCGAGCTCTCGCCCGAGGCCCGTGCAACCGTCGAACCGGGACGCGACACCTGGGTCCTGTTCCTCGACCTGGACGGGTTCAAGCCGGTCAACGACAAGCTCGGCCACGATGTCGGTGACGAGCTGTTGAAGGCGGTGGCTCGGCTGCTGGTGGAGGTCGTCGGCCCCGAGGGACTGGTCGCACGACTGGGTGGCGACGAGTTCACCGTGCTGCTCGCCAACTCGAGCGAGGAGGTGGCCAACGAGGTCGCAGCCGCCGTCCACCGGTCGCTGAGCATTCCCATCACGCTCGGGCCGGACACCGTCCAGATCGGCACGTCGATCGGTCTCGCAGTCCATGAACCGGGGGTCGACACGAGCGAGTTGCTCCGCCGGGCGGATACCGCGATGTATGCCGCGAAACAGTCCCAGAGTCGGCTGGCACACTATGACCCGTCGCTGGAGGCGGCCGATGCAGCGATGCAGCAGTTGGTGGACGACCTCGACGACGCGCTGGCCAACGACCGGTTGTCCCTCGTCTACCAGCCGGTCGTGTCCGTACCGAGGCAGATGATCGTTGCGGCCGAGGCGCTGCTCCGATGGGACCACCCCGAGTTGGGCCGGCTGAGCCCGGAGCTCGTGCTGGAGGCCGCCGAGCGGGCCGATCGGGTCGGTGAGCTCAACCGCTGGATCGTCGACAACGCGTTGCGGCAGATCAGCTCGCTGGGGCTCGCGGAGGACGATGACTTCACCCTGGCCATCAACGCGTCCCCGGCCGAGCTCGAGTCGGCGGAGCTGATCCCGAACCTCCGCCGGGCATTGGCCGACACCGGCCTGCCGCCCCACCGCCTCATCGTCGAGCTGAGCGAACGGATCGTTGCCGCCGACGACGACCTCGGCGAGGTGATCGAGCACCTGATCGAGCTGGGCATCGTCCTGTCGCTCGACGACTTCGGTGAAGGCAAGACCTCGCTCGCGCACCTGCGGAGCCTCCCGGTCCGTCAGCTCAAGCTCGATCGTGTGCTCGTGCGCCAGGCGAGCGGCCACGAAGCCGACGCCGACCGGATCATCTTCAAGTCGGTGGTCGACCTCGGCCACGGACTCGGTCTCGAGGTGGTGGCCGAGGGGGTCGAGACGGCCCAGCAGATGGAGACGGTCATCGGGGCCGGCGCGCAGCTCCTCCAGGGCTTCGGGCTGTTCCGGCCGATGCGAATCGAGCAGCTCGCCAGGCTGCTGCGGGGCGAGGCCAGGTCCATCGTGGCGGAACGCCTCGGGCCGGACCTCCCGACCACCTCGCCCGTCGCGGTCGGTGGCGCGTCCGCCGCCGGTCCCGGTCAGGAGGCGATGTGGCCAGGCCGCTGAACGTCGACGACCTCGGTCAGGACGAGCGCGGCGACGACGCGGCGCGGAGCTGGGTCACGTTGACCACGGCCCGGGCGTTCGCAGCCGCCATGTCGGTGCTCGCTATCGCCACGTTCGTCGTGAACCGCTCGGCCACCGCCCTGACCGTCGACGGCACCGTCAGCGCGGCGGAGGTGGCGTCGGGCACGATCGAGCTGAGCGACGACGACGACGGGCGGTCGCTGTTCGACCTCGCCGACATGGTTCCGGGCCGGCCGAGCAGCGAGTGCATCACCATCCGCTACGACGGGTCGATCGTGCCGGTGGATCTGGCGCTCGTTGCCCAGGAAGAAGGGGACCTCGGGCCGTATCTCGATGTCGTGATCGAGCAGGGATCGACCGGCGGGTTCGCCGACTGTGATCGCTTCAGGCCCACCGATGTCATCTACCGGGGCACGCTCGATCGGCTCGTCGCGCACGACCGGTTCACCCTCGAGCAGTTGCTCAACCAGGGCGAGGCCAGGGTCTTCCGGTTCCGGTTCACGCTCCAGGACCGGAACGAAGCCCTCGGGCGGGCGTCGACCGTCGGCTTCGTCTGGGAGGTGAAGCCGGCGTGACCGGGCGCAGACGCAGCCTCCCCACACTCGCCATCGTCGTGTTGGTGGTGCTCGGCCTGCCAGCCGGGATCGCGGTCGTGTCCACCGAGTCGGGCGCCAACTTCGCCGACGACGAGCGGTTCACCGGCAACCGCCTCGGAGCCGGCTCCGTCGACATCGCCGTCGACGGGTCGATCGACGGGTCGCGGGACGGCGCTGGTCGACAGACCGCAACCGGTGACCCATCGGCGTTCTCGGCCACCAACCTGGCCCCTGGAGATCGCCTGACCGGGGCGCTCGAGGTCAACAACGCCGGGACCCTGCCGTTCCGCTTCTGGATCACCGCCAACGCGGCGACGTCGACCCGTGCCCTCGGCGACTGGTTGTTGTTCGACGGGTGGGCGGCTGCCGACTGCCGGACCGGGCCGGACGAGGCCGACCGGGTGTTCAAGACCAACGTCGTCCTGGGCCCCGCCCACGTCCCGTTGATCGGTGACGCAGACGATCCCGGTGACGGGCTGCGGTTGGAGCCGGGTGAGGGCCTCGTCGTCTGCGTCGGTGCTCACCTTCCGCTGGCGGCACCAAACGAGGTCCAGTCGGCAAGGGTCGAGGTCGAGCTGCTCGTGCGTGCCCAACACGCGCTGGAGGAGGGGTGAGACACCGCCCGACCGTTGGTCGCCGCCTCGTCGACCGGCTCCTGGTCGCCGTCTCCCTGCTCGTCATCGCGGCCACGGCGGTGGTCGTCAGCGCGCTCGCCGTCGGCTACCGGCCGGTCGTGATCCTCACGGGCTCGATGGGTGAGACCGCCCCGCCAGGAAGCCTGATCGTGGCCCAGCCGCGGGCCGCCACCAGTGTCGACGTGGGCGATGTGGTGGTCATGCGGCGACCGGACGAACCGCTGATCACCCACCGCGTGATCGAGATCGAGAGCGCTCGCGGCGCGAGGTTCGCCATCACCCAGGGCGATGCCAACGAGGCACCGGACGCTGCGCCGTATCCGCTCGAGGGTGAGCAACTGGTGGCCCGATGGGTCCGTCCCGAGCTCGGCCGGTGGGCCCTCACGGTGTTCCAGCCCGGTCCGGCACTGGCCGTCGTGGGGGTGGCGACCGTGGCGCTCGCCGTCCAGGCCCTCCGGCGGATCTGGTCCGCCCCCGCGCCAGCGACGGCAGCGGTCGCTGCGGCGACACCCCACCGTGGACGGGGAGGTCATCAGCGGCGCCGTCGGCGGGTGGCCGTGTTGGGCCTGGCGCCGCTGGCCGCCGTGAGCGGGCTCGGCGTGGCCTGGGCGCTGTTCACGACCGAGGAGCCCGTGCCGAGCAACGTCTTCGGCACGGCGGCGTGCTTCGACCCCCAGCTCGGTTCGGTGCAGAACGGCGAGACCATCCACGCCGTCGACGGCACGGTCAACGTGCCGATCACGACCGTCGACCCGGCAACGTCGTTCGTCCTCTCGTCGGCCCGCAGCGCGTCGAACGAGCCAGCCGATGCGACCGCCCTGATCCGGTTGGCGGCCGACGGCTCGGCGGTGGAGATCGAGCGCTCCACCGACGCCGCAGCACCACCAGCGGTGACCGTCGCCTGGTCGGTCGTGTCCTACGACTGCGGCGTCTCGGTGCAGCGCGGCACGATCGCCGGTACCGGGGCGGCGTCGGTGTCGGAACCGATCACGTCCGTCGACCCCGGCCGAAGCTTCGTGCTGGTCGGCTCGTCGCCCGGACCCGGTGATCAGGACTTCGACGGCGACGACCTGGTTCGGGCAGACCTCGGGACCGGTTCGTCGATCACGATCGAATCGGGCGGAGCAGCGCTGGCCGCCGACCGCAGCTACCACTGGCAGGTGGTCAGCTTCGCCGACGCCGCAGACGCGGTCGTCCAGACGGTCGACGTGACGCTCGGCGACGGGTCCACCCAGGGCACCGCCCCGCTCGCGACCCCGATCGGCCTCGACAGCTCCTTCGCCCTGGCGTCGGTGACGTCCGGCTCCTCCGGTGCAGACATCGGTGAGCGGCTGGTTCGAGCCCGGCTCGTCGACCCCACGACCGTCGAGGTCAGCCGCTCGGTCGGCGGCGACCCGGTCGACGTGAGGATCCAGGTCGTCACCCTCCGGGATGGCACCACGGTTCGTCACGGCGTCCTCGACCTCGCCTCCGGCGAGGCGACCGAGGCGATACCGGTCGACCCGGTCGACCCGGCTCGAGTGTCGGCCATCTCGTCGGTCGCCGTGCCCGGTCCGCTGGCCGGCGGCCGGACCGATCACGTCCTCGACGATGTCGTCGGCGAAGGGTCGGCGACGTTCGTCGTCACCGACTCGACTACCGTCACCGCCGAGCGAGCATCGTCGGCCTCGAACGCTTCGTTCGCCTGGCAGCTCATCGAGTGGGCGGGACCCACCTGGTGGAACACCGACTACCTCTTCCGGCAGCGGATCGACGTCGCGACCGGTGCCGTGGCCGCCCCCGACGGGTACACCGTCTCGCTCGACGTGGACCATCGGGCGCTGGTCGACATCGACGCCGCCCGAGCCGATGGCGATGACGTGCGGGTGGTCTGGTGGGACGGATCGAGTTGGATCGAGCTCGACCGGGTGCTCGACGACGACGCGAGCTGGAATGAGACCGTCACCACGCTCCGGTTCCGGACCCAGACCCCGATCGACGCCGAGTCGGCCGCCACCTACTGGCTGTACTTCGGAAGCGCCAGCCCGGATCCGGTGCTGGCCGACCCCGAGAACGTCTTCCTCCTCGTGGAGGACTTCGAGTCCGGTGGGTTGGGCGATTTCGAGGATCGCACGGCCGGCACCGCGTGGTACCGCGCCGACCCGTGGACCCGCCGCATCCCGATCACGATCGACCCCGCCCCGGTCGATGCCGACCTGACCGACTTCCCGGTGCTCGT
The DNA here is from genome assembly GCA_965216205.1 of Acidimicrobiales bacterium. Taxonomy (GTDB): domain Bacteria; phylum Actinomycetota; class Acidimicrobiia; order Acidimicrobiales; family SZUA-35; genus CADEDH01. The sequence goes on along the minus strand of OZ244139.1, from coordinate 3,830,760 downwards.
GTCGATGTCGAACGCCACGTTGGGCGCGGAGGCCCAGCCGGACGGCTCCGACATCCGATTCGTCGCAGCCGATGGCGTGACGCCGCTCGACCACGAGCTGGAGCGGTTCGACCCGGCCAGCGGGACGCTGGTGGCCTGGGTCCGGGTGCCGACGGTGTCATCGGCCGCCCCCACCGCCGCGTACCTCCTCTTCGGTGCGGCGAACGCCCCCGACCAGCAGACGATCCGCACCACCTGGGATGTCGGCGCGGTCGGTGTCTGGCATCTCGGTCGGGATCCGGTCGGGTCGGAACCCAGGATCGACGACTCCACCGTCGGCAACCACGACGGGCGGCCGGCTGGTGGGATGACCACCACCGATCTCGTCGCGGGCCGCATCGGCCGCGGCCTCGACCTCGATGGCGTGGACGATCGCGCCGTCACGGCACCGGTCGCCCTCCGCACCCGGACGGAACTGTCGATGTCGGCGTGGATCCGGCTCGACACGATCGGCGGCGACGGGACGGTCCTCAGTCGACGAGACGGCGGCAGCGCGTCGTTCGAGCTCGCCGTCGACGGGAGCGGGTCGGTCGCAGCCACGATCGAGACCTCCGGCTCCGGTGCGGTCTCGGCCGCGGGCGGCTCGGTCGGGACGGGGTCGTGGCATCACGTGGCCGGTGTCTGGGACGGCGCGGCCCTGCGCGTCTACCTCGACGGTGTCGAAGTGGACCAGCGGCCGGCGACCGGTCAGCTGCTAGCGACGACCGGCGGGGTCACGATCGGTGGTCTGACCGATGGGGCGAACCCGATCGACGGTGTCGTCGACGAGGTGCGCCTCGCCTCGGTGGCCCGGAGTGCGGCCTGGATCGCGGCGGAGCATGCGAACGGCGCCAGCCCTGGCGGGTTCGCCACGGCCGGCGGCGTGGAGAGCGGGACCTGGTTCGACGTCGGCGCCTGGTCGTTTCGCAAGCCCCTGCAGATCAGCGCCGACGACGTGCTCGCCGATGCGACCGACTTCGTCTTCCACCTCAGCGTGGATGACGCCGACGTGCAGGCGGCCGCCCAGGCCGACGGCGACGATCTGATCGTCACCGCCGGTGACGGCGTGTCCCGTCTCGATCACGTGCTCGAGAGCTACACGCCGGTCGGCGGGTCGGTCCGGGCCTGGGTTCGACTACCGATCCTGTCGTCGACCGTCGACACGCAACTGTTCCTGTACTACGGCAACGCCGCGGCGATCGGTCAGGAGGACGAGATCGGCACGTTCGGCGCCGACGCCGACCTCGTCTTCCTCGGTCGCGAATGATCGATTCGGCCCATTTCGAGCCGCGAGCTCGGTGATTGGTTGAGTTGCGGTGTCGCTGTGCCGAAAACGGGCAAAGGGACACTTCAGGAGAGACACCCATGACCACGCAATCAGCGGCTGGCGACGTACACGCTGAGCCGCCCGTCGAGCAGCAGTCGGGTCGGCCCCGAGCCACGGGCACGAGGATTCTCGCCAGTATCGCCGTCCTGGCGTTGGCGGGAGGCGTGTTCACGGTCGCATCGCTGGCCTTGTTCACCGACCAGCAGGCGGTCGGCGGCAACGCGTTCACCACCGGATCGGTCGACCTGGTGGCGGCGCCAGCCACCGCGGTCGTCACCGCCTCGGCCATGGCCCCCGGCGATCAGGTGACCGCGCCGATCAACGTGTCCAACAGCGGCTCGCTCGAGTTCCGCTACTCGATGACCTCCACGACCGACGAGGACGCGCTGGCCGCGGAGCTGGTCCTCACCGTCAAGTCCGGCGTGACGACCTGCGACGACGGCAACTGGCAGGCCACCGGCGTGGACCTCTACTCCGGCATCCTCGGCTCGACCGGCACGATCAACGTCATCGGCGACCCCGCCACCGGGGCCCAGGCCGGCGACCGGGTGCTCGCCGCCACCGCCAACGAGAACCTGTGCTTCAACGTGACCTTGCCGAGCACGGCGTCCAACGCGTCGCAGGGCCAGACATCGACGGCAACCTTCACGTTCGACGCCGAGCAAACCGCCAACAACCCCTAACCATCTCGTGCTGATGGCCCGGAGCTGGTCAGCGGTCGTGATCGCGTGCTCGATCATCGCTTCGGTCGCTCCCGCTTCGGCCAGTCCCCAGGATCGAGCCGGCGGCATCGAGGTCCTGGTGGCAGACTTCAACGGGATCGACTCCGTCCTGCGGCTGTCCGACGACGGTGCGGTGACCGGTACCTTCGACGGCGCCGACGGCCTCGTGGGTGCCGCTCGCGCCGTCGAGGTCGGTCCCGACGGCCTCGTCTACGCGGCGGGTGCCGACACCGGCCGCGTCGTGCGATACGACCCGGCCGACGGGTCGTTCGTCGATGTGGTGGTCGACACCGACGCCGGGCTGGTCAACCCCAGAGCGTTGGCGTTCGACGACCGGGATCTGCTGGTCGCGTCGGCCGGCACCGACGAGGTGGTGTCGTTCGACCTCGACACCGGCGAGCGACTCGGTGTCGTCGCTGCCGACGGTCTCGACAATCCGGGTGGCATGGTCATCGACGCCGACGGCCTGCTCTGGGTGGCCAGCCAGAACACCGATTCGATCATCGGGTTCGACGCCGTCGGCGACATCGAATCCGAGATTTGGACCGGCCCGGGATCGGGACCCGTCGACGTGGCCATGGGTGCCGGCGGCGAGCTCTACGTCGCCGCCGCCAACGGTGGCCGGATCGATCGGGTGACCCGTCCGGTGTCGCGGGCCGGGATGGGGTCTGGGGGCAGCAACCCCCAGCAGGAGGCTGTGAAGGTCGAGCAGTTCGTGTCCGAGGACCTGGTGACCCCGACCGCGGTCGAGATCGGCCCCGACGGAGCGCTCTGGATCGCCGATCACTGGCGCGGCACGATCCGCAGGGTCGACCCGGAGACCGGCGACGACCTCGGGTTCACCGCTCGAGCGGATCCAGCCGAGGCCACCGATCGGTCCGTCGACGCCCCGTTCGGTCCCACCGATCTCGCCTTCCTGTCCGCCGGCGACATCGGTCCAGACCTCCCGACCTCGGAGGAGATCCCCGACGACGCGACCCCCATCCCCGATCCCGATCCCGATGTCGATCTCGATGTCGATGTCGATGTCGGGATCGATGTCGACGCGGTCGCCGGCCGTGGGGTCACGGACCGAGGCGTCGCCCTCGCCGGCCCCGCCGGCGCCGACCGGCACTTCGAGCTCAACAGCGGTCAGTTCGATCCGAGCATCGACGCTGCGCTCCGGATCGCCGGCCGCGGTGTCAGTCTCGTCGACGGTCGCCTGCTCATCGACAGCCCGGGCGCCAGGGGCGGCAACGTCGTCGGCCTCGGCTTGGCCGGCGCCGCCCCCGACGTCCTGCCGGTCGGCGAGGACCCGGCGGGCGGAGAGTCTGTCAACTACTTCGTGGGCGACCTCGCGGTCACCGGGATCGAGCGCCACGGCCAGGTTCGCTACGACGACCTCCTCCCCGGCGTGGGCGTCCGGTACCTCGCTGAGCCAGCTGGCGTCACCTACGATCTCCTGCTCGACGCCGGTGTCGACCCGTCTTCCATCGGCCTCACGGTCGACGGGGTCGAGCGCGTCACCGTCGACCAGCGGGGTCGGCTGGTGCTTCGACCGCCGACCGGCCCGCCCCTGCGCTTCTCGGCCCCGGTGTCGTACCAACTCGACGGGACGACCCGGATCGAGGTGACCAGCGCCTACGTGATCGACGGCGACGGCACGGTCCGCTTCGACGTGGGCGACCTCGCTGCCGACCTGCCCCTGGTCATCGATCCGACCCTCGATCTCAGCACCCACGTGGGCGGTACGGGCGACGAGCAGCCACGCGATGTGGCGATCGACGGGAGCGGCAACATCGTGATCGTCGGCGACTCGACGTCGAGCAACTATCCGACGACGGCCGGGGCCTATGACACCACGGCGAACGGGAACCCCGACATCATCGTCAGCGCCCTCGACCCCACCGGCAGCGCGTTGCTGTGGTCGACCTACGTCGGCGGCAGCGGCGCCGACTACGCCCGGGAGCTGGCGATCGCCGCCGACGGCACCGTGTACGTGGTCGGGAACACGGCATCGAGCGACTTCCCGGCGACCGGCGGCGCCTACGACACGACGCCGAATGGCTCGACCGATGCCGTCATCGTCGCCCTCTCCAGCGATGGCACCACGCTCGATGCGGCCACCTTCCTCGGCTCGTCGAACAGCGACGACGCCGAGTCGGTCGATCTCGACTCGTCGGGCGACGTGGTGGTTCTCGGCAATACCACCTCCAGCGGGTTCCCGACCACCGGTGGGGCGTACGACACCACCCACAACGGGTCCACCGACCTGTACGTGGCCAAGCTCCCGCCCACGTTGACGTCGTTGCAGTGGTCGACCTTCGTCGGCGGCGGCGGCGTCGAGGCGGCCGGCATGATCGACGTCGACGACGCCGACGCCGTCTGGCTGGTCACCGGCACCGACAGCTCGAACATGGTGACGACGGCGGGTGCATTCGACCCGACGCTCAGCGGATCGGACGACTTCTGGGTCGGCGGTCTGTCGGCCACCGGGGCCACGCTGACCTACGGGACCTACCTCGGTGGCACCGGATCCGATACCGGGCCGTCATCGATCCATGCCGTCGATGCCGCCGAGCTGCACGTCGGCACGTCGGCCACCACCGGTTATCCGACGACCAGCGGCGCCCACGACGAGACGGCGTCGAGCGTCGACACCGGGTACGTCGTGCTCGACACCACCGCCACCGGAGCCGCCCAGTTGAGCTACGGCACCGCGCTGGGGGGCACCGGTGGCGGCTGGGCCCACGACATCACCGTCGACGTCTCGGGCCGAGCCTACATCGTGGGCGACGCCTCGGCATCCGGACTGGCCACTCCTGGCGCCCCCGACACGACGCTGAGCGGGTCGTGGGACGGCGTGTTGGCGGTCCTCGATCCGGTGGCAGCCACCCTCGAGTTCCGCACCTACATCGGCGGCAGTGGCAGCGGCGAGCTGGCCACCGGTATCGCTCTCAGATCCTCCGGCGAGGCCGTCGTCGCCGGCTACACCGACTCGTCGGATCTGGCCACAACCGCCGGTGCCTACCAAGCCAGCTCGGGTGGTGGAGCCGACGGGTTCGTCCAGCAGTTCTCGGCGCTGCCGGGCGCCTCGGGACCGCTGGGTCGATGGCGGCTCGACGAGGGAGGTGGCACCACGGCGATCGACTCGTCCGGCAACGGCAACGACGGCACGCTGGTCAACGGACCCAGCTACATCACCGGTGTGCGCTCGACCGGCCTGAGCTTCGCCGGCGACGCCGCCGAAGGGGTCGAGGTGCCCGACCCGGCCGACGACTCCCTCGACCCGGGTACCGGAGATCTGGCCGTGGAAACGTGGATGCGGGTGTCGGCTGCTCCGTCCAACGGCATCTCCCATCCCCTCGTGACCAAGCTCGACTTCCAGGACGACCCGGCGATCGATGGGTTCGAGTTGGCCATCTTCGGCGACGGGGGCGCCGGCCGTCTCTTCTTCAAGATCTGGGACGACGCGCCCAGCAGTCAGGCCAGCGGCGTCTGGCAGGCGTACGACGGCACCAACGACTGGACCGACGGCGACTGGCATCACGTCGTCGGCCAGATCGACGGCTCGAGTCTCGAGCTGTGGGTCGACGGCACGCTCGTCGCATCGAGCTCGCACAGCGCGGCCGCTGTCGTTGCGGACAACCCGCTGCGATTCGGTGTCGATCAGTACGGCGACAACGACTACGAGGGCGACCTCGACGAGATCTCGATCCACGGGGCGGCGCTGGCGCCAGCGGCGATCGCCGTCGCGGCGAGGAGTTGTCTCGGCGATGCCGATGGCGACGGGCTCTGCGACTCCGAAGAGGACGCCGACGCCGACGGCGACGATGACCCATCGACCAGTCCCGGTCCCGACACCGATGGCGACGCGACCCCGAACTACCGCGATGCCGACGACGACGGTGACGGGACGCCGACCGCATCCGAGAACGCCGATCCCAACGGTGACGGCGATCCGCGAGACGCCCGTGACACCGACAGGGACGGTCAGCCCGACTACCTCGACCGCGAGGCTAGCCCGTCCACCACGCCGATCGCAGCCGAGCAGAAGATCTCCGATACACGGGGCGGGCTGACCGCCCCCCTCGGCGACAGCGACGAGTTCGGGCGAGCGCTCGCCCCGCTCGGTGACCTCGACGGCGACGGTGTCAACGACCTGGCCGTCGGCGCATGGGGCGACGATGACGGTGGCCCGGGGCGGGGCGCCGTCCACCTGCTGTTCCTGAACGCCGATGGCACGGTGAAGCGTGAGGGGAAGGTCTCCGACACCTCCGGCGGACTGGTGGCGACCCTGGACGATGGCGATGGGTTCGGCCGGGGGCTGGCGGGCATCGGCGACCTCGACGGCGACGGCGTCATGGATCTGGTCGTCGGCGCGCCGCTCGACGACGACGGCGGCTCCGATCGCGGGGCGGTGTACGTGCTGTTCCTGAACGCCGACGGCACGGTGCGGTCCCAGCGGAAGATCTCCGACACCTCCGGCGGACTGGCGGCGACACTGGATGATGGCGACGAGTTCGGTCTCAGCGTCGCCGCGCCGGGCGACGTCGATGGCGACGGGTTGCCCGACGTCGCGGTCGGTGCCTGGGCCGACGACGACGGCGGCAGTGCGCGGGGAGCGGTGTACGTGCTGTTCCTGAATGCGGACGGCACGGTGCGGGCCGAGCAGAAGATCTCCGACACCGCCGGCGGACTGGGGGCCACCCTGGACGATCTCGACCGGTTCGGGATCGCGGTCGGAGGGCTCGGGGACATCGACGGCGACGGTGTCGGCGACCTCGCCGTCGGCGCCGACCGGGACGACGACGGTGGTGTCGACCGTGGCGCGGTGTACATCCTGCGTCTGAACGCGGACGGGACGGTGAAAGCCGAGCAGAAGATCTCCGATCTGACGGGAGGGTTCGCCACGGCATTGGACAGCAACGACTGGTTCGGCACTGCGGTGGCCGGTCTCGGCGATGTCGACGGCGACGGTGTCGTCGACCTGGCGGTCGGCGCCGGCGCCGACGACGACGGCGGCATCGACCGGGGCGCCGTGTACCTGCTGAGCCTCCAGGCCGATGGCACCGTGAAGGCGGGGCAGAAGATCTCCGACACCACCGGGGGACTGACGGCAACGGTGGACGACGACGACGGCCTGGGCTCGGCCGCGGTCTCGCTCGGCGACCTCGACAGCGACGGCTTGCTCGACCTCGCGGTGGGCGCCCCGAACGATGACGACGGCGGCACCGACCGGGGCGCGGTGTACGCGCTCGACCTGACGAGCAGCACGGCGGCCGTGGTCGACGCGATCGATGATGCCGCCGTGGCCAGGCCGGCGGTCGCCGAGATCGTCGACGTGGTCGCCAACGACGTCGACAGGAACGGCGATGCGGTGAGCGTGGTCGACGTGACCGACCCGGCAAACGGGGTCGCCGGCGCCAACGGCGACGGCACGATCACCTACACCGCTGATTCGGCCTTCGCCGGCTCCGATCCCTTCGACTACTGGGCCATCGACGCCGGCGCGGCGATGGCCCACTACTGGGGCCTGGCCGGCGACGCCGTCGACGGCGTCGGTTCCGCCGACGGGACCCTCACCGGCCCGACCACCGTCGCTGGGCGCTTCGGTCAGGCCCTGGATTTCGACGAGATCGATGCCGACCACGTCGAGATCCCCGACTTCGCCTATGCCGCCGACTTCACGATCTCGTTCGATTTCAAGGTCGGCCCGATGCCCGGGTCGTTCTTCCAGTACATCTACTCGCACGGCGACATCAACGGCACCAACAGTGTGAACGTCTTCCTGTTGGAGGAAGGTCACGGCACGGATCCCAGCACCCTCCGCACGGTCGTTCGTGACGGCGACGACACGCTGAGCAACGTCGCGCTGGAGATCGACGTCGCACCGCTCGTCGACGACGGCGCGTGGCACACCTACACCGCGACCGTGAGCTCGGTCGACGGCATCATCGTCTACCTCGACGGTGTTCAGCGGGCAGCCGACGCGACGCGGGGAACCGGCGGTGTCGATCCCGGCGGCTCGGCCTACCTGGGTGCCCGCCACGATCTGAACGCCGACCGCCACTACGACAACCTCCTCGATTCGGTGCAGGTCTACGAGCGGGCGCTCACCCCGTCGGAGGTGTCCGACCTGAGCGCCCAGACGAACCGGGCGACGGTGACCATGACCGTGGCCGGCTGCGGCGACGCCGATGCCGACGGGCTCTGCGATTCCGAGGAGGATGCGGATGGCGACGGTGACGGCGACCCGGCCACGAGCCCCGGTCCCGACACCGACGGCGACACCACGCCCGACTATCTCGACGCCGACGACGACGGCGATGGCATCGCCACCGCCGCCGAGAACGCCGACCCGAATGGCGACGGTGACCCGCGCGACGCCCGCGACACCGACCGCGACGGCGAGCCCGACTACCTGGACCAGCCGACGACGGTGGCCGCCGCCGTCGTCGCCACCGAGCAGAAGATCAGCGCCACGAGCGGCGGGCTGACGGGGCCGCTCGACAGCTTCGACCTGTTCGGACAGGGCGTGGCCCCGCTCGGCGACCTCGACGGCGACGGCGTGGTCGACCTCGCGGTCGGCGCCTACCAGGACGACGACGGGATCAACGCCGCCGGCGCGGTGTACGTGCTGTTCCTCAACGCGGACGGGACCGTACGGGCCGAGCAGAAGATCTCGTCGACCCAGGGTGGGCTCACCGGCCCGCTCGACGACGGCGATCAGTTCGGTCGCGACATCGCCGCGATCGGCGATCTCGACGGCGACGGTCGGGTCGAGTTGGCGGTCGGGGCGTTCCGCGACGACGACGGTGGTTCGAACCGGGGCGCGGTGTATGTGCTGTTCCTCAACGCGGACGGGACGGTCAGGGCCGAGCAGAAGATCAGCGCCATCAGCGGCGGCCTCGCCGCCGCGATCGGCGACGCCGACGAGTTCGGTCGCGACGTGGCCGGCCTCGGTGACGTCGATGGCGACGGCGTCGTCGACCTGGCCGTCGGCGCCATCGGTGACGACGACGGTGGTTCGAACCGGGGCGCGGTGTACGTGCTGTTCCTCAACGCAGACGGGACGGTGCGGGCCGAGCAGAAGATCTCGTCGACCCAGGGTGGGCTCACCGGACCCCTCGACGACGCGGACCGCTTCGGGCTCGGCCTCAGCGGCCTCGGCGACCTCGACGGTGACGGCGTCGTCGATCTGGCGGTCGGCGCCTATCAGGACGACGACGGTGCCGGCGATGCCGGCGCGGTCCACGTGCTGTTCCTCAACGGCGATGGGACGGTCAGGGCGGAGCAGAAGATCAGCGCCATCAGCGGCGGTCTCGAGGCCTCCCTCGACAGCAGCGACTGGTTCGGCTCGGAGGTCGCCGCCCTCGGCGACGTCGACGGTGACGGCGTCGTCGACCTGGCCGTCGGTGCCCCCGGCGACGACGACGGGGCCTCCTCGGCCGGGGCCGTCCACCTGCTGTTCCTGAACGCCGATGGGACCACGAAGGCCGAGGGCAAGATCAGCGCCACCAGCGGAGGCCTCACCGGGCCGCTGGAAGCGCTCGACAACTTCGGCCACGGCATCGCCCCGCTGGGCGACCTCGACGGCGACGGGGCTCTCCAGTTGGCCATCGGTGCCCACGGCGACGTTGACGGGGCCAGCTCCGCCGGCGCGGTCTACGTGGTCGACCTGCTCCCCGTCGCGGTCGTGAACTCGACCGCCGACGCATCCGACGCCTCTCCCGGCGACGACGTCTGCGACACCGGCAGCACCGTCGGCAGCGACGCCGAGTGCACACTGCGAGCCGCCATCGAGGAGGCCAACGCCTCGGCTGCGATCGACACCATCCACTTCGACCTCCCGACCACCGACCCGGGCCATGTCGCCGGCCTCTGGACGATCGCACCGGCGACGGCCCTGCCGCCGATCACCGGGCGCCTGTCCCTCGACGCCACCACCCAGGCCGGCTGGTCGGCCACCACCACCGGCGCCCCCGCCGGGTTGGACGGAGCGCTCGCCGTCGAGCTCGACGGCTCGGGAACCGGCGCCGGGACCGACGGCCTCGACCTGCGAGCGACGACCGTGCTCCGGGGCCTCGTCGTCAACGGGTTCCCCGACCACGGCATCATCGTCCGCGCCGGCGCCGATGGTTCCACCATCGCCGGCAACCGGATCGGAACGAAACCCGACGGCTCCGCCGCCGCCGGCAACGGCAACGCCGGGATCCGCCTCGACGCCAGCTCGGTCATCATCGGCGGCGCCCTCCCCGCCGACAGGAACCTGATCTCCGGCAACGCCGACGGGATCTACGCCCAGAACCCGGCGACCGACGGCAACATGATCCAGGGCAACCTGATCGGGACCGACGCCGCCGGCACGGCGGCGGTCGCCAACACCGACCGCGGCATCCAGTTGGAGAGCGGCGCCGATCGCACCGTCATCGGCGGATCGAGCGCGGCAGCCAACGTGATCTCCGGCAACGGCAACGACGGCATCATCGTCAGCGACGGGGCCATTCCGGGCACCGACACCACCGGCAACACCATCCGCTCGAACCTGATCGGCGTGGCCGCCGACGGCGCCTCGGCGCTGGGCAACGGCGGTGCTGGCGTACGGTTCACGGCCGTGACCGGCAACGTCGTCGGGGGCAGCGGCCCGAACGACGGCAACCGCATCGCCCACAACGGACGCGACGGCGTGGAGTCCGGCAACGCGGCCGGAAACGACAACGCGATCGTCGGCAACGCCATCTGGGCCAACGGCGGCCTCGGGATCGACCTCGGCCCTGACGGTCCGACAGCCAACGACGACGGCGACGTCGACTCGGGAGCGAACGATCTGCTCAACCACCCGATCATCACCTCGGCGATCGAGGACGGCGGTCTCGTCGACGTGACGTTCGCCCTCGACCTGCCGGCCGGTGACTACCGGGTCGATCTGTTCACCAACCCCACCGAGGGATCCGATCCGTCCGGTCACGGCGAGGGTGAGCAACCGGTCCTGGCGACCGTGATCGCCCACGCCGGCGCCGGAGTCGAGAGCTTCACCGCCACGTTCGCCGGAAGCGTCGGCAACGTGATCACGGCAACCACCACCGAGGACCTGGGAGGCGGGGACTTCGGGGCCACGTCGGAGCTCTCCGGCGCGGTCCCGGTCGTGGTCGCGCTCCGGGATCCCGTGGTGGACAGCTCCATCCGTCGTAGCGACCTCCTCGCCAGCACCGGCCTCGACCCAGCGGTCGCCGAGAGGGCCGGCGCGTCCGGTCTGGCGATGGACTTCGACGGCGTCGACGATCGGCTCGAGGGGCCGGCCCTCGACATCGCCGACGCCGGGCTCACGCTGGCTGGTCGAGTCCAGCTCGATGCAGTGAGCGGCACGGCGGCGATCATCTCCAAGCGCGACACGGGCGGCAGCCCGGTCTACGAGCTCGCGGTGACCGGGTCCGGGCAGGCGACGGCGACGCTCGACGTGGGCGGCGGACCGGTCACCGTGAGCGGTGGCTCCCTCGCCATCGGCGGCTGGCATGACGTCGTGGCCACCTGGGACGGCACCGCCGTCGTCCTGTACGTCGACGGGTCCGAGGTCGACCGGGTTGCTGCGAGCGGTGCATTGGCAACCGAGCTCGACACGACCGTCGTCATCGGCGACCGCTCGAGCGGCACCGCTGGGTTCGACGGCCTCATCGATCACGCCGAGGTCACCCACCGACCGCTGGCCGCAACCGAGGTGGCGCTGCGGCATGCCAACACGGTGGGCGGGACGCTCACGGTGACCGTCGGGCAGCAGCAGACCGGCGCTCCCGGCCCGTGGGCCGTCACCACCGCCCAGAGCCGCTCCGGTGCCAACGCACTCGCCGCGCCGACCACCGCCGACTCCGGCGCCGCCGCCTGGGCGGTCGCCCGCGGTATCGACGAACCCGGCGTCGTGCTCGAATCGTGGTGGTGGGTCGAGTCGACCACCGACGTCGACCTCGCTTCGGGCACCAGGGCCGCGGCCGCGCCCACCGACCAGTTCGACGCCGCCTTCACCTCAGGTGGCGACTGGGCCCTGCGACGTCGATCCGGTGCCACCAGCAGCACCGATGGCACCGGAACCCTCGCTCCGACGACCGGGGCCTGGGTCGAGGTCGAGCACTGGACCGACCAGAACGGCAACAGTCGCCTGCTCGTCGACGGCGCGGAGGTGATCCCCTGGACCGGGCAGACCTCCCCGCCGGCGACCGGCTCGGTCAGCTTCCGGGTCGGGCGCCTGCCCGCCGGTCGAGCGTGGTACATCGACGATGCACGGGCCAGGAGGCTGATCAGCGTCGAGCCGGTCGTGACGCTCGGCCCGCTCGATCGCGACTAGTGCTCTGATCACGATGGTCGACGGGTCTGGTTCGCCGAGACGAACCGGGCCGCGACGCACCTAGCCTGTGACCTGATGGTCTCGGTCACCACCACAGCGTTCGGCGCAGCGGCGATCGAGCAGCTCGGTCGGATCCTCGACGAGCGACGGGCCGGCGATCCGCTCGCTCCGGCGACCGTGGTGGTGGAGCGACCGCTGCTGGCGGTGGCCGTACGCCGCGCCCTCGGACGCCGACCCGGCGGCGTCGCCGCGGTCGACGTGGTGACCGTCCGCGGGCTCATCGGCCAGCTCACAACCCCCGCCCTGGCCGCCGCCGGGGTGCGCCCGATCGACGATCTCGAGCTGCAGGCCTCGATCCGGGACGAGCTCGCGGACCGCCCTGGCCGGTTCTCCTCGGTCGCCGGGCACCGGGCGACCGAGGAGCGGATCGTCACGCTGTTCCGTCAGGTCGACGGCATCGGCTACGACCCCCTCGACCGGCTCCACGACGCCGCCACCGGCCTTGCCGCCGATGCCCTACGGGTGGTTCGCAACGTGGGTCGACGGACCGGTCCGACGTGTGATCACAACCACCTCGTGGACGTGGCGATCGACGAGCTCGATCGGCTCCCGGAGCACGCGCTCGGCCCCATCGTCGTCCACCTGCCAGACCCGACGCATCCGGTCGAAGGGCGGCTGATCGCCACGCTCGCCAGGCGGGCCGACTGTGACCTGATCGTGGGACTCACGGGCGACCGAACGATCGACCGGCACCACCGCTCGCGCCTCGCCGGGTGGAGCATCCAGGTCGATGGCGGGTTCGCCCCGGGCGGGGTCGACATCGACGTCGCCCCAGCCTCGATGCTCGAGGTCGCCGACCCCGGCGACGAGGTCCGGGCCGCCCTCGCCGACGTCTCCGCCCACGCCGCCCTCGGCGTACCGCTGAACCGGATGGCCGTGCTCCACACCGCCGACGACCCCTACGGCAGCCTCCTCGCCGAGCAACTCGACGCGGCCGGCCTGCCGTGGTGTGGACCGGGCCGCCGGCCACTGGCCGCCTCGATGGCCGGCCGGTTCCTGCTGCGGATTCTCGGTCTCCACCACGACGGCCTCGACCGCGCCTCGGTGATGGCCCTGCTCGCGTCGGTCCCCATCAGAATCGACGGACGACCGGTGCCGATCGCCCCGTGGGATCGACTGTCGCGCCAGGCCGGCGTGGTCGACGGCGAGCACTGGGCGTCCCGCCTCGCCGACCTCGCTCCCCACCTCGACGAGGAGGACGCCGCCGACATCGAATCGCTTCGGGCCTTCGTGGCGATGCTCCGCGACAGGCTCGCCAGCGGTCCGGGGGACGCGTCGACCAACGGGGTGGGCTGGCCCACCTGTGCCGCGTGGGCCCGTTCGCTGCTCGACGACCTGCTGCCCGAGACCGACGACTGGCCGGCCGACGAGCGCTCGGCGAGGGCGTTGGTCGAATCGCTGCTCGACCGCGTCGGTCGGCTCGACGATCGCAACGGTGAGCGCCGGGCCGACATCGCCGGATTCGCCTCGCTGGTGGCGGCGCAGCTCGACCGGATGCGGATGCAGGGCCGGCCGCTCGGGGCGGGGCTGCTCGTCGCCCCCCTCGCCGAGGCGGCCGGACTCGAGTTCGAACGGGTCGTGGTGGTCGGCCTCGGCGATGGGATCTTCCCCCGCCGACCCCGGAGCGACTCGCTGCTGCCCGACTCGCTCCGGGTGGAGACGGGTGGCCTGCTGCCGCTGGTCGAGGGCACGATCGATCTCGACATCCGCACCGTGGCCGCCGCCCTCGCCGGGTCGCGGACCCGGCCCCTTGCGATCACGGCCCGGGGTGACCTCCGCAGCATCCGCGCCCGCTCGTGGCCCCGTTGCCTCGACCCGCTCATCGACGAGCGGTCCACGCTCCCGTCGCACCATCGGGTGCTCGCCGACCACGGCCGACCCATCTCCCTCGACGACCTCCGACTCCGGGCTCTGATCACCCACGTCGACGGCGGCGACCCCGTCCACACCCACCAGCTCGCCGGCACCGACCCCGATCTCGCCGCCACGCTGACCCGGACCAGGAACCGCGCCAGGTCGGGCCTGAACCGACACGTCGGCCGGGTCCCCGCCGGCGCGATCGACCCCAGCGATCGGCTCCTCTCGGCCACGGCGCTCGAAGCGTACGCGAGCTGCCCCCGCAGCTACCTCCTCGGTCGCGTGCTCCGCCTCGGCGACGACGAGCGCCCGGAGCGGATCGACGACATCACCGCCGCCGATCGGGGAACGCTGATGCACGCGGTGCTGGAGCGGTTCGTGGGCGAGGCGATCGAGGCCGGCACGGTGCCCCGACCGGGCGAGCCGTGGCCCGACGATCGTCGGGCGAGGATCCACGCCATCCTCGACGAGGAGATCGAGCGGGCCCAGAGCCGCGGCATCACCGGGGGTCGGGTCAACACCCGGATCCTGCAGCGCCGGATGCGGGTCGAGGTCGACCTGTTCCTCCTCACCGACGACCGGTTGCGGGCCGAGCGCAGCGCCACCCCGATCGCGGTGGAGATCGGCTTCGGCATCGACGACGAGCCGAGCAACGTCGACCTGCCGGACGGTCGCTCGCTCCGCCTGCGGGGCCGGGTCGACCGGGTCGACGCAACCGACGACGACGGCGTGCTCGTCATCGACTACAAGGGCGGCTCCGGCCGGGCGTTCGCCGGGATGGACGACGACCCGCTCGACGGCGGCCGCCGTCTCCAGCTCCCCCTGTACGCCCGGGTGGCGGCCGAGAAGCTCGGGCGGCACGGACCCCGCACCGCCCTCTACTGGCTGACCAGGTTCGGCCAGGCGAAACCGGTCGAGCTCGAAGCGGAGCTGGAATCGGAGTTGGACCGTACCGTCGCCGCCGCCCTCGACGGCATCGACGGCGGGCTCTTCCCCGGCGTGCCCGGCGAGGCGGTCGGCTGGCCACGGCTCACCTTCCACAACTGCCGGTACTGCGACTTCGACCGGATCTGCCCGACCGATCGCCAGGGTGAGTGGGAGCGGGTCCGCGACGACCCCGCGCTCGAACCGGTCGAGCTGCTACTGGCCGAAGCCGGCGACCGGTGACCAGGCCGGGAGCGAGCGCCAAGGGTCTGGTCGGCCTGCCGGACGCCGAAGCGCGCCGAGTCGTCACCAGTTCCCTGTCTCGCACCCTGTTCGTGGAGGCCGGCGCCGGCAGCGGCAAGACGACCGCGCTCGTGGCCCGGATCGTCAACCTCGTGTCGACCGGCACCCCGATCGGTCGGATCGCGGCGATCACGTTCACCGAGGCCGCAGCCCGTGAGCTGCGGATGCGGGTCCGCGACGAGCTCGAGCGGGAGGGCCTGGAGCAGCAGGACACCCGCTTGATCACCGCTGCCGGGCAGGTGGAGTCGGCGGCGATCACCACCCTCCACGGCTTCGCGCTGCGGATCCTGGTCGATCACCCGGTGGAGGCCGGCCTTCCGCCCGGGTTCTCCGTGGCCGACGAGATCACATCGATGCTCGAGTTCGACGAGGCGTGGCGGCTCTTCACCGGCCAGATCGGCGACGACCTCGACCTGCTCGACCTCCAGGAACGGGCCGCCGTGCTCGGGGTGGAGCTCCGTCGGTTCGTCGACATCGCCCGCCGGTTCGACGACAACTGGGACCTCCTCGATCTCGTCGACCGGGACCCGCCACCACTCACACCGATCGACGTCAGCGACGTGCTGGACCGGATCGAGGCGCTCGGCGACCTCGTCGACCACTGCCTCGACGACGCCGACCTGCTGGCGTCGGCCATCCTCGAGTTGGCGGCCAGCGTGGCCGACGCCCGCCGGTTCGACGCCCTCGGCCAGGTCGAGTGGCTCGACCAGGTCAACTGGCCGCCCAGGAACCGGGGGAAGAAGGGCAACTGGGTACGCATGGAGATCGACGACGTCCGCAAGGAGGTCGACGCGGTCCGTGGCTCGGCGGCGGTGGCCGTCGATGGGTACCGGACGGAGGTCATCGCAACCCTGGTGGCCGCGGTGGCGGGCTTCGTCGACGAGCGGGTCGAAACCCGTCGAGCGCGGGGCGAGCTGTCGTTCCACGATCTGCTGGTGATCGCCCGGAAGCTGTTGCGATCCAACGATGCCGTGCGGGAGGTCCTCCACCAGCGTCACACCCACCTGCTCCTCGACGAGTTCCAGGACACCGATCCGCTCCAGATCGAGCTGGCGGTGCTGGTCGCGGCGTCGGGCGCGGTCGGCGATCGGCCGTGGCAGGAGCTCGGCGCCGAGCTCGGGGTGGGTCGGCTGGTGGTCGTCGGCGACCCGAAGCAGTCGATCTACCGGTTCCGCCGAGCCGACATCGCCGTCTACCGCGACGCGGAGCAGGTGCTCGTCGACGAGCCCGAGCGGCTCACCTCGAACTTCCGATCGGTGCCGGGGATCGTCGAGTGGGTCAACGAGCTCTTCGGCGAGTTCATCGGTGGCGGTGAATCGGGGGCCCAGCCCGCGTACACCCCGCTCGACGCGGTGCGGGCCGGTGACCCCCGGATGGACGTCCCGGTGCACACCCTGGGAGGCCCGCACGACAAGTCGGTGTCGGTGGGCGAGATCCGAGAGCTGGAAGCGGCCGACGTCGCCGCCGTCATCTGCCGAGCCCTCGACGAGGGCTGGCGCACCGAGCGCGACGGCCAGTGGCGGCCCGTCCGGCTCCAGGACATCGCCGTGCTGATCCCGTCCCGCCTGTCGCTCCCCGCGCTTGAGGCGGCCTTCGGCGCGGCCAACATCCCGTTCCGACCGGAGACCAGCTCACTCGTCTACGCCACCCAGGAGGTCCGCGACGTGGTCGCCGGCGTCCGGGCCGTCGTCGACCCCACCAGCAACGTCGACGTGGTGGCCGCGCTCCGCTCGAACCTCTTCGCCGTCGGCGACGACGACCTCTTGGCCTGGCACCTCGCCGGCGGGCCGTGGAACTACCTCGACTGGAAGGCGGCAGCGCTGGTCGACGGTGCGGACGGGCCCACCGACGACCCGCTCCAGCGAGGGCCGGTGGCGGAGGCGTTCACCACGTTGCTTCGCTGGCACGCCGATCGTCACTGGACCGAACCGTCTACCCTCGTGGAGGTCATCGTCCGGGACCGCCGGCTGCGGGAGGCGGCGCTGGCCGAGCCCCGCCCTCGCGACCGGTGGCGGCGGTACCGCTTCCTGGCCGAGCAGGCGAGGGAGTTCACGGCGACCCACGGCGGTGATCTGACCGACTTCGTGGCCTGGGTGGAGATCCAGGCGAGCGACCTCGCTCGGGTGACCGAGCCGATCCCGGCCGAGCCCGACGACGACGCCGTGCGGGTGCTCACCGTCCACGGGTCGAAGGGGCTCGAGTTCCCGATGGTCGTGCTGGCCGGCGCCCCGACCAGGGAGATGAACCGGCTCGGTGGGCCGCAGGTCCTGTTTCCTCGGGGGGCGGCGCCGGAGGTGAAGCTCGGCAAGGGCAAGGCGACGCAGCTCTTCGACGTGCAGGCGTCGGTCGAGGAGGTGCTCGACGCCCACGAGCGGGTCAGGCTCCACTACGTCGCCGCGACCCGAGCCCGCGACGTGCTCGTGGTCAGCGCCCACCACAAGGAGGGGATGGCGAGCGCCGGCCGGCGGACCTGGGATGGCCTCCAGTCGAATCCCGGGCGATGGCAGCCCTTCGAGCGGCGGGGCGACGAGCACTACCGGGTGGAGCCCCCCACCCAGCTCCGCCTCGATGGGAGCGACCACGCAGCGATCGAGGCGGCGTGGCTCGCCGAGCAGGACCGGGTCGTGGCCGAGGGGGGACGGCGTCGCGACCTGTCGGCCACGGGCCTGGCGGCCGAGCTCGTCGGACCCGAACCGGCGATCGTGACCCCCGGACGGGGGCGGGCGGGGAGGGCGTTCGGCCTCGCGGTCCACGCCGCCCTGCAGCGGCTCGATCTCGTCGACCCCGTCGCCATGGCCGAGCTGGCCCGCTACCACGCCGTCGAGGAGGGGATCGGGGACCGGGCGGCCGAGGTCGTCGACGCGGTCAAGGTGGCGCTCACCGCCCCCTCGATCGAGTTGGCCAGGACGAACCGCCACTGGCGCGAGCTGTACGTGGCGACCACGATCGGCGAGACGTTGCTGGAGGGCTTCGTCGACCTGTGCGTCGAGCGTCCCGATGGGCTGTTGCTCGTCGACTACAAGACCGACCTTGTAGCCACCGAGGACGACATCGAGGTCAAGCTCGACCGGTACCGCTACCAGGGCGCCGCCTACGCTCTCGCCCTCGAGGAGCTGACCGGTCGCCCGGTGGTCGGTTGCCGGTTCCTGTTCGTCGGCGCCGGTCGGGTCGACGAGCGAGCCCTCACCGACCTGGACCGGCTCAAGGACGAGCTCCGCCGACACCTGCTCGGGTGAGGGCGGGGACGGCCAGCGGCTCGACCTCCACGGCCTGCAGCTCGGGCAGCACTTTCTCGGCGAAGAGCCGCATCGAGCCCTCCGCCAGGTGGTAGGGCATGCCGCCGTAGCTGAAGCCCGGCATCACCGCGTTGGTGCCGATCATCTCCCGGATGTGGAGGAACTTCTCGATCACCTGATCGGGGGTGCCCCACGGCATGAGCTCCACGAACGAATCGACCGCACCCTGGGAGCCATGGCGGTCGATGTAGCGGGTGATGTTGGTGTAGAACTCGTAGCCCTTGACCCCTTCGTGGGGGGCGGCGGCGAACTCGTAGTGGCGCATGACCGACTCGTAGTTGGCGCCGATGTACTGGCGGGCCATCGTCTCGGCCTTGTCGGCCGACTCGTCGCAGAAGACGCTGCCCCCGGAGAACGGTGGTGGTGGCGCCTCGCCCATCTCCGAGGTGTAGACCTCGGTGTAGGAGGCCAGGTCCTGCTGCACCACGTCCCACGGCTTCTGGGGGATGACCAGCACCCCGATCCCCAGCTTGGCCATCAGCGGCATCGACTCGGGCGACACGGCGGCGGCGAAGGTCCTGCCCCGGAACGAGTGGCGAGGGCGGGGGCGGATCTCGCGGCGGGGCTGGGTGCCGAACTCGTTGTCGTACTCCATGAACCCGGTCTCGAGGGCGTCGAGGACGAGGCGGGCGTATTCCACGAACCGCTCCCGGCTGGTGTTCATGTCGACCCGGAACCCCTCGTACTCGATGCGGGCCAGGCCGCGACCGATCCCGAGGATCATGCGACCGTCGGACAGTTGGTCGAGGAGGGCGATCTCCTCCGCCACCCGGAGCGGGTCGTGCCAGGGCAGCACGATCACCCCGGACCCGAGCAACGTGTTCGGGTGGCGGCCGGCGTGGTAGGACAGCCACTGAACCGGGTTGGGGCACATCGTGTAGTCGTCGAAGTGGTGCTCCACGGTCCAGAGCGACTCGAAGCCGAGGTCCACGGCCAGGTCGCACAGGCGCATCTCCTGGTCGTAGACCTCGTTGTCGGTCAACGCGTCGAACGGGTTCTGGAAGGCGGCGGTGTAGCCGACGTGCATGATCGATCCCCCTGGATCGGAGCCACCCGTCGTGGCCCGAGAGGGCCCAAGCTACCCGACGGGCCGAGGGTCAGCCCAGGAGGCCGCTGTCGACGATGCGGGCCACCGCCGGCCCGAGCAGCACGATGAACAGGGCCGGGAAGATGCAGAACAGCATCGGCAGCACGATCTTCACCGGGATCTTCTGCGCCTCCTCCTGGGCCCTGGCGTAGCGCTTGTCGCGGACCTCCTTCGACTGGGCCCGGAGCACCGTCCCGATCGAGATGCCGTACTCGGTCGACTGCACGATCGAGCGGAGGACGACCCGCAGGTCGAGCAGCGGGGTCCTGTCGGCCAGCGCCGACAGCGCCTCGTTGCGAGACGCCCCCAGCTCCATGTCCTGCAGGGCACGGCGGAGCTCGTCGACCAGGGGCCCGTGGCCCGAGTCGACCACCTGCTGGAGGGCGTTGTCGAAACCGAGGCCCGACTCGACGATCACGGTGATCTGATCGATCACGCCCGGGAGCTGGGCTTCGATCTCCCGGGATCGTTGCCGGGCCTTGTCGGCGATCTGCAGGTCGGGTGCGATGAAGGCGACCACCGAGCCGACGCATGCCGCGAGCAGCCACCGACCCGACCCGGTCGCGGTGAACCGGTAACCGGCGCCGGCGGCCACGGCGACCGCCAGGATCACCTTGAGCGTCAGCACCCGCTCGATGGTCCACCGCCGGCCGAGATCGGCGGCCGCAAGCTGGGCCGACAGCCGGGAGAGGCTCGTGGCCGGTGTCAGCCGCCGCCCGACCTCGGCGAGGTGCCGGCCCCCCGGTCGGGGCGGGACCGGCCCGATCAGCGAGCCGCCGGTGTCGTGACGAGAGGCCACGAGGTTGCGGCGGGACGCGGCCTGGGCGGGATCGGTTCGCACCAGCGCCGACCACAGGAACCAGCCGGCGACGGTGAGCAGCACAGGGGCGAGGGCGAGGCGGGGGTCCATCAGTAGTCGATCCTCACGATCCGGCCGATCCAGCGGGCGCCGAGCGCCATCGAGACCACCCCGATCCCCAGGGCGACCAGCCCGACGGTGGTCGAGGTGAGGTGGCCCATGTAGACGGGGTTGGTGAACGAGAGCCAGGTGAACACGCCGATGGGGAGTGCCAGGAGCAGCCGTCCCGACAGCCGGCCCTCGGCGCTGAGCGCCTTCACCTGCCGGTCGAGCTTCGCCCGGCCCCGGATCGTGTCGGTCACGTTGTCGAGAACCTCGGCCAGGTTCCCGCCGACCGTGCGGTTGATCTCGATGGCGTCGGCCACCCACCCCATGTCCTCGTTGTCCATGCGCCGTGCCATCAGCCGCAACGCCTGGGCGAGGTCGTGGCCGAGCTGGGTCTCCCGCAGCGCGCGGTGGAACTCGTCGGCCATGGGGCTGTCGGCCTCCCGGGCCACGGTGGCCGCCGCCTGGGTGAGGCCGAAGCCGGCCCGCAGGGCGCCGACGAGCATCTGCAGGGTCGGCTCGAGCTGCAGGGCGAAGGCGGCCTGCCGCCGCCGGGCGGCGACGTGGAGGCCGCCGGCGACGAGCGCGGCCGGGGTGATGGCCAGCAGCACCGCCACCGGCCAGTCGCCGACGGCGAGGCCGCCGATCACCACCACGACCGTGGTGGCTGCGGTGACGGCGACGAGCTCGCCGGGCCCGATCGACCAACCGGCCCGGTCGATCCGCTGGTCGAGCCGTCGGTCGGCCCCGCTTCGTTGCAGGGCCCCGGTGGACAGGCCCACCAGGCGGGTCCCGGCCGCCGACATCGACGGCTGGTCGGTGGCTGGGGCGTGGTCGGGCTCGGCCAGTGAGCGGGTGCGGTAGCGGGGGGAGACGAGGAGGAGCAGGGCGATGAAGATGCCGAAGCCGACGGCGCCGAGCCCGGCCCCGAGCCGCCAGTCGACGCCGAACGGCCCGGCCGCTACGTCGTCCGCCGTGGTGCTCGCTTGGTCGTCCGCTGCAGTGCCGGTGGCCCCCGTGGCGGCATCCGCCGTCACATCCCCAGTCCCATCCGCCGTCCCATCGGCGGTCACATCAGCACGGTCGGTCGCAGGGTCTGCCGGGGCGATGGCGGCGGGATAGTCGACGTCGACCTGGATGGTGCCGAGCGACTCGCCGCCCACCGCGCTGGTGAGGTCGATGACGAGCTGGGTCCGGTCGGTTGCGGCCGACGTCCATCCGAGCCGGTACAGGCTCGTGAGCTGGCGGGCGACCTGGTCGTAGACGGCCGCCAGCGCCGTCGGGTCATCGGCCCGGACGAGTTGGCCCGATCCGGCGGCGACGAAGTCGTCGAGCGCCTCGAAGTCGGTCTCGTCGGACGCCAGGCCGACGGCGTAGAGCGTGGCGTCGGACGAGGCGAGCCCTGACCTGGCCGACGTCGCCGAGGCGGTGCTCACCGTGTCGCCCCCGTCGGTCAGCAGCACGATCGAGCGCTCGGTGTCGGCATCGTCGAAGAGGCCGATGGCGGCCAGCACGGCGTCGTTGAGTGCGGTCTCGCCCCCGGCTTCGGCCCGGCGGATCGCGGCGACGACGTCGTCGGACTGGTCGGTGAACGGGATGAGCACCTCGACCTCGGCGGCGAACGCGATCACCGCCACCTCGGTTCCGGTCGACAGTCGCTCCACGAAGCCGACGGCCGCGTCCTGGGCCAGCGCCAACGCGGTGCCGTCCATGCTGCCGGAGGTGTCGAGGGCCATGACCACCCGTTGGGTGTCGCCGGCGATCGGTTCGACGGTCACGTCCGCCACGGCCACCCCGCCCTCGGCGACCGAGAACACGGCCTCGCCGGTCCTGGCCCCGGTGGCGTCGGGCGCTGACACCACCGCCTCGACGTCGGGATGATCGTCGACGGTCAACGACAGCAGCGTCAGCTCGTCCTCGGAACCAGCTCCTTCGATGTCGGCCGCCGCCGGCGGGGTCGCGAGCACGAGGGCGATCGCCGCCATCAGCACGGCGCGTCCGAGCAACGCCACTCGGTTGGTCGGCGCCGTGTGGCTCTGCAGCGCGGCCCGCCTCATCAGCGTCGCTCTGCGGTTCGGGGGGAGTCGAACAGGCTGGTCGGCAGCTCGATGCCCCGCTGTCGTATCTGGCGCTCGAAATCGGGACGGATCCCGGTGGGGACGAGCTGACCGACGAAGTGACCGGACGCATCGAACGAGCCGTCGGTCTCGAAGAGGAACAGGTCGCCGAGCTGGATGACCCCGCTCTCCATGCCGACCACCTCCGCCACCTGGGTCACCCGCCGGGTCCCGTCGCTCAGCCGGCCGATCTGCACGATGAGCTGGATCGCGGAGGCGATCTGCTCCCGGATGGCGGCCAGGGGGAGATCGAGGCCGGCCATCAGCACCATCGTCTCCAACCGGGCCAGCGCGTCGCGGGGCGAGTTGGCGTGGAGGGTCGTGAGCGAGCCCTCGTGGCCGGTGTTCATGGCCTGGAGCATGTCGAGGGCCTCGGCCCCCCGGACCTCGCCCACGATGATGCGGTCGGGGCGCATCCGCAGCGAGTTCCGGACCAGCGCCCGGATCTCCACCTCGCCCTTGCCCTCCACGTTGGGGGGTCGGGTCTCGAGCCTGACCACGTGGCGCTGCTGGAGCTGGAGCTCCACGGCGTCCTCGATCGTCACCAACCGCTCACCGTCGGGGATGAAGTTGGAGATGACGTTCAGCATCGTGGTCTTGCCGGTGCCGGTGCCGCCGCTGATGAGGATCGACACCCGGCCGGCGACCGCCGCCCGCAGCAGGTCCGACAGGTTGCTCGACATCGACCCGAATCCGATCAGGTCGTCGATGGTGAGCGGATCGTGGGAGAACTTCCGGATGGTCAGCGCCGGGCCGTCGACGGCCAGCGGCGGGATGACGGCATTCACCCGGGATCCATCGGGAAGGCGAGCGTCGACCATCGGGGACGACTCGTCGACCCGGCGCCCGATCTGGTCGACGATGCGGTCGATCACGCGGCGCAGGTGGTCCTCCGACGCGAAGCTCCGGGGCGTCTCCTCGAGCTGGCCGTGGCGCTCCACCCAGATCGGCTCGGTCGAGTTCACCATGATCTCCGACACCGACACGTCGTCGAGCAGCGCCTGGATCGGGCCATAGCCCAGCAGATCGAGGACGACCGCGCTCACCAGGTCCTCCCGCTCCGCCTCGGTGAGGGGCACCGTCGACTCGGCCAGGGCGCTGCGGATCTCCTCGACCACGTAGCCCCGGAGCTGCTCCTGGGTCAGGTTGGGGTCGAACAGCCGGCTCCCCATCCGCTCGAACATCAGCTCCTGGGCCTTGCGCCGGACCTCGATGAGCGGGTCCACGACGGCCGGGCTCATCCCCGGGCGACCGGTGGACGACCTGGTGGAGCGCGACCCGGCAGGCGGTGTCGCCGCGGTGCCGCTGCCAACGCCGCTGCCCGAACCGGAGCCGGCGCCGTTCCCGGGCCTGGCGTCGGTGCCGGTGGGTCCTCGGGTCGGGGTCGGGTCCGAAGTCGGCGCTGTCGGCGCCCCGCCGCCCGGCGCGGTGGGTGAGCCGTTCTGGGTCAACCGTGCCTTGATGCTCATCGCATGAACCTCCCGAGGAACCGGCGGTTGCCGGCAGCGATCCCGGTCTCGCCGGTTATCGCCGCGGCGATCGCCTCGATGGCCCTGGCTGGCGATGAGCCGGCATCGGCCAGGACCACCGGTTCGCCGTGGTTCATCGACATCGGTATCGCGCCAGACGACGGGATGCCGCCGACCGGTTCGCGGCCGATCACGGCGGCGATGTCGTCGGGGTCGAGCCCGACGCGGGCGTCCGACCGGTTCAGCACGAAGTGGATCGAGCTGGACCCCGGCCGGGCCATCTGCTCGATGATGTCGAGCTCCTTGCGGCAGGCGTTGACGCTGGCGACGTCGGTCGACGACACGACGATCAGGTCGTTCGCCGCCTCGATCGCCGTCATCGTGGCCTCCGACAGCCCCGGGGAGGTGTCGACCACGATCCACCGGAACGACTCCCGGAGCTTGGCCAGCACCTCGGCCGGACCGGTGATCGGCGTGTCCTCCGCCTCCACCGGATCGCTGGGGGCGCAGAGGCACAGCAGTCGGGAGGGGTGCGGGGTGAGGAAGCCTTTGAGCGCCGTGGGGTTCGGGTTGGCCGACACGGCGTGGGTGAACGTGTACTCGGGGTGGAGGCCGAGGGTGGCGGCGACGTCGCCGAACTGGAGATCGAGGTCCACCAGCACGGTCTGATCGGGGTGGCTGCGGGTCAGGGCCAGCGCCAGGTTGGTGGCGAGGAACGTCTTGCCGGCGCCTCCCTTCGGCGACACCACGACCAGTACCGTCGAACCGATCTGCTCGCCCTCGCCGACCGGTGGCCCGGCCCGCATGGCCCGGGATCGTGCCCGATCGAGCACGTGGTCGAACGAGGCGTCGTCGACGTCAGCTCCCACCACGTCGGCTGCGCCGGCCCGCATGGCCCGGGCCAGGGTGTCGGCGGTGGGTTCGGCCACCAGCACCGTCGACGTGGTCGGCGCCTGCTCGTCGAGCGCAGCGACCAGCTCGATCGCGGTGTCGAGCTCCACGGTGGCGTCGATCACCACCACGGGGGCCCGACCGCTCTCGGCGACGCTCGCTGCGACCGCGGTCGGGTTCGAGCCGGTCAGGTCGTCGATGAGGGTGACGTGCTGATCCAGGTCGGCGCCATGGCGATCGAGGAGGCGGCGACGGAGCGAGGCGCCCCCGTCGAGCCCGTCGACCGGGCCGTCCAGGCCATCGTCGAGGAGGGGGTCGGTCGAGGTCGGCGTGGTCACGAGGAGGATCCTTCCGTGGCGTTGCCGGTCGCCGTCGGGACGGGCTCGTCGGCGGGGGGATCATCCGCGGTCGCGGGGCCGGGGTCGCCGGCGGGGGAGGGCGGCGGTGTGAGGACCGAGCCGGTCAGGTCGAGCCAGTCCTGCAGCGCCGTGGCGTCATCGGCCAGCACGCCGGGGAAGTAGGTGATCTCCTCGTTCCGCTCGCCGTTCTCGGCGGAGCGGGCCAACCAGATCCGGCCGAACTCCTTCGAGAACACGATTCGCTCCACCTGGTGGGCGTCGCCGGCCAGGGTCACGGTCAGCGGACCGGCGGCAGCCTCCTCGTCGTCCCCGTCGTCGCCCACGGTCGCCCCGCCGCTCACGGCGGTGACCAGCAGGTCGTGGATGAGCATGGACGTCACCTCGGCTGCGCCCTCGTCGGCCTCGACGGTGAAGCTGGCGAGGAAGGCCACGCGGTCTCCCGGTCGAACCTGACCGCCGAGCGCCCGCTCGTTGGTGATGCTGAATGAGACCTGGTTCAGGTCGTCGGGCACCGCCACGAATCCGATGGCGCCGGGCACGTAGTCGTCGGGGGCCACGAACCGGTCGGCCAGCACCTGCTCGCCGGGGAGCAGGTCGGCGGTGGTGACCGAGTCGGCCACCTCGGCCAGATCGGTCACGGCACCGTCGGCCACCAGGCCCTCGGGCACCGATCGGAGGGCGACCGAGTCGGTCAGGTCGGCGGCCGCGGTCCCGGCGTCGATCGCCGACTGGACGATGAGCACCTCGGTGGTCGGGCCGAGGGCGGTGCCTCCGCCGTCGTCGCCCTGGTCGGCCACGTACGTGCCGAGCAGTGCGGTGCCCAGCCCGGCCAGTACCAGAGCGGCCAGAATGGCTGGTAGTCGTGCTTTCATCGGGTCATCCCCTCATGCTCCAAGTGGTGTGCTTCAGTCGGACAGGTTCGGTCGGCGGGCTCGTGCGGACGGCTCATTCGGCAGCGCATTGGCCAGATCATTCGGCGAGGCGGACGACGGTCACGCCGAGGTCGGTTCCGCCGAGGTCGCCGGGCGACCAGTCGGTGACGGTGTCGAGGAAGTACCCGCTCAGGCAGCGCTGGGGGTTGTTGCACGGCGGGTTGTGCACCAGCGGACCGGCGCCGCTGAACCGGAACCCGGTGACGTGGAAGGCAGCGAACCCGATGATGTGGTAGCACTTGTTGCTCGGGCTGCCTGCTGGGCACAGGTCGGCGTCGGTCGGGATGTCGTCGAACACCGGGATGTACACGGTCTTGTCGATGAAGTGGTCGGCGGTGCAGCCGTTGGGTACGGCGTTGCCCGGTTCGGCGGCAACGAAGCCCTGGTCGTCGACCGTGGCCCAGCAGTCGGTCGCGTCGAGCCAGCCGAAGCCGCCCTCGACCCGATCGCCGTCGCCGTCGATGTCCTGACCGGGACCGAACTGGCATTGGGCCGGCGTGCCGCCCCCGCCGCCACCGGCACCACCGCCACCGCCACCGGCACCACCACCACCCCCACCGCCGGCCGGGGTGCCGAAGTCGTGGATGTAGATCGTGTACTCGAGCGTCGGATCGGCGAACGGCGGTCCAGTGGCGTACACAGCGCCGGATGTGGTGGCGTCCTCCCACTCACAACTCGAGATGGCCAGCGGCAGGGCACCGCCCGACGCTGGTGACCCCCACGAGGCCACGGCCCGGGCCGAGACCTGCTGGCCCTCGCGGCCGAACACGCGGCCGAACACCGCCCGGACGAGGCCAGGGCTGCCGTCGGGGTCTGCGGTGCGGGCCACCACCTCCACGCTGGTCGCGGTGGGGAAGGTCACGGGGTCGACGACGGCCTGGCCGTCGCTGGCGTTGGCGTCGGCGTAGGTCTCGGCCGTCGCCTGGTACGTCCCACAGCCACCGCCGGCGCAGTCCTGGGCTACCGCCAGGGCGGCGGCGTCGGCGCCATTCTGCAGCTCGCGTCGCTCCTGGTAGAGGAGCCCGAGGTCGACGAGGAGTGCCGCCATCGCCAGGAGCACGGTCAGGAGCAGGGCGACCACGGTGATGGTGGCACCGGTCTCGTGCCGACGATCGGCCGCCTCGGCGCGATCGGTCATCCGCCGCACCGCATCGTGCCGGTCTCGACGATGGTGGTCGTGGCGTCGGTGACGAACGGGATCGAGTAGGAGAACGGGTAGCTCACGGTGACCGTCACCGGATCTCCCGCGACGCAGGGGTCCGGGTTGATCGTCACCACGAGCTGCGCAGGGTCGAGGCCGCCGGTGGCGTCGATCGTGACCTGCTCGGCATCGGTATTGCCGACCGCGGCTGCTCGGGCGCCCTCTCTCGAGGCGTGGGTGAGCAGCGACTTGAGGTGGAGACCCCGGCCGAGCTCGATCCCGCCGAGGATGAGCATCAGGAGCACCGGGAGCACGAGCGCGAACTCGACCATGGCTGCGCCGGCCTCATGGGGGCCGGTCTCTGCTGGTCGTCGGTGCCGCATGGTCGCGCAGATCCTCCTCGGTCCACCGTTCATCGGACGGGTCCGGGGCGGCCTTTACCCGATCGGGTTGAGCGACCTCCCTATGAGTCGATCTACTCGGCCCGCGGATCGCTGAGGAGCTCGCGAACCTCAGCGGTGGGTCGCACGTCGCCGAACGACCGGTAGACCGTGCGGAGCGTCGCGTTGAGCATCGCATCAGTCGCCGCAGCGTTGGCATCTGCGAGCATGACGACCCGGTAGCCGAGCGTCCAGGCATCCCGAACCGACGATTCGCAGCAGACGTTGGCAACCGTGCCCGCGATGAGGATCGAATCGATCCGGCGGGCGAGCAACTCGTCGTGCAGCCCGCAGCGACCAGGGAAGAAGGCGCTCGCAGCGCTCTTCTCGACGATCACGTCGTCCTCGCCGACGTCCAACTCCTGCCAGAGCCGATCTCGAGCGGAACCATCTCCTCCCGACCGGCTGTAGACGGCAGCGATCTCCTGGCCGTAGAACTCCTGGTCGAGCAGCGAAGGCGAAGCCACCGTGGGGACGACCCAGGCCACCGTTCCACCCCGCGCGCGGAGGAGCGCTGCGGTCTCGTTGACCGGCCGGATGATGCCACGGACGTAGCCGCTGCTGGCCACGACGAACGACACCAGGTCGATGACCCTACGTCATCCGCCGGTCCCCTGAACTGCCCCGAGACCCGGCGCGGACAGCAGCGGACGCGTCGATACCACTGCGTGTGGTCGATTGGGCGACGCGGTCTGCCACTAACCGTGAATGGACGGGGGCTCGGCCCGGCGCTCTTCGGTGTCATACCCCGGGAGTAGGCTCGGTTCGAGCGAAGCTCGAACTCGCTGTTGCGCCGCCGGGTGCCGAAGACAACACCTTCCCGATACTGATCCACGGGAGTCCTGTCATGGCGTCCACCCTTCCACCCCCGTCCTCGTCGGTCGCTGCGGACACGCGTCCGCGGTCCGCTGACCAGCACGAATCCCTCGCTGCGCAGATCACGGCGGTCGCCAAGACGTGGGCGAGATCCCAGTACCGACTCGTCCACCTCGCGGCCAGAGCCACCGTCGATGACCAGTGGGCCCTCGACGGCGCCGCCACCCCCGCAGCGTGGCTCGCCGCCCTGTGCGACGTGGAATCCTGCACCGCCCGGGAATGGATCCGCATCGGCCACAAACTCACCGACCTCCCCACCATCGACACCGCGTTCGAGGACGGGGAGATCTCCTACGCCAAGGTCCGGGCACTCACCAGGGTCGCCACCCCCGACAACGAGCACGAGTTGTTGACCATCGCCCGCACCACCCCCGCCAACCACCTCGCCCGAGCCATCGCCGCCTGGCTCACCACCGGCGACGACCCCGAAGCACTCGACCGGTGGCACCACCAACAACGCAGCCTCCGATGGCGATGCGACCCCGACGGGATGACCACCTTCACCCTCCGCCTCCCCCCACTCCGAGCAGCGGTGCTCATCGCCGCCCTGACCACGCTGATCATGCGCACCCGACCACGCCAGCAACAGGACCGCACCTGGCCCACCGTGGCCCAACAACACACCGACGCAGCGGGTGACCCCATCGCCGTGTCACACCGCCGACGACACCCCACCACCCGACAGAAACGCTACGTCAACGCCCGCGACCAGGCCTGCGTCGACTGCGGACGCCACCAACTCCTCCAGTACGACCACGTACCCGACCACCAGACCACCCAGCACACCCGAGTCGACGAGCTCCAACTCCGCTGCGCCCCCTGCCACCAACGCCGAACCGCAACCGCGACATGAGCTGGCGATCGCCGCCAAGCCCAGGGCGCAGCTGGGGAGAAATTCGTACGACGGGCGTTCGAGCCACGTCTACGTTACGTGGACATGAGCTGGCAAGGCGTCGCTCCCGATGAGGATGGCGTCGACGACGAAACACCATCGTGGCTGGTGGCCGAGCCGTTCGTCGACACCGAGCTCGGCGTGCTCCGCGCCGGCAAGGAGGCGCAGGTCGGTCTGATCGAGCGAACCGGGGCCGACGGCCGCCGATGCCTGCTGGCCGAGAAGCACTACCTGCCCCGGACCGTCGCCAGCAAGGGTCAGCTCGAGGCGCTCGGTGTGCAGCGGGCGTCGAGCTTCCGCCACGACGTCCAGTATCGGGAGGGCCGACAGTTCCGGAAGTCGCGCGATCGCCGGGCGGTCGAGCGGATGTCGGCGCACGGCAAGCGGCTGCTCCAGACGCGGTGGACCGACCACGAGTTCAACGTGATGCGGAAGCTGTGGGCGAGCGGGGTCCCGGTGCCCTACCCGGTCTCGTTCAGCGATGACCGCTTCGTGCTCCAGTACGTGGGGGCCCGGGATCAGGCGGCGCCACAGCTCGCCGAGGCCCGAATCGACGGTGCGGTGCTCGGATCGGCGGCTCGACAGCTCGTCGACGGGCTCGCCGCGATCACCGCCGCCGGGTGGGCCCACGGTGACCTGTCCGCGTACAACCTGCTGTGGTGGGACGAGCGGTTGTGGTTCATCGACTTTCCCCAGGCGATCGACCTGGCGGCCAATCCGCAGGGCCTCGACTTCCTCCACCGCGACGTGGTGAACGCGTGCACCTGGTTCACCAGGCGCGGCCACGAGCTCGACCCCGAGGCGGTGTTCGCCGAACTGCTCGGCTCGGTCCGTTGGTGACGGCGGCCGCCGATCAGCCGCCCGGCGGTCGCAGCGCGGCGCAGCCGGCGCACGGTGTCGGCCCGTAATGGGTGACATGGCCGGTCCACATCGCGCCATCGAAGTAGCGGAGCTCGTGGACCTGGTCGGGGTCCGGGTACCAGCCGGCTTCGATGAGCATGGACTCGTAGGGTTCCTGGGTGAGGGTCATCCAACATCTCCGTTGATGTCCGACGAGGCTCGCTGGGAGAGGCCGGCGAACGCGGGTCACACGGGCGCAACCCGTCGGTCCGCATGTCGGCACGATCCCAACGACTCTTGAGCGTTCCAGCGGCGGCGGGAGCCCCGATCACGGGCGACGTCCGCTGGCGACTGGCAACGATAGCGGTTCGTCAGGCCACCAACGCCGCCGCCGGCGCATGTGCAGGCAACGTTCCCTCGCCCGACCGGCGAACGAGCTCGGCCCGGCCCTCGGGGCACCGTTCCACGAACGGGCACCAGCCGCACAGCACGGTGGGCTTCGGGTCGAAGGTCTCGGCGGCGCAGGCGCTGGTGACGTCATGCCAGGTGCCGGCCAGGTGCGACTCCGCTTCCTCGATGCGCCGATCGGTGACGGTGACGTCGAGGATCCGCTGGCCGAGATAGAGGAGACGGGCCCGCTCGGGCTGCTCGCCCGTCGACCGGGCGATGGCCGCTGCGTACAGCATGACCTGGCGCATCTTGTCGTCCCGCCACCGAACGCCGGGCAGCGTTCCCGACTTGTAGTCGCTCACGACGAGCCGGTCGGCGCAGCGGTCGACCCGGTCGATCACCCCCACGAAGGGCACTTCGCCCAGGGTGACGTTCACCTTCTGCTCGGTGGAGACCACCTCGACCCCGGCCGGGTCCTCCAGGTCCCAGAGCCCCATGATCGCGAGCCAGGCGTGCCACCGGAACGCACGGCCTTCGTCGTCGTCGAGCTCGAGTGCCAGATAGTCGGGCTCGGCCTCGAAATCGGGCCAGAGCTCCTTGGCCAGTGCCTTTGCCTGATCCGTCGTCCGGTGCCGGGCGGGAAGGCCGCACAGGAACTCGAGCACCCGATGGGCGAACGAGCCGACCAGCGCAGCCTGGCCCGAGGGCTCCCGTTCGCGGTCGACGTACCTGAACTTCCACCGGCGGGGACACTGCTCGAACGAGGTCGCCGACGACGGCGAGAGGTGGGGCGGTGGACTCGGCGCCGTGTTCGCCGCAGCCGACGGCCCGTCGGGATCGCCGCCAGCATCGTTGACGGCCTCGTCAACGATGTCGTCGACGAGGCGGAGGAGCGAGTTCTGGCTCGGCTCGAGCCCTTCCCCCGGGGTCTCGCCCGGCAGGTCGCCGGTTGGATCGGACATGAACTCGATCATTATCGAAGGATGTGACAGTGGTGGGGATGGTCGGCCAGGAGCGTGGCGGGGTGGTGGTCCAATCGGCCGTTCACCGCTCGATCAAAGCTTCCGGCTGCCGCCGGCACCCCGACGTCGGATCGATCGGCTTCCGCCCGCCCCTCGACGGGAGGACGAACCGCCGCCCCGCCGGAGGACGCCGCCGCCGAGACCGCCGCCCGTCGGTCGTCGGGAGGGGGTCCGCGACCGTCGGCGCTGGGTACGCCGGGAACCCATGCCGCCCATGCCGCCCATGCCACCGATGCCGCCACCGCCGAGCACGATGGAGCCGAGGATGCTGCCGAGGGCGCCGCCGAGGCCGCCGCCTCGCCGTCCGGAGCGAGGCATCGGCCGCCGTTGCCGGGGCGTAGGCGCCGGGCGGCGCGGGCGCGGCTGCGAACCACCACGGAAGACCGAGTCGTCGGGTCCGAGCGCCGGTGCGTCGTCGCTGGACGGTGCCGGTGGGGTCGGTCCCGGTGGGGTTGGTGCCTCGACGTTGGCTTCGACCTCTGCCGGCGATGGTGGTCTGGGACGTCCCTCGAGCTCCGCCTCGATCGACTCGAACTTCCATTCGGCGTCGTCGATGAGATCGTCGAGCCGGTCGATCTCCTCGGCCGTGGTGGCTTCGTCCACCTCCCGGCTGACCTCCTGGTACGCCGCGCTGGCCTGCTCGTAGGTGGTGATCAGCTCGGTCTTGCCGGAGGCGATCGCCCGATCGCCCAGTTCGAGCACGTGGTCGGCGTTGTCGCGGAGCTGCTCCTTGATCTCTGCCCGATCCGCCTCCAGGTCGGCTTCGGCCTGCTTGCGGGCCTTGCCCCTGGCCCGGATCCTGCGGAGAACGAGGAAGCCGCCACCGCCGACCAGGGCGATCAGCAGGATCGTGCCCAGACCGATGCCACCGCCCGACCCGGATGCGGAACCTGACCCGGAACCGGACCCGGAATCAGCGGAGGTCGTGGCCGTCGTGGCGCCGTTCCCGACCAGTGTGTCGCCGAACGTGGTGAGGGCCTCGGCGACGGCCCCCGCCTGGAACTCGGGGCCACTCGCCGTGAGCGCCCGTTCGATCGACGCCTCCCGTGCCGTGCTGGAGAACGCGGCGATCGACGTGTTGGTCAGCACGACGACCGTCCGGTAGGCCGAGCCGTCGAGCCGGTCGACGAGCTCGGCGGCGACCCCCTCCGGGTCGTCGATGTCGACGTCGAGCCAGGCGAACGCGATGCCGCGGGCGTTCGCGTCGTCGATCGAGGCCTCGAGCGGCTCGTTCGAGGCGAACTCGAGGTAGCGGCCGCCGGCGGCGAGGTCGCCGGCGATCACGTCGAGGTCCGACGAGACGATCGCCCCCGCCGGCGTTCCAACGCCGAGCGCTGCGAGCATGGCGATGACGACGAGACCGATCCTGCGCACGGCGGCAGTCTACCGAGATGGGCGGAGGCTCTTCGGGAACCGCCCGCTCCCGGCGGTGGTGACGCCGATCAGACGCCGGCCTGGCCGGGGTGATCGAGCCGGTCCCGGGCCCACGATGTGGCGAGGCGTCGGGCCTCCCGCTCGGCTTCGATGTCGAGATACGCCCGCCGCCACCGTCGGCTCCGGGACAGGCCGACGACGAAGTCTCGGAGGTACCGGAAGCTGAAGCCGACGACGCCGAGCTCGGTCCACTGCCGAACGTGTATCAGCTCGTGGGCGAGGAGCGGCTGTGCGCCGTCGTCGACCGCCATCCGGGTGAGGAACACGAACCGCCCGAGGGTGATGCCCGCGTACCCGCCCGGCAGGAAGCCGATCGTCACCAGCACCACCCGCTCGGCGAGCTCCGGCGGGACGAGATCGTAGGCCTCGATCTCGGCCTTCGTCAGTCGCCTGATCCATCGCATCGGCCGCATCGGCTGCATCGTAATCCGGCCGATGATGCGGCCGGATCTGGAGGCCTTTGCCCCGACTTCAGTCATTTGACTAACCTTCAGGTGACTAGCCTTGGCTGGAGCTGGCCGACACGAAGGGGAACGACGATGGCGTACGACGCAAGCGGGGCCGATCTGCCACCGGTCGAGGACTGGGTGAACGACTGGGACTGGCTCGACGACCAGTGGGGGGCGAACGCCATCCAGATCTGGAACGACGTTCGCGAGCAGTGTCCGGTGGCCACCACCGAGCGGTACGGCCGGGCGTTCATGCCGGTCACGATGGAGGGCGTCTCCCAGGTGGCGAGGGACACCGAGCGCTTCTCGTCGATCTGGGTGAACGTCAGCCGTCCCGACGCCCCCCGTATCCCGGCCCCACCGATCACCTCCGACCCGCCCGAGCACCAGGAGCATCGTCGGCTGCTCCTCCCGGCGTTCAACCCGAAGCGGGTGGCCGAGCTGGAACCAGCGCTGCGCAGCTTCTGCCGATCGCTGGTGGCCGACCTGGAGCGGACCGGTGCCGTCGATGCGTCGGCGGCCTACTCGCAGCACATCCCCGTCCACGGCATCTGCCTGCTCACCGGGCTGCCCGAGCGCGACGCCGACCTGTTCCGCGACTGGATCCACCGGAACTTCCAGCTCGCCCCGCGCGACAACGCCGTGCGCAAGCAGGTCAACGCCGAGATGACCGAGTACATCGATGCGATCATGAACGAGCGGTTGGCGAACCCCCGCGACGACATGCTCACCGAGATCGCCAACGCCGAGTTCGACGGCGAGCCCGTCCCGTGGGACCTGAAGACCGGCTACATCCGGCTCCTGATCATCGCCGGGATCGACACCACCTGGAGTGCGATCGGGTCGGGTCTCTGGCACTTCGCCCAGCACCCGGACCAGGTCGCGGCACTGCTGGAGGCCGACGACGACATGCTCTGGCAGTCGGCCAACGAGGAGGTGCTCCGCTACTACGCCCCGGTCACGATGGGCCGCAAGGTGGTGGCCGACACGGAGGTGTCCGGCTGCCCGGTCCACGCCGGCGACCAGATGCTGCTCACGTTCCCCGCCGCCAACCACGACCCGGCCGCCTTCGACGATCCCGACCAGTTCCAGATCGACCGGGCCCGCAACCGTCACGTGGCGTTCGGGCTCGGCGTGCACCGCTGCGTCGGCTCGAACCTCGCCAGACTCGAGATGATCGTGGCGTTGCAGGAGTGGCTGCGAGCGTTCCCCGACTACCGACTCGATCCCGGCCAGGAGACGAAGTGGGCGAACGGCCAGGTCCGCGGCCCCCGCTACCTCCCCGTCCTGCTCGATCCGTGACCGTCGACGCGGTGGCGGTCGACGCGGCCCGTCCGATCGGGCGGGACGCGGTCTCGGCTGCGCTGATCGATGCGGCGACGAGGCTGCTCGTCACCGACGGCACGGGGATCACGGTTCGCCAGATCGCGAAGGAGGCTGGCGTCAACCACGGACTGGTGCACACCTACTTCGGCAGCAAGCAGGCGCTGCTCGGCGCTGCCCTCGACGACGTCCTGCAGCGGGCGGCGGCCGACGTCGACGAGTCCGGCTTCCCGCCGCCCGACCTCGCCACCCGCCGGGGTGGTGAGCTGGCGAAGGTGCTCGCCAGGGTCGGGCTCGACGGCGTGGCCGATCTGGTCTCGTCGTATCCGGTGGCCGAGTCGTGGCGGGCGGCGCTGGCCGCCACGAGCCCCGACCTCGACGACGATACGGTGCAGGGCATGGTCATCACCGCAGCGTCGCTCGCACTGGGCTGGGCGGTGTTCGCCGACCACCTGTGCGAGGCGTCCGGCCTCGACCGCCAGCGTCGGGCCGAGCTGGATGGACACATCGCGTCCCAGGTCGCCGCCATCGGCGGACTGCCGAGCGGCGGACTGTCGAAAGACGGAGCGGACGGCGGGCATGGCTGAGCATCCGTTGGGCCTCTCGACCGGTGCGTGAGCCCCAGCCGCAGGAGCAGCGCTGATGGGCCGCCCGGCGAAGGCGATCCTGGGCGTGGCCGCGATCGCGGCGGCCGTCATCGCCGTCCGCAGGGTCGTCGCCCCCTCGGCGAGGGTCGGCGGTCGACCGGTGGCCGCCAACCGTCTCCTCACCCGCAACCTCCGGTTGGCCCGGCTCGGCGCGCGCGGCGGACGGCGCTACGCGATGCACCGGGCCCGTCGGGTGTTCGCATCGGCCGAGCGTCGAGATGCCCTCGACACCGAGTTCCAGATCCGCACCGCCGAGGACGTGACGGCGGAGCTGGGGAACATGAAGGGCGCCATGATGAAGATCGGGCAGATGGCCAGCTACCTCGACACCGGCCTCCCCGATCACGTTCGCCAGACCCTGGCCTCGCTCCAGCACGACGCCCCACCGATGACCCCGGCGTTGGCCGCCGAGCAGATCAAGGCCGAGCTGGGTTCGTGGCCAGGCGAGCTGTTCGCCGAGTGGGACGAGGTCCCGATCGCGTCGGCATCGATCGGTCAGGTCCACCGGGCCATCACCAACGACGGCCAGGCGGTGGCGGTCAAGGTCCAGTATCCGGGCGTGGCCGAAGCGGTCAGGTCGGATCTCGGGAACGCCGGCTGGCTGTTCGGTGCCGTGGCGTCGATGTTCCCCAACGTCGACCCCCAACCGATCGTGGCCGAGATCAAGGACCGCCTCCACGAGGAGCTCGACTACCGCAGGGAGGCCGCCAACCAACGGCTCTTCCACCGGTACCTGGCCGGTCACCCGTACATCTGCGTGCCGGCCGTGATCGACGAGCTGTCGACCGCGAAGGTGCTCACCACCGAGCTGGCGGTGGGCTCGCGATTCGCCGACGTGGTCGGGTGGAGTGAGGAGGAGCGGAACCTGGCGGCCGAGACACTGTTCCGGTTCTCGTTCGGCGCGATCTACCGCCTCCACGCCTTCAACGGCGATCCCCATCCCGGCAACTACCTCTTCAACCCGGGCGGCAAGGTCACGTTCCTCGACTTCGGTCTGGTGAAGCGGTTCGACGAGGCCGACACGGTCATGTTCGAGGCGCTCATCCAGAAGATGGTCATCGAGAACGATGCGGCCGCGTTCCGCAGGGTCGTGGAGGACATCGGGATCCTCGCCCCGGGTGCACCGTTCGACGATCAGACGGTCGAGGACTACTTCAGCTACTACTACCGGTACGTCCTGACCGACGGCCCGGTGACGTTCGACGCCGACTACGCCGCCGCCGGCGTGCAACACGTCTTCGGCACCAACGGCCCGTACGGCGAGCTGATGAAGTATCTCAACGTGCCGGCCTCGTTCGTGGTGCTGCAGCGGATCAACCTCGGACTGACCGGCCTGTTCGGTCAGCTCGAGGCGACGGCCAACTGGCGTCGGATCGCCGAGGAGCTCTGGCCGTTCACGTCGGCCCCACCGTCGACCCCGATGGGCGACGTGATCGCCGAGTGGCGTCGGGCCTCCGACTCGCCGGCCGGCGTCTGACGCGTCGCCGCTCGACCGGTGTCAGCCTCGGCGTCGCGGGGGAGGGCAGTGGTCGGGTGGGCACTCGTCGGGCCACGGACCACGGGAGCCGAGTGCCACCGGTTGGGCGCAGTCGAGCCGTTCGGCCACGAGTTGGCGGACCATGGCCACGAAGCGAGGGTCGGTGCCGACCGTCGCCGCCCGGGTCATCGCGATGCCGAGCTCGGCTGCGGTCCGGGCGGCCTGCGTGTCGAGATCGAACAGGACCTCCATGTGGTCGCTCACGAAGCCGATCGGCACCAGAACCACCCGCTCGACCCCGTCGGCGGCCAGCGCGCCGAGGTGATCGTTCACGTCTGGCTCCAGCCACGGGATCGACGGCGGTCCGCTCCGGCTCTGGAACACCAGATCGTGGTCGAGCTCGAGGCCGGCGGTCTCGACCACGAGCCTGGCGGCGTCCCGGAGTTGTGCCTCGTAGTCGCAGCCAGCCGCCATCGACACCGGGATCGAGTGGGCGGTGAACACGAGCCGGGTCGACGGGTCCGCTGTTCCGCCGGTCGGCGGCATGGCCTCGACGGCGGCGACCACGTTGTCGGCCATCGGCTCGATGAAGCCGGGATGGTTGAAGTAGAGCCGTAGCTTGTCGAGCGCCGGCGCGCTGGACCCGACGGTGACGGCCGCCGCCGCGAGGTCTTCCCGGTACTGGCGGCATCCCGAGTAGGAGCCGAACGCCGAGGTCACCAGCACGAAGGCTCGGGTCACGCCGTCGTCGGCCATCTCGGCCACGGTGTCGGTCACGAAGGGGTGCCAGTTGCGGTTGCCCCAGTAGACGGGCAGGTCCACCCCATTGGCGGCGAGGTCGGCCTCGATCGCGGTCCTGAGCGCCCGGCACTGGTCGTTGATCGGCGAGCGTCCGCCGAAGCGGGCGTACTGCTCGGCGACGACGGCGAGCCGCTCGTCGGGGACGTTGCGACCACGGGTGACATTGCGGAGGAAGGGGAGCACGTCGTCGGGGCCCTCGGGTCCGCCGAACGAGAGCAGCAGCAGGGCATCGGTCACCCGTTCACCCTACGTCGGGAGTCGAACGTCAGTTGTTGGCGGGGACGGCCAGGTCGTCGAGGAACTGCCGGGCCGCATCGCGGGCCTCGATGACCGCGCGACGGCTGGGGGAGCGAGGGGCGTAGCCGGCGGCTGCTCGCTCCTCGTCGTTCTCGCAGCCCCAGAAGCCGTGCTCGCGGTTGAGGCGGGCGGTCTGGCGGCAGATCTCCATGACCGGGCAGGCCAGGCAATAGGCCGCAGCGATGGCCTCCCGTTCCACCCGCCGCTCGGGCCGCTCGGCCGCTGGGCCGAAGAACACATGGGTCAGGCCCTTGCAGATCGCTTGCTCG
This sequence comes from Acidimicrobiales bacterium, assembly GCA_965216205.1. GTDB lineage: Bacteria > Actinomycetota > Acidimicrobiia > Acidimicrobiales > SZUA-35 > CADEDH01. The sequence continues at coordinate 3,791,878 of OZ244139.1, read as the reverse complement.
GTCCAGCCGACATGGGTCTCGGGATGAAGCAGGAACTCCGTATCCATTCGACCTCCTCGTTGCGACTATCGTCGTCGTTTCTGAGCGGTCGGTCAAATATTTGTGACAGTTTTCACGAGCGCGATTGCCCGCTCCGAGCGATCGGCCCACGTCCTAGGATCGGTCTCTCATGCGCGTGCTCACCTGGAATCTCTGGTGGCAGTTCGGCGACTGGGAGGCTCGGCAGCCGGTCATCGCCGCGGAACTGGCCGCCGTCGACCCCGACATCGCCCTGTTCCAGGAGGTGTTCGCGGTCGACGGACGCGACCAGGCCGAGGAGCTCGCCGCCGCCGGGGGCTTCCACCTGGCGCGAACCCGCGTCCTGTCGGGCGAGCGGGCCGGTCGGCCGCAGCAGTTCGGCAACGCGATCCTCAGCCGGTGGCCGATCGAGTTGCTCGAGCAGATCGCCCTCGGCGGTCTCGACGGCTCACCGTCGCACCGCACCGCGCTCGCCGTCCGCATCGACGCGCCGGGGGGGCCGATGGTCACGATCGTCACCCATCTGGCCTGGCAGTACGATCAGGCTGAGCTCCGCCAGGAGCAGCTCGTCGAGGTGGCCGAGCTCGCCGTCCGCCATCGCCTTCCTCCCGCTGCAGCCGAGGCCGACCAGCGGCCGGTGTCGCGCCAGCTGGAACCGCCGCCGGTGCTGCTCGCCGGCGACCTCAACGCAGTGCCCGATTCCGACGAGATCCGACGCCTGACGGGACTCAGCCGACCGCTCGTCCCCGGGCTCGTGTTCACCGATGCGTGGGCCGCGGTGAGCGACGATCCGGGGTTCACCTGGAGTCGCGACAACCCGAACTCGTCGGAGGCGCTCTGGCCGCGGCGGCGGGTCGACTACGTCCTGGTGTCGTGGCCCCGACCCAAGCCGTACGCCAACCCGCTCGCCGCTCGACTCGTCGGCGTAGAACCCAGGGGAGGGGTCGTCGGTTCCGACCACTACGGTGTACTGGTCGAGCTCGACGATCGAACCGCGCTCGCAGGCCCGTCATGAGCGATCCGCCACCTCCATCCGGCCCCCCGCCTGGCTGGTACCCCGATTCGATCACCGGCACCGGCTACCGGTGGTGGGACGGTTCGTCGTGGTCCGACCACACCTCCGACGACCCGGGGGCCCGGTCGGGACCGATCTCCCAGCTCGAGCCGGTCTCCTCCTGGCTGAACGCGGTGTTCCGCATCGCCCTGTCGAGGTCGGGTCACTTCCTGCCGATGATCGTGCTCCTGGTGGTTCCGACCGGGTTGCTCAACGGCTTCGCCGTGTGGCTCACCCTCCGGGACGCATCGTTCACGAGCGACAGCACGACCGGCGAGCTGAGCTTCTCGAACCCGAGCGCCACCGCCGGCAACTACTGGCTGCTGGTCGTCAGCCTCGTCGCGAGCGTGCTGGCCTGGCTGTTGCTGACCCTGGCCGCAGCTCGGCAGGCCAACGCCATGGCCGACGACGATCCGGAGCCCTGGTCGACCTCGATGCTCACCGGGCTGTGGCGCTTCCCCCGCGGCCTACGGGCGACCGCGCCGATCGTCGGTGCGATGGTGGGCATCTACCTCCTCATCGTCATCGCGATCGCGATCGCCCCTGCGCTCGGCGCGCTCCTCGTGCTGGGTGCCCTGGTGCTGGTGCCGTGGCTCCTGGTTCGTCTGTCGTTGGCCCAGGTCGGGGCCAGCCTCGCCCCGCCCGGCGAGCAGCCGGTGGCACTCAGCTGGCAGCTGACCGACCGGCGCTTCTGGGCGATGTTCGGTCGGATGGCGTTGCTGCTGCTGATGACGGTCACGCTCTCGCTCGTCGCGAGCTTCCTCGCTGCGCCGTTCACCGCCATCGCCGGCGGCGCGTCGACCCCGATCGAACCGGGTGCGGAGACGATCGAGTTCAGCCAGCTGCTCGGCGACAACCCGGCGGTGTTCGCCATCGGCCAGCTGTTCAACGCGCTCGCCAGTGGCGCGTCGACGGTCGTGTGGGTCGTGGGCCTGACACGCATCTACCGGGCGCTGACCGGACCGGTGGACCGCGGCGACGACGATCGCAGCTCGGATCGGATCGACCGGTGAGCGCTTCGGACGCCGAGCTGGCCGCCGAGCAGGCGCGCCTCGATCTCGCCCACGAGTGCCTCGCTGCGATGGCGCAGCGAGCGTCGGCGGTGCGGGCGATGAGCGACCGGATCGTGCGGGACGAGGACTCGGCCGACGCCAAGATCGCCCAGTTCCACCTGAAGCGGCGAGAGGCGGCGCTCCGGGAGGGATCCGGTCCGCTGTGCTTCGGCCGTATCGACACCGAGGACGGCGACCGGTGGTATGTCGGCCGTCGCCACGTGGAGGACGCCGAGTCGAAACCGGTGGTCGTCGACTGGCGAGCGCCCGTCTCGGCCGCCTTCTACCGGGCGACCGCCGTCGACCCCTGCGGATTGGAGCTCCGCCGCCGGTTCATCGTCGACGACCGGACGATCACCGCCCTCCTCGACGAGCATCTCGACGATCCCGACGCCCCCGCCGCCAGCGGCCTGCCCGATCCGCTCCTGGCTGAGCTGGAACGGTCCCGCACTGGCCAGATGCGCGACATCGTCGCCACCATCGCGGCCGAGCAGGACCTCATCATCCGCGCCCCGCTCGGCGAGCTGCTGATCGTGCAGGGCGGGCCCGGCACCGGCAAGACCGCGGTCGGGCTGCACCGGGCGGCGTTCCTGCTGTTCGCCCACCGGATCGAGCTGCTGGAGAAGCGGGTCCTCATCGTGGGGCCGAACCCGTTGTTCCTCCGCTACATCGCCGAGGTCCTGCCGTCGTTGGGGGAGACCGCCGCCACCCAGACGACGCTCGAGGGGCTCCAGTCGGCCCGGTTCCGGGTTCGGGCGGTCGACGCCGACGAGGTGGCCCGGCTGAAGGGCCGGGTCGAGCTGGCCAGCGTGGTCGATCGGGCCGTTCGGGCCAGGATCAAGCCGCTCGCCGACGGCCTGGAGCTGCGCTCCGGGCTGGCCCGCGTGCGGCTGGAGCCCGACGACCTCGATCGGCTCCAGAAGACCGTTCTCGGCCGCCGGCTCCCGGTCAACGACGGACGCGAGGTGTTCCGTCGTCTCGTCCTGCAGGAGGCGTGGCGCCGGCACGGCAGCCGACCCGGCGTCGATCCCGGTGGCGAGCCACTCTTCACGGCGGGGATCCGCAGTGACGCCGACTTCAAGAAGGCGATCGACAAGATGTGGCCGACGCTCGCCCCGGCCGCCATCGTGCAGGGGCTCTACAGCTCGCCCAAGCGTCTGGCCGAGGCGTCCGACGGCGTCCTCGACGCCGACGAGCGGGCGTTGCTGCGGCGAGGGGCAGCCCGCAAGCCCAGCGAGGAACCGTGGACCGTCGGCGACGTCGCCCTCCTCGACGAGGCGCAGTACCTCCTCTCCGGTGTTCCCGCGAGCTATGGCCACGTCGTGGTCGACGAAGCTCAGGATCTCTCGCCGATGGCGTTGCGGATGCTGGCCCGGCGGGCCGACAAGGGCTCGATGACGGTGCTCGGCGACCTGGCCCAGGCCACCACGCCGCAGGCGGCCGCGTCGTGGTCGACCGCGGTGGCTGTCCTGACCGAGCAGCGGCGCGAGCTCGACATCGACGGCGAGGAGCCGGTGGTGACGACGGCCGAGCTGACCGTCGGCTACCGGGTCCCGGCCGCGATTCTCGACGTCGCCAACCGGCTGCTCCCCGAGGCCGCGCCGGGCGTGACGCCAGCCCGCTCGGTGCGGGCCGGGGGCGACCCACCACTCATCCTGCCCGTGCCGGCCGACGAGCTGATCGGCGCGGTGGTCGAGGAGGTGGCCGCGCTCCGGGACCGCACGGCGAGCGTGGCCGTGGTGGCGGTCGACGCCAGACTCGGGCCGATCATCGAGGCCCTCCAGGCGCGAGCCATTCCCGCCGACCGGGTGGGCGGGGCCGGACTACCGGGGCACGATGCGGTGGCGCTCGTGACCCCAGCCGCGGTGAAGGGGCTCGAGTTCGACGCCGTCGTGGTGATCGAACCGGCCGAGATCGTCGAGCTCGACGCCGGGCTACGCCACCTCTATGTCTCGATGACGAGAGCGGTGCAGCACCTCGGCATCGTGCACGCCGACCCGCTACCGGCAGCCCTCGTCGGCTGACGAGTCGACGACCGGGGCGTGGTCGTCGAGCTCGGCGCCCGGCAGGGTGAAGCAGGCGTCGATCCCGTCGTCAGCGTCCGGCGCGCCAGCAACGGCTGGTGAATCGTCACGCCAGAACTGGAGCTTGTCGAGCAGGTCCGCGAGTGCGCCCATGCCCACAGTCTGCCACGGGCCGGCGGCTAGATGTCGAGCAGCTCGGCGTCGATCAGGCTCGAGTTGCGAATGATGTAGTCGCGTCTCGTGGCCACGTCGCTCCCCATGAGCACGTCGAACAACTTGGCCGCCTTGGTCGCCTCGTGCATCGTCATCCGCTTCAGCACCCGGGTCTCCCGGTTGAGCGTGGTCTCGGCCAGTTCCTCCACGTTCATCTCGCCGAGTCCCTTGAATCGCTTCCACTTGTCGGACGGGATGCCGAGCTCCTCCGACAGTTGGGCCCGGGCCGCCTCGTCGTATGCGTAGACCGGCTCCCCCCGGTGCTTCGCCGCGAACAGCGGTGGCTGCGCCGCGTAGACGTGACCCGCCTCCAACAGCGGCCGCATCTGGTGGTAGATGAGGGTGAGCAGCAGGCACCGGATGTGGCTGCCGTCGACGTCGGCGTCGCACAGGATGATGATCCGGCCATAGCGGCTGGCGCTCAGGTCGAAGTCACGGCCCGATCCGGCACCGACCGCCGTGATCAACGCCTGCGCCTCGGCGTTCTCGATGACCTGCTTGAGGGTCGCCTTGCCGGCGTTGACCACCTTGCCCCGGAGCGGCAGCACCGCCATGGTGCTGGCGTCGCGGCCCTGCTTCGCCGGTCCTGCGGCCGAGTTGCCCTCCACGATCAGGAGCTCGGAGTCCGGTCCGTGCACCCGGCAGTCGGCGAGCTTGTCCGGCATGCCGTTGGAGCTGAGGTTTGCCGCCTTGCGGCGGGCGTCGAGTTGCTGCTTGGCCGCAACCCGGTTGAGGACCGCCTGGGTGATCTTCTCCCGCAGGGCGTTGATCTGCGACCGCTTGCCACCGCCGGCCACCCAGTCACCGAGGCCGGACTTCACGGTCTCGTACACCAGCGACTGCACGGCGGGGGTGCCGAGCTCCTGCTTGGTCTGGCCCTTGAACTGGGGTTCGGGGAAGGTCACCTTGATCGCGGCGACGAGACCCTCCTGGATGTCGTTCGGGACCGCCCGGTCGTTGCCGGACTTCGCCAGCTTCTTGAGCTTCTTGGTGTCGGCCAGGAGATCCTCGTTGGCCACTCTCGACAGCGCCCGCTCGAAGCCGGCCACGTGGGTGCCGCCGTCGCTGGTGGGGATCGTGTTCACGAAGCTGACAACGGTCGTGTCGAAGCCCTTCACCCAGCGGGCCGCCACGTCGATCGTGCAGGGTCGGGTCACGGTCGTGAGCTTCCCGTCGACGGGGACCTTCTCCTCGAAGGTGGCCTCGTCGTGGATGGTCACGATGTCGGTGACGTTGTCGCCGATCGACAGGTAGTCGACGTAGTCGGCGAGGCCACCGTTGGCCACGAACGTCTCCGGGGCCTTGCCCGAGACCCGTTTGTCGTGCAGCTTGACCTGCAGTCCCGGGACCAGGAAGCAGACCCGGGCGACGTGGTCGCGAACCCGTTCGTAGTCGATCCTGGCCTCCGCGTCGAAGATCTCGAGGTCGGGCCAGAAGCGAACCCTCGTGCCGGTCCGCTTCGGTGGGATCTTCCTGGTCTTCGCCAGCTTCGACGTCGGCTTGAACTTGCCGGACGGGAGGTAGTTGCCCGGTTCCCGGTCGAGGAACACGAGGCGCCAGGTCGCGCCGTCGCGGTCGACCTCGGCCACGAGCTTGGTCGACAGGGCGTTGACGACCGATGCGCCGACGCCGTGCAGGCCCCCCGACGCCGTGTACGCGCCAGACCCGAACTTGCCGCCGGCGTGCAGCTCGGTGAACACCACCTCGAGCCCGGTTCGGCCGTCGGCCTTCCGGTCGATCGGGATGCCTCGGCCGTCGTCGGCGACCTCGATGGAGCCGTCGCCATGCAGGACGACGTCGACGTGGGTGGCGTAGCCGGCGGCGGCCTCGTCGACGGCGTTGTCGATGATCTCCCACACGAGGTGGTGCAGGCCCTCGGTGCCGGTCCCGCCGATGTACATGCCCGGGCGCTTGCGGACGGCGTCGAGGCCCTCCAGCACCTGGATCTTCGATGCGTCGTACCCGGACCCGCTCTTGTCGCCTGCCCGCTTCCTCGTGCTCGTCTTCTTCGTCGCCGTCTTCCTCGTCGTCATCGCCTCACCACCGGAGGGGTCCAACGGCCAGGATCCTGGCCGGGGTCGTCTTGCTGGTGCCGTCACGGCGGGACGGCCGGAGGCGCAGCGGCTGGGGGGCGTTCTCCGGCTTGGTCGCCGCGCCCGATTGGCCGACCACGCACATCATCCGACCGGGGTTCCCTGTCCAGGCGTAGTCGAGCCGGGCCTCGTCGCTGAACTTCGTGAGCCGGAGCCCGCCGGTGCCGCGTCCCTTCACCGGGATCTCGTCGACCGAGGTGGCCTTGGCGGTGCCACGGTCGGTGACGGTCACGATCACCCCATCCGGCTCGACCGGCCCCGCGGCGATCACCTTCGCCTTGCCCCGGAGGCCCATCCCGGCGACGCCCTTGGCCGCCGGGCCCTGCACGCTGATCGTCGAAACAGCCACCCGCAACGCCTGGGCGTCGGAGGCCACGAGCACCACCTCGTCGGCGTCGGTCACCGCGAACGCTGCCACGATCCGGTCGTTCTTCGCCAGCTTGATCACGGTCTTCCCCGCCCGGAGCTCGGCCAGCGCCGACCGTTCGAGGCGCTTCACCACCCCCAGCGCCGTGACCACGAGGATGGGATCGCCCTCGGCGACGAGCGCGGTGATCACGGAGTCACCCCGGTCGGCGCCGAACGATTCGTCGGCCGCCTTCCCTCGGCTGCGACCCCCGACCTCGGGGAGGTCCGCCGCAGTCGCCCGGAGGAGCTTCCCAGCGGCGGTGATCGCCAGGACCGGTTGACGGAGGGACGTCATGAGCACGCTGGTCAACACGTCGTGGCGCGACGGGCTGTAGCTCTTCGATGTCCCCTGCGGCTCCCGGCCGACGAGGCCCGACGCGGTCAGGCTGATCACGCAGGGCGTGTCGGGCAGGTCGGCGATCTCCCGCTCCTCGAGCTCCTCGAGATCGGGGAGGTCATCGGTCCCGATGATCGTGGTGCGACGGTCGTAGCCGTACCTGTCGACGACCTCGCCGAGCTCGTTGAGCACGATCGTCCGTCGCCGCTGTTCCGAACCGAGGATCTTCTTCAGGTCGTCGATCGTGGTGAGCAGCTCCGCCTTCTCGGCCACCAGCTCCTCGTAGGCGAGCGCGGTCAGGCGCCGCAGTTGGAGGTCGAGCACGTAGTTCGCCTGGAGCTCGCTCAGCTCGAGACGGGCCATGAGCCGTTCCCGAGCCTCGGGGGTGTCGGCCGACGAGCGGATGATGGCGATGACCTCGTCGATGTTGTCGATCGCGATCAGGAGGCCCTCGACGAGATGGAGCCGGTGCTCGGCCTTGCGGAGCCGGAACTCGGTTCGTTTCACCACTACGTCGAGGCGGTGCTCGACGTAGTGGTGGCACAGGTCGTACAGGCCGAGGGTCGTCGGCACCCCGTCGACCAGCACCACGTTGTTGATACCGAAGGTCTCCTCGAGTGGGGTGAGACGATAGAGCTTCTCGAGGAGTCGCTCCGGGTTCACGCCGGTCTTGCACTCCACGACGAGCTTGAGGCCGGAGGTCCGGTCGGACAGGTTCTTGACGTCGGCGATGCCGTCGATCCTGCCGTTGTTGACCAGCTCCTTGATCTTGCCGATCACCCGCTCCGGGCCGACGAGGTAGGGGAGCTCGGTGATCTCGATGCCCTTGCGGCTCCGGGTGACGTTGACCATCTCGGCCCTGGCCCGGATCCGGATCGTTCCCCGGCCCGTCTCGTAGGCCTCACGGATGCCGTCGTCGACCACGATCCCGCCGGAGGGGAAGTCAGGGCCGGGCAGCACCGCCAACAGCTCGTCGATCGTCGGCTTGGGCCGCCGCTTCTTCATGACGAGCTCGATGGCGTCTCGAACCTCGCCGAGGTTGTTGGTGGGCATGTTGGTGGCCATCCCCACCGCGATGCCGGAGGTCCCGTTGACGAGCAGGTTCGGCAGCAGCCCCGGGAGGTACGCCGGCTCCTCGGTCTCGCCGTCGTAGGTCGGGCGCCACTCGACGGTCTCCTCGCCGATCTCGCCCAGCAGGTCGAGCGCGGCGGGCGTCAGACGACATTCGGTGTAGCGGTAGGCGGCAGGCGGGTCGTCGAGGCTACCGAAGTTGCCCTGAGGATCGATGAGGGTGACCGGGCGGGCGAAGTCCTGCCCGAGGCGGACGAGCGTGTCGTAGATCGCCCCGTCGCCGTGGGGGTGGAACTTGGCCATCACGTCGCCCACCACGTGGGCGCACTTCCGGTGGGGCCGGTCGGGCCGCAGGCCCATCTCCTGCATCGAGTACAGGATCCGGCGCTGAACGGGCTTGAGGCCGTCGCGGACGTCGGGGATGGCCCGCGAGGTGATCACCGACAGCGAGTACGCGAGGAACGACTCGCCGAGCTCGTCGTCGACGGGTACGTCGATGACTTCGCGAGCAAACGGGAGGAGCTCGCCCTGGGACGACATGGACACTCTCTTCTTCAGCTTCTACTTCGGCTTCGTTCTACGGGCCTGCTTCGATCATGGCCAACCCGGCGCCGGTTTTGGTGGCAATCGGCCACTTGTCGTCGATTTGTCCCCCGATCCCACCGACGCGACCCCACCAACGCGACCGTGCCCGCCGCGACGGACCCCTGGGGGTACGTCGCGGCGGGCACGGTCGCAGTGCACCACGGCAACCGGTTCGCTCGAAGGTGTTGCTCGGCGTTGCGCAGAGTCGAGCGCGCCCGACCGACTCCCGGCGACGACCTCGGACGAGGCGCGTCGAACCAACCCGGGAAACCGATCTGCTCGGCTTCGTGTCGCTTGCCTACCGCTCCACTGTGAGTGACGGTCCAGTACCAGTTGGCACTGTCTTCGCAGTGCCGAATGGCACTGACTTCACGCCTCCGTCGACGCTCACAGCGTCAATCCTTCGAATTCGCCCGTTGCTGACTGCTCGGTGCTGATTGCTCGGCTGTTCTGTTGTGGTCCTACCGTCTGCGCCGTCGACGCTGGGCGTCGATCTTGCGAGCCGATTTGACCACGGTGTTCAGCCGGGCACCCAACTCCTCGTGGGTGATCGGAGCCTCGAAGTCGAGCTCGGGAGCGAGTGCCTCGAGAATGGCACTCACGCTCACCCCTTGCTCGGCTGCAAAGCCGTGCCAGTGATCATGAGCATCATCGCTGACATATGCGTGCAGGGCTTTTCGACCATTGTCGTCAGACATGGATCCCCTTTATGTTGTGCGGCGGGTTACTGGCTGAGCCAGCGAGGTGGACTCTAATGCCACTGCACCCGGTTCTCAACTCCATGGGCCCAACAAGAGGCGGCTCCTGGGATCATCGACCCCCACCATCGGTGAGGGTGATCGTGGACGGTCAACGATGCCGTGGTCGCCGCTCGACGAGGGTGCCTTCGACCCCCGTCGACTAGGGGGACAGGAGGTGGGGCGCCGCCTCTGCCAGGACTTTCGCGAGCTCGCGGGGGCTCGGGTTCACGTAGGACCGATCGCCGACGGTGACGGTCGGAACGGTCTCGTTCCCGTTCGCAACGCCCCTGACGAACGCTGCCGCATCCGGGTCGTCCCAGATGTTGCGCTTCGCCATGGGGACATTTGCTCGCGCCAGCGCAGCCTCCAAACGACTGCAGAAGGGGCAGCCGGGGCGCCAGTAGAAGACGACTTCGGAGATCGGTTCCATGGGCCTATTCAACTCTCTTCGGGGAGCGGGCCTTCCATCGCGTCGGCCCGCTCCGACTCGTCGGCTTCCTCGTCCCGTGTGATCAGCCGGCTCTCGACCACGCTGTGCCTCGCCACGTAGGCCGAGATGAACGACTGCACCGTCGCCAGGAAGGGGAGCGCCAACAGCGCACCGGTGGCGCCGAACATGGCGGTGCCGGCCAGGACCGCGGCGAACGCGACGGCCGGATGCATGTTCAGGGTCTGGGCGGTGACCCGGGGCTGCAGCACGTAGTTCTCGATCTGTTGGTAGATCACGATCACCAGCAGCACCCACAGGGCCTTCGAGGGCTGGATCCCGAGCGCGATCAGCGCAGGGAGCACGCCGGCGATGTAGATCCCGATGACGGGAATGAACTGCGAGATGATCCCCACCCACAGCGCCAACGCCACGGCCGACGGGAGGTCGAGCGCGGCGAACGCGACCCAGTGAACGGCTGCGGAGATCACGGCGAGGATGAAGCGGGCCGCGAGGAAGGCACCGCTCTTGTTGATGGCGAGCTCCCACACCCGCAGCACCTCGTGCTGCCTCGCCGGCGGGAGGACCGAGCAGATCGACCGGCGGAGGCGGGGTCCGTCGGCGGTGAGGTAGAACGCGAACAGCGAGATCGTCAGGAGCTGGAAGACCCCGCTGAGCACGCCCGTTCCGACGCCGACCAGATTGTCGGCCAGGCCCGACAGGTACTCGTTGGCCTGGCCGCCGGCGCGGAGCTGGTCGAGCAGGTCGGACGACTCGAGCTCCACGTTGAACCGTTCCTCGGACCAGAGCTCGGCGCTGCGCACGTAGTCGGGAAGGTCGGCAGCGAGCTCGCGGAGCTGGGTGGCGATGAGCGAGCCCATCGCCACCAGGAACGCGATGCACGCGATCGCGAGAATGGACATCGCGGATGCGGTGGCCAGTCCCCGGTTGATGCCGCGACGGCCCAGCCGGTCCACGAACGGCTCCATCGCCAGCGACAGGAACAAAGCCAGCGCCAACTGGATGAGCAGACCGCGCAACTGGCGGACGACGCCGAGCGACAGCCACAGCACGACGAGCACCCCCCACCACCACAGGATCGCCTCGCGGACCCATCGCGGCATTCGCTCTGGCGGGCCGACGGAGACCCCAGCATCGTCGTCGCGGTCACTCACTGCGGGGCAGAGTAACCGAGGCGGCGGAACCGATGGCGGTCAGTCGAGGCGGTCAGTCGAGATTGGGCGCCCGGTCGCGACCCCACAGGTCCGGCGGTCGGAGCAGACGCCGGACCTGGGCGTCGGTGATCGTCCCCATGGTAGCTCCCGAGCGGTCGTCGGTGACCACCGCCAGGGGGGCTGCGCCCGCCTCCCACCGTCGGAGCAGCTCGTCGATCGACGTCTCGCCGCCGACCCTGATGACACCGTCGGGATGGTGCATCACCTGCCCGACCCTCGTCCACGTCCGCTCCGGTGTCGACAGCTTCGCTGCCGCCTCCGCCGGCACCACGAAGCCGATCGGATCGTTGCTCCACCGCACCACCGGGTGGGCGATGTCACCGTCGGGTCCGCTCCGCGCGACGAGCTGGCCGACCGTGACCGTGTCGGGGACCGATGGGGGATGGCTGATCGCGATCGGCGCCACGGTGGTGGTGAGCAGCCGGCGGCGGATGACAGCGCCGGTGATCTCGCTGCGGGCCGCGGTGAACGCGAACACGCCGACGAGCGATGTCAACCAGCCGGAGAACTGCCCGAACGCGAACACCTGCACGATGCCGACGATGATCAGCGCCACCCCGAGCCCGAGCCCGCACCGACCGGCGATGAGGCGGGCCTCCTCGGCGTCGCCTCGCCGCTTCCACAGGATCGACGTGAGGATGCGGCCACCGTCGAGCGGGGCGGCGGGGAGGAGGTTGAAGACGGCGAGGAGCAGGTTGGTGCCGCCCAGCCAGGCGAGTACCGCCACCACCAGCGGCAATGACGCCACAACCGCCACGATCACGGCGAGTGCACCGAAGAACACGCCGAGCCCGAGGCTCACGGCTGGCCCGGCGAGGGCTATCTGGAACTCGGCTCGAGCGGTCGGCGCCTGCCTGTCGAGCTTGGCCACCCCGCCCAGCACCCACAGCGTGATCCCCCGCACCGCCACGCCGTGGCTGAGGGCGGCGATGGCGTGGCCCAGCTCGTGGGCGAGGATCGAGGCGAAGAACAGGACCACCGCGATCGCGGCGGCGAGGAAGCGGGAGCCGAGGCCGGCGTCGGGGACCGTCTGGGGGAACGCCTGGACCGCCAGGGCCACGGTGAACAGCCCGGCGATGGCCACGATGCTCCAGTTCACACCGATCGGGATGCGGAGCACGCGGCCCAGGCGGATGCTGTCTTCCATGGTGGCTCAAGTGTCGCACACCACGGGAGCTGGGAGGCAGCCCGACCGTCGCTCGGCTGCCGTCAGCTTTCGTCTGGCGGCGGCGCCACGAAGTCGATGAGCTGCTCCACCGCGCCGACGAGGCCGGGCTCGAGATGGCGGTACGAGGTCACCTGGGCCAGGAGCTTGGGCCAGAGCGCGCCGGGTGGACCGTGGAACCCGAGCGCGGCGCACACCCCGGTCTTCCAGTCGGTGCCCTTCGGGACGTCGGGCCAGGCATGGATACCGATCGCGTCGGGTTTGATCGCCTGCCAGACGTCGACGTAGGGGTGGCCGGTGATCAGCACGTTCGGGTCGTCGATGTCGGCCGCGAGGTGCCACTCCTTCGTGTTCGACACGAGGTGGTCGAGGAGCACGCCGAGGCGGCGCTCGTCGGTCGGGCCGAACTCGTCGACGATGTGCCGGAGGTCGTCGGCCCCGTGCACGGGCACCACCACCACCCCCTCGGCCCGCAGGTCGTCGCCCCAGACCTTCTCGACGAGCTCGGCGTCGTGGAGGCCCTCCACCAGGATCCTGCTCGGTCGTGCCACCCTGGCCCTCGAATCGGGGGGTGGGATCGACCCCGAGGCGGTCTCGGCCGGTGCGCTCCGGGGCGTGGGCTTCGGCTTGACCAGCGTCACCGTCGCGCCGTCGACGGAGAAGGCGCCCTCGGCGTTCGGCAGCGCGTGCTCCCGGCCTCGGAGGTCGCGGATGGTGACCTGTGTCTCGGCGAAGCGGATGACGGTGCCCACGTAGCCGGTGGTCCGGTGGCGGACGGTGAGGCCCTTGCGGGCAGGCACCTTCGGCCACGTGGGCTTCCGGCGCCGTGGACCGTCCGCGATCGGTCCGGAGAGTATTCCAGCCACCTCGGCGAACCTACCGCCCGCCGGACTCCGAAGCGGGGACCTCGTCGGTCAGCGGCTCGAGGTGGTGCGCCACGTCGAACGCTCGGGCGAAGGGCCGGACCATCAACCGGTAGCCGAGGTCGTTCGGGTGGAACCGGTCGGCCGCCACCCGCGACCCCCGCCCAGGGTTCGGCTCCGACCACGTATCGACCAGCTCGAGGTCGTGCCCGTCGGCGACGGTGCGGAGCGACCGGTTGGCGAGCCGACCCCGGGCCGAGGCGCCCGAGAGGGTCCCCACCACGGCACCGGCCGGCAGGCTCGTCGCCAACGTGGTGAGCTTCGCGCCGAGCTTGGCCACGTCGCGACCCCAGGCGAGGTCGTTGGCGCCCACGCAGCACACCACGGCATCGGGCCGGGGGCCGCGCTCGGCGAGGTCGTGGAGGATCGGGAGCTGCCGGTCGAGTGCGTCCTGGAGGCGGGCGCCGGACAGGCCGAGGTTGACGACCCGCCACGATCCCTGGTCGCCGGCATCTCCGGCTCTGGCGGTCAGCGCGGCATGGAGCAGTCCCACGTAGCTGTGCTCGGGGGCCGACGCGCCGATGCCGAGCGCGGTCGAGTCGCCGATGGCGACGAGCAGTGGACCAGACCCGTCGACCACCCGCTGGTTCTGCGCATCCCACCACGCGGTGTACGGCTCGATCTGATCCGTGACCGCCCGGACACCGGGCAGCACGTAGCCGAGCGCGCGCAGCGCGCGCGACGGAGGCTTCGGAACCAAGCGGGGAACCCGGCGGGGACTCACTCGAACCATGATGCCCGCTGCCGCCATGTTGCGGGCGGACACGGGGCGGGCTTGGCTTGAGCCTCGTGTCGACGACGAACCAGATCACGATCCCTTCGATCGAGCACCTCCGCAGCCTGTCCGGCATCAAGTGGAGCCGGTTCGGCCCCGATGTGGTGCCAGCCTGGGTGGCCGACATGGACATCCGGCCCCCGGCGTGCGTGACCGAGGCCATCGCCGCGATCGTTGACCGGGCCGACTTCGGCTACAACCTCCAGGCGGCCGAGCAGCTCCCCGAGGCGTTCGCACGGTGGCAGGAGGAGAACCACGGCTGGTCGGTCGACCCCGGGCTCGTCCGCCGCTTCTGCGACATCCTCCACGGGCTCGACACGCTCCTCTGGCACTGCACCGAGCCGGGGGATGGCGTGGTGCTGCTGACCCCGATCTACCCACCGTTCCTGAAAGCGCTCGACAACGCAGGTCGACGGCTGGTCGACGTACCCCTCGACCCCGAAGGCTGGCGCCTCGACCCGGAGCGACTCCGGGCTGCGGTCGACGATCGGACCAGGGTGATCCTGATGTGCAGCCCCCACAACCCGACCGGGCGGGTCTTCGGGAAGGCGGAGCTCGAGGCGATCGCCGAGGTGGCGATCGAGCGCGACCTCCTCGTGATCAGCGACGAGGTCTGGGCCGACCTCGTCCACCCGGGGGCGACCCATGTGCCGATGGCGACGCTGGGCGACGAGATCGCATCGAGGACCGTCACGCTGTCGGCTGCGAGCAAGGCGTTCAACCTCGCCGGACTCCGCTGTGCGGTGGCCCATGTCGGTCATCCTGGTGTGGCGAAGACGCTCGATTCGCTGCCTGCACATCTGCTCGGCGCCGTGAGCACCACGGGCGCGGCGGCGGCGATCGCGGCCTGGACCTCGGGGGGCGACTGGCTCCAGGCCGTCCGCGAGCACCTGCTCGCCCGACGGGACCAGTTGGCGGCCCGGCTGTCGGCCGATCTCCCCGGCGTCGGCTTCCAGGTCCCGGAGGCGACCTATCTCGCCTGGCTCGATCTCCGGTCGTTCGGCCTCGGTGACGATCCGACCGAGCGGCTCCGGGACGAGGCCGGCGTGGCGCTGTCACCGGGCTCGGACTTCGGGGTCCACGGCAACGGGTTCGTACGCCTGAACTACGCCACGTCGGCCCCTATCGTCGACGAGCTGGTGGATCGACTCGCCTCGGCGGTGACCTGAGCGCCGCAACCCGATCCGACCGGTGTGACCGATCTGGCACCGACTTTGGGTGATCGTGCCCACGATCGGCCTCGGTGCGCATCTATGATGCCAAGCATCACGGATCGGGATGGGGAAGCTGTCGGAGGTGGCGACAGCGCCGCACGGTCGTTGGTGATCATCGCGGCGCTGGGGTTCCTCGGCGCGCTCAGCGTGGTCATCGGTGGTGGCCTGGCTGGGGCTGCGGCACCGGGCGAGGCTGGCCGACTGTGGTCGGTGCCCACCGTCCCAGTGCGGCCGGTCATGGGGTTGGTGCCCGCGTTGTTCCTCTTCTACGGCGGGTTGATCGTGCTCGTCCGGTCGTGGCTCCTACTCCGCCGCCACAAGCTCACCCACGGCCTCGACATCCGATCGTTCGCGGTGATCGTCGTGCTCTGGGCGCTTCCCCTGCTCGTCGGTCCACCGCTGGGCAGCCGTGACGTCTACGCCTACGCGGCCCAGGGTCGCATGGCCGAGCAGGGCCTCGACGTCTACGAGGAGGGGCCGGCCAGCCTCGGCGAGGACGACCCGGTCCTCGCCCCGGTCGACCCGCTCTACTACGACACCCCCGTCGTCTACGGGCCGGTCTTCGTGTTCGCCTCGGCCACGATCGCCCGCGTCACCGGCGACGGTGTCGTCGCTGCGGTGCTCGCCTACCGGCTCATGGCCGTGGTCGGCCTGGCGATCGCCGCTGTAGCGGTGTGCGACCTCGCCCGCGGGTTGGGTCGCGATCCCGTCGACGCGCTCGTGCTCGGCTTCGCCAACCCGCTCGTGCTCCTCCACCTCGTGTCCGGTGCCCACAACGAGGCGATGATGCTCGCGTTCCTGGTGTCGGGCGTGGCCATCGGCCGACGACCATCGCTCCGTTTCGTGGGGATGGCGCTGTGCGCGATGGCGGCTGCGATCAAGCTGCCGGCCATCCTCGCGGTGGCGTTCATCGGCTGGCCGTGGGTGCTCGAAGCGGAGCGCCTCCGCACGAGGCTGCTCCGGATCGCGACCGCGTCGGGGCTCGCGTTCGTGGTCATCGCGCTCGCCGGCCGGTTGACCGGGTGGGGTTGGGGCTGGGTCGACGCGATCACCTCCACGCCGCCCGTCGACGCGTACCTGAGCCTCACCAGGGTCGTCGGTGGTGGGTTCGCCGTCGTCACCGGCCTCGACGTCGGCTCGGTGCTGACGGTGGCCCGGTTGACCGGACTGCTCCTGGCTTGCGGCGCCACGTTGTTGCTGCTGTTCCGCGGCCATCGCAGCTGGCCGATGGCCCTGGCGTGGAGCCTCCTGATCTGGGCGATCCTGCACCCCACCACCCAACCCTGGTACCTGACGTGGGGGATCATGATCCTCGCCGCCTCGTCGGCGGGGGAGCGGAACCGCACCTTCGTGACAGGTTGCGCCGTCGCCGCGTTCGTGGTCCTGCCGGTCGGCCCCCAGCTCGGGCTGCTCGTGCTGGAGGACACCGGCGTGGGAACGGTCGCGCTCGCCGTCATCCTGCTGGCGGCGCTCACGTTCAGTCCCACCGCACCGGCGAGGCCTCGTCGGCGATCCGGTCTCGACCGCTCGCTGGTGTCGATCGTGGTGCCGACACGCCACGAGGGCCCCAACATCGAGCCGTTGCTCGGCGCGGTCCGGGAGGCCATGAACGGCCGGCCCGCGGAGGTGATCTTCGTCGACGACAGCGACGACGACACCCCGGCGGTGATCGATGCGGCCGCGGAGTCGGTGGCGGGTGGCTCGCTGGCGGTGCGTACGTTGCATCGGCCGGCGGGAGAGCGTTGGGGTGGACTCGCCGGGGCTGTCTCGGAGGGCTTCGACGCCGCCGATGGCGCCATCGCAGTGGTCATGGACGCCGATCTCCAGCACCCGCCCGCCACGATCGGATCCCTGGTCGACGCGATCGGCGAGGGGCGCGACCTCGCGGTGGCGTCGCGCCGCATCCCGGGGAGCGGTGAGGACGAGCGGTTCGGATTCAGCCGGCGCGTGCTGTCCCGAGCTGCGACCGTTCTGGCCACCGGCCTCTTCCCCGGTCGGGTGGGGCGCTGCTCGGATCCGCTGTCAGGTTTCTTCGCCGTGCGGCTGGGCGCCGTCGACCTCGATCGGCTCAGCCCCGACGGCTTCAAGATCCTCATCGAACTGCTCGCCACCCATCCCGACCTGGCGCTCGGGGAGGTGCCGTTCCACTTCGACGGTCGGGTCAACGGCGACTCGAAGGCGACGGTCGGTCAGGCCAGCCGGTTCATCGGACACCTGCTCGATCTCCGGCTCCGCACGAGCTGGGCCTGGGCCGGCGCCGCCGTCCCCCAGCGGGTGTTCCGCTCCGCCTGACGCCGGGCCGCCGGTGCGGAGCTCGAGGGCGGTGGCCGCCACCAGCGCGACCAGGAGTACGTTGCGGGCGAGCAGCAACGCAGCGGGCAGCGTTCCCGCCAGGTTCGGCGGACCGTAGGCGGCGAGCACCGCACCGGTCAGCACCGTCGCGGCACCGGTGAGGAGCACGGCAGGACTCGTCCAGCCCCGCCCTCCAGCGGCGATGATCGCGGCCCAGGGGGTCAACCACAGCAGGAACTGGGGCGACAGCAGCGGGGCCGTGACCAGCAGTGCCGCCGTCGCTCCGAGCATCACGAGCGACAGCATCTCCAACTCGTCCAGCTCGTCCAGCACCTCGTCCGCTCGGCGCCGGTGGGCCAGCCAGCCGAGCCCCGCGACGACACCGATCGTCAGGACCCGACCAGCGGTGACGATGGCCGGGTTCAGCTCGCCGATGCGAAACGCATCGAGCTGACGCTCCGCCTCGGCGTCGGACGTGAGCGCGGCGATGGTGCCGCCGAGGCTCTCCACGTGCCAGCCGGTGGCCCCTCGCAGCGACAGCACCTGGTCGACGGGGGCGAGGCTCGATCCGCCGTAGGCCAGCCAGACCAGCCCGGCGACCGCCATCACCGCCACGGCTGTGAGCGCCGCCGCCCGCCGCCCCAGTGCGAACGCGCCGGCCACGAGCAACCCTGGCCAGACCTTCACCAGCGCTGCCGCTGCTGTGAACACGGCGAACCATGCCGCCCAGGCGACCGGCTGGCGCCTCGGTCGGGGCGAGCTCGCGGGTGGCGGCCGGCCGACGAGCGCGATCGCCGCCACCACCGCGAGTGCGACCGACAACACGTCGAGTCGGACCAGACCGGCCGGGACCAGCGGTAGTCCGGCGAGGAGGTAGACGGCGGCAGCGCGGCGGCCGGCCGCGAGTGCCAGCACGAGGGCCGCCCCGAGATCCACGGCCAACATCAGCGCAGCCAGGGTCCGGTGGGTCTGCACCACCCCGTCCCCGGCGAGGGCCTCGATCGCGACCACGCTGCCAGGCGGATACTCCACCTCGTGGTCGACCCAGTGACGGCCGGGAGAGTCGGCGATCTCCTGGAAGCGGGCGACGTCCCATCCGGCCAGCTCCGTGGCCGAGTCGGTCCACGGTCCCGCCACGAGCACCGCAGCCGCAAGCACCCGGATCGCAACGCAGCCAACCAGCGCAACCGTCCACAGTCGCCCCGTCCACAGGCGCCCCGTTCGGAGCGCTGCCGAGGAGGCGGGGCCGGTCGGGTCAGCCGCGGTCGCCGGGAGCGTCACCTGCCCAGTTTCGCCTGGTCGGCCACGGTTCACGACGCTCGTCGACCGGGCGGTGTGTGCCCGACGCCGCAGCGCCCGAGTACGGGCCTCGCCGCCCGGGGGCGGTAGCCTGGACGGTGAACCTACGGTCCTGCCAGCGGGAGCACCCATGACCACAGCCGATACCACCACCGAGCAGAGCCAGGACGCGGTGCCAGCGCCCGCCCCGGCTGCCGGCGACCCGGCGGCCCCGCTGACCGTCTCCGAGACGGCGTTGGCGACGGTGCTCGAGGTTCGGGCGGGCGAGGACGACCCTGGCGGAACGGCGCTCCGGGTTGCGATCACCGGGTCGAACATGACCGACTTCGTGTACGCCCTCGATCTGGTCGCCATCGCCGAGGCTGCCGACGACGATGTCGTCTACACCCAGGGCGAACACGGCGAGCTGAGTGTCATCGTGCCGGCCGGTTCGGTGGAGCAGATGACCGGCGCCGTGCTCGACGTGCCCTCGAACGGGGCCGCCGGGGGCCTGGTCATCAAGAACCCGAACACGCCGGACCCGCTGGCCGGGCTCGATCTCGATCTCACCGGTGAGTTGCCCGACAAGGTCACCGCAGTGCTCGATCAGGCGGTCAACCCTGCGCTCGCCTCCCACGGCGGCTTCGCCCAACTCGTCGGCGTCGACGACACCGTGGTGTACGTCACGATGGGCGGTGGTTGTCAGGGCTGCGCCGCCAGCGCCATGACCCTGCGGGATGGCATCAAGACGATGCTGATGGACTCGCTCCCGGAGATCACCGACGTTGTCGACGCCACCGACCACTCGGCTGGCGAGAACCCGTTCTACTCCTGAGAGGAGCGGCGCTCTAGAACCCCCGGCTCGACCACGTCTCCGGCGGCCCGTCCGGTGTGATGACCAGCAGGACCCGGCTGTCGCGCACCATCTCGGCTCGCAGTTCGTCGTCGGTCTGCTCGTGGCGTCCGTGCTTGTGGCGTAGCGCCCGGAAGTACTCGATGCCGTTGTCGAGGTCATCCGACACCTCCACCGTCCCTTCGACGATCACGTAGCGGAACCCGAAGACGTCGTCGATCGCGAGCTGGGTGCGAGGATCGTTGCTGAACACCCGGTACTTGACGCGGTCCTTCGTGGTCGAGATGAAGAACCGCTCGCCGTCCCAGAGGAACCAGTTCGGCGTCAGGTGTGGGCGTCCGTCGCGGCGGATTCCAGCCACGATGGCATTGCGGGGTTCGGCCAGGAACGCCTCGAGGGCAGCCGTGTCGATCGTCTCGGTCATCGCTCGAATGTAGGCCGACGACGTCACGCCGCGTCCGGGTGGTCGCGCTTCCACTTGTTGTGGCCTTCGCACAGCATCTGCCCGTTGGTCAGGTTGGTGGCGCCGCCCCGCGAGTGCGGCTTGCGATGATCGGCCTGGAGCCAGGCGAAGGGTGCGTCGCAACTCGGCGCCCGGCATCGTCCTCTCGCCTGGATCAACAGCAGGTGCTTCATCCACGGTGGAAACGACCGGGACAGCACCGAGGCATCGACGATCTTGTTCTTGGCGTCGAAGACGATTCGGCGGAACCGGGCGACGGCGAAGGCCGCGAGGGCGATTCTCGGATCGACCGGCGTCCCGTCGGCGAACTCGCACCGTCGGTCGGGGTCGCGGCCGTCCAGTTCCGTCGCCGGCACCGTCGGGTCGAGCAGCCGGGCGATCGCGTTCTCCGCCACCTCTTTCGACATCACCACGTTCACCAGCGGGACGACCGTCTCGGCACCGGCGTTGTGGTGGCCCCGGATGACGAGGTTGACGAGTGCGTCGGTCTTCCGTTGGGAGCTGGTCCGCAGACCGGCATCTTCGTTCTGTTCGGCCCGGAACAGCCGCTGGGTCTCGCAGTCGAGTGCGGTGGTGAAGACCTGCCCGCTGAGCGGGTCGAGCCGGAAGTAGCCGGTCACGGAGCCATCGGGTCGCGTCCGAACGTTGACCCGGTTCTTCGCCACCTGTTCGGACGGGGCGGCCCCGTCGGGATCGGCGTTGAGCAGCCAGTACGCGCACACCTGGCGAAACTCCGGCCAGTCGCAGTTCTGGGCCGCCTCGACGAGGTACTCCTGCGCGTCGATCAGCTGCCGGTGGGTCCTCGGATTGTCGAGCCCCCGCAGTTCGTGCAGGTGGAGGCCGCTGAGCCAACCGTCGGTCCACGCATCGGCGAAGACCGGGAAGTCGGTGACCCACGAGCCGCGCCGAGCCAGGGCGACCACGCTGCGCTTGGCCGTGTGACGTCGGATGGCGACCATCTGTGACGCGTCCTGGCAGCCGCCCTGGCGGAAGGCGGCGGGACCGTCGCCCGCCCGGCTGGCCACCGATATCGCCTGCGCGGCAGCGGCCTGGAGTCGGTCGGCGTGACGCAACAGCTCGGCCGCTCGCTCTGCGAGCTCCACCGGCCGCATCGTCACCACGGCGGCAGTCACCACGTCGTCCACGGACGCCGCGAGGTCATCGAGCCCGTTGTCGCCGCCTTCCTCTCCGTCCACCATGTAGTAAGCCTAGCAAACCTAGTCAGGCAGTCAAACCGGTGGGGTTGAAAAGGTTCGCAGACAGGAGTGAACTGCGTTCGATCTCACCGCTCTCGCTCTCGTTGCTCGTCGAGAAGCCTGTTGTAGGTGAGCGCCGCGTCGAGCCAGAACGCCAGGGCTTCGTCGTCGAGCACGTCGGCCTCGACGTGGAGCCACCCCTCCTTCATCGGTTTGCCCCGCATCTCGGCGCGGCTCGCCCCGCTCAGGTCGACGAGCTGAGCAACCGAGTCCGGATCGCAACGGACGAGGAGACCACCATCTCCTCGCACGCTGACCACCATCTTCTCGTCGACGAGGAACGACAAGCCGCCGAACATCTTGACTTCCCGAACTGGCGTTGGTGCGAGTGCCTCGCGGACGCGCTCGGCAAGGACTGGATCGAAGGCCACAGCGACCATGCTCGCGCCAGACAGCCTCGGCTTCCGGTCGCGCGCAGTCCGCTTCGGACGCTTCCTGAGCCGGGCTCCTCTCCGGCGTGGCCCTGCCGGGACCCACACCACGAATTGCTCTCAGACGGTGCCGATGACGTGGGAGCTGTTGATGGTCACCGCGGTGCCGGCCGGGTCGCGCACGACGAACCGGTCGTGGATGCGGCCGCGCTCGATCTCGGTCGGTTCGTAGCCGCGGGCGGCCCAGTCGGCGTGGACGATTTCGAGGTCGTCGACCATGAGATCGAATGGCGCCCACTCGGCGGGCGGCCCTTCCGCGACGACGAGGTGTGTGCCGCCCCGAAGCTCGAGCACCGCCACCTGCTCGTGGCGGGCGACCTCGCGCATCCCGAGCGAGATGTAGAAGTCGGCCGAGGCGGCGATGTCGACGGCGTTCACCTGCACGTGACCGACCCAGGTGGCCGGGCGATCGTCGTTGCTCATGTGGACCATCATCGCGGGTCCCCGCACACGTCACCAGGCGCGGCCAGAACTCGAAGCCGCCCTCGGGCGGCCGGGCGATGTTTGGCCGAAGGCGAAACTCGAAGCCGCCCTCGGGCGGCCGGGCGATGTTTGGCCGAAGGCGAAACTCGAAGCCGCCCTCGGGCGGCCGGGCGATGTTTGGCCGAAGGCGAAACTCGAAGCCGCCCTCGGGCGGCCGGGCGATGTTTGGCCGAAGGCGAAACTCGAAGCCGCCCTCGGGCGGCCGGTCACCTAAGCTGACCCCGTCATCGAACTGCGAGTGAACAGCGAGAGAGGGGTTCGCCTTGCGCGGCATCATCGCCTACGGGTCCTACCTGCCCTACTACCGGCTTCAGAAGAGCGCGATCACCGAGGCGCTCGGGACGGGAGGCGGGCGGGGAACCCGCTCGGTCGCGTCCTACGACGAGGACGCAACGTCGATGGCCGTCGAAGCTGCCCGGTCGGTGATGCGGGTCGTCGGCGACTCGGTCACGCCGGCCAGCGTCTACTTCGCCACCACCACCCCGCCCTACCTCGACAAGACGAACGCCAACGTCATCCACGCCGCCCTCGACCTGCCGTCGCACGTCTTCGCCGGCGACGTCGCGGGATCGCCGAGGTCGGTCAACGCCGCCCTCCGCTCCGCGCTCGGCGGGAGCCGGCCGAATCTGGTCCTCGCCAGCGATGTCCGATCAGGCCGGCCCGGCTCATCCGATGAAGCCAACACCGGTGATGCCGCGGTCGCCTGGCTGATCGGCTCCGACGAGGACGCACCGGTGATCGCCGAGTGGGTCGGTGGCGCCTCGTCGACCGCCGAGTTCCTCGATCGGTGGCGGCAACCGGAGTGGAACTACTCGCGGGTCTGGGAGGAGCGGTTCGGCGAGCACGCCTACCTGCCGCTGGTCACCGAGGCGACCACGGCCGCGTTCAAGGAGGCCCAGCTCGAGCCGTCCGACGTCGACGCCGTGATCGTCACCGGCCTCCACGCCCGGGCGGTGCGGGGCGCGGCCAGAGCCGCCGGGGTCGACGGGGCGAAGGTGGTCGACGACCTCACCGCCACCGTCGGCAACACCGGCTCCCCCCATGCCGGTCTCGTGCTCGCATCGGTGCTCGACGAGGCCGAGCCGGGCCAACTGATCATGGTGATCCACCTGGTCGACGGCTGCGACGTCGGCTTCTTCCGCACCACCGACGCCATCGCCGACTACACGCCGGACCGGAAGGTGGCCGAGCAGGTCGAGGCCGGCAACGACTCGCTCGCCTACAACACGTTCCTCACCTGGCGTGGCTTCCTCGACCGGGAGCCCCCGCGCCGACCCGATCCCGAGCCACCGGCCGCACCCCCGTCGTTCCGGTCCGAGGACTGGAAGTACGCGTTCATCGGCTCCAAGGATCGATCGACCGGCGCCGTCCACCTGCCGCCGCAACGGGTGTCGGTGAAGGGTGGTGCCGTCGACGACATGGAGCCCATCCCCATGGCCGATGTGGGGGCCACCGTGGTCACCTTCACGATCGACCGCCTCGCCTACTCGCTGTCACCGCCCGTGATCGCCGTGGTCATCGACTTCGACGGCGGCGGTCGGTTCCAGTGCCAGCTCACCGACGCCGACCCCGACGACGTGAAGATCGGCGACCGGGTCTCGATGACCTTCCGGCGCCTCCTGACCGCCAACGGCGTTCACAACTACTTCTGGAAGGCCCGGCCGGCCCACTCATAGGGAGCTTGGCTCGCGACCCCCGCCCAGCCATAGACTTGAAGAACCGCTCTACACCGCAGAAGAACCGTTAGGAAGTACTCATCATGGCGTCACGAGGCATCAAGGATCAGGTGGCCATCGTCGGAATGGGCTGCACCCCGTTCGGCGAGCACTGGGACAAGTCCGTCGAGGACATGCTGGTCGAAGCGACCCAGGAGGCCTACGCCTCGGCGGGGATCGACCAGGACGACATCGACGCCTACTGGTTCGGGACCCTCGGGTCGGGCGTCAGCGGCCTGACGCTGAGCCGGGCCCTCAAGATCGACTACAAGCCGGTCACCCGGGTGGAGAACATGTGCGCCACCGGGTCCGAGGCGTTCCGCAACGCGTGCTACGCGGTCGCCTCCGGCGCCTACGACATGGTCGCCGCGGTCGGTGTGGAGAAGCTGAAGGACAACGGCATGTCGGGTCTCACCGGCGCCACCATCCCCGATGACGGCACCCGCCCCGAGCTGACCGCCCCGGCGATGTTCTCGCTCCTCGCCCCCGCCTACGCCGAGAAGTACGGCGTCGACGAGGCCGAGATGAAGGACGTCCTCACCAGGATCGCCTGGAAGAACCACTTCAACGGCGCCCGCAACCCCCGGGCCCAGTTCCGCAAGGAGGTCGGCAAGGACACGATCTGCAACGCCCCGCTGATCGCCGGCCAGCTCGGCATCTTCGACTGCTCGGGCGTGTCCGACGGGTCGGCTGCGGCGATCATCGTCCGGGCCGAGGACGCCCACAAGTACACCGACAACCCGCTCTACGTGAAAGCGCTCGCCTTCACCGCGGGCCCGGCGGCTGGCCCGATCGATCCCGATTACGACTACACCACCTTCCACGAGGTGGCGGCCTGCGCGGCCGACGCCTACGCCCAGGCCGGCGTGACCGACCCCCGGGCCGAGATCGCGATGGCGGAGGTGCACGACTGCTTCACCCCGACCGAGCTCGTCCTCATGGAGGACCTCGGCTTCGCCGACCGTGGGCTCGGGTGGAAGGAGGTGCTGGCCGGCACGTTCGACCTCGACGGCGAGCTGCCCGTCAACCCCGACGGTGGGCTGAAGAGCTTCGGTCATCCGATCGGTGCGTCGGGCCTCCGGATGCTGTTCGAGTGCTGGCTCCAGCTCCGCCAGGAAGCCCCCGAAGATCGGCAGATCAAGTCGGTCACCGAGGGCGGCAAGAAGCTCGGCATGACCCACAACCTCGGCGGCGCTCCCGGCGAGTGCGTGAGCTTCGTGTCGATCGTCGGCAGCGAGCTGGGCTAGGCCGGGGCTGGGTCCAGCCGACCTCGACTAACAACCGAGCTGGATCGGGTCGCCCGTCGTCTCGGTGAGGGCGGCCTCGATCTCGTTTGCCGCGACCGCCCAGCTCGTGGCCGCGCTGCGGTCGGCGGCGAACGCCATCCCCACCATCACCCCGTCGCTGTCGATCACCGGCGCCCCCGATCGGCCGGGATCCAGCGCGACGTCGAGCTCCAGGCCCGCCCGGAGGCCGACGCCGTCGACGGAGATGTCGACGATCCGCACGACGGAAGCCGGGATCGCCGTGACCCCGTCACCGTCGCCGATCGAACCGTCGCCGTCGCCCTCGCCGGTCGAACCCTCGCCGTCATCGTCGTCGTCATCGCGGTCGTCATCGGGCGGATCGTCGCCGTCGCCGGTAGGGGCGAGCACCGTGACCGCCTCTCCCTTCCTGGTCGGTCCGAGCGAGAACCACTCGCCCGTGTCGTCGGCGACCTCGACGATGGCGATGTCGCGCTCCTGGTCGAGGTAGAGGAGCGCTGCCGGCACCGGCGACCCGCTGGCGTCGAGAACGGTGAGCGATGCGGCGTCGACGAAGGCGTGGGCCACCGTGGCCAGCCGGTTCCGGTCGACGGTCGCGCCCACCGCGGTCAGCTCGGTGTCGACGCCGTCGCATCGCTCGACGATGATCTGGGCGACGGTTCCCCGTCCCGCCGGCTCCGACGTGGGGACCGGGTCGGCTGCTGGTCCGGTACCAGCCGAGCAACCGACCGCCGCCAGCGCAACGAGCAGCGACGCCCTCACGCAGGGGCGAATGCCGTACCGCCGTCGATTTTCAACACGGCGCCCGTGGTGTAGGTGGACGCGTCGCTGGCGAAGTACAGCGCTGCGCCGACGACCTCCTCCGGCTCGCCGCCCCGCTGCAGCGGGATGTCGTTCTCGGCCCTGGCGTTGAAGTCGTCGAGATCCCACGCCTTGCTGATATCGGTCATGAACGGCCCGGGCATGATGCAGTTGACCCGAACGTTCGGCGCGTACTCACGGGCGAACGAAACGGTGAGGTTGTTCAACCCGGACTTGGCGGCGCCGTAGGCGGCCTCGTTCGGCGTCGGCCGCACCGCGGCCACCGAGCTGACGTTGATGATCGAGCCTCCGTCCGCCGCTGCCATCCGGGCCCCGAACGCTGCCGACAACCGGAACGGCCCCTTGAGGTTGACCTCGATGACCTTGTCGAAAAGCGCCTCGCTGACATCGGCGAGGGAGTCGTAGAGCGGCGACATGCCGGCGTTGTTGACCAGGACGTCGCATCGCCCGAACTCGTCGTAGACAGTGTCGACCAGTTCGTCGCACTGGTCCCAGTACCCGACGTGGCAGGCCACCCCCAGCGCCCGACGGCCGGTCTCCTCGGTGACGGCCTGTGCCAGCATCTCGCAGGCGGGCGCCTTGCGGCTGGCGATGACGACGTCGGCGCCACAGCGAGCGAACGCCTCCACCATCGCCTTGCCGAGGCCCCGGCTGCCGCCGGTGACCACGGCCACCTTGCCGGTGAGGTCGAACAGGTCGGTCGGGGAGCCGCTGGTGGTCATCGAAGCATCTTCACCGCTCGGCCCGGTCGACGCAATCCCCGGTGTCAGCCCTGTTCCTGATCCCGGTACCACTCACGTGACGACATGGAGGCGATCGCTTCGAGCGCCAATCCGGTGTGGAGGTCGTCGGCCATCGCCCGCCGGAGCGGGCGGACCAGCGCGTGACGGGTGTTGCGGAGCAGGATGGGATTGAGCTTCGCCAGGTCGGCGGCGATGGCGTTGGCACGGTGGAGCAGCTCGCCGGCCGGGAGGACCTCGCCCACCACGCCCAACTCCTTGGCTTCGACCGCCCCGATCTGCTGGCCGGTGAGCAGGAAGTAGCGACCCCGGTTCGGTCCGAGCAGGAGGGGCCACACGACCTGCATGCTGTCGCCGGGCACCAGCCCGCCGGGGAAGTGGGGCGCATCCTGGAAGTAGGTGTGCTCGGCGGCCAGGACCACGTCGCACAGCACCGCCAGCTCCGAGTGCACCGTCACCGGACCGTTGACCGCGGCGATCATGGGCACCTCGATGTCGAGCATCTGGTCGACGAGGCGATTGCCCTCCCAGATGATCCGATCCCACACGGTTGCGTTGGCTCGGCCCTCGGCCAGCGGGTTCGGGCCGTCGGGCAACTCGATGAACGACTCGCCGGTCCCGGTGAGGATGACCACCCGGTTCTCCCGGTCGGATGCGATGGCGTTGAACAGCTCCGGAAGTTGCTGATGGGGCGGACCGCCCCATCGGAGCGGCCCGCCCTTGGAGTGCATGCGAACCGTCAGCACCCCGGCCTCGTCACGGCTGACCTCGGCCGTGGAATAGCGGTCCTGGTACTCCTGCAGCTCCATCGGGTCATCCTTGCAGACCGGTTCGACGGTTGCCGATCGGCGGCGGTGGCGATCGATGGCGGCCGTCGGCGGACAGCGCGTGCGCCCGAAACCCGGGCGAGCGGCCCTGTCCGGTGGTCTAACGTCGGGATGATGGCAGCCACCGCCGGCTCGGCTCAGCTCCGTGCGACCGGCCTGACCGTCGAGCTCGCCGGCAACACGGTTCTGGTCGACGTGTCGGTCGCGGTCGGCCCCGGGGACCGGATCGGCCTGGTCGGTCCGAACGGGGCGGGGAAGTCCACCCTCCTGCGGGTGCTCGCCGGCGAGCTGAGTCCCGTCGCCGGCTCGGTGTCGACGACCCCGGCCGAGGCGACGGTCGGGCTGCTCCACCAGGAGCTCGAGACACAGCCGGGGGAGAGCCTGGCCGACCACCTCGCTCGCCGTGTGGGTGTGGCCGAGGCGTCGGCTCGGCTGGATCGGGCCACCGACGCGCTGTCGTCGGGTTCGTCGGCGGCGATCGACGAGCACGCCGCAGCCCTCGACCGGTGGATGCGGCTCGGCGGGCCGGATCTCCCCGCCCGGATCGGGACCGAGCTCGCCGCCGTGGGGCTCGACGTCGGCGGCGGTGCCGACGATCGAGCCGATGGTGGTGGTGACGACGGAGGCGGCGGCATCGGTGTCGGTGTCCACCAGGTCGCCTCGACGCTGTCCGGCGGTGAGCGGGGCCGGCTCGGTCTGGCTGCCCTTCGCCTCGCACGGCACGACATCCTCCTCCTCGACGAGCCGACGAACGACCTCGATCAGGCCGGCCTGGCAGAGCTCGAAGCGCTCGTGTCGACGACGTCGGTGCCGCTGGTCGTGGTCTCCCACGACCGGCGGTTCCTGGAGCGGGTCGTCACCGCCGTCGTGGAGATCGACGCTCATAGTCGATCGGCCACGACCTACCACGACGACTGGCTGGGCTACCTCGAGGCCAAGGAGGTGGCCCGTCGTCACGCCCAGCAGCGCTACGACGACTTCCGAACCGAGGTGGCCCGCCTCGACCAGCGGGCCCGAGAGCAGCGCCGGTGGGCGGAGAAGGGGGTCAAGCGGGAGGCAGCACCGCCCGACAACGATCGCTCGCTGCGGGCGGCCCGGATCGAGCGGTCCGAGGGCTTGGCGGCCAAGGCCAGCCAACTGGAGCGGGCCAAGGATCGGCTCGAACAGGTCGACAAGCCATGGGTGCCGTGGGAGCTCCAGTTCACGATCGGCGCGGCGGAGCGCTCGGGCGACCTGGTGGCCGAGCTCCACGAGGGGCGGGTGGCGCTCGGCTCGTTCGAGCTCGGCCCGATCACGCTCACGGTCGCCGCCGGCGACCGCCTGGCGATCGACGGCGCCAACGGCCAGGGGAAGACCACCCTGGTGCGGGCCCTCCTCGGCGAGCTCCCACTCGACGCTGGCACACAGCGGCTCGGCCGGTCGGTGGTGATCGGCCGGCTCGATCAGCAGCGGCTTCGCCTCGTCGGGTCGCCGTCCGTCACCACCGGCACCTTCCTCGACCGCTTCCGGTCCGAGACCGGGCTGGTGGCCAGCGAGGCCCGCAGCGTGCTCGCCAAGTTCGGCCTCGAAGCCGAGCACCTGTCGAGGCCATCGAGCGACTGGTCACCGGGAGAGCGGACCAGGGCGGTGCTGGCCACGTTCCAGGCCACCGGTGTCAACACCCTCGTCCTCGACGAACCGACCAACCACCTCGACCTCCCCGCTATCGAGCAACTCGAGCAGGCGCTGGACCACTTCGCAGGAACCCTGCTCCTGATCACCCACGACCGCGCCTTCCGGTCGACCGTTCGCCTCACCCGCATCGTCACCGTCGAAGCCGGAAAGCTCCTCACCGACGTCCCAGCCTGACCCCCGCACACCGGTGCCAGACACTTCGTGCGGCTCGGGGCGACCCCGGCACGAAGTGTCTGGCACCGGTGTGCGGAGTGCCTACTGGTCGGCGAGTTGGTTGGCCAGCTCCACCTCGGCCGCCCGTTCGAGATCGTCGCGGTCGTCCTGCAGCTCGTAGCACACGTCGTGGAGGATCCCCTGGTAGGGGAACGGGCCCTGGTAGCGGGGGGAGACGGTGGGACCGGCGTCGCAGCCGATGTCCATCCCGTAGGTGGTCTGGCGGTAGGGGAGGGTCTCGACCGGCCCCGACCCGAGCGAGCGCTCGTCGCCACCGCCCCACGCCCGGACCAGCAGCTCGGCGGTGCCCCGATGCTCGCCGGTCTTCGCGTAGCGGACCGCGAGCTCGACCTCGCCGCTGGGGAGCGGCTCGTCGCCGGCGATCTCGTACATCGTGCCGAGGTGGTTGTAGACGAACCACAGCCGGTCGTCCTGCACGAAGAACGTATAGCCGCCCGTCCGGGCCCCGCACGCCGCCAGCACCCCGTCCTCGGCACCCGGCGCGCCGTCCGCCGCCCGGGACACCCGGGCCCGGATCTCGAACGACCGGTTGCGGATGTCGGGCGTCTTGCTCCGCTCGAGATGCGGGGTTGCCGGGAGGAACCGTTGGATCGGACCCGGCGGTTGGTGCCCGGGCCGGCGGATCACGAACAGCTCCGCCGCGCCCCGATCGTCGAGGGGGAGCACGTTGTAGCGGCCGGCCTCCACCCACCACCGATCCACCAGCTCACGGAGCTTCTCCGGGTGTTCGGCGGCGACGTCGTTGCACTCCGAGAAGTCCTCGTCGGTGTGGTAGAGCGACCACTGGTCCTCGTCGAACGGCGTGCCCCGACGGTGCAGCGTCACCGCCTTCCACCCGCCGTGCCAGATCGCCCGGTGGCCGACCATCTCGTAGTACTGGGTCGATTTCGCCGTCGGTGCATCGGGCGCGTCGAAGGTGTACCGGAAGCTGGTGCCCTCCACCGGCTGCTGGGGAACGCCGTGATAGCTGGTCGGCGCGTCGATCCCGATGCACTCGAGGATCGTGGGCAGCACATCGGACACGTGGTGGTACTGATCGCGGAGACCGCCACCGTCGGCGATCCCGTCGGGCCAGTGGATGATCAGCGGATCGCGGATGCCGCCCTCGTACGTGTTCGACTTGAAGTACCGGAGCGGGGTGTTGCCGACCTGGGCCCAGCCCCACGGGTAGTTGTTGTAGATGTTCGGCCCGCCGATCTCGTCGACCCGGTCGACCATCTCGGTCACCGGCGACGGCATCTCGTTGAAGAACGCCAATTCGTTGAGGGTGCCGTGACGACCGCCCTCCCGGCTGGCGCCGTTGTCGGACAGGAGCACGATCATCGTGTCGTCGAGCAGTTCGTTGGCCTCGAGGAAGTCGACGAGCCGGCCGATCTGGTCGTCGGTGTGATCAAGGAACCCGGCGAACGCCTCCTGCATCCGGCAGTAGAGGGCCTTGGCGTCGTCGTCGAGCGAGTCCCACGGCTCCACGCCCGGATTCCGGGGGGCCAGGGTGGTCCCCTCCGGCACGACTCCGGTGGCCACCTGCTTCGCGAACCAGCGCTCGCGCACGGCATCCCAGCCGTCGTCGTAGCGACCCTGGTACTTCGCCACATAGTCCGGCGGCGCCTGGTGGGGCGAGTGGGTGGCCCCGAAGGCGAGGTAGGTGAAGAACCGGTTGCCGGGAGACGAGCCCTGATGGGCGGTGATCATGGCGATCGCCTGGTCCACCAGGTCCTCCGACACGTGGTAGCCGTCCTCCAGCGGCGGGTCGATCGGGTGGTTGTCGATCGTCAGCTCTGGTGAGAACTGGTCGGTGGCGCCGCCCATGAAGCCGTAGTAGCGGTCGAAGCCACGCTGGAGCGGCCAGTTCGTCATCGGCCCGGCCGGCGAGCAGTCCTCGAGGGTCGCCAGGTGCCACTTGCCGAGAGCGAACGTGCCGTAGCCGTGGGCCCGCAGCATCTCGGCCATGGTCGCCGCGCTGGGGGCGATCGCCCCCCGGGCGTTGGAGAACCCGGTGTCGATGTTCGAGATGAACCGCATGCCCACCGAGTGGTGGTTGCGTCCGGTCAGCAGGCAGGCCCTGGTGGGGGAGCACAGCGCCGTGGTGTGGAAGTTGGTGTAGCGGAGGCCTCCGGCCGCCAGCCGGTCGATGGCGGGCGTGTCGATGTCGGAGCCGTAGCAGCCGAGGTGGGCGAAGCCGGTGTCGTCGAGCACGATCACCACCACGTTGGGTGCACCGGCCGGCGGCCGGGCCGGCGGATCCCACTGCGGGGTCGACTCCTCGACCGTCACACCGTTCATGTTCCGAACCCCCTGGTTTGCCGCCGGACTGTGCCCGGACGACGGTCAGCGACTGTTGAGCGAGAAGTGCTGGTAGTCCTTCAAGGTCCGCCAGCGACCGCCCCAACCCCAGCCGATCTCGTCGAATGCTGCAACTGCGGGACCGCCTTCGAGGTGCATGCCCGGCTTGGGCTCCGACCGGTCCGTGTAGCTCGTGGCCAGTTCGGGGAGCACCACGTCACCC
Organism: Acidimicrobiales bacterium; assembly: GCA_965216205.1. Lineage (GTDB taxonomy): Bacteria > Actinomycetota > Acidimicrobiia > Acidimicrobiales > SZUA-35 > CADEDH01. Next base: position 3,759,705 of record OZ244139.1, on the reverse strand, counting down.
TTGATGTAGGGGTTCTGGAACGGGTTGATGTCGACCGCCAGCCCGAAGGCGTGCTGTGAGAACTCGTCGCTCCCGCCGACCACCTTCCGGCACACGAACGCCGTGGTCATGTTGCCGTCGCCGGTGGGGGCGGCGTCGAGGTCGGCCCGGGTGACGATCCGCATCTCCTCGATGGGGAAGCGGACCTCGTAGAGGCGTTCGAACACAGCCACCACGTCCTCGGCGACCGACGCGTTCACGATCATCTCGCCGGTGTGGGGCCGATCGTCGAAGCCCCAGAAGCTCATCGTGAGGTAGCGGAGCTCGTCGACCGTGACCGGGCAGTCGGCGGTCCAGGTCGATCGGTCGAGCGGCTCGCCGGCGAGCGGCTCGATGCTCGACTCGAACGCGTCGCCCGCCGGTGGCGCCAGCGTGTCGGTGGTGATGAACCGACGGTCGACGAGCTCCTCGGGGGTCGTCTGGGGCACCACGCTGCCGTCGTCGGTTGTGGGGAGAGGTCGGGAGCCAAGCCAGTCCGGTGGTGTCACCGCGGTGGTCGACTCACCATCACCGGAGCCATCGCCGGTTCCGCCATCGCCGGTTCCGCTGTCGCCCGATTCGTCGGAACCGCCGTCGGACCCGCCATCGCTGGGCACCAAGCGGAGCGACATCGTGGTCGGCTCCTCGGCTCCCGTCGTCCCGCAGGCCGTGGCGAGGAGGGCGAGCGCCGCCACGATCGCTACGGCCGCAACCGGTGGAGGGCGGTGGTTCGGCACGGCGGCAAATCTAACCCGCAGGCGCCGCGGTCGGGTACCGGCATCGAACATACTGGGTCGATGGCGCGCAACGTGTTGGGTACCGAGCTCGAACCGTGTTCGAACGATCCGCTCACGGGCTTCTACCGGGATGGTTGCTGTAACACCGGTGGCGGCGACGTCGGGGTGCACGTGGCGTGCGCCGAGGTGACCGAGGAGTTCCTGGCGTTCAGCGCGTCGGTCGGCAACGACCTGAGCACACCCAACCCGGCCTTCGGATTCGAGGGGTTGACCCCGGGCGACCGCTGGTGCCTGTGCGCCTCGCGGTGGGTCGAGGCGAGGGACGCCGGCGCCGCACCCCGCCTCGTGCTCGCCGCCACCCACGCCGCGATGCTCGAGTACGCGACGCTCGACGAGCTCCGCGACCTCGCCGTGGACGACACCTGACCCCGACCGCAGAATCGCCGCCCCACCTTTGGCAGCGTTTTGCACCGGGGGTGGGCGTGGAAGCTGCCAGAGACCGGCGACTGCTCGCTCTGGCAGCGTTGTGCACCGGGGGCGGGCGTGGAAGCTGCCAGAGGCGGCGGGTGGGTCAGCTGCTGGTGGGGGAGAGCGCTTCGCTGACCGTGTGGGCGACGCCCTGGCCGTCGAGGCCGAGGTCGGCGAGGATGGCGTCGCCGTCGTTGTTGTGGGGGATGTAGGCGGTGGGCACGCCGAGGGCCAGGACGGTGGCGTCGCTGGTGGCGAGCTCGCGGGCGATGTTGGCGCCGATCCCGCCCTCGGCCAGGCCGTCCTCGATCGAGACGACGAGCTCGTGCCGAGCCGCGTCGGCGAGCATGGCCGGGTCGAGTGGCTTGACCACCCGCGGATCCCACACGGTCGCCTCGACGCCCGATGCCGAAAGCAGTTCGGCGGCCTCGTCGACAGCCCCGAGCATCTTGCCGACACCGATCAGGCACACCCGGCTCCCGCTCCGGACCTGGCGGGCGGCGAGCCCGATCCCGACCCCCTCGGGCGGCACGCTCGGCGCCGCGGTCCGGGGCCACCGGATCGCCACCGGCCCGTCGAGCTCGTAGGCGTCCTGCAGCATCTGCTGGAGCTCCTGATACGACGACGGGCAGAGGATCGTCATCCCCGGGACCTTCGACAGCAGCACGAGATCGAGGATCCCGTAGTGCGACGGGCCGTCGGGGCCGGTGATCCCCGCCCGGTCGAGGCACAGGATGACCGGGAGGTCGTGGAGGCCGACGTCGAGGTTGGTCTGATCGAACGCCCGGGTGAGGAACGTCGAGTAGACGGCGACGACCGGCCGAAGGCCGCCCATCGCCATCCCCGCCGCGGCGGTCACGGCGTGCTGCTCGGCGATGCCGACGTCGAAGCACCGGTCGGGGAACCGCTGGCGGAACGGCAACAGCCCCGTCGAGTCGGGCATGGCAGCGGTGATCGCCACCACCTCGGGGTGCTCGTCGGCGAGCTTCACCAGGCTCTCGGTGAACGCCTCGGTGTAGCTGTCGCGCTTCTCGCCGGGGGCGACCGCAACCTGCAGCTCATCGTCGAGGAAGCGGGGTGACGCATCGTGCATCGCCTTGATGTGATCGTTCTCCGCCGGCGGGTACCCGCGACCCTTCTGCGTCTTGACGTGGAGGACGACCGGCCCGTCGAACTTGCCGGCGTTGACGAGGGCGGTCTCGAGCTCGGGGATGTCGTGGCCGTCGAAGGGGCCCATGTAGCGCACGCCGAGCGGCTCGAAGAACGCCTGTGGCTCGAACGCCTCGCGGATCGCCGCCTTCGAGGCCCGGATGCCGGTCAATGACAGCTTCCCGATCAGCGGGAGCCGCCCGGTCCAGCTCTCCAATCGCCGTTGGCGCCGCATGTACACGGGGTTGGACCGGATCTTGACCAGGCTCTCCGACAGCAGCGACACCGTGGGGGCGTACGAGCGGCCGTTGTCGTTGAGGACGATCGTCACGTTCGCCCCCGCATGCCCCAGGTTGTTGAGACCCTCGAACGCCATCCCGCCGGTGAGGGATCCGTCGCCGAGTATCGCCACGATCCGCCGCTTGTCGTCGGGGTCGACCAGCCCCCTGGCGGTCGCCAGACCGTGGGCGTAGCCGAGAACCGTCGACGCGTGGCTGTTCTCGATCCAGTCGTGCGCCGACTCGACCCGGCTCGGATAGCCCGACATCCCGCCCGCCTGGCGGAGCTCGGCGAAGCCGTCCTGGCGGCCGGTCAGGAGCTTGTGGGTGTAGGTCTGGTGGCCGGTGTCGAACAGGATGATGTCGTCGGGCGACGAGAGAACGCGATGGAGGGCGACGGTGAGCTCCACGATCCCGAGGTTCGATCCGAGGTGTCCGCCCGTGGCATTCACCGTTTCGATTATCCGCTCTCGCAGCTCCTCGCACAGCTCGACGAGCTGACGCTGACTCAGACGCTTGACGTCGCTGGGCTGGCTGATGGAATCGAGAAGCATGATTCTCCTACCTCGACAGCAACGGTATCGCTCCGCACCGTTCGGCGGGATGTCGAGGAGCGGATCTTTCTCCTGCTCCGCAGGCCCGACCTAGTCGGTGCACTTCGCCATGAACGCCGCCTCGTTCACGACGACCCTCGTGACCTTCCCGGCGGCGATCAAACCCCGATCATCATGGGCGCTGACCGTGAAGAAGAGCTTCCTACCCGTGACCTTCTCGAGGGTCGCCTCGGCCGCCACCCGCCGACCGATCGGCGAGGCCGCCACGTGGTCCAGCCTCACCTCGACCCCCACCGAGGTCTCGCCGTCCTGCAGGTGACCCGCCAGCGCGGCGATGGTCGCCGCCTCGCAGAGCGCGATGAGGCGGGGGGTGGCGAGCACCTCGACCGACCCCGATCCCACGGCGATCGCCGTGTCATCCGCTCCGACGGTGAGCGACCGTGTAGCCGCAAGCCCTGGTTCCGCTGCCATGGTCACTACGGTGCCTCGCCGACGGGGGTGGGTCAACCTTCGACACCGGAGAACCGGACCGGACGGGAGTGCGGTGACCAGGTTGCCGAGCCCATCCGGCTCGCCCATCGCCGTCACCCATCACTAACGTTGATTCGATGACCGGCCCGAACCAGTCCCAGGAGATCGTCGACCGAGCCGCGGTGGAGCAGGCGCTCGCCGTCGCGATGTCCGGCGGGGCCTCGTTCGCCGAGGTGTTCGTGGAGGACGAGCGGCGCGACTCGGTCGGGCTCGACGACGGTCGGATCGAACGCCTCGCCTCCGGCCGAGACCGGGGTGCCGGCATCCGGGTGCTGGCCGGCTCGTCGGTCGGGTTCGCCCACACCTCGGATCTCTCCGCCCGCGGCCTGGCCCGGGCGGCCAAGGCCGCAGCCGACGCGCTCGACACCAGCGGCGATGGTGGCGCGCCCACGATCGCCGCCGTCGACACCACACCGGGTCCGGTGCGAATCCCGCCGGAGGACATCGACAAGGTCACCAAGGTGGAGCTGCTCCGGCGGGCCGAGGACGTCGCCCGGTCGACCGATGCCGCCATCACCCAGGTCAGCGCCGGTTACGCCGATGCCCGGCGCCGGATCCTGGTGGCCAACTCCGATGGCGTGCTCGCCACCGACGACCAGACCCGCACCCGGTTCAGCGTGCAGTGCGTGGCGTCGGGCGACGCGGGCCTGCAGACCGGTGTCGAGTCGGTCGGGCTCTCGATCGGTTTCGAGCTGTTCGACCGCTACGACGTGGAGCAGCTCGCCGCTCGAGCCGCCAACCGGGCGCTGACGAAGCTCCGGGCCCGCCCCGCCCCGTCCGGCACCCTGCCGGTGGTCATCGGACCCGGCTCGGGCGGGGTGCTGTTCCACGAGGCGTGCGGCCATGGCCTCGAGGCCGACCTCGTCCGCAAGAACGCCTCGGCCTTCGCCGGGCGGATGGGGGAGCAGGTGGCGTCGCCGCTCGTGACCCTGGTCGACGACGGCACCATGGCCGACGAGTGGGGTCGCTACGCGATCGACGACGAGGGCGCCCCGGCGGCCCGCAACGTGCTGATCGAGGACGGTGTCCTCGTCGACTACCTGTGGGACGGGATTCGGGCGCGGGAGGAGGGGCGGGTCCCGTCGGGCAACGGCCGCCGCCAGAGCTACCGCCACCTGCCGATGGTCCGCATGACCAACACCTACCTGAGCGGGGGTGACACCGACCCGGCCGACATCATCGCCAGCGTCGACGACGGCGTCTACGTGGCCCGACTCGGCGGCGGTCAGGTCAACACGGCGTCCGGCGACTTCGTGTTCGGCATGGTCGAGGCCTACCTCATCGAGAACGGCGAGCTGACCGCACCCCTGCGGGAGGGCCAGTTGATCGGGAACGGTCCCACCGTGCTCCGCCAGATCGAGGCGGTAGGGAACGACTTCGAGATGGGCCCGCCGGGGACGTGTGGCAAGGACGGCCAGGGCGTGCCGGTGGGCGACGGCGTGCCGACCCTCCGGGTGGCGGAGCTCACGATCGGGGGCACCGCAGCGTGAACGTCGAGGATCTGGAGAAGATCGCCGCCCGGGTCGTCGAGCAGGCGGTCGACGGCGAGGAGATCGAGGTCGCCTGCTCGTGGGGCCGGTCGTGCTCGGTGCGGGTCTACGAGGGCGAGCTCGAGTCGTTGACGACCGCCGACAACGCCGCGATCGGGATCCGGGTGCTCGTCGACGGTCGGGAGGGATTCGCCAGCGCCGGTTCCCTCGACGACGACGTGATCGCCGACATGCTGGCCGACGCCCGCGACAACGCGGTGTTCGCCGAGGCGGACCCCTACGTCGGCATCGCCCAACCCGACGGCGTCGAGGCGGTGGACATCGACCTCTGGCGGCCCGAGGTGGCCGCCACCGACATCGACACCAAGGTGGGCATCGCGCTCGAGGTCGAGCGCCGGATCCGGGCCGCCGACGAGCGGATCACCGGTGTGCGGGTCGCCGCCTACAGCGACAGCGACGCGGCGGTCGCGCTGGCGTCGACCGCCGGGATCGCATCGTCGACCCGGGCGACGTCGTCCAACGTGTCGGTGCAGGCGCTGGCCGCCGAGGGCGACCGCACCCAGACCGGGTTCGCCTGGGACGGGGCCCGCGAGCCGGGTCTCCTCGACCTCGACCGCGTCGTCGGGCGGGCCGTCAGCCACACCGTCGACCTGCTCGGGTCGGTCAAGCCGTCCTCGGCCAAGGTCGATCTCGTGCTCGATCCCCACCTCGCGGCGACCGTGCTCGGCCTCGTCGCTGGCACCATGACGGGCGACCGGGTACTCAAGGGCCGCTCACCGTTCGCCGACCGGGTCGGCTCCGAGGTGGCGGCACCGATCCTCAGCTTCGCCGACGACGCCACCAACCCCGATTCGCTGGGGGCCGATGCCTACGACGGGGAGGGCCTGGCCTGCCGCCGGGTCCCGCTCGTGACCGGTGGCGTGCTCCAGGGTTTCCTCCACGATTCCTACACGGGTCGCCGCTCGGGCGCCGGCTCGACCGGCTCTGCGGTGCGGGGCACCCGGGGCCTCCCCTCGCCTGGCCTGCACGCCCTCGAGGTCGACCCCGGCGACGGCTCGCTCGACGAGTTCATCGCCGGCTGCGAGCTCGGCCTGCTCGTGTTCAGCCTGGCGGGCCTGCACAGCGGCGTGAACCCGGTGTCCGGCGACTTCTCGGTGGGGGTGACCGGCCGCTTGATCCGCGACGGTGAGCTGGCCGAACCGGTCAACGAGTGCACCGTGGGTTCGACGCTGCAGCGGCTCCTCCTCGACGTGACGCGGGTCGGGGCCGACGTGACCCACCTGCCGAGCGGGGTGAGCACACCTTCGCTGGTGATCGGCGACGTGGCGCTGTCGGGCATCTAGCGGTGCGCGTCCCATCCGCCGGGCCGGCACCGGCCGCTCTCGAACGTCATCCCCACCTGGGAGACCCGATCCCCGACGGTTGGGTTCGGGTCGACTGTCACAGCCACACGATGTGGTCCGGCGATTGCACCACCACCCCCGACGAGCTGATCGCGGCGGTCGACGAGTCGGGCATCGACGTACTCTGCATCACCGACCACAACGTGATCGCCGGCGCCCAGGCCCTCACCGATCAACTGAGCTGTCGGGTGATCGTCGGTGAGGAGCTCCGGGTCGGCCAGGGCGAACTGATCGGCCTGTTCCTGTCCGAGCGGATCCCGATGGGGATACCGCTTCTCGACGCAGCCCGCAGGATCCGCGAGCAGGGCGGCGTCGTCTACATCCCGCACCCGTTCGATCCGATGCGCAACTGCCTCCGGGCCGAGGAGATCGACGAGCTCGTCGCCGAGGGCCTGGTCGATGCGATCGAGGGACACAACTCGAAGACGAGCCTCCAGTCGCTGAACCGTCAGGCGGTCGAGTACGGCGAGCGTCACGGGCTCTGCGTGGGGGCCGGGAGCGACGCCCACGTGCCCGGCGCCCTCGGGGCCGGCTACGTGGTCATGCCCGACTTCGACGGCCCGGCCGAGTTCCTCGCTGGGCTCGCCAGCGCACAGATCGTCGGCCACCACTACGACAAGCCCCGGCCGTGGACCCCTCGCATCGTGCCCTCGATCGAGGATCCGGCCGCGGGCTGACGGGCCTCCCGGCGCAACCCACTCCCGGGCCTGGCTGGCTACGAACCCCAGGGCGTGAGGGCGATCTCCACCGTGCCGGTGGCCTGCGCCTCGAGCACCAACGGCGCGAGCTCCTCCGCGACGGCCACGGTCACGGCCCGTTCGTCGACCGCCACCACCCTCGCCCGGCCCAACGGTCGGGCCGCAGCCCCGCCGAGCGCATCGACGCCGACCGCCACCAACGCCACCACGTCGCCGGCGGTGATGGGCACGGCCGCCAGCGGCGGCACCACGCCAACTGCGACGTCACCGTCGGCCAGCCCGAAGCGGCCGCCGGCGCTCAGCCGGCGCTCGGTCACGAGCTCGCCTTCGTGGATGGGGGCGGAGACGGCCCTGCCGACAGGGTCGTCGGCGACCTCGCCCAGTACCGCGGAGCGGGGCACTGCTCGTGTCCCGAGGTCGCCGTCGCCGATGACGTGACCGACCGGGAGGTCGCGGGTGGCGACCGGTACTGCCAGGAGCTCGGGCGACACCCGACCGCCGGCTGACTGCATCGGGAGCAAGGCGGCGACCACACCGGGGGCGCTCGATCCGGCGGCGAACGCTGCCACGATCGCCGCAGTCACCGCCAGGTGGGTGGTCAGCCGTCGGAACCGCAGACGGGCGCGGAGCGGGTCGGCCCGCGCCTTGCGGATGGTTCGTGACAGTTCAGCGGCAGTGGCCACTGGGCGCTCCAGGGCGGCCCGATCAGTCGGAGGATGCTCCCGAGCCGGTCGACGACGAGGAGGTCTTCGAGGAAGACGAGTCGCTGGAACCCTTGTCGGACGACGAGGACCCCGATGTCGACGAGCCGTTCGACGAGCTCGAGTCCGACGTCGAGCTCGAGTCCGACGAGCTCGACTCGGACGAGTTGCTGCTCGTCGTGGATCGCGACGACTGGCGTGAGTCGTTCTTGTAGAAGCCGTCGCCCTTGAACGAGATCCCGATCGCGCTGAACACCTTCTTCAGCGCGTGGTCGCCGTCGATGGCGCTACAGCCCGGTAGGGAGGTCAGGGAGTCCTCGGTGATCGACTGCTCGACCTCGAAGTGCTCGCCGCACTCTTTGCACTTGTACTCGTAGATTGGCATTTCGGCCGATAACTGTACCGGTCCCAGCGGTTCCCGAGGTGGGTCGGCGGCGCGGTACGTTGACTCCATGATCTCGTTGGAAGAGGCCCGGATCCGGATCAACCGCGACATCAACGTCCTCTCCGCGGTCGACGTGCCGATCGCGTCCGCCCGGGACATGGTCCTGGCGGAGACCGTGACCGCGGCCGAGGCGATCCCGCCGTTCGCCAACACGGCGATGGACGGGTTCGCGCTCCGGGCCGTCGACACGAAGGGCGCTTCCAGGGACGCCCCGGTCGCCCTGCCGGTGGCGGCGACGATCCCGGCAGGGGGCGTGGCCCCCAGGGCGCTGGAGGCCGGCGAGGCGATGCGGATCATGACCGGCGCCCCGATGCCGGAGGGGGCCGACGCGGTGATCATGGTGGAGCTCACCCGGCCCGCCGGGTTCGACGTGCTCGTGCTCGACGAGGTCCCGCCGGGGAACCACGTCCGGCCGGCTGGCGACGACATCATGGCCGGCACCGAGGTGTTCCATCCCGGCACCGTGCTCACCCCGGGCCATCTCGGCGTGCTCGCCAGCATCGGCCGGGAGACGGTGCGGGTCTACCGGCGCCCCCGGGTGGGGGTCATGTCGACCGGCGACGAGCTGGTGGAGGGTCCGGAGCCGCTCCAACCGGGCCAGATCCGCGACTCGAACCGGTTGACGCTGCTGTCGCTCGTGGCCGAGGCGGGGTTCCACGCCGTCGACCTCGGCCTCGTCCGGGACAACGACAAGGCGATCCGGGCCGCGCTGAAGGAGGGCGTCGCCCAGACCGACGCCGTCATCACCTCCGGTGGGGTGAGCATGGGCGACTACGACCTGGTCAAGGAGATCCTCAGCGAGCTGGGCGACTTCAACTGGATGCAGGTGGCGATCAAGCCGGCCAAGCCGCTGGCGTTCGGGGTCATGTCGAACACGCCGGTGTTCGGGCTGCCGGGCAACCCGGTCTCGTCGATGGTGAGCTTCGAGCTGTTCGCCCGGCCTGCGCTGCGCAGGATGATGGGCCGGCTCGACGCCGATCGGCCGACGATCACCGCCATCGCCGATGAGCCCCTCCAGCGGTTCCCCGACGGGAAGACCCACTTCCTGCGGGTGATGGTGTCGCAGCAGAGCGACGGTGCCTGGCACGTCCGGTCGGCCGGTGGGCAGGGCTCGCACCAGCTCACAGCGATGGCGATCGCCAACGGTCTGGCGATCCTCCCCGACGGCGACGGGGTCGACGCAGGCGCCACCGTGCCCGTGCTGTACTTCGGTTAGGGCGTGGTTCCGACAGGCGCCCGGCCGGGTCTGGCTCGCACTGTCGGGCGGCCGGTATCCTGACCTCGGTGTCTACCGAACTCATCGACCGATTCGGCCGGGTCCACACCGATCTCCGGATCTCGGTGACCGACCGCTGCAACTTCCGGTGCCAGTACTGCATGCCGTCGGAGGGCATGGAATGGCTCGATCGCTCCGATCTGCTCACGTTCGAGGAGATCAGCCGGGTGGCCCGGGTACTGGTCGAACGGTGCGGGGTGACCTCGATCCGTCTCACCGGTGGCGAGCCGACCGTGCGGGCCAGGTTGCCGGTACTGGTCGCGCAGCTCGCCGACCTCGGCGTCGACCTCTCGATGACCACCAACGCCGCCACCCTGGCCCAGAGCGCCGACGATCTCCGGGCGGCCGGGCTGAACCGGCTGAACATCAGCCTCGACACGCTTCGGGCCGACCGGTTCCTGGAGCTGACCAGGCGCGACTCGCTCGACGCGGTCCTCGACGGGATCGACGCTGCGGTCAGGGCCGGTTTCGATCCGGTGAAGATCAACGCCGTCCTCATGCGGGGCATCAACGACGACGAGGTGATCGACTTCCTCGACCTGGGTCGGGCCAGGGGCGTCGTCGTCCGGTTCATCGAGTTCATGCCGCTCGACGCCCAGGGCGAGTGGTCGGCCGAGCGGGTCGTCTCCTACAACGAGATCCTCGCCGTCGCCTCCGAGTACTTCGATTTCGACCCGGTCGCCCGCGACGGCAGCCCGGCCGAGCGGTTCGTCTACCGCGACGGCCTCGGCGAGTTCGGGATCATCGCCAGCGTGAACGAACCCTTCTGCGACAGTTGCGACCGGATTCGCTTGACCGCCGAGGGTCAGATCCGCAACTGCCTGTTCGCCCTCGATCACGTCGACATCCGGAGGATCCTCCGGGGCGGCGGTTCCGACGACGATCTGATCGCTGCGATCGCTGGCGAGGTCGACCGGAAGTGGGCGGGTCACGCCATCGGCCAGGTCCATTTCCTGCGTCCGTCGAAGTCGATGAGCCAGCTCGGCGGCTGAGCGCCAACCTGCGCGCAGCGTCGGCCTGGCTGGCCACGCGACCCGATCCAGAAACCGCGGCTCCATGGGTGGTGGAAACCTCCCGTTCCGCGCGAATTGCACTAGGTTGAATGCGTGGCCGAGCGAGAACTGACCCATCTGGACCCCCTGGGCCGAGCGAGAATGGTCGACGTCACACCGAAGGAGCCCACGTTCCGGCGTGCGGTCGCTCGTGGTCGGGTGTACATGCAGCCGGAGACCACGTCGTTGGTGGCGCGTGGCGCCGTGACCAAGGGCGATGTGCTGGCGGTCGCCCGGGTCGCTGCCATCCAGGCGGCGAAGCGGACCGCCGACCTGCTGCCGCTCTGCCACTCGGTCACGATCGGCGCGGTCCAGGTGAACTTCGACATCAAGGACGACTACATCGAGGTGGAGTCGCAGGTCGACACGGTCGACCGCACCGGGGTGGAGATGGAGGCACTGACGGCCTGCTCGGTCGCTGCGCTCACGATCTACGACATGTGCAAGTCGGCCGACAAGGCGATGGAGATCGGCGAGATCGCGCTGTGGGAGAAGACCGGTGGCAAGTCGGGGCCGTACCGCCGCACGGCCGACGTCGGCGTCCGTGACGAACCGTCCATGTGATGGTCGTCGTCCTCCAGCTCTTCGGTGCCGGCGGTTTGCTGCTCGCGTGGCTGTGGCTCCTGAGCCGCCCGGCGCTCACGTCGGACGCCTTCGACTCGGCGGTCGACGGTGACGAAGGACCCGGCGACGTCGACTTCTGGGGGCACGAGTCGCTGTGGCGGCGATCCACGGCGAAGGCCGGGGTGGCGATCGCACGGTGGTGGAACCCGACCGTCGAGGGACGCCGTCGCCAGCTCACGCTGGCAACGCTGATCGCCGCGTTCGTGTCGTTCTTCCTCGCCATCGCACTCAAAGGTCGCTTCGTCCACCTCTTCGGCACGATGCTCGCGTTGCTCGTGGCCCACCTGTCGTTCGCCACCCGCCTCGGCGGTCGGATCGTGGAGGAGCGTCGCACGAGGCTCGCGCTCGCGGCCCAACGGCGGGAGCGCTCGACGGGCAGACGCGACGACATCCAGCTCGGGCGAACCGGGGTGGTGACGCTCCTCGGACCGGAGGACGAGGCCGAGATGGTCGGCGTGACGTCGTATGTGTCGGATCTGATCAATGAAGCGTGGGAGGACGTCGAGCGGGTGGCGACGCCTGCCGATGCGACCGCCCCGGCCGCCGTCGTGGCGATGTCGGTCGACGACCTGGCCTCCCAACTCGAGTGGGCCGACGACACTGCGCCGGTGGCGGAGGCCGCTGCGACCACAGCGGAGCCGGCAACGCATGAGACGCGGCGTGAGGTGGCGGGCGAGGCGGAGACCGCCACCACGAAGGCGTCGAAGTCGAAGTCGAAGTCGAAGGCGCGAAAGGCGAAGGCGAAGAAGAAGGCTCGGGACAAGCGCACAGGAGCTGCTGAACCGATCTTCACCCGGGCGGCCAAGGACACGCCGTCGTCGGCTCGGTCGCGGCGGAAGCCGCAGCCGATCCACATCGAGTCCGCCCTCGACGACGATACGGATCTCGGCCCGGCGCCTCAGAAGGCGGTCAACCAGAGCTGACCGGTTGCCCCGGCCGCGACCGCCGTTCGCTGCGACCGTGCCCTAGCGTGACCGGCCTATGCCGAACGTGTCCAAGCATCACTCCGCAGCCGGTCTCCTCGTCGCGGTGCTCGCCAGCCTCGTACTGCTCGTCTCCTGCGGCAGCGACGACGGCGACGAGACCGCGGACACCACTGCGGCTGACCCCGCTGCTGCTGACGCCGATACGTCGGACAGCTCAGCTGCCGCCGACGATCCGGCGGACGCTGCTCGCGCCGACGCAGAGGGTGCAGACGCCGATGGTTCTGATGCTGGCGACGAGGCCGGTGACGCCGACGAGTCTGGCGCTGGCGACGAGGCCGCTTCGGAAGAGCCGTCCGACTACCGGCCGTTCGACGAGATCGATCCCGCCACCTCCGACTTCTACGCAGCGCTGGAAGGCAGCGACCTGGTCGAGAGCATCGGCGAGCAGGAGATCTACGAGCGGGGATTGACGATCTGCCGTGATTTCGACAACGGCACCACCGTCGACGCCGAGATCAGCCGTCTGCTGGCGGCTGGCTTCGGTGAGGACACGCCGCTCATCATGGCCGCTGCGGTGACGGCGATCTGCCCCCAACATGTCGACGTGTCGGACGGGTAGCTCGGCCGCCGAGATATCGGGTCCGAGCGGGCGCTCGGCCGGCTATCGTAGGTCGTCCCTTCGGGGCTGTAGCTCAGCTGGCTAGAGCGCCTCGGTCGCATCGAGGAGGCCAGGGGTTCGACTCCCCTCAGCTCCACGTCTGTTCGCCCCTTGGTTCGGCGGCCTACGGGTCGCTCCACCGCAATCGATGTTCAGCCGCAACTCTGCACCAGGTTCATGCAAAGCCCGTTGGTCCACCCGGTGTCTCAGAGACGATCGTGACGCAACGACGGCTAGAACCGGTTCCGCGGAACCGCTTGAGGTAGTCGACACGCGACTTCAGACCCGGAAACGGTTCCGCGGAACCGGTTTCGGCGCGACATCGAGAGCCGCGCATGCGCACGGACCGGCGCCTCCTCATCGCTCCGTCGAGGTGGCCCGGCACGCCGGCTACGTTCGAGCTGATGGTGGCTGTGCTGATGAGCGTGCTATTCGGGGTTACCACTTCTCTTCTGGCTTGGTTGGCGATAAACCACGCTCTTCGACCCTCGGTCGGCCTCTCATCGTTCGTCAGCAGGTCGCCCGGGCCGGACGGTAGGTCGATCGACTACCGACTGAAGCTCCAGAACCAACGGGGAAAACGAAGCGTGGTCGATGTGCAGATTCACGCCTACTTCTATCTCCCCCAACTGAGACGGGAGACGAACAACGAAATCGTTCGCCTCGATGTGCTCGGAGGCGACTTCGTGGGGTCCGAAGCATCGCAAGACCGTGGCCCTGGCGCTGGACGTCGACGCGATGGCACCAGTGCGAGTTCTGTTTCCGCAGACGACATTCGACAGCATCGACGACGTCTTCGAGTTGAGGCCCGGTTCGGTTACGTCCAGGGACGAGGCCGAGTCTGACGTCGCTGAGATTCGGGTCTGGATCGTGTACTCCGACGCGTACTCCGGCGTCCGCCGTGGCACCTTTCGTCGGTATCGGCACAGCGACGTCGAGTCGCTCATGTTCGACGAGACGTCGCTCGGTCGCGGCGACCCCTCGGGCGTCGAGCGCCCGATGCCCCACCGCTGAACGCATTCGCAGCCTCACGAGTGCGGATGCCAGTGCTCGTTTGAGCGGCCGTTCAAGAGACCCATCGCGATTGTCGATAGGAGGGATCATGCGTCTCCCACTAGCGACAGGCAGCGATGCGGATTGTCGTTAGACCCGTGGGCTTGGATCCGGGTCGGTTCCAGGTGCGGCCGCGGCCGGTGGAGGCGCCGCCGCCACCCTCGCGCTACAAGCTGACCGCGCAGCTGGAGCGCCTCGAGGACGAGCTGGTCGACTTCCGCAACGTGCTCCGCTCGGCGCGACTCCAGCGGGGCGGCACCACGGCGGCCGGTGTGGCATTCGTCGACTCGATCGCCCTCGGACTGTCGACGACCGGGACCGCAGCGACCCTGAGCTCGCACACCGAGGTCAACACGACACCGACCTCCTACAGCTCCCGCACCCCGGCGTGGACCGGCGGCTCCACGCGCAGCATCGCGGTGACCGGCACCTACGACGGTTCGCAGGGGGATGACACGCTCACCGCCACCGTCGACCTCGGTCCGCTCGGGACCGGCTTCCCCACCCGGATCTTCATCCGCGATGGCGCAGGCAACGAGATCGACCGGCTCACGGTCACCGGCCTCACACCGGGCGAGACCTTCGCGATGACCAACGGGCTCGAGCTCACCTTCGGAGCGGGCGACTTCGAGAACGGCGACACGTTCACGATCGATGTGTCGACATCGGTCGGCACCTCGCTCGATCCGACGAAGGCGTTCAATGGCGCCGGAACCGAGGCGGCGCAGCTCGACGCCGGCTTCACCATCAACGACGGAAGCTTCGACCTCAACGGCGTCACCATCGCCGTCAACGCCGGCGACTCGCTGAACGACGTGCTGGACCGCATCGACAACTCGGCTGCCGGCGTGACCGCCAGCTACGACAGCGTCGCCGATCGGGTGACGATCACCGGCAACACGGCGGGGAGCGACAGCGAGGTCCGGCTCGAGAACGACAGTTCCGGTTTCGTCGCCGCCCTCAAGCTCGATGGCCTCGGTCCGGTCCGGGGCGAGGCGGCCGACGTCGACAAGCCCCTGTCGGACCTCGCACAGTTCGCGGTGGTCACCGCCGGCACCGTGACCGTCAACGGCACGATCATCGCCCTCGACCCCTCGACAGACACCGTCAACACGCTCCTGGTCGCCCTTGGCAGCGCGAACGGCGTCAACGCCCGCCTCCTACCGAACGGACAGATCCGGCTCGAGTCCAAGGCCGGTGGATCCCTCACCGTCGACGACGGCGGGACGCAACTCTTCGACGCCCTCGGCATCGAGGAGCGCACCTACGTCGCCGCCGAGGCGACGACCGGCGGTGGCCGACGGCTCTCGCAGGTCACCGCCCGCAAGATCGCGGCCGAGACCGAGGACGTTCGGGAGGCGCTCGACGCGATACTCGACCACGGCGTCACCGCCGGGCTGACCGGCAGATTGCATGGCGAGCTGACCCAGCTCGTCGAGGAGGCACTCGACGGCGAGGCCGGCGTGAAT
Source organism: Acidimicrobiales bacterium (assembly GCA_965216205.1). Taxonomy (GTDB): domain Bacteria; phylum Actinomycetota; class Acidimicrobiia; order Acidimicrobiales; family SZUA-35; genus CADEDH01. The sequence goes on along the minus strand of OZ244139.1, from coordinate 3,744,175 downwards.
CGCTACGCCGATCTCGCAGGCCTCGACACGTTCACCAACGATTCGGTCGCGTCGACCAGCCGCCTCGCCCGCGAAGTCCGTCAGTCGTACCGCGACATCCAGGACCTGTGGCTCGGCGAACGTCGCCGCGACGGACTGATCGACGGTCTCCGATCGGTGATCGACGACGCCCAAGCACAGCTCCGGCGCGACGGCTCGCTACTCCTCTGACGGCCAGGCGCGGCGGCGCCGGGCGGAGCGTGAACCCCCGCCCGGCGCCTGTCCGCCTGTGCTTCGACGGCTCGATCAGTCGTCGTCACCGTCGAAGAAGCTGTCGAGGCCGCCCCGGTCGAGGCCGATGGCGAACCGTGCACCCGATGCCGCCATCGCCTCGAGCGCCTGCAGCTCCCGGAGGCGAAGCAGGCCAGGGTTGGCGGCCAGTGCCTGCGCCTTCTCCAGATCGGCGTTGAGCGTGAGCCGATCGAGATCCGCCTGGAGCTCGGCCTTGGACCGTGCCGCCGCGTTGGCCATGTCGAGTGCGATCCGAGCCTTCTCGTGCTCCGCCTCGGTCTGGATACGGCCCGCCTCGGCGTCACGACGGGCCTCGACCAGGCGGGCCTCGGCTCGACGCTCGGTCTCGAGCACCTGGTTCATGATGTCGCGGAGGTTGCCCGGGAAGACCAGGTCCTTCACGTCGGCTCGGAGCACCTCGACGCCGTAGCCGGTCGCTGCCTCCCGGACCTCGTCGCGCACCGCGTCGGAGATCTCGTTCCGGTCGGTGAGGATCGCGTCGAGCTCCCGGCTCGCCAGGAACCGTCGGGCCGCGAGCTGGACATCCTCGTAGACCCGGTCCTCGAACGTCTCGACCTGGTGCATTGCCCGTACCGGGTCGGTGACCTGGAGGTAGACGAGCAGGCTGACCCGGATCGCGACCTTGTCGGCCGTGAGGATCTCCTGACCCTTGATCGTGATCGACCGCTCCCGCATGTCGACATATCGGACCGAACGATCGGGTCGGTCGGCGGTCCGGAAGGTGCGGGCGAACCAGCCCCGGTGGTCGAGCGCGTGGGCGCCCGGCACGAGAACCCGCTCGAACCGACCGCTCTCGTAGAGCAGTCCGACGTGGCCCTCGTGGACGACGCAGCTGTTCGTTGTCTCTGTCATGCTGATTCACCGCCTCCTGTGGTCGGTCGTTGCGGTCTGGTCGGTCGTTGCGGTCTGGTCGGTCGTTGCGGTCTGGTCGGTCACTACGGTCTGAACGTCGGTCGGGCGCGCCGCGCCAACAGGCACTGCCGCCCCGACGAGCCCGGTGGTCGTGCGAAGGCCGAGCGCCGAAGAGGAACGACACGAAGGAAACGCTCCGAGAAGAGTTGCGCTCAGATCTCTTGGATGAAGACAAGGCTCAGGTGTTGCTTCTTTTCCCCTGGCGCTCGGCCCCTGCAGGTCACGGTACGTCGAAGTATGGGCCCTGGCGAGCGATTTACGAGTCGACGAAGCTCGGGCTATTGGAGGTCGCTGTCGGCCTTCGTGCCGGTGACCCACCACTGGGGGAGCACGGCGAGGAAGGTGCCGTCGGCGATGGCGTCGTCCACCCGCGATCGGAGCTCGGCCGCTCGCCCTTCGGTGATGCGATCGAACTTCAGCCCGTAGCCGAGCATGTTCTCGATCACGCTCCGCATACGCCCGGCCGTGTCGACCGCCGCTGTGACGGCGACGTCGACGTCGGTGAAGCCGGCCCGCAGGTAGGCGGCCCGGAGCTTGCGCCCGACGTTCGGCTCCTTGAACGCCGGGGCCGCCGCGTCGAACAGCTCGGTGATCTCCGCTGGTGCCAGCGGCTCGATGACCACGAACCCGAAGTCGGAGTCGGAGGCGACCATGCGACCGCCCACCCGGAGCACGCGGTGCAGCTCCCCCAGCACGCCGTCGAGATCGGGCACGTACTCGAGCACGTTCTTGGCATACACCCGGTCGGCCAGTCCATCCTCGAGGGGGAGCCGCTCGTCGGGGGAGTGGTGGACCGTGATCTGGTGCCCCCGGCCGGTCTCGTCGGCCAGCTCTCGGGTGCGGGCCACGAACTGCTCGTTCACGTCGACGGCGTGGACGCGACCGTCGGGGCCGGCGAGCCGAGCCAGGTGGGTGGCCACGTAGCCGGGACCGCAGCCGAAGTCGACGATCGTCTCGCCCGGCTCGACCCGCACCGGCCCGAGCACGATGTCGGCCCGACGGTCGTCGAGCTCGAACAGCGCCTCGTACCGGTCGAACCGGTCGGGCTCGATCTCCACCCAATGGTCCTTGTGGTAGGTGTCGAGAGGCGCGTCGGACGCTGACATCCGGCAAGCCTGGCCCGGCGGTCGACGGGGCGCAAGGGCCACCGCCCATCCCACCGCCGATCCGGTCGGCCGCCGGCGCACCGCCCTCGGTGCGATCAGCGGCGGTGGCCGATGAACACCGCCCCGCCGCGCTCGATGCGGAGCGAGCCGTCTTCGGCGATCGCCTGGTCGCATCGCTCGCCGACCGCCCGGAGCAGCGCCTCGTCGTCGAAGTCGCCGTGATGCTCGTGCATCGGGCCCAACATCGAGCCGGCGTAGCCCACCAGCACCGCGGCATCGTCGACCGCGAACGCGGTGCCGAACGGGTGGGTCGCCACCGCGTCGTCGCCGAAGACGTCGCCGATGATCGCCGCCCCGTTCTCGGCGGTGAAGGACAGCGGAGCGTGCCAGTCGTCGACCGTCCGACCGAGCACCGTCGAGAGCGCGGCGCACACCAGGCCGTCGATGTCGCCGTCGTCGCCGGAGTTCGTCGCCGCCACCAGCAGGCCGCCGGGCCGGAGCACCCGGGCGATCTCGGCGAGCGCGGTGGGCTTGTCGTCGACGTGATACAGCATCCACAGGGCCAGCACCGTGTCGATCGTGCCGCTGGCGATCGGGAGCCGGTGGGCATCGGCCTGGGCCACGAGGCCGTTCGAGGCGATCTTCGCCGCCCGCGCCATACCGAGCGACAGATCGCAGCCGACGGTCCGGGCGCCGCCGTTCACGGCTGCAGCCAGGAACTGGCCGTTGCCGCACCCGACATCGAGCACCCGCTGCCCCTCCAGCGAGGCGAGATCGTCGAGCGGCGGGGCCAGGGGCGTGGCCTCGATCAGGTGCTCGAACAGTGCCTGGCGGGCCGCCAGGTTCGTCTCGTCGTCGTACTGCCGTCGGGTGGCTGCTTCCCACGATGAACTCGCCACGAGCGACAGTCTCCCCGGTTCGACCACACCGGGATGAACCGGGCGGCGAACACGTTGAGCGAGTAGCGTCCATCCGACGCAGATGCACCGGATTGGAGAACGCACCGGATGGTCGACAAGTGGCTCGTGGAGACGACACCCGACGAGAAGTTCTCGTTCTACACCAGGGCGAACATCGGTGAGGTCTTCCCGGACCCCGTCGCCCCCCTCACCTTCGGTTGGTTCGAGCACGCCGACGGCATCGGTGGCGCGGAGGAGGGGTTCCGTGTCGCCTACGAGCGGATAGGGGTGATCACGGCCGACGAGGTCGCTCCCGACCGGGCCGTCTTTCTCGGCGTCACCGGCGGCTACGGCTACCTGAACGCGTCCGCGCTCCGGATGCTCGGCCACCGCGCCCCGGGGATGACCTACAAGGACATCGACGATGCGTTCTTCGGCGATGCTCCCGGTGTTCCCGAGTTCATCCCCGGTCCCGGCGACGATCGGCCGGAGCTCACCGAGAAGATCGGCGCCACGTTCCAGTGGACCCTCACCACCCCTGACCTTCCCGACGTCGCCGCCGACGAGCAGATGGTCAACGCGCTCCGGGCGAACCGTCCCGACCTCGCTGCGATGTCGGACCGTGAACTGATCGACTACTTCTTCCAGCTCATGGACGACCACTTCGGGCAGCTCTTCGCCCAGCACATCTACATCACGTTCCTCGCATCGGTTCCGATGGGCATCATCGCCAAGGTGGCCGAGGCGGTCGGCATGCCCGAGGCGACCCTCAAGCTGATCGCCGGTGTGGGCGACGTCGAATCGGCGGCACCGTCGATGGCCATGTGGGACCTGGGGCGCCAGGTCGCCGCCTCGGCATCGCTCCAGCGCGAGTTCGACGAGGGCATCTCGGGCCTCGATGCCCGGCTGCGGGCCAGCACCGACGGTGCGGTCACCTCGTTCGTCGAGGCGTTCGACTCGTTCCTGTTCTCATACGGCTCCCGTGGCCCGAACGAGTGGGAGACCCGCTCGCCGACGTGGGAGACCAACCCCGACCTCGCCCTCGCCGCCATCGACCGTATGCGCCTCGCCGACGCCGGCGCTGCCCCGCAGGCGTCGAATGACGCCAGGGCAGCGGAGCGCAAGACGATCGGTGACCAGATCGTGGCCATGCTCGCCGAAGACCCCGAGACCCAGGGCCAGTTCCAGGCGGCGCTGCATTCGGCAACCGTGTTCATGCCGGGCCGGGAGCGGACCAAGACCAACTGCATCAAGCTCATCCACGAGGGCCGTATGGCGGCGCGGGAGTGGGGCCGGCGCTGCGTCGAGGCCGGGACGTTCCCCCATGTGAACTCCTACGGCATGCTCGAGCGCAGCGAGGTCTACGATTTTCTCGACTCGCCCGACGGCTACCACGACAAGCTCGTCGAGCGGGAGACGCTCATGGGCGATGTCAAGAACCTGCAGGAGCCGTTCCTGTTCGTGGGCGAGGCGCCACCGATGTCGACCTACCCGGCCCGCGACGCCGTGGCCATCGAGGCCGTCTCGGCCGGTGATGCGCTCCAGGGCGTACCGGGCTGCCCCGGGAAAGCCCGCGGGATCGCCAGGGTCGTCACGAACTCCCACGACCCGACCGCGCTGTCCCCCGGCGACATCCTCGTGGCCCCGATCACCGATCCGTCGTGGACGCCGTTGTTCGTTCCCGCGGCCGGGGTGGTCGTCGACGTCGGTGCGCCGCTCAGCCACGCGATCATCGTCAGCCGCGAGCTCGGCATACCCTGTGTCGTGTCGGTAACCGATGCTACGAAGCGGATCCCCGACGGGGCCACGATCGAGGTCGATGGCGACACCGGCGCGGTCACGATCGTCGAGATGCCCTGACGGGCGGGCCGCTCGACCTGGTTCGGCTCAAGCGGAGCCGGGCCGAGTGCCTTGCAGCCCGGCTCAGCTGAGCACGGCGTTCCCGAACTCCACGTCGAAGCGGACGCACCAGATCTCCACCTTGTTGTGGACCTCGAGATCGACCGTGGTCGGGATCTCGTAGTTCTGGTCGCCGATGTTGCCCTTCAGGTCACCGAGGTCGACGAAGCTCCCGTCCTCGGCCCGCAGGTACACGTTCAGATCCGGACCGTTCGACGACTCGAAGTTCTCGAGGCGGAGGAATCGCTGCTCGGTGCCGTCGTTCAGCACCAGGGCGTCGCCGGACACGTCGTAGCGGGACACCCCGGTGAAGGTCCCGCTGGCGACCGTCACGATCTCGGCCTCGGCCTCGGTCTCCGGCATGTCCTCGTCGGTCTCGGTGGGGTTTGCCTCCGCCTCCTCCATCGCCTCGTCGAACTCGGCCTCCTCGGCCTCGCTGGCGAACACCGGTCCGCCCTCGTCGACCTCGGTGTCGGTGAAGGCCGCCTGGATCCCGAAGAAGCCGAACGCCAGCCAGCCGAGCAGCGCGAGCACGGTGCCGATACCGAGGCCCATCAGCACGAGCCGGGATGCCGAGTTGTTCATGGCCGACAACACTAGGCCACGCCATGTCGATCCGGACGGCGCACCGCAGCAGCCCGGCACACCCGTCCGCGACGCAGACGCCGGTCAGGGGGCGAGGTCGCCCTGGAGCACCCCGTCGGTCACCACATCGGTACCGTCGAGCGCGACGGTGCAGCGCCGCATCGGCAGGTCGAAGTGGCCGAGCGTGTGTCGCCCGGCCACCTCGTTGGCGCCGGTCGAGTAGAGGAAGTTGCCGCCGAAGGCCCGAAGCTCGGTGCCGTTCACCTGTGACTTGTCGTACATGGTGAGCGCGTCCCACCGCGCCGCGGTGTTCATGCCCCAACCCACGTGCGACACCGCGTAGGCCTCCTTGTCGCCCCAGGCCTCGAAGTAGCTGGTCATGAGGGCGGCGTCGAGCCCGTCGCCCTCGATGTCGGTGATGTAGTCGTCGACGATCGTCAGCCGCACCGGCGACTCCATGTACCGCTTGAACGTGAGGTTCACGTCGCCGTGGTCGAGCACGAGGGTGCCGTTGACCGAGCCTGCGGCGGGAAAGCAGAGGCACAGCCCGCCCGGCCAGTGGGCGATCGTCCCCGGGCGGGCCGTGTAGCCCCAGCTCGAACCGGCGGGTGCCTTGGCCACGTCGATCGTGAGGTCGGTCCCGCCCGGGGAGGTAACCGTCATCGTCTCCGCCGCCCGGAGCATCTTCGTGCCGAGCTTCACCCGCTCCTCGAGCGCGGGATCGGGCCGCATGCGCTCGAGGAGCTCGGGATGCTCGTTCGACACCATCAGCACCCGGGCGCCGTCGCCGAGGATCGCCGGCAGCTCGGGGGCGTGGAGGAGACCCTCCACGGTGCAGTCGGCCACCAGCGTCGACGACGCCAGCGCCGCGATCACCGGCTGGATCCCGCCGATCGCGTCGGACGCCCCGGTGGATCGGATGGGCACCGGGGCGGTCTGGGCCGGCGTGGGGATACGGACGTGGAAGACCTGCGCCCCGAGCCGTTGCAGGGCGAGCTCGCTGAGCTGAACATTGATCTCCCGACTCTGGCTCTCCGACAGCACGGCGCACACGTCGCCCGAGCCGACGCCGCACATCTCGAATGTCGCGGCGAAGGCGTCGATCCACTTCGATTCGATCCGTTCGATCAGCATGTCGCGACGGTAGCCGAGCCGATCTCGCCCGGTCACTACCACCTACCGGTGCCACAGCCCGCTCAAGGGCCGGCCGTCGGGCGCCGATACCGCGAGTTCACACGTCCTCGCGCCGCGACCCCACCGGAAGGCCGCCATGGCAACGTTCGCCCGAATCCTCATCGTGTTGGCCGTGGTCCTCGGCGTCCAGCCCCTGGTGACCCCCGCTGCCGCCGACAGCACGACGACGGTCGACGGCACAGCCGGTCCGACGGTCGACGCCGCGGTCGCCGCCGCAATCGTGAACTCGACGCCCCAGGCGAACGCCTGCGCGATCGCCGCACCGGCCGCCGACTTCGGTGGCCAGGTGGCGTACTCGGCCGGTCACGCCCGGGTGTGGCGCCTCTACCAGGCCTTCTTCCTCCGGCAACCCGACCAGGGTGGCTTCGACTACTGGGCCAGGACCAGGGCCAACGGCGCCTCGCTGTCCGCCCTCGCCTTCCAGTTCGCCACGAGCGACGAGTTCGTCGCCCGCTACGGCAACCTCAGCCACGCCCAGTACGTCGACCTGGTGTACGGCAACGTGCTGTGTCGCACGCCGGACGCCGGCGGTCGCGACTACTGGACCGGGCTCCTCAGCTCGGGCGCCCTCACCCGGTGGGACATGATGGTCAACTTCGCCGAGCTGAAGGAGTACCTGCGGCTCACCGACACCTGTCACAGCATCTACCCTGCGGAGTCGGCCGCAGTGTCGTCGTGCCAGGAGGCCAAGCTCGTGCCGCTGGCGAGCGCCACCATGTCGGCCAACGGCTACAAGTCGATCGGGGTCACCTGGGGCAGCGGGTCGATCAGCGGCGTCGAGGTCGACCTGACGAGGCCGGTCTTCGAGACCGGCGTGAACCGGTGCTCGGTCGCCTCGATCAACGGGAACTGGCTGGTGCCGGCGGAGAAGGATCGAGCCAACCCCGGCGTGCTCGGCATCGGCATCGTGGATGGCCGAGGGGCCAAGGGCTCATCGGACCGCACCGACCGCGGCGTGTTCGGCCTGCGGTTCGACCCGTCGCCGAAGAGCGTGGTGGAGGTGTGGCCGGGCCAGACGCTCGGGCCTCACCACACGCGCCTCAACAGCGTCGCCTACCACAACGGCCGAACGGTGATCGAGTCGTGGCACGCATCGGCCGAGACCTCCCCGTACCTGCGGGACCTCGAGCCGAACGAGCGGGTGGACCCCTCGGAGTGGGTGTGGGCAGCCGCCGGGATCCCGTTGATCATCGACGGGCAGCGCGACCCCGACTTCAGCTCCGACGTCGCCAACGACCCCTACACCTACCAGACGTACCGGCACACGTTCGTGGCCATCGACCACGAGACCAAGCGGCTCATCTTCGGCGGCACCGCGTCGCTGACGGTTCCCCAGCTCGTCGACTGGGCGACCGCCGCCGGCTACGAGGACCTGATCAAGTTCGACGGCGGCGGCTCGGCCGAGTTCAACGTCGGCGGCACGGCGGCGGTGGCCGGCACCCCGCGCGACATCCCGGTCTGGCTCGGCATCGGCTGCTGACCGGACGCCGAGGTAACCTGGACCGCCGGTAGACCGCTCGGCCCCTCGCCGCGCCGGTGGCGGTTTCGTCGCCGGATCGCCGGCTCGGCCCGTGGTCCCGCCCACCCGTCTCGTCATCACCGGAGTTCCGCGTGCCCGATCGTCACGACTTCACGTCGCTGCCCACACACGTCGACCTGCCGGCGATGGAGCAGGAGATTCTCGAGTGGTGGGCCGCCAACGACATCTTCGCGGCCAGCGTCGCCCGCACCGCCGACGGTCCACGGTGGTCGTTCTACGAAGGGCCACCGACGGCCAACGGCAACCCGGGCACGCATCACGTCGAAGCGAGGGCCTTCAAGGACGTCTTCCCCCGCTACCGGACGATGAAGGGCTACCACGTGCCTCGCCAGGCAGGGTGGGACTGTCACGGGTTGCCGGTGGAGATCGCGGTCGAGAAGGAGCTCGGGCTGGCGGGAAAGCCGGACATCGAGCGGATCGGGATCGAGACGTTCAACGAGCACTGTCGCCGCTCGGTGCAGCGGCACGTCGACGACTTCACCGCCATGACCGAGCGAATGGGCTACTGGGTCGACGTCGACGCCGCCTACTGGACGATGGCCCCCGACTACATCGAAGCCGAGTGGTGGGCGCTGGCCAGGATCGCCGAGATGGGCCTGCTCACCCAGGACCACCGTGTGGCTCCCTACTGCCCGCGGTGCGGCACCGGGCTGTCGGATCACGAGGTGGCGCAAGGCTACGAGGACGTGATCGATCCCTCGGTCTACGTTCGGTTCCCCGTCGTCGGCGAGGTGGCGGGAATCGCCGACGTGGAGCTGCTCGTGTGGACGACCACGCCCTGGACGCTGGTCTCCAACACCGCGGTGGCCGTCCATCCCGAGATCACCTACGCGATCGTCCGGACCGGCAGCGGCACGTTCCTGCTCGCCGAAGCGCTGGTGTCCTCGGTCCTCGGCACCGACGTCGCCGACGACGAGCAGGCCGGTGACGCGTCGCCGATCCCCGAACACGGAGCGGCCGACGTCGCCGATGTCGAGGTGCTGGCGCTCCTGCCCGGCGCCGAGCTCGAGAAGGTCGGCTACGTGCCGCCGTTCGACCTGGTACCCGTCCCTGACGCCCACGTGGTCATCACCGCCGACTACGTGACCGTCGAGGACGGTACCGGCCTGGTCCACCTCGCCCCGGCCTTCGGGGCCGAGGACCTCGCCGCGTGCCGCCGGTTCGACTTGCCGGTGGTCAACCCGATCACCCCCGACGGGCACTTCGAGCCGTCGGTCGAGCTCGTCGGTGGCATGTTCTTCACCGACGCCAACCCGGCGCTGATGGCGGACCTCGACCGGCGGGGCCTGCTCCTTCGCAGCGTCGACCACGCCCACCCCTACCCCCACTGCTGGCGTTGCCACACCCGCCTCATGTACTACGCCCAGTTGTCGTGGTACATCCGGACCACAGAGCGGATCGCCGAGCTCGAGCAGGAGAACGAGCGCACCAACTGGTACCCGGATCACATCAAGCACGGTCGCTACGGCGACTGGCTGGCCAACAACGTCGACTGGGCGCTGTCCCGCAACCGGTACTGGGGAACCCCGCTCCCGGTGTGGATCTGTGATCGGGAGCACCACACGTGGGTCGAGTCGAGAGCCGACCTCGGCCGCCTCGCCGGGCGCGACCTCTCGGATCTCGACCCCCATCGTCCCTTCATCGACGAGATCACGTTCCCCTGCCCGTCCTGTGGCGGCACCGCCACCCGGGTGCCAGAGGTGATCGACGCCTGGTTCGACTCCGGGGCCATGCCGTTCGCCCAGCTCGGCTACCCCCACCGGCCCGGCTCCGTCGAGGAGTTCGAGGATTCCTACCCGGCTCAGTTCATCTGCGAGGCCATCGACCAGACCAGGGGATGGTTCTACACGCTCATGGTGGTCGGGACGCTGGTGTTCGACCGGTCGTCCTACGAGAACGTGGTCTGCCTGGGTCACATCATGGCCGCCGATGGTCGCAAGATGAGCAAGCATCTCGGCAACGTGCTCGAACCGATGCCGCTCATGGACGCTCACGGCGCCGACGCGCTCCGCTGGTTCATGCTCTGCTCGGGATCGCCGTGGTCGGCCCGGAGGATCAGCGACGAGCCGCTCCGGGAGATCGTGCGGCGGGTCCTGCTCACCTACTGGAACACCGCTGCCTTCTTCACGCTCTACGCCTCGACGTCCGACTGGTCACACGCTGACGCCGGCCCGGTGGCCGAACGGCCCGTGCTCGACCGGTGGGTGCTGGCCGAGCTCGATCACGTCGCCACAGCGGTCGACACCCAACTCGAGAACTTCGACACCGCTGGCGCCGGCCGGGCCCTGGCCCAGTTCATCGACGACCTCTCGAACTGGTACGTCCGCCGGGGTCGCGCCCGGTTCTGGGCCGGCGATCCAGCCGCTCTCAGCACCCTCCACACCTGCCTCGACACGACCACCCGACTCCTGGCACCGTTCGTTCCGTTCGTGACCGAACGGGTGTGGCGAGCCGCGGTCGTGCCCGGGTTCGAGCCGGCCCACGGCGACGCGCCGATGTCGGTCCACCTGGCCGACTTCCCGACCGGCGATGCCGGTGGGCAGGGCGCTCCGTCGGTGGCGGAGACCCTCCGAGCCGACATGGTGTTGGCCCGCCAGGCGGTGGAGGCCGGCCGAGCGGTCCGCCAAGCCGCCAAGATCAAGATCCGCCAGCCGCTGGCTCGGGCCGTGCTCGCTCTACCGGGCGGTCGTCGCCTCTCCGACGAGCTGGCTGCCGAGGTCGCCGACGAGCTCAACGTCGGCCGGATCGAGCCGCTCGGCTCAGCCGGCGAGGTGGTGGAGCTCGAGGTGAAGCCCGACTTCCGGGCCCTCGGCAAGCGGTTCGGATCCCGCACCCAACAAGCGGCCGCGGCGGTGGTCGCCGCAGACCCTGCCGAGCTGGCGGCGGCGATCCGGGCCACCGGCTCGGCCACCGTCGACGTCGACGGCGAGCCGACCGAGATCACCGGCGATGAGGTCACGCTCAGCGAGGTCCCTCGCATCGGCTGGGCGGTGATCAGCCAGAACGGCCTGACGATCGCCCTCGACACCACCATCACCACCGAGCTCCGTCGCGCTGGTCTGGCTCGAGAAGCCATCCGCCTGATCCAGACCGCCCGCAAGGACGCCGGGCTGGAGGTCAGCGACCGGATCCGGCTGCACATCGTTGCGGAGGGGGAGATGGCCAACGCCCTGCACGACCATCGCAACGAGGTGGCCGACGCGGTGCTCGCGATCGAGGTCGTCGACCACGATCCCGGCTCCTTCGATCCGGGCGATCGGCCCCCCGGCTCCGCGACCGCTCCGCAGCACGAGGCCGACCTCGGCCTGACGTTCTGGCTCGTTCCTCGCTGAGCAACGGGTTGACCCAGCCCGATCCGCGGCCCGATCGGGTCCACCCGATCAGGTCGGTCCGACCCAGTCGGCCGAGCCCGCCCCAGTAGTCTCACGGCCGTGACGACCAGAAGCATCGCGGTGGTGGCGAAGGGAACGGCGACCATCGTCCTGGCCGTCTTCTCGGCCTTCGTCGTCGCCTTCAACTTCGTCAGCGGCATCGCCTACACATGGTTGAAGTTCGACGTGCTCGACCACTCCGCCGGCACCGGCGTGATCCCCGGACCGTGGTTCGTCGTGCCGATCGTGGCGTTGCTGGTGCTCCCCGCCGGCGTGGTGCTGGGGCTCGTCGCCTACGGGGTCTGGCGGGTGACCGGACGGCGCGGCGGGTTCATCGTGTCGCTCTCGATCGGGTTCCTCGTGGCCAGCGTCGTCCTCCACATCTGGGTTGTGCGAACGATCCTCCTCGACGCCGACCTCTACACGCTGCGTGCCGCCCCGCTCCGGTGAGCACGCGGCCGATCAGCGTCGCTGTGGCCGGTGGTCACGAACCGTTCGGGCGGACCAGGATCTTGACGTGCTCCTCCGGGTCGGCGAGCGCGGCGAAGGATGCGGGCACCTCGTCGAGGCCGACCTCGCCGGTGACGAGCTTGGTGCCGTCGATACGACCTTCGGCGAGGTTCCGGAGCGATTGGGCGAACTCGTCGGGCGACCAGCCGAGCACGAACTTCACGGTCAGCCGCTTGAAGATGCCCATCATCGGGCGGAACGAGTCGTGCTCCATGCACACCCCGACGACCACCAACTCGCTCGCCGGGGGCACGCCGGTCATCGCCATGTCGATCATGCCCGGCACCCCGACGGCCTCGAACACCACCGGTGGGGCGCCGTCGTCGAGCGCACCCTCGTCGGACAGGGCCTGCACCGCCTGCTCGAACCCGGCCTGGCGATCGGTGGCGGTGCCGGGATCGAGCACCACGTGGGCGCCGAGCTCGGCGGCCAGGGCACGGCGACGAGGGGAGAAATCGGACGCCACGATCGGCTCGGTGCCGGTCAGGGCCAACGAGGCGATGACCGACAGCCCGACCGGGCCGGCCCCGATGACGATCGCCGGCCGCCTCGTGGTGTCGCGGTTCGAGGTGCCGCCCGCCGCCTCACCGATCGACGACTGGTTGACGGCGTGCAGGCCGACCGCCAGCGGTTCGGTCAGCGCTGCGAGTCGGGGGTCGAGCCCGTTGGGCACCGGCAGCAGCGCTCCGGGGTCGAGCAGCATCCGCTCCGAATAGCCACCGGGGTAGTCGTTGTCGTAACCCGGCACCGCGATCCGACCGTCGGCGTTGAGCATCGGCATCGCCGCCGCCTCGGCGCCGGGCACGACACCGGTGACACCGTCGCCGACGTCGAGGACCCGTACCGCCAGCTCGTGGCCCATCACCAGGTCGCGGTCGGGGTCGAACGTGAACGTGGAGCTTCCACCATCGAGCGCGACCTCGACCATCTCGTGGGCGTGATCGACGGTGTGGAGGTCGCTGCCACAGATCCCGCAGGCGACCGTCTCCACCAGCACCTGGCCCGGCGCCGGGCTCAGATCGTCGATCTCGTCGACCACCATCGCACCGTCTCTGAGAATGGCTGCTCGCATGCCGAGACCCTAACTTGTGGTTGACCGCGCAGAGAAGAGCAGACAGAACGCAGAAAGAGGCAACGATGAGCGGACCACTCGATGGTGTGAAGGTGATCGAACTCGCCGGGATCGGTCCGGGTCCGATGTGCGCGATGCTGCTCGCCGACCTCGGGGCCGAGGTCATCCGGGTCGACCGGCTCGCTCCCGCCGACCTCGGCATCGACCGGGGCCGCAAGTACAACGTGCTGAACCGGGGTCGCCGCTCGATCGGCGTCGACCTCAAGAACCCGGACGGGGTGGAGGTGGTGCTCGCCCTCGTCGAGCAGGCCGACGCCCTCATCGAGGGGTTCCGCCCCGGAGTCACCGACCGGCTCGGCCTCGGTCCCGACGTGTGCCTCGCCCGCAACCCGCGCCTCGTGTACGGGCGCATGACCGGATGGGGTCAAGACGGCCCGCTCGCCCACGCCGCGGGTCACGACATCAACTACATCGCCCTGAGCGGTGCGCTCCACGCCATCGGCACCGCCGGCGGCCCACCGGTGCCGCCCTTGAACCTCGTTGGCGACTTCGGTGGCGGTGCGCTGTATCTGGCGTTCGGGGTGTGCGCCGGCATCATCGAGGCCCGCACCTCCGGGCAGGGGCAGGTCATCGACGCGGCGATGGTCGACGGGGCCGCCTCGCTGCTGAGCGCGATCTACGGCATCCACGGTTCCGGTTCATGGAGCGACGAGCGCGGCTCGAACATGCTCGACTCGGGCGCCCACTTCTACGGGACCTACGAATGCAGCGACGGCAAGTGGATCTCGATCGGATCGATCGAGGGCAAGTTCCATGCGGAGCTGCTGGAGAAGCTCGGTCTGACCGAGGACGACATCCCCAACCGCAACGACCGGGCCCGGTGGACGGAGCACAAGATGCGCCTCACCGAGCTGTTCTTGTCGAAGACCCGCGACGAGTGGTGCGAGATCATGGAGGGGTCCGACGTGTGCTTCGCCCCCGTCCTGTCGATGGCCGAAGCGCCCGACCATCCCCACAACGCGAAGCGGGGAACGTTCATCGAGCTGGAAGGCGTGGTGCAACCCGGCCCGGCGCCCCGGTTCAGCCGCACCCCCGGCGAGGTCCAGGGCCCGGTGCCCGATCCCGGCCAGCACACCGACGAGATCCTCGCCGATTGGGGCTGGGTCGCCGACGACATCGCCTCGCTTCGAGCCGCCGGCGCCGTCGGCTGATCCCTACTATCTGAAGACATCTGAACACGCGTTGCAGACGAAGCACCGCTCGCCCGCTCATCTCTGACTGGAGTTCACCATGGCCTGGGATTTCGAAACCGACCCCGACTTCGAAGCGAAGCTCGACTGGATGCGCCAGCTCCTGGTCGAGGAGATCTATCCGTTGGAGGGGCTCCCGCGGGAGATCCAGCGAGATCGCGACAAGATCGACGAGATCACGGCCCCACTGAAGGAGCAGGTCAAGGAGCAGGGCCTGTGGGCCACCCATCTGCCACCCGAGCTCGGTGGGCTCGGGTTCGGGCAGGTCAAGCTCGGCCTGATGAACGAGATCCTCGGCAAGTCGGCGTTCGCCCCCCGCATCTTCGGGGTCAACGCACCCGACACCGGCAACGCCGAGCTCCTCGCCGTCGGTGCGACCGATGAGCAGAAGGAGAAGTGGATGCAGCCGTTGCTCGACGGCAAGATCCGCAGCGCGTTCTCGATGACCGAGCCCGACACGGCAGGGTCCGACCCGAAGCTCCTCAAGACCAACGCGGTCCGGGACGGCGACGAGTGGGTGATCAACGGTCGGAAGTGGTTCACGTCGAACGGGTCGACCGCCGACATCCTCATCTCGATGGTGGTGACCAACCCCGACGTCCATCCCTACCAGGGCTCCTCGATGTTCGTGGTGCCCACCGACACCCCGGGGTTGAACGTCGTGCGCGATGTCCCGGTGATGTCGCACCCCGACCACGAGACCGGCGAACCGGGCGGTCACTCCGAGATCGTGTACGACAACGTCAGGGTGCCCCACGCCAACCTGGTCGGCGGCGACGACGGTGTCGGCCAGGGCTTCGTGCTCGCCCAGAAGCGGCTCGGACCGGGCCGGATCCACCACGCGATGCGCTGGCTCGGGCAGTCGCGACGGGCGTTCGACATGCTCTGCGAACGAGCGGTCAGCCGCTACGCCCACGGCAGCTACCTCGCCGAGAAGCAGATGGTGCAGGACTGGGTGGCCGAGTCGGAGGCCGAGATGCGGGCCGCCCGGCTCCTCACGCTCCAGGCGGCGTGGCACATGGACAAGTACGGGGCGTCCGCGTCGCGGATGGAGATCGCGATCATCAAGTGGTACGGGGCGAAGGTGCTCTACAACGTGATCGACCGGGCCATCCAGGTCCATGGCGCGCTCGGGTTCACCACCGACCTGCCGCTCGAATCGATGTACCGAGCAGCGCGAGCCGCCCGCATCTACGACGGGCCCGATGAGGTCCACAAGGTGACGGTCGCCCGCAAGATCCTGAAGGACTACCAGCCCGTCGACGTGCCCAGCGAGCACTACACCCGCAAGCAGGCGGCAGCTCAGGAGAAATTCGCCGAGTACCTGGACCTCGCCACCGCCAACCTCTGACCAGCCCGTGCGGGTGTCAGGCGAGGCGGGCGGCGATGCCGTCGAGGCCAGGGCGGGCCGGGGGGAATCGCTCGAGGACGAGAGGATCGTGGCCCGGAACGACGAGCTCCGGGGCACTGGCGAGCTCGAAGCACCGTCGGTGGCCGTCGAGCATGTCGCCGAGGTCGTACACGATCGGGAACGGTCGGCCGCTCGTCATGTTCTCGTAGTAGTGGCTGGCGTCTGAGGCCAGCACCAGCCACCCATCGGTCGTCCACACCCGCACGACCTGCAAACCCTTCGTGTGGCCGCCGATGTGATGGATCGACAGCCCGGGCGCCAGTTCGGCGTCGCCGTCGTGGAAGACGACACGGCCACCGAACACGGCGTGGACAATGCTCGCGATGTGGTCGGCGGTGAACGAGTGGGCGATCGCCGGGTGGGTCATGGCCCGACCCGTGGCGTAGCTCATCTCCGTGTCCTGCAGGTGGAATCGGGCGCTCGGGAACTGGTCGAAGCCGCCGACGTGGTCGTAGTGGAGGTGGGTGAGGATCACCTGCTCGACGTCGGCCGCGGCGATCCCGATCGTGGCGAGCGCTTCGGTGACGGAACGCACGAGGGTCCGCTTCCGTCGGTCGGCATCCGACTGCTCGAAGCCGGTGTCGACCACCCAGAGGCCGTTCTCGCCGACGATCGCCCAGACGTAGTAGTCCATCGGCATCGGCGCATCGTGGGGATCGCCACCGATGAAGTGGTCCGGCCGGCGGGCGTCCCGCTCGGCGTACTTGAGTGCGAAGACCTCGTGGGTGGGCGTGTGATCCGGGATCTGATCGGCACGGTGCGAAGGAGCCATCGCGCCCGACGTTACCGGGTTCCAGTTTCGTGGAGGGAATGGCCGGTACCGGTGTCCTGAAATACGGTGGTGCCCATGCAACCGACCTATCCACCGGAGACCGAGCAGTACCGCGAGAAGATCACCGCCTTCCTCGACGAGTACCTGCCGAGCAACTGGCAGGGCATCGGCGCGCTCGACGGTGAAGCCAGAACCCGGTTCCAGAACGAGTGGCGGGAGACGTTGCGCGACAACAAGCTCCTCGCGCCCAACTGGCCGGCCGAGTACGGGGGCGGGGGACTGACCCACCTGGAACAGGTCGTCATGAACGAGGAGTTCGCCAAGCGCGGTGTGCCGACGTCGGGCCCCAACGATGGGTTCAGCATCGGGATGGTGGGCAACACCATCCTGGCCTGGGGCTCCGAGGAGCAGAAGCAGCACTTCATCCCGCGGATCCTGTCCGGGGAGGACGTCTGGTGCCAGGGCTACTCCGAGCCCAACGCCGGCTCCGACCTCGCCAACCTCGGCTGCAAGGCCGAGCTCGACGGTGATCAGTGGATCGTGAACGGCCAGAAGATCTGGACCTCCAGCGGCCAGACCGCCAACATGATCTTCGTCCTCGCCAGGACCGATCCCGACGTGCCGAAGCACAAGGGGATCTCCTTCCTGCTCATGTCGACCGAGCAGCCCGGCGTGGAGATGCGGCCGATCACCAACATCGCCCGTCACGACCACTTCAACGAGGTGTTCTTCACCGACGCCACCTGTCCCAAGGACAACGTGCTCGGCGGGGTCAACAACGGGTGGGCGGTGGGCAACACCCTCCTCGGCTACGAGCGCGGGGTCGGCGCCACCACCACGGCGTTGTCGTTCGGCGCGGAGTACGAGCTCTTCGTCGACATGGCCCGCAAGCAGGGCAAGATCGACGACCCCCTCGTCCGGCAGGACATCGCCCGCTTCTACACGACCGTCCAGATCATGAAGTACCGGGGGATGCAGGCCCTCACCCGGTTCCTCGCGGGGCAGCAGCCAGGACCCGAGTCATCGATCGGCAAGCTCTTCTGGAGCCACCATCACCACCGCATCACCGAAGCGGCGATGAACATGATGGGGGCCGACGGCATGGTCGGGTTCGGCGACGAGACAAGGGTCGGCATCGGCGCTCCCGCGATCGGCATCGAGAACACCCCGGCCAACTGGATGAGCAGTTTCCTCGTCGCCCGGCCGGGCACGATCTACGCGGGCACCTCCGAGGTGCAGCGCAACATCATCGGCGAGCGGGTGCTCGGCCTGCCGAAGGAACCCCGGGCCGACGGGGGTTCCTGGAAGGAATCGCAGGCCTCCTACAAATGACGCCCTGACTGACCTGGCTCGGCGGGCGCTCAGCGGGCGGTGACCGGCTGGTGCCGGCCGGTCGGGAGGGGCTCGCGGTCGAAGTCGGGGGTGTCGCCTGCCGTGGCCGAGTCGCGCTCATCGACTTCCGAGCCATTGGTGGCTGCGGCCTCGGATGCGGCCAGCACGGCCGGCGGGAGATCCGCTGGGCTGTCGGTGTCAGGGTCGAGCACGCCGTCGCTGCTGAACGAGTCGGCCGTGTCCAACTCGAAGCGATCGAACTCGCCGTCGAGCCGGCCGCCTGCGAGCAGGATCTTCCGCAGCTCGTTCGACGTGAACGCCACGAACACCATCGTTCGCACGTCGTGGTCGGAGATCGGTCCCCTGGTGGACAGGGTGCCGTCGGCCATGAGCGAGCTGATTGTCTCGAGCTCGCCTGCTTCGATGGCGGCTTCCAGCTCGCTCGCCCCGTGCTCGCCGGCGAGTAGTTCGATCACCCGAGCCCTTGCCTGCGCTGCCGCTTCCAGCCCGGATGTGGCCTGGAGCGCCGGGGTCGATCCGGTCTCGGGCTCGGCGGCCATGGCGGTCATCGACTCGATCTCGTCGAGGTCGGCGTCGGCCCGGGTTCCCTCGGCAGCGAGGTCATCGGACGGTCCGTCCGCCTCGCCGAGGGCGGACGCCGCGGCCACCTGTTCGGCGGCGTCGTCCTCGTCGGCCCAGGACCCGGTATCGTCGCCGGCGCGCTCGTCGTCGATGACCGCACCGCTCACCCGGTCGGCATCGGCATCGACGTCGCTCACCCACCCGTCATCGCTCGCGCACCCGTCATCGGTCACCCACTCGCCACCGATGGTGTCGTCGTGGTCGCCGGTGTCCTCGTCGTCGGCGGCAGCATGGTCGGCCGCCCGCTCGTGCTCCAGGGTCGCGTCGTCGGCGTGCAGCCCGTCGACGCCTTCCCAGGCTTCGTCGTCGTACGCCTCATCGCCGAGCAGATCGTCCGGGTGATCGTCGCCGGTGTGATCGTCGGCGTGCGGTTCGTCGATCCGGACATCGTCGGTCGCATCGCCGTGCTCGGCAGCGCCGACCTGGTCGGCGCCGGCAACGTGCTCGGCGTCTGGAACGTGCTCGGCGTCGGGAACGTGCACGGCAGCGTCGGCGTGGTCGCTCACCGCAGCGCTGGGTTCGGCGTTCACCGACCGGTTGGCCGGCTCGTCCGTGCCCTCGTCGTCTGCGCCGTCATCGTCGGTCGATGGCCGGTCGGTCGCTGGCTCGTCGGCCGCCGCAGCGTCGCTGTGGGTGCTGAACGCTCCGCCGGTGATCGAGGTGAGGTTCGGCGTGGGGTATCGGGGAGCGATCGGCGGGCGATAGTGGTCGTTCGCTGCGAGCGCCTGTGGGGCCTCCTCGAACTCGGTGTCTGCTGCCTCCTCCCCGTCCTGTGGGGTGAAGATCGTCGCGAGGCCATGCTTGCGGCGCTCATCCGCTGGTGCCGCTTGGACCGGGAGGTGGGGCCACTCGCCGGCGTCGACGTCGTCGTCGGCATAGGCGGAGGTCGAGCCGGGCGCAACGGTGGCCGCTGGGTGCTCGGGGGCGTGCCGACCGTCACTTTCGTGGTCACCGTCGGCCTCGCCGTCGGACGTCCCGGTCGCGGCGTCGACCCAGGCCGACCCCACACCGGCGAATCCCGGGGCGTCGGCCCGGTCAGCGGCGTCCGACGGGAACGCGGCCTCGCCATCGGCGGAGGGAGCGAGGCGACTGGAGGTGTTCGCCGAGCGCTTGCCGGTGACGGTTGCCATGAACGCCGCGGTGCTGTTCGGAGGGAGCGCGTTCGGCGCAGGGCCGCGTCGCGTCGCGGCTTCGGTGGGCGGGCGGCGGGCAGACGACCTGGCGGCGTTGTCGTCGGCGTGCAGTCGCAGGTCGCTGATGACGTACAGACACAGCGAGGCGACGACGATCGCGGTGAGGAACCGCACGATCAACTGTTCACCACTCGTGAGCGCGCCGGCCAGGATCAGACCGAGGGCGCCGAGCGCGATCAGTAGGAATACTCCAGAAACAATCCGCTTGATCATTGCAGTGGCCTCCATCCCATCAACAATAGATGAAATGGACTAAAAGAACATCCCCCGAATTTGCTCTATATGGCCATGCTTGTTGCGGCTTATGCTTCTCGCACGCTTTCCTTGCCGGGCTCTTCCACCACTGGAGGCTCGGTTGACCAGGGAAAATTGATCCAGAGGTCCGTTCGCTTCCAAACGAAGTCCGCCTTCACCACCGAGTGTGACTTCTCATAGAGTACGGCGGTCATACTTTCGGAGACAACGTCTTGGCAGAATTCATGAACTACTTTCAGCGTATGCCCGGTGTCGGCGACATCATCAACGACAAGTATTCGTGCGTCTGTGAGATCAAGCTTGTCCAGATAGGGTGGGAGAACAACAGGCATATCGAGCCGCTCGCCGACGCCGGTATAGAACTCCAGGTTCATGACGAACAGGTTCTTCACGGAGAGGGCGTAGCCGAGCGATCCGGCCGCGAACAGCCCACCCCGTGCGATCGCGAGGATGATGTCGGGGCGGAATCCGCTGTCGGCGACCTGCTGGGCGAGTTCTCTCACCGCCCGCCCATAGGTCGCCCAGTCCAGGGTCTCGCGTTCGGGGTCGACCGCTTCGTTCACCGCTGCTCCTCTGTCGTCGCGCTCGTTGAGACGTGGGGTTGGGACGTTGGTGCGCGACCTCGCTCGACCCTACTGGTCGGGCGAGGTTCCATCTTCGGCCGCTAGCCATTACAGTCCGATGTCGGCCTCGTGTCGTTCCACTTCGGAGGGGTAGCCGGTTGGATCCCGAGACGGCCTCGAACACGGAACTCAGGCGGAGCAGCGTGGACGCATCGGCGCGTCGAAGCGAAATCAGGAATCGGAGACGATCGGGGCGGGCACCGTCGCTGGTCGCGGCCGTGGTGGCGCTGGCGATCGCTGCGTCGGTGTTCCCGTCAGGGGCCGAGACCACGACGACGGCACCGGCCGATGACAGCTCCACCACCGTCGAGGACGAATCGGCCACGACGAGCATGGCGACGCCGACGACGCTCAGCGCCGAGGATCGTCGCCGCCGGGCGGCAGCCGCCGGCAACCTGAACGAAGCGAGAGCGGCCGACGAGGAGATCCTCGCCGGGTTGCAGGCCATCAACGAGACGGCCCAGGAGACGCAGTCGAAGATCGACGCCGCGCGCAGCCGGTTGGATGTCGCCCGCAGCACGCTGGAGACCGCATCCGTCGAGCTGGCGGCGTCGGATGAGGAGCAGGCGTCGATCGAGGAGAAACTCCTGGCCCAGGCCGTCGAAGGGTTCAAGACCGGCGACGACGATCCCGGCGTGTTCTTCACCGATCGCAACATGAACCGGGCAGTTCGCCAGACCCAACTGCTCGAGCAGGCGAACACCTCGACCGCCGACCTCCTGGAACACCTGCGGGGCATCTACGAGGATCGACGGGTGGCCCAGCTCGAGGCCGAGGAGGCCGAGCGCGACGCGGCGGCGATCGAGGCCGAGCTCCAGGCCGAGCTCGAGCAGCTCCGCGAGCAGGAGGCCGTGCAGCTCAGATTGCGCTCGGAGGCCCAGGCCCGGATCGCCCGCTGGGAGAGCGAGCTCTCGGCCTATGCCGCCGAGGACGAGGCCATCCAGCGGCTCATCAACCAGGGCCGCTCCGGGTCCGCTGCCACCCCGGCGCCGGCCACGCCACTACCCCGGGAGCCGTCGGCGCTCGGCTACCAGTGGCCGATCAACGGAACGGTCACCAGCCCCTACGGCTATCGGGTGCATCCCGTCTACGGCACCCGGAAGCTCCACACCGGGTTGGACATCGGCGCACCCCGGGGAACTCCGATCGCCGCCACAACCAACGGGGTGGTGATCTTCGCCGGCTACCGCGGCGGGTACGGGCAGACCGTGATCGTCGATCACGGCGATGGCCTCAGCAGCCTCTACGCCCACATGAGCCAGATCAACGCAGCGGAGGGCGCGGTCGTGCAGCGGGGCGACATCGTCGGCCTGGTCGGTGCCACGGGAACCGCCACCGGCAACCACCTCCACTTCGAGATCCGCCACGACGGCACACCGACCAACCCGACGGCGTTCCTGCCCTGAGCGGTGTGGTCGGACGGCCGATCGAGGATCAGGCAGTGACGGTGATCTGGTGCCAGCCGGTTGCGCCGCTCGGAGCCGGCGGGGTGATGTCCGAGGTCTGGGTGTAGCCGCTGGCGTCGGTGGCCCGCACCCGGATCACGTGGCGTCCCTCCTCGGCGGTCCAGGGCAGCACCCACTGACGCCAGGCGTTGCTCCCGAGCGACACACCGAGCTCGGCTTCCTGCCACTCGCCGGAGTCGATCTGCACCTCGACCCGTTCGATGCCGATGTTCGGGGCCCAGGCGACGCCGGCGATCGGCACCACCTCCCCGGCGGTGACCGGCGTGCCCAGACGGGGGGTGTCGATCCTCGACTGTGTCTTGACCGGTCCCAGCTTCGACCAGCCCTTCGGGATCCAGTAGCCGTCGAATGCCTCCAGGGTGGTCAGCCGGATCTCCGAGACCCACTTGGTGGCCGACACGTAGCCGTACAACCCGGAGACGACGAGCCGGGCGGGGAAACCGTGGTTGACCGGGAGCGGCTCATCGTTCATGGCGATCGCAACCATCGCCGTCCGCCCGTCGTAGGCGAGCTCGGTGGGGAAGCCACAGGTCCAGCCGTCGACCGAGCGGCTGGCGATCTGGGTGGCGCCGTCGAGGACGCCGGCCTCGTCGAGCAGTTCCGTGAGGGCCACGCCCTGCCAGATCGCGTTGCCGACGAGGTCGCCGCCGACCTCGTTGGAGACACAGGACAGGGTGACCGGCTCGACCAGGTTCGCCCGATCGAGCAACTGGTCGTAGGTGTAGCTGACCTCGCGCTCGACCATGCCACCGATCGTGAGCTGCCAGTTGGCGGGATCGACCTGCGGCTTCAGGATGGCGGTGTCGATCTCGTAGAACCGGTCGTTGGGAATGACGAGTGGGGTGATGCCAGGCGTTCCAGCGACCGTGCTCGACTCGGCCGCCGCCAGATCGGCCTGCAGGTTCGTGCCGGCGAACTGCGAGTCGAGCTCCACCGCGTCACGGGCGTCGCTGGCGGTGCTCCTCGACCGGATCAGGTTGGCACCGGCGGCGGCGATGGCAGCTGAGGCGCCGACCGCACCGGCGACGTTCAGGAAGCTCCGCCGGGTCAGGGCGGGGTCGGTCGGCGAGTCGGTCACGACCGACACGCCGGGATCGGCGCCATCGACCGGTGACGACGCGCCTGCCGGGCTGCCACCGCCTCGCCTCAGGAGCCAGAACAGGGTGACGACACCGGCGAGCACCGCGATGACCGACACGGGAATCGCGGTGCCCCAGCCGGCCTGTGCATCGCCCGCGATGGCGAGCATGCCGAGCAGGCCGAAGCCGCCGATCCCGTAGACACCGATGCGGGCCCGGCGCCTGGCGGCCACGCCGAAGCCGGTGGCGAGGATCAGCGCGATGATCACCGTGCCGAGCACGAGCGCCGGCTTGTCGGCCAGTCCGAAGACCGCCTTGCCGAACTCGATGAACCACGACGGCGCGTAGTCGATCACCCGGTTGGCGACTGCGATCACCGGGCCCGGCCGCGGTGCGAAGAGCGAGGCGACCAGCTCGCCGGCGCTGAGGGCCGCGGCGCCGGCCAGGAGACCGGCGAACCCGGCGCGGAACGCCGAGATCGTCGGTTCGCCACCACCGGACCCATCGCCCCGGGTCCGTTCCACGGCGGGAGCGCTCTCGCCCGTTGGCTCATCGGTTGCGGTCACTGCACTCTCCATCCGGTTCGCAGGTCGACGATTCCATTCTCGGCTGGTCCGATGGGTCGGTCTCCTCGACGTTGGCTCCTCAACCAGTCTGTCGGACGACGGCCGGTCGCCGCCCGATGCTCGCGACAGGGTTCATGACTTGTTCAGATCGACGGCGACGGCGACGACACGAGGATCGATACGTTGCCAAGAGCGGCCACCCAGGGACTTCCCACGGGGCGGAATCAGCCGCACCACCGGTCGGTTAGGACACGCCATGCCCGAAATACTACGCGCTCGACCACGCCGCAGGCTCGTCGCAAGCATCGTGGCGGTGGCCGTGTCGGCCGCCGCGTGCGGTAGCGACGCCACCGAGCCGAACGAAGCCACCGGTGCAGCGACGGCGCAGGATTCCGAGTCCGCGTCCACCGTCGCTGCCCCCGCCGACGGTGGACCGGCCGATGACGAATCCGCTGACGGCTCTGAGGCCGGCAGGTCCGACGAGGGTGCGTCGGCGGATGACGACTCGGCGGACGACGACGCCCCGGTGGAGAACTTCTTCCCCGATCTCGAGGTGGTCGACATCGCCGACGGCTCCACGCTCAACCTGGCCGACGAGCTCGGCGGTGGCGACCGGCCCGTGCTCCTGTGGTTCTGGGCGCCGCATTGACCCGTCTGCCGGGCCGAGGGCCCGGCCGTTGAGCAGTTCGCTCAGCAGCACGGCGACGAGGTGCGGGTGGTCGGCATGGGCGCCCAGGACAGCCTCGCCCTGGCCGAGGACTTCCTCGACAGCACGGGGGCGACGACCCCGCTCATGATCTGGGACGAGACGTTCGCGAGCTGGATCTACTACGAGATCACCGGACAGCCCACGGCCATCCTCGTCGACCCGCGGGGCGCGCCGATCCAGGGTTGGCGCGGCTTCTTCGATCCGGACGAGGTTCTCCGCCTCGCCGCTGAGGTCTGATCGGACTACCCTCACCGGCGAGCAGCGCCGAGCCGAGGCGACCCGCCCTGGGGGTCGGCGAACCACCGAGCGAACGGAGCGGACCATGAAAGTCGTCGTCGATTTCGATCTGTGTGAGAGCAACGCCGTGTGCATGGCCATCGCACCAGAGGTGTTCGAGGTCCGCGACGACGACTTCCTCTACGTCCTGAACGAGAACCCGCCGGCCGAGCTGCACGAGAAGGTCAAGGAAGCGGTCGAGCGCTGCCCGAAGCAGGCGATCACGCTCGAAGACGTCGACTGAGCGCCGCCCGGTGGAGCGGATCGCGATCGTCGGCGCGTCGCTGGCCGGCACCCATGCGGCGCAGACCCTGCGTCGCCAGGGCCACGGCGGTGAGCTGACGCTCATCGGGGATGAGCCCCACTACCCCTATGACCGGCCCCCGCTCTCGAAGGAGGTGCTCGTCGGGCCCTACGACGACGCCAAGCTCCGCCTGCGGCCCGCCGCCGACCCCGACGAGTTGGGTGTCACCTGGGAGCTCGGCCGATCGGCCGTCGGGTTCGCGCTGTCCGACGGGTCGAGCGGCGGCACGGTCAGTCTCGACGACGGCCGGGAGATCGCGGCCGACGGCGTGATCATCGCCACGGGAGCCCGGCCCCGGACCCTTCCCGGCGCCGCCGTCGCCGGCGTTCACCTCCTCCGCACTCTCGACGACGCCACCGCCCTCAAGGCCGACCTCGAGCGGGGCCCCGACCGGGTGGTCGTGATCGGCTGCGGGTTCATCGGGGCCGAGGTGGCGGCGTCGGCCAGGACGAGGGGCCTCGACGTGTCCATCATCGAGGCGGCGCCGGCACCGCTCACCAGGGTCCTCGACGAAGCGGCCGGGATGGCGATCGCCGACCTGCATCGAAGCCACGGCGTGGATGTCCGGCTCGGGACCGGTGTGGCCGGTGTCGCCACCGACGACACCGGCCGCCTCCGGGCGGTCGAGCTCGACGACGGGACGACGATCGACGCGTCGGTGGCCGTCGTCGGGATCGGCGTGACCCCGAACACCGAGTGGCTCGAAGGCGCCGGC
Organism: Acidimicrobiales bacterium; assembly: GCA_965216205.1. Lineage (GTDB taxonomy): Bacteria > Actinomycetota > Acidimicrobiia > Acidimicrobiales > SZUA-35 > CADEDH01. The sequence goes on along the minus strand of OZ244139.1, from coordinate 3,718,203 downwards.
CTCACCCTCGACGACGGGGTGGTGACCGACGAGACCTGCCTCGCCGCGCCGGGGGTGGTGGCGGTCGGTGACGTCGCCCGGTGGCCGAACCGGCGCTTCGGGGGTCGGCTCACGAGGGTGGAGCAGTGGGACAACGCCGTCGAGATGGGGGGCTACGGGGCGAAGCGGCTGCTGGCTCACGCCGCTGGTTCGAGCGTCGAGCCCTACGAGCCCGTCCCGTGGTTCTGGTCGGACCAGTACGACCGCAAGATCCAGCTCGCCGGTGTGCCCGCCCCGAACGTCGAACTGCTGCAGGGCACGCACGAGGAGCACCGGTTCGCTCAGATCTACCTCGACGACGACGGGAACGTCACCGGCGCGCTCTGCTGGAACCGGCCCCGTCAAGCCATCCTCGCCCGCCAGCACATCGCCTCGGGATCACCGGCGGCCGAGGTGCGCGATGCGCTGAGCTGACGACCGACGAGCCGTGCCTGGCGATCCCTCCACCGAGCTCGTCGAGGTCGTCGAGGTCGACGGCACCGTGATCGACGTCGTGACGCGGGGTGAGATCCGGGCGGGCAACCTCCGCCATCGCTGCACCTACGTCGTGGTCGCCACCACTGCCGGCGAGTTGGTCGTGCACCAGCGGGCCGACTGGAAGGACGTCTATCCGTCGTACTGGGATCTCGCCTTCGGCGGCATCGCCGGGGTGGGGGAGGCCTGGGAGGATGCCGCCCGACGGGAACTGGCCGAGGAGGCAGGCGTCCGGGGGGTCGACCTCGTCGACCTCGGCGACGTGGCCTACGACGCCGCTGACGGTCGCGTCGTCGGCCGGGTGTTCGTGGCGATCCACGACGGTGACCTCCACTTCGACGACGGCGAAGTGGTGGCCGTGGACCGTGTCCCGCTGGCCGAGATCGACGGCTGGCTCGACGGGCGGGACGTCTGCCCAGACTCCCGCCAGCTCGCCCTGCCGCTGGTCGTCGATCACCTCCGTTCGACCGGCCGCTGGTCCAACCCGTAGAACGATCCTCACCGCTGGTCGTCGAACATCGGCGGGCACCGTTGCGATCCTTAACGGGTCGTGAACTCTCGCTGCGGCCGGACGATCCCGAGCGGGGGTGTGGTTCGGTGGGGCCATGATGCCCGTGCTCCGGCGCTCCGATGGCTCCGACGGATCGTGGTCGACACCCGGTCCTGGGTCGGCGGCTACCGTGACCAGCGTGTCCGCCGGCCCGAAGCCCGACGTCCTGATCGTCGACGACGAGCCGCACGTTCGGGAGGTCGTGGCCACGTATCTCGAGCGGGAGGGGTTCTCGGTCCGCTCGGCCGCCGACGGCAAGCAGGCGCTCGTGGAGCTCGGGGTGAAGCGGCCCGACGCCGTCGTGCTGGATCTGATGCTGCCCGAGGTGAGCGGCCTCGAGGTGCTCCAGCGGCTGCGGGCCGGCGGCGACGAGGTGCCGGTCATCCTGCTCAGTGCCCGTGGCGAGGAACCCGACCGGGTCGCCGGTCTCGAGCTCGGCGCCGACGACTACGTGGCGAAGCCCGCCTCGCCTCGGGAGATCGCAGCTCGGGTCCGGGCGGTGCTGCGACGGTCCCGTCCGTCCGGCCCGCCTGTCATCGAGTTCGGCGACGTCCGGGTGGAGGTCGCCTCGCGCCAGGTCACGAAGGCGGGCGAGATGATCGAGCTGCGACCGAAGGAGTTCGACCTGCTCGTGCGATTGGCGTCGACCCCCGGGGAGGTCATGAGCCGCCAGGATCTGCTCCGCGACGTCTGGGGCTCCAGCTCGGAGTGGCAGGATCCCGGCACCGTGACGGTGCACGTCCGGCGGCTGCGTCGAGCAATCGAGGACGATCCCGGCACCCCCGATCACATCGTCACCGTCTACGGGATCGGCTATCGGTTCGATGGTTGAGACCGACGCCGCCCGGAGCCGGTCACCGATCCATGGGAGAATGGCGCGGTGATCTCGCCCGCAGCACTGTCATCGGGAGCACTGTCACCGGGAGCACTGTCATCGGTCGCGGCGACCGCGTCGCCGGTCATGGAGGACGGACCGTCGGTGGCGCTGTTCGTCACCGCCGTGATCGTCGTGTCGGTCGTGGCGGCCGTGGTCCTCCCGCCCGTCATGCGTCGGCTCCCGCTCCGCTACGGCGTGCCGGCCCTCGCCCTGATCGGCCCGGCGCTCGCGATCCTGGCGAGCCTGATCGGCACCGGGGCGATGACCCTGTCGGGTCGCGACATCTGGTACGCCCTGCTCGTGGCCGCCTGCTCCGGCGCGGCCGCGATCGTCGTAGGTCTCCGGCTGGCCCGGCCGATCGCCCGTGATCTGGGCGTGATCGCAAAGGCCGTGGATTCGGTTGCCCGGGGTGACCGCTCGACGAGGACCGAGATCGACCGCGACGACGAGATCGGTCGCCTGGCCGCAACGGTCGACGAGCTGAACCGGTCGCTGGCGCGGGCGGAGACCGAGCGGGAGGCCGCCGACGAGGAACGGCGGGCCGTGGTCAGCGCGCTCAGTCATGATCTGCGGACACCGCTCGCGTCTCTCCTCGTGTCGGTCGACGGACTGTCCGACGGTGTCGGCGATCCCGACGACCACCTCTGTGCCATCCGCAGCAACGTCCTGGCCCTCGAACGCCTCGTCGGTGACCTGTTCCTGCTGGCCAGGGCCGACTCGGGCAGCCTCGCCCTCGACCACGAGCACCTCGACCTGGCCGAACTCATCGACGAGGCGGTGGAGGCGGTCGAGCCGCTCGCCTCTGCCAAGGGGGTCCGGTTCATCAGCGACCTGGACGGGCCGATCCGGGTCGTCGGCGACGACGGCGCGCTGGGTCGAGTGCTGCGGAACCTGTTCGACAACGCCATCCGCTTCTCGCCGGAGAGCGGCGTGGTCACGATCGAGGATCGATCGACCGACGACGAGGTCCGTGTCGCCGTGCTCGACGAGGGCCCCGGGTTCCCCGAGTCGTTCGTCGAGCGCGCGTTCGAGCGGTTCACCCAGGCCGACGATGCCCGAAGCGCCCCGGGCGGCGCCGGCCTCGGCCTCGCCATCGCCAGGACCCTGATGGAAGCCCACACCGGCTCGATCGGCGTGGTCAGCCGCGACGGTGGCGACGTCACGATCTGGCTCCCGCGACCGGAGCCGACGTCGGGACCAGATCGACGTCCGACCCCCGCCCGCAAGGTGGCCGCCGGCACCCGAACCGCAGCTCCCCGGCCACTGTCCCGGAGCCGGGTCGTCGTCCAGGGCCAGGACGCACCGACGTCCTGACCGGCCAGCAGCCCGGCCGCCCGCTCCGCCTCTGGCAGATTCCACGCCCGTTCTCGGTGCAGATTGCTGCCAGTGGTGGTCCTCGGCTCGCTCTGGCAGATTCTGCGCCCGCCCGCGGTGCGGATTGCTGCCAGTCGCCGTGGTCGGAGGTCATGGTGGATGTGTCCGATTCGTCAAAGACCGCATCGGTTCGGCCGGCGTAGCGTGGAGAACATGCCCCTACTCGACGCCATCGGGTTCGTCGTCGACGACCTCGACGCCACCCTTCGCTTCTACCGTGCTCTCGGGCTCACCGTCCCCGAGAGCAGCGACGAGGGCGGAGGGCACGTCGAGGCGACCCTCCCATCCGGGATGCGGATCATGTGGGACACCCGCGACGTCGTCACGTCCTTCGATCCCGGCTGGACTCCGCCGTCGGGCGGCCATCGGGCCGCCCTGGCGTTCCGCTGTGTCGAACCGAACGAGGTCGACGCGGTCTACGCCGCGATGACCGCCGAAGGATTCGCCGGGCACGTCGCGCCGTGGGATGCACCTTGGGGCCAGCGCTATGCGACGCTGCGCGATCCCGACGGCAACGCGGTCGACCTCTACGCAACGCTGTCGACCGCCGCCCAGGACTCCCCGCCAGGCGCGACTTCCTGAGCCGAACGGACGGCCGGCTCGACCAGTTCGGTGAACGTCGCGCCAGCGAGACGCCGAGCGTCGCGGGCCAGGTGGGCCTGGTCGGCGTAGCCAGCCGCTACGGCCGCATCCGATGCGGAGAGCCCAGCGCGGCCGAGCGAGAGTGCTCGCTGTAGTCGGCACACCGAGGCGAGGTGCTTCGGCCCGTAGCCGAACCAGCGGGTCGATCGGCGCTGGAGTTGACGCTGGCTGTAGCCGACGGCGACGGCCACCTCGGACACCGCTGCTCCGGCCGAGCGGCGGCGGGTAGGCGTCAGACGGCCACCAGCACGGGTCGGGAGCCGCCGATCGCCTCGCGGAGCAGTGCGGCGAACAGCTTCGACGGCCCGCAGCCGAGCTCAGCGCCTGCCAGGTCACCGAACAGCTCGTATTGGCGGCGGGCGTCGGCCAGGTTGCCGTTCTCGATGTGGGCGGCAGCCACGAGCCGATGGGCGCTCTCCCGCAGCGGATCGATGCTCAGGGCGGCCAGCGCCAACTGGATGGCCTGGCCCGGTCGGCCCCGCTCGAGCGCAGCGGACGCACCCTCTTCGAGTGAGCCGAGTCTGAATTGGCGGAGGCGCTCCCGTTCCACGGTGAGCCAGTCGTCGTACCAGTCGGGGAGGAGGTCGGAATCGAGCTCCTGGAACGGCAGCGTGCAGGCGGCGATCGAATCCCCGGCGGCGACCTGGAGATCGACGATCCCGTGGCGGACGTCGACCCACACCGCCTCGGCGAGGCGGAGGCGTGACTTCGTGGCCTCGATCAGGTCTGGCGATGCCTTGCCCAGCCGCCAGAGCGCCGAGCGGAGGTTGGCCTTGGCCCGGTGCTCGTCGTGCTCGGGCCAGAGCTGGAAGGCGGTGAAGCACCGCTCCGCGCCGCGCGGTGTCAGTGCGATGAAGGCGAGGAGCCGCTGGGCCGAGGGCGTGATCTCGACGCCGACACCGTCGATCGTCAAGCCGAAGCCGCCGAGCAACCGCAGCTCGATCGTGGTCTCACTCGCCGGCATCCGTTCCGCTCCTCCGTGTTCGCGCCGCCCTACCTCACTGATGACTCGCCGAGTGGGCCCGAGATACGAAAATCTCGGGAGCGATCCGCTCTATCGTTGTCGTCATGACCTCCATCCGACTCGCAGGACCTCTGCGCCAGCGGTTCCCGATCGGCAGCCAGTGGCCGACGATCGACCCGTTCCTGTTCGTGGCCCACCACCTCGATCACTACCCGAGCGGGAATCCGGACCTCGGCCCGAGCGAGCCGCTCGACGGGCGCCGCATCGGCATGGACTTCGACGGCATCGATGGCTGGAACATGTACCACGGCTCGACGGTCCCCGGCTTCCCCCAGCATCCCCATCGCGGGTTCGAGACGGTCACCCACGTGCGGAGGGGGTTCATCGACCACGCCGACTCGCTCGGCGCGACGGCTCGCTTCGGGCGGGGCGACACCCAGTGGATGACGGCTGGGGGCGGCATCGTGCACGCCGAGATGTTCCCGCTCCTCAGCGGCGACGAGCCGAATCCGCTCGAGCTGTTCCAGATCTGGCTCAACCTGCCGGCGACCGACAAGCTGGTCGACCCCTACTTCACGATGCTCTGGCGCGAGGACACCCCGGTGGTGACGATCCCCGCACCCGACGGCGGGGGAGCGGCCGAGGTCACCGTGATCGCCGGCGAGTTCGGCCAACCGGCAGGCGACGACCGGGGTGGACCGGCGGGCGCTGGCACGACGGTGGGTCTCGCCCCGCCCCCGAACTCGTGGGCCGCCCGACCCGATGCCCACGTGGCGATCTGGCACATCGAGCTCACCGGCGACGGCCGTGTGGTGCTGCCGCCAGCACCGTTGGCGAGGCGGGCCATCTATGTCTTCGAGGGGGCTGGCGTCACCGTCGACGACGTGGGCACCGCAGCTGGTAGCGGGCCGGCGGACGGCGAGGGCGAGGCGCTGGAGTCGTCATCGGGGGCCGAACTGGTCACCGACCGGGCGGTCGGGCTCCGCACCGACGGTGACCGCTCGGCATGCCTGATCCTGCAGGGACGGCCGATCGGTGAGCCCGTGGTCCGGTACGGACCGTTCGTCATGAACGACGAGCCCGAGATCATGGCGGCCATGGACGACTACCGGCGCACGGGTTTCGGTGGTTGGCCGTGGCCGGCCGACGATCCGGTCCACGAGCGGGACGTCGGCCGCTTCGCCCGCCACGTCGACGGTCGGGTCGAGCACCCGGAGCCATCGGCAGCCCACTGAGCGGCACGAGCGGCGAGTCTCGGTGCGTCTCCGTCCTGCCCCGTGGCCGTGGCCCCCGGCCTCAGGCGAGCTTCGACTTGACCAGCTCGGCGACCGTCCGGCCGTCGGCTCGACCGGCGACCTCGGCGTTGATCGCCTTCATCGCCTGGCCCATGTCGGCCTTCGTGGTCCAACCTCCCTCGGCCAGCTTCCCGGTCACCAGCGATTCCAGCTCTGCCTCGGTCAACGCGGCCGGTAGGTAGGCCTCGAGCACCGCCTGCTCCGCCCGCTCGTCGGCCGCCCGCTCGGCCCGGCCCGCCTCGTCGAAGGCCTCGGCCGCCTCGATCCGTCGCTTCACCTGGGCGGAGATCACCCGCTGGACCTCGTCGTCGGTCAACGTGGTCGCCTCGGCACCGGCGACCTGGGCCTCCTGCACGGCGGCGATGATCGCTCGCAGCGACCGTAGCCGTACCCGGTCCTTCGCTTTCATCGCCGCGGTGAGGTCTTCCCGGATGTCGTCGATCAGCATGGGCGCTACAACTACCAACTCACAGCGGACGGATCCAGGCCACCCAGAACGAGAAACCGAGGATGAGGAGCGAGAACGCGGCGATCAGGGCTCCCCAGAACCAGTAGGGGAGCAGGAGAACGTTGGCGATGGTCTGCGTGTCGGAGTCGGTGAGGGTGCCGTCGTTGCGGTGGAAGTTCTTCGTGAACATGTAGTCGAGGCTGCCCCAACTGGCCACGCAGAACTGGATGCCGATCAACTGGGCGACGAAGATCCGAACCAGCTCAGGGGCCCGGAGTGCGATCGGGATGAGCACCAGACCGGTCACGCCGAGCGAGATCCAGCCGAACGTGTTCCGCACGAACAGCAGGACCGATACCAGCACGGCGATCGCCAGACCGGTGAGGATGAACGGCGCCGTGCTCTCCCGCGAACCGAGCACGATGAACAAGCCGCCGACGACCGCTGGCGCCAGGAGGCCGCCGGCAGCCACCACCGCACGGCCGAAACGGCCGACGCCGCTCGAGAAGGCGAGGCCGTCGAGGTTGCGGTGCACCTCCAGCCGCTTGAACGACCCGCCGGCCGCCAGCGCCGTCAGACCATGGCCGAGCTCGTGGGCCCAGGTGCTGAGCAGGGCGAAGGGGTAGAGCAGCGACCGCCCATAGGGCAGCCGCGGCAGCACCAGGCTCACCGCCACCGCAGCCCAGAACAGCCTGATCAGCGTGCCGTCGCTCAGTTCGCCAACCGTCATCGAGAGGTTGTCTCCGAGGCCCGCCCAGTCGATCACGGCGCCCAGGTTAGTTGCCGCCGGGCCGCTCGCCGGCGCACCCGACACGGTTCGGATCGACGGGTTGGATCCCGCGACGGCGGGTCGTAGGTTGGGGCCGCACCGCTCGGGCCTCGGCAACCGGCACCGAGCGGATCGATCCGGCCGCAGGTGCCTTCAGCACCACGGCCACTGTGGATCTGCCCGGTTGCACGACAGCCGTTCCCGCGGGGTTCTCCCCGCACCGTGAACCGGGAGCTCTTCGTGTCGACCCCCTCGATCCGGCCCGACATCGCCGATACCTCCGCGCTCGACCTGCCCGTCGTGTTCGACTTCGACGGCGCTCTCCTCCTCGCCCGCCGCCTGGCCGCGCTCGCCGACGACTGGGCCGAGGCCTTCGGCGTCTACCGGACGCGGGCCGACGAGGCGCTCGCCGCCTGGTCTGGTCCGGCCCGGAACCGCGTCGACGAGCGGGTTGCCGCCGAGCGGCGCGACAGCGACGCGACGGTGGCGGCGCTCCGGGCCGAGGCCGATCGGTGGGCGATGGCCTGGGCCGATGCGGCCGACGAGGTCCGTCGCCAGCGGTGGCTCCTCGCCGTCACCGCCGGACCCGGCGGCCCGCCGGCGACGCCCCCACCGCCGGTCGCGATCCCCCGGGGCCCTGGCTATGAGCCGACGGTGGACGTGCTCGCGGGGAGCGGCTCGTGAGCGGCGGGGTCGCGGTGCGAGCCGATCCCGGCCGGCTCGCGGACCTCGCCGGGTCCGGCGCCGCCGTCGCCGACACGTTCGGGCGGGCGTTGCGGTCGGTCCGGGTGCTGCACGAGACCGTCCGCGCCGCCTGTGGGTCCCGCGCCCCATGGGCCGATGGCCTCGATCGGCTCGGGCGCGTCCGAGCGAGCGTTGCCGAGACCGCCACCATCGTCGACGACACCCGGCGGTCGCTGCTCACCGCCGACGGCCCGCTCACCGTCGTCTCGGGCACAGGAGGAACAGCACTCGGCCCGGTCGTCTGGCCACGGTCGAGGACCGACGAGCGTGGTCGCATCCCCTGGCTCGACCCCGACACCGACAGCTTCGTCGTCGGCCTGTGGCGGGCCGGGACCACCGGTCGGCCTTCGCCCGAGCTGCTCGACCGATTCCGGGTCGAGGGGCCTGGTGTACTGGAGCTGCTCACCGACACCGAGTTCGGAACGGGATACCAGAGCCGCCTGCTCATCGACGACCCCGAGCGGTTCGCCCACAACTGGTGGCGAGCCGGTCAGGGCGTGGGCAGCGGTGTCGCCGGGATCGGCACCGCGGTCGGCGGCCTCCTGGTGGGCGTCACACCGGGGGGCGACGACGCGTTCGAGTCGATGTTCGACCGCCGTCCGGGTGACGAGCTCAGAGCCGGGATCGGCGCCGCCGCTCACGACCTCGTGTACGACCCCGATGCGTTGGCCCGGTCCACCGTCGGCTGGGAGCAGTTCCGCGACGATCGCTATCGCTGGCTCGGCACGATGTTGCCCGAGCTCGCCGCCGAAGCGGTGACGGCAGCGCTGCCGGTCTCCGTCGGCCGGCGGGTCGTCTCGACGGCGATCGATCCGTCGCCGGGGCCGCGGCCGCTGGCTGCAGGGCCCTTTCCCGAGCTCGCCGAGTTCCGGCTCGCCGAGACCGGCTGGGGAACACCGGATCCGATCACGTCCCATCGGGTCGGGCCGTTCGAGGCACCCGAGGGCTGGATCGAGCACATCAATGGAGACGGCCCCGGACAGCCTGGCCGCAACAACAACTGCGTCGACTGTGCCAGGGCGACCGAGGCGAACTGGCGCGGCGACGACGCGGTCGCTGCGCCGCTGGCCGACCCCGGCGCGATCGGCCTCCCGCCGGATCGCCTGGAGGACTGGACCGGCGGTTCGTTCCGGCCGGCGTCGATCGACGAGATCCACGAGCAGCTCACCGATCTCGGACCCGGCTCGTCCGCGATCATCACATCGGTGTGGGACACCGGCGGTGCCCACGCCTACAACGCCGTCAACGACGGCGGCATCATCAGGTGGCTCGATGGGCAGGCCGGCGAGACAGCCACCTGGCCACCTCCCTATGGTGACCACGTCGTCGATTCGATCGTGATCTTCATCGGACCCGACGGCACGCCCCGATGAGCGAGACGGTGAGAGGAGCTGCTCGATGAACGAGGTCGACGCCGCTGCCGCGGCCGAGGCGTACGCACGGGACTCCATTCCCGAGCTCGCCGATCGAACCTGGCGGTTGACCGCCTACGACCGGGGCTGGCTGGCCACCCCCGAGGGCGACGACCTGCGGTGGCTGACCGGTCTGCCCTGTCTCGTGATCCTACGGGACGGGTCGGTCCACCGGGAGAGCTCGAGCATCCCGCCTCCCTCGCTGCTGGCGAAGTACGGCCTCGTCACCGAACGCGCCGACGAGTAGCGCTCGGCCACCGAGGCGAGCCCGGATCGAGACGTTACGGTGTGGCGACGCGGGACGATCGAGGAGCGGCTGATGGAACGGTGGGAGCGACGACGGACAACCGATCGGTCGATCCGACGGGTGGTGACCGCATGCCTGGCCGCGGTCCTGGTCGTGGCGGTGGCGGCGCCAGCGGCATCGGCCGGCGGTCAGCGACACCGCGCGCCGTCGGTGCCCGGCATGGTGATCGTCGAGAGCGACCGGTCAGCCGACGAGACCTGGGACACCCTGCTGGCCGCCCTCGACACCAACCCGAACATCACACGCATCGCCACGATCGACCACGGTGCCGCAGCCGCCTCGGTCGGTCTCGAGCTCGATTCGAACCGGGTCGCCGTGTTCGGCAACCCCGCCCTCGGCAGTCCGCTCATGGCCGAGAACCAGGTCGTCGGCCTCGACCTGCCCCAGAAACTGCAGGTCTTCGAGTGGCGGGGCCGCGTGTGGGTCGGCTTCAACGACGCGACGTATCTGGAGGCGCGGCACGATCTGGGCGACCTGCCCCAGCTCGACACGATCGCCGGCGCGCTGCGCACGCTGAGCGGCATCGCCACCGGCCGCGACGTCGACGAGCGATCCTTCCGATTCCAGCGATTCCGGTCCAATCCCGCCACCGTCACCGTTCCCAGCGACGCAGGGTTCGACGAGACCTACGAACGGCTCCGCGCCGCGATCGGGGCATCGCCGGCCAGCATCGCGTTCGAGGTGAATCACCAGGCTGGGGCGGCCGGCGTCGGTATCGATCTGCGGCCCACCCGGCTCGTGGTGTTCGGCAATCCCCAGCTCGGCACGCCCCTCATGCAGAGCCGACCGACCGCCGGGATCGACCTGCCACTGAAGTTCCTCATCTGGGAGGACGAGGACGGGCGAACCCAGGTCACCACCAACGACGTGTCGTTGCTGAGAACCCGACATCGCCTCCGCAACCGGCAGCTCGCGTCAGCCGAGACGGCGATCGAGAACTTCCTGACCGCGGCGACCTCCGGGCCGATCACCGCGCCGACGGGTTAGACGAAGCGGCCCGAGGAGGGCGATCGGCCCCGCTCGCCGCACCCGCGGCGCTGATCTACGATCGCAGCGTGGAAGACATCTGCAACGACCTGGCCGCCGAGCACGACGCCCTCGATCGAGTGGTCGCCGACGCGACCGAAGCCCAGTGGACCACCCAGACCGCCGCCGAGGGCTGGGATGTCGCCGACACCATCGTCCATCTCATCCAGGCCGACATGGCAGCGTCGCTGGCGGTCACCGATGCCGACGGCTTCCAGGAGGCGAAGGCCAACATGGCCCACGGCGGCTTCGACACGGTCTTCGGCTCCCGGGTCGGCAGGTCCGGGGCCGACGTGCTGGCCTGGTGGCGCGACGAGCGCTCGAAGATGCTCGACGCGTTCCGGGCCCGGGCCCCGAAGGATCGGATCCCGTGGTTCGGTCCCGACATGAGCGCGCTCTCGTTCGCCACCGCCCGGCTCATGGAGACCTGGTCGCACGGCCAGGACGTGGCCGATGCGCTCGGCGCACCCTGGCCGCCGAGCGATCGGCTCCGCCACGTGGCCCACATCGGTGTGAGCACCCGAGGTTGGAGCTACGTCAACCGGGGTGAGACCGTGCCGGATGGCGACGTCCGGGTGGAGCTCACCGCCCCGTCGGGCGACGTGTGGACCTGGGGGCCAGAGGATGCCGCCGACCGGGTGACGGGCCCGGCCCTCGACTTCTGCCTCGTCGTCACCCAGCGCCGCCACCTCGACGACGTCGACCTGGCGACGACGGGTGACCTGGCGACAGGCTGGATGAAGATCGCCCAGGCGTTCGCTGGCCCCCCGACCCTCCCCCAAGCCGACCGCAGGCAGTCGTAGCGCCCCGGCCGGTCTAGGCGCTGAAGTCGATGACCGCCCGGTTCGATTCGCCCTTGCGCATCAACTCGTAGCCGTCGTTGATCTCGTCGAGCGGCATCGTGTGGGAGATCATCTCGTCGAGGAGGAGTCGACCGTCGAGGTACATGTCGCAGTAGCGGGGCATGTCGACCCTGAACGCGTTGGAGCCCATCATCGACCCCTTCAGCGTCTTCTCCATCATGAAGATCTCGTAGCCCGTGATCTCGATCTTCTCGCCGTAGGGCATCATCCCGATGACTACGGACGTGCCACCGAGCCTGGACATCTTCCACACCTGCTCGACGGTGTCCTTCCGTCCGATCGCCTCGAACGCGTAGTCGACGCCACCGCCCGTCATCTCCCGCACCGCAGCCACGACGTCGTCGACCTCGGAAGCATTGATCACGTCGCTCGCGCCGCAGATCTGCGCCGTCTCCAGCTTCGCCTTCGACAGGTCGACGGCGATGACCCGGCCGGCACCGGCGATGCGGGCGCCCTGGATCGCCGAGAGGCCGATACCGCCCGCACCCACGACGCAGACCGTCGACCCGGGCTCGATCTTCGCCGTCTTGAACACCGCCCCGACACCGGTCGTCACGCCACAACCGATCAGGGCCGCCTTGTCGAGCGGCATGTCCTCCCGGATCTTCACCACCGCGTTCTGGTGGACCAGCATCTCCTCGGCGAATCCGCCGAGTCTGGCGAACTGACCGACGGCCTCGTCGCCCCTGCTCAGGCGGGGCGCGGCGTCCTTCCCCCGCGAGGTGGCGACCTGGTTCTGGCAGCGGTTCGGGTGGCCCGTCAGGCAGTGCTCGCAGTTGCCGCAGAAGATGCTCAGGCACGTGATCACGTGATCGCCCTTCTTCACGTACTCGACCCCTTCGCCGACCGCCTGCACGATCCCGGCCGACTCGTGTCCCATCACCGCGGGGAGCGGCAGGCGGCTCCACTGGCCGTCCATGAAATGCAGGTCGCTGTGGCAGAGTCCAGCGTTCACGGTCTGGATGAGGACCTCACCCGGCGCCGGTTTGTCGACCGAGATCTCCTCGATGATGAGGTCACCGGGGATTTCGTTCAGCACTGCAGCCTTCATCGCAATCGTTGCCTCTCGTGGGACGGTTCGATGAGTCGCCCCTCTCGGCGATCTCGGTTGCGCCAGGCATAGCACGAGCGGCGATCCCCGGGCCAGCGCCGAGCCCGTCGCGACCGGGCGGCCGAGGGCACGAGGGAGGAACGGCGTTGGAGCGGCGGCAGACTCTGGGTCTGGGGCGGAAGAGAGGACGACGTGGTGGTCTGGCCCACGGGCCACCATGGGGACCGTGGTTGTGACGTTTCGATGGATCGAGAACAATCCGTTCAATCGGGATCTCGCCGTCTGGACCAGGGCTTTCGTCGGTGACATGTTGCCGCGGCCGGTCACGCCGCTCGGCTGGGAGCTCGTCTGGGCCGGTGCGGCCGCTGACGGCTGGCGGGATGTGTTCGTCGAGCGGATGGGATTCGCCGAGTCGGAGTTGTCGGCCGACGCGCCCGAGACGATCGGTGTGTTCGGCGGCTATGCCTATCTGAACGTGTCGTTGCTCCGGGTCTGGTCCGCCCGCACGCCGGCCCTGGCCCCGAACCACATCGACACCGCCTATCTGCTGGAGCACCCCGAACTGCCGGTCTACGTCCCGGCGCCGTGGCATCGGAGCGATGCGGCCACCGAGGGACCGCTCACGGAGTGGCTGAGCTGGGTGCTGGTCGATCAACGCCAGTCGGAGGTCGAGGCCGGCCACGTGCTGTCGATCGAAGCCCGAGCCAACCGCCCCGACCTGGCGACGCTCTCCGATGTCGAGCTCGTCGAGCACGCGTTCTCGCTCAAGCCGCTCGTGCGGGCGCTGGCCGCCCAGCATCTCAACCAGACCCTGGCGGCGTCGATCGGTCCCGGGATCGTGGCTGCCATCTGCGACGAGGTCGGCCTCCCCACGAATGCGACCGCGCTGATCGCAGGCCTGGGCGAGATCGAGTCGGTGTCGCCCGTGCACGTGGCGTGGACGCTCTCGCGGATGGTGCGGGGGTCCGAGGTCCTCTCGATGATGTTCGACGGTGGCCTCGACGGCCTCACCCGGCGCCTCGACGACGCCGACGAGGTCGACGTCGTCAGCTTCGCCGCCGGACTCGATGCGCTCGTGACGGAGGTCGGCTTCCGGGGGATCGACGGGTGGGAACCCCGCGGCCCCACCTGGGAGACCGATCCCGAGTTGTTGCTCTGGCTGGTCGACCAGCTCCGGAGTCGAACCGACGAGGCCGACCCGGTGCTCGGGTTCGCCACCCGCGAGGCGACCCGTCAATCGATGCGGGAGCAGATCGGCGAGATCGCAGCGGCGAAACCGGTCACGAAGGAGCACTTCGATGCCGCGGTGATGGCCGTCGAGACCTTCATCCGGGCTCGCGAGCGGGCGACGGAGAACCTCGCACGCGTCGTGCACGAGATCCGGATGACGCTCGGCGAGCTCGGGAACCGGGCCGCCGGACACGGCGATCTCGCCGAGCCGGAGGATCTGCACCTGCTCTTCGCCGACGAGGTCGCCTACTACGCCGACGGCGGACTCTCCACCGTGCGGGAGATCACCGAGGAGCGGCGGGGAATCTCCGACCGCCTCGCCTCGTCGACCCCGCCGTTCGTCATCAAATCCGAGCCGCCGCCCGTCGAGGTCGCCGTCGAGGAGGCCTGGTCAGCGGCACCCCCTCAGCACCGCGCCCCCGACGCGGCCGGCGGTGTCCTGTTCGGCAAGCCGGGCTCGCCCGGAGTCGGGCGCGGTCGGGCGAGGATCGTGACCGACCAGCGTGAGATCCTGCCCGTCCGGCAGGGCGAGGTGCTGGTGGCGCCGATCGTCAACGCCCAGTCGGCGCCGTTGTTCGTGGGGGCCGCCGCGATCGTCTTCGAGTCGGGAGGCCTGCTCAGCCATGCGGCGATCATCGCCCGGGAGCTCGGGGTGCCGATGGCGGTCCGAACCCCGCGCGCCACCGAGCGCATCGCCGAGGGTGCGCTCGTCGAGGTCGACGGCGTGACCGGCGTGATCACGATCGTCGAAGATCCTCCTCTGCCGTCCTAGCGCGCCGCGGTCAGCGTGTCGCCGGCCACCGGTGGTTGAAGCAACGCTCACCCAGCCGGCCAGCCGCCCAGACGCTCCACCAGCCGAGCAGGGCACCCCGGCTGTACTCGTGCCACGACATCGCCTCGGCCGCCGCCGCCCGCCGCACCACCTGGCGGATGCCTCCCTCGTGGATGGCATAACCGGCCCAGACGCCCGGCCAGTCGCGCGTCGAGCCGACCTCCGTGGCCACCAGCGGACCATGGCGGCGGGACCGGTTGCGGTGGGTGTGCCCCGATGTGAGGAACCCCCGCGGGTTGCAGGCGGCGAGGGCATCGACGAAGTCGACCGAGCCGGGGGCGGGGATGCCCGGCGGGTAGGCGGTCGGCAGCCGGAACCGCTGGAGCTGGTGGTGCAATGCCAGGAGGTACGGGGTCGACGACTCGGCGGCAAGCTCCAGCACCTGCGACCGGACCCGGTCCACCGAGCCGCTGCCGCTCCCCGGCACGGTGCTGTCGGCGGCGATGATCCGCACTCCGGGCAGGTCCTCGACGGCGGCGTCACGGACGAAGGGGATCCCGCGAGCCCCGACCTTCGCCGGCACGGGCTGGGTGGTGCGGCCGTCGACGTCGTGGTTCCCGGGGATGAGGATCACCGGCAGGTCGTCGAACTCGTCGAGGAGCTGGCCGAGCTCCTCGAAGTGCGACGAGGTCTGGTGGTGGGCGGCGTCGCCCTTCACGATCAGCATTTCCGCCCCCCACTCGATCGCTTCGCCGACCGCGGCGCGGGCACAGCGCATCGGGTGTGGCACCGGATTCCCGCTCCGGTCGGCCATCGTCTTCAACGCCCCCCAATGCGTCGAGCCGAGGTGCAGGTCGCTCACGGTGGCGATCCGGCACAGCTCGCGCCCCAGCGACGCCGGGAGCGTCGCGGTCGAGAGCGTCACCGTCCCATCGGGCGAGGTGAGCTCGAGCCGGTGCCCGGTGCCCGGCGCCAGTCCGGTGAGCACCACGCTCCCCGGCCCGCCGGGGTGGTCGACGAGTGCCGCCGGCCGGTCGGCGCCGACGAGTCGGACCTCGACGGGCCCCGGGGGCAGGAGCCCCCACGTCACCTGGATGGTGGTGTCCTCGACCGCCCAGACCTGGGGTGACGACGGGGGGATGGGGAAGCTGACCATGGAGACGGGAGGCGACCTCAGGCGAGCAGGAACGCCCGGAGCCGAGCCTGTTCACGGAGGCGGAGGGCGACCTGCACCCGCTGCTTCTCGAGGAGCTGGGCGAGCGTCATCGAGCCGGTCGTCACCGGATTGGCGGCGAAGAAGGCCTGACAGGCCTCGGCTTGCGCTGGTCGATCGAGGGTCGTGATGCCCCCGACCATACGGACGATCGAGCTCGTGGCGAACATGTCGGTCAACCGACTCCACTCGGTTGCGATGAAGTCCCAAGTCATCTGGCCCGTGTCTCGGCCGCTGAGGGAGCGGTTGAGCACGAACGGCGCGTTCTGGGAGCGGATCTGGCCGTCGATCACCAGCTCGTGGAGCCTGGCGACGAGCCTCGGATCGGCGAAGTCGGCGAGGGAGTAGAGGAAGCGGATCTCGGCCTGCGGGTTCTCGGCCAGCTTCCACCCATCGACGAAGTCGTTGAAGTCGGCCTCGTCGCCGATGCTCGCCACGACGTCGACCGATGCTGCCATCAGCGACGCGTCGACCAGTTCCGGGTCCCGCAGCCCGGCAGCGACGGCACGCTTCGCCTCCTCCTGGATCTCGGGGTCGTTCGCCACGGTTCCGAGCGCTCGGACGAGATCGCCTCGGAGCTGCCGACGGCGATCGTCGTCGTCGTCCCGGGGGGCGAGGCCGAGGTTGGCCAGCGGGGGAGCCAGGACGTCGTGGGCGATCTCGGCCAACCGCTCCCGGGCCTCGCCGTCGACGAGTCGGTCGAGTTGGCGGAGGCCGGCGATCAGGCGTTGCCAGACGGAACGGTCGCTCTCGCCGCTCATCGCCTCGATCAGATTCAGGTACGCGATGGACGAGGTCCGCCCGGCCAGCATCGCCGCCGCGGTGTCGTCGACGATCGCGTAGCGCTCGACCGCCTCGAGCTCGTCGAGCGCCACGTCGGCCAGCCGGTCGAGCTGGTCATCGGTGTAGCCGACCCGCATGAAGCCGGTCGCGCTGGCGTTCACCACGAACCAGTCGGGCACGGCGCTGGTGGTCAGGGTCGACGACGGCTGATCGAGCAGGTGGCGCTCGCGCTGGGCCTCGCCGCCCTCGCCCGTGCCGTCGGCCGCCTTCCATCGTACGAGGACGGGGGCGGCCCAGGTGGTCGCCTCGGCCTCGTCGGCGCCGGCGAAGGTCATGCGCTCCTGGGCGAGCGTGATCGTGGCGCCGTCCTGGTCAGCGGTGATCAGGGGGTAGCCCCCCTGGAAGATCCAGGAGTCCATGATCCGGCGTACCGGTTCGCCCGTCTCGGCCTCGATCGCGTCCCACAGGTCGGTCGTCTCCGCGTTGGCGTAGCGGTTCTCGCTGATGTAGCGCCGGATGCCGTCGCGGAACCGGTCCTCGCCGAGGTACTGCTCGAGCATCCGCACCACGGCTGCACCCTTCTCGTAGGTGAGCACGTCGAACATGCCCTCGGCGTCCTCGGGGCTGACCACCTCGAACTCGATGGGTCGGGTGGAGGCGAGGGTGTCGGTGTCGAAGGCGGCGGAGCGCGACAGGCTGAAGTCGACCCATCGGTCCCAGTCGGGGCGATACGCATCGGTGCAGCGCATCTCCATGAAGGTGGCGAACGCCTCGTTCAGCCACAACCCGTTCCACCAGGCCATCGTCACCAGGTCCCCGAACCACATGTGGGCCAGCTCGTGGTTGATGACGTCCGCTGCCCGTTGGACCTCGGCCTGGGTGGCCGACGACTGGTCGATGAGCAGCAGGACCTCACGGAACGTGATGCACCCGAGGTTCTCCATCGCACCGAACGCGAAGTCGGGGATGGCGATCAGGTCGACCTTGTCGCCCGGATACGGCACGGCGAAGTACTCGGCGAAGTAGCGGAGGGCGAAGGCGCCCACATCGAGCGCGAACTCGGTGAGCTCGCCCTTGCCCGGCACGTGCACGACGCGCAGCGGCGTCCCATCGACGTCGACCGGCTCGGTCATCTCGATCGGGCCGGCCACGAAGGCGACGAGGTAGGTGCTCATCTTCATCGTGGGGGCGAACGAGATGCGGGTCCGGCCGTCGTCGGTCGTGGCACGGCCCACCTCCGCGCTGTTGGCGACCGCATCGTGCGCTGCGTCGATCGTGAGGTCGAGCTGGAACGTGGCCTTGAGCGCGGGCTCGTCCCAGCACGGAAAGCACCGCCTCGCATAGGTCGCCTCGAACTGGGTGGTGGCGAGCTTCCGCTCGTTGCCGTCATCGTCGACGAAGCGGCTCAGGTACGGCCCGACGAGGCGGTCGTCGAACTCGCCGGTGAAGGTGATGTCGATCGTGATCGGGCCGGCTGCCAGCTCGACGCCCGGATCGAGCGTGAGCCGCTCGGTCTCGTCGTCGAGCGAGGTGGTGCAGGCCAGCGGCGTGCTCCCGGACCGATTCTCGTCACGGTGGGTGACGGTCGCCGACCCGACCGTCAGGCCGAGCGCGTTGAGCACCACGGTACCCGTCGGCTCGATGACCTCGGCGTCGATGGTCACCGATCCGGCGAAGCGCTCAGCATCGAGATCGAGGTCGAGCGCTAGCGCGTAGCTGTTCGGACGGATCGTCGTCGGGAGGCGGTATGGATCATTCGACACCGGTCGATCGTACTCGCCATGGTCGGCGACCAGCGTTGCGCCGCTCGCAGGGCCGTCACAGAACCGTCGGTGGGGCGCGCTTGGAGGGGTATGACGCCAACCACCAGAGTCCCGATCAGAGCCGGTCACCTACGCGGTGCAGCGTTCTGGGATCCGTTTCTCCACACCTTCGCCGTGACGCTCGATGTGTTCGCCCCCATCACCCCTGGCGTCGTCGGCGGCCCCAGCGGCACCGTCGGCGCCAAGGGTGGCGATCGCTACCCGCCGTCGTCGGTCCGGCACGGCACGAGGTGTGCCGAGTTCGTGACCGCCGACGCCCTCCTGAACCACCTCCGCGCCGTCGGGCTGCCACCGGACGAGGCGACGCTGGCCGCGGTCGATCGCTACGGGCGGGTGATCGCCGACGCCGTCGGGGAGACGGAGTTCGTCGGCCTGACCACGGGCCGGTCGGGCGGCGGGCCACCGGATCGGCTGCTCCTCCTGCGGATGCCGACCGGTGAGCTCCTGCAGCTGCACCCCCGCATCGCCCATCCCGACTACCGCGTCGACTGGGGGAACGTCGGCGCTGCCACCGTCGACACGGCCCGGCTCATGTGCGAGATAGCGTTCCTGCGGCGTCCCGGTCCCGACCTCGACGCCTTCGCCCTCTCCCTCACCTACGAGTTCCTCCACGAGGCGGACGCCGACTTCTCGGTGAGCGCAGCCGCGGTGTGCGACTGGTACCTGACCGACAGCGAGCCGTGGACGACCCTGGCCGAGGATGACCTCGTGGCGATACGGGCGTCGCTCGGGTCTGCCCGATCGGCGACCGGGGCGGAACCGTGACCCGGGCTAAGCTCGCGATCGTGATCGATGGGGCGGAACCCTCCGGGGTCGACACCGAGGTAGGGGTCCCGAGATCACAGTTGCTGGCCTTCTTCGCGGTGGCCGTCGTCGCCAGCGTGGTACTCCCGCGGGTTCCGTTCGGGCGCTACGTGCTCTACCCGTTCGCCCTGCTCGGAACGTGGGCGCACGAGCTCGGACACGGCATCATGGCGATCCTCCTCGGCGGATCGTTCGAGCGGTTGCAGGTCGATCGGACGCTGGGCGGTGTCGCCGTGTACCGGGGTGTGGGGGAGCTCGGGACCGCGCTCGTGGCCGCCGCCGGTCTCCTCGGACCGGCACTGGTCGGCGCCGTCGTCATCCTCCTCGGCGCGCGGACCGGGGCTGCACGCCGGATCCTCGCGGTCCTGGGGATCGTGGTCGTGCTCTCGGTGGTCCTGGTCGTTCGCAGCGTGTTCGGTGTGGTCGCACTCGGCCTGATCGGCACGGCGCTGGTGGGGATCGGGTTCGCGGCGCCGGACCGCCTCCGGGTGCTGTTGGCCCAGTTCATCGGTGTGCAGTTCTGCCTCGCCAGCCTGGGCTCGCTCGACTACATGTTCACCGATTCGTTCGTCCGCGATGGGCAGCGGGTCGATTCCGACACCGGTGCCATCGCCGACGTCCTCCTGCTTCCGTACTGGTTCTGGGCTGTCGTGATCGCTGCGCTGTCGTTCGCGATCATGGCCTATGCCTTCTGGCGGGCCTGGATCAGGCCGACCGCCACCGAGGCACGCCTCGCCGAGCTCGACTGATCATCGGCGGTCTCGCCTGCTCGGCGGGCCTGGCCGCTCGTCGCGGGGAACGCCCTGGGCCTCCAGCGTGGCGTACGCCTCCTTCGACAGGCGGTCGACGAGCCCGGTCGGCGGCGGCCCGGTGGCGCCAGCGGCCGCCCAACCCGTCAGTGCGTCCGCCAGGTCGTCGAGTACGACGGCCCCGGTCAGCAGGCCGATCACGCCGACCTCCTCGTCGTCGAGTGGTGTCACCTCCCGATAGCCGGAGAGGACGGCCTCGAACGTG
This sequence comes from Acidimicrobiales bacterium, assembly GCA_965216205.1. Classification (GTDB taxonomy): domain Bacteria; phylum Actinomycetota; class Acidimicrobiia; order Acidimicrobiales; family SZUA-35; genus CADEDH01. The sequence goes on along the minus strand of OZ244139.1, from coordinate 3,697,729 downwards.
TCCGGACGATGTCGTGCGACCCGAGCGAGGTCGCTCAGCGGACTGTCCACGGTGTCCGCCGGTGCCCCGACGCCGTCGGCTCCTCCGTTCGGCTCGCGATCGGGGAGCAGCGCGCCGCCGGCGTCGATCGACCGGTCGGCCATCCTCGCATCGAGCGTGCGGACGTGTGGGGTGAGTGACGCGTCGCATCGGCGAATCAACTCGAGCACCGCGCCCGCCCGTACCGGTTCTCGCTGCGCCAACCGCACGAGTGCGGATCGGAGGCTCCAGTCGCCGCCACGACTCGACTCGGCGTAGTGGACCAGCGACCTCGAGCGGTCCAGCTCGGTCGGCTCGCGTGTGGTCCTGAGATGTCGGCGAGCGAGCTGGCGGCCCATGTCCGCGGCGTCGTCCACGGGAGCACGATAGGCCGTCGACGGTCGCTCGTCGGTCCGGTGGGGCGACCGGGTAGCCGCCCGCCGGTGCGACCGGTCTACCTCGCCTCCCCATGGAAGGATCTATATGCGTCTAGAAACAGCGATAAAGATCGTGCTGCTTATCGAAATAGATGAAGGCAAGACCGGATCTATTTAGGAATTGTTGCTGATTCCCTCTTAACAAACAACCGACCTTCAGCTAACGTCATGACCGATGGAATCGCCGGGCGACACAGCTGATCTCGATCCGAATCCGGAGCTGCACGCCGACACCACCGCTGATCAGGGTGTTGTCGTGCCGCTCGACCTCGAGTCGCCGACCGTGCCGGTCGATGCCGAGACGGCGGTCGACGAGCTTCTCGGACAACTCCAGGACGGACTGCAGAAGGCGGAGGCGAAGATGGCGTCCATTCTCGAAAGCATCGTCGATCACAACGCCCATGCGCTCGAAGAGCTCGAGTCGGCGTTGAGCGACATGGAGGCTGCTCTGGCCAACGAGTAGCGCGATCTCCGGCCCGCCTGATCGATTCGTTCGAACGAGGTGTGCCGGTCTGGGTGGAGTAGCTAGAGCTGTGTCTACGTCCTGTCATGACGAGGGGCGGGTAGCCAGAGCTGTGGAGACTCGCCCACCTGGTCGTTGGTCACCAGGTGACGATCGCAGCTTCGGCGGCTGTGGCGGTGGCATGGACGTGGCCGATCTCGAGCCGATCGCTCGGCGCTGGGCGAGACCGATCGCCGGAATGCTCGTCGCCGCTGGTGTCTTCGCCGCGGCGTGGTATGTCTCCGGCGGTCTCGTCGAGGGACGGGTCGACGAGACCGAGGCGGTCGTCAGCCCGTCGACGGCGCCCCCCGCCGGAACGGGTGCGGCCGCGTCCGCTGGTGGTGCGGCGGATGATCCCACTCCCGACGAGGTCGCCGCAGGTCCCGCGACGTCCGCCCCACCGGTGCCGTTCGTGCCCGGCATCGGGCACACCGACGGAAGCGGCACGTTCTACTCGACCTACGGCGCCCGGCCGGAGGCGCTCGCCTGGATGGAGTCGCAGCGGCTCCTCTTCAACCAGCCACTGCCCGACGACACCCCCACCGTCGACAACAGCCCGACCATCGCCCGGCGGATCGACGAGATCGTGCGGGGCCAGCGCCTCTACGGCTACGGCAGCGGCTTCGAGGAGGGCGGCAACGCACCGTACATGCTGTTCGTCGACTCCGACGTGGTGGCCTTCACCGAGGTGATCTTCTCGCCAGCACGGTGTGGTGGTGACACCTGGTGGGGCTGGAGCGACGCGGAGTTCGAGCCGTACATCAACGGCGCCTACCGGGGTGCGGACAGGTGGGGGATCCCGCTGCCCGCCGGCTTCAGCATGAGTCGCGACGACGAGGACTTCCACGTGATGGTCTACGACTGGCGGGCCGATGTGATGATCGAGCTCTGGAAGGCGATGCCCGCCAATCTGACCGGACGACCGGGCATCGAGGTCTGCTGGGGAGGTATCACGAAGGACTTCCTCTCGAGCTCGCAAGGTGTCTACCCGTTCCCCACCGGGGTCGACGCTGCCGGCCTCACCGCCGCGGGCCTGACCATCACCCTCGAGGACGTCCGCCGGGGCGAGATCCGGCACGCCATCGGGGTCTCGACCGAGATCGTCGTCAACGACGGCGGCGAGCGCAGCTTCTCCTACCCGGCGAATCGGAACGACGGTCTCTGCGCCGACGACACCGAGGACGAGCGAGCCGAGCTCGTCACCGCTGCTGTCGGTGGTGTGGATCACTGCCTCTTCGAAGGTCAGTACCTCCGACTCCCCGCCGACTTCGATGTGGCGTCGATCGAGCACCCGTTCGCCAGGATGGTGGCGCGGGCCGGGCGCGACTACGGCTTTGTCGTCCATGACGTGGCCGGCTGCTTCTGCCTGCAGTCGGAGAGCAGCTATGCCATCACGGAGAACGGCCTCGCGGCCGACGACCCGTGGCTCGAGATCTACGACGGCGCCGACGAGTGGGAGATCATGTGGCAGATCGACTGGTCGCAGCTCGAGGTCCTTCCTCCGGACTGGAACCGGCCCGCCGACCATCGGATCGCCTGCGCCGTGCCACCCGGACACGCTCCGGACTCCTCGTTCCCGATGTCTGCCGACACCCGGTGCGAGGTTCCGGGCGACCCGTACATCGCAGGGTGAGGCCCCGCCGGCCGCTCGTCGGTGGGTTGCGATGGCAGGATCGATTGTTTACATTCAGGCTCACGTGGTTGGAACGAGCTGAGCGCGCCGACCTTTCGACATCCGATTCGAAGGTGAGCCCAGCTCGATGGTGGACTTCAGTGATCCGATCGCCGCGGCCGTAGCCGCGATCGCTCTCGGCGTGCCGATGGGTGCGCTCGTCGCAGCGTCGGTGGCTCGGCAACCCAGCCGAAGTCGGCGCCGGTCGCCGTCGCCGACCACCGCCCCGCCGTTCGTCGAGCTCGGGGATGGTGGGAGCCGCGCCCGGGAGAGCTCGGCCTTGGTCAGCATGGCCGACCCGGAATCGGCAGCGTGGGTCGATGCCGCGATGCGCTCGCTGAGCGCGAGGCCGATCTGGGAGGGTGAGCACATCGCCCAGCCGCTCGTCGCCACCGCGACCGACGGCTGGTTGGAGATGCAGCTCGACGGTGCCGACCCGATGGGGGCACCCGTTCCGTGGGTCGACGTGGGTGGTGGTCGCCGGTGGCGGCTCATGAGATCCACGCCGGTCGGTCAACTTCCGGCCGCGACCCTCGACCGACCGATCCCGGCGATGGTGACGGTTGGCGACGGCGTGCTCGTCAACCTGGAGGGCCTCGGTCTGCTGACCGTCGACGGACCGCTGGAGCAGGGAATGGACCTGCTTCGTTCGATCGTCCAGCAGCTCCTCACCGCCGGGCATCGCTCGGTGGACGTTCGCTCGACGTTCGCCGTCACCGGCATCGTGGCCCGCGGCCTCGTCTGCCGCCGGTCGCCGGCCCAGCTCATGGCCGAGATCCCCGGCTGGCTCGACCGTGTCGAGGATCGCCTGGGGCAACGGCGTGCCCACACCGCCTACGGACATCGGCTCGGCGGCGGCGAACCGGTCCGGACCGTCGTGGTCGTCACCGATCCGGTGGGGGCTCGAGACATGCCGACCATCCTGGAAGCCGCAGGCCAGCGGCGGCTCCCGCTGGCTGTGGTCATCCTCGGCGGATCCGCCGAGGATGGCGAGGCCGGGATCGTCTTCGGCTCGCACGAGTCGGCAACGCTCGAGCCGTGGAGCATCGACTTCGTGCCGCAACAGCGCAGCCCGTCCGGCGGGAGACGACTGGCCGAACTGGTCGATGGCTGCACACCCCGGCGCAGCGCCCGCCGCGCCCGCCGTCCGGCGGTCGACCCGATGCCCCGGGCGACGGCCGGACAGCACCACCCCCCAGCACACCCACGGCCCCGGCCCCGGTCCCGTTCGCGGTCGTGGTCGCGGCAGCCCGCCGTGGCGATCGGCCCTGAGCCGAAGAACTGGCCGCACGGCACCGGGCGTCGGCGCCATCCTCTCCGGCCGTCATCGACCTCCGTTGCCCGTCCGTCGGCCTCCGCCCGGCTCACGTCGTTGCGTCCCGCCCCCGAACCGCCTCGCCCCGAGCCATCCCACACCGCTCCCGTGGTCGAGGGGCCGGAGATCGCTCCTGAGGCCGTGGTCGAGGGGCCGGAGATCGCTCCTGAGGCCGTGGTCGAGGGGCCGGAGATCGCTCCTGAGGCCGTGGTCGAGGGGCCGGAGATCGCTCCCGAGGCCGTGGTCGAGGGACCAGAGATCAGCGTGTTGGGCGGGATCGAGATCGTGGGCCTCGGTGAGGAGTTGACCTCCCAGCAGTTGTCGTTGTTGACGTTCCTCGCCTGCCACCCGGCGAGCGCGAGAGAGGCGATCATCGACGCGTTGTGGGATGGCCAGGTCATCTCGAAGAGTAGGTTCCCGAACCTCCTGGCCGAGACCCGCCGGCGTGTCGGTCGCCATCGACTGCCCGAGGCGACCGAGGGTCGCTATCACCTGGCGGGCATCCGGACCGATCTCGAACGGTTCGAGGCATGTCTCACCCGAGCTGCCGGAGTGGATCCGTCGGAGGCGGCTGAGCAGCTCCGGTCGGCGCTCGGTCTGGTACGGGGCGTTCCGTTCACCCCACCGGGCGCACGGTTCTGGTCGTGGGTCAACGACCACGGTCACGTCGCCGCCCGGGTGGAGTCGTCGATCGCCGACGCGGCGGTTCGACTCGCCCGGGTCGAGCAGCGAGCTGGGCGGCTCGATGACGCCCGTTGGGCCTGCGAGCGGGGGCTCGCGGCGTCGCCAGCCGATCAGACGCTGGTGACGACGCTCGCCGAGGTCTACCGGGCACTCGGGAAGCCGGCGTTGGCGACGCGGCTGCTCGAGTCGTGGGAGGAGCGGGTCGCCCAGTTGGACCGTCAGACGAGCTGAGCCGTGCCGTCACCGCCCGGGTCGGCGCCACCGTCGAGGTGGCGGCCCACGGCCCGGATCCCGTGAACCAGGGCGTAGTCGTGGGTCGATGGACTGCGGATCACCTCGTAGCCCTCGGCTTCGAGCGCATCGGACACCGACCACGGGACACCGTTCGCCACGTCGATCGCTGTGCTCGTGCCCGACACCCTCGGCGCCGACACCGCTTCGAGCATCGACATCCCGAAGTCGATCGAGTTGAGCAGCACCTGGGTCACGCCCATGGCGATCTGTGTGCCGCCCGGTGCGCCGACCACGAACCGGAGCTCGTCGCCGTCGAACGCCATCGTCGGGCACAGCGAGCTGAACCTGCTCTTGCCAGCGGCGAGCGAGTTGGCGTGACCGGGCCGCGGGTCGAACACGGCCATGCACCCGTTGAACATGAATCCGAGTCCGTCGGTTATGACGCCCGACGGCATCCCGAGTGAGTGGGTCATCGAGGCGGCGTTGCCGTCGCGATCGACCACGCAGACGTGGGTGGTGTCCGCAGGCTCGTAGGGCACCCGCGCCACCACCGCACGCTCGCCGGCCTTGATCGACGCGGCGTGGCCGGCGGCGTGCTCGGCGGAGAGGAGCAGGTCGAGGGGAACGTCGACGTGGGTGGGGTCGCCGACGTGGGTGTCCTTGTCGATCGTCGCCCGCTTCATCGTCTCGGTCACCGTTCGGACGTAGTCGACGCTGTTGTGGCCCATCGAGGCAAGGTCGAAGTGCTCCAGGACGTTGAGCATCTCGAGTACCATCACGCCACCTCCTGGCGGATGGTTGGAAGCGAGATCGAAACCGCGATAGGTGCCGCGGATCGGGTCGTTGTGGGTCGTCGAATAGGTGGCGAGATCGCGCTCGTCGAGCAGTCCGCCGTTGGCCGCCATGTCAGCCACGATTCGCTCGGCGATGGCCCCCGTGTAGAGCGTGTCGGCTCCCTCGGCGGCGACGAGGCGTAGGGTCGCGGCCAGGTCGGGGTTGACCACGACGTCGCCGGGCTGCTTCAGCGAGCCATCGTCCCGGAAGTAGAGGTCACGTCCGGTGGCGGAGAACCGAAGCCGATCGGTCGTGTCCGCACGGCCCATCGTGGCGCCGCTCGCCCACCACGACGTGACCCGTGGCCGAACGACGAAGCCCCGTTCGGCCCAGCCGATCGCGGGCGCCACGATCGCGTCCCAGTCCTTCACCCCCCAGGCGGTCTGGGCCTCGTAGTAGGCCTTGAGGGAACCCGGCGTGGCGACCGCCTGATAGCCCACGTCGTTGACGTGACCCTCGAGGACGAAGCCGAAGCCGTCCCGTGTCTCGCCGACGATGAGATCCTCCCACTGGTCGGCCCGGGTGGCCAGTGGTGACTTGGCGTGGAAGTCGATGCACCGGTGGACCCCACGATCGGGGAGGTGGACCTGCAGATTCCCGAATCCGGCGATGCCACACATCTGCGGGTCGACCACCCCGGCGACGAGCCCGGCCGCGATCGCCGCGTCGACCGCGTTGCCACCGGCCCGCAACGTCGCCGCCCCCGCCTCGACGGCCTCCGGCTGGGCGGCGACCACCATGCCATGCTCGTACGCGCTCATCCGCCCATCCTGCTCGTGGGCGATGGGCGGCGCAATCGCCCGCCGGTCTAGGTGGCGATCGGCTCTGCGGTCACCACGACGTTCGCCTCGTAGCTTCGCTGATCGGGGTCGAAGGTTCCGCCGCAGGTGATGAGCTGGAGCACCGAATCGCCGTCCTTGCGGAACAACTCCGACGCCGGGAGCTCGGTCTTGTCGTAGACGTTGTTTCCCGTGACCAGGTACGGAAGGATCCGCCCGTCCTCCATCTCCACCTCGAGTCGGTCCCCGGGGAGCACCTTCTCCAGGTTGAAGAAGGCGCCCGGCGCACCGCCGTAGTCGACGTGCGCGGCGAGGACCGACGCGCCGGCCTCACCGGGCGACGAGCTGAACTGATACCAGCCGACGGTGTCGGCCGCCGGTACTGCGAACCGGTTCTCGCTGTCGACACCCACCGAGATGACCGGCGCCTCGAGTTCGATGCCAGCGACCCGGATCGCCACGGGTTGGACGGCGTCGACCACCTCGTCGTCGACCAGTCGGCCGGAGCGGATCGGGACAGTCGGTGCTGCTGCGAGGTCGGGACTCGTTGCAGCCGCATCCGATGCGGGGGCGGTCGGCGCAACGGTGTCGGCAACCGCGGCTGGATCCCACGGTTTCGAGGTCACGCTCGCGCCAGCGGCCGCGAGCGATATGGCGAGGAGGAGCGCTCCCCTCGCCACCATCGACATCAGTGTGCGGCGCGGCGGCGACGGAGGAACACGACCGCTCCGCAGAGCATGAAGATCGCCATCAGTGCCGAGCTGAGCCCGATCCCGAGGTCATCGCTGCCAGCGCCGAGCAGGCCGCTGTCGCCCGTGGGAACCGCCGCCGGCGCAGTGGCGAGCCCGGAGTAGCGCTGGATGACGAGTTCCGCCGACTGGCCGGGAGCCCCGATCGCCGAGAGTGCGACGAGCTCACCGTCACCGACGGCGACGGTGGCCGATGTGACGACGGTGCCGTCGGAGCCGACGATGGCGACGTCGACCGAGCCGGCATCGACCTCGATCGCCGCTTCCTCGCCGGGTGCGAGGCTGCCGACGACCTCGCCGTCGACGAGCGCATCGGCGTCACCTCCTGCCATCAGGTGGCGGACCATCAACCGTCCCTGGCCAGGATCGACGGCATTGAGTTGCTCGAGGAACGGGGAGATCGTCACCTGGCCGTTGGGGTCGAGGTGGGCCACGAGCGAGGCGGCCGAGCCACCGACGGGCACCATCTGGGTGAACAGCGCCTCATCGGACCGGTCGGACCGGTTGGCCGGCGGGAGATCGGTGGCAGGGTAGAGAGCGACCTCGTAATCGCCGGGCTCCATCGAGATCGGGCCGGCGATGGTGCCCGCCTCGAAGCTGGTGGCGATCGCCGTGCCGTTGACGTAGACGTCGACCTCGGCTCCCGGCACGCCGTGCAGGAGCTGGATGCCGGCGGTGGCCGCATCGATCGGTCCGTCGGCCCTCGGAACCAGCGAGGCCTCGTCGACCGTCTCGATCGCCTCGGCGTCGGTGCTCTCGCCGGTCGCGGCTGCATCTTCCTGGTCCTTGTCGGCGTCGGTGCTGTCGCCGGAGGATGTGGCCGAGCTGCCTTCGCCCTCGGTGGCGGCGGTGCCCGCCCCGTCGTCGGTGCCTTCCTCGGCCCCCGTCGCCTCGTCGGTCGACGAGGCGCCATCACCGGTGGTGGCCTCATCCGAGGTGGTCCCCTCTGCTGTGGCCCCCTCGGTGACAGGAGCACCGTCGGAGACGGGAGCGCCGTCGGCGGCGACGTCCTCGTCGTCGCCGCGGGACGTGAGCAGGGCCCAGGCGAGTAGAACGAGGCCGAGGCCGAGGACTGCGCCGATCACCAGCCCGGCGCGGTTCCGCCGCTCCTCGGGCACGTACGGCGCGTCGATCTCCACGGTGGGGGCGGTCCCCGGGCCCGCAGTGGCCATCTGGTAGTCGTCCGGTGGGAGCGAGGGGGTGGCAGGCGTTTCGAGCCCTGCGAAGCCAGGCGCAGCATCGACCGCGGGGACCTCGGCGGTGTCGACGTCGAAGCCGGCGACATGCTCGGTATCGGTCGTGTCGTCGAAGTCGACGCCGGGATCGACCTCGACCGTGTCGGACGCCTGGGGTTCAGTGTCGAACACGCCATCGCCGAGACCCTGTTGGTCACGGTCGTCGATCAGCTCTGTCGCACCGATCGCCGCAGCGGCGCCGAGCAGGCCGGCACCCGCGGTGCTGGCGGTGGTCTGGGCCCGTTCGCTCGGGGTGTGTCGCGAAACGACGGAACTCGCCTGCGAGGCGAGCTCCGTCGTCTCGGCGGTGGGGATGAAGGCGGGCCCGAACGTGCGTCGATCCTCCCCGAGACCCTCGGCGAGGATGCTGGCGAACTCCATCGCCGACGGTGGGCGAGCCTCCGGCGTGTCGGAGCTCGACCACATGATGAGCCGCCGGATGGAGCGCGGAACGGTGTCGAGCGACTCGCCGAGCGCGAACTCGAGCACCTTGCCGAGCGAGTAGACGTCGGACCGCTCGGTTGGTTCGGCGCCGTCGCGGACCTCGGGCGCGACCCAGGCGAGCCGCTCCGGGGGTGGGGTGCCGCCGAGCCCGAGACCCACGCCGCTGATCGCGACATCGTCGTCGATCACGAACACGTCGTTCGGGTTCAGGCCCCCGTGGAACAAGCCGCGGAGATGGGCCTCATGGGCCGCCCGAGCCGCCGCTTCGGCGATGGCTGCGCCGTCCTCCCATGCGAGATCACCAGCGGCCAGGCGGTCGGCCAGGGTGGGGGCGTCGATCACGGGGGTCACGGCGAAGGGCTTGCCGTCGGCGGAGAAGTCGCTGTCGATGATCGGAACCATGCCGGGGAGGTCGCCGGACTGGCGGAGGCGGCGCAGGTGTGAGCGGTCCCAGTGACTCTCCGAGCCGACCGTGACGTCGATGGCGTGCTCGCCGTCGACCAGTCGCAGCCGATCGTGACCAAACCAGTGCTCGTCGACCGAGCTGGGTGTGGTCTCGCTCTGTTCGCTCACTTGTACCTCCGCCTGAACATGCCAACCGCGACCGTGGAACGTAGCACGTCACCGCTCATAGACGTTGCCTGCCGCTCGACGTGTGTTTTCCCTGGTGATTCCGCCTCGGTCGCAGCCGGCACGGCAGCTCCCTGGGTTGGGGAGCCGCTGGGTCGCCACGTCCCGCTCCGATGGGTCACGTTACCAAGCCACCAGGTCGAGAGCGACCCTTTCCGATTCAGGCCGTCGCGTCGCGGTAGATCACCCCGCTGCGGGATCGCTCGACCGGTTCGAACAGCCCATTCGCCCGGAGGCAATACGTCATCCGCTGGGCGCGATCGCGTGGGATCCCCGCCGCCCTCGCCAGGTGGGCGGTAGTGAAGCGCGAGGGCAACCCGCTCGGCACGAGGCCGGCGAGGTCGGCCACGCCGTCGAATCGAAGGCGATCGTGGACGGTCAGCAGTCGTTGATCGACCGTCCGCCAACCGCCGCGGTTGCGACGCAGCGATGGATCGGCCACCTGGACCCGCTCGACGTCGGCGAGCACGATCTCGAGCGCGAGGTTCGGATGGTCGAGAACCGTCGGCATGCTCACCAGCTCGTCGAAGAGACTATAGACATCCCGCTTCTTCGGTGACCGCCGGGGCTTGGCCCCCGTGGCCGGGCGTCGGAGATACGTCTCGACCGCGATCGGGTGCACGATCAGCACCCGGTGCTCGGCGAGGAGGTGGTCGAGCTTTCGGCCCATCGCGGCGAACGATCCGGTCTGGATCTCGATGAGCATCGTCGAGCGCCGGATGTCGATCACGAAGCCACCCAGCTCGACCTCGAACTCGTCGCCCGGTTCGGCATACAGCTCCTTCAGTGCGGCGTGGAGCGATCCTTCGTTCAGGGTGCCGATGTGGGCGATCGCCTGAGCCTAGGACGCCGACGCGGTCGACGGTGTGACGGCCGACGGGACGGTGGACGAGATCGTCGAAGGTGCTGCCGCCGATGAGCCGTCGTTGGGACCCGGGCCCGTCAGACGTCTACGGTCCTGAGTCATGTTTGTGCCGATGACGAGCGGAGTCGCCTACGAGGGCGGTGCGGAGGGCAAGTGGTTCGTGGTGGACGGCCGTGGGAGCGTGCTGGTCGCCGACGGTGACATCCCCCGATCCGTCGGCGCTCCCATGGTCGCCGAGGACGTCCACTTCCTCGGGCTGGACGGTGCCGATCCGGTCTGGGCGGCGCGGGCCGCCGACGGATCGCCGCCTCCGCCGGCCGGCCAGTGGATCAACCTCCGGCAGCTCTACGGCTCGATCCCCGAGGGCGACTGGGCCCTCGCCGGTCGAGCGACCCAGATCGTGAACTGGGATCGCGACCACCGATTCTGCGGGCGGTGCGGCACCGAGACGCGGCTCCACGACAGCGACCGGGCCCGGGTGTGCCCGGCCTGTGAGCTGATGTCGTACCCTCGCCTCACCCCGGCCGTGATCGTGCTCGTGGAGCGCGCCGACGGCCGTGCCCTGCTCGCGTGGGGCCGGCAGTTCCCTGGCCGGTTCTACAGCGCCCTCGCGGGCTTCGTCGAGCCTGGCGAGTCGCTCGAGGAGTGTGTCGAGCGGGAGGTGAAGGAGGAGGTGGGCATCGACGTCGACGAGATCGCCTACTTCGGCAGCCAGCCGTGGCCGTTCCCGCACTCGGTGATGATCGGCTTCACCGCCCGGCATCGCGACGGTGAGATCGTGCCGCAGGAGACCGAGATCGTCGAGGCCGGCTGGTATCACCACGAGGAGCTGCCGCCGGTGCCGAAGGGCGGCATGTCGATCGCGGGTTGGCTGATCGAGGACTGGATCCGGCGCCAGCGGCAGGGCGCCTGACCACTCCCGGCGACGCTCTACTCCCGGAGGAGGTAGGCCGAGTGGAGCAGGTCGGGGTCGTCGATCAGGTCCTGTGCCGGGCCGGCGTGGCGGATCCGGCCGCTCTCGAGCACGTAGGCGTTGGTGGCCAGGCCGAGCGCGAGATGGGCGAACTGCTCGATGAGCAGCACCGCCACGCCGCTCGCGGCCACCTTCTCCAGCACGGGGACGAGCCGCTGCACGATGATCGGGGCGAGCCCGAGCGACAACTCGTCGACGACGAGCACGGCCGGCTTCGACACGAGGGCCTGGGCGAGGACCACCATCTGCTGCTCACCGCCCGACAGGAGCCGGCCGCCGATGTCCCACCGCTTCTCGAGCTCGGGAAAGAGGTCGAGCGTGTAGGAGATGCCCTCGGACGCCGCCGCTGCGCCGAGCGAGTAGGTGGCCACCTGCAGGTTGTCCTCGACGGTGAGATCGGTCAGGAGCCGCCGACCCTCCGGCACCACCGACACCCCGGCGGCCCGAACGGTCTCGGGGCGGAGCCCGGTCAGTGTGCGATCGTCGATCCGGACCGTCCCCGAGCGGGTCGGTATCAGCCCGGCGATGGCGGCGGCGATGGTCGACTTGCCGGCGCCGTTCGGCCCGAGCATGGTCGTCACCTCGCCGGGGGGAACCTCCACGTCGACGTCGTGGACGACGGGCCGGCCGCCTCGATCGACGCTCAGGCCCTCGAGCACGAGGGTGCGACGTTCGGCTGCGCTCGGGGTCTCGTCGCGTCCGGGCTCCTCAGCGGGTGTCACAGGGGCTCGTTTCCGAGATAGGCGGCGAGGACGTCCTTGTTCTCCAGGACCTCCCGGGTCGGCCCGGCGGCGAGCAGGGTGCCGAAGTCGAGCACGGCGCTCCAGGAGCAGCAGGCCTGGACGAGCGACATGTCGTGATCGACCAGGATGACGGTCGCCCCGGTGCGGGCGGGGATGGCCTGGATGACGGCGGCCAGTTCCTCGGTCTCCCGGTCGGGCAACCCGGCTGCCGGTTCGTCGAGGAGGACGAGCTTCGGCTCGCCGACGACCGCCCTGGCGACCTCGATGAACCGGCGGTGCTTGGCCCCGAGGGTGCGCACGTCGTCGTCGCGCACGGCGGTCAGCCCGACGAAGTCGAGTGCGTCGTCCACCGCGGTGGTCCGCTCGGCGCGATTGCCGCCGGCGGTGTGCTCCTGAACGGTCAGGACGTTGTCGAAGACGGTCAGGTCCTCGATGGCCTGCTCGGTCTGGAACGTCCGCCGCACACCCCAGCGGGCCCGCTCGTAGTCGGCCATGGCCAAGAGCTCGACGCCGTCGGCGACGACCGAGCCGGAAGCTGGGGTGACATAGCCCGACAACACGTTGAAGAACGTCGTCTTGCCGGCGCCGTTCGGCCCGATCAGGCCGCAGGTTCCCGTCGGGAACTCGACGGTCACGTGGTCGAGGGACGTCACGCCGCCGAAGCGGACGGTGAGGTCGGTGACCTCGATCGTCATCGTGGGCAGCCGCAGGTCACGTGAGGAGGCCCTTTCGCTCCATGTCGCGGGTGGTGACGATCAGGTTCATCATCAACCCGAAGCCGAACAGCGAGAGGCTGAAGTCGTTCCAGAACTGCCCACCCACCATGTACTCGACGAGGACGTCGAGCAGTACCTTGGCCAGGAGTCCGGCCAGCAGGGCGCCCCACAGCGTGCGGATGCCGCCCATCAACACCGCGGCGATCAGGAACAGGGCCGCCTGCCGGTTGAACTGGTCGACCCCGATCGAGTTCTGGACGCTGCCGGCGAACAGGCCGCCCGCCACCCCGGCCATGAGGGCGGCAAGTGCGAACGCGATCAGCTTGTAGCGGGTGACGTGGATCCCGGCGGCCAGCGCGGCCGGTTCGCTCTGCTGGATCGACGCCCAGGCCCGCCCGGGCTTGTTGGCGAGGAACCACGCCGCCAGCATGAACAACAGGAACGCCACGATCGCGGTGAACCGGAAGTAGCCGGCGTCGGACTCGGCGAAGGTCGGTCGGGGCAGGGTGGTGATGCTGGAGAGGTCGTCGGCCACGCCCGTGAACCCGCCCCCACCGTTGGGGAACTTGAGCTGGAAGAGCACGATCTCCACCGCGAGGGCCAGCATGAGTGTCACCAGGGCGAGGTAGAGGCCGCTCACCCGGAGGGCCGGCAGACCGATGATGACGCCGATCGCAGCCGCCACCGCACCGCCGACGACCAGCAGCACCGGCCACGGCAGGTCGGTGGCGTAAGCCAGCCGCATGGTCACCCAGGTTCCGATGCCGTAGGGGGCGACCTGGCCGAGCGAGACCAGCCCGACCCGACCGTAGAGCAGGCCCGCCGAGGCGGCCACGACCGAGAACACCGCCATCTGGGTGAGGTTCGTGATCCAGAACGTGTTGAGGACCGCAGGGGCGACGAACAACGCGACCAGCATGACCACCGCAACTGCGGCCGGCTGGAACCAGCGGTTCGAGGTCAGCGCCGCGATCGATGCCTTCATGCCATCTCCCGCCCGGCGAGCACGATCGTGCGCTGGCGCGACAGCCACAGGATGGCGAGCACCGAGATCAGTACGGGGGTGAGTCGGCGATAGTTCGAGAGGAACTGCAGCGATTCGTTGAACGGGGTGAGCGACGACTCGATCACACCGATCGCGAGGCTGGCCCAGAACGTGATCCAGAGCGATTGGAAGCGGCCGACGATCGCGCCGCCCAGGGCCGGGATCACGAACCACACCAGGGTGCCCTGGTCGAGGCTCTTGAACAACGACGGCAGCAGCAGGAACACCAGTCCGCAGAGCACGCCCGAGCCGAGCCAGGCGAGCGCCTCGATCCGGCGCACGGGCACCCCGAGCAGCGCGGCCGTGCTGCGGTTGTTGGCGACCGCCCGCATCGCCGTCCCGGTCGAGGTCTTGTCGAGGAAGAGGCTGACCCCGACCACGATCGCGATCGCGAAGACGAGCGCCAGGACCTGGGTGGTGGTCACCACGGTGCCACCGACCGTGAAGGTCTCGTTCGGGAAGTGGATGCCCCTCGGCTTGGAGGTGTCCCACCCCTGCTTCATGATCCCCATCAGGAACAGGGCGAGGGCGACCGTGCCCAGCGACTTGGCCAGCGCGTCGCGCCGGTCGAGGATGGGGGCGAGGAACCACCCGTAGGCGAGCGTGATCAACGCACAGAGAACGACGAGGCCCGGATAGGCGAGGATCCTGAGCGCCGATGCCCGAGGCTCTGGATCGGTGATCGATCCACCGAGGAGGGTCCAGGTGAGGTGGGCTCCCATGGCGCCGATCGCCCCGAACGCGATGTTGACCACGCCCGTGGTCCGGTAGAGGACCACGATGCTGGAACCGGTGACGGCGTACATGGCCCCGAATGCCAACCCCTGGATGATGAAGGGGAGAAGGACGTCCAGGCTCGGCATTCGAGGCCCTCAGCCGGCTCGGTTGATCAGTTGTTGGGCTCGGCCGAGGTCAGGCCGCCCTGTGCCTCCGCCTCGCGCACGGCGACCAGGATCGGCTCCACCTCGGCGATCTCGAAGCAGCCGCTGTCGTCGGCCATCCGATCACCGTCCGGCACCACGTTGTAGTCCCAGTTGTTGGGCACGTTGCCGTCGGGCAGCATGCCGAAGTACCAGGGCTTGCACAGGTGGTCCGAGGCGAAGTTCGTGACGCTGCCGATCGCTTCGCTCACCGCCGCCCGGTCATCGAGATCCGCCGGGTCCATCTGCAGCAGCGTGTGGACCAGGATGCGGCCGATCAGCCACCCCATCTGCTGGAAGGAGCCGTAGGGGGCGTCGGGGTTGTACTGGTCCGAGACCTCGCGATAGAGGGCGATGTCGGGTCGGGGGTCGTCGAGGAGGCTGAACTCGGCGTTGATGTTGATCTTGCCGTTCCAGTCGGCGCTCAGCGCCTGGGCCACCGAGGTGTCGTTGAGCGGGGTCGACGATCCCCAGATGACCTGGTCGATCAGTCCCTGCTCCTCGGCGGCCTGCAGGAGCTTGAGGCCCTCGGGCGGGGTGTAGTTGAGCAGCACGCCGCCGCCCTCGCCGGCCCGGTTGACCAGGTCGATGACGACCGAGGTGGGATCGGTGATCGGCAGCTCGGGCTGGACGTCCTCCCACTCGAGGCCCTGGTCCTGGATGTAGATGCCGGCGAGCGAGTTGGCGTAGTCCGAGGTCGGGGTGTTGCCGACCGACGACACGATCTTGCCGGTGGCGCCCTTGTCGATCATCGCCTGGGCGGCGCCGAGGGCCGAGTAGCCGGGACCCATGTTGACCGCGGCGATCGCCGGCGAGCTGAAGCACTCGGCGGGGACGCCGGCGACGATGACGTTCAGGCCCTCCTCCTCGTAGAGCCCGGCGTTGACCGGGCAATCGAGGATGGAGAAGCCGCCGGAGATGGCCACGATGCTCTCGTCCTCGACCAGCTTCCGGGCCGCGGCCGCTGCGTCCTCGGGGGTGCCGTTGTCGTTCTCCCACACCATCTGGATGGGCCGGCCGTTGATCCCGCCGTTGTCGTTGACGCACTCGAAGTACGCCTCCATCATCGCCGGGCCGGTCGAGAAGTCGATGCCGGGGATCGACGTGGTCACGTGGCCGATGATGATCGGCTCGCCGGTGGCCTCCTCACCGTTGTCGAGCCCACAGCCGGGTCCGCCGGTGCCACCGTCGCTGGCCGGAGCGGCGCCTTCGTCGCCGCTCGACCCGCCGTCACCATCACCGTCACCACCATCACCACCATCACCGTCGTCACCGCCGCCCGAAGCGCCGTCATCGGTGGAGGCGTCGCCTCCACCGTCGCCGGCGTCGGTCGAATCGTCGTCGCCAGAACAGGCAGCGGCGACGAGCGCGAACGCGAACAGCAACGCGAGCAGCTTCCGCAACATGAGTATCCCCCGGTGTTCGTGGCGCCGATCGGCGACCACAGGTCGGTCGGAGATTATCCAGGTCGATCGATGAGCACAAGGAGCGAGGCAGGTCGAAGCGGTCGTCTCGCCTCCGCCCGACGCTTCGGCCGATACTCTCGCCGGTGGATGATCCGATGACCGACCAGCTCGTGTTCGAGGGTGTGGTCAATGCCCGCGACGTCGGCGGCCACCCGATCGCCGGTGGTCGCTCGGTGCGCACCGGTGTGCTGTACCGCTCCGAGACCCCGCAGTTGATGACCGCCAACGACGTGGCGCTGGCGCTCGATCGACTGCAGCTCGGCCGGATCATCGACCTCCGCGGCCCGCGCCGCGGCGGGTCGGGTCCGATCGGTGACGACGGGCGCGGCGTGGTGATCGACTTCTTCGAGCTGATGGGTGGCCTCGACGAGGTCGACATGAGCGCCGAGGGATTCCTGCCGAGTCTGCTCGACGGCGGGGGTGCAGCGATCGGGAGGGTGTACGAGTTGCTGGTCGACGCCGACGAGCCCTGCCTCCTCCACTGCCACACCGGCAAGGACCGGACCGGCTTCGTGGTGGCCGTCACGCTCGCGCTGCTCGGCGTCGCGGCGGACCACATCATCGACGACTACGAGCGGACGATCCCCGTGTTCGACGAGATGATGGCGAATCTGGAAGCGGCGGGTATGGGGGTGCTCGACACCGCGCCGGCCTACGCCCGCGACGCCCCGTCGCCCGTCGGGATTCGTCGGCTGCTCCGCCGCCTGGACGCCGGGTGGCCGTCGCCGGCCGACTACCTCACCGATCACGGCGTCGCTCCCGACCTCATCGACGAGGTGGTCCGCCGGATGACCGCATCGAGCTGACGGGATCGCAGCGGTTGGCTACGGTGCGGCCATGCACCGCAGCGATCAGCGGATACTGACCACCCACGTCGGCAGTCTGGCCCGACCTCACGACCTCCTCGACACCCTGAGGGAACGGGAGAACGGGCGTCCCTACGATGCCGACCTGCTCGCCCGCCAGATCACCGACGCAGTCGCCGATCGGGTGGCGAAGCAGGTCGAGAACGGCATCGACGTCGTGACCGACGGCGAGATGTCGAAGACGAGCTTCCTCGACTACGTCAAGGACCGGCTGGCCGGCTTCGAGATCGACGATTCGCCGAGTCGGGGAATGGCCCCGACGTGGAAGGCCGAGTTCGACCTCTTCCCCGACTACTACAAGGGGTACCTGGAGAAGTACTCCCACACGGTCGCCCCGCTACGGCGGATCAAGTGCACCGGGCCGGTCTCCTACGCCGGCCACGAGGCCCTCCAGACCGACATCGCCAACCTGAAGGCGGCGGTCGCCGTCCACGGCGACGCGGTCACCGAGGTGTTCATGCCGGCGTCGACACCGGGGGCGTACGGTGTCAACGAGCACTACGCCGATCACGACGAGTTCCTGGAGGCGATCGCCAACGCGATGCGGGAGGAGTACCTGGGCATCATCGACGCCGGCTTCATCCTGCAGATCGACGACCCGGGTCTCATCGATACGCTCGGCAATCCGGAGAAGTCGCTCGAGGATCGCCACCGGGAGGCGAACGAGTCGGTCGACACCCTCAACCATGCGCTGCGGGACATCCCGCCGGAGCGGATCCGGCACCACACCTGCTACGGCCTCAACCACGGCCCACGCCTCACCGACATCGACCTGGCCGACGCGGTTCCGTTCATGCTCCGGATCAACGCCGGGGCGTACTCGTTCGAGGTGGCCAACCCCCGCCATCAGCATGAGTGGAAGATCTGGGCCGACGTCGATCTACCCGAGGGCAAGATCCTCATGCCCGGGCTGCTCGGCCACGCCAACAACTACGTGGAGCACCCGGAGCTGATCGCCGAGTACCTCGTCCGCTACGCCGGCCTCGTGGGGCGGGAGAACGTGATCGCCTCGGCCGACTGCGGGTTCTCGTCGAGGGCGTCCTACCAGCCCGAGGTGCACCCGACCGTGGTGTGGCCGAAGTTCAAGGCCCTGTCGGAAGGAGCGGCGCTCGCGACGAGCGAGCTCTGGAAGTAGCCCGATGAGCGAGGTGGCGCTCGACGCGTTCCCCGAGCCCGACGAGATCGAGGGCTTCTGGTCGTTCGACAAGATGCATGCGCCGCGCCCGATCACCCCGCTCTCGTTCGATCTGGTGACCGCGCCGTTGGCCGTCGGCTTCACGTCGGCGCAGGCGATGTACGACTCACCGTTGGCGGTCAGCAACCAGCTCGTGAACTACTACCTCTACTCCTCGTTCCACCCGGTGGCCGACGAGGGCGAGCTGGCCGATCGCCTCAGCCGCTACCACGACACCCTGGCCGACAACGTACCGGGCGTCGGCAGGCGGTGGGTCGACGAGTGGGAGCCGCAGATCATCGAGGCCAACCTGGCGGAGAAGGCGTCGGACTATTCCGTGCTCGACCTCGAGGAGCTGCTGGCCAAGCTCGACGAGCTCAAGGAGCGCATGACGTTCCTGTGGCACGTGCACGGCCACATCAACTTCGTGCTCATCTCGTCGGCTGCGTTCTGTGACCTCTACGAGGAGATCATGGAGCCCGACGATCCCACCGAGGCCTACCAGACGCTGCAGGGCTTCGAGACCCAGTCGCTCCGGGCCAGCCGCGGCCTGTGGGCGCTCAGCCGGGGGGTGCGTGAGGATCCGGAGCTGGTGGCCGTGTTCGAGCGGAACACCGGTGCGGACCTTCACGCTGCCCTGCAGGCCTCCGAGGCCGGTCGGGCGCTCATGACCGACCTGACCGGCTACCTCGACGACTACGGCTGGCGCAGTGATGCTGTGTACGACCTCGCCGATCCGACCTGGCGGGAGGATCCGTCGATCCCCCTGAACGCCCTCGCCAGCTACCTCGCGCTCGACGACAGCGCCGATCCCGACGTGGTACACGCACGGGCCGAGGAGAACCGGGAGCGGCTGCTGGCGGCGGCCAGGGCTCGGGTGGCCGACGACCCCGACCGGGCGGCCCGGTTCGAGGACCTCTACGATGCCGCCCGGTTCTCCAACCCGCTCACCGAGAACCACGCGTTCTGGATCGACCAGATGGGCGTGACCCTCTTCCGCCGTTTCGTCCAGCACCTCGGCGAGCGACTGGCTGCCGGTGGCGCTCTGCGGGACGCTTCCGACGTTCACTTCCTGACCGAGGCCGAGCTGCGGGACGCGCTCCGGCACGGGACGGACAACCAGGCCGACGTCGACCGCCGCCGAGCCGAGCACCAGCTCGCGGCGACCATCGTGCCGCCCCCGGCGCTGGGGGTTCCTCCGGATCGGGGCGACGACCCGTTCGTCGACGCGTTGAGCGTCCGCCTGCTCGGGGCGACCCCGCTCGACGAGTCGGCCGTGGTGGACCCGAACGTGCTCCGTGGAGTGGCCGGCTCGCCGGGGTGGGTGACCGGTACGGCGAAGGTGGTGCGCAGCCTCGAGGAGGCGTCGATCCTGGAGGACGGCGACATCATGGTGTGCGAGATGACGCTCCCCCCGTGGGTACCGCTCTTCTCGATCGTGGCGGGGGTGGTGGCCGACACCGGCGGGGTGCTCAGCCACTGCGCCATCGTCGCCCGCGATCTCGAGCTGCCAGCGGTGGTCGGCACCAGAGTCGGGACGACGGTGCTCGAGAACGGCATGACGGTCACCGTCGATGGGACGAGCGGCACGGTCACGATCGACGAGCGCCCCTGATCCGAGACTCGGGACTTCGAGAGAGAGGACTGCAGATGGACGTCGGCATCATCATCGGTGAGGCGACACCGAACACGTGGGATCGGTGGCGGCACGTGAGCGGGTTGATCGAGCGGTTGGGTTTCCACTCGCTTTTCCGGTCGGACCACTACTTCAACGGGAAGCAGAAGGACGCGATCGACGTCTACCTGTCGTTCGTGATGACCGCCGAGGTCACCGATCGCATCCGCTTCGGGCCGCTCGTGACGCCGGTGACGTTCCGGGAGCCGGTCAACGTGGGTCGGATGGCCCAGCAGCTCGACGCTCTCAGCGGCGGCCGGTTCGTGATGGGGCTCGGCGCCGGTTGGTACGAGGACGAGCACCGGATCTACGGACTGGACTTCCCGCCAGCGCCCGAGCGCTACGACCGGCTCGAGGAGGCGATCGCGCTGATCAAGGAGTTGTGGTACGCCGAGTCGGGGACGTTCACCGGCGAGCACTACCGGCTGGCCGGGACCGACTCCAAACCGCATCCGCCGGCGGGTCGGCCCCCGATCCTGATCGGCGGTACCGGTCCGAAGCGGACGCTGCGGATCGCGGCCGAGCACGGTCACGAGTGGAACGCCACACCGCTCGATCCGTCCGACTACAAGACCGCAATCGATGCCCTCGAGCGGCACTGCGCCGACGTCGGCCGTGACCCGGGTGAGATCCGGCGGTCGATGCTCATCTTCGCCACGATCGGCCCCGACGCCCACCATGCGGAACAGGCGCTCGAGCGGTTCCTGGGGATGATGGCCCCCGAGGGGTCGGGCATCACGCTCGAGGACGCGAGAGCCGCAGGGCACGGACCGTGGCGGGGGAGCGTGGAGGAGCTCGTCGACCACTGCGGGCAGTTGGCAGAGCTCGGTCTCGACGAGGTCGTCTTCGAGCACTTCTGCACCGAGGACGACACGATTCCCGAGTGGCTCGCGGCCGAGGTGAAGCCGAAGCTGGAGGCGGTCTGAGCGACCGGGTTACAGTCGAGATGACGAACTGACGTTGCTCAGAATCTCACTCCAGGGGATCTCCCATGACAGACGCGATCAAGAAGCGGACAACGGCCGTCACCCCCCGAGGTGTGAACCACCTCGTGCTGAACGTGCGGGACATGGAGGAGTCGCACCACTTCTGGTCGGATCTCCTCGGGTTCAAGCAGGTCGGCAAGCTCAAACCTCGGGAGGACGGCGTCCCGAGCATGAACATGCAGTTCTACTCGGGCGTGATCGACGACGTGAACCACCACGATCTCGCGCTGGTGGAGATGGACGGTCTCCAGGAGCCGCCAGAGGAGTGGAGCATGTTCCAGAGCTCGCTCGCGGTGAACCACATCGCCATCACCTACCCGGATCGGGAGGGCTGGCTGGAGCAGGTCCAGTTCCTGAAGGACCAGGGGGTGAAGATGAACCTCCGGGTCGACCACGGCATGACCCACAGCGTCTACATCAACGACCCCAACGGCTATGGCGTCGAGGTGTTGTACGAGCTGCCGGAAGAGGTGTGGAAGGACGACATCGACGGCGCCCTCAACTACGCCAAGCTCCTCCCGGAGGAGGAGTTGCTCACCGACGACACCGACTACGAGACGAACTTCAGCTGAGTCGTCGGGCGAGGAACCGATCTCGAGCAGCGGTCAGCGTGTGCGCGCCGCTGACCCGCGCCCTGTCGGCTGAATCGGGCGCCCGGAGGACATCGCGGCGATGGCGCTGTACCTGGCCAGCCGGGCGGCCAGCGACATCACCGCACCGACGATCCACGTCAACGGAGGGCTGTGGTCATGAAGCAGTGGTGGGTGGTACCCGGTGCGGCCGGGGCGGTTCGTGAGCTCCGGGACGTCGACGTCCCGACACCCGACGCCGGTCAGGTGCTCGTGCGCATGGCCGGAGCCGGGGTCAACCGGGGGGAGCTGATCTCCGGGCGGTTGTTGCGGACCGACAACCCGAATGCCCGCCCGGCGCGTTCGGGGATCGAGATCGCGGGCACGATCGAGGCGCTGGGGAGCGGCGTCGATCGCTGGTCGGTGGGCGATCGTGTCATGGCCAGAGGCACCGGCTGTCACGCCGAGTTCGCGGTGGTGGATGCCGAGGCGTTGCTGTCGAGCCCGGACCGGGTGACCGACGTCGAGGCAGCGGCGATTCCGAACGTGTTCGTCACCGCCCACGATGCCGTCGTGACCGCGGCGGGCGTCACGGCGGGCGACCGGGTGCTCGTCACCGCCGGTTCCTCGGGTGTCGGAACGGCCGCCATCCAGATCGTCAACCACCTCGGCGCCACCGCGATCGCCACCACGAGGTCGCCGGAGAAGGTCGCTGCGCTCACTGCGCTCGGTGCCGACGCCGTGGTGGACACCTCGGTGGCGGACTGGGCGTCGTCGCTGGTCGAGCGGTCGGGGCCGGTGACGAGTGTGATCGACCAGGTCGGCGGCGACCTGTTCTCGCCCTGCCTCGAGGCGATGGACCTCTGCGGACGCTACGTCACGGTCGGTCGCAACGCCGGCCGTCATGCGGAGATCGATCTCGATCTGGTGGCTCGCCAGCGGCTCTCGCTCATCGGCGTCACGTTCCGTACCCGCACGAGGGACGAGGCCCTGGCCTGCAGCCGCCGGTTCGCCGATGACCTGCTCCCGGCCTTCGATGACGGCGCGCTCCGACCGGTTCTCGACCGGACCTTCCGGCTCGAGGAGCTCGGCGAGGCCCACGCCTACATGCAGTCGAACTCCCAGATCGGCAAGGTCGTGTTGGTGCCATGAGCACCCCTCGTATCGCGCCGCTGCCGGTCGCCGAGTGGCAACCCGGGCTGTTGGCCCGCACCCAGGACATCCTGGGTTCGGAGTACCGGGCCGGCGCCAACGTGTACCGCACCCTTGCCAACGCGCCGAGGCTGTTCGAGGCGTGGCTCCATCTCGGAGGTCAGCTTCTTCGCCGGTCCACGCTCGACCCCCGCGACCGGGAACTCGTGATTCTGCGAACGACCGCACTCGCTGCCGGCAGCTACCCGTTCACCCAGCACGTGCGGATCGGGGGCGATGCGGGCCTCTCAACCGCCGAGATCGATGCCGTTCTCGTCGGTCCAACCGACCCGCGGTGGGCGCCGGCCGATGTCGATCGACTGCAAGCCGTCGATGAGCTGATGGTGAACGGCACGCTCGGTGACGGCACCTGGGATGCCCTGACCGAGCGGTGCTCGGTGGAGAACATCATCGACCTGCTCGCGACGGTCGGCTTCTACCGCATGGCGAGCTGGTTGCTCAACGTCGCCGCCACCGAGCTCGACCAGGGCCAAACCCCGGCGCTGCCGGCTGCCTCGGCCACCTCGATCACCCCGAGCGGGTCGCTGCCGAGGTGGCAGCGAGCAGGCGAGGTTCGGCTCGCCCCGGTCGCACCTGAGAACTGGCCGAGCGAGCTCCTCGATGAGACGGCGACCTGGCCGCGCTTCGTCGGCCGTCCCGAGATTCGACGGGCTGGCGTCTACGGAACCCTGGCCAACCATCCGGATCTGTTCCGCTCGCTGGGGCCCTTGATGGCCCACCTCCTGGAGGAGCACGCCCTCAGCGACCGCCAGCGTGAGCTCCTCATCGTGCGATCCTGCCTACGCGACCGGGGCGAGTACCCGTATCGCCAACACGTGCGGATCGGAGCCGATCTCGGGCTCGACGTGGAGACGCTCGCGGCGCTCGCCGTGCCTCAGCCGACGTTCTCCGATCCCGACGACGCCGTGCTCGTCCAGCTCGTCGACCAGCTCCACGACCGCAACACCATCGACGACGAGCTGTGGCACGAGCTGGTCTCGCGTTTCGACACCACGGAGCTGTTCGATGCGATCGTGACCATCGGGTTCTACGGGATCGTCAGCTTCGTGCTCAACTCGGCCGGAACCACGCTCGAACCGGGGGACGTTCTCCTGCCAGACGACGTTCGCGCGAAGATGTCGGTATGACGATGTCGGTGACACCGCTCAGTGGGGCGATCGGTGCCCAGGTCACGGGAGTCCGCCTCGGCGATCTCACCGACATCGAGTTCGACCTGATCCGCGATGCCTTCCTCGAGCACTGCATGCTGGTGTTCCCCGGTCAGTTCATCGAACCCGACGACCACGTCGCGTTCGCTGCCCGCTGGGGCGAGTTCAGCATCAGCCCGTTCGTCACCTACCTCGACAGCCATCCCTGCATCCTCCCGCTCCACAATCGCGGCAAGGCAGGGGCCGTCACCGAGAACTGGCACACCGACTCGGCCTTCCTCGACCGGCCGCCGGCGCTCAACGTGCTGTCGGCCCGCGACGTACCGGTCGGCGGTGACACGATGTGGTGCAACCAGTACCGGTCCTACGACCGTCTCTCCGAGGGTCTGAAAGCGTTGCTCGACGGGGTCCGAGCCGAGTACACCGGCGCCCGCCTCGCTGCGCTCGCCGCCAGCGACGATGTTCCGTCGACGCTTCATCCGATCATCCGAACCCACCCGGAAACCGGGCGAAAGGCGTTGTACATCTCGAGGCCGGGCGACAGCGTGTCGCGGTTCGAAGGCATGACCGAGGAGGAGAGCCTGCCGCTGCTCGAATACCTCTACGAGCACTCGACCCGACCCGACAACGTCTACCGCCACCGTTGGAGCAACGGCGATGTCGTGATGTGGGACAACCGCTGCACGATGCACTATGCCGTCCACGACTACGGCGAGACCGCCACCCGCGACATCCATCGCATCAGCATCGAGGGCGACACACCCCGCTGAACCGCCTCCGCAGCCAGTGAGCCAGGACTCCGCCCGCCCGGCGGCACGAGTGCTGCCAGCTGACGGTCCGGAAAGTGGCCGAAATGCCCAAATGGTGTGCGGTTGAGCCACTTCGCGGGGGCCCTCGGCTCTTCCGACTGGGCCAGACGAGCTTCGACGACCGAGCGCTGGCCACCGTCGGTCGTGCGTGCGCACCGATCGCCGGTACTGCAGCGCGCAGCACTGGTGCCGGAGTGCACCGGTGCTCAGAGTTGGCGACTGAGCCTGACTTCGTCGGCCTCGAAGGCCATGGATCGATAGAACGCAACGGCAGAGGTGTTGGCCCAACCTGTCTCCAGCGCGATCCGGTCATAGCCCTGAGATCGACCCCAGGCGATCGCCTCGTTGACCAGCGCGCGACCGACGCCACGACGCTCGGCCGTCTCGGCCACCATCAACTCACCGATGTAGGCCTCGGTGTCACCTGACCAGTGACAGGCCTCTTCGACCGAGACGAACCCGATGACATCACCGTTCTGCTCAGCGACGAAGCATGCTCGGTCGTCGCTGTCGATGACGTCGATCGATGCTTCGACCCATGTCCTGACTGCTTTGGCGACCTCAGGCCGGCGTCGCCAAGGAGACACGCCCGTTTCGAGACGGTACGCCAGCCCGACGGCGGCAGCTCGATCGGACACATGGGCGGGACGGACTTCGAAGGTCATGGAGGGATGATGAACGAGGCGGGCCTTCATAGACACCCCCCCACCGAGGCGACGGGGATTGCACGTGGTCGAAACGTTCAGTGGCCAGGGGTGAACGCCGCGCAGTGACTGAGGTGGATGATGTCGGGATTCAACGCCTTGATTCGCCGAATCGAGTCGACTGCTGCTTCCCGCAGCTCCGGGTCCGGATCGACGTTCTCCGTGCTGGCCACCTCCGCAACCAGCTCGTCGGCTTCCCAAACCAGCTGGGCACCGATCACCACGCGTTGATCTCCTGCCTCGACGAGCACGGATTGGTGACCGGCCGTATGGCCGGGGGTCGCCAGGATGGTCACGCCATCGGCCAGTTCTTCGTCGCCTCTCACGGCACGCCGCTGCCGCTCCGGAGCGAGCGCCCAGCCAGCATCGGTGTAGTACCGATCCCGGGCCACTGTCTCGTACTCGGCCGCCTGGGCCAGAAACGCTGCTGGACCTTCGAACAACGACGGGTTCTGGCCGCAGTGATCGAAGTGCAGATGGCTGTTGACCACGGCGACGATCTCGTTGTCGTCGACGCCCCACTGCCCGAGCAAGTCAGCCAGACGTTCGCGCTGTGGGTTGTACAGCTCGTCGATGAACTCGTTTCCGAACCCGACACCGGTATCGACCAGGATCGGACCGTCCGGGTGCAGGATGCAGTAGCCGTAGACGGGAACGGTACGTCCCCGACGCGCTGCGGGGTGTGCCTCGGGAAGCTCGACGACAGCGAGGTCGAGCCGGAGGATCGATGGCATCGCCGCGAGTCCAGCCACCGGCCCATCGTCGCACGACCGGCTGCCGGCCTGCACCGCACCTGTCGCGTTCAGACCGGGCCGACGACGTGGCTGTCGTGGATCCTGATTCGGTGGCCGCCGGGGTCGGTGACCCAGCATCTATGGTGGGCACCGGCCTCCTCGATCGGGCTGGCATCGATCCCGGCCGACTCGATGGAGGCTCGGAACGCGGGGAGGTCGTCGACCATGAGGTCGAAGGGGGCCTCCCGGCTGGTCGGCTCCTCCTCGCCTCGGAGGAGGACGAGGTGGGTGCCGCCTCGCATCTCGAGCGAGACGAGGTCGTCCCTGCGGGTGGCGGGGCGGAAGCCGAGGCGTCGGTAGAAGTCGACCGCCTCGTCGAGGTCGCTGACCACCAGCGGACCGAGGTGGCCGGCCCAGATCGGTGGACGGCTGTCGTCGGCGTCACGGCTGGTCTGATCACCCACCATCGTCACCCTCTCCGACCGCGGCCTGGCGGAGGTCGGCCACGATCAACTCCACGGTGTGAGCGAGGGCATCGGGGATGCGGTCCGCGGCCAGTCCGCCCTGGTCGCGCAGGAGCAACGTGACCTCGCCACCGGCGAGGGAAACGAGCACGGCGATGGCCTCCTCGGTGCGTTCCGGTGGAGCCCCGATGGCGGCCACCACACGCCGCACGGCCTCCAGCCGAGCGGCCCGTCGCCGGGATCGAACCTGTCGCCATTCACCGGAGCGCGACACGAGAGCCTCGGTGAAGGGGCTGTCCAGCGCGGCCCGATGGATGGTCCGGTAGTGGTCGGCGAGGTCGTCGGCACTGGTTGGGAGGGCGAGGCGCTCGGCGTACAGCTCCTCCTCCAGCAGGGCCGCGAGTGCCTCGACGCGGCTCTCCCCGGTCGGGAAGTGGCCGTGAACCGTGCGGACGGAGCAGCCGACGGTGTCGGCCGCATCGGTCGGTGAGAGGCTGTCTCGGCCGGGCTCCATCAACTGCTCGCGGAAGGCTTCGAGGATGGCCCGCCTCGTCGCAGCCGCCTGGGCCTCCCGCTTGGGGCTCACATAACGGCGGGTCGTGCTCACCCGGGGAACCGTATGCCGTGGGTCGCCGCCACTCGCACCACATCCTCCAGGTTCGGTGGGAAGCTGACTTCGGCGTCCATCTGGCGGAAGAAGGCGTGGCCGTTGCCGGAGGAGAGAATGGTGAGGAATCGGGTGCCGTCGGCCGTGATCTGATAGCCGTGGGTGGCCCCGGCCGGAGCGTGGGCGACCATCCCGGCTCGGAGGCGTTGCGGCGGCTGGTCGCCGACCACGAGATCGAGCTCACCCTCGATCATGACGTAGGTCTCGCTCCAGGCGTGGTGGTGTGGCGGCGGGCCCATGCCGGTGTCTCCGGCGGTGTCGTAGACCTCGACGTCTGCCCCCATGTCATTGGTCAGCAGCGGCCGCAGCCTCTCCCCGATCACGCTCAGGGTCTCGATCTCGTCGGCTTGGGTGATGATCGCAGTCATCGGTGTCTCCTTGTCCAGTTGGGCTCCACCTGGCTCTCCTGCAATTTGATTGCAGGCTGATGAAGTCAATGTGTGATGGAGACCGTACAATTGGCTGCACTGAGATGCAAGGAAAACTTTCGGTGCAAACCTCCTCGCTCGTGGGACGATGGGCCCCTCGCCGTCGTCGAGCCCCCGAAGGAAGGCCGCCGTTACACATCGAGTCGATACCCACCACCACGTGGTGCCGCCTGTCTACGCCGAGTGGTTGGCGGCCAGGGGCATCGACGCCGGCGGTCGTGCCATACCCGACTGGACCGTCGACAAGGCCCTCGTAGTGATGGACCGGCTCGAAGTCTCGAACGCCGTGCTGTCGGTCTCGACCCCGGGCGTGCATCTCGGGGACGACGACGAGGCCAGGCAGATGGCACGGGCCGTCAACGAGTTTGCTGCCGACGTCGCCCGGACGCTCCCCGACCGGTTCGGATTCTTCGCCACGCTCACCTTGCCTGACGTCGAAGGAGCGCTCGATGAACTCGTGTCGATCGGGAACGATGGACCGCTACCCAGATCTCCGGATCGTCCTACCGACTGGACGACGAGACGGAGGCATCGATCGATCACGGCGGAGCGGACGCCCTGCTGTCCCGATGAAGCTGCTGTCCCGATGAAGCTGCTGTCCGGATGAGGCATGCACCCGGAGGCCGACATCGGCCAGATTGGGTGGTCAGTCCCAGTCGCGGCCGATCAGCGACACGTCGGGCCCGGGATTGACGAAACCGGGGAGCGTCCAGCCGTCGAGGTCGTACTCCGACATGCACTGCTCGGCGAGGGCCTCGAGCTCGGGCATCACGCCCATCGCCTCGGCCGCCGCCAGCGTCTCGATCTTGATCTGCTCGTTGTTGCCGGCGTAGTTCCGCTCGTAGAGCTCGTGGCGACCACCGAACTCGGAACCGACCGCGTCCCACAGGAGCTTCATGATCTTCATCCGGTCGAGCGCCTCGACCCCGTTCGACCCTCGTACGTACTTGTCGAGATAGGGCCGGATCTCGTCGGAGCGGAAGTCGGCGGCGTTGGAGTTGACGTAGATCAGCCCGCTCGCCACGACCTGTTCGATGATCTCCTTCACCCGAGGGTAGATCGTGGGGGCGAACGCCCGGTAGGCCATGCCATAGGCCATCGACGGCTGCACGGCGTCGCCCTCCCACGGATCGGGCGACTTGGCCATCGCATCGCTGAGGCCCCACAACACGTTGCGCCAGGCGACGACCTCGCCGAGGTTCATCTGTACGCCCCGGAAGTCGCGCGAGCCGGTGACCCGCAGTGCCTTCGAGAGACAGCCGGCGATGAAGTCGAGCTTCACGCACAGGCGGGTCAGCCCGTGGAACGTGAACCGGGGGATGAAGCCGGTCGCAGGGAAGAACTCGTTCGCCTTCTCCACGTCGCCGTGGAGGAACACGTTCTCCCACGGGATCAGGACCTTGTCGAACACGAGGATCGAGTCGTTCTCGTCGAGCCGGCTCGACAAGGGGTAGTCGAACGGGCTGCCGACCGCAGCAGCCTGGAGCTCATAGGAGTTGCGGCAGATCAGCTTGACCCCCTCCGCGTCCATCGGCGCCACGCACACCACGGCGAACTTCGGGTCGTTCAGCGGGATGATGCCGAAGTGGGCGATGAAGTTGAAGTGGGTGAGTGCCGACCCCGTCGCCACCACCTTGGCCCCGGACACGACGATGCCGTTGTCGTTCTCGTCCTCGACGTGCATGCACACGTCGCCCGCCTGGTCGGCCGGGAGGTGTCGATCGATCGGTGGGTGGACGATGGCGTGGTTCCAGTAGGAGACGGTCTCCTGGGAGTGGGCGTACCACTGCCGGGCGTTGTCGGCGTAGTCGCCGTAGAAATCGGGGTTGGCACCGAGCGTGCCCAGGAACGACGCCTTGTAGTCGGGGCTGCGGCCCATCCAGCCGTAGACCAGTCGCTGCCAGGCGGCGATGGCGTCCCGGGAGGCCACGAGGTCCTCGACCGAACGCGGGACGCGGAAGAACGCATGGGTCTGGCCGCCGGAGCCGGTGTCGGTCTCGCAGGTGAGGACCTTGGCGGTCGCCGGCTCGTGGAGCGCGTCGTAGAGGCGGGCGATCGAGCGGGCCGAGTTGCGGAAGGCCGGATGGGTCGTGACGTCCTTCACCCGTTCGCCGTGGAAGTAGACCGTTCGCGAATCGCGGAGGCTCTCCAGGTACTCGGCCCCGGTGTAGGGCGCACGGACGGCCTTCTCGACTGCGGTCATGGATCCCCCGATTCTCTGTCCGGTCCCGGCCGAGCGTAGCCGGTCCTCGAACGCCGATCGAGTCGAACCGAGTGCGCTCAGTTTCTGGCTCGGCCCCATAGCCAATGCCCGATGGTGGATCGTCGATGACCACGGAAGTAGGTTCGCGGCCATGAACGACTGGGACGGCTATGGCCTCCGAACAGCGGGCGGTCTGTCGGCCTTCGACCGGGTGGAGCGACCGCCGGGACCCCTCGGCGACTTCATCGCCGGGTACGAGGAGCTCACCGCGGGGCCGGTTGTCGGCATCACCACCGACGGCACCCGTCACCCGGTTCCCCTCCCCGCAGGTGGGGTGGAGACCGGACCGATCGTCGAGGCCGCCAACCGCCTCTTGGAGGTCCTCCGACCCGACGAGCGGGATCGGTTGTGCCTCCCGCTCGACGCCGCCGAGAAACGGCAGTGGCTCAACGTCCACCCGAACATCCTTCGCCACGGCCTGCTCCTGGCGGACCTCGGCCAGCAGGGAAGGCGGGCCGCGCTTGCGGTCATGGAAGCGACCCTGTCGGCCCGCGGCTACCAGCAGGCCCGCGACATCATGCGACTCAACGGGCTCCTCGTGGAGCTGACCGGCCACGACGTCGACTTCGGCGAGTGGCCCTACTTCTTCTCGCTGTTCGGCTCACCGTCGGCCGATGGGCCGTGGGCGTGGCAGATCGACGGGCACCACCTCAACCTCAACTGCCTGGTGGCCGGCGATCGGCTGGTGCTGACGCCGAGCTTCATGGGATCGGAGCCGTGCCGGGTGGCGTCGGGCAGCCTGGCCGGCACGGAGGTCCTCGTGGACGAGGAGCGGTCTGGCCTCGACCTGATCCGGTCGCTCGACGACGGTCAGCTCGCCACCGCGGTGCTCCGACCGTCGATCCGACCCGACGACCTGCCCCCGGAGCTCCAGCACCCGATCGACGGCCGCATGGTTGCCGGCGCCTTCAAGGACGACGCCGTCATCGGCTACGAGGGGATCCGGGGCGATGCCCTCACCGACGGCCAACGGTCGCTCCTCGAGCGGGTCATCGCCGCCTACGTCGGCTGGGGTCGTGACGACCAGGCTCACATCCGCATGTCGGAGGTCTCGGCGATGCTCGACGAGACCCACTTCGCCTGGATGGGAGGTAGGGCCGACGACGACCCGTTCTACTACCGGATCCACAGCCCACTCGTGCTGATCGAGTTCGATCATCATCCCGGCATCGTCTGGGACAACAAGATGCCGAGCCGCAACCACATCCACTCCGTGATGCGGACACCCAACGGTGGCGACTACGGGGCGGACGTGCTGGCCGAGCACTACGAGCGCTTCGACCACTCGACCGGCGAGCACCGGTCCCCCAGCGACCACGGCCACCATCACGGCGACCCGCACAGCCACGGCCACGGCTGAGCTCAGGCCGACCCCTCTCGGGGTGGGGCGGAAGCCGGTCAGTCCTTGGTGGCCACCGCGTTCGGCGTGACGTTCATCTTCGGCTCGTACTCGACCGCCTCGACCTCGCGTGACTCGACGCCCTGTGCGTCGCGGAGGTCGCTTCGGCACGTCCCGCACGGGCCGTAGAAACGCTCGCGGACCTCGCCAGCACAACGGGGGCAGGAGAACGCGAGCTGCTCGGGTGTCGCCTCGCCACCGGTGGCGTCGCTGGCACAGGTGGCGTCGTCAACGTTGGTCGCGTCGGTGCTCAAGGCTCCGGACACTACCGCGAAACGCTCGTCTGGAGGCGGACGCACGTGCCGCAGCAACCTCTGCTGCAGCCCCCGTCGCGACCAGTTGCGACCGACAGCGACCGTTCCACTAGGCAAAATCCCCTTGACAAAACGATGTCGCTGGATGTTATCTGTGAAGCAGACCGCCGGACCGCATGAACCGGACGGGCCGAACTCAACGACGTCTCGTCTCGACCGCAGGCGGGAAGCTTCGAATGTTCGGGGTTGGATCCCGCTTACCGCGCTGAGTAGGCGGGCTCCAGCCGTTTTGGGACCTCGTGTACACGCCTCGGCCTGTCATGCTTCCGAAACAAAGTCGCTGGCTGGGCGAGTTCGCGGGCGGGTCCGATGCTGTCGCCGTGACCCACAAGCGTGTAGTTTCTCCGACAAGCGTCTCCTTGGAGTGGAGGTGGGGGACATGGACATGACGACCGTGATCGCACTCGTGCTCGGCTTCATCGCCGGCGTCGTGGCCGTCGCGCTCGTCCTGCCCTCGATGCGTCGGCGGACGGCGGCCAGGCATCAGGCCGAGATCGACCAGTACGAGCAACTCGTGATCGACCTGCGCCGCGAGCGCGCTGCCGACCGCGAGACCAACCGGCGGCTGCGCCACCAACTCGCCATCCGCACGCCCCAGAACTACGAGCACACGCTCGAGGAGCGGGACTCGGCGATCGACGAGCTCGACAAGCTCCACACCGAGCTCCGGCAGACCACCCTCGAGCTCGCCGACCGGGACCGCTCGTTGCGCGAGGCCCGCCTGGCCATCCACGACATCCGCATCGAGCTGGAACGGAACCGCTTCGCCGCCGCGGAGGCCGCCGACGCCGCGCTCGAGGCGGTGCAGAACGGCCACCCCCCGGTCGAGGACGACGGTTCGAATCGCGACGCAGCTCGCAGGCACGAGCTGGATGGCGATGACGTCCTCGCCGAGGCGCTCGACGGGCAACGGGCCGGCGAGGAAGAGGCCGAGCTACCGGCCTAGCGTGGCCGTGTGACGTCGACCCCGCTTCGCATCGATCCGCTGACCAGCGCCCCCGACGTCGCCGTGGCGGTTCCGGGGTCGAAGAGCCACACGAACCGTGCGCTCGCCTGTGCCGCCCTCGCCGACGGACGGTCGACCCTCACCGGCGCGCTCTTCGCCGACGACACCCGCGCCATGATGGGCGCGCTCGCTGCGCTCGGGGTCGAGGTGCGCCCCGACGAGTCGACGGCGGCTGTGGTGATCGACGGCGGCCGCCGACACCTCGCCGCCGGGCCCCGCACGATCGACGCCCGGCAGTCGGGGACGACCGGCCGGTTCGTGTTGGCGCTGGCCACCCACGGACCGGGGCCCTACACGATCGATGGTCACGAGCAACTTCGCGGCCGACCGCTCGCCCCGCTCGTCGCTGCGCTGCGCGGACTCGGTGCCGACGTGGTGGGCGATCACCTGCCGGTCGAGGTGGCCGGCGGTGGGCTATCCGGCGGGCGGGTCGAGCTGCCCGGGTCGGTGTCGAGCCAGTTCCTGTCGGCCCTGCTGCTCGCCGCCCCGTTGGCCGACCGGGCGGTGAGTGTCGAGCTGACCGACGAGCTGGTCTCGAAGCCCTATGTCGACTTGACGATCGAGACGATGGCCGCCTTCGGACCGGAGGTCGTCAAGGTCGACGACCGCCGGTTCGTCGTCGATCCCGCCCCCTACCGACCGGGAACGATCGCCATCGAGCCCGACGCGACGGCGGCCTCGTACTTCTTCGCGGCGGCGGTGCTCACCGGCGGTCGGGTTCGGGTGGAGGGCCTCGGCCGCCAGTCCCTCCAGGGCGACATCGGTTTCGTCGACGTGCTGGCCCGGATGGGGGCCGAAGTGGCGTTGGGCGACGACTGGACCGAGGTGGCCGGCACCGGCGACCTGCGGGGTGTCGACGTCGATCTCGCCGACATGTCGGACACCGCCCAGACGCTGGCGATCGTGGCCACCGCGGCGTCGACGCCGACCCGGGTGCGCGGCGTCGATTTCATAGAGCGGAAGGAGACCGCCCGCATCTCCGCCGTCATCACCGAGCTCACAAGGCTCGGGATCGGGGCTGCGCGGTCCCCGGGAGGGTTCACGATCCACCCCGGAAGGCCGTCTCCGGGCCTGATCTCGACCTATGACGACCACCGCATGGCGATGAGCTTTGCGCTCCTCGGTCTCGTCCATGACGGGGTGGTCATCGACGACCCGCGCTGTGTCGACAAGACCTTCCCCGACTACTTCGAGGTGC
Source organism: Acidimicrobiales bacterium (assembly GCA_965216205.1). GTDB lineage: Bacteria > Actinomycetota > Acidimicrobiia > Acidimicrobiales > SZUA-35 > CADEDH01. Next base: position 3,663,852 of record OZ244139.1, on the reverse strand, counting down.
TCGACCAGCTCCGGTGACCACGGTCCAGGCGACCGCGGTCCAGGCGTCCACGGCCCTGGTGGCCGCCGTGCAGTCGGTCAGTCGGCCGAGCCCGCGACGTCGGGCAGCAGGTCGAGGAAGCTCCTGGCCCAGGATGCGGCGTCGTTCTCGGCGACCGAGGTCCGCAGCTCGCGCATCCGCGTCCGGACCTCGTCGGGCGCCATCGCCACGGCGTCAGCGATGGCGTTCTTCACCCCTTCGATGTCATAGGGGTTCACGCGGAGCGCGCTGGGCATGAGGTGAGCGGCGCCGGCGAACTCCGACAGCACGAGCACCCCGGTCTCGTCGTAGCGGGCGGCGACGTACTCCTTGGCCACGAGGTTCATCCCGTCGCGCAGCGGCGTGACCAGCATCACGTCGGCCGCTCGATACAACGACAGCAGCGCGTCGTGATCCTGCGTCTGATGGACGTAGTGGACGACGGGAAAGCCCACCCGGCCGTAGTCACCGTTGATCTGGCTCACGAGTTGCTCGACCCGGGCCCGCAGCTCGATGTAGGCCTCCACGTCGTCGCGGCTCGGCTCGGCGACCTGCACCATCGTCACCTGTGATGGGTGGAGTCGGTCCTCGCCCAGCAGCTCCGAGAACGCCCGGAGCCGGACCTCGATGCCCTTCGTGTAGTCGAGCCGGTCCACCCCCAGCAGAACCGTGTGGGGCTGGCCCATGCTGGCCCGGAGATCGCGGCTCGCCTCGGTGATGTCGTGACGTCTCGCACCCCGGTCGTAGCGCTCGGCGTCGATCCCGATCGGGAACGACCGCACCTCCACCTCGCGGTCGCCGCACTTCAGGGTGGTCGGGCCCGCCCCGGTGGCCAGGTCGAGCCCGATCGCCGATCGGGAGAAGTTGTGGGCACCGTCGGGTGTCTGGAAGCCGACGAGGTCGCTGCCGAGGATGCCCTCGGTGAGCGCCTGTCGCCAGGGGAGCTGCTTGAACAACTCGGCTGGCGGGAACGGGATGTGGAGGAAGAAGCCGATCCGGAGATCGGGTCGAGCGTCGCGCAGCAGTCCCGGCACCAGCTGGAGCTGGTAGTCGTGCACCCACACGAGCGATCTCGGTGGTGCGATCTCGGCTGCCGCATCGGCGAATCGCTGGTTGATCCTGCGATACCCGTCGTACCAGCTCCGGTGGAACTCCGGTGACGCGATCTTGTCGTGATAGAGCGGCCAGAGGGTGCCGTTCGACATCCCGTCGTAGTGGAGCCGCTTCTCCTCGGCGCTGATCGGAACGGGGTGGAGGGTGATCCCGTCGACCGCGAACGGCTCCTGGGGTTCCTCCCCGACGTCGCCCGGCCAGCCGACCCAGGCGACCCGCTCGCTCTCGGCCAGCGCCGGCGCCAGGGCCGAGACGAGCCCACCAGGGCTGGTCGCCCACCGCTCCTCCTCGCTGTTGTCTTCGGTCTCGACCCGCTTGACGGGCAGCCGGTTGGCGACGACGACGACGCTCGATCGGTCCTTGGCGGTCGAAGACATGCGATCAACCCTACGGGTTCGAGCCTCCGCTGACCGTCGCAGGCGGTCGGTCAGCCGGCGAGGTGGACCACGCCGTCGCGGTCGAGCGTGCCCGACTTGCCGATGGCCTCCTCCGCCGTCATCGCCACCGCCGTGTCGTGGTCGGTGACCCGACCCCAGGTGCGGGCCGACGCCGGGGTGCGGAGCGCGCACAGGCCGACCTGCGGCCCGTCGTGATCGTGCATGACCGTGTACGCCTCCACGATCACGTCGCCCTCGTAGCCCTCGTCGACCGGGGTGGTCGGCACCCGGTCGACGGCATCCTGCACATCGTCGTGCCTGAAGCCACCTACGGGGGGCTCGGTGGCGTAGAGACCGATCGCGTGCTTGGTGAGGAAGCCACCGTTCGCGCTCACGAGACCGACCGCACCGGGGTCGCGGCGGAGGGTGTCGACCATCGCCGCGATCGAGTGGGTGACGTAGTTGTTGAGCGGGCCACCGGCGAAGGTCAGCCCGCCGGTCTGCGTGAGCTGCCGGCTCTCCGGGAACCCGAGCGATTCGGCCGCGACCTGCACCGCGCTCGGGAAGCAGGAGTAGAGATCGATGTGGCCGATCTCGTCGGGGCCGACGCCGGCCAGTTCGTACACACGGGCCCCGGCCTCGGTGATCGCCGGTGACGAGTGCAGGTCACGACGCTCGGAGACGGCATAGGTGTCGTGAGCGTCGGTGCCGGCGAGAGGGAACACCCAGCGCTCGCGGGGAACGCCGGCGGCGGTGGCAGCCTCCGCCGAGCAGAGCAGCAGGGCGGCCGCCTGGTCGAGATCCCAGTTGGAGTTCATCGCCTTGGTGTAGGGAAAGCCGACCATCCGGTTGCTCGACGACGGCTCCCGGATCTCCTCGGCCGACATCGGTGTGCGGAACCAGGCATGGTCGTTGGCGACGGCCACCGCGTTGAACCGGGCCCAGAGCTCCGCCAACCGGTCGCGGTGCTGCTCGATCGTCTCGCCCCGGGCGGCCCGGATCGCCGAGTCGAACATGGGGTAGAAGTGGATCGGTTGGTCGACGCCCCGGGACGACTCGAAGTCCGTCGTCATCGGCACGTCCTTCTGGAACCACTCGTCGGGGTCGACGCCGGTCTGCTCGGTCGCGGTGACGTCGAGCCCGGCCCGCCGCTTGCGGCGGCGGCTCCAGATCGTCTCCCCACCGACGACGATCGCCCGGTCGACGGCGCCCGACTGGATCCGGGAGGCGAGCTCGTTGACGTAGGACTGCGGGGAGTTCCCACCGTTGCCAGACAGCGAGGTCCTGGCCGAGGTCGCCCCCACCGCGTCGGCGAGGAGCCGGGCCGGATCGGAGTACCGCCAGGCTCCCCGCACCACGCCGATGTGGTCGAGACCGGACAGGATGCCGGGTGCGCCCGCGTCGTCGGCGGCCGCCCTGACCACCTGCTCCATGAGGGCGATCGGTTCCACTGCATCGGCTGGATCGTCGGGCCGCTGGGTCGCCTGGGCGACTCCGACGACCACCGGTGTCCGAGGATCGATCGACATGCCGGCCAAGGTATGGGTCGGTGCGCAGCCCGACAAGTCGACGGGTCGGCCGCTCAGGACGTGCCCGGTCGGCACGGCTGGCCCCGCAAGGTGCCGCAGGCCGGCCGATCGGTGGGCACCTCGAAGTCGGGGAGGACGGGGAGCGTCAGCCGGGACCTCGTCTCGGAACCGGTGTGCAGCCGAACCTCCACCGGCGTGGTGGAAACGGCGAACCGCCACTCCGGTCGGCTCGCCCCCGGCGTATCGACCGTCAACCGGAGCTGGGAGCCGGCCCGGAACACGTGGGCCACCGGCAGGATCTCGACTCTGGCCAGCACGGGCTCCCCGTCCGGGGTGAGCGGCTCCGCATCGCGCTCGAGCCCGGTGATGACCGGTCGCAGCTCGGAGGCGGTCGGCGCGAGCGCTCGACGGGAGAGCCGGAGCCATCCGTTCTGCACGTAGGTCTCCGACCCGTCGGGGCCGACCTCGGAGATCGTGACCTCGATGTCGGCGTCCGGGCCCCTGGCCGAGACCCACAGGTCGGCGCTGGCCGGCCCGACCACCACGAGATCCTCCTCCAGCGGCCCCGACGTGGCCACGAGTCGGTTCTCCTCGGCAGCGGCCGGCCACACCCATCCGGGATCATCGCTGTAGAGGCGGTCGAGGTCGGGCGCCGTCGTCGCCGCTCCCTCCGCTGGGTCGGTCACGAAGGCTGTGGCCTCCTCGCTCTCCCCGGTAGCCGCTCCCGGTCGGGTCGTGTCCGGCCCGTCGTCCGGGACGAGCTGGAGGTCGTCAGCCCCCACGATCGAGAAGTAGGTCGGCTCGGCCGGCCCCGGGGGCCAGTCGGCAAAGGTCGCCGAGAACGACGAGACCGGGAGGTTCGGCCGCCCGGCACCGACCTCGAACAGCACGCGGATGCGATCCGCCGCCGCATAGTCGGCTCGGAGCCGGGCGGCGTCGGCCGGGTCGAACCGGTTGAAGTCGATCGGGATGATCTCGCCGTACACCGACGCCAGGCCTGCTCCGATCGCGATCGTGCTCACCACGTCGGCACCCGGTGATGGGTCGTCGAGGTGCAGGTCGTAGAACTCGACGAGGGCCGACAGTATCTCCGGCGCCACCGCGTCGCCGTGGAGGCCGTTGTAGAGGGTCACCCGCAGCGTCGGAAGGCCGCTCAGCTCGTCGATCAGCGCCGGCCACCGGCCACCGGTCTGCTCATCCTGCCAGGCGCCGGCGACGAATACGGGAACGTCGATCGCCGAGGCGTACGTGATCGGCGATCGATCGATCGACAGATCGGTGGTGTAGGGCGCCGAGCGGACCCGCTCGACGAGGTCGGGATTGTGGCTGCGCAGCTCCTGATTGCGGGCGCAGATCTCGTCGCCGAGGTCGACCTGTGCCCGCTCCCATCCCTGACCGTAGGCTTCGGCCCCCTCGCCGACCCGGCGGGTCCACGACTCGCCGAACCCGTCGTTGTAGATCCCGCCGGGGAACAGCACCGAGCCGATGTCGTCGATCACCGAGAGGGGAGCGATCGCCCGGAGCGACGGCGGTCGACTCGCCGCGACCTGGAGCTGCATGATCCCGGCGTACGAGATGCCGTACATGCCGACGCTGGCCGACCAGTCCTGGGCCGCCACGGTCTCGATGACGTCGTACCCGTCGACCCCCTGAACCGGCTCGAAGGCGTCGAACGAGCCACCGCTGCAGCCCGTTCCGCGCACGTTCACCTGCACGAGGGCATAGCCGAGGGTGGCGACGATGGCCCGGGCAGGGTCGCCGGCGTCCGGCCGCGACGGCCCGTAGCCCGAGTACTCGACCAGGGTGGGGTAGGGCCCGGCGTCGACCGGCCCGGGAAGCGATACGAAGACCGACAGCAGCGTGCCGTCGCGGGTGGGGAGGTAGCCGAACCCCTCCGACAGGTCCGTGTCGCCGTAGCGGTGGTCGCCGTAGATCGCGGCCTCGGGCGGTCCGTCGCCCGGCACCGTGAACGATTCGGAAACTGCGACCGGGTCACCAGAGCCATCGAGGCTGACCACCCGGACCTCGCCCGGTGGCAGCTCGCGGAGTATCGCAGATCCGTTGTCGGCCACCGTGCCAGAACCGACCGGCTCACCGTCGACGTCGACCGCCCACAGCGCCGTACCAGGATCGGGACCGTCGGCCCCCGGTGTCGGGTCGAGGGTCAGCTGGAACGGACCGGGTCGGAGGGAAACGGCCAGTCGGGGGAGTGCGTCGATCCCTACGCCGGGACCGGCAGCCTGGCCGCCGCCGCTCTCCGCTCCGCCACCCGCCCGGCCATCGTCATCGGTGCACGCGACGAGGAGCACCATCGCCAGGATCACCGTCGCGACGAGGGCCACCCCGCGACCGGGCGGCGTGAACGGGTTGCCTGCGCCGTGAGCCACGTCTGGCAGTCTTGCATCTGGTCGGCGCCGCTGGCGGCCGGGATGTGTGGGGCCGCGCCACCCGAGCGGCCGCCGGGGGCTACCCTTGCCGCTGGTAGGTTCCCACCCGACACCGAGGACGTGCAGGTGACTTCCGCAAGATGGGCGAGGCGTAGGTGGCCGCGTGTGCTCAGCGGCCTGTTCGGTGTCGTCGCGGTCGCGGTCATGGGCGTCGTGCTGGGGATCGCCGGACCGTCGGGAGCGGCCGACGGCGACGGCTCATCGGAGGCATCGGCTGAGCTCATCGCCGACGTGGTCATCGCGGTGCCGCCGACTGATGCGAGCGCTGATGACGGCACATCGACCACCGATGAGGTCGCAGCCGACATCGTCACCGCCCTCCAGCGCTCGCCGGCGATCGCGTGGGTCGTGGACGATCAGCTGGGGATCTCGGGCCGCCGACTGCTCGTCGCGTTCGCGCCCGGCAGCGAGGTCGCCGCCCGCAGGGCTGTCGACGCAGCGATCGTCGACCAGCTCGAAACCGGGTCGGACGCCGACCAGGCATTCGGTGCCGATACCGATGCCGAGGCCGCAGCCGAGCTCGTGGCCGCCAGCGACTTCACGGTCAGCGGGCGCGACGTGACCGACCGGGAGCTGCTCGGCCGGGTCGGCCTCGGGGCGGCGCTGGCGGTCGCCCTCTCGTCGCTCGTGCTCGGTGTGATCGTGGCGTGGCGGCTCGACGGCACTCGCGGTGTGCTCGTCGGCGTGACCCTGGCCGCCGCCGCCTGGCTGGCGGGCGAGGTCGGCGAATCGGTCGCCGGTCCGTTCGACGGCTCGCTGGCCACGACCGCCCTGCCGGCCGCGCTCGGTGGCATCGTGGTGGCCGGCTACCTGGTCGTCCGGCTGCTCGTCTGGTTCGAGGCACCCCACGGGGAGGACCAGGCCGACGTGATCCGCCGGGCGGTCCAGTCGGTGGGTTTCGAGCTGTTCCTCCTCGTGGCCACGACCGGCATCACCGCCCTGTTCCTCGAGCTGCTCGCCCCGACCCGTTCCGTCGCGTCGGTGCTACTCGTGGGCGTCGTCACCGCCGCCGTCTTCGTCCTCGCCGTCCTCCCGCCAGCGCTCGCGGTCATCGGCCTTCCGTCGGGCTCGTCGGCGGAGCCATTGCCGATCCCGAGCGGACGCGACGTCCCGATCCTGGTGCTCGTCGGTTTCGCCGTGTTCCTCACCGCGCTCGGCTTCTTCGCGTTCCGGAGCACGAGCGACGCCGAACTGCTCGACGAGCGGGCGCTCGGCGCCGACGATGCCGCCGTCGTCGGCACCCGCGACCTGCTCGCTCGCGGCGGCGACCCGACGTCGGCCATCGTGGTCCAGTTCCCCGAGGAGATGGACGGGGCGGCGAGGACGGCGTGGCTCGAACGGGTGTCGCGGCTGGAGCGCGTGGCCCGGGTGGACACCGCAGCGGGGCGGTTCGAGCAGGGGGCGTTCACCTCGCTCGACGGACTGATCGGCGTTCCCGCCGCCCGCGGCGCCGGCGGTGTGGTCGCCGATGAGGCGACCGCCGAGCCGGAGCACGCCATCGTGGTACCGGGGGTGACCGGTCGGAGCGCGGCTGCGATCGCATTGGTCGACGCGCTGGAAGCGGTCGACGCCGACCTCGATCTCGAGTTGCATGGCTCGCCCGTCGACGGGCGGGACGCCGCCGCCGGCGCCCGCCTGCTGGTGTGGTCGACCGTGATGGCGCTTGCGGTCGCTGGCGCCGTCGCCGTCTTTGCCCTCATCGACGACCTGCGGCTCGCCGGCATGGCCGCAGCGATCCGGCTCGTCTCCCTGGCCGCCGCCGCCGGGCTCTACCACCTGCTCGTCGGCGACGTCACCGGCCAGGAGATCCAGCTTGCGCTGTTCGTGCTCGCGCTCGGCGCCGGGATGTTCGAGCTCGGCTTCCTCCGCCGGCTCGTCAACGGTCTCGCCGGTCGACGGGTTGTCGACACGGACGCGCTCGTGGACAGCGCGCTCGAGATCGAGGGGACGGCGGCGACCGTGGCGATGGCGCTGGGTGTAGTCGGTTCCTTCGGGCTGCTCGTCGCCGATCTCACGGTCATGCGGCGGTTCGGGATCCTGCTCGCCGTGGTGATCCTCATCGAGACCGTCGTCGCGATCTGGTTGCTCCGCCCGGTCATGCTCGGGAGCCGGGCCATCAGCCACTTCGCCTCGAAACCGGTGAAGGTGGCGCTCGAGGCGCTCAACGGCTCCACCGTGTCGAGCCAGGTGGAACACCGGGCGTGGGTCGACGTGGTCATCGGCCTGCTCGAGGCGGAGTTCTCCTTCCAGGCCGACCCGGCGGCCGCCGACATCGCCTCGGTGTTCATCCCCGAGACCCCGCTCTTCGTCGACTCGTTCGATCATCATCGGAATCTGGCCGACGCCGGGCTGCGCATCGTCGGTCGTCAACCCAGGCTGCGGGCCCTCCGGGTCGTGAGCAACTCGCCGCCGGCGACGCTCGTGGTCACGGTCGACCACCCGGTCCGGCAGCTCGTCGACGGCCGCAACAAGATCGTCGGTGTGCGCCAGGCCGAACGGCGTTCGGTGATGCTCTGGATGATCATGCAGCACGACGGGACCTACCGCATCGCCGATTCGGTGGAGCTGGGCTCGACATCGCTGGCGTCGGCTGAGCAGCCGGCTCCGGTCGAGCCACCGGTTCCCGTGGCGGTCGACTGAGCCGAGCACCCGCTGGGAGCGAGGGAAGGCGGTTACCCTCCTCGGTGGTTCCACGGAAGGATCACCCATGGAGATAGCGAACTCGGTACTCGACCTGATCGGGAACACCCCGATGGTCCACCTGCGTCAGGTGACGGAGGGAATCGAGTGCCCGGTCGCGGTCAAGCTGGAGACGACCAACCCGGGCGGGAGCTCGAAGGATCGCCCGGCGCTGTGGATGATCGATGAGGCCGAGCGGAGCGGGGAGCTCCAGCCCGGTGGCACCATCGTCGAGCCGACCTCCGGCAACACCGGTGTCGGCCTCGCTATCGTCGCTGCCCAGCGCGGCTACGACTGCATCTTCGTCACGACCGACAAGGTCGCCCCCGAGAAGATCGATCTGCTGCGGGCCTACGGGGCCGAGGTGGTGGTATGTCCGGTGGCGGTCGCTCCCGAGGACCCCGACTCCTACTACTCGACCGCCGAACGGCTCGTGGCCGAGACGCCCGGCGCGTATCGGCCGAACCAGTACGCGAACCCCGCCAATCCCGCTTCCCACAGCGCAACGACCGGGCCCGAGATCTGGCGGCAGACCGACGGCCGCATCACCCATTTCGTGGCCGGGGCCGGCACCGGCGGAACGCTGTCCGGCGTCGGCAGCTACCTGAAATCGCAGAATCCCGATGTCCGGGTCGTCGCCGCCGATCCCGAGGGCTCCGTGTACTCCGGTGGCACCGGTCGGCCGTATCTCGTGGAGGGGGTCGGCGAGGACTTCTGGCCGACCACCTACGAACCGGCGGTCGTCGACGAGGTCATCGCGATTTCCGACGCCGACTCGTTCCTCACCGCCCGGCGCGTCACGGAGCGGGAGGGCCTCCTGATCGGCGGGTCGGGGGGCACTGCGGTCGCCGCCGGCCTCCGACTGGCCACTGGCCTGACCGCCGACGATCTCGTGGTTGTCCTCATCCCCGACTCCGGTCGGGGCTACCTGAGCCGGGTCTTCAACGACGAGTGGATGGCCGGCTACGGCTTCCTCGTGGGCGACGGTCCGGTCGTCGCCGACGTCATCTCGGCCAAGGACGGCGGCCGGCCGTCTCTGCTGTACGTGCAACCGGACGACCTGGTCCGCGAAGCGATCCACCTGCTCCAGACCCACGGGGTGTCACAGCTCCCCGTGGCGAAGGGTGAGATGCCACTGGCCGCGGCGGAGGTCGCCGGCTCGATCGACGAGCTCCGGATCATGGAGGCGGCGTTCAAGAATCCCAGCGTTCTCGACAAGTCGGTCGAGGACGTCATGAGCCCGGCGATGCCCACGATCGGCATCGGGCAGCCCGTCGAGCTCGCGGTGGAACTGCTCGATCGGGCGCCGGCGCTGCTCGTGCTCGACGGCGGCCGACCCCGCACCGTCGTGGCCAGAGCCGATCTTCTCACGTTCCTCTCCCAAGACACCCCGATGGGGTAGGAGGCCTTCGTCGATGACCCAGCCCACCGAATCGCACGACGACGACCGCGTCGACGCGAACCCAGATGACGCGGCCGCCGATGACGGCCACGACGCCGAATCGTGGGGTTTCGCCACGAAGGCCATCCACGTCGGACAGGACCCGGAAGCCGTCACTGGAGCGGTCACCGTGCCCGTCTTCCAGACCTCGACCTTCGCCCAGGAGGCCGTCGGCAAGCACGCCGGCTATGAGTACGCCCGCACCGGCAACCCGACGAGAACAGCGCTGCAGAACGCGTTGGCAGCCCTCGAAGGTGCGGCGTTCGGCGTGTCGTTCGCCAGCGGGCTCGCGGCCGAGGACGCCGTGCTCCGGCTCCTCGAGCCCGGCGATCACGTCGTGCTCGGCAACGACGCCTACGGTGGCACGTTCCGCCTGATCAGCAAGGTGTTCGGCCGGGCGGGCATCACCTGGTCGGCCCACGACCTGGCCGACACCGCGAACCTCGGCGACGGCTGGCCGCCGGAGACGAAGCTGGTGTGGGTCGAGACGCCCACCAACCCGCTGCTGACCGTCGTCGACATCGCCGCGGTGGCGGCCGTCGCCAGCCGGAACGGTGCCCGGCTGGTCGTAGACAACACGTTCGCCACGCCGTACCTGCAGAACCCGCTGGCCGACGGTGCCGACATCGTCGTCCACTCGACCACCAAGTACCTCGGCGGCCACTCCGACGTGGTCGGCGGCTTCGTAGCCACCGACGACGGCGAGGTCCACGACCACCTCGCGTTCATCCAGAACGCGGTCGGTGCCGTGCCAGCCCCGTGGGACTGCTACCTGACGCTGCGGGGGGTGAAGACGCTCGCCGTGCGGATGGAGCGGCACAACGCCAACGCGGCGGCCATCGTGGATCTCCTCACCGGCCACGAGGCTGTCACCCACGTCCTGTATCCGGGGCTGCCCGGCCATCCGGGGCACGACGTGGCTGCGACCCAGATGCGGGGCTTCGGGGGCATGGTCAGCTTCCGGGTCGGCAGTCAGGACGACGCCAACCGGGTGATCGAGGCCACCCGGGTGTTCACCCTCGCCGAATCGCTCGGCGCCGTCGAGTCGCTCATCGAGCACCCCGGCGTCATGACGCACGCGTCCGCTGCCGGTTCGGCGCTCGAGGTGCCGGACGACCTGATCCGGTTGTCGGTCGGCATCGAGGACGAAGCCGACCTCGTGGCCGACCTCCGACGAGCACTCGACACGATCCGCTGATGCCGGAGGTGCAGCAGGCACCGATCGCGGTCGAGCCGAAGAGCGGACGTCACGAGTCGCTCGAGGAGGCGGTCGTCGCCGGCGGCGGTCGTATCGTCCCGATCGAGGACGCCACGGCCCTGGTCTGGGCCGACCCGACCGTGCCCGAGGAGCTTCCCGCCGTCCTCCGGCGGGGCGGCGACGTGCGTTGGGTCGGACTCCCGTTCGCCGGCATCGAGCCCTACGTGCCCCACCTCGACCACGAGCGAACGTGGACCTGCGCCCGCGGGGTCTACGCCCGGCCGGTCGCCGAGCACGTGATGACGCTCGGGCTGGCTGGCCTCCGATCGGTGGTCCACTACGCGAGAACGCCACGTTGGTCGGCGCACCAGGGTCGGAACCTCATCGACGGCGAGATCGTGATCTTCGGTGCCGGTGGCATCACCGCCGAACTGCTCCGGCTCCTGCAGGGTTTCGACTGCACGACCACCGTCATCCGTCGCCGGGCCGAACCCATGGACGGCGCGACGAGGACGGTGGCGCTGGACCAGCGGCTGGACGTGCTCGGCACCGCCGACCTCGTGGTCCTGGCGCTGGCGCTCACCCCCGAGACCACCGGGGTGATCGGCACTGCGGAACTGGAGGCCATGGCCGAGCACGCGTGGCTGATAAACGTCGCCCGTGGGGGCCACGTCGACACCACAGCCCTGGTGACGGCGCTCGAAGCGGGATCGATCGCCGGGGCATGCCTCGATGTGACCGATCCCGAGCCGCTGCCCGACGATCACCCGCTGTGGGGTCTGCACAACGTGCTCGTCACCCCCCACGTGGGCAACACCGAGGAGATGGGCGTGCCGCTCCTGGCAGCCCACATCCGCCGCAACGTCGAGGCGTTCGGTCGGGGCGAGCACCTCGAGGGCATCATCGATCCCGATGCCGGCTACTGAGGAGGCCTGCCCAGGCCCGTCGATCCGCCACGGTAGGATGCGAACGGGCGACGCGGCAGCGGCAGGTGAACGAGCATCGCCGCCCCCCGATGGGGCAGGAGGAAGCTCTGGGTGAGCTATCAAGTTGGAATCGATCTCGGCACGACCTATTCGGCGGCGGCCGTGTTCCGCGACGGAGCGGCGACGATCTTCAGTCTCGGGGCCCGCGGAGCTGCCATCCCCTCGGTCGTCCTGATCCGATCCGACGGCACGATCCTCACCGGCGATGCTGCCGAGCGCCGGTCGATGAGCGAGCCCGAACGGGTGGTCCGGGAGTTCAAGCGTCGCCTCGGCGACACCACCCCGATCATCGTCGGCGGTTCGCCGCACACCGCCGAGGAGCTGACCGCCCACCTGCTGGAGTCGGTGTACGGCGCAGTACGCGACCGGGAGGGTGGTGAACCGACCAGGATCGTGATCACCCACCCCGCGAACTGGGGTTCCTACAAGCGGGAGCTCCTGGAGCGGGCGGTCACGATGGCACACCTCGACCCCGGCAAGGTGGGTTACCTGACCGAGCCCGAGGCGGCGGCGCTGTCGTACGCAGCGCAGGAGCGGATCGACCCGGGGGAGGTGGTGGCCGTCTACGACCTCGGCGGTGGCACGTTCGACGCCGCCGTGCTCCGACGCACGCCCGATGGGTTCTCGGTACTCGGTAAGCCCGAAGGGGTCGAGCGGCTCGGCGGGATCGACTTCGACGCCGCCATCTTCGGCCACGTGACCGGTTCGCTCGGCAGCGCGCTGGCCGAGCTCGACCACGACGACCCCGCCGCGTTGGCCGCAGTGGCCCGGCTGCGCCTCGACTGCATCGATGCCAAGGAGGCACTGTCGGCCGACACCGATGCGTCGGTCCCCGTGCTGCTGCCCAACCTGCAGACCGAGGTTCGGATCACCCGCCGCGAGTTCGAGACCCTGATCCGGCCGTCGCTGCTCGACAGCATCGAGGCGATGCAGCGAGCCGTTCGCTCCGCGGAGCTGGAGGTCGCCGACATCACCCGGGTGCTGCTCGTCGGCGGGTCGAGCCGGATCCCCCTCATCTCGCTGCTCGTCACCTCGGAGCTGGGGCGCCCGGTGGCGGTCGACGCCCACCCGAAGCACGCCATCGCGCTCGGGGCGGCGTTCGCCGCCAGCGGCATCCTCGACAGCACGTCCGATGCGCCGGTCCCCTCGTCGGACACCCCAGCGGTGCCGAGCGGGCGAGACCCGAACATGACCGTCGTCGCTCCGGCCCACCTCTACAACCCGGCCATCGGCAAGGGACGAGCGCTCCCCATCGAGCGACCGGTCGAACGGCCGGCCGCTGCCGTTCCCCAGACGCCGGCCGCACCCGCCCCCCAGCGCCCGACCGGGTTGCCGATCGAGAATCCGGTGAGTGGTCGTACCGGTGGTGGGTCGGGGTTGCCGATCGAGAATCCGGTGAGTGGTCGTACCGGTGGTGGGCAGCCGCCGAAGGCGCTCCCGATCGAGCGACCGGGCGCGCCGGCAGGTCCCCCGTCGAGGTCACCCGGTCGGGCATCGCCGGGGAAGGCGGCGCCGATCGTGGGGCGGCAGCCACCGCCGGCCCGGCCTCCCGCCGCCGCCTACCCCGACGGCGGTGGGGTCGACCGGACCAGCGTGTATCCCGGCGGTCAGCCGCCGGGGTTCGGTGCCCAGGGTCTCGCCGGGCGGCCACCTCAGCCGGAACCCAGGAAGCGCCCGGTCGCGGCATGGCTTCTCGGGCTCGTGGTCCTCGCAGCCATCGCCCTCGTCATCGTGCTCGTGGTGCTCGCCCGCTAGCTCTCGTGGAATAGGCGTCATAGGGTGTCGATCGCCGCCGACCTGGCCGTATCGTCAATGTCCGAGCGGTCGAATCCGCTCGGACACGTCTCTGGAGGACCCATGCATCCCGTGAACCGCCTACTCGCCAAGCTCGACCGGATCGCACCCGCTCCCGTCGTCGCCGCCCACTGCGACGGCCCCTGTGGTGTGTACGACCCGGCCAGTGCCAGGATCGCGGCCGAGGCGGTGCTGTCGATGGCCAAGAAGCTGGGCGACGTCGACCCGGCCGGCGACGCGAACACCTACGGCCGGTACGTGGCGATCAAGGAGGAGGAGGCAGAGAAGGTCAAGCGTGAGCTCGAGATCCTCTGGAGCGACTACTTCAAGCCCGAGCACCTCGAGGCCCATCCGGACCTCCACACCACGTTCTGGAACGCGGTCAAGGCCGCGTCGGCCTGCAAGGTCAGCGTCAGCGTCGACGCCGCCAACGACCTCCTCTCCCAGGTCGAGGCGATCCACCACATGTTCTGGTCGACCAAGGGTCGCGACGTCCCGTGGGTGCTCGCCAACCCGTGATCCTCATCGCCTGACCGCAGGGCTCGCCGTGCTCAGCAGCCCTGCGGTCCTCCGGGCGGCACAGGAGCTGGGACGATGGGCGCTCCGGCGTCGGGACCGGTTCCGGGTCGATGGCGTGTCGATGACACCGACGCTCGCCGACGGCGAGTTCGTGCTCGTCGACCCGCAGGTCCGCCCGCAGGTCGGCGACCTGGTGCTCGCCGAGCACCCCCGGCGGGTCGGTCTGCTGATGGTGAAGCGCCTGAGCGAGCGCCTCGCCGACGGTCGGGTCGTCCTGCTGAGCGACAACCCCGCCGGTAGCGACAGCCGGACCTGGGGGCCGGTCGATGCTGGTTCCGTTCGGGGCCGGGTCACCCTCGTGCTGAATCGACCGCTCTCGCCGACCGCCTCGACGTCCGCCGGTTCAGCACCGGCTGACGCCCGCCGACGACTGGCCCGCTGGCTGCGTCGATGAGCGGCCGATGCGGCGGAAACCCGCCGAGGACGAGGGCCGGAACGCTATAGCCTCGGCGTGTGCTGACCGTTTCGGGACTGTCGAAATCGCACGGTGCGAGGACGCTCTTTCGCGACGTCACCTTTCGCCTGTCGCCCGGGCGCCGCATCGCCCTGATCGGCGGCAACGGCGTCGGGAAGACCACGATCTGCGAGATCATCATCGGCCTGCAGGATCCCGACAGCGGCGAGGTCTCCAAGCCGAGCGACTATACGATCGGCTACCTCCCCCAGGAGCTCACCGAAGCGTGGCAGGGCACGGTCCTCGAGGAGGTGCTCCGCGGTTCGGGCGACGTGCTCGGGCTCGAGGAGGAGCTCCGCCGACTCGAGGGCGTGATCGCCACAGCCGACGGATCGGCACGCGACGATGCACTGACCGCCTACGGATCTGCCCAGAGCCGGTTCGAGGCCCTCGGCGGTTATCAGATCGAGTCGGAAGCCCGCCGGATTCTCGGCGGCCTCGGGTTCACCGCCCACGACATGGACCGGCCGCTGCGAGAGATGTCCGGGGGCTGGCAGATGCGGGCCGTCCTCGCCCGGCTCCTGCTGCAGAAACCCGATGTGCTCGTGCTCGACGAGCCGACCAACCATCTCGACGTCGACTCGGTGGCCTGGCTGGAGCAGCAACTGGCCTCGTGGCCGGCTGCGCTGTTGTTCGTCTCCCACGACCGTGACTTCATCGACGCCGTCGCCGAACGGTGCATCGAGATCGCTTGGGGAACCGCCTCGGAGTACGTGGGAGGTTTCGCCGAGTTCATCGTGGCCCGGGAGGAACGGCTCCAGGCGCTGGAGGCGGCAGCGAACCGTCAGGCGAAGGAGGTGGCCCGGATCGAGCGGTTCGTGGAACGGTTCCGCTACAAGGCGACCAAGGCCCGCCAGGTCCAATCGAGGATCAAGACCCTCCAGAAGCTGGAGCGCATCGAGGTTCCCAAGGTCGAGGACCTGAAGCTCCGGTTCTCGTTTCCCGATCCGCCGAGGTCGTCCCGTCTCGTCGTCGAGCTGAACGACGTCACCGTCGGCTACGACGATGGGCCACCGGTGCTGACCGATGTCGATCTCGTCGTCGAGCGGGGCGCCAAGATCGCCCTCGTCGGGCCGAACGGCGCCGGCAAGTCGACACTGCTCAAGCTGATCCTCGGCGATCTCGAGCCGTCGGCTGGCGAGGCCAAGCTCGGCGCCAATGTGGACATCGCCTACTTCGCCCAGCACCAGGTCGACGCGCTCGACCTCGACCGGACCGTCGAGCAGGAGTTCCGCCATGCGGTGGGGGAGCAGCCGAAGAACCGCAACCTCCGCACGGTGTTGGGCTCGTTCGGCTTCTCCGGGGATGCGGTCGATCGCCTCGTCGGCGACCTGTCGGGTGGCGAGCGAACCCGATTGGCTCTGGCCGAGGCGATGTGCGACCCGGTCAACCTGCTCGTGCTCGACGAGCCGACCAACCACCTCGACCTGCCGAGCTGCGACATCCTCGAGGACGCGCTCAAGGCGTATCCGGGAACGGTGCTCCTGGTGAGCCACGACCGCTACCTGATCAGGAACACGGTCGACGACCTCGTGGTGGTGCGCGACGGTCGGGTCGTCCATCACACCGGTGTCGACGAGGCGCTCCTGACCCCGACCGCCGATGTCGGCGCCGCAGCGAGCGCGAGCCCCGGCGGTCGCTCATCGACCCCGGCGGGGGAGCGGCGGGGCGCTGGCAGGGCCGCGTCGAGCGGCTCGACGCCCCGGTCTCGGTCGGACCGGCCGACGAAAGCCGATCGCAAGGCGGGGAAGCGAGCCGAGGCCGAGGCGAGGAACGCCAGGAGCCGGGCGACCCGGGAAGCCCGGAAGAAGGCGGACCGGCTCGAGCGCAAGGCGGTCGCCGCAGAGGAGGAGCTCCGGGCGCTCGGCGAACGGCTCGCCGACCCCGAGGTCTACGCCGACAAGGCGTTGATGCACGAGTTGATCGAGGAGCACGCCCGAGCGGAGGCCGAGACGGCGGAGCTGCTGAAGCAGTGGGAGCGGGCTGCCACCGAGCTCGAGTCGCTCGACCGCTGACCGGTCGCCTCGCCCTGGGCCGACGATGGGTCAGCCGGTGGGTCAGCCGTCCAGGGTGAGGGCGTTGTTGATCAGGCCGAGATGGGAGTACGCCGTTGGGATGTTGCCGAGGGCACGACCGTTGTCGGGATCGAACTGCTCGGCCATCAGCCCCGTCGCACCGACGAGGCCGCACAAGCTCTTGAACAGCTCGTCGGCGTCGTCCCGACGCCCGATCAGAGCCAGCGCATCGATCAGCCACGACGTCATGAGGTTGAAGCCGCCCTCGCGGCCGGGAAGTCCGTCGTCGTCGAGGTACCGGTACACGGTCGAGCCCGAGCGCAGCTCGCGTTCGAGGGTGGCCACGGTGGACACCAACCGCTCGTCGTCGGCTCGGACCAGGCCCCAGAGGCCGACGGCCAGCACCGATGCGTCGAGGTCGACGCCGTCGTAGGCGGCGGTGAACGCGCCGCGCTCCGGCTTCCACCCGTGTTCGAGCACATCGGCTGCGATCTCGTCGCGGAGCTCCACCCACGCTTCCGGTTCCCGGTCGAGGAACTGGTCGGCGATCGCGATGGCACGGTCGACCGTAACCCAGCACATGACCTTCGAGTAGACGTGATGTCGGGGCGGTTTGCGAATCTCCCAGATGCCGTGATCGGGCTCGCGCCACCGGCGTGACACGGCGAGCACCATGGCTTCGACCAGTCGCCAGTGCTCGGTCGAGAGCGCTTCGCCCCGCTCGAGGAGCAGGTGGACGAGGTCGACGACGGGACCGAACGCGTCGAGCTGGACCTGCCCGTCCGCCGCGTTCCCCACCCGGACCGGGCGGCTGCCGGCGTAGCCGGGCAGATCGTTGATCTCCGCCTCCGGTGGGAGGTGGCGTCCGGTGACGTTGTACAGCGGCGCGAGACGCTCGGGATCGGACCGGGTCTCCAGGAGCCGCAGGACCCAGTCGAGAAAGGCCATCGCTTCGCTGTGTGAGCCGAGCCGGACGAGAGCCGAGGCGGTGAGGGCGGCGTTCCGCAGCCAGCAGTAGCGATAGTCCCAGTTCCGGATCCCGCCGAGGTGCTCGGGAAGGCTCGTGGTGGCCGCGGCGAGGATCGCCCCGGTCGGTCCGTGGCACAGCGACTTGAGCACCAACGCGCTCCGACCGACGACATCGTGCTCGACGTCTGGCAGGTCGAGCTTCGAAGCCCACTGCGACCAGAAGCGGGCGGTGTCGGTTCGCCGGTCCTCCTCGGTGCGGGGGTCCGGCCGAACGGTTCCGGTGCCGGCGCGGAGCTCGAGCACGACGGGATCGTCCCCGAGCCGTACCTCGGCACGAGCGGTCTCGTGGGCGCCGTCCTGCACGATCTCCCAGGCCAACCCCGGGGCCCGGAGGACCATGAGGTCGGCGGTGCCCTGGACGACGATCCCGTCCTCTCGGCACTGGAGCTTGGTGGGGACGCGGCCGAAGTCGAGCCGGGGTGCGAACTCGACCACGGCGTCGCCGGCCCCCTTGATGACCCGAATGAGATCGGATCGACCGGCCAGTCGTTGCGTGCGGCCGTTCGAGGCATCGAGGTAGTCGATCAGGGTGAAGTCGGGGAAGTGGGTCTCCAACACCATGGTCTGAGCCCGGTAGCTCTGGCCGACCGGTTGGCGGTCCTGGCCGTCGGCGACCGAGAAGTGGCCGGCGCCAGGGCCGCCGAGGAGCTCGGCGAACACCGCTCCGGAGTCGATTCTCGGCGTGCAGAGCCAGGTGATGCGACCGGCCGGCGAGACCACCGCAGCGGTCCGGAGGTCGGAGAGGATCGAGTGGTCCTCGATCGGGACGAGGCCGGCGCCCCGCAGCCAGGCCCCCCGGAACTCGGCCAGCAGGGCGAGGAGCTGTGCCACCGTGTCCGTGTCCGGAATCCGGTAGCCGGCGGCCGACGGGCCCTCGCCGATCTTGATCCCGATGTCGGGACCGCTGAGGGTGCGAAACCCGTCCTCGTCGGTCACGTCGTCGCCGAAGAACACGACAGCCGACGCCCCCACCTGGTGGCGGATCGTCTCGAGCGCAGCGCCCTTGTCGGTCTCGATCACCGACATCTCGATGACGTCGTGACCGGTACGGGTGTGGACACCGTCGCGGCTGGCCGGGCCCCGGACGATCTCGTCGCGGGCGGCCTGGGTGTGATCGTCCTCCATGCCGCGGAAGTGGAACGTGGCGCCGGTCGGCTTCTCCTCGACCAGCGCACCGTACTTCTCGCCGAGGAGGCGAACCTCGGCCACGAGGCTCTGGCGCAGCTCCTGGAGGTCGGCGCCGAGCTTCGCGGCGAACCCCAGGTCGAACTCGCTGCCGTGGCTGCCGACGAGGCGAATCTCCTCCGGGAATCGCGAGAGGAGCGCGAGGTCTCGGAGACTCCGACCGGACACCACCGCCACGTGGGTGTTCGCGTGTTCCGCCAGGGCCCGCATCGCGGCGACCGCGGCGCGGTCGGGGACCGCCTGCATCGGATCGTCGACGAGCGGGGCGAGCGTCCCGTCGTAGTCGCAGGCGACGAGGAGGTTGGAGACTCTGGCGAGCTGTCGGAACCGTTCGCTCAGCTCGCCGAGGTCGTTGCTTGTCATGGAGTGCCTCCACCGCTCGGCTCGGTGTTCCTGTGATCTGCGGCAGCCGATGATCGGTCAATGTGGCGACGTTGATGGCCGATCAAGCCTACGTACCGCCGG
The DNA here is from genome assembly GCA_965216205.1 of Acidimicrobiales bacterium. Lineage (GTDB taxonomy): Bacteria > Actinomycetota > Acidimicrobiia > Acidimicrobiales > SZUA-35 > CADEDH01. Next base: position 3,644,543 of record OZ244139.1, on the reverse strand, counting down.
CGCTCGGCACACCGGCACCTTCGCTCAGCTCGGGGCTGACGGCGGAGGTGACATCAGGTCCTCTAGCGTGAACACGACCGCAGCACTCGACGATCGACCGTTCCATGTCCATGATGCAACCATCGCTCCCCCGGGAGGCGAGCTCGGATCATGCCTCCCGCCCGGCTCGGGTGCCGGAGGGATTCACGCTGGCCGCTGCGGCGCTGTTCGGCGCAGTGCTGGTGCTCGCCCTGCTCCTCGTCAGGCAGGCCGTGTCCGGGCCGGAGGAGATCGACACCGCAGCCGAGCAGGCCTCGACGGCGTCGACGACGTCGTCGGGTCCCGGGCCGACCGGTGGTTCCGGGGCCGGTTCCGGCTTCGGCGACCTCCCCCAGGGGGCCGAGGGGGGCGACGGATCGGATCAGACGACCACCTCGACCACCTCGCCGTCCTCGGGGGGCGGGAGCGAGGTGGCACCCGACGGCGACGACGTCGAACCGCTCGCATGCCCGCCGGGTGTCGATCCGGTCATCTGCGACGCCGCCGAGTTCGTGCAGCGGGCCCGCGGTCGCCCCTTCCGCACCTTCCCCGAGGTGGAGATCATGGAGGACGCCGAGTTCGACGAGGCGCTCCTGTCCGACTTCGACGAGTACCGGGCCGACCTCGAGACCGACGACGTGACGCTGACGGCGCTCGGCCTCCTCGACCCGGAGCTGTCGCTCGCGGAGGTGTTCCGGGACTCGCTGGAGGTCGGTGTCGTCGGCTTCTACGACCCGGAGACCGGGCAGCTCGTCGTCCGCGGCGACGACTTCGACCTCTACGCCCAGCTCGTCCTCGTGCACGAGCTCGTGCACGCCTTCGACGACCAGTGGTTCGACCTCAACCGCTCGGACTTCGTGGACGACGAGGCCGACTACGGATTCTCGGCGGTCGTCGAGGGCAATGCGAGTCGGGTCGAGGGGCAGTGGCGGGCGCAACTCTCGAGCGCCGACCAGGCGATCCTCGCCAGGGAGGAGTCGCTCGCGCTGTCGGCGGAGGACCTCGAGCGGCTGCTCGCCCTCCCACAGGTCGTGCAGGACCTTCAGTACTCGCCCTATGTCGACGGCAACGCGTACGTCTCCGGCCTCGCCGCCGGCGGCGGTGAAGCGTCCGTCGACGCCGCGCTGAGCGAACCGCCGTCGACGAGCGAGGAGGTCCTGCATCCCGGGACCGATCGCCTCGCCGACCCGGAGATCGACGTCCCGGCGCCTCCCGCCGACGGGACCATCGTCGACGAAGGCAGAATCGGAGAGCTCCTGCTCAGTCTCTGGTTGGGCCGCGGCCCGGCGGTGGGCTGGGGCGGTGATCGGTTCGTCACGTGGCAGGCCGACGGTCTCGACTGCATCCGGGTCGACCTCGTCGGCGACGACGAGGGCGAGACCGATGAGATCTCGGTCGCGGCGCGCACCTGGGCCGGCTTGCTGGCGTCGACGAGATCCGCAGAGGAGATCACGGTCGACGGCGGAGCAGCGGTCCGGGTGACCGCCTGCCACTGACCGCCCACCACTGACCGCGGGGAGCGTTCAAGCTCCGCGCCGATCGCGCCGATCACTCGCGAATGCTCGAACGGAGCGTCATACCGGTTCCGGACCGGCGAATCGACCGCTGGGAGCCTTCGCCGCGGGCGGCGACCGCGATCCGTGTCGCCGCGTTCATCCTCCCGATCGTGACCGCCTACTTCGTGGTCAGAACGATGGGAGACCACCTCTACCGGCCGGCGGGGGGAATCGGTCTCCTGCTCTGGTCGCTCCAGGCCGCCGTGCTCGCGTTGGCGACGAGCCTCGTGACCGACCGCGGCGCCCGGAAGCTCCTGCCGCTCGCCTCGCTGCTCAGCGTGTCGCTCGCCTTTCCCGACCGAGCTCCGTCCCGGTTCCGGTTCGCCCTCCGGACCGGGTCGCTCCGTCGACTGGATGTGCAGTTCGACGAGGAGGCCACGCTGGGCGACAGCGAAGCGGCGGCGGTCCGGCGAGCGATCGAGCTGGTGGCCGCCCTCGGGGCTCACGATCGGCGGACCCGGGGCCACGCCGACCGGGTCCGGGCCTACGCCGACCTGATCGCCGAGGAGATGCAGCTCTCCCGATCCGAACGGGACAAGCTGGCGTGGGGTGCGCTGCTCCACGATCTCGGCAAGCTCCGCGTTCCAGCCGACATCCTCGACAAGACCGATCCGCTCACCGACGACGAATGGGCGATTCTCAGGCGCCACCCCGCCGATGGCGTCAAGATGCTCGGCGCGCTCGCAGACTGGCTCGGACCGTGGGCGCTCGCGGCCCGCGACCACCACGAGCGATGGGACGGCGACGGGTACCCGTCCGGACTGGCAGGCGAGGAGATCTCCCTGGCCGGCCGCATCACCGCGGTGGCCGACGCCTACGACGTCATGACGTCGAAGCGTTCCTACAAGGCACCGGTCTCGCCGGAGGAGGCGAGGCAGGAGCTCGTCGCCAGCGCCGGCACCAGGTTCGACCCGGAGGTGGTGCGGGCGATGCTCAACGTCTCGCTCGGTCAACCCTTGTCGGGCGGGCCGTTCGCGTGGTTGCTCCAGCTCCCGATCGGCCAGGCGGCGGCCTCGGTCCTGGCGAAGCCGGCGATGATCGTCGGCATCGCGTCGGCAGCGAGCCTCGGAGCGGTGCCGGCCCCGGTGTCGCCGGACGCGCTCGGTTTCGTGGATGAGCCGCTCACCACGGTGCCGACCGACCAGGCCGAGCCGTCGAGTGGCGGCGATCCCGTCGACCGCGCGGGCCCGCCCGACGACCCGACCGGCGCCGAAGGTGGAGATCCCGCCGGCGAGCCGGCCGATGAGGGCGAACCCGACACCCCTGGCGGGACCACGACCACGACGACCACTGCGGGGGTGCCGGGTCGGCCGACGACGACGGGGACGGCGCCGCCGACCTCGTCGACGCCGTCGAGCTCCACCACGTCGACCACCTCCGGTGAGCCGCTGGTCTCGCTGCCGACGAGCATCCCGACCACACCGTTCACGCTGCTCCCCACCACGCCCTCGACCCTGACCGAACCGACCCTGACCGTGCCCACCGTGCCCACCGTGTCCAACCCGCTGTCGGAGCTCACCACACTGACGTTGTCGACGACGCTCACGCTCCCGACGACGCTGACCGCACCCACGTCGCTCACGTTGCCGGGGCTTCCCTAGCCCCTCAGAGCCGCGGGATCGCACCTGATCGACCCAACCGCGTGGACCGTCGACCGCCCGCTGACAGACTGAGGCCCATGGAAACGACGGGTAGGGGAATCACCTCGACGGGCCACACGTATCTCGACGCGGCGACAGGGGCGACGCTCGATGCGTGGTTCCCGACCGACGGCGTCGATCCGGTGCGGACCTGCCTCGCCGAGCGCGCCGGGTTCGTGCGGGGCGAGCAGGTGACGGTGGTGATCGAATCGATCGACGAGCCGGCCTCCTCGGCGGCCGAGGCCTATCTACGGCTCCACCTGATCTCGAGACGGGTCCACCGTCCCCACGAACTGAATCTCGACGGCGTGTTCGGGCTGTTGACCAACGTCGCCTGGACGAGCGCGGGGCCGATCGCGCCCGGCAAGGTCGACGCGCTCCGAGCAGCGGCGGCCGGCGAGGGTCACGACCTCCACGTCACGTCGGTCGACAAGTTCCCCCGCATGACCGACTACGTGATCCCCGACGGTGTCCGCATCGCCGACGCTGACCGGGTCCGCCTCGGGGCCCACCTCGCCGACGGCACGACCGTCATGCACGAGGGATTCGTCAACTTCAACGCCGGCACCCTCGGGCCGTCCATGGTTGAGGGCCGGATCAGCGCTGGCGTGGTCGTCGGCGCCCACTCCGACCTCGGCGGGAGCGCCTCGATCATGGGCACGCTGTCGGGCGGCGGCACCGAGGTGATCAGCGTGGGGGAGCACTGTCTGATCGGCGCCAACGCCGGTATCGGGATCTCGCTCGGCGATCGTTGCATCGTCGAGGCTGGCCTCTACGTCACCGGGGGCAGCAAGGTCACCATGCCCGATGGCTCGGTGCGGCGAGGTCGCGAGCTGTCGGGTCAGTCCGGTCTCCTGTACCGGCGGAACAGCCAGTCCGGGGCCATCGAGACCGTCCCGACCGAGGGCGGGACCTGGGCCGGCCTCAACGAGGAGCTGCACGCGAACCAGTGACGGGCGCAGCTGGGTGGGAGTTCGCAACGGCCGGCGGGCTCGGGCAGGCTGACAGCATGAAGATCAGGATCGGCTACGGCCTCGGGACGCGCAACGCCACCAACGACCAGGAGCGCTTCGACCAGCTCGTCGACGGCCTGGAGCGGCACGGGTTCGATTCGCTGTGGTTGTCGGAGCGGATCACCGGCGACTGCCCCGATCCGATCGTTGGCATGGCCTACGCCTGCGGGCGCACGAAGAACCTGAAGGTCGGCATGTCGGTGATGGTCGTCCCCGGGCGGAACCCGGTGGTGCTGGCCAAGTCGATCGCGAGTCTCGACCGGATGTCGGGCGGGCGGCTCCTGCCTGCGTTCGGACTCGGTGCCGCCAACTCGGCCGAGCATCAGGCGTTCGGGGTGCAACGCAAGGAGCGGGGCGGCTGGTTCAACGAGGCGCTTCCGCTCATGAAGCGACTGTGGACCGAGGACCGAGTCACGCATGAGGGCAAGCGGTTCACGATCACCGACGTGACCGTCCGACCCAAACCGATCCAGGAGCCGCTCGAGGTGTGGCTCGGTGGCATCGCGCCGCTCGAGCTGCAGCGGATCGGGCGGCACGCCCACGGTTGGCTCCCGTCGTTCTGCACCCCGAAGCAGGTGGCCGAGGCTCGGCTCGTCATCGATCGGGTCGCCGCCGAGAACGACCGCAAGATCGATGAGGACCACTTCGGCGCGCTGATCCCGTACCGGGAGAAAGGCGTGGCGGTCCCGGAGGCGACCGCTACCGTCATCAGGACCAGGAACCCCGACGCCGACCTCGACGCCGTCATCCCCACCAAGGATGGGCTGCCATCGGCCGTCCGGGGCTTCGTCGACGAGGGCTTCACCAAGTTCGTGATCATCCCCACCACCGAGCCCGACGACTGGGACGCCGAGCTCGACGAGATGGCCGCCCTCGTCAAGCCGCTCGAGAACTAGGCCCGGCCCCAGCGGCTCGACCGGACACCAGCGGGAAGTGGCGCCGGGGCGACGGTGCGCTGGGGGACCGTGCGCTGGGGCGACCGTGCGCCACGAGTAGCCTGCGGCGATGGCAGCAGCGCCAGGGGAGCTGGAACCGCGTTCGTGGGTCGTCACCGCCGGCCGTGGGACCGCCGCGGGCGACCCGCTCAACGTCCCGATCGTGCCGGCGTCGAACTACCTCCTCGGGGCCGACCTCGGCTACACCCGAGCGGACGGCACGCCCGCCTGGCACGCCCTGGAGGAGCTGATCGGCGGCCTCGAAGGAGGCCGGACCCTGAGCTTCTCGTCGGGGCTGGCGGCCGCTGCGGCGGTGTTCGACCTGCTCCCGGTGGGGGCCACGGTCGCCATCCCCGACGACTGCTACCACGGCGTTGTCGACATCGCCGACGACGGCGCAGCGAGAGGCCGGTGGGCGGTCGACCGGATCCCCCTGCCCGACACCGACCGCTGGATCGACGCCCTCCAGCGAGCGGACCTGGTGTGGCTCGAGACACCGTCGAATCCGCTGCTCCAGCTCGCCGACCTCGAAGCGATCGGAGCCGCCCCCCGGAGGACCGGAACCGTGCTCTGCGTCGACAACACGTTCGCCACGCCGCTCAACCAGCGGCCGTTGGCCCTCGGCGCCGACCTGTCGATGCTGTCGGCCACCAAGCACCTCGGCGGCCACTCCGACCTGCTCGCCGGGGCGCTCACGACGGCCGACGGCGATCTCCATCGAGCCCTCCAACGCTCTCGAACAACGACCGGGGCCATCCCCGGGTCGCTGGAAGCGTTCCTGGCGGTCCGGGGCGCCCGCACGCTCGCCGTTCGACTCGACACCGCCCAACGGAACGCCGAGGCGATAGCCGGCTTCCTGGTCGCCCACGCCGCGGTGGTCGAGGTCCGCTACCCGGGGCTCGCCTCCCATCCCCAGCACGCGCTGGCCCGATCCCAGCTCGGCGGGTTCGGCACGATCGTGACCTTCGACGTCGCCACGGCCGACCTCGCCGACCGGGTCTGCGAGTCGACCGAGCTGATACGCCACGCCACCAGCCTGGGCGCAGTCGAGTCGACGATGGAACGACGAGCTGCGATACCCGGCCAGGAGCATCTCCCCGCCGGTCTGCTCCGGCTCAGTGTCGGCATCGAAGCCGCCGACGATCTCATCGCCGACCTCGACCGCGCGCTCAGCTAGGCCGGCCGAAGAGCTGGGTCCAGTAGTCGCCGGCGGCGACGTGGCCGAGGCCCATCTCGGTGAAGTTGCAGTTGAGGATGTTGGCCCGATGGCCAGAGCTGTTCATCCAGCCGTTCATGACCCGCTCGGCCGAACCGTAGCCGTACGCGATGTTCTCGCCGATGGACCGGTAGTCGTAGCCGGCGGCCTCGGCCCGGTCCCACGGCTGTGAGCCGTTGAGGCCGGTGTGGGAGAAGTAGTCGTTGGCCGACATGTCCTGGCTGTGGGCGAGGGCGGCGGCGTTCAGCCGTCCGTTCAGCGTCACGGCGCCACAGCCGGCCTTCGCCCGTTCGGCGTTGACGAGGCTGAGCACCTGCTGCTCGGCCGAGCCGGTCGGTGTCGGCGGTCGGGTCTCGGGTGGGTCGGTGGCCGGCGCCGCGGTCGTCGGCGCTGCCGTGGTCGGCGCTGCGGTCGTGGGTGCCGCGGTCGTCGGGGGATCGGTGGCCGGCGCTGCTGTGGTCGGCGCTGCGGTGCTCGGCGAGCTCGACGAGGTCGGCGGCGGCGAGGAGGTCGGGTCGGTCGCCGCCGTGGAGGGCGAGTCGGAGCCTGCGGCGTCGGCGGTCGTGGTGGGCGGCCCGATCGACGTGGGGATCGAAGGGGTCGGCGACGGTGTCGGCGACCCGGCCGCCGCCGGTGCGCCGTCGGAGTCGGCGAGGTCGCCGTTCGTCCCGTCCGGGCTGCCATCGGCGCTGGCACCGTCCTCGGCGTCGGCCACCGATCCGGTCTCGATTCCTCCCGCCCGCGACGGGTCGGTGTCACCGTTCTCGCTGGATCGGTTGACGAGTTGGTCGCCGGTGCCAGCCGGTGCCGTGACCCGGGAGGAGTCGCCGCCGGGGGCGGTCAGCGTGTCCACCCCGGCGTCCCCACCACCGCCGGTGAGGATCACGACGGCGAGGAAGCCCGTGACCGCGAGCGCCATGGCCACGACACCGAAGATGGTGCGCGTGCCCAGCCGCTCGATCGCAGCGCGCGGATCGAACGAGCGGAGCCCATGGGCCGCACGGGCGGGGCCGTCCGCTCCCCGATGCTCGGGCTTGAGGTGGAGGCCATCGGTTCGGGCGCCAGGCCGTTGGCCTTGCGGTGTGAGCACGGGCATGGGGCTCCTGGGGAGGCTGAGTTCGACGAGCTGATGAGTACGTCACCGGCCTGCTGCCCCTACGGTGCTCCTGCTTGTTGTATCAGCCGACTCCCCGGTTCGCAATGACCGTCTGCGCCGCCTCGGTCCGCTGTGCCGGTCGGACCCCGTCGAGTCGCAACTGCCAGGCGGTCTGGAGGTCGGCTTCGACCACGACGAGGCGGCTGTTGCCGGTGTCGGCCACGATGAGTCGCCCATCGTCGGACCGGCAGATCCCACCCGGCCGCTCCAACCCGGCGAGTCCGAGGGTCCTGATCCGTCGCCCTGTGAGCCGGCGGAGGCGGTTGTTGCCGGTGTCGACGATCACGATCGATCCGTCGTCCAGCACGGTCAGCGAGGTGGGTCGTTGCAGCATCGCCAGGTGGGCCGGCCCATCGACCAGACCCCAGTCGAAGAAGCCGTTGCCGGTGATGGTGGCGACCTTGCCGGAGTCGGTGAGGAGGCGGACGTTCGACGAGGCCGCGTCGCAGAACACCAGACCCACCTCGGTGCGGACGAGACCGGTCGGCTGGGCGAGCTCGGCCTCGGCCGCGGCGCCGTCGAGGCTTCCGGTCCGGCCGGTGCCGGCGATGAGCCCCATCGTCACCTGGTGGGGGCCTTCGTCGATGAGCCGGTAGAGCTGATCGGCCCCGGAGTCGGCCACGACGATGCTGTCGTCGGTGTCGAGACACAACCCGGCGGGTGCCACCAACTCGTCGGTCAGCAGCCGGCGAGATTTCGCTCGCAGGTCGAGGTGGCTGACGCTCCGCGACGCCGGCTCGGTCACGTAGACACCGTCCGTCCGGTCGGCGAGCACGCCGTAGGGGCGATCGAAGTCGCCGATCTCGGCCACCGCCACGGCCCGTCGCAGGTCGCTGCTCAGCCGGAACACCAGCAACCGGTCGTTGCCGTAGTCGGCGACGATCAGTTCCCCCGTCGGCAGTGTGGTCACCGACGTCGGAAAGGCGAGCGGTCCGTCCGGGAGCGGGAGCCGCTCCGCGATCGCGTCGTTCGAGGCCGTCGCCTCGTCGGTTCCCTCCGTCCCGACGCCCACCGTCTGCAGGCCCAGCGCGATGGTCTCGGCGAGCACCTCGAGGTCGCCCGAGCCGCTCTGGGTGCCGAGGACCCTGCCCCTCGAATCGATCACGACCGTGGCCGGCCAGCCCTCCGGGTTGTAGGCATTCCACGTCTCGTAGGCGGGGTCGTGGAGGACCGGGAGGCGGATGTGGTGCTGGGCGACCGCGTCACGAACGGCCCCGACCGGCTCCTCGAAGGGGAAACGGGGGGTGTGGACGGCGATCGCCCGGAGGGGGACGGTGGGGTCGGCGGCCATCGCCTCGACCTGGCGGAGGCGAAGGAGCGACGCTTCGCAACCGAACGACCAGAACACCATGACCGCCACGTGGCCATGGAGGCTGGCCACGCTCAGGGGTCGGGTGTTGAGCCACTCCTGCCCCTCGATGGGCGGCGCTACGGGGTACACGATCCTCTGATCGGCCGCCGCGTGCGCCGGTTGAGGGCGGGTGCGGTGAGCTGTGCGAGGATCGGCGGCCGCGGTATCTTGTGGCCGCAGACGTGCGTCGCCGGGAGCCGGTGCGAGCGAGGGCCCACAAGCGAGCAGTAAGGGGACGGTATGAAGGTTCCATTGACGGTCAACGACTTCCTCGACCGGGCGGTCGCGGTCTACCCGGACCGGGTGGCCATCGTCGACGAGCCCGATCAGGTCGCACCGCCGCTCGGCGAGATCACCTACGCCCAGCTCGGCGACATCCGCCGCCAGATGGGGGTCGCCATGGACGAGCTCGGGCTCGGCATGGGCGCTCGGGTGGCGATGGTCTCCCACAACGCGGCCCGGCTGCTCACCTCGTTCTTCGGGGTCAGCGGCAACGGTCGGGTGTTCGTGCCGATCAACTTCCGGCTCACCGCCGACGAGGTCGGCTACATCGTGGATCACTGCGGCGCCGAGGCGCTCCTGATCGACCCGGAGCTGGAGGAGACGCTCAAGGGCGTCGACTGCGAGCGCAAGTGGGTCATGGGCGAGGAGTCCGACGCCATCTGGTACGGCCGGGAGGGCACGCCCGAGCCGTGGATCCCCGACGAGGACGCGGTGGCGTCGATCAACTACACCTCCGGCACGACGGCTCGTCCCAAGGGCGTCGAGCAGACCCACCGGGCCCGGTGGACGAATGCGGTGACCTTCGGCTGGCACGCCGGGGTCTCCGACCGCGACGTCTATCTCCACACGCTCCCCATGTTCCACTGCGACGGTTGGGGGATGCTCTACACCGTGACCGGGATGGGGGTGAAGCACGTGGTGCTCCGCAAGGTGGACGGTGCCGAGATCCTCCGTCGGGTCGACGAGCACGGCGTGACCCTGATGTGTGGCGCACCTGCGGTGGTGACCGCCGTGCTCGACGCCGCCCAGGACTGGGACGGCGAGATCCCCGGCCGGGGACGGGTGCGCATGATCGTGGCCGGTGCGCCGCCGCCCACATCGATCATCGAGCGGATGGAGACCGAGCTCGGGTGGGAGTTCATCCAGATCTACGGCCTCACCGAGACGGCCCCGCTGCTGACGATGAACCGGTGCCGGCAGGAGTGGGACGAGCTCACACCCAACGATCGTGCCCGGAAGCTCGGTCGGGCCGGGGCGCCGACGATCGGCATCACGATGGCCACCAGCGACGACGGCGAGCTGCTGGCGAAGGGCAACCACATCCTCCAGGGCTACTGGGAGAACCCCGACGCGACCGCCGAGGCGCTCGAGGGCGGCTGGTTCCACACCGGCGATGGTGGCCAGATCGACGAGGAGGGCTACTACTCGATCACCGACCGCAAGAAGGACGTGATCATCTCGGGCGGCGAGAACGTCTCGTCGATCGAGGTCGAGGACGTGCTGTTCTCCCACCCCGAGGTCGAAGAGGTCGCGATCATCGGTGTGCCCGACGAGAAGTGGGGCGAGACCGTGAAGGCGCTGGTCGTGCTGGGTGACGGGTCGTCGGCCACCGAACGCGACCTGATCGACTTCTGTCGCGACCGGCTCGCCCACTACAAGTGCCCGACGTCGGTCGAGATGCGCGACGTGCTCGACCGCACCGCCACCGGCAAGCTCCAGAAGTACAAGCTTCGGGCCCCCTACTGGGAGGGTCGGGAGAAGCTGGTCAACTGACTGCGTCGACGGCCAGGACACTGGCGATAGTCGGCGCGCTCGCGTGGCTCCCCCTGGCTGCAGCCTGCAGCCAGGGGTTCAGCCGCGAGCAGGCGATCGACAGCTTCCGCCAGACGAGCTCGGAGGCCACCGAGGAGCAGGCCGCGTGCGTGGTCGACGGCCTGATCGAGCGCTACGGCCTCGAAGACCTGGAGGCGGAGCTCAGCGGCGACACCGTCGACGCCGACTTCGAAGAGGACCAGTTCCGGGAGATGTTCGTGTGCGGGGTCGACGGTGACTGGCGGGCCGAGGTGACGACGCAACTGATCGACAACGGTGTCGCCGCAGCCGATGCTCCCTGCGTGACCGATGACCTGTTCGCGACCATGAGCGACGACGACATCGGGGTGCTGCTGACCGGCGAGATCACCGAGTCGTTCGCCGACAAGTTCTACGACGCGCTCGAATCCTGCGATGCGCTCAACCCCTGATCCGTGAGGTGATCCCGTGACCCCCTCCGCCCGCGACCATGCGACCGAGTTGATCGCCGAGCGCTGGCGCGACGAGCTCGTGCCCCGATTGACCGAGTACATCGCGATACCGGCGCTGTCGCCGGCCTTCGACCCCGACTGGGACGCGAACGGTCACATCGGGGCTGCCACCGATCTCGTCGCCGGCTGGATGGCCGATCGCCCGGTGGCCGGCCTCACCGTGGAGGTGCAGGAGCTCGACGGGAGGACGCCGTTGATCGTCGGTGAGGTCGAGCCGTTCGGTGAGGCTGGTGGCGAGGCCCCGACCGTGCTGCTCTACGGCCACCTCGACAAGCAGCCAGAGATGGAGGGCTGGCGGCCCGACCTGGGTCCCTGGACCCCCGTACGCGACGGCGATCGGCTGTACGGCCGGGGTGGAGCCGACGACGGCTACGCCGCCTTCGCCTCGATGACCGCGCTCGAGGCGGTCCAGCGATCCGGCGGATCCCATGGCCGGTGCTTCGTGCTGATCGAGGCATCGGAGGAATCGGGGAGCCCCGACCTGCCGGCCCACGTCGACGCGCTGGCCGATCGGCTCGGCCCGGTGGACCTGGTGATCTGCCTCGACTCGGGTTGTGCCAGCTACGAGACCCTCTGGCTGACGACGTCGCTGCGGGGGCTCGTGGGGGGCGTACTGACGGTGACCGCCCTGACCGAGGGCGTGCACTCGGGATCGGCGTCGGGCGTGGTCCCATCGACGTTCCGGGTGCTCCGTCAACTGCTCGACCGGGTCGAGGACGCTGCGACCGGTGCCGTGCTGGTCCCCCAGGCGAGCGTGGCGATCCCCGAGCACCGGCGGGCCGAAGCCGAGGCGATGGCGGAGGCCCTCGCCGGGGCCGATGGGCGCTACCGGGCGCACTTCCCGTTCGTGGCCGGCGCCGAGCCGGTCTGCGAGGGGCCCGAGGCGCTCCTCGCCCGGTCGTGGGAGCCGGCGATCTCCTACACGGGAATCGACGGGCTCCCGTCGACCGACAAGGCCGGGAACGTCCTCCGACCGACCACGGCGCTGAAGCTCTCGATGAGGATCCCGCCCACCGCTGATCCCGCGGCGGTGCAGGAGGCGGTCGTCGCCACGCTCACCGACGACCCGCCGTACGGCACCACCGTCACGTTCGATCGCTCCGAAGCGGCTCCCGGGTGGAACGCCCCGGCGCTCGCGCCGTGGCTCCACGCCGCGCTCGACGATGCCTCGCAGCGGGAGTTCGGCCAGGGCGTCCAGCTCATGGGGGAGGGCGGGACGATCCCGTTCATGGGCATGCTCGGCGAGAAGTTCCCCGACGCCCAGTTCGTGATCACCGGCGTGCTCGGCCCCGAGTCGAACGCCCACGGGCCCAACGAGTTCCTCCACGTCCCCTACGCCGAGCGCCTCACCGCCGTCATCGCCAGCGTCCTCGACGCCCATGCCACCCACTGACGCCAACGTCGGGCGCACACCGGTGCCAGACACATCGTGCGGATGTCAGCCCGATCCCATGGCGTAGAAGTTCTGCACCGCCCACGAGTCGTCACCGATGCGGAGCTCGCCGATGCCGACGTGGGTGAACCTCGGCGAGATCAGTGCGCAATAGTGGCTGGTCTCCGACTCGCGCCAGCCCTCGAAGTGGATCGTGGCGGTGTCCTCCGGTGGGTAGCCGTTGAACCAGGCGATGTTCTCGCCCCAGGCGGTGACCGGCAGGTCGAGGCTGGCCAGGATCTGCTGTTGCGCCGCGCTTGGTCGGTGGCGGAACTCGCCGGTGATGGCCAATTCGATGGCCCAGGCGCGAGCGAGAGCGTTGGCGGTCATCTCGCTCATCTCCAGCGGTGGCGCCGGCTCGGGCGCGCCGGTGCTGCGATCGATCGCGATGCGGTAGAACGGGTCGTTCACGCACGACGGCAGCACCCGCTCCCGCCCGAGCGGGCCGCTGGGATCAGCCCTGAGGAGGTTGGTGAGGCGGAGGAGCTCGAACTCGGTCGCCGACAGGGTCGACGTCCGTGGTGCCTCACCCTCGAGGAACACCCGGACGACAGCGGGGGAGCGCCCGGCGTCGACACACACCTCGTAGGTCCCCACCGTGGCGCCGTCGACGATCCGGTCGCCCAGCGGCGCCATCACGGTGACCGAGTAGCAGCCGGGCCGGACATCGAAGCGGAAGCTGCCGTCCCGTCTCGTCACCTGCGAGCCGATGACGGACCCGGCGGTAGGACCGTCTGCACGATCGGCGAGCTCGACGACCAGTCCTGGCGCCGCCACGCCGGTCACGTAGGCGACCCGGCCGACGATCCTTCCCGCGTGCCGGTCGTGCCGACCGATCCCCTCGAGCACCCGTTGCGTTGCATCGGTGGTTTCCGTGGCTCCGGCCGGTTCGGCGCCGGCGGGCCTCGGGACGAGCAGGGCTGCGATGAGCAGGGCTGGGACGAGCAACGATGCTGCCGATGCTCGGGCACGCCCGACGCGGCCCTGCTCGACCATCGCCCCTCTGCCCACCTCGGCGTTCCTCCCAACACGTCGCCCGTTGCTGGATGTCCGCCGACGAGGAGGATCGTAGCGATGCCCGTGGTCTGGCCCAGCCGGTCAGACCGGGGTCGATGAACCCAACGGGCAGGGCGCGATCGCCTACAGGCGCAGGTCGACCGGGCGGGCGGTCTCGGCGTAGAAGTCGTTGCCCTTGTCGTCGATGACGATGAACGCCGGGAAGTTCTCCACCTCGATCCGCCACACCGCTTCCATGCCGAGCTCCGGGTACTCGAGCACCTCCACCTTGCGGATCGAATCCCTGGCCAGCCGGGCGGCGGGACCGCCGATGGAGCCCAGGTAGAAGCCGCCGTGACGCTTGCAGGCGTCGCGCACCTCCTGGCTCCGGTTGCCCTTCGCCAGCATCACCAGCGAGCCCCCTGCGGCCTGGAACTGTTCCACGTAGGAGTCCATCCGGCCGGCCGTCGTCGGACCGAACGAGCCCGACGCGTACCCTTCCGGCGTCTTGGCCGGGCCCGCGTAGTAGATCGGGTTGTCCCGCAGATACTCGGGCATCGGCTCGCCAGCATCGAGCCGCTCCTTGATCTTGGCGTGGGCGATGTCACGGCCGACGACCAGCGTGCCGGTGAGCGACAGTCGGGTCTTGACGGGGTGCTGCGACAACTGGGAGCGGATGGCGTCCATCGGTTGATCGAGGTCGATCGCGACGACGCTGTTCGACAACTGCTCGTCGGCGATGTCTGGCAGGTACTTCGCCGGGTCGCGCTCGAGCGCCTCGAGGAACACGCCCTCGGCGGTGATCTTGCCGAGCGCCTGGCGGTCGGCCGAGCAGCTCACCGCGATCCCCACCGGCAGTGAGGCGCCGTGGCGGGGGAGTCGGATGACCCGCACGTCGTGGCAGAAGTACTTGCCACCGAACTGGGCACCGATGCCGAACTCCTGGGTGAGGGCCAGCACCTCGGCCTCCATGTCGAGGTCGCGGAAACCGTGGCCGGCCTCGGTGCCGGCCGTCGGGAGCGTGTCGAGGTAGCGGGTCGACGCCAACTTGGCCGTCTCCACCGCGTGCTCCGCCGACGTCCCGCCGATCACGATGGCCAGGTGATACGGCGGGCAGGCCGACGTGCCGAGCAGGCGGAGCTTCTCGTTGAGGAAGGCTCGCATACTGGTGGGATTGAGGAGCGCCTTCGTCTCCTGGAAGAGGTAGCTCTTGTTGGCGGAGCCGCCGCCCTTAGTCATGAACATGAACTTGTACTCGTGGCCGGGGATGGCCTCGATCTTGATCTCGGCCGGGAGGTTGGTTCCGGTGTTCTTCTCGTCCCACATCGACAACGGCGCCATCTGTGAGTAGCGGAGGTTCGACGACTGGTAGGTGTCGAAGGCGCCCCTGGCGATCGGTTCGGCATCGTCGCCGTCGGTGAGGACGTACTGGCCCTTCTTGCCCTTGACGATGATCGTGCCGGTGTCCTGGCAGCCGGGCAGCACGAACCCGGAGGCGATGTTGGCGTTCTGGAGCAGCTCGGTCGCCACGAACCGGTCGTTGGCCGACGCCTCCGGGTCCTCGAGGATGTTGGCGAGTTGCTGGAGATGGCCGGGCCGCAGGAGGTGGGAGATGTCGCGGATCGCCTCGGCGCTCAGCAGCCGGATCGCCTCGGCGCTGACCCGCAGGAACGACGTGCCACCGAGGTCGACCTGCTCGACCCCGTCGGTGGTCAGCAGGCGGTACGGTGTGGTGGTGTCCTCGCCGAGGGGCAGCAGTGGCGTGTAGGTGAAGTCGGCCATGGCGTCCAAGCTAGCGGCCTGCAGGCGGCCCCTCGTCGGGCAGACTCGTGGCGTGTCCGAACCGATCACCGTCCGCTACGGCGACCACCGCGACCAGTGGGTGCAGCGCTGGGACCCCTCGACGACCCCCGTCGGGTCGGCGGTCCTGCTGCACGGCGGCTACTGGCGCGATCGCTACGCCCTGGATCTGATGGAGCCGATGGCCGAGCACCTCGCCGGCGCCGGTTGGCGGGCATGGAACGTGGAGTACCGGCGGGTCGGCGGCCCGGGCGTCGGGTCGCCGCCGTGGACGGCGATGGCGGCCGACGTGCTCGCCTCGCTGACGCTCGTCGAGGAGGCGCCGGGGTCGGGGCGTGTGGTGGTCATCGGCCACTCCGCCGGCGGGCACCTGGCCCTGTGGGCGGCCGCTGCGTCGTCCGTCCCCGACGCGGTCGTGGCCCTCGCCCCGGTGGCCGACCTGGACGAGGCGGACCGGCGGGGCCTGAGCGACGGCGCGGTGCGGGATCTGCTGGGCGGTGATCGGATCGCGGTGCCCGAGCGCTACGCCGAGGCATCTCCGATCCGACGTCTCCCACTCGGCGTGCCTCAGCTGCTCGTGCACGGTCTCGCCGACGACGCCGTCCCACCAGACTTCGCGACGAGCTACGTGAAGGCGGCCCGGGCGGCCGGAGACGCCGTCGAGCTCCACGCCCCAGCTCACGTCGACCACTTCCACATCATCGACCCTGCCCACCCCGCCTGGCGCCCGATCGACAGCTGGCTCACCACCCACGCCCACTGACCTGCGCACGCCGGTGCCAGACACCGCCGTGCGGAGGTGGGCGGGCGCCGGCCGACCACCGCACGATGTGTCTGGCACCGGCGTGCTCCCGGCGTGCTCGTGGTTAGGGCTGCGAGCCTCGGCCGTGGCGGAGGAGGCGGCCGGCGTGGTCGTGGGTCTCGACGTCGTCGGCGATCGTCTGGGTGCCGTTGACCACGACCGCCTTGTAGCCGCTGGCCCGCTGGATCCGGCGCCACTCGCCGCCGGGTAGATCCTCGACGACCTCGTTGGGGCCGACGGCCAGGTTCTCCGGGTCGTACACCACCACGTCGGCCGGCCCACCGGTGCGGAGCAGACCGCGATCCTGGAACCCGGCGAGCTGGGCCGGCAGTGCCGACAGGCGACGATGGGCCTCCTCGTAGGTGATCCACTGGTTGTCCCGCACCTGCTCGGTGAGCGTCTCGGTGGGGTACCGGCCGGCCGTGAGGAACTTCGTGTGGGCACCACCGTCGGACACACCGAACAGCATGTGGGGGTACTGCACGATCTCCTTCAGCAGGCCGGAGTCGCCCTGGGGTGGGGCCACGAAGAACAGCGTCTCGAGCCGGTCGGCCACGGCGATGTCGAGCATGGCGTCGACCGGGTGCTTGCCGGTGGCCTGGGCCACCTGCTGCACCGACATCTCCCGGTACTGCTCGGTCTCGGGCGTGCGGGGCGAGAGCACCGTCACCGTCTCCAGCGGGGCGGTGGCCACCGACGGCAGGTTGTCCTTGAGTCCCTGCCGGCGGTCCGGATCGCCGAGCTTGTGGAGCCGCTCGTCGATCGACCCGGTGGTCGCCTCCATCCACGCCTCCGAGTCGTCGTAGAGGTTCCAGTCCTCGAACGTGAACGTGAAACCGGCATCCGACGTGACGCCCTGCCCGTACACGGGGATGCCACGCTCCCGGCAACGCTCCAGCCACTCGATCGCCCGGCGGTGCACGTGTGGCCGGTCCTCGAACGCCTGCACCACGTTGTGGAGCAACGGCCGACCCGACGTCGCCGCGACGTCCTCGAGGTGGGCGAGGTCGTGTCGGATGTCGTCGGTGGTCAGGGTGACCTGCTGCACTCCCTGGTTCCGCTCGGCCAGCACCCTGGCGAACACGAGGCAGGTCTCGTCGTTCATCATGTCGGTCGGCATCGGGGTGCCGTCCCAGTCGCGCTGCACCGCAGCGGGCCCGGTCGGCGGGAGACGCTGGGCCGACCAACCGCAACCGCCGGCGTCCATCGACTCGTGCAGCATCTTGGCCAGCAGCGCGTGCTCGTCGTCGGTCGGCATGCGGCCGGCCTTGGCGTCGTCGAGCCCCAGGACCGCCACGAGCATCGGCCCGGCCGGCACGTACGGGAGGATGTTGATCGCCTTGGGGGTGCGATCGAGGCTGTCGAGATACTCGGGGAACGTCACCCAGTCCCACGGCATGCCGAGCCGCATCGAGTCGTACGGGATCGCCTCGACCCGCGTCATCGACTTCATCGCGTACTCCCGCTGGTCGGGCTCCACCGGGGCGAAGCCGAACCCGCAGTTGCCGATCGCCACGGACGTGATCCCGTGCCAGCCGGACAGGGTGCAGTACGGATCCCAGAAAATCTGGGCGTCGTAGTGGGTGTGCAGATCGACGAAGCCCGGCGCGACGTGCATTCCGGTGGCGTCGATCACCTGGGTGGCGTCGGCAGCATCGACCCGGCCCATGGCGGTGACGACGCCGCCGGCGATCCCGATGTCGCCGCGGACGCGCGGCGCCCCTGTCCCGTCGAAGATCAGACCGTCCTTGATCACGATGTCGTAGGCCATGGCCAACGCTACGCCCGACCCGGGAATCGGGTCCAACACTGGTGCCGTCACGCCCGCCTGACGGTCATCGGACCCCGCCGACTACCTTGCACGGCGAACCAGATCGCCGAGCCGGGAGGGCACCCGTGGTATCCGAGACGTTTGATCCAAACCTGTGGGACGAGGTCGAGGGCTTCGACTTCACCGACATCACCTACCACCGCGCCCGCAGTACCGGGGCGGTCCGGGTGGCGTTCGACCGCCCCGAGGTGCGGAACGCGTTCCGGCCCCACACGGTCGACGAGCTGTACCGGGCGCTCGATCACGCACGGCAGACCTCCGATGTGGGCTGTGTGCTCCTGACCGGCAACGGCCCGAGCCCCAAGGATGGCGGTTGGGCGTTCTGCTCCGGCGGTGACCAGCGGATCCGGGGCCGGGACGGGTATCGGTACACCACCGTCGACGCCGCCGGTGCCACCGGCGAGGACGCCGCGTCGATCGACCCGGCCCGCAGCGGTCGACTCCACATCCTCGAGGTCCAGCGGCTGATCCGGTTCATGCCCAAGGTGGTGATCGCGGTGGTCAACGGCTGGGCGGCGGGCGGCGGGCACAGCCTCCACGTCGTGTCCGACCTCACCCTCGCCAGCGGGGAGCACGCCCGCTTCAAGCAGACCGACACCGACGTCGCCAGCTTCGACGGCGGTTTCGGCTCGGCCTATCTCGCCCGCCAGGTGGGACAGAAGAAGGCGCGGGAGATCTTCTTCCTCGGCCGGACCTACACGGCAGCCGAAGCCGAGGCCCAGGGGGTGGTGAACGCGGTCTACCCCCACGCCGATCTGGAGGCGCAGGCGCTGCAGTGGGCGACGGAGGTGTGCGCGAAGAGCCCGATGGGGCAGCGGATGAGCAAGTACGCGTTCAACCTGATCGACGACGGTCTCGTGGGCCAGCAGGTGTTCGCCGGGGAGGCGACCCGGCTCGCCTACATGACCGACGAGGCGGTCGAGGGACGGGACGCGTTCCTCGAGAAGCGCACCCCGGACTGGTCCCGCTTCCCCTGGTACTACTGACCCGTCACCGGGGGGCGCGTCGCTCCGTGGCAGTCGTCACTCGATGCACCCCGGGGTGACCGATCGTCACTACCGTGATCCCGTCGCACGACGACGTCCGACTCGAGAACGGAACCAGCAACGATGCTCGTCAAGTTCGTCAAGGCCTTCGCCTCCCGCCCCCGCCAGTCGCTGGCGCTCCTGTTGGTGATCGTCGCCTTCGGCATCAGCGCCTTCGCCTACCTGCTCCCCCGGGAGGGCTTTCCGTCGGTCGACGTGCCGATCGCGGTCGCCGCTGGCGGCTACTTCGTCGATGACGCCGACCAGGTCGACGCCGACGTGGCCGGCCCGGTGGCCGACGCTGCCTTGGCGAGGCCCGAGGTGGCGAGCGTGCAGAGCTTCGCCAGGGCCTCGTCGTTCTCGGTGATCGCCAACCTGGAGAGCGGTGTCACGAGCGTGGACGGAGCGGCGGTGCTCGACGAGGTGGTCGCCGACCTCGACTTGCCACCCGAGGCCCAGGTGTTCACCCAGTCGATCGACGCCGCGAAGTTCCTCGACGACGGCTACGACCTGCTGATCGGGGTCTACGGCTCCCCGGACACCACCGCCGAGGAGCTCGAGGCGGCGGCCAACGCGATCGTCGGCGGCATCGCCCACCCCGACATCGAGTCGGCTCAGGTCGAGGACCTCTTCGACTCGGGTGTGAATCCCGAGACCGGTGAGGAGGTCACGGTCGAGACCGACTTCAACCAGCTCACCGGGCCCGACAACGTGTTCCGACCATCGATCGCCATCGGGGTCAAGGCGAACGATGGGGTCGACGCCTTCGGCATCCGCGAAGCGACCGACGAGGCGTTGGCCGGCGCTAGCGCCGATCTGCCGGACGGGTTCGACGCCGTGGTCGCCATCGACTTCGCAACGATCGTCGGCCAGCAGATCTCGTCGCTCCAGCGGAACGTGCTGACCGGCTTGGCCGTCGTTGCCGCCATCGCGCTGGCGCTGATCTCGTGGCGGGCGTCGGTCATCACCTCGCTGTTCATCGTGACCGTCCTCGCCGCCTCGGTCGGTGCCCTGTTCCTGGTGGGGATCTCGATCAACACGATCTCGCTGTTCGCGCTGATCCTGGCGCTCGGCTTGTTCGTCGACGACGCGATCGTGATCACCGAGGCCGTCGACGCGTTCCGAAGTGAGGGCGACGACGACCTGACGGTGGTGGATCGGGCGATCTCCCGCGTCGGCACCGCCAGCATCTCGGGCACGCTCACCACCATTCTCGTCTTCGCCCCCATGCTCCTCATCGGCGGCATCCTCGGGGGCTTCATCCGCATCCTGCCGATCACCGTGATCATCGCCCTCGGCACGTCGCTGCTGTTGTCGTTGATCTTCATTCCCGTGCTGTCGCGGTTCGTGCTGCTCCGTGCACCACGGGCGAACGGCCCGCTCAACCGGGCCGAGGCGTGGCTGGGCCGAAAGGTCAGCTCGCTGCCGGCGCTGACCGGTCGCAAGGGGATCGTCGCTGCGGTCGCCGGGTTCGCCCTGAGCGTGGTGTTCTTCGCGGTGGGGGTGGGCGTGTTCGCCCCTCGGGTCGGGTTCAACATCTTCCCGCCCGGGAAGGACTCGATCAACATCGGTCTGGAGGTCACCTACCCGCCCGGGACCACGATCGACGAGGCCAAGGCGCTGGCCCTGTCGGTCAACCAGGACGCGGCCGACGTGCTCGGCGACGAGCTGGAGACCGGCTACCTGTACCTGGGCGATGCCAACTCGGCGATCGCCCAGTACACCCTCACCCCTATCGGGGGCCGTCCGACCGTGCACCAACTGGTCGACGATCTCGACCCGATCGCCGACTCCCACCCCGAGGCCCGGGTGCGGTTCACCGTGATCTCCGGCGGTCCCCCCGAGGCGCTGTTCCCCTTCACGATGCAGGTCTACGGCGACGACATCGACACGCTCACCGCCGCCGGCCAGGCCATGCGCGCCGACCTCGACGGGCGCGAGCTGGAACTGGGGACCGGCGAGACGTTCCGGGTCGTCGAGACCGAGATCGCCCACACCGAGATCGTGGCCCGCAACGACGGCCGGCGCCTGATCGAGGTGCGGGCGCGGTTCGACGACGACTCGGTGAGCAGCACCACGGCTGCCGCCCAGGACTACATGGAGTCGACCTACGGCCCCGACGAGCTCGCCGCCCTCGGACTTGGCGGTGACGCCCTCGGGTTCGACTTCGGGCTCGAGACCGACAACCAGGAGTCGTTCAGCTCGCTGCCGATCGCATTCCTGGTGGCGCTGGGGCTCATGCTCGTGCTGCTCGTGGTGCAGTTCCGGAGCACCGTGCAATGGCTCCTCGTGTTCCTCGCCATCCCGTTCAGCTTCTTCGGCGTGTTCGGCGGTCTGCTGCTCACGGACAACCCGATCAGCTTCTTCGTGATGTTGGGCCTCATCGGCCTGATCGGCATCGCTGTCAACAACACGATCCTCCTGGTCGACTTCGCCAACCAGGAGCGCGACGCCGGCCATGACCGCAAGCAGGCCATCGAGCGGGCGGTGCAGCAGCGGTTCCGGCCGTTGGTGGCCACCACGCTCACCACGGTCGGCGGTCTGCTGCCGCTGGCACTCTCGGACCCGTTCTGGGAGGGCCTGGCGTTCACGATCATCTTCGGCCTCCTGTCGAGCACGTTCCTCGTGCTCCTCTCGTTCCCGTACTATTACCTGGCTGTCGAGGCGCTGCGCGATCGGGTCCGCACGCCGTGGCGCCGCGGTGGCAGCAGGTCGGAACCGGAGACCGTGGACGACTCCGCCGATCCCGTCGACCCGGTCGACCCGGAACCGGTCGGCGTGGGTTGACGGCGGGCCGGGGAGCGGTCGAGCAGGCTCGGCTCGCTTGTGTCCGGCCGGTCGGAGCGGGTAGGAAATCTGCATGACCGACGATGCCGTCCGCACGGTCGAGGTGCTGCTGGCCGAGGCTGGGCTCGACCAGGTTCCCGCCGAAGAGATCCAGCGATTGGCCCAGCTCTACCCGGGCCTCCGCAGGACCGCTGACAAGTTCTACGAGATCGAGACCGGCGACGAGGTGACCGCCGCCGTGTTTCGAGCTGAGGGGGGACGATGACCGACCCAGCACAGCCCACACCCGGCGGGGCGTCCCGGCCGTGGACGATCGAGTCGGCAGGCGCCGCCCTCCGGTCGGGCTCGGTCACCTCGGTGGACCTCGTACGCGCCGCCCAGGCCGCGGCCGACGAGCTCGACGAGACCCTCGGTACCTGGCTCGACCGCTACGGCGAGTCGGCACTGGCGCGGGCGGCCGAAGCGGACGCCGAGCTCGCCGCCGGCGACGACCGGGGGCCGCTCCATGGCATCCCGCTCGGGATCAAGGACATCATCGCCACCGACGAGGGTCCGACGACCGCGCAGAGCCTCGTGCTCGACCCGGCATGGGGTGACGCCGGCGACGGCCCGGTCATGGGTCGGCTGCGCCAGGCTGGCGCCGTCATCATGGGCAAGACCACGACGATGGAGTTCGCCGTCGGTCGCCCCGACTTCTCCAAGCCGTTCCCGATCCCGCGCTGCCCGTGGGACACGGAGCGGTGGGCTGGCGGGTCGAGCTCGGGTACCGGCAACGGGGTCGCGTCCGGCCAGATCCTCGGCGGGCTCGGCACCGACACCGGGGGCAGCGTCCGCCTGCCCGCCGCGTACAACGGCATCAGCGGCCACAAGCCCACGTTCGGCCTCGTGCCGAAGTCGGGCTGCGTACCGCTCGGCCTGAGCTACGACCACATCGGGCCGATGGCCCGGTCGGCGTGGGACTGTGCGGCCATGCTCACGGTCATGGCCGGCGCCGACCCGTCGGATCGGACCACGGTCGAGCGGCCGGCGGTCGATTTCGTCGCCGGGCTGGAAC
The DNA here is from genome assembly GCA_965216205.1 of Acidimicrobiales bacterium. GTDB lineage: Bacteria > Actinomycetota > Acidimicrobiia > Acidimicrobiales > SZUA-35 > CADEDH01. Next base: position 3,621,625 of record OZ244139.1, on the reverse strand, counting down.
GGGGCCTCGACGGCCTGGTGGTGGGGACCATCACCAACGAGCGTCTCGTCGAGGCCAGCTCCGAAGACACGATGGCGGCGCACAACGACGCGCTCGACACCCTGGCGTCGGCCGGTGCCAGCATCGAGCCGGTCGAGGTGCCGTACTACGAGCAACTGTCGAACGCCGCCTTCCTCGCCCTCCAGGCGGAGGCGTTCGCCTGGCACCGGTCGACCCTCCAGAGCCGATGGGCCGACTACGGCCGTCCGACCAGGTTGACCATCGCCCAGGGCGCCCTCATCTCGGCTGGCGATCTCGTCCAGATCGAACGGGTCCGCGAGATCGCTCGCACCGCGGTGCTCGCGATGCTCGACGAGCGAGGCATCGACGTGCTCGTCTCGCCGACGACCGGCTACCCGGCAGCCCCGTTCAGCGGTGCGCCGCCGGAGGCGATCTCCACCCGGGCGCTCCACACCCCCGCGTGGAACACCACCGGGTTCCCGGCGCTGTCGGTCCCGATGGGATTCGACCGCGATCGCATGCCGCTCAGCCTCCAGATCATCGGTCGCCCCTTCGCCGACGACGTCGTGCTCGCCGCCGGTCACGGCTACCAGCAACACACCGACTGGCACCTCGAAGTCCCACCGGTGGCGGCATCGTAGGATCCGGCCATGGAGACCACCGACATCATCTACGAGGTCGAGAACGGCCGAGCCCGGATCGTGCTCAACCGGCCCGAGAAGCTCAACGCCCTCAACCGACGGATCCAGCACGAGATCCACGACGCGCTGTGGGAGGCCGACAACGACACGTCGGTCCACTGCGTGATCATCAAGGGCAACGGCCGCTCGTTCTGCTCGGGCTACGACCTGACCGGCGGCGGCAACCTCGGGTCCGATCGCGATCCCGAGCGGACCTACCGGGGCGCCCGCAGCTTCGACGACGACACCTGGCAGCTCGAGCGGATGCAGGCCCTGCTCATGCCGCTGTTCGACATGCACAAGCCGTCGATCGCCCAGGTCCACGGTCACTGCCTGGCCGGCGGAACCGGGATCATCGGGCTGTGCGACCTGGTGATCGCCGCCGAGGACGCCAGCATCGGCTTCCCGCCCGCCCGCGACCTCGGGGTCCTCCCGATCACGACCTGGCTCTACAACGCCGGGCCGCAGTGGGCCAAGCGGCTGATCCTCACCGGCGACACCGTGACCGGGGCGGAAGCGGCCGAGATCGGCCTCGTGCTGAAGGCGGTGCCGGCCGATCTCCTGGAGGCGGAGGTGGAGCAGCTCGCCGACCGGCTGGCCATGATCGACGGCGATCTCCTGGCCGCCAACAAGCGTGTGATCAACCTCGGGATGGAGCTGATGGGGGCTCGCACGATGCAGCGGGTCGCAGCCGAGATCGACGCTCGCGGTCACCTCGCCCCGTCGGCCAAGCAGTGGGTGTCCGACGTGAAGGAGGTGGGCCTCCACGAGGTGCTCCGCCAGCGCGACGCGAAGTTCGGCGACGGACGAGCCCGGGTCAAGGGACCGGAGGTCCGCGACGAGCGGGGTCGCCTCGTCGATCCCTGATCGTCGACCCCGGTGCGGTGCGGCGCCTCGATTGCCCGCCGGAGCCGGGTGGCCGACCGGGCGGCGAGGCGAAAGTACGCTGCAGGGGCTATGACCCGCCTCCGCCGCACCTCCTCACTGTTCGTAGCCGTCTCCGTCCTCGCCCTCGTCGCCGCAGGAGCCCTGACCGCCTGCGCCGATGAGGGCTCGACCGGCGTCGCCGTCGTCGACGGAACCGGTGGCGACGAACCGGGCAGTGCCGACGGCGGCGACGGTGGTGCCGAGGGTGACAGCTCGGACGGGGCCGACGACGACGCCGGGGGCGGCGGTGCTGGCGCCAGCGGTCCGGCCGATACCGACGGCGACAACGGCGACGATGCGTCGGACGTCACGGCCACCAGCGCCGCGGCATCGGCCGACGACAGATCCCTGCCCGGCGAGCCGTTCGAGATCGGCCCGCCGGCGGGTGAGCGGCTCGACGTGGTCGGTGTCCGCCACGACGACGTCCTCAACTTCCGGGAGGGGCCGAGCCCGTCCTCGCCGATCGTCGACACGGTCGCCCCGCAGTCGGTCTCGCCCGCGATCACCTCGTCGGGCGAGGGTCGCCTGCTGACCCGATCCGCCTGGTGGAAGGTGACCGTCGGCGGCGAGACGGCGTGGGCCAACTTCCGGTTCCTGGGCACGCTCGGCGCCACTGACGACGTGTTCGACGACCTGGCCGCCGCGCTCCCGTCGACCTCCGCCGCCACCGTCGAGGCGCTGATCGACGACATCGCCCAGTCCCGGGCGGGTGGACCCGAACCCGCCGTCGAGCTGGTCACACCCCTGTCCGGGCTCGACGCCGATGGCGCCGAGGTCACCGTCGACGTGATCGGTATCGGCGACGACGCCGTCAAGGGCGAACGCTTCCTGCTCACCTTCGACCTCACCTTCGACGATCCCGACGCCGCCGACCGGGAGGTGGTGTCCTACGAGCTCGTCGGCGCCCGCCGCACCGTGATCTGCGGACGCGGCCTCACCGGCGACGCCTGCACCTGACGACACCGCCCCGCACGCGTTGGCGGTTGTGGGCCTCGTGGGTGAGGCTTGTGGCCGCCATCGGGGTGGGGCGGGTTGGGGTCGGCACGCGTTGGCGGTTGTGGGCCTCGTGGGTGAGGCTTGTGGCCGCCATCGGGGTGGGGCGGGTTGGGGTCGGCACGCGTTGGCGGTTGTGGGCCTCGTGGGTGAGGCTTGTGGCCGCCATCGGGGTGGGGCGGGTTGGGGTCGGCACGCGTTGGCGGTTGGGGCGTCGTGGGTGAGGCTTGTGGCCGCCATCGGGGTGGGGCGGTTGGGGTCGGCACGCGTTGGCGGTTGTGGGCCTTGTGGCCGCCATCGGGGTGGGGCGGGTTGGGGTCGGCACGCGTTGGCGGTTGGGTCGAGGCTTGGGGCCGCCATCGGGTCGGGGTGGGGCGGGTTGGGACTACCGGTCGGTGGGGCGGCGGGGTTCGATGAGGGCTGCGGTGGTGAACGTCTCGAGGGAGGCGAGGAAGGCGTCGAGGACGGCCCGATCGCCGGTGACGGTCACCCCGGGTCCGTCGATGGCGGTCGGATCCTGGATCGCCGCCTCGAGGTCCTCACGGCGCAGCTCGACGGACACGTCGGCGTCGTCGGCCCGGGTGTCGGGGGTGTGATGGATCGCCGAGCGAGACACCCCGAGGACGTGGTCCTCGCCGCCCGACCCGAGGTTGGTGAACCGCCAGTTGATCGTGGCCTCCGCCCTGCCGAACGCGGCGGGATCGAACCGGACGCCGATCGAGTCGAACAACTGCTCCGCCGTCATCGCCCCCGCCATCGACCGGGTGGGCACCCGCCCCCACGCCGGGCTGCCTTCCCGCAACTCCTTCGCGCCCATGAGATAGGCGTTGCGCCACGTCGCAGACTCGGACTGGTAGCCGAGCTGCTCGAGCGCGTCGGCCTGCAGGTGCCGGCCGGCGACGTTCGACGGGTCGGCGAACACCACGTGGTTCACCACCTCCACCACCCACCGGTAGTCGCCGTCGTCGAAGGAGCGGCGGGCCCGTTCGAGCACGGCGTCGGCTCCGCCCATGAACTCGACGTACCGGCGGGCGGCGTCGACGGGGGGCAGGGGGTCGAGGTGGGCCGGGTTCCCGTCGTACCAGCCGAGATACCGGTTGTAGACCGACTTCGCGTTGTGGGAGACGGTGCCGTAGTAGCCGCGGACGTGCGACTGGTCGAACTCCGGTGGCAACGACAACGCAGCCGAGATCTCGGCCGGCACCGCCCCCTGGTTGGCGTGGCGCATCGTCTGGTCGTGGAGCCACCGATAGAGGTCGCGCTGCATCGCCAGGAAGTGGCGAACATCGTCGTTGCCGAACCGGGGCCAATGGTGGCTGGCGAACATGACCTCCGCATCGTCGCCCCACATGAGGAGCGCCTCGTGGATGTACTTGCTCCAGGCCAGTGCGTCGCGGGTCTGGGCCCCACGGATCGGGTACAGGTTGTGCATCGTGTGGGTGCAGTTCTCCGCCATGCACAGCAGCGGTGAACCGGCGACGAGATCGGGGAAGAAGAAGTTCATCTCCGCCGGCGCCTCGGCATCGGGCGTGTTCTGGAAGATCACGCGGATGCCGCTCAGCGTCCGTTCCTCACCGGTCTCGGTGATCGAGTCGGTGGGGGCGATCAGGTCGGAGCGGGCGAGCCCCATCGCCGAGCCGAGGCCGCAGTCGACGTGGCCCCGGGGGCCCGGCGGTAGCAGCGGGCCGAACTGGTAGGCGGCCCGCCGGCCCATGATCGGGCCGGCGATCACGAACTCGTTGATGACCTCCCGGAGGAACCCCTCGGGGGCCACGATCTGCACATCGCCCCGGTCGACCGCCTCCTGGGAGGTGACGCCGAGCACGCCACCGAAATGGTCGACATGCGAATGGGTGTAGATGATCGACGTGACCGGGCGCTCGCCGAGCGTCGAGTTGGCGAGGGCGAGCGCAGCCGCGGCCGCCGGGGCGTTCGTCAACGGGTCGATGATCAGCCAGCCGTCGGTTCCGGCGAGGAACGTGATGTTGGCGATGTCGTAGCCGCGGACCTGCCAGACGCCGTCGGCCACCTCGAACAGACCATGGTTCACGTTGAGCCTGGCCTGGCGCCACAGGCTCGGGTGGACCGAGCTGGGGCTCGCATCAGCCTCGGTCACGAACGCGTGGTTGGCGACGTCGAACACGACGTGCTCGCCCCCGCCGGGACCGTTGGCCAGCACCACCCGGCCATCGTCGATGGTTGCGACGAGTCCCTGTCGGGCGCGACCGAAGTCGCCGGGGTCGTCGAAGGAGATCGCAGCCGCCGCGGCGTTCGCCCGTTCCGTGTGGGGGGTGGGGGCCTTCGGCCGGTCGGGGGTCTGCTCGGTCGCTGCGCCGGTCATCGGCACTGTCTACACCCCGCTCGCGGCTTCTGCAGGCCGACCGCCCGGTCGGGGGGACGCCGGCGAGCCTGCAGATTGGGTGAATTTGCCACCTCATCATCACCAACCATGGCCAAGGAGATCTATACGCTCTGCCTCGCAGGAGAGATTCTGGGGCGCACGACACAAAGGTGGGTATACATCGTGAGCGTTATCGGATCCCGTCGGCGACTGATCGTCGGCATCGTTTTCGCTGTCCTTCTGGCCGTTGCGGGGAGTTTGTTGTCCAGCCCGGCCTCGGCTGATACCGACATGATCGACGTCCCGCTGAGCGACACGCTCATCTCCGGGAAGGAGGGCGATGTGGTGCTCGTCGGCGGCGCCGATGTTGCCCCCGAGTTCGTCGGTCGTTCGTGTACCGTCGAGGTCGTGGTGACCAATCAGTCCTCGGTGCACGAGGGCAACTCCCTCATCGTGACCAGTGGCGACAGCTCGACGACGGTCGAGGGCATCGAGGACACCGCTGACGCCGTGACCACGCAGGGTGGCACCCTGACGCTCGGTGAGACCGTCAGCATCTCGATCAAGCTGGGCCCGAGCGGTGGATCGAGCGTCGGCTCGAACCTGACGGTCACCTGCGAGGCACTCGAAGAGGCACCGCCGGCCGCCCCGGTGGTGACCACGCCGGAGTACACCGGCTGACGTCCATGCCCAACGTAGGTCGATCCCGCATCGGAGCGGTCGCTGCCGTCGTCGTCGCCGTGCTGGCGGCTGGATGCGGGCAACCGACCGACCCGGTGGCGGGCATCGGTTCCACGTCATCGAGCCGGCCCCTGATCGAGGTGGTCGATCCGAACGCCGAATCGTCGTCGCCTTCCGGTGGCGGCGGCTCGGCGTCGTCGCGGGCCCACACCATCGTTGCCGAGGCCACCGTGCCGGAGATCATCGTCCGCACGGCCCCCGACCGCAATGCGGCCCCGGTCGTCTCCCTGTCGCATCCGACCCCGACCGGGTCGCCACTGGTGTTCCGCGCGGTCGACGGTGGTGCTACCGGCGACGAGTGGATCGACGTCTACCTCCCCATCGAGCCGAACGGGAGCACCGGTTGGGTCCGGCGTGACGAGGTCGCGCTGACGAGCAACCCGTACCGGATCGAGATCGATCGAGCCAGCTACTCCCTGCGGGTCTTCGAGCGCGACGAACTGCTCGTCGACACCACGATTGCCGTGGGCACCGGTGACACCCCGACCCCCGTCGGCGACTTCTACCTCCTCGAGCTGCTGGCGCCCCCCGATCCGACCGGGCCCTATGGTCCGTACGCGTTCGGACTGTCGGGGTTCAGCGAAGTGCTGACGGAGTTCGGTGGTGCCGATCAGGCGATCATCGGCATCCACGGCACCAATGATCCCTCGTCGCTCGGCACCGAAGTGAGCCACGGTTGCATCCGACTCGAGAACGAGGTGATCGAGGAGTTGGCGCTGACGTTACCGCTGGGTACGCCGGTGAAGATCACCTGACGCAGGGTTCATGGTCCGGCCCTCGCACACACGTCGGCTGCCAGGGTCGGTCGTCGGGTGGTGCCCGGCTCAGGTCACGGTGTCGGCCACGATGCCGAGAATGTCCGACCCGTAGCGGTCGAGCTTGGCGGGGCCGATCCCCTTGATCCTGCCGAGCGACACCAGCGAGTCGGGAGCGGCTTCGGCGATCGCGTCGAGCGTGGCGTTGTCCATGACGACATACGCCGGGACGCCGTCGGCCCGGCACCGCTCGGTCCGCCAACTCGTGAGTGCCTCGCGGAGCGCAGCGGCCACCGGGGTCGACGGCTCGACTCTCGACGCCTTGCCCGCCCTGGCCGGCTTCGCCGACGGAGCCGTTGGGCGGGTCACGTCCCGTGACGACCACGTCGGACCGTCGAGCGGTTCGTGGGCGACCTCCCGAGCCGTCGCCAACTGGTCGACGAACGGTGAGCGCGGCGGGACTGCGCTCGGCGGGTACCCGTTGACGAGGACCGAGTTCCGGCACCGGGTCACCGCGACGTGGAAGATGCGGCGCTCCTCCTCGACGTCGGTCGCCAACCGGTGGGGGTGGAGGTCGCCGCGGACATCGTGGACGATGATGTGCGGCCACTCCAGGCCCTTGGTGGAGTGGATCGTGGCCACGCTGACCGCAGGTCCCCGGTCGGGGTCGTCGGTGCGGGGGAGCGAGCGGAGGTGCTCGCTGGTCCAGCTCTCGAGCTCGTCGGCCCCCGGCCCGATCGCCGCCAGCGCCCGTATCGCTGCCAGCTCGTCGGCGTGGGCAGCGCGGCGGGCTGTCCGCTGCGACTGGTCGAGCTGGGAGGCGGCACCGAGCAGGCCGATCTCGTCGTAGATCTGGTCGAGCAGCTCGACCGTCGACGCCCCGGCATCCGCCCGGGCTCGGAGCTGGTCGATGTCGTTCGCGAGCTCGGTCACGATCTGCGCCTCCCGCTCCTTGTTCAGCCGGCCGGCCAGCCCGTGGAGGTCCTTGACCGAACGTTGCTCACAGACCCAGTCGGCGATGCGGGGGTGGAGGGACCGGGGCGGACGGCGAACGGCCATCCTGAGGTCGTCGGCCCGCAGCCGCTTCTCGGGCGCCGCGGCGAGCCGGAGCCAGCTGAAGGCTGCGCCCACCCCGGACCGCTCGAGCATCGACGGGTCGACGCCTACCGGTCGGGCCACCGGGATGCCAGCGTCGGCCAGGTAGACGACCGCCGGCAGCAGCGCTGCGTTGACCCTCGCCAGCACCGCGATGTCGTCGGGCTCAGCGCCACCGGCGAGCAGTTGCTCCACGTGGCCGACGAGCCTCCGTTGCGGGTCGTCGGTGGTGTTGACGAGCAGCGCCTGGCTGGGTGGATGGCTGTGTGGTGCCTGGCGGCCGGAGGCCGACCGGATCGTCTTGGGCACCCGGTACCGGTTGTGGGACAGGAGGTTCGCGGCCGCGGTGACGACCTCGTCGGGGCAGCGGTAGTTCACGGTCAGCGGGTGGTCGGCCGCGCCGGGGAAGAACCGGTCGAAGTCGACCAACCACTCGGGGCTCGCCCCCGAGTAGCCGTAGATCGTCTGGTCGTCGTCGCCGACGGCCACGACCTCGCCCGCCGGGCCGGCGAGGATCCGGATGAGGAGCAGGTGGGCCGGCGTCAGGTCCTGGAACTCGTCGATCAGGAGGAGGGGCGTCACCCGTCTCGCCACCGCCCGCACCTCGGGCTCGGTGAGGAGGAGCTCGAGCGCGGTCAGGATCTGCTCGTCGAAGTCCAGTTCGCCGCGCCGCCGGAGCTCACCCCGGTAGGCGGTCAGAACGTCGGGGAACCCGGCGATGTCACCCCCGTACGCCGATTCGATCTCCTCCGGATCGCGGAGGCCCAGGCGGCAGGCCGACAGCGCGTCGATCCACGGCTCGAGGGGGTCGGTGAGCTGTCGCCGGCGTCGCCCGGGGACGACCCGGTCGAGAATGCGGCGGGCGTCGAGCTCGGAGATCGTGGTCAGGGGGCGATTCGCCCCGGACCGGGCGAACGGTCCCGAGCCGGTCGCGATGGCGAGCGCGAGGCTGTTCAGCGTTCGGATGTCGAGACCGTCGATGTCGGCGAGACGATCGCTCATCTCGAACCTGGCTCGTCGGTTGTACGCCACGAGCGACACTGCGGCGGGGTCGATGCCCCGGTCGACGATGAGGTGGCGGGTGCGCTCGGTCAGGACGCGGGTCTTGCCGGAACCGGCGGGGGCGATGATCCTCGCCGGGCCGCCGGCGTGGGCCACCGCCGCGAGCTGGTCGGCGGCCAGCTCGGCGCCGGGAACCGGGGGGTCGGGCCGTTGTGGGCGGGTGCTGCCGGCGACCAGATGGACCCGGGGCACGACCGGGAGCGAGCCGAGCTCGAGGGCGTCGTGGGCGGCCAGTGGACCGCCATCGGTGAGGACCTCCGCGCCCAGGGCGAGAGCGTCACCGCTGGCGGAACCGGTGGTCGCCTCGGCGCCGGCCGCCACCGCGAGCGAGATCGGCTCGAACGTCGGGCGATCACCCAACAGGTTCACGGCGTTGGCGGTGACGGCGAACCGCAGCCGCTCGCCGGGCAGCTCGGCTGCAGGGTCGAGTTGATGGAAGGGCTCGGACCGGGTCGAGTCGGCTGGTGGGAGCTCACCCGACCACTCGATCACGAGCCGCTCACGCTCCCGCCACGCTCGGTGGAGCCGGTCGATGGTCGCGGTGTCGCTCCCGGCCGAAGCCGACACCGTGCTCGCGGTGCGCCATGGCGCCGGTACCGGCGAGCCCGGGGCGACCAGCACGCTGCGACCCAGGCAGTCGGGACCCGCGAGCGCGTCGATGTCGCGGTGGAGAGCGATGTCCATCGCCGGCGACGCCGCAGCCGGCTGGCGGGGCGGAGCCTTGCCCGGCCGGTCGGTCCGCCCGTGGGTCGGGGTCTCGGTCCGCCCGTGGGTCGGGGTCTCGGTCGGCCGATAGGGCGGCGGGTCGGTCGACTCGTCGATCGGGGCCGCGGCCGGATGTTGCTTGGCGCACGTCCGGACCTCGGCCACCGACCCGTGGGTCCCACCGCAGTGCCCGCACGCGATCTGCCTCGTCACCCACAGCAGGATACGGCCACAGACGTGCGGCCGGAGCGGCTCGACGGCGGCGTCAGCCCACCCGCGCCTCGTAGTACAGGTTGGCAGCGTCCTCGAAGTCGTGCTGGATGAACGTTCCGAAACCGGCGTCGCGGACGAGCGACTCCGCCACCTCCGGGTGCAGCCCGAGCGTGCCGAGACCCATCCCACCCGGTTCGGACAGCGCGGACTGCAGGCACGACGCCACCGAGAACCCGTAGAACATGGCAAGGAGCGGGTTCCGGCGGTCCTTCTCGAACGAGCCGGTCGACCGGATGTCCTTGATGAGCCAGGTCCCGTCGTCGGCGATGGCACCTCGAATCGCGGCGGCCGCCTTGTCGGGGAACGGCATGTCGTGCAGGCAGTCGAAGCAGATCACCAGGTCGGCGTCGAGGTCGTCGGGCAGCTCCTCGGCCCCGGCCGCCACGAAGGAGACGTTGGTCAGCCCGGCCTCCGCAGCGGCGTCGTTGGCGAGACCCACTGCGATCGACGACGGGTCGTAGCCGATGCAGCGGCTCTGGGGGAACGCCTCGCCGATCGTGAGGCAGGTCACGCCCGCCCCGCACCCGACGTCGACCACGGTTCCGCCCGCCTCGAGCTTCGCCACCACACCGTCGAGCGCCGGCAGTATCACCGAGGTGAGAGCCAATCGCGACCAGGGTCCGGTCATCCGGGCCAGGCCCGCCGCGGCGGCCGTTCCCTGCCGCTCGTAGGAGACACCGAGACCGGTTCGGAACGACTCGACCAGCGCATCGATGTGGGCGGGATCGCTGCCGCCCCGGAACGCCCCCGCGGCGAAGGCGAGCGAGCCCTCCTCGTCGGCGAGGAGGGCCGCCTGGACCGGACTGAGCTCGAACCGGCCGTCGTCGTGGCGGTCGATGAGCTTGGCTGCCGCCTGCCCGAGCAGCCACTCCCGCACGAGGCGCTCGTCGAGACCGGTGCCCGCTGCGACCTCGCCGGTCGTCATCGGGCCGGCACCCTGCAGGTGCCGGTAGATCCCGAGGCGATCGCCGAGGTGGATCATCAGCGACACCTGCTCACCCATCTTGTAGCTCCAGACGGCGAATCCCAGCCGCTTGAGCTCGTCCTGGTCGAGTTCGTCGGTCACGAGCGACAACCTACTCGTCGGTCCCGGGCACGTCGATCGGTGGGCCGGCCCCCGTTCGCCGTCGGCGGAAATGACGGTGGCGGGAATCGCGCGGGCGGAGAAGATCGGAGAGGGGCGTGGTCGTGCCGCCGCGCATCGACCACGCCCCGAGGTTGGGGACAAGGCGGCGTGCCCGGGGAGCCGCGCCAATCCCGCGTCGAGAGTTGCTTCGTTGTGAGAAGTGAGGTCCGAACAAAGTTGCCACGCCGATCGGACGAGCCGAATCATATCGCGTTACCCGCACTGCGCCAATGGGACATCGCGGTCGAATCCCCGCTGAGCTGGGCATTCAGGGTCGTCGTCAGCTCCCTGGCGAGTCGACGATCTCGTAGCGGAGCTCTGAACCCTCGTTGCTGACCGTTGCCTGTCGCTGCAGTCGGAGGTGCTCGAGATGGGCGTAGGTCTCGCTCTCCGCCATCGACCCCCACGATCGACGTTGGAACAGCGCCTGCATGTAGTCGTGCACGGTGGCCCGCCCCAGACGTTCGCCTGCCTCGCGCAGGGTGTCGAGGCGTTCCTGGTGGTGGGCCTTGATGTCGGCGGCGCGGCCGCCCAGGTCGTCGAAGACGAGGCCGTGGGCCGGCAGGACGGTCGTGATCCCGTCGAGGGTGTGCATGCGATCGAGACTCCGCATGAAGTCGGCCAGCGGGTCGGCGGTGACCCCCATGCCCGAGATGTGAGGTGTGATCGTGGGCAGTATGTGGTCGCCGCTGATCATGACCCCGTTGGCCGGGTCCCACAGGCAGAGATGGTCCTGGGTGTGACCGGGGGTGTGCACCGACACCCACTCCCGGTCGCCCAGTGTGATCACCTCCGCCTCCTCCACCCGTCGGGTCGGTGTCGGCGAGCTCATGAACATGCCGGCGGCCCGTCGCATCGCCCAGTACTGCAGCCGCCGAGTGATCGGCAACTGGAATGGCTTGCCGCCCCACGGCGTCGTCCGCGAGAACGGGCTGCCGCTCGTGCGGTCGACGCTCGCCGGGAGGGCGATCGGATCGTCCTCGGCTGTGCCGTCGACCTGCACCTCGGCGTCGGTCGACTCGATGACCGTGTAGACGTCGTGGTCGTCGGCCTCGGCACCGGGGTCGAGGAAGGTCCGGAAGCTCTCGTGGGTGACGATCTCGGCGCCGAACCGGCTCCGGAGGCGTTCCGCCTGCCCGAAGTGGTCGGGGTGGGAGTGGGTGACGACGACGGTGTGGACCCGCTCGATGGGCAGGCCGGCCTCGGTCAATCGTCGCTTGAGGTGACGCCAGGTGGACGGGCCGGGTAGCCCTGGGTCGACCAGGGCTACCCCGCGGGAGTCCTCCATCGCATAGCAGTTGACGTGACCCAGACCGGGCATCGAGATCGGCAGTTGGAGTCGGAGAACCCCCGGCGCGACCTCGTCGATCGTCTCGACCGGCGGGCGCCGCTCCTCACGCATCGGTCTCGCTGGCGCTGATTCGTGCACGGGCAGAACCGTACCGGTGGGCCGGTTCCAGCCGAAAGCTCAGGGAAGAGTGGTGAACGACACCTGCGAGGTGACGGAGCGGCCGAGCTGGTCGGCGGCGGTTACCCACACGGTGTAGGCGGTTCCCGGGCGCAGTGCTGCGGTGACCTGACCGAGGTTCAGGGTGTGCGAGGTCGAGCAGCGGCTCCCGCCGCTCAGGTGCTCCCGACCCCCGGCAGCGATGGCGGAGTAGGTGAAGTCGGTGGTGACACAGCTCGGGCTGGTCACCACGATGCGGGCGCTCGTCTGCCGGAGCCGGACCGCGGCGACCGAGATCGCCAACCGCTCGGTGTCGGCCGTGGTGACGGAGACCGCCGTGGTCGGTCCGGTCGGCGCGGTGCCCGATCGTCGGGCGACGGTCGCTGCCGTCGCCACCGGCCCGGCCGGCGCCGGCGTCAGCGCCGTAGCCGACACCGACCCAGCCGGTGGCCGCGACGATGCCGTCGCCACCGCCAGGTCGTCTGCCGGTGCGCCGGCTCGTGGCTGTACCGCCTCGACGGCCGAGCTCGGCGTGGGGCGGGGTCGGACCACCTCCTGACTCGTCGGGTCGGAGCGGGTGACCGTCGGCGGGGTGAGCCCGGCCTCGACGGCGTTCCGATGGGTGGCGGGCGGCTCCAGGAAGGCGGGAGCGATGCTGGTGGCGCCGAAGGTGAAGGGTGGGGCCTCGTCGATCGGGGTGGTCGCAGTGACGATGACACCGCTTCCGGTCTGGGACGCCTGTCGCTGCTGGAGCACGACCGTTGCCACGATCCCCGCGACCACGAGGAGCGCGATGATCGCCACGAGGGCGCCGAGCGAGCGGCGAAGCTGGAGCCACGTCATCAGGAGCGGATCGAGGAGGTGGGCGAACCGGCTCGTGTCGTGGGTGACCGGCTGCCGGTCGGGCGGGCGGAAGGGCAGGTCGTCGTGGTCGACGAGACCGAGGGGGTCGACCGGCGGCGCCAGGATGGGAGGGGGAGGCTCGTGGGCCGGGGGCCTGTCGTCGCGCCCGCGCTCGATCTCGTCGTCGACGAGGTTGATCACGATGTCATCACCAGCCACCGGGCCGCCATCAATCGTGCAGCCATCAATCGTGCCGCCGTCGACCCTGCCGTCCTCACCACCGCCGTCCTGTGGGCGACCGTTCTGGCCATGGGCCTCGCGCTGCGGTGGCAGTGGAGGCGGTGTGCGCCGTACGAGCCGATCGGCGTCGGCGGGCGATGGGACGGGTCCGGCTGATCCGGCCGGGGCGGTGGTTGCCGGTGCCGCGAGCATGGCATCGAGGTCGAAGTCGAGCGCGGCGCGTCCGCCCGGTGCCCGATCGGCTCCCCGGTCTCGGCCGATCGTCGCCTGGAGCGACACGGCCAGTTCGCCTGCGCTGTGGTGACGGTCCGACGGCCGCTCCTCGGTGGCCTTGGCGATCACGTCGAAGATACGGCCGGGGGCCAAGGCCTCGACGTCGGCGATCAGGTCGCGGTGGGCAGTGCCCGTGGGGGGACGTCCGACGATGAGAGCGGCCAGCGTCAACCCGAGGCTGAAGACGTCGGCCTGTGGCGTTGGCTGGTCGCGGTCCTGTTCGCGGTCGTCCAGTTCCGGCGCCCGGTAGCTCGGACGAGCGTCGTCGATCCGTCGGGTCGCCATGCCGTAGACGGCCAGCAGCGGTGTGTTGGCGTCGGCCAACAGGATCCTGGCCGGCTCGATGCCGGTGAGCACTACGTCGTCGAGATGGCCGCGGGCGACGATCCCGGCGATCTGGGCGATCAGCTCCGTCGACGCGAACCACGGCGCCGAGCCGTGGGCGAGCTGATCGGCGAGGGAGCCGGCCGGGTAGTACGGCATCATCAGGTACCGGTCGCCACCGCTGGTCCTGCCGGTCCGCAGAACGGGCACGACCCCGTCGGTCAGCGCGAACTCGTGGAGGGGCGATCGACGCAGGTCGAGCCGGCGCCGGGGGAGCAGCGGAGCGCGTCGAGTGTCGAGGATCCGGATCGCCACGAGGCGGTGATCGCGAGCTTCCCGGGCGCGGTAGATCGAAGGATCACCGGACTCGAGCGGCGCGAGATCACCGATCCCGTCGATACCGAGGTCGGGAGGTGAAGCCATGGGTGCCTTTGCCCTATGCGTCCTGGGTGCGCGGCGGATGCGACCGGACTTGTGGTTCCGAGACTATCGACGCGTCTCGGGATCGACGCGCCGCTCGGCTGGCAGCTACACAGTGTCGATGTGCCCAACGAGCCCGAGCTCAACGCCATCACACTGCTGACCGACGACATGGCCCGCGCCGTGGCGTTCTACGAAGTGGCCGGCTTCCCGATCGTCTTCGGCGGGCCCCACCAGCGGTTCACCTCGCTACGGGTCGGTCGGAACTACCTCAACCTCTCGATCGAGCCGACCGGGCCGAACGGGCACTGGGGTCGGTTCATCATCCACGTGCCGTCGCCCGACGACGTGTGGCAGCGCTATGTCGATGCGGGGTACGAGCCATCGTTCGAGCCGAGCGACGCCCCTTGGGGCGAGCGGTACTTCCACATCCTCGATCCCGACGGTCACGAGGTCAGCTTCGCCTGCCCGCTCGACGAGCTGGCCGACCCGGGCACGGGTGACGCCGGTGAGTCGACGGGGTGATCTCGGCCGGCTAACACTTGGTGGTGATGAGCCTGCGCCTCCACAAGCCGTGGATCGAGCTGTCGTCGGTCGTCACCGACGATCTGCCGGCCCAGCTCGGCGTCTTCCAGCTCGGTGATCCCGCCGGCGACGTTATCTACATCGGCTATGGCGGCGGCAACGAGACCTTCGGCCTGCGAACCGCGATCGAGCGGGAGGTGGCTCGGATCGGCCCGGACGCGACCCGTGTTCGATGGGAGCTGACCCACGGCTACCTCAGCCGCTGGGAGGAGCTGATGATGGTGCACCGGTTCGACCACGATCGCCCGCCGGCCGCCAGCCACGCCGACGCCATCCCCACCGGTCGGCTCTCGCCGGGCGGTTCCTGAACGACCGACCACGAGCCCGATCAGCGAGGAGCGTCACCGAGCACATGGACCTGCAACCGTCAGACGAGCAGCAGATGATCATCGAGACCGTCCGCCGGTTCGTGGCCGACGAGATCGTCCCGCTCGAAGCCGAGCTCGACCCCGACGCCGGCGCGTTGGCCTCGGCCGATCACGAACGGCTCGTGGCCAAGACGAAGGCGATGGGCTTCTACGGGCTCGACATCCCCGCCGAGTTCGGCGGACCGGGCCTCGACGTCACCACCCGGGCGCTGATGGCGATCGAGATGAGCCAACATCGCGCCGGCCTCTACAACCCCTGCTACGGAACCTTCGGCGGCGCCGGACTGGCCCAGCTCTATGAAGCGACCGACGAGCAGAAGGAGAAGTACCTCTTCCCGACGCTGCGGGGTGAGCTGCGGGGCTGCTTCGCCCTCACCGAGCCATCCGGTGGGAGCGATCCTGCCCGTGCCATCCAGACCCGCGGCTACCAGGACGGCGACGACTGGATCCTGAACGGGTCGAAGGTCTTCATCAGCGGCGCCGACAAGGCCGACTACGCACTGCTGTTCGCCAGGACGTCCGACGACCCAGGTCGCAACGGCGTCACCGCGTTCATCGTGGAGACCGCGTGGCCCGGGTTCAACGTGCAGCGGGTGGTGCACACCCTGCGCAGCACCCACTACGCCACCGAGATCCACATCGACGACCTGCGGGTGCCGGCCGCCAACGTGCTCGGCGAGGTGAACCGTGGTTTTGCGATCGCCAACGATCGGCTCAGTCGGCAGCGCATCCCGTACGCCGCCGGCTGCCTCGGGGCGGCGATCAAGGCCCAGGAGATGGCGATCGACTGGGCCAGGAGCCGCCACGCGTTCGGCGGTGCGCTCGCGTCGAAGCAGGCGGTGCAGTGGATGATCGTCGACAACGAGATCGACATCCGCCACGCCCGATGGTGCATCCTCGACGCCGCCCAGAAAGCAGACCGGGGCGAGGAGTTCCGCACCGAGGCGGCGATGGCCAAGCTCGTCGCGAGCGAGGGCGCCGGTCGGGTCGTCGACCGGGCGATGCAGATCCACGGCGGCCTGGGCATGACCAAGGACCTCCCCCTCGAGCGGTGGTACCGGGAGCTTCGGATCCGCCGCATCGGCGAGGGACCCAGTGAGGTCCAGCGGCTGATCATGGCCCGCGAGCTGATCGGCGGCTCGTACAAGTGAGGGCCACCGGCCGGAGGGCGGCGGCGTGACCTCGGCCGGCGGCGTCCGTCCCCTGCCGCTGGACGGCATCGTCGTGCTCGACCTCGGCCAGATCTACCAGGGCCCCTACGCCGGCTTCCTCCTCGCCATGGCCGGAGCCCGGGTCATCAAGGTGGAGCAGCGCAGGGGCGAGCCGCTTCGCGGGCGGGGCAAGTCGCTCCCGTTCGCGATGCTCAACTCGTCGAAGGAGGCCATCACCCTCGACCTCAAGTCTCCCGACGGGGTGGCGCTCCTGAAGCGCCTCGTCACCCAGGCCGACGTGATGCTGGTGAACTACGCCCCGGGCGTTCCCGAGCGCCTCGGCATCTCCTTCGACGACCTCGTCGAGCACAACCCGAAGCTCGTCTACGCCCACGCCTGCGGCTTCGGGCTCGATGCGGAGGCGTCGGTGCCGGCCATGGACGTCACCGTCCAGGCCCACACGGGGGCGATGAGCGTGACCGGATTCCCCGATCAGGGACCGGTACGGGCCGGCGTCGCCTACATCGACTTCCTCGGCGGCACCCACCTCTACGGCGCCATCACCACCGCCCTGTTCGAGGTTGCGAGGACGGGTCGAGGGCGGTCGGTCGAGATCTCGATGGCCGACGCCGCCTACCTGCCGCTCTCCACCAATCTGGACGGGTGGTTCCGCCACGGTGAGACGACCAGGCAGGGCAACAAGCACGCCTCGCTCGGGGTCGCGCCCTATGACGTCTATCCCTGCGCTGACGGGCACGTCGCGCTGATCGCGGTCACGAACCGGCACTGGCGCTCGATCCTCGAGGTCATCGGGCGTGGCGACCTCGTCGACGATCCCCGCTACCGGGCGAACAACGATCGTGTCGAACGTATGGCCGAGGTCGATTCGCTGATCGAATCGTGGAGCTCGTCCCGCCCGCGAGACGAGGTGACCGCCGCGTTGCAGCAGGCCCACGTGCCGGCGGCTGCCGTGCGCATCGTCGACGAGGTGGTGCGCGACGAGGCCCAGCACCGGCGGGGAGCGCTGCAGTGGATAGACCACCCCGAGCTCGGCGAGGTGCCGCTGCCCCACAGCCCGATCCGGTGGCACGGCAGCGAGCTGCGAGCGCTCGACCCGAGTCCAGCACTCGGCGCCGACAATGCGACGGTCTACGGCGAACTGGTGGGTCTCGGGGCCGACGAGATCGCCGATCTGGAGGCGCGCAGCATCATCTGACACGTGGCGTCGACTCGGATCCGGACATCGTCGCCCGACGGGCGCGATTCTCCTGCTGTTCGCCGATCAAGCTCACTTCACCCACTCGTGTCGAGCGGTGACCGGCTTCACACCCGGTCGATTCTGGAAGACCTTCGATGTCTGATATCTACAATCCTTCCCGCGCTCCCTCCGCTCGAGTGACCTGCAAGGCACACGACCTGCAGATCCAGGAACCGACGACACTCAGGCGGAGGATCGGTTGGTTCGACATCTACGTCGAGGACATGGAGCGGGCGACGGCGTTCTATGAAGCGGTACTCGCCACGACGTTGGCGCCGATGGACGACCCGAACGATCCGACGACGCAGATGCCGGGTTTTGGTGACGACTTCACGTCCCATGGGGCCGGAGGGGCGCTGGTCAAGCTCGAACACGCTCAGCCCGGTCCGGGCGGCTCCATGGTCTACTTCTCCTGTGTGGACGGTGCCGTGGAGGAAGCTCGCGTCGCGTCAGCCGGTGGCACCGTCGTTCGACCGAGGTTCTCGATCGGCGACCACGGCTTCGTCTCGATCGTCACCGACACCGAAGGCAACGTGATCGGCCTCCATTCCTCAGCCCAGCCTCAGGAGTTGAAGCACGCCCCCACCGAACACGTTGTCCAAGACGAAGATGGCTGCAGTTACGATGGCAAGGGTTGCGAGAACGATGAGCGTCTGATTGACGACGACGGCTCTAGTCGGCCAGTTCACTCGCTGTAGCTCCGACCGGGACCTCAATGACGAACTCTGCGAGGGTCATCTATCAAGCCAAGCACACCGACGCCGCCAGAAATCGGCACTAGAGCCGCGCCAACATCCTGACGCGTGGTCGAGTTCCACGCCGTGCGCTGTTCGGGCGGCGTCCACTCGATGACGCGGCTGTGCCCGGCCTTCGCTGTCACACCCTCCTGGGAGGATGGGGAGATGGAGACAGTGGTATTGGCGGAGCGGTTGTCGGCCCTCGACGTGGGTGAGGGGGGTGGGTGTGGGCCGGAGGTGTTGGCGGAGTTGGTGGCGATCACCTTCGATCACGTGGCGGTCTTTGCTCGGTTGTTGCCGGCGTCGGCCTCGGATCATCGGCGGGCGTGCCTGGTTCGGGACGAGGCTGAACTGGTCGCAGCGGCGAAGTCGGAGTCGGCGACGGTGTTCTCGGGGCGGTGTGTGTCGTGGCGGCAACTGGTCGACACCGATGTTCCTGTCGACGAGCGCTTGGGTCGTGAGGAACACGGGATGACGGTCAATGAGTTGGATGCCAGGTCCTCGGAACTCACCCTGCGGGCCAGCACCGAGGAGATCGAACAAGTCCGGTCGGCGATCAACCAACTGGCCGACCAGGCATGGCGAGCCGAGGGCTGCACCAGCCACGAGTCCGAGGAGGCCGACGGGAACGAGGCAACAGAAGCTGGCGAGGCGTGCGGAGAACCCGACGCGGTGGGCGGTGACCCGTGCACCAAGCGGCGGCATCCCCGCCGGGGTCGCTTGCAGGCCCAGGCCGCAGTCGAACTGGCTGCGCGAGCCTGTCGGGCGAGACCAGCGGGATGGCGAGGCCGGTGGTCGTGGTGGTGATGGACTGGGCCACCTTCACCACCGAGGCCGAACGCTACGCCACCGGCACCGCGGGCCCCGTCGATGTGTTCGATCCGTCGTTCCGGTCCGAAACCATCGACGGTCACCCGGTGCCCCCGGACCAGGGGTTCCTGCTGGCGCTCCGGGGCGAGGTCCAGCGGTGTGTGATCGACGCCGACTCGCTGAAGGTCGATCTCGGCCGTCAACAGCGCCTCTTCAACGCCGCCGGGAAACGAGCCGTACAGGTACGCGACCGGACGGGGAGGACGGCATGAACCGGGTCGGGGCCACCGAAGACGAGATTCGGACAGGGGCTCGACAACAGCGCTCGCAGCTGCGAGGTCGGGCCTTGCGGTTCGTGTTGGTCAACGAACTGGCCAGACACCACACCCTGACCGTTGCCGAAATGGTGAGCGTTGTTCGCCGCTACCGGTTCGACCTCGGGGGTCGTGAATCCAAGATCATCTCCGACGCCCTCCGCTGGGAACTCGCCCGAGGACGGGTGATCAAGGTCGCTCGAGGCGTGTACCGGTACGGGAAGACCCCACCCTCGACCGCGCGGAGGATTCGGATCTTCGCCGCCGCTGCCCTTCGCTGGATACGGGTTGTCGCTCCAATCCGAACGAAACCATGCACGGGCACGTACTCCCGTCCCCCCGGCTGGCCTACCGGGCACGAACACTGCGTCGATTGGCCCCCCTGGCGCGACTTCAACTGGCTCTGGACGACCTGAGACCACGAGAACCCGATCGATAGTGCAGCAGGGGTGGGCTGAGCCTGGCGCTCGCGATGGGCGACGTGCCTCATGCCTGAAGCACCGCGATCCGGCGGGCCAGGTTGGCGTCGGGCCAGAGCCACCCGAGCATGTCGAGGATCGCTCGCGCCGTCCGCAGGATCAGGTCCTCACGGAAATGGGTGGCCACGATCTGCAGGCCGACCGGGAGGCCGGCGCCGGTGACGCCGACCGGGATCGACATCGCTGGCTGCCCGGTCAGGTTGAACGGCAGGGTGAACGGCACCGCGTGGTCCCAGCGATCGAAGGCGTCCGAGTGGTAGGTGACGTCGACCGGTGGGGGAGCGGTGGGCATCGTCGGGGTCAGCAGGATGTCGTAGTCGAGATGGAGGCGGCGAAGTCGGGCGACGAGGCGGGCCCGAGCGGCGTGGGCCGCGTCGATCGACTCGACCCCCACGTCGAGACCCTCCTCTGCCAGCTTCCGGAAGTCGGGATCGAGGTCGTTCCGGCGCTCCGGCGCGATCGTGCGGAGACGTTGGGCGAAGCCGGCCTTCCAGAACTTCTCGAACTGGGGCCGGAGTGGCTCGATGACGTCGTCGAGCTCCACCACGTCGCTCCCGTCGATCGCGATCCGCTCCACGGCGGCTCGACAGATCCGGCCCACCTCGGTGTCGACGACCGCCCCGCCGAGCCGGTCGGTGTAGGCGATCTTCAGGCCGCGGAGGCTGTCGTTCAGTCCGATCGTCCAGTCCCGCGGGTCATGGGGGACGGCGTGCCAGTCCCGGATGTCGGGCCGTGACATCACGTTGAGGAGCAGCGCGGCGTCGTGGACGGTTCGGGTGATCGGGCCGTTGGCGACGAGCGACGAGTACGCGGACTCCACCGGCGCCTGCGGCACGCGGCCGTAGGTCGGCTTGAGGCCGATGAGCCCGCAGTAGCTCGCCGGGATCCGGATCGAGCCGCCCCCGTCGTTGCCGTGGGCGGCGACGCCGATCCCCGCAGCGAGAGCGGCGGCGGCCCCGCCGGACGAACCGCCGGGCGTGTGGTCGACGTTCCACGGGTTCCTGGTGATGCCGTGCGCCGGGCTGTCGGTCATGCCCTTCCAGCCGAACTCGGGCGTGGTGGTCTTCCCCAGCACGAGGGCGCCCGCTTCACGCAACCTGGCCACCACCGGTGCGTCGACCAGCGCCTTGAGCTCCGACGTGGTGCGGGACCCTTCCCGGGTCGGATGGCCGGCCATGGCGACGATGTCCTTGACCGTGAGCGGGACACCGTCGAGCGCGCCGGTGCGAGCTCCCTGTTGCCAGCGGTCGGCGCTCTGCTGGGCCACAGCGCGGGCAGCGTCGCGATCGATACTGGTGAAGGCGTTGATCTTCGGGTCGATCCGGGCGATCTGGGTGAGGTGGTGGTCGACGACCTCGACGGGGGTCAGCTCGGACCGACGATACGCCTGTAGCAGACCTTCGATGGTGTCTGGAATCTCTGTCACGTTGCTCCCTCGAGCCCGACGCGCACCCGGTCCGGTCCCGGGATCGGTGGTTGCTTCACGGCACTGCCCCTCCAGCACTGTTGCACCTCCGACGCACCTCTTCCAGTGTGGTCGAGCTCAGTGCGGTCGGGTCGAAGACGGTCGAGGGCCCGACGGGGCGTCGAGCGACGCCCAGGCGAGATCGTCGAGCGTGACCAGTCCCTGGGTCACCAGGTACTCGACCAGGGTCTCCGACGACTGCACGTAGCCGATCTTCTGCTTCCGCAGCTTCGAGCGTAGCCTCTGGAGCGTGTTGTCGACGGTCTTGTGGGAGACCCCCCAGATCTCTGCGATCTCGCCGTGCGACGGGAGCGGCCCGAGCCTGCCGGTCAGGCGACCCTGGGCCAGCACCACCACGAAGTCGAGCTCGCGGGGTGTGAGGATCACCCCGTAGGTCATCGTGTCGACACCCTTGTCGAGGATCGGGTGGGTGTCGCGCCACGTCACCTGGTTGCCGGCGAGCTCGTACTCGATCTCGTAGCGGGTCGGCCCTGCGGTGAGGGAGACCTCGCCGCCCATCCCGAGCAGGGGGCTCGACGCCCCCGGTTGGAGGTCGATCAACGACCCGTCGGACGACACCATGGTGAGCCGCAGCCGACTCCCGATGTTCTCGAGCCACCACGCCCCCGATCGCAGGCGGAACCGACCAGCCCGCCGGTGCAGGTAGCTGTTCTCATCGATGACCAGCTCAGCCTCCCGGCCGAATGTGAGATCCTCGGTCGGTCGGTACGTCTCCCCCAGGAAACGCACGGTCAGGCTGGCCGCCTCGGTGGTGGGGCTCTCGCTCATCGTTGACTGGCGACGAGGCTACCGCCCGTTGCCCGTGGCGGGCTAGGCGTGACCGTCGGAGCCGGCTAGCGTGCCACCCATGACCAACGGGACAGACATCGAATTCTGGGTTGATCCCATTTGACCGTGGTGTTGGGTGACGGCCCGTTGGGTCGTCGACGTCGTCGCTCCTGAGCGGGAGCTCAACATCACCTGGCAGCCGATCAGCCTGCTCGAGAAGAACAAGCCGGAACCGGACTCGGACTACTACCAGCCGGTCTACCAGACGCACCGCTACCTGCGTGTCATGGAGTCGCTCCGGGCGGCCGAGGGCGACGACGCCGTGTTCCCCCTCTACTGGGAGTTCGGGCGGCGTATCCACCACGACCAGGACCGTACGTTCGATGCTGTCGATGCACTGGCCGCTATCGGGGCCGACACGAGTCATGCCGCAGCGTTTGACGACGAGGCGTGGGACGCCGAGATCAAGAAGCGGATGGCGGTCGGCATCGAGCTCGCCGGCGAGGACATCGGGACCCCGATCATCGCGTTCGACAACGACGACGGCGAGCGGGTGGCGCTGTTCGGGCCCGTGATCACCCGGGTGCCCGACAAGGAGCAGTCCCTCCGCCTGTGGGATGGTTTCATCGCGATGGCCACCGTCCCCGGTTTCTGGGAGGTCAAGCGCACCCGGACCGAACGGCCGGAGTTCGGCGAGCGGCCCTGACGGCACGGGTACGACGCGGCGGGCCCCGTCCGTCGTCGGGTGGCGGGCCGGACCGCCAGAACGCGCTCGGCCAGACGGTCGGCATCGTCGGAGCCTTGGTCGCGGTCGTCGCCTGGGCCGCCTCGGGCGTCATCGCCAAGGCGATCGACCTGCCGTCGTTGGTCGTGGTCGTCTACCGGTTCTGGCTGAGCTCGCTCGTCTTCGTCGGGTACCTCACCCTCGTCGGCATCCGCCGGGGCCAGGTTCAGCTGACCTGGCGAAAGCTCAGGATCGCGCTTCCGGGCGGTCTCGGTCTCGCCGGCGATGTCGCCTTCTTCTTCAGCGCGGTGAAGCTGACCACGGTCGCCAACGCCACGATCGTGATCGCCCTCCAGCCGCTGCTCATGATGTATCTCGGGACGAAGCTCCTCGGCGAGCGGGTCCGTGCCGCCCAGATCGTCTGGTCGTTCGTGGCGCTGTGCGGTGTCGGGGTGCTGGTGTTCGGCTCGTCCGGGCTTCCCGAGTGGAGCCTGACCGGCGATCTGCTGTCGGCCGGTGCGCTCGTCGCGTGGACGGCCTACCTGTTCTTCTCGAAGGCCACCGGCGACCGTCTCACCCCGCTCGAGTACACGGCGGCGACCGGCCTGATCACCGCAGTGGTGAACACGCCGCTGGTCTTCGTGTTCGGCCAGGAGATGAGCTGGCCCGACGAGCGGTCGTGGATCCTGCTGGGAGCGATGGTCCTCGGGTCAGGCATGGGCGCCCACCTGCTCATGAACTGGTCGATCCAGCGGATCCCCGTCTGGTTCGGCTCCACGATGCTGTCGATGCTGATACCGGCCTGCGCTGCGGCCATGGCCTGGATCTTCCTCGGCGAGCGCATGAACGCCGTGCAGGTCGTGGGCATCCTCGTCACCCTGGGGGCGCTCGTGGCGATCACCCGGCTGGCGGAGGCCCCGCCGACCGATCGGCCGAACCGAACCGATCCCTCCTCCGAAGGAGCAACGACACCATGAACGACCGTTCCGGAACCGACCGGGTCGACACGACGAGGCTGCAGCGGCTGGCCAGGGCCTACACCGAGTCAGCGGTGTTCTACGCTGCGATCGACCTCGAGCTGTTCACCCACGTCTCGGCTGGTGCCGACTCGATCGCTGCGCTCGCGGCGGCGATGGGGACCTCCGAACTGAACGCCGAGCGACTGGTCGTGGTGTGCCTCGCGCTCGGGTTGCTCGAGCGCGACGGCGACCGGATCGTGAACGCACCCGATTGTGAGAAGTTCATGGTGAAGGACCGGTCGTCCTACGCCGGGGCCTGGATGGAGTTCACCAGGCCCGAGGTCGCCCGGTGGTTCGATCTCACCGCCAAGCTCACCGATCCGACCCCGCCGCGGACGCTCGGCATGTACGACGGACTCACGGTCGAGCGGGCTCGCCGGTACCACCAGGCGACCTACAGCATCGGGATGGGGGCCGGCCGACGGTTCTGCCGCCAGGTCGACCTCACCGGCCGCCGCCGGATGATGGACCTCGGCGGCGGGTCCGGCGCCTACAGCATCAACGCGGTGCAGACGTTCGACGGGCTGGAGGCGGTCGTCTTCGACCTCCCGCCGGTCACGGTGGTGACGCAGGAATATCTCGAGGCGAACGGCGTGGC
This sequence comes from Acidimicrobiales bacterium, assembly GCA_965216205.1. Classification (GTDB taxonomy): domain Bacteria; phylum Actinomycetota; class Acidimicrobiia; order Acidimicrobiales; family SZUA-35; genus CADEDH01. The sequence continues at coordinate 3,597,083 of OZ244139.1, read as the reverse complement.
CGACCGGGTGACCACCCAGGGCGGCGACTTCATCGCCGACCCGCTCCCCGAGGACTGCGACGTGGCGGTCATGGCGTCGAATCTGCCGATCTACGACGCGACGAACATCCAGCGGGTGGTCTCGAAGACCTTCGAGGCGCTCGAACCAGGGGGCGAGATGCACCTGGTGGGGGAGATGCTCAGCCGCGACGGCGTGGGGCCACTCGACGCGGCGCTCTGGGGGATGGCCGAGATCCACTATGGGAGCGGCGGCCGAGCCCACTCGATCGAGGAGTGCGTCGGCTACTTCGAGACCGCCGGTTTCGAGGAGGTCGCTGACGACGTGTTCATCGCCGGCACCCTGCACCGGGTCAGCGGCAGGAAGCCTCGTTAGGTGAGGTCGATGCCGTCGGCGTAGGTGCCGTCGTCGGCCACGGGGCGACCACCGAGGTAGTGGGTGACCGAGTCGTCGTCGTTGGTCATCAGGTAGCGGTAGCCGTGCCGCTGACGGTCTGCCTGGCTGCCGAGGCCGATGGTGACTGAGGTGTCCCACGTCTTCGGGTCGACCCGGATCGCGAGGCCCGGTCCCCGGTCCTCGTAGGCCGCCGCAGTGGGCACCTTGCGCTCGTTCCGCCACACGACCTTGACGGCCTTGACCCTGGCGAGGAGCGACTCCTCGGTCCGCAGGTAGATCCATCCGGATCGGCGCAGGTAGTGGGGGAACGTGTGGGCCGGCAACCAGTCGGATCCGACGAACGGATCGATCGTCTCGACCGGGAGCGACATGTCGAGGTCACCGCCGAGCGGGGAGATCTTGTCGGCCTCCGACGTGGGGTTCTTCGTGGCACGAGGTGCTGCGGTGGGCTGCGGTTCGACCTTCTTCGGCATTGCCAAGCACTCGAGGCAGGCCGCCCGGAGCTCGTCGTGTTCGCAGTAGTCGATCGCTGCCCCCGCGTTGGTGCCCATACCGTTGGTTCCCCACTTTTCGCTGGTTTTATTCGATGGATCTTCCGACCGTCGCACTCTAGTTTCGGCCCTGCGAGCCGCCGCTGGCTTCAACCCAAACTCGACACAATCACCACACGACTGTCACGTGACAATTGACACCGTTGGGTGTATAGGATGTCTGGCTGCTCTGTGTCGTCATCCGTTCGGCAGCCCGGGGATCGTGACCGTCGCGGCGGCACTGAGGGGCGAACTGGCCGGTTGGCCACCCGCCGGACCATCGGCCCGCACCTGGTAGGTGTAGGTCTGACCGGGCTCGGCCTTCTGGTCGACGAAGACGCCCTGGCCGGCACCGGCCGAGCCGTACGGCTGGCCGTTGCGGAACACGGTGTAGCCGCTCAGGCCATCCTGGGCCACCGCCTGCCAGGCGACGCGGACGTTGCCGTTGCGCTGCAGCTGAGCGGTGACTCCCGTCGGGGCCTGGAGGGCGGCTGGCGCCGTCGTGGTCGTGGTGGTGGTGGTCGTGGTCGTGGTGGTGGTGGTCGTGGTCGTGGTGGTCGTCGTCGTGGTGGATTCACTCGTCGGGGTCGTCGTCGACGATGTCGAGCTGCTCGTCGGTGCCGTCGACGCCGTCGTCGCCACCGTGGCGGCGCTGGTCGGTGCCGGTCTGACCGAGGTGGGCGCGGCGGTGGTCGAGGTGGTGGACGTGCTCGTCGAGGTGCTGGGCGACAGCGGCGTCGATGCGTTGTCGCCGGCCCCGGCCGACGCGCCGACCGACGACGAGCTCGTCAGATCGGCGATCACCTCCTGGTCGTCGCTGGACGCGACCTGTGAATCGGCGCCCAGAACGCGCTGCCCGAGGATGACGGCCACCACCACCAACGCCGCTACAGCCAAACCGATCGCCATCCCCGAGTACCGGTCAACGGCGTCGGCCAAGCCGGCCGACCTCGAGTTGGCGGCTGGAACCAACCGTGGTGGCACGGGCGCGTCGAAGCTGAAGCTCGACGCGTTGGGGTCGGCGCCCTTCTGTCCAGGACGGGGCCCGACGGGGCCCTCACCACCGTGTAGCCCGGCGGCCATGGTGGGCTCGCCGGCGGCGCTGGTCGCGAACCCCTCGGGGCCGACACCGCCAGCCGCGCCGTTGGTGGCGGCGCGCCCGCTGACCCCGGCTCCGCCGAACATCCCGTCGACGGGGATGGTGGCGTCGACGGGGATGGTGGCGTCGCCGAGACCATCGCCCGGACCGCCGACAGGCGGGGGGATCACCGGTGGGGGGACGAACTCCCCCGAGCGCTCCCTGGCGGTCGCCAGCGCTCGGCCGAAATCACCTGCCGTGGGATAGCGGTCTTTCGGATCCTTGGCCATCGCCACCTCGATCACCGAGCAGATCGGGTCGGGGGCCAGGTGCCGCAGGTCGCCGGGTGGCTGGTGGATCACACGACCGACGACCGCCATGAGGGTGTTGTCGTCGCCGTCGGTCGACTTGAACGGCGGGCCGCCGGCGATGAGCGCCCACAGGGTCGCCGCGAGCCCGTAGACGTCCGACGCGGCGCTCGCCGACTCGCCCAGCAGGGTCTCCGGCGCACTGAAGGTCGGTGTGAACGAGGGGCCGTTGTTGCTCTGCAGCGTCTGCTCGCTCACGAGCTTGGCGATGCCGAAGTCGGCGATCCTGGGCTCGTTGTTCGACGTGAGCAGGATGTTGGCCGGCTTCAGGTCGAGGTGGACGACGCCGGCCTCGTGAGCGGCCGACATGGTGGCGGTGGCCGAGGCCACGTGGGCGACTGCCTCCTGCCACGGCACCGGGCCCCGCTCCAGGCGGTCCTGCAGAGACCCATGCGGGTAGAACGGCATGATCAGGTACGGCTCGCCGCGCTGGGTCACACCGCTGCTGTAGACGGGAACGATGCCCTCGTTGAGCGACAGACGCCCCATGGCCCTGCGCTCGCGGTCGAAGCGGCGGGTGACGTCGGGGTCGTCGGCCGCCTTCAGAACCTTGAGCGCGACCGGACGGTCGAGTTCGACCTGAACAGCCCGGTACACGCGGGACGCGCCGCCGGCTCCGATCTGCTCGACCTCATCGAGCCCATCTATACCCAGGTTCAGAGTCTCCACAACACTCCCCGCCGCTTGCCCCGTCATCTTCGGCCCGCGCCACGGGCCCAATGTTCATCGAGTCTGGACCGGCATCGTCCGGGGCCGACTCACACCTCCCAATCGGGTACCCCGGGTGGTGCCCGCCAACCAACGTTGTACCGCTGTATTGCTGCGCCGTGTCTAGCAGAGGGTGACCTCAGTGTAACCGCGGGCCCGAAACCGGTCGCTGAGGGATGTTGCTTACAGCTCCATGGGCTGTCGCGACCCGCCGGTCAACTGTTGGTGGCGATGATCTCGTCGAGCCAGGGGCGGAAGGCAGCGGTGGTGATGTTCCGCCCGGCGTTCGGCTGGTCGATCTGGCCGGCGAAGACGACGGCGACTACGTCACCGTCGAGGAACACCGGGCTACCCGAGGCTCCCTGACCGCTGGCGAACGTGGTTATCACCACGCCACGGTCGACGTCGCCCTCGGGCGCACAGCCCACGCCCGGCGGCGACCCCTCGGGGATGAACGCCTCGAAGGTCGGGTTCGAGCAGCCCGGCCAGATCGCGAAGCTGGCCGCCTCGCCACTGGTGGTGCCCACCGGGGGAAGCCGCACCTCGCCCATGTCATCGGCGCTGATGACCGAGAGATTGGCGGGGAAGCCGGTGCTGTACACGTCGTCGCCGAGCACGAGCTTCGACGAGTCGCCGATCGTGGCCGCAGCGAGACCCGACGAGTCGACCGGCCGCCCGGTGTCGATGTCGACGGTCAGCTCCAGGACGGCGATGTCGAGGTACGGATGGAGCGCCACCGTGACCGCCTCGTACTCGAAGATCGCGGCGTCGTCGGTCTCGCGGGACACGCCGACGAGCAGCGCTGGCGCCAGCTCGGCCACGTGCTGGTTGGTCACGATCAGCCGATCGGTGACGAAGAAGCCAGATCCCAGCCCCAATCCATCCTCAGCCAGGAGCAGCACGGTGGCCTGCTTGGCCACGGCGAGGTCTTCGGCGGAGGTGTCGGGTGGCTCGGATGCGGCGGCCGCGTTGTCGACCGCTGCCGCGGCGGCAGGCGCTCCGGTCTCGATCTCGTCGCCGGTGTCGCCACCGCGCAACACGAGGTAGAGGGCGACGATTGCGATGATCGCAACCGCCACGATCGCCGCCAGGATCCCGAGGTTCTGTCGCCGTGGACCCCGATGCTCGCCCGCGGTGTGGATACGGAGCGGGGTGCCGGCATCCTCGTCGCCGAGTTGGGTCATGAACGCCCCTTCGGCCCGGTAGGGGGCCGTCACCTGGCGACCGTCGATGAACGTTCCCTTGCTGGAGAAGTCCTCGATCCACCAGCCGCCGTCGCGGTGGGTGATCTTCAGGTGGCGTCGGGAGACCAGCGAGTGCCGCTCGTCGATCGGGACCAGACACGAGGGGTCCCGTCCGACCGTTATCTCGGTGCCGGGGGCGAACGTGTAGTCTCGACCGTCGATCGAGAGCTGGATCATCCCCTCGGCGAAGGATGTCGCCGCCGACGGGTCGCCGATGATCCCCGTGACGCTGGCGTCGAGTGCAGGGCCGGCGTCGAACGGGGGCGTCCCCTGCTGCCCGGGCGATGGGTCGAACGCCGGCGGTGCCTGTTGCGCTGGCGGTGGTTCGAAGCCTCCGGCCGGGGGTGGTGCCTGTTGCGCTGGCGGTGGTTCGAAGCCTCCGGCCGGGGGTGGTGCCTGTTGCGCTGGCGGTGGTTCGAAGCCTCCGGCCGGGGGTGGCTCGAACGCTGCTGGGGCGGGGTCAGGTGACTGCTGAACCGGAGGCGGCTCGAACGCGGGCGGTGGTTGCCCGCCCGGCGGTGGTGCGTCGAACAGCGATGGTGCCGGCGACTCGGGCCCGTCGAACAGCGAGTGACCGGGGCCACCGGCCGGTCCTCCGCCCGGTTGTGGCGCGTCGAACAGCGACGGGGCAGCCTCCGCCCCGACCGGCTCCTCGAACGGCGGAGGCGCTGGCGTCGCCACCTGGCCCCCGGGTGGGGCGCCGTGGCCCACCTCGGGCGGCGGGGCGACGGCGTGGCCGGGGGGAGCGTCGCCAAGGCCGGGCGGACCTGGTGCCGGCGCCGGGTCGAAGGAGGGAGCGACGGTGCCCGGCGACGCGAGGTCCTCGCCCGGCCTCGTCGTCCGCAGTTCGATCCGCACCTCGACACCTTCGACGCCACCGAGACGGACGGTCGTGTCCGTCCCGACGGTCCACGTCGGTGCGAGACGCACACCGATCGGATCGAACGACCCGTGGGTGGAGGAGTCAGCGGCCGTCCACGCTGCACCGGTCCAGATGAACTCGATGTGCCGTCGCGAGACCGACGGCTCGGTCAGGACGATGGCGGCATCCGGTGAACGGCCGATCTCGACGGGTGAATCCTCTGGCGAAAACCTGGCATGCCCATCGGGCCAGGTGATTTCGAGGTCGTGCATCCTTCACTCCGGTCGTTGCCCTTGCTGAGCTTGTACGCTAACGCGTTCAGCGCGGTTGACAAGCCCGCGGCACGTCCGGGTGCTGGGCCGGCGCTCAGCCCTTGCCAGGACCAACGCCGCCACCTCGGTGCGGAAGCGTCAGAACGCGGCGCTGATGTCGTGGATCTCGGAGGGGGAGATCCTGACGACCTGGCGCTCGACAGCCACGGAGATTCCCTTGGCGCCAACGGCCAGGATCGTGCCGTTGATCACGCCTGTGGCGGTGACGACCTGCGAGTAACGACCCAGCATCATTGTCGGGTCCGTCGTGGTGTGCATTGTCTTCTGCTCCATCCGTCGCGCAACGTTGAGCGACTCCAGCGAACGATACATGAAAGGAACCGACGGTGGGCCGTCCCGGGGCGATTTCGCTCACATTGCCCACGAAGATCGGCCGGTGGACCCAGATCCACTGGGCCGATGGGCCCACGTCTCGTGTCCGAACGCTAGGTCCTCGACTCCGCAACGACGGGTGTCCCGTCTACCGGGCAGTGGTAGGGGCGCGGGGGCCGATCCGTCGGCTCGTCGCTGGCCTCGGCGCTGCCACGTTCCAGGTCGTCGGAGCGGAGCAGGACAGCCGCGGTGATCGCGCCGAGACCCACGAGGGCGGCGCCGACCGTCATCGCGGCGCCGAAGCGCTCGCCGAGGAGCTCTCCGTCGCTGAGCGCATCGCCGGTGAGCCCGACGATCGGCGGTACGGCGGCCACGGCGAGCAGTTGGCCGGTGCGGGCGACGGCGTTGTTGACGCCCGAGGCGGCGCCCGAGCGATCGTCTGGCACGCAGCCGAGGGCGGTGGACGTGACCGGCGCGACGCTCGCGCTGAGTCCCAGGCCGAACACCACGACCGCGGGCAACACGCCGCTGGCGTAGGCGTCGCCCGCGTCCACGTCGGCGAGCAACAACATGCCGATCGCGATGAGCGCCGGTCCGACGGTCAGCGGCCACCGCGGGCCGATCCGTTGCGCCAGGTCACCGGCGTGCGACGACAGGGCGAGCATCAGGAACGTGACCGGGAGCATGGCCGATCCAGCCGCCAGCGGACTCCAGCCCAGCGCGACCTGGAGATGGATGGACAGCAGGAAGAAGACGACCCCCATCCCGCCGTAGACGAGCAGGGTGATGAGGTTGGCGGCGGCGAAGACCCGGTTGGCGAACAGCTCCAGGGGCACCATCGGATGGGCTCGGCGACGTTCGTAGATCCCGACGAGCACCAGGCCGGCCACCGCGGTGAGGGCTGCCATGGCGTCGAGTCGACCGAACCCGCCGGCGCTTCCCTCGATGAGGGCGTAGGAGGCGGCGCCCAGCACGACGACCGTGAGCGCGGCGCCGACCAGGTCGAGGGGGTGGTCGGTCGCTTCGGGATCCTGCGACTCCGGCACCCGTGACGACAACACGAGTACGGCCACCACGATCGGCAGGTTGATGATGAACACCCACCGCCACGAGGCGTCGACCAGGACCCCACCGACGAGCGGTCCGATCGCACCGGCGATCCCGATCAGTCCTGACCACTGTCCCACGCCTCGGCCCCGATCCGAGCGTCGCAGGGTCGACTCGATGATGGCGAGCGAGCCCGGCGTCAGCAGCGCCCCGCCGACGCCCTGGACCAGCCGGGCGGCGATGAGGAGCTCGACGGTCGGTGCCACCGCGCACACGAGCGATGCCAGTCCGAACCACACCACACCGATCCGGTAGACGCGCAGCCTCCCGTACCGGTCGCCCAGCGAGCCGCCGATCAGGATCAGCGACGCGATCGTGAGCAGGTAGGCGTTCACCACCCACTGCTGCTGGCTCGAGCTCGCGTCGAGGTCCCTCGCCAGCGCTGGCAGCGCGACGTTGACCACCGTCGCCGTCAGCATCGCGACCGCCGATCCCGCCACGGTCGTGGCGATGACGAGGCGACCCTCGGTGGACGCGAGCGGAATCGAGCCGGCAGGCGATGTGGCTGTCATCCCCGAGAGCCTGGCATGCTGCGGCGGAGCCGGCACGCCTCCCGGTCACCGATCGGCGACGCGCTGCCACCACCGGGTGAGCTCGGCCTCCAGCGCGGCCGGGTCGGCGTCGTTGACGATCACGTCATCGGCCACCGCACGACGCTCCTCATCGCTCGCCTGACTCTCGATCCTGGCCGTGGCGTCGGCCTCGCTCATGCCCCGCTGGGTGGCCAGGCGGGCCAGGCGCTGCTCGACCGGTGACTCGATCACCAGCACCCGGTCGTACTGGCCGGCCCCCAGCTCCGACTCCACCAGCACGGCCATGTCCAGCACGACCATGGCCTCGGTCGGTGCTGCTGCGATCAGGCGGGCGATCTCGGCGTCGATCGCGGGGTGGGTGATCGCGTTCAGATCGGCGAGCGCGGCGGCGTCGTTGAAGACGACCGCCCCCAGTGCAGGGCGGTCGAGCTCACCATCGGGACCCACGACCGTGGAGCCGAACCGCTCCACGATCCCGGCGAAGGCGGCGCCGTCGCTCCGGGCGACGTCGCGGCCGAGCTGGTCGCAGTCGACGATCACCGCGCCCAGCTCCGCCAGGACCGCCGCTGCGGTGCTCTTCCCCGTGCCGATACCGCCCGTCAGACCGATCACCGCTCTGGCCATCCGTGCCTCCTGGATCCGACCACCTGCACGGTGTACCTGACGGGTCACATGGGCAACTTGTCAAATCGAGAAGTTGGGCCCGTGGGGGGAGTTCTCCGGCTGGCTACTTACACTCGGCTTCGTGGACTCGGCCACACGGGTCGGCCCATACAGAGACGAAAGTAGTTCCATGCCTACAGGTACCGTGAAGTTCTTCAACGCCGAGAAGGGCTTCGGCTTCATTTCCCGCGAGGGCGCCGACGACGTGTTCGTGCACTTCTCGAACATCGTTGGCGAAGGCTACAAGACGCTCGACGAGGGCCAGCACGTCGAATTCGACGTCGCTCCCGGTCGAAAAGGGGAGGAAGCGAAGAACGTCCGAGCCCTGTAGCTCGCAGATCCGTTCGATCGAGTAACGGGCGAACCGCTGGCTCCGGCCGGCGGTTCGCTGCGTTTTCGCCTGCCTGTCAGCGGTGGGCGAGCGGCCACTACGGAGCGAGCAGCTTGCGGACTGCGTCGCTCGCCGTCGCCTCCCCCCGGTTCACGTAGCGGTCGTAGTTCCGTTCGATCGCCCGGAGCTGGTACCGGTAGTTGACCATGATCCCGAGGCTTCGCTCCCAGCCGGCCACGGTCAGGTTGGCCCGCCAGTTGAGTCGCTCGATGGCGGCGCCGTTGCTGAGGTGGAAATGGGCCACCGGGTCGAGCGCCCGCTCGCCCTGCTGCTCATCGGGGGACCGCCGCTCGTCGGCGGACCGCTGGTCGGCTCGGTCGCGGCCCGACGGCCCGAGGGGTCGCCGTTGGTTCACGAGGTAGTCGGCGGCCAGTCGGAGCAGGATCGGGCGGCTCCGTTCGAGGAGCTCATCGTCGGCCGCCGGCAGCGACCCGTCGATCAGGCCGGCGAGGGCGGCGGTGGCATGCTCCCCGTGGTCCGGGGAGAGCTGCTCCCGCTCGCGTTCGGTGAGCACGATCTCCTCGCGCTCCAGCCCCCGCTGGAGCCACCGTCGCAGGCCGGGCAGCGGTGAGAGGGTCGCGAAGTTGCGAACCGTGGGAAGCTCGTCGGAGAGCCGCTCGACCACCGACTTGATCAGGAAGTCGCCGAGCCTGACGCCGGCCAGACCGTCGTGGCAGTTCGAGATCGAGTAGAAGATGGCGCTGTCGGCCTCGTCGGGCGCGTTCGAGTCGGCAGCTGAGCTGTGGTCGAGGACGGTTGCGAGGTCGGCCGCGATGCCATCGGTGAGCGCCACCTCCACGAAGATCAGCGGGTCGTCCGGCATCGAGGGGTGCATGAAGGCGTAGCAGCGGCGCGCCGGGCCCAGGCGGCCCTTGAGGTCGTCCCACGACTCGATGGCGTGAACCGCCTCGTACTCGATGAGGCGCTCGAGGAGGGTGGCCGACGAGTCCCAGGTGATGCGGTCCAGTCGGAGGAGGGCTGCGTCGAACCAGCCGTCGAGGATCTGTTTCAGATCGGCGTCGACCTCGGCGAGCTCCGGGTGCTGGCCGAGATGGCTGCGGAGATCCTCCCGCAGCGTCACCAGGAACGGGAGCCCGCTCTCGACGCCGGCGAGGCGACGGAGGAGGCGCTCGCGCTTGGGTTGGAGCGCTCTGCGCAGGTCGGCCTCCGCCGAGCGGCGAGCGGCCGGCCCGTTCGCCCGGATGACGGCGTCGATGGCGCGGTCGACCTGCACGTCGTCGATGCCGTAGTCGACGGCGAGCACTTCGAAGAAGCGCCGACGGCCGATCACGTCGAGCTGGATGAACGTGGCCCCGATCGTGCGGGCCGTCGTTCTCGCTGCCACCTCGCCGCCCCTCGTCTCGACACAGTCGTCGATGAGGCGGCGGAGGCGGCGGAGATCGGCATCCGGCAGATCCTGGGCGACGGGGAGCGCGTCGTTCTCGTCGGTCGACATGCGCCAACGTCGGACGTAGCGAACCATTCGGTCGAGGCGGGCGGAAACCACCACGCTTGTCTAGCAGTTCGGCGGCGGTGAGCAGAGGCCGGCCGGTGCGTTGGCCGGCCGGCTCAGTTCCCCTTCACCGGCGTGCCGGTGTAGGGGAGTGGGTCGCCGGGCCTCGGGATCAGAGGTCGTGACCACGACAGGATCTTCGACAACTCGCCGGCGATGCCCCGCCAACCGTCGGGGTCCCACCCGTTGACGATGCTCACCTGCCCGTCGGACCGGACGTGGACGAGACCCGGCAGGCGTTCCAGCCCGAGGGCGACCACCGCGTCACGTTCCGGATCGGTGAAGGTCAGGAAGCGCTCGGCCCACGGGCCGAGGAACTGGCGGCAACCATCGTCGTCGGTCGTGGCCAGCCATCCCACCCGGACGTCAGACGGGGAGAAGTGCTCGAGGAGCCTCCCGGCCGTCTCCAGGATCCAGGCGCTCTCGTGGGTGTAGGGGTCGATGCCGACGAGCAGCAGCGGGTACGACGTCAACCAGTCGCGCAGTGGGTAACCATCGCCTCGAAGGGAATCGAGAACCAGATCAGGCGGAGCTTCTGCCACGGGCGGCGAGACTAGCGCACTACCGGGCATTCTCCGAACCTCGGGCCAGCAACGAGACAACATCGTTAAATCGCCACGCGATCGGCCCGTTCCTCGGACCGCCCGTTCTCTGGGTAGGGTCGCCCTGTGCACCCCATCGAGCAGCTCCGCTACGTCGCTCGAGCGAGTGGTGCCGACGCTGGACTCCTGGTTCAGGAGGCCGCTTCGGCCCTCGGCGTGTTCCGCCGCGATCCGCCGGCCCTGGTCACCGCGGCCCGCCGCCTCCTCACCCGTCAGCCCGCCGTCGGTCCGCTGTGGTGGATGTGCGCCCGGTTGGTCATGAGCGACGACAGTTGGGCCGAGGCCAGGGCCGTGAGCGACGAGTTGCGCAACGACCGCACCGGCCGGGAGCTCGCCCACGCCCTGCCCGACGGCGCGACCGTGGTGCTCTGTGGCTGGCCCGATCTCATCGTCGACGCCCTACCCCGGCGGGGTGACGTGTTCGTGCTGGTCATCGACGTGGAAGGGCAGGGCTCGTCGGTCGTCCGCCGCCTCGAGCGGGCCGACGTCCATGCCGAGGAGATCGACGCAGCTCACCTCGGAGGTGCCGTGGCGGACGCCGACGTCGCCCTCGTCGAGGCCGCGGCGGCCGGCCCGGCGGCGGCGCTGACCGATGTGGGGAACCTGGCGCTGGCCGCCACCGCCAAGGCGGTCGGCACGCCGGCCTGGCTGGTGGCCGGCGTCGGCCGGCGGCTGCCGGAGCCCTACTGGCAGGCGATCGTCGAACGGACGGCCGAGCCCGACCTGCCGCCGTGGCTGTCGCCGTTCGAGGTGGTGGCGATGGGGTTGATCGATCGCGTGGTGACCGACGGCGGCGTGGCGCTGCCGGCCGAGCTCGCGGCGTCGGACGTGCCGGTGGCGAGCGAGCTGCTGCGCGAACTGCGCTGAAGTCTCGGGCTGTTGTCGGCGCGAGCGGGGGCCTAGCCTTGGGGGCGTGACCACCGTTTCGAACCCGTTCTTCACCGACGATCACCGGGCCTACCGCGAGGTGGTCCGGCAGTTCACCGCCGCCGAGATCACCCCCCACGTGCACCAGTGGGACCTCGATGGGCAGATTCCGCGCGAGCTCTACAAGAAGGCCGGCGCGATCGGCCTGTTCGGCGACGGGTTCGACGAGGAGCACGGCGGGCACGGCCAGCGTGACGCCCTGATGCGGCTCGTGCTCATGGAGGAGCTGTGCGGCGCCGGCTCCGGTGGGGTGGTCGCCGCCTTCTTCTCGAACTACATCGGCCTCCCCCCGATCCAGCGCTTCGGGTCCGACGAGATGAAGGCCCGGGTGATCACGCCGTGCCAGAGCGGCGAGGCCATCGCAGCGCTGGCCATCACCGAGCCGAGCGGCGGCTCCGACGTGGCCAGGATCAAGACCACGGCTCGCCGCGAGGGCGACGAGTACGTGATCAACGGATCGAAGACCTTCATCACCTCGGGAATGCGAGCCGACTACTTCACCACGGCGGTGAGGACCGGCCCCGAAGGGCCGGCCGGGATCTCCCTGCTGCTGATCGAGGGCGATCGTGGCGGCCTCGAGCGGACCAAGCTCGACAAGATGGGCTGGCTCGCCTCCGACACCGCCACGCTGTACTTCGACGATCTCCGGGTGCCGGTGTCGAACCTGATCGGCGAGGAGAACACCGGCTTCTCGGCCATCGTGAACAACTTCAACGCCGAACGCATCGACATGGCCATCCAGTCGACAGCGTTCGCCCGCGTCTGTTACGACGAGGCGCTCGCCTGGGCCAGGGAGCGGGAGACGTTCGGCAAGCACCTCGTCGAGCACCAGGTGATCCGGCACAAGCTGGTCGAGATGGATCGCCTGATCAACGCGAGCGAGGCCTGGAACCAGGTGCTGTCGTGGCGTCTCAACCAGGGCGACGACCCGGTGGCGGAGATCGCTGAAGCCAAGGTGGCCGCCACCACCACGTTCGAGTTCTGCGCCCGGGAAGCGGCCCAGATCCTGGGCGGGGCGAGCTTCCTCCGGGGCGAGGTCGTCGAGCGGCTCTACCGGGAGGTCCGGGTGCAGGCGATCGGCGGTGGAAGCGAGGAGATCATGCGCGATCTCGCCTCCCGCCAGCTCGGCCTCTGACCCCTAGGCGAAGGCGGCGAAGAGCTCCTCGAACGCCTTGAGCTGGCCGCCGCTCGTCGACGACGGTACGAGGATCGGACTGGGAACGCCGGCGTCGAACCACGCCTCGACGCCGTCGCGCACCTCGGCCACCGACCCGTACAGCGTGCAGTCCGACAACCACTCGTCACTCATCGCGGCCAGCAGGGCATCGTCGTCCTTGGCCGCCATCGCCTTCTCGACGGCTTCCATCTCCGCCTCGTAGCCCGCGTCCTTCCAGTAGTTGCGGTAGTTGGGAAGGGTGACGTAGCCCTTCAGCGTCGCCCGGTTGCGGGCAGCCCCCGCCTCCCGGTCGTCGTCGATCACCGTCGGGATCATGTTCCCCACATAGAAGCCGTCGTCGATCCTGGCCTGCGGGATCAGCGCGAGCGAGTGACCCATGCGCGAGCGAGAGGCGTTCGCCCAGACGGCACCGTCTCCGATCTCGGCCGACAACGACACCATCTTGTCCCGCAGCGTGGCCAGCGTGATCGGCGGGAGACCACCCATCTGCTCGCCCGGCTTCTGCATCGCCGCCACGTACTCCCGGGTGTCGGCCAGTGGCTTGCCCACGCTGATCCCCAGCCGCGAGTGGGTGGGAGCGTGGGTGACACCGATCCCGAGCCGGAAGCGGCCGTCCGCGATCTCGTGGATGTAGGCGGCCTGCGTGGCCAGCGCCGCCGGGAGCTGGAAGTAGATCGGTTGGATGGCGGTGCCGAACTCCAGTCGCGACGTGTGGTGGGCGATCGAGAGACACAGGCCCATCGCATCGCCGAAGCTCGGACAGAAGATCCCGGAGAACCCCCGGTTCTCGATCTCGGTGATCAGCTCGAGCGTGCGCTGCCGTCGGCCGGGGACGGCGGCGAGCGAGATGGCTGGCATGCGATCGGTTGCTGTGGTCATGGCGACCAGGCTGCCCGTTCGCCTGCCGTCGGTCGAATCGCTGGGCGGTGTCGCTGATCGGTGTCGCCGATCGGGCCCGGCGTCACTGCAGCGGGGCGACCCGGTCGATCTCGGCGACGACGGCCGGGGCGACCCGCTCGCCGCCGTCGGGGGTGAAGTGGACGCCGTCGGTCTGGCGGATCAACTGCTGGTTGCCATCGGCATCCGGCAGATAGGCGGTGAAGCCACCGTCGACATCGCTGGTGAGCGGTCTGGGGTCGAGGTAGACCGCGTTGGGGTAGCGGGCGGTCTCGCTGGCGACGATGTCGTTGAGGCCCCGCAGGCGGCTGTCGTAGGGGTCGTTGCGCATGACCGGCTGGCCGATCCAGATCACCCACGTCGGGCCGGTGGTGAGCTCATCGAGCAGCGCCGCGACCCGCTGCCGGTAGGCATTCGACCATCGCTCGGTGCCGTGCTGCTCCACCTCACCTTCGACGAGGATCGGCTGGGCGTCGTTCGCCCCGAGCATGACCACGATCACCTCGGGCTGCTCGGCGGCTCGCAACTCCCGGAGATGGGCCGGCCAGTCGAAGTAGTCGGGCCGTGAGAGCCCCGTCGACACGCGGTAGTCGAGGCGGGCGTCGGTGACGCCGGTGGCTGACAGCTGACGCAGCGTGGCGGTTCCCACCGCGTCCATGGTGGAGTCGCCCACCAGCAGGACGCGGAGGGGATCGTCGACCGTCGGCCGCCGGAAGCCGGCGCGATGACCCAGGATCGCGACGCTCCCGGCAACCGCCGGGTTGGTGCTGGCCGCCCGGCCAGGCGGCGCCACGTTCGGGTCGTCGGCCTCTGGCGGCGCCGGCGACGGCGACGTCGCGGCCGGTGGGGACGCTGCGTCCACCGGCTGGCCGGCCGGATCGACCTCTGGGTCCTGGTCGAGCTGATCGGTGCGGCCAGCCACCGTCGGGTCGTCGTCGCGGCCTGCGGGGTCGGTGCCTGCGGCGTCGACGCTCGCGCTGTCGGCGTCGCCGGTGGGCGCCGCGCTGGCTGGGAGACCGAGCGGTGTCGCGGTGGCACCGCTCCCGCCGGTCACCTCGCCACCATTGTCCGCCGGTTCGGCGAGTGGCCCGTCTGCGGGATCGTCGCCCGTGCCGTCAGTGGTGGTCGTTCCGACCGCTGCGCCATCCGTGGTCGGGGCGGCGGGCGCAACCTCGAGCGGTTCGTGACCGAGACGACCCCGTGGCGCGCCCGTGGCGACGATCGCGGTGCCGTCGGCACCCGAGCCGGGCCCGTCGGAATCGTCGAGCGAGTCGAGCGCGGCCCGGGGCAGGTCGAGGCCGAGCGTCGAGCTGAAGGCGGCCACGGGCTCCCAGAAGCCGAGGCGGACGTCTCGACCGGCGCCGAGCTCGCTGGCCCGGGCCCGTTCGAGCATCGGCCCGGCGTTGAGGACGGCGGCGATGGTCAGCGCCCCGACGATCACGAGCAGCACGGTTCCCGCCGGCATCGTGCCGAGCCGGTCGGCGCGATCGGGATCGGCTGGACGGAGGCGCTGATCCCGGACGTCCGGGTCGCGCTTCCGGCTTCGATCGCCCGGTTCGCGGTGGGCGGGCGGCGGGGTGGGGGCAGGGCGGGTGTCGCTGGTCTGGAGGCTCATCGGGCGGCGGGTCCGGAGTCGGTCGGTGTCGGGCGGTGGTCGGGGCGGGTCGGGTCGGGGGTGGATGGTCGCTGGTGCGGCGGATCTGGGCCGGTGTGGTTCGTCAGAACTGGAAGTAGATGAAGGGGGCCACGCCATCGGGGCCCAGCGCGTCGATCGCAGTCAGCGCCAGGGCCAGTGCCGCCATCTGGGCGACGGGTGCCGCATGCCCGAGCTCCCGGCGGAGGCGGTCGATCGCCCGGGGTGCGAACTGCACGGCCAGCGCGCCGGCGATCACGCTGACGGCCACCGTCGAGACGAGCTGGGAGGGGCCGCCGCCAACCACCAGCCGCCCGAGCAACTCCCACGCCCGACCCACCGAATCGGCCCGGAAGAAGACCCAGGCGATGCCGACCACATTCATCGTCACGAACCATCGGACGACCGTGACCCATCGCCTCGCCCCGCGCTCCACGGAACGGTCGATCGGGTTGGTGCCCGTCGGCCCTACCGGCATCGACGGCGACCCGAGATGCGCCGGGGTCGTATGCGACCGCCGGCGCGCGATCTGGCCGGCCACGAGCCGCTCGACGACGAGGGCCGTGCCGTGGATGGCGCCCCAGACCAGGAACGTCGTCGCCGCACCATGCCACAGACCGCCGAGCACCATCGTCAGCGCGAGGTTGCGGGCGGTGCGGAATCGGCCGCCGCGGTTGCCGCCGAGCGGGATGTACACGTAGTCGCGGAGCCAGGTCGACAGGCTGATGTGCCACCGCCGCCAGAAGTCCCTGATCGAGAGGGCCCGCAGCGGCGAGTCGAAGTTCTGGGGGAACCGGAATCCGAGCAGGAGCGCGCAGCCGATCGCGATGTCGGTGTACCCGCTGAAATCGGCGTAGATCTGCACCGAGTAGCCGTAGATCGCGAGCAGCACGTCGAGCCGGGAGTGCTCGCCGGGCACGTCGAACACGGGGTCCACCAGGTTGGTGGCGAGGTAACTGCTGATCACCACCTTCTTCACGAGGCCCTGGGCGATCAACCAGAACGCCTCGCCGGCGGGGATGGTCCTCGGGTCTGGGCGACGATCGATCTGCGGTGCGAGATCGGTCGCCCGCACGATCGGGCCGGCCACGAGCTGCGGGAAGAACGACAGGTAGAACGCCAGGTTCAGGAACGGCAACGGTCCCTCGATCCGGTCCCGCGAGAGATCCACCAGGTAGCTGATCGCCTGGAACGTGAAGAACGAGATGCCGATCGGCAGGACGATGTCGAGGAGCGGGGGTGTCGTCTCCAGCCCGAGCCGGCCGAGCCCATTGGCCACCGACGTCACGAAGAACCCGTAGTACTTGAAGAACCCGAGCACGCCGAGGTTCGCCACGATCCCGCCGGCAAGGGCCAACCGTCGACGATGACCCGTCGCCGCCGCCACCCATCGTGCCGCTCCGTGGTTGACCACGATGCTGCCTGCCAACAGGGCCACGAAGCGCTCGTCCCAGTAGCCGTAGAAGAAGAAGCTCAGGCCGATCATCGCGATCCGCCACGCGGTGGGCCGGGGCCGCAGCAGCCAATTGGCGAGGAACGCCACGCAGAAGAACAGGGCGAATGCCACCGTCGGGAACAGCACAGCGACTCGGTTTTAGTCGAGCCGCCCCACGTCCTCTGGGACGATCAGGTTGTGGAACCGCTGGTTCAGAAGGTCACGCGTCGAGCTGGTTGACCAGGCTCCGGGCGATCACCTTCAGGCACAGCGTCTCGTCGGCCCCCTCGAAGATGCTGAGCACCCGGGCGTCGACGAAGTAGCGGCTGACCGCGTACTCCTCGGCGTAGCCCATGCCGCCGTGGATCTGCATCGCCTCGCGGGTGACCCACTCGGCCGCCTTGCACACGTAGGCCTTCACCATCGAGGCCTCCATCTGCCCCTCACCCTTCGCCATCATCCGGCCGACCGAGTAGGCGAACTGGCGAGCGGCCTGGATCAGCGCTGCCATGCGGGTGAGCTTGGCCTGGGTGAGCTGGTAGTCGCCGACGGGAGCGCCGAACACCACCCGGTTCTCCGCGTAGTCCTTCGCCGCCTCGTAGGCGGCCTGCATCACACCGATGGCCCGCGCCGCGGTCTGGAGTCGGCCGTTCTCGAACCCGGCCATCTGGTAGTAGAACCCCCGGCCCTCGCCGTCGGCTTCGCCGATGAGGTTCTCGGCAGGAACGAGCCACCCGTCGAACGCGAGCTCGTAGGAGTGCATGCCGCGGTAGCCGAGCGTGTCGATCGGGCGGCCCTCCATCGTGCCGCCGCCGGGCTGGGTGAGCTTGAACCCCTCGCCGTCGCCACGGTCCTTCGGCACGATGAAGATCGACAGGCCCCGGTGGCCGAGGCTCCGGTCGGGGTCGGTCCTGGCCAGCAGCATCAGCACATCGGCCCGGGCTGCGAAGGTGCACCAGGTCTTGACGCCGCTTATCAGCCAACCGTCGTCGCTCCGGGCGGCCGTCACCTTGATGTTGGCCACGTCCGACCCGTAGTCGGGCTCGGTGACCGCCACCGCGTTCATGATCTCGCCGGAGGCGAGCCGGGGCAACCATGTCTCCTTCTGGGCCTCGGTCCCGCCCGCCTCGATCGCCCGAGCAAGGATCTCGGGCCGGGTGATCAGCGAACCGGCGGCGCCCAGCGAGGCCCGGCTCAGCTCCTCGGTTGCGATGACCATGCCGTAGTAGTCCGACTCGCCACCGCCGGCGAACCCGCCGTAGGCCTCCGGGATCGACAGGCCGAACAGGCCCATCTCGGCCAGACCGCCGATGAGGGGTTCGGGGATGTCGGTGTTGTCCCGGTGGATGTGCTCGGCGTGGGGTGCCACCTGCTCGTCGGCGAAGCGACGGAACGAATCCTGGACGAGCTCGAACTCGTCGTCGAGGTGGCGGGGGCCGTCCTCGCCGGCGAGTGCTGCCAGCGTCTCCGGGCTCCGCCAGGTCGCGACGAAGGCGCGGCTCGCGTCGAGCGCGTCGGCCTCCACCCGCCACACCGTCTCCCGACCCCAGATCTTGGCCGCCAGGTCTGCGATCACGTCGGCGACGAAGACGCAGGTGAGCGTGGCCTCGATCTCGCCCTTGGCGCCGTAGTCGAGCATCGACCGGGCCGTCTCCACTGCGGCCGCAGCGTGAGCGAGGTCGTAGGCGAGCACCTGATCGGCGTCGACCGACCCGGTTTCGGCCAGGGTCCGGGTGGCGGTACGGACGACGTCGGCTGCGGTCTCGATCGCTTCGGCTGCTTCGGTGAGGTCGGGCTCGCTCATGACTGGTCACAGTAGAAGGTGCTCGCCGTCAGCGTCGATCCGCGGCGGGCTCCAGCTCGTCGGTAGCCTCGGACGGCATCGACTCGATTGCGAACCGCGATCCCGAACCGGCCGTCGGGGCGCCTGCAGGGTTGCCAGAGGCGTTGGCGAGCGTGGACCTCCTCGGGTGGTTCGCCTCGCACGGGCGCGGTCTGCCGTGGCGTCAGAGCCGCGATCCGTGGGAGATCCTGGTCGCCGAGACGATGTTGCAGCAGACGCAGGTTCCGAGGGTGACCGACCGCTGGCGCCGGTTCCTCGACCGCTTCCCCGACGCCGTGACGTGTGCCGACGCCGCCGTCGGCGATGTGATCGACGAGTGGGTCGGACTCGGCTACAACCGCCGAGCCGTCAACCTCCACCGCACGGCGACCGCGATCACCGTCGACCACGGTGGCCGGTTCCCCA
This sequence comes from Acidimicrobiales bacterium, assembly GCA_965216205.1. Lineage (GTDB taxonomy): Bacteria > Actinomycetota > Acidimicrobiia > Acidimicrobiales > SZUA-35 > CADEDH01. Next base: position 3,578,129 of record OZ244139.1, on the reverse strand, counting down.
CCGACCTCCGAGCGCTGCTCCAGCTGCCCGGGGTGGGGCCCTACACGGCGAGAGCGATCCGCGTGTTCGCGTTCGAGCTCGACGACGCCGTGCTCGACACCAACGTCGCCCGGATCCTGGCCAGGACCAGAGGGGCGCCGCTCACCCGGACGGTGGCCCAACAGCTCGCCGACCAGCTGGTTCCTCACGGCCGGGGCTGGGCGTGGAACCAGGCGATGCTCGACGTCGGCGCCGGCCACTGCCGCAGCCGGCAACCGGTGTGTGCCGGCTGCCCGTTCGCCGCGGGTTGTCGCTGGCGGCTCGCCGGCCGCCCCGAGCCCGACCCGGCTGCCGGATCCGCCGGTGTGTCGGCGCCGCAGAGCCGGTTCGCCGGCTCCGACCGCCAGGGTCGGGGTCGGCTGGTGGCCGCCCTGCGAGCGGGCCCCGTGGCCGAGGGCGAGTTGCCGGCGGTCATGGGCTGGCCCGACGAGCCGCAGCGGGCCAGCCGGGTGGCGGCGACCGTCGTCGCTGATGGCCTCGCCGTGCTCCGAGACGGCGTGTACCGCCTGCCGGCCTGATCGCTCGTCTCAGGCGGTGGTGAGCTTCTCGATCAGCGCCTCGATCGCCTTGTCGGCGATGGTGGTCATCTCGTCGTCGGTCCGATCCTGGATCGGGTGCTCCACGAAGTGACGGGCCGGCTGGAAGCCGAGCGCCTCACCCTGTGACTGGGCGGCGTCGACGAAGACCTCGCTGGCCACGAACACCCCGGGCACACCGCGGCGCTCGAGGTCGGTGATGTCGTGCACACTGCACGACGTGCAGCTGCCTCAATCGGCGAGCGCTTCGATGACGGCGTCGCAGCTCGTGGCGATCTCGTGGCGGAGATCCACCGGCGCCGGCTTCGAGAACGTCGGCTTGACGTAGCGCGTCACCTGCGCCCCCTGCTCGACGAGGCGCTCCTCGAGTCGATCGAGGAACTTGTCGCCGCGGGGCTTGGAGATGTCGAGCAGGCCGATCTTCAGCCCGTCGATCGACGCTGGGCGGGGCGCGGTCTCGATGGACTCGGCGACCCTCCCGGCTGTCGGGTCGAGTAACACGGTCATCTGGCTGGCTCCTTGGTTGCGATTGGTGAGAACGATGGGGACTAGAGGTTCGGTTCGATCGGTCGGGTCACCGGCGCGCTGCCCTTCGGCCCACCGGCCCAGCCGCCGAGGACGGCGGAGAAGAGGCCAGCGTCGCCGCCGGCGTGGACGATCTGGAGGCCGCCGGGTCGGAACTTCGGGAGCTGCCGTCCGGCCATCTCCGCCGGGATGCCCTCGTCCATGCCGCCCACACCTCGGATCAGCTCGTCGCTGTCGATCAGCAGGAGCTCGTCGAGCTCGGCCCGGAGCCGGGCCTTGTCCCAGCCGGCCTCGCGGAAGATCCGGCCGTGTTCGGGACCCACGACGAGCATTGCGTCCCAGCCGATGACCAGCTTGGGATGGCCGGTGGTACGGAGCACCGCGGCCATCGAACGGGCGAGTGACTCCGGGGAGCGCGACAGCTGATCGGTGATCGCCGTCGGGCCCTGGCCGGCGAAGAGCGTCACGGCATCGGCCCCCGGCTCGAGCCCGTGCTCGACGGCGAGCGGCTCGAACGGGGAGTCCTCCTCACGCTCGGCGAAGCAGAAGCTGAGCTTGCCCGGGGATCCCATGAGCGACATGTCGACCCCGGTGAGGCTCCACTCGCCGGCCGAGTTACGACTGGCGGTTGCCGGGCGGCCGCCACCGAGATTGCGGATCACGAGCTGGAGCGCCCGCCCGATCGTCAGGTTGGCCCGGTTTCCCTGGCCGAACGCGTTGTTGCGGGCGTTCATGCCGATGCGCTCGGCGATCGGGCCGTTCACCACCGCCACCGGGCCGGAGAAGTAGGTGGTGGCCAGGAGGCCGTGGATGTTGAACTCGTCGGTGCAGGCCGCCTCCACCGCGGTGAGCACCACCGGCAGGTACTCCGGCTTGCAGCCGGCCATGACCGCATTGATCGCGATCTGCTCCACCGTGGTCTCGACCAGGTCGGGCGGCACGACCGCCACCACCTCGTCGGGGGCTCGACTGGTCCCCTCCAGCATGCGCAGCACCCGGGCTTCGGTCGGCGGGATCACGGGAAGGCCGTCGGACCAGCCCCGGTCGAACGCCACCTCCATCTCGTCCTCGAGCGCCGCCAGCTCGATCCGGCGGCTCCGGAGCGACGAGCCGCTGAACCGGGCGAGGAGCTCGTCGGTCAGCGACGGGTCGACCGAGAGCGAGCCGCAGCCCGGCCGCTGCACGGGGAGGTCGACCCCGAGGTCGCCGAGTCCGGTGAACGACTCCCACTGCTCCCGGGACCAGCCGACGATCCGATCGGTCTCGTTGCCGTCATCGACCCGCAGCAGGGTCGGCACGGTCTCGATGTCGTTGAACCACGACATCTCGAGCGACGTGTCGTCGATCAGCTTCCCCGCCCCGCCGGTGAGCGCCGGAAACGACGGGTCGTCCTGCGTGTACACGGTCAGCGTCTCGCCACGGGTGCTCATGTCGTCGAGCACGGGGGCGATGAGGACGCACGTGGGGCAGTCGCGTTTGACGACGGCCACGAGCCCATCGGGCAACGGTGAACCCATTCCCCGAGGCTAGGGCTGCACTGGCGGTGCCTCAAGTCTCCGACGTGGTGTCGGCCCGGGCCTCGCCGAGACCGCTCGAAGCTGAGACACTTATCACATGCCGACACTCGGTCGAGGGCCGACGACTAACCTCTCGTGATCTCCACCTCCTCTTGTCCACGGATGCCGATGCAATGCTGAGCGCGAACTTCTACGGGGTGCGGGGTTCCACGCCCTGCTCGTGCGAGCGAACGAGAGGGTTCGGGGGAAACACGTCGTGCGTGCTGGTGGAGGTGCCCGACGAGCCCCCGATCATCTGCGACCTCGGCACCGGCGTCCGCTACCTCGGGCGCGACATCTGCGAGCGAGGTCTGCAGCCCGGATTCACCGCCACGGCCCTGATCAGCCACCTGCACTGGGACCACATCCAGGGTGTCCCGTTCTTCCTCCCGGTGCTGCAGGAGGGCTCGCGCCTCGAGATCGTCGGCCCGCGCCAGCACGGCAGCTCGATCGAGGCGGAGTTCTCCAAGATCGTCCGGCCGCCGGCATTCCCCGTGGCCATCGAGGACCTCCCCGGCGAGATCGTCTACCGGGACGCCACCGATACCACGCTCGAGGTCGGCTCGGCCACGGTCCGGTGCTTCGCGATCGAGCACGTCGGGCCCACGAACGGCTACCGCATCGACGCTGGTGGCGGCTCGCTGGCCTACATCAGCGATCACCAGCAGCCGATGGACGGCTCCCTCGACGTGCCCGAATCGGTGGTCGAGGCCTGCGGGGGCGTGGACATCCTCGTCCACGACGCCCAGTTCGACGCCGACGAGTTCCGCTCGAGGGCCGACTGGGGGCACTGCACGCCCGACTTCGCCCTCGAGCTCGCTCGCCGCAGCGGCGCCCAGCGGCTCGTGCTCTTCCATCATGATCCCTCCCACGACGACGCCTGGGTGCGGGCGACGGTCGACCGGATCCAACGCGATGCCGGATCGGGGGTCGAGGTCATCGGCGCTGCGGAAGGACTGTGTCTCACCTCGGGCGGCGATTAGGCTCCCAGCCCATGAGTGAACAGAGCAACGATCCGGTCATCGATTCCGGCGCCTTCCGCCAGGTCCTCGGGCACTTCCCCACCGGGGTGACCGTGGTGACGGCAGCGGGCGCCGAGCGCCCCGTCGGCGTTGCGATCGGCTCGTTCGTCTCGATCTCGCTCGACCCGCCGCTCGTCGGTTTCTTCCTCGGAACCGAGTCGGGGAGCTGGCCCCCGATCGAGGAGTCCGGCCACTTCTGTGTGAACGTCCTGACGAGCGATCAGATGGAGCTGTGCGGGGTGATGGCGTCGAAGTCCGACACGAAGTTCGAAGGGGTCGCGACCACCCCGGCCCCCGGGAGCGGAGCGCCCGTGCTCCCGGGCATCCACGCCATGATCGACTGCCGGATCGACAGCGTGGTGCAGACCGGCGATCACAACCTGATCATCGGCCGGGTGCTGAGCCTCGAGGTGGCCGACCCCGACGCATCCCCGATGGTGTTCTACAAGGGGCAATACGGCTCGTTCGGGAGTTGATATTTGACCTTCCCCCCTCGTCACTGAGTGTGGTTGGCTGCTGCTGTACGTGATTCGATCCGCAGCTTGCGAGCGGGTCATCGACCGCGCGGTGGGTGAGCCGCGCCCACGGAGGAAGCGGCGGGATGATGGAGGCGGGAGCGGACGTCGGCGGCGGGCCGGGTCGGATCGAGGCGTCGGCGGAGTCGGCCGTGCGGCTGTCGCCCACTTGGGGCCTCGCCGCCGCCGCCTCGATCGGGCTCGTGGCCTGGCTCGCGCCCAGCGGCCTCTACCTCATCGGCTTCCTGGGCGTCGTGATCGCGGCCCACGAAGCGGGTCACCTGCTGGTGGCCCGGCGGGCCGGCATGCAGCCCACCGAGTTCTACTGGGGCTTCGGGCCCGAGGTCGTCTCGTTCGAGCGGAACGGCTGCCGGTACGGCTGCCGGGTCCTGTTCCTCGGTGGGTACGTGAAGCTGCTGGGCATGACCCCGTCGTCGGAGCTGCCCGCCGGCTTCCCCGAGTCCGGCACCTACCGGGCGGCGTCGACCGGTGGCCGGCTGGCAACGATCCTCGCCGGCCCGGCGGTGAACATCGTCATGGCCGGCCTCGCGTTCGCCGCGGCGACGGTCGTGGCCGGCGGCTCCCTCACCGACGCTGCGGGTGCGGCGGTCGGCGACGTGTGGTTCGTCGTCACCAGCACCGGTGAGGCCCTGTGGGTGTGGGTGGCCAACATCGGCCAGTACCTCTCGGCGGTGTCGGACACGTCGGGGGCCACCGAGGCGCCCGTGCGGTTCATGTCGCCGGTCGCCCAGGCGAAGGTGTCGGGCTGGGCCGTGAGCGACGGGTTGGTCACGGCGTTGCGCTGGTTCGGCGTGCTGTCGGCCGCGGTCGGCGTGATCAACCTCCTGCCGCTCCCGCCGCTCGACGGTGCCCACGCCGCGGCCGCCGCGTTCGAGGGGGTGGCCAACCGGGTCTTCCCCCGCAATCGGCTCCGCTTCGACGTCGCCCGACTGGTTCCGATCGCCTACGCGACGGTCGGGGTGCTGGTCCTCCTGTCGGTGTCGGCACTGGTGCTCGATCTCCGCGATCTGAGCTGATTCGTCCTAGCCTCGCGTGTCATGGCGATCTATGCGTTGGGCGATGTCGAGCCCCTCATCCATCCATCGGCCTACGTCCATCCCGATGCCACGGTGATCGGCAACGTCGAGCTGGGGGAGCAGGCGTCGGTCTGGCCGTCGGCGGTGTTGCGGGGCGACGAGGGGCGGATCGTGGTGGGGGCCCGAACCTCGGTGCAGGACTGCTCGGTGCTCCACGTGACCAACGTGCTCGACACCATCATCGGCGACGAGTGCGTGATCGGACACCTCGTCCACCTCGAGGGCTGCGTCATCGAGGACGGCTGCCTGATCGGGAACGGGTCGATCGTGCTGCATCGGGCGGTGGTGCGCAGCGGCGCCATCATCGGCTCCGGCGCCGTCATCACCAATGACATGGAGGTTCCGGCGAAGGCGCTGGCCGTGGGCATCCCGGCGAGGATGAAGCCCGGAGCGGCGAAGGAGGAGATCATCACCGACGCCGTCGAGAAGTATCTCCGCCGGAGCCAGCGGTTCCGCGACGAGCTCCGCCGGCTGGATTAGCGCCCGGACTGGCCCGAGCCAGGTACGGAGTTGTTACTATCTAGATAGGAGAAATTCGCACGTCTCCGGAACCGGTACGCAACGCTCGATGGGAGCAAGCCCTGCCATGACCGTGACCCCCGACAACCTCGACCTCGGCCGCTACAAGCTCGGCTGGAGCGACGAGGAGGACTACGTCTACAAGCCGAAGAAGGGTCTCGACGAGGAGATCCTCCGCGAGATGTCGTGGATGAAGGGCGAGCCCGACTGGATGCTCGACACCCGCCTCAAGTCGTACCGGCACTTCGCCAAGCGCCCCATGCCGAACTGGGGTGGCGACATGTCGGAGATCTACTTCGACGACATCTTCTACTACATCAAGCCCACGGAGGGGCAGGTCAACGACTGGGACGACCTCCCCGACGCCATCAAGGACACATACGAGAAGCTGGGCATCCCCGAGGCGGAGCGGAAGTATCTGGCGGGAGTCACCGCGCAGTACGAATCAGAGGTGGTATTCCACCGCAATCGGGAGGATCTCGAACGCCAGGGCGTGCTCTTCACCGACATGGACACGGCGCTGCGGGAGTACCCGGAGATCGTCAAGCCGTACTTCGGCAAGGTGATCCCGATGAACGACAACAAGTTCTCGGCCCTCAACACCTCCGTGTGGTCGGGTGGGTCGTTCATCTACGTGCCCCCGGGCGTCGAGGTGGACATGCCGCTCCAGGCCTACTTCCGCATCAACGCCGAGAACATGGGCCAGTTCGAGCGGACGTTGATCATCGCCGACGAGGGCTCGAAGGTGCACTACATCGAGGGCTGCTCGGCGCCGGTGTACACGTCGGACTCGCTGCACTCCGCGGTGGTGGAGATCGTGGTGAAACCGAGCGCCCACGTCACCTACACCACGATCCAGAACTGGTCGAGCAACGTGTTCAACCTCGTCACCAAGCGGGCCCGGGTCGAGGCCGAGGGCCACATGGAGTGGATCGACGGCAACATCGGCAGCCGCCTCACCATGAAGTATCCGGCGGTGTGGCTGGTGGGCCCGAAGGCGACGGGCGAGGTGTTGTCGGTCGCCTACGCAGGCGCCGGACAGCACCAGGACACGGGCGCGAAGATGGTGCACGCCGCGCCGGAGACGAGCTCGAAGATCGTGTCGAAGTCGATCTCGAAGGACGGTGGCCGGTCGAGCTACCGGGGCCTGGTGCGGGTCGAGGACGACGCCTACGGCTGCAAGAGCCATGTCCAGTGCGACGCATTGATCCTCGACGAGGACTCGGTCAGCGACACCTACCCGTACATGGAGATCGGGGCGCTCGATGCCCAGATCGGCCACGAGGCGACGGTGTCGAAGGTGGCCGACGAGCAGCTGTTCTACCTGATGAGCAGGGGCCTGTCCGAGGAGCAGGCGATCGGCATGGTCGTCAACGGCTTCATCGAGCCGGTCACCCGGACCCTCCCCATGGAGTACGCCGTGGAGTGGAGCCGCCTGATCGAGCTCCAGATGGAGGGTTCGGTCGGCTGATCCGCCGGCGGATCTGTCGGCAGCGCCAACTGGTCACCGCCGAACCCGGTCACGCGAACGGGCCGCCCCAACGGGCGGCCCGTTCCGCGCGTCGCCCACGTGTGGGCGACCGCTACTTGTCCTGGACCTTGTCGGTGAGCTCGTCGACCTTGTCGGCAGCGTCGGCGATCTTGTCGCCGAGGCCGCCGGGGGCCTTGTCGGCGTGCTCTTTCGCCATGTCTGCCACGTCGTCTGCCTTGTCGGCGAGATCCTTCGCTTTGTCAAAGATGCCCATGTGGGATTGCTCCTTCGATAGGGGCCGGCATCCAAACCCTATCGCATGACAAATCGTCCCCGAAGATGACGAAGCGATGACGGCGGGAACCGCAGGGGAGCGTCGTGCGCCATAGCCCACATGAGACCGAACCGAACCGGAACTCCCGTACCGACCGTGGCCACGTTGCGAGCCCTGGTCCTGTTCCTCGTCGTCGTGCTGCTCGCGGCTGCCTGCGGCAGCGATTTCGACGACGCCGACGAGGGCGCGCTCGCCGGCGACGACTCGAGCGGGGAGGAGACGAGCGGCGGCGACGCCGAGGCGGACTCGGTCGACAGCACCATCGCGGCGTCCCTCGACGACGAGTCCTCAGCCGACGAAGGCGACACGTCGACCGACGCAGCCACCGCAGAGGAAGGAGCGGGAGCGGCGCAGCGGGCCGACGGCGGTGGCCTGTTCGGTGACACGCCCGCCGACGACGCTGCGGAGGACGGCGACGATTCGGCGTCGAACACCTTCCAGGACTACGGCGTCCGGCCGTTCATCCCCACCTCCCAGGACCCCCTGTCGACGTTCGCCCTCGACGTCGACACCGCCGCCTACTCGATCGCCCAGCGGTGGGTTGCCGACGGGCAGGTTCCCCCCGCTGAGTCGGTTCGCGTCGAGGAGTACGTCAACAGCTTCGACTACGACTACCGGCCGCCGAACGACGGGCTGAACGTGGTGGCCGACGGCGGACCCTCACCCTACGACGACGGCAACGTGATCGTCCGGCTGGGTGTGCAGGCCGAGCAGGTGGCCGACGCCGAGCGGCCCCCGGCGTCGCTGACCTTCGTGGTCGACACGTCCGGGTCGATGGAGCGCCAGAACCGGCTCGGTCTCGTCAAGACCTCCCTCCAGCGACTGGTGACCGAGCTCGACGATGACGACACCGTCGCCCTTGTGACCTACAGCGACAACGCCGATGTCATCCTCCCCCCGACCGAGGTGGCCGAGGCCGAGGTGATCCTGGCCGCCATCGACGCCCTCGGTACCGATGGCTCCACCAACCTCGAGGCGGGACTCCAGACGGGCTACGACCTGGCGAACGAGTCGTTCCGGGACGGCGGCATCAACCGGGTCATCCTCGCCTCGGACGGCGTGGCCAACGTGGGCCTCACCGACCCCGATGGCCTCGTCGGCCTCATCCGGGGCGACGCCGACCGGGGCATCCAGCTCGTGACCGTCGGGGTCGGCATGGGCAACTTCAACGACGTGACCATGGAGCAGCTCGCCAACGACGGCGACGGTTTCTACGCCTACGTCAACGACCAGGCCGAAGCCGATCGCCTCTTCAGCGACGACCTGATCTCCACGCTGCTCACGGTGGCCATCGACGGCAAGATCCAGGTCGAGTTCGATCCCTCGGCGGTCGAGCAGTACCGGCTGATCGGCTTCGAGAACCGGGCCGTCCTCGACGACGACTTCCGCAACGATGCCGTCGACGCCGGCGAGCTCGGCGCCGGGCACCAGGTGACCGCCCTCTACGAGTTGACCCTCCAGCCCGGTGTGGCCGCCAGCGATCGGCTGGGCACGGCTCAGCTCCGCTGGGAAGATCCCGACAGCGGCGACGTTGTCGAGACCAGGCTCGAGCTGTCGGGTGGGATCCTGGCCGACACCTGGCGTGCCACCGCCGACGACTTCAAGCTCGCGGTGACCGTCGCTGCGTTCGCCGAGGTGCTCCGCCAGAGCCCGCACACCGGCGACGTCGGCCTGCAGCAGATCGCCGAGGAGGCGGCCTCGCTGTCACCGGGCAGCGGACCGATCCAGGAGTTCGCCGATCTCGTCGACCGGGTCCGGGATCTGACGTAGAGGACGAGAGTCGGCAGCTGGTGTGTGGCCAACGGGTAGCGAGCCCTTTCGTCGACGCAGGGGTTTCGGCTAGCCTCTGCAAGGTAACCGACCCATCGAGGGGTGGTTATTGGCCGCAAACGACATCTACGAGGAGACAGCTCGGCGCTTCGATCTGGTGCTTTGGCTCGCTTTGCGCGCACGCCCGCAGATGCTCACCAGCGCATCCGATGCAGGCCTGAACCGCGAGCGGCTGGAGGTGGGCGATGTGGACGCGTTGGAGCAGATCGTCGCCATCGGACCGTGCCCGATGTCGAAGGTGGCCTCGACCCTTCGAGTCGATCGATCGACCGTCACACGGTCGGTGGATCGCCTGAACAAGCTCGGCCTGGTCGAGCGGCAGCGGTCGACCGCCGATGCTCGCATGGTGCTCGTCTCGGCGACGTTGGACGGCCTCGCGGCCCAGACCGAAGCGAGCGAGCGTCGATCGACGTTCGCGTGCAGGTTGCTGGAGCACCTCCACCCCGACGACCAGGACGAGGTCGGGCGTCTCTGGCCCATGTTGGCGGAGGCGATCGGTCGCGTCGTCGGCGACGCCCCGACGTTCTCGGAGGTCGGAGGAGATGGGCTGAGACCTCCCGACGCCGCCGACGGCGACCGGCTCCGTCGCAACGGCGCAGCGCTCGGACGTGCGTGGCGCACGATGCGCCGAGCCAAGCCGGGCATCGTGGCGTTGATGGTCGGCGGTCGGTTCGAGCCGCGCCTGGAGGCGGGAGACGTCGACACCCTCGATCTGGTCGCAGCCGCAGCCGGCAGAGCGCAGATGTCCGACATCGCAACCGGTCTCGGTGTCGCGCCGTCGACGGCGAGCCAAGCGGTTGCCCGGTTGGTTGGACGGGGGCTCATCGTCCGCGCTCGAGACGCCGACGACGGTCGGGTGTTCCGGGTCTCCTTGACCGAGGCGGGGCACCACGCTCACGAGATCTCGCGCACAGGACGCCGGGAGTTCTCCGAGCACGTCATCGCCGCGTTCGCACCGAAGGATCAGGCGATCCTCCATCGGCTGCTACCACTCGTGGCCGACGCGGTTCGGCGGGAGTTCGTCGGCGAGCGCGCCGCTACCCGATCGTGACTTCGGCCACCCACCTCGGGTGAGGCGAGGGGTTCAGCCGGGCGACGAGTTCTACAGGTTGTCGAACTCGCCGGCCTTGCAGCCGGCGACGAACGCCCGTATCTCCGATCGGGTGAACGGGAGCGCGCCGAGCTCGGGGCGCTTGCTGTTTCGCACGAGCACATCGGTGCCCGACTCGGCCACCTCCACGCAGTCGCCGCCGTTCGCGCCACTGAATGTGGACTTCCGCCACACGGCGTGGGTCGTTTCGTTGGTCATGGGCAATATCTCTCCGCTGTGTTCTCGAGTAGCTCGGCGGTCTTGTCGGGAGCGAGGGCGATCGCTCGCAGGTGTTCGAAGAGCTCGGCGTGGGCGTCGATCGCCTCGACTCGGTCGAGGTAGTTGAAGCCGGTCAGATCTTCCGTGCAGGCCATGAAGGGCGAGCTGGCGCCGAGCGAGGTGAAGAGCCGGAAGGATCCGAACGACGCGCTGTGGAGACCGGAGCTCGTGGCCGGCACGATCTGTACACAGATGTTCTGGCGCCTGGTGAGGTCGAGCACGTGACGAAGCTGTTCGGCCATGATCGCCCGGTTGCCGGTGACCCGGTGGAGCACCGACTCGTCGATGACGGCCACGAGCTCCAATGGTTGGGGCTGTCGGACCAGTACCGCTTGACGGTCCATCCTGGCCCGAACCCGTGCTTCGACCACGGTCGGCGACACCGGGCGGTGTGAGGAGTTCATCACCGCGCAGGCGTAGTCCTTCGTCTGGAGCAACCCGGGCATCGAGATGGGTTCGAAGGTCTCCAGTCGACCTGCTGCCTGCTCCAACGACTGGTAGTGGTCGAGCCATGGCGGCACGACGTGACCAGGCGTGGCCGAGGCGGTGTGGCCGTTGATCAACTGCTCGAGCTCGTGCAGTGAGATCTCGAGCGCCTCGGCCAACGGCCGCCGGTGTCGAGCGAGCGGTGTCGCCGCTCCTTGCTCCCACCGGGCAACGGACTGGGATCGGACGTCGAGAATGTTGGCCAGGGACTCCTGGCTATGACCTAGCGCCTTGCGTCGCGCCGCAAGCTGGCGTCGTGGCGACACGGTTGCCAGGGTAGTTGCACGACCGAATCATTTGAAGTCGGTGTTCGGGAAAGATGAGAAAGTGTGTAGACGGGTGGTAGTCGGCCGCAATCCGTCGTCGCCTGTCCGCAGCGGGCTGAGTCGCTTCACCCGAAAGTGCTTGCGGCCACAAAGCACCTGTGTAGGCAACGTATAGGAGAAGGCAAGGTCAGGGGCTGGTGGTCGATCATTCGGTCGTGCAACCATTTCGGGGGCGGGGATCAAGTCTGGACATCGCGTCGGAGCTTCGACGGCCTCGATTCCTCGGCGGATCGGGTCAACGGCGGAAGGGCTTCGGCGCGATGTCCGCTTCAGGCATCGTCGCCGGTGACGGCGTCGAGGACGAGGCGCATCATGTCGTCGAAGGTCGTCTGACGGTCTTCGCTCGACAGCGACTCGCCCCGGAGGAGCTGGTCGCTGACCGTCGCCACCGTCAACGCTGCGATCCCGTACTCGGCGGCCACGCCGTACAGGCCGGCCGCCTCCATCTCCACCGCCAGCACCCCGTACCGCTGGAGCACCGCGAACGTGTCGCTGCCCTCGGGCTCGTAGAACATGTCGGACGTGAACACCGTGCCGACGTGGGTGGGATGGTCCCGTTCCGCGGCGGCGTCGACCACGGCCCGCAGCAGGCCCCAGTCGGCGGCGGCCGGGAAGTCCCGGCCGCCGAGGCGCGCCCGGTTGACCCCCGAGTCGGTGCCGGCGGCGATCGCGACCACGATGTCCCGGAGGGCCACATGGTCCTGGATGGCGCCGCAGGAACCGACCCGCACGATCCGCTCGACCCCGTAGTCCTTCGCCAACTCGGTGGCGTAGATCTGCATCGACGGCACGCCCATGCCCGACCCCTGGACCGAGACCGGGACATCGTGATAGGTGCCCGTGAAGCCGAGCATTCCCCGCACGGCGTTGACCTCCACCGCCCCGTCGAGGAACGTCTCGGCGATGTAGCGGGCCCGCAGCGGATCCCCCGGCATGAGGACGGTGGGGGCGTAGTCGCCGGGTTCGGCGCTGAGGTGAGGCGTGGGCATGGCGCTCCGATGGCAAGATGGGCGGATGGCAATGCGCCAGGACTGCAAGCACTACCAGAGCCGAACCTACCCAAGTGGCGACACGATGCGGAAGTGCGCGCTCGACCTCGCCCCCGAGGCGCCGTGGAACTGCCCCGAGTCGTGCGGGAGCTACGAGCGGCGCCTGGCCGACGTGAACTGGCGCCACGGGACGCTCGTGACGCCCCCGACCCCCGAGGCACCGAAGAGCGTCGGGGAGGACGAAGCGGTCGCGGCACTGCTCGACGAAGCCGAGGACATCATCAACGCCGCCGTGCCGGACGTCCGGGCCGAGGTCGACCGGGAGCGTGACCGGGACCGGAAGCGGTTCGGGAAGCGGCGCTGGTGGCCCTTCGGGAAGCGATAGCTTGGATGGGTGAACGAACGTTTCAGTCCGTCGGCAGCGGCGGCGATGACCGACGGCGCCAATCGGCAGTCGGCGGCCGCCCGCGCCGCCGAGATGGAACTCCCGAGCGGCGAGACCGAGGAGTGGCGGTACAGCCGGGTCGGTGATCTCCGGCTCGATCAGCTCGCACCGGTGACCGAGGCGCCGGCGTCCGGCGGGGCCGATGTCGATCGTCTCGACGTCATAGCCGACCGTGTCGCCACGGTCGTCCTCGTCGACGGTTGGCCCGTCGACATCGACCTCGAGAGCGGCTGGGCGGAGAAGGGCCTGGCGATCACGGTCGAGCAGGACCGCGACCGGGGTGCCCGGGATGGCGATGACGCCGACGAGTGCACCGTGTTCGATCTGCTGCACCAGGCGTTCTCGCCAGGGGTGGTGACCGTGCGGGTGCCGACGGGCCTCACGGTGGCCGGGCCGATCGTGGTGGTGAACCATCAGGCCAGCGTCGACCGGGCGACCTTTCCCCACATCCGGGTGGAGGCCGGTGACGGTTCGGACGTCTCGCTCGTCGAGCGGCAGACGTCGGTCGCGGGTTTCGGGCTGTCGGTCCCCCTCGTCGAGCTCTCGGCCACGGCGGCCGCACGGCTCCGCTACGAGACGGTTCAGGTCCTCGACGACCAGCACTGGCAGTTGGCCCGCCTCCGGTCGTCGGCCGCCTCGCAGGCGTCGCTGGTGAGCGGTATCGCCGCCTTCGGAGCGCACTACGCCCGGCTACGGGTCGACACACGGCTCGTCGGTCGCGGCGCCACCGGCAGCCTGTCCGCCGCCTACTACGGCGACGGCGACCAGGTTCACGACTTCCGGGTCTTCCAGCACCACGACGCCCGAGACTCGCGGAGCGATCTCCTGTTCAAGGGCGCCCAGGACGACTCCTCGGGCTCGGTGTACACCGGCATGATCCACATCCACCCCGATGGAGCGGGGGCCAACGCGTTCCAGACGAACCGGAACATCAAGCTCAGCACCGACGCCTGGGCGTGGTCGGTCCCGAACCTCGAGATCGAGAACAACGACGTCCGCTGCAGTCACGCCTCCACCGTCAGCCCGGTCGATCTCGACCAGCACTTCTACCTCCAGGCCAGGGGGGTGCCGCCGTTCGTGGCCGACCGGTTGATCGTCGCCGGCTTCTTCGACGAGGTGATCGCCCGGCTGCCCACGGAGCAGACCCGGACCGACGTCCGCCGCCTGGTGGCCGACAAGCTCGACGGACGTGATCGTCCGATCCCCCATGCCCAGGGGTCGGCGTGAGCGGGCCGGCGGTGCTGACGGTCTGCCGGCTCGACGAGCTGGAGGTGGACTCGGCCAAGCGGATCGACGTCGAGGGACACCGGTTGGCCGTCGTCCGTCTCGGCGACGATGTCCACGTCATCGGCGACCGGTGCTCCCACGCCGACTACTCGCTGGCCGAGGGCGAGGTGGACGCCGCCGAGAAGACGCTCGAGTGCTGGAAGCACGGCTCGACGTTCTCGCTGGAGGACGGTCAACCGACGTGCCTGCCGGCGATCAAGCCAGTACCGACCTACGAGGCGTCGGTGGTCGACGGAGAGGTCAGGGTGATCGTTGATGAGCGGTAGCGACGGATCGAACGGAACCAGCGGATCGAACGGGCCGAGCGTGCTGCGGATCGAGGGCCTGCGAGCCTCGGTCGGTGGGGTCGAGATCCTGAAGGGGATCGATCTCGAGATCGCTTCGGGCGAAGTCCACGCGGTCATGGGGCCGAACGGGGCCGGCAAGTCCACCCTGTCGCACGTGCTGATGGGCAAGGACGGCTACGAGGTCCTCGGCGGGTCGGTGACCCTCGACGGTGCCGATCTCCTGGCTCTGCCCACCTGGCAGCGGGCCCGGGCCGGCCTCTTCCTGGCGATGCAGTACCCCACCGAGGTGCCCGGCGTCTCCCTCGTCGACGCACTCGCTGCATCGGGCGCGACCGGGACCGACGACCGAGCTGTGCTCGAGGCCCGGGTGCGGGAGGAGGCCGATCGGATCGCGTTCGACCCGAAGCTGCTCGACCGGCCGCTGAACGTCGACCTCAGCGGCGGCGAGAAGAAGCGGAACGAGACCGTTCAACTCGCGGTCCTCGAGCCGAGGTTCGCCGTGCTCGACGAGCTCGATTCAGGACTGGACGTCGACGCGCTCCGAGCGGTGGCTCGCCGGGTCGAGGCGGCCACCGAGGAGGACGACCTCGGGGTGCTGGTGATCACCCACTACAGCCGGTTGCTGACCGAGCTACGGCCCGATCGGGTGCACGTCCTGGCCAAGGGGCGCATCGCAGCGTCCGGTGGTCCCGAGCTCGCCGATGAGCTCGAGGAGGCCGGCTACGGGCGATACGCCGAAACTGGTCAGGCCGAAGCGGGCTGATCGGTCGGCCCGAAGAAGGCCGCTTCCACCGCGACGGCCGCCATCACCTCGTCGAGCCGGTCGTGGAGCTCGACCGCCCGGATGGCCGAGAGATGGCGCATGTCGTCGATGATCTCCGACACGACGAGACGGACCACGTCACCCGGTGCGGCGTTGTAGAGATCGAGGAGGTGATCGACGCAGCGGTCCTGGGAGACGAGCACCGCGCCGTCCACCCGCTGGTACAGATCGGCCAGGATGGTCTCGAAGCGGTTCGAGACTGGCTTCAGTTCGCTGGTCATGGTCATGGTCGTCCCCTTTCGCCCCAATGGAGACGCCGACGACCGGCCCCTGATACCGCCATCCGTCACACCGCCATCGGTCACACCTGCAGGTCGAGTGACCGTCAGTAGGTGAGCAGATCGGCGGTCCGGAGGAAGTGATGGTCGTTCAGCGACTCGATCACCCGCCGACCGTTGCCGAAGCGGACCCGGTGGACCGACGCGTGGGCCGGGCGGAAGATGAAGTCGATGTCGAGGCCGAGGATGAGGGCGATCACCACGTTGATGACGCCACCGTGGCACGCCACGATGACCGTCTCACCGGGGTGCGACGCCATGATCCCCTCGACCGAGTAGCCGACCCGGCGGCGGAAGTCGAGCGACGATTCGCTGTCGGGGTAGGCATCCCAGCTCAGCGACTGGACGAACCGCTCCCGGGCCCCTTCCAGCACCAGCTCGTCGAGAAGGTCGAGGGCCCGCTTGTCCGGCGGCAGGTGCTGGAACATCCGGAACTCCTCGAGCGACGGCACCACGCTCACCTCGAGCCCGTGATGCTCGGCGATCGCCTCGCCGGTGTGGTTGGCCCGCAGCAACTGCGAGCTGTACACGGCGGACGGGTGCTCCTCGGCCAGGAACTTCCCCACCGCGTCGGCCTGCTGACGGCCGAGCGCCGAGAGCGGGGGATCGACCCAGTCACCGCTGGTGGACGTCTCCGGGTCGGGCCATTCCTGCTGCCCGTGCCGCACCAGTATCAGGTGGCCGGCGTCGGGGTCGTCGGTCAGGAACGCTCGGTCGATGGGGGACGGAGGCCGGGGAAGCGGGAGCGGTGAAGCCATGGTGGTCCAGTGAACCAGCTCGATCAGCTGATCTCGGAATCCTCGGGCTGGTCGACGCCGGCGGCGATCTCGTCGAACGCCTGGTTCAACGTGTTCCAGCTCAACGTCGCGCACTTGATCCGCACCGGGAACTTCACCACGCCACGGAGCGCCTCGAGATCGCCGAGCTTCAGGTCGCTGCCAGCGTCGCCGGCGGGCATGTCGACCCCGAGCTCGTCGGCCTCGCTGCCGTCACCGCCGATGTCGGTCTCATGGATCGACATCATGGCTTTGAAGGTGCCGGTGAGAGCCCGGGCCTCGTCGATCGTCTTCCCCTTCACCGCCGCCGACATCATCGACGCCGACGACTGGGAGATCGAGCAACCCTGGCCGCCGATCTTGATGTCCTCGATGCGGCCGTCGTCGTCGAGTTGGACGTAGACGACGACCTCGTCGCCACAGAGCGGGTTGAAGCCCTCGGCCCGGTGGGCGGGTGGGCTCTCGAGCTCGCCCTTGTTCCGGGGACTGCGGTAATGGTCGAGGATGATCTCTCGGTAGAGGTCTTCGAGTCCTGACACGGAGTGCTTGCCTTTCGGTCGCTCAGATCGCGAAGAAGTCGCGGGCCGCCACGAGCGCCGACGCCAGCGCATCGACGTCGTCGGTGTCGTTGTAGACGTAGAAGCTGGCACGGGCGGTCGCCGGGACGCCCAGCGTCCTCATCAGCGGCTTGGCGCAGTGGTGGCCCGGCCGGATGCACACGGCGTGCTCGTCGAGCACCTGGCTCACGTCGTGGGCGTGGACGTCGGCCAGCTCGAGCGACAGCACCCCGCCCCTGGCCGCTGGTTCGGCCGGGCCGTGGATCGTCAGCGAGTCGCCGACCTCCTCCACCAGGGTTCGCAGCGCGTAGGCGGTCAGCTCCACCTCGTGGCGGCGGATCGCGTCCATGCCGAGGTCGGCGAGGTAGTCGATCGCAGCGGCGAGGCCGACCGCTTCGGCGATCGGCGGCGTTCCCGCCTCGAACTTCGCCGGGACGGCGTCGGGGATGAAGCCGTCGGTGGTGACGTTCAGGATCATGCCGCCGCCGCCGAGGAACGGCGGCATCGCGTCGAGCAGCTCCGGCCTGCCCCACAGCACGCCGATGCCCGAGGGACCGAGCATCTTGTGCCCGCTGAAGGCGACGAAGTCAGCCCCCATCGCCCGCACGTCGGTGGGGAGGTGGGGAACCCACTGGCACGCGTCCACCACCGACACCGCGCCGCGCTCGGCGGCGGCCGCCGCGAGCTGATCGACGGGGTTGAGGGTGCCGAGCACGTTCGACATCGCGGTGAAGGCGAACAGCTTGGCCCCGTCGAGCAGGCGGTCGAGGTCGGTGAGATCGAGGTGGCCGTCGGCCGTGAGGCCGACCCATCGGATCTCGAACCCGATCTCCGCGGCCAGCATCTGCCACGGCACGATGTTCGCGTGGTGCTCCATCGTGGTGAGCACGACCGCGTCGGAGGGGCCGAGGTTCGCTCGCCCCCAGCTCCCCGCCACCAGGTTGATGGCCTCCGTGGCGTTCTTGGTGAAGATCACCTCGTCGGTGCCCGCACCGATGAAGGAGGCCACTCTCGCCCGCGCTCGCTCGTAGGCATCGGTGGCCCGTTCGGCCACCTGGTAGACGCCCCGGTGCACGTTGGCGTAGCTCGTCTCGTAGAGCTCGGTCATGGCGTCGAGCACCTGGCGGGGATGCTGGGAGGATGCCGCCGAGTCGAGGAAGACCAACCGCTTGCCGTCCTGGGGCTTGGCCAGTATCGGGAAATCGGCCCGGATCCTGGCGACGTCGAGCGTGTCGGCCGTCATCGGAAGCTCTCGTAGCCGTCCCGCTCGAGTTGGCGAGCGAGCTCCGGACCGCCGGAGGCGACGATTCGACCATCGAGTAGGACGTGCACGTGGTCTGGCTCGAGGTGGTCGAGGAGGCGCTGGTAGTGGGTGATGGCGAGGATGCCGAGGTCCGGTCGTTCGGCCCGCACCGCCTGCACCCCGTTGGCGACGGCCACGAGCGCATCGATGTCGAGACCGGAGTCGGTCTCGTCCAGGATGGCGACCTCGGGTTCGAGGACCGCCATCTGCAGGATCTCGTTCCGTTTCTTCTCCCCGCCGGAGAAGCCCTCGTTGACGTAGCGCTCGATGAACGAGGAATCCATGCCGAGCTTGTCCATCCACTCCATGAGGGCCAACCGCAACTCGAGCACGCTCATGTCGATGCCCTTGCGGGCGCTCAGGGCTTGGCGGAGGAAGTTGAGGACGGAGACGCCGGCCACCTCCTGGGGATACTGGAACGCCAGGAAGATGCCGGCCTTGCCTCGCACGTCGGGATCCCAATCGGTGATGTCATCGCCCCGGAACAGGATCCGACCCCCGGTCACCTCGTACTCCGGCGACCCGAGCAGCGCGTTGGCCAGGGTCGACTTGCCCGAGCCGTTTGGGCCCATCAGGGCGTGGACCTCGCCTGGGCGGATCGCGAGCGACACACCGTTGAGGATCGGGACTCCCGTACCGGCGCCCTCGCCGCCCGGGCGAGCGCCGTCCTCGGGAGCGAGCTGATTGCCGTCGTCGACGCTCGGCGTCGCGACCCGGAGGTCGTCGATCTCGAAGAGGGGCTCGCTCATGACCTCGCTCATGGAAATCCAGTCTACGGCGCGCTCCTCACCCGCCGTCCCAATTCCACAAACAAGATAGTGGAAATATCCGTTGGGCAGGAGTTTCTGGCCCGCCGGTGGGTTCCTACCAGCCCCGGTCGATCCACTCCTGGAGGTGGGGGCGCTCGGTGGCGATCGTGGTGTCATCGCCGTGGCCGGGCAGCACCATCGTCTCCTTTGGCAGGGTGAACAACCGACGGTCGATCGATTCGATGATCTTGTCGAAGTCGCCGCCCTCGTAGCCGGTGGCGCCCGGCCCGCCGGGGAACAGGGTGTCGCCGCTGAACAGGAGCGGCTTGTCGACGAGCTTGAAGCAGATCGAGCCCGCGGTGTGGCCTGGCGTGGTGATCGTGTGCAGCTTGAGGCGACCCACCTCGATCATCGTGTCGTCCTCGAGGAGGTAGTCGTAGCTGGGGAGCATCGCCGCATCCTCGGCGGTCACGCCCACCAGGTAGCCCGCGTCGCGCACCTCCGGCACCGCCTGGATGTGGTCCCAGTGCCCGTGCGTCTCCAGCACGGTGCGCACGCCGAGGGTCTTGCACAGGTCGAGCAGCAGCTCGTGCTCGTTCGCCGCGTCGAGCAGCACCGATTCGCCGGTCTGGCGGCATCGGATCACGAACACGTTGTTCTCATAGGGACCCACGACGACCTTGTGCACCTCGACGTCGGTGTCGGACCAGTGGAGCGTGTTCGAGCTGTCGGCCATGCTCCGACAGTACTCAAGCCAGGCCCGATCGCACGAGATCGGACCCGTCGGAATGGGGGCGAATGGCCACCCGGCGGTACCGCTGCATGGGCAACGATGCTCTAGAAGCACCAAGCAACACCTCGTTACGCTCGGGATCGGGCGGCACAGGAGGTGCGATTGCAGACGAAGGTGGCTGGACGTCTTTCACCACTGTCGACCGGCGGCAACGTCTCGTTGGCAACGGTGATGGCGGTGACCGGCTTGGCGGTAACGGTCCTTCTCGGAACCTGGTTCACGGCCGCATCGGTCGTGGCTGGCGATCCGACCGCCACCTTCGTCCGCTTCGTACTCTCGGTGCTCGGCGGTGGGTACTACCTCGTCGTGTACCACTTGGCGCGTGGGCGCCGCTTCTTCGCGACGACCTGAGCCGGGGACGGGGTCGGGGTCGGGTCCTAGACTCGGCGGCGATGAGCCACGAGCAACGACTACGCGACGCCGGTATCGAGCTGCCCGAGGGCTATCCGCCGGCAGGCCTGTACGTGTCGGCGGTCAGATCCGGCGATCTCCTCCACGTCGGCGGCCACGGCCCGGTCCGGGCCGACGGCACCCGGATCGCCGGCAAGGTGGGCGACACGGTCGATCTGGAGACGGCCCAGGAGGCGGCCAGGGTGACGGGCTTGCAGATCGTGCGCTCGGTGCGGGCCGAGCTCGGCTCGCTGGATCGGGTCGTGCGGGTGGTCAAGGTGTTCGGCATGGTCAACTGCGCCCCCGGCTTCAACCAGACGCCGGCGGTGATCAACGGCTGCTCGCAGCTCCTCCACGAGGTCTTCGGTGAGGCAGGGGTCCACACCCGCTCCGCGGTCGGCATGGCCGAGCTCCCGTTCGACATCGCCGTCGAGATCGAGGCCATCTTCGAGGTGACCGACGATGCCTGAGCCCGGGCGCGGACCTCACGGCGCCGCGAGCGAGGTCATCTGCCAGCTCCATGGGCGTGCCAGGAGCCAGCGGTCGTCGCCCGGTTCGACGATCGGCTGCTCTCGGGTGCGGCGGCGTAGCATCAGCTGCCAGTCCGTCGTGGCCGGACGGTCGAGCTGCTCCCAGCGGTCGTACGACGCGGCGAGGTCGGCGGCCAGCCCGGCACAGTCGCCGTAGCCGGCCACCTCGCGGTCGGTGAGCACGAGCGATGCGCCCGCAGGTCCCTCCAGCGTGACGTGTTGTCCGAGCCGGGTGCGGGTGTCGGCGATGGCGAGGAAGAAACCGAAGTCCAACCAGGCCCGGTGCCCGGCCCGGTACGACGCAAGGGTTCGGGGGTGCTCCGCCAGCGCCGCCGGCAGATCGAACACCTCGTCGGGTTCGCCTCGCCGGTGGTCGGACGCCGGGGGCCACGGCGACGTCCGCCGGTCACCCTGGAGCGGGATGAAGCCCGCAGCCATGGCGATGTGACCGACCAGCTCGTCATCCCCTGCCGGGCGGAGGACAGCGATCGGCGCGATCGTCGGCCCGCCGTGCTGCAACGGGAGCACGACGAACGCATCGCGGGCCAGCTGTTCGAGCCATCGCCAGGAGACATCGGGGCAGCCGACCGTGGCGATCAGTCGGTCGAACGGGCCACGTTCCGGTGCGCCGTCGAAGCCGTCGCCGCAAAGGACCGCGATCTCGGAGTAGCCGGCCGCAGCGAGCAGCCGGCGGGTCTGGGCGACCACGTCGGGATCGATGTCGATCGTGGTGACGAGGCGTTGATCTCCCACCAGCTCGGACAGGAGGGCCGCGTTGTAGCCGGTTCCGGCGCCCACCTCGAGAACCCGCGTGCCCGGTCCGAGCTCGAGGGTCTGCAGCATGGCGGCCACGAGCGAAGGCTGTGACGTCGAGCTCGTGGGCACACCGCCGGCGTCGTGTCGGGTGATCAACGCCTGGTCGGCGTAGATCGTCTCGAGCGCTGATTCCGACGGGTCGTCCGGGTCGACCGTGTGCTCGAGCAGGTCCGGCGGTGCGGGCGGTGTCACTGGCGTCATCGTCCAGAACCGCTCCAGGAGCCGATGCCGTGGTACGGCAGCCATGGCGGCGACGACGTCGGGGGCGAGCCTGGCGAGTCCGCGCTGCCGTGCGTTCAGCTCGATGGTCGCTGCGAACAGGCGACGTCGCTCGGCGAGTCCCACCGGACCATCCTTGCACCCGACGGGATCGACGGCTGAGCGCCGGATCCGGTCAGGCCACCGTTCACGCCATGGCGGGTGCCCGGTCGGCGGCGGGTGCGTAGGGTCGCAACGGTTCGCCGGCGATCGTGATGCGGTGCATGTGACGGCGGTGTCCGTCGTAGTCGTTGAGCGCCCAGTGCCAGGTGGAGCGGTTGTCCCACATGGCGATCGACCCCGGCTCCCATCGGAACTGGTAGCCGAACTCCGGCTTCGACATGTGCTGGTAGAGATAGCTGAGCAGCGCCTGCGACTCCTCCACCGTCCACCCGACGATGTGGGTGGTGAAGCCGCCGTTCACGTACAGCAGGGGCCGGCCGTTGCCAGGATGGGCGATCACCACCGGGTGCTCGGTGCTCCCGACGTGCTCGGCACCGCCGAGGCGGGTGTCGGTTCGCATCGCCAGCGCCTCCGCCCCGAACACGTGCTCGTTGGAGTGGTGGGCCCGCAGGGTGCACAGCGTCTCCTTGAGCCCGTCCGACAGGGCGTCGTAGGCGGCGCCGACGCTGGCGAACCTGGTGTCGCCACCGACGGGTGGCACCTCCCGTGCCAGCAGGATCGAACCCCGGGCCGGGCTCGAGTCGTAGGAGTGGTCGGTGTGCCACCCGCCGCCGATGTTCGTCGCCTGGTCGGGCTCCTTGAGGACCTGGGCGATCTCCGGGTGGGTGTCGACCGGGGTGAAGAACTTGTTCACGTCGATCTCGGCAAAGCGGGTGGCGAACGCGAGGTGCTCGTCGGGGGTTAGCGCCTGGTCGCGGAAGAACAACACGCCGTGCTCGAGCCAGGCCGCGTCGAGCTCGGCGACATCGTCGTGGTCGAGCCGCCGGAGATCGACGTCGGTGACCTCGGCGCCGAGGGCCTGGGAAACCGGGGTGAACTTCATGTGCGCTCCTGTCGCTCGCCCGGGTTGCGGGCCTCGGTCACCAGTCTGTGCCCGTTCCGCCGGCGGCGCCAGCCTCCGGTGGTCAGAGCGTGTCGGCGATGGCGGTGGTCCCCGCCCTTCGAGCCAGCGCAACCAGCAGGTCCTCGGCGACATCCACCGGCAGGTCGGGGAGCGACACGATCCCCCCGAAGCCCCGCCCGGCGGTCGACAACCGGAGGGTGGCCAGGCCGAGGCGCCGCTGGAAGACCGTTGCGTGCAGTCCAACGATCTGGGCCTTGTCGAGCTGCACCAGGGTCAGGCGGCCGAGGAGCACGCCGCGGCGAACGAGGAGCTGATCGGTGGACGTCGCGTAGCCCAACACCCGGAACCGCGCTCGGCTGTAGAACCACCCGCCGGTGATGGCGAGCAGCGGCAGCGCGAGGAACGCCGGATGCACCAGCACCAGCGCCGAGAGCGGAACCGCCACGATCACGAAGCGGAGGAACACGCGGCGGACCGTCCTGGGCGACACGGATCGGAGGTCCGACTCGTCGAGCTGCACGGCGCCGAAGACCTCCGCTGCGAGGTCCCGCCACCGGCCTGCGTCGGCCACCGGGGCGAGGTAACCAGAACCGGCCGTGCCCTCCACCTCCAGATCGGCCGTCTCGTAGTCGACCCGCTCGATGGCCAACAGCCGATGGAGGATGTCGCGCTCCACCCGGAGCTGCTGGATGCGCTCCCTGCGGGCGGTGATCCGGGCCTCGGTGAGCAGCCCGACACGGATGCGGAGCCGGTCGGGATCGGCCCAGAGACGGAAGCCACCGAGCGCCAGGAGGCGCTGGCCGACACCGACCGCTTCGAGCAGGAGTCCCCCGACGATCCCCACGAGGAGGACCACCCACGGGGAGACCCAGTCGGGGAGTGCCGAGAGATCGATGTCGAACGGCTCCGACCGACGGGCGACGGCGACGGCGGCCACGACCAGCACGAGGACGACGGTCGACAGCACCGTCGAGGTGGCGGTCAGCTCCGCCCGCAGCAGCGACCCCAGCGGCGGCTCCACGAGTGGTGCCCGCTCCACGGCAGGGCCACCGGGGGCGGGAGCATCGAGCCCCGCCCGGTCGACCGCCGACGACGGCTCGGTCTCCGAGCCGTCGCCCGACGCCGACGCATCCGTCGGTACCGGCACCGCGGTGGCCGGTATCGACGAGCGGAGGAGCGTGGTGAGGCGGTCGGCCTCGTCCTGGGCGATGACCCGCAGCCGGATGTCGCCGGTCGCCGACGCGTCACTGATCTGCAGATCCACGACGGAGCCCATCCGGGCCAGGAGGCTCGCCTTCGTGGACACGTTCTGGATGTTGGAGCGGGGGAGGACCTGCTTGGTCCGCCACAGCAGTCCGTGATGGAGGTGGACCGACTCCTCATCGAGCGCGTAGCGGGTGGTGTACCAGCGGCCGATGGCGGCCACGAACGGGGCGGCCAGCACGGCGAACTCCACGAACACGGCCTCGTCGATCACGCCACCGCTCACCACCACCACCGCCACCACGATCGAGCGGATCGCCCGGCCGAGCTCGAGCAGGATCGTGAGCGGGTGGGGCCGACGCCAGTCGAGGTGGTCGAGATCGCCCACCGGGTCGCCCGCCGGGTCGGCGCCAGCGACGTGGCCTGGCGCGTCGGTCGCGTCCACGCCCCGGGGGCCGTCCGGCTCAGTCGGCGTCGTCACTGCGTCCCGTGTCCACGTGGTCCTGTCCACGGCCCGAATCACCACCGAGCTCGCTCCGCAGCCACTCCACGGTCGCGTCCTCGAGGTGGGGGATCGACAGGTTCGGGGCACCGGCCCCGGCGGTGTGGACCGTGATCGAGGTCAGGCCGAGCACGCGGTCGAGCGGCCCGTTCTCGCTCGTCAGCGTCTGGACACGGTTGCGGGGGATCGTGGCCGCGTGGCGGGTGATCACCCCCCACCGGGCGTGGATCCACTGATCGGTCAGCTCGAAGCGCCACGAGCGGTAGCGAATGCCGGCCGTCAGCCAGCCGATCCCGGCAGTCGCCGCGCCGACCACGATCGGCACGACGGCCAACCAGTTCGGGGCGGGCGTCGTGGCGCTCAGCACGCCAGCGCCGATCCCACCGACGACCGCGACGAGGGCGCCGACCGCCAGAGGAATCGTCCGCCACAAGCGCATCACGGCCAGAGGGAGAGGCTGCACGTGTCGAGTATCGCAGGTGCGATCGTCAGCGGCTGGGCGGCCGCGCCCCAGGGGATGTCGACCCGTCGTGGACCGGTGGCCCATGTGCTGTACTCGTGGGCCATGAGCGCCGAACTTCGCACCCAGGCCATGCGACGCGGGGCGCGACCGTCGTCGTTGCTGTTCTACCGGGTCGCCCGCGGCGCGATCCGGCGGCTGGTCAACCCGTGGATCCGCCTCCGGGCGACCAACACGGCCGTGCTCGACCAACCGGGACCCACGATCCTCGCCCCGGTCCACCGCTCCCACCTCGACAGCGCGCTCGTCGCCACCCAGAGCACGCGCCGGATCCGGGCGCTCGGCAAGGAGTCGCTGTTCACCACGCCGGTGGTCTCCTACGTGTGCGCTGCCCTCGGTGCCATCCCCGTGCAGCGGGGAAAAGCCGACCGGGATGCGCTCATGGCCGCCCGCCAGTTGCTCGAAGCCGGCGAGTCGATGATCGTGTTCCCGGAGGGGAGCCGCCGCTCGGGCGACACGATCGGCGAGCTCTTCGACGGCGCCGCCTGGCTGGCGGCCAGAACCGGTGCTCCCGTGGTTCCGATCGGGATCACCGGCACCGAGGCGGCCCTGCCGACCGGGGCCAAGTGGCTCCGCCGGTCCCACGTTGCGATCGCGGTCGGTGAGCCGATTCCGGCGCCGGTCGGGCCAGACGGCAAGCGAGCGAACCGTCAGCAGCTCCGGGCGTTCACCGCCGAGCTCGCCGACCGGTTGCAGAAGGCGCAGGACGCGGCGGTGGAGCTGGCCTCTGAGGGTTCGAGGTCGGCGTAGTAGCGTTGTCGCAGCGACAACCGCCGCGAGCACGGCGACGACGACGGCAACGATCGAAGGAGAACGAACCCCATGGCTCTGGGTGAATCGGCGCTCAGCGCAGCGAGCGGCCCCACGACGGCCGCCCTCATCGACGAGACCATCGGCCACAATCTCGTCCGAGCGGTGGCCACCCATCCCGATCGGGAGGCGTTGGTGGTCCGCCATCAGGACATCCGGTGGACCTACCGCGAGTTGCTCGAACGGGTCGACGAGTTGGCCCGCGCCCTCGTGGCCAGAGGCTTCGAGAAAGGCGACCGCCTCGGCATCTGGGCGCCGAACTGCGCCGAGTGGGTGCTGGTGCAGTTCGCCACCGCCAGGATCGGCGTGATCCTGGTGAACATCAACCCCGCCTACCGCACCCACGAGGTGGCCTACGCCTTGCAGCAGTCGGGTTGCCGGGGGCTGGTGTCGGCCACCACGTTCAAGACCAGCGACTACGTCGGCATGATCGACGAGGTCCTGGCCGACGGCACCGAGATCGAGCAGGTGGTGTTCATCGGCACCGACGGGTGGGACGAGCTCGTGGCTGCGGGAGCCGGCGTCGACCAGGGTCGAGTCGAGGAGATCGCCGACACGCTCGACCCGAACGACCCGATCAACATCCAGTACACCTCCGGCACCACCGGCTACCCGAAGGGGGCCACGCTCAGCCACCGAAACATCCTCAACAACGCGTTCTTCGTGGCCGAGGGCTGCCGATACACCCACGAGGACCGGGTGTGCGTGCCGGTGCCCTTCTACCACTGCTTCGGGATGGTCATGGGGGTGCTCGGCTGCACCACCCACGGCGCCGCCATCGTGGTCCCCAACGACGGCTTCGAGCCCGAGGCGACGCTCGCCACGATCGCCGAGGAGCGTTGCACCAGCCTGTACGGCGTCCCCACGATGTTCATCGCGATGCTCGCCGTCGCCGACTTCGAGTCGTACGACCTCGGCGCACTCCGAACCGGGATCATGGCCGGCTCGCCGTGCCCGGTCGAGGTGATGAAGCAGTGCATCGAGCGGATGAACATGGACGAGGTCACCATCTGCTATGGCATGACCGAGACGTCGCCGGTATCCACCCAGACCGCCACCGACGACCCCATCGACAAGCGGGTCGCCACCGTCGGTCGGGTCCACCCGCACGTGGAGATCAAGATCGTCGATCCGGAGTCGGGCGAGATCACCGAGCGGGGCCAGCCCGGCGAGTTCTGCACCCGCGGCTACTCGGTGATGATCGGCTACTGGAACGACCCCGAACGAACGGCCGAGGCGATCGACGCCGACGGGTGGATGCACACCGGCGATCTCGCCGAGATGGATGCTGACGGGTATGTGAACATCGTGGGCCGGATCAAGGACATGATCATCCGCGGCGGTGAGAACGTGTACCCGCGGGAGATCGAGGAGTTCCTCTACGGGCATCCGAGGGTGCGGGACGTACAGGTCATCGGCGTTCCCGACGAGCGCTACGGCGAGGAGATCATGGCCTGGGTCCAGACCGACGACGGCGAGGAGATCACGATCGAGGAGATCCGCGAGTTCTGCCAGGGCAAGATCGCGCACTACAAGGTGCCCCGCTACGTGGCCGCCACCGACGAGTTCCCGATGACCGTGACCGGCAAGATCCAGAAGTTCAAGCTGCGGGACGACGCGGTGGAACGGTTCGGCCTGCAGGCTGCGGCCGGGGTGGAGACGGCATGAGCACCGATGCAGAGGTGGCGACCGAAGCGCCGACCGAGACGCTGTCGGTGGAGATCTGGTCCGACGTGATCTGCCCGTGGTGCTACATCGGCAAGCGTCGGTTCGAGACCGCCCTCGAGCGCTTCGCCGACGCCCATCCCGACGTGGGCGTCGACGTGTCGTACCGATCGTTCATGCTCGACCCGACGGTCCCTGTCGGTGAGTCCCGACTGGTGCGGGAGGTGTACGAGAAGAAGTTCGGCGGGCCGGCCGCCGCCGACCAGATCATCCAGCGGGTCAGCACCGAGGCCGCGGGGGAGGGCCTCGGGTTCCGGCTCGACATCGCCAAGCGCTCCAACACGCTCGCCGCCCACCGCCTGCTGGTGCTCGCCGAGCGCCTCGGGTGCCAGGCCGAGCTGAAGGAGCGGCTGCTGGCCGCCTACTTCACCGAGGGCGAGCCGATCGGCGAGCTCGACACGCTCGTCCGGCTCGCCGCCGAGGTCGGCATCGACGCCGACCAGGCTCGGGCCTGGCTCGACGGCGACGACGGTCAGCGCGAGGTCGACGAGCACCTCGAGTACGCCGAAGCGAACTTCATGACCGGGGTCCCCACGTTCGTCATCGATCGCGCCGCGGCGGTGCAGGGGGCACAGGACCCCGACACGTTCGTGATCGTACTGGAGCGGCGGCTGGCCACCCGTCGGTCCGCCGCCGAGGATTCCGCGACTACGTAGACTCGCGGGGATGCGGAGATCGCACCGGCGCGGCGGGCCGGTCCAGGTGATGATCCAGGTGATGGTCGGCGGCGGAGCCTTCCCCGGAAACACGGCTCGCTGATGGCGGCCGCCAGCTCGCACCTGATCTGCGGCGGCGATGTCCTCACCCCGACCGGTTGGCAGGAGTTCGACCTCAACATCGTCGACGGGGTCATCTCCGGCGACGCGGACAGCCACGGCGAGGTGGTCGATGCGAGCGGCCTCAGGATCGTTCCCGGCTTCATCGACCTGCAGATCAACGGGGGGTGGGGGCTCGACCTCCAGCGGGATCCGGCGTCGATGTGGGCGCTCGCCGGTCGCCTGGTCGAGGTCGGGGTCACCTCGTTCCTGCCGACCCTCACCACCAATGGCTACAGCCGACGCCGCGAGGCGTTCAACGCCTGGCGGTCGGGACCGCCGGCGTCGGGTGAGCTGGCGAAGGGCGGTGCCGACCCCATCGGGTGGCACATCGAGGGTCCGTGGCTGGCACCGTCGAGGCATGGCGCCCACTCCCGCGAGCTGCTCCAACGCGTCCCCGACGACGTGCCCGTCGACTACACGCCGGCCGGCGGTGTCCGGCTCGTCACCCTGGCCCCGGAGCTCAGTGGGGCCACGGCGATGGTGAACGCCCTCACCCGGCAGGGGGTGGTGGTGTCGGTCGGGCACAGCGAGGCCACGCCGGCCCAGGCCCGGGCCGCCTTCGACGCGGGGGCCACGATGGGCACCCACCTGTTCAACGCCATGTCGGGGGTCCACCACCGCGACGTCGGGCTGGCCACCGCACTGCTCGTCGAGCCGGTGTACGTGGGGATGATCGTCGACGGTGTGCACGTCGATCCCGACGTGGTCCGTCTGGCGTGGCGCCTCGCCGGCAACCGGCTCATCGCCGTCAGCGATGCCGTGCCGTTCATGGGCACCGCGGCGGCCTCACCGGACGACGCCGTCCGCCTGTTCGACGGGACGTTGGCCGGGTCGTCGATCGGGCTCGACCGGGCGGTCGGCAACCTCGTCGCCTTCACCGGTTGCAGCCTGGCCGAGGCGGTTGCGACGGTCACCGAGATACCGGCCAGCTGCCTCGGGTTGACCGACCGCGGCCGGATCGAGGTCGGCCGTCGGGCCGACGTGGTCGCGCTCGATGCCGACGGTCGGGCGGTGCTGACCTTCGTCGCCGGTCAGCTCCTGCACGACGCCCGATAGGGCCCGCCGGCTGGTCGTTCGCTGACCGCCCGCTGGTCGCCCGCTACGGCGTGGTCAGGAGATCATCCGGATCGTCATCGGGTAGCGGTACCACTCGCCCTTGTTGGCGGCGATGGCGGCGATGATGCCGAACACCCAGCTCGCCACGAGGACCGCCAGGAACGTGAAGATCCCGATGATCACGAGGAACAGCACCGCAGACACCATCAGGGCGATGAAGACCGTGATCTGGAAGTTGAGCGCCTCCGCCGAGTGGTGCTTCAGGTACGGCGACTCGTCCTTCTTGATGAGGTAGATGATGAGCGGCACGAGAAAGCCGAAGAGCAGACCCCCGAGGTGGGCCAGCACCGCGATGCCGTTGTCGTTCGAGGTGACCGCCGTGCCCGGCTGCCCGTAGCCCGGCTGCTGGGGTGCCTGGTAGGGCTGGGGGGCCGAGTCCTGGAGGGGGGCGCGGTGCTCGGTCCACTGCTGGCCGTCCCAATACCGCTGGTAGCCATCGCCGGTCGGGTACCAGCCGGGCTGGGCTTGCTGGAAGTCGCTCATAGCGCCTCCGATGCTACTGCTTCGCCGCTGGATTTCTCGGCGGCCGGGCTCACGCTCCGCCCAGCGGTCGCCGGCATCCTAGGATCGATCCGATGACCGATCGTGACCCATCCCCCCTCTGGTCGCCCGGCCCCGACCGGGTCGGCCGAGCCCGAATCGATCGATTCCGCCGGACGGTCGCCCCCGCCGCCGCCGACACCGCAGCGCTGTGGCGGTGGTCGGTGGACCAGCCAGGGCCGTTCTGGCGGTCGATCTGGGAGTGGTGCGAGGTGATCGGCGACCCTGGCGAGGCCGACGTGCGGGTCGGCGACACCATCGCCGAGACCAGCTTCCTGCCCGATGCGACCCTCAACTTCGCCGAGAACCTCCTTCGCCGACGTCCGGGCGCCGGCGAGCACGCGATCGTCTTCCGCCGCGAGGACGGAGCCGAACGGACGGTCACCTGGGATCGGCTCCGGGCCGAGGTCGCGGCGGCCGCCGCAGTCCTGACCGAGGCGGGCGTCGGACCCGGTGACCGGGTCGCGGTCTGGATGCCGCACTGCCCGGAGACGATCGTCGCCTTTCTCGCCGCCGCCTCGATCGGGGCCGTGTTCACGTCGACGTCGTCCGACTTCGGCGTCGACGGCGTGGTCGACCGGTTCGGGCAGACCGAGCCGACCGTGCTCGTCGCCGCCGACGGCTATCGCTACGGCGGGCGCGAGTTCGACTGCCTCGAACGGCTCGACGAGATCCGGGCCCAGTTGCCTACCGTGACCACGACGCTCGTCGTCGGCTACCTCGACGCCGAGCCCGATCTCGGCTCCGGCGACGACGCCGGGCCCGGCTCGATCGAGCTGTGGGGCGCGGCACTGGGCCGACACGCCGACGCCGAGCTGCGGTTCACGCCGCTGCCGGCCGACCACCCGCTCTACATCCTGTACTCGTCGGGCACGACCGGGAAGCCCAAGTGCATCGTGCATCGCGCCGGCGGCGTGCTGCTGAAGCACCTGAGCGAGCAACAACTCCACGCCGACGTCGGGGCCGGCGACCGGGTGTTCTACTTCACCACCTGCGGGTGGATGATGTGGAACTGGCTGGTCTCCTGTCTCGCGTCGGGGGCGACCGTGATCTGCTACGACGGCAACCCGGCCCACCCAGAGCCGGATGCGCTCTTCGAGGTGGCCGACCGCTACGACGCGACCCTGCTCGGGGTGTCGGCCAAGTACATCGACGCGGTGATGAAGTCCGGCGTCGTGCCCCGTGACCGGTACTCGTTCGAGTCGCTACGCACCATCTGCTCGACCGGTTCGCCCCTCAGCCCCGAGGCGTTCGAGTGGGTGTACGGGTCGGTGGCCGACGACGTGCATCTGGCATCGATCTCCGGCGGGACCGATCTGTGTGGCTGCCTGGTGATCGGCGATCCGACGAGGCCCGTGTACGCCGGTGAGATCCAGGGCAAGGCCCTCGGGCTCGCGATCGAGGTCTTCGACGACGATGGGCGGCCGCTGGGGCCGGGGGTGAAGGGCGAGCTGGTGTGCACGAACCCCTTCCCGTCGATGCCGCTCGGGTTCTGGGCCGACGACGACGGCAGCCGCTACCGCGCCGCCTACTTCGAACGCTTCGACGGCGTCTGGGCCCACGGCGACTACGCCTCGTGGACCGAGCGCGGGGGCATGATCATCCACGGCCGGTCGGATGCGACCCTGAACGCCTCGGGGGTTCGGATCGGCACGGCCGAGATCTACCGCGTGGTGGAGCAGCTCGACGAGATCGTGGAGGCGATCGCGATCGGGCAGCAGTGGGACGGCGACACCCGGGTGGTGCTGTTCGTCCGCCTCGCCGAAGGCGTGGCGCTCACCGACGAGCTGGTCGGGCGGATCAAGGCCGACCTCCGGTCGAAGTGCTCGCCACGGCACGTGCCGGCGGTCGTCGCCGCCGTGCCCGACATCCCCCGCACTCGGTCGGGCAAGATCGTCGAGCTCGCGGTGACCGACGTCGTCCACGGCCGCCCGGTGAAGAACGTCGAGGCGCTCGCCAACCCCGAAGCGCTCGACCACTTCCCCGCCGCCCTCGCCTGACACCGTCGACCCGAACCACCGCCCCGCCCCCGTTCCGGCTGACCCACCTCAGAGCCCCTGCGTTCTGGCGGACCCAGCTCCCGCTGCGAGTCGTTCTGGCGGATGTGGCTCCCGCCCTCCTGCGTTCTGGCGGACCGAGCTCCCGTCGCCGGCACCTGGGTCCGCCAGAAGCCGCCCGGGTGGCACCTGGGTCCGCCGGACGAGTGGGGCGGCGGGAGCGGCTCGGGTTGGGGGTCAGGAGGGGGTGGGGGATCGGACGGTGCGGAAGAAGCGGCGGAGGAGCTGCTGGTAGGCGTGCTCGTAGTCGTCGTAGGCTCGGCGCAGGTCCTCCGCCGGCCAGGAGCTGGGGATGAGCGCAGCCGGGAGGTCCGGGTCGTGCACGAGGTGGCGGAGCGTCGCCGATGCGAGCGTGAACCCGGAGACCACGGCGTCGTCGTCGACCTCGAGATCGACTTGCGCCCCGACGAGGGCAGACCGTAGGGCGACGCTGGTGGCGGCCCAGCCGTCGAGGTCGAAGAGGTGGCCGACCAACGCCGAGGCCCGATCGTCGTCGATCGATGTGACGGTGAACCAGTCCGCCTGTTCGTCGACCACAGCTCTGGCGCTCGGCAGCCGAAGGGGGTCGAGGTTGGCCGGTCGCATCCACACGCCCTCCCGCACCTCGCCCAGCCCGAGCGCCGTGAGCGCCGTCCGAAGGCGGTTGCGGTCGGGCGCCGACCGGCCGGATCCCGTGACCACGGCCTGCTCCCAGGTACCGTCCCACGGCGTCTGCGGGCGGTCGGCTCGGCTCCGGTCCTGCCGCTCCTGACGTTCGAGGAGTTCCCCGGCGAGCGCGTAGACGCCGGCGTCGTTGGTCAGCTCGCCCCGCTCGACCATCCGGCTGAGGGCGACCCTGACGGTGCCGCCACTGATCCCGAAGCGCTCGCCCAACGCCACGAGCAGCGCGCCCGGGAGCGTCGGTGGGTGGGTGCCCAGCAGGGCCGAGGCGACGAGGCTGCGGGCCGAGAGCGGGCGGAGCAGGCGCTCGATGCTGGTCTCGGCGTCCGCTTCGGCGTCGGTCATCCAGCGGCCAAGGCCCGCCACAGCGCCCGGTACGACGGCCAGGTGTGCTCGGCGGTGATGTACCCGTCCTCCTCCAGCACCCGGGTGAAGGCGGGCAGGTTCCGGAACGGGATGCCCGAATCGACATGGTGGGCGAGGTGCCATCCAACGCCGTAGGGGACGATGATGATCGACGACAACCACGACTGGCGCACGTGATGGGAGGTCACCCGCCGGTCCGGCGATCGGGTGAGACCTCCGTGCTCGGCGATGGCCCGGAGCCGGTTGAGCACCTGATACACCGACGCGTACGGGAGGACCCACAGGAGAAGGTAGAGCCACGGGTGGCCGGCGAGTAGGAACAGGCCGAACACCGCCACCTGGCCGGCGAGGAAGCGGAGGCTGTTCGTCAGGTATCGGCGCTTGAGCAGCCCGGTGAAGCGGGGCTTGAGGATGCGGTAGGCCGACACACCGGTGGCGTCGCGGGTGAGCTTGCGGCGCAGCGACTTCGCGGTGATCGGGTAGAAGGAGTAGAGGAGGAAGTCGGGCTCCTTGGGGCCGAACTCGTCGCGGTGGTGGTTGGCGTGGCCCCGCCGGTAGCTGTGGGTGCCCGTCCCGAAGGCCAGCCACCCGAGGAGGACCACGCCGATCCAGTCGTTCCACCGGCGGTTGGAGAACAGCAGCCGGTGGGCCCCCTCGTGGTGGAGGATGAACAGCCGGTTCTGGAGGATTCCCATGACCGGGATCGCCACGATGACGGCCAGCCAGTGCTCGAGCGCGATCACGGTCGCCACGAGTGCCACCGGCAGCGCCAGCGAGCTGATCGTGGTGACCACGTTGCGGACGTCGTCGATCTCGCGCAGCTCGGCCCGGAACGCCGGCTTCGGTCGGCCGTCGGGCCGCAGGCGGTCGGTGCCGGCGAACGGGGCGAGGCCGGCCGGGGCGAGACCGCCGGTCATCTGTTCGAGGAGCTCGTCGTGGCTCGGCGCTGCCTTGGCTGGTGCTGCGGTCACGCCCGCATATTACATCAGAGATTACACTCGTTACAAACGATGTAAGACGACGTGGGGTCACCGGTCAGAACGTCAGAACCTGATGCCCAGCGACGCCGGCGGCGGCAGCTCGCCGCCTATCACCTCCCGCTCCCGGAGCTCAGCCAAGCGGACCTCGCCGTAGCCGGCGAGTTCGGCGAGCACCTCGTCGGTGTGCTGGTCGAAGAGGGGAGCTGGCCGCTTCGACGCGGGGCGGGAGCCGTCGAGCACGTACGGGCTGGCGACGTGGCGGACCGGGCCCGTCACCGGATGGTCCACCGTTTCCAGCATCGACGCGATCGGCTCGAACCCCGGTGCCGTCCACGGGTCGAGCACCCGGGCGGCGGCGCCGCCGGCTGCTTCCACCGCGTTGATCAGCGCATCGGGGCCGATCAGCGCGTCGGCGCCGGCGTCGGCAGCGGCCGCGACGAGCGGTCGGCACGCCGGCCCGCCGACCACCGCGACCCAGCCGTCGTCACCCGTCGGGTAGATGCCAGACACCGACGCCGGCCCATCCGCCTCTGCTGGTTCCCGGTTGCCGGTCCGGCCGACATCGCGCCCGCCGGTGCTGGCCAGGACCAAGGCGTCGCCGTGGAGGCTCCACGTCGCCTCCTGCTGGGACAGATCGATCTCGCCGCCCCGACCGGTCAGGTCGCGACGGTGGAGACCGGCCATCAGCGCCACCGCCGCATGGATCCCGCCGACCGGATCCGGGTAGTAGATGTTGGAGATCCGAGCGCCCTCGCGCTCGTAGCCCTGGCGATGTCCGATCCCGCCCATCGCCTCCACGATCGAGCCGTAGCCGGCGGCCGAGCTGTAGGGGCCGTCGATGCCGAACGCCGGCATCCGCACGACCACCAGCCCCGGATTCGCTCCCTCGAGCGTGGCCCAGTCGAGACCGAGCGACGGGAGGACGTTGGCCGAGAAGTTGGCCACGATCCCGTCGAACTGGCCGATCATGTCGAGGAAGACCTCCCGCCCCTCGTCGGACGCCAGGCTCAGGACGCACCCTCGCTTCCCCCGGTTCAGCGCGTTGAAGAGGCCGCTCGCCTCGAAGAACCGGTTGTCGTCCACCAGGTGCTCCTGGCCGGGTCGCATGCCGTGGTCGTAGGGGCGGAGCGCTCGCCAGCCGTCGAACGGAGCCTGGGCCTCGAGCTTGATCACCTCCACCCCGAGCGGTGCCAGCAGGTTGCCGACGTACGGGCCGGCCCAGGCCACCGTCATCTCCAGGATCCGAAGACCCTCGAGCCGGGTGAGCGGGAGACCGCCGGACGCGGGGCTGGTCGCTTCCGTGGCCGCGGCCAGCGGCGCGGACGCAGGTGGCTCGTCGGCGCCGGGCTCCCGGACCTGTAAGGGTGGCACCTCCAGCCCGTCGCCTCGCCACAGCGTGCCGATGCCTCGGGTCTCACCGTCTGCCGTCTCGACCGGCACGAGGAAACCCCGCTCGGCGAGGTGCGGATCGTCGAGGGCGTCGGTCGGGGTCATCACCATGCCGACGGCCCATGGGGTGTCGAGCGCGAGCTGGAAGATCTCCCGCTTCGTCCGAGCGTCGTACCAGGGGGTGATGAGCTCCCACAGCTCGTCGATGTGGGCCACCCGCCGCTGCCGGCTGGTGTACTCCGGGTCGTCGATGAGGTCGGGCCGCTCGTAGAAGAGGCACTGCATCTCCCAGTCGACGGCGCGGATCGAGCCCGGGGCGACGAACCCGTCGGCGCAGCGGATCGCGCCCGACGGGAACGCGGTCGGTGGGTGAGCACCGACTGGCTGCCGGGGGCGCTCGCAGTGCAGCGCGTCGGCGTAGGCCAGCTCCACGCTGGTGAGGAAGGCGGCGAGCCACGACACGTCGACGTGGGTGACCCCGTCGCGCAGGGCCGCCATCGCCCCGACCGCCGCCACCGCGCCCGCCATGTACTGGGCCGGCCAGCCCGGCAACCGGAGGGGCGTGTCGCCCTCGTCGAGGTTGAAGCCGAGGAAGCCCGACTGGGCCTGCACGAGCAACTCGTCGGCGATCCGACCCGCCCGGGGGCCGTCGACACCCCATGGCGTCGTCGAGATCACCGTGGGTCCGTCAGCGCCCAACCACCCGGCGGGGATATCGGGTCGGATCCGATCGTCGAGGATCAGCTGTGGCCAGTCGTCGGGGACCGACGGGGCGTTCCGCTTGCCGGCGTTGAGGTGCACGAACAGCGGGCTGAGCCCACCGAGGGGCTCGTCGTCGATCGGTTGCCGTCGGGCCGGGTCGCCCTCGGGCGGTTCCACCTTCACCACGTCGGCCCCGAGCATCGCCAGCAACCGGCCGGCGTAGGGTCCAGCCACGCCGGTGGCGGTCTCGAGGACCCGTAGCCCGCTGAGCGGGGCCGGGAGGGGCGGCGAGGGGGAGGGAGGCGAAGCCGGCATGGGTTTGGTTGTAGCCCACGGCGGCTCGCCGGTTCCAAGGCGACCGGGGCCGGTCGGTAAGGTGAGGCCATGAGCGCGGACGCAATCTCAGCCCCGACATCCACGAGCTCCCACCTCGCGGCCACCGAGTTCCTCGATCACGGCGATGCCGCGGTGCGCGAGTTCGCGTTCGACACGATCGGCTCCACCACCGACCCTGTCGACAAGGCCGTCGCCCTGTTCTACGCCGTGCGGGACGGCTGGTGGTACGACCCGTACTCGTCGGACAACAGCCGCGAGTCGTTCCGTGCCAGTTCGGTGGTCGCCGTCGACCGTTCGTGGTGCGTTCCGAAGTCGGTGCTGCTCAGTGCAGCCGCGCGGGCCGTCGGGGTTCCGGCTCGTCTCGGCTTCGCCGACGTGCGGAACCACCTGCAGAGCGAGAAGCTCCGGGAGTCGATGGGGACCGACCTGTTCGTGTTCCACGGCTTCAGCGAGTTCCTGCTCGACGAGCGGTGGGTGAAGGCGTCGGCTGCGTTCAACCTCGAGATGTGCGAGCGGTTCGGCACCAAGCCGCTCGAGTTCGACGGCCGCAGCGACGCGCTGCTCCACGAGTTCGACCAGGTCGGCAATCGGCACATGGAGTACGTGCACCAGCGCGGGTCGTACGACGACCTGCCCTACGACGAGATCCAGACCACGTTCGCCGAGGTCTACGGCGATCCGGTGGGCGACGCCGACGGCGACACCGCCTTCGAGCCCGGGTAGCGGCCCCGCGGGGCCGGCATCACGCAGTAGCCTCCACCCGTTCGGCAACGGAGGACTCGAGGATGAGCGGTGATCGGCAGCGGACGACGATTCGAGCCGTGGTCGCCATGTTGCTGGTGGCGTCGATCGCCGCAGCGTGCGGTGGCGGCGACGATGGCCCGGGTGGCGACGAGGCCTCGGCCGGTGTCGACGACGGCAACGCCGGTGATGATGGCGCCGATCAGGAGACGGCCGAGCTGGCAGGCGGAGACCCGGTGGCAGGCGACGGGTACCGCTGCACCACCGGCGGTTCCGTCGAGTTCGATTCGGCCATAGGGTGGAGGTTCACGGGTCCCCCCGGAACGATGGTCGAAACCGACGAGACGCTCACGAACGACAGCGGTGACGTCCCCGGCGGCGGGCGGTACACGCTCGACGAAGCGGGACTCGGCCAGCAGCTCTACACGGCCTTCATCAACGAGGTGAGCCTCGATTTCACCGTGGTCGAGGGCGGCCCCGTCGAGCTGGAGCTGTTCTACGGCAACGTCGTCGAGGGGGGTGACTTCGGTGAGTACGAGGTCACCGAGACGCTGGAGATCCACCAACTGGCCGAGGGGGAGAGCATCACGCTCACCGCCGACGCGCCATGCCCGTGAGGACCTCGGGCCAACGGAGACTTGAGCGCGGCGTCGTACGGTCCTAGAACGAACCAATGGATGCCCGCACCTACACCGGATTCACCACCGCCCTCGACGATCCCGGCGTCGTCACGATCACCTTCGACAATCCGGAACGGATGAACGCCTCGACCGCGCCGATGAAGCGCGACCTGGTCGAGGTCCTGACCCAGGCCCAGATGGACGACGGCGTGCGGGTGATCATCTTCACCGGTGCCGGCACTGCGTTCTGGGCTGGCGACGACCTCAGCGGGGCCAAGCCCGACCTCGGCAACGCCGCCGTGCCCAAGATCTTCCACGGTCACCACACGCCGACCGGCACCTACAACGGTCTCCGGGTGATCTCCCAGACCGTCAACACCGCGGTCAGGAACCTCGACAAGCTCACGATCGCCGCGATCAACGGCTATGCGATCCAGACCGGCTTCTCGCTCGCGCTCGCCTGCGACTTCCGCATCGCTGCCCGCTCGGCCCGGATGGGCAGCGCCACCCTCCGCTTCGGCCTGTTGCCCGACGAGGGCGGCCAGTTCCTGCTCGTGCAGCATCTCGGCGTCGCCGGCGCCATGGACTTCCTCATGCGGAAGCGGATCGTCGACGCCGAGACCGCGGCCGAGCTCGGCCTCGTCCACGAGGTGGTCGACGACGGAGCCCTCGCTGCTGCGTCGATGGATCTCGCGGTCGAGCTGGCCAACGGGCCGCAGATGGCCATGCGGATGCTGAAGCGGTCGATCTATCTCGCCGCCGAGCAGACCTGGGCCCATGCGCTGGAAGACATCGCGGCCCGCACCGCCGTCACCGACCATCTGGCCGATGCCGAGGAGGGCGGCGCCTCGTTCCGGGAGAAGCGCGACCCCGCCTTCAACGCCGAGCTCGAAGATCGTTGATCGCTCCCCGCTGACCCCAGGAGCCGCTCTCGACGATCACGCCTCGACTTCGCAGGCGGACTTCTGCCTGTCGGCTGCGTCACCCTGATCGGTTCTGCCTGTCGGCAGCCCCGCCCCGACCGGTTCTGCCTGTCGGCTGCCCCGAGTATGACGCTCGGGGACAGGCAGAACCGGATGGTGGGGAGCCGGCGACAGGCAGAACCGGGTGCTGGGCCTTCCCGCCGGCGAGGCGGGGCCGCCCAACCGGCGGTCTACCATCGCCTCATGGGCAGCGACTCCTACCACCCGCAGCCGCTCGGCGGCAACGAGATGCCGCGCTTCGCCGGGATCGCCACGTTCATGCGGCTCCCCGGTTCGTCGGCGCCGGTGGATCTCGACGTCGCTGTCGTGGGGGTGCCGTTCGACATCGGGACCTCGAACCGGCCCGGCGCCCGGTTCGGGCCGCGCCACATCCGGGCCGAGTCGGTGCTGCTCCGCCCGTACAACATGGCCACCAGGGCCGCCCCGTTCGACAGCCTGCGCATCGACGACGTCGGCGACGTCGCCACCAACCCCTACAATCTCGCCGACTCGATCGAGCGGATCACGTCCTCCTACACCGAGCTGCTCGGCGCCGGCACCATCCCGGTCACGATGGGCGGCGACCACACCATCGTGCTCCCGATCCTGCGGGCGGTCGCCGCCGCCCACGGCCCGGTCGGTCTGGTCCACGTCGACGCCCACACCGACATCAACGATTCGATGTTCGGCGAGAAGATCGCCCATGGCACGCCGTTCCGCCGGGCGGTGGAAGAAGGCCTTCTCGATTGCGACCGGGTCGCCCAGATCGGGGTCCGGGGGACCGGCTACGAGGCCGACGACTTCGACTGGTCCCGCCAGCAGGGCTTCCGGGTCGTCCAGGTGGAGGAGTGCTGGCACACCTCCCTGGTGCCGCTCATGGTCGAGATCGTCGACAAGGTCGGGGCGGGTGGCGGACCGGTCTACCTCAGCTTCGACATCGACGGGATCGACCCGTCGTTCGCCCCCGGCACCGGAACGCCTGAGATCGCCGGGTTGACCGTCGCCCAGTCGCTCGAGATCATCCGGGCCTGTCGAGACCTCAACCTCGTCGGTGCCGACCTCGTCGAGGTGGCGCCGGTCTACGACCCGACGGGCGGCACGAGCCTCCTCGCAGCCAACCTCCTCTACGAGATGTTGTGCGTCCTGCCGGGCGTGGACTACCGCACCTGACCCGCTCCGCGGCCCCGCCGCTCCGCCGGCCAACCGCTCCAGGCTTGTGTGACGGCCCTCAGCGGGGGCCGGTGGGCACACCGGTCAGCACCGCTTCGGTCAGGCGGGTCGGGACCTCCCGCAGCCAGAAGCTCGCGCTCCGCCGGGCGACCACCGTGGTCCGCAGCGGCGTGTCCTTCAACTCCATCCGCAGTGCGGCCGCGAAGTTCATCAGGCCGGCCTTCGTCGCCCCGTAGGTGGCCAGGCCGGGGAAGCCGCCGGTACCGGCCAAGGAGCTCGTGTACACGAGATGTCCCCGCCGTCGCTCGAGCATGCCGGGGAGGACGGCCCGGGTCAGCACCAGGGGCGCCTCCAGGTTCAGCTGGACGATCGACCGGATCCGCGCGGGATCGGTCTCGTTGTGCCAGGTCGTTCCGGCCAGGCCGGCGTTGTTGACCAGAACGTCGATGGGGTCGACGGACTCCTCGATGCGCGGTACGAGCCGGTCCACCTGTGTCGGCTCCAGCAGATCGGCCACGAACGCCGCAGCGTCGAGCTCGTCGGCCAGCCCGGCCAGCGCATCCCCGCTCCGGGCCACCAGTGACAGCCGAGCGCCGGCTCGAGCGAAGCGACGAGCCATCGCCGCTCCGATGCCGCGGGATGCGCCGGTCACCACCACGTGCGCATCATCCAGCTCCATGTCGGTCGATGTTACGCGGCACGATTCGCGTCATCGAGCTTCTACGCTCGGTGCGTGGTTTGTGTGCGAGCGCCGGGGTCGTCGGCGAACATCGGGCCGGGATTCGACGTTCTCGGCGTCGCCGTCTCCCGCTACGTGTGGGTGGCCGACACGCCCGACGAGGCCCGGTGCACCGACCCGTGCGGCCCGGACCACATCGCCCGTATCGCGTTCGAGAAGGCCGGCGGCGACGGCGACATCTGGTTCGGCTTCGAGCTCGAACCGGGCCGCGGCCTCGGCTTCTCGGCCGCCGCCAGGGCCGCCGGTGCGGTCCTCGCCGGGCTACGGGCCGGCGACGACCTCGACGGGGCCAAGGAGCGGGCCTATCCCGTCGTCGCCGACATCGAGGGGCATGGCGACAACGCCGCGCCATCGGTCCACGGCGGTATCCACGTGATCGCCGGTGACTGCAACCATCGGATCGACGCCCCGTTCCCCGGCCGCCTGCTCTGGTGGGTGCCACCGCTCGAGACGCCGACCGACAAGAGCCGGCTCGAGCTGCCGACCTCGATCGCCCGCCCCGACGTGGTCTTCAACCTGGGGCGGCTCGGGTTGCTCATCGCCGCGATGTACGAAGGCGACCTGTCACTGCTGCGCCGAGCGACCGAGGACCGGCTCCACCAACCGCAGCGTCTCACCCAATGTCAGCTCGCACGGGACGCCATCGAAGCCGCCCTCGACTGCGGTGCCGCTGCGGCCTGGCTCAGCGGCTCCGGCCCCACGATCGGCATCGTCGTGACCGACGACACCGCCGACCGTGTGATCGACGGCCTCCCCCCCAGCGGTCGGGTGCTCGACCTGCCGGTCGACGAGGTCGGCTCGGTCATCGTCGACTGAGGAACCCTCCGAGCGCGGCTGCCACCTCGTCGGGGCGGTCCCACTCGAGGAGGTGGCCGGCCCCGGCGATGACCTCGTGGTCACCCCAACGGGCGGCGGTGCCGGCGGGCAGGATCTGGTCGTCGGAACCCCACAGCACGAGCTGGGGGCACCGGATCCGGTGGATCCGATGGGCGAGGCCGCGGTCGCCCACCGGCCAGATGAGGCTGGCTGCGGCCACGTCGCTGAGATGGCGGGCCACCGGCGCCTCGTCACCCCGCTCGGCGAAGCGCTGTTCGAAGGCGGCGGGCACCGCACCGGCG
This sequence comes from Acidimicrobiales bacterium, assembly GCA_965216205.1. Taxonomy (GTDB): domain Bacteria; phylum Actinomycetota; class Acidimicrobiia; order Acidimicrobiales; family SZUA-35; genus CADEDH01. Next base: position 3,536,122 of record OZ244139.1, on the reverse strand, counting down.
AACAGTGGCTCGAGCCGGGCCGGGGTGGGCACCGAGTAGGGGTCCAGTCCTGGATAGTCATCGTCGAAGATCCCGAACGGGGCGAGCAGCGCCAGCCCGGTCACCAGCTCCGGTCGGAACACCGCCAGCTCGGCTGCCAGCATGCCCCCGACCGACGCCCCGATGACCGGACACGGACCGACGTCGGCCGCGTCGACGGCATCCCACAGCACGGTCAGCCACCCGAGGTGATCGGTGGGACACTGGAAACCGGGCTCGCCGTCGAAGCCGGGCAGCGCGGGACGGACCACGGTCCACCCGTCGTTCTCCAGCGCCGCGATGGCTGGCGACGAGCCGGGATCGCCGGCCAGCCCCGGTAGGTACAGCACGGTGCGGTCAGCGGGCATTGGCTGGCCACCAGTGGTCGGTGTGACCGGACCACACCTGTTGGAGCTCCGGCAGCACCTTGTCGCCGAAGAGCTCGGTGTTGTGTCGGGCGAGCTCGTCGCTCATGTTCCCGAAGTGGAGGAGGGTCATGAGGTGGCCGACCCGGAGGGTCTTGGCGATGTCGGCCAGCTTCTCCCGAACCGTGTCCGGGCTGCCGATGACCACGTAGCCCCGCTCGAGCATCTCGTCCCAGCTCGGACCGCCTGTTACCTGGGTCTTCATCGCCGCGGCCCGGACCGATGACTGCAGCTTGCGGCGCACCGACGCCTCGCTCGAGTAGCCGGGCGGGTCGACGAACCCGGGGTAGAAGTGGAGGCAGCGACCGAAGAAGTACTCCGCCGGTTCGCGGTAGAGCTTGTAGGCTTCGGCGTCGGTGTCGGCCACCCCCACGAACTGCAGGAAGCCGGCCCGGTACGGGTTGTCGTCCTTTCCGGCCGCCTCCACCGTTGCCCAGAAGCCGTCCATGGACTCCTTCCCGACGAGGTGCCCGTAGTAGGAGAGGGCGGCGTAGACGAAGTCGTGCTCGGTGCACAGATCCCACGTCTCCACCGAACCGCCGCCGGGGATCCACACCGGCGGATGGGGCTGCTGCATGGGCCGGGGCCAGATGTTGACCCACCGCTGCTGGGTGAAGCGGCCGTTGAACGCGAACGGCTCCGGCGTCGTCCAGGCCCGGATGATCAGGTCGATCGCCTCGTAGTACTTGGCCCGGAGCGTGCCGGGGTTGGCGCCGTAGGCGTAGGCCGTGTCCATCGGCGTGCCCACCGGGAACCCGGAGACCAACCGACCCTTCGACAGGAGGTCCAGCATCGACATCTCCTCGGCCACCCGGGTCGGCGGGTTGTAGAGCGCCACCGAGTTGCCAAGCACCACCACCGCAGCCCGGTCGGTCCGGTTGGCCAGGATCGACGCCATCAGGTTCGGGCTGGGCATCAGCCCGTAGCCGTTGCCGTGGTGCTCGTTCACGCACAGGCCGTCGAAGCCACAAGCCTCGGCGTGCACGAGCTGGTCGAGGTAGGTGTCGTACGACTCGGCGACGATCTCGGGATCGAGGAGGCCGGCATCGAGATCGACCCAGACCCCCCGATGCTTGGCCCGGAAGTCCTCCGGTAGCTCGGGGTAGGGCATGAGGTGGAACCACAGGACCTTCATGGATCGATGGTAGGCCAGTGGCCTGCGGCGATGTCCAGGTGTGAGCTGCGAGGCCGGTTCACGGCCACCGGCGGCTTCGAGTTCCGCCTGATGGTGAAGCGTCGCCGGCTCCGCCTCAGGCGAGGGGGTCCGTGGGATCGCCACCGGCGGCGTCCCACCAGCGGAGGAGCCGGTCGGCGGCGCTGAGGTGGAGGCGGGCGAACGCCGGGTCGTCAGCGGCGGCGTCGAGGCAGGCCAACGTGTACTTCACGATGTGGGCGTCGTGGCGGGTCGCGGCGTCGGTGGCGAGCGACCCGGGATCGACCGGGGGCAGGTCGGTGAGCTCCACCGCAGGCAGTGGTCCCGACCCCAGGCCGGCTCGGAAGGCGAGCAGACCGGTGGCGGCGATGGCCAGGGCCCGGTCGGGATCGGCGCTGCGCGGGGCGAGGCCGAGCACCGCCTGCGGGATCGTGAGGCTGTGGGTCCACCCGTAGGGAACGTGCTCGGCGGTGTCCACCAGCATCGCCCTCGCCGCGACCCGCAACAGTGTGCGGGCTGCCTCCGGGCTGTAGTGCCCGAGGGCCGACCCGAGGTGGGCGGCGGCCACGCCCCCGTCGTCGACCTGCATGTAGAGCGGGTGGATGAAGGAGCTGCCGGGAGTCCCGAGCGTCGGTCCATCGGCCATCGCCTCCTCCAGGAGGCGGGGATCGGTCGGCCCCGTCGGCCGCCACTCGTCGATCCAGCGGAGGCGCCAGTCGGGGTGGCGGGCGAGGTCGCGCGCCAGCGGGCGCAGCAGGTCGGCCGGCAGCTCGCCTCGGCGGCCCACACGGCCGAACTGGTGGAGGAAGATCGGGGCATGGGCGGCGGCGCCCGTGAGCGGCAGCAGCGGGTCGGTCAACGCGGCGCTCAGCCCGTCGGGTGTGGTGACGGCGGCGATGGCCTTGGCCGCACGGTCGACCCCGTCGAGGTCGCCGGCCGCCAACGCGTCGCCGAGCCAGCGGAAGGGATCGGCGTCGGTGCTGGTGCTGGTGCCGGTGTCCGTGCCGGTGCCGGGAGCGGCAATGCCAGCGACGGTGTCAGCGTCGGGTCCGGGCCCCCGAGCTGGCTTCTGGGCGGTGGCGGTCTCGGTCTCGGCCTCGATCGGTGGGCCGAAGTTCCGATACTGGGTGGCGATGGCGAGGATGTGGAGGCGAGCGAGGTGCCGATCGTCGGCGGCCACCCACGGCAGCAGTGCCGACCTGGCGGCCAGCTCCAGCGGGGCGTGGAGCACGAAGGAGTCGGCCGGGTCGCGCCGGGGGGTCGCCACCACGGCCGCAACCGACCTGACGAGCTCCACGTCGGAGAGCTCGGCCATGCCACCGTCGCGATACTCGGCCTCGATGTCGGTCAGCGGTCGGTCGACGTCGTCCATGACCGGATGATGCAAGTTCAAGCTGGGTTGAAGTCAAGGACTGGCGGGTGTGACGTGTGTCGCCGGCTTCGCTACCAGCTCTGGAGCTCGGGAAGCACCTCGGCAGCGAACAGTCGCATACTGGCCTCGGCATCGTCGTAGGGCATGCCGCCGTAGCGGAAGCAGGTGACGAGCTCGAACTCGCCGATCGTGTCCCAACGGTTGCGGAACGTCTCCAGCACCTTCTCCGGGGTGCCCCAGGCATTGGCCGCCAGGAAGCCCTTCACGTACCCGTCGACGCCAATCTTCTCCAGCATCTCCGCCTGCTTGGCGTAGCCCCGGTAGCCGTTGACCTCGCCGAAGTGGTCGCTGAACAACTCGTAGTGCTCGAGGATGCTCATGAGGTAGATGGTCATGTGCCGCTCGGCCATCTCCCGGGCGTGATCGGGATCGTGGTGGACGAACGTGAAGTCGGCGGTCATCGGCGCCGGCGCGTCGGCGCCGTGCAGCTCGCGGTGGCGGGACCGCCAGCCGTCGATGTGGTCGATCCGCTTCTCCCACCGGTTCTCGGCGAACATCACGAGGTGGGCGCCCAGCCTGGCGCACGCCTCGACCGAGTCACGGGAGCCGGCGATGGCGTAGGTCCGGTCCTTGAACGACTTGGTGGGTCGAGGGCGGATCTCGGTCCGGGGTTGCGGGTAGTACTCGCCGTCGCCCTCCATGAAGCCGGTCTCGAGCGCCTCCTGGACGAGCAGCGACCCCTCGTCGAACCGGCCGCGGGCCTCCTCCATCTCGATCCCCCGGAAGTGGCTGTACTCGCGCCGGCTCAGCCCTCGGCCCAACCCCAGGCGAACCCGCCCGCCCGACAGGTGGTCGAGCATCGACACCTTCTCGGCGATCCGCAGCGGCTCGTTCCAGGGGAGGATGATGGCGCCGGTGGCCAGCTCGATCCGCTCGGTCCTGCCGGCGAGGTACGACAACATCTGGGTGTTGTCGGGACAGAAGCTGTAGTCGTAGTAGTGGTGCTCCACCGGCCACAACGACCCGAAGCCGAGCTCTTCGGCGAGGAGCGCCAACTGGATCTCCTCGTCGTAGACCTGACCGTCGCTCACCCCGTCGTACCCGTGCGACGTGAAGATCATCTGCATCCCGACTTCCATGCACGCGACGCTACACGGGCCCCTTTCACCCTGGCGAGGCCGCCCCGGTTCGCCACGAAGCCCATAGCCCCGCCGTTGGTCAAGCCGCCGTTGGCGGTTGGCGGTTGTGGGCGTCGTTGGCCACACCGCCGTTGGCGGTTGTGGGCCTCGTGGGCTTCGGCTTGGGGCCGCCATCGGGCCGGTGGGTGGGGTTGGCGGTTGTGGGCGTCGTGGGTGAGGCTTGGGGCCGCCATCGGGCCGGTGGGTGGGGTTGGCGGTTGTGGGCGTCGTGGGTGAGGCTTGGGGCCGCCATCGGGGACCGACGGGGAGCGACGTGCGGTGTCAGCGGAAGCGGTCGGGGGTGATGGCGGCCAGATCGAGGGCGAGACGGGTGGTGCCGTCGAGGGTCAGGTCGGCCACGAGCTGCCCAGCGGCCGGCGCAGTCTGGATGCCGGTGCCGCCCTGGCCGACGCACCAGATGAAGTTCGGGTGGTCGGGGTCGGGGCCGATCACCATGGTCCGGTCGGGGGAGAACGTGCGCAGGCCGGCCCAGCTCGAGCGCACGGAGCGGATGCCGAGCGTGGTGGCGGCGTTGATGTCGTCGATCGCCCTGGCGATGTCGATCTCCTCGGGCCTGGCGTCGCACGGCTCCGACGGCGTCTCGTCAGCTGGCGAGCACAGGATCTGCGGGCCGTCGGGCTTGAGGTACCACTGTTTGTGCTCGATCTCGGCGGTGAGCGGTGCCCGCTCGGGCAGCTCGGCGGGACGGTCCACCATGAACGCCGTCCGCCGCAGGGGCTGCAGTCCGATCGGCGCCAGTCCGCCCCGTCTGGCCACGTCGTCGCCCCACGCGCCTGCGGCGTTGACGACGATGTCGGCGCTGAGTGGTCCGTCGGACGTGGCGATCCGCCAGCCGCCGCCATCGGGCGAGAGCGACTCGGCCCGCGTCGACGGGGAGACCTCGGCGCCCCGCCGACGAAGGCCCCGCACGAAGCTCTGATGGAGACCGCCGACGTCGATGCCGGATGCCCCCGGCTCGAACAGCGCTCGGCTCAATCGGTCGCCCCGGAGGACCGGGAACAGCTCGACCGCCTCGTCGATCGAGACCTCGCCGATGTCGGGGTTGACCGCCATCCCCTGCGCCAGCATCTCCTCGAACAACGACTCCTGCTCGGGACGGGCCACGCTCAGCACGCCGCGCTCCTCGAGCAACGGACCGTCGGTGAGATCTTCGGGTGGCTCGTGGAAGTAGTGGCGGCTGGCCTTGGTCAGGACGCGGGTCGGTCCGGTGCCGTAGTTCTCTATGTAGAGCGCGGCCGAACGCCCGGTCGTGTGGTGGGCCAACTGGGGCTCCGCCTCGATCAGGGTGACGTCGGGCCGGGCGTCGTGCTCGGCCAGTGCGTAGGCGGCGCTGACGCCGGCGATTCCGCCCCCGACCACCACGATGCGGCTCATGGCGTCAACCTACACGCCCCCGCCGGCGGCTTCGGCGACGAGGCGACTGTGGGCGTACGCTGACCCGATGGCCGAGATGACCGACGACGAACGAGACGAGTTCCTGGCCGAGCGCCGGGTTGGGGTGCTGGCGATCGAGCGCGACGGCAAGGGTCCGCTCTGTGCGCCGATCTGGTACCGGCGGGCCGACGACGGTTCCTTCGAGATCGCGATGGCGGATGCGTCGGCAAAGGCCCACCGGCTACGGGCAGCGGGTCGGGCCACGATCTGTGTCCAGGACGAGGGCCGCCCCTACCGGTACGTGACGGCGGAGGGACCGGTGTCGCTCCGGGTCCTGGCGGTCGACGAGCGCCACGAGGTCCTCGTCGACATCGCCTCCCGGTACCTCGGCGACCGGGCCGGTCACGCCTACGCCGACGCCTTCCCCGGTCACGACGAGGCCCTCGTCACCTTGTCGCCCGAACACTGGCGCACCGAAGTTCTGGGCTAGTCGACCCGCGCCGTCACCACCTGCGCCAGGCAAACCCACCGCGCCCCGTCGTTCCGGCGGATGGAGGTGCCGCGCCCGCTCATTTCTGGCGGGCCGAGGTGCCGGGATCGGTAGCTGGGTCCGCCGGAACGGGGTTGGGTGGGCGCTGGGTCCGCCGGAACGGGGTTGGGTGGGCGTGGCACGTCGGTCGGCCGGAACGAGCGGGGTGTCGATGGCTCAGCTCGCCGATGGGCTGACCAGCGTGAAGCCGAGGTCGGCGGCGGCAGGGATCTGGCGGCGGTCGAGGGTGCAGAACGCCACCGGAGCGGGTAGCCGGCTGGCGGCGGCGAGGTGGATCGCGGCCGTCAGGGTGATGCCGTACCGGGCGCCGATCTCGGTGGCTCGGGCCAGGCAGCGACCGTCGACCGGGATCTCCCACATCGCCTCCCAGTCGTCGCGCACCGCGGCCCACGCCGATCGCTGGCCGAGGGGGTCCGACGCCGCTTGGTGAAGCGCGAGCATCAACTCGCTGCGGGCCAGCGCCGAGGCCGCCCAGGCGTCGGCGCCGGCCATGGCATCGAGCACCAGCGTCCGATGGCGATCGTCGACGTAGCGCCGCAGCAGGGCCGACGTGTCCAATGCGAGGGTCCCGCCCTCGCCATCATCACGGCCGCCATCAGCACGGCCGCCAGCAGCATCATCACGGCCGCCACCAGCATCATCACGGCCGCCACCGTCACCATCGGCACCACCACCGCCGCTCATCGGCCGCGGGTCGCCTCGAGGAGTCGATCGGCGTCGAGGTCGGCCGGCACCGGCAGCGGCGCCGGGTCAGCGGGTCGGTCGTGGCGTCGAGGTGGTTCGACGAGCCCAGCCGCCGCCAGATCCCAGAGCGTCACGCCCGCCGTATCGGGGGTGATCGGGCCGAGCTGGGCGACGGGGTGGCCGTCGACCGTCACCACCACCCGCTCCCCGGTCTCGGCTCGACGCAGCACCGCCGACACGTTGTTGCGGAGCTCGCGGACGCCGATCGGCAGCGACGCGCCCCGGTTGTCGATTACGGCCATCCCCGCACCGTAGCACACGTGTACACAATCCGACTTGTGGCCGCCGACCCGAGTCTTCTACCGTGCCCCGCATGAACTTTGCCTTCACCGAGGAGCAGGAGCAGCTCCGCCAGTTCGTCCGATCGTTCCTCGAGGACAAGTCCTCCGAGGCGACCGTCCGAGAGTTGATGGACACCGAGAAGGGCTACGACGACGCTGTCTGGAAGCAGATGGCCGAGCAGCTCGGGCTCCAGAGCCTCGCGATCCCCGAAGCGCACGGTGGCCAGGGCTACTCGTTCGTGGAGCTCGGCGTCGTGCTGGAGGAGATGGGTCGATCGCTGCTGTGCGCCCCCTACCTCTCGGGTGTGCTCGCCTCACAGGCCATCATCCACTCCGGCGACGAGGCAGCCATGGGCGCCCACCTGCCCGGCATCGCCTCCGGCGAGACGATCGCCGCCCTCGCGTTCACCGAGGAGAACGGCAAGTGGGACGAGTCCGGCATCACGATGGAAGCCACCGCGGAGGGCGACGGCCACACCCTGTCGGGTGTGAAGTCGTTCGTGATCGACGGCCACGTCGCCGATCTGCTCGTGGTGGCGGCGCGGACGGCGTCGGGCGTCAGCCTGTTCGCCGTCGCCGGTGACGCCTCCGGGCTCAGCCGGGAATCGCTGGCCACGATGGACCAGACCCGCAAGCAGGCCAAGCTCACCTTCGACAACACCCCGGCCACGCTCATCGGCAACGAGGGTGCCGGGTGGGACACGATGACCACCGTCCTCGATCTCGGTGCGATCGCCCTCGCCGCAGAGCAGGTCGGCGGTGCCCAGTTCGTGCTCGACATGGCCGTCCAGTACGCCAAGGACCGGGTGCAGTTCGGTCGACCGATCGGCTCGTTCCAGGCGATCAAGCACAAGTGTGCCGACATGCTCCTCGAGGTCGAGTCGGCCAAGTCGGCCGCCTACTACGGCCTGTGGTGCGCGGCCGAGCTGAACGACGAGCTGCCGTCGGTGGCGGCGCTGGCCAAGGCGTACTGCTCCGAGGCCTACTTCCACGCTGCGGCCGAGAACATCCAGATCCACGGCGGCATCGGCTTCACCTGGGAGCATCCCGCCCATCTCTACTTCAAGCGGGCGAAGAGCTCCGAGCTGATGTTCGGCGATCCCGCCTACCACCGGGAGCTGCTCGCCCAGCGCATCGGACTCTGATCGGGGCCCTACCCCGATCGGGTCTGACAGCTGTCCGGCCCGCAGCGATCGACGGCGCGGATCGGTCGACCGGACGGGTCGACCGATCCGTGGCGCGTCGAGCGCCCCGGATAGCGTGACGTCGTGGAGATCGTGCTCGTCGTCGTCGCCGGTGCGGCCGTGGTGGTCATCGCGCTGCTGATGGTCGGCTCGGCCGTCGCCAAGACGACCTCCATGCCGCCCCAGATCGTCATCGACGCGACCGAGGCCATCGAGTTCTGTGCCGAGGCCCTCCCCGACGAGGTCACGGCGTCGATGACCTACGACGAGCTCCGCCGGCTCCTCCGACTCCACCTCGAGTGGATCCAGGCGTACCACTGGGCGCCCGACGGCGCGAGCGACGGCCCGATCCTGTTCGAGGAGCTCGACGCGGTGCCCTACATGGTCGAACGGGCCGACACGATCGGGCTCGAGGTCTCCCGCGAGCACCTCGTCGCCGTCGTCGACGCCCATTCCGCCTATCTGCAGGTGGCGGGGGCGATCCACCTCGACGACCCCGTCGCCATCGAGGCGGACCTTGCCGAGCTCCCGATGCTCGAGCAACCGGCTGATCCTGGCGACGGCAGCGATCGATAATTGTCCCACCCCCGGTCCGGTTGTGGCACACTGTGGCCACCAAGAGGAAGGAGGTGGTCCAACTGCACGGAATACGATTTGGGACCTTGGAGGTGGCTGGCCGCTAGCGGGAACCCGGAGCAGCGCTCTGGGTTTGCGATAGCTGGACCGCTGGCGAATTCCCGCCGGTCCACCCCCTGTTCGGCCGTTCGAGCATGTCCCGCTCGACGAGACCGCGGCCGATCGGGTTCCAGCAGATGAAAGGACGGCCGGACCGAGAGGTCTGGCGGTCGAAGCGAGTACGGCTTCGGGTCGTGGTGGCGCAGGTGCGCTGCCATGGCCCGAGTCGCGTCGATCCGACGGCTCGAGCTGGGTCGACGGCTCGAGCCGTGATGGCGCCGCGGTCGTCGCTAGAGCAGGGTGAGTGCGACCCGCACCGAGTAGCCGCCCATCACCGACCAGAAGAGGATCGCGAAGCCAGACTCGCCGACCTGGCGGGTCAGGTGTCGACCGGCGAACGTGCCGAGGAGCATCAGCGGCACGGAGACGAGCGCCAGCCGCAGGGCCGCCCCGTCGAGCAACGACGCCTCGGCGAACACGGCGCTCTTCGTCAGATCACCGGCGAGCGATGCGAGCGACGCCGCACCGACGAAGTGCAGCTTGTCGAGTGGCAGGTTGCGAAGCGCGGCTCCCTTCAACGGGCCCGACGTGCCGGAGAACCCCGAGGTGGCGCCGGCGCCGAACGCGAGCACCGGTCCAGCGATCCGCTGGAGATCGAGCCATCCCCGTCGCTCGGCGACGAGCGTGCCGGCAAACGACGCGATGACCGCCACGCCGACCACCGACTCCGGGGCCTGCACCAGCAGCGACGCGCCGAGGAACGCCCCGACGCTGAGCAGCGCCACCAACACCATCGCCCGCAGGAACGGGAGCGTCTCCCGGTACGCCACCACCTTCACCACATTGTTCGCGCCGAGGAGCAGCGCAGCCAGTGCGATCCCCTCCTTCGAGCCCATGACGAGCGCGAGGCTCGGCACGAGGATCAGCGAGCCGCCGAGTCCGGCCGATGCGCTCACCGTGAACGAGGCCAGGATCGCCGCCAGCACCGCGGCGGTCTCCAGCAGCCCGAGCGCTTCCATCGCCTGGACGGTACATGCGGCCTAAGCTCGGCGCGCGATGCGAGTGGACGTTGATGCAGCAGCGGAAGACCTCTGGAGCTACGCCGAGCGCGGGGATCACGCGCCGGCCCGGTGGGGTGGCGTGCTCAGCTACGAGAACGGGCTCGCGGTGCAGCTCTGCCACCTCGACCGCAAGCTCGGCGGTGGCGAGCAGCTCGCCGGGTGGAAGGTGGGCCTGACCTCGCCCAGGGCGAGGGCGATGCTCGGTGCCGACGAGCGTCCGTTCGGCCACATTCTCCGGTCGCGGGTCTTCGCATCGGGCGACGAGGTGCCGATCGGCTCGATGCGGGAGCCTCACATCGAACCGGAGCTCTGCTTCGTGTTCGCCCGACCGGTCGACGACCCCGGCCAGGTCCGAGACGCGGTCGGGTCGGTCCACGCCGGGTTCGAGTTGAACGAGAACCGATCGGGCACGGTGGCTGGTGACTTCCCGTTGACCGTTGCCGACAACATGGCCCAGTGGGGCATCGTGGTCGGTGAAGGGGCGGATCCGCGGTCGCTCGACCTGAACGCGGTCACGGTGGAACTGCGTTGCGACGACGAGGTCCGGTTCGAGGGCGCGAGTGGCGATGTCCTCGACGACCACTGGTCGTCGCTCGCCCGGCTGGTCGAGGTGCTCGGGCGGCACAGTCGACGCATCGAGGCCGGCCATCGGGTCATCACCGGCGCCTTCTGTCGACTGCCGATTGCCGCCGGGGAGCGATGGGAGGCGACCTACGCCTCGGCCGACGGTACCCGATTGGGAACCGTCGGCGTGAGCTTTGGCTGACCTTCACCTCGAGCGGCGGTACGCCGGTGCGTGAACGACGCTTTGCTACCCTCGCCCCCGTGGAACGCCCCGGAAAATTCGAGCACTTCCGCTGGGTCGGCGACAAGCGGACCCAGATCGTGTACGACGTCGATGCGCTGGACGAGCCCGACGTGATGGACGAGCTGATCGCGGCTGGTACCTTCACGTGCTTCGCCCCCGACACGCTGGCGGAGGCCCGCAACCGCGGCTATCGCCCCTACCCGGGAGCCGGCGCCCGATGAGGATACTCGGGTTGCATTGACGGCCGAGAAGCTTCGAATCGCCTCGACCGACGACGTCGAGCTGGAGGGCCACCTGGCGGTCCCCGACGACGACGCCGAGTTCGCCTCGGCCGCCGTCGTGTTCGTCCACGGCTTCCCGTCGGGCGAGGTGTGGGCCGACCGGATCGGTGCCGATCTGCCGGAGTTGGCGGACCGGGCCGCAGACCAGCTCCGCTGGTTCGCGCTCGCGCTCAGATTCCGCGGCTGTGGCGAATCCACCGGCGATTTCAGCCTTCAGGGCTGGGTCGACGACGTCAGCGCGGCGGTCGAGTTCTTCCACACCCGTCATGGTCCGGAGCGGATCTGGCTCTGCGGCTTCGGCACCGGCGGCGCCGTCGGCCTGATCGCAGGTGCTGCCGACCGGCGGGTGAGCGGGGTGGCGCTCGGTGGCTCACCGGCCGATTTCGATGACTGGGCCGCGAATCCCAACCGGCTGCTCGCCCACGCCAAGCGGGTGGGGGCGATCTCGAGTGGCTCGTTCCCGGAGGACGTCGATGCCTGGAAGGACCAGCTCCGGAAGATCCGGGCGGTCGAGGCGGCGGAGGTCTTCGCCCCTCGACCGCTGCTCGTGCTCCACGGTCTCGAGGATGAGCTGGTCCCGAACTTCGACGCCCGACTCATCGCCGACGCCCACCGCAGCGCCGACCTCCGGGTGATCGGCGGCGCCGGCCATCAGCTCCGTCACGACCCGCGAGCGGTCGCCGTCCTGCTCGGCTGGTTGGGGCGCCAGGAGGCTGAGCTCGTCACCTGATCGGCTGGTGGCCGGGTCGGGCCGTCACCTGATCAGCCGCTGGTCGGCTTCGTCGCTCGGGTGAGCGTCATCGCTCCCATGGCGGGGCGGTGTCGGTGGCGAGGCCGTAGTGGGCGACCGCGTCGGCCACCTGCTGTCGATCGATCTCACCGGCGGCGGCCAGTTCACTGAGCACGGTGACGATGATGTTCGGTGCGTCGGTCTCGAAGAACGAGCGGAGCGCCTCCCGGGTGTCGCTCCGGCCGTATCCGTCGGTGCCGAGCACCACGTAGCGCTTCGGCACGAACGAGGCGATCAGCTCGGGGACGGCGCGGACGTAGTCGCTCACCGCCACGATCGGACCGGGGGTGTCATCGAGCAGTTCGGTGACGACGGGTGTCCGCTGGGTCTCGGTGGGGTTGAGCCGGTTCCACCGCTCGGCCTCGAGGCCGTCTTCCCGCAGGCGCTTGAACGACGTGACGCTCCAGAGGTCGACACCGACCCCCCATCGCTCGGCCAGTTCGGCCTGGGCGGTGCGGGCCGGACCATGCGATGGTCCGGAGAACAGAATCGTCGCCTGGTGGGGCTGCGACCGGTCACCGTCGGCCCACTTGTACATCCCCCGGAGGATGCCCTCCGTGGTGCCCGGTGGCTGCGGCGGCTGGTCGTAGTTCTCGTTGTAGATCGTGAGGTAGTAGAAGACGTCCTCGCCGTCGTGGTACATCCGGCGGATGCCGTCCTTCACGATCGTCGCCAGCTCGTAGGCGAACGCAGGGTCGTAGGCCTCGCACGACGGAACCGCGGCAGCGTGCAGATGGCTGTGCCCGTCCTGGTGCTGCAGTCCTTCGCCGGCGAGCGTGGTGCGGCCGGCGGTGGCCGCCATCAGGAAGCCCCGGGCCCGAGAGTCGGCCGCCGACCAGATGAGATCGCCGACGCGCTGGAATCCGAACATCGAGTAGAAGGTGTAGAACGGCACCATCGGCACGCCGCGGTGGGCGTAGCTGGTGGCCGCCGCGATCCAGCTCGCCATCGAGCCGGCCTCGGTGATGCCCTCCTCCAGGATCTGGCCGTCGGAGTCCTCGGTGTAGGACAGGAGCAGCTCGTGGTCGACCGGCTCGTAGAGCTGGCCGAACGGGGCGTAGATCTCGAACTCCCGGAACATGGAGTCCATCCCGAACGTCCGGGCCTCGTCGGGCACGATCGGCACGACCCGCTGGCCGAAGCCGTCCTCCCGCATCATGTCGCGGAGCATCGAGGTGAAGACCATCGTGGTCGAGACCTCCCGGCCGCCGGAGCCCTCCTCGAACGCCTTGAACGGAACATCGCTCGGCTGGGGGAGCGGGCGTCGGATCGAGAGGCCGCGGTGGGGGAGCGGGCCGTCGAGCGCCTTGCGCCGATCCATCATGTACTCGACGATGGTCGGATCCTTGGGTCGCACGTAGGGCGGGAGGCCGTCCTCGAGGTCGGCCTCGGCGATGTCGTCGGTGAGCGACAGTCGCTCCCGCAGCGCGAGCAGCTGCGCCTTGGTCATCTTCTTGATCTGATGGGTGGCGTTGCGGCCCTCGAAGCCCTCGCCGAGCGTCCAACCCTTGATCGTCTTGGCGAGGATGACGGTGGGCTGACCCTCGTGCTCGGTGGCGGCCTTGTAGGCGGCGTAGACCTTCTGATAGTCGTGACCGCCCCGGGGCAGGTTGCGGAGATCGTCGTCGCTGAGGTGCTCGACCAGGCGTCGCAGGCGGGGGTCGGGACCGAAGAACTTCTCCCGGATGTAGGCGCCGGTCTCCACCGCGTATCGCTGGAACTCACCGTCGACGGTGGTGTTCATCTTGTTGAGGAGCACCCCATCGACATCGCGCTGGAGCAGCTCGTCCCACCGGCCGCCCCACACGACCTTGATCACGTTCCACCCGGCGCCGCGGAAGACCGCCTCCAGCTCCTGGATGATCTTGCCGTTGCCTCGTACCGGCCCGTCGAGTCGCTGGAGGTTGCAGTTGATGACCCAGGTGAGGTTGTCGAGCCCGTTGCGCCCGGCGAGGGAGATCGACCCGAGGGTCTCGGGCTCGTCGCACTCGCCGTCGCCGAGGAACGCCCAGACCCGGCTGTCGGTGGTCTGGTCGATCTTGCGGTTCTGCAGGTAGCGGAGGAATCGGGCGTGGTAGAGGGAGTTGATCGGCCCCAGCCCCATCGACACGGTCGGGTACTCCCAGAAGTCGGGCATGAGTCGCGGGTGGGGGTAGCTCGACAACCCGTTGCCGCCGACCTCCCGCCGGAAGTTGTCGAGCTGCGACTCGTCGAGCCGGCCCTCGAGGTAGGCGCGGGCGTAGACCCCGGGCGCGGCGTGCCCCTGGAAGTAGACGGCGTCGCCCGGCGTGCCGTCCTCCTTGCCGCGGAAGAACCAGTTGAACCCGACCTCGTACAGCGGGGCCGACGACGCGAACGTGGACAGGTGACCCCCAATGCCGTCGGCGAGCTTGTTGGCCCGGACCACCATCGCCGCTGCGTTCCAGCGGATGTAGGCCCGCATCTTCCGCTCGACCGCCTCGTCGCCGGGGAAGAACGGCTGCTGCTCGGTGGGGATCGTGTTGACGTAGTCGGTCGAGACCGCTTCGGCGTTGCCGAGCTGGAGCTGACGCCCGTGCTGGTTGAGGCGACCGAGGAGGTAGCGGGCGCGGGTCTTCCCGTCGGCCGCGTTCACCGCGTCGAGCGATTCGAGCCACTCCGAGGTCTCTTGTGGGTCGATGTCGGGGAGTTGGCTCAGGAAGCCGTCGCTCGTCATGGCCGTGCCGGTCCTCGTCGCATCGCGGTCCCCTCTCGTATGCGGGTGAAACCGCAATCGTAGCGACGAACATTTCCGTTGTCGGGAACAGTGACGTCCGACATGTCGTGTTTCCCGAGGTCGGGGGGAGTCGTCGTCGGAGACGGCAAGCTGGAGGCGATGCGTGTCTACACCGACGGTGCCTGCTCCCAGAATCCCGGTCCCGGCGGTTGGGCGTGGGTCACCGACGATGGTCGCCACGAGGCCGGCGGCGAGCCCGAGACCACGAACCAGCGGATGGAGCTGACCGCGGTGGCGAAGGCGATCGAGGCGCTGCCGGGCGAGCTCGCCGTCTTCTCCGACTCCACCTATGTGGTCAACTGCTTCAACGACCGCTGGTACGAGGGGTGGATCTCGAGGGGCTGGAAGAACTCGCAGAAGAAACCGGTGGCCAACCGCGATCTCTGGGAGCCGCTGATCGCGGCGTACCTCCGGCGCCGGGACGAGCTGAGCTTCACCTGGGTGAAGGGCCACTCCGGTGAGGAGTTGAACGAGATCGCCGACCAGCTCGCGGTCGCCGAGGTGGAGAAGCTGAAGTCTCGCCTGCCGGGCCTCGCCGGTGATGCCAGCGTCGGGTCCGCCGCCGGTGGCGACGTCGGCGGTGCTCCGGGGCCGGTGCCGCCGTGGCCGATGGAACGGGCGGTGGTCGTGACCGGCCTCCGGGAGCTCGACGACGACCAGCTCGTCGAGCTCACCGATGCCGTTGGCGAGCTCGACCCCGCCAACGATCTCCTGATCTCCGGACTCCGGCTCGGGGCCGAGCTCCACGGCGCCGAGGCTGCCGTGTCGATGTCGGTGCCGCTCGGCGTCGTGCTGCCCTACCCCGACCCGGTCCAGACCTGGTCGCCGGCCGACCGCGCCCGCTTCGACGCCGCGGTCGACGCCGCCGCCTGGGTGGTCACCCTCGACGGTGATCCCACCAAACCCCGCCCATCGATCGAGCGTCGAAATCGCTGGCTCTGGTCCGCCGCGGTGGGCGCCATCATCGTCGGTGACGATGCGCTGGTCGACGACGCCGAGCTTGCCGGCCTCGGCGTGATCGCCCTCTGAACCGCCCCGCGCTTTGCCGTCTTTGGCAGCGTTTCTGCACCGGGGGTGGGCGCCAGATCTGCCAGGGCGGTGTGTCGGCCCGCTTTGGCAGCGTTCTGCACGCAGGGTGTGCGCGGAATCTGCCAGGGCTGGGCTGGTGCCGTCTTTGGCAGCGATCTGCACCGGGGGTGGGCGCCAGATCTGCCAGGGCGGTGTGTCGGCCCGCTTTGGCAGCGTTCTGCACGCAGGGTGGGCGCAGAATCTGCCAGGGCTGGGCTCGTGCTGTCTTTGGCAGCGATTTGCACCGGGGGTGTGCGCGGAATCTGCCAGGGCTGGGCTCGTGCTGCCTTTGGCAGCGATTTGCACGGGGGGTGGGCGCCAGATCTGCCAGAGAGGCGGCGGTGGTCGGAGGCGGTCAGCGAGGTGCTCGGCAGAGTTGGCGGGCGCGGGTTGCGATCGTCTCGGACAGCAGCGGAACGAACTCGTCCGGATGGCGACGGTGCTCCCAGGTCATGTACAACACCTCCCACCCGGCGCCCGCCAGCTCGAGGTCGCGCCGGTGGTCGGCGGCCTCCTTCAGCGGACCGAAGTGGTATCGCCGTGAGTGACACTCGACCCCGAGCTTGAGTTCCGGCCACGCGAGATCGAGTCGGTACGCCGATCCCGATGCGACCTGGACCTCGTACTGGAGAGCGGGTGTCGGAATCTCGCGTGCGGCGAGGAGGCGCTGGGCGACCCGCTCGAACCAGCTCTCCGGGAGGCGGCCGGAACGGCGCTCGTCGGAGAGGATTCGCATGAGGGTCGACGTTCCGCTCGGGCCGGGACGGTGGAGGCGCTCAGCGGTCTCCTGGATCCAACGGAGCGAGACCCCGCGGCGGAGCACGTCGTCGAGGGCGCGTTCGACCGACTGCTCGGGCACGACCGCACCGAGTTGGGCCAGTGTCACTGCGATCGACGTGCAGCGGATACCCGAGACGACGGCGTAGTCGAGATCGGGGTCGGGGTCGGTCCATCGATGGATCACGAACCCGTCGAGCTTCGGCATGCGCCCTCGAGCAACGATGAGCTCGGGTCCAGCAGTGCTGAATCCGTCCACCGCGTGCACGCGGCCCGCAGCTCGATGGGAGGCGCCACCGCCGGTGCTCAGGGTCGCCGAGGTCACCAAGCTCTCCCACGTCCTCGGCGCACCGCCGAACCGCAGGACGCGAGGGTGTGTTCGATGCACGAGGCCAGCGTCGAGGGCTCGGTCGAGCTGTCGCCGTCCGATTCCATGGTCGGCAGCCTGCCGGTTGGTGAAGCATCCGTGCTGAGAGGCTGCGAACTCTGACACACGGCGCTCCAAGCGTCGTTGTTGAGCATGCGTCGATCGTCGCACGCGGGTGTGACAGCCACCGCCAGACTCGCACGGGCAGCGGTTTGCACCGGGGGTGGGCGTCAGATCTGCCAGTGCGCGCTCGTGGTCGAGCGGGGTCGACGAGGGCCGTTGCGGTGCAGCTACCGGGTCGGATGGCTGCGGGCGTAGCGGGCCGGGGTGGTCGACGTGTGTCGCTTGAAGTGGCGGGTGAAGTGGGCCTGATCGTAGAAGCCGACGGTGGTCGCGACCTCAGCCGGAGCACTGCCGGCCAGCAGCAGAGGTCGGGCCGCCTCGACGCGGCGGCCGATCATGTAGGCGTGCGGGCTCGCCCCGAAGGCGGCGGTGAAGCTCCGGACGAGGTGGGCAGCGCTGCGGTCGAGGATGGCGCTGGCCTGGGACAGCGTCAGCGACCTCGCGACGTGCTCATCGAGCAGGTACCGCAGTTCGTCGGCGATACCCCGCTCCGGGTGCTCGACCCGGTCGTCGGAACCGAGCCGTCGGCGGATGCGTTCGCAAAGCAGCGCGAGCTGTCCCTCCGCATCGAGCGGCTCCTCCCCGGCCGCCAGGGAGCGGTGGAGGCGGGCGAGTCCGCGACGGAGGGTCGGGTCGTCGGTCACGGTCCTGTCGACCGCTGCTCCGATGAGCTCGCCGGGCAGGGAGCCAGCGTCGAGGTAGAGGCTCCGCTTCCAGAAGCCGCTGTACGCCCGCGGTGCCGGCTGACCGTCGTGCACCACCCCTGGGGGCAGGATCGCCACGCTCGAGGTCTCGGCGGCACATCGTCTGCGGTCGAGGGAGTAGTCGACGGCGCCGTGGTCGACGATCAGGATCGTCCAGGTGTCGTGGCAGTGCGGCGGATAGCCCCAGTCGACGATGTGTGCGTGGAAGACCTCCGCGATCCCCGCCACCGGCGGTCGCCACGCGGTCACGGTGCACCGCTGGGGGATGGGCTCGTCCTGATCGGTCGGCGCCACGTCAAGATCGTGCAAGCCGCCGACAGCCCGCCTCGGTCAGGCTCGGTCCATGCCCTCCCACCCGATCGTTCCTCTGAGTCTGACCGCCGCCCTCGCGTCCTTCGACGAGATCTACAGCCCCCGCATCGTGGCCACGGTGAACGAGTACGACGTCCGGATCGCCAAGACCGTCGGCGAGCACGTCTGGCACGTCCACGTCGACACCACGGCCGGTCGCCCCATCGATCTCCCCTGACGAGCCACACAGGATCTCACCCGGTAGCGCTGCCAAGGCCAGACCGACACTGGTCGGTGGCCTGGGTTGCGGCCCGCCAGGTACTGTGCGGAGACAACCAACAAGGGGGACCGCCATGACGGAGTCGACGCAGGTGCTCGGCGCCTGCCCGCACGATTGTCCGGATACCTGCTCGATGGTGGCGACGATCGAGGACGGCCGCATCACCAAGATCCGCGGCAACCCGGATCATCCGTTCACCCGCGGCGGGCTCTGTGTGAAGGTCACCGACTTCCCCAACCACCTCTACAGCGACGCCCGGGTCACGAGCCCGCAGCGCCGGGTCGGCGCCAAGGGCGAGGGCAGGTTCGAGCCGATCACCTGGGACGAGGCGATCGACGAGATCGCCGACCGGTTCACCGCCATCATCGACCGGCACGGTCCGGAGGCGATCCTTCCCTACAGCTACCTCGGCAACATGGGCATCCTCAACGGGCTGACCGTCGGCGACCGGTTCTTCAACGCGCTCGGCACGAGCGTGTCGGAGCGCACCTTCTGCGACGGCGGCGGCATCTCCGCCTACCTCATGACGTTGGGCCCCACCGCAGCGGTCGACCCCGAGTCGCTGGTGCACTCCCGGTACATCGTGATCTGGGCCTGCAATGTGCTGTCGAACAACCTGCACCTGTGGCCGTTCATCGAGGAGGCGCAGAAGCGGGGGGCCAAGGTCGTCTGCATCGATCCCGTGGCCCACCGGACCGCCCAGAAGGCCGATTGGCACATCCCGATCCGGCCGGGCACCGACGCCGCCCTCGCCCTGGCGATGATGCACGTGATCATCGGTGAGGACCTCCACGACGCCGACTACGTCGCAGCCAACACCGCCGGTTTCGACGAACTGGCCGAGCACGTGGTGCAGTACACGCCGGAGTGGGCCGAGGGCGAGACCGGCATCCCCGCGGACGACATCCGCACCCTCGCCCGCGAGTTCGCCACCACCCCGCCCGCCATGATCCGGGTCGGCGTCGCCCTCGAGCGTGCGACCGGCGGCGGCAACGCGGCCCGGGCCGTCTTCGCCCTCCCGGCCCTGACCGGGTCGTGGCGAGAGGTCGGCGGTGGCGTCCTGCAGATGCCGATCTGGGCGTTCCCCGTGCAGTGGGACAATCTGCACGGCACCCATCCCAACGCCGACTCCGTCCGCATCATCAACCAGTGGGAGCTCGGCCGGGCCCTCGCCGGTGGCTTCGACGGACCTCCCATCGAGGGTCTCTTCGTCTACAACTCGAACCCCGCCGTCGTCACGTCGGCCCAGCAGTCGGTGCTCGACGGCCTCGCCCGCGACGATCTGTTCGTGGTGGTGTCGGATCACTTCATCACCGACACCGCCCGCTACGCCGACATCTTCCTCCCGGCGGCGATGGCGATGGAGCAGGAGGACCTCGTCTTCTCGTGGGGTCACCTCTACCTCACCCACGGACCCAAGGCGGTGGAGCCGCAGGGCGAGGCGCTGCCGAACACCGAGCAGTTCCGCCGGCTGGCTCGCCGCATGGGCATCGACGATCCCTGGTTCGAGCTGAGCGACGAGGAGCAGTTGCTCCAGTCGATGGACTGGTCGGCCCCCCAGATGGAGGGCGTCGACCTCGACCGGTTGCGGGCCGAGGGCTACCTACGGCTCAACCTGCCTCCGGCCGATGACTACGCCCCCCACCGCAACGGTGAGTTCCCCACACCGTCGGGCAAGGTGGAGCTGGTGTCGTCGATGGCCGCCGGCGGCAACTTCGTCGCCCCGCTGTTCCGGCAGGGCGTCCCCGGCAACCAGGACGGCAAGCCGGTCGATGCGCTCCCCACCTACCATCCGCCGGTCGAGATCGGCGCCGACGACCGCTTCCCACTGGCCCTGGTGTCGCCAAAGGCCCACGCCTTCCTCAACTCGCAGTACGCGAACATGGACAAGCAGCTCACCCAGCAGGGTCCGCAGTCGTGCCGGCTGAACGCCGAGGACGCCGCGGCGAGGGGAATCACCGACCGCAGCGTGGTCCGGGTGTTCAACGAGCGGGCGTCGATCACGGCGGTGGCCAGGGTCGGGACCGACGTGTCGCCCGGCGTGGTGCTGATGCCGATGGGTCACTGGCCGTCGGGCACGCCGGGTGGGCTCGCCGTGAACGCCCTCAACTCCACCCGCTACGCCGACATCGGTCGAGCGCCGACCTTCTCCGACACCGCAGTGGAGGTGGAGCCGGAAGCCGGCTGATCATCGGCAACGGGCTCGTCACAGCGACGAGCATCAGCGGGAATACCGGCTGGTGGACCCGCTGTTGTCCCGTCCATGGCAACTGCAACCGTCGAGGGAACCGTCATCGCATCGTCCGAGAGCACCGTGGTGGTGGAGGGGAACCACTACTTCCCGCCCGACTCGGTCGACTGGAACTACTTCGCAGCGACCGAGCTCACCACCGGCTGCCCGTGGAAGGGTACGGCGAGCTACTACACGGTGACCGTCGGCGACACGACGTTGCCCGACGTGGCCTGGACCTACCGCGAGCCCAAGGAGGCAGCGGCCGAGATCAAGGACCACGTCGCCTTCTATCCGGCGGTCCAGGTCGAGGTCTGAGCTCGGCTCGACTCACCCGTCGAGGACTGCGGCGAACGCCTCGTCGATCGTCGGGTGGGCGAAGTGGTAGCCGGAGCTCTGCAGCACGGTGGGCATGATCCGCTGGCTGAAGAAGAGCAGCTCCTCAGCCATCTCCGACCCGAGCAGCAGCTTCGGTCCGAACGCCGGTATCGGGATGAAGGTCGGTCGTCCCACCGCCGAGCCCAGCGCTGCGGTGAACTCGCTGTTGGTGATCGGGGTCGGGGCGGTGAGGTTGACCGGGCCCGAAACGTCGGCGGTGAGGAGGTGCTCGATGGCGCCGACCTCGTCATCGATCGAGATCCACGACTGGTACTGCTCACCGGAGCCGAGACGGCCGCCCAACCCGAGCTTGAACAGCGGCACGAGTCGACCGAGCACGCCGCCCTCGCCGCTCAGCACGAGGCCGGTCCGGAGAAAGGCGGTTCGGATTCCGGCCTCGACGGCCGGTCCGGTGGCCGCCTCCCACCGTTCGACGAGGTCGGTGAGGAAGCCCGAGCCGGCCGATGTCTTCTCGGTGGTGACCTGATCGCCCTTGTCGCCGTAGAACCCGATGGCCGATCCCGACAGCAGCACCGAGGGCGGACGGTTCAATC
The DNA here is from genome assembly GCA_965216205.1 of Acidimicrobiales bacterium. GTDB lineage: Bacteria > Actinomycetota > Acidimicrobiia > Acidimicrobiales > SZUA-35 > CADEDH01. The sequence continues at coordinate 3,514,680 of OZ244139.1, read as the reverse complement.
CCGCCAGGGTCGAGGCCAGCAGCCCGGTCGGCTCGGTCCGGCTGGTGACCAGCAGCTCCTTGTACTTCTCGTTCCACCGGCGGTCACCGATCCCCGCGCCGGCCAGGTGCACGACCGCGTCGACCCCCTCCAGCGACGGGCCGTCGATCTCCCCGTCCGCCGGTCTCCAACCGATCTCGTCGGCGCCGGGCTTCGGCTCGCGGCGGACCAGGCAGATCGGTCGGTGGCCAGCAGCGACGAGGGCGGGCACCAGCGCTGAGCCGATCAGACCGCTGGATCCGGTGATGACGACGTCCATGGCGAGGGATCGTAGGACGGTCGACCGCTCCGGTGCGGCACCGCACGGTCGGATGGGGAGGTCGACCGGACGATGGCCGGGCCGCTGGCCGTCGTCCGTAGACTCGCAGCGTGAGCACCCGGATGTTGCTGCTGCTGTCGCTCGCCTGTGGTCTGGCGATCCTCGGCGCGTTCGCCCTCCAGCTCCTGCTGCTCTAGCCGCAACTCGGTGAACCGGGTCACGGGCAGCTTTGACCAGTCCGGCCAGGGGATAGGCTCGCGGCGGATCCGCTGGCCACCCCCATGGCCCCCTCGAACCGTAAGGCAGGTGTCCCGGGATGAGCGCTGAACAGGCCGACAACCACTTCGACGTCGTCGTGATAGGCGGTGGTCCGGCCGGCTACGCGTCGGCGCTGTACGGGGCATCGGCCGGCCTGAAGATCGCCATCATCGAGAAGAACAAGATGGGCGGCACCTGCCTCAACGTGGGCTGCATCCCGGCGAAGGAGCTGCTCGAGACGGCCTCGGTGGCCCGTACCGTGGGCCATGCCGGCGAGTTCGGCGTGCAGGTCACCTCCCTCGGTCTCGAGTGGGCGACCACGTTGACCCGCAAGCAGGCCATCATCGATCAGCTCGTCAAGGGGCTCACCGGCCTGCTCTCGGGTCGCAAAGTGACCATGTTCGACGGCGTCGGTCGTCTCGAGCCCGACCATCGAACCGTCACCGTCGCGGGCGGCCTGTCGGGCGATGTCTCCATCACCGGCGACGCGGTCATCCTCGCGGCCGGGTCGGTGCCCCGTTCGCTCGACGGCTTCCCGATCGACGAACGGCGCATCGTCACCTCCGACGAGCTGCTCTCGATCCCCGAGCTGCCGAAGTCGGCGGTGGTCATCGGCGGCGGCGCGATCGGCTGCGAGTTCGCGTCGATGATGGCCGACCTCGGAACGGAGGTGACGGTCCTCGAGTACATGCCGAAGATCCTCCCCGGGTGCGATGCCGACGCCACCCGGGTCGTTGAGCGCTCGTTCAAGAAGCGGGGCATCGAGATCAAGACCGGGGTCGCGGTGAAGAGCCAGGTCACCGGACCGGACTCGGTCACCGTCACCTACGGCGACGGTGAGGAGATCACCGTCGAGACCGTGGTGATGTCGATCGGTCGTCGCCCTGCGTCGGACGGTCTCGGTCTCGACCAGACCGGGGTCGAGGTCGACGAGCGAGGTTTCATCACCGTCGACGGTAACTGCCGAACCGGTGTGCCGGGGGTGTGGGCGGTCGGCGACGTCGTCGACACCGCACAGCTCGCCCACGTGGGTTTCGCCGAGGGCATGCTGGCCATCACCGACATCCTCGGCGAGGAGACCTGCCCGATCGACTACGGCCGGGTGCCGTGGTGCATCTACTGCCATCCCGAGGTCGCGTTCGCCGGTCACACCGAGGAGTCGGCCAAGGAGGCGGGCCACGACGTGGTCGTCTCGAAGCACCGGTTCGCCGGCAACGGTCGGGCGATGATCGTGGGTGAGACCGACGGCCTGGTGAAGGTCATCGCCGAGCGTCGCTCCGACGGCACCGGCGGGCGTCTGCTCGGCGTGCACATGGTTGGCCCGTGGGTCACCGAGCAACTCGGCCAGGCCTACCTCGCGCTGAACTGGGAGGCGACCGTCGACGAGGTCGCCCAGTTCATCCAGCCCCACCCCACCATGAGCGAGCTCTTCGGCGAGAGCGTCCTGGCCTTGACCGGTCGGTCGCTCCACGGCTGATGCCGAGTCGTTTATTGTCCGTCGTTAGACCCGCCAACCTCCCGAGCCACCCAAGGAGCCGATCGACGTGCCCGAGATAGAGATGCCCCAACTGGGCGAGACCGTCACCGAGGGGACGATCACGCAGTGGTTCAAGAACGTCGGTGACACCGTCGCCCAGGACGAGGCGCTGTTCGAGGTGTCGACCGACAAGGTCGACACCGAGGTCCCGGCCCCGTTCGGCGGCACGATCACCGAGATCCGGGTGGCCGAGGGGGAGACGGTGGAGGTGGGCACCGTCCTGGCGGTCGTGGGTGACGGTGCCGCTCCCGATGCGGGGGCAACGGCGGGAGGAGGATCCGATGGCGCCGCGGCGGCCCCGGCCGAGGCCGCACCGGCTGAGGCCCCGGCCGCGCCGCCGCCGCCGCCGGCTCCGCCGTCGGAGCGGCCAGCCGCCCAGCAGCAGGCTCCCGCGCCACCACAGCAACCCCAGCCGGCCGCCCCGGCCGAGCCGGCCTGGGCCGACGACGCCCCGCAACAGGCCGAACCGGCCGCAGCGGTCGACGCGGAGCCGACCGCACCGGGCAAGGTCCTGTCGCCGGTGGTCCGTCGCCTGATCGGGGAGTACGGCATCGATCCCGACGACATCCAGGGCACCGGCCTCGGCGGTCGGATCAGCCGCGACGACGTCCAGCGCCACATCGAGGCGAACCAGCTCCAGCCGGTCGACGAGTCGACGGCCCAATCGGCGCCGGCCCAACCGGCGGCAGCTGCCGAGCCGGCGCCCGCCCAGGCGTCGGCGTCCACATCGGCGGCGCCCGAGGAGACCCCGGCGTCCGCCCCGGTGGCGTCCGCCCCGGTTCCAGCGCCGGCCAGGTCGGCGGCGCCCGTGGTGCAGGCCGGTGCCCGGGACGCCGTCGTGCCGTTGTCGAACATCCGGCTCCGTACCGGCGAGCACATGGTGATGTCGAAGTCGGTCGCGCCCCACACCCTCACCGCGATCGAGGTCGACTACGAGAACGTCGAGAACGTGCGCCGGGCCAACGGCGGCGAATTCAAGCAGCTCGAGGGGTTCAGCCTCACCTACCTGCCGTTCATCTCCCGGGCCACGATCGACGCCCTCCGGGAGTACCCGCACCTCAACGCCGCGGTCGGCGACCGCGAGCTCGTGGTGCACAACTACGTCAACCTGGCGATCGCGGTCGACCTCGACTTCCAGGGCCTGCTCGCCCCGGTGGTGCGCGACGCCGACGGCAAGCGGATGCGGGCCATCGCTCGCGACATCGTGGACCTCGCCACCCGGGCCAGGGCCAAGCAGCTCTCGCCGGACGAGCTGACCGGGGGCACGTTCACCCTGACCAACGCCGGCAGCTACGGCACGATGATGCAGTTCCCGATCATCAACCAGCCGCAGGTCGCGATCCTGTCGACCGACGGTGTGAAGCGGAAGCCGGTGGTGATCGAGGACGATTACGGCAACGAGTCGATCGCGATCCACTCGGTGGGCGTGTTGGCGATGGCCTGGGACCACCGGGCGATCGACGGCGCCTACGCCGCCGCCTTCCTGGCCAGGATCAAGGAAATCCTGGAGACTAGAGACTGGGATGCCGAACTGGCCTGACCGACCCGGACCGGCCGATCCAGCCGACGAGGACCGACCCCTCCGCGTCCGCTGGCTCGGCACGGTCGACTACGCCGAGTGCTGGGACCTGCAGCAGGCGTTGTTCGACGGCGACCAGGACCACCTGCTCCTGTGCGAGCACCCGCCGACCTACACCCTCGGTGTGCGGGGCGATGACGCCAACGTCCTCGTCGAGCCGACGGCGGTCGGGGCATCGCTCCACCGGGTCAACCGCGGCGGCGACGTGACGTTCCACGGGCCCGGCCAACTCGTTGGCTACCCCGTGATGACGGTGCCCGGCAAGCGGGGTGGCGGCATGGCCGACACCGTCGCCTACGTGGCGACCGTTGAGCAGCTCATCATCGACGCCGTGGCCGAGCTCGGCATGACGGCCGGTCGGCTCGACCGGTACCCGGGCGTGTGGGTCGACGCCGAGGGTCCACGGCCACGGAAGCTGGCAGCGGTCGGGGTGCGGCTCAGCCGGGGCCGCTCGATGCACGGGTTCGCCCTCAACGTCGACGTCGACCTCGACTGGTTCGACCACATCGTCCCCTGTGGGATCACCGACAAGGCGGTGACGTCGCTCGCCGCCGAGGGGGTCGACACGACGATGGGCGACATCGCCGAGCTCATCGCTGCCGCCGGCGCCCGGCTGCTCGCACCGGGGCGCCCCGTCGACCGGAGCGACGTCACCCGCCGCACCGCGGTGGCCGACCTGGCCCCCTTCACCCGTGGTGAGGGTCCCGGCGACCCGATCCGACCTGAGCGGGCGAAGGCCGTCGCCGCAACCGTCGGCGCCGGCGGCGGTGCGGTCGACGACGCGAGCGGGGGCGGGAGCAGCGCTGACTCCCCGTCGAGTGGTGTGCCGGTCCGGCTGCGGGGCCGGTTGGCCGAAGCGGGCGTGGCCGGCGGGCTCGACGTGTCGGCCCGCAAGCCCGAGTGGATGCGAGTGGAGCTACGCACCGACCCCGGGTATCTCGAGCTGAAGAAGCTGACCCGCTCGCTCGAGCTGACGACCGTCTGCGAAGAAGCTGGGTGCCCGAACATCTTCGACTGCTGGAACGAGGGCACGGCCACGTTCATGCTGCTCGGCGACCGCTGCACCCGGGCCTGTGGCTTCTGCCTGATCGACACCCGACGGCCGCTCGCCGTCGACCGCGACGAGCCGCAGCGGGTGGCGGATGCCGTCCACCACCTCCGGCTCGACTTCGCCGTGCTCACCATGGTGGCGAGGGACGACCTCCCCGATGGGGGCGCCGGCATCGTGGCCGCCACCGTCGAAGCGATCCGTCGCACCGCCCCCGATGCCGGGATCGAGGTGCTCATCTCCGACCTGCGGGGGTCGGCGGCCGACCTCGCAGCGGTCTGCGACGCCCAGCCCGACATCCTCAACCACAACATCGAGACGGTCGCCCGGCTGCAGCGGGCGGTCCGACCGTCGGCCGGCTACGCCCGGAGCCTCGCCCTGCTCGCCCGAGCAGGCCAGCGGGGTCTCGTCACCAAGTCGGGGCTGATCGTGGGGATGGGGGAGCGCCCCGAGGAGGTCCGGAGCACGCTGGCCGATCTCGCCGCCGTCGGTGTGCAGATCGTGACGATCGGTCAGTACCTGCGGCCGACGTCGAACCATCTCCCGATCGCCCGATGGTGGACCCCTGACGAGTTCGAGGAGCTCAAGGCGTTCGGCGAGGACGAGCTCGGCCTTCGCCACGTCGAGGCGAGTCCGCTGACCCGCTCGAGTCACCACGCCGGTTCGGTGGCTGCCCGAGCTGGAACCAGACCCTGACGCCGATCAGCCACACCACGTGGATCACCGCGATCACGATGCTGCCCCGCAGCACCCAACCGAGCAGGGCCAAACCGACGCCGACCTGATGCCCGGTGAACGCGAGCCGGTGCTGCTGGGCCACGATGCTCGTCATCCGCAGCCCGATCGGCAGCGCGAGCGCGTACCCCAGGATGAAGAACGCGGTGGAGACCGGATGCACGGTCCAAGCATGCCGGAAAACGGGGGGCGGAGCGGATCCGGATCCGCAGCGCCGTGGCGACCGTCGGTATCCTGGCCCGATGTTCGAACAACGGTTGGCCAGGGTGCGGCAGGCGATGACGGCGGCCGACGTCGACGCGATGTTGCTGTCGGTGGGGCCGGATCTGCCGTGGTTGATCGGTTACGAGGCGATGGCGCTCGAACGGCTGACGATGCTGGTGGTGCCGGCGGACGGCGATGCCACCCTCGTGATCCCGGCGTTCGAGGTGCCCCGTGTGGTCGAGCGCCCCGGCCTGTTCTCGATCGCGGCGTGGGGCGAGACCGAGGACCCGATCGCGAAGGTCGTCGAGCAGGCGGCGGGGGCCGGGACGCTGGCCATCGGCGACCACACCTGGAGCCGGTTCCTCGTGGCCCTGCAGCACGAGCTGCCCGGCGCCTCGTGGGTCAGCGCCGGTACCGTCACGTCGCCGCTGCGGGCGGTGAAGGACACGGCCGAGATCGCCCGGCTGCAGGCCGCCGCGTCCGGCGTCGACCGGGTCGCCGCCGCCCTGCAGAGCGGTGAGATCCCCCTGATCGGTCGGACCGAGGCCGACGTGTCGGCGGAGCTCTCCCGGCGGATACTGGCCGAAGGGCACGCCAAGGTGAACTTCGCCATCGTGGCCGCCGGGGAGAACGCCGCCAGCCCCCACCATCACGCCTCGGAGAAGGTGATCGAGCGGGGCGAGGTGGTGCTCTGCGACTTCGGCGGCACGACCGAGGAGCCCCACGGCGAACCCGGCTACTGCTCCGACATCACCCGCTGCGTCTACACCGGCGAGCCCCCCGCAGCGTTCCGCGACGCCTACGCCGCCCTCCACGCCGCGCAGGCGAAAGCCGTCGCCGCGGCCGAGGTGGGCACACCGGCGGCCGCGGTCGACAAGGTCGCCCGCGACGAGCTCGGCGGCGCCGACCTGGCGAAGTGGTTCATCCACCGTCTCGGTCACGGCATCGGGGTAGAGGAGCACGAGGACCCCTACCTCGTCGAGGGCAACGACGAACCGCTCGTGGCCGGCAACGCCTTCTCCGTGGAGCCCGGCTTCTACATCGCCGGTCGGTGGGGAGCCAGGCTCGAGGACATCGTGGTGGCCACCGAGCGCGGGCCGCTGGCACTGAACCGCGCCGATCACGACCTGGCCATCGTCGAAGCCTGACGTGATCGAGCTCGACGCGTCGTCGGTGCTGCTCCAATGGGCCACCGGCGGCTTGTTCTTCCTGTGGGTGACCGCCCGCCGGCGCGAGGTCGGACTCGGGTATGGCTGGTTGCTCCGATCCATCTACGGGGTCATGGCCGCAACGGCGGTGGCGATCGGCTGGCGGTTCGACTGGGTGCCGGGTCGTGATCTGGCTGCCCTGGGAGTCGCGCTCGCCACCTTCGGCGTGCTGGCCGTGTCGATCCGGAACCGAGCCAGCGGTCTCGACGGGGTCGATCCTCGGCTCGACCTGATCGCCCCGGCGGTCGGCGCGGTCGGGGTGGTCGTCGCCGGCGCGGTCGCTGGCGATCCGGTCTGGCTGTCGGTGGCCCGCATGGTGGTGGGCGCCGCGTTCCTGGGGGCGGTGAGCGATTCGATGCTGCTCGGCCACTGGTATCTCGTGCAGCCCGGCCTCGACCGCGCGCCGCTGATCGAGCTCGTGCGCACGACCGGCATCCTGTGGTTGCCGGAGGTGGCGCTGTTCCTCGTGCCGGTGGGCATGGCCTCGGTCTGGACCGGCACGATCGACGACGGCTACGCCGGGATGCTCGGCTGGTTCTGGGGGGCCTGTGTGGTCACCACGATCGGCCTGGTAGGGGTCACCCTGGCCGCCCTGCGGGAGAAGCAGTACTCGGCGGTGATGGCGGCCACGGGCCTCATCTACCTGGCGATCCTCACCGGCTTCGGGATCGACCTCGTCGCCCGCGCCTCGCTGTCCACGTGAGCGTGCTTCGGTCGGGATAGCCCGACACCGAGAGGCCAGGTGGCCGGCTGTCGGCCCCGACCGGGACTCCCTAGGTTCACTACCATGAGCCAGGCGATGGTCTCCCCAGAATCGACGGCACGGGGAGCAGTTCCTCCACCGGTGCTCGGAGCCCTGCTGCACGCTGGCGTGAAGCTGATGCGGCGAACGGCCTATCTTCTGGTCGGGTTCCCCTTGGCCGTGGTCTCGTTCACCGCCATCGTCGCCGGGCTGGCCACCGGAGCCGGCACCATCATCACCTTCCTCGGGCTGCCGATCCTGGCCGGGACGGTGCTGATGGCGAGGCTCCTGGCCTGGGTCGAGCGGGGGTTGCTGTCCCGCTTGCTCGGTAGGGAGGTTCCCACGATCGACTACCTCCGGGCCGAGCCCGACGCCCGCCCGATCCGCCGCCTCGTCCGACCCCTGACCGACGGTCAGTCCTGGCGTGACGCCATCCACGGCCTGGTCACCTTCCCGGTCAGCATCGTGGGCTTCGTGGTGACGGTCACCTGGTGGTCGACGGCACTGGCCGGCACCACGTGGTACGCCTGGGGCTGGTTGCTCCCCGACGGGCCCGATGACCAGGACCTGCCGGAGCTCCTAGGCCTCGGCGACGCCTATCTGGTCCGGGCCGGCTTCTACGCCGCCATCGGCCTGGTGGCGGTGCTCACCCTGCCCCTGGTGCTGGCCGCGGCCGCGGAACTGCGGGCCACCCTGGCCGATGCCCTCCTCGTGGCCTCGGCTCGCCACCAGCGCCAGGTCGACACCCTGGTCGAAGGGCGTGCCGCCGCCCGGGCGGCCGAAGACAGCGCTCTGCGCCGGCTGGAGCGCGACATCCACGACGGCCCCCAGCAGCGGCTGGTCCGCCTGTCGATGGACCTGGGCCGGGCCCAGCAACGGCTCCGGCAGGAGGCCGGTGGCGGGTCACCGGAGCTCGCCCGGGCCCTGGACGAGGCCAAGCGTCAGGCCCAGGAGACCCTCGACGAGCTTCGGGCCTTGTCGCGTGGGATCGCGCCGCCGGTGCTGACCGACCGGGGCCTGGCCAGCGCCTTGGAGGAACTGGCGGTGCGGTCAACGGTCCCCGCCGCCTGCCGGGTGGAGCTGAGCTGCCACCGCCTGCCGGCCCACGTCGAGACTGCGGCCTACTTCGTGGCGGCCGAGGCCCTGGCCAATGCAGCGAAGCACAGCGGAGCCACCATGGTCACGGTGGTCGCCGTCGAGGACGGGCGGGCGCTCGTGGTCGACGTCACCGACGACGGTCGGGGCGGCGCCCACCCGGGAAAGGGCCACGGCCTGGCCGGACTGGAGCAGCGGATCCGGGCGGTCGACGGCCGCCTGACCGTCACCTCTCCGCCGGGCGGCCCGACCACGGTGGCCGCGGAGATCCCGTGCGGGTCGTGATCGCCGACGACTCCGTGCTCCTGCGCGAGGGACTGGAGCTCCTGCTGACCGACGCCGGACACGAGGTGGTGGCGGCCGTCGGTGATGGACCCGACTTCGTCGCTGCGGTGCTCGATCATCGGCCAGACTGCGCCATCGTCGATGTCCGCATGCCCCCATCGAACACCGACGAGGGCCTCCGGGCCGCGGTCGAGGTCAGGGCCGCCTGGCCCGGGGCCCGCATCGTGGTGTTGTCGCAGTACGTCGAGATGTCGTACGCCGACGATCTGCTGGCAACCGGGGCCGATGGGATCGGCTACCTGCTGAAGGACCGGGTGGCCGATGTGGCCGAGTTCCTGGTTCGGCTCGACGACGTGGCCGCTGGCGGCAGCGTGCTCGATCCCCAGGTGGTGGCCCAGCTGCTCAACCGGCCGCGGGCCGACGATCCGGTGACCACGCTGACGCCGAGGGAGCGGGAGGTGCTCGGCTTGATGGCCGAGGGGCGGACCAACGCCTCGATCGCCGACCGGATGGTGATCAGCGAGGGGGCGATCGAGAAGCACACCCAGCGGATCTTCGCCAAACTCGGCCTCGGGCCCGACGCCAGCCAGCACCGCCGGGTGACCGCGGTTCTGACCTACCTCCGGTCCTGACCGTGGTGACGCTCCCGGTCGGTCGATGTAACGTGCTCCCGACGACGACCGACGAACCCTTCACCGACGGCTACCCAACCACTACCCTCAGTGGTCATGCCTCGAGCGATCTGGAGTGGTGCGATCAGCTTCGGCCTGGTGTCGGTGCCGGTGAAGCTGTACTCGGCGGTGAGCCGGAAGACGGTGCGGTTCAACCAGCTCGACGCCGAGACGAACACCCGGGTTCGGCAGAAGCGGGTGAATGCCGAGGGCGAGGAGGTGCCCTACGAGCAGATCGTGAAGGGCTATGAGATCGCCAAGGACTCCTATGTGATCGTCACCGACGACGAGCTGGCCTCCCTGTCGCCCAAGGCGACGCGGATGATCGACATCAGCGACTTCGTCGACGAATCGGAGATCGATCCGATCTTCTACGACTCCGCCTACTACCTCGCCCCGGAGGAGCTGGCTCGCAAGTCCTATGCCCTCCTGGCCGAGGCGATGGAGGACGCGGGCCGGGTTGCCATCGCCAGCTTCGTGATGCGGACCAAGCAGTACCTCGTGGCCATCCGGCCGTCGAACGGTGCGCTGATGATGTCGACGATGGTCTATGCCGACGAGGTCGTGGCCAAGGACGACATCCCCGGCCTCGAGGACCTCGACGAGTTCGAGGCGACCGAAGCCGAACTGGCGATGGCGTCGCAGCTCATCGACTCGCTCACCGCCGACTTCGAACCCGAGCGCTACGAGGACACCTACCGCCAGGAGGTGCTCGATCTCCTCGAAGCGAAGGCGGCCGGTGAGGTCACCGCCATCGAGGCCCCGGCGGCAGCCGACGACGAAGGCGTCGTCGATCTGCTGGCAGCCCTCGAGGCCAGCGTGAGCGCGGCGAAGGAGGCCCGCAAGTCGGGTGCTTCCAAGAAGGCGAAGGCGAAGAAGGCCACGAAGGCCCGGGCGAAGAAGTCGGCCTGACGAGCCGGCTCGGCCCATTCGGGAGCAGCGCACCATGGTCGAGGTAGCCGTCGGCGAGCGCAAGCTCAGCCTCTCCAACCTCGACAAGGTCATGTACCCGGAGGTCGGTTTCACCAAGGCCCAGGTCATCGACTACTACGCCAGGATCGCGCCGGCGATGCTGCCGCACGTCTCCGAGCGGTGCATGACCCTGCGCCGGTGGCCCGACGGGGTGGAGGGCGAGTCGTTCTTCAACAAGCGGTGCCCCTCGCACCGGCCCGACTGGGTCGACGTGTCGCTCGGCCCCGGCGACCGCGACGGCGATATCGGTTACTGCCGGATCGACGAACCGGCCGCCCTCGTGTGGACCGCCAACCTGGCGGCCATCGAGCTCCACGCCCCCATGGCGAAAGCGACCGACATCGAGCAACCGACGATCCTCGTATTCGACCTCGATCCTGGCCCGCCGGCGGCGATGACCGAGTGTTGCCAGGTCGCGCTCGAGCTGCGGGATGTGCTGGCCGCCGTCGACCTGGAGGCGTTCCCCAAGACGTCGGGCAACAAGGGCCTCCAGGTGTATGTGCCGCTCAACCGGCCCCATACCCATGACCAGGCGTCGAGCTTCGCCAAGGCCGTCGGCCAGCTCCTGGCCAAGCAGCATCCCGACCGGATCCTGGTGGAGATGAACAAGCCCCTCCGCACCGGCAAGGTCTTCGTCGACTGGTCCCAGAACTCCCGCCACAAGACCACGATCGCCGCGTACTCGCTCCGGGCCCGACCGACGCCGACGGTCTCCACGCCGCTCGGGTGGGACGAGGTGACCGACGGGGCGGCGGGCCAGCCGTTGTCGTTCACCTCCGACGACGTGCTGGTCCGGGTGGACGAGCTCGGCGATCTGTTCGCCCCGGTCGCCGACCTGGCCCAGGACCTGCCATCGGGCGCCTGACGCCGGGTGGGCTCGGCGGGCTCGTCGGCGGGGCACCCGACGGCCGGAGCGGCGTTGCGGCGAGGCTGAGCCGAGCAGCTCCGCATAGGCTGCTGGCCATGCCAACGATGACCGCAGCCTCCGCTGTCCCGCGCGCCGCCACCGCGACCGACCGCCCGGTGGCCTCCGACGAGCTCGACGATCTCGATGCAGACCTCCGGCGGGCGGCCGAGCTGCAGGGTTTCGAGGGCAAGGTCGGCCAGACACTCGTGCTGGCCAGCGGTGGCAAGGGTCCGATCGAGGTGCTCGTGGGGATGGGGCCTCGGGCTGACCTCTCGCCCGCCAAGCTCCGCAAGTCGGCCGCTGCGTTCGCCCGCGCCGTCTCCAAGCATGCGACGATCGCCACCAACCTCGCCGCCGAGCTCCCCGAGGATCGGGCGGAGGCCGTGTCGGCGGTGGTCGAGGGCATCCGACTGGCCACCTACCGGTACACGCCGTTCAAGTCCGACGGCGGCCGGAAGAAGGGCGCAAAGGGCAAGGCGGGGGCGACGGGGTCGTCCAAGCCGGCGTTGGAGCGGGTCGCCGTCGTGGCCAAGGGCCGGGGGGTCAAGGCCGAGGTCGAGCGGGCCGCCGCGGTGGTCGACGCCGTGGAGCTCGCCCGGGACCTCGGCAACGAGCCCGGCGGTTCGCTGACCCCTTCGGCGTTCGCCGCCCGGGCCGAGGAGGTCGGCGCCGCGTCCGGGTTGAAGGTGACGGTGTGGGACGAAAGGAAGATCGGGCGTGAGAAGCTCGGCGGCCTCCAGGCCGTGAACCAGGGATCGGTCAATCCGCCCCGCTTCGTCCGGCTGCGGTACACGCCGGCCAAGAAGTCGAAGGCGACGGTCGCTCTCGTCGGGAAGGGCATCACGTTCGACTCGGGTGGCCTGTCGCTGAAGACGGCGTCTGGCATGTCGACGATGAAGATCGACATGTCGGGCGGGGGCGCGGTGTTGGCGGCCATGACCGCCTGCAGCGCGGCGAACGTGCCGGTCACCGTCGACGGGTACATCCCGCTGACCGACAACATGACCGGTGGCGACGCCCAACGCCCCGGCGACGTGTTCACCGCCAGGAACGGCAAGACGGTCGAGGTGCTCAACACCGACGCCGAGGGCCGCCTCGTGCTCGCCGACGCATTGTCGTTGGCGGCGGAGGACAAGCCGGACGCCATCATCGACATCGCCACCCTCACCGGCTCGGCCTCGGCTGCGCTCGGTATGTCCTATGCCGCCCTGATGGCCACCGACGACGAGCTCGCCGCCCGGATCGAGGACGCCGCAGCGCGGACAGACGAGAAGGTGTGGCGCCTGCCGCTACCCGAGGAGTACCGCTCACAGCTCGACTCGACCGTCGCCGACCTGAAGAACATCGGTGCCGGCCCGTACGGCGGGGCGCTGATCGCCGGATTGTTCCTCAAGGAGTTCGTCGGGAGCGGCCCCTGGGCCCACATCGACCTCGGCATGTCGGCGATGACCGACGCCGACAAGGGCATCAACCCCAAGGGAGCGACCGGCTTCGGCGTCAGGCTCTTCGTCGACCTGCTCGCCAACTGGTAGCGATGTCGCCTGTCGTCGGCTGATCATCAGGTAGCACTACCGAGTCGGGTAGAGCTACGGAAACGCACAGACCGGCAGCCAGCCGACCGGCGGCCGGGTTCCGTCCACCTCGACGTTGTTCCTGGTGACACCGAGGATCGTGCCCTCGCCTCGTGGCTCGAGGACGCCGTTCCAGCCTCGGCCGGGCTCCCCCTCGTACTGTTGCAGCCCCATCGGGCTCCGGTCGCGTTGGATCACGTCGATCGTGGACGTGAGGGCGTCGGCGACCTCACCGGGTCCGGCGTCGACGGCCACGCTGATCTGGAGGTGCCACGGCTCCTCGGACTCCTCGCGTTCGTAGTGGCACACCTCATCGACGGTGTAGTCCAGACCGGCGGCCTCCAACGGCTCGATGAACGCAAGCTCGAACTGGGCTTCGGAGGCGCTGACGCTGTCGTCGCTCGAACAGCTGGCGAGCACGCCGAGCCAGACGACGCCGAGAACGAGGGCGTACAGGGGGACACGAATCATGGAGCCTCACGCTATTCCAGGCTCCTGCCTGGTCCTCGTCAGGCGATATCGGTCTTACGCTACGCAGCGTTGCGTTCTGCAACGTCGTGTTCTACTATACAACGCAGTGTCGCATAGGCGGGTTGTTCTGAGCCGGGGAAGGAGTGAGCATGACTGCAGCATGGGATCCGGAGGTGGGCCACCCGAGTCGCTGGCCGATCCTTGCCATCATGTGTACGTGTCTGGTGTTGGTGGTGGCTGGCGTGAGTTCGCTCAACCTGGCCATCCCGTCGATCATCGACGATCTCAATCCGACGAGCACCGAGACGCTGTGGATCATCGACGGCTATGCGTTGGTCTTCGCCGGGTTGCTCTTGCCGTTCGGCGCATTGGGTGATCGATACGGCCGTAAAGGGGCGCTGCTCGCTGGCCTTGCGATCTTTGCTGGTTTTGCGATCTGGGCTGCTTCGGCTGGGACACCAACCGTCCTCATCGCTGCCCGCGGCGCGATGGGCGTGGGCGCGGCGCTCGTGATGCCAGCGACGCTGTCCATCATCATCTCGGTCTTCCCGACACACGAGCGAGCCAAGGCGATCGGCGCTTGGGCCGGCTTCGCTGGTGCTGGTGCGGCGCTCGGCATCATCGCCGGGGGGTTGTTGCTCGAATCGTTCTGGTGGGGTTCGGTGCTGTTGATCAACGTGCCGATCGCGCTGGTCGCTGGGGTCATGATTGCGATGATCGTGCCCACCTCGCGCGATGAGCACGAGACACCGCTCGACCCGGTTGGGTCGGTGCTGTCGATCGGTGGGCTCGGTGTGCTGGTCTTCGCCATCATCGAGGGTGGCGAGGCTGGCTGGACGCAAGGATTGACCGTTGCTTCGTTCGTGGCCGCCGCGTTCTTCCTGGCGGCGTGGACGGTGTGGGAGCGCCGGACTGTCAACCCGATGCTCGATCCTGCACTGTTCGCCAGGGCCCCATTCAGCGTGGGGAGCGTTGCGCTGGTCACAGCGTTTGGCGTGATGTTCGGTATGTTCTTCCTGCTGACGCAGTACTTCCAGTTCGTCCAGGGACACGGGCCCTTGGCCGCAGGCGTCCGGAACCTCCCGTTCGCGGGCACCATGGTGGTCGTGTCATCGGTCTCGCCGATCGTCGCCGCTCGAGCAGGTAAACGTTGGGCCATGGTGTTGGGGTTCGGCCTACAAGCCGTCGGCTTCATCCTGTTCGCCCAGCTCGATGTCGAGACCCCATACTCCCAAGTCGTCATCGCCATGATCTTGATGGCGGCTGGCATGGCGATGTTGATGCCCGCAGCCTCGGAGGCGATCGTCTCGTCGGTACCGCCCAGCAAGGCAGGCGTCGGGTCGGCATGGAACGACGCAACACGAGAGATAGGCGGCGCGCTTGGCATCGCCGTGCTCGGCACGCTCCTCTCCATTGGCTACCGCAACGGCATCGAGGACCAAACTGCATCACTTCCCCCCGAAGCCGCAGAAGCAGCCGAGGAGGGCATCGGCGGAGCGTTCGCAGTCGCGCAACGCACCGGGGCCGTCGAACTGGTCGAACCCGCCAAGCAGGCGTTCGTGGACGGCATGGGCTTGGCGTACACCACCGCAGCGATCTCGAGTATCCTGGTCGCCGTTGTCGTGATGGCTCGATTCCCGAGCAAGGAGAACGAGCCCGAAGCAGTCGAGGAGCTCGCGGTGACATGACGAACGTCGAGCTCGACCCACGAATCGCCCGCACCCGTGAACTCGTGCTCGCTGCGACTGGTGAGCTGCTGGTCGAGCAAGGTTTCGAGCGGGTGACCATCGAGGCCATCGCGGAGCGAACCGGTATCGCGAGGTCCACGATCTACCGCAACTGGCCCAGCCGAGCCGAGCTGTTCGTCGAGGCATTCGACCGAATCTGTGACTTCACCGAGATCCCTGACTTGGGTTCCATGCGCCGGGAACTGACGATGCTCGCTGCCGAGCTCGTCGACGGTCTCACCAACGCCGAGTGGGGATCTGTACTGCCATCGATGATCGGCGTGGTCGCCTACGACGAGGAGCTCTCTGTCGCCTTCCGAGCGTTCGGCAACCGTCGGCGCGCCATCGTGGGTGAGGTGTTCCGGCGCGCCGCCGACCGCGGCGAAATCATCGGCTCCTTCACGCCCGAACAGCTGGCCGAGACCTTCGCCTCGGGATTCTTCTATCACCATCTGATGGCGCGACTACCGCTCGACGAGGCCTACATCGAACACCAGGTCAAACTGGTGATGACCCTCGCCGAGACGGACTGACTGGTCGTCAGCGTCCCCCCCACGACACCGGTGCCTGCCCGCGACGTCGGCAGCCGACTCGTCGACGGCCGGTTCCGGCATGGCTACTCGCACCCGCAGGCGACCGGTTCGTCAGGTACCACCCACGAGGGCCGGATCCCACACGTGGAGCGTTCCGTCCTGGCTGGCGGTTGCGATCCTGCCGTCGTCGAGGAGGTGCAACGCCACCACATCGCTCGTGTGGGCGTCGTACTCGATCGGTGTCGATGTCGGGTCGTCGGAGGGCCAGATCCGCACGGTGACATTGCCGAGAGCGCCGAAACCGGCGGCGGTGGCGATCCGGCCGTCGTCGAAGACCACGACGAGGTCGAGCAGCTCGCCGTGCCTGAACACGGTTGCGTTGGCCAGGTCGTCGGGCGACCAGATCTGCACCGTCTCGTCGAGGCTCGCTGAAGCCAGCCGGCCATCGGCCAACCGGGCGAGGTCGTGGATGCCCTCGCGGTGTCCCGCGAAGACGTCCGGGGTGGCCTGCGGGCTCGTCGGATCCCAGATCTGCACCGTCGCGTCCGAGCTGGCGGTGGCGAGGCGACCGTCGTCGAGCTCGATCAGGTCCCACACGCTGTCATCGTGTCCGGAGTAGACCGCGGGTTCGGCGTCTGGATCGGCCAGATCCCAGACGCGGACCTCACCGCCGTGATCGGCCGAGGCCAGTCGGCCCCCGCTCAGGGGCACGAGAAGTGCGATGTCCTTGGTGTGCCCGGAAAGGACCACGGGGATCTCGTTGGCGAAGCCCGGGTCCCAGATACGAATCGTACGGTCGTCGCCGCCCGACGCCAAGCGGCCATCCTCGATCTCCACCAGATTGGTGACGATGTCGTCGTGGCCGGCGAACACGATCGGGTCGACGCCCGGATCGGTTGGATCCCAGACCCGGACCGTGCGATCGGAGCTCGCCGTTGCCACCCGCCCGTCGGACAGCGCTACGACTTCGTGCACGAGCGCCGAGTGATCGTCGAACACCACCGGTTCGGCGTCGGGGTCGTTCGGATCCCACACCCGAGCCGTGTTGTCGAAGCTTGCCGTGGCCAACCTGCCGTCACCGAGCACGGCCAGCGAAACGATGGAGCTCTCGTGATCGTCGAACACGATCGGGTCGGCGGGCGAGCGAGTGGGCTCGGGCTCCTCCGGCTCGTCGGATGCCGGGTCGTCGACAGCCGGGTCGCCGGCTTGCGTACTGGGGCCGACCGGCTCCTGGCTCGCATCGGTTGGCGGTGCGACCGGCTCCTCACGGCCGACCAGTACGGCCAACACCGCCGCACCCACCGCAATCAGCACCGCGACCGAAGCCACAGCTCCCACCAGAAGCGTCCGGCCGCGCCGACTCGGAGGCGATGGCTGGCCCCAACTCGCCGGCGTCGGCGGGGTGAGCGCTGGCGCGTCCGCCGACCTGGTGGGTCCCGTCGAGATCGGGAACGCCGCTTGCGAGCCGTCGCCGATCAGCTGGCCGGTTCCGGGTTGCGGCACCGGGTGGGCGTGGGAGGGTGCCATCGCTGGGTTGCGCAGCGAGTCGTGCCTGACCGCTTCGAGCTGCTCGGCGAAGTCGGCGGCGGTGGCCGGTCGCAGGTCGGGGTCCTTGGCCAAGGCGCCGGCAACGAAGTGGCTGAGCGGCGCAGGGGCGGCGGCGAGGGTGGGTGGCTGATGGTCGACGACGCGCATCATGTAGGCGAGCTGGGAGTCGTTGGCGTCGTTTCGGTGGAACGGCGGAAACCCGGCGATCAACGCGTAGAGGCTGGACGCCAGGGAGTACAGATCGGACCGCTCGTCGCGCTGGTCGTTTCCGCCGGCGAAAGTCTCGGGGGCAGCGTGCTCCAGCGAGAAGCTGATGCCTTGGGTGGTGGCGGTGCTCTCGAGGACCGATGCGATCCCGAAGTCGGCGAGCTTGGTGGAGCCGTCGGGACCGAGCAGGATGTTGTGGGGCTTCACATCGCGATGGAGGATGCCCTGCGTGTGGCCGTGGCCGAGCGCCGCCGCGATCGGGAGGGTCCAGTCGACGGCTCGTCGCCAGTCCTGGGCGCCGGATCGCTCGATCAGGTCGCCCAGCGACCCTCCCTCGAGGAACTCCATCACGAGATAGGGCGATCCGGAGCTGGTGAACCCAGACGAGTATGGGATCACGACGGCCGGATGCGAGGTCATCCGCCCCATGATCAACTGCTCGCGCTCGAACCGCCGCCGGCCGCCGGCGTCGACCTTGTCGAGAACCTTGACCGCCACCGTCCGTCCGAACCGGTCCTCGGTGGCGGCGTAGACCGTGGCGAATCCGCCTGACCCGATCGGTCGAACGTCGCTCAGACCGTCGATTCCCAGGTCGATGGCGGCGCCGACCTCGTCGTTCACGTTCTCCTCGCCCTCCGTCACCGTCGAACCCGAGCGTAGTACCGGCGTTGGCGGCTGTGGGCGTCGTGGGTGAGGCTTGTGGCCGCCAACGGGGTGGTCGGCGGTGGATCCGGCGGCGTTGGCGGTTGTGGGCGTCGTGGGTGAGGCTTGTGGCCGCCAACGGGGTGGTCGGCGGTGGTTCCGGCGGCGTTGGCGGCTGTGGGCGTCGTGGGTGAGGCTTGTGGCCGCCAACGGGGTGGTCGGCGGTGGTTCCGGCGGCGTTGGCGGTTGGGGGCGTCGTGGGTGAGGCTTGTGGCCGCCAACCGGCTGGCCGGGAACGGCGTCGGATCCAGCGACGACGGGCCCGCCAGCTCTCACCGCTAAAGCGGGATATGAGGCGATCCGATCTGGTGATGTGGCGACGACGAGTACGAGAGCTGCTCCGGAGGTCGTTCCGGGCACCACGAGCTGGCTCGTCGCCGCCCGCGGCCGTGTGGGTGTCATCGCCGCCGACTTCGGCGCCGGCCTGGTGGGGATCGCCATCGCCACCGCGATCCGCGACCCAACCGCCGATCTACCGCTCGGGATGGCGATCATCATGGTGTCGTACGGGGTGTGGATCGCCCAGGCCCGCCTCTACCGGTCGCGGTTCATCACTCGCCGGATCGACGAGGTGCGACGAATCGTCGAGGCCGGCCTCCGCACCGCGGCCACCGCAGGGCTCGCCGCCTACCTGCTCGACCTCCGGATCGACCGACTGTGGCTCGTGCTGACGATCATCATCACGGCGGCGGCGCTCTCCCTCGAACGGGAGGTGGCCCGCCGTCTGTTCGCCGCCGGCCGAGCCGCTGGACGTCGGTCGAGGCGGGTGCTGATGATCGGCGACAACGTGGAGGCGGATCGGTTCACCGAGATGTTCGCCGACGAACCCGAGCTCGGCTACACGATCGTCGGTCGTATCGATCCGGGCGAGGTGGCGAATCCGGCTCACCTGAGCAGCGAGGTGCTGGCCGCCGCCACCGCCACCGACGCCCCCGGCGTGATCATCGCCGCCACCGCCATGGATCTGCGCTCGTCGAACCGTCTCATCCGTGACCTGGTCGAGGCCGGCATCCACGTGGAACTGAGCTCGACCCTGGCCGACATCGCCTCCGATCGGTTGACCGTCAGGCCGCTCGGCCGCTTCCCGGTGGTGTACATCGAGCCCCGAGCCCGGGGTGGGTGGCGTGCGTTGGCCAAACGGACCTTCGACGTGGCCGCCACCGGGCTGAGCCTGGTGATCCTGGCGCCGGTGCTGCTCGCCACCGCCGTGGCCGTTCGGGTGTCGTCGCCGGGGCCCGTGCTGTTCCGCCAGGAACGGGTCGGCATGCACGGCCGGCCATTCGAGGTCCTGAAGTTCCGGACCATGGTGGTCAACGCCGAGGAGCTCCTGGCCGAGCTGGCCGACCACGACGAGGGGGCGGGGCCGTTGTTCAAGATGGCCCAGGACCCCCGGGTCACCAGCATCGGTCGGTTCCTCCGCAAGACCTCGCTCGACGAGCTGCCCCAGTTGTGGAACGTGATCCGCAACGAGATGAGCCTCGTCGGTCCTCGCCCAGCGCTCGCCGGCGAGATGACCGACTGGGGCGACGAGCTCTATGCCCGGCTGCGGGTGAAGCCGGGCATCACCGGGATGTGGCAGGTGTCGGGCCGCAGCTCGACCACCTTCGAGGAATACACGCGGCTCGATCTCTACTACGTCGACAACTGGTCGCTCGTCGTCGACCTCGCCATCCTGGCCAGAACGATCCCCGCCGTGATCAGGAGCGACGGCGCCTACTGAGCTGGAGCGCCGGAATCGGTTTGCGGCGCCGCATCGTGGCGGGCCGACCACTGGCTGATCGTCTTGCGCCTCGGGGTCGCCATCCGATGGCGTGACCACCGATCATGCGCACGTCGCAAGTGGTCCGGCAGTCGCTCGACCTGGCGGCGGGTCAAGGGCGGTAACCGCCGGCGAACGGCGAGCAGGTCGTCGTTGCGCTGGGCTGCCCCGAACCGGCAGACCCGGTCGATCGATCGCCAGAACGGGCCGTGCCGCCCGCCCTTCGCCCCGAGCCCGAGCTCGAGCGCCCACTCGGTGGGATTGAGCTCGAAGCCGTCGGGATGGGCCTCGATCCCGTTCGCCAACCGCCGCAGGAGCAGGACCGCCGAAGGACCCAGTACCGACAACCAGTACTGCTCCACGTACGCCGACCGGGGATCGTGGCCCAGTGCGTCGAGCACGGGATCGACGAGCGGGCGCACCCGGAGCTGCGGGTGGGGGAACGCGAGTTGGTCGTCATCGGTACGCGATTCGTTGCTACTGGACTCGCTTTTCATACATTGAACGTAATCAAACGTAGTTGAATGTCAAGTGATTACTTGGCCCCGAGCATGGCCGCCAAGACGTCGACCACCTGGTCGACAGCTCGATCCATCGTGATCCCGTCGACGGTCGCCAGGCCGGCGGCACCCATCCGAGCGGCAGCGGTCGGGTCGTCGAGTATCCGCTCGATCCCGACCGCCAACGCCTTCGCCGTGGGGTCGACCACGAGACCGTTCACGCCGTCGTCGATCAGTTCGGTCAGCCCGCCACCGTCGGCGCAGGCGATGACCGGGCGGGCGTGCGCCATCGCCTCGAGGACGGTGAGTCCGTAGTCCTCCCGGTGGGCCGGCGCCACCACCACCGACGCGTCGTCGTAGAGCTGGTCGCGGCGACGATCGTCGACCTCGCCCTCGAAGATCACCCGACCGCTCGGCTCGCCGTCGAACGGCGCCCACCCCTTGGTGAAGATGCCGCGGTTCATCCAGGTGGCCCGCTCGTCGAGCCGATCGGCGGCAGCGGGGTCTGCCGCCAGTTCGGCGTCGATGCTCGTTGCCACCTCCAACCGGCTGCCCCCACCCACGAGATGGAGCGGCGGGCGACTCGGCTCGAGCAGGTGTGCGGCCTGGACCGCCAGTTCGTTCCGCTTCGGCCACTCGTGGCGACCGACGGTCACGATCGGCCCGTTCGTGGGATACGGGCTCAACACGTCGGGACGGGACGATGGCGGGGCGCGATGGATCGAGATCCGGCCGTCGGGGATGGCCCAGAACCGGCGGAGACGGTCGGCGACCTCCTCCGATCCGGCGAGCCAGTGCCGCACCGCGGTCACCGCTGCCCCCTCGAGCGAGCGGATCGCCTCGGTGGCGGCTCTGTGCAGGTCCGGGTCGACGAAGCCGCTGGCCACGAACGCGTCGGCCAGATCGTAGAACTGGCGGGCGTGGTGGTAGAACAGCGCGACGGTGCAGTCGTGGTCGACCAGGTAGGTCGGCGGCTGGGTGGTGAGAACGGCATCGTAGGCGGAGAGGTCGAGTTGCTGGACCCGCTCGACGAGGGCCAGATGGAGGAAGTACTCGTCGTGCAGGGCCAGATGGGTCTCCTCGATGGCGACGCCATAGAGCTGTCGTGGCCTGGTGCGCCCGTCGATCTGCACGATGGCGGTCTCCCAGCCCCGCTCGGCGAGGCCGGCGACGAGCCCGTCGAGGTGCCGCTCGAAGCCGCCCCTGGCCCCGAAGTCGGGCTTGACCACCGCCAGCCGGCGACTCACGGTCGCTCGGCGATCGCCCGACGGGCCTCGGACAGTTCGGCCTCGAGCCGCGCGATCCGGTGGGCCTGGAGCGTCGTCCGATGATCGAGCTGATGGAGCGCGTTCACGATCGCGTCGTTGTAGCGGGCCTGATCGGCTCGACCCAGCCGCCGCCAGACTCGATCCAGCAGCCGTCCCCCCGCCCGACCGGCGGCGCCGCCGGCGCTCGAGAGCTTGGTCCTCACGCCGCTGCCCAGCGCGCCGGTGGCGACGTCGAGGTGGTGGCCGAGGTTCGCATCGGTCCGGATCGGGTGGGGGAGCGAGGGCTCGGTGAGCTCGCCGCGCTGCACCGCCGATGCCCGTTCGGCTGTCAGTGCGATCGTTCGCAACACCAGTTCACGATCGTCGATCAACGGCGGGGTCGGCGGCTCGCTCATTTCGATGAGCGTAACCGAGCAGCTAACGTCGCTGGAGTGACCGACACCCCTGGCGCCACCTCCGGCCTCGGCCAGATCGACCTCGACAGCCTCGTCGATGGTGAACCGGTGCCCCACGATGACGCCGTCGCCGCCGCCACCGCCTTCGTGAACGACGCCGAGCGGATCGTGGTGCTCACCGGTGCCGGGATCTCCACCGACTCCCGCATCCCCGACTTCCGTGGCCCCCAGGGGGTCTGGACGAAGAATCCCGGCGCCGAGAAGTCGGCCACGCTGCAGAACTACCTGGCCGATCCCGACGTGCGGCGGAACTCGTGGCGGAACCGCCTCGACAGCCCCATGTGGGCCGCTGAGCCGAACCTCGGGCACGTCGCACTCACCCAACTCGAGACCCGGCGCAAGCTCCTCCTGCTGATCACCCAGAACGTCGACGGGCTCCATGTCGACGCGGGGTCCGACCCCGACAAGATCGTCGAGGTCCACGGCACCGCCAAGCACGTGGGCTGCATGAGCTGCGACTACGACGCCCCGATGCAGGAGGTCCTCGATCGGGTCCGCCAGGGCGAGGACGATCCGGCCTGCCCCGACTGCGACGGCATCCTCAAGTCGAAGACGATCAGCTTCGGCCAGAGCCTGGTGGCCGAGGACCTCCAGCGGGCCCAGCTCGCAGCCGAGAACTGCGACCTGATGCTCGCTGTCGGAACGACCCTCGGGGTGTATCCGATCGCCAACGCGGTACCCATCGCCAAGCAAGCGGGGGCGCCGGTGGTGATCGTGAACGGCAGCGAGACCGAGATGGACTTCCTCGGCGACGTCGTGATCCGCGGCTCGATCAGCCACGTGCTCCCACTGATCTGCTGACGCGTTGGCCGAGCTCGACCCGCCGGCCCCGCGGCCGGAGACCGTCCCGACGCTCGCTCCGCCCCTGTGGCTGATCTTCGCGTTCACCATCACGGGTGTGCTGGCCAACTCGGTGCTCACCCCGAACATCCCCGACGTGCTCGAGGATCTCGGCCAACCCAGCTCCCGAGCCGGACTGCTGGTGGCGGCCACGCCACTGCCGGGAATCGTGATGGCGCCGATCATCGGCATCCTGGCCGACCGCTACGGACGGCGGCAGGTCCTCATCCCATGCCTGATCGTGTTCGGCATCGGTGGTCTCGCCTCGGCCGCAGCACCGACGTTCCTGGCCCTGCTGTTCACGAGGTTCGCCCAGGGCGCCGGCGGTGCAGGGCTGATCAACCTCGCCGTCGTGCTGATCGGTGACCACTGGGCGGGGATCGACCGGACCCGCATCATCGGGTGGAACTCGGCGGTCCTCACCGTTTGCCTGGCGCTCATCCCCTCGATCGCCGGCGTGATCGGTGACCTGGTCACCTGGCGGTTGGCGTTGGCGATCAGCGGGATCGCGCTGCCGCTCGCCGCGGTCGGCTGGCTGCGCCTGCCCGCCGACCGTCCCGGCGCCACCACCACGATCGCCGATCAGTTGCGGGGTGCTGTCACGGTGCTGCGCCAGCCGGCGGTCTTGGTGATCATGCTCACCGGCGTGGTGCTGTTCACGGTGATCTTCGGCGTGTTCCTCACCGCTCTGCCGGTCCATCTCGACGAGCGTTTCGGGTTGAGCGCCGGGCCTCGGGGCCTCATCCTGTCGACGTTCGCCATCGGCGCCACGATCGCGTCGTTCAACCTCGGGCGGATGCGGGCCCGCTGGTCGGCCAGGACGATGCTGGTCGGTTCGAGCGTGGTCATTGCGATCACCGCCGCCGCCCTCGGGCTCGCCCCGACGGTCGCGCTCATCGTGGTGGCGGCCGTCGCCTACGGCCTGGGCGACGGCACCGCCATCCCCGCACTCCAGGACCTGGTCACCGCGGCGGCGCCAACCGAGCAGCGAGCCTCGGTCATGGCCGCCTGGGTCTCGGGAATCCGGATGGGTCAGACGATCGGCCCGCTCGGCGCCGCAGCGCTGTTCGCGGCCACGTCGACCCGGACCACGATGCTCGTCGGCGCCGGTGTCTTCGCCGCGCTGGCGCTGGTGATGACCGTGGCCCCACTGCCCGACGACCGCGCCGCAGACGCCTGACCGGTGCCGGTCGGTTGAACGCGGGCATGACCAGCTCGCCGAATCGGTCGGCCTCGTCATCGTGCGGGTAGCCCGACAGGCAGAAGCTCCGTATCCCGAGATCGACATAGCTTTGGATGGTGTCGACGACCTGCTCGGGGTTGCCGACGGCCTGGCGGTTCGAGCGCATCCGATCGCTGGCGTTGGCGATGAGCGCCGTCGCCGCCCGATGGGCCTCCTCGGTCGTCTCGCGAACCAGTACGTGGCTCCGGAGCCCGAACCGGATGGCATCGGCCCGCCCGTGTCTCTCGGCGGCCTCCGACACGGTGGCGATGTCGGCGGCGATGTAGAACGGCGGGTGGGGTTGCTGGAGGGGCTTCGGTCGCACGTCGGACGCGACAGCTCGATCATCGGATACGCAGGACCTCGGGCCGGCGGGCGAGGAATGCGGCCATCGCCGCCAGGCCCAGCAGGTTCGACGCGATCAGGGCAGGTCGGGGCCCGGTCACCTCGGCCACCTCACCCAGGGTCGCCATGCCGATCGGGAGCATGCCGATCGCCATCGACAACAACCCCATGGCCCGACCTCGGACGTCCGCCCCGACGGCCGTCATCACGAGTGCGCTCTGGGTGGCCCCGAACATGCCGACGAAGCAGGACGCCGCGAACAACGACGCGAAGACGAGCCAGTAGCTGTCGAACGCAGCGAAGCCGACGAGGAACGCGAAGGCCCCGATCGAGCCGGCGACGTAGAGCAGCCCTCGTCTGGTCGGCGCCCGGAGCACCACGAGCGCGCCGACGCCCATGCCGAGTCCGGTGGCGGCGGCGAGCGCACCGGTCGCCATCGGTGACGCCTCGAGCAGTTGCGCGATCACGGGCACGATCGGGAAGTACGAGAAGTGGAAGAAGTTGGTGAGCGCGGTCACGCCCAGGATCGAGGCCAGTGCCGGCCACGCAGGCAGGAGGCGGAGCCCAGCGGCGATCTCCGAGCGCAGGCTGGGCTTTCCGGCATCGGCCTGCTCGGCTCGCCCCGTCGCCGGTACCGCCATCAGCATGACGGCGGCGACCGCGATGGCGCCTGCGACCACCAGGTAGGCCCCGCCGGCCCCGACGAGACCGATCAGCGTCCCGCCCGCCAACGCCCCCGCAGCCAGGCCGACCGATGACGCGAGGCCCTCGAACGCCATCGCCCTGTTCACGTGGCCATCGCCGACGAGGTCGTAGACCAGCGCCCGCCGCACGGTCATGTCGATCACCCAACCGCACCCGGCCAACACCATGTAGGTGTACAGCATCCACAGCTCGAGACGATCGGCGAGGGCGGCCATCCCGACGAGCGCGGTGAGCGGGCCGAGCACCGCGAACTGGGCCAGGAGCACGCCGCGGCGCGAGAGCCGATCCGACAGCGCGCCACCGATGGCGCCGGCGAAGAGCAGCGGCGCCCACAGCATGGCCCCGGTGAGCTGCACCAGGCGAGGCGATCCGGTTGTGTCGGCGACCACGTACGCCCCGAGGAAGCCGATGGCCCACCGCGACAGGCTCCACACCACGCCGACCGCGTAGGTCGGTACGAACCCGCGTCGCGACCACAGCGAACCCTGATCGGTCCCGGCATCGGTCCCGGCATCGGTCGAGAGGTGGGCCATCTTCCTCCATGTTCGCCTCTGTGGCGCCGAAGGGAGGATTCTGCCCCATGCCGGTGTCGCTCGTCCGATCCTCGGGCCCCGGTCACGAGGGACGGGGTGACCTTCGTCGCCACTGGCATCAATTCCCGACCTACCTGCTAGGCTTTTGGGATGCCTAGCTTCCGCGAGCTGCTCGCCGCCACCAAGGCCGAAATCGACGAGACCGATCCCGCCGGTGCCGAACAGGCCCAGGCCGGCGGTGCGCTGATCCTCGACATCCGTGAACCCGACGAGGTCGCCCAGGGCGTCGTCCCCGGGTCGGTCCAGATCGTCCGGGGCAACCTCGAGTCACAGGTCGAGGCCCGCATCACCGACAAGACCGCGCCGATCGTGGTGATGTGCGCCGGCGGCGTCCGGTCCGCCTTCGCCGCCAAGACCCTCACCGAGCTCGGCTACACCGACGTCACCTCGATGGACGGTGGCTTCAACCGCTGGAAGGACGAGGGTCGGCCGTGGGAGACGCCCACCGTCCTCTCCGCCGATCAGCGCAATCGCTATAGCCGCCACATCCTCCTCCCGGAGGTCGGCGAGGACGGCCAGCAGAAGCTGCTGGCGGCCAAGGTACTGCTCCTGGGTGCCGGCGGCCTCGGTTCCCCCGCGGCCCTGTACCTGGCCGCGGCCGGCGTCGGGACGCTCGGGATCATCGACATGGACGTGGTCGACGAGTCCAACCTCCAGCGTCAGATCCTCCACAATCTCGATCGGGTCGGTGAGCGAAAGGTCGACTCTGCGAAGACCACGCTGACCCGGATGAATCCAGACCTGGAGGTGATCACCTACGACACCCGCCTCGGCGCCGACAACATCGAGGAGATCATCGCCGGCTACGACGTGGTGATCGACGGGGCCGACAACTTCCCGAGCCGCTACCTGCTCAACGACGCCTCGGTCAAGGCCGGCATCCCCGTCGTTCACGGCTCGATCTTCCGCTTCGAGGGCCAGGTGACGGTGTTCGACCCCCGCAACGGTCCGACGTACCGCGATCTGCTGCCCGAGCCGCCACCGCCGGAGCTGGCGCCGAGCTGCGCCGAAGCGGGCGTGCTCGGTGTCCTGCCGGGCATCGTCGGATCGATCCAGGCGCTCGAGGCGATCAAGCTCATCCTCGATCTCGGCGACTCGTTGCGGGGTCGGCTCCTCGCGTTCGATGCGCTCGAGATGAGCTTCCGGGAGTACAAGCTCAACGTCGACCCCGCCAACCGGGTCACCTACGCCAACCGCGACGACATCAAGGTGGTCGAGCTCGACGGTCTGTGCATGCCCCAACTGGCATCGGAGCTCACCTCGTCGTAGGCAGCTTGACCCGGCCGCGCTCGACTGTCGGCTACCAGCGGGTACGATCGCCGGATCCACAGATTCGCGGGGTCCGCCGCCCTCCCGTCTCTGCGGCTCAGCATCGCGATCACCGCGCTGCTGTTGCTGCTCTTCCTCGTGGACACGCCGGCTGCCGGTCGTTCCACAACCACCTCCCCGTTCGTCGCGCTGCAGCGCACCGCGGCAGGCGAGGGCGCTGTGGCGAGCCGGGCGGTGGCGATCGAGGTGGCGAGGTTCGAGGTGCCGGACGAACCGTCGACCCTCGTGCTCCGCGCACCGGCCGGAACCGACTACGAGGTCCGCTTCCGGACCGCCGGCCGCTGGAGCGAGCCGATCGACGTGACCACCGGCGCCGACGAGGGACCTGACGACCTCGCACCCGACGCGATGATGGCAGCGGGACCGTTGCGGGTCCCGAGCGGGGCCGATGCCGTCGAGATCGGGCGCACCGCTGGTCCGTCTGCGGCCATCGACCCGTCGTTCCTCCTCGACGCGGAGCCTCGTTCGATCACGGGGGGAGTCGACGGCGACGAGCCCGAGGTGGCCGGACTGCAACAGGTCGCACCGGGCGAGCGCCCCGCGATCATGCCCCGTTCGTCGTGGGCCACCGACGGTTGGGCCCACGAGAAGCGGGGTTGTGCGAGCGGCCCGAGCACCGCTGACAACGTGCGGGCGATCGTCGTCCACCACACCGTCACCTCCAACAGCTACGCCCAGGACGAGGTCGATGACCTCCTCCGCGCCATCTACCACGCCCACGTCCGTGTCAACGGCTGGTGCGACATCGGCTACAACTTCGTGATCGATCGCTTCGGCACGATCTGGGAGGCCCGGTCCGGTGGCATCGAGCAGGCGGTGATCGGTGGCCACGCGAAGGGCTTCAACACCGGCACCGCTGGCGTGGCCTTCCTCGGGCAGCACCATCCCGGAGCGAGCCCCCAGGCCACCGCTCCCAGCGACGCGGCGAGCGCAGCGCTCGAGTCGCTCGCCAGTTGGAAGCTCCGGCTGCACGGCGTCGACCCGACCGGCACGACCTGGCTGCAGAACCGGTCGTCGACCGGACCGCAACGCCTCGCTAGTGGGCGTTGGCACCTCGTTCCCACCGTGATGGGACACCGCGACCTCGGGGTCACGTCGTGCCCCGGAGGTCACGGCTACGCCGTGGCTCAGCAACTGCCGACCCGGCTCGCCGCCAACCACCCCGGCCCCACCCCCTACCGGTGGAGCGGGTGGCGACCGTCCGACATCGGCACGGGGTTCGTGGTGCTCGACGGCGGGGGGCAGGTCCGCCCCGCCGGTTCGGCGACGCTGCCCGGGATCGGCGCCCCGGTGAGCTCCTCACCGGCACCGGTCCGCGGCACCGCCCGAGCCGTCGCCGCCCAGCCGAGCGGTCCGGCCGCCGCCGGCTACGTGCTCACCGCCGACGGCGGCCTGACCCCGTACGGCGGCAGCCCCGCGGTGACCGCCCCGGCGCTCCCGGCGCCGGCGGTGGATGTCGCCCTGGGTGGGAGCGGCGGCTGGGTGGTGGCCGCTGACGGCACGGTCGCCGGGTTCGGCGGGGCAGCCGACCTCACCGTCGCCGGCGGCTCCGCCGGACCGATCGTGGCCGCCGACATCGACCGGAACGGCAACGGCTACCTGCTCGAGTCCGACGGCGACCTCCGGGCGGTGGGCAACGCCCCGGCCGCCACGGTGAGGAGCACCACCGGACCCGTCGGAATCGCTGCGGTGGACATCGCCGTTCGACCCCGATCGGGCGACGGTGACTGGGGCGGCTGGGTTCTCGACGGGGCCGGCAACCTCCACCCGTTCGGAGCGGCGAGGACGGCCGAGCTGACCTCCCCCCGCCGTCCGCCACCCGGGCTCGCAACGACCGCGGTCGCAGCGTCCGCCACCGGCAACGGCGGCTGGATTCTCACCGCCGACGGTCAGCTCTGGCCGTTCGGGCACGAACGGCTCGTCCTCCCCGCCACCACCATGCCGGCGGCCGCCACCACCGGTGGGGTCGACGTCGCGCTGCTGCCTCCGGTGGTGAGCGATGCGATCTCGGCCTCCGCCACCGGCCGCTACCTCGGCGCTGTCGTCGAGCTCTTCCTCGACCGACCGGCGACCCCGGCCGACATCGACCACTGGTACGGTCGCCTCACGTTCGACCGGGAGCCACCGACCGGGCGACGGGCGGTGACCATCGGCTTGGCCCAGACCGACGAGTGGGCGGGCCAGCGGGTCGACGCGCTCTACCGCGACGTGCTCGGGCGGTCGGCCGACGCGGCCGGGCGGAGGTTCTGGGTGGACGAGTTGGCCGACGGGCTCCGGTTCGAGCAGGTGGGGGTGTACTTCTACGGCTCCGCGGAGTATGTGGAGGCCTCCGGCTCAGCCGAGCGATACGTCGACCGCCTCTACTCGGCGCTGCTCGGTCGAGCCGCCGATCCCGACGGTCGGCGGTACTGGGTCGACCTGATGACCTCGGGGCGGGCGTCGCCGCCGGAGATCGCGTCCGGCTTCTACGCCTCGGTCGAGTCGAGGCGGGGACGGGTGCGAGCGCTCTACCTCGACGTGCTCGGCCGGGAGCCCGACGCCAGCGGACTCGACCACTGGACCGGCCGTCTCCTCGATTTCGACGACATTCTCCTTGCGGCGGAGCTGGCTGCGTCCGATGAGCTCTTCGAGCGAACGAGATGATCGAAATGACCCCTGCCACCACCGCGACACGACGTTACGTTACGGTTGCCGTTCGATGACGGTGACAACTCGTCGAGATACCGATCGGCCACGGGTCGCGCTGGCGCTCGTGAGCGCCGCCGCTCTCATCGCCGCGCTGCTCGGCCCGGGACTCACCCCCCGCCCAGCGGAGGCGGCCCAACAGCGACTGATCGAGTTCGCCGGACGGGGTTGGGGCCACGGACGGGGGCTCGGCCAGTACGGCGCGCTCGGTTACGCCCAGCAGGGCTGGAGCGCCGCTCAGATCCTCGACCACTTCTACAGCAACACGACGGTCGGGTCGGTTCCCGCCGGGGCACCGGTCGACCCGGACGCGATCCGGGTCGAGCTGCGGAACATGATCGGGCTGAGCACGACCGTCGGCCTCGAGAACGGCTCGATCCTGGTCAAGGCGATCGACGGCACCGAGCTCCAGCGGGTCACCGGCGCCGTGCGCCTCCGTCGCGATGGTGACGGCTACCGGGTGGAGACCGCGGCCTCGTGCGCCGGGCCGTGGACCGAGACCGGCCGGCTCGGGAGTCAGGCGACCCTCCACCTCACCGCCGACAGCACGGCCCCGGACGCGGCCGGGCTGCTCCACACCTGCGGCCCGACCGGTAGGACCTGGTATCGGGGCGAGCTCCGGGCGGTCCACGCCGACGGTCAGCCCCGAACGGTGAACGTCGTCCCCGTCGCCGGCTACCTCGCCGGCGTCGTCCCCAACGAGGTCCCGGCCAGTTGGCCGGAGGCGGCGCTCGAAGCGCAGGCGGTGGCCGCCCGCTCCTACGCCCTGGCCGGTGACACCCGTCAGCAGCCTTATGCCGACACGTGCGACACCGTCCGCTGCCAGGTCTACGACGGCGTCTTCACCGAGCGGGGTGGTGGCTTCCGGGCTGCCACCCACGCCCGAACCGACGCCGCCATCGCCGCGACCTCCGGCATCGTCCGCATCACCGGGGCCGGGGCAGTGGCACGAACCGAGTTCTCGTCGAGCACCGGTGGATACACCGCCGGTGGCGCCTTTCCCGCCGTGGTCGACGGGGGCGATTCGGTCGCCGCCAACCCCAACCACACCTGGCGGGCGGCGGTGCCGATCGCGACGCTCGAGAGCCGCTACGACCGTGGCCGGCTGCTGGCGTTCAACGTGACCGAGCGGAACGGCCTCGGCGCCGATGGGGGTCGGGTGCTGCGGGTCTCGCTCGAGTTCGAGCGGGGGACCGTCACCGAGAGCGGCGACGCGATCCGGCAGATCCTCGGGCTCAAGTCGAACTGGTTCACCCCGGTCGGCGCCTTCACCAACGACACCCGATCGACCGTCGAAGGCAAGTACATCGACTGGGCTCACCGAACCCTCGGCGGGCGGGACGCCACCGGCGCCGACCTCGATCGCTGGTACCACACGATCGTCGCCGGCGACCGTCGGGCGATGACCGGTGCCCTCGTGGTGAGCGACCACTTCGTCGGTGAGCTCCTCGACGACCTGTACGAGACGGCCCTGGGGCGCGGCCCGGACGACACCGGTCGAACGTACTGGATCGACGAGGTCCGCCAAGGCCTCAAGCTCCAGCAGGCGGGCGTGCTGTTCTATGGCTCGCAGGAGTACTACGACCGCTCGGGGGGAACCGACGCCTCGTTCGTCGGCGCCCTCTACCGCGACATCCTGCACCGTGAACCCGATGCTGGCGGGCAGCGGTACTGGCAGGACCGGCTCGCCGACGGCTCGGCCCGCTTCGACGACGTCGCGGCCGGCTTCTACTCATCGCTCGAGTCCCGCCGCGACCGCGCCACGCGCCTCCACGAGCGGGTGCGGGGTCCAGTCGTCAGCGCCGCCGTGCAGGACGCGCTCGCCGACCGGCTGCTCAGGGTCGACGACCTCTCGCTGGCGGCCGAGATCGCAGCTTCGCGGGAGGCTTTCGACGCCAGCGGGTGAGCGGGTGCTCGGCGGGGCCGGCCGGCGGTGTAGTCGGATCGGTCCACGAATCGTCGACCGTCGCCAACAACGCCCGCTCCCCGGTGGACGGGGCGTCGAGGAGCCGGAGGACCGGCTCGATCAGAGCCGGTGAGAGCTCGTCGGGCAGCGTCGCCAGGAGCGGGGCTGCGTCGCGGGCGAACTCGATCACGCCCGACGCGAGGCGGTGACCGGTCGGGCCGAGAGCCCGACTGTCGCTGCCGACGTCGGCGAGCCTGGTCTGGAGGGTTGGAACCAGGGCCGACAGCGGTCCGAACCGGTCGTGGGCGGCCAACGTGAGGGCGCAACGGTCGGCACCGGTGAGCGCCCAGACGGTCGCAGGCGCCGCCTCGTCGAGCGCTGTCTGCACGCCGACATAGGCAGCCGTCACGTCGACCTGGGTCCCCTGGGCCAGGATGCCGTCGCGGAGCCACCGATGGGGCTGGTCGTCCCAGCCGAGGTCGACCGCGAGCACCCGGTGGCCGTCGCGTAGGCCGAGGCGCTCGGCGATCTCGGTGACCCGCGCCGGGGCCGGCTGCCCATCGACGATGCTGCCCAACTCGTGCATGCGGTTGGTCGGCAGCCCTGGCCACAGGACGGACGTCACCTGACGGAGGAGTCGGCCCGAGGGGCCGCAGAAGAGGACGTGGTCGGGGCTGGTCGCGGCCATCGTCCGGCCGACCGACCAGCAGAAGCCGGTGGCCAGCGGGCCGGCCGCGTAGTACCCGAGGTCGGTGACCGTGGGCGACGAACCGGCGGCGGCCAGGCGGTCGGCGGCCAGCGCCAGCACCATCGCGTCGACGCCGGTCCGCTCGACGAGCCCGGTCGCGATCCGGTGCACCACCTCCGCCCGTGCCGCGCCGGCCGGCCAGATCTGGAGGCCGGCCTCCGTGGGCCGGTCGCCATCGGCCCGCCGGTCGGGACCGAGATGCATGATCCGCTCGCAGTCCACGCCCACCCGTTCGGCCAGCGTGGTGAACAGGTCACCAGCGTCCTTCGTCGCCCCCTCCTGCGAGGAGACGAGCACCTCGCCGCGCTGGAAGCCGGCGCGGTGGAGGATTCTCGTCACGAGGTCGCGGGGGAGCGGGCTGTCGGCGAGGAACGCGATGCCGATGCCGGCCGCCACCGCGTCCCGATACAGCTCGTGGGCGATCGGGTTGGCCCGCCAGACAGCGCGGTGGAGCTCGATCTCGCGGCGGATGGCGGCTCGGGCGACGCCGGGCCCGTCGGCTGCCCGGTCGGTGGCGCCCAAGACGTCGGCGAGGTGCTGGCGCACCGCCGGCATCCCGATGACCCCGGTGCCGCTCTCGGCCGCGGCCGCTCTGGCCCGTTCCTCGGCCAGTTCCCGCATCGCGACCCACCACGCCGTGGGCGAGCCGGACGACGGTTCGAGGCTGTCGCCGACGTGGGACGCCACCAGGCGATGGATGTCGTCGGCCTCGAGCACGGTCGGCTCGAGGGCGAACCCGAAGATGTCGAACGACAGCACGAGCGGGCTCCGTCCGAGTAGCGCTCGGGACGACCACCTGCTCGGCAGAACCTGGTCGGCGGTGGGGCCGGTACTCACAGGATGCGCGACGATCCGGACATCGTTGTCCTTCAGTTCGGTGCCGCGCCGTGCCCGTGGCGATCACTGTCCAAGGATCAACACGAACCGCGACGACTATAGCCCGTCCGGAGGCGTCGCGCGGCACGTGTCGCGAGGCCATACGGTAGGGGCATGACGTCGCTCGATGCTCCCGTCTACGTCGCCGGACACCGTGGTCTCGTCGGCTCCGCCCTCGTTCGCCGCCTCGACGAGGCCGGTTTCACGAACGTCCTCACCATCGATCGGGCCGACGTCGACCTCCGCCTCCAGGCCCAGGTCACGACGTGGTTCGAGGAGCATCGACCCGAGTACGTCTACCTGGCGGCGGGGACCGTCGGCGGGGTGTTGGCGAACTCCACCCGGCAGGCCGAGTTCCTCTACGACAACATGATGATCCACGCCACGGTGGTCGAGGCGAGTCGTCACGTCGGGGTCCGCAAGCTGCTCTACCTCGGCAGCTCGTGCATCTACCCGAAGAACGCGCCGCAGCCGATCCCGGAGTCGGCGCTGCTCACCGGGCCGCTGGAGCCGACCAACGAAGGCTACGCGGTGGCGAAGATCGCCGGCATCAAGCTCTGCGACTTCTACCGCGAGCAGTACCACTGCGACTTCATCTCCGCCATGCCCACCAACCTCTACGGGCCGAACGACAACTTCGATCTCGATTCGAGCCACGTGATCCCGGCCCTGATGCGGAAGTTCCACGAGGCGAAGCTCGCCGGTCGATCCGAGGTGGAGGTCTGGGGATCGGGGCGGGTGAGCCGCGAGTTCCTCCACGTCGACGACCTCGCCGACGCCTGCCTGTTCCTCATGGAGCACTACGCGGAGTCGGGTCACATCAACGTGGGCACCGGGGTCGACCTCACGATCGCGGAGCTGGCCGGCGTGATCCGCGACGTCGTGCATCCCGGGGCGACGCTCCTCTTCGACGAGTCGAAGCCAGACGGGATCGCCCGGAAGCTGCTCGATGTGTCTCGGTTGCACAGCCTCGGGTGGAAGCACACCGTCGACCTGGTCACCGGGATCGAGGACACCTACCGCTGGTTCGTGGAGCACGGCGATCAGGCGAGAGGCATGCAGCCGGTGGCGACCGCCCGGGCCGACGCCGACGGACGGCGGTGATGGCCGCGTCGACGGCGCCCGAGCCGGGAGCGATCGCGTTCGTCCCACCCCGCTACGGCGACGACGTCGTCGGCGGGGCGGAGGCGGTGATCGCCGAAGCAGCACGGGGGCTGGCCGAGCGAGGCCACCGGGTGGAGATCCTCACGACCTGCGCCCGCGACCACTACACCTGGGCCAACGAGTTCCCGGCCGGCGTGACCGAGCACGACGGGCTCGTCGTCCGCCGGTTCCCCACCCAGACCGACACCGCCGGGGTGCACCGGGAACGGATCGGCGCCCGAATCCTCGGCGGCGAACGGGTGACGATCAGCGAGCAGCAACTGTGGGTCAACGACAGCCTGCGGGTCAGCGACCTGTGGCACCACGTGCTCGACCACGGCAGGAGCTACCGGGCCCTGGTCTTCGCCCCGTACATGTTCTGGACGACCTACGCCGTCGGGCAGGTCGTGCCGGGGAGGTCCATCGTGATGCCGTGCCTCCACGACGAGCCACCGGCCCGGCTCGACATCTTCACCTCCATGCTGGCCGGGAGCCAGGGAATGTGGTTCCTCACCGAGCCCGAGGCGGCCCTCGCCGCCTCGCTGTTCGACGTGCCGGCGAGGCACGCCATCGTCGGAGCCGGGATCGACGTGCCCACCGGCTACGAGCCGGACCGGTTCCGCCGTCAGTTCGGGATCGACGGGCCGTTCGTGTACTACGCCGGTCGACGGGAGTGGGGCAAGGGTTGGAGTGAGCTGCTCGAGGCGTTCGCAAGGCTCGTCCGGCACCATCCGTGTGATCTCCAGCTCGTCACGTCGGGCGTCGGCGAGGTCGCACCGCCGGCCGACATCGTGGAGCGGGTGGTCGACGTCGGCTTCCTGTCCGACGAGCAGCGGAACGACGCCATGGCCGCCGCCACCGCCTACGTGCAGCCCAGCGTGATGGAGAGCTTCTCCCGCACCGTGATGGAGGCGTGGGCCGCCGGTACCGCGGTGGTGGCGAACGCCGGTAGCGCAGTGGTGTCGTGGCATGTCGAGCGATCGGGGGCCGGCTTGCTGTACCGGAGCGAGGAGGAACTGGTGGAGACGTTGCGATTCGTGGCCGATGAGCGGGCGGCCGCCGCCCGGCTCGCCGTCCCCGGCCGACGCTACGTCGAAGACAACTACCGCTGGCCCGACGTGCTCGACCGGATGGAGACCACGCTCGAGTCGTGGTTCCCGACCCGGCCGGCGGTCGGCGCCTCCGCCGGGGGGTCGGCGTGACGGCACCCGATCGTGCTTCGGGCCGTGCACCGGCCGGCCCCGGTCGGCTGATGGTCACGCCGTACGCGCCGTACCGCGACGGCATCGCCGCCTACGCCGTGCAGGAAGTCCGGCAGCTCCGAGCCGATGGCGAGCGGATCGAGGTGCTGTCGCCGCTCCCTTCAGCCGCCCACCACCACCTGTCGTTGGGTGGGGTCCGGGGGATGGCTGCGCTGGTCAAGCGGGCGAGGAGCTACGACGCGATCACCATCCAGTTCTCCCCGGAGATGATCTTCGGGGCCTGCCGGCACCCGGCCCAGCGGGTGGCGGTGTGGGGCCTCCTCGGGGCACTGGCCGCGGCGACGAAGCTCGAGATCCGCCTCCACGAGATCGAGTACGGACCGCTGGGCCGGAACCCGGCCGAACGGGCGGCGGCGAAGCGGGTGCTCGCCGCGGTCGACACGCTGTCGGTCCACACCGCTCGGGAGGTCGACGAGCTGGTCGACCGGCTCGGCCTCGACCGCTCGGCGGTCACGGTGCTCGACCACGGCGCGGCGTTCGCCGCCGCCACCGACCTCGGTCGCGACGAGGCCCGGGCCGAGCTCGGCCTCGATCCGTCCGAGCACGTCTTCCTGTGCATCGGGTTCCTGCAGGAGCACAAGGGCTACGACGCAGCGGTCGAGGCGTTCGGCCAGTCGGGCCTCGACTCCGCGGCGTCGATCCACGTGGTGGGCTCGGTGCGGGTCGACCACCCCGACCTCCTGGCCTACGCCCGCCGCCTCCGGGCCCTGTGTCGGGCCACCCGCGGCGCCGAGCTCCACGAGCGGTTCGTCAGCGACGAGGAGTTCGACCGCTGGATCGTGGCGGCCGACACCGTCGTCCTCCCGTACCGGGAGATCTGGTCGTCGGGGGTGCTGGAGCGGGCGAAGCTGTTCGAGCGGCAGATCATCGCCACCGACGTCGGAGGCATGGGCGACCAGGCACCCGAGGGCACGCTGTTCTTCACCGACCCGGCCACCCTGGTCAAGGCGATGCGGCGCTGTGTCGGTGATCGCGGCACCGACGGTCGGCTCGTCGCCAACGACGGGGCGGTCGCGTCCGCGACCTGGGACATCGACCGGGAGCAACCGGACCGGGCGGCGATAGAGAGCCAGATCCGGCGCCGGGTTCGCCAGCACCACCTGGTCGACGACAGGGCGGGCCCGGCGGTCGACCCCCTCCTCGCCCTCGGCCCGCTCGATCGACCGCACGCCGTGTCGGCCCGCCCCGGTGTGACCCAGGCCAAACGAGCGCTCCGGCGGCTCCTCAACTGGGAGCTCGACCCGATCGCAACCAGGGTGGAAGCCCTCCAGCAGGCCACGATCGACGCGATCGTGGAGTTGGAGTCGCGGTTCGGGCCGACCGGGACCGGGTCATCCCGTCCCGATCGGTCCGACGATCGGCACTGACAGCACGTCCGGAGGGGTCCGGCTAACCGAGAAACGGTGCGAACTCGATCTGGTACTCCACCGTCTTGTTGGTGCTGTGCCAAGAGGTGCCCGACACCGCAATGACGTAGTCGCCATCTGCATCGGCCACGATGGTCGGTTCCGTCCACTCATACGAGCAGTTGTCGGTGAGAAACGCCCGCTCGACGAGCATCTCGCCGTTGGGAGCGGTGATCGTCAACTCCAAGCCGGGTCCGGGACCGAGCGAGCACTTGCCGTCGAAGGCGATGCGGTTCACGATCACCTCGTCCCCCGCCGCAAGCGGCAAGGTGTAGACGTCTGCGCTGCCTTCTGTTTCGATGTCTCCAGCACCGGGCGCTGGAGAACCGGGCCCGATCGGTTCGCCGAGCGAGGCACCGAAGCGGTCGAAGCCCACGTCGCTCAGCGTGAACGAGTATGTCGTGATCCCCGCGGTCGAGGCGACGGAATCGGCCCATGCTCCTACCGCCAGGGTGTAGGTGCCAGACTCGACGGCTGGCACGGCGAAGGCTGCGCGCGGGCAGTTGTCGTTGTTCTGGCGCGCGCCGAGCGGTGTGCCGTCGGGGGCGAACACCTGGAACTGGACGAGCTTGTTCGGTGGGCCGAGCGAGCAGCCCTGGCTCCAACCGCCACCCTCGGGGACCACGTAGACCGCGTCGCCCGCCTCCAGCTCGAAGGTGTAGGCGACGGTCTCGTTGCCTTCTCCGAGGAAACCCGCACCGTCTGCCGGCAGGCCGTCAGCGATCCGATCTCCTGGTTGGACGGGAATCGTGAGGGCCACGGAGTCGAGGGGGTTGTCGATCAGTGACTCGGCTCGGTAGGTCTGGGCGGCGGAGCAGATCGTGAGCCACGGTTCGAAATCGAACCCGGCCCCTCTACATGCAGCGCCGGGACTCCCCGCCGCAGAACCTCCCGTCCCGGGGTCAGCGCTCGTGGTGCCATCGCTCGCCGCGTCAGGAGGTGTCGTTTCGCCGCTGGACGCCGTACTCGACGGTACTGCGTTCGTCACCTCGGCCTGTGCCGTGTCGCCATCGTCGACGACGCTCACGGCCACTGCCGGGCTCTCCTCCCCGTCGGCCTGACCGCAAGCGGCCAGACACAGGACGAGGACCGCCAAGACGGACCCCACCTGCGCCCGGGTCGTGTGCGTGATTGACTTCTTCATCGATGATCTCTGTTCGCTCATGGTTTCCTTGATGCCGAGAAGGCCCCGAAAGTTCCAGCGGATCTCGCTACTCGTTGGCTGCAGCGGTCGCGGTCACGGTTCGCTGCACTCGTTCGCCTCCAACCGACGTGGCTTGCAGCTCGATCGTCCCGGGTCGTACAGGGGTCAGGTCGATGGTGCTGCCCTGCTGCTCGTCACCGTCGATCAGCCACGTGATCCCGAGGCCGGCGTGACCCTCGACCGTGAAGCGCGTCGCCTCGCCGACCGGCGCATGGCCTGGCCCGACGATGCGAAGCTCCCCGGCCGGTTCGTTGGCCACGAACTCGACACTGGAGGATCGAAAGCCTGACGACGCCCTGATGTCGAGCGTGCCCGCCTCTTCTGGCGAGAACGAGACAACTCGCCCGCGGACGAGTTCGACGCCGTCTATCGACCAGCCGTACGGCTCATCTGCGTCGACCGCGAAGACCGCCTCGTCGCCGACGGTGCCGTCGGCCGGACCGTGGATGGTCGGCCCTGGCAACGACGCGAGCCCGGTGGCCAGCAAGCCCACAACCGCCAGCAGCGACAGCGCAGCGACTACAGCCGCGACGGTCGCCCTCCTCAACCACGGTCGAGCCCGTCGAGTGGCCAGTCGGGATTCGTCATCGGTGCCGTCGCCGTCGACGGGGAGAGGATCGGGCGGCCCGCCTCGCTTGGTGGTCCTTGCCGGTGTCGGTCGGATGGGACTCGTGTCGGCGTTCGACACCGAGGCGTGCAGAGCTTCGTGCCACTCGAACACGTCGAGTTGGCGCTCGGCCCGGTCGATCGACAGCCCTCGGGCCAACTCGGTGGCCAACGGGCCTGCTGAGGCCCAGGCATCATCCGGGAAGGCGTTGCCCTCGCCGCCGAGCACGAGACGGGGCTGGATGCCCGAGAGCGCTGACAGGATGATGGCGGAGAGGGCGTAGACGTCGGCCCGGGTATCGACTGTCGGATCTCCCGTGAACTGCTCCGGCGCGCCGTATCCAGGAGTCCCAGCGGCGATGCTCAAACGGGTGGCGTCGGTCTGAATCGCCTTTGCCAAGCCGAAGTCGGCGACGAGCAACTCTTCGTCCGGGCCGAGGAGTTGTGATCCAGAGTCCGGAGCCCGGCGATGCGAGCTCCGAAGCAGGTAGTTGCTGGGCTTCAGGTCGCGGTGAACCACCTCCGCTCGATGGATGGTCGCCGTGGGACTGGCGAGCGCATCGGCGAGTCCGAGGGCTTCGTCGACGGAGATCGGCCGGCCGAACTCGTCCAGTCGGCCGGCCAAGGTGCCCCGGTCGCAGTGCTCCATCACGAAGTACGGCCGGCCCTCGTGCTCGTCGATGTCGAAGACCGTCACCAGCCCGGGTGCGGCCAGGCGTCTCATGACGCGCGCTTCGGCGATGAACCGCCGGCGAAGATCGACGTCTGCCGACCATTTGCCATCCAGTAGCTTGATGGCAACGAGGGCTTCGAGCCTCGGATCCTCGGCGAGATAGACGGTGGCGAAACCGCCAGCGCCGAGAATGTCGAGGATTCGGTGCCTCCCGATCGTGTCGGGAGCAGAGCTCAACACCCCTCCTTTCTGGCGAGGTCCAGCAGTTGGTCGGCCAGATGGCGGCGGGCACGGTTGATCCTGCTTCGGACAGTACCGACCGGCACGTCGAGTTGCGCTGCGATCTGCTCGTAGCTCAAGCCCTCGGCCTCACGGAGCTGGATCACGATCTGGTGCTCGGGCGACAGCTCGGCCAGGAGTTGCGCATACGCTTGCTCACTGGCCACCAGCGAGCTGAGACGTCGAACCGATCGGTCAGCCTCGGGTAGCGCATCGCCCGCCGGCGCGGCTCGCCTCCCGCGGCTTCGGATCAACATCAGGGCTTCGTTGCGAGCGATCCGGTCGACCCAGGCACGGAACGACGACCTACCCTCGAAGCCCTCGAGCTTGCTCGCAACCGCGATGAGGGTCGTCTGGACAGCGTCGTCGATATCGGCCTGATCCATCAGCACGGCTCGGACCGGACGCTCAGCCCATCGCAGGTCGACGATGGTTCGCAGGAGTGCGCTCATCGCTGGTCGTGACCCATTGCGGGCAAGGTCGACCAGTTGGTCGACGGCGATGGCGACTGCGCGTCCATCGGCGGAGCGCTTCACGAGTGTCACGAGGTCGTCGATCGAGGCGTCTTTGGACGGCACAGCCGAACCAGTGTCTTCTGCCTCCATCGATCGTCCCTCCGGCCTCGCTACGACCGAGTGGTGCATCGTGGCCCTGCCCGGTTCGACCAGACTCTGAGGTTATCGGGTGGCGACCGCCGGGCCCGCTGCCGGGGCCCGGCACCTGCGACGGCTACACGGGGATGCGGTAGAGGGCGGCAGCGTTGTCCTGGAGGACCATCCGGCGGGTCGTCGCATCGAGATCGGCCAGCGTCGAGCGGATGTGGTCCATGCCGTCGGGGTAGAGGCACGTGGGATGGGGGAAATCGGTCTCGAAGAGCACTGTTTCGGCTCCGAGGCTCTCGATGGCGCTCCGGAGACCGGATCGCTCGAACCAGAAGCAGCTGTAGAACTGTCGCCGGTAGTACTCCGAGGGGAGCAGGCTCAGCTTCTGGCGATCGTTGGGCATGGTCTCGGCCATCTCGTAGTCGAGTGCGTCGAGGTAGAAGGGCACCCATCCCACGCCGGACTCGACCGACACGAACTTGCAGCCGGGGAACCGCTCCGGGACGCCGGCGTAGATCAGGTTGCCGATGATGCGGGCGTTCCCCATGAAGAGGTTGGCGGAACCCAGGGCCAGCCTCGTCTCGCCGCCGTGGGTCGGCCATGAGGTCTTGCCGTAGAAGTCCATCTCCCGCTGGCTCGAGCCGATGTGGAAGTTGATCGACATCTGCAGCTCTTCGCAGGTGGCGAAGAACGGCTCCCACTCGGGCTGCGACAGGTCGGGCAACCCGGCATCCTCGGGGTTCGAGCACGTCACGACGCCCCGGAGACCCATGGCGGCGCAGCGCTTCACCTCGTCGACGGCGGCGGTGATGTCCCACCAGGGAACGAGTGCCATCGTGAAGATCCGCTGGCCCGACTGCTCCTGGTGCTCGGCCCCGGCGTCGTTGTAGATCTGGGCGCACAGCAGCCGGAGCTCCGCGTCGTCGACACGGAGGAACGCCTGGTTCCCGAACCCCGCGAGGTTCGGGTACATGACCTGGGCGTGGATCCCGTGCTGGTCCATCATCTGCACCCGGGCGGGCATCTGCGAGGAAGCTGCGTGCACCTCGTCGTAGGGGAGCTTCATCCAGCTCACGCCGTAGATCTTGTCGCCAGACGGGTCCACGACGCTGGCGGCACCGGTTCCGCCGAGATCGATGTCGTCGCCGATGATCCAGCGCATCCTCCCGTTCACCTCGACGTGGCGGGGCACCTGCTCGCGGAATCGTGCAGGAGCCCGTGAGGTCCAGAGGTCGGCCGGCTCCGACAGGTGGGTGTCGACGTCGATGATCTTGATCCCCGCCAGAACGTCGTGTTCGGGCGCGGTCTCCGTGATGGTCATGATCGAGTCCCCCGATCGTCTCGGCTGTGCCCACAGTAGGTGGTGGGTCAGGCGAGCATCGACTCGGCGTCGTCGTCGGGTCCGCTCGGCCCGATCGGGGCAGGGCCGAAATGACAGGGTTTGCCGATCGGGCGGGGATGTAGGGTCCGGCATGGTCTTTCGCTTGGCCGAGGTGGTTCCGTGGGGTCGGCGATACTCGGAGTACCGGGCGATGTTCGCGCTGTCCGACGCCGACCTGTCACGCCGGGTGCTCGGTTGCGGTGACGGCCCGGCGAGCTTCAACGCTGAGGCTTCCGCCGACGGCGTCGACGTGGTCTCGGTCGATCCGATCTACGCCTACCCGGCCGAGGAGATCCGCGCCCGGGTCGAGGCGGTGTTCGACGACATGGTGGGCCAGACCGCCGCCAACGCCGCCGACTTCACCTGGGGCCGAGGTGTCGATGACCTCGACGATCTCGTCGGCAAGCGGCGGACGGCGATGGAGCTGTTCCTCGGCGACTACGAGGCCGGCAGAGCTGCGGGGCGGTATCGGCCCGGGCAACTCCCGCTGCTTCCCTTCGGCGACGGGGCCTTCGACATGGCCGTCTGCTCGCACTTCCTCTTCCTCTACGGCGAGCACCTGTCGACCCGGTTCCACGCCGACGCCATCACCGAGCTCTGCCGCGTCGCTCGTGAGGTGCGGATCTTCCCGCTGCTCGAGCTCGGCAGCCTCCCCTCGCGCCACCTGGACGCAGTTCGGACCGAGCTCGATGCAGCCGGCATCACCACGAGCGTGGAGCCCGTCGAGTACGAGTTCCAGCGGGGCGGCGACAAGCTCCTCGTCGCATCTGCTGGGTCCTAGAGGGCGCCGAGCTCCCGCCAGGCCCGGCGGCCCAGTTCGGCCGCCGCGCTCGACGGTGACCGCTTGCCGTCGCGAACCTCGGCCTCCAACCGCTCACGGAGCTTGTCGAACGCCGGGAGCCGGAACACCCGGTCGGCGAGGAGGTGCTCGAACTCGCTGCTCATGTGGGCCACGGCCTGGTCGGCACGCAGCGATGACAGGTGCCCGTCGGCCTGCAGCCGTTCGTGGACCTCGGCGATCGTCGACCAGAGGTCGTCGAGACCGTCGCTGGTGAGGGCCGAGCAGGTCACCACCGGCGTCTCCACCCCCGGCCACTTCGGCCGGACCAGGTGGAGGGCGTGGCGGTAGTCGGCGGCGGTGTGGTTGGCCGAGGCGAGGAGTGGGCCGTCGGCCTTGTTGACGCCGACCACGTCGGCCAGCTCCATCACACCCCGCTTGATCCCCTGCAGGTCGTCGCCGCCGGCGGGGGCGACGAGCAGGAGGAAGAGGTCGCAGATGTCGGCCACCGCGGTCTCGGCCTGGCCGACCCCCATCGTCTCCACGATGACCACATCGAACCCGGCCGCCTCGCACAGCAGGAGCGAGTCGCGGGTCGTCCTCGCCACACCCCCGGTGAGTCCACCCGATGGCGATGGCCGGATGAAGGCCTCGCTCCGATTCGAGAGGTTGGCCATCCTGGTCTTGTCGCCGAGGATCGAGCCTCCGGTCCGGTTGCTCGACGGATCGACCGCCAACACCGCGACCCGGTGTCCCTGCTTGATGAGCTGCACGCCGAGCGAATCGATGACGGTGCTCTTGCCGACACCCGGTGTGCCGGTGATCCCCAGCCGGACCGAGCCCCCCGTGTGGGGGAGCACCTCGTCGAGCACCGATTCGGCCCACGCCTGATCGTCGGGCCGGGTCGACTCGATCTTCGTGATCGACCGGGCCAGCGTTCGTCGGTCACCGTCGACGAGCTTCTCGGCCCAGCGGTGGACGTCGTCGCTCATCCGCGAGGGATGAGATCGAGCACGTTCTCGGCGGCGCTCGGGATGTTGGTTCCGGGCCCGAAGACGGCCCCGACGCCGGCCCGGGCCAGCTCGTCGTAGTCCTGGGGCGGGATGACCCCACCGACCACCACCACCACGTCGTCCGCCCCGGCCGCCTTCAGCTCGGCGATCAACTCGGGCACCAGCGTCTTGTGACCGGCCGCTTGTGACGAGACGCCCACCACGTGCACGTCGTTGTCGACCGCGTCGCGGGCGACCTCGGCCGGGGTCTGGAACAACGGACCGATGTCCACGTCGAAGCCGAGGTCGGCGAAGGCGGTGGCGATCACCTTGGCCCCCCGGTCGTGGCCGTCCTGCCCCATCTTCACCACCAGCATCCGGGGTCGGCGGCCCACCTCGTCGCCGAAGGCGCTGATCTTCGCGACGATGCGGGCGAACTCGTCGTCGCCCTCGTAGGCGGAGCCGTACACGCCGCTGATCGTACGCGTCTCCGCGGCGTAGCGTCCGAACACCTCCTCCAGCGCGTCGGACATCTCGCCGACGGTGGCTCGGGCCCTGGCCGCGTCGACCGTCGCTGCCAGCAGGTTGCCGCCGTTCCGGGCGGCGTCGGTGAGGGCTGCGAGCGCCTTGCGGCAGGCGTCGGCGTCGCGGTCGGCGCGGATCCGCTCGAGGCGCTCCACCTGCTGCTTGCGGACCGCGGTGTTGTCGATGTCGAGCACGTCGACCAGCTCGGCATCGTCCACGGTGTACTTGTTGACCCCCACGACGGTCTCGTCGCCCCGATCC
Source organism: Acidimicrobiales bacterium (assembly GCA_965216205.1). Classification (GTDB taxonomy): domain Bacteria; phylum Actinomycetota; class Acidimicrobiia; order Acidimicrobiales; family SZUA-35; genus CADEDH01. The sequence goes on along the minus strand of OZ244139.1, from coordinate 3,470,039 downwards.
ACCCTCGCCTGGCGCCGGGCGGCCGACTCCTCGATCCGCAGCTTCGGCATCCCCGATGCGATCGCCGCCGTCATCCCGCCGAGCTCCTCGACCTCGGCCAGGATCTCCCGGGCCCGGTCCGCCAGGTCGGCGGTGAGCGACTCCACGAAGTAGCTCCCGGCCAGGGGATCGACCGTCCTGGTGATACCCGCCTCCTCGGCCAGGATGAGCTGGGTGTTGCGGGCGATCCTGGCGCTGAACTCGGTGGGGAGGCCGAGCGCCTCGTCGAAGCTGTTCGTGTGGAGGCTCTGGGTGCCACCGAGCACCGCGGCCATCGCCTCCACCGCGGTGCGGACCACGTTGTTGTGGGGGTCCTGCTCGGTGAGCGACACCCCGGAGGTCTGGCAATGGGTGCGCAGCATCGACGACCGCGGGTTCTTCGGCTCGAACTGGGCCATCAGCTCGTGCCACAGCAGCCGGGCGGCCCGCAGCTTGGCGACCTCCATGAAGAAGTCCATCCCGATCCCGAAGAAGAAGCTCAGCCGGCCGGCGAACGCGTCGACGTCGAGGCCCTTCGCCAGCGCCGCCCGCACGTACTCCAGGCCGTCGGCCAGGGTGAAGGCCAGCTCGAGGTCGGCGGACGCGCCCGCCTCCAGCATGTGGTAGCCCGATATCGAGATCGAGTTGAACCGGGGCATCCGCTGGGCCGTGAACTCGATGATGTCGGCCACGATCCGCATGCTCGGCTCGGGCGGATAGATGTAGGTGTTGCGGACCATGAACTCCTTGAGGATGTCGTTCTGGATGGTCCCCGCCAGCTTCTCCGGCTCGACCCCCTGCTCCTCGCCGGCCACGATGTAGCAGGCCATGATCGGCAGCACGGCACCGTTCATCGTCATCGAAACGGTCATCTTGTCGAGGGGGATGCCGTCGAACAGGATCTTCATGTCCTCGACGGAGTCGATCGCCACCCCCGCCTTGCCGACGTCGCCCTTCACCCGCTCGTGGTCGGAGTCGTACCCCCGGTGGGTGGCGAGGTCGAACGCGACCGACAGGCCCATCTGCCCGGCAGCGAGGTTTCGTCGGTAGAACTCGTTCGACTCCTCGGCGGTGGAGAACCCGGCGTACTGGCGGATGGTCCACGGCCGGTTCGTGTACATCGTGGCCCTCGGCCCCCGGACGTAGGGGGCGGCGCCCGGCAGCGAGCCGAGGTGGTCGACCGAGGCGAGGTCGCTGTCGTCGTACAGCGGCTTGATCGCGATCCCCTCCGGCGTGGTCACGACGAGGTCCGCTGGATCACCGTCCCGGAGCTCGCCTGCAGCCAGCTCCGCCCACTCGCCGTTCAGTTCCGGCGTCACCTCGGTGCGCTTCTCGCTCATGGGCACCGATAGTAGGACCTGGCCGTAGCACGGTCGCATTGGCCGGTGGTGGGCCGATGTCACACCGGGGGTTGTTCGACCCCTGCGAGCCCGTAGCCTCGCCACTCGTGCCGGCCGAGTCCTCGCCCCGCGTCGCCGTCGACGCCACCGCTCTCGTCGGTCCTCGCACCGGCGTCGGCGTGATGGTGGCCGCGATCGTCGAGCGCCTGCTGACCAGGACCGACGTCGACGTTCGACCCCTGATCGTAAGCCTGCGGGGGCGGCGCGAGCTGGCGGCCCGGCTGCCCGCCGGCACAGCGGCGACGACCGTCTGGGCGCCGGCCCGGCTCGCCCATCGCCTCTGGCAGCGCGCTGATCGACCGGCGCTTCGGGGTTTCGACGTCGTCCACGGCCCGAACTTCGTGGTGCCGCCAGCCGGCGGTGCTGCCGAGCTCGTCACCATCCACGACTTCGGACCGTGGCGCGAGCCGGACCTGGTCACCAGCCACGCCCGGGCGTACCCCGAGCTGGTCGCCCGGGCGCTGGCCCGCGGCGCCCACGTCCACACCGTGTCCGCCTTCGTCGGCCGTGAGGCCCAGGATCGCCTCGGGCTCGGGGCCGAGCGGGTCCACGTGATCCCGAACGGGTTCGACCCCGGGCCCCGGGGCGAGCCGAGGATCGGGTTGGCCATGGCCGGCGGTCCCTACGTGCTGTTCATCGGGACGATCGAGCCCCGTAAGGATCTCCCGACCCTGGTGGCGGCGATGGCCGAGGTGTGGGCCGCGGGGCTGGAGCACCGGCTCGTGGTGGCCGGGCCCGACGGCTGGGGAACTGCGGCGTTCGAGGAGGCGGTGGCCGCCACCGGGTCGGCGGGCGAACGGGTACAGCGGGTCGGCTATGTGACCGACGCCGAGCGAGCCGACCTGCTGGCGGGAGCGGCGTGCCTCGCCTACCCGTCGCGCTACGAGGGCTTCGGTCTACCGCCGCTGGAGGCGATGGCCCACGGGTGCCCTGTCGTCACGACCCGGGCCGGAGCCCTGCCCGAGACGTGCGGCCCGGCGGCCCGCTACGTCGAGGTCGGCGACGCCTCGGCCCTGGCCGCTGCGATCAGCGAGGTCGTCACCGACCCGACGGTCGCCGGCGAGCTGCGAGCCGCCGGCGCGGCGAGGATCCGGAACTACACATGGGACGACACCGCCGCCAGCCTCGCCGGCCTCTACCGGTCACTTGCGGTCCAATCGGCGCGGTAGCCGCCGATAGTCTCGAACGGAGACGACGAGAGCCCCTCGAGTACGAGCCTGCGAAGGAGCGCGATGAGCATCCACGGTGAGCGAGGCGAGCGACGCCGGGTCGTCATCGTCGGTGGCGGACCGGCGGGAACGGCGTGTGCCACCTACGCCGCCCGTTTCGGGGCCTCGGTGACCGTGATCGAGCGCGACATCGTGGGCGGGGCCGCCCATCTGCTCGACTGCATCCCCTCGAAGGCCATGATCGCCACGGGCGGGGCGATGTCGATGATGAACGATGCGGCCGAGATGGGACTGGCCAGGGTCGACGTCGAGCTCGACTTCGAGGCGCTGCGGGCCCGCATCACCGACATCGAGGACCGGCTCGAGGCGACGGTCACCGATCTCCTGTCGAGCCAGGGGGTGCGGCTCATCGAGGGCACCGGCCGGCTCGTCTCGGAGCACGAGGTGGAGGTGACCGGCAACGACGGGACGGTCGAGACGGTCTGGGGCGACGTGATCGTGCTCAGCACCGGCAGCCGGCCCCGGATACCCGACTGGGCCAACGTCGACGGTGTGCGGGTGCTGTCGACCCGCGACGCGTACCCTCCGCCGGAACTGCCCGAGCACCTGATCGTGGTGGGATCGGGGGTGACAGGCGTGGAGTTCGTGCACATGTTCAACTCGTTCGGCTCGGCCGTGAGCCTGATCGTCAGCCGGCAGCAGGTCCTGCCCGACAAGGATCCCGAGGTGGCGGCTGTCCTCGAGCGGAGCTTCATCGATCGCGGCGTGAAGCTGCTGATGGGGGCTCGGGCCATGTCGATCGACGCCGACGAGCACGGGGTGCGGGTCCACACCGACGACGGTCGGGTCGCCGCGGGCAGCCACGTGCTGCTCGCGATCGGCTCGATTCCGAACTCGGAGAAGCTCGGCCTGGAGGAGGTCGGCGTGAAGACCGACGGCGGGTACGTGGTGGTCGACCACAACTGCCGGTCGAACATCGAGCACATCTACGCCGCCGGCGACCTGTCAGGCCGGCTCCCGCTCTCCTCGGTCGCATCGACCCAGGGCCGCAAGATCGCCGAGCACGCCATGGGCCGCCACGCCGGCCCCCATCGCCACATCGACTACGACAAGGCGGCGTCGGCGATCTTCACCGACCCGGAGATCGCCGATGTCGGCGTGGCCGAGGCCGACGCGTTCGCCGAGGGTCGCAAGATCCGGGTGACGAAGGTGCCGTTCTCGGTCTCGGCCAAGGCACTGATCAACAACGACTCGAGGGGTTTCGTGAAGATCGTGTCCGACCCGGCGACCGGTGTGGTGATGGGCGGCTCGATCGTCGGCCGGCACGCGGCCGAGTTGATCTCGGTCATCGCGCTCGCGGTCTCGGCCGGCCTCACCGTCACCGACCTCGTGGAGTCGCTGTTCGTCCACCCCGCCCTCGCCGAGGTCCTGGGGGAGGCAGCGGAGTAGGTGGTCGCCGCGGCCACGCTGGTCGCGGCCGCTAGTCTCCCTCCTCGGACATGGATGTGATCAGCGGGATGGAGCTGGCCAGCGGGGTGTTGGCGGTCGAGGAGGGGGAGCCGTCAGCGCTCCTCGCGCAGGAGACGGCCGCCGTTATCCTCCTGGCGATCGCGGCCGGCGTGGCGGTCATCGCCGACCGACTCAAGTTCCCCTACACGGTCGCGCTGGTCATCGCCGGGTTCCTGGCAGCGACCCTGGGCGACATCGTTGCGGTCGACGTGTCGCCGGACCTGATCCTGGCGCTCCTGGTGCCGCCGCTGCTCTTCGAAGCCACGCTGCACCTGCCGTGGGCCAAGCTGCGGGCCGATCTCGTGCCCGTGCTGTTGCTCGCGCTCGTCGGCACCGCGGTCGGCACCCTGGCGCTCGGTGCGCTGGTGCACGCCGTGCTCGACATCCCGTGGCCGGCCGCGTTCGCCTTCGGCGCGCTCATCTCCGCCACCGATCCAGTGGCCGTGATCGCGTTCTTCAAGTCGCTCGGAGCGCCGAAGCGGCTCTCGGTGCTGGTGGAGGGGGAGTCGCTCTTCAACGACGCCATCGCCGTGGTCGCCTTCGGGCTCGCGGTGGAGGTCGCCCGCGGTGCGCAGTTCTCGGCCGGCGGGGCGATCGTCGATCTGATCGTCATCTCGCTACCCGGCCTCGGCGTCGGGATGGTTCTCGGGTACGCGGTCGGGGCGGTCTTCCTCGCCCGGGTCGACAACCCGCTGATCGAGACCTCGACGACCCTCGCCCTGGCCTACGGCTCGTACCTGCTGGCCGAGGACTTCGGTCGGATCATCGGCGACCCCGACCTGCACTTCTCGGGCATCCTGGCCGTCGTGGCCGCCGGGCTGATGGTCGGAACGGTCGGGCTCGGGAACACCTCGCCGACCACCCGACTCACCCTCGAGCACTTCTGGGAGCTGCTCACGTTCCTGGTCAACTCGATGGTCTTCCTGGTGATCGGACTGACGATCACGATCTCCGAGCTCGCCGATCAGCTCTGGGCCGTCGGCGTGGCGGTGGTGGGCGTGCTCGTCGTCCGGGCCGCGCTCGTGTACGGCTTGGCCGAGCTGGCCGGGCGGCTCCAGGTACGGCGTCGGATCCCGAACCCGTTCCGCCACGTGATGTTCTGGGGAGGGCTGCGAGGGGCGATCTCGCTCGCCCTCGTCCTCACGATGACCGTCGACGTCTTCGGTGACGACACCATCGAGACCGTCCGGGTCATGACGTTCGGGGTGGTACTGTTCACCCTGCTTATTCAGGGGACCACGATCACCGGCCTCATGCGTCGGCTCGGACTGTCGGGCACGGCCGACAACGAACTGGAGCAACAGCGCCACCAGGCGAGGATCGCGATGCGGCGGGCCGGCCAGGCCGAGGTCGGGCGCCTCGGGGCCAACGGTGTCCTGTTCGCCGACATGGCCGACGCGATCGGCCGGACCTACCAACGGGATCTCGCCGAGCAGGCGGCGGCGTTGCGCGACCACTTCCGCGCCCACCCCGAGCTGGAGGTGTCCATGCTGCTCCAGGCCCGCCGCGATGCGATCATCGCCGAGCGGAGCGCCCTCGCCGAGATGGTTCGCACGGGGCTCATCGAGACCCAGGTGGGCGGCGACCTCTCGGTGGAGCTGAACGATCGGCTGGCGGCCCTCGACCTGCTCGAGGAGCGGTGGGAGTCCGAACCCGTGTCCGGCGTCGGCCCCCACCGGAGCGACGCGTGACCGGCGAGCTCCTCTACGTGTCGTGGGGTGGTACCGGTCGGGCGGCCAGCGTCCGCGAGGCCCTGCGCCGGGCGCAGGCGGACGATCGGACGCTCCGCTACCTGGCCGTTCTCGACGACGAGCACTTCGCCGATCTCGACGGGGCGATGATCGAGCTCGTGCGCGACGAACTGCACTGGCTGCTCGACGCCCAGCTCGAGCTGACCAGGGGCCAGGTGGGGGCTGGCGAGGTCGAGGTCGCGATCGACGTGACGGTCGGTCGTGTCGCCGACGCCGTCGCCGGCGCGGTCGGGGGGACGAGCGGGGTCGACATCCTCATCGGCGCCCCGGTGCCGCCCGCGGGTGACGAGTCGGTCGAATCGCTCATCGACCAGATCGCAGACCGGACGGGGTGCCGGGTGGAGTTGGTGCAGCCGACCGCCGGCTGATCCCGGATCGGCCGAACCCGGGTCAGCTGATCACGGCCACGACGTCGCCCCCGCTGACCGAGTCGCCAGCGGCGACCTTGATCTCGGTGACGGTTCCCGATCGTTGCGCGGTGACGTTGTTCTCCATCTTCATCGCTTCGAGCACGAGCACGGTCTCGCCGGCCTCGACCTCCTGGCCCTCCTCGACCACGACCTTCACGACGGTCCCCTGCATCGGGACCACCACGTCGCCGGAACCACTACCCACGGCCGCCGCCCCGGTCGACCCTCGCCGCTTGGGCTTGCGGGCCACCGCGACCGGGCCGGTGCCGGACCCCGCAGACTCGGGGACCCACATCGACACCTGGAACCGCTTGCCGTTGACCTCGACGTCGACGTCCCGGCGGATCCTCGGTTCCTGCTCGTCGCCCGACTCGGAGGCCGCAGGGCTGGTGTCGACGCCGACGTCGCTCAGGTCGAGTTGCTCCTCGACCCACTTCGTGGAGTGGGTCACGTCGCGGAAGTCGTCGTGGGCGAGGATGGCGATGTCGGCCGGGATCGTGGTCTTGACCCCCTCGATCTCGAGCTCCCGAAGGGCCCGGATCGTGCGGGCGATGGCGATATCGCGATCGGCTCCCCAGCAGACCAGCTTGCCGACGAGGTTGTCGTAGAACTGGCTCACCTCGTCACCGGCCTCGTAACCACCGTCCCACCGCACGCCGAACCCGGAGGGTGCCCGCAGCCTCGTGATCGGCCCCGGCGATGGCAGGAACCGGCCGCCGGCGGGGTCCTCGGCGTTGATCCTCACCTCGATCGCGTGGCCGCTCAGCACCACCTCGTCCTGGGGGAGGGGGAGCTCGTCACCGGCCGCGACCGACAACTGGAGCGCCACAAGGTCGAGCCCGCTGACCATCTCGGTGACCGGGTGCTCCACCTGGAGCCGGGTGTTCATCTCCAGGTAGTAGAAGGCACCGTCCTCGTAGAGGAACTCGACCGTGCCCGCGTTGGTGTAGCCGCAGCCCTTTGCCACCCTGACCGCCGCTTCGCCCATCGCCGTGGCGATCTCCGGGTCGAGGGCGGGAGCCGGGGCCTCCTCGATCAGCTTCTGGTGTCGACGCTGGGCCGAGCAGTCGCGCTGGCCGATGTGGATGCCGTTCCCATGCGCATCGCAGAGGACCTGGATCTCGATGTGCCGGGGCTTGGTGAGGTACCGCTCGAGATAGCACTCGTCGCGCCCGAAGTAGGCCAACGCCTCCCGCTGGGCCGACTCGAGCGCCGACTCCACCTGATCCGGACCCTGAACCACCTTCATGCCGCGACCGCCGCCGCCGAACGCGGCCTTGATCGCCACCGGCCAGCCGTTGGCCTCCCCGAACGCCACGATCTCGGCGGGTCCCTGCAGGAACTCGGTGTTGCCGGGCACGCCGGCCACCCCGACCTTCTCGGCCGCTTCCCGAGCGCTGATCTTGTCGCCCATCACCTCGATCGCCTCGGGCGGCGGTCCGACGAAGGTGACCCCCCGCTCGGTGATCGCCCTGGCGAAGTCGGCGTTCTCGCTGAAGAACCCGTAGCCCGGGTGCACCGCCTCGGCCCCCGACCGGTCGATGGCGTCGAGGATCGCGTCGGTGTTGAGGTAGCTGTCGGCCGCGGTCTCGCCGCCGAGGGCGTAGGCCTCGTCGGCGAGGCGGACGTGGAGGGCGTTCCGGTCGAGCTCCGAGTACACCGCAACCGTCTGAATCCCGAGCTCCTGGCACGCCCGGATCACCCGCACGGCGATCTCGCCCCGGTTCGCCACCAGGACCTTTCGGAACGGTGTCTTGTGCTGTGCGTCCATTGGCTCTGCCTCGAGGCGTAGGGTTGGCTGTAGATGACCGCTCAGAGGGTAGTGCCGGGGGCTGACGGAAGCCGATTCCCCTCCATCGTCCATGTCGCAGAGACCGGATCGACCAACGCCGACCTCCTGAGCGCCGCTCGGACCGGCGAGCCGGCGGGCGCAGTGCGGGTCACCGACCATCAGACCGCGGGCCGTGGCCGCCAGGCCCGAGTGTGGCACGACGACCCCGGGAACGCGATGTTGATGTCGGTGCTGGTCCGCCCGCCGTCGTCGATCGCCACGATCGTGCCGCTGATCGCCGGCCTGGCCGTCACCGACGGTGCCTCGGCGGTCGCCGGCGCCGGACGCGAACCCGGCGAACCCGCGGCACCCGAGCTGGCGCTGAAGTGGCCGAACGATGTGCTGGTGCCGGCGCTCGACGAGCGCAAGCTCTCCGGCATCCTCACCGAGGCGATCACCGCCCCGGAACTGGCGGTCGTAGCGGGGATGGGTCTGAACCTCCGGTGGGGGATCCCGCCCCCGGCGGAGATCGCCGCCAAGGCCGCCACCCTCGAGGAGGTCGCCGGTCGCTCCGTCGATCGGTGGGAGGTGGCCCGCGCCGTCCTTCGCGCCCTCGACCGGTGGTTGACGGTGGCCGAGGACGACGGGACCGCGCCGGTACTGGCCGAGTACCGGCGACGGTGCTGCACGATCGGTCGGGCCGTCCGGCTCGCCCGGCCGGCCGACGTGATCGAGGGCATCGCCACCGACGTCGCCGGTGACGGAGCGCTCCTCGTCGAGACCGACGGTGGGATCGTGGCGGTGACGGCCGGCGACACCCACCACCTTCCCTGACGCCCCCGACCTCCCTCGTCTCGCCTCGCCTATTGCCTCACAGTCCGAGGTCGGTGGCCGACTGGTCACCCAGCTATGGCCAACCCACCCGCCGTGCTCGCCGCGCTCGCTGTGGCGTCCGCCGTGATCGCCGGTGTCCCCCACATCGCCGCAGCCGATGACGACGTGACGCCGTCCACGGCACCTTCGTCGACCGTGCCATCATCGACTGGGCCATCATCGACTGGGCCATCATCGACTGGGCCATCATCGACTGGGCCATCATCGACCGGGACCCATCATCGACTGGGCCTGCGTCGACTGGGCCTTCGTCGACCCCCGCCGGCAGCGGCCCCGACGGCGGTTCCACGACGGAGCCGGCCACGGGGGATGGATCGACGACGACCACAACGGGTCCGGTCGCCGACCCTGGCACCATCGTCGATCCGCTGGTCGACGAGGCGGCGGGGGAGGAGGCGCCGACGACCGAGGTGACGGTGCCGGAGCCGACGGGAGCCTATGCCGGCCAGGGGGCCTACCAACCGGCAGAGATCCTGTGGAGCAGTGTCCGCACCGCCGAGGCGAAGGTGGCCGAGGCCAGGGCGCGACGCGATGAGCTCGTCGCCGAAGCCGACGAGCTGCGCCGACGGCACCTTGCGCTGCTCGAGGCGCAGGTGGCACTCGGCGACGAGGCCGAAGCTGCCGCCGCCGACATCGCCGACGCCGAGACCACCCTCCAACGCCGGGCCATCGCCGGGTTCATGCACGACGAGACGATCGAGAACGCGGTGATCGGCTCGCTGCGGGCATCCGAGCACGACACCATTCTCGACTTCGGCATCCGTCAGCGCCTTCTCCGGGCGATCCTCGACCAGGACGACGACGCGATCGGTGCCTACCTCGACCTCCGGGCCCAGATCGACGCCGACGTGCTCGCCGGAATCGACGAGATCCGGGACATGGCGGACGCGATCGAGGACGCCGACGGCGAGGTCGTCGCCGCCACCGAGGCGATCGCCCAGGCCGAGGACGAGGCCGAGGCCTTCCGGGCCGGGAGCGCGATCTACATCGACGACGTCGTCTTCCCCGTCGGCTCCGGCTATGGCCGGCCCCTCATCGACTCCTTCGGGTTCCCCCGGATGCCGGGCACGCCCGACGAGCACTGGCACGAGGGCATCGACATCTTCGCCCCAGCCGGTACGCCGCTCGTGGCCGCCGAACGAGGCGTCGTGACCAGGGTGGGCTCCGGCCGACTCGGCGGACTCACCGTGTGGATCACCGGCGAATCAGGAGCGGCGTGGTACTACGCCCACCTCCTCTCCCACGCCGACGGGCTCCACGAGGGGATGGTGGTGGAGGCCGGCGACCTCGTCGGCCGCGTCGGCAACACCGGCAACGCGGTCGGCACGCCACCACACCTGCACCTGGAGATCCACCCGAACGGGGGTGACCCCGTCAACCCGTATCCGCTCCTCTCGGTGATCGCCGAGCGCGACGCCCTCGACGGGGCGGCCAGAGCGCAGCGACGAGCGACGGGCGCCGGCTAGACGAGCGCCCACGGCGGTCGTCGGCCAGGAGCCGATGGGTGGTGGGTCGTGCGTGAGCGGTACGGTGGGCGCTTGAACGGCGACGACGACAGCGCGGCACCCGGCGGTGCCGAACCCGTCGACCCGGCCGACTATCCGGTCGACGTCGAGGCCTACCGTCGAGGTGACCACGCCTGGCTCGACGAGCTCGACCGGGTCACCGTGCACGTCGGCGAGCCCCATCAGCGGATGGCGACCCGCGTCGCCGACGACTCGGCCTGGCTGCCGCCCGACGGCCACCGCCGCCGAGAGCTGCTCCTGCGCCGGCGGCTGCTCGATGAGGCCGAACCGGAGGTCTTCGGCGCACTGCCGGGGAGTGAGGCGCCGAGCGAGGAGACGGCGGCGATGATCGGCGGGTGGCTCGCCGACAATCACCCGGACGCCTGGGCCCTCCCGGATCGAGGCCACCCCCACCCGCTGGCTCGAGCCGGGTTGGCGGTGCAGGAGGATCTCTGCCTCTTGCAGCGCGACGTCGACGGCGGCTGGCGGTTCACCGCCGCCGTCATCTGCTTCCCCACCTACTGGCGGCTCCACGAGAAGCTCGGCCGTCGCCAGGAGGCGGTGCACGGGCCGGTTCCCCACTACGCCACCGACCTGGCCGTCAAGGTGAACCGGTTCTTCGACCGGCTCGTCCCGGGTCGGATCGTGGCCCGCCGCAACTGGGGGTTCGCCGCCCACCCGCTGCTGTTCGTGCCGGATCTCGACGCGCTCGACCAGCGGGTGGCCAGCACCGAGGATCTCTGGATCCGGAGCGAGCGGCAGACCCTCCGTCGCCTGCCGGCGAGCGACGCTGTTCTCTTCACGATCAAGGTCCAGCTCGCCCCGGTCACGGCACTGGCCGAGCGCCCCGCCGTGGCCGGCCGTCTCCTGGCCGCCATCGAGGGCTGGTCACCGGAGTTGCTTGCCAGCCGCGGCAGTCGCTACGGCTGGCTCGACCAGCTCCCGGCATGGCTCCGCACCGTCAGCGAGAGCAGCCCCCACACCTAGACCCCACGCCGCCTCTGGCAGATCTCGCGCCCACCCCTGGTGCAGATCGCTGCCAAACCCCGGCGCCCTGGCGGTGGGCGGGCCGCTCAGCAGGCGTGGGCGGCCCACCGGCTGCCGTTGCGCGACAACGACACGGCGAGGCCGAAGACGTCGCCGAGGAGGTCGGCCGTGAGGGTCTCGTCGATCGGGCCGGCTGCAACCATGCGGCCGCCCCGCACGGCGGCGACGTGGGTGGTTGTCGCCGGCAGATCCTCCACCCGATGGGTCACGAGAATCGACGGTGGCGACGACGGGTCGGCTGCGAGGTCCTGCAGCGCCGTGACCAGCTCTTCGCGGCCGCCGAAGTCGAGACCCGCGGTGGGCTCGTCGAGGAGGATCAGCTCGGGGGCCGGCATCAGCGTCCTGGCGAGGAGGACCCGCTGCCGCTCGCCGCTCGACAATGTCGAGAACCGGCGAGCCCCGAACCCGCCGAGACCGAGCCTGGCCAGGAGATCCTCCGCCCGGCTGGTGTCGCCGTCGTCGTAGCTGTGCCACCACGGCTCGAGTGCGCCGAACCGCCCGCACCGCACGATCTCCTCGGCGGTCAGCGATCCCCGGAGCTGATCCACGAGCGAGGCCGACGAGACCCCGATCCTCGCCCGGAGCGGGCGAACGTCGACCCGGCCCAGCTTCTCACCGAAGATCCGGAGCGTCCCGACCGAGGGGTGGAGCTGCAGGCTGGCGAGGCGGATCAACGTGGACTTGCCGCCACCGTTCGGACCCAGCACCGCCCAGTGCTCGCCGGCGCCGACCTCGAACGTGACGCCCGTCAGCACGGTTCGGCCGTCGATCGTCACTCCCACGTCGTCGAGCACCAGCGCGCTCGCCGTACGGAGGGCGGAAGGGTCGAATCGGCCGTGCGTCACGAGCGTTACAGTGGAGACCGAGTCCTTCACCTATGTCAACCGTTCTCGGCCTGCTCGCTGTCCTCCTACTCGTCGCTGCCAGCGGGTTCTTCGTCGCCGTCGAGTTCGCACTCGTCGCCTCCGACCGCTCAAGGCTCGAGGCGAGAGCAGCCGACGGCAGTTGGTCGGCCCGCCTCGCGGTTGCGGCCCTGCGTCGGCTGTCGTTCCACCTCTCCGGGGCGCAGCTCGGCATCACGGTCACCAGCCTGGTGCTCGGGTTCCTCACCGAGCCGCTGGCGGTCCGCCTCATCGACCCGATCCTCGACGTCGTCGGCATTCCCACCTCGGGCTCCGTGTCGATCATCACGGCGCTGTTCCTCGCCACGGTGTTCCAGATGGTGGCGGGCGAGCTGGTGCCGAAGAACATCGCCATCTCCCACCCGGAGGCCACCGCCCAGGCCCTCTCGCCGGCTGCCACGTTCGTCCACGGCGCGCTCAAGCCGGTGATCGTGCTGTTCAACGGGGCGGCGAACTGGACGGTCCGTCGGATGGGAATAGAGCCGAGGGAGGAGATCGAGCCCCATCGGACCCTCGACGAGCTCGCCTACCTCATCAAGTCGTCCGGCGACTCGGGCGCCCTCGACCCCGAGGCCCACTCACTGCTGACCAGGACGCTCCGGTTCGGCCGCAAGACAGCGGCCGACGCCCTCACCCCTCGGGTCCACATCGCCGCCGTGCCCGTGACGGCGACCGTGGCCGACCTGGCGGCCGAGGCCGGCAGCTCACGCCACAGCCGCTACCCGGTGTTCGACGGCGACCTCGACGACGTGCGGGGCATCGCCACGATCTCGTCGATCTTCGCCACCCCGGTCGCCGACCGGGACGCCGTGTGTGTGACGTCGATCATGCAGGAACCGCTCGTCGTCCCCGAGACCCGCGATCTGATCGGCATCCTCGACGACTTCCGAGCCAACCCGGTGACGATGGCCGTGGTGATCGACGAGCACGGGGGCACCGCCGGGATCCTGACGCTGGAGGACGTGCTGGAGGAGATCGTCGGCGACGTCGACGACGAACACGACGAGACACAGCCGCTGACCGTCGGCGTCGAGGACGGTGTCTCGGTCGTCGCTGGCACGTTCCACCTCGACGAGGTGGCCGACGCCTCCGGGCTGCAGCTCCCGGCCGGTGACTACGAGACCGTCGCGGGGTTCGTGCTCGACCGCCTCGGGCGGATCCCCGTAGCCGGTGATCGCTTCGACCACGACGGCTGGACGATCACCGTGGTCGAGATGGACGGCCTCCGCATCGCCTCGCTCCAGCTCCTGGCGCCGGCCGACGCCGAGGTGACGACGTGAGCGCGTCGGCCTCGATCGAATCGCTCGCGCTCCTGGCCACCGAGGAGGCCGTGTCCGGCGGCCGGGTGGCGTGGATGTTCACCGCAGCCGTGGTCCTCATCGCGCTCAATGCGTTCTACGTCGCCTATGAGTTCGCCATCCTTGCGGCCAGACGATCGACGTTCGAGTCACCCCGCTTCGCCAACACCCGCTCCGGCAAGGCGGTCCTCGCTTCGATGTCGGATCTGTCGATGCAGCTGGCGGGGGCCCAGCTCGGTATCACGATGGCCTCGCTCGCGCTCGGCTACGTGGCCGAGCCGGCGTTCGAGGTGGTCATCGAGGCGATCCTCGGTACCACGTTCAGCCCGGAGGTCACCAGGGCGATCGGCATCGCCATCTCCCTGTCGATCGTCGTCTTCCTCCACCTCGTGGTCGGGGAGATGGCACCGAAGAACATCGCCCTCGCCGCCCCCGACGCCACGATGCGGTGGCTCGCGCTGCCCTACCGTGCCTACCTCGCCGTGTTCCGACCGTTCATCGTGATGCTCAACGCCATGGCGAACGCCGGCGTCCGCCTCGTGGGGGTCGAGCCCCGTGACGAGCTCGTGTCGGTCCACACGGTGTCCGAGTTGCAGGCGATCATCAGCGTGTCGGGTCAGAAGGGGATGATCGAGGCCGACGACGCACAGCTCCTCACCGGAGCTCTCGAGTTCGCCCAGCGTCCCGTGGCGGAGATCGCGACAGCGCCGGCCGACTGGCAGACCCTGCCCCTGGGGGCCACGGTGGCCCAGGCCGAGCGGGTGGTGGCGTCGTCGCGACAGGAGCGGGTCCCGATCGTCCGGCCCGGGCGCACCTCGGGCGCGAGCGCCACCTTCATCGGCTACGTCCACGCCCGGGATCTCCTGGGACTCGACGACGCCCGGCGCTCCTCGCCGATCCCGACCGATCTCGTCAGGGCGATGTTGATCATTCCCGACGACCTGCCGCTGGCCGAGGTCCTCCGCCGTCTCGAACGGGCTGGCCGTCAGCTCGCGCTGGTCGAAAGCGCAGGTGGGGAGCCCGTGGGGATCGTATCGGTCGAAGGGGTGGTTCGGGCGCTGCTGCTCGCTCCGACCGTCGACGAGCGTGTCGAAGGATGACCACACGCGTGAAGACGGGACGGGCGAACCGTTAGCCTTTGAGTCCGTGCGAACAGGTCCCCCCCGAGCTGTCCTCGCTCCCACGGCGGTCGTCGTGGCGCTGACCCTGCTTCTCAGCGGTGGTCTCTCGTCGGGATCGAGCGCGGCTCCGGGCGTCTCCCACCGGGCCCAGGTGGCGGTACCCAACGCCACGTCGGCCCTGGTCGCGTTGAACATCGACGAGCTCCGGGCCCGGATCGACACGACGAGCGCGGCCCTGCGGGTCGCGACCGACGAGTACGAGCAGCTCGATCAGGAGTACTCGGCCACCACCAGGGTCACGGAGGAGTTGCGGGTCGAGGCCTCGACCGTGGCGGAGGAGACGCTGCGCAACGCGATCGAGGGCTACCGCAACGGTGCGATCCCCGAGAGCATCCTCAGCGCGGAGGACGTCAACTCGAGCATGCGGGCCACCACCCTCGGCGGCGCTGCCGTCAGTGCCGACACGGCGGCGTTCGAGGCCTACCGCACACTCCGCAAGGACCTCGAGATCACCGAGGAGGAGCTCGTGCTACGGGCCGAGCTCGTCGCCGGCGCCGAGGCGGAGGTGGCTCGCCTCGAGTCGCAGCTGACCGACGAGCTGATCCGCTTCGGTGAGCTCGAGGAGCGTCGAATCCAGCAGCAGGCAGCCGGCGTCTCGGTGCAGGCCGCGAATCGGGCCCAGGCCCGCGGTCGCAAGCAGGGCTTCTACCTCGACACGTGTCCGGTGAACGGCGACCACAACTTCATCGACTCCTGGGGGTTCGCCCGCTCCGGTGGCCGGCGCCACAAGGGGGTCGACATGCTCGCCAGGATCGGGACCGAGCTCGTGGCCCCGGTGAGCGGGCGGGTCGAGCACTACTCGAACAGCGTCGGCGGTCGCTCCTATCGCCTCTTCGGCGACGATGGCAACTACTTCTACGGCACCCACCTCTCCGCGTTCGGCAAGCAGGGTCAGGTCAACGCGGGCGAGGTGATCGGCTACGTCGGCGACGACGGCAACGCTGCCGGGATCCCACACCTCCACTTCGAGATCCATCCCGGTGGTCGGGGCAACCCGATCAACCCGTACATCGACGTCGCCGCGGTGTGCAGCGGCGCCCAGTAGCGCGCCCCCGACTCAGGCACCGATGGCGTGGTAGCCGCCGTCGACGTGGATGATCGAACCCGTCGTCTGGGGAAACCAGTCGGACAGGAGAGCGACACACGCTCTCGACACGCCTTCGGCGTCGTTGACGTCCCAGCCCAGGGGCGCTCGGGCCACCCATTCGTCCTCGAAGGCGGCGAAGCCGGGGATCGACTTGGCGGCGATGGTTCGCATCGGCCCCGCCGCCACCAGGTTCGAGCGGATCCCCCTCGGACCGAGCTCGCGGGCCAGGTAGCGGTTCAGCGACTCCAGCGCCGCCTTGGCCACCCCCATCCAGTTGTAGGCGGGCCAGGCCACCGTGGCATCGAACGTCAAGCCGACCAGCGACCCACCGTCGGACATGAGCGGGGTGACGGCGTCGGCGACAGCCCGCAGCGAGTAGGCCGAGACATGCACGGCGACCGAGACGTCGTCCCAGCCGGCGGCGAAGAAGTCGTCGCCGAGGCAGCTCTCCGGGGCGAATCCGACCGAGTGGAGCGCACCGTCGACCCGACCCCACGCACCATCGAGCTCGGTCCGGAGCGACTCGACGTGGGCTGGATCGGTGACGTCGAGCTCGTAGATGGCCGGCTCGGTGTCGAGCTTGCGAGCGGTTCGTCGGGTGAGCCGCAGGCCACGGCCGAAGCCGGTCAGCGCGACCTGTGCGCCCTCCCGTTGGGCCAGTTGTGCCACGCCGAACGCGAGCGAGTCGTCGGTGAGGACGCCGGTGACGAGGAGGTTCTTTCCATCGAGTAGACCCACGCCCCTCAGACCGGCGAGATCGGCCTTTCGTTACCTGCCGGTCGAGCGGCACCGGACCGATCGGAGGCGGTCATTCGTTCCCCGCCCCCCGCACGGTTACTCTCGGGGACCGTGATCCACCTGTACGACACCGCTCGCAAGGCGATCGTGCCGTTCGAGGTCGGTGACGTCGTCACCATGTACACCTGCGGCATCACCCCGTACGATGCCACCCACCTCGGCCATGCGGCCGTCTACATGGGCTATGACGTGCTGCAACGGCGGCTGCGCGACCTCGGCCACGAGACGCGATGCGTGCGGAACGTGACCGACGTCGACGACGACCTCCTCCGGAAGGCGGCCGAGCTCGACGTGCACTACCTCGACCTGGCGGCGGCGGAGACCGCCCGCTTCGACGACGACATGGCGGCCCTGGGGATGATCCCGAGCTGGAGCGAACCGCGGGCCACCTCGGCGATCGCCGAGATCCGGGGCTTCATCGGCATGGTGCTCGAGAACGGCCACGCCTACCAGGCCGGCGGCGCCATCTACTTCGACGTCGGCTCGTGGGAGCGGTTCGGCGAGCTGTCCGGCTACGACCGCGCCACGATGCTCGAGCTGGCGGCCGAACGGGGCGGCAATCCCGACGATCCCAACAAGCGGGACCCCCTCGACTTCGTGCTGTGGCAACCGTCGGCCGACGGTGAGCCGGCGTGGGAGACCAGGTGGGGTCCCGGCCGACCGGGCTGGCACATCGAGTGCTCGGCGCTGGCCCTGCGGGAGCTCGGCATGACGATCGATCTCCACGGCGGCGGCTCCGACCTGATCTTCCCCCACCACGAGTGCGAGGCGGCCCAGTCCGAGGCAGCCACCGGCAAGCCGTTCGTCCGCCACTGGATGCACCAGGCGATGGTTCGCATGGACGGCGAGAAGATGTCGAAGTCGCTCGGCAATCTGGTGTTCGTGAGCGATCTGCGCGACACGTACGATCCGCGGGCGATTCGGCTCGGGATCGTCGCCAACCACTACCGCACCGAGTGGGAGTGGAACGATGACCTCATGCCCGCCGCGGCCGACCGGTTGGAGCGGTGGCTCGCCGCGGGGCCTGGCTCCGCCGCCCTCGACGAGGTGCGGGCCGCGCTCGACGACGATCTCGACACCCCGACCGCGGTCGCCGCGATCGACGCTGCAGCCGAGCGGGCCCTCGCCGACGGCGGCGAGGGCGTGTCCGAGGCGGCGCTCCTGCTCGGCGTCGACCTCGAAGCCGGCCCGCCGACCCTGAATCGATCGTCGTTCGGGCGATCCGCCATGGCGGACGACGGCCGGCCGTCGACGTCGCACGAGGCGTGAAGGTCAGCGCCTACGGCCGCTATCAGGGCCTGGCCAAGCGCCTTGCGCAGCCGCTGTTCCGGTGGCTGTGGCCGGTCGACGTGACCGGTGGCGAGAACGTGCCGGCGTCGGGCCCCGCTGTCCTCTGTCCCAACCATCTCGCCGCGATCGACTCGTTGATCGTGCCGTCCGTGCTCGACCGAGTGGTCCGCTTCGTGGGGAAGATCGAGTTCCTCGACTGGCGGACCAGGTGGCTCCTGCCAGCGCTGGGGATGATCCCGATCGATCGCCGAGGTGGCCGTCGGTCGAGATCGGCACTCGACGCAGCCCGGCGGGTGCTCGAGGCTGGCGGTCTGTTCGTGATCTACCCCGAGGGCACGAGAAGTCGGACCGGGCACCTCTACCGGGGCCACACCGGTGCCGCGCGGCTCGCGATCGCCA
Source organism: Acidimicrobiales bacterium (assembly GCA_965216205.1). Classification (GTDB taxonomy): domain Bacteria; phylum Actinomycetota; class Acidimicrobiia; order Acidimicrobiales; family SZUA-35; genus CADEDH01. The sequence continues at coordinate 3,451,610 of OZ244139.1, read as the reverse complement.
GCGGAGCGCCGATCGTGCCGATCGGGCTGATCGGCACCGACGAGGTGCAGCCGGTCGGATCGGTGCTGCCACGACCGTTCCGCAGGACCCAGATGAAGATCGGGACTCCGATCGACGTCGGCCGCTTCCGGCACCGACGTCAGGATCACACCGCCTACCGGGAGCTCATCGACGAGGTCATGGGTGAGATCCAACGCCTCACCGGCCAGGACTACGTCCCGCACTATGCGGACGAGGACCCGGCCGCCGAGCCGATGACGCAACCGGTCCGGGGAGCCTGATCGAACGGGCCGGGCCCGCCAAAGTCGACGTTCTGGGCCGGTCCACGACCGTATGCTTGGGTCGTGGCTGACATCACGATCCTCCTCCCCGACGGCTCGGACAAGACGGTGCCCGCCGGTTCGACCGCAGCCGACGTCGCGGCCTCGATCGGCAAGCGGCTCGCCGCCGCCGCCGTGATCGCGGTCGTCGACGGCGACCAGCGGGATCTCTCGGTCGAGTTGACCGACGGGCAGGAGCTGAGCATCGTCACCGACACCTCGGAGCTCGGCCTCGAGACCATCCGCCACTCCACCGCCCATGTGCTGGCCCAGGCGGTGCTCGAGCTGTGGCCGGGTGCGACGTTCGCCATCGGCCCACCGATCGAGCACGGCTTCTACTACGACTTCGAGCTCCCGCCCGGCCCGGACGGGCGGCCCCAGACCTTCACCGACGACGATCTCGCCCGCATAGAAGACAAGATGGCGAAGATCATCGCCGCCGACCAGCCGTTCATCCGCTCGGAGGTCTCGCCTGCCGAGGGTCTCGAGCTCATGAAGGACCACCGGTTCAAGCGCGACATCATCGAGCGGGTCAGCGCCGGGCCGGGGAGCGCGAGCGAGGCAGAGGAGCTGGCCGGCGAGGCCGGTGCCGACGGGGTGATCAGCTTCTACCGCAACAGCGACGACTTCGTCGACATGTGCGTCGGGCCCCACGTGCCGTCAACCGGCCGCTTGGGTCACTTCAAGCTGATGAGCGTGGCCGGCGCGTACTGGCGGGGCGACGAGCACCAGCCGATGCTCCAGCGGATCTATGGCACGGCGTGGGCCACGAAGAAGCAGCTCGAGGATCACCTCGTCCGCCTCGAGGAGGCAGCGAAGCGCGACCACCGGAAGCTGGCCAACGAGCTCGATCTCCTGTCGTTTCCCTCCGAGCTGGGAGGTGGCCTCGCGGTGTGGCACCCCAAGGGGGCGACGGTCCGCAAGCTGATGGAGGACTTCGCCCGGCAGCGCCACGAACAGGGCGGTTACGAGTTCGTCTACACGCCCCACCTAGCGAAGGCCGAGCTGTTCGAGACGTCGGGTCACCTCGACTTCTACGCCGACGGCATGTATCCGCCGATGGAGATGGACAACGGCACGTACTACCCGAAGCCGATGAACTGCCCGATGCACGTGCTGATCTACCGGTCGCAGCAGCGCTCGTACCGCGACCTGCCCCTCCGGCTGTTCGAGCTCGGCACCGTCTACCGCTACGAGCGGGCCGGCACGCTGCACGGCCTCATGCGGATCCGCGGTTTCACCCAGGACGACGCCCACCTCTTCGTGACCGAGGAACAGCTCCCGGCCGAGCTCGACCGGACCCTGCGGTTCGTGCTCGATGTGCTCCAGGCGTTCGGTTTCGAGGACTTCCAGGCCAAGCTGTCGACCCGGCCGGCCGAGAAGTCGGTCGGCTCGGACGAGATCTGGGATTACGCCACCGAGTGCCTGCGATCGACCCTCGACAAGGCGGAGATGCCGTATGCGATCGACGAGGGTGGCGGGGCCTTCTACGGGCCCAAGATCGACATCGACGTTCGCGACGCGATCGGTCGGTCGTGGCAGCTCTCGACCATCCAGGCCGACTTCAACCTGCCGGAGAGGTTCGATCTCGAGTACGTCGCGGCCGACGGTTCCCGCACCCGGCCGGTGATGCTCCATCGGGCACTCCTCGGCTCGATCGAGCGGTTCTTCGGTGTCCTCGTCGAGCACTTCGCCGGGAACCTGCCGCTGTGGCTGGCCCCGGTACAGGTCGAGGTGCTCCCCGTGGCTGCAGACCACGAGCCCTACGCCGGGTCGGTCTGCGACGAGCTGCGTGACGCTGGATTCCGGGTCGGGATGACGCCGGCCAACGATCCGTTGGGAAAGCGGATCCGCAACGCCAAGCTCCAGAAGGTGCCGTACGTGCTCGTCGTCGGCGACGACGACGTGGCCGCGTCGACCGTCGGGGTGAACCCGCGGGGCCAGGGCGTCGAGCGGGACGTGCCGATGCCGGCCTTCGTGGCCAGGATCACCGAGGAAGCCGAGGCCCGGGCGTTCGACCGGGTCGGGGCGTCGCCGAGCGACTGACCGCAGCGACGATGACCGAGAGCTCGTGGGAGCACGTCCACGCCGGCTGGCGGATCGGAAAGGGTCCGGGCATCGGCGGCGACGACCGCCCCCACGTCGATCTCGACCCGGTCGATGGCGTCTCGCTGTTCGAGGCGATCGAGCGCTCGGGCCGCCCCGACGAGGAGACCTACATCCTCGCGAGACGGCCCCGGACGTTCGCGATCCTGAACGTGTTCCCCTACACGTCGGGTCACGTGCTGGTGCTACCACTGCGGGCGGTGCCCACGCTCGCCGACCTCGACGACGCCACCTACGACGAGCTGTGGCGGGTGGTGCGGGAGGCGTCGAGCGCCGTCAGGGCCGCACTGTCGCCAGAGGGGATGAACATCGGGGTGAACGAGGGCGCCGCCGGCGGCGGGTCGGTGCCCGATCACCTGCACGTGCACGTCGTGCCCCGGTGGCGGGCCGACACCAATTTCATGACCACGGCGGCCAACGCCCGCGTGCTGCCGGTCACCCTCGCCGACACCTGGGCCGCGATCCGGGCGCACTGGCCGACCGCTGCTACCGTTTGACGGCGTGGAATCAGTCGATGACGAAGCGCCCGAGCGGCTCGATGACGCCGAGGGCAGCGGGCCCGGCGACGTCCTCCCCGACGACCTGCAGCCGCACCTCGTCGACCCGGAGGAGTACGTCTTCCCCAACAACAACCGGCGACGCGTCCCGGGCTACCTGTACGTGGCGATCGCCATCGTGCTCGTGGTCATCGTCCTCGTCTGGGGCGACTCCGACTTCGTCAACGCCGGCTACCTCGGGGCGGCGGCCATCCTCGGGGCGTTCGGGGCGTACAGCATCGTCGCCGGTTGGAATCTGGACGTCGACGAGCGGGACGCCCTCGTGGCGGCCATCGGCGAGGTCGGCTTCCCCGTCGGCCACGCCTCGGCCCAGATGGGATGGCGCGGCCTGCTGAGCCGCCCGATGTGGCGGATCCTGCTCTACTCCGCCGATGAGCCCCCCACCCGGCGCGGATTCGTCCTGGTGGACGGCGTCGACGCTTCGATCATCGAGTCGTTCGTCGAGGACAACCCCGAGGACTGGACGCAGTACGTCCCCGGCTGACCGGTCGGGTCGGCTCCGGTAGCCACATCCCTGTGGCGCGGGTCGACAAGGGGAGCGACCTCGTCTTCGGCTACCGTTGAGACGTGTTCGACGGCAACTTCCGTACCGCCTTCGAGAAGGGCATGGCCCCGATCGGCAAGAGCCTCCAGCAGGCGGGGGTCTCGCCGGACGTCGTCACCGGCGTCGGTGTGGCCATGGCTGCCGCCTGTGGCGTTGCGATCGGGCTCGGCTACTTCCCGCTGGCGGTCTTGTTGCTGCTGCTGACCGGCCTTCCCGACGCGATCGACGGTGCGGTGGCCAAGGCGGCGGGCAAGTCGGGCCCCCGGGGCGCCTTCCTCGACTCGGTGTCCGACCGGCTCTCCGACGCGTTGCTCTTCGCCGGTTGCGGCTGGTACTTCGCCGGCACCGGCAATCCCCGCATGGCCATGCTGCCGTTCGCGATCTACATCGCGGCGTCGCTCGTCTCCTATCAGCGGGCCAAGGCCGAGTCGCTCGGCTACGAGGCGAAGGGCGGTCTCATGGAGCGGGCCGAGCGCTTCATCGCCCTCGGCTTCGGCCTGCTCATCAGCCCGCTGTTCGTGTTCACGTTGTGGGTGATGCTCGTGCTGACCGTGGTGACCGCCGGCACCCGGTTCGCCAAGGTGTGGCGTCAGGCCAGCGGCAAGGCGCCGCTGCGGACCCCGATGCGGCGCCGTACCCGCCGTCGCAATCCCCGCCCGATGTCGGACTTCCGGGCTCGGGCCCAGGCCCGGGCCGAGGCCCGACGGCGCCGGCGCTGACCGTCGTCCGGCCCGACCATCGCGTGCCCCGCCTGGCGATCCTGCAGAGCTGAGCGGTGGGTTCGAGCCGCTCCCTCCGCAAGTTCCAGGCCGCATCGTTGGCGGCCAGGGCGGTGCCCCTGTCGGTGCTGGTCGCCGGCGCCGAAGCCGCCGGATCGCTGGTCGGCCCTCGGCTGCTGACCGATCAGGCCAGACAACTCCATCGCCACATCCGCCGGGTCGATCCGGCGCTCGGACCCGACGCGGCCAGGGCCGCCGCCAGCCGGGGATTCGGATCGTACGCCCGCTACTGGGCGGAGTCGTTCCGCATGCCGAACCTGTCGGCTCGCACGATCGACCGCGGGTTCTCGGTGACCGGTTACGAGAACATCGAGCATGCGCTCGACGACGGCATCGGTCCGATCCTGGTGTTGCCCCACCTCGGGGGGTGGGAGTGGGCGGCGGCGTGGCTGAACCGGGTGAAGGGGGAGCGGGTGACCGCGGTGGTGGAACGGCTCGAGCCCCCCGATCTCTTCGAGTGGTTCGTCGACCTCCGGTCCGCCTACGGGATCGAGGTGGTCCCCGTGGGCGCCGACGCGATGGGCAGACTCGTCCGGGCGGTGCGGGCGAAGCGGATCGTGTGTCTCCTGAGCGACCGGGACATCACCGGCTCCGGCATCGAGGTCGACTTCTTCGGCGAGCGGACCACGCTGCCGGCCGGGCCAGCGCTGCTGGCGAAGCGGACCGGTGCACCCCTGCTGCCGACGGCCGTCTACTTCCGCCCCCGCGGCAAGCACCACGCCCGGGTGGAGGCGCCTGTCCGTCCCGACCCGGAGCTGGGTGTACGCGACGACGTCGTCCGGGTGACCCAGGAACTGGCCCGTTCGATGGAGTGCCTGATCGCCCGCGCTCCCGACCAGTGGCATCTCCTCGGCCCGAACTGGCCGTCGGACCGGGACGCGCCGACCTGAGATCGACCGGTGCCGGCCCGGGTCCGAGAGGTCCGGCCGGCGAACGGGCGGGAGGCTAGGGTTGCCGGGTGCGAATCGGGATGATCTGTCCCTACAGCCTGGCGGTCTGGGGTGGCGTGCAGGCACAGGTGCTGGGACTCGGACGGGAGCTGCGAGCACAGGGTGTCGACACCCAGGTGCTCGCGCCGTGCGACGGTCATCCTCCCGAGCCGTGGGTCACCCCGCTCGGCAACTCGATCCCGTACGCCCAGAACGGCTCGTTCGCCCCGCTCGCCCCCGACCCGCCCGCCCAGTTGCGGGTTCTGGCCGCGATCTGGGATCAGCGCTTCGACCTGCTCCATCTCCACGAACCGCTCGCCCCCGGGCCCACGATGACGGCCGCCCTGGTCAAGCCCGTCCCGCTGCTCGGCACGTTCCACGCCGCAGGCGAGATCGCCAGCTACCGGCGGGCGAGACCGATCCTGAGGCGGATCGCGGCCAGGATCGACCACAAGGTCGCCGTCTCGCCCGAGGCGGCGGCGATGGCCAGGGACCACCTCGGTGGCGACTACGAGGTCCTGTTCAACGGGATCGAGATCGGCCGGTTCTCCCACGGTCCCCGCGTCCCGAAGGACGGGCCCACCGTGCTGTTCCTCGGCCGCCACGAGCCGAGAAAGGGGCTCTCGGTCCTCCTCGACGCCGCGAAGCTGCTGCCGCCCGACGTCCGGGTCTGGATCGGCGGCCAGGGCCCGGAGACGAAACGGCTCGCTGGTCGATATCGGGGCGACGAACGATTGCTGTGGCTCGGGGCGCTGTCGGAGTCGGAGAAGCTCGCGAGGATCCGGACGGCCGACGCGCTCTGCGTGCCGTCGCTCGGTGGTGAGAGCTTCGGGCTGATCCTCCTCGAGGGGATGGCGGCCGGGACCCCGGTGGTCGCCAGCGACCTCGCCGCCTATCGGCTCGTCGCCCGCGACGGGTCCGACGCCGGGCTGTTCACCACTGGCGACAGTCGGGCCCTGGCCAAGGCGCTACTCGACGCGCTGGGCCGGACCGACGCCGTGGAGCGGCAGGTCGAGTCGGGCCGGGAGCGGGCGAGCGAGTTCTCGATGGCCCGCCTGGCGACGCTGTACCGGCAGCGCTACGAGCGAGTCCTGGCGTGATGGTGCGACCAGGCCCCCCGCCGGGCGGTGACGCCCTGTGGGCGCCATAGACTGGACACGCTCATGACCACGCAACCCCCATCAGGTTCCGGCCCAACGGCCACGAGGCCGAGTGTCCCGAGGATCGCCGTCACCGCTGGTGCCGTGCTCGCTGTCCCGCTCGTCGTGGTGGCCTGTGCGGTGCTGGCCATCGTCCCGGGCGTCCCGTGGTGGCTCGGCATCGCGGTCGGCCTGGCCGGTGCTGCGGCGCTCGTGCTGTATCGGCTCCGCACCGCGGTCGACCGGGTGCTCGATGGTCTGGGTGCCAGCCCGGCGGCCGAGAACGACTACCCCCGCCTGTACAACCTCACGCAGGGCCTGTCGCTCGCGGGTGGTGTGGCCGAGCCCGACCTCTGCGTCGTCGATGACGTGAGCCGCAATGCGGCGGCGGTGGCCAGCGGCGATCGGGCGGCCGTCGTCTGCTCCACCGGCCTCCTCGACGCGCTCGATCGGGTGTCGCTGGAAGGCGTCATCGCCGAGGTGCTGGTACGGATCCGCAGCGGCGACGCGGAGGCAGCCACGATCGGGTCCGCCCTCTACGGTGGCTTCCTCCGAGGTCCCCTGGCCGCCATCGGCCGGCCGGCCGCCTCGATCGGGTTACGAAGCCTTCTCGCCGACGACCGGGATCTGAGCGCTGACCGGGCCGCCGTCGCCCTCACCCGTTACCCGCCGGGCCTGTTGCAGGCGCTCACGATCATCCGGGCGGGAAGCCCGACGCCGGCCACCGCCGACGCATCCAACGAGCATCTCTGGTTGGTTCCACCGGCGACGGTCGATGGGGCGGCCGAGGCCGTGATCCACGGCTCACCCCTCGACCTCCGTATCGACGTTCTCGGCGAACTCTGAACGAACTGGAACCCGCCCGCTCGGGGAGTTTGAATCCATCGGGCGGCTGGGTAGTCCTGGGAGTTCCCGTCGCAGGCCTCGAAGGAGGCGTGAGGAGCACCGTGGCCGCACGACAGCGCAGGTTCCCTTCCATCCCGATGCTCGTCGTCGCGCTCGCCTTCCTGGTCGGTGCGTGCGGTGGCGGTGAGGAGGAGCAGGAGGCGGTGGGCACCTCCGCCACCACGACCACCACCGCGCCGACCACGACGACGATCGAGACGACCACCACGACGACGATCGAGACGACCACCACGATCGACCCGGCGCTCGTCGCCCCGCTGACCGGCGCGGTGGTCGAGTCCGGCGTCGATCTCGACCGGCCGGCGCTGGCGGTGAAGATCGACAACCACCCGAACGCCCGACCCCAGACGGGCCTCGAACAGGCGGACATCGTCTTCGACGTCCGGGCCGAGGGCATCACCCGCTTCATGGCGGTGTTCCACTCGACGATTCCCGATCCCGTGGGCCCGGTTCGCTCGAGCCGCACGAGCGACTTCGACCTGCTGGACGCCCTCGACACCCCCCTGTACGCCTCGTCGGGTGGGAACCAGTACGTGATGTCGGCCCTCCGGTCGGTCGACGCCATCCCGGTGACGAACCAGACCAGACGGGAGTACTTCCGCCAGGGCGACCGGCCGGCGCCCCACAATCTGTACGTCGACGCGTCCGATCTCTACGCGCTCGCCCCGGACGAGACGACGAGACCGCAGCCGTGGTTCACCTACCGCTCGCCCGATGACGAGCCCCCACCCACGGCGACCGCCGCCGGGGACGGCGAGGTGACCGTGGCCTTCCGGGATGGCCCGAGAGTCGGTTTCACCTGGGACCCGAGCGTCCCCGGCTGGCGCCGCACCCAGAACGGTGAGGCCCACACGACGGCCGACGGGACCCACATCGCCCCGCAGAACGTGGTGATCATGGTGGCCACCTACACGGTGAGCCCGGCCGATGCGGGATCGCCCGAGCTCGTCTCGACCGGGTCGGGTGAGCTCCTCGTCCTCGCCGATGGTCATCTGATCGAGGGATCGTGGGAGCGGGCGTCGGCCACCGACAAACCGACGTTGCTCGACGCGGCCGGGCAACCGATCGCGCTCACGCCAGGTCAGACCTGGGTCCTGTTCCCGGAGGCGGGTCAGGTCACGGCCGCACCGCCCGGCGGCGGGTGACGGGCTGATCGCCGGCCTGTCGTCAATGGCCATTGATCAGCGGCCATTGACGAGGCGCTGGACGACTACAGTTCGCCCGTGGCCACCGATCCGGATCATGTCCAGTTGTACCGCGCTGCGCTGAACGACCTCGAAGCGGTCGCCACCGACAACATCGATCGGTGGCACGCCATCCTCGAGCGGATCGAGTGGATCCGCGCCGAGTTGGCGCAGGGTAGAACGGTCGCCGAGTTGGCGGCCGACGAGGAGTCGCCAGCGCTGGTGGAGATCCTCACCCGCAATATCGACGGGCTCCACACCCTCGGCGCCCAGTTCCGGGCGACCCACGCCCACGCCCTCCGGAGCGAGGGATTGACCTTGAGCGCGATCGCAGAGCTGTTCGGCCTCACCCGCCAGCGGATCTCGGCGATGTTGCGACAGAAGAGCGCACCGGAGACGTGAGGGGCGGTCCAACTCGACCGTTTTGGCCTGGGGGCGCCCGGTCGAGCGGTCGTAGACTGGACGCATGGCTGAGACGAACGCTGGCGCCGGGGCGACCCGGGCCGAGGAAGCAACCGCTGGGACCGAGAGGACCGGCGGTACCGTGCGGGTCAAGCGAGGCTTGGCGGAGATGCTGAAGGGTGGCGTCATCATGGACGTCGTCACCCCGGAGCAGGCGAAGATCGCCGAGGACGCCGGTGCGGCGGCGGTGATGGCGCTCGAGCGGGTCCCGGCCGACATCCGGGTCGACGGCGGCGTGGCCCGCATGAGCGACCCGGTGATGATCGAGGGGATCAAGGACGTGACGACCATCCCCGTGATGGCGAAGGCCCGGATCGGCCACTTCGTCGAGGCCCAGATCCTGCAGGCCCTCGGTGTCGACTACGTCGACGAGTCCGAGGTCCTGACCCCGGCCGACGAAGCCCACCACATCGACAAGTTCGCCTTCACGGTTCCGTTCGTGTGTGGCGCCACCAACCTCGGTGAGGCGCTGCGGCGGATCAGCGAGGGCGCCTGCATGATCCGTTCGAAGGGTGAAGCGGGGACCGGCAACGTGGTGGAGGCCGTCCGTCACCTCCGGTCGATCACCGGCGACATCCGGAAGCTGACCATGGCCGACGAGGCCGAGCTGTTCGACTGGGCCAAGCGCCTCCAGGCCCCGCTCCCGCTGGTCCAGGAGATCGCCGAGACCGGCGCGCTGCCGGTGCCGCTGTTCTGCGCTGGCGGTCTCGCCACCCCGGCCGATGCCGCCCTGGCCATGCAACTCGGCGCCGAGGCGGTGTTCGTGGGGTCCGGGATCTTCAAGAGCGACGATCCGGCCCCCCGGGCGAAGGCGATCGTCGAGGCGACCACGAACTACAACGATGCCGACATCCTCGCCAAGGTCAGTCGCGGCCTCGGGGCGCCGATGACCGGTATCGCGATGGACGATCTCGACGTCCGCCTCGCCGACCGGGGTTGGTGAGCGCGGGGCCAGCCGCCGGCCCGGTCGGCGTGCTGGCGTTGCAGGGCGCGTTCGCCCGTCATCGCGAGGCGTTCGCCCGGTGCGGTGTCGAGTCGAGGGAGATCCGCCAGCCGGCCCACCTCGAGGGGATCGGCGCGCTCGTGCTACCGGGCGGCGAGTCGACGACGATGATCAAGCTGCTCGAGACGTTCGAGCTGATCGAGCCGATCGGCAAGCTCCTGGCCGACGGGCTCCCGGTGTTCGGGACCTGCGCGGGCATGATCCTCCTCGCCCAGCACGTGGCCGACGGGCACGTCGACCAGCACTGCTTCGGCGCCATCGACCTCGACGTGTGCCGCAACGGGTACGGCCGCCAGGTCGACTCGTTCGAGGCGGACCTCGACGTCGATGGCATGGCGGGCGGTCCGATGCGAGCCGTCTTCATCCGGGCGCCCCTGGTGGAGCGGGCCGGACCGGACGTCGAGATCCTGGCGACCGTCGACGGCTCGCCCGTCGTGTGCCGGCAGGGATCCGTGCTGGTCTCGTCGTTCCACCCCGAGCTCACCGGAGACGATCGCCTCCACCAGCTCTTCCTCGCCGACCTGGTCGGCGGCTGACCGGCTACTGGGCGGAGCCGCGGGCCGACCCGGTCTTGGTCGTGCCGTCGTAGTTGTTGATCAGGCAGAGCACCTCGCGGTCGTCGAGCCCGTCCCAGCTCCCCTCGGTGGGGGTGATCGTGGCGTAGCCGTAGATCGAGCTCTCGTAGTCGAGGCCCACGAACGGCTCGAACGCGTTGTAGCACCCGATGTCGGCCTCCTCGGCCACGTGGGAGTCGCCGGGCCAGTTCCCGTCGCCCTCAGCGAGGTTGAAGGCGTGGTACACCTCGTCGGCGTGGGGCTCGTTGCACGGCACGCCCTGTATCGATTCGAACTCGCCATTGGGGGATGCCGCGAGGCAGTCGCCGATCCGGATGCGGAACGCACCGAGCTCGCCCTCCTCCACGATCGCCCCACTGTCACTCCTGGTGGTCTCGTCCTGGCCGGCGAGGCCGGAGTAGCCGACCCCGACCAACCCCAGTCCCGCCACTGCGCCTCCGGCAACGATGCGTCCGATTCCCATGGGCGCTGCATCGACACGGACGTCGGCCTCCTTTAGCTGCCTTCCGCTCGGGTGGTTCGAGGCGGATGGTCGCCGTCGCCGCGGCGGGCCGTGGCGCCTATCCTCGAATCATGTCCGGGCATTCGAAATGGGCGACCATCAAGCACAAGAAGGGTGCCGCCGACGCCAAGCGGGGCAAGCTCTTCGCCAAGCTCATCAAGCAGGTCGAGGTCGCGGCTCGCTCGGGTGGTGGCGACCCAGACTCGAACCCGACGCTGCGGACCATGTTCCAGAAGGCCCGCGACAACTCGGTCCCGCTCGACACGATCGAGCGGGCCGTCAAACGTGGTACCGGCGAGCTGGAGGGTGTCAACTACGAGTCGATCACCTACGAGGGGTACGCCCCGGGCGGTGTCGCCCTCCTGATCGACGCCCTGAGCGACAATCGCAACCGGACGGGGTCGGAGATCCGATCGCTGCTCACCAAGAACGGCGGCTCGCTCGCCGAGCCCGGCGCCGTGGCCTGGCAGTTCGAGCGCAAGGGGGTGGTGAAGGTGCCCCGGTCGGTCGACGAGGACGAGGTGATGATGGTCGGCCTCGAGAACGGGGCGGAGGATCTCGAGGACCATGGCGAGGCGTGGCAGGTCACCTGCGACGCCAGCGACGTGCTCGCCCTGCGGGCGGCGCTGGAGGAGGCCGGTATCGAGGTGGAGGAGTCCGACTCCACGATGATGCCAACGAACACGATCCCGATGAGCGACGCCGGCGAGGTGAAGGCCGTCCTCCGGCTTATCGACCTGCTCGACGATCACGAGGACGTGCAGGACGTCTACTCCAACATCGATATCCCCGACGAGGTCCTCGAAGCCGTCTCCTAGATCCCGGCGCCGACGCCGAGGAGGCGGGATCGGGTCACCGATCGCATGCCCCGCTGGAGGCTGATCAGCGCCCCGGTCCAGGCGATCGCGCCCACGATCCACGGCAGGTAGCCGGCGCCGAACAGCACACCGGTCGCCTGGCTGTAGGCGATCATGATCAGCGGCAGGCTGACCAGCCCGGACGCCTGCTGGGCGGCAGCAGTAGAGCTGACCCTGGCCGAGAGCCGGAGGACCAGGGAGAGGCAGATCCCGAGAAACGGCGGGAGCACCCATGCGATCATCACCCACCATTGCGTGGTGGGGAAGAACCAGCCACCCACCGACGGGCCGACGGTCAGGTTGACGATCAACGAGTAGAGGCCGAAGCCGACCACCACGGTGGCGTAACCGGGCAGGAGGCTGGCGATCAGCTTGCCGAGATAGATCTCGCGGGCGGATGCGGGGGAGTGGGCGAGGAACTCGCCCGTGCCGCGCTCCCGCTCGCCCACGATCGTGGCCGCTCCGACCGCCGTCGAGATCGTGAGAGGTACGATCACCGCCACCGGAGCGAAGAGGAAGACCGCCAGCGCATAGCCGGTCTGGCCCTCCGGGCTGTCGCCGACGATCTGGGATCGGGCCGACTGGGGTAGCGCCTCGAGCGCTCCCGACACCCGGCTCACCACCTCCACGTTGCCGATCTGGGTGATCGTCAGGAGCAGGATCGATGGGATCACCACGAAGAACATCGAGCCCAGCAGCGTCATCGGCAGCCAGAAGTCGCGAGCCTGGGCGAGTTGCTTCAGCTCGACGCGGGCCACGGTGGCGACACGGTTGAGGTTGAGCTGTGTCATGCCGCCACCGACCCGTCGTCGATCGTCGACCCGGCGACCTGAACCGGTGGCCGCAGGGGGTCGGGCGGGGCCGGAACGTCGAGCCGCTCCCGGCGGATGGCGAAGTAGAGGTCCTCGAGGCTCGGGCGGTACGGCTCGACGGCTTGGAGCCGAGCCCCGGCACCGACGAGCCCGGCGATCAGGTCCGGCAGCGGATCCGGCGCGGCGAGCGTGATCGTGGCGGTCGCACCGCTCCGCTCGTAGGACGCGACCGACGGTTCTCCTGCGAGCCGGTCGAGCTCGTCGCCCCGCTCGGCGGTGATGGCGACGATGCGGTCCGGCCAGTACCGGTGGGCCAGCTCCTCGGGCACGCCCGACAGCACGGTGGTCCCACCGTCCATGACCACGATGCGGTCCGCCAGCCCCTCGGCTTCCAGCAGGAGGTGGGTGCACATGAGAACGGTTCGCCCATCGGCGGTCATCGTCCTGATCAGCTCCAGCACCGCGGCCGCCGATTCGGGGTCGAGGCCGGACGTCGGCTCGTCGAGGAGGAGCAGGTCCGGGGTGTGGAGCACCGCCCTGGCCAGCGCCAGCCTGGTCTTCATACCGGTCGAATAGCCGCCCACCTGGTGCGCCAGCGAGCCTGCGATGCCGAACTGGTCGGCGGCCTCCACGATCCTCTGGTCGGTCTGGTCGCCCCGCCCGAGGTCGAACAGCTCGGCGGCGTAGCGGAGGTTGTCCATCCCGCTGAGGCGGTCGTACAGCGACGGCTTGGCCGTCACCACGCCACACCGTCGCCGAACCGATTCGCCGTCGTCGCCCGTCGGGTCGACACCGAACACGCGAACCGTGCCGACGTCGGGTCGGAGCGCGCCCGTGATCAGGCGGATGGCGGTGGTCTTGCCGGCACCGTTCGGTCCCAGCAGCACCGTGATCATCCCCGGCGGGGCGGCGATCGACGCCCGGTCGAGCGCCACGATCTCGCCGAAACGGCGACTGACAAGGTCGATTTCGATCGTCACCGGGGTGGTATCGGCGCGCGAACAGCACAGCTCAAGGACGGATCCTGTTCCGACCGGGCCTCGGCATCCGCCGGTCGTCGACCCGGCGGCACTACCCTCGTACAGGTGTTCGTGCTCGGGGTCGACCCTGGTCTGTCGCGCTGCGGTTACGCGGTGGTCGAACCTGGTCGCCACCATCGGGCCACGCCGATCGCGCTCGGCGTGATCCGGACCGCCCCCACCGAACCGGTCCCCGAACGGCTGGCCGAGTTGCAGCACGAGCTCGCCCTGCTCCTCGACGAGTACCGCCCGGCCGTGGTGGCCGTGGAGCGGATCTTCTTCCAGAACAACATCCGGACCGCGGTCGGGGTGGCCCAGGCATCGGGTCTCGCACTGGCCGGCGCGGCGGCCCGCAAGATCCCCGTCGCCCAGTACTCTCCGTCAGCAGTGAAGTCGGTGGTCGCAGGAGATGGTCGGGCCGACAAGGCCCAGGTGCAGGCGATGGTCCAACTGCTGCTGTCGCTGCCGGCGCCCCCGAAGCCGGCCGACGCGGCCGATGCAGCCGCGCTGGCGCTGTGTCACCTGGCCCACGATCCCTCGCTCCGGGGCGTCGTCGCCGACGGCCCGCTCGCGCTTCGGGGCGCCCGGTGATCGGCTCGTTGCGGGGCGTCGTGGTCGACCGCGAGACGGTCACCGATCGGGCGGCGTCGCTCGAGATCCTCCTCGAGGTCGGCGGGGTCGGCTACCGGGTGGCGGTCACCGCGTCGACGCTCGATCGCCTGCCGTCCGACAGCGAGGTGCTGCTCCACATCCACCATCACATCCGTGAGACCGATCAGCGGCTCTACGGCTTCCCGTCGAAGGAGGAGCGGGTCGCGTTCGAGGGCCTCCTCGCTGCCCACGGCGTTGGCCCGTCGCTGGCCATGGCCGTCCTCGCCACCCACTCGGCCGCCGGTCTGGCCAGGATCCTCGCCGACGACGACCTGGGCGCGCTCTGCGAGGTACCGGGCGTCGGGAAGAAGACCGCGCAACGGCTCCTCGTCGAGTTGCGGTCGACCCTGGTGCTGCCCGATCTCGGCAACGGCGCCACCCCCGTCGTCGACCTCACCAGCAACGGCGCGAGCCCCGAGGCGTCGTCGCCGCTCGCGGATGTGCGGGAGGCGCTGATGAACCTCGGCTACTCGGGCGAGGAGATCCGCCGGGCCCTGTCCGGTCTGCCGGCCGATGCGGTCGACGCAGGCGGTGACGACTCGGGCCAGCTCCTCAAGCGGGCCCTCCGGGCGCTGGCGGGAGGCTGACGCGGTGCCCCGCGACGAGCTGCTCGAGCCGGGCATCACCGCCCACGACCCCGAGGAACCGGTACCTGTCCAGGCGCCGGACGGCGGGAGCGAGCCGCTCGGCGACCGCCGGTCCGGCCCCGACGACCAGGGCCTCCGCCCCCGCACCATGGACGACTTCGTCGGCCAGGCCGAGCTCAAGGAGCAGCTCGGGATCATCCTCGAGGCCGCCCGCACCCGAGGTCGCCCTGCCGATCACCTGCTGTTCGCCGGCCCGCCGGGCCTCGGGAAGACCACGCTGGCCGGCATCGTCGCCGCCGAGCTCAACGCCCACCTCCACATCACGTCGGGGCCGGCGATCGAACGGGCTGGCGATCTGGCGTCGATCCTCACGAAGCTCGAGCAGGGCGACGTGCTCTTCATCGACGAGATCCACCGCCTGCCCCGAGCGGTCGAGGAGGTGCTGTACCCGGCCATGGAGGACGGTCAGATCGACGTCCTCCTCGGAAAGGGTCCGGCGGCCCGATCGATCCGGTTCGAGCTGGAGCCCTTCACGATGGTGGGCGCCACCACCCGGACCGGTCTCATCACGGGCCCGCTCCGGGACCGGTTCGGCTTCGGGTTCCGGCTCGACTACTACGCCACCGCCGACCTGGAGAAGATCGTGCTGCGGGCGGCCCACGTTCTCGGCGTCGAGATCGACCCATCCGGTGCGGCGGAGATCGCAGGCCGCAGCCGCGGCACCCCTCGTATCGCCAACCGGCTCCTGCGGCGGGTCCGCGACTATGCCGAGGTGCGGGCCGACGGGATCATCGATGCCGCCGCCGCATCGGCCGGCCTGGCGCTGTTCGGGATCGACCAGCGGGGCCTCGACAAGGTCGACCAGCTCCTCCTGTCGAACCTGTGCGAGAACTTCGGTGGGGGTCCGGTCGGGCTCTCCAACCTCGCGATCAGCGTCGGCGAGCCGACCGAGACCGTCGAGGACGTGATCGAGCCCTTCCTCATCCAGCAGGGCTTCCTGGTCAGGACGCCCCGAGGTCGCATGGCCACGGCCTCGTCGTGGCAGCATCTCGGGTTGGCGCCCCCCACCGGTGTCGTGCCGGCCGAGGAGCCCCCGGCGCTCTTCGATTGACCCGTGATCGGCTGACCAGGCGATGACGGCCACCGACGCGTTCGACTACGATCTCCCCCCGGACCGGATCGCCCAGGCACCGATCGAACCGCGCGACGCCGCCCGCCTCCTCGTCGACGATGGGCCGCAGCTGCGGCACACCACGGTGGCCGAGCTCCCGGCTCTCCTCGAGCCGGGAGACCTGTTGGTGGTGAACCGGACCCGCGTCTCGGCTGCACGGCTGGAGCTCACGAAGGCGACCGGCGGGCGGGTGGAGGTGCTGCTGCTCCAACCGATCCCCGATCCTGGCGAGACGGTCCGGTCCAGTCCTACCGGCGACGCGCGACCGGGCCAGGGGTGGGAGGCGCTCGTGCGGGGTGGTCGCCGGGTCCGTCCCGGCACCGAGCTCTTCCACGAGGGCGAAGCGGTCGTGATCGCGGGCGACGACCTCGGCGACGGTCGCCGATCGGTGACGATCGTGGCCGAAGACCCGATGGCGCGGTTCGGCCGGGTGCCCCTCCCGCCCTACATCCACGCCGCGCTCGACGACGACGACCGGTACCAGACGGTGTTCGCCACCCGGCCGGGCTCGGTGGCGGCGCCGACGGCCGGGCTCCACCTCACGCCGGCTGTGCTGGCCGGGCTCGAGGGGCGGGGGATCGGCGTCGCCGAGGTCGAGCTGCAGGTCGGGCTGGGAACGTTCCGCCCGATCACCGCGGAACGGGTCGAGGAGCATCGCATGCATGGCGAGCGCTACGTCGTCGACGAGGCCACGTGGACCCGGATCGAGTCGGCCGAACGGGTCGTCGCCGTCGGTACCACAGTGGTACGAACGCTCGAATCGGTCGCGGCGAGCGGGGAGCTGGCGGCGACCACCGAGCTCTTCATCACCCGCGACCATCGATGGCGGGTGGTCGACGTGCTGCTCACCAACTTCCACGTGCCCCGTTCGTCGCTCCTGGTGCTCGTCGATTCGTTCATCGGCGACCGATGGCGTCAGCTCTACGTCGAGGCGATCTCGTCGGGGTACCGATTCCTGTCGTTCGGCGATGCGATGCTGGTCGAACGGCGTCGCGTGTCTGGCCGCTAGCACGGGGGCATCCTGGGCCGGTGGGTCTGTCGATAGCGATCGAGGCAACCGACGGCGCAGCGAGGGCCGGCACGATCACCAGCGGCCGGGGCTCGTTCCCGACCCCGGTCTTCATGCCCGTCGGAACCAGGGGCGCGGTGAAGACGCTCGACACGTTCGACCTCGAGCGTCTGGGACCGCCGATCGTGTTGGGCAACACCTACCACCTGCTGGAGCGGCCCGGAGCCGACCTGATCGCCGACCTCGGCGGCCTCCACCGGTTCATGGACTGGAACGGCCACATCCTCACCGATTCGGGCGGCTACCAGATCTTCTCGCTGGAACCGAAGATCACCGAGGACGGGGCGTCGTTCCGCTCCGTGTACGACGGCTCGACGGTGACCCTCACCCCCGAGCGCTCGGTGGAGGTGCAGCGCCAGCTCGGCTCCGACATCGCCATGGTGCTCGACGTCTGCCCCGCCCTGCCGGCCGAACGAACCGACCTCGTGGCGTCGCTGGAGCTCACGCTCCGGTGGGCGGCGCGGTCCAAGGACGCCCACGAGCGGAGCCGTGGGACCGACGGAGACGACGGCCAGGCCCAGTTCGGCATCGTGCAGGGCGGGGTGGAACCCGACCTCCGCGAGCGGTCTGCCGATCGCACCGTGGCCATCGGCTTCGACGGCTACGCGGTCGGTGGGCTGTCGGTGGGGGAGGAGCGCGACGCGATGATCCCCGCCCTCGCCGCGGCGACAGCCCGCCTGCCGGCCGATCGACCCCGCTACTTCATGGGGCTCGGCGATCCGGTCGGACTGGTGGAGGCCGTCGCCCACGGCATCGACATGTTCGACTGCGTGCTACCGACCCGGCTCGCCCGCCACGGCACCGCCCTGACCGGCGAGGGTCGGGTCAACCTGCGCAACCGCGTCAACGCCCGCGATGACGGTCCGATCGACCCGACGTTCGTGCACGACCTGTCGGGCCGGTTCAGCCGTGCCTACCTCCGACATCTGCTGGTCACGAGGGAGCCGACGGCGGGGCGCATCATCACCCTGCACAACCTGGCGTGGCTCGCCGATCTCGTCGGCCGGATGCGTGAGGCGATCGTGGCTGGCCGGTTCGACAAGCTCCGCCGGGAGGTCTGGGCGGCCTGGGCCCCCGACGAGCAGCCACCTGGGTAGGCTCCCGCTGACAGCGGCTGCGGCGCCCGATAGCTCGACCCGCCCGCTACCGTCACGACGCTGGAGGTAGCCCCCAATGGAGCAGTTCTTACCCCTGATTCTCATCGGCGGGCTGATGTATTTCGTGCTGATCCTGCCCCAGCAGCGGCGGACCAGGGAACACAAGGCCCTCCTGGCCAGCCTGTCGGACGGTGATGAGGTCGTGCTCAACTCCGGCATCCACGGGTTCGTGTCGGCGATCGACGGCGAGATCCTCTGGCTGGAGGTCGCGACCGGTACCGAGTTGAAGGTCTCGAAGAGCGCGGTGGCCGGCAAGGTCGAGGTCGTCGACGACGACGCCGCAGACACGGTCGAGGACACGGTCGACAGCGAGGACGACTGATCGTGGGGTTGGTGAGGTCGTCGGCGTTCGGCGTGGTGGTGGTGGCCGTCGTGGCCGCGATCTACACGATCGTGTCGGGTAACCAGCCGCTGCTCGGGCTCGATCTGCAGGGCGGGGTGTCGGTCGTGCTGCAGCCGACCGCCTTGGCCGATCCGGAGACCGGCGAGACCGTCCAGATCGACGAGGAGGCGCTCGATCAGACCGTCGAGATCATCCGATCCCGGGTCGATGCGCTCGGCGTGGCCGAGCCCGAGATCTCGCGCCAGGGTGAGACGATCGTGGTGGATCTCCCCGGGGTGAAGGAACAGCAACGGGCGCTCGAACTGGTCGGCCAGACCGCCGAGCTCCGCTTCCGCCCGGTCATCTTCGATCTCGGCCCCGAGGTGGCGGTCGGCGATGCCGAGACCCCCCCGGCCGACGACGAGGACTCGACGTCCAGCACGACGGACGGGGCCGAGGACGAGGACTCGACGACCAGCACGACGGACGGGGCCGAGGAGGAGGAGTCGCAGGGCGGCATGTTGCCGATCGCGTTCTCCACCGACGATGTCGCCGATGCAGACGACGCCATCGATGAGGAGACGACCACCACCACCGGCGCCGACGACGAGGCCGGGGACGATGATGGCGAGGGCACGATCGCGCCGGCCGAGCAGGGCACGCTCGATCCAGCCGAGCTCGCCGTCATCGAGGCGTGTGGCGGTGACGTGACCGAGCCGGAGCAGGACGTCGCCGACCAGCCCGTGCTCCTGACCGACGAGACCGGTAACCGGGTGTGTCTCGGACCGACGCTCCTCACCGGTGACGCGCTGGAGACCGCAGGTGTCGACATCGATCCGACCGGCCAGTGGACGGTCAACCCGGTGTTCCGCAGCGGCCCGGACGGTATCGATGCCTTCAACGAGGCGGCTGGTCGATGCTACATCCAGACGCCGGACCCGGTCGTCTGTCCCTCCGGGCGGCTCGCCATCGTCCTCGACCACGTGGTCGTGTCGAGCCCAACGATCAACGCTCCAGCCTTCGGTCGCGACCAGATCGTGATCTCCGGCTCGTTCGAGGAGGAGGAGGCGAAGGATCTCGCTTCGGTCCTCCGCTTCGGAGCCTTGCCGCTGGAGCTCGAGACGCAGCAGACCCGGACGGTGTCGGCCACGATCGGCGACGACGTGCTCGACGCCGGGGTGATCGCCGGTCTCATCGGCTTGGCGCTCGTCGCCGTCTTCCTGCTGGCCTACTACCGGCTGGCGGGGCTCGTCGCCATCGCCGGTCTCGTGATCTCCGCCGTCCTGTTGTGGGCGATCATCGCCTGGTTCGGTGAGAACCTCGGCCTCGCACTCACGCTCGCCGGTGTCGTCGGCCTGATCGTGTCGGTCGGTGTCTCGGCCGACTCGAACATCGTCTACTTCGAGAACGTGAAGGACGCCTACCGGAACGGTCGGCGGGTGCCCACTGCGGTCGATCGCGCCTACCAGAGCGCGATCTCCACCATCGTCAAGGCCGATGTCGTCAGCCTGATCGCGGCTGCGCTTCTCTACTGGTTGACCGTCGGCGCAGTGCGGGGCTTCGCGTTCTACCTCGGGCTCGCCACGATCCTCGACCTCGTCATCTCCTGGCTCTTCATGCGGCCGGCGCTGGCGTTCATCGCCCGCCGCCAGGCGGTGCTCGACAAGCCCGGCCTGCTCGGCCTCCCGGCGAGAGCCGACACCACGGGGAGCGCCTCATGAGAACGCTGCGACGCCTCTACCGGGGCGAGACCAACATCGACTTCCGACCGGTGTGGAAGCGATCGGTCGCGGTCTCGGCCGGGCTGGTCGCCATCTCGATCGTCCTCCTCCTGGTCCGGGGCCTGAACCTCAGTATCGACTTCGAGGGTGGCGGCGTGTGGATCGTCCCCGTCGACGACACGGTCACCGTGGCCGACGGTCGGAACGCCGTCGACCTCGCCGAGGGTCGGGTGCAGCTCGTCGAGGATCCCGAGCAGGGCACGTTCATCCGGATCCAGTCGGGTACCGACGACATCGCCCGCAGCTCCGAGATCGTCGCGTCGCTGGCCGAACTGGGCGGGGTCGGGGTCGACGACGTGAGCGTCTCGACCGTCGGACCCACCTGGGGCGACCAGATCACCGACAAGGCGGTCCGGGCGCTGATCCTGTTCTTCGTGGCGGTCGCCGCCTATCTCGCCTGGCGGCTGGAATGGCGGATGGCGCTCGGTGCGCTGGTCGCCGTCGTCCACGACCTGCTGGTGACCGCCGGCGTCTACGCCCTGTTCGGCTTCGAGGTGACCCCCGCCACGGTCATCGCCCTGCTCACGATCCTCGGCTACTCGCTGTACGACACGGTCGTCGTGTACGACAAGGTCCTGGAGAACCTCGACTCGCCGGTCGCCGATGGCGTGTCGCACACCGAGGTGATCAACCGGTCGATGAACCAGGTGTTGATGCGGTCCATCAACACGACGATCACCACGGTGCTGCCAGTGCTGTCGATGCTGGTCATCGGTGGTGTCTTCCTCGGCGGTGCGTCACTCCAGGACTTCGCGCTGGCCCTGTTCGTCGGCCTGATCCTCGGCACGTACTCCTCGGTGTTCGTCGCCGCCCCGGTGCTGGCCTGGTTGAAGGAGCGGGAGCCCGTCGACGACGAGACCCGCCGCCGCCAGCGGCGGGTCGCCGAGAGCTTCGGTGACGACGAGGCGGATGATCCGGTCGTCGCCGAGGCGTCGGTGGCCAGCGGTGGTGTGACCCCCCGACCCAGGAAGAACAAGCGACGTCGCTAGCGCGGGACTCGAAGACGCAGTCCGGCGAGGGCTGTTCGTGGTCGGTCGTGCCAGGGCCTATCGTTGAGGTGATGCGCACCAACGGCCGACCGCGGGCGAACCACGGGTGATCACCGTCGAACGGGTGCTGCCGTGGCGTCGGGAGCGACGGCAGACCGAGGACCAGATCGCCGCCCTCATCGGTGGCTTCAAGGGGCACGATCGTGAGCGGCAGATCGACGTGGTCTCCCGCGCCTACAAGATGGCGGCGAAGGCGCACGCCACACAGTTCCGGAAGTCGGGTGAGCCCTACATCGTCCACCCGCTGGCGGTGGCCAGGATCGTGGCCGACCTCGGCCTCGACGAGGTCACGATCGCCTCGGCGCTCCTCCACGACGCGGTGGAGGACACCCGGGTCGAGCTCGACGACATCCAGCGGGCGTTCGGCCCCGACGTGACCGCCATCGTCGACGGTGTCACCAAGCTGGACCGGGTCCGGTTCGACTCGCGGGAAGCGGCCCAGGCCGCGTCGTTCCGCAAGATGATCGTGGCCATGGCCAAGGACATCCGGGTCCTGATCATCAAGCTCTGCGACCGGCTGCACAACCTCCGCACCATCGCCGCCCTGCCGGACTGGAAGCAGGCGCGGATCGCCCGCGAGACGCTCGACATCTACGCCCCACTCGCCCACCGGCTCGGGATGCAGGAGCTGAAGCAGCAGCTCGAGGACCTGAGCTTCGCCGCCCTCCACCCGAAGCGCTACGCGGAGATCGAGCACATGGTGGCCAAGCGGGCCCCCGAGCGTGACTTCTATCTCACGCAGGTCCTCGAGGACATCCGTCACCGGGTCGACGAGCTCAACATCCGGGCCGAGGTGATGGGGCGGGACAAGAACCTCTACTCGATCTACGAGAAGATGGTCCTGAAGGACAAGGAGTTCGACGAGATCAACGACCTCGTCGGGATCCGGGTGATCGTCAACACCGTCCGCGACTGCTACGCGGCCCTCGGCTCGATCCACGCCACCTGGAAGCCGGTTCCCGGCCGGTTCAAGGACTACGTGGCGATGCCCAAGTTCAACCTCTACCAGTCGCTGCACACCACGGTGGTCGGTCCGCAGGGCAAGGCGATCGAGGTCCAGATCCGGACCAGGGAGATGCACGAGCGGGCCGAGACCGGCGTGGCCTCCCACTACGCCTACAAGGACGGGGCCGATGGCGCCGCCGACCTCCCGTGGCTGACCCGCATCGTCGACTGGGAGAAGGAGACCTCCGATCCCTCGGAGTTCCTCGACAACCTCAAGATCGACCTCGACACCGACGAGGTGTTCGTCTTCACCCCACAGGGTGCGGTCACGGTCCTCCCCGCCGGGTCGACGCCGATCGACTTCGCCTACGCCGTCCACACCGAGGTCGGGCACCGTTGCGTCGGGGCGAAGGTCGACGGACGGCTGGTGCCGCTGTCGGAGCCGCTGCACTCGGGCGAGACCGTCGAGATCTTCACGTCGAAGGTCGAGGGCGCCGGTCCGTCGACCGACTGGTTGAAGTTCGTCTCCTCCCACCGGGCATCGTCGAAGATCAAGCAGTGGTTCTCCAAGGAGCGGCGAGGCGCCGCCGCCCGCGACGGCAAGGTCGCGCTCGAGCGGGCCCTCCGCCGCGAAGGCATGACGATGGCGGATCTGGCCAAGGCGTCTCGGGCCTCGAGCAACGGCGCCCGCAACGGCACGAGGGCGAAGAACCTCGAGACCATCGCCACCGATCTCGGCTACAACGACCTCGAGTCCCTCCACGCCGCGATCGGCGAGGGCCACGTGACCGCCGAGACGGTGGCGTCCCGGATCGTGCGGGAGCTCGTCACGTCCGAGCCACCCCCCGCCGAGCGGATCGTCACCCCCCGTTCGAAGCCGAGGCGGGAGCCGGGCTCGGTCGGGGTCCGCGTCGAGGGCTTCGACGACGTCTTCGTCCGGCTCTCGCGTTGCTGCACGCCGGTCCCCGGCGACAGCATCATGGGCTTCGTCACCCGGGGCCGCGGGGTCTCCGTCCACCGGACCGACTGCTCGAACGCCGAGTCGCTCGCATCCGCTCAGTTCGACCGCCTGATCGACGTCGAGTGGGACGTCGACGGCCAGGTCGACAGCTTCGTCGTGTCGTTGGAGGTCCGGGCCTACGATCGTTCGCACCTGCTCGCCGACGTGTACGGCGCGGTGTCCGATCAGCACATCAACATCCTCAGCTCGGCGTCGACGACCTCCGACGACCGCATCGCCCGCCTCACCTTCGAGTTCGAGATCGTGGACCTCGCCCACCTCGACTGGCTCATCCGAGCGATCCGCCAGGTCGACGGCGTCTACGACGTCTTCCGGGTCGTCCCCGGCCAGACTCGCTGAGGTCGGTGACCCGAACTCGCTGAGATTCGCCGGTCACGACGGGTAAGGTCGGCACCATGATGCGCACCCATCTCTGCGGCGAGCTTCGCCAGGAACACATCGGGCAGACGGTGACCCTGACCGGCTGGGTCAACCGTCGCCGGGAGCATGGTGAGCACCTGGCGTTCGTCGACCTCCGGGACCACTCCGGGATCACCCAGTGCGTGGTCGACAACACGGTGGACGTCCGGGCCGAGTACGTGCTGGCGGTGACCGGCACGGTGTCCCAACGGCCGGACGGGACCGTGAACGACTCGCTCGCCACCGGCCAGATCGAGGTCGCCGACGCGTCCGTCGAGATCCTGTCGACCGCCGAGCCCCCGCCGTTCCCGCTCGACGATCGGGCCGATGACGTCGACGAGATGGTTCGCCTCCGGCACCGCTACCTCGACCTCCGACGAGCGCGGATGCAACGGAACCTCCGCATCCGATCCACGGTCAACACCGCGGTCCGGGTGGCGATGGAGCGTCAGGGCTTCGTCGAGGTCGAGACCCCCATGCTGATGCCGAGCACCCCGGAGGGGGCGCGGGAGTTCCTCGTGCCGTCTCGGCAACGGCCCGGCTCCTTCTACGCCCTGCCCCAGTCGCCCCAGCTCTACAAGCAGTTGCTGATGGTCGGCGGTGTCGACCGGTACTACCAGATCGCCCGGTGCCTCCGCGACGAGGATCTCCGGGCCGACCGGCAGTACGAGTTCATGCAGCTCGACATGGAGATGAGCTTCGCCGACGTCGACGACGTGCTCGCCGCGGTCGAGGTCTCCGTGCTCGACGCAGCCGAAGCCGTGACCGGCGTCCGACCTGGCGATGTCCCCCGCATCACCTGGCACGAGGCGATGGAGCGCTTCGGCACCGACAAGCCCGACGTGCGGTTCGGGATGGAGCTGACGGAGCTCACCGCCCTGTTCGCCGACACGGGGTTCAAGGCCTTCGCCTCGGCGGGGTCGATCAAGGGCATCAAGGCCGCCGGCGCCGCCCCCGACTGGGGTCGGAACAAGCTCGACGGGCTCACCGACCACGCCAAGTCGCTCGGGGCGAAGGGACTGGTGTGGATGAAGGTGACGGCCGACGGCCAGCTCGACTCGCCGGTCGCCAAGTTCCTGTCCGACGAGGAGCGGGCCGGCCTCGTCGAGACGTTCGACGCCGGCCCCGACGATCTCCTGCTCCTGGTCGCCGACGAGTGGATGATCACCTGCGAGGTCCTCGGCGACCTCCGCAACCGGCTCGGTCGACCGCCGGTGAGCGAGGGCCCCTACGAGTACCTGTGGGTGGTCGACTTCCCCCTGTTCGTGGGAATCGACGAGACCTCCGGCCTTCCCAAGCCCGGCCATCACGCCTTCTGCCACCCCCACACCGCCGACCTCGACAAGCTCGAGTCCGACCCCATGTCGGTCCGGGCGTGGGCCTACGACCTCGTGCTCAACGGGTGGGAGCTCGGTTCTGGCAGCATCCGGATCCACGACCCGGTCCTCCAGCAGCGCGTGTTCACCCTGCTCGGTATCGACGAGGCGGAGGCCGAGAAGCGGTTCGGCTTCTTCCTCACCCCGTTCTCCTACGGGGCGCCACCCCACGGCGGCTTCGCGTTCGGGATGGAGCGGCTGATCGCGATCCTCGCCGGGGAGGAGAACATCCGCGAGATCATCGCGTTTCCGAAGCCGCAGTCCGGCCTCGACCCGATGACCGGGGCCCCCACCGAGGTCGACACCCAGCAGCTCGAAGACGTCGGCCTCCGGTTGCTGCCGCCATCGACGTGAGGAGCGGCAATGGACGACGACCTGTTCGCGTCGGCGGCGAAACGACGGTTGGCGACGCGTTCACCCCTCGCCGCCCGGCTCCGGCCCCGGTCCCTCGATGACGTCGTCGGCCAGCAGCACCTGATCGGGCCCGACGGGCCGCTCCGCCGCCTCGTCGACGCCGACCGGCTGTCGTCGGTGATCCTGTGGGGTCCGGCCGGCACCGGCAAGACCACGCTCGCCCGTCTGGTGGCGGAGGCCTCGTCGAAGGTGCTCGTGCAGCTCTCGGCGGTCAACGCCTCGGTGAAGGACGTCCGGGAGGTCATCGCCGCTGCCGAGGAACGGCTCGGTGCCCACGGCCAGGGCACGATCCTCTTCCTCGACGAGGTCCACCGGTTCAACAAGGCCCAGCAGGACGCCCTGCTGCCGGCCGTCGAGTCCGGGGTGCTGATCCTGATCGGGGCCACCACCGAGAACCCGTTCTTCGAGGTGAACGCACCGCTTCGCAGTCGCTCCACCCTCTTCCGGCTCCAGTCACTCGAACCCGACGACCTGATCGAACTCCTCCGCCGGGGCCTCGACTACGAGGGGGCAACCGCCTCCGACGAGGCGCTCGACTACCTCGCCGGCCGGGCGGCCGGCGATGGACGACAGGCCCTGACCACCCTCGAGGTGGCGGTGGCGCTCGCCGCCGCGGGCGACGAAGGTGGAGACGACGTGACCGCGACCGTGACCCTGGCCGACGCCGAGGCTGCCACCGACCTCAAGGCACTGCGCTACGGGCGCGACGAGCACTATGACGTGATCAGCGCGTTCATCAAGAGCATCCGCGGCTCACACCCCGACGCCGCGGTCTACTGGCTCGCCCGCATGTTGAGCGCCGGCGAGGATCCCCGCTTCATCGCCCGCCGACTGGTCATCGCCGCCTCGGAGGACATCGGGATGGCCGACCCGATGTCGCTCGTGGTGGCCGACGCCGCCGCCAGGGCCGTCGACTTCGTCGGACTCCCCGAGGCGAGGATCAACCTGGTCCATGCCACCGTGCACCTCGCCACGGCACCCAAGTCGAACAGCGCCTACGCCGCCCTCAACGCCGCCATGGCCGACGTCCAGGACCGACCGGCCGGCGAGGTGCCGGTACACTTGCGCGACGCCAGCTACCAGGGTGCGGCGTCGCTCGGTCACGGGAAGGGCTACCGGTACCCGCACGATCACCCCGGTGGCTGGATAGACCAGGAGTACCTCCCGGAGGGCATGACCGACACGAGCTACTACCGGCCCACCGACCGTGGTCACGAGGCGGCGATCGCCGCCCGGGTCACCGAGGAGCGCCGGGCGGCAACCGAAGGGGAGAAGCAGCCATGACCATCGCCGAGTTCGCAGCCGTGATCGTCGCGATCGCTGTCGTGGTGGTCTCCGTGGTGCTGATCGTCGCCGTCAACAACCTCAGCAACTCGCTCGCCCGACTCGAGGCCACCGCACAACTGCTCCGGACCGAGGGGGTGGCTGCGTTCACCGAGCTCCGGCAGCTGATCGCCGACGCCGACGCCGAGCTCGACAAGGTCGACCTCGTGCTCGATCGCGCCGACCGGGCCACGACCGCCATCAGCGAGACCTCCCGGCTGACCCACGAGGCGGTCCAGGACCCGATGATCAGGACCCTGGCAGTGGCCTCCGGCACCAGCAAGGTGGCCCGTACCTGGTTGTTCGGTCGCCGCCGGCGCCGGTCGTTGTCGGCATGATCCGCTTCGTGCTCCGCCTGGCCAACCGGCTCGGCCTGCGCTGGTTGATCGCATCGGCGATCGGCCGGTACGTGATCCGCCGCTACGGGCGGACCACCGTGGAGCGGGCGGGGCGGGACCTCGAGGCCAGCGCCCGCCAGCGCCTCCCGGCACCCGTCGCAGACCGCATCCCGGCGCTGCCGGCCGAGGCCGTCCAGCTCGGTGGCTCGGCCGTCGTCGCCGGACGGGCTGCGAGAGGGGCGGTAGCGACCACCCGGCGAGCCGGTCGTCTGGCCGGCGAGGCATCGGCCCGCACGAGCGAGCGGATGGGTGTGGCCCGGGCGATCGTCACCCGCGGGCGGCGCCCGATCGATCGGGCCCGCCACGAGCTCCGCCACGAGGTCGACAGCAGCCGGCGACGGCTGCAGGCCGACTACCTCGATCACACCGTCGGGCCCGATGCCGCGACCGATGCACTCCTCGACGGGCGCGCCGAACCGGCGGGCCGGCGTGAACCGCACACCGCGGTCCCCGATCCCGTGGCGGAGGGCCGCCGTCGAACCCAGCGGCGCACCCATCCGGTCGTCGACCGCATGCGACGCAGCTACCGCCCGCCCCGCAAGCCGTGGGAGGCCTGAGCGCGCCGAAACCCGACGCGCCGCACCACTGGCGGCCGTAGGCTGGAGAGCTGTATGAAAGCCAATGAGCTGCGCCGTGCCTTCACCGAGTTCTTCACCGAACGGGCCCATCAGGAGATCCCGTCGGCGTCGCTGATCCCGCACGACGACTCGCTGCTGTTCGTCAACTCGGGCATGGTGCCGTTCAAGCCATACTTCCTCGGCGACGAGAAGCCACAGTCGCCCCGCGCGGTCACCGTGCAGAAGTGCGTCCGAGCCGGGGGCAAGCACAACGACCTCGACGAGGTCGGTCGCACGAAGCGCCACCTCACGTTCTTCGAGATGATGGGCAACTTCAGCTTCGGCGACTACTTCAAGGCCGAGGCCATTCCGATGGCCTGGGAGTTCGTCACCGAGGTCCTCAAGCTCGACCCCGACCGGCTGTGGGTCACGGTCCACCTGACCGACGACGAAGCGGCCGAGATCTGGCGGGACGCCGTCGGGATCCCGGCCGAACGGATCCAACGGCTCGACGAGGACAACTGGTGGCGGATGGCCGACACCGGGCCCAACGGCCCCTGCTCGGAGATCTTCTGGGACAAGGGGCCCGACTACGGCGACGAGGGCGGGCCCCTCCACGGGAGCGACGAGCGCTACCTGGAGATCTGGAACCTCGTCTTCATGCAGTTCGAGACCGACGAATCCGGCGAGAGCAAGCCGCTGCCCAAGCCGTCGATCGACACCGGCTCCGGGCTCGAGCGCGTCCTCACGGTCCTCCAGGACAAGGACTCGATCTTCGACATCGACGAGATGGCCAGGCTCATCGAGGCGGCCGAGTCGATCACCGGTTACCAGCTCGGCAACGACGAGGGCTCCGACCTCGCCCTCCGGGTCCTGGCGGAGCACGCCAGGACGATGACGTTCCTCATCAGCGACGGCGTGTTCCCATCCAACGAGGACCGCGGCTACGTGCTCCGCCGCATCATGCGCCGGGCCATCCGCTTCGCCTACCTCCTCGGTGTGGAGCAGCTCGTCACCCCGAGCCTGGTCGACGCGGTCGTCGAGATCATGGTCGCCGACTATCCGGAGCTCCAGGAGAACCACGAGCTGATCCGCAGCGTGGTCGAGCGGGAGGAGACCCAGTTCCGCCGCACGCTCGCCACCGGTAGCGCCATCCTCGACGAGCACCTCGCCGAGGTCCCCGCCGGCGGTGAGCTGCCCGGCTCCGTGGCGTTCCTCCTCCACGACACCTACGGCTTCCCGGTCGAGGTGACCGCCGAGGTGGTGGCCGAGCGCGGGTTCACCGTGGATCAGGCCGGCTTCGACACCGAGATGGCCGCCCAACGAGCCCGAGCCAAGGAGGCGCGGGCCAACAGCGCCCAGGCCGACGACATCGACCAGGTCCAGGCGCTCATGGAGCGTTCCGGCGTCACCGAGTTCGTCGGACGCGACGAGGTGGTGGACGTCCCCGCCGAGGTCCTGCTGGTCACCGAGACAACCGGCGACGAGGGTGGTGGCGGGCGCCGAGTCTCGGTCTTCCTCGACCGGAGCCCGTTCTACGCGGAAGCTGGCGGCCAGATCGGCGACACCGGCACGATCGTCACCCCCACCGGGACCGTCGAGGTGGTCGACACGGTCTACGCCGTCCCCGGCGTCCACCGCCACGTCGGTCGGCTGGTCGAGGGCGACGTCGAGGCCGGTCAGTCGGCCATCGCCTCGATCGACGTCGAGCGGCGCGACGCGATCCGTCGCAACCACACGGGCACCCACATCCTCCACTGGGCCCTCCGGCAGGTCCTCGGCGACCACGTCAAGCAGCAGGGCTCGATGGTCGGGCCGGACCGCCTCCGGTTCGACTTCAGCCACTTCGACCCCCTGACGGCCGACGAGGTACAGGCGATCGAGAACCTCGCCAACGCCGAGATCCTCCACAACCCGACCGCCGAGCACGTCGAGGTCACCAAGGCCGAGGCCGAGCAGATGGGGGCGATCGCCTTCTTCGGCGACAAGTACGGCGAGCTGGTGCGGGTCCTGCGGGCTGGCCCGTCGCTCGAGTTCTGCGGCGGGACCCACGTGCGGGCGCTGGGCGACATCGGCCTGGTCAAGATCGTGTCCGAGGGATCGATCGGCTCGAACCTCCGTCGGATCGAGGCCGTCACCGGCGACGGGGCCGTGCAGCTCCTGCGCCGGTCCGACGCCGTGATCGACGAGGCCGCCGCCCTCCTCAACGTGCCACGGGGCGACGTGGTCGACGGGGTCTCCAAGCGGGTGGCCGAGATCAAGGACCTCAGGAACGAGATCCGGTCCCTGCGCTCCCAGCTCGCCACCGGTCAGGCCGCGACGCTGGCCCGATCAGCGGTCGACGGTGTGGTCATCGCCCGCGTCGACGGCCTCGCCCGGGACGACATGAAGGATCTCGCGGTCGCTGTCCGCGGTACCGACGGGGTTCGGGCGGTCGTGCTCGGCGGCGCCCCCGACGGCGGTGGCGCCGCGCTCGTGGCTGCCGTCGACACCGCCTCCGGCCTCGAGGCGGGTGCCCTCATCGCCGAGGCGGCCAAGTCGATCAAGGGTGGCGGCGGCAAGGGGGCCGAGCTGGCCATGGCCGGCGGCGGCGACGCCAGCGGCATCGACGACGCGCTCCGCCGGTCGGCCGAGGCGGCCGGGGTGCCGAACTGAGCACCGCCGCCGTCGATCCCGGCGCGGGTCGCGCCCTGGCGCTCGATCTGGGCACGAAGCGGATCGGCGTCGCCATCTGCAACGCCGACCGGACGGTCGCCACGCCGCTCGAGACGATCGACCGGGTCGCCGACCGGA
Source organism: Acidimicrobiales bacterium (assembly GCA_965216205.1). Taxonomy (GTDB): domain Bacteria; phylum Actinomycetota; class Acidimicrobiia; order Acidimicrobiales; family SZUA-35; genus CADEDH01. The sequence continues at coordinate 3,420,903 of OZ244139.1, read as the reverse complement.
CGATCGAGCACGGGCGGGTGGCCGAGCTGACCGTGGACAATGACGTCACGGTCGTGGTCGTCGGCCTGCCGTTGTCACTCGATGGTACGGTCGGCCCTGCCGCCAGGGCTGTCCTCCAGGAGGTCAAGGCACTCCGCAAGCGGGTGGCGGTCGCCGTGGTCACCCACGACGAGCGCCTCTCGACCGTCACCGCCACGTCGTCGCTCCAGGCCCACGGGGTCGATGCCCGCCGCGGGAGATCGGTCGTCGATCAGGTCGCGGCGGCGATCATCCTCCAGTCGTGGCTGGACGGTCAGCGACCTGCCGACTAATCGCCTCGTGGCCAACTACGCTGTTCGGCGTGAGCATGGTCGAGTATCACGAAGACGACGACGTCCAGCAGCTCCACTGGGACGATGAGGACGACTTCGTGGCCGTCCGACCAGCGGGCTTCCGCGTCGCTCGCGGCATCATCGCCCTCGTGGTCCTCGCCGCGATCGGCTGGTTCCTCTACAACGGGGTCCGCGACTGGTTCCGCACCCAGCTCGATCCGCCGGGCGATCCAGGGGCGAACGTGACGCTCGTGATCCCGGCCGGCGCCACCACCGGCGACATCGCCCAGATCCTCGAAGAGAACGAGATCATCCCGAACAGCACGTTCTTCCGCTACTACGCCGAGTTCGAGGGCGAGGGCAACTTCCAGGCGGGGGAGTACACGCTGCAGGAGAACTCCTCCGCCGAGGAGGCGATCGCCGTCCTCAACGAGGGTCCCGTTCCGCCCACCTACAACCGGTACGGCGTTCGCGAGGGGCTGTGGGTGTCGGAGATGCTGCCCCTCATCGCCGACCAGATCCCCGGCACGACGACCGCCGAGCTCGAGGCCGTGCTCGCATCGGGCCAGATCGAGCCCCGCTATCGCCCACCGGGGGTGACGAGCTGGGAAGGCCTGCTCTTCCCTGCGTTCTACGAGATAGATGACCGGGCCGAACCGGCCCAGGTTCTCGCCAACATGAGCAACGAGTTCGCCCGGGTGACCGGTGAGCTCGGCTACGGCGCGGCCGAGACGCAGCTCGGCCGCTCTGCCTACGAGGTGATCATCGTCGCCTCGATGATCGAGGCGGAGGCCAAGACCGACGCCGACCGGCCGCGCATCGCCCGCGTGATCTACAACCGGCTCCGGGAGCAGATGTCGATCGACATCGACGCGACGTGCATCTACGGCTACGGCGAGCGGCGGATCAACCTCAACGAGCAGGATCTCACCACCACCCCGAACCCCGGTTTCGCCTGCCGCAACAACCCGAACCTGCCACCGACGCCGATCAGCGCCCCTGGCCGGGCGTCCCTGGAGGCCGCGATCAACCCGTCGGAGGAACCGGGGGCGGAGGACTGGGTCTGGTACGTCCTGAAGGACGCGGAGGGCAACCACCTCTTCACCGAGAGCTACGACGAGTTCCTCGAGCAGAAGGCCCTCTCCCAGGAGCAGGGACTGTTCTGATCGCACCCACCGGATCGACCCGCCTCGCTGCGGTCATCGGCGACCCGGTCGGTCACTCGCTGTCACCGTCGATCCACAACGCCGCCTTCGAGTCCCTCGGCCTCGACTGGGTCTACGTCGCGCTCCGGGTGACCGCCGGCTCCGGCGCCGACGCGGTGCGGGCGATGGCCACGCTGGGGATCGGCGGCCTGTCGGTCACGATGCCCCACAAGGGCGACGTCGCCGGGGCGGTCGACCGCAGGACGACCGCGGTGACGAAGCTCGGATTCTGCAACTGCGTCTTCTGGGACGGGGACCAGCTCGTCGGCGACAGCACCGACGGCGACGGACTGATCCGCTCGCTGCAATTCGACGAGGGCGTCGCGGTCGACGGTGCCCGTGCCCTGGTCATCGGCACCGGCGGCGCCGCATCGGCCATCATCGAGGCGCTCGGGCGTCACGGCGCAGCCGACATCGCGGTCGCGAGCCGCAGCCCAGCGCGCGCCGCCGATGCCGCCGAGCTGACCCCGACCGCTCGACCGGCAACGCTCGCCGAGGTGGCGGACGCGGACCTCATCATCAACGCCAGCCCCGTCGGCATGGCCGGCGGTCCGGCGCCCGACGGCATACCCCTCGATCCCGAGCTCCTGCACGACGGCCACACCGTCGTCGACATCGTGTACCAGCCCCGCATCACCCCGTTGCTGGCGGCGGCCGCTGCACGCGGCGCCCGGGCGGTCGACGGCGTCGGCATGCTCGTCCACCAGGCGGCGCTCGCCTTCGAGCGGTGGACCGGCGAGCCGGCCCCCGTCGACGCGATGTCGGCCGCCGCCTTCCCCGACCGCTAAGGATCGTCGCACCGCGGCCGTTGTGAAGACCGCTGGACGACATCGCCGTCATCGTCGACGCGTCCGCCAGGGAACCGACCGTCGCGGAAGGACCACATGGATCACCGATCGCGTCCGCAGAGAACGGCCGTCCGATGATGCCCGCGCTCGTGGTCGGCGTGGCGGCGCTCGGTCTGGTCGTCGGCCCACTGCTCGGCATCGCCGTCGATCGCACCGTCGAACGGCTGCGACCCGCCCCCGAGCACCGGTGCGTCCACTGCGAGCAGCCCCTCGGGGTCACCTCGTTGGTGCCGCTGGTCGGCTGGTTCCAGCGATGCGGCGACTGTGGCCGCCACAAGGGAGCCCGCTACCCGGCGGTCGACGTCGCCACGTCGCTCGTGTTCGGCCTCCTCGCCGTGCGGTTCACGAGCTTCGATGCCGGCGGGGCCGTCACGGTCGACTGGAAGCTCTGGCCCTACCTCGCGGTCGGGGCGATGCTGGTGGTGCTGTCGGCGATCGACATCGAGACCCACCTGCTGCCGAACATCCTCGTGTGGCCCTCGATCGGCGTCGGACTGTTCCTGGTGCTCGTGCTCAGCGGCGAGCTCGACGGAGGCGACGGCATCGCCACCGCCCTGCTCGGCGGCGCCGTCTTCGGCGGTTTCATCGGGGCGACCCACGTGGTCTACGAGCAGGGCATGGGACGGGGTGACGTCAAGCTCGCCCTCCTCCTCGGCCTCTTCATCGGCTGGCTCCAGACCGATCCGCTGGAGACGACACGGCTCGTGCTCTACGCGATCTTCATCGCCCTCCTCGGAGGCGGACTCGTCGGCCTCGCCTACAACGCCATCCGGCGGCGGGGACGGGCCGAGATCCCGTTCGGTCCAGCGCTGGTGGTGGCCGCGCTCGTGGTGATCCTGTCCTGAGCCGGAGCCTCCGGGTTCGGGCGACCGGTACGATTCAGGGGTGACCGCAAGCGACGAGACGACCGCCGTGCACGCAGGCCCCATCGTGTTGATCGGGCTGCCAGCCGTCGGCAAGTCGAGCGTCGCCGACCGGCTCGGGGTCGCACTCGGCCGCCCCGTGGTCGACCTCGACGCCGAGATCGAAGCCGAAGCGGGTCGTGCCATCACCGACATCTTCGCCGCCGACGGTGAGGCGACGTTCCGGGAGCTCGAGCACCACCACCTGCTCGCGGCGTTGGGGCGGCAGGACGCCCCCGTCATCGCCGCCGGCGGTGGCATCGTCGTCACACCGGCCAACCGTCGGGCCCTCGCTGACCGGGCAGCGGTCGCCTGGATCGACACACCCGTGCCCGTCCTGATCGACCGGCTGTCCGGTGACCGGAACCGGCCCCTGCTGATCGGCGGGACCGAGGCCAGGCTCCGTCAGCTCCACCGGGAGCGCCTCGGGCTCTACACCACCACCGCCGACGTGCTCGTCGCCGACGGCGGCGACGCGGACCCCGACGAGGTCGCCCAGTCGGTGATCGCCGCGCTGACCGATCACGATCTCGGCAGCCCGCTCCGCACCGAGCACATCACCTTCGGCGACGGCCGGCACTACCCGGTGGTGGTCGGGCGGGGGGCCAGGCACGAGTTGGCGTCGCTGCTCCCCGAGGGGGTGCGGCGAGCGGCGATCGTGACCCAGGACGGCATCGGGGTCGACGTCGACCCCGGCGTCGAGCACCAGACGTTCGTGGTGGAGGACGGCGAGGGGGCGAAGCGGCTCGAGGTGCTGGGCGAGCTCGCATCGAGGTTCGCCCAATGGGGCCTGACCAGACGCGATGCGGTGGTGTCGGTCGGTGGCGGCGTGGTGTCCGACCTCGCCGGCTACCTCGCCGCCAGCTATCACCGGGGCGTGCCGGTCATCCACGTCTCCACCACCCTCCTCGGACAGATCGACGCCGCGATCGGTGGGAAGTGCGGTGTCAACCTCCCGGAGGGCAAGAACCTGCTCGGCGCCTTCAAGCAGCCAGCCGCAGTGATCTGCGACACCGAGACCCTCGCCAGCCTGCCGCCGGCCGAGTTCCTGAGCGGGATGGGGGAGTTGGCGAAGTACCACTTCCTCGGCGGCGGTCGGCTCGATCGCCTCCCGCTCACCGATCGCGTCGCCGCGTGCGTGAGGATCAAGGGTGACGTCGTCACCAGCGACGAGACCGAGGGTGGTCGACGGGCGATCCTCAACTACGGCCACACGCTGGGTCACGCCGTCGAGAGCCTCACCGACTACGGCATCCGCCACGGCGAGGCGGTCGCGGTCGGCCTCGTCTACGCCGCGGAGCTCGCCGCCGCCCTGGGCAGGATCGACGCCGAGCGGGTCGCCGAGCACCGTCGGGTGGTCGACGCGTACGGGCTGCCGACCCGGCTCCCGGCGGGCCTCGACGCCGACGAGCTGGTCGACGGCTTCACCCGGGACAAGAAGGCGGTGGACGGCATCACCTTCGTCCTCGACGGACCGGACGGCATCGAACCGGTGGTGGTCGAGGACCGCTCGGTGCTCGTCGCCACCCTGGAGCGACTGACGTGAGCGACGGCCTCCCGCCACTGCTCCCGATGGACATGGCGAGCCGTGTCGACCGACTGCGGGCCGAGCTGGCCGGTCTCGAGGTCGATGCCGTGCTCGTCACCAAACCGGCGAACGTGCGGTGGCTCACCGGGTTCACCGGTTCCAACGGCCAGCTCGTGGTCACCGGCGACCGCCTCGTGGCGATCACCGACGGCCGCTACCAGCAGCAGATCGCCGATCAGCTGGCGATCTCGGGTGTGGAGGCCACGGTCGAGGTCACCACGACCGAGGTGGCGGCGATCCTCGAGCGTGAGCTGCCGGCCGGTGCCCGGGTCGGCCTCGAAGCGACCCACGTCACGTGGGCCCACCGGGACAGGATCGCCGGTTGGCTGCCCGACCGGGACCTCGTGGCGCTCGATGCCCCGATCGAGGAGCTCCGCAAGCTGAAGGACGACGGCGAGCTGTCGAGGCTGATCCGGGCGGCCGCCATCGCCGACGCCGCCCTGGCGTCCGTCGAGCCGGAGCTCGCCGGGCGGCCGACCGAGCGAGAGATCGCCCGACAGCTCGACACGATCATGGTGTCGCTCGGCGCCGACGAGCCGAGCTACGACACGATCGTCGCCTCCGGACCCAACGCGGCGCTGCCCCACGCCCACCCCACCGATCGGGTGATCGAGGCGGGCGACACGCTCATCATCGACGTCGGCGCCCGGCTCGATGGCTACGGCAGCGACATGACCAGGACGTTCGTGATCGGCGACGCGATCACCGACGAGCAGCACCGCTGGTACGACGCGGTCATCGAGGCCCAGGCTGCGGGCGTGGCGGCGGTCGCCGACGGTGTCGACGAACGGGCGATCGACGTCGCCTGCCGGGACGTGCTCGAGAGCCACGGCCTGCTCGACGCGTTCATCCACGGCACCGGTCACGGCATCGGCCTCGAGATACACGAAGACCCGATCCTGTCGCCCCGCAGCACCGGTATCCTCCGAGCCGGCTACGTGGTCACCGTCGAGCCGGGCGTGTACCTCCCGGCCAACGGCGGCGTGCGGATCGAGGACGCCGTCATCGTCACCGACGATGGTTGTCGGCCCATCACCCACAGCCCGAAGCGAATCACCCCCGACGGGGCATCGGTCAGCTGACCCCGCCGACCCCCATCCTTCCCGGAGCAACGACATGCCAACGATCAGCACCGCCGACTTCAAGAACGGAATGACCGTCGAGATCCCCGAAGGCCTCTGCCAGATCCTCGAGTTCCAGCACGTCAAGCCCGGCAAGGGCGGCGCGTTCGTCCGCACGCAGCTGAAGAACGTCCGCACCGGGGCCGTGATCGACAAGACGTTCCGGGCCGGCGAGAAGATGGAGAGCGCCTTCATCGAGAAGCGGGAGCAGCAGTTCCTCTACCGCGACGGCGCCGATTACGTGGTCATGGACAACGAGACCTTCGAGCAGTTGACCGTCCCGGAGGCGGCGATGGGCGAAGCCGGCAACTATCTGACCGACGGGTCGACGATCGTGCTCCTCATGTACGGCGACGAGATCGTCGGGACCGACCTCCCGGCCGCCGTGGAGCTGGAGGTGGTCGAGACCGAGCCCGGGGTCCAGGGCGACCGCGTGTCGGGCGCCCGCAAGCCGGCCACGCTCGAGACGGGCCTCGTGATCCAGGTGCCGCTGTTCGTCGAGGTCGGCGGTCGGGTGAAGGTCGACACCCGCTCCGGCGAGTACCTGACCAGAGCGTGAGCCCACCCACCGAAGGGGGTGCCCGTCCCGTCGGGCGACGGGAGGCCCGGGAGCGGGCGATCGAGCTCGCCTACGAGGCCGAGATTCGGTCGATCACGCTCGATGAGCTCCTCGCCGGGCTCGCGCTGCGACCAGACGACTTCGTGGTGGAGCTGTTGCGGGCGAGCGAGAACCGGCGAGCCGAGGCCGACGAGCTGATCTCGAGCCGCTCCGCCGGCTGGTCCCTCGAACGGATGCCGGCGATCGATCGGCTCGTCATGCGCCAGGCGGTCGCCGAGATGCTCACCTTCGACACCCCGACGGGGGTGATCCTGTCGGAGGCGGTGGAGCTCGCCAGCCGCTACTCGACCGACGAGAGCGGTCGATTCGTCAACGGGCTCCTCGCCGCTGTGGCCAAGGAGCTCCGCCCCTCCGGTTAGCGATCCGCGCCCGGTGCTCACGAGCCGCCCGGTGCCGGCCGATGGAGCCCGGTGCCGAGACCGGGTCGGACACCGCAGCTCGCGATCGTCCTCACGGCCTTCGTCGCGCTCGCGTTCTCGGCGACCGAACCCACACCGCCCAACGCGTGGGTCGCCACCGTCGACACCCGCTGGCTCGACACCACCGACCGGACCGCGGTGCTCGACGCGTTCCGGGCCGAGTTCACCACGGTCGACCCGGAACCGCGCTGGGCGGGCGACCACGCCACCTGCGATCCCGGAGCCAACACGCCCACCTACCGGGCGGCCACGATCCGGCGGGTCAACTTCTACCGGGCGATGGCCGGCGTGCCCGGCGACGTCGTGGTCGACGACGACTACTCCCGCAAGGCTCAGCGTGCGGCGATGATGATGAGTGCCCAGGGCGAGCTGACCCACGACCCCCATCGGGGCTTCGCCTGCTTCACCGACGTCGGTCATGAGGCGGCGGCCAACAGCAACCTCTACCTGGGCCGGACCGGGCCCGCCGCCGTCGACGGGTACGTCGAGGACCCCGGCGACCGCAACATCGACGTCGGTCACCGGGCCACGATCCTCCACCCGCCGACCGGGCGAATGGGGGTCGGCGACATCGGTTCGTCGCCGGCTGCGCCGACGGCCAATGCGCTGTGGGTGTTCGACGACCGTGTGTTCGATGAGGACTCCCCGCGCCGGCCCGAGCTGCGGGAGCCGGCACGGTTCGTGGCGTGGCCGCCGCGGGGGTACGTGCCGGCGGTATTGGTGCACCCGCGCTGGTCCTTCACGCTGGCCGGTGCCGACCTCCGGGCAGCCGACGTGTCACTGTACCGATCGGGCCCCGACAGCTCGTTCGAGGAGGTACCGGTGGCGGTCGTCCACCGCTCCGGCGAGATCGGGCACGTCCCGCTGCCCACGATCGTGTGGGAACCCGACCTGGACCGGGTTCGGCCGGACCCGGCCGGAACCGACGCCGCCTACCTCGTCGTGATCGAGAACGTGGACGTCGACGGTGTCGACCGGTCGTTCGCCTACGACGTCCGTGTCATCGGCGCCGAGCCGAGCGAGGAGTTGACCGTCGGCGAATTCGTCGCCAGGCTCGGGTCGTGACGAGACGGAGCGACGAGTGACCGGCGACCGCGCCCTCGTCGTCGGTGGGACCGGCCCGACGGGCCCCCACGTGGTGAACGGCCTCCGCCAACGCGGCTACGAGGTGACGATCCTCCACACCGGGCGCCACGAGGTCGACGAGATCCCGGACGACGTCGTCCACCTCCACACCGACCCGTTCGACGGCGCAGCGACGGCCGAGGCGCTCGGCGCAGCCACGTTCGAGCTGGCGGTGGTGATGTACGGCCGCCTGCGGGTGCTCGCTCCGCTGCTTGCCGGCCGGGTCGGGCGCATCGTCACCATCGGCGGCGTTGGCGCCGTTCGGGGGTGGGTCGACCCCGATGACCTCGTCCCGTCCTCGATGACGGTTCCCGCTCCGACCGATGCCGCGCTCGCGCCGCCCGATGAGGCGATCGGCAAGATCCGCCGGATCGTCGAGACCGAGGAGGTCGTGTTCGACCACCACCCGGAGGCGATCCACCTCCGCTACCCGATGCTCTACGGACCCCGGCAGCTCATCCCCCGGGAGTGGCCGATCCTGCGGCGGGCCATCGATCGCCGCCCGGCCCTGGTCCTCGCCGACGGTGGCCTCACGCTGAAATCGGCGTGCTACGTGGAGAACGCAGCCCACGCCGTGCTGTGCGCGGTGGACGCCGGCGCGGGGGCCGGCGGGGGCGGGCGGGCCCACAACGTCGCCGACACCCGGGCCCTCACCCTCCGCCAGATCGCCGAGGTGCTGGCGGACGCCGTCGGCCACCGCTTCGAGATGGTCGACCTCCCCGACGAGCTGGCGGTACCGGCCCGCCCGCTCGTCATGCACTGGTCGACCGGCCACCGCGTCGTGAACACCGACTCGCTGCGGCTCGAGCTCGGCTACCGCGATGTCGTCGAGCCCGAGGAGGGGCTCCGGCGAACCGCTCGCTGGTTGCTGGCGAACCCACCGGGCGCCGAGGTCGAGCGGCTCCTCCAGGACCCGTTCGACTACGCGGCCGAGGACGAGCTGATCGCCCGTTGGCGACGGGCGCTCGCCGAGTTCCCGATGCCGTCGTTCGCCACCGAGCCGGGCTACGGCGCCGCCTACTACGGCCGTCGCCCGAACCCGGCCACCGGCACCACCCGGCCCTGACCCCGGTGCACGGCTAACGTCGGGTTCGGATGCAGCTCACCGACGACCAGCAGCGAATCCGCACGACCGCCCGAACGTTCGCCGAGCGGGAGATCGCACCGCACGCCGCCGAGTGGGACCGCACGGGTGACGTGCCCCGGGAGCTCTACACGCGGATGGCCGCCGTCGGCCTGATGGGGATGATGATCGATCCGAAGTGGGGTGGTGGCGGCACCGATTTCGTCAGCTACGCGCTGGCGATGGAGGAGGTCGCCGCGGCCGACGGCGGCATCAGCAACGTGATGGCCGCCAACAATTCGCCCGTGGCCGCCGCCATCCAGCAGCACGGCACCGACGAGCAGCGTCGTGACCTCCTGCCCCGCCTGACCAGCGGCGAGTGGATCGGGTGCATCCATCTGACCGAGCCCCACACCGGTTCCGATGCGGCGGCGATCACCACCCGCGCCGTCCGCGACGGCGACGAGTACGTCCTCACCGGGCAGAAGGCGTTCATCACCGCCGGCTCGCTCGCCGACGTCGCCATGATCGTCGCCGTGACCGACCCCGCAGCGGGGAAGCGGGGCATCACCACGTTCATCACCCCGACCGACAACCCCGGCTACCGGGTCATCGCCACCGAGCGCAAGCTCGGCCACCGCACCAACGACACCTGTCAGGTCGCGTTCGACGAGATGCGCATCCCCGCGTCGGACGTGCTCGGTCCGATCGGTCACGGGTTGCGCATAGCGCTCGGCAACCTCTCGCTCGGCCGGGTCGGTGTGGCCGCCCAGGCCACTGGCGGGGCTCGGGCCGCGCTGCGGGCGGCCAGGGCCTACGCATCGGAGCGGGAGACGTTCGGAAGCCCGATCCGGGACCATCAGGCGATCGCCTTCGAGCTCGCCGACATGGCGACGAACATCGAGGCGGCCCGTCAGCTCTACCTCCACGCCGCCCAGCTCCACGACCTCGGTCGTGCGAGCGCCCGCGAGGCGTCGATGGCGAAGCTGTTCGCCTCGCAGATGGCCGAGCGGGTCGCGTCGGCGGCGATCCAGATCCACGGCGGCTACGGGTACCTGAACGACTATCCGGTGGAGAAGATCTACCGTGATGTGCGGGTCTACCAGATCTACGAGGGGACCTCGGAGGTCCAGAAGATCGTGATCTCCCGACTCCTCGACGAGCTCGACCTCTGACCCGCCGACCATGACCTCTGAACCCGACCAGCAGCTCGACCTCCAGCAGTTCGAGGTTCAGGGCCTGGAGGCCGAGCGGGCGAACCTCCGCCGCATCCAGGTGGTCCACGCCGAGCACCTGCAACGGGCCCGACGGACGGCCGAGCGGCTCGCCGGTGAAGCGGCCGAGGCGACCGAGGACGGCATCCGCGACCTCCACGACGACGACGCCGAGGCCGACGCAGCGATCGCCGCCGCCATGGTCCGCCAGTTCTCCGATCGGGCCATGCACGCCCACCGTCGGGTGACCGAGCTCGAGGCGATGGGCCAGGCCCTCGCCTTCGGCTCCACCGCCGACGACGACGGCAACCGCATCGACGTGGGCCGCCTCAGCGTGATCGACGGCGATGAGGCGCTGCTCGTCGACTGGCGGGCCGATGCCGCCATGCCGTTCTACCGGGCGACCCCGCTCGATCGACTGGCCATCGCCAAGCGGCGCCACCTCCACTACGGCGATGGCATCGCCACCGACGCCGACGCACTCCAGGGCTACTCCGACGAGGTGTTCGCGGCAGCGGCGCTCCGGAGGGGGACCGGTCTCCAGGGCGAGGCGGCCCTCCTGTGCGCGGTGAGCGCGCCCACCGAGGCCCAGATGCGGTCGGTGGTGGCCACGATCCAGGCCGAGCAGGACGCGGTCATCCGGGCCCCGAGCAACAAGCCACTCGTGGTGCAGGGCGGCCCAGGAACGGGCAAGACGGTCGTCGCCCTCCACCGGGCCGCCTACCTGCTCTACGACCAGCGGGCCGATCTCGGCGAGAGCGGCGTGCTCGTGGTGGGGCCGACCAACGAGTTCCTCGGCTACATCCGCGGGGTGCTCCCGTCGCTCGGCGAGACCGGTGTGGTGTCGGTGACGGTGGCGAAGCTCTTCCCGGGGATACTCCTCGGCCTCGACGATCCGCCGGACGTCGCCCACCTGAAGGGGTCGGTGGTCATGGCCGACGTGCTCGCGGGGGCGCTCGCCGATCGCCGCCGCCCCCCGAAGACGCCCCTCCGGGTCTACTACGGCTCCCGTCGGGTGGTGCTGCCGCAGGCGACCCTGTGCGCAGTGTTCGAGGTCGCGGCCCGGCACCGGACCCACAACGAGGGAGCGCAGGCCTTCCGCGACGGGATCATCGACGCCCTGTCGGCCGCGGTGCACAACCCGTCGTTCGACTCCACCGACGCCGAGACGTCGTTCGCCGAGTCGGTCGACGTCAAGCGGTTCCTGCTTCGCCACTGGCCGCCGCTCACCGCCGAACAGGCGTTGAACGACCTGCTCGGCAGCAGGGCGCTGCTGCGGTCGGCGGCGACCGGCACGTCGTTGGCGGCGGCGGACGCGGAGCGGCTGTACCGTCCGCGGACCGCCGAGCTGGATCTGGCGACGATCCGCTGGAGCGAGGCCGACGTGCCCCTCCTCGACGAGCTCGAGCACCTGCTCGGTGGCAGCGCCCTCGACCAGACCGACGAGCGGGACATCGAGCGCGACGAGGCCGACGAGTTCGAGCTCGCGGTCGCCAGCGACGAGGCGGCCGTCGACGACCGCGACGGCCTCGACCCCGAGGGGCGGGACGTCGAGCTGGTGACCGCCGACCTCCGTCGAGGGGATCTCGACGAGCTCGAGGAGATCTCCCTCGACGACCCGCTGTTCGGTGATCGCATCCACTATCCCTCCATGGATGAGCCGCTCGGGGGCAGCGATGAGTGAGACGGGCCCAGCCCCGGGTGCCGACCCGGGCGCCGGTGAGGACCGCCTCGTCGGCATCGAGGTCGGCGACGGCTTCCCGTTCGAGAGCGACGGCACACCGATCGACGAGCTCGACGTCGACGCCCCGGACTCGTTGGCCGATCGTGGCGCCACCGTGGCCGAGCAGGCAGCCCTCGAGCGGTCGTGGCGGTTCGGCCACGTCATCGTCGACGAGGCCCAGGACCTGACGCCCATGCAGTGGCGGATGATCGCCCGGCGGTCCCACGGGGGCGCGATCACGATGGTCGGCGACCTCGCCCAACGGTCGATCGGCGACCCGGGGGAGTGGGCCGATCACCTCCCCGCCGAGCTGCAGGGATTCGCACAGCAGGAGCTCACGATCAACTACCGCTCGCCGGCCGAGATCGACCGGCTCGCCAGCACCGTCCTGGCCGAGTTGGCCCCCGGTCTCACCGCGTCCCGCTCGATCCGTTCCGTCGGCGAGGAGGGCCAGCCGACCGTCGAGCGCCTCGTCGACCTGGCCGACGCCCTCGTCCCCTGGGTCGTCGCACGGCGAGCGGCGATGGCCACAGGACGGATGGCGGTGATCGGGACCGGCCTCCCCGACGACGTGCCGGAGCAGCCCGACCTCGTCTGGCTCGATCCGTGGCAGGCCAAGGGCCTCGAGTTCGATCGTGTGGTGGTGGTCGAACCTGCTGCGATCGTGGATCTCGACCACGGATTGAGCTTGCTCTACGTGGCGATCACGAGAACCACGACCCAGCTCGACATCGTCCACGAGCGCCCGTTGCCCGCCGTGGTCACCGCCGGTATTCGCTGAGGTACCGCCGACCCGAGTCGCTACAGTCGGGCGGAGTCCGTGAAGCGGGTCCCGTGAGGCCCGTACGGAAGGAGATGCCTTGGCCGAACGCGAGCGCAGACGCACGCCGCCGTTCGGGGGCGTTTTCGTCGCCCGGAGCACCGTGCTCGACACGGAGGCCGTCGCTCGTGCCGTTCGTCGCATGGCCCACGAGGTCGTGGAGCGGAACTCGGGCCTCGACGATCTCGTGATCATCGGCCTGCAGACGGGCGGCGTGCCGTTCGCCGACGCATTGGCCGATGCCCTGGCGGACATCGAGGGGATCGAGGTGCCCGTGGGCAAGCTCGACGTCGCCTTCTACCGCGACGACATCAACCTCCGGCCCGTCTTGCCCGAGGCCGCGACCGACGTGCCCTTCGATCTGAACCGCCAGGTGGTCGTGCTGGTCGACGATGTGCTGTTCACCGGCCGCACGATCCGGGCCGCGCTCGACGCCATCATCGACCGGGGCCGGCCGCGGGCCATCCAGCTGGCGGTGATGGTCGACCGGGGTCATCGAGAGCTGCCGATCCGGCCCGACTTCGTGGGCAAGAACCTCCCCACCAGGCGCGACGAGGCGGTGAACGCCACCCTCGACGCCGTCGAGCTCGGCCACGTCAGCCGCCACCCCGACAACCTCCCTCCCCCGGGCGGTGGGACCTCGTGAAACACGCGCTGAGCGTCGCCGACTTCACCCCGACCGACCTGCACGAGCTGCTCGACCTCGCCGACCGCTTCGCCGAGACCCAGCAGCGGGAGATCCCCAAGGTGCCGGCCCTGCGGGGCAAGACGGTCGTCATGGCCTTCTTCGAGGACTCGACCAGGACCCGAACCAGTTTCGATCTCGCAGCTCGGCGGCTCTCGGCCGACGTCGTCACGTTCAGCGCCGGCTCCTCGGCGGTGAAGAAGGGCGAGTCGCTGCGCGACACGGTCGAGACGATCTCGGCGATGGGGGTCGACGCGATCGTCGTCCGTCACCGGTCGTCGGGCGTCCCCCGCCAGCTCACCCAGTGGACCGACGCCTCGATCGTCAACGCCGGCGACGGGTGGCACCAGCACCCGACGCAGGCCCTGCTCGACTGCTACACGATCCGGCAGCGGCTCGGCACGCTCGAGGGCAAGCGGATCGCGATCTGCGGCGACGTGAACCACTCCCGGGTGGCCCGGTCGAACGTGGATGCGTTCACCAAGCTCGGCGCCGAGGTCGTCCTCATCGGCCCCCGCACCCTGATGCCCCCGAGCCTCGCCGGTTGGCCGGTCAAGGTCGAAGCCGACCTCGATGCCGTCCTCGCCGATCTCGACGTGGTCTACCTGCTCCGGATCCAGTCGGAGCGGCTCGAGAGCGGCCTCATCCCCGACCTCCGGGAGTACCGGGCGCGCTACGGCCTCACCGTGGATCGGCTGCCGCAGCTCCGTCCGGGCGGCCTGATCATGCATCCCGGCCCGATGAACCGGGGGGTCGAGATCGACCCGGAGGCCGCCGACGACGGCCGGGCGGTCGTGCTCGACCAGGTGGCCTCCGGAGTCCCGGTTCGGATGGCCGTGCTGTACCGGGTGATCGGCACCGGTCGGTTCGACGACGAGGTCCGCCCGTGACCAGGATCGCGGTGGTCGGCGGCACGGTCGTCGACCACGACGGCTCCCGTCGGGCGGATGTGCTCGTCGACCCCGAGTCCGGCCTGATCGACGCGGTCGACACCACGATCGACGACCCCACCGTCGTGACCCTCGATGCCAGCGGCTGCCTCGTCACCCCCGGCTTCGTCGACCTCGGAGCCCACCTCCGTCAACCCGGCGACGAGGCGGCCGAGACGGTCGAGAGCGGCGCCAGGGCCGCGGCCCTCGGCGGGTACACGGCCGTCGTCGCCCTGCCGGACACCGACCCGTGCATCGACAACGGCGCCGTCGTCAGCGACATCCTCGCACTGGCCAAGTCGGCGGCCTGTGAGGTGATCCCGGCGGGCGCCGTGACGATCGACCGGCAGGGCGTGGCCCTCGCACCGCTCGCCGAGCTCGTCGGCGTCGGCGTCCGGGTCTTCACCGATGCGGCCCCGATCCAGGATCCGAGCCTGCTTCGACGGGCGCTCGAGTACCTCGGTGGTGTCGGCGAGATGCTCGGCGTCCGCGCCGTGATCGCCCAGCGCCCCGAGGTCGCCCCCCTGGCCGGGGGTGGCGTGATGAACGAAGGAGCGTGGTCGGCCCGGCTCGGCCTGCCCGGTCGCCCGGCGGCGGCCGAGGAGGTCGGGGTCGCCCAGGCGCTCGCCGTGGCTCGGCTCGCCGGCACCCCGATCCACCTGCGGCAGCTCTCCACCGCGGCCGCCGTGGAGCTCGTGCGGGCGGCGAAGCAGGCGGGCCAACCCGTCACCGCCGACGTGTCGCCCCATCACCTCGTGCTCGACGAGACCGCCTGTGGCGACTTCGACCCGAACGTCAAGCTCCTCCCACCGCTCCGGACACCGTCTGACCGCGAGGCGCTCCTGGCCGGGGTGCTCGACGGGACCATCGATGCCATCGCGACCGGCCACGCCCCGTGGACCGTCGACGCCAAGGAGCGACCCTTCGACGAGGCCCCGTTCGGGGCGACCGGCCTCCAGACCGCCCTGGGCATGCTCCTCGCCGAGATCGACGCAACGCTGGAGGACCTCCTCGGGGCGCTGACCTGGCAGCCCGCAGCCATCGCAGGCATCGCCGACCGTCACGGCGGTCCGATCGAGCCGGGCAGGGCGGCCAACCTGACCGTGATCGACCCGGCTGCACGGTGGACGGTGGAGCCGTCGGCCATGGCGAGCCGGTCGATCAACACGCCATACGCCGGTCGAGACCTGACCGGCCGCGCCCGGCACACGATCGTCGCTGGCATCCCCCGCGTCAGGGACGGAGACCTCGTCGCCGAGGAGAAAGGGTGACCCGAATGACGGACAACCGAACAGCGGCCCGCAGCATCGTTCCCGCGGCGCTCGTCATGGCCGACGGCTCGATCTTCGAAGGCGAGCACATCGGAGCCGTCGCCACGGCCCCTGCCTCCGGCGAGGTGGTCTTCAACACCGCGCTCACCGGCTATCAGGAGGTGATCACCGATCCGTCATACGCCGGTCAGATCATCACCTTCACCTATCCCCACATCGGCAACTACGGCACGACGCGGGCCGACGACGAGTCGCGGGCAGGCTTTGCCCGCGGCGTCATCGTCCGCGACCTCGCCCGCCGCCACTCGAGCTGGCGGGCCGAACGCGACCTCGACTCGCTGCTGGTCTCGCTCGGCCTCGGCGGCATCGCCGGGGTCGACACCCGACGCCTCACCCGGCTCATCCGCGACGACGGGGCGATGCCCGGCGCGTTCGGCCCGACCGATGGACCGGCCGCCAACGACCTGGCGCAGCTCCTGGCTGCGGCCGAGGCGGAGCCGGGCACCGACGGCGTCGACCTCGTGGCCCAGGTCACCACGGGGGATCCGTACACCGTGGCCACCACGAGCACCGCCACGGGCTCGGTGGGTCCGAAGCGGGTCGTCGCCTACGACTTCGGGGTCAAGACCACGATCCTCGAGCACCTCGCCCGATTCGCCACCGTCGAGGTGGTCCCCGCCGCCACCCCGGCGGCCGACGTGCTCGCCCGGCGACCCGACGGGGTCTTCCTGTCGAACGGGCCCGGGGACCCGACGGAGGTGCCGTATGCGGTCACCGCGGTCGGCGAGCTCGTGGGCCGGGTCCCGATCTTCGGGATCTGCCTCGGCCATCAGATCCTGTCGCTGGCGATCGGGGGCTCGATCACCAAGCTGCCGTTCGGGCACCACGGCGCGAACCATCCGGTCCGCAACGAGCTCACCGGCGAGGTCGAGATCACCAGCCAGAACCACAACTTCGCCGTACGACCCGACTCGGTGGCCGCCGCGGCGGACGTCACCCACGTGAACCTCAACGACGGGGTCTGCGAGGGCCTGCGGGTGCGGGGGGCATCCGCATTCAGTGTGCAGCACCACCCCGAGGCCAGCCCCGGCCCCCACGACAGCGCCTACCTGTTCGACCAGTTCGACCAGCTCATGGAGGTCGGCTGACATGCCCCGCCGCGACGACCTCCACACGATCCTGGTCATCGGCTCCGGGCCGATCGTCATCGGCCAGGCCTGCGAGTTCGACTACTCCGGCACCCAGGCCTGCCGCGTCCTGCGCGACGACGGCTACCGGGTCGTCCTCGCCAACTCCAACCCGGCGACGATCATGACCGATCCCGACTTCGCAGACGCGACCTACGTCGAGCCGCTCGACGTCGGGGTCCTCACGTCCATCATCGAGCTCGAGCAGCCCGACGCCCTCCTCCCGACGCTCGGGGGTCAGACCGCGCTGAACCTGGCGATGGAGCTGGTCGAGGCGGGCGTGCTCGATCGGTACGGCGTGGAGCTCATCGGGGCCGACGCCGAGGCGATCGCCACCGCCGAGGACCGGCAGCGGTTCAAGGAGGCGATGATCGAGATCGGGCTCGAGGTCCCCCGGAGCGGGATCGCCCACACGATGGAGGAGGCCCGGACCATCGTCGAGGAGGTCGGCCTCCCGGTCGTCATCCGCCCGGCCTACATCCTCGGTGGCCGGGGCACCGGCATCGCCGCCACGCCACAGGAGTTCGAGGCGGCCGCCGCCAACGGTCTGGCCGCCAGTCCCATCACCGAGATCCTGATCGAGGAGTCGATCGCCGGGTGGAAGGAGTTCGAGCTGGAGGTCATGCGCGACCGCGCCGACAACCAGGTCATCATCTGCTCCATCGAGAACGTCGATCCGATGGGGGTCCACACCGGGGATTCGATCACGGTCGCGCCGATCCAGACGCTGTCGGACCCCGAGTACCAGGTGATGCGGGACGCGGCGTTCGCCTGCCTCCGGCGGGTGGGGGTGGAGACCGGTGGATCGAACGTCCAGTTCGCCGTCGATCCCGACGACGGGCGGATGGTCGTCATCGAGATGAACCCGAGGGTGAGCCGCTCCTCCGCGCTGGCGTCGAAGGCGACCGGGTTCCCGATCGCCAAGATCGCAGCCAAGCTCGCGGTCGGCTACACGCTCGACGAGATCCCGAACGACATCACGAAGCAGACGCCGTCCGCGTTCGAGCCCGTCATCGACTACGTCGTCACGAAGATCCCGCGCTGGGCGTTCGAGAAGTTCCCCGGCACCTCCGGTGAGCTCGGCACGTCGATGCAGTCGGTTGGCGAGGTCATGGCGATCGGCCGCACGTTCCCGGAATCGCTCCAGAAGGCATGCCGATCGCTCGAGCTGGGCCAGGTCGGCCTCAACGCCGGCCCGGCCGAGGCGACCCACGTGGCCATGAGCGACGACTCGCTCCTCGACGCGGTGGGCCGAGCCACGCCCGAGCGGCTGTTCCAGCTCGGCGAGGCGCTACGGCGCGGCGTGACCGTGGACGAGCTGGCCGAGCGGTCGAGGGTCGATCCGTGGTTCCTCGACCAGCTCTCGATCATCGTCGAGCAGCGCCGCTGGTTGGAGGACCTGGCGAGCGGGCGTGGTCCCGGCCTCGACGGCGTGGACCGAGCGGCATGGCGGCGGACCAAGCAGCTCGGCTTCTCCGACGCCCAGGTCGCGTACCTGTTCGACGTCGACGAGGAGGAGGCCCGGCGGGCCCGCAGGGCGGCGGGGGTGGAGGTCACGTTCAAGACCGTCGACACCTGCGCCGCCGAGTTCGAGGCGCTCACCCCCTACCACTACTCGACCTTCGAGGACGAGAGCGAGATCCGACCCGGCGACAAGCCCCGGATCGTCATCCTCGGCTCCGGTCCGAACCGGATCGGGCAGGGGATCGAGTTCGACTACTGCTGCGTGCACGCCAGCTTCGCCCTCCGCGACGCCGGCTTCGAGACGGTGATGGTGAACTGCAACCCGGAGACGGTCTCGACCGACTACGACACCTCCGATCGGCTCTACTTCGAGCCGATCACCCTCGAGGACGTGCTGCACGTCGTCGAGGCCGAGGACCCGGTCGGGGTGATCGTCTCCCTCGGTGGTCAGACGCCGTTGAAGCTCGCCGACCAGCTCCCGCCCTCGCTGGTGCTCGGGACGCCCCCGTCGTCGATCGACGCTGCCGAGGACCGCGAGGCCTGGGCGTCGCTGTGCGCCCGGTTG
Source organism: Acidimicrobiales bacterium (assembly GCA_965216205.1). Classification (GTDB taxonomy): domain Bacteria; phylum Actinomycetota; class Acidimicrobiia; order Acidimicrobiales; family SZUA-35; genus CADEDH01. The sequence goes on along the minus strand of OZ244139.1, from coordinate 3,401,844 downwards.
GAGATCCCCCAGCCCGCCGGGGGGACCGCCACGTCCACCGAGGAGGCGCTCGCCGTCGTCGGCAGGATCGGCTTCCCGGCGCTGGTCCGCCCGAGCTATGTGCTCGGTGGTCGGGCGATGGAGATCGTCTACGACGAGGCCGACCTCGAGCGGGCGATGGCGGCCATGACCGCAGAAGGGACCCTCGGGCGGGAAGGCGGCCTCTCCGCCGAGCGTCCCGTCCTGGTCGACAAGTTCCTGGAGGGTGCGATCGAGGTCGACGTCGACGCGGTCCGGGACCGGGTCGGGGAGACCGTCATCGGCGGGATCATGGAGCACGTCGAGGAGGCCGGGGTGCACTCGGGCGACTCGGCCTGCGTCCTGCCGCCGTCGACGCTGTCCGAGCAGACGATGGAGGTCCTCGTCGACTACACCACCAGAATCGCCGACGACCTCGCCGTGATCGGCTCGATCAACGTGCAGTACGCCGTGCAGCGGGGCCAGGTCTTCGTGATCGAGGCCAACCCGCGTGCCTCGAGAACGGTGCCGTTCGTCTCGAAGGCGACCGGGCGGCCCATCGCCAAGGTGGCGGCGCGGGTGATGGCCGGCGCCACCGTCGCCGAGCTGCGGGCCGAGGGGCTGCTGCCGCTCGACGTCGCCTCCGGCCACTTCTCGGTCAAGGAGGCGGTCCTGCCGTTCAACCGGTTCCCCGAGGCCGACGCGCTGCTCGGCCCCGAGATGCGGTCCACCGGCGAGGTGATGGGGATCGACCTCAGCCCCGGCCTGGCGTTCCTGAAGAGCCAGATCGCGGCCGGGATGACACCGCCGGAGCCGGACGACGGCGCGGTGTTCCTGTCGCTCGCCGATCGCGACAAGGACGGCGGCGCCGAAGTCGCCGGCCTCTTCGCCGAGCTCGGCTTCCGGCTCGTCGCCACCGTCGGCACCGCCGCCCACCTGACCAAGGCCGGCGTGGAGGTCGACCGGGTGGTCGAGCGGATCGGTGGGGGCGGACCCGACGCGGTGGAGCTCATCACCGACGGCACGATCGCGATGGTGGTGAACACGCCCCGCGGTCGGGGCGCCCGGGCCGACGGCGCCTACATCCGCCGCTGCGCGGCCCAGAACGGCATCCCGCTCGTGACCACGATCGCGGCGGCCAGGGCCGCCGCCGTCGGCCTCCACGAGTACCGCGACGAGCAGCTCGCGGTCCGTTCGCTCCAGGCGATCCACGCCGGCACCGCCGAGGGCGTCTCCCGGATGGAATCGCCCGGCCGATGAGCCGGTCGACGAGCCGCTCAGCCCGCGAGCTCGCCGATCTGTCCACCCGGGTCGGATCGGTCGAGCTGCCATCGCCGATCATGACCGCGTCGGGCACGGCGGGCCACGGTGCCGAGCTGGGGGCCTACGTCGATCTCCGACGGCTCGGTGCGCTGGTGGTGAAGTCGCTCGCGCCCTACCCATGGGAGGGCAATCCGCCGCTCCGGGTCCACGCCACCGCCTCCGGCATGATCAACTCGGTCGGTCTGCAAGGCCCCGGCCTCGAAGCGTGGTTGGCCGATGAGCTCCCCGCGCTCGAACGGTCCGGGGCGAGGGTCGTCGTCTCGATCTGGGGCCGCACCGTCGACCACTACCGGGAGGCCGCCGACCTGTTGGCCGCGGTCGGATCGTCGGTCGTGGCGGTGGAGGTGAACATCTCGTGCCCGAACACCGAGGCCGGGAACGAGTTGTTCGCCCACTCGCCGACGCTGACCGAGGCGGTGCTGGAAGCGACCGCCGGCTGTGGGCGTCCCCGGTGGGCCAAGCTCAGCCCGAACGTCGGACCGGCGCTGGTCGACGTGGCGGCGGCTGCGGTCGACGGCGGAGCGGAGGCGGTGACCCTCGTCAACACGTACTTCGGTCTGTGCATCGACCCGCTCACCGGCCAACCGGTGCTGGGCGCCGGTCGAGGTGGGGTGTCGGGACCGGCGATCAAGCCGCTGGCGGTCCGGGCGGTGGCCGACGTGCATGCCGCCCATCCCGAGCTCCCGATCGTGGGCGTCGGGGGGATCTCCTCGGCCGCCGACGTGGTGGAGTTCGCCCGAGCCGGGGCATCGGCGGTCCAGATCGGCACCGCGACGCTGGCCGACCCCCGGACGTGTGACCGTGTGGGCACCGAACTCGCCCGATGGTGTGCTAATCAGGGGATCCGACACTTCGACGATCTCGTCGGGACCGCACGCCTCGACGGGGGCTGACCAGCCGAGCAGAACGACACGACGAGACACGCACGACACACCTCAGAGGAGGCACCTGGTGGGGGAAACGACCACGCAGCAGTCCGGAAGCTCCAACAAGGAGGCGCCCGAGGCGACGACCGCCGCCTGGCCGGCGGAGGGCCTTCCGCCCGAGATCCGATCCCGGATGGCGCTCGCCCTCGATGTCGACGATCTCGTCCAGGCCCTCCGGCTGGCTCGGCAGCTCTCCCCCTGGTTCGGGGTGGCGAAGGTCGGGCTCGAGCTGTTCTCGGCCGCTGGGCCGGACGCGGTCGGGACCATGCTCGACAACGGCTTCGAGGTCTTCCTCGACATGAAGCTGCACGACATCCCCACGACCGTCGGTCGAGCGGCCGGGGTGTGCGGCGCGCTCGGCGCCCGCTACCTCACGATGCACGCGCAAGGCGGGGCGGCGATGCTCGAGGCCGGCGTGGAGGGCTTGAAGACCGGTGCCATGAACGCCGGCCTCCCCGAACCGACCGCCGTGGCCATCACCGTGCTGACGAGCGACCCCGACGCGCCACCCCACATCGTGCCGAACCGCCTCCGGTTGGCGGTGGAGTCCGGTTGCACCGGCATCGTCTGCTCCGGTCCCGATCTCAAGAACGTGCGCGAGCTCTCACCCCGGACGATCCGCGTCGTCCCTGGTATCCGGGCGGCCGGTGCCGACCGGCACGATCAACCGCTGGCCGTGACCCCGGAGGAGGCGATGGCCGAAGGGGCCGATCTGCTGGTGATCGGACGGGCCGTCACACTCGCCGACGACCCACCCGCTGCCGCTGCCGCCCTTTTCGCCAGTATCGTCTAGGATTCCTCAGTTTGAGCTCCTTTCCGTCGAATGTCCCCGTCCGTGTCACTGCGACACCGCCAGCTCGATAAAGTTTCGCGTATGCCAAAGCCCCCGGAGTTGACTCCAGAACAACGAGCTGCCGCTCTCGAGAAGGCAGCCGAGGCCCGCCGCGTTCGCTCCGACGTCAAGAACCGGCTCAAGATGGGCAGCATCACGCTCACCGAACTCCTCGACCAGGCGGACGACAATCCGATCCTGGCGAAGATCAAGGTCGTGGCTGTTCTCGAGTCGTTGCCGGGTGTCGGGAAGGTCACGGCGGGCAGGATCATGGACGACATCGGCATCGCGAAGTCTCGGCGCCTGTCGGGCCTCGGGCCCCAGCAGCGCAAGGCGCTCCTGGAGGTGCTCCGCTGAACGAATCACCGCTCGTCGTCGTCGTTTCCGGCCCGGGCGGTGTGGGCAAGGGAACCGTGGTGGAGGCGCTGGTGGAGCGCTATCCCGAGCTCTGGCTGAGCCGGTCGTGGACCACCCGGCCGCGCCGTCCATCGGAGCCCGAGGACGCCTACGTGTTCGTCGGTCGCGAGGAGTTCGAGTCGAGGATCGCCGCAGGCGGCTTCCTCGAGTACGCCGAGTTCCTCGACAACTACTACGGAACCCCTGCGCTCGATGCGCCGCCGGGTCGCGACATCGTCCTCGAGATCGACGTGCAGGGGGCGCGCCAGGTGCTCGACACCCACCCCGACGCGCTCCTGATCTTCCTCGTCGCGCCGTCGGCGGCGGAGCAGGAGGCGCGCCTGCGTCGGCGGGGCGACCCCCCGGAGAAGGTCCGGGAGCGGCTCGACAAGGCGGCCGAGGAGGCAGACGCCGGGCGCGAGCTGGGCGCCACGATCATCGTCAACACCAACATCGACGACACCGTCGATGACATGTGGATCGCGATCGAGAAGGCACGCGCTTCCCTCTGACCTGGACCCTGGTGGCACCCCGCTACACTCGGAGCCGGAGGTTGACCCGATGGCCGAAAAGTACGACACGATGATGAGTCCCGGTGTCGAGGTGCTGCTGAGCAAGACCGACACGAAGTTCGGCCTGTGCACCCTCGCTGCGACCCGGGCCAGGGAGATCAACGCCTACTTCGGCCAGCTCGGTGAGGGCCTCGGGGCCAAGGTTCCGCCTCAGGTCACCTCGGTGGCCCGCAAGCCACTGTCCATCGCATTCGAGGAGATCGCGGCAGACAAGATCGTGCCGGTTCGTCCCGAGCCGGTCGATTCGGCCGACGACGCCTCCTGACGGCCACCGCTGACGCCGCCGGCGTGCTCGAGGGCAGGACGATCGTCCTCGGCGTCACCGGAGGCATCGCTGCGTACAAGGCGATCGAGGTCTGTCGCCGCCTCGTCGATCTCGGTGCCCACGTCACCCCGGTCCTGACCGAAGCCGCCCACAACATGGTCGGGCCCACCACCTTCACCGCCCTCGCATCGGAGCCGGTCAAGACGAGCCTCTGGCGCGACTCGCACCACATCCCGCACACCAGGATGGGCCAGACCGCCGATGCGATCGTGGTCTGCCCAGCGACCGCCCGCATCATCTCCGACCTTCGCACCGGCCGATCCGGCGACCTGCTGTCGGCCACGCTGCTGGCCACGACCGCCCCGGTCGTCATCTGCCCGGCGATGCACACCGAGATGTGGGAGCACCCGGCCACCGAGGAGAACCTGGCGGTGCTCCAGGCCCGCGGGGTCGTCGTCGTCCCGCCCGAGGAGGGACGACTGGCCGGCGGCGACATCGGCAAGGGCCGCCTCGCCGATCCCGCGACCGTGGTCGACACCGTCGTGGAGCTCTTCGCCGATCGACCGCTCGCCGGGCGATCGGTGCTCGTGACCGCCGGTGGTACCCGGGAGGCGATCGACCCGGTCCGGTACCTGGGCAATCGATCCACCGGCAAGCAGGGCTATGCCCTCGCGGCCGAGGCGCAGCGCCAGGGCGCAGCGGTCACGCTCGTGACCACCGTCGATCGCGAGGCGCCAACCGGGGTGGACCGGGTCGACGTGGTCAGCGCCGCCGACATGCACGAGGCGGTCATGGCGATCGCCCCCGGCATGGACATCGTGATCATGGCCGCCGCGGTCGCCGATTTTCGCCCCGTCGCCGTCGCCGGCGAGAAGCTGAAGAAGACCGATGGCGTGCCCGAGGTGCGGCTCGAGCGGACCGTGGACATCCTCGCTGCGCTCGGCGAGGTGAAACCGGCGGGGCAGGTGCTCGTCGGGTTCGCCGCCGAGACCTCCGATCTCCGGGCCCACGCCGCCGAGAAGCTCGCCCGGAAGCGGGCGGACCTGATCGTGGCGAACGATGTGTCGGCACCGGGCGTGGGCTTTGCCCACGACACCAACGCGGTGACGATCCTCGGGCCGGCTAACTTCGTTCTCGACGTCCCGTTGACCGACAAGGGTTCGATCGCTGCTGCGGTCCTGTCGGCTGCCGCGGAGCGTCTCCCCGCTTCCTGACCATCGAACTCGAAAGCTGCCATCGTGAGCGACTACACCTTCACCTCCGAGTCCGTGACCGAGGGCCATCCCGACAAGATGGCCGACCAGATCTCCGACGCCATCCTCGATTCGTTGCTGGCCGAGGATCCCGCCAGCCGCGTCGCCTGCGAGACCCTGGTCACCACCGGCCTCGCGATCGTGTCCGGTGAGGTGTCCACCAACGCCTATGTCGACATCCCTTCGGTCGTGCGCCGCACGATCGCCAGGATCGGCTACGACAACGAGACCTACGGGTTCGACGGGCGCACCTGCGGCGTCATGGTCGCGATCGACGAGCAGTCGCCAGACATCGCGCAGGGCGTCGACAAGTCCGAGGAGGTCAGGGCCACCGGCTCGACCGGCGACCCCTACGACGAGCAGGGCGCCGGGGACCAGGGCATGATGTTCGGCTACGCCTGCTCCGAGACCGACGAGCTGATGCCGTTGCCGATCCACCTCGCCCACCGGATGGCGGAGCGGCTGGCCGAGGTCCGGCGGGCCGGCACCATCCCGTACCTGCGGCCGGACGGCAAGACGCAGGTCACCTTCGAGTACGAGAACGGTGAGCCGGTCGCGCTCAAGACGGTGCTGATCTCGACCCAGCACGACGACGGCATCGACCGCGACTCGATGATCCGTCCCGACCTGATCGAGCAGGTGATCAGGCCGGTCGTACCGGAGCGCTTCGCTGGCGACGACTACGAGGTTCTGGTCAACCCGACCGGCAGGTTCGTCATCGGGGGGCCCGTCGGCGACGCCGGGCTGACCGGGCGGAAGATCATCGTCGACACCTATGGTGGCGCCGCTCGCCACGGCGGCGGTGCGTTCTCCGGCAAGGATCCCTCCAAGGTCGACCGGTCGGCCGCCTATGCCGCACGCTGGGTGGCGAAAAACCTCGTGGCCGCCGGGGCCGCCGCCCGGGCCGAGGTCCAGGTCGCCTACGCGATCGGGGTCGCCCACCCGGTCTCGGTCATGGTCGAGACGTTCGGCACCCACAACGCCGATCCGGCGGCGATCAGTGCCGCGGTCCAGGAGGTCTTCGACCTGCGGCCGGCCGCCATCCTCGACGTGCTCGACCTCCGGCGGCCGATCTTCAGCGAGACGGCGGCCTACGGCCACTTCGGCCGGCCTCCGGGTGCCTCGTTCACGTGGGAGCGGACCGACAAGGTCGACGACGTCAAGTCCGCTCTCGGCCTCTAGCGAACCCGCCCAGGGGCCCGTGTCAACCGCCGGTCGCCTCTTCGATCCCGATCCCTACGACGCCCCCGGCCGGGCTGAACCGGACGACGAGTCCGACGGGTCGGTGCCCGTCGGCGCGATCGTCGCCCGGGTCCGGCCCGACGTGTCCGGCATCGACAAGGTCTTCGACTACCTCGTCCCGGCGGGAATGGTCGCCGAGGTGGCGGTCGGGTCGATCGTCCGGGTGGCGCTCAATGGCAGGAGCGTCGCCGGCTGGGTGACCGAGCTCGGCGTCGTTCCAGCCGTGGGCATCGTCCCCCAGCCGATCTCGCGCCTGTCGTCGGTGGGACCGTCGGCCGACCTGGTGGACCTCGCAGGCTGGGCCGCCCACCGCTGGAGCGGGCGGGTGACGGCCCTGCTGCGAACGGCGTCGCCGCCGCGCCGGGTCCGCTCCCTCCCGCCGTCGAGCCGGCCGGTGGCCACTGGCACTCGGGAGCGAGGCGCCGACGCCGGCAGCGGGGCTGTCCCGGTGATCGGGCCGACCGTGCTCCGAATCGCCCCGAACGGCGACCTCGCCGGCGTCGTCGCGTCCCTCTCGGGCGCCGGGGACACGGTGGTGATCACCCCCCGGGCCGCCCAGGCCGCCAGCCTCGCCGGCGAGCTCCGCCACCGCGGTCAGACCACCCGGCTCCATCCCCGCGACTGGGCTGCGGCCGCCGGCCGGGGCGGCGTGGTGGTGGGCCCCCGCTCGGCGGTGTGGGCCCGGGTGCCCGCGTTGGCTGCGATCGTGGTCATCGACGAGCACGACGAGGCCCTCCAGGAGGAGCGGAACCCCACGTGGCACGCGCGGGACGTCGCCATCGAGCGGGCGGCGAGGGCCGGCGTTCCCTGCTGGTTGCTCTCCCCGGCGCCGTCGCTCGCCGCCCTCCACGCCGCCGGCGATCGGATCTCGACCCCGGCCCGATCCGACGAACGGGCGGGCTGGCCGGTGGTCGAGGTGGTCGACCGGCGTGGCGACGAACCCGGTCGGGGCGGGCTGTTCTCGGATCGGGTGGCCGAGCTCGTGCGGGCGCCGGGCGTGGTGCTCGCCGTGCTGAACAGGAAGGGTCGGGCGATCATGCTCGCCTGTGGACTGTGCGGTGAGCTGGTGCGAACCGAGGACGGCGAACGACTGATGGTCGAACGCCACGGTGTCCTCGTCGCGCCGGCGACAGGGGAGGAGCGGCCACTGCTCTGCGCTGTCTGCGGTGCCACGAAGCTCAAGCGGCTCCGGCTCGGGGTGACCAGGGCGGCCGAGGAGCTGGCAGCTCTCGCCGGCGAACCGGTCGACGAGCTGACGGCATCGGCGGGGGGCCAGCGGGCGGCGGCCGGCACCGCGAGGATCGCCGTCGGCACCGAGGCTGCGCTCCATCAGCTCCGGCGAGCCGACACGGTGGTGTTCCTCGACATCGACCAGGAGCTCCTCGCGTCCCGCTATCGGGCGGCCGAGCAGGCGATGGCCCTGCTGATCCACGCCGCGCGACTCGTCGGCCCCCGGACCGGAGGCGGTCGAATCGTGGTGCAGACCCGAACACCGGACCATCGGGTGCTCCGAGCGGCGGTTCTGGCCGCGCCCGACCAGCTCGCGGCGGCCGAGCGCGAGATCCGAGCGAGCCTCGGCTGGCCGCCGTTCGGCGCATTGGCCGAGCTCGGCGGAACCGGGGCCGCCGCCTTCGCCGACGAGCTCCGCAGCCGGCCCGAGCTGGCGATCCTCGGCCCCCGCGACGACGGCCGCCACCTCGTCCGGGCCGCCACCCCCGCCGCGCTCAGCGAGGCGCTCGCCGCCACCCCCCGGCCCCCGGACCGGGTCCGCATCGCCGTCGACCCGCCGCGGGCCTGACCAGACACATCGTGCGGGGGTCAGTGCTCGGCGGTGGCGATGGCCTGTCGGGTGAGCTCGTAGAGGGCGGTGGTACCGGCCTGGGCCACGTTGAGCGACCCGATCCTGCCGAGCTGGGGGAGGTAGCCGACCTGGTCGACGGCGGCGAGGGTGTCGCGGTGGACACCTCGGTCCTCGTGGCCGAGCACCAGGCAGACGGCGGGACCCGGTGCGAGGGTGAACAGCGGTTCGGCGCCGTGGCAGAGCTCGATCGCTACCGTCGTGTAGCCGGCCGCCGTGGCTGCCTCGACCGCCTCGGGCCCGGACCCGGCCTCGAGCCAGGTGATGAACCGGTCCGATCCGAGTGCCGCCTTGGCCACGCCCCGATCGTGGAGGCTCGGGGTCGGCGGGACCGCCCAGACCTCGTCCACAGCGAAGGCGGCCGCCGAGCGGAGGAGCGCGCCGACGTTGTACGGCTTCTGCACCCCGTCGAGCACGAGCGACAACCGCAGCTCGGTCGACCGGCGCCACGTTCGATGCAGCCGCTTGAGCTCGGTCGGCGAGAGCGGCTTCCGGCCCGTCATCGGGTCGATGCCGATCCGGCTCGGCTCCCGACGTCGAGCAGTCGGAAGCCGCGTTTCGACCCTCGACGCACCACCGGGTGGCCTGCGTCGGTGAGCCACCTGGCCAGGCTGTCGGCACCGAGGTTGCGCTGGACGACGAGGTGGGCCGAGCCCGCTGGTCCGAGCTGGCCGAGCCAACGCGTCAGCATCCGATGCAGCGTCGCCTTCCCGGCTCGGATGGGGGGGTTCGACCACAGGCGGTCGACGACGAGGTCGGGCGAGACGTCGTCCGGGTGGACCACTCGGACGTTGGCCAGTCCGGCGGCGGCCGCGTTCCGTTCGCACAACGCCCGGGCCCGGCCGTTCACCTCGACCGCCAGCACCTCGGTTTCGGGGTTCCGGGCGGCCAGCGTGCACGCGATCGGCCCGTAGCCGGCCCCGAGGTCGACGAGGATCGAGTCGCCGGCCGTGGCTGCCGGTCCGTCGAGCAGCAGCAGCTTCGTGCCGACGTCGACCCCGGCCCGGGCGAAGACACCGGCGTCGGTCTCCAGCTCGAGGGTGACGTCGGGCAGGACGAGGGGGACCGACCGGCGGTCGGAGGCGACCTCCGGCTCCGCGTCGAAGTAGTGCGAGGCCCCATCGGATGGTCCCACCACGGCAACGGTATCCTGGGAACGGATGTCCACTCCCTACCAGGTCCGGGTCTTCGGCGATCCGGTGCTCCGCAAGGTCGCCGACGAGGTGACCGAGATCGACGGCAAGCTCGTGAAGTTGGCCGACGAGATGCTCGAGACCATGTACGCCGAGCCCGGCATCGGCCTCGCTGCCCCCCAGGTCGGGGTGCAGCGCCGCTTCTTCGTGTACGACCTCGGCGAGGACCCGCAGGCGATCGTGAACCCGCAGATCGTGGAGTCGTCGGGTGAGTGGGTCTACGAGGAGGGCTGCCTGTCGGTTCCCGGCCTCTCGTGGGAGATCGTCCGACCCAAGGAGATCCACCTCGTCGGCTACGACCTCGACGGCGACGAGGTATCGATCGAGGCCGACGAGATCCTCGCCCGCCTCTTCCAACACGAGCTCGACCACCTCGACGGGGTTCTCCTCCTCGATCGGCTCGATGCCGACACCCGCAAGGTGGCGATGAAGAACGTCCGCAAGCTGTTCCTCAGCGGCGACGACCCGCGGCGCTCGAACGGTGACCGGCCGGCCGAGTCCTCCGGTGGGCTGAGCCTTCCCTGACCCCACCCCGACACCCGTGCTCCCGTTGCCGACCGCCGAGCCGAGGCGTCTGGTGTACCTCGGCACGCCAGAGGTGGCCGTGCCGCCCCTCGTGGCGCTGCATCGGGCTGGTTTCGAGATCGCACTGGTCGTCACCCGACCCGACAAGCGGCGAGGTCGCGGCGCCGGCCTGCAACCGTCGCCGGTGAAGCGGGCCGCCCTCGACCTCGGGCTGACCGTCGCCGACGACCTGACCGCGATCGACGACCTGGACCCGCCCGCCGACCCGACCCGCGACGTTGGGGTGGTCGTCGCCTACGGCAGGATCATCCCCACCGAGCTCCTGACCCGGCTGCCGATGGTGAACCTGCACTTCTCCATCCTGCCCCGCTGGCGGGGCGCGGCCCCGGTCGAGCGGGCGATCCTGGCCGGCGATGACGAGACCGGGGTGTGCCTCATGGTGGTCGCCCCCGAGCTCGACAGCGGCGACGTCTACCGGTGCGACCGAACGCCGATCGCGAGCGACGACACCCTCGACGGGCTCCGGGCGCGGCTGGTCGATCTCGGGGCCCGCATGGTGGTCGACGAGCTGTCGACCGGGCTCGGCTCGGCCCGGCCCCAGGCCGGCGAGGTCACCCACGCCGCCAAGATCTCACCCGACGAGCACCGCCTCGACTTCGAGAGACCGGCGGTGCACCTGCACCGGGTCATCCGTCTCGGCCGGGCCTGGTGCCACTTCCGCGGCAAGCGACTGAAGGTTCTCGACGCCGAACCGCTGGGCGCCGACACAGCAGCGCAACCGGGCTCGCTCCTGCTCGAACCCGCCGACGACGGCGGGGGCAGGGTGCTCGTGGCGACCGGCGCCGGCGCACTCCGGCTCGTGACCGTCCAGCCGGAGGGCAGGAAGCCGATGAGCGTCGACGCGTGGCGCAACGGCGTGCGGCCCGAGTCGGGGGAGCGGCTTGACTGAGCCGGCCGCCGGGTCGCCAGCGAGGCGGGTCGCGATCGACGCCCTCCTGCGGATCGAGAAGGGCGGTGCCTTCGCCAACCTCGTCCTCCCCGAGATCCTGGCGCGGTCCACCCTTGCACCGCAGGACCGGAACTTCGTGACCGAGCTCGTCTACGGCACCACCAGGATGCGCCGGGCCTGCGATCACCTCGTCGACCGATTCCTCCTGGCCGACCCCGACCCGCAGGTCCGGGCCGCCCTCCGACTCGGTGCCTACCAGCTCGCCTTTCTCGGGACCCCGCCCCACGCTGCGGTCGGCGCCACCGTCGGCGCAGTCCACGGACGGGGCCGCTCGGTGGTCAACGCCGTCCTGCGCAAGGTGGCCGACAGCGAGGTCGCGTTCCCCGACCGGGCGACCGAGCTGAGCTATCCGGACTGGCTGGTCGACCGGCTCACCGCCGATCTCGGCCCCGAGCGGGCCGACGCCGCGCTCCAGGCGATGAACACCGGCCGGTCGCCGTCGACCAGGGAGGACGGCTACGTCCAGGATGTCGCCTCCCAGCTCGTGGTCGACGCCGTCACCGAGCTCCTCGAGCCGATGCCGGCAGGTGCGACGGTGGTCGACCTCTGCGCCGCACCCGGCGGTAAGGCCACCGGTGTGGCCACCGCCCTGCCAGGGGCGACCGTGGTGGCCGGCGACCTCCGGCCCAAGCGGGTCCGGCTGGTGCGAACCAACCGCGACCGCCTCGCGCTGCGGCTGCCGCTCCTCGTGGCCGACGCCACGAAACCACCGATCGCAGCCGGCTCCGTGGCGGCGGTCGTCGTCGATGCGCCGTGCTCCGGCCTCGGCAGCCTCCGCGCCAGGGCCGATGCCCGCTGGCGGATCGATCCCGACGCTCCCGAGCGGCTCGCTCGACTCCAGACCGAGCTCGTCCTGGCCGGGCTGTCGCTGCTCGCGCCGGGTGGCGTGCTCGTCTACAGCGCCTGCACGCTCACCGCGGCCGAGGGGCGCGGCGTGCTCGACGCGGTGCTCGCCGCCCTCCCGGAAGGTGCAGGAGGGCGCCGATTCGACGTCCTCGACGGGCCCGAAGGACCCTGGGAGACCGATGCTGGCGTGTCGACCCTGCTCCCGTCGGAGGGCGCCGAGCCGCGCGACGGCATGCTCCTCCTCAGGTTCCGTCGAGCGACCTGAGGAACACGCCGGAGCGGACCTTCGGCACGAAGTACGTCGACTTCGGCGGCATCGTGAGTCCAGCGTCCGACACCGCCAGCAGCGCGTCCATCCGCACCGGTCGCATCGCCCAGACCACCCCGGTCGGCACCGACTCCACGCGCTGCAGGTCGGCCCGATCGGCCATCCCGTGCAGATGGGCCAGGTCGTCGCCCGGGTTCGACTGATCGATGCCGATCAACGGAGCAAGGATCCGCCGGTCGAGGCGGACCGTGTCGAGCCCATCGATGGGACCGTCGGCGGCGGGGGGAGCGGTCACGAGGTGCCACCCCCCGGCCGCCCACAGAGCCAGCTCGTCGTCGTCGCGGTGGAGCACGGCGTCGACACCGTCGGCGATCCGCACCGCGGTGACGGCCCGCAACTCGGCGAGCAGCCAGCCGGGGTCGACGCGCGGCAGCCACCGGTGGAACGCCTCGATCTTCAGCTCGTCCGTGGGGAACACGGCACACAACATCAGATGGGGGCTCCGGACATGACCGGCGTCGCGGGCCGCCCGGTAGGTCGAGGCCGCCGCAGCTCGGTGATGACCATCGATCAGGTAGAACGTCTCGTCGACCAGTGTCGACCGGATCCGGCTGATCACGTCGGGGTCGTCGACCCGCCACACCTCCTGCTGGAGCCCGTCGGCCGAGGTGACGTCGAGGATCGGCGCCTCGACCTCGGCGACCGTCGCGATCGTGTCGGTGACCTGGCCGCAGGGTCGGTGGGCGAGCGTGATCGGGCTCGACTGCACCCGGAGCTCGCCGAGCTGGTCGGCCAGGTGCCCCGCCCGCTCTGGCTTCACCCGCTCGTGGATCCGGACGGCGCCGTCGTCGTAGTCGTCGACGGAAACACCGCCGACTATGCCGAGCTGACGATGCCCGCCCTCGGTCAGGCGATACAGGTAGAGCGCCGGCGCTCGCGGGGCCGTGAACGCCTGCCGGTCGAGCAGTCCCTGCAACGCCGCCCTGCTGGCGGCGAGCGCCTCGTCCGCGTTCCAGACCTCGCCGGGCTCCAGGTCGTCTGGCGATCGGGTGACGGTGAGGTAGCTGTCGGGGTGCTCGTCGAGGTAGCGCCGCCGGGCCGCCGGATCGAGCGCGTCGTGGGCAGGAGCGGGGACCCGGCGCTCCCAGCCGGGCGCCACGAGCCGGACCGGGACCGGCGCGAGATCGGCCACGCCTCGCTACCCGGCGCTTGCCGCGAACTCGGCCATGAACGACGTGAGCGCCTCCACGCTCTCGGTGGGCAGCCCGTTGTAGATGCTCGCCCGAACGCCACCGACGGACCGGTGGCCGGGCAGGTTGACGAGCCCTGCCGCGTTCGCCTCGGCCAGGAACCGGTCCTCGAGCTCCTCGGAGGGGAGACGGAAGACCACGTTCATGTGGGAGCGGTGGGCGGGATCGACCGGGTTGCGGTAGAAGCCGCCGCTGCCGTCGATCAGGTCGTACACCATCGAGGAGCGGAGGGCCGCCCGCTCCTCCATGCCGGCCACGCCACCGTTGTCGGCCATCCATCGCAGCACCTTGCCCATGGCCCAGATCGCGAACACCGACGGCGTGTTGGCCAGCGAGTTCGACGACGCGTGGGTGTCGTAGCGGAGGTAGGCGGGCAGTCCTGCCGGCGTCTGCTCCACGATCGACGACCGGACGAAGACGACGGCCAGCCCGGCGGGCCCCAGGTTCTTCTGGGCGCCGCCGTAGACGAGGTCGAACAGATCCCAGTCGATCGGTCGGCTCAGGAAGTCCGAGGACATGTCGGCGACCAGGCGGGCGTCGAACCCGTCGAAGCCGCTGAACCGGACACCTTCGATCGTCTCGTTCGAGGTGATGTGGAGAAACCTTGAACCGGGTTGGATCTCCACCTCTTCCGGCGTCGGCATCCTCGTCTCGCCCGCGTTCCCGGCCCGGTCCCATGCCACGTAGGCATCGCCGACGCAGGCCGCGTCGGCGTGGGCCTTGCTGGCCCAGGCGCCACTCACCACGTAGCCGCCGGTCTCGCCGTTCGCCAGCAGGTTCATCGGCACCATCGCGAACTGGAGGGTCGCACCTCCCTGCACGAGGAGCACGTCGACATCGTCGGGCACGGCGTAGAGCGTTCGGAGCAGGTCGAGCGCCTCCAGGTGGATGGCCTCGTAGTCGTCGCTGCGGTGACTCATCTCGATCACCGACATCCCCGTGCCCCGGTAGTCGGGGAGCTCGTCGGCGAGCTCGGCGATCACCGACTCGGGCAGGGTGCAGGGTCCGGCACAGAAGTTGTGGACACGGCTCATGGTTGGCCTCCTGGTGAGCCCGCGGCGAGCGGGCGTTTCGCGTCTCGATGGTCGGTGCTGAGCGAGGCGTCGAGCACCTCGTCGATCCCGCAGAGCTGCCCGACGACGGCGTCGCCCGCCTGGCCGTCGACGTGGATCGTGGCGACCGCCGCCCGTCCACCGGCGAAGATCCGGTTCTGCATCTGCTGCACGTTCAGTCCGTGGGCCCGGAGCACGTCGAAGATCTGGGCGAGCACCCCCACCTGATCGAGGTGCCGGATCGTCAGGCATGTCGTGCCGGTGGCATCGGGATCGAGGTTGACGCAGTTGGCCACCTCACCGTCGAGGTAGGCCTCGATGACCTCGACGGTCCCCTCGGCCACCGAGCGCTGGGCCTGCTCGGTCGATGCGCCGATGTGGTGGGTGCCGACGACCCGTGGGTGGCTGGCGAGCGGCGACGAGAACTCGCCCTCCTTGCCACCCGGCTCGTTCTGCCAGACGTCGAGACCGGCGCGGAGATCCCCCCGATCGAGCGCGGCGAGCAGCGCCGCCTCGTCGATCACGTCGCCCCGCGACGTGTTCAGCAGGATCGCGCCCGGTTGCAGCTCCGCCAGGAATCCGGCATCGACGAGGTTGCGGGTCTCGTCCGATTTCGGCACATGGATCGAGACGATGTCGGCGTCGGCCAGGAGCTCGTCGATGGAGTCGACGAGCCGGACCCCGATCGAGCGGATCCTGGCCTGGGTCGAGGCCGGGCGCTCGTCTCGTCGGAGCGCGGTCACGGTCAGCCCGAACGCCTTTGCCCGTTCGGCGACGGCGAGGCCGATGTCGCCGAGCCCGACGATGGCCATCGTCTTGCCGAACAGCCCATCGGCCTCGCTGTAGCGGCCCTTGTTCCAGGCGCCGCGGCGGAGGTCGGCGACGCCGTCGGGGATGTTGCGATCGATGGCGAGCAGCAGCCCCATCGTCAGCTCGGCGACCGCGACCGCGTTGCGGCCGGGAACGTTGCACACGTAGATGCCGTTGTCGGACGCCGACGCGAGATCGATGTTGTCGGTTCCGGCGCCGGCCCGCACGATCAGGCCGAGACGGTCGGCGGCGGTGATCGCCTCGGGTGGCACCCGGGTGCTCCGCACCACGAGCACGTCCACGCCGGGTAGGCGGCCGGCCAGCGCGTCGGCGGTGAGCGACGGTTCCACGACCACGTCGTGTCCGAGCTGTTCCAGGCGCTCGAGATGGGTCGCTGAGAGGTCGTCGGCGAACAGGATCTGCATGGGTTCTCGCTCTGGTGGTCGAAGCCCGGAACCGGCTCATGGCGGGTCCCGAGGTCGCGTACCGCGATCGAGTGACGAGCGTACCGAGCTTCGTTGCGGCGGGCCACACCGTCGGCACACTGGACCCGTGCAGAACGAGTCCCCCCCACACGAGTCCCGGTCCGACAGCCCTCCACTGCAGGCCAAGGTGGTGACCGTCTCCGACGGCGTGATCGCCGGCACCCGCACCGACACGTCCGGAGAGGCACTGGCCGATCGGCTCGCCGACGCCGGCTGGGAGGTCGTCGAGCGGGTCCAGATCCCCGACGGTGTCGAGTCCGTCCGGGACACCCTCGTCGCCCTGGCGGCCGGCTTCGGCGGGTTGATTGTGACCACCGGTGGCACCGGGTTCGGTCCCCGCGACCTCACGCCGGAGGGTACCGCGGCAGCGATCGAGCGGGAGGCGCCCGGGCTGGCCGAAGCGATGCGCACGTGCAACCCGGCTGGCCTCGGTCGTCTCAGCCGGGCGATCGCCGGCACGCGGGGTCAGGCCCTTATCCTGAACACCCCGGGCTCCACCAGAGGATCGGTCGAGACGATCGATGCCGTGCTCGACGTCGTGCCCCACGCGATCGACCTGCTCGCCGGCGGTCGCCCGCATTGACCGCACCCGATCGGGCCGCGCCCGACGGGGCGGCGATGGTGAGGGCGATCGCGGCCGCCGAGCGGAGTCGACTGCTCGCACCCCCGAACCCGTGGGTCGGCGCCGTGGTCGTCGCCGACGATGGCGCCGAGTACGAGGGGTCGACGAGGCGGCCAGGGGGAAACCACGCCGAACGGGAGGCGCTCGCCGCCGCCGGTGACCGGGCCGGCGGGGCCACGCTGTACACCACGCTCGAGCCCTGCTGCTTCGCTGGGCGGAGCGGGGCGTGCGTGCCTGCGATCATCGGTGCCGGCGTGCGGCGGGTGGTCGTCGGCGTGCTCGACCCGGATCAACGGGTGTCGGGGCGCGGGGTGGAGGAGCTGCGGGCTGCGGGGCTCGACGTGACGGTCGGCCCCGGCGCGGTCGCCATCGAAGCGCAACTGGCCCCGTACCTCACCCACCGGCGGACGGGGAGGCCACACGTTGTGCTCAAGCTGGCCGCGACGCTCGACGGTCGGACCGCGGCGGCCGACGGCACGAGCCGGTGGATCACCGGTGACGAGGCCCGGCGCGACGCCCACCGACTCCGAGCCGAATCGGACGCGATCCTGGTCGGGGCCGGCACCGTTCGAGCCGACGACCCGCGCCTGACGGTCCGGGGGATCGACGCTCCCGACGGCGAGCCGCCCCGCGAGCCGATCCGGGTCGTGCTGGGCCGGGCCCCGGCCGACGCCGCCATCAGGCCCTGCACCGAGCTCGACGGTGAGCTCGGCGCCGTGCTCGACGAGCTCGGGCGGCGCGATGTGGTGCAGCTCATGGTGGAGGGTGGCGCCAGGGTCGCCGGCGACTTCCACCGGGCCGGCCTCGTCGATCGGTACGTGCTGTACCTCGCGCCGGCCCTCATGGGGGGCGACGACGGTGCGCCGCTCCTCGCCGGACCGGGCGCCACCGCCATCGACGGGTTGGTCCGCCTCCGACTTGACCGGACGGTCAAGTTGGGCGACGATCTTCGTATCGACCTCGTCCCCCGGTCCGGGTAGACCGGGTTCGATGACTGCGGCAGGATTGGCCTGATGTTCACGGGAATCGTCGAAGAGATGGGCACCGTCGCCGGCCTGGACGGCGGACGGCTTCGCATCGAGGCGAGGACGGTGCTCGGCGACGTGGAGCTCGGGGCGTCGATCGCCGTGAACGGTTGTTGCCTCACCGTGGTCGCCTGGGACGGTCACGAGGGATGGTTCGACACCGACGTCACCGACGAGACGTTCGCCCGAACCCAGTTGGGCGATCTCGCGGTGGGTGATCCCGTGAACCTCGAGCGGCCGGTCCGGCTCCAGGATCGCCTCGGGGGCCACCTCGTGCAGGGGCACGTCGACGCGGTCGGGGTCATCGTGAACCCCGCCCCGGATCTCAAGGTGAAGGTCGGCCAGGATCTCCACCGCTACCTGGTGGAGAAGGGCTCGGTGACGGTCGACGGCATCAGCCTCACCGTGGTCGATCCGGCCCACGACGGCTTCACCGTGGCGGTGATCCCCCATACCAGCGAGGTCACGACCCTCGGCCGCAAGGGCGCTGGCGATCGCGTGAACATCGAGGTGGACGTGATGGCGAAGTACGCCGAGAAGCTGCTGGCGGGTCACCTGGGTGGCGACCCGACCGACGGGGCCGCGTGATGGCGGCAGACTCGCCGTTCGATCCCGTCGAGGAGGCGATCGCCGCCATGGCCCGTGGCGAGATCGTGGTGGTCGTCGATGACGAGGACCGGGAGAACGAGGGCGATCTCATCATGGCGGCGGAGCACGCGACCGCCGAGAAGCTCGCGTTCTTCATCCGCTACACCTCCGGTGTGATCTGCGCCCCCGTCACCGAAGCGAGGGCCGATGAGCTCGACCTCCCGCTCATGGTCAGCCAGAACACCGAGGTGATGCGGACGGCGTTCACCGTGTCGGTCGACTTCCGCGACGGGACCACCACCGGCATCTCGGCCCATGACCGGGCCCGCACGATCCGGGCCCTGGTCGACCGTCAGGCCAGCGCCGGCGACTTCGCCCGGCCCGGCCACATCTTCCCCCTCCGGGCCAGGCCGGGGGGCGTGCTGAAGCGTGCCGGGCACACCGAGGCGGCGGTCGATCTCGCCCGGCTGGCCGGGCTGCAGGAGGGGGGCGTGCTGTGCGAGATCGTGAACGACGACGGCACGATGGCGCGGGTGCCGACCCTCCGGGAGTTCTCCGAGGAGCACGGGCTCGTCTTCATCTCGATCGCAGACCTCATCCGGTATCGGCGGCGCACGGAGAAGCTCGTCACCCGGTTCGCAGAGGCCACGATCCCGACCCGCTTCGGCGACTTTACGGCCGTGGTCTACGAGTCGGTCCTCGACGGTGAGCAACACGTCGCGTTCGTCCGGGGAGACCCCAACCCCGACGACGACGTGCTCGTGCGGGTCCACTCGGAGTGCCTGACCGGCGACATCTTCGGCTCGCTGCGCTGCGACTGTGGGCCACAGCTCGACCTGGCCTTGGCGAAGATCGCCGAGGCCGGCCAGGGGGTGCTCGTCTACCTCCGCGGTCACGAGGGACGGGGCATCGGACTGGGCCACAAGCTGCGGGCCTATGGGCTGCAGGATCAGGGCCGCGACACCGTCGATGCCAACCTCGAGCTCGGCCTGCCGGCCGACAGCCGCGAGTACGGGATCGGGGCCCAGATGCTCGTCGATCTCCAGGTTCGGAAGATGCGACTGATGACGAACAACCCGGCCAAGTACGGCGGTCTCGACGGCTACGGGCTGGAGATCACCGAACGGGTCCCACTCCAGACCGTTCCGACGGAGCAGAACATCGCCTACCTCCGCACGAAGCAGGAGCGCCTCGGTCACTACCTCGACCTCGACAGCGAGAGGGGTGGCGACCTTGCCGCCCCGTGAAGCGGGAGCCTCGGCCCGGCCCTGCGGGGTCGTGGAGACGTTCGATGTGGACGCCGGGCTCGGGACCGTGGTTGCTGACGACGGCGCCGTCTACGGCTTCCACTGCACCGAGATCGCCGACGGCACCCGCTCGATCGAGATCGGCGTCAGCGTGACCTTCGAGGTCGGTCCAGCCGGGCCCGGGGTGTGGGAGGCGAAGGCGGTCAGCCCATCAGGCGTCTGAGCCCGGGCTGGAACCGCTGTCGTCCGCCGAGGCCTCGTTGCGCCGCTGGACGAAGGCGAGGCGGACCTGGTGGAGCGCGTCCTTCAGGGTCGGCTCCCCGTCGCCGAGGCGGCCCTCCAGCCCTTCGATCAGCGCGGCGAGGGCGTCAATCGCCAGCCTGGCCTCGTCGAAGTCCGGCTGCTCGGCGGTGAGGTGGATCGCCGCGAGCTCGTAGATGCCGAGCGCGTGGTTGGCGAGCACGGTCGACACGTCGGTCTCGAGCAGCCGGGCCCTGGCCTCGGCCAGTTCCTGGGCCATCTCCGCCGCCCGCTGTTGGTCCTCCGGGCTGAGCTGATCGGCGGGGTCGCCCGCCGGGGACGGCTCCGGCTCCCGGTTGATCTCGCGCTCGCCGTCGGGTGTCCACAGGGTCATGGAACCGAAGCTATCGGTGCTCACTGAGCATTCGTACCCGGCGTCCTATAGCCTTGGTGGATCCAACAAGAAAGAGGGCGTTCGTCCCCACCCGGCCACCCGCCTCGGCGTCGACACGTCGAAAGGGAGGTGCGCCCGGGTCACCGATCACCTGCCGCAACGGCGGGTCGTCGTAGATCGCTCGCCTTCTCGCTGGATCACATCAGGATCGCGTCGCCGGCCGTCGGCAGGTGCCGCAGAAGGAGAGAAACATCTGCATGAGGGGTGATCGGCCATAGCTGCGCCACCACCGGAGCCACGGATCAACGACAGGATCCGGGCTCGAGAAGTACGGGTCATCGGTCCCAACGGCGACCAACTCGGCATCAAGCCGATACCGGAAGCCCTGTCGCTCGCTCGAGAGCTCGAGCTCGACCTCGTCGAGGTCGCCGACAAGGCGAATCCACCGGTCTGCCGGATCATGGACTACGGCAAGTACAAGTACGAGGCGGCACAGCGACTCAAGGAATCGAAGAAGAAGGCGAGCAACGTCGTCGTCAAGGAGATGAAGTACCGCCCGAAGATCTCGGGTGGCGACTTCGACACCAAGACCCGCAAGGTCGAGAAGTTCCTCCAGGATGGTCACAAGGTCAAGATCACGATCATGTTCCGCGGGCGGGAGGTCACCCACCCGGAGCTCGGTCGCAGGATCCTCGACGACATCGCCGAACGGGTCGAGGAGTACGCGAAGGTCGAGGCCTACCCTCGGCTCGATGGTCGGAACATGACCATGATCCTCGGACCGGACAGCAAGAAGAAGCCGAAGAAGAGACGAGAGCAGGCGCCGGCACCCGCCGATGCGGCGCCGACGGAGAACGGAGGCAGCACCAATGTCCAAGATGAAGACCCACAAGGGGGCCAAGAAGCGCTTCAAGGTCACGGGGTCGGGCAAGGTGATGCGCCGGAGTAAGAACCTCAATCACTTCCTCGAGAAGAAGTCGAGCCGCCGCAAGCGCCGGCTGACCGGCCCGACCGAGGTGTCCGATGTCGACACCCCCCGCGTGAAGCAGATGCTCTCGAGCTGAGCGTTTCCGCTCACGCCGCCCCCCAACGGAACATCAGCACGAAGGAGAACCAGTTCGATGGCACGAGTGAAGCGAGCCGTCCACTCGAAGAAGCGGCGCAAGACAACGCTCGGGCGAGCGAAGGGCTACTACGGCAACAAGAGCCGCAGTGTCCGCGCTGCCAACGAGCAGGTCATGCACTCGGGCAACTACGCCTACCGCGATCGTCGGGCCCGCAAGGGCGAGCTCCGCCGCCTCTGGATCCAGCGGATCAACGCGGCGTGCCGGCAGAACGGCACCACCTACAGCCGGTTCATCAACGGCTTGAAGGTGGCCGACGTCTCCGTCGACCGTAAGGTCCTCGCCGATCTCGCCGTCACCGACCCCGAGGCGTTCGCGTCGCTGGTCGAGGTGGCGAATGGCGCAGCCGACGCGGCCTGAGGAGTCGGCCGACGAGCAACTCGTCACCGGGAGCAGCCTCATCAAGCGGCTCAGGAAACTGGTGACTCAACGCAAGGCCCGCTCCCGGGAGCGGGCCTTCGTCGTGGACGGCCCGACGCTGGTCGCCGAGGCGCTCGATCCAGCAGGTGCGACCGTCGTGCAGGCGGTGGTGGTCGGTGCCGACGCCCTCGATGACCTGGGTGTGATCCGGTCGTTGGCCGCCGAGCGCGGCGTCGCGGTGCACGTGGCGGTCGAAGGTCTGCTCGACTCGATCCTCGACCCGGTGACCCCTCGTCCGGTCGCTGCCATCGTCGCCCGCCGGTCCGACGCGTTGACCGATGTGGGTGCCGGCCTCGGACCGGTGCTGTGCCTCGTCGAGGCGAGGGATCCGGGCAACGTCGGCACCCTGATCCGATCGGTCGAGGCTTCGGGCGCCGCCGGGATCGTCCTGGCCGGTAGGTGCGTCGATCCGACGAACCCGAAGACCGTCAGGGCCTCAGCGGGGTCGGTGCTGCGAACACCGGTCGTGGAGGTGACCGATGTCTCCGAGGCGGTCGCCCAACTCCGTGCCACCGGTCGTCGCGTCGTGGCGACCCTCGCTGGGGGCGAGGCGATACCGTACGACGAGGTGCGGTTGGCCGACGCCGCGATCCTGCTCGGCAACGAAGCCCACGGCCTGCCCGACTCGGTCATCGCCGAGGCCGACGTTGCGGCCAGGATCCCACTCGCCGGCCGAACCGAATCGCTGAACCTCGCAGTCGCCGGCTCGCTCTTCTGCTTCGAGGCACGACGCCAGGCGAGGCGCGGCTCGGCGCGGAGTCCCGGCTCCGCATCGAATTCACTGGACACATGACCCCAACGACGACAGGTTGATGCCCATGATCGACGACCTCGAAACGCTCGAAGCCGAGGCGATGGCGGCCGTGACCGCAGCCTCGTCTATCGACGAGCTCGACGGGATCGAGACGGCGTTCCTCGGCCGACAGGCGCCCCTGACGGCGGCCAAGAAGGAGATCGCGTCGGTCCCAGCGGAGCGTCGAAAGGACGTCGGTCGGGCCCTGAACGACACCCGGGCTCGAGTCATCGCTGCGATCGAGGAGCACCGGAGCAGCCTCGCGGTGGGCGAGCTCGAATCGATGCTCGACCGCGAGCGCCTCGACCTCACGGAGGTTCCGAGCGACATCCCCGTCGGCCGGTCCCACGTGGTGACCCGCACCTGGGCCGCCCTGGAGGACATCTTCGTCGGGATGGGTTTCCGGGTGGCCGAAGGACCCGAGGTCGAGACCGACTGGCACAACTTCGATGCGCTGAACATCCCCGAGGGGCATCCCGCCCGCGACGGGTTCGACACGATCTACGTCGAGCACGGCGAGCCGGGTTCCACCCTCCTGCGCACGCACACGTCACCGGTCCAGATCCGCACGATGCTCGAGCAGGAGCCGCCGATCTACATCGTCGCTCCAGGACGGGTGTTCCGGCGGGATACAGCGGATGCCACCCACATGCCGGTCTTCCATCAGATCGAGGGGTTGGTCGTCGACCGCGGCATCTCGCTGGCCGACCTCGCCGGCACGATCGAGGCGTTCACCGAGGCGTACTTCGGTTCGGGGTTCTCGTCACGGCTTCGGCCGAACTACTTCCCGTTCACCGAACCGTCGGCCGAGTTCGACATCCAACGCCCCGACGGGTCGTGGTTGGAGCTCGGCGGTTGTGGGATGGTTCACCCGAATGTGCTGGAGGCCGGTGGAATCGATCCGGAGGAGTGGTCGGGCTTCGCCTTCGGTTTCGGGATCGATCGGCTCGCGCTGATGAAGTACGGCATCGACGACCTCCGCGATCTGTACGCCAACGACGTCCGCCTGCTCGAGCAGTTCTGAGGTGATGTGATGAAGGTCCTGTTGTCGTGGATGCAGGAGTTCGCTCCGATCGAGGGCGAACCGGCGTATCTGGCCGAGACCATGACCGACCTCGGCATGGTGGTCGAGGAGGTCGAGATCGTCGGTCCGACCTGGGACGGGATCGTGGTGGCCGAGGTGCTCGGCCTCGCGCCCCACCCCGAGGCCGACCGGATCCAGCTCGTGTCGGTCGACGCCGGCGACGGCGAGCCGCTGCAGATCTGTTGTGGGGCGTTCAACATGGCGGTCGGCGACCGGGTGCCGCTGGCGACGATCGGGACGACGATGCCCGGCGGCATGGAGATCGGCCGTCGCAAGCTTCGGGGCGAGTGGTCGAACGGGATGATCTGTTCGGCTGCGGAGCTCGAGCTGGGCGACGACGCCGATGGGATCATGATCCTCGACACCGATCTCACCATCGGCCAGGACCTGGCGACCGCGCTGGGCGCCGAGACCGACGTGCTGTTCGACCTCGACATCGAAGGCAACCGCCCCGATGCGCTGTCGGTCGTCGGTGTGACCCGCGACCTCGCGGCTCGTCTCGGCGTGCCGTTCGCGATCCCCGACCCCTCGGTCGGCCTCGACACGGCCGTGGCCGGCCCGCCGGCCGCCGAACGGGCATCGGTCCGGATCGACGACCCTGTGCTGTGCAAGCGGTTCGGCGTCCGCGTACTCGATGGTGTGACCGTCGGACCATCCCCGTCGTGGCTCGTGCAGCGACTGACCGCGTGCGGTGTCCGCTCGATCAACACGATCGTCGACATCTCGAACTACGTGATGCTCGAGCTCGGCCAACCGAACCACACCTACGACCTCGGCCTCGTCCCCGACGGGCAGCTCGGTGTCCGCATGGGTCGAGACGGCGAGACGCTGACCACCCTCGACGACGTCAAGCGCTCGATCACCGAGGTCGACGGCCTGATCGTGAACGGCGCCGACGAACCGATCGGCCTGGCCGGGGTCATGGGCGGCGCATCGACCGAGATCAGTGCGAGCACCACGAGCGTCGTCGTGGAAGCGGCGATCTGGGATCGGATGACGATCGCCAGGACCTCCCGACGTCTCGGCCTCCGGTCCGAGGCATCGACGCGGTTCGAGCGGGGCGTCGATCCCGGCGGTGTCGAGCGGGCACTCGACCGCTTCTGCCAGTTGGCTGTCGAGATCTGCGGGGCCCGGATCGCGCCAGGGTCGATCGTGGTCGACGGCGACCTGGTGGCGACGCCGCCGGTCACGTTGCGGGCGGCGCGGGTGAACATGCTCCTCAACCTCGATCTCGACCCCGACATCATCGCGCGGTACCTCGAAGCGATCGGCTTCGAGGTCTCGCCGGCCGACGAGGACTCGCTCCAGGTGCAGATCCCGACCTGGCGGCCCGACTGCACGGCGGAGATCGATCTCGTGGAGGAGGTCGGGCGCCATCACGGTTACGGCAAGTCCGGTCGGCGGGTCCCGACGCCGTTGCAGAGCGGGGGGCTGACCCCATTGCAGCGCGGTCGGCGAGCGATCCGTCGGGCGTTGGAGGCGGCAGGGTTCACCGAGGCGATGCCGAACCCGTTCCTCGCACCCGATGATCTCGAGCGGGCCGGCCTGTCCGACAAGGGCATCTCGCTCGCCAACCCGTTGGTGGCCGAGGAGTCCATTCTCCGCACCTCGCTCCTTCCCGGTCTGCTGAAGGCCGTCGCCTACAACCAGGCTCACCGGGCCGAACACATCCAGCTCTACGAGGTGGGTCGGGTGTTCGCCCCGTCGGGCGACGAGCTACCCCACGAACACGAACTGGTCGCTGCGGTCCAGGCCGGGTTCGGGCCGGATGACGGTGCGGCGGTGGCGGCGACCAGGCTCGTCCACCGCCTCAGCGCCGACCTGGGCCTCCAGGGACTCACGGTGGCCAACGTGGCGCGCCCCGGCCTCCACCCGACCCGGTCCGCAGAGGTGCGGTTCCGGGGTCGCACGGTGGGCGAGGTCGGCGAGGTCGATCCCACGGTGCTGGCCGCCTACCAGGTGGCGGGTCGACTCGCCTGGCTGCAGCTCGAGGCGGAGCCGATCCTGGCGGCGATGGATCGGGTCGCCCGGTACAAGCCGATCTCCCGCTTCCCGTCGAGCGACGTCGACCTGGCGTTCGTCGTCAGCGACGAGGTGCCGGCCACCGATGTCACCGCCACCCTCAACAAGGCCGGTGGACCGTCCTTGCGGTCGCTGCGCCTGTTCGACGTGTACCGGGGTGAGCGCCTGGGCGACGGTGTTCGTTCGCTGGCCTTCGGTCTCCGGTTCCAAGCCGACGATCGCACCCTCACCGATGTCGAGGTGGCCGAGATGCGCCAGGCGTGCATCGACGCCGTCGTGAAGCACCACGGCGCTGAACTGCGCTGACCTTCGCATCATCACGACGTGCCGGCGCCGCTGATCGTCTCCAGGGCCGCTAGGCGGCGCAGTCTGGGTGGTCGTGTTTCCACCGGTTGTGGGGTCCGCAGAGCATTTGCCCGTTGGTGAGGTTGGTGGGCCCGCCCCTCGAGTGGGGGTGCACGTGGTCGGCTTGGAGCCAGGCGTGGGGTGCGTCACAGCCCGTGGCTCGGCATCGGCCTCTGGCTCGGATGAGGAGGAGGTGTTTCATCCAGGTGGGAAACGACCGTGATTGAGCGGATGCTTGGATGATCTTGTTGTTGGTGTCGAACACCACCCGCCGGAACCTGGCCACCGCCACCGCCACCGCTACCAGGGCGAGGCGGGGGTCGAGGGGTGTCCCGTCGAGGAACTCGCAGCGCCGATCGACATCACGGCCATCCAACTCCAGCGGCGGGATCGCCGGGTCGAGGAGCCGGGCGATGGTGTTGTCGGCCACGTCTTGGGACATGACGATGTTCACCAACGGGGTCACGGTGACCGCATCCCCGTGTTCGTGGCCTCGGGTGATCAGGTTCACCAGGGCATCAGCCATGCGCCGGGCCGGGGGTCGGGGTGGGACCTCGTCGTGGGTTTCGGCTTGGAACAGGCGTTGGGTTTCGGTGTCCAACGCGGTGGTGAACACCGAACCCGCTAACCCGTCCAAGTGGAACGTCCCGGTGATGGTCCCGTCGGGGCCTCTGCGGTAGGTGACCCGATTGTTGCGTTGCTGATCGGCGGGGGCGTCACCATCGGGATCAGCGTTCAACAACCAGTAGCCACACACCCGCTTGAAATCAACCCAGTCACAATCCCTCGCAGCGGCGACCAGGTATTCCTGAGCTTCGAGTAACCGGTGCCGGGTGCGGCCGTTGTCGAGGCCCCGGAGTTCGGTGAGGTGGTGACGGGTCAGGGTCCCCTCGGTCCACGCCGCGGTGAACACCGGGAAGTCGGTGACCCACGACCCTCGACGGGCCAGACCCTGCACGCTGCGTTTGGGTTCGTGGCACTCGATCGCCACCACCTGGGCCGCGTTCTGACACCCCACCACCCGAAACGCCGAGGGGGCTTCGGCCGCACGGTCAGCAGAGGCCAACGCCTGGGCGGTGACCGCCTCCAACCGGGAGGCCTGCCGACGGACCTCGGCCGCCCATTCGGCCAGTTCGACTGGCCGCATCGCTGCAAACCCGGTGTCGGCGACCTCATCAACCGCCGCGATCAACCCAGCAAGCGCATCGCCGTCGCTGTCGTCACGACCTGGCACCCCTTCCGCCGTCATGTAGACAGCATAGCAAACCTATGTACAAATGAAGTCATATCAAGAGTTTTCTTAGAAAAGTTTGGGCAAGCGTCAGATAGCCTGAGGCGATGGCACGTGCGCGTTCGATCGTGGGAGTCGTTGCACTCGTGGTCGGGATGGCGGCCGCCCTCGGCCCGTTCATCTCGGTGTGGCGGGTCGGTGGCGTGATGCTCGCCGAGTTGCCCGTGCTCGGCGGCGTCGAGCACCACGACCAACGGGTCGGTTGGCGAGCCATGTTCGACGACGAGTTCGTGCTCGCTCGCCGCACCTACGCCGGCACCACCGTCGATGCGGTGACCGACGCGCTGGCCGCAAACGGCTTCGAGAACCGGTCGGCGATCGGCTTCACTCGAGCGTGCTGCGGCGACTACGACGCGGTCGTGGCCGCCGTCGAGCCCACGGTCGAGGTCCACGGCCCCGATGCCGTCACAGTCGAGCTCGCCGCGGTCGACGCCGACTGGCGGGTCTCGTGGCCGTTGTTCAGCGGACCGGGATCCCTGATCGCCCTCGTCGGCGTCGGCCTCCTGGTCACCGGCCGAGCGTCGCAACGCCCGACGAGCACGTCGGCAACGCCAGATCCGCGAGCACGTCTGATCGTCTGATCGTCTGACCCGGTCGACCGGAGGGTCCCGCCCGAACGCGGGTCCGGCGACCCGCCCGAAGGCGAGCCGCCGGAGCCCGGGGTGATCTGGTCGACGGCTATCAGCCGATCGGGCCGACCTTGGCGACGAACTCCGGCGACTCGCTGAAGCCGATCATCACCTCGCCCCGGGTCGTGCCGTTGGCCAGCACGGTCGTCCAGTGGGCCCGACCCTCGGCGTCGGGCGGTCGCTCCAGCACGTTGGCGTAGACCCGGTCGACGAACTGGCCGTTGTCGAGTGCACCGTAGGTGTCGATGAACTCGTTGCTGCCGGCGAAGACGTCCGACACGGCGATCAGGGAGATACCACCCGCCCGCTGTCCGGTCCAGTAGTCGAGACCGTCCTGGTCAGGATCCCGGAGGAAGTAGGCCCGGTAGAGCCGGTGGACCTCCGGGAGGTACGCCGGCACGGGAGCAGGTCCGGGTGCTGGCCCTGGTGGGGGAGGGGTCGGCCCCAGCGGGCCGAGGTTGTTGGTGTACTCGATGAACTCGGCCGACTCGGAGAACGCCAGCATCACCTGACCTCTCGTCACCCCGTTCGCCAACTGCCCGGTCCAGTACGCCTGACCGCCAGGATCGGACGGCCGTTGGAGCACGTTCAGGTACACCTGGTTCACGAACTGCTCGTCGCTGAGGTTGCCGTAGGTGTCGACGAACTCGGCACTCGCTGCGAACACGTCGGAGATCGCAGCCAGTCCCACGCCCGAGTTGGCGACCGAGCGCCAGTAGGCGAGCCCCGACGCATCCGGTTGCCGCTGGAAGTAGGCCAGGTACAGCCGGGAGATCTGCGCGTCGGTCGCCGCACCGGGAGCAGCCGGAACCGGGCCGGTGCCCACCCGGATCATCACCGATGCCGACGGAATGCCCGTCGTGGTCAGCACCGACAACAGGTAGTAGCCCGGCGTGACGATCGTGTTGCTGTTCGGGAGGACAGCATTCGCCGTGTTGCCGTCCATGCCGAACGGGAGGTCGACGATCCGCTGGTCCATGTTGAACGAGTGGGTCACCGAGCCGGTCTTCACGAGCGTGATCCGCCCGATGTCCACGTTGCTGGTCACCTGGATGCCGATGCTCTGGCCCGGCACGACGTCGTTGGTCGAGACCCCGTCGATGTTCGGCCGGTTGGCGGCCAGGTAGTCGGGCGAGAAGATCTCGGCGTTCGTGTTCGTGACCGGCCCCGGAGCGCCACCGCCGGCGACGAGCACCCGACCGTCGGGGAGGAGCAGCGCCGTGGAGTGATACAGCCGCGACGCGGTCTCGGCCGGCTGCACCGTCCACTGGCCGGTCGCCGGATCCCAGATCTCGGCGTGGTGCTGGGAGTTGAAGGCCGACAGCGGTGCCCCGGCGTTGGTGGCAGCGGTGTAGTCGCTCGCACCGCCGGTGGCGAGGACCCGGCCGTCGGGCAGGAGCGTCGAGTTGACCCACTCCCGCGCGGCCGACAGGTTCGACGTTGGCGTGACCACCGGCGTTGCGCCGTTGGCGTCGATCACCACGGCCGACGCGGATGCGCTGCCGAAGTGGAGGATCCTCCCCGGTTCGAACATCACCGCCGTCGCCCCGTAGCCCCAGCGGTCGGGACTGAGCTGGCCCGCCATCGTGATGGAGCTCAGGTCGGCGGCGATGTAGTACATCCGCCCTTCGATGTCGACGCCGAAGATCCGGCCGTCCGGCAGGACGAAGTTGCGGGGATACCACCAGGAGAGCCCCGAGGTGTCGAGGTCGAGGAGTTGTGAGCCACCGTTCGGCGTCCACAGCTCCGGCCGGTCCCAGCCGCCGTCGCCGCCCTGCACGAAGATCGAGCCATCGGGTCGGGTGGTGCCCGTCGCGTACCAGCGGGAGCGCTGCATGCCGGGCAGGGTGGTCAGTTGCTGGCTGGCCGGGTTGAAGGAGTTGATGTCGGGGTTGCCCAGGTTGTTGGTTGCGGCCCCGGTCCAGTTGTCGCCCCCGAACAGCAGCATCTCACCGTTGTCGAACCGGTTGAGCTGCAGGCTGCAGAACAGGTCGGTCTGGGTCGTGTTGGCGAGGGTGGCGTGGCCGCCGGCCGCCGACGGACCCGGGGTCCAGACGTCGTAGATGAACCGTCCCGTCTGCTGACCATCGCCGTTCGTTCCGTAGGTGACGACCCGACCCTGCGAGTCCAGCGCCGAGTGGATGGCCACCAATGGCCAGTTCTCGAGACCGGCCCACGATCCGGTCGCCGCACGGTAGTCGCCGGGGCCGGGTGGCTGCCCGAGCGCTGCCGCCGGTCTCGCCGTCGCCAGACCCGCGGCCGACGATGCCACGGTGGCCGCTGCGAACAGGGCCAGGGCGACGACCACCGACAGGGATCTCCTCGCCGAGCGGGAGTGCCGGCGGAGCTCGCCCCCTCCTCGATCGGCTTGTTCGGACCGCTGGGGAGCCCGTCCGAGGACCGCCCGACGGAGCTTCTGCTTCCGCTTGCTGTTCATGCTCGATACCGCCTTTCGACGGCAAAGGTATGAATGGACAAGCAGGTCACTAGAGCGCATTTGCCCAGGTGGGAGCGGGTGCTCACCGGGATTTGGGCCTGGTGGCTCAGCCCGTGGAAACGGGTGCGGTGGAGGTGATCGACACCCCCCGAGTCGCTGGACCCACCGCATCGGCCGTACGACTCAGGGCATCATGGGGCCATGCCTGGAGATCGGGGAGAGCCGTGACCGAAGCGATCCTGGAACCGGATCTGCCGATTCTCGACGCCCACCATCACCTCTGGAACCGGTCCTCCCATGGTGCCGGCCGGTACCTGCTCGACGACCTCCTCGCCGACACGGGTGCCGGGCACCGTGTGCTCGGCACGGTCTTCGTGGAGTGTCACGCCGAGTACCGCGCCGGGGGACCGGAGCACCTGCGCCCCGTGGGCGAGGTCGAGTTCGTAGCCGGGATCGCCGACGCCAGCGCCCGACGCCGAGCGGAGACCGGCACGGGGCCCGAGATCATGGGGATCGTCGGCCACGCCGACCTCACCAGGGGCGACGCGGTGGCCGAGGTGCTCGAGGCCCTCGACGAGGCGGGCGGCGGCCGGTTCCGCGGCGTGCGGTTCAACACCGCCTTCGACCCGCACCCGATGGGCAACAACGCCGACCGGGCCGGGATCATGGCTGAGCCCGGGTTCCGGGCCGGTGTGCGGCGGCTGGGGTCGATGGGCCACTCGTACGACGCGATGTGCTTCCACCACCAACTCGGCGAGCTGGCCGACCTGGCCCGATCCTGCCCGGACGTGACGATCGTGGCCAACCACTTCGGTATCCCGATCGCCGGCGGCCCCTACCGCGGTCGAGCCGACGAGGTGCGGCAGGTCTGGCGGGCCGGGATCGCCGACCTGGCCGCGGCCGACAACGTGGTGATGAAGCTCGGTGCCCTCATCCGGCCGCTCTCCGGCGATCGGTGGGACAAGCGGGGCCGCACCGCCTCGTCGGCCGAGGTCGTCGACGCGTGGGGTGACGAGGTCCGGCACTGCATCGACGCCTTCGGCCCATCCCGTTGCCTGTTCGAATCGAACTTCCCCGTCGACAAGCCCTGCGTCGGCTACGTGGAGCTGTGGAATGCGTTCAAGCTGCTGACGGCCGACCTCGGCGACGGGGAGCGCCGCGACCTCTTCCACGACACCGCGGCCCGTGCCTACCGGCTGCCCACCCTCCCGTAGCCCGGATCATCGCCACGGCTCGGATCACCGGTGGCTCGCCACGGTCGGGGATCCACGGTTAGCGTCGAGGTGAGCAGCGGCCAGGAGTTGGAGGCGTCATGCAGGTCGGAGTGATGGTCACGAGCTACAACCATCGGGACTGGGATCGGCTCCTCGCCGGCGACTACGCGACACCGCCCGCCACCCCCGACGTGGCCATCCACCGGGAGACCATGAAGCTGGGCGACCTGGTCGAGCCGTTGGGGTTCGACGCGATCTGGTGCGCCGAGCACTACGGATCGGCCTACTCCATGCAGGGCAACCCGCTGCAGTGGCTGGCGTTCTGGGCCGGGCGGACGAGCCGGATCGACATGGGCACGGCGGTCATCGTCGCCCCGTGGTGGCAGCCGGTGAAGCTGGCCCACGAGATCGCCATGCTCGACCTCCTTCTCGACGGCCGAACGCTGCACCTCGGCATCGGCCGGGGCATCTCCGCCCACGAGTACGACGGCTTCAACATCGATCGGGAGGAGTCGCGCCAGCGCTTCGCCGAGATGGTCGAGATCCTCCACCTCAGCGAGCAGGATCGCTTCGAGTACGACGGTGCGATGTACCAGGTCCCACCGACGACGGTGCGCCCCCAGCCGCTCCATCGGGGCTCCCTGTTCGACAACATGAAGGCGGCGTTCAACACGCCGGCGTCGATGGTCGTGGCCGCCGAGCTCGGTCTCGGCCAGATGTTCGTGACCGCAGTTCCCCTCGACGTCATGGCCCGCGGCGTTGCCAAGTTCAACGCCATCCGGGCGGTGAAGGGCCTTCCCCCGAACCAACCGACCACCATGATGTACCTGCACTGCTCGCCCGATCGGGAGGACAACGAGCGGGCTCGGCGCTACGCGGGTGAGCAGGCGTGGGCCGCCCGCAACCACTACGCGGTGTGGAACGCGCCCGACTTCGCCGGCGTGGAGGGCTACGAGGACTATGCCAAGGTGTTCGCCCAGGGCCGCGACCTGGCCGAGGACAAGGCGAAGGCGGCCGAGGACGGCCACATCATCGGCACGCCGGACGAGATCATCGAGAAGCTCCAGCGGACCCAGGAGATGATCAGTCTCGAGTACCTGATCGTGCACCCCCAACACGGCTCGAAGCCCCCGGAGCTGGCGCGATCCAGCCTCGAGCTGTTCGCCGAGGAGGTGCTGCCGGCCGTGCACGAGATGGCCACGCCGCTCCATGAGCACTCGCTCGGTGATCCGGAAGCGCTCGACGTCGACACCGGCATCGGTGGCGCCATCGGCTGAGACGGGCGTTCGGCCGGCCGGCGATGGAGGGCGCCCGAACGAGTCACGGCATCATGGGGGCATGACTGTCACCGATGCCGACCTCGCCGCCAGCGACATCACCTGGGATCTCGAACCGCTCCTCGGCGACGCCGCCTCCCCAGACGAGCTCGTCGCAGCCGCCAAGGAGCGGGCCGAATCGCTGCAGGGTTACCGGGGTCGGGTCGCGTCGCTCGACGCCGGCGAGCTGGCCGAGCTGATGAGCGCCGTGGCCGAGATCAACGAGCTGATCAGCCGTGCCGGTCACTACGGCATGCTCCGATTCAGCGAGAACACCCTCGATCCGGAGCGGGGGGCCGAGATGCAGAAGCTCCAGGAGGCGTCCACCGCGGTCGGCGCACTGCTGGTCTTCGTCACGCTCGAGTTCGCCGCGGTCGACGACGAGCACGCCGAAGCGGTGCTGGCCGACGACCGCCTCGACTTCTGCCGCCACCACCTGGTCACGACCCGTCTCAATCGACCCCACCTTTTGAGCGAGGCAGAGGAGACGGTGCTCATCGAGACGTCGGTGACCCGCGGGTCGGCGTGGGTTCGGCTGTTCTCGGAGCTCACGTCGGCGATCGAGGTCGAGCTCGACGACGGTGACGGCGGCACGGAGACGGCCAGCCTCGAACAGGGCCTGTCCCGCCTCTCCGACGCCGACCGTGAGGTCCGCCGCTCGGCGGCCGAGGCGGTCACCGACGGTCTCGAGCCGGGGCTGCGGACGAGGGCGTTCATCTACAACACCCTCCTGCTCGACAAGTCGATAGACGATCGTCTCCGCTCGTTCGACACCTGGGTCTCGAGCAGGAACCTGGACAACGAGGCGAGCGACGAGTCGGTCGAGGCGCTCGTTTCGGCCGTCGTGGCCCGCTACGACATCCCGCAACGGTGGTACCGGCTGAAGGCCGAGGTGCTGGAGGTGGACAAGCTCGCCGACTACGACCGCATGGCGGCCGTGGCCGACGGTGCCCAGGAGATCGGCTGGCAGGAAGCGACCTCGGTGGTGCGGGACGCCTACGACTCGTTCTCACCAGAGCTGGCGTCGATCGTCGACCGTTTCATCGGCGAGCGTTGGATCGATGCGCCGGTTCGGCCGGGCAAGCAGCCGGGTGCCTTCTGCGCCTACACCGTGCCCTCCCACCACCCCTACGTCCTGCTCAACTGGACGTCCAAGCCGCGCGACGTACTGACCCTGGCCCACGAGCTCGGCCATGGTGTCCACGCCTACCTCTCCCGCGAGCAGGGGATCTTCCACCAGGGCACGCCGCTGACCCTGGCCGAGACCGCGTCCGTGTTCGGCGAGACGGTCACCAACAAGCGGTTGCTCGCGATGATCGACGACCCTGGTGAGCGGTTCGCTCTGCTGGCGTCGACCATCGACGACTCGATCGCCACGGTGTTCCGGCAGGTGGCGATGAACCGCTTCGAGCACGCGTGCCACACGGCGCGGCGTACCGACGGCGAGCTCTCCGTCGAGCGGTTCGGTGACCTGTGGGCCGAGACCCAGACGGCGATGATGGGCGACGCTGTGGAGCTGACCGACGGCTACCGGAGCTGGTGGTCCTACATTCCGCACTTCATCGGAACGCCCGGGTACGTCTACGCGTACGCCTACGGGCAACTGCTCGCACTGTCGGTCTACGCCCGCTACGAGGCGGCCGGGGAGTCGTTCGTCCCCGCCTATCTCGACCTCTTGTCGTCCGGCGGCTCGATGCCTCCCGATCGTCTGGCGGCGATCGTCGACTGCGACCTGAACGATCCCGGCTTCTGGGACGGCGGGCTGGCGATCGTCGACGACCAGCTGCAGCGCGCCACCGACGCGGCCGCCGCCGCAGGTCGTAGCACCCGCTGAGCGATGGCCCCGCCGGGCTGGGCTCCGGGCTCCGCTCACCCGTGACGGGCGGTGAGCAGTGACTCGATCCTGCCGGCGATCCGCTCGGTGACCGCGTCGAGATCGTCGCCGTGCTCGGTCACCACCTCGGCGGCGGCTGCATACGGTTCGACGAAGCGATCGTGCATCGGCTTGACCGTGGCGGCGAGCTGGGCCTCGACCGAGGCCAGCGACCGGCCCCGCTCGGCGATGTCCCGACCGATCCGACGGCTGAACCGAACCTCCTCCGGGCAACGCCGGAAGACCCGGAGGTCGAGTAGCTCCCGCACCCGCTCCGACTGGAAGAGGAGGATCCCCTCCACGAGGACCACCTCGGCGGGTTCGACCCGGGCGATCTGCTTCGATCGGCTGTGGGTGGTGAAGTCGTAGACCGGTACCTCGGCTGGTCGCCCCGCCCGGAGCAGGCCCAGATGGTCGACGAGGAGGTCGTGATCGAGAGCGTCGGGGTGGTCGTAGTTGATCGTCGCCCGCTCCTCGAGCGAGAGATCGGCGCGATCGTGGTAGTAGGCATCGAAGCTCAGCACGCTGGCGGCGGCGGGCCCCCGGGTGCGACGAAATCGCTCGGCGAGCTTCCCGGCCAGCGTCGTCTTGCCGGAGCCGCTGCCGCCACAGATGCCGATCAGTACGCTCATGGCCGCCCGTCATGGTGCGGCTCGGAGTTTCGCGTACGACGAAACTCGTGCCTCATCATCGCAGGCACGGTAGTCGACGCCAGCCGACGGATGCACCACGGCTCGGCCCAGCGACCGGCCCGAACCCGCTTGCATAATTATCCGTCGAACTGTATGTTCTCCCAGTGACCGAATCCATCGCCGCCTCGCCGGCCACCACCCATCGCATCGGGATCGTCGGGGCGTCCGGCTACACGGGCGCCGAGCTCCTGCGGCTCCTCGCCGGCCACCCCTCCTTCGAGGTGGTCGTCGCCACGGGCGACAGCCAGGCGGGCCAGCCCATCGCCGATCTCTACCCCAGCCTCGCGCTCGCCTACGGCGACCGCCGCTACGACCCCTACGACCCCGCGGCGCTCGATGGCCTCGATGTGGTGTTCTGCGGGCTGCCCCACGGCGTCAGCATGGACGTCGTGCCCGAGTTCAAGGGCACCGTCGGCCACATCGTGGACCTCGGCTCCGACTTCCGGCTGCACGACGCCGGCCTCTACCCCGACTGGTACGGGGCCGCCCACACGTGCCCCGAGCTGCTCGACGAGGCCGTCTACGGCCTGCCGGAGCTCTTCCGTGACAAGATCGCTGGGGCCGAGCTGATCGCGGCCACCGGCTGCAACGCCGCAACCGCGGTTCTCACGCTCGCCCCACTCCTCGCCGCGGGGCTGATCGAGCCGAGCGGCCTGGTGGTCGACCTGATCACCGGCGTGAGCGGGGCCGGGCGCCCTCCGAAGCCGCACACCACGTTCTGCACGGTCGACGAGGACGTCACCGCCTACGGCCTGCTCACCCACCGGCACACACCGGAGATCGAGCAGGCGCTCGACGAGCGGACGGGAGCCGGCACGTCGGTGATCTTCACCCCGCACCTCGTGCCGATGAACCGGGGCATCCTCGCCACCTGCTACGCCCGGCCGACCGAGTCGGGTGTCGGGATCGACTCCGCTGCCGCCCAGGCGGCGATGGCCGATTTCTACCGCGACGAGCCGTTCGTGGTGGTTCACGATCGGAGCCCGTCCACCAAGGCAACGCTCGGCTCG
This sequence comes from Acidimicrobiales bacterium, assembly GCA_965216205.1. Taxonomy (GTDB): domain Bacteria; phylum Actinomycetota; class Acidimicrobiia; order Acidimicrobiales; family SZUA-35; genus CADEDH01. The sequence goes on along the minus strand of OZ244139.1, from coordinate 3,365,376 downwards.
AATGCCGTCCACCTGACGGCCAGGGTCGATCCGAGAACCGGTTGGGTCGTCGGGATCGGTGCGCTCGACAACCTGATGAAGGGCGCGTCGGGGATGGCGATCCAGTGCGCCAACCTCGCCGTCGGTCTCCCCGAGACCACCGGGCTCGCCGTCGCCGGGATGTACCCGTGACCACCGATGCCGCCGCCGAGCCGGTCTCGCCGCTGGCCCCTGCCGCCTTCCCCGACCTCCCCCCGGTGGCCGGGGTCACCACCTCCACCCTGGCCGCCGGCCTTCGCTACCAGAAGCGAGCTGACCTGATGCTGGCCAGGCTCGACCCGGGGACCACCGTGGCCGGAACCTTCACCTCGTCGCTGTGCCCCTCCGCTCCGGTCGACTGGTGCCGGCGCCTGCTCACCGGCGACCGGGTCGCGACCGGCAACGGCGGCGGCCCCGCAGTGGGAACCGCCAGAGCCATCGTGTGCAATGCGGGCAACGCCAACGCGTTCACCGGCAGCGCTGGCGACACCGCCGCCGAGCTGACGGCCGCCACGATCGCGGCCGAGCTGGGGTGCGAGCCGGCCGAGGTCTTCCTCGCCTCGACCGGGGTGATCGGTGAGACGCTCGACCCGACGGCGCTGACCGATGCCCTCCCGCTCCTGGCCGCAGCCGACGGTGGCACGTGGCTGGAGGCGGCGAACGCGATCCGGACGACCGACACCTACCCGAAGGGATCGGCCGCCAGGGTGGCCGAGCCAGCGGGCACGATCGTGGGTATCGCCAAGGGCAGCGGGATGATCGCCCCCGACATGGCCACGATGCTCTCGTTCGTCTTCACCGACCTGGCGGTCACGCCCGAGGCGGCCCAACTCGCGCTGCGGGACAGCGTCGAGGCGAGCTACAACCGGATCACGGTCGACAGCGACACCTCCACCAGCGACACGGTGCTCCTGCTGGCGACGGGCAGGGCCGGCAACGAGCCGATCCGCGGCGCAGGTGACCCCGGCTGGGACGCCTTCACCGCAGCACTCGATCGCGTCAACCTCGACCTCGCCCACCAGATCGTCCGCGATGGGGAGGGGGCCACGAAGTTCGTCGAGGTACGGGTGACCGGGGCCGAGCACGACGCAGCAGCCAAGGCGATCGCTCTCGCCATCGGCAACTCGCCGCTCGTCAAGACCGCCCTCGCCGCCGAGGATGCGAACTGGGGCCGGATCGTGATGGCGGTCGGCAAGGCCGGCCAACGGGCCGACCGTGACAGGTTGGCCATCGCGATCGGCCCCGAAGCGGTGACCGAGAACGGCATGGTGCTACCCGGCTACTCCGAGGAGCGGGCCACCGAGCACCTGCGGGGCGACGAGGTGCTGTTGACCGTCGACGTGGGGATCGGCGACGGCGAGGCGTCCGTCTGGACCTGCGACCTCACCCACGGCTACATCGACATCAACGCGGGGTACCGGTCATGACCGATCGCGGCTACTCGCCCGAGCAGCGGACCCGGGCGCTCGTCGAGGCGCTGCCCTACATCCAGCGGTTCCGGGGCTCGATCGTCGTCGTCAAGCTCGGCGGCAACGCCATGGTCGACGACGATCTGGCCCGCACGTTCGCCGAGGACGTGGTGATGCTCCGCTCCGTCGGCCTCAAGCCGGTCGTCGTCCACGGCGGCGGGCCCCAGATCGGCGAGCTCCTCGGCCGGCTCGGCAAGGAGACCGAGTTCCGGGACGGGCTGCGGGTCACCGACGCCGAGACGCTCGACGTCGCCCGGATGGTGCTCGTCGGCAAGGTCGGGCGCGACATCGTCGGCCAGATCAATGTGCACGGCGCCTACGCCGTCGGCATGTCGGGCGAGGACGGGGGGCTCATCGTCGCCCAGATCCGGGATCCCGAGCTCGGCTTCGTCGGCGACATCGTGGCCGTGAACCCCGGCATCGTCGAGCGGCTCCTGGCCGAAGACCTGATCCCCGTGATCTCGTCGATCGGGGCCGACGTGAACGGCCAGGCGCTGAACATCAACGCCGACACCGTCGCCGGCGCCCTCGGCGGCGCGCTCGGCGCCGAGAAGGTGGTCTACCTCACCAACGTGCCGGGCCTGCTCACCGACGTCGACGACGACGCGAGCCTGGTCACCAGGACCACGGTCGGTGACCTCGAGGCGGCGATCGCCGATGGCGCCATCACCGGCGGGATGGTGCCGAAGGTGGCGTCGTGCATCGAGGCCGTGAAGGCCGGCGCCGCCAACGCCCACATGCTCGACGGACGTGTTCCACACGTGCTGCTGCTCGAACTGTTCACCGATGCCGGCATCGGCACGATGGTCACCGGCTAGCCGGTGACCGGATGATGCGTGACCGGCTAGCCGGTGACCGGATGATGCGTGACCGGCTAGCCGGTGACCGGATGATGCGTGACCGGCCAGCCGGTGACCGGATGATGCATGACCGGCCAGCCGGTGACAGATGACATCGAACCAGAAGGGGAAGACCATGACCGACCATCGGACCGCGGTGGGTGCCACCACCGAGCTCGACCACTGCCCACTCATGCCCACCTACGGCCCGCCGTCGGTGCAGTTCGTGCGGGGTGAGGGGCCGTACCTCTGGGACCGCGACGACACCCGCTACCTCGACTTCCTGTCGGGGCTGGCCGTCACCAGCCTCGGCCACGCCCACCCGGCCGTGGCCGAGGCGCTGACCAACCAGGCCCAGCGGCTGCTGCACGTGTCGAACCTGTACGCCACCGAGCACAACTGGGCGGTGGCCCGCGAGCTCGACCGGCTCATCGGTGACGGGCAGCAACTCGGTGGACAGGTGTTCTTCTGCAACTCGGGGGCCGAGTCGAACGAGGCCGCGATCAAGCTCGCCCGCCGCTACGGCGGCCCCGGCCGCCACGTGGTGGTATGCGCTTTCCAGAGCTTCCACGGCAGGACCCTCGCAACCCTGGCCGCCACCGGGCAGCCGCAGAAGTGGGACACGTTCCAGCCGCTGCCCGAAGGGTTCCGGCACGTGATCTGGGACGATCTCGACGAGCTGGAGAAGGCGCTCGACGACACCGTGGCCGCCGTGCTGCTCGAGCCGGTCCAGGGCGAGGGCGGGGTGAACCCGGCGACGGTCGAGTACTTCCAGGGCGTGCGTCGGCTGTGCGACGAGCGCGACATCCTCTTCATGGTCGACGAGGTGCAGACCGGCCTCGGGCGGACCGGGCGGTGGTTCGGGTTCCAGCACTTCGACGTGCAACCCGACGTGGTGACGATGGCAAAGGCGCTCGGCAACGGCGTTCCGATCGGGGCGTGTTGGGCCAGGAGCGAGGTGGCCAGCGCGTTCCAGCCCGGCGATCACGCCACCACCTACGGTGGTCAGCCGCTGGCCACCGCCGCCGCGAGGGCGGTGCTCGACACGATGGTCGCGATCGACGCCCCGGGACTGGCGACCAAGACCGGCGCCGAGCTGACCGAGGCGGTGCTGGCCCTGAAGCAGGTCACGGGGGTCCGGGGACTCGGCCTGCTCCTGGCCGTCGAGCTGTCGGGGGTCGATGCCCAGGCCGCCGCCGCCCGGTGCCTGGAGTCGGGGCTCGTCGTCAACGGTGTGACCCCCACCGCGATCCGGCTGGCGCCCCCGCTCACAATCGGCGCCGAGCACATCGCCGAAGCGGTTGCGATCCTCGGCCCGATCCTCGACGAACTGGAGTCTGCGGCGTGACCCCCAGCCTCCTCGAGATCGACGACCTCTCCCCGGACGAGCTCGCCGACGTCTGCGAGCGGGCGAAGCTCGACCCGGCGGCCAACCGTGGTCTCCTGGCGGGGCATGGGGTGGCGTGCGTGTTCACGAAGCCGTCGGCCAGGACGCGCAACAGCACGGAGATGGCGGTGGTCCAGCTCGGGGGCCATCCGATGTACATCACGAACGACGAGATCGGGCTCGACACCCGCGAGACGGTCGAGGACATCGGTCGGACCCTCGCCTGCTATCACGCCGCGATCTGTGCCCGCGTCCACGACCACGGCATGTTGGAGCGACTGGCGGCCCTCGACGCGGTCCCGGTGGTGAACCTGCTGTCCGACGACGCCCACCCGCTCCAGGCGATCGCTGACGTCCTCACGATCGAAGCCGAGTTCGGGTCGGTCGAGGGACGGACCGTCACCTATGTCGGCGACGCCAACAACGTGGCCCGGTCGCTGTCATTGGCGGTCGGCTTCCTCGGCGGCGAGATGCGGGTCGCGGCGCCGCCGGGGTACGGCTTCGCCGAGGAGGACCTGGACCGGTTCGCCGTCGCCGGGGTGGACGTCGCCGTCCACGATCGGCCGAGCGAGGCGGTGGCCGGGGCCGACGTGGTCTACACCGACACGTGGACCTCCATGGGCCAGGAGGCGGAGCGGGCGTCGCGGTTGCAGGCGTTCGAGGGCTACACCGTCGACGAGAAGCTGATGGCCGAGGCCGGTGGCGCGGTCTTCCTCCACTGCCTCCCGGCCCACCGCGGCGAGGAGGTGGCGGCGGCGGTGATCGACGGCGAGCGGAGCCGGGTCTGGGATCAGGCGGCGAACCGGCTGGCCGCCATCCGCGGCGTCCTGCTGTGGCTGCTCGATCGATGACCAGCAAGGCCCAGCGGCAGCACCGCATCGCCAGGTTCCTGGCCGACGGCGCCATCTCCAACCAGGGGGCGCTGGTCGAGCTGCTCGCCGATCACGGGATCTCGGCCACCCAGGCCACGGTGTCGCGCGACCTGGAGGAGCTGGGGGCGATCAAGGTCCGCGCCCCGGGCGGGGCGACGGTCTACGCGATCCCGGAGCTCCCGGCCGAGCAGCTCGCACCCGAGGACCACCTCCGGCGGGTGCTGGGCGAGTGGGTGGTGACGGTGGACCGCTCCGGGGATCTTGTGGTGCTCGGCACACCGCCGGGATCGGCCCACGTCGTGGCGTCAGCGCTCGACCGGGCGGGCCTCCCGAAGCTGGTGGGCACCGTCGCCGGCGACGATACGTTGCTCGCGATCGCCGCCGAGGGTGCTGGCAAGGCGCTCGCCGACGATCTCGAGGCGATCGCCGGCCTCGCATCCACGTGACCGGACCGACATGACGGGACCGACATGACCGCATCAGACAGGAACGAGCGATGACGACGAACGGCAATCAATCGAGCAAGCCATCGAGCAAGCCATCGATCACGCACTCGGTGAAGAAGGTCGTGCTGTCCTATTCGGGAGGGCTCGACACGTCTGTCATCCTGCAGTGGCTGCGCGACGTCTACGACTGTGAGGTCGTGACGTTCACCGCCGATCTCGGGCAGGGCGAGGAGCTCGAGCCGGCCCGCAGCAAGGCGCTGGCGATGGGGGTTCCGGAGTCGTCGATCTACATCGACGACGTTCGGGAGGAGTTCGTGCGCGACTTCGTCTTCCCGATGTTCCGGGCCAACACCATCTACGAGGGCGAGTACCTGCTCGGCACGTCGATCGCCCGCCCCCTCATCGCCAAGCGGTTGGTGGAGATCGCCGAGGAGACCGGGGCCGATGCGATCAGCCACGGCGCCACCGGCAAGGGCAACGACCAGGTCCGCTTCGAGCTCGGCGCCTACGCCCTCGCCCCCGACATCCGGGTGATCGCGCCGTGGCGCGAGTGGGACCTCCTCAGCCGGGAGAAGCTGATGGCCTACGCCGCCGAACGCGACATCCCGATCGAGATGTCACGGGGGTCAAAGTCGCCGTTCTCGATGGACGCCAACCTCCTCCACATCTCCTACGAGGGGGGACCGCTCGAAGACCCGTGGACCGAGCCGCCGTCGGAGATGTGGCGATGGTCGGTCAGCCCGGAGCACGCCCCGAACGAGGCGACGTATCTCGAGCTCGAGTACCGGAGCGGCGACATCGTGGCCATCGACGGCGAGTCGCTGACCCCGGCCGCAGTCCTCACCCGGCTCAACGAGGTCGGCGGGGCGAACGGGGTCGGTCGGCTCGACATCGTCGAGAACCGCTACGTGGGGATCAAGAGCCGAGGCGCCTACGAGACGCCGGGCGGCACGATCATGCTCCGGGCCCACCGGGCGATCGAGTCGCTCACGCTCGATCGGGAGGTCGCCCACCTGAAGGACGAGCTGATGCCCCGCTATGCGAGCATGATCTACAACGGCTACTGGTGGAGTCCCGAGCGGCGGATGCTCCAGGAGACGATCGACTGGACCCAGACGGTGGTCAACGGCACGGTGCGGGTCAAGCTCTACAAGGGCAACGTCGACGTGGTCGGTCGCCGCTCCGACGACTCGCTGTTCGACGAGAACATCGCCACCTTCGAGGACGATGGCGGCGCCTACGACCAGGCCGACGCCGAGGGCTTCATCAAGCTCAACGCCCTCCGGCTCAGGACCCTCGCAGCCAAGCGAGGGGTCGGCGGGTAGGGAACCGATGGCTGAGGATCACGCGACACTGTGGCACGGACGGTTCGCCGGTGGCCCCGATGAGGCACTCCTGGCCTTCACGGTCAGCACCCACTTCGACCAGCGCCTCGCCCAGGACGACGTGCAGGGGTCGCGGGCCCATGTCCGCGGCCTGCACCGGGCGGGGCTCCTCGACGACGACGAGCTGAGCGCCGTGCTCACCGCGCTCGACGCCACGGCGATGGAGCTCGCGGCCGGCGAGCTGGAGTTCCTCCCCTCCGACGAGGACATCCACACCGTCATCGAGCGAAGGGTCACCGAGCTCGCCGGGCCGCCGGGGGCCAAGATCCACACGGGGCGGAGCCGGAACGACCAGGTCGCCACCGCTATGCGGCTGTGGACCAAGCGGGCCCTGGCCGACGTGACCGGCGCTGTCCTCGACCTCCAGGACGTGCTGCTCACCCGAGCGCGGGAGGTGGGCGACGCCTACCTCCCTGGCTACACCCATCTCCAGCGGGCCCAGCCGGTGCTGCTCGCCCATCACCTGGCGGCTCACGCCTGGGCGCTCGGCCGCGACGTCGGTCGCCTCCTCGACGCCCGCTCCCGGCTCGACGTGTCGCCGCTCGGGGCCGGCGCGCTGGCCGGTACGTCCCTACCGCTCGATCCGGCCGCAACCGCCGACGACCTCGGCTTCGCCGAGGTGTTCGCCAACTCGCTCGACGTCACGAGCGATCGCGACTTCGTGGCGGAATCGCTCTTCGCGATCGCGATGGTCGCCGTCCACCTGAGCCGGGTGGGGGAGGAGGTGGTGCTCTGGTCGTCGGAGGAGTTCGGGTTCCTCACCCTCGACGACGGGTTCGCCACCGGATCGTCGATGATGCCGCAGAAGAAGAACCCCGACATCGCCGAGCTGGCGAGGGGCAAGTCGGGGCGGCTGATCGGAAACCTGACCGGCCTCCTGATCACGCTGAAGGGCCTCCCGCTCGCGTACAACCGCGACCTGCAGGAGGACAAGGAGCCACTGTTCGACTCGGTCGACCAGATCCGGTTGGCGCTGATCGCCATGACCGGCCTCCTCGCCACCGCGACGTTCCGGACCGACGCGATGGCGGCCGCTGCCGACTCGGACGGTCCGATCGCCACCGACCTCGCCGAGCTCCTCGTCGTCGGCGGGATGCCGTTCCGGGAGGCACACGCGGTCGTCGGCGCGATGGTGCGGCAGTCGCTCGACGACCAGGTCGAGCTCGTCGAGCTGGCTGTGGCCCACCCGGCCCTCGGGGAGGACGCTCGGGCGTTGTTCGAATCGGGGGCTGGCGCCCGTCGGCGGACGAGCCCCGGTGGTGGCGGACCAGACCCTGTGCGGCGTCAACTCGACGGGCTCGAAGCTCGGGTCGCTGCCGACCGCGCCCGTCTCGCCGGTTGACCATCCTGCCGCCGACCGCTGACGAGCTCGCATCGCTCGATGTCGTCGAACTGGCCCCTCGCCTCCTGGGCACCGTGCTCCAACGGGGCGAGCGAGCGGGGCGGATCGTCGAGGTCGAAGCCTACGCCGGCGCCCACGATCCCGCGAGCCACGCCTTCCGGGGACCGACACCCAGGACGGCGGTGATGTTCGGTCCGCCGGGTCATCTCTACGTGTACCGGAGCTATGGGATCCACTGGTGCGCCAACATCGTGTGTCGGGCGGCAGGTGAGGCCTCGGCGGTGCTCCTGCGGGCGATCGAGCCGGTCGCCGGAACGGCGGCGATGTGGGGCGATCGACCGAAGGCGCGGGTGGCGACCGATCTCGGCTCCGGGCCCGGCAAGCTGTGCGCGGCGCTGGGGATCGACGAGCGCCACAACGGCGCCGATCTCCTCGACCCGGCCAGCCCGGTTCGCCTCGTGGCCGGCGGCGTCGACGCTGCCGGTGGCGGGGATGAACCGGACGCTCTCGAGATCGTCAGCGGACCCCGGGTGGGTATCACCAAGGCGGTGGAGCGCCCGTGGCGCTTTGCGATCGCCGGGAACCCGCACGTGAGCCGCCCGAGCGTGGCCAGGGCCACGGGAGGCGCCCGATGAGCGGCTTCGAGGTCGTCGAGCCTGGTTCGGGGCTCCTCGCTCCCCGGCTCGGCGATCTGGCCGAGGCAACCCGCCAGGTCGCAGCTGCACAGCTGCGGGGCGATACCCAGCACGCGGTTCGAGCCGACATCCTGGCCTTCTGCGAGCGCCATCCCGATGCGCTGCACCGGTCGTGTCAACGGGGTCACCTGACGGGTTCAGCGGTCGTGGTCGATCCGTCCTCGGCGCGGACGCTCCTGATCCATCACGCCAAGCTCGGGCGGTGGCTGCAGCCCGGCGGTCACGCCGACGGCGACGGCAATCTCGGAGCGGTCGCGCTCCGGGAGGCGAGCGAGGAGACGGGGCTGGACGACCTTCGACTGGTGACCCCGGCGATCGACGTCGATGTCCACACGATCCCGGCCCGCCCCGGCGAGCCCGAACACGTCCACCTCGACCTCCGGTCGCTGGTCGTCGTCGGCGGGTCGCTCGACGTCGCACCGAATGACGAGACGTTGGGCGCTCGATGGCTCACCGGCGACGATCCCGAGCTCGCGGCGAGCGGGGAGCTGGGGCGACTGGTCAGGCGGGGCCTCGCGCTCGCTGCCGCGATGGGGACCGGGTGAGGGTCGGTCGCAGTGCGGTCCGTGGCCGCCGGGTGGTCAGCCCACGTCGGACGGGACCGAGCAGGATCGCATCGAGTTGGTCACCGCCAGGCGGGTGATCCGGCGGTCGAGCCGTTCGTCGACACCGGGATCGGTGATCAGGAACTGTGCATCGTCGTCGACCTCGATCGCGTCCGCGTACCGGAGGCGATCAGCGAGCAGCACCCGCCAGTCGGCCAACCAGCCGGAGGTGATCTCGACGTCCCGAGCCGAGCCGCCGACCAGCCCGTCGAGCTCGTCGACCATGCGCTCGAGGCGGGCGGTCGAGGCCCGGATCTGATCGGCCCGCTCGGCACCGTCGGCAGCGTCGAGCGCGTTCGGTAGCTCGTCGAGGTCGGCCAGCGCGGCGGCGCACGTCGACTCGGCCGACACGGCGAACGACGGATCGTCGAGGAGGTCGGGGGCGGGGCGCTCGGCGAGGCCGGAGAAGGCGTAGCCCCAGAGGGCGAACGAACCCGCGATCGCGGCCACTGCCGCCACTTTTCCGATGAGGCCGATCCTGCTTCGACGACCCGGTTCCTCCACGGAGGTCGAGCCCGGGTCGTCTCGGTCGTCGGTGACCAGATCGGCCGCAACCGGGCCGCCGTCCACATCCTCACGGTTCACCGCACCAGTCTGCCGGTCGTCTTCGGTGATGGAAACCGCTCCGGTACGGACCGATCTCGACCTACAGTACGAAGCATGGCTATAGACCCGGGCTTGTTCGACGATCTCGTCGCCCGCGGCCTCGTGCACGACACCACCGATCGCGAGGCGTTGGCGGCCAGGCTCAAGGAAGGCCCCATCACCGTGTATTACGGTGTCGATCCCACAGCCCCCAGCCTCCACGTCGGCAACCTCATCGGGCTGTTGGCCCTCCGACGCCTGCAACTGGCCGGTCACCGCGTCATCCCGCTGGCCGGCGGTGCAACCGGCATGGTCGGCGACCCGTCGGGCCGGTCCGACGAGCGCAACCTGCTCGACGACGATGCACTGGCCGCCAATCTCGCCGGGATCGTGCCCCTGCTCCGCAAGTTCCTCGACTTCGATGATCGTCGCAACCCGGCGAAGCTTCTCGACAACCGGGCGTGGACCGTCTCGGTGTCGTTCCTCGATTTCCTCCGGGACGTCGGCAAGCACGTCACGGTCAATCAGATGGTGGCGAAGGAGTCGGTGCGGGCTCGCATGGCGGGTGACGACGGCATCTCCTACACGGAGTTCAGCTACATGCTCCTCCAGGCCCATGATTACCTGTGGCTGGCGGAGAACGAGGGATGCGAGCTCCAGGTGGGTGGATCCGACCAGTGGGGCAACATCTCCCTCGGCGTCGACCTGGTCCGCCGGAAGCTCGGCACCCGGGTGCACGGTCTCACCTGGCCGCTGCTCCTCCAGAAGGACGGCACGAAGTACGGGAAGACCGCCAGCGGCGACACGATCTGGTTGGGGTCACACCTGATGTCGCCCTACCGCTTCTACCAGGCATGGATGCAGACCGAGGACGACGACCTGCACAAGCTGCTCTGCCAGCTCACCTTCCTCCCGGTCGACGACATCGACGCCATCGTCGCCGACCACGGCGAGGCGCCGAACCGGCGGGAGGGACAACGCCGCCTGGCGGGCGAGCTGACGGCGACCGTGCACGGTGACGAGGCGGCGGCGAGCGCCGAGGCCGCATCCCAGGTGGTCTTCGGCGGATCGGTCGACGGCCTCGACGAGGGCGCCCTCGACTTGCTCGCGAACGAGATCCCACACTCCAAGCACGGTCGCACCGAGCTCGATCGGGAGGGCAACCTCGTGCCGCTCCTCGTCGACGCCGGCGTCGCAGCCTCCAAGAGCGAGGCGAACCGGCTGCTCGGTCAGAACGGGATCTCCATCAACGGGGAGAAGGTGGACGCCGACCGGGTGCTGACCCGATCGGACCTCCTCCACGACCGCTACTGCGTGGTCCGCAAGGGGAAGAAGTCGGTGTACCTCCTCAGCTTCGGCGACCTGGGTGGCTGAGCAGCGACGAAGCGCAGAAATACCGAGCAACCGGGTTGCACCCCACAGGGTTCGCAGTTAACGTGGTTCTTCGCCCCACCGGCACGAGCGCCTCATGCGATCGGTGCCGCTCTGGGTCGCTAGAGCCCGCATCTTGCCGGCCAGGCCGGATGAGACCTCTCCCGAGACCACTCGCTCGTCGAGTCGATCGGGAGGACGCGGATCGTAGCTCCTTGAAAACGGAAGAGAGGATGTACGCAGCGTGTGCGGAGCATCGTCGATGCCGGCAACCCGGGTTCTGCTCGGAGTTGCTCGATGATGCCCCGTCACAAAATTCCTGATCTCGATCGGCAACCCCGGTCGGGATCGTCGGGTGTGGGATGGCTCCCATGATCCGACAACCTGGATCTATGCCCCTCGGGATCGACCGCTTCGGTGGTGGGCCTCGAGAGGTTGATTCTCTAACGGAGAGTTTGATCCTGGCTCAGGACGAACGCTGGCGGCGTGCCTAATGCATGCAAGTCGAACGAACTCGACCTTCGGGTCATATGAGTGAGTGGCGAACGGGTGAGTAACACGTGAGAAACCTGCCCCGAAGTTCGGAATAACTCAGGGAAACTTGAGCTAATACCGAATGCCCCCTACGAATCGAGTGGTTTGTAGAGGAAAGATTTATCGCTTCGGGAGGGTCTCGCGGCCTATCAGCTAGTTGGTGAGGTAACGGCTCACCAAGGCATTGACGGGTAGCTAGTCTGAGAGGACGAATAGCCACACTGGGACTGAGACACGGCCCAGACTCCTACGGGAGGCAGCAGCAGGGAATCTTGCACAATGGACGAAAGTCTGATGCAGCGACGCCGCGTGGGGGATGAAGGCCCTAGGGTCGTAAACCCCTTTCAGTGGGGACGAAACTGACGGTACCCACAGAAGAAGGTCCGGCCAACTACGTGCCAGCAGCCGCGGTAAGACGTAGGGACCGAGCGTTGTCCGGAATTATTGGGCGTAAAGAGCTCGTAGGCGGTTGCGTAAGTCGGATGTGAAAGCTCAGGGCTCAACCCTGAGACGCCATCCGATACTGCGCTGACTTGAATCCAGTAGGGGAGTGTGGAATTCCTGGTGTAGCGGTGAAATGCGCAGATATCAGGAGGAACACCTATGGCGAAGGCAGCACTCTGGGCTGGTATTGACGCTGAGGAGCGAAAGCATGGGTAGCAAACAGGATTAGATACCCTGGTAGTCCATGCCGTAAACGGTGGGCACTAGGTGTGGGGACTTTCAACGGTTTCCGTGCCGAAGCTAACGCATTAAGTGCCCCGCCTGGGGAGTACGGCCGCAAGGCTAAAACTCAAAGGAATTGACGGGGGCCCGCACAAGCGGCGGAGCATGTTGCTTAATTCGAGGCAACGCGAAGAACCTTACCTGGGTTTGACATGTACCGAAAAGCCATAGAGATATGGTGTCCTTCGGGGCGGTACACAGGTGGTGCATGGCTGTCGTCAGCTCGTGTCGTGAGATGTTGGGTTAAGTCCCGCAACGAGCGCAACCCTCGTCCTGTGTTGCCAGCAAGTTATGTTGGGGACTCGCAGGAGACTGCCGGGGTCAACTCGGAGGAAGGTGGGGATGACGTCAAGTCTTCATGCCCCTTATGTCCAGGGCTGCAAACATGCTACAATGGCCGGTACAACGGGCAGCGACATCGCGAGATGAAGCGAATCCCTTAAAGCCGGTCTCAGTTCGGATCGAAGTCTGCAACTCGACTTCGTGAAGCTGGAGTCGCTAGTAATCCCGGATCAGCAACGCCGGGGTGAATACGTTCCCGGGCCTTGTACACACCGCCCGTCACACCACGAAAGTCGGCAACACCCGAAGCACGTGGCTCAACCCTTTGGGGAGAGAGCGTTCGAAGGCGGGGCTGGCGATTGGGGTGAAGTCGTAACAAGGTAGCCGTACCGGAAGGTGCGGCTGGATCACCTCCTTTCTAAGGAGCATCCGCGGTCAAGGTCGGCGTTCGACCGACTGCGACTGTGGATCCACCTAGTTGACACACGCTGGTCAACGTATGTTCTCTCTTCCGCTTTGAAGGAGCTACCGCTCGATCCGGATTCCGGGTCGAGCGCTCTGCTCTGTACGTATCTTGAGAATTGCATAGCGAGCACGAGCATCTTGAAACCCGTCTCTTCGGAGACGGGCGACAACAGTGTATTTCTATACACGATGTATGTACATGTAACCCACAAGCTACTAAGGGCCAACGGTGGATGCCTTGGCACCTACGACCGATGAAAGACGTGAGTGGCTGCGATAAGCCTCGGGGAGCTGCCGACTGAGCTTTGATCCGAGGATGTCTGAATGGGGAAACCCGGCGCCCGTAATGGGGCGTCACTCCCGCCTGAACACATAGGGCGGGTAGAGGGAACTGCGGGAACTGAAACATCTAAGTACCGCGAGGAACGGAAAGTAACAACGACTCCCTGAGTAGCGGCGAGCGAAATGGGAAGAGCCTAAACCTGGATGGTGGAAAGCCTAGCGGCGTTGCCATGCTGGGGTTGTGGGACCTGTTCGACGGAGCGCTAGATCCGTCACGGAGTTACCAAATGCTCGAATAGTAGAAGCGTTCTGGAAAGGCGCACCGCAGAGGGTAAGAGTCCCGTATACGAAATTCGAGCATCTCCGAACAGGCACCCGAGTAGCACCGGGCCCGTGAAACCTGGTGTGAATCTGCGAGGACCATCTCGTAAGGCTAAGTATCCGTAGGTGACCGATAGTGCACGAGTACCGTGAGGGAAAGGTGAAAAGTACCCCGGGAGGGGAGTGAAATAGTACCTGAAACCGTTGGTCTACAATCAGTCGAAGAGGTCGACAACTCTCGAGTTGTCACACCTCGACGGCGTGCCTTTTGAAGAATGAGCCAACGAGTTGTGGTATGTGGCGAGGTTAACCCGTGAGGGGAAGCCGGAGCGAAAGCGAGTCTGAATAGGGCGTTGAGTCGCATGCTGCAGACCCGAAGCCGAGTGATCTAGCCATGGGCAGTGGGAAGCGGGGGTAAGACCCCGTGGACGCGCGAACCCACCTAGGCTGAAAACTGGGGGGATGACCTGTGGTTAGGGGTGAAAGGCCAAGCAAACTCGGTGATAGCTGGTTCTCCGCGAAATGCATTTAGGTGCAGCGTTGCGTGTTCAGCCATGGAGGTAGAGCTACTGGATGGGTAAGGGGGCCAACAAGCTTACCAACCCCAACCAAACTCCGAATGCCATGGCTCCAGAGCGCAGCAGTGAGACCTCGGGGGATGAGCTTCGATGGTCGAGAGGGAAACAGCCCAGATCGCCAGCTAAGGCCCCTAATTCTGGACTAAGTGGTAAACGATGTGAGACTGCTCAGACAGCCAGGAGGTTGGCTTAGAAGCAGCCACCCTTTAAAGAGTGCGTAATAGCTCACTGGTCGAGTGGTCTTGCGCGGACAATGTAACGGGGCTCAAGTCCAGAGCCGAAGCTGCGGATTTCACAGTTCCTCCGGGAGCTGTGGAGTGGTAGCGGAGCGTCGATCTCGCAGTGAAGCGGAAGGGGTAACCCACCGTGGAGCGTGGTCGAGTGCGAATGTTGGTATGAGTAGCGAAAGAGGAGTGAGAATCTCCTCCGCCGGAAGTCCAAGGGTTCCTGGGGAAGGTTCGTCCACCCAGGGTTAGTCGGGAGCTAAGGCGAGGCCGAAAGGCGTAGTCGATGCACAACCGGTTGATATTCCGGTACCACTACAAGCGCGTCAGAGCCAAATCTTTGTTGCTAAGTGGCTGTCTGCCTTCGGGTAGACGAAACGACCCACATAGACACGGCTAGCGATGGGGTGACGCAGGAAGGTAGGTGAACCCAGGCGTTGGTTGTCCTGGGGTAAGCGTGTAGGGCGGGAATCAGGCAAATCCGATTCCCATGAAGCCTGAGACGTTATACCGAGCCGCTCAAGGCGAAGTCACTGATCCTATGCTGCCAAGAAAAGCCTCTAGTCAGTTCTTGTAGTGCCCGTACCCTAAACCGACACAGGTGGACAGGTCGAGAAGACCAAGGCGAGTGGGTGAACTGTGGTTAAGGAACTCGGCAAATTACCTCTGTAACTTAGGGATAAAGAGGGCCGCATTATCGTGACGGGACTTGCTCCCCGAGCGTGAAGCGGTGGCACAAACCAGAGGGAAGCGACTGTTTACTAAAAACACAGGAGCGTGCGAAGCCGTAAGGCGCTGTATACGCTCTGACGCCTGCCCGGTGCTGGAAGGTTACGGGGAGCGGTTAGCCGTAAGGCGAAGCTGCGAACTTAAGCCCCAGTAAACGGCGGCGGTAACTATAACCGTTAACCAAATGGCGGTTACAAAACTCGGCTATATGCTGGAACGTCCCAGTATCTCGCACTACTGACCGCAGATCTCCCAGGACGGGGATCACTGTCACACCCCTGTTCTAGGGTCGGTGGCATGGTCAGTGACAATGTGACGAGTGGGGAAAATCAGCAGGAAACGTGGCCGATGCTCTCGCTCGATCCGAACTGGGTATGTGGGTTCGTCGATGGTGAAGGCTGTTTCAGCGTTCCCCTTCGCAAGAACCCAATGGCGCCCCATGGTTGGCAGCTACAGCCGACCTTCCAGGTGAGCCAGCATCGTTCGAATCGGGCCGTGCTCGAAGCACTGGAGAAGTTCTTCGGCTGCGGAGCGATCCGCGGCAAGGGTCCGAACTCGAGCGTCGACGTCGACAACGTCTGGCGCCCGGCGGAGCTGGAAGAGCTGGTCCTACCGGTCTTCGAGCACTTTCCGCTCTACGTCAAGCAGGCCGACTGCCGGCGCTTTGCGATCATCGTTCGATCGCTACGAGCCAAGCGGCACCTGCGGTACACGAGCTTCAAGCGGTTGGTCAGGATCGCCTATGCCATGAACCAGAATGGCAAGCAGCGATCGCGGCCGATCGGAGACATCATCGACGGATCCTCAGAGACTGTACGCCGAGCCCGTTGACGACCCAGTCGACGGCGATGAGACAGTCCGATCCTCATGGCGACATGAGGAGCCAGGCAGAAATGATCTGGCCACCCGAACCGAGCCTCGAAGGCTCTCGTTCGGGGAGTAACAACAATGCCTAAGGTAGCGAAATTCCTTGTCGGGTAAGTTCCGACCTGCACGAATGGCGTAACGACTTCCCTACTGTCTCAACCACAGACCCAGCGAAATTGAAGTACGAGTAAAGATGCTCGTTAGCTGCAGAAGGACGGAAAGACCCCGTGGACCTTTACTACAGTTTGATATTGGTGTTTGACCTGGATTGTGTAGGATAGGTGGGAGACTGGGAAGCTGGTGCGCTAGCACTGGTGGAGTCGCTGTTGAAATACCACCCTGTTCATGTTGAACATCTAACCTGGGTCCCTTACCGGGATCGGGAACAGTGTCAGATGGGTAGTTTGACTGGGGCGGTCGCCTCCTAAACGGTAACGGAGGCGCCCAAAGGTTCCCTCAGACTGGTCGGCCATCAGTCGTTGAGTGCAATGGCACAAGGGAGCTTGACTGCGAGACTCACAAGTCGAGCAGGTGCGAAAGCAGGGCATAGTGATCCGATGGCTCCGTATGGAAGGGCCATCGCAAACGGATAAAAGGTACCCCGGGGATAACAGGCTTATCTTCCCCAAGAGTCCATATCGACGGGAAGGTTTGGCACCTCGATGTCGGCTCATCGCATCCTGGGGCTGAAGCAGGTCCCAAGGGTTGGGCTGTTCGCCCATTAAAGCGGTACGCGAGCTGGGTTTAGAACGTCGTGAGACAGTTCGGTCCCTATCCTCTGCAGCCGAAGGAGATTTGAGGAAGCCTGTCCCTAGTACGAGAGGACCGGGATGGACGCAGCTCTCGTGTGCCAGTTGTTCCGCCAGGAGCATGGCTGGTTAGCGACCTGCGGAAGGGGTAACCGCTGAAAGCATCTAAGCGGGAAACCTGTTCCAAGATGAGATCTCCCACCGGGTAACCGGGTAAGGCCCGTGATAGGTGATCACGTTGATAGGCCGGATGTGTAAGCACCGTAAGGTGTTCAGCTGACCGGTACTAATCGGCCGAGGGCTTGTGATTTCTGGTTACATGTCATCGTTGGATGATGGTTGTTCGTGCTCGCTGTACAGTTCTCGGGAACCCGGTGGGTTCCTGCGAGTTCGTCCTTGGACGAAACTCGGGGAGCTCGGCGGCTCTCTCGGAGCCGCAAAGTTCGATACGTGATCGCCGCTCCGGCCGCGATCACCATAGTTTCGGTGGCGATTGCGGAGGGGTCACACCCGTTCCCATCCCGAACACGGAAGTTAAGCCCTCCAGCGCCGATGGTACTTGGTCGGAGACGGCCTGGGAGAGTAGGACGCCGCCGGATTTCTTGCAGAGGGGAGCCCCGACCGGGCTCCCCTCTTCGCGTCTGCCGGAGGTAGCCTGGGAGGCAGCATGGCCAAGAACGCTCGCTCATCACCTGGCCGCCAGGACCGCCAGAAGCCGGCACGCGACGGCGGATCGGCGAAGGGTCCTCGAGGCCGAGGCCGAGGCGGCCCGGCCAGGAAGGGCGAGCGCGCCGTCCGTCGGGGCGGGGGTCGAGTTCCGCCACCCCCCGTCATCCGGGACGAGGTCAGGGTCGAGCGAGTGCCGGACGACGAGACCGCCAACCGCAGCACCAACAGCGGGAGGGACCGCGACCGCCGCAAGACCGGCGACTCGACGAGCAAGCGTCGACCCCGGCGGGACCGACGGTCCGACGTCGACGTCACCGGCGTCGAGTTCGGTGGGGTCGCACCCGATACCGCCCGGAAGCTGCAGCGTCGCCTCGCCGAGGCGGCGATCGCGTTCGACGCGGAGCGGTTCACCGAGGCGATCGCGCTCCTCGACTCGATCGACCGTCTCGCGCCGGGTGTGGCCGAGGTCTATGAGCTGCGGGCGCTGGCCGGCTACCGGCTCGGCCGCTGGATGAAGGCCATCGCCGATCTCGAACGGTTCCACCAGCTCACGGGATCGGTCGAGCAGCACCCCGTCTGGGCCGATTGCTGTCGCGCCCTTCGCCGGTGGACACGGGCCGAGGAGCTGTGGACCGAGCTGGGCGAGGCGTCGCCATCGGCGGAACTGGTGGAGGAGGGCCGCCTCGTGTACGCGGGCGGCCTCGCCGACCGTGGGCGGGTCGACGAGGCGATCCGGACCCTCGAGCGGGCGCCCCGGGTCCCGAAGCGGCCGGCCATGCACCACCTCCGGCGCTGGTACCTCCTGGCCGACCTCTACGAGCGGAGCGGTGACCTGGCCCACGCTCGACGCGTCTTCGGTGACATCGCGGCGGCTGACGTCCAGTTCGGCGACGTCGCCGAACGACTCGCCGCACTGGGGTAGCCTCCAGCCGTCGAGCTATCCTCGACCGGTAGCACCCCGTCGTGCGCCCCGACCCGCCTCGACGCGCCCGACCTGGCCAGCGACGGCGATCGGCGACGGACCAGACGATCAGCAACAGACGAACCGAACAGACGAACGAGAACAAAGGACTGCCGGTGACCGACATCATCAGCCTCCTGGGTGACGACGCCCAGAACCTCCTCGAACACAAGAGCGAAGGCATCCCCGCCTCCCAGCTCCACCTGCCGGGACCCGACTTCATCGACCGGATATTCGAGCCGAGCGATCGACAGCCGCAGGTGCTCCGCAATCTCGCCGGGCTGTTCGGGTCCGGTCGCCTCGCCGGTAGCGGCTATGTGTCGATCCTGCCGGTCGATCAGGGCATCGAGCACACGGCCGCCGCATCGTTTGCGCCAAACCCGATCTACTTCGACCCGGAGAACATCATCCGCCTCGCCATCGAAGGCGGCTGCAACGCGGTTGCGTCGACGTTCGGGGTGCTGGCGGCGATGTCGCGTCGCTACGCCCACCGGATCCCGTTCATCGTGAAGCTCAATCACAATGAGCTCCTCACCTACCCGACCAAGTACGACCAGACCCCGTTCGGCTCGGTGCAGCAGGCGTGGGATCTCGGCGCCGCTGGTGTCGGTGCGACCATCTACTTCGGCTCCGACGAGTCGATGCGCCAGCTCCAGGAGGTCAGCGAGGCGTTCGCCCACGCCCACGAGCTCGGCATGTTCACGGTGCTGTGGTGCTACGCCCGCAACGCCGACTTCAAGACCGACAAGGACTATCACGTCGCTGCCGACCTGACCGGTCAGGCCAACCACCTCGGAGTCACGATCGAGGCCGACATCATCAAGCAGAAGCTGCCAGAGAACAACGGCGCGTTCAACGCGATCGACGTTGGCAAGGGCCACCCGCGCGTCTACGACGAGCTCGTCACCGACCACCCGATCGACCTGACCAGGTGGCAGGTCGCGAACTGCTACATGGGACGGTCCGGCCTCATCAACTCGGGCGGCGCCAGCTCCGGCGCATCCGACCTCGGCGAGGCGGTTCGGACCGCGGTCATCAACAAGCGGGCCGGGGGCATGGGGCTCATCTCGGGGCGCAAGGCCTTCCAGCGCCCGATGGACGAGGGCGCTGCACTGCTGCATGCCATCCAAGACGTCTACCTCGACAACTCCATCACCGTCGCCTGAGGCCGCCTCGACCGCGGTCGAGGACCTCTTCCACACCCGAACCGTCGAGTTCGCGTTCCATCGACAACGCCTGCGGTTCGACCTCGCGCGGACGGTGTTCGCCAGTGCGATCGTCGACCCTGGCTCGGCGCTCCTCCTCCGTCACCTGCAGGCCGTCGGCCCGCCGACCGGTGGCCGGGTTCTCGACATCGGCTCTGGTCACGGCACGTTGGGCATCGTGCTCGCTGCGCTCGACCGGTCGCGGGCGGTGACGTTCGTCGATCGCGATGCGCTCGCCTGTTCCTTCACCCGACGGAATCTCGCCCGCAACGATCTGGCCGTGCGCACCGACGGGGAAGCGGGTCATGTCGTGCGGGGCTCGCTGGGGTACGACTCGGTGGGTGGCGGGGACCCGTTCGACCTCGTCGTGTCGAACATCCCCGGCAAGGCCGGCGAATCCGTCATCGATGAGCTCGTCACCGGGGCGGTCGGGGTGGCCCGAACCGGCGCGTTGGTGGGCTTCGTCGTCGTCGCACCCCTCGCCGAGCTGCTCCAGTCGCTCGTCGTGCCCCCGCTGTTCGAGCCGGTGCTGGTGCAGGGCAACAAGACCCATGTCGCGGCGATCGGCCGGGTCGCAGGCGAGGCACCGGCCGGCCGGTTCGCCGGCGGCGCGTTCGACCGCGGCGTCTACGATCGGGCGACGGCCGACTTCTCGACCGCAGCCGTGCGGTGGACGGCCACGACGGTCACCGGGCTCGACGAGTTCGACAATCTGGCCCAGTCGACGCGACTGCTCCGCGGCGCGCTCCAGGGCGTACGGGCCGGACCGTCGGTGGTCGCCGAGCCCGGACAGGGCCACCGCGCCGTGATCGCTGCGCTGAGCGGCTACCGCCCTGCGGCGATCGTGAGCCGTGACCTGCTGGCGCTGCAGGCCACCAGGCGGAGCCTCGCCGCCAACGGCATCGATGACGAGCCGATGCTCGTCCACTCGGTGGGGGTGCCCCCCGACTGGCTCGACGGGGCCGGCCTCCACCTGTTCCACGCCGACGACAAGGTGCACGGACCATGGTTCACCGCAGAGGTGGTCCGCTATCTCGACCACGTGGACGAGTCGCCGGACCGGCGCCGCCGGGACCTGGTCATCACTGGACGGTCCGGGTTGCTGGGACGGCTCGAGGCCGACATCCTGCGCCGCCGAAAGGGTCGGGTGGCCTACAAGAAGACGGTGAAGGGCCATCGCGTCCTCCGGTACTCGACCGGCTGAGCCACCCGGGTGGACGTGTGAGACATCCTGCGCCCGGCACCCGTCGCCGCCTCGATCTCGAACTCGTCGAACGCGGCATGGCGCCCAGCCGGAACAGCGCCCAGGCCGACATCGCCGCCGGTGCGGTGACCGTCGACGGGGTGTCTGTCACCAAGCCATCGGTCCGGGTCTCACCAGACCAGCACCTCGAGATCGAGCGTCTCGCTGAAGCCTATGTGAGCAGAGCGGGCGCGAAGTTGGCTGCCGCCCTCGATCGATTCTCCCTGGAACCCCGTGGCGCCCGGTGCCTGGATGTCGGCGCCTCGACCGGCGGCTTCACCGACTGCCTGCTCCGGCGGGGAGCGATCTCGGTCGTCGCCGTCGACGTCGGGACCGATCAGCTCCACGACCGGATCCGGGCCGATCGACGGGTCACGGTCCGGGAACAGACCGACATCCGCTCGCTCGCACCCGATGAGCTGGGCGGCGCGTTCGACCTCGTAGCGGTCGACGTCTCCTTCATCAGCCTCGAACAGGTCCTCCCGGCGCTGGCGAGGTTCGTCGACCCCCGAGGTGACGTCGTCGCGCTCGTGAAACCGCAGTTCGAAGCGGGCCGGGAGGTGATGGCCCGCCACCGGGGCATCGTCCGCGACCCCGGGATCTGGCGCCGGGCCGTCGAGCGGGTGACCAGCGCCGCCGCCGGGAACGGCCTCTCGCTGCGAGGCGCTACGGTTTCCCCCATCACAGGAGCGTCGGGCAATGTCGAGTTCGTGGTGTGGTTCCAACCGACCGATGGGCTACCGGTGCCCGACCGCGCCTCGGGCGACGAGTCGACGAACGAGTCGATGATCCTGGCCGCCATAGGGGAAGCGGGGGCGGTGTGACGAAGCGGCTCGGGCTGGTGATCCACCACTTCAACCCGGATGTGCGCGAGCTCGCCCGCCGGGCGATCGAGTGGTGCGGATCGCGGGTGCAGCCGTCGCTCCCGAAGACCGACGCGGAGCTGATCGACCGCGGCGACCTCGCCGTGCCCGACGCCGACTTCGGACACGGCCTCGACGCCTGCCTCAGCCTCGGCGGCGACGGGACGATGCTGCGGGCCACGTCACTGGTGAGCAGCCACGGCGTACCGATCCTCGGGGTCAACGCCGGTCACCTCGGCTACCTCACCGAGGTCGATCCGGGTCACATGGTCACGGCCCTCGGCCAGTGGGAACGCGACGAGCTCGCCATCGAGCACCGCATGATGCTCGACCTCCTCACCGACGATGGTCACTCGCTCCTCGGTCGGGCTCTGAACGAGATCGTCATGGAACGATCGGAAGCCGGGCGGGCGGTCGAGGTTGAGGTTTCGATCGGTGGACAACCCTTCCTGTCACTCCTCGCCGACGGCTTGATCGTCGCCACCCCCACCGGAAGCACCGCCTACTCGCTGTCGGCGGGAGGGCCGATCGTCGAGCCCGACTTCAAGGCCCTCCTCCTCACCCCGGTCGCGGTGCACGGCGTGTTCAACCGGCCGCTCGTCTTGGCGCCCGACACCGCGGTCGACCTCACCGTCGCCGGACACCGCCCGGCCGCGGTGACCCTGGACGGCCGTAGACTCGACCGCGAGTTCGCACCGGGCGAATCGATCACCTGTCGAGTGTCGGAGCTGGAGGTCGGTTTCCTGGTACGGGGCGATCGCGACTTCCACCTGGTGCTGAAGGAGAAGTTCGGACTCTCGGACCGCTGATGCTGCTCGAACTTGCTGTCACCGATCTGGGCGTGATCGATCAGGTCACGCTGCGGATCCCTCCGGGCATGATCGCCCTCACCGGGGAGACCGGGGCGGGAAAGACCCTGCTCGTCGACGCGATCGATCTGCTGATGGGGGGACGGGCTGACCCGCGGCTCGTGCGGGCCGGGGCCGAGGAGGCGATCGTCGACGGCCGGTTCGAGCTCGACGGCGAGGAGCTCGTGCTGTCGCGGGTGGTGCCGGCCGACGGCCGCTCCCGTGCGTATCTCAATGGTCGTCCGGCCACCGCCACGGCCCTCGCTGAGCTCGGCGCTCGGCTCGTCGACCTGCACGGGCAGCACTCCCACCAGTCGCTCCTCGGCGTCGAGGCCCAGCGCGATGCGTTGGACGCGTTCGGTCGGGTGGATCTCACCGACCTCCGCGGGGCGCGGGCCGAGCTGGCCGAGATCGACGGTGCACTGGCCTCGATGGGCGGAGACGAGCGGGCCAGGGCCCGCGAGCTGGATCTCGTTCGCTACCAGGTGGCCGAGCTGGACGCGGCCGAGCTGAGCGATCCCGATGAGGACGTCCACCTCCACGCAGCGGAGGAGCTGTTGGCGAATGCGGTCGCCCATCAGGAGACCGCGGGGAGCGCCCTCAGCCAACTCGTCGACGACGACGGCGCCCGCGATCAGGTGGCAGCGGCGCTCCAGGAGCTCGCAGACGGGCCCCCGTTCGCCCCGATCGCCGATCGGCTCCGGAACGTGGTGGCCGAGCTCGACGACATCGGCGACACGATCCGAGCCGTCGGGGAGGCCATCGAGCCGGACCCCGAGGAGCTCGATCGGGTCCAGGCCCGCCGTCGTCTCCTCCACGACCTGTGCCGGAAGTACGGCGACGACGTGGCCACCGTCATCGCCGAGCGCGACTCGCTCCGGCTCCGCCTGAAGGAGCTGGAGGACCACGACGTCGTGGCGGCGGAGCTCGACCGGAGGCGGGCCGCTGCCGTGGAGCGACTCGATGCCGCCCAGCGTCGGGTCGCGGCCGATCGGCGGGCGGCCGCCCCCGGGCTCGCCGAGGCGATCGAGGCACACCTGCCGGATCTCGCGATGGCCAGAGCCCGCATCGGGATCGACGTGGCCGGCCCGGATGGCGGCGACGTGTCGTTCCAGCTCGCGGCGAACCCCGGGTCGCCACTCCAGCCGTTGGCCAAGGTCGCCTCCGGCGGCGAGCTGGCCCGGGCCATGCTCGCCCTCCGCAGCGTGCTGTCGGAGGCGCCGCCGGTGCTCGTGTTCGATGAGGTCGACGCCGGCATCGGCGGTCAGGCCGGTTTTGCGGTCGGGCGCTCGCTCAGCCATCTCGGCGACCGGCACCAGGTGCTGGTCGTGACCCACCTGCCGCAGGTGGCGGCGTTCGCCGACGCCCATCTGGCGGTCGAGAAGCGCCAGGGCGACGACGAGACCGTCTCCGAGATCCGCCTGCTCGCACCCGACGAGCAGCTGACCGAGCTCGCCCGGATGCTGTCGGGTCAGCCCGACTCGGCCACGGCTCGCCAACACGCCCAGGAGCTCATCGACGAAGCCAAGAAGCGCACCCCCTGACCGCAACGGCGGCATGCGCACATCGGTGCCAGACACAACGTGCGGTGGTCGAGAGCTCTCGGACGGTGGGTCAGGGGAGACGGTTGGCGATGTCGGCGACCAGGTCGAGCGCCGTCTCGTCGATCGAGGGCTGCTGCTCGGCCAGGGCGGTCGCCACGGTCTCGATCTGTGCCTCGGGGAGAGCGAGCCGGGGCCGGTGGGTCAGGATTCGGTGCAGGCGGGTGGCCACGGTGTGCGGATCGGTGTAGTCGGGCGGTTCGGTCCGGTCGGTGAGCCGGTCGAGGAAGGCGGCCCACGCCTCCCGATGGGCGGTGGGCACGAGCGGCAACAGTTCGTCTCGAACGGAGCCGATCACCCGGAACGCCGACTCGTAGGCGACGAGTATCTCGGGCTCAGCGGCCAGACGGCCGTCGAGGAGGAGCTCGATCCCCACGTGGCTGCACGCCCTGGCCGGCCCCCGTCCCACACCGGCCCCGATGAGCGCGTTGGTCAACTCCCGGTTCCGGGTCGAGAACCAGCGGTGCCGGTGGAACAGCTCGTCGGTGCGGTGGTGGAGGTCGATCCCAGCGGACACCGCGGCGTGGCCCGTGGAGCCGAGCAGTCGGAACCGGCCGATCGTGGCGAGGTCGGGCAGCGCCGAGCCGAGCAGCCGGGCGGCATGGCCGCCGCCACCGCGACGACCTCGTGGTCGATCGATCGGCGTGGCCCGGTCGGCGACGGCGATGTGGGCCCCGAGGTTCATGGCGAGTTCGCCGACTCCTCAGTCGACCAGGGTGCTGTAGATGAGGGGGCGGAGCTCCTCCCGGATCGGATAGGCCGACGACGGCATCAACTGGGTGAGCCCGATCACGGCGAGATCCTCGACCGGGTCCACCCAGAACAGTGTCGAGGCGGCGCCACCCCATCCGTAGGTGCCGGCCGTGCCGATGACCTGGGAGGCTGCCGGGTCCAGGACCACGGAGAAGCCGAGGCCGAAGCCGATGCCGTCGTAGGTGGTCTCGCTGAACACCGCCTGCCCCATGCTGGCGAGGTCGCCGCCGCCCGGCAGGTGGTTGGTGGTGGCATACTGCACGGTCTTGCGGCCGAGGATCCTCGTCCCGTCGAGGACGCCGCCGTTCAGAAGCATCTGGGTGAACCGGTAGTAGTCACCGACGGTGGAGACCAGACCACCGCCACCCGACAGGTAGGTTGCCGGCCGCCGCCACTGGCTGTCGGGCCCGCCGTCGTCGAGCAGGAGCTTCCCGTCGCCATCGGCGCCCTCCGGCACCGCGAACGGCGACAGCGCCGGCACCGTGTAGAGCGCAGCGAGGCGGTCGGCGTCGTCGTCATCCACCCGGAACGTCGTGTCGGTCATGTCGAGCGGATCGAAGATCCGTGCCTGGAGGAACTGATCGAACGGCATGCCGCCGATCACCTCGATCAGGCGGCCGAGCACGTCGGTGGCGACGCTGTAGGACCACTGACTCCCCGGGGTGAAGATCAGGGGGAGCTCGGCCAGCGACTCCACCCAGCTCTCGAGCTTCTGGCCGCCGGCGTCGATGCCGCTGCGCCGGTAGAGCGAGTCGACCGGATGGCGCTTCATGAACCCGTAGGTGAGCCCCGACGTGTGGGTCAGGAGGTCCCGGATGGTCATCTCCCGCTCCGGGTGCCGGGTCGTGTAGTTGTCGGCGTTGCCGTCCTCCCACACCCGCAGGTCACCGAACGACGGGATGAACTTCGAGACGGGATCCTCCAGGCGGAACCGCCCCTCCTCGTAGAGGGTGAGGAGCGCGACCGACGTGATCGGCTTGGTCATCGAGAAGATCCGGATCAGCGTGTCCTCCGCCATCGGCGCGCCGGACTCGGCGTCGGCGTGACCCTGGATCGACAGGTGGGCGATCCGACCGTTGCGGCACACCAGCAGGGTGAAGCCGGGGTAGAGGCCCGTATCGAGATAGTTGGACTGGATGAACGAATCGACCCGCTGGAGTCGCGCCGGATCGAACCCGAGCTCCTTCGGATCGGACACGGTGAGTTGCGCTGCCTTGGTCGATGCCATCGCACCATCCTCGCCACAATTCGATCGCGGCACCACCCCGGCGGGCGGGCTCTGCCAGCAGGGCCGTGCGCGGCGGGAGCCACGTCCCTATGGTCATCCCATGACGAACCATGCACCGTCGGCATCCGACGATCAGGGGCACGGCCCCGGTGCGGCGATCCGGGTGATCGACGCCGGCCAGGTCGCCGAGCTCCTCGATCCCGCCGCGCTGAGGAGCGCGCTCGAGCACGCCATGGACGGGCTCTCGGCGGGTTCGGCCGACGTGCCACCCAGGATCGGGGCTGCGACCGGGAAGGGGATCCTCGCCGCCATGCCGGGCTACCTCTCGGGTGTCGGCCTGGCGGCCAAGCTCGTGTCGATCTTCCCCCACAACGTCGACGTGCCGTCCCACCAGGGGATGATCGCAGTGTTCGACGACGCCTCGGGCACACCGCTCGCAATCATGGACGCCGAGGTGATCACCGAGCGCCGAACGGCCATGACGGCGGCGATCGCCGCCGACCTGCTGGCCACGGCAGGCTCCGAGGTGCTCACGATCGTGGGCGGCGGGGCCCAGGCCGTGGGCCACGCCCACGCCTTCGCCGGGTTGCGACCGTGGCGCGAGGTGCGGGTGTTCAACCGCACCCAGCCCGCCGCCGTCGTCGTTGCCAGTGCGGCGAAGGAGGCCGGCGTGGCCGCGGCCCGAGCCGTCGACGCTCTCGACGAGGCGCTGGAGGGCGCCGACGTGGTCGCCCTGTGCACCCACGCACCGGAAGCGGTGATCGACCCGTCGGCGATCGGTCCCGGGACCCACGTCTCGTCGGTCGGCTCGGCCGCCGAGCTGCCGGTCGAGCTGGCCGCGGCCGACGTGGTGGTGGTGGAGTGGCGTGACTCGGTTGCGGTGCCTCCGCCGGCCGGTGCGGCGGAGATCCAGTCGCTCGAACCGGGTGCCGTGGTGGAGCTGGGCGACCTGATCGCCGGCCGGGCCACCGGTCGGACGAGCGACGAGCAGGTCACCGTCTACAAGTCGACGGGGCACGCGGTGCAGGACGTCGCCGCTGCCCGCCTGGTCTACGACGCCGCCGTCGTCGCCGGCGTGGGTGCCGAGATCCGACTGTGACCGCGAGCCGGTGACCGGGCGCCGAGATCGGCTCCTGACCGAGAGCCGGTGAGCGAGCTCAGGCGGCGCAGCGCACGACGGTGCGGCCCTTGACCTTCCCGCCGAGGATCTCGGGGGCCAGCGCGGGGAGGTCGGCCAAGGAGACCTCGGTTGTCAGCGCGTCGAGCTTGGCCCCGTCTGCGACGTCGGCGATCCGGGACCACACCGCCAATCGTTCGTCGTGGGGACACAGCACCGAGTCGATACCCAGCAGGCTGACCCCGCGCAGCAGGAACGGGATGACCGTGGTCGACAGGCCGTTGCCGCCGGCGAGTCCGCAGGCCGCGACCGCGCCGCCGTAGGCCATCTCGGCGAGGACGTGGGCCAGGGTGTCGCCACCGACCGCGTCGATGCAGCCAGCCCACCGCTCCGAGAGCAGTGGGCGGTCGGGGTTGTCGGCCAGCTCGGCCCGGTCGATCACGTCGGCGGCACCGAGCGCCGTCAGATCGGCGCTGTTCTCCGGACGACCGGTCGAAGCCACCACGTCGTATCCGGCCAGCGACCCCCACAGGATCGCCGAGCCGCCGACACCGCCCGACGCGCCGGTGACGAGGAGCTTGCGGCCGTCGCCGGGCTGCAGCCCGTGCCGTTCGAGCGCGACCAGCGCCTGCATCGCGGTGAATCCGGCGGTGCCGACCGTCATGGCCTGGCGGGTCGTCATGCCGTCGGGCACCCGCACCAGCCAGTCGGCGTCGACCCGGGCCTTCGTGGCGTAGCCGCCCCAGTGGACCTCCCCGACCCGCCAGCCGGTGAGCACCACCTGATCGCCGGGGCGATAGCGCTCGTCACTCGATTCGGTCACGGTTCCGGCGAGGTCGATGCCGGGGACGTGCGGGTAGTCGCGCACGAGACGGCCGATCCCCTGCAGGATCATCCCGTCCTTGTAGTTGAGCGAGGACCACTCGACGTCCACCGTCACGCTGCCGCCGGGGAGTCGATCATCGTCGAGATCGGTGATGGCGGCCGAGACGCCGTCGTCGGTCTGGTCGAGCAGCAGTGCGGTGAACGTCATGGGGGGAGAACGTAGTGCGGGGTGGCGGGGATTGTCGCACGGGGTGGGCGGGCGAGGCCCGTGCGCAGCGTCGCCGGCCTGAGTTGCTAAGTTGGGTAGAGCCTTCCCACAGGAGTGGAATGACAAAGCACATCTTCGTCACCGGGGGCGTGGTCAGCTCCCTCGGCAAAGGATTGACTGCTTCATCGCTCGGGCGACTGCTGAAGGCCCGGGGCTTCAAGGTCACGATGCAGAAGCTCGACCCGTACATCAACGTCGATCCGGGCACGATGAACCCGTTCGAGCACGGCGAGGTCTACGTCACCGACGACGGTGGCGAGACCGATCTCGACCTCGGTCACTACGAGCGGTTCATCGACGAGAACCTCTCCCGGGCGTCGAATGCCACCACCGGATCGATCTACTCATCGGTCATCGCGGCGGAGCGCCGGGGCACCTACCTCGGCAAGACGGTGCAGGTCATCCCCCACATCACCGACGAGATCAAGCGACGGATCTCCCAGCTCGCAACCGACGACGTCGACGTGGTGATCACCGAGGTCGGCGGCACCGTCGGCGACATCGAGATCCTCCCGTTCCTCGAGGCGATCCGGCAGTTCCGCCTCGATGTCGGTCGGCAGAACGTCTGCTATGTGCACGTCACGCTGGTGCCGTTCATCGGTCCGGCCGGCGAGCTCAAGACCAAGCCCACCCAGCACTCGGTCACCGAGCTGCGAAGCCGGGGCGTCCAACCGGACGTGATCGTGTGCCGATCCGACCGGGGCATCTCCGACGGCCTCCGGGAGAAGATCTCGAACCTGTGCGACGTCCCGATCGACGGGGTGATCAACGCCCCCGATGCCGACAGCCTGTACGGCATCCCGCTCGTCATGCACGAGGCCGGCCTGGATCGCAACGTCTGCGACCTCCTCGGTCTGGAGGAGACCGAACCCGATCTCGACGACTGGCGGGCGCTGGTCGAGCGGACCGCCAACGCCTGGAAACCGTTGAGGATCGGCATCGTCGGCAAGTACGTGAGCCTGCACGACGCCTACCTCTCGGTCGCCGAGTCGCTCCGACACGCGGCCATCGAGCACGAGGTCGACCTCGATATCGCCTGGATCTCGTCGGACCACGTCGAGGGCCTGCTGGTGGAGGACATGCTCGGCGATCTCGACGGCATCGTGCTCCCGGGCGGCTTCGGGGTGCGGGGCGTCGAGGGCAAGATCTCCGCTGCCGCCTACGCCCGTGACAGCGGCACCCCATGCCTGGGGTTGTGCCTGGGGATGCAGGTGATGACGATCGAGTACGCCCGCAACGTCCTCGGCCTCGCTGGCGCGAACTCGAGCGAGTTCGACACGCAGGACAGCACGACCCCGTACCCGGTGATCGACCTGATGGCCTCACAACAGGACGTCACCGATCTCGGCGGCACGATGCGCCTCGGTGCCTACGTCGCGGTGCTCGACCAGGACTCGCAGGTCGCCGCCATCTACGGGCAGACCGTCGTGAGCGAACGGCACCGCCATCGCTACGAGTTCAATCCCCGGTTCCGGAGCCGGTTCGAGGAAGCCGGTTTGCGCTGCTCGGGGACGTCGCCCGACGACCTCCTCGTGGAGTTCGTCGAGCTTCCGGGCCACCCGTTCTGGGTCGGGACCCAGGCCCACCCGGAGCTCAAGAGCCGGCCCGACCGTCCGGCGCCGCTTTTCGACGCCTTCGTCGGCGCGTCGCTGGCCAGAGCCGAACAGCTCGACCCGGCGCGGTTCGCTCGATCGGAGCGGTCGGCCGAGACGGCGACGCGGTCGCCGGAGGCCGATCCGGTCCGGAACGGGTCGAACCACCATGGGTCCACCGTCGACAGCGCCTCGGCGTGATCGACCGACCGTGACGAATCGCCGGTGAACGATCAGCAGCGCCCAGCCGGCGCGACCGATTCGACCGAACGGCCCGTGTTCCGCCCGGTGGGGGAGCGGGTGCTCCAGCGGGGCTCGGTGATCACCTTCTGCCGGGGCGAGTTCGAAGGGCCGTCCGGCGACCGGTTCGAGCGCGACATCGTCCGCCATCCCGGCGCGGTCGCCGCTGTCGCCCTCGACGGCGACGACGTGTTCCTCGTCCGGCAGTACCGCGCCGCGCTCGATGCCGACCTGTGGGAGATCCCGGCCGGCAAGCGCGACGTCGCTGGCGAGCCGCCCGAAGCCACGGCCCTCCGTGAGCTCGAGGAGGAGATCGGGATGAGGGCGGCCAAGCTCGAACCACTGCTCACCATGCACTACTCGCCCGGCTTCTGCGACGAGCTCGGCTACATCTTCCTCGCCACCGGGCTGACCGAGGTGCCCCAGCGACTCGAAGGCCCCGAGGAGCAGGAGATGCAGGTGGCGCGGGTTCCGCTCGTCGAGGCGGTGGAGATGGCCACCAGCGGTCGAATCACCGACGGGAAGTCGGTGGCGGCCCTGCTGGCGGCCGCCCGCAGGCTCGGTGTCTGAGTCGGCGCTACGGCGCGGTGCCACCCTCGTGCACCTCACGAGGAGGTTCCTCGGATCGGTTCGCCCCGGTCCGCCGGCCACCGACGATGAGGCGTGGGCTCGCGAGTCGTTGCTGCCCGGCGAGCGGCTCGTGTGGGAGCGGATGAGCAACCCCGATCGCCGGCACGCCGTGGCGGTCGCCAGGGCGGTGGTCGCCGAGCTCGGCGACGACGCCACCGGCCCAGTGGTCGCCGCTGCGCTGCTGCACGATTCCGGCAAGGTCGTTTCCGGGCTTCGGACCCCGGCCAGGGTGGTGGCGACCGTGCTGTGGGCCGTCGTCGACGACGAGGCGGCCGACCGATGGATCGAGCGTGGCGGACCGGTGCGCCGACGCCTGGGCCAGTATCGGCGGCACCCCGACCTCGGCGCCACGCTGCTGACCGACGCCGGCTCCGATCCCCTCACCGTCGCCTGGGCCAGGGAGCACCATCGCGGACCGGATGCGTGGAGCGTCCCCCACCACCTTGCGCTCGTCCTCAAGGCCTGTGACGACGACTGACCAGGGGGCAGCCACCCCGCACGATGTGTCTGGCACCGGTGTGCGCATGGGGCCCCTGCGGGGGTCGGTCTAGCGGTGGAGGTCGACGGCGGCGCGGACGCGGTCCATCACCACGGCGGCTCGTTCCTGGGCCCGGGCGGCGCCCTGGCGGAGCAGGTCGATCGTGGTGGCCTCGTCGAGCGCGGCGCGTCGCTCCTGGATCGGGCGGAGCATCTCGATGAGGGCCTCGGCGGCGTCGGTCTTCAGCGGTCCGTACTGGGTGTAGCCCTTGGCCACCGTGTCGGGATCGCTGTCGGTGGCCACCGCCAGGATCGTCAGCAGGTTCGCCACCCCCGGCTTGGTGTCCGGGTCGTAGCGGACCTCGCCGTCGCTGTCGGTGACCGCCCGCTTGAGCTTCTTCTCGATCGCCTCGGGCGGGTCGACCAGCAACACGGTCCCCTGCGGCGAATCGGCCGACTTCGACATCTTGTTTCCGGGGTGCTGGAGATCCATGATCCGCTCCCCGAACCCGGGGATCCGATGCTCGGGCACGACCAGCACCGGCTCGTCGGGTGACCCGAAGCGGGTGTTGAACCTCGTCACGACGTCCCGGGTGAACTCCACGTGCTGCCGCTGGTCGTCGCCGACGGGGACGACGTCGGTGTCGTAGAGGGCGATGTCGGCCGCCTGCAGCGCTGGATAGGTGAAGAGTGCAGCCGACACGAAGTCGTTCGACTCGCTCTTGTCCTTGAACTGTGTCATGCGCCGAAGCTCCCCGAACCCGGCGACGCACTGCAGATGCCAGGCCAGCTCCGTGTGCTCGGGCACCTGGGACTGGACGAACAGGATCGATCGGTCAGGATCGATCCCGATCGCCAGGAGGTCGGCCGCCAGCTCGACGGTGGCACGCCGGATGTCGCCCGGGGGACGGGGTACCGACAGGGCGTGGAGATCGACGATGCAGTACAACCCGTCGGTGGTGTCCTGGAGCCGCACCCAGTTCCGGGCCGCCCCCAGGTAGTTGCCGAGATGGAGCGCTCCGGTGGGCTGGATCCCCGAGAAGGCGCGGGGACGGGTGGCATCGTTCATGGTGTCGTAGCGTACGCCCGCCGACCCCTGGCGACCCGGTGATTTCGGTGCCAATCTGGGCCGATGAGCGATGACGAGACCACCGGGTCGGAAGCGAACATGGCCAAGGCGCTGGAGACGCTGCAGGGGCGTATCGGCGAATCGACACCGCCGACCGACTGGCTCGAGATGACCCAGGAGCGGATCGACGCCTTCGCCGATGTCACGCTCGACCACCAGTGGATCCACGTCGACGTGGAACGGGCCGAGGCCGGTCCATTCGGAGCGCCGATCGCCCACGGGCACCTCACCCTCTCCATCATGGGCCACCTGCCCCGCACCGAGCCCGTGCCGGGGCCGGCGCTGGAGGGGCAGAAGCTCGGCATCAACTACGGGTTCGACAAGGTCCGCTTCCCGTCGCCGGTACCGGTCGGCGCGAGGATCCGGGCGGTGAGCACACTCAAGCGGGCCGAGATCAAGGGCGGCATGATCGAGGTGATGAACGAGGTGCGGGTGGAGGTCGACGGTCAGGAGAAGCCGGCTGTCGTGGCCGAGAGCCTCGGCCGGCTGGTGTTCTGATCGGCCGCTGACGCCGCTCGTCGCCCTTCCACCGCTAGAATCACACGGGTGTCATTTCAGGTCCAGACCGACGCGTTCGAGGGCCCGTTCGATCTTCTGCTGCACCTGATCCTCAAGGAGGACGTCGATCTCTACGAGGTGCCGCTCTGTGAGATCGTCGACGCGTATCTGGCCGAGCTCGCCACGATGGAATCGTGTGACCTCGACGTCGCCACCGAGTTCCTCCTCATCGCCGCCACGCTCGTCGAGCTCAAGTGCCGGCGTCTGTTGCCCGTCGACGACGGGATCGACCTCGACGAGGAACTGGGCCTCTGGGAGGAGCGCGACCTCCTGCTCGCCCGCCTCCTCGAGTGCAAGACCTTCAAGGACGCCGCCCGGATGCTCGAGGACCTGGTCGCGCTGGCCGACCTGTCGGTGCCCCGGCGCTCGGGCATGGAGGAGCAGTTCCTCTCGCTCACCCCGGATCCGCTGGTCGGCATGACGGCGGCGAAGCTGCGGAGCGCGTTCCTCCGGGTGGTGTCAGCCAAGCCGAAACCGACGGTCGATCTCGTTCACGTCACCCCGATACGGGCCAACGTCACCGACGCGATCGGCGAGCTCCTCGGCGTGCTGCCCGGTCGGGGCCCCCGGAGCTTCCGCAGCCTGACCGAAGGCCTCGCCGAGAAGGTCGAGATCGTCGTTCGCTTCCTCGCCGTCCTCGAGTTGTTCAAGCAGGGCCTGGTCGAGCTCGACCAGGTCGACAACTTCGGCGACCTGACCGTCGAGTGGGTCGGCGACAGCACCGACCGGGAGCTCGCCCTGTCAGCGGTCGACGTGTACGAAGGATGAACGAGCTCCCCCTTGATGCCCCCGAGCCGGGGGCGCCGGGCTCCGAGGCGCGGCGGGCCCTCGAGGCGATCGTGCTCGTCTCGTCCGACCCGGTGTCGAGCCAGGAGCTGGCCCAGCTCCTCGAGCTCCCGGTGCGTGCGGTGGAGGCGCTGTGCGAGGCGTTGGCGGACGTGTACGTCACCGCCGGCCACGGGTTCAGACTGGTGCGGGTGGCCGGCGGCTGGCGTTTCCAGACCGACCCCGAGCTCCACGCCTACGTGGAGCGCTACGCCATGGAGGGCCAGTCGAGCCGGTTGTCGAGCGCTGCGCTGGAGACGCTGGCGATCGTGGCCTACAAGCAGCCCGTGTCCCGCGCCCAGGTCAGCGCCATCCGTGGCGTCAACGTCGACGCCGTGCTGCGGACCCTCGAGCAGCGTGGCTACGTGCAGGAGGTGGGCCGCGAGGCCGGTGTCGGCCAGGCGATCCTTTTCGGCACGACCCCGTACTTCCTCGAGCGGCTCGGGATCGACTCGCCAGACGAGCTCCCCGCCCTGGGCGACTTCGTCCCGGCGGCGGAGGTGGTCGAAGCCCTCGAACTGACGCTCAAGGTCGACTCGGGCGTCGAGCCTTCGGACGGCGCGGCGGCGTCGAGCGATGAACCGGCCCCCGAGCCCACCTGACGGCGAGCGCCCCGACGGCGAGCGGCTCCAGAAGGTCCTCGCGAGGACCGGACTCGGCTCGCGGCGGGCCTGCGAGGCCCTCATCGAGGATGGGCGGGTACTCGTCAACGGGCGGGCGGCAACCCTCGGGGCGAGGGCGGGGCCCGACGACGAGATCACGGTCGACGGCGCGGTGATCTCCACCAAGGTCGACGGGGTCACCTACCTGCTCAACAAGCCGACCGGTGTGGTCACGACGGCCAGCGACACCCACGGCCGACAGACCGTCGTCGAGCTCGTACCGCCAGAACCGCGGGTCTTCCCGGTCGGTCGTCTCGATCTCGAGACCGAGGGCCTGCTGCTGCTCACCAACGACGGGGGCCTGGCCCACCGGCTGACCCACCCCAGTTTCGGGGTCGAGAAGGAGTACCTGGTTCACGTGGAGGGACAACCCGGTCGGGCGTCGTTGCGAGCGCTGCGCGAAGGCGTCGACCTCGAAGACGGCATCACGGCGCCAGCCAAGGTCTCGGTGCTGTCGCCGGGTCTGCTCCGCCTCACGATCCACGAGGGCCGGAACCGTCAGGTGCGGCGCATGTGCGAGGCGATCGGCCACCCCGTCCGCCGCCTCGCCCGCTCCCGGATCGGTCCGATGTCCGACCCCAACCTCGGCCCGGGGGAGTGGCGGGTCGTCACCGCAGACGAGCTGCTCGCCCTGCAACGGGCGGTCGCCCCAGCCGGGCACGGGGATGGGTTCGGGCCTGCGGCAAGCCCGGCCGGCGATCACCGTCCATCGTCTTCGTGAACCATCGAGTGGCCAGGTACGATGCGGCGCCATGACAGTGCGAGCGTTGCGCGGAGCGACCACGGTCGATGTCGACGAACCCGACGAGATCGCTCGACGGACCACGCAGATGCTTCAGTTGCTGTTCGACCGGAACCAGCTCGATGTCGACGATGTCATCAGCGTCCTCTTCACCGCGACCGGCGACCTCCGATCGGTCGCACCGGCCGCCGCCGCCCGCGAGTTCGGGCTGGTCGACGTGCCGCTGCTCTGCGCCCAGGAGATGGAGACCGACGCGCTCGCTCGTTGCGTGCGGCTGATGCTCCACGTGGAGACCGACGCCCCCCGCAACGAGCTACGACACGTGTTCCTCCGCGGTGCAACCGTGCTCCGGCCGGAGCTCGCCGAGCCGGGCGACGAGGAACTCTGACGTGATGACACCAGGTGACCGCCAACGGGCAACGGTGGTCGGCACCGGCCTGATCGGCGGGTCGGTCGGGATCGCCCTCCGCAAGCAGGGCTGGCGGGTGGCGGCTGTCGACGCCGACCCCGACGTCCAGATCGAGGCGGTGAAGGTCGGCGCGGCCGACGAGGTCGGCTTCGACACCGAGAGCGATCTCGTCGTCGTCGCCGCCCCGGTCGGGGCGATCCCCGAGCTCGCGATCGACGCGCTCGGTCGGTGCGACGCGGTCGTCACCGACGTGGGATCCACCAAGGCGGCGATCTGTGACGCGGTCGACAGCGAGCGCTTCGTCGGTGGTCACCCCATGGCCGGGTCCGAGCAGGACGGCATCTCCGGCGCCCGCGAGGACCTGTTCGCCGGGGCGATGTGGGTGCTGACGCCGCTCGAGTCGACCGACGAGCGGGCCTTCGCCGCGGTCCGAGCCGTCGTCCGCTCGATCGGGGCGGAGACGCTGGCGCTCCCGCCGACCATCCACGACGACCTGGTCGCCCAGGTCAGCCACGTCCCCCACCTCACCGCCGCCACCTTGATGAACCTGGCCGACACCACGTCCGTCGAGCATCGAGCGCTGCTCCGCCTCGCCGCCGGCGGATTCCGCGACATGACCAGGATCTCCGCCGGGCGGCCGTCGATCTGGCCCGACATCTGCCTCGCCAACAGCAACGCCATCGTCGACGGTCTCGACGAGCTGATCGGCGCGCTGGGCCAGGTGCGGTCGCTGGTGGCCGACGGCGACCGCGACGGGATCCTCGACCACCTGGCCCGAGCCCGGGCGGCGAGGATCAATCTGCCTGTCGGATTCGGACCGGCCGACGCGCTCGTGGAACTGGCGATCGCGATCCCGGACCGGCCGGGCGAGATCGCCGCCATCGCCAACCTTGCGGCCGAGCTCGACGTCAACATCTTCGACCTGGAGATCAGCCACTCCGGGGAGGGCCGCCAGGGCGTGATGATCGTCGTGGTCGACGAGACCCGTTCCGAGCGCTTCGTGGGTGGGCTGATGGCCCGGGGCTACCGTCCGACCGTCCGGTCGCTCGATTGAGGGGCGAGGTCATGCGCCGTGACCACCGACCGACCGGACCGGCCCACGAGCCTCCGACGTCGAGCGGCGTCAACGGGGCAGCGGACGCCGATCTCACGGTGATCGCGATCGACGGACCCGCCGGTTCCGGCAAGTCGACGGTGGCCCGCCGCCTCGCCGAGGCGCTCGGCCTCGACTACCTCGATACCGGGGCGATGTACCGATCGGTGACCTTCGCCGTGCTCGAGCAGGGAGTGGATCCCGCCGACCAGGCTCGGGTCGCCGCGGCGGCCAGGGCCACGTCGATCGAGCTCGGCGACGACGGGTCGGTGCGGGTCGACGGTGTCGACGCGACGCAGGCGATACGGGGCCCGGCGGTGTCGGGTGCGGTGTCGATAGTGGCCGCCAACCCGGACGTCCGGACGGAGCTGGTCGCCCGGCAGCGCTCCTGGACCCGGGACCGGGGTGGCGGTGTGCTCGAAGGCCGTGACATCGGAACGGTGGTGTTCCCCGATGCGATCCTGAAGGTGTACCTCACCGCGTCGGAGCTGGTGCGAGCGTCCCGCCGTGCCCTGGATGAGCAGACCGACGACGCGTCGACCGTCGCTGCCGATCTCGCCCGTCGCGACAAGATCGACTCGGAGCGGTCGAGCGATCCGCTCCGCCAGGCCGACGACGCCTTTCTCCTGGACACGTCCGAGCTCACGATCGAGGAGGTCGTGGCCAAACTCGTGGAGCGGATCGGTGGCTGATCGGACGCTGCCGACCGTCGCCGATGAGCCGGTTTCGCTCGAGCTCGAGGGTGCGTCGCTCGTCGCCTATCGGGTCATCCGTGGTCTGCTGCGGGCCGTCGCCCGCATCTACTTCCGGCTCGACGTGGTCGGGCGCGAGCACCTCCCGGCCGCCGGGGGCTACGTCCTCGCTCCCGGGGGGCACCGCTCGATCCTCGACACGCCGGTGGTCGCGCTGTCTGGACCGCGGGTCCTGCGCTACATGGGGGCAGAGAACTACTTCGCGATCCCCGGGCTCGGCTGGTTTCTCCGGGCGATGGGTGGCTTCCCGGTGGAGCGGGCCACCACCGATCGCAACGCCCTGCGGCTGGCCGAATGGGTGCTTCGCAACGGCGAGCCGCTCGCCGTCTTTCCCGAGTCGACCCGCCAGGAGGGGCCGATCATCCAGGAGCTGAAGGAAGGGGCGGCCTTCCTCGCCTGTCGAGCCCAGGTGCCGCTGGTACCGGTCGGGATCGGCGGCGCGGCGCGGGCGATGCCCAAGGGCGCGAAGTGGGTGCGGCCGCGGAAGGTCACGATGGTCATCGGCGAACCGATACCACCCCCTGAGCGGGCCGACGGTGGCCGGGTGAAGCGGTCCGAGATCCGGTCGCTCACCGATCGGCTTGGCCACGACCTGCAGTTGCTCTTCGACGAGGCCCAGATCCGCGCCGGTAGCTGACGAACGTCGCCGAGTCAGCGCGCGGCGTCAAAGCGCAGAGTCAGCGCGCAGGGTCAGAGCGTGGCGAGCACGTCCGAGGCGCCGATCTGGCGGTCGTTCAGCGCCGGCCGGTCGCCGAGAGGTCCACCCAGCCCCAGCGTCGAGACGACGTCGATGGCGGCCAGGAGCTCACGCAGGTTCCGGGGAGGGGGAAAGTACTCGTCCTCCTCGGTGATCGTGACCTCCTCCACGCCGGCGGAGGGGTCCAGGAAGTCGATCACGGCGCTGACGACGTCCTCTGGCGCCGATGCTCCAGCGGTGACGCCGACGACGCCGGTCAGATCGTCTGGCAGCTCGTCGGGGCCGTTGACCCGGAAGACCCGCTGGCAGCCGGCCTCGGCCGCGAGCTTGGCCAGCGCGTTCGTGTTCGAGCTGTTGGCCGACCCGATCACCACGAAGGCGTCGCAGCGGTCGGCCACGGCGATGAGCGCCGACTGCCGGTTCGTGGTGGCGAAGCACAGATCGCTGCGTCCCGGCATGAACAGATCGGGGAAGCGTTCCTCGGCCGCGGCGGCGACATCGGCCCAGTCGCGGTGGCTCAACGTGGTCTGCGCCAGCAGTGCCGTGGGCTCGTCGAAGTCGGGCAGCGCCGCGACGTCGTCGACCGACTCGACCCGATGGATCGCATCGGGCGCCACGGCCATCGTGCCGACCGCCTCCTCATGTCCCTCGTGACCGATGTAGACGATCTGATAGCCCTTCCCGGCCCGGACCTTCACCTCGTGGTGGACCTTCGTGACGAGCGGGCACACGGCGTCGACCACGTAGCTTCCCCGCTCCCTGGCCGCCGTGACCACCTGGGGAGCCGAGCCGTGGGCCGACAGCATGATGGGGCGGCCCGGTGGCACCTCGGCGATGTCGTCGACGAACACGACCCCCCGGTCGACGAAGCGCTCGACGACGAGCTTGTTGTGGACGATCTCGTGGTAGCAGTACACCGGTGGCTCGAACGCCCGGACCATCCACGCCAGGGCCTTGATGGCCATCTCCACCCCGGCGCAGAACCCGCGGGGCGCGCAGAGCAGGACCCGGTCGACACCGGCGTCGGCATCGCTCGTCGGTCGCTCGCTGGCGGCTCCATCGGTCACGACTTCGGTCACGACTTCAGGGTAGAGGGCTGCTAGCAGGGTCGGAGCGACAGCCCGTCGGGCCGCCACTCGGGGCCGGCGAGCACGATCTGGTCGACCGTGCAGTGTCGTTCGCGGAACGCTGCCTCGCAGTATGCGAGGTAGAAGCGCCAGAGGCGGCGGAAGCGATCGTCGAGGCCGAGCGTGGCGAGGTCGTCGGCCCTGGCCTCGAACCGGGTGCGCCAACGCTCGAGCGTCTCGGCGTAGTGGGCGGAGAGGTCCTCGACGTCGATGATCTGCAGCCTGGTGACGCGACTCACCGAGCGACCGATGGCGCCGAGCGACGGGAGCTGACCGCCGGGGAACACGAAGCGCCGGATGAAGTCCTCCGTGTTCTTCACCCGCTCGTAGCGCCGGTCGGGCACGCAGATCGCCTGCAGCCCGATGAGGCCGGTCGGGGTGAGGCAGCGGTCGAGGGTTGCGAAGAAGCGGTCGTAGTCACGCCACTCGACGGCCTCGATCATCTCGATCGACACGATGCGGTCGAACCGTCCGTCGAGATCCCGCCAGTCGATGCCGAGCACGTCGATCCGGTCGCTGAGCCCTTCGGTCGCGACCCGTTCGCCGGCCTCCCGCCGCTGCGCCTCCGAGACGGTCGTGGTGGTGACCTCACATCCGGTCCGACCGGCCGCCCGGATGGCGAAGCCGCCCCAGCCGGTGCCGATCTCGAGCAGCCGGTGGGAGTCGTCGACGCCCAGTTTGGCCAGGAGCCGGTCGTACTTCTCCACGCTCGCCGTGGCCAGGTCCATGGCCTGCTCCCGGAAGACGGCGGATGAGTAGGTCATCGTGTCGTCGAGGAACAGCGCGAAGAACTCGTTGCCCAGGTCGTAGTGGGCGGCGATGTGGTCCCGGTCCCGGTCGCGGTCGAGCCGGGGTCGGGGTATCGCCCGTCGCAGCAGGTCGCCCAGCCCGCCGGTGGTCCACCTGATCCGGTTTCGCAACTCGTCGAGCTCGGTGAGGTTCCTGATCAGGATCCGCACCACGGCGGTCGGGTCGTCGCTCGACCACCAACCCTCGATGAAGCCCCGTCCGAGACCGATCGACCCCTCGGTCGCCACGGCGACCCACGCCCGCTCGTCGCTCACGCGGATCGCCGCCCGCTGTGAGCCGCCACCGCCGGGACCGTAGGTGGCGGTGGTCCCATCGACGTCGACGACGGTGAGCTGGTCACGGTGCAGGCGCCGCAACAGGTGGCGGAGGCCGGCCTTGGCGGCCACGACGCGAACACCGGATCGCGGGCCGAGTCTGCCACCACGGCCGAGGAGCGCGTCGGCCCGGTCGGCCACCCTGCCGGACGGTGGTGCCTCCAGGAGGCCGGACTCGAGCAGCGGTAGACGGTGTCTCATCTCAGGCTCCTCACCGTCGTCGCCTCCGCCCTCGAACCCGGGCAGAGGACGGCTCGACTTCGAGTTGAGCGGTCCGCTTCCGGGGGTGGGCGACGAACGGGACGCCCTTGCGCCACAGGGCAGCGGCCTGGCGGTGGATGCCAAAGCTCACCCGGTGGGTGGCGAGCGGATTGGTCAGCAGTGCAGTGTTCATGGTGTTGCGGTCCGGACGGTGCCGTTCGACGACGAGCCGCGTCGTCAGCACCGGCGAAGGCTTCGTGGTCTCTACGTCACAACCGTCGGATCGTGGCGTATGGATGCGGTTCGGATACAGATCGAGCTCGACGATGAACCGGGGGACGCCGCGCTGGCCGTCGGCGCCGTCCACGACGAGCCGGTAGTGATGGTCCTCGTCGAGAAAGGGCGACACGTGCAGTGTCTTCGGGAAGGTGGCGGCGAGGCCCGGCTGATCCCCGGTGGACTCGAGCGCCACGGCGTAGGTGGTTCGCTCCTTCCACGGGGTGTTGGTGACCTCGAGCAGGGCTGCGCGCGGCAGGCGGTCTGGTGCATCCCAGATGAGGTAGATCGTGATCGGGTTGAACAGCCACCCCCACCGGCGGGGCTGGGTGAGCATCCGGACGGGGCCCGTCGGCCGGTGACCGAGCGGCGCGGCGACGAGGCTGCGCACCGCAGGGCCGATGGGCTCGTCGGTGCCGTCGAGGTAGTCGCGCCGGCGGAACCGGACCGGGGCCGGCCGGTCGGCCGACCACAGCGGGTGCTCGGCGGTCAGCTCGTGGGGATCGTCCGGGTCGACCCAGATCAGCGAGACCGGGTAGCTGAACCGGTGGTCGACGGGCCGCGACCGGTGGTGGACGACGATGCCCGGGCAGATCGCAGCCCCGCCAGGGGCGATGCGGGTCACCAGCGCGCCCCCAGCGCTCGGGCGACCTCGATGCCGGCGACCGCGCCGTCCTCGTGGAAGCCGTAACCGCACCAGGCACCGCAGTACCACGTGTGGCCGATCCCGCTGATCTCACCCAACCGCCGCTGGGCGGCCACGGCGGCCGAGTCGAACAGCGGATGCTGGTAGTCGAAGCTGGTGATCACCGTCGACGGGTCGATCCGGTGGTCGCTGTTGAGGCTGACCAGATACCGCCGGGCGCCCGGCAGCCGTTGCAGCGTGGTGAGGTCGTAGGTGACGGTCGCGGCGCCGGAGTTCGCCGCTGGCCGGTCGTAGTTCCACGCCGCCCAGGCCCGGGGCTCGGGCGAGAGGAGCGAGCGATCGGTGTGGAGCGTCGCCCGGTTCGGCACGTAGCGGATGGCGCCGAGCACCGAGGTCTCGGCCGGCGTGGGGTCGGCCAGCAGCCGGAGCGCCTGGTCGCTGTGGGCGGCGAGTACCACCTCGTCGAACCGCTCGGTGCCTGCGGGCGTGTGGACGGTGATGGTCGACCGGTCGCTTCGCTGATCCGGGGCGTCTCGGCCCCCGCCTCGTTCCCGGGCCACCGCCAGGACCGGGCAGCCGGACCGCACGGTGGCCCGCAGCCCGCTCACCAGCGCCTCGACATAGGTGCGGGAGCCGCCGACCATCGCTCGCCATTGGGGGCGATCACCGATGCTGAGCAGTCCGTGGTTGTCGAGGAACCGGAGCAGGGACATGGTCGGGAACTCCTCGAACGACGCGGGGTCGACCGACCAGACCGCAGCCCCCATCGGCAGCAGATGGAAGTCGACGAACGAGCGGCTGTACCGGCCCTCGCGGAGGAACTCACCGATGGTTCCGTCGGCG
This sequence comes from Acidimicrobiales bacterium, assembly GCA_965216205.1. GTDB lineage: Bacteria > Actinomycetota > Acidimicrobiia > Acidimicrobiales > SZUA-35 > CADEDH01. Next base: position 3,323,001 of record OZ244139.1, on the reverse strand, counting down.
GCGGTCGACGGGTCTCGGAGGAGGCGCTGGCCGGCGCGGTAGAAGCGGGCGATGTCGGCCACCATGCGCCACATGCGGCGATCGACGACGTTCCGGCGCCGAGCGAGGAGCGAGCTTAGGTTGGTGGCCCGGTAGGTGAAGCCCGAGGCCCGGTCGGTCACCGCGAAGCTCATCTCGGTATCGACCGTCGCCACCCCGAGCTCGTCGAAGAGCCGCACCAGGTTGGGGTAGTTCCGGTCGTTGTGCACGATGAACCCGGTGTCGACACCGAGCTCGCCCGCCGACGGGTCGTCGACCGTGACCGTGTTGCCGTGGCCGCCCAGACGCTCATCGGCCTCGAACAGCACCACCTCGTGCTCGGGGTCGAGCAGGTGGGCACAAACCAGGCCCGCAACCCCGGACCCGACGATCGCTACTCGCATCTCTGTTCCAACGGTACTGCAGGCCGGTCGACGGCCGGGTATCCGGCGGAGCCCGTAGCCTGGAGAGGTGGCATTGCCCCAGGTGATTGCCGTGCGGCCCGGCTCCCCGGCCGATCGAGCCGGCGTGTGCGTTGGCGACACCGTCGTGTCGATCAACGGCGACGTGCCGCGCGACGTGATCCAGTATCAGCTCCTCGTGGACGAGCCGGAGGTGACGCTCGAGATCGACCGGGGCGGGCTCGCCCGGTTCGTCGAGGTGGCGAAGGGTGACGGCGAGCCGCTCGGGATCGAGGTCCAGGCCGCACTGTTCGACCAGGTGCGAACGTGCGACAACCACTGCTCGTTCTGCTTCATCTACCAGTTGCCGCCGGGGATGCGGCGCAGCCTGTACCTGAAGGACGACGACTATCGCCTGTCGTTCCTGTACGGGAACTTCACGACGCTCACCAGGTTCACCGAGATGGACCTCGAGCGGGTGGTCACCGAGGGCCTGTCGCCGCTGTACGTCAGCATCCACGCCACCGATCCGGACGTGCGCTCGGAGCTGTTGCGCAACCGCCGGGGAGCGACCAGCCTCCGCTGGTTGCGGGCCCTCCTCGACCACGGTGTGACCGTGCACGGTCAGGTCGTCGTGTGCCCCGGGATCAACGACGGGCCGGTCCTCGAACAGACCCTCACCGGCGTGCTCGACGGCTACCCGGAGCTCGCCACGCTCGCGGTCGTGCCGCTCGGCATCAGCGACCACTCCGACGAGCCGGGAATGCGGCCCCACACGGTTGCCGAGGCTGCCTCGGTGGTGGAGCTGGTCGAGGAGTGGCAGGACATCTACCGCTCGTTGCTCGGTCGTCGCCTGGTGTTCGCCGCCGATGAGTACTACCTGCTGGCCGAGCGTCCGTTCCCGCCGGCCGACGCCTATGGGACCTTCCCGATGCACGAGGACGGCATCGGCATGGCCCGCAACTTCGAGCTGGAGCTGCTTGGCCGGGCCGACGGCGAGCTGACCCCCCGGGCGGGGTTCTTCGCCAGCGTCGACGGTGCGCCGCCCATCGGCTACCGAGCACCGAGAACCGGTCCCGACGGCGGGCGGATGGATCCCGCTGCGGCGACAGCTCCCGACCGGGGTGGTGCCGCTGGTCCGCAGCCGGTGGTGCTCGCCCCCTCACGGCGGGCGCCGGTCGGGGTGATCACCAGCGAGTACGGCGCCCGGGTGCTCGAACCGCTGTTGGCCGATCTCGTCGGTCTCGCAGGTGCCCGTGTTGCGCCTGGCGGGACACCGGCCGACCCGATCACCGTGGCCGGCGCAGGGCCGGGCCGTCGTCCCGAGGTCCGCACGGTCGTCGTCGACAACCGGTTCTTCGGCGGGAACATCGCAGTGACGGGGCTCCTCGTCGGGGCCGACATCGCCCGCGTCCTGGCCGATGAGCCCGCTGGACACCGCTACCTCCTCCCCGACGTGTGCCTGTCGGGTGGGGTGTTCCTCGACGGCACCAGCCCCGCCGCCCTGCCGCGCCCGGTCGAGGTGATCGCCACGAGCGGCACCGCGCTCCGCGCCGCGCTGGGTCTCGACCGGGTGGCGGCCGTCGCGGCTGGTGCGGGGGGTCGGGGATGACCGCCCGTGTGGTGATCGTCGGCCGTCCCAACGTCGGCAAGTCCACCTTGTTCAACCGGATCATCGGTCGGCGGGACGCGATCGTGGAGGAACGGCCCGGCGTCACCAGGGACCGGAAGGAGGTCGAGACCGACTGGCAGGGCGAACCCTTCACCCTCGTCGATACCGGCGGGTGGCTGGCCAGGGGGAGCGAGCTCGACTCCAAGGTCTCCAGCCAGGCCGAATCGGCGATCGCCGACGCGGACGTGCTGGTGTTCGTGGTCGACGCGACCGTCGGCATCACCGACGAGGACGAGCAGGTCGCCCGTCGGCTTCGCGGCGCCGACCGACCCGTGCTGGTCGTGGCCAACAAGGTCGACGACGACAGCCACCTCGACCTCGTGTGGGAGCTGGTGCAGCTCGGCCTCGGCGACCCCCTGCCGGTCAGCTCGATCCACGGCCGGGGGGTGGGCGACCTCCTCGACGCCGTCGTCGATGCGATCGAGGCCGAATCGCCCGAGGACGCAGCGACCGGTGACGATGCTGTCGACGGTGATGCGGTCGGGGACCGTGAGCGGACCTTCGCCATCGCCTTGGTCGGGCGGCCCAACGTCGGCAAGTCGACCCTTTTCAACCGGCTCATCGGGGAGGAGCGATCGGTCGTCCACGACATGCCGGGCACCACCCGTGACACCGTCGACACGGTCGTCGACACCGACCATGGCCCGATCCGCTTCCTCGACACCGCCGGGATGCGCCGCCGGAGCAGGATCGACGAGGACACCGAGTACTACTCGGTCGTGCGGGCGCTGCAATCGGTCGACTCGGCCGACGTCGCACTGCTGGTCATCGACGCCACCGAGGGCGTGACCCAGCAGGACCAGCGGCTCGCCGAACGGGTCGACGCCGCCGGCTGTCCCATCGTGGTCGTGCTCAACAAGATCGACCTGGTCACCACCGAGCAGCGGGAGGACCTCACCCATCAGCTCGCCCGCCGGCTCGGGTTCCTGCCCGACGTGGCCACCCACCGGATCTCGGCCCTGTCGGGAAAGGGCGTCCAGAAGCTCCTGCCCTCGCTGCAGGTCGCCCTGGCCGCCTACGGGTCGCGAGCCCCGACCCGCAAGGTGAACGACGTGCTGCGCCGGGCCCAGCAGTCGACCCCCGCCCCCGGAGGCGCCAGGGTCCTCTACGCAACCCAGGGTGCGACCGACCCGCCGACGTTCACGCTGTTCACCAATCGGTCACTGCCGGATCACTACCTCCGCTACCTGGAGCGGTCGCTCCGCGAGGCGTTCGACTTCGGCCCGACCCCGATCAAGCTCCGGGTTCGCCGTCGTTCGGAGTGAGCCCGGCCCGCCAAAGGTGTTTTCCGACCGTCACAATGCCCTGCATGGCGCCGGTCGTCGCACCGGCAGCGTTGATTTGTCCTGGTGGCGAAGGGTGTAGGGCGTAAGGCGCCCATCGCCTCGGTTGAGCGGCGAAGCGCTGTTCTCCGGTCCTGGCTGCTCAGGACGGGTACCCTTGCACGACATGGAACGGCTCATCCCCGCCGTCGCGGCCGTGGTCTGTGCTGCTGCTGCCGTCACCTGGGCTCGAGCTGCGCTGGGTCGGCAACGGGTCGCGCTGCGACTCGCGAAGGAGCAGACCGATCCTGACCTGTGGCGGTTGGCCAACAACGACTACCGGCGCGACTCCCAATCCGCCGTGTTCGCAGGCATCGCCGCCCTGGCCCTGGCCGTCGTCTCGCTCGCCGGCGTCAGCCTCTGGCCGGCGCTGGCGGTGTCGATGCTGGCCGTGCCGGCTGCGATGGCGTTGGCCGGACGGTCGCACCAGACCGAGATCGCAAGGATCGCCGAAGCCCGGGCCGACATCGAGAAACGGGCCCGCGAGGTGCTGAGCCAGGAGGAGCTGGCGCCCCTCCAGTGGGCCGCGAGGCTCGCACCGTCGGATCTGCCAGACCTGCCGGGCTTCGAGATCGGTCAGGCGTACCAGGCCGGCAGCGGCGCGATGGCCGGCGACTTCTACGACGTCTTCCGGGTCGACGAGCAGCGGGTCGCCGCGGTCATCGGCGACGTCACCGGGCACGGCATCGAGCCGTCGATCACCGCACTCCAGGCGAAGTACCTGCTTCGGGCGTTCCTGCTGCAGTTCCGCGACCCCGGCCAGGCGCTCGAGCAGCTCAACGCCCAGATGTCGGTGCTGGAGCGGGGCGAGGAGTTCATCTCGCTGATCGTGCTGGTCTTCGACACCGAGGCGGAAACGCTGCGCTACTCGTCGGCCGGCCACCCGGCTGCGTTCGTGTGGCACGGCCGGGAGGTTCGCCCGCTCGGCGCCACCGGCCCCCTCCTCATGCTCGATCCGACCGCCCTCTACCACTCGCGCGAGCTCGACTGGGAGCTCGACGATCTCGCCGTCCTCTACACCGACGGGTTGGCCGAGGCCCGCAACGGGGAGGCCCTGTTCGGGGAGGACGGGGTGGCGAGCATGATCCGTCGCGATCCGACGGCCTCGCCCGACGTGTTGACCAAAGTGTTGCTCGAGGCCGCACGAGACTTCGCCGGCGGCCCGATCACCGACGACGTGGCCGTGCTGGTGATCCGACGATCGTGAGCGAGTCGGCGGGGTGGTGGAACGGGATCGCCGATGCCCTGGTGTGATCGGTGCGACACCTACCTGGCGCCCAACGCTGTGTCATCGGCCGGCGAGTGCCCCACCTGCGGTGACGAGGTCGACACCGCCGACCTCAAGACGGCGACCCGTCCGGTCGAGCGGCCACCCTGGCACTTCTGGCTGATGGTCGTCGCGCTCGTGGCCTACCTCGGCTGGCGGCTGCTCGAGGGCATCGGCTGGGTCATCGGTCGGTTCTGACACGACGGGCTACCGCCACATCCGCCCTCGATCTAGGTTCGCGGGTATGCCCTACACCCCAGCGCAGCTCTCCGACCTGCAGGACATCACCGACGTGCTCCACGCCTACTGCCGCGCCGTCGACGACAACCGGCCCGACGACATCGTGGCGTTGTTCACCGACGACTGCCGCTACGACTACGGCGCCCCCAGCACGTTCGACACCAAGGAGCACGCCTACAAGTTCTTCCGAGCCGGGACCGACAAGATCTACAAGCGCAGCTCGCACTTCCTCGGCAACGTGGAGGTCTCGTTCGACCCCGGCGATCCTGACCGTGCAACCAGCGTCAGCTACGTCAACGCATGGCACGAGTTCCACGACACCGACAAGGCCGACGCGTGGATCTTCGGCCGGTACGTGGATGCCCACGTCAGGACCGAGGCCGGCTGGCGGATCTGCGAGCGACGGGTCGACATGCTCGGCCAGGACAACTGGCCGAATCCCATCACCTACATCGAGCGCAACGTCCTCCCGCCCCGCGAGAAGTAGGGAAGGGGTGCCGACGGCCGGCTTCACGTAGAGTCGCTCGGGTGGCAGACGGCCCCGCGACCGAGACCGCCGGCGGACCCCTGGCGGCGCGCTTTCCCGCGCTGACGTCGTTCGACTTCCGGCGGCTGTTCGTCAACAGCTTCCTCACCACCGGTTCGCGATGGGCCCAGGTGCTGGCCAGGGGCTGGCTCGTCCACGACCTCAGCGGCGGGTCGACCGGCGCGGTCGGGTTGGTGACCTTTGCGAGCTTCGCGCCATTCGTGGTGGTCGGCCCGTTCGCCGGTGCGACCGCCGACCGGTTCGACCGGCGACGACTGCTCATCGCAGCAACCGTGTTCGGCATCGCCGGCGCGTCGCTCCTCGCACTGATCACGTTCGCCGGGGTCGCGCAGGTGTGGCACATCGTGGTGCTGGCGTTCGCCACCGGGTCGGCCCAGGCCATCACGGTCCCGACCCGTCACGCCCTCCTCGCCAACGTCGTCCCGCCAGAGCACCTCCTCAACGCGGTGGCGATGGCCGGCATATCCCAGCACGGTTCGCGGATCGTCGGCCCGCTGTTCGGCGCGGCGTTCCTCGGTGCGCTCGGCGCGCGAGCGGTGTTCGCGTTCTCCGCGGTGCTGCTCACGCTGGCCCTGGTCGAGGCGATCCGCATCCGCTACCGCCCCAGCCCCGACGGCGGGGACGCCGCGTCGCCCGAGCAAGGGCCGGCGCCGGTGAGCGTCGGTGCGGCAGTTGCCCGCATGTTCGCCGACCTCGGCGACGCCGCCCGCTACGTTCGGGCCGACCCCCGTCTGCTGGTGGTCATCGCGCTCGTCGCGGCGCACTGCAGCCTCACGATGGCGTTCGACTCGATGATGCCGACGTTGGCGGAGCGGGTGGGAGGCGCCGAGACCCTCTACAGCTCGATCCTGATCGGCCTGGGGTTCGGCGCCTTCTCCGGGACGTTGGGTGTCTCGCAGCTCCGGCGCGAGCGGTCGCGGGGTGTGGCGTTCGCCGCCGCCGGTACCGGATCCGGCCTGGCGATGCTCGTCCTCGGCCTGGCCACGACACCGTCGGTCGTCGTGTTCGGCGCCGTCCTGGCCGGGCTGACCCAGGCGAGCTACATGACCATGTCGGCCGCCCTCGTCCAGAACATCGTCTCCGACGCCTACCGGGGGCGGGTCATGTCCTTCTACCTGATGATCGCCGCCGGCCACATGGCGATCCTGAACCTCGGCTACGGGCGAACGGCGGAAGTGATCGACGTCCGGATCCTGCTGGTCGGTCCCGGCTTGATCTGGACCGTGCTGTTCATCGGCTCGGTCGGTGTGATCGGCGAGGTGCGGGCACTCGTGAGCCGGGGCCGCTTCCGGTCGATGTCGACCGCAGCGGTGCCGGCCTGACCTCTGGCTCTGACGGCTGGGCTGACGGCTGCCTCAGCGGACAGCCCTCAGGCCACGTGACTCGTCTCCAAGCCGTAGGGCTCGCCTGTCGGCGCGGTCGCCGGCGGTGCCAGCTCGCCACGGTCGGACGGCCTGTGACGCATCGCCGCTCTGGTCTGCTCATCCGGCGCAGGTGATTGCGACAGCCGCTGTGCCAGTGTCCTGAGGGGAAGCAGGGCAGTCGACACCGCCACGAGCTCCATCGTCGCGAGGAGAATGCGCAGATCCATGAGGATGGACCAGTTCTCGACGTAGTGGAGGTCGAGGCGGCGATAGGCGTTGAACGCGCCATTCGAGCGGGCCTCGACCTGCCACAGTCCGGTCACGCCCGGCCTCACGCCGGCCCGCCGCCGCAGCTCGTCGTCGAACAACTCCTGTTCGCTGGGGAGCGCCGGCCGCGGACCGACCAGGCTCATGTGTCCCAGGAGCACATTGAGGAGTTGGGGAAGCTCGTCGATCGACGTGTCGCGGATGAACCGTCCGATCGGCGTCACCCGGGGATCGTCCGAGAGCTTGAACAGGGGACCGGTTCGCTCGTTCCGGTCCTCCAGCTCGTCCTTCAAGGACTCGGCGTCGGGCACCATCGAGCGGAACTTGTACATCCGGAACGGGCGGCCATCTCGGCCGATCCGTTCTGCGGCGTACAGGACCGGGCCGCGATCGTGAATCCAGATCGCAGCAGCGGTGATCGCGAGCAGGGGTGCTGTGGCGACGAGGGCGGCAGCGGCACCGACGAGGTCGATCGCCCGCTTCGCCCAGAGGTCGACGCGTCGAGCTCGTAGCCGGCGCATCACCACGAGCGGTTCGTGGGCGAGGGACTGCACGGCGAACCGCTGCGTGCCGGTGCGGATCACGCCGGTGGTGAGACGGACGTCGTGACCGGCTTCGAAGAGGCTCCGTGCGACCTGGCGGAACTCGTCGCCGCGGAGTCCAGTCGACGTGACGATCGCCGCCGTCGAGCGATGGTGGGTCATCAGGTCCGTGAGCCGGCTGACAGGTCCGATCCAATGGTCCTTGAGACCGCAACGCTCGGCCATTGCGAGGTCGCCGACCACGCCGACGAGTTGCAGGCGGGACTCTGGATGGTCGTCGATGAGCGTTGCGAGCTCGGCGGCCTCCTCACCCGTGCCCACGACGACCACCCGCTCGGCAACCTCCCTCTGTGGTGCCAGGCCACGCCAGAGGCCCTGGACGAGAACTCGGGCGGTGAAGGCAATACCGCAACCACCGACGACCTCCCATGGCCCCACGCGCCAGTCCAGGAACGCAGCGAGGACGGTGATGGCAACCGCCCCGGCGACGACCGCCCGGAGGAAGCCCGCGACCTCCTCTGTCCGTGGCGTGGCCGGATACTGGTCGTAGGTCTGTCCGCGCCTCGCGGCGAGGATCGTCGTCAGCGTGGCCGCCGCCACCAGGACCACCGCCGAGCCAGGACTTCTCGTGCTCCCGTCAGCGGTGTGTCCGCCGACGAGGATCGCTGACCAGCAGGCTGCGATGATCGCTGCGTCGCCGGTCGTTCGGGAGAGCAGCGATCGCCAATGGGCCAGGGCGCGCCTCGCCGGTCGGCCGACCCGTCTCCCTGGTGGTCGCTCGTCTCGTCGTCCTCGCACCTGCCTGCCCCGCCCCCGGATCCCCTCGACATCCCTGTCTATCGACAGGGCAGCAATCCGGGTGTGTCCTGTCAACGACTGTGAGGTGATCTGCTCACGAGATCGCTCAGTCCGGCGCGTTCACGGCGAACCGAGGCTCAGCGGTGCTCCTTGCGCCAGACGACCTTCAGGCCGGACCAGATCTCCGAGATCGCGCACACCTTGACGTCGACGAGCTTCGTGGCGAGCACGGCGGCTCGGACCACGTCGCCCGTGAGGTCCGTTTCGACACCCGATGTCTTCTTCGGCCAGGCGACCCAGATCGCGCGGTCGGGGAACGCGGCCTCACCGAGGGGACCGAGTTGTTGTTCGAGCAGGTGCCGGGCCGTGAAGAACCCGATGCTGAGGTCCGGCTCACCGTCGAGGCTGGTCGTGAACGTCACGTCTGGGGGCAGGTCGGTGAGCAGCGCCCGGAACTCGTCGGGCTCGTCAACGGTGGCCACCGTGTGCCCTTCCTTGATGCCGAGCTTCTTGGCCAGCGGGGTCCCGGAGTAGCCAGCGGGCATGGTCAGACCTCCCTCGGGGATCTCGTCCGCTGAGCACTATCCCGGGCGGCGTCGATCCCGTCAAGGGCTTCGACGGGTCGGTCGACACGGCGCGGCCGGCCTCGAGGAGTCGACAACGGACCGGCGTTCGCAGAACACTGGAGTCCGAGACCGAAGGGGAACCCATGAACACTGCGATCGTCGACCGGCCGATCATCTCGGCCGACTCTCACATCACCGAACCGCCGAACTGCTACGTCGACTACATCGACCCGAAGTTCCGCGATGAAGCCCCACACGTGGTCCACGACGAGCGCAAGGGCGACGTGTTCGTCGTGCCGGGCATGGCAAAGCCGATCACGTGCAGCCTCAGTTCCGCGGCCGGGATCCCGCCGGATGAGCTCCGGGAGCTCGGACGCACGTTCGACGACTTCCACCGGTCCGGGTTCGAGCCCGACACCCGCCCGGCCGACCAGGACCGCGACGGCATCGCTGGCGAGATCATCTACCCGACCGTGGGCATGATCCTCTGCAACCACAAGGACCCGGAGTACAAGCAGGCGTGCTTCAAGGCCTACAACCGGTGGCTGGCCGACTACTGCGCCTACGACCCATCGCGCTTGTATGGGCTCGGGCAGACCGCGGCGTTGGACGTCGACACCGCCATCGCCGACCTGGAGGAGATGAAGGACCAGGGGATGCGGGGGGTGATGATGCCCGGCTGGCCGGGTGACGCCTACAACGGCAACACCCCCGACTACGACGACCCGTACTGGGATCCGTTCTACCGCGCCAGCATCGACCTCGGCCTCCCTCTCGGCTTCCACATCCTCACGATGGGCGCCCAACGCCACCGCGGCCCGAAGTCGGCGTCGTTCATGTCGATCATCCGAGGCAACCAGGACGTCATCGCCATGCTCGTCATGGGCGGGGTGTTCGAGCGGCACCCGGACCTCGTCGTGGCCTGCACCGAGGCCGACGCCGGTTGGATCCCCCACTTCATGTACCGGATGGACCACGCGGTCAAGCGGCACGGGACCTGGATGGGCTCCGGAGGCCTGTCGCGCCTGCCGAGCGAGTACTGCCTCGACAACGTGCGACTCACCTTCCAGGACGACTGGGTTGCGTTCAAGATGTGCCGGCTGGACGACACCCCGATCCACAAGATGCTGATGTGGGCCAACGACTTCCCCCACTCCGACTCGACCTGGCCGTGGAGCCAGGAGATGCTCGCCGAGCACACCTCGGTGCTGACCGACGAGGAGAAGCGGGCGATCCTTCACGACAACGTCGCCGAGCTGTACGACCTCCCCTGATCTCCCGGGGCCCTCCCCAGAATCGGACGACGTCCTGAACGACCCCTCGAAGCGCGCCCGCCAGCCACCGGCGCCAGCCACGACCGCAACGACACGCACGACGAACGAGCGGACGGCGATCTCGCATCGCCGCCCACGGCGCGCCATCGTCGCCGGTCTGGCGGCGCAGACGGCCGGCTCGGTGCCCATCAGCCTGATCGGTGCGAACGCCCCGGAGCTGCAAGCCGCCTTCGGGTTCGGCGACTCCCGACTCGGGCTGATGGCCGCCCTGTACTTCGTCTCGGCTGCGGTGCTCGGACCCTACGGTGGACGCCTGGTCGACTGGCTCGGCCCGGCGGTCGGTCTGCGGGCCACTGGAGCCATCGTGATCGTCGGGCTGCTGGTGCAGGCGGCAGCGGGTTCGTTCGCGATGCTGCTCGCAGGAACCCTCATCGGGGCGACGTCGCTGGCGCTCGCCACCCCGGCGTCGAACGTGGTGCTCATCCACCACGTTCCCGAGCAGCGGCGAGGCGTTGCGTTCGGGCTGAAGCAGGCCGCGGTTCCGCTCGCAGCCACCCTGTCGGGTCTTGCGCTACCCCTCATCGCCCTGCGGGCCGGGTGGCGGTGGGCGTTCGTGGTCATGCTGGTCTTCCCCCTGGCCAGCCTTGTCCTGGCGCCGGCGACACCGTCGCAACAGGTCACCCGGCGGCCGGCCGAGAGGATGCGCCCGCCACGGGAGGTCCTGTTGCTGGCCGGGGTCGGCGTGTTCGCCGCCACCGCGGTCGGCACCCTGAATCCGTTCCTCGTCCGGGCCGCCATCGAGGTCGGCTACTCGGCGGGGGCCGCAGGGCTCCTCCTCAGCGTCGCCGCCGGCGGTCTGATCGTGTCGCGGGTGGCGTGGGGCGCAGTGCTGGATCGCAGCGGACTCCAGCCGGTGGCGGTCGTGTTCTTCCTCCTCGCTGTGGGGGCCGCTGGCTACGGGATGTTGGCGTCCAGCTCGATGGTGTTGTTCGCCGTGGGGGCGGTCGTGGCCTACGCGTTCGGTTGGGCGTGGCCTGGTGTCCAGTTCCTGGCGGGGGTCCGGCTGTGGCCGGAGAATCCCGGTGAAGCCAGCGGCGTGCTCCAACTCGGCGCGTTCGCCGGAGCCACCACGGGGCCGTTGGTCTTCGGGCTCGTGGTCGAGCGCTCCGGTTTCCGCCTCGGCTACCTCCTGGCGGCGGGGGTGGCGGCGGTTGCGGCGAGCCTGGCAGGGCTGCTGGCCCGGCGGCTCGGTCCCGCTCGTTGACGCTGCGCCGCGGGCTGGATCAAGATTTCTCTGGACGGGCCAAGGAACAGGGGACCACATGCTCTCGGCCGAGGAGAACGCGAGACTCACCCAGACGGCGCGGGGCTCGGCGATGGGGGAGCTGTTCCGCCGGTTCTGGACACCGGTGCTGTTGTCCGAGGAGCTGCCGGAGCCCGACTGCCCACCGGTGCGGGTCACCGTCATGGGCGAGGAGCTGCTCGCCTTCCGCGACACCGACGGCTCGGTCGGCCTCGTCGACCCTCGCTGCCCCCACCGGGGAGCCGATCTGTTCCTCGGTCGGAACGAGGACTGCGGCCTGCGCTGCATCTATCACGGCTGGAAGTTCGACACCGACGGCAACTGCGTCGATGCGCCCACCGTCGGCCCGGCGGCCGAGACCGGGCGGTTCCGGGCATCGGCCGGCGTCCAGGCCTACCCGGCCCGGGACTGGGGTGATCTGGTCTGGGCCTACCTCGGACCACCAGCGCTCCGGCCGGAGCTGCCGGTCATGGAGTTCGCCACCGTCCCGCCGGAGAACCGGTTCGTCACCAAGAAGCTGCAGGAGGCCAACTGGGCCCAGCTCTGCGAAGGGGGGATCGACACGGCCCACTTCTCGTTCGTCCACATGCCAATCGACGTCGACGCGCTCGACATCGGCACCGGCGTGGGTGGGGCCGGTCAGCAGCACACCCGGTGGATGAAGAACGACCCCCGGCCACGGTTCGAGGTGAAGCAGCACGCCGCCGGACTCGTGCTCGGCGGTGCCCGGGTCACCGACGGCCCGGAGCGCTACTGGCGGATCGCCCAGTTCCTGCTCCCCAACCACGGTCTCGCCCCGTCGGCCATGGTCGGCCGCACCTACACCGGCCAGACCTGGGTGCCGATCGACGACGTCACCACCTGGGTGTACTGCTACAGCTGGAACCCCGACCGACCCCTGGAGGACCACGAGAAGGGCTACGTCGAGGGTGTCCCGTCGATCTACTCCGAGACCGACGACGACTACGTGCCGATCCGCAACCGCCGCAACGGCTACCAGCTGGACCGCACGGTGCAGAAGACGCTCACCTACAGCGGCATCGAGGGGGTGTCGGAGCAGGACGCCGCCGTCCAGGAGAGCCAGGGCCTCATCGCCGATCGAACCCGTGAGAAGCTCGGCCCGACCGACCTGGGGATCGTGAAGTTCCGCCGACTCCTGCTCGACACCGCCGCTGCACTCGAGGCCGGAACCGAGCCGCCGGCAGCCTCGATGCCCGAGGCGTACCGGATCCGCAGTGGCGCGATCGTGATCGACGGCGACGCCGAGTTCGACGAGGTCCTCCAGGCCAGGTTCGGGTCACCGAACGGCGAGGTCGTCACCACCGGGTGACGGCGCTGACGATCAGATCGGTGTGAGGAGGGGTGCGCCGTCGGGGCGCCGTCGATGGCGCTCGGTCCGGTTGTCGCCCGCTGCGAGCTGGGCTGCGGTCCAGCCGAGGTTGCCGTGGCGCACGATGCCGTAGCGCACGATCGACTCGTCGGTCAGGGGTCGCGCCTCGGCGAAGTCCACCCAGATCCGAAGGAGGAGCCGCTTGCGGTCCTCGTCGGGCTCGAACTCGTGGCCGTCACGACCGTGCAGGACGGTGTAGTTGTTGGCGAACTGGATGTCGCCCGACCGGAAGTCGAGCTCGAACCGGTTCTCGTCGGCGATCTCGTCGAACAGGTCGAGCGCCCGTCGTTCCTCGTCGGTCCAGCCTGCCCCGTTGCGGCGGGCCGCCATCGACATCCAGTAGCGGTTGTAGCGGCACGACACCTTGCCGCCGGCGATGCTGAACACGGGCACCCGGTAGCCGGTCGACGGTGCCTCCCCCTCGCCGTGCTCCTCGAGTCGATCCCACTCGAAGCCCCGGTACAGGATCGGGAGGAGCTCCGGGGCCCGGCGGGTGAACTCGCGGTGGATCCGTACGGAGCTGCCGAGCCAGCTCATCGGGTTGTCGCCCGCCTGGCGAACACACAGCAGCGACACGCAGTCGGTCAGGTCCACGTGAAGGCCGGCCCTGGTCGGCTTGCCGACGCCGCGGGTGCCCTGGTTGGGTCGGAGCGCCCCGTCGGTCACGTAGTGGATCAGTGATGCGTCGCTGTTCTGGGTGATCCCGGTCCCGACGTGGGCGCAGAGGCCCCAGTACAGCTTCTCCAACTCGTCGAGCTCGTACCGGTCGACCGGGAAGCCGCGCACCACGGAGAACCCGAGGCCGTGCTGGAGCTGGTCGGCGACGCCCCGCAGCGCGGGGGCGAGCGTTGGCAGCGGGAAGTCCGCCGCCGCGATCTCGGCCAGCGCGAGGCCCCGGCGCTGCACCCGATCCAGCGCTGCCGCCAACTCCTCGCGATGCGTCTCGTCGAGCTCGATCTCCCACGACCGGTCCACCAGGAGATCGGATCCCGTCCAGTCGGCCCGGTCGGTCACGCCGATCACCCGACCTTGCTGTTCCAGTTGTGGGCCCCCTTGAGCACCTCGTTGAACGGCTTGTTGGTGTCGAAGCTGGGTTCGCGGGGGAGTCCCAGCACTCGCTCGCCGATCCCGTTGCGCTGCATCTCGTTGGTTCCGGCCGCGATCGAGGTGACCCGTCCGTTGAGGTAGTCGAGCGCGGGCCGACCGCCGTCGGCGTCGTCGCTGGCCCACGCCAGGGCGGCAGGTCCACCGATCTCCATCGCCAGGCGGGCCCGGATCGGGGCCAGCACGCCGGAGGCCAGCTTGCCGTAGGCGGCGACGTGGGGCTCCGGCTGCGACGACGACCGCAACCGGTCGGCGATCCGACGGCCGAGGTGGTACTGGGCGTAGTCGTTGATGTGGGCCTGGGCGATCGCCTGCCGGGAGGCTGGATCGTCGGTCTTGTTGACCCGTCGAGCGAGCTCGACCAGGTCGGGGGCCAACTGGCGTGGCTCGCGCGGTGTCGCTCCCATCTCCCCGGCGCCGCGTTCATAGACCAGCATCGTCTGGGTCACCGACCAGCCACTGTTGACCTCGCCGATGATGTCGTCGTCGGTCACCTCGACCTCGTCGAGGAACTCCTCGCAGAACTCGGCGTTGCCGTTGATCTGCCTGATCTGGTTGATCGTGACCCCGTTCGCGTCGGTCGGGAGGGCGAACCAGGTGAGGCCACGGTGCTTGGGCGCATTCCAGTCGGTCCTGGCGAGACACATCGCCCAGTCGGCGAGATAGGCGCCGCTGCTCCAGATCTTCGAGCCGCTGATGATCCACCGGTCGCCGTCGCGGACCGCCCTGGTCCGGATGCCGGCGAGGTCGGAACCGGCCTCGGGCTCGGAGTAGAACTGGCACCACAGCTCCTCGCCGGCGAGGATCTTCGGGATGTGACGCTGCAGGAACTCGGGCGTGCAGTGGGCCAGCAACGAGCGGCCGATCGCCCCGAACGTGACCCCGCCGGCGGCCCCGAAATCGGGCGTGACGTAGTCGAGCGACTCCTCCCGGAAGGCCCGATCGTGGAGGGGCGTCAGGCCACGCCCGCCGTACTCGACCGGGTAGGAGATCCCGGCGAAGCCGCCGTCGAACAGCTTCCGTTGCAGGACCCGGGCTTCGGCGAACTGCTCGGGGGTCGTCGCGCTGCGTTGGATCCGGCCCGAGCGGGCCGTCACCGGTCGCCGCTCCAGGTTCTCCTCGATCCACGCCCGGGCCTCGGCCCGGAACGTCTCGACGTCGATCTCGGTGTTCGTCATGTCGGTCTCCGATCAGATCCCGGCCAACTGGCACAGCCGTTCGCGGTGCCAGTTGGCGTCGCCGTACAGGCCTGCGTCGGTCGTCAACCGTCGCAGATAGAGGTGCTGGTCGTGCTCCCAGGTGTAGCCGATACCGCCGAACACCTGGAAGCAGTTCTGGGCCAGTTCGACGGCGGCGTCGCCCACGAACGCCTTGGCGATGCTCGCCGCCTCGGAGCCGTAGCCGTCGTCTGATCCCAGCGACCGGGCCGCCGCCGATACGACCGCCTTGCCCATCTCGACCGCCAGGCTCGTGTCGGCCAGGAGATGCTTGACGGCCTGGAACGAGCCGATGGGTCGGCCGAACGCGATCCGGTCCTTGGCGTAGGCGACCGTCATCTCGAACTCGTGGTCCATCGCCCCTATCGACTCCGCCGCGGTGAGCGTCGCCGCGGTGGCCAGCAGCCGGTCGAGCAGATCGCCGCCACCGCGGGGTTCCCCGATGATCGCGTTCGGTGGCACCCGGGCACCGTTGAAACGGACCTCCGCGAACCGCCGGCTGATGTCGAGCGAGTCGAGCGGGGTCACCTCCATCCCGGGAGCGTCCGCGCTCACCAGTACCAGCGCCGGACCGTCAGCGGTGCGGCACGTCACCAGGAGCCACGACGAGGGGTCGACGTCCTGCACCGCCGTCTTCGTGCCCGACAGGGTGAGCCCGCCATCATCGTTCGGGTGTGCGTCGACGCCGCCGTCGGGTCGTTGGGTGTCGGCGCTCGCCAGAGCCCATGAAGCTGGTCGGTCGCCGTTCACCAGGCCGGCCAGGACCTCCTGTTGCAGCTCGTCGCTCCCGCCCTCGGCCACCGCGAGGGCGGCGATGTTCGTCCCGACGAACGATCCCGGTTGCAGCAGGCCGCCCCGCCGGTACGCGATCAGCGCCGCGTCCACGAGGCCGTTGCCCGAGATGGATCCCCCGCCCAGCGCCTCGGGCACGAGCATGGAGAACCAGCCCAGCTCGGCCGCCTGTCTCCGGTAGGCGTCGTCGAACCCGCCGTCGCGCTGGTCGGGGTCCCGCACGACGGTGATCGGGCACGTCTCCTCCATGAAGCGGGCCGACACCTCGAGGAGGGCTTGTTGGTCGTCCGTTGCGTCCGTGTCCATGGATTCCTCGGTCCTCGCACTCGGTTCTCGCGATCGACTCTTGTCGGTCGCGAGGCACCGCGCAAGGTCGCGGCCACAGAGGGATCCGACTGCCGACATCGCCGGCCGGCGGCAAGTAGGTTGTGGCCCCAACACCGCCGGTCACATCCCCGGGTAGGCGAGGAGCGGGAGCATGAAGTTGGGCGCTGCGTTCGCCAACGTCAACGTCGGAACCGACTGGACCGTCATCCGCCGGCTCGTCACCGAGCTCGAGGCGGCCGGCTTCGACGGGATCTCGACGAACGACCATGTCGTGGGCGGTCACCCGGACCGGGCGGCCGAGCGGGCCGACGGGCAGCGGGTGCACACCTACACGACAGCGGTCCACGAACCAGTGGTGCTGTTGAGCTTCATCGCCGCAGTGACCGAGCGGATCGAGCTGGTCACCGGGGTGCTGCTCCTGCCCCAGCGGCAGACCACGCTGGTGGCCAAGCAGTGCGCCGAGCTCGACCTGCTCTCCGGCGGGCGACTCCGGTTGGGGGTCGGTATCGGACGGAACTGGATGGAGTACGAGGCGCTCAACGAGGACTTCAGCACCCGGGGCCGCCGGTTGGAGGAACAGGTCGACGTGCTGCGCCGCTACTGGACCGACGAGCTGGTCGACTACGAGGGACGCTGGCATCACCTCGACCGGGTCGGTGTCAACCCGATGCCGGTGCAGCAGCCGATCCCGATCTGGATGGGCTCGTTCTTCGGCTTCGTGAACGAGAAGGTTCTCGAGCGGATCGGCCGCATGGCCGATGGGTGGTTACCCCAGTTCCCGCCGGCCGAGCTGGCGCCGGTGCTGCAGCGGGTGCGGGGGTACGCAACCGACGCCGGCCGTGATCCCGACGAGCTGGGCGTGGAGTGCGCCATCCGGGCCCGACCCGGCGACGACCCCGCCTCGTGGGTCGAGCTCGCCCTCGCCTACCGGGAGCTGGGCGCGACCCACCTCAAGGTGTTCGGCGCCGGGGACTCGCCCGACGAGATCGTGGTGATGATGCGACGCTGGCTCGACGCGGTCGGCCCTGCGGTCGCCGACCGCTGAGCGCCTCAGCTCCAGATGCGGTCGGCGACCCCCACCACGTGGGACAGCTTCGCCCACTGCTCGTCCTCGGTCAGCGCATTGCCCTCCATCGTGCTGGCGAAGCCGCACTGGGGGCTGAGGCAGAGCTGATCCGGGGCCACGAAGGCGGCAGCGTCGGCCACCCTGGCGGCCAGCTCGTCGTAGGACTCGAGCGCCGGTCGCTTCGAGGTCACCAGGCCCAGCACGACGGTCTTGTCGGCCGGAACGTGGCGGAGCGGGGCGAAGTCGCCGGACCGCTCGTCGTCGTACTCCAGGAGGTAGGCGTCGACGGCCAGCTCGTTGAACAACACCTCCGCCACCGGCTCGTAGCCACCCTCGGCGAACCACGTCGACCGGAAGTTTCCTCGACACAGGTGGATCCCGACCGTCAGATCGTCGGGGCGGTCGCGGAGCGCGGCGTTGATCAGCTCGGCGTAGGCATGGGGCAGATCATCGGGGTCGTCCCCCCGGTCGACGGCTCCCTGGCGCATCGCCGGGTCGCACAGATAGGCGAGGTTCGTGTCGTCGAGCTGGAGATACCGGCAGCCCGCGGCGTAGAGCGCGTCGACCTCGGCCCGGTAGCAGGCTGCCAGATCCTCGAAGAACACCTCGAGATCCGGATACGCCTCGATGTCGATACCGGCCCGTCCACCGCGGAAGTGGACCATCGTCGGCGAGGGGATCGCCACCTTCGGTGTGGTGGTGGCCACCGACGCGAGATAGCGGTAGTCGTCGACCTGGATCGGTCGTGCGTGGCGCAGCGGCCCGTCGACCGTGATCTTCGGTGGGCTCATGTTGACCGTCTCAGCCGAGTCCGAGCTCGATGCGATGTTGCCCGTGACGGCGACGCCGTCGAGTTGTTCGAGGAAGTCGAGGTGGAACCAGCGTCGACGGAACTCACCGTCGGTCGCGCTGCGCATGCCGGTGGCTTCCAGCTTCGACACGGCAGCCGCGATCTCGGCGTCCTCGATGGCCCGGAGCCCGGCGGCGTCGATCTCGCCGGCGGCGAGGCGACGCCTGCCCTCGTGGATGGCGGAGGGCCGCAGAAGGCTGCCGACGTGATCGGCGCGAAACGGTGGGTCGAGATGATGGTCGGCCACGATGCTCCTTCGGGGTGACGAGCCGGTTGAGCCGTATGAGCCGGAGAGTAGCAACCGTGCCGTGCGTGCGTACCGGTCAACCCCGTGATCGTCCACCGGCGGGTCGGCGCCCGATCGTCAGCGGCAGATTCGGGTCTCGTGTATCGACTGGAGCTCGAGGCCGCGGCCGGCGATCGGTCGGGCGAAGCGCCATTCCCACCGGTACGAGCTCGTCTCGTGGTCCACGTCGTCGGCAACGACTGTGAACCGATTCGCCAGCACCTCGTCGACGGTGATACTGCCGGCCTGCCATTCGAGCGTCCGCAACTGCTCCGCCGCCGCGTCCGCGATGTCGGCCAGTGTGCCGAAGCTGCCCTGGAGATCGTCTGGATATCGACCGATGCGACGCGTCGCACCACACGGCGTGATCCCCAGTCGGCCCGCTCTCGCCAGGATCGACCTGGTGGCCAGGCGGAACACCTGGCCGGGCTCGGTCTGCAGCCAGACCGTCATCGCACCGCCGTTCGGTCGTTCGGCCACGGTGCCGGAGCGATCGTCGAGCACGACCTCGCCGTTGAGCGATGCCGGCGAGACTGCCAGGTGGATGAGCGGGGCATCGTCGCCGGCGAGAGGCAGGATCTGCCAGGTGAACTCGTCGGCCGGTGGCTCGAAGTCGACGATCGGCCGGCACTGGGACCAATCGCCGATGCCGGTGCCGTCCGGCCGCGTTCCGTCGAAGCCCATGCACTCCCGGTCGTCGCCGGCCAGCCAGGAGAAGATCTCGACGGTGTGACCCTCCGCCTCGACCGTGACGGCGGGCGGCTGGTCGGGCAACGGCTCGATCCCACCGACGTCGCCGAGGTGGTACTGGTGCTCGACCCGCCACTCGTCCTCCACCAGATCGAGATCGACCTGGATCCGGTGGCTCGGCTCCGACCGGTAGGGGACGGCGTGGAGCTCGGTACCGTCGGCGGATCGGATCACCTCGGCTGCGCGCCGGGTCTCGGCGACGTGGAGCACGACGTGGTCGGTCTCCACGATCTCGGCCAGCTCCACCCGGTCGACCGTGCGGTCGACGCCGCTGTCGTCGAGGACGTAGCCGCGGAATCGCCGAAGCTCGACGTCATGGGCGAGGCTCTCCAGCCGCCTGCCGGTCACGGTCGATTCGAGCGCGTCGAGATCGTTCGCCACCAGGGCCTGCTGCTCCCGCTCGACCAGGTCGCGGTAGATGCCTTCCCAGTCCTCGGACTCGAGGGCGTCGAGGGCTGGCGCCGTTTCGGCAGCCTCGTCGATCGTCGATTCGGTGGTGACCGCCCCGTCGTCGCTGGTGGGGGAGGGCTGGTTGCTCGTCTCGTCGGACTGCGAATCAGCGCCGGTGTCGCCGCTACACGCCAGGAGCGACAGGCCGGCCGCCCCCGAACACGCCGCGACGAGAAGCCAGGCCGCCCACCGTCGTGGCACCGGGCTCACCTGGCGCCCCGGTCGGGGGTGTCGTCGAGCCGGTCGAGCGAGTCGAGCAGGTGTGGCCTGCTGATCAGGAAGACCGCGGCGAGGAGCAGGGTGGACCCGGCGAGGACAACCGTGAGCTGGGGTCCCCAGGCGTCGGCCATGAGACCCTGCACCAACGACCCGAGCGGGAACGCGAGCGTGAACCCCATCACCCGGGCGGAGATCACGCGGCCCCGCATGTGGTCGGCCACGATCAACTGGATCGCCGTGTTGGTGGTGGCCACCACGATGAGGAACATCGCACCGGTCGCCATGAGGGCCAGGAGTCCGAGCGGCCAGTTCGGCGCCAGGCCGAAGCCGGTCACGGCGACCGCATAGGTGGGCAGGCCGAACCTGACGACGGTCGATCTCGCCCTGGTGGTGTCCCAGATCGAGAGGGCGGGAGCGATCAGGATGGCGCCGAGACCGACCGCCGCCGCCAGCAGTCCCAGGACGCGGGGGCCGGCGTCGTAGACGTCGGTGGCGAAGACCACCGTGAACTGGGTGACCGGGTTGCCGAAGAACGCCACCAACATCGCGCAGGCGATGCTCACCAGCAGACAGGTCCGGGCCCGGATGTAGCCGAGGGCGGCTCCGAACCCGGTGCCGGTCGCCTCCGACGCCGTCGGGGACGCCGGCGCATCGGCATCGACCCGGATCGTCCAGAGCGCGGCGATGACCGCCACGAACGACACTCCATTGAGGAAGAAGGCGAGGCCGGGGCCCGCGGTGGCCAGGACGATGCCGGCGAGTGCCGGCCCGATCGCCCGCGACGCGTTGAACTGGGTGGAGTTGAGGGTGATCGCCGAGGGGAGGTCGTCCTTGTCCACCAGTTGGGGCACGAACGACTGCCAGCTCGGCACCATCAGCCCGCTGAAGACCCCGGTCACCGCGGTGAGGATCAGGATCAGCCACGGGTCCCGCCATCCGACCGCCCACGCCCCCCAGAGGAGGAAGGCGGCGACCGCCATCAGCGACTGGCAGATGAGCAGCACCTGGCGTCGATCCCGACTGTCGGCGAGCGAGCCGCCCACCGGGCCCAAGAGGAACCCGGGGATGAACTGGGCGAAACCTGCGAGCCCCACCCACAGCGACCGACCGGTCAGCTCGAACAGCACGAACGGGACCGCGATGTTCTGCAGCCAGTTGCCGGAGTTCGATGCCAGTGCCCCGGCGAAGAACACCCGGAAGTTGCGGCTGTCGAAGGCCCGCATGCCGTGCCGGAGCCCACCGGGGAGCGTGGCCGCCGGGCCGGTGCCCCCCGGTCCCCCGAGGTTGCGGAGCTTGACGAGCACATCGCCGGACAGCCGCCGACCCGCAGATTCCGGCGAGATCATGGCCGAGCGCCGCCCGGTTCGGTCCCACCCGGGCTGATTCCGTCCGGGTCGCCCACACTCGGCTCGGTCCGGTGGTCGCAGCTCGCTGCGGTCGTGGCGTCGTAGTCGAACAACCACGCGTTCCGGTGGGTGGCCTGCGACGTCGGCGACGCCAGCCGCTGGTCGCGAGCCCGCTGCTCCTCGCCGTCTGGCAGGTGGAACAGCACCTCGTTCCTGCGGGCGGCCAGTTGGACCTCGGCGGTCCGGTCGCGCCGTAGATCCTCGTAGCGGCGTGCGGCCCGGGCGGGGTCGGTGGCGTCGGCGAGGCACCCGGCCAGGACTGCAGCGTCCTCGATCGCCTGGGCGGCTCCCTGGGCCATGAACGGCAGCATCGGATGGCACGCGTCGCCCAGGAGTGTGATGGCACCCCGACCCCACTGGGGCAGCGGGTCTCGGTCGAACAGGGCCCAGCGGTAGACGGGCTGGTCGCCGACCGCCGAGATCAGACCGGTCACCGTGTCGCACCAACCGTCGAAGTCCGCGATCGCCTGTCGGAGGTCGCCCGGTTCGGTCCAGCTCTCGCCCTCCCATCGCTCGGCCGGGGCCACGCCGACCCAGTTGACGTACCGACCGCCGCGCACGTAGTAGGTGACGAAGTGCTGCCCCGGCCCGAGGAAGGCGTGGGAGTGGACCGGCAACTCGAGGTGGCCTACCGACGTACGGGGCACCAGGCCCCGCCACACCGCGTTTCCCGAGAACCTCGGCGACTCGTCGCCGAGCAGCCGTCGCCGGATCGTGCTACGGATGCCGTCAGCGCCGACGAGGATATCGAACGGGCCAGCGGTGTCGCCCTCATCGAGGTGCACGGTCACCCCCTCCGTCGTGTCCACGGCGTCGACGACCCGTCGGCCGAGCTGCAGGTCGCAGTCGCTCGCAGCGCCGATCAGGGCGTGCTGCAGGTCGGCACGGTGCACGTGGAGATACGGGAAGCCGTAGCGCTCCCGGGCGTCGGCGCCGAGCGGTTGCGACACGAGGATCGAGCCGTCGTCCCATCGGCGAAGCTCGCCCCGCGCCGGTTCGACCCCGACCGCCTCGATCCCCTCGAGCAGGCCCAGCCACGCCAGCACCCGGGTGGCGTTGGGGGAGAGCTGGATGCCGGCCCCGATCTCGCTCATGGTCGATGCCTGCTCGAAGACGGTGACGTCGTGGCGATCAGCCCGGAGCGCCACGGCGGCGGTCAACCCGCCGATACCCGCTCCCGCAATGGCGATTCGCATCGGATCGACCGTAGCCGGCGAGCGATTGACCGTGCGGGAGCGACCGTGATGGACTGCTCCCAGGGGATCGACGCACGAGCCGCTGCGCGGATCCGGCGCGAAGGGAGCTCGCCATGGACAGACCGCTCTGCATCTCGGCCGACAGCCACGTCGTCGAACCGGCGGAGCTGTTCGAGCCCCTCGCCCGCCGCCATGGCGATCGGGCCCCGCGGGTGGTCGAGACCGACGACTTCGGCTCCCAGCTCGATCTCGGCGACGGCCGCCTCGGGCTACCCATCGGAGGGTTCTTCCAGGTCGGCGCCGACTTCAAGAACCCCGACACCCGCGACGAGATCCGCAAGGGCTACTCGCTCGCCCGGCCCGGTTGCTACGACATCGAAGCCCGCCTCGCCGACCAGGACGCCGACGGTGTCGACGCCGAGGTGCTCTACCCGAGCGTGATGTTCAACGTGTACCAGATCGAGGACACGGCGATCGTCGACGACGCTTTTGCCGCCTACAACGACTGGACCGCCGAGTATTGCGCCACCGCCCCCAGTCGGCTGTACCCGCTCGCCTGCATCCAGCTCCGCGACCTCGACCTCGCGATCGCGGAGATGGAGCGGGCCAGGAACATCGGCCACGTCGGTGTCTGCATCCCCGCCACCGCCCCGCCCGAGCACCCCTACACCGACCCGTGGTACGACCGGTTCTGGGACGCGGCCCAGCAACTGGAGATGCCGCTCACGATGCACATCTTCACCGGTGCCACGGCCAACCACGGGGTCAACCATCCCCAGGCCGGTTACGCGCTGGCGTTCACCGGGGTGATGTTCAGCATCGCCGACCTCATCCTCTCGGGGGTGTGCGAGCGGTTCCCCCGCCTCACGTTCGTCCCCACCGAGTTCGAGACGGGCTGGGTCGGGATCATGCTCCGTCGGCTCGACAGCGTCTACGAGCGCCGCGGAGGTCACAAGACCCCGGGCCACCCGCCGAGACTCCCGAGCGACTACTGGAAGCAGAACTTCCTGGTCACGTTCGAAGACGACGAGATCGGGGTCATGACCCGTCACATCTCCGGTCACCACACACTCATGTGGGGCAACGACTATCCCCACGGCGATTCGGTCTTCCCCCATTCCCAGAAGGTGCTCGACGAGATCATGGCCGACTGCACCACCGAGGAACGGTTCGACATGACGGCCCGCAACGTCGTCGACCTCTACGACCTCGGCCACTTCCGCGAGCGGTTGGCGACCGGGCCGGCGTCGTGAACCAGCGGCCGATCTCCGCCGATTCCCACGTGGTCGAGGGACCGGAGGTGTTCGACGGCCTGGCGGACCGGTTCGGCGACGATGCCCCTCGGGTCGTCAGCAGGCACGGTGACGGTGACCACATCGTGGTCCCCTCCCGCGGGGAGAAGGGGGATCTCAACGTGGGTTTCATGGCGTTGGCGGCGACCCGCCTCGACCGCGCCGTTCCCCTCGAGCGACGGCCCGGCCACAAGCCGGACACGGGGACCTTCGACGACCCCGAGATCCAGGCCTACTTCACCGGCGGTTACGCGGCGATGCGACCCGGGCTCACCGACGGATCCCGGCGGGCCGAGGATCAGGACGTCGACGGGTTGGCGGCCGAGGTGCTCTACCCGGGCTACTTCGCCATGTTCCGCAACCCGAACACCGAGCTCCTGATCGCGTTGCAACGCAACTACAACGATTGGCTCCACGAGCAGTGCCAGGCGTCCGGCGGCCGGCTGTACGGTCTGGCGGTCCTCCCGGTCCAGGAACCGACAGCGGCGCTCGCCGAGCTCGATCGCGTCGTCGACCTCGGGTACCGGGGGGTCGTCATCTCCAGCAACGCCCCCGCTGGTCGTCGCTACTCCGACGATGACTTCGATCCGCTGTGGGCGAGGGCCCAGGAGGCCGGGATCCCGATCTCGTTCCACGTCGGCTGCATCTCCCACGTCCCGGCCTGGATGAAGGCAGCGTCGGACCGCGATCCGATCACGGTCTACTCCGCCAGCGCGTCCCTGATCCACGACACCCTCGTCGACCTCCTGTGCCACGGGGTGTGCCGTCGATTTCCCGAGTTGCAGTTCGTGGTCGCCGAGTACAACGCCGGCTGGCTGGCGCACTGGCTCGACCGGGTGGATCAGGGGTGGAAACGGGAGTTCGGCAGGCGCCCGGGCGTGCCGCCGGTCGAGCCGGTTCACGAGATCTGGCGGCGGCAGTTCCACGCCACGATCGAAGACGACCAGCCTGCCCTCCGGACCCGTGACCTCATCGGAGAGGACCGGCTGATGTGGGGCTCCGACTACCCCCACACCGACTCGACGTGGCCGTGCTCGGCGGCGGTGCTCGACGAGATGTTCGACGGCTACCCGCCGTCGGCCCGCAGGGCGATCACCCGGGACAACGTGGCTGCCCTCTACGGGCTCTGAGGCCGACGGTTCGCCCGAGAGCATCCCAGCAGACAGCACCGTGAGGGCGGCGCAGATCAGGACGCGGTTGGTTCCAGTGCGCTGATCGGTCGACCGGCGAGCTTCGGGCCGCTGGTGTGCAGGTGGCAGCGGACGGCGCCGCCGCCGTCGAGGGCGAACGGCTCGGGGAACTCCTCCCGGCAGACATCCATCGTGTGGGGGCACCGGTTGACGAACGGGCAACCACCGGCCGGGGCGGCACCGACCGCCCCGATCGCGCCGCCAACCGTCAGCTCCCGACGACGCTCGCTCTTGCCCGGCTGGATCGCCGGGTCGGGGTCGGGGATCGAGGCCAGGAGCAGTTCGGTGTAGGGATGCCGGGGCGCCTCGCAGACCTCGTCGCTGCCGCCCTGCTCCACGATCCGGCTGTGGTACATCACCGCGATCCGGTCCGAGATGTGGCGCACCACCGCCAGGTCGTGGGCGATGAACAGGTAAGCCGCACCCGTTTCGGCCTGGAGCCGGTCGAGGAGGTTGATCACCTGACTCTGGGTCGAGGTGTCGAGGGCCGAGACCGGCTCATCGAGCACGAGGAGCTGCGGCTCGGTCGCCAACGCCCGCGCGACCGCGATCCGCTGCCGCTGGCCACCGGAGAACTCGTAGGGGTAGCGCTCCAGGTGATGCCGCTCGAGCCCGACCTGCTCCAGGAGGTCACCGGCCCGGGCGGCCCGGGCGGCGGCATCCATGCCGAAGTGGATCTGCAGCGGCTCACCGATGATCTCGCCCACCACCATCGACGGGTTCAGCGAGCCGACCGGGTCCTGGAACACCACTTGGACCGCCCGCCGGAAGGCGGGCGGTACCGACCGGCCGAAACCGGTCACGTCGAAGTCCCCGAGCCGGATCGCGCCGGCGGCCGGACGGATGAAGCGGAGCACCGCCCGCCCGATCGTGGTCTTGCCCGACCCGGACTCACCGACGAGACCGAGCGTCTCGCCGGGTCTGATCGAGAGGTTCGCGTTTTGCACGGCCCGCACGTCGGGCTGCCGCTGCCACGGCCACTGGCCCTTGCCGCCGGGGAACGTGATCGTGAGATCGTCGATCTGGAGCAGTGGCTCGGTCATCGTTCGGCGCCCCCGGGCGCGGCGTCGGCTCTCGGCGCTGCGACCGACTCCCGCTCGTCGCCGACACCGGCCAGGTCGAGCTCGTCGGCACGGACGCAGCGGGTCATCGACAGTCCCGCCGGACGCAGCTCGATGCGGTCCGACGTGCAGGCGTCGGTCGCGTACGGGCAACGGGGAGCGAAGTGGCAGCCGTCGGGCCACTCCCACGGCGGTGGCACGGTCCCCACGATCGTCGGGAGCTCGCTGGCTCGGCGCTCGTTGCGGGGGATCGCCTTGATCAGGCCCTCGGTGTAGGGGTGCTGGGGCTGGTGGAAGACGTCGATGAGCCGGCCCGACTCGACGATCTCACCGGCGTACATCACCGCGACGTCCGACGCGAGGTCGGCCACGACCCCGAGGTCATGGGTGATCAGCAGCACGCTCACGCCGAGGTCACGGCTCAGCTCGCCGATCAGGTCGAGCACCTGGCCCTGCACGGTCACGTCGAGCGCAGTCGTCGGTTCGTCGGCGATCAGTAGCTTCGGATTGCACGACAACGCCATCGCGATCACCACCCGCTGGGCCATCCCGCCCGAGAACTGATGGGGGAAGCTGTCGATCCGCACCTCGGGGTCGGGTATGCCGACCCGGGCCATCAGCTCGATCGTGCGTCGACGAGCCTCCTGCTTGCTCATACCGAGGTGGTAGATGAGCGGTTCCGCTATCTGGCGACCCACCGTGTAGGCGGGGTTGAGGGCGGCGGAAGGCTCCTGGGAGATAAGACCGATCTCCTGGCCCCGCACGCTGCGGAGCTCGTCGAAGCCGAGGCCGACCAGCTCACGCCCGTCGAGCTTGATCGACGATGCCGATGCGATGCCGGGATCGGGAACGAGGCCCAGCAGCGACAGTGCGGAGATCGACTTGCCCGATCCCGACTCGCCGACGAGTGCCATAACCTTGCCACGACCGATGTCGAAGTCGACGTTGCGCACGACCTGCACGTCGTCGGTCGTGCCGGGGCGGGGGAACCGCACCGCCAGGTCCCGCACCGCGAGGAGGGCCTCGCTGTCCGGTGGCGTGGAACCGGTCGCGTCGACCGGTTCCACGTCGCCGACGCCCACCCGGCCGCCTCTGGCCTCCCGGCCGAACGCGTCCCGGAGGCCGTCGCCGAGCACGTTGAACGCCACGACCGTGATGAAGATGGCGATACCCGGCGGGAACGCCGGCCAGATCGACTGGTCGATCGACTCCTGCGCACTGCGCAGCATCCGCCCCCAGCTCGCCTGGTTCGTGCTGGCCCCGAGCCCGAGGAAGCTCAGCGCCGCCTCCGCCAGCACCGATGTGGCGAACAACAGGGTCGTCTGGACGATCAGGACCGGCGCGATGTTCGGGAGGATGTGGCGGAACATGATCCGCTGGTTCGAGGACCCCGCCGCCCGGGCCCCGTCTACGTACAGCTCTTCCCGCGCAGCGAAGACCTCGGCTCTCGTGAGGCGGGTGATGATCATCGAGTACACGAGACCGATTGCGAACATGGCGGTCACCAGGCCCGGTCCGGTGATGGCGATGATCGAGATGGCGAGCACGACCGCAGGAATCGCGACGATCGCCTCGACGAACCGCATCACGACGCGGTCTGCCCAGCCGCGGAAGAATCCGATGGCGAGGCCGAGCGGAACCCCGATCGCCAACGCGGTGAGCACGGCGACCGCACCGGCGGTGAACGCGTAGCGGGTGCCGTAGATGATCCTGGTGTAGATGTCGCGCCCGACCGAGTCGGTGCCCCACCAGTACTCGGTGCCGGGGCCCTCGAGGAAGTCGGCGAAGCTCGTGGCCTGGTTTGGGTCGTGGGTGGTGATCAGTGGTGCGATCAACATGAGAAACAGCTCGAGGAGCAGGAAGCCACCAGCGGCGAGCGCGAGCTTGTTTCGCCGGAAGCGGCCCCAGAATCGGCTTCCGGAGGGCCCGCCGGAACCCCCAGTCGTCGTGGTCGCAGCTGGCTCGAGGACGTTGTCGGTGATCGCGAGGTCGTCGGGGGCGGTGAGATCAGACATCGCTCAAGCCCTCCGTACCTTCGGATTGAGCCAGGCGTAGCTCAGGTCGAGGAAGATGTTGGCGATGACCACGACGAGCGTGGTGATCATCACGAACCCGAGGATGATCGGCTGGTTGTTCCGTTGCACCGACTCCACCCCGATCGTGCCAAGACCGGGGATGTTGAAGATGAACTCCACGAAGATCGCGCCGCCGATGAGTGCCGAGAGCTGGAATCCGACGAGCGTCACGATCGGGATGGCGGCGTTGCGGAGTGCGTGGCGGTAGATCACCCGGCGTACCGGGAGGCCTTTGGCGAGTGCGGTACGGATGTAGTCCTGCTGGAGCACGCCGATCATCGCGGAGCGGGTCTGGCGGGCGATCGCAGCCGATGAAGCGGTACCGAGCGCGAGACAGGGAAGGATGATCGTGTGGATCCAGCCCCAGAGCGTGTCGGTCCTGTTCACGCTCCACAGCGACGGGAACCATCCGAGTTTCACCGCGAAGATCGCGGCGAGGATGATCGCGACCCAGAAGTTCGGCACGGCGATGCCGAGCGAGGAGATGACGGTGACGGCGCGGTCCTGCCACCGGCCGGCCTTCAGGGCGGCGGCGACGCCGAGGCTGACGCCGATCGCGAGCGCGATCAGAATCGATCCCAACACGATCGAGAACGTGACCTTCGCCCGCCGGACAAGCAGGGTCGTCACCTCCTCGCCGTTGAACCACGAGGTGCCGAGGTCGCCTCGGACGGCACCGCTCAACCACGACGTGTACTGCGTGACCGCAGGGCGGTTGAGCCCGAGCTCCTCGCGTGCCGCCTCCACCGCCGCGTCGGAGGTGTCATCGCCCAGCAACGCCGCCGTCGGATCGACGGGGTTGAGCTGCTGCATGAAGAACACGATCGTGCCGACGAGAAACATCAGCGGAATGGCAGCGAGCAACCGGGTCACCAGTAACCGGACCAACTGATCTCCTCAAACCGTCGGCGGCTTCGACCAACATAGGCGCCGGTCTGAACGAGGCTCCAGTGCCTCGCCCATCCCGGCGCCCTGGTTGGATCCGAACGTCAGGTCACGCTGCTCGCGTCAGCCGTCGACCCGGACGCCGTAGGGCATGATCGCCTGCATGTTCAACCCCATCACCACACCGGTCACATTCGGGGCGTAGGCGCCGTTCTGCGAGCCGTGGGCGAGCGGGATGATGACGTTCCGGTTGATCAGCTCCGTGCCGATCTCGGCGTACAGCTCCTGCTGGGTGGCGATGTCGGGCGACGCAGCCGCCTCGGCGGCCAGCTCGTCGAGATCGGTGAGATCGTCGAGCCCGAACGGATTCCACACACCCTCCGGCGAGGTGTACTTCGGGTAGGTGGCCGCCGGGTGGTACAGCAGCTCGCGGCCCCACCAGAGGCCCCACTCCCCGGACCGGACCCGGGGTCCGAGCTCGCCATTGTTGATCTGGGTCTGCTCGAGGGTGATGCCGGATGCCCCGAGCATCTGGGTCACCAGCTCCACGTGGGGCTGGATGGCGGGCATGATCGGCGTCTGCAGCGTGATCCCGTCGGGGTAGCCGGCCTCGGCCAGCAGCTCCCTTGCCCGATCCGGATCGTAGGTGAAGGTGTCGTCGAGCTCGGGCACGTGCCAGTCGCTGAACGCCGCCGGGTAGATGCCTCCGGTGGCTTCGCCCCGACCGGCGTGGATGGCCTCGTTGTACGCCTCCCGGTCGATCGAGAGCGCAACCGCTTCCCGGATCAGTTCGAGCTGGAGCAGGTCGCCGTCGACGGTTCCGTCGCCCCGACCGGTGACACCCATGTAGGGGAAGTAGTTCGGGACCGAGATCACCTCGTTCTCGTTGTCGAGCGCCTCGCCGATCTGCGCGTCACGGATCGAGCCCATGATGTCGGCCTCGCCGGTGAGTAGTGCGTTCAGGCGGGCGACGTTGTCTGGCACCGCGGTGGCCTCGATCCGCTCGACCCCCTGGTCGGCTGGGTTCCAGTAGTCCTCGTTGAGCGTGTACACCTCGGTCACGCCGGCCTCCGACTCGCCGTCCTGCCAGACCCACGGACCCGAACCTGCAGGGGCCCGGGTGAGGTCGGCCTCGGACTCGATCGCCGCGGGGCTGATCATCATGCCCATCACCATCGACATCTCGAGCGGGAACTGTGGCTGGGGAACCGCGAACGTGGCGGTCACCTCGTAGTCGCCCGTGGCGGTCGCCTCGGTGAAGCCGGCCCAGGTCGCGCCGTTCGGGTTGCCCTCGGTCGCCTTCGCCCGGTTCATGTTGTCGGCCACGACCTGGGCGTCGAGCGCTTCACCGTCGTGGAAGACGACGTCCTCGCGGATCTGGAAGACCCAGGTGTCGGGGCTGGGCGACTCCCAGGCCGTCGCCAGCGACGGCTCCAACCCGAACTCGTTGTTCTGCCTCGTGAGGGTGTCGTACACCGGGTAGAGGTAGACCGACTGTGCGGTCTGCGCCCTCGCGGGATCGAACGTGGTGACCGGGGAGAACTCGACGTACCGGAGCGTGCCCGAGGCCGGCTCGGCCGGTTCATCGCTCTCGGTGTCGTCGGGGTCCGCCTCGGCCGAGTCGCCCTGGGTGGTGTTCACCCCGGCCGACGTCGTCTCGGAGGTCTCGTCGTCGCTGGCGACGTCGTCGCTGTCGCCGTCATCGCCGCCACAGGCGGCAGCGATGAGCGCGAAGGCGAACAGGATCGTGAGCAAGCGACGGAGTGCTGTGCGTGACATGTGTCTTCTCCCCTGGTCGGCGCCCGGGAACCGCATCGAACGGCGGGCGCGCGAGTTGCGGACCGAATGTATGAGGTGAGCCGTGGAGGCGCAAGAACCAGGGAGATCAGCCCTGGTCCCGAAGCTCCCGCCGCAGGATCTTGCCCGACGCGCTCTTGGGGATCGCGTCGACCACCTCGAGCCGGCGGATCTGCTTGTAGCTGACCAGGTGCTCGCCCACGAGCTCCTGGATCTCGTCGAGCGTCACGGTCTGGTCGGGGAGTGCCACCACGAACGCCTTCGGGATCTCGCCCGCCTCGTCGTCGGGGACGCCGATGACCGCCACGTCGGCCACCTTCGGGTGGGTGACGATCAACGCCTCCAGCTCCGCCGGTGGCACCTGGAAGCCCTTGTACTTGATGAGCTCCTTGAGCCGGTCGACGATCGACACGTGGTGGTGCTCGTCGAGCACGGCGATGTCGCCGGTGTGGAGCCACCCGTCGGCGTCGAGTGTCTCCGCCGTCGCCTGCGGGTTGTTGAGGTAGCCCTTCATCACCTGGGGTCCGCGCACCCAGAGCTCGCCCCGCCCACCGACGTCCTGATCCTCGCCGGTGTCGGGATCGACCAGGCGGCTCTCGGTGTTGGAGACCGTCACGCCGCTGGTTCCCGGTCGATAGTCGCCCTCGACCGTGCAGTGGCTCACCGGGCTCAGCTCGGTCATCCCATAGCCCTGGACCACCTCGCAGCCGATCCGCTCGGCGGCCTCCGCCGCCAGTTCGGCTCCCAAGGGCGCCGCTCCCGAGAAGATCTGACGGAGCGATGACAGGTCGTAGTCGTCGACGATCGGGGCCTTCGCCAACCCGAGGATCATGGGCGGAACGGCGAAGAACCGGGTGACCTTCAGATCCTGGACGGCCCCGAGCGCCTCGGCCATGTCGAACCGGGGCATCGTCACCACCGTCACCCCGTTGGCCAGCAGCCCGTTCATGAGCACCTGCATGCCATAGATGTGGAAGAACGGCAGCGCGGCCAGGGCGACCTCGTCGTCGGTGTAGAGGATGGCGTGCCGGCACTGCTCGATGTTGGCGACGAGGTTGCGGTGCGAGAGCATCACACCCTTCGGCAAGCCGGTGGTGCCCGACGAGTACGGCAGCACCACCGTGTGGTCGTCGTGGTCGATCGCCACCTGGTCGATCGGGTCGCCCATCAGGTCGCTCAACGGGACGACCCCGTCGGGAGCCGAGGTCGCGTCCCCGATCACGACCACCTTGTCGACGGCGGTCCCCTCGGCAGCGGCGAGGGCGGTGTCGACGAACATCGGTACCGTGACGAGCGTCGTGGCGGCTGCGTCCTGG
Organism: Acidimicrobiales bacterium; assembly: GCA_965216205.1. Classification (GTDB taxonomy): domain Bacteria; phylum Actinomycetota; class Acidimicrobiia; order Acidimicrobiales; family SZUA-35; genus CADEDH01. Next base: position 3,290,751 of record OZ244139.1, on the reverse strand, counting down.
AGCTGGAAGCGGACCTCCTCGGCACCGTAGGTGGGGTTGATGGTGGTCACCGCACCGCCTGCCACCGCGGCCCCGTGGAAGACCACGGCGTACTCGGGCACGTTCGGCGCCATCAGGCCCACGACGGAGCCGGGGCCGAAGCCTCCTGCCTGGAGACCGCCGGCGAGCGAGTGGATCGCAGCACTCAATTCGGCGAACGTGTACGACGTCGTACCGGACACGTCGCGGATGGCGACCCGGTCGGGGATCTCGGCGGCCCGGCGGAGCACGTGGGCGGTGATCGGCACATCGGGGATGTCGACGGCCGGCAGGGGACTGGCGTGGATGATCATCGCCGTCAAGTATGGGCGGTCAATCGCCGAGAAGCAGCCGCTTGACCTCACCGGCTCCGTCCACCGCCGCCTCGAACGACTCGGCGCACATGGTGAGGTTGAGCGTCTCGCAACCGACGGCCACGTACGGCTCCAGGAACTCTGCGATCTCGGTTGGGCGGCCGAAGGGCGTGTAGGGCTCGAACTTCTCGAACGGGACCCGGTAGAACGCCTCCATCTGGCGGGCGACGTGGCCACGGGCGGTGGCGCGGTCGTCGTCGAGCCCGCACCAGAGCTGCAGACCGTGGTGGAAGGTGTGCTGACGGCCCAGCTCGGCGGCCGTCGTCTCGATCTCGGCGATGTCGTCGGCGATGCGGCCCGGCGCCCGCCACACGGCCAGCCACCCGTCGCCGAACCGGGCGGTCCGGCGGAGGGCCGCCGGTGACCGTCCGCCGATCGTGATCGGGATCGGCGGGTCGGGGGCCGGGAGGATGAGCGCATCGGTCAGTTGGTAGAACTCGCCGTCATGGTCGAGGGGTTGGCCGGTGAGGAGCGACCGCACGATCCCGAGCGACTCGTCGGTGCGGCGGCCCCGGGTGCGGGGGTCGATCCCGCAGACCTCCATCTCGTGGCGGTCCTCGCCGCCGACGCCCACACCGAAGACGATCCGCCCCGGCGCCATCTCGCTGAGCGTCGCGAGCTGGCGGGCCACCGTGACCGGGTGGCGCAGCGCGAGGAGGTACACACCGAGGTACACGCTGAGCGTCGGGTGGAGCTGGGACAGCGCCGCCGCCTGGACCATGCCGTCCTTGCCCATGCCGGCCTTGAAGCTGACGTGGTCGGCGAAGAAGACATGGTCGAGTCCGGCGCCGGCCACCCGTTCCATGCCGGCCCGCCGTTCGGCCAGCGAGATCCGGTCGAACCGCCCAGGGGGCGAGATGCCAACCGCTCGAACCTTCGGTGTCGGAGCCGTGCCCATCGAGGGGAGACTACGGCCCGTCGATGTGGGCGGCGACGTTGACGAGTCACCGGGGCCGGGAGTACCCATGGGCGGTGTGACCGACGTGACCGCTCGAGACGGGACCCGCGACGATCGAGCCACCGCGGCGCTGGCGGCGGCCGAAGCGCTCGTGCCGGTCCTCGCCGAGCGAGCGGACGAGTTCGACAAGCTCGGCCGGCTCCCGCAGGACGTCGCGGAGGAGATGGCGGCCGCCGGGCTCTACCGGTTGTGCGCTCCGACCGGCGCCGGCGGCCTCGACGTCGGTGTCCGTTCCCTCTGCGAAGTGGTGGAGACGCTGGCCCGGGGCAACGGTTCGGCTGCGTGGTGCGCCTTCATCGCGTCGACCAGTCACCTCAACATTGCGGGGGCCAGCGACGCCTTCCGGTCCCAGCTCGACGACGAGGAGGGACTGATCCTCGCCGGGGTGTTCTCGTCGAGCGGTACCGCGGTGGCCGAGCAGCGGGACGGGGTCGACGGGTACGTGGTCGACGGCCACTGGCGCTGGGGCTCGGGCTGCCGCAACGCCCATTGGATCTCGGGCGCGCTGACCGAGGTCGATGCCGAGGGACGTCCGGTCGAGCGGTCGTCGGTCTCCCGGGTGTTCCTCCACCCCGACGAGGTGGAGATCCTCGACACCTGGCACGTGTCGGGCCTGCGGGGGAGCGGCTCCAACGATTTCACCGTCACCGGGCGTTGGCTGCCGGCCGAGCGGGCCGTGGTGAACAGCTGGACCTCCACCTACAAGCACGAGCCGATCTTCCGCTTCCCGGCCTTCGGGGTGCTCGGTCCACCGATCGGGGCGATCGCCATGGGCATGGCCGCCGCGAGCCTCGCCGAGGTGGCGACGGTCGCGGCGACGAAGATGCCGAACGGGAGCCGGCGGACCCTGGCGATGCGACCCAAGGTCCACTTCGACTACGCCAGCGCCCACACTGCGCTCCGGGCGGCGAGGGCGCTCTTCTACGAGGCGATCGACGAGGTCTGGGAGAAGGCGCTCGTCGGCCCGACGGACCTCGACGACCGGGTGTCGCTCAGGACGGCGAACAACCACGCCCTCAACACCGCGATCGAGGTGATCGACCGGATGTACTCGACCGTCGGCGGCACCTCGGTCTACGAGACCTCGCCGCTCCAACGCCACTTCCGCGACGTGCACACGGCCTCCCAGCACATGATGGTCGCCGACTCGGTGATGGAACTGGCCGGCCGCGTCCTGCTCGGTGTCGACGAGGACGGCGTCGGCCTGTGATTCGCGCGACGGTGGGCTCGTGAAGATCGGGATCGGCCTCTGGTGCCTCCAGTCCACGGCGACGGCGCCCCGCTCGTTCACCACCGCCTACCAGGACCTCCTCGACGATGCCCGCCTGGCCGAGGCGGTGGGGATCCACAGCCTCTGGTTGTCCGAGCACCACGGCTACCACGACGGCTACTGCCCGGCCCTCCTTCCGGCGGCGTCGGCGGCTCTCAGCGTCACCGAGTCGCTCCAGGTCGGCACCGGCGTCCTCCTGTTGCCGCTGCAGCGACCGGGCAGGGTGGCCACCGCCGCCACTGCCCTGCACCGACGCCACCAGGGTCGGTTCCACCTCGGGGTCGGGATGGGGTACCGACCATCGGAGTTCTCGGCCAAGGGCCTGGACATCGCCGACCGGGTGTCGAGGATGAACGCCGGCCTCGACGCCGTCGCCGACGAGGCGGTGGGCGCGCCGACCTGGGTCGGAGTGACGAGTCCAGCCGCCGCCCGTCGGGCCGGTCGGCGGGGTCTCGGGCTGTTCATCTCCGGCGCGTTCTCGGCCGAGGTGGTCGACACGCTCGTCACCGCCCACCGGGAAGCGTGGCACGATGCGGGCTCGCCGGGCGGCGAGCGGCCGCCGGTCGGACTGCTCCGTAACCTCTGGTTGGCCGACACCGCCGCCGATCGCCGTCGGGCGCTCGACTGGGTCCGCTCCAGCTACCTGGTGTACGTCGGCCTGGGGTGGGGCGCCACAGACACGGGCGTCGACTTCGCTGCCGCCATCGATGCCTCGATGGACGAGGTGGAGGCCAGCGCGATCGTCGGCTCGGTCGACGAGGTGGCGGACCACCTGGCCGGCTACGACGTCGACCTCGTGGTCTGTCGAATCGGCTACGACCAGCCGCCCCGATCGGCGCTGACCGACGTGATCGGGCGGATCGGTGACGAGCTCGTGCCGGTGGTCGCATGAGGGCGTACCGATGAGGCTGGGCCTCGATCTCACCGGAGCCGCGGCCACTGCCGCTGATGAGCGCCTGGCGCGAGCGGTGGAGGCCGACCGTCTCGGTCTGTGGGCCGTCCTGATCGGGGGTGCAGCGGGGGAGGAGACGGTGGACGCGGCCGCCATCGCCACCGAAACCTCGTCGATCCACCTGGCCGTCCTCCTCGATGGGCGGCGAGGCGATCATCCGCTCACCCTGGCCGAAGAGCTCGCCGTGCTCGATCACGTGAGCGAGCGGCGGGCGCTCGGCGTCGTCGACGGGGAGCCCGGCGTGGTCGAGCACGTCGACCGCCTCCTCGCCGGGGAGATCGTCGACGGTGTGGCCCTCACACCACCACCGGCCCAGACCCGGCTGCCGGTATGGGCCGCCGACGCGGTGGCGCGGGTCGTGTTGACCGGCGAGATCGCTGCCGACCGCGAGGTCATCGACCACCATCGCGACCGCGGCTGCACCCACCTCTTCGTCGCCTGGCCGGGGCCCTTGCTCCCGCTCGCCCGCCATTTGGCCACCCGTGCCGTCGGTCCCGACTTCCCGACCATCGTCGCCGACTGGGCCGACCGCCTCTAACCGGCGACGTCGCACTCGCGCGCCCGCAGTCGCCCCCAGGCCGCGTCACCCGTTCTGCCTGTCCGCAGCCCCACCCCACCCGGTTCTGCCGGTCCGCAGCCGCCATACTCGGAGCGGCCGACCGGCACAACCTGGATCCTCGGAGCGGCCGACCGGCAGAACCCGGGTCGTTCTGCTTGTCCGCAGCCCCACCCCGGGTCGTTCTGCCTGTTCGCAGCCCCACGCCACCCCGTTCTGCCGGTCCGCAGCCGCCATACTCGGAGCGGCTGACCGGCAGAACCTGGATCCTCGGAGCGGCCGACCGGCAGAACCTGGATCCTCGGGGCGGCCGACCGGCAGAAGCGCGGTCGGTCAGGTCGAGTGGGCCAGGGTCGGGAGGAGGGCCTCAGCCACCTCGGCGGGCCGCTCCTCATGGGAGAACAGGCCTGCGCCTTCGATCACGTGGATGCTGGCCTCGGGGAACGTGTCGACCATGGCCCGGGCTCGATCGACGGGGAAGAAGGGGTCCTGGTCGCCCCACACGAGCTTCACCGGCACGTCGATCCGGGCGTGAATCGCGTCGAGGTCCTTGACCAGCTGCATGTCAAAGGTCCGTAGGACCTTGACGGCGCCTTCCCGTCGGATCCGCTCCTCGTGCAGCGGCTGGAGGAAGAACTCGTCGAACTCCCCGTCGAGCAACGAGCGGTCGGCGAACGCATCACCGAGTACGAAGCCGTTCCGTCGCAGCCTGGGTCGGTTGGCCACCCAGCCAAGCCCGGCAGCGAACCCGGGGAGGTGCCGGGCGGCGAGAAAGCTCGAGAACCGCCAGGTCGGGTGGGACGTTTCGGTGTTGATCAGGCCCAGGGCTCGCAGGCGGGCATCACCGACGACAGCGTGGCGAGCGATCAATCCACCGGAGTCCTGTCCCACGACGGCCACGGAGTCGAGGTCGAGCAGATCGATGACTCGTCGAACCGTCCTGATGTGCCCATCGATGCTCAACGCCGTGTCGGCGTCGAATCGGCTGGATCCAGCGGATGGGAAGTCGATCACGTGGCACGTGACATGTTCGACGAGATGGGGGAGCAGGAGCCGGAAGGTCGCACCGCTCACCGGCCAACCGTGGACGAACAGGACGTCGGGGCCGGAACCGACGCGTCGATACGCGGCCTCCCCGGTGCCCACGTCGAGGTAGCGCTCCGGCGGTGATCGAAACAGGTCGGATGCAGCTGCCGGTGTCAGTCTGGCCATGATGCACTCCCCTTTTGTAGTGATTACTACGAGACCATACTTTCAGTAGTTGCTACAATCAAGGGTCGTGGGTCACAAGTACAGCAAAGAGGAGATCCTCGACGGTGCGCTGGCCGCAGCGCTCGACGATGGCCTCAGCCAGCTCACCTTCGGGCGTCTGGCCAGGAAGCTTGGAATCAGCGACCGGGTGATCGTCTACTACTTCCCGACCAAGGACGATCTCATCGGTGAGGTGATCATGGCCATGGCCGTCCGGCTCCAAGAGAGCCTTGCAGCCGCCTTCAGCCGACCCGCCACCGATCACCGGGCGCTGGCGGCGGCGGCCTGGCCGGCGTTGGCCACCCCGGATGCCGATCGCATCTTCGCCCTCTTCTTCGAGGCGAACGGGCTGGCCGCGGTTGGTCGGGCGCCCTACGCCAGCCTCGTCCCTGCGCTGGTGGGCGCCTGGATCGACTGGGCCCAGGACTTCGTGGAGGGGTCAGACGAGTACCGCCGCGACCAAGCCGAGGCCGCGATCGTGCTCGTCGACGGGCTCCTCCTCCTCCGGCTGCTGGCCGGGCCAGCAGCCGCCGACCGCGCTGCCCGAATCCTCGGGCTCACGTGAACCGATCGGCACTGCTCGGCAGCGGTCGGATCGCCCGTCCGAGTCGGTGTTGGGTGGCTGCTCAGCCGCCGAGTTGTCGCTCGATCTGATCGAGCACCTCGTAGCAGCCGAGAACCTGGGCCACCGACGCGTTCGGCTCTCGGTCCTCAGCGATGGCGGCGAAGAACTCACGGTCCTGCAGTTCGATGCCGTTCATCGAGACGTCGACATCTGACACGTCGATCGGTTCGTCGTCGCCGGTGACGAGGTCGTCGTAGCGGGCGATGTAGGTGCCGGTGTCACCGATGTAGCGGAAGAACGTGCCGAACGGGCCTTCATTGTTGAACGACAGCGCCAGGGTGCACAGCGCTCCCGACGCCGTCTTCAACTGGATCGACATGTCCATCGCGATGCCGAGCTCGGGATGCGTCGGTCCTTCGAGCGCATTCACCGCCACCACTGGGCTCTGCGTCTGGTACTGGAACAGGTCGACCGTGTGGGCGGCGTGGTGCCAGAGCAGGTGGTCGGTCCAGGATCGGGGCTTGCCGAGCGCGTTGGTGTTCGTCCGGCGGAAGAAGAAGGTCTGCACGTCGAAGTGCTGGATCGTGAAGTCGCCGTCCTCGATCCGTCGACGGACCCATTGGTGGCTGGGGTTGAAGCGGCGGGTGTGGCCGCACATCGCCACCTTGCCGCTGCGCCGTTGGGCCTCGACGACCGCCCGACCGTCGGCCAGGTCGTCGCACAGCGGGATCTCCACCTCGACGTGCTTGCCCGCCTCGAGGCAGGCGATCGCCTGCTCGGCGTGGAGGGGTGTGGGGGTGGCGAGGATGACGGCGTCGATGTCGTCGCGGGCGAGCACATCGGTCAGGTCGGAGCCGGTGTGCGCCACCCCTGCGGTGGCCGCCAGCTCGTCGGCCAGCTCCGTCACCGGGTCGACGATCGTCGCGACGTGAACCTCGTCGATCGCCCCGATGGCGTCGAGGTGCTTCGCCCCGAACGCCCCTGCTCCGACGAGTGCGACCTCGAGCGTCATGATCTGGCTTCCTCCTGATCCGGGATCGGCGTGCTCACGCTACTGGCCGCATCAATAGAGGAACATCGGCTTGCCACCGACCGTGCGGACGAGCGGTTTGTACTCCTCGGCGTCGTAGAGCTCGTTCACGTCCACCCGCTTCTCGCCTTGGCCGGTGATGTCGATCGGCACGTTGGTATAGGTCCCAGACCGCAACGCCACCATCCGACCCGACGAGCCCTGGAGGGCGAGGTCGGCGGCCATCACCGCGTAGTTGGTGGCCACCATCAGGTCGAGGCTGTCGGGCCGTCCGGAGCGCATCAGGTAGGCGACGTCCTGGAGGACGATCCCCTCCCCGGTCCGGTCCTTGAGCAGGTCGCCGGTGGTGCGGCCGATGCCCCCCAGCTTCCGGTGACCGTAGGCGTCGGCCTCGCCGGACAGGTGCAGGTCGCCACCCTCGATCGTCGCTCCCTCGGACACGGTGACCATGGCGTAGTTCGACGGGTTGGCCCGCTTGTCCCTCATGACGAGGTCGGCCAACCGGTCGATGTCGAACGGCACCTCCGAGATCAGGGCCCGGTCGGCTCCGGCCAGGTAGGCGGTGATCAGTGAGGTCTCGCCGGAGTAGCGGCCGAACAGCTCCACCACCGCGATTCGCTCGTGGGAGCCGGTGCTGGTGCGGAGGCTGTGGATGAAATCGACGCCGCGGGACACGGCGGTGGAGAACCCGATGCAGTAGTCGGTGCCATGCACGTCGTTGTCCATCGTCTTCGGTATGGCGATCACCGGCACCCCCTCGTTGTGCATCCGAAGGCCGTACGAGAGGGTGTCGTCGCCCCCGATCGGCAGCAGCGCATCGATGTCGAGGTGGTCGAGCACCCGCTTGACGTGCTCGGTGAAGTCGTAAGGCGCGTCGCTCGGCATCTCGCCGAGCTGTGGCCGCAGGAACTCGGGCACGTCGTCCGCCCCGACCCGGCCGGGGTTCGTGCGCGAGGTGTGGAGGAACGTGCCGCCGCTTCGGTCGACGGTTCTGACCACGCCGCTGTCGAGGGAGAGGGTGTTGGCGGCCACCGAGGCCGGATCGTCGGGGTCGCAGTGCAACAGTCCGCCCCAGCCGCGGCGGATGCCAACCACCGAACCGCCGGCCGCCTCCACCCGGTTGACCGCGGCCTTGATACAAGGATTCAGGCCGGGGACGTCCCCGCCCCCGGTGAGAATGGCGATACGCATCGGCTCGGTTCCTCCATCGACTCGGCTCCTGTCGTTCCTATCGACGAGATGGCGGGCGCGCACCCGAGCTGGCGGGCGACATCGGTCATCGGAGGGATCTGCGGCGGCTCACTCCCGGAGGCGACTCCGACGACGCTTGCCGGTGGCGGTGAGCGGCAGCCGATCGACGACGTGGATCGTCGCCGGCACCTTGTAGCGGGACAGGCGCTCGCTGCAGTGCGCGATCACGGTGGCGCGGTCGAACCCGGCGGGGTCGGTGACGGTGACATGGGCGATGACCCGTTCCCCGGTTATCTCGTGGGCTTCGCCGACGACGACCGCGCCATCGACGCTGGGGTGCAGCTCCAACACCTCCTCCACTTCCGCCGGGTACACGTTGAACCCCGAGACGTTGATCAGGTCCTTGCTGCGGCCGACGAGATAGAGCGTGTCGTCGTCGTCCTGGATGCCGATGTCGCCGGTGCGGCACCAGCCGTCCGAGATCAGGACCTCGGCGGTCGCCGGGGCATCACGGAGGTAGCCCTCGAACACCGAGCCGGTGCGGATCCAGACCTCGCCGCGGTCGCCCCGCTCCACCTCTTGGCCGTCCTCGACGAGCTTGATCTCGACCCCGTCGAGCGGGGTGCCGACCGAACCCGGTCGACGCCGGGCCTGCAGCTCCATACTGACCGTGCCCGCTGTCTCGGTCAGGCCGTAGCCCTGGGCGAGCTCGATGCCGAACGCCTCGTGAACCGCAGCCGAGACCCTGGCGTGGAGCGTGCTCGCACCGGTGCGGCCGAACGTCACGGTGGCCATCGGGTTGCCACCCGATCCCCGCTCGTCGGCGGCTGCCGCCCACGCGTTCCACATCGGCGGCACACCGATCACGTGGGTGACGCGGTGGCGCTCGATGAGGTCGAGCGACTCGGCGGGGTCCCAGGTCTCCTGCAGCACGAGCGTCGCCCCGACGCGCAACGTCGGCAGGAGGCACACGTTCAGCCCGAGCACGTGGGCGAAGGAGAGGACGGAGAAGACCACGTCGTTCCCGGTGAGGCCCGGCCCGACCGTCGCAATTCGGCGCTGGGTCGCTGCCAGGTTGCCGTCGGTGAGCACCGCAGCACGTGGCGGACCCACGATCCCGCTGGTGTGGAGGATCGCCGCAGCGTCGGTGTCGGCCCGTTCCGCCACGGCCGCCGATCCGGCGGAGGCGAACGAGGGCAGCTCGGTCGAGGGGCTGCCCGCAGGTGTTCCGACCCGGTCAGGCCTGAGCGAGCCATCGGCGGCGATGGTGTCCGCCATCTCGGCGGCCCATGGGCCGGCGATCAGGGCGGCCGGCTCGAGCGTTGCGACCCGATCGCTGACGACGCCGATGGGGTTGCGGGCATCGAGCGGGCAGGCCACACCACCGATCAGTTGCGCCGCGAGGATGCCCGTGGCCGCGGCGACGTCGCTCGTTCCCAGCACGGCGATCCGGTCGCCGGCAGTGACCCCGGCTCGGCGCAGGCCACCAGCGGTCTTGGCGACGAGCTCGGCGAGCTCGCCGTAGGAGACCACCCGGTCGCGTTCGACCAGGGCGGCGGCGCCCGGGCGGTGATGGTTGAGGAGATCGTTGTTCATCGTCGTGGCTTCACGTCGGCCCGGCCCGGTGGGCCGAACCGGGGTTGGCTCGTCTCTCGATTGAATTTACAGCGTATGTCGGGGGAGGTTCGAGTGGCGAATGGCCCATTGGCCGTCCGGTTCAGCCGGTCAGCGCCCGTCGGAGCAGCTTGCCGGTCGTGGTTCGCGGCAGCTCGTCGACGAAGGTCACATCGCGGGGCACCTTGTGGCGGGCGAGCTCGTCGCCGACGATCCCCCTCACCGCGGCTTTCGTCAGCGCCGCGCCCTGGACCGGAACGATGAACGCCGCCAGCCGCTGCCCGAACTCGTCGTCGTCGACCCCGACCACAGCGGCCTCCGCGACACGAGCATCGGCGAGCAGGGTGTCCTCCACCTCGCCGGGGAAGACGTTCTCCCCACCGCTCACGATCATGTCGTCGGCCCGACCGGTGACGAACAGCCGGCCGTCGGCGTCGAAGTAGCCGACGTCGCCCGACGACATGCGGCCGTCGACCATCTCCTTGGTGCCACCGCCCGTGTAGCCGGAGAACTGGGCGCCGTTGGCGACGAAGATCCTGCCCTCCCGACCGGCGGGCAGGGCGCCGCCGGCCTCGTCGACGATCACCACGTCGGAGCCGGGTGCGGTCCGACCGGCGGTGCCGGGAGCAGCCCGCAGGTCCTCTGGGGTCGCGATGGTGGCCTGTCCGACCTCGGTGGAGCCGTACAGGTTGTAGAGGGTGTCGCCGACCCGGTCCATCCATGCCTCCGAGGTCGGCCCGGGGAGGGCCGACCCGCTGCTCGCCACGATCCGCAGCGAGGTCATGCGCTCGAGATCGAGGTCGGGTTCGGCGAGGAGTCGCTGCAGCATGACCGGGACGACCGCGAGGACGGTGGCCCGGTGCTCCACGACCGAGCGGACCAGGTCGGCGGGGGAGAAGCGGGGGGCGAGGATCACCGTCGAGCCCAGCGACGCCGCGACGATGAGCTGGCTCAGGCCCCAGGCGTGGAACAGTGGGGTGGGCAGGGCGAAGACATCGCCGGCCTGGTAGGGGATCATCTGGAGGATCCCGCCCGCGGCCCGTGGATCGCCGACCCCGTTCGACCGGTTGGCCCCCTTGGGGAGTCCGGTGGTGCCCGAGGTGAGCAACACCGGCGAGGACTGGCGGGGCAGCAGCGCTGAAGGTCGACGGAAGCCGAGCCGGCGGACGTCGTTGACCGTTCGCTGCCGGGCGGATCCAGGCGGTGGCGTGCCGTCGGCGACCAGTTGCGGTCCGTCGAACCCGCTGGTGGTGACGATCGGGTGGAGCGCCGCGTCGTAGACGAGGCCGTCGACGCCCTCCCGTTCGATGACGTCCCGGAGCTGGGGCCCGGCGAAGCCGGTGTTGAGGTAGACGACGTCGAGCCCGGCCTTGGCGGCGGCGATGTTGGCCTCGACGAAGTCGCGATGGTTGAAGCACAGCAGGCCGAGACGGCTGCCCGCAGACAGGCCCACCGCTCGCAGCCCGTTGGCGAGGCCGGTCGAGCGTCCTTCGAGCTGGGCGAAGGTGACCGTGCCTCGATGGTCGATCACGGCCGGACGGAGCGGATGGCGAAGCGCCGCGGCGCCATACAACGTCGCGATCGAAGGACCCCACCGGCCGAGGGCGCCGGCCATGGCGGCGACGCGGGCCGGGTCGAGCAGTCCGAGGCGGTGGATGAGTCGGAGGGTGTCGCGTGGGGCCATCGTCTCGTCCTCCAGCGTCGTGACGGGTGCGTGCTCCCTACCCGGACGATAGGTGCAAAGAATATTTCGCACAACGCTTGGCATTCTTGGCGTTGCGAACTATAGTGCGATTACTGAGAAGTGAACTTCGCCGACCTGAGGAGAATGATAGACGTGAGTGCCATGGAGCAGATGACCGAGGCTCAAGACCGTGTCCTGCGGGGCATGGAATCCGCCCAGGAGCAGGTGATCGAGATGAATCGCCGCGTGGCCGAGGCGATGACGAATATGCTCCCCGATGGGGACCGCTTCAGCGCTCCCTCGCTGCCAGGCGTCGACAACATGCCGAGGCCCGATGAGCTCATCGACCGCTACTTCGACTTCACGGCCAAGATGGCCGAAGCGAACCGCGCCTTCTACAAGGAGATGGTGTCGGTGTGGTCGAGCGCCTTCGACGAGCAGGCTTCCGGGTCGGCCAAGGCCAGCTCGTCCAAGCAGTCGGGCAAGGCCAAGAAGTCGGCCAAGGCCGGGAAGGCTGCCTGAGCCAGACCTGCGGAGCAGATCCATCCGCTACGAGAACGACGAATACGAACGCCGCCGGGGCGCCGAGTGACCAGCTCGGCGCCCCGGATCGGCTTGGTGCTCGGCGCGGGCGGGATCACCGGCTTCGCGTACCACTCCGGTGCCCTCCAGTCGCTGAGCCGGGTCACGGGCTGGGATCCCCGCACGGCCGACGTGATCGTCGGTACGTCGGCCGGTTCCGGCGTCGGCGCGATGTTGCGCGGCGGCGTTCCGGTGGCCGAGGTCATCGCCCACCTCCTCGCTGCACCGTCCAACCCGGAGACGATGGCCCGGCTCCGGGTGCTGTCCGGTCGCGAGTCGAACCCGCCGAGCTGGCTCTGGTTCGGCCCGGCGGCCCCGCAGTTGTTCATCAACGAGGTGCGGCGTTTCTGGCGGGTTCGACCGAGCCGGCTGGCGGTCTCGCTCACCCCCAACGGACGTATCCCCACCGAGTTCGTCGGCGACCGGGCCCGCGAACTGCACGGCCTCGACTGGCCGGAGGCCGCGTTCTGGGTCTGCGCCCTCCGCCTCGCCGACGGTGAGCGCACCGTGTTCGGGGCCGAGCCCGGCAGCGTCGACGCCACCGCCGTCGACCCGAGCCCGATCGACGGTGCCCCGGTCGACGTCGGCACCGCAGTGGAGGCGTCGAGCGCGATCCCCGGCTTCTTCCGACCGGTCTGGATCGGCGGCGAGCGCTACGTCGACGGAGCGATCCACTCGCCGACCAACGCCGATCTCCTCGCCACGAGCGAGACGTTCCAGGATCTCGACCTCGTCGTGATCTCCTCGCCGATGTCCGGCAGGTGCCGCTCGTCGCTGCGCAGCCTCGACGTCGTGAGCAGGCTCAACAGCGCGGCGGCGCTGCGTCGCGAGATCGACGCACTCCACGATGCCGGCTGCGAGGTGCTCGTCCTCGAACCCGACGCCAACGAGATCGCCACCATGGGCCCGATCTCGATGGACCCGACGCGGATGGTGCCCACCATCCTCCAGTCCAGCTCGTCGACCCACGTGCGACTGTCCGCTCCGGCCTACGCCGGGCCGCTGGCGCTGCTCGCCCGAGCGGCCGAGCGGACGACACCCCCGCCCGCTGTCCCGTACCCGGACAGCACCACGAAGAGAGCGTCATGAGCCGAGTCCGCATGTCGCCCGAAGACTCCGCGTTCTGGCGAATGGAGTCCGATGCGAGGAGGATGCACAGCGTCACGCTCGCCACGTTCGACGGACCGGCACCGTCGTTCGACGAGCTCACCGAGCACGTCGCCCACCGCGTGCCGCTGGTGCCCCGCTTCCGGCAGCGCGTCGACGAGATCCCCTTCCACCTCGGTCGGCCGATGTGGGTCGACGACCCTGCGTTCGATCTCCACGATCACGTCCGAGCGGTGGCGCTTCCCCCCGAGCAGGCCGATCTCGACGAGTTCGTGTCGACGATCATCTCGGAGCAGTTGGACCGCAACCATCCGCTGTGGCAGCTCACGCTGGTCACCGGCCTCGCCGACGACCGGTGGGCGCTGATCTCCAAGGTGCACCACTCGATGGTGGACGGTCTGTTCGGCACCGAGCCGTTGGCCGTCCTGACCGACGATGCGGTGACGGGCCGAACCGGGGTCCCTGTCGCGACCGGAATGGCGGCCGACTGGACGCCGGCGCGGCCACCCCGTCGGGCCGAACTGCTCGGTCAGACCGTGGCCGAGCTGATGACCAACCCGGTCGAGCAGTACCGATTCGCCCGGTCCCAGGTCCGCCGGAGCAGCCGGCGGTTCGAGCGCCTCTCCGGCCGTGCGAACGGCGATGCCGGACCCGACGATCCGATCGGGCTGATCGGCGCCGCCGGAGGGCCACGGTCGTGGTCGTCGATCTCGGTCGACATGGCCGCGTTGCGAACCGTCCGCAACCGGCTCGAAGCGAACACCCACGAGGTGATCCTGGCGCTGATCACGGCAGGATTCCGTCACCTGCTCGTCGGCCGCGGGCTCGTCGCCGCCGATGCGCCGACCGGTGCCTGGCCACCGGTGCGGGCGATCGTGCCGGTGGCGGTCGCCGGCCAGCACGCCGGCTACCACGGTGGCGTGGCGGCCGAGGTGGTCGAGCTGCCGACCGGTGCGGCCGGTCTCGTCGAGCGGGTCGAGCGATTGCACCAGCAGACCAGCGAGGCGGCGACCCATCCGGTGGCGATCGACGCCCAGATCGGCCTCGCCGGGTTCCCCTCCGTCGCGCTCGCGAGCCTCGGGCTCCGGGAGGCGACCCGACGGGGGGTGATCGAGCGGCTCGCCCAGACGGTGGTGATCAACGTGCCCGGTCCGAAGCGCGAGCTGACCGTGCTCGGTCGCCCAATCCTCGACATCCGACCGGCCCTTCCGCTCGTCGCCGGGGCGCGGCTGAGTTTCGGACTGTTCTCGTACCGTGACACGCTGACCGTAGGGATGACCGCCGACCGCCAATCGGTCCCGGACGCCGAACTCGTCGTCGACGGGATTCGGGCCGCCATCGAAGAGCTAGCCAACGACACAGGAGCGTGACATGCCAACGGCCCACAACGGCGAGATAGCCATCGAGTACGACACGATCGGCGATCCGACGAACCCCGCCGTGCTGTTGATCATGGGCTTCTCCGCCCAGATGACCGCCTGGGATCTGGCATTCTGCCAGGAGCTCGTGGATCGTGGCCGCTTCGTGATCCGGTTCGACAACCGTGACTGTGGCCTGAGCCACAAGACCGACGGTGAGCCACCGAACGTGATGGCGATCATGATGAGCGTCACGTCCGGTTCCGAGGTCACCCAGGAGGTGCCCTACACCTTGTCCGACATGGCGGCCGACGCGATGGCGGTGCTCGACGATCTCGGGATCGACAGGGCCCACGTCGTCGGTGCGTCGATGGGCGGGATGATCGCCCAGATGGCGGCGATCGAGCATCCGGACCGCGTGCTGTCGCTGACGTCGATCATGTCGACCACGGGGAACCCCTCCGTGGGTCAGGGCAGCCCGGAGGCGATGGGGGCCCTGCTCAGCCCGGCACCCGACGATCGCGACGAGGCGATCGAACGCGGCGTCCGCATCGGCGCCGTCGTCGCCGGACCGCACTTCGACGAGGCGGAGGCCCGCCTCCGGATGGGTGATGCCTTCGACCGGTCGTACTACCCGGCCGGCGCCCCGTTCCAGCTCGCCGCCATCGCCAAGACCGGTGACCGCACCGAGCGACTCGAGAAGCTCGACGTGCCAACCTTGGTCGTCCACGGTGAGGTCGACCCCCTCGTCGGTCTCTCGGGCGGTGAGGCGACCGCGGCCGCCATCCCGGGAGCGAAGCTGCTCACGTTCGACGACATGGGCCACGATCTCCCCAAACCCCGCTGGACCGCGATCGCGGACGCGATCGCCGAACTCGGCTGAAGGGGCGTCGCCTCAGGTGAGGAGTTGGTCAAGGCTGGCCTGGAGGGCGCCTCGTTCACCGACGATCGTGTAACCCCAGGCGGTGACTGGGTTGGGAGCGGTGTCCCACGTGGCGTTTACATCGAACAGGTAGAACACGTCCCAGGCGGGCCCCGATCCGTGATCCCACGGCATGTTCTCGGCGAACCATCGTCCGCTGGCCGCCTCGGCGTCCCAGTAGTGGGTTACGCGCGGTCCGTGGATCGCCTCGGTGGCCGCGGTAGCTCGGTCATGGTCGCCGCCCAGGACCGGCTCCCAGACAACGTACGTTCGGAGGTCGTGGTCGGGGTAGCTGGTGGCGAGATCGTGCGCCTCACGGGCGCCGAGTAGACAGGTCGGTCATATCGGGTCGACGAGCAGGATGAGACGGGGATGTCCGACGTCGGCATTGAAGGCCGCCCGGAGCTGGTCGATTCCGTCATAGATGATGACGTCACTCACGACGCCGTCACCCGATCCGGATGGGTCGGCGAAGAGGTCGATGTCCAGTCCCGGGACCGAGGCCCTGACCCTCGGCGGCTGCGCCCCGTCGTCGCCTCCGGGCGCTGACGACAAGGCGAAGACGGCGACGGTGATGACGGTGCCGATGGCAGCGACACCGAGGAGCCACGCTCGTACACCCGTCAACACGTCGCCCAGACTAGTTCCGCTGTCCCGCTCGATGACCGCGGGCCCGGGCTCTCGTGGTGCTTGCCAACGCTGGGGGTGCTCCTCGATGACCACCATCTGAGCGTTGGCCATCGTGATCACCCGACTCGTAGATCGGCGATGTCCGTTGGTGGGCGCGTGGCATCGACGCAACCCGTGTGCTTGCATCGGACGGTGACGATCATCGCGGTGACCGGCATTCCCGGCAGCGGAAAGACGACGCTGGCCAGGTCGCTGGGCTCAGCCATGGGGTTGTCGGTCGTCTCCAAGGACGTGATCAAGGAGTCCCTGATGGACACGCTTGGCACCGGTGATGATGCATGGGTCAGCACGCTCAGCCGGGCAGCGCACGGAGTCATGTACGAACTGGTGGCAGATCTCGTCGGCGGTGTGATCCTGGAAGCGCACTTCCACGGGGGAGTGGCCGAGCCTGCGCTTCGAGCCCTTGGTCAGGAGCTGATCCAGGTCTACTGCACGTGTCCCGTCGAGGTGGCGTGGGAGCGCTACAAGCTTCGTCGGGACGACCCTGAGCGTCATCCCGGGCATCTTCCCGAGCACCAGGACGAGACAGCGACCGCTGGGTGGCGAACGAGGCGGCCGACGCCGCTCGACCTGGGCGCTCCGCTCGTCGAGGTCGACACCAGCAGTCCGGTCGACATCGACTCCGTTGCCCACAGACTCCGTCAGCTGCTGTTGATCGACGCGCCAGGCGGGTCGCAGGTCGAGGACTGACCGTTCCTGCGCACCTGGTCGTCCTACCCGGCGATTCCGGCGACCGTCCGGCGTGTGGAAGGCTGGGACCCATGCCCTCGAGGTTGAGGTTCGTTGTGGATGGGTCGGCTCTCGACTTCGATTCAGAGCTTGCCGATGAGTTCCCGGAGTGGACTCGGGCACACATCGATGTCGTGCTGCCGGACGTCGTGTCGAATCTGGGTTGGACGGTTGTCGGTCCGGCTTTCGAGATGACGCACCGCAAGCTGGTGTCGCAGCGATGAGTTCACCCTCGGGTTGCTCAGCGACCTCGATGGCCTCGAGGCGACAGCGCCGACTCTTGCGCTGGTGGACCTGTCGGAGCAGGTCGGTCACGGTGCGGTGATCGACGACGAGGCGATCGACGGCTTCTTGGAGGAGTTCGGCCACCGAGGCAGCTCCGAGCTCGACCCCGGAGCTGCCGTGTGGGCTGACCGGCGCGATGGCGTCCGCCGTCGCGTCGTCGAGCTTGCGGGGGTCGATCGGTCGGCGCAGCTGCAGCGCCGCTCGAGAGCTCGCGCCGACGCTGAACGACGACTCGCCGACCTCGGGTGGTTCGAGCGTTTCCGGCTGCGTCAGGCTGCGAGGGTGTGCCGGTCGGTCAGCTTGCTCGGCGAGCGCACGAAGGACCGGCTGGTCCGTGCGATCCACATCGTTCGTCTCGCGCTCCAGGAGGCGTCGGCCCGTGCCGGCCTCGAGTTCGACGATGCCGTGCTGCTCGGTTGGGACGAGTTGGTCGAGAAGCTCAACGGTCGGGCGGTGGAGGTGGACCTGGATGCCCGGCGCGCGGCCTTCGAGAGCGCCGCTCGGCGGCCAGCGCTCCTCTACCGGCGTTATGACACCGGCGACAGCATTCCGTACCCCGGCGGCGGGTCCGAGCTACGGGGCGTCGCAGCGTCACCGGGCGTTGCCACCGGCCGGGCGGTGATCGTGCATGATCCCCTTGGCGCTGTGGCTGACGGGGAGGTTCTCGTCGCCGTCTCGACCGACACCGCGTGGACCCATCTGTTCCTGACCCACGACGCCGTCGTCACCGAGACCGGAGATCTTCTCAGCCACAGCAGCATCGTTGCCCGCGACCTAGCGATACCCGCGGTTGTCGCCGTCCCCGAAGCGACGACGCGCCTACGGGCAGGGGACCGGACAACGGTGGACGGCGACGAAGGTCTGGTCACCACCGGTTGATCAACGGAACATGGCCGGTCAACGTGCGATCCCGAACCCGGTGGCCAGCGTTTCGCCGAATGCGCTCGGAGCGATCTACATGGTCGTCGGTTCACTCGGGTACGTCACGAACGACGCACTCATCCGGGTCGCGACCGACGAGGGCCTCGGCGTCTACCAGGCGCTCTGTCTGCGCAACATCGCGATGACCGTGCTTTTCGCCGCGCTGATGCGGGCTCGCCGTGAGACGATCTCGCTCCGAAGTGTCTCGAGGCCAGTGCTCGGTCGGGTCGGTGCCGAGCTCGTGGCGACGGCGCTGTTCTTCGCCGCCATCGTGCATCTCGAGTTCGCCAACGCTCAGACGATCCTGCTCATCGTCCCCTTCGCCGTCACGCTCGCCGCCGGAACCATCGGCGACGAGACCGTCACCGCCGCGCAGTACGCAACCGTCGCCGCTGGGTTCGTCGGGGTCCTGTTGGTGGTGCAGCCCGGTAGCGGGGCGTTCTCGCCGTGGTCACTCGCCGTCGTGGCAGCAGCCGCGAGTCTCACGTTCCGAGAGTTCGCCACCCGCCAGGTCGACAGCTCGATTCCAGCCGCGTTCGTCGCGCTCGTCACCGCCGCGGCCATTGCCGTCATGACCGGCCTGCTCGCCGTGTTCACCGGCTGGAGTCCCATCACCGGACGAGCCGCGATCGTCGTGCTGCTCGCGTGCTTGTGTCTGATCGTCGGCTACGTGTTCACCATTCAGACCGTGCGCGTCGGCGACCTCAGCGTCTCGGCACCGTTCCGCTACACCACCTTGCTCGGCGCCGTCGTCCTCGGGTTCGCCTTCTTCGACGAGATCCCCGACAGCGTGACCATTGCCGGCTGCACCGTCATCGTCTTCAGCGGTATGGTCGCGATCCGTCTCGAACAACGAGCCCGTCGAGACGAGACGCTGGCAACCGAAGCCATCGTCGGGGGGCGGCGTGTCGACCACCGGGGGTGAGGTCCTCCCGTGATCAGCGAGCTCCCACGCAGCGGATGCTGAACCGCTCGACGGCGATACCGTTCGGCGTCCCGTTGATGTGGAAGTTCACCTTGTACCGGTCGCCCTCCTCGTTGCTGACGATCGCCGTCTGGGTGTCCGTGAAGTGGTTCTCAGCCATCACGATCGTGTCTCGCCCGGTCCCGGAGTAGCCGGTGTCGGTCTCGGCGGTGAAGTCGACCACGAGGACGGTGTTGTTGCGGTGATCGTGAACGTCGACGTCGAACGTCAGGGTCGTGGTCTGGAGAACGTCCGGATTGCACGGGTCCGGTTCCTGAAAGACCGACACGTCGGTGAACTCCTCGGGGGCGTCGGCAGCGGCCGGGGCGCCGAGCGCTCCGATCCCGGTCAGGATTCCGGCCGCGGCGAGCAGTCGCAGTTTCATGGGTGTGCCCTTTCGCTCGTGTGTCAACATGCAACGGCGTCAGAGCGAGGCCTTTCGTTGCAGACTGCGAAGAATTTCCTGGCCACCCGATTCCTGCAACGAAAAGGGGTGCTCGGGCGCCGTTGGTTGTGATGGAGCAGGGAACGACGCGCGAGGTCGAGGAGCCCCAGGGCGAGTCCGCTCTCGAGGCGCTGTATCGCGCCGAGTACGAGCCGATGGTTCGACTCGCATTCACCCTCGTCGGTAGCAACGAGCAAGCGGAGGACCTCGTCCAGGAGAGCTTCGTCGAGGTCTCTCGCCGACTCGGCGAGATCCGCAACCCCGGTGGCTATCTCCGGACCGCCGTCGTCAGCCGCTGCCGCTCCGCTCTCCGCCGGCGCCGCATCGCCAGCCGACACGTACCCGAGCATCCGCCGAGCATCTCGGCAGAGGCGAGCGAGCTGTGGGATGTTCTCGACAAGCTCACCGACGACCAACGAATCGCGGTCGTCCTCCGCTACTGGGCCGGGTACCGGGCCACCGAGATCGCGAAGCTCGTTGACATGCCGGCCGCCACGGTCAGGTCGCACCTGCGACGCGGCCTCGCCACCCTCCGAAGGGAGCTCGGCGCATGAGCGCGCTCACCGACCGCATACGACGCGACCTCGACGAGATCGCCGGCCAAGCCGACACTGCGCCGACCGCGTGGCGCCAGATCGAGCACCGCATCGCCACCGAGCGAGCGAACCGACAGGAGGCCGACGTCGTCGTGAGGCTCGACCTGGACCGTCGACGGGGAAACCGCTCCTGGCTGCTCGCCGTTGCGGTGGTCGTCCTCATCGCCTTCGCGGGGCCGCTCTACATGCTGGCCGATCTCGATCAGGACGTCGCAACCGACGAACCCGCACCGCCATCGGCGACCGAGACGGTCGGCGACTGGTCGAGCGACGCAACCGGCCCCGGGACATTCCGGACAACGATCATCGAACCCGGGTTCACCGTCACGCTCGGTGAGGCATGGACCGCAAACGAGACCGAAACCGTCGACTCGTGGAGCATTCGGCTGCCCCAAGACGACCAGCCGGCACTCAGCGATGCGTACCTCTATGTCGTCGACCTCGATGCCGACTCCGCCGACGGGTTCATCGCCAGCGCAACCGAGCGCGGCTTCAGTTTCTCCGAACCGACGACCACCCGAGTCGACGGGATAGCCGGGCAGCGCTACGACGTGCTCGGCGGTTCCCTCGACATCATGCCCGGCACGGCCGGTGCGTACATCCACGCCTTCACGCCCCACGAAGCATGGCGGCTCACCATCCTCGAGGTCGGGGATCATGTGGTTGCGATCGGCGAACTCGTGCCGAGCGACCCCGCCGACCAGCCCGATCCCGATGAGATCGAGGTGTGGCAACCAATGACCGAAGAGATCGTGGCCACCATCCGATGGCGCGACCGCTGAGCTGGGCCCTTCTACGCCGGTCCGATCACGCAGAACTCGGTGCCGGCCGGGTCTTGCAGCACCCGGGTGGTCCACTCGCCTGCTTCGGTGACATGGAGGAGGGTCGCCCCCGCCTCGATCATCTCGGTGACCATCGGCTCGGCGTGGTCGACGAAGAGGTCGAGATGAGCACGGGACTTGGCAGCCTTTGGCTCCGGCACCCGTTGGAACGTGAGATGGGGCGGCCCGTCGAGCCCGTCGGGGCGTTCGACCGTGACATAGGGCGAACTCGTATCCACCGGTCGCTGTTGGTAGCCGATGAAACGCTCCCAGAACTGTGCCAGCAGATCCGGGTCGGGGCAGTCAATGGTCAAGCCGATTCGCACAGTGGGCTCCATCTCTCGAGGTGCTCGTCGGAAGCGTAGAAGTCATCGGTGAGGGCGGTCGGGGATTTCGCTCTCGCAGCGGGACTGTGACCGAGGATGGAAAGTTGGGCATCGGGTTCGACACGTTCGTCGACGTCGTCCCGTTCGTCGGTCTGCTGGCCAGCCTCTTCTGGCTGTCGATCGAGGTCGACGGCCTCGAACGGATCAAGTGGATCCTTCCACTGCTCATCATCCTGAAGACGTCGTCGAGGGTTGGGGTGAGAATCTGGAGATCGGCGATCGCGAGGTCGGCCTCGGCGATCCGGGAGATGAGGTCGACGGCGCCGGCTGGCTCGTCGACCGTGATGGTGAGGTCGCCCGGCCCTCCGATGGTCCGCAGGACCGACGGGTGTGTGCCGGCGAGATGTCCGAGCCGGTCGAGGTCGTCCCGATCGGCCGTGGCGACGGTCAACTGGTGGCAGCCGAGCTGGGCCTTCAGCTCGCTCGGCGTCCCCTCGGCGACGGCTCGCCCAGCGTCGAGAACCAGGATCCGATCGGCCAGGTGGTCGGCCTCGTCGAGATACTGGGTGGTCAGCAGCACCGAGGTGCCCGACCGAGCGAGGTCGGGCACCGCGCTCCACAGCGCCAGTCTGGCCCGCGGATCGAGGCCGGTTGTCGGCTCGTCCAGGAACAGGACCTCGGGTTCGCCGACCAGGCTGAGGGCGAGGTCGGCCCGGCGTTGGTTGCCGCCCGAGAGCTGGCCGACCCGACGATCGGCGATGTCGGCCAGCCGGAGCTGATCGCTCAGGTGAGCTGCACGGTCGGTCGGGTTGTCGACGCCGACGAGTCGGCCGACGAGCTCGAGGTTCTCGACCACGGTGAGGTCGGCATCGAGCGCCGAGTACTGCCCGGACAACCCGATCCGTTCCCGGACCCGATCGCCCGCGTGGACGACGTCGTAGCCGGCCACCGTCGCCCGACCCGACGTCGGGGTGACGAGGGTGGCCAACGTTCGAACCAGGGTCGTCGTTCCGGCACCGTTCGGTCCCAGGACCGCCGTCACCGTTCCCCTCGGAACGGTGAGGTTCAGGTGGTCGATGGCGAGTCGGTCGCCGTAGGCGACGGTCAGCGCTTTGATGGAAACGGCTGGGTGCATCACGTGCAGCACCCCCCACTCGTCGCCTCGCCGACTTCCTGGTCGGTGGCGCAGCACACGCCCTGCTCGCCGGCGATCTCGGCGGCGGGTTCGTCGTCGGTGATCGTGTAGAACTCCCAGGCTCCCACCGGGACATCGGGCGAGGTCACATAGACCTTGGTCTGCTCGGCATGGCAGCAGACCTCACCGCTCGACGAGCGGGTCTGCAGCCCTGCCGCCTCGAAGCGGTCTGCGACCGCGGCCACCGCGTCCTGGTCGACGAGCTCGACCCCGAGATGGTTCAGGGGGCCGTCGCTCTCCGGGTGCTCGAAAAGGACGAGCTTGAGTGGCGGGTCGGCGATGTCGAAGTTGGCGTACCCAGGGCGGGTCTTGTGTGGCTCGACCCCGAACATCTTCCGGTAGTGGTCGGTGGCGACGTCGAGGTCGGCCACGTTGAGAGCGAGTTGCACTCGGCTGGTCATCGTTCTGCTCCTCTGGAGTGGATGGTCATCTCTGCTGACGAGCAACCGCCGCAATGGACGCACGAACGTCGGGGGATTCCCAGCGAACGAGGACAGCCCTCTTGTGGCTCACGACTCCCGGGTATTGGGGCGCGACGAAGCCCGGCCACGGACCGGGCGGCTGTCGTGGCCGGGTTGTCGCTGCGTCAGGCTGAGGCCGAGCAGTCGCAGCCAGCGGGCGCGTGGTAGTCGTCGATGCTGCGGTCGGCGTTGAGTGTGACCTTGCAGCAGTCCGTGAGCAGTGAGGCGAGCTTGGTTCGGCCCCGCTGCACTCGCGACTTCATGCCCGAGACCGACATCTGCTCGATGCTCGCTGCGGCTGCGTGGGTGTGACCCTCCAGGTCGACCAACGTGACAGCCCGACGGTAGTGCTCGGGGAGCTCGTCGACGAGGGGACGCAGACACGCGGCCAGCTCCCGGGAGGGGTCGTGCAGATCGTCGTCGGTTGCGAGCTCACCGAGTTGCTCCAATCCCTCCAAGGGAGCGGTGACCCGCCGGACGCGGTAGTGGTCGATGACGGCGTTGCGGGCCGCTCGGTACAACCAGGCTCGCGGATTGTCGATGCCATCCGGCCCGGAGCGGGCCAGCCGCTCGAGGACCGACTGTGTGATGTCCTCCGCCGTCTCCCGGTCGCTGACTCGGCGCTCGACGAATGCCACCAACTGGGCGCGCACGTCTTGCCATGCTTCGGCTGGAAGGCTGGAAGTGCCATTGCGTGGCGTTCTCATCGTTGCCACAGCAGAGGTCCCCTTTCGGTGCGTCTTCTCTTGGAGACGATCGATTCGGAACTGGGACGCAACTTTCTCGAATCTGCATCCAGCATCGCACAGGGCCGACGGCGAAGGTGCCGCCTGCGAACTACTCAACATCGCTGTCCGTCATGCGCATTCTCCCTGAAGTTCAGCTGTGCCCTGCGAGTAGGGTCGCCGCATGCCTGAGCATCCCCAGGTTCTCGTCCTTTGAGAGTTCTACCAAGCCTTCGAAACCGACGATCCTGAAGCGTCCGTTCGCCAGTACCTCGATCCCGCCATCACGTGGCACGTGGCCGGCGATAATCCGCTCGCCGGAACGTTCAAGGGACCAGATGAGGTTTGGCAGGCCATGACCCGATACGGCGAGCACAGCCAAGGCACGCTCCGACTCGACACGAGATCCATTTTCGCGGACGACGAGCACGCCGTAGCCATTCATCGCGCCACCGCCAATCGTCCCGGTTTCGGCTACGACGCTCACGAGGTCGACGTCTTCCACATCAGCGCTGGCCGCATCACCGAGATGTGGTCCTTCTCGGAGGACCAAGCTGCGACGGACCGGATCTGGTCCTAGTTCCGACCTGAACGACCGTCCGTCAGCGGCATACCGTGCTGAGTGCGCTGCTACACCGGCCCCCCTGGACTGGGACCTCCAGCTAGCGTTCGACGCATGACCGCAATCCCCGTCATCAACCCGGTCACGCTCGCCACCTTCGCTGGAGACCCCGCCGCAGGTCTCGAGATCGCCCGACCGGTGCGAGACGCCATCGAGCGGCTGATTCACACCTACAGCTACAACTGGGACAGCCGGGACGCGGCGGCCACGGCATCCTGTTCGTCGACACGGCCGAGGTCAGCTTCTTCCTCGATGACAGCACCGAGCCGATCGATCGCACCGTCGGCCGAGACCCGCTCCGACAAGCCATGATCAAGCGAACCGACATGCTGAAGCGATGGCGAGTGGAGACCCGTCACCTGATGCTGAACACCGTCTTCGGGCCGATGGAGAACGACGAGGTCCAAGCCATGACGACAGCTGTCATCTTCTGGCAGCAACTCCCGGACCATCCTGTGCCGATCGCGGTGCAGACCGGCTACTACCGGAGTTGGTGCACCGAGACCGACCAAGGATGGCGGTTCCGGCGGCGCGAGACCCACATGTCGGGTGTCTTCCACCCCAAGCAGCTCTTCCAGCAACCGGATTGAGCAGAGGCACAGCAGCCGCTGACCCGAGCGGCCCGGCCACGGAAGCCTTTGCCGGATTCCACGGATCAGTCGACCTCGTGCGCTTCCCGCCATCTCGACATCGGCCGATACCGGAGTTGGAAGCGTCTCCGATCGGAAAGCCGACGGGCAGGCACTCGCCGGTCATGGGGCGAAGTGGGCTCGGGCAAGGAGTGCATCGGCGCCGCTGATCAGTTCGTCGACGATGTCTGCTGCTGATTGACGCTTGATGACGGCGTCGACGGAGTGGCCGGCGTAGAGGGGCATGGCGTCGACGTTGCCCGTGAAGCCGGTGGTGGCGGCGATGGGGGAGAGTCGTGGTACGGGGATGGAGGCTCCGGCGAGGGTGGCTTGGCCCACCGAGTCGGTGGTGAGATCGGACGCGGTGGCGATAGATGAGCGCAGTACGCGGTGGGGAGCGTCTGGCCACATGGCGTTGAAGGCGGTGGTGAGCTCGGTGTCGGACGCGGTGGCGGTCATGAGGGCCTGGACGTACTGGGGGTGAGCGTCGGCTTCGACTGCGGCCACGAAGCGGGTGCCGATGCGGACGGCATCAGCGCCAGCGGTGGAGGCCGCAGCGACGGCGGCTGGGTGGCCGAGGCCACCGGCCGCCACGAGGGGGAGATCGATGTGTTGTCGGCACTCGGCGAGGAGGTTCCAGAGGGACTGTCGGCCGTGAACATGACCACCGGCTTCGATGCCCTGGACGACGATGTAGTCACAACCTGCCTCGGCGGCGGCTCGGGCGTCGGTGGTGGAGCCGACCTGCCAGCCGGCCAGGGTGCCGTGTCGGTGAGCGGTACTGATGAGGCCAGGGTCGGGGTCGGCGTAGAACCACTCGACCACGTTGGCGGCTTCGGCGGCGACCTCGACGCAGTCAGGGTCGAGGAACGGCATCAGGAAGTTGACGCCGAAGGGACGGTCGGTCATCTCGTTGAGCTGGGTGAGTATCGCTTGGAGGCGGTCGGCGGGAACGAGCGGCATCGCGGTCATCCCGAGACCGCCGGCGTTGCTGACTGCAGCAGCCAGGTCGATGCCAGCGATGTGGCCCATCCCGGCCAACTGGAGGGGTCGGCTGCACCCGACGAGGTCGCTGAAGCGGTGTGGAAGCACTTGTCGGTCCCTTCACGGGTGGTTTGGCCGCCAGAACAGCTCGAGCTGAGCTGGCCCAGCAGATGGAACGGTCACTGGCCGACTTCTGGCCCAGAGCCCAAAGCGTCCTCTACCAGGAGGTCAAGAACCTGACCGCCCATGGCCTGAAAACGAGCGAGCGAGTCCACACCGGCCAGCGGGCGAGCACCCGCTACACCATCACCGACCACGGCCGAACGGCACTCCGGCAATGGCTCGACACCCCGGCGGCCGGGCCGCAACTCCAGTTCGAAGCCCTCGTCCAGGTCGCCTTCGCCGAGCACGGAACCCCCGAGCAGCTCACCCGAACCCTGGACGCAATTCGCAAGGACGCCGAGGCCAACCGAGCCCGCACCGAAGCCCGAGGTCACGAGTACCTCCGCGACGGCGGACCATTCCCCGACCGCCTCCTCATCATCGCCCTCGCCGCCAAGCTCATCATCGAACACACCGCCCTGATCGCCCGATGGGCCGAGTGGGCCGAAGACCTCGTCACCAGCTGGCCAAGCCTCACCGCCACCGACGGTGCCGAACCACCAGGTGACGCCTTCCGCGTCACCTAAAACACCCGAGGAACCATCCGATAACGCCCACACTCGGTGCGGCGACTCCTTCGCTGGCGGACGGGCTCGCCAACGATGCCCGCTCGCTCCTCGACGTCGCCAGGTATTGGCCGGAGTTCGGTGCCAACGGCAAGGCAGCGATCACGCTGCGCCAGCTCATGTCGATGGAGGGACACCGGAGCCGGACACCGTTACCTGCCCACGGGGGTTCGACTGGTGTGGTGAGTTGATCGACTGGTGAGCCAGGCGGCGCCGAGCACGATGATGAGTCCGACGCCTTGGACCGGATGGACGGTGTCGTTGCGGATCGTCACGCCGAGGGCGATTGCGATGGCGGGAACGAGGTAGGTGGCGATCGATCCTCTGGCTGCGCCGGTCCGGCCGGCCAGTATGGCGTTGAGTGTGCGCGCGATGCCGGTGCCGCCGATCCCGAGCGCGGCGATGGCGATGATGGCACCGGTCGTCGGTTCGGACTGGTTGCCGCCGGCGATGGCGAAAGGGGCGAGGAGCACGCTGGCGACGGCGAGAGCACGGGCAACGACGGGGATTGCACCGAAATGCTGTTGTGGTTGGACGATGACGTTGTTCGAGATCCCGTAGCCAGCCACGGCGAGCACGAGCAAGGCGATGCCTGCGGGTGCGGCCTCGTTGCCGACGATCGACGGCGCGGCAATCGCGCCAACACCGAGGAACCCGACGACGATCCCGACCACTTGGCGAGTGCCGGGGGTGCGTCCGGTGAGCACGATGCCGGCGGCGACCACAGCGACTGGGGTGGCCGAGTTGATCATGGCTGCGACCGATGAGTCCACCGACCGTTGGGCGAACGCGAACAATAGAGCCGGGGCGGCGTTGCCGGCGACGGCGATGAGGACGATCGTCGGCCACATTGACGGGGGAACCGGTCGGCGAGCTGTGGGGACGACCCAGAGGGCGGCGGCGCCGAGCGCGACGCGCCCGAATGCGACCACTCGTGGATCGAGAGAGTCGAGCCCGACTGCGATCCACAGGAATGACGAACCCCACAGAGCAGCGACGGCCACGGTGAGGGCCCAGTCCTCGAGCTCGAACGCTCCCGTGTTGGTGCCGTCGACAACGATGGGTCGTATGTCATGTCGGTACTTCACTTTGCTCGGTTGGCCATCCAGGCGTTCCTGACGGCCGACCCGGCGACCTGATCGTCAACGGCGACGACGAGTTGGTGGTCGTGGTCGCTGTACAGGACCTCGATGTTGACGCCGGCTTCGGCGAGTGCTCGACAGAACTCGCCCAGCTGGCCGGGCTGGTTCTGGTCGAGGCGCTGCACCAGCATCTCGCGGCACCCGGCTACCTGGAGACCCGCCTGTTCGAGAGCGTTGCGGGCCCGTTGCCCGTCATCGACGAGGAAGTGAGCGACCCCGACGCCTTCGACGACCCACATCCCGCCGCCTTCGACGCTGACCCCGGCTACACCGAGCGTCTCGCCCATGAGTGCGAGTTGGCCGGGTTCGTTTGCCAGGTGAATCTCGAGATCGAACATCGTCCAGTTCCCTTCGTGGTGTGTGTTCCAACGTACGCACAGACGCTTCGGCGAGCGCCGAAACGTCGAGTGCTACGCTGGGCCTGTGGCAACGACCACGACGTCAGCTGGAATCGCACGGCTCGGTGCGCTGCTCGCCGACGAGTCGCGCGCCGAGATCCTGTGTGCACTGATGGACGGTCGCGCCCACACTGGCAGTGAGCTCTCGCGACACATCGGGATCGCTCCGTCGACGACCAGCGAACACCTCGCCAAGCTCCTGGACGGCGACATCGTCGCTGTCGAGGCCCAGGGTCGACACCGGTACTGGCGACTCGCTGACCCTCGCATCGCCGAGCTGCTCGAGAATCTCGGGGCGAACGCCACCCACCCCGCCGACCCGCGAGCCCCGTCCGACCTGGCACATGCACGCACGTGCTATGACCACCTCGCCGGACAACTCGCCGTCACGATCTACGATCAGCTCCTCGCCGACGACCACATCGAGGACAACCAAGGCCACCTGACGATCACTCCCAGCGGCTACGACCTGTTCTCGACAATCGGGGCCGACATCGACGAGATACATGCATCCACGCGCGCCAAGGCACGACCGTGCCTCGACTGGACCCAACGGCGCCACCACCTGGCCGGCGCAGCCGGCAAGGTGCTCCTCACCACGTTCGTGGCCAACGGCTGGATCAAGACCGGCCACCGGCCTCGAAGTATCCGCATCACCGAATCGGGTCGAGAGCGAATCAGCGCAGCCTTCAACCTGAACGCCTGAACCAGGACACTGCCCCACCGAGCGAGTCTCTTCAAAGACATCGCATCGTTGCTACCCGATCATCAGGGCGTTTTCGTGGGTAGCAACACCGGTGCTTGGGCGCGTCGTACCGAGCGCTGAGAAGCTCCGCCGGTGCACACTGTGATATGACCGGAGACTCTCGGCTCGTGACAGTCGTCCTGGTCGTCTCTGACCTCGACCGCTCCGTCGATCTGTACTCCAGAGGCTTCGGGCTGGATCTCCACATCCACGACCACGAAGGAGACGACCCGTGGACCAGTGGACGTCACGCCGCCACGTCGTGGACTGCCGGCGAGTTCATCCACTTCGCGCTGTATCAAACCAAGGACGGTAGTCACACGACCGCTGGCCAGGTTGCCTTCCGGGTCGCCGATCTCGACCGAGCGCATCGGCTCGCCCAAGACGCCGGAGCAGAAGTCGTGCACGCCCCGATGGATCAACCGTGGGGCCGGTCCGCCCGCTATCGAGACCCCGATGGCAACATCGTCGAGTTGACCCAGTCGGGCTGATTCGACGATCCGGCATCAGCACGGCTGGCCCGCTCGGCATCATCGGCGAACCGCCGATCGCGGATGGCATCGAGTCCGGCGAGGAACGGGACGCCTCCGACTACGTCGTGAACAGCCTCCGCCGTGCCGCCTCACGACTGGTCGGTGACGATCGCCCACCTCCGACCGCTCGCAGAACGATGCCGTTGGCACCACCGAGGGTGGCGCGGTCACGCCCGCCACCGAGGGGTAGCGATCGGGTGGTCGTCAGTCTGGCGAGCGCTCGGCTTTGCCGTCATCGTTCGCGTTCTCGTGTGGCGCGGGCGTCCGGAATCGGTGACCGGTTGAACTGAGGGGTCGTAGCATCGAGTAGATGGAGCGCCCGGATCTGGCCCACGTACTGGAGGGGTTGGTGGCGGAGGATCACTTGGTTCGTGAGCGTCTCACTAAGTCAGTCGACCTGTTCGGCGGCTATCACCCCGAGATGCGAGCCAGGTCCAGGGCCTCTGGAGCTCCTGCAGCACTCGAATCTCTCTGCCGACCAATTCCACGATGCCGCGCCACCCGCTACTCAACCCACCGAACGAGGCCCGAAGCGCCACGACGGCCTTGCCAACAACCTCGCTGATAGCCTCCCAGGGGCAGCGACGTTGGCGCTTCGTCTCAGAAGTCGACCGTACGACGGACCGTCTCGTGAGGCTCATGGCGCCTCGATCGAGCTCGCGTTTCGAGTCCCGCCTGCCGATGTGAACGCTGCTGCCGAGCAGCTGGTCGACCGAGGTATCGAGCTTCTCGAACCTGTACACGACCTACCGGAGTTCGGACACCGAGTGCTCTTCGTCGCTGATCCCGAACACAACGTCATCGAGATCTACGCCGAGATCTGACGCCGTTGCTGAGGGCCAGATCCGAGCAAGTCGAGGCTCCCAAATGACGCTTCCGCCGGACGGGCCCGGCTACCGGCAACTCGCTCTTGACTCGACGCCAAGCCGAGTCTGAACATCCATCGGGCATCTGACTACCAGTCGGCTTCACGGTGCGAAGAAGTGCTCGACCAGCGCACACCGGCCAAGGGGTGTCGAGAACCGCGACCGTGTCGGCCCGTTCGAGACGCAGGTCAAGCGTCTCGTGATAGTTGCCGTCCGCGATCCACGCACCACCAGCGTCCAACATGTCGAGTTGCTTCGCGCGCCACTCACTCGGGGACGGTGCGACCCAGCCCGGCTTCCAGAAGTGGAGGTCGAGATGGATCACCGGCAGGCCGGTCATTGCGCCGAGTGACTTCGAGAACGTGCTCTTCCCGGACCCTGCCAGCCCGGTGCCAACGACGCGTTCACCCACTTCGATTGGCGCCCTGTCCATTCGACTCCGTCTCGCCCATGGGCCAGGCCGAGGCACGCACTACGTCACCAGCGGAGCGCTGAGGAACACCGGATACCGGAGGGCCCTGACCACGGATCGTGATGGCCCGGAGTGTTGTTGCTGCTAGGAATTCGTGATGGAGAGCGATCACGTCAACCTTCGACGAGAGCTCGCTGACACCGTCTCGTTCGAGCCCCCGACCGGCGAGGTCCCCGAGTTGAGGTCCTGGACTCGGCATCGGGCGATGGATTCCTCCGACACCGAATCACATATCAAACCTGCGATGGCGACGAGATCCCGGCATTCGTCTTCGTTCCTGACCAGGGCGACCCATACCCGGGCGTGGTGGTGTTCCACCAGCACGCTTCGCAGTGACACCACGGCAAGTCGGAGGTCGCCGGGTCTCGTCGGTGACCAGTGGCAAGCCTTCGGCCCGGCGCTGGCCCTGGCCCGCTTTGTCGTTGTGGCCCCGGACTCGATTGGGTTCGAGGATCGTCGCCACGATGTCGTCGGCGTCAACCCGCACCCTGATGACTGGCTCCAGCACTACAACGAGATGGCCTACCGACTTCTCCGGGGCGAGACACTCATGCGGAAGGTCCTCAGCGACGCCGCTGATGCCCTCAGCCTGCTGATGTCCTGGGACAGAGTCGACACCGACCGAGTTGGCGTGCTCGGCCACTCCTATGGCGGCAACACCGTGCTGTTCCACGCAGCTGTCGATGACCGTGTCCGCTTCGCTGTCGCCAACGGTGCAGCATGCTCGTTCCGAACCAAGTTCGCCGAGCGGACCCCGGTTGAGCTGTCCCTACTACTCCCCGGGTTCGTTGAACGCTTCGACATCGAAGACCTCGTCCGAGCGATCGCCCCTCGACCCTTGTTGTTGGTGTCCGGCGAGCAGGACCAGTACTCCAAGGACGCGCCAACCCTTGTCCAGCTCGCCCAGCCGACCTACGTAGCTCAGGGCTCACCAGCCGATGTGACCTCACTGCACTACCCAGGTGGACACCAGCTCGACCAGGAACGATTCGACGCAATCGTCGCGTGGGTCCACGAGGGAGGTCGGCCGCTCGACCAAAGCTCAGACCAGAACTGACCACCGTCCAGGCACGACCACAGCGCTCGACATCACCGGCGACCGTTATCCCGATCCCACGAGAGTACTTCGTCGCCACGTCGATGCTCAGATCACCGTCCGTGGTCTCGTTGCCGAGCGCCCCAGCCACCCGAGATCGCCGGTCATCGCGTGGCTCGCCCGGAACGCAGACCACCGAGAGGAGAAGATCATCATGCATTACGATTGTTTCTACTCGATGAGGATGTGGGCATAGGCAGATGGATCTCTTGACGCCGACCTGGTCCCCGACGGCACCGTGGGTAGCGGACAGTGGTGAACGTTACCGAGCGCTCGGACCGGGCGCGTCCTCGAGGTGCTGGCAGTGATGGGCCGCAAACGAGCCCGGGTCCGTTCCGAGCAGGAACGCCGGTGAGGCCGACCCCCCACCCCGGCAGCCTGACGTGTCTCGACCCGTTCCAGCCAAGGGACCGACCCCGCTACTTCAACGCGCCGGCCAAGCCTTCGCTTTCGACCAACAGGCCCTTGACCGTACCAGCCACCCCGCTCGAGCACCTTACGACTCGACCTCGACGCCCCTCCTCACACCGTCAGGGACGCGAGCCCCCTTGTGGCCAGGGCACTAGCCGAGTCGGGTGGGCCTCTGCCGGACGAGGGTCGTTTCCCGCAAATGGACGAAAGGCTTAGAATTCTGGGCCGTGGAGCTGCTCAGTCGAATAGTGCCATCCATTCGCGAGACACGAACGCCGCTTGTCACGGGCTATGCATGGGTCTTTGTTCTCTGGCTCACCTACGCAGGTCTGGCCGACCAGCGGACTCTCGAGTCACTGACCAGTGGCGGAGCGACCACGGGTTCGCTGCTCTGGGTGTTCACTGAGGCGACCAGTTTGCTTGGCGGACTAGGTGCTGGGATCACGCTAACGGTTGCGGCATTCATGGTCGGATCCCTCGCCGGCTACGTTTGGCAACAGTTCCTGAAGCCACTGGACGAACGAGCGACTCGTAGTCGCGCTCAGCAACTCTATGCCGAGGCCGAGTTGCGTCTCCAGCTTTCTCTGCCGATTGCTGTCGGGATCGGGGCTATAGCGATCACGTGGCAACCGGATTGGTGGCAGCTGGCAGCCGCAGTCATCCCAGGCCTGCTTGCGGTCCACGGCTGGGCACTATGGCAGTCGGCTAGTCGCCTTCCACTGAGAGCAGACCTCAGGGAGGCCGACCTGTCTAGCGCCTACCTCCGGCGGGCGAATTGCACTCACATCGATCTGACTAACGCCAACCTCCAGGGTGCCGACCTGACGGAGGCCGAGATGATATCGACCAGATTGTCGGGCACCCAGCTCAATGGGGCCGATCTGACCAGAATCGACCTCCGGTCGACATCTGGGCTGATTCAAGGGCAGCTGCGTTCTGCAGGGAGCCTGGCCGGTACCAACCTCGGAGACACACGAATCTCAGGTGTGAACTTCGCCGGGTTGAACCTCACCGGTGCGAACCTCAAGGGAGCAAACCTAGTCCGAGCAAACCTCAGCAGAGCGAACCTGAGCAGAGCGAATCTCACGGAGGCGAACCTCACCGGCACCAACCTTACGGAAGCGAACCTTGCCGGCACTAACTTCACCAGAGCAAACCTCACCCGGGTTGAGTTAGCCGACGCGGACTTCACCGGGGCGAATCTCACGGAAGCTGATTTCACCGGAGTGAGCCTGACCAGTGTCAACCTCACCCGTGCGCTATGGAACGCTGAACCGAAATGGCCGTCAGGATACGACTACAATACCGAGACCTCGGTGGACTGGGCGGCCGGTGGCGGATACACGGGCTTTCGGGTAATCGACCCCCGAGGCTGGGTTCGTTTTGCCCAAATAGCGCCCAGAGATTTTGTGGTCGAAACCGCTTTCGAGTTCGTTGATGAGCGCACAATCACCGACTACGTGGAAAGCCTAGTGAGAGATGGCTACGAGCCGATAGAGGCCCAGATCATGGTCAAGGATGCTTGCACCTTTACGGCCGGCGAGCACATAGTCGGCTTCGAGCCCTTGCCACGATTCATGGCCTGGTTTGAGGGAGCCTACGGTCGCCACACATTGGCGGCAATCCTCCACCACAAACTGATCAGAAAGAAGGAGCGCGACAACGGCGCTCTTCGAAGCGATGAGCTGGCAGATGGTTTGTTCCGCGACATGATGGGCGTCGCCGGTGTCCCGCTCTTCAAACGTTGGCTCTTATGGGCCGCCGTCGTTGCACGCACCCGATGGGGCGCCGGCGGGATGCGCCGCCTAGGGATCATGCTGTGGACCTTGGCTGCTTTGGCCGGGATCAGCTGTGCAATAGTGTCGTTCACGTCGCTCGCCACCGACCTCCAGCCAGTCGGGCAGACCGGCCGGTGGCTGGGCATCGTTTCCGTAGGACTGCCCTACATCGCAGGCTTGCTTTGGGGCAGGCAGTATGGCGCCAGCATCATCATGTCCGCAGCCGGCTTATGGCTCTTTCCCGCAGCGATTACCATACTAGCCGGCCTTGCCGTCTACAGTCTATCCGAACGGATCGCTGGCATAGTTTACGGCGCTGGCGTTCCGCAAACGCGGACCGCTCCAGTTTCAAGTGCAGCGTCAGAGTCAGTGGACTGGTCGGCTGGTCTCGGATACACAGGATTTCGTGTAGTAGACCCTCAAGGTTGGGTTCGTTTAGGTCAAATCACCCCCAGAGATTTTGTCGTCGAAACCACTTTCGAGTTTGTTGATGAGCGCACGACCACGGACTACGTGGAGTTCCTTGTGAAAACTGGCTGCGAGCCGGTGGAAGCCCGGCGGAGGATCAGAAATGCTTGCACCTTCGTTGCCAGCGAGCAGGTAACCAATTTCGAGTCGGTCCCGCGATTCATGGCCTGGTTTGAGCGTCCCTACGGTCGCCACGCACTGGCGCTTGTCCTCCATAACAATCTGATCCGAGGCGAGCCCAATTCTGGCGCTCTTGGAAGCGATGAGCTGGCAGATAGCTTGTTCCGCGACATGATGGGCGTCGCCGGTGTCCCGCTCTTCAAACGTTGGCTCTTATGGGCCGCCGTCGTTGCACGCACCCGATGGGCCGTTGGCAGTAATCGCCGCCTATGGTTCATGCTGTGGACCTTGGCTGCTTTGGTCGGGATCGGCTGCGCCATAGTGTCGTTCACGTCGCTCGTAACCAACCTTCAGCCACTCGAGCAGAACAACACTAGTCTTGCCGTTGTCTCTGTAGTACTGCCTTTGATCGCAGGTTTGCTTTGGGGCAAGCAGTATGGCGCCAGCATCGTCATGTCCGCCGCCGGCTTATGGCTCTTTCCCGCAGCGATTATCATACTGGCCGGCCTTGCCGTCTACGACCTATCGGAACGAATCGCTGGACCGGCTATGCGCCCGTCGCGAGCTCAATTGGCGCAGTGAACCACATCGAGATATCGCAGTAGATCGCGCCCATCTGTCCAGGTAATACACCCCGACTCTGGATAGCTGCTCGCCGAGGAGGTGCAGCTGGTACGGAACAAGCAGCGGACGACGACCACCACTTGTGGGCTCATCTCGAGCCGAGATCGCTTGGTGGCTCCAGCACGATCTCGGATCGAAGCGGTAGGTATACTCGCCCACATCGGTTCAAGCAGGCGCTCGAAGACAACCTGCAGGGCTATCTGCAACAGACCGTCCGGTATCGGCATCACGTGCCGAGCGTCCGGGCTCACGCCGTCGTTTCGAGTGTCGATCCTTGATCGTGACGAGAGATCACGATTGCGATCGCAGCACGGCAACCTCGGGGAGTTGGTCGGGTGAGCCGTAGCCGTTCTCGAACAGCCAGCGAACCACGACGAGGCATCGCCACGACCACCAGGCGCGAATCATGTCGCGATCGACGTCGACGCCGTACCCCAGCGATGAGGTGCTCCAGGTGCTCTTCGTTCGCGAGCGTGAGCGAGGCGAGATCAACAAGTGGGTCTCCCTGGCGGGCCTCGGACCAATCGATGATCCCGGTGACCTCGTCACGGTCAACGAAGACATGCTCGATGTGCAAATCGCCGTGGATGAATGCCGGCATCCACGGCCGGAGCACTGTCTCGGCGAGCCGTCGATTGCGCTCGATCACGTCGACTGGGAGCACCTCGTTGACGACCAGCCAGTCGCACTCATCTGACAAACGGGCTGCGAGTTGGTCGACGCCGGTCCCGGGCCAGGGCGGGAGCGGTGAGTCGTGCAGCTTCCGGATCGCAGCGCCCACTGCAGCCCAGGCCGCGGGTGAGGCCGATGACGGTTCCCCGAGCCGGCCGAGCGCCTGACCCCGTAGGGCCGCAAGAGCGAGAACGGGCGGCTCCTGCCACAGGATCTCCGGTGTCGGGACCGGGGCCATTCCGATCGCCTCGACCTCGACCTCGGTACGGGTCCGACCGGCATCGACGTTCAGGAAGGTGTCGCCGACGCGCAACGTCACGCGATCGTTGTTGGCAAGCACGACCTCGACGGGCTTCTCCATCCCGCCCATCCTCGCCGACCACCAACTGCTGCGCTCTGAGAATGCTCGCCACCGGTCTCGGACAACCGTCCGGGTACGGCACGACGGGCCCGCTCGACATCACCGGCGACCGCAGTTCGGAACCCACCGAGGGTGTTGTCCGCCACGGCGATGCTCTGGTCGCCGTCGGTGCTTTCGTTCCTGTTCGCTTGCGGCGCGACAGTCCGCCAGGACTCGAGTGCCTTCGCTGGGTGTTTCCAAGCGGTGATACCGAGCGGCTCCCGGCGGTCGCAGCCCGGCGCGCTCCGGCCGCTCGTAGGTGCCGATAACGCGCTGGGGGTGCAAAGCCGGTGATCGCCGATAGAGGGGCGTGGTCTTGCTAGATCGAGATCACCGAGACGTTCGGGTGCTGTGCTGCGAGGCGTGTGATGTCGACGGGGTCGTGGGTGACGACCGCGCCACCGCCGAAGCGGACGGCGGTGGCGACGACGAGCGCATCGATCGCCAATTCACTCCCTGCCTCAGCTGCGGCAAGAAGGTGGCCGGCGACGCGTGCCATTCGGGCGCCGGTGGTGACGACCTGCGTGAACCCGCGGGCGAGAAGTTGGTCGATTGCTTCGTCGGTTCCTTTGCCTCGGTAGAGCTCGACGAGCACAGCCGCCGGAGTTCTGACCGGGACGTTGCGGGTGTGCGCGCGTCGCATAGCGGCTCGGACGAGTTGATGGCGCGCGACACTCTGCTGTGGACGGGCGAGTGCTGAGACTGCCTCGCTGTCAAGGACTAGGACGGCCACGCGATGTCGATCTGTTCGACAACGCCAGACGGGACCTCACCAAACTCGTCGTCGAGCTCGGTGAGATACTCGTCGAGTAGATCACGCTCGAGCTCGTGGGCGACTGCTCTTGCAACGAAACCGCTCAGACCGCGATCGCCGACCCGCGACTCGACGCGTGAGGCGAGGTCTTCGTCAACACTTACTGACCACTTCGTGACAGCCATAGGTCAATCCTACCATGGTAGGAATAGGTTCGGAAGACCCCTTCATCGCCCGAGCCGAAGTGCACCGCTGCGCCACCCTCCAGGCTCGTGGGGCAGTGGTAGATCCCGCCCACGAGTAGAAGGTGATCGCCTCGAAGGACATTGTTTGGGCGCGCCGCGGGATAGGTCGCGTGTTCAGGTGGGTGTGATGGTGTAGTTCCATTCGCCGTGCCAGTCGTGGGGGTGGAGGGGGAGCTGGTCCATCTGATCGTTGGTGATCTTGATGCCGGTCTCGTACCAGGTCGGGTCGTAGGCGGCTTGGACGGTGAGCCCGGTGTCGGTGGTGGTCGAGGCGATGAGCTCGACGATGGTGCGGATGTCGGTAAGGGGTCGGCCTCGCCAGTTCATGGAGATGAAGCTGAAGAGGCGATGTTCGATCTTGTTCCACTTGCTGGTGCCGGGCGGGTAGTGGCACACGGTGATCTCGAGGCCGGTCTCGGTGGCGAGTTGGGCGAGGGACCACTTCCAGGCTCGGGGCCGGTAGCCGTTGGAGCCGCCGGCATCGGCGGTGATGAGCAGCCGGGTAGCGTCACCGAAGCGGTCCCGGCCCAGCGTGTTCCACCAGCGACGGATCGACTCGACGGCGAACTCGGCGGTATCGGCTGTGTCGCCGACGTTGACCCAGCCCTCGTCGCTGGCCAGATCGTAGACGCCGTAGGGGATGGCTTTGGCGAACTCGCCGAGGGCCCGGTCGGGGAAGTCGTGCACATCGACGCGGGTCGGTTCGCCCTTGGGGTGCCACTCCCGGCCGCCGTTGGCGTAGCCGCCGATCAGCTCCTTCTTCTTCGTGTCGACCGAGATCACCGGCTCACCAGCGGCGAGACGCTCACCGACAGCAGCGTTGAGATACTCGAACTGAGCGTTGCGGTCCGGGTGCTGAGCGCCCTCGTTCTGCTTCGCGGTGCCCTGCAACGAGTAGCCCATCTGGTGCAACAAGCGACGCACCAGCTCCGCCGAGGCGGTGTAGCCCTGCGCAGCGAGCTCGCCGGCCAGCTCGTAAGTCGACTTGAGCGTCCAGCGCAGCACCGACATCGGGTTGCCCCGCGTGTCGGGATGCACCAGCCCATCCAGCGCCTCGAGCAGCCCGGGCTGCTTGTCGATCGCCGGGCGGTCCCCACCACCCTCAGCTCGCTGACGATCCGACGGCTCGATCCCGGCCCGAACCTCACGAACCGCCTTCGACATCGTCGATGTCGAGATCCCCGACGCTTCCACAACCAGCTTCTGACCGCCACGACCCAACGCCTCGGCAAACGCACCGGTCACCACCCGGCGCTGACGCTCGTTCAAGTGCGGCATCACCGTCTCGAAGAACGCCATCGCACCAGCCAGGGTCAGCTCCACCCCCGAAACACTACCAGACGCGACTTATCCTGTGGTGGACCCTAACCGACGTGGTTCCCCTCACCGAGCCCGAGTCGGCCGTCCACATCGCGGGCATACCGCGCACGTCGTTCGACATAGCCCAACGCTACGCCTACTTGATGCTCGGTCACAATATCGCCTTCGCCGAGTACAGCATTTGGAGCGGCCACACTCCGCAATCGCAACGACGTCAGACAGAGAGGACGGCTGAGGCATCGCTCGACGCGGTGAAGCGAAACCTTGACGCCAGAGCTGCCGCTGGCGTGTCCAGCTCGGGCCAGGCCCCACCTGGGTAGCACCCGAGTTCACCACTGGCCCGGCCGGAAATCCCTCGACGTTTGGGTGCCGGTCACCAATGGTGTCGGCCCCGAGCCGACTACAGTTGGCAACGGCTCATTCGCCATGATCGCTTCGGCGCCTGCCGGCATCTGTGGGCGATACCGTTTCGCTCCTCGGGGCAGAAGCCACGCTCGATTTCGATGAGCCAGCCGAGGTCAGCTGCCTGGAGGCTTGTAGACGAGCTTCTGGGCGTTCGCCGCTTCGACTACCTCGGTCGGATCGAACAAGCGATGGACCTCTGACTCGTCCCAGGCTCCAGAAGCGGCAATCTGCAATTGCCCAATCGCCTGTACTCCTGGGTGCTCGCCGTCGGGATACTCGACGATCACGATCACTCGGCCTGTCTCGGAGTACCAGTAGCCGTGGATCGTTGCACCCATGGCTTCCGCCATCTCATGGAACTTGGCGGTCCGCTCTTCCACACCTTGTTCAAGGATCGCGGCTGCGCCCTCGCTGCTGTACTTGTTCACGAACAGATACTTCGTCATGGCCCATCCCTCCAATGGCGACTTCTGGCGGCCGATACGCTACGAGACAGATGTACCGAAGCGCCAGTGCAAGTCGAGACCTGCCGAAGAGCGGGTCACTTCGGGGGCAGGACACTCCGTCCCGGGGAGATAGTCGACCGGGCCACCACCCCAGAAGCACGAACCAAGATTGCGAACTTCTCGTCGCTGCACTCATCAGGCCATCGACCCGAACCAACCCAGTACGGCATCACTTGAAGCGCGCTCGACAACACCGGCCGGCAGATGCCGACAAACCACGGACGGTCGTCGTTCTGAGCCGTGGCAGAATCATCGGGTGGATCGACACAGCCAACGGGACCGGGCAGATGGATGGCGTTCAACGCCGTCATCCGTGCCGTTGACGTGCCCGAACCGCCATCTGGCCTTGCACCGAGCAGGATGGAATGGATTCGCTCGATGACGCGCTGTCGTGATCGCTGAGGTCCGCCGGGCAGTTCGCAACGACGTCGAGGCGATTGCGGCGCTTCACTGCGAGGCAGCGCTGGTGGGCTATCGCTCGATCTTCCCGCCGGACGCCACGAAGCCCACGCCAGCGTCATTGGCGCCGGGGTGGCTCGGTCTGGTGGAGGACCCGAACTCATCGGTGCTCGTGGCCGCGGACCCGGACATCGTCGGTTGCGTCGCCCTCACTCCCGACGACGAGGTACCTACTGGCTGGCTGCTGGCACGGCTCTACGTGGCCCCACGCCACTGGTCGCATGGTGTCGGAGCGCTTCTGCACAAGGAGGTCCTCGCCGAAGCATGCACCCGAGGTCTTCACCGCCTGAACCTGTGGGTTCTCGAGGCGAACGAGCGCGCTCGATCGATGTACGAGCGGCGCGGCTGGACCCTCGTGCCGGGATCGAAGCTCGCCAACGGCGAGTACGAACCACCGATCCTCGATGTGCTCTACGAGCTTGATCTCGATTCGTGTTCTCTGGCGGGTCTTCAGCCGGTTCGACGCGGTCAGAACTCCTGACCGGGAACGACCTCGTGGAGCGGTCGCACCGTCGGATCGGCCTGGCGCTGCCAGTAGTAGTTCGCCGCGGTCATGTAGGCATCGAAGACGCGCCGTAGCTCGCCCACCGGTTCCTCGTGGATGTCCACCCGTAGATCCAGGTAGGGGTAGGCACGGTCCCGGTAGACGAGGATCGCCGCCGAGTTCTGGCCGCCGTGCTGGCCGCCGGCATCGCGCCCGCCTTCCAGTGCCTCCATAAGCCGTTCCTCGAACGCCGCATCCGGCCTGGCCGAGAAGCCTGCTTCGATCGCATCGAGGACGTGCTCGCCCTTCAGCACGTTTCCGAGGGCGATCAGGTTGTCGGTGACGTGATGACCTGCCCAATCCCGGCTGTGCTGTCCGGTCCGGGCTGCGGCGTAACCGTCGGCGTCGATCACGCCGAGCTGTCGGTATTCGTGCTGCGGGTCGGCGGCCGTCAGGCCGTCGATCACCCCCGGCGCTTTGTAACCCATCTCCAGGAGCTCGAGCGCCGTCTCGCCCAGCCGTCGGTCAGCGATGGCCATGATCGCCACCACCCCCCGATTGGGACGAACATGAGGGACGCGGGCGCCGACCGCCAGGGACCGAGTCGAGGTCGCGATCCCAAGCTTGCCGGTGTCCGGACAACGGGCCATCACGGTGAACGTCATCGGTCTCCTCAGCCGAGCGCGGAACGTGATCCTAGTCGGCGACCTGAGTTGGAAACCGCCTGACCGCACTGAGGATGACGGCTCAGGTCCGGGAAGATCAGGAGGCGAGCCCGGCCCGCTGGAGGCCCCACATCTCGGCGAAGCGGCCGTCCTCCCGCAGCAGCTCGTCTTTCGCGCCCTCCTCGACCACCCGACCGTGTTCGAGCACGAGGATCCGGTCGACGTCGTTGAGGGTGGCGAGGCGATGGGCGATCACGATCGCCGCCCTGCCCTCCCACAGCTCCAGCAGCGCCTCCTGGATCCTGGCCTCCGTCTCCGAGTCGAGCGCCGAGGTCGCCTCGTCGAGGATGACCAGGTCGGCCTCCCGGAGGAACGCCCGGGCGATGGCGATGCGCTGCCGCTGACCGAGGCTCAGCTTGATGCCACGCTCGCCGACGAACGTGCGGTAGCCGTGGGGCAGCGACTCGACGAAGTCGTCGATGTTGGCGCTCGCCGCCGCGGCCCGAACCCGGGCCCGATCGACCGGTCCCGGTTCGGCGTAGCCGATGTTGTACTCGATCGTCTCCTGGAACAGCGACGTGTCCTGGGGGACGTAGGCCTGGAGCCTCGACAGGGTCGCACCGTCGACCGGCTCGCCGTCGACGAGGATCTCCCCGGCCGTCGGTTCGTAGAACCCGAGCAGGATCTTGATGAGCGTCGATTTGCCCTCACCACTTCGGCCGACGATGCCGAGCCGCTCACCCCGACGAACGGTGAAGCTGACATCGTCGAGAACGAGCCGGCCGGGCTCGTCGGGGTAGGCGAACGCCAGATTGCGGACCTCGAGCCGATCGACCAGCCTCGGCGAACCCGCTCCCGGCTCACGGAGCGGTCCCGGCTCACGATGCAGTCCTTGCGGTCCTCGCGACGCGCCATCACGGGGGCCGTCGGTCACGATGTTCCGCCCCGGGAACAGGTAGGTGTAGGCCTCCCGGAAGCGGGCCGACTTGTCGATCCACTCCCCGAGGTTGTGGATCACGTTCCAGTACTGGTTGGTGAAGTCGAGCAGCACCGTGACCGAGACGATCAACGCGGTGAACGAGATGTTGCCACGGTCGAACTGATACCAGCTGAACCCCATCACCACCGCCCACAGGAGCCCCCGGATCAGCAGCGACGCCACCCCCCAATAGCTCGACAGGGCCACCGAGAAGCTCACGTCGTCGCGGATGAGGCCATCGAGCTGCTCGTCGTTGCGGGCGACCTCCTTGCGCTGGCCCCGGAACGAGAACACGTTGACGAAGTTGGCGTAGGAGTCGAACACCCGACCGGTGTTGTTCGACGTGTTGTCGGTGAGGCGCCGCTGCCGCCGGTGGACCGGCCCCGCCACCGCCGTCATCACGACACCGGCGCCCACGAGGAACGCGGCGTACACGAGCGCGTTGCCCGACGACGTGCGCCACAGGAGGACGACATAGATCGGGATCGCCGACAGCACCGGCAGGAAGCCGTAGTGGGCAGCGTCCCACAACACCTGCACGTGGTTGCGGAGGTCGTTGACGTAGCTGGCGACCTTGCCCGACGGTCGATCGACGAACCGCTGATAGTCCTCCGACCAGACGGTGTCGAACGCGAGACGCTTGAACTCGTAGGTGAGCGGCTGGATCTTCACCGAGTTCAGGTAGTCGCAGCCCGACCACAGCACGAGGTGGGCGAGGCCGCTGACGAAAAGCAGGGTCAGGAACCGACCGGCTCGCTCGGGATCGTCGATCGAGGTCGCCAGCTCCGCCAGGAAGTACGGGTGCAGCGCTGGCAGCGCCGACGCCACGATCCGGACGACCGTGGCGAACCCGACCACCGCCCAGTGCCGCACGAGCAGCGACCGGGCCGCCGCGAACGAGAGATCCAGCGGCGCGGCGGACGGGGGCGCCGATGCAGTCATGCATCGAACGCTAGACGGCCGGCCCGACGCCGACCGCCGATTTTCGGTTGTCCGCTACGCAGCGGCGAACAGCTCCGCGAACGCGGCTTCGACGTCCTCCCGCAGCGCCCCCGGCTCGGGAACCGCGACCGGGTCGATCGTCAGGGTGAGGTGCATCGTGCCGTGGTAGGAGACGACAGCCACGATCATCGCCGAACCCGCGACCGGGCCCGGGGCGAACACCTCGGTCATCGGCTGACCGGCGATGTAGAGCTGCCTCGAGGTCGACCGAACGTTGGTGGTCGCGAAGTCGATCTTCGCCGCCTGGGCCCGGGCGGTGCTCGTCGTCAGCGACGTCGGCAGGAGATTCACCACGCCGGCCAGGCT
The DNA here is from genome assembly GCA_965216205.1 of Acidimicrobiales bacterium. Classification (GTDB taxonomy): domain Bacteria; phylum Actinomycetota; class Acidimicrobiia; order Acidimicrobiales; family SZUA-35; genus CADEDH01. The sequence goes on along the minus strand of OZ244139.1, from coordinate 3,247,348 downwards.
GCCCATCATCCCGCCCCCGGTCATGCTGGAGCGCTGACGCTGGACCCGCTCCTGAACCGCCCGGACCCGCTCGATCGGCGACATCGGCCCCGCCGGGATCTTCACCCGGACCGGGCTGAACGAGTTCCCGCCCTCGGCCGAGTCGCTGCGGGTCGACACCACGAACGACGTGTTGAACGCCTCCGCTGGCCTGTCGCGGGCGTCGTGGTGGGCGGCGGCACCGTTGACGAGACCGGTCATGAAGATGTCGTTGACCGACGCGCTGAGCGCCTTGCCGACCCGGCGAACCTCGTCGAGGGGAACCCGGATGACCTCCAGGTGGCGGTGCCGGGACCGACCGGTCCACAAGGGGGAGCCGGCAGGGCCGGCGTCGTCGTCATCGTCGGTCCGGACCTGCGAGGCGATCATCCTCGCGTAGCCCTGCGCCGTCTCGGCCGAGTCGAGGAACACACTCGGGTCGGCCGTGGCGAGCGCAGCCCTGGCCAGGAACCGACGGGCCAGCTTCGGAGGGGCCGAGGCGAGGTCGAGCGCCCGGTCGGTGGTCGACGGGCCGTCGATGTCGGCCTCCGCGGCGCACGTCGCAGCCACGAGCTCGTCGAGGTCGACCGGGTCTGGCGTGGGCGTGTCGGGATCCCGCACCATGAACCGCTCCTGCATGCGGGCCATGCCGTACCCATCCGCGATCGAGTGGTGGAGCTTCATCAGGAGCGCAGACCGGTCACCGTCCAACCCGCGGATGAGGGTCACCTGCCAGAGCGGTCGGGTCCGGTCGTAGGGCTCCTGCATCGCCAGGCCGACGTAGTCGAGCAGGTCCCGCTCGGTCCCCTCGCCGGCGAGCTGCACGTGCCGGTAGTGGTAGCCGAAGTCGAACTCGCGGTCGGCCCGCCAACTCGGACGCTCGTAGCGGCCGATGCCGGGGATGACCCGCTCACGCAGGCGGGGGAGTGCGGCCACCGCAGATCGGAGCCACGGCTCGAACCGCTCGCCCTCGACGTCGCCCTCGATGATGGAGAGCGACCCGCCGCTCGGGTTCAACCAGGGGTCCTTCTCGACGTTCCACATCAACGCCTCGGCCGGTGACATCTCCCGCTCGAACCGGGACGCCCGGTCGGCGGCCTCCGCGGTGGCGTCGCTCATGACTTCTTCTGCTTCGGTCGCTTCACCTTCAACGCCTTGAAGAGCACGTCGACCTCGTCGAGGTGGAGGTCGACGAGGTCCTCGAGGTCCGGCACGAGCTCCCGGCAGGCGACGAGGCCGATGTCGAGCACGTCGAGATAGCTGTGCACGGTGATGTTGAGCCCCATGCCCTCGCCGATCGTCGACACCGGGTAGTAGTGCTGGAGCATGGCGCCGGCCGCGTAGAGCGGTTGGCGTGGCCCGGGCACGTTCGAGATCACCACGTTGACCGGCGGGGCCGCCTGGTCGGCGATGTTCAGCGAGCTGGCCAGCCGGGCCGCCTGGGCGGCGAGGGCCGGCGAGGCGAAGTTGGCGAGGTCGACGATCGCGTCCGCCGGGAGCAGCTCGAACTGCTCCTTCGCCTCGATCATCGCCGTCCGCACCAGTGAGAGCCGCTCCAGCGGATCCTCCACGTTGGTGGGCAGCGTGACCAGGAGGCCGGACACCCGGTTGGTCCAGATGTCCTCCTCCTCGCCGGTCCGGATCGACACCGGGACCATGGCCTGCAGCGGTTCCTCGGGCAGTTCGTCGTGATGCAGGAGATAGCTGCGGAGGGCACCGGCGCAGACCGCCATCACCACGTCGTTCACCGTGGCCTCGGCCGCCGTCTTGAGCTTCTTGATGTCATCGAGGGGCACCGAGCGCATGGCGAGGCGCCGATGCGGTGTGATCGACCGGTTGAACGGCGTCCTCGGCGCGGTGACCGACGGCCGGGTGAGAGTGTCGGTGCCGTTGCCGGTTCGACCGATCGGGGTCGGGAGCTGCCGGCGGATGTTCTCGACCATCGTCTCGAGGCCCTTGTTGCGGGTGATCTCCGCCATCTGCTGCGCTGCGTTGAGCTGCACCTTCGCCAGCTTCATCGGCCGACGGAGGTACGAGGCGGCGGTCCGACCCAGGAGCTCGAGATCGGTGGGAACGGGCTCCGCCTTCCACTCGCCGGTGTCGGGAGGCAGCTCGTCGCCGTCGGGATCGGTGTCGAGAAGGGTCATGAGGAGCTCCACCCCGGAGGCACCGTCGATGGTGGCGTGGTGGGTCTTGCTGAGCACGGCGAACTCGTCGTTCTCCAAGCCCTCCATCACGTACACCTCCCACAGCGGCTTGCTGCGATCCATCGGCCGGCCGATGATCCTGGCGACCTGGGCCGCCAACTGCTCGTTGTCGCCGGGCGGCGGGATCGCGATGTGGCGCACATGGAAGTCGATGTCGAAATCGGGGTCGTTGATCCAGTACGGATGGTCGAGCCCCATCGGGACCTCCACCAGCCGGCGGCGGAACGGCTCGAGCAGGTGGAGCCGCTCCTCGATCTGGGCCTTGAACGCCTCGTAAGGCCGGAAGTCGGGGTCATCGGGCCGGCGGTAGATGCCGAGGCCGTTCACATGGCCGAACGAGCTCGGGGTCTCCATGTAGAGGAATGCTGCGTCGAGTCCGGTCAGCTGTTTCATCGGTGTCCTCCGGTGGACGTCTTCGGGGTGGATCGGTTGATGGAAGTGGGCCCGACGAGCCCGTCGAGCTCGTGCACGGATTGGGTCGGTCGGCCGAGCTCGAACGCCGCGGCCGGGGTGGCCTGACCGGTGACGACGGCCTGGACCAGGTTCATCAGCGGCGTCTCGACGTCGGCCCGGCGGGCGAGGGCCAGCAGGTGGTCGACGCTCTTGACCCCCTCGGCGACCATGTCGGTGTCGGCCGAGATCTCCTCGACGGTGCGGCCCTTGGCCAGCTCCCGACCGAAGTGATGGTTGCGGCTCGCCTCGCTGAGGCAGGTGGCCACGAGATCGCCCTGACCAGCGAGGCCGAGAAAGGTCTCGGGCCGGGCGCCGAGGGCGGTGCCGAGCCGCGCCATCTCCACGAGGCCGCGGCAGATGAGGGCCGAGATCGAGTTGTGGCCGTGGTCGAGACCGGCCGCCATGCCGGCGGCCACCGCGATGACGTTCTTGATCGAGCCGCCGAGCTCGCAGCCGACGACGTCGTCGTTGGTGTAGACGTCGAATCGGCGACCGCTGAAGACCGGCTGGAGCGAGTGGGCGATGTCGTGGTCGGCGAAGGCGAGCACGGTGGAGGCCGGCTGACCGCGGACGATCTCACGGGCGAGGTTGGGGCCGCTGAGCACGCCGACGGCGTCGTGACCGCCCAGCGCCTCGGCGATCACCTGGGTGGGTCGGAGCAGCGTGCCGCTCTCGATGCCTTTCGACAGGCTCACGATCGGCACGTCGCCCGAGACGGACTCGGCCAGCTGCTCGGCGACGCTGCGGGTGAACTGGGTGGGGACCGCCATCACGACCACCTCAGCCGCGGCGACCGAGGCGTCGAGATCGTTTGACGCCCGCAGGCTCTCGGGGAGCGTCACCCCCGGATGGAACAGCGGGTTCTCGTTGTGCTCGTTGACCCCGCCGACCACCTCGGCCTCGAGCGCCCACATCGTGACGTCGTGGCCGTGCTCGGCCAGGAGGGCGGCCATCGCCGTCCCCCACGACCCACCGCCGACCACGCTGATCGTCCTTGCGTTCGCCGCCCTTGTCATGAGGTCACCTCGAGGAGCTCGTCGTAGGAGTGGCGCATCGCGGCGGCGTAGGCGCTGGGATCGGGCAACATCTCCCGGCAGGCGGTCGCCGACAGGAAGACCTCGCCGCAGTAGCTGTACACGCCGTGGAAGAGGCCGATTCCGTCGTGGATCGGCGCGAGACCGTGCATCGCCACCAGCCGGGCCCCGGTCATGTACAGCGACTGCTGGGGGCCGGGCACGTTCGACACCACCGTGTTGTAGGCGGGGTCGACCCGGTTGGCCATCCCGAGCGACGACGACAGGCGGGCGCCGGCGCTGGCGAGCATGGCCGGGGTGAACTGGGCGTAGTCGGCCAGCAGGTCGGCGCCGATCGCGTCGGTGAGGACCTTCGACGCCTGCGTCCCTTCGTGAACCACGGCCAGGCGGTCGAGCGGGTCGGCGACGTCGGTCCGCAACGGCACGAACATCGCCGAGACCCGGTTGCCGCCAACGTCTTCGGACCCCTTGCCCCGGGGACCGGTCGGCCGGGCCGAGATCGGGGCCATCGCGGTGAGCGTCGCCTCGGGTAGCTCGCCGTGATCGAGCAGATACCGCCGCATGCTGCCCCCGACGATGGCCAGCATCACGTCGTTCACCGTCGAGCCGGGCACCGCCGCTCGGACCTGCTTGATCGCGTCGAGTTCGAGGGCGACGCTCTCGAACGCCCGGTGCGGGCTGATCGTGCCGTTGAAGCGGGTCCTCGCTGCGCCGCCGGGGGTGACGGGAGCGGTCCCGAGGCGTCGTTGGGCCGACGCGCCGCGCTGGAGCGCCGGGACCGTGCGGGCGAGGAGCCGGGCGAAGCGCCACGGCTCGACCGTGTTGCGGATCGACGCCCGCAGCAGAAGGTCGCCACCTTGGGGCTGCTTCTCGGCCCGCCACTCCTCGACCGCAGCGTCGCTCGCGGCCACCGGCTCCAGATCGTGAATCGCCGCGTTGAGCGCGTCGCCGCTGACCCCGTCGACGCAGGCGTGGTGGATCTTCGTGGCGATGGCGAAGGATCCCTTCGGCAGCCCGTCGATCGCGTCGAGGCCCTCGATCACGGTGAACTCCCACAGCGGGCGGTCGTGGTCGAGGGGGCGGGCGTGGAGGCGAGCCACCTGGATGCACAGCTGACGCCAGTCGCCCGGCTTGGGGAGCGCGATGTGGCGAACGTGGTACTCCACGTCGAAGGAGGGATCGTCGACCCACCAGGGGTGATCGATGTTCAACGGCACCCATTGCAGCTTCTTGCGGAACAGCTCGGCTGCCCCGAGCCGGCTCTCGATATGGGCGAGGATCTCCTTGAACCGGACGCTCCCGCCTGGTGCGGTGCTCGGGTCGTAGATCATCAGCGCGCCGACGTGCATGGGCTGGTTCGCCGTCTCCGAGTAGAGGAACGACGCGTCGTGCCCGGTGAGTTGTCTCACTCGTCGTCTCCGTCATCGGCAGTCGCATCGTCGGTGACGTCATCGGTCGCCTCGTCGTCGCCGGCGGAGCCGGCACGCCGGTGCCGCTTGCTGCGGGAGACGAAATCCTGGCCCGTCATCATCGTGGCCATCCGAACGAACGGTTCCTGGAACGCAACGATCTGCTCTCCGGCGATCGCCAGTCGTTCGGCGGTCGCCTCGAGCACGGCGAGGCGCTCGTCGAGCTTGGCGAGCTGTTCCCGCTGCTCGGCGATCTCGGCCCGGAGCGTCTCGACCTGGGCGATCGGCGGGCCGAAGGCGTCGATGAGATCGCTGAGCGCCCGCACGCTGTCGGCGGGGAAGAAGAGGTTGGTCATCCCCTCCATCAGTGCCTGTCGCTGTTCGGCCGGCATCGCGTACCGGGCGAAGGAGTCCTGCATCCGACGGATCGCCTCGCGTCCCGTCTGGAAGGCGTCGAACATGTCCGGCTCAGCCATCGAGCGGCTCCATGAGGTCGGCCTTGTCGACGACGTGTCCGCCCGCCGCCAGCAGTTCGGCGTAGGCCTCGGCCATGCAGTCCCGCAGATCGGCCGGATCGTCGACCGCGTTCGGGTCGATGAAGAAGCCGATGTGCAGGTTCCCGTCGTAGGAGATCGTGGTGACGTTGAAGGCGGTTCCGGCGACCGGCCCCATCGTCGTCGTCTCCAGCACCTTCGCCCCCGACATGTAGGTGGTGAACGGCGCAGCCCGGAGGTTCGACGTGGCGAAGTCCATCTTGGCTGCCTGGCTCCGGGCGACCCGGGTGACCACCGCCGTGGGCAGCAGGTTGGCGATGCCGGCCATCCCGCTCAACGCCCCCGCCCCGCTGACCGACGCTCGTTTCGCGGCCATGCTGTCTCGGATCGCATGCAGGCGCTCCTCCGGCGCGAGGTCACCGCCCGGCACCTGGACCGGGGTCGGCGAGAAGGAGTTGCCCCCGATCGCCTTGTCGCTCCGGGTGCTCACCACGAAGCTGATGTTGAGGGCGTCGACCGGGGTCGCACGGCGCTGGTGATAGGCCACCGCGCCGTTGACGGCGCCGGTGACGAACATGTCGTTCACCGATGCGTCCATCGCCTTGCCCGCGGCCTTGACGGCATCGAGGGGCACATGGAGCGATTCGAGGTGGCGGCGGCGGGAACGGTTCGTCCAGAGCGGCGAGCCACCAGCGGTGCCCTCCTCCGACGGGTTGAGCTGTTTCAGCACCGAACCGGCGTTGTCGGCGAGGTCCTCGAGGGCGTCCTGGGCCCGGGTGGGATCGGCAGACCAGATCGCCAGCTCGCCGATGGTTCGCTGGGCGATGCCGGCCTGGCGCCGCCACAGGTGTCCGAGCGACTGGACTGCAGTCTGGGCGGTGGATCGCTCGGGGGCCCGCTCGCCCTCGGCCTCCTCGGCCGCCAGTGCGTCGGCGATCACCTGATCGAGGTCGACCGCCGGCGGCAGTTCGGCGTCACGCGCCGCCTCCATGTAGAGCTCGGAGAGCCGGATGGCGCCGATCCCGTCGGTGATGGAGTGGTGGAGCTTGGTGAACATCGCCCCCCGACCGCCGTCGAGCCCGTCGATGACCGTGAAGCACCACAGTGGCCGGGTGCGATCGAACGGGTCCTCGTAGAGCTGGGTCGACAGGTCGTAGAGCTGGCGGACGGTCCCGGGGGGCGGGAGGCTGATGTGGCGGACGTGGTAGTCGAGGTCGAACTCGGGGTCGGTGGCCCAGCGGGGTGGGGACAGGCGCCCCAGGCCGGCGACGACCCGCTCCCGGAGGCGGGGGATCCGGTCGACGGCGTACGCCAGCCGATGCCGGAGCTGGTCGACGTCGATCGGTCGATCGAGGATGGTCACCATGCCGCCGTTGGGGTTCAGCCAGGGGTCCTTCTCGACGTTCCACATGAGCGCTTCGGCGTCGGACATCCGCTGCTCGAAGCGTTGCTCGCGCTCGCGGCGCTGGCGTTGAGGTGGGCGCTGTTCAGCCATCGGGTTCCTCAGGTGTCCGTTCCGGGTCGGCGGTCGCTCTCCTTGTTGGGGTCGCCCTTGTAGCCCGGGGGATAGGTGAGCACCAGTTCCTCCTCGGTCGGGGTGTGTTCGATCCGCGCCTCCGGCGGCAGCAGGTCGACGAGGGCCGACATGATCCGCTTCGTGTCGGCATCGAGGCTGCGATAGCGGAGGTCGACCGGCTTGCCGACCCGCACGGTGACGAGCGGCGGCTCGGACACGAACATGGTCGGGAGTCGTTGACTCCGGGGCCACACCTTCTCGGTTCCCCAGATCCCGATCGGGATGACGGGGGCCTTGGTGGCCTGGGCGAGGCGGGCTGCCCCCCACCGGCCCTTCAGCTCGGTCTCGAAGAACGCCGGGCCACGGGGGATCGTCCCCTGTGGTGCCAGTGAGACCATCTCGCCGGCTTCGAGCGCCTGGATCGCCCGTTCGAGCGGCTCGTCGGACCCAGTGCCGCGGTTCACCCGGATGCCGCCCATCATCGACGAGAGCTGGCCGATGATCGGCGCGTCGAACACCTCCTTCTTGCCGAGGAAGCGGGCGGGGCGGTTCGTCCTGGCCAGCGTGAAGTTGATCGCGCTCGAGTCGAAGTAGCTCCGGTGGTTGAACACCACGATGGCGCCACCCTCGCTGGGGATGTTCTCGGTGCCGGCGATATCGAACTTGGCGAACGAGGTGAGCTCCGGGCGGTTCAGGGGTCGTAGCCAGTCCTGCAGCTCCCGGCCGGCGATCTTCACCACCCCCGGCGGGACGTCGAAGTGGCGGATCGGCCAGCGGTTCAGCCGAGCGACGACCTCGAGCTGCGGATCGGGGTTGACGGCGACTGGGTGCCCGACGGTTCGCAGCATCGGCACGTCGTACACGCTGTCGGAGTAGGCGTAGCTCGCGCCGAGGTCGGCCCCGTTCTCCTTGCCCCACTCCTTGATCTCGAGGATCTTGTTGCGACCCCACAGGAACCGGCCGGCGAGTCGGCCGCTGTAGGTGTCGCCGTCGCGCTGCCACTGGGTGGCGAACACGTGGTCCATGCCGAGGCGGTTGGCGAGCGGTTCGACGAAGCTGCGGGGCGACGTGGTGGCCATCACCACCAGCCGACCGGCCTCCCGGTGCTCGTCGATCAACTGCTTGGCGTAGGGGAGGACGAGCTCGACGAGCTCGTCGGCTGCGGCCTCCGCCGCCTTCTCGACCGCCTGCACGCTCCAGCCGCTGGCGGCGCGGACCGCATAGCGTGCGGCCTGCATCGTGATCGGGTTCTCGCCGATGCGCTCGTAGATCTTGTAGAAGCCGTCCGAGACGGCCTCGACGCCAGCCCCCGGCTCCCTGGTGAGGCCGGCCTCGGCGAGGTGGCGCTGGAACACGGGGCCGGATGATCCGGCGATCAGGGTCCGGTCCAGGTCGAAGATGGCTAGTGCGGTCATCGTTTCGCTCTACTTTCCGAAGCGGGGGAGGAGGACTTCGCTGTCGATCGCTTGCTCGATCTCTTCGTCGACTTCTTCGTCGACTTCTTCGTCGACGTCTTGGTGGCCGATCTCGCCATCGACTTCTTCGTCGACTTCTTCGTCGATTTGCCGGTTGTCTTCTTCGTCGACCGGTCGCCGTCGGCCCGGCAGGCAGCGAGCAGTCGTTCGGCCTCGGCCTCGATGCTGCGCATCAACGGCCACAGGTCGTCGATCGCATCCCGGCAGGCGAGGAGACCGAAGTCGATGGCACCGTCGTATGACGACAGCGTGATGTTGAGCGCTGCCCCGTCGGTGATGACCGGCAGCGGGTAGGAGCCGGCGAGCTCGGCGCCGTCACAGAACAGTGGGTGCTGCGGTCCGGGGATGTTCGAGATCACCACGTTGAACGGCGGGTTGGCGGTGTCGGCCAGCCTGGTCCTGGCGACCAGCCGCGCGACACGGGCGGCGACCGCAGGCGGCGCGAACCGTCCGAAGTCCTGCAGCATGTCGGCGGGCAGCGCTGCGTGCTCGGTCTTGGCGAGCTCCATCGCCTTGTGGGCGAGGCGGAGCCGTTCGAGCGGTGCGGCCTCGTTGGTGGGCAGCGGCGCGATCATCGCCGAGATCCGGTTGCCGGGCGCCGACGAGTCGGCCTCGGTCCTGACCGACACCGGCACCATCGCCAGCACCGGATCGGTGGGAAGCTCATGGCGATCGGACAGCCACGATCGGAGGGCCCCGGCCGCGATCGCCATGATGACGTCGTTCACGGTCACGCTGTACCGGTCCTTGATCTCCTTCACCTCGTCGAGCGAGATCGAGCCGAAGGCGAACCGACGGTGGGCCGAGATCGATCGGTTGAACGACAGGCGGGGAGCGGCGAGCGCAGGGCGGGACAGGAAGTCGTCGTCTGCCGGCTGCGGATCGGGGACCAGCATGCCAACGCCGGGTGTGCGCTTCATCGCCTCTTGCATCGTGGCGAGCGTCGGTGCCGCCTGGCGGCGGCCGCTGCGCCAGCTCGCCGACAGCAGCCGACGCTGCAGTCGGGTCTGGAGGCGGGGCTGGGTGGCGAGTGCGGCGAGGCCCCGGCCGAGCATCTCCACGGTGTTGGGCACACGGTCTGGGCTCCAGGGAACCGGCTGGGCCTTCGTGGGCCGGCCACCGGCCTCGGTGTCGAGGAGCGTCGTGAGGATCTCGGTTCCGGTGACCCCGTCGACGCAGGCGTGGTGGATCTTCGTGTAGAGCGCGACCTTGCCGCCCTCGAGGCCTTCCACGAGGTACAGCTCCCACAACGGGCGGGTCCTGTCGAGTGGGAACGAGTGGAGTCGGGCGGCGAGGTTCGCGAGTTGGGTGGCGTCGCCGGGTGGGGGGACAGCGATGTGGCGGACGTGGAACTCCAGATCGAACTCGCCGTCCTCGATCCAGTACGGCAGGTCGATCCCGAGCGGGACATCGACGAGGCGGCGGCGGAATGGATCGAGCTCGTCGAGCCGCTCGGCCACCAACGCCTTGAGCGAATCGAACGACAGGGGCCGATCGGCGGTGTCGATCACGGCCAGAAACCCGACGTGGCCGTGCACGGTCGGGGTCTCCATGTTGAGGAAGCTCGCGTCGAGCCCGCTGAGCTGCTCCATCAGTCGCCTCCGTTCTCGTCGTTGTCGGTCGCGTCGGGCGCCGTCCGTGGCGGCGGGAACGACGAGCGTCGCACACCGGGACGGTGGAAGGGCTGCCAGTCGCCTGCCGGCTGGGCCAGTCGATCACCGACCACGTAGATCGCCCACGGGTTGTTCGGCAGCCCGATGTGGCTGCCGACGACCTCGACGTTCTCCACCTGACCCTCGCTGCGGTCGATGCAGGACCGCCAGGCCACCACACCGTCGGTCTTGGAGAAGATCGACGTGGTCGGCACCGGCGGCGCCTCCGCCATCCGTGCCGCGAAGTCCGCAGGGAGCGACGAGACCCGGGTGCCCGAGGCAGCCTCGAACATCGGCCAGACGTGGTTGGCCTTGAGGTCGTTGATCGGCGAGCCGAGGGTGATCACCGACCGCACGTCCTCGGGAATGAAGCGGGCGACCTCCCGAGCGTAGACACCGCCGAGACTGTGCCCGATCAGGGTAACCGGCTCCTGCCGGTCCCGCCTGACGTCGCGGACCCGCTCGGCGGCGACGTGGACCAGGCGGTGCAGGCCGAGCACCTCGGGGTGACCCCAGGGGTGGACGTCGTAGCCCTGGCTGGCCAGGAACCGACGCAGGCCGCTGGTGAACTGGTCGGCCGCCCCGAACGGTGGCAGCACGACGATCGGGTGCCCGTCACCCTTCGGGACACGGCGGAGGATCGGTGTGGCGAGCAGCCCCGCCGCGCTCTCCACGGCCGCCCTGGCCTCGAAGGCCATGAGGAGCGGGTTCGGGGCTTTGAGAGCTGGGCGATCCACGTCGCTGATACTAGTGTCAGTCGCTGACATCATGCAATGGCTGACTCATGTCGGTCGCTGGTTTTTGTCCGTGCCTGTCATTTGGTGACGGGAAGCGCTACCGTTTTCTCATCATGTCCCAGAGCTCCCTGTCCGAGACGTCGGTGTCGAACGCCGACGCACCCCCCGGTCGTCGTGAGCGCAAGAAGCGCCGCACCCGTGACGAGCTGATGCGGCACGCCACTCGGCTGTTCGCCATGAAAGGTTTCGACGAGACGACGACCGAGGACATCGCCGAGGCCGCCGACCTGTCGCAGCGTACCTTCTTCCGCCACTTCTCCTCGAAGGAGGCCGTCCTCTACGGGGACATGGATGAGCTCCGGGACCGGGTTCGGTCGGCGCTTCTGGAACGGCCCATGACCGAGCCGGTCATCCAGGCCGTGAGACACGCGATCATGACGCTCGCCGACGACTACTCGGTCGATCGGGATCACCGCTTCCTGCAGGCGAAGCTCGCCGCAGCCTACCCGTCGGTCTCCGCCTACAGTCGTGCCGTGGTGCAGGCGGACTGGGAGCGGGCGCTGATCGAGGCGATCAGTGATCGGATCGGGGTCGATCCTCTCCTCGACCCTCGCCCGGAGATCGTGGCCGGCGCGGCGATGTCGGCCCTGCGGGTGTCGATCCGGCGCTGGACCGTTTCGGGCGGGGGAGAGGACCTCCCCGAGCTCGTCGCCGACGCCTTCGACGCACTCGCCGGCCTCAGCGAGCTGGCCGTCTCCGGCGAATCGGCACGCTGACGTGGCACGAGCGGCGACGCGACGCCGGATCGGCCCGATCGCCGTCGCCGCCCCGGTGGTCGCGGCTGCGGTCGCGTATCTCGCCGAGCGTCGGGCGATCGCCCGGTGGTCCCGGGGTGATCATCGGTACGAGGCCGAGCCCCGCACCCTCGTCGGCGAGGAGCGCTGGATCGATGCCGGCGGCGGTCTGCGGATCCGTCTGGTCGACTCGGATCCCGCCAGGGGTGGCGCCAGCGGACCGGACGGCGAGCCATCGACGGTGATCCTGGCCCACGGCTTCACCTCCGTCGCCGAGCACTGGAGCCCGGTCGCCGCCCGCCTGCGAGCTCGAGGTATCCGGGTCGTCGCCTACGACCAGCGGGGCCACGGGCGATCCGGTCCTGGCTCTGGAACCTTCCGACCGAGCGATCTCGGCGACGACCTTGCCGCGGTGATCGCCGCCGCCGCCCCGACCGGTGCCGTCGTGGCCGGCCACTCGATGGGCGGCATCGGCATCCAGGCGATGCTGGCCGACCATCCCGACCTGCGCACGGAGCTGCGAGGCGCGGTGCTCGTGGCCACGCTCGCCCGGCCGGTGGACGCGCCGCTCGCCGCACTCATGCGGCGCCTCGGCGGGAGCGCCCTGGCCCGATGGGCGATGAGCTCCCGGATCCACGGTCGGGTGCTCGCGAGGGGCGGGATGGGGAAGGAATCGGCCAACGTCGTGCTCGACGTCGTCCGCAGTGGCTGGGCCAACTCGGCCGACGGCACCCGTGATGCGATCATGCGCGATCTCCGCGAGTTCGACCTGTCCGAGGCGCTCGCCGGAATCGACCTGCCCATCACCGTGATCGCAGGCGATGCCGATGAGGTCACGCCCCACGAGGAGAATCACCGCATTGCCGAACTGCTGCCGAACGGCGAGCTGGAAACCCTGCCTGGGGTCGGCCACTATGCCCCGTGGGAAGCGGCCGATGTCGTGGCGGAGGTGATCGCCACCCACGCCACCGGTTCCGGCCCTGGCGGACCGAGCTCTGTACCCCCACCCGTGTCACGAGGAGAACAGCACCGATGAACGAGTCGACCTTCGAGCTCGAGGCGAGCGACGGCCAGCGCCTCTTCGCCTACCGCTGGCTCCCCGACGGTGACCCCAAGGCGATCGTGCAGATCGCCCACGGCGCATCCGAGCACTCGGCTCGCTACCGACGGGTGGCTGAGGCCCTCACCGCCGCCGGCTACGGCGCCTACGCCGCCGACCACCGGGCTCATGGCAGGACCGCGGCCGACTTCGGCCAGTTCGGTGTCGCCCGCCCGGGCGGGTGGGAGGCCATCGTCGATGATCTCCACGAGCTCACGACCCACATCAAGAGCGATCATCCCGGCGTGCCGGTCGTGCTGATGGGCCACAGCATGGGCTCGATGATGGGCCAGGAGTATCTGCAGCGCTGGTCCGGCGAGCTCGCGGCTGCGGTGTTGTCGGGAACGACGGGTGGATCCGTCCTCGACGAGGACATGCTCGGCGCCATCGTCGCCATGGGTGACGGCGACGCCGCCGACCAGCCGTCCGAGGTGTTCGCCGGCATGTTCGCCGGGTTCAACGAACCGTTCGCCGGGCCCGGTGCCACCGGGTTCGAGTGGCTCAGTCGCGATGCCGACGAGGTCGAGCTCTATGTCGACGATCCGTGGTGTGGCGAGCCCCTGTCGAACGGCTATGTGGCCGACATGATGAGCGGCATGCAGAAGACCTGGACCGGCGGTGGGGAGGCCGAGATCGGCAAGGACCTCCCGATCTACGTGTTCGGGGGTGAGGACGACCCGGTTGGCGGCACCAAGGCCGACTCCGTGCGCGACCTCGTGAGCCGCTACGAGTCGCTCGGGATCGGTCCGGTCACCCTGCAGCTCTACCCGGGGGGCCGCCACGAGATGTTGAACGAGACGAACCGCGACGAGGTCGAAGCCGACCTCGTCGCGTGGCTCGACTCGCTCCCGCTCTGAGCGCGACGGGCCTTCGGGGAGGGACAGCGTGGCGCTTGGACGGATAGCGGTCGTCAACCGGGGCGAGGCGGCGCGCCGACTGATCAGAGCCGCCGCCGAGCTCCAACTCGGCGGTGAGCCGATCACCACGATCGCGTTCTGCACCGAGGCCGAGCGCAACGCCCGGTTCGTGCGCGAAGCCGACGAGTACCAGCTCATCTCCAGCGACACCGGCATCGCCTATCTCGACTACGCCGAGCTGGAGCGGGCGCTCCTCGCCTGTCGCGCCGACTCGGTCTGGGTCGGTTGGGGCTTCGTGGCCGAGCATCCCCAGTTCGCCGATCTCTGCGATCGGCTCGGGATCACGTTCATCGGGCCGTCGGGCGACGTGATGCGGCGCCTCGGCGACAAGATCGGGTCGAAGCTCCTGGCCGAATCGGTCGGCGCGCCCGTGGCTCCGTGGAGCGGCGGACCGGTCGCGTCGTTGGCCGAGGCCCTCCGCTCCGCCGAGGATGTCGGCTATCCGATGCTGGTCAAGGCGACCGCCGGCGGTGGCGGTCGGGGGATCCGTTTCGTCGACAGCGCAGACGAGTTGGCCGACGCCTACGAGCGGGCCAGGGTCGAAGCCGAGCGGTCGTTCGGCGATCCCACCGTGTTCCTCGAGCGGCGGCTGACCGGCGCCCGCCACATCGAGGTGCAGATCGCGGCGGACGGGCACGGGACCGTGTGGGCGCTGGGCGTGCGGGACTGCTCGGTCCAGCGCAGGAACCAGAAGGTGCTCGAGGAGTCGTCATCGACGGTGCTCGACCCCGACCGGGAGCGCTTCATCGCCGCCAGCGCGGCCGACCTCGCCCGTGCTGCCGAGTACCGCAACGTCGGCACCGTCGAGTTCCTGTACCAGCCGGAATCGGCGACGTTCGCCTTCCTCGAGGTGAACACCCGGCTCCAGGTGGAGCACCCGGTGACGGAGCTGACGACCGGCGTGGACCTGGTCAAGCTGCAGCTCCGCCTGGCCGACGGCGGCCGCCTGGAGGGTGAGCCGCCGCCACGGTTCGGTCACGCGATCGAGGCACGGTTGAACGCCGAGGATCCCCAGCGCGGGTTCAGTCCCGCTCCCGGCCGGATCGATCACCTGGAGCTCGCGACCGGGCCGGGGGTCAGGATCGACGCCGGTGTCGCCGCCGGCGACGTGATCCCGCCCGACTACGACGCGATGATCGCCAAGGTGATCGCGTGGGGGCGGACCCGCGACGAGGCCCGGACCCGGCTCCTGCGATCGCTCCGCCAGTCGTCCGTGGTCGTGTCGGGCGGCACCACCAACAAGGCGTTCCTGTGCGATCTCCTCGGTCGGGCCGAGTTCGTCGATGGCAGGGTCGACACCGCCTGGCTCGATCGGATGACCGCGACCGGTGACCATCTCGATCCGACCCATCTCGACCGGGCGCTGATCGTCGCCGCGCTCGACGGCTGGGAACGGGAGGCCGCCCTCGATCGCAGCTCGTTCTACCTGTGGGCGGCCAGGGGCCGGCCCCAGTCGACCACGGAGCTGCGCCGGACCATGGAGCTGCGGGCCAGCGGCGAGCGCTACAAGGTGACGGTCTCGCAGTCGAGTCCCCACCGGTACCGGGTCGAGCTCGACGGCATCGAGATCGAGGTCGAGCTGGAGCGGAGGAACGCACTCGAGTCGCGCCTTGTCGTCGGCGGACGAAACCACCGTGTGCTGTCGTTCATAGACGGCGCCGAGCATCACGTGGAGATCGACGGGGTCGCCCATCGCCTGTCCCGCGACTCAGCGGGTGTGGTCCGGGCTCCGGCGCCGGCCCTGATCGTGTCGGTGCCGGTGGCCGTCGGGATGGCCGTCGCCGAGGGCGACCCGCTGGTGGTCCTCGAGTCGATGAAGATGGAGACGACGCTCAACGCGCCCTTCGCAGGAACGGTCGGTGAGGTCCACGTCAGCCCGAACACCCAGGTCGACGCCGGCGCCGTTCTGCTCCGCCTCGACGGCGACGACGAGAACGGCGACGACGGGAACGGCGGGTCGCACGCCGGACTCCGCGTCGGCTTCGACCAGGCCGTCGACCCCGATCGAGCCGCCGCCGGCTCCACCGAGCCGATCCGGGTCGACGCCGGTGCCGCCGATCGGAGTCTCCAACTCCTCGAGGCGATGCGGTGGGTGATCCTCGGCTTCGATGCCGGCGACGCCCGGGTACTCATCGACGACTACCGCGCCCTCACCGACGAGGTGGTCAGCCGACCCGAGGTGGTCCGGGCCGAGCTCGCTGTGCTCGACGCGTTCGCCGCGATCGGCGTCCTCGGGCGGAACCGGCCCGACGACGAGGCCGACGACGAGTTGCACTCGGCCGAGCTCTACTTCCACCGCTACCTCCGGTCGCTCGACGTCGATGGCGAGGGTCTCCCGCAGTCATTCCGGGCGAAGCTGGAACGGGCGCTCGGGCAGTTCGGCCTCGCCAGCCTCGACAGGAGCGATGAGCTGGAACTGGCCGCACATCAGTTGTTCGAAGCGCAGCAGGCGATCGCCTCCCGCCGGCCGATCGTCATGGCGATCCTCGGTCGGCTCGCGTCCGAGGCGCTCGCCGACGATGTCGCCGGCGAGGTGCGGGGCACCCTCGACCAGTTGATCGACGCCACCCAGGTTCGACACGCCGCCGTCGGCGACCAGGCGCGCTCCGTTCGCTTCCGGTTGTTCGACGAGCCGAACATCCAGCGCTCGCGGGCAGCGGTCATGGCCTCGATGGCCCGCCACCTCCAGGCCATCGGCGACGGTGAGGGCGATCGCGACGACCACCTCGGCGTGCTCGCCGCCTGCCCCTATCCGCTCGTCGGCCTGCTCCACGACCACGAGCCCGGCTCGAGCTTCGATGTGTACCGACCGCTGCTCGAGGTGCTGACGAGGCGGAACTACCAGATCCGGTCGATCGAGGCGATCGCCGAGCGGGGCGACGTCGACCGGCCGGCACTGATCGCCCGCTATCGCCGACCGGACGACCCCGATCCGCTGCACACCGTGGCCACGCTGGCCGACGCCAGCGGGCTCCGGGACACCCTGCTGACCGTGGGCGAGCTCGCTTCCGAGGGAATCGGACATGGTCGGATCGTGGCCGACGTCTACGTCTCGCTCGACGAGTCCGTCGACTCCGCCGCCGCCCTGGCGCTGGCCGGGGCCGCCGCGCTCGCCGACCTGTCGCTCCCGGCGGCTCTCGACCGGATCACGTTCTCCGCCGCCGAGGCCAGCGGCCAGCCCGCCGCGGTGACGTTCCGCCGGAGCGCATCGGACCGGGACGGTCCGGGCGCTGGTTCCCCTCCTGACGACGCCGTCGGTTGGGTCGAGGATCGGCCGATCCGTGGGATTCACCCGTTGATCGCCGTACGGCTCGGGCTCGCCCGGTTCCGGTCGCATTTCGACCTGGAGCCCCTCCCAGCCCCCCGGGGAACCCACCTGTTCCGGGCGGTCGGGCGGGATGATCGGGGCGACGAGCGGCTCTACGCCGCCGCAGAGGTGCGCGACCTCGGGGCCACCTTCGACGAGAACGGTCGGCTCGCCGCGCTCGGCGGCCTGGAGCAGGCCTACACCGCCTGCGTCGACGGTATCCGGCGAGCGCAGGTGGAGCTGCGCGACCAGCGCCGGCTGCTGTGGAACCGGATCTTCCTGTACGTGTGGCAGACCGTCGATTTCGACCTCGACGACGCAGCCTTCGTGGTGTCGCAGCTCGAACCGCTGGGCCGGGGCCTCGGCATCGAGGAGGTCGGCATCCAGGCCAAGCTGCGCAACGGACGCGACGAACCCGTCGAGCTGCTCGTGCGGATCGCTCCCCAGCCTGGCCGGGGAGCGACGATGGAGATGACCGAGGTGCCGACCACCCCGCTCCGGCCCCTCGGTGACTACGAGCGGAAGGTCGTCCAGTGCCGCCAGCGGGGCTCGACCTACCCCTACGAGCTGATCGGAGCGATCGCTGGTCCTGGCGGCACCTTCGTCGAGCACGACATCTCCGGCGACAGCACCGGTGGTGACGGCGGTCCGGTCGGGTCCAGCTTCGTGCCGGTCGAACGCGAGCCGGGTCAGAACACCGCGGGGATCGTTGCCGGTGTGGTCGTCACGCCCACCCAGCGGTATCCGGAGGGCATGCGTCGGGTGGTGCTCATGGGCGATCCGACGAAATCGCTCGGCTCGCTGGCAGAGGCGGAGTGTCGCCTGATCCTGGGCGCCCTCGACCACGCCGAACGGGAAGGCATCCCCGTCGAGTGGTTCTCGCTGTCATCGGGAGCCCGGATCGCCATGGACAGCGGTACCGAGAACATGGACTGGATCGCGGCCGTCCTGCGACGCATCGTAGACTTCACCCAGGCGGGCGGCGAGATCAACGTCGTCGTGACCGGCATCAACGTCGGCGCCCAGCCGTACTGGAACGCCGAGGCGACCATGCTGCAGCACACGAGCGGCATCCTGGTGATGACCCCCGAGAGCGCGATGGTGCTCACCGGCAAGCAGGCGCTCGACATCTCCGGGGGCGTGTCGGCGGAGGACAACTTCGGTATCGGCGGCTACGACCGGATCATGGGCCCCAACGGGCAGGCCCAGTACTGGGCCCGCGACCTGGCCGCTGCCTGCCGGGTGCTGTTCGCCCACTACGACCACGCCTACCGGGCCCCCGGTGAGCGGTTCCCCCGGCCGACACCCACCACCGATCCGATCGACCGCGACGTCCGGGCCCACCCCCACGCCGCCGGGACCGAGTTCACCACCGTCGGCGACATCTTCTCCGACCGGGCCAACCCCGGTCGCAAGAAACCGTTCGACATCCGTTCGCTGATGCGTTCGGTCGTCGATCAGGACTCCACGCCGCTCGAGCGGTGGGCGGCGATGGATGCCGCCCGCAACGCCGTGGTCCACGAGGCGAAGCTCGGCGGGTTGGCGGCGGTGGTGATCGGGATCGAGTCCCACCCGTTGCAGCGGCACGGACCGCTTCCGGCCGACGGCCCCGATCAGTGGACGGCGGGAACGCTGTTCCCCCGCTCGTCGAAGAAGGTGGCGCGGGCGATCAACGCCGCCAGCGGCAAGCGACCCGTCGTGATCCTCGCCAACCTGAGCGGGTTCGACGGCTCGCCCGAGTCGTTGCGGGAGCTCCAACTCGAGTACGGCGCCGAGATCGGCCGGTCGATCGTCAATTTCGACGGGCCCCTCGTGTTCTGCGTGGTCTCCCGGTATCACGGCGGGGCGTTCGTGGTGTTCTCCGGAGCCCTCAACGACAACCTGCAGGTCCTGGCCGTCGAGGGAACCTACGCCTCGGTGCTGGGCGGCGCCCCGGCCGCCGCCGCGGTGTTCTCGGGCGAGGTGCGGAAGCGGACGGCCCGCGATCCCCGGGTCGAAGCGCTCGAAGCGGCCGTCCGGGCCAGCGGACCAGACGAGCGCCCGTCGCTCCAGGCCGAGCTGGCCACGGTCACCGATGCGGTGTACTCGGAGAAGTTGGGCGAGGTCGCCGACGAGTTCGACGCCGTCCACAGCATCGAGCGGGCCCGAGACGTCGGCTCGGTCGATCGGATCATCGCCGCAGCCGACCTGCGGCCCGAGCTGATCGCCGCCCTCCAGCGGGGCATGGCCGCGTCGGACCCCGATCGGATCGACCGGTGAGCGGCCGCTGCCCGGTCATGGTGGTGCCGGGCCTCGGCGGGGGCGATCGATCGACGATCGGGTTGCGGAGCCAGCTCCGTCTGGCCGGCCACTCGGTGCACCGGTGGCGGCAGGGCATGAACGACGGCAACTTCGCCGACGTGTTCCCCACGCTGGCGGGGCGGTTCGTCCAGCTCGCCGAACGACATGAGCGTGAGGTGGCGATCGTCGGGTGGAGCCTCGGCGGTATCTATGCCTGCCACCTCGCCGATCAGTTCCCGACGCTCGTCCGTCAGGTCGTGACGCTCGGGAGCCCGCTCCAGTCGCCGCTCTCGGTGGCCCCGCCACCAGACGTGCCGCTCACGTCGATCTGGTCTCGCAACGACCGGGTGGTGTCGTGGCGCCGGTCGCTGGTGGAACCCGGGGAACGTATCGAGAACATCGAGGTCCGGTCGACCCACCTCACGCTCGGTTTCGATCCGCTGGTGATCGCAGCGGTGCTCGACCGCCTCGGTCAGGACCTCGACGACTGGAAGTCGTTCCGGCCCCGCCCGTGGCTCCGGGCCGGCTATCCGCGCCAGATCAACCGTTGACCCGGAGCCCGGTCTTCTCCAGCGCGTCGTCGACGAAACGACGAACCGAGGGCTCGATCGGGAAGGACAGGTGCCCTCCCTCGTACCAGCAGATCTCGGGGCGGCCCCACTGCTCCCACAGCGACTTGACGTTTCCGGGACGAACCCAACGGTCGACCAGGCCGGCGTAGATGAACAGGCGGTCGGGGTCGACCTTCGGTTCCATCGCGAGCGGTGACACGACGCGGTTCACCCGCTCGAGCGATCGCCAGCTCAGGCCCCACTGCTCGTAGAACGGCGGCAGCATCGGTTCGACGTTTCGCCGCATGCCCCGCACGAGGTCGGATTCGGGGATGCCGGCGATGGCGCACGCCAGGTCGTCCTCGAAGCAGACGAGCAGCGCCGTCAGATAGCCGCCGAGCGAGAGCCCGGTGACGCCCACGGCCGGCGCCTGCTCGACGTCGGTGATCCAGCTCTTGAGGCGGCGGATGTCCCACAGGGCCTGCGCTGCGGTGTGGACCGTGTTCATCGCGCCGGCGAAGATCACCCGGTCGCCGGACGCGCCCGCCGCCCGCGGGCCGTGCAACGGCTGTACCGGGAAGGCGAGGTTCAGCCCGAACTTCTTGTGGAGCCGCTGGGCGTTGAACGACACGAAGTCGGTGAGGGGCGTGCCGGTCCGGTAGCCGTTGATGCAGATCAGCCATGGCCGAGGTGGTCCGTCGTGGCGGAGGACCCAGGCGTGGGCGGTTGCGTTGGCCTCGTACTCGCGCCACCGATCCCCGCCGGGCTCGTCGTCGTGGGGGGTGTAGCCGCTCTCGAACGTGAGGTGCTCGTAGCGGAGCGGACCCATCCCGCGCTCCTGGACCGTCGGGTTGGTCAGCGGCGGGGGATCGTCGTGGTAGGAGTACGGATCGTCCACCCAGCCCCGCTCGTTGTACATCTCCACACCGTCGCCGAGCTCGGAGCGCAGGCGGCGCCGGAAGTCGACCGTCGGCCAACGAACGCGGTTGTTGGCGAGCTCGAGCTGGAGCGCCCACTCGTCGAAGAGCCACTTGCCGATCACGTCGGGCGTGGGACGAACCGGGGGCAGGCCCTTCTCGCGATGGCCGACGACCCAGTCCCTCGTTTGCCCGTACAGCTCTTCGACCACGCTCGGCATACCTGTTCTCCCTGTATTCCGTCGTCGACCAGGCTACTTCGGATGTCGAACTACACCCGAATCTCCGGTCGTTCAGCTCCGGTTGCTCGTCAGAGCTGAGCCCGGAGCTGGTACCGCTGGATCTTGCCTGTCGCGGTCTTCGGCAGGGAGTCGACGACGTGCAGCCGACGGGGCCGCTTGAACGCCGCCATGCGGTCACGGCAGTGGGCCTCCAGCACCGCCGGGTCAACGAGCTGGCCGGAGGCGGGAACCACGAACGCAACCGTGGTCTCCAGGCCGTCCTCGTTGCGGGCACCCACGACGGCCGCCTCCATCACTGCAGGGTGCTCGATGAGCACGCTCTCGACCTCGGCTGGCGACACCCAGATGCCGCCAGCCTTGATCATGTCGTTGTTGCGGCCCAGGAACGTGTAGTCGCCGGCCGCTGAGCGGGTGTAGACGTCGCCGGTGCGGAGCCAGCCCTCGTCGAGGAAGGCGGCGGCGGTGGCCTCGTCGCGCTGCCAGTAGCCGCTGGCGGTCGAGGGGCCCCGCACGTGGAGGAAACCCGGAACCTCGGCGCCGTCAACGATCGACCCGTCCTCGTCCCGCAGCTCGATTTCATAACCGGGAACCGGTTGGCCGGTGGTGCCCGGTTCCTGCCGCTCGAGGGTGTTGGAGATGAAGATGTGGAGCGCCTCGGTCGACCCGATCCCATCGAGCACCGGGTGGCCGAACCGCTGGCTGAACCGGCGCTGGAGGTCGGCCGGGAGCGATTCGCCGGCTGTCACGGTGGCCCGCACTGTGGCCAGCGCTGCGGGGTCCGGTTCACCGTCGAGCAGTCCGGCCACGAAACCGGGGCTGGCGAAGAAGAGGGTGGGTCGCTCGGCCTCGATCAGCTCGAGCATTCCGGCGGGTGTCGGCGGTCGGTCCTCGAGGATCGTGGTGGCGCCGACCGCGAAGGGGAACGTCAGCGAGTTGCCGAGGCCGTAGGCGAAGAACAGCTTGGCCACCGACAGGAAGCGGTCGTTCTCGTCGGTGCGGAGGATGTCGGCGGCGTAGGTCTCGGCTGTCGCCTGGGGGCTCCCATGGCGATGCATGACGCCCTTGGGCACCCCCGTCGTGCCGGAGCTGTAGAGCCAGAAGGCCGGCGAGTCGGATGTGGTGTCGGCCACGGCGGCCTCGGCCCGGTCGGTGAACCCACCCCATCGGTGGGCGGCGACCACCGATCCGGAGGTGTCGGGTTCGCCGGCGATCGCGATTGCGTGGTCGACGCTCGGCGCGCCGTTGGTGATGTCGGCGAGGTGGGGGAGCAGGGGTTCGGACAGGACGACGGCGCGAGCACCGGCGTCGGCCACGATCGGCCCGAGCTCGGGTCCGGTCAACATGGTGGAGAGCGGGATGGGGATCAGGCCACTGCGCTGGGCGCCGAGGAACCAGGAGACGAATGCCGGTTCGTCGTTGACCACCATCGCCACCCGGTCGCCGGCCCGGAGATCGAGCTCGGCGATGGCGTTCTGGGCCCGCCAGACGTCGCGCAGCGCGTCGGCGTAGGTGATCGACTCGCCGCGGTGGCGGATCGCGGTCCGGTCACCCCGGCCTTCGACGATGTGCCGGTCGAGGAGCCAGTTCGCTGCGTTGTAGATGCTCATCGCCGGACGATTGTAGAACCAGCGCCGGGGGCGCTGGTCCTCGAGCGATTTCCCCGCGCGACCGCGCCCGGTGTCGGGCGCGGTCGGTCAGCCTCGGGTCAGGCCCGGGGGCTGGGCTTGACCAGTTGCCCGGGCCGGCCGATCGCCTCGGCACTGACCGGTTCTCCGTCGACCTGGATCGGCTGGCCGTTGACCACCACGTGACGGACCCCGGTGGGCGCGTCGGCGGTGAGCCGCTCGGAATCGGCCGGGAAGTCCCGCACCCGGCGAACCGGGCCGGGGTCGATCGTGTCGGGATCGAAGACGGTCACGTCGGCCCAGGCGCCGGGCCGGAGATAGCCGCGGTCCTCGAGGGCGAAGAGATCGGCCTGCTGGCCGGTCAGCTTCCTGATCGCCTTCTCCAACGGGAGGACCTGGCGGTCGCGGACCCAGTTGCCCAGCAGGTCGGTGGGGAGCGGGGCGTCGCAGAGCTGCCCGACGTGTGCTCCGGCATCCGACAGACCGAGGGTGGTGTGCTCGTCCTGGAGGAGGGCGGTCACGCCGTCGATGTCGTCGTTGGCCAGGATCACCTTGATCCGGACCATGAGGTCCTCCTCGCCGAGCGTGGCATCCATCAGTGCGTCGAAGGGATGCACACCCTGCTCCTCGGCCAGATCGACGATCCGGCGCCCGACGAGCTCGGGCTGGGACGCTGCTTCCATGATCTCCATGGTCGACCAGCGAGGCCGGAAGGCCTTGCTCGAATCGTCGTCCCAGGCGTCGCGTACCCGCTGGCGCCAGCCGGGGTCGGCGTAGGCGTCGCGTCGGGCGTCGAGCGTCCCGCCTGCCAGTTCGGCGAAGACCGGGTTGGTGTTCAGCGTGAACGGCTCGACCAGTGTCATCGAGAACGTGAGAGGCCGGCAGGTGACCTGGGGCCACACCTCAGCCCCCTCCTCCCACCCCTGGCGGTTGATCTCCATGGCCTTCAGGTGGCCGCCCGAGGGGTTGGTGAGCACGGCGGTGTAGGTGAACGGGATGCCGATCTGGCGTTGCAGCGTGTAGTTGTCACGCAGCGACAGGTTCTTGCCGCCGTTGACCCCGATGATGCCCTTGCCGGTGTCGGCCACGGCCTGGAACAGCGCTTCGAGCTCGGCCCGGTCGGCCCAGCGGCTCGGGATGGGGCTGCCGTCGGCGCCGAGGTGGGTCGCGGCGAAGCTGGTGGCGAAGCCCACCGCGCCGGCCTCCATCGCCTCGCGGATGATCTCGCCCATCCGCTCCAGCTCGTCGGCGTTGGCCGGTCGGCCGACGGCCTCGTCGCCCATGGCGTAGAGCCGGAGAGCGGTGTGGCCGATGTAGGCCCCATAGTTGAGCACCGTCCCGTGCCGCTCGACCGACTCGAGGTACTCGGGGAACGTCTCGAAGTCCCACGGCACGCCTTCGAGGAGCGTCGCCGGGTTCATGTCCTCGACCTTCTCCATCGTGCTGGCCATCAGCTCGGCGTCGCCCGGCCGGATCGGGGCGATCGAGAAGCCGCAGTTCCCGCCGACCACGGTGGTCACCCCGTGGAAGCACGAGGGGGTCAGTGCGGGATCCCAGAAGACCTGGGCGTCGTAGTGGGTGTGGATGTCGATGAAGCCGGGGGCCACGACGCAGCCGGTGGCGTCGAGGGTCCGGTCGCCCTGCAGGTCCTCGCCGACCTCGACGACCCGTCCGTCGGCGATCAGGACGTCGGCCCGGCGGCCCGGCTCCCCGGTTCCGTCGATCACGGTTCCGCCTTTGATGACGAGCGTGGTGTCGTCTCCGATGGTGCTCATGGTGCTTCCTCCTACGGCCCTCCAGCCGTCACGATCGTAGATCGGGAAGCCGCTGCGAGCGAAGCGAGCGACCGTCTACCACCCAGGCGCTCCGGGCTCCCGTTCCTGCCGGCTCCACCCGCTCCCCCCGGTTCTGCCGGTCGACAGCACCATCGAGTCCCGTTCTGCCGGTCGGCTGCCCCGAGTATGGCGCCTGGCGATAGGCAGAACGCCTCGGTGCGGAGCGGCCGGCAGGCAGAACGAGCGAGGTGTGGGGCGGCGGGCAGGCAGAACGAGCGAGGTGTGGAGCAACGGGCAGGCAGAACGAGCGAGGTGTGGGGCGGCGGGCAGGCAGAACGAGCGAGGTGTGGGGCGGCGGGCAGGCAGAACGAGCGAGGTGTGGTGTGCTTGTCAGGCGACGCGGCCCGGGAGGCGGGCGGCGACGATCTGGGCCAGCTCGGCGAAGGTGGCATCAGGTCGCTCGACGAGGTCCTCCCACATGAGTCGGACCACCAACCAGCCGTTGGCGGCAGCGAGGCGGTCGCGCCGGCGGTCGTCGACCATCGACTCGTGGCGGGCGTGCCAACGTCGGCCGTCGGCCTCGAGGATCACGGCAGCGGCTCGGTGGGCGAAGTCGACGATTCCCCGGCGGCCGTCGAACCATGCTGGCCGAAACTGGGGTGTGAATCCGACGATCCCGTGGCGCCTGATGCGGCTCCAGACGAGGGCTTCGAGCTCGGACTGGGGCAGCGGTCGGGCATCGGCTGCGAGGTCGTCGAGGAGCGCCCGAAGCGCAGCGATGCCGGGCCGACCTCTCTTCGCCAGGCGGAGGAAGCAGGCCTGCAGCTCCTGGACCGTCGGTGTCCCGGCGGCGACCTGGGTGCGCACGAGGTGTTCGAGTCGGCGATGGCCGACCTCAGCCGCGAGGTCGACGATCGTTCTGGCGGGTGACGTGAGCGGGAACCCGTGTGAGCGGACGATGTCGCACTCGGGAAGGTCGCGCGTCTCGTGGACGACGATCCCCGGGAGCTGTCGGCCGGCGCCGTAGGGCGCCGTCACGTGCACGTCGGGGACGGCTGGGAGCGAGAATCCAAGGAACGCACCGGCGGTCATTCGTGACGGCACGGACGTCGCCACGGCGGCCAGGGCGCGGGCCAGCGGTGTGTGCTCGTCGGCGACGGTCGGTGCCTCGAAGACGCCCCGACTGATGATCACGAGCGTACCGTCGGCGATCCGTCGATCGATCGATCTGCGACCTATGCCCGCATCGAGGAGGTCGCGGCGGGTGCAGATCGCGTGGTTTCGTGCTGCGATCTCGAGGATCGTCATCGTGGTGTGCCTCGGCATCCTGCCATCGTGAACCCCCGGTGTGACATCGAAGGCGTGCGATGTCGCTTCTGCCTGTCGGCTGCCCCACCCATCCCGCGTTCTGCCGGCCGGCCGCCCCGAGTATGACGCGTGCCGACAGGCAGAAGCGCCGCAGTGGCGCGCCGGACCGGCAGAACCGATGTCGGTGGGGGCACGCGGTCGGGGCGAGACGGGGGAGGGCGGAGGCGAGCGCACACGCGGCGCCAGCGACCCGTGGCGTGGCGCACGCGACCGGCGGAATCCTACGCTTGGTCCGCCAGTCGAGCCGAGGCGTTGGAGACACCGCATGGTCCTGACCGCAGAACAGAACCGTCGCCTCACCGAGGTCGGTCCCGGAACGCCGATGGGTGAGCTCCTCCGTCGCTACTGGCATCCGATCGCTGCAGAGTCCGAGTTCGTGCTGGACGGCGACGGCGGACCGCCGGAGCCGAAGTCGGTGCGGATCATGGGCGAGGATCTCGTGCTCTATCGACGGCCCGACGGGCGCTTCGGGCTGATCGAGCCGCACTGTCCCCACCGTCGGGCGGGCCTGGTCAACGGCTACGTCGAACCCGATGGCATCCGGTGCAGCTACCACGGCTGGAAGTTCGCCCTCGACGGGCGCTGTGTCGAGCAGCCGTTCGAGGAGGCGGTCTCCGACGGCACCCGGTTCCGGGACAGCATCTGCGCGCTCGCCTACCGGGCCGAGGCGAAGTTCGGGTTGGTGTGGGCCTACCTCGGTCCCGACCCGGCCCCGCTGATCCCGACGTGGGAGCCGTTCACCTACGAGGACTGCTTCACCCAGGTCGTGCTCCACGTCGTCGACTGCAACTGGCTCCAGGCCCAGGAGAACTCGATCGATCCGGTGCACTTCGAGTGGCTCCACAACAACTGGCACGCCGGTCGGGCTGGCCGGACCGAGGCCTACTCGGCCCGTCACGTCGAGTTGGGCTTCGAGGAGTGGGACTACGGCTTCATGTACCGCCGGCTCCACGAGGGAGAGGATCACGAGTCGGACGCGTGGACGACGGGACGGCTGTCGATGATGCCGAACGTGTTCGCCCCGCTGCACTTCGAGTGGCGGGTGCCGATCGACGATCGGACCACGCTCTCGGTCATCTGGCACGCCGAGCGGGTGATCGCGAGTAGGGAGCCCTACCGGCAGCAGACGATTCCGCACTGGTGGGGGAGGGCCACCGACGAGGCGGGCCGACCGCTCACCACCCACGTCCTCGGCCAGGACGTGATGAGCTGGACCGGGCAGGGCCCCGTCACCGACCGGACCAAAGAGCACCTCGGCCGGAGCGACCGCGGTGTCGTGATGTTCCGCCGCCGGCTGGAAGCCGATCTGGAGGCCGTGGCGCGGGGTGACGACCCGTCGGGCCTCATCCGCGACCCGGAGGCGAACCGCTGCATCCCGTTCCCCAACGACATCCGCCGGGGTTTCGCACAGCCCCAGACCATCGAGGCCCGGGATCGACGGCTCGCGGTGCTGAAGAGCGTGATGCCGGGCAGCCGGCCCGAGGACCACTTCTTCCTGCTGGAGGGGCAACCCGACGACGTCCGCATGGAATGGGAGTGGTGCGTCGGCCTACGAGAGGAGCGACCCACATGATCACCCTGATCGCCGACGGCGACCTGCTCGACACCGACTCGATGACGATCGTCGGGCAGCGGCACGTGGTGCTCGACGGCGATCGGATCGCCGACATCGTCGACGCCCGACCGACAGGCTCATTCGACCGCGAGATCGACGCCCGGGGTGGTTTCGTGCTCCCCGGTTTCATCGACGCCCACGTGCACCACGTGATCACCACGATGGACTTCGCCCGCCTCCAGCGGCTCAGCTCGGTCGAGCTGTCGCTCGGGATGGCCAAGCTGGCCGAGGCGACCCTTCGACGGGGCTTCACCACCGTACGTGACACCGGTGGCGACGTCGCCGGCCTCGTCAAGGCGATCGACGGCGGACTCTGCGACGGACCTCGCATCGTGCGGGCTGGGCGGACGATCTCTCAGACCGGCGGCCACGGTGACTTCGAGGCGGCACGGGACACGGCCGACCTGTGCGCGTGCCAGATCCACAGCAACACGCTCAGCCATGTGGCCGATGGCGCCGACGCCGTACGGGCCGCGGTGCGGACCGAGCTGAAGGCCGGCAGCGACTTCATCAAGATCATGAGCTCGGGCGGTGTCGCGTCGCCCACCGACCCGTTCGATGCAGTGCAGTACACGGCGGAGGAGGTGCGTGCGGCCACCGTCGAGACCGATCATCGCCACACCTACACCACGGCCCACGCCTACCAGCCGGAGGCGATCAGCCAGGCGATCGAGCACGGTGTCCGATGCATCGAGCACGGCAACCTGATCGACGCGCCGATCGCCCGGCGGATGGCCGAGTTGGGGGTCACCATGGTGCCGACGCTCGTCACCTACAAGGCGATGAGTGAGATCGGGGCAAAGTCGGGGATGCCGCAGCGCAACCTCGACAAGAACGACGGGGTCTACGAGCTCGGCCGGCACTCGATCGACGTGGCGAAGGCGGCGGGTGTCGAGCTGGGCTTCGGCACGGACCTCCTCGGCGAGGCCCAACCGTGGCAGAACCAGGAGTTCGCGATCCGGGCCGAGCTCGAACCGGCGGCCGACGTGCTCAACTCGATGTACCGGGTCAACGCCAGACTCTGCCACCGAGAGGGCGAGATCGGCGTGCTCACCCCGGGCGCATCAGCCGACGTCGTCGTCGCCGACGTCAACCCGCTGGAGAACCTCCCCGCCCTCGCCGATCCCGACGCAACCCTCCGCGCCATCATCGCCCGCGGCCGCATCGTCACCGACCGCACCTGACCGCCGCACGCCGGTGCCAGGCACATCGTGCTGGGTGCGGTCGCACGCCGCCCCCCGCACGCTGGCTGTCCGCCATTCGGCGGTGCGGAGCCCGAACCGACCCTCGCACACTGTGCCTGGCACCGGTGTGCGGGCCACCGGTGTGCGGGGGTGGGGGCTATGGCGAGTCGAGCATGGATTCGTAGTCGGCGCCCATGACGTCGCTCACTGGGCGCCCGGTGGCGATGTCGGCCGCCATCGCTGCCTCCTTGGCGGCGATGGCTTCAGCGGCGGCGAGGACGGGCTCGATCGAGGAGGCCGGGAGGAACACTGCGCCGCTCGAGTCCGCCAGCACGTAGTCGCCGGTGGCCACCGTGATGCCGTCGACGTCGATCGTGCCGCCCCACGACTTCTCCTCGGCCCGACCGCGTGCCGTGCGGGGCGTCGTCGATGTGGCGAACACCGGGTAGCCGACCTCGATCGCCTCGTCGACGTCGCGCACGGCGCCGTCGACGATCGTGCCCGCGACGCTGCGGGCCTTCGCTGCTCGGGAGAGGTTGCCGCCCCAGCCTGCACAGTCTTCCCGCCCCTGGTGGGCCACCACCAGGACGTCATCGGCGGTTGCGCTGTCGGTGGCGGCTGCGCACAGGTGGCGGCCAGACGGTCGGCCATCGCCCGGCGGCCCGGGCGGTTCAGGCGGTCCGAGCAGCACCGTCACCGCCCGCCCCGCGATCCGGGTCGGGCCGGTGGTGGTGCGGATCACGGCCGACACCCGACCGTCGATCCCGAGCCGGTCGCAGGCGTCGGACACCGCACAGGTGTCGAGCGCCCGCAGCCTGGCGACGATCGGGTCGGCGGCCATTACCGCCCCTCAGCTCGCCAGCGCCGGGAAGAGGCGGGCAGGGTTGGTGTTGAAGATCGTCGTCTTGTCGTCCTCGGACAGGAAGTCGAACCCGCCGATGATCGGCACCAGATCGTCGGCCGGCCGCCCGGAATCGGCCCGGAGGGCGCCGCCGGAACCGGGAACCTCCGACCCGAAGCACATCCTGGCCGGGCTCCGCTGCCTGATCGCGCACTCGAGGTACGGCTCGTCGTGGGCGCACGTGTCGTAGAAGAGGTTGTCGCTGAGGTCCTTCTGGGCGAGGTGGGGATCGTTCGGGATCCACCGGTCGAGCGCACCACCGCAGTGGCAGATGATCACCTGGAGACCGGGGAAGCGCTCGAACACGTCGGAGTGGGCGAGGATCTGGTTGGCCCAGTACTGCTCCGACACGAAACCCAGCTGGTAGCTGTGGGGCACCGGCTCGAACCGCGGGTCCTGACAGTTCGTGCCGTGCACGATGATCGGCAGCCGCTCGCTCTCGCACACCTGGTAGAGGGGGTCCCAGTACCGCTCGGCCATGCCGGGCGAGTTCCGCCTCCCCTCCGGATCGGGGCTCACGTACACGCCGACGAACCCGTACTCGTCAACGCAACGGCGGAGCTCGTCGAGCATGTGGGCGGCGTCGTCGGCATGGGCGTTCTGCGGGAGCTGGCAGGCGCCGGCGAACCGGTCGGGCTGCATCTCGCACTGCTTGTTGATGGCGTCGTTCACCAGTCTGGTCCACGCCGGGAGGAGGTGGGGCTCCATGAACCCCTGCATCAGGAACGGGCGGGGCCCGATCACCTGGCGCTCGATGCCGCGGTCGTCGAGCTGATCGACGTGGCGACCGACCGACACCGCGAACTGCTCGTCGCCGAGACCCGACTGGTCGGCCGTCTCGGTGCCGATCGGGCTGGGGAGCCCGGCGTTCATCGCCTGCATGAACATGAGCATCCGTCCCATGCCCTCGAAGGGGTGGCTGACGTGGCCGTGTACGTCCAGGACCGGGGTGTCGTTGTACATTGGCTGACAGTAACTCGGGACAGATTCGGAAGAGAAGAAGTCGGTACGGCGGACTTCGCGATCGGGGGCGAGACGATGTCTCCACGAGACGATGGCTGAACTGGTGCTCGGCGTCGGCACGTCGCACAGCCCGATGGTGACGCTCGACGGCGACGACTGGCTCGTGTGGGGTGAGCGGGACCATCGCCATCCGATGCTGTACACCCGAGACGGGCGCAACGTCACCTATGACGAGCAGCTCGCTGCGGTCGGCGACACGAAGGCGGCCCTCGCCACGGTCGACACCTGCCGGGCCGGGGCGGCGCGGGTCGACTCGGCCATGGGCCGACTTCAGGCTGCCATCGCCGAGGCCGACCTCGACACGGTCTTCATCATCGGCGACGACCAGGACGAGCACCTCCTCTCCGACAACCTGCCCCCGTTCCTCGTGTACTGGGGCGACACGATGACCAACGGCGCTGTCGATCCGAGCTCGACCGCGCCGCCGATCGTGCAGCGCTTCCAGCCTGGCTACCGGGAACCCGATGGCCCCGTCGACTACCGGGTCGACGCCGAGCTCGCCCGGCACGTCATCACCACCGCCTACGACGCCGACTTCGACGTCGCCACCAGCGACCGCCTACCCGACCCGGAGCGGGGCATGGGCCACGCGTTCGGCTTCCCCCTGCGGCGGCTCCTCCCCGCCGACGTGGGGATCGTGCCCATCATGATCAACACCTACAACCCGCCGAGCCAGCCTCGGGCCGGTCGGTGTCGGGCGTTCGGCCAGATGGTGCGGCGCGCCATCGACAGTTTCGACCAGGACCGACGGGTCGGCGTGCTGGCCTCCGGTGGGCTGAGTCACTTCCTGGTGCTCGAGGAGTTGGATCGCGAGGTGCTCGATGCCTTCGGCCGCCACGACCTCGACGAGGTGTGCGCCATCCCCGAGTCGACGTACGTGGCCGGGACCTCGGAGATCAAGAACTGGATCGCGGCGGCCGCTGCCTGCCACGATCGTCGCTTCGAGCTCGTCGACTACGTGCCCGGCTACCGCACGCCGGCTGCCACCGGCACCGGGCTCGCCTTCGCTCTGTGGGCGTAGGCCCGACCGGTTCCCGCCGACCCGGCCCGACGTGGCCGGCCCTGCTCGACCTCGCACCCGAGAGCGCCGGCATCGACCTCGGCGAGGTCCGTCTCTACCGCCTCGGGCGGGTACGGGGGGAGATGGCGGCCCATCGGGTCGACGCGCTGATCCTCAGTGACTCCGTCAACATCCGCTACGCCACCGGCAGCCGCAACATGCAGGTCTTCACGTCCCGCAACGCGCCGTCGCGCTACCTGGTCCTCACCGCGGACCGGTCGATCCTCCACGAGTTCACCGGCTGCGAGCACCTGGCCGACGGCCTCGAGACGATCGACGAGGTCCGCCCGGCCGTCACCGCCAGCTTCGTTGCCGCCGGGGCCGGCATCGTCGATCGCGAGCGGCGCTGGGCCGCCGAGATCCACCAACTGCTCGTTCGGTTGCTGGGACCGGGACGTCACACGATCGGCCTCGAGCGTCTCAACGCCGGGGCGGCCATCGCCCTGGCCGAGCGGGGCCATCGACTCGTCGACGCGCAACAACCGGTCGAGCTGGCGAGGTCGATCAAGTCGCCGGGCGAGGTCGACTGCATCCGGGCGTCGCTGCGGATGACGGAGCGGGCCGTCGGGGCGATGCGCGACGCCCTCGCCCCCGGCGTGACCGAGAACGAGCTGTGGTCCGTGCTCCATCGGGAGGTGATCGCCGGCAATGGCGACTACTGCGAGACCCGCCTACTCAACTCCGGACCCCGGACCAACCCGTGGTTCCAGGAGGCGTCGTCGCGCACGATCGAGGCCAACGAACTGGTGGCGCTCGACACCGACGTCGTCGGGTGCCACGGCTACTACGCCGACTTCTCCCGCACGTTCCACGTCGGTCCCGATGAGCCGTCGATCGAGCAGCGAACCCTGTACCGGGTCGCCCACGAGCAACTCGAGCACAACCTCGCCGTCGTCGGGCCCGGCGTCACGTTCCGGGAGTACGCCGAGCTGGCGTGGGACATCCCCGACGCCTACGCCGCCAACCGCTACTACCTGTCGGCCCACGGTTGCGGCATGACCGGCGAGTACCCGTACCTCTATCACCGGGCCGACTTCGCCGATGCCGGCTATGACGGGGTCATCCAGCCCGGCATGACGCTGTGCGTGGAGAGCTTCATCGGTGGGGAGTGGGGCGAGGGGGTGAAGCTCGAACAACAGGTGCTGATCACCGACACCGGCACCGAACCGCTGAGCGAGTTCCCCTTCGAGGCCGACCTCCTCCACCCCTGAGCTGCTAGATCTCGGGGATGCGAATCGGCATCTCCCTTCCCGTGCGCGAGCTCCGAGACGACCTCGGCTCGATCCGCGCTTTCGCCCAAGCGGCCGACGAGGCCGGCTTCACCCACCTCCGGGTTCCCGATCTGGTCCTCCGACCCGAAGGCAAGCACCTCCACGAACCGATGCTGCTGCTCGCGTACATCGCGGCGATCACCGAGCGGATCGAGCTCGTCCCGTCGGTGATCATCGCCCCGTCGCGGCAGACCGTGCTCCTCGCCAAGCAGGCGGCCGAGCTGGACCTGCTCAGCGGCGGCGGGACCCGGCTCGGGGTCGGCGTGGGTGGCAGCAAGGCCGAGTACCGGGCACAAGGGCACGACTTCACCACCCGGGGCGCCCGGCTCGAGGAGCAGATCGAGCTGCTGCGCCGACTGTGGACCGAGCCCGAGGTCACCTTCGACGGACGTTGGGACACGATCCCCGGCGCCGGTCTCGAGCCGCGACCGGTCGAGCCGATCCCCATCTGGATCGGCGCCGGCCGGCTCCCCGCGGATCGCATCCTCGACCGCATCGGCCGCCTGGCCGACGGTTGGTTCGCGCTCTGCAGCCCCGAGCAGTTCGACGATCTGGCCGGCCCGATAGCGGCCGCCGCCTCCGCCGCTGGACGGCGGCCGGAGGAGATCGGGGCCGAGGCGTCGGTCGCCGTTGTCGGCGACGGTGCCGACGACTGGCAGGAGCGGGTCGAGACGTGGCGGGCGAAGGGCCTCACCCACCTGTGCCTACGCACCCTCGGCGCCGACCTGACCGCCGCCCAGCACCTCGACGCCCTCGCCTCGGCCGCAGCCGTGCCCGACCTGCTTGCAAAGTAGGCGGTTCGCTCCTGATGATGGGGGCGGGAACCCACACACAGACCCCGTTCGGAGCGTGAGCGTGATGAGCAAGCCAACCGAAGCAAGCGTCGCGGCCGAGGTGCGCGAGTGGTTCGAGTCGGCGTGGGATCCCGACCTGTCGCTGCTCGAGTGGCGTGAGCGCCTCGTCGACTCGGGCTGGGCCGTGCCGTCGTGGTCGTCGAGCTGGTTCGGCCGCGACCTGCCGGCCTGGGCCGACCGCGTCGCCCACCACACGATCCGGGAGGCGGGCGGTGTGGCCACCCCGCTCGGCGGGGGCATGGGGCTCGCCGCCCCCACTATGTACGACCACGGCTCCGACGACCTGAAGCGGCGGTTCCTCCGGCCGACCCTCACCGGCGAGTTGCTCTGGTGCCAGTTGTTCAGCGAGCCGGTCGCCGGCTCCGATCTGGCGGGGCTCAAGACCACCGCCGTCCTCGACGGCGACGAGTGGATCGTGAACGGGCAGAAGGTGTGGAACACCAGCGCCCACCATGCCGACATGGGGATCCTGATCGCCAGGACCGACTGGGACGCGGTCAAGCACGCCGGGCTCACCTATTTCGTGATCGACATGCACCAGGACGGCGTCGAGGCCCGCCCGATCGAGCAGATGAACTACCACCACTCGTTCAACGAGGTGTTCCTCACCGACGCCAGAGTGCCGGTCGACAACGTCGTCGGCGAGGTCGGCGGGGGCTGGAAGGTCGCCAGGGGGACCCTGGCCCACGAGCGGCGGTTCGCCGGACGGGGGAGCCGCCACACGAAGAGGAGCGCCACCGGTCGGGTCATCGACGAGGCTCGGGAAGAGGCGGCCGAGCACGAGAAGACCTACGTCTGGTACCCGCAGCGGCAAGGCCGGATCGACCTCCTCCGAGGCCGGGCCGAGGCCCGAGGCCGCACCGACGACGCTGTCGTCAGGCAAGAGCTGATGAAGGTGACGAGCTTCCACCGGGCGGCCGAGCTGACCGCCGAGCGGGCGAAGGCGGCTCGGGAACTCGGGCGACCGCCGGGTTCGGAGGGCTCGATCGGCAAGTTGGCGCTGTCGGAGATCGCCAGGGCCTGCAACCACACCCACGGCCTCATCGCCGGTGCGCAGGGCATGCTCCGCACCGGACCCGACGATGTCGACGAGACGGTGGCGGAGGTGCTCGTGTCGACCCCGGCCCAGTCGATCGCCGGCGGCACCGACGAGATCCAGCACAACATCCTCGGTGAGAACATCCTCGGCCTCCCCAAGGAACCGGCGGTGGATCGGGGCATCCCCTTCCGCGACGTCGGAAGGTGAATCGGACCGACGCCGTCCCCGCACACCGGTGCCAGGCACCGGTGTGCGGAGGTCGCCGACGACCGGTTCACGGCCGCACGTTGTGCCTGGCACCGACGTGCGGTGGTCGCAGTGGTGGATCAGGTGCCGGTGAAGTCGGGGGTGCGGCGCTCGGCCATGGCTTTCACCCCCTCCTTCCAGTCGTTCGTGGTCTGGAGGCGGTCCTGCTCGACGAGCTCCCGGTCGGTGGCGGCGCGGACCCGCTGAGCCAGGTCGCCCCGCATCGTCTCGCGGATCGACGCCACGGCCAACGGGGCCGACCCGGCGATTTCGGCCGCCAACTCGTGGGCGGCGTCGCGGAGCTGGTCGAGCGGTACCAACCGGTCGGCGAGACCGATCGCGACCGCCTCGTCGCCCTTGATCCGGCGCCCGGTGTAGAGCAGCTCCATCGCCCGCTGCTGGCCGACCAGGTCGGGGAGCGTGGCCGAGAGGCCGAAGCCGTGGTGGAAGCCGAGGCGGGCGAAGTTGGCCGTGAACCGTGCCTCGGGGGCCGCCACCCGGAAGTCGGGCATACAGGCGAGGCCGAGTCCGCCGCCCACCGCGGCGCCCTGGATCGCCGCGACCACCGGGGTCTTGGTGGAAAACAGCGCGACCGCGGCGTCGTACAGGTGGCGGGGCGTGCCGTCGGGGTTCGTCGCCTGCGTGGCCGGCTCGGAGCGGTTGGCGAAATCGGCGCCGGCGCAGAAGTGCTTCCCCTCGGCGCAGAGCACGATGGCCCGACACTCCGGGGCCTCGTCGAGGGCGGTGAACGCCTCGGCCAGCGAGTCGATCAGCGCCAGGTCGAAGAAGTTGTTGGGCGGTCGTCTGATCTCCGCCGTGGCGACGTGGTCGTCGTCGATCGTCACGTGGAGGTCACCGTAGGTCCCGAAGTCGCTCATGGCCGAACCTTACCCCTACCGCAACGGTCGACTCCCAGCCTGCGACTCCGCTACGTTCGCTGCCACCCATGCTCCACCCACTCGACGATTACTGCGTCCACCAGACGTCCACGCCGCTTCTGCACAACGCATCGGTGTCGCCCAACGCCTACGACCGCTTCTTCTTCAACGGTTGGCACCCCGACGGCGATGTGTTCTTCGCCGTGGCGTTCGGCGTCTACCCCAACCGGGGGGTCATGGATGGCGCGTTCTCGGTCGTCCGCGACGGTGTCCAGCACAACGTGCGGGCCAGCAGGCGTTGCCCCACCGACCGGACCGAAACCACCGCCGCTCCGATCTCGGTCCACGTCGAGGAACCCATGCGGCGTCACCGGATCACCGTGACCGACCGGTTCGGCCTCTCGGCCGACCTTCGCTTCGGGGCGCTCAGCCCCGCGATCGAGGAGCCTCGATTCGTCCACACTGTCGGCACCCAGACCGTGTTCGACTACACCCGCCTCACCCAGTTCGGCACCTGGGAAGGCTGGATCGAGCTCGACGGCGAGCGAATCGACATCGACGCCTCCCACGTCGGGGTGCGGGACCGGTCGTGGGGCTACCGCCCGGTGGGTGAACGGGTGGCTGGCCCACCGGTCGCTCCGCAGTTCTTCTGGATCTGGTGCCCGACCGTCTTCGACGACGCGTGCACCCACGCCGCCCTCAACCACGACGCGGAGGGTCGGCCGTGGCACGAGAGCGGCGCCGTCGCGCCCCGCATCGGAGTCGGCGACCCCGTGATCGATCCCGGTCGGATCCAGCGGGCCGCCTCCGCCGATGCCGACATCGCCTGGGCAGCCGGCACCCGCTGGGCGGAACGGCTGACGATGCGGCTCGGGATGTGGTCCGCCGATCCGGTGGAGGTGGTCTACGAGCCGCTGGTCCGGTTCCACATGAGCGGCCTCGGCTACCGGCACCCGGAGTGGGGTCACGGGTTCTGGAGGGGTGAGGCGGAGGCCACCCGCGATTCGTTCGCCACCGACGACGTCGACCCCGCCGCTCCCGAGTTCGTCCACATCCAAGCGCTGTCGCGGGCGACGTGGGGTGATCGGAAGGGGACCGGAGTGGTCGAGCAGCTCGTGGTCGGCCCCCACGAGCCGACCGGTCTCACCGGCATCGTCGACGGGGCGTGACGGTGCCGGGCGAGCGGATGGTGGCCGGTCCGGCCGACGTCGACGCCGGCTTCCTCACCGATGTCCTCACCCGCAACGGACACACCGCCACCGTCACCGGCTTCCGCCAGGAAGGCGTCGGCACCGGACAGATCGGGCAGTGCGTCCGCTACCACCTCGACCTGGCGGGGGCCGACGACGCGTGCCCCCGCACCCTCGTCGGCAAGTTCGCCTCCGACGACGAGACGAGTCGGGCGACCGGTGTCGCCCTCCGCAACTACGTGCGGGAGGTCCGCTTCTACCAGGAGCTGCAGGACCGGGTCTCGATCCGGACCCCGGTCTGCTACCACGCCGACATCGACGGCGAGGGACCAGACTTCGCCCTCATCTTGGAAGACCTCGCCCCGGCGGAGCAAGGCGACCAGCTCCTCGGCTGTTCAGCGGAGGTGGCCCGGGCCGCGGTCCTGGAGGCCATCGGGCTGCACGCACCCACCTGGAATGACCGGCAGCTCGGGGAGATCGAGTGGCTCGTGCCGAGCGTCGACCCGTCCGCCCCCCAGCGCAACGAGCTGTACGACCAGCTCCTCGGCCCCTTCTTCGACCGGTTCCGTTCCCGGCTCGAGGCCGACGAGGCTGCGATCATCGAGCAGGTCGCCACGTCGACCGGGGCCCCGTGGGCTGTCGCTGACGATCCCACCACGCTGGTGCACGTCGACTACCGGCTCGACAACGTGCTCATCGACGAGCGCCGTGCACCGCCGACGGTGACCGTGGTCGACTGGCAGTCGGTCACGGTCGGCAACCCGCTGATCGATGTCGCGTACTTCCTCGGCGCCGGGCTCCAGCCCGACGTCCGCCGACCCGAGGAGGAGGCGATCGTGCGGTCCTACCATCGGGGACTCGAAGAGGCCGGGGTGATGGGCTACGACTGGGATCGCTGCTGGACCGACTATCGGCGCGGCTCGTTCCACGGGTTCGTGATCACGGTGATCGCGTCGACGATCGTGGTGGAGACGGAGCGGGGCAACGACATGTTCACCGCGATGGCGAAGCGTCACGCCCGCCACGCCCTCGACCTCGGCGCGCAGGAGTTCCTCACGTGACCCCGATCGGCGATCTGGCACCGATGAACGAGCTCGCGTTCTACACGCTGGCGGGTGCGCCCGACTCGCCCCGGGAGCTGATCGACGAGGTGCGGGCAGCGGAGGCGCTCGGCCTCGGCTCGGCGTTCGTGAGCGAGCGGCTCAACGTGAAGGAGGCGGCGACGGTCTGCGGCGCAGTGGGGGCGGTGTCGGACACGATCGGCATCGCCACCGCCGTGACGAACCACAACACCCGCCACCCGATGGTCACCGCAGCCCACGCCATGACGATGCACCGCCTCACCGGCGGCCGCTACTCGCTCGGGCTGGGCCGCGGCATCGACCGGGCGTTCCGGGCCTACGGCCTCCCGCCGATCACGACCGCCCAGCTCGAGGATGTCGTCGGGCTGTTGCGGCGCCTCTGGCGGGGCGAGACGGTCCTCGGCCATGACGGCCCCGCCGGCTCCTTCCCCGCCCTCGCCCTGCGAGGGGCCCACGACGAGCGCATCCCGCTCACCCTCACGGCGTTCGGGCCGAACTCGCTGGCGTTGGGCGGCAGGTGCTTCGACGCGGTGGTGCTCCACACCTTCTTCACCGACGAGACCACCGCCCGGGTGGTCGGCGCGGTCAAGCGGGCGGCCGAGGAGGCGGGTCGAGACCCGGGGGCGGTGCGGGTGTGGTCGTGCTTCGCCACGATCGGCGACCACCTCCCCGAACCCCTTCGGTTGAACAAGACCGTCGGCCGGATGGCGACGTACCTCCAGGCGTATGGCGACCTGCTGGTACGGACCAACGACTGGGATCAGGCGGTGCTCGCGCGGTTCCGGGCCGACCCGTTGGTGGCCGACTTCCCCGGCGCGATCGACGCCGTGGCCACCATCGAGCAATTGGAGCGGATCGCGCCGCTCATCCCCGACGACTGGCTCGCTCCGGCCGCCACCGGCAGCCCGGCGCAGTGCGTCGAGGCGGTCCGGGGCCAGTTCGACCTCGGCTGCGATGGCGTGATCCTCCACGGCGCGAGCCCGGCCGAGCTCGAACCGATCGTCGCCGCCTACCGGACGACCCGGCCCGCGGGGGTCTTCGATCACCTCGCCGCCAACCCGGCGTCATGACCAGAGGAGCCGATGGCGTGGACGGAGCGAACGAAGCCCAGGGAGGAGACGAGGCGCCAGCGGCGGGCGGCCTGGAGGCCGAACTGGTCCGGGTGGCCGAGCGGGAGCCGGTGGTGCGGGCGTGGGTCGTCCGCCATCCCGACGCCGAGCTTCGCCGCCAGGCCGAGCTGCTCGCGGCCGGACCGCTGGCGGGTGGGCCGCTGGCCGGCTGGACGCTCGGCGTCAAGGACGTGATCGACACCGCCGACCTGCCGACCGAACGGGGCTCAGCGATCTATGCGGGCCGCCAGCCGCCCGCCGACGCCGCCTGCGTTGCCCTGGCTCGCAGAGCCGGGGCGCTGGTGACCGGCAAGACGGTCACCACCGAGTTCGCACTGTTCCGGCCTGGCCCCACCACCAACCCCCACGACCCCGAGCGGACGCCCGGCGGTTCGTCGAGCGGATCGGCGGCAGCGGTCGCGGACGGCATGGTCCGCGCCGCGTTCGGCACCCAGACCGTCGGGTCGGTGATCAGGCCGGCCGCCTTCTGCGGCGTCGTCGGCTTCAAGCCGACCCATAGTCTCGTGCCGACGGCTGGTGTCGCCACGCTCGCCCACTCGTTCGACACCGTCGGCTGGCACACCCGTTCCGTCGCCGACGCCCACACCCTCCTCACCGCTCTCACCAACCCGCGCACGCCGGTGTCAGACACATCGTGCGCCGCTGGCCGAGATCCGCACGATGTGTCTGACACCGGCGTGCGGCTTCGGGTCGGGCGGTACCGGTCGCATCAGTGGGCCGCAGCGCAGCCCGAGCTGGGCGCCGTGTTGGAGCGGGTGGGCGGGGTGCTGGCCGACGCTGGGATCGAGGTGATCGATCTCGACCCGCTGCCCCATCTCGAGCCCGTGTTCGACGCTGCCGACACCGTGCTGCGGTACGAGGTGGCCCGCGTGTTCGCCTGGGAGCGAGCCAGTCACGAGGACCTGATCAGCGGCGGCGTGCGCAAGATGGCGGCCAGCGGCGATGCCGTCACCGGGGCCGACTACGCCGCGGCCCAACGCGCCCTCGTCGCCGCCCGTCGAGCCCACGACGACTTCCTCGCCGTCCAGGGGATCGACGCGCTGCTCACACCGTCGGCCCCCGGCGAGGCGCCGGCGATCGACACCACCGGCGACTCGGTGTTCAACCGCACCTGGACCTCGCTCGGCGTCCCCTGCCTCCAGCTCCCCGTCGGACGTGGACCCAACGGCCTGCCCGTCGGGCTCGAACTGGTCGGCAGGGCGTGGCGGGACGACGATCTGTTGGCGGTCGGCGGCCACGTCGAGCCGCTCTCGAGCGAAGGCTAGGGTTTGGCATGCCAACACCGCCCACGGAAGAACAAGTGCTCGCGTGGTTCGACGATCTGTCGAACTGGGGTCGCTGGGGTGACGACGATCGGCTCGGCACCCTCAACCACCTGACGCCAGCCAAGCGGGTCGCCGCTGCCGGCCTCGTCGAGGAGGGCGTCTCGGTCTCGTGCAGTTGGGACATCCGCACCGGTCGGCAGCCGGGAGCGACCGTCGAGTCGCAGCGCTACATGCTCTCCACCGGGCTCGGGCTCGACGACGAGGGCCGTCGGGGCCTGCTCGGCGACGGCAGGGCCGGCGGTGCCCAGGAGTACATCGGGATGGTGTTCCACGGGCTCGACGTGACCCACCTCGACTCGCTGGCCCACCTCTTCTGGGACGGCAAGATGTATGGCGGTGCCCCCGCCTCGCTCGTCTCGGACCGTCAGGGGGCACTCAAGCACGACGTGCTCGCCGTGCAAGACGGTGTCACCACGAGGGGTGTGCTGCTCGACATCGCCCGCCTCCGCGGCGTGGATGTGCTCGACGCCGACGACCACGTCTACCCCGAGGATCTCGAGGCGGCCGAGGAGGCGGCGGGCGTCCGGTGCGAACCTGGCGACGTG
Organism: Acidimicrobiales bacterium; assembly: GCA_965216205.1. GTDB lineage: Bacteria > Actinomycetota > Acidimicrobiia > Acidimicrobiales > SZUA-35 > CADEDH01. Next base: position 3,206,135 of record OZ244139.1, on the reverse strand, counting down.
CTGTTGATCCGCACCGGCGAGGGCGGGGCCCGGCGTCGGGAGAAGCGCGAGTACAACGCCAACAAGCCCCGCTCCGGCTACCAGGCGGCCTGCCTGCCGTGGCTCCACGAGCGCGGCATTGCGATGATCGGCTCCGACGTCGCCCAGGACCCCACCCCGACCGGCTACCCGAACGTGGTCATGCCGATCCACATGGTCGGCATCGTGGCGATGGGCCTCTGGCTGATCGACAACTGCCAGCTCGAGGATCTCGCCGACGCCTGCGCCACCCGCAACCGTTGGGAGTTCCAGTTCGTGCTGGCTCCGATCCGCTTCCAGGGCGTGACCGGCAGCCCGGTCAACCCGCTGGCCGTCTTCTGACCGGGGCGCAACGTCATGCTCACCATCGCGACCCGCCTGCTCGTGCTCGGCCCCGGTCCGGCGGCTCTCGTTGCGGCGAAGACCGCAGCCAGTCGGGGACTGCCCTGCCTGCTGGCCGGCCACGAGCCGATCGACGTCGTCGAGCCCGTGGCGCTCGACGACGAAGCGCTCGAAGCCCTCCGACCCGACGGTGTGCTCGACGTGCTACGGCCCTACGCCTCGGCCCAGGAGCCGTTCGCCATCGCTCCCCTCCACTTCGAGCAGGGCCTGAAACACCACTGCGTGGCCGACATGCTCGTCACCGTGTACGACCGGATGTGGTTCGAAGCCGACCGCCAGACCGTCGACGGGGCACGGGTGTCCGGTTCGCTCACCGACGGCTCGTCGCGCTGGGCCCTCACCACGGACGCCGTGTTCGATGCGACAGCGGCGAACCCGTCGGACGACCTCAATGCCGCCATCGTGGCCGGCGCCCGGTTCTCGGCAGGTCTCGTCAACGGCTCGTGATCGGCGACCAGCGACCTGGCCGTTGCCGCTAGCTGCGACGAAGTTGCATCACCGGTTGTCGCTGCTAGCGTCACCGCGGTGTTGGCCCTGCATGCGCCAGACGGCTTCCTCGCCGCCCCGGTGGCGGTCGGCACGGCGCTGATCAGCCTCGGCGTGCTCGCCGTCGCGGTTCGGGCGAGCGGCAGCGAACTGGGCGAGCGCCGGGTTCCGCTGGCCGGCATGGCCGCTGCGTTCGTGTTCGCAGCACAGATGGTCAACTTCCCGGTGGCCTCGGGCACGACGGGTCACCTGCTCGGCGCCTGCCTCGCCGCGACCCTCCTCGGGCCGTGGGTGGGCTCGCTGGCGGTGGCCGTCGTGGTGGTCGTGCAAGCCCTCCTGTTCGCCGACGGGGGCGTCTCGGCCCTCGGCTACAACCTCCTCAACATGGCGATCGTCCCCGCGTTCGGGGGCTGGGCGCTCTACCGGTTGTTCCGTCGGCTGCTGCCGGCCACCACAGCTGGCGTCGTCGGGGCGACCGGGCTCGCCGCTGGCGCGTCGGTGGTGCTCTCGGCGATGGCGTTGTCGCTCGAGTGGCTGTTCGGGGCCACCGTGCCCGTGCCGTTCGACACGGTCTTCGGCGCGATGGTCGGGGTCCATGCCCTGATCGGGGTCGGTGAAGGCGTGATCAGCGCGGTGGTGATCGGCGCCGTGCTCGCTTCCCGACCGGAACTCGTCGTCGGCGCCGGCGACCTCGACGAGGCGGCCCTCGCCACGAGCGGACCGGTGAACCGGCGGGTGTTCGCCATCGCCGGGATCCTGGTGGCGGTGGTGCTGGCCGCTGTCGTGAGCCAGTTCGCCGCCGACGGTCCGGACGGCCTCGAACGCGTCGCCGAAGCCGAGGGCCTCATCGACGACGAGGCCGGCGATGGGGCCAGCGGTCGAGCGCTCGACGCGGCGCCCTTCGCCGACTACGCCACCAGCGGGATCGACGACGAGAGCCTCAGCCTCGCCGTCGCCGGTACGGCCGGTGTGGTCGTCACCCTCGCGGTGGGTGCTGGTCTCGTGTCGGCCTCCCGCAGACTCCAGCAGGGTCGGCGACCGCTGGTCGCGAGCAGGGTCGCCGGGTTGCCCTGATGGCCGGCGGCCACCGCCACCCATCCGATCATCACCGCCTCCACGTCCCGGCCGACACGCCGGTCCACGGGCTCCCCGCCTCGTGGAAGCTGGCCGGTCTCATGCTGTTCGCCGTCGCGGTGGCGCTCACCCCCCGTCGAGCGCTGCCGGCGTTCGCCATCGACGCGGCGGTGCTGCTCGCGGCGCTGATGGTCGCCCGGCTGTCGCCCCGCGTCGTGCTCACCCGGCTCACGGTCGTCGTGCCGTTCCTGATCCTCGCGACGACGGTTCCGTTCCTGGCGGAGGGGGGCGAGCGGGTGGAGCTCGTCGGGCTGACGGTCCCGGTCGACGGCTTGTGGGGTGCGTGGAACATCGCGGCCAAGGCCTGCCTCGGCGCCACCGCCAGCATCCTGGTCTCGGCCACCACCCCGCTTCCCGAGCTCGTGGCCGGTCTCGGGCGGCTCCGACTGCCGGCCGTGGTGGTGGCCATCGTGTCGTTCATGTTCCGCTACCTCGATCTGCTCGTCGACCAGCTCCGGCGGATGCGGGTCGCCATGGTCGCCCGGTGCCACGATCCTCGCTGGCTGTGGCAGGCGCGGCCGATCGCTGCGTCGGCCGGTGCCCTGTTCGTCCGTTCCTATGAGCGGGGCGAGCGGATCCATCTGGCCATGGCCGCCCGTGGCTACACCGGTGCGATGCCGCTCCTGGCCGAGCGACCGCGCGGGCGCTGGCACCCGGCTGCGGCGATGGCTCCCGGTGCGGTCGCCGCCATCGGGCTGTCGATCGCAGTGATCCCCCGATGACCGACGGTCCGCGGTCCGCCACCGACCTGCGGGTGCAAGGCCTCCGGTTCCGGTACCCGACGAGTCCCGACCCGGTGCTCGACGGCGTCGACCTCCACGTGGCCGGTGGCGAGCGGGTCGCCGTGCTCGGTCCCAACGGCTCCGGAAAGACGACCCTCGTCCTGCACCTGAACGGGCTTCTCGAGCTGCAGGCCGGGTCGATCACGGTTGGCGAGCTCGCGCTCGACGGGCACCAGCTTGCCGAGATCCGGCGCCGGGTGGGCCTCGTGTTCCAGGACCCCGACGATCAGCTCTTCATGCACCGCGTCCACGACGACGTCGCGTTCGGGCCCGCCAACCTCGGTATCGATGGCGAGCAACGGCAGCAGGTCGTCCGTGACGCCCTCGACGCCGTCGGGGCGGGCGCCATCATCGATCGTGCACCCCACCACCTGAGCGGCGGCGAGAAGCGCCGAGCGGCCATCGCAACCGTGCTGGCCATGAACCCCCAGTTGCTCGTCCTCGACGAGCCCACCGCCGGCCTCGACCCCGTCGGTCGGCGGGAGCTGGCCGAGTTGCTCGCCGGCCTACCCCAGACCCAGCTCCTCGTCACCCACGATCTGCCGTTCGCCCTCGCAACCTGCGGCCGGGCCGTCATCCTCGACGGTGGGCGGATCGTCGCCGACGACGAGACCTGGGCGGTCCTCGCCGACAGTTCGTTGCTGGCGAGGCATCGGCTCGAACTGCCCTTCGGCTACCCGGCCCCCACCGGCCCGCCACTACCAGCGGGTCGTCCACAATCGGAGCACCAGCCCGACAGCGCACCGTGAGCGGCGTCGAGCACGAACCCGTTCGCCCGCTCCACCTCGGCTGCGACGTCGTCGAGGAGACCGGGATCAGCATCGACGACCGCACCGCAGCCTCGGCATGACAGGTGCAGGTGCATACCTTCCTCGGGCCGGCGGACGTGGTAGGTCGTCGCACCGTGGGGCAGGTGCACGTGGGCGACGAGTCCGAGCGACACGAGCCGGTCGAGCGTGCGGTACACGGTGGCGCGGTGAACGGTTGGGGCCCATTCGGCCACCGCGAGCGCGATCTCGTCGGCCGAGAGGTGGTCGTCGGTGGAGCCGACCACCTCGAGGACGGCGAGACGAGCTGCGGTGGATCGTTGATCCAGCTCGCGCAGGCGCGCCCTCCAGTCGACCTCGGTCACCCGATCGACGATACTCGAACGCCGCTCGCGGCCTGCCCGTCGCCCTTCGACCCCGCACCGGCCCCCGACTACCGTTGTGCCAGAGCTCTCCGGGAGGACCGACGATGACCGACACCACCGAGACCGGCGCGGCGATGGCCCAGTTGCTGTGCCAGAACCTGGCCGACGCCACGTTCGCCAAGACCGGTCGCCGGTCGTTCTTCGAGTACCGCGACACCGGGCTGGAGGCGGCCACCGACGGGTCGTACCGGGCCCAGGTGATGCGGGCGACCGACGTGATGGAGACGACCGGCTGGCATTACCACACCTGCGACCTGCAGTTCGTCTACGTGCTGAAGGGCTGGGTCGACCTGGCCTTCCCCGACGGGCGGGTCGAGCGCCTGGCGGAGGGCGGAGCGATGGCCATCCCGTCCGGCATGGTCCACAACGAGCTGGCGGTCTCGCCCGACTTCGAAGCCCTGGAGGTCGTCGCGCCAGCCGAGATGGGCACGGTACCCGTCGATCCTCCGAGCTGAGACCAGGACGCCCAATCGGGTTTCGAGGTGTCAGCGTCGGCATCTCGAGCAACCCATCTCCAGGAACTCTCCAGGTCGGCTCCATGTCCTGAATCGGCTCGTTTCGTAGGTTCGAAACAGCGAACGAACCCGACGAAGGACAGGAGCCGAGAATGGCTGCGACTCATCAGCGAAGCCGACCAGACATCGGCACCGGACCCGGTAGACGCCGGGCCGCGATCGAGGGGATCCGCGACATCACTCCCATGGTGGTCGGTGTCGCCCCCTTCGGCCTCGCCATCGGGGCTGCGGCCGCCACCAGTTCCCTGTCGCTCGGCCAGGGCCTGTTCTCCGGGGCCGCCATCCTGGCCGGCGCCTCCCAGCTCACGGTCATCACCATGCTCGACGACGGCGTCGCTCCGCTGGTGGTGATCCTCTCGGCCCTCATCGTCAACACGAGGATCCTGCTCTACAGCACGGCCTTGGCCCCCTGGTTCCGCGATGCCTCGGTCCGGCGGCGCCTCATCCTGGCCGTTCCGGTCATCGACCAGATGTACTTCACGTGCCTGCCCCGGTTCGAGCGAGGCGATCTCGGCCGGGTCGAGCGCCAGGCCTACTTCCTGGCCGCCGGGGCGTTCCTGATCATCGGTTTCCTGTCGACCCAGACGTTCGCCATGGTGGCCGGTGCTCGCCTGCCTGCCTGGACCGGTATCGGCGTGATGGCTCCGCTGGCCCTGGCCGGGCTGCTGACCAAGTCGATCGTCGACCTCAGGGCGAAGCGGGCCGCCGTGGTCGCCGCCGTCGTCGCGGTCGCCGGGGCCGGGCTGCCCTTCCAGAGCGCGATCCTGATCGCGATCGCGGTCGGTGTCGTGGCCGGATCCGACCTCGGCACCATTCGCCGCCTCACTCAGGAGGTCGGGTCATGACCGTCTGGTTGGTGATCGCCCTCGTCGGACTCGGCACCTACTGCTTCCGGGTCTCGATGTTCCTGATCCTCGGCCGGTGGAGCCTGCCGGCCTGGACCGAGCAGCCGATGGCCATCGTCGGTCCGGCCGCCGTCGCCGCCCTCGTCGCTTCGCTGGCGCTGACCTCCGGCGGACGACCGGTCGCCCCGTCGGTCCCTGTGACCGCAGCCCTGATCGCCGGCTTCCTCGCCACCAGGCGATCCGGCAACGTCATGCACGCCTTCGCCGCTGGACTCCCGGCCTTCTGGCTGACCACGGCCCTCGGTTGGTGATCCGCCTGCTACCCGGTCGTCGGGACGGGGGTGACGTCGTCGGCGACGGTGGGGGTGGTGACGAGGCCGCCGTCGTCCTGGGTGGGGCACCGGTCGACGAGCTGCGACTCGCAGTCGTCGATCCCGATCGTCACGGTCACGAGTGGCCCGCTCGGCTCGATCTCCTCGCCTCCGATGAAGAAGTTGATCGCATAGATCGCAAGAGCGAACAGGAGCAGGCCGACCAGCGGTCCGATGAGCCCGCTGATCCTGTCGGCGAACGACTTCAGCGAGTTCAGCAGCACCGTGAGGAAGAAGCCGAGGCCGAGCAGCAGCACGATCGTCCAGACGGGGCTGCCCCCGCTACCTGGGAGGCGAACGACCCATTCGGACCACTCAACGGCGAACATCGTCGACAAGCGTAGTTCTGGATGTGGGCCCGTTGGTCGACCCCCACCCGCCAAGTCGCCCGGTCAGGTGGCTCGGTTCATCATTCGCCAGACCCGTTCGGGGGTGGTGGGGATGTCGACGTGGCGAACACCGAGGTGGGCGAGGGCGTCGACGACGGCGTTCTGCACCGCAGGGGTGGCCCCGATCGTGCCCGACTCGCCGATGCCCTTCGCTCCCAACGGGTTGCGAGGGGTCGGCGTCTCCTGGGCAATCCGTTCGAACATCGGGAGCTCAGCGGCCGAGACGAGCGGATAGTCCATGAAGTTGGCCGTCACCGGGTTGCCGTGGGCGTCGTAGGAGAACTCCTCCATCAGAGCGTGGGCGATACCCGACGCCACCCCGCCGTGGACCTGCCCCTCGACCAGCAACGGGTTGATCATCGTGCCGGCGTCATCGCAGGCGATGTGGCGGAGCACGGTGACCTCGCCGGTGTCGCGGTCGACCTCCACCACCGACAGGTGCACCCCGAACGGGAACGTCGCCCCGGGCGGCTGGAAGTCGGCCTCGGCCCGGAGGGCTTGGCCGCGCTCGTCGTGCGCCCTGGCCGCCACGTCGGCCCAACCGGTGGTGATGGCCGGGCTGCCGACCACGGAGAAGGCCCCCGACCCGGTGTCGAGCACGATGTCGTCGGGATTGGCTTCGAGCAGGTCGGCGGCCAGGCGCTTGGCGTCGGCCACGACCGACTCCGTCGCCTGCCACACCGCGCTCCCGCCGACCTGGAGCGACTTCGACCCGCCGGTGCCGCCGCCTCTGGGCACCTCGTCGGTGTCGCCGTGGCGGACCTCGATCCGATCGAAGGGGATACCGGTCAGCTCGCTCACGAGCTGGGAGAACGCCGTGTGGTGGCCTTGGCCATGGGCCGACGAGCCGGTGAGGGCGAGAGCCGAGCCGTCGGGCCGGATCTCGATTGAACCGAACTCGGGGTTGGCCATCGGGTTGGCGATCTCCACGTACGCCGACCAGCCGAGGCCGAGCAGTGGCGACCCCGTGTCGGCTCGACGGCGCTCCTGCTCGGCCCGGAGCGCTGCATAGTCGACCGCGGCCAGGACCGCGTCGACAGCCTTGGCGTACTCGCCGGTGTCCATCTCGGCCCCGGTGGGGGAGGTGAAGGGGAACGCGTCGGGGTGGATGAAGTTCTTGCGGCGCACCTCGATCGGATCCATGCCGATCTCGGCCGCGAACAGGTCGACCATCCGCTCGATCGCCGCTGCCGCCTCGGGCCGGCCGGCGCCCCGGTAGGCGCCCATCGGAACGGTGTTGGTGACCACCGACTGGGAGGAGAACTCGACGTCGGCGATGTCGTACACGCCCGACGCCATCGTGCGGCTGATGAACGGCAGGATCGAACCGATGCTCGGGTAGGCACCGCCGTCCTGGACGCTGTGACATCGGTAGGTGGTGATCCGCCCGTCGGCGGTACCGCCGATCGTGGCTTCGAAATCGCATCCCCGCCCGTGGACGAGGCCGAGCATGCTCTCCGACCGCGTCTCGGCCCAGCGGACCGGGCGCTCCAGCTTGCGGGCGAGCGCGGCCACCACCAGGTCTTCCGGGTACCCGCCGTTCTTGGCCCCGAAGCCGCCGCCGACATCGGGGCAGATCACCCGGACCTGGTCGGGGTCGACCCCCATCGCCGCGGCAAGGGAGTCGCGGGTGCCGTGCGCTCCCTGGGTGCTGGACCACTGGGTGAGGCGCTCGGCGCCGTCGACGGTCTCCCACCTCGCGGCGGCCGCCCGGGGTTCGAGCGGGCACGGGGCGAGGCGGTGGTTGCGGTACGACTGGCTGACCGTGACCTCGCACTCGGCGAACGGGTCGTCTCCGGTGGCGCCGGGCACCGCGAACGACACGTTCGTGCCGGCCTCGGGGAAGAGCAGCGTCTCGGTTGTCAGGGCGTCGGCCGGTGCGATCACGGTCGGCAGCGGCTCGTAGTCGGCCGCGACCAACTCGGCGGCGTCGACCGCGGCGGCCAGGTCGGTGGCGACCACGACCGCGAACGGATCGCCGACATAGCGGACCCGGTCGGCGGCGAGCCAGGTTCGCCGCATGTCCTGGTTGAGCATCGGCATCGCCGGCGGGACCGGCTCGAGTCCGAGATCGGCGGCGGTGAAGACACCGACGACACCGGGGGCGTCCGCCGCTTCGGCGGTGTCGATCGCGGTCAGCTCCGCATGTGCCACGTCTGCCCGCACGAAGACGGCGTGCACCGCGTCGGCGGGGGCGACGTCGTCGACGTAGCGACCGCCGACGGTGAGGAGCGCCGGATCCTCCTTGCGGGCGACCCTGGTACCCAAGATGCTCATCGCGTTCGTCCTCCCGATCCATCGCTGCTCATCCGAGCGATGACGCTAGCCCCCACCCGGGCGGTCCCCGCTCGCGAGCGGGGGGTCCTGTCACGGCTGATCCGCCCAGGGCGGATCGTGGAGATCTCCAGGGGCGGGCATGAAGTTGCGGTCGCACCGGATCCCGTAGCCGTCATCGCTGATCGTCCACAGCCCAGCCATGACGCAGTAGGTGGCGGCCCGCAACGCGTCAGCGAGCGAGTCGAACATCTTGAGGTTGGCCTCATGGGAGAAGGCGAACCAGATCGAGCCGCCGGACCGATCCCGGGCTCCGTCAGCGCTGGTGTCGAGGAGCACCAGCTCCGCCGAATCCATCAGGAGAATCGGGATCCAGTGATCGGGCCCGGGGAACGCCTCGATCGGATCATCGGGAAACTGACGCCGAAACGCTCGCAGGTCGGCACCCAGCGCCACTGCCGCATCGACGCCGAGCACACCGCCCGTCTCCCAGAACAGATCGAAGGTGCCGCTGTCCCCTGGGTACTGGGCCCAACTGAAGAACTCGACGAGGTCGTCGCGATCCCCGTAGCCGGCTTCGACCAGTCGGCCACGGACGTAGGACTCACGGGGCCCTGGTTGCGGGGCCGAGCCGACGAAGCCAGCTCGCCGCAAGGCCTCCAGGTGCTCGTCGAGAAGCTGCGCGATCATGCTCCTCTTTTGTAGCCGAGGGCGATCGACGTGCTGAGCCCTCGCCCGACCAGCATGGGAGCATGGCTGACGTGAGGCTGGATCGAGAGCTGCCTGGCGGCTGGAACCCGCCGGACCTGTCGGGGCTCGTGGCGTGTGTGACCGGAGCCAGCTACGGCGTCGGGCGAGGGATCTGCGAGGGCTGGGCCAGTGTGGTGCCACGGTCTACCTGACCGGTCGGAGCACCCGGGAGCGGCCGACCGCCTCCGCTGCCTGGACCGTCGAGGACACGGCCGAGCTCGTCGATGCCGCTGGCGGAGATGCCGTTCCCGTCGTCGTCGACCACACCGTCGAGGACGACGTTCGCCGCCTCTTCGCTGGCATTCGAGACCAGCATGGATCTCTCCGACTCCTCGTGAACAACGTCTGGCAGTGGGGTGAGCCGTACGAGACCTATTGGGCACCCACCGCTCAGCAACCGATCGAGCGGTGGGATTCGATGTTCACCGTGGGCGTCCGCGGTCACCTCCTCGCCACGAAGTACGCCATCCCGCTCCTGGCGAAGGAAGCGGGCATCGTGGTGTCGACCCAGGAGCGCCCGGGTGACGACGAGCACTTCGGGCACAACATCGTCGTCGACGCTGCTGCCGTGGCGGTACAGCGCATGGTTCAGTACCTCGCCCGGGAGCTCGATGATCGGCCCGGAATGTCACGAGCTGATCTGATCGCCGTGACCCAGTCACCTCAGTTCATCGGTCGAGCGATCGCGGAGCTGGCTGCAGACGAGGCCGTTCACGACAAGAGCGGCCGGACGATCTACTGCGGCGATCTCGCCACCGAGTATGGCTTCACCGATGTGGATGGTCGGGTGCCGTGACCACCGGCTCCTCGAAGGCCTGCGCGTCGTTCACCGCTGCGGGTCCATCGACGCGAACCTAGCAAGCCGCATCGCCGCCACGGACCACCTGTGACCTCCCGCCCGGGCGAATGTAAGGTCCCGGGGATGACCGACCAGACCGACAGCTCGAACGCCCGCCCGGGACCCCTCGACGGGTTCCGGGTGCTCGACCTGTCGTCGGTGGTGATGGGCCCGTTCGCCACCCAGCAGCTGGGCGATCTCGGCGCCGACGTCATCACGATCGAGGACCGCTCCGGCGACACCAACCGGTCGATGGGTCCCGGACCGGTCCCCGGGCTGTCGGGCGTGTCGATGAACCTGATGCGCAACAAGCGCAGTGTGGGGATCGACCTGAAGGCCGCCGCTGGACGGGAGGCGTTCCTCCGCCTCGTGGCGAGCGCCGATGCGGTGGTGACGAACCTCCGGCCGGGCCCGCTCGGCCGACTCGGGCTCACCTACGAGGAGGTGGCCGAGGTCAGGCCCGACATCGTGTTCTGCCAGGCCCACGGCTACCCGTCCGACAGCGAGCACGCCGATGCCCCCGCCTACGACGACATCATCCAGTCGGCCAGCGGCGTCGGGGAGCTGTTCGAGCGCCAGGGGCACCGGCCGAATCTGCTCCCGACCCTCGTGGCCGACAAGGTCTCCGGCTACGCCATCACCACCGCTGTGCTGGCCGCGCTGCTGCACCGCAACCGAACCGGCGAGGGTCAGCGGATCGAGGTGCCGATGATCGAGGTCATGCGGTCGTTCGTGCTCGTCGAGCACGGCGCCGGCGCCATCCCCCAACCGTCGCTCGACACCGCCGGTTACCGGCGGATCCTCACCGCCGAGCGCCGCCCCCAGCAGACCGCCGACGGCTGGATCAACGTGCTGCCATACGTCGAGTCGCACTATCACGCGCTCTTCACCGCCGGTGGCCGGCTGGAGCTGCTCGACGACCCCCGAATCGAGTCCCGGGAGTCGCGCATCGCCAACAGCGACAGCCTCTATCGGGAGGTCGCCGACATCCTCCGCCAGCGAACCACGGCCGAGTGGCTGAAGTTCTGCGCCGAGGAAGGCATCCCGGCGACGGCTGCCGCGTCGCTCGAGGACCTGGTGGCCGATCTGCCCCTGGCCGAGCACCCGGTCGGCGGCGAGTACCGGGTCATCCCACCCCCGGTCCGCTACGGGGCCACCCCAGCCACCGTCCGCACAGCGGCACCGACCGTCGGCCAGAACGGCCGCGAGGTGCTCGCCGAGTGCGGCTACACCGACGACGAGCTCGACGGGCTCGAAGCCGACGGCGTGCTCTTCGTCGGTCCGCCAGCGGTGGCAGACTGAGGGAGAACAGGAGGCGATCGTGATGGCCGAGGCCCAGACGGCAACGAGCGGAGACATCCAGTCGAGCGACCGCCGGGCTGATCTGCGCGATCGCCACGATCGGGTCATGGGCCACGGCGCCCCGCTGTTCTACGACGAACCGGTGCAGCTCGTCCGAGGGGAGGGCGTGTGGCTGTACGACGTCGACGGCACCCGCTTCCTCGACTGCTACAACAACGTGCCCTGCGTCGGACACGCCAACGAGCGGGTGGTCGAGGCGATGCACACCCAGGCGGCCACCCTCAACGTCCACTCCCGGTACCTGCACGAGAACGTGATCCGCTACGCCGAGCGGCTGGCCGACCTCCACCACGACGGCATCGAATCGGTGGTGATCACGTGCAGTGGTTCCGAGGCCAACGAGGTGGCGCTCGCCGTCGTCCGCCAGGCCACCGGCGCAGCGGGGATCGTGTGCACCGACGCCACCTACCACGGCAACACCCCCGAGGTGGCCAAACTGACCCGCCGACCGGTCGACCAACCCGTCGACGGGGTTCGATCGATCTCGACCCCGCAGCGGTATCGACCGCCGTCGCCCGACCTGACCGACGACGCGCAGTGCGACCTGGCCATCGCCGAGCTCGAGGCTCGGATCGCCGAGTTCGAGGCAGACGACACGGGCTTCGCCGGCGTCATCTTCTGCCCGCTGCTGGCCAACGAGGGCCTCGCCGAGCCGCCCGCCCGGTTCTTCGGCCGCATGGTCGAGACGGTTCACGCCGCCGGCGGGCTCGTCATCGCCGACGAGGTCCAGGCCGGCTACGGGCGCAGCGGGGTCTGGTGGGGCTACGAGGCGCTCGGCTTCGAGCCCGATGTGGTCGTCGTTGGCAAGCCCATGGGCAACGGGTTGCCGATGGCCGCAACCCTCGCCAGCCGCGAGCTGATCTCGGGCTTCCGGCAACGACACCGGTACTTCAACACGTTCGCCGCCAGCCCGCTCCAGGCCGCTGTGGGCGACGCTGTCATCGACGAGATCGAGACACGCGACCTCCTCGACCGGGTAGGCAGCGTCGGCGCCCACCTCCGATCGGAACTGGTAGCGCTGCAAGGGGACCGGCCGGCGATGGGCGAGGTCCGAGGCCACGGCCTCTTCCTCGGGGTCGACTGGGTCCATCCGGGTACCACCGACCCCGACCCCCACGGCGCCGCTGCGGTGGTGGAGGCACTGGTCCGGCGAGGCGTGCTCCTGTCGCGGGCCGGTGAGCACGGCAACGTGTTGAAGATCCGCCCACCGCTCGTGTTCGACCACGAGCACGCCGACCTGCTCCTCGAGCTGTTCGCCGATGTGACCTCCCCAGCCGATGGATGAACCCGCAGCCCAGCTGATCGTGGCCGACCTGGCGCTCGCCGCCTCGACCGCAGCGTCGCAGTGGGCCGACGACGTCGCCACGGTCGAGTTGCTGGCGATCAGTGAGAACGCCGTGTACCGGGTCGACACCACGGCCGGTGACCGCTTCGTGCTCCGGCTCCACCGGCCCGGCTACAACACGATCCACGAGATGGAGTCCGAGCAGCGATGGGTCGACTCGCTCCACGCCGACGGGGTTCCCGTGCCACGGCCCAGGCCGTCGCTCGCCGGGCAGGCCTACGAGTCGGTCGTCGTCGCGGGTTCCGAGGATCGGTGGGCGGGGGCCATCGACTGGGTCGACGGGGTCAAGCTCGCCGATCTGCTCGAGGACCGACCGGTCGACGAGCAGCGAGCCGCGGTGCCCGGCCTGTACCGGGCGGTCGGCGCGCTCGCAGCACGGATCCGGATTCACGCCCAGCGGTGGGAGCCGCCCGACGGCTTCGCCCGCCGCTCGTGGGATGCTGACGGCCTGCTCGGGCCCGACCCGCTCTGGGGTCGATTCTGGGACGTGCCCGGGCTCGGGTCCGCCGAGCGGTCGATGCTCACCACCGCCCGCGACCACCTCCTCGAGCTGCTCCGATCGCTGCCGACCGACCCGTCCCGCTACGGACTCGTCCACGCCGACCTCCACCAGGGCAACGTGTTGTTCGACACGGTGCCAGGTCAGGAGCCGGGCGACGGCGTCGCCATCGACTTCGACGACGCCGGCTTCGGCTGGTTCATCCACGAGCTCGGTGTGGCCCTCCAGGCGGTCATCGACGAGCCGTGGGCAGCGACCGCCCGCGAGGCCCTGATCGAGGGCTACCGGACCGTCCACCCACTCGATGCCGACGAGCTCGACCTCCTCGACGCCTTCTGCACCATCAGGACGCTGATGCTCATCGGGTGGCTCCAAGCCCGACCCGAGCTCGAGTCCCACCAACAGTTGCCCTCGTATGTCTCCTGGGCATGCAGCGAGGCCGACAAGTTCCTGCAGACGGGTCGGGCCGGCTCCTAGGCCCGATCAGGGCAGCTCGTTCGAGAAGACGGCCGTCGAGCAGGCCGACCAGAAGCCACCCCAGCCGTGGGCGACGCTGATCGTCACGTCCGGCACCTGGGCCGGGGCGTCACCCCGAACCTGACGGATCGACTCCAACATGAGGTGCATGCCGTACGCACCGCTGTGGGCATAGCTCATGCCGCCGCCGTTGGTGTTCATGGGCAAGGGCCCGTCGGGGAGCGTGTTGCCGTCGGCGATGAACGCTCCGGCCTCGCCGAAGTCGACGAACCCCAGGCCCTCGAGCCCGAAGACCGGGTTGTGGGCGAACGCGTCGTAGATCATGAGATGGTCGACGTCGCCATGTGCGATCCCCGCCGACTCGAACGCGGCACGGCCCGACGTGCGGATGAACTCGGGTCGCATCGGGTCGCGCACCCCGGCTGGGCTGAGCACGCCACCCTCCAGCGCACCGCCGGTGCCGAGCACGTACACCGGGCGGGTCGGGAAGTCGGTGGCGCGATCGGACGAAGTGACCACGATCGCCCCGCCGGCATCGGAGACCAGGCAGCACATCGGGCGCCGAATCGGCCACGCGATCATCTGGGCGGCGAGCACCTCGTCGACGGTCGTGGGCTCCTGCAGCGACGCCCGCGGGTTCCTGGCGGCCCAGGTCCTCTGGGCGACAGGCACCGAGGCAAGCTGCTCCTCGGTGAGGCCGGTCTCGTGCATGTAGCGAACGATCGGCAGGGTGAACATGGCAGCCGGCAACCCGCCGCCGTACAAGGCGCTGAACTGTTGGCCGATCGACCCCCGGGCCAGGCCGTCGGACGTGTTCGTCAGGTGACGGGTGCTGCGGGCCGACTCGCCGTGCACGATCAGCACCGTCTCGCAGTAGCCGGCGGTGATCGCCGCGATCGCGTTGCGGAGGTGGAACATCCACGAGCAACCGCCGACCACGGTGTTGTCGGCCCAGCGGGGATAGATGCCGAGCTGCTTCGACAGATCGGCCACGGAGAAGTAGCCGGTGGCGAACCCGTCGATGTCGGCCGCGGTCAGACCGGCGTCGGCGAGGGCGTTGGCGGCGGCGTCGAGGGCGAGACCGGTCGAGGAGTAGTGGGGGACGGTCCCGATCTCGGTCGACTCGGCGGCCCCGACGATGGCGCACGCTCCTCGCTTCATCGCTGATCTCCACGGCCCGATGGGTCGCTGTCACCCGGGGCGAAGCAGAGCACGTCGGTCTCGGCGAACGGACGGAAGGTCGCACGGAGCGGCATGTCGACCACGAGGGCTTCGGGGGTCTGATTGCAGTCGACGACCGTCGACACGACGGTGGGGCCCTCGGCCAAGCTGACGAGGGCGACCGACATCGGACCGTCGGTGTTCCATCCGGACGGCGGGCGGTGGCTGATCACGTAGGAGTAGAGGGTGGCGTCGCCGGAGGCGACGAACCACTCGACCGATCGGGACGTGCAGTGCGGGCAGACCGGGCTCGGTGGAAAGAACGCCTCGCCGCAGTCGGAGCAGCGGGGTAGCCGGAGCTCGCCGGCCGAGACGCCGTCCCAGAACGGTTGCGTCTCCGGGGTCGGAACGGGAACGAGAGGATGTGCCATGGCCCGCTGCAGCCTAATTTCGGACGGGATCGACGGCGAATAGCGGCCGGCGAACGACCGACGGCTCCGCGATCCACGACCACGGCGAGCAGACCCGGGAGCTCCACCGGATCAGCATCGCCGGGGACCGAACCTTCTCGGCCACCGACCCCTCGGCGACGCGGGCGGCGCTACAACCGCTGGTCGAGCTGGACCGGATTGCCGTCCTGGTCCTTGATGATCGCCGTCAGCACGCGCCCACCGGCCGGTTCGCCGTAGATGTCGGTGTCGGCCTCGGTCGGGCCGATGATCGATCGGAAACCGGCGGTCACCGCCTGCTCGTACAGCTCGACGAGGTCGTCGACCCAGAACGAGAAGTGATGGGTGCCGAGTTGCAGGATCCTCGGCGGGCGACCGTGGGGTGGCGAGTCGAGCTGTTGATCGAGCACCACGAAGAACTCGTCGGGACCGTCGTGGAGCCGGAGATACACGGCTCGGCGACGGTAGGCCGCAGGGTCACCCCCGAACCCACCTTCCTCGTGGTCCTTGGTGACCCGGAGACCGATGATGTCGCGGTAGAGCTCGAGCGCCCGGTCCATGTCGCTCACCCCGATCGCGACGTGCGAGATGCCCTTCACCCCCATGGTCGGTCGTCCCCCATGGGCCCCGAGTCTCGTCGGCGCTGCGGCGGGCTGTCGAGTCGCCTGGCATCGCCGCCGTCCGGTCGACTAGGACACGGGAAACCGGCCCGCATCGGTTGGCGGGGTGAAAGGAGCGGGGGACATGTCGAGAGAATCCCATTGGGCGTGGCTCGGCCAGGTCGAGGAGGAGGTGCTCGAACCGGACCTGCCGATCTGCGATCCACATCACCACCTGTGGCTCGACGACGGACACACCGGCTGGCCCTACACCCTCGACCACCTGCACGGCGACACCGGCGCCGGCCACAATGTCGTGCGAACGGTGTTCCTCGAGTGCCACGCCGAGTACCGAAGCGACGGGCCCCGTCATCTGCGACCGGTGGGGGAGACCGAGTTCGTCGTGGAGCTGGCCGAGGAGAGCTCGCGGCGACGGGAGTCGTCGGGCGCGGCTGAGATCGCGGCGATCATGGGCAACGCCGACGTGTCGTTGGGCGACGCGGTGGAGGAGGTCCTGGCCGCCCACGAGGAGGCCGGCCGAGGCCGGTTCCGGGGCATCCGCTACATCACCGCCCAGGACCCCCATCCGCCGTTGGCGATGGGGGCGAGCGCGGCGATGGACGATCCCAGCTACCTGGCCGGGGTCCGCAGGGTAGGGGCGATGGGCCACACCTACGACGCGATGGTGTATCACCCGCAGCTCCCGGAGCTGGTGTCGGTGGCGCAGGCGTGTCCCGAGACACCGATCGTGATCGACCACCTCGGTGGCCTGCTCGGCACCGGCCCCTACAAGGACCGTCGCGACGAGATCCTCGCCGCGTGGCGGTCGTCGATGACCGACCTGGCCGCCTGCCCCAACACCTACCTCAAGGTCGGTGGGATCGGCATGCCGATGATGGGGTTCCGCTGGGACAAGCAGGAGCGACCCCCCACCTCGGAGGAGCTCGCCGAGCCGTGGGCCGAGCCGTTGCGGTGGGTGATCGACGAGTTCGGGCCCGACCGGTGCATGTTCGAGTCGAACTTCCCCGTCGATGGGCGGGGCGCCAACTACGTCGTTCTGTGGAACACGTTCAAGCGGATCGCGGCCGACTACTCGGCCGACGAGAAGCGCCACCTCTTCCACGACACCGCAGCGACCGCCTACCGCCTGCCCACGATCGGCTGACCCGACTCGATCCACGCAGCCTCGGCGGGATCAGCCCCAGCCCGCGGCCCGGGTGGCGGCGGTGGCCGCGGCGGCACTGATCACGACGATCCCGAGCGGTACCCGCTTCCAGGCGAGGATCGCGGCGAGGCCGACCCCGACGACACGGGCGTCGAGCACGACCTCGCGGCCGGTCGTCCCGACCTGCACCGCGACCACGGCAGCCACGATCGCCAGCGGCAGCAGGGTAAGGAGGCGCTGCCACCGCTCGGATGTGCCGATCAGGCCGGCCAGGCCGAACCCGCCGAACATCCGGAGCGCGAACACACCGACCACGAACAGCACGAGGCCGAGCGGGCTCACGAGCGCGCCCCGGTCGGCGGGACCGCGAGGGCCAGGAGCGCGGCACCGGCGGCGACGAGCACCGGGAGCCCCGCGGGGAGGACCGGGGTCAGGCCGAGCGCCGCTCCGGCGCCACCGATCACCGCCACCGCGGAGTCGCGTCTGGTCAATCCGTTGACCACCGCCCCGATGAACGACGCCGGGAACACCGCATCGAGCCCGACCTGGCGTGGGTCGCCGACGATGTTGCCGAGCCACAGGCCGATACCCGAACCGATCACCCAGCCCACTGCGAGGGGGATCACCAACCGCCAGTACGCCTGGCGGGCCGCCTGTGGCCCTCCCCGCTCGCCGTGGTCGATCGCCGCTGCGACCGCCACCTCCGAGGCCCACTGGTACATGCCGAGTCGTTCGGGGAGCGCCGCCGGCCAGCGGTCCTTGAGACTCATCGCCAGCAACGAGAACCGGGAGCTGACGAGCAGGGCCGCCGCCATCGCCGGTGCCACCCCACCGCCGGCGGCCACCACCGAGGCGTAGGCCACCTCACCGGTTCCCGACCAGGCGAACACCGCTGCCGCCACCACCACCCACCCCGGGGTACCGACATCGACCATGATCGGCGACACCGAGATCCCGATGATGCTCGCCGACACGAACATGGCCAGCATGTCGAAGGGGCCGATCCTCGGCACCGGACCGCCACCGGCGTCGTTCATCGGTCGCTCACCCGGTCGACGCTACCGCGCCAGGTGGGCGGGGCCGCTGCGAGCTGCTCTACTGGGAGCCGTGGAACTCGGTCTCTTCTTCATGCCCCTCCACCGGCCCGAGAAACCGTGGGGCCAAGCGCTCGACGAGGACCGTCGGGCGATCATCGCAGCCGACGCCGCCGGCTATGCCGAGGTCTGGATGGGTGAGCACTTCTCCACCAAGGTGGAGCAGGTTCCGGCGCCCCTCATGTTCCTGGCCACGCTGATCGGTGAGACGTCGCTCCGGCTGGGAACCGGCGTGGTCAACCTCGGGCACCGCCACCCGGTGGTCGTCGCCGCTGAAGCGGCGCTGTTCGACCAACTGAGCGGCGGCCGGCTCCTGCTCGGGGTCGGACCGGGCGGCCTCGTCAGCGACGCCGAGCTGTTCGGTCGGCCCGAGATGGCGGAGCGGGTCGAGGCGGCGCTCGAATCGATCGAGATGATCAAGGAGCTGTGGTCCACCGATGCGCCGTTCGAGCTCAACGGCCGCTATTGGCAGGGATCGCTCACCGAGCAGCACTGGCCGAAGCTCGGCGTCGGCCTGATGCCGAAACCGGTCCAGCAGCCCCACCCGCCTATGGCGATGGCGATGGTCTCGCCCGCTGGCCGAACACCGGTGATCGTGGCCGAGCACGATCTGATCCCGATCTCGGCCAACTTCGTGCCGCTCAGCGCCGTCAAGGGGCAGTGGGAGACCTACAGCAACCGGCGGACCGAGCTGGGCCGGCCGGTCGACCGGTCGATCTGGCGGGTGTGTCGCAACATCCTCGTCACCTCGTCCGATGGCGAGGCCGACGAGATCGTGGCCGACCCCGACGGGGTGTTCGCCTACTACTTCCGCTACCTCGCTGCCGTGCGCGACATGACCGAGAGCCGCGACGACCAGGCGACGCCCGAGGAGCTCAACGAGCGGCTGCAGGTCCAACGGTCGCTCGACAAGTGCGTCGTCGCCGGGTCGGCGGCGACGGTGACCGAGAAGCTGATCGAGGTCGTCGACGAGCTGGGCCCGTTCGGGACGCTCGTGGCGGTCGGACACGACTGGGACGGCACCGACCGGTGGGAGCGGTCGATCAAGGCGCTCGCCGCCGACGTGGCCCCCTCCGTCGCCGCCCACATGGCCAGCCTGGGGACCGCTCGTTGAGCGATCCGTTCGATCCGCTGCTCAATCCCCGGTCGTCGACCGGAACCACCCTGCTGACCAACGTGCTCTGCCGGTCCCGGCAATCCCTCGACGGACGCTGGCGGGCCATTCCCGATCCGTACGACACGGGCTACGTGAACATCCTCGGCGAGCGCAACCGGCAGGGCTACTTCCGCGACTTCAAACCGCGTTCGCCCAGCGACCGGGTCGAGTACGACTTCGATCGGTCGACGCAGCTCGAGGTGCCCGGCGACTGGAACACCCAGGATCCATCGCTGCTCTACTACGAGGGCACCATGTGGTATCGGACGGTGTTCGCCGTGACCGAGCCCGAGGTGGGCCGCACCTTCCTCCACATCGAGGCGGCCAACCACACGAGCCGGATCTTCCTCGACGGCGACGAGCTCGCCACCCACGTCGGCGGGTTCGGTCCGTTCTCGGTGGAGGTCACCGGCCGCCTGACCACCGGTGAGCACTCGCTGGTGCTGCAGGTCAACAATCGCCGCGAAGCGAACCGGATCCCCGCCATGCGCACCGATTGGTGGAACTTCGGCGGCATCCACCGGAGCGTCCACCTCGTAGCGGTGCCCGACACGTTCCTCCGCGACGCGTGGCTCACCATGGCCCCCGACGGCTCGCTGGTCGGCGGGGCGACCGTCGACAGTGGGGGAGTGGTCGGCGGCACCGAGGGCGGCGACGGCAGCGCCGGCGGCGATGGGACGACGGTGACCGTCGAGCTCCCCGATGCCGGCATCCGCGCCCAGCTCGACGGCGGTCGGGTCAGGATCGACGCCGCAACCGCAAGCACGCTCGAGCGCTGGCGCCCCGGGAGCCCGGTCCTCCACCGGGTCGTGTGGACCTGCGGCGAGGACCGGATCGAGGACCAGGTGGGCTTCCGGACCGTGCGGGTGGACGGCAACCGGGTGCTCGTCAACGACGAGGAGACCTTCCTCCTCGGGATCTCGATCCACGGGGAGGGGCCGAGCGGTGGCCGTCGGGCCCACGGCGTCGATGACGCGTCGACGCTCCTCGACTGGGCGGAGGACCTCGGTGCGAACTTCGTGCGACTCGCCCACTACCAGCACGACGAGCACATGTTGCGGGAGGCCGATCGGCGTGGCCTCCTCGCCTGGGCCGAGCTGCCCGTGTACTGGGGGATCGCGTTCGGCGACGAAGCCGTGCTGGCCAACGCACTGGCCCAGGCCGACGAGCTGGTGGTGCGGGACCGGAGCCGGGCCTCGGCGATCGTCTGGTCGGTGGCCAACGAGACCCTCCCGGGCAACGGGCGCGACGAGTTTCTCGGGGCGCTCGTCGACCGGGTCCGCCACCTCGACGACACCCGGCTCACGACCGCGGCACTGCTGACGATCCCGTCGAACGATCCGGTGGTCCACATCGAGGACCCGCTGGGGGAGAAGGTCGACCTCGTCGCCATCAACCAGTACCTCGGCTGGTACTACGGCGAACGCAGCGAGCTGCCGTCGATCCGATTCTCGACCGCGTTCGGCAAGCCGATCGTGTTCAGTGAGCTGGGGGCTGGCGCCAGGTTCGGGAACCGCGGCGACCCCGACGAGATCTGGACCGAGGAGTTCCAGGCCGCGGTCTACGAGGCCCAGATCGCGATGATCCGCAACCAGCCGGACTGTGCGGGCATGACACCGTGGATCCTCAAGGACTTCCGCACGCCGCTCCGGGTGCTGCCCGGTGTGCAGGACGGCTACAACCGTAAGGGGCTGGTGTCGGAGGAGGGTGAGCGCAAGCTCGCGTTCGAGGTGCTCCGGGACTTCTACCGAGGAGAGCGATCGTGATCATCGACTGCCACGGCCACTACACGACCACCCCGCCCGGTGTGGAGAACTGGCGCGACGCCCAGGTCGCCGCCGTCGCCGCCGACCCGACACACGTCGGGGCGAAGGGCACGATCGACGTCTCCGACGACGAGATCCGGGAGAGCCTCGAGGGAGCCCAGCTCCGCCTCCAGCGGGAGCGGGGCGCGGATCTGACGATCTTCTCCCCCCGGGCGAGCTGGATGGGGCATCACGTCGGCAACGAGCACACCTCGCGCTTGTGGAGCGAGCACCAGAACGAACTGATCCGCCGGGTGTGCGACCTCTACCCCGACAACTTCGCCCCGGTCTGCCAGCTCCCCCAGTCGCCGGGCGCCCCGATCGACGGTTCGGTCACCGAGCTGCGCCGCTGCGTGGAGGAGATGGGGTTCATCGGCTGCAACGTCAACCCCGACCCGTCGGGTGGGCACTGGACGGGCCCGCCCCTCTGGGAGCGCCACTGGTGGCCCCTGTGGGAGGCGATGTGCGAGCTCGACGTGCCGGCCATGATCCACGTGAGCGCAGCCTGCAACGACAACTTCCACACCACCGGCTCGCACTACCTCGGCGCCGACACGACCGCGTTCATGCAGGCCCTGACCTCGGGGTTCATGGCCGATTTCCCCGGTCTGCGATGGATCATCCCCCACGGCGGCGGTGCCGTCCCGTATCACTGGGGCCGCTTCCGTGGGATGGCCCAGGACAGCGGTTGGGACTTCGACGGGCTGCTCGATCACATCTGGTTCGACACGTGCGTGTACCACCAGCGAGGTGTC
Source organism: Acidimicrobiales bacterium (assembly GCA_965216205.1). GTDB lineage: Bacteria > Actinomycetota > Acidimicrobiia > Acidimicrobiales > SZUA-35 > CADEDH01. The sequence continues at coordinate 3,184,272 of OZ244139.1, read as the reverse complement.
GATCTGCTCGTCGACGTGGTCGGCGCCGACAACGTGCTCTTCGCCTCGGAGATGGTGGGAGCGGTGCGGGGTGTCGACCCCGCGACCGGCCACCACTACGACGACACGAAGCGCTACATCGACGCCGCCTCCGTCGACGACGCGGGTCGGGCCAAGATCTTCGAGCACAATGTCCGACGGGTCTATCCCCGCCTGGCGCTGTGAGCCGCGTGGGCGGTGTGATCCGGATGGGCGTGATCAGGGACCGAGGAGGAGCATGACCGGAACGGACAGCGATCGGGGAACGGCTGGCCGACCAGCGGTGGCCCGGCACGTCGTCGTGCGACACGTCGATCGTCCGCCGCTCGACCTGATCGACGAGATCGGAGCGGTCGGCACGGCCACCGTCCACGAGGCGATCGGTCGCCGGGGGTATCTCGGGCCCGACATCGCGCCGATCCAGCAGGGGATCAAGCTGGCGGGGTCGGCCGTGACCGTCTCGTGCCACCCCGGCGACAACATGATGATCCACGCCGCGATCGAGGTCTGCGAACCGGGCGACGTGCTCGTGGTGACGAACACCGCACCGTCGACCCACGGCATGTTCGGCGACCTCCTCGCCACGTCATTGCTGGCCCGGGGGGTTCGGGGTCTCGTGATCGACGCCGGCGTTCGCGACACCGCCGACCTGCGGGCCATGGGCTTCCCGGTGTGGAGCCGGTACGTGTCGTGCGAGGGCACCGTGAAGGCGACCCCCGGCGCGGTCAACGTGCCCGTCGTGTTCGGCGGAATCGTCGTCGATCCCGGCGATGTCGTCTGCGCCGACGACGACGGGGTGGTGATCGTGGAGCGGGAGGAACTGGTCTCCGCCATGGAACGGTCTCAGCAACGGCTCGACAAGGAGGAGGCGACCCGCAGGCGACTCGAAGCGGGTGAGCTCGGGCTCGACATCTCCGGCCTGCGGAACACGCTGTCGGCCGCCGGCGTGGTCTGGGTCGACAGCCTCGACGAGCTCGACTGAAGCCGCCAGAGGCGGAGGTGGGGGACTAGGTGGGGCGCTCGAGCCTGAACTGGTCGCGGGTCGACGCATAGCCCATGCCGGCCAGGCGACCGACCGCGTCGAGCGCGATTGCGTCGATCCTCGTTCCGTCCAGGACCTCGTCGGCCACGTGGAACGCGACGACCTCGCCGAACGTGACCGCGTGCTCGAGCGGTGGGCTGCCGAAGACGAGCTCGTTCACCACCCGGCACTCCAGCACCGCCTTGGCCTCGGCCACGCCGGGGGCGTCGACGGTTCCGAACCGCTTGGCCGTGAGCCCCGCCAGGCCGAACTCGTCGACCGATGGCTCCACCTCGGCCGACGTCTCGTTCATCGCGACCGACAGGTCATGGTCGACCAGGTTCGCGGTGAACACCCCCGTCGACCGGCAGTTGGCGAGGCTGTCCTTGACTGCGCCGTCGTTCATGCCGGTGGAGAAGAGGACGACCGGCGGGTTGGTGGCCACCGCCTGGAAGAACGAGTACGGAGCCAGGTTGGCCACGCCGTCGCGGTCGGCCGTTCCGATCCAGCCGATCGGTCGGGGGACGATCAACCCGGTCATCAGCTTGTAGGCGTCTGTCCGGTCGAGCTCGGAGGTGGCGAAGGTCGTCATCGTGCGCTGCATCTGAGGTCCTTAGCGCCGCAGGTCAGCGGGCGCCAAATCGGTACAGCGTCTCGGGATTGTCGACGAGGATCCGATTCCTGGTCGCCTCGTCCGGGGCGAACGACGCCAGGAGGTCGACCAGATCCCCGTCGTCGGGCATGTGACGGACGTTCGGGTGCGGCCAGTCGGTTCCCCACAACACCCGCTCCGGCGCGGCTGCGATCAGGGCCTGGGCGAACGGGGTCACGTCGTCGTAGGGCGGTGGTCCGTCGGAGGTCAGCCGTTCGGCGCCGGAGATCTTCACCCATGCCCGCTCGTCGGTCAGCAGCTCGAGCAGCGCTTGGAACGGCTCCTGCTCCACCCCGCCACCGGTGGGCACCCGCGCCATGTGGTCGATCACATACGGGCACGGCAGGCGGTCGAGCAGATCGGCGTACCGGGGCAGGTCGGCGGCATCGAAGTGCAACACGATGTGCCACGAGAACGGCGTGACCCGTTCGACGATCCGCCAGAACGAGTCGAGGTCGGGGGCTCCCCCGAGGTGGGCGACGAAGTTGAACCGCGTCCCGGACACGCCGGCCTCGTCGAGCCGGGCGATGTCGTCGACGGAGAACGACTCGTCGATCATCGCCACCCCGGCATAGCGCCCGGCGCCCCGCTCGATCGCGTCGAGCATTGCCGAGTTGTCCGTCCCGTGGCAGCTCGCCTGCACGAACACCGCACGGGTGAGGCCGAGCCGCTCCTGCAATCTCTCGAAGTCGTCGATCCCCGAATCGGGTGGCGTGTAGGCCCGGTCGGCAGCGAACGGGAAGCGATCGGCCGGGCCGAACACGTGACAGTGGGCGTCACACGCACCGGGCGGCGGAGCGAACGCCCTCGGGCGGTGTGGGTCGCGATGGGGTCCGGGGATTGGCTTCGTCACCAGCCGCTCAGGGTAGTGGCGCGACCCTGCGGCCGCAGGCTCGTCGATGCCGCCCGTTGGTAGTGTCCGGACGTGGTATCCGTGCGCAGCCGGTCGGCAACCCGCATCCTCCCGATGTTCCGTCCCAGCGGGTACCCCGACCGGTGGCTCGCGGCCGGCGACGATCGCGACGAGCTCGTTGCGCTGGCCCGTCAGCGACGCCGCTTCGATGCCCAGCAGCCGCCGAAGATCCTGCGCCGCCGGTGGAACCATTCGGAGCACCCGTTCGGGCAGCACGCAATCCACCTGCTCAGCTCGAAGGAGGCGCCAGGCCCAACCGATGGGCGACCACTTCTGCTGTATCTGCACGGGGGCGGCTACGTTTTCGGCCCGACGGCGATCGAATGGTTGACCGTGGCCCGCATCGCCCGCCTGGTTGGGGCCGATCTCGCCGTGTGGGACTATCCGAAGGCGCCAGAGTGGACGGCGGACCAGACCGTGCCGGCCACCCGAGACGCCTGGGACGCGCTCGCCGATCGGTACGGGGCCGAGAACATCGCGATCGTCGGACTCGCGGCCGGCGCTGGCCTCGCGATGTCGCTGCTGCTCCACCGGCGGGGCCTCGGGCTCGCCCAGCCGGCGGGGGCCATCCTGTGCTCGCCGTGGCTCGACCTGACACTGTCACATCCCGACATTCCGTCGCTGGCGAACGGTGACGTCGTTCTCCCGGTCTCCGGACTTCGGCGGGATGGTGAGCTCTACGCCGGGTCATTTGCGCTCGATCACCCACTGGTATCGCCGAGATTCTCAGAGTTCCATGGGCTGCCGCCTCTGTATTTCATCGTCGGCGAGCACGAGATCCTGCTCCCCGACGCTCGCGAGGTGGTCGAAGCCATCAGCACGGCCGGGGGCGCGGCCCGACTCGATGTCGAGCCGAGGGGGCAACACGCCGGTGTCATCTTGCCGACGCCGGAGGGAACGAGGGCCCGCCGACAGATGGTCGCCTTCGTCGGCCGGGTGCTCCGCCCCGGCGATCTGTAGCGACAAGCAGCGCCAGGTAACCACACGGATCGACATCTATCACCAAATAGGAACAAGGTTGCGCCCTCAATTGGTGAAATGACTGAGGAGCATCGTAGTGGGTATATGTGAAATGGATGTACGGCTCTGGTCGCTTGTCGGGTTACCATCCTTGTGGGCTCGGGTTGATGCCGATGGAACCCGGCCGTGAGAGGTAACCGTGGGAGAGCACTGGAGCGACCGACGCGGAGCGCGACCAGACACCGTTGCGGAGTTGCACTCGCTCCAGCGGGAGCAGGACGAGCTCTGGGTGGATCTTCGAGGCGAAGTCGACCCGGAGCGGCGGATGGCGTTGCTGTCTGCATTCGCCCAGAACCGAGCTGAGATCGAGCGGCTGACCGAGGTCCTGGGGACGAGCGGAGGTCAGGTCATCGAGCGTCCGCTCGCCTACCGTGTGGAGTTGGTTGACGAGAATCTCGACCCCAGCGGTGGGCGCTCATCCGCCGACGTTCCCGCCAGCGGTGTCCCCGCTGGGGACGGGTCGGATGACCACCCGACCGACGACAATGCCGAGCCGCTCAGGTTCGACGCCGCTGGTGACCTCGTCCCCGCCAGCGGCCTGGCGAGGGCGCACGCTGCCAACCTGCACCAGGATCGAGGCGGACGTCAGCGCCTGCACTCGAGCAACGGGCACTCGAGCAACGGGGGTGCGGGCGATGGGCAGTCGATCGACGGGCAGTCGAGCAACGGCCGCTCGGGCGACGGGCGGTCGGGCGATAGCTGGCCTGCGCCCAAGGGCCGCGACGTCGTCGATCCCACGTCGTCGCTTCCCGCAGGGCTCGCAGCGGCGTACATCCCCCCGCTGGAGGGCGAGCATCCGGCCGGCGGACCGCCGGATCGGGAGCTGGGCTCGTCGGATGGCGAGCACCTCTCGATCGGCGAGGACCTCTCCATCGACGACTTTCCCCCGCCCGTCGTGACGAACGGCGACGGGAGCCGCTGGCACGACGAACAACCGTCGGAGGTTGCCGATCTCGGCGTCTTCGGTCGGCCACCAGCGGAGCCCGCCGCCGGTCCGTCGGGCGGGCGGCCGCCCTCGGACCTGGAGCAGGGTTCGGTTCCCGGCGAGCAAGCGCCGCTCGGTCGCAGTCGCGAGGTCTCCGGCCCCCGACGGGAGCAACCGGTCGGACGACCGGTTCCACCGCCGCCCCCGATCCGGCAACGGTCGGGTTCCGGCACGGGCCAGTCGGTGCCGGAGTCGAAGAATCTCGGCCCGCTCCCCGGGTCGATCGCCAGGCCCGACGCCGTCGGCAGGATCCTGCTGGCGGTCGGCGGGCTCGCGATCGTCCTGGTGGCGGGTTGGCTCCTGCTGAGTCGACCATCGGAGGACCCCGCCACGAACGCCATCGCCGACGAGGTGGCAACGAGCGATGACGAGCAGGCGGCGTCGGCGACCGACCTGCTGGTCGGCGAGATCGTCGCCGAGCTCCGCGACCTCGGACTCGACGGCGTGACGGTCGAGCGGCGAGGCGACGTCATCCACCTCGGTGGCACCGTCCCCAGCGATCCCGACCGGGAGACGGTGGTGGCCCTGGCGGAGACGATCGCCGACGGGCTCCCGGTCGACGCCGCCGAACTGGTCGTCGACGAGGTGGCGACGGAGGTCGTGGCGCCAGGCCGGGCCGCACTCCTCCAGGGCGAGCTCGACCGCGTCGTCGCAGCGACGCCGATCATCTTCGACGTCGGCCAGGCCGAGCTCACGGAGCTCCACACGAGGATCCTCAACTCCGTTGCGTCGACGATGAACGCCTATCCCGACCACCAGGTGACGATCGTCGGATTCGCCGACGGCAGCGGCTCGGCGGGAGCCAACCAGGAGATAAGCCTGCGTCGCGCTGAGACGGTGAAGGCGCATCTGGTGAGCCTCGGCATCCCCGAGGGGTCATTGCTCGTCGCCGCCCGGGGCGACGAGACCTCGTCCGGCTCGGATCAGCTGGCCAATCTCGAGCGCCGGGTCGAGTTCGAGGTCGAGGCGCCCTCAGGTGCGGCACCAGCAGCGGGCGCAGCCCCACCGGTCAGGGTCGCGATCATCGCCCCATCGGCCAGCAACGACCTCGCGTTCACCCAGAGCATGGTCGACGCGGCGAACGCTCTCGCCACCGAGCGGGGCAGCATCGACCTCGCGGTCACGGATGGCACCTTCGTGCCCGACGAGGCGGCGGCGGCGATACGGGGATACGCCGACGACGGCTACGACCTGATCATCGCCCACGGCTCGCAGTTCGGCTCGCTGCTCCTGGAGATCGCGCCCGAGTACCCGGAGACCGCGTTCGCCTGGGGCACGGCGAGCGACACCTTCGGCCTGCCCAACGTGACCGCCTACGACGCGGCATCGCAACAGGGCGGCTACGTCCTCGGATCGATGTCGACCATGCTGAGCAGCACCGGCGTCGTGGGTGTCGTCGGTCCGATCGAGGTCGGCGACGCCAAGCTCTACGTCGACGGGTTCGCCGCTGGGGCCAGGGCCACGAAGCCCGACGCGACCGTCCTGATCGACTACACCGGCTCGTTCTCCGACCTGACGCTCGCCGCCGAGGCGGCCAGGGCGCAGGCCGACCAGGGCGCCGATGTGCTCACCGGGTCGGCCCAGATGGTCGTCGGCGCCGTGTCGGTGGTGCAGGAGCGCGGCGCGATCTGGTTCGGCACGCAGGCGAACCAGGCCTCGCTGGCGCCATCGCAGGTCGCGGCGTCGCAGGTCTACCACTGGGAGGTGATCCTGCAACAGATCATCACCGACATGGAGGCGGGCACCCTTGGCGGGCGCACCTACACGGCAGACCTCGCCAACGGCGGCCTGGTGATCGAGTACAACCCCGACTACCCGCTGCCGGACGAGGTGCGACAACGGGGCGACGAGGTCATCGCCGGGATCGTCGACGGGTCGATCCAGGTCCCGGCCGGGTAGCGGCCAACCACCGGGGTGGCGGCATCCCCTCGGGGTGCCTTGCCGCTCGACTCGGTGTGGGAGACTCGAACCGTGCTGGAGATCACCCGATTCGCGGCGCCTCTGGGTGCCACCGTCAGCGGCGTCGACGTGCGTGACCTCGACGACGCCGAGTTCGCCACCATCCGTCGAGCGCTGTTCGACCATCACGTGCTGGCCATCCCCGACCAGGAGCTCGACCCTGCCGAGCAGAAGGCGTTCGCCGCCCGTTGGGGTCCGTTGCAACGTCACCCCTACAACGGCACCGAGGAGCACCCGGAGGTGATGCGGCTCGAGAACCACGGCAAGGCGAAGGACCCGAACGAGCACTGGCACTCCGACATGAGCTACGAGCCGGTTCCCCCGATGCTCACGATGCTCCACGCCCTCGAGGCCCCGGCTCTCGGTGGCGACACCGCCTTCGCCAATCAGCATCTCGCGCTGTCGGAGCTGTCACCGTCGCTGGTGGAGCACCTCCGCGAGCTCGACGCCGTCCACAGCGCCGTGGGTCTCGCTCGGCTCTACCGCCAGGATCCAGCCGACGCTCCCCGTGCCGTCCATCCCGTGGTCCGTCGTCACGACGACCGCGGCGACGATGCCCTCTACGTGTGCCGGGCGTTCACCCAGCGCTTCGACGGGTGGCGTCGAAGCGAGAGCCGCGGCCTGTTGGAGTTCCTGTTCGAGCACAGCGCCCGCCCCGACTTCCAGGCCCGACACAACTGGCGACCCGGTGATCTCGTCATCTGGGACAACCGCTCGGTGCTGCACTACGCCGTCCACGATCACGGCGACGACGTCCGCACCATCCACCGGGTGCAGGTTCAGGGGACGCCGTCGGTGGCGTCATCGGAGCGGTCGCTCGCATCGACGTCCTCGCGTCGCTGACGGAGCCCGAGGAAGCCGAACCCGATCGCAGCGAGGCCCGTGATCATGAACATCCACGGTGGGGCGGAGACGACGACGCACAACAGCGCGACGGCCATCAGCCCGAACCCGGCCTCCCGCGAGTAGCGGATGTTCGGCCGCGGGATGCGGTTCATCGTCGGTTCCGGCCGGAATCGAGGAACTCGGGGGTCAGCCGGAGCAGCGCCTCCTGGGTGAACGACACGACCAGCGAGCCCTCGACGTCGTACACCTCGGCCGTGGCCAGACCGCGACCTCGACCGACGGTCACCGGGCGCTGCTCCACGAGTAGCCACTCGTTCAGATCGAAGGGCCGGTGGAACCACATCGCGTGATCGAGGCTGACGAAGACCACGCCGGGGCTGCCCCAGGTCGCCCCCCACGGGATGGCGATGTTGTCGGCCAACGACTCGTCGCTCTGGTAGGCCATGATCGCCGCCTGGAGGTGGTGGTCGAGGGGGAGTGGTCCCTTCGATCGCACCCACAGCCGGATCCCGCCGGTCGGCGACGGGCCATTCGGGGCCCACGGCGCGTTGATCGTGCGGATGTCGAGGCCGTAGTCGCGCAGCGCCCACGCCTCGGGCAGCGGGAGCGGGTCGAGCCCGGCCATGAGGTCGGACTGGGTGGGCAGCGACTCCGGATCCGGCAGCTCGCCGAAATCCGATGGCGGGTCCGGATCGAGCGTCGGCCCGTTCTCCGCCACCGCAGCGGAGAGGAGCAACTCGAACTGGGTCGGACCGTCACCCTGTCGGACGACCACCCGCCTGCTGCAGAAGCTCCTACCGTCCCGCAGGCGTTCGACCTCCAACGTGTAGGGCTCGCCCGGTCGCCCGGCCCGCAGGAAGTAGCCATGGAGCGAGTGGACGATCCGATCCGGGTCGACCGTCGCCAGCGCGGCCGCCGTCGCCTGACCGAGGAAGTGGCCGCCGTAGGTGGCGTCGACCCCGTCATCGGCGGATCCGACACCGCTGAACCGGTCGTCGCCGAGCGGCTCGACGCCGACGACTCCGACGAGCGCATCGAGCGCACCACGAGACATCGACCCACCCTACGAGTTCCAGCCCACCCATTCCCAACAACCCGCCCGCGTCGGCACTGGTGCTGTCGACACTGGTGCTGTTGGCACTGCCCTGTCGTGCGGCTCGCTCGTCTCGACTAGCTTCCGGGGAGAGGATCTCCCATGGCTGACCCCGACCACCGGCTGCTTTTCAACGCATTCTCGATGAACTGCGTGTCCCACATCCAGCACGGGCTGTGGAGTCGGGACGACACCCGCCAGCTCGACTACACCTCCCTCGACCCCTGGATCGAGTTGGCCCGGATCCTCGAGCGCGGCTGCTTCGACGCGCTCTTCCTGGCCGACGTCGTCGGGGTCTACGACACCTTCCGGGGAGGCCCGGAGACGTCGATCCGGGAGGCCATGCAGATCCCCGTGAACGATCCGACCCTCCTGATCCCGGCCATGGCCGCCGCCACCGAGCACCTGGGGTTCGCGTTCACCGGATCGATCCTCGCCGACCACCCGTTCAACTTCGCCCGCCGGACCTCCACCCTCGACCACCTCACCAACGGCCGGATCGCGTGGAACATCGTCACGTCGTACCTCCCGAGCGCAGCCAGGAATCTCGGGTTCGACGACCTGCCCCGCCACGACGACCGCTACGACCGGGGCGACGACTACCTCGACGTGCTCTACAAGCTGTGGGAGGCGAGCTGGGAGGACGACGCAGTGGTGGCCGACCGCGAGACCGGCGTCTACGCCGACCCGACCAGGGTCCACCGGATCGACCACGACGGGCCCTACTACCGGGTTCCTGGTCCGCACCTCTGCGAACCGTCGCCCCAGCGGACACCGGTGCTGTTCCAAGCAGGTTCCTCTGACCGGGGTCGCACGTTCGCTGCCTCGCACGCCGAGTGCGTGTTCGTGGCCGGCAACCGCCGAGCCGTCAGCAGGATCCGGGCCGACCTGCATGCCAGGGCCGAGCGGGTCGGGCGGCGACCGTCCGACATCAAGATCTTCCAGGGCATCACCCCGGTCGTCGGCGGCACCGAGGCCGAGGCCGAGGCCAAGGCGGCCGAGCTCCGGGCCCAGGTGTCGGTGGAGGGCGGGCTGGCCCACATGAGCGGCAACCTCGGGGCCGACCTCGGCGAACTGGATCCGGACCGTCCCATCGCCGACTTCGACTTCAACGGCGTCACGGGAATCATCAAGAGCCTCGCCGACTCGGCCCCCGATCGGAGCCTGACGTTCGGCGATCTCGCCCACCAGCAGATGTCGGGCCAGTTCATGGTCGGCTCGGCCGAGCAGATCGCCGACCGGATCGAGGCTCTGGCCGAGGCCGGAGCTGACGGGTTCAACCTGATCTACACGACCACCCCGGGGACGTTCGTCGACTTCATCGAGGGCGTCGTCCCGATCCTCCAGGCGCGGGGTCGGATGCAGACCGGGTACCGCCCAGGGACGCTCCGGGAGAAGCTGTTCGGACGCCGCCGCCTCGACGACCGCCACCCCGGCGCCGCGGTTCGGGCGCTCGTCGGCGGAGAGGAAGGTCGCGCTGGGCCTGTGACAGGATGACCGGATGCTCACCGGTGACCAGTACAAGGAATCGCTGAACGACGGCCGCCACACCTACTTCGAGGGGGAACGCATCGACGATCTCGTCGAGCACCCGATCCTCGGTCAGACCGCCACCGCCACGGCAAAGGGGTACGACAAGTACTACGACCCCGCCCCCGACGCCGTCAGCCCGCTGCTCAGCGTCCCCGCCTCGGCCGACGACCTCCGAGCTCTGATCCCGAAGCTGCACGACGCCGGGATGATGGCCCACGTCACCTCCACGTCGATCCAGACCCTCAAGACCGCGGCCGGGAGGATGACCGACGTCAAGCCCGACTACATCGACCGGATCGGCGCCTACATCGCGGATGCCCAGCGGGACGACGTGCGGATCACGCAGTGCATCACCGACGCGAAGGGCAACCGGAGTCGGCCGCCGGCCAAGCAGGACGACCTCGACGCGTACGTGCGGGTTGTCGATCGGCAGCGCGACGGCGTCATCATCCGTGGGGCCAAGCTCCACATCACCGGGGCCTCCTTCGGTCACGATCTCCTCACGATCCCCACCAAGGCCATGAAACCGGGGGAGGAGGACTGGTCGATCGGCTGCATCGTGCCGGTGAACGCCCCCGGCGTCAGGATCATCAACACCACCTACGCCCCCCGCCACGAGGATCCACGGGCGTTCCCGGTGTCGGGCGACAACCACTATCCCGAGGGGTTCGTGATCTTCGACGACGTGTTCGTCCCCAACGAGCGGGTCTTCCTCGACGGCGAGACGGCCTTCGCCGCCGTCTTCGCCCACAGCCTCGGGTTGTGGGAGCGGTTGGGTGGGCTGTCGGCGTTCGTCGACGAGGCCGACCAGCTCGTCGGCTTCGCCCAACTGGTGGCCGAGGCCAACGGCACCGCCGGGATCTCCCACGTCAAGGAGAAGATCTCGGAGATGATCATCCACGCCACGCTGATCCGCTCCGCCCTCGAGGCGGCGATCAGCAACTGTCAGGTCAGCGACGAGGGCGCGGCCTTTCCCGACGAGCTCTACGTGAACGCCGGCAAGTTCCACGCGGCCGCCAACTACAACCTGATGGTCCGCCACCTCCACGACATCTCCGGCGGCGCAGTGCTCACCACGCCGGTGCCGGCCGACTTCGAGAACGAGGAGGTCGGCCACCTCGCACGCAAGTACATGTCGACCGGTAACGACGTCGACGGTGCGTACCGGGCCCAGCTGATGCACGCCATCCGGGATCTCACGGCCGATGCCTACGGTGGCTGGAAGTTCGTCACCAACCTCCAGGCCGGGGGCGGGCTCTACGCCCAGCGGATCGTGACCCGCCGCCACTACGACCTCGACGGCGCCAAGCGCAAGGCGCTGGCGGTCGCCGGGCTGAGCGAGGACGAAGCCCACTGACCGTCGATCCCCACCTCGACGTGCTCGCCGACCAGCACCCCGGCGCCCGCCCCGGGTTCAACGTCGACCCGGACGTCGCCCGCGACCCCGGGGCGGCCATCGAGGCGATGTATGCGGCCGGACTCGACGACGGGCTGCCGGTCGTCCCGCCGACCGCCGATCGGGTCGCCGCCATGCTCGACGGCGGACCGTGGGCGGCCGACGACGTGCTGCTCGTCGAGGCCACGCGGGACACCGAGGTCACCGCCTACCAGGCCGCCGTGTGCGCCGTGATGGCCGGTGCCGCGCCCGCCTACTTCCCCACCATCGGCGCCGTGCTCGACGCGATCGGCGACCGCGCCTTCTACCTCCATGGGCCGACCACCAGCACGGGTGGGGCGACGGTCATGATCGTGGTCAGCGGCCCGGAAGCAGCAGCGATCGGCGTGCACGGGCGGGAGAACCTGTTCGGACCAGGCTTCCGGGCCAACGCCACCATCGGTCGGACGATCCGACTCGTCCAACTTCACTGCCTGACGGCGCTGCCAGGGCAGCTCGACAAGTCCACCCAGGGATGGCCCGGGAAGTTCAGCCTGTGCTTCACCGAGAACGTCGACGAGTCGCCGTGGGAGCCGATCCACGTGGCCCTCGGCCACGATCCCGACACCTCGACCGTCACGGTCTTCGCCGCCGAGTCCGGTCACAACATCGTGAACCACGGCACCAGCGATCCGGAGGCGCTTCTCTCGACGTTCGCCGACGCGATGGCGGCGCTGGGCAGCTTCAGCCCTGGTCGTTCGGTGGTGGTGATCGCCCCCGAGCACGCGGCCAAGCTCGCCAGCTGGTCACGGCGGGAGGTTCAGGAGCGGCTGTACGCGTCGGCCGCGCGCGACCTCGCCACGCTCAAGCGCGCCGGCAAGATCGAGGACGATCCGACGGCCGAGGTCGACTGGACCGGTCGCTGGGATCCGGCCGGGGACCAGACCGTCCACCCCGGCGATGAGGCGATACTGGTCCACCGGGGTTGGTCCCCCGACGACATCCTGGTGCTCGTCGGCGGAGGATCGGCCGGCGGTCACTCGTCGTTCTTTCCCTCGTGGAGCCGAGGGCGTAGCGTGGCGTTCGTGACGAGGGAGATCCGCCGATGACCACCTTGTTCCTCGACCCTCGCCCACCCGAGGTCGGTGCCGGTGACGGTCCCGCGCCCAGGCTGACCACGCTCGACGATGCGGTGATCGCCCTCGTCCACAACGGCAAGACCCACGGTCGCGAGCTGATGGAGCTCGTGGTCGACGAGCTCCGCCAACGGTGGCGCATCGGCGAGGTGATCCACATCGGCCCGCCCAGCCCCGGCTACGGCGGTCACCCCGACGAGGCCAAGCCGGTGGCGGAGGAGGCAATGGCTGCGATCTCGGCGGTGGGAGATTGAGGCAGTTGCTCGTCGGGCAGTGTGTTCGACGCCATCATCTTCGAGAAGCTCGGCGTGCCGGCGGTGCCGATCATCACGAAGCCGTTCCGGCCGACGGCCGAGGCGATAGCCGAGCTGCACGGGCTCGACGGCTACACCTACGCTGCGGTCGATCACCCGATCACGAGCCTCGACGATACGGAGTTGCGGGAGCGGGCCCGGATCGCGGCGCCGATCGTGGAGGCGGCGTTGCTCGTTCCGGCCGCCAGAGCCGGCTGAGCGGACGACTGGAAGTGCGACGAATGGGGGTTGGATCATGACCGACGCGGGCTCCGGCAGGCTTGCCGGCAAGGTGGCCCTGATCACGGGCGGCGCCCGAGGGCAGGGGGCTGAGGAAGGGCGGCTCTTCACCGCCCACGGCGCGACGGTGGTCCTCACCGACGTGCTCGACGACGAGGGCAAGGAGGTGGCCGCAGAGCTCGACAACGGGTCGTACCGCCATCTCGACGTGACGTCCGAGAGCGACTGGGAGGCGGTGGTCGACGATGTCATCGCGGAGCACGGCCAGCTCGATGTGCTCGTCAACAACGCCGGCGTCGACCTCGTGAAGCGGTTGGATGCCACCACGCTCGACGATTTCCAGCGGGTCGTTGCCATCAACCAGACCGGGACGTTCCTCGGAATGCGGACCGTGGCCCGAGCGCTCCAGAAGCTCGAGCGGGGCGGCTCGATCATCAACATCAGCTCGGTCGCCGGTCTCGAGGGCGTGGCTGGTCACGGTGCCTACAGCGGCACCAAGTACGCGGTGACCGGGCTCACGCGGGCCGCCGCCAAGGAGTGGGGTCGCCACGGCATCCGGGTCAACTCGGTGCACCCCGGCATCATCGAGACGCCGATGACCGCCCACCTCCGGCCGGTCGCCGATCCCGAGGTGAGGGCCAAGGCGGAGCGGAACATCCCGATCGGGCGGATCGGCCAGTCGGTCGACATCGCCAACATGGTGCTGTTCCTCGCCAGCGACGAGTCGAGCTACTGCACCGGTCAGGCGTTCGTGGTCGACGGCGGGGTCCACGCGTGAACGCGGGGAGCGAACTGCAACTGACCAGCGGCCTCGTCGACCACGACGGCGAGCAGATCTACTGGGAACTGGTCGCCCACGGCGACGACGACGATCGCGATGTCGTGGTGCTCTCCCACGGCGCCGGGGGGAGCCACGCCGTCTGGTATCAGCAGATCCCCGCTCTCGGTCGCACCCACCGGGTGCTCACCTGGGATGCCCGTGGCTTCGGCAACTCCACCAACCGGAACGAGGCGCCGAGCGCCGAGGCCGCGGCTGCCGACCTCGCGGCGGTGCTCGACGATCGCTCGATCGACCGGGCCCACCTCGTCGGCCAGTCGATGGGCGGGTGGCACATCGCCGCCTTCGCCGTCGCTCACCCGACCCGGGTTCGGTCACTCGTGTTCGCCGACACGGTCGGTGGGCTCTGGACCCCGGAGCTCCGCGAGGCGATGGCGGACTTCCAGGCGTCAGGCGGTCTCGTTCCCGACGGGCCAACCATCGTCGGTGGTCACACCGCGCTCTGGCCGGGAACCGCCAAGCGCGATCCCGCCCATGCGTACCTGTACCAGGCGCTCGGCTCGTTCCACGAGCCGCCGCTCGCCGGCTTGCGCAAGACCGTCGACTTCACCGTCGACCACGCCGACATCGCCGCCCTCGGCGTGCCGGTGCTGTTCGTGGCCGGCACCTACGATCAGATCTTCCCCGCCGAGCTCCTCGCGGCATCGGCGGCGATGATCCCCGGCGCCCGCTACGTCGAGATCCCGGCGTCGGGCCACAGCCCGTACTTCGAGCAGCCCCACTCGTGGAACGACGCCGTCGGCACCTTCCTCACCGCCATCACCGACTGACCACCGCCCGGGCCGGCGAGCCCCGCCCCCGTTCTGGCGGCCCCGACTCCCACCCACCCACCCCGGTTCCGGCGGCCCTGACGCCCGCCCGCCCCCGTTCTGGCGGATCCAACTCCCGATGCTGGCACCTGGGTCCGCCAGAAGGCTCGTGGGTGGTCCCTGGGTCCGCCGGAACAGGATCTGGCGGCCCTGACGCCCGCCCTCATTCTGGCGGATCCAACTCCCGATCGTGGCACCTGGGTCCGCCGGAAGGGTCGTGGCTGGTCGGTGGGTCCGCCGGAACAGGATCTGGCGGCCCTGACTCCCACCCAGCCCAGTTCTGGCGGATCCAGCTCCCGATGCTGGCACCTGGGTCCGCCGGAACGGGGTGGACCGTCGGCGTGGATGGTGCCGATCCTTGGCTGTCAGTTGGTGGGTGGTCCGAAGATCTCGTCGAACGCGGCGTCGAGGGAGCTGACCGACCGGTCGATGTCGTGCAGCTTGTCGAGGCCGAACAGGCCGAGCCGGAACGTGGAGAAGTCGTCGCCCTCGTCGCAGTGGAGCGGCACGCCGGCGGCGATCTGCACCCCTGCGGCGGCGAACCTGCTGCCGTTCTGGACCGTGGGATCGTCGGTGTAGCAGACCACAACCCCCGGCGCTTCGAACCCAGGGGCGGCCACACTCGGGACGCCCCGGGCAGCGAGGGAGGCGCGGACCCGACGACCCAACTCCAACTGCTCGCCCTCGACCTTGTCGAACCCGTAGGCCGCGGTCTCGGCCATCACGTCGCGGAACACGGTCAGCCCGTCGGTCGGCATGGTGGCGTGGTAGGCGTGACCGCCGGCCTCGTAGGCGCCCATGATCTGCAGCCACTTCCCGAGATCACAGGCGAAGCTCGTGCTCGTCGAGGCCTCCACCGCCGCTCGGCCACCAGCGCTGAGCATCACCAGCGCACAGCAGGGCGATGCGCTCCAACCCTTCTGCGGCGCACTGACCAGGACGTCGACCCCCAACCGCTCCATGTCCACCCAGAGCGCGCCCGATGCGATGCAGTCGAGCACGAACAGCCCGCCGACGGCGTGGGTGGCGTCGGCCACGGCCGCCACGTAGGCATCGGGGAGGAGCATGCCGGCCGAGGTCTCGACGTGCGGGGCGAACACGACGTCGGGGCGCTGCTCGGCGATTGCGGCGGTCACTTCGTCGATCGGGGCCGGAGCGAACGGCGTTGTCGACCCGGGCTCGACCCGGCGAGCCGTGAGCACCGTCTCCGACGCCGGGATCGAGCCGGCGGCGAAGATCTGCGACCACCGGAAGCTGAACAGCCCGTTGCGGAGCACCAATACGTTCCTGCCGGTTGCCAACTGACGGGCCACGGCCTCCATGCCGAACGTGCCGCTGCCGGGCACGACCGCCACTGCATCGGCGCGGTACACCTCCTTCAGCGTGGCTGAGATGTCGGTCATGACGGTCTGGAACGACGCCGACATGTGGTTGACCGCGCGATCGGTGTACACCACCGAGTACTCGAGCAGGCCGTCGGGATCCACGTTGGGGAGCAAGCCAGGCATGGGCGCAGCCTATGCAGGTCGACCGGTGCCCGCTGGAGAACTCTCGGTCGTCGACCATTGCGAGGTACGGTCCAGCGATGAGTCGGACCGCCACAAGCCGCAGCGCATGACCCGTACCCCGCTCGTCACCCACTGGGGCCCGCATCTCGTGGAGGCCGCCGATGGGCGCATCACCGCGGTCCACGGTCACCCGGCCGACCCCGCGCCGTCACCGATCGGGCAGGGACTGCTCGCCGCCACCGAGTGCCGGGTGGCGGGGCCGTCGATCCGCCGGTCGTGGCTCGACGGCGGCCCGGGGACGGCCACCGACCGCCGAGGGGTCGACCCGTTCGTGGAGGTCGAGTGGGATCGAGCTCTCGACCTCGTCGCTGGCGAGCTCGCCCGCGTCCGCGACGAGCACGGTCACCAGGCGATCTATGGCGCATCGTACGGGTGGGGCTCCGCCGGTCGGTTCCACCAACCCTCCAACCAGACCTATCGCTTCCTCCGCATGTTCGGGGGCTACACCGACGGTCGCGGCACCTACTCCGCCTCGGCAG
Source organism: Acidimicrobiales bacterium (assembly GCA_965216205.1). Classification (GTDB taxonomy): domain Bacteria; phylum Actinomycetota; class Acidimicrobiia; order Acidimicrobiales; family SZUA-35; genus CADEDH01. The sequence goes on along the minus strand of OZ244139.1, from coordinate 3,167,494 downwards.
CCGAGGCGATCGTGCCCCACATCCTCGGCTACTCGTACAGCCGGGCGATCGGTTCGATGACCTCGTGGTCGCAGATCGTGGCCAACACCGACACGATCGTGAGCTTCGGCAGCCTGCGGCTCAACAACGCGCAGGTCACGTTCGGCGGTCAGGGTCCCCATCACACAGCCCGCTGGCTCGACGAGGCCCGACAGCGGGGGGTCACGTTCGTGAACGTCGGACCGCTCCGCGATGACGAGTCGGTCGAGCTCGACAGTCGCTGGTTGCCGATCCGACCCGGGACCGACGTCGCGCTGATGGCCGGCCTCATCCACACGCTGGTCTCCGAGGGCCTGGCCGACGAAGCCTTCCTGGACCGTCATTGCGTCGGCTGGCCCCGGTTATGGGCCTACCTCGACGGACGGGCCGAAGGCCCCGGGCAGCCCGATGCCGGGCCGATGACTGCAGGCTGGGCTGCCGAGATCACCGGCGTCGACGAGCGCGCCATCGTGGAGCTGGCCCGGCTGATGGCGTCCGGCCGCACGCTGGTCAACCTGAGCCTCTCGGTCCAGCGGGGCGACCACGGCGAGCAGCCCTACTGGATGGGTCTCGCCCTCGCTGCGGTGCTGGGGCAGATCGGGCTCCCGGGCGGCGGTTTCGCGTTCCCGTTCGGGGCCAACGGCAACGTCGGCGCCGGGCAGGTGCGCAAGCGCATCCCGGGCCTGCCCGTTCCGCCGCTCCCCCCGGACCCGCCCGTCATCTCCACGTCCCGCATCACCGAGATGCTCGAGCGGCCAGGTGAGCCCTACGACTTCAACGGCACCCACGACCACTACCCCGACATCAAGCTCGTCTACTGGGCGGGGGGCAACGTCTTCCACCATCATCAGGATCTGAATCGCCTGGCTGCTGCCTGGCAACGACCGGAGACGATCGTGGTGCACGAGCCGTTCTGGACGCCGATGGCGAAGCGGGCCGACATCGTCCTCCCCGCGACCACGCCGTTGGAGCGGAACGACCTCGGCGGGGCCGAGACGATGCTGATCGCCATGCAACAGGCCATCGCCCCGCACGGGGATGCCCGCCACGACTACGAGATCTATGCCGCCCTCGCCGACCGCCTCGACTTCGGCGACCGGTTCACCGAGGGCCGATCGGCCGACGAGTGGGTCGAGCACCTCTACGGTCAGTTCGCCGGCGAGAACGGCTACGCGCCCCCGTTCGACGAGTTCTGGTCGACCGGGTACGTCGAGCACGACATGGCACCGATGGGGGAGACCGACCAGGTCTTCCTCGCCGACTTCCGGGCCGATCCCGACGCTGCGCCGCTGCCCACCCCGTCGGGCAGGATCGAGCTGTTCTCGGCGACCATCGACGGCTTCGGCTACGACGATTGCATAGGCCACCCCGCCTGGTACGAGCCGTTCGAGCGCCTCGGCGCGCCGAGCGCCCAGCGTTGGCCCCTCCACCTGATCTCGAACCAGCCCCGCACCCGTCTCCACAGCCAGTACGACCATGGTCCCCTGAGTCGGGGGGCGAAGGTCGCCGGCCGGGAGCCGGCCCGGCTGAACCCCGCCGACGCGGCCGCCCGCTCGATCACCGACGGCGACGTGGTGCGGGTCTTCAACGAGCGGGGCGCCTGCCTCGCCGGTGCGGTCCTCACCGAGGCGGTTGCACCGGGGGTGGTCGAGCTCGCCACCGGCGCCTGGTACGACCCGGCCCCCGACGGGACGTGCAAGCACGGCAACCCCAACGTGCTGACCGCCGACAAGGGCACCAGCAAGCTCGCCCAGGGTCCGAGCGCCCAGACCTGTCTGGTGGAGGTCGAGCGCCTCGTCGGCGAGCCGCCGCCGGTGACGGCCTTCGACCCGCCCGAGATCGTCGACGAAGGGCCCTGATCGGCTCCTCTGGGCGTTCTGCCGGTTGCGGGAACCGCCCGGTTCGCTTCCGCCTGTCGGCTGCCCCGAGTATGGCGCGCCCCGACAGGCAGAACGGGATCGGGTGGCGTTGCCGACAGGCGGAACGCTCGCGGACGGGGACCGGGGTCCCGTCGGTGGTGGCCTACGACCGATCCGACAGCAGCGGCATGACCCGCTCGCCGAACTCGGCGGTGGCGCTCGGGTAGTCGTCGAAGACGCACATCACACCCTCGACGCCCTCGATCTGGCCGACCTCGTCGAGCTTCTCGGCGATCGTGGCGTGGCTGCCCACGATCGGCCCGATGTTCAGGTTGAAGGCGCCCTTCATCTCCGTGATCTTCTCGGCGGTCGCCCCCGCGGTGTCGAGGTTGGCCTGGCCCGTCATGAACGCGATCGCCTCGAGGTCGGCGCCGTCCCGGTAACGATCCCAGGTCGCCTGGGCGTCGGCGTCGGTCTCGCCCATCGTGATCTGGAACAGCACGTACACCCCGACGTCCCGACCGGTTGTCTCGGCCGCGGCCCGCAGCCGGGCCGCATCGTTGCGGACGACGTCGAAATCGTCGGTGCCGATGATGAACTGGTAGTCGCCGTGCTCGGCGCAGAACTGCATGCCCCGGTCCGACTGGCCGGCGCACACGAGCGGCACGCCGCCGTCGCGGGGCGGGGGCGACAGGCGGCAGTCGTCGAGCTGGAAATACTCGCCCTTCAGGTCGCTGACACCGTCGGCCCACAGCTGCTTCATGATCGTGACGTACTCGGTGGCGTAGTCGTAGCGCTTGTCGTAGTACCAGTCGCCGGGCCAGACCCCCATCTGGGCGTACTCCGACTGGTTCCAACCGGAGACGATGTTGATCCCGAAGCGGCCGTCGGAGATGTCGTCGATCGTCGACGCCATCCGGGCCACCATGGCCGGGTGGAGCGTCGGCAGCGCGACCGAGGCGAACAGCTGGATCTGCGAGGTCGCGGCCGCCAGCCCGGCCATCAGGGTGAACGACTCGAGGTTGTGATCCCAGAACTCGGTCTTCCCGCCGAAGCCTCGGAGCTTGACCATCGACAGCAGGAAGTCGTAGCCGGCGGCCTCCGCCCGCTCCGCCACGGTGCGGTTGAGCTCGAAGCTCGGCATGTACTGCGGCGCGTTCTCCGACATCATCCAGCCGTTGTTGCCGATGGGAATGAAAATGCCGAGGTCCATGTGGTGCTCCTTGCTGGTCGGTGGTGATCTGCAACTGGTGGACAAGCTAGACGCTCCGGGCGACCCATCTCCGGAACACCGGGGTGGGTCAGGCGAGCTCGGCCAGGACGTCGGCGAGCGGCTCGACGTCGGCGTACTTCGCGTCGAGGTCGAAGAGGTTGGCGTCGTGCACCACCTCATCCCGGTCGCCGCAGGCGTCGCCCACCACGATCGGCACGAAGCCGTGTTGGCAGGCGTCGAGCGCAGTTGCCCGCACACAGCCACTGGTCGAGACGCCACACACCACCACCGTGTCGACCGACCGGCTCGTGAGCGTCGCCGCCAGCGAGGTCCCGAAGAACGCCGAGGCGTACTGCTTGGTGACCACCGGCTCACCTTCGATCGGTGTCAAGCCGCCGACCCAATCGCCGAGCTCGCCACCCCGGTCGAACACCGAGAGGGCGCCGACCTTGCGGTAGAAGACCCCGCCGTCGGCACCGCCCGGCTCGAACTCGACCCGCGTCCACACGACGAGCCGGTCGGCGGCGCGGGCAGCGTCTACCAGCGAGCCGCATGCGTCGACGACCTCCGGCCGATCGAGGAACAGCGGCGAACCCGGCTCGAAGTAGGCCCGGCACATGTCGACCACCACCAGCGCCGGCCGAGCACCGAACCCCAGGCGCCGGTTGAAGCCCGACCGACGGTAGTCGGCCTCCAGATCGTTCGAGCCGGCGGTCATCCCCGGAGGATAGTTCGCAGCCGGGAGACGGTGACGGGGCGGCGGGGTGCCCGGTCCTCGCGTCGCGCTCTACGCTCCGGAAATGGCCGATCTCCTCAGCCCAGCCAACGACGGTCCCGCCGCCCTCCGAGCACTTCTCGACGGCCCCGACCCGATCCTGCTCCCTGGATGCTACGACGCCCTCGGCGCTCGGCTCATCGAGCAGGCCGGGTTCGACGTGGTCTACATGACGGGGTTCGGGACCGCCGCCTCCCTTCTCGGTCGGCCCGATGTCGGCCTCCTCGGCTTGGGCGAGATGGTGGACAACGCCCGCCGGATCTGCGCCGCGGTCGACCGGCCGGTGGTGGCGGACGCCGACACCGGCTATGGCAACCCGATCAACGTGATCCGCACCGTGCAGGAGTACGAGCGGGCCGGGGTGGCCGGCCTCCACCTCGAAGACCAGGTGCTCCCGAAGAAGTGCGGCCACATGGAGCACAAGCAGGTGGTCCCCACCGGCGAGATGGTGGCCAAGATCGAGGCGGCGGTGGCCGCCCGGTCCAACCCGGAGCTGGTGCTCATCGCCAGGACCGACGCCCGCGCCCCGAACGGCTTCGACGACGCCCTCGATCGGGCCAAGCGCTTCGCGGACGCGGGGGCCGACGTGCTCTTCGTCGAGGCGTTGACCGGCGAGGAGGAGATCGAACGGGTGGCCAGCGAGCTGGCCGGCATCCCGCTCGTGTTCAACTGGGCCGAGGGCGGCAAGACCCCGCCCCTGACCCACGACCGGCTGCGGGAGCTCGGATTCAAGCTCGTGATCATGCCGATCAGCACGCTGCTCGCGGCGACGAGGGCGATGCAGGCCGTCCTGGCATCGATCAGGTCGGCTGGGACGCCGATCGAGGCGCTCCCCGACCTGCCGGCGTTCGGCGAGTTCACCGATCTGATCGGTCTGCCCGAGATCGAGCATCTCGAGACGACGTTCTCGGGCTGACCTCGTCGGCGGTGGCGCGACACTGGGTCGCGTTGCCGCTCAGGTCCCCAGCATCCGCTCGATCTCGGCCACCAGCCGCTCCTCGTCGGCGATGCCGTACTCGGTCAGGATGAACGAGCCGTCGTCGTCGAGGAACATGAACGTGGAGCGACCGCTGGTGCCGAACCGCTCCCAGAGTCCGCCGGCGCTGTCGTCGAGGTGGGCGAACCCGGAGGTGCCGGTCTCGTCGATGAAGGGCTGCAGGTCACCGCTGGAGGCGGAACCCCCGATGCCCACGAACGTCACCCGGTCCCCGTAGGTTTCTTCGACCGCTGCGACCGCAGGGCCCTCTGCTCGGCACGAGCTTCACCAGGGGGCCCAGAACCAGAGGACCACGTCGGTGCCGGCGAGCTGCGCGAGGTCGTACCTCTCCCCGCCGACCGTCGTCGCCGATCCGTCGAACGTCGATGCCGGGAGGACGTCGCCGGTCGCCGCCTCGGAGTCGCCGGTGTCGGCTGGTGCTGCGGTCGTTCCGCTGTCGACCGGCTCGTCCTCACCACCGTCGGCGCCGGTGCCGTCGCCCTCGCCGGACTGGGTGCTCTGACCGATCGGCGTCGCGTCGCCGGATCCTGCGCCGTCGGTGTCGGCCGTCGAGGAGCCACACGCGGCGGCGAGACCGACGAGGGCGGCCAGGACGGCCCCTGCGGCCACGGTGCGCCGTCGCTCGGATCCGGACATGTCGACGAGTGTGCCACGACGGGGCGTCGGATCGGTGGCACCTCGTGAGGGAGCGCGACCGTCCCGGGTGGTTCGACTAGCATCGGGGGTGATGCAGTTCGATCTCGATCAAGTGGATGCGCTGCTCTCCACGACACGGGCGGTACGGAAGCGGCTCGACTTCGAGCGCCACGTGCCCGACGACGTGCTCCTGGAGTGCCTCCAGCTCGCCGTACAAGCCCCCACCGGCTCCAATCGCCAGGGTTGGCGCTGGCTCGTCGTGCGCGACGAGGAGAAGAAGGCTGCGCTGGCGGAGCTCTACAACCGGGTCGGCGCCGACTACCTCGCGGAGGCGGCCAAGACCGCGGATCCGGGCACCCAGACCGGTCGGGTCATGGACTCGGCGAACTTCCTCGCCGCCAACCTCCACCGGGTGCCGGTGATGGTGATACCGATGATCATCGGCCGGCCCGAGGAGAACCCGAACGGTGGGGCCGGACTGTTCGGCTCCATCATCCCGGCGATGTGGAGCTTCCAGCTCGCCCTCCGGAGCCGAGGGCTCGGGAGCTGCTACACCACGATCCATCTGGCGCTTGAAGCGGAGGCGGCGGAGCTGCTCGAGATCCCGCCACACATGACCCAGGCTGGCCTGCTCCCCGTCGCGTACACCGTCGGGACCGACTTCAAGCCGGCGCAGCGACCCCCCGTGTCGGAGATCACGTACCTCGACACCTACAAGAACCCGATCCTCGCCGATTGACGCGGTGGACGCGAACGATCGTCTGCCGGCAGGGAGGAAACCGGTCGGTACGGCCGAGGCCACGATCGTCGCCAAGCGGCGGACCGTCGTCGACGAGCTGCGCAGGATGGCCGGCGGGATGCGGCCGCCGTACACCTCCTCGTCGGCGTTCGCGTTCGCGTTCGACGAGACGAGTGAACGTCACCCGGCGGACGTGAGCGCCGTGGCCTGCCACGTGCACGTCGGTCTCGAGCCGATCGTGGAGCAGCCGTTCACCGTCGGGGCCGGTCCCGAGCCGGGCACGACGCAGCCGCCCCCAACGCCGGCGGACGAGGAGCTGTCGACAGGGTCGGTACCGGACGGCGATCCGGACGCCGGACCGGACGCTGATCCCGACGGCGACCCGGACGAAAGCCCACAGGACCCGCCCAGCGCCGAGCAACTGCTGTCCCAGCCCACCGTCGTCACGGCCCGCGAGCTTGCCGAGCGCGCCGTCCGTGCTCTCGAGAAGCACTGGTATCAGGACGCCGAGCAGTTGTTCATCGCCGCCACCGAGCTGCATCCGACCGATCCGTTCTGCTGGTTCGGGGCCGGCATCGCAGCCAGGGGTCGCGATTCGCTGCGGGCGGCCGAGCACTTCATACGGGCCGCCCGCTACCTCACCGACGACGACCCGAGCGGTGCCGCCTACAGCGCGATCGTCGCCGCCGAGCTGCTCGAGTCGATCGACCACGACGACACCGCTCGTCGCACCCTCCAGCGCATCGCCGCCGCACTGCCTCGGAGCTGCCCGGCGATCTCCCTGCATCTCGCCCGCCTGGAGACCGACCGCGCCGAACGGGTACGGGAGGCCATCGAGGCCGACCCGATGCTCGAGGCCGATGTGGTCGCACTGAGCATCGATGTCGGGCACGTCGCGATCGACGCACGCCTCCAGTCCACCAGGCGGGAGGTACGTGAGCTCGACGACGCGATCAAGTTGCTCGGCAGCGTCGGTGGGATCGCCCCGAGCCCGGCACCGGTTGCGGATCGCCGTCTCGGCCCCGACGACCGGTTGCCCCTCGCCTGGGCGGAGATGAACCTCTGGGAGCGTCTGGAGCAGTGCGAGAGGGAGATCGAGGAGGCCCGTCGTCGGCTCGAGGAACGGCAGACGGCCCGCGAGCAGATCGAGCATCTGGAGGCCCAGAAGGCGAGGGAGGCGAGCCTCGACCTGCAGCCGAGCGCCACGATCCCGTTCCTCGTGCTCTCGCTGGCCGTATCGGCCGCAATGATCGTCATCTACGCGCTCGGGCAGGGCCTCTCCGCCGGCTGGCCTCGGTTCGAGGCGCCGATCTCGCTCGTGATGTGGTACGGGATCCTGTGCCTGCTCGTCCTCGCGTTCTTCGTGCTGTCGGCGATCTGGCGACCCCTTCCCGACATCGCCAGGGCCCGGCAGGCGAAGGAGGAGCTGCCGGTTCACGAGCACCTCGTCGCCCGGCGCCGCTACGACGAGATCATCGTCAAGCGCGAGCTGAGGGCCGCGACCGAGCAGGCGGAGCAGGCGATGACGAAGATCCTCGACCGGCGAACGGTCATCGTGCCCTCCCGGCCAGACTTCCGAGCAGGCGACCTGCCGCTGGTTCCAGCCCGTCGCTGACGGTGGAAGCTAGGGTTGACGCCCATGTGCGGCCGGTTCGTCTCCGCGTCGCCTCCCGATGAGCTGGCTCGCTACTTCGGTGCCGAGACCTCCGGCTCGGAGCTCGAGGCGAACTTCAACGTTGCCCCCACCCGCGAGGTCTATGCCGTGCGGGCTGCAGAGGGTCATCGCGAGCTGACCACCCTGCGATGGGGCCTCATCCCGTTCTGGGCGAAGGACGTCAAGGTCGGGTCCCGCATGATCAACGCCCGCTCCGAGACCGTGCTCGACAAGCCGGCATTCCGGCGGGCGATCCGGCGCCGGCGGTGCCTGATTCCGGCTGACGGCTTCTACGAGTGGGCGAAGGTCCCCGGACACGACAAGAAGCAGCCGTTCTACATCCACCGCACCGACGGCGAGCCGCTCGTCTTCGCCGGGATGTGGGAGCGCTGGCGCCCGAAGGACGACGAGGCCGAGGAGGGCGCAGACGGCGGCGACGTCGTGGAGAGCTGCACGATCCTCACCTGCGGCCCCAACGAGACGATGGCGACGATCCACGATCGGATGCCGGTGCTGCTGGCCCCTGCCGTCTGGGACGACTGGCTCGCCGACACCGATGACGTCGAGGCGCTCGCCGAGCTGCTGGTTCCCGCCCCGGACGGCCTGCTCACCCTGCGCCCGGTGACCCAGCGGGTGAACAGCGTCCGTAACAACGGACCGGAGCTGCTCGACCTCGACCCGGATCCGCTCGTCGCCGACCCCTCCGCTCCATGAGCGAGCTCCCCCTCCAGCGCCGGTTCGAACGGCGAGCGGTCCGCCTCCAGGCCCGGCTCGAAGCCGGCGCAGGCGACCGGTGGCTGCCCGCCCTGATCACGGTCGCGCTCGGCTCGGTCCTGACCTGGACGGCGCTCGCCAAGGTGCGGTCGCTCGACACCGGTGTCGACCTCGCCGCCTACGCCCAGGCCGTGTGGCTCATCGGCGATGGGAAGGTGGCGCAGGCGTCGCTGTTCGGGACCGAGGTGCAGCTGCTCGAGCTGCACTGGTCGTTCGTGCTCTACCCGCTCGCACTGCTCGGCGTGTTCGTTCCCACCCCCGAGCTGCTCATCGTGGCCCAGTCGGTCGCTCTGGCGGTCACCGTGCTGCCGCTGTGGTTCCTGGCCAGGCGTGTCGCCCACCTGCGGGTCGGCGCGTCGAGTGTCCTCGTCCTGGCCTATGCCCTCCATCCGGCCACCCACCGGCTCGCCACCCAGGACTTCCACCCCGATGCGCTGGCTGTGCCGGCACTGGTCGGCATGGCGCTCTTCGGGGCGACGAAGCGCTGGGTGCTCTACTGGCTGTGCATCGCGTTCGCGCTCGCCTGCCGGGCCGACCTGGGCCTGGTGGTGGCGCTGTGGGGATTCGTGGTGCTCGGTTCCCGGGAGCGATCGGTCGGCGTGTGGACCCTCGGCGTCGGGCTCGTCTGGTCGCTGGGACTGCTGCTGGTGGTGCAGCCGATCATCAGTGACACCAGCGTCATCTCCGAGCAGTTCGGCCACGACGACACCGGGCTGGCCGAGGTGGTCCTGTCCTCACTGCGGGATCCGGTGGACACGGTGCGAGACCTCCTCGGTCGGGAGAACGTCACGCTCGTCGTCGGTTTGCTCTCGCCGTTGATCTTCCTGCCGCTGCTCTCGCTCCGGCACCTGGCACCGGCGTTTCCCCTCGCCGTGATCTACCTGATCGCCGATCTTCCGACCGAGCTGGAGTTCGCGGGTAGGGCGGCGATGCTCCTCGCGTTCATGATGATCGCCACCGCCTACGCCCTCAACCGGCTGGGCAACATGGGCGTAGACCGGGTCTTTCTCGACGTCCGCGTCCTGACCACCATGGCCGTGGCGTCGATCATGTCGTTCGTTGCGGCATCGCCGATCTCGCCCTACGCGGTGCCGTGGCGCCTCGACGAGCTCGATGCGACCGCGGCGGCCACCGCGGCGGCGATCGAGCAGGTCGATCCCGAGATCGCCGTGCGGGCGTCGCCGTCGGCCCTGGCGTCGATGGCCGAGCGCCCATGGCTGTTCACGCTCGACACCGAGCGCCTCCCGTCGGCGGCCCAGGCCGGCTTTCCCGATTTCACCCGGGCGGTGCTGGTCGTCGAGCGGGAGATACCCCCGCGTACGACCGAGGAGCGTGACGAGTTCGATCGGAGCATGGCGAGTCAGGGCTTCGTGCTCATCGTCGACGACCGGATCAACGGTGTGTCGCTCTACTCCCGCGACGAGCGCTCCGTCTCGGCCGGATCCTGAATCGGTGATCGACCGTCGATGACCGAGAGCCCGAGAGCCGATGACCGAGAGCCGAGCGTCGCTACGGTTCAGGCCGGCGGAGATCCTGACCTGGCCGAACCTGATCACCCTCATTCGGCTCGGGTGCATCCCGGTGTTCGTCTGGTTGCTGTTCGGGCGGGAGAACCGGGCCGCCGCGGCCTGGCTGCTCGCCGTGCTCGGGTCGACGGACTGGGTCGACGGCTGGCTGGCGAGGAAGCTCGACCAGGGCACGGACTTCGGCGCGATGTTCGACCCGATCGTGGATCGGCTGCTGTTCTTCGTGGCCATCCCGAGCCTGATCGTCGACGGCTCCGTACCGCTGGCGGTCGCGCTCGCCGTGCTCGGGCGGGAGGCCCTCGTGGCGGTGTTCGCCGTGATCATGGCCGCGGCCGGAGCGTCCCGGCTCGTGGTGACCTGGGAGGGGAAGACCGGGACGTTCCTCCTGATGTTCGCCTTCCCCATGTTCCTCGGGGGCGCCAGCACCCTGTCGTACGCCCCGGTCGTGGGGTTCCTGGCGTGGCTGTTCGCCGTGCCGGGACTGGCCTACGGCTGGTATGCCGCGCTCGTCCAGTATCTCCCGACGGTGTGGCGGGTTCGGCGTCGATGAGACGGGCCGCCATGTCGGCCGCTCCCGGTACGGTGGTCGGCCATGAACACCCCGGACGACCTTCGGTATTCATCCGATCATGAATGGATCCGGCTCGAGGAGGGCAACCGAGTCAGGATCGGTATCACCGACTATGCACAGGACGCCCTCGGCGACGTCGTCTTCGTCGATCTGCCCCAGATCGGCACCGTCGTCACCGCTGGCGAGTCGATCAGCGAGGTCGAGTCGACGAAGTCCGTCTCCGACATCTACGCCCCGCTGGCCGGTGAGGTCGTCGAGGTCAACAACGATCTCGCCGAGGCGCCGGACAAGCTCAACGCCGACCCCTACGGAGAGGGCTGGATTCTCGTCCTTGAGCTAAGCTCGGAGGCGAACCTCGACGATCTGATGGACGCAGCGGCCTACATCGAGCTGACGGAGACCTGACATGGATGCCACGTGCACATCCTGCGGCTACGACAACCCGCTCGGTGCGCGTTTTTGCAGCTCGTGTGGTGCGCCGCTGGTCGCCCGATCGCCCACCGACCACCCGACCGCCCTCCATCAGACGATCGCCGGCGACGCCGACAATGTCTTCACCGAACCGATCTCCCTCGAGGACCTTCCCGAAGGAACGGCCGGCATGTTCGTGGTTCGGCAAGGTCCGAAGCGTGGGAGCAGGATCCATCTCGACAGCGACCAGATCACCATCGGTCGCCATCCCGAGAGTGACATCTTCCTCGACGACGTGACGGTCTCGCGTCGCCACGCCGAGGTGCGACGCGTCGGGGATGCATTCGAGGTGGCCGATGCCGGCAGCCTGAACGGGACCTATGTGAATCAGGCGCGGGTCGAGAACGAGCGCCTGAACGACGGTGACGAGCTCCAGGTCGGCAAGTTCAAGCTGGTCTACATCGCCGTCGGCAGCAACTAGAACGCTCACTCCCGACAGCGTGAAGGCCCGTGGTCACGACTAGGTTTATTGCATGACCGTAGAGATGGAGCTCGTGGGTGTTCGGGTTCAGATGCCGACGAGCACGCCGATCCTTCTGCTCCGTGAGATGTCGGGACGCCGGCGGGTGGTGCCGATCTACATCGGTGGCCCGGAGGCCCACGCGATCGACCTCGCCCTCTCCGGAACGCCGACGGCCAGGCCGATGACCCACGACCTGCTGGCCGAGGTGATCGAGAGCCTCGGAGCGGCGCTCGAGCGAATCGTGGTCACCGAGCTCCGCGACGGCACGTTCTTCGCCGAGCTGTTCCTGCGGGACGCCACCGGCGGGGTGCAGACCCTGTCGGCCCGTCCCTCCGATGCCGTGGCCCTGGCGGCGAGGACGGGCAGCCCGATCTTCGCCGAGGAGTCACTCATCGACGAGGCCGGCATCGAGGAGTCGGAGTCGGGCGACGACGAGGGCGACGAGGAGGAGATGGTCGAGGAGCTGCGGAAGTTCCTCGACGAGGTCAACCCGGAGGACTTCCTTCCCTGACCGGTCCGGGATGATCAGCGGGCCGATGCCACGTCGAGGTCGGCGATCGCCGTTCCGATCCTGCTGATGCTGGTGGCGATCAGGCGCCCGGCCCGATCGTCGTCGGCGGTGCGTTGCGCGAGGAAGAGCACGGCGAGGCCGGGCAGGAGCATGCCGAGCCGATAGTGGTCGATCGTGGTGCCGTAGGCGTCGATGAGGTCGCGCTCGATCGTTCGCCGAACCTCGGGTTCGAGGCTGGTCGCAGCGAGCCAGGCCAGGTCCGCCGGACCGAACTGGATCGCCAGTTGCTGCCAGTCGTAGAGGACCGGCTCTCCCGCCCGGTCGAAGGCCACGTTGTCGGCTCGGGGGTCGCCGTGGCAGAGGGTGGGTCTGGGCGCCGCGGTGAACGCGTCGACCAGACGCGGCCGCTCGGCGACGAGGCCCTCGAAGGCGCGCTGCGTTGCCACATCGATGGCGTCCGCCCAGCGGGTCGACAGCGCGGCCAACCCGGCGCGGAGCACGTCGTCGCTGAGGCTGGCCGGTGTCGCCCGGCGCACGTCGAGGTCGAACAGCGACGGTTCGTCGGCCCACTGTGCATGGAGCCGGGCCAGCGCTTCCGCGAGCACGATCGCGTCCGCCGGATCGAACCCGTCGAGCTGGTCGACGTGCCGATGCCGACGGAGGTCCTCGAGCACGAACGAAGCCGAATCGCCATCTCGATGAACGAGGAAGCAGGCAGGGTGCCGGACCGGTGAGGCTCCCAGGAGCTCGGCGTAGGCCAGCGCCTCCCGCCGGCAGGCACCGGACGCGACGGCTGCATCGCCGTTCGGCCCGGCGGATGGGACCTTGACCACCACCGAGCTCGGTCCGTTCCCGGCGGTCCAGGCCAGATCCACCGCCAGCACCAGGCTGAACACGCCCCGCCCGATCCCGATCCTGGCGATTCGCTCGATCCGCCACGCCGAGTCCGGGGACGGAGGGAAGGCGTCGGCGAGGAGTGGACGAACGATCCCGTCCGTGTCAGTTCCGTCGCCAACCGCATCCATGTGGTCCACTGCGATCGCAGAGTAGCTCCAACGATCGAACGACCTGACCGGCCGAAGCGCCCGCCTCCACGCAGGCGCTTGCATCGGCATCGACAGCAGGGTCGTTGACTGCTGGTGACGGCATGGCTACGCTCAGCGTTGGGTACATCACGCCGCTGTAATTACGGTGTCGTCATTCCGCTCGATCGCACGGCGTCAAGCCGCGTCAACACTCGCCGTGTCGATCGATGTGATTGTCGATGCCGGTTGCACCTGGCGTCTGCGGTAGCCGATACGAGGAGGCGCGCGCACGTGGCAGTCGAGACCAGCTTTTCCGGGAAGCGGACCACCGAGATCGTCGGGATCACCTACCGACAGCTCGACTACTGGGCCCGCACCGACCTCGTGCGCCCATCGGTTGCCGACGCCAACGGATCGGGAAGTCGCCGGAGCTACTCCTACACCGATCTCCTCAAGCTGAAGGTCATCAAGACCCTGCTCGACGCCGGTCTGCGCCTCGAGACCGTGCGGCAGGTCTTCACCTACATCGAGGACGACCTCGGCCAGGACGTCGAGTCGGCGAATCTGGTCATCCACGGCACGACACCGGTGCTGGCCAGGAGCGGCGAGGAGCTCATCGACCTGGTCCAGCGGGGACAGGGCGTCCTGAACGTCCTCCCGCTCGCCGGGATCCGTGACGAGGTGGAGGCGAAGATCATCGAGTTGCCGGCGTCGGGCGCCGGATCGAGCGTGCCGACCGCCTCGAGCGGCTGATCGTCGGCGTCAGCTCGCGGACTCCGTGCTGTCGTTCTGTCCGTTGGCGGAGAACGTCGCCAGGTCCGGGTACCACATGTGCGCCCGGTTCTTGCCTGCCGCCTTGGCCTGGTAGAGGGCGCGGTCGGCCCGCTCGAGCGTCTCGGTCGTGGGCGCTGCGGGGTCGTGGAGGGCGACACCGGCGCTGAGCGTGGTGCTCCGACCGCCCCGTGACCACCCGACGAGGATCCGGTCGGCCACCGCGAGCGGATCGGCGAAGGCCTTGCGGGCCACGACGAGGAACTCGTCGCCCCCGAGCCGAGCCGAGGTGTCCGAGTCGCGAAGGCAGGTCCGCAGGTGGGCGCTCAGCTCCTGGAGCAGTTGATCGCCGGCACTGTGGCCGAGCGAGTCGTTGATCTCCTTGAACCCGTCCAGGTCGAACAGGATCACCGCATCGCCGTCCTCGAGCGAATCGAGCAGCGAGTTCGCGTGCTTCCGGTTCCCGATACCGGTCAACTCGTCCCGCGTGGTCGCGTGCTCGAGCTCCGAGATCTTGAAGAGGTGCTCGATCGCGATGCCCACCTGGGTGCCGAACAGTCGAGCGAGGTCGAGGCTGTACTCGGGATCGTCGGGGGCTATGGGGTGCACCACCACCGCTCCGGCGGGCACATCGGCCGCCGGCAACGGGAGGACCAGCAGGTTCTGTGAGCTCCGGGTCGGCACGAGGCGAGGCTCGTCGCCACCGATCGTCTCGGCCACGAGCCTCGCGGTCTCCGGGTCGGGGACCTCGTCGCTCGAGGGACCGAGCGTGACCGAGATGAGCTGCTCGTGGTTGTCGCGGAGCACGACCGTCGACCGGTCGACGTCGAAGATCTCGATCGCGGCTTCCGCCACCTCGGCGGCGGCCTCCTCGAGCGAACTGGGCCGGCGGAAGCGTCGGAGGACGTCCTCGAGCTTCGTGAGGCGCTCCTTCCGGCTGGAGAAGCGGTTCGCCGTCTGGACGGTCCGGTCGGTCAGCGCCGACACGAGCTCGCCGAGGAGCGCCGCGACCGGCACCGCGACGAGCGGTAGCGCGAGGCTGATCTGGCGAAGCCGGGGTGGCTCGACCAGATAGGCGGCGAGGAGGGCGAGCACCACCAGCGGGCTGAAGAAGAACGCGGAGCCCGGCGGGAGGACGAAGCCGACGTAGGTCAGGATCATCACCGCCGCTGCGGTGAACCCGATCGGGGCGTGGGGGGTGGCGGCGCTGTTGGCCCAGAACACCGCTCCGAGCACGGCGAGGATCGCGACGACGGCCGGCGCGATCCGCCACACGGCGGCGATGTCGTTCCATGCGGTCACCCCGGCGTAGACCGCGCTGAGCACGAGGGCGATGGCGAGGAACACGAGGCTCTGGCCCGGAGGATCGGCCGCGGTGCGGGTGGCGTAGTCGAGTACAGCGAGCAGCGCCATGGCGAGCAACATCCCGGATGCAGCTACTCGATAGCGTTCTCGCCACAGCATTTGCGACGCTCCTCGGTTGGGGGCAACCCGGTCGATGCGACTCCTGCGTGTGGCTGGAGCGGCAACCAATTACCACTAGGCGTGCCAGTGAGATTACCCTACGTGGTTCTCGCGCTCGTGTGATCCGGCAGAAGAACCTAGTGGGCAGATCGTCGGCCCCAGGCGTGAGCTACGCCGGGGGAACCTCGTGGTCGGCCGTCAGCCGGCCGGCGTGCCCGGCGTCGTTGAACGAACGGATCACCCAGCCGCTCGGCTGGATGACGAGGTGGGCGATCGCGGTGTGGCGCGAGCCGTTGAACGTGAACGGGTTCACCCCCGCCGCGTGACCGAGCACGGCCCCGATCACCCCGCCGTGACAGAACGCCGCGACCAGCTCGTCTGCGTGGGCGGCGGCGATCCGCTCCACGGCGCCGACCGTGCGAGCGGTGAACTCCTGGTTCGACTCGGCGCCCGGGATCTCGCTCCACTCCCGGTTGGTCCTGGCCGCCATCGCGGCCGGGTGCCCCTCCGCCTGCTTCTGGCGGAGGAGGCCGCCCTCCCAGTCGCCCAGGAACACCTCACGCAGGTCGGGCTCGATGCTCACGGTGAGGCCCAGCCGCTCCGCCAGCGGCTGGGCCGTCTGCTGGGTACGGGTGAGGGTCGACGCGTAGATGGCATCGATCGGCTCGTCGGCCAACCGAGCCCCCACCAGGGTCGCCTGGTAGCGGCCACGATCCGACAGGTGGGGATCGCCATGCCCGTCGACCAGGCTGAACGGCTCACCGGGCACGAACGGCGCCGACTGGCCGTGCCGGATCAGCAGGACCTGGGTCGATCCGGGTTCGGGTTGGAACAGGGTCTGGGGGAAGCTCGGGCGTGCCTCGTCGCTCATGGGGGCCGAACCTATCCCGGGCGACCCTCGATGGCCGAGGCCAAGGCGTCGCTGCCGGTCGGTTGGCCGCTCGGTGGGCCCGCGGGCGACCTTCCGTAGGGTGAGGCGCGATGACCACACCTGACGGGCCGGGATCGAGTGGCGGCGACCCGGTCGGCACGCCCACCAGACCGCCCATCGCCGAGCGCCGGCCGACCGAACGGGTCCGGTGGGGGCAGACCACAACCGATCACTACGGCTGGCTCCGCGATGGCGAGGACGACGCCGTGCTCGCCCACCTCCGAGCGGAGAACGCCTACACCGAAGCGGTGCTCGCCGAGGTCGACCATCTCCGCGACGCGATCTTCGAGGAGATGAAGGGGAGGATCAAGGAGACCGACCTGTCGGTTCCCGTCCGCCTCGACGACTGGGCCTACTACGCCCGGACCATCGAGGGCGCCGCCTACCCGATCCACTGCCGGCGTCCGGTCGACCCGGCCGATCCGAGCCCGCTGATCGAGGCCCCCGATCCCCGTTCACCACTCGGTGCCGACGACGAGTTGGTGCTGCTCGACGAGAACGTGGAAGCCGGTGACGAGGAGTTCTTCGACGTGGGACCGTTCGAGGTCTCGCCCGACCACCGGCTGCTGTTCTGGGGCTGGGACTGCACCGGCGACGAGCGCTACACCGCCACCGTTCGCGACCTGGCCACGGGCACCGACCTCGACGACCGTCTCGAGGACATCTCGCACGGTTCGGCGTGGGCGCTCGACGACCGCACGATCTTCTACGTCCGGCCCGATGCCACCAATCGGCCCTACCAGGTCTGGCGCCACCGGCTCGGGTCGCCCCAGTCCGACGATGTGCTCGTGTACACCGAGGACGACGAGCGGTTCTTCGTGGGCATCGGCCTCGAGAAGGATCGCTCCCACATCCAGATCGCGAGCTCGTCGAAGGTCACCGACGAGGTGTGGGTGATCCCGGCCGATCGGCCGGACGCCGATCCCCGCCTCATCGCCCCGCGGCGCGATGGCGTGGAGTACTCGATCGCCCATCACGGCGATCGCTTCGTGATTCGCACGAACGACCGCGGCCACGTCGACTTCACGATGATGGTCGCGCCCGACGACGATCCGGGCGCCGAGAACTGGCAGCCGATCGAGCCGTCGACCACTGCATCGGCCGGTCGGTCGGGCGTGACGCTCAGCGGCTTCGACGTCACCGAGCGGTTCCTGGTGCTCTACGAGCGGGCGGATGGTCTGACCAGGATCCGGGCGCGCCGATGGGACGATGGTGCCATCACCACGATCCAGCAGCCGGAGGCGGTGTCGACGGTGTGGCCCGGGGCCAACCCCGACTTCGGATCGACTCGCCTCCGGTACGGCTACGGCTCCATGGTGAGCCCGGCGTCGGTCTACAGCGCCGACCTCGAATCGGGCGACCTCGTGTTGTTGAAGCAGCAGGAGGTGCTCGGCGGCTACGACCCGTCGCACTACGCCACCGAGCGGTTGTGGGCCGACGCTCCCGACGGCACCCGGATCCCCATCAGCATCGTCTGGCGTCGGGACCGGTCGAGCGAGCCCGGCCCGTGCCTGCTCTACGCGTACGGGGCCTACGAGGCGTCGATCGATCCCGCCTTCTCCGCCGCCCGCCTGTCGCTCCTCGACCGGGGCTTCGCGTTCGCGATCGCCCACGTGCGAGGTGGCGGCGAGCTCGGTCGCCGCTGGTACCTCGACGGGAAGTTCGAGCACAAGCACAACACCTTCGACGACTTCGTCGCCTGCGCCCGGCACCTGATCGACGCCGGCTGGACCACCCCGGCGTCGCTCGTGGTGCGGGGCGGGTCGGCGGGCGGTCTCACCGTCGGCGCCGCGCTCAACGCCGCCCCCGAGCTGTTCGCCGCCGCGGTCGCCGAGGTCCCGTTCGTCGACGTGGTCAACACCATGCTCGACGGCAGCCTCCCGCTGACCGTGACCGAGTGGGAGGAGTGGGGCAACCCGGCCGACGACGAGGCCGCCTATGGCACGATGCAGGGCTACGCCCCCTACGAGAACATCCGCCCGGTCGACTACCCGTCGGTCCTGGCGACCGGCGGCCTGCACGACACCCGCGTCGGCTTCTGGGAGCCGGCGAAGTGGGTGCAGCAGCTCCGAGCGGTCACGACCGGCGACCGTCCGATCCTGTTGTGGTCAGACCTCGGCGCCGGCCACGGCGGGCCGACCGGTCGGTACGACGCCTGGCGGGAGGAAGCGCGAATTCTGGCATACATCCTCTGGGCTGTAGGTTTAACCACCTAGTGTGGATGTCGAATCTTGCCCCCGCCGTTCCGTGCTCGTCAGCAACCCTTGTGCCGTCAGACATGGTGCCGATGGTGGGTGTAGGGTCCCGTGCAGCGCAGCGCGTTGCATCGCTCACCAGGAGGTAGAGCAGTTACTACACCCGAGTACGAACGCCGGCTGACCGCCTACGAGACCGGGATGGCCGAGCTGCAGGAGCAGCTCAAGGTGATGGAGGAGGAGGTCGTGACCCTCCGCCGCCGTCTCCAGGACGCGCCGAAACGCGTCCGCACGCTCGAGGAGCGCCTCCTCGACACGAAGGGCCAACTGGCACAAGCCGTCAGTCAGAACGAGAAGCTGACCTACACGCTCCGCGAGGCGCGGGAGCACATCGCTGCGCTCCGCGAAGAGGTCGACAAGCTCACCCAACCACCCAGTGCCTACGGCACCCTCCTCGGCGTGAACTCCGACGGCTCCGCCGACGTGTTCTCCAGCGGACGGAAGATGCGGGTCGAGACGCACCCGGCGATCGAGTCCGCAGAGCTCGTCCGTGGCGCCGAGGTCGTGCTGAACGAGTCGCTCAACGTGGTGAAGGTCCGCAAGCCCGAGCGGTCCGGCGAGGTGGTGATCGTCAAGGAGATGCTGGAGGACGGCATCCGGGCGTTCATCGTCGGCCGGGCCGACGAGGAGCGGGTCGTGGAGCTGGCCGAGCATCTGATCGGCACCGGCGTCCGCGCCGGCGACTCGATGTTGCTCGACGTCCGGTCTTCGATCCTCGTCGAGAAGCTCCCGAAGGCCGAGGTCGAGGAGCTCGTGCTCGAGGAGGTACCCGACGTCAGCTACGACGACATCGGCGGCCTCGCCGAGCAGATCGAGACGATCGTGGACGCGGTCGAGCTGCCGTTCCTCCACGCCGACCTGTTCGCCGAGCACGAGCTGCCGGCGCCGAAGGGGATCCTGCTCTACGGCCCCCCGGGCTGTGGCAAGACCCTGATCGCCAAGGCGGTCGCCAACTCCCTGGCCAAGAAGGTCAGCGAGCTGTCCGGTGAATCGCAGACGAGGAGCTTCTTCCTCAACATCAAGGGCCCCGAGCTGCTGAACAAGTACGTCGGTGAGACCGAGCGCCAGATCAGGCTCATCTTCCAGCGGGCACGGGAGAAGTCCGAAGAGGGCTGGCCGGTCATCATCTTCTTCGACGAGATGGAATCGCTGTTCCGTACCCGCGGGAGCGGGATCAGCTCCGACATCGAGTCGACCATCGTGCCCCAGCTGCTGGCCGAGATCGACGGCGTCGAGACGCTGAAGAACGTCATCGTCATCGGTGCCTCCAACCGGGAGGATCTCATCGACCCGGCCATCCTCCGGCCGGGCCGGCTCGACGTGAAGATCAAGATCGAGCGCCCCGACCGGGAGGCTGCGGCGTCGATCTTCCGCAACTACCTCACCGCCGATCTCCCGATCCACGCCGATGAGCTGTCGTCCCACGGGTCGATCGATACGGCGATCGAGGCGATGATCGAGGCCGCCGCCGATTTCATGTATCGCGCCGACGACGACACCCGTTTCCTCGAGGTGACGTACCAGAACGGCGACAAGGAGATCCTCTACTTCCGGGACTTCTCGTCCGGGGCGATGATCGAGAACATCGTGCGGCGAGCCAAGAAGTTGGCCATCAAGCGCTTCCTCGACGACGGGACGAAGGGCATCAACACCGACGATCTCCTCGTGTCGGTCACCCAGGAATACAAGGAGCACGAGGACCTCCCCAACACGACCAACCCCGACGACTGGGCCAAGATCTCCGGCAAGAAGGGCGAGCGGATCGTGTACGTGCGCACACTCGTCGGGCCGGCCGGTGGCGACAAGACCGGCGGCCGGACCATCGAGCAGGTCTCGACCGGTCAGTACCTGTAGTCGCCGGCCCACCACGTTGCCCGAAGCCGAAGGACGAGACCAGCTGTGGCGCTACCCAAGATCGTAGGCATCGAGACCGAGTTCGGGATCATGGTCCGGGGCACCGTCGACTGGAATCCGGTGTCGGCGTCGTCGCTGCTGATCAACGCCTACGTCGGGACCGATGTGGGCAGCGTCGACGATCGGGCCGCCCCGATCGCCTGGGACTTCATCGACGAGATGCCGGGGGCCGACGCCCGCGACATCATGCCGCCGGAGTTCGCGATGCCGCCCGAGGTGGAGACCCATCTGGTCAACGCGGTGCTCACCAACGGTGCCCGCTACTACGTGGATCACGCCCACCCGGAGTTGTCCACCCCCGAGTGCCGGGACGCGCTGTCGGTGGTGCTGTATGACCGGGCGGCCGAGCTGATCCTCGTCGACTCGATGAACGCCGCCGCGTCGGCCCTGCCCGACGGGCAGGAGATCGTGATCTACAAGGACAACTCGGACCGGAAGGGCAACGCCTACGGTTGCCACGAGAACTATCTCCTCGACCGGAACCTGCCCTTCGGGCAGATCATCACCGCGGCCACGACCCACTTCGTCACCCGGCAGGTGTTCACCGGTTCCGGCAAGGTGGGCAGCGAGCTGCCCGGCGTGAGCAGGGCAGACGTGCCGTATCAACTGACCCAGCGAGCCGAGCACTTCGAGGAGGAGGTGGGACTCGAGACCACCCTGAAGCGGCCGATCGTCAACACCCGCGACGAGCCCCACGCCGACAGCCAGAAGTACCGCCGGCTCCACGTGATCGTCGGAGACGCCAACCTCTCGCAGGTGGCCACCTTCCTCAAGGTAGGCACGTCCGCCATCGTCTTCGCCATGCTGGAGGACAGCGCCCTGGATCAGCTCGTCATCGGCGACCCGGTGCCGGCGATGCACCACGTGAGCCACGATGTCGGCCTCACGGCGCCCATCACCATGGCTGACGGCGCCACGATGACCGCGATCGAGGTGCAGTGGGAGCTCCTCCGTCAGGCGAAGGAGTGGGCGGACCGGTTCGGGCTCGAAGCCGTTGGCGAAGATTGCGGCAAGCTCGTGCTCGAGCGGTGGGAAGAGGTCCTGGCCGGCCTCGAGTCGGACCCGATGACACTCGCCGGTCAGGTCGACTGGGTCGCCAAGAAGCGGATCCTCGAGGGATTCATGGACCGCCACGACTGCGGTTGGGACGACAGTCGCCTGAGTGCGCTCGACCTGCAGTACCACGACCTCCGACCCGCCAAGTCGCTGGCGGCCAAGGCCGGCCTCGAGGAGCTCGTCGACGACGCAGACGCACGAGCCGCGATCAGCGAGCCGCCGCCGGACACGAGGGCCTACTTCCGGGGGAAGTGCCTCCAGAAGTACGCCGACAACGTGGTGGCGGCCAACTGGGATTCGATCGTCTTCGACGTGGGTGATGACCCCCTTCGTCGAGTTCCCATGCTCGAACCTGCGCGGGGTACGGTCGAGCATGTGGGTACCATCTTGGAAGAGTCCGAGACCGTAGCCGAGCTGCTCGATCGTCTCGGAGCATGATTCGACGCCTGCATCGGGCCATCCGGTAGAGGAGGCAGACCAACATGGCTGACAGGGAGCAAGTACGCAAGCAACCACCTCGCCCTCAGGAGGAGGAGGTGGTCGAGGGTCCGGCATCGTCCGAGCAGGGCGACGCACTGAAGGCCGAGCTCGACGATCTGCTCGACGAGATCGACGAGGTCCTCGAAACCAACGCTGAAGACTTCGTGAAGAGCTACATCCAAAAGGGTGGCGAGTAACGAGCGATAAGCTCCAGCTCGTATGACGCTTCCCTACTTCGGTCTCGGCGATGATCCGGGGCCAAACTTCGCTGACCTGGTCGCGAGAGTGCGGCCGACCCCCTCACTCGACGGCTCGCCCGCCCAGGCGATCGACGTGACCCACGGCACCACCGTCGTCGCGTCGAAGTTCGCAGACGGTGTGGTCATCGCCGGTGACCGCCGGGCGACGTCTGGCAACCTGATCAGCCACCGAACGATGAAGAAGGTCTTCGCCGCTGACCGGTGGTCGGGTGTCGCCATCGCCGGTGCCGCCGGCCCAGCGTTGGAGATGGTGAAGATGTTCCAGCTCCAGCTCCAGCACTATGAGAAGGTCGAGGGTCGCGCGCTCTCCCTGGAGGGCAAAGCCAACCAGCTCTCCCAGATGCTGCGGAACCATCTCCCAGCGGCCATGCAGGGAATGGTGGTGGTTCCGATCTTCGCCGGCTTCGACCGTCGCCGCGGCTTCGGCCGCCTGTTCGCCTATGACGTCACCGGTGGCCGCTACGAGGAAGAGGACTACGTGGCGTCTGGCTCGGGCAGTCTCTTCGCCCGCACGGTCATCAAGCTCGGCCACGACGACGCCAACGATCGCGACACCGCGGTCGACCTGATGATCCGGGCGCTGTTCACCGCCGCCGACGACGATTCCGCCACCGGCGGGCCCGACAGCATGCGCGGGATCTACCCGATCGTGGCCGTCATCACCGAGACCGGCTTCGAGGAGCTCCCCGAAGCCGATGTCGCCGCCCGGTTCGAGACCGTCCTGGCCGACTTCGCCGACAGGAACGAGCAGTGATGACCATGTCGCAACGTCGTCCGCTGGGTCGACCCGTGTGGGACATGGAGGTCACCTCATGAACATGCCCTTCTACGTAGCGCCCGAACAGCTCATGAAAGATCGGGCCGACTTCGCCCAGAAGGGCATCGCCCGAGGTCGGAGCCTGGTCGCCATCGAGTTCGAAGATGGCATTCTGCTCTGCGCCGAGAATCCCTCTCGCAATCTTCGCAAAGTTTCCGAGATCTACGACCGGATCGGGTTTGCCGGCGTCGGTCGCTACAACGAGTACGACCAGCTCAGGATCGCCGGGATCCGTCACGCGGACGTCAAGGGCTTCACCTACAGCCGGGACGACGTCGACTCGCAGGCCCTCGCCAATCAGTACGCCCAGATGCTCGGCCAGATCTTCACCCACGAGACCAAGCCGCTGGAGGTCGAGATCCTCGTGGCCGCCGTAGGCTACCAGCGCGACGGCGATCGGCTGTTCCACATCCGCTTCGATGGATCCGTCAGCGACGAGCACGGCTTCGCCGTGCTCGGGGGAGAAGCGGAGGAGATACGCAGCCGGCTCGAGGAGTCGTACGACGACTCGCTCACGGTCGGCGACGCGATGAAGACCGCGGTCGCTGCCCTCGCCGGCGACGAACGGACACTCGGAAGCGAAGAGCTCGAGGTGGCGATTCTCGACCGCCTCGACGACGGTCGTTGCTTCCGCCGACTCGAGAACGGTGACATCTCTGCCCTGCTCGCCTGAGCCCCTTGGGTCGGTTCGGATCGGTCGGACCGCCGCCGGTCGCGGACGCGAGGCGGTCCCAGGCCTCGAGGGAGGCTAGGTTGAGCGACGTGTTCTCGCGTCGGATCTACGGCATCGAAACCGAGTACGGGGTGACCTGTACGCTGCGCGGCCAGCGTCGCCTGAGTCCGGACGAGGTCGCCCGCTACCTGTTCCGCCGTGTGGTCTCGTGGGGCCGGTCGAGCAACGTCTTCCTCGTCAACGGCGCCCGCCTCTACCTCGACGTCGGCTCCCACCCCGAGTACGCCACCGCCGAGTGCGACTCCATCGGCGACGTCGTCGTGCACGACAAGGCGGGGGAGCGGATCCTCGAACAGCTCCTCGACTCCGCCGAGGAGCGCCTCCAGGACGAGGGCATCCGGGGGACCATCCATCTCTTCAAGAACAACACCGACTCGGCCGGCAACTCCTACGGCTGCCACGAGAACTACCTCACCACCAGGAACGACGATCTGAGCCACTACGCCGAGGTGCTCATCCCGTTCCTCGTCAGCCGCCAGATCTACGCCGGAGCGGGAAAGGTGCTGCAGACGGCTCGGGGCTCGATGTTCGCCGTCAGTCAGCGGGCCGAGCACATCTGGGAGGGCGTGTCGTCGGCCACCACGAGGTCGCGGCCGATCATCAACACCCGTGACGAGCCCCACGCCGACGCCGAGCACTACCGGCGACTCCACGTCATCGTCGGCGACTCGAACATGAGCGAGTACACCACCTACCTGAAGGTGGGGGCGATGGCGGTGCTGCTCCGCATGGTCGAGGATCCGAGCTGCGTGCTCCGGGACATGACCCTCGAGAACCCGATCCGGGCGATCCGCGAGATCAGCCACGACCTCGATCTCGACCGGAAGGTCCGCCTCGCCAGCGGTCGCGAGGTCTCGGCACTGGAGATCCAGAGCGAGTACCTGAACCGGGCCCTCCACTACGCCGACACGAAGGGCTTCCCCGACGACGAGATGCGAGCGCTCCGCATGTGGGAGCACGTCATGACCCAGCTCGCCAGCGATCCGTTCAAGCTCGACCGGGAGCTCGACTGGGTCATCAAGTACAACCTCATCGACGCCTACCGGGCCAAGCACGACCTGCCCCTCGGCCACGCCAGGGTCGCCCTGCTCGACCTGCAGTACCACGACATCCGTCGCGACAACGGCCTCTTCTACAAGCTGCAGAACCGCGGCCTCGTCGATCGCACCCTCACCGACCCTGACATGATGGAGGCGATCAACGTGCCGCCGCAGACCACCCGGGCCAAGCTGCGGGGCGACTTCATCCGCCGTGCCAAGGAGCGCAAGCGGGACTACACCGTCGACTGGGTCCACCTCAAGCTCAACGACCAGGCGCAGCGAACGGTGCTCTGCAAAGACCCGTTCAAGAGCGCCGACGACCGCGTCGCGAAGCTGATCGAGAGCCTCTAGGCGACCGACGTCGCGGTACCGTTCGGTAGCCGTGAACAAGCTCGAACGCCTTCTCAACCTGACCGCGGTGCTGCTGGCGACGCCGCGCCCGTTGACGGCCGACGAGCTCCGGGAACGGGTGGAGGGCTATCCGCCGCCGGGCCCAGCCTTCCGTCGGGCGTTCGAGCGCGACAAGGACGACCTGCGGGTGCTCGGCATTCCACTCAGGGTCGAGCGATCGCCGGACGAACTGATCGACGGCTACCGGATCGACCCCGACGACTATTACCTTCCCGATCCGGGACTGGAACCCGACGAGCTCGCCGCCCTCCACCTCGCCTCGCTGACGATCCGCCTCGACGGGATGGGGGACCGGGAGGCGTTGTGGAAGCTCGGCGGCGTGGTGGACACCGGAGCGTCGTTGGCCGATCAGACGGTGGCGAGCCTGCCCGCCGATCCATCGCTGGTACCCCTCTTCCAGGCGATCGTCGACCGGCGGCAGGTGTCGTTCACCTACCGCGACCAGGAGCGCACCGTCGATCCATGGCGGCTCGATTTCCAGCGCGGCCGCTGGTACCTGACCGGGTTCGACCACCTCCGAGGGGAGGATCGGAACTACCGGCTCGACCGGGTCGTCGGTCTGGTCACCCAGACCGGACGACCGGTGGAGCGGTCCCGGCCGAGCCGGCCGGTGGTCGAAGGCCCGATCCCGGCCTGGGAGCTCGGCGACGACGAGCCGACGATCGCCAGGATCCGATTCGACCAGGAGCAGGTTCCCACCGCCCGCAGACAGCTCGGCGACAACGCCGAGTGGCACGAGGAAGCGGACGGCTCGGCGGTCGCGGCCGTGCCCGTCGTCAACTACGACGCGTTCAGGTCGTTGCTGCTCGGCTTTCTCCATCGGGCCGAGCTGCTGGAGCCGGCGAGCTGGCGGGACGACGTCGTCGAGTGGCTGGAGCAGATCGTTGCCCGCTAGGCAGACCGCGCCCGAACGGATGCGTCGAGTGCTGGCGATCGTCCCCTGGATCGTGGCCAACCCGGGACGAACGATCGAGGAGGTCGCCCACCGGTTCAACCTGACCGACCGGGAGCTGCTCGACGACCTCAACGTGGTCTTCATGGTGGGTCTCCCCCCGTACTCGCCGGACGCCCTGATCGACGTCCAGATTGACGACGAGGGAAGCGTCTCGATCCGGCTCGCCGACTTCTTCTCCCGACCGCTCCGCCTCACGCCGGGTCAGGGCCTGGCCTTGCTGGCGTCGTCCGACGGGCTGCTGTCGATTCCCGGCACCGATCCAGACGGGGCGCTGGCGAGGGCGTTGGCGAAGCTCGGCGAGGCCTTGGGCGTCGGGACCGACGATGCGCTCGACATCCACCTGGGTGAGGCCGAGGCGTCGATGCTCGACGAGTTGCGGGGGGCGGCGATCGAGCGGCGCGAGGTCGACATTCGCTACTACTCCTATGGGCGCGACGAGCGCAGCGACCGGAGGATCGTGCCCTGGCGGGTATTCGCCGAGGGCGGATCGTGGTACGTCCACGCCTGGTGCCATCGGGCCGGCGGGGAACGGATCTTCCGGGTCGATCGGATAGAGGGCCTCACCCTGCTCGCCTCCACCTCCGACCACGGTCCCCCGGACCCGGCACGGCCGACCGCTGGCGACAGCGACCCCGACGGGGGTCGCGCCGTGTTCCACCCACGCGAGGACGATCCGAGCATCACGCTCGAGTTGGCACCGGAGGCGTCGTGGGTGATCGAGACCTACCCGGTCACGGTGCTCCGCCGGGCCGATGGCGAGCCGATCCTGGTTCGGATGGTCGTCACGGCGAGGCCCTGGCTCGAGCGCTTGCTGGTCCGGCTCGGCCCGCAGGTCCGGGTGGTCGACGCCGAGGGCCTGCCGGGCGCATCCACGATTGCGGCCGAGGCCGCCGAGCGAATCCTCGACCGGTATCGCACGCCGTGACCGGCTCCCGGCGGGGCGGGCGGGCCGAGTTCGCCCGTCGATAACCGTTACGGTCACGTGTCAGCTAGCCTGTCAGCGATGCCACCCTCCCCTGAACGCGGTGTTTGGCCGGCCGATGTGGTCGACGATCGAGACCCGTTCGTGGACGAGGACGATGGCTGGTTCACCGTGGACCGCCGCCACCCAGCTCGCGACCCCTACGGCTACGACGACGACCCCCGCTACGGAACCACCGACGGTGCGTACCCTCACGTCGACCCGTGGGTTGCCGATTCACCAGGTATGAACCACGTGCCCGCCCCGAGATCCACAGCAGGGGCGGGTGGAACCTTGAGCACGGACGGGGTCGACGAGTTCGATCGCGTTGCCAGCCACGGGCCGGAAGCTGACCCGCTGCCGCGCGGCTACGACGACTACTTCGACGACGACGAAGACGACCTCGACGAGGTCGAGGCAACCTCCGAAGCGACCCGCAACGCGCTCGAGTGGGCCGTCGTGCTCGTCGGCGCCGTCCTGGTGGCACTGATCCTGCGTGCCTCGCTCTTCCAGGCGTTCTGGATCCCGTCGGAGTCGATGGAGACCACACTCCTCACCAACGACCGGGTGCTGGTGAACAAGGTCAGCTACCGGCTCCACGAGATCAACCGGGGCGACATCGTGGTCTTCGAGCGGCCCGTCCAGGAGCCGGGTGAGATCCGCGATCTGATCAAGCGGGTGATCGCGCTCCCGGGCGAGACCGTCGAGGCCACCGAG
Organism: Acidimicrobiales bacterium; assembly: GCA_965216205.1. Classification (GTDB taxonomy): domain Bacteria; phylum Actinomycetota; class Acidimicrobiia; order Acidimicrobiales; family SZUA-35; genus CADEDH01. The sequence goes on along the minus strand of OZ244139.1, from coordinate 3,139,497 downwards.
GGGTCGGTCTACATCAACGGTCAACGCCTGGTCGAGCCCTACCTCGACCCCGGGGTCACCACCACCGACTTTCCGCCCACCGTGGTGCCCGAGGGCGAGATCTTCGTCATGGGCGACAATCGCGGCAACTCCCAGGACTCGCGTGCGTTCGGCACGGTGCCGGAGGAGCGGGTGGTGGGCCGGGCGTTCGTGCTGTTCTGGCCGATCGGTCGCGTCGGGTCGCTGTAGCCCGAGCCGTCAGGCGAACTGGGCGGCCACCGCGATCATGCGGTCGACCTGGGCGCTGGTGATGCCGTCGATCCCGACATCGAGGAGCTTCGCCATCTCCCGCTCGTGCACGAGGTCGGTGGCCAGGGCATAGCGGTCGAACCGGTGGACGAGTGCGACCAGCCCGCCGTGCCACCCCCCGTGGGGGAGGCTGAGACCGTCGATGCCCCGCTCCCGGAGCTCGTTGGCGAGGCGCTCCGGTCCATCGAGTCGACCGGCTGGTCGAGCGAGGACCAGCTTCGCGTCGCACTGCCGCCGCCAGTCGGTGAGGACGTCGACATCGCCGTGCCGGAGCCACAGCCGATGCTCCACATCGCCCTCGACCCGCCGGGCAGCGGCGACGATCGGCTCGAACGCCTCGACGGCGCGCACGTCGATCGAGACGTCCGCCGACCCGGCGATGACGTCGTACAGGTCGTCGATCGACGGGACGTGGTCACCGATCTCGTTCCGGTCGAGCGAGCCGAACCGGCGTCGACGCAGGCGGCCGCCGGTGGACCCGGCCCGGTCGAGCACGACCTGACCATCGGCCGTTCGCCAGGCCTCGGTCGCCACGCCGTCGGCTCCCAGTTGGATCGCCAGCAGGAACGCCTCGATCGTGTTCTCCGGAGCGGCGGCCGCCGCTCCCCGGTGGGCGAAGAGGCGGGTGGCCCCATCTCGTGCAGCGATACGCGGCTTCACCAACCCGAAGGTATCGAAACCTTAAGACCAAGGGACCGGGTGCCGAACCTTAGGGGGTAGCACAGTCGCTCCCCGGGGTAGGAGGTTCCAACCCAGATGGCCACAATCCGTGCCAGCTGTTCAGATTGCGGTGACGTCGAGCTCACGACGTCCGACGTCCATGTGCGGATTTGTGACGACAACAACGCTGGGACGTACTCGTTCCGCTGTCCCTTCTGCCTGATGACCGTGGTGAAGCCGGCCGAGACCCGAACGATCGACCTGCTGATCGCCTCGGGTGTCGCCTTCTCGACCTGGCGGCTGCCAGCCGAGCTGCAGGAGACCCATGTCGGTGAGCCGATCAACCACGACGACCTGCTCGACTTCCACGATCTGCTCCACGACGAGTCGCGCCTGAGCGAGGTCATGGCGGACTTCACCCAGCGCTGACCCCAGAGACGGGCGAGCCCGAGGCGACCCGGTCCAGCCGGTAACCTTGGGGCATGTTCTTCAACATCGGCGGTGGCGAAGTGCTCGTCATCGCCCTGGTGGCCCTCATCGCCGTCGGCCCCGAGCAACTCCCCTCCGTGTTGCGGAAGATCGGGCGCTTCGTCGCCCAGGCCCGAACCGTCACCGGCAACCTGCGGGACGAGTTCATGTCCGGGCTCGACGAGGTGAACGACGTCGTCAACCCCGAGAAGTGGACCGGATCGGGCACCGACGACGACCCGGTCGTGCCCAGAGGCTACGCGCAGCGCCAGGCGACCACGGAGAGCGGCGAGCAGAAGCCCGCCGTGAACGAGATCGCCGCCGCCAACGCGAGGCGGGCCGAGCCGACCGCCCCGGATGACGCCGTGCCCGAGTCTGCGGCGAGCGCCGACGCGGCGAGCGACCACGACGACCACGACGCCACCGATCCCGGTACCGACGGTGACTCCGCGCTCGACGCCGCTGCTCCGACCTCGTCCGCGGAGGGGAACGGCTCCGGACCCGAACCGGTCGACCGTGAATCGGGCGAGCAGAGCCGATGAGGAATCCCCTGCGGCGGATGAGGTCGACCCCCGAGCCCGAGGTCGACATGACCCTCCTCGGTCACCTCAGCGAGCTGCGAACCCGGCTGATCCGGTCGGTCTTCGCGGTCGTCGTCGCCGCGATCTTCGTGTGGATCTTCTTCGACCCGATCTTCGACTTCCTGGCCAACCCCTACTGCGACATCAAGGCGGCGGAGGGTGAGGAGTGCGAGTTCCTCACCACCGCACCGCTCGACAACTTCTCGGTCGTCGTCTCACTGTCGGGCTACGGCGGCCTGATTCTCGCGCTACCGGTGATCCTCTACCAGCTCGGCAAGTTCGTGCTGCCCGGCCTGTATCCGAGCGAGCGCCGGGTGCTCCTGCCGTTCTTCGCAGTGTCGGTGGTCCTGCTGTCGCTCGGCATGATCGCCGGGTACCTGCTCATGCCGAAGGCGCTAGACGTGCTCACGGGCTTCGGGAGCGACAAGTTCGTCGAGCTGTTCTCCCCCCGCGCGTACACGTCGTTCTTCATCAAGACGTTGCTCGCGTTCGGCATCGCCGCCGAGCTGCCGCTCGTGCTGGTGTTCCTCCAGTTGGTGGGGGTCGTCAAGACCGAGACGCTCAAGAAGAACCGCCGGATCGCGATCGTGGCGGTCGTGGTGCTCGCCGCGATCGTCACCCCGACCGGCGACCCGTTCATGCTCTCGGTGCTGGCCGTTCCGATGTACTTGTTCTACGAGGCGTCGCTCATCATCGGCGGCAGGATGACCAAGCGTCGCCAGCTCGCGCTCGACTGATGGCGGCGAGCGGTCCCCGCGCCCGATTCGAGGCGGGCCTCGGTTTCGAGCCCGACGGCTTCCAGGCTGCTGCATTCGACCAGCTCGAAGCGGGCAACCACGTGATCGTGGCGGCACCGACCGGGTCGGGCAAGACGCTCGTGGCCTCGTACGCGATCGAGCTCGCCCTCGACCGGGGCCAGCGGGTCTTCTACACCACGCCGATCAAGGCGCTGTCGAACCAGAAGTACCACGATCTGGTCGGCGAGTTCGGTGCGGGTCGGGTCGGTCTGTTGACCGGCGACAACGCGATCAACGGCGAGGCGGCCGTGGTGGTGATGACCACCGAGGTCCTGCGGAACATGCTCTATGCCGGTCGATCGCTCGACGGGCTCGCGGCGGTCGTCCTCGATGAGGTCCACTACCTGCAGGACGCCTACCGGGGTCCCGTCTGGGAGGAGGTGATCATCCACCTCCCCCGAGCGATCCAGCTCGTCTGCCTCTCGGCAACCGTCTCGAACGCGTCCGAGCTGGAGGGCTGGATCGGCACTGTGCGCGGGCCGACCTCGCTCGTCGTCGAGACCGAGCGGCCGGTCGACCTGGAGAACCACTACCTGATCGGTGAACGGGCGAACAGCCATGTCCACGTGGTCAAGGTGGCCAAGGGAACCCGCCCCAACCCCAACGGCTACCGGTACGACCTCGACCCCCGAACGGTGGGAAAGGGTGGTCGAGGGCGCGGCTACAAGGGCAGGGGCCGCCAGAGGAAGAAGTGGCGTACACCCACCCGGCCCGATGTCGTCTCGTTGCTGCAGCAGCGAGACCTCCTTCCCGCGATCTACTTCATCTTCAGCCGGGCGGGTTGTGACGAGGCGGCCCGGTCGGTGGTGCGTACCGGGCTGCTGCTCACCGACGACGGCGACCGTCGACGCATCGGTGCGATCATCGACGAGCGGGTGGCGGGCCTCAGCCGGCACGACCTCGCGATGCTCGGCTACGACGATTTCCGAGCAGGTCTCCTCGCAGGGATAACGGCTCACCACGCCGGCATGGTGCCCCCGTTCAAGGAGGCGGTCGAGGCCTGCTTCGTGGAGGGTCTCGCCCGTGTCGTCTTCGCCACCGAGACCCTGGCGCTCGGCATCAACATGCCGGCCAGGACGGTCGTCATCGAGAAGCTCACGAAATTCACCGGCGATCACCACGAGCCGCTCACCCCCGCCCAGTACACCCAGTTGACGGGCCGAGCTGGTCGCCGCGGGATCGACACGCGGGGTGAGGCGATGGTGCTCTGGTCACCGTTCGTGCGCTTCGAGCAGGTCGCCGACCTCGCGCTGAGCCGCAACTTCGTGCTCACCTCCAGCTTCCGCCCCACGTACAACATGGCCGCCAACCTGGTCAGGAGGTACGACCCGGAGCGGGCCCGGCAGCTCCTCAACCTGTCCTTCGCCCAGTTCAGGGCCGACGCCGGGGTCGTCCGGTCCGAGCAACGGGTCGAACGGCTCCACGATCGGCGCCGTCAGCTCGAGCGGCGCATCGAATCGGAGTACGGCCCGATCGGGGAGCTGCGAGCGGCGCTGGCCGTCGCCGCTACCGGCACCGGAGACGGCTCGTCGGGTGACGAGGCGTCGGACATCGCATTCGCGATGAGCCAGCTCGTCCCCGGCGACGTGGTGGAGGTCGACGGGCCAGACCTGGTGTCACCGGCCGTCGTCATCGCCGTGGCGTTCCGGAAGCGGGGAAGGGTGAGGGTCCGGCTCGTCGCCCGGGACGGCGACGCGACCGAGGTCACACCAGCCGATGTCGACGCGCCCCCCGTGGCGATCGGGAAGGTCGAGCTGCCGGAGCCCTACCTGCCGAACAGCGTGTCGTTCGCCTACGAGGTCGGCCAGTCCCTCGCCAGGACGAGGTTGCGGGCAAAGAGGCGACGGCTGACCCCCACCGGGGACATCCGATCGGCCGAGGACGTCCCCGCCGGCGCCCGCAAGGCGCTCCGCCGCCTCGAGCGCATCGAGGGCGACCTCCGCGACGTCCAGACGTCGGCCGCCCGCCGGGCGGAGTCGCTCGCCGGCCAGTTCGACCGGGTGATCGATCTGCTTCGATCCCGTGGTCACCTCGATACCGGCGACGATGGCTCGCCGGGGTTCGTGAGCTGGGCGCTGACCGAGTCCGGACAACGGCTCGCCCGCCTCTACCACGAGTGCGACCTGCTGGCGATCGAGGCGCTGGAGGACGGCTTGTTCGACGGCCTCGGGGCGGCCGAGGTCGCTGCGCTCGCCTCATGCCTCATCTACGAGGAGCGGGGGAGCGGACCACCGATCGAGCCGTGGTTCCCGTCGGAGGAGCTCCGCCGGCGGTTCATCGACCTCCAGGGGATGCACCTCGCGCTCGTCGCCGACGAAGCCGAGCTCGACCTGCCGCCGACCCGCAGGCCCGATGCCGGGTTCATGGCGATCGCCCACGGGTGGGCCGCCGGGGGCGATCTCGCCGACGTGCTGGCCGACGAGGAGATCACGGCCGGCGATTTCGTCCGTACCGCCAAGCAGCTCATCGATCTGCTCCGACAGCTCGGCGCCCTGGCCGTCCTGCCCGGCACCGGTTCGGCGGCCCGGGCGGCGGTGCAGGCGGTGCGCCGGGATCTCGTGTCGGCGTCGACGATCGACGCCCGGCCGCCACCCGGCGACGACCCGCCGGTTCCATCGGACCCCGGGGCGTGACGATCGAGCGAGGGGGCGTCTGGGGGGAGCCGGCGGCGGAAGCGGTCGGGTCCGAGCGAGCAGCCGTCGCCTCCACCGACGCCGACGTCGCCGATCTGGCCGCTGCCGGCCGGGCAGTGATCGCGTTGGACGCGGTCGACGGTGACCTCGCCCGGACCGTCGGCATCGAGCGGGTCCGGGCCGAGGGCGACCGGTTCGCCTATCCCGTCGACCTGGGCCTCGCACGGCTCGACGACGGGACCGAGCGGCCCTTCGTAGCCGGCCTCGTCGCCCACCGTTGGCTGTGGCGCGGCGAGTTTGCCGTCGTTGCGAACTGCGGCTGGCTCGGTCGCTGGTACGTCGGCCCGAGGGCCCATCCCAACGACGGCCTCGTCGACGTGACCGTCGGCTCGCTCCGTCCCACCCAACGACTACTCGCCCTCCGGCGCCTGCCGACCGGATCCCATCTGCCCCACCCCGACCTCGAGACGAAGCGAGTGGCGGAGTGGGAGCACCGATTCCCGCACCCGGTCTCGGTAACGATCGACGGGCGAAGGGTGGGTCGGACCCGGTCGCTCCGGGTCACCGTTCGACCCGACTGCTTTATGCTGGTTGTGTGACTACCGACAGGCTTCGCTGAGCGGTCCGCCACCAGCGGCCGTTCTCGCCCTACGATCTCTCGCCGTGACCCCGTACCTGGTCGAGGAATTCACCGCCGTCGAGGAAGACGTCCTCCGCCGGTACTTCACGAACCTCGACAAGCCGGTCTTCGCCCTCGTGAACCTGCCGGAGGTGGTCAAGGGGGCGCTGTTCGCTCGGTACTCGCGGTCCGACAAGAGCCTCCGGCGGCTGTTCCTCGACGAGTTCGTCGGTGAGCTCGACATCGAAGGCGATGCCTCGATCGACGCGACGGTCGGCATGCGGCGGGCCGAGGAGCTCTACGAGCGGATCTTCGTGGAGTACGGCGACGATTCGGTTGCCCAGCTCGGCGGGGTCCACCTCGCTTGTGAGCAGGCGTCGAACCTGCTCACCAAGCTCCTCGAGTGGGGGCGCCTCGCGGCCTACCTCGAGCAATCGACCCGCTACATCGCGTACGACAGCCGGGTCGGCGGCCGGTACCGCTACTACCGCGACCCCGACGTGCTCTCGTCACCGCTCGGCACCCGCTACATCGGCGACCTCGACCGCCTGTTCGACGCCTACGCCGCGATGACCCCACTGATGGTCGACCACGTGCGGTCGATGACGCCCAAGACCCCCGGCGACAGCGACTTCGTCTACCGGATGGCGGTGAAGGCCAAGGCGCTCGACGCCGTCCGGGGAATCCTCCCCGCCGCCGCCCAGTCGAACGTCGGCATCTACGGCTCCGGGCAGAGCTACGAGCAGTTGTTGCTTCGCATGCGGGCCGACCCGCTGCCAGAGGCCCGGTACTACGCCGACCTGATGCTCGACGAGCTGCGGAAGGTGATCCCCTCGTTCGTCCGGCGGGTCGATATCCCCGACCGCGGGGTGGCGGCGAGCGCCTACCTGGCCGACAATCGGCTGGCGATGGAGCAGATCGCCGACGAGCTGCTCGGCGTCTCCGACATCTACGACGACGAGGCCAGGGTCGACCTCGTCGACTTCGACCCCGACGCGGAGGTCAAGGTCGTCGCCTCGATGCTGTATCCCCACTCCCATCTCGCCGAGCAGGACATCGAGCATCGGGTCCGGGCGATGTCGGTCGACGACCGGCTGCGGGTGATGCAGGCGTACGCCGGCACCCGCACCAACCGCCGCCAACGTCCGGGACGGGCCCTCGAGCGCCCGTTCTACCGATTCGACGTGCTCGCCGACTACGGCGCGTTCCGCGATCTGCAGCGGCACCGGATGCTCACCGTCGAATGGCAGAAGCTGAACCCCCATCACGGGTACACCCGTTCACCCCTGGTCGACGAGGCCGGTCTCACGAGCCGGTTCGACGAGGCGATGGAGCGGTCGGCCGAGCTCTACGAGGCGTTACGGACCGACTTCCCCGTGCAGGCACCGTATGCGGTGGCGCTCGCTTACCGGGTTCGCTTCAGCTTCAACCTGAACGCCCGGTCGGCGATGCACACGCTGGAGCTGCGCAGCACGCCACAGGGCCATCCGGCCTATCGGCGGGTCGCACAGCAGATGCACCGATTGATCGCGGAGAAGGCGGGTCACAAGGCGATCGCGGCTATGATGTCGTTCGTCGATCACTCCACGGAGGCGGACCTGGAGCGACTGGAAGCCGAACGGCGGGCAGAAGCCAAGCGCGCAGGTAACACTGCCTAGGTTCTGGCCCCCGGTGCTCTCGTGGGCCTTTGGATTTCCCAAGGAGGCCCCGTGGCCCGCTCCAATCGACCGCCCCGACGACTTGCCGCCACCGTTGTGGCGTTGGTCGTGGCCTTCGCAATGCTGGCCAATACGTCTCCCGCGTCGGCCCACACGCCCTATGTCGTCGAGCCCGGCGACACGTTGTCGGTCATCGCCAGGGACCACGGCGTCACCACCCGGGCGCTGGCAGAGGCGAACGGCATCACCCGCTACGACTTCATCCGGGTGGGCCAGGTGTTGCAGGTCCCGGTCGACGGCCCGACCAGCTACACGGTCGCTCCGGGTGACACGCTCAGCCAGATCGCGGTGCGGCACGGTGTCTCGTCGGCGGCGCTCGCCGATCTGAACGGGATCGACGATCCGAACCGGATCCGGGTCGGGCGCGAGCTCAGGCTTCCGGCCGGCGCGACGACGTCGTCGCCAGCGGGCCCGTCCGTGGCCAATGTTCCGCCGGCCGCGACGGCCGGTGCAGCTTACCCGTCGCTCCCATCCCGCATCCGATCCAATCCGGAGCGCCTCGCACTCGTGCCGTCGTTCGAGCGGTGGGCGGCCCACTACGGCATACCCACCGACCTGCTGATGGCGGTGGCGTACCAGGAGTCGGGGTGGCAAGCGGGTGTCGTCTCGTCGAAGGGGGCGATCGGCGTCGGGCAGATCCTGCCCGTGACCGCCGACTGGATCGCGGAGGATCTGATCGGGATCCCGACCCTCGACCCGTACGATCCCGACGACAACATCCGGATGAGCGCCCGCTTCCTCCTGTGGCTCATCGGTTACATGGGGAGCGAAGACGCCGCCCTCGCCGGTTACTACCAGGGCCCGGGTTCGGTCAGCCTCGCGGGGCTCTACCAGGTGACCCAGAACTACATCGCGAACGTGCAGGGGATCCGCTGGCGGTTCCAGACCGGGTAGTGCCCGCAGCGGTCGAGTGTCGAGTTGACCGGCAGGTGGGTTTGTTGCCAGGGTGCAGCCAACTCGCCTGGGGAATGGCTAGAGTCCGGCCGTTCGGTGCGAGGTGCTATCGCGAGGCTTGCTGGGATGAGTGACGACAAAGACGATGACGTCGAGGCGGAAGACGAAGACGGTTTCGACGACGACGACTTCGAGGCGGAGCCCGACGAGGACGACGTCGACGATGCGGACATCGACGAGGACCTCGACCTCGACCCGTCGATGGACGAGTTCGGCGAGAGCGACGACGACGATGACGACGAGGAGGAGGAAGAAGAGGAAGAGTCGACTCCTCGGGCTCGAAAGGTCGATGACGACGAGGACGATGACGACGAGGACCCCGACGATGTCGAGGCCGACCTCGAAGCGATCCTTCGGGATCGTATGGCGGCGGCCGACGACGATGACGACGAGGACGGCGATGAGCCCGGCGAGTCGCCGAAGAGCGAGGGTGCCTCGGGACCCCGGAACGACGAGTTCGTGTGCGATAGCTGCTTCCTCTTGGTGAATCGCAGCCAGTTCGGCAGTGCGAAGGACCCTCGCTGCCCCATGGGCGACACCGAGTGCCCGTCGATCCAGAAGATCTTCGGCTGACGCCGTGGCCGAGGACCGTCAGGGGCAGGACCCGATCGAGCAACTGGTCGACCTCTTCGTCTACGCCCCGATCGGCCTGCTCTACGAGTACGACGAGATCCGCGAACGGCTGGTCAAACGGGGGAAGAGCCAGGTCCAGCTCGCCCGCGTGATCGGGCAGCTCGCCGTCAGCGGCCGACGGGCCGCTGGCGATCCGAACGACGTTGCCGAGACCGCGTCGGCCGCGGTGACGAAGGTGGTGACCGAGATCGGCACGCTCCTGGGCTTGATCACCGAGCGGCAGGACCCCTCGCCGCACTCGGCGGCCGATCCGGCATCCGAACCGGTGCCGGAGTTGAGGGACCACGAGCCGCCAGCCACCGGACCGTCGAGCAGCGAACCTTCGCCAACCGACCGGTCGCCGGCTGGCGACGCCCCGCCCCCGACGATGCCGATCGAGGGCTACGACGAGCTGACGGCCAAGGCCATCATCCCGCTCCTCGACGAGCTGTCGGCCGAGGAGCGGTCCGTCGTCCGGTTGCACGAGCTCGCTGGTCGGGCCCGGAAGACCGTGCTGACGAAGCTCGATCGTCTCGACCACTGATGGAGTCAGCTCGTCTTGCGACGGTCGACGACCTCCCGGTCATCACCGCGATCGCCACCAGGATCCGCGACGAGAAGCGGCCAACGCGGGGCGGCGCCATGCTGCTCGCCAGGGAGGCCGGGCCGTGGCCCTTCGACGAGCGCGTCGCCTCGCTCATCGAGTCGCCGGGTGGGATCGCCGTGGTCGGAACCTACGACGACGTCATCTTCGGCTACGCCCTCGCCACGATCGAGGAGCTCGCCGACGGGCGCCGGTTGGGACGTCTCGACGATCTCGCCGTCGACGATGACGCCCGCGAGTCGGGAATCGGGGAGGCGATGATGAACCTGGTCATCGCCGAGATGCAGGCCGCCGGCTGCCTCGGGATCGACTCCCGGGCACTGCCTGGCGACCGGGAGACCAAGAACTTCTTCGAGTCGTTCGGTCTCAAAGCCCGCCTGCTCGTCGTTCACCGAGCCTTCGATGACGAGCAACCGACCTGAGACGAGCGTCGGCGCAGTCGTCGTTCGCGACGACCAGCTCCTGCTCATCCGCCGTGGGCGAGGTCCGGCGCTCGGTCAGTGGTCGGTGCCAGGAGGACGGGTCGAAGGAGGGGAGACGCTAGCCGAAGCGGTCGTGCGCGAGGTCGCTGAGGAGACGGGACTACCGGTGGCCTGCGGTGAGTTCATCGGCTTCGTCGAGCGAATCGGCTCGGGCCACCACTACGTGATCCTCGATTTCTGGGCGACGCCGCTCGTCGACCAGCCCCTCGTCCCCGGCGACGACGCAGCCGAGGCAGCATGGGTGTCGTTCGACGACCTCGGTGAGATGGCGCTCGTCAACGGCATGCTCGACTTCCTCGTCGAGTACGGCGTGGTTCCGAGCGACTAGGCCGAGCTCGCGTCCGCGGTCTCGGCCGGTGACGCTTCCTCGGCGGCCGGTTGTTCGTCCGCAGCAGCGTCGGCCTGGGCGGGTGCCTGCTCGGTGGCCGGTTGTTCGGCGGTCGGTGCTTCCTCGGTGGCCGGTGCTTCGTCCGCCGTAGCGTCGGCCTGGGCCGGTGCGTTCTCGGCGGCCGGTGCTTCGTCCGCCGGGGCGTCGGCAGGGGTGGACGTCTCCTCGGCCGCCGGCTGCTCGGCTGGCCCCGCCGAAGCAGTCTCGGCCTTCGGGGCCTCGGGCGCAGGTCCCTGCTTCCGGGCGCCGCCCGACGAGCCCTTCCCCTGGGACGATCCGCGCCGGCCACCGTCGTCCTTGCGACCGCCCCGCCGGCGACGCGACCGCGGTGTGGCGGCTGGATCGATACCGAACAGCGCCGCGATCGTGGGGATCCGGTCGGCCAATCGCTGGATCGCGTCGAGCAGATCCTTCTTCGGCTCCGTCGGTACCGATACCGGTGTGACCGCACCACGCACGGGCGAGAACGCCAGCGCGTCGAGCACGGTCGCCCACCGCTCCTGACCGACGTCGGACGACAAGGCCTCCGACGCCTGGCCGGCGAGCCTCGAGGCGAGATCCGGTGGTAGCGGCGCTCCGGCCTTGACCGGTCGCGAGCTGAGCCGGAGGGCGCGCACCACGCGGCCGTCCTCGATCGCCGTACCGAGGTCGGTCAGCCAGTTGTTGTGGTCGGATTCGACCCTGGTGTCCAGCGCCGAGCGGAGCTTCTCGACGAGCTCGCGGCTCTCGTCGTCGCGGGCGAGGTCGTTGCCGGCGACCACAACCGACCGGAGGTCGCGAAGGTCCAGCTCGTCGGCGGTGGCCAGCGCGGCATCGGCCCGGTCGCGCCACTCGGCGGTGCGGGCCCGGCTGACGTACTTGTCGGCGATGGCCACGATCGGCGCAGCGTCCACTTCGGGCTTGCCGGCCTCCTTGGCCTCGACGTTCTGTCGCTCGATGGCGGAACGAACGCCCGGCATGCCGTCCTTGATCAGCTGCTCGACGATCGGGCGGTGCTCCTCGGAGACATCGGCGAGCAGCGCTTCGCGGTGCTCCCGCTTGGGACGCAGCCGCTTCGGCTTCGGGCGCTGCTGCGAGTTGTCGGGCGGCGCTGGGGTGTGCTCGCGTCGGGGTCCCGATCGCTTCCCGTCGCGCCGCCGACCACCGCGACGCTCGCCGCGGGCGGAACGTTGGGTGGTCACGAGCTCGTCGTCGCGAAGGGGTCGCGACTTCAGCTCGAGGAGGTCGGTTCGCTCCTTCTTCTTCTTCGGGGCGAAGACCTCCACCACCTCGATCCCGTCGACGTGGAACTCGGCGTCGACCTTGACCACGTCGCCGACCTTCGCTCCCTCGTAGAGGAGCGAGCCGGTCACCTCACCCTTCGGTTGACGTGCTCCCGCCGCTCGCCAGGTCCACGACCCGTCGTCCCGGGCGCTCGTCAGCTCTACCTCGATCCTGCGACCCATACGTAGGAGAACTGTATCCTCGGATTGCGGACGTTCGGGAGGAAGCGATGCCGTAGTCCTGCTCGACGGTCGTCGCTCAGCGGTTGTCGTCGAGCGTCTCGAGGGTGCGGTAGGCGTCGTTCGCCTTCGCTGCTGCCCGTACCTCACGGGCGGTCGCGTCGACATACCGCTGCGTCGTCGCCAACGACTCGTGGCCGAGCAGGCGCTGCAGCTCGACCCCCGAAGCGCCGTTCCTGGCGAGCGACGTGGCGAACGTGTGCCGAAGCGCGTGGACGAGGGCCCCCGACGGCACGCTCGTCCTGATCCCGGCCTCCCGGTAGAGCTGCTCCACCAGGTACTGCAGACCGCCTCGCTTCATGGGCGCGCCTCGGGTGTCGACGAAGAGGGCTGCGGTTCTGGCGATCCGACCCGGGAACCGCCGCATCCTGCTCTCGAGGTACTCGACGATGATGCTCTCGACCTCGGGCTCGAGGGGCACCGTGCGCTCCTTGTTGCCCTTGCCGCGGACCCCGATGACCCGATCGCCCGCCGGGCCGTCGATCGACTGGATGGTCAGCGAGAGCAGCTCGGACAGTCGCAGGCCGCAGGTGAGCAGCGTCACCACGATCGCCAGATCCCGCTCCGGCCAGGGGTCGCGTGCGTTGCGACGGCCGGCGGCGGCCAGCCGAATCAGGCGGTCGACGCTGTCATCTCCCACGATCGCCTTCGGGCGGCCCTTCGGGACCCGCGGCTTGTCGATCGCCGCCATCGGGTTGCCGGGCACGATCTGCTCGGCGACCAGGAAGGTGAACAACTGGTTCCAGGTCGACCAGGTGCGCGAGATCGTCGCCGCCGACTGGTGTGAGATCGCGGCGAAGGCCCGCCGCAGGGTCCGCACGTCGAGCTGGTCGACGGTGACCGCTTCCGGGCCCACGCCGACCACCTCGGCGAGGGGTCCCCGGATCGTGTCGAAGTCGCGCCGGTACGCCGCGAGCGTGTGCTCGGAATGCTTTCGTGGCATCCGAGCGAGGAAGAACTCGTCGATCAGCTCGTCGAGACGAGCGCCCACGTCGCCGATGCTCCCGATCCTCCGTTCCGGCCCGCCGATCTCGAGGGGCTAGCGTTGAGAATAATGGAGAACCTCGACTCGACCGTGACATCCCCACCCCGCATCGAGCCGACCAGCGCGCTCGCCCGCCTCCGGTTCGACGACCGCTTCACCCGGGAGCTGCCGGCAGACCCGACGGCCGGGCCCGGCACCCGACCCGTCCACGGCGCGGCGTTCAGCTTCGTGGATCCCGTCGTCACCGCCGCCCCGCGGCTGGTGGCCTGGACCGCCGAGCTCGGCGAGGCGCTCGGCATCGACCCCGACGCGTGGACGACCGACGAGGCGGCCCGCGTGTTCACCGGCAACGCGCTCCTGCCCGCCAGCGAGCCCTACGCCGTCAACTACGGCGGACACCAGTTCGGCAACTGGGCAGGCCAGCTCGGCGACGGCCGGGCGATCGCGCTCGGCGAGGTCGTCGACGTCGAGGGCGCCCACCAGACGCTGCAATTGAAGGGAGCGGGTCCAACCCCGTACTCCAGGCGGGCCGATGGCCTCGCCGTGCTCCGGTCCTCGATTCGCGAGTTCCTCTGCAGCGAGGCCATGCACCACCTCGGCGTGCCGACGACCCGGGCGCTCACCCTCGCTCTCACCGGCACCGACGTGATGCGCGACATGTTCTACGACGGCCACCCAGCGGAGGAACCCGGCGCGATCGTGTGCCGGGTCGCGCCCTCGTTCCTCCGGTTCGGCAACTACCAGCTCCCGGCGTCACGGGGCGAGATCGATCTGCTCCGCCAGCTCGCCGACTACACGATCCGCCACCACTTCCCCCACCTCATCTCCCCGCCAACACAAGGTGGTGACACACCCCCGGTCGCGCCGGAGGGAGGCGGCCACGACCCGACGGTCTATGAGGCCTGGTTCGATGAGGTCTGTCGCTCCACCTGCGACCTGATCGTCGAGTGGATGCGGGTCGGTTTCGTGCACGGCGTCATGAATACCGACAACATGTCGATCCACGGGTTGACGATCGACTACGGGCCATACGGCTGGATCGACGACTACGACCCGAACTGGACCCCGAACACCACCGACGCTGGCGGTCGGCGCTACCGCTTCGGCTACCAGCCACAGATCGCCCAGTGGAACCTCCTCCAGCTCGCGAACGCGCTCTACCCGCTCGTGGAGCGGGCCGATGGCTTCGAGGCCTCGCTGACCGGCTTCGCCGAACGGTTCCGGGCCGGCTACCGCTCGATGATGTTGGCCAAGCTCGGCCTGCGGGAACGTACCGATCAGGCCGCACACGACGCCGACGATCGGCTCATCGACGAGCTCACCGAGGTGCTCCAGGTCACCGAGACCGACATGACGATCTTCTTCCGTCTCCTGGCCCGACCCGAGACGCTGGATGGGAACTGCGGTCACGCGGCCCTGGCCGACGCCCACTACGCCCCCGACACGATCGGAGACGACCAGGGGGCGAGGATCGATGCCTGGCTCGGCCACTACCGCAGCCGCCTGCTCGCCGACGACCGACCGGCCGACGAGCGTCGGGCTGCCATGGACGCGGTCAACCCCCGATACGTGCTGCGGAACTACCTCGCACAGCAGGCGATCGACGCGGCCGAGGGCGGCGACTACACCCTGGTTCACCAACTGGCGACCGTGTTGCGCTCGCCCTACGACGACCAGCCCGGTGTCGACCACCTGGCGGAGAAGCGCCCGGCGTGGGCCCGGGACCGGCCTGGCTGTTCGATGCTGTCGTGTAGCTCATAGTCGACCGAGCGCGTCCCGATCGCCGGTTGCGGGCTTATCCTGGCGAGCGTCGGGCGGTCGGGCTGCGAGGCGCGGCCGGTAGTGGAGCCTCGCTCCGAAACGGGCAGCGCATCGTGGGTATCCAAGGGGACCAGGCGAAGGTCGGTGGCAACGTCAACGATTGAATCGGATCGCTGGTCGTGGGTGGGTGCCGCCGCGCGTGCGGTTCTGTCGATTCCCCGCGTCGAGTCCGGAGCTCCACTGCTCGCCGGTTCGGCCATCACCTCGAGCCTCGGGCTCGTCTTCTGGATCGTCGCCGCCCGCCAGTTCACCTCGGCCCAGGTGGGCCTGGGATCGGTGGTCGTCACCACGACGGTCCTCCTGGCGCATGTCGCCCAGCTCGGCTTCCCCGCAGGTCTGGCCCGGTACCTCCCCTCGGCGGGGCGTGAGCCCATCGGGCTGATCGCCCGGAGCTATGCCGTCACCGGCGGTCTGGGCCTCGTCGGGTCGGTCGTGTTCGTGGCGGGCGTCCCACTGTGGGCACCGGCGCTCGATGGGCTGCGATCCTCTCCCGGGTCGATCGCCGTGTTCGTGCTCGGATCCGGCTTCACGACCCTGGTGCTCCTCCAGAGGTCGGTGCTCGTCGGTCTGCGGCTGGCGCCCTGGGCGCCGGTCGAGAGCAGCGCATTGGGTCTGCTGCAGATCGGCCTGCTGGTGCCGATGGCGTCGCTGGGGTCCGAGTTCGGTGTCTCCGTCGCGTGGATCGGGCCGATCGTGGTGGTCGTCGTCATCGTCAACTGGCTGATCGCGCGCCGGGTCCGCGACGAATGGGACGTTTCGGTCCGGGCGGTGGCGATTCCGGTGCGGCAGGTTCTGCGCTTCTCGTTCACCGACTGGGCGGCCGGCACGCCGAGGACGGTCGCCATCGGGGTCATTCCCCTGCTCGTGCTCGCCGAGCTCGGGTCTCGCGAGACCGCCCACTACCTCGCTGCGTGGACGCTCGCCTACTGCCTGTTCCTGCTCGCCACCGCAATCGGCGACGCGGTGGCGGGGCCGCTCGGGCTGGCCATCTCGCTGCCCCTCGTCCTCCTCGTGGCCGTGTTCGCCCCGGTCCCGTTGCTGATGTTCGGCCCCGAGTACGCCGATGGGGCAACGTGGGCGCTACGGCTGTTGCTCGTCGCCGTGCCGGCGGCTGCCGTCACCCGCCGCTTTGCCGGCAGGCTCCGAGACGAGCGGCGGATCGGGGCGGTGTTCGCCCTCGAGCTCACCGTCTCGGCGAGTGCGATGCTGCTCGGCTGGCTGCTGCTCGCGCCGCTGGGTGTCGCAGGGGTCGGACTGGCGTGGCTGCTCGTACTCGTCGTGGCGGCGGTCGTCGCGATCGTGGTGGACACGGTGTGGTGGTGGCTCCCACGCTTCGACCCTCGACGGGTCACCGACGTCGAGCGCCGCGTCGCGACCGCTCGGCGCCTGGCGATGCGGTTGCCGTCGCTCCGTCTCGATCGTCGGGTGCGCGAGAACCTGCGGCACCGGTACACGTCACGGCCGTCGTGGCGACGGGTGGGATTGAGCGATGACCTGCAGACGGTCGCGGTGGCCGGCTCCGACGGTCGACCGCCGCTGATCGTCGAGCTGGCCCGCACCGAGTGGGGCAACGAGCTCCTCGCGAGACGGCGCAGGAACGTGGCCCAACTCGTCGACATCGACGGGATCCCGTCACTCCGTCCGCTCCTGCCCTACCCGATCGACCACGATCTCTCCGGCGAGCTGCACGCCATGATCGAGTCGGCGATCTCCGGCCGCTCCGGCGACGCCGTCGCTGCTGCCGCCGGGCCCGATGATGTCGTCGGCGCAACGATCGCGGCGCTCGGGGTGATGCACGACTCGAGCGGTGGTTGGCTCATCCTCGACCACGATCGTCTCGACCGGTGGGTGTCGGAACCGCTCCGGGCGCTGGGCGCAGCGATCGAGATGCCGGCGGGTGACCTGGACGCGATCGACCGGCGGCTCCGGGATGCCCTCACCGGCGTGGCGGTCCCGTGCGCCCGCCTTCACGGCAATCTCGTGCTGGAGAACCTCCTGTTCGACCGCTCCGGAAAGCTCGCCGGGGTCGGCAAGTGGGAGTGGAGCGATGTGGGGCCAGTCTTCCTCGACCGTGCGGCGCTCGCCCTGGGATCCCTCCTGGTGGATGCCGGAACCGACATCGGTCACGTCGTGGTCGACCTGCTCGACGATCCCCAGCGACTTCTCGCCCATCGGGCGCTCACCGGAACACCGGCGCTGAACGTCGATGCACAGGTGCTCGTCGTCCTTGCGTGGCTCCACCGCCTCCGTCCCGACCTCGGGGCGGGAACAGGTGCCAAGCCGAGCCAGTTCTGGGTGGCGCGCAACGTCACACCGGTGCTCGAACATCCGGCCATGGCAGCGCTGCCGACCGGCTGAGGGTCGACGAGCGGACCGGCCGGCGCCCGAGGTTCGCCCGGTCGACCTAGAGTCTCGGTGTGCCGCTCACGAGACTGGTCGCAGTCGTCGTCTGCGTCGTCGTCGCCATGGTGGCGTGCGGCGGCGGTGAGGGGGCCGCCCCGGCCGCGTCGTCCTCGTCGCCGTCGGGCCCATCGTCTACCTCGGTTCCTCAGGCGGACGGTGACGCCGACGGCTCGACCTCGTCCTCCAGCTCGACCTCGACGTCGGTCGCTGCGCCACCGTCGCCAGCGGTGGAGTCGACCCCGACCGCCCCACCGGCCGAGGTCGCGGGAGGGTCGTCGTCGACCACGACACCGGCAACGGCCTCGACCGGTACCACCTCGATCGATGTGTCGACCGGCCTCGGCGGATCGCCGGGAGACGCCGAGCAGACCGTGCGGTTGCGGTTCGAGTCGCGCGTCGCCGACGTGTCCTCCGCAGATCTGGCTGCGGCGGCGCTGGCGATCCTCAACGACGAACGGGGTTGGCCCCTCGCCGGATTCACGTTCGTCGCCGACGACGCCAGCCCGATGCGGGTGGTGTTGGCGGAGGGATCCGAGGTCGACCGGCTGTGCCTCCCCCTGCAGACATATGGGACGGTGAGCTGTCAGAACGGGCCGATCGTGGCGTTGAACGCCGACCGGTGGCGGACCGCCGTCGATCACTGGGACGGCGAGGTCGCCGACTACCGCGGCTACCTGGTCAACCACGAGGTCGGACACCTGCTCGGCCAGCGCCACCCGAAGCCCCGATGCCCGGTAGCCGGTCGACCGGCAGGGGTCATGGAGCAGCAGACGGCCGGTCTCGAGGGCTGCGTCGGCAATGCGTGGCCCCGCCCGTGGGAGATCGAGCTCGCGGCCCGGCGTCCGGTGGTGTACGCCCCGCTGCCGGACTGGGGACCAGATCCGGTACCGGCCAACGGGGAGCGGTAGCGCCGGCGAGAAGGGGTCAGTTCGAGTCGGTCGACGCTGCGGTTTCGATCACCTGGGCGAACTGCTCGTCGGACATCTGGATGAACGTGCCCGACGCCTCGGCGACGGCACCGCCGGGACCGGACGCGACCGCTTCGACCTGGTGCTTCCGACCCTCGGTCGAGCTCAGCCAGGCCCGGAACTCCAGCTGGACACCGAGCGGTGCTGGCGCCAGGTAGCGGACGGTGAGGGTGCCGGTGAACGACGACGCCATTCCCCGAACCCGGAACACAGCTCCCATCACCTCGTCGAACACGGCGGCGATCATCCCACCATGCACCCGGTCCGGTGGTCCCTCATGGGTCGGGCTGAAGGTGGCGGTGCCGACCGCGGCCTCACCGTCGCGGTGGTAGGTGGCGTCGGCGGAGAAGGGGTTGAGCCGACCGCCGACGAACGAGAGCGCATCGAAGACCACCTCAGCCCCGTCTGGCGGCGGGTCCGGCCAGCGGCCGGTGCGCACGAAGTGCGACACCCGGTCGTGTCCGGGGGTGGACGCGAACGCCTCGACCTTCGTCCTCTGCGGGAACCGCTCGACCGATTCGGCCAGCTCAGCGAGCGTCGTGGCGAGCCGCGCCGCCTCCGACGGATCCATCGCCCGCCCCACGAGTGCCTCGCCGAGTCGTCGAACGGCCGCAGCGGCATCGACCGCCGCAGGCGAGAGGGCGCCGTTGTCGTCGGAGCTCATGCGCCGCCGTCGGCGGCGTCGTCCAGGTGGATGAAGAGGCAGGTTCGGGGCTCGCCACCGACGTTGCGGGAGATGTGGCCCTGGCCGTCGGTGTCCTCGGCGAGGAGGATCTCGCCGGGGCCGAGCGTGCGGGTGGTCCCGTCGCCGGTCTCGATCTCCACCGACCCGGTCAGGTTGACCACGAGCTGGCGGCGGGGGGCGTTGTGGAAGTCGAGCGCGTAGTCGCCGTCGACCTCCCGGAACTGCACACCCTTGCCCGCCCACAGGTCGGAGAGCCGGCCGATCGTCGACGACTCGGTCATCTCGATCGTCACGTCCTCGAAGTGTGAGCGACCGTCGTCACCGGTGTAGATCCGTACCACGTTCATGGGCCGCGACCGTACCCACCGGGGTGCTCGGCTTGCCAACGCCGGGGTGGGGGAGGAAGATCGGATCGCTTCGGCTGACAGGCGAGCTGGGAGGTACCCCACGATGGCACGAACGATCGACACCGGCACCGACGACCTCACCGCAGAGGTCGGTGATGACGGGGTGGCGGTGATCACCATGGACCGGCCGGAGCGGCGCAACGCCATGACCGGGGGAATGACGAGGGGCCTTGCCATCGCGCTGGCCGACGTGGAGACCGCGGCCGACGTGCGCTGCGTGGTGCTGACCGGGGCCGGTGGCGCGTTCTGTGCCGGCGGTGACGTGAAGGGCTTCGCCGCCGGTGACGGCGCCGGTGGGGGAGCGACCTCGTGGGACGCTGGTGTGCACGAGCAGCGCCTCAGCCACAAGGCCACGTCGGGTGTGCTGTTCGGGATGCCGAAGCCGACCATTGCCGCCCTGCCCGGCCCCGCGGCCGGGGCCGGCCTGTCGTTGGCCCTGGCGTGCGATCTCCGGATCGCCGTCGACACCGCGGTGATCACCACCGCCTTCGCCAGGGTCGGCCTGGCAGGAGACTACGGCGGCACCTGGTTCCTCACCCAGCTCGTGGGACCGGCGAAGGCGAAGGAGCTGTACTTCCTGCCCGAGCGGATGGACATGGCGACCGCCGAGCGCCTCGGCATCGTCAACACGGTGGTCGGGGCCGACGAGTTCGACGCCACCTGGCAGGACTGGGCGGCCCGCCTCGCGGCTGGCCCGCCGATCGCCTACCGGTACATGAAGGAGAACATCAACCGGTCGGTGACCGGCGACCTGGCCACCTGCCTGGAGCTCGAATCGACCCACCATCGCCACACGGGCACGACCGAGGATCACAAGGAAGCGTCACAGGCGTTCGTCGACAAGCGGGAGCCGGTCTTCAAGGGCCAGTAGAGGCGCTGCCTACGGTCGTTGCTGATGAGCCGAGAACCGACGTCGATGCTGCTGGTCCCCGGAGCCTGGATGGGCGGCTGGATCTGGGAGCCGACGATCGACCGACTCGAGTCACGAGGAACCGTTGCGCACACCCTGACGTTGACCGGCCTCGAGCCCGGCGTGCCCGAGACCGACCTCGCGGGAGTCGGTCTCGACGACCACGTCGACGATGTGGTTCGTGCCGTCCGCGCCATCGACGGACCAGTGATCGCCGTCGGTCACTCCTACTCGGGCGTTCTCGCCGGCATCGTCGCGGACCGGCTGCCCGACCAAGTCGTCGGCACCGTTGTCGTCGCAGGCTTCTTTCCACGGCACGGCCGCTCGCTGCTCGACGACTGGGGCTCATCGAGCGACGAGCGAGATGCCGAGCGCGCCGACATCCAACGAGCCGGGATGGTCTGGGCGCCGCCGCCGACCGAGGGCATCGCAGCAGACGAGGGCCTCGACGACAGCCAGGCCCAATGGCTTGGCGATCGTCTCGTTCCGCATCCCGGCCGAACGATCCTGGACTCAGCGAGCATGCAACGACCGATCACCGAGCAACGCCTCACGGTGATCGCCAACGTCGGCAACGCTGAGTTGCGCTCGACCCTCCCCGACGACCTCGCCCGCGAGGAACTCGATCAGTGGAGCTTCGCTGCTCTCCCGGCGGGCCACTGGCCCATGCTGAGCTGCCCGGCTGAACTCGACGACGCGCTCCTCGCTGCGGCAGCCACGACTATCGCCGGTTCGACGTGTTCCTCGAGACGATGCCGGCCGAGCTGACGGCGCTGGAGATCGACGCTCTCGAGCGAATCTGACGGTGCAAGCACACCGGCGACATCCGAGCGCCGAGACCCCGGCATGATGTGCCGATCCCGGACGGCCCTTCGATGTTGAGCATCGAACGTTCTGAGCGGGCCGACGTCCGTTGCTGACAGGGGTGCTCGCCGTTCCAGGATCAAGCGCACATCACGACGCAGCGTCGATGTCGATAGGGAGTTGGGCGTGCCGCCATTCGGGGAAGCCGTCCTCGAGGCGGCTCGCCGTCAGGCCGCGGCGACGCAGGAGCCGCACGGCGTCATCGGCGAACACGCAGTACGGCCCGCGGCAGTATGCGACCACATCGACACCAGCTGGGAGTGCTTTGATGCGATCGGCGAGGTCATCGATCGGGATCGACGATGCGCCCGCAATGTGGCCGGCTCTGTATTCCGCCGCGGGTCGCACGTCGACGACCACGACGTCGCCGGCGATGATGCGCTCGGCGAGCTCGTCGCGGCTGATCTGGTCCAGTCGGCTGCGGTCACCGAGGTAGGCGACAGCGATCTCGTCGAGCTGTTCGTGGTGGGCGGCGGCAACTTCGCGGAGCGCCGCCCATAGCTCGGCGACCCGGTCGGAGGTGAGCTGGTAGTAGATCCGGGTGCCGTCGCGGCGGGTCGTCACGAGCCCGGAGGTGGCGAGCACGCGCAGATGAAACGAGGTGTTGGCGACGCTCTGGCCGATCTCGGCGGCGAGTTCGTCGACGTGGCGTTCGCCTTGAACGAGCACGTCGATCAGCTCGGCTCTGCGGCCGTTGCCGAGCGCCTTGGCGACCTCGCCGAACGCGTCGAACAACGCGTCCTTGGCTTGTCGATCACCCATCTCGGCCTCCGAATCCTCAAGTATCTGCTTGACAAGCTGCAGAACAGCAACGATATATTCAAGAATATACTTGAGGAGACGGTGATGCGCGACATTGGGATGTTCGTGGATGAGGGCCTCAACGTCACCGTTCTCGACGGTGGCCCTGGCACCCCGATGACCGCAACCGGCCGAGCTCGCAAGGTGGCGCGGTGAGCACCCGGACCGGCACCAGCCCGTCGACCTTGCGCCTCGGGCTGCGCGAGAACGTCGCCCAGTTCTCGCTTCTCGTCGGTGTCAACGCCTTCGTTGGCGGAATGATCGGCCAGGAACGCATCGTCCTGCCACTGCTGGCCACCGACGAGTTCGGGCTGACCGCATTCACCGCGACGCTCACGTTCATCGCCGCGTTCGGAATCGTCAAAGCGGCCACCAACTTCTTCGCCGGCACCCTGTCGGATCGCTACGGCCGTAGGCCTGTCCTGATCGCCGGCTGGCTCGTCGGGCTTCCGGTGCCACTCGTGTTGATGTGGGCACCATCCTGGGGCTGGGTCGTGTTCGCCAACGTGCTACTCGGCGTCAACCAAGGGCTTACCTGGTCGACCACGGTGATCATGAAGATCGACCTCGTCGGCCCGACCAGACGGGGGTTCGCGATGGGCCTCAACGAGGCCGCCGGCTACGGCGCCGTCGCCGTCACCGCGCTCGCCACCGGCTACATCGCCCAGGAGTGGGGCCTACGGCCCGCCCCGTTTCTCCTCGGACTTGCCTACGCCGGTCTCGGTCTCGGCATCTCGCTGCTGGTCGTGCGCGAAACGAGCGCCCACGTCCACTACGAAGCCGCCAACCACATCGGCACCAACGACGCCCTCCACGACCAGCTCTCGACCGTGGAGATCTTCACGCTCACGTCGTTCCGTGAACGAGCGCTGTCATCCGTGTCGCAAGCCGGGTTGGTCAACAACCTCAACGACGGCCTGGCGTGGGGACTGTTTCCGATCTTCTTCGCCAACGCTGGGCTGTCGGTGGGACGCATCGGCGTGCTCGCCGCGATCTACCCAGCAGTGTGGGGTCTCGGCCAACTCATCACCGGCGGCCTGTCCGACCGGATCGGCCGCAAGCCATTCATCGCCGGGGGCATGCTCACCCAAGCCGCCGCGATCGCAATCATCGCTGCCACCACCGGGTTCTGGGCCTGGGCCGGCGGCGCCGCGATGCTCGGAGCAGGCACCGCCATGGTGTACCCGACGTTGCTCGCCGCGATCGGCGACATCGCCCACCCGACCTGGCGTGCCCGCTCGGTCGGCATCTACCGGCTGTGGCGCGACGCCGGCTTCGCCGTCGGCGCACTCGTCGCCGGTGCCCTCGCCGACCTCGTCTCGATCGAGGTGGCGATCTACGCAATCGCCGCCCTCACCGCACTCTCCGGGCTCATCGTCATCGTCCGCATGTACGAGACCCACCCGCCCCAACACCGCTGACACGCGTGCGGGCCGGCTCTCGTATGCCCCTCGAGGCCTAGTCAGCCATCGTCAGGCAAGACCTGACATGGTCGGCGGCAGCCTTCAACGGGAGTTCGGGAGTTCGCTTCACGATCTTCATCGCGAGTTGGGAGGTGAGCGTTTGAACGTGCGGGAGGCTGGCGAGTGTGTCGATGTAGAGGGACTCGAACGCTTCGGCGTCGGCGGTGGCGATGCGGAGGAGGTAGTCGGGTTGGCCCATCATGCGGGCCGCTTCGGTGATCTCGCGTACGCCGTCGATCGCGGCTTCGAACTCGAGCATCGATTCGCGGGTGACCATGTCGAGCGTGGCCCACACGATCGGTTCGTACCCGCAGCTGACGGCGTCTCGGTTGAGGATGGCGGTGTAGCCAGTGATGATGCCTGCCGCTTCGAGGTTGCGGACTCGTCGTAGACACGGGGATGGGCTGAGCCCCACAGCCTCGGCGAGTTCGATGTTCGGTGTTCGGCCGTCGCGCTGGAGTTGGCTCAGGATTGCGAGATCGATGTGATCCATGGCATCTGATTCTAGTTCCACTGGTTCTCGTGGCTGGTTTCGCTATCGGATTCGGTAGCTCTTCGGTCAAGATGGAGGCATGGAGATGACGTATGACGTGGTGTGGCCTCGTTCCCCGAGAGGAGTTCAGGCCCGGCGCCGAGCCGGTCGCCTCGAGTCGCTCGAACACAAGCGGGTGGCATTCCTGTGGGACTATCTCTTTCGGGGGGATGAGCTGTTCCCGGTT
Source organism: Acidimicrobiales bacterium (assembly GCA_965216205.1). Classification (GTDB taxonomy): domain Bacteria; phylum Actinomycetota; class Acidimicrobiia; order Acidimicrobiales; family SZUA-35; genus CADEDH01. Next base: position 3,115,165 of record OZ244139.1, on the reverse strand, counting down.
CTGGCCAAGGAGCTGACGAACCGGTTCGTGGGCATCGAGATCGTCGACTACGACGAGTTCGGCAACCTGCACGGATCCGACGAGAAGGCACGGGTCGGTCGCCTGCCGGACGACCTACGGGATCGCGGTGTCGATGCGGTCGTGTCGGGAATGGGTTGTTGAGGTAGCTGCACGCCCGCCGTGATGCGGGCATCGATCGCTGCAGAATCAGCTGGTATTCCCTCGGTCTCGATCGTCTGTGACGGGTTCGCAGCCCAGGCGACTGCCACCGCGCGAGGTCTCGGCTACGACGGTCTTCCGCTCGCCACCACCATCGGCCACGTCGATGCACAATCGAGCGACGAGATGGTGGCGAACTTCATCGCCTCCACCGTCGAGGAGATCATCGCCGGCCTGGTCGAGACCGATGGCGCGTCGGTCGAGTCGGGCAGCGATGAGCCAGCCGCGTTCACGATCGTCGCCTCTGGCTCGATCGACGAGATCCAGACCCGATTCCTGGCCGAGGGCTGGACCGACGGGAACCCGGTCATCCCACCGACGATCGACCGAGTCGAGGCCTTCCTCGTCGACTCTGGCCACGACCCCTGGAAGACGCTCGGCATCGCCAAGTCCTCTGGCCGTGACCTCACGATCTGGTCGATCGGGGTGAATGCGGTGATGGCCGGTTGTCGGCCCGAGCACCTACCGGTGCTGATCGCCATCACCGAGATCCTGGCCGACCCTTCGTATGGGGCGGAGCACGCCGGCAACACGACCGGCGCTGACGCCCTCGTCATCCTCGATGGCCCGAACGCTGCAGCGCTCGGCTTCAACTCTGGGCCTGGGGCGATGCGTGAAGGCACACATGCCAACACCAGCGTCGGGCGCTGGCTTCGCCTGTACCTCCGCAACGTCTTCGGTTTCACGGCCGACCAGCACGACAAGGCAACGTTCGGCAACCCGACCCGCACGGTGCTGACCGAAGACCACGCGTGTCTGACCGAGATCGGGTGGGCGCCGCTGAGCAGCGATTTCGGGATGGACGCGAACGACGACGCAGTGACGATGGCTCGCATGAACAGCGGCACCATCATCGGAAGCGTCTTCGGTTCTGCACCCGACGAGGTCGTGTCCTACCTGGCCAACGGCATCGCTCGCACCGCCGCCTGGGACCTCACCCACGTCTACGGCCTCGGCCACGACCAGTTCCAACCGCTGCTCGTCATCTCACCGCTCATCGCTCGTCTCTTCGCCAAGGCTGGCTGGTCGAAGGCCGACGTCCAGAACGCGCTCTTCGAACACGCCCGCATCGAGGCGCAGACCTTTGAACGCTTCATCGGCGAGTGGAGCAACCTCACCGCAGGCCGTCGTCGCCTGGTCGACCTCGTTGCCGAGGGACTCCTGCCCCACGTGTTCGCCGAATCCGATGACCCGTCCCGGCTGGTCCCCGTCGTCACCCAGCCCGAACGGCTCCTGATCGCCGTCGCTGGCGATCCGACCCGAGCCAATGCCTACGCCCTCAGCAACGATGGTCCCCACGGCTGGTGGACCTCCAAACGAATCGACCACACACCAGCAAGCGACCTCGTCTGCAACATCGGCGGCGACTGCACCACCAACTGACCGAGACGAAGCTCGTGTCCTGCAAATCCGGAGACCACGAAGTGCGGCCTCGTGCGCAAGCGCGGTTGCGCAGCTCAGTTGGGGCGGCTGTCGCACCAGGCCCGGATGACGGCGACGAGTTCGCCGCGAGCGGCGTTGAGGTCATTGAGGTCGGCGAAGCGCATCACGCGGACGAGCTTCCCGTCGCCTTCGAGTCGGGGATGGTCGCCGGGGATCTCTGCTCCACGATGGAACATGATGCTGATCAGCTTCTTCGACGGGTTGAAGCTGGCGATGTTCCCCTTGTACGCGAAGGTGGGGGTCTTCCACTTGATCGACTCGGTCACCCGCGCGTCAGCAGCCAGGATGATGTCGCGCGCGGCGCGCATCGCGTCGTCGAGCGGATGGTCGCGTTCGGTCAGCCACGCGTCGACGTCAGGGTTTCGATTCGGGTGTCGGCAGGTGGCGTCCGTTTCGAGGCCATCACGGGTCCATGAGCGCCGTGAACGCGGCGTGATCGGTGACAAACCGGGACGACATGATCAGTCCGTTTCGCTCGGTGAGCTGCTCGACGATGCGGACCGACGTGTCGCCGCTGGCGGGCATCGTGGAGCTGGAACCCGACGTCGTCCTGGTAGGCCTCGGCGTCGAGTATCGCTGCAACACCGCTCGGGTGTCACCCGTTCTTTCCATGCGAGTGAGCTTATATGCGATGGTGCTAAAGTCAACCGCATGGAGGATCTCGTCGAAGCGATCGCCCATCCGCGACGCCGCCAGATGCTGCGGCTCATCGTCATGGCTGAACGACGCGCAGGCGAGCTGGCGGACCAGGTCGGGCTCAGCCAGCCTGCCGCCAGCCAGCACCTCAAGGTGTTGCGCGACGCTGGACTGGTCAAGGTACGCGTTGATGGGCCCCGCCGCCTCTACCGCGTCGACAACCGCGGCCTCGCACGGCTGCGCAAGGAACTCGCTGGGTTCTGGACACCGGCACTGGAATCGCTCAAGGCCGCCGCCGAGGACGAGAACCTCCCGTGAGCCTCTTCGAGACGACCATCACCATCGACGCACCCGCGGAGGTCGTCTTCCGCCACCTCACCGAGGCCGCCGGGCTGCTGCGATGGATCGCCGCCGACGCCACTGCGGACCCGGTCCCCGGTGGTGAGCTCCGCTGGACGCACCACAACGGCGCCACGATGATCGGCCGTTTCGTCGAGGTGACCCCCAATAGCAGGATCGTGTTCCGATACGGCTGGGAGGACAACCTCTTGGGCGTCCCGCCCGAGTCGACCATCGTCGAGATCGACCTCTACGAAGACGAGGCCGAGACCAGGTTGCGTCTGATTCATCGCGACATCCCAAGCACCAGCCTCGACGACCACGGCAACGGCTGGAACCACTTCCTCGCCGAGCTCGCCAGGAGTTGCGTGCGCCAGCCGCGTCGAGCAGTGAGGTCGGGCTCGTCGACGAGTCGGCGCTCGCTCGGATCGACGCCGCCGGCGACCGGAGTCGAGAATCTGGTCGTGGCTGAACCCGACCGTCAGGCATTCAGGCACCGCCGTCGGGCCGAGAGCTTCGGTTCCTCGGCCAAGCTCTACGATGCAGCACGCCCCTCGTATCCGGACGAGCTCATCGCGTGGCTCGGCGAGTCTGGGCGAGGCATCGCAGCTGACGTAGGTTGCGGCACGGGGCGGGTAGCGCGGCTCTTGGCGGAAGCGGGTTGGCAGGTTGTCGGTGTCGAGGTCGACGAGCGGATGGCTGAGGTCGCCCGACCGCATGGGATCGACGTTGACGTATCGAGCTTCGAGCTGTGGCATCCCGAGGATCGTTTCGACCTGATCGCGTCCGGACAGGCCTGGCACTGGATCGACCCCAACGTTGGATTCCGACGGGCCGCTGAGCTACTCCGGCCGGGTGGCCGCCTGGCCCTGTTCTGGAACTCCTACCGATATGACATCCCGACTCGAGCAGTCTTCGAGACGGCCCTCAATCGGCACGCTCCGGAACTGCTTGCGAACTCGGTGCCCTTTGGCACAGCGAGTCCTGATCACGTCGCTCTCGATGCCGACACGGTACGCAGGTCGTCGCAATGGTTCGGCGAGCCAGAGATCCGAGTGTTCGCTCACGGTCGCACGCAGAGCGCCGATGAGTGGTTGGCGGACATGAGGACCCACTCCCCGATGGCCATGCTCGACCCGGATATCAGGGTTGCCCTCCTCGACGACCTTCGTTCCTCGCTCGCCGAGCTCAATCGGGGTTATCTCGAAGTCGAGTATGAAACGCGCGTCACCGCTCTACGTCGCCGATGATCCAGACCCCTGGCTGCCGTCTACGAGCGGACACGGTGGCGGTCTCTTCAGCAGGTGGTCGACGCTGGCTCGGTGGGCTAGCTTGACCCAACGTGCCACCGGACAACGCTGGCGGTCGATGGAACCGGCTGGTCGAGCGAGCGAAAGAGCTCGAGCAGGTTGCGAAGGCCATCGTCGCAGTCGCCGCCGCAGGGGCGGTTCTCGCCGGGCTCATCGCATGGCTTTGGCCAGATGGTGGAAGCGAACCACCTGGCAATCGCGTCGACTATCCGACCACCTGCGACCCCGACCTATGGGCGGAAAGGGGCGGCGACTTGTGGGCGGATTCTGACGCCGACTGCTTGCATGACGTGTTCGAAAGAGAGTCGGCGGGACTCGGCGCTGAGAATCCCGATACCGACAACGACGGTATCATCGACAGTGAAGATGCCGGGTTGAGTGGCCGTCGGGTGGCACTCAGTCCGGAGTCGCAGTATGCAGATCCGGCGGTCGCTGCCGTTCTGGGTCTCGACTAGCCGATACCGCCGCAGACGAACTCTGGTCTCTGCCCTCCGTGAGCGAAGGTCGCACTGGTCACTCCGCTCAGCTGTGGATCGACCGCCAACAGCCGGGTTCCCGTCGCAGGGTCCTTGCTAGCGGCCGACGTGTAGAGGTGCTAGACAAGGTCAATCCGGGGCCCGAGTAGGAGTGGATTACATGACACGAATCCGAGCACTAGTACGGCGGCCCAGGCCGTGGCAGCTAGTGGCAATTGCATTGGCCACAATTGCAGGAGGCCTTGGAGTTGGTGTGTCACCAGCCGCCGCGCATTGGGGCGAATACCGCAGCGTGCTACAGGTCTATTCCAACGGCACGTCATGTACGTGGTACCAGTATCGCTTCCACGTCCACACGTCGTCGGGCGGTTCATACGGTCCGTGGCGAACCTACGACTGGAGCGGATCAGGCTGCCCAAGCCAGTATTAGCTAACGGTCGACTCTCGAAGCGATGAGGGCTCCCAGTAGCGCTCCACCGAGCGCAGGGACCACTCGGGTTCCCCATCGGACGAACGAGACCACGCGCCGGGTCACCTTGGCGTCGTTGAGATGCGGGAAGGGTCGATCGGGCACCGGCACGTTGAGAAACGCGCAGAGCGGGCCCCATCCGTCGGCGACCTCGAAGACGAGGAGCCGCTCGGGCGGGCAGGTCAAGCGAACGCGCTCAATATGACGAGTGAAGAGATCGGTCGCGTGCTCGCGGTCTGTGAACCGTCCATCGAACAGCCCCTCCCAGACGAGCCGGTCGACCATTTCGACCAACCGCGCCGCCGGCGGAACCGCTCGTTGGAACCAAGGCGAGAAGGCTGACCGGAACCCATAGATCGTCGAGATCGTGCTCTCCCACCATTGTTCCGGGTCCCTGACCGTCAGAACGACCTTCGCGTCCCGATAGTGATCGGCGAGCTCCTCCCACACGCAGCAGACGGGGTAGTCAACGCCCGAGCCGAACTCCGCGAACAACGCGTCCCAGTCGGCCTCTCCAGTATCGGCGTAGTCAAGCCACCGTCGCACATGTGAAGGACGTCTCATGGCTTCTTGCATGTGGTAGGTCGGACCGAATCCGAGCTCTTCGAGCGCACGCTTCAACGACAGCGTGCCTGTTCGGCCGAACCCAGCACCGATCACCTGCATCGGAAGCACTGTAGAAGTCCACACCGCCTTCGTCTCCCGACCCCCAGGGATCCGGCAATGCAGCGCAGCGGAGTCGCAAGGTCTGGCCAACGGTCAGGGACCAGGTCTCGGCGAGGTTTGCCATGATCATCGCTGCAGTGGTGCCGACCGGAGTCCGACCGAGCTCGGCGAGGTAAGCCGTGAGATCGTTCGACCGCTGGATGTGGTCCCACGTGACGATCTCAAGTTCGGTCGCTGGCCCGGCGATGCGGATCCCTGGGTTGTGTGCCGTGTGGACAGCCAGCACTGCGTCGAGGTCCGCGGCGTTGGCGACTCGGACGGCGACATCCATTTCCGCATTCTGGCAGGCATCGTCGAGAACCACGGAGATCCGGCAATCCAAAGCGAGGCACACCCCGCGTCGAGGACCGAAGGAGTCACCACTAGGAGCTGCTCGATTGAGGTCGGCTCAGGCGCCGGCGGACCACAACGCTGCGCCACCCTGCAGCACTCGGGATCACCCAACCATGTTCTCGCCCCACCACCGACGGTGAACCTTGTCGTCGGCGCAAACGCGGGCGTATCTCAGCGAGGGCCCCGGTCAGTCATCGCCCAGTTCTCGCACGCTGCCAGTTCGGTCGGATGAACTCCAGCTGGATCCTTGAGGACGATCTCTCGACCATCCGGCAACATAGCGCTGCCTTGCCATAACCGGCCGTTGGCTGAATAGCCCTTGAACAAACGCGGCTCGTCGTCGACGCTGATGGTCCGATCATCCTCGTCCAATGTCAGAGTCAGCGGTAACTCGACTTCTGCCTTGTCGGGATCGAAGACGGCCCGAACGAGGTCATACAGCAGGAGTGACCGTCGCAGGTCAGGCGGAGGCGCTTCTCCCGCCTTGATGGTCTCGACCGAGACCTCTTCACCATCAACAACAGCGAGGATCTCCAGAACGACGGGGCCCTCGTGCGAGTAGCCGTAGCCCCCAGCCCACCGATACGACGGTGCAGGAGCGGTCACCTCAAAGAAGGCGTAGTCCGCCTCGTTCGCTGCTTCGATCCACGTGTCCGGCAACTCGGGACGTTCATTCGGACTGCTCACATACGCCAGGCTAGATCCACCTGATCATCACTCGGGATCGAATCGGGCACGACCGGCGTGCGTGTAAGCGCTCGACATCGGTGATCAGATCCCGCGTCTGAACCGGACATGCGCGACCCCAGGCCGGTCGTAGCTGTCGATCAGGTCGCTCACCTCGAAACCCATTCGGTGATGGAATGTGATCGAGCTCTCGTTGACGTTGTTTGTGATCGCCCACACCTGCGAGCAGTCGTGGGTACGGGCCGTCTCGAAGAACCGGTGATAGAGCTGGCGGCCGAACGACTTCGCACGGTGAGCCGGGTCGACTCCGACGAAGTGGATGTACGCGACGTTCGGTATGGAAGGCGACACAAACCCAATGAGAAACGCCACCGCCTCGTCGTCGAGTTCGACAACGAGGCTGGTCGAGTGGAAGTGGTCGAGGAAGAGGCGGGGCACCCTGGCCGATACAGGTCGACCCCACCACTCGTCGACCACCTCAACGATCCATTGGTGGTCATCTGGCCTCGCCGCCCGGATCGTCGTCGACACTCGTTCAGGGTAGGGATGGACTGATCAGGCACGACTGGCCTGCTCAGAAGTCTCGGCCTGAACTGGCTGCGATCACCGAGCGTGACGTCAAGGCGCTCGTCGAGCCCGCAGCACTCTACTTCACCGCCGGTGGTCGCGTTGCTGAGCACCTTGGCCGAGCCAGTGCGCCGCAACTCGCGCAGGGTCGCGGAGCGTTTCCGCGCGGTGATACCGAGCGGCCCCAAGGCGAACCGACCGGACCAGTCCGCCGCTCGTAGGTGCCGATGCGGGCGGTCGCAAGACGGTTGATCGATGTCACATTCTGGGCGGGTGGCGATCGGATGCCTATTCGACAGCACACGAATCTGATAATCTGATTTCATGTCTGAAGTCACGGCAACCGAAGCCGCCCGCAAGTTCGCCGACCTCCTCGACGCTGTTGAGCACGACGGCGAGCGGTACACCATCACTCGTCGCGGCAAGGCGGTCGCGCACATTGAACCAGTCACACGCGGCCGAGGCGCCGACGCCAAGGCGCTCCTTCGCCGACATCGCCCCGATGCCCGCTGGACCCACGACCTCGACGAGATCCGCGACTTGCTCGAGGTCGAGAACCGCCCGTGACCCTGCTACTACTCGACACCACCTTCCTCATCGACGCCGAAAGAGCCACCTCCGATCTCGACGACCTGATCGACGATGACGACGACGTCGCCATCGCCGCAGTCACACTCGCCGAACTCACCGTCGGCGTCGCGCTGGCGACCCCACGCCAGCGGCCACGACGCCGGTCCTATGTCGACGAGATCGCTGGATCGATTCCGATCCTCCCCTACGACGAAGCCGTCGCCCTCCAGCACGCGACCCTGTTGGTCGCCGTACGCAAGGCCGGTCGGCCACGAGGTGCCCACGATCTCATCATCGCAGCGACCGCCGCAGCGGCCGGGCGCACGATCGTGAGCGCAGACCGCCGCGCCTTCGAAGACCTCCCCGGAGTCAACACGGTCGACCATCGCCCCGCCCAGTAGAAACCGAACGATACCGAGTGCCCAGCCGAGCGTCCGAGCAGTGCCGAACTGAGCGGCCTGGCGTCGGCCTCGCCTGGTGTCAGGGCGAAGGATTCGGACCGCCAGTGGCTAGCTCCCAGCGGTTCCCATCCGGATCGGCGATGTATCCGCTGGTACCGCCCCAATCGCGCTTCTGTAACTCTGCGACAAGGGTCGCCCCAGCATCGAGGGCGTCATCGAACATCTGTCTCAGCTCGCCATCGGAGTTGACGTTGATCGCAAGCGTGTACCCGCCCCAGTCGGTCTGCGGGCGCGGGCGCGTTTGTGCCTCCTTGGCCAGATCGGCCATCGAGTAGAACGACAGCAGAACGCCGCCGAGGTCGAAAGCGCACCACGAATCCTCTGAGCCTTCGGTTTCGTGCCAGCCCCAACGTGCGTACAACCGCCGGATCGCCGAGAGGTCCTCGGTACCCAGGGTGATAATCGAGAGATGCTGCCGAACCTTGTTCATGGCCTGGTGCTCCCCCCGGGTGCCGATCGTAACAACACCTTGCTCGACCGATCGCTCCGCCCGGGAACCGGCCAATCCCGATCGCGTTCGGACAGGGTCTCAACTACCCGCGTCAGCCCGGTGGCGCCGCTCGATAATGCTCGGCCCCAGCTACGGCCAGGTGCAACTCACCGGCACTTGAATCGTGCTCGGAAATCTCGGCCGACGGTGAGCGCCCACCGAGGGTGACATCGAGGCCGGCAACGCTCAGGGCACCGTGAGCGGTCTCGTTGTCGAGTGCCCCGGCCGTCCGAGGACGCCGGGACCCGAGCGCGGCGGATCGTGATTTGCGAGTGGCGATATCGAGCGGCTTCCGCCGACCCCGCTGGGTTCGTCTGCCCCGCTCGAAGGTGCCGTTCTCGCGCTGAGGCGGCAACTGCTTGATGGCGATCCTTATGAGCGGTGGTGTCGTTAGATGGAGATCACCGAGACATTCGGGTGGTGTGCGGCGAGAAGCGAGATGTCGCCGGGGTCGTGGGTGACGACGGCGCCGCCCCCGAACCGGACTGCGGTGGCGACGACGAGTGCATCGATCGCCAACTCGCTCCCGGCCCCCGCTGCGGCGAGCAGGTGGCCAGCGATGCGTGCCATGCGTGCGCCGGTGGTCACGACCTGGGTGACACCGCGAGCAAGGAGACGATCGATCGCTTCGTCTGCCCCTGCTCCGCGGTAGAGCTCGACGAGCACAGCCGCTGGGATCCGGACCGGGACGTTGCGGGTGTGGGCGGTTCGCATGGCAGCCCGGACGAGTTGGTGGCGTGTGACACTCTGGTGGGGGCGGGCGAGTGCTGAGACCGCCTCGCTGTCGAGGACTAGGACGGCCACGAACTGTCGATGTGTTCGACAACGCTCGACGGGATCTCTCCGAACTCGTCGTCGAGCTCACTGAGGTACTCATCGAGCAAGTCTCGCTCGAGCTCGTGAGCGACGGCTCTTGCTACGAAGCCACTGAGGCCACGATCGCCGACTCGGGACTCGACGCGCGAGGCGAGATCCTCGTCAACACTTACCGACCACTTGGTGACTGCCATGGTTGAATCCTACCATGGTAGGAATCGATAGGGAAAGGGGTCTGCAGCCGCCGTCCGGCACGTAAGGACATGGTTTGGTGACCACGGGTGATGCCTCTTGTGCGTTCTCGGGCCAGTTGGTGTGGCAAGATCGAGCGTTGGAATGACTGAACCCGACACAGCCGCGGGGCGGCGGTGTTACGACGATGCCGACTCGGTCGAGTTGTATCTCGCCCATCGCCATGCTGAGGTGCGGAGCCCGGGTCATCAACGATGAGACGTAGCTGAGCAGCGAAGATCATGCCACGACCCTCCCCGAGTGGCAGCGTGGTGTCTTGGAGATCATGTCGGCGGCGGTTCGTGCTGTTGTCACTGGTTTCGGGGTAGATGGATTGGGATGACGTCGATCATGACGCCGTCGGGGTCGACGGTCACGAAAGTGGCGTTGTTGTCTCCAGGGATCGTCCCGGACGTAGACCACCATCTCGGCACCTGTCGCCTTGGCCGTTTCCCGCCGCGCATCGACGTTCTCGACTTCGATCCTCGAACACCGCCACACGTGAACCACACGGTTGCTGGTTGCTTGTTCAGTTCGCGGCTGGCGGCTCTGCTGTGATGATGCCGATGCACACGTCGACCCAGGTCTCGATGAGAGATTCATCGTCGAGGTCGAGCGGGGGGCGACCGAACGTCCAAGTTGACCTCTTGTAGTTGATCAGGGCTCCGACGAGGATGACGGACAGGCGTTCGCGTTCGGCTTGGCTGAGGTCGGGGCGCCACCGTCCCACGACATCGGCGCCTATCAGGTAGCCGCGGTCGGAGATGCCAGTCCGCATTTGCTCGCGGAGGTTGCTCACGTGGTCGCCTTCGCGTTCGAGGATGTGGGTGATGTCTCGTTCGAGTTCGAGTTCGTGGAGTAGCCAATGGCCGAGCATCGTGATCTCGGATCGGATATCACCGAGTGGTCGGAGGGCGAGGTCGTGTTCGATGTCGCGCACTGTCGCCAGGTGTCGCTCAAGTCCGGCGGTGAGAAGAGCGTTCTTGGAGTCGAAGTAGTTGTAGAGCGCTCCCGAGCGTGGAGACAGTCCCGCTGCTTGTTCGATGTCGCCCACCGTCGTTGAGACGAATCCCTTCTGTGCGAAGAGATGCATGGCTGCATCGAGAAGGCGGCCACGGGTTCCTCCGCCTGATGAATCGTCGGACTTGATCATCACTACGAGTGTAGTGATAGTGTCCGGTCATGACGATGACCGCGCGTGCGACGGCCGAAGTCGCTGCGACCCCGCGAGAGGTGCTGGAGTTCGTCCTCGACCTGCACAGCTACCAGGATGTGGATCGCAAGATCGTGCGGGTGGTCTCGGTCGACGGACCCGATGCCACGGGCCAAGGATCGGTCAAGATGTGGGCGAGAATGGGGTGGCTTCCCCCTGCTCCTGACCGACAAGACTTCGTGTTGGAGCCGTGGACTCGACTGACGTTCACCGGCGCCGCCCGTCAGCCCGCTCGCCTGGTCTTCGACTTCGTTGGAACTGTCGAGTGCAGCGGCAGCAAGACGGGCACCAGGCTGACTCACGGCTACGAGTTCCGATTCAAGGGCCCGTTCCGGTTGGTCGAGCGAGTCTTCGGTAGCTGGCTCCAACGCCAGATCGAGGAGGAGGTCGAGGCCATCGCGATTCGCTTCGGTTCTTGAATCGGTCAGCGGACCGTGTTCTTCGCCGGGATTGCGGTTGGGGCCGTTCTCGGCGTGGAGGAAGAAGAGCTGGGAGCGGCCATCATCCCGCTGGTTCTCCTCATGGCCTTTGGACTGCCGACGGTGACTCCCAAGCGCTGGTCGAGCCGGCATCGCCAGGACATCGTCCGTGGTCTCGTTCCGGGCGGCCGGAGTGGCGACTTCGCCGGTTGTGAGCGCCGTGCCATGGACCGCTGAAGCGATCGCTGTCATCCTTGTGCAACCGATGGAGGGGACCAGCCGATGACAACGTTCGTGGTTCTGATCAACTACCCCGGCGACGAGATCGAGCAGATCAAGGATCTGCCAGAACGGCTCGCATCCGGGCGTGAAGGCTCCGGCGCGGGAGGTGTCACGATCGAGTCCTACTACCTCACCTTCGGTCGCTTTGATGCGGTCGCAATCATCGACGCGCCCGACGGGCCCACTGCGGCCAAGTTCATCCTGAAGATGATGGACGTCGCGAACGTCCGGACAGAAACCATGACGGCTTTCGGCGACGAGCAGATCCAGGCCATCGCCGATGGTCTCCTTGAGTGAGCAACTGAGCGCAACGCGTCGTTGAACACTGATTCTCACGGTCGGTGGTCTCGTTGCCGAGCGCTCGGACCGCCCGAGGACGCCGGTTTCCGACCACAGACAAGCGCGTAAGCAAGGAACTCCTGTGCCGACCTTCACCTCGATCTTCGATCCTGGAGCAACCTGCGTGCCGAGCACCGTGACACCTTCCTTGTCGATCAACACCTCTCCTGATGGGCCAAGTACCTGCCTGATCTCACCGGCGGCAACCGATCCAGAACACACTGCATAGGCGACGATGATCTGGAACTCTCAGGTGCGGCCGGTGGTGTGATCGGCCGGAAGGAGGAACGTTTTGTCGAGGTGGTAGTCGATCGTGGCGTATGCCTGGGTCGGGCTCATCGCTTCGAGCATGACGTACTGCCCGAGGCCGGTGGTCAGTGCCATGAGAAGCCTGCCTTCGATCTTGGAGTCAACACCATCACGTAGGGGCCCTCGTTCGAGTTGACCGACAATGGTGGTCAACATCAGCTCGGCCTCGACCTTACGGCGCCCGCTCCTGGCGTCGTTCTGATCGATGGGGATAACGGCCTCGGTGGCCAGGGCAAGGTACATCATTCCAGCGGTGCGGCTGTCGTCGTCGGCAGGGATGAACGATTTCATGAACGCTCCGAGCACCCGACGTGCCGAGCCGTCGGTCCGGTCGATCCAGTCCAGCAAACGGGCCGTGGAGCGCTCACCGACGTGTCGTTGCGTGGTCTCAAGGAGTTCGGCCTTCGTGGCGAAGTAGTGCTGCACCAGCGGAGCCGACACCCCGGCCTCGGCCGCTACTGCCCGAAAGGTAGCGGCGCCGAGCCCGTCTCTCAGGATGATCCGACACACCGCATCGGTGATCTCGCGCCGGCGTTGTTCGTGGTCGACCTTCTTCGGCATCTCGGTTACCATACACTCGTATGGTCAAACAGGGAACGTACATGGGCCAATGGTCCAGCGACCGAGCCAAAGCGAAGTTCCGCGCCAAGGAAGCCGTCCTGTGGCAACGAGCAACGCGCCAGCCCGAAGCGATCGATGTCGCAACGCAGTTCGGTTCAACCAGGGCCTATCACTGGCCGGGCGCCGGCACGCCGATCGTGTTCCTCCACGGCATGACCGACACCTCGGTTCGTTGGATCCCCTATGCCGACGCACTCGACAGCCACGACGTCTACGCCATCGACATCTTGGGAGACGTCGGCCACTCCGAACCCGACATCGGCTTCACCACCGCAGCCGACTACGCAACCTGGCTCGGCGAAACGCTCGACGCTCTCGGCATCGCCAAGCCACACATCGTCGGCGCCTCACTCGGCGGTTTCATCGCCCTGTCCTACGCCATGAAGCCGGAGGGTGTTGCCTCGCTCGTCGGCTTCGAGCCGGTCGGGATCGTCGATCTCAAGCTGTTGAAACTGATGAGTTGGAGCGTCTCGCTGCGGACTCGCTGCTCTACATGCCCGAAGCGGTCCGACATTGGCTCGCCCCCCGTCTCCGCCAACCACTCCTCGCTGACAAGGAGGCAATGGCGCTCCTGCTTCAAGCCCAGCGAGGCCACCCGATCAAGATCCCACCCTGTCCGGTCTTCACCAACAGAGAGCTCCAGTCCATCACCGTTCCTGTTCGCGTCCTCGCGGGAGCAGATTCCAGCGCGTTCGATGCCGCTCAACTCGTCGACCGCATCAACACGACCACGCCACGAGGCACAGCGCGACTGCTACCCGCAGCCGGACACGGGCTCACGGACAGCCACCCCGACGATTGCATCGCAGCCATCCGTCAGGCGATCGCCACGCCAGCGAAACGCGGCCAGCAGTAGCGCGACTGCTTGCCGGGCCGGGGCGTCGGCACCCGATCGACAGTGCTCGACCTTCGCCCCTGGATCGGCGCGCTGCAACGGCATGACGACCCGGGTGATGGTTGGTCCAGCCGATGCCCGCTATTGCCGGAACACCTGAAGCAGGCTGCCCGCCAGCATGGCTGAGGTGGTGAGGACCCGGGTGCGGCCGTCGTTGCTCACAACCAGTGCGGTGAGCTGAGCGTGGCGATCCATGGCAGCGGTTGCTGCCCACATGGTGTTCGAGCCCTGCATCGCGTGGGTCGCGCCGAGGCTCTGGCCCGCGGCCCACCCCATCGACATCGACCGGCCGCTTCTGCCCGAGAGGGGATCGGCGAGCAGGTGGTCGATCGACTCGTGGGACAAGAGGGGCGAGGCACCTTGCAGGAAGACACGCTGGACCCGCGCCCAGTCGGGGAGCGTGAGGTGCCACCGGCCAGCGGGGTTGAAGAGGAGAGGGTTGTCGGCGCTGGTGCGATCGCCGGGAGGGGCGGGACGTCCCTTGCCAGCGGCTACTGCACCGAGCTGGACGCGCGGACGGTGGCCAAGGACGCGTTGCGGTGGACCCAGGCCAGCAGAGGTGATGCCGAGTGGTCCCCACACCCAGTGTTGCATCGCGTCCTCGTAGGCCATCCCGGCGAGGCGATCGATTGCGGCGCCCACGATGACGTAGCCGAGGTTCGAGTAGCGGAATCGGCCAGGGTCTTTCGGGGAGGATCGAAGGACTGTCGCCGCCGCATCGGACCGCTGGTCGACAACCGGATCGGTTCGCTCGTACAGGCGTCGCATCTCGAAAGGCGACGGGTTCGGCGTGACGCCGGCGCGACAGCGCAGCAGGTCGTCGACGGTCGGGTCGGCCCAGCCGGGGTCGATCGGACCGACATCGGGGAACAGATCGCTCACCGGGGTGTGCCACGCCGCCAGGCCGGCCTCGACAAGGCGGGCGTAGAGCAGTGCAGTGAGCGACTTCCCACACGAACCGATGTGCCACTGATCATCGATCGTGGCGACGCTTGCTGGCTGGGCTCTCGATCGGGTGCCGACGACCTCGATGGCGAGCACGCCCTCGGCGTCGGTCACCGCGGCGATCGCTGCGGGCACGCGCACGCGGCGCCGGTAGTGCTGCAACTCGCGAAGGAGGTCACTACTCATACCTGTCAACCTATAGTTGACAGAAACGGAGCGTCAACCAGGAGTTGACGAGCGTGTACGCTTGCGTCGTGGCCGACCGCAGACACGAACTCGAATCGGCGATCCGATCTGCTCTCGAACGGGTGTGGCGCGAGGACGACGAGCTCGCCTGTGTCGAGGATATTCCCGCCATCGAGGCCGTGGTCGGCGTGCTCGCAGATGACTGCGTGGAAAGGGCCCGCTCGGCCGGCGCGTCATGGGCCGAGATTGCCGACAGACTCGGTGTGAGCAGGCAAGCGGTTCACAAGCGCTACGGACCCAGGACTGCGAAGCGTCGACTCGAGCTGCGAGTGGAGTTTGGACGCGATAGCCGTTCCGGGCGGTGACCGTTGGCACGCTGCAAGGGCCACGACGGGCCATCCACGTGGCGCCCGTGAGCGCTCATGTCAAGGCAGCGATGCTCTCGCCGAATCCGAGGGCGTCGAGGTGTCTAGTCGAACCAGATGGCAGGGGGTTGACGGTTCCAGGCGAGGTGGAGTAGCCGGTCGCCGGCGGCGAAGTCGACTCGGCGGAACAGAGGTTGCGTGACCGGGTCGATGTCGATTCGGGCGATCCTCGGGGCGCCGTGGTTCTCGTCGTGGTGCATCACCCAGAGGTCGGCGTCGTAGGAGGATGCGCCGAGCCCTGCGGCAACGATGCAGCCGACCTCCTTCTGTGTCGTGGACGGTGCAAGGAGGGTGTCGACGATCTCGGACGGAGTTCCGGTTGGCCAGACCCCAGGTCGGTACTTCATGGCGATGTGGAGCATGACAGGGTTGGCGATGGTCATCGCCTCGAGGGCGGGCGGGGGCGTATCGGTGTGCTCCACGAGCCATTCGACCGGTGCCGGACCGACCTTGCTACCTGCTCCGCTCACTCGCCGCGCCGGATCGACACAGGTGAAGCCTGCGTCGAGCACCTGCTGTGAGCCGATCGGGCCGAGGTCGAGCGTTCGGATGCCTTGTGCCCCGAAGCCGATCACATCGTCACCGACCCAGCCGACAGCGACGGCGGTGAGACCGGCGAGCCGGTGTCGGAACCAGTCGATATCCGCGCGGTCGTAGCTGGCGAGGTAGATCCGCTCGAGCTCGAGTCGGACCGTCGGTTCGAGATCGCTCTCCAGGCCGACCTCGATCCGTAGGTCATCGTTCGTCTCGGGGCCAGCCATGGTTGCTCCACATACTCTATGTTTGACTAGCAAGATACTCTGAAGTTGAGTATTGTCAAGGGTGTGGCCGCACGCACTACGACGACGACCTACGCGTTACTCGGCGTACTGTCACTGCGACCCTTCTCGGCCTATGACCTGACCAAGTACATGCGCCGCAGTGCCCTCTCGGAGATCTGGCCGCGCACCGAAGCAGCCATCTACCGAGAAACTCGGCGCTTGGCCGAGGCGGGGTTCGCATCGGCAACGGTCGAGTCGAACGGCGCTCGCGACCGAACCGTCTACGCCATCACCCCCAAGGGGCGCCAAGCGCTGGAGCAGTGGCTCGGCGAGCCGGTCAGTCCGCTGTCGTTCGAATCCGAGGGGGCGGTCAAGACGTTCCTCCTCCAACACCGCGAGATCGACACGCTTCGCCGTCACCTCGAAGCGACTGTCGCCAACGAGCAGGAAATCCTCGCCGCCCTCCGCGACGCGATGCCCCGATGGGTCGACAACCAACTCGAGTTCCCCGACCGGGTGCACTACTCGGCCATGGCCGCCGACCTCATCTTCCACATTCACCAGACCACCGCGTCGTGGGCGAACCGCTGGCTCGACCGCACCCGAAGCTGGGACGACCTCGACCTCGACGACACCAAGCGAGAGCTCGCCCACACAGTCCTACGAGAACTCACCACCACACCCGACCACCGCGCCCACCCGCGGTCACCATGACCTCGGACCCCTACCCGTGGGTGTCGATCTAGCTGTAGGGCCCCTCTGCTCGGAGCGCGTCTAGCGGTCGCGGTCGTAGTCCACGTCACTCGCAGCGACGTGTCCCACTCTCGGGCGTTG
Organism: Acidimicrobiales bacterium; assembly: GCA_965216205.1. Taxonomy (GTDB): domain Bacteria; phylum Actinomycetota; class Acidimicrobiia; order Acidimicrobiales; family SZUA-35; genus CADEDH01. Next base: position 3,098,163 of record OZ244139.1, on the reverse strand, counting down.
CCACGACCGTCTCCGCCACGACTGCTCGTACTCCCGTGGTCCAATGGGGCGTGCGCCACGAAGACCGACTCACGGAGCTCGTCGAGACCGACGACCGAGTCATGGGGTTGCTCCGCACCGTGCGAACGCTCGGTCTCGCGCACTGGTTGATCGCGGCAGGGACGATCCGAAACCTGGTGTGGGATCACCTCCACGGGTTCGCGCAGCCCACGTTGCCAGGCGACATCGACGTGTTGATCTTCGACGACGAACGGACCGATCCTGGCTACGGGGCCGACCTCGAAGAACGGCTGTCCAGTCTCGATCCAGAACACGCGTGGGAGGTCGTGAACCAGGCAACCGTTCACACCTACACCGGCGACCCGACCCCGTACTCGTCGATCGAACACGCCATGTCTCGCTGGGCCGATCTCGTCACCGCCGTCGGCGCCCGTCGACCGGTAGTGACCCGACGCGGCGAATGCTGCAACAGAGCCATGGACGCCCGGCCATGTTCATGATCTCGGACGGTCGAGCCGGAGAGGCCGGTACCACGGTGCCCTCGGTGCCCTCGGTGCCCTCGGTGGCCTCGGTGGGAATCGAACCCACGACCTCCGTTTTGGAGACGGAAGCTCTGCCATTGAGCTACGAGGGCGTGAACGAAGCGATCGATGAGCGCTCCGTTCGGCTCGGGATTCTGGAGGAGTTCATGGTCACTCGGTCAGGTCGTCGACGGTGCTCGGCGAACCCTTCTGGAGCGCCTCGTTCCGGCGCCGTGACCGCTGGCTCGGGCCAAGAGGCCCGCCGCAGTGGCCAGCTACGTCTGCGCCTGTCGAGTCGAGGGCGGTATCGGCGTGAGTCCATCGGGCCTGAGCAGCCAGTCGGTCTTCTCGGAATCGGGATTCTGGAGGAGTTCATGGACTGCGTCGCCGACGTCGTCGGGAGTGATCGGTGTTCCCAACATCGTTGGAGGAATGCTTCGCGGGAGGTGCCGGATCGGGCCGCGTACGCCTCGATGAATGGGGCGCCGAGGTCGGTGCTCGGGGTGAGGGTGGGGTGGAGGACTCTCGACACGATGCCGAGTCGGCGTCGGCTCGATTCGTCGTTGACCATGTGGGCCATGGTCCGAAGCGTCGCCTTTGCGCCGGCGTAGCCACCGCTGAGTGGAGAGCCTGCGATTGCGGCTCCTGATGACATGACGATGATGTGGCTGCCAGGTGGCATCGGCTCGAGGAGGGCCGCCTGTAGCCAGTTGAACGCTATTCGGACGTCGCTGTGCCAGTTGACCGAGAACGACTCCCAGCTGTGGTCTTGGATGGGTCCGACCTCGGGGCGTGCCCCGGCGTTGAGGACGAGAACCTCGGGCTTGTGGCTGTGGATGAGTTCTCTGGCGATGCCGTCGACGCCGGCGTCCAGCGTTCGGATCGTCACGTTGGGGTACGAGGCGGCGAGTGTGGGCATTTGGCCGTCCGAGCGGGCGAGGACGAGGAGCTGCATGCCGGAGCGGGCGAGTTTGGCCGCGATACCGAAGCCGAAGCCACCACTGGCACCGACGACGATGGCGCGTCGGCCTTGGAGGTTGGTCCTCATTCGTGGTCCTTCGTGATCAGGCGACGGCTCATCTGTGGTCCTTCGTGGAGCCTGGTTCCAGTGACGGCGACGGTCGGCGGCTCGGTGGTCCCGTTCGGGTCGTGATCTGGGTCAGTCCGGCTGTCTCGAACCACTCATGGAGAGCCTTGGCAACGACATCGGCCGGTTCGGTTGCGGTCGGCGGAGGCATGTAGGCGACGAGTAGTTGCCCGCCTGGCTTGAGCCTGGTCGTGAGTTCGGCGATGGCCGCTCGGGGGTCCGCCCAGAACATCGTGGCGTTGATGCCGTAGATGACGTCGAGGTCTCGAAGGTCATCGGGTGGGTTGGCGGAATCGCCAACGCGGAAGTCGACCGAACCGTTCTGCACGGCGGCACGGTTCCGTCGAGCGGCTGCCCGGGACATGAGCTCAGAGAGCTCGAGGCCTGTCACGTGTCCGCCTCGTAGTTTCACGCTCAAGTTCTCAATGGCGAGGCCTGGCCCGTGCCCGATCTCGAGGATGTGCGCGCCGATCGGTGGGTCGAGGATCTCGGCGACCCACTCGTTTCGGGCGATGTTGGTGCCTCGCGAGGACATGATCCGGCCAGCGATTCGTCCGTAGATCCCCTGTGGATGGGAGAACTGGCGGATGATGTGGTGCCGGATGCGGTCTTTGCTGGTCATGTTTCGATTCCTGGTCCGGTCGGCTCGTCGTGACTGGCCGGTTGCCGAGATCGAGAATGACAAATAAACTGTCAATATGTCAAGTGAATTGTCAAGTAGGTTCGAAGCAATCGTCCGGCTCTTCGACGAGGTCCGGCTCCTCAACAACCTGCTCGTCTCGCTTGCCGAGGATCTCCACGCCGACCGTGCGGTGTCCGTACCGCAACGAGCGATCCTGGAGTTCCTCGACCGACATGGCCCGCACCCGGTGCCCGCGATCGCACGGGCTCGCAACGTCACCCGACAGCACATCCAGGCCCTTGCGAATGAACTGCTCGATCTCGGGTTGATCGAGCAGCAACCGAACCCCGCACATCGCCGGTCGCCGCTCCTTGCACTCACCAGCTCAGGCCAACAGACGATCTCCGACATGCTCGACCGCGAAGCCGTCTTCGTTCGCCATGCGCTCGAGGAGTTCGATCTGGACGGACTCGAGCAGGTGGCCACCACACTCGCGGCCGTCAGGCAAGCCCTGACCTGATGACGAGCGAGGTCTGACCGGAGGGGTCTGGGGGCGCCAGCCCCAGCGAGAGTCTGTGAACAGCGATACCGTCGCGCCTGGGTGGGCTGCCCTCAGTAGAGCGGGTGCTCGGTGTCGACGAGCAGGATGGCCTCGGCTTCGTGGAACTGCTCGTTCATCGCCCGTGTCTCCAGAAACGTCATGAGGACCCGGTCGACGGGGAGCTCTTGGGCCTGGAGCATGCGCCGGGCTCCGGGCTGTGCGGTGTCGAAATGGCTCTCCGCCACGGCTCGGGAGAAGGTCCACGACACGAAGGTCCTGTTGCGCGACAGGTCGACGGGTCCGGCGAGGAACATGCCGCGATAGATGGTGCGAGGCGGGTCGGCGAAACGAGCGAACAGGGCGCGGACGAAGCCGAGGCGAACCAGGATGTGGCGCCGGCGATTCGCGCGATCCCAGAGCCCCTCGAAGGTCGCCGGGTCCCGGACGATGTTGTCCCGGTACGGCACGAGCCCCATCTGGGCGAGCACGATCCGATGGCCCTTCACGATCTCGCCTGCGCCCGGGTTCGACACGAACTGCTGGCTGAATCGGGCCTCGACCTCGGCAACGTCGTGCTCGGCGAGGTAGGCCTCGACGTCGTCGAAGAGGCGTGGATCGCCGAGTCGCTGCTCTGGTCCGGGAAGGGCGCCGCCGTCGGCCACGAATGACGAGTGGTCGGTGAGCCAGGCGGCGGCCTCCTGCTGCTGCGCCGCGAGCTCTGCCTCGGTCCTTCGTCGCTCGGCGGGATCACACGAGATCTCGAGCTGCCGATGCAGGCGGTCGACCACGGTCCGGTGGTCCGCCAATACCGAGGGGCTGGCTCGCCTGCTCCCGCGATCGAACTGGAACCGGTCGACCTGCTCGAAAGGGATGTCCCACAGCGCACCTTCGTCCTCGAAGGCCTCGACCCGCATGGTGCAGAAGCCGACCTCCGATCGAACGGCAACGATCGTCACCGGCGTCCGTCTCGGGTCGAGCATCCGACCGCGGTTGCCTGCCACCAGGTGAGCGAGGGTCCCCGGCTCGAACTCCGAGTCAGGAGCTGCGCCGGGATCGGACTCGTACACCGGCGTGGGATGAGTCACAGGGGCGTGCCGTCGGGGGCGAGATAGTCGCGGCTGAGGTGGCCATCGGCGTCGAGCGCCTCGTACTCCTCGGCGCTCAAGCCGACGAGGTCTCGGAACACCGCCTCGTTGTCGCCGCCCAGCACCGGCAGACGATCCCACCGCAGCGGTGCACCATCCCATCGCCACGCATGGGTCGGGTGCAGGTGATCGCCGGTGTCGTCGTTGCCGTTCGATCGGAACATCCCCCGATCGTTCAGGTGGGGATCGGCCAGCGCCTCCAGCTCGTGGAGCACCGGAGCGGCGGGAACACCCCGGGCCTGGCACCGCTCGAAGACGTCGCGTGGCTCGAGACCCGACGTCCACTCGGCGATCAGCTCGTCGAGGGCATCGTGGTCGGCCCGCCGACCCTCGGCGGTGGCGAACCGCTCGTCGTCGGCCCACCCGCGCCCGGCGACCCCGGCCAGCGCAGCCCACTGGGCGTCGTCGCCCACCGAGATCACCACCCACGCATCGTCGCCGAGGCACGGGTAGCAGCCCTGCGGGGCCCGGGTCGGGTGACGGTTCCCGATCGGATCGTGCTCGGTCCCGGTGCGTTCGGCATCGATCAGGTACTCGCCGATGTGGTTGAGCATGTTCTCCGACTGTGACAGCTCCACCAACTCACCGACCCCGGTCTCCTCCCGTCGACGCAGCGCCATGACCGCCGCCAGGGCACCGGCGGCACCAGACGCAGCGTCCATGTGGAACACCGGCTCGTTCTCGCTGAGGTCGCCGTCGACGTAGCCGCGGAGCGAGCCCAGCCCACACAACGCCTCGAAGTTCACACCGAAGCCGAGGTAGCTCTCGTAGGGGCCGGTCAGCCCCACCGACGGCATGCGCACGAGGATGAGACGCTCGTTGCGGGCGTGCAGGTCGGGCCAGTCGATTCCGAGCTTGGCCAGCAGCTCGACCGAGTTGTTCTCGATCATCACGTCGCAGTGGTCGACGAGCCGGAGGAACGTCTCGCGGCCGAGTGGCTTGCGGAGGTCGAGAGTGACGCTCCGCTTGTTCCGGGCGTGGGCGTTGAACAGCGCCTTGCGGTTCCAGGGACGGTCGCCCGGGTCAGCGTCGGGGTAACCGCCGAAGATGCCCCCGAGATCGGGAACCAGCTCCTTGGGTGGCCGGGGGAGGACCCCCCGGGTGGCGGTCGGGAAGATGTAGGGGTTGTCGACCCTCACGATGTCGGCCCCGAGGTCGCCGAGCAGGCAGGTGGCGTACGGCCCGGCCCACACGACGGTCATGTCGAGGACGCGGATTCCGTCGAGCGGCAGCGAGCGGTCGACCGCACCCCCGGTCGCCCGGTCGGCGGTTGGCGCCCCGCTCGGAGCGGCTGCGGTGCGGCCGGCGTCGAGCTCCGCCTCGATCTCCGCCCGGTGCTCATCGAGGAGGGGAGCCGGCCGCCGGATCGCCCAACCGTCGTCCATCCGGATCGGGGCGCCCGGCTGGCGCACGGTGCCGGCCACCGGGTGCGTCACCGGCACGAAGAAGCCGCGGGCCTCGAAGTGGGGGTCGGTCAGCAGATCGACCGGCCGGTTGACGGCAGTGACCGGCCAGCCCTTCGCCTGCGCCTGCTCCATCGCCTCCTGCCGGTTCCTGGTGAGCGTCCACGACAGCAGTTGGGCGTCGGCGAGGTCGGGCAGGGCCTCGTTGAACAGCCACATCTCATCGTCGTAGAGGGCCGCCATGTCGGGGTCGTCGAGCACGGCCAACATCCGGGGGATCCAGTTCATGAGGGTCGACACCTGGACGTGCCCGTCGCCGGTGGGCCGGCAGCCGCCGGGGAACGGCGACACCGAGTACCCGCCCACCCGCTCCACGTTCTGCCCCCGGTAGGCGGCGTACAGCAGGTAGGTCATGCGCCGGTCGATCGAGCCCACCTGGGTCTCGACGTTGGCGAGGTCGATGTGGGTCCCCTCGCCGTCTCTGGTGGCGGCGGCGACCGCGGCCACGGTGGCCAGGGCGGCGACCGACCCGCACTGGTACTGACCGATCGCTCCCCCCATCTTCAACGGCTCGCGATCGGGGTTGCCGGACGCCGACATCGGCCCGCCGAACGCGAGGTGGACGATCTCCTCGCCCTCGTAGCCGGCGTAGGGGCCGGTCAGCCCGAACGATGTCACCGAGGTGACCACCAGCTTCGGGTACCGGGCTCTCAGCTCGGCGGGTGCCGGGTCGGGCGACGACTGGATGACGACGTCGGCGTCGCCGAGCAGCGATGCCACCAGCTCACTGGCCGGCTCGGCGACGACCGATCGCTTGTTCGTGTTCAGGTGGAGGAAGGTGGCGCTCTGCTCGGGGTCGGGACCATCGGTGGGGAAGGGGCCGAGGCGCCGGGATCGGTCGCCGCCGCCCGGCTCCACCTTGATCACGTCAGCGCCGTAGTCGGCGAGCAGCTTGCCGGCGTAGGGGCCGGCGATGCCCTCGGCCAGTTCGACGACCCGGAGCCCGGCGAGCGGTCCGCCGAGCGGGGAGTTCGATGGTGGGGTCACGGTCTCTCCTCGATATCGGATGGGGTCGCCACCGGCGACCGCAGCTCAGCGCGGATCGCCTCACCGTCGGCGTCCAGCGCCGGAGCGGGGCCTGGAGCGGGCCCGGCTCCACCGATGAGCTGCCCGAACACGACGATCGGGCCGAGGTCGACATGGTCGGTCGTGGTGAGCAGGCCGTTCTCCTCGGCCAGGGGGCTGCCGGTGAGTCCAGTGCGGCAGACGGGCTCTTCCATGTCGCCGTCGAACCAGATCGGTCCGTCGTCGGTGTCGCGCCACGAGCTCTCGTCGGTGCCCGGGTGGTCGAACCCACCGACCCTGGCCGGCGGCCGTCCCTCGAACCGGGTGAACTCGGCCGCCTGGACCACCATCGTCGACTGGGCCAGCGACGTCCGCACCTGCTGGCCCTCGCCGGTCCGGTCGCGCAGCCACAGCCCGGTCACGAGTCCGAGCGCACCGAGCATCGGGGTCACCACGTCGTGGATGGGCACCGACAGGAAGACCGGCTCGGCTTCACCGCCCTGCGCCGCCATCAGACCGCCGAGGGCCTGGACCAGGGGATCGAAGGCAGGTCGGTCGGCCATCGACTCGTCGATCCCGTAGCCGGGCGACGAGAGGAACACCAGGTCGGGGTTGATGGCTCGGAGCGTCTCCCGGTCGGCCCCGAGCCGCTCGGCCACCCCGGGTCGGAAGTTCTCGATGACGATGTCGACGTTCGCCACGAGGCGCTGCAGCGTGGCTCGACCATCCTCGGTGGTCAGGTCGAGGACGACGCTCCGCTTGCCCTGGTTCCAGGACTCGAACGGTGCACCGATGGCCCGGAACGGGTCGCCGGTGGGCGGTTCCACCTTGATGACCTCCGCTCCCAGCATCGCCAGGTGCCGGCTCACCACCGGGCCGGCGATGAACGAGGCCAGATCGACCACCCGCACACCGGCGAGCGGTCGCTCACCGTCGTTCGACCCATCGGGCGAGGTGGGGCGATCGCTCGGTTGCGTGGTGCCGGTACCCCACTCGGTGAGCACGTCGTCGGTGTGTTGGCCCAGCAGCGGGGCGGGGGAGTGGATCGCCCCCGGCGCCGCTGCGATCTCGAACGGCAGTCCCATCATCGAGACGGGCCCGAGCTCGGGGTGGTCGATCTCCACGTCCATCCCGTTGGCGGCGACGATGGACGTCTCGAGGAACTCCTCCCTCGTCAGCACGGGCTGCGCCGGCACATCGGCCTCGGCCAGAAGCGCCAGCCACTCGTGGCGGGGCCTGGTGGCGAACACCTCGTCGAGGATCGGGGTGAGTCGTTCGATCGCCGGGTCGAGCATCAACCCCCACGGCGGGTTGGCCAGCGCTGGATCGTCGAGCAGATCGGACCGTCCGATCACCGCCAGCATCCGCTCGTAGAATCGGGCGGTGCCACAGGCGAGGAAGAACCATCGGCCGTCGCCGGCCTCCACCAGCCGGTAGCACGCAACCCGCCCCTTCGAGCCGAGGCCCGAGTCGCCAGGCCGGATCGCCGGCTCCCCCGCCATGCTCGCCTCACCGAGCTGGACCGCCGCCGCTCCAGCCACCTCGGACACCTCGTAGGCCACCGCCGCCCCGGTCCTGGCCCGGGCGAGCAGGCCGGATGCCGCGGCGAGCGCGCCCAGCACGCCTGTCCCGTACTCGGCGACCGGAACGACGACGTCGACGGGCACCTCTGCGTACGACTGCTGATTCCACGCGATCCCGGTGGTGGCGTGGAGGATGGCTGTCGAGCTCGGGTCGTCCACCTTCGGGCCGCGCTCACCCCACGGCGGCATCGAGACGATCACCGCGGTCGGGTTCAGCGCCCGGAGCGGCCCGGCCTGGCCTGGCCGGTCGGCGACGATGACATCGGCGGCCGCGAGCAGCGTGTTGCGGTGCTCGTCGGTGACGACCACCGACCGCTTGTTGCGATTGACCGTCTGGAACCCCGGGTCGCGCCGGTACGGGTCGCCGTCGACCGGTTCGAGCTTGACGACGTCGGCCCCGTTGTCGGCCAGGAACATCGTGGCGTACGGCGCCGACAGGCCCGTGGCCAGCTCGGCGACACGGACGCCGTGGAACGCCCCCGTCACGATCTCGAAGCCCGTCGACCCGGCGCGCCCGGTGGCGGAGGCCGGCCTGTCAGAGCCCGAGCTCTTCCAGCACGGGGACCAGATTGCGGCGGAGCAGCTTGCCGGTCGATGTGCGGGGGAGCTCCTCGGTCACGTGGAGCTTCTCGGGTCGCTTGAACCCGGCGAGGTGCTCGTGGACGTGAGCTTGGATCGCGTCCAGCGAACCGCCCTCGCGCAGCACGATCGCAGCGACGACTCGCTCGCCCCACGTCTCGTCGCTCAGGCCGACCACCGCCGCATCGAGCACGTCCTCGTGCTCGTACAGCACGGCCTCGACCTCCTCCGGCGCCACGTTCTCGCCGCCGCGGATGATCATGTCGCCCGAGCGACCGCTGAGGAACAGGTAGTTGTCGTCGTCGAGATAGCCGAGGTCGCCGGTGTGGACCCAGCCCTCCTCGTCGACGGTGACCCGGGTCTTCTCCTCCGCCCCCCAGTAGCCGTCCATCGCTCGATAGGTGCGGAGCTGGACCTCGCCCGCCTCGCCGGCTTCGAGCACGTTGCCGGTGGGATCGACGATGCGGACCTCGACGTCGTCGAGGACCTGGCCCACCGAGCGGAGCCGGGCGAGCTTCTGGTCGCTGTCGAGCACGTGATCGTCGGGCCCGAGCACGGCCACGGTCGAGGTGGTCTCCGTCTGCCCGTAGGCGCCGGCGAACCCGACGGTGTCGGGGAACATCTCGATCGCCCGCTTGATGACCGCTGGCGGCATCGGGGCGGCGCCGTAGGTGAGGGCCTCGAGGCTCGAGAGGTCGGCGTCGGCCATCTTCGGCGACTCGAGGACCTTCGCCAGCATCGTCGGCACCAGGAACGCGTGGGTCGCCCGCTGCTCGCCGACGATATCGAGCCACGAGTCGGCGTCGAACTGGCTCATGACGACCGTGACCCGCCCCGAGTACAGGGCGTTGAGCATCGAGGTGAGGCCGGCGATGTGGTAGAGCGGGGCGGCGAGGATCATCCGGCCGTGGTCGTCGCCGTCGGCGGCGTCGTTGGAGCCCATGACATAGCCGCTCATCGCGCCGTGGGTCAGCTTGACTCCCTTGGGGAGCGACGTCGTGCCCGACGTGTAGAGGAGGGCGGCCAGCTCCTCGTCCTCGACCTCGGCCATCAGCGGCCACTCCTCGGCGGCGTCCCGGCGGGCGATGTAGTCCTCGTCGAGGTAGATGATCTCCTCGAGCGAGTCCGGGCGGCACCGGTCTATCAGGTCGCGATAGCGGGTCTCGGCGAACAGCACCTTCGCTCCGGAATCGGCCAGCAGGTGGGTGACCTCCTCGTCGGCGGCCCGGTAGTTCATCGGCACGATCGTTGCGCCGAGCGCCGGGATCGAGAACAGCGCCTCCATCGCTTCACAGGAGTTCGTGGCGAACAGCCCGACCCGGTCGCCCGGTCCGACGCCCAGTTCGGTGAGCAGCCCCGCTGTCTGCGACACCGCCTCCCGGAGCTCGCCGTAGGTCACCTCGCGTGCCCCGCCCGACGCCGTCGTGTCGATCAGGGCCATGGCGTCGGGAACGATCATGGACGGAAGGTCGAGCAGGCTGCCCAGGTTCACGGAGTCTCCCCTTCGGTTTGACGTCCGCCGCGGACGTCGAGTCGTGCAAGATGGAGCGCGATAGTACCTTGCATCAGGTGACCGAGACGAGACCGCTGGATGACGTGACGATCGTCGAGATCGACAACTGGATGGCGGCGCCCAGCGCAGCGGCGATCCTGGCCGATCTGGGAGCCACCGTGCTGAAGGTCGAACCGCTCGCCGGTGACCCGATGCGGGGCATGACCCGCCGGGTTCGGCTCCCGGAGGACGCCGACCAGGCTCGGATGGACTTCGACTATCAGTTCGACGTGGCCAATCGGGGCAAGCGGTCGCTGGCGGTCGCCCTCGACACCGACGAGGGACGCGACGTCGTGCATCGGCTCTGCGCCACCGCGGACGTGTTCCTGTGCAACCTGCTCGCTCGGCGCCAGGAGCGGTTCGGGCTCGACCCACAGACCCTGCTCGGCGTCAACCCCCGGCTCGTCCACGCCACCCTCACCGGCTACGGCACGACCGGTCCCGAAGCGTGGCGTCCCGGCTATGACGTGACCGCCTTCTTCGGTCGCTCCGGGCTCTACGACGCGATGCGGGAAGGACCGGATGGCGTCGTGCCGATGGCCCGTCCCGCCCAGGGCGACTACACGACCGGGCTCGCCCTCGTCGGCTCGATCCTGGCTGCCCTCCGGCTCGCGGAGCGGACCGGTGCAGGCCAGGTGGTCGAGACGTCGCTGTACGAGACGGCGGTGTGGACCCAGGCCACCGACTACTCGGTCACCGCCATCGACGAGCAGGAGCTCCGACCGCGGGCGAGGGAGCAACAGGTGATCGCCACCGCCAACCGCTACCGGTGCGGCGACGGCCGGTGGATCGTGTTCAACATGCCCCAGGAGTCGGCGTGGCCGCTGCTGTGCAAGACGATCGGGTGTGAGCACCTGCTCGACGACGAGCGGTTCGCCGACCTCCGAGGCCGATTCCACAACATGCCCGAGATCGTCGCCGCCGTCGACCAGGCCATGGCCGCCCGCTCCCGCGACGAATGGGGCGAGATCTTCGACGAGGTCGGCATCATCTGGGGCCCCGTCATGGGACTGCACGAGGTCGTCACCGACGAACAGGCCGACGCGATCGGCCTGTTCCCCGAACTCGACCATCCGACGATCGGCCGGTACCGCACCGTTGCCAGCCCGCTGCGGTTCCACTCCGCTGATGTCGGCCCCGCCTCGTCTGCACCCGCACTGGGTGCAGACACCCGATCAGCCCTGGTCAGCGCCGGTTTCAGCGGCGACGAGATCGACGCGCTCATCGCCACGGGAGCGGTCGCGGAGGGCGGCGTTGCTTGACGAAGGATCGACGCCGTGCATACCGTCATGCGGGTCGACTTGAAGTCATGAACGATTGTGCCGACTCCACAATAGGTGGTTGACATCAGCCGAAAGATCTTCGTACTCGACACCTCGGTGCTCCTGAGTGCTCCAACATCCCTCGAGGCGTTCGGCGACAACGACGTCGTGTTGCCGATCATCGTCCTCACGGAACTGGAAGCCAAGCGACACCATCCCGAGCTCGGTTGGGCGGCCCGCACGGCCCTCCGTCGGCTCGAATCGATCCGGGAGCGACACGGCGGACTGACCGAGCCGTTCCCGGTGAACGGCGAGGGTGGCACGGTCCGGGTCGAGCTGAATCATCGCTCGGAGGATCTCTTGCCGCCTTCGATGCGGATCGAGGCCGGCAATGATCACCGGATCCTGCTCGTTGCGCTGAACCTGCAGAACGACGGGCACGATGTGGTCCTCGTCACCCAGGACCTCCCGCTGCGCCTGCGGGCCGGCGTGCTGGGCCTCGCCGCTGAGGAGTTCCTCCACCACGTCGACGCCGACCTCGAGTGGCGGGGTCTCGTGGAGATCGGCGTCACCGGCGCGGTGATCGACAACCTCTACGCCGACGGTGTGGTCGAGGTCCCCGACGCTGCCAGCCACCCCGTCCACACGGGTCTGATCCTCGAGGGGGCCGGGCGGTCAGCGCTCGGCCGGGTCCAGGCGGACGGGAAGGTGAAGCTCGTCACCGACCGGCACGTCTTCGGTATCCGCGGTCGCAACGCCGAGCAGCGGATCGCGATCGACCTGCTCGACGACGACTCGATCGGGATCGTCTCCGTCGGCGGTCCCGCCGGCACGGGCAAGTCGGTCCTGGCCCTCGCCGCCGGGCTCGAGTCGGTGCTGGAGCGGCAGACCCACCGCAGGGTGATGATCTTCCGTCCCCTGTATGCGGTCGGCGGCCAGGAGCTCGGCTTCCTGCCCGGCAGCGAAGACGAGAAGATGCGGCCCTGGACCGATGCCGTCGAGGACGCGCTCGAGGTCATCGCCAACCCCACGGCCAGGGACGAGATCGAGCGACAGGGCCTGATCGAGGTGCTGCCCCTCACCTACATCAGAGGTCGGACGCTGACCGACGTCTTCGTGATCATCGACGAGGCCCAGAACCTCGAACGCAGCGTGCTCCTCACGGCGCTCAGCCGGCTCGGGCCGGGCAGCCGGGCCATCCTCACCCACGATGTCGCCCAGCGTGACAACCTCCGGGTCGGGCGACGCGACGGCATCGCCTCGGTCGTCGCCACCCTCCGGGGTCACGAGCTGTTCGCCCACATCACGCTCACGCGAAGCGAGCGGAGCGCGGTGGCCGCCCTCGTGAGCGAAGTGCTCGACATCGAGTGACCGTCCCGGGCATCATCGTGCCGTGGCTGACGACGACGATCTGACGCCCGCCGAGACCGACGCGGTCGAGCGGGCCATCACCTGGGCAGCCGAGGTGGTGGCGCCCATGGCCGAGCGGTGGGAGACCGAGCGCCGATTCGCGTCGGAGGCCTTCGAGGCGGCCGGCGAGGCGCGTCTGACGGGGCTCCTCGTGCCGCCGGAGCTCGGCGGCGAAGGGCTCGGCCAGGTTGCGATGGCCCGGATCATGGAAGAGTGCGCCGCCGTCGACGTCGGCGCCACGTTCCCGCTGGTGGTCCACAACAACCTCGCCGCTGCGATCGTCCAGTGGGCAGCGCCGGAGCTCCGCGAGCGACACCTCGGCGACCTGGTGGAGGGGACGAAGTTGGGGGCGTTCCTGTTGACCGAGCCCGGCGTCGGGAGCGACGCCGGGGCGATCACCACGATCGCGACACGCGTCGACGGCGGCTGGGTCCTCGACGGGGCGAAGGCGTGGGTGACCAGCGCCGCCGCGGCCGACGTGCTGTCGGTCTACGCGGTCACCGATCGCGACGGCGGCCACCGGTCGATCGCTGCGTTCCTCGTCGCCGCCGACGCTCCCGGCGTGGTCGCCCAGGAGCCGTACGCGCTGTTCGGCGGGCACGCCATGGGCACCGGCGGATTCGAGCTCGACCGCTGCGAGATCGACGATTCGGCGGTGCTGGTTCCACCGGGGGAGGGGTTCCAGGCGGCGATGGCCGGCATCGACCTCGCTCGGGCGCTGGTGGGGGCGATGAGCTGCGGCATGTTGCGGGCCGGCTTGGAGACGGCGACCGACTACGTTGCCCGCAGGTCCGCGTTCGGTCGGCCGATCGCCGACCTCCAGGCGGTCCGGTTCAAGCTGGCCGACGTGGCGACCGACCTCGAGGCGGCGCGGCTGCTCACCTACCGGGCGCTGCGTGCCATCCAGGACGGCGGCGATGCCACGCTCGCCGCGGCCCACGCCAAGAAGTTCGCCACCCGGGTCACCGAGTCGGGGCTGGCCGACTGCATGCAGGTGATGGGGGCCGCCGGCGCTCGCCGCGACCACAGCCTCCCTCGCCATCTCGCTGCGTCACGACTGACCCACTACATGGACGGCGCCACGGAGATCCAGAATGTGGTGATCGGCCGAAGCCTCTTCCCCGGCTAGCACCCAGTCGCCTCTCTGGCAGATCTGGCGCGCGCTCTGCGTGCGGATCGCTGCCAGTTGTGGCCGTGGTCGAGGGGTGGACTGCGTGGCGCGATCCGGCACAGTGTTAGCGGTGACTGGGGCAGTCTCGGTAACGGACACGGCTCGACGGGGCGGCAGGTTCGTGGCGTTGCGCGTCGTCGTCGGCGCGATGATCGCCCTCGTCTGGGCGCTCTACATGCTGGCGCTCATCGCCGTCGGCAGTTGTGATGCGTTCGGCGGTCGGTGTGACGGGACGAGCCCGCCTCTCTTCGACGACGACGTCGCCGGGGGTGCCTTCATCGGCACCGTGCCGGCGGTGTGGGCGTTGTGGTGGCTGGTTCGTCCGTCGACGCGCCGGGCGATTCTCGGGGCTCCGGTCTCGTTGCTGGCGGCGGTTGTTGCGGTCTTCGTGGCCCGTGGCGTCGCTCACGGCTGACGGAGCCTGCGGGCCAGATCCTTCTCGGCGGCGAGGCCGGCGTGGAGCGGGAGGTCGCCGGCTGAGCGGAGTGCTCGGCGGGCGGCGGCGAGCACGGCCGGCGAGATGAGGGCGAGCTGGTGGGCCATGGCGATCGCAGCCTCGTCCACGTCGTCGACCACGTCGGTCACCACCCCCCGGGTCAGGGCCTCGTCGGCGCCGAAGGTCGTTCCCATGGTCACCAACGGCGTGGCCTGGTGAGGGCCGATGGCCCGGCAGAGACTCTGGGTGCCGCCGGCTGCCGGCAGCATGCCGAGCTTCGTCTCGGGCAGGCCGAGCGTGGTGCCGGGGGCGGCGATGCGGATGTCGCACAGGAGGCTCATCTCCAGTCCGGATCCCAACGCCGTGCCGTGCAGCGCGGCGATCGTCGGCACCCGGAGGTCCCACAGCAATCCCCACGGGTCGCGATCCCAGCGAATTCGGCGGCCCTCGAAGATCGACTCGGCGGAGCCGAACTCCGACAGGTCGGCCCCGGCGCTGAAGTGACGCCCCTCGGCCCGGAGCACCATCGCTCGAACGTCGCCGACGTCGTTCACGGCCCGCAGCGCGCCGATCAGCTCGTCCCGCATCGCTACGTCGAAGATGTTCAGCGGGCCGTTGTTGAGCGAGACGATCGCCAACGGTCCGTCGAAGCAGAGGTCGAGCGGCTCATCCATCGTCGTCGGCCTCGCCACCGTCGGTCCCGGTGCCATCGAGGTGGCTGAGCAACGGCTCGATCGCCGACGACAACGCGATGGTGCAATGGGGCGTCGCCGCCGTCGTGCCCAGCAGATCGAGTGCCACGGCGAAAGCCTGGAGTCCGGCCAGTGCGTCGGGATAGGCGATCGGAGCTGCCCGAAACGCCGGCCGCCCGCCCTCGTCGGGGGTGGTCTCGGCCAGTCCGCTCATCGCGTGCACACCGGGACCATAGGCCACCCAGTCGGCGCACGGACCGTGTGGGGCGAATGCCACGATCGACATCGTGGCCAGCGATGGTCGGAGCCGTCGAAGCTCAGCGGGGCCATAGCCGAGGTTGGGCATCACCCGGCGGGAGAACGAGTCGACGACGAGATCGGCCGTAGTCACGAGCGCCTCGAACCGGCGGCGGCCATCGTCGCGACGGAGGTCGAGATCGAGGATCTCCTTGCCTTCGTTGAGGTGGCGGTAGAGCTCCGGGTGCTCGCCGAACGCGTCGGGCCGGCAGCTCGGGTCGATCTTGATCACCTGGGCCCCGACACTCGCGAGCAGCGACGTTGCGAGCGGGCCGGCCCAGAGCGCGGTGAGGTCGACGACCCGCAGCGTGGCCGGGTCGCGAACCGGGCCCGAGTCGACCGCTGACATCGCCGATCGCTCGGATCGGCCCGGTGGCGTCCATCCGGCGGGCGCAGCCGAGTCGGCGGGGACGGCGGCCGAGCGGCTCGATGGGGAGGCGACCGCTCCGAGGCGACGGTTGCGACGACGACGGTACGGGGTGACGGGGAGCCGGCACACCTGAGCCTCGACGGCCAGCCTCTCCGGCGACAGCGAGCCGCCGCCGTCGGCGGCCAGAGCTGCCCGCAGCGCCCCGAACAGCTCCCGATCGTCGTCGATCAGGTCGGCGTGGACGGCTCCGTTGCCGACAGGCAGCGGATCGGTCGGATCTGGCCAATCGTCCACCAGTTCGACGGGGCGTACGAGGTGGCTCTCGACCGCGGCAGCCGAGCACTCGACGGTCAGCGTCGAGACGAGCGCACGGTCGGCGGCCTCGAGGTAGTGGCGTCCCAGCGCGACGGCACCGACGGGCAGCTCGTCGAGAATCGCCTCCGCCCGGGGTGAGCGGACGGTCACCGTCCGGCGAAGTCCGGCGGACGCTTCTCGAAGAACGCGGCGAGACCCTCGGCCCGGTCTTCGGTCGCCGCGAGTTGATGGTTGAGATCGCCTTCCAGTCGGAGCCCGTCGCGCAACGGCAGCTCAGCGCCGCGGTGAACAGCCTCCTTCGCCAGCTCCAGGGCGAGCGGACCCCGAGCCGCCAGTTCGTCGGCGAGCTCGCCGGCCAACGCGAGCGGATCATCGTCGACGGCGTGGACGAGGCCGAGCGACGCCGCCCGCGCCGCGTCCAGCTCCCGACCAAGGAGCAGCATCGCGGTCGCTTCGGCCGGGCGGATCGCCCGACTCAGTCGTTGGGTGCCACCCCAACAGGGCAACCGTCCGCCGGCCAGGTCCGGGAAGCCGAACAGGGCATCGGGAGCGCAGACCCTGATGTCGGCGGCCAGCACCAACTCGAGACCGACCGACCGGCAGGGCCCAGCCACCGCGGCCACGACCGGCGGGCGGAGACTGGCGATCGCTGCTGCCGGATCGGGATCGACCGATGCCGGGTCGAGGTCGGTGGCGGCGCCGGAGCAGAACGGGCTCGACGATGCGGCCACGACGATCACGCGGATCTCGCGGTCCTCACGGAGGTCCTCGACCGTCGCTCCGAGTCGGTGAACCGTTGCGGCGTCGAGCTCACCGCCCGGGAGCGACAGCCGACAGATCGACCCGTCCCGTTCGACGAGCACCGGTTCGGCCGAGCTCAGTCGGCCGACTTGGTCTTCTTCGGCTCCTGCAGCGCCATCGGCTCGCTGTTGCACAGCAGCGTCGCAGCGCCGGGCTTCGTGACCAGCACCTGGATGCCGGTCCCTTCGTGCTCGTAGCGCTTGCCGACCTTCAGGCCATCGCCGCCTCCGGTCGCCGAGATCTCGCCGTCACCGCCCTTGGTGACGATGATCTCCACGCCGAGGTCCTCGAACTTGACCTTCTCGCCAGGCTTTGTTGCCACTGCATCTCTCCTTCGATTGGGCACAGGGGCCGGACCTCGGTCCGGCTCGAGATACGAAGTTACTCCAAACGGCGGTCACGAATCGAAGTTGCCGGTGGCCCGGATGGCCGCCCACACCCGCTCGGCGGTGCACGGCAGGTCGATATGGGTGACGCCGAGATGGCCGACGGCATCCACGATCGCGTTCTGGACAGCGCCTGTCGCCCCGACCGTTCCCGATTCGCCGACCCCCTTGACCCCGAGCTCGTTGAACGACGTCGGCACCGCCACCGGCTCGATCTCGAACGACGGGAGTTCGTCGGCGGTGACCATCGCGTAGTCGAGGAAGGTGGCGGTGAGCAGGTTGCCGGCACGGTCGTAGTGGACGGCCTCGCCGAGCGCCTGCCCGACCCCGGAGGCGATCCCACCGTGGAGTTGGCCCTCGACGATCCTCGGGTTCACGACCGTGCCCGCGTCGTCGACCGCAACGAACCGTCGAAGGTCGACGGCTCCGGTCTCGGGGTCGACCTCGACCACGGCCACATGGGCCCCGGACGGGTAGCTGTTGCGGCCTTCGGTCTCGTACAGCTCGCCGCACGACAGCTCGACCGCCGGCGCGAGGGTCGTCGCGGCGGCGGCGATCTCCACCCAGCCGACCGAGCGGGCCGGGGTGCCGACGACGTGGAAGCGGCCGGCGCCCCGGTCGAGCACCACGTCTGCCTCGGCGGCTTCGAGGAGCTCTGCGGCGACGCGGGTCCCACGCTCGCGGACGGCGATCGCCGATCGGTGCACGGCGATCCCGGCGGTCTGCAGCGACCGGGAGCCGACGGCGCCGACCCCGGTGGCGATCAGGTCGGTCCGCCCCTCGATCACCTCGATCCGCTCGACGGGGATCCCGAGCACGTCGGAGGTGAGCTGGGCCCAGGTCGCGTCGTGGCCGTGGCCCTGGGTGGTCGACCCCGTGACCACCTGGGCGCCACCGTCGGCCAGGACCGTCACCGACGCCTCCTCCCCGCCACCGCCCACGGTCATGTGGTTGTAGCACCCGAGGCCGATCCCCAGCAGTCGATCCCCAGCGCCCGGACCGGTGCGGCGGGTGACCTGCTCGGTCCGGAGCCGCTCGTAGTCGACGAGGGCGAGCACCTTCTCCAGCGCTGCGGGGTAGTCGGCATCGTCGTAGCGACCGCCGGTTGGCGTCTGGTAGGGCATCTGCGACGGGGCGACGAGGTTGCGCCGTCGCACGTCGGCAGGATCGACCCCGATCGTCGCTGCGTAGCGGTCGATCAGCCGTTCCAGCGCCGCGATCAGCGGGGCGCGACCGGCGCCTCGGAAGGCGGAGATGGGCGCTTGGTTGGTGACGACGCACCTGGCGGTGAACTCGACGTGCCCGATCGCGTAGGGACCCGATGCGTTGGGGGCGGTGTAGCCGCCGGGGAGCACGGCGCCGGTGATCGGGTAGGCGCCGCAGTCCTTGACCATGTCGATCCGGAGGCCGGTGATCCGGCCGTCGTCGGTGCCGCCGAGCACCAGGTCGAATCGCTCGCCCCGACCCTGGGTGGCACCGGCCAGGTACTCGGACCGCTCCTCGATCCACGTCACCGGCCTCCCGACCCGTCGGGCGATGAACGGCAGGACCCACTCCTCGGCGGTGCGGCTGTTCTTGCCGCCGAACCCACCGCCGACGTCCGGTGCGATGACCACGATCGACTCCGGGTCGAGCTCGTACAGCTTCGCCAACTCGTTGCGGGCGCCGTGGGGCCGCTGGGTCGACGCCCACACCGTCAACACCGGCTGGTCACCACCGTCGGCAGAGCCAGCAGCGGTGGGGGAGCCCACAGGCGACCACCAGCACGTCATGGAGCGGGCCTCGATCGGCGCCGGCGACATCCTCGGGTTCATCGCCTGCAGGGAGACGACGACAGGGGCCCCGTCGATCGGAGAGCTGTCGACCGGGGAGCCGTCGACAGTCCCGTCGCTCCCCGTCGGGCCGACCGTCAGCACCACGTTGGAGCCCGTCGGCTCGGGCTCCGGTGCGCCCGGCTGCAGCCTCGGCATGGTCGAGCCGTCGAACAGGAGGGTGGAACCGGCCAGCGCGTCGTCGAGGTCGATCACCGCAGGCAACGGCTCGAGGTCGACGACGACCAGCTCCGCGGCGTCCACCGCGGCTGGCGCCGATTCGGCGACCACCGCGGCGACCGGTTCACCCACGTAGCGGACCCGCGACTCGGCGAGGAGCGGCTGGGCGAAGATCGAGCCGATACCGGGTGCGAAGCCGCCGGCGGGGAACACGTCGACGTCGGCCGCGGTGAAGACACCGACCACCCCCGGCGCCGCGATCGCCGCCGAGGTGTCGATCGCGCTCACCGTGGCGTGGGCCATCGGCGAGCGCACGAAGACGACCCAGGTGCGCTGGGCGCCGTCGACCCGGAGCTCGTCGGGGCCCAGGTCGGCCCCGAAGCTCGCAGCGCCCGTGACGAAGCGCTGCGCGCTCGGACTCGGCAGTGGCCGACCGACCGCGTCGGCATCGGGTGCGGATGGTTGCACAGGATTCACGATCTGAACACTAGGGACACCCCAACCGGTTCTGGCGGTCGGAGCGGCGGCGCCGACCCACCTGCCCGTCGGCAGTGGGCTGGGCCCGGCGCCGATCATCTACTGTCGTGAGAACCCACGATGGCAGGGCCCCGCGACGACCGAGGAGACGAGCGCATGACTGACGGCACCACCGAGACGGCCGGGCGAGCCGACGGACCTCTGTCCGGGCTGACGGTCCTCGACCTCTCGACCCTCGTCCAGGGCCCGCAGTCGGCGGCCATGCTCTACAACCTCGGCGCCGACGTGATCAAGGTGGAGCTCCCCGACGTCGGCGACGTCGGCCGCCACGTCGCCAGCCTCGAGGAGTACGGACACTCCGCGGTCTTCGTTGCGAACAACCGCGGCAAGCGGAGCATCACCGTCGATCTTCGGACGCCGGGCGGCAAGGCGGTGCTGGAGCGACTCGCCGCAGACGCCGACGTGGTGCTCTCGAACTTCAAGCCGGGCACGCTCGAAGGGTGGGGACTCGGCTACGAGGATCTGTCGAGGATCAACCCGCGGTTGATCTGGGCCGCCGGATCCTACCTGGGACCGCAGGGCCCGGACGCCCAGCGGGAGGGTGCCGACATCGCCGGCCAGGCCTACGGCGGCGCGATCGCCACCACCGGCGACGACGACGGTCCCATGACGCCCGTCGGGACACTCATCGCCGACCACTGTGGTGCGCAGAACCTCTCGATCGGCATCCTCTCGGCGATCGTCGCCCGGGAGCGGACCGGGCGGGGCCAGCAGGTCGACGTGTCGCTCGTGGGCAGCCAGGTGTGGCTCCAGTCGACCGAGTACACCCACTACCTCCTGACCGGGGAGATGGCGGGCCGGTCGAACGGCGGCCACCCCCTCGTCCACGCGCTGTACGGCATCTTCCCGACCGCCGATGGCTACATCGCGATCGCCGGTTGCCCCGAGCACCTCTGGCCGGGGATGATCCGAGCCGTCGAACGGCCAGACCTCGCCGACAACCCCCGGTTCGGCACCTACTTCTCGACCCCGGAGATCAAGGCCGAGCTGCGGGAGGTGTTCACCGAGATCTTCTCGGCCCGCACCACCGACGAGTGGTGCAAGCGGCTCGCCGCCGAGGAGCAGCGGTTCGCCCCGGTGCGGAACCACGCAGAGGTCGCGGCCGATCCCCAGTTGCTCGCCAACGAGTATCTGGCCGAGGTCGACCATCCGGAGTGGGGGACGGTCGGCGTCGTCGGATCGCCGATCTCGCTGTCGGAGACGCCGGCACGGTGGGGGATCGAGGTCCCCGAGCTCGGCCAGCACACCGAGGAGGTGCTGCTCGAGCACGGTTACGACTGGGACGAGATCGCCGAGCTCCGGGATGCCGGGAGCCTGTAGGGGCGAGGTTCGGCGGAGGTGGTGACGCCCCGGCCCATGCTTCTTCGGCTACGTTGGCGAGTTCGGGAGGGTAACGATTCGATGGCGACAGCAATCTTCCACCTTGTTTCGGCGCGTGCACGCGCCGCCGGTAGGCCGACGCTCCTCGCGCTGCTCCTGGCAGCGATGCTGGTGACGAGCTCGTGTGCGAACCTCACCAGCAGCAGCGGCGACGACGTCACCGCCGGCGGATCGGACGCCACCGACGACACGGCCGGCGGCGAGACTGGCGACACCACCGACGACGGGCAGCCGGTCGATGGCCAGACGCCAGCGGACTGCCCGGTCGAGGCGGAGGTTCTCGACGACGTCAACGCCGCGACCTACGCGGTCTATGGCGAGACGATCGTCAACACCGGCGCAGGCCCGGAGTTGGTCCACTTCCAGATCGGCACGGCGTGGGCCGCCGGCCGCAGGCTCCTCGTCACCAACGCCCACGTCACCCAGGCCTACGTGGAGTTCGCAGCGCAGGGCGTCCAGCTCGAACGGGCGATCGCGATCCAGGCCGGCACCGGTGAGGTGGTCACGCTGCTGCGGGAGCTCACCCACCCCGACTACGACGGTGACCCGCTCGGCTCGCCCGATGTCGGTCTCTTCACGACCCAGCAGGAGCTCCCCGCCACACTCGAGCTCGCCGACCCGGCCGTCGACATCTCGCTCGGCGACGAGATCGCCATCGTCGGCTTCCCCGGCGACGTGACCGACTTCATCGAGATCGTCCCCGGTGAAACCGTTCCCCAGGCGACGTCGCTCAACGGCGACATCACCGCACTGCGAACCCACGACGACACCGAAGCGGTGACGCCGGAGAACCTGGATGTCATCCAGCACCAGGTTCCGACCACGCCGGGCACCAGCGGCTCGTCGATGGTCTCCTGTGGCCGGGTGATCGGGGTCAACAACGCCGGCACCGTCAACCTCGTCGCCGTGCCAGCCGCCGACGGGTCGCTCACGATCGATCGACAAGCGGCCGCGGCCAACAACTTCGGGGTCCACGTCCGCCACATCGCCGAGATGATCGGTCTCTTCGAGGACAACGCCATCCAGGGGAGCGAGCTACCGGTCGTCGCCGACATCAGCGCCGCGCCCACCAGCAACGACGACATGCCGATCGGCGAGCTGACCCTGGTCGGCCAGGTCCTCGGCGATCGAGCCCACGACTTCGAGATCTTCGTCGCCGACGACGGAACCATCACCGGCACGTCGACCTGGGCCAACAACAGCCAGTTCTCGCTCAGCGGCCAGATCGACGTGGACGGGCGGGTGTTCTTCATCGACGACGCGCCCGAACTCAGCGCAGAGGTGCCACGGGGCTTCTACGAGGGAGATGTGGTCAGCGACACCAGGATCGAGGGCGTGTACTACGAAGAGGGCAACGAGGGGCTGACGGTCGACTTCTTCGCCGACCTGCAGTGACCGCAGCGCTGAAGGCGCCCCGAGGCTCACTGCATCATGTCGTTGACCCGCTGGATGGCGTCGATGAACTCGTCGACCATGTCGAGGACGACCCGGTCGGCGTGCTTCGACTCGTTCATCGAGCCGACGATCTGGCCCACGAAGTAGTTCGCCAGCTTCACCGCCCCCTCGTTGTCGGCGTTCATCGCCGCCCGGTCGATCCGGCGGCTGGCCTCCGCGATCAACATCGGCTGGAGCGGCATCCCGAGGGTGCCCGGCGAGTCCGGACCCTCCCACTCATCGGTCCAGGCCGACCGCAACTGCCGGGCCGGCTTCCCGGTCCTCGACCGTGACCGGAGGGTGTCCGACGATGTCGCAGCGAGGAACTTGTCCTTGACGGCAGGGTGGGTCTCCGCCTCGAGCGTGGTGAGCCACACCGACCCGCACCAGACCCCCTCCGCGCCGAGGGCCAGCGACGCGGCCATCTGCCGCCCGGTTCCGATGCCGCCGGCGGCGAGCACCGGGACCGGCGCGACCGCGTCCACGATCTCGGGCACCAGCACCATGGTGCCGATGTCACCGGTGTGGCCGCCGGCCTCGTGGCCCTGGGCGATGATCACGTCGACGCCGGCGGCCACGTGGCGAACGGCGTGCGACTTCTTGCCGGCGAGCGCGCCCACCTTCACATCCGCCGCGTGAGCCCGCTCGATCATGTCCGGCGGTGGCGGGCCCAGGGCGTTCACCACCAGCGAGATCGGGTGGGAGAACGCCACGTCCATGAGCGGCACCGCCTGCGAGTAGGTCATCGGTGCCGAACCGCCGTCGCCCGACATCGTCGGCTTCCGGTCGTCGGCTGGCAGCTCGGGTACGTCGTAGCGGTCGAGGAGGTCGTCGAGGAACTCGCGGTGCTTCGGGGGGATCATGTCCCGAAGGGTCGAGACGCCGAGCTCGCCCTCGTCCTTGCCCTCGTACTTCGCAGGCACGATGATGTCGACGCCGAACGGTCGGCCGCCGACCTCGTCGGCGATCCAGCGCAGGTCGACGTCGAGCTGTTCGGGGCTGTGGCCCGCCGCGCCGAGCACCCCGTAGCCGCCCGCCCTGGTGACCGCGGCGACGACGTCGCGGCAGTGGGTGAACGCCAGAATCGGGAACTCGATGTCGAGCAGCTCGCAGATCTTCGTCTTCATGGGCTCACCGTACGACGCGTCAGCGCTCGTCGTCGATCCCCCATGCTTTCTCCAGCGCCGCCAGTCGCTCCTCGATGGCTCGACCGCGATTCCGTCGATCCCGACGAGTCGTCGATGCGGCCGCGACCGAGGACGCGCCCTTCGGAGCTGCGCGTTCCAGCTCGTCGAGCAGTGGATGGAGCTTCGACCGACCGACCGCCTCACTCGTCAACGATTCGCCGACGATCGACACGAGCTGCTCCAGCTCGGCCGGTCGCAACACCCACACCGTTTCCCGTGTGGTCTCGAACAACGAGCCACTACGACGCTGGTCGAGAGGAAAGCGTTGGAGGTGACGGGCGGTCACCTGGACGGCCACGGCCACCAGGAGAACCGCAACCACGATGGCGACCACGAAGCCGCCCGTCATCGGTCGTCGCCCTGGTCGTCACCTCTCGGCGGCGTGGTGGCCACCCGGAGGCGGTCGACCGCGATGAGCGCTTCGGTCCGCATCGCCTCCGAGATCGGAACATGGCCGAATCGGGCTCGCTCGAAGAGCCTCGTCAGATCGGCCATCGCCCGTCCGTCCTCGCCGAGCGCAGGGATTGCCCGGACGAGGAATTCCTGCTCGGTCTCGCTGTCGACCGGGACGACCCCGAGCTCGGCCAATCGACGCTCGACGTTGGCGTAGGCGTAGCGCACGGCCCGGCCGGCATCTCGTTCGGAGGTGATGTCCAACGCGAGATCGGCGAGGAGCTGGCCGATCGTTTCGTCGTCGATCGCAACCAGATCGTCGTCGACGTCGGCTTCTCCCGAACCAGCGAAGCCGAGCGTGGCGTCGTCGAGGTCGAGGTCGACCTCGCCGATCTCGAAGACCATCTCCTCGCGCCGGAGCGCGAGGATGATCGCTCCCACGATCAGCACCGTGATGGCGAACAGCACCGAAGCGATGAGTTGTTGGAGACCGGCACCATCGGCGGCAAGGGATTCGGCGGCGGCCGACAGCGTTGTGGCGGTCGTGTCGTCGTCGTCGGAGAGAAGGCCTGGCGGCGGTTCGGCAATCGGCGTCGAGGCCCGCTCGATCTGGGATCGGGCGGTTGCCCCGGCCACTGCGCCGAAGACCGCGGCGCCCGCAATCACCAGCGCCAGCCCCGCCGCGACCACCTTCGGCAAGCCGTCGACGATGCGATGCGCCACGAGCGGCAGTGCGGCAGCGGTGATTCCCAGCGGTACGAGCCATGCCGACGGCGACGCGTCGTCGATCCAGCGAGCGAATGCTGACACGGCGGCGACGGCAGCCACGAGGACGACGGTCCTTGCCGCCGATCGGAACCAGACCCGGGGACCGAACCGCGCTGGACGACGGGCGTCGAGCGATGCCCGAACGAGCTCGTGGGCGACCACCATCGAACCGGTGGCTACCGTCAACGTCAGGGCCCGGTCGGCAACGTCACCACCGACCATCGCGACGGCATACACGGCGAGGCCGACGTACAGGCCTACGGGAAAGCCCGTGGCAACGGTCGCACCGACAGCAATCGCTGCGAGGAGGACCGCGGTCGCCGGCCATGGCGGTTCGTCGTCGAGCACCATCCTGGCTGCTACGAGCAGAACGACGATCGCAACCAGGCCCAGGATCGCCGGCAGCACCGAGAATCGGCGGATGCGGCGGCTCGCCGCTTCAACGGTGTCACCGGTTACCGACGTCACCGTCTCGTCAGCTCCTTGCGAGCCATCGCCGCCACCGGGAGGTCGAGCGGTTGATCGGCCCGCCAGCTGACGACCGGGACACCTTGCTCGATCAGCTCGTGACGTCGCTGCGCTCGTCGGAGCCGCCAGAGCCTCGCCGCGAGTTCCTCGGCCCGGCTCGTCGTGTGGGGGAGGTGGCCGTCGGCGACGCACTCCAGCACCACGACCTCGTTCCCCCGTTTGCGGAGCTCGATGGGGAGGCGTGCCATGTTGGGATCGGTGAGACCCGTCAGCATCACGATCATGGTGCCGGCGTCGAGATCGTGGAGCGGGAGCTGCTCGACCCTCGGGGCCCGGAGGCCGGGCTCGACCTGGGTCTCGAGGAGCCCGTCGAACAGTCTGGCCTGGTGGAGGCGACCGAGTCGGGGTCGATACCAGCGGATGTGGCGGCCTACGTCGAGCAGACCGACACGGTCGTTGGCGCCGAGATTGCTCTCGGCGAGACCCATCGCAGCCCGAACTGCCCGCTGCACGAGGCGATTGCCGTCGGGGCCGAGGTCGGCGAACGTGTCGAGCAGGAACACCAGGTCGCCCGATTGATCGGGATGACGAACGGTGACCCACGGCTCCCCTCGCCGGGCGGAGACCCGCCAGTTCACCGCTCGGGCCGGATCGCCCCGCCGGTAGGGCCGGACCTCGGCGAAGTCGGAACCCTCGCCGTGGCGACGCGACCGGTGGTCCCCCACCCTCGGCCGGAGGCGGGCTGGTGCGACCACCGACCTTCGGTTCCCGTCCCTCGGGTGGACCCGGATCGCCGGGCGTGGGGCGTGGACGGTCGACGAGACGAACATGCCGAACGAGTCCCTGGCGGTTGCCAGGAGCCGCCCCGGGAGGCTGACGCCCCACCGGGACAGCTCGACGGGAAACCCGACGACCACTCGTTGACCTGGCGGGATTCGGACCACGGCGCGACGGATGCCGTCGACCGGTTCGATGTCGGGAGGGAGCTCCAGTTCGAGGTGCAGCCAGTCGACCCCGGTCTGCGACGAGGCGGTCACGACGATCTCGACCCGGTCGCCCTCGACCGCTCGAATCGGGGCGGTCAGCTCCAGCTCCAGGTCCGGCCAACGGTGGAGGATCGCAGCCGCCGTGGTCACGAGGATGGCTGGCGCGGCGAGCACGGCGATGACCGGCTGGCCGAACGCGACGGCGAGCAGGAGTCCGGCCGAGCCACCGAGGAGCAGGATCGTGAACCGGGAACTGGTTTGCCGGTTCACCCGACCGACGACTGTACGGCCGCCTCGACATCGTCGTCGGTGAGCGTCGCAGGGGTCGGCACCGACGAGAGGCAGTCGTTGACGACATCGACCTCTCGCACCCCTCGAACCCATGCCTCGGTGCGCAAGACCAACCGGTGGGCGAGCACGGGGACCGCCAACGACTTCACATCGTTCGGGGTGGTGAAGTCTCGACCACCGATCGCGGCCCGTGCTCGGGCGGCGCGAAGCAGCGCCAGGCCACCTCGCGGGCTGGCGCCGACCTCGAGCGACTCGTGGTTCCTCGTCGCCTCGACGATCGAGACCACATAGTCGACGACGTCAGACCGGGCTTGGACCGTCTCGACGGCTCGCTGCATCGCGATGATGTCCGTGGCTTCCACCACCTGCTCGAGCGTCGGTTGATCCTGGCCCCGGGCGATGCGGCGATGGAGCAGCTCCCGTTCGTCGTCGGGGGTCGGATAGCCGACACTGAGGCGGATCAGGAACCGATCGAGCTGCGCCTCCGGCAGCGGGTAGGTTCCCTCGGTCTCGATCGGGTTCTGGGTGGCCAGGAGGAAGTAGGGCCGGGGGAGCGGGTGGGAGTGGCCATCCACCGTGATCTGACGCTCTTCCATCGCTTCGAGCGCTGCCGCCTGGGTCTTCGACGGGCTCCGGTTGATCTCGTCGCCGAGGACGAGGTTGGCGAACAGTGGGCCCCGGAGGAACGTCGGCTGGCCGTCGGCGCCGGGAACGGCAGAGCCGGTCAGGTCCGACGGGATCAAGTCCGGGGTGAACTGGATCCTGGAGAAGTCGAGTCCGGTGACCGCGGCCAACGATCGAGCGATGAGTGTCTTGGCCACCCCCGGCACGTCTTCGATCAGGACGTGCCCGTCGGCCATGAGACCGATCATGACGGATTCGAGCACGGCACGCTTGCCGACCACGGCCCGCTCCACCTCGTCGATCACCCCAGCGACCATCGACGCCACCCGCTCGGTGGACAGCTGCGCTCCCTGATCTCCGCTCACCCGGTCAGACCTTACACCCCAAGAAACACCTAGCGAAGCAGCGGGATGAGGGCCTCCGCGATCTGCGTCGTGTTCTCCTCGGTGTAATCGGGCGGACAGCCGTGGGAGAACATGATCGCCGTGGCCCCCGCATCGAGGTACTCGCGGGCCCGAGCGGCGCAGTCCTCGGGTGAGCCGGCCAGCGTGTATTTCTCGACCAGGTTCGAGAAGTCCTGGTTGTACTGCCGGCTGAGTTGCTGATTGGCCAGCTCGAGTGCCCGCTCGCGGTCCTCGTTGACGCACGTGAAGATGAACAGCCCGCCGCGGACGGCGTCGTCGGGGCGGCCCGCCTCACCGGCGAACGTTGCGATCTTGTCCATGGACTCCGCGAGCATCTCGGGTGTGTACATGTACGGCAACCAACCCTCGGCGTAGCGGGCGACCCGCTTCATGGCTGCATCCCGCCGACCGGCGACCCAGAACGGGATCCGGGGCTTCTGGACCGTCGACGGCTTGATGGTGACACCGTCGAGGGTCGTGAACCGGCCGTCGAAGTGCACGTCGGTCTCGGTCAGGAGCTTGTCGAGGACCTCGAGGGCCTCGTTGGTCCTGGCGCCGCGCTCCTTCACCGGTACCCCGACCGCGTCGAATTCCTTGGGGAACTCGCCGCCCACACCGACGCCGAGCGAGAAGCGGCCGTTCGACACGACGTCGAGGACCGACGCCTGCTTGGCGAGGAGCGCAGCCGGATAGAGCGGCGCCAGCACGATGCCGCTCATCAGCTTGATCCGCTCGGTGGCTCCGGCCGCCGCCGCCAACGACACCATGTTGTTGCCGGTCGCGGCGTAGAACATGATGTGCTCACCGGAGAGCAGGTAGTCGTAGCCGAGTGCCTCAGCTCGGCGCGCTTGGGCCTTGGCGTCGTGGAGGAGTGCCTGCGAGATGCCGAACTCGAGCGTGGTCATGAACGCCGACCCTATGGGATCGAGCGCGGCGGGGCGAACGGATCGGCCCGGAGTGCGACGGCCGCCGTCGACCGAGCGGCCTCAGCCGGCACCGCCGGGCGGGTCGATCCCGGTCGCCATCGGTCGGAGCGCGTCGGGAACCCCGTCGATCGGTCCGGCGTCCTCGACGCTCTGGGTGTCGGCGAGCGCGTCGAGTCCCGCCAGGGGATGATCGGCCTCCTCGGCCCCGATCTCGTAGCCCGACCAGTCGACCGGCAGGAGGTCGGCTCGGCGCTCGACGCCGTTGTGACCCCACTGCTCTCCCTGGATGTCCACGTACCCGTCGGCCTCGTGGTAGGCGAGGTCGTCGTGTGGATCGTCGAAGTGGGCGGTGTCGTGCACGAAGTACAGATCGGCGATCCGGTCGACCAGGTCGGCGTCGAGCACGTTCGGAACCCGTTCGTACCGGCAGGCGGCGTCGGCCAGCTCGCAGAAGTCGACCGCGAGATAGGGTCGTAGCTCCCCGACCCGATGGCGGGCGATCTCGCAGAGATACTCGGCAGCCCCGGTCGTGAGCTGGACCTCGTGGGCTTCGGCCACGCGCTTCAGGATCGTGATGAACGCCTCCTCGCCTATCGGTCCGACGTACACCTTGTTCCGAAGTCGGCGCAGGAACGCGTCGTCGCCCAGCGATGTCGGTTCGAGGTTGGTCGAGATGACCAGCTTCAGCTCGAACGGAACCGTGAACTTCGAGCCACTGCTGACCTTGAGGAAGTCGATGCCGCGGGAGAGCGGGACGATCCACCGGTTCAGGATGGCCTCGGGTCGGATCGCCTGACGTCCGAAGTCGTCGACGACGAGGATGCCGTTGTTGGCGAGCAACTGGATCGGCGCGATGTTGATGCCAGAGATGCGGTCGTGGTGCAGGTCGAGCATGCTCATGTCGAGCTCGCCACCCACGACGACGAGCGGCCGCTCGCAGAGGACCCATCGTCGGTCGACCTGGTCCGGCTGCCGGTCGACGGCACGGTGGAGCGCAGGGTCGTACACGGAGACGATCTGACCATCGACCTCGATGTGGCGGGGGATGAACACGGGGTCGTCGAAGATCCTGTTGAGACGCTCCGCGATGCTGGTCTTGCCGGTTCCGGCCGGGCCGTAGAGGAACATGGCGCCGTTCCCGACGAACGCAGGCCCGATCTGGTCGAGGAGGTCGTTGTCGAGCACGAGATCCTCGAACGCCGCCTTGACCAGTTCCCGGTCGAGCACGAGATCCGATCGCTGGGCCGTGACGACCTGCTGGTAGTCGGTGAGCGCCACGGGAATGCCCCCGACGTAGTGTCCGGACGTCATCCGCTGGCTCGTCGTTCGATGACCCAGCTCGGTGAGCTGAATCCGGTAATCGCGACCGCTCGCGCCGAGGTACTCGATGAGCCGCTTCTCCCGTAGGCCCGATGCGAGCTCGTCGGCGAGGGGATGGGAGACGTGGAGGCGGTCGGCGACCTCGCCGATGCTGGTGATCCGCTCGGTGAGGACCCGGCGGAGGAACAGGTCCTCCACCAACCCGGCTGGGACGCCGAGCTCCTCGACCTTGCCGGGGGGCCGAAGCTGCTGGTCCCAGGAGTTGAACGTCATGGTTCATGTATCGGTCGACCACCGGGGGCCTTGAACCGGCCCCGAGCGGCGCTCAGGCGGTCGCTGCTCGCGCCCGGTGGAGCTGGTCGGCGAGTCGTTGCTCGGCCACGGCGTCGAGCTGGCCCGGTCGCTCGTGGAGGAGGGCGAGCCGTGCGAGGGCCGCATGGACTGCGTCGAACTCGAGTCGCTTCCCCCGTGGGAGGCGCCGCCTCGTGTGGAGGATCACCCGCCAACTGCTGAACGATGCCAGCTCCTGGTGCGGGAGCCCGTACCGGCCGGCCAGGAACGGGATCGCGGCCACGAACCGGCGCTGCTGGGCACGGCGGATCACGAACACGGCGACCGCGGCTGCGACGAACAGGACCACGAACGCGAGCGCAGCGATGGCGATCGCGGCATCGTTGCCGGAGCTGTCGGCGTAGGCGAGCGAGCCGTTCCACGCGGCGTGGCTGACGATCGCCGGCACCAGGCCGGCCGCGAAGCCGAGCGGCAGTGACGTGCGCCTGGCGATGGCCAGGCCCACACCCAAGCCGGTCCAGGCCGTGAACAGCGGGTGTGCGAAGGGGGTCAGCAACGCCCGGAGGACGAAGATCTGCACCAGGAACCCGTTCGCGTCGGCCTCGGCGAAGTACAGGAAGTCCTCGACCACCGCGAAGCCCAGCGCGACCCAGCCCGCGTACACGATTCCGTCCATCACCGAGTCGACCTGGTTCCGTCGGACCGCCCAGTAGATACCGAGTCCCTTCGTCACCTCCTCGATCAGTGGTGCGGAGACCACCGCCCCGACCGTTTCGCCCACGGTGACGCTGAC
Organism: Acidimicrobiales bacterium; assembly: GCA_965216205.1. GTDB lineage: Bacteria > Actinomycetota > Acidimicrobiia > Acidimicrobiales > SZUA-35 > CADEDH01. The sequence continues at coordinate 3,067,132 of OZ244139.1, read as the reverse complement.
GATCGTGTTCACGATCCCCGACACCACGCCGGCCACCGTCGCGCCCCAGAGCAGGGCGTGGATGCGGGCGGTCCACGGCTCCGGCTCGACCCGGTCGAGCCAGGCCAGGACGGGCAGGACGATCGCGAGCGGCACCAGCCCGAGCACCACCGCCAGCGGGGCGGTGAACAGGAGAAACCCCACGATCGGCACGGCCAGTACCGCCGCCACGACCACCGGGACCGAGAGCCAGGCCGGCAACCGCGGCTTGTGGGTGGCGTCGGGTCCAGCGGCGACGTGGGCGGTCCAGTCGTGACCGTCCCACCATCGCCAATGGGCGACCTGCCACGGGTCGGCGTACCAGCCGGGTCCGTGCGACGGCGGACCGAGCTGCGGCCCGCCGGTCATCGGTTGGCCGCCAGGATCGCCCGCTGTCCCGTGCGGGCAGGCAGACGGCGAACCGCTCCGCCGCCGACCGGGTCAGGGTGCGCTGTGGGCGATCGCCAGCACGGCCAGCCCGAACAGCAGCACGATCGACATCGCGAGGATCGCCTGCCAGATCGCCTCCCGGTGATCGAGCACCCGCCCGGGCCGGGTCGGGCCCGGCCATCGCCTGCCCGGTCTGCGCCGGACCCAGGGCTCGTCGTCGTTCGCGAACGGGAGCTCATCGATGGTCGACCGCTGCTCACCGACCCGTTCTTCGAGAATCCGCCTCGGGACCGGCCGGACGAGTCGCGAGAAGCGCAGGCCGACCGGATTCGGAGGCACCGCACCGTCGTCCCTGGCCGTCGAGATCACGAGATCGACGGTAGGAGCCGACACGGCCGGTGGACAGAGGCCGGTGGCCTACTCCGGGTGCACAGATCTTGCCCATGGGTGAGGTCGGTCCGTGGTCGTTCAGCCCGTCGAACCCACGATGAACGGCCACGCGACCACGCCGATGACGCCGACCGCGGCACCGACGAACGCCAGTTTGACCAGCCGCTGGACGAGCCCGAGCACCACCATCAGCACCGCCAGGATGATCAAGACCGCTGGCCAGTTGTCCACGAACCAATCCATCGCGCCCATCGTAGGTGCCCGACCCTCGAACGATGCGTCGCTCGCCGGTGCGTGGTCGTGCGACCAGCCGGGTCAGCGGCCCGGTCACCGGCCGGTGATGATCACCTTGCGGTCCTGCTGGATGACGGTGACCACGCAGGCCTGATAGAGCGACGTGTCGCCGGAGTCCGGCACGATGACCTGCCGTCCGCGGTCGGGCTCCCCGATCGGCATCGACACGGTGCGGGGATGGCGGGTTCCGTTTCCGCTGACGAGCTCGACCGCCACGATGATCTCCTCCGCTGCGAGCTCCGGCGCAGCGTCGATGCGGAACGAGGGATCGGAGCCGTCCGCCGGGCGGCCACAACGGATTCCCGTCGGGTCGATCGCCGCACCGTCGATCGGGGCGGACTCGAGGGGCGCCGACGGGCTGTCACCAGCGACGCCGACGTCGGCATCGCTCCCGTCGGCGGTGAGGAAGAAGATGCTCCGTATCACGAGGATCGCGAGGAAGAGCAGGAAGGCGACGGTGCCGAAGACGAGCACGTTGCGCACCGTGCCGCCGACCGATCCCGTCGACGCCATGAGCATGCCTCCCCTCGTCGGTAGATCGTTGTAGTTTCGTCTCTATAGATAGCCCATCAATGCTGTTGCACCGGGGACCAGCCCCTGTGGAGAAGCCGTGACCAGCACCACTGGACAATACGATGGAATCCGGACGAGCACGCGCAATCGGCGCAAGGTCCTGCTGCTGACGGCGGGTCAGGGCGAGGATTGGAAGCTCCTCCAGAGGCACCTGGAGCGGTCGAACTGGGCGGTCGTCGCGCAGGCGATGGAGGATGTGGTCGAGGCTGGGGGACCCCGCTACGCCACCCCCCGCCTCGACGGCACCGAGATAGCGATCCTCGTCGTCGGCCACCATCACGGTGGGACCGAGTCGAACCTCCGGGCGACGCGGGAGCTGCTCTTCCATGCTGGCTGGCTCGAGGGGCACCTCGGTTACCGGCGGGTCCTGGCGATGGTGGAGGACCGGGTCGGCGTGTTCCTCGAGAACACCGGTATCCAGGAGTTGTCGTTCACCTCGGGCGACATCCAGGACCGGTTCCGCCAGATCGATGCCACGCTCGACGACCTCGGGGCGAACCCGCCCCACGGGCGCGAGCAGTCCGGCTTCGAGCGCTGGATGCGTCGGTTCGGGCTCGAGCCCACCGAGATCCCGTCGGAGGTCTGGTTGTGGGTCGGTGTGGCCGCGCTCTTCGTGACGATCATGTCGATCATCTTCGCCGACCTGATCCGGTCGGACGATGGCAGCGATGACGCCGGGGTGACGGTGGTGACCGAGCAGCCGACCGCCGGTGATGTGGGCGTCGTCCCCACCACCATCGGCGCAGGTACGGCGGTCGACGGTCGGGCCGGACCCGATCCGGCCGCCAATCAGGGTCCGATCCCCCCGATCAACGACGGCCTCCTCCCCGGCGCTGTCGGCGGGCGCGTCGAGGCCCTGCCGTCGAGCTGCACGGTCTCGACGGGAGGCGGCGAGCTGACGCCGGACCAACTGGTCTGCGGGGGCGGCGGCCTGGTGGCGACCGGCTACCTCGGCCCGTGGCGCGACGAGATCTCCGCGGTGACCCTCGGTCAGGGGGTGGTGGGCGAAGCCCGCATGACCTCCCTGGCCGGCGACGCTGCTGGGGGAACCGTCGAGCTCCTGCCTGGTCGGAGGGTCGAGCTCGAGCCGTTCGGCTCTCTCGACGGCGTCGACGAGCTGGTGCTCGAGTTCAGCGCCAACAACGAATCGGTGGTGCTCCACCGGCCACCGGGTCGCGGCGGCGACGAACTGGTCCTCACGTTCAGTCTCGACGGTTGACGGTCGTGCCGTGGTGACCTCGCGGTTGCAGGTCACGATCGGTTACCGATTGGTATCCACCGCTTGCACTCTCGGCGGGAATTCAGTTCCATGGACGGCGTCGCACGCGGTTGGGTACTTCGGCGGAGGGAGACGCAGGTGACGAGATTTCGTGGCGGAATGGACTCGGGCAAGGCGAAGGAGCTCGTCGTCGGCCTGCTCGATCAGGCGGGGATCGAGCTCAACGGTTCCGACCGGAGTGATCTCCAGGTCCACGACGACCGGTTCTACGCCCGGGTGCTGGCCGATCGGGAGCTCGGGCTGGGGGAGAGCTATCAGGAGGGATGGTGGAGCGCGGAGCGGGTCGACGAGCTCCTGGCCAAGGTGCTGGCGGCAGACCTTCGGAGCCAGATGAAGATGACACCGCAGCTCGTCGCGCTCGCGCTGCGGGCCAAGCTCCTCAACCTCCAGAGCGTGCGCCGGGCGGCCAGCAACGCGTCGGCCCACTACGACATCGGCAACGATCTGTACGAGCGGATGCTCGACAAGCGGATGATCTACAGTTGCGGCTACTGGCGTGGTGTCGACGACCTCGACAGCGCCCAGGAGGCGAAGCTCGACCTGATCTGTCGGAAGCTCCACCTGGAGCCCGGCATGCGACTCCTCGACGTCGGCTGCGGCTGGGGTGGGTTCGCGCAGTACGCGGCCCAGCACTACGGGGTGCGGGTCACCGGGATCTCACCGGCGATCGAGCAGGTGCGGCTGGCGACCACGCGGTGCGCCGGGCTCGACGTGGACATCCGGCAGCAGGACTTCCGCGACGTCGCCGGGACCTACGATCGGATCGTGTCGATCGGGATGCTCGAGCACGTCGGCTCGAAGAACATCGGCGAGTTCTTCGACGTCAACCACCGCCTCCTCACCGACGACGGCATCGCCCTCCACCACACGATCGGCTCCAACATCTGGAAGGACTACAACGACCCCTGGTTCGACCGGTACATCTTCCCGGCAGGGGTTCTGCCGTCGATCATGCACCTCGGCGAGGGGGCGAGGAGTCGGTGGGCGATCGAGGACGTCCACAACTTCGGGCCCGACTACGACCGGACGTTGATGGCCTGGTACGGGAACATCGAGGCCGCCTGGGACGATCTGCCGGGCTACGACGAGCGCTTCCGCCGAACCTGGCGCTACTACCTGCAGGCCGCCGCTGCATCGTTCCGGACCCGCCATCTGCAGCTCTGGCAGGTGGTGTTCACCAAGGTCGGTCGCTACTCCGGCACGTACGACGCGATTCGCTGATCGGACCGATCACCCATCGACCAGCGTGAATCGCTGGGCGGCACGCCATCCCGGTCCGAACTCGTCGGTGGCTCTGCCCACGAGCGCCTCGGCGAACACTGCGACCGATCGGTGACGGCTGGCGGGGTCCGGGGCGACCGCCCGGTCGACGAGCTCCACGATCGATGCCGGGATCGTCGGGGCGAGCTCGGCCAGCGAACGGGGTCGGGTCGAGCGGCGCTGCTCAGCGAGCTCCTCGAACGTCGCCACCGGCTCGTAGGGGAGCGAACCGCTCAAGAGTTCGAACAGGAGCAGGCCAGCGGCGTGGACGTCGGTGAACGCACCGAGGGCCGATCCGTGGATCTGCTCGGGGGCCAGATAACGCCAGGCCGCGGGCCGGTCCGAGGCGCCGGCGAGGATGACGTCGGTGGTGAGCGCGGCCGCGATCCCCACGTCGCTGAGGAGCACCTTCCCGTCGTCGTCGATCAGCGCGTTCTCGGGGCGGAGGTCGCCGTGGTAGATGCCGGCGGCGTGGGCGACGTTCAGTCCGCGGAGCAGCGAGATCACCGCCGCCACCGCGTCCTCGCGGTTGAGCGACTCGGCACGGTTGAGCATCGCCAGGTTGCTCTGGCAGAACGGCATCGCCATCACCGCGAAGAACTCCGCTTCCCGCAGCTCGAGGATCGGGAGGATGTGGGGATGGCGCAGCTCCGACGCGATCCGGACGCTGGCGGCGAACCGCTCGCGGATGCGGTCGTCGGCGGCCAGACCCGGATCGAGTCGGCGAATGGCGAGCTGTCGGCCACCCCGATACGCCCCGAAGACCGGACCCCACGGCCCCACCGCGATCAGCTCGTCGATCGTGTAGTCGTCGAGGAGCGCCGCGATCTCGGCCCGTTGCTCGTCGAGGCTCGGGGTGGCGGTCCGATCTCGTGGTCGGGGCTCGGGCCGCTCGTCGGTCGCTGGGGGTGTGCCGCCGACCCTCGGACGCACGAGGACCGGGGGTCGGAGCCGGTCCCGGTCGCGTAGGTCGAGCGTCGCTTCACGTACGTTGGCCGACGCGGCCCACAGCGCGGTCTTGACCTGGAACGGGCGGAGCTCGGGGTGCTCCGCCTTGATCAGTGCGGCGAAGGCGGCGATGTGGGGAGCGGCGAACGAGTTGCCGGTGGTGGTGATCGTCGAGCCGTCGAGCCACGGCACCTCCACATCGATGCCCCGGGCCAGGAACTCGGTTGGCGGTTCGGGGTTGAAGTGGAAGCGGAGCGGATCGCTCGAGCTGTTGCTCGCAACGCTCGTGACCGAGGCGAACAGCGACGGAAACGACTCTCGGTGCACGTTGTTCGCCGCGGTGACGATGAACGAGTTGTTGAAATAGCCTCTGTCGCAGGTGTCGTGGAAGGCGAGCGCCCAATCGCGCTTGGCCGCACCCAGCGACAGGTTGATCACGTCGTAGCCGTTGTCGACCGCCCAGCTCAGTCCGGCGTGGAAGGCGGCGGCACGGCCCCGCAGCCCCTCGTCGAGCACCCGGACACTGGTGATCGCGGCATCCGGGGCGAGGGCGTGGACGATACCGGCGCAGGCGGTGCCGTGTCCGTACACATCGCGATGGGGCCCGTCGACCCTGGTGACGACGCCGGCGGTGTCGACGGTGAACTCCACCGAGCTCGCGACGTCGACACAGCCGCCCAGCGCGGGGTGGTCGGCCTCGATCCCGGAGTCGATGATCGCCACCCGGACCCCGGCACCCGTGCTCGAGCCGAACGCCCAATCCGGCGAGTAGGTGTCGTCGACGTCGGGTGCGTTGTCGAGCCGGAGGAGGACCGACCCCTTCGACCAGGCCGGTCGCTCGTCGGTCACGCCCCCTGGCCGAGGAGTGACTCGATCACCCTGGCCGTGTCCGCGTAGCGGCGGGGGTTCTCCGACGCCAGGCGCTCCAGTTCCGCTGCGAGCTCGCGGGGCGACACCACGTCGACCGGGGTCCCCTCGTCCTCGGTCATCGCTGCGCCGGCAATGGTGGCCAGGGCGGAGGCGGCGCCGATGTCGTCGAAGGTGAACGGCTTGCCGGCCTCCTTGTCGGCGAGCTCCAGGACCCCGAGGACCAGCTCCGTCCCGCACGGCGCAGCCAACACCGACGTGGGAACGCCGGGGTAACCGGCCGCGCCGTCGTTCGCCGGGTCGTTCGGAGGCGGCATGAGCGCCACCGGTTGGCCAGACGACAGGGCGAAGCCCTGGGCGCCGGTCGCCTGCATGACCTGGCCGACCACCCCGTCGCGCGCCGCGAGACCGGCGGCCGCGGCGATGACCAGTCCGTCATCGGTCGACCGGAGCAGCCAGCCGGTGCTGGCATCGGTCGCAGCGATCGCCTGATCGACGATCGCCTGGTAGGTGGGTCGAGCGGAAGCAGTCATCGGAACACGATCACCGTAGCCTCGGTCGATGTCCTCCCGCCTCGCCACGACGCTGGTGTTCGGCACCTCGTTCTGCGTGCTCGTGCTGGAGATCCTGGCCGGTCGACTCCTCGCCCCCGTGGTCGGGGTCTCGCTCGAGACCTTCACCGGCATCATCGGGACCGTGCTGGCCGGCATCGCCCTCGGCAACGCGGTGGGCGGGCGGTTGGCCGATCGCGGCGACGCCGACCGCCTCCTCGGCCCAGCCCTGCTGCTCGGAGGAGTGCTCGCCTGGGCGGCACCGCTCATCGTCACGACGGTTGGACCCGTGCCGAGCGCCGATCCGGTCGTGATCGTGTTCCTGAGCGCCATCAGCTTCTTCGCCCCTGCCGCCGTGCTCAGCACGGTCCCCCCGATGGTGGCCAAGCTTCGGCTCGACGACCTCGAGGAGACGGGGCGGGTGGTCGGCTCCTTGTCGGCCGCGGGCACGGTGGGGGCCCTGGTCGGGACGTTCCTGACTGGCTTCGTGCTGGTGGCCGTCGCTCCGACCCGGACGATCATCGCCGTCATCGGCCTAGTGCTGGTCGTCGGCGGGTTGACCCTCACCGGCGCTCGTCGGCTCGCCCGGAATCCGGCGGCCGCGGTGCTGGTCGTGGCGTTGGGTGCAGGGGCGGCCACCGTGTCCGGTCCGTGTGACGCCGAGACCGGGTACGCCTGCGTGCAGATCGTGGCCGATCCGGCACGGCCCGATGGTCGGAGCCTCGTCCTGAACGGGCTGCGCAACTCCTATGTCGACCTCGCCGACCCGACTCATCTCGAGTTCCGGTACATGCGGGTGTTCGCCGACGTGACCGCGGCGTTGCCCGAGGGTGGGCTCGACGCGCTCCACATCGGCGGTGCCGGGCTGACCTTCCCGGGCTATCTCGCCGCGGTCCGGCCCGGGACCGCATCGACCGTTCTCGAGATCGACGGCGAGCTGGTCACCATCGCCAACGCCGAGCTCGGCCACGAGGCGGTCCGTGACGTTCGGCTCGTCGTCGGCGACGCCCGGCTCTCGATTCTCGACGAGCCCGACGGTCGCTACGACGTCGTCGTCGGCGACGCGTTCACCGGTCTCACCGTGCCGTGGCACCTGACGACCATCGAATTCGTCGCCGAGCTGGAGCGGGTCCTCGCGCCGGACGGGATCGTGGTGGTCAATCTGGTGGACGGCGGCGACGTCAGCTTCGCCAGGGCCGAGCTGGCGACCTTCGGCGCCCACTTCGGCCACGTGACGCTCGTCGTCCCACCGGGGGGGATCGCCGAGGACGAGGGGCGGAACCTGCTCCTCATCGCCGGCCGTCGGCCGCTGCCACCGATCGAGATCGACAGCCGCGACGGTCGCCTGCTCGACGAGGCGGAGACCGCGGCGCTGATCGCCGGCGCGACCCCGCTTCGTGACGACTTCGCGCCGGTGGACCAGCTCCGGTTCGGCCCGTGAGCCCGTCGTCGGCCGGCGACGGCCCGATCAGGACGTCGATTGCTGCCGGCTGCTCATGCCGTCGACCTGGAGTCCGTCCATGTTGTAGCTGCCATCCTCGTTCAGGTAGTCGGACCCGCCACGCGACCGGTACGCCTCCCCTGCGGCCGCGGCGAGCAGCTCCATCCTCTGGCGATGCTCGTCCTTCGAGATCCCCCCGCCACCGGGTGGGAGCCCGTACCGGTTGTGGACCGGGTCGCCCGGGGCGATCAGGAGGTAGAGGCTCAGGGCCGTTCCGATCAGCGGAACCGCCAGTAGCAGGACGGTCCAGCCGCTGCGGCCGATGTCGTGCAGCCGGCGGATCGTGTTGGTGACCGTCACCCAGGCCGCGGCGCCGAGGATCGGGATGATCAGCGGGTTGACCGTGGGGTCCTGGCTACCATCGCCGACGCGGACGAATGCCACGACCGCTACGAGCGACACGAGACGGACGGCGATTGCGATCCCGAGATACGGCAGGCGGGCGGTGCGGCCCGAACCGTCGATGAAACCCATGCAACCCTCCTTTCGTGGACCGACAGTTCGGCGTCGCTGTGCAGCGATCGATGGCGAAGCTCAAGCATGGCTATCGGCAACCGCTGCAGCCTCCTTGAATCCAGCGGAACAGGTCGGCACCACCCACGGCGGTGGGCGATGACCGACGGTGAGGCCACGGTGCTCGTCGGCCTGGCGATGGTGGTCGGACTCGCCGGGACGGTCGTGCCGGTGCTGCCCGGCCTGACGGTGCTGTGGGTCGCCGGGTTGGTCTACGGCCTGCTCGTCGGCTTCGGACCGGTCGGATTCGCGGTGATGGCGGTGTTCACCGTCATCGTCGCGGCCAGCGTGATCAAGAGCATCCTGTTGCCACGGCGGATGGCCGAGGGGCACGACGTCTCGACGTGGTCGCAGCTCGTGGCGGTGGCAGGGGGCGCGGTGGGGTTCTTCGTGCTCCCGGTCGTCGGGTTGGTGGTGGGAGCGCTCCTGGGCTTGTTTCTGGCCGAGTGGGTCAAACTTCGACGAATTGGGCCTGCTTGGGATGGTACCGTTGCCGTCGCCAAGGCTTTTGGCCTAGGCGCGCTGGTCGATGTGGGTCTCGGTCTGGTCATGTTCGCCCTCTGGGTGGGCTGGGTCATCACGGTACTCTGAGCTGGATATGTCGTAGCGGCGACACAAGCTCGAGACCGGAGGCAACCACGTTGAGCGTGGGCACACGCAAGCAGAGATCCACCGACAAGAAGCGACGGCTGCTCGATGCGGCCGAGCGCATCTACTACCGAGACGGTGACCTCGGGCTGACCGTGCGACGGCTGGCCACCGAGGCAGCGACGACCAGCCAGACGATCTACACCTACTTCGGCAGTCGCGACGCGGTGATCGGCGGTATGTACGAGCGGGTCCTGGCGGATCTCGACGGCCTGCTCGACACGATCGACGTCGTGGCCCGTCAGGCATCGGCGCCGGCGGAGAGCTCCCCGACCGCAGCGATCCTACCGTTGACGCAGGTGTACCGCCGCCATGCCCTGTCGAGGCCGGCCCATCTCCGCATGATGGCCACCGCCCGTGGCCCCGAGGGGACCGAGTCGACCGCGATCATCGAGCGGCGGAATCGGCTCGTGGAGATCATCGAGCAGTCGGGCCTACCGGGCGAGGGTGCCGTGGTGGTCGCCGCGGTGAACGGGTTCGTGGAAGCCGAGCTCAACCAGCTCCTCGCGACCAATGGGCGGTCCGAGAGCCTCTTCGCCGATCTCGTGAAGGGTCTGATCAACAAGGACTGAGTCCGCCTTCACCGAGACAGCCTGACCCGGGCCGAACGATTTCGGTATCACCGACGTCCGTCGGTCGTCGAGACGGTACGGGCAGCAACGACGCCCAGCGCAGTGACCGAGTCACGGTGTACAGCGGCACCGTGACTCCGGCGCGTCGCTTGTCGTTTCGAGTTTCACCTGCGGTGCAACGTCGGTGACTCCGGCGCGTCGCTTGTCGTTTCGAGCTGAACGTCCAGCGACCAGGTCGTGTCAGCGAAGTGGGCCGGCCGGGCCTGCAGGGCCGGTTCGCCGGTGGTCCAGTCGACCACCGTGGCGATCGAGGTGCCATCGCTGGATCCGGTACGCGGGTCATCGAGGCGGAGCACGAGCAGGTCGTCGACGACGGCCGCCCCGGCGGCCCAGACCGTGTGCAGCCACCGCTCGTCGACCCTGATCGACACGCCCCGGCCGGGACCAGACAGTCGGCCCGTGACCTCGAGGCGACCCGCTCCCACCTCGACGACGAGCGGGACGAGCGCCGCTGCTCCCAGCGACAGCCCGTTCGACGCCGCCCGGCCGACGCTCGCCACGAATGCTCGGCGGACTCGCTGAGCTGCCGCACTACGCAGCAGGGGAGGGGCGCGGTCGCAGAGCACACCATCGCCGTCGAGGATCGACTCCGAGACGGTGGCGGCAGCCCGGTCCAACCACGGCCGGGGGAACTGGCGGAGGAACCGACCCATCGGCTCCGCCCGCGTGGCCGGGATCGATCGGAGGAACTCGTGGAAGCCCTCGTTGCGGAGGCGCTCGAGCGCCATCTGGAGCCAGGACAGCCGGACCGCGTCGAGGTGGGCATCGTCCACCCACTCCTCGAGGAAGCCGCCGTCGGCGATCGCCAGCTCCCAGAGTTGGAGCAGCTCGAGGCAGGGTGGCGCCGTCCCGCCCAGCGCAACGAGGGCGCGTTCGGCGTCAGGATCAGCGTGATCGCGCATCGTCACCACACCCCGTTCCCACCGGAGGCGGTGGTCGGATCCACCGCAGCGCACGGTGAGATCCGTCGGCGCCGCGGCATCGGCCCATCGCCGGGGGGCACCACCGGGGCGATCACCCATCGATCGGTACCACCGTCGTCCACGCCGGTGGGTCCGGCGGCGGTGGCATCGACTCCTCGGTCGCGAGGAGGCCGACCACCACCTCGGCCGCCGGTCGCTCGGCCGGCCACGGCGTGTGACCGTCGGTCAGCACCACGATCAGATGGGGCGGTGGACGGTGGTCGACGGCGGCGTCGATGCCGACGCCGAGATCGGTCCCGCCGCCTCCCACGAGCACGAGATCGTCGACGGTGCGAGCGGTTGCGGCCGCCCGCACGGCGTCGTCGCAGGCCAGAACCCTGACCGTTCGCGTTCCGACAGCGCGGAGCAGACCGTCGACCTCGTTGACGGCGGTGCCCAGCATCCGATCGTCGACCGACGCGCTGGTGTCGCAGATCACGGCGACCTCGACGGCTGGACGCCGCAGCGAGGGCAGCACCACGTCGGGCGATGTCGCGGCCCGCCGGCTCGGGCGGCTGTAGCTGTAGTCGACCGCCCCCGCCACGGTCGACACCGACCGGCGCAGGACTGCCGCCAGCTCCGCCCGCCAGTCGACCCGGGCCCCGAGCAGCTCGTCGGCCCACCGCCGCAACCCGGCGGGAACCTCACCAGCCGCCGCGGCGATGTCGGCCGCCACACGCCGCCTGATCAGTTGCTGGTCGGCTGGTGGCACGCCGCGCTTCTCGTCGTCGGGGTCGGGCGGCGGCTCCCAGATCGCCGGCTGGCCGTGGGCCCCGCTGCCGCAGTCGGCGGTGGCGCCCTCGCGCACCGTGCCCTGCCGGTAGTACTCCTCGGCCAGCCGTCCCACCGGAAGGTCCAGGGCCGCCGGGTCGGCCCCGGCCGTGACCCGCTCGAGGTCGGCTGGCAGGTCGTCGACGATCTCGGCGTCGGCCGCGTCGACCCAGTGATGCAGCTCATCGACAGCTGCGAGTCCGACTGCGTCGGCGCGCGAGGCGTGGTCGCGCAGGACATGGGTGGCGAGGTGGACGAGCTCACCGCCGAGCGCTGGAACCGACACCGACGAGACCACGTCGGGGTCGGCGTGCACCCGCCACGAACGGTCGATGCTCAGCCGGCCGAGGCCCGGGACGGGAAGGCTCGGCGATGCGAAGATCGCCGACGCCAGATACGGGAAGCGGTTCGTGGCCCACAGCCGGGCTGCGGCGATCTTCGCGCCGTCGAGATCGGCCACGGTGGGCGGATCCTCCCCCGTCGGGTAGGCCGTGGCCGGATCGGTCATGCCAGTCCGGCGTCGCGGAGCACGGGCAGGAACACGGCTGCCTCTGGCGGTGTGGCCGCGCCGTCGGGTTGGCACGCAACGAGGATCCGGGCCGCCAGCGCGGCGATGTCGGGGGCCTGCTCACCGGCGCGGCCGAGGACCTGCCACCCGGCGGCCCACCGCTCGACGGTGGGATCGGCGGCCACCGATGCCGCCACCGAGGTCAGCACCGCGTGGGCCCGGTCGCCGCGACCGGGCAACTCGAACGCGCTCGGGTCGGCGAGGACCACCTCCGGGTCGGGCAGGTCGAGGTCGTCGAGCCAGGCGAGGAGCTCGATGCCGGGACCGGCGCCCACGCACCCGGTCACCAGGTGGGCGGTCACCTCGTCGCCGGTGTCGAACCCCGCCGCTCGTGCCGCCGCCAGCAGCGTGGCCGCCATCTCCCACGACCGGGGGCTCGGCCACGCCCGGCCCGCCGCCGCCCGTTCCGTCGGCGGTACCGACACGAGGCTCGGTCGCGCCAGCAGGAACGCGGCGATGTCGGCCCTGGCCCTCGGCATCCGGCGCGACCAGCCGTCCGGGAGCAGCACCGGTTCAGGTTCGGCGAACCCCGCTGCGAGGCCGGTGGCGATCGTCTGCGCCCCGATCGACCAGGCGAGATGGCAGAAGCGGTTCGCCAGTGGGGCGGACAGGTCCCATCCGTCGGCGGCCTGCTCCGGCGGGTTGGCGGCGGCGACCACCACTACCCCGGCCGGCAGCTCGAGATCGCCGACCGTGCGCTCGAGCACCACCCGCAGCAACGCTGCCTGTACCGCAGGTGGCGCGGTCGAGATCTCGTCGAGAAACAGGACGCCCCGGCCGGCAGTTGCCAGGTTGGTGGCCCAGGTGGGCGGCGCGAAGCGCACCCCGCCGTCGACGACGACCGGCAGCCCGGCGAAGTCGGACGGCTCCCGGATCGACGCGATCACCACCTCGCAGGTGACGTCCATCGCCGCCGCCAGCGCCTTGACGACGCTGCTCTTACCCGTGCCCGGCGATCCCCACAGCAGGACCGGCGTGCGGGCGGCGACGGCGACGGCCAGTGCCTCGGACGCGGACGATTCGGTCATGTCCTCAGCGTATGGTTCCTGCTCCACCCGGCCAGCATCGTCGGCCAGCTCCCCAGACCTCGTCGGGACCCGACCCCGACCTGCGCCCTCCCGGAACGACGTCGGGACGAACCGCTAGGCTCATCGAGGCGATGAAGGCGCTCCTCCTGATCGACATCCAGATCGACTTCCTGCCCGGCGGTGCCCTCGAGGTCGCCGACGGCGATGCGGTGGTGCCGGTGGCCAACTCGTTGATGGAGGGGCACGAGCTCGTGGTCGCCACCCAGGACTGGCATCCTCCCGACCATCGCTCGTTCGCCAGCCAGCACCCCGACCACCCGGTCGGCGACGTGATCGATCTCGACGGGCTGGAGCAGGTCCTCTGGCCCGACCACTGCGTGCAGCGCACTGCCGGCGCCGCCTTCGCCTCCGACCTCCGGGTCGAACGCATCGACCACGTCGTCCGCAAAGGTACCGATCGTCGCGTCGACAGCTACAGCGGCTTCTTCGACAACGCCCGCCGCAAGGCCACCGGTCTGCACGACCTGCTCGCCGGCCTCGGCGTCGACGCGGTCGACATCGTGGGCCTCGCCACCGACTACTGCGTGCAGTTCAGCGCCCTCGACGCCGCCGACCTGGGCTACGACACCACGGTCGTGGCCGACGGTTGCCGAGCGGTCGAGCTCGCCCCCGGCGATCGCGACCGGGCGATCACCGCGATGCGATCGGCTGGCGTCACCATCCGATGAGCGGGAGGATCGCCTGAGCGGGGCCATACCTGTGCGTGGCGTGCAGACGAGCAGACGAGCACTTGACCAGGAAGATCACATGAGCAGGACGTTGCGATGAGTGGAACCCGGGAGCTGTCGGCTCGGAAGACGGTCCGGGCGCTGGCCGAGGATCTGGCCACAGGGGCCACGACGGCCCGCGACCTGGTCGAGCAGTGCCTCGCCGAGATCGAAGCGCCGGACGGCGAAGGTCGGCGAGCGTTCCTCCTGGTCGACGCGGAGAACGCTCGTGCCGCCGCGGACAGGGTCGACGCCGCACGAGCCGAGGCCGTCCGCGCCGATGGGAGGCCGCTCTCCCCGCTCGCCGGGATCCCGATGGCGGTGAAGGACCTGTGCGACATCGAGGGCCAGGTCACCACCGCGGGTTCGGTCGTTCTCGCCGACAGGCCGCCCGCCGTGGCGGACGCTCCCGTGGTGGCCCGACTCCGGGCAGCCGGCCTGATCCCGATCGGGCGCACGAACATGACCGAGTTCGCCTACTCCGGCCTCGGCCTCAACGCCCACTACGACACGCCCCGCAGCCCCTGGGATCGCGACGCCGACGGCGGCAAGGGGCGGATCCCCGGTGGCTCGTCGTCGGGCACGGCGGTGGCGGTCGCCGACGGGATGGTCGTCGCCGGCATCGGGACCGACACCGGCGGGTCGTGCCGGATCCCTGCCGCGTTCTGCGGCGTCGTCGGCTACAAACCCACCGCCAGGCGCGTCCCGCTCGACGGGATCGTCCCCCTGGCACCGTCGCTCGACTCGGTCGGGCCGCTCGCCCGCTCGGTCGATTGCTGTGCGATCCTCGACGACGTCTTCAGCGGCGGCGATGCGACGTCGGTCCTGGATCGGGGCACGGGTGGCCCCACGCCGGCGTCGATCCAGCTCGCGTCGCTCGTCGACCACGTGCTCGACGGGCTCGACGACACGGTCGCGGTCACCTACGAGCGGGCGCTCCGCCGCCTGACCGACGCCGGTGTCGGCATCGCCGAGACCAAGTTCCCGGAGTTGAACGAACTGCCGTCGATCAACCGCGGTGGCGGTCTCGCCACCGCCGAGGCCTACCACTGGCATCGCGAGCTGCTCGAATCGGACGGTGACCGCTACGACCAGCGGGTCAGGATCAGGATCGAACCCGGGGCCGACCTGAGCGCGGCCGACTATCTCGACGTGCTCGACGCTCGACGACGTCTCCAAGCGCGGGCCGGCGAGGTGCTCGCCCCCGCCCAGGCGTTCGTCCTCCCGACCGTGGCGATCGTGCCGCCCCGGATCGCGTCGTTCGACGACGGTGACCCCGGCTACTACTCGGCGACCAACCTGCTCTGCCTCCGAAACACGATGGTGGGGAACTTTCTCGATGCCTGTGCGATCTCGATCCCGATCTCGGGGCCCGGCGAGCCACCGGTCGGCTTGATGCTGATGGCCGGCCCGGAGGCCGACCATCAGCTGTTCGCCCTCGCCCGCACGGTCGAATCCCTCCTCGGACCCATCGACCGCTGACCACGGCGGGAGCGTTCTCTGGCGAGCCGACGCCTCAGGCGGCGGCCGCCGGCAACTCGAATGCGAGCTCCACGGAGGCGAGCGCCCCGAGCACCACGTCGGCGAACTCGCCGGACACCGGGCCGATCTCGCGAAGCTCGTCGAGCACGTCGGTGACCAGGTCGAGCAGCGCGGGATCGGTCGTCGACTCGTGGAGGCTGAGCAGCCAGTCGACGCAGCGATCGAAGAACAACGGGTCGTCGGTGTTGCTCGGGAGTGCGGTGCTCGTGCTGGTGAGAACGTGGATCATCGGGCTTCCTGGCTGTTGCCGTCGTTGTTGACGACACGCTAAGCGGGGTCGGTGATCGATGTATCGGGGAGATCCCCTGTGCTTCCGGGGCGGGCGTAGGGGGTGTGGATTAGCATCGCCGCCATGTCAGAGACGGTTGAGTTCGCAAGCAACGGCACCACGGCTTCCGGGCACCTGGCGGTGCCAGACAGTGGCTCGGGGCCCGGCGTGATCGTGATCCAGGAGTGGTGGGGCCTGAACCCGCAGATCAAGGGTGTCGCCGACATGCTCGCCACCAGGGGCCTGGTGGCCCTCGCCCCCGACCTGTATCACGGTGAGCTCGCTGGTCACGACGAGATGGACAAGGCCGGCGAGCTGATGACGAACCTCCCGCCGGAACGGGCGGCCCGGGACATGTCGGGCGCGGTCGACTTCCTCGTCGACCACGACGCGGTGACCAGCGACGGCATCGGTGTGGTGGGGTTCTGCATGGGCGGCATGCTCACGTTGCTCCTGGCTGCGCAGCGGGGCGATCGGATAAAGGCCGCAGCGCCGTTCTACGGCTTCCCCACCGGCGACATGCCCGACTGGTCGGGCCTGACCGCGGTCGTGCGGGGCCACATGAGTGAGGGCGACGAGTTCTTCACCGCCGACGCGGCCAGGGCGCTCGAGGCCCACCTGCAGGGCCTCGGCAAGGACGTGGTGTTCACCTTCCACGAGGCCGGTCACGCGTTCATGAACGAGGAGGACGCGATGGGCACCTACGACGAGGCGCTCGCCGCCGAGCTCTGGCCAGCCGTGATCGACCTGTTCCACACCACCCTCTGACCACACACACATCGCCACCCCAACCCCCGAAATTCGTGCGGTTTGCAGCGCTCAGCGCTGTCGAACCCACGAATTTCAGGTGGTTCCGAGGAATCGACGGGCCATGGCCACCAGCTCGTCCGGTTCGTCGACGTACATCGACCAGAGGATCTCTGGATCGTCCACCCCTCGGCGATGGCCCGATTGCGTTTCCGCTTGTCGCGCTCGATGTCGGTCCGCCCGAAGTGGTAGCGGAGTCCGTCGAGCTCCCAGGCCTTCCGTCGCTGGGGCCAGGCGAGGTCGACCTGGAGAATGTGGGCGCCGGCGCGGTCGACGATCGGGTACTCGAGAACAGGCTCGGGGAGCCCGTGGTCGACCAGGAGGTTCGACACCAGCCGGCTGAAGTCCGAGAGGGGGATCGTCTGGTTGGTCAGACGCGCCTCGAGGAGCGATCGGAGCGTGCCGCAGCCGTCGCGCCCGCGTCGGGAATGCCTCTGAAGGCAACGAGCGAGGTCGGGCCACGAGGTCAGTCGCTGCCGTATGGCGGCCTCGGCGAGTCGTTCGACCCGGCGGAGGGTGGTCACGGCGCCGCAGTCGAGGATGGTCCGCTCGACGCCGGTGCACGGGATGTTCGCCCGCACCGTGGCGTTGCACCGGTCGAACTGTGTGCTGCGGTGCACGATGGCGTTGCGCGAGCGGCGGGTGCAGCCCTCCGGGACCGTGATCTCCGGGCGGGGATGACGGAACACGTCGAGCGACCAGAGGGCCGACGCGCAGCGGTGCGACGCGACGCCTCCGGTGGTGAGCACGGCCCCGAGCACCCGGTTGTGCCACGAAGCGGGCACGGCACGGTGCCGATAGACGCCGCGCTCGACGATCAGCCACGCGCCGCGCTGCACCCGTCGATCGATCTGGTGTCGGGAGAGGCCGAGATCGAGCGCCTGGCTTCGGGCGATCAGCCCGTACTGCTCGGCCATCAGGTCATCGGGTCGCATGGTGCCTCCAGAAGGTGGTGTCCACGGGAGGCGAGTCGCGACTCGCGAGCGGATCAGGATGCTCGTCAGCCGACGAATCGACGACGTCCCCCGAAATTTGTGTGGTTTGCAGCGCTCAGCGCTGTCAAACCCACAAATTTCGGGGGGTTTTGGGTCCTTCAGGCGGCGGGGCGTCGAGCGAGGAGGGTGGTACCGACCAGGACGGTGACGAACGAGAGGCCGACGGCGGCGGTGAAGAACACGTTGGCGGCCCGGTAGGCCCCGATCGGGTCGAGACGATCGGCCGATCCGACGATGGCGATGCTGATGGCGGTACCGATGGCGGCCGCCAGGTTGCGGAGCGTGTTGAAGGCGGCATTGATCTCCCCGTAGAACGCCGGGGGACCGTTGGTGAGCGCCCACGAGTTCATGCTCGGGTTGGAGATGCCCCAGCCGAGACCGAACCCGGCGACCGTCGGCGCCACTGCGAGCAGATAGTTCGGCTCCGACCCGAATGCCGCGATGCTCCACCCGACCGCCGCCGTGCAGATCGCCGACCCGGCGATCATCAACCATCGCTGGCCGTACCGGTCAGCGAGCCGGCCGCCGAGGAGCGCCGCCGGGCCGGCGAAGATCGGCCCGATCGTGATCGCCAGGCCGACCCTTCCGATCGAGTAGCCCCACACCCGGCCGAGGAACAGCGGCCAGATCAGCCAGACCGACAGCGACGTCAGCGACATGAAGAAGTTGGCGAGGTTGGCGATCGCGATCGGTGGGATCCGGAACAACGCCAGGTTCACCAGCGGTGCCGGGTGGCGCCGGGACCTCGCGATGAAGACACCGCCGATCGCCAGCGGGGCGACGATGGCGGTGATCGTCCCGCTGCTGGCCCAGCCCCACTCGGGCGCTTGGCCGATACCGAGCACGAGCAGCGCGACCGACGTGACCGCCAGGATCGATCCGAAGATGTCGAGCCGGTTGGTGTCATCGACATCGCCTCGGCTCTCCCGAACCGTCAGATACGAACCGGCCAGCGTCAGCGCCGCAGCCGGGGCACTGAGAAGGTACACCCACCGCCACGACGTGACCTCGAGCAGGAGCGCCGCGGTGCTGGGGGCGACCGCGGCAGACAACGGCCCGGCAGCGGCCCAGGTCGCCACCGCCGATGATCGCCGGGCATCGGGGAACTCGGGGAGCACCACCGAGAGCGACGACGGGATCACGAACGCGCCCGCCACCGCCTGCAGCACCCTGGCGGCGATGAGCAGCTCGATGGTGGGCGCCGCAGCCGATGCCATCGCCGAGACGATGAAGCCGATCAGGCCGAGGTTGAAGACCCGTCGACGTCCGATCCGGTCGGCCAGCCGGCCTCCGACCGGGAGAAAGGCCGCCGACGCGATGAAGAACCCGGAGGCGACCAGCGACACGGTCGATTCGCTCGCGGACGAGAAGTCGGCCGCTATCGAGTTGAACGCCAGGTTCGTGGCCGTCGAGTTGAACCCGAACAGCACGTAGCCAGACGACACCACCGCGAGGGCCCGCCAGGCGCGCGGTGCTACCGACGACTCCTGCGTGTCGTCGGGCGAGGGACGCGGCGGGGAGGGCCGTCTAGTCGCCAGCGATGTAGGCGGTGAAGTCGCAGCTGATCGAGGGTCGGCCGCCGCCGGGAGTGATCTGGGTGTGGCGGGACGGCCGCGACTCCTCGTTGGGGAACTTCTCGAGCCAGAACGGGTTGATCTTCCCCCGCGCTTCGGGGTCGTTGGCGAAGAACGTGATCTTGATCACATCGTCCCAGGTGGCGCCACCGCCCTCGAGGGCGTTGCCGATGTGGGTGAAGAGGTTCGCGATCTGGTCCTCGAGCGACTCGGGGAGGTTTCGGGTACCCGGATCCAGGCCGGGGATGACGCCCGACATGAGGAGCGGGCCGATCCGGGTGGCGACCGGGATCGGATTCTGGTGCGCGAACGAGTCGGTGTGGATCGACTGCCTGGTCATGGGTTCCTTTCGAGTGCAGGTGTTCGGTGTGGCGGATGCGGATCGCGGGGTGAGCTGGTCACTGCCGGGCGGCCAGCCAGTCCTCGAACTCGGGACGCCGCTCCTTCGACAGCGGGAACAGGCCGATCGTCGACTCGCCGGCCGCCACCCGCTCGAGGGCGAAGTCCTCCCGCTGCTCCTGCTCGACACATTCGTCGGCGAGCTCGTGGACGAGCGACGGCGGTACCACGACGACTCCCTCGCCGTCGCCGACGAGGATGTCGCCCGGCATCACCGTCACCCCGGCGCAGGCGATCGGCACGTTCACCGCAAGTGGCATGTGGTGACGGCCCCAGGTCGATGCGTGCGATGCCTGGTGGTACACGGGCATGTCCATCGCCTTGATGGCCGGCGTGTCACGGAGTGCGCCGTCGGTGATCACGCCGACCGCTCCCCGCTGCTGGGCCCGGAGGGCGAAGATGTCGCCGATGGTGCCGGCGTCCGGCACACCGCGGGCCTCCATGATGATGATGTCGTCGGGACCGCAGTTCTCCGATGCGGTCCGTTGCGGATTGATCCCACCGGCCATCTCCGGCAGGAGGTCCTCCCGGAGCGGTACGTAGCGCAACGTCAGGGCGTAGCCCACCATCCGCAGCTCGGGCCTGGTCGGCTTCAGGCCCGAGAGGAAGACGTTGCGGATCCCGCGGCTCTGCAGCTGGCCGGTGAGGGTCGCGGTGGCGACGCTGTTCAGTTTCGCCTTGAGTTCGTCGGTCAGTTCGACCGGGTGGGGTACGAATGATCCGTCCTGGGTGTCGCTCATGGCGCAACAGGTTCGCACACATTTCCCAGCCGTGAGACGTTCGTGGTGAACTGGGCGCTGGTATCAACCAGGAGCCCGGAAGGGGAGATCGTGTCACTCGCGGAATTCAAGCTCGAGGACCGGTTCGGTCTGCAACAAGGCGACGTCGCGATGTCGGGGGTGCAGGCGCTGCTGCGGGCCCTGCTCGACCAGCTCCGCGCCGACAAGCGGGACGGCCTCGACAACGCGGCCATGGTGAGCGGCTACCGCGGCTCGCCGCTCGGCGGGATCGACTCGCTGATGCTCTCCAACAAGGCCGAGCTCGAAGCGAACAACATCCGGTTCCTCCCCGGACTCAACGAGGATCTCGGCGCCACGGCGGTCTGGGGCGCTCAGCTCGCCAACCACAACTTCGCCGGTCGGTACGACGGTGTGCTCGGGATGTGGTATGGCAAGGCCCCGGGTGTCGACCGCTCGGGTGATGCCATTCGCCACGCCAACGTCAGCGGGGTCGACCCCAAGGGCGGCGTTCTGCTGGTGGCCGGTGACGACCCGGCGTCGAAGTCGTCGACCCTGACGGCCGAGTCGGAGTTCGTGCTCCTCCACTTCGAGACCCCGATCTTCTATCCGGGCAGCGTGCAGGAGGTGGCCGACTTCGGCCGCTGGGGCTACGAGATGTCGCGCTACACCGGTCTGTGGTCGGCGATCAAGATCGTCACGAACGTCGCCGACGGGTACTCCACCATCAAGGTCGGCCCCGGCAGGGTGCAGCCGGTTCGCCCCGAGTGGGAGTGGAACGGCAAGCCGTGGCAGCACACCCAGGAGGACCGCCTCTTCGGCCCGCTGGCGATCAAGATGGAGCAGGAGGTCTACGAGGGCCGACTCCGTGCCGCTGAGCAGTTCGTGGCCGCCAACGGCCTCAACGCCCAGACGGTCGACACGGCGGACGCCAAGCTCGGGATCGCCGCCGCCGGGAAGACCTACTACGACGTGCGAGCCGCGCTCGATCGCCTCGGCTTCGACACCGATGAGCTCCGCAGGCGGGGGATCCGTGTGTTCAAGCCCTCGGTGGTGTGGCCGCTGGCGGCCGATTCGGTCCAGGCGTTCGCCGAGGGGCTCGACACGATGGTCGTGGTCGAGGAGAAGCGGGCCTTCGTGGAGATGTGGGCTCGAGAAGCCCTCTACGGCACGGCCAACGCGCCGGTGATCCTCGGCAAGAAGCACGCCGACGGGTCGCTGTGGTTCCCTGGGCACGGCGAGCTCGACGTCGACGGCATCGCCAAGCTCCTCCGGCCCTACCTGGTCGCCCGGTTCGGTGAGGACGCTGTCGGTCCCGCGGTGCAGGAGAAGATCAAGATCCCGGTGATGGCCACCTCGTCGAGATCGGGGGCCAGTCGGGCCGCCGGGTTCTGCTCCGGCTGTCCCCACAACACCTCGACGTGGGTGCCGGAGGGGTCCGAGGCCGGCGGTGGCATCGGCTGTCACGGCATGGCCGGAACCACACCCGACCGGAACACGAGGGGCACCACCCAGATGGGCGGCGAGGGGATCCAGTGGGTGGGGGCGGCGCCGTTCGTCACGATGAACCACCGGTTCCAGAACATCGGTGACGGCACGTACCACCACTCGGGGAGCCTCGCCCTCCGCCAGGCGGTCGCCGCCGGCACGAACATCACCTACAAGATCCTCTACAACGGCGCCGTCGCGATGACCGGCGGCCAGGACATCGACGGTCAGATGTCGGTTCCCGCCCTCACCCGGTCGATCATGGCCGAGGGGGTGGCCAGGACGATGGTCGTCACCGACGATCCCGAGAAGTACCCGGCCGATGCAGACTTCGCCCCCGGCGTGGACATCTGGCACCGGTCGCGACTCGACGAGGCCCAGCGCATCCTGCGGGACACGCCTGGCTGCACGGTCCTCATCTACGACCAGGCCTGCGCCGCCGAGCTGCGGCGGGACCGCAAGCGGGGCACCGTCGCCGACCCGGCGATGCGGGTCTTCATCAACGAGGCGGTGTGCGAGGGCTGCGGCGACTGCGGGGTCAAGTCGAGCTGCCTGTCGGTCCAGCCGGTCGAGACCGAGCTCGGGCGCAAGACCCAGATCCACCAGTCGTCGTGCAACAAGGACTACACCTGCCTCGAAGGGGACTGCCCGGCGTTCGTGGAGGTCATCCCCGACCCGAACGTTGCGAAGAAGTCGACGGTTCCGTTCGACCCGATCGGTGACGACCTCCCAGAGCCGGATCGGATCGACGAGGGCGACGTGTTGATGATGGGCATCGGCGGCACCGGTGTGGTCACCGTCAACCAGCTCATGGCGACCGCGGCGCTGCTCGACGGCAAGCAGGCCGACGGGCTCGACCAGACCGGCCTCTCCCAGAAGGGCGGCTCGGTCATCTCGAACCTGAAGATCCGTCGGATCGACCCAACCGGCGAGTTGTCGGGTCGGGCGAACAAGGTGAGCTCGGGGGAGGCGGACGCCTACCTCGTGTTCGACGTGCTGACCGGCACCAACCCGCAGAACCTCGAGAAGGCCGATCCCGGGCGGACGGTGGCCGTGGTGTCGTCGTCGAAGGTCCCGACCGGGGCGATGGTGCGCGACACGAGCGCAGCCTTCCCCGAGTGGGCTGCGCTCCAGGAGACGATCGACGCAGCGACCGTGTCGGCCAAGAACGTCTACTTCGATGCCGGCAACGTGGCCGACAACCTGTTCCGGTCGCACATGCCGGCGAACGTGATCGTGCTCGGTGCCGCCTACCAGCAGGGGGTGATCCCGATCTCGGCCGATGCGATCGAGCGGGCCATCGAGCTGAACGGCGTGGCGGTCGACACCAACACCCAGGCGTTCCGGATCGGTCGCCAGATCGCCCTCGATCCGACGTGGCTCGACGGCCTCGGGCTGGAGCGGCCCGGTGCGGTGAAGCGGGCCGAGGCCAAGCGGTCCCGGAAGGCCGACAAGCTGGCCGCCGCGGTCGCCGATCCCTCCGAGGAGCTCACCCGGCTCCTCGACTTCCGGGTCGCCGACCTCATCGACTACCAGGACGCCGATTACGCCAGGCGATACGTCGACAAGGTGGCCGAGGTCCGGCGGGCCGAAGCGGCTGTCGGCGACGACACCCGCTTGTCGGAGGCCGTCGCCCGCTACCTCTACAAGCTCATGGCCTACAAGGACGAGTACGAGGTGGCACGACTCCACCGCTCGGCCTCGTTCAAGGATGCGCTGGCGGAGCAGTTCGGGGCCGACGCCAAGATCACCTACAAGCTCCACCCGCCGACCGCTCGCCGGCTCGGCGTCGACCACAAGATCGGGCTCGGCAGGAGCGGCGATGTGGCGTTCGCCGCGCTCGCCAGGATGAAGCGGCTGCGGGGCACGTCGATGGACGTCTTCGGCCGGACCAAGCACCGGCAGATGGAACGTGCGCTGATCGACGAGTACGTCGGGATGATCGATCGGGTGCTCGCCGACCTGTCGGTCGAGACCTACGACAGGGCCGTCGAGGTGGCCGAGCTGCCAGACATCGTCCGAGGCTACGAGCAGATCAAGGAGGACAACGTGGCCGAGTTCCGGGCTCGAGCGCAGCGGTTGCTCGGATCTCTCTGAGCCGCCCCTCCATCCTCCTGTTCACAACTTGTCGCACGTTGGATCCAGCTCCGCACCCTGTGAGCCATACGGTGTAGGTTGTCGCCGGGGCAGATCAGCAGACACGGAACGGGAGAGAGTTCATGAAGCGCATCGCGCTATTCGTCGCGGCTTTCATCGTGCTCGCGGTGGCGACACCGGCGAGTGCCAACCACCGATTGCGGGTGGAGGTCATGTCGCAGAACCTGTACATCGGCGCCGACCTGGACAGGTTGCTGGAGGGAGATTCGCCGGCTGCGCTTCTGGAAACGGTGCAGCAGACCGACTTCCCGGGCCGAGCCGTCGAGATCGCCCAGGCGATCGACGAGTTCAACCCCGACCTGCTCGGTCTCCAGGAGGTCACCCACATCACCTTGTTCGACTCGGCGGGCAACGTCCTGCTCGACGTGGACTATCTCGCCATTCTCATGGGCGCGATCGCAGCGGAGGGAGAGGGCTATGCCGTTGCATCGGAGGTCGTCAATGCCGACGTGACACTGCCCGTCGACCCCGTGGCGGGTACTTTTGCCCGGGTCGTCGATCGAGACGCGATCATCTACCGGACCTCGACGACGTCGGTCGCCAATCCGGTGTCGCGGAACTTCGGTACGAACTTCGCCGTCGAGTTGGGCGGCTTCCCCGTGGAGTTCACCCGCGGCTACACGATGGTCGACGCCACCGTCGGCTCGCAGCACTTCACCTTCGCCAACACCCATCTCGAGGTCGCCGGGGCGCCGTGCCTGACCGACGCCGGACCGGTGATCTGCCAGGAGGCGCAAGCGGAGGAGTTGGCCGGCGAGCTGAGCGGCATCGCCGGTCCGATGGTGCTGGTCGGCGATATCAACGCAGAGCCCGGTATGGCCGCCTATGAGACGTTCGCCAGCGGCGGCTACCTCGACACCTGGACGGTTCGCTACCCGTACAACGACGAGCCCGGCGACACGTGCTGCCAGTCGGAGACGCTCGACGATGTGGAGAACCAGCTGTACGAGCGAATCGATCACATCTTCATCCGTGAGCTCGATCCGTACTACGTGGTCACCACGGTCGTCGGCGACTGGGATCAGCGCAAGACGCCGGGCGGCCTCTGGTACTCCGACCACGGTGGCCCCTGGGCGCGGCTGTACCTGCCGACCTCGTAGGGCGGGTGACCGGTCTGGCTCCGGCGGGTGCGATCAGCCCGCCGGAGCGGGTCCGAAGACGAACTCGACCCGGCGGTTGAGGGCCTTGCCGTCGTCCGTGTCGTTCGACGCGATCGGCTCCGCCTCACCAGCGCCGACGGCCTGGAGCCGGGCGGGGTCGATGCCGGCCGCCTCGAAGTAGGCGGTGACCGACTGTGCCCGGGCGAGGCTCAACGCCTCGTTGTAGTCATCCGGCCCGTCGGAGTCGGTGTGGCCCTCGATCGTCATGAACAGCGAGATGTCGCGCGACATGACGGCCACGCCCAGGTTGAGGCGCTCCGCGGCCTCGGGCGAGATCGCGGTCGAGTCGACGGCGAAGTTGACCCCGCCCTGGAGCGAACCCGAGAAGAAGCCGTCCTGCACCGTCAACTCGTACTTCGGGAAGAAGGTGAAGAGTTGGAAGATGCCGGGCATCGTGTACATCCAGAACGACGTGTAGGTGGATTCGTCGATCGTGAGCTCGTTGGTGACGTTCCCGGGGCCGTAGGCGGCGGCTGCCGCATCGCCGAGGAGTGCCCTGATCTCCTCCGACGGGACGTAGCCGGAGAGCGAGATCGAGTCGTCGTCGACCTCCGCCGTGAAGAGCGGCGGTTCGAGATCGGTGATCTCCATCCCGACCATCTCCACCGCCATGCCGTCGGTGAGCTGACCGAGCGCCCCTTCGAGAATGGCCAGGTACTCGGGGTTCGGGCTGCGGGCATCGAGCTCGATCCGCCCGTCGACCACCCGGATCGTGCCATCGGTGATCGTTGGGAGCAGGCCGATCACGTTCGGCGCGGCGGCGAGCCACGGGGTCGGTTCGAGCGTGTCGTCCACCTCGAGGTTCGACTCGACGAACGGCGCGTAGGACAGCTCGGCGGCCGCCAGGACCGAGTCGGCCGTCTCCTGATCCGGAACCCGGCCGTTCAGGACGAACAGGCCGGGACCTCCCGCCTTGTCGAGATCGAGCGTCGCCTCCACGAACGCACCGTCGGGATCCGGCGGACGCGCCGAGTCGTCCGCGTCGGCGTCGTCTCGGTCGTCGGTTCCACCGCCGTCGTCGGCAGCCTCGCCCTCGTCGCCGCCCTCCTCTGTCGCCGTGCTGGCATCGGTCGGTTCGTCGGACCCGCTGTCGGATCCGTCGCCGGCGTCGGCGACATCTCCGTCGTCGGTGCCGTCCGCCGCCACCTCCTCCTCGGTCATCCCCGATCGATCGGCGAAGAGCAGGAACGCTCCGAAGCCCACCGCGAACAGGGCGATCGCCACAAAGGCGAGCGCCAAGGGGTTGCGCGACCAGTGTCGGCCGGTCGCCCCGCCGCCCCCGAAGCCGCCGACGTGATCCGTGTCGCTTGGTTGCATACTCACACCTACCCTGTAAGGCCAAGTGAGTATACGGTTGCCGTCGAATGGTGACGATGGGTGAAGGATCTGTAGTGGCCGAGTTGGAGATGCTGCCGGAGTGGGCCGGTCGGAAGGCGACGACGGGCATGTCACGACCCGTTGTACCTGCCGACACCGCACCTCTCCCCGCCGGCGGTGGCGCCGAGACCGACGAGCACGGGTTGGTCGAGGACCCAGCAGCCCCGATCGAGGACACCGCATCGCCGGTCGAGGACACCGCATCGCCACCGCATGCCGTCGAGGACACCGCATCGCCGGTGGACGACACGGCATCGCCGGTCGAGGGCCAGGCCGTCGATCGAGCCGACGTCGAGGCCGAATCGGCGACCGCCATCGACGATGCGGGTCACGAGGAGCTCGTGGCCTCAGCCGGGCGTGGTGAGGCGCGTGGATCCAGCCGGGCTGCGGTGACTGCCGAGATGCCTCGACGGCGGCGCTTGGGGGCGCTGCTCGTGCTCGCGGCACTGTTGGCGCTGGCGGCTGGCATCGGCGCCGGCTACGCGTACCTCATGTTCGCGAGCTAGGAACGAGCGCCTCGGTGAAGCTGATCGCCGCGTCTCTCGTCGTGACGGCCATCGTCGCGTCCGCATGCTCCGGTGCCCCCCGTCTGGCGCCACAGCCGGACCGCGATCCGGAGGTCGTCGAGCGGCGCGATCCGGCGATCTACGCATCGGGCACGACGTTGTCGGGCGGCGACGAGACGATGACGGTGGCGTGGGACCTGGAGGAGATCATCGGGTTCTCCCACGCCGTCTCGCTCACGGCCGCCACCCCCACATCGATCACCGTGCGGAGCGCCTCCCGTCGGAGCTCGTCCGACGCGGTCTGGATCGTCGGTGTGTCCCTGACCCCGGACGGTCCCCCGGTGGTGTTCGGCGGCGTGGCGCGCACGGTCGACTCGGTTGTGCTCGTCAACGAGGCGGGCGACGAACTGGCCCTCGAGCTGATCGACGTGCCCGACCTCGACTGGTCGGTTGCGATCGAGGAACTCCCGAGCGACTGGTCGGCTGGAGGCGACGCCGAGCTCGAGGTCGTCGCCAGCACCTCGGGTCACGAGCTGTCCCGCGAGCGTCTCGCCGGTTTCGGCTCCTGACCGGCGGTTCCACTCGCCGGCCCATGGCCGCAGGCGGGTTCGACCCGCCGCAGGTCAGCCGGGTGCGAGCCGTGCCCGCAGCTGGCCGAAGGCCGCCTGGCCCTCGTCGCTCAGAACCCAGCTCACGTAGTCGGACCGGCCTCGCTCGCGAAAGAACGGGTTGGCGAACGTCTCGGCCCACCAGCTCACCGGCTGGAGCATCCGATCGGCCATCGCAGCGTCGAAGCTGGGGAGATTGCGAGCGTGCTCTTCCGACCGGAAGAGGTTCATGCTCGCTCACCGGAAGGGCCTGGTGGCGGCGTCGCCCCCGACCTCGGCCGACGTGTAACCGACGATCGTTTCGGGCTGGGTGTCGACGATCTCCTCGTCACGCAGGACCACGACCATCGATTCACCGCAGTCGAGACATGGCGCCTCGATTCGGATCGTGGAGCCGGGGAACAGCCAGCGCACGGCCAGCGACTCGAAACCTCACTGACCGAACCAACCGTGCCGATCGTCGACCGAGATCCGGTACTGGGTCGGCTGCACGTTGAACGGTGGAAACGACGCGATGTAGTCGGTCCCCGGATGCGCCCAGCCGGGGATCCTGGTCATCAGCTCGTGCACGACCGCCCGCCCCTCGTCCGGCGTGATCCCGATGTCGGCGGCGAGCTCGGTGTAGTGGGGAGCCTGCGTGGTCTCGACGATCGTGGTCATGATCGAGTGGTGGGCCCGGTCGAGGGTGCCAACCTCGATGGGCGGTGACTCGTCGGTGGCGTGGTCGCTCATGGCTGCGAGTCTGTCACGGTTCACCAACCGGCGCCGGGCTCCGAGCGAGCGACAACCGGCGATGCCCCGGGATCGACGTCGAACTAGGGTCGCTGAGGTGACCGACACCGCTTCGAAGACCGAGACGACTACCACCGTCACCGGCGGCATCGCGATGGCCCGCCAGTTGGCGACCGAAGGGATCACCCACATCTTCGGTATCCCCGGCGTCCAGCTCGATTATGCGAGCAACGGGCTCGCCGTGTTCGCCGACGAGATCCAGTTCGTCAACGCCCGCCACGAGCAGACCACCACCTACGCGGCCGACGGCTACGCCCGGTCGACCGGGAGGATCGGCGTGGCCCTCGTGGTGCCGGGACCCGGCGTGTTGAACGCCGGGAGCGGTCTGGTCACCGCCCTGGCGTGCTCGTCGAAGGTGCTGCTGCTCAGCGGCCAGATCCCCACCCGCGGCATCGGCGAGGGCTACGGTCTGCTCCACGAGATCCCCGACCAGTCGGGCATCCTCGAGACGATCTGTCGGTC
This sequence comes from Acidimicrobiales bacterium, assembly GCA_965216205.1. GTDB lineage: Bacteria > Actinomycetota > Acidimicrobiia > Acidimicrobiales > SZUA-35 > CADEDH01. The sequence goes on along the minus strand of OZ244139.1, from coordinate 3,038,300 downwards.
GTCGACCCTCGTCACCGACGCCGGTGCGGTGCCGGGGGCGATCCACGGTGCCCTCGTCCAGCTCGGCCGCGGCCCCGGGCCGGTGGCGGTGGAGATTCCCCCCGACGTGCTCGCTGCCACCACCGACGGTCCGGCGATCGGACCGGAACCGGTCGGGGTGCCGTCGCCGGGCTCCGACGCAGAGCTCGGTATGGTCGCCGAGCGACTCATCGCGGCGGAGCGGCCGGTGATCTACGTCGGCGGTGGCGGGTACGCGGCCGATGCCTGGGACGAGCTCGGGGAGCTCGCAACCGCCCTCGGCGCGCCGCTCGTCGCCAGCACGAACGGCATCGGCAGCTTCGACAACCGACACCCGATGGCCTTCCTGCCGCTCGCGTCGAAGGAGCTCCTCGCCCGGGCCGACACGGTGCTGTTCGTCGGCACCCGGGCGCTGCAGGGCAACGCCCGGCTCCTCCCGACCGCCGAGGACGCGGTGCTGCTGTCCCTCAACAACGATCCGTCGGCGTTCGGACCACCACGCCGGTTCGACGCCACCGTCACCGGCGACGCTCGAACGGGTTGTGCCGCGCTGCGGGAGCTCCTCGGCGGGGAGCGGGCCCCGTGGCTCGACGATCCCGATGCGGTCAACGCCCGGGTGGCCGAGGAGTTGGCGCCTCTCGAGCCACAGTTGTCGTACGCCGCTGCCCTTCGGGCCGCCATGCCCGACGACACCGTGTTCGTCTCCGAGCTCACCCAGGTGGGCTACGTGGGGCGCTACACGATCCCGATCCATCATCCGAGGAGCTACCTCAGCCCCGGCTACCAGGGCACGCTGGGCTACGGCTATCCGACCGCCATCGGGGCGGCCGTGGGCAACCCCGACCGTCCGGTGGTGTCGATCAACGGCGACGGTGGATTCGGCTACGGGCTGGCCGAGCTGGCGACCGTCGTCAACTACGGCATCCCGCTCGTGGGCGTGGTGTTCCGGGACGACGCCTACGGGAACGTGCAGCGCATGCACAAGCAGCAGTTCGATGGCGTCCACCACGGCACCGAGCTCACCAACCCCGACATGCTCGCGCTGGCCGCTGCCTTCGGGGTGACGGGCCACCGGGCGGAGAGCCCCGACGAGCTCCGGTCGACGCTCGCGTCGGCGATCGACGCCCGCGAACCGGCCCTGATCGATGTGCCGATGGGCGTCACCCCCGACCCTTGGTCGATCGTCATGCGCCCGTTTCGCGGCTGACCCCCCGAAATTCGTGGAGTTGACAGCGCTAGGCGCTGCAAGCGCCACGAATTTCGGGAGCTGTCATGCCTGGTTGCCCGGATCACCGGTCGGCCTGGTCGCCAGGAGGTAGTGATTGCCGCGGTCGGCCTTGACCCCGGTCACCTCGATGTCGACGAACCCGGCGGCGGTCAGCTTCTCGCGGGCGAGCTGCTCACCCCACGCCGTACCGAGCCCCTCACCCCCGTAGGCGAGCGACACGGTCATGCAGTGCATCGTGGAGATCGTGTACATCAGGGGGGCCATCGGCAGCTCGAGGTTCTCGTGGAGGTGGCTCGACGCCTTCGGCTCCACACACAGGTAGGTCCCGCCGGGCTTCAGCGCGGCGAAGATGCCCGACAGCATCGCGTCGGGATGGGCCTGGTCGTGAACGGCATCGAAGCTGGTGACGATGTCGAACCGCTCGTGCTCATCGAGGTCGGCGGCGTCCCGTTGCTCGAAGCTCACGTTCGTGTTCCCGGCGTCGGCCGCATCGCGGCGAGCCCGTTCGAGAGCACCTTCGGCGATGTCGAACCCGACGAACCGGGACGCCGGGAAGGCAGCGGCCAGCATGTTGAGCGCACGGCCGCTCCCACAGCCGACGTCGGCCACGTCGAGGCCCGATGTGAGCCGTTCGGGGCACCCCGGCAGCAGCGGCACGACCTGGGCGATCAGGGCGGTCTCGAGTCGCTGGCCGCTCGACTCGGCCATGAGCGTCTGGAACTCCGGGTACTGCTCGTAGGGCACGCCGCCGCCGTTTCGGAAGCTGTCGACGATCGCGTCCTCGACCTGCCCGAGCAGGCCGATGTACTGACAGTAGGTGGTGAGGTTGAGCGGTCCGGCGGCCCGGGTCAGCAACCCGGCGTGCTCCGCCGGGAGGTGATACGTGCCGGCTTCGGGATCGTGGTCGACCACCGACCCCGCGGTCATGGCGGCCAACCACTCCCGCACATAGCGCTCGTCGAGGCTGGATGCGTCGGCGATCTCTGCAGAGGTCGACGGTGCGAGACCGGCCATCGTGTCGAACAGGCCGGTCTTGTGGCCGATCGAGCACATGAGGGCGAGGGCGCCACCGTTCATGATCTGGGTCATCGTGGTCATGAACGCAGCGCTGCGGTCGCGGTCCAGCTCGGTGCGGTCGGTCATGTCGTCGAACGCTACGTGGCCGACTCGACCCGCCTCAAGCCCCTGTCCGGGTCATCACGGGATCTCGCCTGCCTGGAACGCACGGAGCGCGTCCTGGAGCCCGCTGTCGCGGATGTGGGCGTTGATCGCCCGTACCGGTTTGGACGCATGGGCGATGGCATCCACCTCGATCGCCTGCAGCATCGCCTCGCGGAACCCCTGGGCCTCCTGGATGCGGTTCACCGACTGCTTCTGGAGCGCGATGATCTCCTTCGGGGTCCGGGCGACCCTGGCGACGTAGGCGTCGACGGCATCGTCGAGCTCCGCGGCCGGAACCGACCGGTTGAACAGGCCCCACTCGGTCGCCTCCGCTCCGGTGATCATCTCGCCGGTCGGGAAGAACATCTCCTTCGCCTTCTTGGGCCCGACGAGCCAGGTCCATGCCGAGCCGACGAAGCCGGCCCCGAGGGGGAGCTGGGGCGTGCCGACCTTGCAGTCGTCGGCGACGAACGTGATGTCGCAGATCGTGGCGAGCTGGGTGCCGCCAGCGAGGCAGTAGCCGTGCACCTTGGCGACGACGGCGAGGCGAAGGTCCCAGATGCGCAGCCAGCCGCGCATGATCCGTTCCAGGCCGTCGCGGTCGCCGGTGACCCCGCCGCCCCCGGTCCCACCGGCCGTGATGTCGTAGCCCGTCGAGAACGCCCGGCCCGCCCCCTGAACCACGGCGACGTGGATGCCCGGGTCGGCCTCCGCCCGCTCCAGCGCAGCGATCAGCTCCGTCTGCAGCTGCATCGAGATCGCGTTCAACTTCTCGGGGCGGTTGAGGGTGACCGTGGCCACCCGGCCGTCGGTCTCGTAGGTGATGGTCTCGTACCGGGCGCTGGCGCTGGCGCTGCTCGTGTCGTCGTTGGTCATCGGTGATCCTCAGCTCTTGTCGGCGGCATAGGCCACCACCCGCTCCATGACCGCGTCGCCGGCTTTCTCCACACTTCCCGCGTCGAAGGGGGGTTGCGGGTCGTACTCGACCATCAACTGCATGGCCTTCGCCGCGTCGGTGTCGACGAGGAGCTGGGCGAGCCGGAGCGCCATGTCGATGCCCGACGACACCCCGGCGGCGGTGATGAGCCGGTCGTCGAGATGCTCGACCACCCGTTCGCTGGTCGCGACCGCGCCGAGCTTCTCCAGCGCGCCGTAGGCACCCCAGTGGGTGGCCGCCGTCCGCCCGTCGAGCAGCCCCGCCTTCGCCAGCACCAGCGATCCGGTGCACACCGACGTGGTGAACCTGGTGGTCCGGTGGGCGTTCCGGACCCACTCGACCAGCGGATGGTCGTCGTTCTGAACGACCTGCCTCGTGCCGGTCCCGCCCGGCACGATGACCACGTCGGGTGTGGGCACCTGGTCGAAGGTCGCATCGGCGGTCAGGCCGAGGAAGCCGTTCTCGGTTCGGAACTCGCCGGTCCGCTCGGCCACGAACGTCACCGTCGCTCCCGGCAGACGTTGGAGCACCTCGTAGGGCCCGATCCCATCGAGGGCGGTCAGCCGGTCGAAGAGGGGGATGGCAATGGCGGTGATCATCGTCGCATCGTCGCACGCCACGGCCGGCCCCGCACGATCACGCGATCGCGGGCGATCGGCTCGACGAGCGGCGGCGAGAGCTACCGTGGCGCCGGTGGAGCCCATCCCGGACGACGAGTTCGACCGACTCGTCGGCGACGCGCTCGACACCCTGCCCGACGAGTTCCTGTCGATGCTCGACAACGTTGTGGTGCTCGTGGAGGACGAGCACCCCGACGAGGATCTCCTCGGCCTCTACGACGGTGTGCCCCACACCGAGCGCGACGACTACGGCGGCCTCGCCCTCCCCGACCGGATCACCCTCTACCGGTTGGCCCTCTGCGACTACGTTGACGATCTCGACGCATTGCGTGACGAGGTGCTGGTCACCGTCGTGCACGAACTGGCCCACCACTTCGGGATCGACGACGAGCGCCTGGCCGAGTTGGGCTGGGATTGATGGCGCACGTCGGCTTTGATGGACGTGTGCTCGAACTCATAGGACTCGGAAGCGACGCAGCGGCGATGGCGGAGGTGGCCGAGCGCCACGGCGGCCTCGCCTACGCCAACCATCCCTCGGAGAGCGACAAGCGTCCCTACTCCAGCCTGATCAGGGTGGCCACGGACGACATCGAGTCGGTGGCCGCCGTCTCCGACTGGTCGCTGTTCGTCGGCTTCTCCCGAGTGATCAAGCCGCTGCCGGCGAACCCGTCACCCGATCGGGTGGTTGCGGCGTTCGGACTCGTGCGGAATCCGGCGCTGAGCCATCGCGAGGCCGACGATCACTGGCGCGAGACCCACGCCCCGCTGGCGCTCGTCAACCACGCCGCGATGTGCGACTACACCCAGCTCTCGGCCCTGGCGACGATCTCGGGCCGTGAGCTCGACGGCGTGGCCCTGTGCTGCTTCGACGACCGCGACGCGATGCGCGACAGGTTCTTCAATGACGACGATGCCAGGGCCGTCATCGAGGCCGACGTGGTGAAGTTCGCCGACCCCGGCAGCTCACCCCGCCGGGTGGTCCTGACCCAGACCGTCGGGTAGCGGGTCGCCTCGGTCGAAATTCGTGCGGTTTGCAGCGCTCAGCGCTGTCAAACCCACGAATTTCGACGGGTTCGGGGTTGACGTCAGCCGGCCTCGGAGTGGGTGACCGGCTCCTCGCCCATCCATTCCCGGAGCGTGTTCTTCAGCTTCGTCTGCTGGATGAAGAGGTCGTGCTCGGGGTCGAGCTGGCCGGCCGACTGCGGTGCCTTGAAGTAGAAGCTCAACCACTCCTGCACCCCGTGCTCGCCGGCCCGTGCGGCGAGATCCATGAACAGCGCCAGGTCGAGCACGATCGGCGCGGCCAGGATCGAGTCGCGGCACAGGAAGTCGATCTTGATCTCCATCGGGTAGCCGAGCCAGCCGAAGATGTCGATCGCGTCCCACCCTTCCTTGTTGTCGCCCCGGGGCGGGTAGTAGTTGATCCGGACGACGTGGTCGATCTCGCTGTAGAGGTCCGGGTAGGCGTCGGGCTGCAGGATGGTGTCGAGCACGCCGAGCTTCGACGACTCCTTGGTCTTGAAGTTCTCGGGGTCGTCGAGGACCTCGCCGTCCCGGTTGCCGAGGATGTTGGTGGAGTACCAGCCCCGCAGGCCCAGCATCCGGGCTTTGAGACCTGGTGCGATGAGCGTCTTCATGAGGGTTTGACCGGTCTTGAAGTCCTTGCCGGCGATGGGGACCCCGTTCCTGGCCGCCAGCTCGCCCATGCAGGGGATGTCGACGGCGAGGTTGGGGGCACCGTTGGCGAACGGCACGCCGGACTGGAGGGCGGCGTAGGCGTAGATCTGGCTCGGTGAGATGTTGTCGTCGTTCGCCTTCAGGCCGGCTTCGAAGCTCGCGATCGAGTCGTGGACGGCACTCGGCTCCTGGTAGGCCTCGGTCGATCCGCACCAGACCATCACCAGCCGGTCGCAGCCGTTCTCGGTCGCGAAGCGCTCGATGTCGTCGATGATCGCCGCCGCCTGGTCCCACTTGGACGCAAGGTCCTTCACCCGGGTGCCGTCGAGCCGTTTGACCCACCGCTGATCGAAGACGGCATCCATCGCCACGACGCCCTCCAGCTCAGCCGAGATCCCACCGAGGTCCCCGTCGTCGAGAACGCCGCAGGTGCGAGCGGCCTCCAGGGCGTTCGGGGAGATCGGGTCCCAGCCGCCGAAGACGAGATCGTCGAGCTGGGCCATCGGCACGAAGTCGCGGATGAGCGGGTTGCGCATGTCGCTTCGCTCACCGAGGCGGATGTGGGCCAGTTGGCTGATCGAGCCGACGGGAGCGGCGAGCCCGGCCCGCACGGCCAGGACGCCAGCGATGAACGTCGAGGCGACGGCGCCGAGGCCGGGGGTGAGCACGCCGAGCTTGCCGGTGGCGGGAGCGATCTGACGAGGGGTGCGAGTGGTCATGCTCCCGATGGTAAGTGTTTTGGCTCTAGAGTGTCTCTTGATGAAGGAGAACTTCACCAAGTGACCGATCGCCCCGGTGATGACGCCACGCTCAACGTGTCGACCCAACAGCTCCAGTACCTCGTGTCGGTGTCCGAGTCGCCGACCTGGGCCGACGCCGCTGCAGGCCTCGGGGTGAGCCCGTCGGCTCTCAGCCAGGGGCTTCGCCAGCTCGAACGGCGCCTCGGGCTGCCGCTCTTCGACCGCGACTCGCGTCGCCGTACGCTGCTCCCGGCGGCCGGTCCCGTACTGGACTACGCCCGCTCGGTCACGGCGCAGACCCGCGACCTCCACCGGTGGGCAGCCACCGTCAACGCTGGCGAGTCGGGTCGGTTGCGGATCGGGATGATCGACCTCGCAGCGACGGTGTACTTCGGCCCGACGCTGCGCCGCTTCCACGACGAGCGACCGGACATCGCCCTGCATCTCGCCGTCGGTCCCTCGGCGTCGCTCTGCGAGGACCTCTTGGCGGGTCGACTCGCTCTGGTGGTCGTCGTGGAGCCGCCGGTGGCAACGGGCGAGCTGGCCGTCACCCCGCTCCTGGAGGACGATCTGGCGGTGTACCGGCCGATCGGCCCGTCAGCGACCACGGGCTCGGGTGGTCGGGACGGCTCGGCCGGCTCGTCGGTCCCGCCGGTGGGGGAGTGGGGCCCGTGGGTGACCTTCCCGCAGGGCTCCCACACCCGGCGACTTGTCATCGACCACCTGGCCGGGCTCGGGGCGTCCTTCGAGGTGGTGGCGGAGTCGCATCAGCCGGAGGTGCTGCGGGGCATGGTGGCGCTCGGCATGGGCTGGACCGTCCTCCCCGTGCTCCAGGCGGAGACCGCTCCGAACCCGCTCGTCCGGGCCGAGCCGGAGCCGCTGCTGACCCGCCGGCTGGTGGCGGCCCGACGTCACGGTGCGCTACCCGACCCGCTGGCCGACGCCCTCATCGAGCAGCTCGTAGCCACGGCCCGGCCGTAGTTCCGGTCCCGCCGCCGGCGCCGTCACCGATCGTTTCGTGGTGAATGGGTGGTGCCAGCTCTGGTACGACAAACAGCGACAAGTGTCGTGATCCAACATCAATCAGAGGCGGAGCACCGGCTGCAAATAGCACGATGAATGGCCCAGATCGATCATGTGGGGGTCCATGGAGGCACCCGTTCCATCGCGGAGATTCACACTCATTGGGTCGAGCCGTCGCTGCCTTAGCAACCGAACGGTGGTGGTCGCCGGGCGTCAGGGTCGACGCTGCAGTTCGTCGATGCGACGGAAATGGAGCAACGCAGCTCACCGCGCGATCCGGCGTGCCGTCGCAGCGCCAGGCGGCTCGACGCCTGCCCGGAGGGCGGCCCACGATCGCCGGGGCCGGCGCCGGACCGCATCGCCTGCGGTGACGCTCAGAGCGCCGGCCGTGCGGATGGTCGGGCGGGGCCCATCGATCGCGCTCGACCCGCTACGTGCTCACACGGGATGGTCGCGTCACCAGTCGCGACACCTGATTGTCGACTTCCACGAAGATGCGGTGGAGATCGCTGAGCGTCCCCACGAACGTCACGCCATCGGGACCAGGGCCGAAGTTGACCCGTACCGCATGCGGCCCGTCGTCGGCGTGGACCTCAACGCTCGTTTCCGCATCGAGCAACCGGACCACGTCGTTCATGAGCCTCCAGCATGGTGTCCCCGTCCCTGGCTCGACCAGGGAGCCAGCAGGTCTCTTTCTAGACAGTGGCTATACAGATGGTCTGTCCCTGGTCGACGAGCACCACCAGCGTCGTCCCAGGTCAGCGCCCGGTTGGGACGCGATCGGCGCGGTCGTGTCGCAGATCGATCAGCCGGCGGGACGCCTGGCGCACAGGGGTGACTTGAGTCCGCTACGGGCGGGACGTACCCTGCGCCGCATGCCGCCTAGACGCCAGCTAGCGGCGCGCCGGAAGGCCGTTGGACACAGCCAGGAATCCCTGGCTCGCCAGATCGATGTCAGCGCGCAGTCCGTTGCGCGCTGGGAGCAGGGCACCAGTACGCCGCTCGCCCGGTACCGCCGCCCGCTCGCCGAGCACCTGTCCATCTCGCTGCCCGAGCTCGAGCTGCTCATCGATGGCGCCAGCGAGACGGCGGTCGCCGCGGTCAACTGGCACGCGGTGCCGGGGTGGCTCGATCACTATGCCTCGCTCGAGCAGGCGGCGGCTCGGCTCCAGACGTTCGAGCCGATCTCGCTGCCGGGCCTGCTGCAGACGGAGGACTACGCCGAAGCCGTCATCCGCACCAACTGGGTCTCGCTGGCCGACGACGTGGTGGCGCAACGGGTGCACGCTCGCCTCACCCGCCAGGCGGTGCTGAGCCGTAGCCCGGATCCGCTAGAGCTGCACTGCGTGATCGACGAGTCGGCGCTTCGCCGCGTGACCGGCGACGAGGCGACCATGTCTGGCCAACTACGCCATCTTCAGGAGGTGATAGGTCGGAAATCGACCGTCATCCTCCAGGTGTGCCCTGCCACGAGCAGTGCGCTCCACACCGCCGCCTTTGGATCTTTCGGTATTTTCACGTCGAACGAGACCGGTGTTCCGTATATGGTCTGCACCGAGGATCTGACCGGCTTCAACTATCTCGATCGCCGACCGGTGATCGAGGCACACGCACAGCTGTTCGAACACCTCACCCGGGTGGCATTGTCACCTTCAGATTCCGCCGACCTGATCCACGAGATAGCGGAGACATATCAATGACGAAGAAGTCCAACCACGAGATCACCTGGCGGAAGTCGTCGTTCAGCGGCAGCAGTGGCACCTGCGTCGAGATTGCCGACGCCGTCGACGGCGTCATGGTGCGCAACAGCACCCGGCCCGACGACGTGACACTGGCGTTCACCCGCGCCGAGCTCGCAGCCTTCGTGGCCGGTTGCAAGGCCGGCGAGTTCGACGACCTCTACTGAGCCGATGGCCCGACTGCGGCCCACCCGCCCCCGTGTGGGTGGGCCGCAGCGCGCCACCTGAACGAGCGGCCGGCGCCGTCCGTCTGCAAGAGTTGGCGGCATGACCACGCTCATCACCGGCGGAACCGGCTTCATCGGCGCCGAGATCACCAGGATGCTCATCGAGGCGGGCGAAGGGCCGATCCACGTGGCCCAGCGGTCGCCGGATCTGGGGCGTCTCGCCGATCTCGCCGATCAGGTGGAGCTCCACCACCTCGACCTCGCCGACGAGGCCGAGACGGCCCAGGTGATCGGCGACGTCGAGCCGAGGCGGTTCTTCCACTTCGGGGCGATCCTCACCGGACCGGGCGAGAAGGACCCGCAGACGCTGCTCCAGGCGAACGCGGTGGGCTTCATCCGGGCGATCGAGGCGGCACGGCTCGCCGGTACCGAGCAGATGATCTTCGCCAGCAGCATCGGCACCTACGGCCGCGACCTCGGCGCCGGGCCGATCGACGACCTGTCGCTGCAACGGCCGGGCACCGCCTACGGCGTGACGAAGGTGCTCGGCGAGAACCTCGGCGCCTACTACCGGAGCAAGTACGGGCTCGACTTCCGCAGCCTCCGCTACCCGGCGATCGTGGGCCCGGGGGTGACCACCTGGAGCGTCGCCCAGTACACGAGCTGGATGATCGAGCGGCCTGCGCTCGGTGAGGCGTTCGAGGCGTGGGTCGCCCCCGACGCCGTCATCGCCCTCCTCCACTACCGAGACGCGGCCAGGGCCGCCGTCGAGCTGGCGGCGGCGCCCATCGGGTCGATCGAGTCGATGAACTATCTCGTCAACGGCCCCCGGCCCACGCCGTCGGCCGGCGAGATCGCCGAGGCCGTACGGCGGCATCTCCCCGAGGCCGAGATCACATTCGCACCGTCCGAAGGTGCCGGCCCGCCCCGCTCGATCACCATCGACGACCGGGCGGCCCGCGCCGAGTGGGGCTGGGAGCCGGCTTACGATCTCGACGACATGATCACCGACATCATCGCTGCCGCCCAGGCCTCGGCAGCTGGGGCATGACCTCGGTGGCGAAGAGCTCGAGCGACCGCTTGACGAGGTCCCACGGCTGCCCGCCGTAGTCGCCCTGATACGTGAAGCGGTCGAACTCGCAGGTGGCCGCGAGGCGCCCGATCCGGTCGACCACCTCCGCCGGACTGCCACACACGATCGCACAGGCTGGATCCGACAAGCCGGTGATGCGGGGCGGGAGCTCGACGTCGTCGGCGGCGACACCGAGTCGCTTCGCGAACACCCAGCGCTGGAACGGGAACTGGTAGATCCCCAGGTGGTCGTAGGCCTCCTGGCTCGTCGGCGCAACGTGGACGTGGCAGTTGACGGTCACCCGCGGTTCGTGGCCAGCCGGCGGTCCCACCGTCGCTCGTGACGGGCTCGAAGGAGTCGCGGTAGGCGGCCACGAGCCCCGGGAGCGCCGCCCGCTCGACGGCGAGCATCGTGACCGTGAGCCCGAGGCCCAGCCGGGCGGTCTCCGCCGCCGACGACCGGCTCGAGCAGGCCACGTACACGGGCGGGTGGGGCCGCTGCACCGGCCGTGGTTCCAGCGTCACCCCGTCGAGCGGTGGCCGGAACCGACCGGACCACGACACGTCGGTCTCGGTCCACAGCTCGAGCAACAGCTCGAGGCCCTCCCGCTGACGCTCACCGGCCGTCGACGGGTCCTGGTCGAACTGGCGGTACACGTCGGGCTCGACCCCCTTCCCGACCCACATCTCGGCCCGGCCGCCCGACACGACGTCGAGCGACGCGAAGTCCTCGGCCAGGCGGACCGGATCGTGGTGGGGGAGCAGCGTCACCCCCGTGGCGAGCCGGACGTCGGGATGCCGGGCCGCGACCCACGCGAGGAACACCTGCGGGACGGACACGATGAAGTCGCTGAAGTGGTGCTCGCCGACGATCACCGTGCCGAATCCGGCCGGGGCGGCGAAGTCGAGGTAGTCGAGGATCTCCTGGTGGCGCTGGGCCTGGGACGTCCGCTGGCCGGTCGTCGGGTCGGGCCGATGGTCGCCGAGGGTCAGTAGGCCGAGCTCCACCTCGCCTGTCTAACGCCTGACGGTCCCGGTCAGCCAGTCGGTCCCGGGGCTGGTGCACCCCGCCGCCACCGGAGAAGATGGTGACATGCACGATCTCGTGATTCGCAACGGCCGGCTCGTCGACGGCACGGGGGCGTCGCCGGTCGACGGTCGGTCGGTGGCCATCGACGGCGCCACGATCAGCGCAGTCGGTCCCGACGACACGATCGGGCCTGGCCGACACGAGATCGACGCCACCGGTCACATCGTGACGCCCGGCTTCGTCGACATCCACACCCACTACGACGGCCAGGCCACCTGGGACGGCGAGCTCGAGCCGTCGACCCCGCACGGCGTCACCACGGTGGTGATGGGCAACTGCGGTGTCGGGTTCGCACCGGCCAGACCCGGCGAGCACGAGTTCCTGGTCGAGTTGATGGAGGGGGTCGAGGACATCCCGGGGGCGGCCCTCAGCGAGGGCATCTCCTGGAACTGGGAGAGCTTCCCCGAGTATCTCGACGAGCTCGAACGGGGCTCCTACGCCGCCGACATCGGGGCGATGATCGCCCACGGCCCGTTGCGGGCCTACGTGATGGGCCAACGGGGCGCCGACAACGAACCGGCGTCGTCGGACGACATCGCCCGCATGGCCGAGCTCGTCCACGAGGCGGTGCAAGCCGGCGCGATGGGGTTCTCCACCAGCCGGACGATCGGTCATCGCGCCATGAACGGCGAACCGGTGCCGGGCACGTTCGCCGCAGAGGACGAGCTCTTCACGATCGGACGGGCGCTGGCCCGCGCCGGGAAGGGCGTGTTCGAGGTCGCTCCGGCGGGCCTGGCCGGCGAAGACCTCGTGGCCCCGAAGAAGGAGATCGACTGGATCTGCCGCCTGGCCGACGACATCGGCCGACCCGTCACCTGGCTCATGCTCCAGAACCCGGTGGAGCCCGACGAGTGGCAGACCCTGATGACCCTGTCGCAGGAGGCCCAGCAGGCCGGCCATCAGGTGATCCCGCAGGTGGCCGGCCGACCCTTCGGCGTGCTCCTCGGCCTCGCCACCCGCCACCGGTTCAAGGACGTCCCGAGCTTTGCACCACTGCTCGGCCTGCCCGTCGCCGAGCAGGCGGTGGCCATGGGCGACCCGGCGCTCAAGGCCCGGCTGATCGCCGAGTCCATCGAGATGGTCGACGCCCTGAAGGACAGCGAGCCACTCAGCCACCGGTTCCACACCGCCTACGAGCGGCAGTACCTGCTCGGCGACCCGGTCGACTACGAACCGGCCCCCGATCGCAGCATCGCCTCGCTGGCGGCCGCCAACGGTGTCGATCCGGTCGAGGAGATCTACGACCGACTCCGGGACCGCGATGGCCAGGCGCTGGTCATGATGCCGTTCCTCGGGTACGCCCACGGCAACGGTGACGCCCTGTACCAGATGCTCACCAACCCGGCGGCCGTGCTCGGGCTGGCCGATGGCGGCGCCCACGCCAACTTCATCTGCGACGCCTCGACGCCAACCTGGATGCTCACGCACTGGGTTCGTGACCGTACCCGCGGCCCCCGACTGCCGCTCGAGTACGTCATCCAGAAGATGACGGCAGAGACGGCGGACCTGTTCGGTTTCACCGACCGGGGCAGGATCGAGCCGGGCAAGCGGGCCGATGTCAACGTGATCGACCTCGAAGGTCTCCAGCTCCGGGAGCCTCGGCTGGTGGCCGACCTCCCGGCCGGCGGCACCCGGCTCCTCCAGGCGGCCGAAGGCTACCGAGCGACGATCGTGGCCGGTCAGGTGACCCGTGAGCACGACGAGTTCACCGGCGCTCGACCGGGCCGGTTGGTGCGCCGCTGACCCACCGTCGGCCGGCCGCGCCATCTCGCGTGCGGGCGCTCCGCCGACCAGCCTCGTCCGCCGAACGAGCGACGAGCCCAGCCACCGACGCGCATGGGGCGACGGATGGGGAAGTATCGCCCGTCGACCGCGGTTGTGGGACAGCGGGAGCCACGTTCTCGCCCGAACGTGGCGAGAGGGGGAGCGATGCAACTCCGGTGCACGACGACCACGATGACGTTCGCCGCGGTGGGGATGGCCGCGCTCGTCGCACTGCTGATCGGCGTCTTCGGCGGCCACTGGCTCGCCGGCGACCGCGCCGAGCCAGTGGTGTCGGCTGACGATGAGCTGTTGGGGGCCGAGCCAGCGACCGACGACCGGCCGTTCTCCGCCGGTCGGGCCAGCTCGGCGGTCGGGCTCGGCAGCGTGCCGCTCGACGCTCTGAGCGAGCTCGACCGGTCCACGCTGTTCGCGTCGCTGGATCGCGGCCGATTCGAGCTCGCGGGGGTCGTGCCGTCGGTGGAGACGGCCACCGAGATCCGGTCGACCGTCGTCACGATCTACGGCACCGACATCGTCGACCGGTTGGCGGTCGACCCCAGCGTGAACGACGCGCCCTGGCTTCCGGTCGCCGCCGACGTGGTGGCGTCGCTGCCGGTCATCAGCAGCGGCAGCATCGAGCTCACCGACGACTCGGCCACCGTTCGCGGTGTCGCCGGCTCCTCGGCGAAGCGGGACCTCTTCGTCGACTCGGTCAGAGAGCTCCTCGGCGACGGCATCGAGCTCGTCGACACCGTCACGGTCGACGAGCAGCCACCACCGCAGCTCGTCATCCGCAAGAGTGGGGCCCACACGATCGAGGTGACCGGGGTCGTGCCGTCACCAGAGCTGCGGGACGAGATCGAGCGGTCGATCAACGGCTCCTACGCCGGCTACAACATCCAGACCGAGCTCGCGGTCGACGCAAGGGTGGAGGACACGTTCACCCTCCACAGCCTGCCCGACTTCGCAGAGCTCTTCTTCGGGTTCCCCGCCTGGGAGCTGAGCTACGTCGACGAGAACCTCGAGAGCTCCAGCTCCGGTTCGGCCGCCTTCGACGTGGGGAGCGCAACCGTGCCTCCCCTCGGCCGGGAGATCCTCGACAACGTCGCGGCGCGGCTCGCCGGCATGCCATCGCTCCGCCTCGCGGTCGAGGGCCACACCGACGCGATCGGCGACGCCGACCAGAACCAGGCGCTGAGCGAGGAGCGGGCGCAAGCCGTGATCGACTACCTGGTGGACGCGCACGGGATCGATCCCGGCCGACTCAGCGCCCGGGGGCTCGGCGAGACACAACCGCTCGAGTCCAACGACACCGCCGCCGGGCGGGAACGAAACCGGCGGGTGGACTTCCGATTCGTGCTGACCGCTCCCACCGACGTCGGGCGATGAGCGGGCGGCGTACTCAGCCCGACCCCGTCGCCGGACCCTGCAGCGATGGCCCCCCTCCGCCGCTCGGCTTCCAGTGGCCGACGGTGATCGGCGTCCGTCGCTCGGTCAATCGCCGAGCCCTGTCCGGCAGCGAGGAATCGCGCAGGGCCACGAACCAGACCAAGGCCACCCGTTCGCCTTGATACGAGACGGGGTCGTCGGTGTGCGTCGCCAGTTCGTGGGATTCGTCCGACCCGGCAGGAGTCCACCGCTCGAGCCCGGTCTCCCCCACGATCGTCTGGCGATGAGGGACGAGCGACAGCTCCACGGCGAGGAGTCCCACCTCGAGACCGGTTCGTCGATGCTGCCCGACCCGAACCCGGACCGGGTCGCCCGGTCGGGCCACGGGTTCGTCGACGATCAGCTCGATGTCGTTGAGGGAGTGGCGGATCCTGCTCGCGAGATCACGCCCGAACCAGCAGCCGATCGCCACCAGGATCGCACCGAGCCCGAACCCGAACCACGACGGACCGGTGATCCCCAGCACGACCAGCAGGATCCCCAACCCGAGCGAGCCGACGACGGTCGCGGTATTGGTGCCGCCGTCGGTCCTGGTGCCCGCCTCCACCCACGAGCGACGGCGCGAGGGCGACTCCTCCAACGCTCTGCCGTTGCTGCTCGTGGGGGCGGTCGGCGGCTCCACCACGAGATCGGCGGCGTCGATGCCCACCGCCTCTGCGGTGATCGCCACCTCGTACCCCCACCCGATCGACTGGCCGCGATAGCTCGGGGGCAGGTCGGCGGGCACGGTCAGCACCGCAGAGGCCTCACCGGCGGGCAGTGGGGCTGATGCGATCTCCCGGTGGTGTGTCTTCCATCCGATGTGGGGGGCCGCCTGGGACTCGACGAGGCGAAGCTCGAGCTGATGCGGTCGATCGTAGCGATCCACCTGCACGCCGACCTGGCCGCCGGGGGTGGTGTGATCGTTCGGGAGGTGGAACGGCACGACGACAGTCTCGCACGCGTCGGGGCCGCTCCGACCACGCATCCCAAGGCTTGCCGCTGGCCGCAGCGTTCCCGCTCACCGAGCGAGCGCGTCGAGGATGTCGAGGCGGACGGCGCGGCGGCACGGCAGGATCGCGCCGGCGGCAGCGATGACGACGCCGAGCACGAGTGCACCGCCGACGATCGGGGGGCTGAACGCGTAGTCGACGTCGAACGGGGTGGTGTCCCAGTAGGTACGGACGACGATTGCGTGATTGACCGCTCCCGCCAACGCGCCCAGCCCGGCGCCGGTCACGGCGATCGCGAGCGATTCGGCGGCCACGCTCGTGGCGATCCGCCGCTTGGTCGCACCGATTGCGCGCAGCGCGGCGATCTCGCCCGTGCGCTCGAGGGTGGAGGCCAGCAGCGTGTTCAGCACCGCGATCGCAGCGCACACCACGATCACGAGGATGACCGAGGTGATGAGCGATTCCATCTGCTCGGTCGACTGCTGGAGCTGATCGAGGAACTCCGAGCCACGGTAGGTCTCGATCGCCGGGCCGGCGGGAGCCGTGATGCGGTCCAGCTCGCTCCGGACGGCGGCGGGATCGGCTCCGGGGTCGAGGGCGACCTCGTAGCGGGCGAAGGTGTCGACGCCGTAGTGGGTGGCGAGCAACTCGTGGGAGATGTTGATCATCCCCCCACTGGTGGGTGAGATCGCGTCGGTGACGGCGACGACGGGAACCGCGATCGGTGGTGTCGCTCCCGGGAGCTCGATCGTGTCGCCAACCTCCAGATCGAAGGTGATGGCGGTCTGCTTCAGCACGACGGCCCCCTCGCCAGCGGCCATGAGTCGGCGGGCCTCGTCGTCGGCCAGACGGGAGAATGGGTAGGCGGAGTCGCCGTACACGCCCTGGATGCCGACGAGGTGTTCGCCGGACTCGACCGGCAGCCAACTGCTCGCCGCCACCGATGCCACGCCCGGTGTGCGCTCGAGCTCGGAGGTCCAGGACGGGGGGAGACCGGAGAGGGCGATCGTGTCGCCGGTGGTGGTGCCGATCCAGAAGTCGCTCTCGAGTGCCGTCTCCAGGTTCTCGTTCGTGGTGGTGATGAGGTTGTCGGTCATGCCGGCGGTGGCGACCGCGATGGCCACGGCGACGACCACTGCGGTGGTCGTGCCCCAGACACGTCGTGGCGCCCGCCGGAGCGAGGTCACCGCGAGCTCGCCGCTCGCCCCCATCGTCTTCGCCAGGGCGTTGGTCGTGCGGGTGATCAGCGGGGCGGCACCGGCGGCGGTGCAGAGCAACCCGACCATGGCCGTGACCGGCGAGAACCGCCCGACGGGGGCGAACGTGAGCGCGAGGCCGACGACGACCAGCCACGGGCGTCCCACCACCTGTTGCTCGTCGAGATCGGCTGCGTCGGGTCGGAGAGCCTCGAGCGGCTGTACCCGCAGCGCCCGGCGGGCGGGTCCGATCGTCGCCAGCGCTGCGGTCGCCACCCCGACGACCCACGCCACGAGCAGCAGCGTCGGCGGGACGGAGGTCAGCAGCGGGGTACCGATCGCCCGGGCGTAGGCGTCGGGCACGCTGGCGATGACCGACCTCGCCAGCAGGGCGCCGAGCGCGAGACCGACGGCGGATCCGATCGCGCCGAGCAACGCCGCTTCGGCCAGCACGCCGAACAGGATCGACCGC
Organism: Acidimicrobiales bacterium; assembly: GCA_965216205.1. Lineage (GTDB taxonomy): Bacteria > Actinomycetota > Acidimicrobiia > Acidimicrobiales > SZUA-35 > CADEDH01. The sequence continues at coordinate 3,021,016 of OZ244139.1, read as the reverse complement.
CGATCGCTCCCGAGCGCCCGCAGCGAGGCCAGCTCGTGGCGCCGCTCCAGCACCGCCATGTTCATCGTGTTGAACACCAGGAACCCGCCGACCACGAGGCCCATCGCGCCGAGCACCGACAGCGAGACGAACACCAGCTCGAGGCTGTTGCGGGCCTGGACGACCCTCAGGTCGGTCTCGGTCACGATTCCGTCGCCGACGGCGGCGGTGAGATCGACCGTCGATGCGTCCCCGTAGACGAGGAAGGTGTCGGTGCCGGTCGTCCCTCGCAGCGCCAGCGCGGTCTGGAGGTCGGCGGCGATGAATCGGCCACCGAAGCGGTCGGCGAGTGCATCGTCGACCGGTCCGGCGAACTGCGCTTCGGTCGGGACACCGGTCGATCCGATGATGCGGCGAGGCCCGGACGGGTCGAACGTCGAACCCGCCCGGACGTCGGTCGTGGCGGCCAGCGCCCTGGCTTCGGTCGTCGCCAGCTCGCCGTCGACGTTCTGGAGCGCGAGCAACCAGGCCTGGGTCTGGTCGACCATCACCGGTACCTCGACGTACCGCCGGGTGTGGTCGACACCGTCGAGCCCCGACACCGCCCGCTCGGCCCGGTCGAGGTCACCGGTGGGGACCGTCACCTCGTGGGTGGCTCCGCCGAGGACGGCCGTGGCCGCCCGGGCCGACGCCTCACTCGACGTGAGCAGCGACGCCATGGCGACGACGAGCGCCACGCCGGCCGCGATGCCGACGATCGAGACCATGGCCCGGATCGGATGGCGCCGCAGGCGTCGGAGGTGGAGCAGCCGGAACCGGTCGAAGGGGTTCGGCGCTGCGCTTCTCCCCCCAGCGGGTCTCCCCCCAGCGGCGTGCCCGGCCACGATGTTCCCGCTGTCGGGACGCCTGCTCACGGGGTCCCCTGCGGTGAGGCTCGCAGCGGTTCATCGGTGAGCCGACCGTCGCGCAGGGTCACGACGGTGGCGTCGGCGTGGCTGGCGATGCCGAGATCGTGGGTGACGACCACCAGGCTGCTGCCCCGCTCAACGGTGAGGCGGCGCAGCACGGCGATCACGTTCTCGGAGCTCGCCTGGTCGAGTGCGCCGGTCGGCTCATCGGCGAAGACCACCTGGGGATCGCCCACGAGCGCCCTGGCGATGGCGACCCGCTGTTGCTCACCGCCCGACAGCTCGTGTGGCGGATGGTCCCACCGGTCGGCGAGGCCGACCTCGTCGAGGAGCTCGAGGGCCCGGGCCCTGCAGGATCGGAGTGATCGACCATCGAGCAGTTCCGGAAGCGCGACGTTCTCCCAGGCGCTCAGGCCCGGCAACAGGAGGAACGACTGGAAGACGAAACCGAACGCCCGACGCCGGAGCTCGGAGCGCTCGTCGTCGGTCAGTTCGGCCGTATCGGTGCCGCCGAGGCGCACCGTGCCACTCGACGGCTGGTCGATGAGCCCGAGCAGTTGCAGCAGGGTGGACTTCCCCGATCCGCTCGGCCCGGCGATGGTGACGAACTGGCCGGGGCCGACGGTGAGCGTGACGTCATCGAGCGCCACGACCTCCCGACTGCCGCGCCGATGGACCCGTCGGAGGTTCTCGCCGTGGAGCGATCTCATGTTCGTCGTGGTCATGGCATCACTCTGGCACAAACTATTCTTCATGTGTATACCGGGCGTGTAGTCGTCGGGTGATTCATGGCACACTGCAACTGTGAGCGTGCAGCACGCCCTCCTCGGGCTCATGGAGAACGCCCCCCGCCACGGCTATGACCTGAAGCGCTCCTACGACCGGCACTTCGGCGAGATGCGGCCGCTGCGCTACGGGCAGATCTACGCCACGCTGTCGCGCCTCGAACGCGACGGGCTGGTGGAGCTGGCCGGCACGTCCGTCGAGCACGGGCCGGAGCGGAAGACGTATGCGATCACCACCGACGGCGTCGATGACCTGGAGCGGTGGTACCGCCAGCCGGAGCCGGCCCAGTCGCCGATCGACAGCGCGCTGTTCCTCAAGGTGACGCTGGCCCTCCTGTCCGGGCGGGACGCAGCCGAGGTGATCGAGGCCCAGCGGGCGCTCCACACCGACCGGATGCGGGAGTTGACCAAGGCCAAGGGCGATGCCGACGAGCACGAACGGGCCCTCCTCGACTACGCCCTCTTCCATCTCGAGGCCGACCTCCGGTGGATGGATCACACGGCCCAGCGGCTCGACGAGCTCCGCCATGTCCTCGTGCGGTGACACCGTGGTGACGGCGGTCGGGCTGACCCGTGTCTTCGGCTCGGACGGCGTGGTCACCGCGCTCGACGACGTCTCGGTGTCGATCCAGGCGTGCGAGTTCGTGGCCGTGGAGGGCCCGAGCGGGTGCGGCAAGTCGACCCTGCTCCACCTGCTCGGCGGCCTCGACGAACCCACCGCAGGCACGGTCCGGATCGATGGCATCGATCTGTCGACGCTTACCGACGACGAGCTCGCCGCCTTCCGACGTCGGGCGATCGGGTTCGTCCTGCCGGTCGTGGACCTCATACCGACGATGACCGTCTGGGAGAACGTGGCGATCACTGCCCTCCTCGACGGGGGCTCGATAGCCGCCGGGCGGGATCGGGCCGAGACGCTCCTCGGCAGGGTGAAGCTCGCCCACCGGAGCCAGACCACGGCGGCCCGTCTCTCGACGGGGGAAACCCAGCGGGTCGCGCTGGCCCGGGCGCTCTACAACGAGCCGCGCGTCGTCCTCGCCGACGAGCCGACGTCGTTCCTCGACAGCGTGCGCTCCGACGAGGTCGTCGGCCTCCTGCGGGAGCTGGCCGACGAAGGCAGCACGATCGTCATGGCCACCCACGATGCTCGGGCCGCAGCCTACGCCGACCGCTCGATCCGGCTCCTCGACGGACGGGTCGTGGACGTTCCCCAGCGGCCACCGACCGGACGCTGAGCGCGGGCGTCGAGCGCGAGCTGGGCGGGACGGTCGACACCCGACGGGTTCGTGGGCGGGATCAGTCCCTGTCGTCGAGATCGAACTGGGCCAGGATCTCCTCGGTGTGCTCACCGAGCAACGGCGGTCGCTGGTACAGCCCGGTCGAGCCGGACCCGAACTTGATCGGGTTGCCAGCCAGGGTGACGACCGGGTTGTCGCCGGGGAGTTGGCAGTCGTCGAGCATCGCCCGAGCCGCCGTGTGGGGATCGTCGACGACCTCCTGCATCGAGTTCGCCGGACCGCACGGCACCTTGCCGCCGAGCAGCTCGACCAGCTCCCGCTTGGAACGGGTGGCGGTCCAGGCGGCGATCTCCGCCTCGGTGAAGTCCTGGTTGGCCGACCGTCGCCGGTTCGACCTCGTGCGGTCGTCGGTCATCAGGTCCGGTCGACCCATCGCCTCGCACAGCAGTTCCCAGTGGCGCTCCACCGGGGCGGCGATCGCGAAGCGCCCGTCGGCGGCCGGGAACAGACCGAACGGCACCAGCGCCCGCCGTCCCGGCCGGCGCTCCTTGCCGGTGAGGGCGAAGCTCGCGAGTTCGGAGCGCAGCAGCGTGACGGCGCTGTCGTACATGGCGACATCGACGAAGTCGCCGACGCCGGTCCGTCGGGCCCGGTGGATGGCCGACACCAACCCGAGCGCCATCAGCGTGCCCGGGTAGATGTCGGCGATCGACACCTCGTACAGGTCGCCGGTCGCCTCGACGAGGCCGCCCATCGCCTGGCCGGCCGTGTCGAGGCACGGCCACGCCCCGTACGGGCTCGGCCCCGTGCGGTCGTCACCGAAGCCGCGCACGACGGCGTACACGATCTGGGGATTCCGCTCGGCGATGACCTCATAGCCGAGGCCCAACCCGTCCATGACCCCGGCCCGCATGTTCTCGACCACCCCGTCGGCCCGCTCGCACAGGCCGAGCAGGATCTCTGCGTCGCAGGGTTGCTTGAGGTCCAGGCTGATGCTGCGCTTGTTCCGATTGACGGCGGCGAATCCCATGCCGTAGTCGGCTCCGGCATCGGTGCCACGGGCCGCGTGGCCGTAGTCGGGCGGGTGGGGTGGCACGGCCCGGAACGAGTCACCGGTCGGCGGCTCGACCTTGATGACGTCGGCGCCGAGATCGGCGAGGAGCGCCGTGCCGAACGGTCCGGCGTAGGCCATCGTGCAGTCGATGATCGTCACATCGTCGAGCGGCCCTCGTCGTGAAGTGGTGGACATCGTCGGTCAGCTCCTCGACTCGTCGGGTGGATGCGGGTTGGCCCTCGACGGCCGGTCGAGCTCCGGCGCCAACGCATCGTGGATCGCCCCCAACCGGTCGATGAGCGCGTCGCTCGAGCGGAACCCGAGTTGGAAGATCGGTACGCAGTCGATCGAGACCCACCCGAACCCGAGATCCCGGAGCTCGACCACCCGTCGCAGGATGAGCTCGGGATCGGCGTAGAAGCGCTTCCGCTCGTCCTTGTCGAGCGGTCCGGGCGACAGCGACATCTGCAGGCCGATCGAGTCGGGATCGCGTCCGGCGTCCTCGGCGTAGCGGCGGAGCGTGCCGAGCCGCTCGACGAGCGGCGGGTCGCCCGGCGCGTTCATCGCCATCCACCCGTCCCCCCGCTCCACCACACGTCGCAGCGCGGGAGGACGGGTGCCGCCGATCCATACCGGTATCGCGGCACGTCGGGGTGGCTTCGGTTCCATGGCGATGTCGTCGGCCCGGTAGTGCTCGCCGTCGACGTTCACGTGCTCATCGCGCCAGTACGCCCGCATGAGGTCGATGGCCTCGTCCATCCGCTGGCCCCTGGTGGCGTAGTCGTGGTGGAGGGCCTCGTACTCCGCTCGCTGCCAGCCGGTCCCGACCCCGAGCCGCACTCGCCCGCCCGACAGGGTGTCGAGCGTCGCCACCTGCTTCGCCACCAGCGTCGGCTCGCGCTGGGGCAGCACCAGCACCCCGGTGCCGAGACCGATCCGCGTGGTGACCGCCGCGGCGGTGGCCAGCATCATGAAGGCCTCCATGATGGGCATCGTGGGGGAGTAGAACGGGGCCCGCCGGGTCTCGGTCGGATGGCCCATCACGACATGGTCGAACACGGCCAGCTCATCGAAGCCGAGGTCCTCGATCCCCGTTATCAGCCGATGCACGCCCTCTGCCCCCTCGCGGTAGAGCACGCTCGGGAACACGACGCCGATCTTCATCCCACCTCCTGGCGGTCGCGGGCTACCCGTCGAGCTTCCCATGAGTGGACCGGCCGATCCAGGGGACCGCTCCGCCTTGCCGCGCCCCGCTACGATGACCGATCGATGCCGGCGACGGTCCGGCACCGTCGATGGCCGGGCGCCGCCGCCAAGAGCGCCACCACATGGATCAGTTGACACGCCGGACGGCCGTGAGGGGGAACCCACCCCGACGCCGATGACGGCGCGGTGGATGCCGGCGAGCGGCCGGCGACGGGAGCACCGGGCACACGGGTGCTGGGACCACCTGGTCGTCGCCCCGCTCTGGGTGGCCTTCGATGCGAACCTCGGCACCCTGCTCCGCACCTGCGATGCAGCCGGTGCCTGCATGGCCGTGCCGAAGACCTCCCACTACCGGCGCGCCGTCGACAAGGGCGACACCCTGCCGAAACGCCCCCACCTGCACTGGGTGCGCAGCGGGCGGGAGGCATGGGTTCGCAGGCAGCGGTCGGTCGGGCGTCGGGTGGTCGCCGTCGAGGTGGCCGAGGACGCCCTACCGCTGACGCTACTCGAGCCCGCCCGAGAGTCGACCGTGCTGTTGCTCGGACACGAGCGCCACGGGCTCCCGATCGAGGTCCTCGAGCTGTCCGACGACATCGTCCAGGTGCCGATGATCGGACGGGGCGCCAGCCTCAACGTCGCGGTGGCCGGGTCGCTCGTGCTGTACCGGTTGGCCGGCCTCTCCTGAAACCCCGATCGGCCACCGGAGCGGGTGGGCTACGTTGTCGAGATGGGTCCCGGGGCCGATGTCGAGCATGCGGTCGACCAGCTCGGCGCTGACCGCCGGTTGGTGGACTCCCGCCCGCTGACCGGAGGCGTGTCGGCCGACGTGTTCCTCCTCGAGGTCACCGCACCGCCGGGTCCGTCCGGCGCGACGGATCAGGCGCTTCAGCCCGTCGTCTTCCGCCAGCACCGGAGCGGCGGGGAGAACCAGCGCCGGGTCACCCAGCTCGAGTACGGCCTGCTCACCGAGCTCCACCGGGTCGGCTTCCCCGTGCCCGAGCCGATCCTGCACCATCCGGGTGACCCACGGGCCGGGCCGTACCTGCTGATGGCGTTCGTCGACGGCTCCACCGACGTGGCGGCGCCGGAACTGCCGAGGGCGCTCGACCAACTGGCCGACTCATTGGCCGCGCTCCATCGCATCGACGCCGCGACCCTGACCGTGCCCGAACTGGCAGCGATCGAGAACCCGTCGACCGAGGCGGGCCAGTACCTCCCCGACGACCCGGTCGGGCAACGCATCGCGACCGCCCTGGCTGCGCTGCCGGAGGACTGGCAGGGAAACCCACCGCGCCTGCTCCACTGCGACTACTGGCCGGGGAACGTCATCTGGCGGAACGGCACCCTCGCCGCGGTGATCGACTGGGAGGACGCCTGCCTCGGCGACCCGCTCGCCGATCTGGCGACGGCCCGGATCGAGTTGCACTGCGCCTACGGGCCGGAGGCGACCGCTCGCTTCACCGAGCGCTACCTCGCAGCGGCCCGAACCGCCGACGCGACGATCACCGCGGCGGCGCTGCCGGTGTGGGAGGTGTACTCGGCTGCGGCGGCCCTTGCCACGATGCACGGCTGGGGGCTCGAACCCGAGGTCGAGGAGCAGCGCCGAGCGCGAACGCGAGCCTGCCTGGAGCGAGCGGCCGATGAGCTCGACCGCCTCGCGTCGGGCTGACGCGGCGCCGCCCGGCGGTCAGAGGCTGGGGAACAGCCGATCGCGCCGCGGAAACAGATAGCGGTCGGTCACGAAGTTGAGGAAGCGCCTGGCCTCGTCGAAGTGATCGGCGATGCGGGTCAGCTCGCCGGTCATGGACGGAATCGGCACGAGTCGGGCCGCCAGCCGGTACCAGTCCGGGCCGAGGGTGGCCAGGACGGGCCCGGTGGCGTCGACCCGGTTCGACTGGACCAGGCGGACCGCGGCGTCGGCGTGACCGCGGGGGAGCGATGCGATGATTCGCTCCAGGTCGAGCGGGCTGAGTCTCGCCCGGGCCGCGTGGTCGGGGAACACGCCGTTCAGGAACAGGGCCAGGTCGCCGAGCCGACGGTACGGCCCGGTTCGCTCGTCGAGCGGGAGGCTGACGGCGAGCTGTGCCAGTTGCGCCGGATTCAACTCGCTGAACCGGCGACGTCGCCACCGACCACGGGTCTTCTCCCACCGCGGGCCGCTCATCACCCGGGTGTAGGAACCCAACAGCTCCACGAGGAACCGGACCGACCCCTCCGAGGTGGCGAATCGAGCCACCCGGCTCCCGTCGAAGACCGGGATGATCGCACCGGATCCGTCCCGTTCCGGGAGGTGAGCGTGCTCGCCGATCTCCCTCGCCCCCTGGTGGACCACCGATGCGAACACGAGGACCGGGCTCACCGTCTCGAGCGTCGCGTCCTCGCCGAACAAGCCGGCGAACGCCGCCGGGTCGTCCAGGGCGGCCCGGATCCGCCCCGGCTCCGACCGGAACCAGCCGGCGCGGTCGCCCTCGGGACCCCGTTCGGTCAACGATCCGAGCACCTCGAGGTCGTGTGCGCTCAGCAGCTCTGCGTACCAGTCCTCCATCCCCGAACGTTAGAGCCAGTGGCCAGCCGACGTCATGGTGGGGCTGACCCCACCATGAAAACGCCGGTGGGCACCCTGTCGGCCCGGCCGTGGGTTCCACACGATGGATCCATGAGTCGAACGATGATGATCACAACCATGGAGCCCGACGTGGCGCCGGCCCCGTCCGCACTCGTCACCGCCCGCGATCTCACCCGGGTGTGGGGGAGCGGCGACGGCGCCCACGCTGCGGTGGACCGGGTCGATCTCGAGGTCCGGCGCGGCGAGCTCCTCGCCGTCGTCGGCCCGTCGGGATCCGGCAAGTCGACCCTGGGGAACCTCCTCGCCGGCATCGACCGCCCGACCTCGGGCTCGATCGTGGTCGACGGCCAGCGCATCGATCGCCTGTCCGACGATCGCCTGGCCCGGTGGCGAGGCCAGCGGGCGGGCATCGTCTTCCAGGACTTCCATCTCCTGCCCACCCTGACCGCGTCGGAGAACGTCGAGCTGGCACTCCAGCTCCAGGGCCATCGACGAGGCCGGCGACCAGCCGCGCTGGCGGCGCTGGATCGGGTCGGGCTCGGTGACAAGGCCGACCGTCTTCCCGGTCAGCTCTCGGGTGGTGAGCAGCAGCGGGTCGGTATCGCCAGGGCGATCGTCGGGGAGCCCGATCTTCTGGTGGCAGACGAGCCGACGGGCAGCCTCGACCAGGCCAGCGGCCGGGTCGTCTTCGACCTGATCACCACGCTGGCCACCGCCGGGACGACCGTGGTCTTCATCACCCACGACGTCGCACTGGCCGGTGCCGCCGACCGTGTCATCACGATGCTCGACGGGCGCATCGCCAGCGACGAGCACAACCGGCGCCAGGGAGGTTCGGACCGATGAACGCCACAAAGCTCGCCCGCCCGGCACCCGGGCCGCAGACCGCACCGCGCCCTGCCCGAGGAGGCGACCGCGCCGCCCGGCGCACCGCCGGTCTCGCCAACCGAATCCGCCGGGCCCCGGCTCGGATCATCGCCAGCGTGCTGGCCATCGCCCTCGCCGTTGGGGCCGTCGGCGTGTTCGGAACCACCGACATCGCCGGCGACAGCCTCCAGACCCAGGCCGACCACGATCAGCTCGGCCACCTCCTCGTGAACATCGCGCCCACCGATCCTGCCGTTCTCGCCGGGGCCATCGCCGAGCTGGACGGCGTCGAGTCCGTCACCGGTTCGGTCGTCGGTACGGTCGAGGTCACCGACGGGATGCGTCACACCATGATCGGCATGACGCCCGGCCGCACCGTCGACCTCGTCACGCCGGTGGAGGGCCGGCTCCCGACCGCACCGGGCGAGACGATCGTCAGTCCGGGCGTCGCCGCGGTGGGCGATCGGATCGTCGTCGCGGGGGGACCGGCCACCGCCGCGCCAGCGGCCACCTCATTCGTGGTTGTGGGCCTCGGCACGACGACGGCGTGGGCCGAGCGATCCGTGCTCTACGTCGCTGCCGACGACGCACGAGCGGTGACCGGTGTCGATGGCGTCAACCATCTGAGCCTTCGGGTCGCCGACCCGACCCAGGCTCACCTCGACGACACCGCGGCCCTGGCGAGGGAGGCTCTCGAGACCAGCGGTTCGACGTTCCGATCGTTCCCCTGGACCCTGCCCGGGGGTGTCCATCCGATCGAGGACGACCTGGCCATGGTCTCCACCATGATCGGGTTGCTCGGGGTCGTCGCCGGCGCCGTGGCGCTCATCCTGTTGACCTCGACCACCAACGCGCTCATCGTCGAGCAGACCCGGGAGGTGGCCGTGATGCGTGCCCTCGGGGGACGGCGCCGCCCGCTTCGTCGCCGGCTACGTCGTCAGGCGCTCACGATCGCCGCCGTCGGTGCGGTCCTCGGTGTGCCGCTGGGCGTCGTCATCGCCAACGTCATCGCCCGGCTGGTTCTCGAGCGGTTCGCCGGCGTCACCCCCGAGATCGGGGTGTCGGTACCTGTCGCCGTGGCCAGCGTGGCGTTCGCGCTGCTCGGTGCCCGGCTCGTCGCCATCCGGGCCGCCAGGCGGGCGACCGGGGTCCCCCTCGTCGACGCCCTCCGGGACGCCGAAGGCACGCCCTACGGGCAGCGGTGGCTCGATCGGGCCGTCACCCGCATGCGGACCGGTGGCCCGATCGGCCGGTTGGCGGCGAGGACCCACGTGCGCCACCGGGGTCGCTCGTTGGCCCTCGGGGCCCAGATCGCAGCGGCGCTCGGCGCCGCGATCACCGTCGCCAGCCTGTTCAGCTCGGTGTCCGACCTGGCCGACCGGGAGCTCGAGGGGTGGAACTGGCAGACCCAGATCAGGCCGGTCGACCTGTCCTACCCCTTCCCGGAGGTGGATCCGGCACGGGACGCGACACTCGAGCTCGGCGTGTACACCTGGGGCACCCTCGACGGCTGGGATGTGGACATCACCGGCCTCGACGTCGACACCGCCATCCTCGACACGGGGGTGAGCGATGGTCGATGGCTGACCGCATCGCCCCGGGAGGCGGTGGTTGCGGCCAGCTTCGCCCACCGGACCGGCATCGAGCTGGGCGACTCGATCACGGTCCAGTTGGCCACGGGGCCGAGCGACTACCGGGTGACCGGATTCCACCCGGTGTTCGGCCGGGAGGTGGTCGTCAACCGGGCGGACCTCGCGGCCGATCTCGGCGTCAGCGGCGCCGGGAACCGGCTCTGGGCGGTCGACCCCCCTGCGGGCGCAGCAACCGGTAAACCGCAGCTGGGCACCGCCACCTCGGTGCCGCTCACCGCCACGACCATCGAGGAGCTGCGAGCCGATGACATCGCCGCTCGACGGGTCATTCTCGCCCTGTTCAGCGCAGTCGGCGCCATCGTGATGGCGGTCGCCACATTGAGCGTCGCCTCCACCATGGCCGTGCAGCTCTACGAGCGCCGGCACGAGATCGCTGCGATGCAGGCCATCGGCTCGACCAGGGCGGTGCTGCGCCGGCTGGTCACCCTCGAACTTGTCCCCTTGACAGCGACCGGGCTCGTCGTCGGCACCGTAGCCGGGTGGCTCGGAGCGAGGGCCGTCATCGAGTCGTTCGCCGAGGCGAACGCCGTGGACCTCGCCACGACCCTGGCGTGGTGGACGGTCCCGGCAGCCGCCGCTGGAGCGCTGCTCCTGGCGGTGGTGATCGGGGCGATCGTCATCCGCTCGGTCGCCGGGCGGTCGCCGGCGGTCGTGTTGCGGGGAGCGTCCTGCTGACCGTGGGGTGGCCGTGCGACACTGAACCGGTGGACATCGGTGAACCGATGGACGCTGCGGTCCCCGAGCGGCGATCGGGTCGCCCCGGACCGTGGCCGAGCTCCAGCGACGAGGCCCCGCGGCGGGCCGGTGCGATCGCCAGGTGGTGGTTCGCACCGGTTCGCCGCGGCGTGCCGTGGCGGGTCTGGCTCGTGACGTTCACCGGCCTGCTGGCAGCCCCGCTCTGGTTCGCCGTCGGCACCGCCGTTGCCGGCCTCGCCGTCGTAGCCGCGGTGACCGTGGTCGGGCTGGCACTGGTGCCCCCGTTGCTGACCGGGCTGGCCAAGGCGGCCGGACTCGAACGGCTGCGAGCTGCTCTCGTCGGGCCGCCGATCCCCCCTCGACCACTCGCCACCGGTCCGTTGCTCGTGAGGTTGACCGACCGGGCACGGTGGCGGCCCCTCGTCGGGGTGCTGGCCGGCCTGTTCGTGTGGATCGGGCTGTTCGTCGCCCTCGTGGTCACCTGGAGCGTGCTCGTCTCGCTCCTCACGGTCCCCCTCTGGGGATGGTCGACAGCGTTGAGCTGGATCCAGATCGCAGCGCTCGCCGCCCTCGGCGCGATGAGCGTCGGCCTCGCCTTCCGGGCGACGAGCGGCATCGGGTGGATCGGCCATCGATTCGCCACCTGGGCGTTCGGCCCCGACCCGACCGCCGCCCTCCAGGAGCGGGTCGACACCCTGGCCGAGAGCCGGCAGGAGATCCTCGATGCCGTGGCTGACGAGCGCCGGCGGATCGAGCGCAACCTCCATGACGGCGTTCAGCAGGGGCTGGTGGCGATGGGTATCGACATGAGCCTCGCCGCCCGCCTCATCGAGCAGGACCCCGACGCCGCCCGGGCTCTCATCGAGCAGGCTCAGGACAAGGCCCGGGCATCGATCGGCGAGCTCCGTCTGCTCGGCCGTGGACTCCATCCGGCGATCCTCGGGGATCGGGGCCTCGACGCTGCTCTGTCCTCGGTCGTCGCCGGCTCGACGGTGCCGATGACGTTGACCTACGACGTCTCCGCCGAGCTCCACGCCGACATCGCCGAGGCGGCCTACTTCGTGGTCAACGAGGCGGTGAGCAATGTGCTGAAGCACGCCGAGGCCCGGACGGCCTCGGTCGGCGTCACCGAAGCCGGCAACACGATCGTGGTCACGGTCGACGACGACGGCGGGGGCGGTGCCGACCCGTCCGGCGGCACCGGACTCGTCGGCCTGTCGGCTCGGGTCCGGGCGGTCGACGGCCGACTCGACGTCGATTCGCCGCCGGGAGGCCCCACGTCGATACGGGCCGTCCTCCCCCTGCGAACGGTCGACTCATGACCAGCGATCGTGACGGGGCGGCTGTGCCCGGCGATCGGGATCCCGGCGGCGAGCGGTCGATCCGGGTCGCGGTGGCCGAGGACTCGGTCCTGCTGCGTGATGGGCTCGTGCGGATGCTGGAGGCCTACCGATTCGAGGTCGTCGGCGCGGTCGGCGACGCCGGGGCGCTCCTCGAGCTGGTCGCGGCCGTGCACCCCGACCTCGTCGTGACCGACGTGCGGATGCCGCCGACGCAGACCGACGAGGGCCTCCAGGCCGCGCTCACGATCAGGTCCGCCCATCCGGACATCGCGGTGGTGGTCCTCTCCCAGTACGTCGAGGAGCGCTACGCGGCCGATCTGCTGGCCGGCGACACCGCCCGCGTCGGCTACGTGCTGAAGGACCAGGTGGTCGACACCGACCAGTTCGTCCAGACCCTCCGGCGGGTCACGGCCGGCGGGAGCGCGGTCGATGCGGAGGTGGTCAGCCAGATCCTCCAGCGCTCACGCCGCCGGGTCGAGCTCGACCGGCTGACGCCCCGGGAGAACGACGTGCTCCGGGCCATGGCCGAGGGGCTGTCGAACGCCGGCATCGCCGAGAAGCTGGTGATCACGCCGCGGGCGGTCGAGAAGCACATCGGGAACGTCTTCACGAAGCTCGACCTCGAGCAGATCGATCACACCCACCGGCGAGTCCTGGCCGTGCTCGCCTTCCTGCGATAGAAGAGGGTGGTGGAACTCCGGTCGGCCACGATTGACGATCGCGACGCGTGTCGGGAACTGCTCGGCGAGCTGACCGAGGCGACCGGCACCACGCACCGCTCGTTCGACGATGGCACGTTCGACGAGCTGGTGGGCGGTGCCCGAGGGCGGATCATCGTGGCCGAGGAGGATGGCCGGCTCCTCGGGATGGCCTCGGTGTCGTACAACGTGGCGCTGCGCTACGACGGTGAGTACTGCCAGCTCGAGGAGTTGATCGTGTCGCCGGCGGCCCGCGGGCGCCGGCTCGGCGCCCAACTGGTCGAACAGACCCTGGCCGACGCCCGACGACGAGGCTGTGCCGAGTACGGCCTCTATCTCGTGGCGACGACCGAGCACAACCGGCCGTTCTACGAGAAGCTCGGCTTCCGGGCGGTCGGCACCGAGATGCGTCAGGAGCTCTGATGTCCGACACCAATCCGTTCCCGACCGATCGGGCGGCCAACCGTCAGTACCTGCTCGATGCCGTCGCCTCGGTGGCCGAGGTGGTGGCCGCCAACCGTGAGCGCACGGAGGACGGCCGGACGCTCGCACCGGAGGCGGTGGATGCGCTCCGCCGCTCCGGGCTGTTCAAGATGAAGGCGCCACGCGCCGTGGGTGGCGCCGAAGCCCACCCGGTCGACCAGATGGATGTGATCGAGGCGATGGCCATGATCGACCCTGCCGCGTCGTGGTGCATGCTGATCACGAGCGCGGTGAGCGGGGGAGCACTCGCTCGACTCCCCGACCGGGCGGTCGACGAGATCCTCGATCGCGGCTACCCGTTCATGGCGGGCTCGCTCCGGCCGGGCGGCACGGCGAGGAAGGTCGACGGTGGCTTCCGGGTGTCGGGTCGGTGGGCGTGGGGGAGCGGGGTGGGCCACGCCGACTGGGTGTCGGTCCCCGTCCTGTGCGACGAGCCAGCCATGATCCAGGTCGTCGTCCCCCGGGAGCAGATCGTTCTCCACGACACCTGGCACGTGCTGGGTATGCGGGGGACGGGCAGCGGCGACTACGAGCTCGACGACGTCTTCGTTCCCGATCGCTTCGCCACCGATCCGATCGCTGGCCGCCAGCAGCGTGGCGGGGCGCTCTACCGGCTCGGGCTTCCCGGCTTCGTGGTGAACGAGCACGGCGCGTTCGCCTACGCGATCGGCCGGTTGGCCCTGGCCACCTTCATCGACGCTGCCGTCGCCAAGAAACGAGGCTACGTCGGCGGCACCACGGTGGCGGACCGCGAGGTGGTGCAACGAGCCGTGGGACAGGGAACCCAACGGATGAACGCGTGCCAGCTCCTGATGGCCGACGCCGTCGATCGGCTCTTCGACTCGGCGGCCGACGGGCCCCCGCCGCCAGCGGCGCAGGCCGACGCCAGGGCCGCCGCCACGTGGTGCACCGACGAGGCGATCGACGTCGTCTCGACACTGTTTCGCTACGCGGGTGGCAGCGCGGTCATGCTCGACAACGCGATGCAGCGGTGCCTCCGGGATCTGTACACGGTCCAGTCGCACCTCGTGGTCAGCGATTCGGCCTACGAGATCCAGGGTCAGCTGCTGCTCGGACTCATCGCCGACGCGCCGCTCCGCTGAGCGCAGCCTCCATCACGCCGCGGCCACCCCGGCCAGCCCGGCGAGGACGACGCCTATCCCGACCGCCTGGATCGCCCGAATCGGGTCGCCGAAGAAGATCCGACCGATCACCACGGAGAACGCGGGGAACGTGGAGAGGGTGAGCACGGCTGCCGCCGGGTCGACCCGAACGCCGACGAGCAGTGAGATGGTGGTGGCGGCCACGAAGAGGCCGGCCAACGCAGCGTTCGCCCTCGAGCCGGCCGGCGGCAGGACACGGACGCCACGGGCAATGCCGACCGCGGCCAGGAGCACGAAAGCTGCGGCGCGTTGGCTGACCGCCGGCCACGCCCCGCTCCGGTCGGTCACCTCGGCGAGCACGGCGATCCCCACGCCGTAGCCGAGCCCGGAGACGGCTCCCCAGCCGAGCCCGGCTCGCACGTTGGCGACTGCGTCGGCCCCGATGCTGACCATGGCCAGCCCGGCGAAGGCGACCCCTGCGGCCACGACCCCCGGAGCCGAACCACCGCCGACGGCGACCACGACGTAGCCGAACGGGATGACGGCCGAGAGCGTGGCGACCAGCGGCGCGACCACGGTCGAGGTCGATCGGGCGAGCCCGGCGTAGTAGCAGCTCAACCCGACCCCCATGCCGAGCCCCGAGACCAGGCCACGGACCACGTCGGCGTTGTCCCACTCGCTCGGTATGACGGCGACCGACGCCAGCGACACGAGGCCACCGCCCACCTGCATGACGATGGCGGCGGTGAGCGCCGTCGACACGGCCACGATTCGCCGGCCGAAGAGGTCGGAGATGCCGATGCACAGCGCGCCGAACGTGCCGAGCAGGGCACCCATGCCCGCACGGTAGCTGCGGTCCTCCCCGACCGACGTGCGACCCGCTCGCCCGTTGGCAGCGTTCTGCCCCGGGGGTGTGCGCTGGATCTGCCAGGGCGGGGCGACGGTTGGCTTTGGCAGTGTTCTGCCCCGGGGGTGTGCGCTGGATCTGCCAGAGCGGATGGGTGCGGTGTCGGCGGCGTTTGCTCCGCGGGCGGGGTCGATCGACAATTGAGACACCATGATCACCGCCATGCCCCGCATCGCCATCGCCGTCAGCGACTTCGCCGCCGCGGTGGACACGTTCCGAGACGCCTTCGGGATGCCCGTTCTCGACTTCTCCGACTCGACGGTGCCCGCTCTCGGTGCACACGTGGGCATGTGCGTCCCACCGGGCGGGAGCAACATCGAGCTCATGGCGCCGGCGACCCCGGACGCGCCGCTGGCCGCCAGCCTCCAGAAGTTCCTCGATCGCCGGGGTGAGGGGCTCTACGCCCTGATGCTGGAGGCCCCCGACCCCGACGCCGAAGCCGACGTCCTCGCCGAACGGGGGATCGACGTCCTGCCCCTCATGCGTGGAGCGGGCGGCCGGGATCTCCACCCTCGGTCGACCCACGGCGTGCTGATCCGCGTCTACCCCGACAACTCGGTCGCCGAGTCCGGTCCGCACGAGTTGCGGCCGCCTCACCTGTCGGGTATCGAGTCGGTCATCATCGCAACCACCGACGCGCGGAAGGCGGCAACCGCCTACGAGCGCGGCCTCGGTCTCACCGTCGGCGAGGTCGACGACGACGCCGATCGAGGCGTGGCCACGGCGACGGTCACGCCACCGAAGGGCGGGCGGATCGAATTGGTGTCGGCCATCGACACCAGCAGGCCGTTCGCCGGGCTCATCGACGACCACGTGACCCAGCGGGGCCAGGGGATGTTCGCGCTCGTCCTCCAGGCCGCCGACCCCTCCGCCGCTGCGGGCGTGCTCGGCGGGCGAGGCGTCGATTTCACCGAGACCGACGGGCTCGGCCTCGAGGCGTCGGTCCACGGTGCCCGGGTGCTCATCAACCAGCGTGCTCATTGAGAGGAGCTTTCGTTGCCAATCAACACTGACGCCCTGGGGACCACCAGCGAGCCCAGGAAGCGGAGCTGGACGTCGAAGGACGCCCTGCTCTACGCCCTCGGGGTGGGCGCCGGCATGGACGACCCCACCGGTGCCGAGCTGGAGTTCACCACGGAGAACAGCCGCGACATCACCCAGCGGGTCCTGCCGACGATGGGCGTGGTCCTCCAGGCCGGCGGCCTCCCACTCGACAAGCTCGGCAAGGTCAACCTGGCGATGATGCTGCACGGGGAGCAGGGCATCACGCTCCACCGGGAGATCCCCGTCGACGGCGAGCTGGCGAGCACCTCCACGATCACCGGCATCTGGGACAAGACGAAGGGTGCGGTGGTCGACATGGAGTCGACATCGGTCCTGGTCGACAGCGGCGAGCCGCTCTTCACCACCCGGGCGTCGCTGTTTTTCCGGGGCGAGGGCGGTTGGGGCGGTGACCGTGGCCCGTCGGCGACGGTCGATGTTCCCGAGTCGGGTCCCGACGAGGAGATCGCCTACCACACCCGCACCGACCAGGCCCTGCTCTATCGGCTCAACGGCGACAGGAACCCGCTCCACTCCGATCCCCGGTTCGCTGCCGACGGCGGCTTCCCCAAGCCCATCCTCCACGGGCTCTGCACCTACGGCTTCACCGGTCGGGCTCTCCTGCACGGCCTCTGCGACGGTGACCCGGCTCGATTCGGCTCGATGGACGCCCGGTTCACCTCACCCGTGATGCCGGGCGAGACCCTGACGATCAAGATGTGGCGCTCCGACGACGGGGCCGTCTTCCGGACCCACGGATCCGACGATCGGGTCGTCCTCGACGCCGGCCGGTTCAGCCCCGCCTGACGGCATACGGATCCCAGGCCACCGGCGCCAGCTGGAGGTGTCGGCGCAGCGCCGCAGCCACGGTTGCGGGCTCGAGGCTCGAGTCACCGTCGTGTTCGAGCGCCGGTGCCAGGGCGCCGGGAGGATCGGCGGTCCAGGTGGCGGCGCCGGACTCGTCGGCGGTGAGTGCTGCGGCGAGGGGTCGGAGGTCGACGCGGAGCGCCGGGGTCCGGGAGCGGAGCTGCACCCAGGTCTCGTAGCGGTCGACATAGCGGAAGCGCCGTCGGTGGACCAGGAGGAGTCGGCTCCGCTCGGTTGCGTTGTGGATCGCCATCGGATGGATGGGGCCGAACCTCTGGTGGCTGAATCGATGGCCCGTCCGAACCGGTTCGGCCCCGTCGACGGTCACCACCGCGAGGTCGATGTCGGCGTGCTCGGCGATGTCGACCCGACCTTCGACGAGCGCGGCTTCCGATGCGGCGAGCTCCTCGTCTTCGGCGGCCCAGAGGTCACGGTGGGGGAGCGGGTCGGTCACCAGGTCCACGAGCCGGGGGAGCACGGTTCGATAGAGGTGGGCGGTGTCGGCGTCCGGATCGCCGGTCAGGTCGACCGCCGCCGGCGATCGGGTCGGATCGGCGTAGGCGCTGAGGATCATCGACGCCTGCGCCGCCCGTCGATCGCGGTAGGTCCCGAAATCGCCCGCAGCCGCCAAGTCGATCAGGAGCTCCCTGCACGCCAACGCCGCCTCCGGGTGGGCGAGGGCGAACAGCCCGACAGCGCCGTCCTGGTCGAAGTGGTTGTTCGTCACGACGGAGGCCGGCTCGTGCTCGACCGGCTCGTCGAGGTGGGCGAACGCCATCTCGGCCGAGGTGTCGACCTTCGTGTCGGGCGGCTGCCCGATACCGGGCCAGTGGGTCAGCGTGAGCACCGTGGCGTCGTTCGGCGACCCGTCGACGACGATGTTCGGCACGTTCCGGCTCTCTTCGTAGCCGCTGAAGGGGCGAGCGATGAACGACATGCCGTCACCGTAGAACTTCAACCAGGCTTGAAGTCAACGAACTTCTGCAGGTCACCCACGGGGCGACCGGCAACGTCGTCGCCAGGTCAATAGGGTGGACGACATGCTCATCGCCATCGTCATCCTCGTGGTCATCGTCGTGTTGATCGGTCTGTTCCTGGTGCGGGTCTACAACAAGCTGGTCTCGCTCCGCGAGCGGGTTCGGAACGGCTTCGCCCAGATCGACGTCCAGCTCGAACGGCGCCACGACCTCATCCCCAATCTCGTCGAGACGGTCAAGGGCTACATGAGCCACGAACGGGAGACCCTCGAGGCCGTCGTCAACGCCCGCGCCGCCGCCACCCAGGCCCGCGTCGAGGTCTCGGGCGACCCCGAGAACGTCGAGGCGATGCAGCGGTTGGCGAGCTCTGAAGGTGCCCTCGGCGGCGCGCTCGGCCGACTCCTCGCCGTGGCCGAGGCCTACCCCGACCTCAAGGCGAACCAGAACATGGCCCAGCTCACCGAGGAGCTGACAACGACCGAGAACAAGATCGCCTTCGCCCGCCAGAACTACAACGACCAGGTGAACACCTACCAGACCTACAAGGCCAGCTTCCCGCCGGTCGTGCTGGCCAACGCGATGGGTTTCAAGGACAGCGCCTACCTCGACCTCGACGAGCAGGCCCACAAGCGGGAGAACATCCAGGTCTCGTTCGACGACGACGCCGGTCCCACACCGCCCCGATCGGGGGACCTGAGCGACTGAGATGGACTTCCAGACCCATCAGGAGGACGCCCGGCAGAACACCACGAAACTCATCGCGCTGCTCGTGGTCGGCATCGTGGCGATCGTCGCCGTCGTGTCGCTCCTGATGACCGCCTTGCTCTACTACGGCTCCGGTGAGATCCAGCCCGTCAGCGCCGTGGCGGTCGCTGCGCCGCTCACCACGCTCGTCATCGTCGGCACGTCGTTGGTGAAGTCGAGTCAGATCAAGAGCGGCGGCGGATCCTACGTCGCCGAGTCGATGGGCGGCCGTCCGGTCGACTTCAACACGCTCGACGCAGCCGAGAAGCAGCTCAGCAACGTGGTCGAGGAGATCGCCATCGCATCCGGCATGCCGGTCCCTGCGCTCTACCTGCTGGACGACGAACCCGGCATCAACGCGTTCGCCGCCGGATGGACCGCCGACACGGCGGCCATCGGCGTGACCCGGGGAGCGCTGGTCCACCTCAACCGTCGGGAGCTCCAAGGTGTGATAGCCCACGAGTTCTCCCACATCTCGAACGGGGACACGAGGGTCAAGACCAGGATCATCGGATGGGTCTTCGGCATCGCCGTGATCACGATCATCGGCCGGATCCTCCTGCAGCACCTCTGGTGGGCCCCGCGGCGTCGCAACCGCGACGACAACAACATGGTCATGGTCGTCCTGGCCGCCGCCATCGGGTTGATCGTGATCGGGTCGGTCGGGGCGCTGTTCGCCCGGATGATCCAGGCCGCGGTGTCGCGGCAGCGGGAGTACCTGGCCGATGCCTCGGCCGTTCAGTACACCCGTGACCCATCGGGTATCGGCGAGGCGCTGATGAAGATCGGAGGCATGGGCAACGGCAACAAGATCCGGGCAGCCCATGCCACCGAGGCCGCCCACCTGTTCTTCAGCTCGGCGTTCGGTGCCAGCTTCGCCACCCACCCGTCGCTCAAGGAGCGGATCGCCCGTCTCGTGCCCGACTGGAACGGCCGCTTCACCGAGTCGACGGTGCCCGACGAGCCGGAGTCCCGGACCGAGAGCCGAGGTGAGCACCGGGCCGGTGCCTGGGGCGCTGCCCTCCCCGGGCAGGTCGCCCTCCCTGGGCAGGTCGCCGTTCCCGGCCTTCCCGTCGACCCCGTCATCCTGGCCGGCGGAGCCGGAGCGGGCGGGCCTGGCGTCGGGGTCGGAGGTGGCCCGGGGGTGGGAGCCGGCAGGGGAGCGGGGGCCTCACTGCTCGACGGCGGTGCTGGCGGCGGCTTTCAGCCCCCGGAGTTCCGGGGGCCGACCGACGCCCACATCGAGCACGCCCGCTTCCTCATGAGTCAGATCCCCGACCAGTCACAGCAGTTCCTCCATACGAGGCAGGGGGCGGTGGCCGCCGTCGTCGGCGCCCTCGCCTCCCAGGATCCAGCGCTGCGGGGCGCACAGCTCGAGCTCGCCGGTCGAACCGTCGGAATCGACCCTGGCTATCTCGACGCGGCCAGCAAAGTGGTCACCGACCTGCATCGCTCGCTGCAGCTCCCCGCGGTCGACATCGCCCTCCACTCGATCCGGGAGACGCCCTACGAGCACCGACTGGCCCTCGCCGAGGCGATCCGGACGATCGAAGGTGCGCGGGAGGACCAGGACCTCTTCCGCTGGATGCTGCGGCGGGTACTGCTGCGACACCTCGACGATCAACATCACGACTGGTCGGACAGGCGGGCTGCTCCGATCACCGACCTGCAGGCCGAAGCCGCCACCGTGTACGCCATCCTTGCCTGGTTCAACAGCGCAGGCGAGGCCGACACCCAGCGGGCGTACGAGGCCGGCCTCGCAGCGATCGGGATGCCAGGTCACCCGGTACCACCGGTGCAGGAGCTCACCTTCGACCGGCTCGACGCCGCCCTGCAGCGGTTGTCGCAGCTCGACCGGGCCGGCCGCGAGACCTTCGTCAGGGGAGCGACGACGGTGGTCCTTCTCGACGGGAGGACAACCGCCGAGGAGGTCGAGCTCATTCGCATCGTGGCCGACGCGGTGCGCCTGCCGATCCCGCCGCTCCTGCCGGCCTGAGCGGGGCGCGGCACCGGCTTCGTCCCTGACGCGACCCTGACCCGCCACCCCGAGGTGCTCGCCCCATGCTCGGGTCGGCTCCGGGGGATGCCCGATGTCGTACCGGGCCGAGACGGGCCACGATCCACTCATGAGCTACGAACCAACGAACGATTACCCGCACGTCGGTGGGGACCGCCCCGCCGATCACGAAACCGGCACCCCCCACCCGCCGCTTCCCGCGGCGACGGGAACCCTGCCGAACCAGCCAGGTCCCGCGCCCGCCAGGCCGACGGCGAGCGGCGGCGGACCCAACACGGCGAGGCGGGCCGCCGCAGTCGTGGCGATCACCGGGTTCGCGTTCGTCGGCGCTGCCCTGTTCGCGGTCGCCCTCATCGCAGCCGTGATCGTGGGCGCCGTCATCGGGATCGGGTTCGAGACCGACGCGGCGGAGATCACGCATGCGCCGACGGCGATCGACGAGGTCCCGACCTCGATCGTCGCCGACAAGGCCCACGTCGTCATCGACCTGACCTCCCTCTCGGTCGATGACTTCGACCCGACCGAGCCGCTGGCCATCGATGTGGACGTCGAGTACGGCTCCGTCGAGGTCGTCGTGCCGGACGGCGTCACCACAGCCGTCGACGCCGAAACCGACGTCGGCGCCACCAGCGTCTTCGGCCGCTCCGAGGACGGCTTCGACAATCGAGTGGTCGTCGACGACGTCGCCCAGCCCGACCTCGACCTGACGATCGACCTCGACGTCGGCGACATCGACGTCGATCGGGGCTGAGCAGGGTCCTGTGATCCGGCGGGGCGGGTCTCGTGGTCTCGTGAACCGGCTACGTGGTCGCTCGCCGAGCCGAGAGCACGCAGAACTCGTTGCCCTCCGGATCGGCCAGGACCACCCAGGAGACGTCACCCTGTCCGACGTCGACCCGGGAGGCACCCAGTCCGATCAACCGCTCGACCTCCGCCTGCTGGTCATCGGGACGGAGGTCGATGTGAAGACGGTTCTGACCGGTCTTGGCCCGCTCGGCTGGAACGAAGAAGATCCCCGGCCGCCGACCCGATGCTGGCAGGATCTCCGAGACGATCGGACCGTCCTCGACGATCACCCAGTCCAGCACCTCGCACCACCAGCGACCGAGCGCCGCCGGATCGTGCGCAGCGACGATGACCTGTTCCCACTCGACACCCATCGTCGGACAGTAGCCAACCGCTCACGACGCCGCCGAGGATTGGACGCAGGGGGTCAATCCGACGTTGCGGGCACGGCCCCGGGCAACGTCAGCTCCTCGTGCCGGTGGCAGCGAACCAGTCGCCCGAACCCGGCTTCGAACAGGGGCTGGGGCTCGGTGCAGGCCTCCTGGGCGTGAGGACACCTCGGACCGAACCGACACCCCGCAGGAAAGTCGACCGGCGCCGGAACCCTCCCCGGGATCGAACGGAGGTCCTCCGCCCGTACCCCCGGCCGGGGGATCGCAGCAAGGAGACCGGAGGTGTACGGGTGCTGGGGGCTCTCCAGCGCCTCGTCGACGCTGCACTGTTCCACGATCTGGCCGGCATACATCGTGAGGACGCGCTCACAGGTCTCGGCGACCACGCCGAGGTCGTGGGTGATCAGCAGCAGGGCGGTTCCCCGCTCCTCGCTGAGTTGTGCGATCAGGTCGAGGACCTGGGCCTGGATCGTCACGTCGAGCGCAGTGGTCGGTTCGTCAGCGATCAGGAGCTGTGGTTCGCAGACCAGGGCCATGGCGATCATCGCACGCTGCCGCATCCCACCCGACAACTGGTGCGGATACTCGCGAAATCGCCGCCTCGGTTCGGGAATCCCCACTTCCTGCAGCAGGTCGATCGAGCGTTCCCTCGCCTCCTTGCGGGATGCACCCTGATGGGCCCGGAACGTGGCGGAGATCTGCTGGCCGACGGTGAAGACCGGATCGAGCGCGGTCATCGGCTCCTGGAAGATCATCGAGACCTGCTGACCTCGGACACTGCGGAGCTCGGCGTCGCCCATGGCCAGGATGTCACGGCCACCGAGCAACACCGAGCCGGTCACCTTCGCCGCCGCGGGGGTCAAGCCGAGGAGGGAGAGACCGGTGAGCGACTTCCCGCTCCCACTCTCGCCCACCATGCCCACCCGCTCACCGGCGACGATGGCGAAGTTCGAGCCGCTCACCGCGTGGGCCGTGCCGAGCGGTGTGTCGAACGCGATCGAGAGGTCGCGGACCTCGAGGAGCGGCGGATCGGCCGTCATGTCGTCACCCACCAGCCTTTCGTCGAGCCTTGGCTATGGCCCGCCGGGTTCGTCGAGCGGTCCCGGCGATCGGATCGAGGCTGTCGCGCAGCGAATCGCCGAGGGCGTTGATCGCCAGCACCGTGAGCGCGATCGCAAGTCCAGGTGCGTAGAGCTGGACCGCGGGCGACACCTGCAGGTACTGCGACGACCTGCTCAGCATCCCGCCCCAGCTCGCAGTGGGGGGTTGGGCACCGAGCCCGAGGAACGAGAGCGCAGCCTCTGCCAGGAACGCCACCGCCAGGAGCAGCGCGGCCTGCACGATGATCGGCTGGATGGCGTTCGGGAGGATGTGGCGAACGATCGTCCGGAGCGACGAGCTCCCGTACTGCTCGGCAGCATCCACGTACAGATGGTTCTTGGTGGCGAGGACCTGACCGCGCATCAACCTGGCGACGCTCGGGGAGAACGTCACGCCGACGGCCACCATGGCGTTGGTCAACCCCGGTCCGAGGGCTGCGACGAGGCCGATCGCGAGCACGATGGCGGGGAACCCGAGGATCGAGTCGGCCAGCCGCATGAGCACGTTGTCGGTGAGCCCGCCCAGGTAGCCGGCGACGAGACCGACCGGAACGCCGATCACCATGCTCACGAGCACCGCGAGGAACGAGCCGAACATCGAGACCCTCGCGCCGTAGAGGAGTCGGCTGAAGAAGTCCCGGCCGATGTCGTCGGTGCCGAGCAGGTGATCGGCCGACGGTTCGCCCAACACGTTCAGGAGATCCTGCTCATTCGGATCGACCGGGGCCAGGATCGGGGCCAGCACCGCGACGAACAGCACGACGAGAATCCACCCGAGCGCCACCTTCGCCCGGGTGTCGGCCCACAACCAGTCGAACCGCTCGAGGCCGGCACCGCCGACCGGTGCTGGGTGTCCGTCCGGTATCGACGCGGCGGCCGGTGCCGGGCTGGCGGCCGAACCAGGAGCGGCGGTGGGGGAGAGGGGCGACGAGTCGGTCATCACTGGATCCTCGGATCGATCACGCGGTAGGCGATGTCGATCAGCAGGTTGATGGCGAGCACGATCAGCACGTAGGTGAGGACGACCCCCTGGATCACGGGGAAGTCGCGTCCGCTGGCGGCGTTGATCACCCGGAAACCCATGCCGGGGATGGCGAACACCGCCTCGACCACCACCGTCGCCCCGAGCGTGGTGTTGACAAGCAGACCGATGACCGTGACGATCGTGACCCCCGAGTTGCGCAACGCGTGCTTCCAGAGGATGACCCGTCGCGACAGGCCCTTGGCTTCATGAGTCCGCACCGAGTCGGCGCTGAGCGCCTCGATCATCGCCCCGCGGACCTGTCGGGTCACGATCGCGATCCCCGAGGTCGACACGACGAACGCCGGGAGCACCGTGAACCGGAATGCCTCGGACAGCCCGTCGCCGATCGTGGCGAACCCCCGGGCGGGAAAGATCCTCCACGTGATGGCGAGGAGTGTTATCAGTACCAGGCCCAGCCAGAAGTTGGGGATGGACACCCCGACGGCCGACGCGCTCGTCACCGCGACGTCGGTCGGCTTGTTGGCTCTGGTGGCGGCCAGGATCCCGAGCGGAACCCCGATGACGACCGAGATGAACACGCCGGCCAACACGAGCTGCAAGGTGATCGGCAGGCTGCGACCGATCAAGGTCCCGACCCGCTCCGAGCCGATGATCGAGTCGCCGAGGTCGCCGGTGGCGACGTCGCCGAGCCACTTCGCGTACTGCACCACCAGCGGGTCGTTGAGGCCCAGTTGTTCCCGCACCTCGGCGATGCGCTCCTCGGTCGCGTTCTCGCCGAGGATCACCGTCGCCGGGTCGGCCGGTCCGATGTGCTGGAGCCCGAAGATCGTGAACGTGGCGAACAGCAGCGTCGGCACGATGGCGGCCACTCGGGTGGCGAGGAGACGGAGCATTGAGGTTGGCGCTCTCTCGGGGTTGGAGGCCGAGGGACCCGACCCGGAGGTCGGGTCCCTCGGCCAGCTACGGATGAACGGATCAGCCCTCGAGCCAGGCGAACTGGATCTGGCCCTTGCCGAGCAGGTTGAGCTGGTAGCCCTTCACCTGGTCGGTGGTGAAGCTGATCGACACGTTGTGCCACAGCGGTGTCCACAACGCCTCGTCGGCGATCGCCACCTGCCACAGCTCACCGTACGCTGCGGCCCGCTCCTCGATGTCGGGGCTGGCCACGGCGGCCGCCACCAAGGCGTCGACCCCGGCGCGATCGGTGTCACGCACCGAGTAGTACGCCTCAGAGTCGAGGAGCGACGTTGCAGTCTGGCTCGGGTCCGGCCGACCCGTCCATGGGGCACAGAACATGGTGTACGCCCGGTCGGTGAACATCGCCGGGACCGAAGCAGCCAGCTCCAGCACCTCGATCTCCACGTTGAACCCGGCTTCGGCCGCAGCTGCCTGGATCAGCTCACCCTTTCGGATCTGCACCGGATCCTGGTAGGCGAGAATGGTCAGGTCGACCGAGTCGAGCCCCGCCTCGTCGAGCAGCGCTCGCGCGCCCTCGACGTCGTAGCCGTTCGCCCCGACCACGTCGGGTGAGCTGGCCCAGTGCTGGGGCGGGACCGGCATGTAGGCCGGTTCGGCCAGGCCGAACGTGAACACATCGGCCAGCGTGTCGCGGTCCATCGCCATGCTCCACGCCTTGCGCACCCGGACGTCGTCCCACGGTGGGACCTCGTCGTTGATGTAGCAGCCGTCGGTGTGGAGCGACGGGCTGCGGACGAGCACGATGCCCGGTTCGGACTCCAACGCCTCGACCTGGGAGAAATCCCGGATCGTCAGGGCGACGTCGACGTCGCCAGCCCGGAGACCGTTGATGGCGGCCTGCTCGCCACCGCTGAACAGCCACTCGATGCCGTCCAGGTAGGGGAGTCCCTCCTGCCAGTAGTCGGGGTTGCGCTCGACCAGCAGCCGATCGCCTTCGGAGTACTCGGCGAGCATGAACGGTCCGGTGCCGACCGGCGACGAATCGAGTTGCTGCTCATCGGCGGCTTCCGCCGCCGTCGGCGACACCATCATCCCGGCCCGGTCGGACAGGATCCCGACGACGCCGGAGTCTGGCCGGTTCAAGTTGAACTGGACGGTGTAGTCGTCGATGACCTCGACCGACTCGACGGATGCGAGATCGGCGGGGACCTTCGTGTTCGGATGGTTCTGAACCCGATCCACGTTGTAGGCGACCGCCTCAGCGTTGAACGGCGTGCCATCGTGGAAGGTGACCCCTTCCCGCAGCGTGAACACGAGCGTGGTGTCGTCGGTGAACTCCCACGACGTGGCCAGACCCGGCGTGAACTCGAGCGAGTCGAACTGGAAGTGCACCAGCCGGTCGTACAGCGAGTACAGCGTTTGGTGATCAGCACCGGAGCTCCCGGTGTGGGGGTCGAGGGAGATCGGCGGGAACTGGTGGGCGACCCGGAGCGTTCCGCCGTAGGTACCGCCCGACTGGGCTGCGCCCTCGACGATCGCCGGGAGGTCGTCGGCGAGCGCCGCCCCGCCGTCGGCCGGTGCGGCGTCGCCATCGCCGTCATCGGAGCCGTCGCTGTCGGTGTCGCCGCCGGCGTCGCCACCGCCGGTGCTCTCGCCGCTCTGGTCAGCGTCGGTCTCGCCGGCGCTGTCACCGTCGTCGTCGGACCCGCAGGCGGCGGCGAGCATGGCGAGCGCGAGCAGTAGTGCCAGCAGTCTGGTCGGACCGGCTCGCAGCCCGGATCTCGGCCTGTGCCGGCTCGCTCTGGTCATGTCGTTGGCTTCCACGGTTTCCCCCTTGTTCTCAATCTTCCGGATGGTTCGAATCGTCCGGGTGCGGTGCTCCGCCCGCCGGGCTCAGGGAGCGGCCGCGATCGGATGACCGCGGAGGCGGAGCTCGCCGGCGAAGTGGCAGGCGACCTCGTGGCCCGGCCCTCCCTGTGGCAGGAGCGATGGGATCTGCGCCGAGCAGTGGTCCTCGGCGTAGCGGCATCGGGTCCTGAACCCACAACCCGACGGTGGCGCGATCGGGCTCGGGATGTCACCGTCCAGGATGATCCGATTGCGGCTGCGCAACCAGCTCGGCACGGCTTCGGGCTCGGCCGACAGCAGCGCCTCGGTGTAGGGGTGCTGTGGGCGGTTCACGACGTCGTCGGCGGTGCCGACCTCGATGATCCGACCGAGATACATCACGCCGATCCGGTCGCTGACACTGGCGACGACGCCGAGGTCGTGCGAGATGAAGAGGTAGGCGATGTTGCGTTCCGTCTGGAGCCTCGCCAGGAGGTTCAGGATGTCGGCCTGGATCGACACGTCCAGCGCCGAGACCACCTCGTCGCACAGGATCAGTTGGGGCATGACCGAGAGCGCCCGGGCGATGTTGACCCGTTGGCGTTGACCGCCCGACAGCTCGTGCGGCCGTCGATCGGCCATCGCCGTCGTCAGGCCGACGTCGTCGAGCGCCTCGGCGACCACCGCGTCGAGGTCGAGCCGTTCGGACCTGCGCAGGATGCGAACCGGCTGCTCGATGCTCTGACGGACGGTCATTCGCGGATCGAGCGCGTCGTTGGGGTCCTGGAAGATCATCTGCATGCGATGCCGGTGCCGTCGCAGCTCGCGTCGCGACAGTTCGTCGAGGCGGACACCGTCGAGCTCGATCGAGCCGGACACGCTCACCCGCTCACCCCGGAGCAGCTGGGAGACGGCGCGGGCGACGGTCGACTTTCCCGAGCCAGACTCGCCGATCAGACCGAGGGTCTCACCGGGAGCGATCGTGAAGCTCGCGCCGGACACGGCGTGCACCACGGAGCGGCCAGGACCGCGGGTTCGGAACCGCACGGTCAGGTCGTCGACCGACAGGATCGGGTCAGCCCCGGTCCGTCCGGTCATCGCCGCGGCGCGGCAGGCATGCTCGTCCCGCCGTGGCCACCTTCGCCCGAAGCCTGTCTGTGCATCGACCCCCCCGATCCCCGGCACAGTGCTTTGCAACCAGATTCCTCATCCTCGGTGGTCGAGTCAAATGGAGCTGCTCGAAGCTGTTGCCGGGATCAAGCGTCGGTAGCGCTCCGGGTCCCGGTGAGAGGATCTGTTCGTGCGGCGACCGTGTCGACGAGGAGGCGGGCCAGGTCGGGGTGCCGGTCGGCGTCGAGTCGGTGGGCGGGGCCGAAGTAGCCGATGCTCGCCAGCGGCTGTCCGACGTCGTCGGTGACGACCGTGGCCAGTCCGTTCACCTCCCGGTCGTACTCCTCGGTCGTCCAGGCGAACCCGTCGCGTCGGATCCGCTCGAGGCGCGCGCTCACCCGGTCCGGGTCGGTCATCGTGTTCGGCGTGAACGCCGCGAGGCCGCGGGTGAGATACCGGTGCAGCCGGTCGTCGTCCCAGAACGCCATGAGTGCGAGGCCGAAGGCGGCGACGTGGAACGGGTGGCGCTCGGCGTGCACGTCCGGGGCTCGAATCGCACTCGCCGCGTCGAGTTGGACGAGGTAGCGCACGGCGTCGCCGTCGTCAGCCGCCAACGCGACCGACTCCGGATGGAGCTCGGCCAGTTCCGTGAGCAACGGGCGGAGCCGGTCGCGCAGGAGGGGCGCGGGACCACCGGGAACCTGGATCGTCGCCAGCGCCGATCCGGGAACGACCAGACGGCCGGCGGTGCGCTCCACCATGCCGAGGTCGGCCAGCGTGGCCACCAGGCGCGACACGGTGGAGCGGGGCAGCCCGACGCGGCGACCCAACTCCCGGACACCGATCGGCTCGCCCGCAGCCACGACCGCCTGGAGGAGGCCGAAGGCTCGCTCGACCGATCCCGTAGCCGATCCCGAACCAGCGGCGTCGCCAGTGATTGACGAAGGTGGCCCGGGCGTCATACGCTTCGATCCTACACAGCAGGACGTCCCGCTGACCAGGACAACGGCTTCACAGGGAGCAGGCGCCAGGGGTGGCACGGATGGGACACGAACCGAGGTCGGCAGTGTGACCGAGTTGTTGACACCGGACTTCTACGACTACGAGTGGACGCCGGTGGTGGACGCCCGCATCGACGGGGAGTTCGCTGTGCTGAGGTGGGCGGACGGCCTCCAGCTCCGGGCCCACGCCTGGTGGCTCCGGGAGAACGTGGTCGGACGGGGCGCCACCGACGAGACCACCCGCGAGGGCACCGCCGACCCGGCCGGTTTCGCCGATGATCTCGCCATGCGCTCGTGCCGGATCGATGGTGGTGCGCTGCGGGCCGAGTGGACCGACGGGTTCGCCGGTGCGCTCCACCCGGGCTGGCTGCGCCATGTCGCCGAGGGGCGGCACCGTGTCGATGCGGTTCTCCCACCGCCGAACCTATGGACCGCAGCAACGATGCCAGCGCCGCCCACGTTCGCCGGTGACGACGTTCTCGCCGACGACGATGCCCTGGCCGCCTGGTTGCGGGCGATGGTCGAGTTCGGGCTCGGTCGCCTCACCGGTGTACCGACCGACGAGGGGGCGGTTTTGCGGGTGGCATCGCGAATCGGGGCGCAGCGCGACACGAACTTCGGGTTGGACTGGCCCGTCAAGGCCGAGATCCTCGGCGACGACGAGAACTCCACCGCCAACACCGATCTCCGGTTGGGCGGGCACACCGACCTCCCCACCCGGGAGATCCCACCCGGGTACCAGCTCCTGCACTGCCTCCGGAACGAGGTGTCGGGCGGGTGGAGCACGATGGCCGACGGTGGGGCGATCGCCGACCACCTCCGAGCCGACGAGCCCGACGTGTTCGAGGCCCTCTCGACGCTCCGGTGGACGTTCTTCAACCGATCCCGTGATCACGATCATCGCTGGTCGGCGCCGATCCTCGACCACGGCGGACCCGGCATGCCACTGTCGATCCGGGCCTTCTATCCGGTGCGGGCTTTCCCCGACATGGCCGACGCCGACGTGCCCCGGGCCTATCGGGCGGCCAGGCGGTTCCACGAGCTCGCCGACGATCCCCGGTTCCGGATCAGCTTCCCGTTCGCTCCCGGCGACCTGCTCGGATTCGACAATCGCCGCATCCTGCACGGTCGCGAGGCGTTCGATCGCACCGAGGGTCGCCGCTACCTTCGGGGCACCTACCTCGACCGGGACGAGGTCCTCTCCCGGCTGCGGGTTCTGGAACGGCGGACCACCGCACGCCGCGTCGCCGCGCTCAGCCATGCCCATCGAGGAAACGAGGCCCCATGACCAGCGTCTTCATCACGTGCGCCGTGACCGGCAGCGGCGACACGGTGAACAAGTCCGACAAGGTTCCGTTCACGCCGGCGGCGATCGCCGCCGATTGCGTGGCGGCAGCCGAAGCCGGCGCCGCCATCGTGCACATCCACGTGCGCGACCCGATCACGGGCGCGCCGGCTCGGGAGGTCGAGTACTACGAGGAGGTCGTGCAGCGCATCCGGGCCAGCGGCACCGACGTGGTGATCAACCTCACCGCCGGCATGGGGGGCGATCTCACGCTCGGCTCCGCGGAGGCGCCGTTCCCCGTCGACGACGCCGGCACCGACATGGCCGGCGCGACCGAGCGGCTCGAGCACGTGGCGCGGATCATGCCCGAGATCTGCACCCTCGACTGCGGCACGATGAACTTCGGCGAGTCCGACTACATCATGACCAACACCCCGGCCACGCTGATCGAGATGGCCCGACAGGCGCAGGTGCTCGGGGTGCGGCCGGAGCTGGAGCTGTTCGACACAGGGCATTTGATGTTCGCCAAGTGGCTGCACGACCAGGGCCTGATCGACGACCCTGCGATGGTGCAGTTGTGCATGGGCATCCCGTGGGGTGCCCCCAACGACATGAACACGCTGCTGGCGATGGTCAACAACCTGCCGGACAACTGGACGTTCTCCGCCTTCTCGATCGGCCGGGACCAGCTGCCCTATGTGGCCGCGGCGGCGCTCGTCGGCGGCAACGTGCGGGTCGGGCTGGAGGACAACCTCTATCTGTCGCGGGGGCAGTTGGCCACCAACGCCGACCTCGTCGCCAGGGCGGTCACGATCCTCGAGGGGATGAACGTGTCGGTCATGGGGCCGACCGACGTCCGGTCGAAGCTCGAGCTCACCAAGCCGACCTGAGGTGATCCTGCCGACGAAGGTCGCCGCCATCGGTTGTGGCGTGATCGGCTCCGGCTGGGCGTCGCGCTTCCTGCTCAACGGCGTCGATGTGGTCATCGCCGACCCGTCGCCCCACGCCGCCCGCATCGTCGCCGAGGTCCACGCCAACGCCGTCCACGCCTGGCGCGCACTCGGGCTGCCGACCCATCGGCAGGGCACGCTGACCATCGCCGAAACCATCGGCGACGCGGTGGTCGACGTCGACTTCGTCCAGGAATCGGTACCTGAGCGACTGGCGGTCAAGCGGTCGGTGCTGGCCGACATCGAGGCTGCGGCCCCCACCGATGCCCTGATCGCCTCGTCGACGTCGGGCTTCAAGCCCACCGACCTCCAGGCGGACCTCGCGAATCCCGAGCGACTGGTGGTCGGCCACCCGTTCAACCCCGTCTACCTGTTACCCCTCGTGGAGGTGGTGGGCGGGGAGCTGACCGGTCCCGACGCCGTCAAGCGGGCAATGGAGGTGTACGCCGCCGCCGGGATGAAACCGCTGCACGTGCGGGTCGAGATCGATGCCTTCATCGCCGATCGTCTCCTGGAGGCGGTCTGGCGGGAGGCGCTGTGGCTCATCGACGACGGGGTGGCCACCACCGAGGAGATCGACGACGCCATCCGCTACGGGTTCGGGCTCCGCTGGGCCCAGATGGGGCTGTTCGAGACGTACCGCGTGGCGGGGGGTGAAGCCGGCATGCGGCACTTCATCGCCCAGTTCGGCGAGGCGCTCTCCTGGCCGTGGACGAAGCTGACCGATGTCCCGGAGCTGACCGATGAGCTGATCGACGCCATCGCCGAACAGTCCGACGCCCAGTCGGGTCACCGCAGCATCCGGGAGCTCGAGCGGATCCGTGACGACAACCTCGCCGCCATCCTGCTCGCGCTGGAGGACCGTCGGTGGGGAGCGGGGGAGACGCTGGCCGATCAGCGCGACCGCCTCTCGTGACGGTCAGGACCGCTCGATGTCCAGGTAGCTGCAGTCGACGGAGTCGATGGTGCCGGTGAAGGCGAACGGCTTCCGGTCGGCGTAGGCGAGCGAGACGGGCGAGCCGAGGTCCTTCCCGACGTCGAACGTCTCCGAGAAGCTGAACATCGCCGGCACGGTCCGCTCGATCCTGCCGCTGGCGACCCGCTCGCCGTCCACGTCGACGAGCACCTCGGCCGGCGTGCGGTGCCGCGTGGTCTCCATCTCGAGTCGGACGACGGCCTCGTGGTCGCCTTCGGCGAGCGGCTCGGTGGCGGCGACGGTCGTTCTGTCGACGCCGCCGGCGTTGTACTCGACGGTCAGGATGCCGGCGTCGAGGTAGGTGGTGAAGCCACCGGTGATCCCGCCAACGCAGAAGAGCACACCGCTGTCGTCAGGCCCGGCGGTGAACCGGACCACCGACCGACTGGAGTAGCCGCTGAGGAACTTCGGGGCCATGGACTCGGCGATCCGATCGTCCTCGCCGTCGAAGCACCACCGGTCGATCCGGCTCGACTTCATGAGGTCGGGCCGGAACACGGAGGTGAGCAGGCCGCCGCCGATCGGGAACGCCTGGTTGGCTTGGGCGTGCTCGTCGAACAGGGCCCGGAGCTCGGCCAGCTTCTCCGGTTCGGCGTCCGCCAGATCCCTGGCCTGGCTGAAGTCGACGCCGAGGTCGTACAGCTCCCATTGGTCCTCATCGGGATGCCAGCCCCGGAACCGGTTGTGGGCCGGGCTCCACGGGTTGCGGGGCCCGAACGCGCCGGCGAACCAGCCGTCGTGGTAGATGCCCCGGCTGCCCATGATCTCGAAGTACTGCGTCTCGTGGCCCGAGTCGGCGTCGGGGTCGGCGAACGAGGGCACCAACGAGACACCGTCGATCGGGGTCTGGGCAACGCCGGACACCGCTGCGGGCGGATCGATTCCCAGGACGTCGTAGATGGTGGCGGCGATGTCGATCACGTGGTGGAACTGGTGCCGGGGGACCGGGTCGTGCCCGAAGCCGTTCGGCCAGGCGACCGCCAACGGCGTCCTGGTGCCCCCGAAGTGCGCCGCCACCAGCTTGGTCGACTTGAACGGGGTATCGGTCGCCCACGCCCACCCGGCGTGATAGTGGTTGTCCACCATCTCGGTGCCGAGCGTCGGCAGCCCGCCGTAGTCACGCTCGAGGATGGCGATCTGCTCGTCGACCGGGACCATGAAGCCGTTGTGGCACAGGATCTCCGAGATGGTGCCGAACAAGCCCTCGGCCGACGCGCCGTTGTCGCTGTTGATGTAGAAGATCAGTGTGTTGTCGAGCTCGCCCTGGGCCTCCAGCTCGTCGAGCACCTTGCCGTACTGGTGGTCGGTGTGCTCGGCGAACCCGGCGTAGACCTCCATCAGGCGCGACTGGAAGCGGCGGTGCGCCTCGTGGATGTCGTCCCAGCGCTGCATCGTCTCGTCGATCGGCGTAAGCTCGGCGTCGGCCGGTATCCAACCCGACTCGACCTGCGCCTTGAACGTGCGCTCCCGCAGGGCCTCCCAGCCGTCGTCGAACACGCCGGCGTACCGGTCGGCCCACTCGTTGGGGATGTGGTGCGGGCCGTGAACGGCGCCGGGGGTGAAGTAGATCAAGGCCGGGGCGTCCGGGCGGCTGTTGCGACGCCGGCGCAGATAGGCGACCGCCTTGTCGGCCATGTCCTCGGTGAGGTGGTACCCGGGGCGGTCCGGCGGCTCGAGGGGTGTCGTGTTCTCGAACAGTCTCGGCTCGTACTGGGAGGTCTCGGCGGCGACGAAGCCGTAGAAGTAGTCGAACCCGTGGCCGGTCGGCCACCGGTCGAACGGGCCGTTTCGGTTGACCTGATCGATCGGGGTGTTGTGCCACTTGCCGAAGGCCGCCGTGCTGTAGCCGTACCCGCCGAGCACCTCGGCGATGGTCGAGGCCGATCGGGGGATCTCGCCGATGTAGCCGTCGAAGTCGGTCGCGTACTCGGGGATCTGGCCGAACCCGACCGCGTGATGATTCCGCCCGGTCAGCACGCAGGCCCGGGTGGGGGAGCACATCGCGGTGGTGTGGAACCGGTTGTAGCCGACACCCATCGCCAGCACCCGTTCCATGGTCGGCAGCTGGATCGGCCCGCCGAACGGGGAGCCGTTGGCGAAGCCGGCGTCGTCGGTCATGAAGATCACGATGTTGGGTGCGTCCTCGGGCAGCCGGGATGGCGTCTCGCGCCACGCGTGCTCCGATTCCCGAAGGCTGCGGCCGACCGTGCTGGCCGATGGGACGGGCGGAAAGGGTAGGGGCGTGCCGGTCGGTGGCGGCTGCTTCGTCATGACGGTCACCGTAGTGTCCGATCCCTCTCGCTGGTCCGTGTGCCAGCAACGGGGTGGTTCCAGGTCAGCCGAACTTGGTGTGGGGCCGTTCCAGGGTCTCGCCGTCGATCTCGATGTCGACCTTCTCGTTGTAGAAGCAGATGAGCCCGGTGATGCCCGCCGATTCCGGCAATGGCGTGCGGTAGCCCCAGGCCAGGTCGTGGTGCGTCGTGTCGCCGACGGTCACATCCCAGTACTGGGCGAAGCCCTTGTAGGGGCAGGCGGTGGAGGTCACGGTCGGCGCGAGGAGGTCCATGCGGACGTCGGTCTTCGGCAGGTAGTAGCGAGGTGGCAGCCCGGTCTCGAAGAGGATCGACGCCCGGTGGGAGTCGGCGACGACCTGGCCGTCCACGAGCACGCGGACGTGGCGGGAGGTCGGGAGCACGTCGATCCTGGTGTACGGGTCCCGGGGATGGACGAACACCTCCACGTCCTCCTCGAACCAGGACTCCATCGCGTCCCACTCGACGCGGACGAGGTCGCGGAGCTCCTCGACCGGCGAGTCGAGATGACGCCACGCGCCGTCGGGGATGGTGTTGCCGTCGACGATCAGGTCGTAGCGGGTGCCTTCACCACGGCTCGGCGATCGCAGGGTACGACCGTTCTCCCGCAGGCCGGCCGCGACGTCGTCGATAGGAACGTACCAGGCCGGATAGTACGGGATCTCCCAGACGAGCCGGGCCCGGCGGCTGTCGACGACCGTCCGGCCGCCGACCATGCCCCGAACCCACTTCGGGTTGGGCTCGATACGGACTCGTTCCCGGGTGGCGGGTGCAACGGATGTGGTCATGCAGCGTTCAACCACACCCGTCCGTCGTGCATTTCGCACCGGGGTCGGCTCCGGGTTGGGCGATGCCGGCGGCGAACGCGGCGATGACGGCTTGGACGCGGTCGCGAACGCCGAGCTTGGCGAGGACGCGGCTCAGGTGGGTTTTGACGGTGGCTTCGCTGAGGTAGAGCTGTTCGGCGATCTCGGCGTTGGATCGGCCGGCTGCGAGGTGTTGGAGAACGTCGTGCTCGCGTTCGGTGAGTTGGTCGATGCCGGGCACGGCATGGGTTCGGATGGATGCTCGGGCTTGTTGGACGACGGTCCGAATGAGCGTGGGTGCGATGGCGACGTCTCCGCCCGCCACGGCGCGGATGGCGTCTGTGAGGTCAGCAGACGTCGCATCCTTGAGCAGGAACCCGGAGGCGCCGGCGACAATGGCGCGCGACACGTACTCGTCGAGGCCGAAGGTGGTGAGGATCACGACCCTGGGCGGGTCGGGTTGGGCCATGAGGTGTTCGGTGGCGGTGAGTCCGTCGAGCTCGGGCATGCGGATGTCCATGAGCACGACGTCGACGTGGCGGGTTCGGCAGGCGTCGATGATCTCGTGACCGTTCCCGACCGAGGCGACGACGACCATGTCGGGTTCGTTGTCGATGATGAGCTCGAATCCGGCGCGGATCATGTCGAGGTCGTCGGCGATGGCCACGCTGATCATTGTTGGCGCCCTTCGGTCGGGCCGGGTCGGGTGGGCAGGCTGGCTTCCACGATGAACTGGTCGCCTTGCTGGCGGGCGTCGAGGCTTCCGCCCAGGATGGCGGCACGTTCGGCCATTCCTGCGAGACCGGCACCGCCGACGCGGTCGGGGAAGTTGCTTGTTGGGTCGACGCTGTTGGTGACGACGATGTCGAGCGCGGTTGGGCTGCAGGTGAGTTGGACGTCGACGGTGACGTTGTGGCCGCCGTGCTTGATGGCGTTGGTGAGCGATTCCTGGACGATGCGGTGGGCGCCGCCGGCGACGACGGCAGGTGCTTCGTGGCCTTTGCATCCTTGTTCGGTCAGGGTGGCGTTGACGCCCGCGGCGGTGAGGTCGGTGACCAGTTGTCTGGTTGCGTCGAGGTCGGGCGCAGGGGCGAGATCGGCGGGTGTTGCCTGGCGGAGCCCGGTGAGGACTCGCCGGGTCTGGTCGAGCGCGTTGCGGGCCAACGCGGCGATGTCGGCGAAGGCTTTGTGGCCGTCGTCGGGTCGGTTGTGACCGGTTCGGTCGGCGGCTTCGGCTCGCACGGCGATCACCGACAGGGTGTGTCCGATGATGTCGTGGAGCTCTCGTGCGATGTGGGCTCGTTCCTCGGTGATCGCTCGGTCACGTTCGTGTTCGCCACGGACCCGGACTTCGGTGATCTGGGCGGTGAGCTGTTCGGCGCTTCGGCGTTGCCGGTTGGCGTTGACCCCGAGCACGATCGCGGTTCCGCAGGTCAGCACGATCAGGGGGAGTTGATAGGCGGAGACGTCGTCGGCGATCCGTACGCCGATTCCCGTGACCGCAGTGAGCGCAGCGCTGGCGGCGATGGCGACCCGGGCTCCCCGGCTGTCTTCGGAGGCCGCGGTGTAGAGGATGACGATGACCGGAAGCAGGACTTCAGGAAGATTGCTGACCCAGATCGATGTTTGGGCGACGGTGGCAGCCACGGTCACGGCGACGGGCGCTGTGCGGCGAAGCGCGACGAGCGTGGGCGGGCTGCCGATGAGGAGCCAGTGCCACCAGGCCGAGGGCTCGATGGTGTCGGGCCGATTGGCGTCGACATAGAACCCCGACATGATGGCTACACCCAGCAGGCTCGCAGCGAGGGCGAAGTCGCCGGGCGAGGGTGATCGCCGGCGTGCGATGGCGGAAGGTTCGGCCACGGTCATCCAGTGTTGCCGCCGTTCGCTGTGATGCGTGAGCGGCCTGGTGACAGGACGCTGACGCCGGCGAGGCAGGCGAAGCTGGCCCCGACCGAGACGCTGCGAAGCAGGTTGAGCCGGTTCCAGTCGTCCTCGAACGCTGTCCGGGCGGTGGCCGCGGTCTCGGGGGTGACGTTGGTGATCTCGGCGAGGTCGTTGTTGAGCGGGACGTTTCCGGTGCCGGTGATGATCAACCCGGCGAGATACAACGGCAACGCGGCGACCAGCAGCATCCGAGCGGCTGGTGGCGCCGTTGTCCAGTTCGCGGCGGCGGCAACGGCGATGGCAGGTACCGAGCCGAAGAACACGATCCCGAAGGCCGGATTCTGGACGGTGTCGTTGATCGCTTGGAAGGTCTCGACGTAGGCGATGTCGCTGACATCGGCCAGCCCGAGGGTGACCGAGGCCTCGTAGGTGAAGAAGAACCCAGCGGAGAGCCCGGCCAGCACGGTGGCGATGAGCATCGTGAGCCGTCCGAACGTGCCGGCTCTGAGTACCTCGTCAAAGGTGTCGCGCTTGGCGCCTCCGGTCCGGTGGCGGTTCTGATCTGGCATGGTCGCCTCCTCCTCGGGGACTCGGTGGTGGGTCGTGGGTCTCATCCTGGTCGAGATCGGTTGGCTAGTCGGCGGGGTGGAAGCTGATGGCTTCGAGAGTGCCGGTCCAGAAGGGAAGCAGTTCGCCTCCGGCGGCTCGGGAAATGGTGAAGCTGTGGGGAATCATCATCCCGTCGACCAGCCGGTCGTCGCCTCGCTCGACGTGTTCACCGGAGCCGTGGTACGGCGTGGTCAGGTCGCCGTCCTCCTCGGCCGCGAACGATGCCAGGCTGCCGTCGGGGCGGAAGGTGGCGACGAGTGAGGCTTCGAGCCCATCCGCGCTCACGATGGCCCGGGCATGGGTGTCGTCGATCGCCTCCCACCGCACAGGACCGCCCGGCAGGAGGGCGGCGGGGTACAGGGGGCTCTCCAGGAGCCAGCGCCGCAACGACGTCTGGTTCAGTTCGGGGGTTGCGGACTCATCGACCACGGTGAGGGTGGACATGACCTTGGCCTTCATCTCCATGTCGCCGTTGGCGTAGAAGTCATAGGCCCGGGCCCACACACCGGGGAAGACGCTCGTCCGGGCCGAGAACATCAGGCTCGGCGTGCCGACGGCGATGGTCTGTTCGCCCGTTGTGGGGGCGAAGCCCTCGGTCAGAGGACGGCGGAAGTCGCCTGCCATCGTGAGGGTGACGAAGCCCATGGGCTCGGGTGTGTCGACGAAGGTGTAGTCGAAGTAGCGCTGGACCGGTTCGGGCAGCTGGGCGATCGCGTCGGCCTCGTAGACGGGAGAAGGGCCGGCCGCGCCGATGACCTCGACACGTTCACGGAGCCCTCGGATGTCGGCTTCGGTTTGGCGCGTCGAGTAGGCCACCACCACCGCCAACACCGCAACGATGGCGGCAAGGGCGACGGCGGTTCGCCCGAGGAGGCGGCGGGCGCGGCCCGTTGGGGTGCGGGTCGGCAATGGGGGACGGGTGCTGTCGTCGCTGGCGGTGGACCCTGTGGCCGCCGGTCGGTGCGGGGTGGTCGTGAATGACATCGGTGTAGCTCCTTGGTGGGCCAGCTCTCGGTTGAGCTGCTGGAATCAGCCTGATCGACGTGCCCGCCGGGCGAATCAGGCAGACGTCGCCTCATCCATCATCCGAACGTCGCATCCTCCACCTGCCCGCGGGTGTCAGCGCCTGGGTCCGTGGTCAGTGGATTCGTTGCGCGAGGAGCTCGCCGAGGTAGGGGGCGAGGGTCACGCCCCAGCCGCCGAGCCCGGCAACCGCGTCGGTTCGAGCGTCGATCGGTGTCGGTGTTTCGAGCGCACGCACGGAACCGTGTACGCCATGGGGCAGTCCCATGATGCCGGCCCATCGGTACTCGATCTCGATCGTGCTCGGTTCACCCGCCAACCGGCGGGCGAGGTTCTCGAGGTAGTCCTGCACGGCGGTTGTGGTCGCCAGCTCGTCGGTCTGCTCGTCGGCCCCGAATCGGTGGCGACCGCCGCCGACGAGCAGCCGCCCGTCTGCGAAGCGGAAGTAGTCGTGGCCCTCGTCGAGGAAGCCCAGCACGTCGGCTGTCGGTGCGTCGCACGGCCCGGTCACCAAGATCTGCCCTCGGGCTGGGGCGACGGTCGAGTCGGGGTGGAGTTTCCGAATGAACCCGTTCGTGCACACGAAGGCGTGGCGGTAGCGCACCTCCTGTCGCCCAGCCGCGGTGGCGATCTCTGCCCGCCCGTCGCCGATCTCGACGACCTCCGACCGGTAGCTGAACGCCACGCCTTGGTCGACCGTTCGACCGTGGAGCTGGGCGAGCACGTCCAGGGGGTCGATGGCGTAGTCGTCGGCGTTGAACCAGACCTCCTGTGCTCGGCCGCCGATGTCGAGCACCCGGCGGCCAAAGGGCGACGGCGAACCATCAGCGGTAACGAGGTCGTTGAAGGCGACCACCAGCCGGGAACCGGCATCGGTGGGCGGATCGAGGTCCGCTGACCCACACCTCACAGCCGAGATCGAGTCCCCCAACTCACGAAGCAGGATCTGGGCCCCGCTCCGGCGAGCTGTGTAGTTGTGCAGGGTCGCCGCTTCTCCCTGCTCGCGCCATTCCAGCAGCCACTCACTCACGTTCCCGCTCGACAGGAATCCCGCGTTCCGGGTGCTTGCGCCGTAGCCGATCCGGTCGCGCTCGGCGACGAGCACCGATGGCCGCTGTTGTCGGCGCTTCGTCAGGAAGTAGGCCAGCCAGTGGCCGGTGAAGCCACCGCCGACCACCAGCACATCGACGGTCGCCGGCAGTTCGTCGATCGACGAGAACCGAGATGACCCGGTCGCCTCCCAGTAGCTCAGGGCCCGACTCACGATGCAGGCACCGGCGCCACTGGAGACCCGCTGGCCCAGTCGGCCGGCCCCGCCGCGCCGGCAACGGCGGTCAACAGCCTCTGGGTCGCGTCGGTCGACGCCACGGTCAACGGTCGACGAACCGTCGCGCTGCTGATCTCGCCGTAGGTCGTCAATGCCGCCTTCCACACCGCAGGATTCGGTTCGGCGAAGCCGGCGGCAACGACGGGGAGTAGCGATGCGGACAGCTCGCCGGCTCGCTCGGCGTCGCCGGCGAGGCCGGCGGTCACCATCGCAGCGAAGTGGGGTGTGCAGAGGTGGGCGGCGGCTGCGATCGCGCCGACCCCGCCCATGAGGATCGTCGGGGCAATGAAGGCGTCGTCGCCGGCCAGGAGCTGCAGCCGGTTCGAGCAGCCAGCGAGGATCTCGAGGGTCGATCGGTCGAGACTCCCGACCGACTGCTTGAGCCCGATGATGTTTCGATGGTGACTCGCTTCGAGGAGGGCCGCAGCACCAACGTCGCGGCCGGTCCGATACGGGATGTTGTACATGACAACCGGAACCGGGCTCTCGTCGGCAACCAGCCCAAAGTGCTCGACGATCGCCTGCTCTGACGGTCGTGTGTAGTACGGCACGACGACCAGCACCGCCGTCTCGGTGACGTGGTCAGCGACACGATCAGCGATGCGGTGAATCTCTTCGAGAGTGCCGGCGGTGCTGTTCGATCCCGCACCCACGAGCAGCGGGCGTGCAACGGCCCGGCAAGCCTCGGCACAGGTCTCGGCCACCCGCAAGCGTTCGTCGATCGTGAGTGTCGACGGCTCGCCGGTCGTGCCGAGCGCAACCAGACCCGTGACACCGTCAACCAGGAGGCGATCGGCGAGGCGGCGCAAGGAGGCGAGGTCCACGTCGCCGTCCTCGTGGAACGGCGTGACGATCGGAACCCAGAGCCCCCGCAGATCACGCCGCGAACAATCGGCCATGGCGCTATGTTCGCTCGACCCGAACGTAAAGAAAAGTTCCGACTGCTACCGCTGGAGATTAGTCTTCGTTTCGATGCTTGATCTGCAACAGCTTCGCTCGTTCGCCGAGGTCGCCGAGCGCGGCACGGTCGCAGCGGCGGCTGCAGCGCAGC
Source organism: Acidimicrobiales bacterium (assembly GCA_965216205.1). GTDB lineage: Bacteria > Actinomycetota > Acidimicrobiia > Acidimicrobiales > SZUA-35 > CADEDH01. The sequence continues at coordinate 2,979,540 of OZ244139.1, read as the reverse complement.
AGTTCACACCGCCTGCGGTGTCCCAGCACGTCGCAAAGTTGGAAGCCGAGCTCGGGGTGCCACTGTTCGATCGCGTTGGTCGACGACTCCGACTCACCGGTTCGGGCACCGCCCTCCTGCCGATCGCACTCCAGATGCTCGACCTGGAAACCTCGGCCCGGCGAGCGGCGACCAGCCTGCCGACGGCTCCGCGTTGCATCATCGCCGGCTTTGCGTCCGCCATCTCGACGCTGGTGGTCCCTCGCCTGACCGAGCTCACCGAGATCACCACGCTCGAGGTGATCGAGGGCGAAGACGTCGATGCACTCCGAGACCTCAGTCTCGGGTCGGTGGATCTCGTGCTGACCCAGGAATACGAGGGTCTCCCCTCGGAGCGAGACGACCGCTTCGACTTCGTTCCCCTCCTGACCGATCGTCTTCGCCTGGTCCTACCCGCCGACATGGAGCCAACCACCACCGTCGACCAGCTCGGCGCCACCGACTGGCTCCTCAACGGGCGAGACACCCGCTGCGCCGCGGCCACGATCAACATCCTCGAAGCCCACCAGATCGATCCGTCGATCTCGGGAGTCGTCGCCGACAACGACACGCTCCTCGCCCTGGTCGCCGCCGGCCACGGTGTCACGATCGTGCCGGAACTCCTGCTCGGGTCTGACCGCTCCGGCCTCACCGTGGCCGCCCAAGCCGTCGGGTGGTCACGCACCATCTTCGCCGTCTGCCGTTCCGTGGCACGGGCCGACGTGACGCCGGTCATCGAGATACTGCTTCACGAGACTCGCTCGAGTCAGGGGCATGCGGCTCTCGCCGGCGGTCACGTCGGACCGCCGTGTTCCGCTGGTTCGAGGACGCCTCAGTAGCGTGGCGTAGCTCCGCCGCAGTAGAAGCCCGCTGCGGGGTGCAGGCCCCGGTCGCGTGCGGCGATCACCTCTTCCAGCGCGTTGGCCGACGACAGGTGCACGATGTAGAGCGGTGCTGGTGGTTGATCGATCCGGTGCTGTCAATGGTGATGACACAGCACGCGGTCGGGGGTCACAGGTCGCCGGCGACGAGCATGTCGGCCGGGTTCCGGAGATCGACACAGCCGAGATAGCCGCCGCCCGACTTGGTGGCGTCGTGCATTGCGTAGCCGACCAGTTCCTGAGCACGGCGGGGGAGTGTGCGGGCGACGACTGGAGGGACGGCGAGGGTGTTGTTCTCCTCTGGCCGAAGCCAGCCCACCACGTAGCTCAGGTGGATCCTGGGTGCGCCGCAGGCCGTGCGGTTGGCACCACCAGCGTGAATCGTCGACCCGAGATAGACGACGGCGGAGCCGGCCGACATCTCGGCGTAGGTCACCTCGCGCTCGTCGGGCTCGCGATCGGCCGACCACCGGTGGCTGCCGGGGACGATGGCGGTGGCACCGTTCTCGGCGGTGAAGTCGGCCAGCGCCACGATCGAGGCCAACTCGACCTCGATGTGGTCGGCCGGGAGAAACGACCAGACGTTCTGGTCGCGGTGCAGCCATTGTCGTTCGCTACCTGGTTCGCGCACCATGAGTTGAGCGACGTTGAGGGTGTAGTCGGCACAGTTGGGGCCGAGGATCGCATCAGCTGCGGCCAGCAGGAGGGGATTGAGCAGTACGGAATCGACGAACGTCGTCGATTTGCCGGCCAGTCCGGTGACGTTCCTGACCCGACGATAGAAGGTCTGGAGCACATCGTTCACGTGCTCGGTGTCGGGATCGGCTCGGTCGATGTGGGGCTGGACCTCGGTGGTCAGCGCGTCCAGTCGAGCCGTGGTGAGGAAGTCTTCGATGATCACCGCACCGGCATCGTCGACGGCGGCGACCAGGGATGCGGGGTCGGCGTCCGCGCCGAGTCTCGGGATGGTGGGCGCGGTCATTTGACCGCGATTCCAGAGATGGCGGAGTTGACGGGGAAGAAGACCGACTGCCGGAGACGGTGCCGGTCGACGGTGGCCTGGCTGAAGCCGGCGTGCTCGACGAGGTGACCGGTGTCCCGGCACAGTTGGCACCCCTCGAAGATCCAGGCCCACGGTTTGGCGATCGTGGCCTGGATCCAGCGGCGGGGCGAGGCTGGATGGGCCACCACGTGCTCGACGAACCGGAAGCTGCCGCCGGGCCGCAGGATCCGCAGCACCTCGGCGACCGTGGCCGCCGGGTCGTTCACGGTGCAGAGCACGAGCGAGCAGATGACCTCGTCGACCGATGAGTCGGGGAGCGGGATCGTCTCGGCTGATGCCTTGATCAGCTCGAGCTGGAGTCCGCGTTCAGCGGCCCGTTCGATCAGGCGCGGGTGCATCGCCTCGTTCGGCTCGATGGCCAACAGCCGACCGCCGGCGGGGACGTAGGAGAGGTTGGCCCCGACACCTGGCCCGAGTTCGACGACGTCGCCTCGGCGGATGTCGGCGAACGCCGTGCCCTTGTGCTCACGGGTGATGAAGTTGATGTAGCGGTCGAAGGCGGTGAAGAACCAGGCGTTGAAGCGGCCTCTTGCTCCGTTGTCGAACGTGCTGGCGGTGGGGTCGACCGAGCCGAGGATCGGGGAGGTGGTCATGGGTTGGATTCCTTACGAGTTGTTGGAGCCTTCTGAGTTGGTGGGCCCCGAAGGACCTAGCGGGCGAGGCGGTAGAAGCGGAAGAAGTCGTTGTCGATGTCGAGCGCTTCGACGGAGGCGAATCCGGCGTCGGTGGCGTAGCGCTCGAGCGTCGCTGGGCGCATGACGGTGCCGGTGGCCACCGATTCGGGGGCGTTGCGTCCGTCGGCGAGGCAGCAGAGCAGGCTGAAGCCGTACATGAACTGCTCGATCGGGTCGGGTTCGCCGGTGAAGTGCTCGCCGACCCGCTCGTCCATGACGATCACGGTGCCGCCGGGCTTCACGATGTTCCTCATGGCTCCGAGGACCGACACCGGGTCGGGCATGTCGTGGATGCACTCGAGGGCCAGCACCACGTCGTAGCCACTGGCTTCGAGCTCGGCCACGTCGATGGTGTGGAACCGGACCCGGTCACCGACGCCGGCTTCGGCGGCGTGGATCCGGGCTCGGTCGACCGATGGACCATCGATGTCGTAGCCGTCGACTCGGGCCTCGGGATAGGCCTGGGCGATGCCGATCGACGACCAGCCGAGCCCGCAGCCGACATCGGCCACCGTGCCGCCGTTGCGCAGAGCGGCGTCGACCGTTGGTAGCGATGCGAGGTAGTCCTGGCCGAGGAGGTTGAGGAACATGGGCCGGTTGGCTTCGGCCTGGCCGCATCGAGCGCCGTCGCCGTGCTGGTGCCAGCCGAAGCCGGCGCCGGTACGGAACGCCTCGATCAGCTGGGGGAGGTTGTGGCCGACCGACGTCAACAGGCCGGGGAACGGCGCCATGTAGGCGAGGCTCGATCGGTTGGTGAGGAGCTCGGCCACCTCGGGGGCGATCGAGTACCGGCGATCGGACGGTGCGGCGGTGGCGTCGGTCACGGAGAGGTAGCCGCTCACGGTCTGCTGTTCGAGCCACTCCCGGGCGTAGCGCTCGTCGGTCTCGGTGGCCGATGCCAGCTCGGTCGAGGTCAACGAGTCGGCACCCGCCAGCGCCTCGTACCACCCGAGCGTCACGCCCATCGTGGTGGTGTAAGTGCTCATGGCACCGAGGAGGTCGCTGAAGATCCGATCGGCGAAGGCGCCGATCGCGTCGTCCGACGGGACGTCGCTCGAGGGTTGGGGTGCATCGGTGATCGACATGTCCGGCTCACTTTCGGGGTTGGTTCCGTTGTGCTCCTCCACCGTGGGTGCTCGGTAGCTGAGGAGCTTGGAGACTGTCTGGAGGTTGCATGGGGACACTCGTCGGCCCGCCTCACAGCGAACGCCGAATCGTTGGCTCTGCTTGAATGGGCTGATGCTGCGATTCGGGCCGGTGAGCCTCGACGTCGATGCTCGGGAAGTTCGCCTCGCCGGCGAGATCCAGCACTTGGAACCGCAGGCTTTCGACCTGCTCACCTACCTCGTCGCCCATCGGGACCGGGTGGTTCCCAAGGAGGAGCTGCTCGATGAGGTGTGGGGCGACCAGTTCGTGTCGGAGTCAGCCCTCACCACCCGGATCAAGGAGATACGGAAGGTCACCGGCGACGACGGGCGGACCCAACGCGTCGTGAAGAACGTACGAGGCCGCGGCTACCGCTTCGTGGCATCACCGACCCCCCAACCCACGACGCCAGCGCAGACCGCCACCACCGTCCTCGCCCCGGCCAGCGGCGAACGACGGGATCGAGGGCAGCGACGCATCCCGCCCCAGCCGCCGACCCCCTCGATCGGGCTCGAAGCGGAGATCGACCGCCTGGCAGAGCTGACCTCCGAGCGGCGACTCATCACGATCGTCGGGCCGGGCGGTGTCGGCAAGACCCGCCTGGCGACCGAGGTCGGTCGAGCGGTCGCTGAGCGGCATGTGCTCGGCACCCGTATCGTCGAGCTGGCTCGCATCAGCGACCCGGAAGCGGTCGGCCCGGCCATCCGCCGGGCGCTCGGCCGCAGTGAGGTGGACCTCGGTGCCAACGATGGTCTCGGCGCCGTCGATGCCCTGCTGGTCATCGACAACTGCGAGCACGTGATCGACGCCGTTGCTGCTGAGGTGCCGGCTCTTCTGGCTGGCGGTGAGGAGCTCCACGTCGTGACCACCAGCCGAGAGCCACTTGGCGTGCCCGGCGAGCTGCGATGGTCGCTGGCACCGTTGTCCACCGTCGGGGCCAATGCCCCGGCGATCAAGTTGTTCGTGGAGCGGGCCCGAGATGTCGCCGTCCTCCTCGAACCGACCGATCACCGGGTCCATGCAACCGTGTCCCACCTCGATGGCATGCCGCTGGCGCTGGAGATGGCGGCTGCCCGTCTGGCCACGATCGGCCTGGCGGATCTGCTCAGCGAGGTCGAGCGGAACGTCGGCTCGCTCCGCTCCGGCCCCCGAGGGGTGCCGGAGCGGCACAGCACGCTACGAGCCATGCTGGCGTGGTCAGAAGCACTGCTCACACCGAACCTGCGATCGTCGCTGGCCGACTTCTCGGTCTTTGCTGGTCCTGTCGAATCGAGTGATCTGCCGGCGGTCATGGACGACCCGGATCCCGTCGGCGCGGTGAGCGCCCTGGCCGAGCGGTCGCTCGTCACCGTCGACACCACGCCGGATGCCCGGGCCCGCTACGGGTCGCTGGAAACGGTGCGCCAGTTCGGTCGCGAACGTCTCGGCGAGGACGGCCGACTGGAGACCGTTCGCCGCCGCCATGCACGGTGGTTCACCGAAGCGGGGGAGGAGGCAGCCGAGTCCTACGACTCCGTCGACCAATCCGACGCCATCGTCCGGATCGACGCGATCTTCGACGAGCTGCGATCGGCCCACCGATGGGCCCGGCAGCACGAGCCATCGCTGGCGATGCGAATCTCCTTCGCACTCTTCCAACCGGCCTTTCAGCAGCTACGACTGGAGGTTTTCGACTGGTCGCTGGCGCTGGCCGAGGTCGTCGACTCGAACGACGATCAGGTGGCCCGGCTCTACGGTGAGATCGCGCTGGGCCTCACCCTCGTAGGCCGGATCGAGGATGGACGACGGTGGGCCGAGCGGGCCATCGCATCGGCCAGCGATCCATCCGTCGTCCGCGGGGCCTACGGGACGATGGCCGACATTCACCTGTACACCGGTGACCTGGAGGAGTCACTGGCCTTCGCGAGGCTCCAGGACGAGCTGACTCGAGACCATGGCTCCCGAATCGAGCGGGCTGTGGCCAAGGCCAGCTTGGCGCTACCGCTTGCCTATCTCGGACGCAGGGACGAGGCGCTCGAGGTGATCCCGGCGGAGCCTCTGGCGGGATCACCTCCTGTCGCCTGGGGATGGTTGGCCTACGCACGAGGAGAAGTGCTGCTCGACTCCGATCCGAAGGCAGCACTGGAAGAGCTGGACGCTGCGATCGAGCTCACCGAATCGGTCGACGGTCATTTTCTCAGCGGGGTGGCCCATGTCGCAGCGGCATCGTTGCGGACCAGGACCGGCCAAGCCCACGACGCCATCGGCCCGCTGGCTGCAACCATCGAGCGACTTGCCGACCAGGGGAACACCACCCACCTCCTGACGACATTGCGGAACCTTCCGTCCCTGCTCATCAGGCTGGAGGAGTGGAGCAGCGCCGCCCAGGTCCTCGGTGGACTATCCGCCTCCACCATCAGCCCCACGTTCGGCGAAGAGGCCGATCGACTCGACGAAGCGGAGCGAGCAGCCCGCTCCGCCCTCGGTGACGAAGCCTACGACTCGGACCGACGGATCGGGGCCGGCCGGTCGCTCAGCCAGACGGCGGCGTTCGCCGTGGCCACGTTGCGTGCCCTCGATGCCCAGCCCGGGAGCTGAGATGGCCACGGGCGAGGAGAGTCGAACGCAACCCCAAGTGCTGCATAATGACGCTTATGTCTGAAACCTCGCCGAAATTTGAGGGGTTTGCAGCGGTGAGCCGCTGCAAGGTCCACGAATTTCGGGGTGGTCGCCGGTGCTGGGGCTGACTAGGGGTCGATCAGGACGCCGGGGTTGAGGATGCCGTTCGGGTCGAGGGTGCGCTTGACCGCCCGGAGCGAGTCGGCGAAGAGATCCGGGCGCTGCACGTCGTAGGCGTTCGGCCGGTGCATCTTGCCGACGGCGTGATGATGGGTCGACGTACCACCGGCGGCGATGACCACCTCGTTGGCGGCGTCCTTCACCTCCTGCCACATCGAGATCTCGGACCCCGGCCGGCCCATGCCCGACCACGTGTAGTACGGGGCCGGGCCGTCCGGATAGACGTGGGTGAACCGGCAGCTCAGCTCGCCCTGCTTGCACACCTCCCCGAGGACCTTGCCCATCGCCTCCCGCACCGTGGCGTCGAACTCCGGCCACCGGTCCCACGTGATCGCCGTCTCGAACGTGTCGGCGAGGAGGCCCATGCTCGTGGCGGTGCCGGGATCGACACCGATGAAGCTGCGGCGCCACTCCCCCACCGCTCCCTCGTGACCGGTCGGGTTGCCGGTGCCGTCGTCGATGAGGATGTTGTCGTCGTCGATCGTGCCGCCGGCGCCGCGGGCGATCTCCACCGCAGCCCGGATGTTGGCGGCCTGTGACAGCTCGGCTGACTCGAACGCGATGATCACGAGCGCCTGGGCCCCGTCGAGCCCGGCCGCCCGTTGTGCCTCGTCGGGATCCAGGATCCGGAGGTTCGCGGGCCAGAGCTTGGCCTGCACCACCTGGCGAACGGCGTCGGTGCCCGCTGCCCAAGAGTCGAAGACCACGCCGGCCGTGGCCCGGAACCTCGGTCGGTCCTGGATCCGCATCCACGCCTCGGTGATGATCCCGAGGATGCCTTCGCTCCCGATCACCATCCGGTCGGGGCTCGGTCCGGCCCCGCTCCCCGGAAGGCGGCGCGACTCCCACCACCCCGCCGGCGTGAGCATCCGCACCGACTCGACGAAGTCGTCGATGTGGGTGTGGTTCGTCGCGTAGTGGCCGCCGGAACGGGTCGCGATCCAGCCGCCGAGCGTCGAGAACCTGAACGACTGCGGGAAGTGACGCAACGTGTGACCCGACGGCTTCAACTGGGCCTCGAGGGCAGGCCCGTAGATGCCGGCCTGGATCCTGGCGGCTCGCGACGTCTCGTCGATCTCGAGCACCTGGTCGAAGCGGTCCATGGCGATGACGACCGACGTCGGGGTCTCCGGCGGGTCGACGCCCCACACCACCGACGAACCGGCGCCGAACGGGACGACTGCGTGCTCGCCGTTGTGGCACCACTCGAGCACCGCCTCGAGCTCGGCCTCGTTCCGGGGGTGGGCGACGACGTCCGGCGGGTTCGGGAAGTCGAGGTTGAACGCCCGGGTCCGGTCGGTGAAGTGGGCACCGCCGGCGTGGCGGGCCCGTTCGTAGGTGTCGGTGAAGCAGAACGCGGCGAGCTCGTCAGGCGGCTCGACCCGCGGCGGACGGAGCTCGGCGTCGGCCAGATCGGGGATCGGCTTCGCTTCCACGGCGACGCCGTAGCGCTCGGAGAGCTGCTTGGCCATCTGCTGGCGAGCGGCGTCGGTCGGTTCCTCGGATTCGAGTCCCCACGCCCAGAAGCTCATCCGGTCTGCCATGATCGTCCTGCTCCGTTCGTCGTGCGGGCCGAGGATCGATCCGGTCGTCCGGGTGTCGCGGACCCGCTCCGCTAGGAACCTACACGGCTCGGATCGTCGCCACGAGCCGCGTCGCCACGAGCCGGGGCCGAGGCATCGGGCCGTGGCGCCGTCAGCTCGGCGAGGGCGCGGGCGGCGGACAGGCTCGCCGGGTCGACGACGTGGAGGTTCGTGACCTCGCCGTCCACGGCCACGACGGTGCCCCCGATCGCCTCGACCAGTGCCGACTCCTCGATCCCTGGCTCGGCCTCGGCGAACGCCCGGTCGAGGATGGGGCGGGCGAAGGCCATCGGGCACTGGGCGGTGCCGAGCGTCTCGCGCCCCACCGTGGTCAACGTGCCGGTGTCGGAGCGCCGCTTGACCACGTCGACCACGGCGAGGAACGGCACCGCCGCGTCAGCGCCGGCGGCGACGGCATCCACCAGGCTGGCGGCCAGCGCGGGCGATGCGAGCGGGTGGGAGGCGCTGTGCACCACCACGATCTCGATCTCGGTCGGGATGGCCCGCAACCCGTTGGCCAGCGACTCGTGGCGACTGCTCCCCCCGTCGACGACCGCATCGACCGCGGCGCCCGTCCACCGGTCCTCCGGTGGCAGCACGACGCCGGTCCACGCCGCCAGGTCGGCGACAGCCGCAATCGTCCGATCGACGATCCGCACGCCGGTGCTGATCTCGAGGTACTGCTTGGCCCGACCCATCCGGGACCCGGACCCCGCGGCCAGGACCAGCGCCCCCACCGCGCGCCGATCCGCCCCGGCGTCCTCCGGCGACGGTCGATCGCTGTCCCCGCGCCCGGCAATCTCGGTCATCCGGTACCTCCCGACTGGCGTCGCGGCTCGATCGCGCCGAACCCTACCGCGCTCGTCGCTGCCGTCGACCCGCTCGCCCTCAGTCGGGGAGCAGAGGCATCTCCACGGCTGGCCGGCCCACGAGCGGCGCTCTGGTCACGGCGTCCAGCCCGAACCGATCGCGGATGTGATCGATGGCCGTGTCGAGGCGATGTCGATCGTGCTTGGTGAACGGGAGGGTGAGCTGCAGCGCGCTGTCGTCGGTCAGCCCGGAGATGGCGACGCCGAGCCTGGTGAGACCCCGCTCGTCGATGTCCGGCCAGGCTTCGTCGAGCAGCTCGGTCGCCGTGTCGAGGATCGACGCGGTCGCGTTCGTCGACTCCCCCAGCGTTCGTGACCGGGTCCCCGCCCGATAGTCGGCGTAGCGGAGCCTGACGGTGACCGTCCGGCCGATCCGGCTCCCGGTTCGGAGCCGGCGGGCGACCCGGTCGGTGACCTCCAGCAGCACCTCCTGGGCTCCGGTCCGGTCGAGCGATCCGTTGGGGAACGATCGTTGGGAGCCGATCGATCGTCGACGCCGGCCCACCTCGATCGGACGCGGGTCGAGGTTGTTGGCGATGCGATGGAGATGGGTACCGGCGGCTGGCCCGAGCTTGGCGGTGAGGAGCTGCGGGTCGAGGTTTGCGATCTCGCCGACGGTGGTGATGCCGACTGATCGTAGCGCCTCCTCGGTCACCGGACCGACGCCCCACAGCCGTCCGATGGGCAGCGGCGCGAGGAACGCCCGCTCCTGGCCATCAGGCACGATCCGCATGCCGTCGGGCTTCGCCACGGCGCTCGCCACCTTGGCCAGGAACTTCGTGGAGCCGCCTCCCACGCTGAGGGGCAGGCCGACCTCGTCGGCCACCCGACGTCGAAGTGTCGCGGCGATGGTGGTGTCGCTACCGGCGATCCGGCGGAGGCCGGTGATGTCGAGGAACGCCTCGTCGATCGAGAGGCCCTCGACGTTCGGCGAGCACTCGCCGAACAGGGCGAAAACCCGGCGGCTGGCCTCCGTGTAGGCCTCCATCCGTGGCTCCACGAAGAGGAGCTCCGGGCAGAGCTCGCGGGCCGTGCGGCCGTTCATCGCCGTCTTGACGCCGAACCGCCGAGCTTCGTAGCTGGCCGCGAGGATCACCCCACCCCCCACGGCGATCGGCCGGCCCCGCAGCCCGGGGTCGTCCCGCTGCTCGACCGAGGCGTAGAACGCGTCGAGATCAGCGTGGAGGAAGCGGGGCGAACGCGGTCGTGCCCATCCCGCACTCCCGCCGATCGGTCTCCCTGTCGTCATCGAACACATGTTCGCTCAGCGACGTCGTCGTGGCAAGGGCGACACCGGTCGATCGGTCGGGCCGTGGCCGCGGTCACGGCCCGGCCACGGTCGACTACGTTGACCGGATCGGGCACGGTGGCTGAGTCTCGGCCGGCACCCGGGGTCAACCTGCAGTTCCCTCCTCGGCCCCGGGTGTCGGTCGATCCACCGTCGAGACGCCGAATGAAGCGTCGACGTCGGCGAAATTTGTGGGGTTGGCAGCGGCTGCCGCTGCAAACCCCACAAATTTCTGCATCCACCGTGCGATCGCGGTCGGAGGGTCATCCAACAAGGTCGCCGTGTCCAGCCACATGGTTGGGCACGACGGCCACCGCCGGTTCCGCGATCCTCTGGCATCGGCGCCGCCCGGGTCGCTCGCTGCGACCCACGAACAGACCCACAAGCAAAGGAACAGCCATGAAGAAGCTCTCGTTCGGCGCGCTCGTCGCGCTGCTGTCGCTCATCCTCCTCGCGGCGCCGTCCGCAGCGCAGGACGACGGCGCCCGCATCCACCTGATCCACGGCATCCCCGGCGTCGACGTCGACGTGGAGGTGGCCGGCGAGGTCGCGATCGCCGGGTTCTCGTTCAAGGACACCCAGGATCTCTCCGACTTCGCCGGTCAGACACTGGCCGAGGTGAAGGTCAAGGTCGCCGGCACCGATGACGTCGCGATCGACGTCGGCGATCTCGCCCTCCCGGCCAGCGGGAACGTGACGGCGATCGCCCACCTCGACGCCGATGGGACCCCCACCGTCAGCGTCTTCGAGAACGACGTCTCCGAGGTGGCGGCCGGCGAGGGACGCCTCACCGTGCGCCACGCTGCCGCCGCGCCCGCCGTCGATGTGCTCGCTGGTGACGAGGTGGCCTTCGCCAACATCGCCAACGGCTCGGAGGCGTCCGGTGACCTGCCGGCCGGCACCGTGTCGGCCTCGGTGGTTCCCACCGGCGCAACCGAACCGGTGGTCATCGGCCCGGCTGATCTGCCCGTCACCGAGGGCTCGTCGCTCATCGTGTATGCCGTCGGCTCGCTCGAGGACGACACGATCGACGTCATCACGGAGACGATCGACGGCCTCGACGGCACCCCGTCGGCCGTCCACACCGGCAACTCCCCGGTCGAGTCGCCGAGCACCGCCCTCCCGACCGTCGCTGCGGCGCTCGCCGTGATCGGCGTCGCTGTCGCAGGGCTGGGTATCTCGACGATCGGCCGTCGCCCGATGGCGACCGGCAGCGTCCAGACCACCCGGATCGGCGAGCGGGGCTGACGGTGCGCCCGTCGGTGTTGCCATTCGTCCTCGCCGCCCTGGCCGTCCTCGCCGCCGCATGCGGCTCTGGCGGCGAGGACACACCGGCGGTCGCCGCTCCCCCCTCCCCGGCCTCGACGCCCTCGTCGGTGGCCGACGCATCCGCCGGGTCGAGCACGCTGCCCGACCCGGCAACGGGGTCGTCCACGGAGGCCGGTCCCGCTGCTCGCCCACTCCCACCCGCCGAGGGGATCCCGGAGGTGGTGCAGCGCGGCCCGGAGCCCGTCACCATCCGGATCCCCGACCTCGGGATCGGCGGTAGCGCCGTGCGACCGGTCGGGGTGGAGCCCAACGGTGAGTACGAGGTGCCACGGGCGAGCGAGGTCGGCTGGTACCGGTACGGCTCGGCGCCAGGCGAGCCTGGTTCGTCGGTACTCGCGGGCCACATCGCCTACGACGGCGAGAACGGCGTCTTCTCGAACCTCGCCGGCGTCGAGGTGGGGGCGACGGTCGAGGTGATCCTCGCCGACGGCGTCTCGCTGGACTACGAGATCGTCGAGCTCGCCACCTACCAGAAGACCGAGCTCCCCTTCGACGACATCTTCGACGAGTCCGGCCCCGACCGGGTCGTCCTCATCACCTGCGGCGGAACCTTCAACCCGAACATCCGCAGCTACGACTCCAACGTGGTGGCCTATGCCGAGCCGGTCGACCGGCCTCGGAGCTGACGGTCGAGGAGAGGCGGTAGGCGGCTCACCCGCTCACCGCAGCAGATCCCAGAGACCCCACCCCACCCCAACGGCGAGCCCGATCGCGAGGAACGGCACGAACGGGATGGCCGACCGGCGGGTGGCCGCTGCGTACAGGACCCCAGCGGCCAGCGCTGTCGCGAAGCCAACGAAGGCGATCCCGACGTCGAACCAGCCCAACGTCCACCCGAACGGGACGCCGAGGCGCAGATCGGCCCTGCCGACCGAGTTCCTGCCGACCGAGTTCCTGCCGACCCGGTTGGGGCCCGGGTCGGTGGCGGTCTCGACGTGATTCGGGACGATCCGCCTGGTCTGGAGCCAGTACGGGAAACCGAGTGTCGCCGTCACCACGGCTGCGCCGACGGCTGCGCCGACGAGTCGGTGCCAGGCTCCCCCCGCCACGGCGGCACTCCCGAGGCCGAGGACGGTGAACGCGGTGATCGCCTGTGCCCGGCGGATCGTCACCCTCGACGTCGACGCATCCTCGAGACCGACGACGACGAACGACAGAACGGCCACGATGCTGACGGCCGTCGCCGCGACGGTCATCGATCCCCTGGGTGATCTTGCCGGGCCCGCCCTGGGTCAGGTGGCCCGACCGCGGGCCGCTCGGCGCTCGTCCACGAGGTGATCGAGGTCGCCCGGCTGCAGCGTGGCGTCGATGAGGAAGTCGGCGAGATCCGAGCGCCGGATGCGATACACCCGACCGATTCGATAGGCGATGAGCTTGCCATCGTTGATGAACCTATAGATCGTTCGCGTCGTCACCTCGAGCTCCCGGGCCGCCGCCTGGACCGACATCCACTGCGGCCGCACCGGCTCATCGGACGAGCCTGACGGCTCCGCCCGCGAGCGCCCCGACTGGTCGCGCCGTTCCTGTCCCGCCCCCATCGACAACCTCGCTGCCCGCGCGCCACCATGAGGAAGCAGCCCGCCGGAGCGGGTTGCCGCGGCCCACTCGGGCCTGCAGGGCGAAAGATAACGACTAGTCACGCAAGTCGCAAGTGAAAATACCTACGCGGAACAATGCGCATTAGCGCGGTTTCGTCTACTAATCTACTGATCGATCCGCCGGCGGTTGCCGATGAACGGAACGGGTGCAACGAGACGAAGCTGCGCCTGCTCCCCGTCGTGGCAGCCGTTACCTGACACATCAGCTGCCAACAGGGACCAAGGATCGTGGCGTACGAATCAGTGACCGGCGACTTGCCAGAACTCATCACCGTGGCGGACGTGGCCGACTATCTCGGCCTCACGCCGCAGACCGTCATCTCGTTCATCAAGCGGGGCGAGCTCGTGGCGACCAAGCCGCCGGGGATGCGAGGGTATCGAATCCCCCGCCAGGCCTTCGAGGACTACCTCGCCGCCGGCTACCAGGCGGTCAAGCGGGAAGTGGCGGCCGAGGCCGACGCCTGATCCGAGATCGGCGGTGCCCGGCCGATCGTGCACGGCCCGGAAACCCACACCGAACCACCGCGACCGAGATCGTGTGAGCCACAATGGGACGATGTCCGAGGATCGCGGCGGCGCCGTCCGGGGTGCCACCCACTACGAGCGTCTCGGCCTCGCATCGGACTGCAGCATCGACGAGTTGCGGATGGCCTACCGGCGCCTCGCGAGGCTCCGCCATCCCGATGTCGCGGGAGCCGACGCCGACCCGATGGAGATGGCCGCGATCAACGAGGCCTGGCGGGTCCTGTCCGACGCCACCCGCCGCAGGCAGTACGACGAGACCGTGGTGCCGACGCTGTCGGCCACTCCCCCGCCGGCGCCCGGCGCGCAGCGGTCCCGGCGTCGGGCGTGGGCTGCGGGAGTTCAGCTCCAGATCGCGAGGCTGGCCCGCCTCGCTGGGCGGAGCGCCACCCAGACGCTCCTGATCCGCCAGCCCCGGGCGCCCCGCCCCGCCTACGAGCGGCTCGTCTCGATCATCGTGCACGGGCTGTGCGAGGACACCGAGTCGCGGGTTCGCGCCGCCCGCGCCGCCGGAGCTGCACCGCTCGACCTGCCGGTCGGGGCGACCCTCATCGGCATCCGGACCCTCGCCGACCGGCTTCGCCGCGATGGCCCGCTCGACCTCAGCGACGAGGTCATCATGACCGCCGAGCTGCTCGATCGGATGTGGGACGTCATCGCCCATGAGCTACCGGTTCCGCTGGTGTCGGCGCTCGGTGGCAATCCGCACGTGGCCCGGGTGCTCCTCGCAGCCCCGGCGCGGGACTAGGAGGCTCGGAGCGCGACGGGCCGTCCGCCGTCCGCTGCCGATCGGTAGGCGGCGTCGGCGAGGCGATGGGCCTCCATGGCGACGCCGAAGTCGGGATAGGCCGGCTCGCCCCTGCGGACCGCCTCCACGAACGACGCATCCGGGTCGTCGGCCAGGCCGTCGATCGCGGCCGCCGCCGAGCGCAGCTCGTCCCGTTCGAGCAGGTCGATCGACGTCGAGGTCTCGATCGAGACCGGGCCGGACCAGTCACCCTCGAGCGTGAGCACCGAGTCGAGGCGGAACACCTCGACCCGCCGCTGCGACGGCCGGCTCAGCACGTCGTGCCACACCGACGTGAGCGTCGCCTGGGCCCCGGATGTGGCGACGAGCAGCGCCGAGGCCCGGTCGTCGATCCCATCGAGGCCGTGTACGGCGCCGGTGGTAGCGCTGACGCTGGCGATCGGCCCCATCATCCAGCGGAGCAGGTCGAGATCGTGGATCGAGTGCTCGAGGAGCGTGCCCGCCCCCGCCTTCGTCCGGTCGCCCCGCCAGGTCGAGCCGTACATGCCCTGGGTCGGCAGGTACTGATCGTCCCGGAACACCACGTTCATCAGCGTCCCGCCGTCGGTGACGGTGGCGTGATGCTGCAGCCATCGGAACGCCGGCGAGTGTCGCAGCACGAGGCCCACCTGGTTGACGATTCCGGCGGCGGTGACGGCGCTGGTCATCGCCTCGGCCGTCGCCAGGTCGACGGCGAGCGGCTTCTCGCAGAAGACGGGCTTGCCGGCGGCCGCCACCGCTGCGACGAGTTCCGGGTGGGCCGCGGTCCAGGTGCAGACGTAGACCGCATCGCTCGCCTCGATCACCGCCTCGGCCGACGTCATCGCCGCGCCGGTGGCCGGGCGGGCGTGGTCCCGGGCGAATGCTGCGGTCCGGTCGGGGTCGAGGTCGAACGCGGCGACGATCTCGGCGCCCGGGGCCGCCTGGACACGACGGGCGTGACTGCGAGCGATGAGGCCACAGCCGATGAACCCGATTGCGATGTCGGTCACCGCCCGAGCCTACGAGCACGACTGGCGTCAGAGCTCGAGTACCTCGGTGCGGTTGCCGGCGCCGGTCGCCGCCCGGTGAGCCGCCGCGTCGAGCTGGGCCAGGGCGCGCTCGATCGACGGCCGGCGCTGGGTGATCGAGGCCACCGCCACGCTGGCGGTGAACGACACGAGGGTGTCGTCGACCTCGACCGGGAACGCGACCTCGTCTCGGAGACGGTCGGCGATGTCGGTGAGCTGCTGGGTGGGGGCGTCCGACACGAGGAGGCTGAGGAAGCCCGCATCGTCGAACCGACCGAGCACATCGGGGCTGCGAAGCCGGGACTGCAGTCGTTGACCGACCTCCCACACCACCCGATCGACGACCCGAGTGCCCTGCTGTCCCGCGAGCTGCGGGAGCTCGTCGATCCACAGGCCGACCAGCGCGAGGGGGCTCCGCTGGGGCGACGTGATGCGATCGTGCAACTGCGACAGCACGTAGTAGCGGTTCGGGAAACCCGTGACCGGGTCGTGGGTGAGCTCGGCCCCCGCGAGGGCGGAGTAGTGGATGTCGGCGGCCATGCTGCGCAACGCCACCGCGACCGTGCCGTCGGGGAGGGATCGGAGGGTCAGCTCGAGCGGGTTGAGCCCACGAGACAGTCGGATCGCGACGGTACGCACCGCCGAGCCGGTCGACGCCACCGCCTGTTCCCAGGCACCGCTGAACTCGGGCACCAGCAGGTCGGACAACGGGACGCCGAGGAGCCGACCGCGGGGGATGTCCATCGCAACGACGGCCTCCTCGTTGGCGGCCCGGATGACGCCGTCGTCGACGAGCAGGCAGGCACCGGGCCAGCACTGGAGAACATCGGCGTATGGCTGCTGGTCAGCGGGCACGAACGAGGCTCCTCATCATCGAGAACATCGGCAGGATGGGGGTCCGATTGAGTCCGGTGATCCCCGGTCCGCCGTTTCGGCGGGCGGGGTGGCGCGAACATCGTCGCCCTCCGGTGGTCAGTCGAGCTGTTCGAGCCCGTCGAGCAGGGCGTTCTCCACGACCTCGGTCAGCGCCGGATGGATGTAGAACACCTCGTTCGCCACGTCGTCGGCTCGCTGCCCGAACTGCATCGCCTGGATCAGGGGCTGGATGATCGATGCGGCCTGGGGTCCGATGATGTGGGCGCCGACGATCGTGCGGTCGCTCCGGTCTATCAGGACCTTGGCGAACGAGTGCTCGTCCTCGAGGGCCCACCCGTAGGCGGTGCCGCCGTAGTCGCGCCGTCCGACCACGTAATCGATTCCGGCCTCGCGGGCCTCCTGCTCGGTTCGGCCGACACCCGCGATCTGGGGATCGCTGAAGATCGCGTGCGGCACGGCTCGGTAGTCGACCGTCCGCTGGTCGTCGGGATGGGCGATGTTCCAGAACGCCACCTTGGCCTCGGCGTTGGCGAGGTGCTTGAGCTGATAGGGGTTGGCGATGTCACCCAACGCCCAGATTCCCGGCACGGGGGTGGCCATCGTGCCGTCGACCACGAGCCGACCGTCGTCGGCCGTCGGGAGCCCGGCTGCGGCCACGTCGAGCAGATCGCTGTTGGGGGTCCTACCGGTGGCCACCAGCACCTGGTCGACGACGATCTCCTCAGGCCCGGTCGAACCCGATCCGTCGATGGTGAAGACGATCTCGTCGCCTCGTCGCTCGATGCGATCCGGGAGCGTGCCGAGGCGGAGGTCGACCCTGGAGGCGAAGCGCTCGGTGAAGCGGGCCGAGACCTCTTCGTCCTCTGCCCGGACCAGGCTGTTCGACCGGTTGAAGAGCGTCACCGCCGACCCGTAGCCCGAGAACACGTGCCCGAGCTCGACGGCGATGTACCCGCCGCCGATGATCCCGAGACGGCTCGGCAGCTCCTCGAGCCGCATGATCGTGTCGGAGGTGTGGACGGGCACCGAGTCGAGTCCGGGGAGGTCGGGGATCACCGGTCGGGCCCCCGCAGCGACGAGGATCGTCGGCGCGGTGATCCGGCGACCGTCGACGTCGAGCTGGTGGGTGCCGACGAATCGAGCGGTGCCAGCGATCAGCTCCACGTTCGGCGAGCCGCTGGCCCGGTACTCGCGACCACCCTCCGCGATCGGGTCGATCCGACCGAAGACCCGGTCGCGGATCGCCGGCCAGTCGACCGACTCGAAGCTGGTCGACACCCCGAGGCGTTCGCCATGACGGGCCGACTGGGCCACGTCGGCTGGGAGCACGAACATCTTCGACGGGATGCAACCCACGTTGAGGCAGGTGCCGCCGAAGGTTCCTCGTTCCACCAGGGCGATCCGGCGGTCGCTGAGGAACGGCGGAATCGCGTTGCCGGAACCGCTGCCGATGATGATCAGATCGAAGTCGTCAGGTTGCATGGGAGCTCGTCACTTGTCGGGAGGTGGGTCGTCGGTCGGAGCCGGTTCGGTGTCGGCGGGCGGACCCTCGTCGCGCTCATCCGAATCGGAGCTGGACGGGAGCTTCGTCCAGTCGATCTCGAACGGTTCGAGGGGGCGCATGGCGATGTCGATACCGGTCCAGAGGGTCCGGCTCACGGGATAGAAGGCCACGGGAACGATAACGGCCACCGCTGCGTTCGCCAGGATGAGCGGGCCGACGGGTGGATCGGGCAACGTCGTGGCCAACCCGACGACGAGCACCACCAGGATCGCGCCGAAGCTCACGATCGTGTTGATGCCGAGCGCCCCGATCCAGTGCCCCTCGATCCGTTCGAAGTGCAGGCCGCATCGTGGGCAGTCGTCGACCATGGTGACCCATCGCCGGAACAGCCGGCGCTGCCCGCAGGCCGGACACCGCATGGTGGCCCCCCGCAGGAGCAGAACCGACGTGCCTGGTTGATCGCCGATCATCTCCCGCCACCCTACGCCCACCCCAACCCTCGCCAGCCCCAACGCGAGCAGGATCGGCGCACGCCGGTGCCAGGCACATCGTGCGGTGGTCCCGTGGCGAGTGCCAGCTCGGCGCTCGTGGTGCACGCAGCTCGCGGCTGTGATGAAGTGTGGCGATGGCATCCCTCCAGGACCGCATCGCCCTCGTGACCGGGGCCAGCCGCGGCATCGGCGCCGCGATCGCCGAGCTCTTCGCGGCCGAGGGCGCAGCGGTGGCGGTGACCGCCCGGACGGTCGACGAGGGCGACAGCCGGTTCGACGGCTCGTTGTCGACCACGGTGAGCCGGATACGGGAGGTGGGCGGCGTCGCCCACCCGATCGCAGCCGACCTGTCCCGCCAGGCCGACCGGCAACGGTTGATCGCCGAGACCGTCGACCACCTCGGCCCGGTCGACATCCTCGTCAACAACGGCGCCGTCACCTACTTCGACCCGGTGGTGGCGTTCACCGAGAAGCGGTGGCGGCTCATGTTCGAGGTGCAGGTCCGGGCACCGTTCGAGTTGGCGCAGGCGGTCATCCCCGCGATGCGGGAACGGGGCGCCGGCTCGATCCTCAACATCTCCTCGAAGGCGGCGATCCATCCCCACCCGCACCCGGACGCCGCCACCGGCGGAACGGTCTATGGCATGGTGAAGGCCTCGCTGGAGCGCTTCTCCACCGGTCTCGCCGCCGAGCTCGTGGACGACGGCATCACCGTCAACGCGCTCTCCCCCACCTCGGTGGTCGCAACCCCTGGCGTGGTCCACCACCGGCTGATCACGCCGGAGCGGGAGGCGTGGGTGGAGGACGAGTCGATGATGGCCCGAGCCGCGCTGGCGTTGGTGGGTGGCGAGCTGACCGGTCGCGTGGCCTACAGCCACCAGCTCCTGGCGGAGCTCGGCCTCGAGGACGAGCCCCGGGAGTGGCAGCTCGTGGCCGACCACCCCCGGGCCCGACCGCTGAGCGAGCGGATCGAGTAGCGACGCCATCTCGGCGTCTCGGCCGCCGCAGGACAGAGCGGCATGGGCCGCCGTATCCTGCGGGGCGCAAACCCCTCGGATGGCAACGGCGAGCGAACGGGAGGCCGGCAGGCATGGCAACGATCGGATTCATCGGGTTGGGGGTGATGGGCTACCCCATGGCCGGCCATCTCCACCGAGCCGGCCACGACGTCACGGTGTTCAATCGAACGACGGCGAAGGCCGATGCCTGGGTCGCCGAGTACGGGGGGCGATCGGCGGCCACGCCACGAGAGGCGGTGGCCGGGGCCGACGTGGCGATGACGATCGTCGGCAACGACGACGATGTACGAGCGGTCGTACTCGGCGACGACGGCGTCCTCGCCGGCCTCGATGCCGGGTCGGTGCTCGTCGACCACACGACCGCGTCGGCCGGGTTGGCCCGCGAGCTGCAGGAGTGCGCTGCGGCCGAAGGCATCGGCTTCGTCGACGCACCGGTGTCTGGCGGTCAGTCCGGGGCGGAGAACGGCGCGTTGACCGTCATGTGCGGGGGCGAGCAGGCAGACTTCGATCGGGTGGCGGCCATCGTCGACACCTACGCGGTCGCCGTCACGCTGCTCGGCGGACCGGGCAGTGGCCAACTCACCAAGATGGTCAACCAGCTCTGCATCGCAGGGTTGGTGCAAGGACTGTCGGAGGGCCTGCACCTGGGTATGAAAGCCGGTCTCGACATCGATCAGGTGGTCGACGTGATCTCGAAGGGCGCTGCCGGGTCGTGGCAGATGGCGAACCGAGGCTCGACGATGGCCCGTGGCGAGTTCGACTTCGGGTTCGCGGTCGACTGGATGCGGAAGGACCTCGGGATCGCGCTCGCCGAGGGGGACCGGCTCGGTGCCAGCTTGCCCGTCGGCGCCCTCGTCGACCAGTTCTACGCCAGGGTGCAGGCCAGGGGCGGGAACCGGTGGGACACCTCCAGCCTGATCGACCTCCTCACCAACCCGTGAGCCCACACGTGTCGCGATCCGCACCGCCGTTCCCCAACCGCAACAGCCGCTCCACCACGAGGACATGCCATGACCGCTGACCACACCGTCCAGCTCGGCGTCCATCTCGGCCAGCAGAACCTGCCGATGGACGAGATGAGACGCCTCTGGCGTTGGTTCGATGACGCCGGCCTCGACTGGGTGTCGGTGTGGGACCACATCTACGAGGCCCCGCCGGCCGGTGGCACGATCGACCACTTCGAGGCGATTGCCACCCTCGGCGCGCTCGCCGCCGACACCGAGCGGGCCCGGCTCGGCTGCCTCGTGTTCTACGTCGGCTACCGCAACCCCGGGCTGTTGGCGAAGGCCGCCGTGACCCTCGATCACATCTCCGGTGGTCGGTTCGAGCTCGGTCTCGGGGCCGGTTGGCACCAGTGGGAGGCCGAAGCGTACGGCTACCCCTTCCCTGGTGTCGGTGCGCGGCTCGACATGCTCGACGAATCGGTCGAGCTCATCGCATCGCTGCTGCGCAACGGGGATCCCTCGGTCGATGGCGGTTCGTCGGCGTCATCCGACGACGGGTCGATCGCCAGGACCACCTACGACGGCGCGTACGCCCGGGCGGTTGATGCGAGCTGCCTGCCACCACCGGTGGATGGCCGGCTGCCGATCTGGGTCGGCGGGCTCGGTGAGAAGCGAACCCTCCGCACCACGGCCCGCTTCGCCAACGGCTGGAACGCCGCCTACGTGAGCGCGGAGCAGTTCGCAGAGAAGAACGCGGTGCTCGACGAGTGGTGCGGGCGCGACGGCCGGGATCCGGCGACGATCGAACGGTCGGTCAATCTCGCCTTCTACCTCGCGTCCGACGAGGCCGGGGCGGCGCGGGCCGACGCCGATCTGGAGGCGAGCTGGGGGCCCCAGACCGAGCGGATCCGGGCCGGTTCGCTCCGTGGCACGCCCGACGGCGCCGCCGACGCGGTGCTCGCCTACGTCGACGCGGGGGCCGATCTGATCAACATCGCGCTCCGGGCCCCGTTCGACGAGCACGCGCTCCGGGTCTACGTCGACGAGGTGGTCCCGGAGATCCGTCGTCGGGCCGGCTGAGCGACGCGGGCGATCGACGCGGTTCCGCCCACCGAGCGCCGTCCGGCGGCTGATCGCCAGCTCAGATCAGCGATGACCAGACGTCGTCGCGGATGCGGCGAAGCATCTCGAGATGCTCATCGACGCCCAGCGCAGTCGGCTCCCGCTCCAGGTCGTGGATTCCCGGCAGGTGCAGGCCCAGCCGGGTGAACCCGGCGTCGAGGTAGCTCGTCAGCCCGGCTGCCACCTCGTCGAGATCGTCGCTGGCCGCCACCGTCGCCTGTAGCGGAAAGTCGCCCGGTTGCCGGCCGTGCTTCTCGAGCGCCGGGTGCAGCCGGTCGACGAGCTGGCCGGCATCGCCGGGCTGGAAGCGGGTCTGGGCGATCCAGCCGTCGCAGAGCCGGGCCGCCCGATCGAGTGCGACGTCCGACGTGCCGCCGTACAGGATCGGCGGCCCGCCGGCGGTGAAGGGTTTCGGCTGCATCGACAGGTGGTGACCGTGCTCGGTCGCAGTGTCGAAGTCGAGCGGCTCGGGTCCCCAGCAGGCCCGGAGGACCGAGATGTCCTCCTCGATGCGCCGGCCGCGGGTTCTGAAGTCCCTGCCGAGCCCTGCGAACTCCGCTTCCTGCCAGCCGACGCCGAGGCCGAGGCGGAACCGACCCTGGGAGAGAAGGTCGATCTCGGCCGCCTGCTTGGCCACGATCGCGGCCTGGCGCTGCGGCAGGACGACGACGCTCGTGGTCAGTGCAGCCGTCGTGGTCTGGCCGGCCAGCCAGGCGAGGAACGTGAACACCTCGTGCTGGCGGGTCCCGCCCGCGTATCGGCCGACGGGACGGGTGCCGGTCGGGTAGGCGTAGAAGACGTGGTCGGTCATCCCGAGCCACTCGCAGCCGAGCTCCTCCGCTCCCTGGGCCCAGTCCCTCAGCTGCGCGACGTCGTAGTCCCATTGCCATGCCGGTAGCTGGGCACCGAGCTCGAGGTCCATGGATCTCATCCTCCTCCGCCCACGGCCGCGAGCGCCAAGCCGTCGGTCGACGCGGCCGCGTGTGCTCATCCGCCGCCACCGCCGGTGATTCCGAACGACACCGAGCGCCCCGAGGTGGCGCCGGTGGCGGTGATCTCCCACTGCCGGCCGATGTCGGCCTCGCCGCAGGTCCAGCGGACGCGCACCGTTCCCGTCTCGTTGGCCTGACCCTGGCGGAGCCCGTCCGCTTGGGCCGAGGTGAAGTCGATGAACTCCCGTGGCGTGAAGCCGGTGATGGTTGCGACGAAGCGGGTCTCGCCGTCGCACGGGAACGGGTCCTCCTCGACGGTCACCAGGGGATCGGGGGCCGGTGGTGGCGCTGCGCCGGTGAAGGTCAACGTGATCGTTCGGCCCGAACGGACGCCGGTGGCGGTCAGCTCCCAGACCTTGTCGGCGTCGTCGCGGCCGCAGGTCCACTGGAGTGGCAGCGAGCCGTCGTTGCCGGCCCGACCAGTGGTCATCTCGGTGGCCTGCGGTGAGGAGAACTCGACGGCCTCGCCCGGCAGGAACCCCGAGAGGGTGGCGAAGGCCCTGCTCCCGCCGTCGCACAAGAAGGGGTCCTCGTCGATCCGGGCGGTCGGCGTGAGCAGCTCCGCTGGCGGTGGGGCGACCCCGACGATCGTGAACTCGGCCACACGGCCCGACTCGTGGCCCCGGGCCGTGACCCGCCACGTCGTGGCCTCGGTGGGCGAGCAGTCCCAGGTCAGCAGGAGCCGGCCATCGTCGTCGGCGGTGCCGTCGGCCAGGTCGTCCGCACCATCGGCGCTGAAGGTGACCGCCTCGCCCGGGGCGGCGTCGAGCAGCTCGCCGACGGTCTTCGAACGTCCGTCGCAGACGAACGGCTCGTCGTCCAGGTCCACGGTGAGCGTGTCCACGTCGGCGCCAGCACCACCGGTGAACGAGACGGTGGCGGCGCGGCCGCTCTCGCCTCCCCGAATGCGGAGCTCCCACGGGCGACCGGCCTCGGAGGGCTGACAGCGCCAGGTCAGGCGGTACTCGCCGCCATCGTCGGCCGTTGCGGCCTGCTGCTCGGACGAGAGTCGGATCGGCCGTGGGGATGACAGGACGATCGGCTCACCGGGCTCCGCCCCCCGAACCAGGGCCACCGGCTGCTCGCCGCCATCGCAGGGGATCTCCGATGCGTCGTCGACGATCTCCAGCGCAGCCGTCTCGTCGCCGGTAACCGGAGTGCTGGTGGTCGCGTCGTCGGTGTCACCGGTCGGTACGCAGGCCGAAGCGACGAGCGGCCACACGGCCGCGAGCGCCACGACCGCCGGTCGTCCGCCGATTCGACGCGTGGAGTCGACCACCGGACGACGGTACCCGAGGACTGGAGGAGACGGGAGGAGACGGGAGGAGACGGAGAGAGAGTGGCTGGGGATGACCGATGGTCATCCCCAGCCGAGAACCGGCCCGAGGGGTAGCCGGTGCCCAACCCGCCAGAGGGCAACCGGTTCGGGCCGATTCCGTACCCGCAACAATGAGTGAACCACCAACCACTCAGGGTGGCAATGGCCCATCTGACCCAGATCTGGCCGGTCCCGCATGGGCCGAATGGCGGCGTGCGTCCGCCCACCGGCTGCTCAGAGACGGCTCAGGTGAACCTCGGTGACGGCGTGGTCGGGCCCCTTGCGGAGAATGAGGTCGGCCCGCTGGCGCGTCGGCAGTATGTTCTCGAAGAGGTTGCGCTCGTTGATCCGGGTCCAGATGTCGAGCGCGGTCGCCGCCGCTTCCTCGTCGTCCAGGGTGGCGAATCGTCGGAAGTACGACTGCGGATCGCGGAACGCGGTCTCACGGAGCGTGAAGAACCGCTCGACGTACCAGTTGCGGATGTCGGCGACGTCTGCGTCGACATAGATCGAGAAGTCGAAGTAGTCGGACACGAAGATCGGGTTGTCCTCGTCGGTCGGTCCGCTCTGGAGCACGTTGAGGCCCTCCACGATCAAGATGTCCGGCTGGGACACCACGATCTCCTCGCCAGGGACCACGTCATAGACGAGGTGGGAGTAGACGGGCGCCCGGACCTCCGCCCTGCCCGACTTGATGTCGGACATGAAGTCGAGCAGCCGGCGACGGTCGAAGCTCTCCGGGAAGCCCTTTCGCTCCATCAGGCCCCGCTCCTGGAGCACCGCGTTCGGGTGGAGGAACCCGTCGGTCGTGACGAGATCGACTTTCGGGTGGTTCGGCCACCGAGCCAGTGCGGTCTGCAGCACGCGGGCCGTCGTCGACTTGCCGACCGCAACCGACCCAGCCAGTCCGATCACGTACGGGACCTTGGCCGGGAGCTTGCCGAGGAACGTGTCGGTCGCCCGGTACAGCTCCTGCGACGCCCCGACGTACAGGTTGAGCAGACGCGACAGCGGCATGAAGATCTTGGTGACCTCGTCGAGGCTCAGCGCCACGTTGAGACCGGTCAATCGCTCGACGTCGGCCTCGGAGAGGCTCAGCGGCGTGGATGCCCGAAGCCGTCCCCACTGCTCGGCAGTGAAGGTCATGAAGCGTTCCGGCCTGTCGGTTTCGACACCCATGGATCGAAGATGGTGACACCTCGCGGCCGTCGATGCGAGTCGGAGCGACGGCCTGCGCTTCGAAGCCAGGGGGTGCGGTCGGTTACCGTGCGGGCCCATGACTATGCCCTTCCGACGACGGCAGGCGGCCCGGGTGGTCGTGCTCGACGAGGAGAAGCGCGTGCTCCTGATCAAGTCGAGGGATCCGGCCGACCCCGTCAACACCTCCTGGTGGGAGATCCCCGGCGGTGGCATGGATCCGGGTGAGTCGTCGGCCGACTGCGCCCGCCGGGAGCTCCGGGAGGAGGCGGGGATCCTCCGGGCCGAGATCGGCCCGGTCGTGTGGACCCAATCGGTTCAGTTCACGTTCGCCGGTCTGTTCTTCGATCAGGACGAGTTCATCCACGTCGCCTGGACCGAGCAGACCGATCTCGCCGCACCGACCCTCGAGTTGTTCGAGGCGATGGCGTTCCAGGGGTCGCGATGGTGGCACGTCGACGAGGTCGTCGCCGCCGAGACCGACTTCCTGCCACCGAGGTTGCCCGAGCTGCTGCCAGCCCTCGTGGCCGGCGAACTACCCGATCCGCCGCTCGACATCTCTCCCGATCCCGATCCGGGGTCGGGGCGGTGAGGCGGGCCCGGAACACCGCCTCGGGCCGATCAGAAGTCCGAGTTGACCCCCAGCAGCACGATGATGTTGGCGCCCTCGATCGGAACGCCGGGGTCACTCGGCATGGCCTCGATCGCGGTCGGTTCGAGCCCGAGCAACTCGGCCACCGACGCGGCGTCGGCGGCGTAGCCGTTGGCGTAGTAGACGATGCTGTTCTCGCTGGTGGGGCCGTTCTTCGGGGGTAGCGTCTCGTAGCCGGCGGCGACGACCGCCTCGGTACCGGCGCCAGCCACGCCCTCGCGGCGGGCGCCGTTGGCCACCCGCACGAGCACCTCGGCCGGAGGCCGGCTCTCGGGCAGAGTCGAGGTGGTGTCGTCGGTCTCGTCGTCCTCGGCCCCGTCGTCGGTGGTGCTCGCGGTCGCTCCTGCCGGTGGGGTCGTCGACGTCGGCTCCTCGTCCTTGGTGGCCTCCACGAGGCCGTCGTCGACCGTGGCGGCGAGGCTGTCGGCGGCGGTGAGGATCCCGAAGCCGAGCAGCAGGAGCACGGCCGCGAGCATGACGGCGTTCAGGATGTCGTGGCGTTCGATGCGGTCGACCATGAAGCTCTCTCCGACCGAGAAGCGTACTTCCTGTTGGTCCGACGATGGTGACAGGCGGTCGAGGCGGTGCCCGCCGGGGAGGTCGCCTACGATTCGCCCGTGGACTTCGCTATTCCGACCGAGATTCAGACCCTCCTCGACGAACTGGACCAGTTCATCGAGGACGAGATCAAGCCGCTCGAGCGCGAGAACGACAACATCCGCTTCTTCGATCATCGTCGGGAGGACGCCCGGACCGACTGGCATCGCGACGGCTGGCCCAATCCGGAGTGGGAGGCGTTGCTCCGGGAGATGCGCCAGCGGGCTGACAAGGCCGGGTTCCTCCGGTACCACCTGCCAGCGAGGTTCGGTGGCCGCGACGGGACCAACCTCGGCATGGCGATCATCCGGGAGCACCTCGCGGCCAAGGGACTGGGGCTCCACAACGACCTGCAGAACGAGAGCTCGATCGTCGGCAATTTCCCGACCGTGCTGATGATGGAGCGGTACGGGTCACCCGAGCAGCAGGAGCACTGGATTCCCCTGATGCTCGAGGGGAAGGCCCGGATCGGGTTCGGCCTCACCGAGCCCATGTTCGGCACCGACGCGACCCGGATGGAGACCAACGCCTACCGGGACGGCGACGAGTGGGTCATCAACGGCGCCAAGCGGTGGAACACCGGCATGCACGCCGCCACCCACGACTACATCTTCGCCAGGACCTCCGGCAATCCCGGGGAGGCGACCGGCATCACGTCGTTCATCGTTCCGGTCGACACGCCCGGGTTCAAGGTCGAGTTCATGTGGTGGACCTACAACATGCCCACCGATCACGCCGAGGTCACCTTGACCGACGTCCGGGTGTCCGACGCGGACATCCTCGGCGACGAGGGGCGGGGTCTCGAAACCGCCCAGCTGTTCGTGCACGAGAACCGGATCCGGCAGGCCGCCTCGAGCCTCGGAGCGGCGCAGTACTGCATCAACGAGGCCGTCAAGTACTCCCGTGAGCGGATGATCCACGAGCGGGCGCTGTCGGTGAACCAGGCGATCCAGTGGCCCCTGATCGAGCTCCACACCGAGGCGGCGATGTTGCGGGAGCTGATCCGCAAGACCGCCTGGCAGCTCGACCAGGTCGACCATGGCACCGAGATCTCCGACAAGGTCGCCATGTGCAACTACCGGGCGAACCGGCTCGTGGGCCAGGCCGCTGATCGTGCGATCCAGACCCACGGTGGCATCGGTTACTCCCGACACATGCCGTTCGAGCACATCTTCCGCCACCATCGCCGCTACCGGATCACGGAGGGCTCGGAGGAGATGCAGATGCGGCGGGTCGGCCAGTACCTGTTCGGTTACGGCGGCACCACCAACGAGATGTTCGAGACGCCGTCGTTCGCGAGCCGGTTCAACTCGGTCCAACGGGGTGGTCCGGCTTCCTGGCTCGACTAGTCCCGGCGTCCGGTGTCCGGCGTTCGGCCTCGGGCGCTCAGGAGGCGAGGAGGCGGGCCCGGGTCAGGAAGCCGGTGTGGGCGACCATCCGGTGGTCGGGGCGGACCGCGGCGCCGTCGAGGTGCCAGGTGCGGTTCAGCACCTCGGTGGTGGAGAGCTCGGCGAAGGGGGCTCGGCCGAGGGCCTCGGTGAACTGGATCACCTGGGTGATCGACGGGCTGTAGGACAGGATGATCCCGCCCGGTCGCAGCGCCTTCTCGGCGTGGGGTACGACCTGCCACGGCTCGGGGAGGTCGAGGACGACCCGATCGAGATCGGATTCGTCGATGCCCTCGTAGCAATCGCGGACCTCCACGGTGTAGCGCCCCGCGAGCTCGGGTCCGAGGAAGTTGTTGACGTTCTTGGCGGCCCGGGCGGCGAAGTCCTCGCGCAGCTCGTACCCGACGATCTCGGCCCCGGTCCGGAGCATCGCCATCGAGAGCGCCCCGGACCCCACACCGGATTCGAGGACCCGGTCGCCGGGACCGATGTCGGCGAGGAGGAGCATCGGGCCGAGGTCCTTCGGATAGATGACCTGCGCGCCGCGGGGCATCGCGAGGACGTAGTCGCTGAGGGTCGGTCGGAACGCCCGGAACCGCTGTCCCTTGGTGGTCGAGACGTCGATCCCCTCCGGTCGGCCCACCAGGTCCTCGTGGGCCAGGACGCCGGCGTGTGACTGGAACTCCTTGCCCTCGGTCAGGGTGATGAGATAGCGCCGCTTCTTCGCGTCGACGAGCAGGACGAGGTCGCCGATGGCAAGCGGGCTCACGGGGCGATCCGCTGCAACTCGACCGGCACCGGCTCGGCGCCGGCGACACGCTCGGTGAGGCGACAGAACGCGCAGAGCTCGCTCGATGCCGGAGCACCGCACGACCCGCAACGGCCGATGCCGGGTTGCTCCTCCGACCCGTCGCCGGGCCGCTCGGCGAACCGGTCGACGGCCCGGGTCAGGAACCCGAAGTAGAAGTCGCCCTTGGTGCCCGGTGACTGCCGCTCGAGCTCGTTGAGGGCCTCCTTGTAGCGGAGGTGCTTGTTGCCCGCAGCCATCGGGCACTCCTCGACCTGGTAATCGATGCCCCGCATCACGCAGTAGGCGGCCGTCTCCCGCTCGGTCAGTCTGACGAGCGGCTTGACCTTCCGCGGGAATCCGTTCTCGGCGGGCAGGACCGGTCGTTGGCGACCGAGGTACTCGGCTTGCCAGCGCATGACGTTGCCGTAGAGGACCGCCGCCTCGTCGTCGAGGTTGTGGCCGGTCACCAGCGCGTCATAGCCGCCGTCGAGCGCGGCACGGTCGAACACGTGTCGCTTCGAGAGGCCACAGGCCGAGCAGGGCACCCGGCGGGTGATCGCCGCCGCGGTGGGGATGTCGTAGTCATACGACGAACGAAGGTCGATCTCGATCAGTCGAGCGTCACGCTCGGTTGCGAAGCTCCGCACGTAGGTGACCGACGACGCCGAGTAGTCGCCGATGCCCAGGCCGACGTACAGCCCGTCGACCCGGTAGCCGAGCTCGAGGAGCAGGTCCCAGATCGCCAGGCTGTCCTTGCCACCGGAGACGGCGACGAGGAGCCGAGCGGAAGGTGGCACCATGTCGAAGTCGTCGATGGCCCGCATCACCTGCTGGCGGCAGTAGCGCTCGAAGTGCTCCTGACAGAAGTTGGCGTTGTGGCGGCGCACATCGATCAGAGCCGGTCCTCGGCACACCCGACACTTCATCGGTGGCCACCAGTCGCTGGCGTCGGGTGCTCGCCGAGCGCCCCACCGCTTATCACCGGGCGGATCTCGACGACGTCGTCATCGCCGAGGGTGGCGTCGCCCGGGACGAGCGTGTCGGCCCTGATCACGAGCACCGATTCCCGGTTCAGCTCCAGTCGGTTGAGCAACTTCGCCACCGAGATCGGGCCTGTGACCTCGATCTCGCGCCGTGGGTTTCGGAGCAGTACCTTCACGCACCCAGTCTGCCGGACCGCGAACCGGAGCGTCGGCGGAATCGCCCGACTGCGGAAGTCGACCGCTCGACATCGTCCGGACGCCCGTCCCGCTCGGTCCGCTTCTCGGCTCTCGCGGCCGCCCGTCGCTCCCGCTTGGCAGCCTGCTTGGCCTGCTTGGCCTCCGCCTTGAACTGCTTGATCTGCTTGCCGTGACTGATCGTTCGATGCTCGATGACCACGCGCTGACCAGGCCTGATCGTGCCGACGTCGACGACGGGGCGGCGTCCGGTCGTCGACCGGATCACCCGCAGGAGACGCCGTGCGATCACCGTCCAGACCAGGGCTCGGCCGGGCCCCCCGGCCGCTCGGCTGATGCCCCAGAGGATCGCCCGCTCGATCACCGCGACCACCCGTTCACGTCGTTCACAGTCGGCGGATCTCCACCACGGTGCTCTTCTTCTTCCCCGCCTTCCGGCCGAGTACGTACACGAGGAGCAGGAGCAGCACTGCGGCGGCTGCACCGCCGATCGCCATCGTCTTCTTCGAGTCGTCGGTCACGACGTCGAGCTGTCCCTGGATGTCGCGGAACTTCGCCTCGATGTCGGCGGGTGTGATGTCTGCGGCTTCGGTCATGATCGGATTCCCTCCCCGATGTCGGGTGCCCGTGTCGGGCTCGGCGCCGGTGCCGGTGTCACGCGACCTTCCTCTTCGCCCGCCCCATGGCGAGGAAGATCGAGGCCATGAAGGCTACAAGAACCGCCAGCGTGATCAGGTAGGGCAACGTCGATGCCCACGACGAGCCGGCGAGCGCGTCGATCGATTGCGTCAGTCGGAGGATGCCGAGGCCGATGAAGAACGTCCCGAGGGAGACGAGCAGGGCGCCAGCAACGCCGAACCCGATGTATCGACCGAGGGTCTTGAGGGGCTCGACCGTCTCCTGCTTCGCGTACGACACGAGGAGCTGTTGGATCTCCTGCACCCCTTCGAGGGGATTGGCGTTCGCCACGGTGTCTGCCTCCTCCACTCCCCGCCCTGGTCGACGGCGCTGTTCCCGACGGTGTGGATTCTATGGAACAGCGCCCCCGAAACTCGCGCCCGGACACACTTCCTGGCCGGATCGGCGTCTCAACGCCCGGTGAGACGGAGCTGGATCAGCTCTGTCGCGTCGGTCAGCATCGCCGACAGCAACTCGAGTCGTGTCGCGGTGCCAGGGGCACCCAGCAGTCGCTGCTTGTCGTGCGTCCCCAGTGGTGCCAACGCCGCCATCTGCATCGATCCGAGGGCGGGGTCGTCGAAGGAATCGGGCACGGGTCCCACGTTGACGCCGGACTCGGCGGCCAGCGCCATGCAGCGACGGAACGCCGCGACGACCTGCTCGTAGGACTCCGAGAGCGAGGCATCGTCGCCGTCGGAGTCGGAGTCTGGCCAGAGGCTGATCTCGGCGATCGGGTAGGGATCGTCCGGCAACCATCGGTCGACGGTGAAGCGCTCCGCCCCCACCGTGACCACACCCCAACGGCCGTCGTGCAGCCGTTCGGAATCGACCACCTTGGCGAGGGTCCCGAAGTCGGTGCGCTGATCGTTCCCTCCGACCTCGGAGCCGCGCTCGATGAGGGTCACACCGAACATCCCGTCGCCTGCGGTGACCTGCTCGATCATCTCCCGGTACCGGGGCTCGAAGATGTGGAGTGGCAGGACCATGGTGGGGAACAGGACGGTTCCCAGCGGGAACTGCGGCACGATCGGCATACGCCTCGATCTTGCCATCCCGGACCGGGGCGCGCCTCCCCGCTTCGCCGAATCGGTCAGCGGCTGCTCGCCGGGAGGGGCGAGAGATCGTCGACGGTGGGTCGGCCCGGATAGTCGGTGAGGGCGGCGGCGAAGGCGTCCTGCAACCCGGTGATGTCATCGCCGACACCCACGAACTCACCGTTGGTGATGTACGCGAACACGAGCGACACGTCGTCGTCGTTCGACGACGCGACGTAGCCGGAGAGCGCCGTCACGTCGTTGAGGGTTCCGGTCTTGGCCATCACGTTCCCCTCCGCCGGCGTGTCGACCATCCGGCGGATCAGGCTGCCCCGCACCCCGGCGATCGACAGGGTCGAGGCGAATGCCGAGTCGGGGCCGGCACGGGTCAGGATCGTGGCGACCGCCCGACAGGTGAGCTGGTTCGTCTCGGCCAACCCCGACCCGTCGTTGATCACGAGCCCGGCGACCGGGACGCCATCCGCGGCGAGGAGGTCGCGCAGCGCCATCGCCCCTGCGGCCGTGCTCCCCTCTCCGGACACCTCGAGCCCGAGGCGCTTGAGCACGAGCTCTGCCCCGATGTTGGAGCTGTAGGAGTTGATGTGGGTGAGGATCTCGATCAGCGGCGGCGACGAGATCTCGGCAACCGGTTCGGCCGTGGTCGGGGTCGGGCCGGCGGCCGGTGGCTCGGTCACCGTCACGCCCCGTTCGGCGAGCAGTTGGGTGAGGACCGACGCCGCGTGCACCGGAGGGTCGGACGTGGGAGCCCGGAGCCGAGCCGCCACGTAGGTCTCCGGCCAGTCGTTGAAGCCCTCGTTGACGGTGAGCGCCGACAGCGGTCCCGACTGGCGATCGTTGACCAACCGTTCTGCCCACGGGCCCTGACGGCGATCGTCGAGCAGGGACTCGTCACCGACGATCGAGCCGGTCACCTCGACGATCCCGGTGGCGGCGAGGTCGTCGGCGAGTTCCTCGAGCCTGGTGTGGAACCGTCCGTCGGTCGAGTCGTACTGGCTCCACCAGTCGTCGGTGGAGAGGAACGGGTCACCGGACCCGATGAAGTAGAGGTTGCCTTCGAGCACGCCGTCGGTCACGACGCCGTCGGTGGCCACCGTGGTGGTGAACCGGAAGTCGGGTCCGAGGTGGAGGTAGGCACCGTAGGTGGACACGATCTTCTGGTTCGATGCTGGCACGAGCCCGGCGTCGACCCGCGACGACGGTTCGAGCTCCCGGTCGCCGAACTGCACGAGCAGACAGGTGTTGGCCGGCGAGTCGCTGATCATGGCCCGGAGCGTCGGCGCCAGGTTCGCGTCGATCACCGGGGCCTGCAGCGTCCGGGGCACCCGCCGGGCCGACAGCATCGGCGTGGCCAGCTCGAGCTCGTAGTCGATCGGCTCGGTGCTGACCACGTCGGTGTCACGCCGGTCCGCCCCATTCCAGAGGGCGAGTGCGGCGACTCCGAGCACGATGGCCGGGAGCCAGCGGCGTGCGAACTGTCCGAGGGCCATGACGGGCCGGAATCTAGCAGAACGGCTGCGACCCAAGGCGGCAGTCAGGCGCCGTCGGTGGGGGGCGGCTCCAGGGCCGCCCGCACGAACGCCCGGACGTGGGCGAAGCGTGCTTCCAGCGCCTCGTCGGAGAAGGGATCGCGGTCGAGGAGCCCGGTGAGCATCCAGTGATCGGAGAAGTACGTGAGGAGCGCCCCGTAGCCGGTGACCACCAGGTTCTCCGCGTCGTGGCGCCGGAACCGGCCGGCGTTCATCTCCCTCTCGAAGAACTGGACGGACCGGGCGAAGTAGGGCCGGAGGGCAGCGCCGAGGTCGAAGCCGAGGTGGCCGTGGGAGGTGAGTGCCTCCCGGCGGACGATGCTCACGATCTCCGGGTTGGTCCGGAAGAAGTCGAACGTGACCTCGAGAACGGAGTCGACGACGGTCCAGCCGTCGTCGGGCGAGGAGCGGATGTCGTCGATCCGGCGGCCCCAGTCGGCGAGGGCATCCTCCAGGATCTGGCGGTAGATCGCCTCCTTCGACGCGAAGTGGTGCATGAGGCTCGGGCGGCGAATCCCGACCCCGGCCGCGATGTCGTTCAGCGACGTGCCCTCGAAGCCCCGATCGGCGAAGCACGACCGCGCTTCGCGCAGGATGAGGTCCCTCGTCGGTGTGTCAGACACAGGATTGCAACCTACTCTGTTCCGCGTCCGCTGCACTGGCGACGGGGGCCGTGTCCGCGGCGACCATGTCAGGCGTCGAGAGCCGGTCTGGAGACGCTCATGGAGATAATCGCTGCACTGTTCATGGAGGACATCGAGCTCCGGCCGGTCCCCGGTCCATCGACGAGGATCGACCTCGCCGGAATCCAGTTCTCCGCCCCTGCTCCGGCCCCGGTTCCGGTCACGATCGCCCCTCATCTGGTCGTGCTGGTCTGGAACCCGCCCGGTGGCAAGGAGACCGCTGCGCTCGAGGTGGTCTTCGTCGGCGGCGACGACCCGACGGCCGAGCCCGACGACGAGCCGTTGGCCCGGAACGTGCAACCGCTGCAGATCGAGGCCGGGAAGTTCAACTACCGGCTGGTCAGGCCCGAGCTGGCCCTCGACGAGTACGGCACCGTGCTCGCCCGCTGCCGGATCGACACCGGCCCCGTCCACGTCGTGCCGTACACGCTGCTGCCCCCGGTCGAATGACCTCGTCGAGCTTCGCCGCCGGGCTCTCCCGCCATCCCGATCCGGCGACCGCGGCCGGAGAGGTGGTCGGCGCCGTCAGCGAGCGAATCGATGGTCCCCCTTCGGTCGCCATGCTGTTCGTCGCCGGCCGTCATGTCGCTGCGATCGCCGACATCGTCGAAACGGTCCAGGCTGTGCTCGACCCTGCGGTGCTCGTCGGCGGGAGCTCGGTCGGCGTGGCCGGCGGAGGCGAGGAGATCGAGGACGGCGACGCGGTGTCGTTGTGGGCGGCGTCCGGGCTCGACGTCACCCCGCTCCGGCTCGAGACGCTCGGCGGTGAGCCGCCGCTCGTGATGGGCCTGCCCGACGGGCTCGTCGACGGCAGCGTCGTCGTGATCGTCGCCGATCCGGCGACGATGCCGGTCGATGCGTTCGTGGATCAGGTCAACGCCATGTCCCCGGCCCCCTCCGTGGTCGGCGGGCTCGCCCTCGCCCCTGGCGGGCCGGCCGACACCCGGCTCGTCCTCGACCACCAGATCCTGCTCGACGGGGCGGTCGGTTTCGTGCTGCCCCCGGGTGTCGCCTCGACGTTCGTAAGTCAGGGCTGCCGTCCGATCGGCTCACCGTGGGTCGTGACCGATGCCGCGGGTCAACTGATCCGGTCGCTCGGCGGTCAACCGGCGATCCAGCGCCTCACGTCGGTGATCGAGGGGCTCACGCCCGAGGATCGGGCCGCTGCGGCCGGGGGCCTGCACATCGGCATCGTGGCCGACGACC
Organism: Acidimicrobiales bacterium; assembly: GCA_965216205.1. GTDB lineage: Bacteria > Actinomycetota > Acidimicrobiia > Acidimicrobiales > SZUA-35 > CADEDH01. Next base: position 2,944,778 of record OZ244139.1, on the reverse strand, counting down.
AGCAGGTGGAGTTCGACCAGGGCGACTTCCTCATCCGGGCCCTCCTCGGCGCCGAGAAGGGCACCGGTGCGATCGCCGTGGGCGATCGCGTCGAGGTCGGTCAGGTCGTCCAGTTCCAGGTGCGCGACGCCTCGTCGGCCTCTCGTGAGGTCGATCGCCTGCTCTCGGACACCAGCGGTCGATCGGCGTTGCTGTTCACCTGCAACGGCCGCGGCACCCACCTGTTCGAGGAGCCGAACCACGACGCGTCTCGCGTCCAGGAGCGGCTACCGGGGCCGCTCGCCGGCATGTTCTGCGCCGGTGAGCTCGGACCGATCGCTGGTCGCAACGCCGTGCACGGCTTCACCCTCACCGCGGTCGTGTTCTCGTAGAGTACGTTGACGTCGTGAACACTGACGACGCCACCATCGAGCTGCAGCGCCGCGGTATCGACGTGATACGGGCCTTGGCGCTCGACGCCACGAACGAGGCGCGATCTGGCCACCAGGGCACCGCGATGGCGCTCGCGCCGCTCGCCCACGTGCTCTTCACCCGGGTGATGCGCTACGACGCCGCCGATCCGAACTGGCCCGACCGCGACCGGTTCATCCTGTCGGCCGGCCACGCGTCGATGCTGCTCTACTCGATGCTCTACCTGACCGGCCAGGGGCTCGAGCTGAAGGACCTGCGGGAGTTCCGCCAGTGGGGCTCGGCCACCCCGGGCCATCCGGAGGCCGGCCACACCGCCGGGGTGGAGGTCACCACCGGGCCGCTCGGTCAGGGCTTCGCCAACGCCATCGGCATGGCGGTGGCCGAGGAGCACCTGCGGGCTCGCCACGGGGTCGACCGGTGCGACCACCACACCTTCGTCATCGCCGGCGACGGCGATCTGTCCGAAGGTGTCAGCCACGAGGCGGCGTCGCTCGCCGGCCATCTCGGACTCGGCCGGCTCGTCGTCGTCTACGACGACAACCGGGTCACGATCGACGGCACCACCGACCTCGCCCTCTCCGACGATGCGGCGGCTCGGTTCGCCGCCTACGGCTGGCACGTCGACGAGCTGGGACCGAAGGGCGAGGACCTCGACGCGCTCGAGTCGTCGCTCCGCAACGCGAAGGCGGTGACCGATCGGCCGAGCCTGATCATCGTGCGGACCGAGATCGGGTACCCCTCGCCGAACTTCACGGGTAGTCCAGCAGCCCACGGCAACCCGATGGACGAGGCGGAGATCACGGCGACGAAGGAGCGGATGGGGCTCCCGCCGGACGAGACCTTCCACGTTCCCGACGACGTGCTCGCCATGTACCGGGAGGCGGGGGCGCGAGGTGCGACCGAACGCCAGGCATGGCAGCAGCGCCTCGACTCGGCCGGCGACGATCGCATCGGCTGGGAGCGCGGCTGGTCTGGTCGGGGCTTCGACGAGGCGCTCGGCGCGCTCCCGTCGTTCGAGGTGGGAGCATCGATCGCCACCCGCAAGGCGTCGCAGCAGTGCGTGACCGCACTGGCCGACGTCGTCCCCCACCTCATCGGCGGTTCGGCCGATCTCACCGGCAACACGGGCACGCTGATCGACGACGTCGCCCACGGGCCAGCGACCCCTGCCGGCCGACAGGTCTACTTCGGTGTGCGGGAGCACGCGATGGCGGCGGCCACCGTGGGCGCTGCTCGCCACGGCGGCGTCGTGCCGATCTGTGGGACGTTCCTCGTCTTCGCCGACTACATGCGGCCAGCGGTCAGGTTGGCGGCGATGTCGGGGGCGACCTGCGTGTTCGTGTGGACCCACGACTCGGTCGGTGTGGGCGAGGACGGCCCCACCCACCAACCCGTCGAGCAGGTGATGAGCCTCCGGGCGATCCCGGGGCTGCGGGTGATCCGCCCGGCCGACGCCACCGAGGTGGCGGGAGCGTGGGCGATGGCCCTGCGGGCCGACGGACCGACCGCTCTGATCCTGACCCGCCAGGACGTGCCCGTCCTGGCGAACACGACCGCCGAGGGTGTCGCCCTCGGCGGCTACGTGGTCGAAACGGTCGGCGAGCCCGACGTGGTCCTCGTGGGGACCGGCAGCGAGGTGGCCGTTTGTGTCGAGGCCGCTGGCCGTCTGGCCGACCAGGGCATCGAGGCCCGGGTCGTGTCGATGCCCTGCTGGGAGGCGTTCGAGGCGCAGCCGGCGGAGGCGAGAGCTGCCGTCATCGACCCGACCGTCCCCACCGTCTCGCTGGAAGCCGGGGTGACGCTCGGTTGGCGACGCTGGGCCGACGTGTCGATCGGGATCGACACCTTCGGCGCCTCCGCCCCCGGCAGTCGGGTGCTGCGGGAGCTCGGCATCACCGCCGATCACGTGGTTGCCGCTGCCAACGATCTCCTCGGCGAAAGGAGCCGATCATGAGCCGTATCCACGACCTCTACCACCAGCACGGCCAGAGCCCCTGGCTCGACAATCTCCGGCGGGGCTGGATCGGTTCCGGCGAGCTCCAGCGGTGGATCGACCGCGGCGTGCGGGGCCTGACCTCGAATCCGACCATCTTCGCCAAGGCGATGATGGAGACCAGCGACTACGACGCCGACCTCGCCGGGCTCGTCTCGGACGGGGCGACGGTCGACGACGCCTACTGGAGCCTCGTCGTGGCCGACATCGAACAGGCCCTGAGCCTCCTCCGCCCCGTCCACGACGAGTCGGGCGGCGAGGACGGCTACGTGTCGGTGGAGGTCTCGCCGGCATTGGCCGACGACGAGGGGGCCACGGTGGCGGCCGCCCGTGCGCTCGACGACCGCATCGACGCCCCGAACCTGTACATCAAGGTCCCGGCCACCACCGCCGGGATACCGGCGATCCGGACCTTGATCGGCGAGGGCAGATCGATCAACGTGACGCTGATCTTCAGCCTCGATCGCTACCGGGCCGTGATGGAGGCCTACGTCGCCGGGCTCGAGGACCGGTTGGCGGCGTGCGACGGCGACGCAGGAGCCGCCGACCTCGCTGCGATCTCGTCGGTGGCCTCGTTCTTCGTCAGCAGGGTCGATGTGGAGATCGATCGCCGGCTCGACGAGCTCGGCTCGTCCGAGGCGGCAGCGCTGCGGGGCAGGGCCGCGATCGCCCAGGCCCGGTTGGCGTATCAGGCGTTCACCGACGTCTTCGCCGGTGACCGTTGGGAGGCGCTGGCCGCCGCAGGGGCCCGGGTGCAGCGACCGCTGTGGGCGTCCACCTCCACGAAGGATCCCAGTTACCCAGACACGCTCTATGTCGACGCCCTCATCGGGCCCGACACCGTGAACACCCTGCCGGACGCCACGCTCGACGCCTTCGAGGACCACGGCACCCTGGCCCGCACCGTCGACGATCACCCCGACAGCGAGGATCCCGCAGCGGTGATCGAGCAGCTCGCAGCGCTCGGCATCGACATCGAGGTGGTGGCGGCGAAGCTCGAGACCGAGGGCGTCGCCTCCTTCGCCAAGAGCTTCGACGAGGTGCTCGACACCCTCGGCGATCGGGCCGAGGGCCTCACCGAACGCTGACCCAGCCGCCCCGCTTCCCGCGCTCCCCGTTCTGGCGGAGGTGGCGCCCAGCCGTATTCGTTCTGGCGGAGGCGACGCCCCGCGGCGGGCGTGGGGTCCGCCGGAACGGTGGTGGGTGGGTGTCTGGTCCGGCTCTCCTCGTTCTGGCGGAGGTGGCGGCCGGCGGCGGGCGTGGGTTCCGCCAGAACGATGGTGGGTGGGTGTCGGGTCCGCCGGAATGGGGCGCCGTGGGGGCGGGGTCAGCCGACCTCGATGTAGTCGACGTTGATCTGGCCGCTGTCGGTGGCCTGGATCTCGATCGTGATGACGGCTTGACCAGCGGGAAGCTCGAGCGTGCCGGAGACGATCGTCCAGTCGCTGAAGGTGGCGGTGGCGTCCATCTGGGCCGACGTCCTGCGCTCACCGTCGACGAGGATGCTGGCCGTGCGGAGTGCGGGGGCGCCGTCGACCGGACCGGCTGAATAGCCGATCGCGAAGGGCACCGTGCCTCCGGCCGAGTCGACGGTGAACGATACGCCATCGCCGACCGAGTCGAGCCCGGTCACGTAGCCCGAGCCGCTGAATCCGGCCTCGGTGCCGGCCACCGCTGCCCCACCGACGAGGGCTGCCGCTTCGGCCTCGGTCCGAACCGGGGCTGGAGGCGTCGAGGCGGTGGTCGACGGCTCCGGGGGCACCGTCGTCGGTGCCGGCGCCGTGCTCGACGTGGTCGACTCGGGGCTCGTCGCCGACGGCGGCTGGCTCGTGGCCGAGTCGGGAGGCACCGAGGTGTCACCGGCGGCGGTCGGGGTGGTCGTCGGAGAGGTCGACGTCGGCCCGCGGGTCGTCGGCGTCGTCGTCGGCGAGGCGGGTGCGTCGGTGGACGACGTGACCGACCCGGTCGAGACGGTCGTCTCGTCGAGCTCGTCGACCTCGCTTCCCACCTGCTGATCCGGCGCGGTGGCTCCGGTGTCTGCGGTGTCGTCGTCGAGCTCGTCGGCATCGACGGCCGACGTCAGTCCCGAGCGGCTGTTGCCGCTGGCCGCGATCTCCTCGCCGGCCGTCCAGCGCTGATAGCCCGCCACCACACCGACCGTCATCAAGGCCGCCAGAGCGAGGCCGAGCGGGGAACGCCACCGCTGGGCGGTGTCGACCGCCCGTTCGAAGGCCGAAGGCTCGATCGTGGGCAGGGCGGGGACCGCAGCGAACTGCCCCGTGCGGATCAGCTCGTGGCGACCGGTCGGTTCGCGGCGGGGTCCGCGCGCCACCTCCGGCCCGGAACCGAGGATCGGACCGCCGAAGATCGGGCCGGTGTCTCGTCTGGGTGCCGCCGGTGCCGGGCGGCTGTCGGCCGCCGGATCGAACGGGTCTCGACCACCCTCCGGCGCGCGGCCGAGCCTCTCCCCGCTGGGTGCAGCGGGGTCGCCCGCCCGACGACTCAACGAGCTCGGGCCCAGCGGGTCTGGCTTGCGGAGATCCGGGCCGAGGGGCTCGCGGCTGAGCGGGTTGCGACCGAAGACGCCGAGCTCGGTCACGTTGTCGCTCGAGCGTGCCGCAGCCCGTCCTCGTGGATGCTCGATCGGTGGCGTGAACAACCGGGGTCGATCACCGCCGGCCGCAGCCGGTTCATCGGGTCTGCCCGCGGCTCGACCGGGTGCCTGGTTCGGGAGGTCGGACGCCCTGCGCGGGCGCTCCGCCCCGCGGGGGTGCTGCGCATCCCGGCTCATGGCCTGCACCATATCGCGGCAGCGGTCGAACGTTGGTGTCGCACCCGATTCGGTCAGCCCCAACGTCGGACCCATCGCCAGCAGCCCGCCAGCAGCCCCCCAGCAGCCTGCCAACAGCCCGATGACCAGGTGAGTTGCAAATCGAAACCAACTCGCCTACGGTGGCGCCGGCATGAGTCAGGCCCCTCCCGACAGCCGGGAATGCTCGATAGCGGCGACGCTGGCCATCATCGGCGACCGTTGGACGCTGCTGATCCTGCGCGACATCTTTCGAGGCGTTCGACGGTTCGGGCAGCTCGAGACCGATCTGGGAATCGCCAAGAACCTCCTCGCCGATCGACTGGCGAAGCTCGTCGACCACCAGGTGGTGGAGAAGGTCCCGTACCAGACGCGGCCGGTGCGCAACGAGTACCGGCTCACCACCAAGGGCGCCGATCTGTCGACCGCCCTGATCGCCCTCATGGGCTGGGGTGACCGCTGGTACGCGGCCGACGGCGCCCCCACCGTGCTCGTCCACGAGGACTGTGGCACGCCGATCGAGCAAGCGGTTCGCTGCCCGCAGTGCGCCGAAGCCGTGAACCCCGGGCGGATCAAGAGCCGTCCCGGGCCTGGAAGGAGTGACGTGTGATCGACCGACAGGAGCTTCTGGCGTGTCCCACGCCGGAGTTGCTCGCCGCGGCGTCGGAGCGCCGCGATGCGGCCTTCGGCCGGCGGGTGACCTACTCCCCCAAGGTGTTCATCCCCCTCACGATGCTGTGCCGCGACAAGTGCGGATACTGCACGTTCGCCCAGCCTCCAGCTCGGCTCGACAGTCCGTACCTGACCGTCGACGAGGTGCTGAAGATCGCCCGGCGGGGCGCGAGGGCCGGGTGCCACGAGGCGCTGTTCACGCTCGGTGAGCGGCCCGAGCTCCGGTACCCCGCGGCCGAGGCCTGGCTGGCCGACAACGGCTACAGCTCCACCGTCGACTATCTCGTGTCGATGTGCGAGGCGGTGTTGACCGAGACCGGTCTGCTCCCCCATGCCAACGCCGGCGCGCTCCACGAATCGGAACTCGCCCAGCTCCGGGCCGTCTCGCCCAGTCAGGGGATGATGATCGAGACGCTCCGCGGCGATCTCGACTGCCACCGGGGCTCGCCGGACAAGACCCCCGAGCGGCGTCTCGCCACGCTGGAGGCGGCCGGTCGGCTGGCGATCCCGTTCACCACCGGCATCCTCGTCGGCATCGGCGAGACCGAGGAGGACCGGGTGGCGGCCCTCGAGGCGATCGCCGACGCCCACCGCCGCCACGGTCACGTCCAGGAGGTCATCGTCCAGAACTTCCTGCCGAAGGCGGGAACCGCCATGTGGCGCCACGATCCCTGCCCCGACGAGGCCTACCACCGCGCCATAGCGCTCGCCCGTCTGATCCTGCCCGGCGACGTGCACCTCCAAGCGCCCCCGAACCTGTCCGACGACTTCGGCGTGCTGCTCGATGCCGGGATCGACGACTGGGGTGGCGTGTCGCCGATCACGGCCGACCACGTCAATCCGGAGCGGCCGTGGCCGGCGCTCGATCGACTGCGCAACGTGACCGAGGCCAGGGGTCGCACGCTCGCCCCCCGGCTGACGATCTATCCCGAGTTCGCCCTCGATCCGGATCGCTGGTTGCACGACGATCTCCGCTTCCCGGTGCTCGACCGGTCCGATGCCGAGGGCCTCGGTCGAGACGACCCCGGGGCGGTGTTCCCCGAGAAGGCCGAGTTCGTCAAGCACGGCGATGACGGTGCCGACGTGGTCCTCATCGGCGACCGGTCGACCCAGTGGTACTCCGGAGCACCGGTGACCCCGGTGGAGCTGACGAGCGCGGAGCCGATCACCGTGCCGGGTGCCGTCGGCGAGGTCATCGCCGGCGTGCGCAGCGGCCAGCAGGCGGGCTACGACGAGCTGCTGACCCTGTTCCGGGCGCGAGGCCCCGAGGTGGCGGCGGTCGCCCAACTGGCCGACGAGCTCCGCGAGGCCGCCGTCGGCGACACGGTCACCTATGTGGTCAACCGCAACATCAACTACACCAACGTGTGCACGTTCAAGTGCCGATTCTGCGGCTTCTCCAAGGGTCCGCTCAGCTTGAACCTGCGGGGCAAGCCGTACCTGCTCTCGCTGGAGCAGATGCAGGAGCGGGTGGTGGAGGCCTGGGAGGCCGGTGCCACCGAGGTCTGCCTGCAGGGCGGTATCCACCCCGACTTCGACGGCGACTACTACATCGACGTGTGCCGGGCCGTGAAGGAGGCTGCCCCCGACATCCACGTGCACGGCTTCACCGCCCTCGAGGTCACCGAGGGGGCGAAGCGGCTCGGCGAGCCACTCGCCGACTACCTGCGCCGCTGCATGGACGCTGGCCTGCGCTCCCTTCCTGGCACCGCGGCCGAGATCCTCGACGACGGCGTGCGGGAGATCCTCTGTCCCGACAAGATCTCCACCGACGAGTGGCTCGACGCCCATCGCACCGCCCACGAGGTCGGTCTCCGGTCGAACGTGACGATGATGTTCGGCGCCGTCGAGCAACCAGAGAGCTGGGTGAAGCACCTGCTCGTCACCCGGGACCTCCAGGCCGAGACCGGCGGTTTCACCGAGTTCGTCGGTCTCCCGTTCGTGCACATGGCATCCCCCATCTACCTGCAGCGAAAGGCCCGGCGCGGCCCTACGTTCCGGGAGAACCTCCTCGTTCACGCCGTGGCCCGTATCGCCTACCGTGGCTCGATCGACAACATCCAGTCCGGTTGGGTCAAGATCGGGTTCGACAGCGTACGCCAGCTGCTCCAGGCGGGGTGCAACGACGTCGGCGGCACGTTGATGGACGAGAACATCTCCCGGGCCGCGGGTGCCGCCCACGGCCAAGGCGTGACGCCCGCCGACTTCGCGGCGCTGGTCGAACCACTCGGCCGGCGTCTCGCCCAGCGAACCACCCTGTACGGTCGCGTCGAGGAGACCACGCCCGTCTGAGTGCGGCGGGCCGTCGCTCGTCGCCGACAGCAACCAGGAGGCCCGCATGTCCGTTCCCCGCCCGCGTTCGACCTTTGGTGAACGTCTCGTCGACGTCTCGTTGACCGAGGTGCTGGCGGCGGTCGGAACGGATGGCAACGACGACCTCGTGCGGGCGCTGTTGGTGACCGCGCTCGACATGGACGATGCCGACATCGACCGGCTGGAACTGAAGATCGCCAGCCAGACCCTCGCCGAGATGCTCCACTCCTGGCGGGTGTTCTCGCCCTACAGCGACCGGGCCAAGGTGTCGGTCTTCGGCTCGGCCAGAACCAAGCCGGGGACGCCCGACTACGAGCTCGCGGTGACCTTCGGCCAACGGATGGCGGCCCGCGACTGGATGGCGATCTCCGGCGCTGGGCCGGGGATCATGACCGCCGCCATCGAGGGTGCTGGAACCGATCGCTCGTTCGGCGTCAACATCGCACTGCCGTTCGAACAGCGGGCGGCGGAGATCATCGACGGCGATCCGAAGCTGGCGACGTTCAAGTACTTCTTCACCCGCAAGCTCACGTTCATGAAGGAGACCGATGCGTTCGCCCTCTTCCCCGGCGGGTTCGGCACGCTCGACGAGGCGTTCGAGCTGCTCACACTGATCCAGACGGGAAAGAGCTATCCGGCCCCGATCGTGCTGCTCGACCACCCGGGGTCGACGTACTGGGCCAATTGGCTGCAGTTCGTGAAGTCCGAGCTGCTCGACCGGGGGATGATCGGGGCCAACGATCTCGATCTGTTCCTCCACACCCACGACCCCGACGAGGCCGCGGAGTACCTGTGCGCGTTCTACTCGTGCTACCACTCGCTCCGCTACGTCGGCTCCCGGCTCGTGATCCGGCTCCGATCGCCGCTGTCCGACAGCTCCGTGGCGACGCTGAACGACGAGTTCGCCGACGTGCTCACCGGCGGAACGATCGAGCCGATCGAGGCCACCTCGGCGGAGCGTCGCGACGACGACCACACCGACCTCCCTCGCCTCGCACTGCGATTCGACAATCGCTCCTTCGCCCGGCTCATCCAGCTGATCCACCGGATCAACGAGCTCGGCGGCGAGCACGGCGCCGCTGCGGCGCCGGGTCTCGTCCACGACGTGAGCCCGGAGCTCGACGAACCCGAGGTGCAGCTCGACGGAGCGCCACGAGCGACGTGAGCCGAGCCGTCAGCGCTCGGCGCTGCGGGAGGGGATCGAGCCGAGGTGGTGAGCCGCCTTGTCGACGGCCCGTCGGGCCTGGGCGAGCGGCTTCTCCTCCGGTGGCCGCCGACCCGCTCCCTCGTCGACCGCCTCCCGTAGCAGCTCCATCGCGAGGTCTCCCAGCTCCTCCGAGATCTGCTCCAGACGGGCCCTGATCTCGTCGAACCGCTGCTCCATCGTCGCATCCCCTCCCGGTGCGCAGCTTCGACCGCGCACCCTAGGCACCTACGGAAACCGTGACCTGAACGACCGCAGGCCAAAGGTAGCCTGCAGCGGTGACGGAATGGCTGGAGCTCGAAGACGGTGATACGACCACCTGGCTGGTCGACACCAGCTTCCTGCTCTCGAGCTACGAGTGCATCTACGGCCGCGGCTGTCGATCGGTCGGCGTCGAGCCCGACCCGTCGGACACGCTCGGCTGCTGCATCCACGGCGCCCACTTCGTGGACGGCGACGACCGGCGGCGGACCGCGGCCCGAGCGGCCGAGCTCGAGCCCGGCGAGTGGCAGCATCACCAGAAGGCGGAGAAGCGGGGCGGACCGCTCAAGCGGAAGAAGAAGGGTGAGTGGGTCACCCGGCGGGCCGACGGGGCCTGCATCTTCCTCAACCGGGAGGGGTTCGACGGAGGGGTGGGGTGTGCTCTGCACCTTGCCGCCCTGAACCGCGGCGAACGACCGATCGACTGGAAGCCCAGCGTGTGCTGGCAACTCCCGATCCGTCTCGATGTGCACACCGACGAGTACGGCTATGAGACCGTCCTCGTGCGGGCGTGGCAACGCCGCGACTGGGGGCCTGGCGGCGACGACTTCAACTGGTGGTGCACCGAGGCCGACGAGGCCTACGTCGGGAACGCTCCTGTGTACGAGACGGCCCGTGACGAGCTCACCGAGCTCATGGGTGACGACGTCTACCGGCGTCTGGTCGCCGCGTTGGAGATGAGGCGGTCAGAGACGCCGGTGGTGCTCGGAGCACCTCGGCGATCGGCCCCATGATCGACCGACTTCGGGTCCTCGTTCCCGAGGCGGTCAGCTCGAAGCTCCTGGCGGCATCCGTGGGTCTCGGGGTGCTGGTCGGAGCGGCCGTCGCGGTGTTCGAGTATCTGGTGGTGGAGGTGGCACTCCACGCGCTCGAGGGCTGGCCGCTGTGGCTGCAGGCAGGGGCCCCGCTCGTCGGCCTCGCCATAACCGCCCTCCTGCTCCGCACCGTCGGTGGCGGCTGCTCCCCGTCGACGTCGGAGGAGTACGTCGGCGAGTTCCACAGCAGGCACCCCAGCTATGGGGTCCGGGAGCTACCCGCGAGGATGCTGGGCGGTGTCACCACGATCGGTCTCGGCGGAGCTGTCGGGCTGGAGGGCCCGTCGATCTACCTCGGATCGGCGTTCGGCTACTACGTCTACCGCCCGCTGGAGCGCCACCTCGGCCGAGGCGCCGTTCAGCAGCTCCTCACGGCGGGAGCCGCCGCCGGTGTCGCCGCGGTCTTCCAGGCACCCGCCACCGGGGTGGTCTTCGCCCTCGAGTCGCCCTACCGCGACGACGTCGCCCATCGTGCGCTGTTGCCGGCCCTGGTGGCGTCGGCGGCGAGCTTCTTCACCTATGTCACGATGCCGTTCATCCACGAGGGCTCGGTGGTCGACTTCGTGACCGACCGGGGCGTCGGCACCGGCGAGTTGATCGGCGCGGTGATCCTCGGCGCCGGAGCCGGCCTTGGCGGACGGGCGTTCGCGTGGTTCACCCGTCAGGCGAAGGGGGTGGCCAAGCGGTGGTCGTCGCCGGTGCTCATCGTCGTGGGCGGTGTCGTTCTCGGCGCCCTGGCGATCATCTCGGATGAGGTCTTCGGCGAGCCCCTCACCCTCGGGCCCGGGCTGAGCGTGTTCGACTGGCTCCGGGACGACGCCGGGGCCAGCACCTCGCTCATCATCGCCCTGTTCTTCTTCCGCGCTGCTGCGACCCTGACCACCGTCGGGTCGAACGGTGTGGGTGGACTGTTCATCCCCCTCGCAGTGCAGGGAGTGCTGCTGGGGCGGATCGTGGGCGACGTGCTCGACCAGGTCGGCCTCGGCGATGCCGAGGACGCACGGCTGTGGCCGATCCTCGGTCTCGCCGCCTTCCTCGCAGCGGGCTACCGGACCCCGATCGCCGCGGTGATGTTCGTCGCCGAGTCGACCCGCGGTACGGCGGTGGTACCGGCGTTGATCGCCGCCGCGGTGTCCCAGTTGGTCGCCGGGCCGTCGTCGGTGTCGATCGCCCAGCGGGAGGAGCGGCTCGGCGGCCTGGAGAGCCGGCTCAACCTGCCCGTCGTGTCGGTCATGGAGACCGACGTCCTGACGGTTCCGCCGGACGCGACGGTGTCGGAGTTCGTCTGGTTCCACGCCATGGGCCAACGCCAACCGATCGTGCCGGTCGTCGACGGCGGCGAGTTCCGCGGTCTCTGCTCGATTCAGGACGCGGCGAAGATCGAGCGATCGACGTGGGACGACACGCTCGTGGCCGACATCGTCGACTCGTCGGTACCGACCGGACGGCCGTCGTGGACCATCCGCGACGTGGTGGCGGCGATGGGTCGCGTCGACGCCGAACTGGTGGCGATAACCGATGGCACGGGATCCTTCGTCGGTGTGGTGCGCGACTCGGAGATCGTCAAGCTGGACGAGATCCTCGAGGAGACCGAGACCAGCGAGGTGGAGTGATCGAGGGACCTTCTGCGGAGCTCCGACCTAATCGACCGGTTCGCCCTCTTCGACGTCCTCGTCGAGCCGAGACGCTTCAGAAGTGGTTGGAAGGTCGAACGGATCCTCGTCGAGCCGGTCCATCAGCGACTCGATGTCATCTCCATCCGTCGAGCGCTTGAGCGCTCGCGCCTCTTCATACCGACGATGACGCCCCTTTTTCATGGGACACTCCTGAACGTATCGGGTGGGCTGAGGCCCTCGTTCCACCTGTCCTCAGCGCTTGCGTGAGACCTTCAGTCTAGAAGCTTCTGAGCGGAGTTGGCGAATAGGGCCGAAATGGACGCAGGCAAGCCGAAATCGCAGCCGTTGCCGGGTGGAATCACCCAAGAACAGTGTGCGACGTCCTGCTCACCAGGGCGTTCAGCTCGCCGAATCGTTCAAGGGGCGGCGACTGCGCTCCTCGAGCACGAGCTGCCCGTCGCCGTCGAACGCCACCGCTGCGGCGCCGCCGACGAGCTGTGCGATCGGCTTGCCGACCAGCTCGGAGCGCCACCCGAACTGCAGCCTGCTGTCGGGATCCTCCTTGAGCACGGCCTCCACGTCGGCCCGCGTCGCGAGCAGGGCCGGGTCGAGCCGGTTGTCGCGGGCGAGCTGGGAGATCCATGCGGTGACCAGCGTGACCACGGGGCGAAGATGTCGAGGCAGCTCCGGCGAGCGCTGCGGCCGGACATGGTCGTTCGACATGCGCTGCCCGACCTTGACGGCGGTGAGGATCTCCTCGCCGGCACCGTTGCGGAGATGGCGCCGCTCGACACCCCGCAGCGACGTGAGCTGGTCGAGGCTGTCCGGTGTCCGCTGCGCGATCGCCACCACGCCGAGGTCGGGGAGCACCTGACGAACCGGAACGTCGGCCTCGGCCGCCCGACGCTCCCGCCACGCGGCCACGGCCGTCGCCACCCGGAACGACGCCCCGCGCAAGGATCGGGCCTCCTTGATCCGGAGGATCGCCTCCTCGGGAACACGCCGGTTCCGGGGACGGTCCCGAAGCAACGAGCTCTCCTCGAAGGCCCACTCCAGACGCCCTTCCTCCACGAGCTCGGCCTGGAGGGCATCGGTGAGATCGAGGAGATGGTCGACGTCGGCGGCGGCGTACCGGAGCTGGTCGCTCGACAGCGGACGCTGCAGCCAGTCGGTCAGGCGGTCACCCTTCGGGAGCGACACGTTGAGGTACCGGTCGAGAAGCAGCTTCAACGACCCGTTCGCCTGGCCGAGGAACCCCGCCGCGATCTGGGTATCGAAGATTCGGCTGGGAATCGTCCCGGTCGCGAGGTCCAGCACTTCGAGGTCCTGGACACCGGCGTGGAGGATGCACAGGCCCGGCCCGTCCAGCACCTGGCCGAGGGGGGTGAGGTCCAGCGGCAGCGGGTCGATCAGGACGACCTCGTCGCCCCAGGCGACCTGTACCAGGGCAACCTGGGGGAAGTAGGTGCGCTCGCGATGGAACTCGGTGTCGATCGCATAGCGGTCGGCCCCGAGGAGGTCCGCGACGACGTCGTCGAGTTCGGACTTTGAAGCTACGACGGTAGGCACGGCCCCCCAACCTAGTTGTCAGCAGCGTCGAACATGTTCTCGAACGCAACCTCGCGGCTGACCTGGGGCGCTGGGGTCCGTCGGCAGCGTCGGGGGGATCGGAGCGTCAGCGGCGGTCGAGGAGCTCGCGCAACTCCTCGGGGGTGTCGGCATCGGTCAGCGCATCGATGGGGAGCTCCACGCCGACCCACGGGACCACGTCGAGCGCAGCGAGCCAGGCCCGCCGCCCACCGTGGAGGAGGTCGATCAGCGCTCGACCTCGACTCGCCGGCCAGCAACCGACGGTCGGCTGGGGTCGGCCGTCCGTCATCGCCACGACGGCGCGTTCGCGATCGGGCGACTCCGCCGCGACCGCATCGATCAGCAGTCGGAGGTCTTCGGCCCGGAGCAGCGGGAGATCACACGACGTGACCAGCACCGATCCCCGTTTCGCCCACAGCAGCGCCGTCGCGAGGCCACCGAGCGGCCCTTCGGCGGGGAACCGGTCGGGAATCGTGGGGATCCCCAGCGCAGTGCCGGCGGTGCCACCGATGGCGGCCACGGGGTCGGCGCCGACCGCTCGCAGGGCGTCGACGATGGTCGCGGCCAACGGCCGACCTCCGGCGTCGGCGAGCGCCTTGTCGCTCCCGAAGCGGGTGGACCGGCCCCCGCACAGGATCGCACCGACGAGCGGGAGCTCGCGCCCTCCCCCGTCGGCCTGCGTCACCGCGACGCGACCTTCGTCCTGTCGTTCACCCGTCGCCGTCGCTCCAGTCGGGGTCGAGTTGGAGGAGGAAGACCCGACAGCGCTCCTCCTCATCACGCTCGCCGATCGCCGCCGCCGCCCGTCGAAGGCCGTCGAGCGCCCGGAGGAAGCCCCGGTTCGTCTCGTGCTCCCATCGGACGTAGCCCGAGCCGCGCCATCCCGACTGGCGGAGACGGTCCAGGCCCCGGTGGTAGCCGACGCGGTAGGCGGCGTAGGCCTCCACGTCGTCGCGGGCGAGGTCGCCGAGCGACGCCCAGCCCGCCAGGAACTGCGGCCAGTCGGCCACGACCGCCGAGACGGCGTCGCGTCGATCCGGTTCCGCCTGCTCGAGGGCCGAGGCCAGTGCGTCGGTGGCCGTAGCCGGCTCCGGCGCCAGCACGGTCTCGGGGAGGCCGGAACCGATGTTGATGTTGCTCATGGCGTCGAGGCTATTGCATCGCCGTCGGGATCGATTCCGGGCTCCCCACCACCGGCGGAACTGCGGTCGGGTGCGGCCGACCCGTCAGCCGGCTCTTCACCGTCGCTCGGGTCGTCGGCCATCTCGCCGCGGGGCTGCCCGGTCCACTCGAGCTCGTCGAGCGGCTGCTCGTCCGCCGGTTGCTCCCCGGTTCGCAGGTACTCGACGGTCTGGAGGTAGGCAGCCTCGGCCAGATCGGGGCCGTGGCTGAAGTCGTCGAATCGAAGCCTCGGTGTCGCCCCGGCCGGGAGGCGGTGCAGGGCGCAATGCTCGGGCACCTGGCGCAGGTTCTCGATGAGCCGCCACCTCCGGGCGGTCCAGTACGCCCGCAGGGCCGAGTCGAACGGGCGTTGCACCTCGGTCCGGCGGTCGTCGAGGTGGCCGACATGGAGCACATAGATCTCCGTGGCTCCGAGGGTGAGCGCTCGCTCCGTGTGGACCTCGTTGAGCACGCCGCCGTCGATGAAGGTCCGGCCCTCGTGCACCATGGCGGGGTACACCGACGGCAGCGACGCCGAGGCCATCAGCGCCGGGACGAGCGGCCCGTCGGCGAACCAGTGCTCACTGGCGCGATCGAGGTCGGTGGCAACGCACTGGAACGGGATGCGAAGCTCGTCGAACACCGACGCCGGCAGCTCGTCGACCAGGAGCTTCTCGAGGGTGGCGGGGTCGTGGAGGCTCTCGCCCTTCCTCGCCAACTGGACCGCCACGGGCAGCCGGGGGCTCGGCATCAGCGCCGGATCGTCAGAGGCCAACCGTCGCCAGATCCGCTCGAGCCTGGCGACGCCACGCACCGACGGCTCGGCTGCGAACGCAGCCCCGTTGATCGCGCCGACCGAGCAGCCGATGATCAGGTCGGCCTGGATCCCCGCTTCGACCAGCGCCCGCAGCATGCCGACCTGGACGGCGCCGAGGCTGCCGCCACCGGAGAACACGAAAGCGGTCCGCGTCGGGGTCCGGTAGCGCGCCCGGAACGGTTCGACCAGGCGTCGAATGGGGCGAAGGGAGCGTCGTGGGGCCACGGCCGGGGATGCGGGAGGCTCGTCGGTCAGGGGCAGCGGACCATGCGGAGGGTGTCGGTGGCACCGATCGTGGCCGAGCTCCCACCGAGCACCGCCACGATGTCGCCGGCGCGGATGTGACCGTCGGCCTTGGCCTGCTCGAGCGCATTGTGCACCGTGACCACGTTGTCGTCGATCCGGTCGATCGGGATCGGTGTCGCGCCCCAGCTCATGGTGAGCTGACGCACCGTCCGGGGCTCGGGCGTGAACGCCAGGATCGGGGCCTGTGGGCGGAAGCGGGCGATGGCCCGGACCGTGAACCCCGAGCGCGAGATGCACATGATCGCCGCCGCCTCGATCTCCCGAGCGGCCTCCCATGTGGCCATCGTCATCACGTCGGTGACCTTCGCGTCCTGGCTCTGCGGTTCCTGGAGCTGTCCGCGGCGCAGCGCGTGGGCCCAGTCGTCGTAGTCGAACTCCTGGTCGGCCCGTTCGGCGATGCTGGCCATGGTGGCCACCACGTGGGGCGGATCGTTGCCGATCGCGGTCTCGGCCGACAGCATCACCGCACTGGTGCCGTCGAAGACGGCGTTGGCCACGTCGGACGCTTCGGCCCTGGTCGGGGTGGGCGCCTCGATCATCGACTCGAGCATCTGGGTGGCCGTGATCGCCGGTCGTCCGAGAGCGATGCATCGGGCGATGATCTGCTTCTGCAGGTGGGGCAGGTCCTGGATGCTGCACTCGGTGCCGAGATCGCCCCGCGCCACCATGATCGCCCCCGACTCCATGATGATCCCGTCGAGGTTCTCCACCGCGGCCCGGGTCTCGATCTTGGCCACGATCAGCGGCCCCCGGGGCGCCGGCTCCAGACCGACCCGGCGGACGTCGTGGGCGGAGCGGACGAACGACAGGGCGACCATGTCGACGTCCTCGTCGACCATGGCGTCGAGCAGCTTCAGGTCGTGAGGGGTGGGGGTGGTCAGTTTCAGCCGGTCGGACGGGATGTGCAGGCCAGGGCGGCCCTGGGTCCGCCCACCGAAACGGACCTCGGCCTTCAGCGCCGTCGAGGTGAAGTCGACCACCTCCAGCACGATCGAGCCGTCGCCGACCGCCAGCATGTCGCCGACGTGGAGGTCGGACAGCAGGCTCTCGTAGTCGACCCACATGTGCTCCCCGGTGCTGGTGCCCTCGCCGGGCTCGAGGGTGACCTCCTTGCCGACCTCGAGCACGACGGGGTGGTCGAACGAGTCGATTCGGACCTTGGGTCCCGGCAGGTCGGCCATCACCCCGACCGGGCGGCCGGCCGTCTCCGAGATCGCCCTGATCCGGTGGAGGAGCGCGATGGCGTCGTCGAGCGAGCCGTGGGACAGATTCAGGCGGGCGACGTCCATGCCGGCTTCGATCATCGCCTTGATCGACGACTCGTCGTCGCAGGCAGGACCGAGGCTGGCGATGATTTTCGTGCGTCTGCTCACCGCCCGTAGGATACCGATCCGTTCGACCGGCTCCGGGACTCGTCACGGAGCGTTCACGGAGTGGTCATGGCCGGTCGGTTCTTGAGTGTGGCCGGCGCCTGCACCTATCGTTCGGCCCCGATGGAGCTGATTCTCGTGAGGCATGCCCGGCCCGAGCAGGTGGCGAACGTCAGCGGGGGCGCCGATCCCGCCCTCACCGACATCGGGCATCGTCAGGCGAGAGCCGCTGCTGCGTGGCTGGGGGTGGAGGACATCGACGCGCTCTACGTGAGCCCGATGGTCCGGGCCCGGCAGACGGCCGAGCCGTTGGAGCGGCTCGTGGGGATGGAGGCCGAGGTGGTGGAGGGGGTCAAG
Source organism: Acidimicrobiales bacterium (assembly GCA_965216205.1). Lineage (GTDB taxonomy): Bacteria > Actinomycetota > Acidimicrobiia > Acidimicrobiales > SZUA-35 > CADEDH01. The sequence goes on along the minus strand of OZ244139.1, from coordinate 2,927,083 downwards.
GAGTACGACGCCGACCATCCCAGCTACACACCGATCGAGGTGCTCCGCCAGGACAAGGCCGCCTGGCAGCGGTTCCTCGAGCGGGAGGGCAACGTGGAGCGCAGTACGTGGATGGCCGGGGTGGCCGCCACCATCGAGGACCTGGTCGGGCGCCACCGGGGCCAGCGCATCGCCGTCGTCTGTCACGGCGGGGTCATCAACGCGTGGGCTGCGACCACCCTCGGTCTCGCGTCGGCGTTGTTCTTCAACCCCGACTACACGTCGATCAACCGGTTCATGGCGGCATCGAGCGGTGAGCGGTCGGTCGTCTCCCTCAACGAGACGGCCCATCTCCGGGGCGCGCCCGACCTCCGGCTCTGAACGATCGGCGAGCGTATGCCCGCCCGCGGCTCAGTTGCGGGGCACCTCCACCCACGGCACGTCCTTGTCCGTGCGGACATCGCCCGGTAGTCCGAGGACGCGCTCGCCGAGGATGTTCTTCATGACCTCGGTCGTGCCACCCTCGATGGAGTTCGCCCTGCTCCGCAGAAACGCCCGCTGGGCTGTGGCCACCCCGTTGGGGAGGGTCGGTGGCTCGCCGCCGTAGTCGCCGTAGACCAACGCATCGGTCCCCATCAGGTTCATCGTGAAGCTCAGGATGTCCTTGTTGAGATCGGCCGAAGCCAGCTTGCCGATGGATCCCTCCGGTCCTGGCGTTCCCGTCTTGCGGTTCTCCGACGCCCGGATGTTCGTCAGGCGGAGCACCTCGGCCCTCGCCCAGAGCTTCATGAGCTCATCGCGCTGGGCCGCCGTGCCCCCGGTCTCGGTCCAGCGGCGTGTCGCGTAGGAGATCATCCCGGTGCCCTTCGCGGGGACGGTGCCACCGATCGCCACCCGCTCGTTCATCAGCGTGGTGAGCGACACCCGCCAGCCGTCGCCGACGTCGCTGAGCCGCTCGTCGTCCGGGATCCTGGCGTCGGTGAAGTAGACCTCGTTGAACTCCGACTCACCGGTCATCTGGCGGAGGGGGCGCACCTCCACCCCGGGCTGGTGCATGTCGATCACGAAGTAGGTGAGGCCCTTGTGCTTGGGCTGGTCGGGGTCGGTCCTGGCGACGAGCATTCCCCACCGGGCCCGGTGGGCGACGCTGGTCCAGACCTTCTGACCGTTGACGATCCACTCGTCGCCGTCGCGCTCGGCCCTCGTCGACAGGCCGGCCACGTCCGACCCTGCGCCGGGCTCGGAGAACAGCTGGCACCACACCTCCTCGCCGGTGAACAGTGGACGAAGATAGCGATCCTTCTGAACGGTGCTGCCGTGCGTCACGACGGTCGGGGCACCCATGCCGTAGCCGATCGGGTTGCGCATCCAGGAGCTCGGAGCGCCGGCGTCAGCGAGCCGCTGGTTGATCGTGGTCTGCAGCTTCGGGCCGAGGCCGAGCCCGCCGTAGCCCTCTGGGAAGTGCACCCAGGCGAGGCCGAGGTCGAACTGGCGCCCCAGGAACTCGACCGGGTCGGTGGCTGCGGGATCGTGTGAGGCCAGCAGTTCGTCGCAGCGGCCGACGACGACGTCGGTGTCGTCTGACCCCGTGGCGGGGTCGGTCGTGGTGGTGTCGGTCATCGTGGTCCCTTCATCGGATCCGGGCCGTGCCGGCCGTGGCACGGTGCGGAGCTCCTGACGCAGGATCCGCGAACCGCCCGGGCTCAGTCAAGCGGAGCGAAGGAGATGGCCGACGTGGAGCGGTCGTGGGGCAAACCCGACGCCCCGTCGAGGGCGATGAGCTCGAGACGCCCGCGATCGACCCCCAGCTCGGCCAGCGCATCGATCACCGCCTCGCCCTGACGGTGGCTGAGATTCCGGCTTGCAGCGGTTCCGTCCTCGGTGAAGGCGTGGGCGGTGATCTCGATCCGTTGGCCATCGTCGAGCACGAGCGCCGCGGCCACTTCGGTGACCGCCGCCCGACCGTCGGACGTGAGGGTCGTCGTGCCCGGCTCGAACCGGATCCGTGACGTGTCGACCGCGTGGAGGTACTGGGCGAGTGCGGCCCGAGATCCGACCTCGACCGTCACGTCCACTCGCCGCTCCGTCGGGACCGGCGTGTCACCCAGGCCGGTGGTGTCGATCCTGTCCGCATCCACACCGGCTGCGACGAGATACTCCGAGACACGATCGCCGAGGGTGTGTGATCGGTCGTGACTGGCTTCCTCGTCGTCGAGGAAGGCATGACCGAAGATGTGGAGTCGGGCCCCCGGCGATGCGAGGAGCAGCGCCGCGACCTCGTCGAGCACCGGTGCGGAGCCTGCGCTCAATCGAAGTGACTCGTCGAGCACGATCGGGGAAGGGTCGAGTGCGTCGAGGGCCGGTTCGACCGCAGGATCCTCCGATGCGAACCGCACCACGTCCTGGCCGGCCGCGCCCGGGCTGCGGCCGAGTCCGATGGTCACGAGGCGGTCAGGCTCGACCCCTGCCGCGGTCAGCGCGGCGCCGACGGCGTCGGCCTGGCGGGCGCTCAGGTCGCGGTTCTCCTCGGTGGTGGGCTGCGTGTCGGTCGTCACCTCCACGGCGACCGGCACCGACGGGTGCTCGAGCAGAGCTCCCGCCAGCCGTTGCACCGCGTCGGATCCGCTGGGCGTGAGGTCGCTGGTCCCGGGGGCGAAGGTGATGGCTCGCAGATCGACGAGCGTGAGCGCGCTGGCCAGCGCGTCGGCCCGTGCCGCACCGGTCGCCGTCGAGGCGCTGGACCCCGTCTCGCCGGACGCGTCGACGGCCGGCCCGCTGGTGCTCCCGACCATGAGCCGGTCCGGGGCGCCGCCAGCGGTGAGTCGTCCGAGCGCGAACGCAACGGCGGCCACCAGAACGCAAGCCGCAAACACGGTCGCCATCTGACCGATGCCGACCGCCCTCCTGTCGGGCCATTTCACAGCGACCGATTCTACTGGCAGGTGGTCGGTGCCGGCGGCGCGGCCATCGTTGGGGGTCGATCAGGACGCGGCGCCGGGAGTGGCCTCGTCGGTCTCCGCCTCCTCGAGCTGGGCGACGCGCTCGAGGAGCTCGTCGCGCACGGACTGGCCCTTCTCCCGGGCGTTGTCACCGGTCACCCGCCACCCGTGTCGTGCCGAGTAGAGAAGCGGCGGCTCGCCGAGCCTTCCCTCGGCCACGTCGACGACCTCGGCGAGGAAGAGGTCGTGATCGAACCGCTCGACCCGATCGAAGGTCTCGCAGTGGAGCCAGGCGATCGAGTTGGGAACGATCGGTCGGCCAGCCTCGTCGAGGTCGATGAACTCGGGCGCGGCGTACCGGAACTTGTGGCCTGGGTAGGAGAAGTACTGACCCTCGTGGATCTGATCGGCGGCGAGGATAGACACCGTGAATCGCCCCGTCTCGACCATCAGCGGGTGGGTGTCGTGCTTCGGGCTCACCGACGCCAGCACGATCGGCTCGTCGAAGGCGATCTGCGACACCCAGTGCGACGTGTAGGCCCTCGTCAGCGAGCCGTTGTTGGCCGCGACGACCTGTACCCCCTTGATCATCTGGCCGAGCGAGCGCTTGATGGTGCGGTCGATCATGTTGGAGTTCGCCTCGTTTCGCTGGAGTTGTGATCGGGAGGTACCGGGAGCGTCAGTTGCGTCGGGCCCGGTGGTTGCGGGCTGCCAGCCGATGGGCGTCGGCTCGCTTCGGGTCGAGCTCGACCAGGAGATCGCGTTCGATGGCGGCCTGGTCGTTGCGGCCCAGGCCGGCGAGCACGACGGCCAGCTCGTGTCGTTCCGACACCGGCGCCCCGGGAAGCCGAACCGACAGCTCGAGCACCGTGGCGAGCTGCGACAGGTCACCGAGCTTCCGGTAGCTGGCCTTGAGGTTGTTCAGCATCCGCGCCGTGATCGCCGCCCGGTCGATCGGTCGGAGGAAGGTGTCCGAGAAGGACTCGACGGGACCGAAGCGGCTGAAGATGGACCGGCAGGCGTCCACGTCGAGCTCGGCGCCAGCAGCGAACGGGTCGAACCACCGGCTCGGATCGGTCCCGTCGCCGACTATGACGTGTCCGGGCATGCCGACCACGGTCAGCGTCACGTCGATCCGCCGGGCGAGCTCCACGGCCACCGCTGCGAGCGTCAGTGGGATGCCTTTCCTCGACCGGAGAACGCGATGGATCAGGGAGTTCGACGGGCTGTAGTAGTTGGCCACGTTGCCGACGAACCCGAGCTCGCCGTGGAGGAACGCGAACACGTCCGCCGGCGTCGCTGGCTGGCTTCCGCGGTCGGCGATCGCAGTCTGCAGCGGCGCCGCCAGTTCGTCGAGCGTTGCGACGAGCTCGTCTTCGGTCGGCGCGTCGGGGGCGACCGTTGCGATCACCGCGAGCAGTCGGTCGAGTTCCTGGCCGGGCTCGGCGAGCAGAGAGATCAGCCGATCCGCTGGCGCTGTCACGGAGAACAAGTCTGCCCGCGAAGTGCACCTGAGGCGAACACGAACGCGACCGAGACGGACGCGAAGTGGTACGGTCCCGCGATGGGGTGGCCATTCCTCGACACCGTCCGTCCGTTCGGACTCGCCCATCAGGGGGGCGACGAGGTCGCCCCGGGAAACACGATGGCTGCATTCGAGCATGCTGTGTCGCTCGGCGTCACCTTTCTCGAAACCGACGTCCAGGCCACCGCCGACGGGGTGCTCGTGGTCTTCCACGACGACGACCTGCGCGCGCTGGCCGGCGTCGAGGCCCGGGTGGGCGAACTGTGCTGGGCCGAGCTGGCGGAGCTCCGCGTCGATGGCCACCCGATCCCGCGTTTCGACGACCTGGTCGAGCGGTTCGGCGGGGTCCGGTTCAACATCGATCCCAAGTCCGAGGAGGCCGTCGAGCCACTGGTGGAGGCGATCCGACGCCACGATCTGGTGGACCGAGTCCTGGTCGGCTCGTTCAGCGACCGCCGGATCCGGGCCGTCCGGCGGGCGATCGGCGCCGGCCTGGCGACCTCGCCCGGGCCATTCGGTCTGGTCGGTGTCCTGATCCGGGCGTTGGTGCTGCCCTGGTGGCGACCGTCGTATGCCGCGGTGCAGATCCCGACCCGCTACGGGCCGGTGCCGCTGACGAGCGCGTTCCTGATCCGTCGGTACCACCGGCTGGGCCTGGACGTCCACGTGTGGACGGTCAACGACGGGTCGGCGATGGACGACCTGTTCGACCGTGGGGTCGACGCGATCATCTCCGACAAGCCCACCGTGCTCCGGCGCGTCTTGCGCGCCCGGAACGCCTGGCCGGAAGATGGCGGATCGGGAGACGGCTGAACGCCGCTCCCCGTTTCCCACCGAGCCAGCACCTGGAGGTACCCGTGGCCACTACGCCCGTCGACCGAGCCCGTGTGGAGCATGCCCGCCAGGGGCTCCGAGGCATGGTCTGCACCGTCGACCACGTCGCCACCGGCGCCGGACTGCGCCTCCTCGGCGCCGGCGGTAATGCCGTCGACGCCGCCGTGGGTGCCTCCGCGGTGCTGGCGGTCACGACGCAGCACATGTGCGGCATGGGCGGGGACCTGTGGGCGCTCGTCCACGACGGATCGCCGGTTCCGAAGACGCTCAACGCGTCTGGTCGTGCCGGCTCCGGCGCCGATCCGGCCCAGCTCCGGTCGGACGGGCACCACACGATGCCGTTCCGCGGCGACATCCGTTCGACCCCGATCCCCGGCTGTGTCGACGGTTGGCTCACCCTGCACGGGGAGCACGGGTCGCTTCCGCTGGACGACGTGCTGGGACCGGCGATCGAGGTCGCCGAGGACGGCTTCGTGGTATCTCCGCAACTCGGCGCCATGACCGCTCCGATCGCCGGGCTCGACGGGGCCGACGACTACCGGGTGGGCGGCCGCCCGGCCCGCCACGGCGACGTGATCCGTCGGCCAGGGATCGCCCGCTCGTTGCGGGCGATCAGCACCGACGGTCGATCCGCCTGGTACGAGGGCGAGTTCGGGGCCGGTCTGCAACGGCTGGGCGACGGGCTTTTCACGCCGTCCGACCTGGCCGTGGTCCAGGCCGACTGGGTGGAACCGACCACGGTCGACGCGTGGGGCCATCGGCTCTGGACGGTCCCCCCGAACTCACAGGGCTACCTGTCGCTGGCCGGCGCCGCGCTGGCCGCCGGGCTCGACCTGCCCGAGGATCCCGACGATCCGCGGTGGGCCCACCTGCTGATCGAGTCGGCCAAGCAGGCCGCCTTCGACCGGCTCGACGTTCTGCACGAGCACGCCGACGGCTCGACCCTGGTGGGCGAGGCCAGGCTCGGATCGCGGCGGGCGGCGATCGGGGCCGACGCATCGGCGCTGACCGCCCCGACGGCCGGTGGCGGCACGATCTACCTGTGCACGGTCGACGGCAACGGGATGGGGGTGTCGCTGATGCAGTCGAACGCGGCCGGTTTCGGTGTCCACATCGCCGTCCGCGAGGTCGGCGTGTTCCTGCAGAACCGCGGCGTCGGGTTCTCCCTCGAGGAGGACCATCCCGCCGAGCTCGCACCCGGTCGCCGTCCCCCGAGCACACTGGCGCCGGCGCTCGTCACCGGCGAAGACGGTTCGCTCCGAGCCGTTCTCGGCACGATGGGCGGTGACGGCCAGCCCCAGGTGGTCCTCCAGTTGCTCGCCCGGCTCCTGCAGGCTGAGGAGGCCCCCGGTCGGGCGCTCACGGCGCCGCGCTTCACCCTGACCGTGCCCGACGCCGCCGGGTTCGACACCTGGCACCGGCTCGACGAGCTCGTGGTCGCGCTCGAACGGGGGTCGACCTGGGTCGACGGACTCGAGGCGCGGGGCCACCGCGTCGACCAGCGCCCGTGGGGGCAGGGGCTCTTCGGCCACGCGCACCTGATCGACGTCGACACCTCTGGCGAGGGCCCGGGCAGCGATGGGCCCGGTGGCGGCGGGGCGGGACGGGACGGGGCCCGTGGCCGGCGGGTCTTCTCGGGTGTGGCCGACCCCCGCGCCCTCACCGGCGCCGCGGCCGGCCTCTGAGAGGGCCGGTCAGGAGCTCGGATCGGTGAACGCCGGCTGCCGCTTCTCGAAGAACGCCGTGACCTGCTCGATCTGGTTGGCCGACCCGATGAGCTGACTGATCTCGGCCCGCTCGGCCGCGAAGCCGTCGCTCGTCGACGCCTTCGGCGCCTGGTTGAACAACCGCTTGGCGGCGCGCACCGCGTCCGGTGACTTGCCGGCTATCTCGTGTGCGAGCTCCAATGCATGCGTCCTCGGGTCGTCGGCGACATGGGTGCAGAGTCCGAGCTGGTTCGCCTCGGTCCCGCTGACCATCCGGCCGGTGAAGGTCAGCTCCTTGGCGACGTCGAGACCCACGAGGTCGACGAGGGCCTGCGTACCGGTCATGTCGGGGATGAGACCCCAACGGATCTCCAGGATCGAGAACTTGGTCTCCGGGGCGAAGATGCGGATGTCGGCGCCGAGGGCGAGCTGGGCACCGCCGCCGAGCGCGTGACCGTGCACCGCGGCGATCACCGGCACGGGGAGCGTCGTCCACCCGTAGACGGCCTGCTGGCCCCGATGGGTGATGCGGCCCTCGTCGGCGTCGGCGAGGCTCCGGTTCGGCGTGGGGGCGTCGCCCGAGCCAGCCCCGAACGCGTCGGGGTCGTCGACCTCGTCGGCCTCGCCGTTGCCGCTCTCGCCTTCGCCGTCGCCGGTCAGCGGGTCGCGGTCGTCGGCCATGCCCTGGAAGCTGGAGAAGTCGAGCCCGGCACAGAAGGCTCGACCCTCGCCCGACAGCACCACGCACCGCAGCGAGGTGTCGGCGGCGAGCGTGTCTGCGGTCTCGACCAGGGCGGCGAACATCCCCGGGTCGAGGGCGTTCATCTTCTCTGGCCGGTTGAGGCGGACGTCCGCCACCCCACCATCCGTCGTCACCGTGATGCGATCGCTCATCAGGTGATCGTCGCACCCCGAGCGTTCGGCTGTCGACTGCGCGGGCGACATCGCCCGCCGTCGCGCCCCGGGTGCCGCCTCGTCACGTCCCCCAGGTTGTCCACAGGGGCCCACGGTTGTCCCTTCGGAATCCACAGGGTTACTCCTCTGGTAGCTCACAGCCGATCCGTCGTACGTTGTTCCTGCAGGTCAGTTCCGGTCCTGACCGCAGACGGACGGAGGAAGCTCATGGCGCTCTTCGCAGTGACCCTGACAGATCAGACCATCGATGTCGTCGAGGGGGCGGACGCCTATCAGCAGGAGGGCCCGCTCACCACGTTCTTCGCGTTGGGCGACAACCGCCAGGTGATCGACTCCTGGAGCGTCCGCCTCGCCAGCTACCGAACCGCCGACATCGCCACCATCCGCCGGGGCGCCTCCGGCCCGATCGGCCACCAGGTCGACCACGAGCGGGCCGATGACCACGGCCTCCTCGCGTCGGCGTGACGATGGCCGGCAACCCGGTTCTCCTGCTGCACGGTTTCACCACCTCGGCCAAGCGGACCTGGCAGGAGCCGGGATGGATCGACCTGTTGACCGACGCTGGGCGGGAGGTGATCGCCCTCGACCTGCTCGGCCACGGCGACGCCCCGAAACCCCACGATCCAGCGGCGTACGCCGATGTCGAGCAACTCGTGCACGACGAGCTGCCCGAAGGGCCCATCGACGGCGTCGGCTACTCGGCCGGGGCCCGGATACTGCTCGTGCTGGCGTCGCAGGAACCGGAGCGGTTCGGCCGGCTGGTCGTCGGCGGGGTCGGGGAGAGCCTGCTCCGGCCCCGCGAGGGGAGTCCGATCCTCGATGCGCTGCGAGGCACAGCCGACAGCGACGACATGGTGGCCCAGCACTTCAAGACCATGGCCGAGGGCGACGGCAACGATCCCGAGGCGATGGCGGCCTTCATTCAGCGCAAGCACCCGCCGCTTGGTCGCGACGAGCTGGCCCTGGTCACCAACCCGACGCTGGTCGTCATCGGCGACAAGGACTTCGCCGGGCCAGGAGAACCGCTGGCCGAGGCGCTGCCCAACGGGGAGCTGATCACCCTGCCCGGCGTCGACCACTTCGGCCTCCCGAAGGCGTTCCCGTTCCTCGAGAAGGGCCTCGACTTCCTCGGCGCAGCACCGTTCTGAGCCGACGTCAGGCTCAGCCTCCCCCCACCGCCCACCCAACCCACTCCACGACCCCCAGCTCTGGCAGATCTGGCGCGCACCCCCCGTGCGGATCGCTGCCAAAGACAGCGACGCCCCAGCTCTGGCAGATCTGACGCGCACCCGCCGTGCGGATCGCTGCCAATGGGTGTGGTGACCAGACTCTGGCAGATCTGGCGCGCACCCGCCGTGCGGATCGCTGCCAATGGGTGTGGTGACCAGACTCTGGCAGATCTGACGAGCACCCCACGGGCCGATCGCTGCCAGTGATGGTGGCCGCGCCGCTGGTGGTGCGTGGTCGGTGAGCGGTGGGGGGCGGTCAGCGGGCTTTCGCGGTCGGCGGACCGGCTGCGGTGTGGGCGGTTCCCGGCGGGTCGACGGCCCAGTCGGCCGGCTCGTCCCACCGGTCGCTGAAGACCAGTTCGCGCAACGGGCGGCGGCGGACGGGGCCGTGGCGGCCCTGGGGTCGGCCGAGGGGGATGGTCACGGCGATCCGATGGTCGTCGGGGATGCCGAGAAGCGCCCGCAGCTCGTCCTCCACCGGTCGGTGCCAGCCCGTCATCACGCCCCCGTAGCCGAGCGCCCTCGCCGCCAACAGGAGGTTCTGGCACGCGGGGTAGATGCTGGCACCGTCGACCAGGTCGTGGTGTCGCGACCGGATGCAGGGGAGCACCACGGCCGGTGTCCGCTCGAAGTTGTCGACGAAGTGCTGCATCGTGCGAGCCATGCGGGCCTTCGGCGATTCGTCGAGCTGGCCGCTGCCGGCCTCATAGCCATCGGTGGTGCGCTTGGCGTTCCAGCCTGCTCGGAAGCTCTGGCCGAGCAGGGCTTTGGCCTCGGTGGCCGCAGGTCCGTCGGTGAGCACGAGCAGCCGGTAGTTCTGCCGGTTCGACCCGGTGGGCGCTCTCGTCGCGGCGAACATGATCGTGGCGAGGTCGTCGGGTGGGATCGGCTCGTCTCGGTAGCGGCGAATCGCCCGGGTGGTGGCGATGCCTTCGAGCAGGTCGACGTGTGGCATCCGGCAACGTTGGCACACCTCGTCGCCCGGATCGAACCGCGCCGAGCGGGCGTAGCGAGCTCGACCGGCCACCCTCAACCGGCCGCGATCGCTTCGACCGGAACGCGCTGTCGGTGGGTGATCACCTCGTCGACGAGTCCGTAGTCGATCGCTCGATCGCCCCGCACGATGTAGTCGCGCTCGATGTCGGCCGCGATCCGCTCGATCGGCTGGTTGCAGTGCTCGGCCAGCAGCTCCTCGATCCGACGCCGGGCCAGCTGCATCTCGGCCGCCTGGATCTCGATGTCGGTGGTCTGGCCCTGGGCACCGCCGTGGGGCTGGTGAACAAGGATCCGAGAGTTCGGCAGCGTGAACCGCTTGCCCGGCGCGCCGCCAGCGAGTAGCACCGCCGCCCACGACGCTGCCTGACCGACGCAGATCGTGCTCACATCGGGTGCGACGTACTGCATCGTGTCGTAGATGCCGAACCCGGCGGTCACCGAGCCGCCGGGCGAATTGATGTACAGGCTGATCCCGCGATCGGGATCCTGCGCCTCGAGGTGCAGGAGCTGGCCGATGACGAGGTTGGCGCTCGCGTCGTCGATCTCCGTACCGAGAAAGATCACCCGATCGGCGAGCAGGCGGGAGTACAGGTCGAACGCGCGCTCACCGCGGCTGGTCTGCTCGATGACGGTCGGGACGAGCATGTTCTGCATGGTTCGCGTCTCCTATAGGCAACTGATCTGTTGCGCGTAGATCGTAGCCCCGACTCGACGCACGCGCAACCGAACCTTTGCGCGTCTGCTAGGGTGAGGGCATGGACGAACACACCGGATCGGTCCACCGCCGCGTCGCCCGTCAGAGCATCGAGTTGGGGCACGACCCGACCGTGGTCTGGCGACTCTTCACCGACGCCGACCACCTCGAGCACTGGCTCGGTCGCGGGGCGACCATCGACGCTCGGCCCGGTGGTGCGGTCGTCACGTCCGACCCCGTGTCTGGTCGACCGAAGCGAGGTCGGGTCGACCGGATCGATGACGGTCGATCGATCGAGCTGACCTGGTGGGACGACGCCGAGACCGCTGACAGCGAGGCATCGGTCGTCCGGTTCGACCTGATCCCGACCGTGGCCGGCACTCGGCTCACCGTCACCGAGACCGCGATCCCGCGGTCGGTCGCGCGATCGACTGGCGGCCCGCAGGCCAGCAGCGCCGCCGCGGCGATCGGCAACGCGGCCAGCAACGCCGCGGCCAGCTCGCTGTGGGCGTGGCGCCTGGCGATGTTCGCCGTCGCCACGACGGCCAGTCGTTCCCTCACCGCGCAACCGATCCGATGACCGGTCCGTTCCCGCCACGCCGTCGCCCGGGGCGGCGCGACGGTGCACATGACCGTGCATGAGGTCTTCGCCGCACTCGGCGATCCGACCCGCCGCCGGATCGTCGAGTGGTTGATCGATCGCGAGTTCGCCACCGCGTCGTCGCTGGCCGGCGAGCTGCAGATCACCCGACAGGCGGTGGCCCGGCACCTCGGCCTCCTCGAGTCGGTCGGGCTCGCCCGATCGACGAAGGTGGGCCGGGAGACGCGGTTCACCGCTCGGGTGGAGCCCCTCGACGACGTCGCGGCCTGGGTCGACGCCAGGCAGCGGGAGTGGACCGATCGCCTGTCGCTGATGGGCGACGCACTCGATCGGCTCGAGGCGGCTCGGCCCGCCGACGAGGAGCGGCCGAGAGCCTGACAGGCGATCTTCACCAGGGTCCAACCGTTCGGTTCATCGCGTCATTACGGTCGTGGAGTGGAGAGCGAACAAGACGCTGCTGGGACACTCAGCGACACGCCGTTGCCCGACTTGTTGGCCACCATCGCGGCCGACCGCCGCACAGGACTCCTGCGGATCGGCGACGGTAGCGAGGTGTGGTTCGACGACGGGAGGATCTGCCTCGCGTCGACGCCGTCGAGCCCTGAGCTCGCCCACGCCCTCTACGGGGGCGACATCGGCACGCTGGCGGAGATCGAGTCGGCGCTGGCGGCCGACTCGGCGATCGACGCGCTCATCGCCCGGCATCCCGAGGCCGAGGTGGCCGTGCGCAGGATCCTCCACGAGCACAACCTCAATTCGTTGTTCGAGATGCTCGTGCCCAGCGAGGCGTCGTTCCACTTCGAGCCCGGTCTCCACCATCCGGTCGGGAGTCGGTTCGCCGAGGACACCGCCGAACTGGTCGTCGAGGCCCAGGAACGGCTGGAGATCTGGCGGCGGATCGCGGCCCGCATCCCCACCACGAGCGCGGTGTTCACCCTGGCCAGAACACTGCCGGGGCAGGTCGACCAGCGCCTCGTGACCGCCGACGAGTGGCGGTTCCTGTCGTTGCTCGACGGTCGTAACACGGTCGCCCACGTCATCGCCGACACGGGCGAGAGCGCGTTCCGGGTCTGTTCCTCGCTCTACCGGTTGTTGCTGGAAGGGCTGGTGGAGGAATCGTCGGATTCGGGATCCGGCGGCAACGAGTGGGTCACGTCAGGGGCCGGTCACCCGGCTTGATCGGCGAGGGGAGCAGCGTCGACCCCATCAACGACTCGTCGACCGCAGCCGCGCACGATCGGCCCTCGGCGATCGCCCAGACGATGAGGCTCTGACCCCGGCCCATGTCGCCGCAGGCGAAGACGTTGTCGACCGACGTCGCCCATCGATCGTTCCTGGCGACGTTTCCCCGCTCGTCGACATCGAGGCCGAGCTCGTTCACCATCCCGTGCTCGGGACCTCGGAAACCCATGGCCAGGAGAACGAGATCGACCTCGAGCTCGAAGTCGCTGCCATCGATCGGCTCGGGTCGGGGCGGTCCGTCGTCGCTGGTCGTCCACGCCACCTCGTGACCTCGGAGGTGGGTGACGGTGCCGTGCTCGCCGCCGAACTCGGTGGTGTTCACCGAGAACCGCCGCTCCACGCCCTCCTCGTGTGCCGACGCGGTCCGCATGATCATCGGCCAGGTCGGCCACGGATTCTGGTCGGAGCGGTCGTCGGGCGGGCGGGGCATGATCTCGAACTGGTGGACGACCTCGGCGCCCTGCCGGTTCGCCGTGCCGAGGCAGTCGGCGCCGGTATCACCGCCGCCGAGGATCACGACCTTCTTGCCGGCCGCGGTGATCGGCGGCTCGTCGAGATCGCCCTCCTGGACCCGGTTCGCCGGCGGTAGGTAGTCCATCGCCTGATGGATGCCGTCGAGGTCGCGACCGGGGGCGTTGGCCACGAAGTCGTTCGGCACGGTCGCGCCGCCTGCCAGCACGATCGCGTCGAAGCCCTCGCGGAGCTCGGCGACGGCGACGTGGTCGGGATGGTCGGGATCGCTCCCGACGAACGCATTCGTCCGGAACTCGGTGCCCTCTGCCGCCATCTGGGCCAGGCGCCGGTCGAGCACCGCCTTCTCCATCTTGAACTCGGGAATCCCGTAGCGGAGGAGGCCGCCGATCCGGTCGGCCCGCTCGAACACGACGACGTCGTGACCGGCCCTCGTGAGCTGCTGGGCCGCCGCGAGACCGGCCGGCCCCGACCCGACGACCGCAGCGCGCTTGCCCGTCTTCTTCGAGGCCATGACCGGTTCGATCCAGCCCTCCTCCCAGGCGCGGTCGACGATCGACACCTCGATGTTCTTGATCGTGACCGCCTCGGTGTTGATGCCGGCCACGCAGGCCGCTTCGCACGGTGCCGGACAGAGCCTGCCGGTGAACTCCGGGAAGTTGTTGGTGGCGTGCAGCCGGTCGATCGCCTGACGCCAGTCGTCGCGGTAGACGAGGTCGTTCCAGTCCGGGATCAGGTTGCCGAGCGGGCAGCCGTTGTTGCAGAACGGGATCCCGCAGTCCATGCAGCGCGAGGCCTGGTCGCGGAGATCGGTGACGGGGAACGGTTCGTAGACCTCGCGCCAGTCCTTGAGCCGTACCGGAACCGGCCGGCGATCGGGAAGCTTGCGGTCGTGGAGGAGGAAGCCTCGGGGGTCACCCATGAGCGGCCTCCATCATCGCCACGACCGGGTCGGTCCCTTCCCTGGCGGCCCTCGCCTGGGCATCGAGCACCCGTCGGTAGTCGGTGGGCATGACCTTCACGAACCGCTCCAAGCTCCTGCTCCAGTCGTCGAGGAGTCGTCGAGCGACGGGCGACTCCGTTTCCTTCAGATGGCGCTCGACCAGCCCGTAGAGCCGAACGTCGTCCTCGCTGTCGAGGGCTTCGAGCTCCACCATCTCGGTGTTCACCCGTTCCCGGAACCGACCGTCGGCGTCGAGCACGTAGGCGATCCCGCCGGACATGCCGGCACCGAAGTTCCGCCCGGTGGTGCCGAGCACCACTGCGACGCCGCCGGTCATGTACTCGCAGCCGTGGTCGCCGACCCCTTCCACGACCGCTTCGGCGCCCGAGTTCCGCACGCAGAACCGCTCGCCGACGACCCCGCGGATGTGGACGGTGCCCGCCGTGGCGCCATAGAGGATCACGTTGCCGGCGATGATGTTCTCCTCGGCCACGAACGGTGAGCCCTTCGGCGGGTAGAGGCGGAGATGTCCGCCGGAGAGGCCCTTGCCGAAGTAGTCGTTCGCGTCGCCCTCGAGTCGGAGGGTGATCCCCTTCGGCAGGAACGCGCCGAACGACTGCCCGGCCGAACCGGTGAAGTCGATCTGGATCGTGTTGTCGGGTAGGCCGGCTCCGCCGTGGCGCTTGGTCAGCTCGTGGCCGAGCATCGTGCCGACGGTGCGGTTCGTGTTCGAGATCGGCAGGTTGATCGAGACGGGCGCTCCGGACTCGAGCGCGGCCCCGGCCTTGGCGATCAGCTCCTGGTCGAGGGCGACGTCGAGGTGGTGATCCTGCTCCCGCACGCAGTGGCGGGCTGCGTCGTCGTCGCCGAGCGGGTCGTGGAGGACGGGTGTGAGATCGAGACCGGATGCCTTCCAGTGGTCGATCGCAGCCGACGTGTCCAGACGGTCGACCCGACCGATCGCCTCCTCGATCGATCGGAACCCGAGCTCGGCCAGCAACTCCCGCACCTCCTCGGCGATGAAGGTGAAGAACGTCTCCACGAACTCCGGCTTCCCGGCGAACTTCTCCCGCAGCACGGGGTTCTGGGTGGCGACGCCGACCGGACAGGTGTCGAGGTGGCAGACCCGCATCATGATGCAGCCCGAGACGACCAGGGGCGCGGTGGCGAAGCCGAACTCCTCCGCCCCGAGCAGGGCGGCGATGACGACGTCACGACCGGTCTTGATCTGGCCGTCGACCTGCACCACGATCCGGTCCCGGAGGTCGTTGAGGAGCAGCGTCTGCTGGGTCTCGGCGAGACCCAGCTCCCAGGGGCCACCCGCGTGCTTGAGCGACGTCAGGGGCGAGGCACCGGTGCCGCCGTCGTTGCCGGAGATCAGCACGACATCGGCTTTGGCCTTGCTCACGCCGGCCGCCACCGTCCCGACGCCGACCTCGGCGACGAGCTTCACGTGGACCCGGGCCGACGGGTTGGCGTTCTTGAGATCGTGGATCAACTGGGCCAGGTCCTCGATCGAGTAGATGTCGTGGTGGGGTGGTGGCGAGATGAGGCCCACACCGGTGGTGGAGTGACGGGTCTTGGCGATCCACGGGTAGACCTTGCGACCGGGGAGCTGACCGCCCTCCCCCGGCTTGGCCCCCTGCGCCATCTTGATCTGCAGGTCGTCGGACTCGGTGAGGTACTCCGCGGTCACCCCGAAGCGGCCGGAGGCGACCTGCTTGATCGCCGAGCGCTTGGAGTCGCCGTTGGGCAGGGTGAGGAACCGCTCGGGATCCTCCCCGCCCTCGCCGGTGTTCGACTTACCGCCCAGGCGGTTCATGGCGATCGCCAGGGTCTCGTGGGCCTCGGCGGAGATCGAGCCGTAGCTCATCGCCCCGGTGGCGAATCGCTTGACGATCTCGGAGGCCGGCTCCACCTCGTCGATCGGGACCGGCTCCCGTCGGTCCGAGAACCGGAACAGGCCGCGCAGGGTCGCGAGCTGCTCGGCCTGGTCGTCGACGAGCCGGGTGTACTCCTTGAAGATCTCGTAGCGCTTGGATCGGGTGGCGTGCTGCAGCTTGAACACGGTCTGGGGATTGAACAGGTGGTACTCCCCCTCTCGCCGCCACTGGTACTCCCCGCCGAAGTCGAGACCGCGGTGGGCCAGCGCCTCTGGCCGATCGGGGAACGCCCGCCGATGTCGGAGCTCGCACTCCTGGGCCAGCTCCGCCAGCCCGATCCCGCCGAGCTTCGACGTGATACCGGTGAAGAACTCCTCGACCAAGGCCTGGCTGAGGCCCACCGCCTCGAAGATCTGGGCCCCCGTGTAGGAGGCGATGGTGGAGATGCCCATCTTCGACATCACCTTGATCACGCCGTTCGAGGCGGCCTTGATGTAGTTCGCGTCGGCCGTCTGACGGTCGAGCCCATCGGGGAGGCGGGTCGCGATCGTCTCGAAGACCAGCGAGGGGCACACCGCGTCGGCCCCGCAGCCGAGCAACAACGCGAAGTGGTGGACCTCCCGGGCATCGCCGCTGTCGATCAGCAGCCCCACCCTCGTCCGCGACTTCTTCCGGACGAGGTGGTGGTGGACCGCACCGGTCAACAGGAGCGACGGGATCGGAGCGAGGTCGGCCGTGGCGCCACGGTTCGACACGATCAGAATCGTCGCCCCGGCCGCGATCGCGGCCGAAGCCTCAGCTCGGACCTGGTCGAGAGCGGCCTGCAGCCCGGCTTCACCCTCGGCCACCGGGTAGAGCCCGGGGACCACCGCCGCGGCGAACTGCCGGAGTTGCTCGTCGTCGGCGGCGATGCGCGCCAGCTCTTCAGGGGTGAGCACGGGGTAGGCGAGCTCCAGCTGGTGGCACCAGTCGGGTCCGGGAACCAGGATGTTGCCCTCGGGTCCGGCGATCACCCGATGGCTGGTGACCAGTTCCTCCCGCAGCGCATCGAGGGGTGGATTGGTGACCTGGGCGAACAGCTGGAAGAAGTAGTCGTAGAGCATCCGAGGCCGGTTCGACAGCACCGCGGGCGGGGTGTCGGTCCCCATGGAGCCGATCGCTTCCTTCCCCTCGGCCACCATCGGATCGACCAGCAGTTCGAGCTCCTCGATCGTGTAGCCGTTCGACACCTGTTCGGCGAGCAGGGCCTCGGCGGTCGGTGTCGTGGTCCGAGCTGGAACCGCCGGTAGGTCGTCGAGCCGGCGACGGCCCTCCAGCCACTCGGCGTAGGGGTGCTCGGAAGCGAGATCGGTCATGAGCTCGTGGTCGTCGATGATCCGACCTTGGCTCGTGTCGACCAGGAACATCTTCCCCGGTTCCAGGCGGCCCTTCCGGATCACCTTCTCGGGGTCGACGTCGACCACCCCGACCTCCGATGCCATGATCACCCGGTCGTCGTCGGTCACCCAGTACCGGCTCGGGCGCAGGCCGTTGCGGTCGAGGACAGCCCCGACGACGGTGCCGTCGGTGAAGGTGACCGAGGCCGGGCCGTCCCAGGGCTCCATCGCCGAGGCGTAGAAGTCATAGAAGTCTCGCTGCGCTTGAGGGATGTCGTCGTGGCGCTCCCAGGCCTCGGGGATCATCATCAGCACCGCATGGTGGAGCGGGTACCCGCCGAGATGGAGGAGCTCCAGCGCCTCGTCGAAACTGGCAGTGTCGGACGCGCCGGGGGTGCAGATCGGGAACAGCTTCTCCTCGGCCCCGTTCCAGTGGGGGGCACTCATGATGGCTTCCCGGGCCCGCATCCAGTTCCGATTGCCCATCACCGTATTGATCTCGCCGTTGTGGGCCACGAACCGATACGGGTGAGCCAGTGGCCACGACGGGAACGTGTTCGTCGAGAACCGCGAGTGGACCAGCGCCAGGCCGCTCTCGATCCGCTCGTCGGTGAGCTCCGGGTAGAACTCGGTGAGCTGAGGGGTGGTGAGCATGCCCTTGTACACGAACGTCCGGCTGCTGAGGCTCGGGAAGTAGAGGGCGGCACCGAGCTGCTCGGGGAGCTCGTGCTCGATCCGCTTCCGGACCACGTAGACCTGCCGATCGAGGTCGAGCCCGGCGAGATCCTGGTCGGTGGTCGACGCCAGGAACACCTGCTCGAACGATGGCATCACGCCCCGGGCCTGGGCGCCGAGCGGCTCGGGGTCGGTGGGGACGGTCCGCCAGGCGACGACGGTCATGCCCTCGTCGGCGGCGATCTCCTCGA
Organism: Acidimicrobiales bacterium; assembly: GCA_965216205.1. Taxonomy (GTDB): domain Bacteria; phylum Actinomycetota; class Acidimicrobiia; order Acidimicrobiales; family SZUA-35; genus CADEDH01. Next base: position 2,908,824 of record OZ244139.1, on the reverse strand, counting down.
TGGCCCGCTTCGCCTTCTCGCACACCGACGGCTCGGGCGGCAGGAAGCCGATACCGGTCGCGTAGTGACCGGCTTCGGGAAGGTCGGGGATCAGCGAGCGCAGGAACCGATCGGGGACCTGGATCATCACGCCGGCACCATCGCCGGTGTTGGGCTCGGCGTTGGTCGCACCCCGATGCTGCAGGCAGCGGAGCGCGCCCAACGAGGCCTCGACGATGGCGTGGCTCGGCCGGCCGTGGAGGTCGGCGACGAAGGCGACACCGCACGCATCGTGCTCGAACGTCGGATCGTACAGACCCTGAGGCAGCGGAAGGTCGGGCAAGGCAACTCCAAGCAAGTCGTCTGTCCGGACGCCGTCTGGGGCGACCGTGATGGCTAGTGTCGGCGCGCACCCCGGAGGGCTCGAGCGGCCGATCGGGACGTCTCTGGCCCTACCGGTTGTGCACCGATCCATCCGCTCTCGATCGTGCGTCCCTGGTTGCACCGGTCGGAGTCGATGGCTCGGAAGCGATTCGGTCAACTCTATCTGGTCGACAGGTGCCGAGTGCAAGCCGCTATCGCTGCGAGCGATACCTTGGCTCGACTCGAACTGTCATCGGGGGAATCGGGCGCAGTCGACGGTCGTTGTCGTCGCTCCGCTTCGGCCGCCGTCGGTGGGGTGCGGCGTCGGGCCGGCTGGCTGCCACGATGGGGGAATGGCCGAACCACGCACCCGGGGAGCGAGCGACCTCGCCACCTCCGTCCTCGACGATCTGCACCGCAGCCCGACCCCGTACCACGCGGTGGCGCGGGCGGTCGAACTGCTCACCGATGCCGGCTACACGCCCGTCGCCACCGACAGCCGGTTCCCCACCGGCGAGGGCGGCCGGTTCGCGGTGAGCGGTGGCACCCTCGTCGCCTGGTGGCAGCCGGGCCCGGCGACGGGTCTCGACGCCGGCTTCCGGGTGGTCGGCGCCCACACCGACTCGCCGAACCTCCGGGTGCGCACGAACGCCGACGTCGTGGCTGGCGGCTTCGCCCAGGTCGGGGTGGAGGTCTACGGCGGGGTGCTGCTGAACTCGTGGCTCGATCGCGATCTCGGCCTCGCCGGTCGGGTCACGGTCGACTCGGGCGACGGTGCGATCGAGGCGCTGCTCTACCGCGACGACGACCCGATCCTGCGCATCCCGCAGTTGGCGATCCATCTCGACCGGGAGATCCGGGACAAGGGCCTCAAGCTCGATCCCCAGCGCCACCTGACACCCCTGTGGGCGCTGGCAGGGTCCGATGACACCGCTGGCACCGCTGAGGGGAACGGCGACTCGAACGGCGGGTCCGGCCGTGGTTCGGGCGCCGTCCGCCGCCACGTGGCATCGGGGCTCGACATCGACCCCGCATCGATCCTGGCCTGGGACCTGATGGCCTTCGACACGCAACCCCCGGCGATCGTGGGCCGCGACGGCGACCTGTACGCGTCGGCCAGGATCGACAATCTCGTATCGGCGTTCTGTGCGGTGCGGGCCCTCATCGCCACCACAGCGGAGGCCGACCGGCCGGCCCATCTTCCGGTCGTGGTGCTGTACGACCACGAGGAGATCGGATCGGAGTCGGCGACGGGGGCCGCCGGCGCGCTCCTGGGGTCGACCCTCGAGCGGATCGCCGGCGCCGCCGGCCTCGATCGTCAGGCATACCTCGCCGCCCTCGCCGCCTCGCTGGTGATCTCGGCCGACGGCGCCCATGCCACCCATCCGAACTACGTCGACAAGCACGAGCCGTCGCACCACATCGCGCTGAACGACGGTGTCGTGATCAAGCGGAATGCCAACCAGCGGTACGCCACCGACGCCGTCAGCGAGGCGGTGGTGGTGGCCGCAGCCGAGGCCGCCGGCGTGCCGCTCCAGTACTACATCCACCGCAACGACCTCCCGTGCGGCTCGACGATCGGTCCGATCACCGCAGCGAGGCTCGGCGTGTCGACCGTCGACCTTGGCGCGCCGCAACTGGCGATGCACAGCGCCCGGGAGATGGGCGGCCTCGCCGACCTCGACCACCTCCACGATCTGCTCGTTGCGGTGTGGGCCCGCCGCCGCAATGGGTGATGACCTGGTGATTGTTGCTGTTGGCGAAGGCTCCAACTAGCGTCGGGCAGTCGCCTCGACGATTCGCAGGCGCGTTCCGTGCCTGCTCGTTCCGTTTCTGCAGCGGGTTCCGGTGAATGACGACCCGTCTGGGTAGAGGAGAGAAGAGTGGGTGCAATCCCGTATCTTGCACTGGTGTCCGCCCTGGCTGCGCTCGGCCTGGCTGGCTTCTACTACAACAAGGTGAAGGCAGCCAGCCCCGGCGACGACCGGATGGTCTTCTTGATGACCGAGATCCAGGCCGGCGCCCGTGCCTTCCTGAAGCAGGAGTACACCTGGGTCGCCGGCTTCGTGGCGGTGATGGCGATCCTCATCGGTGCCTTCATCAGCCCGTGGGGAGCGCTGAGCTATCTGATCGGCGCGGTCCTGTCCGCCACCGCGGGCTATGCCGGAATGACGGTGGCCACGATGGCCAACGCTCGCACCACCGAGGCTGCGAAGTCCGGGCCGGGGGTCGCCTTGCCGCTCGCCTTCCAGGGCGGTGCGGTGATGGGCTTCTCCGTCGCAGGGCTCGCCCTGGGTGGCCTGATGATCGTGTACATCCTCTTCGTGCTGGTCATCGGCGTCGACGATGCCTTCGAGGTCGTCACGGCGTTCGGTCTCGGGGCGTCGTCGATCGCACTCTTCTCCCGGGTCGGCGGCGGTATCTACACCAAAGCGGCCGACGTCGGCGCTGACCTGGTCGGCAAGGTCGAGGCCGGCATTCCCGAAGACGACCCCCGGAACCCCGCCACGATCGCCGACAACGTTGGCGACAATGTTGGCGACGTCGCCGGGATGGGCGCCGACCTCTTCGAGAGCTACGCCGGCTCGATGATCGCGCCGATCTCGCTCACGGCCTTCACCCTCGGACTCGTCGCCAGTCAGGCCGATGACGAGTTCACGCTCTCGCTCCTGGTGTTCCCGATGGCGATCGCCTTCATCGGCATGATCGCCTCGATCATCGGATCGTTCACGGTTCGGGGCGGTGAGTCGACCGACATTCGGAAGCTCTCCGCTGCGCTCCACATGGGCACCAACGTGGCGATGGGGATCACCGTCCTCGGCACGCTGGCCGTGAGCTATTGGCTGTTCAGCGGCGACGGGTTCGACAACCCGATCGGCCTTGCCATCTCGGTCATCGGTGGTCTCATCGTGGGCTGGGCGATCGGCAAGGTCGCCGAGATCTGGACCAGCGACCACTACAAGCCGGTGAAGAACATCGCCCGGCAGACCGAGACCGGCCCGGCCACCACGATCCTGTCCGGTATCTCGGCGGGGATGGTGTCGGTTGCGGCGTCGGTCGGCCTCATCGTGATCGGCGTGGCGCTCGCCTACTGGGGCGGTCAGATCACGTTCGCCGAAGATGCAGCGTTCCTCGGCGACGTGTCCGGCGACGACTTCGGTGGCATCTACGGCATCGCCGTTGCCGCCATCGGCATGCTGGCCACCACCGGTGTCGTGGTGTCGGTTGACGCCTACGGCCCCATCGCCGACAACGCTGGCGGTATCGCCGAGATGGCCGAGCTCGACCCCAGCGTTCGTGAGGTCACCGACGCACTCGACTCGCTCGGCAACACCACCGCCGCAGTGGCGAAGGGCTTCGCTGTCGGTTCGGCCGCCCTCACCGCCCTGGCGCTCTTCAAGAGCTTCGAGGTGGCGATCGCCACCGCAGCCGCCAGCGAAGGCAAAGACATCGCCCTCTCACTCGACGTCGGCCGGGTCGAAGTGTTCATCGGCCTCTTCCTCGGTGCCATGCTGCCGTTCCTGTTTGCGTCGCTCACGATCGACGCGGTCGGTCGGGCCGCCCAGAAGATGATCGAGGAGGTGCGTCGCCAGTTCGCCGAGATCCCCGGTCTCCGGGAAGGTCAGGCTGGCGTCAACCCCGACTCGGCCCGCTGTGTGGCGATCTCCACCCAGGCCTCGCTCCGAGAGATGCTCATCCCCGGCGCGCTGGCCGTCGTGGTGCCGCTGGTGATCGGGTTCATCAACATCAACGCTCTGGGTGGCTTCCTGGCCGGCGCGCTGGTGACCGGGTTCGCACTCGCGATCTTCATGGCCAATGCCGGCGGTGCGTGGGACAACGCCAAGAAGTACATCGAGGCCGGCAACCACGGCGGTAAGGGCTCCGAGGCCCACAAGGCCGCCGTCGTCGGCGACACGGTTGGCGATCCGTTCAAGGACACGTCCGGTCCGGCGATGAACATCCTCATCAAGGTGATGACGATCGTCAGCCTAGTGTTCGCCTCGGCGTTCGTCGGATTCGCCTAGGTCGAGGCCCCGACCGCCGGCGTGTCCGGCGGCGGGTCGACTGCATAGAATCCCGACGATGGCGCTGAACAAGCTCACTTCGACCGACGCGTTCGTGGTCGTGGACCTCCCCGATGCTCCGGCGTCGGGCGTGGTCCGCCGGGCCCGCAAGATCCTGCAGGGCAGCGCCCAGGACCTCGCGCGGTCCGCCACCTACGGCTTCGCCGCCTTCGGGATCGAGCGGAGCGGGGCTTCGGCCGGGATCAATGCCGAAGGCGACGCCGTCGACGGCGCGATCGAGGCGTTCGCCACCGAGCTCGTACCGCTCGTCGAGTCGGGTGAGCTCCACCTCGAGGCCGGCAAGGGCGTCGACGCGGCCCAGCTCGCCCCGCTTCGGACCGCTGCCGGGATCGGCTCGCGCGCCGGGTCGAACGAGTTGCTCGGCGCCTCGGTGGTGGCGGCCACCGCCTGGGCGCTCGGCGGCGATCTCGGGGGGAGGACGGTGGCGGTCGAGGGTCACGAGCAGGTCCCGACCGAGGTGATCGACGCGGTCAAAGGGGCCGGCGCCACCGTGGTCGACGTGTGGGGTGTCGACGAGAAGCCGTGGCTCGTGTGGGGTGCAGCGGTCGACGCCATCCTCGCCGGGTCGAAGCCCGGCACCCTGAGCCACAAGGGAACCGAGTTCGTCGCCGCCAAGGCGATCGTGCCCTGGGGCCCGATCCCCGTCACCACCAAGGCGTTCGCCCAGCTCAAGCGGCGAGGATCGGTGACTGTCGTCCCCGACTTCATCTCGACGGCCGGCTACCTCGTCAGCGGCTTTCTCGACAGCGAGGGCAGCGCCGCCGAGGTCGTGGTGGAGCGGGTCGGCCAACTGCTCGACGAAGCGGGCTCCCACCCCGACGGCGTGCTGCTCGGCGCCTGCCACCTCGCCGAGTCGTTCCTGGAGAACTGGCGCGGCGAGAAGCCCTTCGGCCGTCCCCTCGCCGGCTGACCTCATCGCTGGCCGCCTCGTCGGCCCAGCTTCCGCCCGTCGGCTGCTCCGCCGGCCCAGCTTCTGCCTGTCGGCTGCACCGTCCGTCGGGGTTCTGCCGGTCGGCTGCCCCGACTATGGCGCGTACCGGCCGGCAGAACGGTGGGGTCCGGGGCGTGGGGCCGGCAGAACGGTGAGCTCGGCTGCACCGTCCGTCGGGGTTCTGCCTGTCGGCTGCACCGTCCGTCGGGGTTCTGCCTGTCGGCTGCACCGTCCGTCGGGGTTCTGCCTGTCGGCTGCACCGACTATGGCGCGTACCGGCCGGCAGAACGGGGCGGAGCGGGGCGTGGGGCCGGCAGAACGGTGAGCTCGGCTGCACCGTCCGTCGGGCTTCTGGCTGTGGGCTGCACCGTCCGTCGGGGTTCTGCCGGTCGGCTGCCCCGACTATGGCGCGTACCGGCCGGCAGAACGGTGGGGTCCGGGGGCGTGGGGCCGGCAGAACGCCAGGTGTGCGGCGCCGCCGAGCGGCGCGGCGCTCGTTCAGCCGGTGAGCAATACGACGGAGGGCCCGAGAGCGGTCGACGGTTCGGCCGCTGCGCGGGTGAGGAGTCCGGCGAGACCGGCGGCGCCCGTCTCGTCCGGGGCGGGGTCGACCTGCCCGGCGACGAGCGCCTTCGCGGTGCCGAACATCTCCTCGGTGACGAGAACGGGGTGGCCGCCGGTCTCGACCTGATGCCGGAGCACCGTGCGCCAGTCGTAGGTGACGTCGTCGAGGATGCCCGACGCAACGCTGTGCGGCGTCGTCGGCCACGGCACCATCGCCTCCCCGTTGCGGTCGAGCAGCTCGTCGAGGTCGATCGCGCCGAGATGGACGGTCAGCGCCGCTGCCCGTTGCTCGTCCGAATCGGCTCCCTCGACACCGAGGTCGTGCAGCGCCCGGTCGGAGACCCGACGCCAGGCGGCGACATAGGGATGGGCGGTCTCGGCCTGGACCGGATACAGCCGCGGGAGGGATCGATCGGGCCAGGCCCGCCGGAGTCCGTCCATCGTGGCCGTCGCCAGCGCACCACCGCCGATCTGGATGTAGATCGCAGCCGGCACGACGTCGAGCTCGTCGAGCTGGGCGGCCAGCTCCAGCCCGAGCGTCCGGCCCCCGTCGATCACGTCGGGGCAGACCGGACCCTGCACGGTGAACGGGCGCGCTCCGCCGTCGATCGCCTCGCCGAGACGGGCCACGCACGGATCGCCCCGCTCCCCCGGGCGTCGCTCGCAGTGCTGCACGTCGGCCTGCAGCGCCTCGAGCCGTTCCACGATCGACGGATCGGCATCGGTGGGTACGAACACCCGCAGCGCCCGTTCGGCAGCCCGGGCGACCACGGCGGCCCCCAGCGCCGCGTTGCCGCACGAGGCGATGGCGAGTGGCTGGCCGGCCGGCTGGGCGACTGCGGGAGCCGGTGATCCGGCGCGACCGGCACGTTCGTCGATGAGCAGGTACAACAGCAGGCCGAAGAGGTGCCGCGCCTTGTGGGAGCCACCGACGTTGCCGGTCTCCACCTTGGCCACGACGGGCGACGCCCCGACGGGCACGTCGCGGAGCTCCACCACCTCGGTCGTCTGGAAGCCATGCCCGTCCACCTCGGCCACCCGTTCATCGGCCTCCGCGACCAGCGAGCAGTACCCGTCGTCGTCGAGGCCGCGAGCGGCGGCGTGTCGATGGAGATCGAGGAGGTGGCGGTGGGCGATGAACGGGTTGGCGTCAGCCAAGACCGGTCTCGGCGTTGAACTCGTCGATGAGGCCGTCCCAGCGGTCGACCACCGGGAGCATCCGATCCCACCAGCTCTGGTCGCGGCGAGCGATGAACGTGTCGAGGTCGAGATTGAGCTGCTCCACCCAGGTGAAGTAGCCGAGGTTGAAGATCCGACGGCGCTCGCGCTCGTCGAGGTCGAGCATCGCGTGCACGCCGGGATCACCCAGGTGACGGGCGAACGTGTCGGCCGCTGCCGCCGGGCTGAGCGAGCCGCCGAAGTCGCGGTCGATGATCGGCTGCCGCCCGCTCTCGTAGAGGGCGGCCCCGTCGGTGGCGACGGTGAGCACCACATCGTCGGGGCCGAGCTGTCGGAGGTTGGCGTAGCCGATCGCGGCCGCCAGGTTGCAGATGCTCGAGTAGCCGAAGTGGTCGAGCTCGGCGACGACCTCGGCATCGACGCCGACCTCGTCGCGCAGGTGGTTCCGACCCGTCCTGGTCTGGAACAACACGTCGAGCTGATCGGTGACCCGGTCGCTGATGGCGGCGACGACATCGGTGTTCATCACGTTGTGTATCAGCGGGACGTGCTTGTCGCCGATGCCCTGGATGTTGTGCTCCCCGAACCCGTTCTCGTAGAGCGTGGGGCACTCGAGCGCCTCCGCCGCCACGATCTCGCAGCCGTAACGCTCCTTGAGGTGGTCGCCGGCAGCGATCGTTCCCGCCGATCCGGTAGCCGACACGAACCCGGCGAGGCGGAGACCGGCACCGGCGCCGTTCCCACCGGTGGTGGTGCCGTTGCGGGCACCGCTGCCGAGCGAGCTGAAGACCGATTCGAAGGCGGGGCCCGTTACCGTCCGGTGGACGAGGTAGTTGGCGAGCTCGCAGAACTGGTTGATCACCACGTTCTCGTCGTCGAGAGCCAACTCGTTGCAGGCGTCGTAGATCTCCTTGACGTTGCTCTCCGTGCCGGGGGTTCGGATGATGTCCCGCACGGGATCGAGCGTCCACCTCTGCAGCCAGTCGAACCGCTCCTGGCTCATTCCGGCCGGGAGCACGGCCACGCCGTGGCAGTCCATGATGCGGCTGATCGCCACCCCACCTCTGGCGTAGTTGCCGGTGGACGGCCAGATCGCACGGTGCCGGCTCGGGTCGAACCGGCCGGTGATGATGCGGGGCGCCAGGCAGCCGTAGGCCGCCAGGACCTTGTGGGTGTCGATCATGGGGAACCGGTCGCCGAGGACGAGCACGATTCGGGCGTCGACACCGGTCAGGGTCGACGGCAGCTCGAGGTGCTGGGGCACGTCGGCCAGACCGTCGTCGCCGAGCCGGTTGTACCAGTGGACCCGGAAGAGGTTCCTCGCGTCGGGCACCCGACGGTCGACCTCCGCCAACTGGTCGAGCACGGCCGGATCGATGGTGGCTGGATCGCGGAGCTCGGAGAACTTCGGGAGGCGTATCCCGCGAGCGGCGAATCGCTCCACGCTCGACGCCCGGGCCAGCGGGTCGACGACGGACTCCGCCAGGCCGACATCGGGCGGGACGGGCCCACGACCTGCGAGGACAGAGACATGATCGGTCACACTTGCAGGGTAGTGTTGGTTGTCCCGACGCGGGCGATCAGGGAGCGGACACGTGGTTCGATACGACAAGAGCACGGCGGAGGCCGGCCGCAAGTACGTACGCGATCTCCGACGGTCCGGCTCCCGTGGCGGTGGTGGGCGCCGCTCCCCCGGTCGAGGTGGCATCGTCGCCGGCGGTGGGATCGGCGCGGTCATCATCGCCCTCCTGGTCGCCCTGCTCGGCGGTGGTGGCGGAGGCGGTGGTGGCGGCACGTCGTTCGGCCTGGACGCCACGGAGACCTCGCTGCCCGGTCAGGTGCCCACGGGCGGCCAGTCGGGCGTGATCGACCCCGACGGTGACACCGTCGAGTACCTCCAGTTCCTCATGATCGACATCCAGGACACGTGGGACGGCTACTTCGACGAGGCCGGTCTCAACTACGAGCCGACGGTCCTCAACGTGTTCGACGGCTCGGTGTCGACCGGCTGCGGAAACGCGACGTCGGCGGTCGGGCCGTTCTACTGCCCGGCCCCCGGCGACATGCAGGTCTACATCGATCTCGGCTTCTTCGACGAGTTGCGCACCCGCTTCGGCGCCCCCGGCGACTTCGCCCAGGCCTACGTGGTGGCCCACGAGGTCGGCCACCACCTCCAGTCGATCCTCGGTATCAGCGACGCGGTCCGCAACGCCCAGGCCCAGGACCCCGGCAACCGCAACCAGTACTCGATCCGTCAGGAGCTCCAGGCCGACTGCTTCGCCGGCGTCTGGGCCCACTCGGCCGACAACCGGCTGACCAGGGAGACCGGGCAGCCCATCATCGAGCCGAACGACATCGAGGAGGGCCTGGCCGCCGCGGCCGCCGTCGGCGACGACCGGATCCAGGCCCAGTCGGGGATGTCGGTCGACCCCCACACGTGGACCCACGGCTCGTCGGACCAGCGGATCAAGTGGTTCCGCGTCGGCTACGAGTCGGGCGATCCGGAGCAGTGCGACACCTTCGCCGCCGACGACCTGTGATCCCCGCCGACCACTGATCTCGAGCAACCGCCGACCACTGATCCCCCCAGATCGCTGATCTCGAGCAACCGCCGACCTCGAGCAAGCCGACCCTCGCGCGACACGGCGCGGCGCTGATCGGCTGATCCGTCGCTCAGCGTCGTGCCCGTTCGGCGATGGCAGCGGCGATCCCCGCTGCGATCGCGGCGTTGTTCGCAGCGAGACTCAGGTTGGCCGTGATCGCCCGTCCGTCGGTGAGGGCCGCCAACCGTTCGAGGACGGCCGGGGTCACGCCGGCGCCGCGGACGCCGGACGCGTCGGTGGCGGCGATCGCATCGGTCGACGCCGCCATCACCTCGTCGAGGTCGAGGGCGTCGGCCTCCGGAACCGGTGCGACGACCAGCACCCCACCGCCGCCGAGCTGCCAATGGGTCTCGGCGATCTCGGCGATCTCGGTCGCGTCATCGGCTGTTGACGGCACGGGTAGACCGCTCGACGCGGCATGGAAGGCAGGGAACTCGCTGCACCGCCAGCCGATCACGGGAACCGAGAGCATCTCCAGGTGCTCGAGCGTGCGGGCCAGATCGAGGAACACCTTGGCGCCGGCCGACACGGTGATCACCTGATGGCGGGCCAGGGCGTCGAGGTCGGCGCTGACGTCGCCGGTCTCGTTGGCGTCGCGATGGACGCCGCCGATCCCGCCGGTGGCGAACACCGGGACCCCACAGGCCGCGGCGAGCGCGAGCGACGCCGAGACGGTCGTGGCCCCGTACGACCAGCGCTGCGCGGCGGCGACGCCTAGGTCGCGAGCGGCGACCTTCCTGGCGGGGCCGCAGATGAGGTCGTGGGCCGAGGCGTCGACCCCGAGTGTGGGCTGGCCATCGAGGACGGCGGTCAGGGCCGGTTCAGCCCCACCGGTCCGGACCGCGGCGAGGCACCGCTCGAGCGCGTGGCGGTTGTGGGGCGCCGGGAGGCCCAGGTGGGAGAATATCGTGCTCTCGAGCGCCACCACCGGGCCGTGGAGGGCGAGGACCTCGGCGATGTGCCCACCGACGAGAACCCGGCTCGACATACCAGGCTCAGCTGCAGGCCAGGGCCGCTGCGGTCACCTGCGGCTCGACATCGTCGAGTTCGGTCTGGAGCACCTCGGGGTTGTCGAAGTCCTCGGCCATGCCGGACAGGGTCGTGTCGGAGAGGTTGCTCTCCAGGAGCACCCCCGCGATGCACGCCGCCTGCGCTGTCGTGATGTCGAGGTCGGGATCGGCCTCGGTCGCGGTCAGGATCGCGTTGGTCAGCTCGTCGCTCGAGGGCCGCGAGGCACAGGACGAGGCGAGCAGCGCCGCGGCGGCCATGATCGCGGCGATTCGAATCCGGGTCATCACGACCGGACTGTATCGGCCCCCGTCGTCCCGCCGTCGTCGCGTGTGGTCCGTGGGAGATCGCGTTCTGCAGCGCCCGTCGGGCCCGGAGTGGCTGGGCTAAGTTGCAGTTCCATGAGCCTGGATCTGCCGTATCTGTCCGCTGTCGAGCTCCTGGCTGCGCTGCGCAGCGGTGACCTCTCGGCTATCGAGGCGCTCGATGCCCTCGTCCAGCGGGTCGAGGACCGCGATCCGGAGATCAACGCCGTCGTCACGAGGGACTATGAGCAGGCCCAGGCCACCGCCAGCGCGATCGACGACGCCAGGGCCGCCGGTCGTGCGGTGGGTGAGCTGGCCGGCCTCCCCATGACCGTCAAGGACTCGTTGATGACGGAGGGACTCGTCACGACCTCCGGGGCCCCGGAGCTCGCCGACTTCGTGCCAGAGCTCGACGCCGCCCCGGTCGCCAGGGTCAAGGAGGCGGGAGCGGTCGTGTTCGGCAAGACCAACCTGCCGATCTACGCCGGCGATTGCCAGTCGTTCAACGAGGTGTACGGCACCACCAACAATCCGTGGGACACCCGCCGCTCCCCCGGCGGCAGCTCCGGCGGCTCGGCCGCGGCCCTCGCTGCCGGCTTCACCCCGCTCGAGATCGGCAGCGACATCGGCGGCAGCATCCGCAACCCGGCGGGGATGTGTGGCGTCGTTGGCCACAAGCCGAGCTACGGGATCGTGTCGGCCAAGGGTCAGATCCCCGGGCCACCGGGCACGCTCACCCAGGCCGACATCGCGGTGGTCGGCCCGATGGCCCGGACCGTCGCCGACTGCCGGCTCGGGCTGGACGTGCTCGCCGGAGCCGACGACTGGCACGATCACGCCTGGGCGCTGGAGCTCCCGCCGACCCGGGTGTCCGACGTCGACCAGCTCCGGGTGGCGGTCTGGGCCGACGACGACCACTGCCCCGTCGATCCGGAGATCGCCGACGCGATCACCGCAGTCGCACAGCAGCTCGAGGGTGCCGGCGCCCAGGTCGACGACCGGGCCCGGCCGGACGGGTTCGACTTCGCCAAGGCCGACGAGACGTTCTGGCGTCTCCTCGGCGCAGCCCTCGCTGGTGCCTGGTCACAACCCGAGATCGAGGATCTGGCCCGACGCCATGCCGAAGGAGGCGACCTCGAGGGCGATCTCGGTGTGGAGTACTCCACCCAACGCCATCGGGCCTGGTTGTCGGCCAACGAGCGACGGCTCCAGATGCGGGCCCGCTGGCGTGAGTTCTTCCAGCAGTGGGATGTGGTGCTGGCCCCGGTCTCACCCACCGTCGCCATCCCCCACGACCACAGCAAGCCGATGACGTCCCGCACGATCACGGTCGCCGGCGAGCCCCGCAGCTACATGGACCAGATCCGATGGATGGGGCTGTTCGGCGTGGTCTACCTCCCCGCCACGGTGGTTCCGATCGGTGTGCACTCGTCCGGTCTCCCCATCGGGGTCCAGGTCGTCGGACCGTTCCTGGAGGACTACACCTGCCTGGAGGCCGCCGGCTTCGTCGAGGCGATCACCGGCGGCACCCGACGCCCGCCGGGCTGGTAGCCGGCGAACCGAGCGCTCAGGTGGCGGCGGGCTCGTCGAGCGCGCCGAGGAGGCGGTCGACGAAGTCCGCGGCCCCTGCCGTCATGTTGTTCCGTTTGATCGCCACGCCACCGATTACCTCGCCGCCTCGCCGGCTGACGATCCCCGCCAGCTTCGGGAGGGTCTTGCCGGAGTCGATCGCGTACGTGCAGTACACGGCGGCCTTCTTGCCGTCGATGACGGGCATGGAGGCCAGCCGTCCCGCCCTGCCGGGTCGCTGCCCGAAGAAGAACAACCCATCGGTCCAGCTCCCGACGATCACGAGGTCGGCCTCTGAGAGCGCCTGGAGGTTGATCTCCGTGATCGGCGAGTGATCCGTCTCCACCCCGGACGCGTTGAGCTCGGCGGCGATGAGTGCGCCCGCCTCGCGTGTGTTGCCCGTCAGGCTCTCGTAGATGACGATCGCTCGCACGCTGTGCCGCTCCTTGGTGTCCTGTGTGTTGTGTCCTGTGTGTTCAAGCCGAGTGGTGTCCTGACCGACCGTGTCCGGCCAACTCGCCAGGTGGGCGAGCTCGGTATGATGAGGCCATGGGCCACCGTATCGAGATCACCTACTGCGTCCCTTGAGACTATTCCGATCGCGCCGTGCGCGCGACCGATGATCTCCTCGCCAACTACCAGCACGTCATCGACGACCTCCGGCTCGTCACCGGCGCCGCAGGCGTGTTCGACGTCGTCGTCGATGGCACCGTGCTCTACAGCAAGGATGCGACCGGTCGCCACGCCCACGACGGCGAGGTCCTCCAGCTCTTCAGCGATCGCGTCGGACCAGGTGTCGCCCGTTACGGGACCTGACAACGGCCCTGGCGCCGACCCAACCGGGGCGCCCTCGACGGGCGGCTGCTGAGCGGTGCGGATCGCCATCGATGATCCCGACGACCCCAGGATCGCCGTGTTCCAGGGTCTGCGGGACCACGTCCTACGACGACGTCGTGAGCGGCCGGGGGGCGACATGGCCGGCGTGTTCGTCGCGGAGGGTGATCTGGTCGTCGAGCGGGCGCTGCGGTCCGGCTACGAGCTCCACGCCATCCTCGTCGACGGGCGCCGATCGAAGTCGCTGCCCGACGCTGTGCCCGACCATGTTCCCGTCTACGCCGCCGGTCCAGCCGTGCTGCAACGGATCACGGGCTACCACCTGCATCGGGGGATGCTGGCCTGCTTCCATCGCAGGGGGCTGCTGACCGCGCCCCAGGCCCTGGCTGGGGCCCGTACCGTCGTCGTCCTGGAAGGCATCAACAATCCGACGAACCTGGGGGTGATCCTCCGCTGCGCCGCCGGTCTCGACGTCGACGCGTTCCTGCTCGACCCGACGTGCTGCGATCCGCTCTACCGCCGATCGGGTCGGGTGTCGATGGGTGAAGCCTATGCGCTCCCGTACGCCCGGGTCGATCCGTTCCCCGCCGGCCTGGGTCCGCTGCGAGACCACGGTTTCGCGATCGTGGCGTTGACCCCGTCTCCCGATGCTGACGACATCGACCTGCTCGACCTCGAAGCGGATCAACCGGTCGCGATCGTCCTCGGAGCGGAGGGGCCGGGGCTCACACCGGCTGTGCTTGCCGCGGCCGATCGGCGGGTGCGGATCCCGATGTCGGGCGAGGTCGACTCGATCAACGTCGGGTCGGCGGCCGCCGTGGCGTTCCATGCCGTCCGCGCGGCGCGTCGTCGCTGACCCCGGGCCCGGGCCACCTCAGGTTCGGGTGGGGCCGGCAGCCGGCGGCGTACCGCTGCCGAGGATCTGGGCCAGCCACTCGTCGTAGAGCGCCTGCCAGGTGCCGTCCGCTCTTGCCCGCTCCAGCACCGCGTTCACGAAGCTCGTGAACTCGGCGTGCTCCTTGGGCAGGCCGATCCCGTACGGCTCGTCGCTGAACGGGCTGCCCACCACGGCGGCATACGGATCCTGTGCGGCCAGGCCGGCCAGGATGGTGTCGTCGGTGGAGATGCCCGACACCTGACCCTGCTGGAACGCCACGAGGCAATCGGTCCAATCGCTCGCCTCGAACGTGGCCACGCCGCGGTCCTGGAGGTTGGCGAGCGAGGTCGTGCCGGCCACGGCGCAGATCACCTCGTCGCCGAGGTCGTCGATCGTGGCGACGGCGGCGTCGGAGCCGACGAGCAGTCGCTGGCCGGATTCGTAGTAGATCGACGAGAAGTTGATCGAGCCCCACCGGTCGCAGTTGATCGTCATCGTCTTCACCACGAGATCGACCTGGCCGCTCTCGATGGCGGCGATCCGTTCCGCACTGGTCACCGGGACGAGCTCGATCCTGTTCGGATCGCCGAAGATCGCCTCGGCCACCAGGCGGGCCATCTCGACATCGAAGCCCTCGATGTCGCCCGACTGGGGGTTCAGGTAGCCGAACAGCAACGTGTCGGCCCCCACCCCCGCCCGGAGCACACCTCGAGACCGGATCTCGGCCATGTAGCTGCCCGCTGGCAGCTCCGATGGCGCCGGCAACGGATCGAGCGGCGCGAGACTCCGGGTGGGGTCGTCGGGATCACACCCGGCGTCGGTCGGCGCGGACCCGGTGGCCGCGTCGTCGCCGGTGGTCGCGTCGTCGGGGAGGTTGGAGTTGAACGCGTCCTCGGTGGTGGCCGAGCAGGCGGCCAGCACCAGCGACAGCGCCAGCAGCCAGACGAGGGCGGCACGGCGGGAGGTGGCGGCGCCACGGGCCGGCCCGGGGCTCGACACGTGGCTCATCGATACTCGTCGATTCGCAACTGGATGCCGTAGGCGGCGAGGCCGGCGATCGCCACGCCGGCGAGCAACGACCCGAACCGGAGCCACCGCATGGCCTGCTCGGCGCTCGTCATCTCCGCCGCGAAGCGCTCGTCGTTCGCCGCCAACGCTGCAGCGGTGGCCTGGTCGAACCGGTCGAAGCTCGCTTCGGCATCGACACGTGCGAGCTCCACCGCCCCGGCCCGGTCACCGGCGCGATCGGCGTCCACGATCTGCTGGTGGAGGGCTTCGTAATCGTTCCACGAGTCGAAGGCGTTGCCCGCGAGGTCGACGGCCCGCTGCGTATCGGATTCCGTTGCATGGAGCTCGAGGTCCTCGCGCAGGTCGGCGATGATCGCCGCCCGCTGCTCGAAGTCGTCGTTGAAGCGCTCGCCCGCGCCTCGGGCGATGAGGAACCGGGCCTGATCGGCCTTGGCGCCGAAACCGGTGCCCCGCAGGTCGAGGTACAGCCGAGTACCGGCGTAGCTGTCGTCGCGGGCGGTCGTCACGTGGGAGAGCTGGCCGGCCATCGCCGAGGTCGTCCACACCGCCAGTCCGGCGGCGAGGACCGTCGCCGCGACCAGCGGGACGTTCAGGATGCGATTGAAACGCCGTCGGAGCTGGAACTGCACGTAGACCAGCATGAGCACGACGACCACGACGAGCGCGATGGCCATGACCCCGAGGACCAGTGCGAGCCCGCGCTGGCGGTTGTAGGAGCTGACGTAGCGCCCGGCGGCGTCGTTGGCGATTCGGTCGGTCTGCGGATACACCTCCGACTCGAGCAGATCCGACGCCGCGGTCAGATAGGCGGCTCCCACCGGGAACCCCTGACGGTTGTTGGCCCGGGCCGTCTCGATCAGCCCGCCGTACGCCACGACGTTCGACGACAGCGAGGCCGACGGCACGGCCGCCGATTCGCCGGCATCGTCGGACTCGACGACGGCGCCGTCGGCCGAGCCGACCGCCGGTGGTTCGCCGACGAGCCGGGTGGCCTCCTCCAACGCCTCGGTCGCGGTCAGTAGCGACTCGTCGTAGGTCGCCCGCTGTAACGGGTCGTCGACCCCGCCGACCAGGAGGCCCGCCGCGGCCGCGGCGTTCGCCTCGGCAAGGCTGGTCTGGATCTGACGAGCGCTCAGAATGGCCGGCTGGGCCTCCTCCGCGATGCGGCGGGTGCTGCCGACCTGGTCGGCAACGACGAGCGAGGTCAGCAACCCCGCCAAGAGGGCCGACACCACCAGCGCGATCGACTCCGCCCGGAGCTGGCCTGGGGTCGTGGCGAGGAACCGTCGGCGCCGATCGCCCAGATCGCCGATCCGGTCGGCAGCTTCGACGGTTGCGGTCGCGGACATGACGCAGGAAACGTATCTCCGGTACCAACCGCTGTCTAGGCACCCTCTGGTCGGGCAGCCGTACCATGGCCGGTGCACGCAACCCACGTGAGCGCGACGAAGGAGCGGTGACGATGATCGAAAGCACGATGCAGGACTTCCCGCTGGGAATACAGCATCTGTTCAACCACGGACGACGGGTCCACGCCGATTCCGAGGTGATCACCTGGACCGCCGAGGGTCCCGTCCACGCGACGTTCGCCGAGGTCGGCGACCGGGCCGATCAGCTCGCGGCGGCCCTGACCGAGCTCGGCGTGCGCTCGGGCACCCGGGTCGGCACGTTCGCCTGGAACAACCAGCACCACATGGAGGCGTACCTGGCGGTCCCGAGCATGGGGGCCGTCCTCCACACCCTCAACATCCGGCTCTTCCCCGAGCAGCTCGCGTACGTGATCAACCACGCCGAGGACGAGGTCGTCATCGTCGACAGCTCCATCGCCCCCCTGCTGGCCAAGGTGCGCGACCAGCTCACGACCGTCCGGCACATCATCACCATCGGCGAGGGTGACACGTCGGGACTCGGGGAGACCCTCGACTACGAGACCGTGATCGGCGCCGAGCGATCGGGTTTCGACTACCCGTCGGTCGACGAGCGGGCTGCAGCCGCCATGTGCTACACGAGCGGCACCACCGGCAACCCGAAGGGCGTGGCGTACTCCCACCGATCGACCTACCTCCACACGTTCGGGATCACGTCGGCCCAGGCGATGGGGTTCAGCCAGAACGATCGGCTCCTGTTGATCGTGCCGATGTTCCACGCCAACGCCTGGGGAATGCCGTACGCCGGCTGGGCCGTTGGTGCCGACCTGATCATGCCCCAGCAGTACCTCCAGGCAGCCCCGCTGGCCGAGATCATCGAGTCCACCAGACCCACCTACTCCGGGGCCGTCCCGACCGTGCTCAACGACGTACTCAACAACCGCCCCGACGCCGACCTGAGCTCACTGCGGGGGATCGTGTGCGGCGGCTCGGCGGTGCCCCGCAGCCTGATCGAGGGCTTCGACGCCACGTTCGGTGTCCCGGTGGTTCAGGCGTGGGGCATGACCGAGACCAGCCCGCTGGCGGCGATCGCCCACGTGCCCAAGGGAACCGATCCCGCCGATGCGATGAGCTGGCGGGAGCGGACCGGCCGCCCGCTGCCAGGGGTCGAGATCCGCATCTGCGGCGACGACGGCACCGTGCTCCCCAACGACGGCGAGGCGCAGGGGGAGATCGAGATCCGGGGTCCGTGGATCACCGCCAGCTACTACAACGACCGGGCAGACGAGAAGTTCCACGACGGCTGGTTGCGAACCGGCGACGTCGGCTCGATGGAGTCCAACGGTTTCATCCAGATCTCGGATCGGGCGAAGGACGTGATCAAGTCCGGAGGCGAGTGGATCTCCAGCGTCGACCTGGAGAACGCCCTGATGGGCCATCCGGCTGTGCTCGAGGCCGCCGTGGTGGGCGTACCCGACGAACGTTTCGACGAGCGGCCGCTGGCCTGTGTCGTCACCGCCGACGGCGCGGACTTCGACCCGGCCGACCTGCGGGCCCACCTGGCGGACAAGGTGGCCAAGTGGTGGCTGCCGGAGCGGTGGGCCGAGATCGAAGAGGTCCCCAAGACCTCGGTCGGCAAGTTCGACAAGAAGGTGCTCCGCCAGCGCTACGCCGACGGTGACCTGACCGTCGCCGAGATCTCCTGACGGGCCGTGGCGTGAATTCCCGCGGCGACAGCCGCTACGACGCGTTTCCCGAGGGGTTCTTCTCCCGGATGGACGACGGCGACGACCGCCGCTTCTACGGTCAGCCCCGGTTGGTGACCCACATCGACGATCCGGCGATCGTGGCGGTGGGTCGGGTGTACGAGGCGCTCGGGATCGACGGGCGGGTGCTCGACCTCATGAGCTCGTGGATCTCGCACTTCCGGTCACCTCCGGGCGCGCTCATCGCGCTGGGGATGAGCCGAGCCGAGCTGGCGGCGAACGAGATGGCCGACGGGGCGGTGACCGCAGATCTGAACCGGCATCCCGGCCTCCCGTTCGCCGACGACACCTTCGATGGTGCCGTGTGCTGCGTCTCGGTCGACTATCTGGTGCAACCGCTGGAGGTTTTCGACGAGGTGGCGCGGGTGGTCCGGCCTGGTGGCACCTTCTGTTGCACCTTCTCCAATCGATGCTTCCCCACCAAGGCGATCTCCGGTTGGTTGCAGGGCGACGACCGGAGCCACCTCCATCTCGTTTCACGCTACTTCGCCCTCTCGGGACGCTGGATCGAGGCGACGGTCACCGCGGCGATCCCCCCTGGCGGCCCCACCGATCCGCTCTTCGCCGTCTGGGCCAAGGTCAGCGAGGACGGGCTGTAGCCGCCGGGGCTCTCCCGGAGCCCGTCAGCGGGTCGGGAGCTGGTCGACACCGGTGAGCGCCAACCGGCACGCGGCCGCGGGGTCGAGCCGCTGCCCGTGCTCCCACCACTCGTCGTAGCGCCCGCCGTGGGTCGCCCTCGCCTCGGCGAGGAGTGACTCGGTGAGATCGCTCTGGAAGTTGGTGGTGAACCCGTTGGCGGCACAGGAGGACAGCAGCGTCACCGTGAGGTCGATGCGGTCGACGCTGGCGAACGTGAGCGCCGAGACGCCGACCTGGACGAGCGCGTACGACCACAGACCGCGCTCCCGCAGCCAATCGATGTTGCCGCCGATCGCCACCAGCACGTCGTTCGGTCCCGCCTCTGTTCTCGGTGAGACCCAGGCCCTCACGAGTCGGACGGCGGCGCCGATGTCGATGAGGTCGTGTCGATCGGTCAGGTACTGGCACTCGTCGAGTCGGGCGCTCGCGAGCTCCGGATCGGTCCAGGCGTTGGCGACGGCTTCGACGAACAGGGCGCGGGCATCGAAGACGGGGCCGCGCCCGGCGGCCAGTGACGCCAGCCGATCGGCGATGGGCGCGATGTCGCCGCCCGTGCCCGAGACGAGGATCGCCTCGAACATCAGAAGTCCCGCCTCGAGTGAGGGTTCGAGGTCGGTCTGTTCCAGGATCCGCTCGATCAACGGCACGGCTTCGGCGTGGTCGCCTCGGCTCCACGAGATCAGCGCCCGAGCTCGAAGGACCTCGGCGTGGTCGGGGTCGGCCGCCGACGCCTGCGCCACGAGCGCTTCGGCCAGCTCGACCTCACCTCGATGAAGGCCGAGCAGCGCCCAGTTGGCGAGCGCTGCGACATGGGCAGGTCCGTGGATCACCGGTTGCGCAGGGTCGAGACCGCGCTCGCACCAGTCGACGAGCTCCAACTCACCGGTGACCGCGCCGTGATGGCTCGCAGCGTTGATGATCCGACACAGGTCGGCGAGGCGCCCGGAGGCCACGGCGTGGGCCTGCGCTTGGCGGAGATCGCCCCACCGGCTACGGAACCACTGCAGACCGGCGAGCGAGTCGTGCTGCTGAAGTCGCCTGGCGGCCTCGGCGGCCTCGCAGAAGTGGGTCAGGTGGCGATCCAGGGCCGCGTCGCGCCCACCGCGAGCACGGGCGAAGAGCCGAATGCTCTCCAACAGGTGGTAGACCGGCTCGTCGCCGACCCGGTCGGGTCCGGCCACCAGGGATCGCCTCACCAGAACCTCGAGTCCGTCCACGAATGCCGACAGCGGAGTCCCCGCAGCGCCGGCGACGGCGCGCGCCTCGTCGAGCGTGAACCGGCCGGTGAGCACCGACAGGTCGACCAGGAGCTGTTGCAGCTCGGGTAGGAGCGCGTCGAACGACCAGGCGATGGCTGCCTCCAGCGTCCGGTGGTGATCGGGGCGATCCTTGGTCGACGACGCCAGGAAGGTCAACCGGTCGTCCAGGAGCGACTCGATGGTGCCCGGATCGAGCGTGCGCGCCCGGGCCGCGGCCAACTGGACGGCCAGTGGAAGATCGTCGAGCCGGTGGCAGATCCGAGCCACCGTGGCATCGGTGGGGTCGAGCGAGGCACCCTGGCGCCGGGCGGTGGTCACGAACAACTCGACAGAGGCGTCCCGGCTGAGCTCGCCGAGTCGGAACTGACGCTCCGCCGCCAACCCCAGCGGCTCCCGGCTCGTCGCGAGGAGCGTGACACCGGGGCACCGGTCGAGGATCTCCCGGCTCACGGCAACGATCGACGCGAGCAGGTGCTCGCAGTTGTCGAGGACGATCAGCGTGTGACGGTCGCCGAGTGACCGAACGATCGACTCCACCGCGGTGGCGTCGGTGTGCTGCACCGCGCCGATTGCCGTGAGCAGCTCCTGGGCCACTGCCCGCCCATCGTCGACTGTGCCGAATCGGCACATCCACGTCCCGCCGGGGAAGGTTCCGGCGACCGACCCGGCGACGTGGCGGGCCAGGTGTGTCTTGCCCGCTCCTCCCGGGCCGACGATCGTCAGCAGCCGCTCGGTCGTCAGCAGTCGTTCCAGGTCGCTCGACTCGGCGGCACGACCGATCAGCAGATCCCGGGACGGGCCGAGCGGGCGTCCCGACAGCGGGGCGGCCCGTAGCCCCGCCCGCTGCTCGATTCCATCCGCCTCCACCCGGTGGAGGGTCGCGGGCGCCAGATCGGCCAGCCGGAAGCGCCCGAGCTCGACGGTGGTGGTTCCCGGCCCCAGGCCCGGGGTGGCCAGGCCGGCCACCAGTTCGGAGCACACGATCTGATCTCCGCTCGCCACGTCGAGGATGCGGGCGGTCCGGTCGAGCGGGACCCCGGACCACCGTCCGTCGCGATACGTCGCCTCACCCACGTCGAGTCCGACGCTGACCCGGGGTCGCTCGCCCTCCCAGGTCGCAGCCTGGAGCGCGAGCTGGATCGCAACCGCAGCGTGCACGGCATCGGACGCCGACGCGAATACGGCGCAGCCGCCGTCGCCATCGGTCTCGACCACGACGCCTCCGTGTCGCTCGACCGCCTCGTCGACCAGCCGGTCGTGGAGGGCCCTCCTGGCCGCTCCCCCCGCCGGGTCGCCTTCCGGCGCCCGGGTCGGGCCCTCGATGCCAGTCATGAGGAAGGTCCGCACCCCGCTCGCCTCATCGCCGGTCGAGATGGCGGGATCGAGTGCCCGGTCGCGCAGCACGACGGCGGTCCGGCCAGGGGTGATGCCGAGCTCGTCGCGGAGGTGTGCCTCGAGCTCGTCGTAGCGGCGGAGGACCGTCTGACGATCGCCGTCGGCGAGGGCGCGGTCCATGAGCGCCACGATCGCCTCCTCGTTGCCGGGGTCCAGCGCCAGGAGGTCATCCCATCGGCGGGTCGCCGCAAGGACGGCGGTCATGTGCTGCCGCAGGCGGCGCCGAGCCCTGACGGCCCACTCCGCGTACGGCAGGTCGGGAAGGAGCTCACCGCGATACGCGTCGACGGCGGCCGTCACCGACCGCTCATCCCCCGCGCTGGCCGCCTCGACGACCTCCACGTCCACCTCGACCTCGCTGGCGGGGAAGAGCGCCACGACCTGACCTTCGACCACGATCGCATCCGCTGCGTCGGTTGCCCGCCGCGCGAACGTCGCCGCCTTGCGAAGGCTGTTCCCCGCCGACCTGCTGTCGGCGCCGGGCCAGAGCGCCTCCATGATCTGCTCGCGGTGGAGGCGGTGCCCGGTGGTGACCGCGAGGAGCTGGAGCAGCTCGGCCCCCGATCGCCGCTCGAAGTCGTCGGGACCCACCACCGCCCCGTCGACGTGGAGCTCGAACCCGCCCAGCAGGAAGAAGCGGGCCGACGTCACCATCAGGCCAAGCTAGCCAGCGCTGGGAGCTCGTCACCTCTTGGCCGGGAATCGCTACCAGTCGGTGGCGGTGCGGTCGTCGACGGCGACGTCGTCGTGGGGGCGTGGTCGCCGGGACCGCGCCACGGGCGGCGGGTAGCGGGCGGCCCGGGTGGGCGTGATCGGCTCCCGATGGTCGACGGTCTCGTAGACCGGGACCGGTTCGAGGTGCTCGGGCTCGTCGAACCAACCGGTCTCGGCGACGTCGACGAGCCCGCCGGTTGCGCCGAGGTCGCTCACCTCGCCGAGGTCGCCGAGGTCGTCCCGGAGGTCGCGCTCGTCCACCGAGTCGAGCTCGAGCTCGTACCGGTACTTCCGGTCGCTGAGGACCCGCGACACGCGGGTCGCGGTGAGGATGAGGATCGCGGTGAGAACCGACACCGCGGCTGCCACGAGCAACCGGTTGTCGGCATCGGAGCCCACCTCGATGCCGTGGATCAATCCGAGGATCACGGAGCCGAACGACGTGAGGTGAACCGTGTGCCAGAGTTGCTTGGGCAGCCGGTTCTTGATCAGCGATGTCGCCTGGACCACGAGCATGATCCACGCCGCCACGACGCCGATGGCGAGCGACAGGTCGGACAGCCCGCCGACCTCGGCCCGGCCGGGGATGAACAGCTCAGCGAGGCCGAAGTGCACGAAGTCGTCGGCCCACAGGGTGATCATGTGGATGGCGAGGAACACCATCGCCGCGGCGCTGAGGAACCGGTGCACGTCGAGCAGCCAGGGGATCGTCGGTCGACGGCCCAGCGCCCTGCTCGACATCAGCAGCCCCAGGCCGACGGACCCCATCGCAGCGAACCATGTCAGCAGGCCGGCCGAGCGGGTCGCGAACCAGAAGAACTGATCACTCAACATCAGGAGACCCGATGGTCGCTTCCCGGTGGCGATGATCCGTCCTGCCGGATGGTGTCAGGTGCACGTCCAACAAGTGTAAACCGATCGAATCCGGGGAGTTCATGTACCGTGCCGGCGTCGTCGACGACCAGGCCGGTGACGCCGTGGGTGGCGAACAGGCCGGCGACGCCGGACGAGCCGGCTGCGATCGCGGCCTTCGTGAGGACCTCGGCCTGATCGGCTCTGGCCGCCAGCACGGTCGCCGAGGCGATGCCGGTGTCGAGCGGGGCGCCGGTCATCGGGTCGCGGAGGTGGTGCTCGCCACCATCGGCGGTCCGCCAGCGTCGCCTGGTCGTCGTGGAGGTGCAGACGGCGCCGTCGTCGAGAGCGATCGACCGTCGCTCGCTCGAGCCGGGGCAGCGAAGGGTCACGGTCCAGCCCCGCTCGTCTGGCGCCGTCCCGGCGACGCGGAGATCGCCGCCGATGTTGACACAGCATCCGGACGCACCGGACGCCAGCACCTCGGTCGCGATCGCGTCGCAGGCCGCGCCCTTGGCGATCCCGCCCAGGTCGATGGTCACACCCTCGGGGAGCACCACCGAGCTGGTGGCGTCGTGGAGCTCGATGCCCGCCGGGGTGGCCGCCGGGACGTGACGAGCCCTCGGCGGTGGTCCACCATCGGCGCTCAGGAGCTCGAAGCTGCGGTTGTAGCCGGCCGCGATCAGCGATCGGCCGACCGTCGGGTCGAAGACGCCACCGGTGAGGTGCCATGCCTCCACCGCGTTCCTCACCAGCCCGAAGGTGTCCTCGGCGACGATCACCGGGCGACCGGCCGAGCGGTTGAGCACCGACACCTCGGAGTCGGCGAGGAATCGGCTCCAGCGCTGCTCCCGGTCGTGGACCGCACCCTCCGCTGCGTCGAGCGCCCGCTCGCGTTCGATGCTCCCCGACCCGACGACCACGACGTGGACATCGGTGTTCATCGCCCGGAACCTCCGCTCCGAACTGGCCGCCGTACCAGCGGGCTCGGGTCGGGCGTGGATCATTCAGCTCCCGCCGCTCTCCGTGGTCGTCGGCGCTGTGGTCGGCGTGGTGGTCGGTGCCGTCGTGGGAGCAGCAGTGGTGGAGGTGGTCGGTGCCGCCGTGGTCTCGGTCGGCTGGGTGGGAGCGGCCGTGGTGGGTGCCGCCGTGGTGGCGGGGGCCTCGGTGGTCGGCGCCGCCGTGGCCTGCGTCTCCTCGCTGCTGGCGGGGGCGGCGGTGGTGGTCGGCGCAGCCGTCGTCGGGGCCTGGGTCGTCGGCGCCTCGGTCGCCGCAGGTGCGGCGGTGGTGGCCGGTTCAGCGGTCGTCGACGGATCGGACGCCTCGGTGGGGGATGCAGCGCCGTCGCCGACCACCCCGGCTGCCGCGAGGATCGACGGGGTGGCCCCGCCGGAGAGCTCGAGGCTCGGCCCCGGCCCGATGACGGCCTCGGCGGCGTTGCTCTCGGCCGCGCGCTGCAGGGATGCGGCGAGGTTGACCTGAGCTTCCGACTCGGCCTCGGCCGAGATGACCCACGCGACCGCGACGTAGGACGTTGCACCTACCGCGCCGAGTGCAGCGCGGGTCCGCCGTGCAGGGTGGTTGCGTCGAAACAACGTGAGTCTCCGAGGGATTCAGAGGCCTGCCCCGCCGGCCCGCTTCGACCTGAATGGTAGCCAATTCGTAACACAAATGGGCGCATCGCGCTGGATTCCCATCGGTCGACCGGCATCCCGGCCCACCGGTCTCCGTGTCGTCCTCGTCGGAGCGTCAGCTCGCGGTGATCGGTGCGGCCGAGCGAAGCCCGGTGTGGCCGCCACCCCGGCCGCTGTCGTCGCCGAAGAAGACGAACGCCGCCAGCAGGGCGAGCACGGCCACGACGCCGAGTGCCAGCCATTGGATCGTTGCTGACCGACCCGACCCACGGCTGCGGTGTGAGGACTTCTGAGCCATGCTGCCGATGCAGGATAGCCCCTGCTCCGATCGGCGCGGGATCAGCCGAGCAGGTCGCGGGCGACGTCGAGCCAGAGCTCGGTGGTGAGGCGCAGCGACTCCACGTCGATTCGCTCGTTGTTGCCGTGGAACCGGCTGGCGAAGTCACCCCCGTCGAGCTCTGGGCTGAACAGCCCAGCGCCGTAGGCCACCGACCCCATCTGCCGGAACACCCTGGCGTCGGTGAAGCCGACGGTCATCTGCGGGCTCAGCCGGGCGCTGGGGAACGGCTTGGTCACCGCCCGTTGGAGCGATTCCCACAGCGGGTTGTCGGTCCGGCTGATCGACGCCGGGTCGTTCATGATGATCTCGACCTCCACGGTGTCGGCGAGGTCGCCGAGGGCCTGGTCGAGGTGTCGCCGGACGTCGTCGCCGTCCTCCCCCGGCAGGGTTCGGATGTCGACCTGGAGCTCGACGGTGTCCGGGATGACATTCGCCTTCATCCGGCCTCCGTCCACCACGTTGACGGAGAACGTGGTGTGACTGCACGCATGGAGATGGGCAGCTGCCCCCCGATTCGGGAGCCCCGCGAGGACGTCGTCGAGCCGGCCCTCGTCGAGCATCGCCGCCCTGGTGTCGGCATCGACCGGGAGCGAATCGACCCGCTCCTTCCACAGCTCGGTGAAACGGGGAGCCGGCCGGTAATCGGCGAGTCGTTGGGCCACCGCCGCCGCTTTGATGAGGGCGTTGTCGGACCGGAACGGCATCGAGCCGTGCCCGGGCTCACCCCGCAACCGCAACCGTCGCCAGGCAACCCCCTTCTCGCCGATGTTGATCCCGATCGCCGGGCTGCCAGCCGGCCCCGAGTGCAGGCCGCCGTTCTCGGTGAGCACGTAGTCGGCCCGGATCCGTTCGGGATGGTTGTCGGCCATCCACTGGGCACCGTGGGCCGACCCCGCCTCCTCGTCGGCCACGGCGAAGTAGATCAGGTCGCCGGCAGGCCGGAACCCGCTGTCGGCGAGATGGCGGAACGCCACCGCCATCGACGACGTGACGTTGAGCATGTCGACCGCCCCCCGGCCCCAGACCTCGGGCGTTCCGTCCGCCGTACGGATCAGCTCGCCGCCGAATGGATCGTGGCGCCAGCCTTCGGGATTGGCGGGGACCACGTCGGTGTGGCCCATCAAGCACAACTTCGGGGCGGTCGGGTCCGTGCCCTCGATCCGGCTGACGATCGAGACCCGGCCCGGGGTCGGCTCGAACCGCTCGATGGGCAGGCCGGTCGGCTCCAAGAACGACGTGAGCGTGTCGGCGTTCCGGATCTCCTCCCCCGAGCTCGGCGTGCCGTCGTTGACGCATCGGTTCCGGATCAGCGCTTGGAGGAGCTCGATGGTCTCGCCGGTCGTGTCGGTTGGCATGCCAGAGTCTATGGTGATCTCGCCCATCACGTGATCCGTGGCGGAAGGGCCACGCGGCCGTACAGTGTGCGGGTCGCCGATCGCCGCCAACCGCCGCTGCTCCCGACGGCGACGCCGCCCAATGCACGATTCCGCCGACGAGTCGGGCGATCACCCGACAACCACGTTCAACGTCCTCGGGCCATTGACCGTCACCGTGGACGGCAGCCCGGTGCGGCTGGGGGGACCCCGGCAACTCGCCGTCCTCGGCCGGCTCGTGCTGAGCCCGGGTCACGTCGTGTCGATGGATCAGCTCGTGGACAGCGTCTGGGACGGCGACGCCCCCAACCGGCCCGAGGTCGCGATCCGGAGCTACGTCTCCAACCTCCGGAGGAGCATCGAGCCGGATCGGGACCGGGGCGACAGGCGGAGCTGTATCGAGAGCTCGCCGCCCGGCTACCGATTGAACGTCGATCGATCCCAGATCGACGCTCACCGCTTCGAAGCGTCGCTGACCGCCGGCCAGGCAGCGCTCGCAAACCGTGATCCGGGAGCGGCGACGGTCCGCTTCCGGGAGGCGCAGAGCCTGTGGCGAGGCGAGGTCTGTGAGGGGATGGTCGAGAGCGACGCCCTCCTCGCCTACCGGTCGAGGCTGACCGAGCTCCGGCTGGCGATGATCGAGCTCTCGTCGACGGCTCGTCTCGAGCTCGGCGAGCTCGAGGGCGTCATCGCCGACGTCGAGGCTGCGATTGCGCTCCACCCGCTCAGGGAGCGGCTGTCGGAGCTGGCGATGCTGGCGCTCTACCGCGCCGGCCGGCAGTCCGATGCGTTGGCGGTGTGCCGCGAGCTGCGCCAACGCCTGCTCGAGTCGCTCGGCGTCACGCCTGGCCGTCCGATCGAGGAGCTCGAGCATCGGATCCTCACCCACGACCCGTCACTGCTGCTGCCGTCGGCCGGCGGGCTCGCACCGGTCGAGCTGCCACCGGTGACGCCGGCGGCGAGAGATGGCGCGGTCGATCGGCACGGCTCGGAGGTCGACCAGGTCGGCTCCACCGACGGTTCGGTGGCCGGTGGCCTGGTGGGGCGGGACGACGAGCTGGCGACGCTGGGCGACGTGGCGCGGGATCTGGCGGCTGGCCGCGGTCACACCGTCGTGGTGACCGGCGAGTCCGGGATCGGGAAGACCGCGCTCGTGGAGGCGTTCGCTGCGACCGTCACCGGGGCCGACGTGGTGTGGGGACGGTGTCGACCGATCGCGTCGACGCTTGCGCTCTGGCCCTGGGGGCAGGCGCTCGACGGGCTGGTCCACGTGGTCGACGACGAGCTCCGGCCCCGGATCGAGGCGATCGCACAGGCGCGGCCAGGCGATCGCGTCGAAGGCTGCGCCGAGGGTGATGTCGAGGATCGGACCGACGTCGACGATTCCGACGGCGGCGACGGGGCCGACTGCCACCGGTCGATCGGCCTCGGCGACCCGTCGTCACGGGAGGGGGCGGCGCTGTTCAGGCCGATCGTCGATGTTCTCCGTCGGCAGGCGGCGAAGGTGCCGCTCATGATCGTCGTCGACGACGCACAGTGGGCCGATCCGTCGTCGATCGAGCTCCTCACCTTCGCCGCGACATCGCTCGCCACCAGCCCCATCACCTTCATCGTGATCTGGCGCGAGCCGAACCTGGGCGGCCCTGCGGCAGGGTTGCGGGCACTCGGTCGCCCGTCGAACGTGGTGCGTCTCCCGCTGTCGCCGTTGGATCGGGCGGCGGTCGACACGCTGCTCGAACGGCGTGGGATCGGCGGGGGGACGTTGTCGACCCGCATCGTCACCGAGACCGCCGGCAACGCGTCGTTCATCACCGAGCTCGTCGCCGACATCGGCGGGGTCGGCGACGAGGCGAGCGAGCTCGACCCCACCGGCGGGGTCGCCGTGGCCCTCCGGCCGACCGCCGCGCTCCGGGACCGGGTTCTCGACCGACTCGAGGAGGTCGACGCCGAGGCCGAGGCCGTCCTCACCGTGGCGGCGGCGCATGGTCCGGGGTTCACCGGCGACGTGCTGGCCGAGATCGCCGAGCTGTCGTCGCATCGGGTGGAGGCGACGCTCGAGCGGCTCGTCGGCGGAGGCCTGGTCACCGGTGATCCGGGTGGGCTCGGCTATCGGTTCACCCACCCGATCGTGGCGAAAGCCCTGATCAGCAAGCTCCCGAGCCCTCGTCGGGCCAGGCTCCACGCCACGGTGGGCCATGCGCTGTGGCGGCGGGGGGCGCCGGAGGCCGTGCTGGCCAGGCACTTCTCGAAGGCGAGATCGGCCGGGACGTCGCTTCTCGCCGCTCGGTTCGCGCTGACCGCAGCGCAGGCCAAGGTGTCGCTCGACGAGCTGTTCGAGTTCGAAGTGATCGTCAGGTCCGGCCTCGACGCGATGACCGACGCCGACCGGTCCGACGGCTTGGCAGCCGATCTGGGCTCCTTCCTCTGCCAGGTCGCACGGATCCGCGGCCAGCGGAGTGAGCTGCGGCGACTCGCGATCGATGCCACCCGCGCCGCGACCCTGGCCGACGACCCCCGCCTCGCGGCGTCGGTGGCCCTCGCCGTCACCGGGGCTCCCGTCGAGGGGCCGGCCTTCGCCGGTGCCTCCTGGGCGGGGGTGGCCCTCGATGCGGAGCCGGAGGGTCGTCGTCGACTGGCCGAGGTCGTGCGGGAGCACGGTCCCCGCAACCCGTTGTCGCTCGCCGTGGCGCTACGGCTCGCCCGGTTCCCCATCGACCGAGATGATCCGTCGACGGCGCTCACCGACGTCGAGATGGAGGCGCTCCTGGCGATACGGTCGCCCGACGACACGAACCCGGGCGGTGGGCATCCACAGCTCGACGAGGCGGCGGACGTGCTGGCTCACGTCGAGCTGGCAAGGCTCGTGCTGGCCACCGGTGACACGAAGCCGGTGGGTCCCCTGGCCACCCGCTTCGGCATCGATGGTCCGGCGATCGACCGGGGCACGATGGCGACGATCCTCGATCATCGGCTCGACGTCGAGCGCACGACCCGCCAGCGGGGTCATGAGCGCCTGCTGTCGGCCCGCCTCCGCCTCGTCGACGGGTTCGATCGGAGCGATCCCACGTCGGTCGACGCGGTCGTCGACGAGCTGACGTCGCTCCCCGCGCCCGGTGCTGCGCCGGAGGCGCTCGAGCTCGACCGGCTGGCCCTGGAGGTGGCAGCGCTTCTCCCGCTCGGCGAGCTCGGTCAGGTCGAGCGCCGGATCGGGCGGGCCAGGTCCCGCTGCCAGCGGGCGGGCATCGATCCCGCCGCCTTCGACCGCCAGATGCTCGTATTGCGCTGGGTCCAGGGCAAGCTCGATTCCCTCGAGGGGACCGCGGACGGTCGGGGCGCCCAGCTCGACTCGGTCGACCACCTGGCGTTCGAGGCGCTGGGGGCGGTTGGTCGGGGCGATGTGGGGCCGGCTCGGGCGCTCATCGACGAGCTCGTCGACCAGCCGGGCTGGCGAGCCGTGCTCAACGATCCGGCCGGGGTCGGGACCGTCGGCCTCGTGGCGATCGCCGCCTCCCAGGCCGGCGACGAGGAGACCGCCCTCGATGTTCTCGGCCGGCTCGATCGGTGGACGGATCAGACGATCACACTGTGGGGAGGTCTGGTCGTCCTCGGACCCGGCTGTCTCCTCGCCGGTATCGCAGCCGCTGCAGCCGGCGAGCGCGACTCGGCGACGGTGTGGCTCACCGAGAGCGAGCGCCGATGCCGCGCCGTCGGTGCGAGGGCCTGGCTCCGCCAGACGTTGGCCGCCCGCGCCGGGCTGGCGGCCAACGCCGGCGACCGCGCCACGGCGGATCGGCTGTGGCAGGAGTCGGTCGACCTCGCCACGGAGATGGTCACCGGGCGCCGGGATCCCGATCGGAACCGGTGAGCCGCCACCCCCGACGATGTCGTCGGGGGTTCCAATCGACTTCCAATCGATCTTCAACCCCGGCGCGGCACGCTGGAAGGCAAGTGGTCAGGGGCGACAGCCTCGGCTGCCCGGGCTCATCAGGTCCCGATGACCGCAGGTGAGCCTCCGGAACTCGAGCCAGCCCCAGCTGCTTTCCGACGGCGGTGGTAGCTGGGGCCGGCTCGGTCCGACGCGTTGCGGGGCTGTGGCGGATTCTCATCGGAATGTCGTCCCGAAGCGGTGAACGATGGCTACCATGCCAGGTCGCGATGCTGTTGCACCGTGGAGCGCATGAGCGCCGAGACGGCGAGCGGCGGTTGACCGGAACGAACGAGCGGGTAGGCGAGCGAGCGGGTCGTGAGGCGATGGCCGGCGTGGGCCGGCGGTAGAGCGGACACGAAATCAGGGGACACATGCAAGCTGAAGTCGTCATGCCCCCCACCCGCGCGGTGAGAAGGACCATCCGATGGGCGGCGCTCGTCGCTGCCGCTGCCACCGCGACGATCGCCTGCTCACCGCCGGATGAGGCCGTCGTCGCAGTCCAGCCCCGATCCGGTGCTGTCGTCGAGGATCCCACCGGGGCCGCGGCCGGCGCGAGCGGTCCGGACGGTGAGTTCGGCCTGGCGGCGTCGGACTCATCGGTCGCCCCCGCTCCCCCCACGCTCTCACCCGACGCGGCGGCGGAGGGGGCCGTGACCGTGCCGTCGTCGACGGTTGCGCCGACCACACAACCAACGGCGACCGCGCCGCCGGCGCCGAGCACGACACCGACGACGGTCACCGACGCGGGCGAGGCGCCGGCCGAGGAGTCGTCGGTCCCCCCGTCCACCGCCGCCGACGTGCCGATCACCGCCGACGTGGTGCAGATCGAGGATGGCGAGGCGCACTCGTTCGCGATGCTGAACGACCTCCGGGCCGAGTTGAGCCTGCCTGCGCTGGTTCGCGATCCCGAGATGGATGCCTTCGCTCGAGAGTGGAGTCGTCAGATGGCGGAGAGCCAACTGTTCGAGCACAGCGACGGTCCCTACGGGGAGAACATCGCCTTCACGAGCAATGTGGAGCTGACCGCCGCCGAGGCCGCCGACATCTTCCACCAGTTGTGGGTGGACAGCGCCGAGCACTACGCGAACATGTCGAACGAGCGCTACACGTCATCCGGGATCGGCCTGTACCTCACATCGAACGGTTGGTACGGCACCCACGTGTTCAAGTACTGACCGCCGGGAGCCGCCTCAGCGGTCGAGCAGCAGTGCCAGCGCTTCGGCGAGCGGCGGAGTCCTGCTGCCCTTCAACGGGGCGAGCCGCCGGTACACCTCGGCCGCCCCGAGATGGAACTCCCCGGGGAGGTCGGCGGCGGAGAACGTCGCGGCGATCTCGAGCATCTCGCCCTCGAACCGCCACGCCTTCGGTCCGACCGCCTCGCTCGCGGCGGCGCTCCTCGTGACGAGCTCGGGCATCGACGTCGACCACTCCCCCACCAGCGCGTCGGTGACGCCTTCCGCCTCGGCCAGTGCCCGGATCGCGAGGAGCAACGCCCAGGTTCCCTTCGTCCACGAGGCGAAGCACATCTTCACGGCCGACGCTGCACCGGGATCACCGTCGACGAGCCGGGTCTCGACCGGCGAGTCGGCGAAGAGCGCGGCGACGGTCGCCGCCTCGTCGCCGCAGAGGTAGAGCCGGGTCAGGCCGGGCGCAGTCGGCGGAGGACCGACGATGCCACCGTCGACGAAGCGGGCGAAGTGACCGCTGATCCGGCGGGCCGTTGCGGGCGCCACGGCGTTGGCGTCGACGAAGATGCCGTCGAAGCCGGTGTCAGCGACCGCCACCGCGACCTCTTCGGCCGATTCCGGGGGGCAGACCGACATGATGACGTCGGCCTCGCCGGTCATCGCCTCGACCGTGCCGACATCGCGCAGACCGGCCGACTCGGCCCGTCCTCGGCTCTCCGGTGAGCGGCCCTCCGATGCCCACACGACGGTTGGCGTCGCGACCGAGCCGAGGACGGCGCCCATGGCGCCAGGATGGAGCAGGCCGAGTGTCGTCATCCCGCCGTTCTACCGCACCGGCACCCATCGGGGGCAACTACCGGCCGGCCCGGTCACCTGCTATACAACGGATGGATTCGGGCCCGGCGTGCTCTCCAGCTCGGGCCGCCGGTCGGGGTCCAGGTTCGCCTGCAGCAGTGAGGACACCATGAGCACCGAGACCACCGACACGTCCACCGTCGATTTCCACTTCGACGTCATGTGCCCTTGGGCGTACCAGACCTCGTTGTGGATGCGCGAGGTACGCGATCGGCTCGGCCTCACGGTGAACTGGCGGTTCTTCAGCCTCGAGGAGGTCAACCGACGGGAGGGGAAGAAGCATCCGTGGGAACGGTCGTGGTCCTACGGGTGGTCGATGATGCAGATCGGCGCTGTACTCCGCCGGACCAGCATGGACGACCTCGACGCGTGGTATGCAGCGGCCGGGCAGGCGCTCCACGTCGACGGTCACAAGCCGCACGAACCGGACGTCGCCCGTCACCTCCTCGCCGAGATCGGGCTCGATCCGGGTGCGGTCGACGTGGCGATGAGCGATCCGAGCACCCACGATGAGGTGAAGGCGGAGCACGATCGCGTCATCGATGCCGGTGGGTTCGGCGTCCCGACGCTGTTCTTCGGCGACCAGGCGATCTTCGGTCCCGTCCTGCTCGACCCGCCGACCGGCGAGCAGGCGGAGAAGCTGTGGTCGGCGGTCACGGCGTGGGTCGAGTTCCCCCATCTGTACGAGATCCAGCGGCCGAAGACCCAGCGGGACCAGGAGTTGATCGCCGACACCTTCCGTCCGTACCTGGAGGCCCGCGACTGGGTGAGCATCAACAGGGGCAAGGTCGTGAGCTTCGACGATGCGGAACCGGGCTCCCGGACTCGATGACCGCAGAGAAGGGTCCCATCGTCGAGCTCCTCCGGTCCCAGTTCAAGTCGCTCGATTTCCTGGGATCCAGCCTGGCGCCGACCGAGTGGCACTCGCCAGCTTCGGTCCCTGGTTGGGCGATCGTGGACGTCTACGCCCACCTCATCGGCACGGAGTCGATGCTCGAGGGCTACGAGCTCCCCAACACGAAGACCGACGTGGCGTCGTTCAGCCACGTCCGCAACGAGGTCGGGGTGGTCAACGAGACCTGGATCGAGTCGCTCTCCCATCTGGAACCACCGGCGATCCTCGATCGGTTCCGCCGGGTGACGGCCAGCC
Source organism: Acidimicrobiales bacterium (assembly GCA_965216205.1). Classification (GTDB taxonomy): domain Bacteria; phylum Actinomycetota; class Acidimicrobiia; order Acidimicrobiales; family SZUA-35; genus CADEDH01. The sequence goes on along the minus strand of OZ244139.1, from coordinate 2,875,039 downwards.
GGATGCGGACGCTCGATGCGATGACCCAGGCCGAGTTCGAGCTCGACACCGACTCGCCGACCGGACCGGTCCCGTACTGGCGGCTCATGCAGATGCGGGTCTTCGATTGCTGGATGCACGAGCAGGACATCCGAGAGGGACTCGGCCGGCCCGGTCACGAGAGCGGTCCCTGTGCCCGGGCGGCGGTCGACGAGGTGGAACGGGCGCTCGGCCACATCGTCGGGAAGAAGGCGAAGGCGGCTCAGGGCCAGGCCGTGACGATCGAGCTGACCGGACCGGTGAAACGCACCATCCACGTCCAGGTGGGGACTCGGGCGGAGGTGGTCGGCGAGCTGGCGGAGCCGGCGACGGCCACGGTCACCCTGTCGTCGAACCTGTTCATGCGGCTCGTCGGCGGCCGCCTCGAGAAGCTCACCGATCGGCTGGGGTCCGTCGACTTCGAGGGCGACCTCGATCTGGCCCAGCGCGTCGTCACGAACCTCGCCTTCACCCCGTAGCGTCGTCGACCGCTGCGACAGCCGCCCGGACCGCGGTCAGGCCTTCGTCGATCTCCGACGCCGTGACGTTGAGCATGGGGGCGATCCGCACGACGTTGCCGTACAGCCCGCCCTTGCCGATCAGCAGGCCGTTGGCCCGGCAGGTCTCGAGGAGCGCCGTGGTCCGTACCGGATCGGGTTCGAGCGAGCCGGGGTGGACCATCTCGAGCGCCTGCATCAGGCCCTTGCCCCTCGCCTCGGCGATCCACGGCGTGCCGGCGGCGAGCTGGTCGAGGCCGGTCCGGAGCCGGTCACCCATCGCGAGGGCGTTCGACTGGAGGTCGTTGTCGAGAACGTGGCGGAGGGTGGCGAGACCGGCCGCCATCGACAGCGGGTTGCCACCGAACGTGGAGAACGAGACCGCGTCGAGGCAGTCCATGATCTCGGCCCGGGCCACGACGCCGGCGAGGGTCACACCGTTGCCGACACCCTTGGCGAACGTGAGGACATCGGGGACGATGCCGTGCGCCTGGTAGCCCCAGAAGTGCTCGCCCGTCCGCCCCCAGCCGGTCTGCACCTCGTCGGAGATGAACAGGATGTCGTGGTTGTCGAGCTCCTTCTTCATCGCCCCGAAGAAGCCCGGCGGTGGCGTCGCGAAACCACCGACGCCCTGGATCGGTTCGGCGATCATGCAGCCGACGTCGCCCGCGGTGGTCATGTCGATGATCTGCACGAGGTCCTCGACGCACGCGGCGGTGTAGGCGTCGTCGTCGAGGTCGCGGAACGGGCTTCGGAGCCGGTAGCCGCCGTGGACGAAGCTGACATTGAGACCCGAGAAGCTCGAGGCCGACCAGGAGCGGTGCCCGGTCACGGCCATGGCGGAGAACGAGCGGCCGTGGTAGCTGTTGCGGAGCGCGAGGATCTGGTTGGACCGCCGGTAGGTCGACGCGAGGAGCAGTGCGGTGTCGTTGGCCTCCGTGCCGGACGTGGTGAAGAACACCTTCGCGTCCGGGATCCCGGAGAGCGCTGCCAGCTCGTCGGCGAAGTCGAGCATCGGGGCCGAGAGGTAGAGGGTCGACGTGTGGAGGATCCTGCCGGCCTGCTCCGCGATCGCAGCCGTCACCTCGGGCACGTTGTGGCCGATCATCGTGGTGAGCACACCGCCGAAGAAGTCGAGATAGCGGGTTCCGTCGGCATCGTTGACGTAGCTCCCCTCGCCAGACTCGAGCACGATCGGCTCGTCGTAGAGCGGCGTGATCCACGCCGGCATGACGGTTCGGTACCGTTCAGCGAGTTCGGCCCGCGATCGCTTCGTTGGCTGGCCACCGGCCGAGGGTTCGTCGATCATGTGACACCTCCCGTGAGTTCTCCTGAGAGGAAGGCTACGCCCATGAGTGCGAGGGTCAGCGACCGTGAGCGATGGAACCGGCGGTACGCCGGCGGCGAGGAGGGAGGCACCCCGTTGATGCTCGGCCGCAACCTCCACCTCTTCCCGCGGGAGGGTCGGGCGTTGGACGTCGCCGGTGGACCCGGGCAGGCGGCGGTGATCCTGGCCGCCCGCGGGCTGGACGTCACGATCTGCGACGTCTCCGAGGTGGCGCTCGAGATGGCGACGGCCAGAGCGGAGTCGTCACGGGTCGAGCTGACCATCGTGCAGGCCGACCTCGTCGTCGACCCGCTCCCACCCGGTCCCTGGGATCTGATCACCTGCTTCAATTACCTCGACCGTGCTCTCTTCCCCCCGATGATCGAGGAGTTGGCCGACGGTGGCCAGCTCGCGGTCGCGATCGCCACCGCCTCGAATCTGGAGCGCAACGAGCACCCACGGCGCGATTTCCTCCTCGAGGACGGGGAGCTGCCGAGCCTGCTCGGCGATCTCACGGTGGAGTATCACGACGAGGGGTGGAAGCTCGACGGCCGCCACAGCGCCGAGGCCATCGCCCGGAAGCTGTGAGCAAGAGAGTCGGTGAGGAGGACCCGGTGAGCGACGTGGAGCCCTGGTTCCTGCCCCGGCTCGAGTCGAGCGCGTTCGGGGTGCTCGCCACTCACGGGCCGGCCAGCCGTATCGATCAGGTCCCCTGCTGCTTCGCCGTGATCGGATCAGGATCGGGGGTCGACGTGGTCACGGCGGTGGATCACAAGCCGAAGCGCACGGCGCGACTGGCCAGGTTGGACAACGTCGAGCGGAACCCGGCCGCCTCGCTCCTCGTCGATCACCGCGACCCGGATGATTGGACCCAGCTCTGGTGGGTCCGAACCATCGGCTCGGCCCGCGTCGTGACCGATGGCGACTCGTGGTCGAGCGCGATCGACGCCCTCGTCGACAAGTACGCCCAGTACCGCGAGCAGCGACCCGCCGGACCGGTCATTCGGCTGACGGTGGACCGGTGGGCGGGATGGCGGGCTCGAGTCTGGTGAGCAGGTGCTCGAGCATCGACAGCAGCGCGTTCTTCACCGATGCGGTGCTCCTGGCATCGCAGTTCACGAACGGGATGTCGTTCTCGATGTTCAGCGCGTAGCGGACCGCTGCGATGTCGGGGCGGTGGTCGGTGTCGAAGTGGTTGAGTACCACCACGAATGGGATCTCGCGCTCCTCGAAGTAGTCGATCGCCGGGTAGCAGTCGCCGAGACGGCGAGGGTCCACGAGCACCAGGGCGCCCATGGCACCATCGACGATGTCGTCCCACATGAACCCGAACCGGTCCTGGCCCGGCGTCCCGAAGAGGTACAGGAGGAGATCGTCGGCGACGGTGATCCGCCCGAAGTCCATCGCGACCGTGGTCGAGGACTTCTCCTGCACGAGGCTCGTGTCGTCCAGATCGGCCGCCGTCTGGGTCATCGCCGCCTCGGTACGGAGGGGCGTGATCTCGCTGACGCTGCCGACGAACGTCGTCTTCCCCACCCCGAAACCGCCGGCGATCACGAACTTGACCGAGAGCGGGGCGGGCTTCGGGATCATCAGGACATCGGGGTCAGAGGGCGCGTACACCATCGATCAACCTCCTGATGAGCTGGGCATCGCCGGTGGACATCGTCTCGCCGAGCTCGACGTGACCTGCGATGGCGAGATCACCCGCCAGGACTCGCACGACGCCGAGCGGCAGATCGAGTTGGGCGCTGATGTCGGCCGACGAGAGCCGGTTGGCGGCGGCCCGCCAGATGTCGAGCTCCACGGGACCAACGGCGGGCGTGGTGGTGAGCGACGTGGCGCTCTGACAGATCACCGTCTGGATGGCGACGTCGACAACGTCATTCCGGGTCCGTCCGCCGGTGAGCGTGTAGGGGCGGACGAGGTTGTCGTCGTCGTCCTCGAGGAGGGTCTCTCCCCCGGCGTTGGTGGCCTGACCGATCATCGACCCGACCTCGCTGCTCCTCACCGGCTTCACGCGGCCAGCGAGTTCTTCAACTCGGCTACGAGTGCGGGGCTGAGGGCAGACCCGGCCCGGTTGAGCAACAGCGTCATCTCGTAACCGACGAGGCCGACGTCGCAGTGGCGGTCGGCCAGTACACCGAGGGCGGAGCCGTCGCCGATCGCCGACACGAACATGAAGCCCCCGGCCATCTCGATGATCATCTGCTCGACGGTGTCGTAGGCGAAGCACGCCGCGGCCCCATTGGCGAGGCTGGTCAGCCCCGAGACGATCGCGGCGAACTGCTCCACGTTGTTCCGATCGCGCCCTGCCGATGCTGCGAGCAGGAGCCCATCGGACGACACCGCGATCGCTTCGCGAACGCCGCCGGTCTGCTCGACGAACTGAACGAGCAGCCAGTTGAAGTCTCGGGCTTCCTTGCTGATCGCCCCGGTGTGTTCCATGGTCTCTGCCCTCTCAACCATCGCTCGGACCTCGCTCGGCAGCGGTCATCCGCCCGGCCCGGAAGCGGTTCCAGCGGTTCTGGACGTCGGTGGCCTCCTCGACGACCTCGTGATCGGCCGTGGCCACCGCAACCGCTCGCTTCGTCGACCGCGGTGCGCCTTCACGCCGGTCGTCGCTCGGTCGCTCCGACTGCTGGCCCGGCTTCGGCCGTCTCGACTCGCGGCGCGGCACGGCGGCCACCCGGGCGCCGCTCGCCGCCGAGAGACTCCCACGGTACGTCTGCCTCGTCGGGGGGGCGGTCGGGCGGGCCGCCGCTGGTCGCTCATCGCTTCGCCGTCGCTCCGGCGCCGCCTCGATCGTCTCGGGCCGGGGGTCGACAGGGCTGGTCGCTGCATCCGCAATCGCATCCGCGACGGTGTCCGCGATCGCGTCCGCAGTCGTGGTCGGCGGCCGGGGCACGGGCGCCCGGTCGCTGGCGGCCAGTGGTCGGGGCACGGGCGCCCGGTCGCTGGCGGCTACCGGTCGGGGGACGGGCGCCCGGTCGCTGGCGGCTACCGGTCGCGGCGCTGCAGCGGGGTCGGTGGCGGACGCTGTCGCCGGTCCGGCGGCGGCCGGGGATCCGCTCGTGTCGCCCGATTCGGCGATGTCGTTCGCGACGGGCTGGTGAGGCGTGAGCGGCGTTCCTTGCACCTTCGCCGCATGCGCGGCCCGTCGGGCCACCCTCGCCGCACTGTCGGCCCCCTGCGGCGGCGCGTCGGAGCCCTGCTCCGGCGGTTGGACGAGCGCGTTGGGAATCTCGACCTGGGCTGCGATGCCGCCGGCGGCCGACTCGAGGAGGCGGACCCGGAAGCCATGGCGGCGAGCCAGCTTGGCCACCACGAGCAGGCCGAGCTGTTTCGATGAGGGAAGGTCGGAGTCGGGTTCGAGCTCGAGTCGCTGGTTGATCGCCGCGAGCTCGCTGCCCGACAGGCCGATGCCCCGATCCACCACCGACACGGTGTAGTGGGTGAGGCCCCGCTCACCGAACACACGGACGGGAGCCTCGGGTGGCGAGAACGACAGTGCGTTCTCGACCAGCTCGGCCAGCACGTGGGCCAGCCCGGCCACAGCTCGACCCATGATCGCCGCCGGTTCCACCGCGGAGCTGTCGACCCGCTCGAAGTTCTCCACCTCGCCGAGGGCCGCCCGGGTGACGAGCTCGATCCGGACCGGCTTCGAGCGTCGACTGTTGTCGCCGTGCCCCGCGATGACGAGGAGGCTCTCGGCGTTCCGCCTCATCCTCGTTGCCAGGTGATCGAGCTTGAAGAGGGCGGCGAGGCGATCGGGATCCTCCTCCGATCGCTCCAGCTCCTCGATGAACCGGAGCTGGCGCTTGACCAGCGACTGATTGCGACGTCCCAGGTTTGCGAACATGTCGGCTGTCATCTGCCGCATGCGCGCCTGCTCCGCCGCCATCTGCAGCGCGGTGCGGTGAACCGAATCGAACGACGAGGCGAGCTCGTCGAGCTCGTTCCCGGCCTTCACGTCGATCGCATGATCCTCGAGCGAGGCGCCAACCGACGACGGTGTGGTCGACCCCGTCGTGATCGTGGTGGTGATGTCCTCGTCGGCCAGCGCCTTCGCCCGTTGCGTCAGACGTTCCACCGGGCTCAGGACCTTCCGGGCGATGAGGCGCGCCGCGAGCGCGCACGCGAGGAACGACACGACGAGGACGATCGCGGTGACGATCGCGAGCTGAGCCCGCATGTCGCCGAGATCCCGGCCGAGTTGCTCCAGTCCATCGAGGGCGGCGAAGGCCGTCTCGGTCGGCTCCTCGGCCACCACGATCCAGGGTGAGTCGCCGATCGGTGCTCGGGCGTCGACAGCGCCGATCGCACCGGCGGTCTCGGCCCAGTCGATGGTCGTGAAGCCGAACACGTGGTCGCGCTCGGTCACCGAGCCGCTGCCACTGCCCAGAGCCGCAAGCACACCGTCAGACAGCTGCTCGGGGGCGACGGTGTCGCCGCCGACCCTCCCTGGATCGTGGGCCGTGGCGGTCTCGGCCACCAGGATGCCGTCGGCGGTGACCACGGTCAGTTGCTGATCGTCGGCGGCGGCGAGGTCGACGATCTCGTGGAGCGCAGCGAGCGGGAGGTGACCCACGACGACGCCGATCGGCTCGCCGCCGGCCCCGTCGACCCGAGCAGCGATCGGGATCGCGGTCGTCTGCTCGGGTTCGATGATCGTCGGGGACCCGATCGCAGCGCCCGAGGTGAGCGTCTCGTCCCACCATGGCGCATCGACCGGCTCCGTGAGGAACGACAGGTCGACGAAGGCCCGCTGCTGTGCGAGCTCGTCGGCCAGCTCGGCGGGGTCCTCGATCGCGGGCTGACCGGCCCATCGGACCACGTCGTCGACCCGCTCCACCACGAAGCGGTCGATCGCACGTCCGAGACCCCCGGCGTCCTGTTGGAGCTCTGCGGTCACCGACTCGGCGATCAGGGACCGCCGAGTCGTCTCGAGGCTGTCGTCGGCGGTGCTCGCCAGGCCCCGGAAGCCGAATGCTGCGACCACCGCCAGCAACACGATCGGGATGAGGCCCACGACCAGCGTGCTCACCAGGACCTGCACTCGAAGCGACCGCTTCCAGCGTCTGGGCTTCGGCGGCGGGCTCGACGCGACGCGCCCGTGGCGAACGTCCTTCATCGAGGCTCCGTCGGCGCACACCGGTTGGCGTGAATAGGCCGAATGGCCCATGAGGTCGGCGCTGCCGCACGACCCGCTGGCCGTGCGGCGCCGTGCTGGGGCACGATGGCGGGGTGCGACCGCTCGAAGGAGTACGGGTACTCGACCTCACCCGGGTGCTCGCTGGGCCCTTCGTGGGCCGGATGTTGTCCGACCTCGGTGCCGACGTGGTCAAGGTCGAACCGCCCGAGGGTGACGTGTCGCGGCACTTCGGTTACCGGCGGGGCGGGCAGAGCGGCTTCTACACACAATGGAACGCCGGGAAGCGCAACGTGAGCGTCGACCTGCGCGCGCCGGGTGGTCCCGACCTCGTTCGACACCTCGCCGCCATGGCCGACGTCGTCGTCGAGAACTTCCGGCCGGGCGTGCTCGCCGGCTTCGGCCTCGACTGGGAACGGCTCGCGGCGGTCAACCCCGAGCTGGTCATGCTGTCGATCTCCGGCTTCGGCCAGGCCGGGCCGGAGTCGCAGCGGGCGGCGTACGCGGGCATCATCCACGCCGAGTCGGGGTGGTTGGCTCGCCAGGCCGATCGAACCGGCGGTGCACCGTTCGACTCCCGGCTCTCGGTCGCCGACACCTACGCCGGGCTGCACGGTCTCGTGGCACTCCTGGCCGCTCTCCGGGTGAAGGAGGCGACCGGGGTGGGTCAGCACATCGACCTGGCCATGATCGACGCGTTCGTCGCGACCGACGACTATGCCCACTGGGCGCTCGACGGAGGCACGGTGCTGCAGGGGGGCGGTGAGATCTGGGACACGAGATCGGGGCCGGTGATCGTGATGGGTGATTTCCGCTGGGTGTGGAAGTGCGCCTCCGAGCGCCTGGGCCTACGGGACCCGACGCCCGATGGCGCCACCCTGGAGGAGAAGATCGAGACCCGACGGGCTGCTTGGGCCGACTACCTCCTGTCGTTCGACGACCGATCGTCGCTGCTCGCCCAACTCGACGCGGCCAACCTCGCATGGGGCGACGTGAAGCAGGGCCCGACGATCTACCGGTCGCCGACGCTCGACCACCGCGGTTCGGTCGTCGCGATCGACGACCGTGATGGTGGCACCCGGGACGTCGTCCAGTCGCCCTACCGGTTCTCGCACTCGACGAGCGGGGTGCGGGGCCCGGCGCCCCACCGGGGTGAGCACAACCGCGACGTCTTGACCGAGTGGTTGTCGCTCGACGGCGTGGCGATCGAGGAGCTCGTCGCTGGCGGCGTCCTGATCGCCGAGGAGGTGGCCGGAAACGCCGGCCAGTTCACCGAGGATGGAGAGACATGACCGTGACCACCACCGACACCACCAACGCCGGTACGACGACCGCCGACCTCGACGTCGAGCGTCTGGCCAGGCAGCGCGAGCTCGCGCTCTCCTACCGGCTCTTCGGGTGCTTCCGTTGGGGCGACCTCGGCGATGGACACATCACAGCCCGCGACCCTGCCCGCACCGACTGCTTCTGGGTGTTGCGCTCCGGGTGCTCGTTCCACGAGGCCACGGTCGACGACCTGGTGCTCGTCGACCCCTCGGGGGCCGTCATCGAGGGGGACGGCCCCTACAACACCACCGCCCACAGGATCCACTGGCCGATCCACGAGGCACGCCCCGACGTCGTGGCGGCAGCTCACACCCACACGCAGTGGGGCACGCCGTTCTCGGCCGAACGCCGGCTGCTGGAGCCGATCACCCAGGAGGCCTGCCTGTTCTTCCGCGATCACAGCCTCTTCGACGACGAGGAGGTGCAGGTCATGTCGCTCGACGGCGGCGTGCGGATCGCAGCGGCCCTCGGCGACCATCGCGCGGTCGTGCTCGCCAACCACGGTCTGCTCACGACCGGACCGGGTGTGGCCGAGGCGACCGCTGCGTTCGTCACGATGGAACGGGTGTGCGAGGCCGCGATGAAGGCGACGGCGGCCCGCCCGATCTCACCGGAGAGCGCGTTGCGGGCCAAGGAAGGACTTCGCGTGCCGGTTGGGTTCCGAGAGGGGTTCTGGGCCCTGGTCGCCCGTCACCTACCGGATCCGGCCGTGGTCGGCTGACCGGCTCAGGCGTTGGTGCCGGCGATGGAGCCGGTGGCCGGCTCGTCGTTCACCAGAGCGCACGCCCACCGTTGGTCGCCGGCTTCCCAGCCGGCCTCGCTCGGGAACCAGTAGCGGAAATCGCCGGAGACCGAGTCGAACGGCGAGATCCCGACATAGGAGGCGAACAGGTCGATGCAGAGGTCCTGCACCTGCTGATCGACGACCTCGTCGCCGGGGAACGGCTCGGACGTGGCGGGCAGTTCCCCGAGGCCGAACACCTCGCCGTTGTGGGGCTGGGCGCAGTCGACCGGCCTGACCTGGTCGTCGAGCCTGAGGAACTCCACGTTCTCCTCCGGGCCGAACTCGAAGCACTGGCCGATCGGGAGCAGGAACATCACCTGGTAGGTCGAATAGTCGAGCGAGGTGGGGAGGCCGTTCTCGTCGAGCACGGCGCACTCCACGGTCCGCTCGCCCGCTTCCCACTGGGTCTGGCTCGGTGTCCAGTACCGATAGTTCAAGCCGTCGCTGGCCACCGCGAAGAACTGGCTGAACGCGGCATCGCAGATCTCGATGCCCTGGGTGTCCAACTCATCGACGTCCGGGTAGGTGGTGCCGGTCGCTTCTCCCCGGCCGAAGAACAACCCGTCGTGCGCCTCGTTGCACGGGGCGAGGGCCACGATGTCGTCGGCGCCGAGATCGAACGCGGTCTGGGGTGGTTTCGGTAGGAAGCAGTCGCCGGCCCGCAGGCGGTTGATGGCCGTCTCGGTCTCCCGCCGATAGGAGCTTCCCCGACCCGCAACCGATTCGATGATGCGGTCGCCGTCGGCCACCAGGATGAGGCAGTTGACGCTCGTCAGTCCCTCGACCCACTCGTCGGCCTCGGGCACGAGCGTGCTCGACGTGAACGTCGTGGCGAGCAGATCCGTCCCGAGGTACTCACTGCTCGCGTCGTTGCAGGGCCCCGACGCCCACGAGTGGAGCTCGGCGGCACCCGGATAGGGGCCACCGGCGTCGGGATGCGGGAGCTGGGCGGCGATCTCGGCGAGGTGTGGCGTGCCGCACGTGACCACGTCGAAGGTCTCGATGCTGGTGCTGGCGGGGTCGTAGTTGATGCAGTCGCCGGGCAGGAGCTCGAGTCCGGTGACAGCGGTGCCGATCCGGTCGGGGACCGTCGACTCGGTGGTTCCCTCGGTGTTCGCGGGATCGCTGGTCTCGGTGGGGTCCGGATCGACGAGCGCCTGGGGATCGGGCTCTGGGGCGTCGTCATCTGACGAGAGGATGAGGAATCCACCGACGATGGCGGCGAGCGTGGCGAGGCCACCGAGCACGCCCGCGAGCAGCGCCCGCTGTCCTCCGCCGCGGCCCGGGGGCCCACCACCGACATTGCCCGTCTGGCTGAACGGCGCAGGGTGGTAGTCGGCTGTCGAGGGCGGTGCGTAGCTGGGGACGGCCTGCGTCGGCGGTTCGTGGTGGCCCGGCTGAACCGGGGGCTCCCAGCCGCCATGGGCCGGTTGCGTCGACTGCGTCGGTTGGCTGTACCCCGGACCTCCAGGACCCGGTTGGGGATAACCGGATGAGGGATCGGGCCCGTATGGTCCGTTCGAGGTCATGGAGTAGGAGTAGCTGGACGGGAGGTTCCGGTCAATGGGGCCCTCCCCCCACAACGATGTCGATTGGACGTGCCGCCGGGACCCGCCCTCGATCCACCGCGGTCAGGCCTGGTCGTTGACCAGCTCGTCGGTCTCGATCATACCCCCGGCGGCCGCCAGCGCACTGGCGAGGGAGACCGAGCGGTCGTAGACGGCGGCGAAGTAGTGGTCGGCCGCATTGTGATGGCCCGACAGCGGCGCCCGTCCCAGCGAGCGCACCACCGCAGCCGGGTCACTCGTGATCCGGGCCGACGCCGATGCCTCGGGGAGGAGGTCGGCCCGCCCCCAGAACTCATCGGGATCGACCTGCCTCTGCTTGTTCTTCCGACGCCGCCCCGAGCGCCTTCCCTGGTTGTTCCTGCTCTTGCTCATGCGGGGGCCTCCACATCGGCTCGCAGCCCGTCGGCTGGGTCGTCGGTCGTCGCCTCGTCGGCCGATGTGTCGCCGGGAGCTGGGTCGTCGGTCGTCGCCTCGTCGGCCGGTGTGTCGCCGGGAGCTGGGTCGTCGGTCGTCGCCTCGTCGGCTGGGTCGCCAGCGGTGCCGTTCCCGTTCACGGTGTCGTCGGCTGGCGCGTGCTCGTCGCCCGCGGCGCTGTCGTCGGCGATCTGTGCCACATCCGCCGAGACCAGGTCGGCGTCGAGCTCAGCGAGCACGAGGTCGGGATCGATCCCGAGCGCCCGCTGGAGCTGCTCGGCGTCGAGGTCACCGACGGAGCTCGACTTCGGCAGCACCATGTCGGCGATCTGTCGCTTCCCGGCCACGACCTCCTCGACCCGCTCGTCGACCGTGCCCGGGCAGACGAGGCGATGGCAGATCACGGTGTTCTTCTGACCGATCCGCCAGACCCGGTCCCGAGCCTGGTCCTCCACGGCCGGGTTCCACCAGCGGTCGTACAGCACCACGTGACTGGCGGCCGTCAGGTTCAGCCCGGTGCCACCGGCCTTCAGGGACAGGACCATCGCCCCCGCCTCGGTGTTCGCCTGGAACTGCTCGACCATCCGGTCGCGGGCGCCTCGGCTCAGGCCGCCGTGGTAGCAGCTGATCGGCACGCCGGTGCGAGCGGTCAGATACTCGGCCAGCCGCTCACCCCACGACGCGAAGTGGGTGAAGATCAGCACCCGCTCGTTCGACGCGAAGACGTTGTCGACGATCTCGTTCAGCCTGGCGAGCTTGCCCGATCGTCCGTCGAGCGGCTCGTCGTCGGCCTGGTAGGCAGCCGGGTGGTTGCAGATCTGCTTGAGCGCGGTGATCGCTGCCAGCACCGCGCCCTTCTTCTTGTTCGAGTCCTCCGACGTCGTCGTGACGAGCAGGTTGTCGAGGACCGCCTGGTACAGGCCGATCTGCTCGGTGGTCATCGAGCACAGGTCGAGCTCGTCGATTCGATCGGGCAGCTCGGCGGCGATCGATGGCTCGGCCTTCGTCCGTCGGAACACGAGGATCCCGTTGAGGGCCCGGAGCGCCTGCTCGGCTCCCGCCTTGCGGTCGCCGCCCTGTGAGAGCTGGGCGATGAACGGCGCCCGGGGGCCGACGAGGCCAGGGTTCGTGTAGTCCATGATCGCCCAGAGGTCACCGAGACCGTTCTCGATCGGCGTCCCGGTCAGCGCGACCCTCGTTCTCGCCTGGATGCGGCGGAGCTGTTGCGCCGTCTCGGAGGTCGGGTTCTTGATCGCCTGGGCCTCGTCGAGGACGACCTTGCCCCATTCGATGTTCTCGAGCGCGTCGACGTCCCGGACCGCCGTGCCATAGGTGGTGATGATGATGTCCGCTCGACGGGCCATCGCCGGAATCGACCCGGGCTCGGCCCGATTCGGGCCGTGATGGACCACCACCTCGAGGTCGGGCACGAATCGCCTCGCCTCCGACGCCCAGTTGCCGACCACGGCCGGCGGGGCGATCACGAGGGCCGGGCCACTGCCCATGGTCGCCCGGAGATGGGCGAGGATCGTCGGGGTCTTGCCCAGGCCCATGTCGAGAGCCAGGCAGCCGCCGAGGCCGGCGCCGTCGAGGAAGCTCAGCCACATGCGGGCGTCGGCCTGGTACGACCGGAGCTCGCCCTCGAAGCCCTCTGGCCTGATCGGCGGATCGTCGGGCAGGCCGTTCGCCGCCCGCAGCAGGTCGGCCGCCCATCCGTCCCCGGCGAGCGAGATTCCGCCCGAGAACGGTGTGCCCTCGAGACCGAGGGCGTGCCGGAGCATGTCGGCACCGCTGAGCCGGGTCTGGTCGGCCCGCTCAGCGAGCGCTGCTGCCGCCTCGGCCAGGTCCGCCTGGTCGAGCTCGACCCATCGTCCTCTCGACTTCACCAGCGGTCGAGCCTGGGCCGCGAGCCGGGCGATCTCGTCTGCCCCGAGCTCGATGTCGTCGAACACGACCGACCACCGGACGTTGGCGAGCTGCTGGGCGCCGACCACCGACTCCTGGGCCTCCTCCGAGGTGAGTCGGAGCGCCGGTGACGGTTTCTTGCGGGAGAGCGCGGGGGCTCGGACCTCGAACCCGGCGGCGGTGAGGACCCGCCCGTCGACGGTCATGAGCTTCCACGCCTCGTCCTGGCTGAGGACGACCTCGCCCCGACGGCGGGCGCCTGGCCGTAGCAGCTCCGGGAAGAGCCGCTCGAGGCGCGACAGCTCCTCCTCGACCTCCTTGCGTCGCGTGTTCGACGAGTTGACGATCACCTGCTCGACCGGGAGGAGCTGGTTCTCGGAGTTCGTCGCCAGCACGGCGAGGTACCAGGCGTTCATCTCGTCGGGCGGGTCGAGCTGGAGGACGAGTCGGGAGCGGGCCGTGCCCGACACGGGTCGGGCCCACTGGTCGATCCTCCGCCCGAGCTCGGATGCCAACCTGCTCGGGGCGTGGAACGGCTCGCCGTTCAGGTTCGCGAGGAAGGCCTCCGCGACGTCGCTCTTCGAGTTCGGCTCGGGCGGACCGGCTGGAACATCGAGCCTGCTGGCCGCTTCCGTGCAGATCGCGGTCATCAGATCGGCGAGGACGGCGTGGGTCATGGCCTTGCCGTCCGGTCGGCTCTCGAGCACCGAGACCGCACCGGGCAGGCTCGCCACGAGCTGCTTGAACTCGTCGGGATCGGCGAGAGCCGGCGCCCAGCGAACCGCGAAGTAGCCCCGGTCCTTCCTCTCGGGCTCCGTGGCGTCCTTCGGTCGCCGGGCCTTCTTCAGTTGGGGCACCATGCGCCCCTCGGCCACGAGCCGGACCGCCAGCGCGGTCAGCAGGCCGAGCCATGCGACGCTGGGGCCGGTCGAGTCGTCGTCGGCGGTGCTCCCGAGCGCGACCAGCCAGCCGAGGCTCTCCTCGATCGGCACCGAGACCGCATCGGCTCGACCACCGTTCGGGAGCTTCACCGGGGTGTGGTCGACCCAGCCGAGCCCGTCGGCGCCGGCCTCGGCAAGACGGGCTCGAAGAGCGTCGCCATCGTCGGCCTGCGCCTTGTGGCCGGCCGACCACGCCACGACGTGACCTGGAATCCACGAGAGCTGGAGCTGAGACGCTCCCGGCGCGGCGTCGGACGGCTCGTCGGCTCGCTGCTGGCCGTTCGACGTCTGCTCCGCCGGCCCGACGAGCTCGGTGAGGGCGTTGTCGATCCGTTCCAGCTCTCCCTCGAAGTCGGCGACGACGATCGCCCGCTCCCTGCCCTTCACCTCCCGACTGACCTTGTCGAGCGCCTGCTCGGCGTCGTCGTACAGGCGGAGCAGCGCGGCGATCCACGATCGCTTGTGGGCTTGGAGGAAGGCGAGCCGCGCATCGTCGGGCCCGTCGAGCTGGGCCTGGACCAGCTCGATGAAGTCGCCCGTCCCCAGCGGGAGTGCGCCGGCCGTCGTCTCCGTGTCAGGAGTCGAGGTGGTAATCGTTCTCTCCGTTCCTGGACTCGGTCGAGCGGACCCGCCACCGTTGGTCGATCCACTCGACTGCTCGCCTGTGAACGCCGGTTCTCGATCGGTTCGAGCATGCGCTCGTCCGGATCACCTGGGCGGTAAACCTCCGCGAGGTGATCGGACCTGCTCGGAACCAGGGCTCCATCACCGGTTCTGGGAACCAGCCGTCGGAACCGACGCTCGGATTCAGCGTTCCGTACGAGACACGTCGCGCCTCGTGTCCCTCCAGGCTAGCTGCTCCCCCCGGTGGCGAGGCGAATCGTCACGCTTTTTCGGTCCGGGCGTGCCAGGCGCTGGGCGTGTTCTGGTCAAGTCTGTCGTTCATCCGTCGACCACATAGTCGAGGGCACGGCAGAGAAGGGACACCGCAGCCACATGAAGTACGCCATCGGGCGCCTACCGATCCTCGATCGCAATCACGGCCTGCACGCCTATCATCTGCTGGCTCGCCGGACCTCCAACGGTCCCGATGACACGACGGTGACCAGCTCACAGCTCATCGTCGACGCATTCGTGGACTTGGGCATCGAGAAGATCGCAGGCCGGCACACCACGTACATCAATGTCAGCGACGAGTTCCTGGTCCGCCCCGAGTTGGTCGCACTCGTCCCTGGTCAATCCGTACTGGTCCTGCCGGCGTCGCTTCGACCGACCGCGGTCGCACTCGACGGACTCCGCATGCTCAAGGCAAACGGATTCGCCACCGCCATCTGGGGCTATTCGTCCAGGGCGCCCGCCGCTCAGCTCGCAACAGAGGTCGACGCGGTCCTCTTCGACACCCGCCGGATCGACATCGATTCGCTCGGGGAGGAGGTAGCGGCTCTGGCGGGACTTCGGCTCATGCGGATTGCGGCGCTCGTGGACAGCATGGAGCGGCGGCACGAGCTCGACGCCATCGGCTTCGAGCTCTTCCACGGGACGTTCCTTCGGAGCCCCAAGGTGATCTCCGGGCGCCGGCTGGAAGCGAATCGAGCCGCGGTGCTGGACCTGCTGGCGAAGCTGTCCGACCCGACCAGCACGGTCGACGATCTCGAGCGGGCCATCACGATCGATCCGGCGTTGAGCCTCCGCATCCTGCGCTTCGTCAACTCGCCGCTCAGCGGCCTGTCGCACGAGATCGAGTCGATTCGTCACGCAGTGGTCCTCGTCGGTAGGGAACGAATCAAGTCGTGGGTGACGTTGCTCGCCCTCGCCAAACTGGACGGAGCGGTTCCAGAGCTGCTGCGCGACATGTTCGTTCGAGCGAAGTTCTGTGAGCTCTACGCCCGCGAAGGGGGGATGGCACCCCCCGAGGCGTTCTTCACGGCCGGCCTGCTGTCGTTGATGGACGCCGTCATGGGCGCTCCCATGGCGGAGATCATCGAGACGCTCCCCCTCACCCACGAGTTGAAGGAAGGGCTCGAGACGAGAGAGGGGCCGTACGGTCGTGCGCTGCAGACGGTCGAGTTGTTGGAGGACGGGATTCCCCGTCGTTTCGACAAGGAGGGCTTGGTTGCAGCTCGTATCGCTCGGCTCTATCTGGAAGCGACGAGATGGGCCGACGATGCCATGGACGTGGCCTCCTCGGCCGGCGCTTCGACGACGACCGCCGTCGGCCGCTAAGCGCTCCTCTCCCGCCTCGGTCGGTCCGACGGCGCGCCTCTGACCGCGCCTAGGACGAGGTGGGGAGTCGGTCCATTCCCGGGCCGTTCGCGTCGGTCTCGCCCCAGTACTCGGGGAGTCGGAGGTAGCCGACCCTCGGCAGCTCCACCGCGAGGGCGATGTCCTGGGCCAGCTTGAGTCGTTGCACCGTCCGGATGTGGGTGAGCAGCTCGTAGAACACCATCCACAGCGACGCTTCGAGGGTGTAGCGGATGTGGGCTGGCGGGTCGTCGACCAGGCCTGCGCCCCGGGGGAGGGTCTGGATCACGTAGGCCCAGAACGGGGTGCCGTGAACCGACTCGGTCATGGTGCGCAGCACGTCGATCGGCGTGTCCTCCACGACCCGGGTCAGCCAGCCGATCCCGACATCCAGCTTGGCCCGGAGGTCGGGGATCGCCCAGTAGCGGTCCTCGTCGAGCACCCGGTCCCACCTCGCCCGCGGCCCGAGCCGATGGTCGTCCCAGTCGATCGGCTCGGGTATCTCGCCATCGGGCCACAGCAGCGGCGCGCAGCGCCGGCGGGGGAAGATCAGCGAGTCCCACGCCATGTGCGAGACCTGCCGGCGGATCGACCACCACATCCACTCCCGGTCCGGGTGCTGGTCGTCGAAGTCGAGCTGGGGGTCGTCGAGGCCGTCGAGCTCGGCGTCGAGCCAGCCCACGAGCAGGCGATAGGTGGGCATGATGCCGGTCGCCTCGTCGGCGGGCATCTCGGTCACCGCGGGGTCGGTCGGTGCCATCGGCGCGCTCCCCGGTCAGCCGCCGAGGGCGGCGTTGCGATCTCGCGCCGGCAACGAGTCGGCCATATAGGCCGAGGTGCCGGTGTCGAGCAGCTCGTCGACCGCTCGCTTGAGGCCACCGAGGGCAGCCCAGGCGAGCGCTCCGCCCGTCGACACCCGGCGAACACCGACCGAGGCCAGCTCCGGGATCGACGGACCGTCGGGCCAGGCGAGCACGTTGATCGGCGCCCCCACCTCGTCGACGACCCGTCCGATCTCGTCGAGATCGCGGAGGCCCGGCGCGTAGAGCACCTCCGCCCCGGCGTCGCGGAAGGCCACCAGCCGCTCGATGGTGGTGTCGACGTCGCTCGCTCCGTAGAGGTGTCGCTCGGTGCGGGCGGTCAGCACGAGCCCGTGCTCCGCAGCCTCGGCGGCCGCCGCCGACACCCGGTCGAGGGCTGCCGGCAGCTCGTCGATCTCACCGGTCGCCGGGTCGTAGTCCTCGATGGAGCAGCCGGCCGCCCCGACCTCGGCCAGGAGGCGGACGGTGGTGGCGACGCCGGCCTGATCCTCGGCGAAGCAGCGTTCGGCGTCGACGTTCACCGGGATGTCGACCGCGGCGGTGATGGCCGCGACGTGGGCGACGAGCTCGTCGCGCGTGGTCTGCTGATCGAGCCGGCCGAGTGTCGCTGCGAAGCCGGAGCTTGTCGTGGCGAGCGCCTGCACGCCCCGCCACGCCAGGTAGCGGGCCGACCCGACGTCCCACGGGTTCGGGATCAGGAAGGTCCCTTCGGCGTGGAGCGCTCGGAAGGCATCGGTCGGTGACGGGTCGGTGTCGGCTGGCACGGCCGCATTCTACTTCGTGGACGGAGGTCGCTGGCCGCTCACCGGAGGGCGGGGAGCACCTCGGTGGCGAGTCGCTCGATGTTCCGGTTCGCCCATTCCTCGTCGACCCCGGGTGGAAGCCCCGACGAGGCGATGTCGGTGATCCCGAACGTGTCGACGAACGACCGGAGCTCGGCCACACACTCGTCGGCGGTGCCGACGATCACGCTCTGCGGGATGCCACCCGCGGCGCCCCACCCGTAGTCGTCGGGGGTCTCGGCCATGAACCGGTTGTAGATGCTCATGCGGTAGCGCTCGGCTCGGCGGATGATCGGCCAGTCCCGTTCGCGGTCGTCGGTGACGTACACCGAGCGGATGATGCCGACGCGGAAGCTGTCGGGGTCCCTGCCATCGGCCGCGACGGCCTCCCGCCATGGATCGAGCACCTCGGCCCGCTGGCCCTGCGGCAGCAGGTTCGTTCCGAAGCGCGCCGCCCGGTTCGCTCCCGCCTCGCTCATCGCCGCGATCCACAGTGGCGGTCCGCCGTCCTGGACGGGCTTGGGATGCACGTCGACGTCGTCGAGCTGGTACCGCTTGCCGTCGTAGCTGAACGGTCCGTCGGCCCAGGCGAGTCGGAGGATGTCGATCGCCTCCTCGGTCATCGAGACCCGGTTCTTCAGCGGTACCCCGAACGCGGCGAACTCCGAGGGCACGTAGCCCATGCCGATGCCGAACTCCATCCTGCCGCCGCTGATGTTGTCGAGCACGGCGAGATCCTCTGCCAGCCGCACGGGGTGGTAGAGCGGGACGAGCGCGATGTCGGTGGAGATCCTGATCCGCTCGGTTCGCGACGCGATCGCTCCTGCCATCGGCTGGAACGACGGCAGGTAGCCGTCGTCGAGGAAGTGGTGCTCGGTGAACCACACGTGATCGAAGCCGAGCTGGTCGGCGAGCACCGCCTGCTCGATGGTCTGCCGGTACACGTCGGCCATCGGTGTCTCGGTCTCCGGGTGGCGTCGGCAGTCGTACATCACGCCGAAGCGGAGCGGTTGTCTCGTCATCGGCCACTCCAGTTCGGTGCTCGTCTCTCGGCGAACGCGAGGGGGCCCTCCTTCGCGTCGTCGCTGCTCATCATGTCGATCACGGCCGGGTAGCGGGCGCCGAGTGCGTCGCCGAGACCGGTCTCGAGGCCACGCATCGCGGCCTGTTTCGTGGCTCTGACCGACAGCGGGGCGCAGAGCATGATCTCGTCGACGAGCTCGTCAACCGCCCGGTCGAGCTCGGCGAGCGGTGCCACCCGATTGACGAGCCCGTGGGCGAGCGCCTCGTCGGCGGTCATGGTCCGTCCCGTCAGGAGGTACTCCATCGCCAGCTTGAGCGGCATCTGGCGGGGAAGGCGGTGCACCCCTCCGCCGCCGGCGTAGATGCCGCGGCGGGGTTCCGGCAGGCCGAACGTGGCGTGCTCGGCGGCCACGACGAGATCGCAGGCCAGCGCAACCTCGAACCCGCCGCCCCTCGCGGCGCCGTTGACCCTGGCGACCAGCGGCTTGGGGAAGTCGTGCCGATCGACGAGGCGGGTCACGCCCGCCATCGCTTCGTTGTTTTCCCGGACGGCCTCGGGCCCCGCCTGCTGCACGGCCGACAGGTGCTTCAGGTCACGGCCGGCACAGAAGGATCGGTCACCGGCGCCGGTGATGACGGCGAGCCAGATGTCGTCGTCGGCGGCGATCCGGTCGAGGATGGCGCTCCACTCGACATGGGCTGGCGTGTGCACCGCATTCGCCACCTCCGGCCGGTCGATCGTGACCCAGGCCACGTGGGGGCGGGGGAGGTCGTAGCGGAAGAATTCGTAGTCCATCGGGCGAGTCGGGCTCAGTGGGAGTCGCCGATGTCGACCTGGTAGGCCTCGTACACGAGGTCGGCGCCCTGCTGGCGGTGACGGGCGAGTCGTCCGAGGAAGGCCATGGCCTGGTTCCGGATCTCCTCGTACCTGGTCGCATCGGCGGCATCGTCCACTGCCGAGAGGGCGGTCCGGAGGCCGTTCACCTCGGTCTCGAGATCATCGTGGTCGTCACGCAGCGCGGTCACCCGCTTGGCGAGCCGCGGTGCGTTCGCCGACACCTCGGCCAACAGGCCGTCGGGGGCCTCCGACTGTGCGATGTGCTCGTCGATCCGGTTGGCGGCGTAGTCGACGGCCATCGCGACCCGGAGCCGCCAGCGCTCCCCATCGCCGATGGCGGTCGACAGCGCGTCCTCCAGCCCGACCAGCGCCTGATGAAGCGCCTCGCGCCGCACCCGTGCCGCTTCGATGTGGTCAGCCTCTGCCGGCGGCATGCAGCACTCCTCCTTCGCTCTGTCGTGGACGTTGCCCGGCGCCACGTAGCGGTCGAGCGTAGTTCTCCGCCGCCCGACGTGCCTGTCGAACGATCAGCGGTGGGCGGCGACCGGTGCTGCTCGGGCGTTGAGCGCTGCCAGCGTTCCGAGCGCGGCGACGACACCGCCGAACGCGAAGGTCGCCGTGAACCGCTCGATCGATGTGTCGTCGCCCAGGAAGACGTTCATGGTCTGGATGCCGCTGACGATGCCGATCATCATCACCTGCTGGCCCATCCCGTTCGCGATGCCGACATCGTGGTCGTCGACCGCGCCGACGATCATCGACGCTACCGCGGGCTGCGAGATCCCAGCGGAGACGCCGCTCAGCACCAGCCCGCCGATGACGACCGCCAGTCCGGTGGATCCCGTGAGGCGGGCGGCCAGGGCGAACGCTGCCATCGACGCGACCATGCAGAGCCCGCCCAGGACGATTGGGCGCTGCTCGCCCATGGCCGACGCGAGGTAGCCCCCGAGTGGCGATGCGATGCTGAACGCCCCTGGTCGGGGGGCCAGGATGAGGGCGATCGCGCTGATGGAGTAGCCGTAGACCGACCCGAGCAGGGCGGGGGTGACCACGAAACCCCCCATGTAGGCGAACTGCACCAGTGCGCTCGACACCATCGGCAACGTGAAGTTCCGCCGGCCGAAGTAGCGGAGCTGCAGCATCGGTTGCGGGACCCGACGCTCGACCCTGACGAAGGCGGCGATCCCCACGATGCTGACGGCCAGGAGCACGAGCGTCATCGGGTCGCCGACCGCATCGGCCGCACCCTGGCTGCCGATCCGCTCGCTGGCCCTCGTCAGGGCGAGGAGTCCGGCGAGGACCGCACCGGCGAGCGTGGCCGCTCCGAGGTAGTCGATCGACACGCCTTCCTGACGCTCGGTCGGCTGGATCATGCGGTAGCCGACCAGGAGAGCGATCGCCGACACGGAGGCGAACGCCACGAAGATCCACCGCCAGCCGACGACGTCGATCATCGGCCCGCCGATGACCAGGCCGATCGTCGGGGCGCCCGTCATGGCGAACTGGTACCACCCCATGGCGGTGGCCCGCCGCTCCGGCCCGAAGGCGTGCATCATCAGCGCCATCCCGTTCGGGGTCACGAAGGCCCCCGTCACCCCGAACAGCACCCGGAAGGCGATCATCGATGTCGCGTCCCAGGCCACCGCCGACAACCCCGTGGTGATGACACCGCCGGCGAGACCGAGGAGGAACATGCGACGGTGGCCCTTGATGTCGCCGAGCTTGCCGGCAACCGGGGTCACGACCGCGACAGCGAGCATGAGCCCGGTGATCATCCAGGTGAGCGTGGCCCGCGAGGAATCCAGGTCCTCGGCGATCTCGTCGAGCGACACCGTGACGATCGTCATCAGCGAACCGAACGCCATCACGGCCAGCATCACGACGCCGAGGAGCTTCCGGCGATAGGCGTCCGCCGCTCGATCATCGATCGAAGGCGTCGGCGTCGCCGTCGGGTCCGCGTCTGTCCTCCTGTTGCGGCTGGTCACCGCGTCAGCTCTGGTCACGTTGCACCATGATAGATACTTTCAAGCTCTAAGTAAGACTCCGCCGTCGACGGCCGGGCGATCCGCACGCTGACCGCGCCGGCACTCATGTCGCAGCCGGTGCTGCCGAGACTGAAGGGGAGCCGGGATCGAGGAGTAGCGCGCCATGGCCAAAGCAAGGTCGAGCAAGGTCCACGCCATCTTGGGTCGAACCGGCCGTTTCGGTCGTTGGCGGCTCGGGCCCCGCATGTCGATCGTGGCCGCGCTCGGGACCTGTCGCCTCGATCTGCGGCAGGCCCAGATCGACGAACCGATCACCAAGGTCAAGGCGTCGGTCTTCCTCGGGTCGATCCGTGTCGTCGTTCCCTCGGGTGTCGAGGTTCGACCGTCGGGACTGTCGTTGCTCAGCTCCTCCCACGTCAACGTCGCCGAGTTCGAGGACGAGGACGATCCGCCGCTGATCGAGATCGACTGGACCTCAGTGGTCGGCAAGCTGGTCATCGGGACCGCTGCCGATCTCGGCCTGGAGGACGTGACGCCCGGGTCGGTCGAGTTGGTCGGGCTCGAGGGTCTCGACGAGACCACCGAGGGGTCGGAGCCCGTCCCCGCCGGGATCGGGGTCGACGAACTCTGAGCAGTCGCCAAAGGAACTGGGATCGCGCTCCTGAACGGGGAGCTCCAAGATCTACGTAGCGGTCGGTGGTCGTAGGATTGCCCCGGTGACCCTCACCGCACCTCGACCGACACCCGTGACGCCGAGGGTGTCGCCGGGCCTCGTGCTGGCTGTGGTGATCGTGTTCTGGGGTCTCGGTCCGCCGATCTCCAAGCTGATCACGGCGCCGGCCGTGATCGCCGTCTTCTACCGCTTCTGGATCTCGGTCCCGATCCTGTGGCTGCTGTCGGCGGCCCGCGGCCGTCGGCTGCGGTGGACGACCGCACGTCGCTCGGCGCTCCCCGGCGCGGCGTTCGGCATCAACCTCGTGTTCGTCTTCCTCGCGTTGCAGTCCACGACGGTCGCCGTGTTGAGCGTCGTGGTCACGCTGCAGCCGGGGTTCATCCTCCTGGTCGCCGGGCCGCTCCTCGGCGAGCGCCCCAGGATGTGGCATGTCGGGTGGACGCTGGTGGGCATCGCCGCCACGTCGGTCGTGATCCTGGGCGCCGGAGGCGACGTGGGCGCCAGCCCCGCCGGGGTCGCCTATGCCGTGGTGGCGATGGTCACCTTCACCGCCTACTTCGTGCTGACGAAACAGGCCCGCAGCGCCGTGGGCGATCTCGACCCCGTCGAGTGGATGGCGGGTACCAGCCTCTTCGCTGCGTTGGCGGTGACCCCGTGGACGCTGGCGGTGAGCGACCTCGACGACTACAGGGCGGTGGACGGGATCGACTGGATCTGGATCGCGTTCATCGTGGCGATCACGGGTATCGCCGGCCATGTGCTCATGGCCTGGACCCACCGCTACATCGACGCCTCGCGGTCGTCGCTGTACCTGCTGTCGATGAACGTCGTGGCGATCGGTTCGGCCTGGATCATTCACGATGAGCCACTGACCGTCGTGCAGTTGCTCGGCGGCGTCGTCGTGTTCGTTGCGGTAGGGGCGGTGATCAGCCGCCCGCCCGAGCGCCACGCTCCGATCGCTGCCGCGACGGGCTGAGCCCCGCCGGCGACGATCGAGCCCGGTCGCCGGACTCAGCCCGCAGGTGCCGCCAGCACCGCCTCGCGGTCGACCGGGAGCGAGCGGGCGGTCAGCACCCCCACGAGGGCGATCACGGCGAGCCCGGCGAAGACGGCGTCGAAGCCGAGCTGGGAGTCGCCGATCGTGCCGCTGACGGTGGGTCCGATGATGAGCGAGCACCCGTAGATCAGGGTCAACGCCCCCAGCGCGTTGGAGAAGGCGCGATCCTTGAGGTGATCGCTGAGGTAGGCGGTCACCAGCACCGGGAAGGTGAACGACGCCGCCCCGAAGCCGATCGCGGCCAGCGTGGCGAACGGCTCCCGACCGATGATCACCATCAGCGACGTCGCCGACATGGCGGCGAGGGATCCGAGGAGCACCGGGCGCCGACCGGTGTGATCGGACACGCGACCGAGGCTGACCGCGGCCACGACCGCAGCCAGGCCGATCAGGCTGTACAGGTTGGCGACGTGGGCTCGGTCGAACCCCTCGTCCTCGAGCGCTGCCCCGAAGAACGGGGCGAAGCTCGACACGATGAGGCCCGAGCAGAGGTGGGCGGCGAGCAGCGGGAGCCAGCCGGGCACGCTCCGCAGCCGCGTGAGGCTGACCCCGCCGGGGATCGACGCGGTCGGCGGGGTCCGCAACCCGACCGCGATCGCCACGAGCAGTATCGCGGTGAAGGCGGCGGCTGCGATCCACACCGGACGCCAGAGCTGGTCGTCGCCGGACGCGGCCCGCATCCAGCGGGTCCCCTGGCTCGAGAGCACGATGCCCACCCCCATCACCGAGGACATGAGCCCCATCATCGTGCCCCGTCGGTTGGCGGCGACGGTGCTGGTGGCGAGGGCGGGGGCGGTCATCCAGATCCCGGCGCTGGCCACGCCGGCCAGTCCCTGACCGAGGGCCATCGTCCAGAAGCCGGAGGCGGTGGCCAGGACCCCGAAGCCGCCGGCCGCCACCAGGAGGCCCACCCGGAGGATCCGTCGCGGCTCGTACCGGCCGCTGATGGTGGTCACGAGCCCCACCCCGAGCATGTATGCCGCGAAGTTGGCTGTCGTCAGGAGGCCCGACTGCTGGTGATTGTCGAGCAGTTCCTCCTCGATCGCCGGCAGCAGGATCGGGTAGGTGGAGCGGGCGAGCGTGTGCGAGACGATCCCGCACAGCGCGAGCAGCGCAACGGTACGACGCACCTGATGCTCAGTTGCTCCTCGCGGTGTGTGCCGTCCCCGAGCCGGCCTCGTATCGCAGGAACCGGCCAGAGCCGACGCCGGTGTGCTCCCCGTCCCGGTAGGCGGTGCGGCCGTTGACGATCACGAGCTCGATCCCGATGGGCTCCTGCTTCGGGTCGTCGTAGGTGGCGGTGTCGGTGATCGTCGCCGGGTCGAACAGCACGAGGTCGGCGAAGTTGCCCTCGACCACCCGGCCCCGGTCGGCGAGACCGAACCGGTCACAGGAGAGGCTCGTCATGCGGCGGATCGCGTCCTCGAGTGGGAGCACGCCCTCGTCGCGAACGTAGTGGGCGAGGATCCGGGGGAACGTGCCGAAGAGGCGGGGGTGCGGTCGGCCGTTGAGGTCGGGGATGCCGTCGGAACCGACCATCATCAGCGGGTGGGCCAGGTTCGTGGCGATGTCGGCCTCGTCGATGATGAACTGGATGCAGATGGTCCGGTCCCCCTTCGGAGCGGTGAGCACCTCACGGATGACATCGCTCGGCGTGACCCCCTGGTCGGCTGCGATGTCGACCGCCATCCGTCCCTCGTAGTGGCGGAACGCCGGGCACGAAGCGAAGCGGATCACCTCGGCCAGCTCCGGGTCGAGTCGATCGAGGTTGAAGTACTGCGCCATCGGCCCGCTGCCGGCCGTGTAGGGGTACACGTCGAGGGTGATGTCGGCGCCGTTGCCGTTCGCCTCGTCGACCTTGGCGAGCGAGTCTGCGATCTTGCCCCAGTTCCTGGGACCGGCCGCCTTGTGGTGGGAGATCTGCACCGGCAGGCTCGCTCGACGGCCGATGGTGATCGCCTCGTCGATCGCTTCGAGCAGTCGGTCACCCTCGTTGCGAATGTGGCTCGCATACAGCCCACCGGCCTCGGCTGCGGCTTCGGCCAGAGCCACGATCTCGTCGGTCTGGCAGTAGCGGCCAGGCTCGTAGACGAGGCCGGTCGAGAACCCGCAGGCCCCCTGGGTCATGCCGGTGGCGACCATGTCGCGCATCGCGGCCAGTTCCGCGGCGGTGGGTTCACGCCGCTCGTTGCCCATCACGAGGCGGCGGACCGTGTTGTGGCCGATGAGGGCCACGGCGTTCACCGCTGGCCTGCCGCCCTCGACGGCCGCCGCGAACCCGGCGAGGTCCGACCAGGTCGGGGTGACGCCGATCAGGTTGGTGGGGTCCGCCTCGCCCTCGAGCGCCGGGGCGGCGCTGAAGCCGCAGTTGCCGATGACCACGCTGGTGCAGCCCTGCGCGAGCTTGAACTCCATCCCCGGGTAGCGGATGAGGGCGCCGTCGTCGTGGGTGTGCACGTCGACGAAGCCGGGGCTGAGGGTCAGCCCGCCACCGTCGATCTCGACCGTTCCGGGCCCGACGAGACCGCCGCCAACCTCGCCGACGGCGACGATCCGCTCGCCGTCCACCGCCACCGACCCCTCGACGGCCGCCGACCCCGTCCCGTCGACGATCCGAACGTCTCGCACCACCTGCTCAGCAACCACCCGACGATCGTACTCCCACCCCCGCACACCGGTGCCAGACACATCGTGCGCGACCGCCATGGCGATCGCCGGTTCGATGTCACTGCCTGTCGTTACGGTTCACCGATGGGACGACCATCGAGAATCACCTATCCCGGCTCCCGCCACCACGTCTTCAACCGAGCGGCGGGGCGACAGCCACTGTTCAGCGACGATGTCGACCGCAAGACGTTCCTGGCACTCCTGCGTGACGCGCACGATCGTTGTGGCGCCGTCGCTCATGCCTTCTGCCTGATGGGGAATCACTATCACCTCGTTCTCCATACACCCAACGGCGAGCTGTCGGCGGCCATGCAGTTCCACGCGAGCGCCTACACCCGGTACTTCAACCGCCGGCATGGGCGCGACGGCCCGCTGTACCGAGGCCGTTTCGCATCGACGGTGGTGGCGGGCGATGCCCATCTCCTCGAGCTCACCAGGTACGTGCATCGCAACCCGCTCGACATCCGTCCGCGGGTACGACTCGACGCATATCGCTGGTCGAGCTATCCGACGTATCTGGGTGATGGCACCGATCCGCTCTGGCTCGACGTTGCCTCCGTGCTCGACATGTGCGGTGGGCGCGGGAGCTATCGCTCCTACGTCGAGATCGACCGGACCAGCGACAAGACGTCGGGCCCACCGCCGCCTCATGTGCGGGCGGACAGCGCCAGCCGGCCAGCGCCGGTTGCGAGCGAGTTGCTCGCCGCGATCGACTCGGCGGTCAGGGGTTGTCCGGTGCGAGGGTCGTCGCTCCCCTCGATGGAACCCGATGAGTCAGATCGAACGATTCGACTCGCGGCTCTCGTCGTGGCGGCCGAGCTCGGTGTCCGTTCGTCGCTGCTCTGCGACGAGTACGACTACGTGAGCGCCGCCGCCGCTCGGAGCGCGATCCGTCGTGGTCGAGCCCGGGCGACACACGACGAGGGCTTCGCCGAGCTCGTCCAGCGGATCACGACGGCCGTCGACGAGCTCGTCGAGCCCTGAGGCAGCGGCCACGTCGAAGTAGTTGGGTGCGGCCGGTGTCGAACCGCCATCCCCGCCTGAGCGCACGATGTGTCTGGCACCGGTGTGCGGGGGTGGGTACGGTGCGGGGCGCAGTGGGGATCTCGACAGAAGGGACGTGGCGATGGCACCGTTGACCGAGCTGAGCCGTTCGGTGGCAGGGAAGGTGGCGTTGGTCACCGGGGCGGCGTCGGGCATGGGTCGGGCCACCGCCCACCTGTTCGCCGACGAGGGCGCCAACGTCGCCGTGACCGACCTCGGGCAGGACCGCGTCGACGCCGTCGTGGCCGAGATCGACGACGCAGGACTGTCGGGCGCCGGTTGGGTGATGGACGTCGCCGACGCCGGACGGGTCGAGGCGGTCGTGGCGGAGATCGTCGACCGCTTCGGCGGGCTCGACATCGTGGTCAACAACGCCGGCATCTCCCGGTTCGCCCCGATCGATGCCCCCGACTACGAGGACCACTGGGCGATCAGTCTCGAGGTGCTCCTCACCGCCCAGACCCGAGTGATCCGCGCCGCGCTCCCCCACCTGCGCCAAGCGGCCGATGGCGGTCGAATCGTGAACATCGCTTCCACCGAGGGCTGGGGCGCCACCCGGTTCGGCAGCCCCTACACCGCCGCCAAGCACGGCGTGATCGGCCTCACCAAGTCGCTGGCGGTGGAGCTCGGCCGGGAGAACATCACCGTCAACTGCATCTGCCCCGGCCCCATCAGGACCGGGATGACCGAGGAGATCCCGGATGCCGACAAGGAGGTGTTCGCCAAGCGGCGAACGGCGATCGGTCGCTACGGCGTGCCCGAGGAGGTCGCCCACGGCACGCTCAACTTCTGCCTCCCCGCCTCCCGCTACATGACCGGCGCGGTGCTACCCGTCGACGGCGGCCTGTTGATCAAGAACGCCTGAGCCGAGGAGGCCCCACCATGAAGTTCGGATTCGTGCTGCCAAACAACTGGGGCCTCGACGATCCAGCGCCCATCATCGATCTCGCGGTGGAGGCCGAGCAACGCGGGTTCGACTCCGTCTGGGTCAACCACCACGTGGTCAACGTGGGGTACATCGAGGACCGCCTCGACACCCGCCCCTACCACGACGCGCTCACGGTGCTCACCTGGGCTGCAGCCAGGACCGATCGGGTCAAGCTCGGGACGTCGGTGCTGGTGCTCCCCTACCTCCACCCGATGGTGCTCGCCAAGGCGCTCGCGACGCTCGACCAGCTCTCGGGCGGGCGGGTGATCGCCGGTGTCGGTGTCGGCTCGCTCCCCGAGGAGAACGAGGTGCTCGGCGTCGGGTACGA
Source organism: Acidimicrobiales bacterium (assembly GCA_965216205.1). Taxonomy (GTDB): domain Bacteria; phylum Actinomycetota; class Acidimicrobiia; order Acidimicrobiales; family SZUA-35; genus CADEDH01. The sequence goes on along the minus strand of OZ244139.1, from coordinate 2,846,720 downwards.
CGATCGCGGCCCGTCGAGCAACGAGGCGATCGAGGTCATGCAGGCCCTCTGGGCGTCGCCGCTCGCCGACCACGACGGCGACGCCTACTCGTTCACCGGGCTCAAGACCGGCCCCCAACCTCTCCAGGACCCACTGCCGCTCTGGATCGGTGGCAGTGGCGGACCGGCTCGCCGCCGCGCCGCCCGCTACGGTCACGGCTGGCATCCGCTGACGTCGGCCAACGGTCTCGACCGTCGGCTGCCGAGGCTCGTGGAGGCGCTCGAGGCCGAAGGCCGCGACCGGTCGTCGATCGTCGTGGCGCCGCGGGTGTCGGTCGATCAGCTCCCCGACGCGGCCGCCGTCGATGCCTACCGCGACGCTGGCGCCGACCAGCTCATCGTCGGCACGTCCTCGGGCGACCTCACCGAGATCCGGCGCGGCCTCGACCGTCTCTCGGGCCTGATCAGCTGATCGAGCCAGAGTCGCTGTCGAGTCGCTTCTGCGTCTCCACGAGGCTCTGCATGATCCGGCCGATCGCACCCCGGTCGTCGAACACCGTGGCCTCGATGTGGCCGACACCACCGGCGGACCGAACCGTTCTGGCGTCGATCGCCACCCACTCGTCGGCCGGGGCCCGGTCGAGCTGCAGCGTCACGTCGGCGTTGATGAACGCCTCGTCGTCGGCGCCCCGCTCGAACCCTGCGGCGGCGGCGAGATCGGCCACCGTGGCCAGCCGCACGAGCGGCGACGTGGGCCTTCCCGCGAGCAACGGTGAGGTGAGTCGGATCCAGACCACGGCGGGTCCGGGCTCCTCGTTCGACCCCGACACGTAGCGGAACTCGGCGACGTCGCAGTTGAAGCCCGGGCGGGGGTAGTCGAACTCGCCGGAGTCGGGATCGGCGGCGGTCGCTGGACGCGGCGGTGGTGGGACGGTGTCGCTCTGCCAGCCGGCCGACGGCAGGAGCCACTGACCGCTCGAGCGGGCGACCACCGTGGACCCGTGACGGATCGAGGCATCGACCACCACCGAGCGGCGGCTCGATCGGACCACGACCGACGACACCTCGAGCTCTGCGAGCGGTACGCCGTGATGGAGCTCGACGGTCAGCCGGGCACAGACGAGCCGGCTGCCGACCATGAGCTGCTCGGAGGCCCACGCCGCGAGCCCGACCACCGGACCGCCGTGCAGCAGGCCGTGGTCCCATGGTCCGCGGCCGTGGAGCGTGGGGCGGACCCGGAACTCGGCGCTGGTCGGCGCGGTGTCACTGCCGCTGGTCGCCGCGGTGTCACTGCCGTCGGCGGGCGCGGGGCCGTCGAGCAGGTGGAACAGGGCGCGCTCGTCAGCGGTCGCATCGCCGATCGAGAGCGCAGCGGTCGGACCCGTCCGGTGGACGGGCGCGATCACGGGGTTGGCGGTCGCTGCCCGAACTTCTTGAAGGTGTCGCCGATCGAGGTCGTGACGGAGGCGAGATCCTTCCGACCCTCGACCAGTCGACCGGCCTTCGCCTGCAGGTCGGCCACGGTCCACCGGCCATCGGTGGCGATGATGTCGTCGTCGGCGAGCGACCAGCCGCCGTAGAGACCGACCTCGTTGCCTCCCACGTGGAACACACCGCCGGTGAACGGGCAGTCAGCCGTCGACAGGTAGGCGACGAGGGGCGAGATGTTGGCCGGATCCCACTTGTCGAACTCGCTCGGATCGTCCGGCGCCTTCACCACGTCCTCCAGGCCCGGGGTCTGCAACGTGAGACGCGTCCGAGCGATCGGGGCCAGGCAGTTGACCTTGACCCCGTAGCGACCGAGCTCGCCTGCGGCCACCAGCGTCATGGCCGCGATGGCGGCCTTCGCTCCCGAGTAGTTGAACTGGCCCAGGTTGCCGAGCATCGCCCCCGAGGCGGTGTTGACGATGGCCCGGGGAGCCTCGTTGCCGGCCTTGCTCTGCTCCCGCCAGTAGGCGGCGGCCCACCGGGTCGGCACGAAGTGTCCCTTCATGTGGACGTCGATGACGGCGTCCCACTCCGGCTCGGTCATGTTGACGACCACCCGGTCGCGCAGGATCCCTGCGTTGTTGATGAGGATGTGGAGGTCGCCGAAGGCTTCGACGGCCTGGTTGATCATGCCCTGGACGCCCTCCCAGTCGGTGACGTTGGCGTCGTTGGCGACCGCCTCACCTCCCATCGCCTCGATCTCGGCCACCACCTCCTGGGCCGGGGTGGCGTCGGAGCCGGATCCGTCGATCGCACCGCCGAGATCGTTCACGACGATCTTGGCGCCCTCCGCCGCCATGAGGAGCGCGTGCTGACGTCCGATACCTCGACCGGCGCCTGTGATGATCGCGACCCGTCCGTCCAGGGAACCCATGTGCTGTCTTCTCCGTGACCTGGGAACGGGCCGGATGCCCGCTCGACGTTGGCGACCATACTTTCCGCCGCCCCGATCTGCGAGAACCGGCCGAAGCTCTACCTCGCTCGACGCGCTGACCCTAGGAGGGCGCGTCGATCGGTTGGCCGCCGTCGAGCTCGGTGTACGCGGTGCTGGCGGTCACGGTGACCGGACCCGACGGCCGATCGGACCCGTCGTCGCTCGCCTCGGCGTCGAGCTCCACGATCGTCCCGGCGTCGAACGAGGCTCGCACGGTGATCGGCTGATCGTCGGCCCAGTCCCACTCGTCGGCGACGATCACCGCGATGCCGGCCGGGAGCGAGTCGAGGGAACGGGCCTGGCCGACCGTGATCGTGCCGGCCGCCGCCTCGCCGTCGGCGTCGGGGGTTATGCCAGCGGCGGTGAGGAGCTCGTCGATGCCGTTCGTCGTCCAGCCGAGCACGACCGACGGCAGGGCGATCCCCTCGTCGAGCGACACGACCGACGGATCATCGGCCGGCTGCCAGTCACCGTCGGCGGTGGCCCGGTGGTAGTAGGTGCCCCCGACCGAGCGGAGCTCCTCGGTCTCGGGTGTGCCCGAGTAGGTGTCCGGATCGTCGATGAACGCGATGGTGGTCGCGAAGTCGCCACCGTTGAAACGGGTGACGACGTCGGCCGCTCGGCCACCGCGGTCGGTGAAGGCATCGATGTCGATCGTCACCGTCCCCGACCGTGGCCCGTCACCGCTCGAGGCCGGCGCTGATTCGGCGGCGCCGCCTTCCTCGTCGCCGGAGTCTCGGGTGGTGTCGGTCTCGTCTGCGGGGTCGTCGTCGTCCAGTCGTTGGGAGATCAGACTGACGATGGAGGCCGCCAGACCGGCGGCGATGGCGAGCAACGCGAGCTTCAGCCACCGCTCCCGGGCGCTCGGACGCTCCTCCCCATTCGTGACCTTCGGGTCGACGCCCCCGTCAGGACCGACGGCCGGAGGCTGCTCGGCGCGCAGTTCGTCGTGGTCCTCGTTGTCTTCCAGGTCGCGGCCCATGGGCGTCAGTATGTCGTCAGGACCTCACGGGTCGCGCCCACCTCGCCTCCACACTCGACCTCCTCATCGCGGTCGGTCTCGGTGTCGGTGTCGGCGACGCCCCCGAGCGCGATCCGGAGCTCCGCGAGGCCGTCGGGCACCAGGCGGAACCAGGCCCACTTCCCTCGCTGCTCGCGGGCGACGAGGCCGGCCTCGGTGAGGATCTTGAGGTGGTGGCTGACGGTCGGCTGCTTCCGATCGAGCAGGTCCGGGAGATCGCAGGCGCAGAGCTCACCGGTGTCGCTGCACGCCAGGAGTGACACGAGGCGGAGCCGGACGGGGTCGGCCAGCGCCTTGAGCCGAGCCGCCATCGCCGTCGCCTGTTGCTCGTCGAGCACGGTGCAGGTGAGCGGTGGACAACACTCGGATTCCATCTCGCCAGTATACGCCGGTTCCGAGATTCGTATTGACAATCATCGAAGTGAGGGTACGATGGAGTCCGTTACATATCGACACTCATCGAAGTGAGCCCTACAGTCGAGACCGTGAACCGGTTTCGGGAAGGAACCACACCATGCGCCTGCAACTCGCCCTCAACGTGTCGGATCTCGACGAGGCGGTCGACTTCTACCGCCGCCTCTTCGCGACCGAGCCGGCGAAGATCAAGCCCGGCTACGCCAACTTCGCCATCGCCGACCCACCGCTCAAGCTCGTGCTGTTCGAGAACGGGAGCGAGGGGGGAACGATCAACCATCTCGGCGTCGAGACCGAGACCGCAGCAGAGGTGACCGAGGCCGAACGGCGTCTCACCGCCGACGGCCTCGAGACCACCGGCGTCGACGACACGCTCTGCTGCTACGCGGAGAAGACCGAGACCTGGGTCACCGCCCCCGACTCGCTGCGGTGGGAGTACTACGTGAAGACCGGCGACAGCGATCAGCTCGTCAACACGGTCGTGTCCAGCTCGCACACCGAGCGCCCGTGCTGTAGCTGATCCACTGCTCCCGGGCGGGCGTTGCCGCTCGCTCAGGTCCGGACCGGGAGCCGGCCGAACCCCCGCCCGAGCTCGTTGCCCGACCACGAGCGATCCGGCTCGACGAGCTCGAGGTGGGGAAACCGCTCGAAGAGCCGGCGCAGCACGATGTCGGCCTCGAGCCGGGCGAGCGGTGCCCCGAGGCAGTGGTGGAGGCCCCACCCGAAGCCGAGCTGCGGGTTCGGGTCGCGGCCGAGGTCGACCTCACCGGGTCGCTCGAACACCGCTGGGTCGCGGTTGGCGGTGAGGATCACCAGGTACACGCGCTGACCAGGCTCGAAGCGATGACCGCCGCGCTCGTGCGGATCCTTCACCCGGCGGACCATGCTCTTGGCCGGTCCTGCCAGCCGCAGCAGCTCGTCGGCCCCGGTCGCGGCCACCGACAAGTCGGTCAGCAGGCGGTCCTTGGCCGCGGGCTCGTCGTTGAGGAGCCGCACCGAGCTGGTCAGGAGGTTCGTGGTGGTCTCGTGACCGGCGAAGAGCAGGAGCGTGCACGCGCCGATCAGCTCCATCGTGGTCAACTGATCGGAGCCGTCGTTGGCCATCACGCTGATCAGGTCGTCGCCAGGATGTCGACGCCGATGCTCGAGCAGCTCGCCGAAGAACGACGTGAACTGCTCCGTGGCGTCCTGGAGATCGTCGACCTCCAGAGAACCGGGCTGCACGGAGAAGACGATCTCGGCCAGGTCGTCGGACCAGCTCTGGAACCGATGCCGCTCCGAGCCGGGAACGCCGAGCAGGTCGGCGATGATCATGGCCGGGAGCGGACTGGCGATCCGCTCCTTGAAGTCCCACGTCATGCCGTCGTCGAGGTCGGCCAGCAGCTCGTCGATCGTGGTTGCGATCCGCTCGCCGAGTCGGTCGACGGTCCGGGGCGTGATCGCCCGTCGGACCGGGTCCCGCAGGCGGGTGTGGGCGGGAGGGTCGCGGAACACCATCCACCCGGACAGCAGCTCCACGGTGAGGGCGAAGTGCTCGGGCCGCTCCGCGGCCAGCCGTTCGAGCGGCGTGATGCGATCGGCCGAGAGTCGGACGTCGCGGAACCCCTCGGACACCGCAGCGTGGCCCAGCAGGAGCCAACCCCGGTGGCGGTCGCTCCACTGGATCGGTCCGTTGGCGAGGTGGTGCAACGCGAAGCCGGTCGGATCGTCGTTGGCCTCGGTCCCGGCCAGATCGAGCGTCGGGTCGATGTCGGTCATCTACTCGTAGGAACCCGGGGCGTACATCCGGATCGGTCGTTTCTCGGCTACGCCGCCCGGCTGCTTCCGCCACGGCTTGCCGACGGTGAGCCCGCCGTCGACGATCTGGGTGGTGCCGGTAACCCAGGTGGCATCGTCGGAGGCCAGCCAGGTCACCGCGGCGGCGATGTCGGCCGGCTCCCCGATCCGCGGCATCGGCTGGGAGTTCTCCATCGCCGAGCGAGCCTTCGCCAGGCGGCGCTGGAGCTCGTCGTCGTCGACCTCGCCGATCGCCCGTCCAGCGGCCAGACCGGTGGCGATGTAGCCGGGGCAGACCGCGTTGGCCCGGATGTTGTACTCGGCCAGCTCCAGCGCACTCGACCGGGTGAGCCCGACCACACCGTGCTTGGCCACGGTGTACACGTGGGAGCCGACGCCGGCCACCAGCCCGCAGACCGACGCCGTGTTGATGATGCTGCCCCCGCCCCTGGCTCGCATGGCGGGGGTTGCGTGCTTCGTGCCGTAGAACACGCTGCTGAGCAGCACGTCGAGGGTCTCGTGCCACTCCTGGTCGGACGTCTCCTCGAGCGGTCCGGTCACCCCCACGAACCCGGCGTTGTTGTGGAGCACGTCGAGTCCACCCCAACGGTCGACCGCCTCGGCCACCGCTGCTTCCACATCGCCCTCCCGGGCCACGTTCACGTGGAGGTAGGCGGCCGACGGGCCCAACTCCTCGGCCAGCGCGGCGCCGACCTCGTCCTGGATGTCGGCGATGAGCACGCTCGCTCCCTCGTCGACGAATCGATGCGCGGTGGCGGCCCCGATGCCGCTGGCACCACCGGTCACGATCGCCACCCGCCCGTCCAACACTCCCATCGATGCACCGCCTCCTGGCCGTAGGTGTCTCCTCTTTCTACCCACCGCCACCGGTCGCAGTCCACAACCGGCCGAACACCGTGGCGAACAGCTGGCGGAGCCGGGGCTCACCGGGAAGACTGTGGCCCGATGAGCATGAAACTCTCCGTCGAGTTCCCGAGCGTCGCCTTCCGTGAGGGCCCGGCCAAGGTGCTGGAGCTGGCCAAGGCGATCGAGGACATCGGCTACGACGAGATCGCCGTCTTCGACCATGTGGTGATGGGGTACCCCACCGACGATCGGACCGGGCCCCGCTACCCACCCCAGATGCCGATCCTGGAGGCGATCGTGCTGCTGGCACAGATCGCTGCGGTCACCGATCGGGTCCTCCTCGCCACCGAGGTGCTCGTCCTCCCCCAGCGGCAACCGGTGCTGGTGGCGAAGCAGGTGTCGACGCTCGACACGCTCTCGGAGGGGCGGGTCAGGCTGGGGGTCGGTGTCGGCTGGCAGCAGTCGGAGTACGACGCGCTCGAGGAGGACTTCGCCAACCGTGGGAAGCGGATGGACGAGGCGATCAAGCTGCTCAGGGCCTACTGGAGCGACGACAGGATCGACTTCGACGGCGACCACTACACGTCGACGGCGATGGCGATGGAACCGAAGCCGCCCCAGGGCCGCGGTCTCCCGATCTGGATCGGTGGGGGGAGCCGAGCGGCGCTACGCCGGGTGGCCGAGCTCGGCGACGGCTGGATGGGAACGGCCGTGGCCGACGACGAGCAGGCGGCGCGCATGGTGGCCCGGATCCACGACCACGCGGTCGAGATCGGTCGTGATCCCGCCGAGATCGGCCTCCAGATGATGTTGCAGCCGCCCCCGGCGTCGGAGGACGACAAGAAGTTCTACACCGACCACGGTCGGGTGGTGGCCCGGGCCGAGTCGATCGCAGAGGCCGGCTACGACTGGTTGTCGATCAACGCCACCGCGGTCTTCCAGGCCGGCGCCCGCAGCGTCGACGCCATCACCGAACAGCTCGACGAGCTCCACGGCAAGCTGCGGGCGGTCGCCGGCTGACCGGATCGCTCCGCCGGGGAAGGAGCAGCAACCCGCTCCCCTGGCGGTCGTCCCGCCCTCAGGTGGGCTCGGTTCCGAACGCGACGCCGGCCCGGTAGTCGTCGGCGACATCGACCAGGCGCTCGAAGCTCACGCCGAGCTCGGTGATCCGGTCGAGCCACGCCTCCATCGCCAGGAGCCGGTGACCCCGCCCGATCACCTGCGGGTGGAACACCACGGTGCAGACCCCGCGTTCGACCTCGCGCACCATCCAGCTCACGTCGCCGGCGAAGTTGTCGAACATCTCGGTCGGTGAGCGCAACCCCGGCATCAGCATGCGGCGGAACGTCACGAACTCCAGGTAGACGTAGTCGTCGAGGGTCCACGACCACGGCAGCTCCACGAGGTCGGTCTCGGCGCCCCACGTCGGCGGGCCATCGTGGGGGAACGTCGAGCCGAGTCGCACCCGGTAGGGCTGGTAGTCGTGACCCATCAGTGAGGAGTCGTAGTTGAGGTCCCGGGAGATCAACAGCTCCAGGGTCTGCTCGGTCACGTCGCCCGACGGCGCCCGGTAGCCGGCCGGCCGGTCGCCGGTGATGCGCTCGATGGCCTCGATCGACCGATCGAGGATCGCCTCCTCCTGAGCGAGCTCGAGGCCGGCGTTCAGCTCGTGGGCGTACCCGTGGAGTGCCACCTCGCAGCCGGCGTCGGCGATGCGGCGGCACAGGTCGGGGTAGGTGTCGATCGTGTGGCCCGGGATGAAGAACGTCGCCGGGATCGATCGCTGGGCGAGGAGCCGGAGGATGCGAGGCACCGCCACCGCGCCGAACTCGCCCCGGGAGATGGGCGCCGGCGTGGTCTGGCGCCGCTGGAGCCACAGCGACGGCCCGTCGAAGTCGAACGTGAGGCAGACATGACCGGTGACGCCGTCTCGGGTTCCCATGCGACGGACGCTAGTGGAGGAGGCCCATCGACGTCGTTCCGGTCCTGTTCGAGCCGCCAACCCCACGGCCTTCTCGCCGCTCGGCCGCACCCGATAGTGTTGCCGGCTGATGCTGGCGAATCGAATAGCAGACCTGCTCGGCGGACGGGTCATTTCGGTGCGCCCGGTTTCGGGCGGCGATGTCAACACCGCGTATCGGATCGAGCTCGCGAACCGGGTGGTCTTCGTCAAGACCCATCCCGAGCCGCCCGACGACGTCTTCACCATCGAGGCCGAGAGCCTCGCCTGGCTCCGCGCAGCCGACGCCGTGCCGGTTCCCGCCACGTTGGCCTACGCCGATTCCGTCCCTGCGTTCCTCGCCCTCGAGTGGATCGAGCGTGGCGAGCTCCTCCCCGGGTCCGACGCCGAGTTCGGTCGAGCCCTCGCCTACCTCCACCGCGCCGGGGCACCGAGCTTCGGCCGCGAGGACAAGCGCCCCACCGGGAGCCGCAGGCTCCCGAACCAGCCGTGCGACACGTGGACGGAGTTCTACGTCACCCAACGGCTCGAACCGCTCATCGATCTCGCCACCGAGGTCGATGCGCTCCCGCCGTCGACCCTGCGCGACGTCGAACGGGTCGTCGATCGGATCGAGATCCTCGCCGGACCCCGAGAGCCCGCCGCCCGCATCCACGGCGATCTCTGGGGTGGGAACCGCATCGTCGACGGCGCCGGTCGGAGCTGGCTCGTCGACCCCGCTGCCCACGGCGGACACCGCGAGTTCGACCTGGCGATGATGCGCCTGTTCGGCGGCTTCAGCGAGGAGGCGTTCGACGCCTACGACGACGTGTTCCCCCTGATGGACGGCTGGACCAAACGACTGCCGCTCCACCAGCTCGCGCCGCTCATGGTGCACGCGATCAAGTTCGGCGGTCACTACGTCGGCCGGGTCGAGCAGGCCCTGCTCCAGCTCCGTTAGCGCCGAGGCGACGAGGGCGGGAACGTTGCGCACCAGGGTCGCGGCCTACGCGGTGTGCATCGACGATGGTCGCGTGCTCCTGGCCCGGGTTGCCGGCTCGCTCGAGGGCGGGGGCCGGTGGGTGCTCCCTGGCGGCGGACTCGACTGGGGCGAACCACCCGAGGAGGCAGCCAGGCGGGAGGTCCGCGAGGAGACGGGCCTCGACGTGGCGATCACGGGAACGGTGGGCGTGTTCTCGATGATCTGGGAGCGCTCGCTCGAGTTGCCCACCGAGCCGGTGCACGCCCTGAGCGTGGTGTACACCGCCGAGGTGGTGGGCGGGACGTTGGCCCACGAGATCGACGGGACCACCGACCACGCTGCCTGGCACCGGCTGGACACCCTCGACGAGCTCCCGCTCCTCGAGGCAGCAGCATTCGGTCTGAGCGAGGCGCTGGGTCGACCGGTCGAGCCCTGACCGGGGATCCGGGACGGCTCGATCAGCGGAACACGGTGCGGAGGCCGCGGACCACGGCGGTCGAGATGACCGACTGGTGGGTCTCGCCGGGGAACAGCTCCCAGTGCAGGTCGAGGTTCTGGTAACGGCGGCCCGCGAGCTGGTCGTGGAACTCGCGCTGCCCACCGAAGCCGCCGTCGAGCTCGTCGCCGCCGAGCGACAGGAAGACGGTCGCCGCGATGTCGTCGGTACGGGCTGCGTGGTCCGTCTCGCGCTTCAACATGATCCGATCGTCCCACCACAGCGACGGGCTGGTCAGCACCCATCGGTTGAAGGCGTCGGGCTCGGTGAGGAGGGTGTCGACCCCGAACAGACCGGAGAACGAGTGCCCAACCAGCGTCCGGTCGTCGCTGAGCCGGTAGCGGTCGGCCAGCAGCGGGACCAGCGTGTCGAGCAGGAACCGACGGAACCGATCGGCCCGGCCGACCTCGTCGGCGGGGAGCCGGACGCCGGTCTCGGCCGGCGACTGGAACCGGGTCGGCGTGTAGTCGATCGCCCGCAGCTGAAGGATCTCCGTCATGTCCCGGGCGGCGTGGCCCACACCGACCACGACCGCCTCTGGTAGCTCCCGGCTGAGCGGGAGGATCCGGAACGCGTCGCGGACCGGCCCATAGGTCCAGAGGCCGTCGAGGCAGACGACGAGGGGGAACGATGTGTCGGGCTTGGTCGGGTAGCGGTTCGGAACCTCCACCCAGATGCGGTAGTCGAGCCCCGTCTCGTCGCTGTGGAGATCGAGGTGGTCCTCGACGAACGGTGTGCTCATGCGTCGGCCTCCGCCGCTCCGCTGCCTGCTCCATCTCCCCCGTCGAGTCGGAACCAATCTGGCTTGCCGAGCGGCCAGTACTCGCCCCACACGTGCTCACCGCCGGTGATCTCGAGGTGGGTGCCGGTGACGAAATCGCCGGTGGGTCCGGCCAGGTAGGCGGCGCCCTGGGCCACGTCCCACACATCGCCGAGGCGGCGCATCGGGTTGTGGCCGAAGCTGGCCCTCGCCTCGGGCGGGTAGGTCCTCAGGCCCTCGCTGGCGATCACCCCCACCGCTATCGAGTTGACCCGGATCCTGTGCGGCGCCCACTCCACGGCCAGCGAACGGGTGAGGGCGACCCCGCCGGCCCGGGACGCCGACGTGTGGGGGATGCCGACCCCGGCCCTGCCCTGGATCGTCGAGATGTTGACGACGTTGCCCGGGATCGACTCGTCGACCCACCGGCGGGCGGCCGCCTGCATCACGTACCACGGTCCGTACAGGTTGGTCTCCACCACCGCATGCCAGCCCTTGGGGCTGATGTCGAGCGCCGGGCTCGAGAACTGGCCGCCGGCGTTGTTGACCACCACGTCGAGCCGTCCGCAGCGGTCCCACGTGGCGTCGATCAGCTCGGCCACCTGCGCGGGATCCCGCACGGTCATCGTCATCGAGTGCGCCTCGACCCCGATCGAGCCGAGCCGGTCGACCAGCACATCGAGGGTCTCCTGGGTGCGGCCACAGGCCACGATCGTGGCCCCGAGGCGCCCGAACAGGGTGGCCATGGCCGTCCCGATCGCGCCGCCACCTCCCGTGATCAGGACCACCGAGCCGGCGAAGAGATCGTCGCGGTAGGCGATCGGGAGCTCGCACAGCTCCTCGAACGTGTGGCTGTGATACGGGTCGCGGCTCGTCTGATCCTGACCGCCGTCGATGTCGCTCATGTCGATCGTCCGCCGGCCGCTCACCGAGCGAGGTCGACAACGAGTCGACCGGTGCTGGTCCGATCGGCGAGGCTCCGCAGCGCCCTCGGGATCCCGTCGAGTGCGACCCGCTCGGAGATCAGCGGGTCGATCGCGTCGTCGGCCAAGAGCTCGTAGACCTCGCGATAGCACTCGTCGAGCACGTCGGGCATGCGACCCCGGTATCCGCCCATGTGTACGCCCACGACGGAGTAGTTCTTGACCAGTGCGTGGTTGGCGGGGGCGGACGGGATCGTCCCACTGGCGAAGCCCACCACGAGCAGCCGCCCCTCCCATGCCACGAGCCGGCGGGCCACGTCGAAGAACTCGCCGCCCACCGGGTCGTAGACCACATCGACGCCGCGACCGGAGGTCGCTTCCATGACCGAGTCGTAGAGATCGTCGTTCGTGTAGTCGATCGCCACGTCGGCGCCGAGATCCCGGCACACCTGCACCTTGGCGGGCCCGCCGGCGGCGGCCAGGACCCAGCACCCATGTGTCTTCGCCAGTTGCACGGCAGCCGAACCGACGCCGCCGGCGGCGGCCAGCACCAACACGCTCTCCCCCGGCTGGAGGTGGCCCCGCCGGTGGAGCGAGAACCACGCCGTGCCGTACGTGACGTGGAGCCCGGCGGCCACGACCCCGTCGACCCCGTCGGGAAGCGGATGGACGTCGCCCGGAGCGACGAGCGCCTGCTCGCCGAACCCGCCCCACGGCCCTGTCGTCGACCCGACGACCCGCTGACCGACGGCGAGCCCGCAGTCGGGCCCGACCGCCACCACCCGACCGGCCGCACCCATACCGGGGACGAACGGTGGGTCGAGCTTCACCTGATAGGCACCCTGGCACTGGAGGATGTCGGCGAAGTTGAGGTCACAGCCCTCCACCTCGATCCTGGCGAGGTCCCCGGTCGGCTCCGGCGGGTCGAGGTCGACCAGGGTCATCTGGTCCCACGGGTCGCCGAGCTCGCCCAGTTGCCAGGCCCTCATGACGACACCTCGCTCGGCTCGGGAACCGAGTTGGTGACCGGGGCGCCGGACGGCGGCCACACCTCGGCGATCAGCTCCAGGCTCCGGATCCGTTCGGCGAGTCCGTGGGTCGACGTGTGGAGCATCAGCTCGCTGGCCTCCGTCCGCCCGGCGAGCGACCGCAGCCCGTCCGCCACCTCCTCGGCCGTTCCCAGCAGGCTGCTCGTCGGCATGGCGACGGCCTGCTCGAAGTGCTCGTGGGCGGCGGCCTCGTCCGGCGGGAGGAGCGGCAGCATCCGCCCGGTCCGCATGCCGTAGCGGCGGAGCCGGGCCGGGCCGGCCAGCCACTCGGCCTCCTCGTGGGTGGCGGCGGCGATGGCGGACGCGGTCACGATCGTGTACGGCTCGGCCAGGATCGGTGACGGCTCGAAGTTGTCGCGGTAGATCTCCACGGCTTGAACGGTGCCGCCCATGTCGAAGTGGTGGGCGAACCCGAACGGGAGTCCGAGGATGCCGGCGAGCTGGGCGCTGAAGCCGCTCGATCCGAGCAGGACGACCGAGGGACTGCTCCCCGCCACGGGGGTGGCGCGGAACTGATCCCACAGACCCTGTTCGGTGCGCTGATCGCCCAGGAGACCCATGACGTCGATCAGGTTGCGAGGGAAGTGCTCCTCGGCGTGGTGGTCGGCGGTGCGGCGGAGGGCCACGGCGGTGGCCCGGTCGGTGCCGGGCGCTCGTCCGACGCCGAGGTCGATCCGGCCCGGATGGAGCGCTTCGAGGAGCGCGAACTGCTCGGCGATCGCGAGCGGGGCATGGTTCGGCAACATGACTCCGCCCGATCCGACCTTGATCGAGTTGGTGCTGGCGGCCACGTGGGCCATCAGCACCGCCGGGACCGTGCTGGCCACGGTGGCCATGTTGTGGTGCTCCGCCACCCAGAAGCGGGTGTAGCCGAGCTGCTCGGCTCTGATCGCGAGCGCTGTCGCCTCCCGCAGTGCGTCGGTGCTCGACCCGTCGGCCCGGACCATCGCAAGGTCGAGCACCGACAGCGGCTGGTCGGTTCGTTCTGCCACGTGCGTCGGCCTCGCTCCTCGATCGGCCCTCCTGGACCGTCCGTATCGTAGTGACCGACGTTGGCGCCGGCGAAGCCGGGTCTCGTATCTTTGCGCCATGAGCCAGCTCGGACCGCTCGCCGGCCTACGGGTTGTCGACCTCACCGACGATCTGGGGCGGTTCGCGACCAAGCTCCTCGCCGAGTACGGAGCCACCGTCCACCGCCCGGTCGGAGCGGGCAGCCGGGGCAATCCGATGCCGGGGCCCGCAGGTGAGCGGGGTGGCGTGCTCGACTGGTGGTTCGATGCTGCCAAGGTCCTCGTCGATCTCGACCTCGACACCGACGACGGGGTCGCCCGCTACCGACGGCTCGCCGCGTCGGCCGACCTCGTGGTCGACGCGAAGCCGCTCGGGTTCCTGGCCGAGCGGGGCATCGATCACGCCGATCTGGTCGGCGACAATCCGTCGCTCGTGCAGGTGTCGGTGTCGCCGTTCGGGCGAACCGGACCGCGGGCGGCGTGGCAGAGCTCGGATCTCGTCGCCGGCGCGCTCGGTGGGGTGCTGTCGATCACGGGCACACCAGGCGAGCCGCTCAACTCGTGGGGCTGGCAGAACCACAACTTCGCTGGCTTCGCCGCTGCGATCGCCGGGCTCGCCACCGTGCGATCGGCGAGAGCAACCGGGCGGGGCCAACTGGTGGACCTCTCGGTCCACGAGGTGGTGACCGGCTCGATCGAGAACCTGTTCATGCAGTACTTCTACGACGACGTGCTCCCCCTGCCGAAGCTCGCGGTCAGGCAGGGCTCGCTCCACTGGCTCGGGGCCTACGAGGTGGTCCCGGCGAGGTCCGGCACGGTGATGGTCACCCCGACACCACAGGCTGCGCAGCTCGTCGACTGGATGGTGGCCAGCGGCATCGAGGCGGCGGGGCGATTCGTGGGGATGGAGGTGGAGGAGCTCCTGCAGCACATGCCCGATCTGATGGCGGCGATCAGGGAGTTCGCCGCCACCATCGACGCCGGGGAGCTGTGGCAGGAGGCCCAGAAGCGACACATCGCCTTCGGTGAGGTGCAGAGCGTGGCCCAGGTGGCCGCGAACCCGCAGTTCGCCCACCGGTCGCTGTACGGCGAGATCGACGTGCCCGGCGGCGAACCGGTCCGCGGCCCGTGGCGGCTCGTCCGGTTCTCCGACACCCCCATCGGCACGCCGGCCGGGCTGTCGACCGCCGGCTCGGCGACGGCGCCGTCGACGTCGGCGTGGGCGTGGGCGTCGACGGGGTGGCCCGACGAGCCCGGAACCCGTGCCGATCCCCCGCCGGTCCCCGATCGTGGCGCGGACGATCCGTCGGCTCCCCCGCTCGACGGTCTCGTCGTGCTCGACCTGAGCTGGGTCCTCGCCGGCCCGTTCGCCACCCGCCTCCTGGGTGATCTCGGGGCAGACGTGATCAAGGTCCAGACCGAGGAGCGGGCGACGCTGGTCAACCGCCCGGACTTCCCGTACTACCCGGTGTGGAACCGGTCGAAGCGCTCGGTCACCCTCGACCTCAAGCACCCCGATGCCCTGGACGTCGTCGAGCGGCTCGTGAAGGCGGCCGACGTGCTGGTGGAGAACTACAGCTCAGGTGTGCTCGACCGGCTCGGCCTGGGCTGGGACACCGCCCACCGCTGGAACGATCAGCTCGTGTACATCTCCATGTCGGGTTGCGGGCACGAGGGGCCGTGGTCGGACGTGATCAGCTACGCCCCCACGATCCACGCGCTGTGTGGTCTGACCCACCTCACCAACCCCGAGGGTCGGGGCGACGTCGGATGCGGGTTCTCGCTCAACGATCACGCCGCCGGGTTCGCCGCCGCGTACTCGGTGCTGGCCGGCCTGGAGGCGAGAAGGCGGACGGGTCGCGGTCAGCACATCGACATGGCCCAGCTCGAGGTCGGCGCCTCGCTGGTGGGACCGGCGATCGTCGAGTACTTCGCCACCGGCGCCGACCTCCGACCGATGGGCAACCGCGACGGCTTGACCGACGCCGTCCCGAACGAGGTCTATCCCACCGCCGACGCTCGGCACGTCGCCGTCACCGCCAACGACGACGCGATGTGGTGCAGGCTGGCCGACCTCCTCGATCCGGTCGACCTGCCGGCCGGTGTCGTCGCCGAGCTGGCGACGGTCGAGGGCCGCCGGGCCCACCGAGCGGTGGTCGACGCGGCGGTGGCCGGTTGGTGCCGTCGGCGCGACGCCGGGTCGGCGATGGCCGAGCTCCAGGCGGTGGGGGTCGCCGCCGGGGTGGTCCAGAACGCCGAGGATCTCCATCGCCGCGATCCCCAGCACGCGGCTCGCGGGTTCTGGCTCGACGCCGAACACGCCGAGCTCGGCCGTCGCCCCCACGACCGGTTCCCCGCGGTGTGGAGCGAGTCGAGCCTCGAGCCGTACCGCCTGCCGCCGGCGTACCTCGGCGAGGCCAACTTCGACGTGTGGACCGAGATCGCCGGCCTCTCGTTCGACGAGGTGGCCGAAGGCATCGCCGACGGCCTCTTCCAGTAGCAACCCCTCGAAATTTGTGCGTTTGACAGCGCAGAGCGCTGCAAACCGCACAAATTTCGAGGGGGTATGGTCCTCAGGTGAGGGCGCCGGATGCCGCCAGCTCGCCCACTTCCTCGGCCGACATCCCGAGCAGGTCGGTGAGTACCTCGTAGGTGTGCTCGCCGAGGCAGGGCGCTGCGGTTCGCGGGCCGTGGTCATAGCCGTCGATCCGGTACTGGTGCCCGGCATAGGGCGTCGTGCCGACCTCGCTGTGGTCGAGGTAGTGGTAGAAGCTCCGATGGCGGTACTGCGGGTCACAGCTCAACTGGCGACTGGTCTGGACCACGCCGGCGGCGATGCCGGCCGCGGCGAGGAGTCGCTCGGTCGCCAGCCCGTCCCGCTCGGCGGTCCAGGCCCCGAGCTCGGCGTCGATCCGGTCGTGGGCGGCGTGGCGACCGGCGACCGTGGCGAGGGCCGGCTCGGTGGCCCATGCGGGTCGGCCGAGCAGGTCGACCAGCCGGGTCCAGGCGTCGTCGTCCACGACCGAGATCGCAAGCCACTCGTCGTCGCCCTGCGTCGGGTAGATCCCCTGCGGCGCACAGTGGGCATCGCGATTGCCCCGCCGGGGCGGCTCCACACCGTCGCGCTGGAACGCCGCCAGTTCGGGTGCGAGGAACTGCAGGGCGATCTCGAGTTGTGCCGCCTCCAGGTGGCAGCCCTCCCCGGTTCGATCCCGGTGGTCGAGGGCAGCCAGCAGGGCGGTGGTGATGAATCGCGGCCCGATCGTGTCGGTGTAGGCGATCCACGGCCCGTCGGGTGGCAGATCGGGCCATCCGACCAGGTTCTGGAACCCGGCGATGGCCGCTGCGTGGTAGCCGTAGCCGGCCATGATCGACGCGTCGCTGCCCGACCCGAGCAGCGAGGTGCTCACCATCACCAGCGCGGGATTGGCGGCCCGGAGCGTCTCGTAGCCGAGGCCGAGACGATCGATCGTGCCGGGGGTGAAGCTCTCCACCACCACATCGGCCCATTCGCCCAACCGCTGGGCCACGGCGAGGCCGGCCTCGGTCTTGAGGTCGAGCGCGATGCTCCGCTTCGACGTGTTGAACGTGCCGAAGAAGTTCGACCGGTCGATCCCGGGCTCGGCCCCGTGGTAGGGCGGCTGCAGGCGGAGACCGTCGATCCGGTTCTCCGACTCGACCCGGACCACGGTCGCGCCGTGATCGGCTAGGCACTTGGCGGTGATCGGACCGACGCCGATCCAGCTGAAGTCGGCGACCTTCAGGCCCGCGAGCGGGAGGCCGTCCCCGGACCGGCCGGAGGCGGAGCTGTCGTCGAGCCGCAGACCGGCGGCCGCTCGACCGGCGGTCGTCCAGGTCGTCGATCCAGCAGCCGCCGTCACGTCGGCATCGGTGTCGGTATCAGTGTCGGTATCAGTGTCGGTGTGAGCGCCGGCCCGGACGGCGGGCGGCCGGACCCCGTCGCGCCGAAAGAACGCACCGGGTGCCCGGATCGGTCGGCCATCGATCGTCCCGCCGACCCAGAATCCCCTGGCGTCGAGATGGTCGAAGCCCACCAGGTCGGCGAGCGTGTTGAGCGGGGCCAGGGTGGCGCCGTAGGTGATGCTCCGCCGGAACAGCTCCCACTTCGGGTGACGCCGACACAGCTCGTAGATCGCCTCGGCCACCTCGCCGAGGGGTACGGGCACCGGTTCGCCCGAGATCGCTGCGTGGTCGTAGCGGGGCCAGTCGATGTCGGCCCACCCGTCGCCCACGATCCCCTCCTCGAGCAGCCAGGGCAGGAGGAACTGGACAGAGCGGCCGGTCGGCACACCGATCACGTAGCCGTCGGCCGCCTCGATCCGGAGCTGGACCGGGACGCTCAGGTTGAGCTCCGATCCCCGTCGCTCGAAGTCGCGGCCCTGCACCTCGTGCGCCTCCATCGCGTTGAGCATCGTCCATGTCATCGCCGACTGGGCCGAGACGTCGACGAACTGCGCGCCACCCGCGGTCAGCATCCGCCGGTGGGCGACGAGTCCGGCCACCGCGGCCTCAGCACCGGCGTGACGCCACACCTGGGGGATCGACATCCGAACCGGGGCCCGGTCCGCGGTGCCCTGGAGCCGAACCGGGCCCCCGAGCGCGGCGATCGTGAGATCGGTCGCAGCCTGGTCGGCTCGGGGTCCGTTGATTCCGAACGGCGTGACCGTGACGACAACGACCCGATCGCTGACCGCCCGGACGTCGTCGGGCCCGATCGTCAGCCGTTCGAGCCGGCTCGGCGGACCGCTGTCGACGACCAGGTCGGCGCCGGCCACGAGGTCGATGACCGCCCGTCGATCGGCGTCGGGGTCGTTCGTGAGCGCGACGATCCGCTTGTTGGCGTTGTAGGCGGCGTGGGCGTCGGGGTCGCTCTCCTCGGCCGCCCGGAGCGGCTCGCTGCCATCGGGTTCGTTTCGGCGCGCTCGGTGGCGGGGCGGTTCGACCCTGATCACCTCGGCGCCGAGGTCGGCCAGGATGTGCGGCCCGACCTCGCCCCTCGTGTCGGTCAGGTCGAGAACTCGCCATCCGCTCAACACGATGACCAGTGTGGGCGGCGTGGCCAGCCGGTGCCAGCTGACGAGCTCACCTGGCCCGACTACGGTCCGGGTACTCGACCAACACCAGGAGCCATGCCGTGATCGAGAAGTTCGTCGACATCGAGACCACCGACGGGACCATGCGCACGTTCGTGGTTCACCCCGAACGCGACGGCCCGTCGCCCGTCGTGCTGTTCCTCATGGACGCGCCGGGCATGCGGGAGGAGATCCGCGACATGTCGCGGCGGCTCGCCACCGCCGGCTACTACGTGATGGCTTCGCAGCTGTACTACCGCGACGTCGAGCACTACAACCTGTTCGAGACCGGTGATCGAGACCGGATGTACGAGCTCATGAACAACCTGTCGAACGCCATGGCCGTCGACGACGCCCGGCAGATGATCGCCACCGCCGAGGCCGATCCGGCGGCGGACGCCACGAGGGTCGGCACCGTGGGGTACTGCATGAGCGGCCCCTTCACCCTGATGATCGCGGCCGCGATCCCCGAGAAGATCAAGGCCGCTGCGTCGATCCACGGCGTCCGCCTCGTGGTCGATGCCGACGATTCGCCCCACGAGCACCTCGGCGCGATCACCGGCGAGATCTACGTTGCGTGTGCCGAGCACGACGACCACGCGCCGCCCGAGATGATCGAAGCCTTCGAGAAGGCGATGGCCGCGGCCGGCACGAACGGCGAGGTCGAGTGGTATCCCGGCACCGAGCACGGTTTTGCCTTCGCCGAGCGTCCCCTGTACGACAGGGACGGATCGGAGCGGCACTGGGAGCGCCTCCACTCGCTGTTCCGGCGCAACCTCCACTGACCGTCCCCCGCTTCCCGCACCTCCCTCTACCGCCCTCACGACAAGCCAGGAGCTGAACAACCGTGGTCGATTTCGGCGTCAACATGTTCCCCACCGACAAGGCGATCAACCCGATCGAGCTGGCCAAGGAGGCCGAAGCCCGCGGCTTCGAGTCGCTGTGGTTCCCCGAGCACAGCCACATCCCGACGTCGAGGGAGACGCCCTGGGGCCTCAACCCGAAGGCACCGCCGCTGCCGGAGGAGTACTGGCGGACCCACGACCAGTTCGTGGCGCTCGGCGCGGCCGCCGCCGTCACCGAGAAGATCAAGCTGGCCACCGGGATCACGCTCGTGGCCCAGCGCGACCCGATCTGGCTGGCCAAGGAGGTCGCCACCGTGGACGCCCTGTCGAACGGTCGGTTCATCCTCGGGATCGGGTACGGCTGGAACAAGGAGGAGCTCGCCCACCACGGCGTGTCGTTCGCCGATCGCCGGGCCGTGGTCCGTGAGCGGATCCTCGCGATGAAGGAGATCTGGACCAACGACGAGGCGTCATTCGAGGGTGAGCACGTGTCGTTCAGCTCGTCGTGGCAGTGGCCGAAGCCGACCCAGAAGCCCCACCCGCCGATCGTGCTCGGCGGCGCAGCGGGGCCGAAGACGATGCGCGACATCGTCGAGTTCTGCGACGGTTTCATGCCGATCACCGGGCGCTACGACATCGCCACCCAGATCGCACAGATCAGGGAGATGGCCGACGAGGCTGGCCGCGATCCCGACTCGATCGAGTTCGGTCAGTTCGGCACCCCGCCGAAGGAGACGATCGTGGAGAGCCTCGTCGATGCCGGTCTCACCCGGATCGTGTTCGGACTCCCGCCCGCCCCAGCCGACAAGGTTCTTCCCATCCTCGACTCGCACGCTGAGTTCGCCGCGAAGTTCAACTGAGGCCGCACCGATCCCGAACGCCCGACCCCGCACGCCCGACACCAATCATCCATCAGGAGGAGCGCAATCATGGCCAAGCCGAACCCGATCATTCCCGAAGGATCCGAGAAGACCTACGAGCGGTTCCATTTCGCCCCGGCCGTCCGCGTGGGCGACATGCTGTACTGCTCGGGCGTGATCGGCGCCGACGGGGCATCCGTCCCCGACGATGCCGGTGAGGAGTTCACCGCAGCGTTCGCCAGTCTGGCGGCCGTCGTCGGCGCTGCCGGCGGGTCGCTCGACGACGTGGTGGAGATGACCTCGTTCCACGTCGACATGTCCGAGCACCTCCCGGCGTTCATGGCCGCAAAGGACGCCGCGATCGGTGAGCCGTACCCGGCGTGGACCGCGATCGGTTGCACCGAGCTCGCCATCCCGGGCGCACGGGTGGAGATCAAAGCCACCGTCCACCTCGGCTGACCGTGACCCGATGGTCGACCCGTCCGAGCACACGACGTCGGCCGAGGTCGTCATCGGGTGCGACGAGCTGGAGCCGTCGCTCGAGTTCTACCAGCGTCTCGGCTTCGCACTGGAGCTGATCTCGCCGGCCGACGCCCCCACGACCGCGGTCGTCCGCGGCCACGGGCTCGGCCTGCGGCTCGTGGTCGACCGGGGCGGCGGCCCCTCGGACACCGGTAGTGGTGGCCGCAGCGTCGACGCCGGCGGGTCGGTGAGGCTCCGACTCACCGCGGAGCGATCGGTGGTCGACGAGCTCGGCCCGACCGTCGTCGGCCCCGAGGGCACGGTCGTCGACATCGTCGCTCGCCGAGACGAGCCGGTGCTCCCACCGGCCGCGCCCCGCTTCGAGCTGTCCCGCTTCGATCCGGCCGCCTTCGGTACCGGCCGGGCGTCGATGGCCTACCGCGATCTCCTGCCCAGCCGGCAGGGTGGCCGCTACATCGCCTCGCACATCCTGATCGCGAACGGCGGACCCGTGCCGGACTACGTCCACCACCACGCCATCGTCTTCCAGTTGATCTACTGCCGGCGGGGCTGGGTCCGCGTGGTCTATGAGGATCAGGGCCCGCCGTTCGTGCTCGAACCCGGTGACTGTGTGCTGCAGCCTCCCGGCATCCGGCACCAGGTCCTCGATGCGTCGGACGGTCTCGAGGTGGTGGAGGTGAGCTGTCCTGCCGTCCACGACACTCGCACCGACCCGGACCTCGTTCTCCCCACCGCGTCGGTTGCGCCCGACCGACGGTTCGGGGGTCAGTGGTTCGTACGCCACGTCGCCGCCAGGGCCGAGCCGGTCGTCGACGGCCGAGGCTTCGCCGTCCGCGACGTCGGTCTGACCGCAGCGACGGGCGGCGTCGTCACCCTGCGGGCGATCTCGGTCGGTGGCGGGCAGGTCGATCCGATCCGGTCTCCGGACTCGGCCGACCTCCATCTCCTGTTCGTCGAGAGCGGGCACGCCACCGTGACCGGCCCAGGCTCGCCCTCGGAGCCCCTCGGATCGGCCGATGCCGTGGCACTGCCGGCCGGCGGCGGTCAGGTCATCGACGACTTCTCCCCCGAGTTCGAAGCCCTCGAGCTCGTCGTGCGCCACACGCCGACGTCCTGACGGCCCGGACTCGGTCCGCTCAGGACGGCGCGTCGAAGCCCGCCACCCGGCGGGAGATTCTGGCGGACCCAGGCGCCACCCCACCCCACCCCGTCCCGGCGGACCCAGGTGCCACCCCATCCCGTTCTGGCGGACGTGGCGACCGCCCCCGGGAGCCGGGTCCGCCAGAAACAGGCTCGGCGAGTGTCGGGACCGCCAGAACGGATGCCGCCCGGATGTCGGGTCCGCCAGAACGGCCGGTGATCGGGTCGAGGGACGTGCGTTGGACGACGACGCCGGGTTACGAGTTGTCGTTGTCGAGAACGGCCTTGTGGATCATCCCGCCGATCACCGCGCCGACGATCGGCGCCACCCAGAACAGCCACAGTTGGGCCAACGGGGTCGTTGCACCGTCACCGAAGATCGCAGCGACGATGGCCTGCGACGTCGACCGGGCCGGGTTGACGCTGGTGTTGCTGATCGGAATCGAGATCAGGTGGATCAGGGTCAGGCACAGGCCGATGGCCAGTCCCCCCATCCCGGCCGCGGCCTTCCTGGCCGTGGCACCGAGGATCACGATCAGGAAGATCGCGGTCAGCACGATCTCGGCGATGAGCACCGACAGGAGCGAGTAGCCGCTCGGTGAGAAGTCGCCGTACCCGTTGGTGGCGAACGCGCCTGCGGTGTCGGTGATTCCCGGCCAGTCGGTGGCGCCCCTGGCGATGACGTAGATGATCAGGCCGCCCACCAGTGCCCCGAGCACCTGGGCCACGATGTACTGCACCACCT
Organism: Acidimicrobiales bacterium; assembly: GCA_965216205.1. Taxonomy (GTDB): domain Bacteria; phylum Actinomycetota; class Acidimicrobiia; order Acidimicrobiales; family SZUA-35; genus CADEDH01. The sequence goes on along the minus strand of OZ244139.1, from coordinate 2,823,916 downwards.
TGGCGGTCGGGAACTTCCCGCCGGCGACCAGCCCGAGCGTGACCGCCGGGTTGAAATGGCCGCCCGAGATGTGCCCGAGCGCATACGCACCGGTCACGACCGTGAGGCCGAAGGCCAGGCTGACGCCGAGATACCCGAGTCCGAGCTGTGTGCCGTCGATCACGATCAGCGCTGCGAACACCGCCGACCCGCAGCCGCCCAAGACCAGCCAGAGCGTGCCGATGAACTCGGCCGTCGCCTCCTTGTACCCATCCATGTCTGTTCCCCCTTCATGAAGAACGCGTCCGGATCGTGGACGCCCTGCCCCGGGCAACAACGTAGTGGACCCGGGTGATCAGGTCGCGTTACCGACCGTTCGCGCCGGCTCGACGAGGACCGCCACCCGGCCTTCCTCGGCCATCACCCGGTCGAAGGTCTCCCAGTCGTCGTGGGTGCCGCCCGCCGCCTGGAAGATCGTCCGGAGGAGACCGGGCAGGTCGACACCGGCCGGGGTCCGGGCAGCGTCGATCACCCGGGCGGGTCCCTCGACGCCGGCCCAACGCCAGCCGCGGCGATAGGTGAGCGACGCCCGGCCGGCCGCTTCGATGAGTGCGACCTTCCTCGCCGAGCCACGGGCCACGAAGGCGAAGATCTCATCGCCGGTCGCCGGGTCGGGCATCGGGCCGGCGTTGATCACCGAAGCGTGGACCGAGCCGTCGGGCCGAGTGGTTCCAACCACACACAGGCCCTGCTCGCTCGCTGCCAGCTCCTTCACGTCTTCCAGGCTCGCCATCCCCGAACCGTAGCGTCTCGCGGCGACCTCGTGAGCCGGGGCCTTCAGCCCTCGTCGCTGGCGTGGAGCACGCCCGACTCCACCAGTGCGCCGACCTCGGCCGGACCGAACCCGAGCAGCTCGCCCAGCACGACCGCGTTGTGCTGACCGAGGAACGGCGCCGGCGGCTCGACGGTCCGGCGCGGTTGGGCCGACGTGTGGATCGGGAACCCGGGGACCCGCATCGGTCCGTGGACGGGATCGTCGAGCTGGGCGAGCGCGCCCCGCTCCCAGAACCAGTCGTGCTCGTGGGCGTCGGCCGGGTCGACCACCGGCGCCACCGGAACGCGGTGGGCTTCGAGGTGGGCGAGCAACGCCTCGTTCGAGTCGAACGTCTGGAACCACGCCTCGAGCGTGTCCACGAGCTCCTCCCGGTGCGTGCCTCGACCGTCGCTCGTGGCGAAGCGTGGATCGTCGGCGAGACCGATGTCGGCCGCCGCCTCGCACAGGCGGCCCCACTGTGGTTCCAGCACCTGCAGCGCCAACCACCCGTCGGGCCCGAGGTAGGTGCCAGCGGGTGGGATCGCACCGAAGTGTCGGCCGGTCCGCCGGAGCCGACGATCCGAGCCGGCCACGCTCGGCCCCTGGATCTGGTAGGGGTGCATGTTGAACACCGGTTCGACGAGCGAGATGTCGATGAACTGACCCTCGCCGCTGCTGACTCGGCCATAGAGGGCGCTCACGATCGCGCCGAACGTCATCATCCCCGACGCCACGTCGGCGATCGGGGCGCCCGCCGCCAGCGGCGCGCCGCCGGCTTCACCGGCCAGCGCCGCCGTGCCGGCCACGGCCTGGCCGATCAGGTCGTAGCCGGGGAGGTGGGCCTTGGACGTGTTGCGGCCGTACGCCGAGATCGACGCGTAGATCAGGCGGGGATCGGCGGCCCGCAGGTCGTCCGGCCCGAGGCCTCGCCGGCCCAGTACGCCGGCCCCGAAGTTCTCCACGAACACGTCGCACTCGGCGGCGAGCCGACGGATGAGGTCGACACCGTCCGGGTGCCCCAGATCGACGCAGACGCTCCGCTTCCCCCGGTTCTGCTGCACGTAGAACGACGAGCGCGGCCCGTGTGCGATCGGGAGCTGGCGGGACGCGTCACCGCCAGGCGCCGGCTCCACCTTGATCACGTCCGCTCCGAGCCCGGCCATGAGCAGGGTGCACGCCGGACCGCTCAGGTACTGGGAGAGATCGAGGACGCGAACACCGTCGAGGTTCATGGATTGGCGCCGGCGGGGCGACGGCTGCGACTACTCCCCGAGCGCCTTCGTGAAGCCGGCGATCCCCCCGCTGTAGATGTTCCCCGCGAGCTTCTCGGCGTCCTCCTTGCTCGCGCCGTCCGGCTCGAACGTGCCGGTCCAGGTCAGCGATGAACCCGACTCGCCGTCGGCGCCGACGGTCATCGTCGCCGCGTAGTCCTTGAACGGAAGCGGCGACTCGACGATCGAGTACGTCAGCGATCTCGCGTCGTCGTCGAGCGCGTCGAGCGTCTCCACCACGACCCCGCCGCCCATCGGGATCGAGCGCTTGGCGCCGACGCCCTCACCCTCGGTCTCGTAGGGCTCGAGCCCGTCGACGAACTTGTCGAGGCCTCCGAAGTCGGAGACCATCGCCCAGAGCTCGTCGGGTGAGGCGGCAAACGTACCGGTCCGGGTCACTTCCGATTTCGCCATCGTGCTGGTTCCTTCCGTGCGCGCACGTCGTGCAGAGTGGGGACTGACGCCTTTATAGGACAGCCGCCCGCATGGTGTCGACGTGACGAGCTCGGTCAGAGCAGATCGGTCGGGATGTCGACGTGGCGCGACCGGAGCCACTCACCGAGGCTCTTGGCCTGACCGTCCTGGCGGGTGGAGGCGGCGACGCCCTCCTCCAGCAGTCCGTGGATGAGGAAGTTCATCGAACGGATGGCGGGGAGCAGATGTCGCTCGATCTTGAGGTCCGCGGTCTCGGGCAGCAGCTCCCGGAGCCGCTCCACCGTCAGGAACTCGCGCACCCAGGTCCAGGCCTCGTCGGTTCTGGTGAACACCCCGAGGTTGGCGTTGCCCCCCTTATCGCCCGATCTCGTCCCGATGACCAGGCCGATCGGGGCCGACATCGTCCGACCGGACGGGCCGGGGGCCACCGGACCGGGAGGGGCTTCGATCGGCGGCCCGGCCTGCTCGTCCGTGCTGACGGGTGCGTCCGAGTCGACGACGGTCGTCGGGCCGCCCCGCACGGTCACGTGGGCGGGCACGACGTCGGCCGGGATGAGGGCCGGCGTGTAGACGCCGTAGGGCGAGCCGGGGGCGGGACCGCCCCCGATCCCGAACAGACCCGGAATCGAGGCCAGGCCGGTCTCGGTCAGCGCGTTGGAGAATGCCCGGCCCACCTTGCGCTCGTCGGGATCCTTCACGGTGCAGCGCCACAGGGCCACCGCGGCTTCGTTCGAGGTGGGATCGGTGTGGTCGGTGCGGACGACCCGGGTGGTCACCGACGCGAAGTCGTCCGCTGAGAACGGGCAGTTCGTCCAGAACGCCTTCTCCACCAGCTCGGCTTTCGCCTCGATGTCGAGACCGGTCAGGGCGATGTTGATGTCGTTTCGGTAGCCGCCGATCTCGTTCATCGCCACCTTGAGGGTGTGCGGTGGCGGCTCGCCCCGCACCCCGTGGATCCTGACTCGGTCGTCGCCGAGGTCGGCCAAGCGGATCGTGTCGAACCGGGCGGTCACGTCGGGACCGAGATACGCCGGGGAGCCGATCTCGTAGAGCAGCTGGGAGGTGACGGTACCGATCGACACCTCCCCGCCGGTGCCGTCGTGCTTCCCGATCACCGACGACCCGTCGGCCGCCACCTCCGCCCAGGGGAACCCGGCACGCTCCATGCCCGGGACCTCGGTGAAGAACGAGTAGTTCCCACCCGTCGCCTGGGCGCCGCACTCGATCACGTGGCCGGCCACGACCGCGCCGGCCAGCTCGTCCCAGTCGGCTCGCGACCAGCCGTGGTGCCAGGCGGCGGGGCCGCACACCACCGCCGCGTCGGTGACCCGGCCGGTGACCACGATGTCGGCTCCGCGCTCGAGCGCGTCGACGATGCCCCAGCAACCGAGGTAGGCGTTGGCGGTGATGAACCGATCGGTGTCGGTGATCGGCTCGCCGGTCTCGAAGTGGGTGAGGTGGACGCCGCCCGCCTCCAGCTCGCCGAGCCGTGGGAGGAGGTCGTCGCCATTCACGTAGGCGATCGTCGGTGCGAGACCGAGCTTGTCTGCCACCTCCGCGACCGCATCGGCGCACCCGTCGGGATCGAGCCCACCGGCGTTGCTGACCACCTTGATGCCGCGGTCGAGGCACGTCCCCATGACCTGCTCCATCTGCGTGACGAACGTCCTGGCGTAGCCGCCGCCGGGACGCTTCGCTCGGGTCCTCGACAGGATCAGCATCGTGAGCTCGGCCAGCCAGTCCCCGGTCAGAGCGTCGATCGGCCCGCCTTCCACCATCTCGCTCGCCGCCGCGACCCGGTCGCCGTAGAAGCCCGAGCAGTTGGCGATGCGGATCGGATCGCGGGTCGGCGTCGGGGACTCGGTCGCAGCCATGGCTGGAACGTAGTCGCTCCAGGCCCGGACGTCAGTTGGGGACCGGCGCCCCCAAGGCTGCGGCGAGGGCGGCGATGAGGGCATCCACATCGTCCTCGGTGGAGAAGCAGTGAACCGAGACCCGAACCGAATCGCCCCGCACGCTCACGTGCACGTTCCGCTCGGCCAGGATCTGTGCGAGCTCGGCGGGGTCGGTCCCGGCCGGGAGTCGCATCCCGGTCAGGTGGGGTGACCGTAGGCGCTCAGCGACCGGGAGGCAGCCGAGTCCTGCCGCGGCCTCCGCGACCCGATCGATGAGGGGCGACGTGTGCCGGGCGATCGCTGCCGGATCCCACTCGGTGATGAGCTCGACCGCACGCCGGGCCGGCGGGAGCAGTGCGAAGTTGGAGACCTCACCCACGTCGAACCGACGAGCGCCCCGCCGGTAGGCATCCTTGTAGTCCACGAGGCCGGCGAAGTCCTCGCTGTCGGCCCTCGTGATCCAGTTGAACTCGATCGGCTGGCCGTCCCGCAGGTGCGGAGCGAACCAGACGAATCCCACCGAGTACGGACCGAGCAGCCACTTGTAGGTGACCCCGACCACGACGTCGGCGTCGACCCCGGCCAGACCGAGATCGACGGCGCCGAGCGACTGGGCCGTGTCGAGGAGGAGCATCGTCCGCTCCGGGAGCGCGTCACGGACCGCCTCGAGGTCGAGCCGGGTGCCGTCGGTCCAATGGCACGGCGCGGCGGCCACCAGTGCGGTCCGCGGCCCGATCGCGTCGATGAGCGGCCCGCTGAAGTCGCCGTCGGCATCCCGTTCGACCGTCACGAGCGTCGCGCCGGAACGCGTGGCGCACTCCCGCCAGGCGTACACGTTCGACGGGAACTGGTCGGCGAGCACGAGGATCTCGTCGGTCGGTCCGAGTTCGAGGTTCCGCGCTGCGATCGACACGCCGTAGCTCACCGATGGCGTGACCGCGAACCCGTCGGTGTCGAGCTCGGTCAGGTCGGCGAGCGCGCGGCGGAAGCCCTCGAGATCGTCGAAGAAGTCGGCCGGTCCGATCTGCCAGGGTCTCGCCTTGCGGCCCATCGCCTCGCGACCGAACTCCACGACCTCGGTGCAGAGCGGTCCCTGGTAGGCGCAGTTCAGGTAGGCGACGTCGGCGGGCAGGGAGAACGCGGTTCGGTTCGGGAACGGCATCACCCCAACGTAGAAGGTGCGTCGGTGGGCGCCGTGGTCCATTATTGCCGAAATGGTCACCCTCGCATCCACGATCGACGTCGCCGGTGAGGACTTCCAGCAGAACCGCAAGGACATGTTGGAGCAGTTGGCGACGCTCGATGACCTGCAGACCGAGGCCGCTGCCGGTGGCGGGCCCAAGGCCTTCGATCGCCTCCGGAGCCGGGGGAAGCTACCGGTCAGGGAACGGATCGCAGCCGTGCTCGACGCCGACTCCCCGTTCTACGAGATCAGCTCGCTCGCCGCCTACAGCTCCGACTACACGGTCGGGGCGGGGCTGGTGATGGGTATCGGCGTCATCGCCGGCGTCGAGTGCATGATCCAGGGCAACGACCCGACGGTGCTGGGCGGGGCGATCACCGCGTTCGCCGGCAAGAAGATCATGCGGGCCATCGAGATCTGCCGCGACAACCGGCTCCCCTATGTCCAGTTCGTGGAGTCGGCCGGTGGCGACCTCCGAGGCAATGACGACCCCGAGCGGCAGATGCGGGAGCAGCAGACGCACTTCGCCGAGTCCGGGCGGCTCTTCTACGACGTGACCGAGTTGTCGAAGCTCGGCATCCCGTCGATCGCGGTCGTGTTCGGCTCGTCGACCGCCGGTGGCGCCTACCAGCCGGGCATGAGCGACTACAACATCTTCATCAAGGAGAAGTCGAAGGTCTTCCTCGGCGGCCCGCCGCTGGTGCAGATGGCGACCGGCGAGGTCTCCGACGACGAGACGCTCGGCGGCGCCCAGATGCACGCCGAGACGTCCGGTCTGGCCGACTACCTCGCCGAGGACGAGCTCGACGCGCTCCGGATCTGCCGGGAGGTCGTCGCCCACCTCAACCATCGGAAGCGGGGGTATGGCCCGACCCGCACGGCGAGCCCGCCCCGTCACGATCCCGACGAGCTGCTGGGCCTGATGCCCCGCGATCTCTACGCCCTGGTCGACGTGCGGGAGATCATCGCCAGGATCGTCGACGACTCCGAGTTCGAGGAGTTCAAGGCACGCTACGGACCCACGATCATCTGCGGGTGGGCGTGGATCCACGGCTATCCCGTGGGGATCCTCGGCAACAACGGCCCGCTGTTCTCCGACAGCTCCGAGAAGGCGACCCAGTTCATCCAGCTCTGCAACCAGCAGGACATCCCGCTGCTGTTCCTGCAGAACATCACGGGTTACATGGTGGGCAAGGACTTCGAGCACGGCGGCATCGTCAAGAACGGCTCGAAGATGATCAACGCCGTCAGCAACTCAACGGTTCCCCACATCACGGTGATACTCGGCTCGAGCTACGGCGCCGGGAACTACGGCATGTCGGGTCGGGCGTTCAACACCCGTTTCACCTACCTGTGGCCAACGGCCAAGATCGCGATCATGGGCCCCAAGCAGATCGCGGGGGTGATGTCGCTCGTTCGCCGCGGCCAGGCGGCCAGACGGGGCGAGGAGTTCGACGAGGCGGCCGACGCCAGGATCACCGAGTCGGTCGAGCACTATCACGAGCTGGGCTCGCTCGCCCTGTTCGCCACGGGCCGGGTCAGCGACGACGGCATCATCGATCCTCGCGACACGAGGGACGTGGTGGGGATGTCACTCTCGGTGTGCCACAACAACGAAGTCAAGGGAGCGAGGGGTTTCGGTGTCTTCCGGATGTAGGCGACTGCTCGTCGCGAACCGCGGCGAGATCGCCCGCCGTGTCATCAGGACCGCTCGGGCGATGGGGATCGAGACCGTCGCCGTCCACAGCGACGGCGACAGCGAGGCGCCCTTCGTCGCCGAGGCCGACCTGGCGGTCGCCCTGGGTGGCACGACGGCGGCCGAGAGCTACCTCGACCAGCAGAAGATCCTGGTGGCGGCGCAACGGTCTGGCGCCGATTCGATCCATCCCGGCTACGGCTTCCTGTCGGAGAACGCCGGGTTCGCCACGGCAGCGATCGATGCGGGGCTGACCTGGGTCGGTCCGCCGCCGTCGGCGATCGCGGCGATGGGCGACAAGCTCGAGGCCAAGAAGCTGATGATCGACGCCGGCGTGCCGACGCTGCCGTCGATCGAGGTGACCGCGGCCACCGACCTCGACGCCGCGGCGGACGAGATCGGGTATCCGGTACTGGTCAAGGCGGCTGCCGGCGGCGGCGGCAAGGGCATGCGGATCGTGGAGTCGGGAGCCGGGTTGGCCGAGGCCGTGGCCGGCGCCCAACGGGAGGCGGCATCGTCGTTCGGCGACGGAACCGTGTTCCTCGAGAAGTACCTCGCCGCGGCCCGACACGTCGAGATCCAGGTTCTCGGCGACCAGCACGGCAACCTCGTCCACTGCTTCGAGCGGGAGTGCTCCATCCAGCGGCGGCATCAGAAGATCATCGAGGAGGCGCCGAGCCCGACGATGACTCCCGAGCTCCGGGCAGCGATGGGGGCTGCCGCACTGGCCGCGGCCCAGGCAGTCGGCTACCAGTCGGCTGGCACCGTCGAGTTCCTCGTCGCCGATTCGGTCACAGGGTCGGCTGAGGTCGGCGGCGAGGCCGTCCCCGGCTTCTACTTCCTCGAGGTGAACACCCGACTCCAGGTGGAGCACCCGGTGACGGAGGAGATCACCGGGCTCGACCTCGTGCGCCAACAGCTCCTGATCGCCCGCGGCGAGCCACTGGCGTTCGGGCAGGACGACCTCGGGATCGACGGGCACGCCATCGAGGCTCGGCTCTACGCCGAGGACGTCGATGCCGGCTTCCTCCCGGCCACCGGCACGCTGGCCGGGTTCGCCCTCGCCGCCGACGCCGGAGCCCGACTCGACTCGGGGGTCGTCGCCGGCTCCGTGGTCGGCGTCGACTTCGACCCGATGCTGGCGAAGGTGATCGTGCATGGCCCCACCCGAGCCGAAGCCGCGCTCCGGCTCGCCCTGGTCCTCGAGCGCATGACGATCGCCGGGGTCACCACGAACCGCGAGTTCCTGGTGCGGACCCTTCGTCACGACGGCTTTCTCGCCGGCGACACCACCACCGACTTCCTCGACCGGCACGAGCTCGCTGTCGCTCCCCTGTCGACGCCGACTCCGGACGACGACGGCCGGTCGAGGCTCCTGGCCGCTGCAGCCCTCCACCGCCAGGCCACCAACCGGCGGGCGGCCGGGCCGTTGGCGTTCATGCGCTCGGGCTACCGCAACTCGGTCATGCCGCCCGAGCAGTTGATCTTCGACGACGGCGACCGTGACGGCGTTGACGGTGACGGTGGGTTGACGGTGACCTACCGATCGCGGCGCGACGGCACGTTCGAGATCACGCCGGGCGACGGCGCGGCCCCGGTCATCGGGGCCGTGGTCGACTGCTCGGGGACCAGGCTCGACGCAGTCATCGATGGCATCCGATCCCGGTTCGACGTGATCGTCGCCGGTTCGGCGTGGCACGTCCAGGGGCCCTTGGGTCGGGTCGACCTCGTCGAGCGGTCTCGCTTTCCCGAGACGGGGCACGGCTCGGTGGCCGGCGGGCAGGTCGCGCCGATGCCGGGAGCGATCCGGGTCGTGGCGGTCGCCGAGGGGGATCGGGTCGAGGCCGGCGCCGCCCTGGTGGTGATGGAGGCCATGAAGATGGAGCACACGGTGATCGCGCCGGAGGCCGGGGTGGTGACCGAGGTCCGGTGCGCGGTCGGCGACCAGGTCGACAACGGTCAGGTGCTGGTGGTCATCAGCCCCGACGGCGACCACACCTGAACGACCGCTCGCCGTCGCCCTGCGGTCCGCCTCAGCTCGGGGCTGCAGCCGGTTTCGCCGCGGTGATGATCGCGAGCTGAGTGGGTAGCGGGATACCGGCGATGTCGACGAAGCCTGCATCGGCCAGCCACGCCTCGTAGACCTCGCCTGGCCGGTCGGCCGAATCCGGGTCGAAGCCGATCAGCACGTAGAGGTCCATCATCGTGTCGAGGAAACGGCGCTCGGGACTGTCGTCGAGCCGCATGAAGTCCTGGACGACGAGGAGGCCTCCATCGACGAGCAGGTCGTGGGACCGGCGGAACAGCTCGCGGCAGTCGTCCTCACCCTTGATGAGCACGACACCGGAGATGAGGACCACGTCGGTGTCGCCCGTCTCCGACACCTGGGCTTCCAGGTCGCGGTCGAAGAGGTCGCCTGGGACCAGGTCGATCCGGTCGTCGAGGCCCGCCCCGGCCACGAGGGGTTCGGCGATGGCGAGCGGCTCGGGAGCGTCGACCACCACCGCCTGGAGATCGGGGTTGGCCTGGCACAGCGCGATGCTGTAGCTGGCGGCACCGCCGCCGAGGTCGAGGAGGCTCGTGCGGCCGGAGAGATCGACGGCCTCGGCGAGGTTCTGGCCCTGCCCGGCAACCGCCCGGTCGTGCTGTCCGGCCATGTAGTTGTTCCAGTAGCGGTCCTCACTGGTGTAGCCGTTGTCGAAGGGGAGCTCCGTTCGACCATCGAGGACGAGCCGGTCGAGGTTGCCCCAGGTGTGCCAGTAGTTGGTGATGTGGAGAACGAGGTTGCCGACGTAGTCGTCCGAGTCTGGCAGGAGGTAGCGGCGGGCGCTGTCGGACAGCTCGTAGGTGGGCTCGGCGTCCTGGTCGGCCCGTCGGACGAGACCCAGGGCGTCGGCTGCGGCCAGCAGCGCACCGGTGAAGCGTTCATCGCCGCCGAGGTTGCGGGCGATCCTGGCCGGTCCGGCGGCCCCTTCGGCGTCGAGGAGGGTGAAGAGGTCGAGCTTGATGCAGGCCCGTAGAACGGCGGAGTTCCAGAACTGTCGGCTCAGCTCGTTGATCGACTCGGTCGGGTGAAGCGGGGATCGTTCCTGGGTTGTCGGTCGCGCAAAGGGCATGGGTTCCTTCGTTGCTGCCGCGCCGAGAGGGGTGGCTGCACCAGACGCGCAGCTCGCCGCACCCTCGATTCGAGGTTGGCACGACGGATCGACACAGGTCAATCGGCCACGCCGCCGACCGTGCTCTTGCCTCGTGTGGTCGTGCGCCGATAGCGTCCGGCCGTGACGAGCCCGGCCTCCTCGATCAGCGGACTGAACCCGCGTGGTGGCGGGTTCGACTGACATGAACAGCCTCGTCGAAGCCGCCCGTGCGGGCACCAGCGAACAGCGACGGCAGCTCGTGGTACTGGCGGTCTCCCTCGTGCTCGCCATGTCGACCTGGTTCTCGACTGCTGCGGTGCTGGGCCAGCTCCGAGCCGGCTGGGATCTGTCGCCCTCCGCCGGTAGCTGGCTGACGATCATGGTGCAGCTCGGCTTCGTCGGTGGGGCTGTCGTCTCGTCGATCACGAACCTCGCCGACCGGATCCCGCCTCGCCGGCTGCTCCTCTTCGGCGCGATCGGGGCCGCCGGCGCCAACGCAGTGGTGGTCATCGGCGATTCGTTCGGCGTGGCCATCGTCGCCCGGTTCGTGACCGGTGCGTTCCTCGCAGGCGTCTACCCGCCAGCGCTCAAGGCGATGTCGAGCTGGTACCGGACAGGTCGCGGCTTCGCCCTCGGGGTGATGATCGGCGCTCTCACCGTCGGGTCGGCGCTCCCCCACCTGATCAACGCGATCGGCGGCCTCGGCTGGCAGACCACGCTGCTCGCCGCATCGGGACTGACGCTGGCGGGCGGCGTGGTCGCCGATCGGCTCGGCGAGGACGGACCCCACGTGGCGAGGGCCAGCGCGTTCGATCCGGGTCAGGTGCGGGCGATCGTCGCCGAGCGTCGGTTCCGGCTGGCCAGCGCCGGCTACTTCGGCCACATGTGGGAGCTCTATGCCATGTGGGCGTGGGTCGCCGCGTTCTACGGCGACGCGTTCGGGTCGACCCGGGCGGCCAGCCTCACCGCGTTCGCGGTGATCGCCATCGGGGCCGCCGGCTCGGTGTACGCCGGGTTGCTCAGCGATCGGATGACCCGCACCGCGGCGGCCGGCCTGGCGCTCCGATGGTCGGCATCGTTGGCCATGATCACGGGCTTCCTGCTCGATGCGCCGGTCCCGATCGTGGTGGGTGCGGGGCTGGTGTGGGGATTCTGGGTGGTGGCTGACAGCGCCCAGTTCTCGACGATCGTGACCGAGGTGAGCGACGCGGCCTACGTGGGGACTGCGTTGACCATGCAGCTCGCGATCGGCTTCGTGTTGACCGTCTTCACGATCTTTCTCGTGCCGGTGGTGCGCGACGCCCACGGTTGGGGCTGGGCGTTCTTCCTGCTCGCCCCGGGACCGCTCCTCGGGGCGTGGGCCATGCGGGCGCTGGCCGCGTTGCAGGAGACCTCGTCCGACGGTGGACCCGTCGGGGCTGCGCGGACCGCTCCGAACCGGGACGACGCACCGTTCGTCAGCCCGTTCTTCTGAGCCCCGGCTCCCACCCGGGCCGGCAACCCATGCTCCGCTTGTCGACTGGTCCGCCAAGCCAGGCTTCTGCCTGCCGTGTGCTCCGCAACCCACCGTTCTGCCTGTCGACTGCTCCGACTATGGCGCCTGTCGACAGGCAGAACGGCGTGCCGGGGTGCGTCCGACAGGCAGAACGGCGGGCCGGGGTGCGTTCGACAGGCAGAACGGCGTGTCGGGGGTGCGTCCGACAGGCAGAACGGTGCGCCGCCGGGTTGGTCGTGCGCGGCGTCGGACCGGCGAAGCGGGTGCCGCAGGGCCGCCGTGCTCACTCGTCGTCGGCGTGCTTGGTGTCGGAGTCGGCGTCCTGGGTGTCGGGTTCGGTGGGGTCGGAATCCAGAGCCCGTGCGGCGCGGCGCTTCGTCTCGACCGCTCGAGCCCGTGCCTTCTTCGCCGCCGCCTTCGCCTCGGCCACCCGCTCCTTGGCGCTTGCGGCGCCACCGGCTTCCTCGCCGTCGTCGCTCCCGACGTCGGCGCTGCCGTCATCGTCGGCATCGGCGACTGCCACGGCGCGACCGGAGGACTCGACCCTCGCCGTCGACTTCGCCCTCGCCGTCGACTTCGCCCTCGATTTCGACGACTTGGTCGCCCTCGTTGCTGCCGACGCCGACTTCCGCTTCGGGCGGGCCAGGGGCGCCTGGGGCTTCGACGGAGTCTCATCGTCGATGTCGAGGTCGTCCTCGTCGCGGCGGAGGCCATGACGCCACAGGTAGTAGGCGGCAGCGGCGATGAAGGCGACCATTGCCCAGATGTGGAGTCGGATGCCGAGGAAGCTGTTGACCGGGTCGATCCGCACGGTCTCGATGAGGATCCGACCGATGCCGTAGCCGATGAGGTAGACGGCGAACAGGGCTCCCGAGCGGAGCTTGCCGCTCCTGTCGACCCGGAACAGGACCGCGAGGAGGCCGATGTTCCACAGGATCTCGTAGGCGAAGGTCGGATGGAAGAGCTCCTCGTCCTGGAAGCCGGCGAGCCGATGGGCGGGGTCGATCTCGAGGCCCCACGGCAGGTCGGTCGGCCGGCCGTAGAGCTCCTGGTTGAACCAGTTGCCGAAGCGGCCGATGATCTGACCGAGCGGGAGGCCCAGCGCCACCGCCGTGAAGACCGGTGGCAGGGGCACCTCCTGGCGGCGAAGCCACCAGACGCCGACGATCGCGCCGGTTAGCACACCACCGGGGATGCCGAGGCCGCCCTCCCACAGCCGGAACGCAGAAGCGAGATCGTCGGAGAATCGACCCCAGTTGGTGAGCACGAAATAGGCCCGGGCGCCGATGATCGCCGCTGGCAGCACCCAGATGGCCATGTTCGGGATGATCTCCGGATCGAGCCCGTCCCTCGCCAGCCTCCTGCTCGAGAGCCAGACCCCGGCGAGCACGCCGAGGGCGATGAGGAACCCGTAGGCTCGCAGATCCAGCGGCCCCAGCGAGATCTGGTTCTGTGATGGACTCGGGATCGAAGCGATGAACGAAACCATCATGTGGCGATGCTCCTGGCTGGGCGTACCGATCGAGGTCCTGACCTGGGCGGAGGGGTCAGCGGGTCGGAGTTGTCGGGCTAGAGTTGTGAGGCGCGTATGGGAGACATCATCCCCCCGGGGTATCCCCCACTTCACATGCGGGCGCTCGCCCGGCTGGGCCAGCCCTTCCGGGGTCTGGCCACTCGACGTTATCCCGATCCCGACGAACTGGTGGCCCGCGTCACCACCTCGGTCGGGCTCGACGACTTCGGGCCAGGCGAGGTCCTCGAACCGCTCACCGAGCTCCTGCGGCCACTGCGCGACGATCCGACGGTGACCACGATCGGCCTGTTCGCGTGGCCCCAGATGCTCGCTCGCCTCCTCGCCACCAGGCTCGAGATCGTCGACCACGTGAAACGCCACCCGGAGATCCGAGACGAGCGACTGGTTCGGCCGATCATCATCACCGGGATGCCCAGGACCGGCACCACCCTCCTCTACAACCTGCTCGCCCGGGTGCCGGGCTCCCGGCCGCTGATGGGCTGGGAGAGCATGGACCCGATGCCCGGCCATCGACTCGCGACCAGGAAGGCCAAGTACCGGGCCTGGGTCGCGTTCGTCAACACCACGATCCCCCAGTTGCAGGCGATCCACCACCTCCAACCCGACGGCCCCGACGAGGGGCTGGAGATGATGGACCGCACGCTCCACTCGTTCAACTTCATGCTCTACTGCTACCCCTACATCGACTGGCTGCTGGAGCGGACCCACCGCCAGATGTGCGAGGCGTGGTCCCTCTGGCACTGGCAGCTCCAGATGCTCCAGCGCTCCGGCCCCGGGGGATACTGGGTGCTGAAGGCGCCCACGTTCATGGGCCTCTTCCCGACCATCGACGAACTGCTCCCCAATGCCCGCTACGTCATGACCCACCGTGATCTCCGCGACGCGATCCCCTCGGCGATGTCGTTGGTGACCGTGGTCGGGGCGTCGATGCGCCAGCCGGGCGCGCAGGTCCCGCTCCCCCACTTCGTCGATCGGATGGCCGACATGGCGAACCAGACCCGGAAGCAGATCGAGCAGCGCCCGAACGTGCAGGTGCTGTACCCGGATCTCACCGAGGATCCAGCGGCGGTGGTTCGCACGATCCTCACCGACTTCGGCGAAGCGGTGCCCACCGACCTCGAGCAACTGGTCGACGGCTATCTCGCCGCCAATCCCCAGCACAAGCACGGCCGGCACGACTACCGGGTGGAGCGATTCGGGTTGGAGCCCGACGATCTCGAGCCCTACGCCGCCGACTACGCCCGCGATCTCGGGCTCGACCGGTTCGAGGAGTAACGGGATGGCTGTCGAACCCGGTGGTTTCCGCGACCGGCTGCGGCGCAATGCCGCTGCGGGTCGCAAGTTGTCGGAACACCAGCCGGAGCTGCATGCGTCGTACTGGAAGACCCACGAACTGGCTATGGCCGACGGCGCCCTGGACCGCACCACCAAGGAACTGATCGGGCTCGCGCTCGTGGTCACCATGCAGTGCGACGTCTGCATCGCGTTCCACGTCCGCGACTGCCTCACCGCCGGCGCCACGAGGGAGCAGATCTACGAGGCGCTCAACGTGGCCGTCATGCAGGGCAGCGGGCCCGCCATGGTCTACGCCGGCTACGCCGTCGAAGCGCTCGACGAGTACCTCGCCGGCCGCGACCCCGCCCGCTCGCGGGCCCGCCAGCATCCCCACCCCGGCACCCAGCCACCCGACGAGGCCGCCCAGCCCGCCGACCGCTGACCGTTCCGGCGGACCCAGCGCCCATCGACCGCTGACCGTTCTGGCGGACCCAGCGCCCACGGAAACCCGTTCTGGCGGACCCAGCACCCACGGAAACCCGTTCTGGCGGACCCAGCGCCCAGTTCCGGGAGCTTGCGTCCGCCAGAAGCGTCTGGGGTGGGAGTTGGGGCTGGGGTGGGCGTCGGGGCCGCCAGAAGCGACTGGGGTTTGGTCGGGGTTGGGTGCGCTGGGTAGGGGTCAGCCGCGGCCGACGAAGGGCATCTCGGTGGCCATGACCGTCATGAACAGCACGTTCGACGCTGGTGGCAGGTTGGCCATGTAGCTGATCGCCCGACCCACGTCGTCGATCGGCATGCGGGGCTCCACCCGCACCGACCCGTCGGGTTGGGGGACCCCCCTGGCCATCGCCTCGGTCATCGGGGTCTCGGCGTTGCCGATGTCGAGCTGGCCACAGGAGATGCCGTGGCCCCGACCGTCGAGCGCCAGCGACTTGGTGAGGCCCGTGATCGCGTGCTTCGTGGCCGTGTACGGGGCCGAGTTCGGACGCGGAGTCTCGGCCGAGATGGAACCGTTGTTGATGATCCGCCCACCGACGGGGTCCTGCGCCTTCATCTGGGCGACCGCCGCCCGGGCGCAGAGGAACGAGCCGGTGAGGTTGACGTCGACGACCCGCTGCCAGTCGGCCAGCGTCAACTCGTCGAACGGCTTCGGGGGTGCGCCGGTGCCGGCGTTGTTGAACAGGAGGTCGACCCGACCGAACCGGTCCACGGTCTGACCGAAGAGGTCGCCGACGTCGTCCTCCCGGGCGACGTCGGCCACGACCGCCAGGCCGTCGCCGTCGGGGAGTCCAGCATCGGCGGCCAACTCGAGTGTCTCGGACAGCGGCTCCGGCCGCCGCCCGGCGATCGAGATCGCCCAACCATCGGCGGCCAGCGCGAGCGCCGCCGACCGGCCGACGCCGGTCCCGCCACCCGTGATCACCGCCACCCGCCCGGTCATGATGCGATCAGCGGGTAGAGACCGTCGGCGCCCGCACGCTCCGCCTCGCGCCCGACGACGGCTGGCCACTCGCCCGGCCGGGAATACTCGTGCCGCCAGGCCCACAATCGGCGCGACAGGTGGTGCAGCGCGTACTCCTGGGTCATGCCCATCGCCCCATGGGCCTGGTGGGCCCAGCGGGTGGCGGTCGAGGCGCACTCGTCGGCCACGGTCTTGGCCGACGCGATCTGGAAGCGGGCGGCATCGAAGTCACGGGTGGCGTCACGGGCGGCGACGGCGGCGGCCATCCCGGTGAGCACCGCGTCCTGGGCACCCCACACGAGGTGCTGCTGGACGGCCTGGAATCGACCGACCGGGCGCCCGAACTGCTGCCGCTGCTCGGTGTAGTCCACGGTGAGGGTGCTCATCGCCTCCATCGCTCCCGCCATCAACGTCGCCCTGCTGAGTGCGCCCCGCAGCCGGAACGTCGCCGGCGTCACGTCCGGTCCGGGCTGCCCGACATCGCTCGCCGGTACCACCAGCGAATCGAACACCACCGACGGTCGGGGCTCGCCGGCGACGTTGGTCGCCGGATCGATCCGGCAGACGGACGGGGCGACGCTGGCCACGACGGTCTCGCCGTCGACCTCGACGAGGCACGCGAGCCGGTCGCTCGCCCCGGCCCACGGCACGCGGTTCGCCCGGCCGTCGAGCGTCAGCGAGCCGTCGTCAGCGCCGGAGGCCCGGAGCGTGTCGTCGCCGGTTCCGGGAACGACCGTGACCGGTCCGTCGGGCAGGGCGAGGCCGGCGGCGGCGAGCAGCCAGCCGCCGAGCATCCCCGTCTCGGCCAGCGGGATCGGGGCGGCTCGCGAGCCTGCGATGCGGAGCACCTCGCAGGCGTCGGCCAGCGATCCTCCCGAGCCTCCTGCGTCCTCGGGCACGCCGATCCAGGCGAATCCGGCCTCGGCCACCGCCCGCCACACGCCGGGCGCCCAGCCGGCCTCCTCGGCGGCCTGTACGGCGTCGAAGCTGCACGTGTCGGCGAAGAGCCGTTCGGCGCTGTCGACGAGCAGTTGACGATCGGCCTCGCTGAGGGCGGCGGCCTCGGCGGCAGTCGTCGCCGCTGGCGATGCGGAATCAGCCACGGCGGAGTCCCTTCGAGGCGACGGAACGGAGTATCTCGATGGTGCCGCCCCGGATCGTGAACGACGGGCCGGTCTGGATGGCTCCCACCACCAGCCGCTCGAACAGGCTCGCCGATTCCGGCGACGGCTCCAGGTCGACCAGCTCGACCACCTTCTGGAGCACATCCTGCTCGAACCGGGTGCCCATCTCCTTCACCAGGGCCGACTCCACCGACGGGGCCTGGCCCTCGTCGATCAGGCGGGCGACCGAGAGCGACAGGTTGCGGAGGCTCCACCAGCGGGCGGTCGCCCACCCGACCATCTCGGCCGCCCGGTCGCCCAGCGCCGTGCCCTCGTGCTGTCGGAGGAACTCCTCGACGATCCCGAACGTGCTGAGCCAGCGGTCCGGCCCGCCTCGCTCATAGGCCAGCTCGGAGGTGTTCTGGGCCCAGCCCATGCCGAGCTCACCGAGCACGAGCTCGTCGGGCACGAACACGTCGTCCATCACCACCTCGTTGAAGCCGGG
Source organism: Acidimicrobiales bacterium (assembly GCA_965216205.1). Taxonomy (GTDB): domain Bacteria; phylum Actinomycetota; class Acidimicrobiia; order Acidimicrobiales; family SZUA-35; genus CADEDH01. Next base: position 2,806,132 of record OZ244139.1, on the reverse strand, counting down.
GCTGCCGTCGAGGAACGGGATGCCGTTGATCGTCAGCCCCGGCGACCGGAGGTCGACCAGCATCTGGCTCAGGCCCTGATGCTTGTTCCCGTCCTCCAGCGGGGCGGTCCGGCAGAGCACCACGAACCAGTCGTTCTCGTGGGCGCCGCTCGTCCACACCTTCGTGCCGTTGAGGATCCAGCCCCCGTCGCCCCGGAGGGCCCGGGTCGACACCGAGGCGAGGTCGCTGCCGCTGTCGGGCTCGCTCATCCCGATAGAGAACCCCAGCTCGCCCCGGCAGATCGCGGGGAGGAACCGTTCCCGCTGCTCCTCGGTGCCGAAGCGGTTGATGATCGACCCCGTCTGCCGGTCGGCCACCCAGTGGTAGCCGATCGGGGCGCCGTGGCTCAGCAGTTCCTCGACCACGATGAACCGGTCGACGGCCGACCGGTCGTGTCCTCCGTAGCGGGTGGGGAGGGCCATGCCGACCCAGCCTCTCGCCGCCAGCTTCTTGGAGAAGTCCTTGTCGTTGCCGGCCCCCATGCCCAGCGCCCGCGGATAGGAGCCGGGTGGGAGCTCGTCGGCGAGGAACTGGCGGACGTCGGCCTGGAGCGCCAATTCCTCCTCGGTGAGCTCGGTCGGTGCGAAGTTCATCGCCCAGCAGTCTCGCGCAGGCCCCGCACCCGGTTCACGGTCGGCGGAAGGTCGAGCGTGGGGCGAGGCGGCCGCGGCCGGGGGTGGCGACGACGTCGGTGCCGCGGGCCACGATCTCCCCCCGGCTGATCGTCAACTCGGGCCAGCCGGTGATCGCCCAGCCGTCGTAGGGCGAGTAGCCGGCCCGGGAGTGCATCGCCGAGCCGTCGACGGTCCTCGTCACCGTCGGATCCCAGACCACGACGTCGGCGTCGGAGCCGGGGGCGATCGCCCCCTTTCGGGGATAGAGGCCGAAGATCCTGGCCGCGGTCGTGCTGGTCACCTCGACGAACCTGGCCACCGAGATCCGCCCGGTGACCACCCCCTCGCTCCACAGGACCGGGAGCATCGTCTCGAGCTCGGCCATGCCCTGTCGGAGCTCGTGGGCCGGGATGGTGGGATCGGTCTTCTGCTCGAGCGTCCAGGGGGCGTGGTCGGTGGCGACCGTGGCCACGGTGCCGTCGTTGATGCCGGCCCACAGCGCATCGCGGTCGCGGTCGGTCCGCAGCGGCGGGGCGCCCGCGTACTTCGCCCCGTCCGGCTCGTCGAACCGTGACTCCTCCAGGTGCAGGTAGATCGGTCTGGTCTCCACGTAGACGGGAAGATCCCGGGCCCGGGCGACTCGGCACGCGTCGAGGGCCGCCTCGCTCGACAGGTGGACGACGTAGGTGGCGGCGCCGGTCGTGGCGCAGTAGCCGACCGCCCGCTCGGTGGCGATCCGCTCGGCTTCGACCGGCCGGGACTCGGGGTAGTAGCGGGCCTCGGTCCTGCCGGCCTCGAACAGGGCGGTGCCGCAGCAGTGGAGGATCGCCGGGTCTTCGCAGTGGACGAGCACCACGGATCCCGCCGCCGCGGCGGCGGTCATGGCCCGGAGATAACCGTCGACGTGGCGGTCGAACCGGCGGAACGACAGGAAGACCTTGATGCTCGGATGACCGGCCTCGGCCAGCGTGGCGATCTGCTCGACGCCCTCGTCGTCGGGGTTGAGCAGCACCGGGTGCTGGAAGTAGTCGACGACGGCGTTGGCCTCGGCATCGGCCAGGTCCCGCTCGAGCCCCTCGAGCATCTGCTCGCCCTGGCGGGGGAACGACATGTTGCCGACGGTGGTGATCCCACCGGCGGCGGCCGCCCTGGTGCCCACCTCGAAGTCGTCGACCCATTGCCACGAGCCCGGGCCGGTGCCGGGCGGGGTGAGGTGGACGTGGGCATCGATCCCGCCGGGGAGCACGTAGCGGCCGGTGGCGTCGATCTCGACGTCGCCGGTCATCTCCCCACCGAGTTGGGCGATGACCCCGCCCGCGATCCCGACGTCGAGCACCGCCTCCAACCCCGGCGTCACCACCGTGCCCCCTCGGATCACCGTTTCCATCTCGACCCGTCCCTTCGTCGTGGCCACCCAGCCGACGCCCCGATCCTGGCAGAGAACCAGACCGGCGAAGTAACTTCGGGCGCCATGCTCCCCCCGGCGGCGTCGATACCCGAGCTGATCGTCTGGTCGACCGACACCCACGGCGACGATGTCGCCGTCCGGGACGGCGACGTCACGCTGACCTACCGCCAGCTCCGGGACCGGGTCGACGCCGCCGCCCGGGCGATGGTCGACGCCGGCGTGGCGGCCGGCGACACCGTCGCCGTGTGGGCCCCGAACTGCTGGCAATGGGTGGTGGCCGGACTCGCGGTGTCGAGGGCCGGCGCGATCCTGGTGCCGGTGAACACGAGGTTCAAGGGCACCGAGGCCGCGTACGTGTTGGCCCGAGCCAGGGCCCGCCTGTTGTTCGTGGCCGACGGCTTCCTCGACTTCGACTACAGCGGCTCGCTCGCCGACCAGGACCTGCCAGCGCTCACCGAGATCGTCGACCTCGTGGCCGGATCGATGGGCACGACCGACTTCGGCGAGTTCGTCGATCGGGTCCCGGCCGCCCGGGCGGGCGAGCTCCAGGCCGAGATCGACCGGCGCACGGCTGCCGTCACCGCGGACGACATCGGTCTGGTCATGTTCACCTCGGGGACCACCGGCCACCCGAAGGGCGTGATGGTTCGGGGCGGCGCGATCATCCGGGCCTTCTGGGGCTACAGTGTGGCCCTCACGGTGGGCCGAGGCGACCCGTATCTCCTGGTCAACCCCTACTTCCACGCGTTCGGCTACAACTCGGGCATCATCGTCTGCCTCCTGCACGGCGCGATCAACCTGCCGGTGGCCGTCTACGAGCCGGGCGAGGTGCTGGCGACGATCGAGCGGGAGCGGGTCGCCGTGTTCCCCGGCCCGCCTGCGCTGTTCCAGGGCCTGCTCAACCATCCCGAACTCGACCGCCACGACGTCTCGTCGCTTCGGGCATGCGTCACCGGTGCCGCCACCATCCCGGTGGAGTTGGTGGTGGCGATGCGGGAGCGGCTCGGGTTCGAGACGGTCCTCACCGCCTACGGGATGACCGAGACCTCCGGTCTGGCCACCCACACCCGCCCGGGCGATCCGCCCGACCTCGTGGCGTCGACCTCGGGCTGTGCGATCCCCGATGTGGAGCTGCGGGTGGTGACCGACGACGGCATCGACGCCGCGGTGGGCGAGGCGGGCGAGCTGCTGATTCGAGGCTTCCAGGTGACGCCCGGCTACCTCGACGAGCCGGAGCAGACAGCGGAGGCCATCGACCCCGACGGGTGGCTCCACACCGGCGACATCGCCACGATGGACGCCGACGGGTACATCGACATCACCGACCGCAAGAAGGACATGTTCATCGTGGGTGGGTTCAACGCCTATCCGGCCGAGATCGAGCGATGGTTGGCCGAGCACCCGGCGGTGGGTATGGCGGCCGTCATCGGCATCCCCGACGACCGTCTCGGCGAGGTCGGTGCGGTCTTCGTGGTCCCGAGACCCGCAGCGAGCCCCGACCCGGACGAGGTCATCGCCTGGTGCCGGGAGCGCATGGCCAACTACAAGGTCCCCCGTCGGGTGTGGGTCGTCGACGACCTCCCGATGAACGCCTCGAACAAGGTCACCAAGCAGGACCTGCGACGCCAGGCGCTGGCGTTCCTCGACGCGGAGCGGGCATAGCGGCCACCGACCGCTCGATCTCACCGGCGGCGCGCCCGTTGGTGCCTTTGTGAAGGAGGTCCGCTTCCGCTAAAGAACTAGGACGACCAGACGCCAGAATCGGGGGCACACCCATGGACCTGCAGTGGAAAGTCGGCTCGGCGACGATCACGTCGTTTCCTGAATCGGAGACGCCCACCTCGCCACGGTTCCTGTTCCGCGATGTCACGAAGGACGACGTGCTGGCCAGGGCCGAGGAGGCGACGTGGCTCCGACCGCACTTCGTCTCCAAGGACGGCTACCTGCTCCAGAAGATCCACTGCCTCGTGATCGACGTCGACGATCTCCGGATCGCGGTCGACACCTGCATCGGTAACGACAAGGAACGGAGCAACGAGCTCTGGCACCAGCTCCAGGGACCATTCCTCGACGAGCTCACCGCCGCCGGCTATCCGCCCGAGTCGTTCACCCACGTGATCTGCACCCACCTCCACGTGGATCACGTCGGGTGGAACACCCGACTGGTCGACGGGGCGTGGGTGCCGACGTTCCCCAACGCCCGGTACCTGTTCGTCGACACCGAGTTCGAGCACTGGCGGGACGAGCCGAGCCTGTTCGATGGCGAGGACGTCTTCGGCGACTCGGTGGCGCCGATCGTGGAGGCCGGCCTCGCCGACCTGGTCACCGTCGATCATCGCCTCACCGACGCCGTGTCGTTCCAGCCCACGGTCGGCCACACCCCCGGCCACATCTCCGTGGTCATCGAATCCGAGGGCAGGCGGGCGATCATCACCGGCGACATGGTCCACTCGCCGCTCCAGCTCGCCGACCCGGAGCTCTCCTCCATGTTCGACACCGACTCCGACCAGGCGAGGGCCACCCGGGTCGCGGTGTTCCCCGACTGGGCCGACGGTGAGACCCTGGTGATCGGTACCCACTTCGGGTCACCGACAGCGGGAACGCTGCACCCCGACGGTGCCGGCTACCGGCTGGAGGTCTGAGGAACCGTGACCCGCTACGACACCGCAACGGTCGACCTCGCCTCGGTCGACGGCGTGCTCGCCACGACCCGGGCGGTCCGGCTCCGCCTCGACCTCGACCGCGACGTCGACCAGGAGACGATCCTCGAGTGCATCGACCTGGCCGAGCAGGCGCCCTCGGGCGGCAATCAGGGCAGCCGGCGATGGATCGTCGTGCGCGACCCCGACATCAAGAAGCGGCTGGCTGAGCTGTACATGGGCTCGGCCGGATCGTGGATGGTCGAGGCTCGCGACCGGATCGCCGGGACCGGCCACCCGAACGAGCGGGTGATGCGCTCGGCCGCTCATCTCGCGGAGAATCTGGAGCGGGTACCGGTCATCGTGATCCCCACGATCATCGGTCGCCACGACGGCAGTGGCCGTCCCGGGCTGTTCGACTCCGTCCTGCAGTCCGTGTGGAGCTTCTGTCTGGCGCTCCGGGCCCGCGGGCTGGGAACCGCCTGGACGACCGCCATCCTCAACGCGGAGGACGACATCGCCGAGCTGCTCGGCATCCCCGAGCAGATGACGCCCGTGGCGATGATCCCGGTCGCCTGGACCGATGGCACCGCGTTCGGCACCGCCCCCCGGTATCCGGCCCGGGAGATCACCTACCTCGACGGGTTCGCGAGGACCTGGGAGCGGGGGCCGAGCGATCCGCCGACGTTGGCCGACGGTCCCGGCACGGTCGTCGAGGTCGACGTCCGGGCCAGCGGCGACACCGTCTGGGAGCTCGTCACCGACATCGACCTGGGCAAGCGGTTCAGTGCCGAGTTCCTCGGGGCCCAGTGGACCGGCGACCACACCGGGCCGGCGCTGGGCGCGACGTTCGAGGGCCGCAACACCCACAAGGCGATCGGCGAGTGGACGGTTCCGTGCTTCGTCGACGTGTTCGACCCCGGGCGAGCGTTCGGGTGGTGCACGTCGAATCCCGACAATCCCGGTGCCCGGTGGCGGTTCGAGCTCGAGTCGATCGCCGGCGCCACCCGATTGCGGTACCGACTGCTGCTCGGCCCGGGACCGTCGGGGATAAGCGCCGCCATCGAGGCGATGCCCGACAAGGAGCCCCGCATCCTCGCCCGGCGGGTCGACGAGCATCGGGCGAACATGCAGGCGGTCGTCAACGGCATCAAGGAGCTGGCGGAGCAGACCTGAGCCCATGGTGTGAGTTGGATGGTGTGAGTTCGATGGTGTGAGCTACATCGTGAAGGCGAGGTTACGGGCCGCCTTCTCACCCCACTCGCTGTCGCCCGACCAGGTGATCGCCCCGGAATCGATCGGGCCCTGCGGATCGATCCGACCGCAGGCGAGCTGGACGAAGGTGAGGGAGTCGGTCGTCAGCTCGACCGACGGGTCGTCGAGCGTGTGGACCTTGGCCGCTCGACCGTCGACCGCAGCACAGATGTCACGCTCGACGGGTCCACTGAGGTGTATGGCGATGCCCATCCCGTCCGGCAGACCGATCTTCTTGCCGACGATGAAGCCGATCGAGTTGTGCACCTCGTCGACCGCGGTCTCGGCCGCCGGGCCGCCGTCCTCGGTGGCACGACCGAGCGGCGTGGTCATGTCCCGCTGGTGGACCCAGAAGTCGAACACGCGGATGTCCATGAAACGGTGGTAGGTGCCGGGGCCGACCGGGGTCATGGACGCCCGGGCGAACTCCTCGTCGGTGTTGGCCGACAAGTTCGCCCGGCGGGCGCTCAGGATCCGCTTCACCTCGGTGACGAGCTCGTCGTTCGAGAGGCCCGCCGCCAGCTCGGCGAATTCACCGACCCGCTGGAACGGGGGCTTGTCGTCGTCGGGGGTCGGGAGCCAGTCGAGCAGGGCGTACTCCACCGCAGCCAGGTGCTCGACCACACCCCGGATCGTCCAGTCGGGGCAGAGCGACTGGACGTCCCAGTCGGCGGGCGACAGGTCGTCGAGCAGGGCTTCCAACTCGTCGTAGCAGCCGAGCAGGTTCTCGGTCGTTCGGGCTCGTGAGCTCATGGTTGGTCCTCTCAGGGATCTTGCGTGCTGGTCAGGAGTCAGAATGCGCTCGCTCCACCATCGATGGTGATCGTGGTGCCGGAGACGTGACTGGCCCGCTCCGAGGCGAGGAAGGCGACGACGTCGGCCACCTGCTCGACCGTTCCCGGGGCGGGATCGGAGGGCACGAGCTCCTCCCACCGCTCCGGGTTGCCGAAGCGCTCCTCGGCCTGGGCCCGCAGCAGGACCTCCATCCGGTCGGTGGCGATCAGACCGGGGTTGACCGCCACCACCCGCACGCCCCGGCGGAGCGACGTGTTGCCGAGCGCCCTGGTGAACCCGACGAGGGCCGAGTTCCCGGTTGCGCCGGTGATGTAGTCGGCCCGGGGGCGCACGGCGGCGGCCCCGATCACGTTGACGATCACACCGGACCGGCGGGCCTCCATCTGGGGGAGGACGAGGCGGGTCAGGTTGACGTAGCCGAAGACCTTGAGCTCCCAGGCGGCCCGCCAGGTGGCGTCGTCGACCTCGTCGAGCTCGCCTGGCGGGATGGCACCGGCGTTGTTCACCAGCACATCGATCTCGCCCACCACATCGACGAGCGCCGCCTGACGGTCCGGCACGGTGAGGTCGGTGGCGTGGCTCGTGACCCCGACCCGGTAGTCGGCCCGGATGGCCTTCATCGCCGCCTTGAGACCGTGGACGTCACGACCCACCAGCGCGACGTCGCAGCCCTCGGCGGCGAGGGCCCGGGCGCATCCGAAGCCGATTCCTCGCGACGCCCCGGTGACCAGAGCCCGTTTACCCGAGAGCCCGAGATCCATCCGCCGACCCTATCCCGGTGTGCACCGGCTGGGAGACCTGCCTCGGTGGTCTGGCGAACAGCACCACGACGGCCGACAGCAACGTCAGACCGGCCCCGGTGCTGAACGCCACGGCGTAGCTGCCGGTGGCATCCTCGAGCCATCCCATGGCGAACGGTCCGAGGCCACTGCCGACCTGGGCGGCGAGGCTGATCACGCCGAAGACGGTGCCCATCGACACCAGCCCGAAGATGTCGGCCACCAGCAGCGTCTGCATCATGTACACGTTGCCGATCGTGAAACCGACGATCATCACCAGGGCGTAGGTGGCCGCCCGGTTGTCGACGGCGAGCAACGCCAGCACGGCGAGGCCCTGAACGACGAACAGCCCGGCCGACAGCCAGCGCTTGTCGAGCCGGTCGGCGACCTGGCCGAGCGCGAACCTGGCGACGATGCTGCCGAAGGCGGTCGTGCTCAGCGCGAACGCGGCGGCGTTCGCGGAGCCGAGGCGATCGGTGAGGAACGCGATCTGGTGGAGCACGAAGCCCGTCTGGGCCAGCAGCACCAGGACGAACGCCGTCAGGATCGCCCAGAACGACATGGTCCTGGCCGCGGTGGCCCTCGTCCAGACCCGCCGCTGCACGTCGTCGCCGAGATTGGTCGAATCGGCCTTCGGGTCAGGAGCTCCCCCGTCCGGCTCGAGACCGATCTCGGCCGGATCCCACACGATGACCGACGCGACGATCGGCAGGCCGACGAGCAGTACGAGGAAGCCCATGAACGCGGCACCGAGGGCGACCCCGCCCCGCTCGACCAGCCACGTCCCCACCGGGCTCAGCACCACACCACCGAGCGAGACGCCGGTGGATGAGATGCTCATCGCCTTCGCCCGCTTGGTGATGAACCAGCGGGCCATCACCGAGTTCACGGCCACCGACCCCGACATCCCGAACGCGATCGCCTGGAGCACGTACACCGCGTACAACTCCCACAGCTCGCCGACGAAGCTGAGGAGCAGCCCGGAGACGCCGATCAGGGCGACGCCGACCGTCATGAACCGCACGGGACCCTTCCGGTCGATGAGCGGGCCGACCGCGAACCCGGTCAGGCCGCTCACCGAGAAGTAGAGGCCGGTCGCGCCGGACACCGCAGCGTTCGACCAACCATTCTCCTCCTGGAGCGGGCGAAGGAACACCGCCAGTCCGTAGTACCCGACCCCGACCGTGGCGAAGAGCACGATCGACACCGCGATGGAGATCCACCACCCGTAGTGGATCGAGCTCGGCAGGATTCTGAACGCCAGCGGACCGGCCCATCCGGTGGCGGTGGCGGGCTCCCCCCGCCCGGTGCGCCTAGCCAGGGATCCTCCCCGTTCGTGGCCGGGTGCTCGGTGCCGTGGCAGCACGCCGGGAACGGAGCCCGTTCATCGGTCAGCCGACCGTGTGACTCATGCCGCGAAGACGATCGTGGCCGTTCCGAGGACGCCGGTGCGGCCGTCCTCGGCGGTCATGGTCAGGTCGACCTCGGCGGTCCTGTTCTCGTCGTCGGTGTCGGTGACCGCGCCGGAGATGGTCGGTGCGGTCCCCACCACCACCGGCGACCGGAAGACCGTGTCGAGCCTGGTGATGCGGCAGCCGGGCGCCCACTCGTGGATCATCACCGCCAGCAGCGCCTGGCTCATGATCCCCGGTACGAGCGCTCCGGGAAGCCCCTCGGCCTTCGCTGCCTCGTGGCTGGTGAAGCGGGGAAAGTCCTGTTTCGAGGCCTTCGTGAACTGGACGACCCGCTCCATCGACACATCCGGTGAGTAGGTCGGGAGCTCGTCGCCGAGCTCAACGTCCTCGTAGCGCTTCGGGTCCTGAGGCGACGCCGCAGCCATCACAGGTTCCTGATCATGCGGGTATCGACGGTCGCCACCTGCTCCCCGTCCTGGTTGACGAAGCTCATGCGCTGCACGATGAAGAGCATCGTGCCGGATCGGCCCGTCTTCGTGTAGATGTCAGCGATCGTGGCGGTCGCTTCCAGCGTGTCGCCGGCTCGGATCGGCTGGTGGGCATCGATCGCCTTGCCGCCGTCGATCCCCCGGGCACCTCCGAGCGGGGGGAAGCCCTCCGGCAGCATTCGGTTCGTGGCGAAGTGGAGGGTGAAGCTGGGGTGGGCCTGGAAGTCGGGGTGGTCGGGATCGATGAATCGAGGATCGGACTCGCTCACCGCCTCGGCCCACGAGAGCATCCTCTCCCGCTCGATGTCGAACGTGGCCAGGTCGAACTGCTCGCCGATCCATCGCTCGCGCATGGCCGCGATCTCGGTGTCGAGGTCTGTCGTGTCAGCGTCGCTCGTCTCGCTCATTCCGCTCCACCTTCCCGCAGATCGACCGCCCGGAACCCGCCATCCCGCAGCGCACCGACCAGGCTGTCGATGTCGGCGATGTCGGCATCGAACTCGGTGGCGCAGTAGCCGATCCTGCTCACGATGTGACTGTCGCTCCCGCCGAATCCCCGGTAGCCGAACTCGTCGGCCTTGGCCACCGACAGCTCGTCCTCGCCGGGAATGCTCCCGCCGTTCAGGACCTCGACGGTGTGCACCCCCGCCACCGGGGCCCGCCGCTCGTAGTGGGCGAACAGGCCGACGTTCTTCCGTCCCGGATGGCACGGTGCGGCGAAGGCACCGCACCGTTCGGCCGCGGCGAGCACGTCGGGCAGCGGGTTGTCGATCCTGGCGAAGTCGAACGAGTTGACCAGGTCGTCGTTGACCCCGAAGACGAGCACGTGGCCGTAGTCGGTCTCGACCTCGCTCGCCTTCAGGATCAGGAGTCCGTACTCGTCCTCGAGGTCGCGGTAGTCGGACTCGTCGTCCCACTGGCGATGCTCGGTGAGCACGAAGCCGTCGAGCGGGAGCTCCTTCTTGCGGATCCACTGGCAGTAGTTCGCCACCTTGGCCCGGCCGTCGTCGGAGCGAACGGAGTGGGTGTGGAGATCGAGGATCACGCGGAACCCGAGGCCGGTGTGAAGCGGGGAACGGCGAACGCTTCGCCGTCCTCCCGGTCCTGGGTGGCGAACGTGGCCACCACCGGCATCCCGATCGACACGTCATCGGGATCGCAGTCGACGATGTTCGTCAGGACCTGGGGGCCTTCGTCCAGCTTCACGTAGGCCATCACGTACGGGCAGGCGTCGGCGAACCCCTTCGCCTGGTTCTGGTTGGTCACGGTGAAGGTGTGGACGGTGCCCGTGCCCGAGGCGACGAAGTGCTCCAGGTCGCCGGCGAGACATGACACGCACAGCCCCCGGGGCTTGTGCTGGACGACGCCGCAGCTCCGGCAGCGCTGGAGGACGATCTCGCCCCGCCCCGCGCCCTCCCAGTAGCCCCTGGACTCCCAGGTGGCATGGGGCAGTGGGTGCTCGATCTCGCTCATCGTGCCGCTCCCAGGATCAGTGTGGCGCCGGAGTGCTTGTCGCCGATGGTGCCCCCGGTGCCGTGCACACAGGCCAGTTCGGCGCCGCCGACCTGACGGTCGCCGCACTCGCCTCGAAGCTGTTTGACCGCCTCGATCACGAGGAAGATGCCGCGCATGCCGGGATGGTTCGACGAGAGCCCGCCACCGTCGGGGTTGATCGGCAGCGCACCGCCGAGGGCGATCCGACCGCCGGTGACGAAGTCGCCACCCTCGCCAGGCTTGCAGAACCCGAGGTTCTCGAGCGTCGCCAGCACGGTGATGGTGAACGAGTCGTAGATCATGGCGAGGTCGATGTCGTCGTGGGTGACGCCTGCCATCTCGAACGCCCGCTGGCCCGACTGGCGAGCGGCGATCGTGAGGAGGTCGGGGCTGCCGATCTCCTGGTGGGTCGCCGCCTCGCCGGCGCCGAGCAGCACGACCGGTTCGGTTGCGAGGTCCTTCGCCCGCTCCAGCGACGTCACGATCACCGCTCCCCCGCCGTCGCTGATGATGCAGCAGTCGAGCAGGTGGAGCGGGCTGGAGATGACCCGACTCGAGAGGACGTCGTCGACGGTGATCGGCTGTCGCATCTTGGCGTTCGGGTTGAGCGACGCGTGGTGCCGCATCGCCACCGCGATCTCCGCCAGTTGCTCCGATGTCGTCCCGTAGGTCGCCATGTGCAGGTTGGCGTAGAGGGCATAGCTGCCGACCGTGGTCATGCCGTAGGGGGTCACGAACGACTCGGCTGCGTTCGTGCCGTGCCGACCGCCGGTGCCGATGGCCATCGCGTTCGACGACGCCGTGCTGCCGTACAGGATCAGAGCCACCTCGCACATGCCGGCGTTGATCGCAGCGGCGGCATGACCGACGTGGGCGACGAACGACGAGCCGCCGATGTTGGTGCCGTCGAGGTAGTTCGGCTTCAGGTTCAGGTACTCGGCGAGGTCGACGATGCCCATGGCCCCCATCGTCATCGACGCCGCGAACAGACCGTCGACGTCGCCGATCGTGAGCCCCGCCTCGTCGAGCGCGCCCTTGGCGCACTCGGCCATGATCTGGAACTCGGTCTTGTCTGGTGAGAACCGCGACGGGTGCTCGTAGACCGCAGGAATGGCGATCGTGCCGCTGATCGTCATGAGCCAGCTCCGTTCCCGAGCGACGAGGCGAATGATGCGACCGTCTCGGCGAGGGCCGCCGGTTGCTCGAGCACGCCGTGCGAGCCGGCGCCGGCGAGGCGGGCCACCGTGGCGGCGGGTAGTCGCTCGGCCAGTGCCTCGGCGTCGGCGACCGATGCGTCGGCTTCGTGCTCGCCGACCACGATCATGGTCGGTACGGCCGGTGGTGAGTCGGCCAGCGACCACGCCGCCTGGGCCCGGCGGGCGCCGAGCGTGGCCCGGGGGTCGGTGGTCACCCAGTTGCCGAAGGCCCGCTGGTACACGGACCGGTCGGTGTCCGGTGCGTAGCCGTCCCGGGGGAAGTCACGGCGCGCCTTGCCGGAGGTGATCGCTGCGAGACCGGCGATCTCGTCGTCGAGGTCGTGGCTGGCCGCCGCTCCGCCGACGAGCACGAGGCCCCGGACCCGGTCGGGGTGCTGCGAGGCCGCCTCGAGTGCGATCGTCGCGCCGAGACCTTCGCCGACGAGCACTGGATCGGCCAGCGACCAGTCGGTCACGATCGACCGGAGGTGGTCGACCATCGCCGACACCGACGGGAGCGAATCGAGGCTTCCCGATCGGCCGTGGCCCGGCTGGTCGTAGGCCAGCGGGCTGTGGTCGTCGGCGAGCTGATCGAGGACACCGTCGAACTGGCGACCGTTGTAGCCGGCGTCGTGGAGGCAGATGATCGTGGCTCCCCGATCCGTTGCCGGCGGTTGGCCGGGCAGCGTCGTGGGACCCCGATGGTGGATGAGCGTGGCGACATCGCCGACGTGCAGATACTTCTGGGGCACGTGGGGAAGGTACCCGGTCGACACGGCCCTGACCAAAGCCGATGTGTGGTGGGCGTCGCTCCCTACTCGTCGAGCTCTGGCAGCTTGGCCGGGGAGGCCGACGCCGACACCCGGGCCATGCCGCCGTCGACCGCGAGCGTCTCGCCGGTCACGTAGCGCGAGGCGTCGGAGGCGAAGAACACCACCACGTCGGCGATGTCGTCGCTGTCGCCCCACCGCTTCAGTGCCACCCGCTGGGCCAGGTCCTCGATCAGCCCTGGCACGGTGTTGCGGCTCTCCTCCCAGATCGCGGTGGTGATGATCCCCGGCGCGATCGAGTTGACCCGGATGCCGTCGGGCCCCCAGTCGGACGCCAGGGCGCGGGTCATCGCGTCGACCGCCCCTTTGGTGCCGGCGTAGGCGACGCGACCCTGCGGTCCGTTGAGGCCTGCCACCGAGGAGATGTTGATCACCGAGCCGCCGCCCCTCGCCGCCATCGACGGACCGAGGCCCAGCGTGAGCATCACCAGCGACCGGACGTTGATGCCGAACACGAGATCGACGTCGTCCTCGGTCAGCTGGGCGGGCGTACGCCGCATCGGGATGCCGGCGTTGTTGACGAGCACGTCGACGCCGTCGACCCGTTCGAGGACCGCCTCGGCCAGCGCGGTACCCGAGCCGGGCTCGGACAGGTCCGCCGGTACCACGACCGGATCGTTGGTCAGCTCGGCGGCCACCCGGTCGAGGTCGGCGACGGTGCGACCGCTCAGCACCACCCTGGCCCCGTGGCGGTCCAGCGCACGGGCGCTCGCCTCGCCGATCCCTCGGCTGGCCCCGGTCACGACGGCGATGCGGTCACGGAGATCGAACATGGTCGGCAACCTACCCACCCCCGCACACCGGTGCCAGACACATCGTGCGGCAGCCGAACACCGGCGAGGACCAGCGCACGATGTGTCTGGCACCGGTGTGCGGGCGTTCGTAGGGTGTGGTTCGTGGTGAGCGACGCTGAAGACCCCGAGGCCGTCCCGATCAGGCCGGCCGCCACGGTGATACCGCTGCGAGACGGTGCGGACGGGGTGGAGGTGCTGGTCCTCCGCCGCGACACGTCGCTGGCGTTCCACGGCGGCTCGTGGGTGTTCCCCGGCGGCCGGGTCGACGATCACGAGCTGGCGTCCGCCCCCGACGATCTCGCCGCGGCCAAGCTCGCCGCGGTCCGGGAAGCGGAGGAGGAGGCGGGGCTCGTCATCGAGCCGGACGACCTCGTCAGCCTCTCCCACTGGACCACGCCGCTCGGCCGGAACCGTCGGTTCGCCACCTGGTTCTTCGTGGTGAAGGCGGCGGACGGCGAGATCGTGATCGACGACGGCGAGATCCGGGAGTTCGAGTGGCACACGATCGACCGGGCCGTGACCGGCTGCGAGGCAGGCGAGATCATGCTGGCCGGGCCGACCTATGTGAGCCTGCTCCGGTTGCGGTCGGCCGCGACGGTGGCCGAGGTGCTGGCGTTCGCCGCAGCACGGACCGACGACGTGTTCCTCCCCCGCATCAGGAAGGCCGACGGGGAGACGTTCTCGGTCTACCAGGAGGACCCCGCCTACGATGGCGGGCCGCTCGACGCCGACGGTCGCCGGCACCGGATGCGCATGCTCGAGCAGGGCTATGAGTACATCAACGACTTCGACCCCATCCCCGCTCCTCACCACCGATGACCGGACCCGCGACGTGAACACGGCGATCCCGACTGCGACCCCAGGAACGACACCATGACCGACGACATCGCCCAACTCGACGCCACCGCCCAGGCCGCCCTCGTCGCCGCCGGGCAGGTCACCGCGGCCGAACTGGTCGACGGCGCGATCGAGCGGATCGAAGCCCACAACGGCGAGCTCAACGCCGTCATCCACACCGACTACGAGCGGGCCCGTGGTGCGGCGGCCGCCCTCGATGCCAGCGGCGACACCAGCGCCCCGTTCGCCGGCGTTCCCTTCCTGATCAAGGACATCGGGGCGACCCAGGCTGGCCTCCCCTACTGGGCCGGCAACCAGCTCCTCAAGGAGATCGATCACCAGAGCTCCGGCGACACCGTGCTCGGGGCGCGGTTCCGGGATGCCGGTCTCATCACGCTCGGCAAGACCAACCTGCCCGAGCTCGGCAGCACGCCGACCACCCAACCGTTGAGCTGCGGTCCCACCTCGAACCCGTGGGACCTCGCCCGCTCCCCGGCTGGTTCAAGCGGTGGCTCGGCCGCGGCGGTGGCTGCTGGGCTCGTCCCCATCGCCCACGCCAACGACGGCGGTGGCTCGACGAGGCTCCCCGCCGCCTGGTGCGGCCTCGTCGGCCTGAAGACCACGCGGGGGCGGGTCGCCAACCCCGATTCGGTGTCCCGCCTCGTGTCCGAGCTGGTGGTGAGCCGGACCGTGCGCGATACCGCCCAGGTGCTCGACGCCGTGCACGGCACCACCCCGGCCGACCTGTTCACCGTCGCCCCACCGGGTCGCCCCTATGTCGACGAGCTCGACCGACCGGTGGAGCCGTTGCGGGTCGGCGTGCTGACCGGGGGCGGCACCTTCGAGGTCGATCCCGACTGCGTGGTCGGGGTCGACAAGGTGGCGGCCGTGCTCGAGTCGCTCGGCCACCACGTCGAGGAGGCCGATGGCGATCTCATCCTCGGCGAGCCGAGTCGGGTCAACGGCAGGCTGTGGATGGCGGGACTGGCCCGGCGGGTGGAGGCGCTCGGTGAGCTCGCCGGCCGACCGCTCACCGAGGGCGAGGTCGAGCCCTACAACTGGGCCGCCGCCCAGCGGGGCAAGGACATGCTCGCCACGGAGTGGTCGGCCATCGAGGAGCGACAGCACCGGTGGTGCCGGGCCGTGTTCGACTGGTTCGCCGCCTACGACGTGCTCCTCACCCCCACCGCCGGTTGCCCACCACTGACCACGGCGGAGCTGGAGCCGCCCGACGTCAAGCCGTGGACGGTCGGCTGGACACACGGCAAGATCGGTCAGTTCACCCTGCCGTTCAACGTGACCGGCCAACCGGCGATCTCGCTGCCCCTCCACGAGACCGACGACGGGCTTCCCGTCGGCATGCAGTTCGTCGGTGGCATGGGCTGCGAGGACCTGCTGCTACGGCTGGCGGCGACGTTGGAGGAAGCGCTGCCGTGGCGTGACCGGCGCCCGTCGGCTCACGCCTGATCGCGGGCTGCGGGGCCCGAGGCGGGCTCGCCCCGGAACCGGTAGCGGAGCTCGTCGAGCAGGGCCCCGCCGGTCGTCTCCGACTTCGTGCCGCCGTCGGCGGTCCAACCGTTCGTCTCGTAGAAGCGGCGGGCACGGTGGTTGTCGCGGAGCACCCAGAGCACCAACTCGTCGTAGCCGACTCGTCGCAGACGGTCGACGGCCGCCGCCAGCAGTGCGGACCCCACGCCGCGGCCCCACGCGTCGGGCCGGACGTTGATCATCCACACCTCGCCGGTGGGCGCCGGCTCGCCGGATGCGCGACCGAGGGCCCGGTCGGGTCCGAGCGTGGCGATCCCGACCAGGTCCGGCGGGCTCGGGAGGGCGGGGAGCACCTCGGCCACGAGGAACTCCACGCCGGGCTCCCCGTCGCCCCGCGCCGCGTCCGTCAGTCGGCGCTCCCATCGGGCCGCCCCGGTGGGCTCGTCCAGACCGTCGAGGAAGCTCGCCGACATCAGGGTCCGATAGCCGACCTGCCACGCTCGGATGTGGGTCCTGGCGATCGCCGCCGCGTCGGCGATCTCGGGCGACCGGACCCGGATGTCGCTGCGGTCGTCGAGGCTGGCCGTCAATCCACTGTGAAGGGCTCGCCGTCGAACCGGTCGATCGTGGTGAACGACTCCACCGGGTTCCTGGAGAGCTTCGTGAGCTGCTTGACCGGGTGTCCGAGCGGAACCATTGCCGCCACCGCATGGGTTGCCGGTAGGCCGAGGATCTCCTGCACCTCCGGCTCCCTGCCCGCGAGGTAGGTGGTGAGCACGCCGCCGAGCCCCTCGTTGCGGGCCGCCAGCAGGATGTTCCACACGAAGGGGTAGATCGATCCGCCGCTGATCACCCCGATCCGGGCCAGGTTCTTGTCGAAGCTGGCCACGACCCGGAGGTCGACGGTGACGACGAGCACGATCGGGGCGTCGACCATCTCCTCCACGCCGGGGAACGGCCGAGGGTTCGCCGCCTCCGCCTCGACGTCGACCGATGTGGGGTCGATCGTGTTCCACGGGGCCTCCCCCGCCGCCACCTGGGCGGCGTACACCGATGTGGTCGGCAGGATCAGTGGCACGAACCGCCGGCGGATGTCGCGATCCTCGACCACGATCACGTGCCAACCTTGCCGGTTCCCCCCGTTGGGGGCGAACCGGGCCACGTCGAGGATGCGATGCAACGTGGCATCGTCGACCCCCTCGTCGGTCCACTCACGGCACGAGAACGTCGTGCGCATCACCTCGGTCAGCTCCATCTCGACCACCTTCCCGCTCGTCCACCACCGTCAGCGGCGACCATCGGTCGAGACCGCCTCGTCGCGCCCGCCGGCGCCGTGCCTGTTCGTGACCCGCTCATTCGCCGTCGAACTCCGGGGCCCGCTTCTCCACGAAGGCGGCGATGCCCTCCCGTCCGTCGTGGCGGGACATCGCGGCGGCGATCGTCACCCCCTCGAACTCGGCCGCCGTCTCCAGCGTCGACTCGTAGCCGTTGTAGACGACCTGCTTCGCGTGGCCGAGCGCCCACGAGGGGCCGTCGGCGAGCTGCTGTGCCAGTTCGGCGGTCGCGGTGTCGACATCGCCGTCGGGGACGACGCGGTTCACGAACCCCCACTCCTCCGCCTCGGCGGCGGAGAGCACCCGGTTCGTGAGGGTCAGGTCGAGCATCCGACGCAGGCCGACATGGCGGGCGACGAAGTAGCTCGACGTGCCGTCGGGAGTGACCCCGGCCCGGGTGTAGGCCATCGTGAACTTCGCAGACTCGCCGCACACCACGAGATCGAAGGCGCTGACCAGCGACATGCCGGCCCCACCGGCGGCGCCGTTCACGCCGGCCACGAACGGCTTCGGCGTGCGGTTCATCTTGTAGATCGCCCCATGGAAGTCGACGAGCATGTCGCTGGCGAGCTGCGGGAGCCCGTCGCCAGCGGCGTGGAACTCCTTCAGGTCGCCGCCGGCCGAGAACACCTTGCCCTCGGCGGTCACCGACACCGCTCGGACCGCGTCGTCGAACTCGATCGCCAGCATCACCGCCCTGAAGTCACGGGAGAACGCGGGGTTCACCGCGTTCGCGCCCTCGGGTCGGGCGAAGCGCACGTGGGCGACCCCGTCCTGCACCTCGTAGTCGATCGTTGCCAGGTCCATGCCAACCTCCAGTCGTTCGAGCTTCGGTCTACGAGCCGCTCGCCGCGGCCCAGTACTCGTCCTTCAGCACGCGCTTGTAGAGCTTGCCGGTGGGTAGGCGGGGCAGCTCGTCGCGGTAGTCGATCGACCGGGGAAGCTTGAACCGAGCGATGTGCTCCTCGGCGTAGGCGAGCAGCTCCCGGGTGAGCTCCGCGGAGCCGTCGACGCCGGCTTCCGGTTGCACGACCGCCTTCACCTCCTCGCCCAGATCCTCGTTCGGCACGCCGAAAACGGCCACGTCGGCCACCTTCGGGTGCATGATCAGGCAGTCCTCGATCTCCTGGGGATAGATGTTCACCCCGCCGGCGATGATCATGAACGCCTTCCGGTCGGTCAGGTAGAGGAAGCCCTCGTCGTCGACGTAGCCGACATCGCCCAACGTCGACCATGTCGGGTGCTCGGGATGCTGCGAGTTCCGGGTCTTCTCCGGGTCGTTGTGGTACTCGAACGGCACCTCCTCCCGCTCGAAGTAGATCGTTCCGGCCTCCCCGTTCGGGAGCTCGACGCCCGCCTCGTCGCAGATGTGGACCGTACCGAGGATCGCCTGCCCGACCGTGCCGGGGTGAGCGAGCCACGCGTCCGGCGGGCAGAACACGAACCCGTTGACCTCGGTGCCGGCGTAGTACTCGTAGATGATCGGACCCCACAGATCGAACATCTGCTTCTTCACCTCCACCGGACAGGGGGCGGCGGCGTGGATCGCATACTTGTGGGCGCTCCAGTCGTGGCCCTCCCGCTGCTCCGCCGGCAGCTTGAGCATCCGGGAGAACATCGTCGGCACCCACTGGGAGTGGGTGATCCCGTAGGTCGCCAGGTGCTCGAGCGCCTTGGCCGGATCGAATCGCTCCATCACGACGACCGTGCCGCCCATCGACTGCACCCCCGTCGTGAACCCGAGCGGCGCGGAGTGGTACAGCGGCGCAGGGGACAGGTACACCGCGTTCGCGTCCACCCCGAACAGGCCGGCGAGCAGCAGCGCCGTGCCGGCCATGGCCTCGGGATCGTCGATCTCCATGTCGGTGAGGGGGCGCTTGATGCCCTTGGGGCGCCCGGTCGTGCCTGAGCTGTAGAGCATCGCCTCGCCCCGCGGCTGCTCCGAAAGGCGCTCGGCTGGATAGGCCGCGAGCTCGTCCTCGTAGCTGGCGAACCCCTGCACCGGTCCGTCGACCGCGAGCAGGACCTCCACCTCCGGCGCCAGCGCAGGGACCGGGGTGACCAGCTCCGCCATCGCTGCCGACGTGAGCAGCACCCGCGAGCCGGAGTCCTGGAGGATGTACGCGGTCTCCTCCGGTTGGAGGTACCGGTTGATCGTGGTGAAGTACAGACCCGACCGGATCGCCGCCCAATAGCACTCGAAGAACCGGATGTTGTTCTCCATGAAGATCGCCACGTGGTCGCCCCGTCGCAGGCCGGCCGCCCAGAACAGTTGGGCCAGTTGAGCCGAACGGGCCTCGAGCTCGGCGTAGGTGAGCTGCTCGCCGCTCCCCGCCATGATCACGGCCGGCTTGTCAGGCGTGGTCGACGCGAACGTCCCTGGATACATGTGGGCGTGCTCCTCGGTGCGGGGTCGGAGGGATTGCTGGATCAGGAATCGGATGCTAGGACACCGCCCCGCCTGCGGCGAGACCTGTCGGTCCGGGTGGCCGGCGGTCGATGGATCCCGGTGTCGGGGCTGACACCCCGTCGGCTCCGGCCCGGATAGCGTTGCGAGCGATGAGCGACGAGAAAACCCGACCGCGGCTCGATGCTCTCGACACGTCGCAGCTCTTCACGTCGGCGGCGGAAGCTCGGGAGGGGGCCCGCAGAGCGAGAAGCCGTCGGGCGCTGTCGCTGAGCGTCGTGGTCGCGATCGTCTGGCTGGTGTTCGTCACCGTCAGCGGGCACTGGGGACGGGTGGTCGACCGGTGGATCGCTGCGGTGACCATGGTGTTCGGGAGCATCGTCGCCGGATCGACGCCGCAGGGCGGCGGGGCGATCGCGTTCCCGGTCTTCACCAAGGTGATCGAGGTACCCGCCACCGTGGCGAGGACGTTCTCCCTGTGCATCCAGACGATCGGCATGGGCACGGCTGCGCTGGCGATCGTCATCAGCGGTCGCCGGGTCGACTGGCGGTCGATTCGGCTGCTCGCCCCCGCCGCCATCATCGGGTTCCTGGGCGCAGCCTGGCTCATCGGCCGCCCGGATGAGCCGTTCTGGCCATCGACGCTGCCGGGACCGTACGTCAAGGTGACGTTCACGATCGTGGTGGCTGCGATGGCGCTGGTGGTCTGGCTGTCGTCGCGGTCGTGGGTCAGCGAGCGGCTGGAGCAACTGCCGAGCGTCTCGCCCCGGGCCGTCGGGCTTCTCGTCACGTCCGGCCTGGCCGGTGGTGCCGCCTCGTTCCTCGTCGGGTCTGGAGCCGACGTCTTCACCTACCTCGGGCTCGTCGCGCTGCTCGGATTGTCGGCCGGCGTCGGCGTGCCGACGAGCGTCGTGGTGATGGCGGCCGTCTCCGTGGTCGGGTTCGTGCTGTTCGGCATCGTCGACGGTCAGCTCGCGGTCGATCTCGGCCCGTCCGGCGACGTGATCGCGGTCGGGGGGACCGAGCTCGAGTCGCCGCTCCCCGCGGCGCAGTACGACCTCTACGGCATGTGGCTGGCAGCGGCGCCGATCGTGGGTTTCGGTGCGCCGCTCGGGTCGTGGGCTGCGTCCAAGGTGAGCGACAGGGGCTTGGCCCGGGTGGTGGTCGGTCTGGCCTCGATCGAGGTGCTGACCACGGCCGTCTTCCTCACCGAACTGCGAACCGACCCCGCACTGGCGATGTACGCGATCATCGGCCTGGCGGTGTTCTCCGCCGGTCTGGCCGCCGTGTTCCGACGTCGGCACGGACTGCTCGACATCGCACCGGTCGACACCAACGCGACTTTGCTGCCACGCCGGGCCACACTTGACCGGGAACGACGAGCGCCCTCGGAGGACAAGCGGTGACCAGCTTCGCCGACTACGAATTGGTCGACCAGCTCCAGCCCGGGAACCACGGCACGTTCTATCTCGCCCGACCACCGGCGAGACTGAACCACCACGAGGACCTGGTCGCCCTGAAGATCCTCGACCGGCACGCGACCGACAACGAGTTCAAGCGGATGGCGGCCGAGCTGCAGCTCCTCATCGAGCTTCGCCACCCCCACCTCGTCGACGTCCTCGATGCCGGGCACGAGGACGGCCGCCTCTTCTACGCCACCCGGTTCTACCGCGACGGGAGCCTCCCGCTGGGGCCGACCACCGACCTCGCCGCGGTCACGACCCAGGTCGCCGACGCCGCCGAGGCGGCCCATGCGCTCCACGAGGTGGGTGTGGCCCACCGCGACATCAAGCCGTCGAACATCCTGATCGCCGATGGACGCGGTCACCTCTCCGACCTCGGGGTGGCCAACTACGCCGACGCCAACTTCACCACGACCGGCAGCAGCCCCGTCGGCACCCTCGCCTACGCCGACCCCCGCCTCATCCACGGCGACCCCGCCGGCCGGGCATCCGATGTCTGGTCGCTCGGGGCGACGCTGCATGCGGCGGTGGTTGGGCACTCGGTTCTGGGCGACATCCCGAACGCCCACCTCGCCGGTGCGATCGAGTACGTGCTGTCGGCGGTCGCCACCGTGTCGCCGACGTGTCCGCCGCTGCTGGCCGAGATCGTGGCGAAGGCCACCCACGTCGAACGGCCCCAGCGGTATCTGACCGGTGAGGAGATGGCGGCGGCGCTACGGGCAGCCGCCCGCCAGCTCGAGGCATCGGCGCCCAGCGCCGGTGCGCCGCCGGTGGCCACCCCGTCGTCGGGCGTCCCCTCGCTCGTCCCCCCGCCGGGTGGTCCGGCGCCCACCGCTCCCCCGCCACCGCCGGTGGGTCTCGATCAGACCACGCCCCCACCGCTCCACCTCGAGACCAACCTGGCCGCCGAACCGGTCCCCCCGTACCAGGAGTCTGTGCTCGTGGTCGGCCAGCGCTCGGTGGGCGGGCACTTCAACCACCCTGACGCGACGGTCTGCTGGGTATCCGGCGAGCGGCGGGGCAGCCTCGGGCCCTGGGTGGTGGGCCAGGCGGAGCGGCCAGCGCTCGGCGTGCTCGTGTTCGACGACGGTCGAAGCTATGTGGTCAGGTGGAACACCGTGCTCGGCCGCCAGCCGGACACCGACGAGCGGGTGGTGTCGGGCCGGGCGGCACCGTTGTCGCTCGAGGCGGAGCTGACGATGTCGCGGGCCCACCTGCATCTCGAGCTGCGCGATTGGGATGTCTTCGCAACCGACATCTCGTCGAACGGGACCTCGATCCGGCCCGCGGCGACGGGGCAGAGCACGAAGATGACCCCCGGCCAGCCGACCCTGCTCCGCCACGGCGACGTGCTCGTGATCGAGAACCTGTCGGTCACGTACCAGAGCCATCACCAGGTCCGCTGAGCGGGCCGGCTGGTTGACGGTGGTCGTCCGGGCGGCCAGCATCGATCCATGATCGAGGTTCGCGCTGCCACCGCAGCCGAGATGGGGCAGGTCGGAACGCTGACGGGCTACGCCTACGGCGGCGCGTTCGGCGACGGCCCGGAGACCATGACCGCGACCGCCAACCAGCCGGAGTGGACGCTGTGCGCGTTCGACGGTGCCCGCCTCGTGTCGAGCTTCGCCACGATCCCGTTCACGGCGAGGATGAACGGTCAGCCGATGGCGTTCGGCGGCGTGTCGGCCGTGGCCACGAGGCCCGACTACCGCCGCCGGGGCCTCGTTCGTCGCCTGATGACCGAAGCGACAGCGGCGATGCGGGAACGAGGGCAGACGATCGCCGGGCTGTGGGCCTCCCAGGCCGCGATCTACCAGCGCTACGGCTACTCGATCAGCTCCTATCGCCGCCGCTACCAGGTCGACACCGCCGACATCGCCTTCTTCGACGGGGATCCGGGCCGGGGCGATGTCGGCTGGTTGGCGGCCGAGGAGGCGTTCGACGCAATGCGGGCGGTGTATGTCGCCTTCGTGGCCGAACGGACCGGGTACCTCCACCGCTCCCGGGCGCTCTGGGGGTTCGGGGTGCTGGAGGAGACGGACGCGAGTGGCCCCGTCTGGGTCGGGCTCTCCCACGACGCCGACGGTGCACCGAACGGCTACGTGGTCTTCACCCTCCGGGCCGACCGGGTCGACAACCCGGCGAGGGGTCAGGAGCTCGTCATCCGCGACCTCGCCTGGCTCGACCTCGACGCCTACCGGTCGCTGTGGACCTTCGTGGCCGGCCACGACCTCGCCGGTCGCGTGGTGTGGGCCGATGCCCCGATCGACGACCCGGCCGAGGAGCTGTTCGCCGAGCCTCGGCTGCTCACCACCCGCGACGAGGAGGGAGCGTGGTTCCGCGTGGTCGATGTCGAGCCGGCGCTCGCCGGCCGCGGCTACTGCGGTCCCGGTCATGGGTCGATCGAGGTCGTCGGCGACGAGTTGGCGCCGTGGAACAACGGTGCCTACTCGATCGAGACCGACGGAACCTCCACGTCGGTCGAGCGGCTCGCCGCCGGGGCCGCAGTGGACGCGACGGTCCCGGTCAAGGCCCTCGGCTCGCTGTTCACCGGGATGCGCAGCGCCCGTCGCCTTCGCTCCTGGGGTGTCATCGAGGCCGACGAGGACTCGATCGACCGGCTCGACGGGCTGTTCGCCACAGGTTTCGCACCCCACACGCCCGACCACTACTGAGCGGGCAGCGCCCGACCACTACTGAGCGCGCAGCGCTCCGTTGCGCTCAGCCGGAGGCGATGAGGGCGGTGGCGCCGAGGGCGCCGACGAAGCCGAACCCCTGTGTCCTCGTCATGCGCTCGCCGAGCACGATCGCCGCCAGTACCGCGGTGGCGATCGGATACAGCGAGGTCAACACGGCGACCACCGCCAGTTCGCCTCGGACCGTGGCCAAGAGGAAGCCCACGTTCGCCCCGGTGTCGAAGAGGCCGGTGGCGACGACCAGCGCGACGACCGCACGGTCGGGTGGAAGCACCGACTCGCGGCGGAGGACGAGGAGGCCGGTCAGCGCGAGCGACGTGGCGAGCCGGGCCCCGACGACCGGCCACGGCGCCGATGACGCGTCCGTCGCATCGAGGAGGATGAAGAGGGCGCCGAACCCGCAGCCGGCGAGGAGCGACTCGCCCACCACCCGGACGGTCACCGCCTGCCCGGTGGCGGTCGGCTCGTCGCTGTAGGACACGAGCGCGATGGCGACCAGGCCGACCGCGATGCCCAGCCAGACCACGGCCGAGAGCCGCTCCCCGATGAGGGCGCCCCAGGTCACCGGGACCACGGCCGAGGTGATCGCCGTGAGCGGCGCCACGATCTGCATCGGACCCACCGCCAGTCGTCGGTACAAGAAGGCCACCCCGATCCCGCCGAACACGCCACCGACAGCGCCCAACGCGAGATCGCGGGCATCGAACGACTCGGCCAGCGCCACCGACGCGAGGACCACCCCGGCCAGGCCCACGAGGTGTGATCCTGCGATGACCTGCACCACGCTCGCCCGCTTGGTGGCGAGGCCACCGAAGAAGTCGCCGGTGCCGAAGACGGCGGCGGTGGCGAGGCTGAGAAGGATCACGGTCACGTCGTGATCATCGCCTGGTACGGGTTCGGCACCGCCGGCACGGTATCGGTCACCGGCGGAACCGGGCGTCGGAGGTGGGCGATAGTGCCCAACGCAGTGTCCTCCCGGACCATCCCGACGTTTCCCCAGACGTGCTCGACGGACGTTTTGCCCTGGCCCGCCACCAGCAGCAGTCGCTGGTCGCCGTGCTCGTCGCAACGGTCATCGCCGGCGCGGTGGCGCTCGCCGCGGTCGGACCCCTCCGGACCGTCACCGACGACGACGCGCCCGAGCCGATGCGACTGGTCGACACGACACAACGGATCGAGACCGAGCCCGCCAGGACTGGCGCGCAGGACCTGCAGGTCGATGCCCGTTCCTTCGACGCACGCAGTGGCGGTGAGGGAACGGACCAGCCGATCGACGACGGGGCGACGTCGGAATCAGCCCCGACCAACCCACCGGTCACGTCGCCCCCGCCGACCGAGCCGCCCCCGACCGAGCCGGCCCCCACCGAGCCGCCACCCACGGAGCCCTCGGTGACCGAGCCCTCGGTGACCGAGCCGACGGTGACGGAGCCGCCGCCGACCGAGCCGACGGTGACGGAACCGCCGCCAACGGAGCCGTTCCCGACCGTGACGCTGCCCCCGATCACCTTCCCGCGCCCGACCCTGACGATCCTGCCGCCCGACGACGACGACGGTGACGATTAGGCCTGGACGGCGCCCGCTCAGTCGCCCCGGAAGTCGAGATCGTCGCGGACGATGTCGGTGATCTCCCGCGCCGTCAGTCGCAGTTCCTCCGGGGTGGGCCGACCGACGAAGTACCAGCCGTTGAAGATCCGGTGGATCGTGAGGTCGGGGAGCAACGCGAAGGTGAACGGCACGGGTAGCGGGCCGTGGGTGGTGTCGGTCTCCTCCCGGATACCGAGTCGGTCGGTCAGCGCCAGGTCCTCGTCGCTCAGGAATCGGAACGGGGCGTCGAGCCCCGCCTTGAATGCCTCCAGCACCCGGGGCGGATCAACGGAGATGGCGGCCACCCGTTGGTAGGCCACATCGGTTGCACGTGAGAACTCGACCAGCTCTCGCAGCTGAAGCTGTCACTTGGGTCACCACGGCCCCCGGAAGAACGCGAGGAACAGCGGTCGGCGGGCAGCGACCTCGCCGATCGAGACGGCCGAGCCCGTGTGGTCGAGCAGCGTGACGTCCGGAAAGGCGTCGCCGACGTCGAGGTTGAGCGGCATCTCCGGACCCTAACACCCCGGCACCGGTCGAGATCGCGGAGGAACCATCGGTCCTCGCCGTTCGTGGCTTCGCCGACGGGGCGGCGATGTGCTATCTCACGGACATGGAGAAGCGCAACTCATGAACTTCGAAGTCAATCCCGACCACGTGGCGATCGTCGAGGCGGTCGACCGGGTCTGCGCCCAATTCGACGACACCTACTGGGCCGCCTGCGACGCCAACCACGAGTTCCCCTGGGACTTCTACAAGCAGATGGCCGACGGCGGCTGGATCGGGATCGCCATCCCCGAGGAGTACGGGGGCGGTGGGCAGGGCATCACCGAGGGAGCGCTGGTGCTGAACCGGGTCGCAGCCTCGGGTGCGGGGATGAACGGATCGAGCGCCCTCCACCTCACGATGTTCGGGCTCAACCCGGTGGTGAAGTTCGGCAACGATCAGCTCAAGGACACCTTCCTGCCTCGCGCTGCGGTCGGCGATCTGCACGTGGCGTTCGGGGTGACCGAGCCCGACGCCGGGACCGACACCAGCAGGATCGCCACCCGTGCCGTGGAGGACGGGATGGGCGGGTGGATCATCACCGGCCGCAAGATCTGGACGAGCAAGGCGCTCGAGTCGGAGGTGGTGCTCCTGCTCGTCCGGACCGACGGTGAGCCCGGCGAGGGCTTCGGCGGGCTCACCCTGTTCCTGGCCGACCTCGACCCGGAGTACGTCGACATCGCCCCCATCCCGAAGGTCGGGCGCAACGCCGTCGCCTCCTGCGAGGTCGCCTACGACGAGTTGCCGGTCGAGGGCTGGCGCATGGTCGGCGAGCGGGGTCGCGGCTTCCAGCACATCCTCCACGGCCTCAATCCCGAGCGGATCCTGCTCGCCGGCATGGCGTGCGGGCTCGGCGAGGCGGCGCTGCGACGGGCGGTGAACTACGCGAAGGAGCGATCGGTGTTCGGTCGGCTGATCGGCGCCAACCAGGCCATCTCCCATCCGCTGGCCAGGGCCCACATGGACCTCAACGCGGCGTTCACCATGATGAGCAAGGCCGCGTGGCGCTACGACAACGGGTTGGAGTGTGGGGAGGAGGCCAACACCGCCAAGTACCTGGCGGCCGAGGCCAGCTTCTTCGCCGCCGACCAGGCGCTCCAGACCCACGGAGGACTCGGGTACGCCTCGGAGTACCACGTGGAGCGCTACTGGCGCGAGGCTCGGCTCCAGAAGCTGGCCCCGGTCAGTCAGGAGATGACCTGCAACTTCATCGCCCAGAACGTCCTCGGTCTGCCCCGAAGCTACTGACGGCTCCAGCGGGGCAGGCGCTGGCTGACGACGCCGCGAGCCTCCAGATCGTCGAGCTGGTCGTCGTCGAGGCCGAACATCCCGGTGAGCACCTCCCGGTTGTGCTCGCCGCGGAAGCCCACGAGCGGCTTCGCTCCGGCGTCGGCCGCGCTGAACCGCCACGGTGACTGCGGGATCGTGACAGGATCGCCTCCCGGCTTCACCTCGACGTCCACGAACGCACCCCGCTCCTTCGCCCAGTCGGTCTCCCGGATCTCGGGAGCGGTCCGCACATCGGCCACGAGGATCATCGACGCGCCGAGCGCCTGCTCGAGCTCGGCGGCAGTGTCGAAGCGGGCGACCCAGGCAGCGATCAACTCGTCGAGCTCGGCGGCGTGCTCGATGCGGGCCTCCATCGTTGCGAACCGAGGGTCGTCGCGCAGGTCCAGCCGGTCGAGCGCCTTGGTCCACGCCCGGAACGCCCCCTCGACCGCCGGGTCGGCCGTCACGGTGACCCACCGTCCGGTCCCGAGCTGGAAGCAGGGAGGCCAGTTGCTCCCCGATCGGAAGCCGTCGGTCACCTCGCAGTCGTCGCGGAGGTTGGCCGCCGTCATGTCGTTGGCGACGAGCGTTGCCTCCGCCATGTCGACCTCGACCGCCTGGCCTCGTCCGGTGCGATCCCGCATGTGCACCGCTGCCAGCACGGCGGCGAGAGCGTGGAGCCCGCCGTACACGTCGGCCTGGGAGACCGGGTCGTTGCGGGGCGTCGACGCGTCGCGACGCTTGGCGATGTCGGCCGTCAGCCCGGTCTCGGCCTGGACCGCGGCGGCGAATGCGCCCCGGTGCGACCACACGTTCCCGTGGCCGTACCCGCTGACCGACGCCAGGATGATCCGCGGGTTGACCGCCGCGAGGGCTTCGTACGAGAGGCCGAGGCGGGCCATGACGCCCGGTCGGTAGTTCTCGAGCACGATGTCGGCCTTCTCGACCATCGTGAGGAAAAGGTCGCGACCGTCGTCGGTGCCGAGGTCGATCGACACGCAGTGCTTCCCGGCGTTGGCCTGCACGAAGTAGACGGCCATCGAGTCCTGTCGGGGCTTGGTCGCCCTGGTCAGGTCGCCGTCCGGCGGCTCGACCTTGACCACCTGCGCCCCGAGGTCGCTCAGCAGGCGGCCGGCGATGGGGCCGGCGAGCGCCCTCGTCAGATCGAGAACCAGCAGATCAGCGAGCGGGCTGTCCATGGCCGAACGCTAGTTGGTCGCATCGACTGACTCCCAAGCCGAAATTTGTGCGGTTTGCAGCGCGTACCGCTGCAAACCGCACAAATTTCGGGGGGTCGGGTCAGTGGCAGTGGGACGGGGGGACGTCGAGCGCAGGGTTTCGGTCGAAGAAGCCGAAGGGAACGAGCGTGCAGCGGGCGTACTCCGTCGGCATGACCGGATAGTCCTCGGGTCGGGCTGCGTGGGTGAGGCCGAACGTGTGCCACAGGGTGATGTCGGTGTCGGCGATCGGCCGGTCGGCCTCGGTCCAGGCGGGGAGCCCCCGGCCGTCGGGCCGGCTCTGGGTGACGTGGTTGCCGGCCGGGAAGCGCTGGGCGCGGTCGGTCGGGGTGACCCACACGTTGTGGGTCGCGAAGCCGGCCCTGCCGGCGATCCGCGAGTCGGGTCGGGGGAAGAGGGTCGCGGTGTCGGCGGGTAGCAGTTTGAACGCGGTCGGCTGGCCGAGCCGGTTGGTCGCGCCCTCGTTCACGATCCGCCACGTTCGAGCCTTGCGCTGATCGACGTCGTCGATCGCCTGCTGCTCGGTCTCCAACCTGGTCGCCACCGAGCGGAAGGCGTTGTTGTGCGGGTTGTCGGGTCCCGGTTCGTCAGGCTCCACGTCGACCCGATACACGGTGTTGCTCGAGCCGTCGACCTCGAGGTCGAACCGGGCGCAGAACAGATGCTGATGGATCGGGGCCGCCACCTCGGGGGCCACCAGGGCGGCGTAGCTGAGGTCATCACCCTCGGCGTAGCTCATCGTCGTCACGATGCCGGTGAGCTTGATCTCCATCTGGATCGTGCCGTCGAGGTACAGGTACCAGAAGATCCCGTAGTCGTAGTTGCCGACCGTGAAGATCGAGCTGATCACGAGCCGGCGGCTGCGCCGGACCTCGGCGGTCTCGGTGTGGCTGTCGGTGTGCTTCCAGCCGATCCCGAAGTCCTCCTCGTGGATGCAGATGGCCTGCTCGATCGACACCGGCGAACCGTCCTCCAGGCACCAGGCGGCGTCGAGGTAGGTGATGTCGCCGAGGCAGTCGCAGCCGAGCACGAGCGAGTTGACGCAGCGGCCGAGGCCGACCTCGCCGACGTCGAGGGCGTTCTTGAATGCCTGGCTCTCCCGGATCTCGCCGTAGGGGACGACCATCTCGGCGAGGCTGGCGCGGCGCAGAACCGGTCGACGCCGATCACCGTCGGTCCAGCCGAGCGACTGCAAGACCAGTCCCTCGGTGTGGTCGAGCAGCGCTCGTACGTCCCAGTTCTGCCAACGAATGTGGTTGCCGTCGGTGACGGTGAAGCTCGGCCCATCGGGCTGGGTGATCTCGATCGTCTCCAGGCCGGTTCGGGGCGTGACGTCGTCGGCGCCGTAGTTGGACACCTCCTCGGCCAGCGGCCAGGTGCCGAAGTCCTCGATGTGGTACACGGCCTGCTCGTCGAGGTCGACGAAGACCATCAGACCGTCGATCGGGCGGGCATACCCGTTGTCGGACGGGTCCTCCCGATAGAAGCAGATGCACCGGGCGGTCCGGTGGCCGTCCTCGACGTCGAGGCCCATGTTGCCCGTCGGCCACGGGTCGACCTGCAACTTCGACGTGTCGGTGATGCCCCGCTTGGCCACCGCCGCCGCGACCCCGGGATCGGCTCGGACGACCTTCATGGCCATCCGGACCTCGGCGAACCCGAACTGGGGGTACTCGCCGGTCACCGTGTTCTTCGACACGAGCTCGCCGGTGGTCAGCGAGACCACCACCTCGTCGATCTCCTCCTGCTCTGACCGGTAGAGCCAGACCTCGATGTGGCGCTCGACGTCCTGTCCCTCGGCCACCGCCATGCGGCGGAACGTCGTGGTGTCGCCGGCCAGGCCGAGCGACCGGACCAGCTCCACCGTGTCCCGGATCTCGTCGGCGGTGAGGAGCGCGTGAGCAGATGCGACCGTCATGATCGAAGGCTACGCCCGAGTCCCGAGGCGCTCAAGAACGAGCTGGCGCCCGGGGTGGCCTAGGCTGCCGACGTGGCGCTGACCCCATCGACCGACCGGCGAGCCGGCGACGGCGCAGCGCCGCGGTCCCCGTGGATCGCGCTCAGCGTCACCACCGTCGTGTTCTTCCTGGTGGTCATCGACATCTCCGCCGTCAACGTGGCGTTCCCCTCGATCTCCGAGGACCTCGACGCCCCCGAGTCGACCTTGAGCTGGATCATCTCGGGCTACAACGTGACCGTCGCCGCGCTCCTCCTGGTGGTCGGTCGAACGGCCGACAGCTGGGGCCGGAAGAAGCTCTTCATGCCCGGCATCGCCATCTTCGCCGTGGGCTCGGTCCTCTGCGGCCTGGCCCCCAGTGTCGGGTGGCTGATCGGAGCCCGGGTGGTGCAGGCGGTCGGTGGGGCCATCATCTCACCCACCTCGCTGGCCGTCGTCCTCCCCGAGTTCCCGCCGGAGAAGCGGAGCGCTGCGATCGGGGTGCTGGGCGCCACCGGCGGTCTGGGGGCGGTGGCTGGTCCCGCCATCGGCTCGGTGATCATCGATCTCTGGTCGTGGCGGGGGATCTTCTGGATCAACGTCCCGGCCTGCCTCCTCGTGCTGGCGGTGAGCCCTCGCATCCTCCGCGAATCGAAGAACCCGAACGCCACGGGCCGGATCGACCTCCTCGGCGTCGTCATCGGGACGGCTGCGATCGCCCTGGTGATGATCGCGATCGTCGAGAGCGAGTCGCTCGGCCTCAGCGATCCGAGGGTGTTCGCGATGTTCATCGGGGGCCTGGCCCTGATCCCGCCGCTGCTCCGGCGCTCGGCCCGCCACCCGGAGCCGCTGATCGAGCTCCCGCTGTTCCGCATCCGCTCCTTCGCCAGCGCCAACGCCGCGGTGGCGTTCTTCTCGCTGGCCTTCACCTCCGGCTTCCTGACCGGTTCGTTGCTCCTCCAGCGGCTGTGGGGCCAATCGATCACCACCACCGGGCAGGCGCTCGTGATCCCACCGTTGCTGTCGGCGGCGGTGTCGCCGCTCTCGGGTCGGCTCGCCGATCGGATCGGGCACCGGTGGATCCTCGCGGTCGGCTCGCTGTCGAGCGCGGCTGGCTACATCGGCTACCTCCTCGTGCTCGACGAGACCCCGCAGGTCTTCACCCACTACGTGCCGCTCAGCCTGCTCATCGGGGTGGGGACCGGGGCGACGATCGCCACGTGGTCGAGCGCGGGGCTCTCCGACATCTCACCCGAGCAGTTCGGGACGGCGAACGCCACGATGCGCACGACCCAGCAGGTGTTCTATGCCCTCGGGGTGGCGGTGGTGGTGACGCTGCTCGCAACGGGTGGCGGCTCGCTCGACATCGCCGGCTACCGCTGGGCGTGGACCTGGGTCGCCGCGAGCTACGTGGCCGCGGCGCTGCTCGTGGCCACCACCTTCCCGCCCGGCTCGAGCCGAGACCGCTCCGACGCCGCCCGGGACCGAACCGACGAACGTGTCCAACGGCGGCCGTTCCGTTCGTCGAACGGGTGAACGAGCCGGCATGGGCCGGCTCCCCCGCGAGAGGAAGCACCATGGAACAGGAAGTCGCCCAGCTCGAGACGATGCTCGCCAACACCACCGCCATCGTGGCCGGCGTCAAGGCCGATCAGTGGGATCGGGCCACCCCGTGCGCGTCATGGAACGTCCGCCAGCTCGTCCAGCACACGGTCGGGGTGATGGCCAACTTCGCCGGCGGCGCCGCCGGCTCCGGACCAGTGGGCGACCCGCTCGAGTTCGACCTCGGCGCCGATCCCGCCGAGACCTGTGCCGCCGTTGCCGCCGACTGCGTGAAGGCGTGGCGGGCGCGGGGCGAGCTCGACTCGATGGTCTCCCTCGGCGATGTCGAGTTCCCGGGTCTGGTCGCGCTGTCGATCAACGGGCTCGACGCCTACGTCCACGGGTGGGACATCGCCACCGCAACCGGTCAGGACCCGAACCTCGACGCCGACCTCTGCGCCGGCATCCTCGAGTTCGTGCAGGGTGTGGTCCCCGAATCACCCCGCGAGGGTGACAACTTCGGGCCGGTCGTCGACGTCGGCGCCGGTGCCGACGCCCCGGACCGCCTGATCGCGTACCTCGGCCGCCGGCCGTAGCACACGGAGCCGAACGGGCTCAGTTGCACACGAGGCCGACGCCGAGCACGTCGATCACCAGCACCCCGTCGGCGTCGGAGCGCACCGACTCCCAGGTGCCGAGCTCGGCCCGCACGAAGTAGGTGTGGGAGCCGATCGAGGCCGCAGTCGCCGGCAGGGTGTGGGTGAAGGTGGTCGTCCCCGGGACGACGGAACCGACGTCGGCGGCAGCGGTGATCGGGCCGTCGTGGTAGATCGTGTAGCCGGTGACGCCCGGGGTCGTCGAGGCCGTCCAGGAGATCTGCACGTCGATGTCGCCACCGGCACAGGTGGCGCTGATCGACGAGGGGGGCAGCGGATCTATCGCCGCAATCGACGACCCAGAGTTGCTCGTGGTCGCCAGCCACTGGGCCGCCGAGCCGACCAGGCCGACCGACGCCAGCGGCACCGCCATGGCCAACGCGACCCGGCCAGCGCCCAGCCGGTCGGCAACGCCACCGACGGCAGCGGCGCCCAGCACGATGAGCCACCAGGTCCAGCCGAGGAGCCGACCGACACCGACGTAGGGCACGAGCAGTTGCCCGACCCCCACGACCCGGTCGCGGGGCACGATCGCCGAGTCGGCGACCGGGTTCGCATCACCCTTCGTCCGATAGCCCTCGTCGACCTCCTCGATGAGGCGGTGACTCACCAGGCCGCCGGAGCCGTCGTCGAACGTGATGATGTCGCCCGGAGCCGCCGACTCCGACGACGAACCCACCAGGATCACATCGCCCGGTCGGATCAGCGGCGCCATCGACCCGCTCAGGACCACCGATGGCGACCAGCCGAGGAAGAGCGCGGGAAGCAGCGCCCACGCCACCATCGTCATCGCGAACGACCCCACCATCACCCCGGCCAGCGTGAGGCCGTTGCTGACCGACCAGCGACGCGGTGACGTCGCCGGCCGGCCATCGTCGCTGGTGTCTTGCGGTTCCACAGGCCCGCCCGTGACCGCCGAGCGAGCTCAGCGGGTCAGCTCTGGACTTCCCACGTGAAGATGAGACCCGTGATGCTCTCGCCCTGCGCGTCGACCGGATCGGCGCCCGAATCGAGCTCCACGGTTATCCGGTACGAGCGGCTCTCGGGGGTGCCGGAGGGGTCCCACGTGCCGGCACCAGCGGCATAGTCGGTCAGGCCACCGAACACCGTGAGCGTGTCGTCGAAGACCGTGGAGGTGACGCCGAGGTCGAACCCGGTGCAGATACCGAGGGGGAGGCCGATGGCGGTGCTCTCCTCGATCGTGATGTTCAGGTGATCGGCCAGCGCATTGGAGTCGGTGAAGCCACCCGAGTAGACCTTCACCACACCGGGGTCGGGGATCGAACCCGAGTAGGTCACCTCGATGCACGTCGACTCCGACCCGGCCGGCACCAGGTCGGTGATGGTGAACAGCGCCACGTCGAGGTCGTTGTCGGTCAGGGTGACGTCACCGGTGTCCACCGAGTTGCCGCTGTTCGAGGTCTGATCGCTGAACGCGGCCCGCGTCGCCGTCATCACCGTGACGCTGCTCAGCATCACGCCGAGCAGCGCGCCCGCGATCGTCAGTCCGAGCCGGTACTGAACCGGCGTCCGCCCGTCGGTCTCCATACCCTCCCGTCGGCATCGCGTGTCGCCGGTTGAGGGGTGGGACGAGCGGGTGTCGGCCGCAGGGTCAGAGGTCGGCCAGTGGCGCCCAGGTCGAGTGCGTGCCGCTGCAGATCCGCTCCGGCAGCCGGATCCGGGCGACCGGGTCGGCGGCGGGGTCGGCTGCGTCGAGCACGAGGCACTCCGAGAGGTCGTTGACGAGATCGGAGCTGAACGTCACGAGGTAGCCGTCGTCCTCTGCGGTCGAGCCGTCGCGGGGAGCCATCACCGTCTCGCTGACGAACACGCCGTCACCGAACCGGACCGTCTCCTCCCGACCCGTGTCGATGTCGTGCTTGAGGAGACCGTCGAACGCGAACAGGCCGTCGGCGCCGAGGGCGTTGTAGCTGTAGCGGTGGCGGCGGCCGGCGTGGCGGCCGTTGATCATCCCGAACTCCGACACCCGCTCGCTCAGGTCCTCCTCGGTCGTCCGGCCGGTGATGAGGTCGAACCGCCACCGGTGGGCCCGGACGTCGAGCACGTTCGTGTCGAGCGTCTCGAACCCCTTCAAGGGCCCCTCACCCCGCGGCACGCCCCTCGCCGTCGGGTTGTGCTGGAAGAACCCGTCGAGCACCACCTCGTCGCCGTCCTCGTAGGCGTTGATCCAGTGGAGCACGAACGTGGGCTCGGCCTCGAACCACCGGATGTCTTCGGTGGAGCCGTGGCGGGGAATCAGGGCGAACCGTGACGGCATGTCGCGGTGGAAGCGGTTGGAGTACTTGCCGGCGGCGAGCGCGTCCGGATCCCAGAACAACGGCAGATCGTTGAGGATCGACCAGTTCTCGGTGAACGCCATGTCGTGGGGGAGGCGGGGTCCCGGCAGGGGGATGTCCACGTAGTCGGTGAGCTCGCCCTCCCGGCTGACCACGCCGTAGTGCATGTAGGGGTAGGTGGTGCCGTAGTTGAAGAACAGCAGCTCGCCGGTGTGCTCGTCGACCTTGGTGTGGGCCGAGACACCCTCGGCCGGGAAGCGGCCGCCCCAGCTGCTCTTCCCGAGGTTCTCGAGCGTGCGGGGATCGAGGGCGTACAGCTCACCGCACTGGTAGAAGCTGGCGAGCGCCTTTCCGCCATGGACGACCACGTCGGTACTCGCGTTGTCCTTCATCATCGTCCGGGCACCCCAGCCGTGGTCGGCGATCGCCATCGACGGGTGCTCGGTGATCCCCGCCCAGAGGCTCTGCTTCGCCTCCTGCTCGGCCAGGAACGCGTCGGTCCTCACGAACCGGTTGGCGTACCGGGCCGCGCCGTTCTCGAAGGAGATCGCATGGAGCATCGAGTCGCCGTCGAACGGGTGGTACCGCCTGATCGGCTCGAACAACGGGTTCTCGGTGTTCCGGATGTACACGCCGTTGAGGTCGTCGGGGATCGTCCCCACGACGTCGAGGTCCCAGGCGTCGTACTCCTTGTGCTGGGGTCGCCAGACCCCGCTCCGGTAGGGATGGTCGTCGTCGGGTGGGAGACCCGGTTCGAATGATGCGTGGAGCTCGACCTTCATGGTCCGATCGTAGGTGGTCTACGACGACCGATCGAGGTGACGGACGAGCCCGTCCAGCGCGATCCGGTAGCTGTCGGCCCCGAATCCGGCCACCACGCCGATGCACACGGCGCTCAGGACCGAGCGATGCCGAAACTCCTCCCGGGCATGGATGTTCGAGAGGTGGGTCTCGACGACGGGGAGCTCCGTTGCGCTGATCGCATCCCGCAGGGCGTAGCTGTAGTGGGTGAATGCACCGGGGTTGAAGACCACCCCGGCTGCCCACTCGCGGGCGTCGTGCAGGGCATCGATCAGCTCACCCTCGATATTCGACTGCCGGTCGCGGAGTGAGACCCCCAGCGCGACCGCGTGGCCCGCCAGGTCGGCGGCGATGTCGTCGAGGGTCTCGTGACCGTAGATCTCGGGCTCGCGGCGGCCGAGCAGGTTCAGGTTCGGGCCGTTGAGGACGAGGATCTCGCGAGGCACCGGGCGAGTCTACGCCCGACCCGCAGTGGCGACGGTGTCACCCGGCGAGGGTGACCGGCAGACCCTTGACCGCAGCGACGTGCAGGTGGCGGACCCGGGCCGGCTCGCCAGCCAGAGCGATCTCGCCGAGGTGGGGGGCCAGCTCGCGGAACACGGCCCGCATCTCCCATCGGGCGAGGTTCGCCCCGAGGCAGAAGTGGGGGCCGTGGCCGAACGCGAGGTGGTAGTTCGGGTCTCGGCCCACGTCGAACCGGTACGGATCCTCGAACTGGCGGTCGTCGCGATTGGCCGAGGGATAGAACAGGCCGACGTCCTCCCCGGCCCGGATCTCCTGCCCGCCGAGCTCGTAGTCGGCCATGGCGGTGCGGGCGAACTGGATCACCGGTGAGGTCCAGCGGAGCATCTCCTCCACCGCCGTCTCGACCATCCCGTCGGGATCGGCGGCCAGCCGCGCCGCCTCGTCAGGGTGTTGCAGCAGCGCGGCGACCCCGCCGGTGATGGCGTTCCTCGTGGTCTCGTTACCCGCTGCGATCAGGAGGTTGACATAGCCGTGGAGTTGTTGCTCGGTGAGCGGACCGGCGGTGGTCTCGGCGCTCACGAGCTTGGAGATGATGTCGTCGCCGGCGGTGCCAGCCCTGGCTCTCGCCCGCCGTTCGGCCAGCAGTTCACCGACGTACGCATCGAAGCCGCGGATGAGGCGACGACGCATCTCGATCTGACTCTCCCCCGGCCTGGCATACGGGAGGTCGTCGGGGTCGATCAACGCGTTGGTGAACTCGATGACCCGCTCGTGGTCGTCGACGGGGAGGCCCATGAGGTGGCAGATCGTGGCGAGGGGGACCTTGAGCGAGAAGTCGTTCACGAGGTCGGCGCGACCCTCGGTCCGCAGCTTGTCGATGAACTCCCCCGTGAATCGCTCGGCCAGGCTCTGCAGCTCGGGCTCGATGCGGCGCATCGCCGCCGGGGTGAACGCCCGCATCACGATCATCCGCAGGTCGGTGTGCTTCGGGGCGTCCATGAACACCATGTCGGTCGGCTCGTCGGGATCCCAGTCGCGCCGGACCGCCCGCCGGATTCGGGCCCGGTCGAGCTTGTAGTCGTTGTCCTTCGTGTCGAGGCGGAGCCGTTGACTGTTCACGAACACGTCGGGCTGGCAGTGGACCTCGTGGATGTCCTCGTAGCGGGTGATCGCCCAGAACGGGTGGTGGTCGGGCTTCTCGTACCAGAAGACCGGGGCCTCGGCCCGCAGGCGGTCCCACGCCGCCCACGGGTAGCCCTGCTCGGCATACATCGTGGTGTCGGTGATGTCGAGGTCGTCGAGGGGCCGCGTGTCGACGGCGTCGGTGGCGGTCACGAACGGGCCTCGCGTCGGGCCGTCACGTCGTCGGCGGCCCGTCGCGCGTCGTCGTGGTCGAGGAACCGGTCGGGGATGTCGATGTCGAAGATCCTCGCCGCGTTGAGGCCGAGGATCCTCGCCCGCTCGCCGTCGTCGAGTTGGCCCATCGTCCGCTCGATGGCCTGGGCCGAGTAGGGCCACGAGCCCTCGTGATGCGGGTAGTCGTTGGCCCACAGGAAGTTGTCGACCAGGTCGTGGCCCCGGGCGAGGTCGAGCCCCGGCCGGTCCTCCTGGAAGCTGGCGAAGCCCTGGCGGCGGAAGTACTCGCTGGGGAGGAGCTCCAGCTTCGGCTTCACCCACATGTGGTGCTTCCGGTAGGCCTCGTCCATCGCCTCGAGCGCCCACGCGACCCAGCCGATGCCGGCCTCGATGCTGCCGAACCGCAGGTCGGGGTGCCGCTCGGCGACCCCCGAGGCACAGATGTTGATCAGCGGTTCCATCGTGGGTGCGAGCGAGTGGACGGCGTAGTTGATGACCGCGCCCCCCTGGCTGCGGGCCGTCCGGGGATCGCGGCCGGTGGAGACGTGGAACGTGATCGGCAGATCGACGTCCTCGATGCAGTCCCACAGCGGCTCGAACTCGCGGAGGTTGTAGTTGAGGTCCTCGTGGTTCGGCGGGCCGAACACCGGCTTGCACGGCAGCGACAGCCCCTTGAAGCCGAGCCCGGCGCACCGCTGGATCTCGGCGATCGCTCCGTCGAGGTCGCCGGTGGCTACGCACGCCATGGGAATCAACCGGTCGTTGTGGTCGCCGAAGACCTCCCACGCCCAGTCGTTGTAGACCCGGCACATCGCCTGGCTGAACTCGGCGTCGGGGGTGGCCCAGATCGTGAGCCCCTTGTTGGGGAAGAGGATCTCGGCCTCGACACCGTCCACCGACAGGTCGGCGATCCGTTCCTCCGGCGACTTGCCGGACTTCTGGCGGAGGAGCTCGTGCCCCTCGAGCTGCACCGACTGCATCCTGGTCGCCCGGAAGCCCTCGGTCTTCTGGTACTTCTCGCCCTTGTCGCCGACGACGACGCCGGGGAGGC
This sequence comes from Acidimicrobiales bacterium, assembly GCA_965216205.1. Taxonomy (GTDB): domain Bacteria; phylum Actinomycetota; class Acidimicrobiia; order Acidimicrobiales; family SZUA-35; genus CADEDH01. The sequence goes on along the minus strand of OZ244139.1, from coordinate 2,767,420 downwards.
GGTCGCGGTACCGCTCGTCGATCCTGGTCTTCCACAGGTCGCCAGGCTCCTGCACGTGGCCGTCGGCCGACACCATGAAGTACTTGTCGTCGGCGTCGGGGCGGGCCGACCGGGCCCACCCTTCGTTGCCGGGGGTCTCGAGTCGCCAGACGTTCTGAGCGTCCGGTTCGGGGATGATCGTCGTCATCGCTGCGCATCCTTCGGGTGGGTACGTTCGACGTCACCACGCTAATCCCCGCGGCGATACCGCTCCGAATCTCCCCGATCGGTTGCGCCAGGGGCGGTCAGGACCCCTCGACCGGCGCCGCCCGGCCGTGCCGTCCGGCGCCCCCGGCGAACCGGGTCGCACCCTCGCGGGTCTCGCCGCTGCGGATCGTGGCCAGCCCCACGTCGGTTTCGTTGGCGAGCGCGTCGCCGAGCCCGAGCGACCACTGGTCGAGGGCCGACCGTCGATCGCTGCGGAGGCAGCGCTGCGGGAGGCGGGTCAGCTCGAGGGCGAGGTCCGATGCCGCCGCCAGCGCCTCCCCGTCGGGGACCAGACGGTTGGCCAATCCGAAGTCGAGCGCCTCCGGCCCCCGGACCTCGCGCCCGGTGAGGATCATGTCGAGCGCTCGCGACTGGCCGATCAGTCGCGGCAGCCGGATCGTTCCGCCGTCCACCAGCGGCACGCCCCAGCGGCGGCAGAACACCCCGAACACCGACCCTTCGGCTGCGACCCGGAGATCGCACCAGACGGCCAGCTCGAGCCCGCCGGCGACGGCGTGGCCCTCGACCGCGGCGATGGTGGGTTTGGTGAGCTCCAGTCGGGACGGACCCACCGGGCCGAGCGTTCCGACGATCTCGTCTCCGGGGGCCCGACGGACCTTGTTGCCGTCGCCGGCGGAGATGGCTTTCAGGTCCGCACCGGCGCAGAAGGTGCCACCGCTACCGGTGAGGATCGCCACCGAGAGGTCGTCGTCGTTGTCGAAGTCGGAGAAGATCTCGAAGAGCTCGCCGGCTGTCGGACCGTCGATCGCGTTGCGGACCTCCGGTCGGTCGATCGTCACCGTGAGGACGGCGCCGTCGGTACGGGTGAGCACGTTCTCAGCCACGTCGGTCCTCCCCCGCCGGCTCCGGGCTGCGGCCCGGTGCCCGAATCGTCACCCCACCGTCCACGACGACGGTCTGACCGGTGATGTAGCGAGCCTGATCCGAGGCGAGGAACCGCACCGCAGCGCCGACGTCCCACCCGGAGCCCTCGATGCCGAGGGCGCTGGCCCGGCGGCGGAGGTCGGCCTGGGCCGGGTCCATGTCGTCGCCGCCGACCATCGGGGTCCGAACCGGGCCGGGGGCCACGCAGTTCACCCGCACACCATCACGACCGTGATCGGCAGCCATCGCCCTCGTCAGCGCGATCACGGCACCCTTGGAGGTGGAGTAGGCGGTGAGGCCCCGCGGCCGTAGCGCGCTGATCGACGAGATGTTGACGACCGCTCCCCCACCGCCTTCGACCATGGCCGGGATCGCGTGCTTCGCCATCAGCATCATCGAGGTGACGTTCACGTTCATCACCCGTTCCCACCGGTCCAACGTCTCGGTGACCACATCGCCCCGGCTGCCGATGCCGACGTTGTTGACGAGGATGTCGATCCTGCCCCGTCGGTCTAGGGCCGCCGCGCTCACGGCTGCGCACTGGTCGGGGTCGGTCACGTCGGCCTCGAGCGCAACGGCGCCACCGCCGTCGGCCTCGATCATCGCCACCGTCCGCTGGGCGAGGTCGACGTGACGGTCGACCACGACCACATCGGCCCCGGCCTCGGCGAGGAGGATGGCCGCCGCCCGCCCGTTGCCGATGCCCTCGCCGGCGGCGCCCCCGCCGGTGACGATCGCGACCCGACCCGACAGGTCACCCGACGGTCGCTCGTGGGTGGGAGCCATCGAGCTACCCGCCGACGACGAAGCGCTGGTGAGTGCCCTCGGAGACCGTGGTGTCGCCGGAGGTGACCGTCGTGGTGAACACGAGACGCTTGCGATCGATCTCGGTGATCTCGTAGGCGACGTCGACCGACTCACCGGAGGCCACCGCCGCCGAGTGGCTCACGCACACGTGGATGCCGACGGTGGTCTGTCCGTCGCCGAGGTGGGACTGGACGCCCTGGAGGCACGTTCCCTCGATGAGCCGGATCATGTCGGGCGTCGACAGGACCTTGGTCGGCAGGTGGGGTGGGGACATGTCGTCGGTGACGACATAGCTCTCGGAACCGGACAGGCCGACGGCAAGGGAGTCGTGCATGGCGGTCAGTTTCCCCCAAGCCGCCGCCATGCGAAACCCAACAGCTACTTTGGATCGGGGACCGATGTGGAGGAGCGAGCATGAGCACCGACCAGAAGGGCGACAAGATCCCAGCCGTCTTCCGGAAGACGAAGTCCGAGAAGTGGGCGGTGATGGCGCCGCTCGTCGATCTGGAGAAGGCGCTCGCCGAGGGCGGGAAGGTCGACGTGCTGAAGAAGTCGGGTGACTGGTCGACCTTCAGGATCGCGTCGCTCGGCCGTCCATTCGACGTCGACGGCGTCGAGATGTGCTACGGCTACGCCGATGACGGCGACGGTGACGGCACGAGCAGCGGCGGGGCGAGTGGCGGTGGGGCGAGTGGCGGTGGGGCACGGTCGGCCCGAACCCAACCCGCGGCCCCGCCCCGCGACGAGAGCGAACCGCTTCCCGAGTATCAGGGCGGCCCCGAGGACGAGTGGTCAGAGTTCTAGCTGCGGGGCCGGCACCGGCGACCGGGGAAGCTTCTCCACCTGGTTGAGGACCGTCACGAGGTTCCCGATCGACTCCGCCGGGAGCGGGCGCCCGAAGTAGTACCCCTGCATCAGCTGGACCCCGAGCGCTCGGAGCCGCTCGATGTCGGCATCGTGCTCGACGCCCTCGGCCACGATCGTGAGCTCGAGCGCGGTGGCCATCGTCACGATCGCCTCCACGATCGCCTGGTCGGCGGTGCCGGTGTGCATCTGCCGCACGAAGCTCTTGTCGATCTTCAGCGTGGTCGCCATGTCGAAGTCCCGGATGTAGCTCAGCGACGACTGGCCGGTGCCGAAGTCGTCGATGGCGAGGGACACGCCCAGATCCCGGATCCGGTGGAGCATGGTGAGGCTGTCGAGGTGCTCGACCACCACATCCTCGGTTATCTCGAGGATGAGCTGATCCGGTCGGAGGCCCGACCATCCGATGACCTCGTCGACGAGCTTCGGGAAGGCGGCGTCGACCAACTGCTGCTCGGCCACGTTGACGCTGATGCGAAGGTTGTCGGCCCCGGGGTGCAGGTGGTTCCAGACCGCGGCCTGGGCGCACGCTTCCCGCAGGACGAGCTCGCCCAGCCTGGCGAGGAGCCTGGCGTCCTCGGCCACCGGGAGGAAATCGCTGGGATGGATCAGGCCCCGGGCGGGATGATTCCAGCGGACGAGCGCCTCGAAGCCGTACAGCGTCCGTCGGTTCACATCGACGATCGGCTGGTAGTGCACGACGAGCTGCTCCTCGTCGAAGGCCCGGGCGAGGTCGCGTTCGATCGCCAGCCGGTCGCTGAGCAGCGTCCGCTGCGCATCATCGAACACCGCGAATCCCGTTCGGTCACGCTTCGCCTTGTACATCGCGGCGTCGGCGTCCCGTACGAGCTCCTCGGGTGTGCGCAGCTCATCGGTCGTGGCGATCGCCACCCCCACGCTGGTCGTGACGGTGTGCATCCGACCGTTGAGGTTCACCGGCTCGCTGAACCGCTTCAGGATCTGCCGCACCACGGCCAGCACCGAGTCGGCGCTCATCAGCCCGCGACAGATCAGCACGAACTCGTCGCCCCCGAGGCGGGCCACCACGTCGCTGGCTCTGGTCGCAGCCCGGAGCCGATCGGCCACGATCCTGAGGAGCTCGTCGCCGGCATCGTGGCCCATGGAGTCGTTCACGACCTTGAACCGGTCGAGGTCGAGGAACAGCACCCCGAAGACGGTGTTCTCGAGCCGGGAGCGGTCCAGCGACACCTCCAGCTCCCGGTAGAGCTCGATCCTGTTGACCAGGCCCGTGAGCGGGTCGTGCATGGCATCGTGCTCGGCCTGCATGAGCGCCCGGCTCTCGGCCACGACGAGCTGCCGCTGCACGGCGGAGACGACGGCGGCCACGCCCGACGCGATCGCGCTGATCAGGGCCGGTCTCACCACCTCGATCGGGCTCAGCTCGGTCCCCGAGATGGCGAGCGCGAGGGCGACCGCAGCTGCCGCCAGGCCGGCCGCCATCACCAGGAGCGGCGACCCCAGAAGTCGTTTCCATGTCATGTCTCCCAAGAGAAACGGTCGGACGAGACCAGCGCTTTAGGACCGGCCGACCTCGCCTGGCGTCGCTATCGCTCGCTGGCCGCTGTCGGTAAGGTGGCGATCCACGGACGCCACCAGGTCACACAACCACGGAAGAGCAGATGACGGCAGACAAGACAGCGAAGATCATCTACACGTACACCGACGAGGCGCCAGCGCTGGCCACCCACTCGTTCCTCCCCATCATCGAGGCGTTCGCCAGCGCCTGCGGCGTCGCGGTCGAGACCCGCGACATCTCGCTCGCCGGACGGGTCCTCGCTGCATTCAGCGACCGGCTCCCGGAAGGGCAACGGGTGAACGATGCGCTGGCCGAGCTGGGCGAGCTGGCCAAGACGCCCGAGGCGAACATCATCAAGCTCCCCAACATCAGCGCGTCGATCCCCCAGCTCGAGGCGACGATCGCCGAGCTCCAGGCGAAGGGCTACGACGTACCCGACTACCCCGACGAGCCGGAAGACCCGGCCGAGGAGGAGGCCCGGGCCCGGTTCGACAGCGTGAAGGGGAGCGCCGTCAACCCGGTGCTGCGCGAGGGCAACTCCGACCGCCGGGCTCCGGCCTCGGTGAAGCAGTACGCGAGGAACAATCCACACCCGATGGGCGTCTGGTCGCCAGACTCGCAGACCAGGGTGGCCCACATGACGGCCGGCGACTTCCGATCGAACGAGCGGTCCGTGACCGTCGACCAGGGCGGCACGGCTCGGATCGAGCACGTCGCCACCGACGGCACCGTCACCGTCCTCAAGGACGACGTGCAACTCGACGCCGGGGAGGTGGCCGACGCGACCTTCATGAGCCGCAAGGCGCTGGTCGACTTTCTGTCGGAGCAGGTCAGGGTGGCGAAGGCCGACGGCGTGCTGCTCTCCCTCCATCTCAAGGCCACCATGATGAAGGTCTCCGACCCGATCATCTTCGGTCACGCCGTCCGCGCCTACTTCGCCGACCTCTTCGCCGAGCACGGGGCGTACCTCGACGAGATCGGGGTGAACGTCAACAACGGCCTCGGTGACCTTCTGGGCCGTCTGGCGTCCGACACCGACGATCCCGTTCCGGCCGACAGGCGGGCCGACATCGAGGCGGCGATAGCCACCGGCTACGAGCACGGCCCGGCGCTGGCGATGGTCGACTCCGATCGGGGCATCACCAACCTCCACGTTCCGAGCGATGTGATCATCGACGCGTCGATGCCGGCCATGATCCGCACGTCCGGCCAGATGTGGAACGCCGATGGCGAGCAGCAGGACACGCTGGCGGTGATCCCCGACGGTAGCTACGCCGGCCTCTACCAGGAGACGATCGAGGACTGCCAGGCCAACGGTGCCTACGACCCGACGACGATGGGCACGGTGCCGAACGTGGGCCTCATGGCCCAGAAGGCGGAGGAGTACGGCTCCCACGACAAGACCTTCGAAGCCCCGGCCGACGGCACCATGCGGGTGATCGGCCCCGACGGCGTCACGTTGTTCACCCACGATGTGGAGGCCGGCGACATCTGGAGGATGTGCCAGGTGAAGGATGCCGCCATCCGTGACTGGGTGAAGCTCGCCGTCACCCGGGCTCGGGCGATGGGCGCCCCCGCCGTGTTCTGGCTCGACTCGACCCGCGCCCACGACGCCCAACTGATCGCGAAGGTGGAGGCCTACCTGGCCGAGCACGACACGACCGGGCTCCAGCTCGAGATCATGCCGGTCCGGGAGGCGACCCGCTTCAGTCTCGACCGGATCCGCAGCGGCCAGGACACGATCTCGGTCACCGGCAACGTCCTGCGCGACTACCTCACCGACCTGTTCCCGATCCTCGAGCTGGGGACCAGCGCGAAGATGTTGTCGATCGTGCCGCTCATGGCCGGCGGCGGACTGTTCGAGACCGGCGCTGGCGGTTCGGCTCCGAAGCACGTGCAGCAGTTCAACGCCGAGAACCACCTCCGGTGGGACAGCCTCGGCGAGTTCCTGGCCCTCGCCGTGTCCTTCGAGCACCTCGCGACCACGACCGGCGACAGCCGGGCCCAGGTGCTGGCCGACGCGCTCGACCGGGCGACCGCCGAGCTCCTCGAAGAGGGCAAGTCGCCATCGAGGAAGGTGAACGAGCTCGACAACCGGGGCAGCCACTTCTATCTCGCCATGTACTGGGCCCAGGCACTGGCCGCCCAGGACAAGGACCCCGAGCTGCAGGCCCGGTTCGCACCGCTGGCGGCCACGTTGACCGACAACGAGGCGGTCATCGTGGACGAGCTCAACGCGGTCCAGGGGCAGCCGATGGACATCGGCGGCTACTACTTCCCCGACCGGGAACAGGCGACCGCAGCGATGCGGCCGAGCCCCACGCTGAACGCGGCCATCGACGGCTTCGGCGCCGGGTCGTAGGCGCGATCCGATGGGCGAGTCCTTCACTGTCGTCTGGCCTCGATCCCGGCGCGTGGTCCACCCGCAGGCGATGGCCGAGCGGCCAGCGACCCTCGACGGGGCGACGATCGCCTTCCTCTGGGACGATCTCTTCCGGGGCGACGAGATCTTCCCCCTGATCGCCGAGGAGCTGCGGGCCCGCTTCGACGACATCACGATCGTCGACCACACCGAGTTCGGCTCGACCCATGGCGACGGTGAGAACGAGCTCATCGCCGCTCTGCCGGGGCGACTGCACGAGCTGGGAGTGGACGCCGTCGTCTCCGGCATGGCGTGTTGAGGTAGCTGCACGCCCGCCGTGTTGCGGGCATCGAACACCGCAGAGGCCGCCGGCATCCCCAGCAGTTCGCTCACCTGTGAGGGCTTCCTCCGCCAGGCCGTCACCACCGCCGACGGACTCGGTCGGGCGGGCCTGCCGATCGCCCTGGTGCCCGGCCACGTCGACACCCAACCGTGGCCCGAGCTGGCCGCGGCGATCCGGGCCGTGACGATCCCCGCCGTCGTCGACAACCTGACCGCAGCGCCGCCCGACGTCGAGCTGGTCGCCGAGCCCGAGCCGGGCGAGGTGGTGGCCAGCGGGACCTTCGAGCAGATCAACGAGCGGTTCCTCGCCGAGCGGTGGAGCGACGGCCTCCCCGTCGTCCCGCCGACCGAGGAGCGGGTCGCGGCGTTCCTCGCCCACACCGACCGGGACCCCGACGAGGGCCTCGGCGTGGTGCTGCCCGACAATCGCGAGGTGACCCCACGCAGCCTCGCGGTGAACGGTGTGATGGCCGGTTGTCGACCGGAGTACATGCCGATCCTCGTTGCACTGGGCCAGGCGATGGCCAACCCGCGGTACGGCGTCGAGCACTCCGGCAACACGCCGGGGTCGGAGACCCTCATCACGATCAACGGCCCGATCGCCCGCCGGCTCGAGTTCAACTGCGAGCAGGGCGCGCTGCGCGACGGGTTCGTGGCCAACACGACCGTCGGCCGCTTCTGGCGCCTCGCCCTCCGCAACATCGCCGGCTTCCTGCCGCATGAGACCGACAAGGCCACGTTCGGCAATACCTGGCGGGTCGTGTTGGCCGAGAACGAATCGGTCCTCGGCCGAATCGGTTGGCCGACGCTGGCGGAGGGGCTCGGCGCCGCGCCCGGTGAGGACGCGGTGACGATCTCCCGCTACACGGGCGGGAACGTGATCACCTCGGTGTTCGGCCAGGACCCCGAGCAGATGGTCGACTACCTCGCCGATGCGATCGCCAAGCAGACGGGCTGGGAGCTGGTGTTCACGATCGGCCTCGCCGACGGTGGCTACCGACCCTTGCTGGTGCTCAGCCCGATTCTGGCCGAGACGATCGCCGGTGCCGGCTGGTCGAAAGCGGACCTGCAGCAGGCGCTGTTCGAGCGGGCCAGGATCCCGGCCGAACGGTTCGAGCACTACATCGGTCACTGGACGAACCTCGTCCCCGGCCGGCGGACGCTCGTCGACTTCGCCAACACCGGTCGGGCCAGCCGTGAGCTCTTCGGCGGGTCGTCCGACCCCGAGCGGCTGGTCCCCATCGTCACCGATCCGTCACACCTGCTCGTCGCCGTCGCCGGCGACCCGCTCCGCACCAACGCCTACGTGTTCTCCCACAACGGGATCCTGGGCTTCCCGGTGGCCCAGCGGATCGAGCCGTCACCGGCGGACCGGTAGTCGGCGGCAGCCCACCGCCGCCGCCGGGCCTGCGGCCAGCGATGGCTGGTGGCCCGGGCGGTTTGGCGAATCGTCGACGGCCGACAAGACTTGGGGGCGAATCGCGAAGGAGTGCACCCCATGGCTGATCTTGTCATCCGCAACGCCCGCATCGTCGACGGCACCGGCGCCGACGCCTTCACCGGCGACATCGCCATCACGAGCGGTGAGATCACCGCCGTGGTGGCCGCGGCCGACGGCGGCGTCACCGGTACCGGCGATCGGGAGATCGACGCCCACGGCAACCTCGTCACCCCGGGTTTCGTCGACATCCACACCCACTACGACGGCCAGGTCTGCTGGGACAAGCAGGTCACGCCGAGCAGCTGGCACGGGGTGACGACCGTGGTGATGGGCAACTGCGGGGTGGGGTTCGCCCCCGTCCGCCCCGGCTCGGAGAACGAGCTGGTCGAGCTGATGGAGAGCGTTGAGGACATCCCCGGCACCGCGCTCCACGAGGGCATCCCATGGGGTTGGGAGAGCTTCGGTGACTACCTCGACGCGATCGACACGCCCTATGCCGTCGACATCGGCGCCCAGGTCCCCCACGTCGCGCTCCGCCACTACGTGATGGGTGACCGCTGCTACGACGCGGCCACGGCCGAGGACATGTCGGCGATGGCCGAGCTCGCCCGCCAGGGCCTGGCCGATGGGGCCCTGGGCTTCTCCACCTCCCGGTTCTACGGTCATCTCGACAAGCAGGGGAACCTCGTGCCGGGCACCAACGCCGAGGCCGACGAGATGATCGCCATCGGTGACGCGCTCGCATCGGTCGATCACGGGACGATGGAGATCATCTCCGACCACCTCGACAGCGCCGAGGAGCTGTACTGGATCGAGCACATCGCCCGTCAGACCGGACGGCCGCTCACGCTCCTGGTCACCCCCGAGAATGGCGACGGGATCTGGGAGCTCGCCGACAAGCTGAACCCCGAGGGCTTCAACATCCGCCCCCAGGTGGGTGCCCGGCCGGCGTCGGTGCTGATGACGCTCGAAGGCACGCTCAACCCGATGCGACAGTTCCCCGCCTACGACGACATCAAGGCACTGCCGGTGGAGGAGCAGCGGGCGAAGCTGCTCGACCCCGGCTTCCGGGCCAGGGTCATGGCCGACGAGGCCAAGAAGTCGCGCTACCGTGACACCAACCGGATGATCTCCACCTGGGACAAGATGTATGTCCTGCCGGAGGATCTGAGCTACGAGCCGAGCTACCCCGACTCGCTCGCCGGTGTCGCCGAGGCCCGGGGCTGCCATGTCCGGGAGGCGTTGATGGACGTGATGGCCGCCGGGCGGCCGATCCTGTTCCTGTTCGGCCGGTATCCCGGCGACCTCGAAGCCCAGCGGAAGGCGATCGAGCACGAGAACTCGGTGTTCGGCCTGTCCGACGGCGGCGCCCACTGCGGCGTCCTCTGCGATGCCAGCGTGCCGACCTACATGCTGGCCTACATGACCCGCGACCGGGTCAAGGGGCCGACGATGTCGCTCGAGCAGACGGTCCACAAGATGACCCAGGACACGGCCGAGGTCTATGGGCTCGACGATCGCGGCGTGCTCGCCGCCGGCTACAAGGCCGACCTCAACATCATCGATTACGACCGCCTCTCCCTCCACGATCCGGAGATGGTCTACGACCTGCCGGCCGGCGGGAAGCGCATCGTCCAGCGGGCCGACGGGTACATCGCCACGATCTGCAGCGGTGAGGTGACCTACGAGAACGGTGAGCACACCGGCGCCCTTCCCGGTCGCCTGATCCGCGGCGGCCGCTGACCGTCGCTCGGCCCGCCGTCGATCGCGGGTGACCCGGGTCGCGATCGCCCGCTTCCACCCGAGATCGTCGGCGCCGAGGTCGCCGGACTACCGTCGCCCGTCATGAGCGAGCTCCGACTGCATCACGAGATCACCGGCGACGGGGTGCCGGTCGTCCTCACCCCGGGGTGGCGCAACACCGGCGAGGTGTGGCAGTCGACGGTCGCCGCGCTCGACGGTGCGGTCAGGAGCGTCACCTGGGACCTCCGCGGACACGGGCGCTCCGATGTCGCGCCACCCGGCGAGTACGAGCGGGAGTTCGCGCTCGCCGACCTCCGGCGCATGATCGGCGAGGCGGGCTCGCCCGCCGTGCTCGTCGGCCACTCGCTCGGCGGCTACCTGTCGTTGGCGACCGCCATCCTGTCGCCAGAGCTCGTCGCCGGCCTCGTCCTGGTGGCGGCCGGGCCAGGCTTCCGCAGCCGGGACAGCCTCGAGCAGTGGAACCGGTCGGTCCAGGCCATGGCCGACGAGGCCGGCGATGTGCCCGAGGGGATGGAGCGGATCTCGATGCACGTCGACTCCCTCGTGATCGACCGGCTCGGGGAGATCGATGTGCCGGTGATCGTGATCGTCGGTGAGCGGGACAAGCGGTTCCTCGCCTCCGCCGATGTGTTCGCCAAGCACCTCGACGTACGCCGGCGGATCGAGGTGCCCGATGCCGGCCACATGGTGCACGCCAAGCACGGCGACGTGGTCGCCGACGCGGTGCTCGCGATGGCAGCCCTCGTGGCTGAGCCGGCGGGTTGAGCTCGTCGTCGCCGTACCCCCGACGGTCGATCAGCGACTACTCGGAACCGACCTCGGGTGGCGGGCCCACGTAGTACGCGGCCGGGCGGATGATCTTCTTCTCGGTCGCCTGCTCGAGCGCGTGGGCGCACCAACCGACGATCCGGGCCGCGGCGAACGTCGCAGCGAACCAGCCGCGCGGGACGCCACACGCCTCGAGCACCACGACGGCGAGCAGATCGACGTTCGGTTCCAGGCGCCGTCCCGCCAATACCCGCCGTCCGGCCTCCTCGGCGGCCGACGCCACCGCGAAGCGCTCCGGGGCCAGTCGCTGGCCGTGCTCCCGCAGAACCGCCAGGCGGGGGTCGGGCCGTCGGTACACCGAGTGACCGAAGCCCCGCAGGCGTCGTCGAGCGGCGATCTCGGCCTTCATCCACGGCTCGGCGTTGGCTGGCTCGCCGATGGCGTCGAACATCTCGAGGATCTGCTCGATCGCGGCGCCGTGCTTCGGTCCGCTCAGCGACGAGTAGCCGGCCACCACGCAGGCTGCGAGGTCGGCTCCGGTGGAGGCGACCACCCTCGTGGCGAACGTCGAGTTGTTGAACCCGTGGTCCATCGTGAGCACGAAGTACGCCTCCATGGCGGCGACGACCTCGTCGGGCGGAGGCGACCCGGTGAGCATCCGCAGGAAGTCGGTCACGTGGGACAGGCCGGGATCGGGATCGAGCGGTCGGCGATGGTGCAGTGAGGCGACGAGCGTCGGCATCGCCGCGATCAGCCGGACCGCGTCCGCCCGTCGCTCGTCGGGGTCGAGCTCGAACAACGGCCCGCTGCACGTGGCCGCCCCGAGCGCGCTGAGGCCCGTCCGCAGATCGACGTCGGCGACGAGTGCTGCCACCGACGCGGGCAGCGTCCGGTCGCCTTCGAGCGGATCGTTCGAGTCGTCGAGGACGAGCGCGGCCACCGTCTCGAAGTCGGAGCTACGGGCGAGATCGGGGGCCGACCGGCCCCGGTAGTGGTACAAGCCCTCGTCGCCGAGCACGTCGCCGATCGAGGTGGCGGTAACGGCGACACCGGCCAGTCCGGGCGGCACCTCGATGAGCTCGACCATCCCGTCAGTGTTGCACGCCACCCGCCGACTCGGCCCGTGCCCGCCGACCTTGACGCCTGCGACGCGAGGCGATGTGATTGGAGCCCAGCGGCGGGACCGGGCGACCGGAGCCGGACGATCACAAGGGGAAGCCATGCTGTCGAGCTATCGGGTGTTGGATCTGACCGACGAACGAGGCCACCTCGCGGGGCTGATGCTGGCCCAGATGGGGGCCGAGGTGATCCTGATCGAGCCGCCGGGGGGATCGTCGATCCGCCGCCTCGGCCCCTTCGCCGGCGACGTCGACGACGGGGAGCGCGCCCTTCACCACTGGTGCTACAACCGGGGCAAGCGCAGCGTCGTGCTCGACCTCGACACCGTCGACGGTCAGGAGGCGGTTCGCACCCTGGCGGCCGGTGCCGACATCGTGATCCAGTCTGCCGACCCCGGCGTCATGGCCGCTCGGGGCCTCGGCCACGAGGCATTGTCGACGCGCAATCCCGGCCTCGTGTACGTGTCGATCTCTCCCTTCGGGAGCGAGGGACCCAAGGCCGACTGGCGGGCGACCGACCTCACCCTGCAGGCGGCAGCGGGGAACATGGCCATCACCGGCGACAACGACCGCGCTCCTCTCCGGGCGGGCGGCACCCTGCCGCAGGCGTTCCACAACGCCGCCTCGGAGGCGGCCGGGGCGGCGCTGATCGCCCTGTTCGAGCGGCAGCGCACGTCGGGTCTCGGGCAACACGTCGACGTCTCGGCCCAGCAGAGCATGAGTCAGTGCGCCCAGTCGATGACGCTGGCCCAGCCCCTCAACGCCACGTCGACCACCAGGATCGCAGGCGGGGCCAATCTCCAGGGCATCCCGATCCAACTCATGTGGCCGTGCAAGGACGGCTACGCGTCGGTGACGCTGCTGTTCGGGGCGAGCTTCGCCGCCTTCACCCAGAACATGATGGATTGGGTGCACGAGGAGGGCTTCTGCGACGAGGCCACCCGCACCAAGGACTGGGTGAACTACGCGGTGATGCTCCTCGACGGGCAGGAGCCGCTCGAGGAGTACGAGCGGGTCAAGCAGGTGCTGACCGACTTCTTCGCCACGAAGACCAAGGCCGAGCTGTTGGAGGGGGCCATGACCCGGCGGGTCCTGATCACCCCGGTGTGGACCACCGAGGAGGTCACCGGGAGCGAGCAACTCGCCTTCCGTCGGTACTGGGAGGCAGTCGACCACGGTGAGGCGGGAACCCACCCGCTCCCGGGAGCGTTCGCCAAGTTCTCCGCCACCCCGCTCGGGCCGCTGCCAGCCGCGCCCCGGCTCGGGGCCGACACCGATGCCGTCCTCGCCGAGGTCGCTGCCGCCCGCGACGACGAGGGGGCGGCTCGCAGGCCGGCGGTGGCCGTCGCCGAGGCGAATCCATCGACGGCGCTGCCGTTGGCGGGAGTCAAGATCCTCGACTTCATGTGGGCCATGGCCGGCCCAGCCGCCTCCCGCGTGCTCGCCGACTACGGCGCCGAGATCATCCGGGTCGAGTCGGTCAACAAGCTCGACGCGGTGAGGACGCTGCAGCCCTTCCGCGACGACGTCGCCGACCCCGAGCTCTCGGGCATCTGGAACAACATGAACGCAGGCAAGCAGGGCCTCGCCCTCGACATGTCGAAGCCGGGAGCGATCGAGGTGATCTGGGACCTCATCGACTGGGCCGACGTCGTGCTCGAGTCGTTCTCGCCGAAGGCGATGAAGAAGTGGGGTCTCGACTACGAGGCCGTCGCCGCCCGCAAGCCCGGGATCATCATGGCCTCGAGCTGCCTCATGGGGCAGACCGGTCCCCTCGCTCTTCTGGCCGGTTTCGGCACGATGGCCGCCGCCATCTCCGGGTTCTTCAACCCGGTCGGTTGGCCCGATCGGCAGCCCGCGGGTCCGTTCGGGGCATACACCGACTACACGTCGCCCCGCTGGCTGGTGGCGGCGGTCATGGGTGCGCTCGAGCACCATCGGGCGACCGGCGAGGGCCAGTACATCGACCTGTCCCAGGCCGAGGCCGCGCTCCATCTCCTCGGTCCTGCGCTACTCGAGCAGTCGGTGAACGGGCGGGGCTGGGAGCGGGCAGGAAACCGCGACCGGGTGTTCGCCCCCCACGGCGTGTACCCCACCGACGGCGACGACGCCTGGATCGCCATCGCCTGCGACTCCGACGCAGCGTGGGAGGCGGTCGCCGACGAAGCGGGGCGGGCCGACCTCGCGTCGTTATCGGTGGCGGAGCGGCACGAGCGCCACGACGAGCTCGACGAGCTGCTCACCGCGTGGACCTCCACCCACGACGGGCACGATCTGATGACCACGCTCCAGGCCCGTGGGGTCCCAGCCCACATCGTGCAGAACTCGCCGGAGATCGCGGCCGATCCCCAGCTCGAGCTCCGGCAGCACTTCGTGGAGGTCCCGCACGCCAAGCAGGGCACGACCGTCGTCGAAGGGACCCGGTTCATGTTGTCCCGGACCCCGGCCAGGTTCCGTCACGGTGGCCCGACCTTCGGCGAGCACGCCTACGACGTCCTGGCGGAGACGCTGGGCTACGACCCGGAGCGAATCGGCGAGCTCGCCGCTGAGGAACTGCTCGAATAGGAACCCCGGATCCCGGAAACTCCACGAATTTCGGGGGTGTTGGTCGGCGACGGCGACGTTCCGTCGCTACGAGCTGGCATGATCGCGTGATGGGGACGTCGGACGGGCACCGCTGGCAGGCGGCGATGGGGGCGATCACGGCCTCGCTCGTCGCTGGCGCCTGGCGGAGCGGTACGTCCTCCTGGACCGCCGACGGCCTGCGGTCGCTCGAGTTGGCCGAGGAGCTCTTGCGGGGCCGGCCGCTGCCGATCGATCTTGCCGTCGTGCACGCCGCCCCGGCAGCGATCGGGTTGGCAGACGGTGCCCGACCGCTCCTTGCCGACGGGACGGCCAGCGAGCTGGTCGATGTGGTGCGGGTGTGGCTCCACGAGTCCCGCCTGCTCGACCCGGCCGACGCAGGGCTGGCCGCCGCTGCCGATCTCGCCCGTTCCGGAGCTCGGCTCGACGACGCCGTCCTGACGGCGCCCGACGTGACCCAGGCCGTGCTCAACGCTGCGGTGGTCGGCCTGGTGGGTGGCATCGGCGTTGTCCCGGGCCGGGCGGCGACGGGGTTCGCGGCCGTCGACGGCCGCCGCGGCCGTCGGTACCTCGCTCGGCTGACCGATCGGCTCCTCGGCATCGACCGCGACCCGACCTATGACCCACGCCGTCGGCGGGGACCACGCGAGGTGCTGCCCGGCCTGTGGTTGTCGAACGTCTACGGCGCTCAGCGCTTCGTCGAGACCAACCCGGAGGGGCTGGTCCTGTCGCTGTGCGATCCGGAGGGCCGGATCGACGGTCATCCGCACCAGGTCACGTTCCACATCGACGACACGCCACGCCCCGACGCCAACCCCAGCCTGGAGTTCGTGCTCGACGAGGTGCTGGCCGAGATCGCCGCCGCCCGGGTGGGCGGCCAGCCGGTGCTGGTCCACTGTCGGCACGGCGCGTCCAGGACCGGTCTCGTGCTGCGGGCGCTCCTCGTCGACGAGCTCGGCGTCGACGCCGAGGCGGCGCTCATGGAAGCCCAGTGTCTCTGGCCCCACGTGAGCGAGTGGAACCCCGCCTGGCACCGAGCCACCGAGCGATGGGCCGGTCGCCAGGCCCGGTCGACCGCGGGTTGAGCCCGACCCCGTCGAAATTCGTGCGGTTTGCAGCGGTAGCCGCTGTCAATCCATCAAAATTCGACGGGGTCAGGGGGTGATCGGCACCGTGATCGGCTCGGAGCCCTTCGCCCCACCGACCCAGCCGCCGAGGATCGCGGAGAAAGCCCCGGCGTTCCCGCCGGCCCGCACGATCATGAGCGACCCACGGCGGAACTTCGGGACCTGCCGACCAGCCATGCTCGGCGGCAGACCCTCCTCGATGCCGTCGACGCCGCGCTGGGCCGCGTCGCCGTCGAGCACCAGCAACGGGTCGAGCTCTGCCCGGAACCGGTCCTTCGACCAGCCGGCCTCCGCCAGCACCCGCTGGTGCTCCGGGGTGAGGATCAACATCGCCTCGTTCGGCAGCTTCGGGTGGCCGACCGCCAAGAGCTGGGCCGCCAGCGACCGGGTCAGTGACTCCGGTGTGCGGGAGAGCTGATCGACGGCACCGATCGGACCGTGCCCGGCGAACAGGGTGACCGCATCCTGGCCGAGCTCCATGCCCCGCTCGACGCTCAGCGGCGGCCAGCCGTCCGGGAGGTGCTCCTCGTCCTCGGCGAAGCACCAGCCGATCTTCGAGGGCGCGCCGAGCGCCGACCGGTCGATGCCGCCGACCCCCGGCTTGCCGCCACCGATGTTGCGCACCACCAACTGCAGGGCGCGGCCGATCGTGGAGTTGGCACGGTTCCCCTGCCCGAGGGCGTTCTTGCCACTGTTCATCCCGATCCGCTGGCGGATCGGTCCGTTGACGATCACCACCGGTCCCGAGAACCACAGCGTGCAGAGGAGGCCGTGGATGTTGAACCGGTCGGTGCAGGCGCCCTCGACGGCGGCGAGGACCACCGGCAGGTACTCCGGCTTGCAGCCGGCCATCACGGCGTTGATGGCGACCTGCTCAACGGTCGCCTCCACCAGTGCCGGCGGGATGAGCGCGACCACGTCGGACGGGTCGCGGGTGGTTCCCTCCAGCATGCGCAGGACGCGGGCTTCGGTCGGCGGCACGAGCGGGAGCCCGTCTGACCAGCCTCTGTCGTACATGGCCTCGATCTCGTCCTCGAGCCCGGCGAGCTCGACCCGACGGGTACGGAGCTTCCCACCACCGAAGCGGACGGCGAGGTCGTCGGCCAGGTTCGGATCGACCGACAGCGACCCGCAGCCAGGCGAGAAGTCGGTGGTGGTGTCGGCCAAGTCGACGCCGGTGGCAGCCGTCCACCGACCCCGCTCCCACCCGACGAGGCGGGCGGACTCGTCCCCGTCGACGAGCTCGATCAGGGTCGGCACGGTCTCGATGTCGTGATGCCAGGAGAACTCGAGGCTCGTGTCGTCGACCACGTCGATCCCGGCGGGAAACCCGGGGTCGTCCTGGGAGTAGACGGTGAGGTCGACCCGGCCAGCAAGGTCGGTCAGCACCGGCTCCACGGTCACACAGGTCGGACAGTCCCGTTTCACCACCGCCACGAAACGGCGGCCCGCTTCGGCTTCAGCCATCGCCATCCTCCTGATCGGGGTTCTCGTCGAGATCGAAGTAGGGCCGCAGGCGGGTCGGTGTGGATCCCTCGGCGAAGTGGAACACCTCGAGCAGCAGCCCGTCGGGCCCCTCGACCATCGCATAGGTGAGCGGCCCGTCCCGCTTGACGGGGCCGGGCTCCCAGCCCGCAGTCCGGAGTCGTTCGACCGTCACGTCGAGGTCGGCGACGTGCACGCCGAGATGGTTGACCGGGCCTCGGTGGTTGGGGGCCTGGTCGTAGAGGTTGAGCCGTCCGCCGCCGATGTCGAGGAAGACATTCCTCGACCCGGCCATCGACTCGTCGGCCACGACGTGGGCGCCGAAGCAGTCCCGCCAGAAGCGGATCGTCTCCTCGACGTTCGACGCCATGAGGTGGGCGTGGTGGAGCCGGGCATCGGGGCGGTCGGTCATGGAGTCAGCAGACCTCGGGTCACGAGACCGTGAAGCCGGCGTAGTCGTCGGCGGCGACCCGATCGCAGATGTCCCGGTAACGGCCGACCCCACCCACGTACGGCATGAACACCTGTGTCTTCCCCTCGATGTTGGCGCCGAGGTACCAGCTCGCACATCCCGGGGCGGTGTACATCGTGCCCTCGGCGGCCGCCGCCACCTGGCGGCCCCAGTCGGCCTGGGCCTCGGGGGTGGCCTCGATCGCGGTCCGCTCCGATCCGTCGATGGCGCCGATGCAGGCGGTGATCCAGTCGACGTGCTGCTCGATCGACACCAGCACGTTGCTCAGCACCGACGGGCTCCCCGGTCCGGTGATCGTGAACAGGTTCGGGTAGCCGGCGACGGCCAGACCGAGGTAGCTGCGGGGACCATCGGCCCAGTCGTCGCGGAGTCGACGCCCACCCCGGCCCCGGATGTCGATCCGGTCGAGCGCGCCGGTCATGGCGTCGAAGCCGGTGGCGAACACGAGCACATCGAGCTCGATCGGCCCCTCGGCGGTCTCGACGCCGGTCTCGGTGATCCGCACGAGTGGGTTCCGCCGGAGGTCGACGAGCGTGACGTCGTCGCGGTTGAACGTCTCGTAGTAGTCGGTGTCGTACACCTGCCGCTTGCAGCCGAGCGGGTAGTCCTTCGGCTTCAGACGGTCGGCCACGTCGGGATCCGTCACGAGTTGGTCGATCCGCTGCCGGTACAGCTCACAGGCCGCCTCGTTCGCCTCGGGATCGGTGTACACGTCGCGGTAGCGCATGAACACGGCCGGGCCGTAGCGGTCCACCGCCGCCTCGCGCTCGGGTGGAGACAGGTCGAGGAGCCCTGGCCGGCCCGTCGACGTCTCACTGCCCGCAACCGTCGAGCGGGCGGCCGGGGTATCGGCGGCGGCCGATCTGCTGGCGTCTTCGGCGGTCGCCTCGGCCCGCTTGGCGGCTTTTCTCGGATCGAAGCCGGAGAATCCCGCCACCGATCGACGCTGGCGCTCCCGCACCTCGGCGTAGTTCGCCTTGTAGGCGGCGACGATGTCGTCGCGCAGGGGGCGGTTGTTCGCAGGGAAGGTGTACACCGGCGTCCGTTGGAACACGTACAGGTGGTCGGCCGACTCGGCGATGACGGGGATCGCCTGAACTCCCGACGAACCGGTCCCGATGACGCCGACCCGCTTGCCGGCGAGCGGCTCACACGGGTCGCCGCTCGCCGTCTTCGGCCAGTTGCCCGTGTGCAGCGTGAGCCCGGCGAAGGTGTCGCGTCCGTCCATCTCGGGCAGGTTCGACACCGAGAGGCATCCGGTGGCCATGATGCAGAACCGGGCGTCGAATCGATCGCCGCGGTCGGTCGTGATCAGCCACCGGGCACGGGCCTCGTCGAAGGTGGCGACCGTCACCCTGGTCTCGAACTGGATGTGGGGTCGGAGATCGAACCGGTCGGCGACGTGACGGGCGTAGTCGAGGATCTCGGGCTGGGGCGACATCACCTCGCTCCACGACCACTCCTGCTCGAGATCGGGATCGAAGGAGTAGGAGTACTCCATGCTCGGCACGTCGCAGCGGGCGCCCGGATACCGGTTCCAATACCAGGTCCCACCGACGTCGGTGCCCGCCTCGATCACCAGCACCGCGAGACCGGCCTCGCGTAGCCGCAGGAGCTGATACATGCCGGCGAAGCCGGCGCCGACGATCACCACATCGAGCGGGGTCGGTTCGCTTCCGTTGTTCTCGGCCAAGGTCAGATGCCCAGATCTCTGAGGTTGTAGTCGCGGATGGCGGCCCGGGCGGCGTCGTCCCAGCGAAACTCGTCCTCCCGCCCCGCGAGGGGCTGGTAGACGTACCGTTCCTCGTCGGGGAAGCGCTGCGCCCGAGCGTCGATCGCGTAGGCGATGAGCTTCGACCGCTCCTCGATGTAGGCGGCGTCGTAGGTGGTGACCTCCGAGTGCACGCCGCCGCTCGTCACGTCGAGGACGGATCGCCGTCGATGGAAGCCGAAGTTGATCGTCACCCGGACGTCGTCGCTGGTGTTGGCGAACGAGCCGTGGATCGCCTGCCGATTGGTGATCGCAACGTCGCCGGGGGCGCAGATCAGCGGAACCGCCTCCGGCAACCGGTCCGATCCCGCTGCGGCGACCATGCCCTTGATGTCGGCCTTCCCGATCCGGTGGGAGCCGGGCACGACCCAGAGCCCGTTGGCGGCGTCGCACCCATAGAGCTGACCCATGAAGTTGAAGCCGTGGGTGTCGTCGTCGAGGTCGGGCGACCGCCAGTGGGTCCACCCGTCCTGATGCCAGGCGACCGAGCCCCCGAGGCGGGGATGCTTGATCCACACGGCCTCGTTGAACGGTGTGAAATCGGGGCCGTGGATGGCCTCGGCCACCCGCAGCAGGTCGGGGTGGCCATAGGTTCGTAGGCAGGCGTCGGAGAACTGGAGCGATCCGAGCACGAGCTGCATCACCCACTCCGGCGAGCCGTCGGCCGGTGCAGGCTCGTTCATCTTGGCCTCGTGTCGGCCGTAGGAGGCGTCGGTGCCGCCGAGCGGGTCCGAGAGCGGGCGGACCCAGCTCACGTTGCGGCCCGTCAGGCCGGTGCCGAGAGCCGGTCGACCGTGTCGGTCGATCGTCGCCCCCTTGGAGGTCGGCGCCCGATCCAGCAGGTCGGCGACATCGCGCTCGAGGTCGGCGAGCTCCTCCGGGCCGAGCGCCCCCTCGAGGATGTAGAAGCCGTGGCGGCGGTAGGCGTCGAGGATCGCCGGATCGAGACGACCGTTGCGATCGAAGCGGATCGGCCCCCGATTGTCGAGCTCGAGCGCTCGCTCGGTTCCGGCGGCGCGGTACGCGGCCATGGCCTCCTCATCGGGCCCGTAGTCGACGGGTGGTGCCTCGAAGAGCGGTAGCGCGCCCGGTCCCTCGGGTGCGGTCATCGTTTTCCCCATCCGAAGAGCTTCGCCCCTGTGCTCGCGCTGAGCAAGACAGCTCGCAGCGGCGCACTGGCCGGTCCCCCGCTGCCCGGCCCCCGATCCCGCGATCGCCTGCGATCCTCGCTGTGACACTCGTCACCGATCCGGGCCCCAGTTGCTTCGAAGCGCAAACGATTCCACTTGTTTCACGTCCGCAGCGTCGTGTTTCGGCTCCGTTTCGTGGTGGTGAAGAGCCCCGGAACGCGACCGGTTGACGCCCGCACCTTGCTACCGTGTCTCGGCGGTTCAATGACGAGCCGCTATCTACGACATCTCACGGGGAGATTCACGCACATGGGCAAGAACACGCTTGCAAGGCTCCTGGCCTTGCTGATGGCGTTCGGCCTGATCGCAGCCGCCTGCGGCTCTGACGATCCGGACGAAGCCACCGACGCAGGCGACGACACCGAGACCAGCGAGACGACCGAGGCGGCTGACGACGACTCGGAGACGACCGAGGCTGCTGATGACGGTGAGGGCGACGACGACCCGGCACCCGCCGCTGGCGGCGGTGCCGACGGGACGCTGACTTTCGGCGGCATCCTGCCCGAGACCGGGAACCTCGCCTTCCTCGGCCCGCCCGAGTTCGCTGCGGTCGAACTCGCCGTGGCCGACATCAACGAGGCTGGCGGCGTGCTCGGCAACGACGTCGTCTGGCTGCCGGGTGACTCGGGCGACAACGGCGACGTGGCCAACGCCACCGTCGACCGCCTCCTCGCCGAGAACGTCGACGCCTTCATCGGCGCCGCCTCCTCTGGTGTGTCGCTGACCGTGATCGACAAGATCACCCAGGCTGGGGTCATCCAGTTCTCGCCGGCGAACACCTCGCCTGCGTTCACCGACTACGACGACAACGGCCTGTACTTCCGGACCGCACCGTCGGACGTCATCCAGGGTGCGGCTCTCGCCGACATCATGCTGGCCGACGGCGCCGAGACTGCGGCGTTCCTGGTTCTCAACGACTCGTACGGCACCGGCCTGCTCGAGTTCAGCAAGGGCCCCTACGAGGCTGGTGGCGGCACGGTCGTCGCTGAGGAGATCTACGATCCGAAGGCTGAGAACTTCGACGCCGAGATCGCCACGGTGGCCGAGGCCGACCCCGATGCCATCGTGATCATCGGCTTCGACGAGACGGCCCAGATCCTCCAGGGTCTCATCGAGCAGGGCTTCGGTCCTGGTGACAAGCTCGTGTACGGCACCGACGGCAACATGGGCAACGCCCTCGCCGAGGCCTTCGACGATCCGACCGTCCTGTCCGGCATGCGGGGCACCCTGCCCGGCGTCGACGTGCAGGGCACCCTGACCGATTTCCAGGACGCCCTGCTCGGCGTCGATTCGGAACTGATCGACTACTCCTACGCTGCGGAGTCCTACGACGCGGTCGTGCTGGTCGCTCTCGGCGCCATCGCCGCCGGTAGCGACGATCCGACAGCGATCGCGGCGGAGATCAATGGTCTCACCCAGGACGGTGAGGTCTGCGAGACCTTCGCCGACTGCGCCAAGCTCCTCGAAGAGGGCGCCGACATCGACTACGACGGGCGGTCCGGTCCCCTGTCGTTCATCGACGCCGGCGAGCCGTCCGAGGCCTCCGTGCTCACCCTCGAGTTCAACGACGAGGGTGCGATCGAGGTCGTCGGGTCGGTCTTCGGGACCCTGAGCTGATCACGTCGAGCTGAGAGCTCAGCTCGACGACATCTGAAGAGGTTAGCGAGCGATCCCGAGCCGCCGGCTCGGGATCGCTCGCGTCCGACTGCAGCCGTGGGTCCGGGAGAAAATGTCGGACCAGCCGATCGGACCCTGCGCTAGCGTGGCGCCCATGTCGATGATGGTGATGGTCCGTGTCCGCCCGGCGTCGCAGGACCGAGCGCGACACGAAGCGCAGGGCGCACGGTCAGAACTTCCTGGTCGACCGCGCCGCCATCGACCGGTTCGTCGCTGATCTCGACATTCGTCCCGACGAGCTCGTCCTCGACATCGGTGCCGGTCGAGGAGCGCTGACCCTGCCGCTGGCTCGAGCCGGTGCACGGGTGCTGGCCGTGGAGGTCGACCCAGACTGGGCACGACGGTTGACCGAGGCCGTCGGCCGGGCAGGTCTGCAACGGCGGATACGCGTCGTCCGGGCCGACCTGCGGACGCTGCGACTGCCGAGAGACCGCTATCGGGTCGCGGCCAGTCCACCGTATGGCCTCACCACCGCGCTCCTGAGCCGCCTGCTCGACGACCCGCGGCGCGGCCCGACCCGGGCCGACCTCATCGTGCAGCGCGAGGTGGCGACGAAGCATGCGGCCAGCCCGCCGATCGCGCTCCGCACCGCGGCGTGGGCGCCGTGGTGGACCTTCGAACTCGGACCGAGGGTCGATCGGAACAGCTTCCGACCTCGTCCATCGGTCGAGTCGGCAACACTGCGAATCGACCGCCGCGAGCCGCCGCTCCTCCCCCATCGCCTGGCCCCGGGGTTCCGGGACGTCCTGCGGCCGGCCTGGTAGCGGCTTCGGTACTACTCGGCGTGGGTCTTGACCAGCGTGCCCAGGTAGAGCTCGATGACCTTGGGATCGGTCAGCAGCTCCCGTCCGGTGCCGGTGTAGGCGTTCTGACCCTGATCGAGCACGTAGCCCCGGTCACAGATCTGGAGGCAGCGACTGGCGTTCTGCTCGACCATCACGATCGACACGCCGGTCGAGTTGATCCGCTTGCAGCGGACGAAGACCTCGTCCTGCAGGAGCGGTGAGAGGCCGGCGGAAGGCTCGTCGAGGAAGAGGACCGACGGATCCATCATCAACGCCCGAGCCATCGCCAGCATCTGACGCTCGCCACCGGACAGAGAACCGGCCTTCTGCTCGCGCCGCTCGACGAGACGGGGAAACATCTCGCCCACCACGTCGAATCGCTCGTCGAACGTGTTCGGCTTGAGGAACACGCCCATCTCGAGGTTCTCCTCGATGGTCAGCAGCGGGAAGACGTTCTCGGTCTGTGGCACATAGCCGATGCCCTTCGACACGAGACTGTGGGCCTTGTGGCCGGTGATGTCCTCCCCCCGGAGGCTCACGGTGCCCTCCCGGACTTCGACCAGGCCGAACATCGCCTTGATCAGCGTGGACTTGCCGGCCCCATTCGGCCCCACGATGCCGACGAGCTCGCCTTCCGCCAGCTCGAGGTTGCAGCCGTTGAGGATGTTGACGCCCGGAACGTAGCCAGCGACGAGCCCATCGGCGTGGAGGAGGAGTTCGTCGCTCATTTGGCGGCCGCCTCGTCCTCGGCACCGGCGTCGTCATCGGTTGCAGCCGGCTCCTCCCAGTCGAGCGGCGCGTCGTGATGGGCACCGAGGTAGGCATCGACGACCGCCTGATTCTCACCGATCGAGGCCGGTGGACCCTCGGCGATGATTCGGCCCTCCGCCATCACCACCACCCAGTCGCTGATCTCGTGGACCATGTCCATGTCGTGCTCGACGAACAGGACCGTCATGCCTTCGTCTCGAAGGTTGGTGACGTGCTCGAGGAGCGAGTGCTTGAGCGCCGGGTTCACCCCGGCCATCGGCTCGTCGAGCATCACCAGCTCCGGCTCCACCATCAGGGCCCGGGCCATCTCCAGCAGCTTGCGCTGCCCGCCGGACAGGGTGCCGGCGAACTCCTCCCGCATGTGGCTCAGCTTGAACCGCTCGAGCAATGCGTCGGCGCGCGCCTCGATCTGCTCCTCCTGGGAGCGCCACCTCATCGGCAGCAAGGCGTTCCAGAAACGCTCGCCCTTCTGCCCGACAGCGCCGAGCTTCATGTTCTCGATGACCGTCATCTTCGAGAGCGCCTTGGTGAGCTGGAACGTGCGCACCATCCCGAGGTTGGCGACCTTGTGCACGGCCACCCCGTGAAGGTCCCTACCGTTGAACGTCGCCTTGCCCTCGTCGGGCTTGTCGAAGTTCGTCATCAGGTTGAAGAAGGTCGTCTTGCCGGCACCGTTCGGCCCGATCAGGGCCGTGATGACGCCGCGCTGCACCTCGAGATGCTCGACATCGACCGCCACCAGACCACCGAATCGTCGGGTGGTTCCGTCGGCCACGAGAATCGGATCGGGCTTGGCGACGCCGGGCTCCCAGGCGACACCGTCGAGGGCGGCGATCGACGCCTGCACATCGTGGGTTCGTTCAGCGGTCATCGAGCGCCATTTCGTTGCGGTTTCCGAAGATCCCCTGCGGTCGGAAGGCGGCGAGCAGAGCGAGCGACAAGCCGATCAGCATGAACCGGACCTGGCCGACCTGGGTTCCCTCCATGATGGACTCCGGAATGACGTCAGCGTTAACCGCCTGCCGGAGGAAGGTGTCGGTGAAGCTCAGCACCGCCCACAGGATCATGGCGCCGATGACGGGCCCCATGACGCGTGCTGCGCCGCCGAGGATCAGGGCGACCCATGCGAGGAACGTCACGTCGGTGATGAAGTTGTCGGGCTGGGCGCTCTGGGTGCCGATGGCGCGGAGGAGGCCGCCGGCAGCGCCGATGACACCGCCGAGTATGAGCGCCTGCATCTTGTAGGAGTAGGCGTTCTTCCCGAGGCTCCGAGCGGCGTCCTCGTCCTCTCGGATCGCCTTGAGCACCCGACCCCACGGGCTGTTGGCGAGGATCCACACCAGGAGCACCACGAGGGCCACGACGACCCAACCGATCAGCACCACCCACATCTGGTTGCCGAGGAAGTTGAGCGGCCCGATGCCGTAGCGGCGACGGGGGTCGAATGGGCTCAGCTCGTAGAAGTCGTCGGCGTACTGGCCGAGACCGTCGGAGGAGCCGGTGAGCCAGTCCCACCGGGGCGAGCGGGCGAACAGGCGGAAGATCTCGGCCGTGGCGATCGTGACGATGGCCAGATAATCGGCCCGGAGTCGGAGCGTCGGGACGCCGAGGACGAGGGCCAGCAGGACCGGGAAGAGCGTGAGGCCGAGGATCACGCCCAGCCAGAACGAGCCGCCGTAGGTCACGACGGTGATCGCCAGCCCGTAGGCCCCGGCGGCCATGAACACCGCCTGACCGAAGTTGAGGAGGCCGGCATATCCGAAGTGGATGTTCAGCCCGATCGCGGCGAGGGCGAAATAGATCGCCTGCTCACCGAAGAAGCCTCGGAGGGTGTTCTCGAGGATCGATTGCCAGTTCATCAGCCCACCCTCTCCGGCCGTCCGAGCAGCCCTTGTGGGCGCACGAGAAGGATCAGAACCAAGGTCAGGAGGGCGCCGACGTTCTTCATGTCGTTCGGAACCACGTAGGTGGAGAGCTGGATGAACACGCCGACGATGAGGCTCCCGACCAGTGCGCCATAGGCGGTGCCGAGGCCGCCGAGGGTCACGCCGGCGAACATCAGCAGCAGGAGGCGGAAGCCCATCTCCCAGCCGATGTCCTCCGTGAGGCCGAACAGCACGCCGCCGAGCCCGGCGAGCGCCCCGCCGGCGACCCAGACGTAGCGGATCACCGCCTCCACGTCGATGCCCGATGACTCGGCCAGGTCGCGGTTGTCGGCCACGGCCCGCATCGCCTTGCCGATCCGCGTCCCCTGCAGGGCGATCCCGATCCCTATCAGGACCACGAGCGACACCACGATGATCACGATGTCCTTCGGCGGCAGGGTGAACGGACCGAAGTCGATGACCCGCTGGATCTGGTAGTCGCGATACGGGCGACCCCGACCGCCGAAGATGTAGAGCAGCACGTACCGCAGGAGGATCGACAGACCGATCGACACGACGAGCATGGAGATGAGGCTCGACCCGCGACCGCGGAGCGGTTGCCAGATGAACTGGTTCAGGGCCCCGCCTACGAGGCCCGTGAACACCACGGCGATCGCAGCCGCGGCGATCAGGGTTATCTGCGTGTTGAACAGCCCGGTGACGTTGAACAGGAACGCAACCATCGCCCCGATCGTGACCATCTCACCGTGGGCGAAGTTCACGAGTCCGGTGGTGCCGAAGATCAGCGACAGCCCGATCGCCGTCATGCCGATGATCAGCCCGAGCTTGAGCCCGTCCACCGTGAGCTGGACGAACCGGATCGACGAGCTGTCCGATGACGCCCGCTCACCGAGCGGGAACAGGACCGGGCTCGACCGTCCCTCGGTGGCCGACACCGGCCTCGTCGGCTCGGTCCCCTCTCGCAGGGAGACGCCCTCCGGCAGGGTGGAGGTATCGAGCTCGACCGTGTACTCACCAGCGCCGGGGAGCACGATGGACCAGTTCCCCTCCGCGTCGGTCAGCCCCTCACCGACCACCTCGCCGTTCTCGTCGGTGGCGAAGAGACGGACACCTTCGAAGAACTCGTCGTCGCCGTTCTCGCCGGTGCCCCGACTGCGAAGGGTTCCCTCGGCCGTCGTCTCACTGTCCTGGCCCGCTGCAGGATCGACGCCGACGAACGCGAGCAGGAACGACGTGGCGAGCGCCGCTACGATCAAGAAAGCACCGAGCCGCCGATCAGCGCGGGCCGACCGCGCCCCCCGTCTTCTCTCCCACGTCATGAGGCACGCATAGTAGGGGTCGCGCGTCGCCGCTGCACGCATTGACGACGCATTGTCATCTGCTGCCGTCGACCGGCCTAGACGGCGCTCGCGATGAAGACCGGTATCTCCCGGTCGGTCTTCTCCTGGTACTCGGCGTACGGCGGGTAGGCCGCGACCGATCGCTCCCACCACGCGGCACGCTCCTCGCCGCTGACCAGGCGCACCTGCGCATCGAAGGGCGCAGGGCCGTCCTGGATCATCACGTTGGGGTCGGCCATCAGGTTGTGGTACCAGCCGGGATGGGCAGGCGCGCCACCCTTCGACGCCACGATCGCGTACTCGCCGTCGTGCTCGACCCGCATCAGCGGGACCTTGCGCACCTTCCCGCTCCTGTGGCCGACCGTGGTCATCACGATGATCGGCATGCCGGTGTCGCGGAGCGTGTTCGCCCGCTCGCCGTTCGACCCCTCGTACTCGGCGACCTGGTCGGCCACCCACCCCCACGTGCTCGGCTCGTAGTCTCCATCGATTCCCATGGCGGGGATCGTAGGCGGGGTGCCGGTGGGAAGCGAGTGACCGCAGCCCTCCGGGTGACGATCGCCGGGAGGCGGTCGCCGATCAGCTCGGCCGGTCGCCCCTGATCGTGATTCGCCGCATGCGGCGCCACTCGCCCTTGTAGTCGTGCAGGGCGTAGTGCTGCACGCTGCGGTTGTCCCACATGGCGACCGAGCCGGGCTGCCACCGGAACCGGCAGGTGAACCGCTCCTTCGTTGCGTGGGCGAAGAGGAACTCGAGCAGCGCCCGCGACTCCGCTCGGTGCATGCCCTTGATACCGAGCGTGAACGCCCGGTTCACGTAGAGCGCCTTGCGGCCCGTCTCCGGATGGGTTCGGACGACCGGGTGCTCGGTGTGGCTGGCGGATGCGCCGGCCTCGTCGCGGGTGGTCATCGCCGTCGACCGCTGCGAGTAGCCGTTCCCTCCGTACTGCTCGCTGGCCGAGTGCACGCCGACCAGCGGATCGATCAGCTCCTTCATGGTGTCCGACAGCGCTTCGTAGGCGGCGTGCTGGTTGGCGAACAACGTGTCGCCGCCGACCGCAGGCACGTCGATCGCGTACAGGATCGAACCGAGGTCCGGCTCCTGCAGGAAGGTGACGTCGCTGTGCCATCCTCCTCCGAAGTTGATCCGGTCGGTCGGTTCGGTGACGATGTCGAGCACCTCGGGGTGGTCGGGGTTCGCCTCGACGTAGGGGTGGGTGCCGAGCTCACCGAAGTTCCGACCGAAGGCGATCTGCTCGCTGGCGCTGAGCGCCTGATCCCGGAAGAACAGCACGTGGTTCTCGTTGAACGCAGCGCGGAGCTCGCCCACCGTCCGTTCGTCGAGCGTGCGGCTCAGGTCGATCCCCTCGACCTCGGCACCGAGCGCCCCGGCCACCGGGGAAATCGTGAAGGAGGACACGTCGCGATCCTACCCGGCGCTCGGCGGGGGCCCGGAATCGATGCGGTGGCGGAAGCCGATACGGTTGCCCGCTCGGCGGGGCGGGGCGGTCAGGAGAGCGGAAGAGCGATGGACGGGTTGGACACCGCGATCCCGGTCGGCTCGTTGATCGGCGGGCGATGGCGGATCGGTGGCTTCCTCGGTGCTGGCGGGTTCGGCGAGGTGTTGCTGGCGGAGGACGTGTCGGAGGTGGGCCTGGGGTCGGCCGCGGTGAAGGTGCTGCATCCCAACACGTCTCCCCTCGAGCGCCGAGCGTTCCTCGGCGAGGTCAAGAAGATCGCCGCGCTCCGGCACCAGAACCTCGTCGGCTACCTCGATTCCGGTCAGCTCGAGGTGCACGGCGACATCCGCCCGTACGTCGTGACGGAGCTGTGCGATCTCTCGCTGGCCGACCACCTCGCCGCATCGGGCGGCGTCCTCTCGGCCGGGGAGACCCTGGCGGTGCTCGGCGACCTGACCGCTGGACTGGCCGAGCTGCATCGACGAGGCCTGATCCACCGCGACATCAAGCCGGGAAACGCGCTGTTCGCCGACGGCCGGTGGAAGCTGGCCGACTTCGGCCTCATGCGCGACCTCTCGGCGTCCGGCGCCTACCACCGCGGCGACCTCTTGATGGGCACCCCGCGATACATGGCCCCGGAGCTCTTCGCGACGTCGACTGCGACCTCGGCTTCGGACGTGTACGCCATCGGCGTCGTCGCCCACGAGTGTCTCGTCGGACGCGGCGTCCACGACGGAACCGGACCGGCCCTGATCCACAACATCGCGACGCGGCCGCCGCTCGTCGTTCCGACGATCGATCGGCCCCTCGCCGATCTCGTTCGCTGGTGCGTCGACCCCGCTCCGGCCCGTCGGCCGCTGTCGAGCGACCTCCACCAGTGGGCGCAGCGGACGATCGGCGCAGGGGCACCGCCACCGATCGCGCCGATGCCCCCGACCCCGACCGGCCCGTCTGGTGGTCGGAACGAGGTGGTGCAGCCTGCCCAGGGTCGGTCCGGTACGACGTTCGGTGTGACGCCGCCCGGCTCGTCGCCTCGTTCCCCCTGGCTGTTGGGTGCTGCCGCAGGAGCGCTCGTCGTGGCGCTGGCCGGTCTCGCCCTCCTCGTCACGCAGGTCGGTGGTGGCGTGACCGGCAGCGGTGGAGCCGACGACCCCTTCGATGGTGATGCGGCCGCCTCCGCTGTCGCTTCCGAGGCACCAGACGGCGATGGAGCGCCTGACGAGACCGGGCCGGTCGACGTTGGCGGGAGCACGGCGGTGGGTGAGGACGTGGTCGTCGGCGAGGACGTGGAGATCGGTGGGCTCGGTGCTGCGCCGCCCGTCGTGGAGTCCGGCCAGGTGGCCGATCCGCTGACGCACCTCCAGGACGCGCCCTGCACGACGGGCCCCGTCGAGCAGGTTCTCGTCGCCAACCGACATGATCGGGCGGTCGACTACCGCCTCACCATCCACCATCACGATGCGGCCGGGGTGCGGATCGACGAGTCGTTCGACACGGCGACCGCGGTACCGCCCGGTGCGTCGGCGATGCTCGCGATGGGCTCCGGCGAAGCGGGCGTCACCGGATGCTCGGTCGCGGCGCTCGTCGCCACGCCGACGGATCCACGACTGGTCGACCATCTCGGCGCGGTCGAGGTGGAGCACTGCGCACGGGCATCGGACTTCGATGCCGACGTGACGTTCCTGGTCGCCAACCCGCTCGACGTGCCAGCCTCGATCGAGGTGTCGATCGTGGTCGCCCGGGCCGACGGTGTGATCATCGACGAGTGGTTCTCGGAGACGGTGGACCTGGTGGCGCCCGGCGAGCAGGTCCGCTCCGAGGTGAACTGGACCTACTTCAACCTCGGCGCGGTCGGCCCCGACGAGCCGATCGGCTGCGTCGTCTCCTGGGTGGACCTTCAGCCCACCTGAGCAGCCCGACATCCCACGACCCGAGACGGACCCGGGCACCGGGCTCGATCAGGGAATGCCGATCATCTCCGTTCCGGCTCGGAGCACGACGGTGGTCGGCCCATCGGTCCAGCGCTCCATCCCGTCGGGTTCGATGGTGTTCTGGAACTCGGCCCAGCCGGCCTCGTCGTCGAAGTAGAGCTCGGCCAGGCCGGCGTAGCGCTCGTCGGCCGGGTTCGAGGACTGGCTCACCACATAGCCGAACCCGCCGACCTGCTTCATCACCGACGCCACGTTCGGCACGTGCACGTCGAGCCAGTGATCGAAGAACTCGCCGTGATCGACTCCGGCCCGGGTGGCCACGAGGAAGCTGACCTTGTGGAATCCCGAGCGGGTGCACGGGAACGGGGGGTTGAGCGTGAGGGGTGACAGGTCGAGGTGGGGGGTGGGGTCCAACACCACGTACTCCGTCGTCGCCCACGGCACGTACGGCTCCGCCCGCTCCTGGAACGAGTCCGCCGGCCTCGTGCCGTGGGGCTCCGCGGGGGCCGGGAGTGGCTGCTCGAACCACAACTGGGCCATGCCATCCCACGGGTCTGCACCATGTCGGCTCGGGCTGTAGACCGTGGCGATGTAGCGGGTGGCGTGGAGCTTCCCGGCCTCCCGCTGTGCCGCCTGGCCCGCGATGACAGCCGGCATGTGGTTCGCGAACCAGTGCGCGATCAGCTCTTCGCGAGATGTGCCGTCCCGGCGCTTGATGAGGAACAACATCTTCGCCCCAGGGGTGGGCTCCGGTCGATGGGTTGCCACTGTTCGCTTGCCTCCACGAGTTCCGTGCTCCGCAGCGCGCCACGTTGACCGCCAGCCTGCTCGATCGGCGGTCGGGTGGCAACCCGGCCGGGACGCTTGCCGTATTCGGTCCGGTGGTACCCTCCTCATCGTTGGTGCCCTGTCCTGCCAGCAGGGCGGACACGAGTCGGATCCGAGGGTTGGTCGTTGAGGGCTGGTCGTTGAGCGCAGCAGCGTCGGGAGCGGGCGGTGTCGATCCGCTCACCGCGGCCGATCCGGGTGATCCCGGCGACTTCGACCTCGCACCGGCCGGCGCGCCGACGTCCGCCGCCGCGCAGATGGTCGATCGGATCAGGAAGCTCGTCGGTGCCGATCTACCGGCCGCCCGGCTCCTGATCGCGGCCGAGCCGGATCTTCGGCAGCTCGAGGTCGTCAGCCTGATCGCAGCCCGGGCCGAGGTGGCGGAGGGCAAGGGCCGCTCCGAGCTGGCCAGCCGGCTCCACGACCGTGCGGTCCTCCTCGCCGGCACCGACGACGAGCTCGTGCTGCGGGCGATCACCAATCTGGTGCGGTTCACCTACGAGGTCGGTCGGCGTCGGGGTGAGTCGATCCGAACGGTCGCTGAAGCCACGGTGCGGCTCACCGTCGATGACGACCTTCCGAGCAGGTGCCACTCGGCGCTGCGACCGCCGATGTGGGAGGCGGCCGGCATCGCGGCCGCCCACGTCATCTCCCATGAGGCCGCTGACGAGTGGTTCGCCCGACTCGAGACGGCGACGAGTAGGGCGGTCGAGCTGACGCCGGAGGATTCCCCGGAACGGCCGCGTCGACTCGATGCGCTGGCGTCCGCCCTGCTCGATCGCGGTCGGCACCACGAGGACTCGGCCAGCGTCGAACGGGCCGTCGACGTCGCTCGGCGAGCGGTCGCGTCGACCCCGGAGGGCGATCCGGCACAGGCGGCCCGGCTCCACACACTGGCCAGGGGACTTCGTGCGCGTGTCGAGCCGGGCGGTGATCGCGCCGTGCTCGACGAGGCGGTCGCCGTCGCCAGGAAGAGCGTCGAGGGAACGGCTGAGGACAATCCCGACCTGGCGGCACGGCTGACGACGCTCGCGAGTCTGCTCGCCGACGTGCACCGCGAGACCGGCGAGCGCTCGTTCCTCGACGAAGCGGTCGACACGACTCGCAGAGCCGTGTCGTTGGTGGGTGACCTCTCCCCCGACCTCCCGGTACACCTCGATGAGCTCGCACGCCACCTCGACGCCCGGTACGACGTCGACCATGACCGGATGCTTCTCGAAGAGGCGACGTCGGTTGCACGCCGGTCCGTGGCATCCACCCGTTCAACCGATCCATCGCTGGCTGGACGGCTCGACGCCCTGTCGGCACTCCTCGGACGGCTGTCGGCCGACTTCGCCGACAGCGGCGTCGCCGCCGAGGCCGTCGCCGTCGCCCACCGCGCCGTTGCCCGCACAGCTCCCGAGGGGCCGCAGCTCGCCGATCGGCTCGCGGTCCTGGTGGCGCGGCTCGCCGACAGCCACGAACGGGAGCCGGGCGACGGGTCGCTCGATGCGCTGCTCGCCGCGCTCCGCCGACTGGTCCACGCGACGCCGGAGGGGGCCCCCGAGGCGGAGCGGTGGCTGACAGAGCTGCGGCAGCGGCTGGCCGAGCAGGACGACCGGGGCGGTGGCCGATCGACGATCGACGAGCTTCTCCAGGTCAGTCGACGGCTCGTTGCCGCGACACCCGAGGCGAGCCCCGATCTCGCCGAGCGGTTGGCTGGCCTGACGGCCCTGCTGGCGCGCGCCGTTCTCGGCGGTGCCGGGCTGGCGACGCTCGAGGAAGCGGTCGCGACGGCGCGCCGAGCCGTCGGGTCCACCAGCGATGACGACCCCGCGCTGGCCGATCGCCTGAGCGTGCTCGCCGATCACCTGACCCGGCTGCACGAGATAACCGGCCAGCGGTCACATCTCGACGAGGCGATCGACGCCCGGAGGCGGGCGATGACGGTCGCCCCCGCCGGCGATCCGGCCACGATCACACGGCGGGCGGCGCTCGCGGTTCTCACGACCCGACTCGAACACGTCGAGGCGATGGACGCCATCGAGGCGGATCCGGACCGCCTGCGCGAGGCGGTCGACGAGGCTCGGGTCGCCCTTGCCAGCTCGGCCGACGGTTCCGGATCGCCCGATCCCGAGCTCGGGTCGGAGCTCAGTCTGCATGCGTCGAGGATCTGGCGCCTCGCGACGCTCCGACTGGAGGAGCAGCCAACGGAGGCGAACGAGGCCGCAGACAACACTCCCGGGCCGTCGTCGACCGGTTCGGGCGCCGATACTGCCTCCGGGTCGACCGGCGCCGATGGAGACTTCTCGTCGCTGGCGGCGGAAGCCGTCGAGATCGGTGGGCGGGCGATCGATGCGACGCCGACCGGCACGTTGGAGATGGAGGCTCGCCTCGGGGCACAGCTCGACCGCCTCCGGACATGGGCGAACCTCGACGATTCGGTCGAGCGGGCAGAAGCGGCGGTCGCCGTGGCCAGACGGATCGACGAGCTCCCGGGCGACGAGCGGTCGGCCGTCGCCAGCAGGTCGGCCGACCTGGCAGCCTGCTTGCGGATGGCGTACGAGCGGGACCGATCACCGCAGACTCTCGACGCGCTCGTGGCCGCCTGCCGGCGGGCGGCCGACGCGACGCCGGCCACCGATCCCGAGGTGCTCGGGCGCACCGACGAGCTCGGCCGGTGGCTCTGGGAGCGTTACCGGAACGAGCAGGACCCGCGGGTGCTCGCCGAAGTGGTCGACGCCGCCCAGGCAGCGGTCGACGTCAGCGGGGAGGACGAGCCGGACCACACGGAGCGGTTGGTGTTGCTCGCCGAGGCCCTCGCTGCCCGGTGGTCGGTCACGGCCGACGTCGCCGTGCTCGACAGGGCGGTCGACGTGAGCCAACGCGTTCTCCGCGCCACCCCGGACGACCATCCGGACGTCACCACTCGAACGGCCCAGCTCGCGGCGAGGCTCGCCGACAAGTCGTCGCTGGCTGGCGACGACGGGGGCACCCTCCTCATCGAGGCCATCGAGCTCGCCCGCCGCGCCGTCGACGGACCCGGCGTCGACCGAGAGGACAGGGTCGATCGGCTCCGGGCGCTCTCCCGCCACCTCGCGGCCAGATTCGAGATCGATCGGGATTCGGAGCTGTTGGTCGAGGCGGTCGCCGTGGCCCGACGCGCGGTCGATGAGGCGTCCACGGTCGGCGACGACCGGAGCGAGGCCGCAGCGGAGCTCTCCGAGCGGCTGGCGTTGCTCGCTGTCGAGCAGGACGACGGGGACATGCTCGACGAGGCGATCGCGATGTCACGCCGTCTCGTTGCCGACGACTCGCCGGGCGACGAGGGCGCAGCGCGTCACCTCGGCTTGCTCGCCGGCCAGCTCGGGCGCTCCTATGGGCGAACCGGCTCGGTTGCCGTGCTCGATGAGTCGGTGACGGTAGCCCGGGCGGCGGTCGCCGCCAGCGCCGACGGCTCCGCGGAACTGGGTCGTCAACAGGCGTGCCTTGCCGCCCGCCTCGTCGATTCGTACGGCGTGAATCACGACCGCACGGTCCTGGACGAGGCGATGGAGATCGCCAGGGCCAGCGTGGTGGGCCTGAGCGGCGACGGCGACGGCTTCGCCGACCGCTGGAACGTGCTCGCCAACGTGCTCGCCCACCGGTACGCCGCCGGGGGCGACGCGACGACCCTCGACGACGCGGTCATCGCCGCCCGCCGCGCGCTCGAGGCCACGCGGCCGAACGACCCCGATCGGCCAGCCCGGCTCGGGAAGCTCTCGGCCCGTCTGGTCGACGTGCACCGGCTCCGCGGCGATCGGGCGGCGCTGCTCGAATCCGTCGAGCACGCCAGGGCCGCGGTCGCCTCCACCGAGGACGACCCACCCATCCTCGCCCGCCGGCTGACCAACCTGGCCAACCGGCTCGTCGATGTTGGCCGGTTGACGCCGGACCGGGGTGTCCTCGCCGAGGAGGTGGCGCTCCGACGGCGTGTCGCGACCCTGCACGAGCGGTCACCGTCGTTGGCCGGCAGTCTCGCTGCGCTCGGCGATGCGCTCGCTCGGTCCCATCGACTGCAGCTCGCCGATGGGGCAGGCGGCTCGGGGTCGACGTCGACCGACCCGCTGTCCGAGGCCGTCGAGGTGACGCGGCGAGCCGTGGCCGAGACCCCGGCCGACGACGCGTCGCTCGTCGGCCGACTGGACGCTCTCGGTGACCACCTCGCCGAGCTGCACCGGGTCCAACAGGAACCGGCCGTCCTGGACGAGCTCGTCGACGTGGCCCGCCGCACCGTGGAGCTGACCGGCGATCGCGAGAAGGAGATGGCCGATCGGTTGGACCGGCTCGCCAGGGCCTATGGCGACACCTACGCGCTGCGGGGAGAGCGGGCCCAGTTGGTCGAAGCGGTGGCCATCTCGCGCCGTTCGGTGGAGGCCACCCCCGCCACGGTCCGCGAGCTTCCGTCCCGACTCAACGAGCTGGCCAGCCTGTTGGGCCGGTTGCACGCCGTCGGCGGCGATGAGGAGGTCCTCCACGAAGCCGTCGCCATCGCACGACGAGCCGTCAAGTCGACCCCCGCCGGCGATCCCGCCAGGCCGGGCTTTCTCAACAACCTCGCCAACCGGCTCGCAAGGGTCTACGCGGCCACCGGTGAGTGGTCCGCCCTCGATGAGGCGGTGAGGGCCGCCCGGGAGGCGGTGGAGGCGACGCCTGCCGGTAGTCCGGAACTGGCCGGCCGGCTGAACAACCTGGCCAACCACCTCGCCCGCCTGCACATCGCCGACGGTGAGCTCGCACCGCTGGAGGAGGCGGTGGAGACCGCCCGGTCGGCGGTCGAAGCGACGCCGGTCGGGCAGCCGGAGCGGACGAGTCGGCTCAACAACCTGGCGACCCACCTGATCCGGCTGTTCGGGACCACCGGGCGCCAGGCCGTGTTCGAGGAGGCCACGAGCACGGCGAGAGCGGTGGTCGAGAGCGTCCAGAGCGGGAGCGAGGAGCTGCCCCGTCACCTCGACGGACTCGCGGCGCGGCTCGGCCATCTCGCACGGGCGAGCGGCGACGAGGCCATCCTCCGGGAGGCCGTCGAGGTCGCAGCCAGATCGGTGGAGCAGCGGCCACCGGCGAGCCCCGAGCTCGCTGGCGGCCTCGACCGGCTCGCCGGCTACCAGGCCGATCTCCACGACCGAACCGGGGAGCGGGAGCATCTCGACGAAGCGGTGGCCAACGCTCGGCAGGCGGTCGAGCTGTCCCCCGCATCGAGCGCCGATCTGCTCGAGCGGCTCGAGAACCTCGGCGGCCACCTCGACCGTCGGTACACGGTGTCCGAGGACCCGTCGTTGCTCGACGAGCTCGTCGCCGTGGCCCGCCGTGCGGTCGACGCTGCCGGGGACGGCCCGGATCGGGCCCGCTGCCTCGACCGTCTGGCGGTGCGGCTCGCCGACCGGTACCGGGCGAGTGGGGATCGATCGACGATCGAGGAAGCGGTTCGCGTCGCACGCGATGCGGTCGTCGCCGCTGAGCCCTCGAGCCCCGAGTTGGCCCGCTCGTTGGACACGCTGGCGAACGGTCTCGCCCAGCTGGCAGTCGAGTCGGGGGGCCAGGATGTCCTCGTCCAGGCGGCCGAGATCGCCAGGCGGGCGGTCAAGGCCACCCCGACCGGTGCACCGGAGCTGGCGGGCTATCTGAACAACCTGGCCAACAGGCTCGCCCGCCTCTATGCCGCCACCGAGGACCGGGACACCCTCGATGAGGCGGTCGCGGTGGCTCGTCGAGCCGTCGAGGCGACCGCCGGCGACGATCCGGAGCGCGGCGCGAGGCTCAACAACCTGGCCAACCATCTCGCCCGGCACTACAGCGCGGCCGACGACCGCGAGAGCCTCGTCGAGGCCGTGGCGACGGCGCGGCTCGCTGTGGCCCAGACCGGCGAGGGGGAGACCGAGCTGACCGGCCGGTTGAACAACCTCGCCAACCATCTGACCCGGCTGTACGCCGTCACCGGCCGACGCGATGTGCTCGACGAGGCCGTGGCGGTCACCGATCGAGCGATCGCCGTCGCCGGTAGGAGCAAGGCCCCGGTCCCGCCGCGGCTCGCGAAGCTCTCTGAGCGCCTCGCCGAACTTGCGTCCAAGGGCGGGCCCACTGCGACCTGACCCGCCGGCCACGCGTCGAGGGGCGACGTGACATGGGCCGTAGGGGTGACCTCAGTTCAAGCCGAGCTGGGTCTCGGTTCACGGGGCAGGCCGAGCACCCGCTCGCCGAGGATGTTGCGCATGATGTTCGACGTGCCGCCCATGATCGTGTAGCCCGGGGCGTAGAGCAGGCCGTGGGTGATGTCGGTGAACAGCGCCGCCTCCGGTCCCAGCACCCTCGACACGAACTGGGCGACCCGCCACTCGTGCTCGGTGCAGAAGCACTTCGTGGCGGCCGAGAACCCGGCCGGGGCCTGGCGGAGCACCTCCCGATACACGAGCAGGCGGCCGAGCCGGTAGCCGATCTCGAGGTTGGCGATCTCCTGGCGCATCACCGGGTCGGACCGGTCTGCCCGCTCGACAGCGATGTCGAACAGCGCCCGGTTCGAGACGAGGCGATCGATGCCCCCGCGCTCGTGCTCGAGCTGTCGCATCGTCTGCTTGAAGGCGTCGCCCTCGACCCCGACCAGGTTCTCGATCGGCACTTCGACGTCGGTGAAGTACACCTCGCAGAAGTGCCGGTTCGTGGTCATGTCGGTGATCGGCCGCACCTCGATTCCGGCCGAGTCCATCGGAACCACGATCTCGGAGATGCCCTTGTGGGGAGGCCCTTCGGTGGTGGTTCGGCAGATCAGGTAGATGTAGTCGGCGACGTCGCCGAAGCTCGTCCAGATCTTCTGCCCGTTGACCACCCACCGGTCGCCGCTGCGCACCGCCTGGGTCTTCAGCGATGCGAGGTCCGACCCGGCATCGGGCTCGCTCATCCCGATGCACCACGTGCTCTCGCCGGCGAGCATCTTCGGGAGGTACTCGGCCTGCTGGTCGGGGGTGCCGTAGGCGATGAACGACGGGCCCATCTGACGGTCGGCGAACCACATCGCCGCGATCGGCGCGCCAGCTGAGATCATCTCCTCGGCGACGATCACCCGCTCGATCGGCGGTCGCTCCCGGCCACCGTGCTCCTTCGGCCAGCCCATGCCGATCCAGCCCTCGCTCGACATGACCTGGGCGAACTCCTTGGAGAAGCCGTTGATCCAACTGTCGTTGTGACGGCCGAAGCGGGCGACGCCGTCGGCGGCGACCTCGGCTGCTCGCTGGCGAAGGGCTTCGAGCTCAGGGCTCAGGCTGAAGTCGAGCAAGGGGTTTCTCCTCGGGTTCGTTTTCGGCGCTGTGGCCTGGCCAACGATACGAGCGTGGCCTCACGGGCCCAAAACCGGGGAGTCCCGGCGGCCGCAGGGCCGCCGGGACTCCCGATTGCACATGTCCTGGAGGAGCGACGTCAGATCACTCGCAGGCGCCTCCGTCACACCACATCTCGGTCATCGAGTGGGCCCCGGAGATCACGGGGAAGGTCTCGACGCCATCCGCCGTGGTGAGCGGGGCGATGTCCCGGACGTAGGGATGAGCGATGATGCCCCACAGCGTGTAGGTCTGCATCAGGAAGTACACCCGCTCACCGAACAGGCGGTTCATGTCCTCGAAGATCGCCCGACGCTCGTCGGGGTCGATCGTGGTCCTCGACGCTGCCGCCAGTTCGTCGAGGTCGGGGTCGTGGAACCGGCCGAAGTTGAACGTCGGCGTGCCGATCGGAGCAACGGTGTCGCTGGTCCAGAACCGAAGCTGGGTGTCGTGGTCGGCGCCGCCGTGCTGGCGCCAGCCCTGCACCTGGTAGTTGCCGACGACGGCCTCGCTGACGTAGACGCCCTGCTCGATCGGGGTCACCGTCGCTTCGACGAGATCGCCGAACGCCTCCTGCCACATCGACACCGCCAGCTGGTTGGTCTCAACGTTGAACGGGTCGTTGGTGGTGTTGAAGTTGAACGCGATGGGCTCGCCGACCGCCAAGCCGTCGCTCCGCTCCGGATCGTTGATGTAGTCCTCGAGCAGCTCCAGGCCGGCCTCCGGATCGAACTCGGGGTAGCCATTGTCCTCGAGGTGCCCGGGCTGGCCAGGCGAGAAGGGGCCGTTGGCGGGCTGGACGATGCCGGCCCCACGCTCCTCAGCGAGCCGGTCGCGGTCGATGCCGTGCGCCAGCGCCCGCCGAACCCGCACGTCGAGCAGGGGGTTGGACGCGTTGGCGCCCTCGGGGTCGAGCTCGTCGTTGTCGGCCTGGTTGATCAGCCAGTAGTTCGACTCGCCGAACTTGTTCGCCTCGAGGCGGACGAAGTTGTCGCCCTCCGCCCGGAAGTCGGCGATCTCGTCGGCGTTGGCGGTGTGGATGATGTCGAACTCGCCAGACTTCAGGCCGGCCGACCGGGAAGCGATGTCCACCGCGATGACGAACTCGATGCCGTCCAGATACGGGAGACCCTCGCCGGTGACGCTGTTCGGCCCATCGCCCCGCCAGTAGTCGTCGAATCGCTCGACCACCATGCCGTTGCCGTTGCCCGGGGTGAACGACACGAACTGGAACGGTCCCATCGACACGGGGGCGGCCTGATCGCCGTTGGGCTCGGTGTCGACCGTCTCCTGGTCGATCAGGTCGGTGCCGGTGAACCGGCTCTCCGCTCGGAGCGGGTTCGACTCGAGCGTCTTCAGCCACGACGGCGCCATCATGTGGGTGCCACACGGGGTGTCGAGCGCGGCGGCGGGGAACGCCGACCACGTCTGCGACAGCATGAACTTCACCGTCAAGGGGTCCACCACCTCGACGTCGTCGACCAGGATGAAGTCTTGGCCCCTGCCGCTCGACGCTCGGCAGAGGTTGATGTTGTACGCCACCGCCTCTGCGTCGAACGGGGTGCCGTCGTGGTTCATGACGCCGTCGCGCAAGGTCATGGTCCACTCGGTCGCATCGTCGTTGCTCTCGATGCTCTCGGCCAGAACCGGGACGAGGTTGCCATCCGGGTCGAAGTCGAAGAGCGGATCGGAGACCGCTCCGAGCGGCATGGCGCACGAGATCGAGCACGTGAGGCCGAAGGGGGCCCACGGGTTGGCGACGTCGGCCTCGATGCCGTAGACGAGCGTGCCGCCCCGGACCGGTTCGCCTGCGTCGGTCTCGTCCTCGCGGATGTCCTCGCCGGCTGACTCGCCGGCCTCGACCTCCTCGGTCTGCGCCGCTTCGGCGTCGTCGGCCACGGCATCGACGCCGTCGTCTCCGTCGTCGCTCGCGCTGCAGGCCGATGCGATCACCGCCGATGCGGCGAACAGCGCCAGTAGCCGCAGCAGCATGGCGTGCTTGAAGAACCTCATGTACTCCCCCTGGGTTGATCCAGTGAACGGACGTGGCGGGTCGACATGGGTGTTGGCCCGCGAGTGGTCGCCCAGGCTATTCGGTGCGGTGACCGCAGTCACGTCAAAGTTCGATGACAGTCCACGGCGTGCTCAGGCGTCGTCGCGGTACTGCTGGGATCAGGTCGCGTCGGTCGATCCCGACTCCACGACCACCCGGGTCTGGGCCAGCCCCTTCTCCAGGTTCGCCTCGAGTGCCTCCCGATTCGCCTTCGTGCCGACGGGGAACCAGCAGGCATAGGAGTGACCGGCCTCGTCGGCGGCCTGGAGGGGCGGCTCCTCCTCCCGGCACCGCTCCTGGGCGTAGGGACAGCGTGGGCTGAAGTTGCAGCCCTTCGGTGGGTCGATCAGGTCGGGCGGCCGGCCACCGATGGCTCGGAGCTTCGTGTGGCTCGGGTTCTCCAGCTTCGGGATCGACTGCAGCAGCGCCTCGGTGTAGGGCATCCGCATGTTGGCGAACAGCGTGGCGGTGGGTGCCTTCTCCACGATCTTCCCGGCGTACATCACCGCGATGTCATGGGTGCGGCCGGCCACGACGCCGAGGTCGTGGGTGACGAGGATCATGCCCATGTCCCGCTCCTCCTGGAGGTCCTGGAGCAGGTTGAGGATCTGGGCCTGGACGGTCACGTCGAGGGCGGTCGTGGCCTCGTCGGCGAAGAGCAGCTTCGGTCCGCACGCGAGCGCCATCGCGATCGTCACCCGCTGGCGCATGCCGCCCGAGAGCTGATGGCGGTACTCGTCGAGCCGCTGGGCCGGCTCGGGGATCTGGACGCTCCGGAGGAGTTGGACGGCGGTGGCCTCCGCCTCGTCGCGGTCCATGCCGAGCCGCTTGCGGAGGCCCTCGGTGAGTTGCTTGCCGATCTTCATGACCGGGTTGAGCGAGGTCATCGGGTCCTGGAAGACCATCGACATCTCGGTCCCCCACAGCGCCCGGAGCTCCTTGTCGTCGAGCTCGGTGAGGTCCCGACCCTCGAACAGCACCTTGCCGCTGCTCACCACGTTGCGCTTCGGGAACAACCGCATGATGGAACGGGAGAGCACGCTCTTGCCGGAGCCCGACTCGCCAACGAGGCCCAGCGTCCGGCCCCGCTCGAGGGTCAGCGACACCCCGTCGACCGCCTTCACCAGACCCCGGGGGGTGCGGAAGTGGGTTCGCAGGTTCTCGACTTCGAGGAGTCGCCGGTCCGGGGTCGTACCCGACGGCGCCGTCGTGGAATCGGTTGTCGACATCGCACCCCCAATGTGATCGGCCCGACGGGTGCGGGCTGCTCAGCGACGGTAGCAGACCGCCCGAGAGCGATTCGATGCCAGGCCAGACGCGGCTGCCGTGTGGTCGAAGCCGGCGAGTCGATGGCTCTCGGCGAGGAATGGTTCGACCAGGCCACCGTCGCCGTCGACGAGCAGCGATCCGAGGTCGTCGGACTGCAACTCGAGCCCGTACCACTGGCCGCGCACCGTCCGGCGGGTCACGACCGCCACCTCCGAGATCGAGCGCCAGCTCGCCGATGAATCGCCGGCGTGGACGCCGGCTGCGTCGACGGCATCGACCAGGCGCTCGCCGCCACCGCCGGCTCGACCCGCACGGCCGGCGACGAGGATCAGGCCGACTGCGACGATGGCGATGGCGGGGATGGCGAGCAGTTCGATCGACAACGTTCTCTCCGGGGACGGCGCGATCCCACCCGCTCGGGTCCGCGTCGGGGAGCGACAACCGTCGAGAGGGGTGCGGATTCGTCACCCACTGTGCCATCATGTGCGTCGAGCCACGTGACGAACGTCATGTCTGGCCGCCGACAGGGGGAGGAGCGACTTGCCACGATTCATGCAGAGCGTCGGCTTCATCGCCGCCGCAGCGGCGGTCGCCGTGATCGTGGTCGGTCAGGTGTTGGACGCTCCGATCGCGCTGGTGATCCTCGGTGTGCTCGTGGTCATGACTGCGGCGGCGGCCCAGATCAGCCGCCGCTATGTGGCGTTCCGCCTGCTGTCGCTGGTCCCGGTGATGCTCGCCGTCACGTTCCTGAGCTTCATCATGCTGAACCTGTTGCCGGGCGACCCGGCGGTCAACATCCTTGGCAACTCGGCAACACCGGAGGCCATCGAGCAGTTCCGGGAGGAGAACCGGCTCGACGATCCGGTCGTCACCCGCTACTTCCGCTGGCTCGGCGATGCGGCGGCGGGCGATCTCGGCGAGTCGCCGTTCCTCCGCGAGACCGTCGTCGACGGTCTCGGTCGCACGCTGCCGATCTCGCTCCAGTACATGGTGTACACCCAGCTGTTCGC
This sequence comes from Acidimicrobiales bacterium, assembly GCA_965216205.1. Lineage (GTDB taxonomy): Bacteria > Actinomycetota > Acidimicrobiia > Acidimicrobiales > SZUA-35 > CADEDH01. The sequence goes on along the minus strand of OZ244139.1, from coordinate 2,724,321 downwards.
ACTCGCGATCGCCATTCCGCTCGGGATCTTCACCGCGTACCGAGCCGGTCGACGGTCCGACAACATCATCACCACGACCTCGTTCGGGGTCCTCGCGATCCCGAACTTCGTGCTCGGCCTCGTACTCGTGTTCTTCCTGGCCCTCGGCGGATTCTCGTTGTGGGGTCGTGACTGGGGCATGGAACTGCTGCCCGCCATCGGCTATGTCCCGTTCGGGGAGAGCATCTTCGAGCACTTCAAGCGCTGGATCCTGCCCGTCGTGGCGCTCGGGGCCGGCCAGGCCGTGGTGTACATGCGACTGCTCCGAACCGACATGATCGCGACCCTCCAGGAGGAGTACATCAACGTCGCCAAGGCCAAGGGGATGAGCACCTTCCGGATTCTCCTGGTCCACGCCCTGCGCCCGTCGAGCTTCACCCTGTTGACGGTCGCCGGCGTGAACCTCGGTGCCCTCGTCGGCGGGTCGTTGATCCTCGAGACGATCTTCAACATCCCCGGCGTCGGCACCTACCTGGCCACGGCGATCTTCCAGCGCGACTGGCTGGTCGTGCAGGGCGTGGTGGTGGTCCTCTCCGTCGGTTTCGTCTTCGCCAACTTCGCCGTCGACATCATCTACGCCATCCTCGACCCCCGGATTCGTCATGCTCGAGCAATCACCTGACACCGTCGCCGAACAGGACGAGGACCGTCTGGCTCGCCTCGCCCTCGAAGCCGAACTCGAGGAGATCGAGGACGAGGAGGAGTACGAGAAGAAGAAGCTCGGCATCTTCTTCTGGGTGGCAGTGGCGTGGATCGTGCTGCTCGTGGTGGCGTCGGTGCTCGCCGACCTGCTGCCGCTCAAGGATCCGAACCAGGGCTTCTCGGGCACGTTCCGCGAGGGTCCGAGTGCGGAGCACTGGTTCGGCAACGACAACATCGGGCAGGACGTGTTCTCACGAACCGTCTACGGGGCCCGCAAGTCGATGGGCATCGCGTTCACCGCCCAGCTCATCGGTTTCCTGGTCGGCGGCACGATCGGGCTGATCGCCGGTTTCTACCGGAACCGGATCGAGGGCGTCCTCACCGGTGGGATCGACATCCTGCTCGCCTTCCCCGCCCTCATCCTGGCGCTCATCCTCTCGTTGTTCCTGGCCCGCACCGAGATCCCCGTGCTGCGCACGTTGGCCGGCTCCGAGACGAAGGCACTGATCTGGGCGTTGGGCATCCTGTCGATCCCCACGATCGCCCGCATCACCAGAGCCGGCGTGCTGGTGAACGCCGAGCGGGAGTACGTGCTCGCCTCGCGGACGCTCGGCGCCCGCAACCTCCGGGTCATGACGAGGGAGATCCTGCCGAACGTGCTCCCCGCGATGCTCGCGTTCTCGCTGATCGGGGTGTCGTTCCTGATCATCGTGGAGGCGGCGCTCTCGTTCCTCGGCGTCGGTGATCTGAACACGCCGAGCTGGGGGGTGATGATCAACCTCGGTCGGGCCAACCTCGACGACGCACCCCACGCCGTCTTCTTCCCGGCGTTGTTCATGTTCTTCACGGTCCTCGCCATCAACTACATCGGCGATCGCATTCGTCAGTACGTCGACGTGAAGGAGTCGGTGCTCTAGTGGCGGGTAGCGGGCAAGCCCATCTCCGGCCAGCGGACGAGACGCTCGTCCGGGTCGAGAACCTGGTGGTCGAGTTTCCGGTGGGTGGCACCGGCTTGAAGGTGCACGCCGTGTCCGACGTCAGCGTCGACATCGCCGACGGCGAGACGCTGGGCCTGGTCGGTGAGTCGGGCTGCGGCAAGACCACGACCGGTCGGGCGATGATGCAGGTCCCTGCGCCGACGTCCGGCGCGGTCAAGCTCGAGTCCGAGGACCTGACGCTGTTCGGCAACGAGGCGATCCGCGACGTCCGTGCGAAGATGCAGATGATCTTCCAGGATCCGATCTCGTCGCTCAACCCGCGGCGCACGATCCGGGAGATCGTCGCCGAGCCGCTCGTGATCGCGTGGCTCGAGCGGCTGGGTCGATCGAGGGCGTCGGTGCTGTGGGAGCGCTACGTCCGCTGGCTCATGCCGCTGTGGCGTGTTGCATGGCGCTGGTTCCGGTACGTGCTCGCTGCGGTGACGATCGGGATCGCGCTCTGGACGTTCGGGGAGAGCATCGAGGCGAGCACCGTGTCGACCGCGTCGGCGTTCATCTGGGTGCCGGCCCTGATCGTGGCCACCCCCTTCCTCATCTTCTTCGTCGCAACGGCGCTGGTGTGGCTCGCGCTGGGCCTCGTCGTGCCGGTGATGGCGATTCCCCGCGTGCTCCGGGCCCGCCGGGACAAGGAGCGGTTCTGGAGCGAGGCCGAAGCTCGGGTCCGTGATGTGCTCACCACGGTTGGCCTCGATCCCGATGTCGCGATGGACAAGCGTCCCCATGAGTTCTCCGGTGGGCAGGCGCAACGGATCTGCATCGCCAGAGCCCTCACCCTGGACCCGAAGGTGCTCATCTGCGACGAACCCGTCTCCGCCCTCGACGTGTCGGTCCAGGCCCAGATCCTCAATCTCCTGGAGGACATGAAGGAGACCTACGGGCTCACGATGGTCTTCATCTCGCACGATCTGGCCGTGGTGAAGAACATCTCCGACCGGGTGGCGGTCATGTACCTCGGGAAGATCTGTGAGATCGCGCCACCCGACGAGCTCTACTTCAACCCGGCTCATCCCTACTCGTCGGCGTTGATCTCGTCGATCCCCGTGCCGGATCCCGCCGTCGATCAGCGGGAGATCCAGGCGATCCAGGGGGAGTTGCCGTCGCCGATAGCGCCGCCGAGCGGTTGCAGGTTCCGGACCCGCTGCGCCTATGCCACCGAGCAGTGCACCACCGAGGAGCCGGTGATCCGCCAGATCGGTGAGCGCCACTTCGTCGCCTGTCACCATCCCCTCGTCGAGGAGTCGATCGCCCCCCGCCTGTCGGGCGGTCCCCTCGATGACGTGGTGGTGGACGGAGGCGACCCGGCCGACTCGATCGATTCCCCCGACGACTCGCCACCGATCGGTGCCGCTGACGACGATCGACTGGTCGACGACACGATCATCGAATGACCCAGGCGGTGTTCACGCAGATCCCCGAGGTCGATCTCCGTCGGGGTGCCGACGCACTCGTCGACGAGCTCCGGATCGTCTGCCACGAGGTCGGCTTCTTCCTGCTCGTCGGCCACGGGATCGAACCGGACTTCCTCGATCGCCACGTCCGGTTCCAGCGGGAGCTGTTCGCGCTACCCCTGGCGACGAAACGATCGTTCGACAAGCGGCGGTCACCCCACTTCCGGGGCTGGGAGGAGGTGGGGGCCGAGCGGACCGGCGGCAAGCCGGACCTGCGGGAGCAACTCGACCTCGCAACCGAGAACCCCTCCCGGGGCGACCGGGTTGACCCGCCCTACCTGCGCCTGGACGGCCCGAACCAGTGGCCCGCCGAGAAGGCGCTTCCCGGCTTCCGCGCCCACATGGCCGAGTACTTCGAGCGGATGCGGTCGCTCGCCGACTCCCTGCTCGAGATCCTGTCGCTCGGCTTGGGCCTGCCGGCAGGTCACCTCCGGGAGCGGTTCGGCGAGCGTCCCCTCTCGCTGGTGAAGCTGATCGACTATCCGCCGACCCCCGACGGCGGTGCGGGGGTGAATCCGCACAAGGACGCCGGGTTCCTCACGCTGCTCCTCCAGCACGATGTCGGCGGTCTACAGGTGCAGAACCCCGACGGTGAGTGGATCGACGTGCCGCCGCGTCGGGATGCGTTCGTCGTCAACCTCGGCGAGATGCTGCAGGAGATGACCGGGAACTACTTCGTGGCGACGACCCATCGGGTGGTGGCTTCCGAGCCCCGGCAGTCCTCCGCCTGGTTCCACGGCCCCGACCTCCGGACCGAGCTGACCCCGCTCGACCTCGCCCCGGAGTTCGCCGCCGCGGTTGCGGCCAGCGAGCGTCACGCTGGCGCCGGTTTCATGGCCAAGGCCGACGAGCTCAGCGCGGGGGTCGACGGCATCGGCGGTAGGCACGGGGCTGGGGTCTACGGTCAACAGCTCTGGAACTACTACTGCCGGAGCTACCCGGAGAACGTCGCTCGCCACCACCCCGACCATCGGCCCTGAGCAGGCGGTGGCCGTCACCCGGCCGGGATGAGTAGCGTCCGGTCCATGGAGCCCCAACGCAAGACGGTCGCCGTCGTTCCCGGCGACGATGCTGCGCCGGAAGCCGTGGACGCGTCGATGCAGGTCATCTCGACCATGGACCTGCCGCTCACCTTCGACGTGCTTCCACCTGGATCGGCGCTGGCGGCCGACCTGGCGCCCGATGAGCGCGAGGCCTTCGTGGTCGAGCGTCTCGACGCCGCCGACACGGTACTGTTCGGGTCGAGCAGCGGCACGACGCCCGGCATCGCCCATCTGCGGTGGGGGTGGGGAACCTACGCCAACGTCCGCCCCGTCCAGTGGCGACCCGGCTACCGCTCCCCCATGGCCACACCGGAACTGCTCGACTACGTCATCGTGCGGGAGAACCTCGAGGATGCCTACGTGGGAATCATGGGCGACGCCGACGAGCTCCGGGCCTCGGGCCTGATCGGCCCTCGGGCCCGGCTCGCGTGGGACGGCGAGGCCCGGTACGCGGCGAAGGTCATCACCCGGGAGGGGACGGAGCGAGTCGCCCGGTTCTCGTTCGAGCTCGCCCGCGAGCGGGCGGCGGCGACGGGTCGAGCGCCCCGGCTCACCGTGTCGGCCAAGACCAACATGCTGCCCGCCACCGATCGCTGGTTCTGCGCCATCGTGCAGGAGGTGGGTGCCGAGTATCCCGACGTCGCCCTCACCCAGTACATCGTCGACGACATGGCCCACCGCCTCGTCGCCAACCCCGGCGAGCTCGACGTGCTGCTCCTCCCCAACCTCTACGGCGACGTGCTGTCCGACCTCGGGGCCGGCACCATCGGGGGGATGGGCCTCGCACCGTCGGGTTGCTACGGCGATGGGGTGGCCTATTTCGAGTCGGCGCACGGTACCGCCCCCGACATCGCCGGCCAGGATCGCATCAACCCCACCGCCACCCTGCTGTCGGCGGTGATGATGCTCGAGTGGCTCGGCCTCGACCAACCGGCGTCCCGATTGGATCGAGCGATCACCGAGGTCTACGCCGAGGGTCGAACGCTGCCGGTCGACCAGGGCGGCACCGCCACCACGAACGAGTTCGCCGAGGCCGTGCGCAACGCCATGAACTGACCCTCCCCTCCCCTCCCCTCCTGTCCCCCTGCTTGGCAGATCCCGCGCGCACCTGCTGTACAGCATCGCTGCCAATGGCGGGGCCGACCGGTTCTGGCAGATCCTGCGCGCACCTGTTGTACAGCATCGCTGCCAGAGGCGGGCCGTGTCGGGCGGGGATCGTTGATCGACGCTTCGTCGTCGCCCGGGGCGCCTATCGTCGGTCCGATGTCACCCGCCGACACGGACCCGTCAGAGCTTGGGCGCGCCGACATCGAACGCTTCGCCGAAGCGTTCGTGGCGATCTCCCAGGCGGCTCACCGGCTCCTACCCGCCGGGCGGACCATCGCCGACCGGGTGAGCCACCACCTGGGGGTCGATGCGTCGGATCTCCCGTCGGTCGGAACGTCGATTCCCCGGGTGGAGCGCCCCAACCTCCAGCTCGCGCTCGACGAACTGCTCGAGTCCGGAGAGGGCGACCGCGCGCTCATCGGGCTCAGCCCCGAGATCGCCCACTACCCCGGCTTCGCGTTTCCCGCGCTGCTCGCCGGTCGGTTCCACGGACCAGCAGAACCGGTGCCGCCCGTGTACGAGGAGCACCCGGTCGATGTCGATCGCGAGCTGGCGTGCGTCGTCACCGGCATCTGGCTGCTCCACCGCGACGCCGACCCGGTCGTCGTGTGCGTTCACCCCGGCGAGATGCACGTCGTGCCCAGCGAGCGCAAGCCCCGGGTGGAGGTGTTCGCCGCCGACCGGGCGACCGCCGAGTCGATGCTGTCGCTGCTCGACGACCGCCGCCGAGCGCACAACGTGTATCGGGGCAAGGTGCTCTCGTTCTCCCACACCGAGTACGGCGAGTTCGGCATCAACTTCATGCCCCGGCCTGCGACGAGACGTGACGAGGTCATCCTGCCCGACCGCGATCTCGCATCGATCGAGCGTCACACGGTCGGCATCGGACAGCTCGCCTCGTCGCTGGCCGCCGCCGGTCAGCACCTGAAGCGCGGCCTCCTGCTCCACGGACCGCCGGGAACCGGCAAGACCCACACGGTGGGCTATCTCCTGGCGGCGATGCCGGAGCGGACGACCGTCGTCCTACAGGGGCCGAGTGTCGGCGCCCTCGGCCACGGATCGGCGCTCGTCCGGACCCTCGCGCCGTCGATGCTCGTCATCGAGGACGTCGACCTGGTCGCATCCGAACGGGCGATGGGAGCGATGGCATCGACCAACCCGCTCATGTTCCAGCTCCTCAACGAGATGGACGGGCTCAACGCCGACGACGACGTGCTGTTCGTGCTGACCACGAACCGGTTCGACATCCTCGAGCCGGCGTTGGCCGACCGGCCCGGCCGGATCGACCATGCCGTCGAGATAGCTCGTCCCGACGTCGACGCTCGCCGTCGCCTCCTCCACCTCTATCTCGGTCGTGCGCTCGGCACGACCGAGGCGGCTCCAGAGCCCGGGCTCGGCTCGCCGCTCGACAGCGGCGAGCTGGACGACCTCGTCGAACGGATGGAGGGTGTGACCGCGTCGTTCATCCGCGAACTGGTCCGCCGGGCGACCCACCACGCGATCGAGGACGGCACGGCGACGGTCGACTCCAGCCACCTCGCCGCGTCGCTGGAGGAGCTCGTCACCTCGCGTCCCGAGACCGCCTCCATCCTCGGCCTCGGTGCTGAACGGCCGGCCGATCGTCCACGCGATCCGCTCGGCTAGGCGAGCGAGTCGATCGGCGACGAGGCCAGCGACTCGTCTCAGACCAGCCCGCCACCGCCGGCGGACATGTCCTGGCCGCTCCATGGATCCCGGCCCAGCGCTTCTGAGCGGTTCTTGTCGATCTGGCGGGCGGTCGCGTCGTTGGGGTCGGCAAGCGATCGGAGGAACGAGAGAACACGGCGAAGCCACGTCATCGCGGCAAGGGTAGCCGACCGGGCGGGAGCGCAGTTGGCTACGTTGCGGTCATGGCCACCCGATACTTCACGCCCGACCTGTTCGCGTTCCTCCGGGACCTCGCAGACCACAACGATCGAACGTGGTTCAAAGCGAACCAGGAACGCTATGAGCACAGCGTGCGGCAACCAGCGCTCGACTTCATCACCGACTACGCGGACCGGCTGACCACGATCTCCCCCCACTTCGTCGCCGACGCCAGGACCGTCGGTGGCTCGCTCTTCCGGATACAGCGCGACACCCGGTTCTCGAAGGACAAGACGCCATACAAGACCAACACCGGCCTCCACTTCCGGCACGAGGCGGCCGCCGACGCCCACGCCCCCGGCTTCTACCTCCACCTCGAACCCGGGAACTGCTTCATGGGTGTCGGCCTCTGGATGCCGGAGTCGAAGGTGGCCTACGAGATCCGCGGTGCCATCGACACCGATCCCACCGGGTGGAAGCGAGCCACCAGGGGCAAGCGGTTCACCGACGTCTACGAACTGGGTGGTGACTCGCTGAAACGACCCCCGAAGGGGTTCGACGCCGACCACCCGCTGATCGACGACCTGAAGCGGAAGAGCTTCATGGCCGCCGGCTCGCTCACCCAACGAGCGGTGATGGCGAAGGACTTCACCGACGAGTTCCACCGGCGGGCCACGGTGGCGAAGCCGTTCATGGCCTTCCTCTGCAGGGCCCTCGACGTTCCGTTCTGATCGCCGTCCTGCTCGCGCCGTCCCCCGTCGACACCGGACGAAGGACGGTTCGACTGGCGGGCGATCGATGGTCGGGGCAAGATCGGCCGATGAAGACACGCGGTGCAGTCCTGATGAGCACGCCGGGCGAGTGGGAGATCGTCGAGCTCGACCTCGACGAACCCCGCCAAGGCGAGCTGCTGGTGAAGCTCACGGCATCCGGCCTCTGCCACTCCGACGACCACCATGCCAAGGGCGACACGACGGTGGAGACATTCCCATTCGCCGGTGGCCACGAGGGGGCGGGCGTCGTGGTCGGCATCGGCCCGAACACGCCGGGTTGGAGCGAGGGCGACCATGTGGTGATGTCGTTCATCCCGGGCTGTGGCCGCTGCCGGTGGTGCGCCTCCGGGCAGCAGAACCTCTGCGATCTCGGCCAGTGGCTGCTGGTCGGCTGCCGACCAGACGGCACGTTCCGGTTGTCGCTCGACGGTCGCGACGTGGGCCAGATGTGCGGTATCTCCACGTTCTGCGAGTACACCCTGATCGACGTCGCCTCCGCGGTGAAGGTGGAGGAGGACCTGCCGCTCGAGACCGTGTGCCTCACCGGTTGCGGCGTGGGCACCGGGTGGGGCTCGGCGGTCAACTCGGCCGAGGTGCGTCCCGGTCAGACCGTCATCGTGATGGGGATCGGCGGGATCGGCATCCACGCGGTGCAAGGCGCGCGCCACGCCGGCGCCAGCCGGGTGATCGCCGTCGATCCGGTTCAGATGAAACGAGAGACCGCGGAACAGGTCGGTGCCACCCACAGCTTCGACAACATCGCCGACGCCGCCGACTTCGCCCGCTCGGTAACCAACGGTCAAGGGGCCGACTCGGCGATCGTGGCCACCGGCGTGCTGCAACAGGAGCACGTCCGCGATGCGTTCGCCGCGATACGCAAGGCCGGCACGGTGGTGGTGACCGGCATCGGAAATCCCGAGACCGACGTGGCGGTCAACGCCAGGGAGCTCACCCTCTTCCAGAAGCGACTCCAAGGGGCGCTGTTCGGAGCCTCGAGCCCGAGTCGGGACATCCCCTGGCTGCTGGATCTGTACCGGAGCGGTGACCTGCGGCTCGACGAGCTGATCACCAGGACCTACTCGCTCGACCAGATCAACGAGGGCTACGCCGACATGCACGCCGGGATCAACATGCGGGGCGTGATCGTGTACGAATAGGTTGGACCCATGGCCAGCACCGTGGAGTCACCCAGCCGCACCGTGAGCATCACCGAGGAGCAGCGCGCCTTCTACCACGAGCGCGGTTACCTGCAGCTCGAGTCGTTCGTCGACGACGGTTGGCTCGCCGCGCTGCGCTCGGCGTCGGACGAGTTCGTGGAGCTGAGCAGGGAGCTCGCCGAGTCGAATCGGGTCCTCGACGTGGAACCCGACCACAGCGCAGACGCCCCTCGACTCCGCCGGCTGATCTCACCCCTCGACCACCACGACACGTTCTACCGGTTCACGATCGAAGGACCACCGGCCCAGTTGGCGATGGATCTGCTCGGCGGCCCGGTGCGGTTCCACCACTCGAAGCTGAACTACAAGTGGTCGGACGGTGGTGAGGAGGTCAAGTGGCATCAGGACATCCAGTTCTGGCCCCACACCGACTTCTCCCCCCTCACCATCGGTGTGTATCTCGATGACGTCGACGACGAGATGGGGCCGATGGGCGTGCTCCCCGGGAGTCACACGGGTCGCCTCTACGACATGTACGCCGACGACGGGTCCTGGGCCGGCGCGATCTGCGACGACGAAGCGGCCGAGCTGGACCTCGACGCGATGGCGTGGCTCCAGGGGCCGGCCGGCTCGGTGACGGTCCACAACTGCTGCATCGTGCACGGCTCGCGGCCGAACGAGTCGAGCAGGGCCCGCCCGCTGCTGCTCCAGACCTACTCGGCAGTCGACTCGTACCCCGTGGCCGGGATCGGCGCCAACGGTGTCGCCGGACGCACCAGCGGCGTGGTGATCGGGGGCGAGTCGCCACAGCACCTGGAGATCGATGGCCGGGTCATGCACGGTGCCCCGGACTGGTCCCGGAAGGGTCCGCCGACGATCTTCGGCTCGCAGCAGAAGGACGGTTGACCCCGGCACCGGCACGCGGCGTCATGGTCGCGGCGCCTGGTCAGCAACCGAGTCCCGGGCCGCTGGGAGGCTCGACCTTCCCGTCGACGAGTGGCGGGAGCGTCGCCGGGTGGGAGAACGCGACGTCGGCCGGCACCCACGGGAGCTCCAGCCACCGGGTCGCCGGTGAGGTGAACCCCCAGTGGATCGATGCGTAGAGCGCCGGACCGAGCCGGAAGTTGTGGGGCGCCAACGCCACGTTGGCCACCTCCGCCAGGGCACTCACCCGGCGGGCCGCGGTCAGTCCGCCGATCTTGGTGATCTCCGGCTGGAGGTAGGTGAGCGCGCCGGTCGCCAGCAGCTCCTGGAAGTCGAGGAGGGTGTGCTCGTTCTCGCCGCCGGCGAGATCGCAGTCGACGGCCCGCCCGACCCTGGCGATCGCAGCCCGGTCCCGCATCGGGCGGACCGGCTCCTCGAACCACAGCACCCCGAGCTCGCTGAGGCGGCGACCGTGCGCAATCGCCTCGACCGGGTCGAAGTGACCGTTCACGTCGACCATGATCTGCAGGTCCGAGCCGAACGTCGACCGCAACAGGGCGGTCAGCTCCGGGTCGAGCTCGTGCAGCTTGACCGCCTCGAACCCGGCGGCCAGCGCCCGCTTCGTCTCGTCGACCAGCCGGTCGGGATCCCGCAGCGGGGGGAAGCTGGCGTACGCGGGGATCGCATCGGCGATCGGGCCACCGAGCAGTGCCGACACCGGCACCCCCAGCTTCTTGCCCCGCAGGTCCCACAGCGCCAGATCGAGCCCCGAGAGCCCCATGGCGAAGATGCCCTGGTCGGCGTAGCGGTAGCCCCAGTCCCAGAGGTCGAACCAGAGTCGCTCGATCCGGTCGGCGTCGGCGCCCAGGGCTCTCGGTGCGAGCAGATCGTCGACCACCGCGGCGATGGGGGCCGCCGAGCGGGCCCGAGGCTCGCCGGCGATGCCCCACCACGCCTCCCCGACCCCTTCCAGCCCGTCGCTGTCACGAACGCGCACGAGCACGTTGATCAGTTGCTCGTCGTCCATGACGTCGGTACCGATGTCGACGATGGTGGCCATCGCCAGAGTCTTCCATGCTGGTGACGGGGTGTCAGTCGATGGCTGGCTGCTCGACGAATCGCAGATAGGGCAGCCGGGTCTCCCAGCCGTCGGGGTACTTCGCGGCTGCCTCCTCGTCGGAGACCGACGGCACGATGATCACCTTGTCGCCGTGGGTCCAGTCCGCCGGCGTGGCCACCTGCTCGGCCGCGGTGAGCTGGATCGAGTCGAGGAGTCGCAGGATCTCGTCGAAGTTCCTGCCGGTCGTCATCGGGTAGGTCAGTTGGGCCTTGACCCGCTTGTCGGGGCCGATCACGAACACGGTTCGAGCGGTCGCGTTGTCGGCCGCAGTCCGACCGTCGGCGCTGTCGCCGGAGTCGGCCGGCAACATGTCGTACAGCTTGACGACCTCGAGCGTCGGGTCGCCGATCAGCGGGTAGTTGACGGCGTTGCCGGTGGCGGCCTCGATGTCGTCCGACCAGCGCTGGTGGTCGCTGACACCATCGACGCTGATGCCGATGACCTTGCAGTTGCGAGCCTCGAACTCCGATTTCAGGCGGGCGACCGCCCCGAGCTCCGTGGTGCAGACCGGGGTGAAGTCCTTCGGGTGGGAGAACAGCAGTGCCCACCCATCGCCGATCCAGTCGTGGAACTGGATGCGCCCTTCCGTGGTGTCCGCCGTGAAGTCCGGTGCAATCTCGTTAATTCTGATCGACATAGTCAACATTCAAGCACCGGGTCGTGAGGTTGCCAACCGACTTCTCCCCGAGGATCGCCCTGCGACGAGCTAGCGGGCCTGGATGTCCTGGATCACGTCCGGCGGGAGGTCGGCCGGTAGCTCGGCAGACGCCGAGGCCCCCACGCCGTCGCTGATGCCGCCGAAGCGGGCCTCGATCGCGTCGGCGATCTCGTCGTGGCGGCCGACTGCGGCGAACAACCTCACGACGTCGTCGTCGACGAGGCCGGCCATCCGGTCCCAGCCGTCGTTCTCCGACAGGTGCTTGAGCTGCTCGCCGAGGTCGACGAGGTCGTGCTGGGCCAGCACCGGCCAGTAGGCCTTGGTCGAGCCGTAGAAACCGATCCGGGCCCGGACCCAGTCGACGCTGGTGGCCACGGCGCCATCGTCGGCACCGGTGCACACGAACCCGCCGCCGGTCACCGTGAACTGCTCCCGGGTGCGACCGCTCCGCTCCAGTCCCTTGTCGAGCTCTGGCAGGACGGTGGTCTCGAGATAGTCGCGGGTGCAGAACGGGTGCAGCCGGACCCCGTCGGCGACCCTGCCGGCGGCCCGGAGCATCCCCGGCCCGACGGCGGCCAGCGTGATCGGCGGCGGCGGTCCATCGAGGGGTTCCGGGGTGAAGTTCGGCGTCATCAGGCTGAACCGGTAGTGCTCGCCGTCGAAATCGAGCCGTTCGCCGGCCGCCCAGCACCGCCAGATCGCCCGGATCGCCTCGACGTACTCCTCCAGCCGAGGGGCCGGCGCCGACCACGGCACGCTGAACCGACGCTCGTTGTGGCCCCGGACCTGACTGCCGAGACCCAGTTCGAACCGGCCGCCCGACGCCTGCTGCAGATCCCAGCCGAGGTTGGCCATGACCATCGGACTGCGGGGGAACGCGATCGCCACCCCGGTGGCGAGGGCGAGCCGGGTCGAGTTGATGGCGGCCACCGCCAGCGGGAGGAAGGGGTCGTGGCGGTTCTCGAGGGCGATCACGCCGTCGTAGCCGTCTCGCTCGATCGACGCCACCGCCTCCGGAATCGCGGCGAGGTCCGCTTGGGGAATGGTCGTGTAGACCTTCATCGGCGATCCCGCTCGGGGAGGTACGGGGCGAACGTGTCGCGGTCCTTCCACTCGGGCCGTGGCGGTTCGTGGTCGGGGGCCGGGGCGTAGGGGGACAGCTCGCCCGATGCCAGGTCGTGCACGTAGCGAGGACAGTTCACGAACGTCCGACCGACCGCCACCTCCACCACCGCATCGGCGCCGACGAACATCGCCGCGGACTCGGCGTCGGTGTGCACCGTGGCCGTACCGTGCACACGGATCCTGGCCGGACGGTCGTTCTGACGGATGAACAGCATCGCGATCCGACCGGTGTCGACGATGTTGCCAAGGCTGCGGAACATGCCGTTGCCGTCGTAGCTCGGGAATCGCAGCGTGCGCTCGTCCATCACCCGGACGAAGCCCGGTCGACCGCCCTTGTAGGACACGTCGGGGAACCCGTCGGCGTCGACCGTCGCCAGGTAGAAGTAGCTCGCAGCCTCGAAGAAGCCCGTCGTGCGCTCGTCGATCGTCTCGCTGACCGTGACCTCGGTCAGCCGGTCGGCGAGTCGGCGGCTGTCGAAGGTGTCCTGGAGGGCCCGCGGGCCGGGCCCGTAGAGCTCGGGTGCGGCCGGTTGGTCGGGGTCGGGTGCCATCGATCGATCATAGATCGACGGCTCTCGCGGTCCGGAAGCCGAGGTTGCCAGCCGAGGAGCTCGGATCGTTGCCGCTGCGGGCCCCCACCCGGTACCGATGACAGTACGAGTGATGACACAGGTACGACCCGCCCCGCATCACCCGATGCTCCCCCATCGCCGGGCCTCGGGGGTTGCGCGTCGGGCTACGCCCGTAGTGGCCGGGGTCGAACCAGTCGTTGCACCACTCCCACACGTTGCCGCACATGTTCCACAACCCGAAGTTGGCCGAGCGGTCGTAGCTGTCGACCGGGGCGGTGCCGACGAACCCGTCGGCACCGGTGTTGTGGTCGGGAAACGAGCCCTGCCACACGTTCATCCGGTGCCGGCCGTCCGGTTCCAGCTCGTCGCCCCACGGAAACGCTGCACCGTCGAGCCCGTCGCGCGCCGCCCGCTCCCATTCGGCCTCGGTGGGGAGGCGGGCCTCGGCCCACTCGCAGAACGCCAGGGCATCGTGGTGTGACACGTGGATCACCGGGTGGTCGCCCCGGCCCTCGAGGCCGCTGTGGGGGCCCTCGGGGTGGCGCCAGTCGGCCTCGAACACCTGCCGCCACCACGGTGCGGCGGCGACACCCCGGGTCTCCTCGAAGTCGTCGGGGAGGAGCCCGCCGAACACGAACGACCAACCGTAGCGCTCGGCCTCGGTCACATAGCGGGTCGCGTCAACGAACCGTCGGAACCGGTCGTTGGTGACCGCACACCGGTCGAGCTCGAACGCACCGAGCTCGACCTCGTGACGGGTCGTCTCCCCGTCCGCTGGGTAGGCGACCGCCCCAGCTGTTCCCATCGTGAACCGGCCTGCCGGGATCAGGGCCCGCTCGGTGACGTCGGTCTCGTGCGTCCCGGCGGAGGCGCCGCGCCCATCGGCGGCATCGTCACCGGTCCCGCTCGGGGTCGGCACTGCCGGCTCGCTCCCGGTCGAATCGAGCGGGGTGACGGAATCCCGATCGGGTGAACAGCAGCTCATCGCTCGCACGATACGGCTCGATCGGTGATTCTGGCGGACGAGAAGCCCCACCCACGTGGTTCTGGCGGATGAGGGCACCGAGTTCGGGTCTGGTGTCCGCCGGAACACAGCGAGGCGGGTGCGACCTCCGCCAGAATGGGCTTTGAGCCCAGCGGCCGTCATCGACGGGAAGCGCCCAGCGTCGTCGGCGGTTTGCTGCTTGCATGGCACGATCGTCGGTGGGAACGGTAGCGGTAGCCATCGTGCTCGCCGGTTGCAGCGCCGGTGGGTCGGGCCCAGCCGACTCGAACGACGCAGCACAGGCCGACGCAGCGCGGGCCGCCTCCACACCCGTCCAGGTCGACGTCGCGGCACCCGATGTCGACGACGAGGAGCTGCCGGCGTCGACCACGGCGGTGGTCGACGCCTATGTCGAGCGGGTGGCGGCGAGGATCTACGACCCGATCAACCACGTCGACCCTGAGGTGGTGCGGGCCCTCGGCCGGCTCGACGACGACCGGTTCGCCTGGCTCGTCGCCGACGGACTCCGCTTCGTGGGCCGGGGCGAGGAGTTCGAGTCGCTCGTCGAAGCCGGGACCGCGCTCGGCGGGATCGAGCTCGACGGTCCGACGGCATGGCTGCAGCTCAACAACCACCTGATCGAGACCGACCGCCCCGCCCCGCCCGGCTACGCCGACTGGAAGCGGGAGATCTACGTGGCCGTCGACGCCACCTGGGCGCCCTTCTTCGACGACGCCGAGGCCGACGTCGATTGGCGCCTCGTGACCTTCGGCGGAGTCCTGGCCGATCGCCGCCCGTTCGGCTCCGACGACACCTGCCAGTGCATCGCTGCGCTCGACGAACCGCCGGCCGAACCGGCCGACGCGATCGATTGGCTCCACGACGGCGACCCGGTCATCGGGCTGGTGGTCGGCGACGAGGCGAGGGCGTATCCGCTCCACATCATGGAGCAGCACGAGCTCGTCAACGACCTGCTCGGTGGGGAGCGAATCAGCCTCGCCTACTGCACCCTCTGCGGGTCGGGCCAGGCGTACCGTCTCGACGCCCTCCCGGCCGACGCCCGACCAGCGGTGCTGCGAACCAGTGGGCTGCTGTACCGGTCGAACAAGCTCATGTTCGACCTCACCTCGCGGTCCCTGATCGAGACCTTCACCGGCGAGGCGTGGACCGGCCCGTGGCGGGAGGAGGGAATCGTGCTGGAGCAGATCCCCACCGTGACCAGCCAGTGGGGCGCCTGGCGGGCCGAGCACCCCGACACCACGGTGATGGCCGGCCGGAACGGGACCGGGGCCGACTACCCGCTCGATCCGCTGGGCGGGCGCGACGACGGCGGACCGATCTTTCCCGTCGGCGACATCGATGGTCGCCTGTTCCCCCAGACCGAGGTCATCGGCGTGACCACCGGCGACGGACGTCACCTGGCGTTTCCCGCTGCCGAGGCCCGCGACGCGCTGGCCCTCGGGTCGTCGGTCGAGCTCGACGGGGTCACGCTCGAGCTCGCCGGTTCGGGCCTGCGAGCGGTCGACGGCGACGGCGGGCAGCTCCTCGCTCATCAGGCCTACTGGTTCGCCTGGAGCCAGTTCCACCCCGACACCGTCGTCTGGTCCCCCGAGCCCTGACGCGCTGATGGGGTGGACCGGAACCCGGCCCACCCCATCAGCGGCTGTCGTCGGAGCGGGGCGAGCCCCGCGTCGGCCCTAGCTGGTGGGCTCCAGCCAGGAAGCTTCCAGCCCGTTGAATCCATACGACGCGTGACGGTAGAAATCGCGCACGTTGGGTGCGTAGGACCAGCGTGTGTCGTAGGTCCACACCGGAATGATCGCCAGTAGCTCGGTCAGGGCGTAGCGCTGGATCTCCTGCACCGCCTTGATCCGCTCCTCCTCGTCGAGGATGCCGAGTTGCTCGTCGAGCAGTCCGTCGAGCTCCGGGTCGCTGATGTTGTACCAGTTGCGACCCTGGCCGGTGCCCATCTGGCCCCGGAGCCACTCGTCCGGCTCGAGGAACGGTGTCTGCGGGCCGAACTGGATGTCGTACTCCACATCGGGCCAGCGGCTGCCGAAGTAGGTGGAGTAGTCGAGGAGGTCGAGCGTGACGTTGAAGCCAACCGCCTCGAGGTCCTCGACGAGCCACTCGGTCTGGGCCGTGTACAGGGCCCCGTACTGATCGGTGGCGATCAGCGTCGCATCCAACCCGTCCGGGAAACCGGCCTCGGCCAGCAGTTCTCTGGCCCGGTCCGGGTCGTACTGCAACAGCTCGGACCGCTCGGCCTCGGGCAGGGTCCACTTGGCCTGGGCCGGGGCCACGATCGAGGGGATCGTGCCGCCGCCGCGGATGCTCTCGCCCATGCCCTCACGGTCGATGGCGAGGCTGATCGCCTGCCGGACCCGGATGTCGGTGAACGGTTCCCGTTCCATGTTGACGCCGACCTGCCCCATACCGGCGTCGATCCACTCACCGTAGAACGCCTCGGGGAAGTCGCCCTTGAGCTGCTCGTAGAGCTCCAGTGGGATGCCGTTGGTGAGGATGTGGGTCTCGCCGGCGGTGAAGTTGGCGATGGCCTGGGTGGTGTCGTTGATGACGACCTGCTCGTAGCTGTCGAGATACGGCAGCGGCTCGCCGTCGAACCCGGTCTCCCAGTAGTTGGGGTTGGCCACGTAGCTGGTGCTCACGTCGATCTCGCGTTCGTCGAGGATGAACGCCCCGGTGCCGATGACCGTCGTGGTGCGGTCATAGTCGGGGTCGGTGAACGCCTCTTCGGGCAGGATCCACATGAAGTGGCTCGCCATGTTGTTGAGCAGCGGGGCGAACGGCCCCGACAGGTTCAGCACCACCGTGTAGTCGTCGGGCGTTTCGATCGACTCGACCCGCTCCAACAGGTTGGCCTGGTGCCCCTCGGCCAGGATGGCCTCGAACGTGGCCTTCACGTCGGCGGCCACGAACTCACGGCCATTGACGGGCGGCACGTCGTGCCACAACACGCCCTCGCGGAGCTTGAACGTGTAGGTCAGACCGTCGTCGGAGACCTCCCAGGACTCCGCCAACTGCGGCACGAGGACGTTCTCGGTGTACCCGACGTCGGGCCCGTACTCGAAGCCGAGCATCCGCTGGTAGACGTGGGCGATCCGGTACTGCGTGTTGAACGAGGAGGACGCGATCGGATCGAGGCTGCCGATGTCGGACGGCCCGGAGATCACGAGGTGGCCACCTCGGACCGGATCGCCGTCGCCGGCGACGGCGTCACCCTCGCCCGATTCGCCCTCCTGCTGGGCAGCAGCCTCCTCGTCGAAGGAATCATCCTCTTCGCCCTCGTTGTCGGCCGCCACCGTTGCTTCGGTGTCGTCCTCGGCGCTGTCGTCACCGCCACACGCCGCCGCGAACACCGCCAGTGCCGCGAGAAGGGCCAGAATCTTGGCCCACGGAGTCGATCTGTTCATCATGTTCTCCCCTTTGGTGATGTTGTGGCGGGTGGGGCCGCCGGTTTCCGGCCCGCCGACGGGCCGGAGATCGTTGCGTACAGGAGGGACCTACCGGACGAGCTTCGGATCGAGGTGGTCCCGCAGCGCGTCGCCGAGCAGGTTGAAGGCGAGGACCGCGAGGCTGATGGCGACACCGGGGAAGACCACGAACCACCAGGCCACCCGTAGGTACTCTCGGGCCCGCGACAGGATCTGTCCCCAGGACGGCTCGGTGATCGGGGCGCCGACGCCCAGGAAGCTCAACGCCGCCTCGGCCACGATCGCCTGGCCATAGGTGAGGCTCGCGAGGATGATGATCGGGGCCACGATGTTGGGGATGCCGTGCTTGCGGATGACCCGCCACGGTTTCGCCCCCAGCGCCTCCGATGCGGCCACGTACTCGGCGTTCTTCACCCGGAGCATCTCCCCGCGGGCGATCCTGGCGAAGCGGGGGGTGAAGATGACGGCGAGCGCGATCACGACGTTGCGTATGCTCGAACCCAACAGCGCCACGATGAACAGTGCGAGGATCAGAACCGGAATCGACATCACCGCATCGACGATCCGCTGCAGGACCATGTCGACCTTGCCCTCGAAATAGCCCGACACTGCGCCGAGCAGCGTGCCGAGCACGGTCGCCACGAGAACGGTGAACGTGGCGACGATCAGCGAGATGCGCGAGCCGAAGAGCACCCGGCTGTAGATGTCGCGACCGAGCTCGTCGGTGCCGAACCAGTGCTCGACCGACGGTGGATCGAGTTGGCTCCGACGCCCGATCTCCGACGGATCGTGGGTGGCGAGCAGCGGGGCGAAGATCGCTGCGAGGATGAGGATGAGGATGATCGCGGCGGAGATCACGCCGAGCGGCTGGGTCTTGAGGAAGTGTTTGAAGCTGACGACGAAGCGTCCCCACCTCGTCCTCTTGATCTCCTCCGGCCGCAGTGGGCTGAGCGTGCCGGCGGTGTCGAGCTCAGGCGCTTCCTCGGGGGTCTCCTCGATGGTGGTCATGGCGTCCAGTCCCCTCAGCTTCGCCGGATCCGGGGGTCGATCCAGCCGTACGTCACGTCGACGGCGATGTTCACGAACACGAAGATGCCGCCATACAGCACCCCGGCCGCCTGGATGAGCGGATAGTCGCGCTGCTGCACGGCCCGGAACACCATCGAGCCGATCCCCGGCAGGTTGAAGATCGTCTCGAGGATGACGGTGCCGCCGAGGAGCGCCCCGAACTGCAGGCCGATCAACGTGATGATCGGCACCATCGAGTTCCGGAGGGCGTGCTTGAAGTTGATCATCCGCTCGCCGGCGCCCTTGGCCCGGACGGTCCGGATGTAGTCGGCTCCCAGTACCTCGAGCATCGACGAGCGCGTCATTCTCGCGATGGCGGCCGCAACCCCGATACCGAGTGCGAACGCGGGCATGGCCATCTGCTGCAGGTTGGCGAAGAGGTCCTCGGTCGGTCTTCGATAGCCGAGCGGCGGCACCCAGTTGAACCAGAGCGATGCCGCCACGATCAACAGCAGCGCGACCACGAAGTTGGGCACCGACAGGCCGATCAGCGAGGTGGTGCGGAGGGCGTTGTCGGTGATGGAGCCGCGACGGATCGCCGATCCGACGCCGATCACCACGCCGAGCGCGACCGCGAACAGGATCGAGATGATCGCGAGCTCGGCGGTGACCGGGAAGCGTTCCGAGATCATCTCGGTCACCGACCGTCGCTCCCACAGCGACTCGCCGAGGTCGCCCTGCACGACCCCGCCGAGCCAGGTCAGGTACTGCTCGTAGGCCGGTTTGTCGAGCCCGAGCTGGGCCTCGATCTCGGCCATCCGCTCGGGCGTGACCGAGCCGGCGTCGGCCAACTGCAGGCGGACCACGTTGCCGGGGACCATCCGCATCACGAAGAAGAGGAACGTGCTGAGCAGGAACAACACGAGGATTCCCGAGAGGACCCGGCGGATGATGTACTCGATCACGGCTCGTTTCCATTCATCGACTCGGAGGCGGTGCCGAGCAGGGCCGGCGTAAAGCACGGGCAGGCCCGGGCGATGTGGCCGGGCGCGAACTCCTCGAGGACCGGGACCTGGGTGGCGCACACGTCGATCGCGTGCGGGCAGCGGGTGTGGAAACGGCACCCTGGGGGCGGGTTGGACGGCGAGGGCACGTCGCCCTCGAGCTGGATGCGATCACCGGACTGGGCCTGATCGGGATCGAGGTTGGGGACCGCCGACAGCAGCGCCTTGGTATAGGGGTGGATCGGGTTGTTGAACAGCTCCTCGGTCTCGGCCAGCTCGACGATCTCGCCGAGGTACATGACGGCCACCCGATCGGAGATGTAGCGGACGACGTTCAGATCGTGGGTGATGAACAGGTAGGTGAGGCCGAGCTCGGACTGGAGGTCCCGGAGCAGGTTGAGGATCTGGGCCTGAATCGAGACGTCGAGCGCCGAGACCGCCTCGTCGCACACGATCAGCTCGGGGTCGGTGGCCAGCGCTCTGGCGATCCCGATCCGTTGGCGTTGGCCACCCGAGAACTGGTGGGGGAACTTGCGGAGATCGTCGCGGGAGAGACCCACGAGCTCGAGCAGCTCGGCGACCCGATCGAGCTTCGCGTCGCCGGACGCCATGCCGTGGATCTCCAGCCCTTCACCCACGATGTCGGCGGTCGACATTCGAGGATCGAGGGAGCTGAACGGATCCTGGAAGATCACCTGGATCCGGCGGCGGAGGTTGCGCAGCTCGGACTTCTCGAGGTCGGCGAGGTTGCGTCCCTCGAACTGCACCCGCCCGCTCGTCGGCTCGAGGAGGTGGAGCACGCATCGGCCCGTGGTGGTCTTCCCGCAGCCCGACTCGCCGACGAGGGACAGGGTGGTGCCGCGGGCGATGTCGAAGCTGATCCCGTCGACCGCCCTCACGTGCCCGACGGTTCGTTGCAGGAGGCCCTTCTTGATCGGGAAGTGCATGACGAGGTCGTCGACCCGGATGACGGCGTCGTCGAGGGTCTCGACCGCGGACACGGTGTCGACCCGGTCGGTGTCGGGCTGCTCGCTGTCGACCCGCTCGGGGAAGCGATCGTCGTCGGTGGTGGTCATCGGGTCAGCGCTCCGTAGGCGGGCTCCGGCTCGGCGAGCCAGCAGCGGCTGGTCCGGCGCTCGGCCAACTCGAACAACGCTGGCTGCTCCTCGGTGCAGCGCTCGTGGACCTTGGCGCAGCGGGGCGCGAAGCGGCAACCGGCCGGCATCTCGAACAGTGACGGCACGACGCCCTTGATCGGGGTGAGCCGCGCGCCGGTCCCGGCGACACTTCCCGGCATCGACGACAGGAGCGCACTGGTGTACGGGTGCTGCGGGTCCTTCAGCACCTCCCGTACCGTTCCCTGCTCGACGACGTTGCCGGCGTACATCACGACCACCCGGTCGGCGATCTCGGCGACCACGCCGAGATCGTGGGTGACGAACAGGATCGCCGTGCCCGTCTCCTCCTGGAGCACGCGAAGCAGGTCGAGGATCTGGGCCTGCACGGTCACGTCGAGCGCGGTGGTGGGCTCGTCGGCGATGACGAGCTTCGGGCTCAGCGCGAGCGCCATCGCGATCATGACCCGCTGCCGCTGGCCGCCGGACAACTGGTGCTGGTAGCTCCCCATCCGGGACTCCGGATCGGGCATCTTGACCATCCGGAGCAGCTCGAGCGCCCTGGTCTTGGCCGCGGTGCGGTCGAGCGTGCCGTGCAGCGTGAGCGCCTCGACGAGCTGGTTCTCGACGGTGTAGACCGGATCGAGGCAGGTGGCCGGATCCTGGAAGATCATCGAGATGTCCCGGCCCCGAACCTTCCGCATCTCCCGTTCGGAGAGCGTCGTCAGGTCTGTGCCGTCGAAGAGGATCTCACCGGCGACGATGTCGCCGGTGTCCTCGAGCAACTGGAGGATGGAGAGGGCGGTGACGCTCTTGCCAGACCCCGATTCGCCGACGAGGGCGACCGTCTCACCAGCGTTGATGCGGAACTCGACGCCGGAGATCGCCTCGACCGTTCCGAGACGGGTCTCGAACCGGGTTCTGAGGCCCTTGATCTCCAAAACAGACTTGCCTGCGTCCACGTGGTCCCCCGACCGCTAGGACCCGCAACATAGCAACCGGTCATGGAGCGACGCCAGCCTTTGGCCCTCATTGCGTGTCGTTCGTCACGCGTTCGACGCAGGCACCACGGGCTCGCCTCTGGTCTGGGTCCGCCACATGAATCGGACATCGTCATCGTCGACCGGGTGCCGCTTGTGGAGCAGCATCCGGTTGTCCCACACCATCACCTGGCCGACCTGCCACCGGTGCCGGTAGCAGAACTCGGGCCTGGTCGCGTGGGCCCAGAGCTCGTCGATCAGCGCCTCGCTCTCTTCGAGCGGGAGGTCCACGACGTAGGCATTCGTCCGCCGGCCGAGGAAGAGCGCCTCCTCGCCCGTGGTGCCGACCCGCCGCAGGATGGGGTGCACCGACCCGATCGCGTCGATCGGCGACGTCGGCGGCTCCATGCCCGGACGGAGGATGCCGCTGCTGGCGTAGGTCGAGTCGTGCTTGAGGCGGAGCGGCAGGATCCGCTCCCGGAGCTCGGCCGGCAGAGCGGCCGCGGCCATCACCTGGCTGCTGAACGCCGTGTCGCCGCCGATCTCGGGAACCGCCCGGGCATGCAGGAGGCTGAACGTGGGGGGCACGTCGATGTACGACATGTCGGTGTGCCACTCCCACTCGCCGTAGAAGTCGTCGGGGACGTGCCTCGGCTCGAGGGTCTCGGGGTCGAGGTTGCCGAGGAACGTGAGGTACGGGTCGATCCCCTCCGCCTCGAGCTCGGCGATCTGACTCTCGATCGACCGCTCCTCCTCGTCTGGGGCCCGGCCGCGGCCGACGCCGACGACCCGCCCGGGGGCCAGCTCGTTCTCCCCGAACACCGCGGTGAGGGCGTGGAGCTCGTCGGCCTCCAGGAGCCGGTCGAACGAGAAGCAGAGGAGCCCGTGTCGCCGGCGATAGGCGTCCCAGATCTCGGCGGTGTCGTCGTCGGTCATGGCCAGCGGCTGCAGGCCGCAGACCTCAGCGCCGAAGGGGGCGTCGGACAGGGGTTGGACGTTCAGCGAGGCCATGGACCCGATCGTAGTTCGAGCCCCGAACCCCGCTCGATCCAGCGGAGCTGCCTCCCTCACCGTGTCGTTCTGGCGGACGTGGCGCCCGCGTCGTGTCGTTCTGGCGGACGTGGCGCCGGAGTCGTGTCGTTCTGGCGGACGTGGCGCCCGCGTCGTGTCGTTCTGGCGGACCCTGGTCCCGGCGGTGGGTGTGGGGTCCGCCAGAACGGGGGTGGGTGGATGTGGGGTCCGCCGGAACGGGGGTGGGTGGGTGTGGGGTCCGCCGAAACGGAGGTGGCGGTGTCGGCGTGGCTGGATCGGAGGGCGGCGTTCAGCCCCATGCCCTGGTGAGGGCGGCCGGCAGCTCCTCGCACCACTGGATCAGATCGTGGCCCGCCACCCGCTCGGTGAAGTGGTGACCGGCCTGCAGGTGGTGGAGATAGCCCGCCCAGGCCTCGGTGGCCTGGTGGAAACCGGCTTCGAGCGTACCGGCGCAGAGATGTACGAAGGGGTGCCGGGTCCGGTCCCAGTCCATCGTCATCTCCGGCGGCATGCCGGTGGAGAAGGCGAACACCTGACTGAACGCAGCAGGGTGGAGTCGACCCGTGGAGAGCGCATGGCCGGCGCCGTCGCTGCAGCCGAACACGCCCCGTCGGGTCGGGTCGGCGGACACCCCCAGCTCGGCCTCGGCCCACGCCGGGAGCTCGTCGACGAAGAAGCGCTGGTGGGCGTCGAAACGCCGGTCGTCGAAGCCGAGCAGGTACTCGAGCGCCCGCTGGTTCCCGCGGAACTGGTCGGCGGGGGCCGCATGGGCGGCGACCACCACCACCCGCGGGCAGTCGCCGGCGACGATGGCCGCGTCGAGCCGACGGGCGTAGGGGGCGAACATGTTGCCGTCGGTGGCGTAGACCACGGGGATGTCCTCGCCCGGCTGATGGTCTGGTGGGCGGTACACGCTCACCGTCCTGGGCTCCCCGAACGTGGCCGACTCGACGGCGTGGTCGAAGGTCGACCCGACCACGGGATCGTTCGACGGGAGCTCGGCCGGCGCCGACGGCCCTCGGAACCGACCGTCGTGGGAGCCACGGCTGAACCGCATCCCGGCGCTGCCGTCGAGCGGGGTGAAGGTGTAGGTGATGACGGCCTCGTCGAGGCGCTCGACGCGGACGGTGAGCACCTGCAGACCATCGCCGGCGTCCCACGTCGGCATCGGGAAGACCGGTGTCACCGCGACCGGGACCGGCGAGTCGCTGACGAACGTGAGCACGTCACCGTCGGCCCACGCCTGCGACTGCTCCCGCTCCCACCGGGCCCGCAGCGCCGCCGGGTCGGGATCGGTCCACACCCGGCAGTACCGCTGACCGGGCGGAAGGTTCCCCGCCTGCCCGGCCCGCTCCCGGGCCACCACCCGGGCCGCCTGCTGGACCTGCTCGCGGAGCTCGGCCAGGGGCGGCACCCCCAGCGACCGGCGCTGGTCGTCGGTCGTCGACGGATCGACCGGTGGTTGGACCACCTCGCCCTGGTGCTCCACCATGACCGTGCCGAACGGCTGGGGCTGGCTCCGGTAGAGCGCGATCTTGTCGAGGCAGCCGGCGAGCAGCGGGCCGGCCTCGGCGATTCCGTCGCGATGGGCTCGCTCGGCCAGTTCGGCGGCCTGTGGCAGGTCGCCGGGGTCGCCCGAGTCGGCGAGCAGCTCGGCGGCCCGCCGAGCGAGCTCACCGCCGACCGCGTCCGGGTCGGCCTTCGCCCGCACCTCGTCGACGAGGCCCATCCGCTCGATCGGGTCGGCCTGCTCCGCCCGATCCACCACTGCAGCGAGGTCGTCCACGGCACGACCCTACTTACCGGCGTGACGCCGTCGACAACTACGGCCGAGCCGACGGTAGCTTTTCGTGATGGCAGATCCGGTGCTCGAACAGCTCCACAATCTCGGGGTCGACTATCAGGTCGTCGACTGCGATCCCGACCTCGCCGACACCGAGCAGTTCTGCGAGACCTACGGCTATGGACTCGATGTGTCGGCGAACGCCATCGTGGTGGTCGGCAAGTCGAACCCGCCGGTCCACGTGATGTGTCTCGCCCTGGCCGACTCGAAGCTCGACATCAACCGGACGATCCGCAAGAAGATCGGCGTGCGGAAGGCGTCGTTCGCTTCGGCGGAGGAGACGGTGCTCCTCACCGGCATGGAGATCGGGGGCGTGACCCCGTTCGGGACCAGCACGCCGCTCGCCCTCTGGATCGATGCGCGGGTCATGGCGTGCGACCGGGTGATCGTCGGCGGTGGCGGTCGGGACCGGAAGCTCCTCGTCGATCCCCAGGTCCTGGTGTCGCTCCCCGACGCGGAGATCGTCGACGGGCTCGCGGTGCGGCGGGAACCGGTTCTGGACTGAGGCGGGCCCGGCTGGGCCGGTGGACGAGGGACCATCTACGCTCGTCGACGTGAGACTTCGATTCGGCGCGTTCCTGGCCCCCCACCACCTCCCTGGCGAGAGCCCGACCCTGCAGATGCAGCGAGACCTCGAACTGGTCGACCTGCTCGACAAGGTCGGCTTCGACGAGTTCTGGTGCGGCGAGCACCACTCGACCGGTTGGGAGATGATCGCCTCGCCGGAGATGTTCCTCGCCGCTGCCGCGATGCGGACCCAGCGGATCAAGCTCGGTACCGGGGTGGTTTCGCTCCCCTACCACCATCCGTTCAACGTGGCCCAGCGGATCGTCCAGCTCGACCACATGAGCTTCGGGCGCGCCCTGTTCGGCACCGGGCCAGGCGCGCTGCCCTCCGACGCCCACACCCTCGGCGTCGACCCGCTCGTCATCCGCGACCGCCAGGACGAGGCCATCGGTGTCATCAAGCGGCTCCTGGCTGGCGAGGAGCGATTCTCCTACGAGTGCGAGTGGTTCACCCTCAACGACGCAGCCCTGCAGATCCTCCCCTACCAGGCCGAGATCCCGATGGCGGCCGCGTCGATGGTCAGCCCGTCGGGGATGACGCTGGCCGGCAAGCACGGGATGGGCGTTCTCTCGATCGGCTCGATGTCGACCGAGGGCCTCGCGTCGCTGCCGTTGCAGTGGAGCTTCGCCGAGGAGGCGGCGGCTGAGCACGGCCAGGTGGTCGACCGGTCGGAGTGGCGGGTGATGTTCAACTTCCACCTCGCCGAGACGAAGCAGCAGGCCCTCGCCGACGTGGAGCACGGCCTGCTCGAGTGGCACAACGAGTACAACGTCGGCACCCTGCAGCGTCCGGGCCTGCCGGCGCTCGACTCGACGGCCGACGCGATCGACTACTACGCCGAGGCGGAGGGCGCGGCCGGCGTCATCGGAACCCCCGACGAGCTGATCGAGACGATCCGCACGATGTGGGAGGTCACCGGCGGGTTCGGGGTGGTCATGGGCTTCGTCAACGACTGGGCCAACCCCGAGGCCACGCGCCGCTCCTGGGATCTGGTCGCCCGCCACGTGATGCCGGAGGTGAACGGCGCCTTGGCCCCGATGCGGGCCTCGAACCAGTTCGTGCGGACCAACCGGGAGTACTTCGACCGGGCAGGGAAGGCGATCCTCGACAAGATCCTCGACAACGACCGGGCGGCAAAGGTGTTCAACGAGAGCGGGATCGGTGGCGCACCGCTGGCCCACAGCTCCCCCGACAAGTAGGCGGGCGGTGGGGCGCCAGCGGGCGCCGACCACTACGTTTCTTCCATGGCGTCGATCGATGAGATCCGGAGCGAGGCCCGCGGCTGGTTCGCCGACAACTGGGACCCCGACCTGACCGTCCGGGACTGGTGGGCCCGAGCAGCGGCCGCTGGCTGGCTGTTCCCCACCTGGCCCGACGGGTACGGCGGCCGGGGGCTCAGCGCCACCGCGGGCCGGGCGGTGGCGGCCGAGCTGGTCGACGCCGGTGCGCTCGGTCCGCCGTTCAGCCTCGGCCAGGTGATGGGCGGCCCGGTCGTGATCCAGAACGGCGACGACGATCAGCGCGAGCGCTTCCTCGGTCCGCTCGCGACCGGCACCGAAGCCTGGTGCCAGTTCTTCAGCGAGCCCGAGGCCGGCTCGGATCTCGCCGGTCTGCGGACCACCGCCGTGCGCGACGGTGACGAGTGGATCGTCAACGGGCAGAAGGTGTGGACCTCCGACGCCCGGAACGCAGCCCGGGGGATGCTGGTGGCCCGAACCAACTGGGACGTGCCGAAGCATCGCGGCCTCGGCTACTTCATCATCGACGTGGACCAGCCAGGGATCGAGATCCGACCGCTGAAGCAGATGAACGGCGCCGCCCACTTCAACGAGGTCTTCTTCAACGACGCCAGGGTTCCCCACGAGAACCTCATCGGGGGCGAGGGAGATGGGTGGGCCTCGGCGGTGGCGACGCTCGCGTTCGAGCGGGCCGGTCTCTCGTCCAGGGTGCCGGGGATGACGATGGCGCCTCCCGGCGAGAAGGCCGGAGGTCTCGACCGTCGGGCCGGTGACCTGCTCGCCAACCCGGCTCCCTCCGCGGTCGGGAACCGGGCGTTCCGATCGTCGACCGAGATCGCGGGCCTGGCCGCCGACCGCGGCAAGCTCGACGACGCCCTTGTCCGTCAGCGCCTGACGAAGCTGAAGTCGCTCGGTTCCACCGCCAACTGGTCGAACCAGCGGGCCAGGGCCGAGGCCAAGGCTGGCCAGGCACCGGGGGCGTCGGCCAACCTGGCGAAGCTGACCGGCTCGATCATCAGCCGGGCGGCCCGCGACCTGGCGCCCGAGGTGCTGGGACCCGAGGGCATGCTCGCCGGGCCCGAAGCCCCGGCCGGGGGTGCGGTCACCGACATGGTGCTCAGCCAACCGGCGACGTCGATCGCGGGCGGCACCGACGAGATCCAGCGCAACATCATCGGCGAACGAGGTCTCGGTCTGCCCAAGGACGTGCAGGTCGACCGGGACATGCCATTCAGGGACGTTCCACGATCGACCTGATCACAAGCAGTCCGACCGCCGCCGGTAGCGCGACCGCCAGCATCGCCTGACCAACGGTCAGCGGGCCGGCTGCGAGGGCACCGACCGCGGTCGGTGTGGCGAGCACGCCGACCCGGATGCCGGCGGTCATCGCCCCGAGCACGTGACCGGGCCGCCCCGGCGCGGCCGAGGCGAGCTCGTACAGGCCGGGGAAGACCACGGCCGCGCCGACACCGGCGAGCAGGAAGCCGCCTGTCGCAGTGGCCGACAGCGGGCTGAGGGTGGCGACGGACAGCCCGACGGCGGATGTCGCGGCGGCCCACCGGGACAGCCGACGGCGACCGAGGCGGGCGCTCACCCCGTCGCCGCCGAAGCGTCCGATGACCATCCCTGCGGTGAAGGCGACGAATCCGAGGCCGGCCCGACCCGGGCCGAGGCCGAGATCGTCGACGAGGCGTATCGTGGCCCAGTCGCCGGGCACGATCTCGGTCACGATGGCCAAGGCCCCCAGTACGCCGAATGTGACCACGAGCCTGGTGCCCCCGGCTCGCCCCGGGGCTCGACGCCGCCCAGCGGCCTCGGCCGGTCCGGACAGCGGGGTGGAGGAGGGCGGACCGGCACCGTCGACCGGAAGCAAGCCCGGCACGATGAGCGCGACGGCGACGAGGAGCGCAGCGCTCACTGCGAGGAGGTGGACGTCGAGCGACACCCGGGACGCCGCCACCGTGGCGATGACGCCACCGGTCAGCGTGCCGATGCTCCACATGCCGTGCAGGCGGTGGATCACGGGGACGCGCCGCCGAGCCGACAACCAGGCGCCCTGCAGGTTCATCGGCACGTCGACGAGGACGTCGCAGAACTGGAACGCGGCGAGCGCGACGACGAACGGAGCGGGAGTCGTGGCCCGTCCGAGCAACGGCACGACGGCGACCATGCCGAGCGAGGCGGCGGTCATCACCCGCTTCGTGCCGAAGCGGTCGATCAGCCGCCCGCAGACCGCGCTCGCGGCGAAGCCGCCGACCACGCCGAGGGTCAGCAACACCCCGAGCCGGTCGACCCCGATCCCGAGCCGGGAACGAATCTCCGGGAGTCGGGGGATGAACGAGGCGATCGCAACGCCGTTCACCCAGAACTGTGCGCCGACCGAGGCGAGCGCCCGGTTCTCCGATGGTGTCGTGGGGTCGCTCACCCGTCGCGCCGCGACCCCGAGGGGCTGGACGGCGCCGGATGAGCGGTTGCACCCATTCGCTCCCCGACGGTCGGCGTGCTGGAATCTACGAGCGGGTCAGCCGGACGCCGAGCTGGCAATCGACGAAGGGACACCACGTGGACATCACCCTCGAACAGGCCCGCGCTGTGGTATCGGCCACGCTCGCCTACGGGCAGGAGCTGCACATGAACCCGCTCTGTGTCGCCGTGCTCGACTCGGGCGGGCACCTGAAGGCCTTCGAGCGGGAGGACGGGGTGGCCAATCGCCGCTTCGAGGTGGCGTTCGGCAAGGCCCACGGTGCGATCTCGATCGGTGTGAGCTCGCGGACGCTCGGGACGATGGCGGTGGAACGACCGCATTTCGTCGCCGGGCTGATCGGGTCGATCGGGGACCTCGTGCCCGTCCCGGGCGGCGTCATCATCGTCACCGACAACGGCACCGCCATCGGTGCGGTCGGCGTCTCCGGCGACAGCTCCGACAACGACGAGGCGGCGGCGCTGGCTGGTATCGAGGCGGCCGGACTGAAGGCCCGCCGCTGACCGTCCATCGCCGTCGCGACTGCGGGCTCAGTCGGAGGGCGTCGGCGCGCGATGCATCAGCGCGTTGCGGACACTCCGGCAGACCAGGGTGTCGTCCTGGTTGAAGCCCCGGTGCTCGAAGGTGATGATGCCCTGCGTCGGCCGGGAGCTCGACGGTCGGGCTTCGAGCACTTCGCTCTCCACCCGGATCGTGTCGCCGTGGAAGACCGGAGCCGGGAAGACCGTCTCGGTGAAGCCGAGGTTGGCGACCGTCGTGCCGAGGGTCGTCTCGTGCACGCTTATCCCGACCACGATTCCCAGCGTCAGCAGCGAGTTCACGATCGGCTTGCCGAACTCCGTCTCGTGCTCGCCGTAGGCGAAGTCGAGGTGGAGCCAGGCCGGGTTCATCGTCATCGTGGTGAACAGGACGTTGTCGGACTCGGTGACGGTGCGGCGGATGGCGTGGTGGATCACCAGGCCGGGTGTGAGCTCCTCGAACCACTTGCCGGTGTGTGGTCGGGGATCGGGCGCGGTCATGAGGCAGCCTCCTTCTCGGCGTTCTCTCGGTACCGGCGGACGACGTCGGCGAGGGCGGCGACACCGGCATCGATCGTCTCGGTGTCGACGTGCCCGAAGCAGAGCCGGAGCCGCCGGCGCCCGTCCTCGGGGTCGGCCGACCAGCCAGCGCCGGGATTGAACTCGATACCGGCGTCGGCGGCCGCCGGGACCAGGGCGGTCGTGTCGACGTCGTCGTTGAACGTGACCCACACGAAGATCCCACCCTCGGGCTCGCGGACCGTGATCGAGTCGCCGAACTCGCGATCGAGCGCATCGAGCATGGCGGTGCACTTCGCTCGGAGCGCGCTCGCGAGCTGTTCCACGTGGGCGTCGAAGTGCGTCGGCGTGAACTCCGCGAGGGTCAGCTGTTCGACCGCGCCGGTGCCGGCGTCGGTCTTGAGCGCCTGGAGCTGACGGATCACCGGCTCGGGTCCCACGAGGAAACCCACGCGGAGGGCGGGGCCGATCGTCTTCGAGAACGAACCGCAGTAGATGACCTGCCCACCGTCCCCGTCGATGGCCTGGATCGACGGTGGACGCTCGCCGGTCCAGGTCAGGTCGGCGTAGCAGTCGTCCTCGAAGATCGGCAGGTCGTGCCGTCGGGCCACCTCGAGAAGGCGATGGCGCCGCTCCTCCGGCATCACCGAGCCCGTGGGGTTCTGCACCGTGGGGATCGTGTAGAGGTACTTCGGGGCGACGCTCTGGCTCGCTAGCCGGTCGAGCGTGGCGGCGAGGTCGTCGACGTCGATCCCCTGCTCGTCGAGTCGAACGCCGACGTGGTTCACGCCACGGGCCTGCAGCCGCGACAGCATGCCGCCGTAGGTGGCCTGCTCGACGAGCACCGTGTCGCCCCGGTCGACCATCGCCGCATTGACGAGGTCGAGCGCCTGGAGCGAGCCGGACGTGATCAGGATCTGGTCGGGATCGCAGGTGAGCCCGGCCCTGGCCGCGAGTGCGCCGGCGATCTGCGCCCGCAGGTCGCGTAGGCCCAACGGGGAACCGCCGAGGTTGTAGGTCGCGAGCTGCCGGCCATCGCGGCTGAGCGAGGTGACCGCGGCCTCGGCCAGGCCGGCGAACGGGATGCTGTCGCTGTCGTTGTGGCCGCCGACGAAGCTGAAGCGGGGCGGTGGCCGCCACGGCTCCGCCGCAGGCGGCAGGCCGGTGCGGAACGCCTTGGTCATGTCGAAACCCACCCGGTCCTCCTCGGGTTGCCGGTCACCGTCCGGGCGAGCCTAGAGGCGCTGACCGTCGCCCGTCGCCTTCGGCATCGTGCCGACGGTCGTCGGTGGTCAGCCTGGCTCGCCGACGGCGACCTGGTTCCGTCCGAGCGACTTGGCGAGATACAGACGCTGATCTGCCCGGTGGAGCAGGTCCTCGGCCGACTCTCCCCACGCCGCCTCGGCGATCCCGATGGTGACCGTCACCTCGAGTCCCGGCGCCAGCTCTTCCCAGTGGTGAGCGGCCACCGCGTGTCGGACCCGCTCACACAGCGCCGCCGCACCCGTCGCCGCGACCTCGGGCAGCAGGACCACGAACTCGTCACCGCCGTAGCGTCCCACGAGGTCGCTGTCGCGCACGCCGTCGACGAGGAGATGGGCGACCTGCTGGAGAACCGCGTCGCCGACCGTGTGGAAGTGCTGGTCGTTGACGGCCTTGAACCGGTCGACGTCGACCATGGCCGCGGCCAGCGGTCGCCGATGACGACGGGCGAGACGCAGCAGCACGTCCGCCTCGCGGAACAGCTGGCTGCGGTTCGCCAGCCCGGTGAGCGGGTCCCGGGCGCTGAGCTCGACGGCACGGTCGTTCAGATGGCGGAGGTGCTCGTTGGCGCTGGCCAGGCGCTCGTTCGACCGACGTAGGCCGTCCAGTTGCCGCCGCAGTTCGGTGGTGTGGACGAGTCGGCGGCTGCCGGGTCGACGATCGCGGAACCGACGACGCCGAGCCGCCTCCTCCTCCGCCGCGTCGCGGAGGAGCTCGTAGGCGCTGTGGTGGTCGCCTCGAGCGGTGGCGAGATCGGCCCGGAGCTGGTCGAGCGCCTCCGGGATGGCCCGCTCCGCAAGACGGTACGCATCGACCGCATCCTCGGCCGAGCGGCGAGCAGCGGCGGGATCGCCCTCGAGCAACGCCAGCTTCGCGTCGACGACGAGGAGGCGACGATCTGGTCGGCCCAGCGCGGCCCGGAGGGCTTCGGCCGTGACCGAGAATCGGCGGGCCTGACCGACATCGCCGAGCTCTGCCGCGAGCAGCGCTGACATGCTGGCTGCGGCCTGCTTCGCGGCGAGGGAGACGTCGCCCTCGATGATGCCGAGCTGGTCGAGGGCCGAGGCTGGATCCCCGGCTCCAGCCGACAGCTCCGCCCGGCCGACGGTCAGCCACGCCGCCTCGTCGGCGCTCGTGCGATCGAGGAGCTGGCCCGCCTGATCGAAGCTCGACACCGCACCCTGGAGGTCACCGAGGCGGGTGAGCAACCGGCCCAGCCGCCGATGACCGCCGGCGGCGCCGGATGGGTCGCCGATCTGCTCCGCGTGGGCGATGGCCCGGAACAGATCGTCGAACGCGGCACCGATCAGCCCAGCCTCGGCGTGCAGGTCGGCGAGCAGGCAGCTCAACCGGTGTCGCCACGGACCGTCGGTGGCGATGGCGATCGTGGCGTCGGCCTCGACGGCCTGGTCGAGCGGTCCGCTCAGCGCGCCGGCGCAGGCGTCGAGGTAGCTCGCGACGGTCATCGTCGCCGGGACCAGCGACCGATCGAGACCGCCGCGGCGGGCGGCGCCCACGAGCGAAGCAGACCGCATGGGGTCGTCGTCGCGCAGCATCCAGGCGCGTTCGAGCAGCTCGGCCGGACCCGATGGTGGGTCTCCTCCGTCGCTGTGTGCTCGTGCTCCCATCGGTGTCGCCAACCTCCGAGGTGATGCGTGGTGCACGTCGACGGTAACCGGCCGGAACCGATCTCGGCACCCCGCTGTCGGGGCGCCGCGGAGAGCCCGCCGAGTATCGTCGGGCGTGCCCCACTGGCCGAGTCCGCTGGGCTGGGACTATCCCCGGAAACTAGGCTCGGGGTCCATGGTTGGCCTCAGCCGCTTCGGCCTCGATGACGGGATCGACGAGATCGCAGGTGCGGTGGGTCGGGACGGTGGGGTGATCCTCACCGACGTCCTCGATCGTGACGCCCTCGACGCACTGAACGCCGAGCTCGACCCGTGGGTCGAGGCGACGCCGGGCGGTCGCGACGAGTTCACGGGGCGACGCACCCGCCGGACCGGCGCGCTCGTCGCCCGGTCGCCCCGGTGCCGGCAGCTCGTCATGCACCCCGCGATCCTCTCGCTCGCCGAAACGTTCCTCGGCGAGTTCACCGAGCGGATCCAGCTCCACCTCACCCAGGTGATCAGCATCGGGCCCGGTCAAGGGGCACAGGCGCTGCATCGGGATCGCCTCGCGTGGGGAGGCTACGTGCCCCGGGAGGTGGAGCCGCAGTTCAACACGATCTGGGCACTGACGGACTTCACCGAGGAGAACGGCGCCACCCGCGTCGTTCCCGGCAGCCCGTCGTGGGAGCCCGACCGTCAGGCGTGCGAGGAGGAGACGGCTCGAGCCGTGATGGACGCCGGATCGGTGCTGCTCTACTCGGGGTCGGTGATCCACGGTGGTGGCGAGAACCGCACCGACGCCCCTCGGCGGGGCCTCAACATCACCTACACCCTCGGTTGGCTACGGACCGAGGAGAACCAGTACCTCTCCTGCCCACCGCACATCGCCAAGGATCTCGACCCGGCGCTCCAGGAGCTCCTCGGCTACACGATGGGCAGCTACGCGCTCGGGTACTTCTCCGATCCCGACCAGGTGCTCGCCGCCTCGGACCTCGTGCCCCCTGAACTGGCGCTCGGTCGCAAGCCGCGCAAGAGGCCCTGAGCCCGCGACAGCACGTGCGGTGGTGGCTGGTTACCGGTTCGGGTCGCGGCCGACGAGTCCCAGGTAGCGGCTTACGATGTCGGCATCGTCGGGCACCGGCACCTCCTCGCGGACCAGCTTCCGCTTGGCCAGCGCAGGACGCATCGCGGTGATCCGATCGTAGGACTTCTGGGCGAGATCCTCGTCGAGCGCCGGGTCGATCCCGCACGCCTGGGCCAGATCCCAGGCGTGGGTCAGCGGGTCCCACTGCACGACCCCGATCAGCTCGTCGATCGACATCCGCCCGAACCAGTAGTCGCCCTCGTGCTGGAGCGCACCCTCGGTGTCGAGCGCGGCCAGCACCCGGTCCCGGGACGCGGCCCACAACCCGACGGGGTCGCTCCGGTCCTCGGGCATGGCGGGGAGGATCATCTCGTTACCGGCGGCCATGTGGGCGACCCCGTCGAACACACCGACCTGGTGGGCCACCACGTCACGGGCCGACCACCCCTCGCACGGCGACAGGTTGTCCCACGCGTCGGCCGGCACCCGCCGAACGACCGCATCCATCCCGTAGACCGCCTTGGTGAAGTCTCGCAATCGTTGGCTCACGGTGGGTGATGATGGTCGATCGCCGGCCCCCTCGCAAGGAGTGACCACCAGTGCCGACGGGCGGTGCTCGCCGAGCGGGTACTACCGTTCGGGCCATGACGACGGAACCCGGGTTCGAGGGGACGATCGGTCGCACGGCAGCCGAGTCGACACCGTGGTGGCCGGACGGCGAAGGCGTCGTCGGGAAGCCCAACGTGGTGGTGATCCTGTTCGACGACACCGGCTTCGCCCACTTCGGCTGCTACGGCTCCGACATCGAGACGCCGAACATCGATCGGTTGGCCGCTGGCGGGCTCCGCTACACGAACTTCCACACCACCGCCCTCTGCTCCCCCACCAGGGCATCGCTGCTCACCGGCCGGAACCACCACACCGTCGGCATGCGGTGCATCTCCAACTTCGATACCGGCTATCCGAACATGCGGGGCCGGATCAGCCACGACGCGGCGACCATCGCCGAGGTGCTGAACGATGCCGGCTACGCGACGTTCGCCGTCGGCAAGTGGCACCTGTGCCCGATGGTCGAGACGTCGATGGCGGGACCGTTCGACGATTGGCCGCTCCAGCGCGGCTTCGATCGGTTCTACGGCTTCCTCCAGGGAGAGACCGATCAGTTCCACCCCGAGCTCACCTACGACAACCACCATCTCGAGCCCCGGTCGGAGCGGGGCGACGGCTACCACCTCTCCGAGGACCTCACCGACCGTGCCATCGACTTCATCCGGGAGTCGAAGTCGGTCCGGCCGGACAAGCCGTTCTTCACCTACCTCGCCTGGGGCGCCACCCACTCGCCCCACCAGGCGCCGCAGCAGTACCTCGACAAGTATCGGGGTCGCTACGACGAGGGCTGGGACGTCGTCCGCCTTCGTTGGTTCCAGCGGCAGCTCGACCTGGGGATCATTCCGGCCGGGACCCGGTTGGCGCCCCACAATCCCGGGGTCCGTCCGTGGGACGAGCTGACCGAGCCCGAGCGACGGCTCGCCGCCCGTCTGCAGGAGGCGTTCGCCGCGTTCCTCGACCACACCGACGCCCAGATCGGCCGCCTCGTCGACTTCCTCGAGTCGATCGGGGAGCTCGACGACACGATCCTGGTCATCGCCTCCGACAACGGCGCCAGTCAGGAGGGGTTCGCCACCGGGGTGATCGACGAGATGCGCTTCTTCAACGGGTTCCCCGAGGATGTGGCGGCCGCCCAGGACCGGCTGGACGACATCGGCGGACCGGACTCCCACGCCAACATCCCGTGGGGCTGGGCGCAGGTCGGCAACACCCCGCTCAAGTGGTACAAGCAGAACACCTTCGGCGGCGGTGTCCGGGACCCGCTGATCATCCACTGGCCCGACCGGATCACCGATCGGGGCGGACTGCGCACCCAGTTCCACCACGTCTCGGACCTCACCCCCACGATCCTCGCGGAGCTCGCGATCGAGCAGCCGTCGGTGTTCGGCGGGCGGGCGCAACTCCCCGTGTCGGGCGAGCCGATGGGGTACACGTTCGACGATCCCGAAGCGCCATCGACCAAACGGGCCCAGTACTTCGAGATGTTCGGGCATCGGGGCATCTGGGCCGACGGCTGGAAGGCGGTGACCAACCACCGGATCGGTCGCCCCTACGACGACGACGTGTGGGAGCTCTATCACGTCGACGAGGACTTCTCCGAGTGCAACGACCTCGCCGAGGCCGAGCCGGCGAAGCTGGCGGCGATGGTCGATCTGTGGTGGTCCGAGGCGGAGGAGCACGGTGTGCTCCCGCTCGACGACGACCGGCTCGGCATCGCGTTCCGCGCCCGCCGCTCCGGGACGGCGCATGCGTCCTCGTCCTACCGGTACCTGCCGCCGATCTCCCGTCTGCCTTCCGAGTCGGCGCCCGCCATCGGTGGTCGGAGCTGGCGGATGGACGCCCACCTCACCTGTACCGGTGGCGACGAGGGGGTGCTGGTGGCGTGGGGAACGTCCAACACCGGGCTCACCTGGTACCTGCAGGATGGTCGGCTCGTGTTCGACTACAACCTCTTCGGGACGCACCACACGGCCGCCGTTCCCGCCCCGGGCTCGGGGCCCACCGTCGTCAGCGTCGCCTTCGACCGCAACGACGACGGCGCGCTGATCACCGTGTCGGCGGGCCAGGCCGGCGACTCCCGTTCGGTCCAGGTTCCCTACGTGTTGCGCATGCTCGGTATGTCGGGCATGGACATCGGCCGTGACGCCGGGTCGCCGGTCTCGCCGGATTACGTCGGCCCGTTCCCGTTCACCGGCGCCTTCGACCGGCTCGACGTGGCGCTCACCGAGGAGCTGCCACCGCACGAGGTGCTGAAGCTCGATCAGGAGCGGGTCCGCCGGGCGTTGGCCGAGCAGTGAGCAC
Organism: Acidimicrobiales bacterium; assembly: GCA_965216205.1. Classification (GTDB taxonomy): domain Bacteria; phylum Actinomycetota; class Acidimicrobiia; order Acidimicrobiales; family SZUA-35; genus CADEDH01. Next base: position 2,687,260 of record OZ244139.1, on the reverse strand, counting down.
CGGCCGCGACCGCGACGAAGCAGCCGGGGCGGGGGCCGTCCGCTTGTAGGATCGGGTGGTGGCGAGCGAGCGAATACTGGTGATGGCAGGGAGCACGTCGAGCGGGTCGATCAATCAGGCGCTGGCTCGTCGGATCGTGGCGGAGCTGGCCCGCACCCACGACTCCGGGATCGGTGTCGTGTATCTCGAGGACTACCCGATGCCGCTCTACCAGGCAGATCTCGAGCGTCGCAACGGCACGCCGATCGCAGCCGAGGAACTGGCGGAACGCATTCGGGGTGCCGAGGTCCTCGTGATCGTGTCACCGGAGTACAACCGGGCTTTCCCACCGCTGCTGAAGAACACGATCGACTGGCTCACCCGGGTCGACCGACCGATCCTCACCCACCTGACGGTGCTGCTGGCCTCGGCGACTCCGGGACCCGGCGGGGGCCGAGCCGTGCTGTCGATGATCCGCCAGTGGCTGACCAGCATCCACGTCACGGTGGCCGACGGTGAGCTGTCGGTGCCGTCGGCGACGCTCGGCGATGACGGCCAGCTCGACGGTGTCGACCGCGACGACCTGGCCCGGTTCGCGGCGGACATCGGCGAGGCGGTCGAACCGCTCCCCACCCCGTAGCAGGCGGCACCGGTTACACGGTGAGCTTGACCGTGGCGCGGTCGGCGTCATCCGGGATGCGGTCGCGGTCGAGGCGCCAGGGTTCCGGACGCTCGCCAACCACCGAGATCCGATGGCCCTTGCGCTCGTTGGGCCAGTAGTCCCACATCGCGTGGTGGAGCACGCAGCGGTTGTCCCAGACGGCCACCGCGTTGGGGCGCCACCGGAACCGGCACTGGAAGTCGACACGCTCGGTGTGGTCGAGCAGGAAGGCCAGCAGCGCCCGCCCCTCCTCCTTCGGGAGGTCGTTGATCGAGTGGGTGAACTCCCGATCCACGTAGAGCACGGGACGCCCGCTGTCGGGATGGCGGCGGACCACCGGGTGGTGGACCTCGGGCCACGTGGCACCCGGGTCGAGCGTCGTCACCTTGAAGACCTTGCGGTACGACTCCTCGCCCGTGTGGCGGGCCGTCATGCCGTCGAGGTACCGCTTCATCGGGTCCGAAAGGGCCTCGTAGGCGGCGTAGAGGCTGGCGAACAGGGTGTCGCCGCCGACCGCGGGAACCTCGTGGAGCTGCAGGATCGACGCCTGTGGCGGTTCGTCATCGCACGACACGTCGGAGTGCCAACGGTTGCCGGCGGCCACGGTGCTCTCGGCGGTGGTGCGAATCGTGAGGAGACCGGCGAGGTCGCCCGATGATCGACCCGCCAGGCGCTCGAAGGGATGCACGTGGATCGGTCCGAACCGACGGGCGAACACGGCGTGCTCGTCGACGGTGAGTTCGGGCTGGTCTGGAAAGAAGATCACCGAGTGCCGGACGAACGCGTCGAAGATCGCCGCGAAGGTGTCGTCGTCGAGCCTGGTCAGGTCGACACCGGTGATCTCGGCGCCCAACGCGGGCGTGACAGGGGTGACGTCAATGGCCATGGCCGATCGTAGCTCGCGTCAGGAGCGGCGGTCCTCGTAGAGGTTGTGGATGAGTTCCTCGATCTCGGGCTCCATGATCGCGATGTCGCGGATCGGGTGACGCGTGGTCACGGCGGCGATCACGTCGGCGGCGCTGGTGGTGCGACGATCGAACCGGATCCACTGACGAGGCCCCTCCACCCGCTCCACCGTGCCGGCGTCGAGCTCCATCGCCGGGGCCGCCTCGACGAGGTCGACGACCACCGTGCGGTGGGTGCCGTACTCGGCCTTGAACTCGGCGACGCTGCCGTCGAGCAGGACCCGTCCGTGGTCGATGATCAGCATGCGCTCGCAGAGCTGCTCGACGTCGTCGAGATCATGGGTCGTGAGCAGCACCGTCGTGTGGCGCTCCTCGTTCATCTCCCGGAGGAACGCCCGGACCGCGTACTTGCTGACCACGTCGAGGCCGATCGTCGGCTCGTCGAGCACCACGAGCGGCGGATCGTGGAGCAGGGCGGCGGTCAGCTCGCCCCGCATCCGCTGACCGAGCGAGAGCTGCCGGACGGGCGTGTCGAGGAAGTCGGCGAGATCGAGCCGCTCGGTGAACGCCGCCAGGTTGGCGGCGTGCCGCCCCGGATCGGTGCGGTACACGTGGCGGAGCAGCTCGAAGGAGTCGATCAGCGGGAGATCCCACCAGAGCTGCGACCGGTGCCCGAACACCACACCGATACGCCGCGCGAGCTCGGTGCGGTCCGCCGACGGGGTCATGCCCAGCACCCGGGCTCGGCCGCTCGTCGGGGTCAGGATGCCGGTGATCATCTTGATCGTGGTCGACTTGCCGGCGCCATTGGGCCCGACGTAGGCCACCATCTCGCCGGGGGCGATGGTGAACGAGACCTCCGCCACCGCCTCGACCTCCTTGCGGGTCCGTCGGAGCCAACCGGCCCGGGTCCGGATCACGTAGGTCTTCGTGATGCCCTCGAGCTCGATGATCGATTCCGCGGCGACGGGGTCGTCGAGATCGATGCGGTCGGCGGTCATGGTCAGCTCCCGGTGCTCTGGTAGCGGCCGATGCCCCGACGCCAGATCGCGAGCGCCAGCACCAACGTCGTCGCCGCCACGGGGATCGACAGGTACACGAACCAGCCGGGAAGCCCGAGCGGGTTGGCCGCGTCGAGAATCGCCTGCGAGGGCACGTACGCGACGAAGGCCAGCGGGACGACCCAGCCGAGAACAGCCTGGATCGAGCTCCGGTAGATGTGGAGCGGGTAGCTGTTGGCGAACTCACCGCCGTAGGTGAACGCATTGGTGGCTTCCTGGGTCGCCACGAACCAGAACGACGTGGCGGCGGTCGCGATCCACAGCGCGCCATAGATCACGGTCCCGCACGCGAGAGCGACCCCGAGCAGGACGATCCGTTGTGGTGTCCAGTTCGCGTCGACCGCGCCGATCGCCCAGATCATGGCGAGGAGCGACGGGATCAGCTTGCCCACCCGGCGCAGCTCGAACTCCATCGAGGTGAGCTGCAGGAGGGGGGAGACGGGGCGGAGGAGCAGCCGGTCCATCTCACCCGACTGCACATAGCGCGACACCCGGTCGATGCTGCTGACGAAGATGTCGGCGACGGCGAAGGGAACCGACGCCAGCCCGTAGAGGAATGCGACCTCGGCCCGGGACCAGCCGCCGAGCGACGGCACCAGATCGACCACGATCAGCACGGCGATGAATGCGACCGTGTTGACGACGGCCTGACTGAGCGTCAGGAGCAGGAACGATGTGCGGTACTGCCAGTCGGACCGGATCCGGGCGCCGACGATCTGCCGCCAGAGCTCGAGCTGGCCGACATCAGCCACCCTGGATCACCACCCGTCGGGTCGCGGCGGCGAGGAGCACCCGCCCGGCGATCAACAGCACCGCCGCCCAACACAGTTGCTGGACGAGCACGCCCACGATCGCCGGTCCGTCGTGAATGCCGAGATAGAGCTCCGCCGGGAGTTGGATCATCGAGGCGAACGGCAACCACCGCGCCAGTCGCTCCAACCAGCCTGGGAACAGCGCGATCGGCAGGATGACCCCGGCGAAGAAGCTCACGAGCATCGTGACCATCTGCTCGATACCGCGATTGTCGAGGAGCCAGAACGTCGACAGGTTCGAGCAGAACCTGACCGCGAATCCCAACGTGCTGGCCAGCACGATCGACGCCAGGAACGGGAGCCAGTGCCACCACGGGTCGGGCCACCGCAGGTCGAAGGCGATCGCCCCCAGCACGATCGGAGGCACACCGCGGGCCAGCACCTGGAACGCAGACCGGCCGAACCAGTCGCTCAGCCACCACAGCTGGAAGTCGACCGGCCGGTACAGGTCGATGACCACATCGCCGCTCTTGATCCGATCGGCGATGCTGGCGTCGCCGAACGCCCCCACGGTCATGAGAAATCCCTGCGAGACGAACGCAAACGTCACGAGCTGCTCGCTGGAGAGATCGCGGACGCTGCCGCCGGCCGAGGTGGCGATGAAGACGTAGATCGAGGCCCGCAGGTACCCGAACACGGTGTTGACGAACACCCCGGAGGCGGTGGCCAACCGGTAGGTCGTCGCTCGCCGGAAACTTCGCCGTGCCACCTCCCACACCAAGCGAGCCACGCTCCGGTTCTAGCCGAGACCGATCAGCTCCGGCGTGATCCTCACCTGGTGGTTCAGGGCTGGTGGTTCAGGGCCGGGCGATCAGCAGCACCTGGTTGTAGCCGCCGGTTGCGATCGGCACGGTGAACCGCTCCCCCGTGTCGAGGTCGAGCACCACCGGGCCCGGGGGTTCAGGGATCGGGCAGACGAGTCGGCGGTCGGGATCGATCGGGTTCAGATCGAGACCGAATCGGCCGATGGCGACGGGTGAAGTCATCGGCACTGCCCGGCGCGACCGGGATGCACCCCCGGCGTTCGATCGCGGCCTGCCGCCTGGCTGCGGTCGCCTTGATCGTGGCCATGGCCATCGCTCCCGATGTTTCGACCGCCGCCGGGCGGGAGGCGGTCGAGGAGCCTGGGGCGGCCGACGTCGCAGCTCACGAGCGGGCGACGACATCGGCCACGAGCCAGGCCGGGGCGGAGACCGCCGCCGCGTTCGATCCCTACCTGGTCACCGACCAGGAGCTCCGCGAGCTCGACGCGGTCGTCGCCGACAACATCGTGGTGCAAACGGGCCTGGTCGAGGACGCCCGGCGGGACGCGATCATCGCCGGCGAGTCCCACGGCCGGGCGGTCGAGGCCATGGATGCGGCGGGGGCGGTGCTCGACGCCCACGAGTCGGTGGCGGTCGACTTCGCAGTCGCCACCTACGTCGCCAGACCGGCGACGTCGCGGGACCTGGAACGCCTCCCGACGCCGTATCGACAGCCGCCACCGATCGATCCGGTGAACGATCGCCTCATGACCGACGTGCGACGAGCCAGGGCCGACGTCGCCCGGTTCCTGGAGGTCGAGCGCGATCTCGCAGCCGAGTTGGCCGACCGGGAGGCCGAGCTGGCCCGCCGGGAGGGAGTTGCGATCGCCGCCGTCGATCTGCAGGCATCGTTCCGCGATGCGGTGGCCGGGCGCAACCAGACGATCGAGGACCGCAAGGCCAAGATCATCGCCGCCGAGAGCAGCGAGACCGACCTCGTCCTGGTGCAGGGCTTCCGGGTCAACGCCGACCTCGCCGACGACCTCGCGGCCCTGCTCGCCGAGGCAGCCTCGTTGGGTGAGGACTGGGTCGAGCCTGCGCACTGCTCGCTGCCCGAGGGGGCGGACGGCGAGTCCGACGGTGAGGCTCGGGTGGCTGACGAGCCGGCACCGAATCAGCCGCAGCCACCGCCAGCACCAGATTCGGCAGCGCCCGACACCGACGCGATGGCGAGCTGCGAGCGACCATCGCCGATCATCTTCGGTGGCGGCTCGTACCGGCCCCGGGCCGATCAGATCACGCTGCGGATCGCCCACTGTGGCACGAGCGAGTACCTGATCTTCGACTCGCCGTCCGCCGGGTGCTCACCGCCGACGGCACGGCCGGGCAGATCCCAGCACGAGTTGGGCCTCGCCATCGACTTCACCGAGAACGGCGCGATCCTCGATCGCTCGAGCCGTGGCTACCACTGGCTCGTGGAGAACGCCGAGCGGTTCGGGTTGAAGAACCTGCCCAGCGAACCGTGGCACTGGTCGACCACCGGCCGGTAGCGGTCCGTCAACCGCGCTGCTCGCCGTAGTCGCCCCAGGGGGCATCGCGCTCGCGGATCACCTGGCGGAAGCCCTTCTCCTCGAAGCTCTCCGTCCACCGGTAGGCCTCCTCGGTGTGGCGGGTCATGCCGTCGAAGAAGGTGCCGAGCATCTGTGACGTGCGGAGGCCCATGTTCTCGAACGCCTGGTTGATCAGCAGTTTGTTGAGGGCCAGCTGGTTCGCCGGTATGTGTTGGAACCGCTGCGCCTCCGCCTCCACCCTGGCCGCGAGCTCGTCGGGCTCACACACCTCCGACACCAGTCCGATCCGGTGGGCGGTCGCGGCGTCGATGGCACGGCCCGTGAGGAGGAACTGCTTCGCGTGCTCGAGACCGAGGCGATAGACCCACAACATGGTGGTCGGCGTGCCGAAGATCCGGCTCGGGGCGTACCCGATGTGCGCATCGGCCGCCATGTACAGGAGGTCGGCGCACAGGATCAGATCCGTCGCGCCGCCGATCGCCCACCCCTTGATCTCGCCCAGCACCGGCTTCGGGCAGTCCCACACCTTCATGAACCGCCGGACGTTGTTGCTCATGAACTGGTAGTCGCGAACGGGATCCCACGCCCCCTCCCGGCGCTCGGGACCCTCCGCGTCGTAGGGGACGTCCCAGCTCGACGCGTCGCCGGCGGTCAGGTCATAGCCGGCGGTCAGCGTGTCACCGGCACCCCGGAGCACGATGGCGGCGACCGCCCGTGATCGGCTCGCTCGATCGACCCCGTCGGCGATCGCCTCGATCACCTCGTCGTTGAGCGTGTTCTTCTTCTCGGGGCGGTTGATGGTGAGGAGCGCGATGCGATCGCGTTCCTCGTAGAGAACGGAGTCGGTCGTGGTCACGACGCCGAGTCTTGCAGCTCCGTCCCCGAGGGATGCAGGTGGCAGGCGACCTCGCGACCGGTCGTCAGGGTGACCATCGTCGGGTACTCCACCGAACACCGATCCATCACCTCGGGGCACCGGGGATGGAAGTGGCAGCCCGACGGTGGCGACACGGCGCTCGGTACCTCGGCCGTGGCCTGGCCCGACGTGTCGTGCACATCGTCGGGATGCGACGGGAGGGCAGCGGTGAACAGCGCGTCGGTGTAGGGGTGCTTCGGCTCGGCCACCAGGTCGACGCTGTCGTCCATCTCGACGATCTTGCCGAGATACATCACCATCACCCGGTCGGCGAGGTACGAGACCGTGGCCAGGTCGTGCCCGATGTAGAGGTAGGCGATCCCGAGCTCCTGCTGCAGGTCCTTCAGCAGGGTGATCACCTGGGCCCTGATCGACACGTCGAGCGCCGACACCGCCTCGTCGAGCACGAGCATCTTCGTGTCGACGGCGAGGGCCTTGGCGATGGCGATCCGTTGCCGTTGCCCGCCGCTGAACTCGTGCGGATAGAGCCGGCCGACCTCGGGCCGCATGCCCACGAGGTCGAGTACGTCGTTGACCCGCTCGGTCACCTCGTTGGCCGACAGGTCGGTGTGGATCTCCAACCCCTCGGCGATGATGTTCCGCACCCGCATCCGCGGACTCAGCGACGCGAACGGATCCTGGAAGACGGCCTGTACCCGCCGTCGATAGGCGAGCAGGTCCTTGCCTCGGAGAGCGCTGATCTCGGTGCCGTCGAACCGGATGGATCCCTCGGTCGGGTCCTCGAGGCGGAGCAATAGCTTGGCGATCGTCGACTTGCCGCACCCGGACTCGCCGACGAGGCCCAGGGTCTCGCCTTCGGCGATCTCGAAGCTGACGTCGTCGACGGCGCGAACCCACTGCTTGTCCCGGCCGAACCCGAGTCCGAGCACGTTCCGGCCCGCCGGGAAGTACTTCTTCAGGTTCCGGACCTGGAGGATGGGCCCATCGGCAGGATCCCGCCCTTCGGCGCTCGCGGCCGCGCTCGCTGCTTCGGCTTCGGCTTCGGCTTCGGCTTCGGTATCGGTGGAGGTCACGGTGCGCTCAGCGCTCCCCGGCGGTGGCGACCGCTTCCCCGTCGGCCATCTCGGATGGCTCGACCAGCCAGCACGCTGCCTTCCGGTCGTCGCCCACCGGGATGAGCGGTGGCTCGTGGTCCAGGCAACGGTCCACCGAGACCGGGCACCGCGGTGCGAAGTTGCAGCCGCTCGGCAACTTCGTCAGATCCGGCGGCTGGCCGTCGATACGGAACAGCGGTTCCTTCGAGCCGAGCTTCGGCACCGACCGGATGAGCGCGTCGGCGTAGGGGTGGGCGGCCTCGGTGAAGATCTGACGCACGCTCCCCTGCTCGACCGCCTTGCCTGCGTACATCACGATCACCTCGTCGCACATCTTGGCGACGATGCCGAGATCGTGGGTGACGAAGATCAGCCCGACGCCGGTTTCGTCCTGGAGTTGGCGGAGCAGGTCGAGATACTGCGCCTGGATCGTGACGTCGAGGCTGGTGGTGGGCTCGTCGGCGATGATCACCCCGGGCTTGCCCGAGAGAGCGATCGCCCCCGCGATCCGCTGCCGCATCCCACCGCTCATCTGGTGCGGGTACTCGGCCATCCGGAGCTCGGGCGAGGGGATCCGCACCGAACGCAACAGCTCCTGGACGAGTTCGAGGAGCTTCTTGCCCTTCATGCCGAGATGCTTCCTGGCCGGCTCGGCCACCTGCGTCTCGATGTTGAGCACCGGGTTGAGCGACGTCATCGGATCCTGGAGGATCATGCCGATCTCGTTGCCCCGCACGTTCGCCATCTCCTTCTCGGAGAGGGTGGTGATCTCGCGGCCGTTCAGCTTGATGCTGCCCGACTCGATCCTCGCGCCGGCTGCGAGGAGCCGGACGAGCGACAGGCAGAGCGTGGTCTTGCCACACCCCGACTCGCCGACCAGGCCGATCGTCTGCCCTTCGGCCAGGGTGAAACTGACACCGTCGACCGCTTTGACGACGCGACGGCCGCCGAAGCCGACGTAGTGCGTCCGCAGGTCTTCGACTTCGAGGAGAGGGTTCGCCACGAGTTGTCCGCCGCCCTACAGGTTCCGCTGCTGGGGGTCGAGCTTGACCCGCAACCAGTCGCCGAAGAGGTTGCAGGCCAACACCGTCAGGGCGATGCAGGCGCCGGGGGCGGCGAGCAACCACCAACGACCGGTGAGGAACTGCGAGCGACTGTCCGCCAGCATCGACCCCCACGACGGCTGGGGCCTCGGGACACCGACGCCGAGGAAGCTGAGCGACGCCTCGGCCACGATCACGACGCCGATCGTGAGACTCGCCAACACCAGCCACGTGTTGAGGATGTTCGGCACGATGTGGCGGGAGATGATCCGCCATCCGCCGGCGCCCGCCACCTCGGACAGCTTGACGAAGTCACGCTCCCGGAGCGTCAGGACCTCGCTCCGGAGTATTCGTGCGTACCTGGTCCAGTACACCACACCCAGGATCAGGACGATGTTCCACATGCTCGGCTGGAGGAGGATCGACAGAAGGATCGCCAGCACCAGCGTGGGAATGGCGAGCCAGGCGTCGACGACCCGCATGATCACGGCGTCGATCTTGCCGCCGAAGTACCCGGACAGGACACCCATGGCGATCCCGATGGCGCCGGCGACCGCGGTGCCCGTCAGTCCGACGATCACGGAGACCCGAGCCCCGTAGATGACGCGGGAGAGCACGTCGCGACCGTTGAAGTCGGTTCCGAGCGGCGAGGTCCAGTCGCCGCCCTCGGCCCAACCAGGCGGCGTGAAGGTGAACTGACCAGGGACCGGGGTGATCGGATCGTGGGGGGCCAGGAGTGGCGCGAAGATCGCACAGAAGAACAGGACGAACAGGATCAGCGACGAGCCATACGGGATCCCGCGGAGCCACGACAGCCGGCCGTCCTGCAGTGCGAGATCCTCCACCGCTGCCGCGTGGTCGCGGGCGCCGTCCCCCGGTTCGACCTCGTCGGCCAGGAGCTCGGTTGTGGGCTTCTCGTGGACCTGCTGATCGGTCATGACATCACTCCTTCCAGCGAGTGTGGTCCGGTCGTCAATGACCGAGGTTCCATCGTCATCATCGCGCCAGCCGTATCCGGGGGTCGACCCAGGCGTAGAGCATGTCGACCGCGAAGTTGACGAAGATGATCACCACGCCGGCGAGGATCACGATGCCCTGCACCAACGGGAAGTCTCGCTGCTGGATGCCTTCGAGCAGCAGGGACCCGAGACCGGGCCACACGAACACGACCTCGATCACCGTGGCGGCGTTGATCATCACCACGAAGTTGACACCGAGCAACGTGATCAGCGGGATGAGGACGTTGCGGAAGGCATGGCCGATCATCACCCGCCGCTCCGACATTCCCTTCAGGCGGGCGAGCTTGACGAAGTCGGTGCCCAGCACGTCGAGCATCGACGACCGGACCAGTCGGAGGATCGACGCCGCGAAATACCAACCGAGCGCGATCGTGGGCATGATCAGGTGCTTCCACGAGCCCATGCCGTTCGTCGGTAACAGCCGGAGCTGGTTGGCGAAGATGTACATCATGCCGAGACCGAGCACGAAGCCCGGGATCGACATGCCCGTGAGGGCGAAGGTCTTCGACGCCTGGTCGGCCGAACGTCCGCCGTACACGGCGGAGATGATGCCGGTCGGGATCCCGACCGCCATCGCGAACAGCAGCGCAGAGCTCACGAGGAGGAGGCTGTTCGGCAACCGGTCGAAGTAGAGATCGGTGACCGGTTGCCGAAGGTTGAACGAGTTGCCGAAGTCGAGGGTGACGACGTCCTCCAGGAAGTCGGCGAACTGGATGGGAATCGCGCGGTCGGTTCCGAGCTCGGCCCGGATGGCCGCCCGTTCCGCTTCCGTCGCCCCCTCAGGGGTCAGGAGCAAGGCGGGGTCGCCGGTGAGGCGAACGAGGGAGAAGATCGTGACCGCCAGGATGAACAACGTGATCACGCTGTAGCCCAACCGTCGGATGAAATAGGCCCTCATGGTTCCTCGCCTTGCTCCTGGTCCCTAGGTTTCCATCAGCCCTGCACCGTGATGTCTTCCCACAGGCCGGGGTAGACGTACTGCGGGATCTGGCCCCACACCTGATCCGCCGGTTGGACCACATCTGGGCCCTGGGCCATGTTCAGACCGAGGGTGTAGGTGTAGACGAAGATGAACTCGTCGATGATGTACTGCTGGATCTCGTCGAGGATCTTCTGCCGCTCGTCGGCGTCGGTGGCCTCGAGGAACGCTGCGTAGCGCTCGTCGATGAACTCGTCGCAGATTCGAGAGGCGGAGCCTTCACAGGTGGCGAAGTTGGCCACCCGAGCTGCGGCACCGCCGCCAGCCCCGGAGATGTTCACGATGATGCCCGTGAGGGTGCCCTCCTTGCCGGCGTTGATGTCGGCCAGGAACGCACCTCGGTCCATCTGGTTGAGGCTCGTGGTGATCCCGATCTCTGCCAGTGAGGTGATGACCCGCTCGCCGAGCGAGAAGTAGTTCGGCAGCGGCGTGAGCTGGTCGATCTCGAAGCCATCGGCGTAGCCCGCTTCGGCCATCAGCTCCTTGGCTCGTTCGATGTCGTACTCGATCGGTTCAGCTTCGAGCGCGCCCGGCCAGTCGGCGGGGATCCACTGGCCCACGGCCTCGCCGCCACCACCGGTTTCGGCCTCGTTGATCTGATCACGGTTGAGGGCGATCGCCACCGCCTCACGGACCCGCTTGTCGTTGAAGGGACTCTCCGGGTCGTCGTAGCCGACGAACTCGATCCAGAACGGCACCGAAGTCACCGGCTGCAGCGTGAGGTTCTCGTCGTTGCGGACCGCGTCGAGCAGATCGCCCGGCACCACATTGATGAGGTCCATCTCGCCGGTCTGGAGCGCGCTGACCCGAGTTGCCGGGTCGGTGATGGCGTGGAAGTTGAGCGTCTGAACGCCCGGGTTCTTCTTCCAGTAGTCGGTGAACGCCTCGTAGACGATCGTGGTGTTGTCTTGATTCTCCACGAACCGGAATGGTCCGGCGCCGATCGGGGCGTTCAGGAACTCGTCGGGGCCGACCTCCTGGTAGTAGTCGCTCGGCAGGATCCAGCCCGCGCCCGATGCCGTGGTGCCGTAGAGCACCAGGAAGTCGAGGAACGGCCCGGTGAAGTTGAACCGGATGGTCAGGTCGTCGATGATCTCGATGTTGTCGAGGTTGTCCTGCAAGGGGCCCGCGTTGGCCCCCGAGTAGTTGTTGTACGAGAACTCGACGTCTTCGGTGGTGAGCGGCGAGCCGTCGTGGAACGTCAGGCCCTCCCGGAGCTTGAACTCGGCCCAGGTGAAGTCATCGGCGATCGTGTACTCCTCGGCCAGCGACGGTGCGAACGTCTGACCGGGGATTCCCTTCACCAGCGCATCGTGGACTATGTACTGGGTGGCGAACTGGCTGACCGACGACGTGTTGATCGCCGGATCGAACCACGCCGGTGAGAAGGCGGTGTGCCACGAGAAGTCGAGCGTGCCCGACGGCTCCGGTCCACGCTCGCCGAGCGGCTCGGCGGTCACGGTCTGACCTGCAAGGTCCTGGCCCTCGTCCTCATCGACCGATTGCACGGTGACCTCGGTCTCGTCACCGTCACCTTCGGCCTCGGTGCCCTCCGAACCCTCGGCTTCGGTACCGCCGTCGTCGTCGGCGGCTGTGTCGTCGTCACCACCACAGGCGGCGGCGATCATCGCCAATGCCAAAAGCAGTGCCAAGTACCTTCTCACAGGCCTCTCCCCTTTGTCGTCGTGCCCAGTCGCGGGCAAGTGTGCCGTGTGGCAGTGGTCACGCTAGCCGATCGAGGCCGGTCAGGGGAGATTTGCGTCGAGGTCCAGCCGCCAGCCGGTTGGAGCTTGCGGCGGCGAGACGGGATCGGGGTGGGGCCCACGAGAGGTCCTAGTCGACGGCGAGCTCGGCCGGCCTGGCGAGTGGCTCGGTGTCCCACGCCTGCAGGGCCGGTAGGCAGTGCTCGGCGAAGCAGCGGAGGTTCCGCTCGGCCTCCGCCCACGGCATGCCGGCGTAGCTGGTCTGGACCATCACGCCCTGCATGTCGATCGTGTCCCGGATGAACTGCAGCTTGTCGAGCACCTGGTCGGGGGTGCCGATCGGCATGAGGCTGGCGAAGTCGTCCGCCGCGTTCTGGGCCCCTCGTCGATCGATGTAGGTGCCGACGCTCGAGTAGAACTCGTAGCCCTTCGACGTGCCGAAGTGATCGGCGGTCATCTCGTAGTGCTTCATCGCCGTGTGGTAGTAGTCGGCGACGTATTTCCGCCCGAGCTCCTGGGCCCGGTCCTCGTTCTCGTCGACGAAGAAGAAGCCCCCGCAGAGCGGTTTGGGGATCGGCGCATCGCCGTTCACGTCCCGCCACACCGCGTGGTACTGCTCGAAGTCCGCCTTGACCGCCTCCCAGGGCTTCTGGGGGATCACGAGCAGCCCGACGCCGAGCCGGGCCATGATGTCCATCGACTCCGGCGACACCGCAGCGGCATAGGTGCGGCCCTTGAACGAGCGACCCGAGAACGGCCGTATGTCGCGCTCGGGCTGACCGATCGACTCGCCGCCCTTGATCGATCCCGTCTCCAGCGCGTCCAGAACGAGCTCGGCGTACTCGACGAATCGCTCGCGGCCCTCGCCCATGTCGATCCGGAACCCGTCGTACTCGATCCGACCGAGGCCCCGACCGAAGCCGAGGATCATCCGCCCGCCCGACAACGTGTCGAGGAGGGAGATCTGCTCGGCCACCCGCACCGGATCGTGCCAGGGCAACACGATGACCATCGTGCCGAGCTGGACCCGCTCGGTCTTGGCCGCCATGTAGGTGAGGAACTGCACCGGGTCGGGGCACATGGTGTAGTCGGTGAAGTGGTGCTCGATGCTCCACACGGAGTCGAAGCCGAGCGGCTCGGCCAGGCAGGCCATGCGCACCTCCTCCCGCCAGACCTCCTGGTCGCTCAGGGCGTTGTGTGGGTTCTGGAAGAGCGAGGCGTAGCCGACGTGCATGAATCCCCCTTGTTCGGCTCCATTGTCGCCCGAAAGGGCGCCCGGCGTCGAGATCGCCGGGCGTCGCCGGTCGATCCCACCGTGATCTAACCGCCGGCGAGCTGCGCCATCATCTCGTCCCAGCCGACGTCGCCCTCGAAGAACCCGATGACCGCCTGCGGTAGCGGGATGCGGGGCCACCGATCGTCGTCGAGGAGATGGCAGCGGCTCACCACCGAGCCGTCGTCGTGGAACTCGTAGGTGCGGTACCCGGGTGGCAGGGTCGTCCAGCGGCGCAGGTCGAAGTTGATGGTCTGGGCCGGGCAGACGTGGACCGGCCTGCCACCGATCTCGGCGTCGAGATCGGTGTGGACGTGGCCTCCGCCGACGCCACGGATCGTCGGGTTGCGGGCCACGAGGCCCTCGAACTCGGCGTCGAGCGCCGGACTGGCGAACGCACCGCTCATCGACGGGGGGTGATGCGACCAGATCCAGACGTGGGCGGCGTCGCTGGCGCGGATCATCTCCTCTATCCAGGACACCTCGGCCGGCCCGAGGCGCCCGTTGCTCTCGATGCGATCCGGCTTGTCGACGAGACGGCCGTCGGCGTCGAGCTGGCGCCCATCGCCGTTGCTGTCGGCGAGAACGAACAGCCACGGGCCGATGCGGAGCGTCCGATCCATCGAGATGCCGGGGCGGGGCACCGAGGCCGTCAGCGGCACGTGGAAATCGTGGTTGCCCGGCAGCACGGTGACCGGCGTCGGAATCTCGCCGAGGCGATCGATCGCGATCGCGTACTCGTCCGGCTGACCGCGGTCGACGAGGTCGCCGGTGACCACCGTCAACCGGTCCCGGTCGTGCGGCCCGGCGAACGCATGGGCGCAGGTCGCGGCCCAGGCCGCGTCGGTGTCGTACCCGAACCCACCGTGGCTCCGGTGCCCCGGAACCGAGAAGTGCGTGTCGCTGAACTGGGTGATCGTGATCATGCCGTCTCCCGTCGCGGCCTCGCGGCCGAAGGATCGGTGCTCGTCGTGACCTGCTTGGCTCAGCGCAGGTCGCTGACCGCCTCGTCCCGGAGCAGCACCCCCGATGCGTGCAGGTCGTCGATCTCGGTCGCCGTCAGGGGCAGCCAGTCCTGCAGCGCGTCGTAGTTGTGCTCGCCCCGGTACGCGGCAGGGCCGCGGACTCCGGCGTCGAGGCCGGAGAACCGGTACGGCGTGTTGGTGACGGGCCGGGTACCGCCGTCGCGGTCGTCGACCTCGGTCAGCACCTGACGGGCCTCCACCGAGCCCTGCTTCTCGAGCACGGTGCGGGCGTCGTTCACCTCGCCCCAGGCGAGGTTGACCTCGTCGAGCTTGGCGATCAGGGACGCCCGATCGGGGAACGAGAGGAGGTACGAATCGATGGCCTCCCGCCGGAGCCGGATCTTGGTCGGGAGGTCGGCGCCCTCGGGCGTCGGGTCGACGAGACCGGCCCTGGTGGCGAGCACCCGCCAGAACCACTTCTCGTCGCCGGCGAGCATGATCGGACCGCCGGTGGCGTTGAACACGGTGCCAGACGCCAACTCCGCTTGGATGCCGTGGACAGCGAGGTGGAGGTAGTCGTCGGTGAAGAACATGGCGTTGATCATCGCCATGTCGATGTGCTGGCCCTCGCCGGTGCGGTGCGCGTGGTGGAGGGCGGCGAGTAGGCCGATCAGCCCGTGCATCCCGGTGGTGGTGTCGGCGACGGACAGGGACATGTCGATCGGGCGGTCGGCACCGCTGACGTGCTGCTGCCGCTGCAGCAGGCCGGTCTCGGCGTGCACGATCGGGGCGTACGAGGCACGATCCCGCTCGGGGCCCTCCTGGCCGAAACCCGAGATCGACAGCATCACGAGCTGGGGATTGATCGCCCGCAGCGTGTCCCAGTCGATGCCCATCTCGCTCATCACCCCTGGCCGGTAGTTCTCGGTGACGACGTCGGCCTCGGCGACGAGTTGCTTGACCAGCTCCTGCCCCTCGGGTTGGAGCAGGTCGACGCAGATCGATCGCTTCCCGACGTTCTGCTGGGTGTAGTAGCCCGAGATGCCGGCCACCTTCTTGCCGATGTTGCGGGTCATGTCGCCGTCGGGCGGTTCGACCTTGATCACGTCGGCCCCGAGATCCGACAGGATACGGGTGGCGAACGGTCCCGCCAGCACCCGGGTGAAGTCGACGACCTTGATGCCGTCCAGTGGCTTGTCCACGATGCTCCCCTGTCGCTCAGCCGTCGCTCGGCGGCATCGGCCAGCCCGGCACGCCCTCGTCGAGCTCGACGCCGGCGGAGTTGAGGAACCCGCTGACGACCCGGTAGCAGCCCGCCGCCATCACGATGTGCATCAGCTCCGCCTCGTCGAAGTGTCGGCTCGCCTCGTCCCAGGCAGCCTCCCCGACGCAGTCGTCGGCGTAGAGGTCGTCGACCATCTGGAGCGCGGCCCGCTCGTCGCCGGTCCACTCGTGCTGGTCCAACGGCCGGGTCACCCAGAAGATCTCGGCGTCGGTCAGACCCGCATCGCGGCCGAAGAGCGTGTGCTGACCGAACTCGTAGACCGCCTGGCAGTTCCAACCCATCCGTAGCACCACGAGTTCGACGATCCGCCGCGACAGGCCGCCTTCGAACAGCACCGCGTTGGCGAACGGACCGAAGGCCCGGCTGAGCGTGCGGTTGTGGGCCATGGTCGCCAGCACGTTCACCGCGTTCACCGGTGAGTCCTTCATCCGCTCGCGGGCCTTCTCCACCACCTTCGGGATCGGGTCGAGGCGCGGAGCGCTGGGCCGGGCCTGGTGCATCGTCGGAGACCCCCTTGGTCGTCGTGCGAAGTTGCCGTTGAGTCCGCGAACCTAGTGCCGCGACAGCCCGATGGCGAAGCTGGGGCCCAGCTCGGTTTTCGTCGATTCGACCGCGGCCACCTACGGTCTAGGTCCTGATGCAGACGATGCGGGAAGAACGACGCCCACCCGAAGCGGAGATCCGAGAGGTCGCACCTGACGTGCTCCGGATTCAGCTTCCGATGAACATGCCCGGTCTCGGTCACGTCAACTGCTACGCGATCGAGGACCGGGCCGGCGTCGCCCTGATCGACCCGGGCGTGCCATCGAACCGATCGTGGCAGGTGCTGAAGAAGCGGCTCGGCGAGGCGGGCATCCCGCTGCGTCGGGTCCACACCGTGGTGGTCACCCACTCCCATCCCGACCACTACGGCGCGGCCCAGCGGATCCGGGCGGGAACCGGCGCCGAGATCGTGACCCACGAGAACTTCAAGACCTACTGGGACCCCCATGAGGAGGACGACTTCGTGCGCGAGGTCGCCGTCCCCGCCGATTACGACGTGCAGGCCGGCGCCATCGAGAACGCCTTGATGAAGCTCACCGACCGCGAGCGGCACTCCCCGTGGGACCGGCCGGTGCCGTGGGGCGGAGCGCCGCCGGACAACCGATGGAAGGAGCGGTTCCGGTGGCGGATCATGCCACTCCTGCTGAGCAAGGTCTGGCAGCCGCCGAAGCCGTCCCGCCGCGTCGTCGACGGGACGACCCTCACGCTCGGCGACCGCGAGTGGGTGTCGGTCCACACGCCCGGCCACACCGCCGACCACCTCTGCCTGCTCGATCCGACGGAGGGCATCTTCGTCTCCGGCGATCATCTCCTCCCGACGATCACGCCCCACATCTCCGGCTTGACCACGCAGCCCGCCCCGCTGCGCGACTTCCTGGCCTCCCTCGATCGGATGCACACCTTCGACTCGGTCAAGGTGGTGCTCCCGGCGCACGGACTCGAGTTCCACGATCTCCCCGGCCGCTCCACCGAGATCGCCGAGCACCACCAGGGTCGGCTCGAGACGCTGATCGAGGCGGCACGCCACGCCCACGAGAACGAGTTGACCGTTCCCGACTACTCCAAGCACCTGTTCCGCCCACAGTCCTGGGGGCCCATGGCCGACTCCGAGACCTTCGCCCACCTGGAGCACCTCCGTCAGACCGGCCGGGCGACGGCCCGCGCCGTCGACGGTGAGCTCCGGTACCGCATCGTCGACTGAGCGACGTCGAGAGGAGCCGACCGATGGCCAGCGCCAACCCCCGTACCGACGATCCCCGCGCAGCCGACGCGGGACACACCGACGCCGCAGCGGTCGAGACCGACGTCGATGTGATCGTTGTCGGTGCCGGCTTCGCCGGGCTCTACCTGCTCCACCGCCTCCGCAGCGCCGGGTTCACCGTCCTGGTCTACGAGCGCGGTTCCGACATCGGTGGCACGTGGTACTGGAACCGGTACCCCGGTGCCCGATGCGACGTTCGCTCGATCGACTACTCCTACTCGTTCGATCCGGCTCTCGAGCAGGAGTGGGAGTGGTCCGAGAAGTTCGCCACCCAACCCGAGATACTCCGATACGCCAACCACGTCGCCGATCGCTTCCATCTCCGCGACGGCATCCGGTGCAACACCACGATCGTGGCGGCCTCCTATGACGAGGCGGAGAACCACTGGCGGGTCACCACCGCCGCCACCCAGCCGTCGGATGTCGCCGACCCCGCTGCCGGTGAGACCGTCAGCGCCCGTTTCGTGGTCCTGGCGACCGGTTGTCTGTCACGGAGCAAGCGGCCCGAGGTGGCCGGGATCGACGACTTCGGCGGCGACCTCCACCACACCGGCCACTGGCCCCACGACGCCGAGGGCAGTGCCGAGCTGCTGGCCGGGAAACGGGTGGCGGTGATCGGAACCGGCTCGTCGGGGATCCAGTCGATCCCGCTCATCGCCGAGGCTGCCGCCCACCTGACCGTGTTCCAACGGACGCCCAACTTCAGCATCCCGGCCCACAACGGCCCCGCCGATCCCGAGGAGCTGGCGGCGATCAAGGCCGACTATCCGACGTACCGGCAGTGGGCCCGCGAGTCGCCCGGCGGTGCGCCGCGACCGCTGCCGACGAAGGGAGCGCTCGAGGTCTCCGACCGCGAGCGCAAGGCGACCTACGAGGCCGGGTGGGAGGAGGGAGGGCTCGGTGCCATCCTCGGTTCCTACACCGACCTCCGAACCGACGAGGCGTCGAACGAGACCGCCGCCGAGTTCATTCGCGACAAGATCCGCTCGATCGTCGACGATCCGGCCACCGCCGAGATGCTCTGCCCGACCGACCACCCGTTCGGCACGAAGCGCCCCTGCCTCGACACGAACTACTACGCCACGTTCAACCGTCCCGACGTCGACCTCGTCGACCTGCGGGCGACACCGCTCGTCCGCCTGACGCCGGACGGGATCGAGACGACCGGCGGGATCCACCGGTTCGACGCGATCGTCTTCGCGACCGGCTTCGACGCCATGACCGGCGCGATCGACGCGATCGACATCGCCGGCGTGGGTGCCCTCGAGCTCCGCGAGAAGTGGGCCGACGGGCCCCGCACCTACCTGGGGCTCATGGTCGCCGGGTTCCCCAACCTGTTCACCGTCACCGGGCCCGGGAGCCCGTCGGTGCTGAGCAACATGATGGTGTCGATCGAGCAGCACGTGGAATGGATCGCCGACTGTCTCGAGCACCTTCGAACCGCCGGGTGCGCGGTGATCGAACCGGAGGTCGAGGCCGAGGACGCGTGGGTCGATCACGTCCGCGAGGTCGGCGACGCCACGCTCTACCCGAAGGCGAAGTCGTGGTACATGGGAGCGAACGTCCCGGGGAAGCCACGGGTGTTCCTGCCCTACGTCGGCGGCGTTGGGGCGTACCGGGAGATCTGCGACGAGATCGCCGCCGACGGGTACCGCGGGTTCGACGTGCGCTGATCCGCCCGCAGGCCGGTGACCGTCACCTGCGATGGGAGCGAACGTCCCGGGGAAGCCACGGGTGTTCCTGCCCTACGTCGGCGGCGTTGGGGCGTACCGGGAGATCTGCGACGAGATCGCCGCCGACGGGTACCGCGGGTTCGACGTGCGCTGATCCGCCCGCAGGCCGGTGACCGTCACCTGCGACCTGCAGGACGGGATGGCAGACTGCTCGAATGATCGAAACCGAGCTGGACATCACGACCCCCGACGGGGAGATGAAGACGTTCGTCTACCACCCGGACCACGACGGACCGCATCCCGTCGTTCTCTACCTGATGGACGCCCCCAGCATTCGGCCCGCCTTGAAGGAGATGGCGGTTCGACTCTCCACCGCCGGCTACTACGTGATGCTGCCCTACCTCTTCTACCGGGGCGGACCGTTCCGGGAGTTCGGACAGAGCGACGAGGACATGCACACCCGACGCGAGCTCATGGAGACCGTCACCCCCACCAACATCCTCGGCGATGCCGAAGCGCTCCTGGCCCACGCCGACGCCGACGAGGCCGCCGCCGACGGCGACGTCGGTGCGGTGGGATTCTGCATGAGCGGTGGGCTCGTGATGGCGGTGGCGAAGGCCATGCCGGACCGGGTGGCGGCGGTGGCCTCGATCCACGGGGCATGGCTGGTTCGCGAGACCGACGACTCACCCCACCTCGGGCTCGACGCGGCGCGGGCCGAGATGTACTTCGGCTGGTGCGACGAGGACGCCACCGCACCGGCCGAGCACGTGCCCGTCATGCGGGCCGCGCTCGACAGCGCCGGGATCGACTACACGATCGACTGGCTCACCGAGGCCGTCCACGGCTACGCGCCGCCCGGAGGCGAGCGCTACAACCGGGCGGCGTCGGAACTGCACTGGGAACGCGTCCACGCGCTCTTCCGGCGCCACCTCTGGTAGCCGCATCATCCCGGCGCCACCTCTGGTAGCCGCATCATTCCGGCGCCACCTCTGGTAGCCGCATCATTCCGGCGCCACCAGCCGCATCATCCCGGCGCCACCACTGGTAGGCAGGCCGAAATTCGTCGAGTTGGCCCGCTCCAGCGCTGCCAACTCGACGAATTTGCAGGGCTACGAGTAGATCTCGACGAGGCCGGCTGCGCCCTGGCCGCCGCCGATGCACATCGTGACGACACCCCAGCGGGCGCCCCGACGGCGTCCCTCCTGGAGGATGTGGCCGGCGCAGCGCGTGCCGGTCATGCCGAACGGGTGGCCGATCGCGATCGACCCGCCGTTGACGTTGTACTTCTCGGGGTCGATGCCGAGCGTGTCGCGGCAGTACAGGCACTGGCTGGCGAACGCCTCGTTGAGCTCCCAGATGTCGATGTCGTCCACGGTGAGGCCGTGCCGCTTCAGGAGCTTCGGCACGGCGTAGACCGGCCCGATGCCCATCTCGTCCGGCTCGCAGCCGGCGACCGCCCAGCCCTTGAACGCGCCGAGCGGCTCGACGTTGCGGCGGGAGGCCTCCTCGTCGGACATCATCACCACGGCCGCTGCGCCGTCGGAGAGCTGGCTCGCGTTGCCGGCGGTGATGTAGTTGCCCTCACCCCGGACGGGCGGGAGCTTGGCCAGACCTTCCAGTGTGGTCGTGGGGCGGTTGCACTCGTCGCGGTCGACGGTGTACTCGACGATGCTCTCCTCCTTCGTCTCCTTGTCGACGAGCTTCATCTTCGTGTCCATGGGCACGATCTCGTCCTCGAAGAGATTGTTCTCCTGGGCCTTGGCCATGCGCATCTGCGACTGGTAGGAGTACTCGTCCTGGTACTCGCGGGTGACGTTGTAGCGTTCGGCCACGATGTCGGCCGTCTCGATCATCGCCATGTAGATCGCCGGGTACATGTTGGTGAGCTCGTCATCCATGTTGACGGCCCCACCGAAGCCCGGGCTCGGGATCGAGATCGACTCGACCCCGCCGGCCACGACCACATCGGCACCGTCGAGCTTTATGTGGTTGGCTGCGACAGCGATCGAGTTGAGACCCGACGAGCAGTGCCGCTGGATCGTGTTGCCGCCGGTGCTCACCGGTAGACCGGCCAACAGCCCCGCCAGCCGACCGAGGTTGCCGGCGCCGTGGGCACCGTTGCCGAGCGCCACGTCTTCCACCGCCTCCGGCTCGACGCCCGCCTTCTCGACAGCATTGCTGATGGCGTGAGCGGCCATCGTCATGGCGGGGGTCATGTTGAACCCGCCGCGGGCGGCCTTGGCCAGCCCGGTCCTGGCGTATGAGACGAATACTGCTTCGCGCACGTTCGGTTCTCCGTTTTCTGCTCGGTTCCACCCAACGCTAGGGGTGTGGGTTCCCAGCCTCAAGTTTCCGGTTCCCGCCCCGTCGTGCTCAATCGAGGTCGGATGGCGTCGTCGCTCGGCTCGACCGCGGAGACCGGTCGTGGGCCAGCGCGTCGGGCGGGGTCGGACGGCCGAAGAGGTAGCCCTGGAGCCCGTCGCTCCCCATCCGGACCAACCAGCTCGCCTGATCGGCGGTCTCGATTCCCTCGGCGGTGATGCTGGCTCCCAGCAGGTGGCCCGTGTCGATGATCAGCTGCACGAGGGAACCCGCGGTCTCGTCCCTGGTGAAGCTCTGATCGATCTTGAGGATGTCGATGGGGAGGCTCCGGAGATGGGTCAGCGACGTGTAGCCCGTTCCGAAGTCGTCGATCGCGATCCGGACGCCCCGGTCGCGGAGCGTCTGCAGCTTCGAGGCGGCGATCACCGGCTCGTCGAGCAGGGCGCTCTCGGTGACCTCGATCACCAGGGTGCTCGGATCCACGCCGTGACGTTGAACCGGGCCGAGGACGTGGTTGACGAAGTCGGTCGCTGCGAGGTGACGACCCGAGACGTTGATCGAAACCGCCAGGCCGCTCAGCTTCCCACCGTCGGTCCACGCTGCCATCTGGGCCGCGGCGTGCTCGATGACCCAGCGGTCGATGTCGACGATGAGGTTGCTCCGCTCGGCCACGGGGATGAAGTCGTCCGGCGCCACCATGCCGTGTCCCGGGCGGTTCCATCGGATCAACGCCTCGTAGCCGATGAGATCGCCGCTGGAGGCGTTCACGATCGACTGGTAGTGGAGCTCGAACTCGTCGCGGTCGATCGCAACACCGAGGGCCTGCTCGAGACTCATCCGCTCGGAGATCGCAGCTTCGAGCTGTGGCGTGCACACCTCGATGCGGTCCCGCCCGGTGTCCTTGGCCTGGTAGAGGGCCAGATCGGCGCGGCGGAGCAGATCGCTCGCCTCGCTGACCTCGTCGCTGGTGAGTGCGATGCCGATGCTGGCTCCGACCGCCACCATGCTCTCCTCGGCGTCGATCGGCTGGGTGAGCGCCTCCCTGAGCCTGGTCGCCAGCTTGACAGCCTCGGTCGCGTCGACGACCGGCTGGGCGATGACGACGAACTCGTCGCCCCCGATGCGCCCGGCGTGGTCGGTGGTCCGGACGGTCGACGCCAGGCGCTCGGCCGTGACCCGGAGCACCTCGTCGCCCACCTGGTGGCCGAGGCGGTCGTTGATGTCCTTGAACCCGTCGAGATCGATGAAGAGGATGGCCAGCCGACCACCGTCGACCGAGTCGGCGCCGGCAAGGCCGCGCTCCAGGTGCTCCAACGATGCGTTCCGATTCGGGAGGTGGGTCAGCCCGTCGTGGTTGGCCTCGTACGTCATGCGGCGCCGGTAGTCCTCACGCTCCTGCACCGACGTCGCGAGCGTCCGGACCGCGGCCTGCAGCGAGGCGCCGAGCGCCCCGCCGTTGGACGCCAGCAACGACTCGTGGTCGAGATCGCCCTCGGCCAGCGCCAGCGCCTGGCGTTCCGCCAGTGCCAGGCTGTCGGTGGCCTGGTTCAGGGCCCGTGCTGCGTCCCTGATCTCGTGAGGTCCCTGCTCGGGCACGTAGTGCAGGCCGTCCTGATCGGTGCTGAGCCGCCGGGCGCTGTCGGCCAACCGGTGGAGTGGCCGAACGATGGCCCGGGTGGCAGCTGCTGCCGCCACGCCGGAGAGCACGACGAGGAACGCGAGCACGAGCGTCGCCTGTCGGTCCCGGGCCTGTGCCGCGGCCCTGGCGTCGGCCGCTGCCGCATCCACGTCGGCGCCTGCGGCCTCGACGAGATCGAAGTACAGCTCCGTCGTGGCCGAGGCGTGCTCGAAGTCGCGGCTCACCGCCCCGAGGTCGTCGAGCACGGCCGACAACGCCGCTTCCGGCGCGTCCCCGCCGATGTTGGCGTCGGCGACCTCATCCGAGGCTTCGTGGAAACCGGTCGCATCGGTCGACGCTGCGATGTTCGCCATCGCCTGGGCAGTCGCGGAATCCGCGGCGGCGAGGCGTTCGATCTCTGCGAGCGAGTCGAGGCGCGCCGAGCGGCTGCTCAGGATCCCTCGGATCTCGTCGGTTCGGCTGGTGGCGGCGGAGAACTGTGCGCCGAAGTAGTGGTTGAACTCTGCAGAGACCGCTTGCCGGGCCTTCGTGGCTTCGCTGAACACCCGGAGTGTTGCGATCAGCGAACCGCCGTCGGTGACGTCGGCGGCCCCGTCGATCGCCTCGTCCAGTCGGGCCTCGGCCAGTTCGGCGACCGCTGCCTCCAGGAGGGTGTACCGGTACCCCGCCTCGTCCAGGGTCTGCTGACCATCGCCCTCCCCCCGGAGCCGCGCGAGCTCGTCGACCAGCTCCGGTTCGGCTTCCACCTCGAGCATGAGCCGATCCACCGCGGCGGCCGCCTCGGTCGCCCGATCCGGAATGTCGATCCCCGTCAGCTCGGCGACCGCGGCCACGGGCAGGCCGAGCTCGGCGATGCCGGCCTGGGCCGCCATCCAGTTCTGCTCGTCGAGGAGGCGAGCCCGAAGCTCCGACAGCTCCACGACCTCCTCCACCGCGAGGTCAACCTGATCGGCCCGCAACCGCTCGCTTCGGGCGTCGAGCACAGCACCGACGGCGAACCAGCCGGCCCCGACCAGCGGTACCAGCGCGATGACGGTCAGGATCGCGGCGACGCGGTAGGAGAACCACGTTGGCCAGGAACGCCGCGAGATCGTCACACTCGGTATTCGGCAGATCAGCCCGCCGGCCTTGAGGCCTGCGCAGCTCCGGCCATCCGAGGCCACGTGACCGAACTCGGCGCGGCCGGGCGTCATGGGCGATACTCGTCTCCGACCGACGCCGGGGCACGACGCCATCCAGGGGGATCGATGAAGTTCGGAATCATGTTCGCCAGCACCGGGCCGTTCGCAACGGCGGAGGGGGCGACGGCGATCGCCACCAACGCCGAGGCGTGTGGCATCGAGTCGGTCTGGTCCGTCGAGCACGTCGTCATCCCCGACGGGTACCAGTCGCAGTACCCCTACAGCGACAGCGGCAAGATCCCGGGCTCGGATGACGCCGACATCCCGGACCCCCTCATCTGGCTCGCCTACGTGGCCGGCGCCACGACCACCATCCGGCTGGCCACCGGCATCCTCATCGTGCCGCAGCGCAACCCCGTGGTGCTGGCCAAGGAGTGCGCGACGCTCGACAAGCTCTCGAACGGTCGGTTCGAGCTCGGCATCGGGGTCGGCTGGCTCGAGGAGGAGTTCACCGCGCTCGGGCTGCCGTTCGACGACCGCGGTCCCCGCACCGATGACTACGTCGCCGCGATGCGGGCACTGTGGACCCAGGACAAGGCAGCCTACGACGGCGAGTTCGTGAGCTTCTCCGGTGCGATCCAGCGCCCGCAGCCGATGACCGCCGGCGGTGTGCCGATCGTGGTCGGCGGTCACTCGAAGGCGGCGGCCCGACGGGCGGGGCGCCTCGGCGACGGGTTCTTCCCGATCAGCGCCACCGAGGAGGACCTCGTGGGCCTGCTGGAGTTGATGCGCTCGACCGCGGCCGACCACGGTCGAGACGGCGACGCGATCTCCGTGACGGTCGGTAGCTGGAGCCCCCGCCGTGACAGCATCGACCGGGTCAAGGAGCTCGAGGATCTCGGCATCGACCGCCTGATCGTCGCCCCACCCACCGGCAAGCTCGACCAGCTCCCCGCCGCGATGGAGCAGCTCGGCGAGAAGATCGCCCCCGTCGCCACCACCTGACCAACCCTGCACATCCGCACACGGCGGCCCCGCGGGCCGCAGGTGCCAGACACATCGTGCGCCTCGTTGTCAGCGGTCGATCGGGGCGAGGTGCACGCCAGCGGTGCGGAGGACGGCGAGGGCGTCGGTGGTGGCTGGATGGTTGGCGTAGGGTCCCGAGAGCGACAGCTCGGCCCGGATCTCGATCCCCGGCGAGCCGATCGCCTCGCACAGCAGGGAGAGCGCGAGGTTGTCGGCGTGCCCGTGGGCCCACTTCGTGAGCGAGTTCAGGGTGCACGGGCTCACCAGGACCCGATGGCCGACCGGACCCCACGCCGGATCGGCCGGACCGGGCATCGCCGACCGCATCGGGAACCCGGTCAGCCCGGCGACGGCGCCGCCATCGAGCCAGTCGGCTGCCGTCGGGGTCGGAAACACGACGACCTGGCGGTCCAGGGCCTGCTCCCGTCTGATGCGGTCGATCGTGGCAGCAGCCGGACCGCCTGCACAGACCATCAGGAACGTGATGCCGTTGTCGACGGTGGTGAACGACGGCACCGGGGGCGCCGACCGGGCCGGCTCCTCCCGCTCGCCCACCGGCCCCGCCCCCGCAGAGTCCGCCCCGGACCTCGGCTCCGGGGAGTCGCTCACCGACCGCGGTCGCCGTCGAAGCGGGGCTCCCGCCGTTCCATGAACGCGTTGGCCCCCTCCTCCATGTTGCGGGGAATCAACCAACGTTGGTGGTCCCGTTCGACGTCGAGCTGCTCGTCGAGCGTCGTCCGCTCGGCGCCGGCGAGAGCGGAGCGGATACGGGTCAGCGCGTCGGGGCTCGACCTCGCCAGCCGTGCGGCGACCTCGGCGACCCTGGCGTCGAGCTGGTCGTCGTCGACGACCGACCAGATCAAGCCCCACTCGGCCGCCTGATCGGCGCTGATCGGGTCGCCGAGCATCGCGATCGCCCGGGCTCTGGCTGCGCCGACCCGGTGCGGCAGGTGGAAGGTCGTCCCCAGGTCGGGCACGATCCCCAGCCGGGGCCCGAACGTGCAGACGAAGCGGGCGGACCGTGCGGCGATGGTCACGTCGCAGCCGAGCGCGAGCCCGAGGCCACCGCCGGCGGCAACGCCATTCACCTTGGCGATCGTGGGGACCGGCAACTCGCTCAACAGCCGAATCGGCGGGTGGAAGACATCGTCCATGTTCGACGCGGTCGTCTCGCCCAGATCCTGACCGGCAGCATCGCCGGCCTCGGACCCGGTGTCGGTGTCGTCGGCGAAGCCCGACAGGTCGGCGCCGGAGCAGAAGCCGCGTCCTTCGCCCGTGAGCACCGCGACCCGGACGGCGGTGTCGTCGACGACCCGCTCGAGAGCCGACCGGAGATCGAGCATCAGCTGGTCGTTCATCGCGTTCAGCGTCGCTGGGCGGTCGAGGGTGATGGTGGCGACCTCGCCGTCGACGTCGAAGCGGACCGTGGATTCCTGGCCGGTGGTCATGGTCGCGAACGTACCGTCGCTCGGCACGCCGGCCAAGGTGAGCGGACCCACGGCCAGCCGGCCGAGCGCAACGGTGTGGTCACGGGCCGGCCCGGGCGGTCACTAGGTTGGCCCGATGCGCTTCTCCTCCATGCTCACCGCGGTCGACGTGCACGCGGCGGGCGAGCCGGGGCGAGTGATCACGGCCGGCGTCCTCGACGTGCCTGGCTCCACGATGCTGGCCAAGGCGCAGTGGATGGAGGCGAACGCCGATCACCTTCGGCGGCGGCTGCTCCGCGAGCCGCGCGGCTATCCGGGCCTCTGCTGCAACATCCTGGTGCCGCCGTGTGACCCGAGCGCCGACACCGGGGTGATCATCATGGAGCAGAACGAGTATCCAGCCATGTCGGGGAGCAACACGATCTGCGTGGTGACCGCGTTGCTCGAGACCGGCCTGGTGCCGATGGTCGAGCCGCTCACGGAGCTCCGCCTCGACGTGCCCGCCGGGCCGATCGACGTCAGAGCGACCTGTGAGCAGGGCAAGGTCACCGCGGTCACGTTCCGGAACGTGCCTGCGTTCGCGGTGCACCTCGATGCGATCGTCGACGTGCCGACACTCGGTTCGGTCGCCGTCGATGTGGCCTGGGGCGGCATGTTCTACGTCATCGCCGACGGCGACGAGCTCGGCGTGGACCTCTCGGCCGACAACGGCGCGGAGATCGCCAGGGTCGGCGAGTTGCTGCGGGCGGCGACGGTGCAGCAACTCCCGGTCACCCATCCCGAGCAGCCGTCGCTCGCCGGGCCCACCATCTCGCAGCTCTCCGGTCGACCGACGGTTGCTGGCGCCGATCGTCGAAACGCGGTCGTGATCTCCACCGGTGCGGTCGATCTCGACCGACCCGAGGTGGTCACCGGCGCGCTCGACCGCTGTCCGTGCGGCACCGGCACCGCGGCGAAGATGGCAACGCTGCACGCCCGAGGTCAGCTCGACCTCGGGAAGGACTTCGTGCACCAGGGACCGCTCGACACCACCTTCACCGGGCGATTGGTGGCCGAGACGAGCGTTGGCCCCCACCCGGCGGTGATAGCCGAGATCACCGGGCAGGGGTGGATCACCGGTCTCGCCAACTACGTGGTCGACCCGACCGACCCGTTCCCCGACGGCTACACCGTGGGCGACATCTGGCCGTGATCGGCCGTGGCAGCAGGGGCGGCAGGCGTCAGACCGAGGCGGTGTCCGAGCACCGCCACGTGGTCGGGGCCGATGCCACAGCACCCACCGATCACCTGCACGCCGCGCTGAACCCAACGTTGGGCCGCCGTGGCGTAGTCGTCGGCCGAGATCATGTTCTCGAAGATCCAGTTTGGAGGGGCCCAGCCGCCCGTGTGGGCGTACACGCCGACCGGACCCGACCACTGCTCGAACACCACGTCGAGGCAGGGGTCGATGTCGTCGACCTCGGTGTGCATGATCGCCACGAGCTCGATCGGCTGGTCGGCGATGGCGGCCAGCGCATCGACGAGCTTGACGTTGCGGTAGATCAGCCACGGCTCGCCGTCGGCCAGCTCACAGCTGTAGCCAACCCACACCGGTATGCCCGTGGGGCGAATCGCGTCGAGGATCGACTGGGTCAGTTCGATGTCGCGCATCATCTCGAGCACGAACAGCTCGACGCCGGCGTCGGCCTGGACCGCCACCTGGTCGGCGAAGTTCGCGGCGGCCACCTCGAACGGGGGTTGCTCGAGACCCTGGGTTGTGGTGGAGATGGAGCCGGCGACGACTGCGTCGCGGCCTGACTCGTCGCGGGCCTGGCGGGCGAGCTCGATCCCCCTGCGGTTGAGGAGCTCGAACTGGTCGCCGTGGCCGGCCGATTCCAGCACGTGCCGGGAACAGACGAAGGTGTTGGCGATGATCAGCTCGGCCCCCACCTCCAGGTTGCGGCGGTGCACGTCGAGGACCGCTTCTGGACTGATCAGCGAGGCCAGCGCGCACCAGGCGTTCTCGACGGTCGGGACCGCCAGCAGCTCCAGTTCGGTGCCCGTTGCACCGTCGATGAGAATCGTCTCACCTGCGGAGAGTCGAGGGGTGAGTTCCACGGCGGCTCCAGTCAGGAGTCCGGGCCGGAGGCTGTCCGGCGGAGTAGGGCTCGGGCATCGTAGCCGTCATCGAACCGTTCGTGCGCCCGGATCTCCCCGGGCGAAACGACCCCTGCATCGCGGTCATGGAGCGCGCTGGTGGGAGACGGGTCGACGGCTGGTTCGCAGCGCGTAGGCTCACGATCGTGACCGACACCTCCAGCTCTCCCCGTCCTGTCGCCATCGTGGCCAACGCGAGCTTCTACGCCGGGCCGGACCTCGCCAGGATGCTGGCCCGTCGAGGCTTCGATCTGGTCGTTGGCGACCCGGAGCCGGACCTCGCAGGCGAGCTGGCTGAACTGGGCGCGGAGTCCTGGGCGGTCGACGGCGTAGCCGACCTCGCCGACCCGACCGCCGCGCCCCGACTGGTCGACATGGCGATGGACGCCTACGGTCACTTCGATTCGGTCGTGTTCTTCTCCGGTCGGATCGTGACCGGCTCGTTCCTCGAGAGCAGCTTCGACGAGTTCGCCACGGCCACCTCCGGTTGCCTCGACGCTGTGTACCGGGCGCTGCGCGCCTTCGTCCCACCGTTGGCCGACGCCGGTTCTGGCCAGGTGCTGGCCATCACCAGCGCCGCCGGTCTGCGCCCGACCCCGAACGCCCCGCTGTACTCGTCGGCCAGAGCCGGCGCGAACATGCTGGTGAGGAACGTGGCGGCGGAGGTGGCGCCACGCGGCGTGCAGGTCAACGCGATCGGCACGAACTTCATGGACTTCCCCGGCTTCCGGGCCGCCACCGGCGCCGACGATCCGACGGTCCGGGCCAGGATCGAGTCGAACGTGCCGCTTCGTCGACTCGGCACGATGGAGGAGTTCGCCGAGTTCTGCGGCGCGTTCGTCGACGGCTCGGCCCGGTTCCAGACGGGGCAGGTCGTCGGCTTCGACGGCGGTTGGTCGGCCTTCTGAGGATCCCGGCGTGGGCCGGGTGAGGAGCCCGATCGGCGATCGGCCCGCCGCCTTGCACGATCGGCGGCTCGGGCACCAAGGTGGACCGGTCGCACTCAGCACGGGAATCGCTGGACTTGCAGCGGGGAAGGAACTCGAGAATGACGTCGCCGTTGGACGGGATTCGTGTCGTCGAGATCGCGAGCTTCGCCGCAGCGCCGACAGCGGCCGCGATCATGGCGGACCTCGGCGCCGACGTCATCAAGGTCGAGGCGGTCGGTGGCGATCCGATCCGGGGCCTGTTGAAGCAGGCGAAGGTGGGCGAGGACGAGATCAATCCCGACCATCCGTTCCAGTTCATCAACCGGGGTAAGCGCTCGATCGAGCTCAACCTCGACGACCCGGCGGGGACCGACATCGCCCACCGTCTCTGTGCGGTGGCCGATGTGGTCATCCTCAACCTGCTGCCCGATCGTCGGAAGCGGTTCAAGATCGACGTCGAGGATCTCCATGCGATCAAGCCGGATCTCGTGATCGGCTTGCTGTCGGGGTACGGCGAGCAGGGCGAGGAGACCGACCGCCCCGGCTACGACGTCACCGCGTTCTTCGCCCGGTCGGGCCTCACCGGCGGGATGACGCCGCCGGGAGGAGCGCCACCCCATCCGCGGGCCGGTCAGGGCGATCACACCACGTCGCTGGCGTTCTTCGGCGGGCTCATGGCCGCCTTGCGAGGGCGGGACATGACCGGCGAGGGCCAGGTGATCGAGGCGTCGCTCCTGCGCACTGCTGCGTTCACGATCGGGGTCGATCTCTCCACTGCGCTGATCGACGGTCGACCGACCCCGGAGCGACCCCGGGAGAAGGGTATCTCCGCGATGCTCGAGGCGTTCCAGTGCTCGGATGGTCGCTGGATCCAGTTCGCCATGCCGGACCGGCGGGGGGCGTGGCAGCAGTTCTGCGGGGCGCTCGAGCGGGAGGATCTCATCGAGCACGAGAACTACGCCACGGCCCGGCTCCGCTACCGCCACATGACGCCGCTGATGGCCACGCTCGACGAGACCGTTGCGTCGAAGCCGTTCGACTACTGGGCGGAGCGTCTCGACGATCACCAGTGCATCTGGGCTCCGATCAACGACGCCGCCACGGCGGTGCAGGACCCGCAGGTTCGGGCGACCGGCGTGTTCGACACGATCGACCATCCGACCGCCGGGACGTTCGAGACGATCGCCGCGCCGTTCCGGATGCCGCTGAACGACGAGGTCGGCGTGCGCGGTCCGGCGCCCGAGCTCGGCCAGCACTCCGGAGGAGGTCCTCGCCGAGCTGCTCGGTCTGTCGGAGGAGGAGATCGCCTCCCTCGCCGAGCGCGGCGTCGTCCCCCGCTCCCCCACCAGCTGACCGGTCAGATCATCCGCACAGGCCGACCCTACGGGTCGCTCGTGCCAGACACATCGTGCGCCGCGTCGCCCGGAGCCAATGGTGAGCGCTGATGGACATGGTTCCTCCCGATCCTGCGGACGGCCGTGCGGGCCTCTCGCACTTACTTAGCATTCGTGCTAAGTAAGTGCAATGACAGTTCCCGAAACCGTGATCTGCACGTTCCGCGTCAAGTCCGCAAGGCTCGACGACTTCCTCGCGCTCCTGGAGGATCACTGGCCAACGCTTCGCCGGCTGGAGCTCGTCACCGACACGCCCGAGCAACTGTTCCGCGGCGCCGACCATCAGGGCGACGAACCCGTCATCGTGTCGATCTTCGAGTGGGTGAGCGCTGAGGCGACCCGGCTGGCGCACACCCACCCCGACGTCGCTGACATCTGGGAGGCGATGGAACCGCTGTGCGAGGACCGGCATGGCCTGCCGGCAATGGAGTTCCCCCACTTCCGTCCATTCGAGCTGGGGACCTCGTCGACGGCCACGTGAGCGAACCGCCCCGCAGCGATCGACCGAAGGGCCTGGCCGAGCTGGATCGGCTCGCCGCTGTCTTCGCTGCGCTCGACCATCCGATGCGCCGAGAGATCTTGACGGTCCTCCGGGCCCGAGGTGGGACGATGACATCGGGCGACCTGGCTCGCCGTTTCGACTGCGCCTGGCCCACGACGACCCGCCACCTCCGGGTCCTCACCGAGGCCGGCCTCGTCACGGTGACCCGCTACGGTCGTGAGCGCCACTACCACCTCGAGCGAGGCGCACTCGTCGAGTCCGCCGGACGATGGATCGAGCGATTCCGTTGACGCTCCGGGGATCGGGCTCGACCGGTGTGATCCCGGCGGTGGCCTCGAACTACCGTTGTGCCATGAGCGACACGACTGCCGATCGTGCAGCGCTGGAGATCGCGCCGTTGGAGGATGTCACCTTCGGCGCGGTGGTCCGCGGTGTCCAACTGCGCAACGTCGACGACGAGACGTTCGCTGCGCTGTACGACGCCTGGATCACCCACGCCCTGCTGATCTTCCCCGACCAGTTCCTGACCAAGCACGAGCAGAACGACTTCGCCCGCCGCCTCGGTGAGCTCGAGTTCGAGGCACGGCCGATCTCCAACATGGGCCGCGACGGCACGGTCCACAGCGACCCCGACGACGACGTGGTCAAGTCGTTGCGCGGCAACGAGGGTTGGCACTTCGACAGCACCTACATGCCGGTTCAGGCGAAGGGTGCTGTCTTCTCGGCCGAGATCGTGCCAAGCGGCGGGGCCGACACCGGTTGGGCCGACATGCGGGCCGCCTACGAGGCGCTCGACGATGCGACGAAGGAACGCATCGCCGACCTGAAGGCGTACCACTCGCTCTACTACAGCCAGCGGCGGGCCGGCTATCTCCCGCAGAAGAAGGCCGACGGCTCGTACGGCATGTACGGCTACCACGACCTCGAGCCGTCGCTCCGACCGCTGGTCAAGTACCACCCGGTCACCGGTCGGCCGAACCTGCTGATCGGGCGACACGCGTACGGCATAGTCGGGATGGACGACGACGAGTCGGTCGCGCTGCTGGATCAGCTCGCCGAGGACGCCTGCCAGCCGCCCCGCGTCTACCACCACCGGTGGACGGTGGGCGACGCGGTGCTGTGGGACAACCGGCGCCTCATGCACCGCGGCACGCCGTTCGACATGACCGAGCCACGCCGGATGTGGCACACCCGAATCGCCGGCGAACGCCCGTCCGAGCTCGCACTCAACCACTGACCCGCCGACCCGCCGAGCCCCGCACGATGTGCGGGCGTGCGATCAGCGGTCGCGTTCGGCGACGAGGGCTCGAACCCGGGGGATGAGCTCCTCGCCGTAGGCGATGGCATCGGGCAGCGGGTCGTAGCCGCGGATCAGCAGGCTGCGGACACCGAGGTCGTAGTAGGCGACCAGTGCAGCGGCCACCTCGTCGGGGGTGCCGACGAGCGCGGTCGAGTTGCCAGGCGCTCCCGACGCAGCAGCCGTCGCGGTCCAGAGGCACGTGTCGTGCACGTCGTCCCGTTCGGCCAGGTCGAGCAGTCGCTGGGAGCCGACGTTGGTGGGATCGCGCCTGGTCCTGCCCTCGCTGGCGGCCTCGATCCGCTCCAGGATGTCGTGGGCCCGCTCCCATGCCTCGGCGGTGGTGGCGCCGAGGATCGGTCGGGTCGACACGCTGAACTGCGGTTCGCCCAACCCGCCGGCAGCGCCCCGCACCCGCTTCATGAAGGCCGCTGTCTCGGCCAGCGGCTCGCCCCACAGCATGAACACGTCGACGTTCGGGGCGAGCGCCTCCACGGCCGCGTCCGACCCGCCACCGCCGTACACGGGAACGTGTGGCTCCTGGACACAGCGGATGAGCGACCGCTGTCCCCGCACCCGGTAGAACTCGCCGTCGTGGTCGAAGCCCCGTCGCTCGGTCCACGTCCTGCGGAGCACCTCGGCATACTCCGCGGCTCGGCGGTATCTCGCTGCGTGGTCGGTGAAGTCACCGTCGCGGGCCTGGTCGTCGTCGTTGCCGCCCGCGATCAGGTGGACTGCGAGCCGGCCGCCGCAGAGCTGATCGAGCGTTGCGAGCTTCCGGGCCGCCACGGTGGGCGCCACGAAGCCGGGGCGATGGGCGAGGAGAAACTGCAGGCGGCTGGTGCAGGCGGCGGCGTGGGCCCCGATGAGGAACCCGTCGGGCGCGTTCGAGAAGTAGCCGATGAGGACGCGGTCGAAGTCGGCCTCTTCGTGGATCCTGGCCGTTTCGGCGATGACGGCCGGGTCGAACGGCGGACCCTTCGGCGGGACGATCTCCGACGAGACCCGCGGTGCGATCCAACCGATCATCTCGACGGGCATCCATCCTCCGATCCCGGGTCGACGCTGGCCGATCGTGTTCGACCGGCTGCTTCAGGTCACCGTATTCTCGACTCGCGACCCGGCACCAATGATCGAATCGAGAGAGGCGACCTGCGCGATGAGCGAACTCGAGTACTTCCTCTGGGAGCAGGACGGCCCCATCGCCACGATCACCTTCAACCGGCCGGAGAAGCGGAACGGCCTCGACCCGAGCGTGATGCTCGAGTTCGAATCGCTCGTGCACCGCGTGCGGGACGCCGGCGACATCAAGGTCGTCATCGTCACCGGCACGGGCAGCGCCTTCTGCGCCGGTGCCGACATGACGCTGGCTCGCGACGCCGCCACCGAGGAGGAGCGAGCCCGCATCAACACCGACATGAACCGGGTACCACGAATCATCGGCCGCACGTTCGACGCGATGCTCCACATGGACGTGATCTCCATCGCTGCCGTGAACGGCTACGCGGTGGGCGGCGGGTGGTCGATCGCGACCGGGTTCGATCACATCATCGCCGTGTCGGCAGCGCAGTTCTGGTTGCCGGAGGTGGAGATCGGGATGCCGTTCCGCGGGCTGGCCAACGTCGCCCTCACCCATCGCTTGGGGCCGGCGCTGGCGAAGGAGGCGATCATCCTCTGCCGACGGTTCAGCGCCGAGGAGCTTCTCGAGTATCGGGTGATCAACCAGGTGTGCGAGCCCGACGACCTCCTCACCGAGGCCCACCGGGTGGCCGCCGCCTACCTCGCCATGCCGTGGCGAGCCGCCATCTCCAGCCGCCGCGACATCAACGCCACCATCTACGGCCCGCAGCTCTACTGACCCGATCCCCCACTGCCGCACGATGTGTCTGGCACAAGCGACCCGTGGGTCGCCGTGTGCGGGGGTCGCCGTGTGCGCTTGTCAGCGGTTCTGGTTGGCGAGGGTCTTCTGGCGTTCGAACTCGGCCTTGGCCTTGGCGATGGCCTCGGGGCTGAGTTGCTCCAGGTTCATGAAGTCGCGCTTCCACGAATGGTCGCCGTCGTTCCACCGGGCCGGCGTCTGCACCGTGGTTCGAGGGGTGTAGGCGGCCGCCAACAGCTCGAGCGCGCAGTCGAGCACGGCGCGCTGGGAAGCAACATCGTGGGGGAGGCCGGCCGAGTTGCCGAGCGGGACGTCGCTGAACGCGAACCGCGGCACGCCGACGTGTTCCACGATGTCCTTGGCCGCCCCCATAACCACGGTGGGTATGCCAGCCGATTCGATGGCGTTCGCGACCAGACTCACGGTCTGGTGGCAGACGGGTCACGTGGGCACGAGCAGGGCGACGTCGGCCCCGTCCTCCTGGAGCGCGGCCACGATCTGGGGCGCATGCTCCTCGGTGGTGCTCCGGACCCGACGAACGGTCGGCGCCCCGTAGAAGCGGTCGGCCAGGCTCCCGAGCCGACCGGCCTCGACCGCCTCCTGCAACCGAGGTAGCGGGAACCAGGTGTTCACATCGTCGGCTTTGGCGTGGTGCCGGTCGTAGCCGATGTGGGAGATCCTCACGTCGGCCGGATCGTCGACCGGTGACGTGTACACGTCGAAGAACTTGGCGCTCCCGTTGTAGGCGGCGCCGGGTCCCTGGTCACCCTTGTCCGGCTGGTACGGGGCGGCGGTGGTCACCAGCCCGAGTCGGCAGTCGGCCAGTGGCTTCGGGAGCGGGGTGAACGGCACCTCGTCGTGGTGGGGCCAGCGGTACGGCTCGTAGCCCATGGCCGAATACCACGCCCGGGTCCGGTTGAGGTACTGGATGGGCTGGGTGGGGAACGCTTCGGGCAGCTCGGTCGAGAGGTCGGCCATGGGGAGAACGCTACTTGTCACCCTCGAGCGCATCGAAATGGTCGAGTCTCCGACAGGGCGCTACGAGCTTGAGCCATCGACGATCGCCGTCACCAGGTTGGCGATGAGGGCGGCTCTGGCCGGCATCGTCGACACGACGACGTGTTCGCTGTCTGCGTGCGCTCCGCCGCCGACCGCCCCCAACCCATCGAGGGTCGGCACCCCGATGGCGGCGGTGAAGTTCCCGTCGCTGCCACCGCCGACCGCAGCGCCCTCGATTCCCGGAGACACCCGTTGGGCCAGCGGGAACAATGACGCCGAGGCCGACGCCGGCATCGGTGGCCGGTTGACGGCACCGCGAACGGTCACCGTCGCCTCGGCGTCCGCCGGCGAGAGGGTGGCCATCGCCGCCTCCACCCGCTCCTTCTCGTCGGCAGACTCCACCCGCACGTCGACGCTGATCGTGGCCTCGGCCGGCACGACGTTGTCGGCGGTGCCGGCCGAGCTGACCGTTGGCGTGACGGTGGTGCCGATCTCGGGTCGACCGATCCGGGTGATCGCGAGCACCTGGTGGGCCGCCTCGACCAGTGCGTTCACCCCCTTCTCCGGCTCGAGGCCGGCGTGGGCCGCCCGACCACCGACGGTGACGATGAACGTGCCGCACCCCTTGCGCCCGATCTTGAGGGCGCCACCGTCGGCGGACGGCTCGAGCACGAGCGCGGCACCGCAGGCGCGGGCCCGGTCCTCGATCAGCTCGCGAGAGTGCATCGAGCCCACCTCCTCGTCGGCGGTGAACAGCAGCTCGACGCCCCGCAGGTCGCCGTTGCGGCCCAGGCGGTTCAGACCGTGGAGCGCCTGCACGATCCCGGCGAGCATGTCGAACACCCCCGGACCCCGAGCGATCCCGTCATCGACGTCGAACGGGCGCGCCGCCAGCGTGCCGAGCGGGAACACCGTGTCGTGGTGCCCGACCAGCAGCACTGCGGGTCTTCCACCGGCGCTCCAGTGCACGTGGGGACCGGCGGGGCTCGCCACTCGCTCACACGACCCGCCGAGGCGGGCCTCGATCATCTCCCCCAGCAGCTCGGCCGACGATTCGAGGGCGGCGACATCCAGCGAGGGTGATTCGACCTCCACCAGGGCGGCGAGGTCGGCGAGCATCTCGTCGAGGTCGAACTCGGTCGGGGCGATCAGGTCGGACACGGGTCCAGGCTAGACGGCGAGGTCGGCAGCCCCCGAGCACGGATCACCAGGCCAGCGGGATCGCCCGCGGCCCGCGGACCTGACCGAGCGACCACGTGACCGCACCGGGGTCGGTCACCTCGAACTCGGGGATTCGGGCCATCCACTCCTCGATCGCCACCCGCACCTCCATCCGGGCCAGGTTCGAGCCGAGACAGCGGTGGATGCCGAGGCCGAACGCCGAGTGCCGGTTCACGGTCCGGTCGATCTTGAACTCGTCGGCGTCGGGGAGGAACTCCGGATCGCGATTGGCCGCCGGGAACGGCAGCAGCACCCGTTGTCCTGGGCAGAGCGTCTCGCCGGCGATCTCGACCTCGTCGGTGATGACCCGGGCCATCGTCACCGGTGAGTAGAAGCGGAGGAACTCCTCCACGGCGGTGTCCAGCAACTCGGGCTCGGCCGCCAGTCGGCGGCGATCCTCGGGGTGCAGCCCGAGGTGCCACAGTGCCGAGCCGATCGTGGACCAGGTGGTGTCGATGCCGGCCAACAGCAGCAGGAACAGCCCGCCGGTGATTTGGTGATCCTCGAGGGGCTCGCCGTCCATGTCGGCCTGGAGCAGGTAGGTGATCAGATCCTCCCGCGGATCGTCGCGCCGAGCCTCCACGAACTCGGCGAAGTATTCGAACACCTCCCGCGTCGCCCGCCGGGCCCGCTCCAGCTCGAAGGGTCCGATCTCGAGGAGATCCTTCACCCAGCCCCGGAACCGCTCGCCGTCCTCGGTCGGGATACCGATCAGGCGGGCGATCACGAGGACCGGGATGTGCTTCGCGTAGTCGTCG
Source organism: Acidimicrobiales bacterium (assembly GCA_965216205.1). Lineage (GTDB taxonomy): Bacteria > Actinomycetota > Acidimicrobiia > Acidimicrobiales > SZUA-35 > CADEDH01. The sequence continues at coordinate 2,649,160 of OZ244139.1, read as the reverse complement.
CTCCCATCGCAGGAGCGGGCGTCGCCCAGATCGTCGAGGAGGCCCCGGCAGATGTCGCGGGTGATCGGAATCCACTCGTCGATCGCCTTCGGGGCGAACGCGGGGAGGAGTGCCTTGCGGTGGGCACGATGCTCGGGCGGGTCCGACGTGATCGGCGGCGAGGTGAAGTCGCCGAGATCCTCCACCCGGGTCTCGGTCACGAGGACCGACCGTGAGGAGAAGTGGTCGGTGTCGTGGGCGATGGCGGAGATGTCCTCGTGGCGGGTCGGCAGGTACACGCCGTGGAACCGTTCCGTGTGGGCGATCGGGCACCCGCTCGAGCGGATGTCGTCCCAGATCAGGTTGGGGTCGGCGGCGTAGTCGGGATGGAAGTGGTCGAAGTCGGTCGCCCAATCTTCGACGTCGGGGCGGTGTGGCGTGTCCACGTGGTGCGCCTCCCTGTGAGGTGGGTCACCCACCAGTATGGGATTTGGGGGTGGGGCGGAGCGAGCCGGCACACTGGTCCGATGGCTGCGAACCCTGTGACCGCCACCGATGACTCCGATCGAAGCATCGACGAGATCGAGCGAGCAGAGCACGTCGACGTGCTGATCGTCGGCGCCGGGATCTCGGGGATCGGCGGTGCCTACCATCTGCAGCAGCGCTGCCCCGACAAGAGCTATGTGATCCTGGAGGCGCAGGCCGACTACGGCGGCACGTGGCGAACCCACACCTACCCCGGGATCCGCTCGGACAGCGACCTGTTCACGTTCGGCTACCGGTTCAAGCCGTGGACCGGCGCGCCGATCGCCACCGCGGAGGAGATCCTCAGGTACCTCGGTGAGGTGATCGAGGAGAACGACCTCGACCGCAACATCCGCTATCACCACCAGATCGGGGCTGCCCGATGGTCGACCGCCGATCGCCGGTGGACCATCGACGCCACCAACACCGAGACGGGCCGCCGGGTGCGGCACACCGCGAGCTTCCTGTACATGTGCCAGGGCTACTACCGCCACGCCGAGGGCTATACGCCGACGTGGCCGGGGATGGAGCGGTTCGAGGGCACGATCGTGCATCCGCAGACGTGGCCCGATGACCTCGACCATCGGGACAAGCGGGTGGTGGTGATCGGCAGCGGTGCCACCGCCGCCACCCTCATCCCGGCCATGGCGAACGACGTCGAGCACATCACGATGCTGCAGCGCTCCCCCACCTACTTCGCCACGGGCCGCAACCACAATGAACTGGCGGAGACACTGCGTGAGCTCGACATTCCCGACGAGTGGACCCACGAGATCGTCCGCCGGAAGATCCTGCACGACCAGGCGATGATCACCCGCATGTCGGCCGAGCAGCCGGAGCTCGTGAAGCAGGAGCTGTTCGGTGGGATCAAGGCGATCCTCGGCGAGGACTACGAGCTCGATCCCCATTTCACGCCGCGCTACCGGCCGTGGCGGCAGCGGATCGCGTTCGTCCCCGATGGCGACCTGTTCCACGCGATCGCCAAGGGCAACGCCTCGGTGGTGACCGACGAGATCGCCACGTTCACCGAGTCCGGCATCGAGCTGGCCTCGGGCGACGTGCTCGACGCCGACATCATCGTCACCGCCACCGGGTTCAATCTCAACGTGCTCGGCGACATCGACTTCACCATCGACGACGAACCCCTCGACTTCGCTCAGACGATCACCTACCGCGGAGCGATGTTCACGGGCATTCCCAACATGGCGTGGGTGTTCGGCTACTTCCGGGCGAGCTGGACCCTCCGGGCCGACCTCATCGCCGATCTCGTGTGCCGGCTCCTCACCACGATGGACGAGAAGGGGGCGACGATGGTGGTCCCCGAGCTCCGCCCCGAGGACGACGGCATGCCACTGCTCCCGTGGGTCGACCCCGAGAACTTCAATCCCGGCTACCTCAACCGGGGAATCCACCTGCTGCCCAGGCAGGGTGACCGTCAGCCGTGGCTCCACACCCAGGACTACTGGACGGAGAAGGACGAGCTCCCGGCGGCGTCGCTCGACGACGGCGCCCTCGCCTACTCCTGAGCCGCCGCCGAGCGCCATCCCGTGGTACACAGTCGGGCATGAGCGTCGTCAAGATCAACGCGCTGGAGATCCCGCCCCAGGCGGGCGATGAGATCGTCAAGCGGTTCACCGCCCGGCTCGACAGCCTCGCCGACGTCGCCGGTTTCGAGGGCTTCGAGCTGCTCAAGCCGACCGGCGAGACCGAGCAGCGGTGGTTCGTGTACACGCGATGGGCCGACCAGGCCTCCTACGAGACGTGGCGCGACGGGGACGGCGCGAGGGCGAGCCACGCCCAGGAGGCGACCGACGGCGGCAAGCAGCCACCGCCGGTGAGCATGGGGGCCACCCTGCTGGAGTTCGAGGTGACGGTCGCCGCCGGTCCCGGAGCACCCGCGACCTGAGCGAGGTCAGCGGACCGGGACGATGCGGTGCAGCTCGCCGTCCCAGTTCACGACGAGCAACTCACCGTCGTTGTCGAGACCGAAGCTCGTGACCTGACCCAGCCCGAGGTCGTCGGTGTGGTCGAACTGGTCGAACACCGACCCGTCGTCCAATCGGAAGCTGCGAACGAAGCTCTTGCACCAGTCGGCGAAGAAGTAGTGCCCGTGGAACTCCGGGATCGCGGTGCCCCGGTACACGTGGCCGCCGGTCACCGAGCAGCCTTCGGCATGGGAGTACTGGAGGACGGGGTCGGTGTACCGCTCCTCGTCGCAGCCGGGTCGGAAGCACTGGTCGCCCTCCATCTCGAACCAGCCGAAGTTGGTTCCAGCACCGTCGTCGAGGGGGACCACGTCGATCTCCTCGAACGCCTCCTGGCCGACGTCGCCGATGTAGACGAGCCGGTCGACGGGATCGATCGAGAATCGCCACGGGTTGCGGAGGCCGTACACCCAGAGCTCGTCGCCGAACGGATTGTCGGCCGGGATGGCGTAGGCGCCGGGCGTGCTCACGTCGAGCCGCAGCACCGAACCGAGCAGGTTGGAGGTGTCCTGGGCGGTGGCCCCGCCGCTGCCGCCATCGCCCAGGGAGAGATACAGCAGCCCGTCGGGGTCGAACGCGATCGTGCCCGCGTTGTGGCGCTCGGCCGGCTGCTCGACCTCGAGCAGCACCTGGAGGCTGTCGGAATCGGCGACGGTCGGCTCCTCCGCGTTGAACTCGGCGAGGACACTGTCGCCCTCGGGGCCGGTCCAGTAGGCGAAGAAGCGCCCGTTCGCCTCGTAGTCGGGATGGAACGCGAGTCCGAGGAGCCCCTGCTCGATCGAGTTCGAGAGCAACTGGTCACGGAGATCCAGGAATGGCTCATCGGCGACCCGGCCGCCCTCGACCACTCGGATGATGCCCTCGCGCTCGACGACGAACAATGCCGTGGTGCCTGGCGCCCCGGTGGCGAGGATCGGCTGGTCGAACCCGTCGGCCAGGAGCTCGGCGCCGAGCGCCTGGAGCGGTGCTGGCGGCTCGGTCGTGCTCGTCGAACCGGCGTCGCTGGCGTCGCCGTCGTCGGCACCGGGAGTGTCGTCGCCCGCATCGTCGGGATCGCCGGCGTCGGTGCGCTCGGCGACCGTGGTCGCCGTCACCGACGGGAGCGCCCGCTCGCCGGTGGACGACGGCCCGAAGGACGCGGTCGAGGTGTCGTCGGCGATGCAGCCGACCGCGACCAGACTCAGCCCGACGAGGAGGCCGCCGGCAACCAATCGGCCTCGTAGTTGCCCGCTGCGTTCCAGATGATCCATCCTGCTCCCCGCGCCTCCGCCTCGGTGATCTGCGCCTGTACCTGCTCGCCCGAGTAGTAGAAGCCCTGGATCCAGGGCCGCATGGCCGAGTCGCCGACCACCCGGTCCCGCCCGGAGTCGAGCGAGAAGGCGATGACCGGGCCCGGGTGATCGTTCGGATCGGGGAATCCCAGCCAGCCAGGACTGTAGTGACTCGGGTAGAGCATCGGGCTGACGGCGTCGACGACGGCAGACACGGTTTCGGGCGTCTGGCCCAACCGCTCGTCGGTCTCGCTCGACATGACGATCCCGAAGATCGCTGCCGACACACCACATCCCTCGACGACGAGCTCGGCTCGGGCGGAGGCGAGGAACTCGGCGATCGCAGCCGTCCGGAGCTCGCTGGTCTGGGGCACGAGGTCGGCGGCGACCTCGGCGGTGCGGCCGGACGGGAAGCGGACGTAGTCGAACTGGATCTCGTCGAAGCCGAGCTTGCACGCCTCGACCGCGAGGTCGATCGGGTACCGCCAGTTCGCCCGATCGCCAGCGTCGACCCAGGCCCCGGCGAGCTTCGCGTCCGGGTCACCAGATGCCCACACGGCGTCTTCGAAGGTCACGATCCTGGTGATCGTGTAGAGCCCCCGGTCCTTGGCCTCGGCGATCAGCTCGGCCGGATCGTAGACGGTCTCCACAACGCCCAGTTCGTGGGCGAGCGCCACGTCGGTGTCGTAGAGCACGGTGGACGCCTCGTCCTTCGTGTCGAACACGAGCGTGTTCACGGTCGACCCCTCGGCGAGGGCGAGCAGGTCGCGCCAGCGATCCGGGTTGCCGGCGACCTCCCGCGAGACCCGGATCGCCCGGACCACGAACGGCTCCAGCTCGACGGTCAGCGGCTGGTCGTCGTCGGGCAGTGCTATCTCGGTCGTCTGCCAGGCCGACCGCTCGACGACGATCGTCGGGTCGGCCGATCGGTCTGTCGTCCCGACCAGGTCGAAGGTACCGTCGGCCCCGGTGAGCACCGACTCGGCACCGAGGGCGATCGAGGCTCCGGCCAGCGGCTCGCCGGTCGTGGCCGAGACGACCCGTCCGGTGACGGCGATCGGATCGGTCCCGGCCGTCCCTGGATCGCTCTCGCTCGTATCGGCGCCGGTTGCGTCGGACGACGCGGAATCATGCGGCGCTGACGCTGGTGATCCGTCGTCCGCTGATCCGTCGTCCGCTGGTGGCGCCTCCTCCGAAGCGATCGTTGCTGGCCGGTCGCCGGTCCGGACGTCGTCCCCGAGTGCCGACGGGTGGGTGTCACTACAGGCAGCGGACATGCCTGCCAGGAGCAGGGTCGAGATGAGGAGGAGCCACCGCCGACCGGACACCGCTCAAGCCTAGGGGGCGCAGCGGAGAGGTGATACGGCGGCGAGCTGATACCAGGCGGATCGCGGTCAGGCCCAGGGCGGGGCGGTCCCCCAGCGATCCCACGATGTGGTGGTGGCGGTCGGCAGGCGCTGGGTGAGCCCGAAGTTCCCACGGGGGTAGCCGAGGGGCACGCAGCAGTGGAACTCGGCGTCGGCCGGGATGTCGAGCAGCGCGTGGACTCGCTCCATCACGGTCGGATGGAGCGTGGTCAGCACGGAGCCGATGCCGAGCGCTCGGGCCGCGAGCATCAGGTTCTGGACTCCGGGGAGGACCGAGCTGGCCCCCGGGCCGCCGCCCATCGAGAAGGCGAGCACCACCGCCGGTGCCCGGCCGATCTCCTCGGCGAGCAGCGCTGCCATCCTGAACGGCGAGTCGGCCGGAATCTCCTGCCCGGGCGTCCAACCGAACTGATCGGCCCGCTTGGCCCACCACGCCTCGTGGTAGAGCTCGCCGAACGCGTTGATCAGGGCCGGGTCCCGGAGCACGAGGAAGCGTCCCGGCTGGGCGTTCCCGCCGTTGGGCGCCTTCGACGCCGCGTCGAGGAGGAGCTTCAGGTGGTCATCACCGATCGGGCGGTCGGGGTCGAGCCGTCGGATTGCCCGCTGGGTGAACATCGCCTCACCGAGCCCCATCGTGAGCTCGTCGGGCGGTGGGAGCCGGATCTGGTCGGTCACGCCACGAGGCTACGTGCGGCGATCGTTCGCCGCCTCCCGAAAGCCGCCGAACCGACGGAGGCGGAGACTGTTCGTCACCACGAACAGCGACGACAGGCTCATGGCCCCCGCGGCGATCATGGGGTTGAGGACGCCGAGCGCGGCCAGCGGGATCGCCGCCGCGTTGTAGGCGAACGCCCAGAACAGATTGCCCTTGATGGTCGCCAGCGTGCGCCGCGCCAGCGCGATCGCATCGGCCACGCCGCGCAGGTCGCCGGCCACCACGGTCAGATCCGAGGCTTCGATGGCCACGTCGGTGCCGGTGCCGATCGCGATGCCGAGATCGGCCTGGGCGAGGGCCGGGGCGTCGTTGATGCCGTCGCCCACCATCGCCACCCGGGCGCCGTCGGCCTGCAGTCGTTCGATCTCCGCCGCCTTGTCGGCCGGCAGCACCTCGGCGATCACGTCGCTGGCGCCGATGCCCACCGCGGCCGCCACCGACTCCGCCGTTCGCCGGTTGTCGCCGGTGAGGAGCCGCACGTCGAGGCCCTGATCGCGTAGGGCGGCGACCGCCGACTGCGACGTCTCCTTCACTCGATCGGTGACGATGAGCACCAGTTCTGCCCGGTCGCCCCGCCCGGCGAGGACGGCGGTGGCGCCACCGGCCTCGGCCTCGCCGATCGCGCTGTCGAGCCTTTCGCTCACGCCGTCGGCTGCGAACAGGTGTCGCCGCCCGACCCGCACCTCGGTGCCGTCGACGATGCCGCTCACCCCCACGCCTGGTTCGTTCTCGAACGCGGTCACGATGCCGTGCTCGTCGACCGAGGCTGCGATCGCGGCCGCGATCGGGTGCTCGGAGCGCGACTCGAGCGACGCGGCGAGCCGGAGCACCGAGCGGGTCGTGTCGGCGTCGAGCCCGGGAGCGGCGACGTCGGTCAGCTCCATCCGTCCTTCGGTGACCGTGCCGGTCTTGTCGAGCACCACCACGTTCACCGCCCGGGAGTCCTCGAGCACCTCGCCGCCCTTGATGAGCACGCCGAGCTGGGCCGCCCGTCCGGTCCCCACCATGATCGCAAGTGGTGTGGCCAGGCCGAGCGCGCACGGGCAGGCGATGATCAGCACCGCCACGGCGGCGGTGAACGCGTCGCCGGCCGGTCGACCGGCGACGAACCAGCCGAGGAGCGTCAGGAGCGAGATGCCGATCGCGGCCGGTACGAACACGCCGGCCACCCGGTCGGCGAGGCGTTGCACCTCGGCCCGGCCCTCCTGGGCCCGATCGACGAGCATGATGATCTGGGCGAGCGCTGTGTCGGCCCCGACCCGCGTCGCCTCGACGAGGAGCGAACCGTTGCCGTTGACGGTCGCACCGATGACCTCGTCGCCGACACCGACCTCCTCGGGTACCGGCTCGCCGGTCACCATCGAGACGTCGATCGCGGAGCTGCCGTCGACCACGACGCCGTCGGTTGCGATCTTGTCGCCGGGGCGGACGAGGAACCGCATGCCGACCTGGAGCTCGTCGATGTCGATCTCCCGCCCGTCGTCGAGTTCCACGGTGCTCGCCCCCAGCTCGGCCAGGGCCCGGATCGCAGCCCCGGACCGACGCTTCGCCCGCAGTTCGAGGTAGCGACCGAGCAGGATGAGGGTGACGATGACCGCCCCGGTCTCGAAGTACACGTGACCGTCGACGCCGGCGAGCACCACCACCGCCGACCACAGCCACGAGGCCCCGGCACCGATCGAGACGAGCGTGTCCATCGTCGCCGCCCGGTGCTGGAGGTTGCGGAGCGCCGTCCGGTGGAAGAGCCAACCGGCCCAGAACACCACCGGTGCCGTGAGCGCGCCCACCAGCCACTCCCAGCCATCGAACTGGACCGCGCCGGCCATCGACAGGACCACCGCAGGTACCGTGAGGGTGGCGGCGACCACGAACCGGCGGAACAGGTCGGCCTGCCGGTCGTCCTCGGCGTGATCCCGCCCCGCGTCGTCGACCACCCCGTAGCCGAGCGCTTCGATCGAGCGGCGCAGGTCGCCGTCGGAGACCGACGGCCGGTGCCGAACCGTCGCCTTGCCGGTTGCGAAGTTGACCTGGGCGCTGGCGACGCCGTCGAGCGCCGCGAGACCGTCCTGGATCCTGACGGCACAGGCGGCGCAGCTCATGCCGTCGACGGCGAGTGAGGACTCCACGGTGTCGGTAGCGCTGGTCATACCTCCAGTGTAAGGGTTACAGCCGACTGGAAGGTCAAGGGAGGGTCAGGCGGTCGGGCTGATCACCTGACAGCGGTTCGGATCGGTGCACGCCGCCGGGTCGAGCGAGCTCGCACGATCGGCGAGCTGCTGGAGGGCCGCCCGGGCCTCGGTCAGGCGGGTGAGCTGCGCATCGATCTCGGCCAGGTGCCGCTCGAGGAGCGCAGCCGTGTGGGCGCACGACCGCTGCCCAGCGCCCTTCAGCTCCAGCACCGAGAGGATCTCGGCCAGGGTCAGCCCTGACGCCTGGGCATCGCGTACGAACCGGAGCCGTTCGACCGCACCCTCGTCGTAGTCTCGGTAGCCGCTCTCGGTCCGGGCTGGCTCGTCGAGCAACCCGACCGACTCGTAGTAGCGAATCGTCTTCGCCGATACGCCCGCCCGCGTCCCGAGCTCACCGATGCGCACGCGCTCAGTCTAGGGAGGCTGGAAACCGCCGACGCACGATCGACGCACGCCCTAGAGTCGCGGCGATGCCCCGACCGCAACCGCCCACGATCCCGCTCGAGGCCGACGAGACCACCACGCTCGTCGCGTTCCTCGACTACTACCGCACTGAACTGCTCGACCGGGCCTGGGGCCTCACCGCCGAGCAGCTCCGGCAGACCCATCCGCCATCGACCCTGAACATGGCCCGCCTGCTCGGGCACCTGGCCCTCGTGGAGTACACGTGGTTCGCAGAACGGCTCGATGACGTCGAGCTCGACGAACCGTGGTCGTCGCTCGACTGGGACGGCGACATCGATGCCGAGATGACGCTGGCCGAGACCTGGACACCGAACGAGCTGCGGGCCCGGTTCCAGGAGGCGATCGACGACGCCCGCCGGCGGGTCGACGCCGCACTCACCGACGGCTCGGGCCTCGACACCCGCTCGAAGCGGCCGGGTCGGGACGGGGAGCACTGGAGCCTCCGCTGGATCCTCGTCCACATGATCGAGGAGTACGCCCGTCACTGCGGCCACGCCGACCTCATCCGCGAGTCGATCGACGGCGACCTCGCCCGCTGAGCTGCGCTGGGCAGAGCCGCCCCTCGGCCGAGTCAGGCGACGAGCAACCAGACCGCCACCGTGGCGAGCATCGTGGCGTACAGCCAGCCCTGCACTCGCAGCGCCCGCGGCGTCGAGAACCGCAGGGCCAGCCAGCGTCCCAGGTACAGCCAGAGCACGTGGAAGATCAGGCTGACCGCGGTGATGACCGTTGCGATGCGGAGCGCGACACCGACCGTGTCGGTACCGCCGGCGAACTCGGCGAAGATCACGAGCAGCACGACGGCCCCCTTGGCATTCAGCGCCTGCAGGACGACGGCGTCGAGGAACGACGGTGGGCCGCGCCCCGCGCCGTCGCCGGCGCCGGCGTCGACCTCGTGATCCGGGGCCGCGCCGGCGCCCGCCTCAGCGCGGATGGTCGGGCTGAGCTCGGCGGCGAGGACGGGGTCGAGCCCGGTGTCGTCGTCGGGGCGGGGCGGATCGCGGAGGAGTCGCACGGCCAGGTAGAGGATGAAGATCGAGCCGGCCACCTGGAGCCAAGCCAGCGCTGAGCCGGCCCGCTCGAGGAGCTCGCCGACGCCGAAGCCCACCGCGAGCGCCGGCAGGAACACCATGAGCTCGAGCCCAGCGATGAAGGGCAGCGTTCGTGACAGGCCGTACCGCGCGCCGACCGCGGCACACATGATGTTGCCAGGACCCGGCGCCGCGATGAACGGGATCACCACCAACAGCAGGCGGACGTGGTCAGCGACGGTCGACACGACCGGTCACACTACGGCCCCTGGTGAACAGGTCGCAGCCCGGAGGTCGCCGGCCAACGGTCGACTACGCTCGCAGCCGTGGGGTCCGATGAGGGTTCGATGAGAGCCCCCGCCATCGCGGCGTGGGCCACCGCGGTCGCCTACCTGGCGACAGGTGCACTGTTCTTCGTCGACCCGAGTCGCAACGAGCCGGCCGGGACCACCGCGTACTGGGAGATCCTGGCCACCGGTCCCGCTGGCCGCTCGGCGTTCGTGGCGGCATTCGCTCTCACGGGCCTGTTCGCGCTGGGCGCGCTGGAAGGAGTCGGCGCGCTGCTCGGCACCGGTGGAACCGGCCCGAACCGGACCAGCGCCGGTCGAACCGGGGCCGGTCGGGCCCTGGCGGCCCGGCGCAGCGGTGGTCGGGCCGGCGGGGTCGTCAGCTTCGCCCTGGTCCTCGCCTACCTCGGCTACGGCGTGAACACCGTCAGCTACGTCCGCCTGCTCGGTGGCGAGGCCGGCCGGGCCCAGGCCTGGGCCGAGGGAGGCGCCGAGGTGCGGGCGGCGATCGAGTCGTCGTCGCTCGTGCTCGATCCCGATGGCTACCTCACGTTCGGTGCGGTCGGTGTGTTCCTGCTGGTCGTGAACGCGGTGGCGGCCCGGCGCCGCTCGTGGCGGGGCGGCCTGGCCCTCGTGGGCGTGGCCGCCGCGGTCGCATCGTGGGTGGCGATGGTGGGGCTCATCGTCGGCAACGACGACCTGCTGGCGGTCGCCGCCGGCGTCGGCGGGGTCCTACTGGGGCCCCTGTGGTGGCTCGGCATCGGCTACGAGCTGTGGACCCACCCGCTCCTGCCAGTCGATGAGCGCCCGGACGTGGAAGAACGGCACGGCGGGACCCAGCACGTCACGCCAGCGACCGAAGAGCGGCTGCAGGCCGTCGACCCGGCGGGCGGCGACTGATCGGTCGGGCCGGGTGACCCACTCGATCGACTCGACCCGCCTCCCACCGAGCATCGCCAGACCGGTGTTGAACACCGTGCCGCAGGCGAACCGCCACAACCGCCGCCCGAACGGGCGGCTGGCCCCGCTGCCGCCCCGGCGGGCCGTCGAGGCTCGCAGCCGGGGGACGACGAGGTCGCGGACGCGGTCCGGGAGCTGGTCGCACGCGGCCCGGAGGAGGCCGTAGGTGCCATCGATCTCGACCCCGGCGACCGCGGCGACCTCGGTGAGGAACGAGACGCAGCTCCGGTCGACGAGGCCGAACGCCAGCGTCCCCCGGGGACGACCGGCCTGGAGGTCGACGAGGTGTGCCCGCACCGCGTCGAACCGTTCGGGGCTGAGGAGGATCTGCGTGGTGCGTCGCGGGTAGCGGAGGCCGTCGTACTTGTCGGGATGCAACAACATGCCCGGCATCCGCAGGCCCGGCCGCCGGTCGGGCGAGATCCCGCCGCTCTCGTCGGGGAAGAAGCCGACGCTGCAGACCGACCCGTCGACGTCGATCAGCCGGAGCCAGGCGTGGCCGAAGTCGCGGGCGAACCCCCGAGGGTTGCCCTTGCCGCCGGTCACGATCTCGAGCGTCGGCCGAGCGGGCCGCTCCCCGGGCGGGAGGACCCGATCGGGGCACAGGCTCGTCCAACTCGACCGGCGATCGATCCTGCCGGGAGGGGAATCCGGCGCCACCGCTGACGGGCCCGAATCAGGAGACGAGCAGCGAGCGGTCGTTGACCACTTCGAGACCCTGGTCGGCGAACAGGTCGAGGAAGTCGCCGTGGGTCAGGTAGTAGTGGACGAACTGCTCGCCGGCCAGGACCCGCTCCTTCGTCAGCTTCTCCGGCTCGACGGTCGACCGCACGAAGAACCGCTTCTTGTCGGCGGTGCCCAGTTGGGCGTCGATGTCGAGGTAGGCGCCCGGCGCGATCTGCACGCACGTCGACGTGAAGCACGCCGCCGTGCGCACACAGGCGGTCTGGACGTCGGGAGCGACCCGCCCGTTGGCGAACACCCAGGCCATCCGGTCGGGGAAGGCCAGGAGGTAGATCGCCGAGAGGAGCTGGAAGTTGCCCTCGACGTCGAAGTCGAACCCGAGATCGTCACGGTTGTCGGAGTTGACGGTCGTGATCGAGTTCCAGGCGGGCATACCGATGATCAGCGGCTGGATCGCGCCTGCATAGTGGGTGAGGAGCTCCTGACCGTGGATGATCACCGACAGCATGTCGGCCTCGGTGATCGGCGACAAGCCGATCATGGCCCCCATGCCGGCCTGGAGGCCGCAGCGGATCGCCATCTCCTGCGACTTGAGGCGCTGGAGGTAGCCGTTGCCGTCGCGGGTGATGTTGAAGTCGAGATCGATGCCCGTGGCCTTGGGTCCGGTCGGGATGTGGAAGTCGTAGAGGTCCTTGTCGTAGGTCTCCTGCCACGTGAGGACGCAATCGAGACCGACGTCGCGCAGATCGGCGTAGTGCTGCTCGTGCATCGGTACGAGACACAGCGACACCCGGGCATCCGGGTTGACCGCGCTCGTCTCCTCCTTGAGCCCGGCGATCAACGCCGCGAGGTCGTTCTTCAGGAAGCTGAGGTGGTCACCGCCGGCGATCTCGAAGTGGCTGAAGCCCTGCGCAGCCAGGATGCGGGCCTGCTCCCGTATCGCCTCCTCGCTGATGGCGAGCCGGACCATGTCCTTGTTGTCGGCTCGCCACCCGCAGAACTTGCAGCCGCTCGCACAGTACGACGTGACCTCGATCGGCACCATCGTGGCGACGTCGTCGCCGAAGCACTCCATCCGGAGCGCAGCTGCGGCGTCGATGATGCTGGCCCGCGCGTCCAGGTCCGGGGTGGCTCGGACCGTGGCGAGCAGGGTGGCTGCGTCGGTCGGATCGAGACCGCGTGCGCGATCCCGTCCGGCGAGGACGGATCGGACCCGCTCCGTGATGTCAGCGCCCTCCCCGACTGCGGCGGCCATCCGGTCGCGCTCGGTCGTGAACGCCTCCCGGGCGTTGTCGAAGATCGACAGGTAGAACCCATCGGCGATTGGATCCATGATCGTTGCTCCTCGCAGTTCATCGTCGAAGAGCCCGCGCTGGCCTCACCCTACAGAACGGCCTGTTGTGCGTCGAGGTCGACACCGGCCGGTCTCGAGGTCCGCTCCTCGCTCAGCCGAGTGCGGACCACAGGCCAGCCATGACGCCGGCGAGGCCCAGCACGACCATCGTGATGATCGTCGACCGTGGAATCCTGCCGTCCTCGGGCACGCCGGGCATCTTGCGCCGGAAGTAGCGCAGCAGGCGGTCGGCCCACGCCACGTCCCGGGCGAGGATCACCAACCCGGCCGCCACCACCAGACCGCCAGGACCGGGGAGGGGCATCATGATGATGCCGACGACCACCACCAGGGCGCCCAACGTCATCCGGGCGACCCTGACCAGCACGTGGCTCCGGGCCTCGTGCTCGGTCGACTCCCGCTCGCCGGTCTCGTACTCCGCGGCGAGCGCTGCGTCGAGCAGGCGTTGCTCGTGATCGTCGCGGGGTTTGTCCATCCGATGTCCTCTCCGGGGCGGTCCGATGCACGATGATACGAGACGGCTCCGATCCGTTGGGATCGGCGAGCAACGATCGAGGAGCGACGTCATGGCCATCGGAAGCACCGACTACGAGCTGACCGACCGCTATCTGGCCGTCGAGGGGCGGGTCTATCTGACCGGGATCCAGGCGCTGGCCAGGCTGCCGATCGAGCAGCTCCGCCTCGACGGTCGGCAGGGCCGCAACACCGCGGCGTTCCTCTCGGGCTATCCCGGTTCACCGCTCGGCGGTCTCGACCAGGAGATCGGCCGAGCAACGGCCTTGGTATCCGACCTGCCGATCGTGCATCAACCCGCGGTCAACGAGGAGCTGGCGGCCACCGCGGTCATGGGGTCCCAACTCGCTCCGGGGCGGCCAGACGCCCGCTACGACGGCGTGGTCGGCTACTGGTACGGGAAGGCGCCAGGCCTCGATCGGGCGGGCGACGCGCTCCGCCATGGCGTGTTCGCCGGCGCCAGTCCGCAGGGCGGCGCAGTGGTGATCGTCGGCGACGACCCGGCATGCAAGTCGTCGACGATGCCGTCGTCGTCCGACGCCACCTTCGTCGACCTCCACATGCCGGTGCTGTACCCGGGAACGGTTGCCGAGTGCGTGGAGCTCGGCCTGCACGCCGTGTCGATGTCGCGGGCCAGCGGCCTGTGGTCGGCGATGAAGATCGTCACCCCGATCGCCGACGGCTCGGGCACCGTCGATCTGCCGGTGCTCGCCACCGACCCGATCCTGCCGACGGTGGACGTCGATGGCCGGCGGTGGGTGAGCCGGCCATCGGCCCAGTTCCTGGGGCCCAGGATGCTCGAGGTGGAGCGCGAGTTCCGCGAGATCCGGCTACCACTCGCCCACCGCTACGGCGTCGACAACGACCTCAATCGGTTGACCGCCGACCCGTCGGACGCCTGGATCGGACTCGTGGCCTCCGGCTTCACCTACTTCGAGTTGCTCGATGCGCTCCGGCGGCTCGGCATCGACGGTCCCGACCGGTTGCACGCCGACGGCATCCGGGTGCTCCAGCTACGGATGCCGGTTCCGTTCGATACCGACCTCGTGCGGCACTTCGCCCGCGGTCTCGACGAGATCGTGGTCGTCGAGGAGAAGAACCCCACACTCGAGTCACTCATCAGGGACGCCCTCTACGGTGGCTCGCACCAGCCTCGGGTGGTGGGCAAGCACCACGAGGACGGCAGGGTGCTGATGCAGGGCTGGGGTCGCCTCGACGCCGATGCGATCCTCCCCGGGCTGCGGGAGCGGTTGGCGGTTCGGCTGGCCGACCGGCTCGCTCCCGAGCTGCAGCCGTTGCGGGAACGCACGAAGATCCCGCTGACGGTGAATCGGACGCCGTTCTTCTGCTCGGGCTGCCCCCACAACTGGGGCACGAAGGTGCCGGGCGACGCGCTCGTCGGCGCCGGTACCGGGTGCCACGGGATGAGCCTGCTGATGGACGCCGACCGGGTCGGCGAGGGCATCGGGGTCACCGCGATGGGCAACGAGGGCGCCCAGTGGGTGGGGATGGAGCCCTTCGTGGAGGCGGATCACCTCTTCCAGAACTACGGCGACGGGACCTACTTCCACTCCGCCCAGCTCGCGCTCCAGTACTGCATCGGCGCCGGCAAGCGCATCACGTTCAAGATCCTGTACAACTCGACCGTTGCGATGACCGGCGGCCAGGACTCACCCCACCAGGTCACGGTCCCGAAGCTGGCCGAGATCCTGCTCGCCCAAGGCGTGACCGCAGTGGCGATCACCGCCGACGACCTCGACCGGTACGAGTCGATCGACCTTCCCTCCGGGGTGCAGGTCCACGACCGCACCGACATCGTCGCCGTCCAGGAGCGGCTGCGCGAGCGCCCCGGCGTGACGGTCCTCATCCACGATCAAGCCTGTGCCGCCGAGCTGCGACGGGACCGGAAGAGGCAGCGAATCCCCACGCCCACCAGGCGGGTGGTCATCAACCACCGGATCTGTGAGGGCTGCGGCGACTGCGGTGATGTCAGCAACTGCCTGTCGGTGCAGCCGGTCGATACGCCGCTGGGCCGGAAGACCACCATCGACCAAGGTTCGTGCAACTACGACGAGAGCTGTCTGAACGGCGACTGCCCGGCGTTCATGACCGTCGAGGTCGGTGATCCGTCGACGGTCGCCGGTCGGCCGAAGCTGCCGACCGCAGGCCTTCCGACGCCGACACCCGCTCCCGAGGTGGGCCACGTGCGGGTCCGCCTGGCCGGCATCGGCGGCACCGGTGTGGTCACCGTGGCCCAGCTCCTGGCCACCGCGGCCATGCTCGACGGCTGGGACGTCCGGGGGCTCGATCAGACCGGGCTCAGCCAGAAGGCGGGGCCCGTGATCAGCGACGTGGTGCTCTCCCGGTCCGGCGCCACCGCCTCGAACCTCATCGGGCGGGGCCAGGCCGATGTCGTGCTCGGCTTCGACGGCATGGTCGCCGCCAGCGACGGATCGATCGCAGCGGCCGACCCGGCAGCCACCGCCGTGATCGCGTCCAGCCGTCGAACGCCGACCGGACGGATGATCTCGCAACCGGACACCGCCTATCCCGACGAAGCGATCGCAGTGCGCCTCGATGGCGCCGACCGGGCTGGCGCAGCTCGCCAGCTCGACGCGACGGCCATGGCCGAGGCGCTGGTGGGATCGGCCGCGTCGGCCAACGTGCTGCTGCTCGGCGTCGCCGTGCAGGACGGAACGATCCCGGTCTCCCCGGACGCGATCGCAGAGGCGATCGGCTTGAACGGCGTCGCGGTCGACGCCAACCTCGCAGCGTTCGAATGGGGACGGCACTGGGCGGTGGATCCGGCAGCGGTCGACTCGCTCCTCGACAGCGGCGGCCCCGCGGCCCGGTTCGAGCCGACCTCGCTCGTGACCACCCCGCCCCTGCCCTCGGCGCTCCGGTCCCGGATCGCCGCGATCGCGCCGGCGGGCGAGCTCGCCGACCTCGTCGAGCTACTGACCGCCGACCTGGTGGCCTACCAGGACGGGTCGTACGGCGCGCAGTTCCTCGACGAGGTCGAGGCGGCCACCGCGGCGGAGCGACGCGTCGACCCGCAGTCGACGGCGCTCACCGAGGCGGTCGCCCGCAGCCTTCACAAGCTGATGGCCTACAAGGACGAGTACGAGGTGGCCCGCCTGCTCCTCCTCCCCGAAGCGGCGGCCGCCGTCGACGAGGTCGGCGGCGAGGGTCGGGCTGTGACCTGGCACCTCCATCCCCCGATGCTCAAGGCGCTCGGCTTCGACGACAAGCTCGAGATCGGCGCGTGGGCGAGACCCGGATTCCGCGCTCTCCGGGCGGGAAAGCGGCTGCGCGGCACCCGCCTGGATCCATTCGGGTGGACCGAGATGCGTCGCACGGAGCGGTCGCTCATCGGTGAGTTCACCGAGGCCATGGGCACCGTCTATGGCCGCCTCACCCCGGAACTGCTCGACCGGGCGGTCGAGATCGCCCGCCTGCCCGATGGTGTCCGAGGCTACGAGGAGCTCAAGCTGCGGCGGGTGGCGGAGTTCCGCCGCCGCCTCGCCGAAGAACTGACGGGCCTGTCCTGACGGGGTCAGATGCTGGCCGAGTAGAGCACGTCGCCGGTGGGGCTCGGTGAGCCGCCGGCGGGTTCGATCGTGACCCCCCACTCGCTCGGCAAGGCGTCGTCGACCCGCACCACGATCCGGACGGTGCCGTCGCCCCCGGGCTCGAACAGCGCCGCCGGGGCCACGCCCTGCTCGTCGATGAACCAGAGCGCATAGGTCCGCCGATCGCCCGGGTCGTCGAGATCCATGCCAACGATCGCCACCTCGTCCCGATCGGCCGACCAGACGACCCGCAGGGAGCCCTGCGGCCCATCGAGCGACGAGACGACCGCGTCGGGCTCGGCGAGGAGCGCAGCGACGTCGTCGATCTCGCTCGTCGCCCGCAACGTGATCACCGTGCCGAGGATCCCGATGATGGCCGCCGCGGTGGCGGCGATCACCGTCGACCAGCCGACCCGGCCGGCCCGCTGGCGATCGGCGACCCGATCGGGCAGGTTCGGTGGGAGCTGGCGGGTCGTCCGCACCTCCCCCAGGATCGCCTGCTTCAGCGCAGCCGGTGGCGTCTCACTCACCGCCCCGCCCAGCACCGCCGCCGTCTCCCGGAACTCCGCGACCTCCACCCGGCAGATCTCGCACGACGGAAAGTGGGCCTCGAATGCCCGCCGCTCGTCGATGTCGAGCGCATCGAGTGCGTAGGCCGCAGCGAGATGGTGGAAGTCGGAACTGTTCATGTCGTGATCCCGAACTGGTCGCGCAGCTTTATCAGCCCGTCTCGAATCCTCGTCTTCACGGTTCCCTCTGGAACGCCGAGCAGGACCGCGACCTCACGATACGTGTGTCCACCGTAGTAGGCGAGTGTCACAGCAGTCCGCTGGCTCTCGCTGAGGTCATCGAGCGCGGCCCGCACCCTGGTCTGGTCGATCGAGTCGATGACCTCCTCCCCCACCGGGTCCGATGCCCTGGCGTGGGCCTTGCCGTCGGCGTCCTCGCGGTTCGTCCTCGACTGCTCGGAGCGGACCCGGTCGACAGCACGACGGTGGGCGATCGTCGACATCCAGCTCTGGGGCGATCCCTTGGACCGGTCGAATCGGGGGGCGAGCCGCCAGATCTCGACGTAGACCTCCTGGGTGATCTCCTCGGCCAGGGACGGGTTGCGGACGATGCGCCGCACGATGCCGAACAGCCGGTTCGAGGTGAGGTCGTAGAGCTCGGCGAAGGCAGCCTCGTCGCCTTGGGCGACGGCGCTGAGAACCACGGTGAGCTGATCGGCGGGAGCGGTGTCCCTGTCGGTGACGACCCGGAAGCGGCGGCGAGCGTTCATCTCCATCATCGTCGCACGCTGACCAGGGTGTTCATGACGATGGTTCGGAGCCGATCGCCCTGTGGATTGTTCCAGCGGGATCAGCACCCGGCGACGCGAGCAAGCGCATGCCAATCCATCGGTCGACCTGCTCCGAACCTGGACCGTGATCCCTGACCACCACCGCCCGGTCGACCGCTGGGTGGCTGCCGCCGCCGGGCTGGCGATCGCGGCGATCGGCCTCGGGGTCGCCGAGCTCGTCGCCGGGGGCGGTCGCCGGCTCCGCTCCCCTGTTCTCGGTGTCGGCGATCGTGTCGTCGACCTCGTCCCGGCTCCGGTGAAGGAGCTGGGGATCGCGCTGTTCGGTACCGCCGACAAGGTGGCGCTGCTCGTCGGCGTGGGGATCGTCCTGGCGCTCTACGCGATGGGAGTCGGCGTCATCGCGTTCCGAACGAACCGGTGGCTCGGCCAAGCTGGCGTCGGGCTGTTCGCCCTCGTCGGCTTCGTGGCCAGCGCCGCGGCCCGAACGGGCTTCGATGCGGTGAGCGGCGCACCGTCACTGGTCGGTGGTGTCGCGGCCGCGGCCGTGCTCGATCGACTGGTGGTCTCGGCGCGGGACGCCAGACCGGACGAGCCGCTGGCCGTGCACCCGATGGCACGCCGGCGGATCCTCGCCGGGTCGGGGGCGACGCTCGCCGCCGCTGCGATCCTGGCCGTCACCGGTCGGCGGCTCGAGGCGAGGTTCGACGCGTCGGCCACCCGCGAGACGGTCGCGCTTCCCCCGGTGGCACGTCCACTGCCGCCGGTGGGCCCGACGGCCCAGGCGGACGGCGCCGATCCGTTCGTCACGCCAATCGACGCGTTCTACCGGATCGACACCGCCCTCGCCGTCCCCCAGGTCGACGTCGGGTCGTGGGAGTTGGCGGTGACGGGGATGGTCGAGACGGGGACCCGCCTGTCGTACCAGGACCTCCTCGACAGCGACCTCGTCGAGAGCGACATCACCCTCACCTGCGTGTCGAACACCGTCGGCGGCGACCTCGTCGGCACCGCCCGATGGATCGGCGTCCGACTCGATTCGCTCCTCGAGCGCGTCGGGGTGTCCGACGGCGCAGACCAGATCGTCGGCCGATCGGTCGACGGCTACACCTGTGGCTTCCCGGTCGCAGCGCTCGACGGTCGCGACGCGCTCGTGGCGATCGGCATGAACGGTGAGCCGCTCCCCCTCGTCCACGGCTTCCCCGCCAGGCTGATCGTGCCCGGCATCTACGGCTACGCATCAGCCACGAAATGGCTCACCGAGATCGAGCTGACCACCTTCGATGCGTTCGACCACTACTGGGTGCCGCGAGGATACGCAGCGAGGGCCCCGATCAAGATGCAGGCCCGGATCGACACGCCGCGGGGACTCGATCGGATCCCGCCAGGCCCGACGACCATCGCCGGCGTGGCATGGGCCCAGACGATCGGTATCGACGCCGTCGAGGTGATGATCGACGACAGCCCCTGGAGACCGGCCGTGTTGGCCGACGAGGTGTCGGTGTCGACATGGCGTCAGTGGTCGCTCCCCTGGGAGGCGACGCCGGGTCGTCACACCATCGTCGTGCGGGCGACCGACAGATCCGGGGCAATCCAGACCCCCGATCGCTCCGAACCATTGCCAGACGGGGCGAGTGGCCACCACACGGTCGTGGTTCTCGTCGACGAGGCCTGACCGGCCGAACCCCCCACAAGCCACAAAGGAACCCAACAAGATGACCCACTCCACCACGCCACGCGCCAGTCGACGATCGAAGCCCATCGGCCGCCGGCTCGCCGCCATCCTCAGCGTCGGGGCGCTCTTCCTCGCCGCATGTGGTGGCGACGACGACGACGCCGAGACGACCGCGTCCGACGAGTCGACGGCAACGACGGCAGCCACCGACGAGGAGGCAATGGACGACGAGGCCATGGACGACGAGGAGCACGACGGCGACGACGCCACGGACGACGAGGCCATGGATGACGGCGATGCCATGGACGACGGCGATGCCATGGCCGCCGCCGAGCCGTCCGGCCCCGGCTGTGAGGCCGTCCCGACCGACGGCGAGGGCAGCTTCGCCGGCATGGCCGACGACCCGGCCGCCACCGCAGCCTCGAACAACCCCGTGCTCTCGACCCTGGTGTCGGCCGTGCAGCAGGCCGAGCTGGTCGACACGCTGAACAGCGACGGACCGTTCACGATCTTCGCTCCGACCGACGACGCGTTCGGCGCCCTCCCCACGGAGGACCTGGATGCGGTGCTGGCCGACAACGATCTGTTGACCGGGGTGCTGACCTACCACGTCGTCGCCGGTGAGAAGCTCGGGAGCGCCGATCTCGTGGCGGCCGGGTCGGCCACCACCGTCAACGGTGCAGAGCTGACCTTCGAGGCCGCCGGCGATCAGGTGATGGTCAACGGTGTCGCCACGACGATCTGCCAGGACGTTCCGACCGCCAACGCAACGGTCCACATCATCGACGCCGTTCTCATTCCCGAGGGCTGATCGGGCGGACAGCGCAACCTCGCCAACGATCGAGCGAGAGGCCAGGGGCGGAGCCATCGAGGCTCCGCCCCTGGCGCGTTCACACGCTCCGCTCACAGGTCTTCGCTGGGGGCTCGCGCCCCCAGGACCCCATCGGTTCCGCCGAAAGAA
The DNA here is from genome assembly GCA_965216205.1 of Acidimicrobiales bacterium. Lineage (GTDB taxonomy): Bacteria > Actinomycetota > Acidimicrobiia > Acidimicrobiales > SZUA-35 > CADEDH01. The sequence continues at coordinate 2,628,330 of OZ244139.1, read as the reverse complement.
TCGGCGGACCGTTCGCTCCGCTCACAGGTCTTCGCTGGGGGCTCGCGCCCCCAGGACCCCATCGGTTCCGCCGAAAGAATCGGCGGACCGTTCGCTCCGCTCACAGGCCTTCGCTGGGGGCTCGCGCCCCCAGGACCCCATCCGGCTCCGCCGAAGAATCGGCGGACCGTTCGCTCCGCTCACAGGGTGACGTCGAGCCGTTCGGCGTCGAGTGGGCAGAACACGATGATCGCAGCGGAGATCGCCACGCTCAGCTCCACGTCGGAGAGCTCGCTCTCGGTGTCCTCGATCGCGAGGTCCTTGAGCGCCTGGAAGTCGTCGGGCTCATCTGCCGATGCGGCGAACACGCACAGGGTGGTGCCGAAGGTGATGATCTCGTCATCGCTCAGCGACCCGCTGGTCAGATCGTGCTCCTCGAGGACCGTGCGGAACTCGGCGACCAGCTCGTCGGGATCCCTCGGCGGTGTCGAGGTGGACGCCACCGAGGTCGGTGATGCGGGGGCGTCGTCCGTCGGGTCTGGATCGGCCGTGGTCTCGGCCGAAGCCGGACTGCCCTCGTCGGAGCTGAGCGAACCGGCCGAACCTGGCGTCGAGTCCCGGAGCAGGGCCACGGCGACCACACCGCAGACGACCGCGGCGACGGGCAGACCGATGATCAACGGCCACCTGGCACCTCCACCGCTCCTCGGTCGTGCGGATGGCGTCTGACCGGGAGCGGCAACGGCGGGCGGACGGGTCGCCGCTGGATGGGTGCCGGTCTTCGCCGCTGCAGCCACCGGAGGGGACGATGACCCGGCGACCGGGTTGCCGGTGGCGGGTGCCTGGGCTGTCGCCGAAGACGCGTCCTCCAAGCCGACACCGTCGGGACCGCTGTTCGGATGCCACCATCGCCCGTCGGCCGCGAGGTACCAGTTGTCGGGCGGCGGCCACGGATAGCGCTCGCCGTCCCACGCTGTGTACATCTCGGTCACCGGTCCATCCCGGTCCCGCTCGTCGCTGGTGTCGTCGCTGCTCGCTCCAACCCGTCCGTGCCGATCTCCTCGCTTCGTGCCCCTCCGATGATACGCACCGCTGTCGACTCTGCGCGGTGGTTACGGCCACGATGGGTGGTCGATCGGGGGGAGACTGCCCACGACAGCATGTCGGGTGTCCTCTATGGTTGGCCACACCGGCCGCTGGGGTAGCGCGCTTGTCGAACGCCGGAGAGGATGCCGCAAAACCATGAGTTCAAGTCCGCGTCGCACCGTGACCGTGCTCACCGTGCTGGCCACCGTGCTGACCTTTTCGACCCTGGTGGTCGCGCCGATCGGGGCCTCGGCCCAGGGCGACGACAACACGAGGGTCCACCTGATCAATGGCGTCCCCGATCAGGAGGTCGATGTTGCGATCGACGGCACGTCGGCGATCGAAGGGTTCGCCTTCCGCGACATCGAGGACATCTCGTCGCTCGCCGGCAACAGCCTCGGCTCGGTGGTGTTCACCGAGGCTGGGACGGACGCCGTCCTGCTGGAGGCCACCGACGTCGATCTCCCCGACGCGTCGAGCGTCTCGGTGCTGCTGCACCTGAAGGTCGACGGTTCCCTCAACCTCTCGATCTTCGAGAACGACCTCTCGAGGATCGCGGCCGGCGAGAGCCGCCTGGTCATCCGCCATCTCGCTGCGGCCCCGCCGGTCGACGTGCTCGCCGCTGGTGACGTGGTGTTCCAGGGCCTCGGCAACGGCGACGAGCGGAGCGCCGATGTGGCGGCCGGCGACGTGACCGCGAGCCTCGTGCCCTCCGGCGAGGGTGGCCCGGCCGTCATCGGGCCAGCCGACCTTCCCCTCCTCGAAGGGGTGATGCTGATCGTGTACGGACTCGGCTCGCTGGAGCGGGGCACGATGACGGTGATCACCGAGACGGTCGAAGGCCTGTCGACGCCGCCCTCCGCCGTCGACACCGGCAATTCGACCGTTCCCGGCGGTCCTCCGGGCGATCTCCTCACGCTCGGAGCGCTCGGGGTGGCCGTGGTCGGGATCGTCGGTGCCGCCGCGCTCACCCATCGTGCCGGACGCCGGCTCGAGCGCGGCGCGGTCCGCTCGCCCCGGGCCTGAGGACGATGAGCGCCGTCGGTCGGCGCGTCCTCGTCGGACTGGTGCTCGGCGCGACGTCGCTCGTCGTCGGAGCTGCGCTGTTTCGTATCGCCGGACCGGCCACCGACGCGCCGGTCGGCATCGCTGCCGACCAGGCGATCCACCACGAGGCCGCCCCCTCGTCGAATGCGTCATCGACCGCGCCGACGGAGCGAGCCGCTCCGGATGATGCAGCGTCGACCGGACAGACGGGCACCGGGAGCGGCCCCGAGGGTGAAGGTCCCGGGGTTGAAGGTCGCCAGTCGACGCTCGACCTCGCCGGCATCCGGTCGCTGCCGCCGGCCGCCCAGCTCCCGACGCCGCCGGAGCGGGAGCCTGTCCCGGTCGCCATCCGGATCGCCGACATCGGCATCGTCGAGGGGCCGGTGGTCCCGGTGGGTGTCGATGCTGGCGGCGCCTACGAGGTGCCGGCGGCGACCGACGTGGGTTGGTACCGGTTCGGTCCCGCCCCCGGTGTCGGCGGCTCGAGCGTGCTGGCGGCCCACATCGCCTACGACGGCACCCCCGGCGTCTTCCGGGACCTCGCCCTGGCGCAACCCGGCGCCGTGGTGGCGATCGTCATGTCCGACGCCTCGACGGTGACCTACGAGATCGAGCAGGTCGTCGACTACCTCAAGGCCGACCTCCCGACCGATCGCCTCTTCGACGAGTCGGGACCAGATCGCCTCGTGCTCATCACCTGCGGCGGCGCGTTCAACCCATCGATCCGGAGCTACGAGTCGAACACGGTGGCCTACGCCACCCGCGTCGACTGACGGTCCACGTCGGCACGACGGTGCCGGGCACATCGTGCGGGTGTTGCGGGCGCGTCGGCACGATGTGTCTGGCACGTGTGTGCGACCGATGGGGCGGGAGGGGTCAGTCGATCACGATCGGGATCGAGCGGGGGCCCCGGATCTGGCCGGTCGACCACTCGACGGTGGCGCCAGGGGCCAGGGAGAAGTCGGGGATGTGGCGCAGGAACGTCGCCACCGACACCTCCATCTCCAGGCGGGCGAGGTTGGAGCCGAGGCACCGGTGGATGCCCACGCCGAACGCGAGGTGCCGGTTCTGCGTTCGGTCGAGGATCACCTCGTCGGCCCGATCGAACTTCTCGGGGTCGCGGCAGGCGATCGGGAAGGTCATCATCACGTGATCGCCGGGTTCCAGGTCGACACCCCGAACGCTCGCCGGCTTGCTCACCCGGCGGGCGACGTTGACCGGGGCATACGCCCGGAGCAGTTCCTCGATCGCGGTCGGGAGCAGTTCCGGCTCGTCGAGCAGGCGTCGGCGGTCGTCGGGGTTGGTGGCCAGGTGCCACAGCGCAGCCCCGATCGAGCTCCACGTCGTGTCGATCCCGGCCACGAGCTGGAGAACCAGGATCCGCTCGATCAGATCGTCGCTGAGGGGCTCGCCGTCGATGTCGGTGGTCACCAGGTGGCTGATGAGATCGGATCCCGGTCGCGCCCGCCGCTCGGCCATCGTGACCGCCATGTAGGCCCGGATCTCGGCGATCGCCGATTGCATCGCCTCGGCGTCGTCGGCGCCGACGGCGACGATCGCCCGAATCCATTCCCGGAACTGGTCGCCGTCGGCCGGGTCGATTCCGAGGATCGCAGCGATCGCCCCGACGGGGATGTGCTGGGCGTAGTCGACCGCAGCGTCGCCGTGGCCCCGCTCGGCGATGGCGGTGGCCCGGGCCTCACAGTCGGCTGCGATGTGGCTTCGCCACTCCTCGATCCGCTTCGGCGCGAAGAACGGGAGGATCGCACGACGGATCGGCATGTGGTCGGGCGGGTCGTTGTTGATCGGCGGGAAGTAGCCGCGGCTCACCGTCCCGCCCCGACGGATCCCGTGGTGCTCGTTGGAGAACGTGTCGGTGTCGTCGGCGATGGCGACGACGTCGTCGAAGTGGAGTGGGAACCAGACGCCTTCGTTGAACCGCTCACTGTGGGCCATCGGGCACCGAGCCCGGAGGTCGGCCCAGATGGGGTACGGGTCGTCGACCCAGGCCGGATCGTTGAAATCCCAGTCGGTGGCGAAGTCGTCGACTGGTGGGATCGCTGGGCTCATGTGCATGCCTCCAGAGGGTGCTGGTGGTGCTGGTGGGTCTCGCCGACCACCGTCGTCAACCACTGTGGCACTTGCGCTCGACCGATGGCGAGGAGGCGGTCGTAGGCTACTCGGACCCACCCCAGGAGGTATGGCGCGGATGACTGAGCCACTGCACGACTCCCCGGTTGCCGAGGCGCTCCTCGACACGCTCCCGTTCCGTTGTATCGGCCCGCCCCGCGGCGGTCGGGTGGTGGCGGTGGCCGGCGACCCGGGCGACGTCGCCACGTTCTACTTCGGCGCGGTCGCCGGCGGCGTCTGGAAGACCACCGACGCCGGCATGAGCTGGCGCAACGTCACCGACGGGTTCGTGGCCACGTCGGCCGTCGGGGCGCTCGCGGTGTCGCCGTCGGACCCGAACGTCATCTACGCCGGGATGGGTGAGAGCACGATCCGGGGCGATGTGTCGGCCGGCGACGGCGTGTACCGCTCCACCGACGGCGGCGAGACGTGGTCCCACCGTGGTCTCGAGGCGACCCGCCACATCGCCGAGATCCGGGTCCACCCCCATGATCCGAACCACGTCTACGTGGCCGCGTTCGGCGACGCATTCGGCCCGAGCCCCGACCGTGGCATCTACCGATCGACCGACGGCGGGCAGAGCTGGGAACCGATCCTGTCGGTCGGTGACCGCGCTGGAGCAGCCGACCTCACCGTCGATCCCCGCAATCCCGACGTGCTCTACGCCACCATGTGGGAGGCGCACCGGAACTTCTGGGAGCTGAGCAGCGGCGGGCCGGGGAGCGGCATCTGGAAGTCGACCGACGGCGGTGACACCTGGACCGACATCACTCGCAACGACGGGCTGCCGGCATCGGGCCTCCTCGGCAAGATCGGCGTTGCTGCGTCGCCGGTCCGGGCCGGTCGGGTGTGGGCGCTGATCGAAGCCGAGGAGAAGCCGGGCCTCTACCGGTCCGACGACTTCGGCGAGTCGTGGACCCGCCTCACCGACAACCCCGACCTCCGCTACCGGCCGTGGTACTACATGCACGTCTTCGCCGACACGGCCGACGCCGACACCGTGTACGTCAACAACCTGAGCCTGTGGCGCTCCAACGACGGCGGTTCGACCTTCACCCGGATCGCCACCCCCCACGGCGACAACCACGACCTGTGGATCGACCCGGCCGACAACCGCCGGATGATCCAGAGCAACGATGGCGGGGCCAACATCTCGTTCAACGCCGGCGAGTCGTGGAGCACGATCTACAACCAGCTCACCGCCCAGCTCTACACGGTCACGACCGACGACCGGGAGCCCTACTACCACGTGTACGGCACGCAGCAGGACAACTCCAGCATCGCGGTGCCGAGCAACACCAACGTCGAGGCGATCACCTGGGCCGACTGCTACCCGGCCGGAACCGGCGAGAGCGGCTTCATGGCGGTCCATCCCGAGAACGACGACATCGTGTACGTGGGAGCGGTCGGGAGCTCGCCCGGGGGCGGTGGCTCGTTGCAGCGGTTCGACCGGCGAAGCGGCCAGATCCAACTCGTCAACGTGTGGCCGGAGGCCCACGGTGGCATCGGGCCCGGCGAGCTGCGCCATCGGTTCCCCTGGACGTTCCCGATCCTGTTCTCCCCCCACCACAGCGACGTTCTGTACACCGCCGGCGACAAGGTGTTCCGCACCACCGACGGCGGCCACCGATGGGAGGCGATCAGTCCAGACCTCACCAGGAACGACCCGACCAAGCTCGGCCCCTCGGGCGGTCCGATCACCAAGGACACAAGCGGCGCCGAGCACTACTGCTCGATCGCCACGTTCCGTGAGTCGCCGCTCGAGCCCGGCGTCTTGTGGGCCGGGTCCGACGACGGCCTCGTCCACGTCTCCCGCGACAACGGCAGCTCCTGGACCGACGTCACCCCGCCCGAGCTTCCCGAGTGGAGCTTCGTCCGCACCGTCGAGCCGTCGCCCCACGATGCAGCGACGGTGTACGTGGCCGCCACGAGATACAAGCTGGCCGACAACACGCCCTATCTCTTCGTGACGACCGACTACGGCAGCACGTGGCGCTCGATCACCGGTGACGGCGACGGCGCCCTCCCCGACGACACGATCGTCAGGGTCATCCGGACCGATCCCGAGCGGGCCGGACTGCTCTACCTCGGAACCGAGACCGGCTTGTACGTGTCCTACGACGACGGCGGCTCGTGGCGCCGCTGGAGGAGCAATCTCCCGGTCACCCCGGTCTACGACGTCACCCACAAGCGGGGCGACCTGGTGGTGGCCACCCACGGACGGTCGTTCTGGATCCTCGACGACCTCGGTCCCCTCCGCCAGCTCACCGAGGCCATCGCCGGAGGCGAGCGACCGCACCTCTTCGAGCCGCCCCGGGCGTGGCGCGTGCTCCCCGATCTCTTCGCCGCGTTCACCCCGACGGAGGGCAAGGAGTATGCCGTCGGCCTGATGCGGGCGGCGGTCTTCACCTCCGAGACCACCGACACCGGCCACGTCGAGCGGACCTTCCACGACTCCGGCACCGGCACCGCATTGGGCGTGACGCTCGTCTACCACCTCCCGGCGTCGATGGTCGACGACGATGAGGTGGAGCTCGCGCTCGAGATCGTCGACAGCGGTGGCGAGGTCGTCCGCCGATTCGGCCCCAAGCCGGCGGACCACGACGATTGGAGCGACGAGGAGAAGGCGTTCGAGCCAGGACCGTGGATCCCGGTGAAGCCTGGCACCAACCGATTCCGCTGGGACCTCCGCCATCCGGGAGCCGAGCGGGTGCTCGGCAACAAGCTGGCGGGCGAGGCGAACCAGGGGCCGCTGGTGCTCCCCGGTCGATACACGGTTCGCCTCCGCCTGGTCGCCGACGGGTCGGAGGACGTACTCGAGCAGCCCCTCGACGTGGTCAACGACCCCCGGGTGGACGCGTCCGACGACGACCTACGGGAGCAGCGCGACCTGCTGCTCGCGATCCGCGACAAGATCAGCGACGCCCATCGCGGGGTGCGGACGATCCGCGCCGTTCGCGAGCAAGTGGAGGGCTGGCGCCGCCGGCTCGCCGAGGGGGGGCGGTCCTCGATCGGCGGGTCGGAGGCGAGCGGGCCGCTGCTCGCCGCTGCCGAGGCGCTGTTGGAGAAAGTCGACGACATCGAAGGTCACCTGATCGTGCCCGGCGACCAGGCCGACACGTTCCGACTCGACGATCCCGTCCGGCTGAACGAGAAGCTCTCGTCGCTGATCAGCGTGGTCGCCAGCGCCGACACCCGCCCGACCGAATCGTCGCGGGAGCTCGTGGATCTGCACAGCGCCCAGATCGATGAGCAACTCGATCGACTGACCGCCGTGCTCGAGGTCGACGTCGCCGCGTTCAACGCCCTCGTCGCCGACGCCGACCTGCCCGCCATCGGCGTGCCGTAGCGCCCGCACCCGCCACCCCGTGTCGTCACTGCGAGCGAGCGCGACTCCCCGGCTTCGCCGTTCTGGCGGACCCCGCTCCCACGCTCTGTCGTTCTGGCGGACTCCGGTCCCCGGCGTCGCCGTTCTGGCGGACCCCGCTCCCAGGCTCTGTCGTTTTGGCGGACCCTGCTCCCACGCTCTGTCGTTCTGGCGGACCCTGCTCCCATATTTGGCAGCCACGTCCGCCAGAACGGATCGTCGTGGGCGCCACGTCCGCCAGAACGGATCGTCGTGGGCGCCAGGTCCGCCGGAACGGATCGTCGTGGGCGGAGGGTCCGCTGGAACAGCGACGGGTGGCGCGTAGGTCCGCCGGAGGGGTGGCACGCGGCTGGGGCGTGGGGTCGAGGATCGCGGCCGGTGGTCAGATGGCGGCGAGTGTGGCGAGTAGTGGTCGGGGTGCATCGGCCGGGTCGACAGCGAGTGTGAGCAGGCGGGCGTAGCGGAGGTTCCGCCGGGCGCCGGCCCGCAGCCAGCGGTGGATCTGCGCCTCGAACGGCTCACCTCGCCATGCCGGCTGCTTCTGCAGCGTCCGGAACGAGCCGAGGTCGCCCTGCGATTCGAGGAGCGACTCGATCGATGGCCGACCGACGGCACGAAGCAACTCCGACTCCAGATCGTCGACGCAGACGAACACACCGAGGGCCTCCAGCTCCGATCGGCTCTGCGGTGCGCCCAGTCCTGCGGCGGTCAATCCACGGGCGAAGAAGCGCTCCTCGGCGACGTCGCACATGCCGGCGATCCGGAGACCGGCACCGGACGGGCCGAAGCTCTCGAAGAATCGAGGTGCGGCCTGCGCACCCCCGATGGGCACGATCGCCACCCGCTCAGCTTTCAGATCGCGACCGCGCCGTTCTGCGAGAGCCTCCAGCGCCATCTGATCGCTGATCCCCTCGACCAGCACGACCGCTTCGGCATCGGCCGCACGCTCCAGCGCATCGGCGGTGGCCTCGATGGGCGCGTCGGGTCCGCTGGCGTACCCACCGAGTGCTTCCTCGGCCAACCGGCGTCGTTCGCGACCGTCCACCATGCCCAGCTTGGCACGCCGCCTACCCTCCGACTCGTCGTCATCGCGGCAGGCGTAGTTGCGACGCCGACGAGCTTTTGCGCTGCTGGTGATCAGTCCAGGGCTACCGACGTGCTCCGGTGCCCGGTGATGCCATCGACGGCGGCGAGCCAGGTCGCGTCGTCGACCGGTTCGAGCGAGTCGGCGAACTCGGCCAACTCGGCGTCGGTGAGGAGCCGGTCGTAGTGGTCGATGGTGACGACGAGGCCATCCCTCATCCAGATCAGGTTCTGCTCACCGAACAGCCCACGTCGGACGTAGCCGAATCCCGTCTCGCCCTCGATCACGTCAGGCTGACGAGTGAGCGTCGCGGCGTCGATGCCGTCTGCGTCAGTCTCGTGGATCTCGACGCTCACGACGGCTGAAGATGTGGGGTGCCGTAGCGCGAGACCCAAGATGTCGGAGCTCGAGGCGCCGGGGATGTCGTCAAGTGACAGATCGCTCGACACGATTGGACCGTCGAATCCGGCAAGCTGTGCATCGAACACCGTGCGCCCACCGGGGTCTCGGCTCGCCGAGCTGACGATCTCTGCAACCTGATCGAGTGTCCCGTCGGGCACTGCGACGCTGAAGACGACGTTCTCCTCGAGCCGGACCGATGTTACGAGAAGCTCGTGGCGTGACTCGCCCCCGGAACGCGGAGCCGAGGCCCAGGTGCGGACGTAGGACGCAGGCAAGCCGGCGACCTCGCTCGTGCCGCGGTCGATCGTGTCCGGCGTGATCGGATGGGGTGACGCCATCGCTTCGTCGGCCTCGGCTGGCGAGGCGTACGTGGTGACGAGAACGACGACCGCACGCCGGTCGTCGGGGTCGGTGGCCAGGTACTCCGTTCGTTCGCGGCGCGGCTGCTCGCCTTCGGCCGGTTCCTGATCCGGCGCAGCCTCCTCTTCCACCAGGAGCTCCCAGACCGCTTCCACGGCGAAGCCCGACGCGACCGGCGGCAGCAGACGGACGCGAGGCCAGCCGAGCTCGGAGGCGGGGATCGGTGTCGGGATGAAGCCGATCGTCGTTTCCGACGACGGCTCATCCTCGGCGGGTGCTGGTGCGGTGGTCGATGGCGACGCCGACGGTGCCGGTTCCGTTCCCGAGCCATCGCCGTCGTTGGCTTGGGCTGCCGGTCCGGTACCGGTGTCCGGCGATGTCGAGCGGTCCGCGATGTCCAAGACGAGTCCGCCAGCGGCGGCGATCACCACGACAGCAGCGACGGCGAGGAGATACCCACGACGACCACCGAGCCGCTCGCCGGCCGTGCCAGCGGTCTCGGGGGCGAGGCCCCGAATCGCCGGACCGTCAAGCGAGGTCGACTGCCTATCCCAGTAGAGGGCGAGAGCCCGGAGTTGATCGTGCAGCGGGTCGGCGGTGTCGGGATCAGTTCGTGACATGTTCTACTCCCAGTTCGTTGCGGAGCTTGTCCAGTCCGCGGTGGAGGTGGTTGCGAAGGCTGGAGATCGAGATGTCCAGGAGGTCGGCAACCTCGCGCAGCCGGTAGCCGTGCCCGTGGACGAGCAGCACGGCGATTCGCTGGTGCCCGGTGAGGCGTCGCAGTGCATCGAGCAGGCCGGGTTCGAACTCGATGTCCTGCTCGCGGGCGACATCGATCAGCACTGGACCCGTTCGGCCGCGGAGGCGGTTGGCCTCGCTTTGGCCGACGCGATACAGGTAACCGGCGGGGTTCTCCATGGCGGCTACTCGACGCCAGTGCTCCCACCCGTATCGCAATGCGGCTTGGGCGGCATCGCTTCCGTCGACCGGGCCGTATGCCGCGACCAGCGCGCGTTTGAGCCGTTGGCCGTCGCTGCGCACGAATGCGTCGAAGCGTTCTCCGTCGTCCATCACCACCTAGAGCTCCCGATCCGCCAAAAGTGTCACAGCGAGGTGACCCACCTTCACCGGTCGAAATTCGTGGAGTTTGCAGCGCGTGGCGCTGCAAACAGCACAAATTTCGAGAATTGTGCTGCTCAGTCCTTGAAAGGTGAGCAGTTACTTACCTATTGTGATCAGGGTGGACGAAGGGGACGAGCAGGACTCGGACGAGCTGCACAGCGTGTTCCGAGCACTCGATGATCGCCACCGGCGAACGTTGCTCGATCGTCTCTTCGACGATGACGGCCAGACCCTCAGCGAGCTCTGCGCCCACCTGCCGTCGATGACCCGCCACGGCGTGATGAACCACCTCCGTGTCCTCGAGGAGGCAGGCCTGGTTTCGACCATGCGTCTCGGGCGGTCGAAGCACCACTATCTCAACCCGGTGCCGATCCGCCTTGTCCGTGACCGATGGATCAACCGCCATGCCGATGCCCGCCTCGACCACATCCTCCATGTGAGAGAACAAGCGCAGCAAGGAGCAACCGTGAACACATCCGACCGACCGGTCCACCGATACGAGGTGCTGATCAAGGCGCCGCCCGAGGACGTGTGGCGAGCGATCGTCGATGGCGATCAGACCGCGCAGTACTTCTACCGAACGAGGGTCGCGTCGAGCTGGGAGGTCGGCGCGCCGATCACCTACTCCCTTCCCGACGGCACGCTCGCCGCCGACGGCGAGGTGCTCGCCATCGACCCCGGCCGGCGGATCGAGATGACCTTCCAGGCCCGGTGGGATCCCGGCCTGCTGGCCGACGGTCCCGCCCGCGAGGTGTGGACCGTGGAGCAGGCCGACGACGTGGCCAGGCTCACGGTGGAGATCTACGACCTCGACCCCGCGTCGCGGACGCTACGCGACTTCATCGAAGGACTCCCCGAGATCGTGTCTGGCATGAAGACGCTCCTGGAGACGGGCGCGCCGCTTCGAGCGACCGCCTAGCCCGAGAGCGGCATCGAGGGGCTCGGGGCCGACGGTCCCGACCCGACGACACGGCTTGCGGGCGGAGTCAGCGCCTGAGTCGAGGGCTTCGCTGGCTATATGCTCCACTGGTGATATGGTCGTCCGGGTGTTCGAGGTGATTGCGGAGCCGAACCGGCGGCGCATCGTGGAGCTGCTCCAGGACGGTGAGCGGCCCGTCGGTTCGCTGGTCGACGCGCTCGGGGTGAGTCAACCGGCGGTCTCGAAGCATCTCCGAGTTCTGCGCGACGCAGGTCTCGTGGAGATGCGAGTCGACGGCAACCGGCGATTGTACCGTCTCCGGGCCGAGCCGTTCCGGGAGCTCGACGCCTGGCTCGCCCCGTATCGGCGGCTGTGGGATGAGCGGCTCGACGAGCTCGGTGACCATCTCGACGCGATGAGGGACGAGGTGATCGAGAACCGCGATGACTGATGTTCGCCAACCTGTCCACGGGACGAAGGAAGGCGATGGCTGACCGGCTCGGCTCGCTCGATCCGTCAGGCCCGACGCTCCGATTCGAGCGGGTGTACGACCACCCGATCGAGCGGGTGTGGGAGGCGGTCACCCATCCGGACCACCAGGCCGTGTGGTTCCCGCACCAGATGGTCGGCGCCCGCCGCTCCGGTGCGCCCCTGCGGTTCGTCACCTCGGTCGACCCCGAGGACGGGTTCGACGGTGAGATGATCGCCTACGATCCGCCGCGGCTGCTGGAGCTGTGGTGGGGGCCGTCCCGACTTCGGATCGAGCTCCACCCGGACGGCGACTCGACGAGGCTCGTCCTCACCGAGATCCTCGACGACCTGGGTGGTGGCGCCAGGAATGGCGCCGGCTGGCACGAGTGCCTGGATCGGCTGACCGCCGTCATCGACGGCACCACGCTGCACCGGTGGGGCGTGCGGTGGCACGAGGTGCACCCGCACTACGTCGCCGCCTTCGGGCCCGACGCCGATCGGCTGCGGGCGCCCGACGGGTGGGATCGGGATCTTCCCACGATCCGACCGCTCCCCGGCTGCCGCAGCTACCGAACCCGACCGACGAGCACCACCGAGGTTGAGATTGGCCGACATCATGCACCAGACCGCTCCCCCCGCCGTTCGAGCTGGGATGGGCATCCCCTGGCGCGACGGTGGATGCCAGGTGGACGTGACCGAGTCGGGATTCGGCGGCGACGGCGACAGTTCCCGAGGCACCCCAGTCGTCCACCGCCTCGGCTCGGACCACCGCTCGTCCCTATCATCGGGGCGGGCCGGCCGCGCGGCGGGCCGTGCCCGTCCACCAGTCACGAAGGAGATCCCGATGGCGTCGACCTCGCTCAAGGAAGCGACTCGGTCCGAGATCGAGGCGGCCGGCGATGCGCTGGTGGAGCTGTCCCATCGCATCTGGGACCACCCCGAGCTCGCGTTCGAGGAGGAGCAGACGTCGACCTGGACCGCTGAGACACTCGACGACGCCGGCTTCACGATCGAGACGGGAGCGGCCGATCTCGAGACCGCGTTCGTGGCCGAAGCCGGCTCCGGCCCACTCGTGGTCGGCATCTGCGCCGAGCTCGACGCGCTGCCGGGCATCGGCCACGCCTGTGGCCACAACATGATCGCGGCCGCCGGCGTGGGCGCCGGGATCGGCCTCGCCCGGATCGCCGACGACCTCGGCATCACGGTGCGGGTCCTCGGCACGCCGGCCGAGGAGATCGGCGGCGGCAAGATCCTGATGCTCGAACGGGGCGCGTTCGACGGCATCCACCTGGCGATGATGGTGCATCCCACACCCACCGAGGGCGATGCCTTCCCCACCCTCGCCGTCAGCCAGTGCGACTTCCACTTCCACGGCAAGAACGCCCACGCCTCGGTCGCCCCCAACCTCGGGATCAACGCGGCCGATGCGATCACCGTGGCCCAGACCGCGATCGGCCTGTTGCGCCAGCACCTCGAACGGGGCGATCAGGTCCATGGCATCGTCACGAGGGGCGGCGAAGCGGCCAACATCGTGCCGGCCCACGCCACCGCCCGTTACTTCATGCGAGCACCGACCCTCGAGGCCCTCGGTGCGCTGCAACCCCGGATCGAGCGGTGCTTCGAGGCGGGCGCGCTCGCCACCGGGGCCACGTTGGAGATCGAACCGCTCGGCGCCCCCTACTCCGAGTTCCGTCACGACGAGGAGATCGCCGACCTGTACCGGGCCAACGCCACCGAGATCGGGCGAACCCTCGGCCGTCGGCCCACGAGGGGTGCAGGATCGACCGACATGGCCAACGTCAGCCTGCTCATGCCGACCATCCATCCCACGCTCGGCCTCGACTGCGCACCGGCGGTCAACCATCAGGCCGAGTTCGCCGCCCACTGCATCACCCCACTCGCCGACCAGGCGGTTGTCGAGGGGGCGTTGGCGATGGCGTGGACGGTCGCCGATGCGGCGTCCGCCGAGGCGACCCGCAACCGCCTGCTCGACGCCGACACTGCCTACGGCGGGCGCAGCGACTACCCCTGGCGGTTCTGAACCGCCGACGGCCGCACGAAGGTCATGTCGCACCGACGGTCGACGAAGCGCCACCCCTCGTCGGTGCGGCGGAACGTGTCCCGGTACTCGCCGACGTACTTGGGAACGTCCGCCGGGGCGGGCAGCTCGGCCACGCCCGTGGTCGAGTCGTGCCGGTAGTTCACCAGGTAGCAGAGGCCGGTGGCCGTGTTCCCGTCGACATCGATCACCACGTTCGTGCACACGTGGCGCGACTGCCGTCGGGTGACACCTTGCCGTCGGGTGAACCCGGCCCGGATCTCGTCGCGGCCGATCATCGCCACCCCGTCCGATCGCCACGATCCGTCGGTGGTGAACAGGTCGGCGATGGCGGGGGCATCCCCGAAGTCGACCAGATGGCAGTAGGTGGCGATCAGTCGCTCGCAGGCGCGCTCGTCGGCGATGCGCTGTACCGCGTCGAAGCTTGCGTTGTCGGGGTGGTTCGCGTCGGTCGGGCCCGGCATGGCACGAACCGTAGTTCGCCTGGGCTTCTCAGGCCGCACCGCCTGTGGGTAGGTTGGCCGCCGTGACCCGAATAGCAGTCGTCGGCCCCGGCGGTGTCGGCACCTTCTTCGCCGCCCATCTCGCCTCGGCAGGTCACGAGGTCATCTCGTGCGCTCGCCGCCCGTTCACCGAGTACGTCGTGGAGTCCGAGACGGCGCCAACCACGGGTCCGGCTCTGGTCGTCACCGACCCCGGCCAGATCGACGAGCCCGCCGAGTGGGTGCTCCTCGCCGTCAAGGCCCATCAGACCACCGGTGCCGCCGACTGGTTGCAGGCGCTGTGCGACTCGGACACCCACGTCGTCACCGTGCAGAACGGTGTCGAGGGGCGGGTGAGGGCCGAGCCGTTCGTGAACGGCGCAACCGTGTGGCCGGCGGTGGTGTACTGCGGGGCCGAACTGGTCGCTCCCGGCCACACCCGCCACACGAGTCACGGCTTGCTCATCGTGCCCGACAAGCCGAGGATGGAGGAGCTGGCCGAGCTGGCCCGGGGCACCGGGGCCAGGGTCAAGCCCGACCCCGACTACATCACCCAACTGTGGCGCAAGCTCGGCATCAACACCGTGGTCAACGGCCTGACCGCCCTGACCGACAAGCCGATCGGGGTCATCGGCGAGCTGCCGCTGCGGCCGATCGCGGAGCAGCTCCTCGCCGAGTGCTGGTCGGTGGCGGCGGCCGAAGGGGCAACGCTCGGCGACGACGACGTCGGCCCCGCCCTCGACGCCATGGTGGGCGCCGGCGGAACGACCTCGATGCGGGTGGACCGCCAGAACCGTCGACCCACGGAGTACGACGCGCTCTACGGCGCGGTGGTCAGGATCGGGGCCAAGCACGGCATCGCCACCCCGACCCAGGCGCTCATCGGCGCCCTCATCGCCGCCGGCGACCCGCCACCGATCCCCTGAACGGCAAGCCTGCGGGTTGCCGTCACAACTGGTACAGCGCGGCGGCGTTGTCGTGGACGAGGGCCCGCCGCACGGCGTCTGGCAGCGTTCCGGTCTGACGGTCGATCGCCGCCAGCGAGTCGGGCCAGGTGCTGTCGGGGTGGGGGTAGTCGGATGCCCACATCACCTTGTCGTCGCCGAACCACCGCAGCAGGTCGAGGCCGACCCGATCGTCCTGGAACGTCACCCACACCTGGCGGCGGAAGACGTCGCTCGGCCGCTCGTCGATACCGATGCCGCCCCGTTCATCCCAGTAGGCTCGGTTGCCGACGAGCCGCTCGTAGCGGAAGTCGAGCTCCTGGACCACCCACGGGAGCCAGCCGAGTCCGCTCTCGGCCAGCACCAACCGGGCCTCTGGTCGACGCTCCAGGATGCCGTGTCCGAGCAGCCCGACCACGGGATCGAGGAACTGGCCGATGAAGGCCTTCGTGGTGTCGAAAACTGCGGCAGGGCGACGGTCGAAGTCGGCCAGCAAACCGGGGTCGAGCACCAGGTGAAAGGATGCGATCAGCTCGGTCTCGGCGATGGCGTCCCAGAAGCCGAACCACGGCTCGGTCCAGATCGGCTCGCTGGTCCTGGCGATGTGGAGACTGACCTGCCTCGTTCCGCCGGCCGCCGCGAGGCGGCGCACCTCGGCCTCGGCTGCTCCCGGATCCTCTGCAGGGACCACGGCGACGCCGATCAGCCGCTCGGGCGCAGCGGCGCAGAGGTCGCCGAGCCAGTCGTTGTACGCGGTGTGCACGGCGGCCCGCAGCGTCGGATCGATCACGTCGAGCGCCCGGACCGGTCCGTACATCACGGTGGCGTCGACGCCGTCGCGGTCCATGTCGGTCAGTCGCAACTCGGCGATCGTCGGGCGCAGCACGCCTGGCTGGGCCACGCCCCCTCGCTCGAGCGCGGTCCGGAACGAGCGGGTCTTCGACGACGACCCGCCGCCGGCCCAGGCGCCCCACGCCCGGTCCTCGACCACCCAGACCGGCCCGTCCTCCGCTTCGACCACGGCCGGGGCACGGTGCCGGAGCGACGACGGGAGGCGCTCGGTGAACAGCTCGGCGGGCAGATACTGCAGATCGATGTGGTCGTCGGCGGAGATCACGGCCGGTGTCGAAGCCATGGCTCAGTCTGTCCGTGGGCCCGGGGTGTGTCCAGCACACGGCCAGGGTGCCTGTCGTCCCGCCGACACCCGAGGGGCCCGCGGGCTGGGCCCTACTCGGCGAAGGCGTTGAACATCGCGACGTAGTCGGTGGGGTCCATCGGCTTCTGGAGGTAGTCGTTGGCGCCGGCCTCCTCGGCCCGGTCGATGTCCCTCGGATCCGGCGACGAGGTCAGCATGGCGATGATCGGGATCTCGGCGAACTGCGGCTGGCGGCGCACCGCGGCGACGGTCTCGATGCCGTTCATGCCCGGCATGTTGATGTCCATCAGGATCAGCTCGACCGGAACCTCGACCTCCCCGACGTCGTCGAGCATCGTGAGCAGCGCAGGTCCCGAGTCGCAATGGATGAACTCATTGCTCAGCCCGGTGCGCCGGTACATCCGGGCCGCGATGTCGGCGTCGATGTCGCTGTCGTCGACCATGACGACCGGTTTTCCTCCGCCAATGGTGCGAACGATCGTGTTCATTGGGGGCTCCGTCCTCCAACTGTGGCCAGTTCACTGGCGGTTCGGGTGGTTAGCGAGAAAGAGAAGGTGCTGCCGACGCCGGGTGTCGACGTCGCCCACGCGTCGCCGTGGTGCATGCGTGCGATCCGCCGGCAGTGGGCGAGACCGATGCCGGTCCCGGGCACGTCAGCCGAGCCCGGGAGACGCTGGAAGACCGAGAAGATCCGATCGCTGTACTCTGGATCGAAGCCGACACCGTTGTCGCTGACCGACACGACCACGAGGGAGTCTTGCTCGTCGGCCTCGATGGCGATGCGGAGCGGGACATCGGGTCGGGCGAACTTCACGGCATTGTCGACGAGGTTCTGGAGGAGCAGCCGCAGGTGGTGCTCGTGACCGACCACCACCGGCAGCGGCCCGATGGAGACCTCGGCGGCGCCGGCGGCGACGATGTCGTCGACGACGGTGGCCACGAGCTGCGCGAGGTCGACGGGTTGTGCCGGTCGGTCGACGCCGAGCCTGGCGTAGGCGAGCAGGTCGGTGAGCAGTTCGTTCATCCGACCGACCGATCCCGTGATCCGGGCCAGATAGGTCCGGCCGTCATCGGAGATGTCGGCCGCGGCATCCTCGAGGAGGATGGCGTAGCTGCTCACCGTGCGGAGCGGGGCCTTGAGATCGTGGGCGGCGGTGAAGATGAACTGCTCGAGGTCGCTGTTCGACTTCTCGAGCTCGGCGTTCGACTCCTTCAGCTCGTCGGCGAGACCCTGGAGCTCGTCGGACCGAGCCTCGAGGACCCGCTGGGTCGACCGCAGCTCGGACGTCATCGACTTCGCCAGCGAGACCGCTCGCCGTTGCACGTAGCCCATCGACGCCAGGACGTAGAGGATCAGCAGGTTGAAGGTCAGGCCGGCGATCGCTATCAGGGTCGGTTGCCGCGCCTCGGTCGGGTTCAGGAACTGCGGCCCGGAATGGAAGGCGATCGTCCACTCCTGGCCCTGCACAGCGAGCCGCTCGACGGTCACGAAGTCGTCCCCCGGGGCCCGCTCCGCTCCGTGGAGCTCGCCGTCGCTGTCGAACAGCAGCGCCGCCTCCACCGGCTCGTCGCCAGCGAACACCTCGAAGCCGATTCCCTCGAAGTCGTCGCCGACGATGCCGTTCATGAGATCGCCAGCCCTGAACGGCGCGTACACCCAGCCCTCCAGCGCCTCCCGCCGTTCGGCCACGGTCGGCGGCGCCGTACCCCCCGCATAGATCGGCACGTAGGTGAGAAAGCCCCGCTGGACGTCGTCGTCGGTCTCCTGCACCAGGGTGATGGCACCAGACGTTGCGGCGACGCCGGTGTCGCGGGCCCTCGCCATCGCCTCCCGCCGAACGGGGTTGCTCCACATGTCGAACCCGAACGCCCGCTGGTTCCGCTCGTCGAACGGCTCCAGGTACACGATCGCGGTGTAGTCGTCGCGTTCGTCCTCTGGGCGGACCGTGTAGTCGGGAAACCCCTCCGCCCGGATCGCGGTGATGTGGGCGTCGAGCTCGTCGGGGTCGATCGGTGTCGAGAACCCGAGGCCCTGGATGCCCGGCCAGTGCTGTTGGATGTTGACCGTCTCGACGTACTCCCGCCACTCGTCGCGAGACACGCTGTCGGATGCGTTGAACAGCCCGGCGCCACCCCAGAGGACCTGCTCGTAGCCGATCATGCGGTCGTTGATCGCCGTTCGCAGTTCGTCGACCTGGAAGGCGAAACGCTGCTCGGCCCGGTCGTGGATGGCCTGGCGCGATCCGTACCAGGCGGCGGCCGTGAGGAGCAGCGCGAGCACGACGATGACGCCAGCGACCGCTGGTCTCCCGAGAGTCTCCGCCAGGATGTGCGTGTGCCGCTTCGGCACCGCGCCCTCGCTCGTCATCTTCCGCCGTACTCCCAACGCCTAGGACCCGTCACCCGTCGATCGTTGCCCGGCTCCCGTCGGTCGATGGCGGGTGGAGTTGAGCGGAGGGTCGAGGTGGCCAGGAGTCGCTCAGTGGGCGAGCATCAGCTCGGCGAGCCGACGGCCCGCCGCTGGACCGCGGGTGAAGCCCGACGACGCCAATCCCGTGGCGACGAACGCACCGTCCTGCCCGTCGAGCGGGCCGAGGATGGGCAGTCCGTCGGCCGTCCACGGCATGATCCCCGCCCAGGTCCGCACGGGTCGCAGCCCGCGCAGGGCCGGCAGGATCTCGGCCGCCTGGGCGAAGTTGGTGTCGATGCCGTCATCATCGACGCGACGATCGCCGGTCAGGTCGGCGATGAGGCGCCGGTCCCCGCCGAATACGATCTCGCCGTTCGGCCGCTGGCGCCCGTAGAGATGGCGGGTCAGGCGGACGTCGCCGTCGTGGGTGAGGTTCGGGGGGCTCGTGGCAGCGTTCGTGGCCCAGTGGCGGAGCGACTCCATCGAGCTGATCGCCACCCGCAACGTCGGCCCGAGGGGCTCGGTCGCCCACATCTGGCCCAGAACGCCCGCCACGGGCACATCCAGGTCGGGTCCGAGCAGCCGGGCGAGGTGGCCCGACCACGGTCCTGCCGTGATCGCCACGAGGTCGCTGTCGATCCGTTGCCCGTCGAGGCCGACGCGGAAGCCACCCCCGGGCCGGGTCGCCAGCGAGGTGACGGCCCCTCCCAGCTCGAAGCGAGCGCCGAGGCGTCGCGCCTCCGTCGCCGCAGCGCTCACAGCCGCGACCGGCTCGGCGGTGACGGTGTCGGGGGCCCACAGCGCGCCGGCGACGTCCGGTGAGAGCGCAGGCTCGATCTCACGGGCGGCGTCGCTGTCGAGCAGCTCGGCGTTCGCGAGCCGCAGGGTGCCGGCCCACGCCAGGTCGTCGCCGGTGCGGAGGATGCTGAGTCCGCCGCACCGTTTGAGGCCGATGTCGTGGCCGCGGTCCTCGCTCAACCAGCGGTAGAACTGGATGCCCCCGGTGGCGAGGTCGGCATCGGCCGGCTCGACGGCCGGGGCATCGGCGGTCGAGAAGCGCGAGTGGCCGACGACGCCGCCGTTCAGGCCCGACGCTTCGCCCGCCAACGTCGCCCGCTCGACGACCGTGACCCGTGCGCCACCCTCCGCCAGGAACAGCGCGGTCGACACGCCGACGATGCCGCCGCCGATCACCACTGCGTCGCTCATGGCCACCGATCCTCCCGTCGGGACGGCCCTACCCGGCCACGCCCCGCTCGTCGGCCTGGTCGCTGAACACGATCACGCATCGGCCCCGTGTGCCCCCCGCTTCGAGACGGCGATGGGCGTCGGCCGCCTTCTCGGCCGGGTAGGTCTCCGCCACCCGCAGCGTCACCGCTCCCGCCTCGGCCTGCTCCCGGAGCCGATCGAGCCGTGCGTGATCCTCGGCGTAGCTCGTCACCCAGGTGGTGGTGAACCGGATGCCGCGCTGCCCGTCACCCTTGTAGCCCCGCACGGAGGTGAACGCACCGCCGTCGGCGATGGCGGCGATCACCTCGTCGTTCTGCACCGCGCCGTCGGCGAGGCCGTCGACACCGCCCGGCGCATGGTCTCGCACGGCGGCGGCGAAGCCCGGTCCGCGGGGCACCACGATGTCGGCGCCGAGTCTCGTGACCAGGTCCTCGTCGGCGGCGGAGGCATCGGCGATCACGGTCAACCCGTCGTCCTTGGCCAACTGCACCACGTAGCCGCCATAGCTGCCGGCGGCTCCGGTGACCGCGATGGTCTGCCCGGACCGCAGGCCGAGGAGGTCGAGCGACAGGCGGGCGGTGAGCCCGTTCATCGGCAGTGTCGACGCTTCCGCGTGGCTGGAACCCGCAGGGGCTCTCGCCACCGAGCCGGCCGGCACCACGAGGTTCTCCCGGTAGGCGCCGTGGCTGCCCGCCGGGACGACGATCGCCATCGCCCGGTCGCCGATCGCGAGACCGGTGTCGACACCGTCCCCGATCTCCTCGACGATCCCGGCCGCGTCCATCCCGGGGACGAACGGCGGTGTGTGCTCCTGCTGGGCATCGGCCCGGGCGCCGTTGCGGACATAGGTGTCGGTCGGGTTGACGGTTGCCGCGTGCACCCGCAGACGGATCTCACCGGGTCCAGCATGTCGCTCCGGCAGGTCCACGACCTGCAGTGCTTCTGGACCGCCGTACTCGATGACACCGACTGCACGCATGGAGCCGAGACTAGGTCCTCGGACCGGTCCCGCGTCGAAGCCGCCCCCGCGCGGCCGCCTTGGTGGTCGCCGGGCCATTGGCCGTACTGTGGCACCGATGTCCTGGCTCAAGCGGACGTTCGCCGCTCTCGAACATCGTGAGTACCGCTTTCTCTGGTCGGGATCGATGCTCGCAACGACCGCATTCATGATGTCGTTCATGCTGGTCCCGAGCGTGGCGTTCGAGATCTCGGGTAGCAACGCAGCCGCCGGTCTGGCGCAGATGGGTTCAGGGATCGCGATGCTCATCGTCTCCCCGATCGGCGGCGTGATCGCCGACCGGATGCCGAAGAAGCCGCTGGTGCTGGCGGGACAGTCCCTGCCGGCGGCCACGATCCTGCTCACCGGGATCCTGATCGTCACCGATCACATCACCGTGCCGATCCTGACCTTCGCCACGCTCCTGATGGGTCTCGGCTTCGCCTTCATGGGTCCCGCCCGGCAGGCGTGGGTGGCCGAGCTCGTGCCGGCGTCGAGCCTGTCGAACGCGATCGCGCTGCAGCAGCTCGCCCAGAACATCTCCCAGGTGGCCGCGCCGCTGTCGATCGCGCTGCTCGTGGGGAGCGCCCTGGGCATCGGTGGGACCTATCTGGTGATGGCGTCGGTGTTCGTGATCGTCCTCCCGATCACGATCACCCTCCCCAACACTCCGCCCACGAAGGAGCGGGAGACCCGCTCGGTCCGGGTGGAGCTGGCGGCCGGTCTCGGCTACGTGTGGGGCGAACCAGCGCTCCGGACGCTGTGGCTCGGCTTCGTCGGGATCGTGGTGTGCGGGTTCGCGTTCCAGACGCTGCTCCCGGGGTTCCTGAGCGAGGAGCTCGGCCACTCCCCCACCGACATCGGACCGATCTTCCTCGTGCTGGCGGTGGCCGGCCTGTTGGTGAACCTGCCGCTTGCAGGCCTCGTCCGGACCGGGCCGGCCTGGCCCGCTCTGCTCGCGATGGGGTTCATCATGGCGGCCGGCTTCGTCGCGGTGGCGGTGACCCCCACCTACCTCCTCGCGCTCCTCGCTGCCGTGCCGCTCGGTATCGGTCGTTCCGGTTTCATGCTCCTGGACAACTCCCTGCTCATGTCGACCGCCCGTCCCGCCTACCACGGTCGGGTCATGTCGTTGGCCATGATGGGATTCGGGTCCCAGGCGCTCCTCGCACCGATCTGGGGTGGGATCGCCGACCGGGTCGGGGTGAGGGCGACCCTCGCCGGCGTCGGCGTCGCGGCCGCGATCGTCACCGCGCTCGTGGGCGTTGGGTGGTTCCGCCACCAGCGGACGAAACCGGTGCAAGAGGTCGACGAAGCGCCGCCAGCGGTCAGAAGCTCGGTTTCGTCGCGAACGGCGTCAACTGGAGCTCGTGGGTCCACGTCGATCGATCCTGGCAATGGAGGTAGAAGAACGAGTCAGCGATCGACACCGGGTTCATGACCACCTCCGGCCGCTCCTGGGCGAGCGGGAGCGCCCTCGTGCCCGGCGAATCGATCAGCCCGTCGATGACCACGTTGGCGACGTGGACCCCGAACTCCGAGTACTCCTCGGTGAGCACCTGGGCCAGCGTGCGCATCAGCACCCGCGGGTAGTACAGCGACTGGCCGGTGTACCGCTTCCGGCCCCGCAACGACGACGAGTTGTTGGAGAACAGGAACGTGCCCGACCCTGCCTCGCGCATTGCCGGGAGCACCTCCTTCGCCACCAGGAACGGACCCCGGCAGGCGATGTGCTGGGCGGTGTCGAACAGGTCGGTCGGGATGTGCTCCAGGAGCTCCATCTCCGGGGGGAGGTCCCGACCCTCGAGGTAGCCGGCGTTGTAGACGACCACCGAAGGGTGGCCGTGGTCGGCTCGGATGGTGGCGAAGGCGTCGGCGATCGAGGTCTCCGACACGAGGTCGAGCTCCACGGTCGAGCAGGCGCCGCCGGCGTCACGGATCACCTCCTGGAGCCCGGTCGCGTTCGGGGCGCTCCGGGTGGTGATGACCGTGTCGAACCCCTCGGCGGCGAACCTCTGGGCGATCGCCCCGCCGACCCCCCATCGGATCCCCGGGGGCAGGTCGCTGTCGTCGAGCTCGGTGCCATGCACCAGCCTCGTGTTCCGACCGTCCGCCTGCCACTTCGAGGTGGCACCGACGATCACCGCCACCGGTTTCGTGTCCTGGCTCGTCATGGCCGCACCCTACTCGCCACGGATCAGTGGTGGCCCGGAGCGGTTGTCAACCGGCGACCCGACAGGAGATGATCGCGCCCATGACCTACTACGACCTCGGATCGCACCAGCGGAGCGTCACCACCGACTCCTCCGAGGCGCAGCTCTGGTTCGACCGCGGCCTCAACTGGCTGTACGGCTTCAACCACGGCGAGGCCGTGGCATGCTTCGAGCGGGCGGTCGAGGCCGACAGCTCGTGCGCAATGGCCTACTGGGGTGTCGCGATCGCGGTCGGCCCGAACTACAACATGCAGTGGGACATCATGGATCCGGTCACCAAGGCCCGGATCCTCAGCACCGCCCACCGTGCCACCGAGCAGGCGCTGACGAACCGCGGCCCGGCGACCGATGCCGAGCGGTCCCTGATCGAGGCCCTACCGGCCCGCTACCCGCAAGCCGAGCCGATCGACGATCAAGCCCCGTGGAACCGGGACTTCACCCGCGAGATGCGCCGCGTCCACGAGCGATTCCCCAACGACCTCGACGTGGCCGCGTTGTTCGTCGACGCGATCCTCAACGAGACGCCGTGGCTCATGTGGGACCTCGACGCCGGAGCCCCGGCGCCCGATGCCGGAACCGACGAGGCCCGCTCGGTGCTCGAAGGAGCGTTCGCCGACTCACCAACGGCGTGGGACCATCCCGGCCTCCTCCATCTGTACGTGCACCTGATGGAGATGTCGCCGTTTCCCCAGCTCGCGATGCGGGCCGGGGATCGACTCCGCGAGCTCGTTCCCGACGCCGGGCACCTCATCCACATGCCGACCCACATCGACGTGCTCTGCGGGAACTATCAGGACGTCGTCCTGTACAACCGGCGGGCGGTCGAAGCCGACCGCCGCTGGCTGGCGCGCGAAGGGCCGTTCAACGTGTACACGCTGTACCGGAACCACAACCTCCACTTCGTGATCTACGGGGCGATGTTCCTCGGCCAGTACTCGGCCGCGATGGACGCGGCCGAGGAGCTGATCGAGACCATTCCGGAGGAGTTCCTCCGGACCGAGACGCCACCGTTCGCCGACCCGGCGGAGGCGTTCGTGGCGATGAAGCAGCACGTGCTCGTCCGGTTCGGCCGCTGGCAGGAGATCGTCGCGCAGGACCTGCCCGACGATCAGGAGCTCTACTGCGCGACGACCGCCATCATGCGCTACGCCCGCACGGTCGCCCACTCGGCCCTCGGCAACGTCGAGGACGCCGAGCGGGAACGGGCGCTGTTCCTCGACGCGAAGGTGAGGGTCCCAGAGACGAGGCGGGTTCACAACAACACGGTCGTCGACCTGCTCGAGGTGGCCGAGGCAATGGTCGACGGCGAGCTCGAGTACCGCAAGGGCCATCACGAGTTGGCGTTCGAGCATCTCCGTCGTGCGGTGCAGATCGAGGACGACCTCGCCTACGACGAGCCGTGGGGGTGGATGCAGCCCACCCGTCACGCGCTCGGCGCGCTGCTCCTCGAGCAGGAGCGCTACGACGAGGCCGAAGCGGTCTACCGAGCCGATCTCGGCCTCGACGAGACCCTCAACCGCGCCACCCAGCACCCGAACAACCTGTGGAGCCTCCACGGCCTCCACGAGTGCCTGGTGCACCGCGGCGAGCGGGTCGAGGCGATCCACGTGAAACGGCAGCTCGACCTGGCCATGGCACGGGCCGAGATCGAGGTGAACGCCTCGTGCTACTGCCGCACCTCGGCGGTCGGTTGACGCTGGCGGCCCCGGTACGGGGCACCGACCACGAGGTCAGGAGTAGCTCGACCCGCCGTTGACCTGGATCGTCTGCCCGGTGACGTGACGGGCGGCGTCCGAGGCCAGGAAGACGGCCACGTCGGCGATCTCGGCTGGCTTGCCGATCGCTCCGAGGGGAACTCGGCTGCCGGCCCGCGCGATCTCCTCCTCCGTCATCCCGTCGCGAGGCTGGGCGGTGTCGACGATGCCGGGAGCGATCGCGTTGACCCTGATTCGGTGGGGGGCGAGCTCCGAGGCTGCTGCCCGGGTCATGCCGATGACCGCTCCCTTGCTGGCCGCATAGTGGACGCCGCGCCGCGACTCCCGGAAGAAGGCCACCGAGGCCAGGTTGATCGCGGCCCCCGGCCGCCCGGCGGCGACCAGGCGGCTGGCGACGATCTGGAGACAGCGGAACCCGCCGAGGACGTTGACGTTCTGCACCGCGTTCCAGCCGTCGTCGGTGAGGTCGAGGAAGTCGAAGCGGGGGAAGATCCCGGCGTTGTTGACGAGGATGTCGACCCCGCCGAGCTCGTCGCCGGCGGCGACGAGGCGTTCGCAGTCGTCCCGGCGGCCGACGTTGCCCCCGACCGCAACCGCCCTACCGCCGGCGCCGTCGATGCCCGCGACGACCGATCGGGCAGCCGCCTCGTCGTCGAGGTAGTTCACCACGACCGCCGCACCGGCTGCCGCCATTCCCTCGGCCACGGCCCGGCCGATGCCCTGCTGGGCCCCGGTGACGAGCGCGACCCGTCCGTCCAGCCGACCGTCGGTCATCCGTCGGAGCCGGCCGACGGGGTGACGAGCACCTTCTCGCCGGTCGCCATGCGGCCGTAGGAGCGCATCCGGTCGAGGTCGAGGATCTCGTCGAGCGAGATCGTGGCGGTGTAGGAGCTGGCGAACGTGGTGGTCAGCTCGTCGGCGACCCGCTGACGGAGCTCGGCCGCCCGTTCGGGGCCGACCTCGTCGAGGAATGGCAACAGGAGCCAACCGCCGACCGACCACGCCATCCCGAACGTCCGCCGCAGCACCGTCGGACCGCGATCGAGTCCACCGTAGATGTACACCTGTTTGTGGGTCGACGATCCGTAGCGGTTGAACTCGCCGTCGGCGGCGGTCGCTGCCGCTTCCATCGCCTGGAGGATGTCGCCGGCGAGCTCGCCACCGCCGATCGCGTCGAAGGCGATGGTCGCGCCGGTGTCGCGCAGCGCACCGGTGAGATCGTCGGCGAAGGACGCGGCAGCGGAATTGACCACGTGGGTCGCCCCCTGGGAGCGGAGGAGATCGACGTGCTGGTCTCGGCGGACGATGTTCACGAGCGGGATCCCGTCGGCGAGGCAGATCCGATTGAGCATCTGCCCGAGGTTGGATGCCGCGGCCGTGTGGACCAGGCCGCGGTGCCCCTCCCGTCGCATCGTCTCGGTCATCCCCAACGCGGTGAGCGGGTTGACGAAGCACGAGGCCGCGTCGACCGGGTCGGTCCCGTCGGCCAGCACGAGGCACTGCTCCGCCTTGACTCGCCGGTGCGTGGCGTACATACCACCGGCGAGCACGGCGACGGTCCGGCCGAGCAACGCCTGGGCTGCGGGCTCGTCGCCAGCGGCCACCACCACCCCGGCGCCCTCGTTCCCGACGATCATCGGCTTCCCGACGCGGGCAGCGGCCGCCGCCTGAGCCGCCGGTGACAGGGAGAGCCGAACGCCGTCCGCCTCCTCGGCAGCGGAGCCGATCTCCGCGCCGGCGAGCAGCATGCCGAGGTCCGACGGGTTGATCGGCGCCGCCTCGACGCGGATGACGACCTCGTCGCCGGACGCGCCGGGGACGTCGAACTGCTCGACGGTGAGGAGCAGATCGCCCTCGTCGGTCACCGTCGATCGAAGTCGCCGGCCGCTCGTCTCGCTGCCATTGCTCACGGTTGGGGCCTCCTCCCGCGCCGGGCAACGCCCGGGCGCGCACGTGGTCGCTGGTTGGTCCAGCCAGCGTAGATCGACGCGATCACGATCGAGGAAGGCCGGGCAACCCGAATGGCCGCCCCGGCCGGCGCAACGAGCTCAGCCCAGTTCGGAGCCGACGATCGCAGCGAAGCTCACACAGTCGCCTGGACGGCCGCCGAGGTTGTGGGTCAACCCGAGCGTCTTGCCGCCTTCGGTCACCGACTTGATCTGTCGCTCCTCCGGTGCCTGCCGCCGGAGCTGGAGCCAGCACTCGAACAGCATCCGCAGCCCAGACGCCCCGATCGGGTGACCGAAGCTCTTCAACCCGCCGTCGGGGTTCACCGGGAGGTCGCCGTCGAGGTCGAATGTTCCGGCCAGCACCTCCTTCCACCCCATGCCCCGCTCGGCGAAGCCGAGGTCCTCCATCAGCACCAGTTCGGTGGGCGTGAAGCAGTCGTGCACCTCGGCCATCGCGATCTCGGCCCGGGGGTCGGTGACACCGGCCTGGGCGTAGGCGTCCTCGGCGCAGCGGACCACCTCGTTGAAGGTGGTGTAGTCGTACTCGGGATCGATCGGCCCCGCGCCGGGTCCCGCCGAGAAGGCCAGCGCCTTCACGTACAGCGGATTGTCGGTGTACTCGTGAGCGTCCTCGGCCCGGCACAGGATCGCCGCCGCCGAGCCATCGCTCACCCCGGAGCAGTCGAAGATCCCGAGCTGGCCGGCGACGAGCGGGGCATTGCAGATCGTGTCCTTCCCCACCTCCTTGCGGAACTGGGCCCGAGGATTGCGGGCGCCATTGAAGTGGTTTTTCCACGCGATCCGCGACATGACGTCCTTGAGCTCCTCGTCGTCGACGCCGTACTTCTTGGCGTAGGCGGGGGCGAGGAGCGAGAACGACGCGGGCGCCGTGATCTGGGCCTTCGTGCCGTCGTCGGGGATCTGGGTGCCGGTCAGTCCCGACATGCCGTTGTCCTTGAGCTTCTCCACCCCGATCGCCATCACCAGGTCGTAGGCGCCGGACGCCACCCCATAGGCGGCGTTGCGGAACGCCTCGGAGCCCGTGGCGCACATGTTCTCCACCCGGGTCACCGGCTTGTAGTCGAGCTTGAGTGGTCGGCTCAGGGTGAGGCCCGACGTGCCCGATCCGGAGGTTCCGAACCAGAACGCGTCGATCGCGTCCTGCTCGATGCCGGCTGAGCTGTAGGCCTCGGTGGCCGCCTCGATGAGCATGTCGTCGACCGACGAGTCCCAGTGCTCCCCGAAGGGCGTGCAGCCCATCCCGACGATCGCTACCCGATCCTTGATCCCTCGTGATGCCATGGTGTGGACCCCCTCGTGACGGTTCGCGTCCGGCCACCAGTCTTGCATCGTGGCTGCGGGCGGACCAGCGGGCGCGGTGTCGGCGGTTGCGGGCTAGCTGCCCATGGTCTCCAGGATGCTGAGCAGATCGTCGGCGTGCTCCTCCTCCATCGCGAGGATGTCCTCGAGCATGCGTCGGGTCGTCGGGTCATCGGTCCCCAGCCAGGCGATGACCTCGCTGTAGCTCTGGATGGCGATTCGTTCGGCGACGAGGTCCTCGCGGACCATGTCGAGGAGGTCGTCGCTGGCGTCGTACTGGGCGTGGGCCCGGGTGGCGAGTCCTTCGGGATCGAAGTTCGGCTTGCCCTGGAGCTGGGTGATGCGCAGCGCGAGCTGGTCGGCGTGGACCTGCTCCTCGTCGGCGTGCTGGAGGAACTCGTCGGCCACCGGTCCTGCGTTGAGCCCGGTCGCGGTGTAGTAGTGCCGCTTGTAGCGCAGGATGCACACGATCTCGGTGGCGAGAGCGGCGTTCAGAACGTCGATGACCCGCTCCCGGTCGGCGCCGTAGGCCGCGGTGATCGGTCCCTGATCGATGTGCTCGCGGGCGCGCCTCCGGAGGGTTTCGATGTCGGTCAAGAAGTCGGACACGGTGGCTCCTCGCGGTCGGGCGAGATCGCATTGTTGCCGACCAGCGTGCGTTGAGGTAGTCCGGGGCCCAGAGTTTTTCGACTCGTGGCACGCTCAACGGGGGATCGCCATGCGCATGACCGGGGTCAAGGCCGAGCTGTTCAACTGGACCACCGAACCATGGCAGACCGGCGTCGGCATGCGGTTCGGCGACACCCGCCAGCTCGCTGTCGTGTCGGTCGAGACCGACGAGGGCGTCACCGGCAACGCCTTCCTCGGCTCGTCACGGGTCGGCGCCGACCACTTCGTCGGCGGACTCATGGAGTTCATCGCCCCGCTGCTCGTCGGTCGGGACCCCCAAGACATCGGCGCGATCTGGCAGCAGCTCTGGCGGATGAACCGATCGGTGTCCACCTACGTCATCGGTGCGATCGACGTGTGCCTCTGGGACATCAACGGCAAGATCGCCGACCAGCCGATCCACCGCCTCCTCGGGACCTGCCAGGACTCGGTGCCGGTGTACACGAGCACCGCCTACCACCCCACCGTCGAGGGCTACGTGGAGGAGGCGCTCGAGGTCTGCGAGCGGGGGTTCACCGCCCACAAGCTCCACCCGCACGGCGATCCCGCGGCCGACATCGAGATCTCGACCGCGGTCAGAGACGCCGTCGGCGCCGACGTGACCCTCATGCTCGATTCGATGTGGGCCTACCGCTACGAGGACGCCCTCCGCGTCGGTCGAGCGATCGAGGAGCTCGACTACCACTGGTACGAGGACCCGCTCCGCGAGGAGGACCTCTACAACTACGTCAAGCTCCACGAGAAGCTCGACATCCCGATCATGTCCACCGAGTACGCTCCAGGCCGCTTCTACGGAATGACGCCCTGGATCACGCAGTACGCAACCGACATCCTCCGCGGCGATGTGGCCGTCACCGGCGGGATCACCCCGCTCGTCCGGCTGTGTCATCTCGCCGAGGGGTTCGGCATGCAGTGCGAGATCCACCACGGCGGCAACTCGCTCAACAACGTCGCCAACCTCCACGTGACGATGGCGGTGCCCAACTGCGAGTTCTACGAGTACTTCCCCTGCACCGGCGACAACGTCTATGGGCTCGTACGCGACATCGAGTTCGTCGACGGCCGTGTCCAGGCCCCGACCGGGCCGGGACTGGGGTACGAGATCGACTGGGACCTCGTCCGCCGGGAGCACACCGCAACCGTGACGAGCGAAGACTGACCACCACCTGCTTGCCGACCGGGTCCGGTGCAACGACCGGCCCCCGTGACGAGGAGACACCGATGCTCTCGCCCTACCGGGTTCTCGACCTGACCGATGAACGCGGCCACCTCGCCGGGTACATCCTCGCCGCGCTCGGGGCCGACGTGATCAAGATCGAGCCGCCGGGCGGCGTCAGGTCGAGGTCGATCGGTCCGTTCGCCGATGAGGTGTCGCTCACCCATGCCGCCTACGACCGCGGCAAGCGCTCGGTCGTGCTCGACCTGACGACGCCCGAGGGCGCCCACCACCTCCGGGGCCTGGCGGCCGGCGCCGACGTCGTCATCGAGAGCGACGACCACGGCCGCCTCGCCGGGCTCGGTCTCGGACCCGATGACCTGGTCGCCCACAACCCCGCACTGATCCATGCGTCGATCACCCCGTTCGGGGCCGACGGGCCGAAGGCCCACTGGCTGGCCACCGATCTGACGCTCATGGCCAGCGCCTGCCCCATGGCCCAGCAGGGCGACGCCGACCGCGCCCCCGTTCGCCTGACGGTGCCCCAGGCGTTCCACTTCGGGGCCGCGGCCGCCGCCGACGGCATCATCGTCGCCCTCCTCGAGCGCTCCAGGAGCGGCACCGGGCAACGGGTCGACGTCGCCGCCCAGCAGGTGATCCCGATCGCCACCCAGGGCGGTGTGCTCGCGACGCTCGTCAACTCCCCCACCCCGCAGCGCACGGCCGGCGGGGCCAAGGTGGGGGCGATCGAGCTCCGTCTCGTGTACCCGGCAGCCGATGGGTTCGTGTCGATCACCCACGTGTTCGGCGAGGTGATCGGACCGGTCACCGCTCGCCTCATGGACTGGGTGCACGAGGAGGGGTTCTGCTCGGCCGAGATCGCCGGCAAGAACTGGGTCGACTACCCGGTGCTGCTCGAATCGGGCGAGGAACCGATCGAGGACTTCGAGACGGCCAAGGCGGCGATCGCCGCGTTCACCGGATCGAAGACCAAGGCGGAGCTCCTGGCCGGAGCCATGGAGCGACGGCTGCTGCTCGCCCCCATCGCCGACATGGCCGACGTGCTGGCGAGCGAGCAACTCGCCGCCCGCCACTACTTCCACGACCTCCGCCTGCCGTCGGGCGCAACCGTGCTGGCGCCGGGCCCGTTCGCCCGAGCATCGGCCACGCCGTTGCGCCGGCTCGACACGGTGCCCACCGTCGGTGAGCACACCGCAGAGATCCTCGACGAGCCGCCCCGGCGACCGTCCGTTGGCGGCCCGGCCCTCGTGGCCGACGCCCCGCCCGACGATCGTCGGGCCCTCGCCGGCGTGAAGGTGCTCGACTTCATGTGGTCGCTGGCGGGACCGTTCACCACCCGGGCGCTGGCCGACCACGGTGCGACCGTGGTCAAGGTGGAGTCGGTCGCCAAGATCGATCCGGCTCGAGGCTTCATGCCGCTGTGGAACAACGAGGCAGGGGCGGAGAACTCGGCGCTGTTCGACACGGCGAACGCCGGAAAGCTGTCGCTCGCGTTGAACATGTCGAAGCCGGAGGCGATCGGGGTCGTGGAGGACCTGGTGCGGTGGGCCGACGTCGTCACCGAGACGTTCTCCCCCAAGGCGATGGCGGGCTGGGGACTCGGCTACGAGCGGCTCTCGTCGATCAACCCCGGGATCATCATGCTCTCGTCGAACCTCACCGGCCAGCACGGGCCGCTGGCCACGTTCGCGGGCTACGGCAACCTCGGGGCCGCTCTGTCGGGTTTCTACGGCCTGGCCGGATGGCCGGACCGACCGCCGTCGGGTCCGTTCGGGGCCTACACCGACTACACGTCGACCCACTTCATGCAGGCGATCGTGCTGGCCGCGCTCGACCACCGTCGCCGCACGGGGGAGGGTCAACACATCGATCTCGCCCAGGCCGAAGCGGCGATGCAGTTCCTGTCGCCGGCCGTGCTCGACGCCTCGGCGACCGGCCGGGTGGCCGAGCGCCTCGGCAACGCCGACCCCGAGCTGGCCCCCCACGGCGTGTACCCGTGCCAGGGCGACGATCGGTGGATCGCCATCGCCTGTGCCACCGACGCCCAGTGGGAACGGTTGGCCCGCTTCGTGGGTCGCGACGACCTCGCGGCCGACGGGGAGCTGGCCACGGCCGCCGGCCGACGGGCCAGGGCTGTCCAGCTCGACGCCGTCCTCGCCACGTACACGGCCGGGCGGGACGACGACGAGCTGATGGTCGAGCTGCAGGCTGCCGGTGTGCCGGCTCACCGCATGCAGAACAGCCCGGAGTGCGCCACCGACCCCCAACTGCGGCACCGGGGGCACTTCGTGGAGGTCGACCACCCCGAGCGGGCATCGGTCGTCGAAGCCGGTCGGTTCCGGCTCGGTCGAACGCCCGGGCATCCGGCCGGGCCAGCACCGCTCCTGGGGCAGCACACCTTCGACGTGCTCAGCGACCTGCTCGGCTACGACGGCGACCGGATCGCCGCCCTCGCCGCCGCTGAGGTCCTCGAATGAGTGCTGGTCGACCGGTCGGTTAGGGTGCGGGCATGCAGCTCGGCGCAGTCCTACCCCACAACGAGATCGGCACCGATCCCGGCGCGATCGTCGCCTACCTCCAGGGGGTGGAGGAGCTGGGCATGACCCACCTCCTCATCTACGACCACGTGATGGGGGCCGACCCTGACCGCGAGGGCGGCTACAGCGGCCCCTACGACAAGGACACCGCGTTCCACGAGCCGCTCACGTTCTTCGCCTTCGCTGCGGCGGTCACCACATCGATCGAGCTCGTCACCACCGTGCTCATCCTCCCCCAGCGGCAGACCGTGCTGGTGGCCAAGCAGGCGGCCGAGGTGGCGATCCTGTCGAACAACCGGCTCCGGCTCGGGGTGGGGACCGGTTGGAACGAGGTGGAGTACCAGGCGTTGAACGAGGACTTCACGAACCGCGGTCGCCGCCAGGAGGAGCAGGTCGACCTGATGCGCAAGCTGTGGACCTCCGACGCGTTCAGCTACGACGGCCGCTACCACACGGTCGACAAGGCGAGCATCAACCCCCTGCCGAGCGAACCGGTCCCGATCTGGTTCGGCGGGTCCGCTCCTGCGCTGCTCGAGCGATGCGCCCGCCTCGGCGACGGGTGGATGCCCCTCGGCGGGGCCAACGACAAGTCCGCCGCCCTCCTCGCCCAGATCCGGGAGCACCGCACCGCGGCCGGTCGCTCGATGGACGACTTCGGGGTCCAGGCCCAGGCCCAGTGGGGTGGCGGCAACCCCGACCGGTGGCGAACCCACGCCGATCGCTGGCGGGAGATCGGTGCCACCCACATGGCGGTGGCCACCCACAACGCGGGGCCGACCGACGTCGACGGCCACCTGACCCGGATCGCCGAGTACAAGGACGCCATCGCCGGTTGAGCCAACCGGCGCTCACGGTCCGAGCGCGTCGTCGATCTCGTCGCGGGCTGCCACCCAGCTCCGTGACACCGGGTCGATCACGTCGAAGTGGTCGTCACCGTCGATGACGATGCTCGTGTGGTCATACCCTGGTGGCGCCCCATACGCCGGCGGCACGATGCGGTCCTCGCTGCCGTGCACGACGACGGTCGACACCCGGGAATCGCGCCGGGGTGTTGCGTGATCCAGCCGATCCGCCACCGTGTCGACCGGCCGGCCGAGGAGTGCCGCCACCGCCCCGCCTCCGATCCCGTCCCGATCGGCTCCGGCCAGGTCGCCCACCGGAGCGAGCCCGACCACGAGGGTGGGTACCAGTGTGGGGTCGGCCCCCGGCGCGGCGGGCTCGAGGAGCCGTCTCCCCGCTGCCCACAGCGCGAGATGACCGCCCGACGAGTGCCCGACGATGGCGACCCGCTCCGTGTCGAGGTCGGTCCGATCGAGCGCCGTGAGGTGGTCGAGCCCGGCCGCGACGTCGTCGAAGGTGCCCGGCCACCCGCCGCCCTCCTCCCCCACCCGGCGAAACTCGAGGTTCCACACCGCGTAGCCGGCGTCGACGAGGTCGTCGGCCAGCGGATCCATCAGATCCAGGGCGAACCGGTCCGACCAGAACCCGCCGTGGACGAGGACCACGATCGGATGGGGCCCGCCGGTGGCTGGTGTCGCGAGGCGTCCGAACTGCGACGGCTCGGCCCCATAGCGGATCAGGGCCTCCTGCACCTCCAGCGCCTCCTGCACCTCCGCTGGCCCGGTCGACGCTCCCGACGGGGTGTTGCCAGGAACGTCGTCGGCGACGGGCGGGTCCGGTCGCTCGCCAGCGCACGAGATCAGCAGGCCCGAGGCGACGGCCGCCACCAGGAGCCTCACCAGAACCCGACCGACCGGTTGGCGAGCCTCGCTCGTGCGATCCATGTGCGGCAGTATGCAGAGCATGCACCCGGCCCCACCCACCAGCGCCACCGGTCTCGTCCTGACCGAGCCGCGGTCGTTCGACCGCCGGACCTTCGAGATCCCCGAGATCGGTGAGACCGAGGGTCTGCTCCGCATCGAGGCGTGTGGGCTCTGCGGGACCGATCATGAGCAGTACACCGGTCACCTCCCCAATCGGCACTCGTTCATCCCGGGCCACGAGGTCGTCGGCGTCGTGGAGGAGGCAGGTGCCAGTGCGAGGGAGCGGTGGGGCGTCTCGGTCGGCCAGCGGGTGGCGGTCGAGGTGTTCCAGTCGTGCCGCAACTGCGAGCCGTGCCGGTCGGGCCTGTATCGCCGCTGCGTCGAGAACGGCGTCAGCACCATGATCGGGTTCACGGACGCCGACTCGCCCCCGGGCCTCGGTGGCGGCTACGCATCCCACCTCCACCTCGGGCCGGACGCGATGCTGCTGCCGATGCCCGACGAGCTCGACCCGGTGACCGCGACGCTCTTCAACCCGCTGGGAGCCGGCATCCGATGGGGCGTCGAGCTTCCGGAGACCGGGCCCGGCGACGTGGTCGCCATCCTCGGGCCCGGCATTCGCGGGCTGTGCGCGGCAGCCGCAGCGAGGGAGGCCGGGGCCGGGTTCGTGATGCTCACCGGCCTCGGCGAACGCGACGCCGAGCGCCTCGCCATCGCGCCCGCGTTCGGTGTCGACCTGGCTGTCGACGTGGCCGAGCAGGATCCGAACCAGGCGCTGCGAGCGGCGATCTCGTCGAAGGCCGACGTGGTCATCGACGTGACCGCCAAGGCGCCAGCAGCCTTCGCCCAGGCGGTTGAGCTGGCCCGCCCCGGAGGAACGATCATCGTGGCCGGGACCCGAGGAACGCCCGAGACGC
The DNA here is from genome assembly GCA_965216205.1 of Acidimicrobiales bacterium. Taxonomy (GTDB): domain Bacteria; phylum Actinomycetota; class Acidimicrobiia; order Acidimicrobiales; family SZUA-35; genus CADEDH01. Next base: position 2,592,825 of record OZ244139.1, on the reverse strand, counting down.
CAGGGTTCCATCCCGACCACGTGGTCTACAAGGAGCTCCGCATCATCGGCGCCCTCGGTGTGGACGTCACCGCCTACCGCAAGGCGCTCGATCTGCTCGTGTCCGGCCGCTACCCGTTCCACGACCTGCCCCGCCAGGTCGCCGGCTTCGACGATCTCGAACCGCTCATCCAGGTCATGGCCGGCGAGCGGGCCGGTACACCACCCATCCACGGGGTGTTCGTCCCCGACGCGCCCTCGACCGACACAGGAGAAGCATCGTGACCCGACCCACCTTCGACACCTTCGACCAGGAGTGGGCCGACAAGGTCATCGGCCGGGTCTCCCGGAGCGGCATCGACAGCTACCTCGGTATCCGGGCGACCTCGATGGAGGCGGGCCGGCTCGTTGCCGAGATGCCCGTGACCGACGAGCTGATCACCAACATGGGCAACATGCACGGCGGTTGCCTCTCGGCCCTGTGCGACCACGTCCTCGGGGTGGTCATGTACCCGGTGATGCCGGAGGGCTCGTGGGCCGCCACCACCGAGTTCAAGATCAACCTGCTGGCCCCCGTGACGGGCGGAACCTGTGTCGCCACCAGCGAGATCGTGTCGATGTCGAAGCGGCTGGCCGTGGTCAGGATCGAGATCGAGAACGAGGGCCGGCTGGTGGCGCTGGCCCAGGGCACGTGCACGATCGTCCGCCCCCGCTCCTAGTCGAGCGTCATCAGCGAACCGGCGGGGCCGAGGCGGGCGAGGCGGGCCCGCCAGGCTGGGAGCACCTCCGGATTGCGAACGTGGAGCGGGTCGTCACCCCGCAACGCACGGATCGTGTTCTCGGCCGCTGCCGGTGGGTGGCGCTCATAGAGCTCCTCCGTGTGGGCCACGTTGTGGCCGGTTGCGATCACCTTCGGATGATGACGCAGCGGGCTGTCGGTCCCTGGTCCCTCGGCTGCCCAGGTGTCGATCGCAGCACCGCCCAGGTGGTCACGGTCGAGCGCGGCCAGGAGCGCGTCCTCGTCGACCACGCCGCCCCGCGCCGCGTTGATCAGGTGGGCACCCGGCTTCATCAGTGCGAGCTCGGCGGATCCGAGCAGGCCCCTGGTCTCGTCGGTGAGGGTGACCAGGATCGACACGACGTCGGAGGCGCTCAGCACCCGTTCGAGCGGTGCCGGCACGGCGCCGGCGGCCACGATGTCGGCGTCGGGCACGTAGGGATCGGTGGCCAGGATCGTGCCCAGCCGCCAGCCCGACAGCCGACCCACGACCTCCCGTGCGATGGCACCGAAGCCGATGAGCCCGAACGTCGCCTCGCGCAGGAGGTGGCCGGCGAACGGCACCCGCCATGAACCGTCGGCGGTCGCTGCGGTCTTCGCCGGTAGTTGGTGCTGGAGGGCGACCGCCAGCATCACGACGGCTTCGGCGACCCCGATGGTGTTCTCGGGTGTGGCGCCGAACGCGACGACCACACCGGCGTCGGTACAAGCGCCGACGTCGATGTGCTCGGTCCCGATGATCGGGCTGGTCACCACCCGGAGGCGCTCAGCCAGTGCGACGATGTGTGCATCGAGGCCCATGCCGGCGAACGTGCCGACGAAGGCGTCGGCGGGGCGAACGAACTCGTCGATGACCGAGTCGGTCCATGCGAACGACCCGTCGCCGTTCGGGCCGGGCATCCGCACGACCTCGCACCCCGCAGCCTCGAGGAGCGGCACCATGTCATCCATTCGCCCGAACAACGGCGGGATCACGACCCGTGGCTTCGCTGGCTTCGGAGCGGGCATCAACCCGACCCTAGGTCACGACGAACCCGCCGGTCACCCGCCCGCCGGTAGCTCTGGTCGGTCTCCCGGCAGCGGTCCAGGGCGTCGAGGCGAACTAGGCTCGCGCCCGTGAGCACCGACGGCGAGGAGAAGGCGATGGGTGAGGACCGCGACGAGGTGTCGGTGGCGGACGCCTACCTCGATCTTCTCCACGGTCGTGGCTTCCGCTACCTGTTCGGGAACGGCGGGACGGACTTCGGGCCGATCATCGACGCCTACGCCCGCCGCACCGCCGATGGCCTGCCGGTGCCGGAGCCGGTCACGGTTCCCCACGAGATCGTGGCGGTGGCCATGGCCCACGGCTACACGATGGTCACCGGCGAGCCGCAGGCGGTCATGGTGCACACCGTGGCCGGCACGGCCAACTCGATCGGGGGCCTGATCAACGCCAACCGCTCACAGATCCCGATGCTGTTCAGCGCCGGCCGAACACCGCTCACCGAAGGCGACCTCCTCGGCTCACGCGACATCCACATCCACTGGGCCCAGGAATCGTTCGATCAGGGCTCGATGGCTCGGGAGTGGGTCAAGTGGGACTATGAGCTGCGCAATGGCTCGGACCTCGCGGGCGTCGTCGATCGTGCGCTCGCCATCACTCGGACCGAACCCCAGGCCCCCGTGTACCTCACACTCCCCCGGGAGGTCCTCGCCGCCGAGGAGCAGGCCACGCCGGAACCCTCCCGAGCGCACAGCCGACCGCGGATGAACGCCGGTGACACGATGGCTGGCCCCGACGTGATCACCCGAGCCGCCGAGCTGCTGGCGGCGGCCGACAATCCGGTGCTGATCACCCGGGCCGCCGGGCGCGACCCCGGCGCGGTCGCCCCGCTGACCGCGCTCGCCGAGCGCCTGGGGATGTGTGTCATCGACCCCTATCCCACGCACCTGAACATGGCTCAGGATCACCACCTCTACCTCGCCACCGACCCCGGCCGCTTCCTCCAGCACGCGGATGTGGTCGTGGTGGTCGAGAGCGATGTGCCCTGGACACCCAAGCGGGCGGAACCGAATCCCGAGGCCACCGTCATCGGCATCGCCGCCGATCCGCTCCACAGCCACTACCCGGTCCGCGGCTTCCGGGTCGACCTCAACCTCGGCGGCTCCGTTCGCCACAATCTTGAGGCGATCAACGCCGCGCTCGCCGACCACAGCGTCGATCCCGCGGTGGCAATCGCTCGAGCAGAGCGCTGGAGCGATGAGCACACCAAGCTTCGCGACGCGGCAGCGGTCAGGGCCGACGCCGGCCGGCAGGCGGAGCCTCTCGACAAGGCGTGGATGACCGCGTGCGTGGAGCAGCTCCGCAGCGCTGACACGATCGTCGTCAACGAGCTCGGGTTCGACACCACCCAACTCCGCCTCACCGAGCCCGGCACCTTCTTCGGCGTCTCGGGCGCCGGGGTGCTCGGTTGGGGCCTCGGAGCCGCCCTCGGAGCGAAACTGGCCGCCCCCGACAAGACGGTCATCGCCTGCATCGGCGATGGCTCGTACGTGTTCGGCGCCCCGACCGCAGCCCACTGGGTTTCGCGGCGCATGGATCTCCCGGTGCTCTACCTCGTGTGGAACAACGAGACCTGGGGCGCGGTGAAGCGGGCGACGCAGATGGTGTACCCGGAGGGCTGGGCGGTGAAGACCGGCGAGTTCCCCTTCAGCGACCTGGGACCGAGCGTCGACTACGAGATGATCTGCCAGGCCGCTGGCGGCCACGCCGAGCGGGTCGAGGACCCCGAGGAGCTCCCCGCCGCCCTCGACCGTGCCCGCAAGGCGGTGGAGGACGACGGCCGGCAGGCGCTGCTCAACCTGGTGGGTCCGAAGCCGTCGTAGCCGGCGCCGGCTCGACGGCGCGGCTCGGTCGTGGCAGCGTTGTCGCCGACCCCACCCGAGGAGGAACCATGCCCACCGCGCCATCGAACGGAATCGAGCTCTACTACGAGACCCACGGTGATCCGGATGACCCGGCGCTGCTCCTCGTCAACGGCTACTCGTCGCAGATCCTGCAGTGGGGCGACGGGTTCCGCGAGGCGTTCGCCGAGCGCGGGCGGTTCGTGATCAGCTTCGACAACCGAGACGTCGGCCTGTCGACCCACCTCGACGGCGTCGAGGTCGATGTGCAGGCCGTGCTGGCGGCGAGTGCCGGCGAGGGACCGATGCCCGAGGTGCCCTACACCTTGTCGACGTTCGCCGACGACGCGGTGGGTCTGCTCGATCACCTCGGGGTCGAGGCGGCCCACATCGCCGGCTCGTCGATGGGTGGCATGATCGTCCAGCAGATCGCCATCGATCACCCGGACCGGGTGCTGTCGATGACGTCGATCATGTCGACCACGAGCGAGCCCGACTACTTCGAGTCGAGCCCGGAAGCGGGGGCGGCGCTGGCCGCACCGTTGCCCACCGAGCGCGAGGCCTACATCGCGGCCAGCGTCGAGCGATCGGCGATCTTCAGCAGCCGCCGCTACTTCGATCGGGACGAGGCGGCGGCCCGGGCCGCCGCCGCCTTCGACCGGGCGTTCTACCCTGAGGGCATGCTGCGGCAGATGGCCGCTGTGCGAGCGTCGGGCGACCGGGCTGCTGGCCTGGCCGCGCTGAACGTGCCGACGCTGGTGATCCACGGGCGCGACGATCAACTCATCATGCCCAAGGGAGGCGAGCGCACCGCGGAGCTGGTCCCCGGCGCCAACCTCCTGTTCCTCCACGACATGGGGCACGACCTCCCCCGCCCACTGTGGCCCCTCGTGGTGGACGCGATCGTCAGCCACACCAACCACGCCGCAGCACTCGCGCCGACCGCATAGACGGATCGGCGACGTCAGCTCCTGACGAGGCGGAAGACGGGGATCTCCCGGCCGTGCTCGGCCGCGCTCTTCTCGTACTCGGCGAACTGCGGCATCTGGGCCGCCTGGGCGTCGAAGAGGCGCTTGCGCTCGTCGCCCTCGACCAGGTTCGCCGTCGCCTCGTACTTGTCGGTCCCGATCTCGACGGTGACGTTCGGGTTGGCGACGAGGTTGTGGTACCAGTTCGGGTTGGTCGGCGCGCCGGCCTTCGACGCAATGATCACCACGTCGTCGCCGTCGGTCGAGTAGACGAGCGGCGAGCAGAGCTCGCGGCCGCTCTTGGCCCCGGTCATCGTGATGAGGATCATCGGTGCCCCCTCGAACGGGCCACCGCACACGCCGTCGTTGGCGCGGAACTCGTCGATCACCTTCTGGTTGAAGTCGAGAAAGTCGTTCATGGCGTTGCACGCTACCGCGAGCCTGTCAGCCGTCCGACGGTCGCCGACGAGTGGCATCGGGCGACCAGCGAGCGAGGTGGTGTGGGAGGATGGGGGGATGGGGATCGAGCTCGTCGAGCCGTCCGACGGCACCGTGGGCGATGCTGGATCGCGGTCGGGCCCCGACCTCGTGGCGGTGCGGACCCGACCCATGCCGCGGGTCGTCGCCGGCCTCGGTCTCGTGGCGCTCCTCGTCGTGGCGGTGTGGCTGAGCCGGCCACAGCCGGCCGCCGAATCCGGAGACGGCTCCCCTGCCAGCACCGCGCCTACTCCCACCACATCATCGACGCCTCTCGCTGGCGCCGACGGTGGTTCTGCAGCTGGTCCGTCGGTGGTCGACTTCGAGGCGTCGGCGATGCCTGAGCCGCCGCGGGTGTTCGTCGCCGCCGGCGACGAGGAGCTCGCACTGTGGTCGGTCGATCTGGCCACCGGGCAGGCCGAGTCGATCCCCGTGCCGTGGCTGGGCGCTGCGGCGGCTCGCCCCGCCGTGCTCGACCTCCGATTCTTCGGGACCGATCGCGGCGTGGCGGTCGACGCCGACGGTCGCTATCACCTGCTCAGCTTCGACGGGATGATCGCCCGCCGGGAGCGTCTCGTCGACCTCGGCACCCGCACCACCTATGGCGTCACCGGTCTGACGCAGGAGGGCGGTCATGCCTGGGTGGGAATCCCGACGGGACTGATCCGTTGGCGGCTGACCGACGATGAGGTCGATGTCCGTTGGATCGACGCCTTCGGCGACCGGACCAGTCTCCCGGAGGTGCGCCTCGTCGCCGAGCAGGGTCTCGTGGTCGAGGGGTCGGGGCGAAACTTCCTCGTCGACGACGACGGATCGGTTCGAGCGCTCGACCTCTCCGGTGAGGTCATCACCGGGGCCGCCGACTGGGTCGTGTCACGAGCGTGCGACGAGGCGATGCAGTGCGGCCAGTTGACCCTCGCCGACCTGGTGACCGGCGAATCGGTCACCCTCGACCGCCAGTACCGGTTTCGCCCTCGCTGCGGCCTGGCGACCCCGGGGGTGACGCCCGGCGTCGCTCACCTCGTGGCCGAGTACCTCGGTCGATTGGTGCTGCTCACCGTGGGGACCGAAGCGCCGATCGTCGAACGAGAACTGCATCCCGCCGGTATCGGTTGCGTCGACGCCGTGGCGCTCGACGCTGATCGAATCGTGCTGGCTCATCGGCAGGCGATCACGCTCATCACGCCAGACGACGTGGAGCTCATCCACCTGGACGGCCTCGGGCCGATCGTGGCCGTGGGCGCAGCGCCCGAAGGTGGTTAACCCTTCACCGAGCCCGCCAACAGGCCGCGCACGAAGTGCTTCTGGAGGGCGAAGAACACCAGGAGCGGGACGACGATGGTGATGAAGCCGGCGGGGAATCGAAGGTGGGCATCCTGGCCCTGCTCGCCGACGATGTTCACCAACGCGACCGTCAATGGAACCTTGTCGCCATCGAGGAACACCGACGCGATGAGGAAGTCGTTCCAGGTCCAGAGGAACTGGAAGATACCGAATGCCGCGATCGCCGGCAGCGACAGCGGCAGGACCAGCTTCATGAAGATCGTGTAGTGGTTGGCACCGTCGATCCTGGCCGCCTCGAAGATGTCCTTCGGCAACTGGGAGACGTAGTTGTGCATCAGGAAGATGGCCAGTGGCAACCCGAACGAGGTATGGGTCAGCCACACCGCCGCCGCGGTGCCGTTGATGTCGAGATCGGGGAACAGCCGGAGCGTCTGCTCGGTACCGGGGATCGTCCAGGAGGCGCCCGACTCGAACAGCTGGATGAGCGGAACGAAGGTCATCTGGTTGGGTAGCGCCATCATCGCGATCAAGCCAACGAACAACCAGTTCCTGCCCTTGAACTCCATCCAGGCGAAGCCGTAGGCGGCGATCGTGGCGATCGCGATCGGGATGACCGTTGCCGGCAACACGATGGCCAGCGTGTTCAGGAAGTTCTGCCAGATCGGAAGCCGGCCCGCCGACTCGGTGAGGATCTCGTCATAGTTGGCCAGCGTGAACTGGTCCCAGTTCTGCGGCAGCAACGCGTTCCACCAGCCGGTGTCGTTGATCGCTTCTACCGGGCGGAACGACGACACGAGCAGCCCGAGCGTCGGGACGGTCCAGATCACGACGACGGCCCACAGGACCCACGTCGGGATGGAGGCGATCAGACGAGCCATGCGGCCGCCGACGGTCTGCGTGGCTGCCGCCTGGGCCGAGAAGACACCGGGCTCGTCGTGCAACGTCGGTGCGGTGGGGGCGGCCATCAGGCGAGCTCCTTGAGGTTGCTGCGGACGTTGTAGATCATCACCGGCAGGACGAGGGCGAAGATCAAGACCGCGAACGCGCTCGAGAGCGAGAAGTTCGAGTCGCGCAACTGGTTGAACATCTCGTTGGCCAGCACGTTCGTGTCGTTTGCGCCGCCCGTCGTCGCCTTCACCAGGTCGAAGACCTTCATGACGATGATGATCAGCGTCGTCACGACCACGATGATCGTGGTGCGGATCTGGGGGATGATGACCCGCCAGAAGACCTGTACCTCCGACGCGCCGTCGACGCGGGCCGCTTCGAGCAGTTCGTCTGGCACTCCCTTGATCGAGGCCGAGAGGATGACCATGGCGAACCCGGTCTGGATCCAGACCATGATCATCATGATCCAGAAGTTGTTCCATGGGATCATGCTCGAATTGATGAAGAAACCACGGGCCTGGAACCCGAGGCCCTGGAGGATGGCGTTCATGAGGCCGGTCTGATTGCCGAAGGCCTGCAACTCGAACACGAAATCCCAGATGACGGCGGCGCCGACCATCGAGATCGCCATGGGGAGGAAGATGAAGGTCCTCGCCGTCGTCTCACCTCTGGCCCGGTCGGCGAGGATCGCCAGCAGCAGGCCGAACACCGTGGACAGCCCGGTGACGGTGGCGACCCACCACAGGTTGTTCCACAGCACCGATTGCAGCGTCGAGAACACGGCGAGGGCGAGGAGGATCGCGGCCACCACCAGTGCGAGCGACGAAGCCGGAGAGCCGAGATCGAGGTTGTTGGCGTGGCTGTTGGCGGCGAGAACCGCCGACAGCAGGCCCAACCCCGCCACGAGCAGGATCAACGACACGAATTCGGCGGTGGTGACCGCATCGATCAATCCGAGCACGACGGCCAGAACGGCGGCCGCGGCGAGCATGCCGACGAGCACGGGGCTCATTCCCAGCGTCCGGCGATCGCCCGTCGCACTGCGACCGGTTGCGGTGGCGCCGATGCCTTGCAGCGATGACCGGGTTCGAACCAGGTAGGCGATGCCGCCGGCGAAGTACGTGGCGACGAGCAGCCAGAGCACGATGCGGCTGCTGATGAGCGGCGTGATGATCGTGTCGAAGATCCACGACTGGTTCGGGTCTCGGGCGATCCCTTCGATCAGGCCGACGACCACGAGGACCGCCGCCCCGACGTGGGCGATGAGCAGGCCGCGCATGGCGGTGTTGACGAGGCGAGCCTCGTTGTTGTCGTCGAGTTGGACGGCGCTGGCGTAGGCGGCGAAAACGGCGATGATGATGCCGATGAGGCCGGCGATGAAGAGCCGGCTCGTGAAGATCCGATCGAAGTCGATGACGTTGAAGAAGTCCTCATCGCTGAAGATCGTCTCGTAGTTGCCGAGCGAGAAACCCCCCTCGCCCCTGCGGCCACCCCGGAAGCTGATGATCAAGGTGCTCAGGCTGGGGAGGGCCAGGCCAAGCAGCACGAACGCAACCGCGGGCCCGACGAACACCACGGGGCGCCATCGGTGCTCGGATCGCTGTCTCGTGGCGTAGTCGGGTTCCCGGACCGTTCCCAGGCCGTAGCCGGCAGCCGCCCCGACCACGATCCCGAGCAGCAGCGTCAGCCAGCCGTTCTTGAACGGACCGGCGAGGTCGCCGCCGACCTTGAGCCAGCCGTTGTGCTGGAGGATGGCCCCGACGATCAGGCCGACGAAGGCGCCCAGTCCGGCGACGGCGACCGGCCACCGATGGGTGGTGGAGTCGACCAGCGCGTTTGCGCCGAAGAAGATGCCGGCCGAGATCGCGATGGCTACCACCGTGCTGATCACCGTGGTGAGGACCACGTCCACGCTTGTTCCCCCTTGTACTTCGGTTCACCGGGGGCGGTGCCGTGCCGGCACCGCCCCCAAACTACCCCTACATGTGCTCGTTGACGCTCGGGCGTCTAGCTTGGCCAGGCCTCTTCCGTGTTGTCAAGGAACTCCTGGAGCTCGATGGAGCCCGATACGAAGTCGGTCCCGGAGCGCCACCACTCGCCGGACCCGACCTCACCCGGCATGAGGTCCGAGGCATCGAATCGCTGAGGATCGGAGGTGACCAGCAGGTCGGCCAGGAACCGATCCAGGTCCGAGGAGTAGAGCGACGTGTCGTGGGTGAGGTTCGGCGACAGGAAGCCACCCTTGTCGGCCGCGATCCGGGCGTTCGCGTACTCGGCGGAGCCGATGTACTCGATCACCTGCATGATCTCCGGTCGATCGTTGAACGCCACGACGTAGGTGCCAGCCGTCAGGAGGACGTCGCCGAAGTCGTTGCCCTCGATGGTCGGCAGGTAGAACACGTCGACGTCCTCGCCGATGGTGGCGCCGGCGTCGACGAACTGGGCGGCGTAGAAGTTGGCCTGCCGATGCAGACCGCAGTCGCCGGAGAGGACGCCGAGACCCGCCTCCTGGAACCCGGTCTGGGCGATGATGTCACGCCCGCCGGCCACGTTGCCCTCCTCGAACCAGATGTCGGCCACGAACTGGGCGACCTCGGCCACCTGGGGATCATTGAACGGGATCTCGTGGTTGACCCACTGGTCGTAGACGTCCGGACCGTGGATCCGGAGCATCATGTCCTCCATCCAATCGGTGAAGGGCCAGCCGGTGGCGTCGCCCGAACCGATGCCGATGCACCACGGGGCGACGCCGTCCGTCTTCATCTGCTCGGTCAGCGCCTCGAGCTCCCCCCAGGTCTCGGGGATCTCGTAGCCGTTCTCCTCGAACATCGACGGGCTGTACCAGACGAGACTCTTGACGTCGCCCTTGTTGGGCATGCCGTAGACCGAGCCCTCGTAGGTCGCCGCCTCGAAGAGCGTCGGTGCGTACTGGTCTACGACCCCGTCGACCATCTCCTGAGGCAGCGGGATCAGGTCGCCGTTCTGGGCGAAGCCGACGAGTCGACCGGGCTGGGGGATGACGCCGATGTCGGGCGGGCTCCCACCCTCGACCGCGAGGTTCATCTCGGTCGTGGCATCCCGGCTGCCGGTGTACTGGACCTCGATACCGGTCTCTTCGGTGAAGGGGGCGAACGCCTCCTCGAAACCGGCTGCCTCCTCACCCGTCTCCGGACCGAGGATCGTCACGACGTTGCCCTCGCCACCACCGACATCGGCGGCGTCTCCGCCATCGCTCTCCTCGGTGCCGTCGCCGGCGTCGTCGTCGCCGTCATCGCCTCCGCAGGCGGCTGCGATCAACGCCATGGCGAAGAGCAGCGCCAGCATTCTCAGCAGGCTTTGCTTCATCGGTTCCTCTCCTCTGCGAGCCCCCGGACGGGCGCCCGCCTCGTCACTGACCTTTCGAGCGACCGTAGCTGATCGCTGGCGCTCGATGATGGATGTAAGCGTTTGCACAGTAGCCGAGCAGTACGACGAATGGACACCCGTCGGGGGATTTCTAGTCGCGCAGTGCCTCGCCGGACGCCGGGTCGAAGAAGTGGAGGCGGGCCGTGTCGACGGCGATCTCGATCCGGTCGCCGATCCTGGCCGACGAGCGCGGGCTGAACCGCCCCACGTAGATCACGTCACCGCCCTCGTGGCGGGTCGCTTCGACGGCGTCCTCGCCCTCGAACTCGGCGTCCATGATGGCGAACGGCTCGGCGTCGAGGGGGAAGTGGGCGATCATCTCCGAGCCCAGCGACTCGGTCAACGTGATCTCGCTCGTGAGTCGACGATCGGGCGGCGTGTCGGGCGCGAGGGCTGCATCCTCCATGTCCTCCGGCCGGATCCCGACCACGACGTCCTGCTCGAGCCGGCCCTGCAGTGCGGGTCGCGACCCCCACAGCTCGGGGTCGATCGAGAGGCGATGGCTACCGATCCTGACCGCTGGTTCGCGTTCGGTTCCCTCGAGGCGAGCGGTCATGAGATTCATCGCCGGTGAGCCGATGAAGCCCGCAACGAACACGTTGTCGGGGAGCTCGTAGAGGTTCTGTGGCGTGTCCACCTGCTGCAGCACACCACGCTTGAGCACGGCCACCCGGTCGCCCATGGTCATCGCCTCGACCTGGTCGTGGGTGACGTAGATCGTGGTGACGCCGAGATCGCGCTGGAGCGCAGCGATCTCGGCCCGCATCTGGACCCGGAGCTTGGCATCGAGGTTGGAGAGGGGCTCGTCCATCAGGAACGCAGCCGGCTGCCGCACGATCGCCCGACCCATGGCCACCCGCTGTCGTTGTCCGCCCGACAACTGGCCCGGCTTCCGATCGAGGTACTCGGTCAGGTCGAGCGTGGCTGCCGCCTTGTTGACCCGGGTCTCGATCTCCTGCTTCGGGACCTTGGCCAACTTCAGCGCGAAGCCGATGTTGTCGGCCACCGTCATGTGCGGATAGAGGGCGTAGTTCTGGAAGACCATCGCGATGTCGCGATCCTTCGGGTGGACGTCGTTCACCACCCGTTCGCCGATCCGCAGTTCCCCGTCGCTGATCTCCTCGAGTCCCGCCACCATCCGCAGCGCCGTCGACTTGCCACAACCGGACGGGCCGACCAGCACCAGGAACTCCCCATCGCCTATCTCGAGGTTCAGGTCGTAGATGGCGTGATAGCCGTTCGGATAGACCTTCTCGACGTTCTCCAGCACGACTTCGGCCATGGTGATCCCCTCTCAGCTGACGGGTACTGTAACCGATCGACAGATGCTGGCTACAAGCGGATGGAATCGCTTACAGTCGGCTCGTGTCAGCCGAGGGCGAAGGAACGTGACGGACGACGACCGGCCGTCGACGATCGAGGATGTGGCTCGTCGGTCCGGAGTGTCGGTGGCGACGGTCAGCCGGGCCCTCCGGGGCCTGCCCAACGTGGCGCCGTCGACCCGAAAGCGGGTGGAGGAGGCCGCCGAGCTGCTGCACTATCAGCCAGACCCGTCGGCCGCCCGCCTCGCTTCGGGCCGGTCGCGGACCGTCGCGATGGCGGTCCCCGACCTCGGTTCGTGGTACTTCGGCAAGGTGATGGCAGCCGTCGAGTCGGTCATGGCCGCAGCAGGCTATGACCTCCTGGTCGTCGCGGTCGACAGCGAAGCCGCCCGGCTGCGGCTGACGAGGGGCCCGCTGGTGAAGCGGGCAGATGGCCTGATCCTGGTCGACCTCCCGCTCTCGGCCGACGAGGCCTCGAGCCTGATGGCCTCGAGGGTCCACGTCGTCTCGGTGGGGTCGGCGCCGTCAGGTGCGTCGTCGGTCAGGATCGACGACGTGCGAGTAGCCGAGCTGGCGGTGGATCACCTCCTCGAGCTGGGCCACACCCGGATCGGTCTGCTCGCCGGCGTCAACGACGACCCGCTCCATTTCGAGGTCCCGATCGATCGACGCCATGGGTACCGGCGGGCGCTCGCCAGGGCCGGCGTCGAGCCCGACGATCGGTTGGAGCGCGTCGGCAGCTTCACGGTCGAGGGTGGGTACGACGCGATGCGGTCGATGCTGCAGGCCCCCGAACCGCCGACCGCGGTCTTCGCGATGGGCGACGAGATGGCGTTCGGGGCGCTCCGGGCCATCTGGGAGACCGGGGCCGACGTTCCCGAAGACGTGTCGGTCGTCGGCGTCGACGATCACGAGCTGTCGGCGGTCGTGGGGCTGACCACCGTACGGCAGAATGTGGCGGAGCACGGTTCGCTGGCGGCCCAGCTCCTGCTCGACCGACTCAGTGGCCGGTCGACCGAGACGGCCAGCTACCAGGTTCCAATCGCGCTGATCGAGCGTCGAACCACCGCACCCCCCGACCGCACCGACGGAAAGTGACCCGAGCCATGCCCGAGAACTCGCCGAACGCCCCGTTGATCGACACCGCTGCTCGACGCATCGGCGCGCACGATGTGGGCCCGATCGCCTACGGCCTGTGGCGATACACCGATGACGATGTCGGTCGATCGACGGCTCTGATCGAAGCCGCGCTGGACGCGGGCTGCAACCTGATCGACACCGCTGACGTCTACGGCTTCGACTGGGGCGGAACCGGCTTCGGAACCGTCGAGGAGCAGCTCGGCAGGGTTCTCGCCGGGCGTCCCGACCTGCGGGACCGGATGGTCCTGGCGACGAAGGGCGGTATCGCGCCTCCTGTGCCCTACGACTCGAGCGCCTCCTACCTCCGCTCGGCGGTCGACGGGTCGCGGCGGCGCCTGGGAGCCGACCGCCTCGACCTCTACCAGATCCACCGGCCAGACCTGTTCGGCCATCCCGGGGAGGTGGCAGAGACGCTGCAGGGACTGGTGGCCGACGGCGTGATCGGCCACGTCGGCGTCTCCAACCACACGCCGGCACAGACCCGGGCGTTGCAGGCGCACCTGGCCATGGGCGACGTCCCGCTCGCCACCACCCAGCCCGAGTACTCGGTGGCACATCTCGATCCGCTCCGCGACGGGACGTTGGACCTGTGCCTCGAAACCGGCCTCCTGCCGCTGGCCTGGAGCCCGCTGGGCGGGGGGTCGATCCCCACCGGCGAGGGCCTCCCGCCGGAGTTGGTGGCGACGCTCGATCGCCTGGCCGAGCGAGAGGGTGTCGACCGGTCTGCCGTCGCGCTGGCGTTCGTCCTGGCTCACCCGTCGAGACCGGTCGCCATCATCGGTACCCAGAACCCCGACCGGATCGCCGACTCCATGGCGGCGTTGGAGGTCACCCTCGACCGGAACGACGTCTATGACCTGGTCGAAGCGTCCGAGGGTGTCCCACTCCCGTGACCCCGACATCGACCGAGCCTCCATCGATCCCGGCGCCCGAGATCGCCTGGTTCTCCGCACTGTGCGACGACGACTACGAATTCCTGGGGGTCCCCGATCCGGGCCTGCTCTCGTCGTGGCCCCACTGTGCAGACATCGTGACCACCGCGGATCGGCTCGGCTTCGACAACATCCTCCTCCCGTCCGGGTACGCCCTCGGCATCGATGCGGTGGCATTCGGTGCCGCGATAGCGACCGTCACGGAGCGGATCAACCTCCTGTTGGCGGTGCGGATGGGCGAACTGTGGCCGCCCCAGCTGGCCCGGCAGCTCGCCACCATCGATCAGATGTCCGGCGGGCGGCTCACGATCAACATCATCTCGAGCGACCTGCCGGGCCAGGAGCTCGAATCGGAGACCCGGTATCGCCGGACCCGGGAGCACATGGAGGTGCTGCGACTCCTTCTCGACCGTGAGCCGGTCGAGTACCACGGCGACTTCGTCGACGTCGCGCTCGACCCGCCGCGGGTCGGCACCGACGACGGGCGATGCCCGCCGTTCTACTTCGGCGGTTTCTCGGATGCGGCCAAGGAGACGGCCGCTGCCGCGGCCGACGTGTTCCTCACCTGGCCCGACACGGTCGCGTCGGTCGGCGAGACCGTGTCCGACATGCGCCGGCGGGCCGAACGCCACGAGCGCCACCTGTGGTACGGGCTGCGGTCGCACGTGATCGTCCGCGAGACCGAAGCCGAGGCCCGGGCCGCGGCCGACCGGCTGGTGTCCCGCCTCGATGTCGAGACCGGCGACGCGATCCGAAGTCGGTCGCTCGATGCGGCTTCGGTCGGTGTGGCCCGCCAGGCCGAGCTCCGCGAGGGTGCCGACAGCGAGGGCTACGCGGAACCGAACCTGTGGACCGGGATCGGGAGGGCTCGCAGCGGCGCCGGGGCGGCGATCGTCGGCGATCCCGACCAGGTCGTCGCCAAGCTCGACGCCTACCGGGGGGTCGGCATCGACGCCTTCATACTCTCCGGCTATCCGCACAAGGCCGAGGCCGAACTGGTCGCCGAGCACGTGCTCCCCCGCATCGCCCACGGACCGTTCAAGCGGCGCTTCGGCGATTCGCACGCCGCGGGGTCGGCTCACCCATGAGCGACGAGGAGCTCCGCTACGGGATCATCGGCGTCGGCATGATGGGTGTCGAGCACATCGTCAACGTCAACGCCCTCCCCGGGGCTCGGGTGGTCGCCGTGGCCGATCCCCACGGGCCGTCCCAGGCCGCCGCGATCGAGGCGGCCGACGGCCCCGTCGAGGTGTACGACCACTACGAAGACCTCCTGGCGGACGGTGGTTGCGACGCGCTGGTGGTGGCCACGCCGAACCATCACCACATCGAGGTGCTGGGTCACGTCCTCACGACGGATCTCCCCGTCCTGGTCGAGAAACCGTTGTGCACGACCGTCGAGGACTGTCAGAAGGTCGTCTCCTGGGTCGGCGAGCGGTCGGCTCCGGTGTGGATGGGGCTCGAGTACCGATACATGGCCCCCGTCGCCCGGTTGGTGGAGCTCGTCCGTGAGGGCGCGGTCGGCCCCGTTCGCATGGTGGCCGTCCGCGAGCACCGCTTTCCGTTCCTGGCGAAGGTGGGAGACTGGAACCGGCTGACGGCGAACACCGGTGGGACCCTGGTCGAGAAATGCTGTCACTTCTTCGATCTGATGAACCTGATCGTGGGAACCCGTCCGCGACGCGTCTTCGCATCCGGAGCACAGGACGTGAACCACATGGACGAGGTCTACGACGGGCAGCCGGCCGACATGATCGACAACGCCTACGTGGTCGTCGACTATGACGGCGGCGCCCGAGCGGTCCTCGACCTCTGCATGTTCGCCGAGGCCACCCGCAACCAGGAAGAGGTGTCGGTCGTCGGCGACACCGGCAAGGTCGAGGCCCTGCTCCCCCAGAACGAGGTGCGGATCGGTCGCCGTGGACAGCACGCGATCGGCGCCGTCGAGATCGAATCTGTCGAGCCCGGCGACCTCGACCATGTCGGCCACGTCGGGCTCCACCACGGCTCCTCCTACATCGAGCACGAACGATTCCTCCGCGCCATTCGCTCCGGCTCCCCGCCCGAGGTGACCGTGGAGGACGGGCTGTGGTCGGTGGCGGTTGGTGTGGCGGCGCACCGCAGTATCGAGGCCGGTGGACCGATCGAGCTCTCGGACGTGCTCCCCTAGAGCAGCTGGACGATGATCGCCTGATCGGGCCCGAGCAGCGGTCCATCAATGGTCGTACCGATCGGGATCTCGTCGAGCGAGTCGAATCGGAGTAGGCCCGTGAGGTCGATGGACACGCTGGTGCGACCGGCGTTGAGCGCCACGACCAGGGAGCCGCGCCGGAACGCGATCACATCGGGCGGATAGCCGTCGCACCAGGTGAAGGGGCCTCGTTGAAGCTGGTCCTCCGTTCGGCGAAGGGTCACGAGGCGGCGGTAGCGATCCAGCCAGGACCCGTCCTGTCTCCGTTGCCATGCGGCGGTGTCGGTGACGGACCGCCCGCCGACCGGGAGCCAGGTGTCGACCGAGTCGGAGAAGCCGAACGCCACGTCGTCTGGATCCCACGGCATCGGGGTCCGGCAGCCGTCGCGACTGAGCGACACATCTGCACCGACGGGGTCGGCCCGCTGGTCCTCGGGAACGACACCGTCGAGCAACCCCAGTTCCTCCCCCTGGTACAGGACCGGCAGTCCTGGAAGGGCGAGCAGGAGGGTCGACAGGGCGAGGCTTCGCCGGCGCCCGAGGTCGCCGTCGGATCCGCCGACGAGGAACCGGCTGGCGGCTCGAGCCTCATCGTGGCTCGACGAAACCCAGCCGATCGTGGTCGGGTCAGCGACGTGGGCCAGAGGAGCTGCGAGCGCGGCCCGCAGCTCGCCGGCGTTCCAGCCGACGTGCATCGGCTGGAACCAGAAGCCGACATGGAGGCCATCGCCGGGCAGCAGCTCAGCCAACCGGTCGGGCTCGAGCACGTAGGTCTCACCGATCAGCACGGCGTTGTAGCTCTCTGCGAGCCGCCGCCACCGGCGGTAGATGGAGAGGGTCTCTGGCTGGCCGACGTCGTGGGCATGATCGAAGGCGTTCCACTGCTCCCACCGAGGCGCAGTGGGATCCCAGGCACCGACCTGGGGGTTCGACCGCAACCGAGCGTCCTTGGTCAACGCCTGGGCGACGTCGATCCGAAACCCGTCGACGCCGCGGTCGAGCCAGTAGCGCAGGATCGCATCGAACTCGTCGACGACCGCAGGGTTGCGCCAGTTGAGGTCTGGCTGGGACGGCAGGAACAGGTGGAGGTAGTACTGGCCGCTCTGCTCGTCGAATGTCCAGGCGGGTCCGCCGAAGTAGCTGATCCAGTTGTTCGGCGGGCCACCGCCGGGGGCAGGATCGCGCCAGATGAAGTAGTCGCGGTACGGCCCATCCGGGTCGGTCAGCGCCCGCTGGAACCAGTGGTGCTCGGAGCTGCAATGGTTGGGGACGAGGTCGATCACGACGCGGATGTTGCGGTGGTGTGCCCCAGCCAGGAGCTCGTCGAAATCGGTCAGGTCGCCGAAGAGTGGGTCGACGGCGCAGAAGTCGGCGACGTCGTAGCCGTAGTCGACCATCGGCGATCGATAGAAGGGTGTGATCCAGAGCAGACCGACACCCAGATCAGCGAGGTGGTCGAGCCGGCTCGTGACTCCCGCAAGGTCGCCGACACCATCGTTGTTCGAGTCGGCGAACGAACGGAGATACACCTCGTAGCCCACGGTATCGAGCCACCAGTCGACGACGGTCGATTGTGTCGACGTTGTCGACGACGGGTTGTCAACGGCTGGCACCGACGTGAGAGTACCCGGTCACACGCCCGAACTGTCCCCGTCGCCAGCCCGTAGGATCGGCCCGTGTCCGAACTGCGATCCGCGAACATCGACCGCCTCGAGGGCGCCGACCTCGACGTGCTCATCGTCGGCGGGGGGATCAACGGTGCCGTCGCTGCCGCCGCGCTGTCGGGCCGGGGCGCAGCGATCGGTCTGGTCGAGCGCGGCGACTTCGCCGGCTACACCTCACAGGAGTCGTCGAACCTGGTCTGGGGCGGCTTCAAGTACCTCGAGAACTACGACCTGCGCCTCGTTCGCAAGCTGTGCAAGAGTCGCAACCGTCTGATGCGGGCCTATCCGGCGAACATCGTGGAGATCGGCTTCCTCGCTGCGCTGGGCAGGACCGCGCCGTTCCCCCACTGGCTCGCCGGTGCCGGCTCGTACGCCTACTGGGCGATCGGCGACTTCCGGACGGCGGCGCCGAGGGTGTTGAGCCGGCATGCGGTCGAGCGGATGGAGCCCCTGATCGACACGAGCGAGGTCAAGGGCGGCGTCGAGTACGCAGACGCCTACCTGATCGACAACGATGCCCGCTTCGTGTTCTCGTTCGTCAGGACCGCGCTCGATCACGGTGCGGCCGCCGTCAACTACGTCGAGCTCGTCGGCGCCGAGCGTGCGGGTGGGGTCTGGCGGGTCGAGCTGCGCGACCTGGAGAGCGGCTCGACCCTCTCGGCGACCTCCCGGGTCCTGGTCAATGCCGCCGGTCCGTTCATCGATGGCCTCAACGACACGCTCGCTGTGCAGACCCCGCACCGGATCGTCCACTCGAAGGGCATCCACCTCGTGGTGGATCAGCTCACCCCCAACGACCGGGTGCTCGCCTTCTTCGACGACACCCGCCGCCTGTTCTACGTGATCCCGATGGGTCGTCGATCGATGATCGGCACCACCGACACTCGCACCGAGGAGCCGACCAAGGAGGTCACCGCCGAGGATCGGGCGTTCCTGCTCGGCCAGATCAACGACCGGCTCGACCTCCCGCGACCGCTCACCGACGCCGACATCATCGCCGAGCGGTGCGGAACCCGCCCGCTCGTCGTGAGCGCCTCCGACGACGACCGGCGGGACGCCGAGTGGACATCGCTCTCGCGCAAGCACGAGATCGACGTCGACCTCGATCGGGCGGTCGTCTCGGTGTACGGCGGCAAGCTCACCGACTGCCTCAACGTGGGCGAGGAGATCGCCGAGGCGGTGGCCGGCCTTGGCGTCTCGCTGGAGCCCCACGAGGCGCGGTGGTACGGCGAGCCATCGGCCGACAGCCGACGGGACTTCTACCGGCAGGCCCGCGGGATGCGCCTCGACGATCGGCGCGTCAAGCCCGGCACGGAGCCGCTCAGCGATCGGCTCTGGCGACGCTATGGTCGCCGGGCGTTCGACCTGCTCGACGACATCCGGCAGGATCCGCGCCAGGGCGAGGACATCATGGACTCGGCTGACTACCTGCGAGCCGAGCTCCACCACACCGCCGACAACGAGATGGTCGTTCGCCTCGACGACTTCCTCCGCCGGCGGAGCAAGATCGCCCAGGTCGTCCGGGCGTCGGACATCCAGGACTCTCGGGGCCTCGACGAGGTGGCGAACGTGCTGTTCGGTCCGCGAGCCCCGGCCAAGCTCGCCGAGCACCGTAGGGACGATCCTGGACGACCGGCGCGGCCGTGACGTCTCGATCGCCGAGCTGGTCGATGCGCTCCACCAGCGAGGGGTCGGCGTGGCTGGCCGGCCCGGCAAGGCGGTCAGCGACGTCCTGCGGTCGGAGCTGTACAAGGGCCGGGTCGAGCGGATCGGGCGGGGCCGGTACCGGGTGGCGACGATGCCTCGGACCACCCGCTTTCGCATCCGTCGCCGAGCGGCGGCACTGTTCGCCGATCCGGTGGACCAACGCCGGTACTGGTGATCGGCGGCCGCGACGTCGCTGCGACCTGGTGGCGGTGGTGGGTTCACCTACGACGAGGCCGGTTGTTCCACGTAGTTGCGACACGAGCAGTGGGGCGAGTCCTGGCTCGAACGGCGCAAGCCGGCGACCCGGCGCGACGGGCGGCAGGCTCGGGAGGGCGAGGGTCGCCGGTACATCCGGCGTTGTCGCAACTACGTGGAACAACCGAGCCCGGTGGACAAGCCCACGTCGGCCGGTGTGGCTGGTCGGTGGCAGGTGTGGTCGGTGGCCGGTGTGGTCGGTGGCGCTCAGCCGAGCGCTGCCTTGTAGGCCTCGATGGTTCGGGTTCTGGCTTCGGCGTGGTCGACGATCGGTGCCGGGTAGGTGTCGTCGAGCACGACACCGGCGGTCGCAAGCTCCAGCGGGCCGGCGGCAGCAGGCTCGTGGATCAGCGTGCCCGGCAGGGCGGCCAGCTCCGGCACCCAGTGGCGGATGTAGTCGCCCTCGGGGTCGAACCTCTCGCTCTGGCTCGTCGGGTTGAAGATGCGAAAGTAGGGAGCAGCATCG
The DNA here is from genome assembly GCA_965216205.1 of Acidimicrobiales bacterium. Classification (GTDB taxonomy): domain Bacteria; phylum Actinomycetota; class Acidimicrobiia; order Acidimicrobiales; family SZUA-35; genus CADEDH01. The sequence continues at coordinate 2,572,484 of OZ244139.1, read as the reverse complement.
GGTCCCGTCCCAGCGACCCATTGCCAGTTTCCGGCGTTCTGGGCAACGTCGGCATCGACGAGATGATGGCGGAAGAACCGCTCGCCCCGCCGCCAGTCGATGAGGAGATCCTTGACGAGAAAGCTCGCGGCGATCATCCGCGCCCGGTTGTGCATCCAACCGGTGGCGACGAGCTGCCGCATCCCCGCATCGACGATCGGGTAGCCAGTCCGCCCCTGCGCCCACGCGTCGAAGGCGTCGTCGTCGTCGATCCACCGGATTCGGTCGTAATCGTCCCTGATCGCCCGGTCGGGGAGGTCCGGCCGCTCGGCCAGGGTGTGGGCCCACCAGTCCCGCCACGCGAGTTGGCGCACGAACGCCGAGCGACCTTCCGTTGCGGTGCCGACCGTGTCGAGGATCGTCCTGGCGGCGATCGTGCCGAACTTCAGGTCGGCCGAGAGCTCCGAGGTCCCCCCGATGGCCGGAAGGTCCCGGGTGTCTGGATAGTCGTCGACCCGTTCCAGCCACCGACAGAGCCGGTCCCAGGCGTTGCGACTGCCCGGCGGCTGGATCGGCGAGCCGGCGGGGCGAAGCGGCTCGCCGGCGACGACCACCGAACGACCTGCCCCGGGGCGGGGCCACGGCGTGAGCGGGGTGTCGGCCCAGCGCTTGTGGAAGGGGGTGAAGACGAGCGACAGCGTCCCCTTGGTGGTCAGCACCGATCCCGGCTCGTGAACCAACAGCCCTGCGAAACGGTGGACCGGTACCGACAGGTCATCGAACGTCTCGCGGTCCCGACGTCTGGAGAATGACGTGACGTCGTCGTTGACATAGACGGCCGCCGCCTCGACCTCCGTCACGAGCTGCGGTATCGCCTTGGCTGCGGGCCCCGACCTCACGACGAGGCCACCACCGAGATCGCTGAGCTCCTCGTCGAGCGAACGGAGGTGGGCCAGGAGCTGGTTCCTGCGGAGCGCGCCGGCCGGGCGCATCAACGCGGTCTCGGTGACGAAGACGGCGATGACCTCGTCGTGGCCAGCGGTGGCCGCAGCCCACGCCGGGTTGTCGTCGAGCCGGAGATCGCGCCGGAACCAGACCAGTGCCGGCCCGCCGGCGGTCAACGCGTCCCGGTCCGGTCGAGCACGAGCTGCTCATCGTCGACCGCGGCAGTCGCACCGACCCGGGCTCCGCCGATGATGGCGCCCAGACCACCCTCAGGGCCACGGCGCTCATCGACACCGGGAATCATCGTCACCCGGATCCCGCGGGCGAGGGCCTTCGCCAGGGTGATGTCGACCAGTCGGTCCCCGTCACGACGACGATCGTCGTCGATGTCGTCGTGGACGAGCACAGCGACGACGTCGCTCCGATCGAGCGCGTCGATGACGTCGGGCCCCTCGACGGCCAGGCCTTCCGCCGTGGCCGCCCGGAAAGCGCCGAGCTCGTGGGCGACCTCCTCGGCTGCCAGCGTCGCCGCGTCCCGAACGACCCGGTCGGCCAGGGAGTCCAGGTCTTCATCGAGATCTTCCGACTGGTAGCAGACCGTCCTCGCCAGCGGAAACGCCACCTGCAGGTGCTCGACGACCGCATCCGTGTCTCGATCGGTCGAGGCGATGACGAGCAGGCGGGGTGTCGCGAAACGAAGCTCCTCGACGATCGTCTCCAGGGACGAGTGCACACCCCACGAGCGACCGATGGCATCGGGGACGGCCACCGAGCCGAACGACGTCACGCCGTACCGGTCGTCATCGACCGTGATCACGGCGTGGGACGAGACGAGCTGGTGCTGCTCGACGACCGGACCGAGCGCCGGGTAGCGGCCGTGGCGACAGATCGGCTTGACGATCGGATCGACGAAGTCGAAGGCGGTCTCCTCGTCGGCGGTCACCACGTAGGCGACCGCCACGACATCGGCGGGCGCTGCGTGTCGACCCACGATAGATCGGAGCCTCGCCTGGAGCGCCGCCGGGACACCGTCCAACACTGCGTCGTCGATGCCGGCCGGATGACCCGGCGGCTGCTGTGGGTCGACCGGGAGATAGAGCGTGGCGAACGGGCCGGGCCAGTTGGCGAGTCGTTCGAGGGAAACGCCTTGTACGAACACTTCTTCTGTCATGATGCGCTCCTCGTGCAGGTACCCCGATGCTACGGGCCCCGAACCACGGGCCGGCAGACCCCACTGCACGCGTACCGGGCTCACTTGCGCGGCAGGGAGCGGACTGCGATCGTGAAGCCGTGCCCACGCAGGGGGAAGCGATCACCGCGCACGTGCTGGCGGCCAGATGAGCCCGTTCCGGCGACCCGATCTCGTGCCGCTCTGGGATCGACCGCCCTCGTTCCTGCCACGTCAGCCGACTGCCTCGGCTCGCATCTGGCGCTACGCCGACGTGCGTGCGGAGCTGTTCCGCACAGCGGCTTCGCTCCCCCGCGAGGCGGCCGAGCGCCGGGTGGCCCTGCTCGCCGATCCGACCTTGACCGGCGCAGCGGCAACCGATGGCCTTCATGCAGGGATCCAGCTGCTCCTCGGCGGGGAGTCGGCCGCTGCGCACCGCCACTCCCCGTCCGCGCTGCGCATCGGACTGGAGGGCGGTGACATCGTGACCACGGTGGATGACGTCGAGCACGAGCTCGGGCCGCTCGACGTCGTTCTGAACCCGTCGGGCACGTGGCACGGGCACGCCGATCGGGGCAGCGATGGCGGCCTCTGGCTCGACGTCGTCGATCTCCCGCTCGTCGCCGCCCTCGGGGGTGTGTTCTTCGAGCCGAGCGTGTCGGATCGGGCGGGATCGGTGCTCGATCCGCCGTCGGTGCCGCCGACGATCCGATTCGGGTGGGGCGAGGTGACAGCAGCGCTGGACCGCCGGGCCGACGTCGACGGTGTGCGGCGACTGGACATCGGCGGCGAAGCCGTGTCCCCGACCATGGCCGTGTCGGTCCACGGTGTCGAGGCCGGGGCCACGCTCGATCTCCCACCTCGAACGGCCGGGGCGATCGCCCTGGTCGGTCGCGGGCAGTTCGACTTCGAGGGGCCGGTCGACACGGCCGACCAGGCCACGGATGGCGCGGTCGCGGGCAGGTATCTCGACCGCCACGACGTCGTCAGCGTCAGGAGCTGGTCGCGATGCTCGTTCCGCTCGAGGAGCGATGACGGCATCGTCTTCGTCATCGACACGTCGCCTGTGCTCCGCGCCCTCGGCCTGTACCGCGAAGCGCGCAGTGACGAAGGCTCGTGAGACTCCTCAACCTCGACGGACGGGCGATGGTGGCCGAGCCAGGTGTGGCACCCCCCACGTTCGCCTCGCCGCTCGCCACGATCGTGGACGACCTCGGCGGTCGACGCGACCCGTTTCTCGGGGCGATCATGAGGTGGCCCGACGTGGTCGACGCGCTCCCATCGATAGAACCCGTCGCCATCGACGCTCGACGGGTCGGACCACCGATGCCGAGGCCGGGCAAGATCGTGGGCGTGCCCGTCAACTACCTCGCACATCAGCAGGAGATGGACGTCGAGCACACCGTGACCGGCATGGGCTTCTTCCTCAAGTCGCCGAGCTCGGTCGTGGGCCCCGACGGTTCGGTGCCGCTGCCCTTCCCCCACCGCCGGACCGACCAGGAAGCGGAGCTCGGCGTGGTCATCGGCCGCCCGGCGACCGCGGTTCGGGCCGAGGAGGCGCTCGACCACGTCTTCGGCTACACGTGCCTGGTCGATGTCACGGTTCGTGGGCGAGAGGAGCGCTCCACCCGGAAGTCGTTTCCCGGGTTCACCCCGATCGGTCCGTGGATCACCACCGCTGACCAGCTCGGCGATCCCACCGATGTGCGCATCCGCGGCTGGGTCAACGATGACCTCCGCCAGGACGAGTCGACCGCGAAGATGATCTACGGCGTCGCCGAGCTCATCGAGTTCGTCTCGTCGGTGGTGACGCTGGAGGCTGGCGACATCATCGCCACCGGCACCCCGGCCGGTGTCGGCCCGGTCGGTCCCGGCGACGTGATCCGGGTGAGCATCGACGGGGTCGGCACGCTCGAGGTGCCGGTCGTGGCGTCCGATCGCGAACCCCACCCGATGTGGCTGGTACAGGAGGCGACCTGACCGATTTCGATGCGCTGCACGACGCTCGTCGAGACCTCGCCACGGCGTGTCGGGTCATGGCCCACCGCACCCTGGTGGCGGACATACTCGGCCACATCAGCGTCCGGGTCGATTCCGAGCTCCTGCTGGTGCGGTGCCGCGGCCCCGAGGAGGCCGGGCTGGCGTTCACCGTGCCCGCCGATGTCCGTCTCGTCGAACTCGACTCGGGCCGGATCGTCGACGACCCGACCGGTTCGTACTCGGTTCCGAGCGAGTTGCCGATCCACACCTCGGTCCTGCGGGCGCGGCCCGATGTCGCTGCCGTGGTTCACGCCCACCCGCCGGACGTCGTCGTTGCCAGCATCGCCGGAATCGAGCTCGTACCGTGTTTCGGTGCCTACGACATCCCCGCCGCCCACCTCGCACGCAACGGCATCGCGGTACATCCACGATCGGTGCTCCTCAGCACCCGGGCGTTGGCGGAGGAGATGATCGGGTCGTTGGGCGTTGCGGCTGCCGTGGTCCTGCGGGGTCACGGGCTGGTCACCGTGGGGAGGTCCGTGCCGGAGGCCGTGCTGGGCGCGCTCCGGGTGCAGACGCTCGCCAGGATCGCCATCGCCGTACATGCCGTCGGCACGACACCGGAGCCGATCCCCGACGAGGACGTCGCTGCGCTCCCCGATCTCGGTCCGGGATTCAATGAAGGAACGTTGTGGCGCCACCACCTCGCCGCCCTCCAGGCAGCAGGGCTCGCGCTCGACGAGGTTGACGAGGAGCGACCATGACCAACCCAGATCGGGAGATCGGCCAGCAGATCGGACGCATCACCGGAGCGGTGCGCGACGGCCTGATTCCCGCCCACCTCTACAACGACGAGGACACCTTCGAGCTCGAACGAGATCGCCTGTTCTCCCGGGCCTGGGTGTTCCTGGCCCACGAGTCCGAGCTCCCCGAGCGCGACGATTACGTGGTGCGGAACATCCTCGACGACTCGTTCCTGGTCACCCGGGACCGCGACGGCGAGCTCCACGTGCTCTTCAACATGTGTGTCCATCGAGGCATGCAGGTCTGCCGGGCCGAACGGGGCACCGCCAGCACCTTTCGCTGCCCGTACCACGCCTGGACCTACCGGAACGACGGCACGCTCGCCGGGCTGCCGTTCCACCTCGACGCCTACGGGGGCGAGCGGGGCTTCGTCCAGGAGGGGCAGGCGCTGCTGTCGGCGCCATCGGTGGCGATCCGCAACGGCATGATCTTCGCCAGCCTCGATCCGGATGCTCCCGACTTCGACCGCTGGCTCGGCGACTTCGCGTTCTATCTCGACTTCTACACCGGGCAGAGCGATGCCGGCATGGAGTTCCGAGGGCCACAGCGCTGGCGGGTGGAGGCCAACTGGAAGATCGGCGCCGAGAACTTCATGGGCGACAGCTACCACACGCCGCACACCCACGCGAGCGTTGTCGACATCCGTCTCTTCGGTGAGCCGAAGCCGAACAAGCGCAAGGAGGGTGTGCTCTGGTACGCCGGCCCGGGGGGCGGGACCACCTACAAGCTCTCGACGGGGAGCGGCTTCCGGTCGGGACTCGGCTACGTGGGCTATCCCGACGAGATGATCGACCGGATGGCCGATCGCTGGAGTGTGGAGCAGCAGGCACTCGCCGGGGAGAGCGGGTTCATGCCCTCGGCGGCCACCCTGTTTCCGAACCTGAGCTTCGTGCACAACTGGCCCCAGGTGAACGATGACGGCCTGATCACACCGTTCATCTCGGTTCGGCTGTGGCAACCCGTCGGCCCTGGCGAGACCGAGGTGCTCTCCTGGTTCGCGGTCGCCGCCGACGCCCCCGAGGACTACAAGGCCGCCTCCTACAAGGCATACCTGATGTGCTTCGGCTCGTCGGGAATGTTCGAGCAGGACGACGTGGAGAACTGGGTGTCGATCACCACGACCGCCAAGGGATCGATGGCCCGCCGTCTCCTGCTCAACAACCGGATGGGGCTCACCCACGAGGGCGAACCCATCGTGGAGCAACACGACGGGTTCGGGGGTCCCGGTACCGCCTATCAGGGATTCGGCGAGCACAATCAACGACACTGGTTCGCGATGTGGGCCGACCTGATCGAGCGACAACCACCGGAGCTGGCTCCGATCGCGTTCGGCGTGCCGGAGGGGCGACGATCGTGACGACCGTGCCCGACCCCCCGCCGCTCCCCTACGGCGACATCAGGCATCAGGCCGCCGAGCAGTTCCTCGTGGAGGAGGCCCATCTGCTCGACACCGCCCAGTACGAGGCGTGGCTCGACCTGCTCGACCCGTCGATCCGGTACCGGATGCCGGTTCGGGTCACCGCGGTCAAGGCGATCCAGGAGGCCGACGTCCAGACTATGGACCACTTCGACGAGGACCTCTACTCGCTCAGGAAGCGGGTGGCGCGATTCCAGACCGCGCACGCGTGGACCGAGGACCCCCAGAGCCGGGTCCGCCATCACGTCTCCAACGTGCGGACCTTCGCCCCGGACGCCGAGAGCCTCGTGGTCCAGTCGGCCGTGCTGTTGTACCGGTCTCGGGGTGACCGGACGCCACCGAGCGTCCTGTCGGCCGGCCGGGTCGACCGATTGCACAGCACCGCCGACGGTCTCCGGCTCGCCGAGCGACTGGTCGAGATCGACGAGTCGGTTCTCCGCACCCAGAACCTGGCCATCTTCCTGTGACGGGCGCGAAACGAGTCGATGCAGTGCTCGCCGGTAAGCGGGCGTTGATCGTGGGGGCCGGCTCGGGGATCGGTCGCGGCGTCTTCGACGCCTTCGTTGGCGCTGGCGCCCACGTCGGCGCGATCGAGATCGACGAGGGGAAGTGCGAGTCGCTGGCGGCGCGCGGTGGGCCGGTCATCCAGGCCGACGCGACCACCCGTGGCGGCAACGAGCTCGGCGTTCAGGGTGTGGTCGATGCCTGGGGTGGCCTCGACATCCTCGTGAACTGCGTTGGCGTGTTCGACTACTACCGGGGACTCGGCGAGCTCGACCCCGACAGCTTCGATGCGGCGTTCGCCGAGGCGATGAACACGAACGTACGGAGCCAGCTCCTGTCGGTGCGAGCCGCGCTCGAACAACTCCGGGCCAACCGTGGTGCCATCATCCTCACATGCTCCACGAGCAGCTTCACCGCTGGCCGGGGCGGCATCCTCTACGTCACGAGCAAGTTCGCCGTCCGGGGAGCGGTTGTCGCGCTCGCCCACGAGCTCGCCCCCGATGTACGGGTGAACGGGGTCGCCCCCGGTGGAACGATCGGCACCGACCTCCGCGGACTCCGGTCGCTCGGTCTGGGCGACCGATCGCTCGGTGATGCACCGGATCGGGCCGAGGAGATCCGTGGCCGCAGCCCGCTCGGCGTGGCGTTGGACGGCGACGATCACGCCCAGAGCTACGTGTTCCTGGCCTCGGACGCCGCCCGGGGCATGACCGGTAGATTCCTGCACCCCGACGGCGGCGCGAACGTACCGGCGAGTGCATCCGATCGGTGATCCCGTTCGGAGCATTCGAGAGACACCCCCGAATCGACCACAAGGACTGGATCGCCCATGGCCCGCTATGTCGTCCACGTACGCTCCCCGATGAACGTCGACGCCGCATTCGCGTTCATGGCCGACCTCACCAACTTCGAGAGGTGGGATCCCGGCGTGGTCAGCGCCGTGCAGGTGAACGGTGACGGCCCGGAGCCTGGCGCCGCGTTCGACGTCGAGGTGAAGGCCGTCCCGCGACCGCTCACCCTCCGCTACCGCCTCGTCACCTTCGAGCGACCGAACCTCGTGGTGGCGGAGGCGAAGAGTCGGCTGCTCACCTCGCTCGACCGGATCGAGGTACGGGCCGACGGTGACAGCGGCTCGATCGTCACCTACGACGCCGAGCTGACACTCAACGGTGCGCTGTCGATCGCCGACCCGCTGCTCGGTCCGGTGTTCGACCGGATCGGCGAGCGGGCCGCCGCCGGGCTGGTCGACGCGCTCGACGGCGCCCGGATCGAGCAGCCGACATGAGCCTCCCGGTCAGCGTCCCCGATGTGGTCGACGCCGTGGTCGAAGCGCCCGTCGTCACGAGCTTCACCCGCCTCGGCCATGACATCCGTAAGCACCTGTACGACTGGAACCCGCTCGCCGACTACGACCTCGCCGACAAGGTGGTGGTTCTCACCGGGGCGACCTCCGGGCTCGGCAAGGCTGCCGCCACCGACCTGGCCCGCCTGGGCGCGACGCTCGTGCTCGTCGGTCGCACTGCGGAACGCAACGAGGAAGCCGTCGGCGAGATCGTCGCAGCGACCGGGAATGCCTCGGTCTCGCAGGTGCCGGCCGACATGGGCCACTACGACGAGGTGAGGGCGTTGGCCGAGGCCGTGTTGGATCAGCACGACCGGCTCGACGTGCTGATCCACAACGCCGGTGCCCTGAGCGCGGAGCGGCGCCTGGCGCCGGACGGGACGGAGGCGACCGTTGCGAGCCAGGTCGTCGGTCCGTTCCTCCTGACCTCCCTGCTGCTCGAACGGCTCGCGGCGGCCGCACCGTCCCGGGTGCTGACCATGTCGTCTGGCGGCATGTATGCCGCCCGGTTGACCGTCTCGAGCCTGCAGATGGGTCCAGACGACTACCGGGGAAGCGAGCAGTACGCGAGGGCCAAGCGGGCCCAGGTCACGCTGAACGAGCTGTGGGCGGAACGGTTCGGCCACCTCGGCGTCCACTTCCACGCGCTCCATCCCGGCTGGGCCGACACCCCGGGTGTCGACGCGTCACTCCCGACGTTCTCCAAGGTTCTCGGTCCGCTTCTCCGCACGCCCGAGCAGGGAGCCGACACGCTCGTGTGGCTCGCCGCCGACGACGCAGCGACTCGGAGCAACGGTGGGTTCTGGCTCGACCGCCGGCAGCGGCGGACCCACAAGCTGCCGACCACCAGCCGAAGCGACACCGGGCAGCGTCGCGCGATCCTGTGGGACTGGGTGGCCAACGCCGCCGGGCTCGACCCCAACGATCCGCGGGCGGCGAGATGACCGTCGACGGCGAGGCGGAATCGGGTCAGCCGGTCTCGATCGACGACCACACCTTCCGTCGGCTCACCCGCTTCAACCTGATCATGGCGGTGCTCCACGCCGCCTCGGCGACCGCGATGGTCGTGCTCGGCAACGACTTCGCAATCGACGTCAGCACGGTCGACCTCAATGGACCCCCGGGCACGCCGGTCACCGAGGGAGACCTGCAGGACGTGGGTTCGGTGCCGATCGCCCCCGCAACCGCAGCGTTCCTCTACCTGAGCGCGTTCTTCCACATCGTGGTGGGCTCACCGCTCGGGTCGGGCGTCTACCGCCGCGAGCTCGCCAACCATCGCAATCGGTTCCGGTGGGTCGAGTACTCCCTGAGCGCCACCCTGATGATCGTGCTCATCGCCCTCGTCACCGGGCTGCTCGACCTCGCTGCGTTGATCGCCATCGCCGGCGCCAACGTCTCCATGATCCTCTTCGGTTGGATCATGGAGATGGTCAACACGCCAGGGGCCACCGACGGCACCGGGGAGACCCGGACCGTCTGGTGGACGCCATTCTGGTTCGGCTGCATTGCCGGCGTCACCCCGTGGGTTGCGTTGGCGGCATATCTCGCGGTGAATGTGAGCGCCGAGGGTGGCCAGGGTCCACCCGGGTTCGTCTACGGCATCATCGTGAGCATCTTCGTGTTCTTCAACAGCTTCGCCCTCAACCAATGGTTGCAGTACCGACGGGTCGGCAAGTGGCGGAGCTACCTGTTCGGCGAGGCGGTCTACATCGTGCTGAGCCTCACGGCGAAGACCGTGCTGGCTTGGCAGATCTTCGCCAACACGCTCATCGACTAGCCCGACTACCGTTCGACCGATGACCGAAGCTCCCAGGTCCGATCGAAACCGAGCTGTCGTGGTGACGACGGTGATCGACCGACCGCCGGGTGAGGTCTGGGCCGACGTGCGCGACATCGCCTCGCACGTCGCGTGGATGCAGGACGCCGTCGCCATCCGCTTCCTCACCGATCAGATCGAAGGCACGGGCACCCGATTCGAGTGCGACACCAAGATCGGCCCGTTCTCGCTCGTCGATGTGATGGAGATCACCTCCTGGGACGATGATGAGCGCATGGGGGTACGCCATGCAGGGCTGGTGCAGGGCACCGGCGAGTTCACACTCCGGCCGGTCGGCGATGGGCGAACCGAGTTTCGCTGGGAGGAGGACCTGACGTTCCCCTGGTGGATGGCAGGTCCGGTGGGAGCGTTCGTGGCCAGACCGATCCTCCGACGCGTGTGGCGGGGCAACCTGCGGCGGTTGAAGGCTCGCATCGAGGGATCGCCCCGATGATCACCGAGGTTGCGATCGTCGGTGGTGGTCCCGCCGGCATGCTGCTCTCGCAACTACTCCACCAGCAGGACATCGAGCACGTCGTGATCGAGCGCCAGAGCCGGCGCTACGTGCTCGACCGGGTCCGGGCAGGCGTGCTCGAGTGGAGCTCGGTCGAGGTGCTGCGGGCCGCCGGGGTGGGCGATCGCATGGACAGCGAGGGTGAGCCCCACGACCTCGTCAACCTGGCGTGGGGCGGCGAGTGGCTCCTCCCCGTCGAGCTGCGGGCGCTCTCGGGTCGGCAGATGATGGCCTACGGACAGACCGAGCTCCAGCACGACCTCTATGCGGCCGGCGACCGGAACGGCACCCACGTGTTGTTCGAGGTCGACGACGTCGCCCTCCACGGTGTCACGACCGACCGCCCGTCGGTGACGTTCCGCCACAACGGGGTCGACGAGCGGATCGAGTGCGACTTCATAGCCGGTTGCGACGGTTTCCACGGCGTGAGCCGTGCCGCGATCCCGTCCTCCGAGCGGACGGAGTACGAGCGGGTCTACCCGTTCGGCTGGCTGGGGATCCTGTCGGAGACCCCACCCCTCCCCCACCTCGTGTACGCAAACCACGAGCGGGGCTTCTGCCTGTGCAGCACCCGCAACCCGATGCTGAGCCGCTACTACGTGCAGTGCCCGGCCGGCGACTCGATCGAAGACTGGTCCGACGACCGGTTCTGGTCCGAGCTCATGGCCCGGCTCCCGTCGCCGGTGGCAGCGGGAATCGTGACCGGTCCGTCGATCGAGAAGTCGATCGCCCCGCTTCGCAGCTTCGTGGCCGAACCCATGCGACACGGCCGCCTCTTCCTCGCCGGCGATGCCGCCCACATCGTGCCGCCGACCGGGGCGAAGGGTCTCAACCTCGCGATCTCCGACGTCAAGATGCTGGCTGACGGGCTCGTCGCCCACTACGAAGACGGTGACTCGGCCGGCCTCGACGGGTACTCGGCCCGGGCGCTCGATCGCGTGTGGGGCTCGGTGCGGTTCAGTTGGTGGTTGACCAGGTTGCTGCACCGATTTCCCGATATGACCGCATTCGACCAGCGAATGCAGGAGCGCGAGCTGCAGTACCTGGCTCGATCCGAAGCGGCGAGAGCGTCGATGTCGGAGCAGTACGTCGGACTGCCGATGGACGCCCCGGCCTGAGTCTTCGGCCTGGGCGTGATGCGACCCAGAGCAGCTCAGTCGACGGGAGCCGGCCCGTATTCGGGGGTCGCCGGGGTGTTCTCGTCGAGCGGGTAGATCGGGCGGCGAACGTTCTCGAACGTGAACAGGGAGTTGTCGCTGCTCGTCACCCCGACGCCGTTGCAGGGGATGTCGCGGGTGGAGATGTCGGCGAAGCCGGCCCGGTAGTGGATCCGCGACTTGAGGATCAGATACCGCTTCTCGGTCGGCTCGATACCGACGGAGCGGAAGCAGCCCGGATCCCATGGCTCCACGTTGCGGGAGCACACGACCACCTGGACCGAGCCGACCTCCAGCACCGCGGTCGGTCCCATGTCCATCGTGGTGCCCCGCCCCATGGGCACGGTCACGGTGAACTGCCCGTCGCTGACGGCCCGTACCACGCCGGTGACCTCGAGCGGCTCGCCTCCTCGGCCGATCGTGGGCATGTCGAGCTTGCCGCCCAGCGCCAGGCTGACCTCGGCCCCCACGCCGGCCGCCTGCAGCTGCTCCACGGCCCTCGGGTCGCAGATCCCGAACATGGCGACGTTGTCGAGTCCCTGGCGGAGGACCTCGGCCAGCACGGCGACCGTGTCCTGGGTGCCACCCGATGCCGCGTTGTCGGCGTGGTCGAGGAGGATGATCGGCCCGTCGTCCATCCTCTTCGCCTCGGCGATCGTCTCGGCCAGCGGCCTGCTGTCGAAGACGAACTCGGCCCGGTCGGCCCACGCCGCGTCGAGGAGCTCGTCGCGGGCCGCTTCGGCTCGTTCTCGGTCGCCGTCGGCGATGGTCACCACCGAGAGGCCGGCGTGCCAGATGTCGGCGAGCGGGAACCCACCGAAGACCGACGCCGCCAACAGCCCCTGCGACTCGTGACGCCGGGCGATCTCCAGCAACGGACCCATCGGCTCGTCCTCGTGACCCATCCGCAGCGTCTGGGCCAGGATCGGCCGGTTGCCCCACACCATCACCGGGTCGACCTCGCCGGCCAGAGTCCGAACCAGGAGCTGGCCGGCGTGGCGGCCGGCCTCGTACATGTCGAGGTGGGGGTAGGTCTTGTAGCCGACGAGCACGGTGCAGTTGTCGACGATGGCGTCGGTCAGGTTGGCGTGCAGGTCGAGGCTGATCGCGATCGGGAGGTCGGGTGCGATGCTCCTGATCCGCCGCAGGAGCGTTCCCTCGCCGTCCGCGGTCGTCTCGGCGACCATGGCGCCGTGCAGGTCGAGGAAGCAGGCGTCGCAACCGGCAGCCACCGCGTCGCAGATGGTGTCGGTCATCTCCCGATAGGCGGCAGCTTCGACCTTGCCGCTCGGTGCGGCGTTGGCCGCAATCGGGCTCACGACCTCCATGCCCGCCTCGTTGGCGACATCGAGGAAGGCCCCGAGACCGGTTCCCGTTCCCGTGAACCGCTCCTGCACCTCGGTCCCCCGTGCCACGCCGAACCCGCCTCGGCCGAACCGCTCGAGCGGCGTCGGCACCGGCGAGAACGTGTTGGTCTCGTGTTCCATCATCGCCACCACGACCCGGGTCATGGCCCGAGTCTGGCCTGGCCGTCGTGCGGTCACCAGCCCGTTGGGGCACTATCGCACCGTGACCTCTGTCGACGGCGTCCGGCGAACGAGAGCTACCCCGATCTTGCTGACGCTGGTGTCGTACCATGCTCGCCATGGTTGTCGAAGCAGGTTCGGTGGCAGCGATGCTCCGTCCGCTGGCGGAGATGTTCCTGGGGTCGCCCCTGCCCATCCGCGTCGAGTGCTGGGACGGGAGCGCGCTCGGGCCGGACGACGCACCGGCGTCGCTCCGCCTCGAGCGGGACGCGATCAGGCGCATGCTGTGGGCCCCCGGCGAGATCGGACTGGCCAGGGCCTTCGTCTCGGGTGACATCGACACCGACGACGACGCAGTCGAGGTGCTTCGGGTGCTCAGCCGGATCGAGCCGCCAGCGATGTCGAAGCGGGAGATGGTCGCCGTCCTTCTCGAGGCGGCCCGGAAACTGCGGGTGCTGGGCCCGCCGCCGGCCGCGCCGACGATCGAGTACCGGCCTCACCGCCGGTGGCGGCTGCAGTCGCCGCTTCACTCGCCGCAGCGGGACGCGGCGGCGATCAGCCATCACTACGACGTCTCGAACGAGTTCTACGCCCTGATCCTGGGCCCCTCGATGACCTACTCCTGTGGCCGGTTCGCGGCACCGACGTCCGATCTCCGCGAGGCCCAGGCGTCGAAGCACGAGCACATCTGCCGCAAGCTCGGCCTGCACGAGGCTCCCGGCTCACGTCTGCTCGACGTCGGCTGTGGTTGGGGATCGATGGCGATCCACGCTGCGACCCGCCACGGCGCGCAGGTGGTCGGCATCACGATCAGCGACGAGCAGGCCGAGTTGGCCCGCAAGCGGGTCGCGGAGGCGGGCGTCGAAGATCTCGTCGAGATCCGCCTGCAGGACTACCGCGATCTACAGGGAGAGACGTTCGACGCGATCTCCTCGATCGGCATGTTCGAGCACGTCGGCAAGGTCCGGATCGGCCGCTACTTCGAGACGCTCGCCGGTGTGCTCCGGCCGCAGGGCCGTCTCCTCAACCACGCCATCTCGTCGGTCGGCTCCTCGAAGCTCGGCCGCGACACGTTCATCTACCGCTACGTCTTCCCCGACGGCGAGCTCATCGACGTGGCCGACACCCAGCACGCCATGCAGCGGGTCGGCTTCGAGATCCGTGACGTGGAGTCACTGCGGGAGCACTACGCCACGACCCTCCGAGCCTGGCTGGCGAATCTGGCGACCAACTGGTCGGCGGTGACCGCTGAGGTCGGCGAGGCCCGGGCCCGCGCCTGGAGGCTCTACATGGCTGCCGCCGCCGTCGGTTTCGACGACGGCGGCAACAACATCCACCAGGTGCTCGCCGTCCTTCCCGAACCGGACGGCACCAGCGGCATGCCGCGCGTCCGTCCCGTCTGATCGGCTGGCATGCCCGTCCCGTTCTGGCGGACCCAGCTCCCGGCGATGGGAGCGGGGTCCGCCAGAACGGGGAGGTGCGGGGCCTGGGTCCGCCAGAACGCGGTTCACTGGTGGCGGCTCCGGTGTCGATCAGAGGGCGTCGGTGAGCGTGAAGCCGTCGCCGTCGGCCTGGACGTGGAAGGCGTGTGGCGCCGAGAAGTGGGCCGGGAGCAGCACTGCGTTGTGCTCGACGGCTGCTTCGAGGATCGAGCGGCGGGCCGAGATCGCCCCCTCGGCGTCCAGGCAGAAGCCGCTGTTCCAGTCCGGCTTGTAGGCCTGCACCGGGCTGTGCATCGAATCGCCCGACAACAGGCCGCACGCCCCCTTCGACTCGAGCCACCCGATCGCGTGGCCAGGGGTGTGCCCCGCCTTGAGCTCCAGTCGGAGCGAATCGTCGACCTGGCAACCGTCACCGTCCCACAGCTCGATCAGCTCCCGGTCGAACACGGGCAGCATCGAGTCGTCGAACACGTTGGCGTTGAACTCGAGCCCGGTCTGATCGGTCACCGACGGATTCCAGAAGTCGTACTCGGTCTTGTTGACGTAGTAGGTGGCGTTCGGGAACGTCGGCACCCACTCGCCGTCGACGAGGTTCGTGTTCCAGCCGACGTGGTCGAGGTGGATGTGGGTGCACACCACGGCGTCGACCTCGTCGGGCTGGACACCGCTGGCCACGAGGCGCTCCAGCCAGTCGGTGTTCAGCATCGCCATGTCTTCCATGTTGCGCTGCTTGTGGTTGCCGTTGCAGGTGTCGACGAGGATCGTGTGCTGTGGCGTTCGCACCACCCAGGTGTGGATGCTCACGAGCGCCAGGTTGGTCCCCGGCTCGATGAACTGCGCGATCTTGTCGGGGCCGATGTCGTCGCCGACCCCGGCGTCCCACGCCGGCATCAGCACGTCAGCCGGGAACGCCGGTCCGTAGATCTCCTCCAGCCGCGTGACGGTGATGTCGCCGATGTGAACTGCGTCGTTGCTCATGGCGGCAACACTACGCGCCTTCGACGACAGCGGCCCCAGGACCGGGTCGGTGGAGGTCGGTGATCCGCCGGCCGACCTCGGCCATGGCCTCCCGAACGGCGACGGGGAGCAGCACCTCGACCTCCGAACCGAGCGCGATCAGCTCGCTGACGGCCGCATCGTGGGAATCGAACCTGAACGAGCCCTCGATCCAGTCCGGACGATCGGGGCAGCCGTCGGGGTTCGGGCGAGGCCGCCATGCCTCTGGCTTGCCGCTCAGGAGCGCGAGCTGCAGCGCGGCGGGTGACAGCCGCACCCGCACTCGCCGGAGCCGGCCTGGTCCGCTCGACAAGCCAGGCGCGGCCGCAGGAACGCTCTGGTCGAACGTGTCGAGCAGCTCGAAACCGCCCTGGGCGCCGCGGACCGCATAGACGGGAACGCCGGCGCCGCTGAGCACGTCGATGTCGCGCAGGACGGTTCGCTCGGAGACCTCCAGTCGGGAGGCGAGCTCCCTGGCGGTCATCCGGCCGCCGTTCTGCAGCAGGAGGAGGAGGTTCAGCAACCGGCCTGCTCGCATCGTGCAATCATGACAGATGGTGTCGTGATTGGTCTGTCAGGATGCAGCTCCGCAAGCTGCACGTCCGCCACGAGCCGGCAGAGGGAGAACCGATGACGACCGATCATGTCGAGGGCGCGGGGACCGCGGAGGATCCGTGGATCCTCACCACTCCTCCCGGCAAGTCCGAGTTCGATGCGTGGCGCGACGAAGCTGCGGACCCGCCGGCGCTGCGGATCCGAGTCGGGTCGACGACCCTCGCCTACGACCTGCGCTGCATCGACGATCTTCACGCCATGCTGAAGGCGCACGGCGAGTGGATGCCACTCGGCAACGCCGACGAGCAGAAGGACGCCAAACCCGGAACGATCGAGGCGTGGGCTCGGTCCGATGACAATCCCATCGGTGGCTGGTACGGCCTGCGCAAGGGCTATCGCGGTCGATTCGGCAACTATGTCCCCCCGGTGCTCGAGCACCTCGGTCTCGTCGAGCTGGAACACAATGCCCGCAACAACCGGATGCGAGCCATCTGATGGCCGATCGGGCCCAGACCCGCTCGGGCGGGGTTCACCGGCGACACCGTGTTCACGATGACCGAGGACTTCACCGGACCGCTCGCCGGCCTCATCTGCAAGTCGATCCCCGACTTGACCGAGTCGTTCGGCCAGTTCGCCGACGGATTGCAGCACGCAGCCGAGGCGAGCTAGGCAGGAGTCGACGGACCGCATCCACCGCCTGCGCAACCGCCCACGTCAACCACCTGCGTTGGCCGGTGACCAGCCTTCGTCCTGTAGGGAGCGGAACAGGCGGTTGGCGCGCTCGTGGGCGGCGATCGCTGCCGGCGTGAGGTGGCCCTGCAGCCTCGCCTCCTGTTCGAAGTGGCCGTGGTCGTCGACGCCGCGCACGAGCAGCGCGCTCGGCTTGACCCGACCTATCGGGCGAACGTGCGTGGGGATGTAGCTGACGCCGACACCGATCCGGCGCTGATCGGTGTCGTTCCCGCCGGACCGGTGGAGCAGGTGGGTGTGGTGGAGCGAGAGCTCACCGGCCAGCACGGGTAGCGCCACCCCGGTTTCGTCGTCGTAGCCCGCCACCCCCTGGCCCCGCTTGATCATGTTGAACTCGTCGGGAGCGTCGATGTGCGGTAACTGCCCCAACCGGTGCGAGCCAGGCAGCACCCGGACACAACCCGCCTCCTCGGTCGAGTCCGACAGCGCGACCCATGCGGTCACGTGCTCGTACGGCTCGAGGAAGAAGTAGGTGGCGTCCTGGTGCCACAGCACGTAGGCGGGTTGGCCGGCCTCCTTGATCCACGTGGTCGTGTGGTACACGAGGATGTTCGGGCCTATCACGTCCTCGACGGCGTCGAGGACGGCCGGATGGTGGACGATCTCGTCGGCCCAGTCGAACAGGAGGTACGGCTTCGACTTCTGGGGGAACGCAAGTGGGTGACCCACGTCTGCCTCGTACGCCTCGAGGCTCGCCCGGTAGCGAGCCACCTCGTCAGCGGACAACGCTGGTACAGCGGTGCTGTACCCGTGCTCGTGGTAGTGATGAACCTGGGCCTCGGTCAAACGCTTCGGCATGGCTTCGAGTTCAGCCGCGCCGCGGGTCTGGCTTCAAGACCGGAACCGCGCCGGGGAGCTCACCCGGCCATCGCCATCGCCGCATACAGGCCGACACCGTTGGCCAGCGCCGATTCGTTGACCCGCATCAGGTTCGAGTGGTTCGGCTCGGCGTTGGCCGGATCCACGTCGTCGGGGCAGACCCCCAGCATCGCCATCGCCCCCGGCACCTCGTTGAGCACGTAGCTGAAGTCCTCGGCGGCGAACGTCGGGTTCGTTGCGACGACGAAACCCTCACCGCCGAGTAGCTCGGTGGCGACCTTGCCGGTGAGCTCCGCCTGGTCCCGATCGTTCGTGGTCACCGGATAGCCGGCCACGATCTCGCACGAGCACGTGCAGCCGTGCGAGCTGGCTGTGCCGGTCGCCACCCGCTCCACCGCCTCGTGGATCTGGGCCCGGACATCCTCGTCGAACGTGCGGATGGTGCCCTCGAGGAACGCCGTCGCCGGGATGATGTTGTTGGTGGTGCCGGCCTCGATGTGGCCGACCGTCAGCACCGCCGATTGGTTCGGATCGAGGTTGCGGCTCACGATGCTGTGCAGCCCGCCGACCATGGCGGCCGCCGGTGGAACGGGGTCGACGCAGTCGTGGGGGGCCGACGCGTGCCCGCCCTTCCCGTTCACGGTGATGGCGAAGGTGTCGGCGCTGGCCAGGAGCGGACCGCCGCGGGTGGTGACCAGACCGCTGGCCAGCGTCGTGATGACGTGGATGGCGAACGCCCGGTCGACACCGTCGAGGACGCCCTCCTCGATCATGTACCTGGCCCCGTGGAAGCCCTCCTCGCCAGGCTGGAACATGAACCGGACCTTCCCGGCCAGCTCGCTGCGGTTCTCGCTGAGGAGCTGGGCCGCCGAGGCGAGCATTGCCACGTGGGCGTCGTGGCCGCACGCGTGCATCCTGCCTTCTTCCCGCGATCGGTAGTCGCTCACGTGGTCCTCGGTGAGCGGCAGCGCATCCATGTCACCCCGTAGCAGTACCGTCGGGCCGGGTCGGCCAGTGTCGAGGTCGGCCACGACCGAGGTGCACGTCTCGCCGAGGGTGATGTCGAGACCGAGCCCGGTGAGGGCATCGACGACTTTGGCCTGGGTCGCTGGGAGGTCGAGGCCGAGCTCCGGCTCGGCGTGGATCGAGCGGCGCAGTTCGATCGTGTGGTCCTGCAGATCACGGGCGGCATCGAGGAGATCGGGGCCGATCGAGGCGAGGTTCGTCATCGAACGAGTGTGGCTCACCGGCGCGGCGCCGACAATGAGCGCCGACCGTCGACACGGGAGCGGTCTCGACTTGCCCACTACGATCCGGGTGGTGATCACGATCGATCCCGACCGGCTCCTCGCAGACCTGCGGACGCTCCGGAGCTTCGGTGCGACGGGAACCGGCGTGGTCCGGCAGTCGCTCACCGCTCCCGACCTCGCGGCCCGTCGGTGGCTGCAGGAGCGGATGACCGAAGCCGGACTCGACGCCCGCATCGACGGCGTCGGCAACGTGCTCGGCCGGTCGCCGGCCGCTGGGCCGGCTCTCCTGGTCGGCTCCCACGCCGACACCCAACCGACCGGCGGTTGGCTCGACGGTGCGCTCGGCGTCATCTACGGCCTGGAGATCGCTCGGGCCTGCGTCGAGGCGACGACCGCCGCTGGCGACGAGGGCGCGCCGTTGGCGGTGGACGCGGTCGCCTGGGTCGACGAGGAGGGGACCTTCGGGAGCTGTCTCGGTAGCCGAACGTTCTGTGGGCTGGTACCACCGGAGGAACTGACGGCGGCCCACAACGCCGACGGCGTCTCGCTGACCGATGCCTGGGAGGCGGCGGGGCTGGACGGTGTGCCGGCTCGACCCGAGCCGGGTCGCCACGTCGGCTACCTGGAGGCCCACATCGAACAGGGCCCGACGCTCGAGCGGGACGGCCACCTGCTCGGCGTGGTGACCTCGATCGTCGGTAGCCGGAACGTCACCATCCGGTTCACCGGCCAGCAGAACCACGCCGGAACCACCCCGATGGCGCTTCGAGCCGACGCCGCCGTCGCCATGATCGACCTCGCCCACCGGGTCGGTGAGCGGTTCGCAGAGCTGGCTGGTCCGGCCACGGTGTGGACGATGGGCAAGCTCTCGGTCGAACCGGGCGCTGCGAGCATCATCCCCGGCCGGGCGGAGCTGCACCTCCAGTTCCGCGACCCGGACACCGGGCGGCTCGATGCCCTCGATCGCGCAACCCTCGACCTCGCCGCCGCGGCCAACGAGCGGGGCCCGGTGGCGGTCGCGGTCGAACCGTCGATCACGGCCGTTCAGCCGGCGGGAATGGACCGCGGTCTGCAGGCCCACCTCGCCGCCGCGGCCGAGCTGTGGGCAGAAGACCGGTGGGTGTCGATGCCGAGCGCCGCGGTCCACGACGCCATGTTCCTGGCGGAGGTCATGCCCGCCGCGATGCTCTTCGTCCCCAGCATCGGCGGCATCAGCCACGACTTCGCCGAGAACACGAGCGACGACGACATCGTTCGCGGCTGTCGAGCGCTCGCTACCGCGGTCGAGTCGATACTGTTGGAGGACGGGCTGGCCCGCCGCCGGTGAGCCCTGATGCGATGGTCGGCGGCCGGTGCCTCGACGCGGTCGACTGCCGACGGTCTACGTTACGGACATGAACGATGCAGACGCGTGGCCGTGGCTCCGCGGCGAGCTTCGGGCTGCAGCCTCGGCTTTCGCCGACCAGCTGCGCACGGTGGCGGACACCAGCGTGAAGGTGCCGAACCTGGACTGGTCGGTGGCGCAGCTTGGCCGCCACCTGGTGTCGGCGCCACAGCTCTACCGCGAGCAGCACGACGTCGGGGAGGCCTTCGAGCCCCCCGCCGACTGGGCCGCGTTCTCGTTGGCTGCACAAGCCCACGTCACGGCGACCGACGGCGATGAGTTGGCCGATTTGCTGGTTGCGGAGGCGGAGACCCTGCTGGTCCCCGACGATCCCACCGAGCGACGCCTGCTCTACGGCCGGGAGACGACGGTGGGCAACACCGCAGCCGGCATGCTCGTCGAGTGCGTCCTCCACGGTCAGGACCTCGGTCGATTGACCGGCCACCGACCCGATCTGGACCGCCGCCAAGCGCTCGCCGGGCTCGAGCAGCAGATGGCCTTGACGCCCGTGTTCGTCGACGGTGGGAAGGCGGCGAAGCTGTCGGGTACCTACGGTATCCGACTCCGCGGCGGCTCCGATTTCACCTACCGGATCGACGACGCCGGCTCGATGACCATCGAACGCGGGTGGCCAGACCACGCCGACGCCCGACTGAACGCCGACCCCGTGGCCTTTCTCACCTCCGGCCTCGGGCGGACGAGTCCCATCGTCGCGGCGCTCACCGGCAAGATCGTCGCCTACGGTCGCAGACCGTGGCGGTTGGCCCAGCTCGGCAACGCCGTCGTCGACGGCGTGTGACACAAACGCTGCCCGGCCGTACCACGTGGGGCGGGCCGGAAGGTGGTGGGTCAGTCGGCCCCGACCACCATCGGGGCGTCGGGGTCGGCCGACCACTCCTGCAGGCTGGCGGTGTAGACCGCCACGTCGGAGAAGCCGAGACGGGTCATCCAGAAGGCGTCGACCGACGCCGCGATGCCGCCGCCTCAATAGATCACCGTTCTCGTCTCTCGCCGGTCGGGAAGCATCGCCTGGATCTCGTCGACCGGGTGGAACAGGCCTGTTTTGCGATCGACCATCGCCGATGCCGGGACATTCACCGCCGACGGGATGTGACCGGGCCGGTGGTAGGGCTGCACCCGCCCCTCGAAGACGGCCCTCGGGAGCGCATCGACGAGGCAGGCTGCGCCCGACTCGATGATCTTCGCCACCTCCGCCCGGTCGGCGATGAGCTCCGGTCGGGGCGCGACGGTGATCGATCCCGGCGCCGCTGCGGCCGGTGAGGCAGGCCCTGACTCGGTTGCTCGGCCTGCCGCCTTCCATGCCTTCAGGCCGCCATCGAGGAGCGCTGCGTCGTCGAACCCGATCCACCGCAGCATCCACCAGACCCGGGCGGCCCACATCGACTGATTGTCGTCGTAGAGCACGACCCGAGTTCCGTCGCCGACGCCGAGCTGCTCCATGGCGTGAGCGAAGTGCTCCGGCTCCGGAACGGCGTAGCGGAGCGCGGTCGAGGTGTCGACCAGCGCCTCGTTGAGGTCGGCGAACGCAGCACCGGGGATGTGCGCGTCCTCGAAGTTCGCGAGTCCCGACTCGCTCCTGTAGCCGTTGTCGGTCGGGTGCAGGTGGATCGTGCAGTCGAGCACGACGAGATCCGGTTGCCCGAGCGCGTTGGCGAGCTCGTCGACGGTCATGAGCGAGTCCATGACCGTCGACTCTAGATCGCTCGGACCGCCCGATCCCCTTCGACGGGGCCGGCGGCGTGGTCCCGCCCGGCGACGGCCTCAGTCCACGGTGTCTTCGGGCCCGCCTCGACCCATCTCGGCTCGGATGTCGTCTTCCGTGATCGGCCTCTGGAAGTAGACGGTGTAGGCGTTCAGGGCCAGGCCGACACCCCAGCCTGCCATTGCCCAGATCGGCCAGAAGTAGCCAGCACCCGTTGCCGCCCAGATGACGACGAGCATGGCGTTGATCACGACGTAGATGGCGAGGTGGTTGCGGAAGTCCCGCTTGGACTTCACTCGCTTGATGGCTTCCGCACGACGATCGTTCATGGCGGTCATCTCATGTCCCTCCGGCCTGCTGGCCGATCGATCCTGATGGCCAGTCTCGGTGACGAGTCGAGTGGTGCCCAGGGGCCTTGGTCCCATGACCCGGGGGGGGAGGACGGGCAGCCGATGCCGTGATCATGGCGGCTCCGGGCCGACATCGGGACGTAGGGCTCTGTCGCCACTATCGCTGCTCCGGTTCGATCGCAGGTGACGAGTGACGATTGGAGCCACGATGCCATCGGACCGGACCGGCCAGACCCCCGCTCTCGTGCTCGGACTCCGCTTTGCCTGGACGGCGCTCTCGTGCTTCGTCGTGTTGAGCATCGCCGTCGGGCTTGCTGCGCTGCCGGCTGCGTTCTTCTACCGGTGGCATCTCGCCCTCGCCATCGAACCCGTACCGCTGCGGCTCTTCCTCCTCGCAGCGGCTGCGCTGCCCGCGTACATCATCTTCTCCCTGCTGTTCATGCTGCTGTCGGCAGAGGCGACCCGCGTCCTCGGCTGGCGGCCGCCGGCGCGTGCGGAGCTGCGGATCGCCGACCTGCCGCCCGAGCTGCGGGACTGGGCCCGCTACGCCATCATGAGTCATCTCGTTCACGTCGTGACCGGGGCCGTGTTCCGGTCGACCCCGATCTGGGTCTGGTACCTGCGTCGGAACGGCGCCACGATCGGTCGCCACGTCTGGATCAACAGCCTCCACGTCGGCGACGACTGCCTGTTGGATCTCGGCGACGAGGTCGTGATCGGCGCGGGCGTCCATCTGGCCGGCCACACCGTCGAGCGGGGCCGACTGCTCCTGTCTCCCGTGGTGCTCGGCGCTGGCACGACCGTTGGGGTTGGGGCTCACGTGGGAATCGGGGTCGTGACCGGCGAACGGACCCAGATCGGGTCGATGTCGGTCGTCCCCAAGTACACCACCCTGGCGGGGGACACGACCTACGTGGGGATCCCGGCTCGACCGATCGGCTGATCATCCGCCTCGGCATCGGCGACCACGTCGCCGCCGAGGAGGCCCGACGACGACGGAGCGGTCGGTCCTCACCTCATGCGGGCGGTGTTATCACACCCAGATCACCGTCGTAGCGACGGTGGACCGCACAACCCCGCCCGGAGGCCCGGTCGACGAAGAACACAACCTGCTCGCCACTTCCGACGAGGAGGTCGACGGCCTCCTCGACCTCCAGCTCGGGCGTCGGCGAGGTCGCAGCGGCGACGTCGTTCACCGAGTCGCTCAGCGCTCGCTCGGCCTCACCGTTGCGAAGGCGGAGAACCAGCCCGGCGTCGCTGGTCCGCTCGATCAGGGCATCGTCGCCGGTCAAGGCCTCGACGAACAGGAGGAAGTCGTAGTCGAGCATCGAGAGATCCCACGCCGCCTCGTCCACGGTGAGCTCGTCGGGAGCGTAGGAACGGTGGCGGACGATTCGAGGGGCGCTCGAGCCCTGATCCCGTACGGCGTCGAGCGGCCCCGGCGCAGTCCGATCGAGGGAGGCCGGCACCTGCAGTCGACCACCCCGGCGGCGATGGCGCCGGCGACTGCGATCGTGACCGACCCGGACCCGTGCTCGTTCGACGACGTGGTCGATCGCCTCGGTCCAGCTCGGCGCGGAGGCGTGGGCCCGGACCAACCCGGTCGCCACGTCGAGCACCACCTCCGCCATCGCCCACCGCTCGGCGGCGGGATTCTCGATCCGGGTCAGCTTGAGCCTCACGAACCGAGCCGGCAGGCCGAGCGTGTCGATCAGATGGTCGATCCGATCCTCCGCGTAGCCCCTCGCCGAGTCGGGTACCGAACCGCTGAGCACCACCTGCCGTGGCGGCGCGATCGACTCGGCGTCCTGCGCAGTCGGCTCCGTCGAGTCCGGTTCGACATCGATCCACTGCTCGGCGATCGAACCCCGGTCGACCACGAACACGATGTAGCGACCGTCATCGGCCTCACCATCGCCAGTCCAGGCAACCCGCACGTATCGCCCGAGTCCCCGGAGGTCACCCGAACCCATCTCCGGATAGGTCGCCGGCAGGCGTTCGAGCGCAGCCCGGATGTGGCGGCGACCCGAGATGTCGCCGTCGGCCGTGTGCAGCACACCGTCGGGACGGTAGAGGGCGACGGCTCCGTCGAGATCGAGGTCGTCGATGGCTTCGAGCCACGCCACGACGACCCGAGCGGGTGGCGTGGCGGTGTCGACCCCCAGGTTCCTGCTGGCGATCGTCGATGTCTTCGCTCCGGGTCGGCGAGCACCGGTGAGGTCGCCGAAGCGCCGTTGGCGGCGGTTGGTGCGGGTACCGGACCGGAGCCGGACGTCGCTCGCCGCCTCCTCCCCGTGCCTCCGGACGAGCCGGAACTCGACCCTGGCGCTGGGCACCCGGGCATGGGGCTCGACCTCGGCGAACGGCGCAGCGAAGGTGCGGCCGTTTCGAGTGAGGTAGACGACCCGGCGATCGTCGTCGATGCGTAGAACTCGACCTGTTGGCATGGGGGGCTCCCGTCTCGGACCACCTTCACCTTCCCCTCCCGAGACGATGGCGGTCAGGGCCGATGGTCCCTTCATGATCCGCTGAGCTCGTCAATCGCGCCCGTCGGTCGAGCTGATCGACAGAAGTCGGAGCGGGGTGACGAGCGCCGCGAGCCCCGCCCCGGTGATTGCGATGATCAGTCCGGCACGCAGGACGAGGTCCCACCGGTATCCGGCAGGGTCGAACTCGAAGGGAAACACCTGGAACAACCGGATCGAGGCCCAGCAGCTCGCAGCAGCCGCCAGCCCGTCGGTGCTGATCCTGATCCACTCGGCGGTCCAGCCCAACTGGACGGCGTGAACGACGATCGCGACCAGGAGGGCGACGGTGATCGCCGGCCGCACGTCGTTCCACGCCGAGGTGAGAAACGACAACACGTCCCAGTCGAGGAGATTTCGGGCGACGAAGAGCAGGCCGACGTTCACGACGATGGCGACGACGTGACCAATCCGTCCGGACCGGGATCGCCGCGACTGGTCGGGTCTCGACGGTGGCGACTCCACGGTTTCCATGGTTCGACGTTCCACCTCGCGTCAAGGGAGCACCAGGGTCCCAAGTCCTCTGGCGGACCGACGACGGGGGCAGAGGCGATGGTCCACAGGGACCAACGACCCTTCCCGGGTCGCCGGTCTCGGGTCACGCTCAAACCCCAGATGAACGGAGCCCAACGTGACGTCCAAGCCAGACATCCGAACGATCGGCGA
Organism: Acidimicrobiales bacterium; assembly: GCA_965216205.1. Lineage (GTDB taxonomy): Bacteria > Actinomycetota > Acidimicrobiia > Acidimicrobiales > SZUA-35 > CADEDH01. The sequence continues at coordinate 2,546,872 of OZ244139.1, read as the reverse complement.
TCTCATGACCGGCGACCTGATCACCCTCGGCACGGTCGACACCATCCACCGGGCTCGCCAGATCATCACCGACTCCGGCCTGCATGCCCTGCCGATCCTGGACGAGGGCCGGGCGGTCGGCGTCGTGACCCTGGCCGACTGCGCTGACCACCTCAGCTACGAGAACCTGGGCGATCTCTGCGTCCACCCACCGGTGACGATCGATGTCGGCGCATCGGTCGCCGCGGCGGCTGAGCTGATGCGGAGCGAGCACATCCACCACCTGCTGGTGACCGAGAACCGCTCCGACGAAGTGATCGGGATGCTGTCGAGCCTCGATCTGCTCTACGTCTTGACGGTCTGACCGCCCGGGCCCACCGGTCGGGTGGCGGCCGAGCGCCCGGTCGGCGACCCATCCTCGGCGATCAGAGTCCAAGGTCTCTGGTCGCGACACACCGACGGGCGCATCTTGTTCGGGACTGGAGGCTGCACGATGTTTCTCGAAACGATTCTGAACGACGCTGTTCGCACGAACGACAGGCCGCGCCAAACCGGTTCTGCCGTGGCTGGCCGGTGGCGAAACCGCGTCGGCTCGACGATGGAGCTGGAGGTGGATGCCCGGCACCACGTCAGAGGCACCTTCCACAGCGGCGTCGGGCTGGCTGATCCGACGGCGGGATTCGAGGTGAGCGGATTCGTCGAAGGCGACGCGTTCTCGTTCTGCGTCGACTTCGGGCGGCGGGGCTCGGTGGCATCCTGGACGGGCCACCACGTGACCGACGACGAGCACGGCGAGCGCCTGATCACCGTGTGGCACCTCGCCCGACCGGTGAAGGACCCCCACAGCGAGGCCGACACCTGGGGGGCGGTCCTGACGGGCGGCGACGAGTTCCATCGCGAGGCCTGAGCACGGGGAGGGATGACCTGGTTTGGAAGCCTCCGGGAGTCGGGGGCCTGGGCGTGGCGGGGCACGAGTCCAGGGGGCGGAGTTGCTCCCGGAGGCTGAGGTCCATCATGAACGCGTTGGTCGCGCCGTCCCAGGGTCCAAGGTCCCACCCGTGACGAAGTGGACGCCCGGTGATGGTTCCTCATGGCTCCTCATGGCTGCTCTGTCTGGCCTTGTCCGGTCGGCGGCCAGCGGTGGATCGCGGTGTAGCGGTGTCCGTGATCGGTCTGTTCGCTCGCGAGCAGCTCGATCGCCGGACCGGGGAACTCGGCGTCGAAGCGGTGACCGATGAGCGCACACCGGGTTCGCCCATTGTGGGTTCGAGCCAGAGTGAGATGCCCGACGAACGGTCGCACGTCGCGATTCGTGCCGAGATCTCTCGTGATCTCGGCGAGCTCGAAAGCCAGCTCGTCGAGGCCCTGGGCGGGTAGCAGGAGCACCCGCCAACGGCGCGTGACCTCAGGCCCCAACCGGACCGTTGTCGGTCGGGGAAGCACTGCAGCGTCTACCGCATCGACGATCTCGTCCGCCAACGCCGATCCCAGGAACCGGAGCGTGACGTGCCAGTTGGCGGTCGGGACCCAACGGATTCCCTCGGTCTCCGGGCGCGGCAGCTGCGCCAGCCGGTCGACGACCCCACGAGGAGGACGGACGGCGAGGAAGAGGCGTTGCGGCCGTTCGATGTCAAGGATTCTGACATCGACGACGGCACCTGTCCGCACGATGGCGATCGCGCCGGGTGGCGAAGGCCGAGGCGCGCCGAGCTCGCCGTGACCGCGAGGCAGCGAGCCCCAGCTATTGACCGCCGATGTCGACGTCGTAGGCCTCGTAGACGAGATCGGCGCCGGCCTGCCGGTGCCGGGCGATGGCGAGGAGCGTGCCGAGCACGGTCGAGCGAATCTCCTCGACGTCGTCGTGGCCGGTGACGACGTCGATCGCGGTCGTGATCTGGCTGGCCAGCACTGGATGCTCGGCTTCGACAGATTCGATCCGGTTGGCGAGCCGGGGTGCCCGGGCCAAGAGCTCGGCCAGCAGCCCGCGCTCGCCCTCGACCTCGTCCGCATGCTCCCCCAGCGCGATCTGGAGCTGCTCGAGCGCGGCCACGAGGCTCATCCGCCAGTCGGGCAGCGCCCACGGCGACGCCGCTACCTGCTCGACCAGCGACACCGCCTGCTGGAGCTCGATTCGCTTGTCGGCCGCCGTCCGCAGTGCAGCCGAGCGAGCCGCCGCTCCTTCGCCGGCCGCCGCCGATTCGCGCTGGGTCGCCCGCGCCACCGCTCGCTCCAGTCGCTGGGCGATGTCGGCCGCGATCTCCCGGACGGCGCAGTCGCCCGCCCGTTCACCCGGGCCTGTGCCGAGTGCCGCAGTCAAGGCGACCTCCGGGTCCATCGCACGGATCACCGTCCGGCCGTCCTCGACCGAGACGGTCACGTTGCAGGGCAGCAATACGCCGAGCTCCGGTCGGTTGTCGATCAGCTCCTTGGCGCTCGACGGATGGCAGGCTCCGAGAATCAGGTACGGCTCGTGCTCGATCCCCAGTTTGGCTGTGAGGGTGGCGGCGAGATCGATCTCGGTCAGGATCCCGAAACCCTCCGCTCGCAGTGCCTCGCGGCACGCCTCGACGGCGGTCTCATAGGGCTGGTCTGAGCTGGTGCTGCGTGCGAACGTCATCGTCTTTCCTCCCTCTCCCGGCCTGCGCTGACCGGCGGTGTCGTGTGGCGGATCTCGATCCCGATGCTGGCCACGGAGGCCAGTCGTAGCGTGCGTGATCGAGAGCCCACCACGTCATCTTCGACGATCGTCGCGCTGATGGGCAGGGACCAAGGTCACCCGTCGTCAGGGGTAGAGCCCGGTGGAGCTCGCCCGTGCGCAGTGGAACGTTCGCTCGATCGACGTGAAACCGAAGCGTGGCAGTCACCTCCGCTCCGGGTCGGGAACGACGACTGTCGTGATCGGTGGCTTGTGGATGAGCGCAGTGGTGACCGACCCCAGCAGCAGGTGGGCCACGCCCCGGTGTCCGCGCGCTCCGAGGACGAGCAGATCGGCCTCTGGCAGCTCCGATTGCAGCGCCGTCCGAGGGTCGCCGTAGATCAGCGAACGCTCGATGGTGGGCGACGGTTCCACCAGCCCCTCGGTCGCCTCGGCCACCGCACGGTCGAGTGTCTCGCTGGCGAGCTTCTCGGCATCGTCGAGGGGGACAGCGTAGGGAACCGGCAACGTCGACACCTGATGGGTCCAGCCGAGAACGGCCTCGACGACCGAATCGGGCGCCGCGTGGTCGATGGCCCAGCGGAGCGCCCGTGTGGCGTTGTCGGAGCCGTCGACCCCGACGACGATGCGACCGTGGTGGTCCGCCAGCTCGGCGCTGCCCGGTACCACGGCCACCGGGACCGGGGCATGGTTCACCACGTGGCAGCTCACCGATCCCAAGAGGTTGTCGGCCAAGGCTCCCCGACCGCGGGTCCCGACGACGATCAGGTTGGCGGTGGCACCATGGTCCACGATGACCGGTCCTGCAGGCCCACCGACCACCGTGAGTGCCCGGCGGTCGCCCTCCGGGATGTCAACCAGCATCTTCTCGGCTTCCTCGCGGGCCAGCTCGGCGAAGTCGACATCGAGGACGGACGATGACCCGTCGAATGCCGGCTCCGACCAGATGCCGGCCGGATACTGCCAGGCCACGATCGGTCGGACCGGGCCGAAACGGTCGGTGCGCCTGGCGGCCCAAGCCAAGGCGTGCCCCGAACCGGGCGATGCGTCGACGCCGACGACGATTCCGTACGGCGTTGAAGCGCCGTCAGGTGTCGCGGGTCGGGCTGCAGGCTGTGTCGCTTCGCTCATGCGATCACGATGATCGCGACCGGGCGTCGGTGGCAGGGGCCAAGGTCCATTCATGGGCGCTCGACGAGTCGATCGCCAGCACTGGACATGGCGCTGCCCGCAGCACTGCTGCGGTCGTGCTGCCGTGGACGAGCCGGTTCCACCCCTGCCGGTTGTACGTCGCCATGGCCACCGCCGAGGCATCGACCGCCTCCAGGTGGCGGACGAGGGCAGCCGCCGGGCGGCTGTCGATGAGCACGGTGTCGGCTCGGTCGGCTTCGTCGCTACCCCTGGTGACCGTCACGATCTCGATGGGACAATCCAGCGCTCCGGCGAACGCTCCAGCCGGCGCTACCACCTCGCGATCGGACTCGTCGCCGGAGATGGCAACGACGAGCGGCGCCCCCGACCGGAAGCTCGTCGGTCGGTAGCTCCGGCCAACCAACAGGATCGGCCGTCGCACGCGTCCCAGTACCTCGGCCGCGACGCTACCCACAACCGCTGCGCTTCGACCTCGCCCATGTGACGCCATGCAGATCAGAGGGTTCCTGGCATCCTCGACCGATGCGGCGATGCGTTCCGCCACCGTCGACACGACCGGCTCGATGATCAGCCGGGTCCGTTTGGTGCCGAGCGACCGCATCTGAGCGACGACATCGGCCACCAGTTCTGGCGGCCGCTCGCCCCGATGGAAGCTCGCAACACGCAACTCGGAACCGAGATGGCCGGCGATCGTCCGTGCTGGATCGAGGGCGATGGCCGAGCGGGCTGATCCATCGAGTGGTACGAGAACCTCGTTGAACATGTTTGAATCGTGGGCTCGAAGTCGTCCCACGTGCCAGGGTCCGTGGTCCTGTCGTATCGGGCGGTCTTGCGAGCCACTTGCGCCTACGACTCCGCTCCGGGGGCGAGGGGACGGGGATTCGGTGTGATGCTCGGGATCCTGCGACCGGTGATGCGATCGGGGACGATTCGGAGATAGCGCCGCTTGGGGCCACCGGCCCAGGGCTGAACGTGCAGATGATCTGCTTCGAGCAGTTCCTCTGTCCCGTCGATCTCGCGCGCCGTGCCCTGGACGACGATGCTCCACCCGGTCTGCATGAGCTCGTCGAGCGAATCGACCTCGAACGCCACTGCGTCCCCGAGCGTGGCCGCCGCCAGCTTCAGACCCGGGGCGGTCCGAACGACGATGGTCTCGTTGTCGAGCCGGTAGTTCACGGGGAACACATCTGGCCGGTTGGCGATCGAGACCGCCAAGCGCCCAACGGACTTGAGCGCCAGGTGGCGCCAGCATTCCTCGACGGAGAGTTCTTCCAACCGGTCGTCTCGCTCATCGCTCATGCAGAGAGCATCGTCTCGGTTCGGACTGTCCACAAGGGCCCAAGGTCCCCGCCGGCAGCGCCAGGAACGCTGACTTTCGACCCTGTCGCTCGACGGGGCTCCGTGTTGCGGTGGTGGAATGACCTCCACGAACGACACCACCACGACGCTCGGGATCGTCGATGACATCATGACCCGACCGATCGCCACCCTCGCCCCGGACGACACCGTCGCCAGGGCCCGCGAGCTGATGCTCGGGCTGCGTACGCACGGCTTGCCCGTCATTGACGACGAAGGCCTGGTCGCGGGTTTCGTGACCTCGTCCGACCTCGTCGAGACCTGGCCCGACGGCGAACCCATCGACGCGATCATGAGCACCGACGTCCACGCCGTCGAGGTGGGCACGCCGGTGCGGGCCGCGTCCGCCGAGATGCGGGCCAACAAGATCCATCACCTGCTTGTCACCCGAAACAGGCAGCCGGTCGGCGTGGTCAGCAGCTTCGATGTCCTGCGAGCGGTGGCCCCCGATGGCGAGCCGGACGAAGCCGGCGCGGCGCCAGGCCCGGTGTTCGGCACGGTCGTCGTCGGCACGGACGGATCCGACAATGCGGACGCGGCGGTTCGGTTGGCGATCGACCTCGTCCGGTCGACACCCGGCGCACGGCTTCACATCGTCAACGCCAGTCAGCCGCTGCCAGAGGCCGAGGTTCGAGCCATCGCCGCCGAGCTGCCATCGGAGTACCGAGACATGATTCATCGGCATCTCGTCGCCGATGCGGTGCTGGACAGTGCGAGGGGTTTGGCCAGGGTCGCTGGCGTGGATGCCGAGTTCCACGAGATCGGCGACCATCCCGCCGATGCGCTGCTCGATGCGGTCGATCGGTTCGACGCCGACTTGGTGGTCGTCGGTTCGAGAGGGGAAGGTCGAGCGCGACGTCTCCTCCACGGAAGTGTGTCCACCGCCGTGATGCACCACGCCCCGTGCTCGGTTCTCGTGGTGCACGACCGGAGCGACTAGTGCCGGACGAGCACGGTCACCTCCGAGCGGCCGTGACCCGCTCCCACCACGGCTCGACATGGTCGCGCAGATCGAGGTCGTGGGTGATCAGACAGATGTGACCGTACCCGCCGAGCACCCGCAGTTCGGCGGCGGGAACTCGAGCCGCCATGTACCGGGCCCATCGCTCCGATGGCACGAGCCGGTCCTCGTCGGCCGCGAGGAAGAGGGTCGGCGCTTCGATCTCATGGAGCCGGTCCCGGATATCGTGGTCGCGAACGAGCTCGAGACGACGAAGGTAGCCCTCGCGCCCGATGTGGCGGGATCGTGCGTGGAACTCCGCCAGATCCTCGTCGCTCGTATGGCTGCTGTGGAGCCGGGACTCGGTGAACGACCGCACGAGCGGCATGGCCGCCCACGGAACCATTCGCAGCAGCCATGGAGCTGTCGTGATCTGGATACGCCGCGCCAACCACGGGAACGAGTTGATCACCACCAGCCCCTGCACGATCGATGGGTGCTCCAGTGCGGTGCACATCGCGAGCACGCCTCCGAACGACTCCCCCACCAGGATCGCGCCTTGGTCGGAAGCGTCGCTGATCAACTGGCGGAGGTCCTCGACGAGGTCGGCCATCGTCATCCACCGGTCGTCTGGGAGCGGCGAGGCGATCACGTCGAACGCCTCGGCCAGGAGCGGAACCTGCCGGTAGAACAGGAGCGCGGTCCCGTCGAGACCGGGGACCAGAACGAGAGGCGGCCGGTCGGTGCCGATGGGCGTCGGGAGGCGTTGGTCCTGTTCGCGGCTCACGACGCGGGTGCTGATCGAGCTCGCGGGTCAGGCGACCCGGTCGGCCGGCACGCGTCGTCCGGTCAGCGACAGTGGAATCAGCCGGAGCCATTCCCACCGGTCCGCGGTGACGAACGGTTGTGGATCGCTGTCCCACGCGGCCCGGAGTGCCTGCGGGTCGGCGACGACGTCGAGCGTTCCGTGGGCCAGGACACTCCACCCGGACCTCGTGTCGGGATCGACGTGATCGACCTCGAGGCAGACGATCTCGTTGCGCTGGGCCACAGCCAGCTTGGTCCCAGGAAGGCTACGGATGAAGATGTCACCGCCCGCTGTTGCGTAGTTGACGGGGACGACCGTCGGCCACCCGTCGTCGACGTAGCCGAGCCGTCCGATGGTGTTCGCCTCGAGCCGCTCGAGGGATTCCTCTCCGGAGAGGACGGCAACGTCGCTCGCTGCGGTCTTGATGTCGACTGATCGGTCCGCGCCGGGGCCCCCCGCGGCCTCAGGAGCCAGGGGCGGCGCGACCAGCACGGAAACCCCTTCGTCACGGGCGCGGTCGACCGTCACATCGTCGAATCGGTCGGCGGCGACGACGAGGGCCGTCGCCAGCCGCGACCCGGCCACCGCGAACTCGGGCCGGTCGCCCCCGCCGTGTACTCGATCGAGGTCGTGCTCGATGGCCAGCTCGTCGAGCCGTCGCACGGCGACCGTCGTGTCGGGGGGAGCTGGCGTCTGATCCAGATCCACGAGGAGGCGCAGCCTCACCTCCAGCGCCCGCGCCCACGATGCGGCCACGGCGAGCGCGTCGGCGTCCGACTCGGCCCCGGTGAGCGGGACGACGAGCGGTCCCGTCGACATGCGCTTTCGGAGGCTCTCCGTCGTGACGAACGTCGGTTGCGGGGCCGATCGGGCGAGGGCGACACCAGGCGAATCGTTGGCGACGACACAGATCGACCGGGAACGGCGAGTGTCGTCCGCTCCGAGCCATGTCGCAGTGTCGGTCCCGTCGAGCACCGCGACCGGGTCCACCGGAATCCCGAGTCCGTCGGCCACGGCCGCCCACGCCGCAGCGTGACCTCGATCCATCGCGACGATCTCGAGATGGGCGCCGAACCAACTGGCGAGCACCGTCGCCGGGAGGAGGAGGCGCTTGTCGTCACTCGTTCCGTCGACGGGCAAGAAGACGGTGTCCACTCCTGTGTCGCGCATGCCTGCACGGTCACACGGTCGGGCGGCGTCGTCCAGTGACCTTGGCCCCTAGTGCGCCGAGAATGACGGCTTCACGCTGGCGTCCATGCAGAAGATCGTCGTAGGTATCGACGGGTCGCCCCAGGCGAGCCAGGCATTGCGATGGGCAGTCGATCACGCAGACGAGGGAGACACGATCGTCGCAACCCTGGCCTGGAGCGTGCCACCGGTGGGCGAGGGCGAGTATCCGTTCTACGACCCGGCAGAGATGACGATCGAAGCCAAGACGCGGATCGACGCGATCGTCGACGAGGTCGTCGGTGGTTCCGACATCGGTCCGAGGGTCACGACCGCTGTCCATCGGGGCCACAGCGGTCGGGTTCTGATCGATGCGTCCGAGGATGCTGATCTGCTCGTCGTCGGGAGCCGTGGCCACGGCGGCTTCGTCGGTCTCCTGCTGGGCTCGGTTAGCACCTACGTGGTCCACCACGCCCGCTGCCCCGTGGTCGTCGTCCCCCGGCGTGGTAGCGCCGACGGTCGGAGGGTTGGCCTCCGCCCGGATGGGGAATGACGCCACCCATGAACCCAGCGAGCCGCTCCAGTCCCCTGCCCGAGCCCGGCCGGAAGGTACTCGTGCTCGGAGCGTCCGGATACGTCGGCGGACGACTGGTCCCCGAGCTGCTGCGGCCGGCGGCCGAGGTCCGCTGCATGACCCGTTCGCCCGAATCGCTGCAAGCCATACCCTGGGCCGACGACGTGGAGGTGATGCATGGCGACCTCCTCGAACCCGAGTCGCTCGACCCGGTGTTCGACGGCATCGAGGTCGTGCTCTACCTGGTTCACTCCCTCGACGCTGGTGCCGAGTTCGAGGACCTCGAACGGCGGTGCGCGGCGAACGCCCGCCGAGCCGCAGAGCGCGCAGGGGTGCGTCGCATCGTCTACCTCAGCGGGCTCGGCTCGGACGACGACGAGCTGTCCGCCCACCTCCGGTCCCGCCATGTCGTCGGCCGGGAGCTGGCCGGCGGTTCGGTCGAGGTCATCGAGCTGCGGGCCGCCATCATCCTCGGGGCCGGGTCGGCTTCGTTCGAGATGCTCCGGAGCCTCGTCGAGGTGCTGCCGGTGATGATCACGCCGGCGTGGGTGTCGCGAACGACGGTCCAGCCGATCGCCATCGCCGACGTGCTGCGCTATCTGAGCGCAGCCGTCGCCGCGCCGGCCAGCGGCGGGCATCGGGTGGTGCAGATCGGTGGTCCCGATCGGCTCACCTACCGGGAGCTGATCGACCTCTACGCCGAGGTGGCCGGCCTACCCGCCCGCCGGATCCTCCCCGTCCCGGTCGTGACCCCGGGGCTGTCCTCGCACTGGGTGAACCTGGTGACCCCGCTGCCCCGCAACCTGGCCGCCAACCTGGTAGCCAGCCTCCGCCACGATGTGGTCGTCACCGACGATTCGGCCGTCGAGCTGAGCGATCACCGGCCGCTGGCGGCCCGGCTGGCGATCGAGCTCTCGATCGCTGCCGTCCAGGATCTCGACATCCCCGCCCGGTGGTCGGGGCTGACCTATCGCACGCGATCGGCACAGCCCCGCCCCTGGGATCCCGATTGGGCCGGCGGCACGGTCTACGAGGACCGCCGCGAAGTGACCACGTCGGCCTCCGCCGAAGCGGTGATGGCCGCGGTCACCGGCGTCGGTGGTGGGCGGGGCTGGTACGGCTTCGGACCGCTGTGGGAGCTACGGGGGCTGGCCGACAAGCTGGTCGGCGGTGTCGGCCTGCGGCGAGGGCGGCGACACCCGGACGAGATAACGGTTGGCGAGGCCCTCGACTTCTGGCGGGTCGACGCCTTGGAGCACGACCTGTTCCGCCTCAGGGCCGAGATGAAGCTGCCCGGCGAGGCCTGGTTGGAGTGGTCGGTCGGCCCGGTCGACGGCGGCGACTCGAACCAGGTGGTCCAACGAGCTCGCTATGTCCCGGCCGGATTGTGGGGTCGCCTCTACTGGGTCGCCCTCGTACCGTTCCATGGTGTCATCTTCCCCAGATTGCTGCGCCGACTGGTCGACGTGGCCGAGCAGGCTGACCAGGACCAGAAGGCCCTGGTGGCATGAACGAGGTCACCGACGATCAACCATCCGCACTGTTCATCAACTGCTCGTTGAGCGACGATCCGGCCGACTCCCACACCCAGCGGCTCATCGAGCGCTCGGCCGGGATCATGCGAGCCGAGGGCCTCGACGTGTCGGTGCTCCACGCCCTCGACCACGAGATCCCGTTCGGCATGGCCATGGACATGACGCAGCATGGCCGGGGTCGAGACGATTTCCCAGCGATCCAGGAGCGGATCGACGCCGCCGACATCCTGGTACTCGGCTCGCCGATCTGGCTCGGTGCCAAGTCGAGCGTCGCCACGCTCGTCATCGAGCGGATGTACGCCGGTAGCGCCGAGACCAACGACCGGGGCCAGTATCGCTACTACGGCAAGACGGCTGGCTGCATCGTGACCGGCAACGAGGATGGCGTGAAGGCGGTGGCCCGCGACGTGCTCTACGCCTTGGCCCACATCGGCTACACGATTCCGCCACAGCCCGATTGCGGGTGGCTCGGGGAGATCGGACCGGGGCCGAGCTACGGCGACGCCCGGACCGACGGCCCACCGGTTGGTTACGACAGCGAGTTCACCAACAAGAACACGACCATCATGACCTGGAACCTGATCCACGTTGCCCGGCTACTGCGAGCCCAGGGTGGCCTGCCCGCTCACGGCAACGTTGCCGACCGGTGGCGGGAGGTCACCAACGCAGCCGATCAGACGGTCAGCCCGCCAATCGGGTGATCGGCGGGCTCCTGGGCTGCGGCCGGCGTCACGCGCACCCGTCGGCCGTGAATCGATGGCGCTGCGGGGCGCGAGGGAGTAGATCGGCGAGAGTGGCCCGATCGGTCACCCCGTCGGGGTCGACGGCCACGACCACCAGATCCGATCCGGCCACCTCGAGGGCGACCTGGAGGCAAGCGCCACAGGGGAAGGTCAGCTCGTCGTCGGTTCGACCTGACGCCAACGCCAGGACTCGCGGCCGTACTCGGCGATCCACCGCAGCGAACATGGCGACCCGCTCGGCGCACATGGCCAGCCCGAGTGACACGTTCTCCACGAGGGTGCCGGTGACCGAGTGGCCATGGTCGTCGACGACGGCTGCGCCCATTGCAAAGTCCGAATACGGGGCATACGCCCGCTCTCGTGCTTCGAGCGCGAGTTCGACCGCCATCGATTCGAGGTCGACCGAGGATGAGGAGGTGCCGGTTGCCATGGCCACTACCTATCCAGCCCGGGCGGACCCTAAACCTCAGCCGGCCGAACGGGTGCATGAAGCTGTCGAGCTGATCGAACCCGCTCAGTCGGCCACGGCCAAGAGCCTCTCGAGGGCCTGCTCACAGGACCGGCACGCCTCGGCGCAGGTCCGACAGCACGCGTGATCGTGCTGTTCGCACTCCTCGGCGCACTCCCGACACGCAGTCACGCAGGCGCGCACCTGGTCCTCCCAGGCCCGGCCGGTCGGCGTCGGGCGAGCCAGGACAGCAGCGGTAGCGGTGGCGATGGTGGCGGCGTCGACGCAGGTGCGGATGCAGCCGTGCATCTCCACCGCGTCTCGGGCCAGATCGCTGTCGGCGCAGAGGGTGCAGGCTAGGGCGCACTCCTGACAGGCCCGCATTGCCTCGAGCAACTGGGGCTGATCGAACGTGGAGCGAGCGGGGTGATCCGTGAGGGCGTCGGCCAGGGTCATGTGATCCTCTTTCAGGTCGTCCGGGGAACGCGAAAAGCGACGACAGCGGCCTTCCCCGTTGGGGCTTCGATCAAACCGCCGACAGATCGGCGTCCCGGCTCACCTCGTTCACAGCTCGACGCCTACGAGGGCGGCCGTGGCTCGGACCTCCTCGGACAGCTCGACCTTGCGGGGGTTGTAGCGAGGTGAGAGCGCCCGGAGCGTGCCCGGGATCGCCCCCGATCGCCAATTGCGCTTGGCCGAGTCCCAGCGGACCCTGGCCGCCGAGATACCGGGGTCGTCGACCTCGCGTCGCAGTACGGTGGCCATTCGGAGCAGGAAGCCGAGGAAGTGCGCCTGGGCCCGGGTGCCGACGATCGTGCGGTAGAGGTAGCTGCCGGCGACGTGTTCGTAGGCATCGAACGTGACCGTCCGGTGCTCGACCTCCTCGGCCAGGTGCCAGCCGAACAAGGTGCCCCAGCCGGGGTCGACATCGAGCGAGGAGGGGTCGCTGAAGCTCGACCGGGCGAGGGCGAACGTCATCGCTTCGAAGCCCTCGGCATAGGCGAGGTTGAACTCGATCGACTTGGTATCGGTGAAGCGCCGGTAGTCGGCCTCGATGCCGTCCTCCAGCGCCCGCATCGCTGATGCCCCGGACTCGCTGAGCTGAGCTCGGACCAGGTCGTTGATCCGGGCGTGATTCCGGTAGTGCTGCGCTTCCTGTCCGGAGAAAGCTTTCATGTCCGCCTTCAGCCCCTCGTCATCGACGAGGCCCGATGCCACTCGCATGGTCCGGATCAGATACGGCTCGAGGTAGGGCAGGGTGAAGGACAGTGCCAGCAGGTCACAAGTCCGCACCGGATCACCCGGCGCGACGTCGAGCGGGACCTCATCGGGCCATTCGAACTCGGGTCGGCGTACGACGATCGACGATTCGGCCATCGCGAGAGCGTAGAACGGGATCGGACGAGCCGTCAGGCGCAGGAAGCCCGATCAGTGTCGTCGCCGGGTCAGAGATCGTAGACGGTGGTCTCGACGCCGCTCGCCACCAGCGTTCGGCCGATGATCGCCTCGACCGTCTCCCACTCGCCGCCGGCGAGCCCGCAGCCGATGCGGGGCATGTGGACCGACGCACCGAGGGCGGTCGCCTCGTCGACCAGGCGTGACAACCCGGCCTCGATGGCCCAATACCGAACCGGTGGGCCATCGGCTGTCGGCTCGATGCCGCGCTGGCCAACGATGTTGGCGACGAAGAGGTCGTCGTCGACCGCCACGACCTGGACCGCGCCGAGCTCGAAGTCGTTGCTGTCCCGATTCCGGTACCAGTCGAGATAGGCCGCTTCGGGCTGGTGCCATCGCTCGGAGAGCGCCAGCACGAACCCTCGGCCCCAGCCGCCGATGTCGTTGCAGACATGGGCGATGATCCTCGGGCCGGAACCGACCGGTGCGGTTGCGTCGCCCTGCAGATAGCGGATGATGGTCATGGCTTCTCCTGGCGAGGGATCCGTTCCGTGGTCACCCGGCCAGGCCCGCCGGGTCGTGGGCGAACGTGCCACCGATCATGGTTGCCACCACACCGACCTCGGCGATCCCGTCGTGGTCGATGGCGGTCGGGTCGGCGTCGAGCACCACCAGGTCGGCCAGCTTGCCCGGCGTCACCGAGCCCTTTCGCTGCTCGTCGAAGGCGGCGTGGGCCGACCCGAGGGTGTAGGCGGCGAGTGCCTCGTCGGGGGTGAGGGCCTCGTGGGGATTGAATGGCGCACCGCTCTCTGTGCGCTGGTTGACCAGGTCGTGCAGACCGAGCAACGGCGATCCGTTCACCACCGGCCGGTCGGAGCTGCCGGGAAGGGGCAGGCCGGCGTCGAGGAATGACCTCTGGCGATAGCAGTTGGCCACCCGGTCCGACCCGAGGGCCGCGGTCATCCCGTCGCCGAGCTCGCTGATGAACCTCGCCTGCGGCACCGGGATCACACCGAGGCGGGCCATTCGCTCCACGTCGTCGGGCACCACCACCCCGGCGTGCTCGATCCGATGGCGATGATCGACCCGGGGATGGAGGCGCAGCGCCTCCTCGTAGCAGTCGAGGACCGCCGACACCGCCCGGTCGCCGATGGCATGGACCCCGACCTGCCAACCGGAGCGGTGGGCGTCGACGATGATCGGCCGCAGCTCCTCGGGCTGGAGCTGGAAGAAGCCGCGGTTGTCGGGGTCGTCATCGTTGGCGAACGGCTCGAACATGGCGCAGGTCCTCCCGATCAGGGAGCCGTCGGCGAACACCTTGGTGGCCCCGATGCGAACCCAGTCATCGCCGAAGCCGGTCCGGAGGCCGAGGTCGAGGGTGCGGGCGGCGTGGTCGTCGTCGTGACGGTCGACGGCGTGGAGGGATTCCTGGGCGACCATCGCGGTGACCCGGATCCTGAGTGCGCCCTCCTCCCGAGCTCGCTGGTAGGCCGACAGCTCGATCGGGGTGTGGCCGACTAGGCCGAGGCCGACCCCGGCCTCGGTGCACGACGTGACGCCCTCGGCAAGGTAGGCGGCCGAGGCCAACCGAATCGACTCGACGACCTCGGCCACGCTGTGCGGCTTGTAGAGGCGGGTGACCAGGTCCTGGGCCTGCTCGAGGAGGAGGCCGGAAGGGCGGCCGTCATCGCCGATGACGACCTCACCCCCGGAGGGGACCGGCTCGTCGCCGACGCGGGCGAGGGCCAGCAGCCGGGTGTTGGCGGTGAGCATGTGCCCAGAGTTGTGCTGCAGCATGACCACGTGATCGGGGGCGGCACGATCCAGTTCGGCGGCGGTGGGGTGACGCTTCTCGGCGAGTTTGTTCTGGTCATAGCCGGCGCCCACGACCCACTCCGTCGTCGGAACGGTCGCGGCCCGGCTGGCGATGGCGTCGAGGATGTCCTGAATGCACGTGACAGGGGGTGACGACAGGTTCACCCGACGCAGGCCGTCCCCGTAGTGGCACAGGTGCTGATGGGCGTCGTTGAAGCCCGGAACGATCGTTCGCCCACCGGCGTCGACCACGAGGCGGGCGTCGAACGCCGCCGCCTCGTCGTCATCGCCGACCCACACGATCCGCTCGCCGACGATCCCGACCGCACCGGCCCGGGGTCGGCGGTGGTCGACGGTGATCACCTTCGCGTTGGTCACGACCGTGTCGAGGCGCATGGCCGGAGAGTAGCGGGCGACCGGGTCGGCGTCGTGGGAGCGCTGCGGCCACGTCGACGTGGCCGCAGCGAACCGTCTACCTCTCGTCGGTCATCTTGTCTCGGGTGAGTATCTCGGTCGCCCAGTTCGCCACCTTCTCCCCGGCGATGGGGCGTCGTTCGGGCCAGGGCCCGGAGAGATCGACGGGTACCCCCCGGCTGAGCACTGCCCGCAGGCGGTTGCGGTCCTGGAGAATCGTGATGTCGGTGGATGGATCGCCGTCGATGACGAGCACATCGGCCCGGTACCCCTCGGCCACTACACCGATCTCTCCCTTCATCCGCAGCGCAATGGCGTTGTCGGCCGTTGCACAGCGGATGGCCTCCAGCGGGCTGATCCCGAGCTCCTCCACGAACACCTCGAGCTCACGGGCGTGCCAGTGCCCGTAGGGGGTGAGGGCGAAGCCGCTCTCGGACCCGCAGAGGATCGGCACCCCGGCGTCGAACGCCTTGCGCATCATGGCTGCGGTGGCCTTGATCTCGCCCCGGAAGATGTCCTGCATGCCGGCACCAGCGCCGACCGTCTGACCGTGGTCGGCCAGGTTGGCCAGGAAGGTGAACGTGGGGCAGATCGCCGACCCGTTGTCGATGACGGCCTGCAGCCCGTCATCGTCGATGAACGAGGCGTGGAGCACGAGATCGACGCCGGCCAGCGCCGCGTCGAGAACCGACGTCGAGTTGCGGCAGTGGGCGGTCACCGGCACCCCGAGCGCGTGGGCGGTGTCGCACACCGCCTTCATCTCGTCCCTGGTCCACACCTGCACCTCGCCCTGGCGGGTCGGGATCGACCCGGTGGCGTGGATCTTGATCCAGTCGGCGCCCTGCTTGATGTGGCGGCGGGTCTCGGTGACCATCTCGTCGATCGTGTTGACGACGGCGGCATAGCCCACCTCGCCCTCGTCGGGGATGAGGCGACCAGCGGTGCCGCCGACGGAGGTGAGCAGCGCCTGCACGCCGGTCTTGATCCGGGGGCCGGGGAAAGCCCCCGACTCGACCACGTTGCGGATCTCGGGCCCGACGCCCATCACCGTGTCGGGGTCGAGAACGGCAGTGACACCGGCCCGCAGGAGCTTCGGCAGGTTGAACAGCGTCACCATTGCCGCAGTTGCCGGCGGGCGGTGGAAGAACAGCTCGTCGTTCGACTGGACGTCGTCGAAGGTGAGGTGGCAGTGGGCATCGATCAGCCCCGGCATGATCGTCGCCCCCGCGGCATCGATCACGTGGGCACCGTCGGGCACGCAGTCGTCCACCGTGCCGGCGGCCCCGACGGCTGTGATCTCGTCGCCGTTCACGACCACGTCGACGTGGGGGACGGCGCTCGCGCCGGTCCCGTCGATGAGCGAGCCGTTGCAGATGTGCACGGGAGCGGACATGGTCGACCTCCGATGGCAGGACAGTGGGACGGCACCGAACCGGGAGCGCCCCCGATGGTAGTGCTCGTGGCTGGCCGGCGACCGTCCGGCTTCCCCCGCCTCGGCGCCTGCAGATAGGGTCGCATTCCGTCACCGGTAGCTCGAGGAAACGAGTGGGACGTTGCCATCCCCGCTGAAGATCGCCGTCGTCACCGACATCCACAACGGTCGCCCGTCCCTCACGAAGCGGGGCCCGGAAGCGGTTCGGCTCCTCGAGGAGTTTCGTGACGCGGCTGACGGAGGTGAGGTCGATCTCGTCGTCGAGCTCGGCGATCGGATCACCGACACCGACGAGGCTCGCGACCGCGACGCGATGGAGCAGGTGGCCGAGGTGTTCGCCTCGATGGCGACACCGCACCACCACGTCATCGGCAACCATGATGTGGTGAACCTCGATCGGGCCGACAACGAGCAGGCGTTCGATCAGCCGTTCCACTCGACGAGCATCGAGCTCCACGAATGGCGGCTGGTGTTCTGGCAGGCCGACGTGGTGATGGAACAGGATCACCGGCCCGAGCTGTTGCCCGCCGACCTCGACTGGCTCGAAGCGGAGCTCGCCGCCTCGTCGTGGCCCGCGGTGGTCTTCAGCCACGTCCCGCTCGACAACGCGTCGATGACAGGCAACTACTACTTCCAGGAGAACCCCGAGTTCGCCACCTATGGGAACGTCGGCGACGCACAGCGGATCATCACCCGATCCGGAACGGTCGCAGCGTGCGTGGCGGGCCACGTCCACTGGAACAACCTGTCACGCATCGACGGCATCCCGTTCGTGTCCATCCAGAGCCTCACCGAGAGCTACACCACCCAGGGCGATGCGAGCGGATGTTGGGCGACGCTGGAGCTCTCCGACCGTCTCCGATGGACCGGCCACGGCGCCGACCCGATCGACCTGGTGGTCGAGCTCGGTGGGCCCGAGCGCACCTGGACCCCGCCGTTGGCACCCTTCGCGGAGATGGCACGTCAGCGGGCGGAGCGGGCCGCCGAGCGATCGCCGTCCACCACGAGCGAAGCCTTGTAGGTTCCAGGCCCGTACCGTCAACCGAGTGCAGAGCCGTTCCGGAGCTCCCAGGTGAAGTGGGCGGCGCCCAGGTCGAGGCGGTCGAGGACCACGAGGTGCCTGTCCTCCATGGCTGCGAGCCCTTCCCACAGGCTGTTCCAGCCGTCGAACACCGCAGGGTGGGTGGCCGCCGGGTCGAAGAGGCGCCATTCGGCGAGGCGGAGCTGGGGGTCGGTCCCGCTTCGGTCGACGTAGCAGCGGGGGCCGTGCCCACCCAACAACCGAGCCAGGCGCTGCTCGAAGGCCTGCCCATCGAAGGACTGCTGGTTGGAGGGCTGTTCGTCGGAGGGCTGATCGCCGCTGAGCATCGCCATGGTCGCCTGGTGGTACTGGAGGCCGATCTGGTGGCCGACCACCGTGGCCACCGCCCGCGTGTCGGCAGGTCCGACGACGGCGGTCATCGCCGGCAGGATCGTGCGGATGTAGTTCATGGCGTAGTTGCGCTCGACCTTGGCGAGGCGGACGGGATCCCAGCTCGGCGTCGGCAGCGCGGCCGCTGGCCCTCGTGGGTGTTCGCCGGGTCGGAACCGGACTCGGTCCTCGGGCTCGAGTGGCACCGACTCCTCGACGTAGTAGCCGACCAGCCCGGCCTGGCCGTCGGTGGTCTGGGAGGTTGCGACGAACCCCAACCGATCGTTGCCGAGCGAGACGCCGTTGTGGCCGTGCCAACCGCGGAGCATCGCCCGGCTCAACTCGGTGGGGATCCCGCAGATCGCTGTTCCGTCGAAGATCCAGCGGGGCGGGAGATAGCGGACCCACGACCTGGTGTCGGACTCGGGGATCCACTCCACCCGGACGCCGCCGAGTGCGTTGGAGAGCACGTGGTACTTGGCGCAGGCGACGGCATCGGGTTCATCGGTGAGACCGAGCTTCTCCAGGCCCGGGAGGAACGCCTCGAGGTGCTGGTTGCGAAACGTCCGGAACACCACCTCGGCCGCCGGTTCGGTCCCGAGCCGGGTGACCATGCCGAGTAGCAGGCCGGTCAGGTACCGGTGGTACAACTCGGCCAGCGCGGCCCAGGCAGCCGTGTCGTCGAGCATCGGGTCGTCCGTGGCTCGGCTCTGGGATCCTCGGTCGTGGACGCTCGGCATCTACGGTTCTCGCTGCGGTCGATCGCGTCCGTAGCCGAACCGGTCAGATCGCGCCGGTGGCGCGCAGCGAGTCGATGTCGTCGGTCCCGTACCCCAACTCGGTGAGGATCTCCTCGGTGTGGCTGCCAGCCAGTGGTGTCGGGAACCGAACCTCGCCTGGCGTGTCGGAGAGCTTGATGGCGACGCCGGGGTTGACCACCGACGCGCCGCCGACGTCGAGGTCGAGCGCCATGTCGCGGTGCTGGACCTGCGGGTCCTCGAAGACCTCATGGGGTTCATAGACCTTGCCGACGCACACGTCGGCTGCGGTCAAGAGCTCGAACCACTCGTCGCGATCGCGGGTCGCGAGAAGTGCCGCCACCTCCTCCTTCGCGTCGACCTGCTCCGGCCGTGGGCCTCGGATCGCCTCACCGGGCTGCAGTTCGGCGGCCTTGAGGTCGGGGCGGTCGATGGCGTCGCAGAAGTTGTGCCAGAGGTGGGGTTCGGTGGATCCGATGGACAGCAACTTGCCGTCGGCGCACGTGTAGGTCGTGTAGTAGGGACGGCTCCCGTCGAAGGTCCCGACACCGCGACGGGGTTCGGGACCACCGCCGAGGAAGGCCATCATCGAGGGAACCGCGCACAGCAACGAGATCGTCGAGTCGAGGTAGGCGATGTCGACGAGTTGCCCCCGGCCGGTCCGCTCCCTGGCGAACAGGGCGAACATGATGCCCAGCGCTCCGTGCATCGAGGCGCCGGCGTAGTCGGCCACGAGATTGAGCGGGATGGTGGGCTCCTCGTCTGGTTGCCCGAGTTGGTTCAGCACACCGGCCAGCGACAGGTAGTTGATGTCGTGGGCCGGGTAGCTGCGGTACGGACCGTCCTGGCCGAAGCCCGACAGCGAGCAGTAGACGAGGCGGGGGTTGCGGGCCGAGAGGGTCTCGTAGTCGGCGCCGAGCCGGGCGGTGACCCCAGGTCGGAATCCCTCCACGAACACGTCGGCGTCGGCGGCCAGCCGTTGGAGGATCTGCTGGCCGTCCGGACTCTTGAGGTCGAGGCTGAGGCTGCGCTTGTTGCGATCGACCCATTGGCCACCACGACGGCGTCGTCTGGCGAGCGCTGCCTCGCCGCCCTCGTCGGCTCCGTCGGTGGGCTGGTCCGGTCGGCTCGACGGCTCCACGATCCGGATCACGTCGGCACCCATGTCGGCGAGGTGGACCGTGCACAGCGAGCCGGGAGGAACCCGGTTGCACTCGATCACCCGCACACCGTCCAACGGCCCAGACATCACATCTACTCCTTCTTCTGTCCCCCACCGCCAATCGTGTCAGATCCGCCCGTGGTGGCCAACCTGCGTTGTGGCGAGCAGGCTGGGGCGTTCCATGACGGACGTCGTCGCGCCACCGGACCGACCCGGTGGGCCACCTGCTACCGGGTCCGTCCGGGCCGTCGGTTCAACCGATGGGCGTGGCGTACCGGTCGCCCAAGGTGGCCGCCAGGTCGTCGAGGGCGGCCCGCTCGGCATCGGCGATGGCGATGACGTGCTCGGCGATGGCCGCGAACAGCTCGGTAGCCCGGTCATCCCCTCCGCCAAGGGTGGCGGTCGCCTGAACGGTGGCCAGCTGTCCCCGGAGTTCCCGCGCCTCGGCCGCCGCCCCGTCGCCACCATCGTCGAGGAGTCGCTGCGATCGCTCGAGCAGGTCGACCGCCTCGGTCACCGACGGGTCGGCCGTGGTGGCCAGATCGGCGATGGCGCGCCAATGGCCTGCCGACGACTCGAATGAGTCACCCAGGTCGGCCAGCTCAGGATCGGCCAGCGCATCGCCGGCTCGTCGGAGCCATTCCGCATAGAGCGGCCGGTTGGCCGATCCAGCGCTGTAGTCGTGGTCGATGCACTCCACCAGTCGACGGAGGCCGTAGTGCAGATGGGCGGGCTCGGCGAACGTGGCCCCCCAGCCTCGCTTGCCTGCGCTCGTGAGCCGTGTGGCCCACGTCCGGAACCCGTTGGTACCGACATTGTTGGCGAAGCTCTTCGCCGGGGCCTCGTCGTAGCCCTCGATCGTACGGGCCAGCGCCCGACCGGTGGCGGTGACAGGGTCGTGGCCGTCGACCGGGCCGCGCACCACGATCATCCGGTGCCGGGCCTTCTTCACCACGGCCCGCGCGTCGGCGAGGGTCGAGGCATCGACCCGATGCGCGGTGATCGACCGGTCGTCGACCAGATACTCGTCACCCTCGCGACCGAGCACCCCGACCACCCGAGGCGCACCGCCCGCCATGGCCGCCGAGTCGCCACCGTGGTGGGGAAGCGCTGCTGTGTCGACGCTCAGCAGGACCTGATGGCCAGCGTCGAGGGCCTCGTCGAGCTGTGTCCGAGCCACCTTGGCGCTCCCGGTCGTCCGCTCTTCGACGACCGCACCGGCCCGGTGGAGCGCGGCGTCGATGAAGGGATCGGGCATGGACACCGTCCGAGTGGTCACCGTCATCGTCGGACCGAAGCCGTCGTACACGAAGACGGCGACCATGAAGCCGACTCCGCCACCGAGGCCGAACACGTCGAGCTCGTCGATCGGACCGCCGTTCGACCCGCGAATCCCGGCCCGAGCGAGGGCATTCGCCACCGCGGCGAGGTCGGCTTGGCGTCCGCCGACCAGCGGTGGTGAGGGCGGTGACCCACCGTCACCTCGACTGCGGAGCAGGTGGGCTCGAGCCGCCATGTAGCGCTCGCCGGTGCGGTCCATCCGCTCGCGAACCCGGCGCTTGAAATCGGCGTTGCTGGTCATCGTGGAACCTCCTGGCGCTCGTGCCCCGCATGGCGGCCACCCCCGATCCACACGGCGCTTGTTGCGCCTGGTGTCTCACTCCGATGCATCGATCTCACCGGTCGGGCATGCCGACCGACCTGCGAGGAGTGGACTCCCCTTCGCCTCGCACGGGCGGTCCGGGTGGGAACCGATCGGAGGTTGCGCGAGCAGGTGACGCGCTCCGGTCGACTCTAGCTCCCTCGGCCGGCTGTGAGAACCTGCCCGAGGAGGTCGAGCCCGGCGACGAGCTCGGACTCGTCGCTGAGCCCGAAGCCGATGACGAGCCCCGGTCGAGGATCGCCGAGCCAGTACTCCTCTGTGGTCTCGATCACCACGCCCTGCGCCCGGAGTTGGCTCGCCACCCGCTGAGGATCGAGGTGGGGCCAGAGGTCGATGGTGGCATGGAGCCCTGCGGGGCAAGGCGAGTGACCGCTGATGAGTCCGGCGTTCCGCCAGAACCGCAGTCGCTCGAGCACCGTATCGCGACGCTGCCGGTAGTGGCGGCGGGAGCGGCGCAGGTGGCGCTCGAAGTGACCGGCGGTGATGAAGGCGGCGAGACCGGCCTGGGTCAGATGTGGGGGCTGGACATCGACCGCAGCTCGAGCGGCGAGCAGCTGGCCGATGATCTCGGGCCCGGCCACGACGAACCCGATCCGGAGCGACGCCGTGATCGTCTTGGAGAAGCTGCCAACGTAGACCACCCGGTTGGCCCGGTCGAGCCGCCGGAGCGGTTCGAGGGGCCGATCGACGAAGCGGAACTCGGTGTCGTAGTCGTCCTCGATCACGATTGCGTCCTCGTCGGCTGCGAGCTCGAGGAGGTCCCGGCGACGCGCTGCGCCCAGCACGGCACCGGTCGGGGCCTGATGCGACGGTGTCACGTACACGGCCCGAACCCCTCGGGGTACGTCGTCGACGACGAGGCCGTCGCCGTCGACCCGGACCGGGGTGACCTCAGCCCCACCGGCGACGAGGGCTCGCCGGGCCGGCACGTAGCCCGGGTTCTCGACCGCGACGACACCGTCGCTGAGTAGCGCCCTGGTCACGAGGTCGAACGCCCCCTGCGCGCCGGCGGTGACGAGCACCTCGTCGGGTGTGGCGTCGACCCCGCGGGAGCGGCCGACCCACGCCACGATCGCCCGTCGCAGCTCGGTGAGCCCCGCGGCCTCGCCATAGCTGGGCGGCGGTCCCTGCATGGCGCTCACGACCGACCGGCGCCAGTCGACCACCGGGAACAGGCGTCGATCGTTCCGGCCGCTTCGGAGGTCAGCCACGATCGCGGCCCGTGCAACCGCAGCTGTCGAGCCGTCGCCATCATCGGCGTGAGCGGTCGGAGCGCGAACCGGGCTGGCGGCAGCGGTGGCCAGGTCGGACACGATCGTCCCATCGCCGGGGCGGCCGATCGCGTAGCCCTCCGCCACGAGACGGGCGTAGACGCCGGTCACCGTCGATCTGCCGATGCCCAGCTCAGTGGCGAGCGAGCGCGTCGGCGGCAACCGATCGCCAGGGCGGAGCCTCCCGGTTGCCATGGCCCCGCGGAGCTGCTCGAAGAGCGCCGCGGACAGCCTTCGGGCCGGCACACCTTCCAGGAACAGATCGAGCGCCATTGGTCTGTCAATCTACTACTGAATTGGACCTTCTCACAGACCATCCTCGAGCGTAGGTTCGCTGGTATGGACAAGATCAACGACACCCGGAACCTCGAGTGGATCCCGCTCTCGCCGGGCACGGCCTTCAAGCCGATCGCCTTCTTCCCCGGCGACCGCGGGTACCAGCTGCTCCTCCGGGTCGACCCGGGCACGGTCGTCCCGCGACACCGCCACACCGGGGAGATCCACGCATTCGTCCTCTCGGGGCGCCGTCGCATCGCAGGCCACGAGGTCGACGTGGGGCCTGGAACCTATGTGCACGAGCCCGTCGACAACGTCGACTCCTGGGCAGCGGTGGGCGATGAGCCGTGCATCATCCACATCGAGGTGAACGGCCGCATCGAGTATCTCGACCCCGACGGGACCGTCGAGCGCCACACCGATGCCGCCACCGCACGCGCGACCTACCTCGAGTGGTGCGCGACGAACGGCTGTCAGCCCGATCCGTCGCTCGTAGCACCAACGACCGCTGGGGGCTGAGCGATGCGTCGTCATCTGACCCCGACCGACCTCGAGCATCCGATCTGCACCGGCTGCGGAACCCAGTACGCCGCAGCCGCCGAGCCTCCGACATCGTGTCGGATCTGCACCGATGACCGGCAGTACGTTCCTCGGGGCGGTCAGGCCTGGACCACCCACGAACGGCTCGCCCGGGCCCACCGCCTCCGCGTCGAGCCAGACGACGGATTGCTCGGCGTCGGCGTCGACGGCGGGTTCGGTATCCCCCAGCGGGCCCTGGTGGTGGCCACCGGAGCGGGAACCATCCTCTGGGACTGCGTCAGCCTCGTCACCGACGAGGCCATCGAGGCCGTCGGCCCGGTCGACCTCATCGCCATCTCCCATCCCCACTTCTACGCATCGATGGTGGAGTGGAGCGACGCCTACGGCGGCATTCCGATCCTCGTGCACGCCGACGACGCCTCCTGGATCGCCCGACCGGCCCCGCAGATCGAGACCTGGTCGGGTCGCCGGCACCGCCTCGGTCCGACCGCCGAGCTCCTCCACCTCCCCGGGCACTTCCCCGGCAGCGCGGCGCTGCACTGGACCGACGCTCCTGATCAGCGTTCAGCGCTGCTCACCGGCGACTCGCTGCACGTCGCTGCCGACCGCCGGCATGTCTCGGTCATGCACAGCGTCCCCAACCACGTCCCCGTAGGGCCGGCGACCATCCGCGAGCTCCGCAAGCGCCTCGAAGGCCTGCACTTCGACGACGTCTACGGGTTCACCTGGGGCCTGAACATCATCGGTGGCGCCGATGACGCGGTCCGCCAGTCGCTCGACCGCTATCTCGCCGCCATCACCGACTGACGGCCCCCTGCCGGTCGAGCCATGTCACGATCGCCCGGTTGGTCTCGTCCGGAAGCTCCTGCGAGATCCAGTGTCCGCAGTGGAAGCTGATCACCTCCACGTTCGGCACGGACTCGGCGATCCGCTCGTTCCTCGCCACCAGGTCGTGGTCGGCGTAGATCATCAACGCAGGCTGCTGGATGACCGGATCCGCCTTCGCCAGCAGGTGCCAGTTGCGATCGAGGTTGCGGTACCAGTTGATGCTCGGCGTGAACCCCGATCGCTCGAAGGCCGAGACGAACACGGCCAGCTCGCGGTCGCTCATCACGGGCTCGCCGACCGGGTCGGGGGCCTCAGCGAGGTTGCTCATCAGGTTGCCGGGCCGTGGTTCGGCTGGCGGTTGATGCTTGCGGTACAGGTTGCGAAGGAACCGGGAGGTGTTCCGTTCGAGCACCGCATCGGCGACGCCTGGCTGTCGGTTGAAGTGCACCATGTAGTTGTCGCTGCCGAGCATCGTCTCGAGGAATCCGAGCCAGGGTTCGTCGCCCCGCTCCATGTAGGGCACGCTCAGTGCGATCACCCCGTCCACCCGGTCCGGGTGCAGCAGGGTCAGGCTCCACACCACGAACGCGCCCCAGTCCTCACCGACGAAGGTCGCGCGCTCGTAGCCGTAGTGGTCGAGCAATGCCACGAGGTCGCCGGTCAGGTGCTCGATGTCGTACTCGGCGACCTCGCTCGGGCGCGACGAGTTCCCATAGCCCCGCTGGTTGGGAACGATCACGTGGTAGCCAGCCTCAGCGAGGGCGGAGACCTGATGGCGCCAGGCGAAGGCGTGCTCCGGCCAACCGTGGCAGAGGACGACGGGCCGTGCCCCGTTCTCACGGCCGGCCTCGAACACCTCGAGCTCAACGCCGTTGACCGGGATGCGGGTTGGCTCAGGGAACGCTGCTGGATCGAACATTGCGGGTCCTCTCTTCGGGCTCTCGCTGCTGGACGGAACAGAACGTAGAACGCACTCCGGACAGAACCTGTCCGCAGTGGATACGATCCGACCTGTCCGCAGTGCTCCTGGAGGCTCGACCCATGCGTGATCTCGTTGGCAGGACAGCGGTGGTCACCGGAGCGGCGAGCGGGATGGGACTCGCCTTCGCCGAGGCATTCCTGGAGGAAGGAATGATGGTGGTGGCCGCCGATGTCGAGGCACCGGCACTGGACGAAGCGGCCACGCGGCTGAGCGATCTGGGCGGCGCAGACGCCGTCCACACCGTCCACGCCGACGTGACCGACCCGAGCGCGGTCGAGGCGCTTCGAGACGCCGCCATCGAACGCTTCGGGCGGGTCAACGTGGTGTGCAACAACGCCGGGGTCGGCGGCGTGCGGGATCCGGTCGGCCTGCTCGATCTGTCCGACTGGCAGTGGGTTCTCGGGGTCAACCTCTGGGGAGTCATCCACGGGTGCCAGGCGTTCCTCCCCCACCTGATGGGTCACGGTGATGGCCACATCGTCAACACCGCGTCGATCGCGGGCCATCTCAGCCTGCCGTTCATGGGCCCCTACAACGTTTCGAAGCACGGTGTCGTCGCCCTGTCCGAGACGATCCGGCACGAGCTCGCTCACGCCGAATCGTCGGTCGGCGTTTCCGTGCTGTGCCCAGGGTTCGTGGCCACCCGTCTCATCGACGCCGACCGCAACCGACCCGAGCACCTGATTCGCACGCTCGCCGGCGATCACGAGCAGGTCGACAAGGACCGGGAGCGAGCTGTTGGCCGCGAGCTCCTGAGCCAGCGGAAGCCACCGGCCGAGGTGGCACAGCTCGTGGTCGAGGCCATCAAGGCCGACCAGTTCTGGATCTTCACCGACGACCAGTTCGACGAGGCGGTCGCCGCACGCCATCGGAGCATCGAGACGGTCACCAATCCCGACCGGGCTCGGACCCTGACCGACTACCTCCTCGACTGAGCCGAAGAGCTGGACGCACCATCGCCCGGCCGCCCGACATCGTGCCGTGGGATGGATCGGTCAGATCCGCTCGAAGTACCGCTGGCGTTCCCAGTCGGTGACGGACTGGTGGTAGCTCGCCACCTCGACGTCGTAGAAGTGGGCATAGTGCTCGACCACGTCCGCACCGAGGGCTGCTGTCGCCACCTCGCTCGACCGGAACCGGGTCACTGCCTGCTCGAGGGTGTGCGGCACCCGCGGCAGTTCAGCGGCCTGGTACGCGTCGCCGTCGAACGGTGGTGGAGGCTCGGTCCGGTTCTCGATGCCGTGCAATCCGCTCGCGAGTGCGGCCGTGTAGGCGAGGTACGGGTTGCAGTCAGCCCCGGGGAGCCGACACTCGATGCGCAGGCTGGAACCCGACCCCACCACCCGGAAGCCCGCAGTTCGGTTGTCCTGGGACCACGCGATGCGGGTCGGGGCCCAGGAGCCATCGGCGTAGCGCTTGTAGGAGTTCACGGTCGGCGCGTAGAACGGCATGAAGTCGTACACATTCGCCATCCAGCCGCCGAGGAACCAGCGGAACAGATCCGACCGGCCTGACTCGGCATGCTCGGACGCGAAAGCGTTGCCGTTGTTGCCGTCGTTGCCGTTGTCGTCGCGGAGACTCAGGTGGATGTGGCAGCTGTTGCCCGCCTCGTCGGTGCTGGGCTTCGCCATGAACGTCACCGACACCCCCATCTGGTCGGCGAGCTCCTTCATGGCGTGCTTCATCACCGTGTGACGATCGGCCATCGTGCGAACCTCGGCGTAGCGGATGTTGAGCTCGTGCTGGCCCTTGCCCCACTCGCCCTTCGAGTTCTCGACCGGGATACCGGTTCGTCGGAGAGCCCGTCGGGCGGCTCCCACGTAGGGCTCCACCCGCCCACCCTGCAACAGGTGGTAGTCCTCGATGTAGTAGCCAGCCGGAACCAGCCTGGCGTAACCCTTGTCGAATGCCTGGCGATACGAGTCGTCGTAGAGGAAGAACTCGAGCTCCGAGGCCGCCATCACCGTGAGGCCACGATCTGCGAGGCGCTCGGTCTGAACCTGGAGCATCGAGCGAGGGCCGGGCCCGACCGGCGCATCGGTGGCATTGTCGATGAGATCGCACAGCACCAGCGCGGTTCGCTCGGTCCAGCCGGCCCGGCACAGGGTCGACAGATCGGGAACCAGGTGGAAGTCGCCATAGCCGAGCTCCCAGTTGGCAAAGGAGTAGCCCGGTACCGGTTCCATCTCCATGTCGACGGTCAACAGGTAGTCGCAGCCGTGGGTTCCGTGGTCGATGGCCTCGTCGACGAAGAAGTCGGCGTCGAATCGCTTGCCCATCAATCGGCCGTAGTGATCGGTGAAGGCAACCACCACGGTGTCGAGCAGGTCTTCGGCGACGAGGTCTCGGAGTTGGTCCGGGGTCATGGCACAGGCCTACCCGATCTCTCGCCGC
Source organism: Acidimicrobiales bacterium (assembly GCA_965216205.1). Lineage (GTDB taxonomy): Bacteria > Actinomycetota > Acidimicrobiia > Acidimicrobiales > SZUA-35 > CADEDH01. Next base: position 2,519,173 of record OZ244139.1, on the reverse strand, counting down.
TTGGCGCTCCTCGCCCTCGGCTCTTCCATAGTTGTGCTATCTTTAGCCATCATCTCTATAGTACTCCTATGGATGATCACACCGAGTTTCCTCCCGCTCCACCCCTGACGGTGTCGCGGTGGTTCAACACCGACGGGCCGATCAGCCTCGACGACCTCGCCGGGCAGGTGGTTGTGATCGAGGCATTCCAGATGCTGTGCCCGGGGTGCGTCAGCCACGGCCTTCCCCAGGCCCAGCGGATCGCGAGCACGTTCGCCGACGAGGTCACCGTGTTGGGATTGCACACGGTGTTCGAACACCACGACGCCATGGGACCAGTGTCGTTGGAGGCCTTCCTCCACGAGTACCGGATCGGGTTCCCGGTCGGTGTCGACTCCCACGACCACCGTGGTGGCACGCCGATCACGATGGCCAGCTACGGTCTGCGAGGCACACCGAGCCTCATCCTCATCGACCGGGCGGGACGGGTCCGGCTGAACGCCTTCGGCCATGTCGAGGACCTGGCGGTCGGTGCCGCCGTCGCCCGCCTCGTCGACGAGCCAGCGGTCGATTCGGCCCAGTCGACCGGCGGTTGCGACCCCGACCAGGGGTGCGTCGTACCCGCTGAGGGGAGCCTCCGATGACGGCGGTTAGGCCTCCTCGGTGACCACCGTGCGCGGCGACGACGAGCTCGAGCGCAAGGTGCTCGCTGCGGTCGAGCGTCTGGGACGGGCACTTCGCGCCGCCCGCCAGAAGGCGGCGACCCGCCACCGCCTGTCGCTGCTCGGTGTCGGTGTGATCGAGACACTCACCGACGGTCGGGCCCGCCGCGTCGGCGATCTCGCGGCAGAGCTCGACGTCTCCCAACCCACGGTCAGCGAGGCCCTCGCCACACTCGAGCAGCGGGGACTGGTCGAGCGCGACCGCGACCCGGCCGACCTGCGCAGCACCCTCGTCTCCCTCTCGGGCGAGGGCGCCGAAGTGGCGGCAGCCATCGAGACCGTTCTGGGCCCAGTCCTCGCCGCTGCCACCGGGACGCCTTCGGAGCGGGCGACCACGCTACGGGTGCTGCTCGGCGAGATCGCCCGGCTCCAAGAGGCCGGGGTCATCACCGTGAATCGGAGTTGTCTCAGTTGCCGCCACTACGAACCTCCCGGCGCGCGCCGACCAGCTCATTGCCTGCTGTTGGGCACCGCGTTGCCTGATCAGGACCTGCGAGTCGACTGCGACGAGCACCTGCTCGCACTCGGCTGAGCGGTGTCGCAGCGGGGTGGCATCGCCACCGATCTCGACCGGGTGAGAGCGGCGCTCAGGTCAAGCCCGTGCTCTCCGGTCCGCTGCTCGGTCCCGATGTCGGCTCGGCGGGCCGGTGGAACTCGACAGCGAAGCGGGCGCTCCCGGACGGCTCCACGCGGTGGAGTCGGGCCGGTGGAATCACCACAGCGCCACCGGCCTTGACAACGACCGCTTCGTCGGGAGCGTCCTCGAACACGAAACGCACCCGACCGGCGTGTACCACGAGACGAGCCCAGATGCCGTCGGCCACGCGGTGTGCCCGCAGCAGACCCGCTGGCACGGTCTCGGCACCGAACACCTCGGTGGTGCGGGCCAGCACGAACCCATCGGGGATCTCGGGGGCGGCGCCGTCGCTGCGAGCCATCCTCAGAGCCGGGCGACGGTCTCGATGTTGAGCTGACCGGCGAGGCCGGCGGTACGGTGCACGGCGAGCGCTCGCCACTCGTCCGAGGTCGACATCTCGAGCAGTGCCGGCCGGTTCGGGTATCTGGCGATCGCAACCTCGTCCCACAGATCCTCGACTTGGCCGAGGGCGAGGAAGGTGACGTCGGCCGCGAAGGTCAGTTCACCCCCGTAGCGGGGTAGCAACTCTGCCACCCCGCGGCCGTAGATCTGGTAGGCCTCCTCGCCGGTGAGCTGGGTCTCCCGGCCATCCTCGTACTCCGCGCGATCCTTGAACCTCAAGAGGTTGACCATATAGACCGGTCCGTCGGGGCCGGGCTGCATCATCTCCTCGATCCGTTCCCGACTCGTCGGCATGACCTCGTTGACGACCTTCATGCGTCCGTCCTTCCCTGTGCGATGTAGTCGATCAGAACACGAGCCAACTGCGGGCCGGCATCCTCCTGGAGGAAGTGACCGGCACCCTCGATGGTCGTATGAGGCTGACCCTGGGCTCCGGGCACGACGGCCAGAAAGGGCCGTTCGCCACCGGCCGTGACGGGGTCAGAGTCGCTGAAGCAGCACAGGAAGGGCTTGTCGAAGCGCTTCAGCACCTCCCAGGCCGCCCGGTTGGCCGGTGCCTCCGGATCGTCGGGCGAGGTCGGCACGTGGCTGGGCCAGATCCGGGCTCCGGCCTTGTGGGCGTCATTCGGGAAGGGGGCGTCGTAGGCGGCGATGACCTCTGGGGCGAGTTCGGTCGTGGTGGCCCGGTTGATGAGCTCACCGACCGGGAACACGGGAGTGGTCTGGGAGTAGTGCTGCCACTGGAGGAAGGCGTCCGACGGTGCACCGTCACCGGTGGGCAGGCCCGTGTTGCCCACCGCCACCCGGGAGAAGCGGCCGGGTTGGGCGGTGACGAGCCGGAGTCCGATCAGACCGCCCCAGTCCTGGCCGAAGAACGTGATGTCGTCGAGTTCGAGGACGTCGAACACGAGGCTCGACATCCAGGCCACGTGGCGGGCGTAGCTGTAGTCGGTCTTCTCGGTTGGCTTGTCGCTCCGACCGAAGCCGACCTGGTCGGGGACGATCACTCGGTGCCCCGCCTCGACGAGCGGTGGGACCATGTGGCGGTACAGGTAGCTCCACGACGGCTCACCGTGGAGCAACAGGACCGGGGCGGCGCTCGGGTCACCCTCGTCGAGGTGGTGAACCCGTAACGATCCACCGTCCTGGTCCGGCACGTCGGCGTAGTGCGGCTCGAAGGGGTAGTCGGGCAGGTTGGTGAAGCGATCGTCGGGCGTGCGGAGGGTCTCCATCAGCGATCTCCTTCCGTTGGGCGGGTGGTTCGTTCAGACCGCGATGGTGGTGAGGTCGTCGCCGATGAAGACCTCGCCGTCGTAGTGCTCGGCGGCCAGCGCGATCCACTCCGGGTACTGGTCGGGGGTGGGGGCGGGAACCATGTGGGTGAGGGCGAGCCGCCGGGCGCCGGCCCGGGACGCGGTCTGGGCCGCCTCGATCACGCCGGAGTGGTAGTCGAGGATGTCCTGCATCATCGGATGCGGGATCGTCTCGACGATGTCCCGACGAATCACCGTCTGCACGTACAGATCGGCGCCCCGGGCGAGCTCGTCGACCCCGTCGCAGGGGACGGTGTCGCCGACGACCGCCGCGGTACTGCCGTCGTGGGTCAGGCGAAACCCGATGGTCGGCCGGACGGGCGCATGCTCCGTGGCCGCCGTCGCGATCGCCACCTCGCCGATGGCGAACGACTCGCCGGGCTCGAGCTCGGTGACGTCGACGCTGGGTGGACTGGTGAGGACATCGTGGTGCGCCATGCGATACCCGATGTCGGCTTCGAGGGCGTGCAGTTGCCGTTCGACGAACTCGGCCGCACCGACCGGACCGAAGACCGGCAGGGTGCCGTTGCCCTGGGTCATCACCCAGTGGGTGGTGATCACATCATTGAGCGCGCAGATGTGATCGCTGTGGAGGTGGGTGATCAAGACCCCGGACAGCATCGCCGGCAGCGATCCCGCGCCTGCCATCCGCATCACCACTCCCCTTCCGGCATCGATCAGGATGTGGGCATCGCCGGCCTTGACCAGCGTGGAGGGACCCGCTCGGTTTGCGTCGGGAAGCGGTGAGCCGGTGCCGGTCAGCACGATCTCCATCACCAGATGACTCCCCGGAGACCGAAACGGACCTGCCCTCTCGCGATCGAGGCTGAGCGGCTCATGGCTTCACAGTAGGCGATCGGCGTCAGAATATGCCAGTAAAACTCGCACTTTATTCCGGTGGAGGGTTCGTCGACCCCGTCGACCCCCGTCGACCTCGAACAGAACGAGGGCGGCTGGTCCGACCTCTCTCGAAGCGCGCCGCAATCGCAATAGGTGACCAAGACGAGATCAGGTCGGGCTCTACGTGCCGTGATCATGGCGCGCTCGACCTGGGCCAGAACGCCGGTTGTGAGCGGTCGGGCCAACTCTCCTCGACCGTCTCAGCCCTCGGGTACCGTCTTCTGCGTGAGCGACCTCCCCGGGAACGCAGGGGTTCGATCTGCGGCCAAGGTCATCCTGGTCGACCACGACGACTGGTGCTGCTGTTCCGGGGTGGTGATCCTGCACGACCGGAGGCTGGAACATGGTGGTTTCCCCCGGGTGGTGGACTCGATGAAGGCGAGACGGTCGAGGAGGGGGCTCGCCGGGAGGTCCATGAGGAAACAGGTCTCGTGCTCGGTGAACTTGGACCTGTCGTCTATCACCGGAAGACCGAGTTCGGCTTCGACGGTCAGACGATCACAAGTGACGAGGACTACTTCGTGGTCCGAGTCGAACACTTGGAGGTCAGCTCCGATGGTTGGACCGACCTCGAACGAGACGTCGTCGAAGAGCACCGTTGGTGGCCGGTCCCTGAGTTGGAGAGGACCAGCGACGTTGTGTACCCAGAGGATCTTCTTGATCTCGTTCGGAAGTTCGCCTAGCCGCCCAGGGACGACGACAGCGCTGGACAAACCCCGGCCGGTGGGCGCTGCTCCTGGCCGGCTTGCTGGTGCATCAGACCCGGGCCAGCGCTGCTGGCTACTCCGTGCGTCTGATTGCCTCGTCGAGGATCCCGGCAAGGGCTGCCGGCTGTTCGATTGGTACGTAGTGACCGCAGTTCGGGACGACCTGGAGCACCGCTCGCTGCGCTCGGCGGACCATGTCTTCGCTCACGTGGCGCCTTGGTGCATGGTCATCACTGCCAGTGACAACCGTGAGGGGCTTCGACCATTCATCAATTACGTGAGCAAGGTCTCGACGGCCGTGGAACAGCGCAATCCCCGCAGCGAGAAGATCAGGCGGGACTGCCAGCGCCTTGGCCTTCGCCTGTGCGACGACGGATCGGGGTGTGGCTGGCGAGAACAGAGGCTCCCATACCCGATCCCAAACAGCTTCGACCCCATCGTCGGCCAGGAGGTTCAGGGCCCAGTCTCGATAGTCAGGCTCGGGTCGATGGCCAGCCTTCGTGCCGATCAACACGATGTGCTCGACTCGATCTGGGGCGACCGAAGCCACTTCAAGAGCACACGATCCGCCGACCGAGTTCCCGATCACGATTAGTCGTCGGCCTTCGACGAGATCGAGGACGGCACGGGCAACATCCTTCAGGCTCTCTCCGAGTGCGTACATTGTTGGCGTGTAGGAGGCGAGGTGGTCCACCCTGGTCCCGAACGAGCTCCAGATGTCCCCATCGAACGGAAGGGGATGCAAGAACAGCAGCTCAATCGGTCCGCTGGGCACCGTCAGAGCAGACCTCGTCATGACCGTCTAATGCAAACCCCGGAGGCCACGCTCAACGGACCACCGTGTTGCCGCACCACCACGCACCACTCGGAGATCACGGATCGACCAAGGCAAACGACCGAGGCCGCCGTTCTCCCGCACCTGGCCCGATCGGAATCGCCGGTTCTGCGCTGTCCGACCCGTCCATCGGTCGCCAGGTAGTTTGACCAGGTGACCGTTCGAGCAGTCCTGACTCCTCCGCAGGAGAAGGCGTTTCGTGAAGCCTGTGCAGTCTCTGGCGATGTCGAGACTCATTTCTACGGGTGGTCCAAACGCGTCGTCTTGACCGCCGATCGGGTCTTCCTGTTCCCCCGAGATCACACCAAGGTCCAGAACCTGGATCGTGAGGCGGCGGCTCTGCACGCCCTCGAGACGTGCGCCCATGTGCCAAGACTGATCGCTCGCCGCTACGACGAGCGCATCTCGCCTTATCCATTCCTCGAACTCGTCCGCCTCGCCGGAGCGCCCTTCTACGGCGAGGTCTACGAGGCCACCGACCTGGGCGTCGCCCTCGACCTCATGACGCAACTCGGACCGGTGATCGCCGATTGGCACGAGCGACCAACCGAGGACCTGGCGCGGCCGCTGCGCGACGGTCTCCCGCGACCGCAGGGGCTTCTCGAGCGCTCTCTCCGCGACGATCCGGCAAAGCTGGTCACCGAGGCGGCCGCCAAACTGGATCTTCCTGTTCGCTCCGAGTGGATCGACGCCATCGCCGCAGTGCAGTCCATGTCGCCAGTGCTGACCCACGGCGATATTCACGGCGAGCAGCTCATGATCGACGCCGGCACCCTCACCGGCGTCATCGACTGGGAGACGGCCTCGATCGACAACCCTGTTCGCGACTTCAACTTCCACGAATGGGGGCGCGGCTGGTTCCGTGCCCACGAACGAGACTTCGCTGCGCTACGCCAGCGCCTCTGGACGTCCTATTCCGATGCTCGCAAGTCGGCACTTTCGCCGGGCTGGTCAACCGTCCACCTGTTCTTCTCGTTCGTCGAGGCATGGCGCTGCGCCACAAGTGATCGTGCCTTCAACATCGAGCGCCGCACAGTCGCGCTCGCCAACCTGGTTGCCGCATCGGGCTAGACTCATCACCGGATGCCACGGTCCCTCGGCTGAGGGCTCGATACCAGCATCGGGAGACAGGAGATCGACCCGCCCGATATCGACTGGCCCGCTGAGAAATCTCGGCCCGGGCGGGGACGACCGACGGTGCCGCCAAGCCCTCGTCGAGTCGGCGACGCTCCACTTCACCGCCAGTGGTCGCGTTGCTGAGCACCTTGGCCGAGCCAGTGCGCCGGTTTGTCAGCGTGGTAGCTGACCACTCTGCACCTGGCCGAGCGCCCGCACGGCTACGACGAAGATGCCAACGACGAGAACCACCATCAGTGCGCCGAACAACCATCCGCCGGCAGGTACGCCCACCAGAAACACGACCGGTCCTGAGCATGTCAAGAGTGCACCGAGCCGCTGGAAGTCGCGCCCGGCACCCTCATGGGCGTTGTCCCAGGCTGACACAAGAGTCGTGTCGGCGGTGAAGTCGCCAAAGACCAGATCGAACTTGCGTCGGGTGACGGCCCACCCGAAGATCCAGAGTGGAACTCCCATCAGGACGAGCGTCAGGGCCAACACGAAGCGCTCCACGAGCCCAGCCTACGGCAAGTCCGCGAGCGCAACTGTCCGGCACTCCCGGGGCGCTCTGGTACACCGGCCGGCTGGCCACCTCCACCATGGGTGGTGACGTGATCGAGGCTCGATCAGGCGATGACCCGGTGGAGATTGATGGTCAGTTCGTCGCCGTCTCGGGTCATCGCCCCGATGGCAACGACCTCGTTCAGCCAAGCCAGTCGCTGGCAGCTGTGGACCCCGCTGGAGATGGTTTGGTTGATGGCCCAGTCGTGCATGAGAGAGCCGACCCGTGACCCCAAAGCCTGGGCTCAACGTAAAGCCGCTCGAGCACGAAGCCTGACGGTACCTCTGTGCTGGGCGCGAGGACGATCGCGCCGACGACGGAGTCAGCGGTCGTTGCTACAGCCACAGCGACCGTTGGGTCATCGAGCAGCTGTTCCCAGCCAGGGTTCAGGGAGTCTGGAGTTGGCTTGGTACCTTCAGGCGGAAGATCCGGGCGTAGCCGGCAAGGGCGGCCGCGCCGTGCATCCGGGCGATCTCGACCCTGTCCAGGGTGCAGGGGTCTTGGTGGCGGCTCTTGGCTTGAAGGCCCACACCACGGTCTATCGGTGGCCGCCCTTGCCGATCACGACGGCACGCTTGCGGCCCAGGTCGAGGTCCTCCTGGGCGCGGACCTGACCGGCTCCCGGGCTGATCGACGACGGGATCTGGTGACCGACGGGTGCACACTGGGAACGTGGGGTCGGAGTCGCCGTTCGCGTTCGTTTCCAGGCCGTCGGGCACTGGCCTCGATCGCTTCGTTCGCTCGTTGTGGTTCGCGAGGGGGACCGTCGACTACCGGCGGGAGCGGATCGCGCCGACCGGCTCGACGGTCGCGGTGATCGTGCTGGGCGATCCGATCCGTCAGACGCCCGATGATGGCCATGGGGTTTCATTGATCGCGGCGGCTGGTTTCGTCACAGGTCCCCACGACCGCCCCGTGGTGAACGAGCCCCTTGGCGAGACGTACGCGGTGGGAGTCGTCACGACCCCGGTCGGTTGTGAGGCGCTGTTCGGGCGGCGGCCGGCGACGGTTCGGGGCCGGGTCGTGCCGCTCGAGTCGTTCTGGCCTGCGGGTGCCGGTCTTCGTGACGATCTTCTCGACGCGAGCGGTGACCAGGCCATGGCGATCGTCGACGCAGCCTTGCTCGCCGGCTTGGGCGATCCGCCCGAAGGATGGGAACGATGCGAGGCCGCAGCGGCCGCGCTCGAAGCCGACCCGACGAAGCCGATCGCTCAGGTCGCGGCATCGCTCAGCGTCACGCACAACCGCTTGAATCGTGACTTCACCAGGATCGTGGGGTTGGGCCCACGAACCCTCGCGTCGTTGCTGCGCGTCCGCCGGCTCCTCGCCGAGCTGGACGTCGACGACGAGATCGACTGGCCGCGCCGGGCAGCGGAGCTCGGTTGGTATGACCAGGCCCACCTGATCCGCGACTTCAGGCGATACACCGGTGTCCCCCCGACCGCCTACGTGCAGGCGCAGCGTGACGTGCTCACCCGCGGCGAGACCATCCACGCGGCTGGCTTCGTGCCGGAGCGGTGAGCGCACAATCCGTACAAGACCCCCGATGACCGCTCGGGCACACTCCCGATCACCACCGATTTCAGGAGAAGACCAATGAGTGTTGCCTTCGCGTCACAGACCACGATCGCCCGCCCGGCCGAAGCGGTCTGGGATGCCCTCGTCGACTGGGACAACGCACAGCACTGGATGGGCGACGTCGAGTGGCTTCGCGCCGAGGGCGCTACGGAGGTCGGCACCCGGTTGACGTTTCGGGCGCGAGGCAAGGAGCGGCCCTCGACCATCGCCGAGGTCGTACCCGGCCGGTCGATCCTGCTGCGCTCCCAGCAAGGCGCTGTGACCGCCGACTATCACTACCGGGTCGAGCCGATCGACGAGACCACGACCAGCGTCGAGCTCACCGCTGCATGTGCGACCGGAGGAGCCTGGCGAATCGTCGGTCCATTGCTCCGAGCTGCGATGCGACGCGCCGACCGTGGTCAGCTCGACAGCTTCCGGCGTCATGTCGAGGCCACCACACCGTGACCGCCCCGCTCGACCCGCCTTCCTCCTCGACCAGAGGCCGATTGCCCCCGGCCTCAGGCCCGGAATCGCTGCCCGATGCGGTAGTTGGCGAGCGCTGGCAGACCGATCACGAAGTCCCACACCGCTCGCCGGCCACCACGCAGCAGAGCACGAAGCGTCACCGGCGGCGAGGGGAGACGAAACCGAGGGGTCACGGTGGGGAGCTCGCCCGCCTGCAGCCCGCAGAGGACCCGCTCGACGGCGGCCGGATCGGCGTCGGCCATCCACGTGACGACCCGCGCCCGCTCGTCGAGCACGACGACCGAGTTCGGTGTCTCGCCCAGCGCCCGGTGGAGTGAACCGTCGTGGTCATCGACGACGACGGTGCGGGTCTCGCCAACCGCTGTGGGCAGCGTGGCGGCGGCAGCCAGCTTCTGGTCGAGGTGCCGGTGCGGGCCCTGGCGGCCGCCCGGGTGGGCCTCTCGGATGTAGAGCACCAGGAAGCCGACGTCGGGGTGGCGGTCCGCCAGCTCCGCCATGGGCGAGACGTTGGCGGAGTAGAGCGGGCAGGTCGTCGAGCCGGTCTCGAGTACCGTCGGGCGGTCGATCACCTGCCCGAGCGTGACCCCAGTGCCGTCGAGGTGGCAGATGACGTGATCGCTGAGATCGTCACCAGGCGCCGGCTGGACGCCGTTGTGTCCGATGTGGGTCGCGGGACGGAAGGTCTCGTAGTTGTAGCGCTCATCAGGTGTGGACATCGCTGGTCGCTCTCTCCGTGCTCGTCGGTGGCTCGATCGGCGTGTCGTTGAGCTTGCGGAAGATGAAGCGCGGCGCGAGTCGAGACATGGCGTAGAGCGCCTTGCTCTGTCCGATTCGTAGCTCTCGGTCACCGCGCCCCAACGCATCGATGACATGCCGGGCGGCGTCGGCGGCGGAGATCTTCTCGACGTCGAAGATGCTCGCCATCTCGGTGTCGACCGTCGGGAGCATCGCCTCGATCATCTCGACGTCGTCGTTCCGGAGCTGCTGGCGCAGCGAAAGACTCCACGAGTGCAGCCCCGCCTTCGAGGCGCAGTACACCGGCTCGGCCGCCATCGGGACATAGGCGAGGGCGCTCCCGATGTTGACGATCGACGCGCCGCGCCGACCTCGAAGGCTCGGCAGTAGGCGCAGTGTCAGATCGATCGGAGCCGTCAGGTTGACCAGGATCTCGATATCGGGGTCGGCGGGAGGCGACGTCATGTCGAGCACACGGCCGATTCCGGCGTTGTTCACGAGCACGTCGACACCCCCCGCTCCCACGACAGCACCGGCGAGCGAGCGGCGGTCGGCGGCCAGGGCCAGATCCGCAACGTGGCCGACCGCACCCTCGACCTCGGCTGACACCGCATCGACGCCAGCGCGGTCTCGGCCGCAGAAGTGCACGATCGCGCCGCTGCGAGCGAGTTGCGCCACGAGCTCGCGGCCGATCCCCCGGGTGCCACCCGTGACCAGTGCGCTACGGCCGGCGAACGTTGACGCGTCGAGCGCGGTCATGATCCCACCTCCGAGCGATGCCAGCCGCGGAGATGGCTCGCGTACCCCTGGGGGTCGTCGCACATCGGGAAGTGATTCCCGCCGGGCACCGTCCATGACCGGGCGTGGGGGAACATCGCCTGCCAGCGCTCGGCGAAGCCGAACGGGTCGTTCTTCTCGCCGAAGACGGTCATGACCGGCAGGTCGGTGTGGTTGGCGATCAGCCGTCGCTCGGCCTCGGTGTACAGATCACCTGCCCGGCGGGCGGACCGCATCGCCCGATGGAAGTTCCGGGCGGCGCTCCGCTTCCGATACGGCCCGAAGAACGCGCGACGGTCGGCCTTGTCGTAGTGGAGGCCAGCACCAGCCTTGCCTCGGGTGAGACGGGGCACGAGCCGGGCGGTCCCGAGGGTCGCCGTTGCCGTGCGACTCCCGACGATGCCGAGCATCGCCCGCAGCGCCCGCCCTTCGGGCGGCCATGCGAACGAGTTCGTCGCCGCCAGCCCAGCGAAGCGCTCCGGGCGGTCGGTAGCGGCTGCGACGCCGACGACACCGCCGAGGTCGTGGGCGACGAAGGTCGCTCGGGCGATGCCGAGATGGTCGAGCAGCGCGTTGACCATGGCGGGATAGGTCATGAGGTCGACGTCGTGGCGGTCGCCGTCGCTGAGCCCGGAGCCAGGGAAGTCGAGCGTGATGCAGCGGAACTCGTCACGGAGCGCAGCGATGGTGTCGCGCCAGATGAACGACCACATCCCGGCGTGGACGAGCACCAGCGCCGGCCCCGCGCCCTCGTCGGTGTAGTGCAGGCCGATCGTTCCGCCGTCGGGGCGGCGGTAGGCGAACCGCCGCAGGCGAAACGGCCATTGGGCTTCCGGCAGCCAGTCGGGTCGCTCGATGTCGTCGCGAGCGGCGCCATCGCCCTGCGGGGTTGGTGTGGTCTCGAGTGTGGTCATGGTGGGTCCCTCTCAGTGGTGAACGCGATTGCGGTGAAGGTGATTGCAGTGAGGACGGGTGGCCGTCACCATGTGTGACATCGTCGCCGATGTCACACGACCGACCGGTCGATCGTCCTGTCAGCAATGAACCCGGACAACAGCGCCCACCACGACGCGATCGACTCGGTCTGGCGAGCCCAGCGACGCCGGCTGATCGACATCGGCTACCGCATGCTCGGATCGGTCGCCGAGGCCGAAGACCTCGCTGACGAGGCCTACGCCCGACTCGTCCGCACCGACATCGACTCGATCGCCGACCTCACCGGCTGGCTGGTGACGACCACGAGCCGCCTCTGCCTCGACCGGCTCCGCTCCGCCGACCGTCAACGGCGGGCCTACGTCGGGCCGTGGCTCCCCGAACCCCTCCTCGCCGGGTCGGACGCCGAAGCGGTCGATCCGGCCGACCGGGTCACCCTCGACGACTCGGTGCGCATCGCACTCCTCGTCGTCCTAGAGCAGTTGACCCCCGCCGAACGGACATCGTTCGTCCTCCACGATCTGTTCAGCATCGAGTTCGATCAGGTCGCCGACATCGTGGGACGCTCACCCGCCGCATGCCGCCAGCTCGCCAGCCGAGCCCGCCGGCGCATCGAGGTTCACCCCGAGACGCCCAGAGCAACGGTGGACCGGGAAGAGCTCGAGCAGGTCGCCCAACGCTTCGCCGACGCCTGCGCCTCGGGCGTCATCGAGCCCCTCCTCGAGGTGCTCGACCCGAACGTGGTCGGCGACTTCGACTCGGGCGGCCACATCTCCGGCGCCCCTCTCGACGCGATCGACGGCGCCGAGCCGATCGCCACCACACTCGTCAGCGCCTTCCGAAACCCACGGTTCGTGTTCGACGTCGGCGACGTCAATGGCGAACCCGGCGTGATCGCACGACTCGGCGGACGCGTCGTGGCCGTCATCGCACTCGGCGTGCGCGACGGCCGGGTCGACCTGATCCACGCCATCGGGAACCCGACAAAGCTCCGGCACCTTCGCTGAGACCTTGACCTTCCAGCCGGATGGAAGGTGTAGACCGGTATGGGTACCACCCGTTCGAGTGTCCCAGGGGGTCCGATGGCCACCACGTACCATCACCAAACGCCACTCACCGAGGAACCCCACTCGGGTCACGGCAACCATGAGAAGCACGCTGGTCACGATCCGGAGGTGTTCCGGCGACTGTTCTGGTGGAATCTGCTGCTCGCCGCTCCGGTGCTGGTGTTCTCGTCCCAGATCCAGAACTGGTTCGGCTACTCGATCGACGCCCCCTGGGCGGCATGGGTCGCCCCGTTGCTCGGCACCGTCATCTACCTGTGGGGCGGACAGCCCTTCCTGCAGGGCGGGATCATCGAGATCCGAAACCGCCAGCCCGGGATGATGGTGCTGATCGCACTGGCGATCACGGTCGCCTACGGCTCGTCGCTGGCGTCGTCGCTCGGGTGGGGTGAACTGGACTTCTGGTGGGAGCTTGCGGCGCTCATCGCAGTGATGCTGCTGGGGCACTGGCAGGAGATGAAGGCCATCGGCCAGGCCCATGGTGCACTGGCCGCACTCGCCGAGCTGTTGCCCGAGAACGCCGAACGATTCGACGGCCACGCCTTCGAGGATGTTCCGATCGCGTCGCTCGGCATCGGCGATGTGGTCCTGGTGCGCCCAGGGGGGCGGGTCCCCGCCGATGGAACGATCGTCGAGGGGAAGGCGTCGTTCGACGAGTCGACGATCACGGGCGAGTCCCGCCCCGTCCACCGGAGCGAAGGTGAACGGGTCGTCGCCGGGACCGTGTCGACCGATTCCTCGGTGAGGGTCCTGATCGACGCCGTCGGCGAGGACACCGCCCTGGCCGGAATCCAGCGAATGGTGGCCGACGCCCAATCGTCGAGCTCACGGACCCAGGCCCTCGCAGACCGGGCTGCCGCTGCGCTCTTCTATCTGGCGACGGGATCTGCGATCGTCACGATGATCGCGTGGCTCGCGGTGGGCGACGGCGCACAAGGCGTGATCCGCACCGTCACGGTCCTGGTGATCGCCTGCCCCCACGCGCTGGGCCTCGCCATCCCGCTGGTGATCTCGATCTCCACCGCAACCTCTGCCAGAGCGGGGATCCTGGTCAAGGACCGACTCGCGCTCGAACGCATGCGCACCATCGACGCAGTGCTGTTCGACAAGACCGGCACCCTCACCAAGGCCAACCACGCCGTCGTCGATCACGCCGCCACCACCGGCTTCGAACCTGGCGAGGTGCTCGCGCTCGCGGCGGCGGCAGAGGCCGACAGCGAGCATCCGATCGCTCGTGCCATCGTCGAAGCGGCCAACACCGGGGGCGCCATCCGTGCCGCGGATGGCTTCGAGGCGCTCACCGGTCGAGGCGTCCGCGCCGTGGTGGACGGCCGGACGGTGCAGGTCGGAGGACCCGCCCTGCTCGACGAGCTGCATCTCGCCGAACCCGCCCAGCTCGCCGACACCGTCGCTGGCTGGCTGGCGGGGCCGGGGCGGGTCGGTCCTCTGGATCGTGGTGGATGACGACATCGCCGGAGCCGTGACCCTCGCCGATGAGATCCGGCCGGAGTCCCGCGCTGCCATCGACGCCCTCCACGAACGTGGCGCCGACGTGGTCCTCATCACGGGCGACGCCCGCCAGGTCGCCGACGGTGTCGCCGCCGAGCTCGGCATCGACGAGGTCTTCGCAGACGTCCTTCCAGGGGACAAGGACGCCAAGGTCGCTGAGCTCCAAGCACGGGGTCTGCAGGTCGCGATGGTCGGCGACGGGGTCAACGACGCCCCCGCCCTCGCTCGAGCCGACGCCGGCACCGCCATCGGTGCCGGCACCGACGTCGCCATCGAATCCGCGAGCGTCGTACTCGCGTCCAACGACCCCCGCAGCGTCGTCGGCTTCATCGACCTCTCACGAGCGACCTATTCGAAGATGGTCCAGAATCTCGTCTGGGCGACCGCATACAACCTGATCGCCATTCCCGTCGCCGCTGGCGTGTTCGCCTTCGCTGGCCTCACCCTCCCACCTGCCGCCGCCGCGGTCGCGATGAGCCTGTCGACCATCATCGTGGCCGCCAATGCCCAACTCCTGCGCCGTCTCGACCTACGCCCCTAGCCGGCGCCGCCGGGCGACGACGGGGTCCATTCGCTGGCGCGCCCGCCCGGCTGACGCCGGTTCAGGATCAGCAGTCACTGACCGTCGATGAACACCGCGCTGAACGTCCCTGCGGACTCCCGCAGCGCCTTCAACGGCTGATACTCCGGCGAGGTGTACCAGCGACGGGCGTCATCGATAGATGGGAACTCGATGAGCACAGGCCACGCGGGCGTCCACTCGCCCTCGACGAGGTCGACGGTGCCGCCGCGTACGACGTAGCGCCCTCCGAACGACTCCGTAATCGGTCGAACTCGTTCGGCGTACTCGGCCATCTTCGCCGAATCGGTGATCTCGAGGTTCTGGAACAGGGCGAATGCGGACATGCGGGCACTCCCTCGTAGGGAGCCGATACTAAACCGACACCGCCGTCGACGTTCATCGTGGAACCCGTCAACCACGGCGGACCGCCCGGTGCGCCACGAACGTGCAGCATTCCACCAAGCGGTCGACGCCGCCTGAAACTGGAATGTCGTCGTCGGGCATGGCCTGGTCAGATCCATTCGATACGGCAGGATTCCCTCCAGCGGTCGAGCGCTGCGTCGTCACCCTCGAGCCGGAGGCTCGGCCCCGCCGACCGGTTCCACAGGAGAACGGAGAGATCGGCCGCCGATCCGGAGATCATCAGATCGTGCGGTCCATCGGCTCGTTCGGTATGGACCCCGGACGGCCCCATCGTGACGAGGTGCTGGTCGCCGACGTCCTCGGCGACGACCTGGATGACCTGCTCGGCGGTGGCGTCCCGGACCCCCATCCGGGGGGCGAAGCCGTGGAGCAGCTCGTCCAGCACGTCGGCGGCGAACGACGGTTCGAATCGGGTGGTGTACCCGCGTGCCGTGTCCGCGTCGTGGCGGTGGATCGCGATCTCACACGCCTGCCGGCGCGCCCACATCACCAACGGTGACGTGGCTGGGAGAAACGTCAGGCAACGGTGGTCCGCCGGCATCGACTCGATGACGTCGATCAGGTTCTCGAGCGTCGACCGGTACCAGCCGACGAGCGCTGCGTCCTCTGGCCACCCGGTCGTGTGGGCGGGCCAGTACGGCGCGAGGTCGGACATGTCGTTCACGCTCAACCATCGCTCGCTCGGAAAGGCGATGTTGGTAGCCGCCCACAGGTGCACCAACCCGACGTGTTGCACGAGCTCGCGCATCGTCCAGCCGGGGCAGGCGTCGATGGGCACGTCGAGTCGACCGGCGGCCGCCGAGTCGGCGAACCGGTCGCCCTGCTCGGCGACATCGGCGAGGTGGTCGCCGAGCGACAGATGACGGCGGTTCGGTCGGAAGCCCTGATCGGTGATGATGGTGTCGGTTGTCACGGTGGTGTCCTTCGGGTCGTGCCGGCCCTGCTGACCGACGAGTCCACGATGAGTGACGGCGTCATGGGAGTCATGAAGGGGCCGCGGAGGACTGCTGGATTCGACGATCCAGAACTCCACCACATCTCTCCATTCCACGCTCCGGCGCCGGGCCCCGGCTCGACGCCGATGAGGTGTTGGCCGAATGCGGACTCGCGATCTAGTCGCCCTTCCTCGTCCGATGGCAGGTCGTCCGAAGCTGCGCCACGGTCAGCGTCGAGTCCAGGTTCCCTTCAGCCAGCCGACGACAACGGGTTCGCCCACTGGAACCCCTCGTCGAACGGGTAGGCCGGGCGCGGTAGACGCCTGAACGGCATTCGTTGCAGCATCGGCGATGTCCGGCCCGGGGTGTCGACGAAGAGCATGTTCTCCGGCCGGACGAACTCGTCGTAGGCGGGAGGGAACGAGCTGCGGACCTTGACCACGATGGTGCGGACGGCGGCGAGATCGACACCGAGCGCCTCGCTGTAGACCGGGTCGTTGCCGACGGCGGCCCGGCTGGTCACGACGACCCGAACGCCGCCGAGGTCGAGCAGCGCCATCGGCCCAGCGTAGAGGCTCTTACCGGCCACGATGCCACGCCGGCCCACGAGGTGGCCGTCGTGAAGAGCGACTACGCGCGCCTCGGCAGTGAAGGTCGTGTCGCCGTCGCGGCCCCAGTCGTCGCCGGTGAACCGAGCCATCATCGAGTTGCCGACTCCTGCGTCGTGAGCCGCTCGAACGAGGCGCCGGTCCCGGAAGTTCACGATGAGCACGCCCGTCGCTCCAGCACCGTGCAGTGCCTCCAGCATCCAGAGCGTGTTGACGGGCCCTCCGGCACCGCAGTTGTCACCGAGGTCGGAGAACACCATCGCGGGGAGTGTCGGGTCCTCCCCCGCAGCCACCGCTCGGTCGACCGCCTCGTCGACCGACGTGGGCTCGCAGACGAAACGGTCTCGGTTCGCCCAGCCGAGATCGGCGAGCTCTCGGGCCAACTCGCGGGCGGCCGAATCATCGCCCCGACCGGTGACGATGATCGTCAGACCGTTGTGTGACGAGTCCGAGAAGGCGAAGCCGCCCAGGATCGACACGTACGGGGGCCGATCGCAGCGCGAACGGCGGCCGCAAAGGTTCCGTCACCATCCTCCGACTCGGTCGTGATCATCGCACCGTGATTGCACAGGTAGACGGCGTCGAGCGGGCCCGCAGCCCGAAGCCCTTCGACCGCCTTCGCCACGGTGGCTTCGAGGAACGAGTGCTTCGCGGCCCTTCCCCACTCATCGTCACCAGAATCCGGACCGGATCCCACGGCCCGAGTTCCGCCATGCGTCGGTAGAAACCGGTCACCTCGCCCGTCACGCGCGGATGGTCAGCCAATACGTCGGCGGTCTTTTCGTCGGCTCACCCACGCCGATCAAATCGGTTCGGCGAGTTGGGCATAGAGGTCATCGATCTGGGGCTGTGCGTTCTCGGCCAGCAGCCGCATGCGGTCACTCATCGTGCCGTCGGGATTGGGTCGATAGGTTCCGCCCTGATAGCGCTGTCGGTTGCGCTGCAGAGATGCTTCCCGGATAAGGGTGGCTCGTCGGTAGCGGCGGGCCATGAAGCTCGCGATCGACTGGTCCAACGACTGAGGCTGGCTGGCGAGCTCGTCGGCGAGAACTATCGCATCTTCGATCGCCATCGCGGCTCCCTGTGCGAGGTAGGGCGACGAAGCGTGCGCGGCATCGCCGATGAGCACAACTCGGCCAGCATGCCATGGTGGACGGAGATGGACTTCCTCGATGCCGGTGAAGATGACCTGGTCGGCATGGGTGATCTGGTCGAGATACCACGGCGCCAGTCCGCCGAAGTCGGCGAAGTGCTCCTTGACGGTCGGGACCAGCTCCGCCGCCTCGTAGCGAGCGTCGGGCACCTCCGGCCGACCCATCATCAGGTACACCGTCTCGCGATCGACGGGCACGACGCCGAACATCCTGCCCTCGCCAGCGAACATGATCTTGGGATCGATCGAGTCATCGTGACGACGCAGTAGCGCCCGCCAGATGCCCTGCCCGGTGTGACTCGGCTCGACGACGCCGAACAACTCGCCTCGCACCTGGGACCGGATTCCATCCGCGCCGACCATGATTCTGGCGTCGACAGCAGTGCCATCGCTCAGCTCCACCCGAACACCGGCGTCCGACTCGTGCCAGGCGGTGGCCGTCGTCCCGAGTCGCACATCGAGGTCGGCGGCACGAACCGCATCGACGAGAACCTGGTGCAGCGCGGTGCGTTGGACAAGACACAGCGCCGGGAGGTCGGCTCGGGCCAATCGCGGATACCGAACCCGTACGTGATGGGTGTTGGTGACGTCCGAGTAGTGATAGTCGTCGTGGGAGGATCCGGCCTCGACGACGGCGTCAGCGAGCCCGATGGCGTCCAGAGCCCGAATGGCATTGCTGTAGAGGTGCATGCCGGCACCCTTCGGCGTCCAGCTGCGGGACCTCTCCACGATGACCGATCGCAGCCCGCGCTGGTCAGCGGCGATCGCTCCGACCAGTCCAGCGATGCCCCCACCGACGAAGACGATGTCGACATCGGCGGACGAAGTTACCGGACTCATCTTCCACTCCCGTTCGAGGGCCCGTGCGGATCGGACAGCTCAGGTGCCGCCTCCGCCGGGGCGGCCAGGATCGCGTCGAGGTCGAGAACACGGCCGCGTTCCCACGCCGCAGTGTACTCGCCTGGGGTCAGTACCCGAGCGGTCGCCGACGTCACCGCGTCTCCAGTTCGGGAGGTGACGGCGGAGTCGATCATGGAGTGCGCCGCGCTGATGAGGCACACCGCCCGACGTGGGTCGCCTCGCTGCTGGCCGACCCCGAGCGCCAGAGCCGATTGGTTCCGGGCCCCTTCGTGTTCCTGCGAAGGTGCGTGGTCAGTCGCCGATGGCGATCGGGCGGTTCGAGGCACGGGCGATCTCCTCGGCCAGCGGCCACCCGTTGCCGAGGCAACCCACGAGACCCTTGGTCTGTTGGGCCATGACGAGAGCCGGCTCGCCAGCCACAGCACAACGAGCCGCGGGATGGCGTTGCCCGACGAGATGTCCTACCTCGTGGTTGACGAGGTAGGTCCGATAGTCGGCCACGGTCGAGTCCCAGGTATCGGTCGCGATACGCCACCGGTCGGCGTTCAGAACGACCATAGACCCGTTCTGACAGCTGAAGCGTCCGACCGTTCTGAGCGGTAGGCAGAGCTGGTCGGTTTCGGCGGGCTCGGCCAGCACGATCTGGAGCTCGCTCGATTCGCTGTGGATGAACGTCAGACCGGCGGCCGCCCAGCTTCGCTGATCGTTGAGGGTCGCCAACACGAACGACCGAAGTTCTTCGGCGCCGACGTCGGCGACGCGAGACGAGAAGGAGAGCTCGATCACGAGGTCGCGTTCGTCATGCGTTCCGGGTCGGATGACCCCACCAGATCCGGGAGAGCCGGATTCCGTTGCCACGGTCTCCGATGTGGTGCTGGAGCTGCTGGTTGTTTCCGGCTCGCCGGTCGAGGTGCCAGCGGTAGAGATCTCGGTGGTCGAGGTCTCGACGGAGCCGGTCGGCGAGACCGTCGAGGTGGGTGCTGTCGACGAGGTCGTGGGCGAGCTCGACAGTGACGTCGTCGACGAGGCGGAGGTCGTGCTGGTCGCCGTCGACGCGGCCGACGATGCGCTGGTGGCAGGCTCGGCGGTGGTAGGGGTCGAGGTCGCATCGGCCGCCGCCTCACTCGCGATCATGGCGGTCCCTCCATCCCCGTTCTGCAACCCCTGGTGGGCGGCCAGCGCGCCGGCGGCCAGCGTGGCGACGCCGAGGAGAGCGATGATCGGTGGTCGCAACGCCCCTCGCGTCCATGCCCGAGCTCGGCGAGCGTCACGTGGCGACCGAGGTCGACCGCGGTTCCCTCTCCCCGTCCGTCTCACCTGGGCCATCCTCACTCGTCGTCTCCGCCGAAAACGTGTGCTCACGGGCCTCGGCCACCCGCCGACCGTAGCCGGTCCCACGATCTGCTCGGTGATCCTCGACGACGACCCGAGAGACGAGTGCTGTTCAGCTGGGCGGCGAGTAGGGGTCGGGCGTTCCAGGCGCGATCAACGGGTGAGTCTCGGTACTCGTCCAGAACTCCTCCGCGGCCGCCATGCACGGTCGTTGGACCCACGTGTTGCTCGGTAGGAAGACGTCGTGGCGCTCGCCAGGATCGTCGAAGAGATTGAACGCACGGGGGATCGAGAGCTCGACCGGCGGGTCGAGCATGTACTCCTGCCAGATCAGGTGCAGCTTCCAGTTCCGCCACTTCACCGCGTGGAGGCGATCACCTACGAAGCACAGGACCGACTCCCGGCCAGACCCTGCCGAGGCGCCGGTCAGCAGCGGCGTCAGGTCGATCCCGTCGATCGGCCGATCGGCGGGCAGCGTTGCTCCTCCGATCGAGGCCAGGGTGGTGAAGATGTCGACTGCGTGGGTGATCTCGTTCGTGACGAGGCCAGCCGGCACGCGGCCGGGCCAGCGGGCGAGGAACGGTACCCGGAGGCTGCCCTCCATCGCCGTGAAGTACGAGCCGCCCCACGGCCCGGTCCACCCCCGCCACGGCAGGACATCCTCCGCTCCGTTGTCGCTCGTGAAGACCACGAGCGTGTCGTCGGCAACATCGAGCTCGCCGAGCACGGCCAGCAGGTGACCGACACGCTGATCGATCTCGTGGAACGAGTCGGCGAAGTCGCCCAGACCGGTTGCCCCGGCGAAGTCGGGGTGCGGCAGGGTCGGAAAGTGCGGAAACGCCATCGGCACATAGGCGAAGAAGGGCCGCTGCGATTCGGTGGTGCGACGAATGAAGTCCTCGGTTCGGGCGAAGACCTCCCCGTCGAAGCGGGCTCGTCGGTTCTCGTCGTAGTCGCCGATCGCTGAGGACGGTGCGCCTGCGCTGCCCTCGAACAGTTGCTCGAGGGCGACGACAGCAGGATCGTGACCCGGGCTCGTGGCCCACAACGACGAGTCGTGGGTTTCGAGCAGCCCCCACCATTCGTCGAAGCCGCGGCGGTGGGGCTGCCGCTCGTCGGCGTCACCGAGGTGCCACTTGCCGAAGTGGGCCGTTGCGTAGCCGGCGTCTGACAGCAATTGCGCCAGCGTGATCTCCCAGGTGGTCAGCCCGGTCGGCTGACCCGGCAACGGAATGCGTGTGGTGCCGGACCGGACCGGGATCCGGCCGGTGAGAACGGCCGAGCGCGACGGTGTGCACTGGGCCTCCATGTTCATGTTCGTGAGCCGGGCTCCGTCGCTGGCCAACGAATCGATGTTGGGCGTCGGCACGCCGCGGACCACGCCACCGCCATAGCAGCCGAGTTCGCCGAAACCGAGGTTGTCGGCGAAGAGGAACAGGATGTTGGGCTGGGTTGGCTCGGCGGTCACGCTGAGCTCCCGCCGCGACGCTGCGGAGCGACCTCCACTCGTCGTGCTCGATCGATGACGTCGGGGGGATCGTTTCGCAGTGATACGCGGTGCAGCACGCTGCCGATGGTAAGCGCAAGACGTCTGGTGTCAGACTGCTGCCCATGAGTTCCCGTTGCTGCGATGCTGATGACGACGCACTCGTGGCGCTGCGCAACCGACAACGGGTGGTGCTGTGGATTGTCCTCGGAGTCAACGCAGTGCTCTTCGTCGTCGAGTTCGGTGTCGGCTGGTGGGCACGCTCGACGGCGCTGCTCGCCGATTCCCTCGACATGCTCGGCGACGCGTTCGTCTATGCGTTCAGCCTGTGGGTGCTCCATCGCGGGACCCGGTGGCGGGCACGAGCGGCGCTCGCAAAAGGTGTCGTGCAACTCGCGTTCGGTCTCGTCGTGCTGAGCCAGGCCGCGTGGCGCGCCGCCGACGGCACACCTCCGGCCGCCGACGCGATGGCACTCATGGGGCTCGTCGCCCTCGCCGGCAACACGTTGGCGTTCGCCCTCCTGTGGCGGCACCGCTCCGACGACATCAACATGACCTCGACGTGGCTGTGCTCACGCAACGACCTGATCGCCAACGCCGCAGTGCTCACAGCTGCGGCGATGGTCTGGCGACTCGACAGCATCTGGCCCGACGTGATGGTCGGCGTCGCGATCGCAGTGCTCTTCCTTCGCACCGCCCGCGACGTGATCGGCGACGCTCGTGCCGAGTTGGCGCGAGACGACAGCAAGCCGACGCAAGTCACCGCCTGACAGGCCCCGCACCGTCGCGCGGGTGGGCGCAGATCGGCATCTCGACCGTGGCTTCGAGGCTGGTCGGTGGTCTCTCGTCGGGGTCGGTGGACGTCAGGTATCGAACACATCGGGAAAGAAGTCGCCCCGTCCGTCAGGGGTGAGATCAAGGAGGTTCCAGAGCGGCCAGGTGAGATCGAGGTGTCGCGTGTGAGCGGCCGTTCCAGCCATCCATCAGCGAGGTGCAGGCCGGACACGGTTGTTCGGCGCCCGGTGCGTACATGAAGCTGTACACGAGCAACGTGTCGTGCCGGCCGAACAGTGACGACAGCGCCCGGTCGTCGCAGTCGGGTGTCGAGAATCGGTAGTCCTCGGGCACAGCCCCGCCGAGCGGCAGCGAGCGGCGCATGCGGGCAACTCGTTCGACGTGTTCACGCAGAGCAGCTTCGGCGTCGAGCAGTTCACGTCGAGCCGCGCGGTAGTCACCAGACTCGTTCGGGAACGTCAGATCCATCAGGTCTCCTTCTCCGGTCGCTCGCGTGCACCACGATCGCCAACCCGCTGGCGACGGGCGGCGAGCCGGGTGTCGAGTTCACGCACGTCCTGGACAGTATCACTCCTCGGGTATATGAACGGTGCGTTCCATCGACCGGAAGAAGGCAGGACTCGTGGCTCGAACCGTGCACCCCCACTTGATGTTCCAGAACGGCATGGCAGAAGCTGCGATCCGCCGCTACGAGGAGATCTTCGAGGACTTCACCGTCGATCAAGTCGACACGTACCCCGAAGGCGGCGAGGGACCGGATGGGAAGGTTCAGCACCCCCGCTACGGCCAACTCACCGACCAGTTCGGCGTCCCCTGGGCACTCAACCTGACCTGACAGGAGCCCGGTCCAGCGCTGTCGCCCGCTGTCGAAGCCGGCCGCCGTGTGCGCCTGATGTCATCCCGTTCGTCGATCCTGGCCGTCGAGATCGGCATTCGGCCGGGCCCTGGCCAGGAGGGCCCGCATCGCCCCGTCCACCGCCGCGTCGTCGTCCACCGCCTCGCCCACGGGCCCGCGGTGCCAACCCTCGGCCACCGCTATCCAGTCGGCCGATGCCTCGAACACCCGGCCCGTCACCCCCGCGCTCATCGGCGATGCCAGCCAGGTCGACACCTGGGCGATGCGCCGACCCGACATGGCAGCCCGCTCCTCATCGGTCATCGCCACCATGTCGGGCAGTCCCTCGTTCATCCGGGTGATGGCGAGTGGGGCGATGGCGTTCACCGTGACCCCATAGCGGCCGAGCTCGGCGGCCGCGATCTGGGTGAACATCGCGATGCCAGCCTTCGCCGCCCCGTAGTTCGTCTGACCGGGATTCCCGTAGAGACCCGACACCGAGGTGGTGTTGATGATCCGGGCATCGTTGTCCTCGCCCGACTTGGCGCGGGACCGCCAGTAGGTGGCGGCCCACCTGGCAGGGGCGAAGGTGCCCTTGAGGTGGGTGCGGATGACGGCGTCCCACTCCCCCTCGGTCATGTTGACGAGGACCCGGTCGCGCAGGATGCCCGCATTGTTCACCACCACGTCGAGCCCCCCGAACGTCTCGACCGCCTGATTGACCAGACGCTGGGCTCCCTCCCAGTCGGCCACGTCGTCGCCATTGGCCGTGGCGCGGCCGCCCGCACCGACGATCTCGTCGACGACCTGCTGGGCACGGCGACTCTCGTCCGATGTCCCGTCGACGTGGGTCCCGAGGTCGTTCACCACCACGGCCGCACCGTGCTCGGCCAGCGTCACCGCGTGGGCACGCCCGATCCCCCGACCGGCTCCGGTCACGATGGCCACCCGGCCCTCACAGAGCTTGTCCATTCACGTCCCCCAGAAGCGATCCGCCGGCCTGTGCTCCCGAGACGCTAGTGCCTGAGACGCGTCGGCGACCGGCCCAGTGAATCGAGGCCGCGCTCGGCCCAGGTCGGCTCCATCGCTCGGGCTGAGCGCATCGAACAACTCGGCCTCCGCCGCCTCTGGGCGCGTGCGACCTCAGGCCGATCCGGGGAACCGGCCGAGTGGCCAGGCTAGGTGTCCACAGCGCCTCGTTCGTAGGCTGCCGTCATGCATATCGCCCGCACCGAGGAGCAGTGGAAGCTGCTCAACGAGGCAGATTCTGACACGCCGATCGTCATGCTGAACCTGATCCGCTTCCGCGACACGGCCCTCGAAGGCCACGGCTGCGACGGGATGACCGGTGAGGAGGCGTACGCCGAGTACGGGCGACGGCTCCGGGCGATGGCCCCCGACTTCCCCGGCAACCCCTTCTGGGTCGGTGACGCGGTCCGGATCTACATCGGACCTGACGACGAGAAGTGGGACCTGGTGCTCTGCGTCGGCTATGAGTCGGTCACCATCTTCCGGGACATGCTCGTATCGGAGTCATACCAGGAGGCAGCTCAGGCTCGGACGGCGGCCGTGGCCGACTCGCGCCTCATCCTGATGCACCAGACGGCCAATGCGGGCGAGGCCATGAAGCGGTGGGTGGCCGGAACCGGTGACGGTGACAGAGCGGAGGACCATCCGATCGTCATGCTGAACCTCATCCGCTACCAGGACACCGCACTGGCCGGTCACACCTGTGACGGCTTGAGCGGTGAAGAGGCCTACGCCGAGTACATCCGGCGACTCCTGGCCATGAACAGCCACGACTTCCCCGGCCACATCATCGGGGACGGCGAGGGCCAGGCCACCATCATCGGGCCCGCCGACGAGCGCTGGGATCGGATCCTGTTGATCGCCTACCCGTCGATCGCAGACTTCCGTCGGATGGCCAACTCCGAGATCTACGGGACGGCCGGCCCGGCTCGGACCGCCGCCGTTCTCGACTCCCGCCTCATCCTGACCCACCAGAGGTTCCCGCGGTAGCGACCGCCACACGACCAACCCACACCGCCGCCTCGAGGCAACGATCGAGCCGGACACCTTGCTCGATCCGACAGGGTGGTGTGCTCGGAGCATGCATCGAGGCGATCACCCAGGGCCGGGCGGCCGGCCTCGACCATGGCGTGACCTCGCAGCTCATCATGTGCTTCCCGCGCGACCATCCACCCGCCTCGACCATGGCGTGAACGCGGTCGGATCAGCCCTTGGCTCGCCACATGTCGACGAACATCTCGAGCGACCGCGTTGCGTCCTCGGTTGTTCCGGTTGCGAGGACGTCGATGAGTAGACCGCGGGTCACGGCAACACCCAGGCGGATCTGATCCGGGTCGTAGTCCTGCCCAATCGTGTCGCTGACACGATCTGCGACCCCAAGCCACGGGTCGGTCAGTCCTCTACCGCCGGTCGCCGCGACGCATTCGAAGAACAACCGAGCGAACGGGCGCATCGCAGCACCACTGACCCGCTGCCACAGCGCCAGGATCAGTTCCTCGGCCGTGTCCACGTCGGCGGCGAGTTCGAGCAGAGCCGCTCGCTGGGCCTCTTCGGTGGCCTCGACGATGGCAGTGACGAGCCCGGCACGGTCGCTGAAGTGGTACAGCAACATCCGATGACTGCTGCCGGCTGCTTCTGCGATGTCGCGCAAGCTCCGATCAGCGAGCCCGTTCGCGGCGACCTCCTGCATGATGCGCTCGAGGAGTGATGTCTTGGCGTCGGTCACGAACCTCACCCTAGCCGTCAACTGTACCACTTGGTACACTAGTGGTATGAGAATCGAACACACCGAAGAGATCAAGGCTCCCGTGGGCGAGGTCTGGGCCCTGACCGTGGATGTCGAGTCCTGGCCGTCGATCACGCCGACCATGACCCACATCGAGCGCGTCGACGATGCGCCGCTGCAGGTCGGGTCCGATGTCAGGATCAAGCAACCCGGCCAGCGTGAACGTGTCTGGACCGTGCGGACCCTGGTCCCGGAGCGGCAGTTCGCGTGGTCCACGAAGGCAATGGGTATGACCATGACCGGCTCGCACCAGCTGGAGGCCTCCGCCGCGGGCACTCGCAACACGCTGGTGATCGATCTCGAAGGGCCAATGGCGCCGGTGCTCGGCCGGCTGATGCGACGACCGGTTCGACGCGCGCTGGAGTCCGAGAACGAGGGCTTCAGGGCCGCAGCTGAAGGCTAGACCCAGGAGCGTGACCCAACAGCGCCGGATCGAGATCCGCCTTCTGGGGCCGGTGGAAGTCGCCGTCGACGGCACCGTGGTCGACCTCGGCGGCGTCCGCCAACGTCTCCTGGTGGCACAACTCGGGCTCGCCGTCGGCCGCCCGGTCCCGGTCGCCTCGTTGCTGGATCTGTTGTGGCCGGACGAGATCCCAGATGCCGCGCTCGGCAACCTGCAGTCGTATGTCTCGCGAGTGCGGCGCCGACTCGGGAAGGATCTCATCCTCAAGGACCCCGGCGGCTACCGCTTGGCGCTCGATGGCTCACAGGTTGACGCGATACAGGTGGAGGACACGCTTGCTCGACTCGACGGACTCGGGCCGATGGAGCGCGCCGAGAAGTTGGACAAGGCGCGTCGCCGGTGGCGCGGCGACTCCCTTTCGGATCTCACCGACTGGCTCGGCCTGCTGCCTGACGCGGCCCGCTTGGACCAGCTACGAACCAGAGTGGTCGAACTCTGGGCCGAGGCGGCGCTCAACGTCAATCGCCTCGACCACGCGCTCGCGGTGCTCCCGTCGCTGGTTGCCCAGCACCCGACCAACGAACCGCTCCACCTCGCGCTGATGCGCGCACTTGGTCGTGCACGTCGAAGCGACGAGGCACTGCGGATCGGCCATCAGTTCCGAACCGCCCTGGCGGAGACGAGTGGCCTGCAACCGAGCGACGAGTTCACACATCTCGAAGGCCGCCTCCTGGCCGACCCCGAGCCCGTGGCGGCGACAGCGCTGACCTCATCTGAGGCCCCGCTGCCGCCGCCAAACTCGTTCATCGGGCGCGATCACGAACTCCAGCAGGTCACCAGTCTGATGAAGTCACCAGGGGTGGTCGAGGTCGTCGGTCCGGCGGGCGTCGGCAAGACACGACTGATACTCGAAGCACTTCGGCGACGAACGTTCGCGACTCCAGTCCGCTTCGTGGACCTCGCGACGATCGTGCAACCCGAGCGACTCGTCACAGCCGTCGCGGGAGCGCTCGGGGTGCGAGCAGCGGACTCGCCGACCGACTTGGCCGACGCCCTCGAGGTCGGGTCGAAGCTCGTCATCGACTCCTGCGAGCATTTGGCGAACAGTGCCCGGGCCGCGATCTCCGACATCGTGCGTCGCCGCGCCGATGTGACCGTCGTGTGCACCTCCAGGGTCAGGCTCGTGGCTGACTCGCGCTGCGTGGATCTCGCACCACTCGGCGACGCCGACACCACCCGTCTACTCCTTGACAGGGCCGAACAGAACCGACCGGGATTCGATCCAGCCACGGTTGATGCCGACGCGCTGGAATCGGTGGCTGGGGCGACTGACGGCCTGCCGCTGGCCGTCGAGCTCCTGAGCCGCCGCGAGCGAATCATCGGCATGCAAGCGCTGGCGGAACAAGTGGCGAGCGACCAATTGGTCGCGTACGCCGGCGACCTCCTGCCGGAACTCGTCACTCAACTCGACCGCTCGTATCGGTCGCTCTCCGCCCAGTCGCAGAGCTTGCTCCGACGGCTGAGCGTCGCCCCGGGCGCGTTCGAGCTGAGCGTCGTGGAAGGACTCGCCGACGAGCCTGTCAGCACCTTGGCTGAGCTGGTCGACTCCAGCCTCGTGACCGTCGATCACACATCAGGCGTGCGCTACCGGTTACTCGAGTCCGTCCGTGCAGTCGGGCTCGCCCACCTCGGACCCTCTGAGCGTCGAGCCACCGAGACGGTCTTGGCAGACTGGGCCGCCGGACGAGTCGCCGAGTGGCGCCAAGGGCAAGACCGCCGTGACACCGGGCCGACGGACGCACTGCGCGAGCACACGCCGCTGGTCGATGCGGCCCTGACGTGGCTCATCGAGCACGAACGCCGTGAGGACGCTGGCCGGCTCGCAGTGAGCGTCGCCCTGCTCACGACCGACGATCCGTCGGCTGCATGGCTTCAGCGGCTTCGATCGCTCACGCCCCGTACTGCGGCCACAGCCAACGAATCCGACGCCCTCCTCGCGATGAGCGCCGCCATCGCAGCATGGATCACCGGAGACATCGCTGAGTGCGATCGTCTGCTCAGAACGGCGCGAACGGGGCTCTCGACACAGCACGACTTGTCCTGGTGCGTCGACCTCGTCGCGGCGATGGCCGCGGTCTATGGCAGCCACGCCGCCATTGCGGAACGGCACGCGCGCTCGGCCCACGCCGATCGTCGCGCCCCGGACTTCGCCCGCGCCACCGCCCTGTGCGCGGCGGCCCTTGCCCACTCCTACGCGGGCCAGACCGAGGCCGCAGCACGCCTCATGGCACTCGATCTCCCACTGCTCGATCGCGTCGGACGCCGAGACGGATTCATCGACTTCACCAAGGCCGAGCTCGCCAGCCAAACCGACGCACCAAGCGCCATCGTGTTGCTCGCCCGAGGAGTGGAGAAATGCGCCGCCGCCGGCCACGACTACAACCACCGCGTCGCCGCGATCGCCCAGCTGGGCCTGCTCATCCGCTCTGAGCGGCTCGACGAGGCGGCCGAACTGGCGCCCGGCGTCGTCGCCGACTGCTGCCGCACAGGTATGTGGCCCCAGGCATGGATCGTCGCTCGCCTCAGCGCCGAGCTTCTCGCCGCCCGACATCAGCCGCTGCCAGCCGCGGTGCTGATCGACGCCGCGGACGCTGAATCGAGTGCCCCACTGCTCGCCGGCCCAGACCTCGACCGTGTCCGCCTCATACGACGCCACTGCGACGAGGCGCTGACCAACGATCAACGGCGACAGGTCGTCGAGCGAGCGTCGGAACTCGAACGATCGGACCTCCCGGCGTTCATCGCCTCCGCCTTGTCAGCTGGCTGAGGACGGTCAGCATCCAGCAGGGATCGAGCAAGGTCACCGCGCTTTGATCGTTCCATGAGCACCACCACCTCCAACGACGCCACCCCACTGGCCAGCTCCTCGACGCGAACCCGAACATCAGGATTTCGCCGGCGCGCTTTCGCCAAGCTGTGGGAGAGCATGGACGAGCCAGTCGATGAGCAGATCGCACTCGCGAAGGACGACGTGTTCGCCGACATCTCCGGACCGATCGTCGAGATCGGTGCTGGACACGGTTCAAACTTCTCCCGCTATCCCCGCGGAACCCAGGTCACTGCATTCGAACCCAACACCTACATGACCCGGCACTTGGCGGAGGTCGCGTCGACCACGGGCATCGTGTTGGAGCACTGGACCAGTGACCTCCGCGACGCGGCCCTCGCGTCAGACTCCGTGGCCGCCGTCGTGTCCGTGCTGACCCTCTGCTCGGTCCCAGACCGTGCCGACCTCATCGCCGAGATCCACCGGGTGCTCCAGCCGGGCGGGCGGTTCATCTTCATCGAGCACATCGCGGAGACAACCAGCACCCGTCGCCGTTGGTTCCAGCGACTCGTCCGCCCCGCATGGAGGGCACTCTGCGACGGATGCGACCCCTGCGCCGCTACCGATCGGCTCATCGCCGACGCCGGCTTCGCACGCATCGAGGCGACCAGCGCAAACCTCGGTCCTGGGCTCGACCCGACCAACCTCAACCACTGGGGAGTCGCGACCAAATGACCGCCATCCGCTCCATCGATCTTCCCGGCGACGCAGCGAGCCAACAGCGCGCCTTCCTGGCCGACAACGCCGAGCTACTCGCGCCACTGGTAGTCGACGGCGATTACCTCGCCACGGTCCGGTCCTACTGGGAAGCCGAGCCCGAACCCACCGACCCGACCGCACGAGACGAAGAGCTCGACGGCGTCATCGTCCGCATCTTCGAACACCACACGCCCACCGGAACGGTCATCCACGCCCACGGGGGCGGGTGGGTCGCCTGCCACAACGACATGTGGGACCAGTGGCTCGGCCAGGTCCGCGACACCACATCGGCCACGGTGCTCTCCATCGAGTACCGGCGCCCACCAGAGCACCCCTACCCCGCTCTTATCGACGACATCGCCACGGTCATCGAAGCCCACCACCGGAACGACGGCGGCGCCGTTGCCGTTCTGGGCGAGTCCGCAGGAGCGAACCTCATCGCCGGCACGCTCATCCGGCTCCACCACACCGACGAAGCCGTCCTAGGCCACATCGTCGGCGCAGCGTTCACCTACGGTGCCTTTGACCTCACGGGCCGACTGCCATCCCATAGCCGGACGACCGAGAGCGGCGATCTGGTGCTCAGCCGAGAGCAGCTCCGCTGGCACCCCCAGGTCTATGCCGCGCACACCGACCGCACTCACCCAGAGATCTCCCCGCTCAACGCCCCCGAGCTCCCCACCGCAATTCCGGCCCTGTTCACCGTAGGAACCGCCGACCCGCTTCTCGACGACACGATCCTGATGGCCCATCGCTGGCACAGCGCCGGCAATCCCACCGACCTCGCCACCTATCCCGACAGCCCACACGCCTTCGACGAGTTCCCCACCGTCGCCGCACAGCACGCCCGCGCTGCCATCGCCGACTGGCTCCGAGGGCGCCTCCAGCGCCCTGGGTTGGAGCTCAGGGAGATGCTGTCGGGGTCAAAGGCGATCTCCCAGCGAGCACACGCAATCTGCTATCGGTCGAGACGGACGAACCCAAAATCTCTTCCGAGGCCGCTTCGAAACGCCAGGTGGATCCAGAGACCAGCGAAGGCCTCGACGATGGGCACGGCATCGTGGTCGCCGATAACCAGAGCGTCGAACCCGATGTCGGTGGCCAGCGCGGCGACCGCATCTGCGGCTGGCGATGGACCCGCAACCGGGAGGAAGAGGTGCTGGTCGGAGATGGCCGGCGTCAGAAACGCCTCGGCGCCGATCGTGTTGAACGCCTTGACTACCGTCGCGCTCGGGTTGGCAGCGCGGATGACGTCGGGAATGGAGGCTGCTCCTGCAGGCAGCACGGCACCGACGGTGTTGGTTGCATCGATCACGATGATGCGCCCGTCGAGGTCGCCGATGGCTGCGGCGGTCGCTGCGACGGCCTCGAACGGGACTGCCAGCACGACGAACCCTGGCTGGTCAGCGGCATCTGCGAGGTCGACGACCTCAACACCGAGCGCGTCGACCACGTACTGGACCTTTGCGCTCGACTGATCCCGTGCCGCGAAGCGCACCGTGGCACCCGCACGTTGGAATGCTGTCGCCAGGTTCCTACCGACAACGCCGGCGCCAATGACGGTGATGGTTCCCTGATCCTCGGTCATGCGATTGCTCCAGGACTGCGCGGGCGGCCTCAGCACCAGAGTTCTGCTGCTGGCCGGTGATCAGGCTACCCGCCACCACGACATGGCTGGCCATCGGCGGCCCCGCCAGGAATGTCGTCCCGTCGATTCCCGCCGCCTCGGTCTCGATCCAGAACGGCTGGAGCTTCTGCCCGACATACTCCTCCTCCGCTGCGGTGAAGGCGGTCCACTCCTGACCGGCCACGATGAGTTCTCCGCTCGAGTCGGTGGTATCGAGGAGCACGGCGGTTGCGTGGCAGACCACGGTGGGTTTGCCGGCCTCGTAGAAATCACGAAGCGTCTGTTCGACCTCGCTGTCGTTGCGCAAGGTCTCCATCGGACCCTGACCGCCGACTCCACGACCTCGAAGCCGACAGCGCGGCGGCTCGACGCCGTGTTCCATTGTGTGCAGGAAGACCATCTGCCCACCGACCAGGGTCCACTCCCCCGGGCGCAGTTCCGACAGCTCGATGAGAGCCACCTACAGCTCGTCATCGTGGCCAGGCAGCGTCGGCAAGCGCACTGGTTCTCGGTCAACCCTTGGCCAGCGACTCACAAGCGGCCCGCCAGCTCGGCACCGGACCGCTGCGAGCGAGGGTCGTCAAACTCGAGCAGGTCGACAGCGACCACTGCCCGATCGGCGGCAACCTGCGCTTGCCGGAAGGGCCATTCGGCGTCATCCGCGACGCGCAACACCGCGTTCGGCCGCTCCGCCTCGCCGTCCAACGCGAATCGTGAAACCAGCGCGTCCAGGTCACTCGCCCGGACGTAGCCCTCGAAGCCGTCAGAAGCAAGCAGGTCGACGCCGTGGTCCGGGGCCGCGCTGATGCCGCCCCGGACCACCTCGGGAGCATCGGCGATGCGGTCGAGCACGCTCGAGTGCGCGTAGAAGCGCTGGAGGTCTGCCCGCGAGTAAAGCCGGCTGACGACATGCTCCAGCCCGTCGGCTGCGCGACCAACTCAACAGCGAAGCCTGAACCTCAACAGGGCGCAAGAACATGGACGCTCATCTTCGTGCCATCGCGGCCGCTGATATCGACGCGGCCGTCGACTACTACGGAGACAACGCCGGCCCTCACATCGCCGTCGACTTCATCGGCGATCTTGAAGCCGCTATCTCCCACCTGACCCGATATCCCCTCAGCGGTTCGCTCCGGTTCGGCTACGAGCTCGAGATCCCAAACCTGCGCAACTGGTCACTCGCCAAGTTCCCCTGCCTCATCTTCTACCTTCCCAACGAAGATCACCTCGACCTCTGGCGCCTCCTCCACGCCAAACGTGACATCCCCACCCACCTCCAACCCGACTGACGCACTGGCCAGACGCGCTCCCCCGGCGGCTACGTGAGGGCTGGCTAGTCACCCCCGACACACTGCTGCGCTGGCACCGCCGCCGCGTCGCCCGCCACTGGACTCAGCCAAGTCGGCCACCGGCCGACCCGCGACCACGGAGCTCCGACGGCTTGTTCTCCGCCTCGCTAGCGAGAGTCCGACCCTGGGCTACCGCCGCATCCACGGCGAACTCACCGGGCTCGGCCACGCCGTCGCAGCGTCAACCATCTAGCGGATCCTCAAGACCGCCAGGGTGAATCCCGCACCCGAAGTCGCGTCGGTTGGCTGGTCGGAGTTCTTGCGCTCCCAAGCCGCCGTCGCGTGCGACTTCGCCATCATCGACCCAGTGAGCCTGCGCCGGTTCTACCTGTTGTTCTTCATCTTGTTCTTCATCGACATCCCCACGCGGACCGTGTACTTCGGCGGGGTGACCGAGCACCCGACCGGCGCGTGGACCACCCAAGCCGCCCGGAACGTGTTCCTTCGCCACGGCGATCAGCTCGCCGACGCGAAGGCGCTGGTGCGCGACCGAGGCAGTCAAAGGTGTGTCGGAGGGGCGAGCACAACCCTTAACCGACGCCGCAAGACTCGGTGGATCTCGGTCTCAGCGGCCGCATGACCCAAGTCAGGTCGGCGAGACCTGTAGCACCTTGTGCTACACTACGTGGTCATGAGTGATGAGGTCAGCCAGCGGGAGCTTCGAAACGACAGCGGCCGCATCATGCGCGCCCTCATGGAAGGCGAGACCTTCATCATCACCCGCAACGGTGAACCGATCGGCGAACTCACCCCGCTGCGGCGCCACCGCTTCGTCCGAGCCGAGGCAGCCATCGAACTGTTTCGAACCGGACCACCGGTCGACTACGACCGACTCCGCCGCGACCTCGACGACATCGCCGACCAGACCATCACCCCCCGTGCCTAGCGATACCCGACTCGACCGGGGCCTGCTGGACACCTCGGTCGTCATCGACCTCGAAGCGATCCCCGCCACGGCACTCCCTGTAGAGGTGGCCATCACCTCGATCACCCTCGCAGAACTTGCCGCCGGACCACACGCCACCGACGACCCAGCCGAGCGCAGCCGCCGCCAAGATCGACTCCAACGGACCGAAGCCACCTTCGACCCCCTTCCATTCGACGCCGACACCGCCCGCGCCTACGGCCGCGTCTTCGCCGCGGTCGCCAACGCCGGACGCAAACCCCGCGGGGCCCGAGCAGTCGACCTCCTCATCGCCGCCACCGCCCTCGCCACACAACTCCCGCTCTACACCCGCAACCCCAACGACTTCCAAGCTCTCGACGACCTCATCGACGTCATCGCGATCTAGTCCAGCGGGTCTGTCAGGTGCGACTGGAACGCCGCCCAGGCGAGCCGACCAACTCGGACTTGACCTCGCCCACATGGGTTCAGTTCGCGAACGCGGCGAGGAAGGCATCGACGGTCCGTTCAAGGTCGGCCCTTGTGAGTCCACGGCGTCTACCAAGTCGCCGGCGCCCTTCTGATCATCGCCGGCGCGGCAATCGCACTGACCGGCTGAGCGACCAAGAACTCATGCGACGGGACCGAAGCTGATCGAACATCTGTTCGGTACGAGTGTATCGAACTGCCCGAGGTCGCCTGACCAGGTCAAGCACCGTCACACCGTCTGAGATCAAGGTTTCGGGTGACGGCCACAGCACCGAACGATATCATTAGATATCACCGGAGGTAGCATGACCGACATTCTGATTCGAGACGTCCCCGACGAGGTGCTGGCAGCAATCGACGCCAAGGCGAAGCGAGTCGGCCTCTCACGAACCGAGTACCTCCGCCGAGCACTCGAGCGCGAACGAACCGTCGACGCCAACCCGGTCAGCGTGGACCAGCTCAAACGGATCGCAGTACTCGCCCAGGATCTCGATGACCCCACGGTCATGTCCGACGCCTGGTCATGACGACCTGGCTCATCGACAAGTCGGCCATCGCACGGCTCCACCTCGACACAAACGCAAACGAATGGGCCGAACGCATCGAGCGAGGCCTCGTCCGCATCTGCACCGTCACGCGACTGGAGATCGGCTACTCGGCGCGCTCGGCAGAAGATCACCGCACCCTCGTTTCCGAACCACCAGTTGCATCCATGCCCGTGGAGTACCTCACTCCCAAAATCGAAGACCGTGCACTCGAGATCCAGTCGGTACTCGCGAACCGCGGCCAGCACCGGGCGCCTACGATCCCCGACCTGCTGATCGCCGCAACAGCTGAGCTCGCCGAGCTCACGGTGCTCCACCTCGACAAAGACTTCGAATTGATCGCGCAGATCACCGGCCAGCCGGTCGAGTGCCTCAACATCCCCTGATCCGGTCCCCACCCCGCGGCCGGCCACAGGAGCGGACCCGATGCTCCTCACGGCCCAAGCGCTGCTCGCATTCGTGTGTTGCCGCAGGCTCTCTGCGATATAGACTCCCACGGTCGCCGCGCCCTGTCTGACCAGGCGCAACAGCTAATCCGTGGGGGTTCAAATCGGGTGTCGGAGGGGCGACTGTAACCCAAAGTACACGCGCGCCGTGGAGTGTCGAGCTGGTCTCGGCGTAGCCGTTGGCTCGGCAAGGCAAACGGCCCGGGTCAGATTGCTTCGATGTTCAACTTGATCCCCAGTGCCGCCCGGAGTCGAGTGAGGTCGCCTTCATCGCTGGTCACGACGAGGTCACCACGAGCGGCTGCTCCGACCACGACTGATGCATCAACGACGTCCGACGTTCGAGCAGCTCGACAGGCACCGCCTGCGGATCGAGCGCGCGCCTCATCGAGATCCTCGATCCGACACCCTGCGAGCAATCTTGACATCTGCGCCTGTGGGCCACCGCGCCACCCCTGACCCAGTACGCCGGCAGGAACCGATGGCACGATCCCCCGCTCCAGGGCACGCCGGTGCAAGGCCCACATGCGCCGGTTACTTCGCTCGGCCGCGATCAACGCGCCCGTGTCGTAGGTGACACCCGCCACGCTCAGGACGCCGCCCGGGTCGGAGCAGTGCGATCGAGTATCGAGTCAGCCCATGCCAATTCCTCGTCGCTCAACTCACCGTGCTCGGCTTCCCATGCCTCAACGCCGGCCAATCCGGCCTCCAGCACCAAAGCCCGCTCGGCTGCGGCGTTCAGCCACGCCGACAAGCTCACCCCACGTCGTTCTGCCGCGCTCAGCGCCTCAGCGGCAACCGACTCCTCCAACGCGACGGACAACTTTCGAACTGCCACGTCCACGATGGTAGCACCGCATTCCTACCAACCCTGAGCTATCAGTGGTCGCCTCCGCAAGGACTCCATGGGCCACGATGGTGCAATGGCGGACGTCGAGCCCGGCCTCTACGACCAACTCATCGATGAGCTTCTCCGGCGACGGCTCGACGGGCTCGCGACCGCACGACTCGGGGCCGACCTCCAGGCCGTCGATGCCGCGGAGCTACCGGATCGGGTCGGGGAGGTACTCGGCCGGTGGGTGAGCGACGCCCTCACATCGGTCACCGCTGATGATCGACCGGGCGCGGCGTTGCACCTCGCACGCGCGATCTTGTCGGCGATCAACGGGGTGCAGCCCAACGCTCTCCACACGGACCGGATGCTCGCCGCTCCGCTGGAGCGGCTGGCCGCTGTGGAACGCCTGGCTCCCACCGACGAGCCCATGCGCATCCGTCGGCCGCTCACGCCGCTGCGGGACACGGTGTTGATGACCAACGCCCGTGATCAGCCGGCCGTCGGGGCCGAGATCGAAGCCGAGATCGACTCCGCAGATCGGATCGACCTGGTCCTGGCGTTCATCCGCTGGACCGGCATCCGCCACCTGCTCCCCCACCTCCGCCACCACGTCGAGGTCGGCAAAGCGCTTCGCATCATCACCACGACCTATACCGGCAGCACCGAACTGCGGGCCCTGCAGGCGCTCGCCGACCTCGGCGCCCAGGTCAAGGTCTCCTACGACACCTCCACCACCCGCCTCCACGCCAAAGCGTGGATGTTCCACCGCAACAGCGGCTTCTCAACGGTCTACATCGGGTCATCGAACCTGACCTTCTCCGCGCAGGTCACCGGGCTTGAGTGGAACGTGCGCGCCTCCGAGCGCCTCAACCCCGACCTGGTCGCCGCCTTCGACCGTACCTTCGCCACCTACTGGGCCGACCCCCACTTCGAGCCCTTCGATCGTGAACGCTTCCAACGGGCGACCGCGGCCGCAGCGACCGACGACTCGATCGCCACCCCATTCGAGATCGAGCCCTACCCGTTCCAACGCCAGATCCTCGAACGCCTCGAAGTCGAGCGCCACCGAGGCCATCCGCACAACCTCGTCGCCGCCGCCACCGGCACGGGGAAAACGGTCATCGCCGCGCTCGACTACCGGAACCTGCGCACCGAGCTCGACCGATCCCGGCTGCTGTTCGTCGCTCACCGCAGCGAGATCCTCCGACAGTGCCAAACCATGTTCCGTCACGTCCTGCGCGACGGCTCATTCGGGGAGCTGTGGGTCGGCGGCAGCCGGCCAACGCGCTGGGAGCACGTCTTCGCCTCGATCCAGTCGATCACCGCCAACGACGTCTCTGTGATCGATCCCCACCAGTTCGACGTGGTCATCGTCGACGAGTTCCATCATTCGGCAGCCGCGAGCTACGAGGCCCTGCTCGACCACGTCCGCCCAAAGCACCTGCTCGGCCTCACCGCCACTCCCGAACGCACCGACGGACTCGACGTGCTGCGCTGGTTCGGCGATCGCATCGCCGTCGAGCTCCGCCTGTGGGACGCCCTCGAACAAGGCCTCCTGTCACCGTTCCACTACTTCGGCATCCACGACGCCACCGACCTCACCACCGTTACCTGGCACCGTGGCACCGGCTACGACATCGCCGAGCTGACCAACCTCTACACCGCCAACGACGTCTGGACCTCCAAGGTCCTCGAAGCGGTCAACAACAAGATCGGCACTCCCACCGGCATGCGGGCGCTCGGCTTCTGCGTCAGCATCGACCACGCCACCTTCATGGCCAACCGATTCAACCGCGCCGGCATCGTTTCACGAGCGGTCACGGCAAATACGCCCGAGGACGAACGTCGCCGAGCGCTCAACGACCTCCGCGACGGTCGCGTCCAGGTGCTGTGCACTGTCGACCTGTTCAACGAGGGCGTGGACGTCCCCGCCATCGATGTCGTCCTCATGCTGCGCCCGACTGAGAGCGCCACCATCTTCCTCCAACAACTCGGCCGAGGATTGCGCCGCACCGACGGCAAGGACGTCCTCACGGTCTTGGACTTCGTCGGCCACCAGGCCAAGGAGTTCCGCTTCGACCTCCGCTACCGGCGCATGCTCGGCCGCACCCGGCGAGAGCTTGAGACCGACATCGAACAGGGCTTCCCCTATCTGCCCGCCGGCTGCCACCTCGACCTCGACGACGTCGCCCGTGACATCGTCCTGCGCAACATCCGCGAAGCCCTACCAACCACCTGGCGGCAACGGATCCAGGAACTGCGCGAGCTCGGCGACACGACGCTCGCCAACTATCTCGACGAGACGGGTCTGGAACTCGACGACATCTACCGCGGGAACCACACCTGGACGGAGCTCCGCCGCAGCGCCGGACTTGACACACGCCCGCCCCTCGACGGTGAGGCCAAGATCGGCCGAGGTGTCGCCCGCTTGCTGCACCTCGACGATCAAGAACGCCTCGACACCTACACGCTGCTCCTCTCCGAGGCTCGGCCACCCGCCGCGGAAGATCTCGACGAGCGAACCCGCCGCCAGTTCGAGGGCCTCCTGCTCACCGTGCTCAACCCGCGCAAGGGCACCTACACCGACCTCGACGAGGCAGCCGCCGACCTATGGCGCCACGACGGGCTCCGTCACGAGCTACTCGAAGTGCTCCCGCTCCTCGAAGACCAGATCGTCCATCTCCACCGACCCCTCGGCCTGCTCCATCCGGTGCCGCTCCAGGTGCACGCCAACTACACCCGAGAAGAGATCCTCGCCGCCTTCGGCGCCTCGACGGTCACCAAGCCACTCCCGCTGCAGACCGGCGTGTACTGGCACGAGCCGACACGAACCGACCTGCTCTTCATCACCCTCCAGAAGGCCGACAAGGACTACTCCCCCACCACCCGATACCTCGACTACGCCATCAGCGAGCACCTTTTCCACTGGGAGAGCCAGGCCAAGGACACCGTCGCCAGCGAGCGTGGCCAGAACTACATCCACCACGAGGCCCAGGAACGCGCCGTCGCCCTGTTCATCCGCACCGCCAAGAAGGACCCGGCGGGGCGAACCATCCCCTACTTCTGCGCCGGGACCGCCACCTACGTCGAGCACCAGTCCGAGCGCCCGATCCAGATCACCTGGAACCTCCACCACCCCCTCCCCGGCGA
This sequence comes from Acidimicrobiales bacterium, assembly GCA_965216205.1. GTDB lineage: Bacteria > Actinomycetota > Acidimicrobiia > Acidimicrobiales > SZUA-35 > CADEDH01. The sequence continues at coordinate 2,479,818 of OZ244139.1, read as the reverse complement.
TACCTTCACCACCTATCGAGCGGCCATCGCATAGGCCCGCGGGGATCACGGTATACACCGACCGCTGTGAGTGGGCTGCGCTACACGGATCTGCGTATTCCCTGACGAGGCGAAACGCAGATTCCAAGTGTGTCGGAGGGGCGACTTTAACCCAAAGTACACGCGCTCCATGGAGCGCCGAGCTGGTGGCAGCGTAGGTGTTTCGGCTGGTCAGCAGGGTCGGTAGTCGCCTCCGGGTCCGGGGGTGGCATGAAGCAGGGTGCTGGGTTCGAGGGCCGCGAGGCGGTGCCAGACCCCTTTTGGGACGACGAACGCGTCCCCGCTGTCGAGTCGAAGACTCGTCTCGGCACCCACCACCACCTGGTTGCCGTCGTCGAGGATCAGGTCCATCGTGCCGCGGATCAGATGGAGTAGCTCGTCGCCGTCGGGATGCATCTCGCCACGATGAGGACCGGGACCCACGGGGACCGAGACCACACCGATCGAGTAGCCATCGACGCGGGCTGGGGCCCTGGCGGTGACGAGCTACAACACGACCGCACCTTCACCGATGAGGTGCGCGACCGTGCCGTCAAACGCAACAGGGGCCGCGGGAGCATCGTTCGCAGCTCAAGCATCGACGCGACCAGCGGTCGGCGCAACCGGTGAGTTCTTCCCCCTCCTACCCTCTCGCCCGAAGAGGGGGCTGTCGCCCTTCGAGTTCCCGGTCAGGTGTCGGCGAGCCAGGCGAGGGCGTCGGCGCGGCTGCCGAAGTAGCCGGTGGGGTAGTCGGCGGGGCCTTCCTTGGTGGGTTCGCTGCCGATGGGTGGTGCGCCGGCGGGCATGTGGAACGCGAACTTGCGGATGCCGGCGGCGTTGTAGCGGGGGATGATGTTGGTGTCGCGGAACTCCATGCTCATCTGGGCCATGTCCATCCGGAACGCCGTGGAGTCGGTGAGGATGTTCGAGCGGCCGGCTTGTTCGACGGCGTCGGCAAATCCGGTGAGCCATTGGTCGAACCCGGGCCCGTCGAGCTCGGCGGTGGTGTCGTACCAGCGGATCTCGAGGAGGTCGAGGTCGGGGCGGTCGATGACTTCGCCGAAGCGGTCTTCGTAGACGATGGTCGATACCATGGTTGTCTTCTCCTTGATGGTCGTGTTGATCAGGCAGGGGTCAGCTGGTTCGCTTCGAGGGTGCTGCGGCGAGTTCGTGGGCGCGGGTGGCCAACAGCCAGGCGATGAGCCCGATGGAGACCCACAGGCCCGGGACGTAGAAGGTGAGGATCATCCACGACACGTCGGTGGCGTCGGTGAGGAGCTCTTCACGGATCCCGGCGATGAGGGCGTTCCCCAAGTCGATCACCGTGGCCACGACGAGCAGCCACCCAACGGGCCGGACGGCACGGGGCGCGGCCCAGAGGCAGACCAGGGTGGCGATGGCGAGCGCGGCACCGAGTTGGTCGCCCCAGATGATCTGGTCGCGGACGCTGTCGCTGACGTCGAACCCGTTGTCCTGCGCCGAATAGAGCTGCAGCGCCACGGTGCGAGCGCAATGAAACGCGACGAGCGGCACCAGCGCGTCGGTGATACTGCGGCGGCGCGCCCACGGCACGAATCGCCACACAGCCAGGATGATCAGGGTGGCGAAGTTCGCCGTCATGGCGAGCTGGGCTGCGCTTGCGGTGTCCATGGATCGCACGCTACGGATCGGGGCCCTAGGGTGACAGCGACGGATCCGACAACCTTGGGGCGATATCGGCCATGGACGTGTATGTGACCGCGATCAACGGCGCTGCTGCGCTCAACACGCTGTCGGTCCTGGACACGATGGCCAAGTCCAACGCCGCCTGGCGCCACCTCGGCGACCCCAGCGCCGACGACCTGTTCACCGTTCGAGCCAGCGGACCCGACGGGGGCGGCGCCCACTTCCATCACGGAGTGACCCTGCCGGCCACCTTCGACCCGACCAACGGCTCGCGTCCGGACCTGGTCGTAGTACCCGGGCTCGACGACGACGTGCCGGCCTCTCTCCAAGAGAACTGCGCCTGGGTTCCCCACCTGCGCCGTTGGCACGCAGACGGCGCGACAATCGCCAGCTCCTGCACCGGCGCGTTCTTGTTGGCCGAGGCCGGCATCCTCAACGGGCGCCGCGCTACCACACACTGGGTCGCCGCCGACGCACTCGCCATCGGCTACCCCGACATCGACGTGCAACCCGACGCAGTGGTCATCGACGAAGGCGACGTCATCACCTCAGGCGGAGCAACGACCGCGTTCAACCTGGTCCTTTATCTCATCAGCCGGTTCGGCAGCCGCGACCGAGCCAACGCCGCCACCCGGCTGATGCTGCTCGACGCCGCCCGCACATCACAACAGCCCTTCGCCCTCACCGGCCTCCACCGCACCCACGACGACACCATCGTCCACGCCGCCCAAAGCGCAGTCCAGGGCGGCCGAATCGCCCCCCTCACCGTGGCCACCCTCGCCGCCGAGGTCGGAGTCAGCCCCCGAACCCTCACCCGCCGCTTCCGCGCCGCGCTCGACCTCACCCCCCAGGCCTACCTCGAAGAAGCCCGCATCGACGCCGCCCGCCGACTCCTCGAAGAAACCACCCTCGCCATCGACGACCTACGCGCCCGCGCCGGATTCACCGACCCCACTAGCTCCCGCCGCGCCTTCAAACGCCGAACCGGCCTCACCCCCGGCCAATACCGCCAACGCTACGCCCGCGCCTCCTGAACCGACCAGCCAAGGCGGTTTCGGCAGCCATCCCGAGCCTATCGCCGATCGCCCAACCACCATCGGCACAGCACAGCCGCCGAATCGTGAACCCGCTCCTTGCCACAAGCCGATGCGCCCCTCTTCACATCAAGAGGGGCAATGCAGCGGCTCTTGGCGTAGTTCGGGCGACAGGGCCGACCGAGCGCCCAGCGCAAGTCACTCCAGTCGAAACGGTTTGCCTCGGCCCCAACCTCCCCTGGACCCCCTGACCACCCACGAAAGACGCAGTTGGCCCCGCAATAACGGAGCCTCCTATCGAGAGGTGTGGGTGCCCGAAATCCCGTCATGGCCGCTGACGACGGCGAACGCCCGCCATCCTGACGCCTTGTGTTTCGCATCCTCTACCGGTTCCTCAGTGCTCTGGCCCGTCTCGCGGTGCGGTCAGGCCGTTCCGAGGACTTCGCGATCGCGGCAGTCAGTTCATCGACGCCTTCGACGAGATCTTCCGGACCGAAGGCTTCAAGATCCTTCGCACCCCGGTCCGAACACCAGTAGCCAACACCTTCGCAGAGCGATGGATCGGAACGCTCCGACGCGGCTCCTCGACCGCACCATCAGCTGGAACCAGCACCAGCTCGAACGCCTCGTCACCGACTACATCGCCCACTACAACGAGCACCGGCCCTATCGTTCCCTCGACCAGCAACCGTAGCGGTGGTCGAGGTCGGGCTCGACCACGGCCGGCTGCCCCTTGTCAGCCCGCTCCCGATGCAGAATCGTCGCTCCGAGTCGTGCGAACGACCCGATGCGACGGCCTCATCAACGAATACCGAAACGCCGCCCTGACCTGCGCCGACGCAATATAGGGCAGCAGATCGGGCGATCTCTGGCGCCAGAGTCGTCCTGACCTGGGGATTCTGCGTGTCGGAGGGGCGAGCACAACCCTTAACCCACGCCACCGAGGCCGGTGGATCCCGCTGGCAGAGGCGGCGTAACGACGCCGTGTGGCGCTTGGGTCGCCGGCGTAGCAATGCGCAATCGGAAAGTTATGCATTGTCGATCGGGGTCTATCAGACTAGAAGTAACTAGTCACCCGATGAAGAATTGTCTAGTATTAACTAGACGATCACGGGAGATTGCCATGGGTACCAACAGGGCGAGGGCACGCGTTGCGCTCGAACGAGACCTCCAACGACACCGCGACACGCCCACCACAGCGCCCCGCAGCGGCTGGATCCGAGCGATTCGTGACGCGCTCGGCATGTCCACCAGCGAGCTCGCACGGCGGATGGGCCTATCGAAGGCACGCGTCGGACAGATCGAGAAGGGCGAGCGTGAGCACACGATCACCCTCGACACGCTCGAGCGGGCCGCCGAAGCGCTCGGATGCCGAGTCGAGTACGTCCTGGTCCCCCGTGAACCACTCGACGATCTCGTCTGGGCTCAAGCCAAAGCAAAGGCCAGGGCAGAGATAGCGGCAGTCGATCATACGATGGAGATCGAGAACCAACGTCCCGACAGCGACACCATCGCAGCGCGTATCGAGGAGACTGCCCGCCACCACGTCGACAAACGCGGCCTCTGGTCATGAGCGACCCGCTGTTCACCATCAGCGACGGCAACACGCCCATCGACGACGACGAAGCCCTCGGACTCCGGCTCACCTGGGTCCGCACACGAGGTGACCTCAACGAGGCTGAGGCTGCGAACATCCTCGAAGCCCGCCGGTCGATACGGTCTCCCGCGCTCGACGAGGTGCTCGACGACCTCTGGTTGCGCCGACTTCATCGTCGGATGTTCGGCGAGGTCTGGAGCTGGGCCGGCACCTACCGGCTCAGCAATCGCAACATCGGCATCGACTGGACCGAGATCACGACCGCGGTCCGAAGCCTCGTCCACGACGCGCGAGCGTGGCTGGACCACGACGACCAACAAACAGCTACCGCACGATTCCACCACCGACTGGTCGCCATCCACCCCTTCCCCAAAGGGAACGGCCGCCACTCACGGGCAGCGACCGACTACCTGTGCGACTCGCTCAGCACCGCGCCGCCAACCTGGGGAGCGCGGACCTACACCAACACCGCCGAACTACGCGCCGCGTACCTTGCAGCGCTCCGCACCGCCGACCACGACCCCAGCGACCTGGACCCGCTCATCACCTTCATGTGGTCATAGGAGGAGGGCTCCCTGTGCGGCCCGGAACGTCACGCATGGGTGCTGACCAGCGCTGATGCCGCCATCCTGGCGAGTCGTGTTTCGCATTCTCTACCGCCTCTTGACCAGCCTCGTCTGGCTCGCGGTCCGTTCTGATCGTTCCAAAGACCTCGAACTCATCGTGCTACGCCACCAAAACACGGTGTTGCGACGCCAGATCGCACGACCGGCGCTCACCGACCACGACCGGACCCTGCTCGGCGCCGTCGCCGCAGCACTCCCCCACCGACTCCGCGGCTGGATCGTGACGCCCGAGACACTGCTGCGATGGCACCGCCAACGAATCGTCATCACCTGGACACAGCCTCCTACCCCGACGCATTGGCAGGCCACCCACCAGTGCTGAGCTACGCCGGCTGATCGTGCGCCTCGCCAACGAGAACCCCACCTGGGGACACCGGCGCATCCAAGGCGAACTCGCCCGGCTCGGCCACACGATCGCCAAGACCACCGTGTGGCAAATCCTCACCGACAACGACATCGACCCCTCCCCGGACCGCTCCGACGTGACCTGGAGCGAGTTCTTGCACTCCCAGGCCGCGACGGCCTGCGACTTCTTCACCGTCGACACCGCGTTCTTGCGCCGCTACTACGTCCTGTTCTTCATCAAGATCCAGACCCGAGAAGTGTTCGACGACGGCGTCACCGCAGACCCCATCGGCGCCTGGACCACCCAAGCAGACCGGAACCTGTTCATCGGCCACTCCGAACGCCTCGAAGGTGCTCGTGCTCTGGTCCGCGATCGAGGCAGCCAGTTCGTCGACGCGTTCGACGAGATCTTCCGAACCGAGGGCTTCAAGATCCTCCGCACACCGGTCTGCACGCCAGTGGCGAACACCTTCGCCGAGCGCTGGATCGGAACAATCCGACGAGAGCTCCTCGACCGCACCATCATCTGGAACCGCCACCAACTCGAACGCCTCGTCCGCAACTACATCCGTCACTACAACCAGCATCGGCCCCACCAAGCCCTCGACCAGCGACCTGGGCGGCACTGCCCGGGCGTACGAGTCGAGGTAGATCCTGGGCGCCTGCGAGAGACCGAGCAGCGACGCCCCGCCTCTCGCTACCCATTACGGGAGAGCATCTTCTCGTCGGCCTGGTCGGGCCGGCGGGTTTGAGCCAATGACTCCACGTTGGAACCGTCGACGGACGCCGTCGTGTCGTGCTCGTGGCTCAGACCTGCACATTCTGCGGGACGATCGTCTCCTCCTCGGGCTCGGAGGCCGTGGTCGACCTGGCTGAGGAGTTCGGTATCGTTAGACTCCGCCTCTTCAACACCAGCAAAGGTTGGCGTGTCGACTGCGACCCGGCCCAGTAGGAACTGGCGGTGAGTACGGCAACGATGCACTCAGGGCGCGCCGCGGGATAGGTCGCGTGTTCAGGTGGGTGTGATGGTGTAGTTCCACTCGCCGTGCCAGTCGTGGGGGTGGAGGGGGAGCTGGTCCATCTGATCGTTGGTGATCTTGATGCCGGTCTCGTACCAGGTCGGGTCGTAGGCGGCTTGGACGGTGAGCCCGGTGTCGGTGGTGGTCGAGGCGATGAGCTCGACGATGGTGCGGATCCCTCAGCTCGCTGACGATCCGACGGCTCGATCCCGGCCCGAACCTCACGAACCGCCTTCGACATCGTCGATGTCGAGATCCCCGACGCTTCCACAACCAGCTTCTGGCCGCCACGACCCAACGCCTCGGCAAACGCACCGGTCACCACCCGGCGCTGACGCTCGTTCAAGTGCGGCATCACCGTCTCGAAGAACGCCGTCGCACCAGCCAGGGTCAGCTCCACCCCCGAAACACTACCAGACGCGACTTATCCTGTGGTGGGCCCAAACGACACCCCTGGGAGTGACTCGCCCCACTGCTACCAGGGATTTCAATGGTGTCGGAGGGGGGACTTGAACCCCCACGTCCTTGCGGACACTAGCCCCTCAAGCTAGCGCGTCTGCCAATTCCGCCACTCCGACGTGGCTCACTGATCGTAGCAACTCGCGGTGCCGGTCCGGTGCGCTATTCGAATCCGAACAGATCGATGCTGCCGTCGGCCCGCACGGGGATTCGCTGGGCGTGAGGCGCGGCCACCAGATAGCTCTTGGCCACGGCAACGGGCAGGACGTCGCCGCTCGTCATCACCTCGCCGTGGGCGTTGGCGAGGAGAGACCAGCGGGCGTGGTCATCAATCGTGGAGGCTGCTTCTTCGAGTAGCGCTCGGACGGCGGAACCGGTGCCTACATCGGCCCCCACCGGCGACGGTGACGCGAGCAGCGGCGCGACCGCGTCCATCGATGTGGCTGGTGCGATCCATCCGGCGGCGTACACCTCCAACTCCCCAGCGTCGGCCTCGGCCGCCAGCTCATCGGGACCGAGGACGGCGACCGTCGTGTCGAAGCCGGCGTGGTTCAGGTCGGCGGCAATGGCGACGGCGACCGCTTCCTGATCGGAGGTCGCCCCGATCCGGATCTCCGGTGTCGGCGTGCCCTCTGCGGCGGTCAGCTCGGCAACGAGCCGTGCCGCCCGCTCCGGATCATGGGTACACGACCGACCGCACCCGCTCCGGGCGAAGCCCGTGAGCGTCGGCGCGGTCAGGCCGTCCAAGGCGAAGGCCGGTACGTCCATCACCTCGCTGACGATCCTGGAGCGATCGACCGCGGCGAGGATCGCCAGGCGCAACCGGGGATCGGCGAGTCGGCCGGAGCGCTGATCGAGCACATAGAACCGGGCGATGGCGCGCGCCGAGGAGGTGATTCCATACCGTGACCGCGCATCGGCCAACGCGTCTGGTGGCGCCACCGCCACATCGACGGCCCCGACCGTCAGCAGGTTGTACGCGTCCCGTGCAGAGTCGGTCCAGGTGATGGACACGTCGGGACCGCTGCCGTTGCGGTCGTGGAGCACGAGCGTCTCGTCGTCATCGGCCAGGATGTCGAATCGTCCGGTCGGTGCAGACCCCTCGCCCACCACGCCGAAGCCGACCCCGCTCAGCAGCCAGGGCAAGCCGTGGTTCGGCGACGCGAGTTGCAGGCGGAGACGGTCGGGTTCGACGGTCTCCACCGACGTCACCTGGTCGATCACGACAGCTGTCGATCCGGTGGCCTCGTCGCGAAGCGACACGAAGTGGGCGGCGACGGTTGCCAGACTGACCCGGTCGGTGTCTATGACGAACGTCCAATCCTTCCCATCGGGTCCAGGCGACCACGAGGTGGCCAGACCCGGACGCAGCACGCCGGCTTCGGCATCGGCCTCGGTCAACCCGTCGTACAGGAGATCGGCGACGATCGCGGCCTCCTGCTCCGCCGGTGCCAGCAGAGCGGGCATCGAGGTCGCTGGACGGGCCAGCGCCAGTCGGACCTTCCCGTCGATGCTCTGCTCGGTCGAACCCGTTTCGAACGCCAGCGCGCCTGGGGTCTGGCCGTTCGCCGCGTCCTGTGCGGGGCCGGCCGACGAGCCCTCCGCAGCGTCGCCCCTCGCCGATCCGCCACTGCCGCCGGGGTCGGCGCACGAGCTCACGAGCAGGCCGACGGCGGTCACTCCGAGGAGCCACAGCATCCTGATGCGTTGCACCTGGTTCTATCGACCCAGGTGCACTCACCGTGAGGTGTCGCAGCGGTTGCCTCGAAGCCCGCAAACGAACCGGCTCCAACCGCCGACGACCTCGCCAGAACAGGCGGATCAGGCGTCGAGCATGAACGCGAGGATGATCGTGAGGAACGTGAAGATCAGACCCATGACGATCGTCAGGCGATCCAGGTTCCGCTCCATCGACGTCGACCCTGCAGCCGCCGCTCCGAGACCACCGCCGAACATGTCCGACAAGCCGCCGCCGCGTCCGCTGTGGAGCAGGATGAGAGCGATGGTGAAGATGCCGACGACGACGTAGACGATGCCGAGTGCGAGTTCCATTGCGGCCGAGGCTCCTGATCCGAGGGCGTCTTACAGACTATCGCCGCAGCTTGGGGTCGAGGGCGTCGCGCAGACCGTCGCCGATGAAGTTCACGCTGATCACGGTCAACGAGATCAGCCCACCGGGGAGCAACACGCGCCAGATGTTGATCCGCATGTAGTCCTTGGCGTCGAAGAGCAGCCGACCCCACGTCGGGAAGTCGGCAGGGAAGCCGAGGCCGAGGAACGACAGGGCAGACTCGGTGATGATGGCGACTGCGATCCCGAGTGACGCCGACACGGTCACCGGGCTGAGCACGTTGGCGATGATGTGCCTCGTGACGATCTTCGGACTGGACGTGCCGATGCTGCGTGCTGCGAGCACGAACTCCTGCTCCTTGATCGCCAGCACATCGCCTCGCACGATGCGGGCTGTCTGCATCCAGCTCGTGGCGCCGATGATCACGACGACCAAGAGGAAGATTCCGAGGTTCTCACCGAACGCGTCCTTCAGGGGGTCCCGGAACAGCAGGATCACCACGAGCAGGAGCGGGAGGAGAGGTAGAGCGATGAACAGGTCGGTCACACGCATCAGCGGGCCGTCCAACCGCTTGAAGAACCCGGCGAGCACGCCTACCGCCACGCCGAGGAACAGGGCGAAGAGCATCGCCGCGAAGCCCACGGCGAGCGAGATCCGACCGCCGATCAGTGAACGCGCCACCACGTCACGACCGAGGTTGTCGGTGCCGAGCGGGTTGCTGAGGGACGGGCCCTGGTTGGCATTGGCGGTGTCGAGCGCGAACGGATCCAGTGGGTAGACGAACGGCCCGATCACGGCACCGAAGATGATCACGGTCAGCACGAACAGCCCGGCGATCGCGCCCTTGTGCCGTCTGAACTGCCGCCAGACATCGGCCTTGAGTGACCGGTGCTCGCCGAGCGACTCGGTGGCATCGACGAGGCTGTCGTCGAGACGGTCGACGATCGGCGGCTCGTTCGGCTTCGGCTCGAGTACTTCAGTCATAGCGGATCCGTGGGTCGAGCACGCCGTAGACCACGTCGGCGAGCAGATTGAAGGCGACCGTGAGGAAGGCGAAGATGAACGTGAGGGTCTGGACCATCGGCAGGTCGCCCTGACCGATCGACACGAACAGCAACTGCCCGAGACCGTTGATCCGGAACACGGTCTCCGTGATGATCGCACCGGAGAAGATCCCGGGAATCGACAGCGCCACGAGCGTGACCACGGGGATCATGCTGTTGCGGAGCACGTGCCGGTTCATGACCACCCACTCCCGCAGCCCCTTCGACCGCGCGGTGCGCACGTACTCGCGGTTCAGGTTGTCGAGCACGGACGCCCGGGTGAAGCGCGAGAGCGACGCTGCGTTGAACAGCGTCAGCACTCCGACCGGCATGATCAACTGCTTGATCTGGGTCCAGATGCTCGACCAGCTCGTCCACTCGATCTGGTGGGTGGTGTCGTAGAAGGAAGGAAACCAACCGAGCCAGACGCTGAAGACGAAGATCGCCAGGAGGCCGGAGAAGAAGACCGGCATGGAGAACCCGACCATCGAGACGAACGTGCCGACGTTGTCGAACGTCGAGTACTGCTTGTAGGCCGAGATCACACCGATCGGGATCGAGATGAGAATCCCGAAGAGCAGCGACAAACCCATCACCCAGAGGGTCTGGGGCAGGCGCTGGTAGATGACGTCGAGCGCCGGAGCCCGGGACGACCAACTGATGATGCGGGGCCGAGACTCGCAGTCACCGATGCAGGTGTTGGTCATGGCCTCGAAGGCGTGAATGGGTTCGTTGATGAACATGAGCCGAACCCAGTTCAGCCAACGGAGGAAGAACGGATCGTTGATCCCGAGAGACTCCCGGATCTGCTCGCGGAGCTCAGCCGGAATGGTGAGCGGCAACTGTGAGGTGGGATCGCCGGGCGCCAGGTCCAGCAGCGTGAAGAGGATCAAGCTGATGACCAGCAGGGTCGGGATGCCGAACAGCACCCGGCGAATGACATAGCGACCCATCGCCTACGGAAACCACCTTCCTGCTCGCACGACGGCTCTCGTAAAACCGACAGCGTGTCGGCCGAGACTAGTCGGCCGACACGCTGTCATTCGCATCTACGGAGTCCTCCGGTCCTCTACTCGGCCCGGAACCACTCTTCGATGTTCCAGTACTCGGAGTCCCAGCCGTTCAGATCGCCGGTCCCCTGGATGTCGTTGCCCCAGGCCGACACGCTGGCCCGGTAGATGAGCGGGATGACAGCGCCGGTCTCGATCTGGATGTTCTGGAGCTGCTTGACGAGGTCCAGATAGCCCGGATCGTTCGACGGCGTCTGTGAGGCCTGAGCCCACAGCTCGTCGTACTCGGTCGACTGCATGCGAGGCATGTTGTTCGACGCCGGCCAGCCGAGGGCGGCCGTCGGGATCTCCGCGATCGTCCAGGAGTTCAGGTAGCTCACCGGGTCCGGCGTGTCGTTGCCGTTGGTGAACATCTCCATGTCGGCGAAGAACTTCCAGATCGACGCATCGCTGGCGCTGGTGCCGTCGAAGAAGAGGCTGGCGTCCTCGTTGCGCATGTTGGCGACGACGCCGATCTCCTCCCAGTTGGCCTTGATGATCTCCTGGTTCGACTGACGAACCGCATTGGTGGAGGTCACGTAGTCGAACTCGAGCGGGGTGCCGTCGGTGAACTCGCGGACCCCATCGCCATCGCTGTCCTCGTAGCCGAGGTCGTCGAGGATCTGGTTGGCCTCCTCGACGTTGCGGGTGAGGCACCAATCGTTGTCGGTCGAGTACTGGTCACCCACTGGCCACAGCGTGCAGATCGGCACACCGGAGGCGCCGTAGCCGACCTGGACCAGTGCGTCGCGGTCGATTGCCAGCGACAGGGCCCGAGCGAACTCGAAGTTGTCGAACAGGATCGGGTGGTTGCCGGAACCGTCCTCCACGTACTCCGACGGCGGGTCGGCGTTGGGGTCGGTCTGGTTGAGGTTGATGTGCTCGACGTTGGCGGCGAAGCCGGTGCCGAGGCGACCGTTGCCGGCTGCCTCCATCGGCTCGAGCACCTCGGGGGCGACCTGCAGGTTCCAGGCGTAGTCGGCCTCGCCGATCTCGAGCACGGAACGAGCGGCCGCTTCAGCGTCGCCGCCGCCCTTGATGGTGACGGTGCCGAAGAACGGCTTGCCCTCGCTGATGCCCCGGTAGTTGGGGTTCATCTCGTAGGTGACCGTGTCCTCCGGCTTGAGCTCGGTGATGACGTAGGGGCCGGTGCCGACAGGAGCGAAGTTCTGCTCCGTGCAGGCGCTGGCCTGCTCGCCGATGCAGTCCTGGAACTGGGCCCGCTGGAGGATCGGCTCGGTGTAGCCGACCATGTCGACGTAGGGGAACGGCTGCGGGTCGACGAAGTTGATCGTCACGGTGAGATCGTCGTCGGCGACGACCGACTCGACCGTGGTGAAGTCCGCCGAGCAGCCGGTGAGCTCGTCGGCACAGTACTCCCAGGTGAAGACGACGTCGTCGGAGGTGAACGGCGTGCCGTCCGACCACATGACGCCTTCCTTCAGCTTCCACGTGATGGACATGAAGTCCTCGGCCTGGCCACCGTTCTCGAGCGTCGGGATCTCCGCCGCGAGGGTGGGGACGATCTCACCGGCGGGATCGAAGCGAGCGAGGGGCTCGTTGACCAGCGACGCGGCCAGGATGTCCTTCGTTCCCGAGGAGAGCAGACCATTGGCCTGCGACGGAGCCTGCCACTGCAACAGGAGCAGTTCGCCACCCGAGCCAGCCTCGCCATCGGGGGCCGACGCCTCGTCCTCCTCGCCGCCCGAGTCGTCGGAGCCACCGTCGGTGGTCTCCTCGGTGGTGTCCTCGGTTTCGGCGGTGGTGTCGTCGTCGCCGTCGTCGCTGCCGCCGCACGATGCGGCGAGGAGTGCGAAGGCGGCGAGCAAGGCCAGTAACAGCTTGCTCTTCTTCATGGTCTCTCCCTTTGTGTCAAACAGGCCGGAGACATCGGCCAGGTAGGTCGTACCAGCCAGTAAGTATGGCGGAAAACCAGGCTAGTCGCCCGCGTGCGGGCGTTTCAGCAATGTGAAAGGTCGATCGGCAATCGTCATGAGCGATCGGCGAAGTGACAGGCCACCCACCGGCCGGGATCCAGCTCGCGCCACTCCGGCTCCTCCTCCGCGCAACGGGCCTCCGCCAGCGGACAGCGGGTCCGAAAACGACAACCGGACGGCGGATTGGCCGGGCTGGGAATGTCGCCTTCGAGCAGGATCCGCTCACGGACGCTCTCCGCGACCGGATCGGGGACCGGCACCGCGGAGAGCAGCGCCCTCGTGTAGGGGTGGGCCGGATCGTCGTACAACGTGTCCGATGGCGCCAGCTCCATGATCTTGCCGAGATACATGACCGCAACCCGGTCGGCGATGTGGCGAACCATGCTCATGTCGTGGGAGATGAAGAGGTAGGTCAACTCGAGCTCGTTCTGCAGCCGCTCGAGGAGGTTCACCACCTGCGCCTGAATCGAGACGTCCAGCGCTGCGATCGGCTCGTCGCACACGATGAAGTCCGGGTTGAGCGCGATCGCCCGGGCGATACCGATCCGCTGCCGTTGACCACCGCTGAACTCGTGCGGGTAGCGGTTGGCGTGCGACGGGTGGAGGCCGACCATCGTGAGCAGCTCGTCGATCGCGGCGTCGAGCTCCGAGCGGGCCACCACCTTGTGCTCCCGGAGCGGTTCGCCGACGATCGACGCCACGGTCATACGGGGGTTGAGCGACGCGTGCGGGTCCTGGAAGATCGTCTGCATCCTCGGCCGCAGCCTGCGCAGCTCCTCCGGGCGGGCCGCCGTCAGCTCGTTCCCGTCGAAGTCGACCGTTCCGCCGGTCGCGGTGTCGAGCTGGAGGATCACCCGACCGACCGTCGTCTTCCCCGATCCGCTCTCACCCACCAGCCCCAACGTCTCGCCCCGGTAGATGTCGAACGAGACATCGTCGACCGCCTGGACGTCGCCAACCTTCCGACGAAACACGCCCTTCATGATCGGGAAGTAGCGCTGCAGGTGCTGGACCGAGACCAGGACCCTGCGGTCGCCGGCCTCCGGGTGTGACCCGTCGGTCGTATCGACCGTGTCAGTACTCATGAGCCCTCTCGTTGTCGACGTCCCAGTGGCAGGCCACCCGATGACGGGGTCGCCGCTCGAGCAGGACCGGCGTGTCGGTGGTGCAACGATCCATCGCGTACTCGCAGCGAGGAGCGAACGCACAACCAACCGGCTCGCCGACGAGGGTCGGCGGCTGGCCCTTGATGCTGGCCAGGTCCTGGCCCTTCTGATCGAGGCGGGGCAGCGACTTCAGCAGGCCGAGGGTGTAGGGGTGTTGCGGCCCGGCGTAGAGCCGATCGACGGGCGCCTCCTCCACCACGCGCCCGCCGTACATCACCATCACCCGGTCGGCGAGTCCGGCGATCACGGCGAGATCATGGGTGATCCAGATCACGGCCGTGCCGAGCTCTTCCCGCAGCTCCTTGATCTCCTCGATGATCTGCGCCTGGATGGTCACATCGAGCGCGGTGGTCGGCTCGTCGGCGATGATGATCTTGGGCGAGCACGCCAGTGCCATCGCGATCATGACCCGCTGGCGCATACCCCCCGACAGCTCGTGGGGATAGGCCTTCAACCGTGCGACGGGGTCGGGGATGCCGACCATCTCGAGGAGCTTGATGGCCGGCTCCTTGGTCTGGCGGCGGCTGATCCCGGTGTGCTGGACCAGCGACTCCCCGATCTGGCGTCCGATCGTCAACACCGGGTTCAGCGATGTCATCGGATCCTGGAAGATGAAACCGATCTCACCGCCCCTGACGCTCCGCAGTTCACGCTCGTCGACGGCGAGCAGATCGCGGTCGCCGAACATGGCGGAACCACCGACGATCTCACCGGGTGGCATGGGGATGAGCCGCAGCAGCGACATCATCGTCACGCTCTTGCCGGACCCGCTCTCCCCCACCACGCCGAGCAGCTCGCCGGCGTGGAGATCGAAGCTGACCCCGTTCACCGCGTGCACCACACCGTCCTGGGTGCTGAACCTCGTGTTCAGATCCGAGACGGTGAGGACCTGCTCGGTTGCCGTCATCCGTGGTTCGCTCCTGCTCGAGTTCGCTCGCGGTCGCCCGCGGCCGAGAAGCGTACATGCTACGCCAATCGAACACCTCGATCACGGGTCCGCACGCCGCTGCTGCCACTGGACCTGCTGCCGGACCCTGGTGTGCGTTTGGACTCTGGTCGGCGCTACCCGAAGCGGTAGTCGCCGGCATTGACGAGCGGGCCGCCCTGCACGGCGTCGGGGGCGACGCCGGCCGCCTGGAGCGGGAACGAGTAGCCGAAGTAGCTCGGCGTCTGGGTCAGCGGAATCACGAACAGCCCGTTCTCGTTCCGCTCGAGGGTGGTCGCGAACCGGTCGAGGGCGTCGTAGCAGGTGGCCCGCTCACCATCGCCGACGGTTGCCTCGCACTCGGTGGCGGCCACGTCGTACTCCGGGCTCGAGAAGCCGTACGGGTTGCTCTGCGACCCCGCCCGGTAGATTCCGCTGAGCGCGCCCGGCCACGGCCCGGCGGTCCACGAGAACTGGGCGATCCCCCACAGGTCGGGATCGCCCTCACCACCACCGGATGCCGATGCAGCCAGGGCCGCCTCAGAGAACGGTCCCTCGACGAAGAAGAGGCCCCCGGGAGCGCTGTCGACGACGACCTCGATACCGACCCGGTCGAGCTGGTCCACGAGAAGCTCGAGCTGGCGATCGCGGAGCTCCACGCCGGCCGTCGTGCCAACCTCGACCGTGAGCCGACCGTCGTCGGGGTGATCCCACCGGCCATCGGAGCCCTGAACGTAACCAGCGGCTCGCAGCGAGTCGGCCGCCGCGGTCGTGTTGTGGCCGGCGTAGGTCGCCTGGTGATCCTCGTAGGCGGACTGGTTCGGCATCCAGAACGAGTTGCCCAGACCGTCCTGGGGCAGGATCGACCCGTAGATCGGTTGATAGATCTGGGTGACGAGCTCGGTCTTGTCGATCGCATAGGCGATCGCAGCCCGAACCTGCGGCTTGTCGAGGTGGTCGGCCAGGAGGTTGATGCTCCAGTGCTCGTATCGGCCGCCGATCGACGGCGCGACGGTGAATCCGTCCGACCCCGTGAGCGCCTCCAGCGCCGGTTCGGGCGTCGTCATCATGATGTGGGCATCGCCGGCGAGCAGCAGGTCGATCCGTGCCGCCAGGTCGGCGACGAAAACCAGTTCGACCCCGGCGATGGTCGGGGGCCCGGTGTCGATGGCGTCGGGGCTGACCGAGCCGTGGTACTGCTCGTTGGTGCGGAGATGGATCGCCGCACCCGGTTCCCACCGGTCGAACACCAACGGTCCCGACGACGGGAGGATCCCGTTCGGCCCCGACCATTGCTGCAGGCTGTCGTTCACGTCCCGAGCGGTGTCGCCGAACGCGTGGGCGGCGAAGACCCGGCCGTAGAGACCCCGCCAACCGCCGTAGAAGGCGGCCATCGTGACCTTGAACTCGGTCTCGCTGACCACCTCGAAGTCGGTGACGAGCTCGTAGCCGAACCGGTTCGCGAGGTGGTACTCGCACCCGACGTTGGTCGCGTCGACGATCGACCGGTCGTTCTCCACCTCACACCCCTCGACGAGGATCTCGTGGGTGTAGGCGACGTCGTTCGACGTCAGCGGCGTGCCATCCGACCAGGTCAGGCCGTCGCGAAGCCGGTAGGTGATGACGACCGTTCCGCTGTTGAGCTGCTCGAGCTGGGGCTCTCCCGCCAGCAGCTCGGGATAGTAGGCGTTGTTGGCGTCGATGCCGAACAGCCCCTCCAACATGCCCTGCTGCAGCCAGGAGGTGACGTCCGCTGAGTTCTCTGGATCGTCGGCGTGCAGGTTCGGGGGCTCGGCGTCGTGCACCCACACGACCACGCCGGGCTCGCCGAGTATCTCGGGTACGTCGGCGTTCGCCCCGCCTCCTGGATCCCCGTCCCCGACGACCGTGGTCTCGGCGCCTGCCGTCGAGGAGGTCGGCTCCGCTACTGCGGTCTCCTGGACCGACTCGGAGCTGGCGTCGTCACCGACGTCGGTCGCGGCTGAACAGCCTGCGAGCAGCACGACCACGGCCGATAACCACGGGCGCACCAACATTCGGCGGCTGCCGACCAACCGACGCCGGCCTCAGCGTTCGGCGGCGGCGTCGTGGAGTCGGTACTGGATGATGCCCGCGAACGACTCGGCTTCGAGGCTGGCTCCGCCAACCAGCGCACCGTCGATGTCGGGCTGGGTGAGCAGCTCGGCAGCGTTCGCGGGCTTCACCGAGCCGCCGTACTGGATTCGCACGCCATCGGCGGCGTCGTCACCGAACACGCTGCGGACCGTGGTTCGAATCACGGCGCACATCGACTGTGCGTCGTCGGCAGATGCCGTCTTGCCGGTTCCGATCGCCCAGATCGGCTCGTAGGCGAGGACCATCCCGCCGACCTTCTCGGTTGGCGTCTTCAGCAGACCTGCCGCCACCTGACGCTCGACCTTCGCCTCGGCCTCACCCGCCTCACGCTCGTCGAGCGTCTCCCCGACGCACATGATCGGCGTCATCTCCGCTGCCAGCACAGCGGCGACCTTCTTGTTGACGATCTCGTCGGTCTCGCCGAAGAGCTCACGCCGTTCGGAGTGTCCGACGATCACATACTCGGTTCCCAGCTTGGCCAGCATGGGGGGAGCCACCTCGCCGGTGAACGCTCCCGAGGTCTCGAAGTGGCAGTTCTGGGCACCGAGCGAGAAGGGGATCTTGTCGGACTCGAGGGCGGTCTGGACGGTCCGCATGTCGGTGAACGGTGGGTGGACCGACACGTCGACAGCCTCGATGTCGTCGCTGGTGACCTGGTAGCTCAACTCCTGCACGAGACGAAGCGCCTCGAAGTGGTTGAGGTTCATCTTCCAGTTGCCGCTGATCAGCGGCCGACGTTCGGTGTCCATCTCGGTCTGCATCCTTTGCCCGTTCAACTCGCCATCCGCTTGCCGGCCCGGCGCAGCGCCTCCAACCCGGGCAGGTCACCCTGCTCAATCAGTTCGAGCGAGGCGCCACCACCGGTGGAGACGTGGTCGACGTCGCCGTCAACGCCGAACTGCTTGGCCGCCGCCGCCGAGTCGCCGCCGCCGACAACGGTATAGGCCCTCGTCTCGGCAACAGCCTCGGCCACGGCCCGCGTGCCGGCGGCGAACCGCTCGTCCTCGAAGACACCCATCGGGCCGTTCCAGAGGACCGTCCCGGCGTCGAGAACCACATCACCGAAGACGGCGGCGGTGCCGGGACCGATGTCGACCCCCATCCAGCCGTCGGGTATGTCGACCCCCATCTGGCGAACCTCGCCTCCTGCAGCGGGGTCGAAGAGGGTGCCGCCCGGCCCGAGCGCGGTCGTGTCCTCCGGCAGGTGGATGACGGCTCCGGAGTCGAGCATCCGCCGGCAAGTGTCGATCATGTCCTCCTCGAGGAGGGACGATCCCACGCGGTGGCCGCGGGCGGCGAGGAAGGTGAACGCCATCCCACCGCCGACCACGATCGCGTCGACGATGCCGAGCAGGGCCTCGATCACACCGAGCTTGTCGGACACCTTGGCTCCGCCCATGATCGCCACGAACGGTCGGCGAGGCTGACGCCGGAGCCCGAGCAGCACCTCGACCTCCTTCGCCAGGAGCCGGCCGGCGGCAGACGGAAGCGTCTCGGGAGGGCCCACGATCGACGCATGGGACCGGTGCGACGCCCCGAACGCGTCGTTGACGTAGGCGTCGTGACCATCGACGAGGGTTCGGGCGTAGTCAGGATCGTTTGCTTCCTCGCCCGGGTCGAACCGGAGGTTCTCGAGCAGCTTCACCCCCGGCACGAGCTCGCTGAGCCGGGCCCGTACCGGATCGAGGGAGAAGCTCGGATCGGCCTGCCCCTTCGGCCGGCCGAGGTGGGAGCACACGGTCACGCTGGCCCCGGCATCGAGGAGCCACTTGAGGGTGGGCAGCGCGGCGCGGATCCGCAGATCATCGGTGATCCGATCACCGTCGAGTGGGACGTTGAAGTCGGCCCTGACCAGAACCGACCTGCCGCCGACGTCGCCGAGGTCCTCGAGCTCCGGGACGCCTTCGATCATCGGCCGTCGGCCGCGGCAGCCCCGACGAGCTGGGTGAGGTCCACGAGGCGGTTCGAGTAACCCCACTCGTTGTCGTACCAACCGCACACCTTCACGAGCGACCCCTGGGTCATCGTCATGCCGGCGTCGAGGGTGCACGATGCGGGCGAGGTGACGATGTCGCTCGAGACGATGGGCTCCTCGGTGTACTCGAGCACGGCGGCGAGTCGACCGCTGGATGCCGCAGCGGCGAAGGCCGCGTTGACATCGTCGACCGACGGCTCACCGTTCACCACCGCGGTGAAGTCGGTGATCGAGCCGGTCGGCACCGGGACCCGCAGCGAGGTGCCGTCGAGCTTGCCCTGCATGGCCTGCAGCACCAGCCCGGTGGCTCGAGCGGCGCCGGTGGATGTGGGGATGATGTTGATCGCGGCCGCCCTGGCCCGGCGGAGGTCGGAGTGGGGACCGTCGACGAGGGCCTGGTCACCGGTGTAGGCGTGCACGGTGGTCATCAGGCCCTGCTCTACCCCGAAGGCATCGTCGAGGACCTTGACCATCGGGACGAAGCAGTTTGTGGTGCACGAGGCGTTCGAGACGACCTGGTGCTGGGCCGGGTCGAAGTCGTCCTCGTTGACCCCGACCACGAACGTGGCGTCGGCGCCGCTGCACGGGGCCGATACGACCACGAACGGCGCGCCGCCCTCGAGGTGACGGGCCGCCCCTTCCCTGCTGGTGAAGACCCCGGTCGACTCGACGACGACATCGACCCCGAGGTCGCCCCACGGGAGCTCGTCGGGGTTGCGCTCCGACAGGACCTTCAGCGTGTCGCCGTCGACCGAGATCCCGCCGTCGACCGCCTTGATCTCGTTCGGCAGGACGCCGAGCACCGAGTCGTACTTGAGGAGGTGGGCCATGGTGTCGAGCGAGCCGAGATCGTTGACGGCGACGAAATCGATGTCCGCCCCCGACTTCTTGGCCGCACGGAAGAAGTTCCGTCCGATCCGTCCGAAGCCGTTGATGCCTACTCGAATTGCCATGTGTTCTGTGCCTTTCGTTCGTCAGCCGTCCGTCAGCGATGACGCCGCTGTGTCCGGGTCGACGATACCCCCCAGCCACCGGGTTGGCGGGCGACGCTTCGCCCGCCCCCGAGCGCAAGCACGGTCAGGCCTCGGCCAGCGCTTTCGAGAGCGCGACGCCGAGCTTGGCGGGGTCGTGGCCCCATCCGTCCGGGGCGGCCACGTCGGCCCAGAGCACCGGTGCGCTGTCGATCGCGATCCGGGGGCTGGCGAGGTCAGCGATGACGAGATCGACGTCGATCCCGTGCTGGTCGAGCGCTGCAAGGTGCTCGGCCAGGCCGAATCCCCGGGCCATGCCCTTCTCGTTGGCGACGTTGGCGACGTAGACCCGCTGGCCGCCCGTCTCGTCCAGCGCCCGCTGCAGGCGCGGCACCACGGCGCTGGCCAGCACGCTGGTGAACAGCGAGCCGGGACCGACGACGATCTGGTCGGCCCGCAGCACCGCGTCGGCTGCCGCCGGGTTCACCGGCGGGTCGGCCGGATCGAAGCGGAGGTTCCTGATGTTCGTTGCCCGTTCGATCGTGACCTGCCCGGTGATGGTGCCCTCGTCGGCATCGGCGATGAGGCGGACGGGCACGGAGGTGGCCGGGTAGAGCGAGCCGTCGGCGTCGACGAGCCGGCACAGCTCCTCGATCGCCTTCTGGAAATCGCCGCACGCTTTGGCCAGGCCCGTGAGGAGGAGGTTGCCGACCGGGTGGCCGGTCAGCCCGCCCTCGACGAACCGGTACTCGAGCGATCGGCTCAGCAGGCTGTCGTGGCGGGCGAGGGCGGAGACGCAGCGGCGGACGTCGCCGGGGGCCGCGACGCCGAGCTCGGCCCGGAGCCGTCCGCTGGATCCCCCGTCATCACCGACCGAGACGATCCCCGTCACCGACCGGGCGTAGGTCCGAGCGGCCCGGAGGGATGCGGCGAGGCCATGACCGCCGCCGAGGGCGACCACCGCCGGCCCGACGATCGCGGTCGGCTCCGGTGGACCGCTCATGGCGTGTTAGGGCCGGTTGATGTCACGATGGCTCATCCTCGACTGCCAGCCCCTGTCGGACAGGATACGTCCCATCGCCTCGGTCACTGCCACCGACCGGTGCCGGCCTCCGGTGCAACCGAACGCGATGGTGAGGTAGGACTTGCCCTCCGCGTCGTAGGCGGGGATCAGGTCGTCCAGCATCGCGGTCAGATGGTCGAGGAACGACCGGGTGAGGTCGCGGTCGAGCACGTAGTCCTGGATCGCCTCGTCGAGCCCGCTGAGCGGCCGGAGCTCGTCGACCCAGTGGGGGTTCGGCAGGAACCGGCAGTCGAACACGAGATCGACGTCGAGCGGGAGCCCGTGCTTGAAACCGAACGAGGTCAGCGCCAGCCGGATCGACGCGGTCTCCGGGCGCTCGTCGAACTCGGCGCCGATGCGGTCGCGGAGCTGGTGGGGGTTGAGGTCGGTGGTGTCGATCACGAGGTCGGCGGCGGCCCTGGCTGCCAACAGGCGCTCGCGCTCGAGGTCGATGGCCTCCATGAGGCTCCGGTCAGCTCCGAGGGGGTGCCGGCGTCGGGTGGTCTCGTACCGTCGGACGAGCGTCTCGGTCGCCGTGTCGAGGAAGACGACGCGAACGTCGTCGAACTGGTCGCGCAAGGCTGCGACCTGGGTGACGGGATCCCCCGACCCGCCGACCACGAGGGCGACACGGTCGAAGCTCCCGTCGGTCGAGACGGCCAGTTCGCCGACCTTCGGGACCAGGTCGGCCGGCAGGTTGTCGATCACGAACCATCCGAGGTCTTCCAGCGCGTCGCCCGCAACCGATCTTCCTGCCCCTGACAGCCCCGTCACCACGATGACGCTCGTCATCAGCTCAGTGTCCCATAGCCACCACCGCCATCGGTGAACCGTCCCCGGTGTGCGGTGTGCGGGTGTGCCGGTGGTCAGGTTCTGGTGCAGTGGAGGGCGAGGAGGCGGGGGATGGTGGCGGCGTCGGTGTAGTGGTCGGCCTTGGCCAGGAAACCCGGGGGCGGGGCCGGTTCGTCCATGCGGGTGAGGGTGAGGCCGACGTCGGCGAGGGCGTTCACGTAGCGCGACAACGGACGGTGCACGAAGCGGATGAACACGTCCTTCTGGACCTCCTCGATCGTGGAGGTCTCGGGCAGGTACGGCCCGATCCGCCAGTACTGCTCGGGCGGGTCGAGCAACTGATCGTCGATCCACCCGCTGTTCGGCGTCTGCAGGAGCGGATGGTTCAGGAGGAACAGGA
Organism: Acidimicrobiales bacterium; assembly: GCA_965216205.1. Classification (GTDB taxonomy): domain Bacteria; phylum Actinomycetota; class Acidimicrobiia; order Acidimicrobiales; family SZUA-35; genus CADEDH01. Next base: position 2,457,548 of record OZ244139.1, on the reverse strand, counting down.
AGCACCCTCCGGGGCGGAGCACCCGTGCCACCTCGGCCAGGGCGTCGTCGAGCCCGTCGATGTGCTCGAACACGAGGCAGGCGACAGCCCCGTCGAACCGTCCGGCATCGAACGGGAGGGCATCGGCCACGGCTTGGACGTAGGTCGGTCTGCCGCCTCGCTCCGCCGCGGCGGCGAGCTGGGCCGTGATCGGGTCGAAGCCGACGACGTCGCAGCCGAGCGAGGTCAGGTGGCGAGCCACCTGGCCCTCGCCGGTGCCGATGTCGAGCACGGTGCGGCCGCCACCGAGCGCGTCGCCGATGAGCGGCAGGATCTGCTCGGTGTACTCCGGGTCGACCCCACCCGTGAACTCCCGCTGCCACCAGTCCGCGTGCTCGTCCCACCGGTGCAGCTCGCTGTCGGTCGTCATCGAACCCGCCCTGCCGAGCGCTGCCCGCTCAGCCCGTGGGTCTTCGCGTACACGGCCTCGGCCACCGCGTCCGGCAGCCAGCTCAGCGCCCGCAGCTCGTCGAGCTCCGCCCGGCGGACCCGTTTGACCCCACCCAGCTCCTTGAGCAGACGCTTCCTGCGGGTCGGCCCGAGACCGGGGATGTCGTCGAGGACCGACTTCGTCATCCGCTTGTTCCGGAGTCGTCGGTGGTAGTCGATCGCGAAGCGGTGTGACTCGTCGCGCAGCCGCTGCAGCAGGTACAGAGCCTCGGACTGCCGGGGGATCGTGATCGGATCCGGACGGCCCGGGACGAACACCTCCTCGAACTGCTTCGCCAGCGCGCACACCGGGATCTCGTCGGTCAGCCCGAGCTGGTCGAGCACCCGCACCGCCACCCCGAGCTGACCCTTGCCACCGTCCACCATCAGCAGTTGCGGCGGATACTGGAACTTGCCGCGCTCGGCGATGGGCTTCTCCCGGTCCTCGAGGTAGTTGGCGAGGCGGCGGGTGAGCACCTCCTCCATCGCCGCGTAGTCGTCATTCTGGTCGACGGTGCGCACCTTGAACCGGCGGTACTGCGATTTCGCCGCCAGCCCGTCCTCGACCACCACCATCGAACCCACGTAGTCGCTGCCCTGCAGGTGGCTCATGTCGTAGCACTCGATGCGGAGTGGGGCGTCGGGCAGGTCGAGCCACTCCTGCAGCTCGTTGAGGGCCCGGGCCCGACTGTTGTGGTCCGATGCCCGCTTCAGGCGGTGGCGGGTGAACGCCTCCTCGGCGTTGCGGGTCACCGTGGCCAGCAGTTCCTTCTTCGCCCCCCGCTGAGGCACCCGCAGCGCCACGGCCGACTCGCGCTGGAGCGACAGCCACTCCTCGTAGAGCGCCGGATCCGACGACTCGAACGGCACCAGCACCACCTTCGGCATGCCCTGTACCGGGAGCTCGTCGTAGAGCCGTTCGAGGATCTTGTCGACGAGCTCGTTGTCGGTGAGGGGTTCGGCCTTGTCGAGCACGAAGCTCCGACGTCCGGTGACCCGTCCCCGGCGCACGAAGAAAACGAACACCGAGGCTTCGAGGTCGTCCTGGGCGACGCCCACGACGTCGATGTCCTCGTTGCGCTCGGCCACCATCTGCTGCTTCTCGATGGCCTTGTGGACCGTGGCCAGCCGGTCCCGGATACGGGCCGCCTTCTCGAACTCGAGCTCGTCGGCCGCCTCCGCCATCTCCCGTTCGAGCTTGTCGATGACGGGCTGGGTGTCGCCGTCGAGGAAGGCGCAGAGCTCGTCGACCATCCGCTGGTAGTCCTCGGGTTCGACTTCGCCGACGCACGGTCCAGAGCACTTCTCGATGTGGTAGAGCAGGCACGGTCGCCCGGACCGGTGATGGCGGTCGAACTTGTTGTCGGTGCAGGTCCTGATGGGGAACGTCCGGAGCAGGTGGTCGAGCGTCTCCCGGATCGCGTAGGCGTGGGCGTAGGGGCCGAAGTAGCGGGTCCCCTTCCGCTTCCTGCCCCGCATCACCCGGGCTCTGGCCCACTCGTCGGACGTGGTAACGGCGAGGAACGGGTAGCTCTTGTCGTCGACGAGGCGCACGTTGAACCGGGGCCGATGCTCCTTGATCAGGTTGTACTCGAGCATCAGCGCCTCGACGTCATTGTTCACCTGGATCCACTCGACGGTCTCGGCGGTGGCCACCATCTGCGCGGTCCGGGGGTGCATGTTCGCCGGGTTCTGGAAGTAGTTCGACAGGCGCGACCGTAGCGACGACGCCTTGCCCACGTAGATGACCCGGCCGTCGGCGTCCTTGAACTGATACGAGCCGGGGGTGTCGGGAATCGAGCCCGCTGGCGGTCGAGCAACCACGCTCCGAGCCTAGGGCCGCCACCCCGACGTCACCGCTGCCCGCGACGGAGTGGCGACCCGCTCGAGCCGCACGACGACCACGGCGGCCCACACCGCGAGCGACACGACGCTCGCCGAGGCCCGCCCCACGATGGCCCCGTCGACGCCGGCGACCACCGCGCCGACCAGCGTGGCCGACCAGTCGATGCCGCTCGTGGCCAGCCGGATCCTGGCGACATCGACCGGTTCCCCACTGAGCGAGACGAGGTCGGCCAGGGGCAGCGCGACCATGCGGCCGGCCACGACGACCGCGCCGAGCGGGAACCAGGTCTGGACCAGCCGTCCCGACTCCCCCAGCAGCGAGTCGGGCACCAGCGTCAGCCCACCGACGGTCACGAGGCTGATCACGGCGGCGATCGCGGCGAAGGCCGCGGTCACCTTGGCGATCGCCGCCGCGGCGTAGCCGTCGCGGACCGAACGTCGGAGGTGGGGCAGGGTCAGCACCCGCACGCCCGAGAGCACGGAGGTCAATGGGGCGAACGGCAACAGGACGGCCCGAACACCGGCCGTGACCGCGGCGTCAGCGACGGCGGCGAGCGCCATGGGGAGGCCGTTCCCGTCGATGGCCAGGATCGCCTGCTGGGCCGCCATGCCCCGGGCAGACCGGCGATCCCGGTGCACCGGTCGGTCCCCGGAGGCGAGCTCGTCATCACGTTCGGGTGCTGCGACCCGACCCACCCGCCGACCGTCGAGCACGCGGGCGACCTGCCAGGACACCACGCCGCCACCGACCCAGGCCAGCAGTACCGCCCGCCCGTCGATCGCCGACGGCGATCCGGTGGTGGCGATCGCGCCGACGGCGACGACGAACGTCAGCAACCAGGTGGCGTCGACGGCCACGACCTGTGGGAACCGTCGCAGGGCCCAGGCGCGGTACCGGTGACCGTCCTGCAGGAGCAGCAGCGGGATCGACATGGCCAGGATCACGAGCTCGGCCCTCGCGTCGGCAGCCACCGCCGACCAGGCCCCGACGGCCGTGGTCGCCAACAGTCCCAGCGCCACGAGGCGAGCCCGTACACCGGGCCAGCGTCGATCTACGTCATCGGCCGAGTCGGCCAGTGCAACGAGCGGATCCCCCACCCAGGCCCGCCCCAGGGCGAGCGCCAGATAGAACATGGCGAAGCCGACGACCAGGATGCCGAACCGGGCCGCAGTCATGGTCACGACCAGCCCGAACTGGACGCCGAAGTTCGATGCGCTGGCCAGGCCCTGTGCAGCCACCGACCACATCGCGCTCGTGACGCGGGACGGCGCCATCAACGACGGTCCGACGCGAGCTCCGACCACATCCGACCCAGCTCGTGGCGCATCCGCTGGGCCGAGAAGGCGTCGACCTCGGCGGCAGCTCGAGTCGCCAGCGATCGAGCGAGATCGGGATCGTGATACAGCCGGCGCAGCGCCGAGGCGATGGCGTTGGTCGCCCCGGGTGCGACGAGGATGCCCGTCTCGCCGTCGCGAACCAGCTCGGCCACACCGCCTACCGACGTGGCCACCACCGGCACCGATGCCGCCATCGCCTCCACGATCGTGCGGGGCAGTCCCTCCCAGCGCGACGTGAGCGCAAAAGCGTCGAACGCAGCGATCAGCTCGGCGGCGTCCGACCGCTGGCCGAGGAACACGGCTCGGGCGCCGATCCCCGCCTCCTCGGCTCGGTGCTCGAGCTGTCGACGGTCGGGTCCGTCGCCGACGATCACCAGGATCGCGTCCCGGGCGAAGTCGGCGTCCCGCCCGGCCGCGGCCCCGAACGCGTCGAGGAGCGTGCCGAGATCCTTCTGGGCGGCGAGTCGACCCACCGTGCCGACGACGAAGCGGTCGCCGATCCCGAGCTCGGCCCGAAGCTCGTCGCGCCGCTGATGGCCGGCCCGGGGGCGGTCCAGCTCGACCCCGCTGCGGATCAGGCGGTACTGATCCCGCCGACCGATCCGGTTGGCGAGGCCCTGGTCGATGTCGAGCGGCGTGACTACGACGAGTGCGTCCGACAACAGCGCCAGCAGCCGCTCGATCAACGCCACCCCGGCGGCGACGACCCGCTCCGGGCGACCCCGTCGGCCCGGCGCGGCGAAGCTCCAGCCGTGCACCGTGTGGGCGACGGGCACCCGCGTCACCGAAGCCGCGATCCGGCCGAGCACCCCGGCTTTGCTGGAGTGGGTGTGGAGCACGTCGGGTCGGGTGGAGCGGAGCCACCGGACGAGCCACCAGAGCGTCTGGACGTCGGCGAGCGGGCGCAGTGACCGGTGGAGCGTCGGGACCTCGACCACCGCTCCCCCGGTGTGGCCGAGGTCCGTCCAGTGGGTGCCCTCGCCGGGGTCGTCGAGCCCGGCGAGGATCGTGACCGCCGCGCCGTGGTCGGTCATGTCACGCGAGGCCAGGACGGTGGCCTGGGCGCCGCCACGGGCCAACGTGGTGATGAGCTGGGCGACCCGGATGGGTGGATCGTCGTGCATCAGCGGCCGTCTCCCGCGAGGATGCCACGGGCGGTGCGCCACAGGATCCGGAGATCGAGCGCGAGGCCCTGTCGGCGAAGGTAGTAGAAGTCGTACTGCAGCTTCTCCAACGCGTCGCCCTCGTCGGCGGCGTAACCCTTCTTGACCTGAGCCCAACCGGTCAGCCCGGGGCGCACGAGGTGACGGACGTCGTAGAACGGGATCTTGTCCCGCAGCTCGTCGACGTAGTGCGGCTGCTCGGGTCGGGGTCCGACGATCGAGAGCTCGCCCTTGAGGATGTTGATCATCTGCGGAAGCTCATCGAGGTGGCTCCGTCGCAGGAAACGGCCGAACGGGGTGATCCGGGGGTCGTCCTCGATGGTCCACGAGGCCTGCCCGTCGACCGAGCTCGACGGGACCATGGTCCGGAACTTGTGGATCGTGAACACCCGTCCGTCCTTGCCGACCCTGGGTTGTGAGAACAGGAGCGGACCGCGATTGGCGACGAGGTTGCCCGCCACCACGAAGGCCGCGACGGCGATCAGGACCACGCTGCCCACGAGGCCCAGCGCGATGTCGATCACCCGCTTCGCCCGGACGTAGCGCTGGCGGTGCAGCTCGCCAATGTCGAACAGCAGCGAGACCCTGGCCAACTCCGCCAGGGGGAGCTTGCCCAGCCATCCCTCATAGAACAGCGCGAGCGTTCGGACCCGGACGCCCTGACCGTGGAGTCGGGCGACCTGCTGCACGATGCCGTCGTCGGACTGGGCTGCCGTGTCGAGGACCAACATCGAGGCGGTGGTGGCACCGAGCGCCTCGATCAGCGGCGCCCGGCCGTCGGCGCCGAGCCGGGCCTCATCGACCGGCATGGACGCCACCACCACCGCCGGACGCTCCGACCGGTCGCCCAGCTCGTAGGTGAGGGCGGCACGCTCATCGGGCTGCTCGCAGACGAGGAACACCTGGTCACGTCGCGCCTGCCAGGTCTGGACATCACCGGCGAGGTTCCAGCCGACGACCGACCAGATCGGTACGACGAACAACAGGAGACCCAGCGATGACCGCGGGAGCAACGGCTGGGCCAGCGCGAGCTGGGCGAGCGACACCGCCCCAGCGGCGGCCGCCGCAGCGGCCAGGCCCCGACCCGCCGCCCACCGACGACCGGTTGGCAACTCGGGCAGTCCGAGCCCGTAGGCCACCGCCGTCAACACCACGGTCACCACGATCCACCACGGCAGACGGGTCGACCCGAGCAGGTCGTACCGCTCGGGTGCGATCAGTCGGGCGTGGATGGTGGCGACGCCCACCACCGACGCCAGCAGCCCGCACTGGAAGGTGAGACCCGCGGTGCTCTTCACCTCGAGCCGCGCCCTGCGGTCGGCCCCCGCGAGAAAGGATCCATCCCTGCCATATCGGCCCGGCGGTACGGGTTCTCAAGCAACGCCCGGTCCCTCCGGAGCAGCTCACGACGGACCGAACCCGGCCGACGGATCACTGTCCTCACCGATCGTCCGAGCACCACACGGTGGAAGGTGGCCACGCCATGACCGTTGCCCTCGTTCACGCCTACCGAGCCGCCAACCGCGGCGACGGCTGGTTGGTGGACCTGTCGCGGCAGCTGCTGCGGGAAGCGACCGGGCTCGAGCCGATCGTCTACGCCCTCGACCCAGCCGGCATGGGCGACCGGGCGCGGGCGATCATCCAGACCCCGTTCCGAGCCAGGGCCGGGCTGTCGGCCGTCACGTCGGCGACGTCCCGATCGGCCGAGCTCGGGCGGCGGTTCCTCGACCTCCCCGATCCGGCCGACCTCACCGCCGCTGTCGGCCTCGGCGGCGGCTACCTCCGCAGCGCCGATCCGGTCCACGAGCTGATCTTCCGGGCCCATCACCTTCCCCAGCTCCGCCTCGTGGCGGCCATGGGCGGGAACGGGGCCTACCTGCCCGTGTCGGTCGGCCCGTTCCGCCGCGGTCTCGGCCGAACCGTTCGACGACAGCTCGCGTCGGTCTCCTGGGTGGCGACCCGCGACGACCGGTCACAGCGGTACCTCGCCGGCTGGGCCACCGCCGAGCGGTGTCCTGACCTCGCCGCCTGCCGCCTCGGCGTCGACCGCCCATCCCTCACCCCAGGGGCGGACGGCGTCGTCGCGGTGGCGCTCCGCTCCCTCCCCAATTCGACCGCCGGGTTCGACGCCGTGTCCCTGCTGGAACGACGGGGGTTCAAGATCCGACTCGGCGTGCAGAGCAGCTCGGGCCGAACGAACGACGACCGCACGTTCTACGCGGCGCACGGGGTGCTCGAGGATGCGGAGGACTTCGGGGACCTCCTCGCCACCGAACCCAGGCCCTCGGTGGTGCTGGCCGGGCGGCTGCACGCCGCATTGGCCGCCATCGCCGCCGGCTATCCGACGGTCCACCTCGGCTACGAGCGGAAGTCGGCCGGTGCCTTCGCCGACCTCGGCCTGTCCGACTACGTCGTCGACGCGTGGACCGGCAGGGCCGACGCCGTTGCCGACCTGGTCGGACGGTTGGTCGAGGACCCGACGACGTACTGGAACCGCCTCGGTGATCGCTTCGACGACCTCGAGCGCTCGTGGAAGGGCCTCGTCGCCAAGGTCGAGCGGCTCGGTGAGCCGTCGATCGATCGAACCCGCGCCGTGGGGGGCTCACACCGTTGACGCAGCCCGCCCACTGGTCCGCTCGCTGGTCGGCTCGCCTCCCGGCGACGCCGCTCAGGACCGTGGCCGATATCAGCCGCCCCCTCCGGGCCGTGCTCGACCGACCGGCCCGTCCCGCCGACAGCCCGCTCGGCGGGCGGTCGCCTGTGCGTCGTCCAGCTCGCTCGGACGAGTCGACGGTGGCGTCGTTCGCCGGGCGAGCGGCCGACGAAGCCGAGCGACTGGCGGTCGATGCCGTGGAGATACGGGCCGATCCACCGGCGAGTCCCCGCCTTCTCCCGTCGAAGCGCTTCGACGAGCTCCCCGCCAGTCGGCTGACCCGCTGGGCACCCGGCTCGGTGAGCCGGCCAACTCCCCCACTGGCCAACGCCACCGGAGCCTGCGGGGCCACCGAAGCCGCCGCAGGTACCGGCGTTGCGGATGAGAGCCGTTACGGTGTGGCCGTCTGTGTCGGGGTCCTCGAGGGCTGCCCGGAACCGTTGGCGCTCATGACCGAGCTCGGCCGTATCCTCGCACCCGGCGGTCGGCTCTACCTCATCTCGCCGCTCACGGTGCCCGAGCCCGGTCGGGCCCAGTTCCGGACATCCGGCGCCGAACGTCGGCGCTACGGACTCAACTACCTCCTCGATGCGGCCTCGCTGGAGATCCAGCATCTCAAGCCACTGGAACGGGCCAGTGCCTACGCCGTGATCGCCCGCCGGTCGGCCCGCCGGGGTGACCGGTCGACGGGCCGCTGACCGGCGTTCGACGAGGTCAGGCGGTCGGCAGGACGTTGGCCAGGAACCGCCCCGTGTGGCTTCCGGCGGTCGCCGCCAGTTCCTCGGGGGTTCCGGTGGCGACCACCCGGCCGCCGCCGTCGCCACCGTCGGGCCCGAGATCGATGATCCAGTCGGCGGTCTTGATCACGTCGAGATTGTGCTCGATGACCAGCACGGTGTTGCCCTGGTCGACCAGCCGGGTCAGCACGGTCAACAGCCGGCGGATGTCTTCGAAGTGGAGGCCGGTGGTGGGCTCGTCCAGCAGGTAGATCGTGTGGCCGGTCGACCGCTTCGCCAGCTCGGACGCGAGCTTGACCCGCTGGGCCTCCCCGCCCGACAAGGTCGGCGCCGGCTGGCCGAGGCGGACGTAGCCGAGGCCCACGTCGACCAGGGTCTGCAGGTGCCGCGCGATCGGTGGCTGGTTGGCGAAGAATTCGAGCGCCTCCTCGATCGGCATCTGGAGGACCTCGGCGATGTTCCGGCCCTTGAACTGGATCTCGAGGGTGTCCCGGTTGTAGCGGGCGCCCTTGCACACCTCGCACGGCACGTACACGTCGGGGAGGAAGTGCATCTCGATCTTGAGCGTCCCGTCGCCGGAGCACGCCTCGCATCGTCCGCCCGACACGTTGAACGAGAACCGACCCGGTTGGTAGCCCCGAACCTTGGCCTCGCTGGTCATGGCGAACAGCTTCCGGATCCTGTCGAACACACCGGTGTAGGTGGCGGGGTTCGACCGCGGCGTGCGCCCGATCGGTGACTGATCGATGTCGATCACCTTGTCGAGGTGTTCGAGCCCGTCGATGCCCTTGTGCAAGCCGGGTGGCACCTTGGACGAGTAGATCGTCTGCATGAGCGACCGCATCAGGATCCCGTTGACCAGGGTCGACTTGCCCGACCCGGACACGCCGGTGACCACGACGAAGCAGCCGAGGGGCACCCGGACGTCGATGTCCTTGAGGTTGTGCTCCCGGGCGCCACGGATGAGCAGCCCCGGGCCGTCGGCCGATCGCCGGAGCTCGGGGACCGGGATCGTCTTCTTGCCCGACAGGTACTGGCCGGTGGCGGACTTCCGCCGCTTGAGCAACCCCTTGACGTTGCCGCTGTAGACGACCTCGCCACCGTGCTCGCCGGCACCTGGTCCGATGTCGACGACGTGGTCGGCAACCTTGATCGTCTCCTCGTCGTGCTCGACGACGAGGACGGTGTTGCCGATGTCGCGCAGCCGGCACAGCGTGGCGATCAGCTTCGCGTTGTCGCGCTGGTGCAGCCCGATCGACGGTTCGTCGAGCACGTACAGGACACCGACGAGCCCGGAGCCGACCTGGCTCGCCAGCCGGATCCGCTGTGCCTCACCACCCGACAGGGTGGCCGCCGACCGGCCGAGGCTCAGGTAGTCGAGACCGACGTCGAGGAGGAAGCTGAGCCGGGCATTGACCTCCTTGACGACCCGGTCGGCGATGAGCTGGTCACGCTCGGACAGCTCGAGCCCGGCGATGACCTTCGCCGCCTCGCCGATCGACAGCGAGCACAGGTCGAAGATCGACATCCCATCGACGAGGCAGGCGAGGGAGAGGGGGTTGAGCCGAGCCCCGTCGCACGCCGGGCACGGCACCTCCCGCATGTAGCCCTCGATCTGCTCCCGCTGGGAGTCGGACTCGGCCTCGGTGTGACGTCGACGGAGGTAGGGGACGATCCCCTCGAACGTCGCGTTGTAGGTCCTGACCCGACCGTACCGGTTCTTATAGCGGACGGTGACCCGCTTGTTGGTACCGCCGTGGAGGAGCAGCTTGCGATCCTTGGCCGCGAGCTCGGTCCACGGCTCGTCGAAGGGGATGTCGTACTCGTCGCAGACCGCTTCGACGAGCCGGCCGAAGTAGCGGTTCCGCCCCCCGGCCCACGGGTGGATGGCACCCTGGCCGAGCGTGAGATCGGGATTGGGCACGATCAACTGCGGGTCGACCTCGAACGTGGTGCCGAGCCCATCGCAGGCATCGCAGGCCCCGTAGGGCGAGTTGAACGAGAAGTTCCGGGGGGCGAGCTCCTCGAAGCTCTTCCCGTCGCTCGGGCGGGACAGGTGTTGGCTGAACACCAGCGTCGTGGGCTCCTCGTCGGACCCCTTCGGCGGCACGATCTCGATCTCGGCGACCCCCTCCGCCAGACGGAGCGCCGTCTCCATGGAGTCGGTGAGCCGGCGCTCGATGCCCTCCCGGCGCACCAGCCGATCGACGACGACACGGATGTCGTGCGTCTCGTAGCGGGCCAGGTCGGGCAGGTCACCGCCGCCGCCGAGCTCGATCAGCTCGCCGTCGACGACAGCTCGCACGAAGCCCTCGCTCGCGAGGTCGGTGAGGAGCGTCTCGTAGGTGCCCTTCCGGCCCCGGACCACGGGGGCGAGCACCTGGAAGCGGGTGCCGTCCTCGAGCTGCAGCACCCGGTCGACGATCTGCTGCGGCGTCTGACGGACGAGCTGCTCGCCGGTCTCGGGGTCGTGGGGCACGCCGATCCTCGCGAACAGGAGCCGGAGGTAGTCGTAGATCTCGGTCACGGTGCCGACCGTCGAACGGGGGTTCCGGCTGGCCGACTTCTGATCGATCGAGATCGCGGGCGACAGGCCTTCAATGAAATCCACGTCGGGCTTGTCCATCTGCCCGAGGAACTGGCGGGCGTACGCCGACAGCGACTCGACGTAGCGGCGCTGGCCCTCGGCGTAGATCGTGTCGAACGCGAGCGACGACTTGCCCGAGCCCGAGAGGCCGGTGAACACGATCAGCTTGTCTCGGGGAAGCTCCAGATCGATGTGCTGCAGGTTGTGCTCCCGAGCACCGCGGATCACGATCTTGTCTGCCACCGGCACAGCCTACCTGTGGCCTTCATGCGAACGAACGTTCGGAGGCACGTTCGCGGAGAAGTCGACACGAGACGCGCCTCGTTTCCGATTTCTCTACGGGCGGGCCGTTGAGCAGCCGATCGTGAGTGAGTGACACGACAGTCGCTGGGACTCCCGCAACGGGTGGAATCGGACCCGGTGGACGGCGGCATACCCGCCCGTCCCCGGCTCGATGAGCTCCGCCACCGGCTCTGGGTCCACGTCGTGGCGTACGCTCTCGTACTTCTCGCCGTGATGGTGGTGGTGCCGATCGACTCGTCGTTCGGCGGCGACGACGGCGCCTACGGCGGCCAGGCCCACTCGCTCGACGATGGGAGCTGGGCGATGACGCGCCCCCTCCCTGTGGTCGCCGCCGAGCACGAGGGATGGTTGAACACGACCGTCACACCGGAGGGCCCGGTCCTGTACACGGCCAGTCCGGGCTACGTCCTGGTCCTTCGCCGAGCAGGCGAGCTGCTGGTCGGTTCGACCGGCCGGGCCGGCGAGCGGGCGATCGGGTATCAGCTGCTCCCCGTGCTGGGAGCGCTGGCCGCAGCGGCGATGGCGTGGGCCCTCGCCAGAACGGTCACGGCGGACACCATCGGCCGTCGGTCCACAGCCCCGGCGCTGGCGTTCTGGCTCGTGGGACTCGGACCGGTCCTGGTGAACAGCACGACCCTGTGGGCCCACACCCTCAGCACTGCGCTCGGCGGTGCGTCGCTGTGGTGCCTCGCGCTCCTCGCCGACACCGGCACCCGCCCGGTTCCCCCAGCGCGGGTCGCCACCCTGCTGGCGGCGCTGGCTGCAACCCTCGTCGTGGCCGCAGCATTGCGAACCGAGGCGGTCTTCTGGCTCGCGGCCATCGGGATCACGGCGACCATCGTGCTGTGGCGACGGGCGGCGCTGCTGGGTGCGTGGCTGGCCGTGGCGGCAGGGCTCGCGGTGTGGGTGATCAACCGGTCGTGGGGGGCGTCGCTCCGGGCCGATCGCCTCCCGATCGATACCGCGGTCGTCGGCTCCGAGGACTCGGCAGCGTGGCTGGCCGGGCGGGTCCCCGCCGCGTGGCGGCTGCTGCTCACGTCGCTCGGCGGCGGTATCGGGCCCCTGCTCGCGTTGCTGGCGACGGTTCTCGCGCTGTTGGGCGCACTGTCGTACCGGCGAGCGCTCGGCGCCGACGGTGACGCCGACGCAAGAGCCGATGGTGACCGTGGCGAAGCCACCGATGGCTGGCCCCAGGCCCTCGGCGACCGTGCCGGCGACCAGTTGCGGGCCGGCACGACGGCGCTGCTCGCAGCTGCCGGCTGCCTCGTCGCCCACGCAATCCTGGCCCGGGGCGAAGCGATCTCCGGCACCGTCGCTGCCTGGCCGATCGTGCCCGTGCTGGTCGTGGCCGGGTCGGGACGCCTCACCGGATCGGGGGGCGGCTCCGTCGTCGATCGCAGGTGGCGGCTGCTCCTCGTCGTCCCGATCGGCGTGCTGACCGCTGCGGTGCTCGCCACGCAGTACTCCATCAGCGGCGGTCACCAATGGGGGGGCCGGTACCTGTCGATGGCGTTCGTGCCGCTCGCCGTGCTGGCGGCGCTCTGTGGGGCATCACTCATCGCTCGGCGAGACATGCGGCCGGCGCTCCTCGCGATCCTCCTGGTCCCAGCGGTGGTGGGGGCGGCGACCACCTACGAGCTCCACGTACGACATCGGGACCTGGCGACCGCCACCGTCGAGATCCCTGCCGACGTGGTCATCACCCCGATCGTCGCGCTCCCCCGGGTGGCATGGACGGAGCTACCGACGGCGTACTACCTCGCCGACGAGTCGACGATCGGATCGCTGTTGGCCGACCTGGCCGAGGCCGGTGTCGGGACGGTGAACGTCCATGGCCTCGACGAGACGCCGGTCGACGGCGTCGCCGGCTACCGGGTCACCGCGAGGACCGACTCGATCCGTCACCTCGAACGCACGTCCGACTGACCCGCATCCTCAATCAGCCTGTGCGCCGACACGCCCTGGCAGATCCCGCGCCCACCCCCGGTGCATATCCCTGCCAGACCCCGCCAGCGACACGCCCTGGCAGATTCCACGCCCACCCCCGGTGCATATCCCTGCCAGACCCCGCCAGCGACACGCCCTGGCAGATTCCACGCCCACCCCCGGTGCATATCCCTGCCAGACCCCGCCAGCGACACGCCCTGGCAGATTCCACGCCCACCCCCGGTGCATATCCCTGCCAGATCCGGCCGGGGAGAGCGGGCGAGCCGGTCGGCTCAGACCATCTCGCGGAGCTCGCGGCGGAGATCCTTGATCTCGTCGCGGAGGCGGGCTGCGTACTCGAAGCGGAGCTCGGCCGATGCCTCCCGCATCTCCTCCTCGAGGGTGAAGATGAGTCGCTCCAGCTCGGCCTCGGGGAGCTCGGCGAGCTCGCGGAGTCGCTTCTCGTCCTGCGGGCGCCGCTTGCGTTGGTCCTTGCCGGGCAACGGTGCCGTCTCCTCCGGACGGATGAGCGACAGGATGTCGGTGACCGCCTTGCGGATCGTCTGGGGGTTGATGCCGTGCTTCTCGTTGTAGGCCATCTGCAGCCCACGGCGGCGGTTGGTCTCGGAGATCGCCGACTGCATCGACGGCGTCATCTCATCGGCATACATCACCACCCGACCGTTGACGTTCCGCGCGGCCCGCCCGATCGTCTGGACGAGCGACGTCTCCGACCGGAGGAACCCCTCCTTGTCCGCGTCGAGAATGCACACCAGCTCCACCTCGGGCAGGTCGAGGCCCTCGCGGAGCAGGTTGATGCCGACCAGGACGTCGAACTCGCCGAGGCGGAGACCTCGCAGCGTCTCGATCCGCTGGATCGTGTCGATCTCGCTGTGCAGGTAGCGGACCCGGACCCCCTGCTCCACCAGGTACTCGGTGAGGTCCTCGGCCATCTTCTTGGTGAGGGTGGTGACCAGCACCCGACCGTCGTTCTCGACGACGCGCTCGATCCCTTCGAGCAGATCATCGATCTGGCCCTTGGTCGGACGGACGACGACCTCCGGGTCGACCAGCCCGGTGGGACGCACGATCTGCTCCACGACGGTGGCGGAGTGCTGGAGCTCGTAGTCGCCGGGCGTGGCCGAGAGGTAGACGACCTGGCCGACCTTCTCCACCCACTCCTCGAATCGAAGTGGCCGGTTGTCGGCCGCCGACGGCAGCCGGAAGCCGTGCTCGATCAACGTCAGCTTGCGGCTCCGGTCGCCCTCGTACTGACCGTGGAGCTGGGGAACGGCCACGTGGCTCTCGTCGAGCACCATGAGGTAGTCGTCCGGGAAGAAGTCGAGGAGGGTGTAGGGCATCTCGCCGGCCGCCCGCCCGTCGATGTGACGGCTGTAGTTCTCGATGCCGTTGCAGAAGCCCATCTCCTGCATCATCTCGAGGTCGTACTGGGTGCGCATCCGGAGCCGCTGCGCCTCGAGGAGCTTGTTCTCCTTCTCGAAGTGGGCCAGTTGCTCCTGGAGCTCGACCTCGATCCCTTTGATCGCCCTCGACATCCGCTCATCCGACGCGGCGTAGTGGGTGGCGGGGAACACGACCAGCTCGGCAAGGTCCTCGAGCTTCTCGCCGGTGACCGGGTCGACCGAGGTGATGGCCTCCACCTCGTCGCCGAAGAGCTCGACCCGCACGATGAACTCCTCGTAGGCGGGGTGGACCTCGATCGTGTCCCCCCGCACCCGGAACTTGCCCCGCACGAGGTTCATGTCGTTCCGCTCGTACTGCATGTCGACCAGGCGGGACAGGATCGCCCGCTGGTCGTACTCCTCCCCCGCCTTCAGGATCAGCCACTTGTTCTTGTACTCCTCGGGTGAACCGAGGCCGTAGATGCACGAGACCGACGCCACCACGATCGTGTCGCGACGGGTGAGGAGGGCCGAGGTGGCGGAGTGGCGGAGCCTGTCGATCTCGTCGTTGACCGACGAGTCCTTCTCGATGTAGGTGTCCGACGACGGGATGTACGCCTCGGGCTGGTAGTAGTCGTAGTAGCTGACGAAGTACTCGACCCGGTTGTTCGGGAAGAACTCCTTGAACTCGTTGGCGAGCTGAGCCGCCAGCGACTTGTTCGGGGCGATGACGAGCGTGGGCCGCTGCACGGCTTCGATCGTCCAGGCGATCGTCGCCGACTTGCCCGAACCGGTGATCCCGAGCAGCGTCCGCTCCTTCTCACCGGCCTGGATGCTCCTCGTCAGCTCGGCGATCGCCTTGGGCTGGTCACCGGCCGGGCGGAACTCGGAGACGACTTCGAACGGAGGCACCCCTCCAGGCTACCGCCCGCCGAACCCCTCGAAATTCGTGGAGCTTGCAGCGGCTCCCGCTGTCGAGGACACAAATTTCGGGGGGGGTTCGTGGGTCAACCGACGAGCTTGCGGGGGTCGGGGATATCGGGGGGCCAGGGCGTCTCGTCGAGCTCGGCGAGCCAGGCCCAGCAGCGCTCGACCTCGGCGTCGAGGGCGTCGAGGTCGCCGCTGTTGTCGATCACGAAGTCGGCCATCGCCAGCCGCTCCTCCCGTGTCGCCTGGGCCGCCGCCCGGTTCTCGGCGTCGGACCGGTCGAAGCCGCGCAGCTCCACCAGACGCTCGATCGCGAGCTCCAGCGGCAGGTCGACGACCACGACCGCCGACGCACCCCGGCGGTCGTCCGGGCCGCCCTCGGCCAGCAATGGGATGTCGTACACGACGACCTCGTCGGTCGAGGAGAGGGCATCCGCCTGGTCGTGCATCTCCGCCCGCACGGCCGGATGGACCATCTTGTTGAGCGCCTTGAGCTCGGCCTTGCTCTCGTCGCCGAACACGATCCCGGCCACCGCGGCCCTGTCGAGCGCCCCGTCGTCGCCGACGATCACATCGCCCCATCGAGCGACCATCTGCTCGAAGATCGGCCGACCGGGCGCCTGCAGATCCTTCACCACCTCATCGGCGTCGATGATAACGGCGCCCTTCTCCCGGAGCCGGTCGGACACCGACGATTTCCCGGATCCGATGCCGCCGGTCAGCGCTACGAGTCTCACCCGAAGCAAGCTACCCGGCGGCCGCCCAGCGCTCATCTTTTCGGTCGGGCATCCGATTGCTCTGGCGGGGAGCCCGCCTCCCCATCGGGGAGTCCTGCCAGCACATGACCGATCTCATCGTCGACGACGCTCCCCTCGCCGCGGAACCACCCGCGGGACGCGGCCAAGGCCGCTCTTCGGCCGCCAAGGGCGCCGACGGGCGAGCGGAGGCGATGCGCCGATGGCGCGACTTCGACGACAACGACTCGCTGGCACCGTACGGGCCGGCGATTCTGGCGCTCCGATGGGCGACCCTCGCCGTGTCGAGCGTGCTCGCGAGCCGGGAGCTCGTCACGGCCGACCCCGCCGTCCTGGCGTCGATCGTCATCGTCACCGCCAACACCGTGTTCCGGACGGCTCGACCGCTCCGCTATGACGGGTCGCGCCGGGCCCGCCTGCTCCTCGCCGCCGAGCTCATCCTCCCGGTGGCGACGGTGATCGCCACCGACTACTGGAACTCGGCCCTCGTGGTGTTGATGATCAACGCCGTCGTGCTCGCCGGTTTCGCGGTCGGTTTCACGTTCGCAGTCCTGGTGGGGATCCTCGCCACGCTGGCGGTCACCGGGACGGCCGCCCGATCGCCCGGATGGGACCTCGAGCAGGCGGCCCAGGCCGCCCAGTGGACCACGGTGCTCCTGTCCGGCGGTCTGATCGCCGGCTACACCCGGAGGATCTCGGGCGAGGCGAGGCGTCGGCACAGCATGGCCCTCGACCGGGTGGCCAGGTTGGCCGATGCCAACGCACTGCTGGCAGACCTCCACCGCGTGGCCCAGACGCTGCCGGCCTCGCTCGATCTCGGCGAGGTGCTCGATTCGACGATCGCCCGGCTTCGGGGCCTCGTGAACCACGACAGCTCCATCGTGCTGACCAGGGAGGAGGCCGACGGAGCCTGGAAGGTGGCGATTCAACGGGGCCTGGGGATGAGCGGCGAGCTGACCGAGGACGACATGCCCCGGGCGGTCCGTCAGGCGATCAGGCAGCGCCGCCTCGTTCGATTACCGTCCGACCCCGGCCCCGACGAGGCGATCGGGGCGACGTCCCGAGCGGGGGTGTACGCACCGCTGCTCGCCCGTGGCCGGGTGATCGGGCTCCTCGGCATCGAGTCGCGCACCGTCGACCAGTTCTCCCAGCGGGACGTGCAGATCCTCCGCGGTTTCGTCGAACCGGTGGCGCTCGCCATCGACAACGCCAGGTGGTTCGACCGCATCAGGACGATCGCCGCCGACGAGGAGCGCACGAGGATCGCCCGCGACCTCCATGACCGGATCGGTCAGTCGCTGGCCTACCTGGCGGTCGAGGTCGACCGCATGATTCGCCTCGACGACGCCGAGGAACCGAACGGCGACAACCTCCGTCGACTCCGCGACGAGATCCGGGGTGTGGTGGGCGAGGTGAGGGAGACGCTCTCCGACCTTCGATCCGAGGTCGCCGACGAACGCGACTTCGCCACCACCGTCCAGGCGTTCGTGGGCCGCGTGGCCGAACGGAGCGGCCTCACGGTGGCGCTCGACATCGACGCCGACAGCCGCCTCCCGATCCTGCAGGAGAAGGAGATGTGGCGAATCGCCAAGGAGGCGATGATCAACGTCGAGCGTCACGCCGAGGCGAGCAACGTCACCCTGAGGTGGCGGTACGACGATCGCGGCGCCCTGCTCGAGGTGGCCGACGACGGCAAGGGCCTCCCCCCGCGCTCAGCTGACGGCCGTTTGGGCCGATCGGATTCGTACGGGCTGCTCGGCATGCGCGAGCGAGCCGACAGCGTCGGAGCGACGCTCGAACTGATCTCGAAACCAGGAGAAGGGACGACGGTACGGTGTTTCCTACCTCAGACGTGAACCAGCACGGAGCCGTGGCACCGGACCACGCGGCGGCCGAGGGCCCGGTCAATCCCCGGAACTCGATTCGCCTGATGCTGGCCGACGACCACCGGATGCTGCGCGAGGGGCTTCGGCGGTCGCTGGGTGAGCTGGGGTTCGCGATCGTGGCCGAGGCCCGAAACGGCGCCGACGCCGTCGGCCTCGCCGCCTCGATCCGGCCCGACGTGATCCTGATGGACATCACGATGCCCGAGCTCGACGGCGTCGAGGCGACGCGCCAGATCAAGGAGCGTCAGCCCGAGGTCCGCATCGTGATCCTCACGATGCACGCCGACCACGACATCCTGGCCGACGCGATCCGCGCCGGGGCCAACGGCTACCTCGTCAAGGACTGCAGCACCGACGAGATCGCCCAGGCGATCGATGCGGTCGCCAGCGGCGAGACGGCGCTCTCCCCTGGTCTCGCAGCCTCGATGCTGGCCGAGGTCCGCAACCAGGAGGCCGGGCAGCAACCGGAACGGGTGATCACCGCCCGGGAGGAGGAGGTCCTCCAGCTCATCGCCGACGGTTGCTCGACCCCGGAGGTGGCCGAGAAGCTCTTCATCAGCCAGAAGACGGTGAAGAACCACCTCGCCTCGATCTACCAGAAGCTCGATGCCAGGGACCGCACCCAGGCCGTTCTCCAGGCCGTCCGCATGGGGATCGTCACCCTCAACTGAGCGTCGGCACCGGCATCCAGGGGCCCGGCAGGGCTGATCGGACCAGCCGATTTGAGGCCTCGGGCCCATACAGATTCCCGGCACGGTCGTCGATCACTTGATCACGCCCAAGGGAACGACATCACCCACCGGGATCGACACCAACCAAACGGAGAACACCACAATGCTTCACTACCAGTTCATCGCTGCATGGGCCCGGGCACAGGCCAAGACCGAGCGTGGCGCCAGCCTCGTCGAGTACGCACTGCTCGTCGCCCTCATCGCCGTCGTCTGCATCGCGGCGGTCACCCTGCTCGGCTCGGCCGCCGACGAGAAGTTCAGCTCGGTCGCCGACGCCATCGACTGATCCCGGTCGACGACACATCCTGACGACCACCCGTTTCCGGTGGTGGAGAGGTGGGAAGCGCTGAGCGCTTCCCACCTTCGTCGTTTTCGGCGGCGGATCGGGGCGGACCGTCGACCACCGGGCGGCCGTGGTCACCGAGCCCGACGGCAGCGGCCATCCCCTCCGTGCGATCGGGGTCGGGCCGGAGCGCCAGGGAGCGGAACGTGTAGCGGCCGTCTCGATGCAGCGCCCGCACCAACCTCACCAACCACACGATCCCGACCACACAGCCGTCCACGATGCCGGACGTCGACCTCGGATCGCCTGGGCCATAGGTCACGATGGGGGTGGGTAGCGGCCCGCACCGGCCCGAACACAGCGCTCCGCGCGGCGGCCCTAGCGGCAGCGGCGGTACAGGTCGCTCGTGGTCCGACAGGCGACGAACCAGTCGTCCCCGTCGAGCACCACCTCCCAGTCCGGTGCCGTCTCGACCCATCGTCGCACGGGTGACGGCGTCGCCCACAGCAACACGTCGAACCGGTTCCGGGCCACCACCTCGCCCACATCGCCCCCGAGGAGGAGATCGTTGTGGTCGTCGATGACCTGCTGGGGATGGAAGTCGAACCGGTCATCCATGAAGACGTTGGCCGTCGACCCGTAGCGAAGCGTCAGGTAGTTGCCGACGAGGTCGCGCTGACCCACCCGAACCCCGGGCTCGGCCACCAGCTCGCGCTCGTCCAGCCACCGGACCTCGGCCACCGGGTAGGAGGCGACGTCGACCGGTGCGGCGGAAACCACACCCGCTCCGATGACGACGAGCAACGCAACGCCGATCGCGGCGACGGCGGCGGGGAACCGACCTCGGATGGAGCCGTCGACGCTGCCCGCCAGGCCACGGAACGATGGCGCGAGCATGACGACGATGACGATCGTGGCGAGCCCCAGGTTGCGGACGGCGGTCAGGCCGCCGGCGAAGAACACCGTGGCGGGCAGCAACGCCCGCCACGGTGCCCGCCGCTTCGCCGCGAGCACCAGCGCGGCGATCAGGGCGAGGTAGAGCAGTTCGATCGGAGAGCGAAACGTCGGCGGGTTCCACTCGGCGACCCCGTCGAGCGCATCTCGCCTCGTCATGAGCTGCAGCGGGAACCAGAGCAGACGCGGTCCCACTGGGTTCAGGGCGCCGGCGACGCAACCTGCGCACGCCATCGCCAACAGTCGCAGCTCAGCGCTGGGCAACCGGCGCCCGTCGATCGCTGCACCGACCGCCACCGCCGCGATCAGCCCGCCCCCGAGCACGAACGACCCGTGCGAGTTCACCCACACCCAGAACACCGGCAGCAGCCACAACGGCCGCCGACGGCCCTGGACGACCTCGAGGACCAGCACGAGCGACACGAGCCCCACGAGGAGCGGCCTCGGCGGCCACAGGAACGTGCCCACCAACAGTGCGGTGCCGGTCAACAGCACCCGGGTCACCAGCTGCTCCGCTGGCGCCACGAGGCGCCAGACACCCCAGACGATCACCATGCCGGCAAGTCCGTGGAGGGCACGGATTCCCCAGCCGCCGACAGCGCGGTCGACGGACGCGTAGGTCAGGCTGACCAACCAGCTCTGCACCGTCCACGGCTCGCCGGCCGCGAGCAGCGAGTAGGGATCCACGCGGGGCACCGATCCGGTGTCGAGGATGAGGTTGCCCGTGGCGAGGTGCGTCAGGAAGCTGTTGTCGGCGATCGTCCTGGCCCCCACGGCGAAGCCGACCACGGCGAGCACGAAGCCGACCGCGGCGGCGAGGTCGACGGTACCGACCCGCCTCCCCACACGAGGCTCCTCCATGAGCCGACCCGCTCGCCGCTAGAGACTCTTCGAGATGTTGATCATCGCCGGTCCGAGCACCACCACGAACAGGGCCGGGAAGATGCACAGCACCATCGGGATCATCATCTTGACCGGCGCCTTCTGGGCCTTCTCATGGGCGAGTTGTCGCCGCTTCACCCGGATCTCGTCGGCCTGGGCCCGAAGTACCCGACCGATGCTGACACCGAATGTGTCGGCCTGGATCATCGCGAGGGCGAACGAGCGAACCTCGGGGAGATCGACCCGCTCCTGCATGCCGCGGAGCGCGTCGGCCCGGCTCGAGCCGGCCTGGGTCTCGCCGAGGACCCGGGCGAACTCGTCGGCCAGGTCGCCGGGGACGTTCTGGATCACCCGGTCGACCGCCTGCTCAAAGCCGAGTCCGGCCTCGACGGAGATGACCAGCAGATCGAGCACGTCGGGAAGCGCCCGCCCGATCGCCTTCTGCCTGGCCTGAACCTTGCCGTTCAGTCGCGAGCTCGGACCGACCGCGCCGACGGCGGCGCCGGTACCGGCGAACGCGAACTGCAGGAAGCCGCCGAGGCCGAGCGGGTTGACCAGGTAGGCGAACAGAACCCACAACGGGATGAAGGCGAAGCCGAGCACCCTGGCGGCGAGGAAGCGCTCCACCCGATCGGCGGAGGCGATACCCGCCTGCACGTGCTTCTCGCGGATGCGCTCCACGTACTCCGGTGGATTGAGCCGCCCGCCGAACCGGGCGAACCCGGCCAGCGCCGGGCTGAGGATCCGCTTGCGGAGCGGGGCGAGCAGCTCCTTCTCCCGCTGGTCCTCAACCTCGTAGTCGTCGAGCTGTCGGAGGGTCGATCGGGCGGTGCTCCGCTCCTCGAACTGGCTCAGGAGGAAGAACAGGCCGAGACCGACGGCCGCGCCCCCGAGCCCGACCCACAACTCCGCTGGCACCGATGAGAGCAGACTAGACATCGACGGTGATCACCTTCTTCATCCACGCCAGCCCGACGAGGGCTGAGACCGTCCCGAGGCCGAGCAGGATGTTCCCGAGGAACTCGCTGAACAGCACGCCGACATACTCCGGGTTGAGGATCCACATGATCACGCCCAGGCCCGGCGGCAACGCCGACAGCACACCGGCGGAGAGCTTCCCCTCTGCGGTCAGCGCTGCGATCTCCCGCTTGAGCCGCTCCCGGGCGATCATCGTGTCGGACACGCTCATGAGCAGTTCGCTGAGGTTGCCACCGACCTCCCGCTGGATGCCGATCGCCATGACCGCCCAGGCGAAGTCGGCGCTCGACATGCGTTCGGCCACCCCGCTGAGGCTCTCCTCGATCTCCCGGCCGAGGCGGGCCTCGGTCATCGAGCGGCGGAGCTCCTGACCCATCGGATCGGCGATCTCCTTCGACACCACCTCGAAGCCCTGGGGCAACGAGTAGCCGGCACGGAGCGTGCCGGCGAGGAGTTGCAGGGTGTCGGGTAGCTGCGACTCGAACGCCTTGAAGCGCCGACGTCCCAGGAAGCGGACGACGAAGAGCGCGAGGCCGCCGGCGCCCAACCCGAACAGCAACGCAGCGAGGGGGCTCCTGGTGAGTGCGAGCATCAGTCCGCCGACGAGGACCACGATCGCGGCGTTGAGGAACATCGCCTCGCCGGCCCGAACCGGGATGTTCGCCCGTTCGAGCAGCTCCTCGACCCTGGCCAGGAAGCCGCGCCGCTCAGCGAAGTTCTCGCTGAACGAGACCGCTCGCTGGAGGAGCGCCGATTGCACGATCAGCTCCTCCATCTCGTCGGGGTCGGACGCATCGAGCGTTCCCTCGCTGTACCGGGCGAGGACACCGTCGAGGGTGTTCTCCGAACCGGCCATGATCGAGCCGAGCGACCAGACACCGGCGGCGATGCCGATGAAGGCGAGGAGGAGCGCCAGGTACAGCCCGGCCGAGGTCCGGAAGAAGGCGAGGCCGGTGGGGGCCGACTCGGACAGCGGCGAGAGCTGGACCGGGATGTCGGTCAAGGTCCCACCCGGGTACGAGAACTCGGTCGTGGACTGCCCGACCGCGAGGCTCACATTCGTCCGCTCTCCGATCCCGACGATCCCGGCGAACGTGACGATCAACCGGTCGGCGGCGAGCCCGACGGCTTCGTCGAGCGCAGCGCCCGTGTCACCGTCGGCGGCGAGCTGCACGTCGTTGCCGCCGACCCGGCCCATGATCGACGCGAACTGCGGGTCGCCGCCGTCGTAGCTGAGGGTCACGAGCTGGGCGCCGCGTTGCACGAGATCGACCTGCGCCTGGTCGAGCGTCGCCTGCGAGCCGGTGTCCGGGCCGGTCGCCAAGACCACCACGCCCCTGACCACGCCGGGGTCGCTCGAGAACAGCGAGCCGGCGCGGTCCAACCCGTTCACCAGAACCGAGGAGTTCCGGCTCGAGAGCTCGGCGATCGCCTCGGCGATGCGGGCCCGGTCGTCGGTGAGACGGGTACTGATCAGCGCGCTGTCGCCAGCGGCGACGATCCCGACCGAGGTCGTGGGAGGGAGCCCGTCGACCGCTCGCTGGAGCTCGCCCTTGACCTGGTCGAGCCACTGTCCGCGCTGCGCTCGAGCGTTCGTGTCGACCACGAACACGAGCTCCGTCGGCACACCGGTCGTCAGCGACGAGGCGACGCCGCGCACGTCCAGTGGCGCGCCGTCCGAGCTGAGGGTGACCTCGCCGGCGTCGACGGTGGTGTCAGCGCCGGCGACGAACAGGCGAACGTCGCCGGTCGTGGCGTCGGCCTTGGTCACCCGAAGGTCACGGGCCGGGCTCACAGCCTCGCCGGACTCGGCGACCGCGGCGCCCGCCGGCAGCAACGCGGCGACCAGCGCGACGAGTGCCACGATGAGCAGCGCAGACCGGCGTCGGCGCGAACGGAAGCGGTGGGCGGGGCGTGTCATCGGTTGCCCCTGGCCGAGCCGGTCGCCTCGGCGACGTTCGGTGCGAACATCTCCGGGCCGAGACGGATGCCGTGGTCGGCGAGCTTCTGGGTGAACTTCGGTCGGACGCCGGTGGGCTTCAGCTCACCCTTGAACCGACCGTGCTCATCGACGCCGGCGGCGAAGTCGAAGAGGAACACGTCCTGCAGCGTGATGATGTCACCCTCCATACCGGCCACCTCGGTGATGTGGGTGATCCTGCGGGTGCCGTCGCGGAGCCGCTGGAGCTGCACGATGAGGTCGACTGCCGACGAGATCTGCTCCCGAATCGCCCGGACCGGCAGGTCGAAGCCAGCCATCAGGACCAGGGTCTCGAGCCGGCTCAACGCGTCGCGAGGCGTGTTGGCGTGGAGCGTGGTGAGCGACCCGTCGTGGCCGGTGTTCATCGCCTGGAGCATGTCGAGCGCCTCACCCGAGCGGCACTCGCCGACGACGATGCGGTCGGGCCGCATGCGGAGCGTGTTCTTGACGAGATCGCGGATGCTCACCTCACCCTTGCCCTCCACGTTCGGCGGGCGGGTCTCCAACGCGAGCACGTGCTCCTGGTGGAGCTGGAGCTCCTTCGCATCCTCGACGGTGATGATCCGCTCGTCGCCAGGGATGAACGACGACAACACGTTGAGCGTGGTGGTCTTCCCGGTACCGGTACCGCCGGAGACGACCACGTTGAGCTTGCCGACGATGCACGCCTGCAGGAATCGCGCCGCGTGCACGCTCAGCGTCCCGAAGCGGATCAGATCGTCGATGCGCAGCGGGTCGGCGGAGAACTTCCGGATGGTGAGGAAGGGTCCACCGACGGCGAGCGGTGAGATCACCGCGTTCACCCGGGACCCGTCCGGGAGTCGGGCGTCACAGAGCGGGCTCGACTCGTCGATCCGCCGGCCGATCTGGGCCACGATCTTGTCGATCGTTCGCCGCAGGTGCTCCTTGTCGACGAACTCGACCTCGCCGAGGGTCAGCTTGCCCTCCCGCTCCACGTAGATCTGGTCAGGGCCGTTGCACATGATCTCGGTCACGTCGTCGTCCCGGAGCAACCGGTCGATCGGGCCGTAGCCGAGCACGTCGTCGGAGACGTCCTGGATGAGCTGCGCCTTGTCCGAAGCCGACAACGGCGTCCGCTCCTGGGCCAGCGCGTTCTGCAATGCGGTGTGAACCCGTTGGCGGAGCTCCTCCTCCGACATGCCCTTGTCGTACAGGATCGGCCCGAGCTCATCGATGAGGGTGGCGTGGACACGGTGGCGAATGTCGGCCAGAGCTGGGTTGGCTCGACGGGCGGGCGCGGCGTCGGCGCCGTGATCACCCTCGCTGTGCAGCCGCTTTGACAGTGACATCGCCATTCACTCCTGTTAGTCGTTCGTTCGTCCGAGGTCAGCCGAAGAAGCGCCGCTTGCTCGGCGCGTCGGTCACCGGGGATCCGGCGCCGTCGAGGAATCGCAGGGCCAGTTGCTCGAAGGCACGGGCGACGCCCGACTTGTTGGCCGAGAGCACCACGGGCGAGCCCTTGTTGACCGAGATCGGCACCACCACATCGGATGGCACATGGGCGACCGCGGCGACCTTCAACGTCTTCTCCACTTCGGCCACGTCGAGCTTGACCTTCGAGTCGGCCCGATTGAGCACGAGGTGGAGCTTCTCGGTCGGCACGTCGAGCATCGCCAGGGTGCTCAGGCCGATCTTCACGTTCTTGATGTTGGGGATGTCGAGACCGGCCACGAGAACGATCTCGTCGGAGGTCTCGACCACGCTGAGGACGACATCGTTGAAGACCGCCGGGAGGTCGACGAGCACGTGGCCAGCGAACGTGCGGATGACCTCGATGAGGCGGGCGAGTTGCTCACCCGACACCTCCTCGGCGAACGTCGGTTCGACCGGGGCCGGCAGGACCAGCAGTCCACTGGGTTCGTGGACGGTCATCAGGGCCTGCAGCATCTGGGCGTCGGCGTTGTCGATCTGGGCGACAGCGTCCATCACCGTGTGCTGTGGCTGGAGCTTGAGCATCACGGCGACATCGCCGAGCTGCAGATGACCATCGATCAGGACCACGGGCCGATCTGACCGCTGGGCCATCACGACCCCCATGTTGGTCGCGGTGACCGACTTGCCGGAGCCACCTTTGGTCGAGAAGATCGAGATCACCTTACCGAGCTCGCCGTCATCGGACGGCTGGAACGTCGCGGCGGAAGGCGCTGCGGTGCCGGTCTCGCTGGTGACGAGCCCGTCGGCGATCCGCTCGACGGTCTCGATGAGGTTCTGCTGGTCGATCGGTGCGGCGAGCACGTCACGAATGCCGACCCGGAGCGCCCGCTGGAGGAGATCGGTCGTCAGTTCGGCGGTGACGAGCACCGTTCCGACGTTGCCGTGATCCCGTGTCCAGCCGTCCACGACGGCCAACGACTCGGCGTCGGCGCAGGACGGCCCGAGGACCACGACGATCGGGGACAGACCGAGCCGGGTCTCGATCTCGCCGAGCGAGCCAGCCGAATCGACCCGCCGGTTGAACAGACCACCCAGGTAGTCGCGGACCGCCTGGTCGCTGTCGACGACCGCGAGGGACACGCCCGCGATCTGGCTGTCCTCGTTGGCCGCGTTCAGCTCCTCGTCGAGCTGGGTGTCGAGACCGAAGTCGTCGAAACTGAAGTTGGTGAAGTCGCCGACGTCCTGATCGGTCATGTCCAAGTCTCCGGGGGTGGTTCGTTCAGGCGGGGAGTCGTCACTCGGGGTTGCTCTCGTCGCCGCCCGGTCCGTAGGGCGTCAACCGCGTCTCGTCCTCGCCGGGCAGCACCTGCACGCTGTAGTCGATCGGCGGCAGGGGGATCGGTTCGTAGTTCCGCGGCACGAGCGAGAGGTAGAGGTCGGCCGGGTCGACGCTCAGGAGCAGCTGCACGGCGTCGGGCGGCACGGCCAGGGTGATCATCCCGCCGTTGCGGGCCACCGGCTCCACCGTGCCGTCCTCTTCGGTGGTCTCGCCGAGGTCCGGGGTCAGTGCCCGGTCGATCGAGAGGACCTCGGCCTTCTGGTAGACGTAGCGGGCGAGCTGGTCGAACGTGGCGTTGCCGTCGACGCCGAACCCGGCGAGCTGGCCGCCGAGTGGCACCCCTTCGCCGGCGACGGGGTCACCGGGAGCTGCGGCCGGCGTCTCGGCGTCCTCGATGCCCTCGACGTCGAGGATGTTCACGAAGTCGCCGGGCTCGATCTGGTAGGCGACGCCCCGGACCTGGTCCACGCTGAAGGTCATCGTGACCATGCCCTTCTCCTCGAGCCGGTCGGTGATACCGGTGTTCACGATCGTGGGGAGGACGAAGTTGCCGGTGACGAGCGTTGCGTTGGGCGGCAGATCCGCCACCGCCACGAGCCCGGCCAGCTCGGTCTGCGGGTCGACGATCGCAGTGGCCGGCTTGAAGTCCTTCGGGATCTCCGACTGCACGATCATGTTCTGGTCGATGACCTGCTCGATCGTCGTTCCCTTGGGGATCGGGAGCTGGACGACCCAGACCTCCTCGGGCTCGGCGTTGTCGTACACCGACCCCTCGACGTTTCGGACGTAGTTCAGGAGGCCGAAGGCGGCGACCGCCCCGACCACCAACGCCACGATAAGGA
Source organism: Acidimicrobiales bacterium (assembly GCA_965216205.1). Classification (GTDB taxonomy): domain Bacteria; phylum Actinomycetota; class Acidimicrobiia; order Acidimicrobiales; family SZUA-35; genus CADEDH01. The sequence continues at coordinate 2,430,172 of OZ244139.1, read as the reverse complement.
TCACGGTTCGTCGTGAACTCACGACTCTCTCCTAGGTCGGGCAGACACATCGACTGCTCTGCTGCGTGCTGACTTAGGAGTCATGTCGGCCCGGATCGGTGTCGGGCTTAGAAAAAGGCGTGAAAACGCGAAAGACCGCCCCGAAGGGCGGCCTTCTCACGATCGGTCGGAGTCAGTCGTCCGAGTCGGGACCAGCCTCGTAGACGACGGCATCGCCGGCGGGTTGCTCGGCGGTGGGTTCGGTCGGATTGCCGCCCCCCTCGAGCTCCTCGTAGTACTCGGCCCATGCGGCCTCGGTGGCCGGATCGACCTCGGTCGGGCCGATGTAGTTGCCCTCGTCGTCGAAGGCGTGCTCGCCGAAGTGCTCCTGGTACTCCTGGGCCACCACGCCACCTTCGGCCGCCTGCTTGATCGAGAGGCTGATGCGGCGACGCTGGAGGTCGATGTCGATGATCTTGACCCACAACTCCTCGCCCGGGGTCACGACCTGCTCGGGCAGATCGACGTGATGGGCCGACATCTCCGATATGTGGACGAGCCCCTCGATCCCATCGCCCACCTGGACGAACGAGCCGAACGGCACGAGCTTGGTGACCCGGCCGTAGACCAGCTCGCCGACCCGGTGGGTGGAGGCGAACTCCTGCCACGGATCCTGCTGGGTGGCCTTCAGCGAGAGGCTGATCCGCTCCCGGTCGAGGTCGACCTCGAGCACCTGCACGGTCACCTCATCGCCGACGGCCACGACCGATCCGGGGTGGTCGACGTGCTTCCACGACAGCTCCGACACGTGGATGAGACCGTCCATTCCGCCGAGATCGACGAACGCACCGAAGTTCACGACCGACGACACCACACCGCTACGGACCTCGCCAGGGGTGAGGTTCGCCAGGAAGTCCTCGCGCTGCTCCTTCTGGGTCTCCTCGAGATAGGCCCGACGGGACAGCACGACGTTGTTGCGGTTCTTGTCGAGCTCGATGATCTTGGCGTCGAGGGATCGACCGACATAGGGCTGGAGGTCGCGCACCCGGCGCAGCTCCACGAGCGATGCCGGGAGGAAGCCCCGAAGTCCGATGTCGAGGATGAGACCGCCCTTCACCACCTCGATCACCGGCCCGGAAACGACACCGTCGCGCTCCTTGACCTCCTCGATCGTTCCCCACGCCCGCTCGTACTGCGCCCGCTTCTTCGACAGGAGCAGCCGACCCTCCTTGTCCTCCTTCTGCAGCACGAGCGCCTCGAGCTCATCACCGATCGACACGACCTCGCCGGGGTCGACGTCGTTGCGGATCGACAGCTCGCGAGACGGGATGACGCCTTCGCTCTTGTAGCCGATGTCGAGCAACACCTCGTCCCGGTCGACCCGGACCACGGTGCCGGTGACGAGTTGACCGTCGTCGACGACGACCATCGATGCGGCATAGGCGTCGTCGAGCGATCCCTCGAGATCGTTGGCCGTTATCTGGCGTGGGGTGTAGCCGTCGGCCGTGCTGTCACCGGGGGCGGGCTCACCACCCGCCTGCTGATCGAGGGCGCTTTCACTTTCGAGCTGTTCGGAGTTCACTGCATGGCTGATTTCGGTAGTGGACACGGGAGAGGACGGTTGCTTTCGTAGAGCTGACGACTGGCCGGGTCGGCGCACGGGCGGCGAAGCCCGCCAACTGCCGAAATCGGCGCACGGCGGCAGGGCCGAGACGTTCTCGACCAGGGTCATCCTACCTGGCGGAAGCGGGTTGCGAGCACAACTTCCCCGCCAACCCCGGTGTGGGGATAGCTTCGACGCTCGTGCCCGACGCCGACACGACCTCCTGGCCCGACCCCGAGATGTTGCGCGTGGGCCGGGCCGAGCTCGCGGTCTACGACCATGGCGCGCCTCCGGTCAGTGCCGGTACCGCCGTGCTGCTGCACGGGATGGCCGATGTGGCCAGGAGCCTCGCGCCGCTGGTCGATGCACTCGCCGACCGGTACCGGGTGATCACCTTCGACGCCCGCGGCCACGGCCGGTCGAGCCATCCGGGTGCCTACTCCGGCCTGCACTTCGTGGCCGACCTGGCCGGCGTGCTCGATCAGGTCGACGCCTCGGACCCGGTCCTGATCGGCCACAGCCTCGGCGGGCACTCGGTCGCGAACTACGCCGGCCTCTTCCCCGAGCGGCCTCGAGCGGTCGTCCTCATCGAGGGGCTGGGTCCGCCCGCAGTGCTCAACGACGGCTCGGCCGATGGTCGCCGGCAGCGGGCACGCGAGATGCTCGGCGTGCTCCAGTCGGCACCCCGCCACCGGGTGCTGGCCAGCGTCGACGAGGCGGCCGAGCGGCTGCTGAGCGTCCACGCCCGCCTCGATCCGGGCCGGGCCCGGGTCCTGGCCGCCGAGGGGACGAAACCGGTGGTCGGCGGCGGTGTGACCTGGCGTCACGACCCGACGACCTGGGAGTGGACCGCATCGATCGACCAGGCCGCAACCGAGGAGCGGTGGGCGGCGATCACCGCCCCGGTACTGGCGCTGAGCGGCACGGAGGCGTGGGAGACCTGGTGGAACCGACCTCAGGGACCGGTGCGGGATCGGCGTCGATTGACCGCGGCCGAGTTCGCCGAGCGCCTTGCGCTGTTCGCCGATCTCGTCCACATCGACATCGACGACGCCGGACACATGATCCACTTCGATCAGCCGAAACGGCTCAACGAGCTGATCGTCGAGTTCCTCGAGGAGCGGGTGGACAGGGTGGCGTAGTCAGGCAGCGAGGTTGTTGAGGAAGTCCACGTACTCCTTGGTTCGCAGCGACTTCTCGTGGTACGGAGCGCCGAACTCGTGCGCCATCTCCTTGTCCCTAGGGCTGTCCGAGTTCGACAAGAAGTAGACGAACGGGTCGTCGCGAAACTCGTCGCGCAGGCGGAGCCGCCCGACTACCTCGAACCCGCTCATGCGGGGCATGTTGATATCGACGAGCACGATCGCCGGCATCTCTTCCTCTCCATCCGCGACCCTGTCCATGTAGTCGAGAAAGTCGTGCGCGTCCTCGAACGCGACGAACCGGTTCCTCAGGTTCGACTTGGCCAAACAACGGGCGACGATCTCGATATCGAGCTCGTCGTCATCGACCATCACGATCGGTCCATCGCCGACAAGACCCATCATGCATCGCTCCCCAAGGTGAAGCTGATCGAGAACTCCCGATCGGCGCTCTCCAACCAGATGGACCCATTGTGTCGTTGCACGATCCGCTTGCAGATGTTCAGCCCCAGTCCGCTTCCCGCTGACGACGATTTGCCTGCGACAAACGGTTGGAGAAGCCGATCGTCGTCGAATGCACCATCGCCATCAACCGGATTTGCCGCCGTGAAGACCCGCCGACCATCTTCCGTCCGATGAGTCATGCGGAGGCGAGGCGGGCGCGCGCCATGTTGACAGGCGTTCTGGATCAGATTCCTGAAGAGAATTGCGATCAGCGACTCGTACGCCTCGATCGTCGCCGGCAGATCGAGCTCGACCTCCAATCCATCGTCAGCTTCGGAGACGATGCCTTCGACGAGCCCTCGCAGATGAACCGTCGAGGTGCTGATGGCTGGGCCAGCCATGTCGGTCAGCGCCCGGAAACCTCCGATCATCGCCAGCATCCGTTGGGCTTGACCGCTGAGCTTCTCGAGCTCGCTCCGCAGCTCGCCGCTGATCTCATGACCGTAGTCTTCCAGGATCAGGTCGGTCAGCATCACCTGACGGCGGCACGGCTCCCTGAGGTCGTGGGCCGCGATATGCACGAAGTGCTCCAGGTCGCGATTCGCCGCTTCAGTCTTTCGAATCTGCTCGACCAACTCATTGTTCAAGTCGACGATCTTCTGCTTGCGACGCTTGATCGCCGTCATGTCATTGTGCGCGCCGAGCATGCGAACAGGTACGCCCTCGTCGTCACGAATCGCGATTCCACGGCACCGCACCCAGACCGTCGACCCGTTGGCATGGCGATACCGCACGACCTGATCGTACGGCTTGCTCGGGTCGGCACAGTGCTTCTCGAAGTTCTCGAGCGCGAGCTCGCGATCTTCCTCGAAGATCAAGTGCTGCCACTCAGCTGGGTCGTGCTTCTTCGATCCGGGATCGAAGCCGAGCAATTCCCAGAACTCCGGACTCATCCATTCGTTTTCGGGACTCTCGAGATCCCAGTACCAGACACCGTCCAGAGAACTTCGACGTAGGAACGAGAATATGCGTGGATCGGTCGCGAGAAGCTCTTCCAACTCGGCTTCCAGATAGTGCCTTTCGCTACCATCTTCTTCCATCTGGGTGCGACTTCCTTCATGTCGAACAAGCTTTGGACCCCAGAACATCTCAACTCTCGGGGGTGGCCAGGTTAGGCATGAATCGAGGACGGGTCATACCATGCAACTCGGGCAAAGCTTCCTGCGGTGCTCACGGCAGTACAGCGAGCACCGCATACATCCTCAGCGACATCGCGAAGCGTTGTCGTCGCGCGGCGTCGTGGATCGCCTCGACGAAACGGGGAGCGTCGGTGGCCTCGATCTGGCCCCGCTCCACGAGATCGTTGGCGAGGCTCGCCATCGAGAAGCATCCATCGGGCGCCGGGGTCGCATCCGGGTTCCAGTCGGTCCAGGTCTGCGTCGCGGTCGTTGCGGCCGCGACGTCGAATCCGCAGTCGACCACGAGGTCGGCGAGCCGTCGCCCGACGTTCGATGGTCGACTGCGCTCGTCGCGAAGCCCGTCGCGAACCGCGTTCGTGAGCTGTGGATCGTCGACCTCGAGCCACAGCGTCGACCAGTCGGTGTCGATGAGCGCGAGTCGACCTCCGGGCCGCAGCATCCGCCCGAAGCCCGCGATCGCCCCGCCGGGATCGGCCAACCACTGCAGGGTGCGTTCGCAGCGGACAGCGTCGAACGAGCTGTCGTCCCCCGCCAGCGCTGCGGCGTCTCCGACCGAGAACCGCGCCGTGCAGAGACGTGACCCGAGCTCGCGCCCCCTGACCCCATCGGGTACGCCGACGTAGCGGCGCACCCACTCGCTCCGCTCGCGGGCAACCTGCACCATGGTGGCGCTCGCGTCGACCCCGACCAGCTCACCGTTCGGTCCGAGGTCGCCGGCCAGGGCGAGGCCGGCGTCGCCGGTGCCACACCCGACGTCGAGCAGACGCTCACCGCCGACGAGCCGGAGATGCTCGCGTTCCCACGTCCGGAGTCGCTGGGTCGCGTCCCATTCGCCGGTGGCGTCCATCGTCGAGACGAGGATCGCGTGGTGGGGATCGCCGTCGACATCTCGGTAGCCGAGGCGATGGGGATCGCCCGGCGAGTGGGCCGGCATCACCGATGGACCGCTGGGCTGGCAGCCAGGAGAAGGAACTCGGGGTGGTCGATCGACGGAGGGCGGCGGTCGTAGTCACCTGGCTCGACCCCGAACACCTGCAGGTCCTCGAGGCCGACGCAACGAGCGAGGAGTCGGAGCTCGCGCGGGGTGAAGCAGGTGGTCCAGAGCTCGGCTGGGCGCTCGGCGCCGTCGACATCCCGGAGCGCGGTGTGCTCGTGGTTCACGCCTGCATCGGCATCGAACGTGTCTCGCTCCTCCAGGTAGCGGAGCTGGAAGTAGGCGGAGAACGCCGAGACCGCCAGCTGTCCACCCGGCCGGAGCGTGGCCGCCATCGCGGCGAGGATCGGCTCGTCGAGCTCGCGCCCGGCCACCGTCTCGGCCCCCGGCCCCCCAGCGAGACCGAACGCCCCCTGGCAGAGCGAGATCGCGGCGTCGAACGGCTCGTCGCCCACGTCGGCGAGGGTGAGGCGGCGGGCATCGGCTCGGACGAAACGCACGCTGTCGGACACGTCCGCCTCGACCGCAGCGGCCATGGCCAGCTCGACGAACTCGGCCGAGATGTCCACGCCGACCACCTCGAGGCCGGCCGATGCCAACGCCAACGAGTGGCGCCCCGGTCCGCAGCCGACGTCGAGCACGCGATCGCCCGGTTCGAGGCCCAGGGCGTCGATCAGGAAGGCGATCTCCTGAGCGGTGCCCATCGTGAACGAGTACCGCAGGTAGGCCGGTCCGAGGAACTTCGCCACCTCGTCGAACCAGTGCCCGTCATCCGTCCCGGTCATGGCCTGTCACCCCTCATCGACCGGTCAGTCCTTGGCATCGGCCCAGGTGGAACCGAAGCTGAGGTTGACCTCGAGTGGGACCCGAAGCTCGAACGCGCCCCGCATCTCGGCCAGCACCGCCTCGGCGGCCACGTCTTTCTCAGCGTCGGGGACCTCGAGGATCAACTCGTCGTGGACCTGTAGGACGATCCTGCTGGCCATGCCCTCGGCGGTGAGGCGCTGGTCGAGGCGGACGAGCGCCACCTTGAAGATGTCGGCGGCGAGACCCTGGATCCCGGCGTTCATCGCCTGCCGCTCCCCCGCCTGCCGGATCCGCGGGTTGTCGCTGCGGAGCTCCGGGATCGCCCGGCGCCGGCCGAACAGGGTCTCGGTGTAGCCCCGGTTCCTGGCCTCGGTGACCGTCGTGTCCATGTACTCGCGTACGGCGGGGAAGCTCTCGAAGTAGGCGTCGAGGATGACCTGCGCTTCGCTCGTCCGAATGCCGAGTCGCTGGCCGAGCCCGTACGCCTCCATACCGTAGGCCAACCCGTACGACACCATCTTCGCCCGGCTCCGCTGCTCGAAGTCGACCTCGTCAGGCTCCACGTCGAAGACCCGGGCCGCGGTGGCCCGGTGCACGTCCGTACCCGAGGTGAACGCCTCGATGAGGCCGGGATCCTCGGCCAGGTGGGCGATGCAGCGAAGCTCGATCTGGTTGTAGTCGGCCACGAGGAAGGTCCGGTCGGCGCTCGGAACGAACGCCTTGCGAAAGCTGCGGCCGAGCTCGGTCCGGACGGGGATGTTGTGCAGGTTCGGGTTCTCCGACGACAGGCGACCGGTGCGGGCCACCGTCTGGTTGAACGTGGCGTGGATGCGGTCGTCGGTCCCGACCGACGCCAGCAAGGAGGCGCCGTAGGTCGAGCGGAGCTTCTCCACCTCCCGGTAGCGGAGAAGATGCTCGATGATGGGGTGCTCGCCCTCCAGCTTCTCGAGCGTGGCCTGATCGGTGGAGTACCCGGTCTTCGTCTTCTTCTGCGGGGTGAGCTCCAACTTCTCGAACAGGATCTCCCGGAGCTTCTTCGTGGAGTTCACGTTGAACTCCTCACCGGCGTCCTCCTGTATCTGCTTCGCCAACGCATCGGCTTCGGCGGTCATGTCGGCGTTGAGCGACTCCAGCTCCGCACGATCGACACCGACACCGAGGTGCTCCATCCGGGCCAGCACCCTGACCAGTGGCACCTCGACGGTGGCGTTCAGCTCGGTGAGGCCGTCCTCCTCGAGCGCATCGGCGAGGCGCCGACCGAGGCGAGCGGCCGCCAGGGCGGTCCTCGCAGCCCGCTCCGACTCGGGGACCTGCTGCTCACCGAAGTCGAGCTGACCGTCGGGCGGTCCGTCGTCGTCGGGCATCCGGTACTCGGTGTACGTGATGAGGAGCTCGTCGAGCGGATAGGAGTTGCCGGAAGGGTCGAGGAGGTAAGCCGCGAGCGAGGTGTCGAGCCGGAGTCCGGCGAGGTCGACACCGATCTCGTTCAACGCCGCGATCAGCGGCTTCGCGTCGTGGGCCACCACACCGGGACCGTCTTCGGCCACGAGCGCAGCCAACGCAGCGGTGACCGCATCGTCGCTGAGAAGCCCGTGCGGTAGCCAGGCCACCTCCGATGCCGGGTCGTCGACGACGATCGCCAGCCCGTCGAGGTGGGGCGCCGCCCCTGGCCCGTCGGTCGCGCGGACCGAGCCGGCGATCGCCACCGGCGCTGCGCCGGTCGCTGCATCGGCGACCACCGCCAGGACCTGTACCGCTTCGGTGGCCGAAGCCGGCTCCGCGATCTGCACGGCGAGGACATCGCGCTCGGTGGCGGCGGCCTCGCCGGGGGCGAAGGCCTCGTGGAGACGATCGTGGAGGTTGCGGAACTCGAGGAAGTCGAAGAGCTTCTTGACCTCGTCGTGGTCGTAGGGCTCGATGCCTAGGAGATCCTCCGGCTTGACGTCGAGCGGGACGTCGCGGGTGAGCTCCATCACGATCGTGTTGATGCGCACCTCGTCTTCGGCTGCGCTCAGGTTCTCCCGGAGCTTCGGGGTCTGCTCGTCGACGTGGGCGAACAGCTCGTCGATGCCGCCGTACTTGTTGATGAGCTTCGCCGCCGTCTTCTCACCCACCCCGGGAACCCCGGGCAGGTTGTCGGAGGTGTCGCCTCGGAGGGCGGCGTACTGGACGTACCGATCGGGACGCACCCCGGTTCGCTCCTCGATACCGGCCTCGTCGTACTCGGCGTACTCCGACACGCCACGCTTGTTGTAGATCACCTTCACGTGCGGATCGGCCACGAGCTGGAAGCTGTCGCGGTCACCGGTGACGATCAACACATCGATGCCGGCATCGGCCGCCTGACCCGCGAGCGTGGCGAGGATGTCGTCGGCCTCGTGCCCCGCCGCCTCGATCTGGGGCAGCTTGAGGGCGTCGAGCACCTCTCGCACGATCCCCATCTGCTGACGGAGGATGTCGGGGGCAGCCGACCGGTTCGCCTTGTAGGTGTCGACCCGCTCGTGACGGAACGTCGGCTCCGGCCGATCGAAGGCCACCGCCACACCATCTGGCTGGTGGTCGCGCACGAGGTTGATCAGCATCGACGTGAACCCGAGGACGGCGTTCGTCACCTGACCGCTCGACGTGGCCAGATCCTGGGGAAGCGCATGGAAGGCGCGGTAGGTGAGCGAGTTGCCGTCGACGAGCATCAGGGTTGGCATCGCTCCCTAGCCTAGATGGGCCTGACCACCCGGCTGCTCACCTCGCTCACAGGGTTCCGTTCACAGGTCGATGGCGCTGCGGATCTCGAGGACGAGCTCGGTGAACTCGGCCGCCTCCGCCTCGCCGAGCACGGCATACGCCGGTTCGCACGCCCTCGACGTCAGCGACTCCGCCTCCGCCCGACGTGCAGGGTCGCCGGCCGGATGGGGGGCCGGCCAGCCGAACCGGTCGGCTCCGGCCTCACCGCCGCGCACCGGATCTGCAACCGACATGATCGCGCCGTGCGGCCCGAGTCCCACCGCGTGGACCGCGCTGAGATGGGCCCCGCCCCGCAACTCCCGCAGCACCTGCAGTGCGAGGGTGGCAGCGCCGGCCGGTTCATCGGGTAGGGGTACGGCTCGCCAGCCGGCGAACAACGCTCCGGTGGACGGATCGGCGGCGCCGGCGATCCTGCGAGCGAGCTCCGTCGTGCGTTGCAGCCGACCGGCGTCGACGCTCGCCAGCGCCTCCCGCCCCCAGCTCGCCGCTGCCTCGGCGTAGTGGGTTGCACACCCGGCTGCGCTCAGACCGGCGGGTCTGGCCGCCCACAGCTCGGCGACCCTCCCGGGCGCCATGAAACCGATCGCAGCCGCCGCGACCATGGGCTCGACCTCACCCATCGCCCCGGCCCGTCCGTTGACCCAGAGGCCGAACCCCGGAGCGAAACCGAGATCGACCGCCCGCTGCCCGGTCGCCGGTGCGCTCATCCACGCTCGACCGATCTCGAGTATCGGAACGGCGGTCCGCTCGACGACATCCATCATGGTGCTCCCCTCAGGTCGACTCGGGTCGGAGATCGCCGTCGAGCACGGCCTGGGCGATCTTGCGCATCGACGTCCGCTGCGACATGGCGGTCTGCTGGATGAAGCGGAAGGCGTCGTGCTCGGTCATACCTTCGCCGTCCTGCAGCTTGCCCTTGGCCCGATCGATGATCTTCCGTGACTCCAACCGGTCCGACAGCGACTCGGCCTCCTTCGCCAGGATCTCCAGCTCTCGGAACCGGGCAACGGCCAGCTCGATCGCCGGAACCAGTTCCTCCCGCTTGAACGGCTTCATGAGGTAGGCCATGGCCCCGGCGTCCCTCGCCTGCTCGACGAGGTCGCGCTGGGAGTAGGCGGTCAGTATGACGATCGCCGCGAGGCGGTCGGTCATGATCTCCCTGGCCGCGGTCAGACCATCGGTGCCGGGCATCATGATGTCGAGGATCACCACGTCGGGATGGTGCTCCCGAACCAACCGCAGCGCCTCGGACCCGTCGGCGGCCTCGCCGACGACCTCGTAGCCCTGCTCGGCGAGGCTCTCGGCCAGGTCGAGACGGATGAGCGCCTCGTCCTCGGCGATCACCACCCTGGTGGTCGACCCGCCGCTCATGAGCTCACCTGCCCCAGTTGATCGAGCAGGGCGTCCTGCTTCGCTTCGAGCTTGGCCAACTTCCTCATCTGCACGTCCCTGTCTCGTCGGAGTCCGACGACCGTCTTCGCTGCTTCCCGATGCTCCCCCGCCGCCAGCGGCGTCTCCGACACGAGCGACCGGAGACGAGCATCGTCGGCAGCGTCGACGAAATGTGCCAACTGTTCGTCGAGTACGCGGAGCTGATCACGGATCGTTCCGATCTCGCCGGAGACTGCGATCAGCTTCCTCTCGATCGATGCGCGTGACATCCCCGCACAAACCTACAGCCAGGGAACACGCAACGCCGGCAAAGCCGCCAAGCAACTCGGCGAGTTGCCGTCGCCAGCGACCCTAGAGTTCGCCGCCGGCGAACTCCAAGCAACTCGGAGAGTTGCCGTCACTCCAAGCAACTCGGAGAGTTGCCGTCACTCCAAGCAACTCGGAGAGTTGCCCGTCACCAGCGACCCCAGAGTTCGCCACCGGCGAACTCCAAGCAACTCGGAGAGTTGCCCGTCACCAGCGACCCCAGAGTTCGCCACCGGCGAACTCCAAGCAACTCGGAGAGTTGCCCGTCACCAGCGACCCCAGAGTTCGCCACCGGCGAACTCCAAGCAACTCGGAGAGTTGCCGTGCCCGGGGTGGGATTCGAACCCACACGCCCTTTCGGACAGCGGATTTTGAGTCCGCCGCGTCTGCCGTTCCGCCACCCGGGCGAGCACGTCATCGTAGCCGCCGGGCGTGCCACACCGGGGATGGTTCCAGCGATCGACACCCGGTGACCGCCGGTGTGTCAGCACCAACCGGCAGCGGTGTGAAACCTTCTCGACCCGCCGGTGGTCAAACGGTCGTGACCTCGGTGATGATTGCCTTTACCTTCCCCGGCCAGGGATCGCAGACCCCCGGCATGGGCGAGGCGTGGACCGACCACCCGTCCTGGGAGCTGGTCGGCGAAGCCTCGGAAGCGTCCGAACGAGACGTCGAGGACCTCCTGCTGCGAGCTGATGCCGACGAGCTGAAGCAGACCAGGAACTCGCAGCTGGCCACCTACGTGGCGAGCATGGTGGTCCTCGATGCGGTCGAGCGGACCGGTGTCGAGCCGGCGTTCCACGCTGGCCACAGCCTCGGCGAGTACGCCGCCTTGACCGCCTCCGGTGTGCTCAGCTTCGCCGACGGTGTCCGCCTCGTGACCGAGCGTGGCAATGCGATGCAGGCGGCGGCCGACGAGCAGGCGGGCACCATGGCCGCCGTTCTCGGCCTCGACGACGACAAGGTCGACCTCGCCTGCCGGCGAACCGACGGCGACGTGTGGGTCGCGAACTACAACGCTCCCGGACAGGTCGTCATCGCGGGCGACCCGGCGGCGATCGAAGCCGCCGGAGCGGAGGCGAAGGAGGCCGGAGCGAAGCGGGTCATGCCGATCAAGGTCGGCGGTGCGTTCCACACCCCGTTCATGTCCCCCGCCCGCGACCGTCTCCGCAAAGCGTTGGCCGACGTCGCGCTCCGGGCCCCGAACCGTCCCGTGTACGCCAACATCGACGCGGAGGCCCACACCGACGCCGAGTCGTGGGCCGGGTTGCTCGGCGCACAGCTCACCTCGCCGGTGCTGTGGCGCCACACCCTCCATGCGCTCCAGTCGGCCGGTACCACCGTCTTTCTCGAGCTCGGTCCCGGAACGATCCTGACCGGGATGGCCAAGCGGACCGTCAAGGGGGCCACCACCCTCAGCGTCAGCACGCCCGCGGAGGTCGACAATCTGCTGGAGGCGTTGTCGCACGCCTCAGAAACCGGTGCGGTCCACGAGGGCGAGATGCTGTACGCCGTCGAACGACTCGTCGTCAGCCCGGTCTCCGGCGTGTTCGCGCCGGGCGAGCTCGACGACCACAGCCCCATCGAGCGTGGTCAGGTCATCGGCACCGTCGGCAACACCGAGGTCCGCTCGGCCTTCGCCGGCACGCTCCAGGGTCTGCTGGCCCTCGCCGGTGAGCGCGTGACCACGTCGCAGCCGCTCGCCTGGCTGCGAGCGAGTAGTGTTGGTGTCCCATGACCGAACGTCCGCTCCCCACCGCCCCCTGGGGCTTCAAGATCACCGGCATCGGTGCGGCGCTGCCCGAGAAGGTCCTCACCAACGACGACCTCACGGCATGGATGGACACGACCGATGAGTGGATCCGCGAGCGGACCGGCATAGGCGAGCGCAGGATCGGCGGATCGACGTCGGGCCTCGCCACCCAGGCCGCTGAGCGCGCCCTCTCCGCTGCGGATATCCCGCCGGACAGCATCGACCAGGTGATCCTGGCGACCACCAGCCCCGACCACATCTGTCCCGGCACCGCGCCGGCCGTCGCCCGTGAGCTCGGGCTCGACTGCGGCGCCTTCGACCTCCAGGCTGCGTGCTCGGGGTGGGTCTATGGACTCGTGGTGGCGAACGGCCTCCTCCTGCAGGGCATGGAGCGGATTCTCGTCATCGGGGCCGAATCGCTCGACCGGATCACGGACTACCACGACCGGGGCACCGGCATCCTGTTCGGGAACGGCGCCGGAGCGGCGGTGGTCGAGCGTGACCCGACGGGCCAGGGACAGCTCCTCGGGTGGGACCTCGGTTCCAACGGGAACTACGTGCACATCCTCTACGCCGACCACGGCGATGTGCTCCAGATGGACGGCAAGGAGGTCTTCCGCCAGGCCGTCCAGGTGATCCAGCGCTCGGCGACAGCCACGATGGAGCAGGCGGGCGTCACCGCCAGCGACATCGATCTCGTCGTTCCCCACCAGGCCAACAGCCGGATCGTCGAGTCGGCGTGGAAGAAGCTCGGCTTCTCGATGGAGAAGACGGCGATGGTGCTCGAGCGCACCGGCAACACCTCGGCGGCGTCGATCCCGCTGGCGCTCGACGATGCGTGGGCCAACGACCGGATCTCCCCCGGCGACCTGGTTCTGCTCGTCGGTTTCGGGGCTGGCATGACGTGGGCGAGCACGCTGATCCGCTGGGCCGCGTGATCCGAGACCACGACGGATCGCCATCGGCGCCATGACCGAACCACAGCGAGTCGCCTTCATCACCGGCGGGAGCCGAGGTATCGGCCTCGCCTGCGCGGTCGCGCTCCGCGATCAGGGCCACCTCACCGCGATCGGCTCCAGGACCAAGCCCGACGACCTGCCCGATGGCATCGCCTGGTACGAGTGCGACATCACCGACGACTCGTCGGTCGACTCGGCGATAACGGGCATCGAAGGTGACCTCGGCCCGGTGCAGATACTCGTCGCCAACGCCGGGATCACCCGGGACCTCCTGGCGCTCCGCATGAAGACCGAGGACTTCACCGACGTCATCGACGCCAACCTCACCGGCGCGTTCCGAGTGGTGAAGCGCTGCCTCCGGGGAATGATGAAGGGTCGCTGGGGTCGCATCGTGCTGATGTCATCGGTGGTCGGCGCGCTCGGTCAGGCCGGGCAGGCCAACTACGCGGCGTCGAAGGCCGGCCTGGCGGGCATGGGGCGATCCCTCGCCCGGGAGTTCGCCTCGCGTGGTATCACCGTGAACCTCGTCGCCCCAGGCCCTGTCGACACCGACATGCTCGCTGCGCTCGGTGATGACACCGTGACCGCCATGACCGACGCAGTACCCGTCGGACGGGTCGGAACGGCCGACGAGGTCGCCGCCGCAGTGGTGTTCCTGACCTCGGAGGCCGCTGGGTACACCACCGGTGCCACCATTCCCGTCGACGGTGGTCTCGGAATGGGTGCGTAGCGATGAGGCCCCGGCGATGAGTCCGCAGCCCAGCCGACGACGTACCTGCTCGGGCAGCAGCCCGGATGTGGCGGTGTAGTTTGAGATGTCCAACGATCATGGTTGGCCGAGTGGTTCGAGGAGGACCGAACAGTGAGTGATGATCAGAAGTTCGAGGCGTTCAAGAAGTGCGCCGTGGAGGTACTCGCGGTGGAGGCCGATCAGGTCACGCGGGAGGCACGGTTCGCTGAGGATCTCGACGCCGACAGCCTCGATCTCGTCGAGTTGGTGATGGCTCTCGAAGAGGAGTTCGGCGTGTCGGTCGAGGAGGAGGAGCTCGAGGGAATCGAAACCGTCGGGGCAGCCTACGACCTGGTGGTGGGCAAGCTCTGATGAGCGGTCCGACCGTCGCGATCACGGGCCTCGGCGTCGTCGCACCCTGCGGGGTCGGCGCCGGGCCGTTCTGGGAAGGGCTGCTCACCAAGCCGGCGGCTGGCGACCGTCGACAGCTCGCCGACTGGGATCCGAGCCCCTGGTACAGCAATCCGAAGGAGGCTCGCCGGGCCGACCCGTTCACCCAGTACGCGATCGCGGCGGCGGCCATGGCCCTCGAGCAGTCGGGCGATCTCGGCGTCGATCCCGACCGGGTCGGTGTGCTGATCGGCACCGGCATCGGCGGGATAACCACCAACGAGGAGCAGATCGTGATCCGTCACGATCGGGGTGACCGGCGGGTCTCGCCGTTCCTCGTACCGATGATGATGCCGAACGCCGCGGCGGCAGCGGTGTCGATGCGGCACGGCTTCGGCGGACCGTGCGAGGCGACGGTGACAGCCTGTGCTGCCGGCACCCATTCCCTCGGCAACGCCCTCCAGCTCCTGCGCAGCGGGCGTTGCGACGTCGTTCTCGCCGGCGGCAGCGAGGCGCCGCTCACGGCCACGTCGCTCGCTGGCTTCGGCAACATGACCGCGCTCTCGAAGAGTGGGATCTCGATGCCGTTCGATCAGCGCAGGGACGGTTTCGTGATCGCCGAGGGAGCGGCGGTACTGGTGCTCGAGTCGCTGGAGCGGGCGGAGGCCCGCGGCGCCGACGTTCTGGCCGTCCTGCTCGGCGCGGCCAGCACCGCCGATGCCCACCACATCACCGCCCCGTCCCCCGGCGGTGTCGGCGCCGTGCGGTGCATGGAACTCGCCATCGCCGACGCTGGACTCACCGCCGACGACATCGTGCACGTCAACGCCCACGGGACATCGACGCCGCTCAACGACGCGGCCGAGGCCGAAGCGCTGGCCAAGGTGTTCGGCGCCCCGGGCCCGGCGGTGACATCCACCAAGGGCGTCACCGGCCACGCCCTCGGCGCCGCCGGTGCCCTGGAGGCAGCCGCCGTCGTGCTCTCGATCGAGCACGGCCTCCTGCCGCCGACCGCCGGCTTCGGGGAGCGGGATCCCGAGCTTCCCGAGATCGACATCGTCGTCGATGAAGCCCGGTCGTGGACGCCGGGACCGTCGCTGTCGAACAGCTTCGGCTTCGGCGGGCACAACGGCACGGTCGTCATCGCCCCAGCCTGAGGTCCAAGCCCAGGGCGCGGTGGCTCCGACTCAGACCAGAACGAACATCAGGCTCGCCTGGACAGCGGTCTCCTCGCCGACCCGGGCGATCCCGGATCCACGCCCGGCCCGGGACCCGAGCCGGTCCATCGTTACCTCGAGCTCGAGGGTGTCGCCGGGGATGACCTGCCGGCGGAACTTCACCTTGTCGGCCCCGCCGAACAGGGGCAGCTTCTGGCTGTACCTCTCGTCGGCGAGGACAGCACAGGCGCCGAGCTGGGCGAGCGCCTCGAGCATCAGCACACCCGGCAACGTCGGCCGGTCGGGGAAGTGACCGGGAAAGAACCATTCGTCGCCGGTGAGGTGCCAGGATCCGCTGACTCGCTCGCCGGGGACGAGCTCGGCCAGCTCGTCCACGAACAGGAACGGGGGGCGATGGGGCAGCAGCTGGTCAGGCCTCGGTGGCATGCCCACCCCGTCGAGCCCTGACGCTTCTCCTGATCTGGGCGCTCCTCATTCGAGCGCTCCCCCCTGCGCCGTACCCCGAGCTGGAGGGCCGGGGGCACGGCGCTGGAGGATCGGTACTCGACCGTCGCTGGTCGGTGCCCGCACGACGTCGCCGCCTAGGCTGGCGGTTGCTCGGTTCCCTTGGCGTACGCCTTGAGCTTGTTGCCGGCCGTCACCTTGACCGCGGTCGACGCGGGGATCGTGATCGGCTCGCCGGTCTGGGGGTTGAACCCCTTTCGCTCCTTGCGGTCGACCTGCTCGAACGACACGAATCCGGGGATTGTGACCTTGTCCTCGCCCTTCGCGACCACACGGGAAACCTCGACGAAGAGCCCGTCGATCACGGCACCGACGTCCTTCTTGGAGACACCGGTTCGATCAGCGACCTGGTCGATCAGTTCGGTTTTGTTCATCGGAGAACTCCTTCGCTTTCCAAGCCTGCCTATCGGCAGTCAGGCCAAAGTGGAGCCCTTGCGAATCACAAAGTCAAGGATTTGCCGATCTTTCGGGTGCCGACAGACCGCACCAGGACTGCGTTTCCGGACGGTCGACGCAAATGACACGCGAGGTCGCGGATTGTTCAGCGCCGCCGTCGGATCGCCGTTCGAGCCCGACTCACCGGTTGATCATCGCGGTGCTCGCCTGCTCGAAGTACTGGCCGAACAGGCGCTTCGCCTCGTCGGGAGCGTCGGACCTCTCGACGGCTCCGAGCATGTGCTCGAGCCACGCGTCTCGTTCGACGATCCCGATCTCGAATGGCGCGTGTCGCATCCGGAGCCGCGGGTGGCCCCGGTGCTGATCGTAGGTGGTCGGGCCACCCCAGTACTGGATGAGGAACAGCGCGAGCCAGCGCTTCGAGTCGGTCAGGTCATCGGGGTAGCTGGGTCGAAGGACGGGATCGGCGGCGACCCCTTCGTAGAACGTGTCGACGAGGGCGAAGAAGTAGTCCTCGCCACCGACCGCTTCGTAGACCGTCACCGGTTCTGTGGCCATGGTGGTCAGACCCTAGCGAGCGCCCGTCCCAGCCCGACCCGGTCCCGTTCGTCGCCCTTTCCGGTTGTTTTAGGCGGCTGCGTGCGAAGATGGCGGAATGCAGGGCCGACCGCGTCCGTTTCCAGTCCGATGGTTGCACTCATGCCACCGATGACCGGGGGCCAAGCGGACACCCACGCCTCGTTCGAGCGCTACGTGCTGCCCGAGCTCGATGTGCTCTATCGCACCGCCTGGTCCCTGACCCGCTCCGATGTCGACGCCCAGGACCTCGTGCAGGAGACCCTGCTCCGGGCCTACCGCGCGATCGACCGGTTCGATGGCCGGTACCCGCGAGCGTGGCTGATGACCATCATGCGCAACGCCAACATCAACCGGGCCCGGAAGAAGAAGCCCGACCTGCTCGACGACCCGGACGCGACGTTCGAGCGGTCGGTCGACTTCGCCGAGACCGAGGGCCCCGAGGAGCTGACCCTCCGCGACGAGCTGGACGCCACGATCGAGCAGGCATTCGATGAGCTGCCCGACAAGTTCCGCGAGGTGGTCGAGCTCGTCGATCTCAACGGCCTCGCCTACCAGGAGACCGCCGACCTCCTCGGTGTGCCGGTGGGGACGGTGATGAGCCGACTCCACCGGGCGAGGAAGCGGATACGAGCCCACATCGACGAGGTCGGCCTCGACGTGACGAGCGAGGACTGGGCCAGCGCAGGCGACACCAACGGAGGGCCGGACCTGTGATCAGGAAGCTCTTTCGACGGGGGATGTCCTGCGAGGACGTCTTGGAGGTCCTGCAGTCCTACATCGACGGCGAGACCGACGACGAGACCGCTCGGAGGGTCATCGGGCACCTCGACGGCTGCGAACGGTGTGACCGGGAGACCCACGTCTACCGGCGGATCAAGCTGAGCCTGCGAGGCCGTGAGCGGCCCATCGACCCGGAGATCCGAGCTGCGTTGACGCGATTCGGCGAACGGGTGGCCAACGGCGAGGTTCCCGAAGACGCTTCCTGAAGCAGTCGCGCACATCGCAACACCACCGTGCTACAGTTGCACTCGAATGTGCCGTCTTCTCGACCTCCGACTTCTGCGCCCGGCCGCCTGACCAGGCGCGCCGGGTACCCCCAGTCGGAGTTGACGAGGCACATCGATCGCTCAGGGGGAGCGCTCTCCTAACAGACGAGCTAGTGCCGTCTCCGCTCCGCATGTCTCCGGCTGCTGCGTCCATCACGCGACGACGCGACGCAGGAGCCCACGCAACGACCGAGCAGTACCGAGCACGAAACCGCAAGGAGCACCCCCCAATGTCGAACAACCGCATGCCCATCCAGAAGTACCAGTCGTTCCAGCCGATTCCGATCCTCGATCGCACCTGGCCGAACGCCGTCACCGGAAAGGCCCCGCTGTGGTGCAGCGTGGACCTCCGGGACGGCAACCAGGCGTTGATCGAGCCGATGGACGCCGACCGGAAGACCATCATGTTCCAGAAGCTGATCGAGATCGGCTTCACCGAGATCGAAGTCGGCTTCCCCGCCGCTTCCGACACCGACTTCGAGTTCGTCCGCCAGATCATCGAGGACGACATGATCCCCGATCACGTCACCATCCAGGTGTTGACCCAGTCGCGAGACGAGCTGATCGACCGGACCTACGAGTCGATCGTCGGCGCCGACAAGGCGATCGTCCATCTCTACAACTCCACGTCCACCGTGCAGCGGCGAGTGGTGTTCGGCCTCGACGAGGCCGGCATCATCGACATCGCGGTGACAGGGGCGGAGCGGTGCAAGGCCAACGAGGTGCACGTCGGCGGTACCGAGGTCCGCTACGAGTACTCTCCCGAGAGCTTCACCGGGACCGAGCTGCCGTTCGCCAAGCAGATCTGCGAAGCCGTGATGGACGTGTGGGAGCCGACCGTGGCTGATCCGGTCATCCTGAACCTGCCGGCGACGGTGGAGATGAGCACCGCCAACATCTACGGCGACATGATCGAGTGGTTCCACCGCAACATCCGCCAGCGCGATGCGGTCGTGCTGTCGCTCCACCCCCACAACGACCGGGGCACCGCCGTGGCCGCAGCCGAGTTCGGGGTCATGGCCGGCGCCGACCGCGTCGAGGGAACGCTGTTCGGCAACGGTGAGCGAACCGGCAACGTCGACGTGGTAACGCTCGCCCTGAACCTCTTCAGCCAGGGCGTCGACCCCGAGCTGGACCTGGCCGAGATCAACGAGATCCGCCGGGTGGCCGAGCATTGCAACCAGCTTCCGGTCCATCCCCGTCACCCGTACGTCGGCGATCTGGTCTACACCGCCTTCTCCGGGTCGCACCAGGACGCGATCAAGAAGGGTTTCGAGGCGATGGAGGCCACCGGCCAGACGCTGTGGGAGGTTCCGTACCTGCCGATCGACCCGCAGGATGTCGGCCGATCCTACGAGGACGTCATCAGGGTCAACTCACAGTCCGGCAAGGGCGGTGTGGCGTACCTGCTCAAGACCGACCAGGAGCTCGACCTGCCCCGCCGTCTGCAGATCGAGTTCACCCGGGTCATCCAGCACATCACCGACACCACCGGCAAGGAGATCACGGGTCAGCAGATCTGGGAGGAGTTCCGCAACCACTATCTGGCCGTGGCCAAGCCCTACGAGCTCGTCTCGTTCGACATGAGCCACAACGCTTCCGGCGCCGACCGAACCACCGTCTCGGCCAACGTCCGCATCGACGGTGAGGTCACCAAGCTCGAAGGGGAGGGCGGCGGTGCCGTCGAAGCGTTCGTGAATGCATTGAACGACGCGAGGGGCCACGAGATCCGGGTGCTCGACTACCACGAGCATGCGATCGGCGCTGGCGCCGACGCGAAGGCCGTCACCTACATGGAGCTCAAGGTCGGCGACCGTGAACTGTGGGGGGTCGGCATGCACGGCGATATCACCACCGCCTCGCTCCGCGCCATCGTGTCGGGCGTCAACCGCGCCGCAGAGTAGACACCACTGCGCCGATCGGGAGGGACCGAGCCGCGCCTGACGGCCGCACTGCGGTGTGGCCGTCAGGCGGCGTTCGTGGCGACCGCCCGACGGGCGTTGCCCACGATGGCGTCGGCGAACTCACCCCACCGCGGTCGCGGGAGGTCGTGGCCCATGTCGGGGTAGACGAGCAACCGTGAGTCGGGAATCGCCGCCGTCGTGGCCAGGCCACCGCTCAACTTCACCAGCGGGTCGACCTGGCCGTGGATCACGAGCGTCGGGGCGGTGACCCCCGCCAACAGGTCGGTCCGATCCCGCGAGCCCATGATGGCCGCCGACTGCCTGGCGACACCGTCCGGGGTGAAGCTCCGCTCGATGCTGCGCTCCGCCATCTCCCGAACGCGGGCCGGCTCGAAATGGGGCCCGGAGACCAGCTCGAACAGCGCGACCGACGCGTCGACCGCCCCGTCACGGCTGGGCGGCTCGGATCGGGCGAGCTGGGTGAGGAGGCGGCCCTTGATGCCACCGGATCGGCGATCGCCGGTGTTCGACATGATCGAACAGACGGACCGGATCCTGGCAGCGTGCTCGATGGCGAGCTCCTGGGCGATCATCCCGCCCATCGAGATTCCGACCACGTGGACCGCCCCCACGTCGAGCGCCGCGAGGAGACCGGCGGCGTCATCGGCCATGTCGGTCAAGGTGTAGCCAACGCCTCGCACCGGCCGTCGGGTGAGCATCGATCTGAGCTGCTTCCACCGGCTGGGGGGCTGCCACTCGGTCTGCGACGAGAGGCCCACATCGCGGTTGTCGAACACGATGGTCTCGAAGCCCCGTTCGACGAAGAGGTCGAGGAAGTCCTCTGGCCAATCCACGAGCTGTCCGCCGAGACCCATGACGAACAGGATCGGCTCACCCGCTCCTCGCCGCTCGTAGTGAAGCGTGACCCCGTTGACGTCGACCGTCGGCATCGTTCATCCTCCCGCCACTCGTGGCGGTACACGATCGTGCCGCCGGTTCGCTCTCGATTGCTCGATAGTAGGAGACGATGAGCCCCCGACCGTGTTCAGTCACCCGACTGGTAGATTCAATCACATGACTGAATCCTGGCAGGAGCCAACCACTGTCGATGTCGCTGTCGAGGCGGTCATCGGTCGCCCCGTCGAGGTCGTCGCCGCCTACGCGAGCGATCCGTCGAACGCACCGGCGTGGTATGCGAACATCGCCGAAGTCGAGTGGAAGACGACGCCGCCGCTGGAGGTCGGCAGCCGAATCGCCTTCGTGGCCCGGTTCATGGGGCGGACCATGAGGTACACCTACGAGGTGGTCGAGCACACGCCGGTCTCGTTGGTGATGCGCACGGCGGAGGGACCGTTCCCGATGGAGACGTCGTACCGTTACGAGCAGACAGGCGAGGGCCACACCCGCATGACGCTCCGCAACCGCGGTCGGCCCACCGGCTGGTCGCGGTTCGTCAGCCCGTTGATGGGTCCGGCGATGCGACGGGCCAACCGGAAGGACCTGCGGGCGTTGAAGTCCCGGCTCGAGCGATGACGACCGCCCGGGTCGACGCGCTCCTCGACGCCGCCGAGGCGGAGTTCGCCGCCAGCGGGATCGACAAGGGGTCGCTGCGCAAGATCATGCGTGACGCCGGCAGCGACCCCGGCGCCGTGCATTACCACTTCGGCGGGCGGCAGGCCCTCGCCGAGGCCGTGCTCGACCGGATCCTGGCGCCGCTCAACTCGCGTCGGCTCGAGCTGCTCGACCGCGAGACCGCGCACGGCCCCCCATCGGTGGCCTCGCTGGTCGAGGCGCTCATCCGTCCCGATGTCGAGGCCGCGCAGGAGTTGCACACCCGATCGCCAGGTCGGGCCCGGCTCATCGGCTCGATCTACCTCCGCCCCGCCGACTACGTCGAAGCGACCGTTGCCGATCACTTCGCGCCGGTGGCGGAGGCGTTCCGGCCCCACCTGGAGGCCGCGCTCCCACATGTCCCATTCACCGTGGTCTCGTGGCGGGTCCGATGGTGCGTGTTTGGCACGCTCGGCGCGCTCCTGATCCACGAGTCGGCGCCATTCGAGGCGACGGTCGACGACCTGGTCGCCGAGCTCGGCCGGACCCTGTCGGGGGCGTTGGCCGCCTGAGCCGACCCCGGCTCTGCCGATGGGCTGCTCAGTCCGAACGGGCGGAGCGGGCCGTCCGGCCCTCGACGGTCATGAAGAACTGGGCGGCCGCCTTCTGGATGCCGTACGACCACGTCGGGTACGGGTGGGTGGTCATCGCCAACTGCCCGACGAACGCTCGGAGCTGGATCGCCAACGCGAGCTCGGCGATCATCTCGCCCGCCCGCTCGGCCACGATCGACGCCCCGACGAGGCGCCCGCCACCGACCGAGCCGATCACGGGATTCGGCCCGGCGATCAGCTTGATGTAGCCGTCTGTCGCGGCGGCCACGATCGCCCGGTCGTGCTCGCCGAGCGGGAGCTCGGCCACCCGTGCGCTGTCGAAACGCTCGGCCGCCTCCCGCTCGCTGAGCCCGATGCTGGCGACCTCCGGGGCGGTGAAGGTCACCGCCGGGATCCTGGCCGGATCAAAGCGCCGCCAGCGGTAGCGGGAGAGGATGTTCGCCGCGGCGAGCCGGCCCATCCGGTCGGCGGCGTGGGTGAAGTTCGATGAGCCGGTCACGTCGCCGGCTGCGTAGACGCTGTCGCGGCTGGTCGACAGATGATCGTCGGTGGCCACGAAACCCCGCCGATCACACTCGATGCCGGCCTCGGTCACGCCGCCTCGATCGGTGTTCGGACGCCGGCCAGCAGCGACCAGGACCTCATCGGCTCGCACCGTCGACCCGTCGGCGAGGTCGAGCGCCACGGCGCCTCCCGGGCCGTCACGTCGACCGGCGGCCACGGCGACCCCGGTCCTAACCTCGACGCCAGCCTCGGTCAGTGCCCGTTCGACGATCGCCGAGGCGTCCGGTTCCTCCACGCCGAGCAGCCGATCGGCCACCTCGACGAGGGTGACCCGAACGCCGAGGCCGGCCATGGCCTGGCCGAGCTCGCAGCCGATCGCCCCACCGCCGATGACGGCGATCGAGGCCGGCGCCTGCTCGAGCTCCCAGAGGTTCTCGCTGGTCAGCGGAGCGACGCCCGCCAACCCGTCGATCGGGGGGAGCATCGGTCGACTCCCGAGGGCGAGCACCACGCCCTTGGCCTGGATGACCAAGCCATCGACCTCCAGCCGGGGACCGCCACCACCCCGGGTCCCGGTCCGCAGGACACCCTCGCCCTCGAACACCTCGACACCCTCACGGCGGAGGACCGCTGCGTTCTCCGTTCCCGCGATCTCGGCCCGCACCTCGCGGGCCCTGGCGAAGGCCTCGTCGAAGCTGGCTCCGGCCCGTGCGGCCTCGATGACCGCCTTCGATGGCACACAACCGGTGAACGTGCAGTCGCCGCCCAGCGGGCCGTCGGTCACGATCGCAGCCGACGCCCCCCGCCGTCTCGCTTCCCTCGCTGCGGCCAGGCCGGCCGCTCCCCCACCGAGTATGGCGACATCGGTCTCGTGGTTCGTCACTCCTCACCGAACCCGGACGTGCGCCGCTCGCTTCCCACTCCCGTGTAGCGGGACAGCGCCCGGGTGAACCGCCGATCCCACCAACCGCGATCGCGGGCGTGGGCATGGAAGTGCTCTGGCACCTGCCGCATCGTGGTGTCGAGCTGCCAGTTGCCAGCTCCGAACCGATCGTCGGCGGCACGGCCCAACTCGGCCAGGAGCCGATCCCGCACCTCGGACGGCGCGTCGGGCCCGTGGTCCCACCAGACCACCATCGGCACCGAGCACACCTCGCAGTCCGCGACCCACCCGTCAGCCGTCTCGGCGTACCAGTGGGTGAACCGGTCGGCGCGACACAACTCGCACGAGGGATCGGTCGGGGGGAACGGTCGCTGGTCGCTCATGGGCGTATGACGGTGATCGCTCGTCAGACTGCGTCGAGAGCGGCTCGCAGGTCGGCGACCAGGGCGACCGCTTCGTCGAGCGAGCCACCGTCCAGCATCCGGCGGATGATGGCCGACGCCACGACGACCCCGTCGGCGACCTGGGCGATCTCCGCTGCCTGCTCCGGGTTCGACACGCCGACGCCGATGATCACCGGCTTGTCGGTGACGTCCTTCAGTCGGCGAGCGATCTCGAGCGCACTGGCCGCCAGCTCCGCCCGCTCGCCGGTGATGCCGACGAGACCGACCCCGTACACGAAGCCCCTCGCCCGCTCGGCGATGGCCGGCAGCCGATCGTCGGGGGCGGTCGGGGCGGCGAGCAGGACGGTCTCGATGCCTTCGGCGTCGGCGGCGTCCGCCCACGGTCCGACCTCCTCGAGCGGGAGGTCGGGCAGGATCGCCCCGGAGATACCGGCCTCCCGAAGCGCGGCTGCGAACCGCCGGTGGCCCATCCGGAAGCAGATGTTGTAGTAGGTCATCGCCACCAGGGGTACGCCACCGTCGGTCTTGGCGACCTCGTCGAGCACGGCCAGCGGGTTGGAGCCGGCGTCGAGGGCCAGGGTGGAGGCCTCCTGGATCGTCGGGCCGTCCATGACCGGGTCGCTGAAGGGAATGCCGACCTCGATCGCGTCGGCCCCCGCAGCGGCGAAGGCCTCGATCAGCCGCGGCCACTCCCCCACCGGGTAGCCGCCGGTCACGTACGGCAGGAGGAGCTTGCGACCCTCGCTCCGGCGGGCCCGGAGATGGGCCTCGAGCCCGATCATGGCATCCTCACGGTCTCGAGCGCTTCGGGGTCACCATCGAGGATCCCCTGCACCTGGGCGACGTCCTTGTCGCCGCGACCGGACAGATTCAGCAAGACCGTCTTCCCCTCCAGCGACGACCGCTCCCGCATCATCCACGCCAGACCGTGGGCCGGCTCCAGTGCGGGGATGATGCCCTCGGTCCTGGCGAGCAACTGGAACGCATCGAGCACCTCCCGGTCGTTGACCGGCTCGTAGCGGGCACGGCCGATGTCGGCGAGGTGGGCGTGCTCGGGGCCGATGCCCGGGTAGTCGAGCCCAGCCGACACCGACTGGGCCTCCTGGACCTGACCGTACTCGTCCTGCATCAGATAGGACAGCGATCCGTGGACCACACCGGGCACGCCGTGGCCCGCAGCGGCCCCGCCGGACGGTTCGACCCCGATCAGCTCGGCGTCGGTGTCGGCGAAGCCGCTGAAGATGCCGATCGCGTTCGAGCCGCCGCCCACGCAGGCCACGACCACATCGGGATCGGTGCCCAGCAGCTCCCTGACCTGCGCCCTCGCCTCGTCGCCGATGACGCGGTGGAACTCCCGAACCATCCACGGGTACGGGTGGGGACCCATCACCGAGCCGAGGCAGTAGTACGTGGACTCGACCGACGCGACCCAGTCGCGCATGGCCTCGTTGACGGCGTCCTTGAGGGTTCGACTCCCCGACATCGCCGGCCGCACCTCCGAACCCAGGAGCCGCATGCGGAACACGTTGAGTGCCTGGCGTCGCATGTCGACCTCGCCCATGTACACCACACAGTCGAGCCCGAAGTAGGCGGCAGCGGTGGCGGTGGCGACACCGTGCTGTCCGGCCCCGGTCTCGGCCACGATCCGGGTCTTGCCCATCCTGCGGGCGAGGAGCGTCTGGCCCAGCACATTGTTGATCTTGTGGCTGCCGGTGTGGTTCAGATCCTCCCGCTTGAGCAGCACCCGGCAGCCGAGCTCCTCCGAGAGGTTGACGCAGTCGGTCAGGGCGGAGGGCCGACCGGCATAGCCCTCGAGGAGATCCTGGAACTCCCGACGGAACCCGGCGTCGGCCCAAGCCGTCCGGAACGCAGCCTCCAGCTCGGCGCACGCCGGGACGAGCGTCTCTGGGACGAACCGGCCGCCGAAGCGGCCGAACCGCCCGTGGTCGTCGGGATCTCCCATCACCGATTCGCTCGGCGACGGCTGTTCGGTCAGCGCCATGTTGCGTCCTCTCCCCGGTCGACGGGTTGGTGGGCTGCTTCCAGTCGTTCGTGATCGGGGTTGGGGGCGGCCTCGCGGGCTGCGGCGATGAAAGCCCGCACCTTCGCCGGGTCCTTCCGGCCGGGCGACGACTCCACCCCGGTGGACACGTCCACCCCCCAGGGCCGCACGCTGCGCACAGCGTCGGCGACGTTGGTGGGGTCCAGCCCGCCGGCCAGGATGTACGGCCGGTGCGGGGGCGCCCCCTCGAGGACCGCCCAGTCGAAGACCTCGCCGCTGCCGGGCGTCTCCGAGTCGATCAGCAGCTGGACCGGGCCGTACGCGTCGACGTCGAGCAAAGCGGGGTCGGTGGCGGCGAAGGCCCGGATCACCACCGGGACCCGAGCCGCGACCCATCGGGTGTCCTCGGGGGACTCGCTCCCGTGCAGTTGGACGGCCCCGAGGCCGAGCGAGTTGGCCGTCTCGGCGACCCGCTCCCGGCTCTCATTGCGGAACACGCCCACCGGTGTGACCTCCGGCGGGAGACGTCGGACGATGTCGCGGGCCTCGGCCACCGCGATGCGGCGGCGAGAGGCGGCGAAGATCATGCCCACCGCATCGGCGCCCATCCCGGCCGCCAGCAGCGCGTCATCGACGCGGGTGACGCCACAGATCTTGACGAACATCAGCTCGCACCCTACCCGGATCGGCTGCCCCGGTCTGCGGGTTTCGTGCCGCTGCGATCGACCTGCCCGCCTGGCGGTCTCCTCAACCGGCCGTGCCGGCCTCCCGGAGCGCGCCGACCGCCGCGGAGGGATCACCGCTCCGCATCAGCGATTCGCCGACCAGCACCGCGTGGTAGCCGGCCTCGGCCAGCGGACGGGCATCGTCGGGCCCACCGATCCCCGACTCGGCGACCCAGACCGCATCGACCGGGAGGGATCGGGCGACCCGGATCGCCCGGGCCTGGTCGACCTCGAACGTGACGAGGTCGCGCTGGTTGACGCCGATGATGTCGGCTCCGGCAGCGACCGCCCGCTCCACCTCGGCCTCGTCGTGGGTCTCGACGAGCGCGTCGAGACCCAGCTCGATCGCCAGCGCGAGGAGATCGGCCAACTCGCCGTCGTCGAGCGCGGCCACGATGAGCAGGACGGCATCGGCACCCATGATCCGGGCATCGCAGACATCTCCGGGGGAGACGGTGAAGTCCTTCCGGAGCACCGGCACGGCCACCGCGTCGCGGGCTGCTGCCAGGTCGTCCGGCGAGCCGCCGAAGAACTCGGCGTCGGTGAGCACCGACAGGCACGACGCTCCACCCCGCTCGTAGGCCACCGCGAACGAGGCAGGGTCGACGCCTGCGGCCAACTCACCCTTCGACGGTGACCGCCGCTTGATCTCGCTCACCACGGCCAGACCGTCGGCGGTGCGGATCGCCTCGGCGAAGCCTCTCGCCGGGGCGGCCGCTCGGGCCTCCTCGATCAGCCCATCGAGCGACCGCGTGTCGGCGGCTGCGTCGGACCGGTGTGCGGCGAGGATCTTGTCGAGGTAGGTCGCGGTCACCGGCCGGTCAGAGATCGAGGCCCTTGGCCACCACCGGTTCGAGCATCGTCACGTCGGGGCGGCCGGCGAGCAGTGAGCCGAGCGCCTTCATCGCCGGCTTCATCTGATCGCCGCGACCGTGCACGTCGAGCGCGGCCTGATCTCGGTACAGCTCGAAGAAGTAGAAGACGTTCGGATCGGAGCTGTCGGCGTGCACGCTGTAGATCTCGAGGCCCTCCTCCTCGTCGGCAGCGTCCACGACGGCCCGCAGGGCCGCCCCGAGCTCCTCCGACTTGCCCTCGGCCGCCGTCAGCTTCGCGATGAGTGAGATCTTGTTCGCCATCCGGCCGACGCTACCCGATCGGCGGGGCCATCATCAGCTCCTAACACGGGTCGCCTACACCGGGGTACTACCGTTTGCCCCGGCGTCGGTCGGCGCCGCATGTCGGGACGAGCCCGATCGAGGAGCGCGCCATGAGCGAAGTGAGCAGGAGGGCACGTGACGAGGGGGACGACGCGGGCAGACGGCCGTGACCACCGTCGTCGTCGTCGAGGACGAACCCGACATCGGTGATCTGCTCGCGCTGTACATCCGTCGCGAGGGCTGGCAGGTCCACGTGGCGACGTCGGGCGAGGACGGGCTCGACGTGATCCGCGCCCGACAGCCAGACTTCGTCGTGCTCGACATCGGACTCCCCGGTCGGCTGGACGGCTTCGACGTCTGCCGCGAGCTCCGGCAGAGCAGCGACGTGCCCGTGCTGTTCCTCACCGCCCGCGACGACGAGGTCGACCGCATCCTCGGGCTCGAGATGGGTGCCGACGACTACGTGACCAAGCCGTTCTCCCCGCGAGAGGTCGTGGCCAGGATCAAGGCGGTGCTCCGGCGGGGGCGTTCGGGGGAGCAGTCGAGGACGGGCGCCGTCTTCGGTGACCTCCGGATCGACCTCCAGCGACGTGAGGCGGTTCGAGCTGGCGAACCGGTATCGCTCGCCACCCAGGAGTTCGAGCTGCTCCAGGCCCTCGTGGAGCACCAGGGTCAGGTCATGAGCCGCCAGCAGCTCCTCGACCTCGCGTGGGGCGCCGAGTGGATCGGTGATCCCCGAACGGTCGACGTGCACGTCCGCCAGCTCCGGAGGAAGCTGGGCGAGGAACTGCCGCTCGCAACCGTTCGTGGCTACGGCTATCGGCTCGGTTGACCGTGCGCCGTCGACTGACGATCGCCCTGGTCGGCGTGGCGCTCGCCTCCGTCCTACTCGTGGGGGCGGGCGTTCTGGTGCTCGCACAGATCGGGGCGAGGGCGCAGGCGGTCGCCGACGCGAGAGCGCAGGTCGACGTGCTGGTCGACATCGCCGCCTTCGAGCTCGCGGCGACCGACAGCCGGCGGCGACCGGGAGCACAACCCCTCCTGCAACGCCTGTTCCCGGCGGTCGGTTTCGCCGAGGCGCGGCTGGCGATCATCGAGCGGGACGGCACCGTCTCCACGGTCGAGGGCTTCGCCGTCGACGGCTCCCAGCGCTCCGACCGGCGCTTGAGTCCGCTCACCGAGCTCGACGAGGCGGAGCTGGCGACCCTGGCGGGCGGTGCTGCGATCGTCCTCGACGACGACGTCCTCGGCGCGGGCCCGGCCTTCCGCGGCTCCCGCGGTGACGTGGTGGTGCTGCAGGCGGTCGCCCCGGACGCCCCGAGCACTGCATTCGATGGGGATGGGCCGATGCTGGCGATCGTCGCCCGCCAGCCGGTCGTGACCGTCGGCGGTCGAGCCCGTCTCTGGTTCGTGGTGTCGGCCGCAGCGGTGCTCGCAGGTGCCGCGGCCGTCAGCGTCGTCCTCGCCCGCCGGTTCTCCGAGCCGATCACCGACATCGAGCGGGCGACGGCGGCGGTGGCGGCCGGCGACTTCACCGCCCGGGTCACGGTCGACGGCGATGATGAGCTCGCCCAGCTCGCCGGCTCGGTCAACCGGATGGCGTCCGAGCTGGAGCGCTCGAAGGCGCTCGACCAGCAGTTCCTGATGTCGGTCTCCCACGATCTCCGGACACCGCTGACCGCGATCGCCGGCTACGGCGAAGCGCTCCGGGATGGCGCGGTCGACGATCCCCGCACCGCGGGCGAGGTGATCGGTAACCAGGCAGCCCGGCTCGAGCGCCTCGTCGGCGATCTGCTCGACCTCGCCAGGCTCGACGCCAACCGCTTCCAGCTCCGCATCCAGGAAGTCGACGTGGCGGTGGTCGTCGGTCGTACCGTCGCGGGTCTCGAGCGACGGGCGACGGCCGCCGGCCTGTCGTGCCGGTTCGACAACCACGGGCCGGCGCCGGCGTCGGTCGATCCCGACCGACTGGGCCAGGCCGTCGGCAACCTGATCGACAACGCGATCAAGTACGCCTCGTCGACGATCGCGGTTCGGGTGTCGGTCGACGGTGACGAGGCCGTGGTGACGGTGGCCGATGACGGCCCCGGCATCTCCGCCGACGACCTGCCGCATGTGTTCGAGCGCCTGTACGTGGCCGAGCACCAGCCGGCCCGGGCGGAGAGCTCGAGCGGCCTGGGCCTGGCGATCGTGCGGGAGATCGTCACTGCGATGGGCGGAGCGGTCGAGGCGTCGGCCGGCCCACCGGGCAGCGATCCCGCAGCGGGGACGAGCAGGGGCACCGACCGCTCCGGCACGGTGATGACCATTCGACTGCCGATTCACCGGTGAGGGGGCTGCCGACTCACCGGTTGGGGACGAGGCCGGTCGAACCCGGATCAGGCCAGGGCGACGAGCTCGACCGGCCGCGACGTGCCGTCGCCGGCGACCACCTCGGCCGAGGCCGGCATCTCGACCGCTCGCCGCACGTAGCCGAGACCGATCGGGGCGCCGCTGGTCGCCGTCGTCATACTCGTCAGCTCACCCACATCGGCGCCGCCGGCCCGGATCGTCGCACCCGGCCCTGGCAGCGCGCCGTCGGCGCCAACCTCGCCATCGACGTCGACGAACCGGATCGCTCGGAGCTTCGTCGGCGTGTTGCTACCCCGGCTGTCGATCCGGGCGACGAGCTCCTGTCCGACGTAGCACCCCTTGGTGAAGTCGACCGATCGATCGACGATCCCGGCCGCGGCGGGGATCGTCGAGGTGGTCAACTCGGCCCCCATCGCCGGTATCCCCAAGCGGATCCGTAGCGCGTCGAGCGCCGCAGCCGGCGCCTCGTCGACGCCATCGGGGACGGTCGCGCCCTCGCCGATGATGTCGACACCGTCGACGCCCGGCCACAACGCGTCGAGGACCGCACCGCCGGCCGGTGCTTCCAGCCGCTTCTCGTCGCGCCAGCGAGGCACCGCCGGGCCACGGACCGCGACCGTCGGCATCGTGGTGAGCGTGATCTCGGCGTCGACCCGCAGCTTGAACCGCAACAACCGATCCAACGCCGCCTGACCGTGGCCAGGGTCGACATCGAGCCAGTACCGATCCGCAGCGATCCTCGTCAGCCGGAGCCAACCGTCGATCTTCCCCTGAGGCTGGAGGAGCAGGGTCGACGTCGAGACGCCCTCGGCGAGCCCCTCGACGTCCTGACTGAGTTGACCGTGGAGGTACTCCGCGGCGTCTGGACCGGACACGTCGAGCACGTCGCGCGCCGTTGGAACGGCAGCCATCGACGAGGAGAAGGCCGCTTCGGCCTCGATGATGCTGAGCATTACCCAAGTCTGCCGCACGGGTCGAGGTCGCCACTACCCTCCCCCGTCCGCCATGTCATTCCCGTCCGTGACGTTCGCCGCCTTCTTCCTGTGCGTGGCGGCGGTTCACGGCCTCCTGATCCATCGACAACGATGGTGGAAGGTCGCCATGGTGGTGGCGTCGGCCGTCTTCTACGGCTGGTGGGATTGGCGGTTCTGTGGGCTGATCGCCGCCTCGATCGGCTACAACTGGGCGGCTGCGAGGATCGTGGCCGCCGCCGACGGGTCCCTCCGACGGGCGGCGATGGGCGCGACCGTCATCGTCAACCTCGCGGTGCTCGGCTGCTTCAAGTACTACAACTTCTTCGCCGAAGCGCTGGTGGCCAGCCTCGGGTCGACCGTCTCCCTACCGGCCGTCGACGTCATCCTCCCGATCGGCATCTCCTTCTTCACGTTCCAGGCGCTCAGCTACGTCGTCGACGTGCACCGGCGCCTCCTCGAGCCGAGGCCGATCCTCGATGTCGCGTTCTTCCTCTCGTTCTTCCCGCAACTGGTGGCGGGACCGATCGTCCGGGCCGCGGAGCTCCTGCCCCAGCTCGACAATCGCCGGACCGGCGAGAGCCCGCCGTTCGAGGAGGCCGCCTGGCTGATCGGTCGTGGCCTGTTCAAGAAGATGGTGATCGCCACCTACCTCGCCGAGACGGTCGTCGATCCGGTGTTCGCCGCTCCCGGCCTGGCCGACCGGGGCGAGCTGCTACTGGCGTTCTACGGCTACGCCATCCAGATCTACGCGGATTTCAGCGGCTACACCGACATCGCCATCGGCCTCGCCCTCCTGCTCGGCTTCCGCTTCCCGACCAACTTCGACCGGCCCTACGCCGCAACGTCGATCCAGGACTTCTGGCGGCGGTGGCACATGACCCTCTCCCGCTGGCTTCGCGACTACCTCTACATCCCACTCGGCGGCAACCGGATCTCCCGGTTCGCCACCTATCGCAACCTCATGGCGACGATGGTTCTCGGCGGCCTGTGGCACGGGGCGGCCTGGACCTTCGTTGCGTGGGGTGCCCTCCACGGCCTGCTCTTGGCCGTGGAGCGCGCCGCAGCGGCCCGGTGGCCGACCGCGGTGGCGCCTCGCGGCCGACAGCGGGTCGTGCGGTGGTTCGTGACCCTCCACCTCATCGGGATCGCCTGGGTCTTCTTCCGGGCTCCGACGTTCGGCGTCGCCACGACCGTGCTCGTCGGACTGGTCACAGCGCCGTTTGAGCGAGCCGTCAACCCGGTGGCCGTCGCAGTGATCCTCGGTGCGCTGGCGGTGCAGCTCGCGCCCGACGACGTCGGCGCCACGATCCGGACTCGGCTCGCCATGCTCGATCCAGCGCTGCAGAGCGCCGTCGCTGGCGCCTGGATCGCCGTCGTCGCCGCCCTCGGCCCCGACGGGGTCGCACCGTTCATCTACTACCAGTTCTGAGGACGTCGCGATGCTGACCGACCATCGACGGACACCCGATGCTGCAGTGCCGACACGAGCTCCCGCCTCGAGCGCCGAGCGGGACGGCACGTGCATGCGGAGCCGGCAGGACGAGCAGGCCGGCGAAGCGGAGCCACAAGGGCGCTGGGCGACGCGGCGCCGCTCGCTGGCGGCACGGGTGGGGCTCGCCCTCGTCGTGGCGGCGGCGCTGTCGACCCAGAGCCTCATCACCTCGGCGGAGCGACTCGCCTTCGGGCCCCGCCGGACGGTCGCGCTCTCGGCCGCCACCGCCGTGCACGATGGCGCAGCATCGGTCGGGCTCGATCGTCCAGCCGAGCTGCTCCGATCGGTCACCGGCAGGCAGCAGGACGGGCCGGTCGCCACGAACGGCGTGGGCCGGGAGCAACCCGACGTGGTCACCGCCGCGCTCGACCGAGCGCCGGCCGCGCCGGCGGCTGACTCGAATCGATCCCGGTCCGCCTCCACTGCCCAGCCGGCCACGTCGACGCCGAGCACCGCAGCGCCCACGACCACGATCGCGACGACCACCACGACGCAACCCGAGCCCTCGGCACGACCCGTCGGACCGGGCGACGAGCTCCGCGTCTGGACGGGCGGCGACTCGCTCGGCGAGTACGTCGGCAATCACCTCCTCGCCGAGCTCGCCGATCCGGCGCTCGTGTCGCTCGAGCTCGACTACCGGATCTCGACCGGCCTCGCCAGGCCCGACTACTTCGACTGGCCGGCGCAACTGGCCGCGGTCGGGGCGACCGATCCGCCGCCAGACGCGATGATCTTCATGGTCGGCGGCAACGACGATCAGAACATGCAGCGCGACGACGGCATCGTCGAGCTCGGAACCGACGCCTGGTACGACGAGTACGAGCGCCGAGTCAGCTCGATCGTCGACGCCGTGGATCCGACCACGACGAGGGTCTACTGGATCGGGCTGCCGCCGATGCGGGAGGCCGATCGGCACGAGGTGTCGATGGGGATGAACGCAGTGGTCCGCCGGGTGGCGACGACCCGACCCCACGTGACCTTCGTGGACCTCGAGCAGCGGCTCGCCGACCCGGATGGCCTGTATCGATCGCACATCGCCGCGCCGGACGGCGAGCTACGGCTCGCCCGTCAGGCCGACGGCGTGCACATCACGTTCGTCGCCAGCACCTGGGTCGCCGACATCGTCTGGGAGCTTCTCGAGGAGGACTGGGCGCTCGACGCACGAACCGATCCGGCCGCACCCGACGCCCGGTCACCAGGCGACCTCGACCCGTCATCGCTCCCCCGCTGATCCGTTCCGGCGGACCCGGCACCCACCCACACCCGTTCCGGCGGGCCCAGCACCCACCCACACCCGTTCTGGCGGACCCGGGTCCCGCTGACGGCAGCTGGGTCCGCCAGAACGATCAGGGGTGGTCGTCACCTCCGCCGGAACGGGGAGCGGTTGATCTTGGCCCGGGCCGGATCAGCCGCTCGTTGCGTCGACCTCGGCGGTCAGGCCGAGCCTCGCCCGCGACATTCGCCGCGCCGGCTCGACTGCCGCGAGCAGGGCCTTCGCCTTGTTCCAGCACTCCTTGTCCTCGAGCTCCGGCTGGCTGTCGGCAACCACGCCTGCGCCGGCCTGGACCGCCGCGCCGTCGGGCCCGCAGACCATCGTGCGGATCGCGATGGCGGTGTCGAGGTTGCCGGAGAAATCGATGTAGCCGACCACCCCGGCGTAGGGGCCGCGCTTGAGGGGCTCGAGCTCGTCGATGATCTCCATCGCCCGCACCTTCGGCGCCCCCGAGACCGTGCCGGCCGGCATCGTGGCCCGGAGCACGTCGATCACGCTCTTGCCCGGAACGAGGGTGCCCGAAACCTCCGACGTGAGGTGCATCACGTGGCTGTACCGCTCCAAGGTCATCAGCTCGTCGAGCGACAAGGTACCGAACTCCACCACCCGGCCGATGTCGTTGCGGGCCAGATCGACGAGCATCACGTGCTCGGCCCGTTCCTTGGGGTCCTCCTGCAACTCGGCCGCCATCTGCCGGTCGTGCTCGTCGGTCCGGCCCCGACGCCGGGTGCCGGCGATCGGCCGGGAGATCACCCGACCGTCGACGACCTGCACGAGCGGCTCCGGTGAGCAGCCGACGAGTGTCAGCTCCGGCCGTCGCACGAAGTACATGTAGGGGCTCGGGTTGATCTGGCGGAGCACCCGGTACACGTCGAACGGGTCGGCGTCGAGGTCGAAGTCGAACCGTTTCGACAGCACCACCTGGAAGATGTCACCAGCCCGGATGTACTCCTTCGCCGCCTCGACCGCGGCCTGGTACAGCTCCGACGAGAGGGGTGAGGTGACCTCCGGGAGACCGAGGTCGTCGGGCGGACCGACCAGCGGCTGGTCGACCGGTTGGCAGCCGTCGTGGGCGAGCTGCTCCAGCCGCTGGAGCGCGTCGTCATAGGCATGGTCGATCGCAGCCTCGTCGGCATCGGCGGGCAGCAGCGCGGTCGCCACGAGGGTGACCCGCTGGCGCCAGTGGTCGTACACCGCGAGCTCACCGATGATGTCGAGCAACGAGTCGGGATAGCCACGGTCGTCGGCCGGCATGTCGGGCAGGTGCTCGACCTCCCGGACGATGTCGTAGCCGAAGAACCCCACCAGCCCCGAGGTCAACGGCGGCAGGTCGGGAAGCCTCGGCGCCCGATAGCGACGGAGCAGTTCGTCGACCGTGGTGAGTATTCCCTGGTCGAGTGGCAGATCGCGGTCGGGCAGATCCCCGGCGATCTCCACCGACCTCCCCCGGCTGGTGATCGTCGCGTGAGGCCGCCGACCCACGAAGGAGAAGCGGCTCCAGCGTTCGCCGTTGTCTACCGATTCGAGCGCGAACCCCGGCTCGGATCCCACGCAGCGTATGAATGCCGCCACGGGTGTGGTGAGATCGGCCAACAGCTCGCGGTGGACCGGCACGGCCCGGTACTCCCGAGCCATGGCCCGGAACTCGTCGCGTGTGGTGGTCATCGGATCAACCCCGCTCGCCTGGTCCGAACGATCGGAAGAAGCAACTCGGTGCGCCCGTGTGGCAGGCGCCTCGTCCCTCCTGATCCACCCGGAACAGCAGGACATCGCCATCGCAGTCGTAGGCGGCCGAGCGGACCCATTGCCGATCGCCGGACGTCTCGCCCTTTCGCCAGACCTCCTGGCGGGATCTGCTCCAGAAGACGGTTTGCCCCTCGTCGAGGGTGAGGGCCAGCGTGTCGGCGTTCATCCACGCCAACATCAGCACCTCGCCGGTCGCATCGTCCTGCACGATGGCGGGGACCAGCCCGGCTGCGTCGTAGGCGATGTCGGCCAACTGCTCGGCGGTTGCCTCGATGGTCGTTCCCGGCGACATGCCGACCGAGCCTACCGGTGCCTTCCTGAGCCGCTCATCGCATTTCGCCGCCCCGCTGCGCACCGTCCGAAGCGGACCCGCTGCGGCTGTCTACAGATACAGGCCGGTGTGCGAGTCGTCGAGCCGCTTGGCGGCCACGGCGTGAATGTCGCGCTCGCGCAGGATGATGTAGTCGCTGCCACCCACCTCGACCTCATACCGATCCTCGGGGTTGAACAGCACCGTGTCGCCGAGCTCCATCGTCCGAACACTCGGCCCGACCGCGATGACCTCGGCCCAGGCGAGCCGCTTCCCGACCTGGGCGGTCGCCGGGATGAGGATCCCGCCCGACGACTTCCGCTCACCATCCGGACCTTCGATCTTCACGAGGATGCGGTCGTTGAGCATCTTGATCGGCAGCTTGCCGTCGGCCTTTCGACCACCGGGTCGGTTCGACTCCCGTCTCCCGTCATCGGTGATCGCCGCCGATCGTGCACCCTTCGCACCAGCGCCGTCGTCGGCCGGCTGCTCGTTCGCTTCTTCGACAGGGTCGTCCGCGGTCACCGCAGAAACGGTACCCGCTGACGACGGCACTTCTCGCGTGCGTCGGCCGCCGATGGCGATCTAGCGTCGAAGGATGAGCGAACCATCGATCGATCGCCAGCGTCTCCAGCTCGAGACCGACGACGGTGTCGAGCTCGAGGCCGAGCTCGCAACGCCATCGCCGGCGGAATCTGCGCCGCCGGCCGGTGTGATCGTCGCCTGCCACCCCCATCCGCTGTACGGCGGGTCGATGTACGCCAACGTCGTCGAGGCGCTCTTCCGGTCGATGCCGCCAACCGGCGCCGCCGTACTGCGGTTCAACTTCCGGGGCACCGGCGCCTCCGGCGGCTCGCACGACCACGGACGAGCCGAGCGGCTCGATGTCCAGGCTGCGGTCGCCGCCGCTGCAGTCCGCTGGCCCGAATCCCCGCTCCTGCTCGCCGGGTACTCGTTCGGGGGCGACGTGGCCCTGACCGTGGCGCCCCCGACGGTGGACGGCTGGCTCGCGATCGCGCCGCCCCTCCGCGTCGTGGCGCGTGATGAGATGTCGGCCCTCGCCGACGATCGACCCACCACGATCGTCGCCGGAACGGCCGACCAGTTCAACCCGTACGCCGACGTGGTCGACGCCGTGCAGGGCTCGCCAGCGACGACGATCGTCGCCGCAGACGGGGCCGACCACTTCTTCGCGGTCGGTCTGGATGTCGTGGTCGACGCAGCCCGGTCAGCGCTCGGCGAACTGGCCCGGCGGGTGTAGCTCAGCCCTCGTCTGGAGGGCGGACGGTCACGCCGGCCGCAGCGAGGGCCCGCTTGGCGTCGGCCACCGTGGCCTCGCCGAAGTGGAAGATGCTGGCGGCGAGCACCGCATCAGCGCCGCCGTCGGCAACCCCCGGAGCGAGATGGTCCACCGAGCCGACCCCTCCCGACGCGATCACCGGCACCCCCACCGCGTCGGTCACCGCCCGGGTCAGCTCGGTGTCGAACCCGTCGCGGGTCCCATCCCGATCCATCGACGTGAGCAGGATCTCACCGGCGCCCAGCGCCTCGACCCGTCGCGCCCAGGCGACGGCGTCGACGTCGGTACCCGCTCGGCCACCCCGGACGAACACCCGGAAACCTGACGGGAACCGGCCCGGATCGGCATCGGCGTCGGGCCCGGTCGACGTGGTGCGCCGGGCGTCGATGGCGACCACGCAGCACTGGGCGCCGAACTCCGCCGAGATCTCGGCGACCAGTTCGGGCCGCTCGACCGCCGCGGAGTTGACCGCGACCTTGTCGGCCCCGGCCCGCAGCAGCCGCCGGGCGTCCTCGACCGAGCGCACGCCGCCACCGATCGTGAACGGTATGAACACCTCGTCGGCCACCGCCGTGGCCATCGCAACCGTGGTGTCACGGTCCTCGTGACTGGCGGTGATGTCGAGGAACACCAGCTCGTCGGCACCCTGGGCGTCGTAGCGGGCGGCGAGCTCGACCGGATCGCCGGCATCGCGTATGTCGACGAAGTTCACGCCCTTCACCACCCGCCCCCGGTCGACGTCGAGGCATGGGATCACGCGGACGACCCTCATGGCTGTGGTTGCCCCGTCGGGCTGGCCGATGCCAGCGCTGCGATCGCGTCGGCGACGGTGAACGCTCCTTCGTAGAGCGCCCGGCCCACGATGGCGCCGTGCAGCCTGCGGCCGGCGACGTCCACGCTCGCCAGAGCCCGGAGATCGGTCAGCGTCCCGACGCCGCCGGAGGCGATCACGGCCGTCGGCGTGTGGGCGAGCAGCTGGGTCAAGCCGTCGACGTCGGGGCCGTCCATCGTGCCGTCGCGACCGATCTCGGTCACGATGAGGGCGTCGACGCCGAGCCCGGCGAACCGGTCGGCCACGTCGGCCACGGTGTGTCCAGTGCGCTCGGTCCAGCCGTGGCTCGCGACCTCGTCGCCCCGCGCGTCGATGCCGACGGCCACGGCGTGACCGGCGTCGACCAGTTCGCCAACGAGCTGCGGACGCTCGAGAGCAGCGGTGCCGATGACGACCCTCGCCACCCCGAGCTCGAACAGCGCCTCGGCTGCGCCGGGGTCCCGCACCCCACCGCCGACCTCGATCGGAACGTCCACCGCATCGGCGATGGCGCCGATCGCCGCTCGGTTGGTGGGTTCCCCGGTCCGGGCAGCGTCGAGGTCGACCACGTGGAGCCAACTCGCCCCGTCGGCGACGAACGCTGCAGCCTGGGCGGCCGGATCGTCGCCATAGGCCGTCTCGCGGTCGTAGTCGCCTTGGAGGAGCCGCACGCAGCGCCCTCCCCGCAGGTCGATCGCGGGATACAGCGTGAGTGTTTCCGACCGTTCAGCCATGCGCTGCGACCTCCGGTGCCGGTTGGCGGAGCATTCGCACGAAGTTGTGGAGCAAGGTCAACCCCGCGGCCGCCGATTTCTCGGGATGGAACTGGGTCGCTGCGACGTTCCCGCTCGCTGTCGCGGCCACGATCTCGCCCCCGTAGTCGGTCGTGGCGACGACCTGTTCGCTGGTCTCGGGACCATCGGCGTCGAGCGCGAGGCTGTGCACGAAGTAGAGCCACTCGCCGTCGAGGTCGGCCAGCAGCGGGTGAGGTCGTCGGCACCGCAACCGGTTCCACTGCATCTGAGGCCGCTTGACGGTGGCCGGCAACCAGCGGATCGTCCCCGGGAGGATGCCGAGCCCGGGGACCGCCGGGCTCTCCTCGGAGGCCTCGTAGAGCAGTTGCATGCCGACACAGATCCCGAGGAACGGCCGCCCCGACGCCGCCGCGTCGACCGCCGCCGCGTCGAGACCGGTCCTGGTCAAGGCGGCCATGCAGGCGCCGAACGCGCCGACGCCGGGCAGCACGACACCGTCGGCGGCGTCGATCTCGGCCCGGTCGGCGGTGAGCCTCACGTCCGCCCCGGTCCGCTGCAATCCCTTGAGCGCAGAGTGCAGGTTGCCGATGCCGTAATCGAGTATCGCAATCTTGCTGGCCCCGGTCACAGCGAGCCCTTGGTGGAGGGCACGCCGGCGGTGCCGGTGAGCTCGACCGCGTCGCGCAGGCACCGGGCGACACCCTTGAATGCGGCCTCGATGATGTGGTGCACGTTGCGCCCCGCCTTGAGCGACACGTGCAGCGTGATGCCGGCGTTCGTGGCGAAGCTGTGCAGTGCGTGCTCGGCCAGCGACGGGTCGAAGGGGGGATTCCCGAGCGGGATCGCCTCCGGCAGCTCGACGTTCCATGCGAAGAAGGGTCGGCCGGACAGGTCGAGGGCCACCTCGACCAACGCTTCGTCGAGCGGGTAGAGGCCGCTGGCGAAGCGGCGCACGCCGCTCTTGTCGCCCAGCGCCTCGGCGAACGCCTGGCCGAGCACGATCGCCGTGTCCTCGACGGTGTGGTGACTGTCGACGTGGAGGTCGCCATCGGCCTTCACCATGAGGTCGAACCCGCCGTGACGACCGATCTGGTCGAGCATGTGGTCATAGAACGGCAGGCCGGTTGCGACGTCGGTCTCGCCGCTCCCGTCGAGGTCGAGGCGTAGCTCGATCGACGTCTCGGCTGTCGTTCTCGTCTTCGTCGCCGTTCGGCTCATGGGCCCTCGCTCACGTGGTCGTCTCCTCGCTGGCCGGTGGTTCGCTGCTCGTGTCTCCCGCCCGCCGTGAGCCGCTCAGCACCTCGGTCAGGGCCTCCAGGAAGCGGTCGTTGTCGGCCACGGTGCCGATCGTCACCCGGAGACACCCCTCGAGCCGATCCCAACTCGACGTGTTGCGGACGAGAACCGACCGGTCGACCAGCTCCTCCCAGATGCGCTGGCCGTCGATGCCAGCCGTCGGGCCGGGCCGGAACAGGATGAAGTTGGCGCCAGAGGGCCAGACCTCGAGCCCCAGCTCCATCAACGCGGCCTGTAGACGGCCGCGCTCCTCGACGATCTGGGCGACGCGCCGGTCCATCTCGTCGACGAAGTCCAGCGCGGCCAGGCCGGCTCGCTGCTTGACCGCGTCGAGGTGGTACGGCAGGACGACCTTGTCGAGCTCGGCCACGAGCCATGCCGGCCCCAGCAGGTAGCCGAGCCTCGCCCCGGCCATCGCCCAGGTCTTCGAGAAGGTCCTCGTCACCACGAGCGACCGATCCTCGTCGAGGAGATCCGTCGCCGACCAGGGCGCGAACTGACCGTAGGCCTCGTCGACGACGAGCAACCCGTCGACCGACTCGACCAGCTCGAGGACGGCGGTGATCGACTCGGCGGTCTCCACCGTTCCGCTGGGATTGTTCGGCGAGCAGAGGAACACCACAGCCGGTCGCTCCTCGTCGAGCAGCTTCTCGACCACGACGGGATCGAGCGTGAAGTCGTGGCGGCGCTCGCCCACCACGCTCACGGCACCGGTGATCTTCGCGATGTGACTGTGCATCGCGTACGTGGGTTCGAAGGTGGCGACCGCCCGGCCAGGCCCGGCGAACGCCAGGAGGATCGTCTGCAGGACCTCGTTGGAACCGTTCGCGCAGAAGACGGCAGCCGGGTCCAGCCGGTGGAGGCGGGCGATCGCCGCCCGCAGCTCGGTGGCGGCCCGATCGGGGTACCGGTGCCAGTCGACGTCGGCCACTGCGGCCTGGACCGCGGCCGTGAACGCAGCCGGCGGGGGGCCGGGGGCCTCGTTGGTGTTCAGCCGAACGTCGACGTCGAGCTGCGGGGAGTGGTAGCCCTCGAGGTGGGCGAGGTCGTCGCGTACCCGGGGTCGGGCCATCACTCCTCCCCCACGGTCGCATCAACGGTCTCGCTCCCGAGGCGGAGTCGGATCGACTCGGCGTGGGCGTCGAGGCCCTCGGTCTCGGCGAGGGCGATCACGTGCGGCCCGAGCTGGTCGAGGCCGACCCGGTCGACGGTGACCACGTGGTGGTCCTTGGTGAAGTCGGCGACGGTCAACGCGCTCGCGAACCGGGCCGAGCCGAAGGTCGGCAGGACGTGGCTCGGGCCGGCCACGTAGTCGCCGATCGAGGCCGGGGCCAGCGGACCGCAGAAGATGGCGCCCGCGTTCTCGACGCGGCCGGCGAGGGCCTCCGGCTCGGCGGTCTGCAGCTCCAGGTGCTCCGGGGCGATGGCATTGACCACGGCCAGCGCCGCGTCCTCGTCGTCGACGATCGCCGCGTAGCCGCCCGCCGCCAAGGTCGAACGTACCTCGTCAGCCCTGACCGTCCCGGCCAGCAACTCCTCGCCTGCGGTGCAGATCGACTCGGCGACCGCATCGTCCCAGGTGACCAACCAGGCGAGCCCGTCGGGACCGTGCTCGGCCTGGACGATCAGATCGATCGCCGCGTAGGTCGGGTTCGCGGTGCGGTCGGCCACGACGACCACCTCGGATGGTCCGGCGAACGCCGCGGCGATCCCGACGTCGCCCGCCACCTCCTGCTTGGCGATGGCCACATAGACGTTGCCAGGACCGGCGATCACATCGACCGGGGCGATCGAGGCCGTCCCGTAGGCCATGGCCGCCACCGCCTGGGCACCACCCACGGCGTAGACCTCATGCACGCCGGCGAGCCTGGCCGCGGCGAGCACCGACGGCGCCACCCCACCGATCCGGCGGTCGGGGGGTACGCAAAGTGCGATCTCGTCCACACCGGCGACCCGGGCCGGCACGGCTGTCATCAACACGGTGGATGGATAGGCGGCACGACCTCCGGGGACGTAGAGGCCGGCTCGACCCATCGGTCGCTGGTAGGCCTTGATCGTCATGCCGGGCCGCTCGATCACCTCCGGCGGGCGGAGCTGGTGCCGGTGGAAGGCCTCGATATTGGCGATCGCGGCCTCCATCGCCGACCGGAGTCGGGGCTCGAGCGCCGTCACCGCAGCAGTGAGGTCATCATCGGACACCCGCAACGAGTCGAGCGAGACACCGTCGAAGCGCTCGGTGAAGCGGCGCAGCGCCTCGTCGCCGTCGGTGCGGACCTCGTCGAGGATCTGCCGGACCGCGTCTCGGGGTTCGTCGCCGGCGATCGACGGTCGCGGTAGATCGGCGGCCGAGATGGCAGACCGGCCCCGGAGGTCGAGGCGGTTCAACACCGCGTCTCCTCGATGGCCGGGATGCTGCTCGCTCTGCTCTCGATCACGCCTCGGTCACCTCCAGACCACCGCTCGGTGCTCGCCAGACAGGATCCGGCTCGGCGCTGGCGCTGGTGCCCGGCATGGCGATCGCACGCCCGACGGTAGCGTGGGCGACGCTCCACCCAGCGAAGATTTGCCTGGGCCGCTGACCAGCAGGAGATGACATGACCATCGACGGCAACGCCCTCGACTCGCTCGCAGCGACGCTCGAGGAGCTGACGAGCCGGATCGGTGACCTCATCGAGGCCTCCGGCGAGGACGATGACGCGCTGGCCGAGCTGCGCGAAGTCGAGCGCCAGCTCCAGTCGTCGACGCGCCGGCTCGCCAAAGTCGTCCGTCGAGTCCAGAGATAGACCGGTGGGGCCGACCCCCGAGTCGCGAGTACAGCCTCCGACAACCATGAATTCAGTCAGCTAATCCTCGGCAAGTACTGCAAGACAATACGATAAATGGTTCTGGCTCATTCTCGTCAAATGGGGTTGGTGCAAGGTGATACACCAAGCGAGTGCACCCCACGTGTGCAACCGTCCCGGGCAGAGAATCCCCTGGTAGACCGACCTTCGAGAAAAAGACGCCGGCGCCCCGAGACGGGGCGCCGGCGGCGCGACACAGGGCGGCGGATCCCTGTTGTCGCTGCTACCAGGTGGCGGGAACCTGGTTAACGTCAATATAATTCACCCGGTTTCCCACCGGGGTGATATTCGGCAAAAAATCTTCGGATACTTCCCCAATAGGCCTCGACCACGGTCACACCACCCGGTTGGGTGACCGACACCGATGATCGGTGGCCCGCTCCGGCCCGTAGACTCGGGTGGCCATGGCAGGCAGCGGTGAGACAGAAGTGGCCCGAATCGAGATCAGCACGTCACTCGATCACACGACCACTCGCCATGCCCTGGCGACGCTCGAGGCCGCGCTGTCGCCGGTCGAACGCGACGATCGGTTCGATCGGTGGCCGGCCGACGACGAACCCTCGACGACCCAGGCCGCCTTCCTGGGTGCGCTCGCCTGGTGGTCCGACGAGCCGGTCGGGTTCGTCGGTGGTCAGCTCGGTACCGGGGACCGGCCACAGCTCGATGCGCTGGTCGCCACCGATGCCATCGGCGGTGACCAGGCGGCCGGCACCCTCCTCTCGTCGATGCTCGACGCGCTGCGACCACACCTCGTCGACCTCCTCGGCGGCGACCACGGCGACGCAGCAGCCCGAGCCCCAACCGATCGGGTGGCTGAGGTCGAGCTCTGGGCCAAACCCGCCCGGCCATGGCACGCCGAGGTGGCTGCGGCGCGGGGCATGCGCGAGCTGCGGGCCCTCCACCAGATGCGCTGCCCCCTGCCTGTGGCGGCCGAACCGCTGCCGACGAGGGCCTACACCGACGACGACTTCGACGCGCTGCTCGCCATCAACAACCGGGCGTTCGCCACCCACCCCGATCAGGGTCACCAGACCCCGACGAGCTTCGCCGCATCGATGGCGGAGCCGTGGTTCCGCTCCGAGGGGGTTCGCCTCCACGAGCGTGACAGCCGGCTCGCCGGCTTCTGCTGGACCAAGATCCATCCCACATCGCCTCCCCTGGGGGAGATCTACGTGATCGGCGTCGATCCGGACTTCCACGGCCGAGGTCTCGGTGTTCCGATGACGGCGGCGGGCCTCGCCTGGCTGGCCGACCAGGGCCTCGACATCGGCATGCTGTACGTCGAGGCCGACAACGTTCCGGCCATCCGGACCTATGAGCGGCTGG
The DNA here is from genome assembly GCA_965216205.1 of Acidimicrobiales bacterium. GTDB lineage: Bacteria > Actinomycetota > Acidimicrobiia > Acidimicrobiales > SZUA-35 > CADEDH01. The sequence goes on along the minus strand of OZ244139.1, from coordinate 2,385,867 downwards.
GCTTCGACATCGTCCGGACCGATCGAGCGTGGCTCTGGGCGCCGCTCGGCGATCCGGCTCCGGGACCATGACCGAATCGCCGTGGACCCCGAGTCGGGCCGAGTGGGCGGAGGTGCTCGACGGGCAGCCCCGCTACCGTCTCGACCAGCTCTGGGAGGGTCTGCACGACCATGGTCTCGATCCCGGTGCGATCACCACGCTGCCCAAGGGGCTCCGCGCTGCGATCGAGGCGGACTTCGCTCCTGGGCTGGCTCCCGCCGCGGAACGAACCGACGCCGAGGGGTCCACGATCAAGTGGTTGTGGCACCTCGCCGACGGCGCGGCGATCGAGACCGTGCTCATGCACTACGCCAAGCGGTCGACGGTCTGCGTGTCGAGCCAGGCCGGCTGCGCGATGGGCTGCGGGTTCTGCGCGACCGGGCAGGGGGGCTACGAGCGGAACCTCAGCGTCGGGGAGATCGTGGAGCAGGTCGTGCGGGCCCGGGCAGCGGCCAGCCCCCGGCGCCTGTCGAACGTGGTCTTCATGGGCATGGGCGAGCCGTTCGCCAACTACGACCGGACACTCGCCGCCGTCCGCCGATGCATCGATGACCTCGGCATCGGGGCTCGACGCATCACGGTCTCCACGATCGGGCTCGTCCCGCAGATACTCCGATTCTGCGAGGAGGGTCTGCAGGTCGGCCTCGCCGTCTCCCTCCATGCGGCCGACGACGAGACCCGTGATCGGTTGATCCCGGTCAACCGCAGGCACCCGATCGGTGATCTCGTCGCCGCGTGCCAGTTGTTCCGGGAGCGCACCGGACGTCGGGTGTCGTTCGAGTGGGCCATGATCGACGGCGCCAACGACCGCGACACCGATGCCGCTCGACTGGCCGCGGTGGCCCTCGAGGCTCGGGCCCACGTGAACCTGATCCCCCTCAATCCCACGCCTGGATGGCCCACGGTGGGCTCCGATCGCGGTCGGATCGAGACGTTTGCCAACTCGTTGCGCTCGCACGGGGTGACGGTGACGGTGCGGGCGAACCGGGGAACGGACATCGATGCTGCCTGTGGCCAGCTCCGGGCGACGACCGGCCAGCCGGTGACACTGCGATCTTCGTGAGCCAGCAAGCACCGCGAACGACGTGAGCCAGAAGCACCGCGAACGACGTGAGCCGAGGGCACGCGAACGACGTGAGCCGAGGGCACAGTCGGTCGATTTCCCCCCATACTGGGCAGTGCTATGACTCGCTGGCTCAACCCGTCCCACCCCCAGACGCTGCAGGCGGCCGTGATCCTCGGCTACTTCTCCGCCGTGTTCGGCCTCCTGCTCGGATCGGCCATCATCTTCCCACTGCTCATCGGCATCGGGGTCGGTGCGTTCGGGTCGGCGAACAACAAGCGGTGGGGCTACTACCTGCTCGCCGTCTGTGCCTCGTTGGTCGCGCTGTTCTGGGTGGTGATCTTCCTCGCCTCCGTGCCGAGCGGCGACCTCGTCGCCATCCTCTCGCTCGCCAGCGCGACCGTCTTCCCTGGCGCATTGGCGGTTGGCGTGCTGCATCCACACTCCCGCGAGTACCAGAAGGTCTGGTTTGACTGACCGGCATGGCGGTCCATCCTCCGCCATGCCCGAGGACCGGCTCCCCCAGGGCGAGGAGAAGCGAGCCGCCGTTCGCGCCATGTTCGACTCGATCGCGCCCCGGTACGACCTGGTCAACCGCATCCTGACGCTCCGCATGGACGTGGGATGGCGGCGGAGGACGCTCGCGGCCATGCGGATCGGTCCCGACTCGCTGATCCTCGACCTCGCGGCGGGAACCGGTGATTTCTGCGTGGAGCTCGGAGGCGCGGGGCATCGACCGATCGCGATCGACCTCTCCCACGGCATGCTCGCCGCCGGCCGATCGGCGGCCCCGCTCGTGCAGGGCGACCTCCTCGACCTACCGGTCAACGCCGGCGCGGCCGACGGCGCGGTCTGCGGGTTCGCACTCCGCAATCTCGTTGCGCTCGAGCCGTTCTTCGCCGAGCTCCAGCGGGTGGTCCGCCCCGGGGGGCGGATCGGCCTCCTCGATGTGTCGCGCCCCGACAACCCGGTGCTCCGGTGGGGCCACGGTCTCTACTTCAACCGTGTCGTCCCGCTGGTCGGGGGGCTGATCTCCGATCGGAGTGCCTACGCCTATCTCCCGCGATCGGTCTCGTACCTCCCCGAGGGGTCGGCGCTGGTTGCGATGCTCGAGCAGGCGGGCTTCGCCGACGTGGAGCGACGTCAGCTCTCGACCGGGATCGCCCAGCTCCTCACCGCGACCCGCCGCTAGGGCCGACAGCAGGTCGGGCCCAGTCGGCGGCGCGGTCCTGAGGGGAGAGGGCCTCAGCGGGCATCGTCACCTGCCGATCGGAACGGGTGGCTGCAGCAGCGAGTCGGGGTGGCCCCGTCGACGTGTCGGTTGTCGTTCCGACCTACAACGAGGCCGGCAACCTGCCGGTCCTCCTCGATCGACTGAGCCAGGTGCTCTCGGGGTCGTCCCACGAGATCATCGTCGTGGACGACGATTCACCCGACGGCACGTGGCGGATCGCACTGGAGCGGTCGGCGATCGACCCGAGGATCCGGGTGATTCGCCGGATGGACGACCGGGGCCTGTCGTCGGCCGTCCTGGCCGGCATGGACGCCGCATCGGGCTCGGTCCTGGCCGTGCTCGACGCCGATCTGCAGCACGACGAAGCCATCCTGCCCGACCTGATCGCGGCGGTCGGCTCCGGGCGGGCCGACGTGGCGATCGGGTCCCGCGAGGCGCCCGGCGGCAGCTACGGGGAGTTCGGCCGGGCTCGCCGACTCCTGTCCTACATCGGGGCCAAGGTCGCGAGCACGGCGCTCGGGGTGGACGTGAGCGACCCGATGAGCGGGTACTTCGCGCTCTCGTCGGACCGTTATGCGACGATCCGGCCGTCGGTCAACCCCCGGGGCTTCAAGATCCTGCTCGATGTGCTCGCCAACGGCGAGCGGCCAACCGTCGAGGACGTCGGGTACCGCTTCCGAGCCCGCCGCAGCGGTGACACGAAGTTGTCCGGCGGGGTGATCGCCGCTTTCGGCCTCTCGGTGGCCGAGCTCGCGCTCGCACGGGCCCGATCCGGGGTCCTGAACCGGGCCGATCGGCCGATCGCCGGCGAGCGGACGGCGGGCCGGTCTGCCGTCTCGAGGAGGGCGGCGCCCAGCGACGGTGATCAGGGTCGCCTGATCACCTATGCAGCCGTCGTTGCGCTCGCCACCGGGGTTCGCCTGGCCGGCTCGTCGCTTCTCACCGGATTCAGCCTCACCGGCGTGGCAGGTCCTCTCGCCATCGAGCTCGGCATCCTGGTGGAGTACGCCTGCCACCAGCGGTTGACCTTCCCCCAGGCGCCGGGACAGCGTCGACGTCTCACCGCCGCGAGGAGACTGGCGACGTTCCACGCCATCGCCGGCGGCACGCTCCTGGCCCACGCCGGCATCGGTGAGGTCGTCATCCGGATCCTCAGCGGCTCGGACGGTTGGTCCCATCTCGTCGCGGCACTCGGTGTGTCGACCGGCGGCATCATGGCAACCACTGCGATCGCCTATGGGCTCAACCGGCGCTCGACCTGGTCGCTGACGCCGACCGGGTCGACGGGTCGGGCACCCCGTCGAACCACGTCAGCCTGGAGACGAGGTGATGGGCATTCGTCAACCGATCAGGAGAGCCGACCGATGACCCGCTCCACGAGCGACGCGATCTCGTCGACCGCTCGGCGATAGTCCTTCAGCTTGCGCCGATACGGATCGTCCACATCCCACTGGTTCGAGAGGTACGACGACGGATCGCGCACAGCCCGGAGGGTCGCGATGAACGTCTCCACCGGCTGCGGACCGGCGGCTGCGCCGAGGACCTCGGCCGCCTCTCGGAGCGGAACGGTCTTGGCGAAACAGTTCCGATCGATCGTCGTCGCCTGCTGAACGTGCTCGCCCTCCATCGTCAGGACGAGGTCGGCTGCGTTCAGGCTCGCGGGATCGAGCTGGTAGCTACGATGACTCGAGATGTCGATCCCCCGATCGCGCAATGTCTCGATCAGGTGGTCGGGGCAGCCACGACCGCCGTCGAGCAGGCCGGCAGACCGGAAGATCGCATCCTGCTCGCCGAAGCGTTGCCGGGCGAGCGCCTCAGCTGCAGGACTGCGACAGATGTTCGCCGTGCAGACGAACAGGATCTTGTAGGGCCCCTGGCTCACCGAGCCCGGCTACCTGCCCCGCCGCTGGAACGGAATGAGGATCGTCCTCGCGAGAATCTTGACGTCGTCTGCGAACCGCACGTCGACAACATAGTCGATGTCGAGGTGCAGTCCCGCCGAGATGCGGCTGGCGGATCGCAGCGGAGACACCTGGAAGGCGCCGGTCAGCCCCGGTCTGGTGAGGTGTCGGGGATGGTGGGCGAAGCCCTCCCGGATCGCCACCGAGATCAACTCCGGACGGGGGCCGACCATGCTCATCTCGCCCTTGAGCACGTTGAGGAGCTGGGGCAACTCGTCGATGCTGGTCGCCCGGAGGAACCGCCCGTAGGGGGTGTGGCGAGGATCGTCGTCGGACTTGTGGGTTCGCCGGCGGTCGGGACCCGTGTAGTCCGGGTCGAGCCGGACGCGGCGATCGCGCAGCATCGACCGGAACTTGTAGATCGTGAAGACGTGACCGTCCCGCCCGATCCGCTCCTGGCGGTAGACGATGCCGCCACGGCCCAGGGTGAGCGGGATCGAGAGCGCGACGAGCAGCATGAGCGGTGCCAGGACGACGCCGATGACGAGTGCCAGCGCAACGTCGATCGGGCGCTTGAGCCAGCGTCCGTACACGGTCGGCCTCGGCACCAGCAGCACGGGAGCAACCGAGCGGCGACGCTCGATGACGGGAGCGGGAGCTACGGAGATTGGCATCATGTCCAGGTTCACCACCGGTCGGCGTCGACCTCCAGCCCCATAGCGATGGCACCGTAGACCAGTCGGCCGACCCACCGATACGTCTCTCGGATGAGCAATTCACCCGGTTGCGACAGCAGACCTCCGCCGCTAGGGCACGAACTCCCGGCTCCTGGAGCCGCTTCTCGTGGCCCCGAGGTGCGCCAGCCCGGCGGATCGTCGGCAGGCCTGGGTATTCCGACCCATCACCGCCGGTGACAGCGCTCGCAGTTTGCCCACGAGCGTCCTCGGCGACAGGGTCCGATCGAGCTACCATACGAGCCGGTCACCGAGGCCCACCCTGCCCCAGCCGAAGCACCATGCATCGAGCACCAGATCGGAAGGAGGTGGCGGCCCGATGATGTATCAGAATTCCGCCGCTGCGCCCGAGGCCGCCCGCCTCGAGGACTACCTTCGGGCAGTCAAACGGCACAAGTGGGTCGTGATCGCACTCACGCTGCTCGGGCTCGCGCTCGCCTTCCTGTTCCAGGAGGCGCAGACCCCGAGCTACCAGGCCACGAGCAGCGTGGCGGTCAGCCCCACCCCGATCGGCTCGATCGACGGCCGGCTCGTGCCTCCGAACCTCGAGCGCGAGCGGGCGATCATCTCGTCGAACGGCACCGCGACCGCGGTCATCGACGATCTGGGCCTGGCCACGACGCCCGACGACCTGCTCGAGAGTCTCGAGGTCGAGTTCCGGCCAGACTCCGACGTGCTGCAGGTGTCGTACACGTCGGTGGATCCGGTCGCGGCGGCGACAGCCGCCAACGCGTTCGCCACCAACTACACGAATCACCGCGAAGCGCAGGCGATCGGCCACTACGAGGCGATCATCACCACGGCCGACCAGCAGATCGCCGAGTACAGCACGGAGGTCGCCGGACTCGAGGTCCGCCTCGGTGACCTGCAGACCGAGCGGGCAACGGTCGCCAGCACCACGCCCGATCCCGTCGCCCGCCAGGACGCGCTCTCCGTCATCGACACCGAGATCGCCGCTGTTCGGGCCGAGACCAGCCTGATCAACACCAACATCCGCAACCTCGACACCGGTAAGCGTGGTGCGCAGACGGATCTGGTCACCCGGACCCCGGCGGCGGAGGTGATCCGCTCTGCGACCACCCCGACGAGCCCCGTCGGGATCCCCGGCAACCTCGTCCTGGCTGCCGGCCCCTTCCTCGGCCTCCTGCTCGGGTTCGTGACGGCCTTCCTGCTCGAGCGGCTCGATACGACGGCCAGGGACTCCGAGGACGTGGCGTTGGCGCTCGGGACAACCGTCATGGGGGCGGTCCCCACGCTCGGGCTCGGTCATCGCTCCGGGCCCAGCAGCCTGATCATGCTGTCGACGGGCGGCGCGGCGAGGATCGCGGCGGCTCGGGAGGCGTTCCGCCGACTGCGGAGCTCGATCCAGTTCCTCAACTCCTCCTCGGGGGTCAGCTCGGTGATCGTCACCAGCTCGTCCCCTTCGGAGGGCAAGAGCCTGACGGCGTCGAACCTGGCGATCGCACTGGCCCAGAACGGCTCCCGGTGTGTGCTCGTGTCGGCCGACCTGCGGCGACCGACCCTCGAGAAGCTCTTCGGCATGGAGGGTCCCCGGCCGGGGCTGTCCGAGTACCTCGCCGCCGCGGCGGAGCTGAACGCCGAGAAGGTGCCCGGAATCGACAACCTGTGGCTGATCCGGTCCGGAGCACCCCCGAGCAACCCCGGCGAGCTGCTCAACTCGGACCGGTTCGAGCAGATGGTGAAGGAGCTCGAACGCGAGGATGTCGAGTACGTGGTCGTCGATACCCCGCCCGTGCTCAGCACCGCCGACGCCGTGTCGGCTGCCCGCTACGTCGACGGTGTCATCGTCGTCGTGGACACCGAGCGGACCGAGACCGCTGACCTCCTCCAGGTACGTGCCGATCTGGAGCGGAGCGGATCGAATCTCATCGGCGCGGTCATGAACCGCCAGAAGTTCGATCGCGGCGGGCTGTTCCGGCGCGACAAGTACGCCTACTACCGCACGGGCGCACGCTGAGCAGGCATGAGCACTGCCAAGTCGATCACCTTGCAGATCCTCGTCTCGGACAGGGACATCGCCTTTGCTGGGCACACCCTTCCGCACCAGGTCGACGTGCTGGGCGAGATGTGCGACGAGGTCATGCTGGTCGTGAACAGGCCACCGTCTGCGGTCGCGACGGCGGCGCTCGACGAGATCCTCAGCACCACGGGGCGCCGACACCCGACGTGCCGTGTCCACGAGGTGTCCTACAGCAGCGAGACGATCGCCGAGATCAGCCGGCGATTCTTCGGCGGTGAGCCCTACCCCCTGTTCGACTTCAAGGGCGCCCCGATTCATGCCTATCTCGAGTCGTACACGGCCGCTCGCAGCGAGTTCATCTTCCACAGCCCGTCCGACCTGCTCTTCGGCGGCTCGGCCACCGGCTGGGCAGACGTCGCGCTCCCGCTCTTCGACTCGGCCGATCCCCCGCTCATGGTCGCGCCACTCGCGGGCCCACCCGATCCGGGGCCCTATGCGGCCGGCGGGATCGACGTCTCCGAGGCCTTCCCTGACGCGGGCCCGGTCCATCGGCTCCCGACGTTCCGGGGCCGTTGCCATCTCCTGCACGTCGACCGGTTCGCCGACTCCGTGGCTCCGCTCCCGCTCGCCGGCCCCCTCGATCGGTACGAGACGGCCGTCGCCACGCTCGCAGGCCTCCCTCGGGTCGATCATCTGGAGGTCCTGATCAGCCGGCGGATGTCGGAGCGCCGACTCCACCGCCTCGACGTCGGCGGGCCGAGCGGGCTCTGGACCCTGCACCCGATCTACAAGTCGGCCCGCTTCGTCGATACGGCGCCGGAGCTGATCGACATGGTGCGGTGCGGCACGGTGCCAGCCGATCAGATCGGCAAGTACGACCTGATCGAGGAGCTGGACCCTCGTCCGTCCTTCAGCCGGTTCGGGAAGATCCGGAGGGCGTGGTCCGGTCGACCGAACCGGCCCCGGCCTCTCTGGTCTTCCGAGCTCTGAGGTCGAGTCCCTGGTCGTCGTCCTCGGGTGGATCACCTGCCCCCCTGCGGAGCAGTGCGGCCCACAGACCGAGCGTGAGGAGCACCTCGGCGACCAGCGTCGACACCGCAGCCCCCCGCCAGCCATGGCGGGGGATCAGCGCGAGGTTGAGCGCGGCATTGAACGACACGGCGAGCACCATGTTGGCCAGGCGCCAGCCGTGGTCGCCCCGGGCCGTCAACGCGTTGCCGACGAAACCCTGCAGCGCCTTGAGCGCCGGCAGGAACGCGAGGTAGCGGACGACGACGACGCTGTCCTGGTACTCCGCTCCGAGGAGCCACGGGATACCGGGCGCCGCCACGTACATCACCGCCGCCACGACGATCATCGGAGGAAGCGCCGCCAGGCTCAGCCGGACGGTCAACCTGCTCAGGCCGTTCCGCCCATCGGCGCCCCGGCGGAAGAACTCACCGTAGGAGCCGGACATCGCGGCCTGGAGGGGCAGGAGGCCGAGGGCCACGAACCGATGTCCAGCCGTGTAGTCCGCGTTCTGTGCCGACAGGTTGAACGAGCCCAGCATCACCTTGTCGAGGTCCTTCAACGCCGTCGCGGAGACCTGGTTGGAGGTGAAGGCCAGACCCGAGCGCACCTCCCGCCACGTCGGGAGTCGGAACCCGAGCGGAAGGTCGAGTGCCTTGTCGAGTGACCGCACGGTGATGACGAAGGCGAGCGCAGACGATCCGACCTGGAGCGCGCACCACAGCACGAGCGTCGGCCCTGGTAGGAGCCAGAACACGCCGAGCGCGGTGGCCTTGATGGCGACCGCGATCCAGCGGATCCTCGCCCCGACGAATGCCTTCCCGGCGGCCTCACTCGCCAGGACGGCCCCGGCGTTCAACCCCGGACCGAGGAGCTCCGAGCCGGCGAGCAGGAAGACGATGGCGAGGCTCGATTCGGGGAGCAGGACCGGCTGCACCGCTGCGAGGGCAATGCCGCCGAGCCCGGCCGCGAGGAGGTGCACGGCGATGCTCGTCTGCCACATCGCCTCTGCATCCGTCCTGGTCGCCACCGCGCGGGCGACGAGGTGGTTGACCCCGACCTCGAGGATCGGCGCCACGAGGTAGATCAGTGCGATCGAGGATGCATAGATCCCGTACTCGACCTTGGGTAGCTGCCGGGTCAGGACGATTATCGACAGGAGGCTGATCGCGGTCAGTCCGGTCTTCGATACGAGGGCGCCGAGGGAGTTGACGAGCAGGCCCCGCCTCGACGACCTGTCGGGATTCGCGCTCCCGTTCGGGTGGCGCCCCGCCCGCGACCTCACCAGTCGAGCAACCCTTCGAGCCCGTTCGCAGCCCGACGGACCATCTCGTCCATCGGGTAGTCGGCGTACGAACGCCTCGCCGCAGCAGCCTTCTCGTTGCGGAGTGATCGGTCGCCACAAGCCTTCAACACGAGATCGGTCAGATCGGTGGCGTCCGGCTCGGCGGCGATGAAGGCGGTGTCCTCCCCGAGGTAGTCGAACTCGGGGGCCTGCATCTGACCGCGAGCACCCACGATCGGCAGGCCGGCGGCGAACGAGTCGATCACGACCAGTCCGATCTTCCCTGGATGCAGCAGCAGGTCGGCCCGATGGAACAGCGCCGACTTCTCCTCGCCGAACTGCGGCGGTAGGTAGTGGGCACCGGGTCGGTCGGCGGCCCAGGCCTCGCAGGTGCTGGCCTCGGGACCGGCACCGGCGATGACGAGCTGCAGGTCGGGCTGTGCCCGCAGCGCCCGATCGTAGACCTCGCACACGAGGTCGAGACGCTTCGAGCTCTCGAGACCACCGATGTGGAGCAACAGCGGACCGTCGCCCAGACTCAGCCGCTCTTCGGCGGCGGCGGCCAGCGCAGCACGACGGTCGTAGGACATGGCCAGTTCGGTGACGTCGGTCGTGTTGCGGATCACTGCGATCGTGCTCCGGTCTACGCCGTAGCCGACGAGGTCCTCCGCCCCCCGTTCGGTGTAGACCAGCCAGCCGCGCCCGGCGGACGCGATCGTCCGCTTGTACCAGCGGGCGGCGGCGGACGACGGTGTCCGATCGACGGAGCCCTGGCCGAAGAACACGACCGGCGGGCCCAGACGGAGGCGTGCGGCCAGCAGTTGGAGCGGAGCGGTGAGAATCTTCGCCTGCAACTCGACGACGAGAAGATCGACCTTCCGCCGAGAGACGAGCGGATCGAAGACCGCCTCGGCCCCTCCCAGCCGGAGGTACCGTCGTTTCCGCTGCTGGGCCCAGTCGAGAACCGACTGGTCCCGCCGGCCCCGGAATCGGGCCTCGGCTCGACTCACCGACAACTCGTAGTTGATGTCGCGGGCTGCGAGGGTGTCGTGCAGGCCCTCGTGGAACGCGGTCCGGTACTGCGGAAGCCAGTTCGCGGCGAACCGTACGGTGCGGGCCCGCCGGGCAGCATCGATGCGCCGTCGAGCGAGCGCCTGCACGACGCCGAGACCCTGATGCAGCTCACGCTGCGCACCGACGAGGTCGAGGCGGGCCACCGACCACAGCGCACGGCCCAGCTTGTAGGGCACGCGGGTGGCGACCTTGACCGCGGTCGACTCGCCGGTGACCATGCGTGCCCGCCAGTGGTTCCTGACCGCCGCTCGCCAGCGCGCCTTCACCCACGAGCGGGTGATCCGCTCGGTGCCGACGTGCTCGACGACCACGGCGCGGTCGTCCCAGAGGATCTCGTTGCCTGCGAGGCGAAGCGCCAGGGAGAACTGGATGTCCTGACCACCTCGGTTGAAGCGAGCGTCGTAGCGGGCCCCGCTGGCCCGGACGGCGTCCACCTCGAAGATCACGTTGCCACCCCGGATGCTCGGGAGCGATTCGAGCTGGTCGTGCCGCGGACGATCGAAGATGCCCGCTCGCCGCACCCACTCCTCGGGCTCGACCCCGAAGCTCGTCACCACGGGGCCGGCAACCATCGCTGCACCGGTGCTCGTGATCGTCTGGAGGAGGTGGCTGGCCCACCCGGCTTCGGGGATCTCGTCGTCGTCGATCGACGCGAGGTAGCTCGTCGAGCACTCGTCGAGCAGCCGGTTGCGGGCGTAGCTCTTGCCTCGGCGAGGCTCGTGGACGTAGCGCACGGCGTCCCGGGTGGCCGCAACCGGCTTGGCTGACCCGGCCGGGTCATTGTCGACCACGAGGATCTCGCGGAACGGACGCTGATGCTCGTCCAGCGAGCGCAGGAGACGGTCGAGTTCGTTCGGGCGCTTGTACGTGATCACGCCGATGGTGAGTAGGTCTGAGCTATTGGTCGTGTCCACTGGCAAGGGCTGGAAGTTAGCGCCGGTCTCGCAGCGGTGCCGTGGTCGCTCGGGCGACAACAGCAAGGCAGGCGGCGACGATGATCGTGAGGGTGATGAACGCCACGCTGAGCGACTGCTTGGGTACTTCCGGGTAGTCCAGCACGCTCAGCGCACGGTCCTCCGCAAGGCTACCGTCCGGAGTCACCGCACCAGCGGCCGGCCGGGGCGGGCTGACTTCACCAGGAGGATTCGTTCCCGCCCCTGTCGGCGAGGACGTCGGCACGCTCACCGCCGCCTGATCAGCGCCTCCACCACCGATCGGATTCACCGAGGTCGATTCGGGTCGTGCAACCGGCGGGGCAGGTGTGGTGCCCCCCGGCAGGGAGGAGGCTGCCCCACGTAGACCGGACGGCGAACCGCTCCCCTGCTCGGAGCCCGACCCGGTCGACGGCACCGCACCCGGACCCGACCGGCCATCCGGGACCGGATCGGAGTTCGACCCCGTCGACGGCTGCGCCTCGGGACCCGGCGGTGAACCGATGACCGGACCGGCATCGGGCGCTGGCGACGGCACCGCCCCCGCCGGAGGTGGGGACGACGGCTCTGCGAGACCCGACGGTGCATCCGAGACCGGCTCGGCACCCGACCCCGTCGACGGCGGCTCGGCAGCACCCGACGGTGCATCCGCAACGGGGTCGGCACCCGACCCCGTCGACGCCGGCTCCTCCGCCGGAGGCGAAGGCGGCGCAGCCGCTGACGGTTCGGTCGACGGCGGCTCGGCCTGACCCGACGGCGCGTCCGCAACCGGGTCGGTACCCGACCCCGTCGACGCCGGCTCCTCGTCCGGAGGTGAAGCCGGGGGTTCGGTCGGGCCGGTCGACGAACCGAACACCGGGTCGAAGAGCGATCCTGGCACCCCTCCGGCCGACGACCTGGCTTCGCCCTCGACCGCGACCCCGGGCTCGAAGGTCTCCTCGATCCCGCCGCTTCCCGCCGGTCCGGTGTTCCCGCTGGCGTCGACGAGGTGGGAGCCCGAAGGACTCCCGGTCGCCTCCCAACCCACCGTCGACCAGAAGAGGTTGTCACTGATCGTGATCGGGTGGGGCCCGAAATCGGCCTCGGCCCGAACCCGGATGGCCCGTGCGCCCGAGACGCCTCGAAGATTCCAGATCCGGTTCTCGGTCACCTGAACGCCTCCGTGACCGACCCAGATCGCCCAGTCGTTCGACTCCGGCCGATCGTCCAGGTTCACGTTCCAGATCCGGTTCCGTCTGATGACGACGAGGTCGAGCTCGTCCGGCGAAGGGTTGGGATCGATGCCGTAGTGGGCGGTGATGACGCCGCCCCGGATCCCGCCGACGTCGTGGATGAAGTTGTCCTCGACGATCACGTTCCGGGACCCCGTCTTGATGTCCACAGCCTCGGAGCCGAGGTCGTAGATCTCGTTGTTCCGAACCGTGATGTCGTGCGTCTCGTCGACCCACTGCTCCTTCCCGTAGCCGACGTACACCCCTTCGCCGAAGCGGGGGCTCACCGCGCCGCAACGGGAGATGTCGTTCGACTCGACGATCACGTAGCTGCTGACCTGCCAGTCGCCGGTGTCGGCGCCGAGGTGGACGCACGCATCGCCGATGTCGGTGACGACCGAGTTCTGCAGTCTCGCCGGCGCGTCGCTCGAGCCACCAGCGCCGAGGAACCGGATCCCGAACTGCGACCCTCGCACCCGCACGCCATCGACCCAGACGTGCCTCGCCGACCGAACGTCGAGAGCCGGCTTCCCATTGTCACGATCGCCCGGGTCGATCCAGACCCCGGGCGCAGCGGTTATCACGATCGGGTTGGCGGGCGTTCCGCTCGGAGCGCCGCGATCGCCGCGATAGGCGAGAACCGCGTCGATGTCGGCGACGAGCCGCAGCTCGTCACCGGGCTGAGCGCTGGCCACGGCCTGCTCCCATTCCCCGACCGACCCGACCTCCCTGACCGTACCGCTCAGGGTCTGGCGCGCTGTGGAGTCCGCCGTGCCGAGCGGGCCGACCACGCTCGGCACCGGCCCCGCACCGGTCTCGGTGCGGGGGTCACCGCCCGGCTCGGTGGTGGAGTCAGCCGATCCGTCAGACCGCTCGGCCGTACCGACCTCCTGCTCGGCGGCACGCGGCCACAGCGTGACGACGAGGGTCACCCCAACCACCGCCACCACCATCGCCGCCGAAGACCAGGACCGCAGTTTCATCACACCGGGACGGGAGACGGACCTCTCGAGCCGCCGACTGGCACCTTCGCAGCCACACGGTCAGCGGTGACTCCGGACGTCGTCAGGAGATAGACGAGGACGAGCCAGACATAGCTGGATGACTGTGGCCCGATCTCGGTGATCGAGATCAGGACCGTGTAGGTCACGAAACCCAGCGGGAGGAGGCCCAGGGCACCGGTGGAGCTCCTCGCGACGGCGATTCCCCGCACGAAGGCGACCCAGTAGATCCAGAGATAGACGGCCAAGCCGACGAACCCGAGCTCCATGAACGACTGGATCAGGGCGTTGTGGGCGTGCGAGGCCTCCCAACCCGCAGCGATGTACGCCTCGTGCAGCGGCCCGAAGTAGCCGACGAAGACGGCGTCAAGACCCCAGCCGAGCAGGGGTCGGTCGAGGCCGACCGGCAGGACGTTCGTCCAGATGTCGGTCCGGCCGGTGAGCGTGATGTCCTTGCCGAGAAACTCCGTGATCAGCCCGAGGTTGGCGGTGGCGTAGCCCAGGGAGAACGTGCCGAGGGCGATCGTGGTGGCCATGACAACGCCGGGCAGCGTGCGCCGAGCGCGGAACGAGGCGAAGATCGCCACGGAGGCGAGGGTTCCACCGAGTGCCACGACCGACGTCATCGACTGGGACCCGACGAGGAGGAACGCAGCGGCGAGTATCGACAGCGCGGCGACGGCGACGTTGGCAACCCGACTCCGCCACGCGAACAGCGCGACGACGATGTGGACGACCGCGTGCCGGCCGAGCGGGTTCTTGTTGTTGAAGACGCCGTTGAAGCCGGCCGGCGACGTACCGAGCGAGGGAAGGACCACGACGAAGAGCAGGTTGACGGCCAGGGTCGCGAGACCGACGAGAAAGAGCAGTCGGAGGAGACGATCCGGCGGCAGCCGCAATGCGAGATTCGCCGCCAGCGCGGTGGCGGCCAACAGTCGGAGGCCCGAGGTGGTCGTCTCGATCGGCACGCTGGACCAGAGCGTCGAAGCCAGGGCCAGAGCCGAGTAGAGCACGGCCGGGAAGGCGAGGATGACGACGCTCCGCCACGATCTGAGAGCCCCGATCGTCGGCAGGAGGCAGAGCGCGGGAAACAGCAACTGCGCCGCCGTGAGGAGAGGATTCGACCCGCCAGAGTCATACCCCCACCTCGTCGGCAGGCCGACCGAGAAGATGAAGAGCGTGATGCCGAAGAGCCACAGCTCCAGTCGCGAAACCGGTACTTCGCGACGCGTCTCGACCGACGCCGATCCAGGTCTGATCGCGGTGCTAGGCATCGTTCACGAGCGGTTGCGGCCAGTGCTTCGATGGCCGCTTCGACAGGCGCTGGGGTGGTAGCCGAGCTCGGCGGCTGACGACGCGTCGAATTCGAACCTCATGGGCAACGTCTCTTTGGCGGGAACACTCGGCACAGGCTAACTGCCCAGGACCGGGTGCGAGCGGGCCAGGAGCCACCAGGGTGCTCGCCAGGCCGGCCACGAGAGCCGCCCAGGCGACCTCCGGGGCCGACACCGTCGCCTCGGACAGGCCATCGACCAGGACGACCACCACCAGCGTCACCCCCAGGCGCGTCGACCGGAGGAGGTGTGGGGCGGCGCTCCCGAGGGACCCCGCGACCAGCACCACGCCCGGCAGCCCGACCACCAGCAGCAGGTGCAGGATGAGGCTGTGGGTGTGTTCCGCCGGCCAGAAGACCCGACCGGTCCCGAACAGCTCGAGCATCAGTTGCCGGTCCGAACCCACGCCGGAACCGAGGTAGTGGCGCTCGCGGACGACCTCGAGGATCGGCGTCCAGATCTCCGACCGTCCGTTCGCAGCCAGGATGTTCGCCAGTGGGTCGTCCGCCGTTCGCCGCAGACCGTCGGCCAGCGAGCCGAGCAGGCCCGTCGCCAGCAGCGCGCCCACGGCGAACGAGGCGGTGCCGATCGCAGCGAGCGCCGTTCGGGAGTGGCCCGACCTGGCCAGGAGCACGACACCACCGAGGAAGACCGCAACGGTGGCCGTTCGGGAGTCGGAAGCCAGCACGCCGGCGAGTCCCGAGGATGCGAGCACGATCGCCGCGCCCCGGATCGAACCCTCCCTCCGGGTGAGCGCGACATGGAGCCCCGCCACTGCGGCCAAAGCGCCGAAGCGGGCGAGGTGGTTGGCTTCGGGCGCGGCGAGAGCCAGCCGGGACTCGCGGATCACATCGGCGCCGCCGATGCTCCACGCCACGGCCGAGAGCCCGATGAAGACGACCCAGGTCTGCAGGACGACCTGGGCGAACCGGGCCTCGAACTCGCTCGGATCACGGCTTCTGCCCGCGAGGTCGACCACGCCACCGGCCGTCACGGCGAAGGCCGCGGTCGCAGCCAGCGAGCGAGCCGGGCTCGGCGCGAACGGCACGAGGATGGTGGCCCAGGCGCCGAGTCCGAGCAGCATCCCCAGCGATGCGGTCCGGTTCAGGGCTCTCCACACGCTCGACCAGTCGACGACGACCGCCAGCGGAACGACTGCCACCGCCCAGGTGATGGGGCTCAGCGCGGTCACCTGGCGCTCGCCGAGTCCGAGCTCGCCGAGGTCGATGGCAGCCACCGCGCACGGTGCCGCGATGAGAAGGGTCAGGAGTCCGACCCGGGCCGTCATCGGCGTCGAAGGCGCCCGGTGCTTGCGAGCGCGAGCAGCAGAGCTCCCGATCCGGTCGCGGCAGCAGTCGCCCCCTGTCGCTGGATCTCCTCGAGGGCACGGGCGCGACCGACCGGGACGATCGGGCTGATCATGTGGCGCTCCTCGGTGCGTAGATCGACGATCTCGGCCGAGGTCTCGGCCGAGATCTGCACGGCCTGTCGAAGCTCCTCCTCCACTCGTACGGCCGTGGCGGATTCCGCGCTGGCGGCCTCGAGGGCCGCCTCCATCTCGCCGATGCCGGCTTCGAGATCGGCCTGGTAGGCCTCCAGCGTGTCCGCCTTGGCCCGGAGATCGAACGTGCGAGCTTCGAGGTTCCGCTCGATGAGCCAATCCCCGGCGGCCTTCACCGCTTCCACCGCTTCGTCCTCCGAGGGCGCCGTCGCCTGCAGGGTGAAGCTGGCACCTCCGGTCGGAAGCGTTGCCGTGATCGCGGTCGTCTCGTCGAGCTCCACCCCGGTCACGCTGGTGATCTCCTCGAGTGTCACCACCTCCAGGTAGCCGCCCTGCGCCTTGATGAACGATTCCAGATACGGCCACCGCACCTCACCGTCGAGCACCCGCATGTCGAGCTCAGCCGAGGCACCGGCGGGAGTGGTCGCGAGCCAGGTCACGATTGCGGCGACGGCCGCTATCGCCACCGAGACCGCCAGGCGGAGGCCGGTTCGGTGGCGAAAGCGTCGAACGGGCCGTTCCTGGCGAGTCATCGCGACAGTCTGCCGTGTCGCGTCGCCTGCCCCGGGCCGGCTGAGTGAAAGAGCCCGCACGGAACACGGACAGGGCCGCCTAGAGTTGCACCCGGCCAGCCCTGGGTCGTCCACGTGCCCGTCGATCCGCGGTCGGTCCCCGCCATCCCGCCGCAATCCGGAGAGTAATGTTCCCCGCTGCTCCCCCCCTGTCCGTCCACGTGCGCGCCGCCAACGTGCGAGCCGGTGCCGGCACCCGCACGCCATGACCCTCGACGTTCGCCACGACGACGAGCTCGAGCTCACCGACTACCTGCACATCCTTCGGAGGCGATGGCTTCTCGTGGCGGTCGCCCTGGTCACGATCGTTGCGCTCGCCGTCCTCGTCAGCCTGCGCTCGGACGATCGCTACTCGGCCACCGCCCAGGTGAGTCTCGGCAACTCGGCAGCCCAGGAGGCCATCCAGGGCGGGCTCTACACCAGCAATCTGGCGGCGACGCGGGAGTTGTCGAACGAGGTCGACCTCGCCCTGAGCGACGTGGTCCGACAGGAGGTGATCGAGCAGCTCGGCGACGAGCCCGATGTCGAGATCACCGCCCACGAGACGTCGGACGCGATCCGGTTCACGGCGACCGCCGGCACCGCCGACGATGCGGCAGCAGGCGCCAACACCTGGGCCCAGGTCTATGTCGAGACCAAGCGCCGTGAGGCGAGCCGCAGCATCGATGACGCAGTTGAGGGCTTCGAGGCGGACCTCGCGGCGCTCCGGATCGAGCGCCAGGAGCTCCGCGCCCCGCTGGACGACCTGGAGGATCGGCTCGCCCGGGCGCCGACGGAAGAGAACCGTGCCGCACTGGAGGTGCAGGTCAGCCGGCTCCAGGCCGACCTCGACCCCGAGCTCGACCTGCTCGACGCCCGGGCCCAGGCCGTCGCCCAGAACATCACGAACCTCGAGCTGACGAGCCGCCTGGCGGCAACCGGAACCGCCCAGATCGTCCAGGTCGCGGCGCCACCGCAACAGCCGGACAACGCCTCGTTGGCCCGGAACCTCACCCTTGCGGTGATCGTGGGGCTCATCATCGGGGCGGCTGCGGCGCTCCTCGCCGAGAACCTGGACCGCACGATCAAGACATCCGAGGATCTCGCAAGCCTCGGCGTGCCGGTCATCGGTGGCATCCCGGGACCCGGGCGACACCTGCCGGAGGCCGAGCTCCCGCTGGCGACGATGCGCTACACCGGCACGCCCGTGGCCGAGGCGTACCAGAAGATCCGCACCGCGATCGAGTTCTCGCAGCTCGCCCAGCCGATCAACTCGATCCTCGTCACCAGTCCCAACCAGGCCGAGGGCAAGTCGACGCTGGCGACCAACCTGTCGTGGGCGCTCAGCGCCGTCGACCAACGGGTCGCCCTCGTCGACGTCGACTTCCGTCGGCCTCGAATCCACGAGGTGTTCAACTGTTCGCAGTCACCGGGTCTGGCCGACAACCTGCTCCACGGCACACCGCTGAACCAGGTGGCGCTCCGGGTCGACGAGCACGGCAGTCGAAACCTGATCGTGATCCCGACCGGGACACAACCCCCGAGCCCCGGTGATTTCGTGGCCTCCCCCGCCTTCGCCGATCTGATCAAGACGATCGAATCCGAGGCGGATCTGGTCGTGCTCGACGCTCCTCCCGTCCTACCGGTCTCGGATGCGCTCTCGATCAGTCGCCGGGTCGACGCGGTCCTGGTGGTGGCCAAGGCCGGTTCGACGACGAAGGACCGGCTCGCCAGCACGCTGGAACATCTCCATCAGGTGGGAGCGAACGTCATCGGCGTCTGTCTGACCGGTACCAGCGAGACCGATCGATACGGCTCCTACGAGCGGTACGAGCCGAGCGACGAGTCGAGCCGGGGACGCCGCAGCCGGAAGCCCGAGGGCATCGTCGATCTCCGCCAGGCCCACGGCTCGCCGGAGTCGGCGACCCTGTGAGCACGAGCCCGTGAACGACGTGAACGGGGACGCCGAGTTCGCCCTCATCACGAGCATGGACGAGGGCGATGTGGGTAGATCGCCTCACCCCACGGGGCCCAACCGGTTTCAGCAGCGGCATCTGGTAGAAAGGACTACTCGTCGGGGCCAAGGAACGAGCGCAACCGCATGATCAGATCGTTTGCCCGAACGCGGGTCTCGTTTCGTCACCACGGGCAGTTGCTGGTCGACGTCGCGATCGTCTTCGGTCTGTGGGCGGTGATTCTCGTCGCCACGAACATCACCGACCAGCTCCGGCGCTCCGATGCCCGCTCGCTGGTGATGACCGCGGTCGCCACGATCGCCACGATCGCGGTGACACACCGCCGAGGCCTCTACGCCGGCCAACCGGCCCTGCCGCGCACCGACGAGATCTCACGGGTGTTCGTCGCGGTGGGCACCGGGGCGTCCGCTCTCGCGATCTTCGCCGCGTTCACCGACTGGCACATCGGGGCCACCGAGATCATCCTCGGCGCTGCGCTCGTCTTCGGTGGCCGAATGCTCGGTCGGGGCCTGGTCCGGGCGTTGTCGCAGGAGCTGGCCGGGGGTGTCGCCCCCGAGCGGGTCGTCATCGTCGGCACCGGCGACGAGGCCCGGGAACTGGCGGAGCTGATCGTCGACCACCCGGAGGCGAAGTTCCGCCTGGCCGGCGTCGTCGGCAACCTGGCCGTCGCTGAGCGCTCGGGTCTCGTCGATCGCTGGATCGGTCCGACAGGTCGCTTGATCGAGCTGATGCGCTCCCACGGCGTGACGAGCGCGATCGTCACTGCGAACGGCTTCCGAGGTGAGCAGTTCCGGGAGATCACCCGGGAGCTGTTCCGTTCCGGTTACGACGTGCACCTCACCACGGGGGTCAGCCGCATGGGGGAAGGGCGCTTCGGCGTTCGGTCGTTGTCACACGAACCGCTGATCCTGATGGAGCGGAACGGGATTCGGCGGTCGCACCGCTGGGTGAAGCGGTGGATCGACGTCGCCGGCGCGTCGATAGTCCTGCTCGTAGCCTCACCGATCATGCTGGCGACGGCAGGGCTGATCTGGTTGGAGGATCGCGGACCGGTGACCTACTCCAGCCCACGGGCGGGCCGACGGGGTCAGTTCTTCCGGATGCACAAGTTCCGGTCGATGGTGACCGACGCCGACGCGCAGAAGCAGGAGCTCGCCGACGACAACGAACGGACCGGTCCGCTGTTCAAGCTGTCGAACGATCCTCGCATCACCCGGGTCGGCCGAGTCATCCGGGAGACATCGATCGACGAGCTCCCGCAGCTCATCAACGTGCTCAAGGGTGACATGAGCCTCGTCGGTCCCCGCCCGGCCCTGCCCGAGGAGGAGGCGGCCTTCGACGAGGAGCTGCGCGACCGGTTCGAGGTTCGGCCCGGCATCACCGGCCTCTGGCAGGTGGAGGCCCGCTCCAACGCGTCGTTCAATGCGTACCGCCGGCTCGACCTCCACTACGTCGAGAACTGGACGATCTCGCTCGATCTCCGGATCCTGCTGGCCACGGCGGAGCAGGTTCTCGTGAGCCTTGCCCTCCTGCCCCTTCGGCGTTTCCGGTCGGTGGCGGCCACCGACGGCGTCGCCAACAGCGATGAGCAGCAGGAGCGGCGCTCGCCCAGCGGTTTCGCTGCGACCGAGGACATCGTGGTCGACATCCGCGACCGGATGGCGTCAGCGCCTCAGACCGAGGGTGAGGTCACCACATCTTCCAGGGCGCCTCTCCGGCAGCCCACATCTCGTTGAGAGCGGTGTACTCCCGGAAGGTGTCCATCCCCATCCAGAACCCGGTGTGGGGGAACAGGCCCAACTGCTTCTCCCTGCTGACCGCTTGCAGCGGCTCCCGCTCGAGCAGGTGTGCCGGGTCGTCGTCGGGCACGTAGTCGAGGAAGCTGCGCCGGAAGGCGAAGAAGCCGCCGGACACCCATGCCTCCGACGGCGGTTTCTCGGCGAAGTTGATCACGCGATCGTCGACCACCCCGAGCTCCCCGTACCGGGATGTGGGGTGGACGCCGGTGACCAGGCCGACCAGGTCCGACTCGGCGAGTGTCGCCAGCTCCCGGCCGAGGTCCACGTTGCCGACCCCGTCGCCGTAGGTGACCATGAAATAGTCGTTGTCGAGGAGGGGCTTGACCTCAGCGAGGCGCCCGCCGGTACCGGTGTCCATGCCGGTCTCGATGAGCGACACCTCCCAGTCGTCGAGCGACGCCCGTTGCCGGTAGCGGGGAGCCTTGCCGAGCTCGAGCGTGAGGTCCGACATCATGTTCTCGTACTGCAGGAAGTACTCCTTGATGTTCCAGGCCTTGTAACCGAGGCACAGGACGAACCGGCGGAACCCGAAGCTCCCGTACATCTTCATGATGTGCCAGAGGATCGGTTGCGAACCGATGTTGATCAGCGGTTTCGGCAGCTTCTCGGACGCCTCGCGGATTCGGGTCCCCTGCCCACCGCACAGGACGACGACAGGCACCTCGGATGGGTCGGGCATGGTCATGGAACGAAACCCTACCGACGACCCGACGTTTCGGCGATCGGCCGGATCGTGTCCACGCCTTCGCCAGCTCGACCGGCGGCTCCGCCTCTCGCCGATGACGCGATCGCCTTCGTCTGCGCGCCGCCGCCCTCGTCCTCACGGGAGTCGGCCGGTACGACCCGGGCGTCGTCGACATCGGCGATCGCCCCATCGGCGCGAACAACGTTGCCCCGGGCTGGGCGCCGCGAGGGCGAGGTGACGATCGGGAGCAGGTTCGGCTGGACCCCTTCGAGCTGGCGGGCCAAGTCGGCAAGCGGGTCGACCCGCTGTCTGGCGAGCGGCACGGCGAGCACCACGGCGTCGGCCACAGCGGCGATCTGGAGGGTCGAGGCGAGATCGAGGACCGGTCCGCCGTCGACGACGACGATCTCGGCCTCTCGCTTGGCGGCCTGCAGAACGGTCGGAACGGTGTCGCGGCGGAGGGCCGCCGCCCCGCGGCTCGGACCGAGACCGAGGACGCGCACCGCCGGATCCGCCGTCCTGGTGAACACGGATCGACCCCGGAGGTCGACCAGCGCCCCGTCGGTGGCGATCACCGTCGGTACGCCACCGTCGCCTGCGGCGTTGAACACTGCGGTGACGCGGGGGTCCCGCACATCGGCGTCGACGACCACCACCGATGCCCCACCGACGGCGAACCGCTCCGCCATGGCGAGCGTGAGCGTGGTCGCGCCGGCACTCCGCATCGTGCCGGTGACCGCCACCACGAGC
This sequence comes from Acidimicrobiales bacterium, assembly GCA_965216205.1. Taxonomy (GTDB): domain Bacteria; phylum Actinomycetota; class Acidimicrobiia; order Acidimicrobiales; family SZUA-35; genus CADEDH01. Next base: position 2,363,808 of record OZ244139.1, on the reverse strand, counting down.
GGCTCGCCCATCCTGGCCAGGGCCTCGGCCCGCACACAGAGCTGATCGACCATCGGGACGGCCGATCGAGGCAGCGAGCGGAATGCCGCCAGCGGGTTGCGGGCGAGTGAGCGGTAGTGGGGGATGGCCGACACGACCGGCGCCCCGAGGATCTCGCCTGCGGTCTCCTCGTCGAGGACCTTCGGCGAGAACCGGGCCCACGCCAGCGCCAGGACGACCCCCGCCATGAGCCCTCCGACGAGACCGCCGGCCAGGAGGAAGTTCCCGCCGGGGGGAACCGGCTGCGATGGGACCGACGCGTTGGAGATGATCTCGGTGTTCACCCGGAGACGCGACTGCAGATCGAGATCGTTGAGCTGGCCGATGAGCTGGAGGAGCTCGGCCTGCACGAGCTGACGCTGCGACACCGCCGACGGGTCGACCGCGTCGGCTGGCGGAATCGGGTCCGGCGTCAGATCGCCGCGGCGCGGGAGATGACCGGCCATCGCCTCCTGCAATCGCTGGTCGAGCGAGTCGAGACGATTCTCCAGCGCCTGCGCGCGTTGCTCGAGGTCGGCCCGCTGCTCGGCATCCTCGTCGGTCGTGGCCAACCCCTCCACGTAGAGCTCCACGTAGGCCTGGGAGATCGCGGCCGCCTTCTGTGGATCGTCGATCGTGGTCGTCACCTCGACGATGTCGGTCTGGGGCTTGTGCTCGATCTCGACGAGCACGCCGAGCGCGGCGACACTGATCGGCTCGGCGAACTCGACGGTGATGCGATCGGCGACGCGCTGCGCCAACGATTCGCTCTCCAGCACGCTGAGCTGGCTGACGACGTAGCGGTCCGGGTCCGACGAGAACACGTTGATGTTCGTGCGGGTCGGTGGCTGGACGAGGAGGATCGCCGTCGCGCGGTAGTCGGTGCTGGCGGCTGGATCGACCCGCAGGCCGGGAATCGAGCCGAGGAGGGCGAAGAGGGTCACCACCCAGAAGCGGCGACGCAGTGCAGAGATGACGAACGACAGTTCCATGTTGTGCTCCTAGGGGCCGGTGAGGAGCCGGTCGGCCCGCCGCTGCTCGATCAGGCCGACGAGCCGACCGGTGGCGATCGAGCCGCGGCGGAGGAGGTGGACGAGTCCCTTGTGTGCAACGGGTTGCCCGTTCGGTCGGAGGGCGCGGAGGCCGGTCGTGCTCCCAGCACCGGGGACGCCGCGCCGGGCCAGGAGTTGGCTGAAGCCCCGGCCGTACAGGTAGTGCTGCTTCATCATGGGGACGAGTCCCTGGCGGTGGCGGTAGTGCACGATCGCCTTCGGGGCGTAGGCGAGCTCGATCCCCCGGTCGGTCAACTCCCAGGAGAGGGCGATGTCCTCGCCCCGCACGAGGTCGGTGTCGAAACCACCGACCAGCTCGAACGCAGCGCGACGGAGACCCATGTTGGCGCTGACGAGATAGGGATGCCCGAGAAAGGTGGGAAGGGCCCCCGGCGTGGCCGGTGGCCGCCATCGGTACTGGCCGGGGATGGCCAACAGCTCCTCGGCGAGGTGACCGCCCACCGCCTCGGCACCATCGAGCGCGGCGACGATCTCGCGCAGCCAGTCCCCATCGGCGATGTCGTCGCCGTCACAGAACACGAGCCGGTCGGCGCTGGCGGCTGTGGCACCGACATTGCGGGCGTACGAGGCGCTCCTCGCCTCGTCGGCCACGACGACTCGGGCCGGGAGCGAGCGTCGACTCGCGAGCAGCGCCCGGAGCGATGACCGCTCCCCCGGCTCGCCGCTGTTGAGCGAGATCACCAGCTCCCACCGCTCGGCATGGCGCTGCCGCTGCAGCGCATCGAGCTGGAGCGGCAGGTACCGGTCGACACCACCGACGGGCATGATCACCGACACTGACGGGGTCACCACGGCTCCGCCCGCCGGTTCGAGGACCACGCACGAACGACCAGCCCGACGAACGCTGCGTCGTCGATGAAGTACCGGCGGAACAGGCGCCTCGGCTCCTGCACGAAGCGGTAGAACCACTCGAGCCCGATCCGCTGGACGAGCTCGGGGGCGCGGCGTTGCTGGCCCACGTACATCGCGAACGAGGCGCCCAGACAGAGGCACAGCGGCGGTGGTCGGCGGATCTCGGCGAACAGCTCGAGAACCGACGCCGTCACCAGCGCGTCCTTCGGATGGCCGACTCCGAGCATGAGATAGTCGGCGTCGACCCGCTCGACCGCGGCGACGAGCTCCTTCGCGAGCAACTCACGGTGCGACGAGTCGTCGTGCCGGAAGAAGGGCGGCACGACGAACTCGGCGCCAGGGTGCTCCGCCGCCAGGAACTCGGCGATCCCCTCGTTGGAGCACAGGAGCACGACCTGACGCTGCTCGGCGACCAGCCGAGGCCAGAGCTCACCGAAGAGGCCGCTCCCGGTGAGCCTCGCCCCCAGCGGGCGACCGAGCAGCCTCGACGCGCCCACGACCGGCATGCCGTCGGGGAGCACGTAACGGGCTCGGTGATAGAGATCGCGGGCGGGTGGCGGCGCGCCACGGTCGAGCGAGACGAGGATGTCGACATTCGGCGTCACGACGACCGCCAAGCCATCGCGTCGACAGGCAACAGCATCGATGTCCAATCCGGCTCCGGGCCGCCGGTGACGCAGGATGGCAGCGAGGACAGGACCCAGATCCTGGGCGTCGACGAAGTCCAGACCGAAGAGGTTCTGGCGGCGGAGTTCGTCGAGCGGCGGATCGACGACAACGAGGTCGTTTGAGCCCTGAGCATTGTTGGGGAGAGCAGAATCCACAGCCCACCGATCACGAACGCTCGAGGTGCGGTCAACCTAACCACGAACCGACGCGAACGAGGTGGATCGGGTCGCTCTGCCCGTCGCGGCGGGCGAATGAACCCAACGGAGCCGAACTCGGGGGCGGATCGGGGACCTCGCGTACACTTCGTGTCCGACCATGGTCTCCGCCCCGCCCCACGCCATCGCGTCGCCGGCGAGCTGCCGCTCGGCCCCCTCCGCCGTCAGGACGGCGGTCGTCGGTATGGGCGGCATCTCCCACGAGCATCTCGCCTACCTCACCGGCCGAACGAGAATCGGGGACGTGAGCGACAAGGTGCTCCTCGCCGCGGTCTGCGACCTCTCCCCCGCTGCCGCCCGCCAGGGTGCGTCCGCCTACGGGGCCGCCGCCAGCTACACGGACGTCGACCTCCTGCTGACCGCCGAGCGACCCGATGTCGTCCACGTGCTCACGCCACCGTCGAGCCACCGCGCGATCATCGCCAAGAGCCTCGCGGCCGGCGCCGACGTGATCTGCGAGAAGCCGATCACGCCGACCTCCGACGAGCTCGACGAGCTGCTGCTGCTCGCGGAACGGCGGAGCCGGCGGCTCACCGAGAGCCACAACTACCGGTTCAACCCCCCGATCGTTCGGATTCGCTCGGCGATCGATCGCGGCGAGCTGGGAGCCGTGCACGAGGTGGAGATCCGGATCTCACTCCCCGTGACCGATCCCACGGGTCGATTCGGGGACCCGAACCTGCCGAGCCCGATCCACCGCCTGCCTGCGGGCGTGATCCACGACTTCATCACCCACTTCGCGTACCTCCTGCTGCACCTCGCCCCCGGGACCCGGTTCGACGAGATCAGCGCCCACTGGAACCGGCACAGCGCACCGGCCTTCTTCCGCTACGACGACCTCGATGCGACCCTGATCGGCGATGGCCCCGACGGTCCGGTGCACGCCCGGCTCCGGTTCGACGCCCGCTGCAGGCCCGACACCTTCACGGTGATCGTGCGAGGCAGTGACGGGTTCGCCGAAACCGACCTGTTCCATCCCCATCTCCGGCTGGTCGTTCCCCGACCCGGCGGCGCGAAGCTGGACCCCATCGTCAACCAGGTGGTCAACGGGGGCAACCAGATCCGCGCCGGCGTGCGGAACGGGCGCGACAAGCTGCTCCGGTTCGGCCCCTACGTCGGCCTCCACCGGATGCTCGACGAGACCTACGATGCGTTGGTCGGCGGCCTGCCGCTCCCGGTCTCACCGGCGGACATGCGGGCGGCAGCCGAGCTCGTGGACAGGCTGCTGACCGAGGGCGTCGGTTCGTGAGACTCGCCATCACCGGGGCGTCGGGCTTCGTGGGGCGCTACACCGTCGCCGCCGCGATCGAGGCTGGCCACACCGTGCGAGCTCTGATCCGACCGGCGGGGACCGCCGACACACTCGGTCGGTACGCCGGCCATCCGGCGATGGAGCAGGTACGGGCCGATCTCCGCTCGCCGGCGGGGCTCGACGACGTCGTCGACGGTGTCGACGCGGTGATCCACCTGGCCGCTGCGAAGGCGGGCGACTTCCCCACCCAGTTCACCGGCACGGTCGTCGCCACCGAGAACCTCCTTGCGGCGATGGCCAGGCGGGGTGTCGGCTCCCTGGTCGGGGTCAGCACCTTGGCCGTGTACGACTATCTTGCGATCCGGCGCTGCGAGCTCGTCACCGAGGACTCCCCGGTCGACGAGACACCGGGCCGGCGGGACGAGTACGCCAGGACCAAGCTCATCCAGGACAAGCTCTTTCGCCGCTTCGGCCACCACGCGCCGGGAGCTCACCGGGTCGTGATCGTCCGGCCGGGCATGATCTACGGCCGCGACAACCTCTGGCACGCCCTGCTCGGCACCCAGCTCGGTTCACGATTCGTGAAGATCGGCACGAGCGCCACCCTCCCCCTGATCTACGTGGAGAACTGCGCGGAGGGGCTCGTAGCGGCGGCCGAAGCCCTGACGAGCGAGGCGTCGACGGTGTGCGGGCAGGTGATCAACATCGTCGACGACGATCTGCCCACACAGCGAAGCTACGCGTCGACCGTCGCTGCAGTGGTCGACACCCCGCCGTCGATGACACTGCCGTGGCCGATCGTCGATGCCGCCACGACCGTGCTCGACCGGGCCAACGACCTGCTCCTCGGCGGGCGGGCCGAGTTCCCGGGGATCATCGTGCCCGACCGGCTCCACGCCCGATTCAAGCCGCTCCGATACAGCAACGCCAAGGCGAAGCGGCTGCTCGGGTGGAAGCCGAGCTTCGATCTCCACACCGCCATCGAGCGCAGCACAGGCCCCGACGCAGTCCTGACCGCGCCCGGAGGAACTTCCCGTGACTGACCCGACGCGCCGCTCATCGCCCACCACTCGGGTCGCCTACCTCACCGGCGAGTACCCCCGGGCCAGCGACGTGTGGATCCAGCGGGAGATCGCCGCCCTACGGAGCCGGGGAGTGGTCGTGGACAGCTTCGCCGTGCGGCGTCCCGGCGACGACCACATGGTCGGTGAGGAGCAACGCACCGAGCGGGCCCGGACGACCTATCTGCTCGATCGTCGCCGGTCGATCGACGGCCTGCGGGCCCACGTCGGGCTCGCGCTCCGGTCGCCTGGCCGGTACCTCGACGGGGCTCGTCTGGCCTCGTCCACCCGCCGACCAGGGCTGCGAGGAGCGATCCGCCAGGCCGCGTACTTCGCCGAGGCCGGCCTGTTGGCCCACGAGATCCGCCAGCGAGGCATCCCCCACCTCCACAACCACTTCGGGGACTCGAGTTGCTCGGTGGCGATGCTCGCAGCCGAGCTCGGTGGGTTCACGTTCTCGTTCACGCTGCACAGCCCCGGCGTGTCCTACGAACCGAGGGCGTGGCGCCTCGACACGAAGCTCGCTCGTGCCTCGTTCTGCGCGTGCATCAGCTACTTCTGTCGGGCGCAGACCCTGGTCCACGCCGCACTCGAGCACCACGATCGGATCCATGTGGTGCGTTGCGGCGTCGACGACGACTCCTACACGCCGGTTCGCCACGTCGGCCGGGGTCGACGGCTGCTCTTCGTCGGTCGCCTGACAGAGCTCAAGGGGGTGACGGTGTTGCTCGAGGCGTTGCAACAGGTGAAGAAGGAGCAACCCGACGTCGAGCTCACGATCGTCGGTGACGGACCGGACCGCGATCGCTTCGAAGCGGTCGCCTGCGAGCTCGACGTCGCCGACCACGTCCGCTTCGTCGGTGCGCGCTCCCAGGCGGAGGTGGCCGACCAACTCGCTGACACCGACGTGTTCGTGTTGCCGAGCTTCGCCGAAGGGGTGCCGGTCACCCTCATGGAGGCGTTGGCCGCGGGGGTCCCGGTCGTGGCGACCCACGTCGGAGGCGTGGCCGAGCTCGTCGAACACGGGATCAACGGCTACCTCGTCCTTCCCGGCGATGCCGTGTCGTTGGCGGACGCCCTCCTCGCCCTACTCGACGATCCCCGTTCCCGACAGCTGTTCGGGCAGGCGGGCCGGGCCAAGGTCGGGGCGGAGTTCTCCAATGACATCGAAGCGGCGAAGCTCGAGGCCCTGTTCGAAGCCGTCATCGGTGCAACCACGTCCGCCCGTGGTCAGACCGAGGTCATGACCGGCGCGGGGTCGGCATCGTCGAGCGCCTCGTCGGCCCGCCGCTGATAGAACCAGAGCGCTCCCCACCCCATCGCCACCAGGTAGGTCTCGCTGACGAACGTCCCGACGACCGCACCTCGCCACGAGTACGAGGGGATGAGCAGGAAGTAGATGGCCACGCTCAGCGCCGACGACGAGAGGTAGACGTACATCCGCTTGTCGGCATGTCCCAGCCCGAGCAGCCCGTTGAGCGGCGTGCTGCTCACCGCCAGCAACGGTATGAGCAGGAGCAGCCAGGGGACGATCCCGAGCGCGTCCTGGTAGTCGTCGGTGAACAGGAAGCCGAGAAGCGGCAGCGCCGCATACAGCGCCAGGGCCAACCCGACGCTCGCCACGGTCACGAGCATCGCCAGGCGCTTCGCCCGGTGCCAGTGCAAACCTCGCTCCCCGTCGCCCTGGGGGAGGAATCGCTGGAACGCCGCAGCGTCCAACGCGAGGAGCGGGAGGGTGCCGAGCTGGACGACCCGGTAGGCGGCCCCGTACAGGCCGGCGTCGGCCTCGAAGCGGAACACGTTCAGGAACCACTTGTCACCGTCCGTCTGGAGCTTGCTGGCACCCATCGGGATCGAGAACATCGCACTCGACCGGATCGAGAGCGCCGTCGGCCGGCAGGCCCCCACCGAGTAGCCGTGCTTCGGGAGATGGACGACCAACAGGTAGGTGCCGTACCCGCTGAAGCCGATCAGGAAACCCAGGCCGAGGCGGAGGATCGTCAGGTTGCCCGTGACCTGGAGCACGACGAGCGTCACGAGGCGGATCGCGACGATGCCCATCCGGACCCTGGCGGCAGCAGGGTAGCCCGATGCCGCCTGCACGGACACGGCGGCGATCCACACGACCGCCACGGCGATGAGCTCGGCGACCGCGACCACCGCGATCTCGGCCCTGGTGAGCTGGAGGGTGAGCATCCCGACGGCACCCACGACCAGTACGGCGACGACACCGATGACCATCGACAGGCTGAGAAACGATCGGAGGGCAGAGCTCGGCTCGTCCCGGGCGCCGATCAGCCGCTGCAGGAGCGCCAACCCGACGCCCGACATCGAGATCGCACCCAGCGCACCGACGAGGCCGTAGAGCCCGATGTAGGCACCGTATTGCTCGACGAGGAGGGCCCGCTGCAGCAATTGGAACGACGTCAGGGCGGTGGCCATTGCGAGGAGGTCGTGGGCACCGCTCCACATCGTGTCACCGGCGAGCCCGCCGAACGCGCGCCAGGCACGAAGAAGGGGCGACCGGAGCGTGCGAGTCACGAAGTTCAGGGGCACAGTGTGCCGATCGGGGCGACTCGACGACGACGATGAATTCTTCCCGACCATCGACGAGCGGGCGCAGCGCAGCGCTACAGAATGACGGCGTCGGCCCCCAGCAGGACCCGGAGCTCGGGGATGAGCCCGTTCGACGTGTCGACGCAGTACCGGTCGGAGAGACGAACCGCCTTGTCGTCGCTGAGGTGGATGAAGACCGTCGAGTCGCCGCCGTGGTCGACGAGGACCGTCTTGAGCCGATCGATCATGTCCTCGGAGAGCTGCTCCGGACGCACCTGGAGCCGTAGCGGTGCGGTCGCGCTCGCTCGTTCGGTGTCGAAGATCTCGATCGCCTGTGCGATCACCTTCGGCTGGTCGTCGCGCTTGTCGGCGCGGCCGCGCACGATCACGATCCGGTCGTCCTCGAGGAGGTGCCCGTAGTCGGCGAAGCTGCGGGGAAAGACCATCGCCTCGACCCCGTGGGTCAGATCCTCCAACACGAAGACGGCCATCAGGTCGCCCTTCTTCGTCCACTTCTTCTGCAGTCCGGTGACCACCCCGCCCACCACGATCGACTGTCCGTCCTCGACGGTGTCGAGGTCGGCGAGGCTCCCCTCCGTCCTGGCGGCGAGCGCCTCCTCGAACCCCATGAGCGGATGGTCCGACACATACAGCCCAAGCATCTCCTTCTCGAACGCCAAGCGCTGGGCCTTGTCGAACGTGACCTGGGGGATCGACTGGCGATCGTCGAAGGACGCCTGCTGATCGTCGTCGTCACCGAGGGCGCCGAAGAGGGTCATGACCCCCATGTCGTGCTCGCGACGGGCGCTGACCGTCTTGTCGATGATGTCCTCGAACGCGAGCAGCAGGCCCTTGCGGGGATGGCCGAGCGAGTCGAACGCGCCAGCCTTGATCAGCGATTCGAGCGTCCGTTTGTTGAGCACCTGGTAATCGACGCGTTCGCAGAAGTCCACGAAGCTCTGATAGGGCCCATGTGCATTCCGCTCCTCGATGACGAGCTGCATCAGTCCCTCACCCACGTTCCGAACCGCTGACAAGCCGAACGGGATCGCGTTGAGCTCGCCCCCCTCGGGGTCGTCGACCGAGGTGAAGTCGAGATCGGAGCGGTTGACATCGGGGACGAGCACGTTGATGCCCATCTGCCGGCACTCGTTGAGGTAGATCGCGGCCTTGTCGAGGTTGCCCTTGACGCTGGTGAGCAGACAGGCGAGGTACTCCACCGGGTAGTTCGCCTTCAGGAACGCCGTCTGGTAGCTGACGAAGCCGTAGCCGTACGAGTGACTCTTGTTGAAGGCGTAGTCGGCGAAGGGCTCCATCGTGTCGAACAGCTCCTCGCCCAGCTCCCGGCCGTATCCCTGGGCTTCGCAGCCATCGACGAAGCCTGCCCGCTCCGCCTGGATCTTCTCCCGGATCTTCTTGCCCATCGCCTTGCGGAGATTGTCGGCCTGTGCGAGGTCGTAGCCGGCGAACTTCTGGGCGAGCTGCATCAGTTCCTCCTGGTAGATGCAGAGGTTGTAGGTCCCGCCGAGGATCTCGGCGGCGTCGGGATGGAACGGCACCGACTCCTGCCGCCCGTTCTTCCGGTCGGCATAGTCGTTGTGCATGTTGGCTGCCATCGGACCGGGCCGGTACAGCGCGACCAGCGCCGCGACGTCCTCGAACTCGGTCGGCGCCATCGACCGCATCAGCGTCCGCATCGGCGCCGATTCGAGTTGGAACACCCCGATCGAGCGTCCCTCCCGCAAGAGCTCGTAGGTCGGTTCGTCGTCGAGGGGGACATCGTCGATGTCGACCCGCACGCCGTGGACCCTCTCGATCAGCTCCAGGGCGTCGGTGATCACGTCGAGGTTGCGAAGGCCGAGGAAGTCCATCTTCAGGAGGCCGAGCTCCTCCACCCCGTGCATCTCGTACTGGGTGACCACCGGCGCATCGGCGATGTCGATACCCGCCTCCGGCTTGCGTTGGATGGGGAGGTAGTCGGTGAGCGGATCCTTCGTGATCACCACGGCCGCGGCGTGGATACCGTCCTGACGGCGCAGCCCTTCGAGGCCCTTGGCCACGTCGACCACCGCAGCCACGTCGGCGTCGGTCTCGACCATCGCCCGGAGCTCCGCTGCAGCCTTGAAGCCATCGGCGTACTTCTCGCTCTTCTCGAAGCAGTACTTCAGCGGCGTGTCCCGTCCCATCACGAGTGGCGGCATGGCCTTGGCCACCTTGTCGCCGACGGCATAGGGGTAGCCGAGCACCCGGGCGCCGTCGCGCACCGCAGCCCGAGCCTTGATCTGGCTGAAGGTCACGATCTGGGCCACGTGATCCCGTCCGTAGGCCTCGGCGGCGTACCGGATCATCTCGTCGCGGTAACGGGAGTCGAAGTCCATGTCGATGTCGGGCATCGAGATACGGGACGGGTTGAGGAACCGCTCGAACAGAAGGTCGTACTCGATGGGATCGAGATCGGTGATCCAGAGGCAGTACGCCACCGCGCAGCCGGCGGCCGACCCGCGGCCGGGGCCGACCCGAATGCCCGAGTCGCGTGCGTGGCGGATCAGGTCCCACGTGATGAGGAAGTAGGAGCTGAAGCCCATGCTCTTGATGACGTCGAGCTCGAACGCGAGCCGCTCGGTGACCTCGTCGGTCAGCGCGGTCCCCCACCGCTTCCTGGCCCCCTCCATCGTGAGATGGAGGAGATAGTCGTCGGCCCCGGTGAAGCCCTCCGGTATGGGGAAGTCGGGCAGCAGCGGCTTGCCGAACTCGATCTCGACATTGGCCCGCTCGGCGATCCACAACGTGTTGTCGCACGCCTCGGGGAGCTCCGACCAGTCGGCACGCATCTCCGCTGCCGTCTTGAGATAGTGCTGATCACCGTGGAACTTGAATCGGTCGGGATCGCTCATGAGCGATCCCGTCTGCACGCAGAGCAGTGCGTCGTGGGCGGTGTGATCGTGCTGCTCGGTGTAATGGGAGTCGTTGGTGACGAGCAGCGGCGCCCCGATCCTGCGGGCGATCTCCAGCAGCTTCGGATTCGTCTCCCGCTGGGCGGGGATGCCGTGATCCTGCAACTCGACGAAGAGGTTGTCCTTCCCGAAGATGTCCTGCATCCGGGCCGCCTTCTCGAGCGCCCCGCGCTCGTCGCCGTTCATCAGCGACTGGAGCACGTGGCCACCGAGGCAGCCGGTGGTGGCGATCACGCCTTCGGCATGATCGGCCAGGACCTCCCAGTCGACCCGCGGCTTGTAGTAGTAGCCCTCCATGAACGCCCGGGACGCGAGCTGGATCAGGTTCTTGTAGCCCGTGTTGTTCTCGGCCAGGGCGATGAGGTGGTAGTAGAGCTTCTTCCCGCCGTCGGTCGTGCCGCCGGAGTCGTCGAGCTTGCCCCGCCTGCTCGGGCGCTCGTGCCGCGAGTCCTCGGCCTGATAGAGCTCGACCCCGATGACCGGGTTGATCTCCTGCCGCTTGCAGGCGCGGTAGAAGTCGAGAACGCCGTACATGTTCCCGTGATCGGTGATGCCGAGGGCCGGCATCCCGTCGGCCGCTGCCTTCGACACGAGATCATCGAGGCGCGAGGCGCCGTCGAGCATGGAGTACTCGGTGTGGACATGGAGGTGGGTGAACGACGAACCCACGAGCTGGACTCCTCAGGTGCTGCCGGGGCAGCGGTCATCCACCGTCCCCACTCTTTCCACAGGTCCTTCCCACAGCCTGTGGGTAAGAACTACATGGCTGTGATTTGCACCTTATCACCTACTCGGGCCCGCCCGAGATGGATCACCTACTCGGGCCCGCCCGAGATGGATCACCTACTCGGGCCCGCCCGAGATGGATCACCTACTCGGGCCCGCCCGAGATGGATCACCTACTCGGGCCCGCCCGAGATGGATCACGTCCCCGGGGAGGTCAGGACACAGGCTTCTGGAACTGCTCCAGGAACTCGGCCATGGCCCAACCCCAGGCGATGATGTACTGGCCACCATCGGTGTCGCACCCGTCGAAGACGGCGCCGACGTCGGACCGATCCGCCTCGTGGTCGAAGACCAACTGCTCACCGTCACCCGTCGCGATCATCGCCCGATCGTCGAAGTCGAGCGCCCCGAACCGCTTCGAGAGGCGGCGCCCCCACGCCCGCTCCTCCCCGTTCGCCCGCTGCTCGGGCCACGGTCGCACATCGGTGAGCTCAGCCAGCACCTCGAGTGGCCCCGGCTCGACGAGGCGGCACGCAACGATCACATCCTCGTCGGGGAACGCCATCAACGCCTTGTGGTAGCTCTCGTGCATCAGGCCCTCCACGATCTGGGCCCGCTGGTCGGTCCTGGCGATCGACGCGGCGCCGATCACCAGCGCCGGTGTTCCACCGATCCGTTCCAACGTCGACAACATGAACCCCTGGAGCGTGTCATCGTCATAGGCCTGGCTGGCCAGCACCCACTCCTCGGCCTCCTTGCTGAGCATGCCGGCCTCCCAGCCGACCGTACCCGCGGCGAGGTCGGCCATCTCGGCAAACTCCGCGTCGCCCAGTCCAGTGCAATCCTTCGTCCGCACGTCGATCGCCACGCTGTGAATCCCCCTCGATTCGCACATCCCGGATCATCAATTGTCCCCGGCGCCGCCGCCAGGCGCAACTCAGTGGAACGTGGCCGAAGCTGCGGACCGTCCCACCCCGGACGGCACGCGGTTCCGGGCGACGGTCTCAGAGATAGACGCCGCCGCCGGACTGCTGATCCGTGCCGGGTGGCCGATGCCCAGGGGGAAGCGGTTGCTGCTTGTGCATCATCTCGAGCTGTTGCTTCGCCGCTGTCTGCTGGGCGAAGAGCGTGGCCTGGATGCCGTGGAAGAGACCCTCGAGCCAGCCGACCAGTTGGGCCTGGGCCACTCGGAGCTCGGCCCCCGAGGGGATGTCCTCCTCGTCGAAGGGGAGCGCCAGGCGTTGGAGCTCCTCGCGCAGATCCGACGAGAGAGCTTCGGCCAGCTCGTTGACCGACGTCTCGTAGATCTCCCGCAGGCGATCCCGGCCCGGTTCGTCGAGATCGGTCGACCGCACCTCCTCGAGCAGTTGCTTGATCATGGTGCCGATCCGCATCACCTTGGCAGGCTCGGAGACGGTGGCCTCGTCCTGCTGACCGGCGGACGGCGGCGCGTCCTCGACGATCTCGGGGGTCTCGGGCTGCTGGTTGCTCATGATCCTCGTCTCGTTCGTACCGATTCTGCCACCCAGGATGCCGCGTTCATCGCAGAGCGGCTCGCAATCCGCCGAGACATCGCCGAGACATCGCCGAGACATCGCCGTGCCGTGACGCCAGGGCCGGTCAGGCCACGGCGGCGAGGCAGGGAACGAGCATCTCCGCCGACGTCAGCGAGCCGTGTCGCCCGATCAGCTCGAACGGTCCCGAGTCGTGCGGATCCTCGTAGGCGATCGGATCGAACGGGAGCAGCGCCACGTCGCCGAGGCGGTCTCGAACGTCGTCGGCCATCGCCGGGCCGAACCACCGCTCGTCGAGCATCCGATCGACGGTTCTCACCCACGCTCGATCGCTGTGACAGGCCTCGGCCACCGACGCGAGCTCCGCGCCACGTCCCTGCTTGGCGTGAAGCCACCGGAAACGTCCCTCGCCCGACAGTCCGCTGGTCAGCTCCAGGACCGGCGATGCGATCGGGACGAGGCCGTGACCGCAGTCGACCTGCCCGTGATCGGCGGTCACGACCACCGTGGTGCCCGTCGGAACGGCGCTGAGCAGGTCGGCGACGAGTCGATCGGCGAACCGCAGCTCCGCTTCGTAGGCCGAGCCGAGACCGTACTCGTGGGCCACCTTGTCGACGCCGTCGTAGTAGACGTACACCGCGGGCGCCCCCTCGCTCAGCACCCTCGCCGCCTCGTGGACCATCACCGCCGGTGTCCGGTAACCGACCATCGCCCCGCCCCGGAGGTGGGCCTGGGTGAATCCCGACTTGCGGAACTCGGCCTTGGTGACGAGCGGCAACGGCTCACCGAGGAACGGTGGGTAGGGTTGCAGGACGGCGGGCGGGATGGCCGCTCTCGCGTCCGGGGTGAGATCGGTTCCCCACCGGAGGCTGTTGAGGACCTGGTCGTCGACGACCATCCGATACCCGACGATCCCGTGCTCGCCTGGTGCGAGGCCCGTGGTGATCGAGGTGAGCGCAGCCGCCGTGGTGGACGGCGCGACGGTGGTGATCGGCCCGCCGTCCATCCCGGCGAGGGTCGGCGCGAGGTCGAGGTGGTCCTGGAGCTGCTCCCAGCCCAGCCCGTCGAGCACGAACAGCAACCGGGGTCCGGCGGGCGCCAGGCCACCCGGGAGCGATGCGCCGTCACTCCGGCCGAGCAGGAACGGCATGAGCTCGGTGATGCAGCCGCGGCCGTAGTCGGGCAGAATCATCTGTTCCACGGTCGAACCCCACGGGAAACGGTTGGCGTCGAGCGCCATGACCGGAGCGGCGTCGTGGTGATGTCCAAGAACGCGATACTACGTCCCGTCAGCGGAGATGCGTACTCGACAATCGGGAGTCGCCCGATCGCGTCGCGTCCCGAAGGGTGCCGCCGGCGGGCAGAGGGCTGTAAGGTCGCCGAGGTGAAGGTGTCGAGGTGAAGGTGTCGACCCGGGGCGACTACGCCAGCCGGGCGCTTCTGTCGCTCGCCCTCCACGGCGAGTCCGACGGGCCGACCACCGTCCGCGACATCGCCGACCGGACCGGCCTGCCCCAGCCCTATCTCGAGCAGATCCTCCTCGCCCTCAAGGGCGCTGGCCTCGTCCGGTCGAAGCGGGGGGTCGGCGGCGGCTACATCCTCGCCCGCGAACCGGGCGAGATCCACCTCGCGGAGATCATCCGGGCCGTGGACGGCCCGATCGCCCTCGGCGATTTCGGCGAGCCCCACACCGACGGCGCGTGCGACCACGAGGGTCAGTGCGTCCTCCTGTCGCTCTGGCACGTCGTGGGCGCGGAGATTCGCCGGCAGCTCGAGTCGTGGACGCTGGCCGACATCGCCTCGATGGCCAACGGTGAGCGGCCATGGCCCGAGGCAACCTGAGGCGCCGATCCGGTGGACGTCGAGGTCGCCATCAGGCAGCGGCGGATGGTCAGGGCATTCGCCCCCACGCCCCTGCCGGCCGGCACGATCGAGGAGCTGCTCGACCTGAGCCGTCGGGCGCCGTCGGCCGGCAACACGCAGGCCGTCGGATTCGTCGTGTTGGACACCCGGGAGGCGATCGAGCGCTACTGGTCGGTGACGCTGCCGTCGCCCAAGCGCGACCGCTTCCGCTGGCAGCAACTGCTCGACGCCCCCGTCCTCGTGCTCGTCACCACGAGGCCCGAGGCCTACACCGACCGCTACAGCGAGGCCGACAAGGCAGCCACCGGGCTCGGTGATGGCCTCGACCGGTGGCCGGTGCCCTACTGGTGGGTCGACGCCGGAGCATCGCTGCAGAACCTGCTGTTGCTGGCCGTCGAGCGGAACCTTGGCGCCTGCCTCTTCGGGCCGTTCGACCACGAGCCGGCGCTCCGTGAGGCGTTCGACCTCGGCTCGGACCTGCGGATCGCGGCGACGGTGGCGCTCGGTCACCCGCTGGACGACGAGCCCGGACGTTCGTCGGGGCGCGCCCGGCCGGCCCTCGACGACGTCATCCACCGGCCGGGCTGACCGCTCGAGCCCCTGGCAGTGCCACCGACGCCGGCTCAGCGCAACGGATCGAGCGACGCGAGCACGCGCTGCAGATCGACGGGCAACTCGGACACGAATCGAAGGCGCGCTCCCGAGCGGGGGTGGGTGAACCCGAGCAGCTCGGCGTGGAGGAACGGCCTCGTGGCGAGGGACTCGATCGCGGTGCCGGCCATCGACCCGCCGTAGACGAGGTCCCCGACCACGGGGTGACCGATCGCGGTCAGATGGGCCCGGATCTGGTGGGTGCGTCCCGTTTCGAGCTCACAGACGAGCCGGGTCACCGCCGTGGTACCCGGCCCCGATGCGGTCGACCTGCCCTCGACTCGATAGCGGGTTCTGGCCGGGCGGCCATCGGCGACGACGGCACGCCGCGTCGCGTCGTGGGGCGATCGTCCAAGCGGCGCATCGATCACGCCGGACTCCGCCTCGACGTGGCCCAGGACGAGAGCCCGGTAGCGCCGCTCGACCGACCGCTCGGCGAGCTGACGGCTCAGCGCCCGCCGCGAGAACTCGGTCCTGGCCACCATGAGCAGCCCGCTCGTTCCCCGATCGAGGCGATGGACGATTCCCGGCCGTTGCTCCTCGCCGACGTCGGTGATCTCGGGAAAGCGGTCGAGGAGCCCATTGACGAGCGTCGAGCCGACCACACCCGATCCGGGGTGGACCACCAACCCGGCCGGCTTGTCGACGACGATCACGTCGGCGTCCTCGTGGACCACCTCGACGGCGACGGCGGGATCGGGTTGCGGCCTCGTGTCGATCCGCTCGACCTCGACGATCAGGCTCGATCCGACCTCGACCCGTAGGGAGCCCTTGGCGACGGTGGCGCCGTCGACGGTCACCGCTCCCGCCGCGATCAGCTCGCTGGCCCGACGCCGGGTGACGTCGGCGACGATGGCCACGATCCGGTCGATGCGCTGGTCGGCGAGGGCGTCGGGCAGCGAGTCGACCTCGACCCGCTCAACCACCGGAGGACGCGCGGTCGGCGTGGCTGTTCGGGGGTCCGCCCACCTCCGAGGTGGTATCGCCGCCGCCAGAGCAGTCGTGGAACTCGGCCGATGCCTCCCCGGTGCTGCTGTCCTCGGTGCTGACGAGGGAGTGGATGACGAAGCCGATCACACCGATCACCACGGCCGCGTCGGCGATGTTGAAGATCGGCCACCACTGCAGATCGATGAAGTCGACGACCTCCCCGCTCAGGAACCCAGCCTCCGCTCGGAGGATCCGATCGGTCAGGTTGCCGATGGCACCGCCTGCGATCGCGCCGAGCAGGACCGTGCCGAGGACGTCCTCCCGCCCCCGCACCATGCTGAAGAGCACGAGGATCATGCCGAATGCCAGGACGCCGAAGAGCGGTCCGAGACCGACGCCCGTGCTGAACGCCGCGCCCGGATTGAAATGGAGGTGGAGCCGGAGGGTCCAGAAGAGGTCGATGCAGGCATCGCCGTCGGACGCGCAGGGGCCAGCGGTGAGCCGATCGACGGCCCAGCGCTTGGTGAGCTGGTCGACGATCGCCACGCCCACCGCGACGGCCGCGGCGAGCCGAACGGCGCGCATCAACGACACCGCCCGTCGGCCTCGCTCAGAACATCGACGTCTTGTGCTCGACGCACACGGCCGCCTCCGGAATCGCCTCGAGCCGCTCCTTGGGGATCACGTCGTCACCGGCGATGCAGAGGCCGTAGGTGCCCTCGTCGAGCCGAGCCAGGGCGGCGTCGATGTCGGCCACCGCCTGCCTCGCCGCCGCCGACAGGGCGAGATCGCGATCGCGTTCCACCGCGATCGTGTCGCCCTCGCCCGACTCCTCGTCGAACTGGACGTCGCCGGGTTCGCGATCAGCCATCAGGGCCGCCGCTTCCGCCGCGAGGCGATCAGCGCTGGAGGTGTACTTCGCCCGCTCGGCCAACAGCGCCTCACGTTGTGAGGCCAGCCACTTCTTGTCGTGGAGGTGCTTGGCCGAGGCGGGAGCGGTTCGTTTGACGGCCGCTCCGTCGGTCGATCTGCGGCCGGCCGCCTTCGACGCCGACTTGCTGGTGGACTTCTTCGTTGCGGTCTTCGTTGCTGCCTGTTTCTTTGACACGGACTTCTTCGACGCTGCTTTCTTCGATTGGGATCCAGACGCGGTCGACTTCCTCGTCGACGCGGTCGCCTTCTTGGTCGTGCCCGCCGCCGCGGCGGTCGTCGACTTCTCGGTCGACTTCCCGGCCGCGCCACCCTTCTTCGTCGACCCGCGGGTTGCGCCACCCTTGGCCGCCGACTTCTTCTTCGTTGCGCCCTTCGCTGACTTCTTCGTTGACTTCTTCGCTGCCACGATCCTGGTCACGCTGCCCTGGTTGTCGGTTCTGCTTCGCCTGCTACCGATCCCGTACCGCCGAGGCGTCCCCGCCTAGGCAGCAACTCGGCCATCGTCGAGGTCGATGGCCGTTTCTCACCGATGTGATCAACTCCGTCGTCGATTTCATCCCCCAGTTGAGCGGTCACCCCTCGAGGGTGACCAGCGGTACGCCGCCTCCAAGGTGTCGGTGCGAAGGTCGGAGCAGTGTAGAGCAACGATGACGTGACAACCAACGGGCACCGCCGTCGGGCACACCGAATCCCAACCTGAGGGCGAAGGTCGCAACGGTATCGTGCAGAGATGAGCTCAGATGGCCGACGCGCGCCCTACCCCGAGGTCCCGACCCGCCCCGACCTTCCGGCGATCGAGCGCGGCATCCTGGCTCGCTGGCGAGCCGACGGCACCTTCGAGCGGTCGGTTTCCCACAGGCCCGGCGACGAGGAGGGTGGCTCCCGCTACGTCTTCAACGACGGCCCCCCGTTCGCCAACGGCCTCCCCCACGTCGGCCACCTCCTGACCGGCTACGTGAAGGACATCGTCCCTCGCTACCAGACCATGCGCGGAAACCGCGTCGATCGGCGCTTCGGCTGGGACTGCCACGGCCTGCCGGCGGAGATGGAGACCGAGAAGGAGACCGGCGTCTCGGGTCGGGCTGCGATCCTCGACTACGGGATCGCGGAGTTCAACGCGAAGTGCCGGGAGTCGGTCCTTCGCTACACCGCGGAGTGGGAAGACTACGTCACCCGCCAGGCTCGGTGGGTCGATTTCGACAACGACTACAAGACGATGGATCTGCCGTACATGGAGTCGGTGATCTGGGCGTTCCGGCAACTGTGGGACAAGGGGCTGATCTACGAGGCGAAGCGGGTCATGCCCTACTCGTGGGGCGCGCAGACGCCGCTCGCCAACTTCGAGATCCGCCTCGACGACGCCACCCGTCCCCGTCAGGATCCGGCGCTGACCGTGGCCTTCGAGCTCGACCCGGTCGACGGCGACCCCGGACGGCTGCATCTGCTGGCGTGGACGACCACGCCCTGGACGCTGCCGTCGAACCTCGCGCTGGCGGTCGGTCCCGAGGTGGCGTACGTGGCCGTCGCCGCTCCGACCGAGGGCGACGGGCCCGACGGCGGCGCCGTCGTCGTGGCCGAGGCTGCACTCGAGCGGTACCGCCGAGAGTTGGGCGACTCGCCCGAGATCCTCGCACGGTTCACCGGCGCGGAGCTCGCCGGTCGATCGTTCCTACCGCTGATGCCCTACTTCGCCGACCATCCGAACGCGTTCGTGGTGCTGGCGGCGGACTTCGTCGAGACCGACGACGGCACGGGCGTCGTCCACATCGCCCCCGGGTTCGGCGAAGACGACCAGCGCATCGGCGAAGCGGCCGGTATCGAGCTGGTGGTCCCGGTCGACGACGAGGGCCGGTTCACCAGCGACGTACCCGACTACGAGGGCCAGAACGTCTTCGCTGCCAATGCCGAGGTGATCCGGGACCTCAAGGCCCAGGGCAAGGTCGTCCGTCACGAGACCTACGACCACAACTATCCCCACTGCTGGCGGACCGACACGCCGATCATCTACCGCGCCATCAACTCGTGGTACGTGCGGGTCACCGATCTGACCGACCGGCTCCTGGCCGCCAACGCGAAGATCAACTGGATCCCCGACCACATTCGGGACGGTCAGTTCGGCAAGTGGCTCGAGGGGGCCCGCGACTGGTCGATCAGCCGCAACCGGTTCTGGGGCGCGCCGCTCCCCGTCTGGCGGAGCGACGATCCCGCCTACCCGAGAACCGACGTGTACGGCAGCCTCGACGAGATCGAAGCCGACTTCGGTGTCCGCCCCGACGACCTCCACCGCCCGTTCGTGGACGAACTGGTACGACCCAACCCCGACGACCCGACCGGGAGGTCGATGATGCGGCGGGTGCCCGAGGTCCTCGACTGCTGGTTCGAGTCGGGCTCGATGCCCTACGCCCAGCACCACTACCCGTTCGAGAACGTCGACCTCTTCGAGCGGCACAACCCTGCCGACTTCATCGTGGAGTACATCGCCCAGACCCGAGGCTGGTTCTACACGATGCACGTGCTGTCGGTCGCGCTGTTCGACCAGCCGGCGTTCTCCAATGTCATCTGCCACGGCGTGCTGCTCGACGGCGAGGGTCGGAAGCTCTCGAAGCGCCTCGGGAACCGCACCGAACCGCTCGAGATCTTCGACACGGTCGGCTCGGACGCCCTGCGGTGGTACTTCGCCAGCTCGCCGATCCTCCGTGGCCTGGACCTGAGGATGGACACGGACGGATCGGACGTGCGGGACGTCGTGCGCCAGACGATCAACCCGATCTGGAGCGCCTACAGCTTCTTCGCGCTCTACGCGAACGCCGAGGGCTATCGGGCGTCGTTCGCCACCGGGTCGGTCAACCTGCTCGACCGGTACGTCCTCGCCAAGACCCACGAGCTCGTCACCACGGTCGAGGCCGCGCTGGATGCCTACGATCTCGCCGGCGCCTGCGCTTCGGTGCAGGGCTTCCTCGATGCGCTGACCAACTGGTACATCCGTCGGAGTCGGGAGCGCTTCTGGAACACGGAGTCCGACGATGCGCTCGACACCGACGCGCTCGACACGCTCTACACGGTCCTGGTCACCCTTGCGAAGGTGGTGGCGCCCCTCCTCCCGATGCTGGCGGAGGAGATCTGGCTCGGCCTCACCGGCGGGTCCGAGGCCGACGGGTCGACGTCGAGCATCCACCTCGAGGATTGGCCCGACGCCGCGCTGCTCCCGCCCGATGCCGAGCTCGTCGCCGCGATGGATCGCCTGCGGGACGTGGCGTCGGCCGCCTTGTCGCTGCGCGACGACCGGGGCCTTCGGGTCCGGCTCCCCCTCGCCTCAGCGACGGTCGCCGGCGCCGACGTTGCCAGTATCGAGCCCTTCGTCGACCTCCTGGCCGACGAGATCAACGTGAAAGCGGTGACGATCACCGACGAGGTCGCCCGCTTCGGGACGTTCCGCCTGGTGCCGAACGGTCGGGTGCTCGGACCGAAGCTCGGCCCCGACGTGCAGGTGATCATCAAGGCGGCGAAGGCCGGAGACTGGGCGTCGAACCCCGACGGTACGGTCACCGTGGCCGGTCACGTGCTCGATCCGGCCGAGTTCGAACTCGCCCTCGACCCGGTCGATGGGGTGACCGCCGCCGCGCTTCCCGGCAACGACGCCATCGTCGCGCTCGACACGGACGTGTCACCGGAGCTGGAGGCCGAAGGACGGGCCAGGGATCTGGTCCGGTCGATTCAGCAGTTGCGCAAGGAGCGCGACCTGGCGGTCACCGACCGGATACTTCTCCGGTTGCACGTTCCCGAACCGGTCGCGGCGTCGCTCGACCCCCACCTCTCCTGGGTGGCGGCACAGGTGCTCGCGGTCGACGTGGTACGCGAGCGGAACGCCAACGGCCTCACCAACAGCCAGGTGCTGGGCGACGCCTCCGTCGGCTACGACCTGGAGCCGGTCAGGTAGCGCGCCGGACGCTACTTGCGGCGCCCGAACCAGCCGCCACCCCGGTTGGGGTTGTCCTCCTCCAGGAAGTCGGTGATCGGATCGCCCGCCGCCGGCTCCTCGTTGGTGGCCCGGTGCAGCTCGTCGAGGAACGGATCTCCCGTTGGCGGGGGCGGTCCGGAGCCGTCCACGACCTGGCTGTCACCGTTCGCTGCCACCTCGGCCGCCACCGAGACGGGCTCGGCCTCCTCGTAGTCGGCCGT
This sequence comes from Acidimicrobiales bacterium, assembly GCA_965216205.1. Classification (GTDB taxonomy): domain Bacteria; phylum Actinomycetota; class Acidimicrobiia; order Acidimicrobiales; family SZUA-35; genus CADEDH01. Next base: position 2,342,362 of record OZ244139.1, on the reverse strand, counting down.
CTCGAACCCGTCGCCGCTGACGTCGTCGTCGGCTTCCTCGTAGTCGCGGTCGTCGGCCACCTCGACCTCGTCGTCGGCGGGACCGAGATCCAGCTCGTCGGCGTCGATCACCTCGGTCGGCCGGGTCGTGCTCTCGATCGCCGCGTCGGCTTCCTCCTCGAGCTCGTGCAGCGCCACGACCTCGACGGCGATCGGCGGGTAGTCGGTCGTGTCGACCACGCCGATCTCGGCCGGCTCCAGCGCCTCCCGGGCCCGGAGCAGCTCGGGATCGTCGAGCACGGCGTTCAGCTCGTCGAGCGCCGACTTGACGTCGGCGCGGCGAGCCTCGAGGTGCCGCTCGAAGCGGGCGACATCACCTTGCAGCAGCCCGTGGGTGTGCTGCAGGTTCCCGATCTGCTCGAGCAGCCGCGACCGCTCGGCCTCGTGCGCCTGCGCGAGCTCCTCCTCGACCGCGTTGACCCGCTGCTGAGCCTCCTCCTTGGCCGTGTCGAGCATCTTGGCCCGCTCGGCTGCCGCTTCGGCCAGCAGCCGCTCACGGTGGGCGACCGCCTCGCTCGTCATCTCGGTGGCCTGCTCGCGGGCATCGGCCAAGAGGGCGTTCGACTGGAACTCGGCCTCGTTGCGCAGGCGTTCAGCCTCCTCCTGCGCCTCCTTGACCGTGGTGTCGGCGGTTCGCTGCGCGTTGACCAGCGTGTTGCGAAGCGTCTCGTCGAAGTCGGGCATGGGGGCGGGGGGCGCCCCCGGTGGCGACGGCGTCTGCGACGGACTCCGCGCCTCGATCAGGCGAGCCTCGGCCGAGGCTGCTCGAGTCTCCGCTTCGGAGAGCCGCGCCTGCAGCTTCTCGATCTCGTCTGCGAGCGGTGCAAGGTTGGCCAGCACACGGTCGACCTGGTCCTTGCTGTAACCCCTCGACTCCTCCTCGAATCGGATGTCCGGGATCCTCCGAAGCAGCCGAAGTTTGTCGCTTTGCTGGGCCATCGGATCAATCTAGCCCCCAAGACACGCAGCTCGCACCAGGTGATATCGCCAACGCCAAGCAGCGCGAAGCTGGTACTAGCAGATGAACCGCACCAGGATCGAGATCCCGATCAGGACCAGGATCTCTGCGAGGCCGAAGCCCGCCATCGCGCCCGGCAACGGGGGAAGGCTCCGGCGGAGCGGAAGTACGACCGGATCGGTGAGTACCACGACCAGATCGCGGAATCGGCCGGTCGGTGAGCCGGTGCTGATGGGGAAGAACGACATCACCATGCGGAGCAGGAAGACCAACTGGAAGGCCAGCAGAAGGATACAAACGAGGCGCATCGCCGACCGATCGTACCGTTGTCAGCTTCGCTCGGTGGGGCGCCGCGCTGCGAGTCGGCGGCGGTCGTCCTCGGAGACGTCGACCCCGATCGGCGTGAGGAGGAAGACCTGCGGTGCGAGCTTCTCCATGCTGCCGTCCAGGGCGTAGCAGATCCCGCTGGCGAAGTCGATGAGTCGGCGGGCGAGGTCCCGGTCGACTCCCTGCAGGTCCATGACCAGGGGCACGGTCGACTTGTACGTGTCGGCGAGCTCCTTGGCATCGGCGAACGAGCGGGGGGCCAACGTCCTCGGCGGTACCAACCTCGGCGTCGGCTCGAGCTCGGGCTCCGGGACCGGGTCGGGGGTCGTCACGGCGATCGGCTGCACGGTGAGGCCGTCACCCATCGCAGGATCGTCCCGCTGGTCGACCGGCACCGCTCGGAGCGGTCGATCGCGTTCCTCGTGGACGGGATCACGAGTGCCGTGCCTCGGTCGATCGGCGTCGTGGGCGCCCCGGCGGGCGGTAGCGCCGCCACGATCGCCGGCACGGTCTTCCCGGCTCGGCGCCGGGGGCTCCCTGTCGACGCCGGGACGATTGCGGTCCCGGGTCGCGCCGGCCGCCTCGCCGGGTTCGGCGGCCGCCGCCGAATCAGCGGACGCGCGGTCGCGCCGCCGCTCATCGCTCTCCGGGCGGGCGGCACGGGGGGTCGGGGCCGCCAACCAGCCCGGACGCTCCCGTTGGGCGTGGGGATCCCGGTCCGACCCGGACCGATGCCCGCTCCGCCCGTCATCCTCACCGGTGGCGGCGGGGTCACCGTCGACTCGGTCGTGTCGGCCCTGGCGACGCCGGGGCGCCGGTCGGGTGACCGCAGATCGGGCCGACGTTCGCTCAGGCCGGGCCCTGGACGACTGCGGCCCCGAGCCGTCGGTGAGGTCGATCTCGGGCTCGTCGTCATTGAGATAGCCGTCTTCGTAGTCCTCGTCAGGTCCGAGGCCCATATAGGTGAGAACGTTCCGAAGCACTGACATCTGGTCTCTCCTTGCGCTCCAGGAAGGTGCGCCGAGGTGCTCGAACCGAGTCTAGTGAACCAGCCCTCAGCTCCTCGGCATGGTCGGGCCAGGGCGGGCACCGAACAGCACGGAACCGACGCGGACGATCGTTGCCCCCTCGGCCACCGCGAGCTCGAAGTCGGCCGACATCCCCATGGACAACTCGGGAAGCTCGAGCCGTTCGGCCAGCGTCCGGAGCGCCGCGAAGCACGGGCGCGGATCGAGGCTCGGGTCGGTCGGGCCCACGGTCATCAGTCCGCGTACGTCGAGCCCGACTGCTCGTGCGGCGCCGACGAGGTGCGGGGCGTGTCGGGGCTCGCAGCCGCTCTTCTGCTGCTCGCCGGTCGTGTTCACCTGGACGAGAACTGCGGCACCGGGAGCCCGCTTGGCGATCTCGACGGCCAGCGCCTCCCGGTCGACCGTCTGCCACAGCGCCACCGATCCCGCGAGGAGCTTCACCTTGTTGCGCTGGAGACCACCGATGAAGTGCCAGCGGTGCTCGCCGCCGCCCGCGAGGACCGGAGCCTTCGCCGCGAGCTCCTGGGCATAGTTCTCACCGAGATCGACGAGGCCGGCGGAGACCGCCCGTACCGCCAACTCGACCGGGTGCGCCTTGGTGACAGCCACCATCGTGACGTTCCTGCCGTCGGCGACCGCCTCGATGCGCTGCCCGACCTCGAGCGCCCGCTCCCGGATCGTCTCGACGGTCGGCAGCCCGGCCTCGTTCACGACGTCTCCCCAGGCGATGACCCGCCCGGCGGCTCGAGCCACGCGACCGTGGCCTGCCGGCCCGGCTCGCCCCTGGTCCGGTGGCTGAACCATCGCTCGTCGCTCGTGCACGGCGGTACCTCGGGCGGGGCGGGCCAACCGGCCCGCCCGCAGGCTGCGACCACGGCGGCGGGGACATCGAGCGCTGGGGTGCCCCGGGCGGTCTCCGAACGCACCGACGAGCCGAGCCGTTCTACGGCTCGAGCGAGGTCGCGCTCCGAGAACTCGTAGGCCCCCGGGTTGATACAGGGGCCGATCAGCGATCGGAGCGGTGCGCCCCCTCCCGCGTCGGCCAACCGCAGGGCCGCCGTCTCCACGATGCCGGCGACGAGCCCCCGCCAACCGGCGTGCACGACCGCGAGACCCCGCTCAGCGATGAGGACGACGGGGGCGCAATCGGCGGTCATGACCGCCAGCGGGACGCCGGGCGTGGTGGTCACGGCCCCGTCGGCCTCGGCGCCGGCCCACTGGCCAGCCCGGCTGACCTCGACGACATCGCTGCCGTGCACCTGCCGGAGCCACGTCCACGGCCGGTCGATCACCGACCGACGGCTCGCGGTGAGCGCTCGGGGGTCACCATGGATCGAGAAGTCACCGTCGGTCCGATCGGTGAACACCACCCGGACCGTGCCGGCCGATGTGGTCGCGGTCGCCGTGTGGCCCATCGCGGTCGGAGCGAGCCCGCCTACCGGCGCTACTTGAGGAACGACGGGACGTCGAACTCGTCGTCGAGATCTTCCTCCGGCTCGTCGAAGAGATCGATCGTCTCCTCGACGTGGTCGTCGCTCGGCGCTGGGGGTGGGGGCGGCATCGCCGGGGTCGATCGGCGAACCCGGCGGGACCTCGTCGCCAGTTCGGGTGGCGCTTCCTGAACGCCGACGATGTCGTCGAGGCTGTGGTTGCGTCCCATGTCCTCGAATCGGTCGAAGCCGGCAGCGATGACCGTGACCCTGATCTCCTCGCTGAGGTTCTCGTCGACGACCGTGCCGAAGATGATGTTCGCCTCGGCGTGGGCCACGTCGTGGATGATCTCAGCCGCCTCGTTCACCTCGAACAGACCGAGGTCGCTCGAGCCGGCGATCGTGAGCAGGATGCCCCTGGCGCCGTCGATCGACGCCTCCAGCAGCGGGCTCGCGATGGCGGCGCGGGCCGCGGCCAGTGCTCGACCCTCTCCGGCTGCCCGCCCGATCCCCATCAGCGCGCTGCCGGCGTCGTGCATGATCATGCGGACGTCGGCGAAGTCGGTGTTGATCAGGCCCGGCGTGGTGATCAGGTCGGCGATACCGGAGACGCCCTGGAGCAGGATCTCGTCGGCCATGCGAAAGGCGTTCACCATCGACGTCTTCTCGTCGGCGATGGAGAGAAGGCGGTCGTTGGGGATGACGATCTGGGTGTCGACCTTCTCCTTGAGTCGGTTGATCCCCGCGTCGGCCTGGGCCGCCCGACGCTTTCCCTCGAACCCGAACGGACGGGTGATGACCGCGATCGTCAGCGCGCCCTGGCTCTTCGCCACCTCGGCGATGACCGGAGCCGCCCCGGTACCGGTGCCGCCGCCCTCGCCGGCGGTGATGAAGACCATGTCGGCGCCGTCGAGCGCCTCGCTGATCTCGTCGCGGTGGGCCTCGGCCGCCTGCTGACCGATCGCAGGGTCACTGCCCGCACCGAGGCCCCTCGTCAGCTCGCGGCCGATGTGGATCTTCGTCTCCGCGTCGCTCATCAACAACGCCTGGGCGTCGGTGTTGACGGCGACGAACTCCACCCCTCTGAGGCCGGCGTCGATCATGCGGTTGACGGCGTTGCATCCGCCGCCGCCGACTCCGACGACCTTCACAGAGGCGACATAATTCTGCGTGCTCATAACGCGTAGCGTCCCTTCACGATCGGGCCAACACTAGCAGCCGCCCGGTTCGGCAAATGGTTCTTCCGCAGCGGGTCGTCGGCCCTCTGCGGGGTCGGATCCGGACCCCGTCGGCGCCGGCTCCAGCCGGCGCACGGTCGGCGCACCCGGTGCTCGTACATCGATCACGGCGAGGCAGGCGAGGTCGACCCTCGCCAGCACGGTTTCCAGCGCGAGCAGCTTCTCGTCCAGGTCGCGGTCGTCGCCGAGATCGGCCCGGCCGCCCATCGCGAGCTCCAGATGGAGTTGCCCGCCCTCGTGGGCGATGCCCGTCGAGGCCTCTCGCACCGCCGGGGTGAGCGCCTCGACGAGCGCAACGACGGCATGACCGGCGTCGTCGACCGGTTGCCCGGGCACGCCGGATGTCTCGACACCGGCCACGGGGAGGAACTCCTCCGGTTGGGCCTCGGCCAGCTCCAACTGCCGGCCGGTGCGGTCGATGACGACGAACCGCGGCCCGGCGGGCAACGCGACGACGCCGACACGCTCGGTGACGGTGATCGTGATCGTACCGTCGAGTTCCCGGTCGACCAGGGCGCCGGCCACCCACGGAACCCGCTCGACCGCAGCTCTCGATGCCTCGAGATCGATGTCGATCAGGGGTTCGCCGAGCTCGATCCCCGATGCGTTGACCACGTGGCGCGGGTCGGCCCGTTCGGCCCCGACGACGTCGATCGCGTCGACGTCGAACCAGGAGCTGTTGGCGGCGGCGATCACGATGATGGCGATCGTCGCCGCTGCGCTCACGGCACCGATCAGGCGGAGACGTCTGGCTCCGGCCTTCCTGGCCACGCTGGCCCGGCGTGCGGCGAGCCTCGGGTCGACCCGATTCGAGGTCCGGGATCGGGTCGCGGTCACGATGTGGATCCCTCGTCGCGCTCGAACCCGATCAGCAGATTCTCGCAGTGGAGCTCGACGCCATGGACCTCGCAGACCCGGTCCCGCACGCCGAGGATCACCCGGTGGACGTCGTCGGCGGCGCCGCCGGGGTCGGCCTGGATGAAGTTGGCGTGCTTGGTGGACACCTCGGCGGTGCCGATCCGGAACCCCTTCAGGCCGGCGGTGTCGATCAGCCGCCCGGCGGAGTCGCCCGGGGGGTTGGTGAAGACGCTGCCAGCGTTCTGCCCGCCGGGTTGGTTGGCCCGACGCCACCTGACGATCTCCCGGATCTCCTCCTCCGACGCCGTCCGATCACCGGCGTCGAGGCCGATCTCGGCGAACAGCACGAGATGCTGCGATCCGATTGCGCTCCGGCGGTACGAGAGCTCGAGCTCGCCCGCCGGCCACTCCGTCGGGCCGCCGTCCCGCAGGTCGAAGACGCTGACCCTCGTGAGGCTCGCGGCCATGTCCGACCCGTGTCCGCCGGCGTTCATCCTGACCGCACCACCGACCGAGCCCGGCACCCCGACCGCCCATTCGAACCCCGCGAGACCCGCTCCCGCGGTCCGACGAGCGGCCACCGGCAACAGGGCGGCCGCGCCGAGCCGAGCCGTTCCGCTGTCGCGGTCGATCTCGATGTCGGCGAACGCCTCGCCGAGGTGGACGACGACGCCATCGAAGCCGGCGTCGGCCACGAGCAGATTGGAGCCGTTTCCGATGACCAGCGTCGGTACGTCGGTGCCGTCGAGGGCGACCGCGACCGCCTCGAGATCGGCCACCGACTCGGCCTCGACGAAGACCGCGGCAGCGCCGCCCACCTTGTAGGTGCACCGGGGTGCGAGCGAGACAGCCGGCGTCGCCAAGGCACCGAGCCTGGCGGTGATCGCCCCGAGCTGCTCCGCTCGCTCGCTCATCGTTCCGTGCCAACCTTGGTGGCGGCCCGGAGCACGGGGCCCTGCCGCACTGTCATGGCGACCGCTGCTCCAGGCGCTGGAGGACCCGGGCGGGGATGGTGGTCAGGTCGCCTGCGCCGAGGGTGAGGCACAGGTCGCCCGCCACGAGCTCGGCGCCGAGTGCGTCGACGACGTCGTCGAGGGCCTCGACGTAGCGCACATCGGCAGCGGGGTCCTCGGCGGTCACCGCGTCGACGATGAGTTGTCCGGTCACCCCATCGCGGGGCGCCTCGCCTGACGAGTAGATCCCGGTGACGTACAGCACGTCCGCCTCCCGGAAGGAACCGGCGAAGGTCGACCAGAGCTGCTCGGTCCGGCTGTAGCGGTGGGGCTGGAAGACCGCCACCAACCGCCGGGGCGACAGGCTCCTGGCCGCGTCGAGGGCGGCTTCGACCTCGGTGGGGAGGTGGGCGTAGTCGTCGACCAGGTCGATCGACGCGGCGCTCCCCCGCCGCTCGAAGCGTCGGCCGACGCCGCCGAACGCGCTCAGTGCGTCGGCGACCGCGTCCGGGTCGGCGCCGAGCTCGACGGCCATCGCCAATGCAGCCGTTGCGTTGCGGGCGTTGTGCATGCCCGGTTGCCGCAGCCGCAGCGCCAGCCGGATGTCCCGGGGGCCGTGGACCCCGATCGTGATGCCGCTCGGCGTGGGGGCCGGGTCGACGATCCGCCAGTCGGCGGCGGCATCGACGCCGTAGGTGGTGCAGGGCGCGAGCTCGCCGAGCCGGGCGGAGCCGGGGTCGTCGGCACAGATCACCCGCGGGCCGGTGGCCTGGGTCATGAACTGCACGAAGGCCGCTTCGAGACGGTCGAAGCCGCCATAGTGCTCCAGATGATCGGGCTCGACGTTGGTGACGATCACACCGTGGGCGTCGAGCTCGATGAACGTGCCGTCGCTCTCGTCGGCCTCGACGACCAGCACGGAGCCGCTCCCGACGGCGGCCCCAGTGCCGAGGTCGCGGAGGTCGCCGCCCACGATGAACGCCGGGTCGAGGCCCGATCCCCGGAGCGCAGCGGTGAGCATGGCCGACGTGGTGGTCTTGCCGTGCGTGCCCGCCACCGCGATCGTCTTCCAGGCGCGGGTGATGGCGGTGAGGATCTCCGCCCGCCTGAGCACCGGTATCCCCCGGCGCCTGGCTTCGACGAGCTCCGGATTGTCGGCCGGGACGGCGGTGGAGTGGGTCACGACGTCGACGTCACCCACGTTGTCGGCGCGGTGGCCGATCTCGACGCTGACCCCCTGCTCGGCGAGCCGGTCTCCAGCGGCCGAGCGACCCAGGTCGGACCCGGTCACGGTGTGGCCGGTTCCGAGCAGGATCTCGGCGATGGCGCTCATGCCGGCGCCGCCGATGCCGAGGACGTGGACCGATCGTGGTCGGCTCAGGTCGACGAGGCTCGGCTCGGCCGATTCCGGGGCGGGGCTAGATGGCATCGACGATCCCTCCGTTCGTCTCGATTCGCCCGTGCTCGATCACCAGCGACGCCACCCGATCGGCGGCGTCGGGTCGCGCCACCGACGCCGCGGCGGCGGCCATCGTGGCTCGACGCTCGCCCGAGCCGATCAACGGGCCGAGCTCGGTGTCGAGGCGATCGGCGGTGAGCTCGGCATCGTCGACGACGACGCCGCCGCCCACCTCGACCAGTTCGCGGGCGTTGGCCCGCTGATGGTCCCGCGGTGCGATCGGCAGCGGTACCAGCACGGCCGGCAACCCGGCGATCGTGAGCTCGGCCACGGTCGAGGCGCCGGCGCGGCAGACAGCGAGATCGGCTGCGACCAGGAGATCCGGCATCTCCGTCTCGTACTCGACGAGCTGATAGTGCAAGGCGCCCGCAGCGACCTCGGCCGGCGGGTTCCGGAAACGCTCCCAATCGCGGCGACCGACCACATGGCGGATCGACACGTCGCCGCGATCGGCCCAGCGGGTGGCCAGTTCCCGCACGGCCTCGTTCACCCTCGTGGCCCCCAGCGAACCCGACCACACGGCGATCACGACCCGATCGCCGCCATCGTCCGCAGCGACGTCGAGCCCCAGCCGGGCTCGGGCCGCCGCACGGTCGCTCGTCGCCACCGCCTCCACCACCCGAGCGAGGGTCGGGTTGCCGGTCAGGACACCGTTCGGGAGGTCGGTGTCGGGGAACGGGAGCGCGCACACCGCGGCGAACCTTCCCATGAGCCGGTTGACGGCGCTGCTCCTGGCGTTCTGCTCGGTGACCACCAGCGGCACCCGAAGCACGACCGCGGCCAGCGAGACGGCGAACGACGCATAGCCTCCCAGGCACAGCACCACCCGAGGGCGCTGACGGGCCACGAGCCGCAGACCTCTCCCGAGACCGCCGAGCAGGGAGACCGCAGCGCCGACGCTGGCGAGGCTCGGGCGCCGCTCGATCCCCCGGCCGGGCAGGACCTCGATCGAGAAGCCGGCCTCGGTCACGAGCGTGCGCTCGTTGCCCCGCTCGCCGCCGACGAAATGGATGTCGCCTCGGTCGACGCCGGCCGCGACGAGCGCCTCGGCCACGGCGATGCCGGGGTTGGTGTGGCCGGCCGTACCACCGCCGGTTATCACGATGGGCGCAGGTGTCTCTGCCATGGCTCGATGTCCTACCGGGGGTTCCTCGTACTGCCTGCCGTCGCTCGCCGCCGCCACGCGCCGGCTGGGCCGCACACGGCGGGCATCAGGGCTGCGCCCGCCGCGAGACGCTGGTGAGCAGACCTGCCGCAGCGAGCGTCGTGACCAGACTAGATCCTCCAGCGGAGACAAAGGGCAATGGTTCCCCGGTGATCGGGAGGACGCCGAGGACCATGCCGATGTTGAGGAAGGCCTGGATCATCAGCCAGGAGGTGATACCCGCCGCCAGCAGCATGCCGAACCGGTCCGGAGCGGCGAGCGCCGTCTGCAGACCGAACCAACCGACGAGCAGGAAGGCCCCGATCACGGCGCTCGCCCCGAGCAGCCCGACCTCCTCCGCCACGATGGCGAAGATGAAGTCGGTGTGAGCGAAGGGCAGGAACCCCCACTTGGCCCGACTGGCGCCCAGGCCCACGCCCCACAGGCCGCCGGACGCGATGCCGACCTGGCTCTGGATGGCCTGGAGCCCGTCGCCGAGCGGGTCCTCCCAGGGGTTGAGGAACGACAGCAGCCGCTCCCGCCGGTAGGGGGCGAAGTAGGCGAGGACGCCGACCGCGGCGATGGCCGCGCTGAGCCAGGCGAGCAGGCTCCTCATCTGCGAGCCGGCAACGAAGAGGAGGAGAAGGGTGACCGCGCCCATGATGATGGGGGTGCCGAGCTTCGGCTGGGCGACGATCAGGACCGACAGCAGACCGAGCACGAGCATCACGGGACGCACGGTGAGCTCCGGACGGTCCATTCGTCGCTCGCGCCGGGCCAGCAGGTCGGCGGCGAACACGATCAGCGTCAGCTTCGCCAGCTCGGACGGCTGAATGACGAACGGCCCGATCCCGAGCCAGCGGGTGGAGCCGTTTCGGGTGACCCCGATCCCCGGTACGAACAGGGCGACCAGCAGGACCACGGCGAGCACGAGCAGTGGCTTCGCCAGTGGCTGGAGCCGCCGATAGTCGATCCGGTTCGCGATCACGAACGCTGTCGCGCCGATGCCGGCCCAGATCAGTTGCCGCTTGAACTGGAAGAACGGCGATCCGGACAACTCGTACACACTCGACACCGACGATGCCGAGAGCACCATCACCAGGCCGAAGAGCGTGAGGCCGAGCACGGTTGCCGTGAGGAAGGCTGCGTTGCGCTCACCGGCGTCGGTGACCGGTGCCGGCCTGTTGCGGCCGCTCGACCGTCGTCCGGACGAGGTACCTCGCCGCCTCCAACCCCGACGGGTCGCCCCGGCAGACGAGGCCCGCCCCCGCCGGTTGCGAGCAGCGGTTCCGTCGGCTGCCGAGGAGCGAAAGCCGGAAACGTGCACCTCGTCGCGACCCCGGTCGGACCGCCGGCTCCCCGCGGCCCGCTTGGCCGTGCTCGTCTTGGCCGTGCTCGTCTTGGCCGTGGCCTTGCTGGCCGTGCTCGTCTTGGCCGTGCGCTTCTTGGCCGTGCGCTTCTTGGCCGTGCTCGTGGCCGTGGTCTTCTTGGCCGTGGCCTTGCTGGCCGTGCTCTTCTTGGCCGCGCCCGTTCTGGCCGTGCTCTTCTTGGCCGCGCCCGTTCTGGCCGTGGTCTTCTTGGCCGCGCCCGTTCTGGCCGTGGTCTTCTTCGCCCCGCGCTTCTTGGCTGCGGCCTTCTTCGTCGTCGCGTTCGTCGCGGTCCGGGCTGGCGTCCGCTTCGTTGCGGACGTGGTCGAGCCGGCGCGCGGCCGGCTGCTCCCACCGGAGGTTCTTCGGGTCGCGGTCATGATCGGGTCGCCCTCTCGCGTACGAGCCGGCTGAAGTCGCGGCCGCGCTCGACATAGTTCGGATACCAATCGAACGATGCGCAGCCCGGCGACAGCACCACCGCGTCACCCGGGCGTGCCACCTCCCCTGCTGCGGCCACCGCCGCCGCCATGTCGCCGGCCGTGCTGACCGGCACCGAGCCGGTGAACACCTCGACGACGTCCCGCTGCGCGTCACCGATCGCCACCACGTGACGAACGGGCGGCACGGTCGACCGGAGCCCATCGAGGGCGAGGCCCTTGTTCTTGCCACCGGCGATCAGGACGACCGACCCGAAGCCGGCGACCGCCGCCTGGGTGGCCTGCGGCACCGTCGCCTTCGAGTCGTCGTACCACGCCACACCGTCCCACTCACCGACGAGCTCCAGGCGATGGGGCAGACCGGCGAAGGAGCGCACCGCGTCCGCAGCGCCGCCGATCGTCGCGCCGGCTCCAACCGCCGTCGCCGCCACCGCGAGTGCGTTCGCGAGGTCGTGTGGTTGCCGTCGCTGCAGCTCGACGAACCTGGCAAACGGACCTTCCGGCCCGACGAGCTCGTCGCCCTCGACCCGCCACGCGACGCCGGAATCGGTGAGCGAGAACAGCTCGACCCGATCGTGAGCGGTGGGGAGGTTCCGCATCACCACCGGGTCGTCGGCGTTGGCGACGATGAGCGCTTCCGGATCGAGGTGGGCCCAGATGGACGCCTTCGCCGACTCGTAGGCGGCAGCCGACTCGTGGGCGTCGAGATGGTCCGGGGCGTAGTTGATCCACGTTGCGACAGCTGGTCGGAAGCGGTTCGAGTGGCCGAGGCGGAACGACGACGCTTCCACCACGAAGACGTCGACGTCCGGGTCGTCGATGGCGGTGATCAACGGCACGTCGGTGTTCCCCACCGCCGCCGCCCGCACACCCGACCGCTCCAGCGCGTCGGTGACCATCATCGTCACCGAGGTCTTGCCGTTCGTCCCCGTGATCGAGGCCAGCGGCCGATCGTCCCACCGGGCCGCCAGATCGAGCTCGCTGCGCACCGGAACGCCGGCGCGACGAGCCGCGTCGAACGCGGGGTGACGATCGGGCACGCCGGGGCTCGGGAGGAGTACCGACGACGAGCCCACGAGCGCGCCGACCTCGGCTGGCGAGGGCGCAGCCACGAACTCGATGCCGAGCTCGTCGGCCAGGGTGCGCCCGGCGTCGGTCGGCCGGTCGTCGAGGACCAGCGAGCGGTGACCCCGTTGCTGGAGCGCCCGCACGAGCGCCTGGCCGACCACACCGAACCCGATGACGAGCGGGCGTGACAGATCCGTGTTGTCCGTCGCCTCGTCACCGGTCATGGCGATCTCAGATCGGCGACGGCCACCCAGTCGGCGTAGAACAACCCGAGACCCACCAGCGTCAGGGCCCCGGCCAGGAGCCAGAACCTGATGATCACCTTGGTCTCCTTCCAACCCGACAGCTCGAAGTGGTGGTGGATCGGCGCCATCCGGAACAGGCGCCTGCCCCGCGTCCCCTTGAACCAGGCGACCTGCAGCATCACCGACGACGTCTCGATCACGTACACCCCGCCGATGATCGGCAGTAGGAAGTGGGTGTTGGTCGCGAGCGCGATCGCAGCGAGGCCCGTCCCGATGGCCAGCGAACCGGTGTCGCCCATGAAGATCTCCGCCGGCGCGGCGTTGAACCACAGGAAGCCGGCACAGGCCGCCATCATCGCCACCGCCACGACCGCGATGTCGAGGGCGTGGGGAACGTCGTAGATCGCGGCGCCGTTCGACTCCTGATTCTGTCGGAAGATCCAGAACCCGATGAGCGTGTAGGCGGCGAAGGAGAAGATCCCCGAACCTGCGGCGAGACCGTCCAGCCCGTCGGTGAGGTTCACCGCATTCGACGTCGCATAGATCAGCACGACCGCCCAGATCGCCCAGCCGACACCGGTGAGGTCGATGTCGGGTTGGCCGTGGCGGGCGAAGCCGAGCTCGGTCGACACGCCGGTGAGCTGCAGCATGAGCACGGCGAACGAGATCGCGACGAACAGAAGACCGAGCGTCTTCAGCTTGGCGTTCAGGCCGAGATTGCGCTCCCGGCTCACCTTGATCCAATCGTCGAGGAAACCCACCAGCCCTGCGGCCCCGATCGTGGCCATCACCAGGAGCCCGGTCCGGGTGATCGTCGATCCGAAGGTCGGTACAGCCTCGCTGATCAGGTCGCTCAGTCCGTAACCACCGAGGGCTCCCGCCACGATCGCCAGCCCTCCCATCGTGGGGGTGCCGGCCTTCACCATGTGGCCCTCGGGCCCGTCCTCCCGGATCGGCTGACCGATGTTGCTCCTCGTGAGGACATCGATCAGGAGGCGGGTCAACACGACCGAGACCGCGAAGGCGATCCCACCGGCGAGGAGAATTCGAATCATGCAAGCGCTCCCAGCTCTTCGAGCGCAACCTGTCTATCGTCGAACGGCAGCTCCTGATCGCCCACCTGTTGGACGGTCTCGTGGCCCTTGCCGGCGATGAGCACGACGTCACCAGCCCTCGCCTCGGACAACGCAACGGCGATGGCGGTTCGCCGGTCGGGCTCCACCAGCACCTTCGACCGTGGCCCACCGCCAGGCCCACCGGACATGCCAGCGACGACGGCGTCGATGATCGCCTGCGGATCCTCGTGCCGGGGGTTGTCGGAGGTGACGACGGCCACGTCGGCCGCGAGGTCGACGACGGCACCCATCTCCGGCCGCTTCTCCTGGTCCCGGTCGCCGCCACAACCGAAGACGGCGATGACGCGGCCGGCGGTCACCTGGCGTGCGGCACCGAGCACGGCCCCCAGCGCATCCGGGGTGTGGGCGTAGTCGACGGCCAGCGTGAACCCCTGGCCGACATCGATCAGCTCGAATCGCCCGCGCACCGGGACGGTCGCGCAGAGCGCATCGGCGATGACGTCGGTGTCGAGCCCCAACGAGGCGGCCGCTGTCGCTGCGGCCAGCGCATTGGCGACGTTGTGAAGCCCGGCGAGCTGGAGGTCGACCGTGTGCCCCCGCCAGGTGAAGCGCGAGGTCGGGCCGTCGATCAGCAGATCGGTGGCGTCATCGAGGCCATACGTGACCAGCTCGACTCCCGGCGTCGATGCCACCCGCTCGGCCAGCCGAGCACCCCAGGCGTCGTCGCGATTGACGATCGCCAGATCGGTGTGGTCGGGGGTGAAGAACGACGCTTTCGCCTCGAAGTACGACGCCATGTCGCCGTGGAAGTCCAGGTGGTCGTGGCCCAGGTTGGTGAATATCGCCGCGGCGAAGCGGGTCCCGGCGACCCGACTCAGCGCCAGCGCGTGCGACGACACCTCGAGCGCGACCGTGTCGGTCCGCCGATCGCAGCTCGCCCGCAGCCGTTGCTGGAGCTCGGTCGCCTCCGGTGTGGTCCGAGCCCCGGTGAGCGTCCCGTACACCTCCGGCCGGTGCCCGGCGGCCGTCCAGATGTCGGCGACGAGCTGCACGACACTGCTCTTGCCATTGGTTCCCGTCACCCCGATGACGGTGAGCTCGTCGGAGGGGCGATCGTGGACCTCGGCGGCGGCCAGTCCCATCACCGACCGAACGTCGGCGACGAGGATCTCGGGGACCGCATCGGTCACCGACCGCTCGACGAGCAACGCCGCAGCGCCAGCGTCGAGGGCTCGGGGAGCGAAGTCGTGACCGTCGACGTTCGCCCCCGGCACGCAGCAGAAGAGGAACCCGCGCTCGACAACTCGCGAGTCGTGGGTGGCTCCGGTCACGACGACGTCGCCGTCGCCGTGGAGTCGCCCGGCGACGACGCCGTTCACGTCGTGCAGCGTCGCCGTCATCGATCTCCCTCGCCCGGGAGGTCCTGCAGTGCCTCGTCCGGCCCGACGGCCGGCAGTGCCTCGTCCGGCCCGACGGCCGGCAGTGCCTCGTCCGGCCCGGCGGCCGGCATCGAGCGGACACGGGGATGATCCACGTCGATGCCGCCGTCGGCTGGCGGGATCCCGAGGACCCGCACGGCGTAGCCCGCGATCTCGGCGAAGATCGGGGCTGCGATTGCGGAGGCGGTGGCGTCTCCGTCCGGTTCGTCGACGAGCACGACCATCGAGAGCTCGGATCGCTCGGCCGGGAGGTAGCCGACGAACGTCACGACGTACCGGCGATCGCCCGGCGAGCCATAGGTGAACTGGCCTGGCGACGACTCGAACACCTTCCACGCCGTGCCGGTCTTTCCCGCCACGACGTAGCCGGGAATCGCAGCGCGACCTCCCGTGCCGGACTCGACCACGGCCGCCAGCGACCGCGTGATCTCGTCTGCGGTTCTCGCCGACACGACCTCGACGGCCTCACCCTCGGCGGCGGTGGCGATCCGCCCATCGGCCGCCTCGGTCGCCGACACCAGGACCGGCGGGAGGTACCGCCCGTCGTTGGCCAGCGCGTTGTAGGCCATCAGGAGCTGGGTCGCATTGAGGGTAACCCCCTGACCGATCGGGATGGAGCCGTAGTCGGCGCCCCACCAATCGTCGGGGTGGCGCAACGAACCGCTCGACTCGCCGGGGATCCCGAGGCCGGTCGGCTCGCCGATGCCGAACGCCTTCAGGTAGCCGTAGAGCTGCTCGGCCGGCAACTGCTGGGACAGGACGATCGTGCCGACGTTCATCGAGTTCGCCAGAATCTGGTGGATCGGGAACGGGGCCGACGGGTGCGCCGGGGTGTCGGTGAAGGTCTTGCCCCCCAGCGAGAGGCGGCCTGGCACCTCCACGAGCGAATCCGCGGTGAACCCGTTGACCTCGGTCGCCGCCGCCACGACGAGCGGCTTGACCACCGAACCGAGCTCGAAGGTGTCGACGAGGGCGGTGTTGTAGGACGCGACGCCACACGATCCATCGTCGGACCTGACAACCGACGCCACCGCCAGCAGCTCGCCGCTCGACGGGTTGGACACCACCGCCGTAGCGCCCTCGGCACCGGCCTCTTCGCAGTGCTCGATCAGCGTCTCCTCGGCGAAGTACTGGATCCGGTTGTCGATCGTCAGCACGACGTCGTCGCCTGCGGTTGCGGGGTCTACCCGCCAGTCACCGACGGAGATGCTGCCGAATCGACCGCGCTCGAACCGCTCGGATCCGGGACTTCCCACCATCTGGTCGTTGTACTGGGCTTCGACGCCGAATATCCCTTGCTCGTCGGGATCGACCCTCCCGACGACCGCCGTCGCGAGGTTGCCAGCCGGGTACACCCGATCCTCTTCCGGTCGGATGAAGATGCCCGCCAGCAGGGCGAGGTCGCCATGGGCCGCGTCGAGCTGCTGGATCCGTGCGACGGCTTCGTCGTCGACATCCCGGGCGAGCAGGCTGTACCGGTCGTCGGCCGAGTCGGGGGTCAGCAGCGCGACGAGCTCGACCCGATCGACGTCCAGAACCGGCGCGAGCAGGGCGGCCACCGCCGCGGGGTCGGCCACGAGGGTCGGGTCGGCCACGATCTGATGGCTCGGTCTGGCCGCAGCGAGGACGAAGCCGTTCCGGTCGACCACCGATCCCCGGTAGCCGGCGATCTGGCGGGTCCGGACGCGCTGGTCCTCGCCGAGCGAGCGATAACGGTCGGGACGGACCGTCTGCAGGTCGACGAGCACCGCGACGAGGGCGGCTGCGACGATCACGAACACCGCCAGCAGAGCGATCAGACGGTGGCGGGGATCGTTGGGCTTGGTGGTCCGCCTGAAGGTCTTCCGCCGTTTTGCCGCTCGCGCCGATGCTCTGCTGCTCATCCGTCCCCGCTTCCCCCCAGTGCGGTCTCGGATCCGCTGTCTGCCGTGGGGTCGCCGTCCGGCTGGCTCACCAGCGCGGCGGGATCGAACGGGGACGTTGCGGCCGCCTCCACGACCGTCGGCGAGGAGCCGCCGGTCGGCTCCACCGACACGAGGAAGACCGGTTGGGCCGCCCGGACCAGCCCCAGCTCACCCGCCCGCTCCACGATGAGGGCCGGCGAGGAGGCCTGATCGACCGCACGCTCGAGTCGGGAGCGCTCGTTGCGCAGGTCGGCGATATCGGCGCGGGTCTGATCGAGGTCCTGTTGGGTGGCGACCAGGTGGGCGTGGACGAACGCCACGACGAACAACGCGCTCAGCAGGGTGAGGAACAGCAGGATCAGGGCGTTTCGCCGCCGAGCCCGACGGCGGACGGCGGCCTGGTCGAGCACGCGCAGCTGCGGACGGGCGGCGGCCTGCCGGCCCGGAACTCGCTGGGGGGTCACGTGCTGATTCAGCCCTCGCCGGGCCGATCGATCTCGGCTCGGCGATCGCCGGGCGGTCGGCTGTGGAACGGTGGCGCGTCGCGGTGCGGGTGCGGCGTTGCTGCGATAGGCGACGGCTGCGGTCATGGTCGTTTCCTTCTCGGGCGGCGGTGCTCGACGTCGGGGCGGTGGTGCTCAGGGGGGCTTGGTGGCGGTCGGGTGCTGGGTCGGTGGGGGCAGGTCTCCTGGGGGGTCGTCGACCCGATCCGAGGACGGTGCGGCGTGGGTTCGGTGGCGTGTTCTCCGGGCGAGCGTCGTCGGCTGCGCCCACGGCTTCCTTCAGGCGGCGAGCCGGTCGATCGCCCGCAGTCGGGCGCTCGATGCCCTCGGGTTCCGTTCCACCTCGGCTGCCGTCGGTCGGCGAGCTGCGGGGCGGACGATCGCGAAGGCCGGCGTGGAGACCTCGATCGGCAACCCCGGCGGGTCCTCGGACCGCGACGAACGGCGGAACACGTCCTTCACGATCCGATCCTCGCCCGAGTGGTAGGTGAGGACGATTCCCCGCCCACCGGGGACGAGTGCATCGAGGGCGGATCGCAGAGCCGGCTCGATCGCGCGGAGCTCGTCGTTGACCTCGATCCGAATCGCCTGGAACGTCCGCTTGGCGGGGTGGCCACCGCTGCGGGCGGCGGCGGGTACGGCGGCCACCACCACTTCGGCGAGCCTGGCGGTGCGCTCGATCGGCCGGGCGGCCACGATCGCGTTCGCGATGCGGGTCGCGAACCGCTCGTCGCCATACCGACGGAGCACATCGGCCAACTCGGCCGAGTCGTAGCCATTGACCACGTCGGCGGCCGACGGGAGCTGATCGGGGTCCATGCGCATGTCGAGCGGGCCGTCGAGGCGGTAGCTGAATCCCCGTTCGGCCCGGTCGATCTGGGGGGAGCTCACGCCGAGGTCGAAGACGAAGCCGCTCAACCGATCGACGCCGAGTTCCAGCAGGACCTCGGCCAGGTGATCGAAGCGGGTGCGCCGCAGCTCGACCCGTGACCCGTGTGGATCGAGACGGTCGCGAGCGGCGAGCAGGGCCGCCGGGTCCCGATCGAGCCCGATGAGCGTCACATCGCTGCGGGCGTCGAGCAGTGCTCGAGCGTGGCCGCCACCGCCGACGGTGGCGTCGAGCAGCGGTCCCGGCGGGACCGCTGCGAGGAGCGACACGATTTCACGCACCATGACGGGCTCGTGGGCGAACGGCTGCAGAGGATCGCTGGCAACCATCTCCTCGAGGGCTCGACGTCAGAGGTGGGATCGGCCATCGATAACCTCCCGGGCTACGGCACACGCCGGGATGTCTCCCCGGACGTGCTGGAAGGAGTAGCGGGCGGAGTTGTGGGGCAGAAGCACCCCTTCCTGCATCCCGGGAGGCAATCGATGAACGATTCCGTCTATCGGCTTCGCCCGACCTCCTTTCTCGGTGTGGGCTCGTGGTGGGTCATGTCTTGGTGTGGGTGTTGCTCGAGGTACTCGGGTGGGTGGGCTCAGAGGCCGAGGCGAGCGACCGCGTCGGCCAGCTCGTCGGCTGTCTCCTCGGTGTTCTGGTCAGCGGCGTAGGCCTCGGCTGGCCAGATCTCGACTCGGTCGAACAGCCCGCTCACCACGACCTGCGATCCGAAACCGAGCTCGTTGAGCAGCTCTCGGGGCAGGGTGATCCGTCCGGCGGCATCGAGCTTCACCTCACGGACGCTGTTCATGAGCTTCCGGAAGACCCGCATGGAGATACGTGAGGCCTCCGACTCGGTCTTCCACTTCTCGGCGACGACCCGGAAGTCGTCCGGGCTCCACAACCCGATGCAGCCATCGAGCTGGGTGACGTAACCGCGCTCGGCGACGTGGGCACGGAACGGTGACGGCAGTACGACTCGACCCTTGTCGTCGAGTGCGTGCTCGTACTGGCCGACAAACACCGGTTCACCCCATCTCCTCACGTGTCGCTCTGGTCGGGCCAGCGATTCTCCGTCGCTGGAGTCTCCCTGGTGTGGGCTCGTCCCCCACTGCGTGACAACTTATGACACTTTCCCCCACCTTGCAACGTTTTTGCCCCCTTTCCGCGCGAATCTGCCCACGCAATGCGCGAACAGGTGTTCGATCGAGGATCGAGGAGAGCCCAGGACCAGGGAAAATGGTCACGACTCGACGGGTGGGGACCCGGTGGGGCGTGGTGGGGGGCGGTGGGGCCCAGGGTGGCGGTCGGGCACGACTCGACGGGGTGCGGTCGACGCTTCCCTCGGCCACCCTTGGTCTGTGCGAACGGTGCCCGACGCCGGTGGTTGGAGCGTGGAGGAGACCAAGGGACTCGCCGCGGACCTCCACGATCGTCCGATTCCCGACCCGCCTCGACCGGCCGTGTGGATCCACCGGGTCGAGCGGCCTGCGCTGGTGCTCGGCAGCACCCAGCGCGAGCAGGACCTCGTCGAGGTGGCCGGGTGGGACGCCCACGGGGACGGCGAGGCCGCACCCGAGATCTGCCGGCGTCGCTCGGGTGGTGGGCTCGTCACGCTGCTACCCGGCAACGACCTCTGGATCGACGTGGTCCTTCCCGCCACGTCAAGGCTCTGGGTCGACGACGTCGGCGAGGCTGCGCTGTGGCTCGGCGACGTGTGGGCGGCCACGCTCGGCACCATCCTGCCCGACGCCCGCATCGTCGTCGACCGCGGTGCAGCCGACGCGACGATCGGCCAGAGCGCCCTTCCCGTCCGGGTCCACCGGGGACCGCTGCGGGCTCGCGACGCAGGTCGGCTCGTGTGCTTCGCCGGCCTGGGCCCCGGCGAGGTCACCGTTGCCGGCCGCAAGGTCGTCGGTCTGTCCCAGCGGAGGACCCGGAGCAGCGCCCGCTTCCAGACCGTCATGACCTGGTCGTGGCCGGGCCGCTGGATCGCCCCACAGCTCAGCCACGAGTCCCTGCTCGCGGCTGGCCTCGACCGGCCTGCGGTGATCGACCTCGCCGCCGGGCTTCCCCGGTCCGCGCTCGGGCCGACCCGGCGGCCGGCCGAGGGTTCGGTGGTCGCTGCCTTCCTCCAGCATCTGCCCCGCCCCTGAGCGGTTGGCACGCGCGCCGCGAGGACGGTAGTAGTTGACGGCGATAATGATCAGGTCTTGGCGACCGGCGGAGGATTAAGTTAGCGCCATGTCCCGGGCACTCGTGCTGAACGCCACCTACGAACCGATCGGTGTGGTCTCAGCCAGGCGCGCCGTGGTTCTGGCGCTCGATCGGAAGGTCGACGTGCTCGCCGACACCGGAGAGCTCATCGGCTCGGCCACCCTGTCGGTCCCGATTCCTTCCGTCATCCGGCTCCGCTACTACGTGAAGGTCCCCTACAAGCGGACGGCGCCGCTCAGCCGGCGGGCGGTGTTCGCCCGCGACCAGGGCAAGTGCCAGTACTGCGGGCGGTCGGCGGAGAGCATCGACCACGTCATTCCCCGGTCCAAGGGCGGTGCGCACACGTGGGACAACGTCGTCGCCTGCTGTCGTCGATGCAACACCTACAAGGGCGACCGGCTGCTCGACAACTGTGGACTGGAGCTGGCCGAGCCGCCGACCACCCCGACCCAGTACGTGTGGGTGAAGGTGGCGGCGGGCACCGTCCCCTCAGCCTGGGCCCCGTACCTCGAGCAGGCAGCAGCCTGACGTGACGTGACGCCGCTCGTCCGCTCCTCGGTCGGTCGCGGAGCGGACGGGTAGGTTGGGCTCGATGCAACCCACCTACAC
This sequence comes from Acidimicrobiales bacterium, assembly GCA_965216205.1. Taxonomy (GTDB): domain Bacteria; phylum Actinomycetota; class Acidimicrobiia; order Acidimicrobiales; family SZUA-35; genus CADEDH01. The sequence continues at coordinate 2,321,180 of OZ244139.1, read as the reverse complement.
CGACGCGGCGAACACGTTCCGGGAGAAGATCCAGGCGTTCCTGGCCGAGCACCTCCCGACCGGATGGCGCGGGATCGGCGCGCTCGACGCCGAGGAGGCCGCCGAGTTCACCCAGCACTGGCGCGACATCCTCCGCGACAACGGCCTGCTCGCCGCGAGTTGGCCCACCGAGTACGGGGGCGCTGGCCTCACCGCGCTCGAGTCGGTGGTCATGGCGGAGGAGTTCGAGCGTGCCGGTGTGCCGACCGGCGGCTCGAACGACGCGTTCAGCATCCAGATGGTGGGCAACACCATCGTCGAGTGGGGAACCGAGGAGCAGAAGGCGCACTTCCTCCCTCGGATCATCTCCGGCGACGACCTCTGGTGCCAGGGCTACTCCGAGCCGAACGCGGGCTCCGACCTGGGCAACCTCGGCTGCCGGGCTGAGCTGGACGGTGACGAGTGGGTGATCAACGGCCAGAAGATCTGGACCTCGGCCGGTCACCTGGCCAACTGGATCTTCGTCCTCACGCGGACCGACCCCGAGGCCCCGAAGCATCGCGGCATCACCTTCCTCCTCTGCCCGATGGACCAGCCGGGGATCGAGGTCCGTCCCATCCGGATGATCACCGGCGAGTCCGAGTTCAACGAGGTCTTCTTCACCGGCGCCCGCACCGCCAAGGCGAACGTCGTCGGCGAGGTGAACGGCGGATGGGGTGTCGCCATGACCCTCCTCGGGTTCGAGCGGGGCGAAGCCGCGGCCACGACGCCCGTGTCGTTCCGCAGCGAGCTCGACCGGCTGGTGGAACTGGCGAGGGAACGTGGTCGTCTGGACGATCCGATCGTCCGCCAGCGCCTCGCCTGGTGCCACTCGAAGGTGGAGATCATGCGCTTTCTCGGGATGCGCACCCTCACCCAGTTCCTCGGCGGCTCCCGCCCCGGGGCCGACGCATCGATCTTCAAGCTGTACTGGTCCGAGTACCACCGGAACGTCACCGAGCTCGCGGTGGCGATCCTCGGGGCCGACGGTATGCACGTCGAAGGGAAGCTGCCGAGCAGCGCATTCACCACCGACGGGGCCGGCGCGCCGAATGACTCGGGTAGCTGGCTCGGCACGTTCCTGAACGCGAGGGCGGGCACCATCTATGCGGGCACCAGCCAGGTGCAGCGCAACATCATCGGCGAGATGGTGCTCGGGCTCCCGAAGGAGCCGCGTGCCGACGCTGGTCCGTGGCGGGACGTGCCGAAGTGAGTGCCTCCCGATGAGCGGTTGGTTCGCGGTGGTTGGGGCGGTGGCCGGACGACCGCGACTCTGGCCGGCCGCGGTGTCAGCCGGCGTCGCGCTGGTGCCGCGGGGCTGGTGGCGCCGTCGGCCGTTCCTGCCCGTGCCCGACCGGCGCTGGCTGCGGTTCCGCATGGTCACCGCCTACGGCGGCGACGGCCGTCGAAGCCCCGATCCCGCCGACGTGATCACGTGGCTCGAGTGGCGCCGGCACTGAGCCGACGTTCTGGCGGACCTGACGCCCACCCCAACCCGTTCCGGCGGAGGTGACGCTCACCCCAACCCGTTCTGGCGGAGGTGACGCCCAGAGCTGGCACCGGGGTCCGCCGGAACGAGTCATCGTGGGAGGTCGGTCCGCCAGAACAGACCGACCCGACCGACTCACGGAGGCTCGACCACACCGATCGTCAGACCCAGATGCCGGAAGCCGACCGCGGCCGCACCGACCAGCGGTCCCGAATCGCCGCACCCCGCAGGGATGATCCTGGCGCCCCGACTGAAGTCGAGCTGGCAGATGCGATCGACCTCCGCCTGGGCGGCCCGGAAGAAGGGCTCGCCGTAGCCCAGAGCCACCGACCCGGCGACGACGGCGAGGTCCAGGTCGAGCAGATTCGCCACCGAGCCGACGGCCCGCCCGACGAGTCTGCCCGTCTCCTCGATCACCGCGTCGCTGGCCTCGGCTGCTGGCCGCCCGGTGTGGGCGGCGATCGCCGTGCCCGATGCCTCCGCCTCCAGAACTCCCTGGACATGGAGATCATCGGTGGGTCGGCCGGGGAGTGCGACCACCACGTGGCCGATGTGTCCGGCGTTTCCACCCGCACCGTCGAGCAGCCGCCCGTCGAGGACGATCCCGCCGCCGACGCCGGTCGACACCACCATCGCCAGGTAGTTCTGCGAGCCGACCGCGGCACCCGTCCACCCCTCGGCGAGCGCGAGTGCCTTGGCGTCGTTGTCGATGAACGTCGGGAGCCCCGTGAGATCGGCAAGCCGACGCCGCAGCGGGAACGACCGCCAAGCGGGGATGTTGAGCGGTGAGACGTGCTCGCCGCCCGGACCCATCGGGCCGCCGCATCCGACACCGCAGACCACGTGTCGGTCGAGGGGATCGAGGCGGTGGATCAGCTCGCCGAGGGCCGCCATGAGCTCCTCTTCGTCATCGGTGCGAGGTGTGGGCCGCTGGTGGCGGACAGTGAGCTCACCGCGATCGTCGACGACGCCGACCGCCAGCTTGGTCCCGCCGATGTCGACGGCGAGCGCACGCCTTCCGCTCGGCTCGATCGGAGCCCCACGGGATTCCGGGGAGATCGGGGATTGCTGGGGGTACGCCATCGGTTGCCTCCTCATGTCATTCCGGCTCATGTCGCTCCGGCTCATGCCATCGCTGCTCACGTCGAGCCGGTCGGCGGTTGTCGTGGGTCTCGTGCCGGTTGCCCTCGACTGCAGCAACCGACCTCGGGACGATAACCTTCGGCATGAACCGCGGCCGCGGGTCCGGCCACACCTGGAGGAACTGTGAGCGCTACCGAAGCCCCGTTGTTCGACGAGACGAGGGCGCACCAGCTGTCCTCGGCGTTCGTCGCCATTCGGGACAACATGCAGCGCGTCGTCCGGGGCAAGCAAGCCGTCGTCGAGCAGGTCCTCCTCTGCCTGCTCTCGGGTGGGCACCTCCTCGTCGAGGACGTGCCCGGCGTGGGGAAGACCATGCTGGCCAAGGCGCTCTCGGCGTCGGTGGGGGCCACCCTCGGGCGGATCCAGTTCACCCCCGACCTCCTCCCGGCCGACGTGACCGGCGTGAGCGTGTGGAACCGCAACTCATCCACGTTCGACTTCAGGCCCGGTCCGATCTTCACCGAGCTGGTCCTGGCCGACGAGATCAACCGGGCGTCACCCAAGACCCAGTCGGCGCTCCTCGAGGCGATGGCCGAGGCGCAGGTCACGGTCGACGGAACAACCCGCCCACTCCCCCACCCGTTCATGGTGCTCGCCACCCAGAACCCGATCGAGCAGGAGGGCACGTACCCGCTTCCCGAGAGCCAGCTCGACCGGTTCCTGATGAAGATCTCGGTCGGCTATCCGGCCCGGGCCGACGAGCTGCAGATCCTCGAGACCCACGAGACGGATGGCCTGGTCGACCGCCTCCAGCCGGTGGCGAACCTGAATGACGTGCTCGCCATGAACCGGATGGTGGCCGCCGTCCACATCGCCCCGGAGCTGCGGAGCTACCTCATCGATCTCGCCGACGCCACCCGGCGGCACCCCGCCGTGGCCCTCGGCATGTCGCCGCGGGCGACCCTCAGCCTCCAGCGCGTCGCGAGGGCCCGGGCCGCCTCGCAGGGACGCACCTACGTCACCGACGACGACATCAAGAGCATCGCGGCGCCCGTGGTGTCCCACCGGATGATCCTGCGACCGGAGGCGGTCCTGCAGGGCACCGAGGCGGCCGCGGTGGTGGCCGACATCCTGCGGGCGGTACCGGTGCCGTACGATCGGGTCTGAATGCGACCAACCCGCGCGGGCATCGGCCTTCTGATCGCGGTTGCGGCGTCCGTCGTCGCCGGCCGGGTCCTGGGACTGCTCGAGTTGTTCGTGCTCGCCGCCATGGGGGCGATCGCGCTCGTGCTCGCCGCCCTGTACACCGCAACCGTCAGGCTCGATCTCGGCGTCGGGAGGACCGCGACCCCGGCCCGGCTCCGGGCCGGCGCCCCCGCCAGGATCGATCTGGTCCTCCAGAACAAGGGCACCAGGAAGACGCCGCTCATCTCCGCTCACGACAGCGTGCAGGGGTCGAAGGGGGCAGCCCTGATGTTGGCCCCGATCGCCCCGAGGCGCGACGCTCGAATCGCCTACCGCCTCCCCACCAGCCGACGGGGCGTCGTCGAGGTGGGCCCTCTCGACCTGAAGATCGGCGATCCCCTCGGCCTCACCGAAGCCAATGTCCGGGCGGCGGAGGTGACCGGCCTGATGGTGCACCCCCAGTTGATCGAGCTCCGACCGCTCGTCGCGATCGCCGGCCACGATCCCACCGCCGACCAGCAGCCGATTCGGTCGCTTGCGAACTCGGGGGACGAGTTCTTCGCGCTGCGGCCCTACGTCGTGGGCGACGAGCTGCGGCTGGTCAACTGGCGGGCGTCGGCCAGGACGGACGACCTCGTGGTCCGGCAGGAGGAGCGGCCCAAGACGGGACGGGTGACGGTGATCCTCGATCGCAGGAAAGAGGTCTATGACCACGACGGCTTCGAACGGGCCGTCTCCGCTGCCCTCAGCGCCCTCCACAGCGGCTTCCGGGGCGGTGACTCCCTCCGGTTCCTGACGTCGGCCGGACCGGCCGTGACCGACATCCGGAGCCGAGCCGACCTCGACGCTGTCGACGAGCAGCTCGCGCTGATCGACATGACCGAGTCGGCATCGCTGGTCCGGTCGCTCGAGGAGCAGACGCGTATCGGGAGGGGCGGCACCCTGGTGGTGATCACCGGCCAGCTCACCCAGCACCTCGAGACCGCGCTCTCCAGGAGCCGCCGGACGTTCGGGTTGGTGATCACGATCAGCTGCCAGGTCGCTCCTGCGTCGCGGGTCCCGTCGGTCATCTATCACGACGGCGCGGAGGACTTCCCGCTGCTCTGGCGCCGGGCGGTCTCGTCCACGACGGGCTCGGCGGCGAGCTCGGCAGCGGCGAGCAACGAGGCGGTCGTCTGGTGAGCAGGCGGGCGCTGCCGCCGGCGACGCTGGAGATCGCGGCCGCCCTGCTCGTCCCGGCGGCGAGCTACGGGTTCGTCCGGGTGTTCGCCCACGGCGACGCCGTGATCCCGGTGATCGGCGCCGGCTTCCTCTCCACCGCCGTGGCGGTGCTCCTCCGCCGACTACGGGTACCGCTGGCCGCGGCCGGCGCGGTGTCGCTCGTGTTCCTGCTGGCGCTGATCGCCAACCGGTTCACGCCTGGTACCGTCCGCTTCGGGTTCATTCCGACCTCGGCGACGCTCGACGAGGCCGAGGTTCTGATCACCGAGCTGATCCGGAACTTCCAGGAGCTCAAGACTCCGGTCGAGGCGCTCGATCCGTTCATCGCAACAGCCATGATCGCAGCCTGGGTGATGGCATTCCTGACCGATTGGGGCGCCCTCCGGCTCCGCCTCGCCTTCGAGCCCGTGCTGCCGGCGGGACTGCTGTTCATCTTCTCGGCGGTCCTCGGTGCCGGCACCCATCAGGTCGTCACAACCGTGGCGTTCGCCGCTGCGATCGCCTTCTGGGCCGTCGTGCAGCGAACGGTCAACCTGGCCGAGGGCAACGCCTGGCTGGCCAACGACCGGCGGCGTGGCACGACCGGTGTCGCCCAGGCGGCGGCCGTCTTCGCGGCGATGGCGGTCATCGCCGGCATCGTCGTCGGGCCCCGGCTGCCTGGGGCCGACGCCCAGGAGATGCTCAGCTTCCGCGACCAGGGTGACCCGACCCGTGTCGTCGTCAGCCCCTTCGTGAGCATCGAGGCCCGACTGGTCGAGCAGTCGGCGACAGAGCTGTTCACCGTCACGTCGAGTCAGCCCTCGTACTGGCGGCTCGCCGGGCTCGACGAGTACGACGACAACATCTGGAAGGTCGCCGGCAACTTCTCGCCTGAGGACGGCGAGCTGCCCGGGGCCACCGTGGAGGGTGGGGCTCGGGAGGACGTCCAGCAGGACTACTCGGTCTCCGCGCTCCAGGAGATCTGGCTTCCGGCGGCGTTCGCCCCGGCTGAGATCGTCGAGACCACGGCTCGGTTGACCTGGAACGCCGAGTCGGGATCGCTGACCGTCGCCAACGACATCCCGAACAGCGATGGGGTCGAGTACTCCCTGATCTCGTCGATACCGCGGTTCACGGCCGAGGAGCTCGCAGCCGCCCCGGAAACCGTTCCCCCGGAGATCGCCGAACGGTATCTCCCCCTGCCGCCGGTGTCACCGCTGGTGCGCAGCGAGGCCGAGCGGGTCACCGCCGGGGCCATCACCCGATACGACAAGATGCTGGCCCTCCAGGACTTCTTCCGGAGCTTCGAGTACAGCGTGAACCTGAATCCGTCCGACGGGCGCGACCCGCTCGAGCAGTTCCTCGATGACCGGATCGGTTTCTGTCAGCAGTTCGCCGGGACGTTCGCGGTGATGGCCAGGACGTTGGGGATCCCCGCTCGAGTCGCGATCGGTTTCACGTGGGGTGACCCGGTCGGACAGGCCGACGACGGCCGCACGGTCTACCAGGTCACCGGGCGGCAGACGCACGCCTGGCCCGAGGTGTGGTTCGAGGGCCTCGGCTGGGTGGCGTTCGAGCCGACGCCCGGGCGTGGCGCGCCGGCCGCCGTCGACTACACCGGGCTGCCCGCCGCCCAGGATTCGCTCATCCAGCCGGACAACCCCGACGGCCCGGTGACGACAACCACGCTCGCGCCGAGCGACCCCGGGACGGTCGACCAGGGCCCGCTCGTGCCGGAGCTCGACCTCGGTGGCGGCGACGGCGGCGGTTCCCTCGATGACGACGGCGGCAGCTTCATCAGCCTGACGGCGCTGCTCTGGATCCTCGGGATCGGCGGTCTCGTGGCCGCCTACGCCGGTGGGATACCGGCATACCACCAGCTGCGCCGGCAGAGCCGGCGGCAGCGCATCGACTCCCCGGCGACCGGCGTCGAGACCGCCTGGGCCGAGGTGACCGAGAGCCTGGAGCTCGGCTACGGGCTGACGAGGCGGCCGGCGGAGACGCGCCGCGAGTACGCTCGCCGCCTCGCCTCGGACATGCGGGTTCCCCGGGAGGAGATGGGCGAGCTGGCCAACAAGGTCACCGTCGCCCGCTACTACCCCACCGGCCTGGCGGCGGGCGATGCCGCGAGGGCCGACGAGCTGGCTGCAGCGATCGAGCAGAGCATCGCCTCACGAGTGCCCGTGTTCACGCGGTGGAAGCGGCTGGTCGATCCGAAGCGACTGTTCAAGCGCCCGTCGCACTTCTCGATGAGTTCGGTGCTCCCGTCGAGGCCGGCGAGCGAGCTCAACGGTCACCACCGTCAGACGGTCGGCGCTGGCGCTGGGAACTCGTCGGGCAGGGGCTCCCGCTCGCTGAGCCGCTGACCCACTCGGGGCCCGGTCAGTCCTCGGACTCGTCGGACTTCTCGGCCTGGCGGCCGATGTTCGGGTTGGCGGCCCGAAAGGCGCTCGACACCTGATTGAGGCCAGCCCTGCCCATGAGCCGGAGGTTCCGCTCGAAACCGAGCGCGCTGAGCAGCATCATCAGGAAGCCGCAGAACGCGAGCATGAAGTGGATCTGCAGCGTGGCGATCATCGCGGCGACTCCGACGAGGAAGCCCAGCACCGACCACTTCAACGAGCCGAGGGCATGGCGATAAACGGTGGTCTCACCGACCTCTTTCGCCAAGCGCGGATCGCTCTCGTGGAGACTCTTCTCGATCTCGGCGAGAATCCGCTGCTCGTCCTCTGACAATGGCATTCGCTTGTCCTTTGGCCCGAACTCCATCGATAGTCTCGCGCATCGCCAACGCTTGGACAACGCGCAACCGGACAGAATCGCGGGCTGAATCACCTTCGTGAGCATCCTTGTCGGTCGCAGGAGCCTACCGGCCGTCGTCAACGCCCGGTCCCCAGTGACCTTGCCCAGTTACCTTCGGCCGCAATCGTCCGCCGTCAACCAATCGGGCCGGACCGATCGAGTCGTGACCGAAGCGCTCGCGGATCTCGTCGAGGGCGAGATCGGCAGCCGCCCAGTTCCGCGCCGGAAGCGCCCCCGCCCCCGGTCCGATCTGGCCGGTCTCGTCGGCGTTCGCCGGGGATGCGGTGGCCAGCAGCTCGTCGAGACTGAGTTGCTCGTTGTGCTCGCTCATCAGCGACGAGGCGCCGACCCCGAGCAGCCGGACTCCGGCCGCGATGGGGAGGAGATCGAGCATCCGGGCCGCCGCATCGACGATTGTCGGCGAGGAATCGGTCGGCCTGGCGAGCGTCGTGGCCCTGGTGACCGTTTCGAACGAGGGGTGGCGCAACTTCAACGTGATGGTCCTCGCCCGGAGCCCGGACCGTCGCAATCGGGCTGCGACCGAGTCTGCCATCCGCACCAGGGCGCGCTGAAGCTGATCGCGATCGGTGAGATCTCGGGGGAACGTCTCCTCGTGGCTGATCGACCTCGTAGGACGGTCGACCTCGACCGGGCGATCGTCGCGGCCGTTGGCCACTGCGTGGAGGTGGCGACCGTGGGCGTCGCCGACGGCCGAGACCAGCAGGTCGAGTGGGAGGTCGGCCAACTCGCCGACCGTGGTGATCCCGAAGCGCGAGAGCCGATCGGCGGTCTTCGGCCCCACGCCCCACAGCGCCCGCACCGGGAGCGGCCGGAGGAACCCATCGACCTGATCCGGCGTGACGATCCTGACGCCGTCGCCAGGCTCGACCCGCCGGCCGACGACCTGCGGCTTCGCGGCTTCGGAGGCGAGCTTCGCGACGAGCTTCGACGGCGCCACGCCTACCGAGCACGACAGGCCTTCCTGGTGGAGGACGCGGGCCCGCAGCCGATGCGCGATCTCGTGGGGAGGACCCGACAACCGGGTGACGCCGGCGACGTCGAGAAACGCCTCGTCGAGCGACAGGGGCTCGACCAGTGGCGTGGTCTCCCGGAAGAGCTGCATGACCCTCGCGCTCGTCTCGCTGTAGAGCCGATGGTCGCCGGGCAGGAAGATCGCGTGCGGACAGAGTTGACGGGCCCGGGCTGACGGCATGGCCGAGCGCACACCGAACACCCGGGCCTCGTAGGATGCCGCCGCAACGACCCCTCGATCGCCGGTCCCGCCCACCACGACCGGCTCACCCTCAAGCCGCGGGTCGCGCCGGACCTCGACCGACACGTAGAACGCGTCCATGTCGACGTGGAGGATCGGCGTCGGTGGTGCCTCGGTCACCGGCGCTCGACGCGGCGCTCATCGCCAGGGCCGCCCGTCATGTGGTAACGGAAGAGCCGGCCGTCGTCCACGCCGTGCTCGAGGTGGGCGAGCAGCGGCTCCGACACCCAGCGCTGCGCGCCGTCGAGCCGGGTGGCGACCTCGGCCATCGTGACGTAGTCGGCGCCGATCACGATCCCGTCGGGGTCGTCGACGACGACCGTGCCGCCGATCTCCATCGCCAGATGAGCTTCGACCCGCAGGACGAATCCCGCGTCGGGAGCGGTCACCTCGACGCGGTAGAGCGGACCCTGCCAGCGGCTGACGGTGAGCCCGGTCTCCTCCTCCACCTCGCGGGAGAGGCCTTCGACGGCGGTCTCGCCGGGGTCGATCACCCCGCCGGGGGTCGACCAGTCGACCGCGCCTCCTCGCCGCAGGTTCTTCACGAGAAGGACGGTGTCATCGACCACGATGACACCGCCGGCCACGTGCCAGTGCCGGAGCCCGTCCGTGTGAACCGGGGGCACGTATCGCTCGTGGGCGCTCATCGTCCCTCATTCTTACCGATTCCCTCATTCTTACCGATTCCCTCATCCTTACCGATTGCAGGCCACCGGACCCCGGTACGGCGGGTGCCGGGCCCACACGCATAGGCTGGCGTCCACGATGGCAGACTCCGACGACCCCCCGAATCCGGACGACGACCCGGGAGCGCTGCAGCGCCGCGACGACCGGAGCCCACTGCTCTACACCGACCTCGAGGCGCCCGAGCCCGCCGATCCGACCCCACCCACCATCGCCCGGTGGTTGGCGTTCGCGTCGATCCTCACCGGCGGGTTGCTCGGCGGAATGATCGGCTACGGCACCGCCGACCTGATGGTCTCGTCGTCGGTCATCGTGACGCTCGGGGGCCTGGTCGGCGCCGTCGCCGGTGCGGTCGGTGTCGGGGTCGTGGCGATGCTGACCCTGCGGGCGATGAACGAGTGGAAATCGGTCGAGCACCCCGAGTCGGAGACCCGGGCTTCGTCGGGTCTCGTGGTGCGCGATGATCGCGACCCCGATACGGAATGACCGGGGGAGAATCCCCCGCCGCCCTCGCCGACCTCGCATCGCGACTCGCGAAGGAGGCCGGCCGGCTCGCACAGGCGATGGCGGCGGAGGCGCGGGCGGATCCGTCGACCAAGTCGACGAGCACCGATCTCGTCACGAAGGCCGACCGGGCGGCAGAGGAGTTGATCGCCGCCGAGATCCTCGCCCACCGGCCGACGGACGGGCTACGGGGTGAGGAGGGGACGGTCCGGGCCGGCACGAGCGACGTGACCTGGCACGTCGACCCGATCGATGGCACCACCAACTATGTCTACGGCATCCGCGCGTACTCGGTGTCGATCGCGGCGGCAATCGCGGATCGGGTGGTGGCCGGCGTGGTGTACGACCCGGAAGCCGACGAGTTGTTCCGGGCGACGCTCGGAGGCGGCGCTTCGTGCGATGGGAAGCCGCTCGCCTGTCGCTCCCACACCGACCTCGCCACGGCGCTGGTCGGTACCGGGTTCGACTATCGACCGGAACGGCGAGCGGAGCAGGGCCGGTTGCTGGGCCTGCTCCTGCCGAGGATCCGCGACATCCGACGGTCCGGCTCTGCCGCGCTCGACCTCTGCGCGGTGGCCGCCGGGCGGGTCGACGCGTACTACGAGCGCGGCCTGAACCGATGGGATCTCGCCGCCGGCGCCCTGATCGCGGCCGAGGCGGGCGCCACGGTCGGCAACCTGCGGGGCGGCGACGCCGACGAGGGATTCGTGCTCGCTGCGACACCCACCTTGTTCCCCCAGCTCCGACAGGCACTCGTCGATCTGCAGGCCGACGGCGGTCGCCCCTGACGCTGATCGGTTCGTGGATCGGTTCGCTCGGTTTTCTTTCCACCGCGACGCCGAGAAGGGTCGGGAATCGGGCACCATGCACTGTGTGGGAACGAAAATCCTGACCGTCGAGGACGACGAGCGCATCCGCCAGGCGGTGACCCTGGCCCTCGAGGAGGAGGGTTGGGACGTCATCGAGGCCGAGACGGGCGAGCGGGCGCTCGACACGTTCACCGCCACCCCGGCCGACGTCGTCCTGATCGACATCATGCTCCCCGGCATCGACGGCTTCGAGGTGTGCCGCTCGATCCGCAGGGCGAGCGACGTTCCCATCATCATGGTGACGGCCAGAGCCGACACCCACGACGTGGTCGCCGGTCTCGAAGCGGGGGCCGACGACTACCTGACCAAGCCGTTCGCCCCCAAGGAGCTCTCGGCCCGCATACGGGCGATGCTCCGGCGGGCCCGGGCAAGCGAGCCGGGCGACCTGGAGCGGATCAAGGTCGGCGAGCTCGAGATCAGCCCCGACGAGGGTCTCGTGCTCAAGAACGGCGACGAGCTCCACCTGACCAAGACCGAGTTCAAGTTGCTGGTCGAGCTCGCCTCCCAGCCCGGCAAGGTGTTCAGTCGGGAGGTTCTCCTCGAACGGGTGTGGGGATACGACTACTTCGGCGACGGTCGCCTCGTCGACGTGCACGTCCGCCGTCTCCGCACCAAGGTCGAGGCCGACCCTGCGAGCCCCCGCTACGTCGTGACGTCGAGGGGCCTCGGCTACAAGCTCCAACCGTGAGATGCTGACCCGGCGCCTGCCCCGAGGGCTTCTCGCCCGGGTCACGATCATCTACGCGTTCGGTGCGCTCCTCCTCTCGGCGACGGTGGCGTTCACGACATTCATGCTGGCCCAGAGCCGGCTGCTCTCCGAAGCCCAGTCGCAGCACCGCCAGCAGGTCTATCGCAATGCGAGCATCATCCAGCAGCAGTTGCTCGGCGTGGCATCGAGCGCCACCGCAGGATCGGAGGCCGATCCCGTGGAGGGTCCGGGAAGCAACGCGGGCGGCTCACCCGGCGAAGGGGTGGCGTCCGCCCCGACGTCCACCGCCTCGACCTCCACGACAACGCCGACCTCGACCTCGACCTCGACTACGAGAGTGCCGGCGTCGACGACGTCGATCAGTCCGGCCGGCGAACCCGGTGTCGTTCTCGAGCGAACCTCGTCGACCTCGACCAGCACCACCGATCCCACCGACGAGGAGGAGGTCGATCCCGATGTGGTCGCGAACGACATCTACAGCCTCCTGGTACAGAGCGTCGGCCGCCCGAACGGCAGCTTTCCCCTGCTCATCGCGCCTGACGACACCGAGCGCTCGCAGACGCTCAAGGTGCGCGACATCCCCAAGGAGCTGGTCGCGGCGGTGACGCCGCGGGACGAGACCGAGGCCACCGTCACCGACAGCCCCGAGTTGGAGATCGCCCAGTTCCGGTACAGCGACGGGGTCCACATCAACTACGCCATCGGTGTCCGCCTCGATGACGTCAACGTCACCTATTTCGAGGTGCTCCGCCTCGACGAGCTCGAGGCGACGCTCGGTTCGCTCCGCCTGATCCTCGTCGCCACCGCAGCGCTCGCGAGCGTCGCCGGCGCCGGTCTCGGCTACTACTCGGCCCGTGGCGCGCTGAAACCTCTGGCCGAGACCTCGGAGGCGGCGCACGCGATCGCGGCCGGCGACTTCTCGACCAAGCTGGACCTGTCGTCCGACCGCGATCTCCGGGTCCTGACCGATGCCTTCAACGAGATGGTCGACGCGGTGAGCGACCGGATCGAGCGCGAGCGACGCTTCACGTCCGACGTGGCCCACGAGCTGCGGTCGCCGCTGATGACCCTCACGGCGTCGGTGGAGATCCTGGAGCGACGGCAGGAGTCGCTCCCGACGGTCGCCCAGCAGGCGGTCGAGCTGCTCAGCCAGGACCTGCGGCGGTTCCAGCAGCTCGTGGAGGACCTGCTCGAGGTGTCTCGAATGGAGGCGGGAGCGGTCCAGCTCCAGCTCAGCCGGTTCCGCTTGTCGGAGTTCCTCGAGAACGTGATCTACCAGTCGCGAAGCCCGCACCTCGAGCTTCGCTACGACGACGACGACGGCTTCGTGTCGATCACCGCCGACAAGCGCCGCCTCGCCCAGGTGATGACGAACCTGATCGACAACGCCGAGAAGTACGGGAACGGGGCAGACGGGGTGTGGTTCGACGTCGTCGGCGGCAACGTCCAGATCATCGTCGCCGACTCCGGGCCGGGGGTTCCCGCCCATCAGCGCGAGCGGATCTTCGAGCGGTTCGGCCGAGCGGAGGCCGGCAAGCGCGGGAACGCATCGGGCTTCGGTCTCGGCCTCTCGCTGGTGGCCGAGCACGTCCGCCTGCACGGCGGTCAGGTCTGGGTGACCGACAGGGTCGACGGTGAGCAGGGTGCGAGGTTCGTGGTCCAGCTCCCGATCGGTGAGCACGTGGACGTCCTGGAGGAGATGGCCCAGTGATTCCGCTTCGGGTGCGGTTCATCGTTGGCCTGCTGACGTGGTCGTTCGCAGCCGCGGCGTGCTCGATCGGCGTCGACGGTGCGGCGAGACCGGTCGACGATGCACCGTCCGACCTGCTCGACCCCACCACGACCACGGCGACCACCACCAAGCCGGAGGACGACGACAGCTTCCTCCTCGTCCTGATGTACATCAACAGCAACGGTCGGCGGGTCGCGGTCAGCCGACCGCAGGAAGAGCGGCCAACCGTCCAGGACGTCCTCGACGGCCTGGTGACGCCGCCCACCGAGAGCGAACAGGCCCTGCACGTCGACAACCCGATCACGAGCCGCCTGCTCCCCTCGATGGCCCCCACGAACAGCGGGGTCGACGGCGACGTGCTGCGGGTCACGGTGGCCGGCACGGAGCTCCGTGACACGGCCCTCGAGAGACCCGACAACCTGCCGTTGATCTACGGCCAGATCGTCTGCAGCATCGTCGAGCTGGAGGACACGACGATCCGGTTCGTCGAGATCTTCGACGACGAGGGTCGGATCAACGCCCTACCCGATGGCGGTGAGCTCAGGCCGATCGAGGGACCCGTCGGACCGGAGAGCTACAACGACTGCGCGACCGCGGCCGAGATCGCAGCGGCCGAGGCGATCGCCGACGAGGGGACCTCCACGACCGGCGACGACGGCTGACACCGTCGCTCGGGAGCGCTCCCGGCGAGACCTGGCGCGCTCCCGTCCCGCCGACCGAACGGTGAGATACACAGGAGGTCATGGCTCTTCTCCTTGCTCTCGATGCAGGCACCACGGGCGTGCGAGCGCTCGCCATCTCCGAGACGAGCGACGTGGTGGCGCTGACCTACCGCGAGTTCACCCAGCACTATCCGCAACCGGGCTGGGTGGAGCACGACCTCGATGAGATGTGGGCCAGGATCTGCGAGGTGATCGATGAGATCGTGCCGATGCTCGATGAGCCGGTCGCTGCGATCGGGATCACGAACCAGCGGGAGACGGCGGCAGCGTGGGACCGTGGCACGCTCGCCCCTCGCCATCGGGCGCTCGTCTGGCAGGACCGGCGCACCGCGGCCCGCTGCGATGGTCTCGCCGAGGCGGGACACCTGCCGACCGTTCGGGCCCAGACAGGCCTCGTGCTGGATCCGTACTTCACCGGCTCGAAGTTCGAGTGGCTCCTGACCGAGGGCGGGGTCGTCGCCGACGACGCCCTCGCCCTCGGCACCATCGACACGTGGTTGATCGCCAAGCTGACCGGGGGCGACGCCCACGTGACCGAGCCGTCGAACGCCTCGCGGACGATGCTGTTCGACATCGGTCGAGGCGACTGGTCGGCAGAGTTGCTCGAGCTGTTCGGCGTGCCCAGGACCACACTCCCCGACGTTCGCCCGTCCAGCGGGCGATTCGCCGTCACCACCGACACCACCGCGCTGGGGTCGGGGGTTCCGATCAGCGGGGTCGCGGGGGATCAACAGGCCGCGCTGTTCGGGCAGGCATGCCTCGTGCCCGGCATGACCAAGAACACCTACGGCACGGGGAGCTTCGTGCTGATGAACGTGGGCACCACCTGCCCGGAACCCGTAGACGGTCTGCTCACCACCGTGGCGTGGCAACTCGACGCCGGCGGCCCCACGACCTACGCCTACGAGGGGGCGATCTTCGTGACCGGCGCCGCCATCCAGTGGCTGCGCGACGGTCTCGGGATCATCGAGGATGCGGCCGAGATCGGCCCGTTGGCCGCCTCGGTCGACGACACGGGCGACGTGTTCCTGGTGCCAGCGTTCGCCGGGTTGGGCAGCCCATGGTGGGACCCGTACGCCCGGGGAACCCTCGTCGGACTGACCCGCGGGACCGGCCGACCCGAGCTCGCCCGGGCGGTGGTGGAGGCGATGGCCTACCAGACCCGCGACGTCGTCGGGCTGATGACAGCGTCGTCCGGTCAGGAGCTCGCCGAGCTCCGGGTCGACGGCGGGGCGGCTGTGATGGACCTGCTGTTGCAGTTCCAGGCCGATCAGCTCGGGGTCGCCGTCACCCGACCGGCGTCGACGGAGACCACGGCGATCGGGGCTGCGTACCTCGCCGGCCTGGCCGAAGGGGTCTGGAGCTCCACCGACGACGTGCAGTCGGCGTGGCGATCGGCGGCGCGTTTCGAGCCGACCCTCGACCGGACCGGCGGCGACGACCGGTACCGCCGCTGGCTGGCGGCCGTCGATCGGAGCCGGGGTTGGGCCTCGTGAGCTCGCCGCCGGCCCGCCGCTGTTGACCATCCGGTCGAGCTCTCCGTACGCTCGATCCGAATGGGAACTGCCCGACGCTTGACAACCAGGGGTCGAGAGCGGCGCGACGAGCTCATCCGTTTCGCGACGAGGCGCTTCGCCGAGAACGGTTTCCATCCGACGTCGGTTTCGGAGATCGTCGATGGCGTCGGGGTCGGCAAAGGCGTCTTCTACTGGTACTTCCCGTCGAAGGACGATCTCCTGCTCGAGATACTGCGGGCCGCCCTGTACGACCTACGGGCCACCCAGGAAGCGGCGATGGTCGGCGCGACCGACCCGCTGCAGCGCCTCGAGCTCGGCATCCGGGCGTCGTTGGCGTGGTCGGCCGCCAACCCCGACATCCTCCGGCTGGCACTGTTCAGTTGGACCGAGGAGCACTTCGCCCAGGCCATGGAGCGAGGCCGACAGGTTGCCATCGGCGATACCGCCCGCCACGTGCAGGCCGCCATCGACGCCGGTCAGATCGCCCCGGGTGATGCGACGATGATGGCGACGGCGATTCGGGGGGTCACCGACGAGCTGGCGCGGGAGTACATCTCCGGCGCATCCGATCTCGACGACGACGTGATCGAGGCCGCTGTCAGGATGTGCCTCTACGGGTTGCGGGGTCCGGCCGACTGAGCGCTGGTCGCCACGGCGAGCAGCGCACCGCCGATGGCACCGGCGTCGGCTCCCAATGCGGTCGGCACGACCGGGACCTCCGGCCGGTGGGCGGCTCCGAGCACCGTGTCCCGGAGGTGCGCCTGCACGTCGGGGATGAAGCGGTGGCTCATCGCGGTGAGTCCACCCCCCAGGACCACGATGCTGGGGTCGAAGACGGTGATGAGACCGCCCAGTCCGACGGCGACGAGCCGTGCGAAGTCCGCGAGCAGGGCGGAGGCATCGGGATCGCCGGCTGCGAGCGCATCGGCGACGTGGACTCCGGTGATGTGGCCGGGCTCGCCGTCGGCCCGGGCGAGGATCCCCGCTCCCCCGCCATCGGCCACGAGCGAGCGGGCCAGATTGCCGAGGCCGGTACCGGATGCGAACGCCTCCCAGCAGCCCCTGGTTCCGCAGGCACACACCGGGCCATTCGGATCGATGACGATGTGTCCCGGCTCGCCGGCGAAGCCGTTCGCGCCCCGGAGGAGCGCGCCGTCGACGATGATCCCGCCGCCGATACCGGTGCCCTGGGTGATCACCAACGCATGGTCGTGCCCGCTCGCTGCGCCGACCCGGTGCTCGGCGATCGCAGCCAGCGATGCGTCGTTCTCCACGACGACCGGGAGGCCGGTCCTGGCGCGGAGGTCACGGCCGATGTCGAAGCCGACCACGCCCGGCAGGTTCGGTCCGTAGTGGAGAATCCCCGAACGGTCGACCAGGCCCGGGACGCCCACCCCCACCCCGCGAAGCGAGGCGCCGGCGTGGTCACCTGGCGGGGTTGTCCCGGCCGGTGACTCCTCCACCAACGCCTCGACCACATCGCCGATGGCGGTCCGCACCCCGTCGGGACCGCGGGGGGTCGGCCTCATCAGCCGTCGCAGCACCCGGCCCGACGAGTCGCTCACGATGCCGAGGATCTTCGTCCCTCCCACGTCGATCCCGACCCCTCGCCCAGTGCTGTCGATGCCCATCGCGTCTCACCTTCGGCCCGGACGCACGCCGTTCGACGAAGGCGCCACGAGCATAGGTTCGACGGACGGGGTGGGGAGACCGCCGCCGGGCGGCTCCGACGGTCAGACGGCGGTGGAGCGGTCGACCGACTTCGGTCGACTGACCATCGCCCGCTCGAGCCCGATCTCCTCGGCCCAGCGATGCAGCGATGGGCTGTCGGACACGACGATGACCTGCACGCTCTCGGCGAGGCGGCGGAGGCCGTCCATCAGCTCGCCGACCTCGGTGTCGTCGAATGCGTCGAACCGTCCGAGGACGGCGATGGGGACCGACCCACCCGCCTCGAGCTGGATCTGGGCCACCACGGGGGCCACGACCGCCAGCACGGCGTCCACACCGCTCCGGCCACCGGACGCCTCGACCAGGGCGCGTAGCTCGCCGAGGCGCTTGCGCGACGCGGCCAGCGCGATCTCGGCCCGCTGGAGGCGAGGTAGCACCCGACGGTGCCGATCGAGCTGACGCCGAGCGTCGGACAGTTCCGACCGGAGCCGATCGAAGTCGATGCTGGCCCGCTCCCGACGCTTCGCGTCGAGCCAGCGCTCAGCGGCGATGACGACCTGTTCGGCCTCCGGCGCGCCGAGCTCGGCTTCGACGGGACTCGTCGCCGACTGGACGCTCGGCGGGGCGATGGACGGCATCTCCCGGTTGAGGGCGCGAACGGCGTCGAGCCAACGCGGGTTGGGCTTCTCCACGACCAGGTCGTCGAGGGCGGCACCCACGTCTGCGGGTAGCAGCTGCCCCAGGTAGGAGCGGGCATCGGCCCGGATCTCGTCCTCCGCATCGTTGAGCTCTGCGGTGAGCTCATCCTGGGCGAGCTTCATCCTGGCGTCCTCCAGCCTCGCCTCGGCCTCGGCCAGGGCCCGCTCAGCGGCAGCCGCCGCCTCGATCCGCTCGGGAGGACTGGTCGGCGCGGCCCGGTACACGGTGTAGGCGGTCCAGCTCGCCACACCGACCCGGTCGAGGAGCTCGGTCTTCTCCTGCTCCTCCTCCGGGCGCAGCACCTTGCGCCACTTGCCCTTCCGGGTCTCGTCCTGGTCGGGGAACGACAGCGCCTCCAGCCGTGCCTCCTCGGTTCTGGTGAGCAGGACCGGCTTGGCCTCCCTCCTGGCCTGCTCGGCGGCATGCCGGGCCGCCGCAGCGCGCTGCTCGGCGAACTCGATGCCCGTCATGAGCGCCGCGAAGTGCTCCTCCGCGTTCGACCGTCGGACGCTGTGCGCCGCCCAACGACGGCGCAGGTCGAGGATCTCCGGCGTGGCGACGTGCACCGTCGGCGGGTGGGCCGTCGTGGCTGCCAGCGCGGCCGAGATCCGTTCGATCGCAGCGTCGAGGTTGAGGAGCCTGGCCTCATCGTCCGGTCCCAGTTGATCCTCGAGAAGTGCGACACGGGCCTGGGCCGCCGGATCGAGGTCGGCCCGGAGCTCCTCGACGACCACCGCATCGATCTCCAACCGACTCGCGGTCTGCTCGATCCTCGACTGGATCTCGGCGATGCCGGCTTCGGTGGCGGCATCACACTCGACGATCACGTTCGCGCCGGTGATCGCGGCCGACCGGTCGTCATCGCCGTACCCATCGAGGTCGACGAGGATCCCCTGGTTCTGGATCAGCCCACGAACGCCAGCGGTCGAGCCGCGGGCCAGCCGCCGAACCGTTTCCAGCAACTCGTCGAGGTCGGCTGCCGACAGGTCCGCTGCGACCGAGACAAAGGGGTGGAAATCGATCGAGGAACGCCCATTGGCGAGGTCGAGCCTGAGGAGTCGCATACCTCCTCATCGACGCGAAACGGTGCCGGCTCAAGCAGGATTACCCGATCCATCGAGGGTCCGGGCGGAACGCCCCTGAGCCTCACCCGCCGGGCCGGTTCACGGCAACGAGGCGATGACCCGGTCGGCGAAGCGCTGCAACGCTGCGTCGACGATCTTGTCCTCCGCCCGTCGCTTGACGTAGCCGGGCAGCGGTACCGCGAGATCGACGATGAGCTCGTAGGTCACGTCGGTCTCGACCCGATCCGGTGTGGCGGTGGGCGACGGCTCGAACAGGTAGGCGCCTTCGAGCCTGCTGGTCAGGTCGCCCTCGACCATCCGCCACGCCAGCCGTCCCGGCGCACCGCTCAGGTCGTAGGCGAGCACGTAGACCGATCGACGGCCGATCCCGGCCGCTTCGAAGCGCGCTCGAACCGGCCGACCCTGCTCGTCGCGGTCCAGCACCTCGACTGCGTCGATCTCGTCGACCCACTCCGGATACGCCTCGAGGTCGATCCCGACCCGGAAGCACGCCTCGATCGGGGCGGCCACCGTCGTGAGCACGACCGTGTGCTCGTTCGCCGGGACGTCGTGCACGGCACAGGAGGGTACCGGAGCCAGTCCGGGCTGGCGAACCACGACGGGCGGCCGAGGCGCTCACGCGGATCGCGGATCGCTCGACGCCAGCGCCACCCGGAGCCGATCGGCCAGGTGGTCGTAGTCGAACTCGGCCTCGACCCTGGCCCGAGCCGCCCGGCCGAGCTCGGCCCGAAGATCCGGATCCCGGGCCAGCCGCTCGAGTGCATCGACGATCGCGGCATCGTCTCGGCCGTCGACGACGAGGCCGGTGACGCGATCGTCGACCGCTTCGTGGGCCCCGCCCGAGCGTCCGGCGACCTGGGGGATTCCCGCGGCCGCAGCCTCGAGGTAGACGATCCCGAAACCTTCCTGCTCCAGGCCGAGCCAGCGATCGCGGCAGAGCATCGCCATCGCGTCGGCGGCCTGGTACAAGGCCACCACTCGATCGTCAGCGACCCGCCCCAGAAGACGCACCGGCGCTCCTGTGGCCGCGATCCGTCGCTCGAGGTGGCGACGGTGGCGGCCGCGGCCACCGATCAGGACCTCCACCCCGCTCACCCCCGGCGAGGGGTCGGACCGGAGTCGCTCGTCGAGGGCGGCCGCAGCGGCGACGAGCGTGTCCATCCCCTTTCGGGGCACGAGCCGGTTCACCGACGCCAGCAGGAAGTGGTCGTCGGTCACGCCCAGTTCGCGTCGCAGGATCCGACGACGGTCCGGGTCGGCCGGACGGAATCGCTCGGCATCCACACCCGGCGGCACGACGACCGCCGGTAGCTCCCGCTCGGCGCACCGCTCGGCCTCGGCGAGGGCGTAGCCGCCGGCCGAGATGACGAGGGACGCCGACCGCAGGACGGTGGCCAGCAACCGCCCGGACAGCGGCAGCCGACCGGGAACGGTCACCTCGGCACCGTGCAACACCACCCCGTACGGGTGCTGGAGGCGGGGCCCGATCGCTCCCAGCGGGAGGGCCGGGTCGAGGATGACGAGGTCGGCGTCGTGCTCGGCCGCGAAGCGGTCGATCCGGTCGATCAACCACGGATACGGCCCGATCACCGGCTCGGGGCTCCGCTCGATCGGGAAGCACTGGTTCGCGTCGAACGTGGCGGCCCCGGCATAGGGCGTGGTGTACACGGCGAACGAGTCCGGGGGCAGGCGACGCCAGAGCTCCCAGAGGTAGTTCTGGATGCCACCGATCTTCGGCGGGAAGTCGTTGGTGACGAGCACGTGTCGTCTCATTGCGATGGCTCCCCCTCGGACCGTGCCACGACCTCGACCGCCCACTCCGCCCGCACGAGCGGATGCCGATCGGTTCGGGTGGCTGCGGCGAGCTCGTCGAGCCCGAGTCGCCGCGCCGCCCAGACGGCGTGCGCTCGCAACGAGGGCGACCGGTGCCCCAGATAGCGGACGAGCAGCGCACCGGTCGCCGGGTCGGCCGCGTCGGCCCGATTGCCGAGCACCACCAGTGCGGTTCGACGGAGGACGTCGGGATCCCGCCCGGCGATGTACCAGCGACCGCATCGCTCGAGCAGGTCGTCGTCGTCGGCGGTCAGCACCCAGGCGAGCTCGAGGTGGGCGTCAGCGGCACCGTCGGGGCGGTCGGAGCCGGCCAGACCGTGGCGATCCGCCTCGGCCGACGACGGAGCTCGACGGCCGACGCTGCGGTTCGGGGGGCAGACCTCCTGGCAGATGTCGCAGCCGTACAGCCAGTCGTCGACCGCGATCCGGTGCTCGGCGGGGATCGGCTCGGCCGCCTGGACGAGCCAGGCGATGCATCGCCGAGCATCGAGCACACCGGGCGCCACGAGCGCACCGGTCGGACAATCGTCGAGGCAGGCCGAGCACGGTCCGCAGCGATCCCCGATCGGTTGCGCATCGGGGCGGATGGCGGCGTCGGTCGCGACGGCGCCGATCACGAACCAGCTCCCCGATCCGGGGACGAGCAGGTTCGTGTTCTTGCCGTACCACCCCAGCCCCGCTCGCCATGCGGCGTTCCGGTCGACGAGGGCGTTGTCATCGGCGAGGACCCTGACCCGGTGACCGTCCGCCCGAAGGTGGTCGGCGATGGCCGTCAGACCGGCCCGGAGGGCGGCGTAGACATCGAGCCGGGCATAGCGGGCGATGCGACCCCGCCCGGTTCCGGTAGGGCACGGACCGGGGTCACCCGCAGCGGTGAGCGATGCATAGTCGAGCAGCCCGACCACGAGCGACGATGCCCCCGGGAGCAGTCGACCCGGATCGGTCGCCCGCTCGGGGTTGCGATACGTGAACTGCATCGTCGCGGACTGCCCCTTGGCTCGACGTGACGGCAGGACCGACCGGGCCGGTTCGAGGACCGCGGTGTCGGTGACGCCGACCGCCGCGAGCCCGGCATCGATCCCGATCGCCCGCAGCCGCTCGATCGTGACCGGCTCATCCATCTCGTCCGTCTCGCACGGCACCGTCGGGACGCGGTCGTTCGCCGCGGTGGTGCCGGCACGGTCCGCTGATGTCATCACCTCCAGCATGCGCCACCCTGCCGCTGATTCCGCCCGATTCGGTGCACGGATTCAGCCGACGTCGCGCAGCCTCGTCACCGGCGCGCCCTCCCCGTCCTCGGCGGTCTCGATCGGCGCAGCGTCGCCGGACAGCACCTCGCCGTGGGCCAGGTCGGGGATCAGACCGGCGGCCGACAGGCGGCGCAGCGCGGCGAACTCCGCTGCGTCGACGACGATCGCCTCGTCGGGATCCCGGTCGGTGATGAACATGACGACGCAGTCGTCGCAGGCCGGGGACCGGTTGCGGAGGCAGGTACTGCAATCGATGGTGAATCTCATGCCGCCGACGTTAAACGCGCCCTGTGACATCCAGGGACGTGTGCGGGCTCCAGCCCCGCCTCCTCGCTCCCCAACCGGACCCGCCGTCTCGTCCGGGTAGCCTTCGCACCGGTGAGAGCGCTCGAGTTCCGTCGATCGGAGCCGCGGTATGCGGCAGCGGCGGTGACGTCGCGGTTGCGACCGGGCAGCGGGGCCAGGACCGGCCCACTGGCCCTCGTCGAGACCGACCCCCCGGACCTCCCCGGGCCGGGCTGGCACCGCGTCACCACCACGCTGGCCGGGATCTGCGGCTCCGATCTCGCCACCGTCGACGGTCGGTCGGCCCGCTACTTCGAGCCATGGGTCTCGTTCCCGTTCGTCCCCGGCCACGAGGTGACCGGTCGGCTCGAGGACGGTACCCGCGTCGTGCTCGAGCCCGTGCTCGGGCACGCCAGCCGTGGCTTCGAGCCGCCGTTCGCCGACGCCGCACCCGGCGATGGCGACGACTACCGGCACCTCGTCGCCGGCGATCTCGAGCCGGGGATCCAGACCGGCTACTGCGCATCGACCGGCGGTGGGTGGTCCAGCGAGTTCATCGCCCACGAGTCGCAGCTCCACGCCGTCCCCGACGACCTGACCGACGAGGCTGCGGTGATGATCGAGCCGGCGGCGGTCGGGGTCCACAGCGCCCTGAAGGCAGGCGTCGGCGCCGGCGACACGGTCGCCGTGCTCGGGAGCGGCACCATGGGCCTGATGACGATCGCCGCGCTTCGCCGCCTGACCGACGTCACCACGATCATCGCCGGGGCGAAGCACCCCGAGCAGCGGGCCGAGGCGAGCCGCCTCGGCGCCGATCTCGTGGTCGACCCCGGCGAGGTGGGGCGGGCCGTCCGCAGGGCGACGGGCTCGTTCCTCATCGGCGACGACCTCTCCGGCGGCGCCGACGTGGTGATCGACGCTGTCGGCTCGGCGGCCTCGATCGACGAGGCGATCGGCATCACCCGACCCCGGGGCCGAGTCGTGCTGGTGGGGATGCCGGGACGGGTAACGGTCGACCTGACCGCGCTGTGGCACCGCGAGACCGAGTTGGTCGGCGCCTACACCTACGGCACCGAGCGCCTCCCCGACGGTACGGAGACGACCACCTTCGAGCTGGCCACGGAGCTGGTGGCGGCGGCCGACCTCGGCCGCTGCGTCTCGGCCACCTATCCGCTCGAGCGCTACGAGGAGGCGATCGCCCACGCCGCCACCGCCGGACGGCGAGGGGCGATCAAGGTCTGCTTCGACCTGCGGTGATCCCAGGGCTACCCTGGTCGGTCACGCATCCGGACGCCCAACCGCACAGGAGGCCCCCGTGGACACCGAGCCGACGACCGTCGTTCCCACCGAGTCGACCGAGGAGGCGCTCGAGACCGACGTCGAGCTCGTCGAGGAGGAGCTCCTCGTCGAGGAGATCTCGATCGACGGCATGTGCGGTGTCTACTAGGTCGGGCCACCTCACCTCTGAGAAGGCGGGATCGCTGAACGGTCGGTGGCGGCTCCACCCTCGGGTGGCCCTCCGTCCCGAGCCGTTCGGGGCGCTCGCCTACCACTACGGCAACCGGCGGTTGAACTTCCTGCGCTCGCCCGACCTCGTCGCCGTGGTGGCCTGCCTCGGCGAGCACGCGACCACGGCCGAAGCGCTCGAATCGTGCGGCGTCCCCGAACGCCGCCGTCCGAGCTTCCAGCGGGCCCTCGCCGCGCTGGCGGCGTCCGACTTCCTGGAGCCCGTCTCCCCCACGCACGCCGCCGACGAGTCCACCGACGAGAGGGATGGTGACCGATGAGCCTCACCGACGAACTGAAGCGCGGGCTCGACGCCCCGATCTGCCTCACGTGGGAGCTCACCTACGCCTGCAACCTGGCCTGCGTCCACTGCCTCAGCTCCTCGGGTCGTCGCGATCCCGACGAGCTGTCGACCGCCGAGGTCCTCGAACTCATCGACCAGATGGCGGCGATGCAGATCTTCTATGTGAACATCGGCGGCGGTGAACCGATGATCCGGCCCGACTTCTACGACCTGGTCGACCACGCCACGTCGAGCGGTGTCGGCGTGAAGTTCTCCACCAACGGATCCCGCATCGACGCCGCAGGCGCTCGTCGCCTCGCGGCGATGGACTACACCGACATCCAGATCTCGATCGACGGCGCCGACGCCGCCACCAACGACGCGGTACGGGGCGACGGCGCGTTCGACACCGCTATCGCGGCGATGGACCACCTCGCAGCGGCCGACTTCGGACCGTTCAAGATCAGCGTGGTCATGACCAGGGAGAACATCGGTCAACTCGACCGATTCGAGGCGTTGGCCGCCCGCTACGGGGCCGAGCTCCGCCTCACCCGGCTGCGGCCCGCCGGACGCGGTGCCGACTCCTGGGACCGGTTGCACCCTCGCCCCGAGCAGCAGGTGGAGCTGTACCACTGGCTGCTCGATCGGCCCGAGGTCCTCACCGGCGACTCGTTCTTCCATCTGAATGCGCTCGGCGAGGAGAACCTCCCCGGCCTGAACCTGTGCGGCGCCGGACGCGTGGTCTGCCTGATCGACCCGGTCGGCGATGTGTACGCCTGCCCGTTCGTGTTGCACGAGGAGTTCCGGGCTGGGAACGTGCGCGACGACGGGGGCTTCGCTGCGGTGTGGTCGCACAGCGAGTTGTTCTCGTCGCTACGGGAGCCCCAGTCGGCCGGTGCCTGTGCGAGCTGTGGCCAGTTCGACGCCTGCCAGGGCGGGTGCATGGCCGCCAAGTTCTTCACCGGACTCCCCCTCGACGGGCCCGACCCGGAGTGTGTCAGCGGGCACGGCGAGCTGGCCCTCGCCGGCGTGCGATCGGCCGACCGACCGGCCCCCACGTCGAACCACTCCAAGCCGGTGCCGATCACGCTGGGCAGGAAGCACACCTGAAACCACGTCCCCTACGCTGCAGTCGATGAAGCTGCTCGAGCCCCTCGACCTGGGGCGGCGCCAGGCGCCGAACCGGATCCTGTTCGGTCCCCACGAGACCAACCTCGGGCAGGGCCGGGCCATCTCCGAGCGGCACGCCGCCTACTACCGGGCCCGGGCCGAGGGCGGGTGCGGTGTGGTGGTCATCGAGCAGGCGTCGGTCCACCCGTCCGACTGGCCCTATGAGCGGTGTCCACTCGCCGCCGAGGCAGGGCCCGGGTGGGCGATCACCGTCGACGCGTGCCGTGGAACCGACGCGCTCCTCCTCGCCGCACTTGGCCACAGCGGCGGTCAGGGATCGTCCGCCTACTCGCAGCGCGAGCTGTGGGCCCCGTCCGATGAACCCGAGGTCGACACCCGCGAGGTGCCGAAGATCATGGAGCTCGACGACATCGAGGCCGTCGTCGCCGGCTTCGAGCGCTCGGCGGCGGCAGCGGTGGCCAGTGGCCTGGACGGGGTCGAGGTGAACGCCGGTCAGCACAGCCTCGTCCGCCAGTTCCTCTCCGGACTCACCAACCGCCGCGATGACGAGTACGGCCAGGACCGCCTGCGGTTCGCCCGCGACGCGCTCGAAGCGACCCGACGCGGACTCGGTCCGGATGCGGTTCTGGGCCTCCGCCTGAGTTGCGACGAGCTCGCCCCGTGGGCCGGCATCACCCCGGAGCAGGCCGGCCCCATCGCCGCCGAGCTGGCCCGGCTCGTCGACTACCTGGTGGTGGTGCGCGGCTCGATCTTCTCGGTGGCCGAGACGAGACCGACCGGCCACCACGGCGAGGGCTTCAACCTCGAGCTCACCGCTGGGGTGCGCGCCAGCGTCGACGGGACCGTGCCGGTCGTCGCCCAGGGCTCCATCGTCGACCCGACGCAGGCCGAAGCCGCCGTCGCCGAGGGCCGATGCGACGCGGTGGAGCTCACCCGGGCCCAGATCGCCGACCCCGAGCTCGTCCACAAGCTTCGAACCGGGCGGCCCCCCCGGCCATGCGTCCTGTGCAATCAGCGTTGCCGAGTTCGTGACAACCGCAATCCGATCGTGGGCTGCATCGTCGAGCCCCGTGCGGGCACCGAGACCTCGGGGCCGGCACCGGCCAGGGCCGCCGGCGGCGGAAGCCCGCCGGTGCTCGTTGTCGGCGGCGGCCCGGCAGGGCTCGAGGCGGCCCGGGTGGCGGCCGAGGGCGGGTGCGCGGTCACCCTGGTCGAGGCCAGCGACCGGCTCGGGGGGCTTCTCCGCACCACCGCCAGGGCCCCCGGCCACGCCCGGTTCGAATCCCTCGCCGACCACCTGGCCGCCGGGGTGACCGACGTCGGGGTGACCGTCCAGCTCGGGGTCGTGGCCGAGCGAGCCCTCCTCGACGACTGGGACGGGCCGATCGTGCTGGCGACCGGCGGAAGGATGCGGGAGGCCGCGGTACCCAGCGACGAGACCGTGCGCGTCGTGACGCCCCAGGCGGTCCTCGACGCCGACCCGGAGGCGCTCGAGGCCGTCGTGCCCGGCCACGCCGCCATCTGGGATCCGATCGGGAACAACGTGGGGATCGCGGTGGCCGAGCTCCTCGCCCATCGCGGCAGGTCGGTCACGTTCATCACCCCCGACGCGATCGCCGGGACGTTGCTCGCACTCACCGGTGACCTGCCGGGGGCGAACGTCCGCCTGCAGCAGGCTGGCGTCGCCTTCCAGCGACGCCAGCGACTCGTCGCGATCGGCGGCGGATCGGCCTCGCTTCGCCACGTGTACACCGCGGCGGCCACCGAGATCGCCGTGGCTTCGATCGTCGATTGCAGTGCCAGGATCCCGAACGACGGCCTCTGGACAGCGCTCACCGATCCCCACCACCAGCGCGTCCACCGTGCCGGTGACGCCATCGCGCCGCGAACCGTCGCCGAGGCCATCCGGGAGGGACGGGCCGCGGCGGAGGCCATCCTCGCCGGACCGGCCGTCGCCGATCCCGGCGCATCCCCGCCCGGTCCTGCAGCGGTCGCGACCCGATGAGCGCCACCGGCCGGTACCGGCACCTGTTCACCCCGCTGACGATCGGCTCGATCACCGTGCCGAACCGCATCGTCTTCAGCGCCCATCTCACGAACTACGCGACCCAGGACGGCCTTCCATCCGACCAGCACGTCGCCTACTACGAGGCGAGAGCCGCAGGCGGGGCCGGGCTCATCATCACCGAGGAGCACTCGGTGCACCCGACCGACTGGCCCTACGAGAAGATGATCCACGCGTTCCGGCCGGCGGTCGTCGAGGGCTACCGGAGGATCACCGATGCGGTCCACGCCCACGGCACGCCGATCCTGGCGCAGATCAACCACAACGGCGGGCAGGCGTCGTCGATGTACACCCGGCTTCCGGTGTGGGCCCCGAGCCCCGTACCCGACCCGATGTTCCGGGAGGTGCCGAAGGCGGTCGAGCAGCACGAGATCGACGAGATCGTCGAGTCCTACGCCCTCGTGGCGGCCCGCTGCGTCGAGGGGGGCTTCGACGGCGTGGAGCTGCAATGCTCCCACAGCTCGATCGTCCGGGGATTCCTGTCACCGGCCACCAACCATCGCACCGATCGCTACGGCGGCTCCCTCGACAACCGGGCACGGCTCCTCCACGACATCATCGCCGCCGTCCGCGAGCGCATGGGTCCCGCCCCGGTGCTCGGCGTGCGCCTCTGCGGTGACGAGCTGATCGAGAGCGGCACCACGATCGACGATGCCGTCGAGCTGGCCCGTCAGATCGAGGACCGGGGCGGCGTCGACTACATCAACACCTCGATCGGCGTCGCCACCGCGTCGCTGTTCATGATCGAGGCGTCGATGCACATCCCGCCCGATTACGCGATGTTCATCCCCTCCGCCATTCGGGCCGAGGTCTCGTTGCCGGTGGTCGGCGTCGGCCGATTCAAGGACCCGCTGCAGGCCGACCGGGCGCTGGCCGACGGCCACGCGGACCTCATCGGCGTGGTCCGGGGCCAGATCGCCGACCCCGACTTCGCAGCGAAGGCGCAGACCGGGGACGCCGAGGCGATCCGACTCTGCCTGTCGTGCAACCAGGAGTGTGTGGGAAGGATGGGACTGAACCGCTGGCTCGGCTGCATCGAGAATCCCGAGACCGGCCGCGAGGCCCAACTCGGGCGCCCGGAATCGCAGCGGCGCGCCGGGCTCGGATCGACGACCACGACCAGCGCCGCCGTGGCCGACGTGGTGGTCGTCGGCGGCGGCCCGGCAGGGCTGCAGGCGGCGGTCTCGGCGGCGGACTTCGGCCATCGGGTCCGGCTGCTCGAGTCGACCGACCACCTCGGCGGCCAGGTTCGGCTGGCGGCGTCGGTGCCGAATCGGGCCGAGCTCGGCGACCTGGTTCGCAACCTGGCTGGCGAGGCGAGCCGGGCCGGGGTCGACATCTCGCTCGGGACGACGGCCACCGCCGACCTGATCGACATGTTCGCACCGGATGCCGTCGTCATCGCCACCGGTGCGGTTCCCGCCAAACCGTGGTGGGCGCCGCCGCCGGCGGAGGGGGGCGAGCGGATCGTCGACGTCGTCGAGGTCCTCACCGGCTCCGCCGATCCCCGGGGTTCGGTGGTGGTCATCGACGACGTCGGTTTCCACCAGGCGACGTCGGTCGCCGAACTGCTCGCCGACCGCGGCTGCGAGGTGGAGGTGATCACCAAGGCGATGGTCGTCGGTCAGGACCTCGGCGTCACGCTCGACATGGAGACGTGGTGGCTCCGGGCGTCGGCCAAGGGGATCGTGCAATCGACCGACCTCGTGGCCATGGGATATGCCGACCGCACCCTCGAGCTGCTCCATCACCCGACCGGGGCGGGCCAGCAGCGGACACCCGACTGGGTGGTGATCGCCGGCTTCGGCCGCCCACTCGATGACCTCTACGTTGCGCTGCGGGATCGGGTGCGGGACCGCTCCGCCCAGGGGCCACTTGTTCGCCGCGTCGGTGACTGTGTGGCGCCGCGGCGAGCCCACGCGGCGGTGGTCGACGGTCGGCGGGTGGCGGGTGAGCTCGACGCACTGCTCCGGTCGAGCGACCACCCCGCCCAGCGGCTACGGCCGACGGTTGGGAACGAGCGGTGAGGGACGAGCGGTGAGGGACGAGCGGTGAGGGCCACGGGGAGCCCCGAGGAGAGATCCCCGTGGGCGGTGGCCGTCGTCCCGGTTCGTTCCGGGATCCTCCCGGTCGGGGCGGCAGAGGCGGTCGCCGAGGCCGGTGGGCGGTGCTGGCTCGTCGGTTCGGGTTGCGCCGAGGCACGCCTCGCGCTCGAGACCCCCGTCGAGGCGGTGGCCATCGCAGAGACCTCCGGGCGGCTTCCGTCCGGCCGGCTCGCGACCGCCCTCGCCGCCGCGCTCGTCGGCGAGCTCGGGCCGGGGACGACGGTGATCCTGCCCTCGTCGCCCGACGGTCGAGACCTGGCCCCGCTTCTGGCCGTCGCCCTCGACCGACCGTTGGTGGCCGGCGCCACGGCGGTGGGTGCCGACGGCGCCGTCGTGGCCCGACGCGGCGGGCGCACGATGGAGACCGTGGCCGTGCGTCGCCCGGTGGTGGCAACGCTCCAACCGGGCGCCCGGGGGGTGCCGCCTCCCGACGATCGCCGAGACGAGATCGCCGAGGCGACGACCATCGAGCTCGACGAGATCGTGAGCACCGCCGATGCCGAGGGCGGGCTGGTGGAACTGCTCGCTGAGCTGCCGGCTGATCCGGCGACGATGGACCTCGCCGACGCGCCCCGGATCGTCGCCGGCGGTGCCGGTCTGGGCTCGGCCGACCAGTTCGCCGGGCTGCACGCGGTCGCCGACGCGCTGGGGGCGTCGGTGGGAGCGACCCGGGTCGTCACCGATCAGGGCTGGATCACCACCGACCGCCAGATCGGCACCACCGGTGTGACCGTGGACCCCGAACTCTACCTGGCGGTCGGCATCTCCGGAGCAGTGCAGCACACGGCCGGTCTCGGCACCCCCGATCACATCGTGGCGGTCAACATCGATCCGTTCTGCCCGATGATGGAACTGGCCGACCTGGCAATCGTCAGCGATGGACCCGGGTTCGTCGCCGCGCTCGCCGAAGCCCTGGCGCTGGTCAACCGTAGGCCCGCCAGCCGCGCAGCCCGTCCCGAGCCAGTTCCCGAAGCTTGACGCCGTTCGCCTTCGCCGCTCCCCGCAGGAGCGAGGCGAATCCGCGCTTCGGTGTGGGATTGGTGACGGTGAACACCGACTCGATCAGATCGCAGATCATCGCCGGGTAGCGCTGCTGCACCCGTTCGGAGAGGACGAGCTCCGGGGCGTGCCGCAGCTTTCGGTGGTCGGCGAGCACGAACGTGGCCTCGAGCTCCTCCCGGTAGCGGGCGAGGCCGCCGGCCGAGCAGTCGCCGGACGCGATCGCATCGGCCGCCACCCGACCGGCACAGGCGCCCGCTCCGATGGCGAAGTTGACCCCCTCGAGCCAGATGCCGGCCGCCAGGCACATGCCCGCTGCGTCTCCGGCCACCAGGAGGCCATCGGCGACGAGGTCGGGCATCGCGTCATAGCCCGCCTCGGGGATCAGGTGGGCCGAGTACTCCTTCATCTCGCCACCGTCGATGAGCGGTTGGATCGCCGGATGCGCCTTGAGATCGGCGATCAGCTCCTCTGGGCGTCGTTGCTGCGCCTCGAGCCCGTCGAGCGAGACGACCACGCCGACCGACACCGACTCGAGGTTCGTGTAGACGAAGCCGCCACCGGCGATGTCGCCGGTGCAGCCGATGATCTCGATGTCGACGCCGTCGAGGCCCCGTACGCCGAAGCGCTGGTCGATCACGTCCTTCGGCAGGCCGAGGGTCTCCTTGGCGCCGAGGGTGTAGTGCTCGGAGCCCTGATGCCGGTGGAGACCGGCCTCCTTGGCCAGGAACGAGTTCACCCCATCGCAGGCGACAACGATCGGCGCCCGCAGCTCACCGTCGGGGCGGTCGGTGGCCACCCCGTTCACCCGTCCCTGCTCGTCTCGGAGGAGACCCGTGGCCGTGGTCGAGCAGACCAGCACGGCGCCAGCGTCCACCGCCTTGCCGGCGAGCCACGAGTCGAAGTCGGGTCGGTAGGCCGTGGCGCCGTTGTACGGCGGTTCACCCCAGGCGCCGGTCCGGAAGTCGACCGTCATCGCCCGGTCGCCATCCATGATCATCGTGGAGCGCCTGGTGACCCACCGCTGGATCGGGGCCTCGGCGAACCAGTCGGGCACGAGCGAGTCCAGGATCCGCCCGTACACCACACCGCCATACATGTTCTTCGACCCCGGAAACGGGCCCCGCTCCAGCAGGATCACGTGCCGGCCGGCCCGGGCGAGCTCGATCGCCGCTGCGGCGCCTGCGGGACCGGCACCCACCACGACCGCGTCGCAATCGAGCGCGTCGACGTCGGCTGCGTTGGCTCCCGGTCTCGTTTCCGGCGTGGTCACCGGCCGATCCTATACTCGCCCCGACGGTCGGACTCATCCGGGAAGACCTCGGGCGACCGCGTACCAGGGGGATGATGATGACGACCGACGTTCGCTGGATCGCCGACAACGAGCTCACCGGGAAATGGCCGTTCTGGACGAGGGCGAACGTGGGCGAGGTGCTGCCGGAGCCGCCCTCGCCGCTCGGTTGGGACCTGGTGTGGGAGGGCGGCACGCTCGCCGGCTGGTACGACTGTGCCGTCGATCGGCTCGGCTACGGCGACGTCGGGATGAGCGAGCGCCGACCCGAGGTGGCCGGGATGTTCGGCGGCTATGCGTACCTCTGCGCAACCGGGATCCGGTTGTTCGGCGTGCGAACCCCGGGCATGACGGCCGAATCGGTCGACCTCGCGTACTTCGGCGACCACCCCGACGTGCCGCCCTACGAGCACGAGGACTGGCACGACAGTGCGGAGGGCACCGCGGTGCTGACCGACTGGCTCGGCTGGGTGATGGGCTCGATGACGCAGGAGGAGTTGGAGGCCGATCGGGTCGACGGCCTCGCCGCTCGGGCCGGCCGGCCGGACCTCACGACCCTCACCGGGCAGGAGCTGCTCGACCGGGCTCGCAGCTTCGAGCCGCTGATCAGGCGCATGTTCAACCAGCACATCAATCAGAGCGGCGCGGCCTCGATCGGGCCGGGCGCCATCGCCCAGGTGTGCGCAGCGCTCGACAGGCCCGATGCGGCCATGCGTCTGGTGGCCGGTCTCGGCGGCGTCGACTCGGCGCTCCCCTCGTATGCGATGTGGGACATGTCCCGCACCGTTCGCTCGTCGGCCACGCTGACCGATCTGTTCGCACGCGGTGTCGACGGCCTCAGCGATCGTCTCCGCCGCTCCGACCACGTCGACGCGGCGGCGTTCGCCGCCGACCTCGAGGCGTTCCTCGCGGACTACGGCTCACGGGGTCCCAACGAGTGGGACATCCACGCGCCGGTCTGGGAGACCGACCCCGACCTGGTGCTCGTCGCGATCGACCGGATGCGCCTCGCCGGCGACGGCACGTCACCGGCGGTCGAGCAACAAGCTCGGGAAGCAGAGCGGAACGAGCTGGCAGCGTCGCTGACCGAGGCGCTCGCCGCCGACCCCGAGACCCAGGCACAGTTCCAGGCGGCACTGGCGTCGGCCAAGGTGTTCGTGCCCGGTCGCGAGCGTTCCAAGACGACGATCATCCGGGTCGTCCACGAGGTCAGGATGGCGATGTGGGAGCTCGGGCGACGGGCGGTCGAGGCCGGCGATCTCGACCACCGGCGGGACCTCTGCCTGCTGTTCATCGACGAGGTCGAGCGCTATCTGGCCGGTGAGCTACCGGAGATCCGTACGATCGTGGCCGATCGGATGGCCCACCACGACTGGCTGCGATCGCTCGAGCCACCGTTCATCATCAACGGCACGGTCGCCCCGAACACCGAGTGGCCGACGAAGGGCGCCAGCCCCGTTGCACTCGCCGGCGACGGCGAGCAGCTCATCGGGAACGCCGGCTGCCCTGGCGTCTACCGGGGCCGGGCCCGGGTGGTGCTCGACCCGGCCGATCCGACCGTGCTCGAACCGGGCGACGTGTTGATCGCCCCGGTGACCGATCCGGCCTGGACGCCGTTGTTCGTGCCGGCCGGTGCGGTCGTCGTCGACGTCGGCGCGGCGCTCAGCCACGCGATCATCGTCAGCCGGGAGCTCGGTATCCCCTGCGTGGTGTCGGCCACCGACGCGACGAGACGCATTCCCGACGGTGCCGAGATCGAGGTCGACGGCACCGCCGGCGTGGTGACGGTCCTGTCGACGCCGTCCTGACGCTGGCGGATCGGGACCCGGGGAGGACAATCAGGTGTCGCCGACCCGACGGGCGAGGATAAGCCCGAAGTCGCCAGGATCGTCGGTCCAGACGGTCTCCACCGCCATGCCGACATCGGACAGCTCGGCGGTCAGCTTCTCGGGTCGGAACTTGGTGGAGATCTCCACCCGGATCTCCTCGCCTTCACCGAGCCACAACTCCACGTCGAGCGCTCCTATCCGCACCTGTTGCGGTGTCAGGGACCGGAGGCGGAGGTCGACCCGCTCCTCGTGCCCGTCCCACAACGGCGTGTAGTCGAAGGCATCCGCATCGAAGTCGGCGCCGAGGCTGCGGTTGAGCACGGTCAACGAGTTCTTGATGAACCGGGCGGTGAGGCCTTCCCGGTCGTGGTAGGCGGCCATGATCCGATCGACCGACTTCATCAGATCGACGCCGAGGAGCAGCCACTCGCCCTCGACGAGCTGGTCGGCGAGCGCTCCGAGGAAGGCATGCCGTTCCTCGACGTAGAAGTTGCCGACGGTGCTGCCGAGAAAGGCGATCAGGCGTCGCCCGTCGGCCGGCAGGTGGGCCAGGTGGCGGGTGAAGTCGCCGACCAGCGCATGAACTCGTAGCCCGTCATAGCGCTCGGCCAACGAGTCGGCAGCGTCGAGGAGGGTCGCTTCGCTGACGTCGAGCGGGGTGAAACGCTCGAGCTGGCCCCGCCGGTGGAATGCGTCGAGCAACGTCCTGGTCTTGTCGCTCGTGCCGGAGCCGAGCTCAACGATCGTGTCGGCACCGGTGATCGCCGCGATCTCGTCGGCCTTGGCGGCGAGGATGGCTCGCTCGGCCTCGGTCGGGTAGTAGTCGTCGAGCCGGGTGATCTGGTCGAACAGGTCACTGCCGTGGTCGTCGTAGAGCCAGCGCGGGGGGAAGACGATCGGCTGGTTGGCGAACGCGCGACGGATGTCCTCCCGCATCTCGCCCTGGAGCCAGTCCTCCGGGATGCGGACGTCGACGGTCACGGTTGATTCGTCGCTCATGGGAGCTCCTGGGGGTTCGTGGTGGGCGGGGTCGGTCGTGTGCGGGTCAGTCGTCGGCGGCGAGCCGGACACCGGACAGATGCCAACGCGTGTGCGGATGGAAGAAGTTGCGGTACGTCGGCCGGATGTGATCGTCGGGGGTGAACGCGCAGCCGCCCCGCAACACCATCGTGTTGATCATGAACTTGCCGTTGTACTCACCGATCGCCCCGTCAGGCGCCCGATAGCCCGGGTACGGGCGGTAGGGCGACCCGGTCCACTCCCAGCAGTCGCCGACGAGTTGGCGCAGCGTGCCGACCTCCTCGGCCCCTGCGCCGCCAGGGTGCAGTGGGGCGACGTCGGCGACGTTCCCGCCGGTGGGCGACCCGCGGAGAAGCCGCCCGGTTCGGTGGGGCAGCGTGACCGCGGCGTGCTCCCACTCGGCTTCGGTCGGGAGACGGGCGCCGGCCCACGTGGCGAATGCGTCGGCCTCGTAGAACGAGACGTGGCAGACCGGCTCATCGAGATCGACCGGTCTACGACCCTGGAGCGTGTGGATGACCCACCCCGCGTCGGGGTCCCGATCCCAGTACAGCGGAGCGGTCCAGCCCTCGGCACCGCGGGTGTACCACCCGTCCGAGAGCCACAGCCGGGGATCGTCGTAGCCGCCGTCGGCGATGAAGTCGAGCCACTCACCACAGGTGACGAGCCGGTCGGCGAGCCGGTGGGGCCCGACCAGGGTCTGATGCCTCGGCTCCTCGTTGTCGAATCGGAAGCCGGCCGATCCAGCTTCGAGTCCGATGTCGACGATGCCACCGTCGCTGGACACCCAGTTCGCCGACCCGGGATCGCCGGCCGGCCGATGGGTGGCCGGTGCGTAGCCAGGTCCGTACACGTTGTTGGCGAGGACGTGCTTGGCGTCCATCAGGAGTAGCTCCTGGTGCTGCTGCTCGTGGTTGATGCCGAGCTCGATCAGCGACGCCAGCTCCGGCGCGAGGGCGCCATCGGCCCTGGTCAGCACCTCGCCGAGCGCCGTGTCGACGTGGCGCCGGTACTCGGCGATGGCAGCGATCCCCGGTCTGGTCACCAGGCCCCGCTCCGGCCGGGGGTGACGGGCACCGACCGCCTCGTAGTAGCTGTTGAACAGGTAGTTGAAGTGCTCATCGAACACCTCGTAGGACGGGAGCCACGGACCGAGCACGAACGTCTCGAAGAACCAGGTCGTGTGGGCCCGATGCCACTTCGTGGGGCTCGTGTCGGGCATCGACTGCACCGTCTGGTCCTCCGCCGACAGGGGCGACGCGAGCGCTTCGGTGAGTTGCCGGCAGCTCGCCAGTCGATCACCGAGGACGCCGACCTGCGCCGTGGCATCAAGAGTGGTCACATGGTTCTAAACGTGTCGTTGGTGGTGTTTGTTCCACGCTCGATACCCGTTCCCCCCTGGTGCACGCGAGACTACGGGTGATGGACGAGGCCCTCGTGGCCGGCTTCCAGGCTGGCGACCCCGACGCGATCCGCGCGCTCTACGCACGCTACGCCGGACCGATTGCGACCGTCGCCCGGTCGGTGGTCGGGGCCGATCAATCGCTGATCGACGAGGTCGTGCAGACGACGTTCACCAAGGCCTGGCGGGCCGCTGGCTCCTTCGAGAGCGACCGCCCGCTGGCGCCCTGGCTGTACTCGATCGCCCGCCGTGCCGCCATCGACGCTGTCCGGATGGAGCGACGGCCGACCCGCGGCGATCACGACGCCGAGGTCGAGGTCGCCGTGCCACCCCCGTCGATGGAGCAGACCTGGGAGGCCTACGAGGTGCGTCGAGCGCTCGACGACCTGCCGCCCGACGAGCGCGAGGTGATGGCGCTCAGCCACCTCATGGGGCTGACCCACGGCGAGATCGCGACGCGGTTGGCGGTACCGCTCGGCACGGTGAAGTCGCGCTCGCATCGGGCCCATCGGCGGCTGGCCGCTGCGCTGGCCCACGTGGTCGACACCGGGGAGGGAGGCGGGCGACGCGGCCACGGCTCCGGTGCAGCGGGGTCATCGCCGCCAGACGAGAACCATCCGCCCACGTCGAACGTACGGTTGGGGGGAGACGCACCATGACCGACAACCCCGAACCGTGGACCGAAGCGGGCGCCGACGGGCCCGAGGCGCTCAACCGGGTTCTGCGCGATCCTGCGGTGTGGGCCGAGCCATCGCCCGAGGTGGGCGATCGGGTCCTCGCCGCGATCGTTGCGGAGCGGTACGGCCCCGTCCAGCCGACAGCTGACCCGGTCGACGAGCGCTGGCCACCTCCCACCCACCGCCGAGCGGCTGGCGAGGACGGCGTGGAGGGTGGCAGCCCTCCTACCAGTGTCGACGCGGGCGGCGGGTCGGCGGGGGGCTCACGCATCCCAGCGGTGACGGGGCGGCTGCCGGTTCCCGACGAGGGACCCGCGCCTGTCGTCGAGCTCGAGCGGGCTGCGCGCCGCTGGTTCCCGCTCGCGGCTGCCGCGGTGGTGGCGTTCCTGGCGCTCGGCGCGTTCGCCATCGTCAACCTCGGCTCCGACGACGCCGCCGACCAGCAGCTCGTCGCCCTCGCCCCGACCGACCTCGCCCCGGAGGGATCGATCATCGCCGAGGTCGAGGAGCGCCCGAACGGTGTCCGCATCGTGCTCGATCTCGCCGATCTGCCCCCGGCGCCGGAGGGCTTCTTCTACCAGGCGTGGCTGGTGCGACCCGAGCCGCGCAACGCGGTCAGCGCCGGGACATGGCATCTCCGTGGCGGCGACGGCACCATCGAGCTCTGGGCCGGCGTGTCGACCGAGGTCTACACGACGATCACCGTCACCCTGAGCCCCGAATCGGACCCGACCTCGCCGGGCGATCGCCTCTTCGCCGGCCAGCTCGAGGGCCGTGGAGCTGGCTAGGATCGGGCCCATGCCTGGGCTACTCGACGGAATCATGGATCAACTGGGAGCGGACGGGGTCGCGAGCATCGCCAGTTCGCTCGGCGCCGATGAGAGCAGCGTGCGGTCGGCCGTCGCAGCGGCGCTCCCGACGATCATCGCCGGCATGGCGAAGAACAGCAGGACCTCCGACGGCGCAGCATCGCTGTCGAACGCGCTCGACGAGCACAGTCCGTCCATCTTCGGCCAGCTCGGCGAACTGCTCGGCGGCAGTGGCGACGGGGCGGCGATCCTGGGCCATGTACTGGGCGGCAAGCAGCCGAAGGTCGAGGCGAACCTCGCCCAGCAGACGGGTCTCGATCTGAACGCCGTCATCAAGCTCCTCACCATCCTCGCCCCGTTGGTGATGGGGTACCTGTCGCGCGAGAAGGAGCGCCGGGACCTCGACGCCACCAGCCTGCCCAACGTGCTCGAAGAGGAGCGTGCTGCCGCCGAGCAGCGCCAGCCCGGCCTGGGCGGTCTGGCCTCCATCCTCGACGCCGACGGCGACGGCTCGATCATCGACGACGTGATCGGCAAGATCACCGGACGATGACGGCGGCCCGATGACCGCCATCTCGTTCGAGGAACGGATGGCCACGGTCGATTTTCGGGTCGGTTCACGCCCCCACATCGAGGTCGACTCGGCCGTGTGCCGATCGTGCACCACGAAGGCGTGCGTGGTGTGCTGCCCGGCGAACCTGTTCGTGCCCACCGCCGACGGCGGCATCCTGTTCAACTACGAGCAGTGCTTCGAGTGCGGTACCTGCTACCTCGTGTGCAACGGGGCCGGCGCCATCTCCTGGACCTACCCCGACGGTGGCCATGGTGTGGCCTTTCGCCGCAGCTGACCGGCGATGAAGCTGGTCGCATGCTTGAAGTGGGTCGATCTGCGGCCGGAGATCGACCCACTGTCCGGGGCGGTCTCCACCGACGACCGGTTCAGCGGCGCCAGCCCCGCCGATCTGGCCGCACTCGAGTGGGCGCTGCGTCTGGCCGACGCCCACGAGGGTCAGGTCACAGCGGTGACGTTCGGCCCACCCGCGGCGGAGCCGATGTTGCGCGACGCGCTCGCGATCGGGGCGACCTCCGCCGTGCTCATCGACGACGGCGGTCGGCCGCATCCGGCGTCGAGCGGTGCGGTCGCCGCCCAACTCGCGGCGGCCTGTACCGACGCCGACCTCGTTTGCTGTGGCCTGCACTCGGTCGATCGGGGATCGGGCGCGGTCCCAGCGTTCCTCGCCGCCGAGCTCGGCATCCCCCAGGCACTCGGGCTGGTGTCGGTCGACGGCTTCGGCGAGCGGGGCCCGTCGAAGGCGACAACATCGGCGATCCTGGTGGTGGAGCGCCGGCTCGACCATGGTCGCCGCGAACGGTTGCAGGTCACCGGCCGCTGCGTCCTCTCGTTCGAAGGCGGCCTCGAACCGCGCCGGGCGTCACTTACCGCCACGCTGGCGGCAACGTCGACCGCGATCGAACGCATCGAAGCGATCGCCGATGCATCGGGCGTCGTCAGCACCCGATCGGATCGTGGGCTGACGGTGGTCGCCACCGGCCCGTACCGACCCAGGGCCAAGGTGAAACCAGCGCCGACGGGACCGACCCATGAACGGATCGCATCGCTCACCGCCGCCGGAACCACGACAGTGGGCGAAGCAACGGTCCGTGAGCTCGACCCGTCGACGGCCGCCGAGGTCGTCGTCGAGCGGCTGGTCGCGTGGGGCTATCTCGAACCACGGTCACCCGGCGAAGCGGGTGACCTTTCCGACGCCCCGGTGCCGGCCGACACGGATTCGTGACCGGCACCGATCTCGGCCCGTCGACCTCGGCCGCGATCGCCCGAGCGAGGCCGTCGGTGCTGCTGGTCCCACTCGGTGCCACCGAGCAGCACGGCCCCCACCTCCCCCTCGACACCGACACCCGCATCGCCGAGGCGTGGGCTCGGGGCGTCGCCGCCCGGGTGACGGGATGTGTCGTCGCTCCCCCGCTGGCCTACGGCTCGTCGGGCGAGCACGCCGGCTTCGCCGGCACCCTCTCGATCGGCCAGCGGGCGCTCGAGCTGATGCTCGTGGAGCTGGTCCGGTCGAGCAGCGCCACCTTCGCTGCGGTGCTCCTCGTGTGCGGCCACGGCGGGAATGTCGAGCCGGTCGATCGTGTGATCCAACGCATGCGGCAAGAGGGACATCGGGTGGGGGCCGTCTTCCCGCGGTGGCCGGGTTCGGCGATCGACGGTCCGGTCGACGCTCACGCCGGCCGAGTCGAGACGTCGCTGCTCCTCCACCTGTCGCCGGCGACTGTGGACATGGACCTGGCGACGCCGGGGGTGTCGACCCCGGTCAGCGAGCTGATGGACGACTTGCGGGCCGGCGGCGTCGCCGCGGTGTCCCCGAATGGCGTCCTCGGCGACCCGACAGGGGCATCCGCAGCCGAAGGGGCGGAGCTCCTCGCCGACCTCGTCGATCGAACGGTGGCGGGCCTCGGCGACCTGCTCGACCTGTGAACGACGTGAACGGGTCCACCAGCCCCGGTCTCGAAATGATCACCGCCGACTGCTACGTTCTGCGTTGCGGCAAGCCGAGAATCGAGCCTGGAAAGGGGCGTGCATGGGGAACGGAGCCGGTCCAGCCACCGGTTCGGGCGCACTGGTCCGGCAACGTGTCCCGCCCGGCGAGCGCTTGCGGCGTTGACCGGGATCGCCACCACCGGTGCGTACGGGCCGGCCACCCTGGCACAGCTCGACGCCAGTGTCGTCGGCCGCTCGCGCGAGTCACAGCTCGTGGTCGCCGCGCTCATGGCGGGCCGACACCTGCTCCTCGAGGGTCCGCCGGGCACGGGCAAGTCCACGCTCCTCCGCGGGGTCGCCCAGACCACCAGACAGGCCTTCGAGTTCGTCGAAGGCAACGCTGAGCTGACGCCGGCCAGGCTCGTCGGGCACTTCGATCCCGCCCAGGTCCTCGAAACCGGCTACGTGGAGGAGGTCTGGGTCGACGGCCCGCTCGCCAGAGCGCTGCGGGAAGGTTCGCTGCTCTACCTCGAGGAGATCAACCGCATCCCGGAGGAGACCCTCAACCTGCTGGTCACCGTCATGTCGGAGGCGGAGTTGACGGTGCCGCGGCTCGGCCGGATCGACGCCCACCCCACCTTCCGGTTGGTGGCGGCGATGAACCCGTTCGATGCGGTCGGCACCGCGAGGATCTCCGGGGCGATCTACGACCGGGTCTGCAGGATCTCGATGGACTACCAGTCCGAGGCCGACGAGGTCGCGATCGCGCGATCGCAGGGTCCCGAGGAGGATCCGTTCGCCGAGGATCCCGACTACGTGCGCAAGATCGTGCAGTTGGTTCGGGCGACCCGGGCCCATCCCGAGATCCGGGTCGGCTCGTCGGTTCGGGGAGCCGTCGACCTCCTGCTCCTGGCCGAGCAGCTCGCGACGTTGCGGACCACGGCGTCGACCGATCCGACCGTCGGCCTCGACGCCGCCCTCACCGCGCTGTCGGGTCGCATCCGCCTCCACGACTCGGCGTCGTCGTCGCCCGAGGAGATCATCACTGCCCTGTGGCACCAGATCATGGAACCCGACGACGATGATGGGGGCGGGGACCAGCTCGACGGGGACGCCAGCCCGGGAAAAGCGGGGGGCCGCAGAGCGGCGAGGACGACGACAAGATCCTGACCGGTGAGGACGCTGAGCAGGCCCTCGCAGACGAGCGACGCCGGACGGTCAGCCGGCGGGATCTCGACCGACAGGAGGGGTTCGCAGACATCTCGCCACAGCTCGGCGAGCTCGATCACGAGGCATTCGACGATCTGCTGTCCGACGATCCCGACGCTGCGCTCGACCTGCTGGCCCGGATGGCGCAAGCGACGGACTCGCAGTTGGCCAAGCTGTCGCGCCGCCTCGCGGGGCGGCTCGTGCTCGACCTCGCCCGAACCGGCCGGGCCCGATCGAGGGGTGTCGGCAAGCTGACCACCGCCAGGGCCGACGAGGCCACCGGCGACCTCGACATCGACGCGAGCCTCGACGCCCTCCTGCAGGCGCGGGTGGAGCGTCGTCCTCCCGCCGTCGACGAGCTCCGGGCCACGCACTGGCAGAAGCCCGGGACTGCGGTCTGCCTCCTCGTCGACCGGTCGGGCTCGATGGACGGGGAGCGCCTGGCGAGCGCGGCACTGGCGGCCGCGGTGTGCGCCTGGCGAGCGCCGAACCAGTTCGCGGTTCTCGCCTTCGGCGACAAGGTCGTGGCGGTCAAGGAGCTGGAGCAGACGAAGAAGCCGGAGCGGGTCGTCGCGGAGGTCCTCGCCCTCCGGGGCCATGGAACGACCGATGTGGCGCTCGCGCTCCGGGCCGCCGCACGGCAGCTCGCCCCGTCGACCGCAACGAGGAAGTTGACGGTTCTGCTGTCGGATGCCGAGGTCACCACCGGCGGCGATCCCGTGCCGCCAGCCAGGGCACTCGACGAACTGGTGGTGCTCGCTCCCGCCGACGAACCCGAGCACGCGCGGGAGCTGGTCAGCGCGAGCGGTGCGAGAATGGCCGAGGTCGCGGGCCCGATGTCGGTGCTCGACGCACTCCGGCGCGTGGTGCAGTGATCGAGTCTGATCCGGCGCCGCTCCCCCAGGGCACCCGGCTGCAAGCGGACCCGTCGCTACGGCGACGCGACCGGGGTCGTCTGCTGATCGGGGGGAATCCGCTGCGGTTCATCCGCCTGTCCGACGCCGGGTCGGCGACGGTGTCCCGGTGGCTGTCGGGCGCCCCGATCGGGAGAGGAGCCGGGCCCCAGGCGCTCGCCCGCAGGCTCGTCGCTGCCGGCATGACCCATCCGATTCCACCGCAGACGCTCGGCGATCTCTCGGACCTCACGGTGGTGATCCCGGTCAAGGACGACCCCGACGGCCTCGCAGCCACCCTGGCCACCCTGCCCGCCGACGTCGCGGTGGTGGTGGTCGACGACGGCTCCGAGCCGCCGGTCGATCGTCCATCGGTTGAGCGGCTGGGAGAGCTGATCCGGCGACCCGATGCCGGCGGTCCTGGCATCGCCAGGCAGCGGGCGCTGCCGGCGGTGGCCACGCCGCTCGTGGCCTTCGTCGATGCAGGCGTCGAGCTCGAACCGACCAGCCTTCGCCGTCTGACGCGCTGGTTCGGCGATCGTGCGATCGTGGCGGTCGGGCCCCGTGTCGCTTCGAAGCCCGGGATGGGCATGATCGCTCGTTACGACCGACACCGGTCGCCGCTCGACCTCGGGCCGACACCGGCTGCGGTCGGCAGATCGTCGCCGGTCACCTATCTGCCCACCGCATGTCTGGTGGTCCGACGGGATGCCATCGAGGCGGTCGGCGGATTCGACCCAGCGCTTCGCTGGGGAGAGGACGTCGACCTCGTCTGGCGGCTGGCCGAGCGCGGCGATGTCCGGTTCGACCCGTCGGTCGAGGTCGAGCACCCGGCCCGTCCGACGTTGCGGGCGTTCATGGGCCAGCGTCTCGGCTACGGATCGGCTGCGGGTCCACTGGCGATGCGGCACCCGGGTCGGCTGGCCCCCGCCCGATCGTCCGGTTGGTCGCTGGCATGCTGGGCGCTCGCACTCGTCGGCAAGCCGGGTGCCGGGCTCCTGCTCGCGACCGGAACGGCGGTGGCCCTGTGTCGGAAGCTGACCGGCACGATCGATGACCCGGCCGTCGAAGCATTCCTGTTGACCGGTCGGGGTCACCTGCACGCCGGACGGTCGCTGGCGAGAACGGCCACCCGGACGTGGTGGCCGATCATCGCCATCGCCTGGCTCGCCGGGGCCCGTCGGAGCGTCGCCCGCACGGTGGCGCTCTCGCTGATCGACCGTTGGCTCACCGCCGTCGGCTCCGGTCCGGATCGGATCCTCGATCTCGGTCTTGGCGTGCTCGACGACGCCGCGTACGGGGCCGGTGTGTGGCGGGGGGCGTTCGGGGCGCGAACGCTCGAACCGCTGCTGCCCGAGCTCGTGAACTGGCCGCCGCGCGACGGGGACGGCGACTAGGCGATGAAGAGGTCGAGCAGCTGACCGTTGCTCAGCACGACAGCGCCGCGATCGGCGGCCGACTGACCGAGTGCAGCCTCATCGGTGACGATCGCTATCGGCCACTGCTCGGGATAGGCGTCGACCAGTTCGTCGAGCGCTGCCGCGGGCTCGGTCGGCGGCGTGCTCAGCCGGATCCGAACGGCACGCGAAGCTGGCAGCGACTCCTCCTCGCCGATCCGGCCGTCGAAGACCACATCGGGGGCGGCGCCGGTGGTGGCCGACAGGTCGGCGAGATAGGACACGAGTGCATCTCGCTGCTGGGCGACCGGCAGGCTCGGCCAGCCCATCTTGGCCACGGAATCGCCATCGACGAGGAGCACGACGTCGGGTGAGGACACCACGTGTCGAGCCATCTCGACCTCGTCCCGCAGCATCTCCGGTGGGATGTCGATCTGACGCCGCGACGATCTGGCAGCCGTGTCCGCCGGACCACCGGGTCCGGGCGGCCCATCGTCGGCGTTGCTGCCGAACAGGCTCGGAGGGAGCGGACCGCTCTTGCGCTTCCCGTCTTCAGATCGGTTCGAGAAGAGGCGTCGGCCACGATCCGACTTGTCGTCGCCGGACGGGCCGCTGTCGAAGTTCGGCCGCTCGAGGCTCTTGGGATCGAAGTCGGTGACGGTCTGCGAGATGAGGTTGCTGATCTCGTCGAGATCCTCGTCGTCGTCCGAATCGAGACCCGCACTGCCGACGGCCTCGGCGATCTGGTCGCTGATCTCGTCGATCTCGTCGTCGCTGACGTCGGACACCTCGCCGTCCTCCTCGGCGAGCTGCTCCTTGCGGGACGCGTCCTGCAGCGTCTCGGCCAGGGCGGCC
Organism: Acidimicrobiales bacterium; assembly: GCA_965216205.1. GTDB lineage: Bacteria > Actinomycetota > Acidimicrobiia > Acidimicrobiales > SZUA-35 > CADEDH01. The sequence goes on along the minus strand of OZ244139.1, from coordinate 2,276,599 downwards.
GCCACGGAATCCGCGTCGTCGTCGCCGATCGGAGCATCGTCGAAACCGGCGGCGCTGGCCCCGCCGAGCTGGGTCGGAGCAGCGTCTTCGGTCGGTGGTGGTGGCGGGTCGTCGGTCTCGGTATCTCCTCGCCGGAGCGCTCCGATCCCCCACTTGCCGCGCCGCGATCTCGACGGCTCGTTGCGATCGTCGTCGGCGAGGTCGCCGGCCGGGGGTGGCGGTTGGTCGGTGGGCTCGTCGTCCATCAGATCGCCGAAGCGGGACCGCCGATCGGTGCCGGCAGCCGAGGCGAGCGGGGCGTCGTCGGAGTCAGCAGCGTCGTCGGCGTCGGCGACCGTGACGCCGAGATCGCTCTCGGCTTCGTCTTCGTCGTCGTCGGTCTCGTCGTCGCGGACGTCCTCGTCGACGAAGGCCTCTTCGAGGCCAGCACCGGCGTCGGCGACCGTTGCGACCGGACCATCGGCGGATTCGCCGCTGCTGGCGGGGGTTGCCGAAGTCGCATCGACCTCGACGTTCCCCGCCCGAGCAGCCTCGTCCCGTGCCGCTTCGAGGGTGACGAGCGCCTCGGAGAGGCGTCCCTCTGCCTCCCGCAGGTCGTTCTCGAGCCGAGCCCGTTCGTTCTCGACCAGCGACAGGCGCTGCGCGAGCTCGGAGAGGGCATGACCCTGATTCTCCGCCGACTCGACCCGCAGCCGCTCGGCCTCGACGAGCTGGGCCTGGATCGAGGTGTTCTCGTTGTTGAGCTGCTCGACCTGCTGCTGGAGGCCATCGCGGGCGGTCTCCAGGTTTGCGGCCTGTGACCGGGCCGCCTCGAGGTCCGTGCTCAGGCGGTCGCGCTCGGTCTCGAGCGACGCCTTCTCGGTCGAGACCTCAGCGAGCTGATCGGCGAGCTTGTTCTTCTCGTCGTTGGTGGTGCGGAGCTCGCGTTGGACCTGGCTGAGCTGGTCGTTGGTGGCGTCCATCTTGGCCACCAGTGCGTCCCGCTCCTCCCCGAGGCTGGACAGCTTCGACTCGAGGCCGCTCTCGACCTCCTCGAGGCTTCCCACCCGCACCCGGAGCTGGTCCCGCTCGGTTCTGACATCCTTCAGCGCCGCGCGGTCGGCATCGCTGGTGGAGCGGACCTTGGCGAGGTCGTTCAACGCCTCGGTGAGGCTCCCGTGCAACTCGTCGACCTGCACCGCGAGACCATCGCGGTGGGACTTGATGTTGGAGAGGTCGGCGGTGACCGCCTCGGCGTCGGACTTGACCGCCGCGAGCTGGACCCGGTTGGTCTCGAGCATCGACTCGGTGTCGGCCAGTCGGGAGGCGAGGTCGATCTTCTCTTCGGTGAGCGCGTCGACCAACGACTTGGCTTCCGCCGCGTGACCGGCGATCTGGTCCAGTTCGGACCTGACCTCGACGACCTCCGCCTCGAGCTCTGCGACCCGGCCGTCCAGCGCGCTGTTCTCCGACCGGAGCTCGTCGCCCTCAGACCGGAGCTCGGTCACCTGACCCCGCAGCGCCGTCGCCTCCTCGGTGTGCTCGTCGGTGGTGTGGCGGAGCTGCTCGTTCAGCGCCTCGTTCGCCGCGCTCAGCTCGCGCACCTGCCCGCTGAGCGCGTCGCGCTCCTCCTGGGCCGAGAGGAGCGACGCCTCCGCCCGGGCGTGGGTCTCTCGGAGTGCCACGAGGTCGGAGTCGACCGACTCGTGCTCGCGCTCAAGGTCGGCCCGGAGCTCCCTGGCTCGATCGAGCTCCTTCTCGAGCTCGAGCTGACGGGTCAACGACTCGGATCGTTGCGAGACCGCGGCGTCGCGTTCGGCCCGCGCGGTGTCGAGCTCGGTCCGAGCCGCTTCGAGCTCGCTCTGGAGGCTGTAGATGTCACTGTCGAACATGGATGGCTTGTGCCTGGAGGTCTCGACGTCGGTTTCGACTCGTCGCACCGAGCTCGATACCGCCTTGCGTTCACTGGACAGTCGGTCGACGAGTCCCCGGAGGCTCGACAGCTCATCGTCGAGCGAGTTCGCCTCCCGACGGCCGACCGATTCACTGGCGAGCGACAGATCGAGTCCGTTGTCGCCATTGCTGAAGGCATCGATCGACCCGAAGCCGAGGGCGCTGGCGGCACCGGCCGCCGCTGGCTCGTCGATGCGGTCCTGCACGGCGGCGTCGACATCGCCGAAGAGCTCGCCGGCCGGTTCGAACACGGGCTCGGAGATGGTCAGACCGTCACCCATCACCTCACGCTCGGTGATCTCGGTGGTGAGGCCGTCGTTGGCCAGCTCCTCGATCGTGTAATCGAGCGAGGCCCGGATCTCGTCCATCGATGGGCCGGAGTCGACCGACGGGTCGGCCAGCGACAGCTCCTCGAACTCGGCGGCCCACCCGATGGGGCGATGCAGCCAGAGGTAGCCGGCCCGACCGACGATGTCCTCGTCGGCCCGCTCCGCCACCCGACGCCGGAACGCCGGATCGTCCTCGATCGCCTGCTGGGCCACGGTCAGCGCCCGACCCGGCAGATCGGCCACGTAGAGAAAGCTGCGCATGGCGGGCGGTGGATCGACGGGCGGCTCCGCCTCGACCCCGTCCCGGGCGATCTGGTAGGAGAGCTCGCAAGCCGACCGCAGCAGCACTTCTGATCCCATGCTCCTCAGTGCTCCTCGTGTCGTAGACCTAGATGCACAACGTCTTGCCCGTGGCCACACCACTGACAGGTAACAAGATCGACGGTTTCGCTGAGAAGTTCAGCACCTTCGACGGCCAGTTTTCCAGCAGGGGTCACATAGTGCGACTCTCGAACACGTCGAGTGAGTTCTAGTTCGAACCGTGTGAGATTTCCGCACGACCCACAACGGTATCGAGACAGCACCATGGACAAACAGGCTATAGGTCCGAGGGTTCCGGCGGAAAGGGCGTGCGCCGAACCGCCACCTCACCCGGCGGAGGCCGCTCGGAGCGCTTCCAGCGTCTCCGCCGCTCGACCGTCGGCCAGTGCGGCCCGGGCGAGCTCGACACCGGCGGCCAGGTCGTCGACGACACCGGCGACGCACAGTCCGGCTGCGGCATTGAGCACGACCACGTCCCGCTTCGGCCCGGTCTCGCTCCCGTCGAGGAGGGCGGTGAAGATCGCCGCGTTCTCGGTCGCGTCGCCACCGGCGAGCTGCTCGAGACCCTCAGCTCGTGCGATGCCGACGTCCTCGGGGGCGACCTCGAACCGTTCGATGCCGTCGGGGCTCACGTCGTACACGGTCGACACGCCGGCCACCGTCAGCTCGTCGAGGCCACCCTCACCCGTGACGACCCAGGTGCGCTCGGCACCGAGGTTCTTGAGGACGGGCGCCATCTTCGCCGCGAGGTCCTCATCGGCGGTGCCGACGACCTGCCGTCTGACCCGGCCGGGGTGGGCGAGCGGCCCGAGCACGTTGAAGACGGTGGGGATCCCGAGATCGGTGCGGACCGGGCCGGCGTGACGCATGGCCGGGTGGAAGGCACGGGCGAACACGAAGCCGACACCGGCGTGTTCGATGCACCGTTCGACGGCGGGACCGTCGAGATCGATACCCACGCCGAGTGCCTCGAGGAAGTCGAACGAGCCCGACGTCGACGACGCCTTCCGGTTCCCGTGCTTGCACACCGTCGCGCCGCCAGCGGCCGCGACGAGGCACGCCATCGTGGAGACGTTGAGGGCGTGCTTGCGTCGGTGTGGGGAGCCTCCCGTGCCGACGATGTCGATCGCGTCCGCCGCCAGCTGGAGGGTCTCGGACGCCTCGAGCATCGCCTGGGCGAGACCGGTCATCTCCTCCACGCTCTCGCCCTTCATCCGCAGCGCCACGATCAGTCCGGCGATCTGGGCGGGGCTGGCGTCGCCGCTCAGGATGTCGGTCATCGCTGCCGTCGCCTGGACGCGGTCGAGATCACCCCCGTCGCACACCACGCTCAGCAGTGCCTGCCAGCCACCGTGCTCGTCCACTGCGCTCACCGCTCGACCCGCCCACCGTCGCTGCGCTCGGCGAGGTAGCGCTCCAGCCGGTCGGCATGGTGCTGCTCCGCTCGGGCGACGTTCTCGAGCCAGCTCGCGATCTCGTCGAAGCCCTCGTCGGCCGCGACTTGGGCGTAGCTCGGGTACACCTCGGTCGCGTCCACCCGCTCGGCGGCGAGGGCGGCCTGAACCTGCCGTTCGGTGCCGTCGATCGGGCCTCCGGTCAACGGGTCACCGAGGTCGGCGAGGAGCTCCAGGTGGCCGAAGGCGTGGCCGGTCTCACCGGACGCGAGATGGCGGAAGATCGCTGCGGCTTCCGGCTGGCCGTCGATCTCGGCCTGCTCGGCGAACCACAGGTAGCGGTGATTGGCGGTGGCCTCCCGGGCGAACGCCTCTCGGAGGTTCGCCTCGGTCTTGCTGCCCTTCAGCGACGGCATCGGCATCATCCTCTCGGTTCCGAACACGCATCGGCGACCATCGACCCACCGTCGGGGGCCGCCGACTTCACCGAGAGGGTACGGTGGAGCCGATGGCCTCACTCGACTGGGCAGCGATTCGCACGGCGATCGTGGTCGGCCTGGCCACGATCGGGTCGGTGATCGCCGTTGCGTCCCTCCTCACCGACGACCCCTCGCCGGCGGCGACGGCCGGGTTCCTGGTCGCCGCGGCGGTCGGCTTCCTCGCGACCGGCGCGGTCGCGGGATTGGCCAGGGCCGACCGGCCGATGCTCCACGGCGTCGTCTCGGCCGGGATCACCGTTCTCGTCCTGCTCGCGGTCGGCGCCGCCCGGTCCGGTTCGACCGGCGACCACAGCTTCGCCGCCAGCGGCCTCGCGGCGCTGACGGCCGTGTTGTGCGGGGTCGCGGGCGCCCTCGGCGCCGACTGGTTCCGGCGGCGGCGGTTGCGGCCCCGGCTCGGTACGATGGACTCGGGTGAGTCGGCCGGGTGGCCGCGGCCCGGCGACGGGTTCGCCCACCGTCGGGTTGAGGAAGGTCGGGGCTCCACAGGTCGGAGTGCTGGCTAACGGCCAGTCGGAGCGATCCGCAGGACAGTGCCACAGAAAACAGACCGCCGACCATCGGGCAACCGATCGTCGGCAAGGGTGAAACGGTGCGGTAAGAGCGCACCAGCGACCGGGGCGACCCGGTCGGCTAGGTAAACCCCACTCGGAGCAAGGTCAAACGGAGAGACGGGTCGACCGCCCCCGAGCCAGCGGCTCGGTATCTCCGGGTAGACCGCACAGATGGATGGTCACCGATCGGGATCCGGCGACGGGCCCGTGAACAGAACCCCGCCTACAGGCCGGCTCACCCCCCGCCGCTCGTTCAGGTCGACGGCGGGTGCAGATGGGCGACGCTGTTGAACTCGTGGAGCGAGGGGCCGCGCTCACCCACGGCGATGCGGGTGATCGAAGCCTGGGCCACGAAGGACCGCCACGACACCTCGACCCCCGCGCCGAGTGCCCACGCCAGCGCAGCCTTGATCGGTGAGACGTGGGTGACCACGACGACGTCGCCGTCGACCGCTTCGGCGGACAGGTCGTCGAGCACGCTGCCGACACGGCTCGCCAGCTCCCGGAGCGTCTCGCCACCCGGTGGCCGGAAGTCCGGATCCGATCGCCAGGCCGCCCACGTCTCGGCCGGGATGTCGGCCAACGGTCGAAGGTCGAACTCGCCGTAGTCCAGTTCGAGGAGGCGTTCGTCGGTTGCCACGGCCTGCCCGGTGGCAGCCGCGGTCTCGGTGCAGCGCTCGAGTGGGCTGGAGACCACGGTCGCCCCGTCGGGCAGGGCGGCCGCGATCTGGGCCGCTTGACGCCGCCCGACGTCGTCGAGAGCCGGATCCGCCCGACCCAGCAGCAACCCACCGGCGTTTGCCTCGGTCCGGCCGTGGCGGACGACGTACAGCGTCATCAGAGCGACGCTACTGGAAGACGCGCCGAGCCAGGTGACCGTTGCGCCACAGGAGGCGGCGGTTCTCGGATTCGTCGAGGTGGTAGCGCCGACGGGCGACCACCGCGAGGGCGATGGCCACCGCCTCGAGCAGCAGACCGACCGCCAGTGGCCGGCCGAGCTCCGGAAGCTCCCGGCCCGCCAGGTCGACACCGAAGGCCGGCCACCAGAACAGCTCGGCGTCGGTCCACGTGCCGTCGAGCACGAGGTGCAGGAACAAGCCGATCGGTACACCGAGCAGGCGACGGCGAACGAGGCGCCGCTCGCGGGTCGCGGCCATCACCAGTGCGAGCACCACCACCGGCGCCGCCAGCGAGTGCAGCGCCACAGGGCGACCGCCGACGACCTCCACCAGCGGGATCGCTGCGCCGAGGGCCACGAAGCGATAGTCCACCATCGGGCTGCGGAAGACCTCGGCCACCACGATCGGAGCCACGATCACGAACCAGAGGAGCATCGACCGGACTCTGGTGCGCTACTGGACGAGGAGCCGCCCACACTCCTCGCACGTGACGACCGCATCGTCGGGCGCTTTCGACAACTGATCGATCGCCACCGCCGACAACTTGATGTGGCAGCCGTCGCACGTTCCGTTCTCGAGGCGGGCGACGGCGACGCCGTCGAACTGGGCTGACAGCTCCTCGTAGCGGGCGAGGAGCTCGGGCGGCGCAGGCGCTGCCGCGTCGGCCCGCTCGGCCTCCACCGCCTCGATCTGGGCGTCGAGCTCTGCGGTGGCGTCGGCCAGCGCGGCCGCAGCCTCGCCGGTCTTCGCTTCGGTCTCGGTGATCGCGGCCCGGGCCGCGGTCAACTCGTCGCCCACGGCTTCGAGCTGCTCCATGATCTCGAGCTCCTGGTCCTCGATTCCCCGCTGGCGGGCGAGAAGCGAGGCCGCTTCGTCCTGCAGCGCCAGCAGGTCCTTCGATGCCGTGACCGACCCGTCGTAGAGCTTCGTGTCGACCTCGGTTCGCTTGGCCTCGATCAGCTCGACCTCGTCGCTGTGGCGCTTCAGTTCGCGATCGAGCTCATGCCTGCGGCCCTCTATCTCGGATGCTGCGGCCTCGGCCTCGGCGAGCGCGCTGGCCGCCGTCTCGTGCTCGGCCCGGAGTGGGTGGGTGGCGTGCCGGTGTCGGAGTTGGCTCAGGTTGACGTCCAGCGCCTGGACCCGGAGGATCTGCTCGTAGGCGGGCGATGCCATCGGCGTTACTCGTCGGCTTCCGTGACCGGCGGCGAGCTGGGCGCGCTCGTCGGTGCCGAGCTGGTCGGCACGGGTGTCGGCTGCGGGCGCGTCGGCCCTTCGGGCTCGTCGTCCTGCTCCGTCGGCGGGGGCTGGGAGTCGGGCTGCTCCGGCTCTGGCGGCTCGGTGGTCGTCGTGATCACCACGAAGCAGTCGTCTCGGCCGTCGCCGTCGGAATCGCGTAGCACCGTGTTGCGGGTGGAGAAGCCTCCGGAGAGGCTGCACGGATTGATCTCGTCGGGCGCGGCGAGGAACCGCCCGCCCCGGTAGGGCTCGGGCTCCGAGAACGGCACGGGCTCGAGATCGGCGTGGATGGCGTTCATGAATGCGCCCCACACCTCGGATGGCAGCTCACCGCCGAAACCGCCCCGACCCGAGGACGACCACCCCCGCGCACCCCACTCGGGGAACTTGATCCGGGTCTTCTGATCGGGATCGCCGAGCCAGACCGCCGTGGTGTAGTAGTCGGTGTAACCGACGAACCAGGCGTCGGTGAAGTCCTGCGTGGTTCCGGTCTTGCCGGCGGCGAAGTGACCGTCGATCTGCGCTCGGCGACCGGTCCCTGCCTCGACGTTGCTCTCCAGCACCTCGGTGATCATGCGCGCCGTCTCCGTGCTCACCGATCGTGAGCCGTCGGGCCGGTGCTCGTAGATCACGTTCCCATCGCGATCCTCGACCCGCTCGATGTACCACGGCTCGTTGTAGATCCCGTCGTTGGCGAACACGCTGTAGGCCCCGGCCATCTCCATCGGCGTGATCTCCTCGGTCCCGAGGGGTGCGGAGGGAACGTCGTCGAACTCGGAGGTGTCGATGCCGAGTCGACCGGCCATCTCGAAGACCGACTGGTTGGTGGCGATCCGCCCCAACCGCACGAACGAGCAGTTGTTCGACGCTCTCGTGGCGGAGGCGAGGGTTCCGATGCCTCCTCCTCCACCGAACCGGGAGTCGACCTCATAGGGATCGGGCGTGCCGCCCGGGTTGGGAAACGAGCACGGTCGGTCGGTCCGGACGTTGTCCGAAGGCGTGAATCCCTGCTCGAACAGTGCGGCGAGGATGTACGTCTTCATGGTCGACCCTGGCTGGCGCTTGCCCTGGGTGGCGATGTTGAACGACTCGCGCTGGAACTCGGGACCCCCGACCAGCGCTCGCACGGCGCCGGTGTGCGAGTCGACGGTGGCGATCGCAACCGTGAAGTTCGGTACGCAATCCTGCTCCGGATCATTGTCGCGTCGCTGGTCGACGAAGCAGTTCGCCTTGATGTCGGGGACGAGCTCGCGGGCCTCGAGCGCCGCTTGCTGCGCCGCGAGGTCGAAGGTGGTGTGGATCTTCAGCCCGCCTCGATAGACCGCCGCGAACCGAACCGCTGGATCGGAGCCGAGGATGCTCTCGTCGTTGAGCAGTTGGAGCAACGCCTCCTGGATGAAGTAGTCGGTGGGTGCCCGGTCCTTGGGTTCCTGCCGCTCGGCGGGGAGGGGCCGGAACTTGAGCTGGCTCGCCTCCTCGTCGGTGAGGTGCTCCGTGGCGACCAACCGGTCGAGCACGACCGCCCGGCGCTCGCGCGCCCGGTCGGGGTTGAGGGTCGGGTCGAACCCCGTGGGGTTTCGGATGATCCCTGCCAGCAACGCCGCTTCCTCCCACCCGAGCTCGCTGGCCGACGTGTACCCCCAGTAGGTCTCGGCAGCAGCCTGCACCCCGTAGGCGCCGGCGCCGAAGTACACCGTGTTGAGGTAGCGCTCGAGGATCTCGTCCTTGGTCATCTGCCGCTCGAGCCGAATCGCGTAGAACGCCTCGGTGGTCTTCCGGTTGAGGTTCTGCTCCGGGGTGAGGATCGCGTTCTTCACCAGTTGCTGGGTGATGGTCGAGCCACCCTGGGCGATCCCGCCGGCGTTCACGTTCTCGACCAGCGCGCGGAACGTGGCCCGGAGATTCACACCGTCGTGCTCGTAGAAGTCGGCGTCCTCGATGGCCAGGATGGCGTCGATCACCTCCTGTGGGATCTCGTCGAGCGTGATGGGCTCGCGGTTCTCCACCTCGGTCAGGAGGGTGAGGCTCGTGCCGTCGGCGGCGAACATCTCCGAACGTTCTGCCAGCACGTCGAGCTCGAGGTCAGCAGCCGTCCCCTCGTTGGCCGTGACGATCGTGGCCGCCTGCGGAATCACGATCAGCGTCGCTGCGGTCACGACGGCTGCCACCGCCACCAGCACGATCCCGAGCGACGTCAGCCGCTTGATGATCCGGAGCAGGAAGAACACAACGGGTCATCGTAGCTGTGCCCACCCTTCCGGAAGGCGTCACGAGGAGGGATATCCGAGAAGATCGCCAACCGACGACGCCACGAGCCCCCGGGCTCGACGTCGCGACGATCGAGGCGGCCGTCCCGGGGCGCCCGTCAGGTCGTCAGCGCGGCGAAGACCGCCTCCGCCGGACCGGCACGGCACCCGCTGTCGGACACGACGAGCCCGAGCAGCGGTGCGTCGTCGGGGCGTTCCAGCACCACGATCGACACCGACATGTCATCCACGGCGACCCGTCCGGCGAAGCCGACCGTGGTCTCGGCCGACTCGCCGGCGAGCTCCACCGCGGCCTGCGCCACCGCCAACTCGGCGTTCGGCGCGTCGGCCGCTGCGGTTCGCCGCTCGCCGCCGCCCCGCAGCGCCACCACGGCTCGAACGTGGCCGGAACCGTCGATCGCAGCCTCGCGATCGACGGTCGGCGAGCACAGCGAGACCGACAGTCGGGTGCCGGCCGGCAACGGTGTCGGCTCATCCTCGACCGCGCCGGCGACCGAGCGAACGACCCGGGCCAGGGCGAGTTGCTCCCGGTCGCTGAGCGGCGTGCGACGGGCGACGGCGGCCGCCAGGCGCCCCTCCTCGCCCCAGTGGGCACCGATCCAGGCGTGGAGACCATCGACCACGATCGACCTGTGGGCAACTGGCCGAGGGGCGTTCGAGCCCTCCTGCAGCAGGTGCCAGACATGGCCGACCAGCTCGAACTTGACGCCGACGTCGTCGTCCCAGCTCGGCGGGAGCCGACTCGACACCACGGGCAGGTCGCCGTCGTTGCGGCGACGAGCGAGCACGATCGCGTCGGCTTCGAAGGCCTCCGCGATCGCGGCGAGCGCCACATCGACGACGAAGCGACGAACACTCGGCGTGGCCGGCCGGCGCTCGCCGAGCAACTGGGTCAGACCGACTGCGGGCGCCTCGCGCGCGAGCGAGTTCTCCAGGATGGCCGCAAGATCCCGACCCAGACCCCGCTGACTGCGGAGGTCATCGCCTGCCTGGCGTTCGGCCCGAACCAGCGCGTGGCGATCGATCGGGCGGGTTCGATCTACAAAGATGGGGTTGATCTGGCCACGTTATCCCAAACACGCGATGAGAATGCGGTCACATCTTCAACAATTCCACCAACTCTCCGTTGGCTGTATTTGCATCGATGTGAACCGATTTGGATCGAGGTTCTTCGCGGTCGAACTCGGTCTACTCGAAACCGGAACCCTGCCCCATACAGGACGGAGATGACCGCCCATTGTGCTCTATACTTCCGCCTCCTAGCCGCACGATGGGCTTATCACCTGGGCCTTCGCCACGGTTCGCCATGCATGGATGTCGGATGCGGGCACTGCCACTGTCAATGACGTGTTCGACTCGAATGCCCGCACCAGACCGACGACGTTACCCTCGGAATCGAAGATCGTGCCGCCCGAGAAGCCCGCATCGACCGCCGGCTCGAGAAGCATGACGAGCCCTGACCCGTAGGCTTGACCGGCCGTATAGGCGTGCACGCGCCCAGCAACGGTGCGGAGGGATCCGTCGATCCATGCGGCAACCAGAACCGGCGCCGCTGGCGGCGGATCCTCCGCCGCCAGCCTTGCGCCGCGAACGGGCGCGGCCCTATCACCTGGCCGCCGCGAGGTCACTCGCAGCATGGCGAGGTCGAGATCGTCGAGGTCGGACCCCGAGGATCCGACCTCGATGGATGCCACGGTGAGCTGCGATCCGACCGAGACCCCGGCGGCGCCGTTCACCAGGTGCCGATTCGTGATCACGTCGCCGTCGATGACGACCGAGTTGCCGAGCATCGTCCGATCACAACCGCTGGCCACCAATGGGATCGTCACCTCCGCGGCCAGGCTGCGGAGGTCATCGATCGTCGACTGATCCAGGTCCCCCTCGCCCGACGCAGCCCCCCGTTCCCCATGGGTGCTCGACGCCACGACCGCGACCGCGACCACGGCCGCCACCGCCGTCGCTGTCGCCGCCCAGGTGCTGATCCACCGCCACCGCCGACTCGCCACCCACCTCGACCGTACGAGCCCGGCGACGACGGCTCATGAGCAGGTCCCCGCACCCGTGTGGGCCGATCGGCCCGACCGCGCAACGACCGGTTCGGGTGTCGCCCCAGCGCCGCGATCGGGTTGCAGCATCGGGCCCGTGAGGACGCCGTCTGGGCGCCGACGGTGCCCGTCGGCCATCATCGAAGGCGATGACCTCCCCCCACCCCAGCCAGGAGCGACGACGGCACTCGCCACCCTCGGGGATCGCTGCGACCGACCTGGAGGCGGTGCTCGTGCCCGACGGCGAGCGCGAGACACCGGCCCGAGGGCGCCGTGCCGCAGTGGCGGCGATCTTCCGCGCCGGGGCATCGGACACCGAGTTGTTGTTCATCCAGCGCGCCGAGCACGACGGCGACCCGTGGTCGGGACACATGGCCTTTCCCGGCGGACGGGCCGACGACGGCGACGTCGACTCCCATGCGACAGCCGAGCGGGAGACCGCCGAGGAGCTCGGTCTCGACCTCAGCCCAGCCAGACGGCTGGGATCGCTCGCCGACGTCGATGGCGGGCGGGCCACCAACAACCTCGTGGCCGTGTCGGCCCACTGCTACTGGCTCGACGGCGAGCGGCCATCGCTCACGTTGAACCACGAGGTCGCAGCGGCGGTCTGGGTACCCGCCGGCGCACTCCTCGACACGTCGCGCTACATCGACTACTGGTATCCACGGTCCCGCTCCACGTTTCCCGGCATTCAGCTCGATGTCGCCAGACAGGTCATCTGGGGCCTGACCCTGCGACTGCTCGCGGACCTGTTCGAGCGCCTCGAGCGGCCGTTCATCATCCGCTGACGGGCTGAGGAGGCGAGGAGCTGCCGAGCCGGTCGGTGAGCGAGGAATCGGCCTCGATACCGGGGCGACAGAGGCATCGAGGCCGACTCCCTGCAACGGCGAGCACGCGCTCGGCCTCGGCCGGTTGGCACCAAGTCTGGACGCCGACCGAACCGATCCCGTGGTCAGGGGTACGAGCAGATGCTCACCGGGTCCCCGCCGGGGGAGAACAACTCTGGAAGCGAGCCAGCCGCCCGCCGTTTTTGTCGAACGTCGTCCTGCCCCGTCGAACGTTCGTCATTTGCTATGCCTGCAACCTACCCGTAACAAGCCCGGTCAGCAATCATGCTTACAAAAAGCCTTGCTACCTCCTGAAACACGCTCCGTGGCCGAGCAGAAGGTCGCTGACCAGGGGTTCTAGACAACAAGCAGCTAGCTGCATGACCCTTCGCCGCGCTCCGGCATGCCGGCCCATCCGCCGCGAGCAGCTCGATGTTTCGTCATCAAATCGCAATAGAGGGTGGGATCGGGCGACCAACGACCGCGAGCTTGAGCCCGCCCTCCAGCCGGAAGAGACTGGAGGGCGAACCACCGCTGAGGTGGCAACGCCGGGAGGCTCACCATCATGCATGTGCTCGCAGGAACCACCGACGGCGTCTTCACGTTCGACGCGGCCGGCGTCGACAGCGCCGTCAACACGCTCGAATCGGGAGCGGTGCGAGATCTCGCGATCATCGGCGACGCAACGTTCGCAGCGACCGCCGACGGCCTGTACCGCTCAACCGACGGCGGCGCCCGGTGGCGGTGCGTGGGACTGGCGGATCGGGAGGTCTGGCAGGTTCGGTCGGGAGGCGTCGGCGCGCTCTACGCGTCGACCCAACCCGCCGGCCTCTTCCGGAGCACCGACGGACTGAGCTGGGCCGAGATACCCGCCTTCGCTGCAGCACCCGAGGCGACCGACTGGTGTGTCCCGCTCGACCCGCCGCTCCCCGGTCGTGCCAGGGCGCTCGTCATCGACCGCGACGACCCGGATCGCCTCTGGGTCGGCGTCGAGGTGGGCGGGGTGATGTCCACCACCGACGGCGGCGAGACCTGGAAGCTCGTCATGCCCGGCGACAACCCGGACCTCCACATGCTGTGGGCGCACCCCGACGATCCGAGCACGCTGTTCGCCTCCACCGGCTACGGGCGGTTCGACGGTATCGCGGAGATGGTCGAGCCGAACGCCGGTGTCTTCCGATCCGACGACCGCGGCCAGACGTGGCACTACGTGTGGCACGGGGTCACGCCGCGCTACGCCCGGCCCATGTGTATCGATCCACGGGAGCCGTTCCCGCTGACGGTGGCGTGCGCACCGACGGCCTTCAGCTCCCACACCGACGAGGGTGGCGCTGGTGCGATGCTGTTCCGATCCGAAGATCGAGGTGCGTCGTGGCGGTCGTTGTGCGATGCCGCCCACTCCCCCAGTGCCGCCAACTTCCACGGCCTCGTCGTCGACCCCGCTCGGCCTGGCGGCGTTCTGGTGGGAACCGACTCGGGAGAGGTCTGGCGTGTGGGAACGGGGAGCGACTGGTCGTTGCTGGCCGATGGCCTGCCTTCGGTGCTGTCGCTCAATGCGGTGGCGTAACCGTGTCACCTCCCGACGGTGTCGCCGGGCGACGGTCGGCTCCCGCTCAGTCTGCGGTAGGTGTCACGACCACGACGGGTATCGAGTAGGCCCGTCGGACGCGGCTCGGGAGATCTATCCGCAACCAGCGCGAGACCGCCGAGGGAAGCGTCGAGATGATGATCTCGTCGAAGCTCGCCCGCAGCATCACCTGGAGAATGGCCTGGAACGGGTCGGGCCCACCGACCTCGCTGGTGAACGTGACCTGCTGCTCGGCGAGCTTGTCGGTGAACGTCGCGAGGCGAGCTGCCGCCTCGTCGCGGTCCCGTGCGATGGCCTCGTCCAGACCGACCACGTCGGTGACCGCATACCCCGACAGCGGATCGCCGGCCATGGCGGTGAGCTGACGGGTCTCTTTGGACCTGGTGGCCGGAACGAGGATGTGGAACTCCGAGGGACCGGCGGCGTGACGCTCCGCGACCAGCCGTGGAACCACGTCCTTGGCCAGGGTCTCGTTGGCGACGATCAAATACCGCTTCACGGTCACGTCGGGGGCGCCGGTGACCGGGCTCGGGCGGGACCGATCGAGCTGGAAGGCGATCTCCAGCTCGAGGCGGTAGCTGACGACACCACCGTCGCTGATCAACGCATCGAGGTCGGTGACCCGGGCGTGCTGCAGGCCCGTGATCGTCTTGGCCGCCTCCTTCACGCCATTTCGAGCAGCCTGCTCCCATGACTCGTTCGAGCTGCCGACGAGGCGAATGACCCGGTACGTCGGTTCCCGGATGGCGTCCGGTGCCTCGGCACCCCCGGTGCTGTTGGTGGACGGATCCATGACTAGTCGAGCGGGTTCTCGTGCTTGAACGACAACCGGACCTTGGATCTGAACAGGACGACCGTGCCCTCCTCCACGATCACGTCCTGCTCGATGACGCGGGCCACGCGCAGGTCGCGGAGCGTCTTGGCCGCCTCGGCGACCGCGTTGGCGGTCGCCTTCTCCCATGACTCGGCGCTGGTGCCGATCAGTTCGATGACGTTGTACACGGTCTCCGACATGGCCAGACCCTAGCCCGGTCGTTCCTGCAGCGCAGTCGTCGACGACGTGGCTGGGCTGGGAGCGACGGCGACCACGCCACTATCGTGCGGTGCTGATCGCCCGGTGGTGATCGACAGGAGGCATGCGATGGCACCCGATGCGGTCGAGGACTGGGCCAGCGACTACGACGTCACCGACCCCACCTACCAGACCGACCCCTATCCGATCTGGGACGACCTGCGTGGACGATGTCCCGTCGGCCACACCGAGCGCCTCGGCGGCTCGTACCTCCCCCTCACCTGGGACCACATCGCGGCGGTGGCCTACGACACGGAGAACTTCTCGTCCCGCGACGTGGGCGTGCTGCCGGCACCTCCGGAGGCGAGCACGACGCTGGTTGCGCCGCCGATCACGTCCGACCCGCCCTTCCACACCGAGGCTCGCCGGATCCTCCTACCGTTCTTCAGCCCTCGGGCGGTCGACAGCCTCGAGACGCAGACGCGGGACATCGCAGCCGAGCTCCTCGACACGATCGAGAGGAGACTCGATGCCGGCGAGGTCATCGCCGATGCCGCCGGCGACTACGCCCAGCACATCCCGGTCCGCGTGATCACCCACATGCTCGGCATTCCCCGGGAGGACGAGCCGACGTTCCTCGACTGGGCGATCGACATCTTCCAACGGGCAGCCGATGACCCCGCGATCGGGCGTCGGGCCACCAAGGAGATCCTCGCCTACTTCGAGGAACAGGTGGCCGATCGGCGGGCGGATCCCCGTGACGACCTCATCAGCGAACTGCTCCGGGCCGAGCTCGGCGGCGCCCCGCTGACGCCGAAGCACGTGCTGGGCACCTGCTTCCTGCTTCTGATGGCTGGCATCGACACCACCTGGAGCTCGATCGGCGCCAGCCTCTGGCATCTCGCCACCAACGCCGACGACCGCGACCGGCTCGTGGCAGAGCCAGAGCTCATCCCGCAGGCCGTCGAGGAGTTCCTCCGGGCCTATGCACCGGTCACGATGGCCAGAATCGCGGTGAACGACACCGAGGTCGGCGGCTGCCCGGTGTCGGCCGGCGACCGCGTCCTGCTCCCGTTCCCCGCTGGCAATCGGGACCCGGAGAAGTTCGACCGCCCCGCGGAGGTCGACATCGACCGGAGCCGCAACCGGCACTTCGCGTTCGGCATCGGCATCCATCGCTGTCTCGGATCGAACCTCGCGAGGATGGAGGTGCGGGTGGCGATCGAAGCCTGGCTCGAGCGCTTCGGGTCGTTCGCCCTCGTCCCCGGTGTGGAGGTCCGCTGGGCCGGCACCCAGGTGCGGGGACCGAGGGACATCCCGGTTCATCCACGACCACCGGCGGACTGAGCGCCGCCGCTCCGACCCATCCGTTGCTCCACCGCGAAGCTGCGGTAGCGTTCAACGTCGAGAATCCGCCGCTGTCGATGGGCGCGCCCGAGCGGCCTCGGGGCTTCGGCGGTGTGGCGGACGGTGGGAGGTCGAGGGTGCGAGCGGGGGAAACGTGAGTCCATGACCTCACTCGCACGATCGGATCCCCACCGGCGCGGCTTCTCCGACTCCATTGCGGGCCGGATCACGCTCCGGATGCTGTTCGTGGCTGCGATCCCCGCGCTCATCGTCGGCGCGGTGACCGTCGGGGTCCTCTTCGCCCTGGCGGGAAGGGCCGACGACGAGCTCGCGGCGAATCGCGCCGCGCTGGCCGATGACACCATCGGTGCCCGGCACGCTGAACAGGCCCGACTCCTCGTCGCCTCGGTCGACACCTTCTTCGAAGAGCGACTGGGCGATGCGATCGACTGGAGCCGGACACCGGTGATCGTCGAGACGACCGGTGCTGTCTACCCCGAGACCATCGAGCTCAGCTCGCTTCCGATCGCCGAGGTCGACGGCCGCATCGGCCAGGATCAGCGGTTGGATCGGACGGGCCGATCGAGCGACTGGCTCGCAGCCCAGATCGAGGCGCAACCGGCGTTCGCGCAGGCCATCGTCACCGACGCCAACGGTTTCACGGTCGGCGCGGCTCGGCCGACCACCGACTTCACCAGCGCCGATCGGGAGTGGTGGCAACGAGCCTGGTCCGATGGGGTGTTCCTCGGAGCGGTCGAGATCGACGAGTCGACGGGTGTGGTGGCCGTACCGCTCGCCGTCCGCATCGACGACACCACGACCGGGGCACCGCTCGGGGTGCTGGAGGCCACGGTCGACCTCGCCGCTATCCAACCGCTGGCCGACGCCTTCGCCGACGAGGGTCGGGGGGTCGAGGTCCGGATCCTCACCCGTTCGGGGCTCCTCCTCGCCGAGACGGCGTCGGACCACGATCGAGCGAGGATCGCGACCGAGCTCCCCTTCGACGGGCAGCACGGCGCGGCCTACGGCCAAGCACTGACCGGCGCGGACGAGACCGGCCACATCATCCTCGACGACACGGTGGGTGGCTTCGGTCGGACCCGACCGGTCCGCGAGGTCGGTCGGCTCGGCACCCGGATCGACAACCACGACTGGGTGGCCTTCGTCGAGCAGCCGACCTCGACCGCGCTCGCGCCGTTGTCTGGGCTCGAGTCGCTGCGCTCGGACCTCACCGCGACCGCCCGGCTCATGGCGATCACCGTCGTCGCCGTCCTGCTGACGGCGCTGGCGGCAGCCCTGCTCGTCGGACGACTCCTCGCCAAGCGCATCGCTCGACCGATCAACGAGCTCAGCTACGAGGCCAACCGGCTGGCAGCGGTCGAGCTCCCCGAGATGGTCGCCCAACTCCAACAGCCGGGCGCCGCTGGAACGGTGCCGGCGGTGGAGCCGCTACGGGTCGACGCCGACGGTGAGGTGGCCGAGCTGGCGGCAGCGTTCGACTCGGTCCGGACGACCGCGGTGGGTCTCGCCGCCGAGCAGGCGATCGGGCGGTCCCGCGACGCCTCGGAGCTCCTCACCAGCCTCGGCCGTCGCAATCAGCAACTCGTCGGCCGTCAGCTCCGGTTCATCGACAGGCTCGAGCGGACCGAATCGGATCCCGACGTGCTCCGGAACCTGTTCGTCCTCGACCAGATGGCCACGAGGATGCGCCGCAACGCCGAGAGCCTCCTCGTGCTCGCCGGCGAAGCGTCGCCCCGACGCGTCGGGCGAGCCCGCCCGGTCGACGAGGTGGTGCGGGCCGCGGTCAGCGAGGTCGAGGACTACGCCCGGGTGCGGCTCGGCGCGATCGATCCGGGCCTGATCACACCGAACGCGGTCAACAACGTCACCCATCTCCTCGCCGAGCTCATCGAGAATGCGGCGAGCTTCTCGCCTCCCGACGAGCTGGTCGAGGTGGTCGGCACCGCAGAGCCCGATGGGTCCTACACCCTCGCCGTCGTCGACCGTGGTGTGGGGATGAGTCGAGATCGCCTCCGGCTGGCGAACGAGCGATTGCGGGGCGCGCCGTTCGCCCGCGGGTCGAGCCCGTCCCTCCTGGGTCTGCACGTCGTCGGTCGGCTGGCCGCCCGACACGGTATCGATGCGCGTCTCGTCGAGTCGGCCACGATCGGGACGACGGCCAAGGTGACGCTGCCGCCCTCGTGCCTGTCGACCGGGGAGATGTCGGCCGACGGCATGGCCCACAGTCGCCGCCTGGAGCCGGGCGACGACGCCCCCGACCCGGCGCTGTCCTGGCCACCGCCCGCCGTGCGCCCCGCCTCACCCGGGGGTGGCCCCTCGATCGAGGCGCTCACCGCGGCGGCGCTCGACGCGGCCGACGCTCGCGACGAGCTCCACGGGTTGGCCGACACCGCCCCGGCCGACGCTGACGACTTCGAGATCATCAACGTCACCGACGAGCAGCCGATCGTGGGCTCGGGCGCCCGGCTGTCGCTCGGCACCGACGGCGCGACGCAACGATCCTGGCACGACGCCACCGAGCGGCCGCTGGCCCACCCGACGGCCCCAGAACCGCCGACCCTGGAACCACCGACGGTCGACCAGCCACTGGTTGCGGTCGAGACCGAACACCCACCGATCTCACCACCGGTGCCGGCACCATCGACCGGAGCCGACGCGGCGGGACCCGGCCGCTACGAGGACGACACCGTCGGACTCCCGATCCCCCCGTTCCGCGCTCGCGAATCGAAGCGACCGGCCGGTGCGCCCACCGTCGGCGTCGATGATCGGGCTACCGAGCAGATCCGGGTCCGACGCCGCGTGCCCCGCCACCAGGGATCTGGCAACGGCGCCCTCGAGCCGGTGTCCGCTGCGGCCATCGACGGCGACGCTGAGTCCCGTGCCGCCGAGGTCCGCGCGAGGCTCGATCGCTTCGCCAGCGGGGTTCGAGCGGCCAAGGGCGAGGCCGCCGTCACAACGTCGCCGGCACCCACTGGCGAGCTTCGTCGCGTCGACATCGCCCGGGCTGCGACCGAGTCGGCTGAGGTCGAGACAGCCGGAGCGGGCGATGCTCAGGGATCGCGTGGTGACGGGGAGCTGGTCGGTTCCGCCCGACGCGCCCCGCTCGACGAAGCTCCCCAGCACGACGAGCGACCGGCGTGACCGCCGACGACGTGCTCGACGGGTCGGACGCAACCGGCAACCTCGACTGGCTGCTCGCCAACTTCGTGGCTCGCACGCCGGGGGCCACCGAGGCGGTCGCGGTGAGCGCCGACGGTTTCCTGCTCGCATCGTCCAGCGCCGGGCTGCAGGCGGATGGCACCGAGCAGTTCGCCGCGATCATCGCAGGGATGAACAGCCTCACCCGTGGCGCAGCGGAGTTGTACGCCTACGGGCGGGTCTCGCAGGTGATCGTGGAGATGGAGTTCGGCAACCTCTTCGTGATGGCCGTCGATGCAGGTTCGACGGTCGGCGTCCTGGCCGACGGTGACGCCGACATCGGGGCGGTGGGTTACGAGATGGCGCTCCTGATCGATCGTGTCGGCGCCCTCCTCACACCGGCCCTGATCGACGAGCTGAAGAACTCGATCTCGCTGCGGGTCCCGGGAGAGTAGGAGCGGGGGTGGACGACCACTGGCCGGCGCACGACCCGGACGACGAGTCGGAGGAACTGGCCGTGCCGCCGGTCGACGACCTGTCGGGTCCGAGCCTCGTCCGGCCGTACGTGATCACCGGCGGCGAGACGAAGCTGACGACCGCCGACCTGCCGATCGAGTCGGTGGTCATGACCGCCGACGATGCACCGCTCTACCTGCTGGGCTACGAGCGCCGGGCCATCACCCGGCTGTGCAAGCAACCGACGTCGATCGCCGAGGTGGCGGCCCACCTGGATCTGCCGCTCGGTGTCGCCCGGTACCTGGTCACCGACCTGGCCGACCAGGGCTACCTGGCCACCGAGGGCACGATGGCGATCGGCGACGTCGAACTCCTGGAGCAACTCATCAGGGGGATTCGAGCGCTGTGAACGAATTGAACGTGCGCGAGTTCCCGGTTCCCCCTGCCTCCGGCCCGTTGTCGGCCAAGATCGTCGTGTCCGGTCCGTTCGGCGTCGGTAAGACCACGTTCGTCGGCGCGATCTCGGAGATCACCCCGTTGCGGACCGAGGCCGCGATGACCGCAGCCGGGATAAGCGTCGACGATCGCGAGCTGCTCCCGACCAAGTCCACCACCACGGTCGCCCTCGACTTCGGCCGGGTGACGATCAGCGGCTCGCTACGTCTCTACCTGTTCGGCACGCCTGGCCAGGATCGGTTCGAGTTCATGTGGGACGACCTGGTCGACGGCGCGCTGGGCGCGATCGTGATCGCCGACACCCGCCGACTGGAGGACTGCTACCGGGCGCTCGACTACTACGAGGGTCACGGTGTGCCGTTCGTCGTTGCGGTGAACCAGTTCGAGGGCGGACCGCGGCACCGGCTCGACCAGGTCAGGAGCGCGCTGAACGTGGAGCCGCACGTGCCGATCCTCCGCTTCGACGCCCGCGACAAGGAGTCGGTCAAGGACGTGCTGATCGAGCTCCTGGAGATGCTGCTCGTCCAGAGCCGCAGCCAACCTCCGGTGGCCGAGCCACCGACGGCGACCGCTTGATCGCTTGACCGCCCCCGGGCCAGCCGTGGGAGCCCGACCGGTCACCAGGTGTCGACCATCGGTCGCTTCTTGCCGGTCCGCGGCGCTGGGGCGGGGGCCGAGGTGAGCGCCATCATGATCCACTCCCGACTCTCTGCCGGATCGATGACGTCGTCGATCTCGAAGAACGACCCGGTGTTCACCGCCTTGCCGTGCTCGTACAACCGGGCGACCCGCCGCTCGTACTCGGCGATCCGCGCCGCCGGGTCCTCGATCGCCTCGAGCTCCTTGCGGTAGCCGAGCTTCACGAACCCCTCGAGCCCCATCCCGCCGAACTCGCCGGTGGGCCAGGCGACAGTGAAATTGGTGGCCTTGAACGAGCCGCCGGCCATCGCCTGTGCCCCGAGGCCATAGCCCTTGCGGGTAACGATGGTCATGAGTGGCACGTCGATGCTCGCTGCGGTCACGAACATGCGGGCGGCGTGGCGAACGGTCGCTTCGTACTCGGCCCGCGGCCCCACCATGATCCCTGGCGTGTCGCAGAGGAAGAGCAGCGGGATGTCGTGGGCGTCGCAGAGCTGCATGAAGCGTGCGCCCTTGTCGCCGGCCGTGGCGTCGATCGCGCCGGCGAGGTGGTGGGGGTTGTTGGCCACGATCCCGATCGGTCGCCCCTCGATCCTGGCGAGGCAGGTGATCGCACCGGGACCCCAGTTCGGTCGAAGCTCGAGCACGCTGTCGACGTCGGCGAGCTGTTCGATCACGTCGCGCATGTCGTAGACGCGCTTGCGGTTCTCCGGCACGAGATGCCGGAGAACCCGCTGGTCGGGAGCCTCCCACTCATCGATGGGACCCTGGAAGTACCCGAGGTAGCGCTTGGCGAGCTCGGTCGCCTCGTCCTCGTCGGCGGCGAGGATGTCGATGACGCCGTTCGGCACCTGCACCTCGGTCGGCCCGATCTCCTCGGGCTTGAAGACCCCCAGCCCGCCACCCTCCACCATCGCCGGGCCCCCGATCCCGATGTTGGAGCCCTCGGTGGCGATGATCACGTCGCAGCAGCCGAGCAGCACGGCGTTTCCGGCGAAGCAGCGGCCGTTGGTGATCCCGACGATCGGCACGAGACCCGAGAGCTCGGCGAAGAGCGTGAACGCCCAGCAGTCGAGGCCGGAGCCGCCGATCCCGTCGGTGTCGCCCGGCCGTCCGCCGCCGCCCTCCGCGTAGAGCACCACGGGAAGCCGGTTGCGGGCGGCGATCTCGAACAACCGGTCCTTCTTGCGGTGGTTCTGGCCGCCCTGGGTTCCGGCGAGGACCATGTAGTCGTAGGACATCACCATGGTCTGGGCGGTCTCGCGGTCGAACTGGTCGCCATTGACGCTGGCGATGCCGGCCACCATTCCGTCGCCCGTGGTGTTCTCCAGCAGGTCCTGGAGCTCGCGGCGACGCCGCTGCGCCGCAACCATCAGCCGCCCGTACTCGACGAACGTGCCCTCGTCGACCAACTGGGCGATGTTCTCCCTGGCGGTGCGATGTCCTCGACCGTGCCGCTTGGCCACCGCATCCGGCCGGTTCTCGTCGAGGCCATAAGCCCGGCGGTCGAACATCTCCTCGAGATCGGGCCGGATCAGCTCGAGGTCGATCCCGGTGGTGGCTTGGGCTCCCTCCACATCGACGTCGGCGTGCTCGACGAAGACGAGCGGGTGCGCCTCGAAGACCGTGTCGCCCACACCGACGGTTATCTCGCGGACCACTCCGGTCACCGCCGCGGTGATGACGTGTTCCATCTTCATGGCCTCCATGACCATCACCTGCTGCCCGGCGCCCACCGTGTCGCCCTCAGCGACGTCGACCTGCACGATCGTCCCCTGCAGTGGCGCCTCGATCGCGATCGATCCGTCCGGTCCGACCAGCGCCGAGGTCGCCGTCACCGGTGGTGTGGGGGGCGGCGGTGGGGCCGACGACGCCGCAGGGTCGGAGGCCGTGATCGTGCCGTGGTTGAGCACCGCCAGTGGGTCGCTCGCGTCGACCTGCGCACCGGCGAACCCCGTCCCGATCGCTTCTGCCGGCGGGAAGCCGGGGCCGGACGGAGCGGCTGCGGCGATCGGTGCAACGGCGAAGTAGCGCTTCTCGTGGGACGACGCGGCCTCGACGAGGTCGGCTGCGTTGTCGGCGACGAATGCTGTCGTGATCTCGTTGGCTTGCACCTCGGGCCGGTCGAGGAGCGCCTGGAGGAACCCGATGTTGGTCGACACCCCCTCGATGCGGAACTCGCCGAGCGCCCGACGGGTCCGGTTGACCGCATCGGAGAAGTCGGCGCCCGGGGCATGGCCGATCACCTTCGCCAGCAGCGAGTCGAAGCCGGGGTTGGTGGTGTAGCCGACATACCCGTAGCCGTCGACTCGTATCCCGGGCCCGGTGGGCGGGTCGAATGCGACGAGCGTGCCACCGGCGGGGCGGGCGGATCCGTCGGCGAGCATGGTCTCGGTGTTGACGCGAACCTGCACCGCATGGCCCCGGGGCTCGGGCACGTCGGCCTGCTCGAGGCCGACGTCGGCCAGGCGTGCACCGCCGGCGATCCGGAGCTGGGCGGCGACGAGATCGATCCCGGTGACCTCCTCGGTGACAGTGTGCTCCACCTGGAGCCTGGCGTTCGTCTCCAGGAACGCGAACCCGCCACCGCTGGCGTCGACGAGGAACTCCCAGGTGCCCAGGGACCGGTAGCCGACCTCACTCGCCATCCCGACTGCGGCGCTGGTGAGGGCTCTCCGGGTGTCGTCGTCGAGCGTGGGGCTCGGCGCGACCTCGACGATCTTCTGATGCTGCCGCTGGATCGTGCACTCCCGCTCCCCCACGTGGCTGACCGCCGTCCCATCGCCGACGATCTGCACCTCGACGTGCCGGGCGGCCTCGACGAGCGCCTCGACGTACACGGCCGGATTCCCGAACGCGGTCTCCGCCTCGCTTCGGGCCCGTTCGTAGGCCGCAGCGACGTCGTCGCCGGGCCGCACCTGGCGCATGCCCCGCCCTCCCCCACCGGCGACCGCCTTGATCATGGTCGGGCCGTGCTCGTTGACGAACGCCTCGACGTCGGCCAGAGCGACGTCACCGGAAAGGCCCGGCGTCAGCGGGACGCCGAGATCGGCGGCCAGAGCCTTGGCCCGGAGCTTGTCGCCGAACCGGTCGAGTTGCTCGGCGGTCGGTCCCACGAACACGACGGTGGCCGCTTCGCATGCCCTGGCCAGTGCCGAGTTCTCGGCCAGGAACCCGTAGCCGGGGTGCAAGGCGTCGCACCCGTGCTCGGTCGCCGCGGCCACCACGGCAGCGACGTCGAGGTAGGCGGCCGCTCCCCGCCCTGGCAACGTCACCAGTTCGTCGGCGACCCGGGTGTGCAGCGAGCCGAGGTCGTCCTCGCTGGCCACCGCCACCGTCCCGATCCCCAGGTCGCGGGCCGCTCGGATGACCCGGATCGCGATCTCCCCACGATTCGCCACCAACAACTTGGTCAAGCTCATCCGGCCGTTTTAGACCGACACCGCTGTGACCAGCACACCGGCATCACCACATCCGCACACCGGTGCCAGACACATCGTGCGGCAGTGGACCCGTCGATCGCGACCGCACGATGTGTCTGGCACCGGTGTGCGGGTATGGGGTCAGCCGGTGAGGTCAGGGGCGGCGTCGGCCTCGAGGAACCTTCGGAGCTGCCGGTCGTGTCTGGTGAGGGCACCGCCCTTCGTGGGCATCCACGGATCCCACCGGGCCTGACCCACGCCGTCGACCCGGTCGCCCATGACGGTCGCCCGCTGGATGACCCGCTCGCCGTCGAAGTCGTTGAGGACGGAGTGCTGGGTGCAGCGGTTGTCCCACATCCCGATCGTGCCCTCCGTCCAGTGGTAGCGAACGGTGAACTGGGGCTGCTTGACCCAGGCGGTGAGGAGCCCGAGGAGGGCCTCGCTCTCGGCGTGGCTCATCTCCACGATCCGCCGGGTGAAGTGCTCGTTGACGTAGAGCGCCTTCTCGCCGGTCACCGGATGCACCCGCACGACGGGATGGATCGTCATCGAGTCCGGGCGGTTGTGGGGCAGCGCATCGTGCAGCGCGGTGAGGCCGTCGCACAGCTCCCGCATCGGCGCCGACAACGACTCGTAGGCGAGGCAGAGGTTCGTCCACATCGTGTCACCGCCGACGTCGGGACAGGTGACCATGTTCAGCACCGACATCACCGACGGCGATGGCAGGAAGGTGAGGTCCGTGTGCCACTCGTCGGCGATACCGCCCGTCGATGCCCGCAGTTCGAAGATCGCCGGGTGGTCGAGGGTCGGATTCTGGAGGTTGGGGTGGGCCTCGAGCGGTCCGAACCGCTCGGCCAGCGCCACGTGCTCGTCGACCGAGAGATGCTGCCCGGGGAAGAACAGCACCTTGTGCTCGACGAGCAGCGCCCGGATCGACGCCACGACATCGTCGTCGGCCCCCGCCAGCGACACGCCGGTCACCTCCGCCCCGAGGGCAGCCGCGACCGGGCGGATCACCCAACCGTCGGGCACCGGCACCGGGCGGCTCCCGCCGGTGGTCTCGGAGGTCTCGTCCGGTCGGGCCGCGGTGTCGGTCATCGTTCCAGTGTTGCAGGGCGGCGAGACCGGCCGCCATGGCGGGGCGGTCGCCGGTAGCGTCGTCTCACGTGAACGACGATTTGATCGGCCGCCTGCTCCCACCCGTACTGCACGAGCCGGAGCACTGGGAGAAGACCTACCCGCAGCGCGAGCTCCCAACCGGCGCCGAGGTCACGCGGTTCGGGCCCAGCCCGACCGGATTCGTCCACATCGGTGGGATCTACACCGCGATGATCTCCCGATCGGTCGCCCACGCTGCCGACGGCGTGTACCTGGTGCGGGTGGAGGACACCGACCAGGCGAGGGCGGTCGACGGTGCGGTCGAGCAGTTCGAGCGGGCGTTCCACTACTTCGACGTCGCCTCCGACGAGGTCGACCCGTCGATTCCGTGGGGCCCCTACCACCAGTCGGCCCGGGCCGACATCTACCTCACCTACGTCCGTGAACTGCTCCGGACCGACCAGGCCTACCCGTGCTTCTGCACCCGCGAGGAGCTCGACGCCCTGGCCGAGCGGCAGCGACAGGCGAAGGGCGGCATCGGCTACTTCGGCGAGTGGGCGACCTGCCGGCACCTGTCCGACCAGGAGGTCGTGGAGCGGAGCGACGCCGGGCAGGCCAACGTGATCCGCTTCCGCGCTCCCGAGCTCCCGGCGGGCGCACGGGTGACCTACACCGACGTGATACGAGGCCCGATCGAGCAGGAGGACAACGTCCAGGACATCGTGATCCTCAAGAGCTCCGACGCCGAGCTCCGGCTCCCCACCTACCACCTCGCCCACGTCGTCGACGACCACCTCATGCGGATCACCGTGGTCACGCGTGGCGACGAGTGGATCTCTTCGGTGCCGGTGCACCTGCAACTGTTCGCCGCACTCGGCTTCGAGCAGATCCCCTACGCCCACATCGCACCGCTGATGAAGCTCAGCGACACGAGCCGGCGGAAGCTGTCGAAGCGCCACGATCCGGAGGCCTCGGTCGACTACTACCTCGCCGCCGGCTACCCCCGAGGCGCCGTGCTCCACTACCTGCGAGGGCTGGCCAACAGCCGGCTGGCCGAGCTGCCGTTCGCCGAGGCGTCGGCCGAGCCGATCCGATTGGCGGAATGCAACGCCGCCGGCCCGCTCGTCGATCTGGACAAGCTCGCCGACATCGGCCAGGACTTCATCGCGGAGCTCGCCGACGAGCAGGTGATCGAGCAGGTCGAGGCGTGGGCGGCCGACCACGACCTCGACGTCGCCACCGCCCTCGCCGCCGATGGCCACTACAACCGCGCCGTGCTGGCCATTCGAACCGCTGCGGTGAAGAACATCCGCAAGGACCTCGCCAAGTGGTCCGATTTCCGGTCCGCCTACGGCTTCTTCTACGCCACGCTCTTCGATCCGATCACCGACCCGTCCGACGAGCGGCTCGGCGACCTGACCGGCGACCTCGCCGTACAGGTCGCCCGCGACTTCGTGGACAGCTACCGCCACGACGACGACCGCGATGTCTGGTTCGAGCAGATCCGGGAGCTGGCGGCCAGGAACCACTTCGCTGCCAACAAGTCGCAGCTCAACGAGGACCCCGACCGCTACCAGGGCCTGCTGCGGGACGTGGCCACCCTGGTCCGGGTGCTGGTGACCGGCGCAGCCCAGAGCCCCGACCTGCACTCCGTGGCGATGGTGCTCGGCGCGGAGGAAGTCACCCGTCGGGTCATCGCGGTCACGAAGGCCGGCACCGACGAGGCGACCTGAATCGACCGGCGGGGTGACCGTGGCTCCCGGCGCCGCTCCGGGTGTTGATCACCCGCCGTCTGTGGCCTGGTCGCTGTGGGGCACGACCACGCTGTCGGCGTAGTCGGCGGTGTCGGGATACAGGAAGCGGGTCGCCGCGATCGCCACCGCCGTACCGACGAGCTGGGCGATCACGAACGGAGCGACCGAACCGGGTTCGATGCCGGCGAACGTGTCGGAGAACGCTCGGGCGACGGTGACGGCGGGGTTGGCGAAGCTCGTCGACGAGGTGAAGTAGTACGCGCCGCCGATGTAGGCGCCGACGGTGAACGCGGCCACGGAGGCCCGACCGGCGCGGACCACGCCGAAGATCACCAGGAGGAGGCCGAACGTGGCGATCACCTCGGCCAGCACGAGGTGACCCGCCGACCGATCCTTGGTGGACCACGCGACCAGGTCGAGGTCGAACATCGCGTTCGCCAGGATCACGCCGAGGATGCCGCCGCTGACCTGCGCGACCACGTACGCGACGGCGGTCGGTGTGTCGATCCCGCCGAACCAGCGATCGGCGAGGGTCACCGCCGGATTGAAGTGGGCGCCAGATGCCGGACCGAGCGCGAGGATCAGGGCGACCAGGATGCCGGCGGTGGCGAACGCGTTCTGGAAGAGCTGGAGGCCGACGTCGTCGGTCAGCGTCTCGGCCATGATTCCGCTCCCGACGACGCCGATCAGCAGGAACGCGGTCCCGATGAACTCGGCGGTCACCGCCCGTCGGTCGATGGACGGCCGCCGTGTCGAGACCGCGGCGTCTGATTCGGTGGCGGTCATGCTGAGCTGCGCTCCAGGCTGGCGATGAGCGCTTCGACCCGTCGGCGAATGTCGTCGCGGATGGCGCGGACGGTGTCGATCGGCTGACCGGCGGGATCGTCGAGCTCCCAGTCCTCGTAGCGCGTACCGGGAAACACGGGACAGGTGTCGCCACAGCCCATCGTGATGATGACATCGGCGGCGCGGGCAATCTCGTCGGTCCACGGTTTCGGGTACTCCGTGGCGATGTCGACGCCGACCTCGGCCATGGCGTCGATCACCGTCAGGTTCTGCTGAGGCCCGGGATCGGATCCGCCGGAGAAGACGTCGATCTCGCCGTCAGCGAGGTGGCGGAGGAACCCGGCCGCCATCTGGGACCGACCGGCGTTGTGCACGCAGAGAAACAGCACCGCGGGCCGACCAGCGCTGCTCGCGTCCTGGGCGAGCGCCTCCGTCGGTCGCGTCGCCGATGGGTCGTTGTCGGTCATCCAGATCTTCCTCTCAGATCATCCATTGCTCTGCTCATTCTGGCGGCCGGCTCATCCGAGGTGGGGCCACCGCTCGTGATCGAGGGCCCGCCGAGCCGCCGCCAGGTCCCCGGCCGTCACCGACATCGGCCGGCGATGCCCGGGGCACACCACAACCGGCTCGAGATCGAGGAGCCGGCGCATCGAGCGCCCGGCCGCCTCCCGATCTGGCGTGACCGCTCGTGCCATTCGGCGGATCTCGCCTCCGACGACCGCCAGGCCGTCGCCGCTGAACAACGTCCTCGCCGAGGGATCCCAGACCGAGAGGTGACCTGCCGTATGACCGGGGGTGACGACGATCTCCAGACCCGCCACCTCGTCACCGTCGTCGATCGTCGACGGCTCGTCGACCGCTCGACGTGGCGCATTCGTCAGGACGCCCTTGGCCAGCACCAGCGGGCCTCGCTCCGGCCACCGATCGCCGATCGCGCCGAGCACGCCGGGGCGTCGGCTGGCCCGCCGGACGAACGGCACCTCGGCCCGGCCGCAGTAGACCGGCGCCCCCGATCGCTGCTGGGCCACCGCCGCGCCTGCGGCATGATCGTTGTGCCAGTGGGTGACCACGATCGCCCTGATGTCGGACCAGTCGCCGTCGGCGGCCCGCAGACCGGCTGCGACATCGCCGGCGTCGCTGTCCATGCCGGTGTCGACGAGCACGAGGCCGTCCGCCCGAGCCACCAGGTAACTGCACGTCGCGTACGAACGCCTGCGGAGGCACCAGACCCCCTCCACCACCTTCTCGACGACGAGGTCCCGCACGTCCGGAACGCTAGCGACCGCGCAGCCTCGCGTGACAGCGACCGCTGCGACCTTCTCACCGCGGCGGGCGGCCGCAGCGGTGGTCCGATCAGCGTCGGAGCGAGACGCTCAGGTCCCGGCGTTGATCGCGGCTGCGTCCTCGTGGTGGAGGTAGCGGTCGGGGATGTCGAAGCCGAAGATCCTGGCTGCGTTGAGGCCGAGGATCTTCGCTCGCTCGCCGTCGTCGAGGTGGCCCATCTGCCGCTCGATGGCCTGCGCCGAGTAGGGCCACGAGCCCTCGTGGTGCGGGAAGTCGTTCGCCCACAGGAAGTTGTCGACCAGGTCGAACTCCCGGGCCAGGGCGAGCCCTGCCCGGTCCTCCTGGAAGGTGGCGAACCCCTGCCGCCGGAAGTAGTCACTCGGGAGCAGATCGAGCTTGGGTCGAACCCACATGTGATGCTTGAGGTAGGCCTCGTCCATCGCATCGAGCATCCATGCGACCCATCCGATCCCTGCTTCGACGGCGCCGAACCGGAGTTTCGGGTGTCGCTCGGCCACCCCCGAGGCGCAGATGTTCACCAGTGGCTCCATCGTCGGGGCGAGGGAGTGGACCGCATAGTTGATGACCGCCCCACCCTGGCTGCGGGCGGTTCGAGGGTCGCGTCCGGTCGACACGTGGAACGTCACCGGAAGCTCCACGTCCTCGATGCAGTCCCAGAGCGGTTCGAGCTCTCGCAGGTTGTAGTTGAGGTCGTCGACGTCGGGCGCCCCGAACACCGGCTTGCACGGCAGGCAGATGCCCTTGAAACCGAGGTCGGCACACCGTTGGATCTCAGCGATCGCCGCCTCGGTTGCCGCTGGCGCGACGCAGGCCATCGGCGCCAGGCGGTCGTTGTGGGGCCCGTAGCTCTCCCATGCCCAGTCGTTCCACACCCTGCACATCATCTGGGAGAACTCGGCATCCCGAGTGGCCCACATCGCCAGCCCGACGTTGGGGAAGAGGGTCTCGGCGTCGACACCATCGACAGCCAGCTCGGCCGCCCGCTCCTCCGGTCGACGGCCCGATTCGTACCGCAGCCTCTCGTGACCCTCGAGCGGATTGACCCAGTTCAGCTTGGCCGGCCGGAATCCCTCCGTCTTCTGGAACTGGGTCTTCTTGTCCCGGCCGACGACCACGGTCGGCAGCCGGTCGTGGTACTCCTCGGGCAGACGGTCCTTGAAGATGGTGCGCGGCTCCTGGACGTGCCCGTCGGCCGACACCATGAAGAACTTGTCGTCGGCGTCGGGGCGGGCCGAACGGACCCATCCGTCGGCGCCGGGGGTGGCGAGCCGCCATTCGTTGTGCACGTCGGGCTCGGGAATCGTGGTTGCCATTGTCGCTCCAGGGACGTTGATGGAAGATCGGAGGTCACGCTTCGGCGCCGAGCACCAGGCTGACCTGTTCGGACAGGATCCCGCCGTTGCCGTTCACGAACGCCAGATCGAGGTCGGCGATCTGACGGTCGTCAGCTCGGCCCATGATCTGGCGGGCGGCTTCGGTGACGTGACTCATCCCGCCGGCGATGCCCGCTTGCCCGAAGGAGAGCTGGCCGCCGTGGGTGTTGACCGGGAAGTCGCCGTTCCATCGCAGGTCGTGATCGTCGATGAACCGGCCGCCCGCTCCCTTGGGACAGAACCCCGAGTCCTCGAGGGTCAGCAGCACCGTGATCGTGTAGCAGTCGTAGACCGAGGCGAGCCCGACCCGGTCGGGCCCGACACCGGCTTGGGCGAAGGCCCGGGCGGCCGATGCCTGGATGGCCGTGTCGGTGAGGCTCGGCGCATAGGTGATCGACTTGTGGGTCACCTTCTCGCCGGCGCCGAGCAGCCATGCGGCGGGTCGGTCGAGGCTCCTCGCCAGTTCCGGACCGACGACCACGACGGCGGCCGCCCCGCCGGCCGGCATCACGATCTCGAGGAGATGGAGGGGGTCGGCGATCATCGGCGAGGCGAGGACGTCGTCGACCGTTATCGGCTGGTCGTGGAAGATGGCCGCCGGGTTGCGGCAGGCGTTGTCGCGCTGGTGGACGGCCACCTTGGCCAACTGCTCGGGCGTGGCGTCGTACTCGTGGAGGTAGCGGTTGGCGATCATGGCATAGCCGACGTTCGCCCCGACGTTGCCGAAGGGCACCTCGAACTCAGCCGCCGGCGACCGGTCGGGGATGTTCCACCCGCCGACCTTCTTTCCCGCCGCCTTCGCTGCGCCACGGTCGGTCGCCCGGTCGGCGCCGCTCCCCGCTGGGCGCGGCGTGCGCCTGCGGCGGGATGCGCCGGTGATGCAAACGCAGGCCTGGCACATCCCGGCCTCGATCGCGGCGACCGCCCGCCAGACCATCCCCGCGCCACTGGCACCGCCGAGGTCGACGACCTCGGCGAAGTCCACCTCGGTCCCCATGAACTCGAGCACCGTGGAGGGCGCCAGCATCGAGACGCCCCCGATCGGGTGCACGAGCATGCCGTCGATGTCGGCGAGGGTCAGCCCGGCATCATCGATGGCCGCCAGCGCCGCCTTCGCCATCAGGCTCAGCGTCGTCTCGCCCTCGGTGTTGCGGACCGGCTCGAGCTCACCGATTCCGACTATCGCGCCTCGACCTCGCATGAGAGCAGACTAGTGATGCCGCCCCATCCGGTCCCAGCTCTGCGGACTTCACCAACGGCACGGCGTGCGCGCTCCCGCAAATAGACTGACCACTACGTGATCGATCACGTACCATGTCAGCATGGGAATGGATGCGTTGGTTGTCGAGCTACTCGCCGCTGCGACGAACATCACGAAACGGCTCGACAGATCGCTGTCGGACATCAAGGGCATCTCGTTCAGTGAATTCCAGCTGCTGGACGCGCTCCGCTCGCACGCGAGAGCCACGGCCACCCGCGTCGAACTGGCCGATGACATCGGCCTGACGCCGTCGGGGGTCACCCGGGCGCTCAAGCCGCTGGAACGGCTGGGATTCGTCGAGACCAAGAAGGACGAACGCGACGCGAGACGGTCGCTCGCCTCCCTCACGCCGGCCGGCATCGAGTTGGTGGCCGACGCCTCGGGCGTGGTCAACGACTCGCTCGACGGACTGGACGTCCTCCAGGGCCTGTCGGCGAGCGACCGGAAGCTCCTCTCCAAGCTGCTCGACCGGCTCGCCCGCTGAGCCATCGACGACAGGACCGCGTGGAACTGGGCGTCCAGCGCTCGCTTCGAGCTTCTGACCAGGAACGCCTGGCCCACTAGGCTCGCAGCCGATGCCAGTGGAGGGCAGCGGACCGAACTACGCCTTCGGCGACGTCGAGATCGACCTCAGCCGCTTCGAGGTGCGGCGCGGCGACGAGGTCATGTCGGTCGAGCCGCAGGTCTTCGATGTGCTCGTCTACCTGCTCGACCATCGTGATCGGGTGGTGGCGAAGGAGGAGCTCCTCGACGCCGTCTGGGGCGATCGGTTCGTCAGCGAGTCGGCCCTGACCAGCCGGATCAAGTCGGCCCGTCAGGCGGTGGGCGACGACGGCCGCCGACAGACCGTGATCCGGACCGTGCACGGACGTGGGTACCAGTTCGTGGCACCGCTCGACGGCGGCGCGGTCGACGAGCCCGATGTCATCGTCGAGCCACCCCGCCCGGTCGATCCCGCGCAGCTCGCGCCCCCTTCGAAGCCGATCGTCGGCCGGTCGGCGCTGCTCGACGAGCTGGCGTCGAGACTGGAGCCGGGGCGGCTGGTCACCTTGACGGGACCGGCCGGTGTCGGCAAGACCCACCTGGCGCTCCATGCTGCACCCGGTGTGGCGGAGCGATTCCCGGCGGGGGTCTGGCTGGTCCGCTTCGCCAACATCCGCAACAGCGAGTCGGTGAGCCAGACGGTTCTCGACGCCATCGGTCAGCCGCGGCTTCCCGACCGATCCAACGAGGAGTCCGTCCTCGCTGCGTTGCGGGATCGGGCCGGTCTGCTCGTCCTCGACAACTGCGAGCACGTGATCGACGGTGTTGCCCGACTGGCCGTGGAGCTCGTCGCCATGGGCGGCCCCCTGACCATCCTCGCCACGAGCCGACAGCGTCTCGGTGTGTCGGGCGAGCGCGTCGTCGATGTGCCGGTCCTCGACGCCGACGCCGCGACCCGGCTCTTCGCCGACCGGGCCGATGAGCACGGCGCGCCCCTCGACCGAACGTCCGACGACGTCCGCGATCTCTGCGAGAAGCTCGACCACCTGCCGCTCGCCCTCGAGCTGGCCGGCGCCCACACCAGGATCCTGGGGGTGGAGCAACTGTCGCAGCTCCTCGACGATCGGCTTGCGTTGCTCTCGAGCCCTGGACTGCTCGATCCGCACCACGAGACCCTGGAGCGAGCCATCGCCTCCTCCTACGACGGGCTCGAGCCGGGGCTGCAACGTACGCTCGGCCGGTTCAGTGTGTTCGCCGGCCGGTTCGACCTCGACGGGGCGAAGGCCCTCGCCTCCCTCGATGACGGTGTGTCGGAGGTGCACGCCGTCCGTCATCTGATCGAGCTGGCGGACCGCTCGCTCGTGACGGTCGAGACCGTCGACGGTGCGGTGACCTACCGGCTGCTCGAATCGGTCCGCCTCTTCGCCGCCGCTCGACTCGAGAATCGGATCGAGACCGAGCAGGCGCACCTCCACCACTATCGGACGCGGGCGGTCGATCGCGAAGCGAGGCTGTGGGGCACCGACTTCGAGACGGCGTTCGAAGGCTTCGCCGACGACTGGGACAACTACCGCGCCGCCGTCGCCTTCGCGCTCGACGACCGATCCGAGGACCGCCTCGGCGAGGCGATGGAGCTCCTGGACGCCACGACGCTCTACGCCGAGCTGGCCCAACGGTTCGAGCACGCCGATTGGGCATCGGCGGTCCTCGATGCCGCTGGCGAAGCCCATCCCGGCGAGGCGGCGGTCCGGGCCGGGCTGGCCCGCCTGCGGGCATGGCAATCGCGACTCGACGATGCCGCTGCGCTGCTGGACGGCTTGACCGGCGACCAGGCGAGCATCGGGCTCGGTCTGGCGAGCTTCTGGGTGGCAGCGATGGGCAGCGATCACGAGCGAGCCCGCCAGATCCACGCCCAGCTCGATGCGGTGACCAGGGACAGCGGGGGCCTCTACGAGCTCGTCGTGGCGTCGATCTACAACCGCCTGGCCACCAACGCCGGGCTCGACCCGGGCGATGGCTCGCAGCGGATCCGAGCGATCGCTCGGTCGGCGGGGCCGATCGCCGAGGCGTTCGCCCTGCACGCCGACGTCCACGAGGCCCTCCAGGCGGGCGACCACGAGCGTGCGGTGCCGTTGTGCGAGGAGCTGATCAAGTTCGCCGACTCGTGCGGGCTCACCGTGCTCGCGCTCGGGGCGCAGACGAGTCGAGCGCTGGCCATGCAGCACACGGACGACCCGATGGAGATGGCCCGGAGCGCCCGGCGGGGCTTGGCGAGCTACCGGCGTCGAGGTCAGTGGATCTCGGTTCCGGTCGATGGGGAGGTCGCCGCCCGGGCCCTCGCCGACCTGGGTCGACCAGAGCCCGCCGCCCTGCTCCTCGGGGGTTGCCGTGGGCTCGGCTACCGCGCCCACGGCTCGACGTTCGCCCAGGAGCTCACCGCCCGCCTGGCGGACGAGCTCGGCGACGGGTTTCGACCCGCCTTCGAGGGCGGCGGCGAGCTGGGCGCGCCCGAGCTCTGCGACCTCGCGATCACCGAGCTCGACTCGATCCTCGACCCGAGCTGACGCACGCCCTGGGCCAGTGGCCCGTTCCGGCGGACACCGCGCCCACCCGACCCCGTTCCGGCGGACGCGGCGCCCAATCCCGGCACCTGGGTCCGCCAGAACGAATCGACGCGGGCGCCCCACCCGCCAGAACCCAAACGCCAACCCTCGCCCATCACCCACCACAGCGGAGGCGCGTTTCGCAGAGGACGTTCGCCGAGGACGCTTCGCCGGAGGCGAAACTCCGTAAGTGAGCCGAAGCCGAACGACGTGGACCTCATAGGACAGCTTTCGAACCCGGTTCCACCGTTCAGCCGGCGAGGTTCGGCGAAGCCGAACTCGAGGTGAACTGCTCCGCAGCTCACACGTGGGCGCTGAGGGACTCGAACCCCCGACCCCCTCCTTGTAAGGGAGGTGCTCTAGCCAGCTGAGCTAAGCGCCCGGGAGCGTCGAGTCTAACGATCGAGGTCGCGTCGCCGGTCTGACATATTCCTTCACGCCCTTGTCACTCAACGGCAACTGGTCCGATCGAACGTAGTTCTTACGATGAATTGACCGGATCGGCGCAGATTGCGTCGGCTTGACCGAAACGGCCCCCATTGACCACCACCTGGCTCGCGCTTCTCTCCCGACGTCGGCTCGTCGCTGGCATCGCGGTCGCGCTGTTCGTGATCGGTGGGTCGTTCGCGGCGCAGGCCACCTCCTCGGCCGGTGCGGACCAGCGCACCGGCACGCTGACGGTCGACGGCCACGAGTACCGGTTCACACCTTCGACCTGCCTGATCACCTCCGAGGACTTCGTCGTCGCCGGGAGCGGCGTCGACGACGACGAGCAGTTCTGGGTCGCCGCTTCGAGCACGGAGCTCGATCTCGCGGTGGGCACCGGCAGTGAGACCGAGAAGCCGGCGGAGGACCAGCTCTGGCTGCTCAGCGACGAGGCGCCGTCATGGCGAGCCGGGGGGACGGTCGTGACCGCGGTCGCGCCGATGAGTGACCACCGACGCACCGGGTCGACGTCGGTGGTCGGGAAGCTCGAGTTCGACTGCGGCGCCGCCCGGCCCACCTGATCGGAACCGACCGGCCCGCCCAGGCGGTCGGTGGGATCAGCCCCAGCCGGCCCGCATGGCGAGCAGTTGTTCGAGGAGCTCGGGGGTGGCGGCGGCCACCGGGGCCCGCCGGTCCGCGTGGTCGAACGTGAGCAGCTCACCGCCGTCGCCCTCCCCCACCGCTGCCCCTGCCTCCTTGCAGATGAGCGCTGCTCCGAGGTAGTCCCACACACCGTGGGCCCCGTCGACATCGACGAAGCCGTCGAACACACCGGAGGCCACCGCGCACAGGTCGAGGGCGGCTGCTCCGCAGGCCCGGAACTGGTCCCACCCGCCGTGAGCGGGGGGCAGACCCGAGAATGCGACGAGGGCGTCGGCCAGGCGAGCGCAACCGCTCGGCCGGAGCTCGTGGTCGTCGTTGACGGCCCCCATCCCCCGGATGGCTCGATACCGGTCGCCCGTCGCCAGGTTGGCGACGTCGGCCGCCAACGGACCGGCGGCGTCCACCGCGCACAAGCTGATCGCATACCAGGGCAGTGCCCGGGACGCGTTGGTGGAGCCGTCGATGGGGTCGACCACGGCCAGCAGCGGGCCGTCGCCAGTGATCCCCGACTCCTCGCTCAGGACCCGGAACCCGGCGCCGAGAAGGCGCCCCTGGACGATCTGATCGGCCACCACGTCATGGTTGTACTGGTCGGGTCGGCCGCCGGAATGGCCCCAGTCGGCGAGGCCGGACAGCGAATCGGCGACCTCGGCGACCACATCGGCGAAGAGATCCAGGATCGACTCTGGAGTCATGTTGCCGGCCAGCGCTCCTCCCGGGAACTCGTGCGGATCGGGCGCCGTGCCCGGGCGCCATCGCCAGTGCCTCGTGGCGTCCCATTGTCGTATCGTCATGGCAGGCTATAGGGGGAGGTTCGAGACCTTGGCCATCATTGACATTCCGGGATACGTGGCGGAAATCAAGGACCACGCCACCGATCACCAGTTCCACGTGCACGACGAGCGGCACTTCGTCGAGACCTACTCGATGCGTCAGACGTGGGAGGTCGACCTGCACCCCGAGCAGGCCTGCGGTGGTCCGCTCGACGTCCGGCTGGCGATCGAGGTGGAGCCGCGAACGCTGCTGGCGTTCGAGGACCGGATGCTCGAGCTGCCCGAGGATGCCGAACCACCGCCGGGATTCAGCTTCCCGCTGTTGTTCACCTGGGACCTGCCCCCGCTCGCCGATGCCCCGGATCTCCTCGTTCTCGCCACCGATCTCGCAGGTATTGGCGGGGCGGAGCTCCCGCTGAAGGTCCAGGCGATCGACTCGACCGCCGAGGTGACCGATCCGCCCGAACGGATGCTGGCGATCTCGGCCCGGATCGAGCTGGCGCTCGACGACCTCTTCATGCATCGGGAGAACCTGTGCGAGATCTTCGAGCGTTGCGGTGCGGTGAGCGAGTTCCTGCTCGACCGGGCTCCCGTGTGGCTCGACGAGGTGTGACCCGCGGTTGACCCTGCGGCGAGCTGGGTAGCGGCGCCGATCGCCACCTCCGGCCGGAAACCGTTTGACCGGTGCCCGACCGACGATCGTACGCTGGCCCGATGCGAGCCTGGCTCATCTACCTCGCCAACTTCCTGCTCACCTCCGCCCTCGGGGTGGTGTTCGTGTTCCTCGAGGACGTGCAGCGCGACCACGGCCTGGCCGACTGGGAGGTCGGCGCGATCGCCTCGACCGGCTTCGCCGCCGCACTCGTCGCCCAGGTGCTGCTGTCTCCGCTGGCCGACCGTGGACGGTCGCGACCGTTGGCCATCCTCGCCATCACGGCGGGGATCGTCGGACCGATCGGCTTCGCCTTCGGGTCGAGCGCGCTGGTCCTCGCGGTCAGCCGCGGGCTCTCGGGGATCGGTCTCGGCCTGTTCGGCCTGATCGCAAGGAAAGCGCTCCTCGGCCTCGACACCGTCGGTGGCGGAGCAAAGCTCGGCACCCTGCTGTCGACGGCGGTGGCGGGCTTCATCATCGGACCCGTGATCGGGGCCGTGCTCGAGCCGCTGGGTTTCGCCGCGCCGTTCCTCTTCGTTTCCGCCGCCCTCGTCGCCATCGGTGTTCCGGCGACCAGGATCATCCTCCGGACCGAGATCGCCGCGACCCCCGTCGACTACTCCGACCTCGGTCGCCTCCTGCGACGGCCGAAGGTCCAGGCGGCAATGGTGGTCGTCGTGATCGTGTACGGCTTCATCGGCATCTTCGACGCCATCGTCGATCGCTTCCTCACCGACCTCGGCGCGTCGACGGGCATGGTGGCGGCCACGATCCTCGTCATCGGCGGCCCACTGCTCATCCTGCCCCGCATCGCCGGCAACCTCGCCGAGCACCGGGGGGCGACCGTCGTGATGCTGCCAGCCCTTCTCGGCCTCATCCCGGCGATGGCGGGGTACGGGGTGGCAGGCACCGTCCTGGTCGCGGCCACCTTCGGCTTCCTCCACGGGTGCAGCGAGTCGTTCGCGTCGGTGTCGGCCCAGGTACTGGTGCTCGAGGTGACGGGGGCTGAGCGGGCCGCGGTCGGATCGGCCCTGCTCGACGGGGCCGGGCTGACGGCCGCGTCGGTCGGCGCGATGCTGGCGCCGCTGATCTACGGCGCAGCGGGCCAGGGGCTCTTCCTCGGCGCTGCAACGCTGGGGATCTGCCTCGGGTTGCTTGCGTTGATGCGGGCTCGGCAGGGTTCGGACGAGCCGCTCGGCCCCCGGCCGGCCGTCGCCGTCAGCCCCTGAGGCAGTGACGAACGGAGACGCTACCGACCGCCTGCCACGTTGAGCAGCGAACCGGTCACGTAGCTCGACGCCGGCGATGCCAGCCACAGGATCGCCTCGGCGACCTCGACCGCCGTCCCGCCGCGCGCCATCGGTGTTCCCGGGGCGAGCCGGGCCACCCGACCCGGCTCGCCGGACAGGGCGTGGATCTCGGTCTCGATCAGGCCCGGCCGCACGGCGTTGACCCGAATCCCCTCGGTCGCCACCTCCTTGGCGAGGCCGATCGTCATCGTGTCGACCGCGCCCTTGGTGGCGGCGTAGTCGATGAACTCGTTGGGGCTTCCGAGGTAGGAGGCGGCCGAGCTGACGTTGACGATCACCCCGCCTTCACCGCCATGGGCGGTCGACAGCCGTCGGACCGCTTCGCGGGCACAGAGGAACGCACCCACCACGTTCACCGCCACGACCTCGTGCAGCCGCTCCACCGTGTACTCGTCGAGCCTGGCCTGGGTGTGGAGGATCCCGGCGTTGTTGATGAGGCCCCCGATCGGTCCCAGCTCGGCCTCGGCCCGGTCGAACAGCGCGACGACGTCGGCCTCGACCGACACGTCACCGGGAATCGCCACCGCGCTGACCCCGGCCGCCTCGCAGGTGGCGACCACCTCGTTCGCCGCGGTCTCGTCCGACCGGTAGTTGACGCACACGTCGATGCCCCGCTCAGCGGCGAGGGCCGCGGTGGCGGCACCGATCCCTCGGCTCCCTCCGGTAATGATCAGCGACCCTGTCATCCCGGGCACCCTACCGCTGCCCCGCCCGCTGCCCCGTCGGCCGGACCGTCCGCCGACCGCGCAGCGAAACGGGTCGTGAACGACCCGGCCGACGGGCGAGACTGGGAGGGATGCCACCCGAGCTCGCCATCTCCTACCCGGCCGAGTTGCCGATCACCGACCGGCGCCACGATCTGCTCGCTGCGATCGAGGCGAACCAGGTACTGGTCGTCGCGGGCGAGACCGGGTCGGGGAAGAGCACACAGCTCCCGAAACTGTGCCTCGAGCTCGGTCGGGGTGTCGACGCCTGGATCGGGCACACCCAGCCCCGCCGGATCGCAGCCAGGACGATCGCCGACCGGATCGCCAGCGAGCTCGACACCCAGCTCGGGGAGATCGTCGGCTACACGGTCCGATTCAACGACCGGGTCGGGCCCACCACGAGGGTGAAGCTGATGACCGACGGCATCCTCCTGGCCGAGATCGCCAGGGACAGGTCGCTGGGCCGCTACGACACGATCATCATCGACGAGGCCCACGAGCGGAGCCTCAACATCGACTTCATCCTCGGCTACCTCCACCAGCTCCTTCCCCGCCGGCCCGACCTGAAGGTGATCATCACCTCCGCCACGATCGACACCGACCGGTTCGCGGCCCACTTCCACGACGCCCCGGTCGTCGAGGTGTCGGGTCGGAGCTATCCGGTCGAGGTCCGCTACGAGCCGCTCGACGATCGACCCGCCGCTGACGGCGAGCTGGTCAGCGTCGACCAGAACGAGGGCATCGCCACCGCCGTCAGGCGACTGTGGCGAGAGACCGCGGGCGACGTCCTCGTGTTCTGCAGCGGCGAACGGGAGATCCGCGATGCCGCGGAGACCGTCGCCGAGCTCGACCTGCCGGGTGGCGAGGTGCTCCCGCTCTACGCCCGGCTCTCCTCGGCTGAGCAGCAACGCGTGTTCAACAGCCACGACCGCCGGCGGGTGGTGATCGCCACGAACGTCGCCGAGACGTCCGTGACCGTGCCCGGGATCCGGTCGGTCGTCGACGTGGGCACGGCGCGGATCTCCCGCTACAGCAGGCGGACCAAGGTGCAGCGGCTCCCGATCGAGAAGATCTCCCAGGCGTCGGCCGACCAGCGCGCCGGTCGCTGCGGTCGGCTCGGTCCCGGTGTCTGCGTCCGCCTCTACAGCGAGGACGACTACAACGCCCGCCCGGAGTTCACCGAACCGGAGATCCAGCGGACCAACCTGGCCTCGGTCATCCTCCAGATGGCATCGCTCCGGATCGGCGAGATCGAGGACTTCCCGTTCGTGGATCCCCCGGATCGGGCTGCGATCACCGACGGCATC
Source organism: Acidimicrobiales bacterium (assembly GCA_965216205.1). Lineage (GTDB taxonomy): Bacteria > Actinomycetota > Acidimicrobiia > Acidimicrobiales > SZUA-35 > CADEDH01. The sequence goes on along the minus strand of OZ244139.1, from coordinate 2,235,718 downwards.
GCGCTGCTGACCGAGCTCGATGCGGTGGATCCCCACCGCCGGGGTGGGCGCGAGTGGCTCACCCCGATCGGGCGGAAGCTCGCGAAGCTCCCGGTCGATCCCCGCTATGGGCGGATGCTGATCGACGCCGCCGCCAACAACTGCCTCGACGAGATCCTGATCATCGTGGCCGGCATGTCGGTGCAGGATCCCCGCGAGCGACCTCGGGACAAGCAGCAGGCGGCCGACGAGCTCCACGCCCGCTTCGTCGACGAGCGCTCCGATTTCCTCGCCTACCTGAACCTGTGGGATCACCTCGACGAGGAGCGACGGAACCGGTCTCGGAACCAGTTCCGCCGGCTGTGTCGCCGCGAGTACCTCAACCACAACCGGGTCATCGAGTGGCGCGATCTCCACAGCCAGCTCCGGCGGGTGGCCCGGGAGCTGCGCCTCGACGATCGACGATCGACGGGCCGAACGTCAGACCGGCGTCGGCGCCGCGATCACGCCACCGATCAGGCCCTCCGCGATGACATCCACCGGTCGATTCTCGGGGGACTGCTGTCGCACGTCGGAGTGAAGGATCAGCGGTCGGTCTCACCCGACCGCCGCAGTCGTCGTGGCGGGCGGCCCAGGGCCGAGTATCGCGGCGCCCGAGCGACCAGGTTCGCGATCGCCCCCGGCTCCGCGCTGCGTCGGGCGTCGCCTGAATGGGTCATGGCGGCCGAGTTGGTCGAGACGAACCGCCTCTGGGCCCGGGTCGTGGCCGGGGTCGCGGTCGAGTGGCTCGAGGACGCAGCCGACCACGTCGTCAGCTTCTCCTACGGCGACCCGTGGTGGGATCGGGAGCAGGGCGCGGCGATGGTCGCGGAGCGCGTCACCCTGTACGGCCTCACGCTCGTCGCCGACCGGACGGTGCGGCTGAGCACCGTCGATGCGGACCTCGCCCGGGAGCTGTTCATCCATCATGCGCTCGTCGCGGGCGACTGGGAGGCCAACCATGCCTTCATCGCCCGCAACCGGGACCTGTTCGACGAACTGGAGACGCTGCAGCGCAAGGGCCGGCGAAGGGACCTGATCGTGGAGGCCGAGGTGGTCCACCGGTTCTTCGACGAGCGACTGCCCAGCCATGTCATCAGCACCGCCCACTTCGAGAGCTGGTGGGGTGAGCAGCGCAGATCGGAGCCGAACCTGCTCGATCTACGGCTCGATGACCTCACCCAGCTCACACCGGGTACCGGCCCGATCGACCCGGCCGCGTTCCCCGACGCGTGGATCCAGGGGCAGCTCGATCTCGAGCTCGTGTACGAGTTCGACCCGACCTCGCACCTCGATGGTGTGAGCGTGCTCGTTCCTGTGGAGGTGCTCAATCAGCTCGACGCCGACGCGTTCGCGTGGTCCGTCCCGGGCCATCGTCGCGAGCTGATCGGCGCGCTGGCGCGGTCGCTGCCGAAGGCGGTCCGCCGAGCGCTGACACCGCTGTCCGACACGGTCGCCGAGGTCGTCGAGCAGGTCGATCCGTCTGACGGCCCGATCCTCGACGTGCTCGCAGCGGCGCTCGGGCAGCGGGCCGGGGCGGTGATCGCCGCCGACGACTTCGACACCTCCAAGGTGCCCGTCCACCTCCGGCCGACGTTCCGGGTGATCAACGCCGACTACGAGCTGCTGGCGGAGGGCGAGGACCTCGACGCGATCCGTCGCCGACTCGACGGCGAGTTGCGGGCGGCGCTCGCCGACGCGGCCCGAGCGGGTACCGAGTGGGATCGAACCGGTGTCCGGGACTGGGACTTCGGTTCGATCCCGCCGGTCGTCGAGGTGGATCAGGTCAAGGGCTACCCGGCGCTGGTCGACGAGGGCGACTCGGTCGGTCTCCGCCTCCTGGCCACCGCAGACGAGCAGTACGATGCCACCTGGGACGGTGCCCGCCGGCTGCTCCGGTTCCGGGTCGGATCGCCAGCCCGGCGACTCGACCGGCTGCTCGACGACCGGACGAAGCTGCAGCTCGTGCATGGTCACGTGCAATCCAGGGCCGAGTGGTACAACGACGCCATCGACGCCGCGCTCGATGCCGCCATCAGCGACGACGGTGGCCCACCGATGACGGAGGACGAGTTCGAGCGTCTCGTCGCCTCGACCAGGGATCGCTTCGACGACGATCTCACGGTGATCGCCGAGCGGCTCGAAGCGATCGTGGCGACGGTCGGCGGCATCCACACCCGGCTCGACCAGCTCACGTCGCCCACCTACGCCGCATCGGTGGCCGACGTCCGAGACCACCTGGCCCGTCTCGCCTACCCCGGCTTTCTCGCCGGCGTCGGCATCGATCGCCTGGCCGACGTCGCCCGTTATCTCGAGGGGATCGCGATCCGGCTCGACGCGGTCGCCGAGAACCCGGCCCGCGACGTCGAGGCGGCTGCGATCTGCCGCCGGCTCGACAACGCCTTGGCCGAGGTCAGGAGCGGGCGAGTACCGTCACCAGACATCGAGGCGGTGGTGTGGATGTTGGAGGAGCTCCGGATCAGTCTCTTCGCCCAACGCCTCGGCACGAAGGAGAAGGTGAGCGCCAAGCGGGTGCGGCGGGCGATCGACCGACTGCGGGCAACCCCCGCCGCCGGGACCGGAATGGCGGCCACCGGGTGACGCCCGGGTGGCCGTCGCCACCAGCAGCTCACCAGAATGTGTGACGGTGGTCGTCGCCGTAGCCGTGGTCGGTCGACGGCGGGTCGAGACCGAGCTCGTCGAGGAAGGTCGCCTCCACGCCCGTCGGCGCGATCACGAGCTCCCCTGAGCTCGCCGTCTTGAGCTCGTAGAGCACGCGCACGTTGGCGGCCGTCCCGTCCATGCCGTCGATCTCGGCGACGGCCCGGATACCGCGTCGACCGTCCGCCATGCGCCCGATCTGGACGACCAGGTCGACCGCCGATGCAACCTGCTCCCGGATCGCCTGCAACGGCAGGTCGAGTCCGGACGCCAGCGACATCGTCTCGAGTCGAGCCAGTGCGTCACGGGGGGTGTTGGCGTGCACGGTCGACAGCGACCCGGCGTGGCCGGTGTTCATCGCCTGCAACATGTCGATGGCCTCGGCTCCTCGGACCTCGCCGACGATGATGCGGTCGGGCCGCATCCGCAGCGAGTTGCGGAGAAGATCGCGGACGGAGATCTCGCCGACGCCCTCCACGTTCGGGGGTCGGCTCTCGAGCCTGATCGTGTGCCGCTGGACGAGCTGCAGCTCGGCGGCGTCCTCGATGGTGACGATGCGCTCGTCCTCGGGAATGAAGGCGCTCATGGCGTTGAGCAGCGTCGTCTTGCCCGAGCCGGTTCCCCCCGACACGAGGATGTTCTTCTTCTTCTCCACGCACGCCTTCAGGAGGGTGGCGATCTCCTTGGAGTGCGGGCCGCCACCGATCAGATCGTCGAGCTCCATCACCGACTTCGAGAACTTCCGGATCGTCAGCACCGGCCCGTCGATGGCCAGCGGCGGGATCACCGCGTTCACCCGTGAGCCGTCGGCGAGGCGGGCGTCGACCATCGGTGTGCCCTGGTCGATGCGCCGACCGACGGAGGTCACGATGCGTTGGATCACCTGGAGCACGTGCTCCTTGCTCACGAAGCAGGCATCACTCAGGTAGAGGCGTCCGGCGCGCTCCACGAAGATCGCGTCGTCGCTGTTCACCATCACCTCCGAGACCTCGGGGTCGGACAGGAGCGGCTCGATCGGGCCGAGACCGAGGAAGTCCTCGCTGATCTCGGCGACCAGCGCCGCCCCCTCGTCCGGGGACAGCCGGGCCATCTCGACCTCCAGGACCTCCTGGAGCTCGGCTCGGACCAGCCGCCGCAACGCCTCGGTGGACAGGTTCGGATCGTGAATCCGGCCGTCCAACCGCTCGGGCAGCATCTTGTGCGCCCGCTTCTTGATCGCGTTGAGCGGGTCGTTGGTCTTTCGTTCCTCGAGATCGGAGGGGCTGCTCAGGCGCCTGCCGATCCCCAACACAGCGGTTCGGGGATCCTGCGCCCTGTCGCTCTCCATCTCAGCGCCACCACCGCCGGTGGTTCTGCTGGTGATGCTGATCGTTGGGGTCGTCGTCGCTGAACTCGGGGCTGCCCGATGGGAGGAAGTGCTCGGCGAGATCGGTCAACGCCTTCAGCGCCTTGTCGCGGGGGTTGACCTCCCGGAGGTCGACGCCCTGGTTCGCAGCGCCCGCCATCACGGTCGAGGAGGGGATGGTGGCGGTGATCGGCATGCCGATGGCCCGCTCGATGTCCTCCATTCCCAGGCCGAGGTGGCTGTTGGCGCGGTTGAGGACGGCGTGGCGTCGCTGCGTGGTCAGCCCGAGCTTGTCGAGCCCGTCGATCAGCCTCGTCGTGCATCGCACGCTGGTGATGTCGGTCGTGGTGACGAACATGAAGTCGGTGGCCTGCTCGGCTGCCGCCACCGTCGCGTCGTCGATCCCAGCCGCGGTGTCGACGATGACCATCGGGAACTGCTCGACGAGGCGCACGATGATCGCCTTGAGCTGGGCCGCGGTGAGGTCGCCCGCGCTCGCCAGATCCTTGGGCGCAGCCAACACGTACAGCCCGCTCGGGTGCTGGGTGAGGCTCACCTTGAGGGCGCGAACGTCGACGACGCCGTCGACGCCGACATCGGCGATGGTGTTCTCGACATCCAGGTTGAGCACGAGGCTGGCGTCGCCGAACTGCAGGTCGAGATCGACGAGCGCTACCTCGCCGGGGTGGGCCTGCGCGAGGGTGACTGCGAGGTTGGTGCTCACGGTGGTCTTGCCGACCCCTCCCTTCGGGCACAGCACGACGAGCAGCCTGCCGTCGAGCTCCTCGTTGGTGGTCGATGCCGGTGAACCGGAGCGTCGGCGACTCTTCTCGACCGTCCGCCGGATCGCAGAGCTGATCTCGTCGGCGAGGGCGTCGCTGCGAATGGCCTCGTCGGCACCGGCTCGGAAGTAGTCGACGAGATTCTGACCCGGACGGCAGACCGCGAGCACGCTCGCCCGCGAGGTCCCCCGCTCGAGGTTGCCGACCAGTGCTTCGAGCTCGTCGCCGTCGGGGGTCGGTCCGGCGATGATGATCGTGGGACTCATCGCACCCAGATCGCTCATGATCCGCTCACGCTCGGCCCGGGCGATGGTGAGCCGGGTGAACAGAAACGACGACCCACACCACTCTCGCAGGCGAGCGACGTACTCTTCGTCGTCGGTGACGACGGCGATGGGAATCATGATGCCACCTCGAGTGGACGAACCGTACGGCCCTCAGGTCGGCACGGCCGCTCCGATGTTGAGCGCCACCGGTGGGATGCGGAGTCAGTCTCGTCGATGGATCGACACGGCGTAGTGGCCCGGTCGGTCGTAGGGCACACCGTTCCACGATGCGTAACGTTCCTGGAAGGTGAGGCCAGCGGCCCGACACCAGTTGTCATAGTGGACGAGCTGGTCGGGCTCAGCGAGGGATCCGCCGCACACGAGCAGGCCGCCGGCTTCGAGGTGGCGGGCCATGTTCGCCACCACCATCGACTCGTAGCCGGGCGTCACGTAGTTCAGGACGTCGCCGGCCAGCAGTGCGAGGTCGAACTGCTCGCCGAGTTCCACCGTCGCCAGGTCGGCCAGTACCCAGCGGACGTCGTGGCCTCGACCAATGGCGAGATCGAGCATGTCGACGTCATTGTCGACGCCGACCACGGTCTTGCCCCGACGAGCCAGCTCGGCGGCCACACGCCCCGTCCCGCAGCCGCCGTCGACGATCCGGGTCGCCTCGAGCGCGCACACGAGATCGGCCTCATCGTGCACGCTGGCGCCCTCGGCCTCCAACCGGTCCCACCGGGTGTGGTACTCGTCGAGGTCGACCCGTTGTCGCCAGAGGCGCCAACGGTCGCTCACGTTGAGCTCGTCGGACATCGTTGGGATGCTAGGCCGCGACAGAACGAGTCGCGCTGCGGTTGGTTCAGTGGGGATCGAGTACCAGGCGAGGACCGGGGCCACGAGCAGCGACTCGGTCATCGGGGTTGAAGACGCTGCAGTGCGACATCGACAGGCAGCCACAGCCGATGCATCCGTCGAGATTGTCCCGTAGACGCTGCAACATGGCGATGTGCTCGTCGAGCCGGGATCGCCAGCGGCGCGACACGCGGGCCCAGTCATCGTCGTCAGGGGTCCGATTGGCTGGCAGCTCGTCGAGAACCTCCCGAATCTCCTCGAGGCTGACGCCGATTCGTTGGGCGAACTGGATGAACGAGACCCGCCGGATGACGGCCCGCTCGAACCGCCGGTGACCGGCCGCGTTGCGGTCAGCGGCGATCAGCCCCTGCTCCTCGTAGAACCGGAGCGCCGAGGTGGCGACGCCGGTTCGCTCGGCGACAGCTCCGATCGCCAGTCGATCATCCATTCGGCGACCTCCGTTCGGGCCGAGGTGCCTCGACGACCCGTTCGACGGCAGCCCTCGACGGTTCGAGCTGACTCGAGATGCTAGTCGGGCGACTCGCTTACCCCTCCATCTCTTGATCCATTATCATAGATTATTGATAGATTGGAGCGTGGATCCCGTGGACGACGACGTGAACCCCGACAGCCACTACCGAGCGATCAGCGACTACTACCGCGCTGCCGCCAGCCAGCGGTCGACTCCGAACGTCGACGGCGATACCGCATGCGCCGACGAGCGATGGGGCAGGGCGAGGTACGACGCCGAGAGCCTCGTCGGTGTCGGTGAGAACCCGGCCGCCCTGTCGATGGGATGCGGCAACCCCTTCGTGCTCGCCGATCTCCAACCCGGCGAGACCGTGCTGGACCTGGGCTCGGGTGGCGGCCTCGACGTGATCCTCTCAGCCCGTCGCGTGGGCCCGGCTGGTCACGCCTACGGACTCGACTTCCTGCCCGAAATGATCGAGGTCGCCGACGCCAACGCGGCCGAAGCCGGGGTGACGAATGTCGAGTTCCTGCAGGGGATGATCGAGGACATCCCGCTTCCCGATGGGTCGGTCGATGTGGTCATCTCCAACTGTGTGATCAACCTGACACCCGACAAGGCCGCGGTGTTCGCCGAGGTGGCGCGTGTACTGCGCCCGGGCGGCCGGGTTGCGATCTCCGACGTGGTGGCCGACGACGGGTACGAGCCACCGGCCGACGGCCGTGCCTGGGCCGAGTGCGGCGCTGGTGCGCTCACCCGCAGCGCCTACCTCGGCGTGCTCGAGGCCCTCGACTTCGAAGGCGCAACGATCGAGCTCACCCACGAGACGGGCCCCGGCCTACACGGCGCAGCGGTGCGGGCGGTTCGATCCGGCGGATCTCGACCTGCTGACTGACCGGGTTCGGCCGACGAGGATCAGTCGACGGGGAGCCGGGCGAAGAGCTCGACCTTGGCTTCCTCGAAGTCCTCGAGGCTGATCGTGCCGGCTTCCCGCCGGTTGTGCAGATCCTCGATCAGGGCGAGGAGCTCGGGGGCCGACAGCTCACCGTCGCCAGGAACCAAGTCGTCCTCGTCGGTCGGGGGGTTCTCCGCCTCTGCCTCGGCTTCAGCCTTGCGCGCCTGCCGGTTCGCCCGCTTCATCGCGGCACGTTCCTTCTTCGCCTTGTCACGCTGCAGTTTCGCGAAGCTCGATCGTTGTTTGGCCATGGCGAGCTCCTCAACTAGTCCTTCGCCGGGTGCGGCGCCGGCGATTCCGCATCTCGTCGTGTTGGTCCGGGGACCCCGCCGCAACGACCGAGTCCCGAACCGGCCCGGCGTCCGCGTCGTGCGAGCAGGCGATGCGATCAGCAACGCGTCCGGCTCGAGCGACCCAGCGGTACCACCAGGCACGACTGCCCACGGTACACGAGTTTCGCCCAAATGCCACTCAACGTGGCAGATTCGTTAGAGGTTCGCGCAATATTCCCGCCGCGCTCAATTCGGCCGCGACGTCGTCGAACGCATCGAGGAAGCCGGCGAGCTGCTCGTCGGACACGACGAGGGACAGCGCCAGGAAGCCACGGCGTGCGATGTAGTAGCCCCGCGCCAGCAGGCCGTGGAAGATGAGCTCGGCCACTCGATCGTCGGTCGAGACGAGATGGCCGGGGTCGCGTATGGCCGTGGGAGCGGCCCGGTCGCTCGCCTCGACCAGATCGGTCTGGTCGAGGTCGGTGGCATGGAGCCCCAGGATCGATCCCCAGCCCGTGACCGACAGCCCATAGGGGCGGCCCCGCGCGGCCAATGCAGCCCGGAGCGACTCGCCCCGCTCGAAGAGCTCGTCGAGCGCGGCCGGGGTCAGGAGTGTCGCCACCGCGTGGGCGCCGACCGCCATGGTCATCGCGTTGTTGTTGAACGTGCCACCGTGGGTGAGGGTCCCGGACCGAGCCGGGTCGAACGCGCCCATCAGCTCCGCCGAGCCGCCGAACGCGCCGAACGTCATGCCGCCGCCCAGGTACTTGCCGAGGGTCGTCATGTCGGGGGTGATGCCGAGCCGCTGCTGAGCCCCACCAGCCGACATGCGCGACGTCATGACCTCGTCGAAGATCAACAGCGTCGAGTTGTCCGCGCACCGTTCCCGGAGCTCGGTGAGGAAGCGGCGGTCGGCCCGGATGCCACCGCCGGCCCCCATCATCGGCTCGATCAGCACGCAGGCGATGTCGTCGCCGACGCGGTCGAACGCCGACGCCACGCTGGCCTCGTCGTTGTAGGTGCAGAGCACGTAGTCGAACGGTGCACGGAGCGGCGCGCCGCTCGCACCGAAGTAGAGCAGGCCGCCGTGGTAGGCACCGTCGAACGCGAGCACCTTCGACCGCCCGGTGGCGTGTCGGGCGAGCGACACCGCCATCAGGTTGGCCTCGGTGCCCGAGTTGGTGAATCGGATCTGCTCGATCGACGGGAACCGATCGCAGAGCAACTCGGCGAGTCGGTGCTCGTTGTCGCCGAGGGCGCCGAGCGACCAACCGCGCTCGAGCACCCCGTTGACGGCGCGAGCGACCTCCGGTGGGTTGTGACCAAAGAGGCCGGCGGTGTAGTCGCCCAGCAGGTCGACATAGGTGAAGCCGTCCACGTCGTGCAGCAGGGCACCCTCGGCGCTCGCCACACGGAACGGGAACGGGTCGAAGTCGAGCACCGATCGGGTGGAGCCGGCCGGCAGCACCTTGGCCGCCGCGGCCGCCTGGGCGGCGCTGTTCGGTCTCGCCGCGGCGTACGCGGCCCTGACATCGACGACCGCCTGGTCGACGATCGAGGCGACCTGACCGGTCAGCGGCGCGAGACCATCGAGCGGGCGGTTCGTCATCGGGCCATGGTCGCAGCTCGCTCCGGCCTCGGCCACCCCGGTGGGTGGGAGGACCTGCACCCGCCAACCGGGCACCGTAGAGTTCGACCATGGGTCCCACCTCCGCGCTTCCGTCCGCCCCGTTCGGCTCGACCGGACATCGGAGCACCCGTGTGATCTTCGGCGCGGCGGCGCTGGGGGCGATGAGCGAGGACCGGGCCTCGGCCACGATGCAGGTCGTGGCCGACCACGGCGTCAACCACATCGACACCGCGGCCCGATACGGCGACTCCGAGCTCCGGCTGGCTCCCTGGCTCGCCGACCACCGGGACTCGGTGTTCCTGGCCACGAAGACCGGCGATCGGGATGGCCCCGGCGCTCGGGCGAGCCTGGAGCGGAGCCTGGAGCGAATGGGGGTCGACGCCGTCGATCTGATCCAGCTGCACAATCTCGTCGAGGACGACGAGTGGCGGATCGCCCACGGACCCGGCGGCGCGGTCGAAGCGCTCGCCGCCGCTCGCGACGAGGGACTGTGCCGCCACATCGGCGTCACCGGCCATGGAACCAGGATCCCCGCGATGCACAGCCGCAGCCTCGAGGAGTTCCCGTTCGACTCGGTGCTCCTCCCCTACAACCACTCGATGCTGGCCAACGAGGCCTACCGGGCAGACGTCGAGGCGCTGCTGGCGACCTGCGCCGATCGCGGTGTGGCGGTCCAGACGATCAAGTCGATCGCCCGCGGTCGGTGGTCTGACGACAACACCCAGCCCCGACGTTCGTGGTACGAGCCGCTCACCGACCAGGATGCGATCGGCAGGGCGGTGGCCTATGTGCTGGGGCGACCGGGCCTGTTCCTCAACACGAGCAGCGACGCCCGCCTCCTCCCCACGGTGCTGGCGGCAGCGGCGGAGCAGCGGTCGACGCCGAGCGACGAGGCGATGGAGGCCGATCGGCTCGCCCACGGGATCACCCCGCTGTTCGACGGAGCCGAGCTCGAACGGATCTGACCGACCTCGCCGCCAGTCCCGACGTCCCGATGGAGAGGACTTTCCATGCCTGCAGTTTTCGTCCACGGCAATCCCGAGACCGCTGCCATCTGGGGCCCGCTGCTCGACCGCCTCGATCGCGACGACACGCTCTGTCTGTCGCCACCGGGTTTCGGGGCGCCGGTCCCCGACGGGTGGACGGCGACCCGCCAGGAGTATCTCGACTGGCTCGCGTCCGAGCTCGACACGATCGGTGAGCCCGTCGACCTCGTCGGTCACGACTGGGGCGGCGGACACGTGATCGGTATCGCCCTGACCCGGGCAGACCTGTTGCGGTCCTGGTGCATCGACGTGGCCGGCATCCTGCATCCCGACTACGAGTGGCACGACATGGCTCAACTCTGGCAGACCCCCGACGTGGGCGAGGAGACGGTCGAGGCGATGATCGCCCTGCCGGTCGAGGAGCGCGTGGCCACCTATGAAGGGCTCGGAATGCCGACGGACGTGGCGACCCGACTCGCCGAAGCCACCGACGAGGCGATGGGGCGATGCATTCTCGGGCTGTACCGGGACGCAGCGCAGCCACGGCTCGCCGAGCTCGGTCGCGATCTGGGCGCCGCGGCCACTCGCCCGGGCCTCGTGGTCGTCGCCGAGCTCGATCACTACGTCGGGACGGCTGCGATGGCGAGGGACACCGCCGAGCGAGCCGGTGCGAACGTCGCGTTCCTCGAAGGCGTCGGGCACTGGTGGATGTTGCAGAACCCCGCGGCCGGCGCAGCCGCCCTCACCGACTTCTGGCAGTCGGTCGAGCAGTCCTGACCGAACCGTCGTGGTCGATCGAACGTCGCAACCCACAGGAGGAAACCGATGCTGATCATCGCTGGAACGCTCACGGTCGAGGCCGATCGCCGCCGGGACATGCTCGACTCGGTCGCGCCCATGGTGGAGGCGTCTCGGGCGGAGCCGGGATGTCGGGAGTACGTCTTCTCCCCCGACCCCCACGACCCGTCGCTCGTTCGGCTCTTCGAGCTCTGGGAGAGCGAGGACGCGCTGGCCGCCCACTTCGCGTCGGAGCACATGGCGTCGTGGCAGGCCCGGGCCGCCGACCTGCCGATCACGGGACGCGACATCGCGAAGTACACGATCGCCGAGGTCGGCCCCGTCCGCTGAAGCGAGCCGCGGTGCCCCGGTCTGGATTACGTTGTAAGCCATGGCCGACGTGATGACCGAGAACCCGACGATCTTCGAAGACCTCTTCTGGGTGCGGCCTGCCGCCGAGATCGAGGCCGACCTCGCCGAGATGCGGGCCAACCGGCCGGTGACGTTCGTGGAGGAGCCGGAGGTTCCACCCGAGGTCCCGCTGCCGCGGGGACCGGGTTCCTGGGTGCTCACGAGGCACGCCGACATTCTCGAGGTCTCGAAGCAGCCCGGACTGTTCAGCTCGGCCCAGGGCATCACGGTCATGGACCAGCCGCCCGAGTTCTTCGAGTTCTTCAGCTCCATGATCGCGATGGACGACCCGCGCCACGCCCGCCTGCGCAAGGTGGTGTCCGCCGGATTCACCCCGCGGATGCTGAAGCGGCTGGAGGAGTCGGTTCAGGTGATCGCGGCGGAGATCGTCGACGACGTCTGCGAGCGGGGCTCGGTCGATTTCGTGGTCGACGTCGCTGCAGCCCTGCCGCTACGCATCGTCTGCGAGCTGATGGGCGTGCCCGATTCCCAGTACCGGTACGTGTTCGACAACACGAACGTGATCCTGGGTGCCGGCGACCCCGAGTACGTCGAGAATCAGAGCGACATCCTCACCGCGATCCTGACCGCCGGCGGGAACCTGGCGGCCCTGATGCACGAGGTGATCGCAGCCAAGAAGGGCGGCGACGGCGACGACCTCACCAGCCAGCTCGTCAACGCCGACCTCGGCGACGACGAGATGACCGATGCCGACCTGGCAAGCTTCTTCATCCTCCTGGTGGTCGCGGGGAACGAGACGACCAGGAACGCGATCAGTTGGGGCCTGAAGTACCTGACCGACGATCCCGAGCAGCGCTCGATCTGGACCGCCGACTTCGAAGGTGTGGCTCCCACCGCGGTGGAGGAGATCGTGCGGTTGGCCAGCCCCGTCACCTACATGCGGCGCACCGCCACCGCCGACACCGTCCTCGGTGGGCAGCGCATCGCTGCCGGCGACAAGGTGAGCATGTTCTACCTCGCCGCCAACCGTGACGAGGACGTCTTCGACGACCCCTACACCTTCGATGTCCGGCGGGACCCGAACCACCACGTGGGGTTCGGCGGGCCAGGGCCCCACTTCTGCCTCGGGGCCCACCTCGCCCGTCGGGAGATCACCGTGATGTTCCGGGAGCTGTTCGCCCGCCTGCCCGACATCGCCGCCGTCGGCCAGCCCGACCTCCTGGCGTCGAGCTTCATCCACGGCGTGAAGCACCTCGAGGCGACCTTCACCCCCCGACCTCCCCGCTGACACCACATGGGCACACGGCGACCCTTCGGGTGGGATGTGCCTGGCGCATCGTGCGGCTGTGGTCGGTCAGGCTGCTGATCGGTGGTTGCGCAGGATCTCGAGGGCCTCGTCGGCGTGGGTGTCCATGTTCATCTCCGAGGCGATCACCGCCAACACCTTCCGGTCGGTGTCGACGACGAACGTGGCGCGCTTGGTGGGGAGCGGACCGAACCGCTTCACGCCGAACTGCTTCGCCACCGACTTGTCGACATCGGCGAGCAGGGGGAAGCCGAGCTGGTTCTCGGCGGCGAACTCGTTCTGCCGATCGACCTGATCGGCGCTGATTCCCACGATGCTGGCACCGACCGAGTCGAACTCGGCGCGGAGATCGCGGAAATGACAGCTCTCCTTGGTTCAACCGGGCGTCTTCGCCTTGATGTAGAAGTACAGCACGACCGGTCCCCCCTCGAGCAGTTGCTCGAGGGTGACGGTCTCGCCGTCCTGGTCGAGCGCCTCGAAGTTCTCGACGGTGTCGCCGACCTGCATGGTCGTCCTCCCTCGGTGGCGGTCCGGCTGCTGCGTTTTCCAGCCGGAATCCGAGCTGTGGTAGCCAGGGACGAACGTACCGCATGTGGTCCGGGTATCGAGTGACCGTCGCTCGACGCCAGGAGCTGTACCGAGGAGCACTTCCATGCCGACGATGATCGAAGCGACCAAGCCACTGCACGAGACCCACCGGTTGGCGACCTCGGGAGCGGTCGACGCCGACGGCCACATCCTCGAGCCGCCCGACCTCTGGGAGAACTACATCGACCCGAAGTACCGGGACCGGGCGCTGCGTTTCGTGCTCGACGAGAACGGGCTCGAGGAGTTGGAGCTCGACGGGCGCCGATCGAAGCTCAGCCGGAAGGGCTCGGTGTCGGTGCTGGGGGCCATGGGCGATCCCGACCTGCGGTCGATGCAGTTCGACCCGGAGCGCACCTACCTCCGGGAGGCGCCGTACGGCACGATGCACGCCGGTGAGCGAATCGAGGTGCTCGACGCCGAGAACATCGATGCCGCCATCCTCTACACCACCGTCGGTCTGCTGTGGGAGGCGGAGGTGGAGGACCCGGAGCTGTCGCAGGCCTACACGAGAGCCTACAACCGCTGGATCTGCGAGTTCTGCGCCGACGAGCCCCGGCTGATCCCGACCGCTCACCTGTCGCTCAGCGACCCGGCGGCTGCCGCCCGCGAGTTGGAGAGGGCGGTCGGTGAGGGGGCGAAGGGGGCCTATGTCGCGCCGTTCACCCACGACGGCACACCGCTCGGCCACCCCGACAACGACCCGGTGTTCGCCGCCGCCCAGGACCTCGGCGTGCCCTTCGCCATCCACCCGACGTTCGAGCCCCAGTGGACGAAGGGCACCCGGATGGGTGCGTGGGAGAACGTCAAGCAACTCCGGCTCCTCGCCTCGGTGCAGGCCTCCGACGGTGTCCGCCACCAGTTCACGACGCTGTTCGACTACGGCGTCTTCGACCGGTTCCCGGGGCTGAAGGTGCTGGTGCTCGAGTCCGGCGGCGGCTGGATCGGGTACTGGCTCGACCGGATCGACGCCGTCTACAGCCACACGTTCGTGGGCACCCGGGTGCCGCTCGAACACAAGCCGAGCGACTACTTCCGGGAGCGGATCTGGATCAGCTGCGATCCCGACGAGCGGACGATCCCCGCGCTCGCCGAGCGGTTCGGGGCCGACCGCTTCCTGTGGGCGTCCGACTTCCCGCACCCCGATCACACCGTCGACTACGTCAACGACCTCCAGGAGCTGATCGATCTCTTCCCGTCGGAGTCGCAGGCCGACTTCGTGGGTGACAACGCACGCCGCCTCTTCGACCTTCCCCCAGCCATCACGGGCGATCGCCGCGCATGAGGGCACGGCCGATCACCATCTTCTGGATCTCGCTCGTGCCCTCGCCGATGATCATCAGCGGCGCATCGCGGTAGTACCGCTCCACCGGGTACTCGGTGGTGAACCCGTTGCCACCGTGGATCCGCATCGCGTCGAGCGACACCTCCGCTGCGGTCTCCGACGCGAAGAGCTTGGCCATGCCGGCGGCCATGTCGGCTCGTTCGCCGGAGTCGACCTTCCGGGCCGCTTCGGACGTGAGCAGCCGGGCCGCCTCCACCTTGGTCGCCATCTCCGCGAGCTTGAACTGGATCGCCTGGTGCTGCCCGATGGGCTTGCCGAACGTCTCCCGGGTGGCGGCGTAGTCGAGGGCGGCGTCGAGCGCAGCCCGGGCCACACCCACTCCCCTGGCGGCGACGTTGACCCGGCCGAGCTCCAGCGATGCCAGGCACCAGTGGAACCCCTGGCCGACCCCATCGGATCCGCCGAGGACGCGATCGGCGGGCAGGCGGTGGTCCACGTAGGTCATCTCGACGGTCTCGAGACCCCGATAGCCGAGCTTCTTGACGTTCCGGCTGATCGTTATCCCTCCGCTCGCAGGACCGGGATCCTTGTCGACGATGAAGCAGGTGATCCCCTCGTCGCCGGCTCGGGCCAGCAGGGCCACGAGGCCGGCCCGCTCACCGTTCGTCACCCACATCTTCGTGCCGTTGATGACCCACTCGTCGCCGTCGCGGGTGGCCCGGCACTGGAGCGCGCCAGCGTCGCTGCCCGAGTCGTGCTCGGACAGGGAGAAGCAGCCTCGCCGCTCGGCCGATGCCAGCTGGGGAAGCCAGTGCGACCGCTGGTCGTCGGTTCCGTAGCGCGTGATCAGCTGCGCGGCGATCAGGTGGCTGTTGACCACGCCGGCGAGCGACATCCACCCTCGCGACAGCTCCTCGATCACCCGGGCGTAGGTCGACACGTCGAGCCCGAGCCCACCGTACCGAACCGGGATCGTCGCACCGAAGAGCCCGAAGTCGGCCAGTTGGGCCACCATCTCGTCCGGATACCGATCCTCGAGCTCGAACGCCGACGCGTTCGGCCGGACCTCCGCGTCGACCCACTTCGCCACGGTCTCCACGATCTGGTCGGCGGTCTCCTGGTCGGTCATACTCGTACTCCTCGTCTCGTCCGGACCTCGCTGGACGCCCGCATTGACGCTTGATTCGGTGTGATGATGGCTAGATTACGGGTGCGGGGCGGCAGAGAAAGCTCGATGTGCCAACTGTGGACGCTGACCAAGACCGTGCCGAAGCGAGCGACCACCTCAACGCGCTCGCGCTGAAGGCTGCCGGCGGTTCATCGACCGCTCTCGACGAGCTTCTCCAGAACGTCGACGATCAGCGCATGGCGAACGCGATCGTCCGGCGGTTCATCCTCAACGAGGAGCTGGTCGACGAGGCCACGCAGGACACGCTGATCGCCGTCGCCGAGTCGATCCACAAGTTCCGCAGCGAGTCGAAGTTCACCACCTGGCTCTACTCGATCGCCCGCAACGTCGCCATCGGGCACCTTCGGCGGATCAATCCCGATGTCTCCCTCGACACCGCCGAGAACTCCGCCGGCGACTCTCGCCGGCTGAGCTCGGTCGTCTCGGAGCGCACGGCGATCCAACGGGCCATCGCGCAGCTCCCGAGCCACTACCGGGAGACGGTGATGCTCCGCGACGTGGAGCGGCGCTCCTATGAAGAGATCGCCGAGGAGCTCGACATCGAGCTGAACACGGTGCGGTCCCGCCTGGCCCGTGGTCGTGCGCTACTGGCCGCAGCTATGCTCGATGACGGAGCCCACGGCTGACCACCCCCTCATGGCTGACCAACACGGCGGAAAAATCGGGCGGTACCGCCTCATTGCCCCCATCGGCTCGGGCGGTTTCGCCACCGTCTACCGGGCGGTCGACGAACGCCTCGGCAGCGAGGTGGCCCTGAAGGTCCTCGCCGAGAACCACAGCCTCGTGCCCGACTACCGCGAACGGTTCATCTCCGAAGCACAGCATCTCCGCCGCGTCGACTCCTACTGGGTGGCGTCGATCTTCGATCTCGGGGAAACCGACACCGGCCAGCCCTACATGGTGCTCGAGCTCGCCGACCGGGGCGATCTCGAGACGAGGGTCAACAACCTCTGGGACAAGCAGCAGAGCCTCGATCACGACGACCTCCTCGTCTTGGCCGAGACCCTCGCGTACTCCCTGAAGGCGATCCACGCCGCCGACCTCGTCCACCGCGACGTGACACCCGGCAACCTGCTCGTCCGCCACAACGGCCTGCAACCGGCACCGTGGTCTGGCGGTCAGTTGCTCGATCGCGGCGAGCGACTCCTCCTGTCGGACCTCGGCTACGCCAAGGATCTCCGAGCCGCGTCGGGCATCACCTCCGGCGGCGGGACCGCCGGGTTCGCAGCCCCCGAGCAACACGGTGAGATGACCCAGGTCGACACGACCGCCGACATCTACGGCGCCACGGCCGTCCTCAAGTGGGCGTCGCTCGGAAGCCCCTTCGAGCAGCCGCTGGCCGAGGTCGCCGAGATCGGCATGGCCGACGAGCCGAAGGACCGCTACGCCGACATCGGTGCCTGGCATACCGCCGTGCGCCAGGCACTCACCGGCCCGAGCTCGCCAGTGGCGATCAACAGCGGGCTCATCGAGGACAGCCAACCGGTCTGGGCCCGCCCAGCATTGGCGGCTGTGGCCGGGATCTGCGCCGGTTTCATCGGAGCCGCGCTCATCTGGAGCGGCGATGAGCCCACCGAGCGCATCACGAGCGTCTCGGATGCCATCGTAACGACCTCGTCCACCACCGCTGCCACCACGACGGAGACGTCGTTGAACATCCCGGTCCCGGCGAGCGAGGATGCCCCGGCGTCATCGACCGCGCCGGAGGGGGCGACCGAACCGGGTGGTCCCCCTCCCGCATCCAGCGGCGACGGGTGAAGCCGGCGGGCCGCCGCCCACATGTGGGGTGGCCCGTGGCCGCCACCGACGCCGACAACGATGAGCTTTGGGCGAGCTTTCTCACGACGCCCGCCTAGGCGCGGTGCGCACCGTTTGCTAGGGTTCGTATCCGACGGGCCGTCCCCAGTTTGGGGCAGTTAGACGAGAGACGACCCGCCGGACCCTCTAGCTAGGCGCTAGAAATGAGCAATCAGGGGCTGAGACAACCGGCGCACGTCGATGTCGGCGGTAGTCGGGAAATTGCATCCGGCGGATCGTCCCCAGTTTGGGGCAGTTGAGACGAGGGACGACCCGCCGGATCTTCTAGCCCAATTGCTAGAACTTGCAGCTCTGGGCCAGATCTTCGTTCGAGCAACTCGAACGATTTCCATCCGACGGATCGTCCCCCGGTTGGGGCAGTTAAACGAGAGACGACCCGTCGGATCTTCTAGCCCAATTGCTAGAGCTTGTTGCGATCTATGGACGCTGCCCGACTCCGCCGCCGGAAGCGCTTCTGTGGGATTCTCCTCCTGGATTACGATTCCGTGTTGGTTCCGTGTCCGTGAAGATGGGAATAGGTCGCGTCGCCGGGGTCAAAAGTTCCCGACGGATCGGGAAAAAGTTCACGATTGGGCCCCGCTCGTGACCGCACAGCCTTCTGAGCTGGGATTCTCCCCTGTTCTCAGATGCAACTCTTTTGCAACTGCTCATCGGCCATCGCCTGCGGGCGGCCGGCGAAACGATTACAGCCGCAACGCATCCCAGTCGACGGGCGCTTCCAGCGTTGGGAGTGTCGACCCATCGCCGAGCACCTCGACGTACTTCTGCGCTGCGCCGGTGTTGAACACCACCACACGGTCCGATGCCCCGATCGCCCCCTCGGCGACGAGTCGCTCGAGCACGCCGAGGCATGCGCCGGTCTCCGGGGCGAACGAGACCCCCTCGAGCTCCGCACCCCGCTGGGCCCATGCCAGCAGATCGGCCTCGTCGCAGGAACGGGCCTGACCGCCCGACTCCCGGACCGCGTCGAGGATCATGAAGTCGCCCACCGCAACCGGCACCCGCAGACCGCTCGCAGCGGTCTGCGGGTTGGGGAACTCCGGAGCGAAGCGCTCGCCGTCTGCCCACGCCGTGGCGATCGGAGCGCACCCCGCCGCCTGACACGAGATCATGCGAGGCCGGCGACCGTCGGCGAGCCAACCCAGTTCGGCCAGCTCGCCGAACGCCTTCCACATGCCGATGAGACCGGTCCCGCCGCCCGTCGGGTACAGGATCACGTCGGGGAGCGACCACCCGAACTGCTCGGCGAGCTCGAGGCCCATGGTCTTCTTGCCCTCGATGCGGTACGGCTCCTTGAGCGTCGAGACGTCGAACCAGCCCATCGGCTCGGTTCCCTCACGGACGATCGCCCCGCAGTCGTTGATCAGCCCATCGACGAGATAGGCCCGGGCGCCGTGGTGGATCACCTCGAGCTGGTTCACGATCGGCGTGTCGGCCGGCATGAACACGTACGCCTCGATCCCGACCCGCGCTGCATACGCTGCCAACGCACCTCCGGCGTTGCCGGCCGTGGGGATCGCCAATCGCTCGACGCCGAGCTCGTTGGCCATGGTCACCGCAGCGGACAGGCCGCGACTCTTGAACGATCCCGTGGGGAGCTGCGATTCGTCCTTCACCCAGAGGTCGTCGACCCCCAGCGCGGCGCCGAGCCGGTCGCACCGCAGGAGGGGCGACATGCCCTCGCCGAGCGACGCCCGTCGACGCTCGTCGGCGCCGGGGAGGAGCTCCTCGTACCGCCACATCGTCGGCGGTCGAGCGGCCACGACCTCCTTGGTCATGGCGTCACCCACGGCGTCGAGGTCATAGCGGACCCAGAGCGGTCGACCCTCGTGGAGGGTCTGGAGTCGATCGGCTGGCAGTCGCGTGCCGTCGATGGCCGCCTCGAGATGGGTGACGAAGCTTCGGCGCAGGCCTGAGGGATCCATGGCCGCATCGTAGGGAGCCGGCGACGGATCGGCCGTGGGCACTAGGTTGGGGTCGGTGGCCGACGAGAAGCTCGAGATCGAGGTCGCTGGCCGGACGGTGGTGATCAGCCACCCCGAGAAGGTGCTCTTCGGCGGGAGCGGCATCACCAAGGCCGACCTCGCCCGCTACTACGCCGACGTGGCACCGACGATGCTGCCGCACGTTCGGGACCGGCCGATGACCCTCGTGCGCCACCCGAACGGCCTCGACGGTGAGAGCTTCTTCCAGAAGCACACGCCGAAGCACTATCCCGACTGGATTCCCCGGGTCGAGCTGACGAAGAAGGGCGGCGTGATCGCCCACGCGGTGGTCGACCACCCAGCCGCGCTCGTGTACTTCGCCCAGCAGAACGTGATCACACCCCACATCGGGCTGGCCCGACGACCCCGGCTCGACACGCCCGACCTGTTCGTGGTCGACCTGGACCCGTCGACCGACGACCTCGACCAGATTCGGCGCATCGCTCGGGGGGTGAAAGGGGCGCTGGAGCGGGCAGGGCTGGTGCCGTTCGTGCAGCTGACCGGCTCGAAGGGCCTGCACATCGTGGCCCCGCTCGCACCCGGCAACGGCGCGACCTGGACGAACGCCCAGCGGTTCGGACGGGCCGTGTCGACGCTCCTCCTCGAGGAGTTCCCCGACGACCTCACGATGGCCTTCGCCAAAGCCGAGCGGGGCGACCGGATCTACCTCGACATGGGTCGCAACAACTACCCGGCCACCTTCGCTGCGCCCTACGGGGTGCGTGCGTTCGAGGAGGCCCCCGTGGTCACGCCGGTTGCGTGGGACGAGCTCGACGACCCCGACTTCAGCCCCCGCCGCTACACGATCGCCACCGTGCTCGACCGGCTCGCCGCACACGGCGACCCGTGGGCCGACATGGCCGACGCAGCCCGCCCACTCCCCGACTGACGTTCCGGCGGACCCCACGCCCACCCGCAACCGTTCCGGCGGACCCCACGCCCACCCGCAACCGTTCCGGCGGACCCCACGCCCACCCGCAACCGTTCCGGCGGACCCCACGCCCACCAACGGGACCTGGGTCCGCCAGAACGCACCGGCCCGGCACCAACGTCCGCCAGAACGCACCGCGGACCCCACGCCCGTACCAACCGTTCCGGCGGACCCCGGGCCCAGCCGTAACCGTTCTGGCGGACCCGACGCCCACCAAAGGCACCTGCGTCCGCCAGAACCGTGCAGGGGTGGGGGGTGGTGGGCTACAGCTTGGTGGCGACGATGCGGGCGAAGCCGATGTTCTCGCCCCGGTCGGCCTCGAGCATGTCGTGTGTCTTCGCTACCTCCTCGACCCACCACCCCTCGACGAATGGCGCCAGGTGATCGTTGAACCGGAGCCAGTCCTGCCAGCCATCGTCGACGAGGTCGGCGTGGTCGACGGCCACCTTCCGGGTCTTGGCCCAGTGGGTGCGCCACCAGTCGGGCCCGTGGAAGCAGCAGAACTCCGGCTCCCAGTACGGCGCCAGGACCTCGGGCACCGACTCGCCGACCTCCGTGGTCAGTGCCGGCATCACGGCACCGAGGCGTCCCCCGACCTTCACGAAGTCGACGAGGTAGCCGAGGTAGAGATCGTCGGTGCCGAAGTACTGGTAGGCGTCGAGGCTGATCACCACGTCGAAGAAGTCGGCGGCGTAGGGCAGCGTGTGGGCTTCGGCGTGGATCGGTGTCACGAGGGCCTCGACCCCAGCCTCGACGATCCGCTCCTGGTTCTCCGCTGCAGGGATCCACAGGTCGGTCGCCCACACCCTGGCTCCGAACTCCTTCGCCACGAAGATCGAGCTGATCGCCTTGCCACAGCCCAGGTCGAGCACCTTCGCCCCCGACTCGATCGACAGCACCTCGCACAGCGACTCGGTGAGCCAGAGTGCGTTCGGTCCCATCTGATTGTCGACGACCCACTTCGAGTCGTACCGGTTCGACCGCTCATACCGGGGATGGTGGAGCGGCGCTGACTGCTTCGCTGCCTGATCGTTCACCTGACCAGTCTGCCGACGGTCACCACAGGCCGGGCACGAGGCGGGCCCGACCAGCGCAGTAGCGCTCGTAGGTGGAGCCGAGGCGGCCGAGCAGGATCGCCTCCTCCACCCGTATCCGGTGCACGAGCGCGCCCGTGGGGAGCACCGCGAGGACGACGAGGCTGACCCAGTTGCCCAACGCGGCCCCGATCCCCAGGAAGGCGATGGCGGTCGCCGAGTAGATCGGATGCCGCACGTACCGGTACGGACCGGTGGCGACGAGCTCGTGATCGTGATGGCTGGTGAGCACGTGACGGTGGAACCGGCCCAGGTGGCGGCGGGCCGCCGCGCTCAGCGCCAGGGCCGCGATCATCAACCCGATGCCGAGCCCGAGCGACGCCATCGGAGGTGCGATGGTGAGGCCACGAAGCGCGAGCGATGCGACAACGCCGATCGTCATCGCCACGGCCACCGCACCGTCGAAGACCCAGCCCGTGGCCGTGTCCACCTCGTGGTCGACGCCGTCGACCACGTGGTCGGCGTCACGCTCGGCTGGGCGATGGGCCGCACGGTCGGCCGGTTGCACGACTCGCGACGTACGAAGCTCGACCGCCAGCAGGCAGGCAAAGGGAACCGCTGCTGCGATGAACGCCGGCCAACTCGACCACACCGACGGAACGACTGCCACGAGATCTGCAGACATGGTCACCGGGTCGGTGGTCGTTCGCCGACTGCGTGTGGTCGAACGGGCGCCGACACGGGCCATCGCTCGATCCGACGTCGACGTGCGCAGCGCGGTGGGGCCATCGGGCCAGCGTAGGGCAGCTCTCCCACGAGGCTCGGCGGCCGGGACGGCCGGTGAGGCGCCGTGCCGTTGGAGGAGTCGGACGATCGCCGGAGAGCCGCCTGCCCGGATCGACGAGAGGTGGTGGCGTCGAGCACCGGTGGTAGGGTCACGCCCGGACGTGGAGACGAAGTCCGGTGAGATCCCGGCACTGTCCCGCAACGGTAGAACCGGCCCTGTGGTCGGTGAGTCCGGTCGAGTTCCACCTCCGACGAACCTGTGACTCTCGAGGACTTGGAGTTGGTTCGGCCGCAGAATCTGCGGATCGGGCTCGAGTACCTCGACCAAGGAGGTACCCGATGAAGCTCGCCCGCCTGCTCGCCCTGCTCCTCGCGTTCGCGGTCGCCGCTGCGGCGTGCGGCGACGACGACGGCACCGGTACCGCCAGCGAAGCTGCCAACGACGACACCGCCACCGACAACGACAGCGCCGGCACCGACGAAGCCGACAGCGCCGAGGCCGCTGCTGACGACGACAGCGAGGGCACCGACGCCGACGGCAGCGGACCCGAGGATGGTGCCGCCGACGTCTCGGGCGACTTCCCGGTGACCATCGAGTCCGATGGCGGCACCTGGACTCTCGACTCAGCGCCGGAGCGCATCGTGTCGCTGTCGCCGATGGCCACCGAGATCCTCTTCGCGATCGGCGCGGGCGGGCAGGTCGTCGCCGCCGATGAGTTCTCGAACCACCCACCGGAGGCGCCCACCACCGATCTCTCCGGGCTGGATCCCAACGTGGAAGCCATCACCGGCCACGAACCGGATCTGGTGGTCATCGCCAACGATGCCAACGATCTGATCGCCAGCCTCACCGAGCTCGACATTCCCGTACTGGTCAGCAGCGCACCAGCCGATCTCGAGGCGGGCTACGACGAGATCGCGGCGCTCGGTCTGGCCACTGGGCGGGTCGACGAAACGGCCGAAGTGGTCGCCACCCTGCGATCCGAGATCGAGACGGCGCTCGCAGAGGCCCCCGACTCCCCGGTGCGGATCTACCACGAGCTCGACGAGACGTTCTTCTCCGTCAGCTCCAGCGGGTTCATCGGCGCCGTCTATGCGGCGATGGGGGCCGAGAACATCGCCGACGAGGCCGACCCCGACGGAACCGGATTCCCCCAGCTCACCGAGGAGTACATCGTGGAGGCCGATCCACAGGTGATCGTCATCACCGACCAGGTGAGCTACACCGCCGACGACGTCGCCTCCCGACCCGGGTGGGGCCAGATCTCCGCCGTGGCCGACGGCAACATCGTGGTGGTCGAGGCCGACACGGCGTCGCGCTGGGGTCCACGCCTCCCGCAGTTCGTCAGCGCCGTGGCCGACGCTCTCACGTCCGTGGAGTCGGCGACCGCCGACTCGTAGATGGGATGATGCAGCGGTGCACCGGACAGTGAGACCCGGGGCGGTGACGGGAACGCCCGCCTCCAGCGACAGGCCGCGCACGACGTGAGCGGCGTCGTGGTCCGGTCGACGGACACCGTTGAAGCGCCGGTCGAAACCCCTGCGCCCGACGCCGCGTTCGACTCGCTCGCCGCTGCGGAGGCGGCGGCCGAGCGGGCGTTCCGCCTGTCACCGGTCGCCATCATCGTCGGCGTCGCGATCCTGGTCTCGGTGGCCGCGGTCAGCGCCGTGACCGGGGCGGCCGGCCTGCCGATCAGCGGCGTGCTGGCGTCACTCGTCGACAGGCTCCCAGGGATCTCCGTCGAGTCCTCACTCACCGAGCGGCAGGAGGCGATCCTTTTCCAGATTCGCCTCCCCCGTCTGGTGCTCGGCACGCTGGTCGGCTCGTCGCTGGCGATGGCTGGCGCCACGTACCAGGGTGTGTTCCGCAACCCGCTGGCCGACCCGTACCTGCTGGGGGTGTCGGCCGGGGCCGGCCTCGGCGCAGTGGCGGCGCTCGGGTTCGGCCTCGACCTCGGCTGGGGTCCCTTCGGCGCGGTTCAAGTGACGGCCTTCGTCGGGGCGATCGTGGCCGTCAGCGCGTCCACCGCCATCGCCCGGGGTTCCTGGTCGTCGCCGGCCACGCTTCTCCTCGGCGGGGTGGCCATGGCCGCCCTGTTCTCCGCGGCGCAGACCTACGCCCTCCAGCGGCTCGATCGATCCCGGGCCCAGGAGGTGTTGTCGTGGCTGTTCGGCCAGCTCAACACGAGCGGTTGGGACCAGATCGGCATCATCGGACCGTACGCCGCCGTCTGTGGCACCGTGCTGATCCTCCATCGCCGCCATCTCGACGTGCTCCGTGTCGGCGACGACGAGGCCCGAGCGGTCGGCCTCGATCCGGCCCGGACACGCCTGCTCCTGGTCGTGACGGCGTCGCTGATGACCGCAGCCGCCGTGTCGGTCAGCGGACTCATCGCGTTCGTCGGCCTCGTCGTGCCACACCTCGTGCGACTGCTCGTGGCGAGCAGCTACCGGGTGATCGTGCCGCTGTCGGGACTGGTCGGTGCTGCATTCCTGGCCTTCGTCGACGTCGGGGCCCGTACGGTGATCGCCCCGGCGGAGCTGCCGGTGGGGGTGATCACCGCCTTCGTGGGCGCGCCGTTCTTCGCGTTCGTGCTGTGGCGCGGGGCCAGCACCGGAGCGACACGGTGACCCGCAGCCACACCGTCGCTGGCGCGATCACCTGTCGGGCGGTGTCGGTCACGCTCGGGGGCAGGGCCGTCCTCGACGGGGTCGACCTCGAGCTCCGGCACGGCGAGTGGCTCGGCCTCATCGGCCCCAACGGTGCCGGTAAGACCACGTTGCTGCGGGCGATCGCCCGCCTCGTCGATCACCGTGGCCACGTCACGGCGGGCAGTGGCGCAGCGGGCAGTGGCGTGGCGGGCAATGGGGCGGCGCCCGGGCCCCACGACGTCGCGCTCGTCCCCCAGAACCCGACCGTGCCGGTGGGGATGACCGTCACCGAGTACGTGCTCCTCGGTCGCACCGCCCACCTCGGCTGGCTCGCTCGCGAGTCGAGGCACGACCGACGGGTCGCGGCCGGCGCACTCCACCGCCTCGAACTCGGCCGGTTTGCCGACCGTCCACTCGAGCGCCTCTCGGGCGGGGAGCTCCAACGGGTGGTCATCGCCCGCGCCCTCGCCCAGGAGGCACCCGTGCTCCTGCTCGACGAGCCGACCAGCGCGCTCGACGTCGGCCACCAGACCAGCGTGTTGGAGCTGGTCGACGACCTGCGCCGGGCCGACGGGCTGTCGGTGCTCGCGGTCATGCACGACCTGACCACGGCGGCCCGTTTCGCCGATCGGCTCGCCCTCCTCGATGAAGGCCGCCTGGTCGCGACCGGTCCGCCGATCGAGGTGCTCGAGGCCGACCGGCTGTCGGCCGTCTACCGCACCTCGCTCACGGTGACCACGATCGACGGCGATCTCGTCGTCCTACCCGCATCCCGGAACAGCCACGATCGCTGAGGCGGCGCAGATCAGAGGTCCTCGACGAACGCCGCCGCGGCGTCGACGACCGACTTCTGATGTGGTTGGAGGTCCTGGCCACCGTTGCCGGCGGCGATAGGCAGGTACGGGTCGTCGGTGCCGGATCGGATACCGGAGAGCTCCTCGAGCACGGCGAGCCCCAGGAACGGCACGTAGGCCGCGGCGTAGCCCCCTTCATGGGTCATCACGACCCGACCGTCACAGGTGCTCGCCGCCGCGCCGAGCACCATGCGGGTGAGCAGGCGGAAGGTCTCGCTGTAGGCCATCTGCCGGCCGAGCGGGTCGAAGATCCCGCCGTCGAAGCCGGAGGGCACCACCAGGAAGTCGGGGTCGAAGCGGTCGATCGCGGGAACGACGACCCGCTCGAACGCGTCGAGGTACGCCCCGTGACCACTCCCCGGTGGTAGTGGGACGTTGATGTTGTAGCCCTCTCCCGCTCCTGCTCCGCGGTCGTGCAGGTAGCCGGAGTCGGGCGGGAAGCACAGGTCCTGATGGATGGAGACGGTGAGCACGTCGGGCTCTTCGTAGAAGATCGCCTGCTGCCCGTTGCCGTGGTGGACGTCCCAGTCGACCATGGCCACCCGCCCGACGCCTCGGCGTTCCCGGAGATGCCGCACCGCGATGGCCGCGTTGTTGAACAGGCAGAACCCCATGCCGGTGTCGGGCAGCGAGTGGTGACCCGGCGGTCGAACAAGGGCGTAGGCGTTGGCCACGTCGCCATCGAGCACGGCATCGACCGCGGCCAGGCACCCGCCGGCCGACAGTCGGGCGATCTCGTAGCTGCCGCGGCCGAACGGTGTCAATCCCCCGGCATCGCCGCCGAAGCCTGCCGACATCTCGGCAACGGCGTCGATGTACCCCGCGGTGTGGACGAGCTCGATGTCGGCCCGCTCCGCCCGCCGGGGTGCGATCCGCTGGAGTTGGTCGAGCAGGCCCGACACGTTGAGCAGGTTGAGGAATCGCCGCTTCGTCTCGGCGTTCTCCGGATGCACGGTGGGCTGGAGCGTTGCGTTGTCGGCAGGGAGTATCCAGCCCCGGCCGGTGTCGTGCCAGAAGTACTCCTCTGCTGTGACGATCCCCGTTGCCATGATGGCGGCACCCCCGATGTCGACTCGGCCGATATCTTGTCACACCGCCCCCCGACCCCGGGCGCCTCGGCTCGGGAGGCCGGGCGTCCTACATCCCTCGCAGCGGAGCAGACAGATGGACCTGGTCGGCTTCAGGCTCGCCGAGGAGGCAGATCCCCATCGAGCCGAGGTCGAGGCTCACCGCCACACGGTCGTCGACCTTCACCCGACTCCAAGCCCGCCTCATCCCAGCCGTCCATCGAATGTCGTCGAAGATGATGATGGCGTCCGACGCCGTCGCTCCACGCAGCGCGTCGAAGTACTCGATGGTGGCGTGCTCATCGTGGTGGCCATCGATGAAGACGATGTCGAACGGTCCGGCAGTGCCGGCCACCTTCGACAGAAGGTCGCTGAACCGACCGTGCTCGACGGACGCGTAGTGGCTGAGGCCCAGCCCGTCGATCGTGAGCCTCGACAGGTCGGCCAGGCTCGCTGAGCCCTCCATCGATGTGATCCGGGAGTCCTCCAGCTCGGCATCGCAGCTTCGCCGACCGTCTTCTTGACCTCGATGCCCTCGTGAGCCAGCTCCTGGTCGACGTGTTGCCCGCCGACCCCTGCGCCGAAGTCGGCGACGACGATCGGCGTCTCATCCTCCAGCAGGGAGGCTCGCGCTGCCTCGATCGACGCGAATGCGGGGGCGACCTTCCCGTCGAGCGCGGCGAGCACAGCTCGAACCCCCGGCTCTGTCCTCTGGCCACCCCGCCGCCTGACGAGCAGCAGTCGTGGACGAGCCGTCCACCATGAGTATCGTTGCGCCAGCATTCGGAGAGCGCGCTTCATCGTCCGGCGGAACCTCGCAATCCAAGCGGTTCCCACCTGCACGGCGGGAGGGAGTGGGCCCGGCGGGGATCGAACCCGCGACCGAGCGATTATGAGTCGCCTGCTCTAACCACTGAGCTACAGGCCCCACGAGACCGCGGACGACCGCGGTCGTCCTCCGGGTGGTTGCCATACCCTAGCGCTCGGCGCTGACTGCACTGGTGGACGAAGCTGTTTCGCGGACGCTGCAGGCACGGCATGACTCGCTCGCCCCCGCAGGCGGTGATCGGCCACGGCCGAGGTGGCCGACTACGATGGCCCGAGCGAGTACGTGGGTGAACCGATCGCGGCGGTCGTTCCGACAACCAGATCGTTCGGTTCGAGACAGGGCAACGATGATCGACGCTGCCGAGAACGACGAGGGCGGAGCGGGCGACCCGTCCACGCCTCCCCTCGCGAGCCCGCCGACGCCCACCGACGGCGTGACCGTGCCCTACGACATGACCGTCAAGCTGGACCGTGCGATCGTCGAGCGGAACCTGAGCGTGCCGACCCGGTTCGGCCGCTTCGAGGTGATCGAGCGGATCGGGATCGGCGGTTTCGCCTCGGTCTTCTCCGCCCGTGACCCCGATCTCGACACCACGGTCGCCATCAAGGTGCTGGCCGAGAACCACAGTGCCGACGTGGAGGTTCGCAAGCGGTTCGTGGCCGAGGCGAGGGTGGCCCGCCGGCTCGGCGGTGAGCGCCTCATCGGTGTGTTCGACCTCGGCGAGACCGACGACGGGCGACCCTACGTGGTGATGGAGCTCGCCTCCGGCGGAACGCTCCGAGCCCGCCTGCAGCGAATCGGGCGTCCGAGCCCCGCCTCTCTGCTGCGGCTCATCGACGAGCTGGGTGCCTGCATGCACGCGGTGCATCAGAAGGGTGTCGTGCACCGCGACATCAAGCCGAGCAACCTCCTGCTCCGCGCCGTCGATCACATCCCCGAGGGCCGTCCGAGGGAACTCATCGAGGAGCACGAGCGTCTCGTCCTCGCCGACTTCGGCCTCGCCCGGGACATCTCGAGCGGCGCCTCGGCGGTGACGGTCGGGGGCGGCACCGCTGGTTACATGGCGCCGGAGCAGGCCGACCCCAATGGCAAGGCCGACGTCCGGGCCGACATCTACGCGGCGACGGTGGTCCTCGCCGAGCTGACCACGGGTCGCCATCCCGAACGGCTCGACCTCCCGACCGCCGAGGTCAGCGATCCCGTGCGGGAGGCGCTCGAGCAGGGTATGGCGATGGATCGGGAGCAGCGCCCGCCCTCGGCGATGGCGTGGCGCGATTCCCTGCGAGCGGCCTATGTCGAGCACGGCGACACGGACACGGACACGAACACGGACACGGCCACGAGCATCGTGCCGCCTGCCGGCGCCGACGTCGGCGAGCGGCCCCACACCGACCTGACGCTCCCCATCGACGCCACCAAGGTGCACCCGCCACATCAGTTCCGCGACCGGGCCGACGCCGAGTACGACGAGGCCGGCCTCGAAACCGCCCTGCCGCACCCAGTGTCAGGCGCTGATCCGATCCCACCCGGCGAGCAGGCTGGCCCCCCGGCTGTCGGGTCCCCGGCGGATGTCGCCGCCGCGGTCGGCCCGAGCGCCCCGACTCGCCA
This sequence comes from Acidimicrobiales bacterium, assembly GCA_965216205.1. Classification (GTDB taxonomy): domain Bacteria; phylum Actinomycetota; class Acidimicrobiia; order Acidimicrobiales; family SZUA-35; genus CADEDH01. The sequence continues at coordinate 2,206,404 of OZ244139.1, read as the reverse complement.
CCTGGTCGAGCCCCTCACCGCGATCGACCCCAACGCCGGCCTCCCCGGCGGCGGCACTGCAGCCCCTGTGGGCGGCGGGCTTCCACCCGACCCCGACGACGATCCCACCGGCTCTGGTGGCGATGGCCGCGACCACGACGAGCATCGGGCCGACCTCGACCGGGCGCACCTCGGCCACGCCGGCGTCGTCGGGGGCGGCGACGCCGCCGAGACCAGACCGCGGATGTTCGTGCGACCGGTCATCGACAGCGAACCACCTCCGCCGCCGCCCAGCATCCCGCTGAGTCCCAGGGCCCAGCGTCCGCCACCGAGCGCAACACCGCGGCACCCGCCAGCCGGTCGGGACCGACCCGGAGGACCGGCGACGAACGGTCTCGCCCGACCGATCACCCAACCAGCGCCGCCAACCCAGGTCCGACCCTCGGTCGAGGCCCCGCAGCAGGCCGCGACACCGATCTGGCAAGAACAACCCGCCCCGCCGCTGCAACAGACCCCGACACCCATCCGGCACGAACGACCCGCCCGGCCGGCCCAGGAAGGGCCACAGCCGATCCACCAGCCACCACCACCGGTTGCACGTCCGGCAGGCGAGGCGCCGAGGCGGCGACCAGCGTCACCGGCCCCGGCCGGCGGTGGCTCGATGGCTGGCCCGGCACCGTCGCCGGTCGGCCCTCCCCCGGCACACCCGGGGCCCGGCGCCGGGGCGGTCTCGCTTCCGCCGACCGGAGGTGTCATCGGCCTTCGTCCACCGCCGGGTCCCGGCCAGCCCGGGCCGGTTGCGCCGCCGCCGACCCAGGCAGAGGTGAGGCGCCAACGTCGCCAGGCCCGCCGCTGGGAGCGTCGCCGCCGCTGGCGCCGTCGACGCCGACGGTCGTCGAACGTGATACGGGCACTGCTCCGCGGCTTCCTGGCGATGGTGATGATGGCCATCATCGCCAGGGTCGTCCTGGCCTGGCAGACCGGCGAACCACTGAACGACCTGTCACAGGAGAGTGAGCAGATCGTGGCGCTGGTCGGGATCGTGTCGTTCCTCCTCGGCCTGCGCCTGTTCCCGTGGCCTCGAAGGCTCGACCCCGCCGGCTGATCCTGCCGGGCCGGCTGGTCTCGCCACGTTGCGCCACCATCATCCCCAGGGAGACACAGTGACAACAGAGATCATCCAGGTCGACGCCTTCGCCGACGAGCTCTTCGCCGGCAATCCGGCCGCGGTCGCCCTGCTCACCAAGCCCGCCGACGACGACTTCCTCCAGCGGCTCGCGCTCGAGATGAACCTGTCGGAGACCGCCTACCCGAGTCGACGGGACGACGGCGACTGGGACCTCCGCTGGTTCACCCCGAAGGCGGAGGTCGAGCTGTGCGGCCACGCGACCCTGGCCACGGCCCACGTGCTGTTCACCCGCGACCTCATCGACGGTGACACCATCCGGTTCCACACCCGCAGCGGTGTGCTCACCTGCCGCCGGTCCGGTGAGGGGATCGTGATGGACTTTCCGGCATCCCCCGCCGAGCCCTGCGGCCCGATCGACGGGCTGGCCGAGGCCCTCGACGCCGAGATCGTGGCTCAGGCCCACTCGTTCGACCTCCTGGTGGAGGTGGCGTCGCCGGCGATCGTGGCCGGCCTCGAACCCGACTTCACCGCGCTGGCCAGGATCGACACCCGGGCGGTGCTGGTGACCGCCGCCGGCGACATCGACGGCGGCGACGCCGACTTCGTCTCCCGGGTGTTCGCGCCCCGGGTGGGCATCGCCGAGGACCCGGTCACCGGGTCGGCCCACTGCATCAGTGGACCGTGGTGGGCCGAGCGGCTCGGGAAGACGAACCTCAGGGCCCACCAGGTCTCGGCTCGGGGCGGTCGCCTCGGCGTCCGACTCGTCGACGATCGGGTCGAGCTGACCGGACGGGCCCTCACCGTCTTCGAAGCGACGCTGGTCGACCACGACCGCTGATCGGACCGGCGGTCCGCCTACTGCATCCCCGCCGGCGCCACCGTCCGCTGGGAGACCTCGACGAGCTGGCCCCGCCGGACCTCGTACGAGACGACCCGGTCGACCGAGTGCTGCCCCTGGCGGGCCTTGCCGGTGACGACGTCGAGCTCGAGTCCGTCGAGGGCCGGCAGCACGCCGACCGCCCGGAAGCCGTCGTCGGCCCCCGGGGTGGCGCGCTTGTCCTCCCGGATCAGCTCCGGCGACTCCCAGATCCACGTGTCGTCGACCGACACGAACCGGCACCGGTGCGACGTCCTCGATTTCGCGATCAGCCCGCCGGGGCACACGATCACGTCGCCCTCGACCCACGGGAGCAGTCCCAGTCCGTCCCGACCGAAGCCCGAGTCGAACGCGGCGAGGATGATCTCGTCGAGATCGCCGCGGGCCACCGCCCGCTCCCGCTGGATCTGGCGGACCACCTCGGCCACGTTCGACAACTCGTCGCCGGCCAGGCGGTTCAACACCCGCACCACGTCGTCGGGATGGCCGGCGAGCAACTTGGCGGCGGCGTTGATCCTCCGGGTCGAGGGGGCGTCGACCCGTTCGTTGTCGGCCATGGGTCCAGGATGTCCTCCCCGCCGCCGAATCCCGACCCCACCCGGCCCGATGACCCACCGCCCGATTGTCGTCGCGGCCGGGGCCAACCAAGATGGTCGCACCCCGGCCCTCGGCCGGGTCCCGAACCGACACCGACACCGACACCGCGAGAGCGAGCGAGGAAGCAGCGAGCGATGGACTTCGATCTGATGACAGGTGCCTCGACGTGGGCCGACACGGCCAAGCTGGCCAAGGACCTCGAAGCCAACGGCTTCAGCGGGATGCTCTTCACCGAGACCAGCCAGACGCCGTGGATGGGGATCGCCGCCGCCGCCATCGCGGCACCGACGCTGATGTACACCACGGGGATCGCCGTCGCGTTCCCCCGCAGCCCGATGGTCTCGGCCGCGATCGCCTGGGAGCTGGCGCAGAACACCGAGGGCCGGTTCCGCCTCGGGCTCGGCAGTCAGGTGCGGGCCCACGTCGAGCGGCGCTACGGCGCCGAGTTCGACCCGCCCGGGCCGCGGATGAAGGACTACGTGGCGGCGGTCAAGGCCTGCCTCCGGGCCTTCCGGGGCGAGGAGAAGCTCAACCACGACGGGCCCTACTACCAGCTGAGCCTCCTGCCCGGGCAGTGGGCGCCGCCCAAGCACGCCTTCGGCGACATCAAGGTCGACATCTCCGCCGTCGGCCCGTACATGGTCGCCGCGGCCGGTGAGGTGGCCGACGGGATCCACGTCCACCCGTTCCACTCGATGCACTACATCGAGAGCCGGCTGCTCCCCCAGGTCGCAGCGGGGGCCGGCAAGGCCGGTCGGGACACGAAGGAGATCGATCTGATCGTGCCGGTGTTCGCCGTGCCGGGCGACACCCCCGAGGAGCGGGCCTCGTTGCTCCAGCGAACCCGGAGCCAGATCGCGTTCTACGGCTCGACCAAGAACTACGGCTTCCAGTTCGACGACCTCGGCTTCGAGGGCACATCGTCGAAGCTGAACGACAAGCTCAAGGCCGGCGACATACCGGGCATGGCCGACCTCATCACCGAGGAGATGCTCGATCACTTCGCCGTCGTCGCCAACTGGGACGACATGGCCGACGCGCTCGTCGCCCGGTACGGCGGCACCGCGGCCCGGGTGGTCACGTACCTCACCCAGGAGGGCATCCAGCGGGACCCGTCGACGCTCGGCCGCTGGGGCGAGATCGCCCGCGCCGTCACCGCCGCCGGCTGAGGCCGGGGCCGAGGCGGCACCACACCGCCACGCTCAGCTCACGTCTCCGGCCCCCAGCGGTTGGCGTCGTCCGCCTTGAGCACCGCTATCAGCGCGCTCAGGACGGCGAGCGCATTCTCGCGGTCGAAGGCATCCGCGCCCGGTGGGAGCATCGCCACCGACCGTCGTAGCTGCTCCACCTCGAGGACGTTCATGAGATCGGTTCCGTTCACCATGCCCTCGAACGATAGATCGAACATATGTTCGACTCAAGCCGGAACGTCGCTATCCGTGCGGATGATCGGGGGTCCCGACCCGACGAGCGCGTAGCATCCTCGCCATGACCGAACAGGAACCACTCGACATCGCCGTCGTCATCGGCAACCCGAACCCCGGTGGCCGCACCACGAAGGTGGGGCAGGCCGTTGCGGCCGCCGTCGCCGCTGGCTCCCCGGCTGGTGGCGAGGTGGAGACCATCGAACTGGCCGATGTCGCCGGGGTCCTGTTCGAGTGGGGAAACGACGATGTGGCCGCCCTCACGGCACGGGTCGCCAACGCCGACGTGATCGTGACCGCGTGCCCCACCTACAAGGCCACCTACACGGGCCTTCTCAAGGCGTTCCTCGACAACTACGGCAACGACGGCCTCGCCGGGTGCCGGGCGGTTCCGGTCATGGTCGGCGCCGCCCCGGCCCATGCGCTCGCCCCGGAGGTGCACCTCCGGCCGCTCCTGGTGGAGCTCGGCGCGTCGGTTCCCAGCCGCGGCCTCTACGTGCTGGAGGACCAGATCGACGACCTGGACGGCGTCGTGGGAACCTGGGCCGAAGCGGCGGTGCCCCAGCTCACCTCCTGAGCACAGGCCCGAGGAAGGACCCATGACAACGACGGCGTTGGTGATCGGCGGGACAGGGCCAACCGGTCCGGGTGTCGTCAATGGACTGATCGAGCGGGGATACGAGACGACGATCCTCCACACCGGCCGGCACGAGGTCGACACGATCCCACCGACCGTCGAGCACATCCACACCAACCCGTTCCGGATCGACGAGGTCGACGCCGCGCTCGACGGCCGGACCTTCGACGTGGTGTATGCGATGTACGGTCGGTTGCGGGATCTCGCCCCGTTCTTCGTCGGCCGCACCGGCCGGTTCGTGGCCGTCGGCGGGGTACCGGCGTACCGGGGGTTCGCCCGGCCGGAGCTGAACAGGCCCAAGGGGCTCCTGGTCCCGGTCCGGGAGACCGCGGAGCGGGCGGTCGACGACGAGAACGACAAGGTGGCCAAGATCGTGGCCACTGAAGACGTGGTGTTCGCCCATCATCCCGACGCCACCCTGTTCCGCTACCCGCTGATCTACGGACCGGGTCAGATCAATCCACGGGAGTGGCTGGTCGTGCGCCGGATCATCGATGGGCGCCGGCGGATCATCGTGGCCGATGGTGGCCTCACGCTTCGCACGGCGGCCTACGGGCCGAACGCCAGCCATGCGCTGACCCTCGCCGTCGATCACCCCGACGCGGCGGCCGGCAAGGCCTACAACATCGGCGACGAGCACGTGCTCACCGCGGCCCAGACCATCGAGGTCGTCGCCGACGCCCTCGGCGCCGAGGTCGAGCTGGTGAGCCTCCCAGCGGAGCTGGCCACGCCGGCCCGGCCGTTCCTCGGGGCCGAGACCACCCTGCACCAGTTCACCGGGGTGGACGCGATGATGGACGACCTCGGCTACCGCGACGTCGTGCCCGCCACCGACGCCCTGGCGGCGACCGCTCGTCACCTCCGCGACCATCCGATCGAGCGGGGCAGCACGACCGAGATGCGACTTCAGGACCCGTTCGACTACGAAGCGGAGGACGCCATCATCGACGCCTACCGTTCCTCAACCGACCAGGTCCGCGGGCTCGCCGGCAGCTACGACCCCGACTTCCGCGACCGGTACGCCCCCGGCTCCGGCGACTGGCGCCTCGTCGAGGCCAGGAGCTGACAACACTCCGGTTGGTGCTGGCGCACCGGTGGTGCCCTCGACATCGAGCCGGGGCAGGACACGGTCGAGCCATCCCGGCAGCCACCAGTTCCGGTCGCCGAGCAGCTCCATCGTCGTCGGCACGAGCAGCATGCGGACGAGCGTCGCGTCGAGAAGGACCGCAACCGCCAGGCCGAGGCCGAAGAGCTTGACCTCCTGGAAGTCCTCGAACATGAAGCTCCCGAAGACGACGACCATGATCGCGGCGGCAGCGGTGATGACTCGGGCGGTGGAGGCGAGCCCGTTGGCGACCGCCGCAGCGGAATCGCCCGACCTCACGAACTCCTCCCTGACCCGCGACAGGAGGAACACCTCGTAGTCCATCGAGAGGCCGAACACGATGGCGAACAGCATCATCGGCATGAACGGATTGATCGGCGTCCCCTCGATGCCGAGCAGGCTCCCCGCCCAACCCCACTGGAACACGGCGACCACCACGCCGTAGGCGGCAGCGATCGACAGGACGTTCATGACCACCGCCTTCAGCGGGACCAGCAACGACCGGAACACCAGCAGCAACAGCACGCAGGAGACCGCCAGCACTGCAGCGAAGAACACGAACATCCGCTCGGACAGGAACTCGGTGATGTCGACGTTGGTGGCGGTGAGCCCGGTGACCTCCACATCGAGTGCGGTGCCGGCGACCGCGGCGGGGATGACCTGGTCCCGGAGGTCGCCGACGAGCTCGGTGCTCGCCTCGTCCTGCGGGGCCGATGCGGGCACCACGCTCAACAGGTAGGCCGCGGGCTGGTCGACATCGTCCGGGATCGGTGGGGTCACACCGGCGACCCCCGGGGTCGACGCCAGCGCGCTGGCGAGGGCCATCACGTCGCCGTCCGAGTCGCCGGGACCGGTCACCACGGTCACCACGAACGGGCCGTTGAAGCCGGGCCCGAACCCCTGGGCCAGGAGGTCGTAGGCCTGGCGGGTGTAGGTGTCCTCGGGATAGTTGCCCTCGTCGGAGAAGCCCAGGCGGAGACTGAGCAGCGGGGCGGCCAGTACGACCAGCGTCACCGTGCCCACCGAGAGCCAGAGCAACGGTCGCCGCTGGATCCTGCGACTCCACCGGTAGGCGACGGTCTCGGTCCGGGGCACCGGTCGACGGGCAGGTACCGTTCGGCGCAGCGATGGGACGACGAAGCTGGCCGCCAGGGTGAGCGCAGCCAGACCGACGCCCACGACTGCGATCGGAGCGACGCCGATACCCAGGCCGAACAGCGCCATCGCCACCCAACCGGCCATGATCAGGCCGCGCCACCGCGTCACCTCCACCCGCTCGGCTGCGAAGCCCAGGAGTGCCGGGAGCAGCGTGATCGAGGTGATCATGGTGGCCAGGACCGTGGCCGACACGCCGATCCCCATGCCGGCGAGCCAACCGAGGCCGACGAGCATGAGACCGAGCATCGAGATGACCACGGTGACCCCGGCGAAGATGACCGCCCGTCCAGCCGTGCTGCTGGCCGCGATCGTCGCTTCCCTCGGGCTGAGGCCTTCGTGGAGGTTCTCCCGATAGCGGGTGACGATGAAGAGCGCGTAGTCGATACCGACGCCGAGTCCGATCATCATCGCGAGCAGCGGGGTGAAGTCGGGAACGTCTGTGACGTTGCTGACGAGCGTGATCGTGCCGATCCCGGCGCCGACGCCACCGAGCGCCACGGCGATCGGCAACCCCATGGCCAGGACCGATCCGAACGCCAGCACGAGCACGATGACGGCGAAGGCGAGCCCGATCAGCTCGCTCTCCGGCGGCTCGAACTCGGCGAGGTAGATCCCGCCGGGATAGACCTCGAGGCCTTCGACCTCCGGTGCCCGCTCCGCGATGGCGGACCCCAGCGCGCCGGACTCGGTGTCGGTCACGTCGGGCCCGAGGTTGACCTGGGCGAAGGCGACCCGACCGGCCAGTTCGCCGGTGCGGGCGATCTGGCCCACGCCCTGCTCGCCATAGGGCGAGATGACCGTGGCCGGGGCGTGCTCCGACAGGCCGTTCTCGTCGGGGAAGCCGGTCTCGACAGCTGCGAACAGCGTCTGCATGGCGTCGACGACCTCCGGGTCGTCGACCCCCTGCTCAGCCCGGAAGACGATGGTGCCCGACTGGCCGCTCGCGCCCAGCTCCGGGAAGTGCTCCTCGAGAACAGCGAACCCGTCAGCGCTCTCGGAGCCGGGTACACCGGACGAGACGCTGAACGCGGGTCCGAGCGCTCCAGCGGCGATGAAGATGACGGCGAGGACCGCCGCCCACACGCCGAGGGTGGCGCGTCGATGATCGAAGCACCACCCGCTGAGGCGTGCGAGCGAACCGGGTCGGCTCGGGTTCTGAGGTCGGGGGCTCGCGAGGTCGGAGCCCCGTGTACGAATGTCCATTCCGGCAGCGTGAGCGGGCCCGGTTGAGCGTCGGTTGTGTGTCGGTTGAGACCGCTACAGTCGCGGGCGAAGGGAACGACTCGTGCACATTCGACTTCTCGGTGGCGTCAGCGCGGTCTCCGACGACGGACACGCACTGGACGTCGGACCGGCGAAGTGCCAGGCCGTTCTGGCGGCGCTCGCGTTGTCGGCCGGCGCCGCAGTCCCGGTTTCGCGGTTGACGGCGCTGGTGTGGGGATCGGAACCGCCCCGGACGGCCGAGAAGACGCTGCAGTCCTATGTGACCCGGCTCCGCAAGGCCGTCGGACAGCACGCGATCAGGCGGGCCGGTGCCTCCTATCTGCTCGACGTCGATCCGGACGCAGTCGACGCGCTCCGGTTCCAGGCCCTGCTCGACGAGGGCGAGATCGAGGCCGCGCTCGCCATCTGGACCGGGCAACCGCTGGCCGGCCTCGACGGGGAGGGCTTCCAGGCGACGACGGACGGCCTCGTGGAGCGGTGGCTCGGCGCCGTCGAGACGAACCTCGCAGATGTGGTGGAGCGCGATACCGGTCGAGCGGTCGCCGAGTTGACCGAGCTGACCGCCGACCACCCGTTCCGGGAGGGGTTGTGGGCGCTGTTGATGATCGGCCTCTACCGCCTCGGTCGCCAGGCCGATGCGCTCGCCGCCTACCAACGGGCCCGGGCCGTACTCATCGACCAGCTCGGTGTGGAGCCGGGACCCCGCCTCCAGGAGTTGGAGGCGCGCATCCTGAACCACGATCTCCACCACGAGCCCGCCGTCCCGTCGGCAGCCGTCCCTCCGGCCTCCGCACCGATGCCCGATCGGCGCGACACCCGCGCTGCTGGTGGCCACCTTCCCGTCCCGCCGACCCGCCTGTTCGGTCGGGACGACCACATCGCCTCGGTGATCGATCTCCTGGACCGGCATCGACTGGTGACGCTGACCGGGCTCGGCGGCGCCGGCAAGACCCGCCTCGCACTGGCGGTGGCCGCAAAGGTCACATCGAGCTTCCCCGACGGCGTCTTCTTCGCTCCGCTCGCCCACGTCGGGCGAGATGACCAGATCGATCGGGCCGTCGCCGATTCGTTGGGCCTCACGGTGGGAGCAACCGACCAGGCCACCATCGCCAACTTCATCGGCTCACGCCGGTTGCTCCTCGTGCTCGACAACTGCGAGCAGGTGATCGACCAGGTGGCGGGCCTCGCCGTCGACGCCATGATGGCCGGGGCCAACGGCCGGCTGCTCGCCACGTCGCGGGAGGCGCTCGACATCGACGGGGAACGACGGGTCGCGGTGGAGCCGCTCACCACCGACACGCCTGCGAGCCCCGGCGTGCAGCTCCTGCTGCACCGGGCCGGCCACGCTCACCCCGAACTGGGAAGCGATCCCCCCTCGCTCGCCACCCTGCTGGAGATCTCGGCCCGGCTCGACGGCATACCGCTCGCGCTCGAGCTCGCCGCGGCCCAGCTCGCGTACCTCACGCCCGACGAGCTCGCGGGCCGCCTCGACGAGAGGTTCGAGATCCTCGTTCGATCCCGGCCCGGCCGGTTGTCGCAGCACCAGACGCTCCAGGCGACGATGGCGTGGTCGTGGGAGCTGCTGACCGAACGGGAGCGGGCGACAGCAGCGCTGCTCTCGGTGTTCGTCGACGGGTGGACGCTCGACGATGCGACCGGCGTGGCTGCTCCCGACGCGACCGGGAACCCGGCCGACGGCAGGCCCAACGGGTCGGCGACGAGCATGGCGCTCCAACTTCGATCGCTCGAAGCGAAGTCGCTGGTCGTGGCCGAGCAGGCCGATCCGACGTCCACCGGCTCGAACGGAGGTGGAACCCGCTACCGGATGTTGGAGACCGTTCGGCTCTACGCGGGCGAGCGCCTGACGAGCACGGACGGTACCGACCGAGCGAGGGAGCGGCACGCCCGCCACTTCTGCGACGCAGCGGCCGCCGTGTCCTTCATCGACCGCTACCTGGAGCCGGAGATCGGCGTTCGCTGGGCGGCCGAAGCCGGCAACATCGGCGCCGTGCTCGACTGGTTGCGGGGTGCCGGTCGCCTCGCCGAGGCCGCCACGCTGCTGACGATGCCGGCCACCGCCTGGCGGGGCCAGCCGACGCCACCGGGCATTCGAAGCGCAGTGGAAGAGCTCCTGTCCGCCCAGCTCCCGCCGCGGGCACGGTGCGAGCTCCTGATCGCCCACATCGACGCCACGATCGGTTGGCGTGGCATCGTCGGCCGATCGGGACCGGCGCAGGCCGTGGTCGGCCTGGCGAGCGACCTGGACGACAGTGTGCTCCGATCGGTCGGCCTGCTGCTCGCCGGCAGTCCACTCGGTGCCGTCGACCCGGACCGGGCCGAGCAACTCCTCACGGCGAGCATCGAGGCTGCGGAACGAGCCGGCGAGGAGCGCCTGATGGCCATCGGTCTGACGATGCTGGCCGGCGTTCATGCGTTCGGCCGGCAACGCTACGACGAGAGCCGATCGCTCCTCGAGCAGGCGGCGCCACTCGCTTCCCGTACCGGATTCGACCATCAGGCGGTTCTGGCCCATCGCCTCACGCTGGAGGCGATGACCGGCGCCTGGGCGGCCAGCGCTGACGCGTATCGGCAGTTGGTCGAGTTCCACCACACCGCCGGCCTCTCGTTGAGCTGGAGCGATTCGATCGACGATGCGGTCTTCGCCGGTCAGCTCGGTGAGCATCGCGATCGACCGTTGGCCACCGCCGTCGAGCGACTGGAGGCCGCGGGCGGGGTCGCCGACGACTGGCCTGATCTGCTCGTCGTTCCGCTCGGCCAGGCGTGCGTCGACGAGGAGTGGGGCCGGGCGGCCCGGATCATCAGCGCGCTGCGGGCCTCGGCGCGCGCCGGACGTCGGCTCACCCTGCCCAACGCAACTGCCTACTACGTCGCCTTTCGCCGGCGGGTCCCCTCGGCTGACATCGAGCGGGCCGACATCGAGTCGGTCGCCGCGGTGCTCGCCGACGAGTTGACCGCCGAGGATCGATAGCCAGCTGGTGTGCAGGCCCGGTCGCCGCTTCGGGGTGGCTCTACTCGAGCGCTTCGGCGATGGCGAGCTCGGCGATGCGTTCACCGTCGTAGCCGAGGATCCCTTCGAGCACGTCCATCGTGTGCTGGCCGTAGGTGGGACCGGCCCAGTCGAATCCCCCGCTGGAGCGCGACAACGTGTAGGGCATCGCGTCGACGGGGACCGATCGGGCCACGGGGTGCGGCGCCCATTGGAAATGCCCTCGGTGGACGAGTTGCGGGTCGGTGAAGCAGTCGCCCGAGTCCTGCACGTGATGGGCTGGGATTCCATGGGCCTGTAGCCGAAGCTGGAGGCCGGCTGCGATCTGGGGGGCGGTCCATGCCGCGATCAGGTCGGCGATCTCGGCCTCCCGGTCCCGTCGCTCGTCGAGGCCGAGGTCGGCCAGCTCGTCGTTTCGCATCTCGTGGCAGAGCGACCGCCACTGCTCGTCGTTCTCGCAGGCGATTGCTATCCAGGCGTCGTCCCCGTGGGTCGGGAACACCCCATGCGGCGTCATCGCGAGGTCGGCGTTGCCGATCCTGCTCCGCATCGGCTGGCCCCGTTGCAAGTCGAGGAGGGCCGGTGTGAGGAAGTGGGTGGCCGCCTCCATCTGGGAGAAGTCGAGGTGCTGGCCCTCCCCGGTTCGGCGGCGGTGGTCGAGGGCGGCCAGCAGCGCAGCGGCGGTGAACCGGGGCGAGGTGTAGTCGGTGTAGGCGAGGTAGGGACCGGCCGGGGGCCGATCCGGCCAACCGGTGACGTCGAAGAACCCGGCGACCGACGCCGACATGTTCCCGAACCCGGCGAAGTCCCGATACGGACCGCTCTGACCCATCACGCAGCTCGACGCCATGATGATGTCGGGGTTGATCCGGCGCAGCTCGTCGTAGCCCAGATCCCACTTGTCCATCGTTCCCGGGGTGAACGACTCGAGCACGATGTCGGCCCACCCCACGAGGTCCCGGACCACCTCACGGGCCTCCGGCTTGGACAGATCGAGCGCGATGCCGAGCTTGTTGGCGTTCACCGCGTGCCACGTGATGGCGTTCTCCTGGTCGGGAACGTCGTCGCGGTGACCGAGCGCCTGGCGGAGCAGGCACGGCCGGTTGACCGACTCCACCCGGACCACCGTCGCTCCCCAGTGGGCGAGGATCTTGGTGGTGAGCGGGGCCGCCGCCACCCACGCGAGGTCGCAGATCTTCACCCCCTCGAGGGGCCGCCGATCGACCGGATCGGACGTGACAACGGGAGGCGGCGGCCTTTGCTCGGCTCGAAGCTCGTCGCGGTGCTGGTCGGCCTGTGGCGCAGGGGCGAGCGGCACCAGCGGTGACGCCGACGCCTTCACCATCGAACCGGGATGACGTTCCCCGTTCACGTGCTCCCAGTACTCCCTCGCTGCGAGCTGGGGGCTGCCGAGCACGTCGTCGATGTTGGTGACGGGGGCGATCAGCAGGCCATCGGCCAGTCCGCGCTCGAGCAACTCGGTCTTGGTCTTCGTCAGGGTGAACTCGGCGATCAGGTCGGTGATCCGCTCGATCTCGCTGATCGGCTCGATCCCCTGGACGATCCGCAGACCGAGATCGATGAAGTCCTTGTCACGGGTGGCCTCGTCGCAGAAGCCCTCGTCGTACATCCACGAGACGAAGCGCGACACCATCGGGCCGATCATCTCGCCGAACGAGACCGTCACGATCGTGTAGCCGTCGGCGCACTCGTGGACCCAGCGCATCGGGGCCTCGCCGAACCACGAGCCGCCGGCGAGGCGCCGGAGAGGCGACAGGCCAGCCGGGGCGTGGAGTATCGCCGGGACGGCAGATTCGGCGGTCGCCTGCTGGGCGGACACGTCGACGTGCTGGCCGAGTCCCGTGTGGGCCCGGTCCTCGAGCGCCACCATCGCTCCCACCGCGGCCTGCGCCCCGGCGTGACACCACGATTGGGGCACCGAGACCCGCACGGGCGGCCGGTCGTCATCGCCGGTCACGATCATCTGACCGCTGGCGGCGACCATCGTGAGGTCGGTGGCGAGCCAGTCGGCCTTGGGCCCGTCCGACCCGAACGGTGTGACCGCCACGGTGACCAGGGCCGGGTTGTCGGCCCGCAAGGCCTCGAGGTCGACGTCGAAGGGCAGCGATCGGTCGTCGATCACCACGTCGGCGGTGGCCGCCAGCTCCGTGACCTGCGCCGATCCGGTGACCACGATCGACCGCTTGCCCCGGTTGTAGGCATCGAATGTCGACGTGCGGGGTCGGCCGCCCTCGGGCTCGACGAGCACCACATCGGCGCCGAAGTGGGCGAGCATGAACCCGGCGAACGCCCCCCGCTCGCCGGTGAGGTCGATCACACGGTGGGGACTCAGCATGGGCACCACCATTCCACACCGGACCGGTTCGCTTCCCCTTCACGAACCGACGAGAGTGGCGCGTCGTCGGGTGCCATGCCATCGTCGGTGCCCGTTCCTGACGCGAGGAGTGTGTCATGTCCCTGACCGTCGACGTCACCTACCCAGCCGATGGTGTCGGGTTGATCGCGTTCGCCGACCCACCGATGAACTTCGGTTCCGGCGAGCTGGCCGAGCAGCTCCTCGCCGCCATCGGGGAGGTCGGCGACGCCGGTTGCCGCGTGTTCGTGCTCGCCTCCGACACCCCGGGCTACTTCATCGCCCACTGGTCGCTCCAGTTCATCGTCGACCGGCAGGCCGCCGTCGCCGCCAATGGCCACCGCACTCCCCCGCCGGCACCCAGGATCTTCGACACGATCGCCGACACGCCGATGATCTCGATCGCGGCCAACAACGGTCAGGCGTGGGGCGGCGGAGCTGAGCTGTCGTGGGCCTGCGATCTGCGGATCGCCGGTGAGTCGGCGACCTACGGCCAGCCGGAGGTCGGTCTCGGCATCATCCCCGGGGCTGGCGGCACCACCCGACTCGCTCGCCTGATCGGACCGACGAAGTGCCTGGAGATGATCCTCGACGGCCGACCGATCACCGCCGGCGAGGCCCATCAGCTCGGTGCCATCAACAAGATCGTTCCCGACGACGAGCTGCGGCGCACGGCGATCGAGTGGGCCATGCACATCGCGGCGTGGCCGGCCTGGTCGCTCGAAGCGTGCAAGCGGAGCTTCTACGAGGGCCGCGATCTCCCGCTCGACGCCGCCGGACGCAACGAGTCGCAGATCTTCTTCAGCGTGGCCCGGCGGGACGACGCGATCGCCCTGATGAGCGAGGTCCAGGCCCGCTACGACGCCGGTCAGGATTCCTACGACGCGATCGGGCTACCCCGACCCACCGACTGACCAGGCCCCGGAGGCTCGCCGACCACCCGCACACCGGTCCCGCGCACACCGGTGTCTGACACCAGTGTGCGCGGTAGCGGTGGGACGGGCGTCGATCATCGGTCGGGAAGTAGGGTCGGGCCATGGCAGGTTTGACCAGAGACGAGCTCGCGACCATCACCGCCGACTTCCTCGGCGCGTTCAACGACAACGACCTCGACAAGACGATGAGCTTCTTCGCCGACGACGGCGTCTACGAGGAGTTCAACGGCACCGCGAACAAGGGCCTCGACGCGGTGCGAGCTGCGTTCGCCCCTCAGTTCTCGGGCGCGTTCGGCGAGATGAAGTTCCTCGACGAGGATCTCATCGTCGACGCCGAGGCCCGGAAAGTCATGGCCTCCTGGACCTGCACGTTGGAAGTGAAGGGCCAGCCGACGTCGTGGCGTGGGCTCGATGCGATGACCTTCGACGAAGCCGGCAGGATCACCCACAAGCTCACCTACGCCAAGGCGAAGGCGCCGCTCTTCACCTAGCTCGGGCCAGAACGACGGAGCTACCCGCCGTGGCGGGTAGCTCCGTCGACGCTGTGTGGTTCAGGGATGACTACAGGTCGAAGCGGTCGTTCTCCATGACCTTCACCCAGCCCGACACGAACTGATCGAGGAACAGCGCGTCGCCACCGGCAGCGGCGTACTCCTCGGCGATCGCCCGGAGCTGGCTGTTCGAGCCGAACACGAGGTCGACCCGGGTACCGGTCCACTTGACGTCGCCGCTGGCACGGTCGCGGCCCTCGAAGACGTCCTCGGCCTCACCGACCGCGCTCCACCGGGTGCCCATGTCGAGCAGGTTGGTGAAGAAGTCCGTGGTCAGCTGACCGGGGCGGTCGGTGAAGACACCGTGGCCCTCGGACCCGGTGTTGTTGCCGAGGACCCGCAGACCGCCGACGAGGGCGGCCATCTCCGGCGCCGACAGGTTGAGCATGAACGCCTTGTCGATGAGCATGTGCTCGGTCGGGACGGCGCCCTGCTTGGCGACGTAGTTGCGGAACCCGTCCGCGATCGGCTCGAGATAGGCGAACGAGTCGACCTCGGTGCTGTCCTGGTCGGCGTCGGTCCGGCCGGGCGTGAACGGCACGCTGACCTCGTGACCAGCGGCCTTGGCCGCCGCTTCGACCGCAGCGGAGCCACCGAGGACGATCAGGTCGGCCAGCGACACCTGGGCGCCGCCCTTGTCGTTGAACGCACCCTGGATCTCCTCCAGCTTGGCGATCACCGCACCCACGCCGGCCTGGACGTTCACGTCCCAGTCGGCCTGGGGAGCGAGCCGGATCCGGGCGCCGTTGGCGCCGCCCCGGAAGTCGGTCTGCCGGTAGGTCGAAGCCGAGGCCCAGGCTGTCTTGACCAACTGCTCGGTGGTCAGACCGGAGTCGAGGATGGTCGACTTCAGCTCGGCGATCTCGGCGTCGCCGATCATCGCGCCCTCGTGGGCCGGCACGTTGTCCTGCCAGATCAGGTCCTCGTCGGGCGCCTGCGGGCCGACGTAGCGAACCTTCGGGCCCATGTCACGGTGGAGCAGCTTGAACCAGGCGCGTGCGAACGCGTCAGCCAACTGATCGGGATTCTCGTAGTAGCGCTTGGAGATCTCCAGGTAGGCCGGATCGGTGACCATCGCCATGTCGGCGGTCGACATGGTCGGCTTCGTCTCGGGACCACCCTCCTCGAGCGGCGGCACCATGAAGCCGTCCTTCACCTCCCGGGGCTGCCACTGCTTGGCCCCCGCCGGCGACTCGACGACCTCCCACTCGTGCGAGAAGAGGGTCTCGAGGTACTTGTTGTCCCACTGGGTGGGGGTCGGCGTCCAGGCGCCCTCCAGACCGGAGGTGATCGTGAACTGGCCGAGGCCGGTCTCGTGGCTGTTCGTCCAGCCGAAGCCCTGCTCGCTCAGGCCTGCTCCCTCGGGCTCGGCGCCGACCGCGTCCGCAGGACCGTTGCCGTGCATCTTGCCGAAGGTGTGACCGCCGACCGTGAGGGCCACCGTCTCCTCGTCGTTCATCGCCATCCTGGCGAACGTCTCGCGGATGTCCTGCGCCGAGGCCAAGGCGTCGGGCACACCGTTGGGACCCTCGGGGTTGACGTAGATCAGCCCCATCTGCACCGCCGCCAGCGGATTTGCCAGCTCCCGGTCGCCGGAATAGCGCTGGTCGCCGAGCCACTCGGCCTCGGGGCCCCAGTAGATGTCGTCCTCGGGAGCCCAGATGTCGGCCCGACCGAAGGCGAAACCGAAGGTCTTGAAGCCCATCGTCTCGAGCGCCCGGTTGCCGGCGAGAACCAGCAGATCGGCCCAGGAGATGGCCTTGCCGTACTTCTGCTTGATCGGCAGGAGCAGGCGGCGAGCCTTGTCGAGGTTGCCGTTGTCGGGCCACGAGTTGAGCGGGGCGAAGCGCTGCGCGCCGGTGCCACCGCCGCCGCGGCCATCGTTGACGCGGTAGGTCCCCGCGGCGTGCCAGGTCATGCGGATGAAGAAACCGCCGTAGTGACCCCAGTCGGCCGGCCACCAGTCCTTGGAGTCGGTCATGATGGCGTCGATATCTCGGTTCAGCTC
The DNA here is from genome assembly GCA_965216205.1 of Acidimicrobiales bacterium. GTDB lineage: Bacteria > Actinomycetota > Acidimicrobiia > Acidimicrobiales > SZUA-35 > CADEDH01. The sequence continues at coordinate 2,189,399 of OZ244139.1, read as the reverse complement.
GTCGAAGTCGATCCCGGCGACGGCCTCGGCGTAGTCGAAGTCGGCACCGAGAGGACTCGAGTCCGGATGCTTCTGGTGAAGGATCCGCAGGTTCAACTGGTTGGGCCACCAGTCGGCGTTGGACTGCGCCTCGTTCGAGGTGAGGGCACCCCACTCTGGCGTCTGGGTCGGGCTGTCGGTCATCGCATCTCCTGGTGTCCGTTGCGGACGGGTCGGTGGTTTTCTGTGGATCTACGGAATCGTCGGACCGACCCGGTGGGGCGCAGCCCGTGCAGTTGAACTCGGTTGTACGAGCTCTTGTGGCAACTCAGGGGGAGGCCTGACAGTCGGGGCAGATACCCCAGTAGATGACCTCCGCTTCGTGCACGTCGAACTGCCAGTCTTCCGATGGTGTCAGGCAGGGGGTGAAACCGATCGCACAATCGACATCGACCAGCCGCGTGCAACCTCGGCAGACGAGATGGTGATGGTTGTCACCGACTCGGTCCTCGTACCGGGCCGATGACCCGGCTGGCTGGATGCGACGGATGATCTCGTTGTCCACCAGCACCGTGAGCGTGTCGTAGACCGCTTGGCGGGAGATCGCACCGATCTCCTGCCGAACGGTCTCGGCGACATGATTCGCGGTGCTGTGGGGATTGGCCGACACCGCCCGCAGCACAGCGAGGCGCTGCGCTGTCACCTGGACGCCGTGTTCGCGAAGTTGCGTGGCAGGGTCGACGGGCACGGACTTCAGCCTTGTGCAGATTCTGGACAGAGTCAAGTATCGGGCACCAACTCCCCCTCCCACCAGGGATCTTCTAGCACAGATACCGACGATGTGCTGGGAAGCTCACCTCCGTCACCACGCCGTCGCGGACGGGTGGATCAGGCCTCGGTGTCAATGGGGTCCGGACCCCACAACGTTTTTGTATCGACCGTGAACCGTGCACGTCTCCATACCCGTAACCAGTCGAAAGGGCTCGCTGAAGGGGAAGCGAGCGGTTGGTCACCAGCCGTCGCATGACGGTGCCGTGCCAATCGGACCGAGGTCTCTTCCGTGAGAGGGAACGTCATGCCAGTTATCACAGCTCCTCACCAGTTCAATGAAGCAGAGCTCTTCGTCGACCTCGAGCCCGTCTTCGGTCGCTCGCTGTTCCTCAAGTGCGAGGGCTTCAACTTCGCAGGATCGATCAAGATCAAGGCGGCGACGGAGATGGTCGCCGCCGCCGAGCGGGACGGCCTGCTCAAGCCGAACTCGATCCTGATCGAGTCATCGTCGGGCAACCTCGGCGTGGCACTCAGCATGATCGCCGCCAGCAAGGGCTACCGCTTCGTGTGCGTCACCGACGCACGCTGCAACCCATCGGCCATGCGGCTGATGAAGGCGCTGGGCGCCGAGGTCAAGGTGATGGAGGAGCCGCACCCCGAGGGAGGGTTCCTCAAGGCCCGCATCGACTACGTCGAGTCGTGCGTCGTGCTCGACGAGCGCTACGTCTGGCTCAACCAGTACGCCAACCCTGGCAACTGGCGTGCCCACTACCGCACCACCGCCCCGTCGATCGCCTCGTCGTTCCCGGAGCTCGACGTGCTGTTCGTCGGCGCCGGCACCACCGGCACCCTCATGGGCTGCGCACGGTTCTTCAAGGAGTGGCACCGCCCGGTCAGGGTTGTGGCCATCGACGCCGTCGGCTCGACGACCTTCGGCACGGCGGCAGGCCGGCGGATGATCCCCGGCCTCGGAACGAGCGTCCGTCCCGAGATGCTCGACGAGTCCTACATCGACGACGTCGTCCACGTCGAGGAGTCCGACACGATCCGTGCGTGCCACCGGCTCGCCCGAGCCGGCTACATCTTCGGCGGATCGACCGGAACCGTCGTGAGCGGCGCCATGGCGTGGCTCGAGCGTCATCCCGGCTACAACCCGACGGCGGTGACGATCGCTCCCGATCTCGGTGAGCGCTACCTCGACACGGTCTACGAGACGGGCTGGATCCACGACTGCTACGGCGAGGACGTTGCCACCGGTGTCGCCAAGGCTTCGCCGAGCCCGATCGAGCAGGCCCAGTCGAGGGGATCGGTCCTCGGTCCGCTGCCGACCCGGCCCGAGCCGAATCCGATCTGGGACCCGGTCGGTGACGCCGACCGGACCGGCGAAGTCTTCGTCGATGTGTAACGGCTGTTCGCACAGCGCAAAGGGGGTACAGGAAATGTCGACATCAACCACAGGTCTGAACCATGACTGGGCGCCGCCGTCGGTGAAGACGGCCTCTCGAGCCGTGCCGCCGATGCCACCGTCTCCCGTGGTGGTCGGTCCGGCGCCCACCGCACAGGTGATGCTGGCGCCGTCAGCGGCTCCGGCCGCCCGGGCGGTGCCACCGATGCCCCCGATGCCGGCCATTCCGGCGACCCCTGCGCCGGCCACACCTGCGCCGGCCCCGCCGGTCACGCCCACCCCGGCCGCTCCCCAGCCCGGCCCGGCGTCGCCAGAGCCCACGGTTGGCGAGGCGCCCGGCGCCACGCCGGCCGAGATCGAGCGGATCCTGGTGGAGGAGCTCAGCGAGCTCGTCCCGGTCGACGAGGTCACGGTCGACGGCAACTTCTTCGACGACCTCGGTGCCGACTCGATGGTGATGGCCCGCTTCTGTGCCCGGGTCCGCAAGCAGCCGAGCCTGCCGTCGATCGCCATCAAGGACATCTACGCCAACCCAACCATTGCGAGCCTTGCCACCAGCATGGCCGACGCGCCGCCGGAGCCCGTCCAGCGGGACACCGACACGGGCTCGGCCACTCGCGACATCGTGGTGCCGGCCCGGACAGCCGCCTACGTCGCCTGCGGGATCGGCCAGTTCCTCTTCTTCGCCGTGTTCGCGCTCATCGGATCGCTGATCGCGATCCGAGGCTTCGTGTGGTTGACCGGAGGGGCCAATGCCCTCGCCATCTACCTGCGGGCCGTCGTGCTGCTCACCGGATCGTTCGTGGGCTTCAGCCTCCTGCCCATCGTGGCGAAGTGGCTGCTGATCGGCCGCTGGAAGCCCGTTCCGTTCCGGGTGTGGGGCCTGCGGTACTACCGCTTCTGGGTCGTCAAGTCGCTGATCCGGTCGAGTCCGTTCGCCCTGCTGAACGGGCGGTCGAACACCAGCTCGAGCTCGCCGCTCCTCACGTTCTACCTGCGTGCGCTCGGGGCGAAGGTCGGTCGGGGGGTGACGTTCCTCTCACGAGGCATCCCGGTCTGCACCGACCTGCTCACGATCGGCGACAACACCGTCGTCCGCAAGGACTCGCTCATCAACTGCTACCAGGCCAGGGCGGGGATGATCGAGCCCGGTCGAGTCACCCTGGGCAAGCATGTCTTCGTCGGCGAGGCGACGGTGCTCGACATCAACACCGCAGTGGAGGATGGAGCCCAGCTCGGCCACTCGTCGTCGCTCCAACCCGGCGAGACCGTCCCGACCAACCAGCGCTTCCAGGGGTCGCCGGCCAAGCCGACCGAGCTCGACTACCGCCCCGCCGACGTGGTCGGGGGCAGCACTCGCCGCCGAGCGCTGTACGGGGCCTACCAGGTGGTGAGTGGACTGTTCCTCTTCGGCCCCATCGCCATCACGATCGCCGTCCTGGTGATCGAGGCGATCCCGGAGCTGAACGCGTTCGTCGACCCCGCGGCCTCGGGGTTCGCCTGGTTCTCGTTCGTCCAGTTCGCCGCGCTGTTCTCCGCTGCGTTGCTGCTCCTGTCGATCGCGGTCGGTCTCCTCGTGGCGGGCACCGTCCCCCGGCTGCTCAAGCGCTTCGTGCAGCCCGGTGTCACCTACCCGCTGTTCGGGGTTCGCTACTTCGTCCACCGGCTGATCGCCGGGATGACCAACATCCAGTTCTTCACGATCCTGTTCGGCGACAGCTCCTTCGTGGTCCGGTACCTCCAGTGGATCGGGTACGACCTCGGCGACGTCGAGCAGACCGGCTCCAACTTCGGGACCCAGTTCAAGCACGAGTCACCGTTCCTCACGAAGGTCGGAGCGGGGACGGTCATCGCCGACGGCCTCTCGGCGATCAACGCCGACTTCTCCAGCACCTCGTTCCGGTTGGCCCCGGTCGCGATCGGTGGCAACAACTTCCTCGGCAACAACATCGCCTACCCCTCCCAGGGGAAGACCGGCAACGACTGCCTCCTCGGCACCAAGGTCGCCGTGCCACTGACCGGCGGGACCAGGGAGGGAGTCGGCCTCCTCGGATCCCCCAACTTCGAGATCCCCCGCTCCGTCGATCGGGATCGGGCCTTGGAGATCGCCCACAACGAGGAGCTTCTCCGGCCGCTGCTGCTCCGGGTCAAGGATCGCCACAACCTGGTGACGATGGCGATGTTCCTGTTCGTCCGCTGGCTGCTGGGCATCCTGCTCCTCCTGCAGACCGCAGTGGTGTTCGCCGCCTACCGATCGGTCGGGCCGGTGGCGGTCGCCGTCTTCGGCGTGGTGTCGCCGACGCTCGTCGTCGGGTACTGGATCCTCGTCGACCGTGCCTTCCACCGCCTGCAGGCCCTGGAACCGGACGGCTGCTCGATCTACCACCGCAACTTCTGGCGCCACGAGCGCTACTGGAAGGTGCCTGCCTTCCGCTACCTCCAGGCCTACAACGGCACGCCGTTCAAGACCATGATCTGGCGGGCCCTGGGCGTGAAGGTCGGGGCGAAGGTGTTCGACGACGGTGCGTTCATCACCGAGAAGGCGTTCGCCTCCATCGGCGACCACTGCACCCTCAACATCGGCAGCACCATCCAGTGCCACTCGCAGGAGGACGGCGGCTTCAAGTCGGACCGCACCTCCATCGGTGACGGCTGCACGCTCGGCGTCGGCGCCTTCGTGCACTACGGCGTGACCATCGGCCCCGAAGCGGTGCTGAAGGCCGACTCCTTTCTCATGAAAGGCCAAGAGATCCCCGCACAGACCGTGTGGGCAGGAAACCCAGCTCAGGAGATCCCGCGATGACCGCTGCAAACCACCACGGCCCTGACCGGGCTGCCACCGAAGCAAACCACGACTACTGGCGCAACGTGCTCGCCGCCGGGAGCCTCACGAGCATCCCGCGCTGGGCCGCCAAGCCCCTCGCCGGCACCGCCCGGCGGGAGACCATCCTCCCCGACAGCCTCGCCTGCGAGGTCCGCAGCGTGGCCGAGGCCACCGGTGTCACCGTCGAGGCGGTGCTCCTGGCCGCTCACGCCAAGGTGCTGGCCGCACTGTCCGGCGAGGTCGACATCGCCACCGGCCTCGTGCCGATGGCTGGAGGGACCGCCCTCCCCTGCCGTCTGAGCACCGAGACCGACTCGTGGCGAGCCCTGGTCGCCGAGGCCCACCGGGCAACGTCGGAGCTCGAGCGCCACCGCGACTTCCCGGTGGCCGACCTGCATCGCCTCCTCGGCCACGACGAGGCGGCCTTCGAGGTCGTGCTGAACCCGGCCGAGGCGACGGGACTCGAGCTCGACGACGACGTCGTGCTCTGCGTCGACCTCGACGCCGGCCGCTCCGGCGGACGGAACCTCCTCCGGCTCACCTACCGCACCGACGTCGTCGACCCCGACTACGCCGCCAGGATCGCCGGCTACTACCTCACCGCTCTCCAGCTGCTCGTTGCCGACCCCGACGCCGACCACTCCGGCCAGAGCCTGGTGTCGGCCCGGGAGATCGACTTCCAGCGCAAGGCCCTGTCGGGCCCGAGTCGAGAGCTGCCCGAAGGCCGCTTCCACGAGCTGTTCGAGCAGCGGGTGGTCGCCCACCCCTACGCCATCGCCGGCGAGTACCGCGATGAACAGGTCACCTACCTCGAGCTGAACCGCCGTGCCAACCGCCTCGCCCGGGCGCTGCTCGACCGTGGTCTGACCGCAGAGACGGTCGTGGCCGTGGTGACCGAGCGCAACCTCGACTGGATGGCCAGCGTGCTGGCGATCTTCAAGGCCGGCGGCGCCTACCTGCCGATCGAGCCCCACTTCCCCAGCGACCGGATCGCCACGACGCTCCGTCGGGCCGAGTGCAAACTCGTGATCACCGAGCCCGAGAGCACCGGCACCCTCGAGGGTGCGCTCGAGTCGCTCGACGGCGTCGACCGCTTCTTCGCGGAGACCGGCTACGCCGAGGGTCGCCTCGGCGAGGACCCGGCGCTCGACGACGAGAACCCCGGGATCGAGGTCGGCCCCGACCAGCTCGCCTACATCTACTTCACCTCCGGCTCCACCGGCGAGCCCAAGGGCGCCATGTGCGAGCAGGCAGGCATGATCAACCACCTCTACGCCAAGATCGACGACTTCGAGATCGGCGAGGGTGAGATCGTGGCCGAGATCGCCCCCCAGTGCTTCGACATCTCGCTCTGGCAGCTCATCTCGGCCCTCCTGGTCGGCGGGCGGACCCTGCTCATCGAGCAGGACACACTTCTCGACCCGGAGCGCTTCGTCGACACCATCGTTGCGCGTAGGGTCGCGGTGATGCAGGTCGTGCCGTCCTATCTCGAGGTGCTCCTCACCTACCTGGAGCAGAACCCGCGCGACCTGCCCGACCTCCACTGTGTGTCGGTCACCGGCGAGGCCCTCACGCTCGAGCTCGCCCAGCGCTGGTTCGCCAGCAAGCCCGGGATCAAGCTCGGCAACGCCTACGGGCTCACCGAGACGTCCGACGACACGAACCACGAGGTGATGGCGAAGGCGCCGGTCGGCTCGGTGCCGCTCGGCCCGGTCGTCAACAACGTCGAGGTCCGCGTGGTCGACGACAACCTCGTGCCGGTCCCACTCGGCGCTCCCGGTGAGATCGTGTTCTCCGGCGTGTGCGTCGGACGGGGCTACATCAACGATCCGGAGCGCACTGCCGCCGCCTTCATGGAGGATCCGCTGGTGCCGGGCGAGCGGTTCTACCGCAGCGGCGACTACGGCCGTTGGCGGCCGGACGGCAAGCTCGAGTTCCGGGGTCGGCGCGACGCCCAGGTCAAGATCCGGGGCTTCCGGATCGAGATCGGCGAGATCGAGAACGCGATGCTCGGCGCACCCGGTGTCCGCCAGGGCGCGGTGGTCGTGACCGAGCGGGCCGACAACAGCAAGCAGCTCGTCGGCTTCTACTCCGGCGACCGGCTCGAGACCGCCGATCTGCAGCGTCAGCTCGGCGAGTCGCTGCCGGAGTACATGGTCCCGGCGATCATCCACTGGCAGGAGAGCCTGCCGCTGACCGGCAACGGCAAGATCGACAAGAAGAAGCTCCGGGTCCTCGCCGGTGAGCTCGAGCTGGTCGACGCCGCCGAGATCGCCGAAGGCGACGCCCCGCAGACCGAGACCGAGAAACGGCTGGCCGCCGCCTGGGCGACCGTGCTCGGGGTTCCCGAGGACCAGATCGGCCGGCACGACGACTTCTTCGACCGGGGCGGCACCTCGCTCACCGCGGTGAAGGTGGCCATCGCCCTCGACCGGGTCGTGACGCTCAAGGACGTCACCCGCCATCCGGTGCTGGCCGACCTGGCGGCACTGGTCGACGGCGAAGCCGTCCGCCCCAACGAGCTCCTGCAGGCGCTGTCGGAGCCGGAGAACCCATCGTCGGCGCTGGTGTGCTTCCCGTACGCCGGCGGCAACGCCGTCAACTACCAGCCGATGGCCCGTGCGCTGAGCGAGAGCGATGTCGCAGTGTACGCCGTCGAGCTGCCCGGTCACGATCTCGCCGCCGAGCAGGAGGACTTCGCTCCCCTCGCCGACGTGGTGAAGCAGGTCGTCTCGGAGATCGGTGAGCGCAAGCTGACCGACGTGCTGCTGTGGGGCCACTCGTCGGGCACGCCGCTCGCGGTCGAGACCGCGAAGGCGCTGCAGGCGATCGGGGTCACCGTCCACCGGGTGTTCCTGGCAGCACAGCTCCCGGGCGACGCCCTCAAGCGACGGGCTGCCGTCGACGAGCTGGCGATCCGGAGCAACACCGACCTCGCGGCGATGCTCAGCGCCGACGCCGGCTACACCGAACTCGGCGAGCTCGACGAGGAGCGGGCGGAGCTCGTCGGAGCGGCCTACCGCCACGATGTCGTGTCCGCCCACCAGTGGTTCATCGACCTGCTCGAGAACCCACCGGTGGAGAAGTTGTCGGCGCCGGTCACCGCGGTGGTCGCCGTCGACGATCCGGCCACGGCCGACTACGCCAGCGGTCACGTCGCCTGGGAGCTCGCGGCCGACCGGGTCGATCTCCACCAGCTCGTGGAGGGCGACCACTACTTCCTCCGGACGAACCCGACGTGCTCGGCCCAACTGGTGCTCCACATCGCGGCCTCGGTCGCACAGCCGGCGCCCGCTTCGTTCGAGGTGCCGGACCTCCCCAGCTTCTGAACACCCAGCCACTACCAATCCACACCACCCATCCCACGGAAAGAGAAAGAAGGACATCGCGATGTCGACCACAACCGCTGCAGGCCAGTTGGAGGTGAGCCCGCAACCGAGCGGACTCCCGACCGTGCTGGCCGAGACCAACGGCGACGTGCCGGCGTGGATCACCGCCCACCGGGACTCCCTCCGAGCCGCCGCCACCCAGCACGGCGCCGTCCTCGTGCGGGGCCTCGGCCTCAACGACCGGGCCTACGTGAAGGCGCTCTTCGACTACCTCGCCACCGACATGATGGCTGAGCGCGAGGCGTTCGCCGCACGCCCGGCCCACCCCGAGGGGGTGTACGCCTCCACCGAGTGGCCGGCGAACCAGCAGATGTGCATGCACCACGAGCAGAGCTACACGCTCGAGTTCCCGGGGCTCATGATGTTCGCCTGCCTCACCGCTCCGACCAACGGTGGCGCCACCGCCGTGGCCGATGCCCGAGCCGTGCTCCAGGGACTGCCGGCCGAGCTGTCCGAGCGGTTCACCCGGGAGGGCTGGATCCTGGCCCGTACCTACAACGAGGAGATCGGGGCGTCGGTGGCCGACGTGTTCGGAACCGACGACCGCTCGGCGGTCGAGGCCTACTGCCAGGCCAACCACATCGAGTTCCAGTGGCAGGCCGACGGCGGGCTCCGCACCCGCCAGCGGCGCCACGCGGTCGTTCGCCACCCCAAGACCGGGGAGCCGTGCTGGTTCAACCAGATCGGCTTCCTCAGCGAGTGGACGATGGACCCCGACGTCCACGAGTTCCTCGTGGAGCTCTACGGGGCCGAGGGTCTGCCGTTCAACACCCTGTTCGGCAACGGTGAACCGATCGGCCAGGACGTGATCAAGGCCATCGCCGACGTCTACGACGCCAACACCGTGCGGGAGCCGTGGCAGAACGGCGACCTGCTCCTCGTCGACAACATCCGCACCGCCCACAGTCGGGACGCCTACGAGGGCGCCCGCGAGATCCTCGTCGGCCTGGCCGACGCCGTGAAACTGTCCGACTGCTCGCCCGTCCAAGGAGCGTGACCGCCATGAGCAACGACCCGTCCAACACCAACTCGTCCCCCGAGCGCACGGTTCCTCCGTTCGCCGTCATCTCCGGCGCCGAGGTCCAAGAGGCCCTCGGGGGCAAGGAGAAGGAGATCATCGACCTCGTCGAGGCCGCCTACCGCACCCACGGTGCCGGCGACTCGGTGAACCCGCCGTCGTACTTCCTCCAGTTCCCCGACCGTCCGACGTCGCGGATCATCGCCCTGCCGGCCTCGGTCGGGGGCGATGTGCGGGTCGACGGGCTCAAGTGGATCTCGAGCTTCCCGGAGAACATCGAGAGCGGGATTCCCCGTGCCTCGGCGGTGCTGATCCTCAACGATCACGACACCGGCTACCCGTTCGCCTGCCTGGAGAGCTCGATCATCAGCGCCACCAGGACGGCCGCTTCGGCTGCGCTGGCCGCCGACTGGCTCAGCCGTGACCGCGGCCGCCCGACCCGGGTGGGCTTCATCGGCCTGGGGCTGATCCAGCGCTACATCTCGACGTTCCTCACCGGCGCCGGCTGGTCGTTCGACGAGATCGGCCTCCACGACCTGTCGGCCGACAGCGCCAACGGGTTCCGGGGCTGGCTGGAGCAGAACGACACGGCCTGCCCGATCAACGTCTACGACACCGCCGACGAGCTGATCCGCGCCAGCGATCTGGTGGTGTTGGCCACCGTCGCCGGCGTGCCCCACATCGACGACGTGTCGGCGTTCGCCCACAACCCGCTCGTGTTGCACGTGTCGCTGCGGGACCTGACGCCGGAGATCATCCTCGCCTCCACGAACGTGGTCGACGACGTGGAGCACTGCCTGAAGGCGAACACGTCGCCCCACCTGGCCGAGCAGCAAACCGGCAACCGGGACTTCCTGCACGGCACGTTGACCGACGTGATGGCCGATCCGGGCGGGATGCCCGCCGATCGACCGATCGTGTTCTCACCGTTCGGGCTGGGCGTGCTCGACCTGGCGGTCGGCAAGTACGTGTACGACGAGGTGGTCCGCTCCGGCGGGCTGAACGTGATCGACGGCTTCTTCCACGAGCTGAAGCGTCACGGCTGAGTCGGACCTGAGTCCTCCTGGGAGCCGGAAATGGGAGCCGACGCCCAGGTCTCGCACCTGCTCTGCGATCCCCCTTCGCAGAGCAGGTGCGCCCCCTCTCGCTCTCCGCTCTGCTCTGTTCCGCTTCTCCCCGCTTCTTCTCTCGGAGCGCAACGTACGCGACCGGTTCTCTCCCCCTTACCGGTCCCGTTGGCCGCTCAGCCGGCGGTCCCCCTCTGCCGGCTGAGCGCGCCACCCCCACCCGTTCTGCCGGCCGGCTGCCCCGACTATGACGCCTCCCCACCGGCAGAACGCCGTCGACCGGAGCGGGCGACCGGCAGAACGACTGATCAGCCGCCCGGTGGCGGCTGGACGCCGTGAAACCGGTGCAGCACCACCGGCTCGGCGGTAGCATCGACGGGCCACGGGCTGTGGCGCAGCTTGGTTAGCGCGCTTGACTGGGGGTCAAGAGGCCGAGAGTTCAAATCTCTCCAGCCCGACAAGTTTCCGCAGTTCAGAGCCGGCCCGATGGGCCGGCTCTTCTTGTTCGGAGACTCACAGGCTCACTCGAGCTGGACGACGAAACGGGGTGGCAGGGGCCCAGGTAGTGTCCGTCCCTGTCGATGACCGTTGCTCCATTGGCCTCTACCGTTTCCGAACAACGTGGCGGCGACAGGGTGCTCGCGTTCGAGGCCCAGATCGTTGCTGGCAGCGTTGAGACCTATGCGACGCTGGTCACCTCGCACTGATTCCTCGGGCCGCACGCGTTGGTGGCGTGTTGATCAGCTGCCGAGCTCGGCGAGGATCTCGTCGCGGTGTTGGTCGAGGAGGGGTGGCGGGCGGGTGATCGCCGCTGGCGTGGCTTCGTGGCGGGCCACCGGCCTGATCGTTCGCACCGTTCCCGCCGTGGGGTGCTCGAAGGAGGTCACGGCCTCGATGGCCTCGAGCTGCGGGTGGGCGACGAGCGACGGGTAGTCGTTGACGGGGACGGCGTCGCCCCCCGCCTCCTGGATCAACTGCCGGAGCTCGTCGACGGAGCGCTGCTCGAAGGCCGATTCCCACACCGGCCGGGCCTCCTCGACGTAGCGACCGAGCGGCGCCGCGCTCCGGCCCTGGTTCCCGAACCGTTCGTCGGTCACGTGATCGACCAGGCCCAACTCGATCATCAGCCGATCGAAGTCCTCGCTGCTCGCCCGACGGAGGCCGAAGAACAGCCGGCCATCGGCCGCTTCGTAGCCGTGCTCCGGCGGGTTGGTGTAGTGGTCGAGATGGAACCCCCACCAGCCGTCGGGGTTGCTCCTCGCCGCCCACATGATGCCCCGCATGTGGAGCAGCACCCGGAGCATCGAGACCGAGACCCGCTGCCCGAGACCGGTCCGAAGGCGGTGGAACAGCGCGGCGGTCAACGCCTGGGAGGCGAAGACGGCGGTGTTCAGGTTGGCGACGTCAGCTCCGAAACGGACGGGTGGCTCGCCGATGCGACCGAGGCTGCGGGTGTACTCGGCGAACGCCTGGACAACGGCCTCGGCTCCCGGGAGGTCCCGCATCGGTCCCTGCTCACCCCAGGCCGTGATAGAGCACGTCACGAGCCCGGGATTGGTCGACGAGAGCGCCTCGTGGCCGAGGCCGAGGGCGTCGGCCCGGCCGGGGCCGAGGTCCTCGAGGACGGCGTCGGCCCCCTCGACGAGTCGACGCACGAGTTGCCGACCCTCGTCAGTGGTGAGGTCGGCGACGATGCTCCGCTTGTTCCTGTTCAGGGCGAGGAACACCGCGCTCTCGCCCTCGACGAACGGCGGTCCCATCCCTCGGGCGCAGTCACCGCCAGGAGGCTCGACCTTGATCACGTCGACTCCTGCATCGCCGAGACGCATCGAGGCGTGCGGTCCGCACAGGCCCTCGGTCAGGTCGACGAGCCGGAATCCGTCGAGCGCCCCCATCAGCGGCCGTCCTCGGAGGCGGCGTCGAGGCCGAACTCGGCCTCGATCTTCTCGGTGTGCTCGCCCTGGAGCCCGCCAGCAACCACCGGACCAGCCGGAGACGCGGCGAAGCTCCACGGCACCGCGTCGGTCGTCAACGAGCCGAAGTGGGGTGTGTCGAGGTGGGCGAGATGGTCGTTGTCGACGACCTGCGGATGATGGCGGAGCACGTCGAAATCGAGGACTCGGCTGTTGGGCACCCGCTCGGCGGTGAGGCGGAGATTCCACCAGGCTGCCGGTCGGGTGGCGAACCACTCGGCCAACAGCGGCACCAGCTCGTCGCGGTTCCGTACCCGATCGGGGTTGGTGGCGAAGCGGGGATCGGCCGCTAGCTCGTCTGACTGGAGCGCACGGCAGAGCGATGCCCACTGGTCATCGCGGGTGACGCCGACCATCAACCATTCGCGATCCTGGCACTCGAACGCCTGGTGGGGCACGGTGGTCGTGGTGGCGCTGCCCATCGGCGGGGGCTGGGTGTCGGTGGCGAAGAACTCGCCGAGACGGGTGGACTGCAGGGCGAGGGCGGCCGTGACCATCTCCAGCTCGATCTGCTGGCCCTCGCCAGATCGCTCGCGGTGCACCAACGCCTGCAGCACGGCCTCCACGATGTTGGAGCTGGTGGTGATGTCGATGTGGGCGAGATGGCGGAACATCTCCGGCCGCCCTCCGGCCGAACCGGTGACGCTGGTGATCCCGGAGAACGCCTGGAGGAGCGGGTCGACGCCGCCCTCGGTGGCCATCGGGCCCACCCGGCCGTACGCCGAGGCGGTCACGTAGATCACGTCGGGCCGGTGAAGCACCACGTCCTCGTAGCCGAACCCGAGCTTCTCGGCCGCTCCGGGACGCATGTTCTGGATGAAGACGTCGCACTGGGCGGCCAGCCGATACGCCTTGGCCCGATCGTCGTCGTCCTTGAGGTCGAGAACGATCTGTCGCTTGTTGAAGTTGGCCGAGACGTACAGCACGCCGGTGCCGTTGATCGTCGGTGGGATCTGGTGCGACATCTCCGGTTCCGGCGACTCGACCTTGATGACATCCGCTCCCAGTTGCCCCAGCAGCTTCGACGCCCACGGACCGACGGCGGCCAGGGTCAGGTCGAACACCCGGATCCCGGCGAGGGGTCCTGAGGCCGGCGTGGTCGGCGCGGTGCTGCTCATGGGGCGGACCGGGGGCTGGCCCCGCCCGAAGGGGCGAACTTGGCGAGGGTGATCTCATCGGTGACCGGCTCGAACACGATCGCCACCGGCAGCCCGATCTCGATGCGGTCGTTGTCGATCCCGACCAGGTTGGTCATCAGCCGCGGCCCCTCGTCGAGGGTCACCTCGGCCACGTTGAAGGGAACGTCGGCATCGTCGTAGCCGGGCAGGTACGCCTGATGGAACACCACCCAGGAGTTGACCTCCCCCCGGCCCGACAGTGGCACCCAGGCATGGTCGCGGGACCAGCACCGGGGGCAGACCGGACCGGGCGGGTACCACAGCTCGTGGCACGCCGAGCACCGCTGCATCCGCAACTCCCCGGCGTGGAGGCCCTCCCAGTAGGGGCGGTTCAGGTTGGTGATCGGGGGCAGGGGCCTGCGGTAGTCGGTCACGTCGATCCCTTCACCGGTGGTAGATGAGGGAGTCGCCATAGACGTTGGCCCATTGGATCACCTCCGCCCCTTCGATCTGACGATCGCCGCACTGGCCTCGGAGCTGGCGGACGATCTCGGCCTGGTGGTTCCACGCCATCACGTGAGCTTCCGACAGGAGACCGCCGTTGGTGTTCATCGGGAGCTGCCCACCGAGCTCGATCCGCCCGTCCTGCGTGAAGTCCTTGGCCTCGCCGAGGCCGCAGAACCCCCACCGCTCCAACGCCAGCCAGATGAGTGGTGAGAAGGCGTCGTAGGTGAACAGGGCATCGACGTCGTCCGGGCCGACGCCGGCCTGGGCGTAGACCGGCTGGGTCCCCGGAGCCCAGTCGCGCTCGGCTTGCTGGGCGAGCCCGAAACCGGGATGGGCCCAGATGAACTCCTGGCGACCGGCGGGCAGCGGCTGCATCCCGCTCAGGTAGACCGGAGGCTGGGCCAGGTCGGCGGCCCGTTCGGCCGTCGTCACGAGAATGCAGGTGGCACCGTCGTTGACCTGGCAGTAGTCGAAGATGTGGAGCGGCTCGGCCACGTACCGCGAGCCGAGGTAGTCCTCGACGGTGAGCGGTTCCCGGTACATCGCCCGGGGGTTCAGGGTGGCGTGGCGGCGGAACGCGATCGGCACCGACGCCAGCTCCTCGCTCGTCGCCCCGTAGCGGGCGAAGTACTTCTGGGCCATGAGGGCCGCCCCGGCCCCGGGGGACGTCATCCCGTAGACCGGGTCCTCGCCGTGCCCTCCGCCACCCTCACGAGCCCCTTCGCGGTCGCCGCGGCCGCCGACCCGGAGGCGTTTGACCCCGGTGAAGCTCACCGAGGCCAGGCAGGCCACGACGTCGGCCATGCCCGCGGTCACCGCCATCGCCGCCCACTGCACCGCACTGGCCGTGAACCGCCCATGGGCCCACGTCTGGAAGTAGGCCCGGAGATCCAGACCGAGGGAGAACGCCAGCGAGTCGGCGTCGGCACCGGTGGGTGAGCCGAACGTGACCACCATCCCGTCGATGTCGTCCTTGGTGAGCCCGGCATCGGCCGTGGCGTTGGCGATGGCGTCGGCCGCCAGATCGATGGCACTGCGACCAAGCCGTCGCCCGTAGGCCGACTCGCCGACGCCGCAGACCGCGACGCGATCGACGAGGCTCGCTCCCGGCACCGCTCCGGCGGCCATCGTCAACGGATCCCCCTCTCGTCGATGCCACCAAGCGTGGCCCATCGGCGCCGCCGGGGTCGACTCGGCATGCAGTCGACCCGTGACGGCATGCGGACCGCCGCCGACGGTCGATCCACCCGGCCCTGCCGGTCAGCCGGGGGCGTCAAAGCGAGGCCACGGCGGCGGCGAGGGGCCGGAGGGCATCGATCGCTTCCGGCAACCGCTCGTGCCGCTGACGGGCCAGTGTCGGCGCCAACACGTCGACGCCGAGGTCGGCCCACGCCGGCACATCGTCCGGGGTGAGTCCGGGGCCTGGGGTGACGGTGATCTGGATGTCGCTGAGGCTGCGACCCTCGCCCTCGAGGGCTGCCGACAGCCGGCCGATGTCGGCCTCGGCCGAGGCGAGCGTCGGCGAGATCCCGTACCATCCTTGACCGATCCTGGCGGTCCTTCGCATCGCCGCATCGGAGTGACCGCCCACGTGGATCGGGATGTGGGGCTCCTGCACCGGCTTGGGGTAGAGATAGCAGTCGCGCAGCTGGTAGAACTCGCCGTCGTGGGAGGAGACCTCGTCGGTCCAGCAGGTGCGCAGGATCTCGATGTACTCGTCGCACCGGGCGCCCCGACGCTCCCACGGCACGTTGCAGGCTTCGAACTCCTCCCAGCTCCAGCCGACCCCGATACCGAGGTCGACCCGTCCGTTGGACAGCCAGTCGAGCGTCGCGAACTCCTTCGCGGCATAGACCGGGTTGCGTTGGGGAAGGAGGCAGATCCCCGTGGCCAGGCGGACGGTGGACGTGTTGGCGGCGAGGAACCCGATCATGGCCGTGACGTCGAGGAGGCCGCTCCCCTTCGGGATCGGTATCTTCCCGTCGGGCGACCCCGGGTAGCGCGACTCGTAGTCGGGGAACAGCACGACGTGCTCCCCGAGCCAGATCGAGTCGAGCTGGAGCTCCTCGGCCCCGGCGGCCAGGTCGGCCATCATCTCCGGCGTCGCCTGTGGTGACTGGAGCGGTGCGAACAGTCCGAGCCTCATCGGTTTCCCCTCGTGATCGTCGTGTGGGTCAGGTCAGATCAGATCACGTCGGACCGTGTCGTAGCACGCCGGCCGCCGTCAGCTCGGCGATCCTGTCGTCGGTGATGCCGAGGCGGGAGCTGAGGACCTCGGCGTTGTGCTCGCCGAGGGTCGGGGCGACGAGGTCGGGCAACCGGGGTTGGTCGCCGAACTTGAACGGGTAGCCGGGAATCGGAACCTTCCCGGCCAACGGGTCGTCGACCCACCGGACCATGTCCCGCGCTTCGAAGTAGGGGTGATCGAGGGCATCGGTCGGTGCGAGCACGGGTGAGCAGGGCACACGGTGCGATTCCAGCCTGGCGATGACGTCGGCGTCGGTGGCGAAGGTGGCCATCCAGCTCTCCGTCAGTTCGATGAGCTCGTGGCGACGGGCTGCACGGTCGGGCATCGTCTTGTAGCGCCCGTCGTCGATCAGGTCGGGTCGGTCGATCGCATGGCAGAAGTTGGGCCATTGGAGGTCGAGGGCCAGCACCACGATCCATCCCTCCGGACCGCGGAACGTGCCGACGGGGAAGACCAACTCGTGGTGGGTTCCCGCTCGCTTCGGTTCGTAGTCGCTGAAGTGCGCGCACTGGAGATGGCCTTCGTGCATGTGGAACATGCAGTCGACCATCGCGATGTCGAGGTGCTGCCCCCGGCCCGTGCGCTCCCGGTGATAGAGGGCGTAGCCGAGCGCGCCGAACGTGTGGACCGCGGTACCGGTGTCGGCGATCGACGAGCCCACGAAGTGGGGTGGCCCGTCGGGGTCGCCGGTCATGTGCATCAGCCCGGAGAACGCCTGGACGATGAAGTCGTAGCCGGTCTTGTCGCGGTAGGGGCTGTGACGCCCGAAGGCGGACACCGAGGCCATGATGACCGACGGGTTGAGCTGACGCAGCGACTCGTAGTCGAGGCCACGCTTGGCCAGCACGTCGGGGGTTCCGGTGTTCTCGGCGACCACGTCGACCTGCGGCACGAGATCCTTGATGATCTGGAGCCCCTCCGGGGTGTTCCAGTCGATGCAGAGGCTCTTCTTCCCGCGGTTGTGCTGCACGAACCAGGCGGAGCGGCCATTGTCGAGCACGACCGGCAGGAACCTCGCACCATCACCGGTGTCGGGGAGCTCGACCTTGATGATGTCGGCGCCGAGCTCCGCCATCATCCGCGTCACGCCGGCGCCAGCCAGATACTGGGTGAGGTCGAGCACGGTGACCCCGTCGAGGATGAGGTCGTGATCGATTGACTCCGACATGGCGGCCCCCTTTGGGAACGTCCCGATTGCTGCTCGAGTCAGCCGCAATCGTGCCCGCCGTCGCCGTTGACGATCACCCGAGCCTACGCGGCACCGTGGCGGCGGCTCCATTCAGCCTGAACGGCCACCTCCGAGGGAGAACCCGCCGATGGATGGAGCCGTGGTTCCTCGGCGTGTCACACTTCGGCTGCCGTTGTGCAGTGGCCATCTCAAACCCTTGGAGGAAGCATGTCGAGCAATGCGGGACGGGTGTATGCGGTGACCGGCGCCGCCTCGGGAATCGGGCGAGCGTCGGTCGAACGGCTCGTCGACGATGGTGCCTCCGTGGTTGCCGTCGACCTGACCGACGACGGGCTCGAATGGACTCGCCGGGTCGACCGAGTGGTCGCCGTGGCAGGTGATGTGTCGAGCGAGGAGACCAACGACGCAATGGTCGCCGCCGCGGTCGACCACTTCGACGCCCTCCACGGCGTGTTCCTGAACGCCGGTGTCCCCGGTTTCGGCTTGATCGACCGGGCCCCGATGGCGATGTACGACAAGGTGATGGACGTGAACGTCCGCGCTGTCGCCCTCGGGATGCGGGCCGCGTTGCCGAGGCTTCGCGAGATCGACGGCGGCGCCATCGTGGTGACGGGCTCGACCTCGGGCATCGCGGCGGACCCGGGCGGGTGGACCTACAACGCCAGCAAGGCCGCGGTCATCAACATGGCGAAAGCCGCCGCTCTCGACGTCGCCCACGAGAGGATTCGGGTCAACGCGGTGTGCCCTGGGCCCACCAAGACGGGCATGACCCAGGCCATGCGTGACCGCGAGGAGTCGGGCGAGACGATGCGACGGAGCGTCCCGATGGCCCGTTGGGGCGAGGCATCCGAACTGGCGGCGGCGGTCTCGTTCCTCCTGTCGCCCGACGCGTCGTTCATCACCGGCGTCGCCCTCCCGGTCGACGGCGGCGTCACGGCCAACACCGGCCAGTTCCCCACCTACGGCTCGCGGCACTGATGGCCGACACAGACCACCGGCGGACAGGCGGGTGGAGCCGGCCAGCACACATCCACGCCGGTTGAGGCCGGCCATGCAGATCGGTCTCTACGCCAACACGCACGGGGTCGGCTGGCGCGACGCGACCACCAACTACACGCGCAGTGTCCCGGCGCACACCCTTCGTCCTGTCGACGTGGCCCGTGCGGCCGAAGCCGCCGGCTTCCACTCGATGTGGTTTCCCGATCATGTGTGCATGCCCCTGGAAACGGGCAGCGCCCACATCGCAAACGAGACCGGCACCCGGTCCTACTCGCCTCGCCACGAGATGCTCGACGCAGCCGTCGTGATGGGCGCCGTCGCCGGCGCAACCTCGAACCTCAAGCTGGGGACGAGCGTGCTCATCGCGCCGTACCGCGGTCCGTTGAACGACGTACGACAGTTCACCACCGTCGATGTGCTGTCCGGAGGTCGGCTGGTGCTCGGCGTGGGTGCCGGCTGGATGCGCGAGGAGTTCGACGCGCTGGGCGTGCCGTTCGGCGAACGGGGCCGCCGCACCGAGGAGTGCATCGAGATCTACAAGCGAGCATGGACCGACGAGGTCGTGAACTTCAGCGGCGAGTTCTACGAGATCGGCAACGTCTCCATGGACCCCAAGCCGACGCAGCATCCGCGGCCACCAATCATCTACGGCGGCGTGGCACCCCGGGGAGCCCGCCGAGCCGCACGGCACTGCGACGGCCTCTACCCGGTCTTCCTCGATCCGCAGTCGGATCCCACCCGGCTGGCGAACCTGCATGAGATCGTCAGGTCAGAACTCGACGAGATCGGACGGGATCCCGCCACGTTCACCATGATGGCGGCGACCACGCTCCGCTTGACAGCAGCCGACGACCCGCTCACCGACGAGCGACCGCGCCGGATCTGCACCGGCACCGTCGAGCAGGTCGTGTCGGACCTGGAACGGTTCGCAGCAGCGGGATACTCCCTCGTCGTCTGCAAGATGGACTGCCCGTCGGGTGACGTCGAAGAGCTCATCGAGCAGATCCGCTGGGTCGGGGCAGACGTCATACCCCAGGCCGCCGAGATCACCTCGGCTGGGGGATGGCAGCCCACCCTCTGACCGACACGACCACCCAGGAGTCCCCATGAGCAACGACGACGATCTCCAGGCCCTCGCCGAGCGGGTGCGCCGCCTCGAGGACATCGAGGAGATCAGGGCACTCAAGGCCAGGTACTGCGACCACTGCGACAACGGCTACGACCCCGACGGGATCGCCAGCCTGATGACCGACGATGCGGTGTGGGACGGCGGACGAACGTTCGGGGTCCGCCGCGGCAAGGAGGAGATCCGCCGCCACTTCCAGGGGGCGGCGGATCGGGTCGCGATCGCGAGGCACCAGGTGATGAACCCCATCATCGAGGTCGACGGCGACAGCGCGACCGGCCAGTGGCTGCTGTTCCAACCGTGCACCGACGCCGGCGTCGACGGTGCCGTCTGGCTCGCTGCGACCTATCGGGACGAGTACCGCCGGGTCGACGGGCGGTGGCTGATCAGCCACACCGGCATCGACATCGCCTTCTTCAGCCAGTTCGAGAAGGGATGGGCCGAGCAGCGCTTCCTCCCCGGCCGCGAGCCGTCATGACCGGTGGCGTCGCTGGTCCGCGACGTGGCGTCGCTCGGTCATCGCGACGCAGCTAGCGCCGACCGAGTCGGGCCCGGGCCCGGTCCGGTGTCTCCGACTCGGCCGCGGCGGCCACCCCGGCGTCGCGGTCGACAGGGAACGGCGTCATCCCGTCGGGACCGGGCGGGGAGATCTCGGGTGGGAATACGGCGAAGCTCGACTCGTCACGGGCCTTCCGCTCGAAGTTCAGGCCCCTGGCGTTGGCTCCCTTCGGGGGCGCGACCGGGGTGCCGTCGATCATCTCCACGTCGACCCACCACTTCTTTCGCTGGTTGATCGACCCCCGGCCGAGGCGATCGTCGAGCTGGGCGATCCATGATCGAGCGAACGGGAGCTTCATGGCCGCCCACTGGAAGGGCCGCTCGGCGAGCACGCCCTCAACGTTGTAGGGGCAGGTCTTCATGCACCGGCCGCAGGCCGAGCCCCGCATGTTGGTGATCCGGTACCGTGCGCACCGGTCCACGTCGGGCTTCCACATCTCGTAGCCGTTGAACATGGTCTTCCCACCCGACCGGATCGCCCCACACGGGCACTCGCGGGCGCACTTCGTGCACTTGCCACAGAAGTCCTGGAGCCCGAAGTCGATCGGCTTGTCCGGGGTGAGGGGCATGTCGGTGGTGACCACCCCCGATTTGAACCGGGGCCCGACGAACGGGTTCAGCACGAGCTCCCCTATCCGCGAGAGCTCGCCGATTCCGGCCCGCAGGAGCAGCGGAATGTGGTTCACCTCGTCGTGGCGGGCGGTGTGGGCCTGGGCCGACCAGCCCAGATCGCGGAGGTGAGCGGCCATCGTGCAGGCGATCATCGAGGCCCGCAGGTAGGCCCGCATCGACTGGGCACCGCTGATCCAGTCGTCGCCCGATGCCCCTTCCATCGTCTCGAAACCCTGATCGAGCACGAACACGATCGCGTTGCGGTGCACCGGCTCGATCTCGGTGCCATCGGGCAGGTGGGAGTACCAGGCGTAGGCGGGGGCGTCGCACACCCCGGTCATGTCGGCCCCGAGGAAGTGGCCGAGCGCCTTGAGTCCGTCGGCGTTGCGATCGGGGTCGTCGGTGCCGGGCGCCACCGTCGACGCGGTCTCACCGTTCTGCAGGGGGACCAGACGGTTCAGCATCTCCGATGAGGCCATGCCGTGCGGGGCCTTGGGGATGAAGCGGGCCACCTCCCGTTGGGGACGGGCACCGAGATCGCCGGCCCTGGCCCGGATGAAGAAGTTGTTGCGGGCCGGCACCCGCTGCACCTCGTCGTCGATGACGAGCGTGGTGGGCTCATCGACCCGACGGACCTTCTCCATCGGATAGCGGCCGAGGTGCCAGGGACGGTTCTGGCCCGCCAGCCGCCGCCAACCGGGGCGTGTCCCGCCGACGCCGAGGAAGTGCCGGGCCATGAGCTGGGCGTGCTGACTCCGACTTCGTGACGCAAGTGCGCCATCCACCGGTAGCGCGAAGCTCGTGGTGATCGTGGCCAGGCCGTAGCCGCCGTGGAGCAGTGGGTTCGTGAGCGTGCCCCGTCGGGCCTCGACCACCCCCGCCGCGAGCGCCACCCGGTGATGATCGACCTCCGACGCCGCCATCGTGTGGGCCGTGGCCGAGTGGCCGAGGGTGCCCAGATAGCGGGCGACCACGGTGGCGATCTCCATCGCCCGCATCTCGGCTGCGACCTGGGCTCCGCCGGCGATCCACTCGTGGCCCGGCTCGCCCGGCAGGACCGGCCGGCGATGGGCCACCAGGATCGACACCGCGTGCGTGTGCCCCGCGATCGGGGCTGCGGTCCAGGTCTCGGCGGGGAGCTGGGCGATACCGACGAGATCGGCGTCGAGGAAGAAGCAGTAGCCCTTGATGTTGTCGACCGCCGCCTCGTCGGACGGCATCGGTGCTTCAGCCGGCGACACCTCGGCGGTCCTGGAGTGGGCGAAGACCTCCACGATGGGATCGATCACCCGGCTGAAGCAGACCTCGCCCGCGGTCGCCCGCTCCGCCGGAGCCGAGGGGAGCCTGTCCGATGACCCGGCCGACGGGCCTCGGGGCAGGCGCTCGGCGGGGAGCGGTCCGGCGGCCGCCGGACGGGCACGGTTCGAGAACAGTCGCATCTGCCGCCAGTCTGATCGACCGCCGGCCAGCGGTCCAGCATGACGTCGCAGCTGGCACCGCTACAGGCCGGCGACCACCATCCCGGCCACCGAGCCGACGGCGAGGAACGGCCCGAAGCTGAAGCTGAGATCGCGTCGACGGTGGACGATCAGCAGGACCATCGCCGCGACGGCTCCACATCCTGCACCGACGTAGGCGGTGACCAGCACTGCATCTCCGCCGAGCCACCCTGCGATCGTGCCGACGGTGAGCGCCAGCTTGACGTCGCCCATCCCGAAGCGGAGCAGCATCAGGGCGAGCGCGAACGCAAGGCCCACGGCCAGCGCACCGACTGCCGACTCTGGATCAGCGCGCAGAGCTCCAGCGCCGAGGACGGCGATCGAGGCGGCGCCAGCCAACGGCAGGGTGATCCGGTTCGGGAGGCGCTGCTCGGCAACGTCGATGATCGACAACGCGCCGTAGACGAGGACGACCAGCGACAGGAGACCGGCGACCACCGGTCGGTCCCGGTGGGCTGCGCCGACCGCGGTCACGGCGACCGCGGTGACCAGGCCGAGTGCGAGCCGTACGGCTGGATGGCCGGTGGTGAGGTCGAGGCCCGCCTGCGGGCCGGAGCGGTGCTCGCCGGGGGCCGGTGAGCGGATGGGACGTTTCACGATCCGGGGGACGGTGGCTCCCAGTGGTTGCGGTGCGCCATGGCCACCGCTTCGAGCTGGGAGCTCACCCCGAGCTTGTTCAGCAGGCTCTTCACCTGTGATCGGACCGTGGCCACCGACACGTAGTTCCGCTCGGCGAGATCCGACGGCTTCTGGCCGTCCATGAGACCCGCCAACACCTGCCGCTCACGTGGCGACAGCTCGTCGAACGGGGCGTGCCGCCGGCTTCGCTCGGTATCGAGCCTTCGGAGCTCGGCAGCCAACTCAGCCCGCTGCGCTGGTCGAACATCGTGACCTGCTGCGACGCGGAGGATCGTGTCGACGATCGTCGACAGCGGCTCCACCTTCGACAGGACCGCCCCAGCGCCAGCGGCCGATGACCGGGCGAGGAGCCAACGGTTGGTTTCGCCGGTCAGAACGACGACCCGGGCACCTCGGCTGATGATCGGCTCGATCAGGCCCACACCGCCTCCGGCCAGCGGCAATCCGAGGTCGAGCACGGTGCAGTCGGGCGGATCGGCTGCGATTGCGTCGATCAGTCGCCCCGCCCCGAGCCCCGGGTCGAGCTGCGAGACCTCGGCGCCGAGGTCCTCGAGCCCGGCGCACAACGCCAACGCGAGCAGGGGATGGTCGTCGACGATGACGATTCGCCGCCCCTCCCCCACCGACGATCCGGTACCGCTCATGACGCGGCAGCCAGCCCGGCCAGGTCACCGACTCCACCCGGCAGCGCCACCGACCCGGGGTTTGGCGGTTCAGCCTTGAGGCCGAGATCGAAACGGGTGTAGCCGGGCGGTGCCGAACCCACCTGTAGCTCGCCGCCATTTATGTCGGCCAGCATGCGGGCCCGGGCGAGGCCAACCCCCTCGCCGTCGGGGTGTGTGCTGAAGCCTCGTCGGAACACGGCTTCGGGATCGACGGCGAGCTCACCACGATTCGTGACCGAGAGCCTGACCAGATCACGGTCGGCGACGATCTCCACCTGGATCGGCCCGCCCTGACCGTGGCGCTCGGCGTTGGCGACGAGGTTCTCGACGATGGCCAGAACCTCGGATTCAGCCCCCCATACCGGAGCCACGGTCGGCCCCTCGAGCACGATGTCGGCCTTTGCGGCGCGACGCGACGCCACGAGGGTCGCCACCCGGTCGACGAGATCGAAGTCGGTGACGGTGCGGGCGCCGGTGAGCGTGAGGCGCCGGAGGCGGGCCGCCTCGGCCCGGAGCGGCTCGGCCAGCTCATCGTCGAAGGATCCGATTGCGGCCTCGATCGCCAGCAGGCCACTCCGGAGATCATGCAGGAGATCCTCGAGGCGCCCGACCTCGGTCTCGATACGCCGGCGAGAGGACACGAGCTCGACCATCGAACGATGCTCAGCCAGCTCGAGGTCGACGAGCAGACCGTAGAGGCACGCCATTCCCGACACCGCAGCCAGCAGCGCCGGCGAGATCGACTCGGCGGCCGACGGGTCGAGGTGCACCATTGCGCCCACCACCACCAGGCCGCACGTGCCGAGCCCGGCGAAGACCTCGAGCCAGTGGGCCAGTCGGAGACCCTTCAGCAACAGCACCACCGACAGTACACCGGCGGCCAGGACCACGAACGCCGTGACGACTCGCGAGCCCTGTCCGATCACGAACGTCGACCACGACCACACCGCACCGGGGCCGATGAGGACGGCGGCGATCGCCCATGCCCACCGGTTGACGATCGCAGCGGCCCGGTAGATGGCGAGCAGTCCGGCGATGGCGAACGTCGTGGTGGCCATCACACCGAACTGATCGGCAGTGCCCCCCGGCGGGTCGTAGTCGCCGTTCAACTCCGCGACACCGAGTAGCGGCAGGGCGACGATCACGGCGGTGAACGTGGCGAAAGCGAGCCCGACCGGCGGACCAGGACGAGAGCCTACTCGTCCGTACCGAGCCGCATCTCCCTGTCCATTCATGTCGAAGACAACCTCAGCGCTCACCAGCGAGACCCTTCCTGCCGATCGATCGATTCCCACATTTGGGGGATGTGCGCGACAGCGATCGGATCGAAGATGAAGTCAAGCAACAACAAGGCGAGGAGCAAATCATGATCAAAGTCGTTCTGTGGACAGCGGGGTTGAAGGCGAAGTTCATCGAAGAGCGGGGAGCCGGCCTGGCCGAATACGCTCTCCTGCTCTTCGTCATCGCCGTCGCCATCGCCGGCGTCGTCGGAACCTTCGGCGGAACGATCGGTGATCTCTTCCAGAACGCTTCCGACAACATCCCTGCGACGACGGTCGCCGGGGGTTAGCGTTTCTAACCGGAGGGTTGCCCGGGGCGACAGGGGCAAACCCTCCGGTTGAAGCGGTGGCAGACGTGCCGCCGTGAACAGGGAGCACCCTGCCGTAACCCCGCCGCCACGGCAGGGTGCTCCCGCGAACGTCGGCTGCGTGACAGTTGCCGACGACAACTCGGTGTATAGACCACGAGAAGCCAACTTGTCCATCACTTTCTGAGAACCTTTCAAGTTGGTGGAGCTGCAACCTCTTTCTCGGTCGATTGGTGCATCACTCCATCGACATGCATCTTGCTTCGTGGCTCATCATGTCGATATATGGTCCAATAGAACAAGGATGCAATCTGTCGATATCGGATTCAGCAGACGGCTCCAACCTGAAAAGAAAACAATCGACTCGCTAGCAATTCACCCTTGTCAACGCATGGCATAGGTCGCTACCTTCCCGCTGAGCCCACACGAACCGAGGCGTTCGGAACGGATGGGCAGCGACCGGGAGGAAGCGATGCGGCGGCAGAGTTGGATCGGAGACGAGCGAGGGGCCGGGCTGGCTGAGTTCGCCCTCGTGCTGCCCGTTCTGCTGATGCTCCTCTTCGGCATCCTCGAGTTCGGCACGGCGTACAGCCGAGCCCAGGCCATCACCGCCGCCTCCCGCGAGGCGGGCCGCCTGGCGTCCCTGTCGTCGACCACCGCCGACGACGTCACGGATCGGGTCGACGCCACGCTCGGGTCCACCGGCTTCGACCAGCCACCGTCGGTCGCCATGACCCCGGCCAGCGGATGTGACGGGCGAGAAGGTGAGTCGGTGAGGGTGCTCATCACCGTCCCACACCGGATCACGATCCCGTTCGCGCTCGACCGGGAGCTGACCCTCTCGGGTGAGGCGGTGTTCCGTTGCGAGGCCTGAGCGCGTTCACCCGGGGCGCTCGCCCCAGCATCGCCTTCACCGGGGCCACCCGCGCCGGCATCGATGCTGCCGACGATCGCGGCGCGTCGCTCGCGCTGGTGGCGATCTCGCTCGTGTGGATGGTGGGTCTGGCGTCGCTCGTGATCGACATCGGGGCCGGATGGACGAGCCGCCAGGGTCTGATCGCCGCCACCGATGCGGCGGCGCTGGCCGGCGTCCAGGACCTCGTGGCCAACCCGCTCGACAGCGACGGCGCCTGCGTCACCGCCAGGACCTACGTGGCCGACAACGCCCCGGCCGCGACGATCACCGAGTGCTCGGTGGAATGGTTCGGCACCGATGGCGGCCGGCTCACGATCGGGGCCGGTGAGGACTTCGAGGCCCTGCTGACCGATCTCGACGACGAAACGACGATCCACTCGGTCTCGACCGCCACGTGGGGGCCGCCGGCCACGGTCTCGGCACTCCGGCCGATCGCGTTCTGCTACGACGGCTCCGCCGAGCTGCAGCAGGTGATCGACCATCCGCCGGACGCGCCGGCGTGGGTGAAGGTCCACTACCTGCGGGACGATCCTTCCGACTGCGGCGGCGTGTCCGGCATCGGCAACTTCGCCACGATCGACTTCGCCGGTGGGACCGCCGTCGGCGAGATCCAGGACTGGGTGCTCGGCGGCTACCCCGAGCAGATCGGCTTCGAGTCACCGACGACGTCTGGCTGCGACAGTGCGGTCACCTGTTACGACCGGCCCTACGCCAGCGGTGCCATCGGCGACCAGCTCCGGTCGCTTCAGTACAGCGGCGACTTCGTGACGTTCCCGATCTACGACTACGCCGACGCCGACGAGCTCCACCTCGTCGGAACGATCCGGGCCCGGCTCTACGACTTCGACATCACCGACCCGTCGAACTGGTGGTTCAAGCTACAGGTCGGCCCCGGCCTCGTCAGGGGAACGTGCTGTGGACCGCCGGGCGTCCTGGCCGGCAACAAGGTGATCGCCGTCTGCGGCGTCGACCCCGGCGAGTTCGACGCCTGCGCGCCGGAGGTGGGCACCTGATGCGCCGACTCCTCGGCTTCATGGCCGCCATCCTGCTCGCGGCGATCGGCACGGTCGTCCTCGTGCTGTACGTGAGCAGCGCCGAGCAACGGGCGCTCGCCGGCGAGGAGCTGGTGGAGGTGTATGTCGTCGAGGCCACCGTTCCCTCCGGAACCCCGGCCGAGAGCATCGAGCGATTCGTCGCGGTCGAGCAAGTGCCGGTGAAGGTGCGGGCGCAGGGCGCGGTCGACAACCTCGCCTCGCTCGCCGGTCGGGTGGCGGCGGTCGATCTCCTACCCGGCGAGCAACTGGTGGACGGGCGCTTCGTCGATCGATCCGACTTCGCCGAGCGACCGACCGGGATCGACGTTCCCGACGACCTGATCGAGGTCACGGTGGAGCTCGCCGCCCAGCGAGCCATCGGCGGGCTCGTCGAACCCGGCCAGACCGTGGCCGTCTTCGCCTCGTTCGACCCGTTCCAGCTGACGAGCACGGTGGTGCCCGTCGACGGTGAGATCGTGCCGGTCCCGGCCGCGGTCGCCGGCGACATCGAGGGGTCCACGCCCAACAGCACCGACCTGCTGCTCCGGAAGATCCTCGTGACCGCCGTGCAGATGCAGGCGGCCCCGGCTCCCTCCGACGACGACCCCGATGCGCAGGACCGGCGGCTCAGCACCCCGGTGGACGGCACGGTGTTCGTGACGTTGGCCGTCGATCCCTTCGATGCCGAACGGCTGATCTTCACCGCGGAGTTCGGCAATGTCTGGCTGGCCTCGGAACGGGAGACCGTACCCGACTTCAACCCGCCTGGGCAGAGCAGGGGAAGCGTGCTCGTCGACCGCGAGGGTGCAGGATGAGCGGCATCACCATCCTCTCGGGCAATCCTGGTCTCGAGGAGGTCTTCGTCAGCATGTTCGGCCGGACGGTGCCGGTCCGGCGGGTCTGGTCGAGGCAGTGGCAGGATCCAGCGGAGGTGGCGATGGACGCCGGAGCCGCAGATCCGGAGCTGATCGTGCTCGGCAGCGACGCCGGATTCCAGTTGGCCGA
This sequence comes from Acidimicrobiales bacterium, assembly GCA_965216205.1. GTDB lineage: Bacteria > Actinomycetota > Acidimicrobiia > Acidimicrobiales > SZUA-35 > CADEDH01. Next base: position 2,161,270 of record OZ244139.1, on the reverse strand, counting down.
GCTCGTCCTTCCCGAGATCGACCGGCTGTTCCCATCGGTGACCATCCTGTGCCTCGTCCGGCGCTACGACACGGCGACGTCGCTCGCCCTGTTCCGCATGGGTGCCCGCGAGGTCATCGCCGAGGGCGGCACGTGGGACGAGTTCCGGGCCTCGGTCGAACCGGTCCTGGAGCTCGCGCGGTCGCGTCACCGCCAGCACCGCCAGGCGGCCTCGGCGGTCCGTCGGCGGATCATCACGGTCGTGAGTCCGAAGGGCGGGAGCGGCAAGACCACCGTGGCCGTGAACATGGCCATCGGGCTCGCCCACCGCGCACCGAAACAGGTCGTGCTCCTCGATCTCGACGTGCAGTTCGGTGACTGCGCCTCTGCGCTCGGCCTCCGGCCCGACTACTCCCTCGTCGACGCGGCCGACGCCGCGAGCTATGACCGGAGCGCGCTCAAGGTCTTCCTCACCGGTCACACGTCGGGCCTGGCCATGCTCGCGCCACCGGACGATCTGGTGGCTGCCGACGACATCGACCAGGACGCGGTCAAGCGCACCCTGGCAGCGTTCATCGAGGAGTTCCCGCTCGTGGTCATCGACACCGCGAGCGGGGTCGATCGGTTCGCCCTGGCGGCGATGGAGCAGTCGACCGACCTCCTCGTGGTGTCGAGCACCGACGTGCCGTCGATCAAGGCGGTCCGCCGACAGCTCGATGTGCTCGACGAGGTCGGGTACATCTCGCAGCGGCGGACCTTCGTGCTCAACCGGGCGAACGCGAAGGTCGGCCTGTCGGTGGCGGAGATCGAGGCCGCGGTGGGCCTGGAGGCCAGCTTCCAGATCCCCAGCACCAGGCTGATCCCGGTCTCCACCAACGAGGGCAACCCGATCATCGAGCGGAGCGGCGGTGGTTCGGTGGCCAGCCGTTTCGAGAAGATCGCCGAGTTCTATGCACCGACGATCAACGACGGCCACGCTCCCCGTCGGCCACGGTGGAGGTCGCCCCGATGAGCATCGCCAACCTGCTGCGCGAACTGGACACCCATCGGTCGTCGGGGGCCGGTATCGGCCTCGGCGACGAGCTGACGGCCCACAACGATCCGCTGTTCCGACTGCGGTCACGGGCCCAACAGGCTCTGTTCGACCGCCTCGGCAACCGGCTGTTCGACCCGGACATGACCGAGGAGCAGCTCCACGCCCACGTCGTCCGTGAGCTGGAGGAGATCCTCTCCACTGAGGCGACGGAGCTGTCGGGCGAGGAGCGGCGCAAGCTGGTCCCCTCGATCAGTGCCGACATCCTGGGCCTCGGCCCGATCGAGCCGTATCTCGCCGATCCGACCGTCACCGAGGTGATGGTCAACTCGAACGATGCGATCTTCATCGAGCGGGCGGGCCGGCTCCAACTGACCGAGTCGAGGTTCATGACCCCGCAGCAGGTACGGCAGGTGATCGAGAAGATCGTCGCCGCGGTCGGCCGCCGGATCGACGAGTCGTCGCCGCTCGTCGATGCCCGGTTGCCAGACGGCAGTCGAGTGAACGCGGTGATCCCGCCACTCGCCATCGACGGCCCGATGCTCACCATTCGGAAGTTCGCCGAGCGGAAGCTCGCCGCGTCGGACCTCGTACGGGTCGGAACCCTCACCGACGAGGCGGCCGTCTTCCTCGACCGGGCGGTCAAGGACTCCCGCAACATCTTGATCAGCGGCGGCACCGGCTCCGGCAAGACCACGCTGCTGAACGTGGTGTCGTCGTTCATCCCCGAGGACGAGCGGATCGTGACCATCGAGGACTCCGTCGAGCTGCGACTCGACCAGCGCCACGTGGTGCGGCTCGAGGCCCGACCCCCGAACCTGGAGGGCAAGGGCCAGATCTCGATCCGCGATCTCGTGCGGAACTCGCTGCGGATGCGGCCGGATCGGATCGTGGTCGGTGAGGTTCGAGGTGGCGAGGCCCTCGACATGCTCCAGGCCATGAACACGGGACACGATGGGTCGCTCTCGACCCTCCACGCCAACACGCCCCGCGACGCACTGTCCCGGCTCGAGACCATGGTGCTCATGGCCGGACTGAACCTCCCGGCCCGCTCGATCCGGGAGCAGATCGCCTCGGCCGTCGACCTGGTGGTTCACCTCAGCCGGATGGGCGATGGGAACCGCCGGGTCACCGACATCACCGAGGTTGCGGGCATGGATGGCGAGTCGATCGGCCTGTCCTCACTCTTCCACCTCGTTCGCGACGCCACCTCGACCGACTCGGGCGCCGGGGTTCTGCGCCCCACGCCGGCGGGGAGCCAGCTCCTGGCCGGGTGGCGCAGTGGCCCCGGTGATCACAACGCCGACGGGATCGACCTGCTGACCTGGGCCTTCCCCGGCGACGACGCCACGACGCCGCCGACGCCCCGGCGCGCGCCCCACGAGCGCGACCGATGGTGATTCGCAGCCTCGGTGGGTCCCCTCCCCCGGCCACCGCGAGACGAGCAGCACCGTTCGCCGCCGGTGCCCTGTTCGTGGCCCTCGCGCTCCCACCCTCGTTCTGGGCGACGGGTGCTGCCGATGCTGCGCCGTCGCCTCCCCCAGCAGACCAGACTGGAGACGGGGAGACCGGAGGCGAACGCGATGACCGGATCCAGGTCGTCGGTGTCGTCGAGACCGCCGCGGAGGTCGTCCTGGAGCTCGCGGTGCCGCCCGCCATCGGACGCCTCGCCCCCATCGAGGCCAACTTCGGCATCACCGACGGCGGGCAGCGGGTGGACTTCGAGGTCGGCCCGGTGGACACGGCGAGCGACACGGTCCTGGTGCTCGACACGTCGGGCAGCATGCAGGGCTCGGCGCTGGCGGCGGCGAAGGCGGCGGCCGTCAGCTTCATCGGCGCGCTCCCGAACGATGCCCGGGTGGCGCTGATCGGCTTCGACGACACGGTTGTCACCTACCGCTCGCCGACCCTGGATCGATCGGCGCTCATCACCGACATCGAGGCGCTCACCGCCACCGGCCAGGAGACACTGCTGTGGGATGCGCTGCTCGTCGCCGCCGACGTGGCTGCCGGGTCGAGGGCCGAGCACTCGTCGATCGTCGTGCTCTCCGATGGTGATGACACGGCCAGCGCTGCGATCCCTGCCGAAGTCGTCGCCAGGCTCGACGCCACCTCCACCGCGCTGTACGCAGTCGCGATCGAGAGCCCCGACACCGACCTGGTGGAGCTGGAGGACACGGTCGTCCGGGTCGGTGGCCATTTCCTGCCGACTTCGGACGTCGACGAGCTGGGCCCGCTCTACACCGAGATCGCCGGCCGGCTCGCCAACCGGTACCGCCTCCGGTTCGCGCCTGCGCACCAGGGGTCTCGAACCGCGGTGGTCTCGGTGGCGGTCGGGGGCACCGTGGCCACCGCCCGAATCGATCTCGGCGTGGGTGCCCGGATCGACGACCACGACGAGGGCCAGCCGGTCGCGCCGACCGACGGCGAGTCGCCTGCGACTGCACCCGACGGCCACGACCTCCACGACGAACGGGTGCTCGGCCCGGTGACAACACCGACCGACGGCCGTCTGAGCGGTCCGACGATGCTGGCGATCGGCATCGGATCGATGTTCGCTGCGTTCGCCATCCTCGGGTTGATCTTCGTGCCCCCGGCCACGAAGGTCCGCCTCGACACGGCGGCCGGCGTGGACCGGCTGGGCGGTATCACCACTCGCCTCGGGGAGGCCGCCGACGAGCTGATCGCCCGGCACGACCGGGGTGGCCTGATCGACGCCCAGCTCGAAGCGGCCGACGTCAACCTGCGGCCAGGCGAGCTCCTTCTGACCTGGACGTTGGCAACCGCGGCGTTCGGCCTGCTCCTCGGCGCACTCTCCGGGCCCGCGGGTGGGCTCCTCGCGGTCGGGGCGTCGCTCGGGGCTGGCCTCGCCGTTCTCCGCGTGCGGGCCGGCCGTCGCCGCGCCCGTTTCGCCGACCAACTGACCGAGACGCTCGGCATCATCGCGGGGAGTCTGCGCTCTGGTCAGAGCCTCCCCGCATCGATCGAGCTCGTGGCCTCCGAGGCGCCGTCGCCGACGGCCGACGAGTTCCACCGGATCGCGTTCGAGGTCCGGGTGGGACGCGACCTGACCGACTCGATCCGAGAGGCGGCGCGGCGAACAGCCAGCCAGGACCTCGAGTGGGTCGCCAACGCGGTGGACATCAACCGGGAGCTCGGCGGTGACCTGAGCGAGATCATGGACAACGTCGCCGCAACGATCAGGGAGCGCCGCGCCGTCGCGCGGCAGATCGATGCGCTGTCGGCAGAGGGGCGCGCCACGGCCTGGGTGCTGCTCGCCATGCCCATCCTGCTGTTCGTCTTCAGCTGGTGGCGGACCCCCGACAACATCGCGACCTTTGTGGGCGACCCGCTCGGGCGGCTCCTCCTGGTGGTCGCGGTGGGGGGTATGACGGCCGGGCACCTGTGGATCCGGCACCTCGTGAGACTCAAGTTCTAGAGGAACGAGCGGAGAGGAGATCTCGTGTCCATCGTCGTGTGGTGCGCATCGGCCATGGTGGCCGCCTCGATACCGGTCGCCGGTTTGGCCCTCGCCGCCGGTCGCCCGTCGAATCGGCGGGCGAGCCTGAACCTGATCGATCTCAGCCCGACGCTGCGTCAAGCCGAGCTCGAGCGCTCCCCGATCGAGCGGGTGCTCCTTCCTGTCACCCGCGGCGTCGGGACTCGGCTCGTACACCTCACGCCGACCGGCTGGGTGGAGAGCCGCCGACGCCTCGTGGCCAGAGCCGGCCTGTCGGGCCGCCTCACCGCCGAGCAGATCCTCGGTGCGAAGCTGCTGCTGCCAGCGATCGTCGTGGCCGGGTTCAGCCTCAGGCTCGGCGGTGGCGGCGGGTCGACCCGTCTCATGCTCGTCCTCGTCGTCGCCACCGTCGCCGCCTTCCTCGCACCGGATCTCCTCGTGCGGGCCAGAGCAGATCGGCGGGCGGAGGCGATCAGCACGGCACTGCCCGACATGCTCGACCAGGTGACGATCTCCGTCGAGGCAGGGCTGGGCTTCGAGCAGGCGCTGGCCAGGTCGAGCGAGGGCCACCGTCATCCCCTCGCCGAGGAGCTCCTCCGGATGCTCCAGGACGTGCGGCTCGGTGCGACGCGGTCGAGCGCGCTCCGGGCGCTCGCCGACCGGTCGCAGGTGGACGATCTCAAGTCGGTGGTGCTGACGCTCCGGCAGGCCGACGCGCTCGGTGTGCCGCTCGCTCGAACCCTGCGCACGGCCGCCAACGAGATGCGGGAGAAGCGACGGTTCCGGGCGGAGGCACGTGCGCAACGGCTCTCGACGCTGCTGATCTTTCCACTCGGCCTCTGCATCCTGCCGGCGCTGTTCATCGTGATCCTCGGTCCGGCGATGGTCGGCAAGTCGTTGCCCTGACGGCGTGACCGGTCGATCGCCGGCCGGGGTCGACGAGGGCCGGCGGGGTGACCCACCGGACGGGACCAGGTCGACCTTCTGTGCTGAAGTTGTGCCTCATGGAGGAGGTCCCACCGGTCGAGGTACGACTGCTCGGCCCAGTCGAGTTGCTCGTCGACGGGAACCTGGTCGAGCTGGGCGGCCGGAGCCAACGCGTCGTCCTCTCCGTGCTCGCGCTACGGCTCGGCGAGGTCGTGGCGGTGGATCACCTCTACGAAGCGCTCTGGGGCCACGACTGGCCCGAGCGGGCCTCCGCCAACCTGCAGACCTACATCTCACGCCTCCGGTCGAGCGTCGGACGGAACCGGATCGTCAGGAGCGGCGCCGGCTACCGGCTCCTCGCCGAAGGCGTACGGGTCGATGTCGCACGAGCCCGTCAGCTCATCGCCGATGGCCGACCGACAGAGGCGAGAGCGCTGTGGCGGGGACGCGTGCTCGAGGAGCTGGATGGCGCGGTCACATTCGAAGCGGAGCGGGTCAGACTCGCGGAGCTGCGAGCCGGGATCGAGGTCGCCTGGCTGCGACGCCGAGTCGACGAGGAACCCGCGGCAAGTGTCCTCCCCGACCTGGAGGCCGCGTTCACGACCGACCCGACGCACCCGACGTTCGCGTTGCTGCTCGCCGAGGTGAAACGACGCGACGGTCGCCGGGCCGAGGCGCTTCGGGTGCTGGACACCCACCGCCGAGCCGTCGTGGACGCGAGCGGTCTGGACCCGTCGCCCGACGTGGCCGAGCTCGAACAGCGGCTCCTGTCGAACGACGATGAGTCGCCGGGCGACGGCACGACACCGCAGTCGATGACCGTCGGCGGTGCAGCGGTGGGCCTGGTGACGCCGACCACCCGATCCCGGCTGCGGCGGGCACCCCTGTTTCTCGGACGCGACGAGGACCTCACCGCGCTCGACGCGCTGACCGACTCGGCCCCGCTGGTGACGGTGGTCGGGCCCGGTGGTGTCGGCAAGACGACCCTCGTGGCGGAGTGGTGCGCTTCCCGTGCCGTGGTGACGGTCGTGGAGCTCGACAGGATCGGCGCCGACGAGGATGTCGTCCTGGCGGTCGTGTCGGCGCTCGATCTCGGTGCGGTCGACGTGACGACCGATGCGGTGGTCGAACGCCTCATGGGCGAGCGCGGTGTCGTCGTGCTCGACAACTGCGAGCACGTCCTCACCGGCGTCCGACGTCTGGTGGAGGAGCTCACGACGAGCTGTCCGGAGCTGGTGATCGTGGCCACCAGCCGGCAGATGCTAGGTGCGGCGAACGAATGGGTCGTCCCCCTCGGCCCGCTCAGTACCACCGCTGTCGACCGCAACCCGAGCGACGCCGTCCAGGTGTTCCTCAACCGGGCCCAACGGATCGACCCGCGCTACCAGCCGGCCCAGGGCGAGCTCGCAGCGATCACATCGATCTGCCGCCGTCTCGACGGGCTACCGCTCGCCATCGAGCTCGCCGCCAGCAGGACCGGAGCGCTCACCGTCGAAGAGATCGACCGCCACCTCGACGAGGCGCTCGACCTCCTGGCCGATCCGGCCAACCCCCGCGGGCGCCATCAGACCCTTCGGGCGACCGTCGCCTGGTCACATGACCTGCTGACCCCGGCGACGAAAGCGTTGCTGCCGAAGCTCTCGGTCTTCGCCGGCGGATTCCCCGCCGACGCCTTGCCGGCGATGGGCGGCGGCTTGACCAACGTGGGTGAACTGGTTGCAGGAGGTCTCGCGCTCCGTCTCGACGGGGGCCCCGCCAGCCGGTACCGGTTGTTCGAGGCCGCCCGGCAGTTCGCCGCCGAGCAACTGGTCGACGGCGACGAGGCGTTCGACGAGCTCGGGTCGTGGATCGCCGGTCTCGCCGACGCTGCTGCGGCCGATCACGGCACCGAGCGCGAGGTCGACGCCGTCGCTCGGATACGGGCCGACCTCGCCAATGTCTCGCTCGCAGTCGCCTGGTCCCTCGAGCGTGACGCTCACCTGGCTGCGAACCTGGGGACGGTGCTCGGCCGGTATGCGCCGTTCTACGGAACTGCGCCGATGTACGACCTCATCGACCAGATCGCCGATCACGACCACATCATGCAGGCCGAGCGGGGGCCCGGGGCTGTCGCTGCCGCCGCCCACAACGCCTGGATGCGCGGCAACATCGAGCGGGCACAGGCGCTGGCCGAGCGAGCGCTCCCGAACCTGCCCGACGGCGGGCCCGACGTGTGGATGGTGAACTTCGCCCTGAGCGGCGTGGCACTGCGGCAGGGTCGGCTGGCCGACTCGCTCGAGGGGTTGCGCCTGATCGAGAACGACGGCCGGGCGTCGACGTGGGTGAAGGCCACCGCGGTCAGTGAAGCCGCGAGGAGGTTGGCGCTGCTCGGGCGGCGGGAGGAGGCCGAGGACCGGATCCGCGAGGCGTGGCGGCTGGCCGAGCTGAGCGGCAGCCCCTCGGCGATCGCCCACATCACGATGAACGAGGGAGGGCTCAGCCTGTTCGAGGATCCAGCTGCTACGGGAAGGATGTGTGCCGAGGCTGCGAGTCTTGCCAGACGATGTGGGGCCCGAGCCCTGGCCGTCATGGCCGAGAGCGTTCGGGTGACCGCCCTGGCCCTCGTTCCCAGCATGGACGAGGTCCTGCGGACGCTGCCTGCCGTCCTCACCGATCTACGTCGGCACGGGAGCTGGAGCTACCTCTGGCTCTTCCTGCGGGCGGGCGCGGAAGCGCTCGCCCATGCAGGGCACCACGAACCGGCAGCGCGGCTCCTGGCCGTCGCCCGCGCCGACCCGTCAGCACCCACCCTCGGCGTCTACGCCGACCTGCTCGAACGGTCCTGTGCGTCGGTCCGGGCCGCGACGGACGACGTCGCATGGGCCCGGGCTCTCGCCGACGCCGAGTCGCTCTCGAGATCGGCGGTGGTCGAGCTTGCTCTCACTGCGCTCAGCAAGGCGGCAGCAAGCACGTAGAGATCCCGACAGCTCACCGTTGTCGGCATCGCACGTTCAACCACGTTCTCAGGAGACGCGATGTCCACAACGACCACGACCACCACGACTGGCGACGACTCGGAGCCGGCCGCGAATCCAGCGGAGCTCGACGCCTTCATCGGGCGAATCGCGGGCGACTTCGCCACCGCGGCCGCCACGTCGATGATCGAGCTCGGCGACCGGCTCGGCCTCTACCGGGTGATGCTCGGCCGCGGACCGTTGACCGCGGCCGATCTCGCCGACGCCACCGGCTACAACCATCGGCTCGTCGCCGAGTGGCTCCGGAGCCAGGCCGCCAATCAGCTCATGACCTACGACCCGGCGACGACGTCGTACCAGCTCCCACCCACGACGGCCGCTGTCCTGGCCGACGGCGCGTCGCCGGCCTTCCTCGTCGGTGCCGCCAACATCATCACCAGCCTCTACACCGACCTCGACAAGGTCGTCGCTGCGTTCAAGGGGGACGGTGGTGTTGCGTGGGGTGACCACGACCCCTGCATGTTCGCCGGCGTCGAGAAGTTCTTCTCCACCGCGTACAACAACAGCCTGACCGCAGAGTGGATCCCCGCCCTCGACGGGGTGGAGGCGAAGCTCCGCAGCGGGGCGAGGGTGGCCGACGTCGGTTGTGGCCACGGCATCTCGACCGCGCTGCTGGCCGAGACCTACCCGAACGCCACCGTCGTCGGGTTCGATCCCCATCGTCCGTCTCTCGACCGTGCGGCCGCGGTGGCCGACGCCCGCGGTCTCGACATCGACTACCACCAGTCGACCGCATCCGAGCTCAGCGGCGGCCCCTACGACGTGATCTGCTTCTTCGATTGCCTCCACGACATGGGCGACCCGGTCATCGCCATCGCCCGGGCCCGCGAGCAGTTGGCCGACGACGGCACGGTGTTCCTCGTGGAGATGCACGCCGAGGACGATCTCGTCGCCAACTTCGCCGATCCTTTCTCCCGCTGGTGGTATGCAGCATCGGTGATGCTGTGCACCCCGTCGGCCCTCGCCCAGGGTGGCGAGGCGCTCGGCAATCAGGTGGGAACGGCCGCCTGGCGGCAACGGTTCGAGGCCAACGGGTTCACCCGCTTCCGCGAGGCGATGCGCACCCCGTTCAACATCGTGTTGGAGGCCCGACCGTGACCCTGGGTGCCCGCATCGTCGACCGGTTTCGTGCGATCGTTTGTCCATGATCCACCACTTCCGGCGCGTCGCCGTCGTCGCTGCGCTCTGCGCCATCACCGCCACCGCCTGCACCGGCTCGTCGCCGGAGACGAGCGAGGGGCCTGGTTCGGAAGAGGGCGCGTCAACCGACACGTCGGGCACCGCACCATCGGTTGGTGACGGTGCGGCGGCCGGCGGCGGCGACGGAGCGGGCGCCGGGTGCGTGCCGCCCGACGGTGGAGCTGAGCTGCGGGATCAGGACTTCGACGACGACCAGTTGCCGTGGGAGCGAACCGGCACCGACCCCGTCACGATCCACGTCGAGTCGGGCGATGTCGATGACGAGTACCGCGGCTACCTCGAGAGCGGTGCCGCCGCGTGGAGTCGCAGCCCGTGCCTCGACGTGCGCATCGTCGAGCGGTGCCCAGCCGACGCGAACTGCGTCACCGTGAGACTTGCGCCCGGCGACGACGCCGACGGCAACTTCGACGCCGTCGAGGAGGGCGGCTTCACCGTCAGGGGACACATCGACCTCTACGTCGAGGAGCTCGAGCCCAAGGGCGACGGGGCCAAGCTCAACGTCACGATCCACGAGATGGGTCACGCCGTGGGACTGCGGCATCGCGCGACCGAGCGGGTCCTCATGAACGGCGACACCTACACCGACATCTTCGATCCCGACGACACCGATTTCCACAACCTGCTCGTCCTCTACGGAGATCAGGGCTAGGAGCCGGCCGGGGCCTGGCGCTTCGGGTCGACGTTGGACCCGAAGCCTCGGGCCTGCACTACGATGACGGCCACGACCGTCAGGCCTGGTGCGCTGGCGATCGTGGTGCACCGTTCAAGGGTTTGGGGGACCACGTCGGGATGGAAGCAGCTCGCAGCGGCCAGATCGGTCTGATCGCCAACCCCGTCTCCGCCCGCGACATCCGACGGGTCGTGGCCAACGCGTCGAGCCTCCAGGTCACCGACCGGACCAACATCGTGCTGCGGGCCTTGACCGCCGCCGGGTCGGTCGGGGTCGAGAAGGTGGTCGCCATGCCCGACAAGAAGGGCATCCGGGCCTCCCTCGAGCGGGCCATCGACCGCGAGCGGAACCTGGGACGGGCCCTCCCCCACCTCGAGTTCGTCGACATGGCCGTCACGTCGACGGTCGCCGACACCCACACCGCAGCCCGCGACATGGCCGAACGGGGGGTCGACGCCATCATCGTTCTCGGTGGTGACGGAACACATCGGGCCGTGGTGTCGACCTGCGGGAACGTGCCCATCGCCGGACTGTCGACCGGCACGAACAACGCCTACCCGGAGCTGCGGGAGTCCACGATCACGGGCCTCGCGGTCGGCCTGTACGCCACCGGTGCAGCGCCCGGCTCGGTGGCCGTCGCGTCGAACAAGCTGCTCGAGATCGACGTGAACGACGGGCAGCGAACCGATCTGGCCCTGGTCGACGCTGTCGCATCGACCGACCGGTACATCGGCGCACGGGCGCTCTGGAAGATGGACGCAATCGTGGAGGTGTTCGCGACCTTCGCCGAGCCGACCGCCATCGGGATGTCGGCCATCGCCAGCGCCATCGACCCGGTCTCCCGCACCGACCGCCACGGCCTGCACGTCGAGCTCGACCCGGCGGCCGATCGTCGGGTCCTCGTCCCGATCGGGCCGGGCATGGTGGAGCCGGTCGGCGTCGAGGCCTGGGCCCGCATCGAACCGGGGTCCCCCACCGAGATCTCCCCCCGCACCGGAACGATCGCCCTCGATGGTGAGCGAGAGCTGGAGCTCGCGCCGGGCGACCGGGCCACCGTGACCCTCCGGACCGACGGCTTCACCAGCATCGACGTCGACGCCGTGATGACGTGGGCGGCCAGCAGCGGCACGCTCGCCACCCTCGGCCGCGCCGCCACGGGCCCGGACGAGGAGCAGATCGATTGACACCACCACCCAGCCCTGAGGAGGATGCCGATGGCTGACAACCCGTTCCCACTCGACAAGGACGGCCTGCTGCAGGCCTACCAGACGATGCGGACGATCCGAGAGTTCGAGGATCGTCTCCACGTCGACTTCGCCAAGGGGGGCATCCCCGGCTTCGTCCACCTCTACGCCGGTGAGGAGGCGGCCGCCACCGGCATCATGACCCACCTCCGACCGGAGGACCGGATCGCCAGCACGCACCGCGGTCACGGCCACTGCATCGCCAAGGGCGTCGACCCGCGGGGGATGATGAAGGAGATCTACGGGCGGGTCGGCGGTTCGTGCGCCGGCAAGGGCGGCTCGATGCACATCGCCGATCTGGACGTCGGGATGATGGGGGCGAACGGCATCCTCGGCGCGGGCGCTCCCCTGGCCTGCGGGGCCGGGCTGGCGGCCAAGCATCGCGGCAACGGCGACGTCGCCATCAGCTTCGTCGGCGACGGGGCGTCGAACCAGGGCACGTTCCTCGAGAGCCTGAACCTGGCGGCCGTGTGGAACCTCCCGACGCTGTTCGTGGTCGAGAACAACGGCTATGCGGAGTCGACCTCCCGGGACTACGCAGTGGCGGTCGACTCCTACGTCGACCGTGCTGCCGGCTTCGGGATGCCGGGGATCAGCGTCGACGGCACCGACTTCTTCGCCGTGTACGAGGCGGCCGGTGAGATCATCGACCGGGCCCGCAACGGCGGCGGTCCGTCGCTGATGGAGTGCGAGATGGTCCGGTTCTACGGGCACTTCGAGGGCGACGCCCAGACCTACCGGGCCGACGGCGAGGTGGTCGACATCCGGGAGCACCGAGACTGCATCGCCAAGTTCCGGTCCCGGGTGGAGGATGCCGGGGTTGTGGGCGCCGGCGAGTTCGACGCCATCGACCGCGAGGTGACCGCACTCATCGACGAGGCGGTCGAGGAGGCCATCGCCGCCCCCGAGCCCGATGTGTCCGAAGTCCTGACCGACGTCTACGTGAGCTACTAGGAGCACCTGACCATGACAACCACGGTAGGAACACGATCGATCACGTACCGGGAGGCCATCAACGAGGCTCTCGATCAGGAGATGGCCAACGATCCGACGGTGATCGTGATGGGCGAAGACATCGTCGGCGGAACCGGCAGCCCCGGCGAGGACGATGCCTGGGGTGGTGTGCTGGGTGTCACCAAAGGCCTGCACGGCAAGTACGGCGACCGGCTGATGGACACCCCCCTGTCGGAATCGGCCTACGTCGGTGCCGCCATCGGGGCCGCGGCCTGCGGGATGCGACCGGTGGCTGAGCTGATGTTCATCGACTTCATGGGCGTCTGCCTCGACCAGATCTACAACCAGGCCGCGAAGTTCCGGTACATGTTCGGCGGAAAGGCCGAGACCCCGGTGGTCATCCGGGCGATGGTGGGCGCTGGGCTGCGAGCGGCCGCCCAGCACAGCCAGATGCTGACGCCCGTGTTCACCCACATCCCGGGCCTCAAGGTGGTGGTTCCGTCGAACGCCTACGACGCCAAGGGCCTGCTCATCGAATCGATCCGCGACAACGATCCGGTGATCTTCTGCGAGCACAAGGCGCTGTACGACATGGGGGCCGAGGTGCCCGAAGCGCCCTACACGATCCCGCTCGGCGAGGCCGACGTGGTGCGCGAGGGCGGCGACTGCTCGATCGTCACCTACGGGCTGATGGTGCACAAGGCGCAGGAGGCCGCCGACGCGCTGGAGGCCGACGGCGTTGCCTGCGAGATCGTCGACCTCCGTTCCCTGTCGCCGCTCGACATCGACACGGTGATCGAGAGCGTGGAGGGCACCGGTCGGCTGGTGTGTGTCGATGAGGCCAACCCCCGCTGCAGCATCGCGGCCGACGTGTCGGCCCAGGTCACCCAGGAGGCGTTCGGCTCGCTGAAGGCCGGGATCGAGCTCGTGACGGCGCCGCATGCGCCGGTGCCGTTCTCGCCGTCGCTGGAGGATGCCTACATCCCGAGCTCGGACCGGATCGCCGACGCGGTGCGGAAGGTGACCGGCGCGTGACCGCGGTCGTTGAAGCCCCCGAGGGTGTCACCGCGATCGTGATGCCCAAGTGGGGCCTGTCGATGAAGGAGGGCACGGTCGTCGAGTGGCTCGTCGACGAGGGCGACACGATCGCGGTGGGCGATCTGTTGGCCGAGGTCGAGACCGACAAGATCAACGGCGAGGTGGAGGCGACCGACGGTGGCGTCCTGCGCCGCATCGTCGCCGCGCCCGAGTCGACGCACCGGGTCCAGGCGCTGCTGGCCGTGTTGGCGGAGCCGTCGGTCGACGACGCGGTCGTCGACGCCTTCATCGCCGAGTTCCCCGAGCCCCCCGAGGACGACGAGGCAGACGGCGGCGACTCGCCGTACCGCACGGTGACGGTGGGCGACATGGCGTTTCGCTACACACAGCTCGGCGAGATCGGTGATGGCCCGACCACGGTGTTGATCCATGGGTTCGGCGGTGATCTCGACAACTGGCTGTTCAATATCGGCCCGCTGGCCGAGCACGGTCCCGTGGTGGCGCTCGACCTGCCGGGCCATGGCGAGTCGAGCTTGTCGGTGGCCGACCCGTCGCCGAACGGCTTCGCCAGCGCGGTCTGGTCGGCCCTCGACGAGCTCGGCGTGGGCGACATCGCCGCCGTCGGCCACTCGATGGGGGCAGCGGTGGCGACGGCCATGGCGCTGTCGCAACCGGGCCGAGTCAGGTCGTTGGCACTGCTGGCACCGGCTGGGCTCGGCGACGAGATCAACCAGGAGTACCTCGATGACTTCGTGGCCGCCCGCTCCAAGCGGGAGATGAAGGCGGTGGCGACCACGCTGTTCGCCGACGCCGACACGGTGACGAGGTCGATGATCGACGGGATGCTGCGCTACAAGCGGGTCGACGGCGTGGCGGACCTCCTCGCCACGATTCGGGATGCGTGGTTCACCGGCGGCAAGCAGCGCCTCGTGCTCACCGACCGCCTGGCCGGCATGTCGACACCGGTGCTGGTGGTGTTCGGTGCTGAGGATCGGGTGATCCCGGCCAGTCACGGTGCTTCGCTCGATGCGGCCACCAATGTGGCGGTGCACGTGCTCGACGGCGCCGGCCACATGGTGCAGATGGAGAAGGCCGGCGAGGTGAACCGGCTCCTGACCGACCACGCCCCGACGAGCTGACGCCCGAGACCACCAGACACATCCACACTGCCATCCCGGCCACGATGCGCTCGATCCCCGAGGGGTCGATCGGATCATTGACGATCACGCGTCGCCTACCGATGGATTCGGCGCAATGGAGATTGGGTGTGTGTGGACCACCGTGATGGTGGATGGAGTCGTTGCATGGCGATGGACGGAAGGCGAGCGGCGCGCGACGGGCGATCCCGTCGCAGCCGGCGGAGCCAGCGGGACCGGGGCCGCAAGGTTCGAGTACCGCTGGCGGAGAGCGGCACGGTCGTGGTCGCACTGTTGTCGATCGTTGGCCTCGTCCTCGGCCCCAGCACGGCGGCGGCTGCAGCCACCGGCGACGCTTCGACATCGTCTGCCACGTTCCTGTCCGGGTCGTTGCTTCTCGACGCAGTTGCGCTCGATTCTGTGGCTGCGCTCGATGGGGTCGAGTCGTCGAACGCGGGATCACCGTCCGCCGACACCGACACCGGCGGCCTCGACGTCACGGTGCTCAACACCACGACGGTGTCGATTCCCGGAGGCCCGACGCTGGGGACCCTGCCCACGGTGTTGCAGGTCGGCCTGGCCAACCAGTACTCCCAGGCGTCCGACGATGGGGTGTCGAGAGCGGCGTCGGGGGCGGTCAGTGACACTGGCGTGGTCGATACGGGGGGATCCGGCGGCTTCCCGAGCGGTGCAACACTCACGTTGACGCCGCTGTTGGGGGCTGCGCCGTTCACCGGCGCCCTCGACCACCTGCGAGTGGAGGTCAGCGCCATCACGGGAGTTGCCGCGCTCGACGCGGCGGCCGGTGTGGCCCCGAGCTCCACTTGCACAGACCTGTCGGCACCGACCAACTGTCGTGACTACAACCTCGCCGCGGCGAAGATCGTGGGGAGATCGCCGGCGATCGATGACGTCGTCGGCTCGTTGACCGGTCCGACGAGCGTGGCGCAAGCGGCCGACGATGCCATCGCCGCCCTGGCCGGCTCCAATGGCTCGCTCGCAGGCGTGATTGCGGGCCTCGATCCCGCGTTCGCGACCTTGCTCGGCGATCCGTCGACATCGGTGGTCATCACCAGCAACCATCGAACCGCGCTCGAGGCCCTGCTCGACACGCCGGTCACCGACGGCGTCGTGACCGTGAACCTCCGGACGGGAGTGGTCGAAGCCGACCTCGACGCCCTGCTCCTGGCCGTGACCGGGAAGGGGGTGAACGACCTGCCCCCCAGCACCCAGTTGGTCTCGACCGCGCTGCTCACCGAGCTCGACACCAGGGTCACGACGCTGCTCAACGGTGTGGTCACCTCGGCCTCGACGACCCTCCAGACATCGCTGAACGCGGCCCAGCTCGCGATCAACGTCCAGAAGTGCGTGGTCGGCGATCCGCCCAACTGCGTGACCCCCACGGTCGACATCGGCACCGGTCTCACGCTCGTGCTCAACACCTCGCTGGCCGATCTCGTCGCCGGTTCCTCGACGATCATCGTGTCGGCCAAGGTGGCTGGCGCGCCGCTCGTGTTGTCCGATTCGGCGGTGCTGACGGCGCTCGCTGCGCCCGTGACAGCCTCCCTCTTCGCGTCGTCGTCGGGGGTCGTCGACACCGCAACCGCGGCGCTCACCGTGGATGTGAACGCCATCATCACCACGATCGACCCGGCGCTGGCCACCATCTCGTCGATCCTGTCGCTCGTGGCCAACGTCCAGGAGGCGGGCGCCACCACCGGCTCCTACCGCGCGGTTGCGCTCCGGGCGACCGTCGGCGACCTGGTCGGGTCCGGCGGCGTGGCTACGGTGGATCTCGGCCGCGCGACGGTCGGGCCGAACACGACGGTGATCCTGGACACCGACGGGGACGGGATCCTCGACTCAGTCGAGGGGACCGTCGACGATGACGGCGACGGCGTGGTGAACTCGAACGACCTCGATTCCGACAACGATGGCGTTGCCGACGCGGTCGAGGGAGCCACCGACGCCGACAGCGACGGCACCGCTGACTACCGTGATCTCGATGCCGATGACGACGGCTTGCCCGACACCGTCGAAGCCGGCGGGAGCGACGCCAACGGCGACGGTGTCATCGACGGCTTCGACGACGGCAACGGTGACGGGTGGAACGACACGACGGCGACCGCCAACCTTCCCGACCACGACACCGACGGTGACAGCGCCCCCGACCGACTCGACGTCGACGCCGATGCCGACACCATCCCCGACCGGGTCGAAGGGGGGTACCCGACCGCTCCGTTCACGGCCGGCGCCCCCGGGAACCCGTCTGCGCTGGTCGATACCGACGACGACGGGCTCCCCGACCACCGCGACCGGGACGCCGATGGCGACAGCCTCCCCGATTCGGTGGAGGCCGGTCCGGATCCGACCAACCCGGTCGACACCGATGGCGACGGCAAACCGGACTACCGCGACACCGATTCCGACAACGACACCATCCCGGACGCCACCGAGTCGACCGTGGACACCGACGGGGACGGAACGCCCGACTATCGCGACGCCGATTCCGACAACGACACGATCCCGGACGAGACCGAGGGCAACACCGACTCGGACCGTGATGGAACGCCCGACCGGCACGAGACCGACAGCGACAACGACACCATCCCCGACAGGACCGAGGCCGGACCCGACCCGAAGCGGCCGCTCGACACCGACGGCGACGGCAAACCCGACTTCCAGGACACCGACTCGGACGCCGACGGCACACCGGACCGCACCGAGGCCGGCGCAGATCCGACCGAGCCCGTCGACACCGATGGGGACGGCAAACCGGACTACCGCGACACCGACGCCGACAGCGACGGCATCCCCGACTCCGACGAGGAACCGGGCGATATCGACGACGACGGCATCCAGGAGGTGACCGACTTCAACCCGATCGTGGTGTGGGGGGTCGCCCGAGACGACAAGGGCCGCATCCTGCGAACGATCCCGGTCACGATGACCGACTCCGCCGGCAACGTCTACAGGACCACCACCGATGCGAACGGCGAGTACCGGTTCCAGTCGGCACCCGGTCGGCCGATCGCCCCCGGCAGGGTCGTGCTCAGCTCACCGCTCACCAACTCGGCGCTCGGCGAGGTGACGGCCGCCTATGGACAGACGATCAACCAGGACCTCGAGCTTCCGTCAGACGATGTGCCGGCGACGCTCGCGTTCACCGGTGCCTCGACGAGCTGGCTCTTCGGAACCGGGCTGGCGATGATCGCGGTGGGCTTCGCCCTCGTGCACCGCGATCGGCGACCGATCCGCCGGCCCGATCCACACCCCGCTCCCCCGGTGACGCGCTGGAGGCAGCGAAAAGCCGGGCAGGGTTGGCCCGGGATCCTGCCGGCGAACTGGCCAACAAGCGGGAACGTCTTGCTCGGCTGCGTCATCACCTCGCTCGAAGGCCTGGGCGATGTTCGAGCCAGCCCACTCCTGACCCTCCTGATGCACCGCCCTCGGTGGTGCATTCCCTGCCCATCACCCCCAGGACCGAAGCAGCAGGTGGAGGGTGAGCGGATCCACGGCAGCTTCACCGAGCAGATCGCTCTCGACTCGTCCAGGTCGCGACGGGTACAGTCTGCTAGTGGGTCGATGCACGCTTGGGTGAGGCGCTGCATCGTTTGGCGGAACAAGCGGGAGAGCTAGGCGCGCGCGGTGGAGACACAAGAGGAAGAGGACCGGAGCGAGGTCGATCAGCTCCTGGACAGTTTGACCGACGACGAGGCGGAGGCGGCGAGCGGCGCTGGCCCGACTCGAAATCGTCGCGAGGGGGACCGGGAGCCTGCTCAGCTGGTTCTTATGGGAGCGGCGCTCGCCCTGATAGCGGTTGCCCTGGGGGCGGTCGGGGTTCTCGCCATCCAGTCGATCACCGACGATGAGCCGGACCCAGACGGGGCCCAGGTCGAAACTGGGGCGGCATCGACGGCGCCCGTCGGAACGGCGACGGCGGGCACGGTGGGCGATGACTCGACGACGGCAGACAGCACGACCGACAGCACTGCGGCCAGTTCGCCGTCGTCGACGGTCGCGACGCTGGAGGAGGTCCCAGCGACGGCCGACAATCCCGAGGGGGCGATCCGATACGTCGTGCTCGAGGGTGGGCAGGCCTACGTACGGGGTCTGGCGCCCGATCAGCAGACGGTCAACAATCTCGTGGCGACCGTTGCGTCCTGGAGCGGAACGCCGGTTCTTGACGAGACCGAGATCGATGTTGCGGCGCCGTCCGAGACCTCGGTGCGGGTGTATGTGCGCGACATCGTCGAGTTCGGCTCGGGGGAAACCGACATCCCAGCCGAGGAGCTGACCGAGGTGGACCGCGTCGCTCAGCTCCTCGCAGCCAATCCATCGTTGGCCGTCCAGTTGAGCTCGTGGGTCGAGGGCGGCCGCGATCTGAACGAGTCCGATGTGGAGCACCGCTACGTGATCGCCCGTGCGGCGGCCGTCGAAGCCCAGCTTCTGGCCGGTGGCGTCGAGCAAGGGCAGGTCACGACGGTCATCGGCGACGAGGACGACCTCGATGAACTGCCGGACTACGACCCTGACCGGGCGATCATCCTCGACATGAGCGGCACCTTCCCCGGCTGACGTCGTCGCAGCGGTAACACATCTG
This sequence comes from Acidimicrobiales bacterium, assembly GCA_965216205.1. GTDB lineage: Bacteria > Actinomycetota > Acidimicrobiia > Acidimicrobiales > SZUA-35 > CADEDH01. The sequence goes on along the minus strand of OZ244139.1, from coordinate 2,142,012 downwards.
AACATGCGCGGAACCCTCCGTCGGCGAGAGATCACGTCGATCCGCGACCGGTTCCCTGAGTCGACAGGGGCCGGCGGCCAGAGATGCTGGTCGATCGTGGGCCCCTCTTGGAGGAAGCATGCGATTCAGGGTTGTTGTTCGACGTGCACTCGTTGTTGCGCTGCTCATCGTGAGCGTCGTCTCGGTCGCCCCGGCCGAGGCCAGGGGCGGCCACGGGGGGTCCGACTCGACGGCCGAGTACACGATCGAGTTCGAGAACCTCACCGGTGGGCAGTACTTCACGCCACCGAACTTCGCGATCCACGACCGCTCGTTCGACCTGTTCAGCCGCAACCGTCCGGCCACCGCTGGGCTGCAGGCCGTGGCCGAGAACGGTGGCGTTCCGGTCCTGGCGGCGGAGCTCCAGGCGGCGGTCGACGATCAGGGCAAGGGCGTGAGCGGTGTCGGCGCGGACGGGCCGATCGGGCCGGGTGAGGCCGTCACGTTCACCGTCGAATCGAGTGAGCGGCGGCTCTCGATCGCATCGATGATCATCTGCACGAACGACGGGTTCGCCGGGCTCGACGCCCGCGCGCTCCCCCGCCAGGACGGCCAGATCCGCACGTACTTCCTGCTCGCGCACGACGCTGGCACCGAGCTGAACACCGAAGCCCGGGAGGATCTCGTGCCGGCCCCGTTCTGTGGCGCCGGCACCGGTACCGACATGAGCAATCCCCTGCTCGCCGAGGGCGGCGTCGTGCGGCACCACGGTGGTATCCAGGGCATCGCCGACCTCGACCCCGCCGAGTTCGGCTGGCACGGCCCCGTCGTCAAGGTCACCGTCACCCGCAACGGCTGATCGCCAGGTAGGTGTTGCGCCGGCCGGTCGCAAAGGTGGCCGACTCGGCCGGCTCCACCGACCAGGACGTTGTCAGACGAGGCCGGGTCGTTCAGGCGGCGACGACGACCTGGTTCCGGCCACCCCTCTTTGCGTCGTAGAGCGCCCGATCGGCTCGGGCGTAGACCGACTCGAACGACTGATCACCCGGGAGACTCGCCGCCACCCCGATCGAAACCGTGTAGCGGATCGTGCCCTCCTCGGTGACGACGTCACTGTCGGAGATGCGTGCCCGGAGTGACTCGGCGAGCGCATCGGCTCTGGCGGAGCTGGCCCCGGGCATCACGATGGCGAACTCCTCGCCGCCGACTCGTGCCGCGACGTCGTCGCCCCGCACAGCCGATCTGAGTTGTCCTGCAACGGCGCTCAGCACCGCGTCACCGGCACCGTGTCCGTACAGGTCGTTGATGGCCTTGAAGCTGTCGAGGTCGAGCAGCGCCACCGCGAACGCGCTCCCCTCGGCCGTGAAACGGTCCCAGACCTCGTTTCCTGCGTCGATGAAGGCTCGCCGGTTGAGCAGGCCGGTGAGAGCATCGGTGACCGCCAACAGCCGCATGGCCTCGACTTGCCGATGAACTCGAATCGACGAACCGAGCAGCCAGCCGAGCGCGCCCAGGACCGAGGCGGTCTCGGGTCCGAAGAAACCCTTGTCCGGGTGAGCCAGGTTGACCGTCCCGAAGCACTCGCCGGCGCTGAGGAGCGGGCCGTTCATGCACGAGTTCAGGCCGGAGGCAACCAGCATCTTCGCGTCGGGTGTGTTCTGATGTTTGCTGAGGTCGGCGAAGTCGATGACGCGGTGCTCCTGGTACACCTGCCCCACCATCGACCCCTCGACCGGCAGGACCGCTCCGACGGCGATGGCCTGGTTGCCACCCATGGCGAACACCTCGAGGCTCTTGCGCGCCTCGTCGATGAGCGTGACGCTCGCCCGTTCAGCATCGACCACCGAAGGCAGCCAGGTCGCCGTCGTGTCGAGGATCTCAGAAACCGATCCGGCCTCGCCCAACGCCTCGATGAAGGCAGCCGGGAACCGAACATACTTCTCGTCGTTGGCACACGCCGAATCTGCCTCGCGCATGCAGTGAAGAACGGCGCATCGCCACCGCGGCTTGAGCCATCACGCCCCGGGGTGAGGCTCGAAGTCACGACCCAGGGGTTTCGCGTCAAGTCGTGAGCCGGTGTGTCACCACGTTGTTCGACGGGTCAGGGTCATTGTCGACCGGATTCGAGTCGCTGAACGCCGTCAGCTCCACCGACGGGTCGGCCGCTCCGTCGGCCACGATCAGCGAGAGCGGAACTCGACAGGTTCCGTCGGCGGTGAGGCATCTATCTCGAGCGTCTCGAAGAACCCACACTCGAACCGATCGGGGCCATCCGTGGTGCACCCGTCGGGGACCGGATCGAGGGACACGCCCTCGGCCAACGCCACCGTGACGACCGGGCCAATCACGAACGACTTGTCCAGCGACACCAACGAACCGGCGATCGTGAAGGTGGTGCCGTCTCGGTCGACCACCGATGAGGTCAAGGCCAGATCGGCCCGTCGGAGCCCCGAGAGGTCAGGCTCTTCGTCGTCGACATTCTCCCACAGGCCCCGCTCGTCGGACACCTCAGGCGCATCGCTACAGGCCGCCAGCAGTGCGACGAGCGCCGCCAGCCACGCCAGCGCGGTGCTTCGCCGGCCGGCATGTCGGTGCCGAGGCAGAGTTTGGCGGGGTCGACGGCGCATCGCCCCATCTTCTCATCGGGCGTCCCGCACAGAAGCGATGGCGTGCGCGCGCCACCCGAGGACGAAGGCATACCTGTAGAGCTTGTGCCCGTCAATGGCCGTGAAGCGGTTGCGGCTGGGCGTGAGCAGTGCGATGTCACCCCTGGCGTGAAAGACCCCCCCAACCGTTCGGCTCGGGGGTCACGTTCTGCCTGGTCAGGCGTTGCTCCGGGGGTGAGGCTCGAACTCACGACCCACTGATTAACAGTCAGTTGCTCTGCCAGCTGAGCTACCCCGGATCGGAGCTTCAGAATATACCAGCGGCTCAGCGCTCCGCCCCAGGATTCGGCCGGCCCGATGAACAGGCACCCGGCCCCGCCCTGGCAGATCCCACGCCCACCCCCGGTGCAAAACGCCGCCAAACACAGCACCGGCCCCGCTCTGGCAGATCCTGCGCTCACCCCCGGTGCAAATCGCTGCCAAAGGCCAAAGGCGGCAGGGTGTCGGTCAGTCGAGGTAGTCGCGCAGCTTCTCGCTGCGGAGGGGGTGGCGGAGCTTCGCCAGGGTCTTCGACTCGATCTGGCGGATCCGCTCCCGGGTCACGCCGAACTCCTTGCCGACCTCCTCGAGCGTGCGTGGCCGACCGTCGACGAGCCCGAACCGGAGCCGGACCACCTCCGACTCCCGATCCGACAGGTCGTCGAGCACGTCCCGTACCGTCTGCTCCAGCAGCTTCCGGGCTGCCAGATCCAGCGGGGCGGCGCCGGTGTCGGCTATGAAGTCGGCCATGGAGGTGTCGTCCTCGTCGCCCACCGGCGAGTCGAGCGAGAGCGGATCCTGCGATGCGATCTGGAGGATCTCCGCCACCTTGTCCTCCGGCAGCCCGACCTCCTTGGCCAGTTCGTCCATCGTGGGATCACGCTCGAGGCTCTGAGCGAGCGAGCGCTGGGCCCGGATGACCTTGTTGATCGACTCCACCATGTGGACCGGCACCCGGATCGTGCGGGACTGGTCGGCGATGGCCCGGGTGATCGCCTGACGGATCCACCACGTGGCGTAGGTGGAGAACTTGAAGCCCTTGGAGTGGTCGAACTTCTGCACGGCCCGCATCAGGCCGAGGTTGCCCTCCTGGATCAGGTCGAGGATCGGCACCCCCCGTCCCACGTAGCGCTTGGCGATCGAGACGACCAGGCGGAGGTTGGCCGACGTCAGCTCCTGCCGGGCCCGCTCGCCGTCATTGGTGGCTCGACGCAGCCGGCGGTGCTCCTCGAAGGGCAAGCGCGACCAGCCGCCGTTGTTGATCAGCTCGGTCGACTCGGCGGCGGCGACGGCGCCGGCCTCGATCCGCTTGGCCAGCGCCACCTCCTCCTCGGCGGTGAGGAGCGGCACCTTGCCGATCTCCTTGAGGTACATCTTGACCGGGTCGGCCGACACCGACGCCCGAGCCATGGCGGCGGCTGCGAGCCTGGTCGGATCCTGGCGCCGACGACGAGCGCGGGCTGCCCCGTTCTCGCCGACGTCGGCACCCTTGGGCTGGTCGTCGTAGGGGATCTCGTTGTCGACGAGGAAGTCGCGCACCTCGGCGAGCAGGTCGGACGTGAGCTCGACCCGGGGCATGACGGCCACCACGTCGTCGTGGGTGAGGGGACGGCCGGCACGGGCGCGCAGCAGCAGGCGTTGCCGATGCTCCTCCGCCATGGAGGGTCTCGGCGAACCACCATTGCCGTTGGCAGCGATGCCAGGCTGGTCGGTCACCTCACCTCCTCCGAGTCTTCCCGCAACCAAGTTAGCAAGCCTTCGACCGCTGCCGCCTTGTGATCCGGTTCCCGCAGGTCATCGAGCCGGTGCCGGAACCACGACATGTCCTCGGCCAGCACGGCATAGGCGTCGACGTCGTCGGCCGCAGCGCGGGCGCTCAGGCGGCACTGCTCGATCTGCTTCTCGACGTAGCGCTCCCACAGTCGGCCCGAGACATCGAGCGGATCGGCATCGGATTCCTCGACCGAAAGGCGCTGGATCATCTCGCCCACCTCAGGTCCACCGTTGTCGATGACGTCGTGGAGCGACGGGAACTTGAGGAGAAGGTCATATACCGTTGCGCAGAGCGGGTCGGTGAAGAGCTCGGGAACCAGCAGGTCGAGAATCTCATCGCTGCGATGGACGGCCAAGCGCAGCGCCTCCAGCTCAGGAGTGTCCCGAACGAGTGGAGTCCGAACGCCGACCGCCTTGTCGACGGTAGTCGGACGGGGGCCGTCTCGCAGCATCGATCTGATCAGATCGGGTTCGAACTGGCAGCGGCTGGCCACCGTCATCACGTACTGGTCCCGCACGAGCGGGTCCGGGTGCTCGGCCACCACCGCGAGCGCGTTCTCGGCGGCCCGGGCCCGACCCTCGGCAGTTGACCGGTCGATGCCGTTGATGGCCCGATCGACCCGGAACTCGAGGAACGGCCGGGCGCCGGCGACCGCCTCCACCAACGCCTCGGGGTCGTCACGGGCCAGGTCGGCGGGGTCGACCCCCACCGGCAGGTTGGCCACCGCCACGTCGAGATCGTGGGCCTTCTCCCACTCGTAGAATCGGGCGGCAGCGTTCTGTCCAGCCGCGTCGGCGTCGAACGCGAGCACGACCCGACCAGCGAACCGGCGCAGGATCTTGACGTGATCGTCGGTCAGGGCCGTTCCGCAGGTGGCCACCGCCCGACCGACGCCTGCCTCGGCGAACCCGATCACGTCGGTGTAGCCCTCGCACACGATGACCTCGTTGGCCTCGACGATGGCCTGCTTCATCCAGTGCAGCCCGTAGAGCACCCGGCTCTTGGCGTACACGTCGGACTCGGACGAGTTCTTGTACTTCGGCCCGTCGACGCCGGGCAGCACCCGACCACCGAACCCGACGGCGTTGCCCTGGGCATCGAAGATCGGGAACATCACCCGACCCCGGAACGAGTCCTGCTGGCGACCGAACCGGTTGAGGAAGCCGAGGCCGCTGTCGGTCAACGCGTCGTCGGGGAGCCGGAGTGCCTTGGCCAGCACGTCCCACCCGTCGGGCGCCCACCCGATCTGGAAGCGGCGGACGACGTCGCCGTCGTAGCCTCGCCGCCGCAGGTAGCTGCGGGCGGGACCGGCATCGTCGCTGGTGAGCAGGCGACGGTGGTACCACTCGACCGCCTTGCCGATCACGTCGTGCAACTGGGCCCTGCGGCGCCGATCCTCGCCCTGACCGCGATCGGTGTAGCGCAGGGTCACACCGGCCTTGTGGGCGAGGCGCTCGACGGCGCTGACGAAGTCGAGCTGCTCCTTCTCCTGGACGAAGGAGATCACATCGCCGCCGACCCCACAGCCGAAGCAGTGGTAGAGGCCCTCCTCGCCGTTGACCGAGAAGGAACCGGTTTTCTCCGCGTGGAACGGGCAGAGGCCGACGAACCGCCGCCCGACCTTCTTGAGCTGCGCGTACTCCGAGACGACGGCCACGAAATCCGTCGCTTCCCGAACCCTCGCGATGTCTTCGTCAACGATGCCCACTCATCGTCAAAACTACCGCCGTGGCGGCGTGCCCGTGGGCCGGGCCGCCCACCGACGAGCGCGGCCGTCAGCCGAGCTCGTCGTGGAGCCATCCTGCGACGTCGGCGATCGGGAGCCTGACCTGGTCCATCGTGTCGCGCTCCCGGATCGTGACGGCCTTGTCCTCCAGCGAGTCGAAGTCGAACGTGACGCAGTAGGGGGTTCCGATCTCGTCCTGGCGGCGGTACCGACGGCCGATTGCCTGGGTCTCGTCGTAGTCGCACATCCAGTGGCGCTGAAGGTCGGCGGCCAGGTCTCGGGCCGGTTCGGCCAACTCCGGTTTCTTCGACAGCGGCAGCACCGCCACCTTGTAGGGCGCGATCCGGTGATGGAGCCGCAGCACGGTGCGGGTCTCGTCGTTGACCGTCTCCTCGTCGTAGGCGGCCATCAGGAACGCCATCATCGTGCGTGTCGCACCCGCTGCCGGTTCGATCACGTGCGGCACGTAGCGCTCGTCGTTGGGTTGGTCGTAGTACTCGAGCTTCTGGCCCGAGTGCTCGGCGTGCTGGCGGAGGTCGTAGTCGCCCCGATTGGCGATCCCCTCCAGCTCGTCCCACCCCCAGGGGAACAGGAACTCCACGTCGCTGGTGCCCGACGAGTAGTGGCTCAGCTCGTCGGCGTCGTGGGGTCGAAGACGCACGAGGCTCGGGTCGATGCCGTGGTCGACATACCACTGGAGCCGTTCGGCGCACCAGTACTCGTACCAGTGCTGGGCGTCGGCCGGCGGCACGAAGAACTCCATCTCCATCTGCTCGAACTCCCGGGTCCGGAACACGAAGTTCCCGGGGGTGATCTCGTTGCGGAAGCTCTTGCCGATCTGGGCGATCCCGAACGGCGGCCTGACCCGGGCCGTGTTCACGACGTTCGCGAAGTTGATGAACATCCCCTGCGCCGTCTCTGGCCGGAGGTAGGCGACGGCGCCCTCGTTCTCGACGGGCCCGGCATGGGTCTTGAACATGAGGTTGAACTGCCGGGGCTCGGTCAGCTCCCCCCGGGTGCCACACGTGGGACACTGCTCGGGGTCGTCGAGCTTGTCCTGGCGGTGACGGGCCCCGCAGTGCCGGCAGTCGACGAGCGGGTCGGTGAAGTTGGCGAGGTGGCCCGACGCCTCCCATACCGCGGGCGGCGACAGGATCGACGCGTCGAGCCCGACGACGTCGCGGCGGAGCTGCACCATCGACCGCCACCACGCATCCTTCACGTTGCGGAGCATCAGCGAACCGACGGGTCCGTAGTCGTAGGTGGAGCGAAAGCCGCCGTAGATGTCGGCGGACTGGAACACGATGCCGCGCCGCTTGGAGAGGTTGACGATCTTGTCGAAGAGCTCGGGGGTCGGTTCGGCCATAGCCGCGATGCTAACGGCGTTCCCGTGGCTCACTTGCAGAGTTTTGCCCGGAGAGCGAGACGTCTAGCCGCTGTTGAGCTGCTCGTCGAGCACGGCGGAGGCCCGCAACCGCTTCTCGATGTGCTGCTCGATCATCCGGGCCGCCAACGCCTCCAGCTCTCGGGCCACAGCCGGCGTGGTGGTGTCGAGGACGTGCCGGACCCGCCCCTCGAACACGTGGCTGAGCGCGACCCGGGCCGCTTCGGTGATCGGCTGACCGCCGTGCCGGCACCGTTGGCACAGCACCCCGCCTTCGTGGAGCTGCATCGCAACGAGATCGGTGGTGGCTCCGCACGACACGCAGGCGTCGACCATCGGCTGCACCCCTTCGAGTGCGAGCAGCTTCGCCACGAACGCCGGCACCACCACGGGACTACCCGACTCGTTCAGCTCCCGCAGCGCCCCCGTGAGCAGCTTGAACAACGCCGGGTTCGAGTCGCCCTCGTTGGCGACCTGATCGACCGCTTCCAGCAGGATCGCTGCCCGACCGTAGCTGTCGAGGTCGGTCCGCAGGTTGGGCAGCGAGAACAGCCGCTCGGCCTGGGTGACGATGTCGAGGTTGCGGCCCTCGTAGAGCTGGAGCTGCACCACCGAACCGGGTTCGAGCCGTGAGCCGAACTTGCTCCTGGTGCGGCGCACGCCCTTGGCCACAGCCCGGATCTTGCCCCGGCCCCGGCTGAACAGCACGACGATCCGGTCGGCCTCACCGAGCTTGTAGGTGCGCACGACGACGGCGTCGTCACGATAGAGGGCCATGGTTCGACCACCCATCGTAGGCGCCAGCCGGGCAGGGCGTGTCCGACGGGCCGCTCGATCTAGCCGCTCAGGCCCCCGAACCGGCGGTCGCGGCGCTGGTACTCGGCGACCGCCTCGGCGAGGTGCTCGCGGCGGAACGCCGGCCAGTACGTGTCGACGAAGACCATCTCGGCGTACGCCGATTGCCAGGTGAGGAAGTTCGACATCCGATGCTCGCCAGAGGTGCGAACCCACAGGTCGACGTCGGGCATCTCGGGGTCGTAGAACCGCTTCGCAATGGCTGCCTCATCGACCCCGGACGGATCGACACCCTCCCGGACGAGGTCCTTCACCGCGTCGACCAGCTCCGCCCGCGACCCGTAGTTGAAGGCGATGGTGAGGGTGAGGCGGCGGTTGGCGGCCGTGAGATCGGTCGACTCGTCCATTCGCCGGAGGAGACGCTTCGGGACCCGCCAGTCGCGGCGGCCGATGAAGCGGATCCGGACCCCCTTCTCGTCGAGCTCGTCGCGACGCCGGACCAGCAACTGCTCGTTGAACCGCATGAGGAACTTGACCTCGTCGCCGGGACGCCGCCAGTTCTCGGTGGAGAACGCGTACACGGTGAGCCACCCGATGCCGAGTTCGAGCGCCCCCTCGACCACGTCGAGGAGCGCCTCCTCGCCGGCGGCGTGACCGTCGGTACGGCGCAGGCCCCGCTCCTTCGCCCACCGCCCGTTGCCATCCATGACGCAGGCGACGTGGCGGGGAACCCGGTCGAGGTCGATCGCGGTCAGATCCATCACCCTGCACGGTACCCGGGACACGCCCCCGATCGCCCGGAGCGCTGCGGGTTGGCGGCTCGGCACGCGTCGTCGAACGACGAGGCAACCGGCCCGCGACCGGGTCTACGGAGCGGCGGTGCCACCTCCGCCGGCCGCACCGCCGTCGTCCGGTTCGCTCGTGTCCGACGTGTCCGAGGTGGGCGTGTCGCTGGTGTCCGTCGAAGAGGGGGTGGTGACGGTCGGTGAGGTGGGCGTCGAGCCACCCGTGGTGTCGGTGGTCGAGGAGGTCGTGGGATCCGACGATGATGACGAGGTGGACGCGCTCGTCGTCGACGACGAGTCGACCGTCGTCGCGGTGGCGGTCGGGGTGGGTTGCGGGGCCGGCGCTGCGGTGGTGGGGGCCCGAGTCGGTCGCGGACGTGGCCGCGCGGTCACCTCGATGGTCGTCTCCAGCTCTGTCGTCTCGGTCGTGGTGCTCGATGAGGTGCTCTCGTCGGACGCACCGCTCGCCGCTCCTCTCGATGCCTCAGCGGCATCGCCGTCAGCATCGGGACCGGCCGGGTCCGACACCGTGGTCGATGCCGCCAGCAGTGCCGCACCACCATCGTCACCACGCTGCAGCAGCAGAAGCCAGCCGATCACGCCGATCGAGAGGGCGGCGACCACGACGAGACCGCTCGTCAGCCACTGCCGATCGACCACGTCGAGCAGGATCGAGCGCGAGTCGTAGATCGGCGCCTGGGAGTGCCAGGTGGGAGCGGGCACTCCCGTAGCGTGGCCCGCCTCGAGGTTGACCGTAGCCGGGCCGGTGACCCTGGCCCGCCGCACCGCTGGACTCAGGTCGTCTTCGAGGAAGGTGCCACCAGGCGGGGGACCACCACCAGCGCCGACGACGGAGGATCGCTCGAGCGACGAGGGCACCCCACCACCGGCCGACGGGCTCAGAGGAACGCCGCCCGCGGGACCGGCCGGCCTGGACGTGAGCGGCTCGATCAGCGGCGCCGACTGGGAGGAGACGTGCGGTGCCGGGTTGGACGGCGCTGCGACGGTCGGGGTGTCGGAGGGGAAGAGGCGTCCGCCAGCAGGGTGATCGAAGACACCAGACCCTGGGCTCGGGACGGCCTGGTTCGCTTCTGCATCGAGCGGCGCAGGATCGACGTCATGGGCTCCCCCCCGAGTCGACCCGGCGCCAGCGGTGCCGACCGCAGGGTCGGCGCCGGTGTCGAAGAGGGGATCGCTGGCATAGAGCGGTTGGCCGGGTGCCGGCCCGCCGGCCGAGTCGTCGATGGCACCGAGCCTGTAGTCGCCCTCCTTGGGGAGGAGGTCGGTGCTGAACTCGCCGGTCAGCATCCCGTCGACCTCGCTCCAGAACGTCGACGAATCCTCGACGTCGAAGAGGTGCTGACGACCGGGAACATCGTCGACCGGCACGGTCGGTTCCGAATCGACACCGTCGGTGTCACGCGCCTTCGCCGCGCCGCTCGACCGCTCCTGCGGGTCTTTGCGGGGTTGTGGATCCTGTTCCATCGTGGAGCCGCCCAGTCGGTGTCATCGACGTGCCACTGGCCGTGGCAGCCGACCTTACCCTCTAGTATCCGTCGTGTGTCTAGCTCGTCCCACCTCCTGGGCAATGTCACCCAGCATCTCGCAGGAGGCGGCGAACACCGACCTGGGCAGGTGGCGATGACCGAAGCGGTGGCCGAAGCTGTCGACCAGCGCTCGACGCTGCTGATCGAGGCCGGTACCGGAACGGGCAAGTCGCTCGCCTACCTCACCCCCATCGTGGCGTCCGGCGCTCGGGCCGTGGTGGCGACCGCCACCATCGCTCTCCAGGGACAGCTCATCGATCACGATCTACCCCAGGTCGCACGTGGCCTCGATCGCGAGGTGGCGGTGGCCCTGCTGAAGGGTCGACGCAACTACGTGTGCAACCAGCGGCTGGCGGAGCTGGCCAGGGCCGATCGAACGGAGCAGCAGGAGCTCCTCGGCGGCCGCAACCCCGGGGCCCATCTGAGCACGATCGTCGAGTGGGCGGCGACCACGAACACCGGCGACCGCGAGGAGCTCGACCCGGCACCCACCACCGACGTCTGGCAGTCGGTCAGCGTCGGGAGCGACGAGTGCCCCGGCGCGGCACGGTGTCCGTCGGGCGACGAGTGCTTCTCCGAGCGGGCCCGCAACCGGGCCTACGAGGCCGATGTGATCGTCACCAACCACCACTACTACGGGCTGCATCTCGCTGCGGAGGCGGCGCTTCTCCCGGAACACGACGTTGTGGTGTTCGACGAGGCCCACCAGCTCGTCGACACCTTCGGCGCGACGTGCGGCACCGAGGTCAGCGGACGCCGGTTCTTCACCCTGGCCCGTCGGCTACGGGGCCTCCTGACCGACGAGGAGCCGGCGCAGCGGCTCGAGCGCACCGCAGCCGAGCTCGACGATGCGCTCCGGGTCCAGCGCGGCCAGACCGCCGACCTCTCGCCCGAGCTCCTGGCCCAGCTCGTGACCGGACGCGATCGGGTCGACAGCGTCATCGCCGCCCTCCGGAAGCTGAAGCCGGGGGCCGGGACCGACGCCGAAGCCCGAGTGGAACGCACGATGATCTCGGCCACGAACCTGGTCGACGACATCGACGAGGTGATCGAGGCTGGCCCGACCGATGTGCTCTGGGTGGACGGGGTCGACGCGTTTCCCGTGCTCCGGCGAACCCCCCTCGACGTGGGACCGGTCCTCCAGGAGTTCCTGTGGGGCCAGGTCGCCGCCGTCCTGACGAGCGCGACCCTGCCCGACGCCTCGGTCGAGCAACTCGGCCTCGACGCCGCCACGACGGTGCAGCGTGTCGACTCGCCCTTCGACTACGAGGCGAACGGGATGCTGTACTGCGCCGCCCATCTCCCCGATCCCCGCTCGGCCGATTTCCGGGCTGCGGTCCAGAAGGAGATCGCCGATCTGGCCACCGCTGCCGGCGGGCGGACATTGGCGCTGTTCACCAGCTACTCGGCCATGCAAGAGGCGGCCGACGCCTTGTTGGCCACGCTCGACGGCCCGATCCTCGTACAGGGTGACGCCCCCCGGGAAGCACTGGTCGAGCGCCTCCGGGCCGAGCGGGGAGCCGTGCTGTGCGCCACGATGTCGTTCTGGCAGGGCGTCGACATCCCCGGCGACGATCTGACCCTGGTCACGATCGACCGTCTCCCCTTCCCCCGCCCAAACGAACCGGTGGCACAGGCCCGCCGGGACCGGGCCGGGCCGGCCGCGTTCCGGGTGGTCGACATCCCACGGGCCCAGACCCTCCTGGCCCAGGCCGCCGGCCGACTGATCCGCCGCTCATCGGACCGGGGCGTGGTGGCGGTGCTCGACCCTCGCCTCGCCACCGCCAAGAGCTATCGGTGGGAGCTCATCAACGCACTTCCCCCATTCCGACGGACCAAGGACCGCGCCGACGTGCTCCAGTTCCTCGCCGAGATCGACCAGGCAGCCGACGACTCGGACCGCAGCGGTCAATAACCGAGCCGTTCGAACCCGCCGACGCCGGCCAGACCGACGCCAAGCCAGGCGCCCCGCGCCGAAGCCGTCAATAACCGAGCCGTTCGATGGCCTCGCGATCCTGCTGCCAGTTCTCGTCGACGGCCACGACCAGCTCGAGGTAGGCCCCGTCGGGAAGTTGCCGCCGCACCCGCTGACCGACGGTCTTGAGCACGCTGCCGCCCTTCCCGATCACGATCCCCTTCTGCGAGTTCCGTTCGACGAGGATCTCGACACGTATCCGCGGCCACTCCCATTCCACGACCCTCGTGGCGACCGAGTGTGGGACCTCCTCGCGCAGCACGTGGAGCAGTTGCTCGCGGACCAGCTCGGCGACCCACAGCGGCTCTGGCGTGTCGCGCACGGTGTCGTCCGGATACCACCTCGGGCCCTCCGGCATCAGCGACGTGAGGTGGTCGACGAGGGCGCCGACCCCCTTCCCGGTGAACGCAGAGACCGGGAAGTAGCTCTCGAAGTCGAGCTCGGCCGCGATCTGGAGCTGTCGTAGCACTGCGTCGTGGGGCATGCCGTCGATCTTGTTGAGCACGGCGATGGTGGTGGTCTTGTCGAGCTGGTCGGCAATGAAGCGGTCGCCGCGGCCGATGCCGGCGCGAGCGTCGACCACGAAGCACACCCGGTCCACATCTGCTCTCGCCGCCTCGGCAGCGTCGTTCAACCGGGTCCCCAACGGGGTTCGCGGCTTGGACACCCCCGGCGTGTCCACGAACACCACCTGGCAGTCCGGCTGGTTGTAGATCCCGCGCACCTGGTGTCGGGTGGTCTGTGCCTTGTTCGACACGATCGAGACCTTCGTGTCGAGCATCCGGTTGAGCAGCATCGACTTGCCGACGTTCGGCCGGCCGGTGAGCGCGACGAACCCCGACCGGAACGGCTCGGTCATCGTGCGTCGTCGGCGACGGGGTCGGGAGCCGGGTTCTCGGACCGCAGGATCCGGACCCGTGTGATCCGCCGTCCCTGCAGGCGCTCGACCCGCAGGCCGTAGCCGTTCACGTCGCAGGTGTCGCCGACGATCGGAACCCGACCGAACCGGTCGAAGACGAGTCCGCCGACGGTGTCCCAGTCACCCTCGGGCAGGTCCATCAATGCGAGGTCGTTCAGCTCGTCGATCGAGATCCTGGCGTCGACCCGCAGGGAACCGTCGCGCTGGCGCTCGACGAGAGGTTCCTCCACGTCGTACTCGTCGACGATCTCCCCCACGAGCTCCTCGATCAGATCCTCCAGGGTGACGAGGCCGGCGATGCCGCCGTACTCGTCGACCGCGATCGCCATGTGGTACTTCTCGTGCTGCATCTCCTTGAGCAGCTCCGACACCCGCTTCGTCTCCGGCACGAAGTGCGACGGTCGGAGCATCGTCCCGACCCGGTGGTCGGCCAGGTCGTCGAGCTCGGCCTTGATGAGATCCTTGACGTACACGAGGCCGACGACGTCGTCGACGTTGGCGCCGAGCGCCGGCACCCGGGAGAAACCCGCCTCGGACGTCACCTCGAGCGCCTCGGCGACGGTCACGTCGAGGGAGACGGTGGTCATGTCGGTCCGTGGCACCATAACCTCCCGCACGATCGTGCCGCCGAACTCGATCACCGATTCGATGAGGTCGCGTTCGTCCTCGTCGAGGACAGCGTCCTCCACCGCGGCGTCGGCGAGCGCGATCAGCTCCTCCGGGAACGCGAACGGGCCCTGCCGCAGGCCACGGCCGGGGACGACGATGTTGGTGATCCAGATCAGCGCCTGGGCCAGCAGACGGATCGGCGGGAGTCGGACCACGAGCTGTACTGGGCGGGCGAGGCTCAGGGCGATGCGGTCCGAGCGGAGGATGCCGAGCGTGCGGGGAACCGCTTCGGTCACGACGAACACCACGCAGATGTTGACGGCCACCACCGCCAGCACCGCCGGCCACGCGAGGAACTTCCCTGCCAGCAGGGCCACGAGCGTGGTCTCGGTGAGCTGGAGGATGACGACGACCAACCGGAGCGAGTTGATGACCCGGTCCCGCTCGTCGAGCATCCGGACCAGGCGGGCGACCCTTCCTGGTTCGGCCCCGTCGATCGAGGTCGCACGAACGGCGTTCGTGCGGTTCAGCGCCTCGTCGGCCGCGACGAGGCTGAGCGCCACCAGCAACAACACCGCAATGGCGGCGAGCGCGAGCACGTCGAGCGAGCCGAACGTGGCGGCGATCATGCGCCGCGCCCCGGGTGGGTGAAGCCGTGACGACCGAGGTGGTGCCGCTCCCGGGCCTGCATCGCGACAGTCTCGTCAGGCTCGGCGTGGTCGTGGCCGAGCACGTGCAGCACGCCGTGGATGACCAGCAGCGCCATCTCGGCCTCGTAGCTACCACAGTGGTCGGGCGCCTGGCGGCGGGCCACCGCCGGGCACACGATCACGTCGCCGAGGTGGATCGGGGCGCCGTCGCTCCCCTGGCCACCGTCGGGCCGGCCATCGGGACCGTCGAGCGGGAACGCGAGCACGTCGGTGGGCCCGTCGCCGCCGAGGTGGTCCCGGTTGAGTTCTGCGATCGCCGGCTCGTCCACGAAGATCAGATCGAGCCGACCGGCGCGGACCGCCTCGTCGTCGAGCGTTGCCCGGGCGACGGCCGCCCATCGGTCCGTGTCGTCGACCCCGTCGCTGGTCTCGTCGCTGACGCCCACGTCCGGTGCCCGACCGCCGGCAGCCGGAACGGCCTCGGGCTCGGGCTCGGGCCTTGCGATCATCGTCGCCGCTTCGCCGCGTCGTGGCGGGCGTAGGCGTCGACGATGTCCTGCACGATGCGGTGCCGGACGACGTCGCTCGAGCCCAGCCGGACGAAACCGAGGCCGTCGATGCCGCCGAGGACCTTCTCCAGATCGCTCAGACCGCTGCGACCGCCGGCCACGTCGACCTGGGTCTCGTCCCCGGTGATGACCGCCTGGGAGTTGAAGCCGATCCGGGTGAGGAACATCATCATCTGCTCGGGTGTGGTGTTCTGCGCTTCGTCGAGAATGATGAAGCTGTCATTGAGCGTACGGCCCCGCATGAACGCGAGCGGCGCCACTTCGACCACGTTCCGCTCGAACAGCTTCGCGGACCCGTCGGCGCCCACCATGTCGTGGAGTGCGTCGTAGAGCGGCCGGAGATAGGGGTCGACCTTCGACATGAGATCCCCGGGCAGGTAGCCGAGCCGTTCACCGGCCTCGACCGCCGGGCGGGTCAGGAGAATCCGCTCGACCTCCTTGTCCTGGAGGGCCCGCACCGCGCACGCGACCGCCAACCAGCTCTTGCCGGTCCCGGCCGGGCCGATCCCGAACGTGACGATGTTGTCCCTGATCGCGTCGAGGTAGCGCTTCTGGCCAGCGGTCTTCGGGCGGACCGCTTTGCCCCGCTGGGTCGTGAGGACCCGGTCGGTCAGGATCCGGGACGGTCGCTCATCGGCTCGGACCATGTCGATCGCTCGCCGGACCGCGCCGTCCTCGAGGCTCTGCCCGTTCTGCAGGATGAGCACGAGCTCCTCGAAGACGCGGGCCGCATCGGCCGCCTGGGCACCGTCGACCGAGATCTCGTTGCCCCGCACGTGGATCGAGGCGTCGAACGAGTCCTCGACCGCCCGCAGGTGCTCATCCCGGTGGCCGAGGAGGCCGGCCATGAGGTGGTTCCCCGGGATGTTGATCTTCACCGATGCTGACATCAGGTCTGACGAGTGGAGGAGCGTCGATTCCGGCGCGTGAGCAGTAGCATCGTGACCGGCAAGCGTAGCTTCCCCGGAGGCCGGCAACAGAGAAAACGCACCATCCGGCACGGGGGCGCATGCGGCACTGGACCACAGGCACGTCGATCGAGGTGCTCGGTGACGAACTGGTCGTCGTGAAGCGCCGAACCCCGCTCGGGCCGTCGCCCGCTGCCGGCCGGCGGTCGACGGTCGAGGACGACCTCGCCCGGTCGACCGAGGCCGAGGCGGCCTGGCTCCTCGCCGCCAGGGGCGCAGCCGTCGCCGCCGTCCGCCGGGTCGATACCGTCGACGGTCTGCTCGTCACCGCGCTCGCTGGCCAGCACACCCTTCGCACCGTTCGTCACGGGCCGGCCGCCACCGCCACCGTGCTCGCGGCCCTGGCGACGGCGCTCGCCAGGATCCATCGGCTGGGACTGGTCCACGGCGGGCTCACGATCGACCATGTCGTCGTCACCGGCCCCTCCCTCACCGAGCCGGTGCTGTGCAGCCCGAAACCGTCCCTGCCCACGCCCTCCCCGCCGGGGGCGCTGCCCACGGCGGCCGCCACCGCCATGGCCGGCACGGATCTGGCGGCGCTCGCGGCGATGGCCGCCAGGCTCGGTCCCATCGGCCGCCGGCAGGCCCACCGATGGCGCCGGGTGATCGACGAGCTGCACCACCGCGGTCCGCTCATCGGCGCGTCCGGAGCGGCGGAGCTGTTCCTCAGCCTCGCGTGAGGCGACGAAGTCGACTCAGTCGCTCGCCGGGCCCACGAGCTGGGCGCTGATCGTGAGATCGATCTCGTTGGCGAGCATGAAGCCGCCGGCGGGCAGCGGCACGTTCCACTCGATCCCATAGGCGGTCCGGTCGATGCGGCCGGTCGCCTCGAACCCGGCGCGGGTCGACCCGTCGAGCGGGTTCGCGCCGGTTCCGGAGAAGGCGACGTCGAGCTGCTCCGACCGGGTGACGCCATGGATGGTCAGGTCGCCGTTCAGCCGGTAGGCACCGTCGCCGGCGTCGGCGATCGACGTCGACACGAAGCGCATCGTGGGGTGGGTCTCGGCGTCGAAGATGTCGGTGCTGCGGAGGTGGCCGTCGCGGTCGGCGTTGCCGGTGTCGACCGTCGACATGTCGATGTCGGCGGTGAGCGAGGTGTCGGCCAACTCGTCGCCCACATCGAGGGTGGCCGTGATGCCGAGGAACCGACCCCGGATCTTCGAGATGCCGAGGTGCCCGACGGTGAAGTCGACCACGGAGTGGGCCGGATCGAGCGTCCAGGATCCGGTGGTGAGGGGAAGGGACACGGGCGTCCTTTCGGGTTGGGGCTCAGGACTTGGCTTGGGTGTGGGTGAGGCCGAGGTCGGCGAGCCGGTCGACGGCCGACTCGATCTCCACGCCGAGGATGCAGGCCACCGCCCGCAGGTCGTCCTGCCGGATCGTCAGCACCCGACCGTTGAAGTCCTGGCGCTGCACCTGGATCATGACGAGGTACCGGCCGAGCATCTCGCCTTCGGGTCTGGCCACCGCATCGATCTGGGTCAGGTCGATCGTGACGCCGGCCCGTCGGCCACTCCGGTCCGTGAGGTCGACGACATCGCCGTACTCCGCGGCCGGCACCGCGGCCGAGCGAGGCAGGAGCTGGTCGACGGGCACGCTGTAGTACCGGGCCAACCGCTCGAGCCGTGGCACCGAGATCGCCCGCTCGCCCCGCTCGTAGGCGCCGAGGACCGACGCCTTGAACTCCTGGTTGGAACCCGCCTCCACGTCCTGAAGCGAGAGTCGCTTCTGCCGACGGATGGCCCGTAGTCGCTCGCCGACCTGGCGGCCGTACGGCGAGGACATGTCACCCGGGTCTTCGATTTCGCCCATTGCCTTGACCTCTCCCCCGCCAGTCTCGTACCCAGGGTTCGTTGCCGATGCCGTCGTTCGCTGCTCCGGAGCCCAGTTCTGACGGCGTGCCACCAACCCTCCGCGGTCGACCACGCTAGACGTCACTACGCGCACGGACAACCACACCACGTGGCGGCCACCTCGCCACCCGCAGGCCGGTTCACGACGCCGTCGACCGTAGCTGCCCGCTCCGGAGGCCGCAGACCACCGCGCCGGCCACCACCGCAGCGGTGGTCGCCCGCAGCACGTTCCCCGGCAACGAGACGGTGCCCACACCGGCCAGCTCCTCGGGGGTGAACCCGCCCTCGGGACCGACGACGAGGGTGTGCTGACCGGGTCGGATGGGATCCCCGGCCGGGTCGGCCAATGCCGCGCCGGGGTCGTTCCGCAGGAACTGCTCCAGCGACGTGACCGGCTCGATCGTGGGCAGGTGAAGCCGCCGGGACTGGAGACATGCCTCGCGGGCGACAACGCACATCCGCTGGCGAACCGTCGCCGCCCGCTCGTCGTCCCAGCGAACGACGGTCCGGGCCGAGGTGACCGGGGCGATGCGGTCGACCCCGAGCTCGGTCAGCTTCTGGGCGAACCACTCGGGTCGTTCGCCCTTGACCGCTGAGAAGGCCACCGTGACGATCGGGTCGGCGGGCGGCGACCACCCTCCTTCGCCGGTCAGCTCGGGCTCCGGCCCGTAGCGGGCGGGACGCCAACCGCCGCGGCCGTCGCCCAGCACGAGCGGGTCGCCTGCCCGGAGCCGCAGCACGCGTCCGAAGTGCCTCAGGTCGGCATCGGTCAGGACCGGCCGGGCGAGGTCGTCGACATAGACGAGCGGCAGATCTCGAAGCTCGGCGAGGTCCACGTCGACCGTCCCCTGGGGTCAGCTGAAGCGGTTCTTGAACCGACCCAGCAGGCCGTCGCCCGGTTCGTTGACGTCCTCTTGGCGTTCCTTCGCCAGTTGGCGGAGCAGTTCCTCCTGCTCGGCCGTCAGTTCGGTGGGCGTGTCGACGATGAGCGTCAGCATCAGATCGCCCCGGCCGCGACCCCGCAGTCGGGTCACACCCTGGTCGCGGATGCGGTACCGCTTGCCGGTCTGGGCGCCGGCCGGCACCTCGACCGTGATCTCGCCGTCGATCGCGGTGAACGCCACCGACGCGCCGAGCGCAGCCTGGGTGACAGCCACGTGCAGCTCGGCGAGGAGGTTGTCGCCGTCGCGGGCGAAGACCGGATGCTCCTCCACCTCGACCTGCACGTAGAGGTCACCGGCGGCACCGCCCCGCGGACCCACCGCGCCACGCCCTGTCAGCCGGAGGGTGGCGCCGTCGCCGACGCCGGCCGGTATGTCGACGTTGTAGGTCTGCTCCTCCACCCGGCGACCCTCGCCCGAGCAGTCGGTGCACGGCGACGCGATCTCCACGCCCTCGCCGGCGCAGCGAGGGCAGGTGGAGGTGCTGACCATCTGACCGAGGATCGACTGGCGGACCTGGCGGACCTGGCCGGTGCCCCCGCACTGCTCGCACCGGCTGACGTTCGAACCGGGACTGGCCCCGGTGGCCTGGCAGGTGTCGCAGGGAACGGCGGTCCTGACCGTCACGTCCTTGGCCACACCGGCCACGGTCTCCTCGAGGGTGAGACGGGCGACCGCTTCGAGGTCGACGCCCCGCTTCGGTCCGGGGTCGGTACGGGCACCGGCGTTGAAGAAGGCGTCGAAGAGGTCGCCGAGGCCGCTCGCGGCGAACGGGTCACCCATGCTCGGCCCGCCGGAGCTCCCGAACCGGTCGTAGTTGGCCCGCTTCTGCGGGTCCCGGAGGACCTCGTAGGCGGCGGCCACCTTCTTGAACCGAGCCTCGGCCTCGGGGTCGTTCGGGTTGGCGTCGGGATGGAGCTCGCGGGCCAGGCGCCGGTAGGCCCGCTTGATCTCGTCCTGTGAGGCGTCGCGCTCGACCCCGAGCAGTTCGTAGAAGTCCTCCATCGCTCAGCCCTCGCTCAACCGGCTGCCGAGCTGATGGCTGACGGCGGCGACCGCCGACAGGGCCTGTTGGTAGTGCATCCGGGTCGGACCGAGCACGGCGATCGACCCTGCGTGCTCACCGTCGATCTCGTAGGAGGAGACGACGAGGCTGCACTCCGACAGCGGCGCCACACCGGTCTCGCTGCCGATCGCGACGGTGAGACCACGGTCGAGCACGTCGGCGAGGAGGCTGACCACCACCAGTTGCTGCTCCAGGATCGTGAGGACCTTGCCGACGGATTCGACCGCTTCGAAGGCGCTCGCGACCCGGGCGGTACCGTCGACGTACACCCGTCCCGTGTCGGATTCGGCGCCCCCCATCGCCAGGAGGACCTCGTCGACGATGCGGTCGACGGCCTTCTTGCCGCTCGGTCCGATCGGGCTCGGGTCGGCGAGAGCCCGTCCCTCGAACGCCTCGCGGACCAGGGCGTTGGTCTGTTCGAGATGAGCGGGGTCGACCTTCTTGGCGTGCTCGACCGTGTACTTGGCCACGTGGCCGTTCCCGAGCACGACCACGGCGAGGCTGACCTTGTCGGCGAGGCCGACGAGTTGGACGGAGCGGACGTCGGCCGCCTCCTGGGCGGCGTCGACCACGACCGCTGCGTAGTCGGTGAGATCGGCGAGGAGACCTGCGGTGTCGCGCATGACGTTCTCGATCTCGCCCTTCATCTGCCCGAAGAACGACGCCACCTGCCGGCGATCGCTGTTGGTGAGCGCGGTGTGGTCGAGCTGGTCGACGAAGTGCCGATAGCCCTTGTCGGTCGGGACCCGACCGGCGCTGGTGTGGGGCTGCACGAGATAGCCGTCGGTCTCGAGTGCCGCCATGTCGTTGCGGACGGTGGCCGCTGAGACGCCGACATCGGCCGACGCCGCGACCGCAGACGAGCCGACGGGTTGTGCGGTGTCGATGTATTCCTCAATGACCGCCCGCAGGATGGCGGACTTTCGTTCGTCGAGCATGGGGGTTGTCACGTCTCCTGGCGCCAGTCTAGGTGGGTCCAACCGAGACGGGTGAAGGCGAACCGTCCCGCCTACGCATCGAGGCGGAGGGCCCGGATGAACGTGTCCGGCGGGATCTCGACGCGGCCGATGTTCTTCATCTTGCGCTTGCCCTCCTTCTGCTTCTTCAGGAGCTTGTTCTTCCTGGTGACGTCACCGCCGTAGAGCTTCTCGGTCACGTCCTTGCGGTAGGCCCGCACGGTCTCCCTGGCGATGATCCGGCCGCCGATCGCGGCCTGGATCGGCACCTCGAACTGCTGCCGGGGGATGATCTCCCGGAGCTTCCCGGCGGTGGTTCGACCGTAGTCGTACGCCGCGTCGCGATGGACGATCGTGGAGAACGCGTCGACCTGCTCGCCGTTGAGGAGGATGTCGACCCGGACGAGGTCGCCAGACTGGTAGCCGACCGGTTCGTAGTCGAGGCTGGCATAGCCCTGGCTCCGGCTCTTGAGCTGATCGAAGAAGTCGACCACCACGTCGGCCAGGGGCAGGTCGTACACGATCTCGAGCCGCTCGGGCGACAGGTACTCCATCTTGTCGAGCTGACCGCGGCGCGACTGGCAGAGGTCCATCAGCGTGCCGGTGTAGTCGGACGGGGCGATCATCGACGCCCGCACGTGGGGCTCGTCGATCTTCGACCAGTCGCCCGGCGGCGGCAGCGCGGAGGGGTTGTCGATCACCCGCTCCTCGCCGTTGTTCATCGTGATCTTGTACTTGACCGATGGGCTGGTGGCGATCAGGTTCAGGTCGAACTCCCGCTCGAGGCGCTCCCGGACGATCTCCATGTGGAGCAGGCCGAGGAACCCGCAGCGGAACCCGAACCCGAGGGCCGTCGACGTCTCCGGCTCGAAGGTGAAGCTGCCGTCGTCGAGCCGCAGCTTGTCGAGCGCGTCGCGAAAGTCCTCGTAGTCGTCACCATCGACCGGGTACAAGCCGCAGAACACCATCGGCTGGGGTTCTCGGTAGCCCTCGAGCGGTTCGGCGGCGGACTTGGAGGCGGTGGTGAGCGTCTCGCCCGAGCGGGCCTCCCTGACGTCCTTGATCCCGGCGACCAGGTAGCCGACCTCGCCGGGGCCCAGGCCGTCGACCGGGGTCGGCTCGGGTGTGCGAACGCCGACCTCGTCGGCGTCATGGGTGGCGCCGGCCTGCATGAACAGCAGCTTGTCGCCGGTGTCGAGCCGACCGTTGACGACCCGGACGCTCGAGATCACGCCCCGATACGTGTCGAAGTGGCTGTCGAAGATCAGGGCCTGGAGCGGAGCGTCTGCCGACCCGGCCGGCGCCGGGATCCTGTCCACGATGGCGTCGAGCAGATCCTCGACGCCCATCCCCGTCTTGGCCGAGATCCGCAGCACCTCCTCGGCGGGGATGCCGAGGACCTGCTCGATCTCGGCCGAGTAGCGGTCCGGGTCGGCCGCGGGGAGATCGAGCTTGTTCAGGACGGGAACGATCTCGAGGTCGTTCTCGATCGCCAGGTAGGTGTTGGCGAGGGTCTGGGCCTCGATCCCCTGGGCCGCGTCGACCACGAGGATCACCCCTTCACAGGCGGCGAGGGAGCGACTGACCTCGTAGCCGAAGTCGACGTGGCCGGGGGTGTCGATCAGGTTGATCACGTGGCCCCGCCACTCGAGCTTCACGCTCTGGAGCTTGATCGTGATGCCGCGCTCGCGCTCCAGGTCCATCGAGTCGAGGTACTGGGCCCGCATCTCCCGCGCCTCGACCGCCCCGCAGAGCTCGAGCATCCGATCGGCCAACGTCGACTTGCCGTGGTCGATGTGGGCGATGATGGCGATGTTCCTGATCTTGGATGGGTCGACCGTGGCCACCTCTCCAAACTACCGGGCCGGGCGCAACTGCAGGGAAGGCGCCGCTATCATCTACCGGTCGCAATTCGCGCGCATCATCCACTCCCGTCACCCCCTCCGAGCGAAGCAAGGTTCGTACCGTGGCCAACATCAAGAGCCAGATCAAGCGCAATCGGCAGAACGAGAAGCGCCGCCTGCGCAACCGGTCGGTCCGCTCCGAGCTGCGGACCCATCAGAAGGCGGCCGAGGCGGCCGCCGGCACCGACGACGAGGCCGAGGCCCTCCGGGTCGCGATCAAGAAGATCGACATGGCGACGGCGAAGGGCGTGCTGCACAAGAACACCGCGGCCCGCCGCAAGAGCCGCCTCGTGGCCCGGATCCGGGAACTGGCCACCGCCGAATCCTGACCCACCCCCGCACACCGGTGCCAGACACTTCGTGCGGTAGTCGACCAGCCTGAACGCACCCCGCACGATGTGTCTGGCACCGGTGTGCGGTTTTCGGCCTCATCGTCAGCGGCTGAGTTGGGCGAGGCGGGCGACGAGGACCTCGATCGTGGCCGCGTCTGGCGTGGCGCTGGCGCCGCGGACGTCGAGATCGGCTTGGGCGAGCAACGCGATCACACGGGCGAGTCGCTCGGTGCCGAGACGCCGAGCGAGCGACAGCGCCTTCTTCGCCGGGAACGTCGATCCGGTGAGCCCGAGGTGGGCGGCGGCCGACTTCTCGTCGGCCACCGGTGCCCCGTCGAGGGCCAACGCCCGCTGGTAGTGGTTGTGCAGCGTGGCGAGTATCTGTAGCGAGTGGCGCTCGCCGCCAACCGTCATCCGGTTGAGCTTCTCGAGCGAACCGGGGATGTCACCGCTGTCGATCGCATCGGTGAGCTCCCACGGGGGAACGTCGGAGGCGTTGCCCAGGTACGGGCCGACATCGTCGGCCGTGAGCTTGGCACCGGCCCCGAAGGTGGAGGCGAGCGCATCGAGGACGGCGTCGGCCCGACCCACGTCGTCGCCCAGCCGGTCGGCGACGAGCCGCTTCGCGCCAGCGTCGAGCTGGACCGCCGCGGTCGAGATCCGCTCCTCGAGGAGACCCTTGCGGCCGCGGCCCGACGGCGCAGCGTCGAGCTGCTCGACCCCGGCCTCCTTGAGCGCATCCTTCAGCTTCTTGGGGATCGCCGCGAGGCGGTTGGACGTGCTGGCCCGCTCCCACACGAGGATCAGGTCGGTCGTCGGCAGCGGGTCACCGAGCAGCTCGACGAGCGGCGCGACCTGGTCGGCCTTGGAGAACAGGCCGAGATTCCGCCCGATCACCACGCGGCGCTCGGTGAGGAAAGGCGGTGTGTGGGCTGCGTTGACGAGCGGCGCGATCTCGGGGTCGTCCTTGCCGTCGACGTAGTGGGCCTCGGTCACCTCCTCGACCATCAGCGAACGGTCACCGCCAGCGACGAACTCGTCGACGAGCTTGCGGATCGCCTGGGCCACGAGCGTCTCGTCGTCGCCCTTCACGAGCACTACGGCCACGATGTGATCCCATCCATTCCCACTGCGAACCGACCCCGACAGGACATCGACTCGACGCTACCGCCCCATCGGGTTCCCTCGGCCCCGAACGCAGGCCCGGCATCGACAGCGGCATCGGTCGGTCACGGTGGTCCGATCGGCTCGCCCCGTACCGTCAACCGGGTCCCGTCGGGCTCGATCGTGAGGGTGGTGTACCCGGTGGGGATCGTGAGGTCGGCGGTGACCCGGCGCCCGCCCACGACACGGTGCAGGGGCGGTGCGAGCACCACGCCGGTGGGCACCAGCCGGGCCGTCGCTCTGGCGATGGCAGCAGCGGACCCGGTTCCCGATTCGACGACGACCACGTCGACCGCGGTGATCCGGGCGCCGACGATCGCATCGAGCAACCCATCGTGGGCGTCAGCCCTGATCACGAGCACCGACGGTGCCCCATTCGACGACGGGACGTACCAACCTCCGCCGGGAAGCGCTGCCGTCGTCGCCGGCCGATCGGGTACCGCAGCCACCGCGGCAGCGAGCAGCGCGCCGACAAGCACGATCCGCATCGACAACCGGAACGCATGCAAGGTGGCATGCCGTCGGGCCGCTCCCCGCCCACCGAGGAGCCGGACGCCAGCAAGGACGGCGACGATCGCCAGCAACGACGAACCGGTGAAGGCCGGCATTGGAAGTCGGGCCGCCACGGCGGCCACCCGGTCGAGCCACCACATGGCGACCGTCGGTGGCGCCTGCAACGCCGACCCGAGCCAACCACCCGCCGACCCCGCGACCACCCCTACGGTCAGCCCCCACATCATCACGAGACCGGCGGCCCACCCGCCGAGCAGGTTGGCTGGCACCGACACCGCCGAGACCGGACCGAAGACCGAACCGAGGATCGGGACCACGGTGATCTGGGCGCTCACGGTGACGCTCACCGCCCCCGCCGCCGGTTCGGGCAGGGGGACGCGCTGGTGGATGACGGGTCCGAGGATCAGGATCCCGGCCGACGCTGCGACGGAGAGCTGAAAGCCGATGGCGTGCACCAGGAACGGGTCGATGAGGACCAGCGCCGTCACGGCGAGCGCGAGGAGGCGGGTCCCGCTCTGTCGATGACCGCCGAGTGCGGCGATCGTGGCCAGCGCCGCCACCGCCGACGCCCGGAGCACCGACGGTTCGAGCCTGGTGGCCACCGCGAACGCGGCGAGGACGGCGAGGATCAGGACGGGCCTGGCTCGCCCGCCGAGCCGGCTCGACACCGGCCGGAGCACCGCCAACACGAAGGCGACGTTCTGCCCGGAGACGGCGAGGAGGTGGCTGAGGCCGGCCGCCGCGAAGCGGGCCCGTTGATCGGAAGGCTGGAACCGGTCCTCGCCGACGACCAGACCGAGATAGAGCGGTCGCATCGACGCCGGGGTCTGGTCGGCGCCGGCCACGATCCGCGACCGGATCGCCTCGACCAGCGCTCGCGGTCCGGACGGGCCGCCCAGCCGCTCCACGCCGTCGAGCTGGAGACGTCCGACGAGGTGACGGGACCGAGCCCACGGGCTGTCGTCGACGGGAACCAGTCGCCCGGTCACCAGCAGCCGATCGCCCGCTCCTGCGGTTCCCAGGCCGAAACCCGCCCGGCCCCAGCCCCTCGCCTGCACCCGCGACCGGTCGGTGAGGCGGACCGTGGCGACCCAGCCACCGGCGAGCGGGCGGGGGTCGTCGAGGACCATGACCTCCTCGTCGCGGAGCTCGGTCGGTGCGACCGGCCGGTAGGCCTCGTCGGCCCGGTGGCCGAGCGATGCAGCCAGCAGCCCGACCCCGATCACGAGCACGATGGGCCGACGCACGGCGAAGGCGAGCCCGATCACCGCGAGCGACCCGAGGATGGGCGGTGCAACCACGGTCGACAGCAACGCACCGGCCCACGCCACAGCAGCCATCGCGACGACCTGGCCCTCCCCCATCGACTCCTGGTGGCCGACGTCGCCCAGTTGCCCGGCGAGAGTCGGGAGCCCGCCCCCACCCACGCTCGCCCTCGGCTCGGGACCTGCGGTGCTCTTCTGCGGGCTCATACGGGTGCTCACACGATGGCGTGGGCGGCGAGGCGCTCGAGCTTGGCCGGGCCGATGCCGGGAACGGCAAGCAGATCGTCGACCGTGGCGAACGGCCCGTTGGCGGTGCGCCACTCCACGATCGCGGCGGCCAGAGCCGGCCCGATCCCCGGTAGCCCCTCCAGTTCCGCCTCGCTGGCCGAGTTGATGTCGACGAGGAGGTGCCCGTCCGATCCGGAGTCGGTCGCAGACGGCGGTGCGATCCCCGTCGGCGCCACCAGCTCCCCGTCGACCGGAACCCGGACCTGCAGGCCGTCGACCACCGGTGCTGCGAGGTTGAGCTGGTGGACGTCGGCGTCGGACGTCGGTCCCCCGGCTGCGGTGACGGCGTCACCGATCCGCGATCCGGGCTCGAGGGTGACGATCCCCGGACGTCGGACCGCGCCGGCCACGTGCACGAGGAGCTCGTCTGGCTCGGTGGTCGCGCTCGCCTGCGGCGCGTCGGTGGTTGCCGCGGTTCCGGCGCCGGGTCCGACGGTGGTCGCGAGGGGGATACGGGCCTCCACCGGCACGGCCGGCCCTGGCCGCCCCGACCACCAGGCGATCGCGGCGACCGCGGCCAGGGCGAGCGCGATGAGGGTGGACGCCACCGGTCGATCGCGGAGCCGATCGGTTGCCTGCATGATCGCGTCGAGTCGATCGGCGAGCGCGCTGGCGTGCGCCGAGGGGCGGTCTGGCGTGATCGGCGTCGACACCTCGTCCGTTCGTACCACGGGTGCTCAGCTCTCCCTGCGGCCGCCGATCCGGACTGACCGGGCTCGGGTGCGCCGCCACTTCGACGCCATCGGCGTCGGTCGACGTCGTGCGGCAGCGGAGAGGCTGCGAGGAGGCTGTCGCCGGCTGGTCGCCAGCGGACGGTTCCGAGATCAGGACTCTACCGTCACCGGCGGGGAATGATTCGGGGTCAGAACAGCCGGGTCGACAACTTCTTGCGCCAGTCGGCCGCCCCGGTCGGATCGCCGACGGCCAGTTCGTCGAGCAGGCCGACGAACTCGGTGCGGGCATCGTCATCGCCCTTCACGAGGTCGAGGAGCTCGGTCAGCCGTGTCTCGATCCTGGTCCGCTCGTCGGTCGGCAGTGCGGTGGCTCGGGCGGCATCGGCCAGCATCTTCACGTCGTCGTCCTCGGGCAGCGGTTCCAGCACGGCCAGCGCCTCGTCGGCCCGGCCCGCTGTGAGGAGCAGGTGTGCGAGCTGCAGGGCGGCCGGCTTGAAGGTGGGGTCGATCTCGAGCGCGCGCCGCAGTGACGCCTCGTCGCCGGCGGCCGCCAGGGCCGCGAGCTCCGCCTGCATCTCGCCCGCGATCAGGTTGTTCACGAACTCCCGGATCTTCGGTTCGGGTTGGGCGCCGACGAAGGTGTCGACGATCTGACCGTTGGCCAGCGCGAACACCGCGGGGATCGACTGCACCCGGAACGCCTGCGACACCTGGGGGTTCTCGTCGACGTTGACCTTGGCCAGCACCACCTTGCCGTTGGTCTCGTCGACGACCTTCTCGATGATGGGGCCAAGCGTCTTGCAAGGCCCACACCAGGGCGCCCAGAGGTCGACGACGACCGGCGTGGTCATCGATCGCTGTACGACCTCAGCATCGAACGTGGCATCGGTGACGTCGATCATCATCGAGTTCACGGTAGCCGCCGAGACCGACCGTGGCTTCGTCTCGGCCGGTGGCGGCAGCTACGGTTTGCTCGCCCGGCACCGCGAGCGAGGAGACGATGATGAAGGTTGACGGAGGATTCGGCATCGGGAGCGACCTCGCGAGCGCCGGACGCTCGGCCAAGGAGCAGGAGGCGGCCGGCTACGACGGTTTCTGGACCGCCGAGACCAGCCACGACCCGTTCCTCCCGCTGCTGCTCGCCGCTGAGCACACCGAGACGATCGAGCTCGGAACGTCGATCGCGGTGGCCTTCGCCCGCAACCCGATGACGCTGGCGAACACGGCCTACGACCTGCAGGCCTACTCCGGCCGGATGGTGCTGGGGTTGGGCTCGCAGATCAAGCCGCACATCACCAAGCGCTTTTCGATGGAGTGGTCGAAGCCGGCCGCCCGGATGCGGGAGATGGTGCTGGCCATCCGGGCGATCTGGGAGTGCTGGAACGAGGGCACCAAGCTCGACTTCCGTGGCGACTTCTACCAGCACACGCTCATGACTCCGTTCTTCGACCCGGGACCGAACCCGAACGGCGATGCCAAGATCTTCCTGGCCGGCGTCGGTCCCCTCATGACCGAGGTCGCAGGCGAGGTGTGCGACGGGTTCATCTGCCACGGCTTCACCACCGAGAAGTTCCTGCGAGAGGTGACCATCCCCGCCCTCGAACGGGGGCGGGCGAAGGCCGGCAAGACGATGGACGGGTTCGAGATCGTCGGCCCGTCGTTCGTGGTGACCGGCAACGACGAAGCACAACTGGCGAAGGCGGCCGCCTCGACGAAGCAGCAGATCTCCTTCTACGGGTCGACGCCGGCGTACCGACCGGTACTCGATCTCCACGGCTGGGGCGGCATGCAGGACGAGCTGAACACGCTGTCGAAGCAGGGCAAGTGGGAGGAGATGGGCACCATCATCGACGATGAGGTCCTCAACACCTTCGCCGTGGTCGGTGAGCTCGAAGCGATCGCACCGGAGCTCCATCGCCGCTACGGCGACTGCATCCAGCGCATCAGCTTCTACGCCCCCTACCAGGGTGACCGGGAGCGCTGGAAGAAGGTCATGGCCGACCTCAAGGCCGCCTGAGGGACACCGCCTCAGGCTGGCTCGCCAGCTCACTCTCCCGCTGTCACGCCCTCCGTCTCAGCTGGCCCGCTCGACCCGCTCGAGCGATTCGTCGAGGTACTGCTGACGGCACAGGGCCCGTTGGAGCTTGCCGGAGCTGGTCTTGGGCAGCGTGCTCGGCTTGACGAAGACGACGTCGCGGGCCGGCACGCCCACGGCGGCTGTCGTCCGCTCGGCTATCGCGGTCCGCAGCTCCTCGAGGTCGGCAGCGCGGGTCTCGGCCACGACCACGATCCGCTCCTTGCCCTGCCGGCCGGGCACGCCGAATGCGATCACGTTGCCGCTCCGGACCCCGTCGAGCTCGCCGGCGGCCCGTTCGACGTCCTGGGGGTACACGTTCCGGCCACCGACGATGATCAGGTCCTTGATCCGGCCGCACATCGCCATCTGCCCGTCGACGAGGTAAGCGAGGTCGCCGGTTCGCAACCACTTCCCGTCGAACGACTCGGCGTCGGCGTCGGGGCGCCGGTAGTAGCCGGACATGACCGACGTTCCCGAGATCTGGAGCTCGCCGACCGATCGATCGCCGAGGACACGCCCGGTCGACGGGTCGACGATCCGGAACTCGAGGCCGGGTACGGGCCGACCCAGGAGCACGATCTCCCGGGCGTTGGGGTGCTCGGGGGCGACCGGTTCCGCCCGGTGCTCCTGCTCCAGGATCTCGGCGTCGACGACGTCGGTCTGGAGGCCGGTCATCGGCGTGGGGAAGCAGCCGGCGATGCCGATCTCCGCCATCCCGAACGCCGGGAAGAGTGCGCCCGGTCGGAGGCCGTGGCGGGCCCCGGCGTCACGGAACGCCCGGGCCGAGGCGGGGTCGACGGGTTCCGCCCCGTTCAGCGCGATGCGGAGCTTCGACAGGTCGAGGACCTCGTCTGACCGTTCGAGCGCCCTGGTGGCCAGCACGTAGCTGAAGTTCGGCCCTGCGGTGGCGGTGCCGCCGTAGGTGGAGATCCACTCCATCCAACGACCCGGCGACCCGAGGAAGTCCTGGGGTGCGCCGAGGACCAGGTCGAGGCCGGTGCTCATCGGCAGGATGCAGAACCCCACGAGACCCATGTCGTGGTAGAGGGGCAGCCAGGAGACCAGCACATCGCGATCGATGTCGACCTCGGCCGCAGCCACGATCGCGTCGAGGTTGGCGGCGAGGACGTGGTTCGGCAGCATCACGCCCTTCGGCTCCGAGGTGGAACCGCTCGTGAACTGCAGCACGAAGAGGTCGTCCTCGTGGTAGTCGGGACGGATGAAGTCGTCTGGCGAGTACCGGTTCGCTTCGGCCTCGAGCTCGTCGAAGCCGATGATCGGCGGGTCGTCTGGCGACGACTCGACGAAGGGAACGAGATCGGGGTCGATGAGGACCGCAACGCAGTCGGCCCCGGCGATGCGCTCCTTGGTGGTGGCCGTGAACTCCTCGATCGATGCGAGCCGCATCGGAAGCGGCAGCACCACCGGTGTCGCGCCGGTCAGCCAGACCGCCTGGAGCGCGGTGACCAGGGACGACGTGGTGGGGCCGAGGAGCGCCACATGGACCCCCCGACCGATGCTCCGGCCCTGGAGGTGGGCCGCAATCCGTCGCGCTTCCTCGTGGAGCTGTGCCCACGTCTTCGTGACCGGCTCCGCGCCGGTGACGAACGTGACCTTCCCGTCGCCCTTGGCCGCATGTTCGATACGGCTGACAATGGTCCGCATGACTGTCTGACCGAACACGAACCGGAAAGGTTACGCGCCGGTAGCCTCATCCTGCGACAACCGATCCCGGCCGAGGCCACTCAGTCGAACGTGACCGACACCTTGAGTGCACCGGCCGGCACCGGGTCGTTGGCGACGGCGAAGGCGGTGTCGATCTCCTCGATCGGGTACACGTGGGACAGCAGCGGCGACACGTCGATGCGACGATCGGCGATGAGATCGAGCGCCTTCTGGAACGACACGGCGTCGCCCTCGTCCTGGGCACCGTAGGTGCTGCTGGCGGCCAGGCGCTTGCGGAAGAACTGGGCGAAGCTGATCGGAACGCTGTCGTCGGTGTCGGGCAGGCCGAACCACATCAGGTCGCCGGCCGGTCTGACGAGCTCGATCGACTGGAACAACGTCTCCCGGCGACCGACCGCCTCGATGACGTAGTCCGGCCCCGAACCGGCGAGTTCCCGTACCGCTTCGGCGACGTCGACCTCGCCGGCGTTGAGGGTCACATCGGCCCCCATGCTGGTCGCCACCGCGAGCCGGGCATCGGACAGATCGACGGCGATGACCCGCGCCGCGCCGCTGTGCTTCATCCAGTAGGTCCAGAACAGACCGGCCGAGCCCTGCCCGATCACGAGCACCGTTCGACCGAAGACGTCGACGGGACGCTGCCGGGCAGCGAAGATCACCGTTCCGAACTGCTGGGCCATGAGGAGCTCGGGCTCGGAGACGTCGGTCGAGTCGGGCAGGGGCAGCACGTACTTGCCGTCCATCCGCTGGTACTCGGAGAACCCCTCCGACGAGCCGGCGAACGGGAAGCACAGGACCCGGGTGCCCTCCGCCACCGCCGGATGGCGTGAGGCCACCACCTCGCCGATGCCCTCGTGGCCGGGATAGCCGTGGGGGCACGGCATCGGAAAGCCGACACCGGCGCCGTGGCAGACCACGTGGAGGTCGGAGCCGCAGATGGAGGCCATCGCCGTCCTGACCAGGATCTGCCCGTCGCCCGGTTCGGGGATCGGCGTCTCGACGCACCGCATGTCGTTGACGCCGTGCATCTGTCCGGCTCGCATCGTCTCGGTCACGTCTCGCTCCTCTGGCGGCCTGCCGGGTCATCGACGATCGGCCACGACCGGCCTCGACCCGTGGCGACCACCCGGCCTCTCTAGCTGGTCTCGCCAGGTCGGGCAAGCGGACGGCTCGGCCCGACGCGGACCACGGGCCTGTTCGAGCGGCTGGTCGCCGGGGTCACCTACGATCGGGCCATGACAGGCAGCACATCCCCTGACGGCGGCGGCGAGCTCTGGCGGTTGAGCGGCGTCGAGCTCGCCGACGGCATTCGGACCGGGCGTTTCACCAGCACCGAGGCGGTCGCGTCGGTCCTCGACAGGATCGCCACCCACAACCCCAAGCTGAACGCGATCACCTACGACCTCGCCGACGAGGCCCGCCGCCAGGCGTCCGAGGCCGACCAGGCCGTCGCTGCGGGCGAACCGCTGGGCCCGTTGCACGGCGTGCCGGTCACCACGAAGGAGAACATCGACCAGGCCGGTGTGCCGAATCCGAACGGCGTGCCGGCCTTCGCCGACCTGGTCGCAACCGACGATTCGCCGGTGGTCGCGAACCTCCGTCGAGCCGGGGCGGTCTTCGTCGGCCGCACCAACACCCCCGAGTTCTCGATGCGGGGTACCACCGACAACCCGCTGCGGGGACGAACCTACAACCCGTGGGACGACGACGCGTCGCCGGGCGGCTCCTCCGGCGGGGCTGGCGCCGCAGCGGCCGCTGGCTTCGGCCCGATCCATCACGGCAACGACATCGGCGGCTCCCTCCGATTCCCGTCGTTCGCCAACGGCCTGGTGACCGTCAAGCCGACCACGTTCCGGGTCCCGGTCTACAACGCCACCGCCACCGCCGAGCGGGGACCGCTGGCCCAGGCCATGTCCTGTCAGGGCGTCATCGCCCGCGAGACGAGGGACGTCCGGCTGGCCACGAAGGTGCTGATCGAGCCCGATCCCCGCGACCCCAACCAGCCGCCGGTCCCGTGGGACGGTCCCGCCGTCGACGCACCGATTCCGGTTGCGGTGACCACTGAGCCTGCCGGTTTCGACATCCACCCGGGGATCGTCGAACTGGTCGAGCGGGCGGCCTCGCTGCTCGCCGACGCCGGGTACGCCGTCG
This sequence comes from Acidimicrobiales bacterium, assembly GCA_965216205.1. Lineage (GTDB taxonomy): Bacteria > Actinomycetota > Acidimicrobiia > Acidimicrobiales > SZUA-35 > CADEDH01. The sequence goes on along the minus strand of OZ244139.1, from coordinate 2,108,817 downwards.
AGCACGTCGACCCGCCGCCGGTGTCGGAACCGGCGAGCGCGTGGTTCAAGACCGGGACCACCGAGTTGCAGGTCCTTCTCGACCCTGCCGTGCAGGAGTTCGGCAGCGACGACATCAAGACGGTGTTCGGCCACTTCTTCGCCGCCTCCGAGGTGCAGGACCTCGACGGCTATGTCAGCCACTTCGCCGACCGGACCCGCATGATGCGCGACTGGAACCTCTTCCTCGACCGCTACCCGCTCGTGGTCACCCCGTTCCTGATGATGCCGCTGTACCGGTGGAACTTCGACGTGCACGACTTCGACGAGACGAAGCGGTTCCTCGACGCGTCGCAGTACAGCTTCGGCATCAACTACCTCGGGCTGCCGGCCGGGGTGATCGGGCTCGACCTGCTCGACGGTCTCCCCGCCGCAGTGCAGATCGTCGGCCGCCGCTACCGGGAGGATCTGATCTGCGACGCGCTGGAGGCGATCGAGGACCGAAACGGGGTGCTCAGCCACCGCCTGTGGGAGCGAGAGGTCGCCACGGCCGGGTGACGCGACGGTCCCTTCCCTCAAGTGGGTCCACTCCGACGGGCTGGCCTACGCTTGACGTCGCGTCTCGCGGCTGACCGGCGACAGTCCCACAGACCATCTCAGAGACCATCCCAGAGGGGGACCAATGAAGTTCGGCATCTTCTTCGAATTGTCCGTGCCCCGCCCGTTCGAGGAGAACGAGCGGATCGTGTACGAGAACGCCCTGGAGCAGACGAGGCTGGCCGACGAGCTCGGCTTCGACCAGGTGTGGGCGGTCGAGCACCACTTCCTCGAGGAGTACTCGCACTGCTCGGCCCCCGAACTGTTCCTCACCGCCTGTGCGATGCAGACCGAGCGCATTCGCGTCGGGCACGGCATCGTCACCTGCGTCCCGCAGTTCAACCATCCCATCCGCATCGCTGAGCGGGCCGCAGTGCTCGACATCCTGTCGGGCGGGCGACTCGAGATGGGAACGGGGCGCTCGGCCACCTGGACCGAGCTGGGTGGCTTCGAGGCCAACCCGGACGACACCAAGAAGACGTGGGACGAGTTCGTCCACGCCCTTCCGAAGATGTGGACCGAGGAGCGCTACCGCCACGACGGGCAGTTCTTCTCGATGCCGTCGAGGGCGGTGCTGCCGAAGCCGATCCAGCAGCCACACCCGCCGATGTGGGTGGCCGTGTCGAGCCCCGGCACCGAAGACGACGCCGCCGACCGCGGCATGGGTTGCCTCGGCGTGAACTTCACGTCGTTCGCCGAGCAGGAGCGGAAGGTGAAGGAGTACCGCAGACGGATCCAGCACTGCGACCCCGTCGGCGAGTTCGTGAACGACCAGCTGAACACGATCAACTTCCTCTACTGCCACGACGACAGCGAGACGGGCGTGTCGACGGGACGTCAGATGATGGGCCGCTTCCAGTACCTGGCGGGCCAGCTCGACATGGCCAAGGAGGTCTACCCGACCCGGGCGTATCTCACCGCCGGGCTGCTGTCGGGGGCTCGGCGCCGGGCGTCGGCTCCTGGCGATCTGAAGGAACCGCCGGAGGGCATCGCCGTCGGCAGTCCCGATCAGATCATCCGGGAACTGAAGAAGTGGGAGGCGACCGGGGTCGACCGTGTGCAGTTCCTGCTCAATACCGCCGAGACGATCCCACAGCAGCAGGTACTCGACAGCCTCCGCCTGTTCGCCCGCGAGGTGATGCCGCACTTCACCGACGACGAGGCGGCCCAGGCCAGCCGGGCCGAGGCCGAGGCGGCGGCGATGGACCGGGCCGCCGCGGGCACCGCGGCCGGTGGGGGTCACTGATGCCGTTCTTCGGCAAGCTCGATGTCGACGCGGCACTGGCCGATGCGCCGACGATGACGGACCTCTCCCCCACCGGGTGGGAGCTGCCGGGGGCCGACGTGGTCCAGGTCAGCTTCGAGGTCGACGAGGAGCCAGCGCTCGCCGTCACCCCGCCGGCGCTGCACCCGAGCATCCCGCCGTACGCCACGTTCAGCGTGCTCCACTTCCCGAGCAGTCCCCATGGACCGTTCACGCTGGCGATGGTGCGCCTGATCGTTCGGGCCGGAATCAGACCGCGGGGCCTCCTCCTCGGCTCGTGGACCGACAACGGGGCCGCGGCTGACGGGCTGGCAGCCGGCTGGGGCTACCGGGTTGGGGTCGCGGAGGTCAACTTCCTGCGGCGGTACGGGTCGATACGGGGCGTGGTTGCGATCGACGGCGACGTCGCGCTCGACCTCAGCCTCGAGGATCCGGAGCCGGTCGCCCCTGGCGACCTCGAGCTGTTCGACAACCTCCACCTCACCAACCTCGACGGTCAGGACCCGGTCATCGTGCAGGTCGACCCGACCTACGAGTACTCCTCGGCCGATCGCGGGCGAGCCGAGCTCGCAACGTTCGACCCCGACGCCCTCGGCATCGCTGGTCTCGACCCGGTCTATCCCGTGGTCGCCGTCGCCTGCCGGGCCGACCTGCAACTCGATGCGCCCCGCTTCGTCATGGACCCGGTGAAGCCAGCGATCGAAGGCACCCGCCGCCTCGCCTCCACCTCGTCCTAGCCACCGACCGCTCTAGCCACCAACCGCTCTCGGCCGGCGATCCCCGTTGGCGCCGCCACCCGCCCGCATCCACCCGCATCCACCCGTTGGCGGCCACAAGCCTCACCCACGACGCCCACACCCGCCAACGCGCCACGAACCCACCCGCACTCGCCCGTTGGCGGCCACAAGCCTCACCCACGAGGCCCACACCCGCCAACGCGCCATGATCACCCATCGTTCACTCTTACTGGCGCTCACTGTCACAGGGCGCGAGCACACTCGTCGGCATGGCCCGACATCAGATAGACCAGCGGATCTTCGAGTTGGCGCTCAGGAACGACGGAGCCGTCTCCCGGCAGCAGCTGCTCGACCTCGGCATCGCTCGTGCAACCATCGATCGGCGGCTCCGCGCCGGCACGATCGAGCGGGTTCTCACCGGGTACTACATCGTCTCGATGCTGCGATCGCCCATCTCGTCGGCGGCGGCAGTGCTACTCGCCCACCCGGCTGGCGCCTACTCGCACACGACGGCGACAGAGCTCCACGGCTGGCCTTGGCGTCCCGACGACGTCACGCTTCCTCACGTCGTGGTCCAGCACGGCGCGAGTCTGCAACCCCCAGGCGTCATCGTCCACGAGACGAGACACCTGCCAGAGGTCGACGTCGTGACGATCGATGGACGACGTGTGACCTCCCCGGCACGGACGATCTGCGACCTCGCACCCCTCATGGGCGACCGGCGACTGATTCATGTCGTCGAGACCCAGCTCGCCGCCCGCAAGCCGTCCGCAGACGAGCTGATCGCCTGCTGTGAGGCGCGACGGAAGCGGCAGGTCGCCGGCACCCGTCGACTCGCTCGGATCCTTGCCGAGCTGGTCGACGACCAGCCTTTCCCCGAATCGAAGCTCGAGATCATCGTGCTCGGCGGCCTCGAAGCGCTCGGGGTCACGGGGCTGCACCGACAGTTCCGACCGGAGTGGTACGAGGGCGTGCGAGGGATCGTCGACGCAGCCGATCCCGCTGGACGCACGATCGTCGAGTGCGACGGGCGGCGGTTCCGCCAGGTGACCCAGGCCCACGACAACGACCGGCAACGCGATCGGGTAGCCAGCGCACACGGGTGGGCGACCGTACGCGTCGGTTGGCGTGAGCTGGAGCGCGACCGTCGAGGCGTCGTCGGCGAGATCGCCCGGATCATCGAGCTCCGGCGAACGCAAACCGGCACCATCAGCGGCCGGTCGAACCGCCGATCGGCCGCCTGACTCCTCGGTATCCGCCCCCCGATGGCGGCCACAAGCGTCACCCACGAGGCCCACACCGGGCGGCCACAAGCGTCACCCACGAGGCCACACCCGCCAACGCGCACGGCACCCACCCGCACCCACCCGATGGCGGCCACAAGCCTCACCCACGAGGCCCACACCCGCCAACGCGCACGGCACCCACCCGCACCCACCCGATGGCGGCCACAAGCCTCACCCACGAGGCCCACACCCGCCAACGCGCACGGCACCCACCCGCACCCACCCGATGGCGGCCACAAGCCTCACCAGCGAGGCCCACAGCCGCCAACCGGCGCGGGTGGCAGAGGACGCAGGGGCGGCGTCGCCGTCGATCAGGCGGGCATGCCGAGGCGGTCGTGGACCGGGGCCATGGCCTGTAGCTCGGGCATGACCTCGGCGGCGAAGAGACGAGCGTTGCGCTCGGCCTCGTCGGCCGGCATGCCGGCGTAGGAGAAGACGCCCATGTAACCGTCGTTGTAGGTGTTGTCCTGGATGGTGGTGATCTTCTCGATCACCTGCTCCGGCGTGCCCCAGACCTGGAGGTTGACGAAGAAGTCGGTCGTCCGCTCATAGCCACCCGGGGCGTTGATCAGGTCGTACATCTGACCGTGGAACTCATAGCCCGGCGTGTTCTTGAGATGGTCCTTGTCGAACTCGTAGTGCTCGATGATCGAGTCCCAGTAGCCACCGATGTACTTCCGGGCCATCTCCTCGGCCCGGTCGGCGGACGAGTCGACGAACGTCCACCCTGCCACCATCGGCGGCGGCGGTTCCTCGCCGGTCGCCTCCCGGTAGGTTCCCCGGTAGGTGGCCAGTTCGTCGCGGACGGTCGGCCACGGCTTCTGGGGCACGATGAGGATGCCGACCCCCATCTCCGCCATGATCTTCGCCGACTCGGTCGACACTGCCGCCGCATAGGTCCGACCGCGGAACGACTTGCTGGGCCGGGGCCGGATGTCCTTGCGGGGCTGACGGACGAACTCCCCGTCGTACTCGACGTAGCCGTTCTCGAGCCCGTTGAGCACCATGTCGGCCGATTCGGCGAACCGCTTTCGGGCCTCGGGCATCTCGACCCGGAACCCCTCGAACTCGACCCGGCCCGTGCCGCGGCCCATGCCGAGGATGACCCGGCCGCCCGACATCACGTCGAGCATGGCGACCTGCTCGGCGACCCGCATCGGGTCGTGCCACGGCAGCACGCACACCATCGACCCGAGTTGGATGTTCTCGGTGCACGCCGCCATGTAGGTGAGGAACTGGAAGACGTCGGGGCACATCGTGTAGTCGGTGAAGTGATGCTCCACGCTCCAGATCGACTCGAACCCGAGCGGTTCGGCCAGGCGGGCCAGAGCGAGGTCCTGGGCGTAGATCTGGGCGTCCGGGACTCGTTCGCCCGGATTCTGGAAGATGACCGACATTCCGACGTGCATGGCGAACCTCGCTTCCGGACCGCTCCTGGCCCAGGTCTACTTCGATACTCGAACCTTCTTCGACTCTAGGACACCGCCCGGACGCGACACCACCGGGCGACTCGTCGTCGGCCCGGTGGTGGGTTCTGCTGATGGGTGTGTGGGTACTGGTGTTGCGTGTGGGGTACGTCGATCACTGCGAGCGAGCCGCTCGCAGCGGGTTCTCAGGCGAACGCCCGGCGAACCAGCGTGCGAAGAGACCGACGGCGGAAGAGGGGCCGGGGCTGCTCGCGGCGCCGCTTGGCAGCGGCGGCCCGAGCGAGGTTGGCGACCTCAGCCTGTCGGATTCGTTCGTCGTGCTCGGTCTTCAGCGTTCGGTAGTCGAGAAACACCATGATCGCTCCTTTGCGGTAGATGGTTGGAGATCGGAGCGGCGGGCGCTCCTGTGGACGGTTGGACCATGCGTGCCTCCTTCCTGGCTCGTGTGGCAACCGGAATGTAGACGGCGCCACCGAGGCCGTGATACGGAATTTCTCCACCACCGAACCGGATCCGGCGGGGGTTGCGGGGGAAGTGGCGGCTCCGGCGTCCTCTGAGGGCGGATCCCACTAGGGTTCAGAGGCGTGGCGGACAGCATTCAGCTCCGGATCGAAGGGCAGGAGGTCACCGCTGGCGACGGGGCGATCATCGGGCGCAGCACTGCTGTCGACCTGCCCGTTCGCGCCGACATCGTCTCGAGGAAGCACGCTCGACTCCACCGCGACGGCGCCGGCTGGTCGGTCGTCGACCTCGGCTCGGCCAACGGTCTCTACGGGCCCGACGGTCAGCAGCACCACGCCGTCGGCCTGCCGCCGGGTGTGACGCGATTCACGCTCGGTCCGCCGTCGGCGGGGTGCGTGGTCGAGGCGATCGTCGCCCAGCCGACGGTCGACGCGTCGTCGCCCACCGATGGCGTCGCGCTGGCTGACGCGGAGACGGTGCAGGCCCAGGCGATCGAGGCGCCCGATGCGCCCGTCGGGTCGGCGGGCTACCGTCCGGCGATCCAGGGCGGCGGCCATGTCCACCCCGACCACGGCCACCCCGGTCAGCCGGCCGGGATCGCCGGGTTCCTCGACCCGGCCCTCGCTGGTGCAGCTGGGCCCGGGCATCGAGCCGGACCGGCCGGGGGCCGCGGCGTGGATCTCCGGGCCGAGAACCTCTCCGTCGTGGTCGACGACGATCTCACGATCCTCCACGATGTCTCCCTCTCTGTACCGGCCGGATCGATGGTGGCGATCATCGGTCCGAGTGGCTGCGGCAAGTCGACGCTCGCCAACCTCCTGAGCGGTCGGAGCGCCCCGACGACCGGGACGGTCACGATCGACGGCGAGGTGATGTCGCCGGCCATTCGGCGTCGGATCGGAGTCGTGCCCCAGTACGACGCCGTCCACGAACGGCTGACGGTTCGCCAGGCGCTCCGGGCTGCGGCCAAGCTCCGCCTCCCGGCGAACGCCGAGGGCGAAGCGATCGACGACTCGGTGGTGGCCACCACCCGCACCCTCGGGTTGAGCGACCGCATCGACACCCGGGTGGCGAAGCTCTCCGGCGGCCAGAAGAAGCGGGTGAGCGTCGGCTACGAGCTGGTGTCGTCTCCGGTGATGATGGTGCTGGACGAGCCGACGTCGGGGCTCGACCCCGGCCTCGAGCTGGGCCTGATCGACGAGTTGCGGGCGCTGGCCGATCGGGGAACGACCACCGTGCTGGTCACTCACAGCACCGAGGCTGCGGAGCGAGCCGATCTGGTGGTCGTGATGGCGCCGGGAGGTCACATGGCCTTCGTCGGGACGCCGCCGGAGGTACTCGCCCACTTCGGCGCCGACGGCTGGTCGGAGGTGTTCGCCCGCCTCACCCCCGACACCGGCGCCCGATGGGCTGCGTACTTCAGCGGCACCGACGCCTACCGCCGCCACGTCGGCTCACCGCCAGCGGGCATCGACGGTGCTGGCGGCCCCGGCGCCTCCCGGAGCGGTGCGCTGGACGCACCGCCGATCGACCGCTCGTGGTTCAGCGACTTCGCCGTCATGACCGGACGCTACGCCCGATCGATCGTCGCCGACCCGAAGAGCCTCCTGCTGCTCCTCGCCCAGGCGCCGGTGCTCGGCATCCTCTTCTCGCTCGTGCTCAGCCGGAACGTCTTCGCCACCTCGCTCCGACCCTCCACCGCAGCCAGGGAGTTCGTGCTCGCCTGTGTGCTGGCGATGGTGTGGATCGGCGCCTCGAACAGCGTCCGGGAGATCGTCAAGGAGCGACGGACCTTCCTCCGGGAGCGGGCGGTCGGCGTCTCGCCGAGCTCGCTGGTCGCCAGCCGGTGGGCGGTCCTGTCGGCGATCACGATCGTGCAGTCGGTCGTGCTCTACGTCACGGCGACGAGTCGGCAGCGGGTGCCCGTTGGCGACGGGGTGTTGCTCCCGAGCGGGAACGTCGAGCTGATCCTCGCGCTCGCCGCGGTGGGCCTCGCCAGCGTCGGGATCGGGTTGGCGCTCTCGGGCTACGTCCAGGACGCGAGCAAGGCGATGGCACTGCTCCCGATCGTGCTGATCCCGATCGTGCTGTTCTCGGGCCTGTTGATACCCACGGCCGACAAGCCGGTGCTCGAGCAGGTGAGCTGGGTCAACCCCGTGCAGTGGGGCAGTTCGGCGGCGGCGGTCACCGCCGACGTGCTCGAACGCGAGGGATGCAACCCGACCGGGCTCGAGGCGCAGCTCCAGCTCGCGCTGCTCGGTCGCACGATCTCGTGCTCCAACCCCCGGTGGCAGACCACCTCGGGCACCCAGGCGGTCAACTTCGGTCTCGCCGCGATCCAGATGGCCGCGCTCATCGTGCTCTCGTTCGCCGCGACCTCGCGTTCGACGCGGGTCATACGTCTCTGAGCTGACACCGACATCGCAGCCGAATGACTGGCCCTCACCGGCGAGTCGGACGAAGATCGGGGGATGACCTCATCGATGACCGCCACCAGCGACCTCGACCGGACGATGCCGGCGTCGGACCCTTCCTATGACATCGAGTTCTTCTGGGACCCGGTCTGCCCGTTCGCGTGGATCACGTCCCGCTGGCTCGACCTCGTCGTCGCCCAGACCGGCTACTCGGTCGACTGGCGGTTCATCTCGCTGCGGCTGCTGAACAAGGACAAGGACTACGCCACCGAGTTCCCGCCGGAGTACGAGCACGGCCACACGGCCGGCCTCCGGATGCTGCGGGTGGCGGCGGCGATCCGGGCGGCCGAGGGCCGGGCCGCGCTCGGGCCGGTCGTCGCCGCCTACGGCCACAGCTACTGGGACCGGCCGAAGGGCTCTGGCATGCGGAAGCACCTCTCGACACCGGAGCACGTGACCGAGGTGCTCGAGGCGGCGGGGCTGTCGACCGATTATGTGGAGGCCCTCGACGACGAGTCGTGGGACGGGCTGCTCGACGAGGAGACCGAGTTGGCGCTGTCGCGGACCGGGCGGGACGTCGGCACGCCGATCATCACGTTCCGTCAAGAAGGCGGCGCGGCAATGTCGTTCTTCGGTCCGGTCATCTCGCGGGTGCCGGAGCCGGACGATGCGGTCCGGCTCTGGGAGGCGGTGACCACCCTCGCCGCGTTCCCCGGCTTCGCCGAGATGAAGCGGAGCCTCCGCGAGGTGCCGCAGCTCTCGATCCTCGGCGAGGCGTCGGCGGAGCCGGCCCAGGAGGACTGGAAGGGCGGCCATCGGGCCGGGCATCTCGCATCGGACCGCGAGGCGACCTGAGTCCGAGGCTGGCCGCGGCTCGATCGCGCCCGGGCTGACGAGTTGCCCGATTCACGTCGGCGTGCGCCATGCTGACGCCCGAACGACGACAGGAGATCGACGATGGATGTTGCAGGCAAGACCGCAGTGGTGACCGGCGGGGCGAGCGGTATCGGCCGCGGCATCGCCCGATGTCTCGCCGGGGCGGGGATGAACCTGGTGTTGGCCGACATCGAGCAGGCGCCGCTCGACGAGACCACGGCCGAGCTCGCCGCCCAGACCGACATCATCGGGGTGAAGACCGACGTGTCGAAGCTCGAGCAGGTCGAGGCGCTGGCGGCGGCCGCCGTGGAGCGCTTCGGGGCCGTGCACGTGTTGTGCAACAACGCCGGGGTCGGGGTCGCCGACCCGATAGGTTCGACGTCGCTGGAGGACTGGCGCTGGACGATCGACATCGATCTCTGGGGTCCGATCTACGGCGTGCACACCTTCCTGCCGCTGATGCAGGAGCAGGGCGAGGGGCACATCAACTCGACGGCGTCGATGGCGGGCCTGTACGCCGGCGCCTCGCTGGGCGCCTACAACGTCGCCAAGCACGGGGTGGTGGCGCTGATGGCATCGCTCGAGCGGGATCTGCGCCTCGCCGGCTCACCGGTGCGGGCGTCGGTGCTGTGCCCGGGGCCGATCAACACGAACATCGTGGACAGCCAGCGCAACCGGGATCCCGAGTCGGCGGCGGCCCACGTGGGCACCGAGACGGGACAGAAGTTCTGGGACATGCTCACCGCGAGCCTGGCCGAGGGGATGGACCCCGACGACGTCGGCCCCCTCGTGCTCGACGCGGTACAGAACGAGAAGTTCTGGGTGCTGACCCACCCGGAGATGGCCTCGATCGTGTCCAAGCAGGTCGACCGCATGCGAGACGATCAGGGCCTGACGAGGTGAGGTCGGCCCGTTGACGGCCCCCGCCGGAGCGGCGACGCTGTCATCGCTGCGGGTACCCCGCTACCCGCTGCTCCTGGCCAGCGGCTTCCTCTGGAACATGACCCGGTGGATGGGTGTCTTCCTCGGCTCGTACCTGATCAACCAGCGCACCGGTTCGCCGCTGGCCGTGCAGTTGGTGGGCACCGCGTTCTTCCTCCCGATGTTCGTCGGCGGGTTGGTGGCCGGGACGGTGTCGGACCGGTTCGACCGGCGACGGACGCTCATGCGGAACCTCGCCGTGCTCGCACCGCTGTCGCTGCTCATGGCCGGTCTGATCGCCACCGGCTCGTGGGCGGCGTGGACGATCTATGTGTTCGTGTTCGCCGTGGGGATCGGCGGCGTGCTCGACATGACGAACCGGCGGGCGCTGGTCTACGACGTGGTCGGTCCGGAGAACATCACGAATGCGGTGGCGATCGAGATGTTCAGCACCGCCACGGGGAACATGGTCGGCTTCCTGACCGGCGGTGCGCTGCTCGACTTCATCGGCGACGCGTCGGCGTTCACCCTCATGGCGACCTGCTATCTGGCCTCGCTGCTGCTGATGTGGCGGGTCGGGCCGGTCGCCCGCCACGGCGATGCCGCGCCGGGCACATCGCTCCGCCAGAACGTGATCGAGGGTGCGCGACTCGTGCGGGTCAGCGCCGACCTGCGGAGCATCCTCGGGGTCACGATGGTGGTCAACGTGTTCATGTTCAGCTTCCTGCCGATGGTTCCCGTCTTCGCCGAGCGCATGGAGCTGTCGGCGTTCGAGACGGGGCTGCTCGGCAGTGCCACCGGCACCGGGATGATGCTCGGATCCCTGGCGGTGGCGGTGGGGATGCCGCGCCGCCGCGGCCTCGTGTACCTGGCGGGAAGCTTCACCGCGCTGGCGTTCCTCCTCGGGCTCCCGCTGGCGAATGAGCTGGCGGTGGCCTACCCGTCGGTCCTCGTGTCGGGGATCGGTGGCGGGCTGTTCGGTGCCACCCAGAGCGCCCTCGTGATGTCGGTCGCGGCCGACGATGTCCGCGGCCGGGCCATGGGGATGCTGTCCATGGCGATCGGCGGCCTCCCGTTCGGGATCCTGGCGTTGGGTGTGGTGGCCGAGATGGTGGGACCTTCGGCCGCCCTGCTGTCCGGTCTCTCGCTCGGCCTGCTCGCGCTCGTGCTGTGGGTCACCCTGCAGCCACCGGTCCGACACATCGACTGAGCTGGCTCCCCACCCGCCGGCAGCCCACGTATGGGCAGTCCAACGCTCCGGCAAACCTCGGCGGCGCCGAGGCGAGTTTGCGGGGTGGAGGCGAGGGGCCCCTATCGTCGGGGCGCATGAGCTGGAAGGACGAGGTGGCCGAGCTGGAGCGCCGGCTCGGGATGATCCACGAGATGGGTGGCGCCGACAGCGTGGCGTTCCATCACAGCCGGGGGAAGCTGACCGTGCGGGAGCGTATCGACCGGCTCCACGACGACGGCTCGTTCCGCGAGATCGGCGCCCTCGCCGGCACGCCGACCTGGGGCGACGATGGCTCGCTCGAACGTCTGACGCCGGCCAACTACGTGGTGGGCACCGCCGAGCTCGACGGCCGCCTAGCCGTTCTGTGCGGCGGCGACTTCACGATCAGGGGCGGCGCCGCTGACGGTGGGATCGGCAGCAAGTACATCGTGGCCGAGAAGCTGGCCCGGGATCACCGGGTTCCCCTGATCCGGCTCCTCGACGCCACGGGCGGCAGCGTCAAGACCTTCGAGAAGCTCGGTCACACCTACCTGCCCGACAACGAGTCGCCCGACCTGTCGACGGAGCTGCTCACCACGGTGCCGGTGGTCTCGACCGTGCTCGGTTCGGTTGCGGGATTGCCGGCGGTCCAGGCGTGTCTGTGCCACTTCAGCGTGATGGTGCAGGGCACGAGCCAGGTGTTCGTGGCCGGTCCCGCCGTGGTGAAGGAGGGTGTGGGGGTCGACATCTCCAAGGAGGAGCTCGGCGACGAGCGGGTGCAGATCCCGAACGGCGTGATCGACAACCTCGCCGAGTCGGAGGACGACGCGTTCGCGCAGACGAGGCGGTTCCTCTCCTACCTGCCGTCGAACGTGTGGGAGCTGGCACCGCGCGTCCCGTGCGACGATCCGATCGACCGCCGCGACGACCACCTGCTCGAGGCGATCCCGAAGCGGAAGCGGCGGATCTACGACCCCTACCGGATCCTCGACGCGGTGCTCGATCGGGACTCGTTCTTCGAGATCGCCCCGCAGTCCGGGCAGGCCCACATCACCGGCCTCGCCCGGGTGGACGGCTATCCCCTCGGCGTGATGATCAACAACCCCCGCTACTACGGCGGGGCGATGGGGCCGATCGAGGCGGAGAAGGCGATGCGTCTCGTCCAGCTCTGCGACACTTTCCACCTCCCGCTCGCTTGGTTGTGCGACGAGCCCGGCTTCCACGTCGGGCCTGACAACGAGGCTCGAGGTCTGCTTCGAGGAGGTGCGCGGGCGGTGACGGTGTTCGCATCGTCACGCATGCCGTACATCTCGTTCATCATGCGCCAGTGCTACGGGGTGGCCGGAGGGTTGCACGTCCGCCACAGCGGGATGTATCAGCGGTACGCGTGGCCGTCGGCCCACACGGGTTCGCTGCACATCGAAGGGGGCACGATGGTGGCCTACCGGCGGGAGATCGAGGCCGCCGACGACCCGAAGGCGAAGCGGGAGGAGATCGAAGCCCGGCTGGAGGCGATCGCGTCGCCGTTCCGCAACGCCCACGCCATGGACATCGAGAACCTCATCGATCCCCGGGACACCCGCCCGCTGCTCGCCGAGTTCGTCCGGTCGGCCCAGCGTGTCCTCGCCACCCAGCTCGGCCCGACGAGCGGCCCCAGCTTCCGCCCGTAGCGAACCGCTGCCTCACTCCCGCACACGGCGACCCTGCAGGGCGCAGGTGCCAGGCACAAACTGCGGGTGTGCCTCCAGTGGCGCCCGGTCAGAAGATGACGCCGGCGTCGCGGAGCTCGGCGACGACGCCGGGCGCGAGTCCGAGCTCGTCGCACACGTCGTCGGTGTCGGCACCGACGGCGGGCGCCGGCCCGAGCGGTGCCGAACTCGACGACGACAGCCGGACCGGCGGGGCGTAGGACCGCATGCCACCGACGCCGGGCTGATCGAAGTCGGTGACGTAGCCGTTCGCCACCACTTGGGGATCGTCGACCGCCTGCTCCGAGGTGTTGACCGGGCCGCAGGGCACACCGTGGGACCGGAGGTGGTCGAGCCAATGACCGCACGGCTGGGCCGCGAACACCGCTTCGACGCCCGCTACCCACTCGACCACCCGCTCGTCGGCATCGGGAGCGTCGGGGTCCCACCCGGGGCTCCGTCGCGGATCGGTGATGTCCATCGCCTCGAAGAAGCGACGGACGAGCGTGGGTGAGAGGCAGGCGACCGAGATGAACCCGTCGGCGCACCGGTAGAAGCGGAACGTGGTGTTGGCCGCGTTGTCGGGCCGGAACGAACGCCACCAGTGCGCCTGCTGCTCGGCGAAGCCGGCACCGGCCTGGTGGGCGGCCGCCAGTTCGGCGTCGAGCTGCTCGACCCGTTCCTCGTCGACACCGTGGATCCAGTTGCTCGACTGCGACGAGTACACCATCGCCGTCGCGACGAGCGAGGTCTCGACCTTCTGCCCCTCGCCGGTGAGGTCACGATGGCGGAGCGCGGCGACCACCCCGAGCGCGGCGAGGAAGCCGGTTCCGAAGTCGGCGAAAGCGGGGACCATCGTCTTTGGGGCGCCGCGCACATCGCCGGCGGCCATGAACGCAGCGCCGGTGAGTCCCATCGCCACCGGGTCGTAGCCGCCCATGTCGGCCATGGGACCGTTGGGGCCGTACGGGGTGCTCTCCAGGTAGACCAGATCCGGTTTGATCGCCGACAGGTCCTCGTAGGTCAAGCCGTAGCGAGGCAGATCGGAGCGCTTGAACCCGGTCGTCACCACGTCGGCGGAGGCGACGAGCGGCTCGATCACCTCCCTGGCCCGGTCGTGTCCGAGGTCGAGCGCCAGGCTCCGCTTGCCCCGGTTGTGCACGAGGAACAGTCGACCGCGGCCCGTGGCTCCGGTGGGGCGGATCAGCCGGGCGGCGTCGCCGGCGGCCGGCTCGACCTTGATGACCTCGGCCCCCAGCCCCGCCAGGAGGGCCCCGCCGACCGGTACCGCCACGACCTGGGCGAACTCGATCACACGGACATCAGCGAGCGGTCCTGACATCCACCACGTCTACCCCACCTCCGCACACCGGTGCCAGACACATCGTGCGGCGTCGCCGTCGCGACCGCACGATGTGTCTGGCACCGGTGTGCGGTCAGGCGAGGCCGGCGGCGGCGAATGCCTTCCTGGTGGCGGCACGCTCGGCGTCGGTCAGGTCGAGCAGGGGCCGGCGAACCGGGCCACCCCGTTGGCCGAGCAGCTCCTGCCAGTACTTCTGGTGGGCCGCCGCCTTGCCGGGAGGTCGCGAGTCGGCCAGGGCCTGTCGCACCGGTTCGAGCGATGCCGACACTGCCCGTGCCCCCTCGACGTCCCCTTCGAGCGCCAACTCCGTGTAGCGCGCCATTCGCCGGTCGGTCGGCGTCTGCATGAGGATCGGCGGGGTGGAGCACAGGTAGACCTGCCACCCGAGCTCCACGATGTTGTCGAGCCAGTCGGCCTCTGGTGAGCTGCTCACGATCAGCCGATCACCGGCGAGTCGGGTCAGCTCGGCGTAGGTCTCGCGGGGCACGCTGTACTTGATCGCGACCACGTTGGGGATCTCGGTGGCGAGCCGCACGCACAGCTCCGGTTCGAGGAGATACCCGCAGTCCGGCGGCTGGTTCCAGAGCACCAGCCCGATGTCGACCTGCTCGGCGAGGTAGCGGTAGTACTCGAAGATCGTCTCGTGGGTGTTGGCCCCGAAGTAGAGCAGCGGTGTGTGGGCCACGATGAACTCCGCGCCCGCCGCTTGGGCGTGGCGGGCCAGCTCGGCTGCGACGTCGATGCTCTGGTCGGAGACCGAGACCAGCACCCCGCCGTCGAACGGCTCGGCCTCCTCGACGGCGATCTCCACCACCCGCTTCCGCTCGTCGACCGTCATCGAGCCGAACTCACCCTGCTTGCCGTTGACGAACAGCCCCGCGATCCCGAGCTCGCCGTACCAGTGCTGGAGGTTGTGACGCCAGCCGTCGACGTCGAGCGTGAGGTCGTCGGCGAACGGCGTGAGGGTTGCCGCCCAGATGCCCCGCAGGCGCTCCCGTGCGGTGGCTTTGGCGTCATCCCGGCTCGGCTCGCGACTCATGCCCTGATTCTGCCGGATCGTCGCCCTGTCGGCGCAGTGCGTCTGGGCGCCGCGTCGGCGCAGTGCCCCTGGGCGCCCCGTCGGCGCGGTGCGACGGGCGACGGCTCGACCCGCGTAGATTGGCTTCATGCGGAGGGGAAGCGCAGCGGGCAACGGCGGCGGGGATCGGGAGACGGTGTTCGTCGAGCAGCTCGACCTCGACGACCCCTCGGACCGGCTCGGGCTGGTCCGCAACGTCGTCGGCGTGATGAACGCCGGCGGCGGCCGGATCGCGGTCGGCGCCGACAGTCGCGGTCGGGAGACCGGGGTCGACGAGGGCACCGCCGATCAACTGACAGCCGAGGGGCTCGCTGCGCTGGTCGAGCCGTTCATCTCGCCCGACGACGTGGCCGCGACCACCAGGACACGGCCATTGCCCGACGCACGGCACGTGGTCGAGATCGAGGTCGCCGAGCCCGATCCGCTCCCGATCGTGTTCACCGCCTCGGGCGTCCACCGCGCCGACGACGGGACCGAGATCGAGCTGTTCGCCGGCGGGACGGTGGTCGTCGCCACCGACGGGAGGATCCGGGCGGCGGTGCGGCGCGATTTTCGACGATGGACCACCCTCGCGGTCGAACGGGAGCGATCCCGGTTGCGGGAGCAGCTCGCCATGGTCCTCGAGGCCCCGGAGGGCAGTCGGCTCCGGCTGCTGACTACCGACGAGGTCCGGGATGACCCGAGCTACTTCCTCAGCCGGGCGGCCGACCTGTTCCACCAACGACCCGAGCGGGTGCTCCAAAGCAGCGATCTGCAGTACCTGTGGCCCCATCGCGCCACGCTGAGACCGGATCGAACAGCGTCCGAACTGCTGATCCAGAGCGCGCTGCGGAAGCGGGCCACGCTGTTCCTCTGGCTCGCCGTCCTCGACCTGTCACCGGCCGAGCTGAAGGCTCAACTGTGGGCAGCGCTCGACATGCGCGATCGCGACAAGTCCGACGCGGCCCGGTCGATCCTGCACGTCGCCTCGCTGATCGGCGACGACGACGAGTACCGGGAGCTGCAGCAGGCGCTCGCCGACGCCGACTACACCCACATGCGGGAGGCAGCCGACGCCTGGCCGACGGCCGCCGATGCCCGCCGGGCGCTGACCGCCATCGCCGATCGGGGCCTGCGGGTCCACAGCGACGCCGAGCTGCTCGCCATGGCCGACGAGATCCTGGCCGCCGGAGGCTTCGCCGTGTTGCGGCGAGCACCGCCGGTCGGGCTCGAGCTCCTCTCCCGCAAGCTCGAACGAGCGGTCCGCACCTGAGCCGATCGCTACGACGCGGACCCGGTCCGCCGTCCACCCACTCCGCCGTCGACCGCCCACGATCGGTGCCAGCGCCACGCCCCCACCCGGACCGGGCGGCTGGCACTGCACTATCCTGACGACATGGGTCCTGGCACCTCGCCTACTCGCGATCTCCCCGTCGGGGCATCGTGAGCAGGAGCGCCGACGAGATCCCCTGTCGAGCGATCACCTCGGTCGACGAGACCGCCGACAACATCCTGTTCACCCCACCGTGCGACTGCCCCCGCTGCACGGCGAGCCCGGTGTACGAGCGCGGCGACCACGGGTGGCTCCGGATCGCCGGCCACGAGCAGCGATACCGGGTGGAGGTCATCGAGCTCGGCGCGGTCGGGCGAGCGGTGCTCGGCGGCGGGTCGTGAGCGGCTGACCCAGGCCCGACCGGACCAGGGCGGCGGGCGGAGACCTGCGGAGTATAGAGTCCGCATCGTGACGCTCTCGGATCGATCGCTGGGGTGGCTCCGCTACCTCGACCGCAAGGCCCACACGCCGGACAACTGGGACCGTGGCGGGGAGCCGCATCCCCATTGGGACGACCGATCGGATCCCCCGATGGCGAGCTGGCACCGGTTCGACCTCGTCGACTCGTCGTACGCGATGGGCCTGCTGGCGCACCGCACACCGGCGTGGACGGAGCGCTACGTCGCCATCCTCGACCAGTTGATCGAGCGGCACACCGGCTGGTGGTCGGCGGCGGACTGGCTCACCCAGTTCGGCGACGACCCCGATCGGGGCAACTATCCCGACCGGTATCGGGCGCTGATCCCGGCCGAGCTCTGGGGCCGCTACGACGTGCCAGGATGGACGGCGAACGGTGTCGAGCCGTGGGGCGTCCAGCTCGACCCGGTGGCCGCCGACGGCATGCTCTTCTACAAGGGCTTCTTCCTCGTGCTGCTCGGGATCCGCGCGATGATCGCCCCCGACGACCGGTGGAACGAGCCGTTCGACATGATCCGCGACGGCGACGACACCTTCACCTGGACCCATTCGGGCATCGCCGAGTACCTGGCGCAGCAGTGGCTGGCCGCCCCGATCGGCTGCCATTGAGAGAACACCAAGATCTGGCCGTTCTGACTGGCCGGAGCGGGCCTCGGTCTGAGGCTCCACGACAACCGATTCGGTGGCGACCTGCACGACCAGGCGTTCGGGCCGTGGTGGGGGTACGCACGAACGCACTACCTCGACCTCGATGATGACCGGACACCCGAGACCACGACGTTCTATTACGATCCCGTGCTCGACGTGCACCATCGACTGCCCGTCGCCTCGGCCCTGACCACCGCGTTCTACGCAGCCCCGCAGCGCCCCGACGACGCTCGTCGGCTCTTCGACGCGGCGTGCACCTCGGCCGGCCTCGACCGCGACCCCGACCTACCCCTCCGACCGGCCCGCGGCTACGGCTCCTCGCTCGTGTTGGCCCGGGAGTGGGAGCTGACCGAGCTCGACGATCGCCTCAGCGGTGCGATCGAAGCGTCGTACGAGCCGACCTGGGATCGGCCGCGGGGCGAGTTCACCTGGGGTCTCCGACTCGACGAGGAGCACCCCCGCGGGCAGTTCAACGCGTTCCTGGCCGCGGCGGAGGCCGCCGGTGCGGGGCGATGGGCGGCGCTCTCGGCGGCGCCGCTCGAGCGCTGTCCGCAGGTGGTCGGCGTCGATTTCCCGTCGGTGGCGCTCACCAGAGCCGAGTGGGTCAAGGGCGCCCTGTACCTCCAGGTGTCGGTCCTGGAGGAACAGCCGTCGAAGACCACATCGTTCCGGATCGTCGGGGCGGAGCCGAGGATCTGGGAGGTCACGGGTATCGAGGGTGCGGCCGTCGAGTTCGGCGCGCACGCGGTGGTCGTCCGGATCCCGCACATGAACGGCGAGCTGACCTTCACCCCCGGCAGCTACTGATACCGGGGTCCGCTGACCGGGCGGGCCTGAGCCATCGCCCCAGTTCCATCGCCCGGATCTCAAGGTGCCACGCCGGCATGCCGTCAAAACGGGTGCGACCGAAGCGTCGCGTTGCGGTGGCAGCCAATCTGGAGGACTTCGATGACGGCACTGACCGACGAGCTCGACCGGCGTCTGCATGCAGACGTGGCCGCCGGCCTGCTCGCGGCCGCGGACAGTATCGAGAGCGACGATGCGACGATGCGGGCCGTCGAACTGGCCCAACCGCTGGTCATCAGCGCCCTCGGTGACTGGGTGATCGATGCCGGATCGGAGTTCGTGTCGTTCCTGATGTCGATCGACACCGTCGACGACCGTCTCGCCGCCGAGAACGAGCCGGCCCGCCGGGTCTTCGGCAAGCGCCTCCTCCCGGCCTCGATCGCCGTGGCGGTGGAGGGCGGCATCGCCGAGCAGAGCGCCGCCTCGATCCTCGACGCAGTGAGCGTGCACGCACTCGAAGCGGTGGCGCGGTGGGCCCAGCAGCAGGGAGGTGCTCGACGGGAGGACCTGGTCGACCTGCTCCGAGCCGAGCGGAGCGCGTTGGCCGAGAGCGGATGGGGCCACTGGATCGACATGGTCGGGCGAGGCGAGCGCCTGGCCGAGCCCAACACCGTCTCGACCCCCCGCAACACCACGGGCGGCACCGCGGTCGGACCGACATCGGCCGCTGCCGGTCACGACGAGATGCGGGCCCAGGGCGACGCCATCACCTCGAGCAGTGAGCAATGGACAACCGATCCGCTCACAGATTCGTCGACGGAGCTGGCGACCCCAGACCCCATCGGGTCCGTGAGCGGCCCGTGGAGCGACCCGGCGTCGAGCGATCCCGAGTGGAGCGACCCGGCATCGAGCGACCCCGAGTGGAGCGACCCGGCATCGAGCGATCCCGAGTGGAGCGCCCCAGTGCCGAGCGACCCGAAGCCGGCCGAGCCGAGCTCGGCGGAGGGGAGCTGGGCCGAGCCGAGCTTGGCGGAAGGGAGCTGGGCCGAGCCGACGTTCGGCGACGCAATGCCGACCGACCCGGCGGATGCCGACGACAGCGTCGCCGAGGACGAGCTCGCCATCGACGCCGCCCGCCTCCTGGCAGCGAGGGCCGGATCCGCCGGGATCGACGGCATCTCCGGAGGCGACGATGGCGGCGACCTCGCCGACGAAGGCGATCCCGGTGACGAGGGAGAGGCCGACGCAAGAGCCTCCGGCCTCGGCATCGAGGCCATCGACGCCATCCTCGACGCCGGCCGCCGGCGACTACGGGCATACACCCTCGCCTCGCCCTCGTCGGGCGACGAGGCACCACGACGGCGCCGCCTCGCTGTGGTCGGCGCGCTGGCCCTGATCGTCATCGTGGGGTTTGGCCTCTTCACCATCCTCGGCTCGGACGACAACGCCGACACCGAGGGCGGGACGAGCGACGAGGACATCGCCGGCGGAGACGACGGCGCCGACAGCGGCGGAGACGACGCCAGCGGATCGAGTTCTGACACCGGGGGGATCGACGTCGACGAGGCCGGCGACACCGTCGACATCGCAACCGGCGAGGTCGTCCGCTTCGACGTGTCACTGGACGACGGTGCCGAGTCGGCGGGTGGTGCGTCGGGCACGGCCGATCTCGCGTTCAACTCCGAGACGGGCCAGATCTGCTACACCTTCCAGGCCGAGGGGCTGAACAGCCCGTTCGCCGGTCACCTGCACGTGGGTGTCTCTGGCGAGGCGGGCGGCATCGTCGTCGACTTCGGGGAGGTGACGCTCGGCGAGGAGGTTTGCGTGACCAACCCGGCCGAGGACACGAAGGACATCATCGCATCGCCGGCCGGCCACTACGCCGACATCCACGACGTCGGTGGCGAGCTCGCCATCCGGGGTCAGTTGTCCGACGACGAGCCGGACACCGAAGAGCTCCCGGAGCTGGCGTTCGTCGACCCCGATGGCGGGGGTGCCGAGGCGGTGATCGAGTCGGGTCGGATCGTGCTCCGCGGCCCGGTCGTCGACCGTCCGACCGCTGACCTGCTGGTCGCCGAGTACGCGGCGATCGGCGTGGCAGGCGTCGACGTGGTCGACGAGCTCGAGGTCGTCGCCGAGGCCCCGTCACCCTCCGGTCGGGTGGTGCTTCGCGATGCGATCGCCTTCCCGTCCGGCTCGGCGGATCTCGGCGCCGCCGATCAGGGCGTGATCGAAGTCCTCGTGGCTGTCGCCCTGTCGGAAGCCGACTCCAACATGACGATCGTCGGCCACACCGACAGTGTCGGCGACGAGATCGACAACCTCGAGCTGTCGCTCCGGCGGGCGAACGCCCTGCGGGACGTCCTGGTGGCGGCGGGGGTTCCGACGGCGAACCTCCGCGTGGTGGGCGCCGGCGACACCGACCCCATCGGCGACAACGCCACCGACGCAGGCCGTGCGCTCAACCGCCGCATCGAGTTCGAGCTGAAGCCGAACGTGCGCTGACAATCCGCGCAGGTCCCTCAGCGGCGCCGGATCAACGTCAGACCGTCACCGATCGGCACGATCACCTGGCGGGTGCGGTCGTCGGCGGCGACGTGGGCGTTGAAGCGGCGGATCGCCTCGGTCTGTCCGGAGTCGTCGTCGGTGTCGACGACGGACCCGCCCCACAGGGTGTTGTCGACCGCGATGAGACCCCTCGGGGCGAGCCGCTCGACCAGGGCCTCGTAGTAGTCGACGTACTCCGACTTCTCGGCGTCGACGAAGGCGAGATCGACCTGCTGGCCGGCGGGGAGCGCCCGCAGCGTGTCGAGGCCGGGTCCGAGCCGCAGCTCGATTCGATCGTCGACTCCGGCCGCAGCCCACGCCCGACGGGCGATGGCCGTCCACTCCTCGCTGACGTCGCAGCAGATCAGTCGGCCGCCGGACCCGAGCCCGCGGGCGATCGCGAGCGCCGAGTAGCCGGTGAACGTGCCGATCTCCACCACCAGGTCGGGATCGACGAGCTCGGTCAGGAGGGTGAGCAGTTCACCCTGCTCGGGTGAGATCTGCATCCCGGCGACCCGGCCGAGGCCGGTGGTGCGCTCGATCAGGTCGGCCTGGACGTCGTCGGGGCTCGACGTGTGGCGGCGCACGTACTCGTTGAGTCGGGGCGAGAGCCCGATCGACCGCGGTGACATCACCACAGGCTACGAGGCCGCCAACCCGCCGCCGCGATCACGGGCGGATCGGCTCGCTTCGCCACGGTGCGGTGGAGCATGATCAGCGACATGGCGAAGTCGTCGAGTTCGGTCGAGACCATCGAGATCGCAGCGAACGGGATGACGTTCACCGCCGACGCGGCCGGCCGGCCCGATGGCGCTCTCGTGCTGTTCCTCCATGGGTTCCCCCAGACCCGGCACACCTGGCGGGCCGAGTTGGCGGCCGTGGCCACCGCAGGATTTCGGGGCGTCGCCCCCGATCAGCGCGGCTACTCGGCTGGAGCGAGACCCGACGGGGTCGAGGCGTACACGGTGGAGAACCTCATCGGCGACGCGATGGCGATCGCCGACGCCTCCGGAGCGGAGCGATTCCATCTCGTCGGTCACGACTGGGGCGGTCAACTCGCCTGGATCACGGCGGCGCTCCACCCCGACCGGGTCCGGACGCTGTCGGTCATCTCCCGCCCCCACCCCGGAGCGTTCGTGAAGGCGCTCACCGATGATCCCGAGCAGGGCTCCCGTTCGAAGCACCATCGGACCTTTCTGCGCCCCGAGGCCACCGACGAGCTGCTCACCGACGGCGGGGCACCGCTGCGACGGTTGTTGAGCCGGAGCGGCGTGCCGCCTGTCGACATCGACGCCTACCTGTCGGTCCTCGATGATCGGGCGGCGCTCGACGCTGCGATCAACTGGTACCGGGCAGGCGGGGGCACGGCCCTGAAGGCGCCGCAGATCCCCGCGGTGACCGTGCCGACGCTGTACGTGTGGGGCAGCGACGACGCATCGGTCGGTCGCCCTGCGGCCGAGGGCACCGCCGACCACGTCGACGGCCCCTACCGGTTCGTCGAGCTACCGGGGGTCGGTCACTTCGTCACCGACGAGACACCCGACGCGTTTCCCCCGCTGCTACTCGAGCACCTCGCGGTAGACCCATGACCGCTGGCGGGCCGGGCGACGCCCCTCGAATCGGGCGCTGGCAGCTCAACGGGGTCGCAGGGGCCGTCGTCGTGGTCGACGTGCTGCGGGCGTTCTCCACGGCCGCCTATGCCTTCGACGCTGGCGCGGCTGCGATCTACCTGGTCGCCGGAGTCGACGATGCGCTGGCGTTCAAGGCGGCCCATCCCGGCTCGTTGGCGGTGGGCGAGGACCGGGGACGGCGACCGGCCGGGTTCGACCTGCCGAACTCGCCGGCGGCGGTGCACCGTGAGGATCTGACCGGACGGACCGTGGTGCAACGGACCTCCGCCGGCACGCAGGGGGTTGTCGCCGCCGTCGCAGCGGATCGGCTGTGGGCGGCGAGCCTGGTCTGCGCGTCAGCGACTGCCGCCGCGGTCGACGACGCCGGCTGTGGCGTCCCGACCTACGTCCTGACCGGCCTGTTTCCCGACCGGCCGGCCGACTCCGGTCACGACGACCGCCTGACCTCGGATCTCATCGAACGGGCTCGGCTCGGCCTGCCGCTCGAGGCCGCGGCGACGGCGGCCTCGCTCGTCGAGACGTCGGAGGCGGCCAGGACGTTGGCGCTCGGCCCCGAGCACTGCGACCCGGCCGACATCGAGCTCGCAGCCCGCGTCGACGCGTTCGACTTCGCGATGGAGGTCCTCCCCGACGACCGCGGCCTGCGCCTCCACCAGCGGCGCTGACCCACCCCACACGGCAGACCCGACATCCGCACGATGTGCCTGGCACCGACGTGCGGGCATCGACGTGCGGGCATCGGGCACCGTCGTGTAGATGTCAGTCGAAGGATCGGTCGTGGGCGAAGGGTGTGAGGTCGTGGTCGACGGTGCGGCCGAGGGCGAGATCGGCGGCCAGCCGACCCGAGTAGGGGCCGGTGGTGAGGCCGGTCGGACCGTGACCGGTGGCGACCACCACGTCGAGCGGTCCCGGTAGGCGATCGATCACCGGCATCAGGTCGGCCGTGACCGGCCGCAGGCCGACCCGGACCTCGAGGACCTCGGCCATCGCCAGACCCGGCGCGGCCCGCAGTGCCTCGTCGAGCACGTCGCGAACCCCGGCCGCGGTGGTGTGCGGCGCGAAGCCCGAACCGGTCTCCCGGGTGGCACCCACCGCCACCCGCTGGTCCGGCCAGGACACCTGGTACTGGTCGCTGAAGAGCTTGAGCATCGGCCATGAGCCGGTCTCGCCCAGGTCCGCCGGGATTCCCAGGTGGGCGATCTGGCCCCGCTGTGGCTCCACCGGGATCGAGGCGTCGAGCTCCTCGGCGAACCGTGGCGACCACGCCCCGCCGGCGATGATCACCGTCTCGACCCCCGGGTCGATGGCCGTCACCGACTCGATCGATTCCGTCCGCACCTGCACGCCGGCTTCGACCGCGGCCGCGAGCAATGCCTCGGCCAGCTTGCGGCCATCGACCCGGGCCCCGCCGGGGTCGAACAGCGCGCCCCGCACATCGCCGAGCGGCGGGTAGCGATCGTGCGCCCCGCCGGGGTCGAGCCGCTCGAGCCGGTGACCGGTGGGGTGCCCGGCCTGTTGCTCCCGGTCGAGGACGGTTGCCGCGAACGACTCGAACTGCGCCTCCTCCCCCGCCCCGATCGCCGCCGCGAGCAGGCCGACGACCTCGTACGCGGTGTCGACGCCGACCGAGCCCAGCGAGTCGACCAGCTCCGGGTAGGCCTTGGCGGCGGCGACGGCCAGCTCGAACTGGGGTCGACGATCTCTCGTGTTCATGGCCGGCGCCACGATGCCGGCACCGGCGTCGGTGGCCCGACCCACGTCTCGTCGGTCGTAGAGCGCCACCGACGCCCCCGCCCGGGCAGCGTGCAGCGCCGCCGAGGTCCCGACCACGCCGCCGCCTATGACCGCCAGATCCTTCGACACGACCGGAGTGTAGATCCGGGTGGACGGCCGGGCCGAATGGCTGGCCGTGTCACTACGGTGAGCGGGGTGAGTCGACGCTACGAGGACCTGACCGGACCCGAGGTGGCGAGCGAGATCTCGCCGTCCACGATCCTGTTGCTGCCGATCGGGGCGATCGAGCAGCACGGCCCTCACCTGCCGATGTCGGTCGACGCGGTGATCGCCGAGGAGACCGCCACCGCCGTCGTTGGCGAGTGCGGGGACGAACTCGACGTGTGGCAACTCCCGACGCTGTCGGTGTCGAAGTCGAACGAGCATGCATGGAGCCCGGGAACGCTGTACCTGTCGCCGGAGACCATGCTCGCGGTCCTGCGCGACATCGGGCGCTCGGTGGCCACCACCGCAGCGGAGCGGTTGGTGCTCCTCAACGCCCACGGCGGGAACACCACCCACCTCGGCACGGCGCTCCGGGAGTTGCGGCTCGAGTTCGGGTTGCAGACGTTCCTCATGCACCCGTCGCTGCCGCCCGCGTACGGCGGCGTGTCGACACCGGAGGAGAAGGGGATGGGCATCCACGGCGGTCGGAACGAGACGTCGGTGTTCATGCACCTGCGGCCCGACCAGGTCGACCTCACCGGGGTCGAGCGCCGCGTTCCCGAGGCGCTGGCCGAGAACGAGCACGTGAAGTTCGGCGGGTCGGTGTCGTTCGGCTGGCTGTCGAACGACTTCCATCCCGACGGCTACATCGGCGATCCGACGGGGGCCAGCGCCGAGCTCGGCAAGCAACTGTTCGACCACGCCGTGGGCACGCTCGCCGAGGCGATGGCCGAGGTGAAGACGTTCGACTTCGGCCGGTGATGCCGGCTGACGCCACGCGACACCGGTGACACCGGCTCCAGGCGCTCAGAGGAGCGGGCGGACCTCCTCGGCGAAGCGGGTCACCTGCTCGTGGATCGCGTCGTAGGGATCGCCGAGACACAGCGGGTGGATGGTGATCGTGGTTGCGCCGAGCTCATCGATCCGTGACCGGATCTGCTCGGCCACCTCCTCCGGGGTCCCGACGTGGGCCATCCGCTGCTCCATCGCGACCTCGAGCGACGGGAGCCACCCCTGCGGCGCCGGTTTGCCGTCGGGTCCCTTGAAGCCGCGGGTGCGGCCGTAGGGCCCGAGGAACTTCCAGTGCTCGTCGAACCCCGGACGGGCGGCCGCCATCGCCTCCTCTCTGGTGTCGCCGATGCGGACGTTCAGCACGAGCATCCGGCGCTCGCCGCCGGTGAGGGCCTCGCCGTGCTCCTCCTCCCACACCCGGGCGAAGTCGTGCCACTGCGGCGCGAGGAACTCGGGGTTGAGGTTCCACCAGACCCCGCCGACCCCTCGCCGGGCGACGGCGTCGAGGGTGGGCGGGGAGGTGATCGTCTGCCACTCCTCGTACGGCGTGAGCGGCCGAGGCGTCAGGGTGAGCTCCTCCACCACGCCGCCCCGGTCCGGGATGCCCGCTGGCGGCACGTCGAAGTGCTTGCCGTGGAACGAGAAGCGCTCGTTGTTGAGGGCGAGGTCGACGATCTCGACCGCTTCGGCGAACACCTGCCGATTGTGCTCGTCCTGCTCGGCCCGCTTGACCGGGTCGTCGGTGCTGCCGATGACCGAGCCGAGCGGTTCGGCTTCGCGGGGAACGGTGCCCCTCCCGATCGCGAGCACGCCGCGCCCGCCCGAGAAGTTGTGGAGCGTGGCGAAGTCCTCGGCGAATCGGAGTGGGTGCCACTGTGGCAGCACGTGCACCAGCGCACCGATCTTGATGCGGGTGGTCCGCTCGGCCACCACCATGCCGGTCATGATTGCGTTCGGGATGACCTCGTACCCCTCGTGCTGAAAGTGGTGCTCGGTGAGGAAGTAGTAGTCGTAGCCCAGCCGATCGGCGGCACAGCCAACGTCGACGAGATGCTCGGTGGTCTCCCACACCAGCTCGTTCGACGCCCGTCGCGCCGTCGGCTGGGGGTCGCCGGGTCCGGCGTCGGGCATCGGCACCGCGCCGAGCAGGAACAGGCCGACCTGCAACTCGTTCTCGGTCATGAGCGCGCCTCCCGATCACCGCCGGCCTGCCGCACCGGGCATTCGACGATCGTCGATGATTAGGGTGGCACAGATGGAGCACCTCATCACCACCACGGTCATGGGTAGCTACCCACAGCCGGGGTGGCTGATCGACCGGGCCACCCTCGTGAGCAGGGGCGTGCCCCGCGTCCGGGCCGCGGAGGTGTGGAAGGTGGAACCGGAGCACCTCGACGAGGCCATCGAGGCGGCGACGCTGGTGGCGATCGCCGATCAGGAGGCGGCCGGGGTCGACGTGATCACCGACGGCGAGATCGGCCGCGAGTCGTACTTCAACCACTTCGCCAACGCCCTCGGCGGTGTGGACCAGGAACGGACGGGGGTCGCCATCAACCGTGTCGGCACGGCGAGCGACGTGCCGCTGGTGAACGGACCGATCGAGCGATCGGCTCCGGTGGAGCTCGCAGCGGCGACCTTCCTGCGCTCGCACGCCACGCACCGCACGAAGGTCACTGTTCCGGGACCGTTCACCCTCAGCCAGCTCGCCCAGAACGACCACTACCCGAACCAGCGGAGCCTCGCCATGGCCTATGCCAGCGCGGTCAACGCCGAGCTGCGGGACCTGGAAGCGGCCGGGATCGACGTGCTCCAGCTCGACGAGCCCTACCTGCAGGCCAACGCTTCGGCCGCCAGCGAGTTCGCGGTGGAGGCGATCGCCGTCGCGCTCGACGGGATCACGGCGACCACCACGGTGCACACCTGCTACGGGTACGCCGTCTACGTGAAGGAGAAGCGCTCGGGGTACCCGTTTCTCACCGAGCTCGCCGACCTCCCCACCGACCTCGTGGCGATCGAAGCTGCCCAACCCCGACTCGACCCGTCGATCGTGACGGCCCTCGCGCCCCGCGGCGTGGTGCTCGGCGTGGTCGACCTGGGCACGCTCGAGGTGGAGCAGCCATCGGAGATCGCCGACAGGATCCGACCAGCGCTCGACCACATCGAGCCGTCGTCGCTCGCCGTCGCCCCCGACTGTGGGCTCAAGTTCCTCCCCCGCCGCGTCGCCAGGGCGAAGCTCGAGGCGATGGTGGAGGGTGCAGCCATCGTGCGGGCCGAGGTGACCGGTCAGCGTTGAGACCGCCCGGCTCGTGGCGGGGCGCCAACGAGGCTACGGTCCGGGCATGGCTGACCTGCTCGACCTCGATCCCGATCAACTCCTGTCGACCACCCGGGCGGTGCGGTTCCGGCTCGACCTGGACCGGCCCGTGCCGATGGAGCTCGTCGAGGAGTGCGTGGCCATGGCCCAGCAGGCTCCCACCGGTTCGAACATGCAGGGCTGGCACTTCGTGGTGATCACCGACCAGGAGAAGCGCAAGGCGGTCGGCGACGTGTACCGGCGGGCGTTCGAGGTCTACAAGGGACTCCCCGTCTATGCCGGCGCGATCACGACCGGCGACGCCGACCGCGACGCCCAGCAGAGCCGGGTGGCGAGCTCGGCCGACTATCTCGCCGAGCACATGGGCGAGGCCCCGGTGCTCGTGATCCCCTGCGTCAACGGTCGGATCAAGGGCGACAACGTGAACATGGCAGCGGCCGGGATGATGGGGGCGATCGTGCCAGCAGCGTGGAGCTTCATGCTGGCGGCCAGGGCCCGAGGGCTCGGCACCTGCTTCACCACCCTCCACCTGATGTTCGAGCAGGAGGTGGCCGACATCCTGGGTATCCCCTTCGACGAGGTCAGCCAGGCGCTCCTGACCCCGGTGGCGTTCACCAAGGGGACCGACTTCAAGCCGGCCAAGCGCCCCGAGCCCACGTCGATCATGCATGTCGACGGCTGGTAGATGGTCGACCCAGGACAGAGGAGGCAGCGGTGAAGGATCGGTACGGGCTCGAGCTCAGCACCACGTCGAGCGAGGCTCGTGATGCCTACGTGGACGCGATCGACCGGATGTTGGCGGCAGACGGCGGTGTGGAGGAGACCCTGGCCAGGGCGACCGGGGCCGACCCCGACTTCGCCCTCGCCCAGATCGCGGTGGCCCGTCAGCATCAACTGATGGCTCGGGGCAAGGAGGCACGGGACGTCGCCGAGAAGGCCACCGAGCTCGCCGCGGCGGCGACACCGCGGGAGCAGCGGCACGTCGAGATCCTCGCCAACCTCATCTCCGGCCAGGTGCCCCGCTCCCTCGAGTTGACCCGGGAGCACCTGGTCGACCACCCGCGGGATGCGTTTGCTCTGGCGCCGTCGTGCGGCGTGTTCGGCACGATCGGGTTCAGCGGTCGGGTCGGCCGGGAGGAGGAGCAACTCGAGCTCCTGGAACCGCTCGCCACCCACTACGGCGACGACTGGTGGTTCCTCAGCGTCCTGGCCTTCGCGCTGCTCGAGACCGGGCAGTGGACGGAGGGCCGCGAGCTCGCCGAGCGATCGCTCGGGCTGCGCCCCACCAACGCCCACGGGGCCCACACGCTCGCCCACGCGCTCTACGAGTCGGGCGATGACGACGATGCGCTCGGGTTCATGTCGGACTGGATGCCCGGTTCGGACCGGGAGAGCCTCCTCCACTGCCATCTGTGGTGGCACTACGCGCTGCTGTTGTTGATGACCGGTCGGCACGATGACGCCGACCGGGCGTTCGCCGAGAACTGCCTGCCCGGCACCACCGGGAGCCCGTCGATCAACGTGTTCACCGATTCCGCGTCGTATCTCTGGCGTTCAGAGCTGGCCGGCGTCGCCCGCGACACCAGCCGGTGGGAGGCCGTCCGGGGCTACTACGAGGAGAGTTTCCGGCGTCCGATCGTCTTCGTCGACGCCCACGCCGGCCTCCCCTACGCCGCACTCGGTCAGACCGAGCAGCTCGAGGCCTGCATCGGGCAGCTGGAGGAGCTCGGCGAGTCCGGGCGCCTCCCCGCCGGCACGACCGCCGTCACCCTGAACCGCGCCTACGAGGCCTTCGCCGCTGGGCGTTGGGCGGATGTCATCGACCTGCTCGAACCGATGATGGGGGAGGTCGTACGGATCGGGGGCAGCCGGGCCCAGCGTGACCTGCTCACCAACACGCTGCTCGCGGCCTATGTGCACGCCGATCGTGGAGCCGACGCCGAAACGTTCCTCGATCGGGTCGACGATCGGCAGCCGTCGCGCCCGGTGGCGGGGCTGGGCGCGGCCTGACCGTTCGAGATCGAGGGGAGACCGCTCCATGGCAACGAGCCACACACTGCGCGCGCCGGGCGATCGCACGGTGGTGATCACCGGCGCCGGTCGGGGCCTGGGACTGGGCCTGGCCCGCCGCTTCGCGGAGCGGGGCGATCGGGTCGTCGGCACCGCCCGCGCCCCGGAGCGGGCAGCGGAGTTGACCTCGCTGGCCGACCGCGTGGTCGTGCTCGACGTGGCGTCCGACGAGTCGATCGACGCCGCGGCGGCCACGCTCGACGATCTGGGCCACATCGATGTGCTGATCAACAACGCTGGGATCAACGCCACCGCCGCCGGCGCCGACCCGGCGGCGCGGGGCACGATGGAGGTGAGCCGTCGCCACTTCCTCGACGTGCTCGACGTGAACGCGGCCGGACCGCTCCTGCTCACCCGGGCGCTGGTTCCGCTGCTCCGGGCGGCGGGCGGGAGTCTGGTGATCAACGTGTCGTCGCAGCTCGGGGCGATGACCTTCGGCGACCGGGCCGGCAACGACATCGCCTACAACGCCTCGAAGTCGGCCCTCAACATGGTGACGGTACGGATGGCGACCGACCTCGCCCAAGACGGGATCGGCATGGTCTGCGTCCATCCCGGCTGGGTTCGCACCGACATGGGCGGCAGCGCCGCGTCGCTCGGCGTCGACGAGTCGTCCTCCGCCATCGCCGACACCGTCGACGGGTTGACCCTGGCCGACTCCGGCCGCTTCCTCCGCTGGGACGGCACCACCCACGCCTGGTAGCCCCGCACACCGGTGCCAGACACATCGTGCGGGTGTCACCCACGCCGAGCAGTCGCTCGGCCCGCACGCCGGTGTCTGACACCACCGTGCGGTGAGCGGCGCACGATGTGTCTGGCACCGGTGTGCGGGGGTCAGTGGGTGGGGAGGAGGAAGCCGTCGAAGAACGACTCCAGGTCCCGTCGGGCGGTGAGGGGGAGGACGTGGCTCACGTACTGGTCGGGACGGACGACCACCAGGCATCCACGCTGACGGTCGACGCCTCGGGCGTCGAAGATGTCTGGCGGTTGTGTCGGGTCGGGGCAGTAGACCTTCTCGTAGTCGACGAGGCCGTAGCGACCTTTCGTCGGCAACAGGAACGACGGCAACTGGTCGAGCGCGACGGTGCGATGCGGCTGCTGGAGCACGGCCAGGACCTCGACGACCGAGTCGACGTCGGCGCCGGCCGGCGTGTACCGCCGGATGGGTGACTGTGGGCTCTGGTCGAGATAGGCGCACAGCTCGACCAACGGCGACGACGCATCGATCGGGTCGGCGCCGTCGGCGAAGGCGATGAGGCGCCACCGACCGTCGGCCCGGATGGTGTGACCGAGGTGGACCGGTTTGGCGTCGGCCAACCGGACGACGGGGGCGGAGTGGAACCGGGTCCCGATCAGGAAGCCCGTCGCCAGGTGCTGGTGGGTGGCCGGACCGGTGATGACCGATGGCTCGTACCGGATCTCCACCCCTGCGGTGTAGCGGGCGTGCTTGGCGAAGTAGGCCTGGAACTGGGCCTGGTCGGCCTGGTCTGGCTGGTCGACCGGATCGGCCCGGTGGGCGGACTGTGCTCCTGCGCTGACGGCGGCCGCGGTATCGTCGACTCGAACGCTGAACAGCTTCGCCATGTCGCGGTCGAAGTCGATCAGCTCGGCGGCGACCGCCCGACGCTCATCGGAGTAGGTGTGGAGCAGCTCCGCCGGGCTGCGTCCGAGAAGGACGGCCGCCAGCTTCCAGCCCAGGTTGAAGCTGTCGGCCATCGAGACGTTCATCCCCTGGCCGGCCTTGGGGCTGTGGGTGTGGCACGCATCGCCGGTGATCAGCACCCGGGGTGTCCGGCCCGGCGGTCCGTCGCCCGTCACGTCGTCGAAAGCGTCGGTGAGGCGCTGTCCGATCTCGTAGGCCGACCACCACGCCACCTCCTTGACGTCGAGGATGTAGGGCCGGAGGATGCGCTGGGCGGCGGCGATCAGCTCGCCCGGTTCGAGGTTGCGATCGGCGGCGCGCTCACCGTCGACCAGCTCGCCGAGCTCGGTGTAGATCCTGACCAGGTAGCCGCCCTCTCGGGGGATGACGAGCACGCTGCCGTCGGCCGACGACTGGATCGCCGACTTCAGCCGGATGTCGGGGAAGTCGGTGACGGCCAGCACGTCCATCACACCCCACAGCTTGTTGGCCGAATCGCCGACGAGCGCCCGGCCCAGCGCACGCCGAACCTCGCTTCGGGCACCGTCGCACCCCACCACGTAGCGGGCGCGGACGGTGACGGTGCCCGACGAGCCGCCACCCGCTTCGCCGTTCGGCCCGCCATCGGCGGGAACCCGCTCCAGGGTGACCGTCACCGGGTGACTGGCCGACGAGGCGGGCGGGTCGATCTCGAGCCCGACGAACCGGTACCCGTAGTCAGGCACGAGCCGCCGGGGCGAGTCGGCCATCGTGGCGAGGAAGAAGTCGTGGATCCTGGCCTGGCTGAGGATCGTGTGGGGGAACTCGGAGAGCCCGTCCTCCACGTCCTGGATCCTGTCGGCCCGCACGATCCGGCCGGGATCGTCCGCCGCGGGCCGCCAGAACGTCGTCTCGTTGACCCAGTACGACTCCCTCGCCACCCGCTCGGCGAAGCCGAACGCCTGGAACATCTCCATCGATCGGCAGGCGACCCCGTCGGCCTGGCCGAAGCGCATCGGCCCCGGCTTCTGCTCGACGAGCCGGGTGTCGATGTCGGCGAAGGTGGACAGTTGGGTTGCCAGGGTGAGGCCGGCCGGGCCGCTCCCGACGATGAGCACGTCGACCTCGGCCGGCAGTCCGTCGGTCCCGATCGCGCCGCCGACGACACCGAGGTTGCCGGCATCGTCTGCGCCGTCGGCGACCCCTGGCGCCGGTTCGGCCCGTGCCGGGTCGCCCGGGCGGAATCCGTTCAGGTGGAACTGCATTCACCAGCCTCCAGTGACCCGAACCACGACTGGGCCGACGGCGACCAGGCGGCCCGTCGATCCCGGAACAGGGCAGCAGCGGTGGCGCCGGCCCACCCCTCCGGCAGGAGCTCGGTGGGCAGCTCGGGGTCGACGAACGGGAACCGCCGCCACCCGTGCACGAGCTCCACCAGCGCGGCGAATGCGGCGGGGCCGCCTGCTGGATCGACCGCTTCGTGGGTTCGGGTGAAGCTGGCATAGGTCGCCGCCAGCTCGTCGAGGTCCCACGCCCGGCGGACGAGGTCCTCCCGATCGGCCACGCTCGTGGTGGTCGAGTGGAGGATGATGCTGTCGTGGAGGAGTCCGAGCTCGTCGAGCACTGCTCGGAGCTGCGGCTCGCGGACCACGTGGGGCGAGAGGAGCAGGCTGGGCGACAGCTCCCCGAACCCGAGGAACGCGAGTTGGGTGCGGAGCTGGTTCCTGGTCGCCCGCTGCGGCTCGGCCACGGGGCAGTGGGCCATCAGCCACCGCCCGTCCCACTCCGGGCTGGCGGAGCCGAAGTCGTAGATGCGCTGGGCCCCTGATGCCAGCAGCTGCGTGCCGTCGTCGGTGAGCGACCAGCGTGTCCTGCGACCGTGCCGGGTCGACTCGAGGAGCCCGTCGTCGCCGATCCGGGCGATCGCCTGGCGGGCGTTCTTCTCGCCGATGCCGAGCGCGTCGGCCGCCGTCAGCAACGACGACGTCCAGGCCGCACCGCCGGCGGGGAGCACGAACTCGCCGAGCACGGTCAAGAGCAATGCTTTCGCGCTCCCCCGCTGAGCCGCGAGCTGGTCATCGGCGCCGGCGACCAGGTTGGAGCCCGGGGCGCCTGCTGACCGGCGACCCACGGAGCTGTCGCAACCCGCAGGGTCACCGGTCACAGGCGCACGTACTCGAAGTCGACCGGCTTCTGGTTGATGCCGCTCGCCGGCGGGCCGATCCAGCCCGCCATCCTGCCCGGCTCGGTGACGCCGACCATCAACGACTGGACGTGCTCGCGGTCGTCGTCGGTGGGGAGCCAGGCCGCTTCGTTCGCGTTCCACTCGTCGTCGCTGAGCAGCCGGCCGTCGGGGCTGACATGGCGGCTGGCGAACGTGCCCACATCGCGGTGGAAGCCGACGTGGGGCAGGGCGAACTGGAAGCCGGAACCAGCCTCGCTGAGGGCCCGGTTCCACCGGTCGACTCCTTTCTGGCAGTCCTCCGTGTAGTCGTCGCGGAGGGTCTCGTTCAGCGCTGCGAGCTGGGTCACCTCTCGCTGGTCGATGGCGGTGTCGGTGGCTTCGGGCACGTACCGGTAGACGGAGGTGAGCACGTGATCGTCGTCGCGCCGTTCCTCGTGGAACCGGCCCTTCAACCCCGCCGTGTAGTAGTTGGCGGCGTTGGTCGACGTCTCTGCGCCGAACAGGTCGAGGCTGACCGAGTAGTGGAAGTTGAGGTACTTCTGCAGCGTGTCGAGGTTGATGCCGCCGTGGGGGTGGACGTCGGCGGTGTCGTGCTCCCGCATCAGCTCGAGGGTGCGGGCCACGACCCGACCGATGCCGGTGGCGCCCACGAACATGTGGTGGGCCTCCTCCTTGAGCATGAAGTCGCAGGTGCGGCTGAGCGGATCGAAGGCCGACTCCCGCAGCGACGCCAACTGGTACTTCCCGTCGCGGTCGGTGAAGTAGGTGAAGAAGAAGAACGACAACCAGTCGGGCGTCTCCTCGTTGAAGGCGCCGAGGATGCGAGGGTTGTCCGGGTCGCCGGAGTGGCGCTCGAGCATCGCGTCGGCCTCGTCGCGACCGTCTCGTCCGAAGTAGCGGTGCAGCAGATAGACCATCGCCCACAGGTGGCGCCCCTCCTCCACGTTGACCTGGAAGAGGTTGCGCATGTCGTAGAGCGACGGGGCGGTGAGGCTGAGCTGGCGTTGCTGCTCAACCGACGCCG
Source organism: Acidimicrobiales bacterium (assembly GCA_965216205.1). GTDB lineage: Bacteria > Actinomycetota > Acidimicrobiia > Acidimicrobiales > SZUA-35 > CADEDH01. The sequence goes on along the minus strand of OZ244139.1, from coordinate 2,074,231 downwards.
GCTCGGTGTCGCCCTGCACCACGATCAGGCGGCGGAGGTCCGACCGGTACTCCCCCGGTACCTCCTGCCACACGTCCTCGCCCTTGTGGGCACCGAATGCGATCTTGCGGTCCTGCTCGGGCTCGGCGAGGAAGACGCCCCAGCGGTAGTCGGGCATCGACACATGATCGAAGTTGGCCCACCCCTGCTGGCCGACGTCGATCGCAGTGCGGAGGAACACCTGGTTGTCCTTGAAGGCAGCCGGGCCGAGCTCCTCCCACCATCGGATGAACTTCGGCTGCCACGACTCGAGCGCCCGTTGGAGGCGTCGGTCGCCCTTGAGGTCGACGTTGTTGGGGATCTTGGCGTCGATATCGACGGTGATGTTCGAGGGCATGGTCACACTCGTTTCTTGTCGTAGGACGGACGGGAGCCGGAACCGAAACGGCGGAGCGCCCCTTCTGGACCGACGGCGTTCGGGCGCTGGAAGACCCAGTTCTGCCAGGCTGACAGCCGGGAGAAGATCTTGGTCTCCATCGTCTCGGGGCCGACGAAGCGGTAGTTCGCCTCCATCGCGGTGAGGGCATCTGGCGAGTAGCTGTTGCGCTCTTCGAGCATCAGTCGGAGCTCGTCGTGCCAGTCGAGGTCGTCGGGGGTGAACGTGATCAGCTCGGCAGCGAGTGCGTCGGCGGCGTCGAGGTCCTTCCCCGCCACCTCCTCGGCCGCCGAGCGGGCATCGTCGCGGCCCCAGAACCGGGTCTGGAGCCGGGTGAGGTCATTCGACATGGGGAACCAGCCGAGGCTGGCGTCGGTGAGTCGGATGGTGGCTGGCGGGGGCGGCTCGTCGAGGTCCTCCCACGTGCCCTCGAGCATGTAGCTGCGATCGGCGGCGAGGATCAGCTCGGCCAGGATCCCGCCGAACGCGCTCTCGGGTTCGACGACGGCCACCAGGGTGCGGGCCGACAGGTCGAGCCGCTTGAGCACCCGGGCCCAGTAGAGGCGGACCTCCCGAACGAGCCAGTGCTCGGGTTCAGCTCCGAGCACCTGCTCGGCGCTGGCGACGGCATCGGCCGATCCGGTGGTGGTGAACACCCAGGTACCGATCTCGGGCTCGTTGAACCGGAGGTGGAGGATGGCGTCGTCGAGCTCACGGACGGTGGCCAGCAGCCAGCTGTCGGCGCCGGCGGCGAGCAGCTCGTCGCCGGTTGCGGGCTGCTGGCCGACCGGGGCGGCGATGGCGAAGGTGGCGGTGCCGAGCGAGCGGTCGATGGCGATCTCCACGTGCTGATACCGCAGGCCGTCGGCGTCGATGCTGCGGTCGAGCGGCGTGAGCACCACACCGGGCCCCTGGTCTGGCCGGTCGGAGGCAGCGGCCCGCTCGGCCACCCGCGCCGCGATGAGGGCGTCGAAGCCGCTGGCCGGGGCGATCGCGTCGACGAGGCCCCAGTCGAGGGCGGTCTGACCCTGCACCCCCTCGTTGCGGGTGGCGAACGCGTCGGCCAGATCGCGGCGAACGAAGCGCTTGTCGACCACCCGGGTGAGGCCGCCCGTGCCGGGCAGGACGGCCAGGAGCGGTACCTCGGGCAACGACACCGCCGAGGCGCGATCGTCGACGAGGAGGATCTCGTCGCAGGCGAGCGCCAGTTCGTAGCCGCCGCCGGCCGCGGTTCCGTTGACCGCTGCGATCCAGGTCTGCTGGCTGTTGACCGTGGCGTCCTCGATCGAGTTGCGGGTCTCGTTGGTGAACTTGCAGAAGTTGACCTTGTGGGCATGGGAGGAGCCGGCCAGCATCGAGATGTTGGCACCGGCGCAGAACATCTTGTCGATCCCCCCGGTGACCACCACCGCCTTCACCTCGGGGTGCTCGAACCGGAGCCGTTGCACGATGTCGTTCAACTCGATGTCGACCCCGAGGTCGTAGGAGTTCATCTTGAGCTCGTAGTCGTCACGGAGCCCGCCGTCGGGGTCGACCTGCAGCGTGACCGTGGCGGTCGACCCGTCCACCTGGAGCTGCCAGTGGCGGTAGTGCTCGGGGTCGGTGGCGAACTCGACCACGGGTTCACGTTCGATGGTCTCGGTTGCTTCGGTCATGGCATCCCCTCGATCGGCGCCCAGCGGGCCTCGCCGCTCACACTACTCCAACAGTCTACAATGTTCAAGAGTTTCGCTCCGTTCTTGTAGAGTATCGTTCGGACTAGCCTCCACGACGTGGAGACCTCATCGGACGACGACCAGCGGCCGACGATCGTCAGCCTGCATGCCCATCCCGACGACGAGGCGATGCTGACCGGTCAGCTCCTGGCCAAGGCGACCGCCCGCGGCGTCCGCTCCGTCGTGGTCTACGCCACCAGGGGCGAGGCGGGCGAGGCCCGCGACGAACGCGGGACGGCCACGCTCGGCGACCGCCGGAGCCAGGAGGCGGTGGCGGCCTGCAACGAGCTCGGGGTGGCGAGGGTCGAGTTCCTCGGCTACGCCGATTCCGGCATGGCCGGTCGACCGACCAACGACGATCCTGCTGCGTTCTGCAACGCCGATGTCGATGTGGTCGCCAGGCAGCTCGCCGACCTCGTCGGCGGCGAGCGTCCGATAGCCGTGATCGGCTACGACGCCAACGGCACGTATGGGCACCCGGACCACCTCCAGGTCCACGCCGTGGCCCACGCGCTGGCCGAGCGCCTGTCGTCGCCCTGGCTCCTCGACGCAACGTACAACCGCGAGTACCTGGCGAGCCTGCCCGACAGCGACGGCGAGCTCGACCCGACCTTCGCGTCGAGCGAGGCGGACCTCACCCACTTCGTGCAGGGTGAGGAGTGGTTCCGAACCAAGATGGAGGCGGTCAAGCGCCACCGATCGCAAGCTCCCCCGAAGAGCTCGAACCGGCCCCGTCGAGGCATCGATGGTTGGCGGACCCGCTTCGGCACCGAGTGGTTCATCGCCCGATCACCGATCGGGGCGACCACGCTGGGGCCGCTCGAGCGCGTCCTCGAGCCGAAGGCGGCGTGGCCGGGGCCTCCCGCTGTCGCAGCTGGCTGAATCGAGTGGAATCGCCCACAGCCGCCGAGTGAGCCAGCCCATGTGGCGCCGATTTCGGCGCGGCTACGGTCTCGACCGAAGCGATGGCAGGGGGTAGGCCTGTGGCGCGCGAAATCCCGCCCGGATGGTACGAGGATCATGACGGCAGCGGCCGCCGACGATGGTGGGACGGTCACCGCTGGACCGACCACGTCCTCCCACCCGACCCATCGCCACTGACCAGACCTGCCGGAATGGCGCCGTCCACGCCGGCGACACCGACCCTGCTGAGCGACTCGACGCACACGTACTGGACGCCGCCGACCCGCGAGCAGCGGAGCTGGGGCCCGGTGGTTCGCCTTCTCGTTCCCGCCGGCGCGCTCGTCCTGTTCGTCGTGACCGCCGCCGTCGCCGTCGCTCTCATCAGCGGTGGCGACGAGATCAGCGTCGAGCCGTTGGCGGCATCGCCGGGCACATCGCCCACGACGTCCGCGGCAACGACGTCAACTGCGGCCAGCAGCACCGAGCCGGACCCGACGCCGTCGAGCAGGATCAGCGACGATCCCCGCTCGCCCGAGGTCGAACCAGTCGCTCCGGCCCTGCCGACGGCGAGCACGACCGCCGCCACCTCTCCCCCGCCTCCCCCGCCGACGAGCGCCCCGTCGGCGGCCGAGTCGACGGCAGCACCGTCGAGCGAAGCGACGACCACGACCACCACGGCGACGACCACGGTGGCAACCGAGCCGCCCACCACCCCACCCCCGACCGAACCAACGACCGTCACGACGCCCGCCCCCGCCCCGGTCTGTGACCCCAACTACAGCGGTTGCGTGCCTATCGCCTCCGATGTCGACTGCGCAGGTGGGAGTGGCGACGGCCCCGAGTACGTGGCCGGCCCCGTCCAGGTGATCGGCTCAGACGTCTACGGTCTCGACCACGACAACGACGGCGTCGGCTGCGAGAACTCCTGAGCGCTCAGCCGATGACCCGCTGCATCGCCAGGACGGTGGCGGCGGTGCGGAGGTCGAGCGACTCCCGCTCGGCCATGGACCACACCTCCGTCGCCGCCTTGCTCAGCCGATCGTCGAGACGATCCGCGATCTGGTCGTTGGCTTCCCGTTCGCCCGGAGGGGTCATCTCCTCATACGACGCAGCGACACCACCGCTGTTGGCCAGGATGTCGGGCACGACCATCACACCGCGCGACACCAGGATGTCGGCGCCCTCGGCGGTGCACGGCCCGTTGGCCCCCTCGAGGACGACCGATGCCTGCACCTCGGGAGCGACCTGACTGTCGATGGCCCCCTGGAGCGCGGCGGGGACGAGCAGGTCACAGTCGACGGTGAGCACATCGCCGGAGGTGTGCTCACCGTCGGAGACCGAGCCCTCGCCGTCCTTCCGCTTGCCGATCTGGTCGAGATCGAGTCCTTCGAGGTCGATGGCGGCGCCCCCGCTGTCACCGATCGCCACGAGTTGGTGACCACGGCCCACCAGGCGTTCGGCGAGCCCCCGCCCGACCGAGCCGAAGCCATGGATCGCGAACCTGATCGTGTCGCCGAGGTCGAGCTGATCGAGCAGGGCGTCGAGCACGATCTCCAGTCCGCGGGCGGTTGCGCCGGTCCGGAGCTCGAGTCCTCCATCATCGACCGGCTTGCCCGTGGCGGGACTGCCGTCTGCTCCGGTGGCGTCCTGCCAGGCCCGGTGGAGCGCCGCCATCTCGGCCGGACCGGTGCCGACGTCGGGGCCGAGCACGTCGAGGCCGGGTCCGATCACCGGCGCCCAGGCCCGGGCCAGGTCGGCGAGGAGTGTTGCTCGCTGGTCGTCTCCGAAGGAGCCGGGGTCGGCGATGATGCCGGCCTTGCCGCCACCGAGCGGCAGCGATGCTGTCGCCGTCTTCAAGGTCATGAGCAGCGCGAGAGCCTCGACCTCGTTCCGGTCGACGGAGTCCGCCATGCGGACACCGCCTTTTGCCGGTCCACGGTCGGTCGAGTGCTGGACGCGCAGCGCGGTGATCACGTCGCCACCGGGCCGGGGGTCGGGCACGGTCACCTCCACCACCCGAGCCGGTGCCTCGAACCGACGCCGGGTGGCGTCGTCCAGCTGGAGGTGGTCGGCTGCTCGCTCGACCTGCCGGCGGGCCAGCTCGAACATGGATCCTTCCGCGGGGCGGGGCTGTCGGGGGGAACTCGGGTTCTCTCGCATCGTGTCGTTGTACCCTGGCGGCCGGGCCGTGGAACCAGATCGGGTGGTTCGACGCCGTCCGCCGGCTTCAGCCGATCGGCTGACTGAGCTCCTCCCAGGTCGTGGCGTACACGTCGCGGGCGACGATCACGAACAGGTCCCGCCGGGTGGCGCCCTGTCCTCCGGTGAGGCCGGCGACGAAGTCCTCCTCGGGCAACTGGGAGAAGATGGCGGTCGTCGTGGCCTCCAGATCGAGCGTCCACGCGCCATCGCCGCCCTGGCTGAACGAGAACAACGGCTTGCCCTGCACCACCCCTGTCGCTGTCCCGTCGCCGGCGTCGGTGAAGCTCTGGATCTCCACGCTCGTCAGGTCGTCGCCGGTCAGGCCCAACTCCACGCCCTCCACGAACAGCGCACGACCGTCGGCCAACGTCGTGAGCTCCTCGCCGAACTCGGCTCGCAGCGGCACCACCGAGATCGCGTCGGCGAGGGGGGCCTCGTTCTCGAGCACCTCGGCGTCGGCTTCGAGGCCGAGCTGGAGCAGTGTGTCGTACCAGGCGATGGTGTTGGGCGAGACGAGCAACGCCGCTGCCTCACCATCCCGATCGAGAAGCGCCTGGCGGTAGTCGGCGAACACCGCCTGCAGCTCGCCGTCGACCGTGCCGTCGGACGCTGTGGCATCAGCGTCGCCGTCGGTGCCGTCGCTGTCGCTGTCGCTGGAAGCGCCGTCGGTCTCAGCGCCTTCGGCGTCAGCGTCACCATCGGCATCAGCATCGCTGGCGTCTGCCGCCGACCGGTCGTCGCCGGAGGCCGCAGCACCGTCCTCTCCGTCGGTCGTCTCGTCACCACTGGACGCGTCATCGGCGTCCGTCGCGGTGCCAGTCGTAGCCGACGTGTCGTCGCCGTCGTCACCCCCGCACGCGGCGAGCAGGAGGGCCGCTGCAAGAGCGGCCGAGGCGAGCTGGGGGACGCGGTGATGGAGCCTCACGGACCGATCCAACCCTCCAGTGCGGCCAAAAAGTCCAGCCTCGGCAGGTTCACCTGCCTCGATCATCGCCCGATCGTCGCCCCCACCAGAACACCTAACACTGTTAGAAATTCTATCGCCGTTCAGCTATGCTGGCTTCGATGGAGGGGAGATCCCGGCGGCAACGGCAACGGCAGCAGCTCATCGACGACGTCCTCGTCGAGGCCCGTTCACAACTGGAACGCGGCGGTCCGAGCTCGGTGAGCCTTCGGGCCATCGCTCGCGCGGTGGGGATGAGCGCCCCCTCGCTCTACACCTACTTCGCCAGCCTCGGTGACATCTTCACCTCCTTGATCGTCCAGAGCTTCGATGACCTCGGAGCGGCAGTCGGCGAGTCCGTCGAGGCGACAAACGGAAGACCACTCGAGGTCCGGCTCGCAGCCGGTCCAAGGGCGTACCGGACGTGGGCGGTCGATCATCGACAGCAGTTCAACCTCGTGTTCTTCGATCAGATAGCCGGCTACCAGGCACCGCCCGACGGTCCGACGGTCCATGCCCAGGAGGGGGCGCTGCGCCCCATCGCTGCGGTCTACGCCGAGGCTCGAAACATCGACCTCGCAGCACTCGGGCAGCCAGGCGACGAACTGGACGGCTTTCTCGCCTTCTGGGCCGGCTTCCACGGCGTCGTGGCGCTCGAGGTGAATCATCACCTCGACTGGGTCGATCCGCGCACGATCTTCGAGCATCGGCTGCGGGCCGACATCGCGGTGGTCCTCCGCCGGTGATCCACCGTCGCCCACGTCACGACCACATCCACCAACCACAACCACAACCAGAATCAGGAAAGAAGGAGAGCAGGCAGATGGCGAAGGGTTACATCATCTTCACCGAGCAGATCGACGATCACCAGGCGCTCGAGGCCTACGCAGCGGCAGCGGTTCCCACCGTCGTCGCCGCAGGCGGCACCGCGGTCGTCGCTGGCCCACCGGCCGAGACGGTCGAGGGCGCCTGGCACGGCGACACCACGGTCATCCTCGAGTTCGAGAGCCTCGAAGCGGCGACTGCCTGGTACCACTCCGACGACTACCAGACGGTAGCTGGGATGCGTCACGGTGCAGCCACCAGCAACGTCGCCATCTTCGAAGGGTTCATGCCGAGCTGAACCGGCCGATCGCCTCAGGATCGGGCATCACGATCCGATAGAGGGTGACGGAAGCGGTTCCAATGGCCCAACGAGACCGGCTCACGGCTGGGCCTGTTGGACCTCAGGGGATCCAGGAGAGCAGGGAGGCAGCCGATGTCGTTGTCAGAGTCGATCGAAGTCGAGGTTCCGTCGTTCGCCGCGTTGCCGGTCGATCGCGACCGAGACCAGTTCACCCGCGAACTGCTCCGGGAGCTGTCCGGGTTGCTCGAGGAGACCGTGGGGCTGGAGGAGGCCTCAGGCTTCATCAGCGAGGTGGGCTCGCGAATCGGCATCCAGATGAACGGCGAGTACCGCGAAGCGCTGGCCATCGATTCGCTGACCTTGGAACAGGTCGCGGCGGCGCTCGTCGATCTGAAGGCCAGGATCTCCGGGGGCTTTCGGATCGACAGCGTCGACCAGGGCTCGATCGTGCTGACCAACGACGCATGCCCCTTCGGCCAGTACGTCGAGGGTCGGATGTCGCTCTGCATGATGACGTCGAACGTGTTCGGGCGAATCGCCGCCGACAACCTGGGCTACGCACGGGTGGAGATCGCCGAGTCGATCGCAGGCGGTGCTGCGGAATGTCGGGTCACCGTCCATCTGACCGGCGACGGCCCTGGCCGTGAGTACTACGGCGGTTGACCCTGTCGACGGGCAGGTCGACGGGCAGGTCGACGGACAGGTCGACGTCGGTGAGGCGTTCGACCGGCTCCCGATCGCGTCGCTGATCATCGATTCGTCGACGACGGAGATTCTCGTGGCGAACACCGCCGCAAGGAAGCTCCTCGACGGCGGCTCGCCGGCCGACGAGATCGCGGGGCGGTCGCTGGTCGATTTCACGGTCGAAGGCTCCGCCGCACTGGCCGCCGAGCTACGCCGCGCCGCGAGTGGCCGGAACGTGGCGTTGGAGCTGATCGACGGGCAGGGAGAGAAGCACTCCTTGGAAGCTGCGGTCTCCGGGGCAGCCCCCCATCGCCCGAACCGGTCGACACCGCTGGTCGTGGGCCTGCAGTCGAAGCGACCGTCGCGATCGGGGTTCGCCCGGCTGAACGACACCGTGAACGAGGCGAACAAGGCTGCGCTCGAGCGTCAACGGCGTGAGCTCGTCGCCTCGAACGCCGAGCTGGAGGAGACCCAGGCGCGGCTGCTCCGCATGAACGCCGATCTGAACCACTTCGCCCACGTGGCGGCGCACGATCTGCGCGAGCCGTGTCGACGCCAGATCGGTCTGCTCCACGCGCTCGCGGAGGATCTCGGTGCCAGTGCCGACGACGAGGTCGGCTATCAGCTCGCCATGCTGTCCAAGCAGAGCGAGGCGATGTTGGCCATGATCGACGGATTCCGCGCTCTGGCCGAGCTGGCGGGGCCCGAGATCGAGCTGGGCCCGATCCGGCTGCGAGATCTCGTCGACACGATTCTGACCGGCGCCGAGCGCGAGCTCGCCGACGCGACGGTGCGGTGCTCGCTGCCGGAGGTCATCAACGGTTATGAGCCCCTGGTTGCGGCCCTGTTCCGGCAGCTCGTCCAGAACGCGCTCGAGCACGGAGCCCGTCCTCTGGAGCTGACGATCGCAACAGCCGATGGAGCCGGCTCGTGCGTGTACAGCGTTGCGAACTCGGTCGATCCCGATTGCGCCGGCCCTGCCGACCCACTCCGCCCGTTCGTTCGCGGTGCCGCCGCCGAGTCCGGTCGTGGCCTCGGGCTGAGCATCTGCACCCGCGCCGTCGAGCGCCACGGCGGGGTCATCACAGCCGAGCAGACAGACAGCACCTTCGTGGTCCACTTCACGCTCGAAAGGACGAGCTCTTGACCTCTGCAGTCGTACGCCAGCAGGCGAGTACCGGTCCGATCGTCATGGTCGACGACGACGAGACCGACGGGTATCTGATGCACCGCGCCCATCAGCGGTCGGGAGTCGACCTCGAGCTCGTCGTCTTCGACAACGGGCCCGACTTCCTCAGCTACCTCCACGACTTCGACCCCGACGACGGCGACCTGCCAACGGTGGTGATCCTCGACATCAACATGCCCGGTATGGACGGGTTCGAGGTCCTCGCGACCCTCCGGTCCGACGAGCGGTTCCGAGACGTGCCGGTCGTGATGTTCTATTCGAACTCCGACAACCCGGCCGACGAGCAGCGGGCCGAGGCCTTCGGTTGCCAGCTCCAGCAGAAGTACACGACGACCAGCGACATTGCCGGCTTCCTCCGCAGGCTGGTCGGCCCACCGCCGAACGGCTCACCGAGCTGATGGCAACCTCGGGCGACGAACTGGCGACACCAGCGATCCACTACCTCCAACAGGAGCTGTCGGATCGGCTGGCCGAGGACGCGGACCTGTTCCGCTTCCTGGTCGATGCGGGCACAGACGGCTTCTGGTACTGGAACCTCGAGGTACCTGACGACGAGTGGATGAGCCCTTCGTTCTGGCGGTGCTTCGGCGTCGACCCGTCGACCAAGCCCCACTCACCATCGGCCTGGCAGGACCTCATCCACCCGGTCGATCGGGACATCGCGCTGCTCAACTTCGAGCGCCACTGCGCCGACCCCGACCATCCCTACGACCAGGTGGTGCGGTACCGGCACGCGGATGGGTCGACCGTGTGGGTGCGGTGTCGCGGTCTGGCGCTGCGCGACGCGAACGGGAAGCCGATCCGGATGCTCGGGACCCATAACGACGTGACGCAGATGAAGCTCGCCGAGCAGGACCTGAAGGTGGAGGTGGCGGAGCGGGCGGCCACGTCGTCGCAGCTTCGTCTCGCACGAGATCGGTTGACCCAGACCCTGCTCGGCACCGGCGTCACCCTGTGGGAGTGCACGCCCGACCTGAAGCCGGTGTGGACCTCACCCAACTTCGCCGAGGTGAACGGCTTCGAGCCGTCCAACTGGGGCCAGTTCCCCCACTTCGACCACTTCCATCCCGATGATGTGGCCAAGCTGGAGCGATTCCTCGACCAGCAGGATGCTCTGCTGTCTGGCGACGCATCCGGTGGGTCGGTCGAGGTCGACTACCGGTATCTCGACCGGTTCGGCACCTATCGCACGGTGAACGCCAACGTCCGGCTCGACGTGCACGGACCGGGCAGGGTCCTGCGCGGCCACAGCATCGACGTGACCGAGGAGCGTCGGATCCGAGCGGCGCTGAGCGACGCCAACGACGAGCTTCTGGCCGCCAACAAGTACCTCGAGGACTTCTCCTACATCCTGAGCCATGACCTCCGGGCACCGCTCCGGGCCATCAACTCGGCCTCGCGCCTCATCCGTGTGGACGCCCCACCGGAGCTCGTGCCGTCGATCGAGGAGTACCTCGACCTCCTCGAGGGCAAGGCGGAGCTGATGAACCGGCTCATCGAGGACACCCTCCACCACGCCCGAACCACGAGCGAGAGCGGCGATGCCACCACCGTCGAGATCGGGAAGCTCGTCGACAACGCCATCGAGGTCGTGGGCCCGCGCGACGGGATCGAGGTTCAGGCCAGCGGCGATCTCGAGACGGCTGTGACCGTGTCCGACGTGCCGCTGTCGACCTGCATCCGCAACCTCGTCGGCAACGCGATCAAGCACCATCCGGGCCCGGCTGGCCGCGTGGAGATCATCGTCGAGGTCGGAATCGAGGAGGTCACGATCAAGGTGGCCGACGACGGGGCCGGTATCGATCCTTGCTATCACGACCTGATCTTCGAGCCGTTCAAGGGACTCGACAAGGACTCGTCTGGGTTGGGCCTCGCCGCGGTGCGCCGCATCGTCGACAAGGTGCACGGCTCGCTCACCCTCGACTCCGAGCCCGACGCCGGCTCCACCTTCACCCTCGCCTGGCCCCTCGCCACGCCGGACTGAGCTCAAGGTCTGCTGGCCTCTTCAAACCTGACCGGCCATTATCGCGCCTTGCGTTCGCTGTGGGGCTAGCTATTAGGGCAGGTTCCACCAAGCCCCGCGACAACTGCCTGAAGCTGCTCGCTCGCGATCGCGGCAATCACTTCGGGGAAGTCCCTGCCTGGGTAGCTACTCTGGCCCTCCGTTAACCGAATAGCGATCCGCGAGACTATCCCACCGCAACGAAGATGAATCACCGTGTCCTCGCCGGTCCAGTCGCTGAACTCAGCGCTGTCCGAGCGTATGTTTGCACTGACTCTATAGACGAAGCCCTCGTCGGCAGGTCCGTCCAGGCGGTACCAGTCGATGATCTCTAGCTCGTTCGTGGATCCGGTGCTCTCCAGGATCTGGGTCCACACACGATCGCATGAGGCCACCGAATCCTCGACCTCGCTCATGACTTCGCTAGCCACGGATGGCTCGAAGGACCAAACCGATTGGTTCACGTTCTGATACTGGTCGTTCGAGAAATGTCCTTTGACGACAAAGGCGTGCGCTTCGGCAAGCAACGCATCGAGCGGCCTATTGCATGGCAACAGGATATTGCCCTCAAGGTCAGAAGCCTGGACGCCGTTATCTCGCCAGCTCGACGGAAAGGACTCAAGAGCGACTAGTGCTCCAACAAGGTCGCCATCCAATGCGAGCTCCGAAGTCACTTGTGTGGGCGGCGCCGAGCTACCAATGCTCGGTACCACTGTCGAGCTGACGCTTGTAGATGCTGAGGGACCCTCCGGATCCTCGGCGTCGGCATCGACCAAGTCGGTCGATGTGGTGGCGACGACCACCGGAGCAGCGTTCGTTGAACTACCGAGTGCTTCGTTGGTATCCGACCGGCTGGCTATCCATAGGCCACCGGCGCCAGCAGCTAGCAGGCCGACGACCAACGAAAGTCGAGAAAGTCGGTGGCGGACCCGATTTCCGCCAGGCCGAGGCTGGCTGAAGCGTGGCTCGGGATGTGCCAGCTCGCGTAGCGTCACAGACTCATGCGCCGGTGGGCTAGCGCTCAAACCCTCAGAGATCGGCGGTTGGTAGAGATCGACCGGCGGGTCATCGGGTGGCCCCTTGGAGTTGGGACCGGGACGGACGTCGGGCGCCCGCACAGTCGTGTCGCCAGACGGTTTCGAGCCGACTGAACGATGGTCACCGTCGAGTGACCGAAGAAACGCTTCGGCGGAGGTTGGCCGCGAGGTCGGGTCCTTGGCCATCGCTTGAGCTAAGGCGGCGTTCTCTCTTGCCGAGAGGATTGCGAGCGGTTCAATGGGGAAGGTCTCGATCCGCTTCATGAAAGCTGCCTGAGAGTCTGGTCCGTCGACCTCGAATGGCGAACGACCACCTACCAGGGTGTAGAAGCTCGACGCGAGCGAATACACATCAGACTGCTCGCTCCTTGCGTCGAATCCCGACGAGAAGGTCTCTGGCGGCGTATGGGCGAGAGTGAAGGCTATCGTCTGCGGCGTACTCGCCTCGCGCAGCGCAGCAATCCCGTAGTCAGTGAGCTTGGTATAGCCCTGATCAGTCAGAAGGATGTTGGCAGGCTTCACATCTCGATGGAGGATCCCCTGATCGTGGCCGTAGTCCAACGCAGCTCCAACCGGCTCGAGGAGATCCAAGGCTCGGCTTGGCTCAAGCGCACCTTCAGCCTCAATCAGATCCTGCAGCGAGCCGCCCGCAGCGTATTCCATCAAGAGGTAGGGAGCCCCGGCCGCGGTCTCGCCGAAGCGATGAACTGTGATGATGCTCGGATGGCCGGACAGACGACCGAGATGTCGTCGATCCCGATCGAAGCTCCGAAGGCCCGAGTCATCAAGATTGTGGAGGACCTTTGCTGCCACCCATCTATCGAAGTCGTCCTCCCATGCCAAGTACACGGTGGCGAATCCACCTGCGCCGAGGACTTGGTACCCACTGAGGCCTTGAATGCCGAGATCGGGCCCGGTCACCGCCACCCGCCCTGAGTGGGATGACATGGCCAGCGCCGACTACACGACAGCTTCTTCAGGTAGCGGCTGCTCACCGACGCTAAGGGAGCAGGTACGTGGTTGCCCATACCATCCGTCTGACCAGCGTAAACACCGGTGGAGCTAAGGAGAATTGAACTCCTGACCTCTTCCATGCCATGGAAGCGCTCTACCAACTGAGCTATAGCCCCGAGGGGAACACCGATGCTAGCAAGCCCGACGCTCGACCGGCACCACTTTCCGCTCCTGGATCCCACGCGCGCCGAGAAGTCCGCGCCCGTTGCTTCAGCGGCCATCCGGGTGGTCGTCAGTGCGCGGCGTCGTAGCGACAAGCTGGCTGCGGCCGACGTCGGGCGCCGACCTGGATCCATCCCTTCCGGCGTCCGAGCATGACCGGCGCGACGCTGCCCGGCGATGGCGGACTCGGTGCTGTCGCCGAGGTCATCAGGGACACGGCGGCCGCCGAGATCGTGCCCCGGTTCCGACGGCTGTCGAAGAGCGACGTCGACGAGAAGTCGCCGGGCGAAGTGGTCACCGCCGCCGATCGAGCCTGCGAGACGGTGCTCACCCAACGCCTGGTGACGATCGCCGACATCCCGGTCGTCGGCGAGGAAGCCGTGGCCGCCGACCCCGGCCTGCTCGATGTGCTCGGTCCGGAGACCACGTGCTGGCTCGTCGATCCGATCGACGGAACCGGCAACTTCGCGTCGGGGTCGCCCGACTACGCGGTGATGGTGGCCTATGTCCACCGCGGCACGATCGCTGCGTCGTGGATCTGGCAGCCGGAAGCAGCGCGGATGTACATCGCCGAGCGGGGAGCCGGCGCCACCGTCAACGGCCGGCCGCTCGTCGGTCGGCCAACCGCCGGCGATGATGGCGAGCTCGTCGGGGTGATCAAGTATCGCTTCCTGCCCGGCGACGTCCGACGACACATCCGCGAGCAGGCACCTGCGCTCGGACCACTCGAGCCTGGTGTCGACTGTGCCGGGATCGAGTACCCAGCCCTCGCAACGGGCGTGACCGACTACATCGTGTACTGGCGCACGCTGCCGTGGGATCACGCTCCCGGCGTGGTGCTGGCCGGCGAGGCCGGCTGTGCCGCCCGTCGACCCGACGGCTCGACCTATGAGCCGCACTCGCGCGACTCGGGGCTGCTCGTCGCCTCCTCCGGCCTCCTCGAGGAGCTCCGCCGGACGCTGTTCGGCTCCCCCGAAAGGACTACCGGGCCCTGACCGCCCAGAGGCCGGCTCAGCGCCGGGCGGCGGCCGTGGCGATCGACCGCAGGTAGCCGTCGGGGATCGATTCGCGGCGCAGGGCTGCGAGGTCGAGCTCGGCGACTGCGACGTGCTCATCGCTGCACGTCAACGTGGCGGGGCGAACGGCGGTGCAGGCGAACGTGAGGATCAGCACCCGTGTGTGCTCGACGTCGTAGATCCAGGTGTCGATGAGCGGCCCGACCTCGACGTCGAGCCCGAGCTCCTCGGCCATCTCCCGCCGCAGAGCCGCCTCGGGTGAGGCATCGCTCGCGTCGAGTCGACCACCGGGCAACTCCCACTCGTCACGCCGATTCCGCAGCACCACAACCCGACCGTCCCAGCCCACCACCCCCTTCACCGAGACCGGCCAGCGATCGTCGACCCACGTCTCGGCGTCCACCGAGAGCCCACCGTCGGCCAGCGCCGACCGGCACCGGGCCACCACCTCGGCCGGTTCGCCCTCGCCCGAGACCACGTGGGCTTCGAGATCACCCAGGTCGGCGAACTCGTCCCACATCACCTCCGCCCCGGAAGTCTCGACGGTCCCATCGCGCTCGCCGACCCGGGCGAGCGCAGTCTCGCGCTCAGCCCGAAGCACGACATACCGCACCGGCACGCCGCGAGCCGCCAACCGGGCGAGCACACGATCCAGGAACCACGGGCCGACGATCCCGTCCCACAGCACCAGGTACCCAGCCGTCGCATAGCCGGCGGCGGCATCGGTGACCACGTCCATCACGGTGGTGTTCTGCGCCCGCGACGCCGGCAGATGGGGAGGTAGGAACCCCGAGCGGATCCACCGGTAGAACCAGTCCGACTCCAGGTGCACGCCCCGTTCCGCCTCCTCGGCCAGGGCGGCAGCAACGGTCGACTTCCCCGAGCCCGGCGGGCCCGACACGATCACCACTTCACCGGCCGACAGCACGGCCCAACCGTAGACGGACCGCCAACCCCCGAACGCGAAGCAAGGCGCCGGAGGTCCGTTGCGTGCTCGCGCAATGGCTATAGACTTCGGCCCCAGTGGCCGGGCGGCCATACCGAGCAGTTGGCACTGCTCGTCGCAACGAAGAGGTTCCCATCCAATGTCGCCGTCTTCCCTCTACCCGCCGCCGTCGCACCGGCAGCCACACCTCCGCCAACCGGTTCAGCTCCATCGACCGACTGCACCCGTCGTTCACGCGCTTCCGCTCGAACCGGACCACGAGGCCCTGCTGTGGGCGCTCTCCCCCACCGACGAAGGCCGCGACCTGTCCGAGCTACGCCGGCGGGCCCTGCTGGCGGCACTCACCGGCGCGTTCATCCTGGCGTTGCTGATGCTCCTGGGGGCGCTCGGCTGACGAGCGGCGCGGCCCAGCCGATCGATCGACCGGTCCCGCCGACCTACCCGCTCAGGCGACCTCGGAGAGGCGGGGCACGTCGGACCACAACCGCTCGAGGTCGTAGTACTCCCGTGCCTCGTCGCTGAACACGTGGACCACGAACGCGCCGTAGTCCATGAGGACCCATTCGAGGGTGTCCTTGCCCTCGATCCTGACCGGCTTCGGTCCCCCCGCCCTGGTGAGCTGCTCCTCGACCTCCTCGACGATGGCGCGCACCTGGCGTGGGTTCCCACCAGCGCTCACGACGAACCAGTCGGTGATGGCCAGGACCTCGCCCACGAAGAACGCGTCGGTGTCCCGGCCGAGCTTGTCCTCGGCTGCGTCGACGGCCAGTTGCACCCACCGCCGGAGATCGTCGTCGCTCAGGTCATACTCCTCGTTCGGCCCCTGCCGACTCAGCTCGCCGCCACCCCGTAGTCGCTGCCGACCAGGAGGGTCACGACGGCGTCGTCGACGATGTCGTTGTCGAGAACAGTAGTCGCACCGGTGACGGTCGCAAGCTCGGTTATCGCCGGGTCGTCCAACCCGGGCGGCACGACGAGGTGGGTGAGACCGCCGTCGAACTCGCGGGCGTAGCCGATCTCGACCACCTCGGATCCGGTGGAGGCGACCTCGGCGGCCACCGACTCGAGGTCGGCTGCCCCGGTCCGGTCGATCACCCGCACCTGGAGCCGGTCGCCCGGGTTGGCGCCCGCCGGGATCGGCACCACCTCGCGGATGAGCGCCTCGGCCGCCACGAGATCGGGTTCGGGGTCGGGCACGACGTCGACGAGGGGCAGAATGACCACCTGCGAACCGGGCCCGATGAGGGTTCGCAACGTTGCGACCAGCTCGTCGTCGGCACCGGCGCCGTCGGGCGGTTCCGCGGTCAGCGCCGTCCAGAAGAGCTGGCGCCGGAAGAGCAACGTGATCGGATCACTGTCGGGGGCGGGCCGACCGAGGAACGCCGCTGCCTCGGCAGCACCGACCTCGATCTCACCCACCTCGAGCAGCGGACGCCCGCCGTCGTCGACCACCGGATCGGGATTCGACAAGGTATAGGTGTCATCGCCGAGGATCGCCGACCATCTGTTCTCGTCGACGATGTCGATCGTGTCGACCTTCAAGCGCAGGATGGTCTCCACCGACGCCACCGCATCCTCCGGTGACCGCTCGGCGAGCGGGACACCGTCGACCACCAGGGTCCCCGGCACCACGATCACGGTGCCGCCGGCATCGGCGTTGCCGGCATCGAATCGGGCGGCGGCGAGCTCCATCTCGCTCTCGCCGGAGACCACGATCGACGGCCCATCGACTGGGCCGACCAGCAGCGAGATCCCGGTGAGCGAATCGGCGTCGATCTCCACGACGGCGGTGATCGGGCTCGGCGCCACGAGTGCCCGCCAGCCGGGCTCTCCCTCCTCGGGTTCCTCGATGAACGTGCCCGCCTGTGAGCCCAGCAGCGCGTGATAGCCGGCGATCGCGAGGAACGGGATCGCCATCGCCAACGTCAGCTCGGCCAACACGAAGAGTGCGAACAGGCGGCGGCGTCGGGTGAGCAGGGCGGCGGGCCAACTCAAGGACCCTGACGATAGAGCCTCCACGCCTCCAAAAGCTGCACCACCGGATCAGGGGTCAGGTGGCGGATCGACCGACCGGCGGCGACGAGGGCGCGAAGGTCGGTGCTGGAGATGTCGAGGGGCGGGATCTCGATCCGGTCGTGGGCCCACCCGGGCGGCGGCCCATCGACGGACCCGCTGCTTCCTGTCCCCGAGCCGGTGGAACCGGGGCGGTTGACCACGACGAACCGTTCGGTGGCCGCGAGCTCATCCGCTCGATGCCACGTGTCGAGCTCCGCGGCGACGTCGGCGCCGACGATCACCGACCACTCGACGTCTGGCTCCTCCGCCCGCAGGCGCTCGAGGGTGACGATCGTGTAGCTCGGTCCGCCGATGCGGATCTCCACATCGGAGGCGACGAGGCCCGGTGCCTTGGCCACGGCCGCCGACACCAGCTTCAGTCGTCGGCCGGGGTCGGTGATGACCCTGCTTCCCTCCTTCTGCCAGGGGCTGTTGTTCACCACGAGGCGGACTTCGTCGAGTTCGAGCTGGTCAGCGACCTGATCGCCCACTACGAGGTGGCCGAGGTGGGGCGGATCGAACGTGCCGCCCAACAGGCCGACTCGACGCGTCACCACCGGGGCCCAGTCGGCGGGCGTATCGTGCTGCAAAGCAAAAATCCCGCGGATGTGACGGATGTCACTACACACGCGGGATTGTTCATACTAAAACAGGTGTTTGGACTTGTAGTGCTCCAGACCTGCCCGGACACCATCATCTCGGCACCGTAGCTCGGATTCAGCCGAAGGAACGCCGGTAACGACGAGCCTACCAGTCCCCGTCGATAGGGAAAACTTCCTTGTCAATCCCCCCGCAAGCACCCCAGCGAAGAAGCACGCCCATGAGTGATTCCGTAGGACAGTACCTAAACGAGATCGGCCTCGTTCCCCTTCTCACCGCCGACGAAGAGCGCGAGCTCAGTCAGATAATCGAAAAAGGCCGCGAAGCGCAGGAAAAGATCGACGCAGGCGAAAACACGGCGATGAACCGCCGTGCCGTCCGGGCCGCCGCCCGTGCCAAGGACCGGTTCATCCGGGCCAACCTCCGCCTCGTCGTGAGCGTCGCACGCCGCTACCCGCTCCCTCCTTCCATGGAGCTGCTCGACCTCATCCAGGAGGGCAACCTCGGCCTCGAGCACGCCGTCGACAAGTTCGACTGGCGCAAGGGCTTCAAGTTCTCCACCTACGCCACCTTCTGGATCCGCCAGGCCATCGGCCGGGCCCTCGACCAGAAGGCCAGCCTCGTCCGGTTGCCGGGCGACCGCTCGGCCAGCCTCCGGGCCGCCCTCCGGCAGGTCTCCGGTGACGGTGACGAGCTCGACGACGAGCACGCCCGCCTCCATCGTCTCACCACCCCCACCTCGCTCGACCGCACCATCGGCGACGACGACTCCAACGAGCTCGTCGACCTCCTCCCCGACGCCACCCCCGGACCCGAGTTCGAGGTCATGGCCAAGGCCGAGGAGACCATGGTCACCGGCCTGCTCGACGTGCTCGATCCCCGGGCCAAGTACGCGGTGGAGCAGCGGTTCGGCCTCAACGACGGCCGCAAGCGCAGCTACCGCGAGGTCGGTGAGGAGCTCGGCGTGACCGCCGAGGCCGCACGTCGACTCGTCAAGCGGGCCGTGAGCGCCGTCCGCGACCAGGCCGGCGATGTCATGGCCGACTTCGACGCCGCCTAGTCGCCAACAGCCAACGAACGTTCGACGAGGGAGCCGCCCGGTGCGGCTCCCTCGTCGCGTCCGGAGAGCCTGCAAAACTGCGTTGCCACCGGGCTGCTGAGCCTGAAGACTGTGTCGGTGACAAACGCGAGCGGTAGCACGGCATCATCCTCCTCCTCATGGGATCCACGGTCGTGGCGGTCCTGTGCCGCCGCCCACCAACCCACCTGGCCCGACATCGGCGAGCTGGAGCAGGTCGAGAAGGAGCTGTCGTCGCTCCCGCCGCTCGTGTTCGCCGGCGAGGCCCGCGAGCTCCGGGCTCAACTGGCGGCGGTGGCCGACGGGAAGGCATTTCTGCTCCAGGCCGGCGACTGTGCCGAGTCGTTCGACGGGTTCAACGCCAACGCCATCCGCGACAAGCTGCGGATCATCCTGCAGATCGCCGTCGTCCTGACCTACTCGGCCGGCGTTCCCACCGTGAAGGTCGGCCGGATCGCCGGCCAGTTCGCCAAGCCACGGTCGAGCCCGACGGAGACGGTCGATGGCACCGAGCTACCGTCGTTCCTCGGGCACATGGTCAACGACGTCCCCTTCTCCGAGGGCGACCGCACCCCGCAGGCGAACCGGTTGCTGCGGGCCTACCACCAGTCGTCGTCGACGCTGAACCTCCTCCGCGCCTTCACCAAGGGCGGGTTCGCCGACCTGCACCGGGTGCAGGCCTGGAATCAGGAGTTCGTCGGCTCGTCGCCCGAAGGGCAGCGCTACAGCCAACTCGCGGCCGAGATCGACCGGGCCCTGCGATTCATGGAGGCCGCCGGCATCTCCTCCCAGCACCCCGAGATCCACGAGGCCGACTTCTACACCAGCCACGAGGCGCTGATCCTCCAGTACGAGGAAGCGCTGACCCGCAAGGACAGCCTCACCGACGACTGGTACGACTGCTCGGCCCACATGCTCTGGATCGGTGAGCGGACCCGGCAGGTCGACGGCGCCCACGTGGAGTTCCTCCGCGGCGTCAACAACCCGATCGGCTGCAAGATCGGTCCCAACACCACCATCGACGACGTGATCGGCCTGTGTCGGGCCCTCGATCCCGACCACACCCCCGGTCGCCTGACACTGATCTCCCGGATGGGGGCCGACACCGTGGCCGAGCGCCTGCCGCCGCTCCTCACCGCAGTGCGCGAGGCCGGCCATCCGGTGGTGTGGGCCTGCGATCCGATGCACGGCAACACGTTCACGTCCGAGACCGGCCACAAGACCCGACACTTCGAGTCGATCCTGGCCGAGCTGGCCGGCTTCTTCGCCGCCCACCGGGAGGTCGGCACCTGGCCCGGCGGGATCCACCTGGAGCTGACCGGCGACGACGTGACCGAGTGCCTCGGTGGCGGCGACGCCGTCGACCACGACGACCTGGCCAAGCGGTACGAGACGATGTGCGACCCCCGCCTCAACGCTCGCCAGAGCCTCGACCTGGCCTTCCGCACCGCCGAGCTCCTCCAGGATTCCTGACCCCACGCACCCGCCCCGAGGGGGATTGGGGGCGAACCCGCATGGAGTGAGCCGTGCTGGAGCCGGATGATGGCCCCATGCCCGAACGATCGATCACCAGGACCGCTCTGGTCCTCGCGCTGCTCGCCGCTCCCGCCGTCACGTGGTGGGCGGTCGGCGACCTCTCCGAGCCACTCGGTTCGGACCACTTCGTCCGTACGCCTGGCTGGCTGGAATCGAACGGGACGATGATCGGCCGCTCGGCTCTGGCGATCGGTGCGGCGGGATTGGTGTGGTTGCTGTCGCCGATCGGTCGGCGAGGCCTGGAGCGGCAGACGGTCCTCGGGGCGCTACCGCTCGTTGCCCTCGGCGTGTTCGTCGGGTTCACCTACCGGGTGTTCACGGCGGCGACCATCGGGGCGAACATAGGCGCCGGGCTCCTCCTCCTCTTCGGAGTCGGGTTTGTCCCCGCAATGCTTGCCCTCGCCGCTGTTCTCGGCCGCCGGCCGACGCAGCCGACCCAGGGCGGCGACAACACGTGATCGAGCAGACCGACTGACTCAGCGGGTGGGACGGCAGCAGGAACGACCCGAGCGACAGGGCTACGGCCAGCAAGACGAGGCGACGCCGATGTGCGGGTGTCAGCGGGGTTCGAGCTGGCCGCGGAGGACGCTGTTGCCGCTGTGGGTGGGGTCGCCGTCGGTGGGTTCGATCGAGATGTCGACCACGTTGAAGCGCTCCAGGTCGATGCCCTCGTCGAGGGTGTAGCTGCCGTCGGCCTCGATCACACCGATCGACACGAGGTCCACCGGTTTGCCGTCGACAACGTCGAGGAGCCAGAGCTCGTAGACCGCGTCGTCGAGGGGGTCGAGCCCCGTCGTCTCGACCCGCAGCTCGCGCTCGACCACCTCGGCTTCGCCCGACCCGACGAAGTCGATGGGTATCGCGTCGAGCTCAGCGGCCGCCGCCACCTCGACCGTGTCCGACGACGAGCCCTGAACCGCCAGGACGAGCGGGACCGCCACCAGGAACGCCGCCGCGATCGCGCCGAGCACCACGGCCACGCGGAACCGTCGCTTCGATCGAGCCTCGCCGAGATCGACCACCGACCCTTCATCGGTGTGCCGCACGGAAACCGACTGCCGCTCGTCACGATCGTCACCAGGCGGCACCTGCTCGATCGATCCGAGCCTGGCCTCGATCCCCGCCCACAACGACGGCGGCGGCTCCTCGTCGATCACATCCGATGGGCCGAGCGCCAGCAGCTCCGCCACCTCGGCCAGGTCGTCCGGCCCGAGTCCAGCGGGGAAATCGTCGTCGTGCTCAGTGGTCACGACTCGCCCCCAGCTCCCGGTGCAGGGCTTCCAGGCCGCGGCGCATGTGGCTCTTGACCGTGCCGAGCGGCAGGTCGAGCTTGGCCGCGATCTCGGCGTGGGAGAGGCCGTCGTAGAAGCCGAGCTCCAACACCTGTCGCCGGATCGGCGTGAGTGTCGCAAGGGCCCGGGTCAGCACGAGCTGATCGACGACTCGGTCCACGTGGGAACCCGTCGCCACGTACATCCCGGCATCGGGCACCGGGGTCGATGGGCGCCGGCCCGACGCCCGCCAGTGGTCGATCGCCTTGAACCGGGTGATCCCCGTGAGCCACGCCCCGAGCGAACCCTTCCCGGGGTCGAACCGCGTCCGGGACCGCCAGACATCGAGAAAGACCTGCTGGGTGAGATCCTCGGCGTCGGGACCGACGAGCTTCCGGGCCAGACCGAGCACCATCGGCCCGTACTCGTCGAAGATCTGCCGCAGCGCGGCGTTGTCGCCGCCGACGAGGCGCTCTTCGAGCGAGAGGGTCACACGGTGAGGGTACGATACTTAGTAGTTCGTTGCGCGAGGCCGCGCAGATTCACACCAAGTTGTCGACGAACCGCTCCAACTGACGGAGGTTGCGTACCTCGAAGGTGCCGTCGCAGTACGCCCCGTACTCGCCGACTATGGAGTCGCCGGTGTTCCAGTAGGCGCTGGGCTCCGGATTGAGCCAGAACAGCTTGCGGGCCTTGTGCTGGATCTCCTTGGCGATCCAGGCCTGCGAGGCGTGGTAGTTGTTGCGGGCGTCACCGAGGATCAGCACGGTGGTCTTCGGGCCGACCTCCTTGCCGTAGTTCTCCCAGAACACTTCGAGTGCGTGGCCGTAGTCGGAGTGGCCGTCGACCCAGACCACGTCGGCCTCGGTGTTCACGCGGTGGATCGCCTCGGTGATGTCGTCGACGCCCTCGAAGAAGTCGGTGACCTCGTCGAGACCGTCGATGAACACGAACGACCGGACCCGGCTGAACTGGCTCGAGATGGCATAGACCAGGTGGAGGGTGAACCGGGCGAACGCCGCCACCGAACCGGAGATGTCGGCGATCACGAAGATCTCCGGCTTCGCCGGCTTCGGGTGCTTGAACCGGGGCTCAGCCGGCACGCCGCCGTAGCTCAACGAGTGGCGGACCGTGCTGCGGAAGTCGAGGGGACCCTTGCGCTTGTGGCGACGCTTCCGGGCGAGACGAACCGCGAGCTTCCTGGTCAGCGGGTAGATGGCCCGGCGCAGCGCGGTCATCTCCTCCCTGCTCGCGTGCATGAAGTCGACGTCTTCGGGGAGCGGCTTCCGCAGGGTCTTGGCCATCGCCTCGGCACCCCGGTCGGCCACCAGCCGACGTCGGATCTCGGCCTCGATCTCCTTGCGGAGCTTGTCGATCCTGGCCTCGAACTCGTCCTTCTCCAGCCGCTCCTCGAACGGGGTCATCCCGTCCGGGGCGTCCTGGCGGGCCTGGTCCATCAACCGGTCGAGGATGCCGTCCAGGTCGAGGTTCCGCAGTGTCCGGTACAGGTAATAGGTACCACCCACGGGCCGCCCCGGCTCCATGCCGGCGAACCGCTTCACGGCCTGGCGGGCGATTGCCCGCATCAGCGTGTCGTCGCCTCGCAGCAGCGCCTGGAACAGGAGCTCGGCCAGCTCCTCGGGGGTGAGCCCGTCACCGCCACCCTGCCCGTTGCCCGGACCGTCGCCCTCCTGGCCCTCCTGGTCCATGTCGAGATCCAGGTCGCCGAGGGGGTCATCGCCGCCGGCGTCGAGATCGTACTCCTTGCCCCGAAGCGAGAAGTACACCTCGAACAGCGTCTCGAACGTCTTCCAGTGGGTGTTGTTCTTGACCAGCGTGGCCGCCAGCGCGTACTTGAACGCGAGGCGGTCCTCCATCGGGATGTGCCGCACCGCCTCGGCGGCGTCGATGTTCTCCGACAGCGAAACCGGGAGACCTGCGTTGCGGAGCTCGGTGACGAACCCCTCGAGCAGGTCGAACAGGGGCTGGTCGGACGGGGCGGGTTCGGCTTCGGTGGTGGTCACTCGACGCTCCTCGGTCGGTCCTCGTTCAGCGTGCCGGTAGCGGTCGGCTCGCCTACGACGGTGCCTTCTCGCCCGCCTCGAAGTGGGCGGGGGCGTTCGAGGAGAACTCCTTGATCGCCTTGTCGATGTCGGACCGGTACTTCAGCAGGATGTTGACGGTGTTGACCGCGTCGGCCTCGTCGATGTGGTCGATGCCGAGGATCACGAGCGTGCGGGCCCAGTCGAGCGTCTCGGAGATCGACGGGTGCTTCTTCAGCTCGAGCTGACGGACCGAGCGGACGATGCGGGCGACCTGGTCGGCCAGCTTCTCGGTGATGTCGGGCACCTTGGTCTTGACGATCTCCTTCTCCCGCTCCATCTCCGGGTAGTCGATGTGGAGGAAGAGACACCGCCGCTTCAACGCCTCGGACAGCTCGCGGGTGTTGTTCGACGTGAGGAACACCATCGGGATCTGCTTCGACTCGATCGTGCCCAGCTCGGGGATCGACACCTGGTAGTCGGACAGGATCTCCAGCAGCAGCGCCTCGGTCTCCAGCTCGACCCGGTCGACCTCGTCGATCAGGAGCACCACCGGATCGTCGGCGGTGATCGCCTCGAGCAGTGGACGGGGAAGGAGGAACTCGTCCGAGAAGATGTCGTCCTGGATGTCGGCCCACGACGCGTCCTCGTCACTCTTCTCCACCTGGATCCGGAGGAGCTGCTTCTTGTAGTTCCACTCGTAGAGGGCCTTGGCCTCGTCGAGCCCCTCATAGCACTGGAGGCGGATCAACCGAGCCCCCGACATCTCCGCCACCGACTTCGCGAGCTGCGTCTTGCCGGTACCCGCCGGGCCTTCGACCAGGACCGGCTTGTTGAGCCGATCGGCGAGGTACGCCACGCCAGCGATGGACTCGTCAGCCAGGTAGTCGACCGAGCGCAGGCCCTCGCGTACAGCATCAACGGAGTCGAAACGGTGGTTCATGGCCACCTACCGTACAAGAGGACTTGACCGCGGGGTCAATACGCGAGGCCGCGTCCTGGCCCGGTGCCAGCCGACTACCCTCTGGCGTTGATGGATCAGGGGTTGACCAAGGCTGTCGAGCGGTTCGTCGAGCAGGTGGGGGCGGCGTATCGGACAGCGGCCGAGGGCACGACGATCGGGGCCGACAAGATCGTCCAGGACACCACCGTCGAGGCGTTCAACCTGTGCGCGGCGTTCATCGACGTCGACGATCGCCACACCGATTCCGAGCTGTGGGCGCTCGCCGCCGCGTTCTCGATGCACGACCTCATCCCCGGTGCGACGACGCCGGACGCTATCCGTCGCAACGGGCTCGTCGAAGGGAAGCGGATCTGGCTCACCAAGCCGTCGGACCTGTTCGAGACGCTCTGCCAGGTCGATACCAGCCGCGGCTCGAAGCTCGCCCGGGTCTACTACGACGAGGCGATGGCGCTCGCCCATCTCGTGGTGTCGGCGCTCGACGCCTACGCCTCTCCGGACGAGCTCACCGCCATCGTCGAGCTGCAACGCCTCCTCCTCGCCGCGCTCCCCACCGGCCAGCCCCAGGCGGCGGCGACCGGTCCGGGACCGGCACCCACCGACGACACCGTCGACGGCGGCGCCCCGGTGGAGGAGCTGCCGCCCCCGGAACCCCTCGAGGACCTCCTCGCCGAGCTCGACGCGCTCATCGGCCTCGACGCCGTGAAGGAGGAGGTCCGCCTGCTCAGCGCCCTCCTCAGGGTTCAGCGACTTCGCGAGCAGCGGGACCTCCCGGTGGTCGACAAGACCAAGCACCTCATCTTCAGCGGCAACCCCGGCACCGGAAAGACCACGGTGGCCCGACTCCTGGCCCGCATCTACCGGAGCCTGGAGGTCGTCGAGCGGGGGCATCTCGTCGAGGTCGACCGCAGCGGCCTCGTCGCCGGGTTCGTCGGCCAGACCGCCACCAGGGTCACCGAGGTCTTCGACCGGGCCGACGGCGGGGTCCTGCTCATCGACGAGGCCTACTCGCTCACCCGCGGTGGCGAACGCGACTTCGGGCGTGAGGCCATCGACGCCGTGGTGAAGAACGTCGAGGACCGCCGAGACTCGATGGTGGTGATCCTCGCCGGTTACCCGAAGGAGATGGCCGATCTGGTGGCCACGAACCCCGGTTTCCAGAGCCGTTTCCCGAAGACGATTCTCTTCCCCGACTACTCCAACGACGAGCTGGTCGAGATCCTCCACCTGATCGCCGACAAGGGCCGCTACCACCTCACCGATGACGCCGACGAGGCAGCCGACGCGTGGTTCGGGAGCCACGTCCGCGGTCGGGGCTTCGGCAACGGCCGGCTGGCCCGCAACCTGTTCGAAGCGGCCGTCTCGCGCCACGCGACCCGCCTGGTCGACGTCGAGGAGCCGACCGACGAGCAGTTGACCACCCTCGAAGCGGTCGACATCGCCGCGGTCCCCGTCACCGAGCCGGCCGACCCGATCGGCGGCAGTGCTGGTGACGGGCCCGAACGCGAAGGCGCCGAAGACCCCGAGCGCACGTGAGCGACGGCCGGAAGGCCGCCGGCGGGACGTCCGCCGGCGGCTCAACGCTCGTCGCCGCCGGCATCCTGCTGTCGCGTATCGCCGGGGTGGGCCGGGAGGTGGGGATCTCGATCGCGCTCGGGGGGATCAACCCCGTCGCCGACGCGTTCCGCTTCGCCATGCGCATCCCCAACGTGCTCCAGAACCTGCTCGGCGAGGGGGCGCTCTCGGCGTCGTTCATTCCCGTGTACGCCCGCCTGGTCGAGTCCGGCGACCGGGAGCAGGCCGACCGGTTGGCGGGGACGATCGCATCGCTGCTGGTGGCCGTGACCGCGGTGCTCGTCGGGGTCGGGGTGCTGCTGGCCGGCCCGCTGGTGTGGTTGTTCACCGGCTGGGAGAACGACCCCGAGCAGTTCGACCTCGCGGTCACCCTCACCAGGATCACCACGGTCGGTCTCGGCTTCCTCGTGCTGTCGGCCTGGTGCCTCGGGATCCTCAACAGCCACCGGAAGTTCTTCCTCCCCTACGTCGCCCCCGTGCTGTGGAACGGTGTGCAGATCACGCTGCTGGCCGTCGCGGTCGCCCTGGCGTGGGACACCGACCAGACCGCGGTCGCCCTGGCCTGGGCGGTGGTCGCCGGCGGCGTGGCGCAGTTCGCAATCCAACTGCCGACCGTGCGTCGCGTCGCCCCTGACCTGCGGGCATCGTTCGGTCGATCGCCCGATGTCGACGACGTACTCAGCCGGTTCGCTCCTGCGGTCGGGTCGCGGGGCGTCGTGCAGATCTCGAGCTTCGTCGACACGTTCCTCGCCGGCGCGCTCGTGTTCGGTGCGTTCGCGTCGTACGCGGCGGCGCTGCCGCTCTACCTGCTCCCGATCTCGGTGTTCGGGTTCAGCGTGGCCGCCGCCGAGTTGGCCGAGATGTCGCGGGCGTCCGACGAGCTCGAGCGGGTGGCGGCCAGGCTCGCCCCCGCCCTGCGGCGGGTCGTGGTGCCGGCCGGTTTCGTGACCACGGCCTACCTCGTCGCCGCCCGCCCCCTGGTCGACGGGCTGTACGGCTGGATCTCCCGGCTGGTGGGCCGGGGCTTCGAGGCGAGCGGGGTGACCATCGTGGCGCTCGTGCTCACCGCCTTCGCCGCCGGGCTGCCGGCCTCGATGACCGCTCGGGTCACCCAGAACACCCTCTACAGCCTGGGCGACGTCAAGGGTCCGGCCTGGATCGCCGTCATCCGGCTCGCCACCGCCACCGCGGTGAGCGTGGTGATGATGCTCCAGCTCGACTGGTTGTTCGTCTCCGAGGCCGACACGATCGAGCGGCTGGCCGACGTGCCGCACTGGCCGCCGTGGGAGCGGGTGCCGGAGGCGGTTCGCCTCGCCGGCGACGCCCAGCCCCACCTCGGGCCGGTCGGGCTGGCGATCGGGGCGTCGGTGGCGGCCTGGACCGAGTGGTTCCTGTTGCGGCGGCTGCTACGCCGACGGCTCGGTGGCGCGGTGCGGTCGGGTTGGGTCCGCCTGGTGCTGGTCGCCTGCGCCGGTTCGGGCGTGGTGATGGCCGCTATCCGGGTCGTCGGTCTGCCTTCGCCGATCGACGCCTTCGCCATCGTGATACTCGGCGGAGCAGCCTTCGTGGGCCTGCTCTGGGTGCAAGGCGTTCGGTCACTCTCGCAGCTAGCATCGAACCCATGATCAAGCTGATGAGGCGTTGGTGGAATTACATGGTGGCGAAGGCCACCGGTGACTTCAATGCCAGGGCAGATCCCAAGATCCAGCTCGAACAAGCGATCCAAGAGGCCCACACCCAGCACCGCCAGCTCAAGGAGCAGGCGGCGAACGTCATCGCCAATCAGAAGCAGACCGAGATCCGCTTGAACCGCGCGATGGAGGAGTACGAGAAGGTCAGCGCCAACGCCCGCCAGGCGGTGATGATGGCCGACGACGCCCAGAAGAAGGGCGACGCCGAGAAGTTGACCCAGTACACGACGGCGGCGGAGGCGTTCGCCAACCGCATGATCGGCATCGAGCGGGAGGTCGAGGACCTCAAGGCCCTCCACCTCCAGGCGTCGCAGGCGGCCGAGCAGGCGAAGCAGGCCGTGAACCAGAACTCGGCCAACCTGCAGCAGAAGCTGTCCGAGAAGCAGAAGCTCATGTCGCAGCTCGACCAGGCCCAGATGCAGGAGCAGCTCAACAAGGCGATGAGCTCCTTGTCGGAGAAGGTCGGTGAGGACGTCCCCTCCTTCGAGGAAATCAGGGAGAAGGTCGAGTCCCGTTATGCCCGGGCGAAGGGTGCGGCGGAGCTGAACGAGGCGTCGGTGGAGGGTCGGATGCTCGAGGTCGAGCAGGCCTCGCTCAACGTCGAGGCACAGACCCGCCTCAGCGAGATCCGGTCCCAGCTCGGACTCGAAGCACCGGCAGCGAGCGAGCCGGCGGTGGCGGCAGCCCCGAGCGAGCCGGCGTCGATCCCCCAGGCGGAGGGCGAAGGCACCACCGCCTGACCCACCACCCCCCGAAATTCGTGGGGGGTCACAAGCCGGGGAGGACCACGAGGTCGTCTCGGTGGATGACCTCGTCGGGAACGTCGGGCCCGAGGTCGGAGGTCTTGCGGCCGATGTTGCCGGCGAGGAGCTCGCTCGACCAGCGAACCAGGCCCTTGGCGAACACCTCACCCGACTCGTCGGCCACCTCGAGCGCGTCCTCGGCCGCGAACGAGCCGTCGGCTTCGACGACCCCGGCCGCCAGCAGCGACCGTCGGCCCCGCTCGAGTGCGTCACGGGCGCCCCGGTCGACCACGATCCGGCCCGACGACCGGAGCGCGAACGCGATCCACAGCTTCCGGGCCGACAGCCGCGTCGGGCGGGCCCGGAACACGGTGCCGACGCCGGGGGTGCCGGCGACCGCGTCGACCAGCACGTCGGGACGGTCGGCCTGGGCGATAACCGTCTCCACCCCGGACCAGGTGGCGATCTTGGCTGCTGCCAGCTTCGACGCCATCCCACCCCGGGCCCCACTCGACCCCGGGCCTCCGGCCGCTTCCTCCAACCGCTGGTCGAACTCCACGATCTCCTCGATCAGCGACGCCGACGTGTCGAGCCGCGGATCGGCGGTGAACAGACCAGCGGTGTCGGTCAACAGGATGAGCCGGTCGGCGTCGATGAGGTGGGCGACGAGCGCCGAGAGCCGATCGTTGTCACCGAAGCGGATCTCGTCGTCGGCGACGGCGTCGTTCTCGTTGATGACCGGCACCACGCCCCGACGGAGCAGCGCGTTCAGGGTGCCGCGGCTCTTCAGGTAGCGGTTCCGGTACCAGAAGTCGGTCGGGGCGAGGAGGACCTGGCCGGTGGCGAGACCCTGGTCGCCGAGGACCGCCTGGTAGGTGGCTATCAACGAGATCTGGCCGATGGCGGACGCCGCCCGCAGCACGTCGGGGTCGCTCGGACGGCGGGCGGTGGAGTCGTAGCCCAGGGCCGGGAGACCTGCGGCGATGGCGGCACTGGAGACGAGCACGACCTGATGGCCGGCGGCCCGGACCTTGGCGACGTCGGCGGCCAGCTTCTGCATCGCGGCCACGTCGAGGTCGCCCGTGCGGTTGGTCAGCGACGACGTACCGACCTTCACTGCAACTCTCACGAGACTCCGACTCTCCTGCAGACGGCGCTCATCGGCCGCTCAACGATCTTCTTCATAGTCGAACGCGAAATCGCCGATGCGGACGATCTCGCCGTCGCCGACCCCGGCCCGCCGCAGCGCCCGGTTCACACCGAGACGCTCGAGTCGCCGTCGGGCGTAGTCGAGCGCCCCCGGGTCGCTCATGTCGGACAGGGCCACCGCCCGTTCCGCAGCTCGACCTGAGACCCGCCACGACCCGTCGTCCTCCCGGGAGATCGCAACGCCCACCGGCTCCGGACGGTGAATCACGAACTGCTCGCGGTCGACATCGTCGGACCGCTCGACCTCCCGGGCCTGCTCGACCAGCTCGACGAGGCGCCAGAGGAACGGTTGGAGGCCGTCGCCGGTCACGGCGGACAGCGCGAGATCGACCGGGGCGTCATCACCCCAGTCGTCGGGCGTGAGCACGTCGGCCTTCGAGCCGACCACCACGCTCGGCCGTTCGAGGAGGTCGGGCCGGTAGCGACCGAGCTCGGTCCGGAGGACGTCGAGCTGCTCACGGGGTGATGGACCGTCGACGGCGGCCAGGTCGAGCAGGTAGACGAGGGCGCGGGCTCGTTCCGTGTGGCGGAGGAAGCGGAGTCCGAGGCCGTGCCCGTCGCTGGCCCCCTCGATGAGACCGGGGAGGTCGGCCACGATCAGCTCATGGGCCGGCGACCGACCGGACCCTCCGCCCACCTGCACCACGCCGAGATTCGGTTCGAGCGTGGTGAACGGGTAGTCCGCGATCTTCGGCTTCGCAGCGGAGATGGTGGCGATGAGGGTGCTCTTCCCCACGCTCGGGAAGCCGACGAGTGCGACGTCGGCGAGGAGCTTCAGCTCGAGCCGGTACCACTGGTCGTGGCAGATCTCGCCCTGCTCGGCGAAGGATGGAGCACGGCGGCGGTTCGACAGGAACCGGGCGTTGCCCCGGCCACCCCGTCCCCCCTTCGCCGCGAGCCACCGATCGCCCGGCCTGGCGAGATCGGCGAGGGTCTCACCGCTGTCGTGATCGAGGATGACGGTGCCGACCGGCACCCGCACCTCGACGTCGTCGCCCCGTTTCCCGTGCTTGCCGCTGCCCTGACCATGCGTGCCCCGCTCGGCGATCCGGTGCGGGTGGTCACGGAAGGCGAGTAGCGAGGCGACGTTGGAATCGGCTTCCAGCCACACCGAGCCGCCGTGCCCGCCGTCGCCCCCGTCGGGCCCGCCGTAGGGAACGTGGGCCTCCCGCCGGAACGAGACGCTGCCGGCGCCGCCATCACCGCCCCGGGCACAGAAATTGCATTCGTCGACGAAGTTCGACACCGGTACCTGACCCTGATCCGGCCGGGCGAACTGCCCGCAACCGATCTTCCAGGATACGGACCGCGCTCATCGAGCAGCAGCAGGTGGCCGCCAATCGACCAGGCCGTCGGTTGCCGCTAGTCGACCAGGCGGCCGGTGGCCGCTAATCGACCAGGTGGACCGGGCCGCCGACCACCTCGATCGACCAGGTCGTCCGGTCGGTCACCGTGGCTGCGCCCTCCGGCGTGTAGCGGACCTTCCACCAGCACTGGTTGCCGCAGGCGTAGCTCGACGGGATGTCGGCGGTGACCACGACGAACTGATCCTGGAACCGGGAGCTGGTGACGTCGAGGCAGGGAACCGGAACGGCACCGCAGGAGTCGGCCCCGGCGTCTGACGTATCGGGCCAGATCGCAGGGTTCGAGCACATCAACCCGATCTCGCAGTTCGCCCGGCGGAACTCGAAATCCACCTCGTTGCCGTCGGGGTCGAGGAACTGCACGTTGTCCATGCCCTCGCCGGGGTCGAAGAGCGTGATCTCCACGACGCTCCCGGCGTGATCCTCGGGGATCTCCGCCAGGAAGAACTCCGCTGGTTGACCGCTGCCGGCACCGCCGAAGTTCGGGCGGTAGATCGAGAGCCAATCGAGGGCGTACAGATCGGGGCAGGTCGCGGTGAGCATCGAGGTGCACAGTTGCGAGTCGCTGACCGGTCGGGCCCGAATCGAGAACGAGTTGAGCCCCGACTCGTTCACGTTCTGCCGAACCTTGGCCTGGATGTACCAGAGTCCCACCGATCCCGCCCCGGCCGGAATCGTGTGCATCCGGTACCAGCGACCACCCTGACCGCTCCCGGTCGTGCAGGAGTCGGCGGGATAGAGATGATCGAACACCGGGGTCGCGGCCAGGTTGTCGGCGTGGTTCAGCTCGGTGTTGTCGTTGGCGTAGACCTGGAAGTTGAGCCGCGGGCCGTTGGCGAAGTTGTCCTCGGCGCTGTAGAGCAGATCGGCAGGGTTGGCGTCGGTGCAGAGACCGGGCTCGAACACTTCCAGGGCGATGGGGCCGGCCCCCGGCGGCACGTCGACGACGAACGTGTAGCCGTCGGGCTTCAGGGTCGGGTTGGAGCCCAGGTTGGGCCCGGCGCAGGCGTCGTTGATCGACCCGCCGGCCTCCTGGGTACCGAAGAAGCCGACCGAGAACGGATCGCCCTGGCGGTGGTCCTGGCACCAACCGTTCAGGCTGAGCCAGACGCCGTCGGGCGGGATGCCGAGTTCGGTGCTGGCGAGATTGCCGGTCCCGAGGCCGTTGCTCGGGTTGCCCATGCGGACCGGAAGTGTCACGGTCGCCACCGCACGCCGTTGGATGTCGATCTCGTCGAGGACGACCTTGCCGAAGAACGACGGCGACGTCGTGGCGATGTCGACCTGGAGTCCGGCGCCGGGCGACGCTGCTGGCACCGTCACGGTGGCGTTGGCCGTTCCGCCGTTGATGGCGACCCAGGCCGGGTCGCGGAACCCGTTGCGGGCGGCGGCGTCGAGCGCGGCTGTCTCGGCCGCGCTCTGGTCGGGAAGCCAGACCGTGCCGGCGAGCGCCGCGGCATCCGCTGCCCGTTGCGCCTGGTCGGCCTTGACGTACCAGGCGCCGACGTCGGTCGCGAGGGCGGCGAAGATCATCACGGGGATGATGATGATCGCCGTCATCGGCATCACGTAGCCGGCTTCCAGCCGTCGTCGAGTGGCGGGCCGGTCGGCATCCGACTGCTCGGGCCCGCGGTCGAGCGAGCGGGCGGGATGGCGGGGGATGTCTGCCATGATTCTCGTCAGCTCCTCGGCTCGATCCGCATGACGGTCGTCTCGGTCACGGTGTGGGTGCCGCCTCCGAAGAAGCCGGTGAGGTAGGGCCGCTCGTACTCGACGTAGACACCCACGTAGGTCGCTGTCTGCTGCGTGTCGCTCCGCTCGGTCGCCGAGCACCAGTTGCCGTCCGCCGGCCCGCACGAAGTGCCGCTCCCCCACTGGGCGGCGTTGTTCAACTGGGCGACGTGGCTGGCGTCGTAGACGTTGCAGTCAGCGGCCCCCGTGTAGCCGCCCGACGCGGTCTCGCACGCCGTCGGCATGCTCCCGTCGACGGCCGCCGCGTAGATGACGACGCGGTTGATCTGGCCACCGATCGACGAGAACCCGGCCTCGACCGCCCGCAGCGTCTCCCGGTCGGCCTCGCCCCGCACGCCGAGCTGGCTGGCGACCCTGGCGCCGGAGCGGCTCGACTGCGTGATCGCCTGATGGTCGCTCCACGCCGAGCCGATCTCGAAGACGCCGAGCACCATCGTCACGAGGATCGTCGCCATGAACGCGAACTCGACGATGACCGCACCCCGCTCGTCGACTCGGCCCCTCCTGGCGCTCCCACGGCTCGCGATCGTGGCCATCAGTTGCCGTCCGGTTCGAGGCGCACGATCTTCGTCTCGGTCAGCGGACGGCCGTCCTGGAAGAAGCCGGTGATGAAGTGGTGATTGGTCTCGATGTAGATACCGAGGTAGTCGGTGCCGGCGCTGAGGCTGACCTCCCGATCGTCGGGGCACCAGTACCGATCGATGCTGGCAGGGCCACAACCGAAGTTCCCGGTCGGGATGCCGGTCACCGGGTTGACGATCTCCTTGAAGAAGTCAGCCGGCTCGTAGCGGTTGCAAGCGGGACTCGTCGGGTTGGTGGCGTCGTAGTTCTGCGAGGCGATCAGGCACTGGGCCGGCACGGTCGCATTCGGCCCGTCGGCCCGGAAGATCACGACCATCTCGAGGTCCTCGAGCGCCATGGCCTGCAGCCCGTGCTCGATCGAGCGGATGACGAGATAGTCGGTATCGACCGCGTTGCCGTGCACGCTGGCCGCTCTCGCCCCCTGAACCGTGGCGTTGCTGGTGGTCAGCGAGTTACGGAACAGCAACCCGATCTCGAAGATCCCGAAGATCAGCGCGAAGAAGACCGGCGTGACGAACGCGGCTTCGGTGAGCGCGGCACCCCGCTCGCGTCTGGTGCTCACCGGCGGTCGCTTCATGCGATACGTATCGGAGCCGCCGCGGAGGCGGTTGAGCGCGAAAGTACCGCTGGCCTATGAAGTGCGGGCCGTTAGGTCGACCAACCCAGACGACGCCCGAACGACCCTACGGGTCAGGAATCGGCGATGACGTCGACCAGTCGACGGCCCTTGCGGAAACCGAACTTGACCCGCCCGTCGGCGGTGGCGAACAGGGTGTCGTCACCGCCTCGGCCCACATTGTGGCCCGGGTGGAACTTCGTGCCCCGCTGACGGACGATGATCGAGCCGGCGGCGAGCAGTTCACCGTCGTACGCCTTCACCCCGAGCCGCTTGCTCTCGGAATCGCGGCCGTTCCGTGTGGAGCCGCCACCCTTGGTCTTCGACATGTCAGCCCCTCGTGATTCCGGTGATCTCGATGGTCGAGTACGTCTGGCGATGGCCGAAGCGGCGCCGGTTGTTCGACTTCGACTTGTAGATGAACCCGTCGATCTTGGGACCCTTGGTCTCCTCGATCACCCGGGCCGAAACCGACACGCCGGCGAGCTGGCTCGGGGTGGCGAGCACGTCGCTCCCGTCCACGAGCAGGACGGGCGTGAGCCCGACACTCTCGCCTGGTTCGTCGAGTCGTTCGACCTGGAGGGTCTGACCTTCTTCGACCCGGTACTGCTTGCCACCGGTGGCTACCACTGCGTACATAACCGCTTCAGACTACCGGCTCCGGCCTGCTGTTCAGCGCTTCTGTCGAGCATTACCGACCGGAACTGGCACCGGCGCTGAGCACGGCCGGATTCACCTCGAGCCCCCGTCCGTCGCAGTGCGGGCAGTTCTCCGACAGGGATTCGAGCAACCCCTCGCCGATCCGCTTCCGTGTCATCTCAGCCAGGCCGAGATCGGAGATGTCGAAGACCTGGGTACGGGTCTTGTCGCGGCTGAGCGCCGCCCGGAAGACCCGCATCACCTCATCGCGGTTCTTCTTGGCCTCCATGTCGACGAAATCGATGACGATGATCCCACCGATGTCGCGCAGGCGGAGCTGGTGGGCGATCCCCTCGGCCGCTTCGAGGTTGTTCCGGAACACGGTGTCTTCCAGGCTCGACGATCCGACGTTCTTGCCGGTGTTGACGTCGATCACGGTCAACGCCTCGGTCGATTCGATGATCAACGACCCCCCTGACGGCAACCACACCTTCCGGTCGAGGGCCTTGTGGAGCTGCTCGTGGACGTGGAACCGCTCGAACAGCGAGATCTTCTCCTCGCCGGGGTCATAGTGCTCCACCCGGTCAGCCAGTGCCGGGGTGATGACCGACACGTACTCGGCCACGTCGTTGTAGAGCGACTCGTCATCGATGACGACGCCCCGGTACTCCTTGTTGAACTCCTCCCGGATCACCCGAACCGACATGTCGGGCTCCTGGTAGAGCAGGGTCGGCGCCTTGCTCCGGCCCGCCAGGGCTTCGATCTCCCGCCACTGGTTGACGAGGCCCTCGACGTCGCGCTCGATCTCCTCGGCGGTCACGTTCTCGGCTGCGGTGCGAACGATGAGGCCGTGGCCGGACGGCCGGACCCGGTCGAGGATCTGCCGGAGCCGGCGCCGTTCGTCGTCGGGCAGGCGCTTGGAGATGCCATAGGTGTCGCTATTGGGCACCAGCACGACGAATCGGCCGGGCAGCGACACCTCCGTGGTGAGGCGGGCGCCCTTGTGGGCGATCGGGTTCTTGGTGACCTGGCAGAGGATCGGCTGCCGTGCCCGGAGCATCTGCTCGATCTTCGGCTGGTCGGACTGACCGTCGAAATCCTCCTTGTCGTACTGGACGTCGCCCCGGTAGATCACTGCGTTCTTGGGGGTGCCGATGTCGACGAACGCTGCCTCCATGCCGGGCAGCACGTTCTGGACCCGACCGAGGTAGATGTTGCCGTGGATCTGGAAGATCTGGTCGCTGGGGCGCGACACGTAGTACTCGATGAGGGTCCGGCC
Organism: Acidimicrobiales bacterium; assembly: GCA_965216205.1. GTDB lineage: Bacteria > Actinomycetota > Acidimicrobiia > Acidimicrobiales > SZUA-35 > CADEDH01. Next base: position 2,037,884 of record OZ244139.1, on the reverse strand, counting down.
CTCGAGGATGGCGATATGGGTGGCGTCGGGCTGCTTGGACACGACCATCAGGTAGCGGCCGACCGGCCGTCCCTTCCGGGACCGTCCCCGCCGGCTCTTGAGGTTGTCCTCGTCGAGCTCGACCGAGCTGTCGGGCAGGACGAGGCCCACCGGCTTCTCGGCCTGGCCACCATCGCGGTTCTTGTTGCGTCGCCGCTGGCCGGATCGCTTCTGGCCGTCACCCTTCGACTGCGAGCGACCTTTGGCCCCCTGGCGATCGCCGCCGCCCTGGTTCTGACTCTGGCCTCGATCCTGGTTCTGGCTCTTGCCGCCCTGGCGGCGACGACGGCGACGACGGCTCTGCGAACTGCTTCCCCCCGAGCCTCGGTTGTTGCCCTGGCCTTGGCCGCCCCGGTCGGGGGCGTCGGTCGCCTGTTGTCCCTGCGGCACGGGGGCCGGTCGGGAGTCGCCTATCTTCGGCTTTCGCGGGGCCGTCTTGCGAGGCCCCTGCTCATCAGGTGCTCGATCGGCGGATGAGCCGCCGCTCTCGGACACGTCGGACATGGTGTTCGTTCCCTTCTCATGAGGCACGCTTCATGTCGTGCCTGGTCGACGAACCCGGGGGTCTCACCGGCTCACGCCGGGTTCCGTCGACGATGATCCACTGGTGGGTCCGGCGGACCTTGCCTTCTGCAAGGTCGTCACCGAGCAAACGCACCAACTCGGCAGGGCGCAGCGAAACCGATTCGGTTGCCAGCGTTGCCGAGAGCAGGACACCATCACCTGTCGGCCCGACAACCTCCAGCGCAAGGATTGCGGGGCGGACGTCGGCAACGGTGGTCTTGCCCTTCCGTACTCGCTCCATGGGGAGCTCTCCAGCGGCCAGCGCCTCCTCGATCGCGACACGGATCTGGTCCTCGGGTGCACCGAGGACCTCGATCATCCAGTCGCAACTGACGATGGCCTGCTGAAGCGATGGTGTGCCGGGCTCGTTGACGACGACCGCTTCGACGGTCATGCCGTCGGGGAGCGCTGCGGTGAGCTCGGCGGGTAACGCCTCGAGGTCGGGGGCTTCGTTGAGCTCGACGTCGAGGTATTCGGCTTCCGACTCATGCGCCACCGTGAGGGCCAGGCCGAAGCTGAGCTTCGGCCGTGGTGAGAATCCCTCCGTGTAGGCGACGGGGAGTTGAAGCTTTCGCAGGGCCCGCTCGAAGAGTCGGGCCACATCTCGGTGGCTGATGAAACGCACTCGACCAGCCTTGGTGAACCTGATTCGGATCGACACCGCACCGTCTCGCGTCATGACGGCGCGAGCTCGGGCTGTCGGGTGGGGAGCAGCTCGACCGGGACGACGCCGCCGACGGCGAGGTCCTGGCCGGTGCCCTGGCTACCGCCGGCCGGTGGGGTGGCCGAGGCGACGACGTGCTCGATTCCATAGCCGGTGCAGGCGCCGCAGTCGTAGCAGGGGGTCCACCGGCAGTCCTCCAGGCCGACCTCGGCCAGGGCATCCTGCCAGTCCTGCCAGAGGAAGTCCTTGTGGAGACCGGCCGAGAGGTGGTCCCACGGCAGCATCTCGGCTTCGGTCCGGTGCCGGTAGACGACGTCCTCGACCGTGAGTCCGGCCCGGTCCATGGCGTCGAGCCAGAGCCGCAGGTCGAAGTGCTCCGACCACTCCTGGAACGTGCCACCGGCCCGCCAGACGTCTTCGATGACGGCGCCGACGCGGCGGTCGCCACGGCTGGCGATGCCCTCGACGAGGGTGGCCGCGGGATCGTGCCACTTCAGGGTGACGCCCTTCATCTTCCGGGTGGCGTCCTTCAAGAGGTTGATCTTGCGCTGGAGCTCCTGGCGAGTGTTCTGCCCGAACCACTGGAACGGGGTGAACGGCTTCGGCACGAAGCCACCGACCGACACGGTCACGCTGGCCCGCTTGTTGTGCTTCTTCCCGATCGCCACGCAGTTCTTCGCCAACTCGGCGATCCCGAGCGTGTCCTCGTCGGTCTCGGATGGCAGTCCGATCAGGAAGTAGAGCTTCACCCGCTGCCAGCCCGATGCGTACGCGGCCTCGACCGCCTCGTAGAGATCCTCCTCCCGGATCAGCTTGTTGATCACCTGCCGCATGCGCCACGTGCCGGCCTCGGGAGCGAACGTGAGCCCGGTCCGCCGTGCCCGCTGCAACTGGGCGGCGATCCCCACCCCGAACGCATCGACCCGGAGGCTGGGCAGCGACACCGACACCGTTCCCTGACCGGTCGCCTCGCTGTCGTCCATGATGCCGGTGACGACCGATGCCACATCGCTGAAGTCGGCGGTGGAGAGCGAGGTGAGGGTCACCTCGTCGTAGCCGGTGCGGTCGAGGCCCTTGGCCACCATGGACCGGACCTGCTCGGCCGGCCGTTCCCGCACCGGTCGGGTGATCATGCCGGCCTGACAGAACCGGCAACCCCTCGTGCAGCCCCGGAAGACCTCCACGTTGAGCCGGTCGTGGACGACCTCGGTGAGGGGTGCCAACTGCTCCTTGGGGTAGGGCCAGTCGGCGAGGTCGGCGATCGTCCGCTTCTCCACCAGGGGCGGCACGTCGGATCTGGTCGGGGTGATCGACGCGACGGATGGCCCGTCGTAGGCGACCTCGTACAGGGACGGCACGTACACCGACTCGATCCCGGCGAGCGCGAGGAGGAGGGCGCGGCGATCGGCGGCGGGGTCGGCCCGGTGGGCGGTGATGATGGCGGTGATCTCGCCCACCACCTCCTCGCCGTCACCCAGGACGACCGCGTCGACGAAATCGGCGAGCGGTTCCGGGTTGTAGGTGCAGTGGCCACCGACGACGACGAGTGGGTGCTGGTCGTTCCGGTCTGCGGATCGGATCGGGACCCCCGCGAGATCGACGCAGTTCAGGAGATTGGTGTAGGTCAGCTCGGCCGACAGGTTGAACGCCAACACGTCGAACTCGCCAGCCGGGGTGTGGTGCTCCACCGAGAAGAGGGGCACACCTTCGGCCCGCATGAGCGCCTCGAGATCGGTCCACGGCGCGTAGGAACGATCGGCGGTGGCGTCGGGTCGCTCGTTGACGATCTCGTACAGGATCTGCAGACCCTGGTTCGGGAGGCCGATCTCGTAGGTGTCGGGGTACACGAAGCACCAGTTGACCAACGCAGGGTCTGGTGCCTTGGCCTTGGCGCCGTCTTCGCCGCCGATGTAGCGGGCGGGCTTCTGGACCCTTGGCAGGAGCGGCTCGAGTCGTGACCACACGGAGGTCATCCGTGTTCAGCCTAGCGCGCCGAACCGCCCAGGAGGCGAGATGCTGGCACCGCTCCGCCCCGCTGACCAGGGGGAAGAGGCAGATCCGGTCGTCGGGTCAGGCCAGGCCGGGGAAGAAGATGCCGATCTCCCGCTCCGCCGACTCGTTCGAGTCCGATCCGTGCACCAGGTTCTCGGTCATCTCGGTGCCGAAGTCGCCCCGGATCGTGCCAGGAGGCGCCTCGGCGGGATTCGTCGGGCCCATGAGGGTGCGGATGATGGCGAAGGTGTCGTCCGGTCCTTCGACGACGGCCACCAGGGCGGGACTGCGGCTCATGAAGCCCACCAGCGAGTCGTAGAACGGCTTGCCGACGTGCTCCTCGTAGTGCCGGCCGAGGGTCTCGGCATCGAGGGTTCGGAGCTCGGCGGCCACGAGCTTCAGGCCCTTGCGCTCGAATCGGTTGAGGATCTCACCGACGTGGCCACGCTCGACGGCGTCGGGTTTGCAGATGACGAGTGTGCGACTCACTGGGCAGAGGCTAGGAGTCTTTCCGGGCCGAAACTCACCGAGCCGCCGGGAAGGTCGTTGCGATCAGGAGAAGGCGAACTGCTGGGCCGCCGCACCGCTGCAGGTCTGGGCCTGCAGTTGGGTGCCCTCCTCGAGACAGCGCCCGTTGGCCGTGCTGGCGAACGAGTAGGTCCCGCCGTTGTCGATGACGGTGAACAGTTGGGCCGGGGTGCCGTCACAGGCGGCCATCACCACCCTGGCCGGGTCGTTGGTGTCGATCTGCATGCAGAGGCCGGCATTGGCCGGCTGGGTGAATCGGAACGCGACCACGCCGCCAGAGCCGACCGCCTCGACGTTCTGAGCGGGCCCGCTGTTGCAGTCCTGACGGTCGACGCTCGACCCGACGACACCGGGCGCGTTGACGCGGAAGCACCGCCCGCCCGCCTGTTCGGTCATGAAGCCGGCGAGCACGACACTCCCCGCCGGATGGCTGACGGCGGTCGTGGTCGGGGTGGTCGGCGTGGTGGGGCCAGGGGCGGTCGGGGTCGTTGTGGTCGGGGTGGTCGGGGTGGTCGGGGTCGTGGGGGTGGTCGGGGTGGTCGGCACCGTCGACGGGACGGTCGTCGGGGGTGGCGGCTGGGTCAACCAGGGCGGGGCAGCCGGCAGATCGGGGTCGATGTCGGCCGCCAGCGCCCGCGGCTCGCCGATGTCACTTCCCGTATCGGCGAGATAGGCGCCCGACCCGTCGCGGAGCAGCGCCAGCGCCCCGATCGACACGACGACGATGAGCGCGACGATCAGCGAGTACTCGGCGAGCGTCGCCCCCCGCTCGGCGTTTCCGCCCCGGGCCGACTGACGTGACATGTCGCTGGCATCGGCGCCGCAGCCGCAACCTTGAGGTCATCGGGCCGTTCGACCCGTGCGCGTCGTCGACGCCGCTACCACTCGTCGGCGTGATCGGCCTCGTCGTGAGGGGCCCGGTCGGCCAGCAAGGCCCGCGCTGCGGCCCGGACCTCCCCCACCACGTACAGGCTGCCGGCAACGAGGATCAGGTCATCGGCCGCGGTGACCGCGATCGCCCGAGACAACGCCTCGACGGGGTTCTTCACGAGCTCCGGACTGAGCCCCATCGACGTGGCGGCAGCGGCGATGTCGGCCGCGGGGACGGCCCGTGACCAGTCGGGCTCGCAGCAGATGATCGCATCGAAGTCGGAAGCGTTGAACGCCTCGAGCATCTCCACCGGATCCTTGCCACCCACCAGGCCCACGAGCAGAACCCGGGAACCGAGCCGGGCGAACGCCTCGTCGAGGGTGGCCGCCGCAGCGGCTGCCCCCTCTGGGTTGTGGGCGCCGTCGAGGATCACCGTCGGTTCCCGGCCGACCACCTCGAATCTCGCCGGCAGCGTGACCTCGGCCAGGGCCTGCTCGATGAGGTCCTGGCCGGCCGGCCGGCCGAAGAAGGCTTCCACCGCCGCGACCGCGGTCGCGGCGTTGTCGCCCTGATGGGCGCCGTGGAACGGTACGAAGAGCTGCTCATAGGAGGCGCCAGGGGTCACCAGGTCGATGACCCTGCCCCCGACCGCGAGCTGGTTGGTGTCGACTCGGAACTCAAGTCCGTACGTCCAGGTGTCGGCCGGACCCTCGGCCGCGAAGACCGGCGCGAGCTCACCGGGATCGAACCCGAGCACCAGGTGGCTCTCACCCTTGATGATTCCGGCCTTCTCGGTGGCGACCTCCACCTGCCACCCCTCGGCCCCCGTGGTGTGGTCTTTGCCGATGTTGGTGATCACGGCAACATCGCTACCGACGACGTTGGTGGCGTCGAACCGGCCCAGCAGGCCGACCTCCACCACCGCCACGTCGACGGCCAGCTCGGCGAACCAGACGAGCGCTGCGGCGGTGAGCAGCTCGAATCGACTCGGGGTGACCTCGAGCATCGGCTCCACCGAGGCGAGCAGGCCGAGCACCCGGGCGAAGTCGTCGTCGTCGATCGGCTCGCCGCCCCATCGGAGCCGCTCGTTGATGCGTTCGATGTTCGGGCTCGTGTAGGTGCCGACCGACAGCCCCGTCGCACCGATCAGGGCCGAGGCGAAACGGGCGGTGGAACCCTTGCCGTTGGTCCCGGTGATGTGGAGTGTCCGGTAGGCCCGATGGGGGTCGCCGAGCAAGGACAGGAGCTGTCGCATCGGCTCGAGCGACAGGCCCGAGGTGTCGCCCGCGTTGGGGAGGTCGGGGCCGAAGCGACCACCCCGGTTGCCCTCGAGGTTGGTGTGCTCCTCGAGGTAGGCCAGCGCCGCGTGGATGTCCAAGTGGTGTTGGGTCGTGCTATGACGCGGCCCGGCGCGGCCGCTGGCGGGTCTCGGACCGTGGCACCAGCGTGGGGTTCACGCTCTCGAGGACGACCTTGTCGTCGATGACGCACCGGCCGACGTCCTCCCGGCTCGGGAGGTCGTACATGACCTCGAGCAGGACCTCCTCGAGGATCGCCCGCAGACCCCGGGCCCCCGTGCCCCGCAGCAGCGCCTGGTCGGCCACGGCGGTGAGCGCTTCCTCGGTGAACTCGAGCTCGACGTCCTCCATCTCGAAGAACTTCTGGTACTGCTTGGTGAGGGCGTTCTTCGGCTCCACCAGGATCCGCACCAGCGCTTCCTGGGTGAGCTTCGTCACGGTGCCGATCACCGGGAGGCGACCGACGAACTCCGGGATGAGCCCGAACTTGAGCAGGTCCTCGGGGCGGACCTGGGCGTAGACGTCGTCGAGGTCGGTCGTCGACGAGCCGATGTCGGCCTGGAAGCCGATCGAGCGGCCGCCGACCCGCTGCCCGATGATCGTCTCGATCCCGGCGAATGCACCACCGCAGATGAAGAGGATGTTCGACGTGTCGATCTGGATGAAGTCCTGGTGGGGATGCTTCCGGCCGCCCTGGGGTGGGACGGAAGCCACGGTGCCCTCGAGGATCTTCAGCAGGGCCTGTTGCACACCTTCGCCCGAGACGTCACGGGTGATCGACGGGTTCTCGCTCTTGCGGGCGATCTTGTCGATCTCGTCGAGGTAGATGATGCCGGTCTCGGCCCGCTTCACGTCGAAGTCGGCGGCCTGGATCAGCTTCAGGAGGATGTTCTCGACGTCCTCGCCGACGTAGCCGGCTTCGGTGAGGGCGGTGGCATCGGCGATGGCGAACGGCACGTTCAGCATCCGGGCCAGGGTCTGGGCCAGCAGGGTCTTCCCGCAGCCGGTGGGGCCCATCAGCAGGATGTTCGACTTGGCCAGTTCGATGTCGGAGCCAGCCTGGGAGCCGTACTGGATCCGCTTGTAGTGGTTGTAGACGGCGACCGACATGATCTTCTTCGCCGCTTCCTGGCCCACGATGTAGTCGTTCAGGAAGTCGTAGATCTCGCGGGGCTTGAGCAGCTCGTCGAAGCTCAGCTCCGAGCCTTCGGCCAGCTCCTCTTCGATGATCTCGTTGCAGAGGTCGATGCACTCGTCGCAGATGTACACGCCGGGTCCGGCGATCAGCTTCTTCACCTGCTTCTGGGACTTGCCGCAGAACGAGCACTTGAGCAGCTCGCCCCCATCGCCGAATTTTGCCACGGTGCGACCCCCTACGAGCCGACGGCCCTGATCGGCCCGCTGCTGTCAGCCATGTTACGCTCTCGCAACACTTCGTCAATAAGCCCGTACTCTTTGGCCTCGGTGGCGGTCATGACGTAGTCGCGATCGGTGTCGGCCGCGATCTTGTCCTTCGGCTGGCCGGTGTGGTGGGCCAGGATCTCCTCCAGCGCCTCCTTGAGCCGCTCGATCTCGTTGGCCGCGATCTCCAGGTCGGACACCTGACCCTGAGCCCCGGTGTAGGGCTGGTGGAGTAGGACCCGGGCGTTGGGGAGGGCCAGGCGCTTGCCTGGCGTTCCCGCTGCGAGGAGGATCGCCGCGGCCGACGCGGCCTGCCCGTAGCAGATCGTGGTGATCTCGGGCTTGATGTACTGCATCGCGTCGTAGATGGCGAACATGGCGTTGATGTCGCCGCCGGGCGAGTTGATGTAGACGCTGATGTCGCGGTCGGGGTTCTCCGACTCGAGGAACAGCAGCTCGGCCACGGTGATGTTGGCCACCATGTCGTCGATCGGGGTGCCGAGGAACACGATGTTGTCGGTCAGGAGGCGGGAGAACAGATCCCAGCCTCGCTCCCCTCGGCTCGTCTGCTCGACGACGTGGGGAACGCCGAGGCCCATCCTGGCGGGTAGTGGGTTCACGAGTCGTCCTCTCCTGTCGGCGCCGACCCTGCATCGGAGGATGCGGTGTCGGCGGGCTCGTCGCCGGCCTCCCCATCGACCGACGCGGCTGTGTCGGTCTCGGAGTCGGCATCGGCGTTGCCGGCTTCGTCCTGGGCTGCTTCGTCCCGGGTTGGTAGTTGTAGCGCATCTGGGTCGACTGGTTGGCCATCCTCATCAACAAGGTTGGCCCGTTCGGTCAGCCAGTCAAGCGCTTTACCCTTCAGCAGGTCGCTGCGGAGCGCCTGCATCCGCCCGGCGTCGACGAAGTTCTGGCGGACCTCGTCGACATCGGATTCGATCTGGGCTGCGACCTTCTGCAGCTCCTCCTCGACGTCGCCGTCGTCGACCGCGAGACCCTCTGCGTCGGCGATCGCCCGGAGGGCGAGGTCGAGCTTGGCCGAGCCGGAAGCCGTCTCCCGCATCTGGGCGACGAGATCCTCGTTGGTCTGGCCGGTGATCTGCTGGAAGGTGTTGAGGTCGATCCCCTGGGCGTGGAGGTTCATCGCGAAGTCGCGGGCCCGGTTCTCGGCTTCGAGGTCGACCATGGCCTCGGGCACGTCGTCGGCGCTCACGAGCTCGGCGATGGCGTCTGCCAGGTTCGTCCGGCGGGCGGTGAGCGCCTGGTTGACCTTGTTCTCGCGGATGTTGTTCGCGTAGTCGGCCCGCAGCTCGGCCAGCGTCTCGAACTCCGAGTTCTCGGCCACCCACTCGTCGGTGGGCTCGGGGAGGACCTCCTCCTGGACCTCCTTCACCGAGATCGTGAAGTAGAGGGGCTCGTCCTCCTCCTCGTCGGGGTGGGCGGCGGTGAACTCCAGCTCGTCGCCGGCCGAGGCGCCGGTGAGGTTCTCGTCGATCTCGGGCACCACGGCACCGCTGCCGACCTTGTACACGTAGTCGTCGGTGGTGAGGCCGGGAACCGGCTCGCCCTCGTGGATGACCTCGATGTCGATCACCGCACTGTCGCCGTCAGCGGCCGGTCGGTCGACGGTGGCCAGCTCGCTGAAGCCGCCCCGCATGCGGTCGACGGCTTCGTCGATGTCATCGTCGGTCACGTCGACCGACGGGACCTCGATCTCGAGCCCCTCGTAGCCCTCGACCGTGATCGACGGGCGGATCTCCACCACCGCATCGAACGTCACCGGGCCGGCCTCCTGGCCGTTGGTGATGTCGATCTCGGGCGGGGCGATCACGTCGACTTCGTGCTCCTTCACCGCCTCGGTGTAGTAGCCGGGGAGCGCCTCCCGGAACGCCTCGTCACGGGCGTAGGACTGACCGATCCTGGCTTCCAGCACCTTGCGGGGCGCCTTGCCGGGACGGAATCCGGGAAGCCGGATCTCGCGGGCGAGCCGGCGGAACGCGGCGTCGAGATCCTTCTCGAACTCTTCCTCCTCGACCTCGACGACGACTTTGACCTTGTTGCCCTCGAGGGCCTCGACGGTGGACTTCACTCCTCGAAGTGTAGGGCAAGGGTCGGCCATCGCGAGTGGACCAGGGCGGGGCGTGACCACCGCCACCGGGCCCTGGGCGGCCGGTGGTCGCCGCCGACTATTCGCCGCCGGCCACGGGCCGATGCCAGTAGACTCCTGGCCGACCGGGATGTGGCGCAGTTTGGCTAGCGCACCTGCTTTGGGAGCAGGGGGTCGGGAGTTCAAATCTCCCCATCCCGACCATTGGTGGAGCGGGTTTCGGGTTCCCGTTCTTGGGCCCGGAGAGGCGCTGGTAGCCGTTTTGGTAGCCAACTCGCAGCCTCAGCCCACGTAGAGCTTGAGTCCCATTGCACGGAACGAAACCGCCCACGGAGGCTCAGCCGGCGAGTTAGCCTCACGCGCGATGGAATTCGGCGAGGTGTCTCAACACCTGCAATGGCTTGAGGTCGAGCTTCGCTGGGTCCTACGTCGCCTATCAGGCATCGATGACACCAAGATCGCAGCACCGTTGAGAGAAGAGCTCGAGCAGCGATGTCAAGACGACCTCAGCCGTCGCGCGCCGATGACTCCGCCATCAACAGATCTCCTCGACTACACGACGCTTCACGAGCTTTGTGGCCTGGTCCGAAAGGGCTGGACACCCGAGTGCGAGAAGGCGTTCGGTCGTAAGCAGAAACGCGTAGTCGAGGACATCGAACGATTGGCCAACAAGTACCGCAACCCGGCCGCACACCACAGGCCGCTCCACTGCCACGAGCGAGCCCTCACGATCGGGCTCGTAGGGGTGCTGACTCTGCCGCTCATTGAATACCGCAGCATCTCTTCGCCTAGCGACGAGATCTACCCAGTGCTGGCCTACGCCAGGGACTGCTTCGGCAACGAAGTCAATCCGGGTGACGACTTCCCAATGCCTAACCGTCCGGTGCGCCTGCGGGCCGGCGATGAGGTGACGTTCGACGTGGGAGCGGCCGATCCGGCTGGCAGGACCATTGTCTGGTCAGATGGGCTCATGACCGCGCTCGGCCGATCCTCGACGACCACCGAGGGCGAAGACGTAACCATGCGGTGGACAGTGATGGACGACCATGTAGGCGAGACGGCGGTCTACGAAATCAAGTTCGCCGCGAAAGACGACCCTTACCACCGCAAAGGCAGCTACGACGGCCGAGTCATGTTCCACTACGAGGTGCTGCCACCTGAGAGCTTCAATCCCCGTAAGGACGCCACATCCACAGCCTGGTGATCGCGTCAGGTTCCTACCAGGCCGGTCCGATTCTGGCGATCTGGCGCAACCGATGGCGGTAGACCTCACTGATCATCGCCTCGGAGGTACCCGCCCAATCCGCGATCTCCCAGCTGGTGTGGCTGGCGTCCGCCTGCATGGCGATGGCGGTGTGACGTAGCTCGTAGGGGCTGATCGGCGGATCGATGCCAACCTCGCCGCAGAGGCGCTTGAGGGATCTGGCGAACGAGTGCCGGTCAACGGGGTTGCCCCGGGCGGTCGTGGCGACGATGTCGAGTTCCTCCCAAGCGTCCCGGGCCCGCTCTCGCTGGACCGCTTGCTGGTCCCGCCAGTCCCGAAGGCGGTCGACGGTGACTTCGTCGAGCTGGAGGGACCTCGCCGACTTCGACCAACCGACCGTCGAGGTGCTCCGAGGGCGCCTGTCGGCGCTCGCTCGCGTCGTCGCCGACATCGACGCCGTCGGGCATCGTTGAGCAGGCGAAGCGCGAGCTGACCGATCACCCCAGAAGTCGGTCGAGCGCCAGAGCTGTGGTGGCCTCGAGCTCCGCCGGCGGCACAGCCATGGGGTCGACCTGCGCCGGCACTTCGTCGAGGAGGGCATCGACCGCAGCGTGTCCGGCGAAGTCGGCGATGTTGTTCCTCCCCAGCAGGTTTCCCAGGCGGCGGGCGAAGTCGACATCGCCGGCCACGGCGAAGTAGGCGGTGGCGGCGCCGAGAACCCGAAAGCCGGGCGGCGAGTAGATCACCGGCAGACCCAGATACTCGGCGAGGGCCTCGGCCGCCCCGTCCAGGTCGTCCACCAGCAGGTGGCGGACGTGACGCGTGACCGCATTGAGCTCGATACTCCTGGACCGAGATGCTCGACCCAGTTCGAACGCCTTCCGGGCCGCCTCCGCCGCTCCAGGAGCACCGAGTGGGAGCGCACCGGCGACACACCCCCAGCCCATCGCTTCGCCCCGCTTGGTCCTGAACCGACGCGACTCCACCAGCATCCGCTCAGCGGCGGCCAGCGAGACGTCGAGATCACCAGCGCCCCGGGTGGCGAGGCACACGGCGTTCAAGCTCGACAGCAGCTCGTCTGGACTCTCGGGATCGCTCAGCGCCAATGCCATGTCGGCGCGCGCCACCGCCAGGGCGGGTGCCCGACGCACCGCCGCCCACGCGCCGCTCCACCAGGTCCGGAACCATTCCGGGTCGAGATGGATGGCCAGCAGCGCGTGCTGCTCCGCTTCCTCCGCCAAGCCCCGGTTGGACAGCAACACCGCGACCATGGCCGGCAGCGCCGACCAGTGAGGCGGCGCCGGATCCGGCGGATGCAGGGCGATGTCGGCGACGAGGAAGACCGGTTCGGGCCAGGCGCCACGAGAGTGGAACGCGGTGATGGCCAGTGCCCGGACCAGCTCGGCGTAGTGGTCCCACGCCTGCAGGTCCCGAAGCGTGTGGATGGCCGTCCGGTACTCGTCGGACTGGGCGAGGAGCTGATCGATGACCGTGTTCTCGCTGGGGCCATAGCTCTCGGTGGCGAGGTGGGCGGCCCGCTCGGTGAAGTACTCGCCGTGACGGCGAGCCCAGATTGCTCGCTCACCCGCTGCGTCGAGCTCGTTGCGTCCGTATTCCCGGAGGGTCTCCAACAGGCGATAGGGCAGGTTGGTGTCGGCGTGGGTGATCAGGCTGGCGTCGACGAGATCGACCACCGCACTGCGGACCCGGTTCGAGGCGAGTGCTTCGTCGCTGCAGACGCTGACCGCGTCGTCGAGGGTGAACGGTCCAGCGAAGGTCGAACAACGGGTCAAGGTGGCTTGGAGGTCCCGACCGAGGAGGTCGTAGGACCAGTCGACGGCCGACTGGAGCGTCCGGTGGCGGTCTGGGCCGGTTCGCTCGCCACGGGTGAGGAGGTGGTAGCGGTCGTCGAGATCGACCACGAGGTCCTTCAAGCTCATGGAGCTGGCCCGGGCGGCTGCCAGCTCGATGGCGAGGGGGAGACCGTCGAGGCGGCCAGCGATCTCTTGGACCAGTCGAAGATCGCGCGGCGGCAGGTCATCCGGTCTCAGGCCGGCCCGTTCAGCGAAGAGGCGGCCAGCCGGCGACAAGCCGACAGTCGCGTCGACGTCGAGCGGGTCCAGCCGCAGGATCACCTCCCCGCCGACCCGGAGTGGCTCACGGGAGGTGACCACCAACGTGGTTCGGCTCGTGCGATCGAGCAGGTGGTCGACGAGATCGGAGACCGCCTCGGGCAGGTGCTCGCAGTTGTCGAGGATGGCGAGGGAGCCGCCGCGTCGGAGTCGTTGGGTCAGTGTTGCCCGGGGCGAGGCGTCCCGGATCCCGAACGCGGCAGCAACGACGTTGTCGACGCTCGACGGATCGTTCGTCACTGCGAGATCCACGAACCGAACCTCGCCGTCGACCACCTCGAGTTGCCGCCGCACGGTCTCGACGACCAGCCGGGTCTTGCCCACGCCGGCCGGACCGACGACGCTCACGAGGCGATTGGCGGCGACGAGTTCACCCAGGCGCGCTGCCACCCGTCGCCGCCCGAGAAACGAGCTTCGCCATCGAGGCAGATCTTCTGCAACGGCCGAGGCTCGTTCGTGGTTGCCGACGTGGCGGTGACTTTGGTGGCGCGTGTCGCCGAGATCCATGCCGTCGCTGACGCTCGAAGCGAGCAGGCGAGCTTCGAGATCGGCGAGCTCGGCACCGGGTTGGAGACCGAGCTGGTCGGCCAGATCGTCGTTGAACCGTCGGAGCCGACGCAGCGCATCGACCCGGCGCCCTGCGCCCTGCAGGACGGTCACCAGGAGGGCGATCAGGTCCTCGTCGAACGGGTGATGCTCGATCAGGTCCTCGAGCTCGACGACGGCGGCACTGGCGTCACCGCTCGCGATCCGGGCACGAGCGAGCGCCACGACCGCCCTGCGCCGAGTCTCGGTGAGCCGAACGAGCAGACCCGGCGCGAACGCGTCGACGTCGTAGCCCTCGAACGGTGGACCGCGCCACAGCTCCAATGCGGCCTCGAGAAGCTCCACGGCTTCGGGCGGCGCCGCATCCGCAACGGCCTCGGCACGGGCGATGAGGTCTTCGAAGCGCTGCGAGTCCAGACCGGCCGGCCGGTCGAGGGCGTAGCCCCTTCCGGCGCGAACGATGCCGACGGTGGGTGCGACGTCATCGAGGACCCGACGCAGCCGATGGACGTTGTCCCAGAGCCGCCTCGTCCTCGGGGCCTCCCCGGGCCAGAGCAGATCGGTCAACCGGTCGTCCGATACCACGCTCGGGTACTCGACAGCCAGCGCAAGCAACAGCAGGCGTTGCGTCGGCGAGCCGATCAGGTCCTCCAACGGCAGACCACCGAGGCCGACCGATCCCAGATCGTTGACCGTGATCTCACCGTGATCCCCCCGCATCACGGAACGATCCTATTCGCCACGCGAGTCGGCCGCGAGTGCCGCGCGAGGTGCATGGAGTTGAGTCGGCAGCTGAGTGCCCGCCACTCGCCCCCATCACCGAGCACTTCTGGAGGAACCGTGTCTCTGCAGCCGACGAGGTACCGAATCGCAGCCCTGGCCACCGTGGCTGCGGTCCTCGCGTTCGTCTTCGCGCCATCGAGCGCCACCGCCGACGGACGCTGGGACGATCTCGACCGCTGGGATGCGGCGACCCCGTCCCCCACCGGCCAGTCGGTGGCGGTCGAGTGCAACGCCGGTCAGGCCACCGATCCTGAGACCTGGCCGGAGGCGACCGCTCGCCTCCGGCTCGACGAGCGCAACGGTCACAGCACGCTGACCTTCCAGGTGCGCGACGCCCGACCCGACACCCTCTACACCATCTGGGTCCGGCTGCTCGGCGCCGACTCCGAGGGCAACCCCTACGGCGGCAGTCCCCTGACCGGCATTCCGGTCACACCGCTCGCCCACAGTGACGAGCTCCCCGACCAGCTCGCAGCCACGCTCCCCAACGCCGGTAGCGACTCGCTCAGCAACGGATTCCGGACCGACGGTCATGGAAACGGCCGGCTGACCCTCCGGCTGGACTTCCCCGTCAGGTCTGGTGCCTACCCGTTCCAGCGCTTTCCGGACTGGGAGAACCTGAAGGGCGACATCGCCCTGACGAACCCGACCAACGTGGCCCGCCTCGGCGGCGACCCGGCCGCGATCAGGCCAACCGCCATCACCGACGGCAACCAGGCCCCCGCCACGCTCCTCATCGCCTCGCACTGCGTCGACGACACGGCCCACGGTCTCCTGCCCGGCCCCCACGAGAACTGGTTCACCTGGACGTTCGACCGATGACGTGCCGCACCCCTGGCCGGTGATCGCTGCGCACGTCTCTCGCTGTGGGCCGAGGGCCTGGATCAGAGCCCGGCGGCGATCACCTCGGGTGCCCAGGGGGTTCGGTTGAAGACGTGGTGCATGTCGTCGCGGAACGAGTCGAGGTCGTGGATCGGGAAGTCGGGGTCGAAGGAGTTCTGGTCCCACTCGGCGCAGAACCGGGCGCACCGGTCGGCCCACCGGTGGTCGGCGAAGCGGTCCCTGGCGTGACGGTCACCGCCGAGGTGATGGGCGTAGTAGTAGCTCTGGAACACGCCGTGGTGCTGGATCACCCAATGCACCTCGGCCCGGACATAGGGTTGGAGGATCGACGCCGCGAGCTCGCTGTGGTTGTACGGCGCGAGCTCGTCGCCGATGTCGTGCAGCAGCGCCGCAACCACCCAGTCGACATCGGCCCCGTCGAGCCTAGCCCTGGTCGCCGACTGCAATGAGTGCTCGAGCCGGGTGATCTGGTAGCCGCCGAGCGAGTCGGTCAGCCGGGCGAGCGTGTCGAGCAACCGGTCGGCGAGACCAGCCGCGTGCTGGCGCTCGAACCGGTCGAGCAGTGCGTAGTCGTCGGCGGTGCCGTGCTCCATCGCCCGGAAGGACACGATGCCGTCGGCGGCGTTGTTCGGCGGTGCGTCGCCACCGGTACGAACGGGACTGCGAGCAGTGCTGGCGTCGGTCATGCTCCGAGCATGGCACGGCGACGGCGGACCGCGAGACGGTACGTCGTGTCGGGCCCGTCGTGCTCGATGTAGCAACCCTGGAGATGACGGTGACCCCTGGTCGGGTCGAACGCCGTTCGTCCGTGCAGCACGCGGTGATTGTCCATGAACATGATGTCGCCCGGTTCCAGTCGGAACGTCACCTGATGCGCGGGGTCGTTCGTCCACGCCGCCAGCCACCGTCGCCCGGCGTAGAAGGCATCGAGATCGACGCCGGGCGCGAGCACGGGCTCGTCGAGCTTGGTGTTGAACCGAACCTGGCGATAGCGGCCGTGCCGGTCGTACTCGAGGACATGGCCGCGGTTCACCACGGTGTCGGTGCCCATGTCGTAGCGCCACACCACCTCGGTGTCGACCAGCGCCGCGTGCCAAGCGGAATGCGTCGCTTCGAGCGCGAGCGCGGCGGCGAGTCCGTCGACGAGGGTGGAGTCGCCGCCTGGCGCCTCGTTCCGGATGCAGTGCAACATCTGGATCCCGGGCACCGGCTGGCGATACGGCAGGTCGGTGTGAGCGGGAAGTGCGAAAGCGGTGAACGCGAGGTCGGTCGGCGACGGCGTCGCCTCCACATCGAAGACCGCACCGAAGTTCTGACCCACGAGGTAACCGAGGCGGTCGGCGACCCTCGCCACGGTGCCGACCTCCGCTGGCGTGTTGCGGAGCACGACGTAGCCGTGCCGGAAGAACGCGGTCAGGAACTCGACCGTGGCGTCGAGATCCTCGGTCGCCCGGTCGAACGTGATCCCCTGCCAGTCGACGTAGGGGAACGCATCGAGGGGCTCGGTCCAGGGTTCGGCGGCGGGCGGTTCCTCCGGGTCGGGTAGCCACCCGAGTGCCCGTTCGACGTCGTCGAGGCGGAGGTGGGCGAGGTGGCCGTCGCTGAACGACACGTGCACGGCCCCGTCGGCGACGTCGGCCGCGACGACGGTGAGATCGGGGTCGATGTCGGCGGGCGTGAAGAGGCGCTGCCGATTGGTCGCTTCGATCTGCCCGGGCTCGGTCGACCGGTGACGCAACCACTGCGGATGCAAGGCCCGCTCGACTCCCGATCCGCTCAGGATCACCCATCCATCGCGGACCACCGCGGTGGATTGAGACATAGGTGAGATGATGGTCACGACGTCAGTGTGGACCAGGCCGGCACTCACCAACAGTGGCGATCTGGTGTTGCTCAGCATACTCTCAGGGCATGGTGAAAGCGCAGTGAGGCCATTGGTTCGCCAGGTCGACCGACTCCAGTCACTGGCGGTCTTCGAGGCGACGGCCAGGCTCGGCAGCTTCACCGCCGCCGGCGATGAGCTCGGGCTCAGCCAGCCGGCCGTGACCCGCCAGATCCGGGGTCTGGAGCGCCGGCTCGGAGCCGAGCTCTTCGTGCGCACCGCCAACCGCAGCGAGCTCTCCGACGCCGGCCGTCGACTCCACGACCACGTGGCGGCGGGGTTCGACGTGATCGAGGCGGGCCTGTCGGAGCTGGCGGAGCTCGCCGAGATAGCGGGTACGTTCGTTCTCGCTGCCCATCCTGGCATTGCCCAGGTGTGGCTCGTCCCCCGCCTCGACCAGATCAACGACGTGCTCGGCGAGCTCGATCTCCGGCTCTGGCTGTTCGACCGTGACGCTGAGCTCGCCGACGGCTCCTTCGACGCCGCGATCCGACTCGGCGACGGTCGATTCCCCGGCCAGGACCACCGGTTGCTCTTCCCCGAGATCGTCCTTCCGGTGGCCACGCCGACGCTGGCCGAGCAGTACGGCCTCACCGCCGAGAGCACGGCCGAGGATGTGTACCAGGCGCCGTTCGTGCACATGGACGACGGCGACCATCCCTGGATGACGTGGTCGGACTGGCTGGCCGAGTTCGGCATCAGGCTGCGCCGCCACCCCAAGCGCGTGCTGTTCCACAACTACCCGATGGTGTTGCAGCGCGCCCTCCTCGGCTACGGCGTCGCCCTCGGGTGGCGACCGCTCATCGACGAGTACCTCGAGCACCGCACCCTGGTGGCTGTCGGACCCGAGGTTCGCTCCCGGCGCGGCTACTACGTGACGTGGCCGGCCGGCGAGCCGACTCCCACGGTTGCCACCCTCATCGACTGGCTACCCCACGGCGACGCCCCCGCGCCCCCGGTCCCCTCCTGACAGGCGCCAGCCCGCCGTCCCCCACGACCACTCGCTCCCCGACCCTCCTCTGGCAGCAACAACGCACACCCCCGTGCAAAACGCTGCCAGAGACAACGCCACCCCGCACTGGCAGCAACGACGCGCACCCCCGGTGCAAAACGCTGCCAAACCCAGCCCCCACCCACCCCTGGCAGATCTCGCGCACACCTTCCGTGCAAAACGCTGCCAGAGTCAACGCCACCCCACACTGGCAGCGACGACGCGCACCCCCGGTGCTTACCGCTGCCAAACCCAGCCCCACCCCACACTGGCAGCAGTAACGCACACCCCCCGTGCAGAACGCTGCCAGAGACAACGCCCCACCCACACTGGCAGCAACGACGCGCACGCCCGGTGCAAAACGCTGCCAAACCCAGCCCCTACCCACCCCTGGCAGATCTCGCGCACACCCCCCGTGCAGAACGCTGCCAGCGACGAGTGGCGTCGGCACACGCGTTGCGGCTCGGGCGCAGGCACGGCGTGGTAGGTTGCGGGTGCGGTCGGCAGGTTGCCGATCGATGGCTCGGACGGTCGGATGTCGGTGACGGCAGCGCGTACGGGCGTGGGCCTTCGACCTCCGATCAGGGAGCCGAAGGGGGACACCATGGCCAACTACGACCCGAGGACCGAGACCGGGATTCCGGTGGAGAACGTGGGCTCGCTCCCGCGTCCGTCGACGCTGCAGGCGGCGTACGCCGCCTATGACGCTGGCGAGATCGACCGGGACGATCTCGAAGGGCAACAGGACGCAGCAGCGAAGGAGTCGATCGAGCGGATGGAGGCGACCGGGCAGCCGATCGTGTCCGACGGCGAGCAGCGCTGGTCGAGCTTCGCCACCTACGCCATCACCGACACCCTGGCCGGCACGGGCCTGGCCGATTCGCTGGCGGGCGACGGCGGCCAGTTCTTCGCCATCTTCTCCGATGGTCACGGTCGCCAGCTCCCGCGGCTGGCCAAGGGCCCGTTCCGCTACAAGACCTACGCCGCCGACACGCTGGCGAAGTCGATCGGCTACGCCACGAAGCCGATGAAGCAGGCGGTGATCGCGCCCTCGATGCTGGCCCTGCTCTACCCGCTCGACGACGAGGTCCCCGGCTACTCCCGGGCAGACTTCGAGGCCGATCTCGTGAACGAGTGCGAGAAGGACATCCGCCAGGCCTTCGCCGCGGGGGCGGAGCGGGTGTCGGTGGACTTCACCGAGGGGCGCCTCGCCACCAGGGCCGATCCTCGGAACCCGTGGACCGGCAGGGACCTGCTCCCCCACTTCATCGAGCTGAACAACCGTGTCTTCGAGCGGTTCACCCCCGAGGAGCGCCAGAACATCGGCGTCCACACCTGCCCCGGCGGTGACCGCGACGCGGTCCACAGTGCCGACGTGCCCTACGTGAACCTGCTGCCCGAGATGTTCAAGATGAACGCCGGGTACTTCCTGATCCAGCTCGCGAGCGAACGCGACAAGGAACCGGTCTACGAGCTGATCGGCCAACACAGCCGGGACGACGCCGACGGCGTGGCCCAGATGTGCTACATCGGCGTGATCAACCCGCTGAACCCGCGAGTGGAGTCACCCGACGAGGTCCGCGACGCCCTGGTCACAGCCGCCAACTACATCCCGAAGGAACGATTGGCGGCCACCGACGACTGCGGCTTCTCCCCGTTCAGCATCGACGAGAAACCGAACCACGGCTCGCCCGACTTCGCCCGCGACGTGGCCTTCCAGAAGATCGCCAACCGGGTCGAAGGAGCGAGAGCCGCAGCGGAGGTGCTCGGCGTCGGCTGACGCTCCAGCCGCTGTGCCAGACTCGGCGTCAGTGGGGGTGGGCCCGGTAGTGCTCGGCGAGGGGGTCGCCGCCGAAGTCGGTGGCGAGGTCCCGCCAGAGGGCGTGCACGTGGTTGACGTTGCGCTGGGTGTTGTCGTATTCGACGAGCAGGCTGGTGCCCTGGATCCGGTAGTAGTGGGGCTCGCCCGATTCGATGCCGCCGGCCCAGAGGAACGTCAGGTCGTCCAGGGCCGGGCCGGCGAACTTGCGCTTCTCGAGATCGGCGAGGCCGTCGGGGAGCCGGTCGAGGTAGGCGTCGAGCAGCGCCCGGAGGATCTCCAACTGGTCGGCGGTGAGGCCACCGGCCCGCAGGCCTTTCGGGGCGAGGGTGAAGCTGACCGCCTCGACATCGGCCGGAGAGAGCCCCGCGGCCTCCTCAGCGGCCTCGAAGGCCTCGACCATCGTCTGGTTCGCCGGCTCGGGGAGCCGGCCCCGGAACAACAGTTGCAGCGGGCGGACGTAGTCGCCGTCGCGGAGCCGGGTCCGGTTGACGGTGACGATGTCGACCGGCGCTCTCGACGCCACGATCGCCGAGCGCCGCTGCTCACCCGTCATCGACTGCACCAGCTCGCGACCGAGATCCTCCACCGCGGCGAGCGGTCGGAGGAGGTGAGGCCCGAGCAGCGGGGACGTCGCCGGGTCGGCGCCGAGGAAGTTGGGGGTCGACGCGGCCACCGCCCCGTCGATGATCGTGTAGTGGAGGGAGACGTGGTGCCCGCCGAACCGCCATCCCCAGACGTCGTCGCCGGGGTGACCGAAGAGGGCGACCCAGTACAGCATCGGATCCCGGCCCCGTTCCCGACCGAAGTCCGCCACCCAGCCCTCGGTGTGATCGAGAACGTTCTCCAGTCCCATGATGGTTGCCGCGGTCACATAGCCGGCGTGGGACAGGCCGGTGGCCAGCAGCCGGTGGGCGTGGCGGTGCTGGGCGGCCGACATCGCCGAGAGCGGGAGACCCCCGTGGTCGGCCGGGGTGTAGAACCAGGTGCGTCGCTCGGTGGCAGCGTCGGAGTCGTCGTCGGCGAAGGGCAGGACCGCTCGTTGCCGCTGCTCGGCGTCGAGGCTGTCGACGAACGACGTTGCGGCATCGGTCATCGCCTGTCCGACCGCCCGCCGCACGTCCAGCTCGGTCGGCTCCACCGCCGGGCTCATCGGCCCGGTCCCTCCAGGCCGAAGATCAGCTCGGGGTCGCCGGGTTCCCAGGTGTTGTGGAGCTGTGACCGGCTCCCGATGCGGCGGGTCCGATCGAGCAGTGCTCGCCCGAGTTCCAGTTGTCGCTCCTCCCACCGGGCCAACGCGGCGACCACATCGTCGCACCCGTCGAGCGCTTCGGCCAGCGCCCACCCGTCGGCGGCGGCCTTGGCGGTGCCGGCCGCCGCGTGGGGGCGGACCGAGAACGCGGCGTCGCCGAGGAGGCAGACCCGCCCGAACGCCATCCGCTCGACCTCGATGTCGTGGATGACCTGGAGGAACGGCTCGGCGGTCCTCACCACGAGCTCGGCCAGCACCGGCGGTAGCCGGGCTGTGGCCGTTGCCCGCAACTCGGCCAGGTGGTGATCAGCGGCCAGGCCGGGCGGCACCGACAGCTCCCGCCGCACGCCGAGACGGTCGGTCAACAGATCGTCGAGATCGCCGCCGGCGAGGTAGTTGCGGTACCACACGAAGTTGACGAGCCGGTCGCCGGGGTCGACGGAGCCGTCGAGCCCGGGGATCGGGTAGGCGAGGATGTGGCTGTTGGCGTAGACGTGGTAGGTGATGGCGTCGCCCAGCGCCGAGGCCAGGTCGGCCGGCAGATGCCGCTCGGCGACCATGCCCCGCCAGGCGACGTAGCCGGCGTAGGCCTGGGCGGCGTCAGGTTGGAGCCGCTGACGGGCGGTCGAGCCGACACCGTCGGCGCAGACCAGGAGATCGGCTTCGACCTGTCGGTCGCCGAAGTCGACGACCACGGGCCCAACGCCCCGGTCCTGGTCCCGATGCCGTTCCTGGTCCTGGCCCTGGTCCTTGTCCTGGCCCTGGACCTGGTGCCGGTCCTGGTCGAATCCGACCATCTCGTGGCCCAGCAGGTAGTGGTCACGACCCCAGTGGGCGAGCAGCCGCCGGTAGACGGTGTTCCACGAGCTGAACCGGTAGCGGTGGCGCTGGTCGTGGATCACCGAGCCGTCCCGACCGAGGTAGCGGATGTGGTCGGTGGTGATGCTGACCTCGTCGAGGGAGAGCCCGGCCCGCTCCACGAGGTAGCGCGACGACATCTCCAGGAACCCGATTCCGGCGCCGCGCTCCTCGAGCTCGTGGCCCGACCGCTCGAAGACGGTGACGTCGTGGCCGGCGTCACGCAGGAGGCAGGCCGCGGTGAGGCCGCCGAGGGAGCCGCCGACGACGGCGACCCGCAGCGGCGTCACGGACTCCCCCGCCGGACGGCCCACCGGCGGCGGGCGGCCAGGCTCAACCCGGTTGGCCGAAGGTGGCGATCTTGTCGACCCGGCACTCGAAGAGGGTGCGGCGCTCGTCGATCGACGGATCCCGCAGGCCGTACTCGTCGCCCTCGCCGATGTACTTCTGCCAGATCCGGTTGAGCTGCTCGGTCACCCGTGCCCCCTCCGACGGGTCGTCCTCGGAGATCTCCCGCTCGACGGTGACCTTCAGGCTCATCCAGTGGTACATGTTCTCCGGGTTCATCAGCAGGATCGTCACCTCGGGGGTGGCTCGGATCCACCCGGTCTTGCGCCGCTGGTCGGCCACGTTGATGAGCACCTTGTCGCCCTCGTAGTCGAACCACATCGGTGTGAGGTTGGGGCGACCGTCGCCGCCCATGACCGCCATCACGCAGGCGATCGGCTTGTCCATCAACTGCTTGTAGGTGTCGTCGAGCTCGCTGATGCTGGCGATCTCGTCCTTCGACCCGACCGAGAACTGGTTCGGTTGCAGACCTTCGGACACGTCGAGAAATCGGGCCACGGTGACCATGTGCGCATTCCTTCCATCGCAGACTCTTGCTTGGGGTGGTATCCACGCGGGTCCGACGCGGGTGGGCGCCGAACGACCGGGTCCCGGTCTAGCAGTTGCCGCCGGGTTCGTTCCACGAGCCCGCTGCTGGCGGTCAGCCCCGGGTGGCCCGGATGAGATGGGGGTAGTCGGCGGGATCGATCCGAGCGTCGATCAGGCGGGGCTGCTCCCATCCGCTGGCGAGGGCGGCGGCGAGCTGGCGGTCGTCGGTCGCGACCGTCGCTGCGAGGCCGGAGCCTCGAGCGATGGCGGCGAAGTCGACCGGCCGGTAGCGGACGGCATCCGGACCGCCGTGGTGGGGTCGCTGCTTGATCTCGATCAGGCTGAGGGCGGCGTCGTTGAACACGAGCACGGTGATCGGCAGCTCGAGCCGGGCGATGGTTTCGAGCTCGGCGAGCACCATCGACAGCCCGCCGTCGCCCGTGACGGCCAGCACCGGCTCCCCGGGTCGGGCGAGGGCAGCCCCGATCGCGGCGGGAACAGCGAATCCCATCGTGGCCAACCCGTTGGAGATGAGGAGGCGGAGCGGCTCGGGCACCGGCCAGTTGGGCATGACCGCCAGGAAGTGGGCGCCGGCATCCACGGTGGTCGTGACCGGATCGGGCAGCGCCGAGATCGCGGTGTCGACGAGCTGGAGCGGGCCGAAGCCGGTGTGGCCCGTGCGGAGCGCCGAACGCTGGCGGGCCAGGGCGTCGGCGGCAGCCGCGGCTGGCCATCGGTGGGTCGTCGAGGGCTGGAGCAGGTCGAGGAGCTCGCCGACCGGGGCGATCACGTCGAGCGTGGTCGGGAGGTAGGGGCTCTCCTGGGCCACGGTCGACAAGCGGACCACCGGGGCGTCGTAGCGCCACGGGGCGGGGATCGGTTCGACCTCGTCGAGTCCGACGGCGATGAGCAGGTCGGCCTGCTCCACGACAGGTCGCTCGAGCGCCCCATTGGTGAACAATCCAGCGTTGCACGATCCTTCGGTGGGGACCGCCCCGATCGCCTGGTAGGTCGTGAGGACCGGGCAGCCGAACCGGTCGAGGGCGTCGGTCAGGTCTCGACCCCACTGGCTCGCCTCGAACCCCACCAGCGCCAGCGGGCGGGCAGCGCCGGCGATGGCCCGGCGGGCCTCGGCGACGACGCCTGCTGGCGCTGGCGCGGCTGCCGGCTGGCCGGGGTCTTTCGGCATCGATGGGGAGGCGGGAGCTGACGGGTCGAAGTCGAGATGGATCGCACCGGCCGGCCACTCGACAGCTCGCTGGATCAGCCGGTCGAGCGTTGCGTCGGTGGTAGCGTCGGACAGGGTGTCGGAGCTGATCGTCGTCGGCCCCAACAGCGCCCGCTGGTCGAGGCGCTGGTGGGGGACCCGGCCGGCCTGTTCCGACGGCACGGTGTCGGCGATGACGACGAGCGGGTACCGGTCGAGGGTGGCCTGGGCCGCACCGTTGACCACCGACGCGGCGCCGGGGCCGCGGGTGACCACCACCGGCGCAGGCTGGTCGGTGAGCCGTCCGTAGGTGGCGGCCATGATCGCCGCTGCGGTCTCGCCGTGGGCGAGCACGAAACGCATCCCGGTGGCCAAAGCGGCCCCCACCACATCGAGGTTCGGTCCGCCACCGGGCAGGCCGAACATGGTGTCGGCCCCGGCGGCCCGGAGCGAGGCGGCGAGCCGCCGGGCCAGCGTGACGTGTTCCGTGGCTGCTCCCACCGGGTTGCAAGGTAACACCCGGCAACCTCGATGGACCGGCTCGGATAGGGTTCCGACGATGCGCAGCGACACCCGATCCCTGCCGAGGTGGGCGACGGTCGCGGTCGTCGTCCTGCTGGCCGGGTCGGCGTGCTCCGACAGCGCACTCGACGAGACCTCGGCAGGTGCCACGGGCGGCGAGGCGACGTCGGCCGAAGAAGCGGTGACCACCGATGCGTCGGCCGGCGATGCGTCGGCCGAGAATGGAACGGGCGACGGCACCGGCGCCACCGATGCCGACACCGAAGCCGACGATGGTGGCTCGGCGACGGAGACGGGCACCGGGAGCGAGACCGGCTCGGAGCCCACCGGCTCGGGGTGCGGGCTCGAGGTGGCCACTGGACGGTCGACGGTGTCGTTCGAGTTCGAGGATCGGACCCGGGTGTACGAGCTGGTCGTGCCGTCCTCCTACCTGGCCGACGAGCCCATGCCGCTCGTCATGAACTGGCATGGCCTCGGCTCGAACGGGCCGGACCAGCTCGGGTTCTCCGAGTATCCCGCCCTGGCGGAGGAGGAGGGATTCCTCGTGGTGGCCCCGACCGGTGTGCCCGTGCCGGGTCAGACGGCGAACTCGTGGGAACTGACCGACGACGACGATCCGACCCGAGACGACCTCGCGTTCGCCGAGGCCGTTCTCGACCGGGTGATCGCCACCGTCTGCGTCGACGAGGCCCGGGTGTACACGACGGGGATGTCGAACGGGGGCTACTTCAGCTCCCGACTCGTGTGTGAGCTGGCCGACCGGATCGCCGGTGCGGCATCGGTCGCCGCGCTCAACCACCCCGACGACTGCGAGCCGAGCCGGCCGGTGCCCTACGTCGGCTTCCACGGCGTCGACGACGAGATCGTGCCCTACGACGGCGGTGGGTTCTCGTCGCTGTTCCCCGGCGTGCAGATCGAGTTGTTCGAATCGGTGATCCCCGACGAGTTCGCCGAGTTCGCCTCGACCTTCGGCTGCGCCCCGGCACCCGCCGAGGAGCAGGTGTCGGCCGACGTCACCTCGTTCGAGTACCAGGGCTGCCCCGACGACATCGAAGTCGTGTTCTACGAGCTCGACAACGCCGGGCACACGTGGCCCGGTTCGACGCTCTCGGCATCCATCAGCCGAGCGGCCGGCCTCGGCATCACCAACACCGACATCAACGCCTCCGAGCTGTCGTGGGAGCTCTTCAGCCGCCACTCGTTGAGCTGACCGTCGCCCCCTCTGGGGCCCGGCGTCACAGCGTGGTGCGGGAGGTGTCGGCGCCGTCGTAGACGATGCGGCGAAGGGCGTCGGCCGAACGGGCGTGGTAGCTCATGATCTCGGGGTCGAGGTCATGTGTCGGGCGCGGCGCGTGGTCGAAGTGCCCGTACCGGTCCTCGCCGCGGACGAGGGCGGCGCTGTCCCACTCGGCCAGCGTCTGGCGGGTGTGCGGCGGCATGTAGTGCAGCGACAACCCGATCCGCCGGTCGCCGGAGCCGTTGGGTCCCGACCCGTGGGCGGTGGCCACGTTGTGGAATGACGCCTGCCCCGGATGGAGCGGCATGGCCACCGTGTCGGCGGGCTCGATATCGCCGATGTGCTGTCCCCGGGTGAGGAGGTTGTCGGGGTCGTAGGTCTCGTCGTGGTCCATCGTGAGACGATGACTGCCCGGCAGCACCCGCATGCACCCCGCCTGCTCGCTAGCTTCCGAGAGCGCGACCCAGACCGACACCAGCTCCCGGTTGTCGAGGCCCCAGTAGGTCACGTCCTGATGCCAACCGACGTAGCTCCCGGCGCCGGGCTCCTTGATCCAGAAGATCGCGTTCCAGCAGAGGATGTCGGGCCCGATGAGGTCCTCGACGACGTCGACCAACCGGGGGTGGCGCATGATCCGGTCGACCCAGGTGAACGGCAGGTACGCCCTCGACCGCTCCGCTCGCTGAGCGAACGGGCCGTGCTCGGCCTCGAACGCCTCGAGCTCCGCTCGGGCATCGGCTGCCTCGGCGTCGGTGAGGACGTCGACCGGTGACAACCAACCCTCGGACCGGTACTGCTCGACCTGCTGCTCACGGAGGGCGCGGGGCATGTCAACACCTTGCCCGCTCCCCCGCGGTCCGTCCACCTGCTGGCCGTCCCGATGGCCGCTGGGGGCCCGAGCGGCCAGACTGGGCGCCATGGCGACCGCGACCGTCGACCCGGATCGGATGGCCGCTGGGGGCCCGAGCGACCAGACTGGGCGCTATGGCGACCGCGACCGTCGACCCGGATCGGATCCGTGCAGCTGCAAGGGCCTGGTACGAGGCGAACTGGGATCCGACGATGCGCAGCGGCGACTGGTTCCGGCTGCTGGCCGAGCATCGATGGGGCTACCCGACGTGGCCCGAGCGGTGGTGGGGTCGTGGGTTGTCGACGCCGTTGGCCCGCGTCGTTCGCGACGAGCGACGCCGGGTGGGCGCGCTGGCTCCGCCGTCGGGGATCGGACCGACCCTGCTCGCCCCGATGCTGTTCGAGCACGGCACCGACGACCAGCGGCAGCGGTTCCTGTGGGGGTTGGCCACCGAAGGCTGGACGTGTTGTCAGATGCTGTCGGAGCCGGAGGCCGGCTCCGACCTGGCCAACACCCACACCACGGCCGAGCGGGACGGCGAGCAGTGGACCGTGTCGGGCTCGAAGATCTGGACATCGAACGCTGACGTCGTCGACTTCGGCATGCTCCTCGCGAGAACGTCGAGCGACGGCCCGAAGCACAGCGGCCTCACCTTCTTCCTCCTGCCTCGTGACCAGCCCGGTGTGGAGATCCGCCCGCTGCGGCAGATGACGGGTGACGCCCGCTTCAACCAGGTGTTCATCGACAGGGCCGTCGTCGACGATCGCGACCGGTTGGGGGCGGTCGGCGAGGGCTGGACAGTCACCCGGACGTTCCTGGTCCACGAGAAGAACAGCTACAACCCGGCGGCCCACGAGGGCGGCCCGTTCGGCGCGGTCGACCTCGACGCCCCGGCCGGCGACGTGCAGGCCCGCCTGACCGGGCAGCGCAAGGCGGCGTCGGGCGGCCGGGGGGTGGGACGGCTCCTGGTCGACCTCGTGGCGGAAGCCGGCGTCGGGGCCGACCCGCTGATCCGTCAGGAGCAGGCGGATCTGTGGGCCCAGCGTCGGCTGATGGGCTACACGAACCAGCGCTCGGGCCGGGCCGCGCCGCCGGCGGGGGCGGTGGGGCCGATGTCGAAGATCCGCGTCTCGTCACTCACCCGCGGTCAGCGCGACCTCGGCCTCCGGGTGCAGGGTCCCGCCGGCACCCTCGTCGACGACGACGCCCGCTCGGCGTCGTTCCAGTACTTCGCCCTCAGCTCCCCGTCGATCTCGATCGCCGGCGGCACCGACGAGATCCAGCGGAACCACCTCGCCGAGCGGGTGCTCGGCCTCCCCCGCGAACCAGCACCCGACCCGCCATAGCTTCCGGCGGACGCAGCTCCCACCCACCCCCCGTTCTGGCGGACCCCACTCCCACCATCGAGCGTTCTGGCGGACCCCACTCCCACATGCGGTAGCTCCGTCCGCCAGAACCCCAGGCCATCGTTCTGGCGGACCCCACTCCCACCATCGAGCGTTCTGGCGGACCCCACTCCCACATGCGGTAGCTCCGTCCGCCAGAACCCCAGGCCATCGTTCTGGCGGACCCCACTCCCACATGCGGTAGCTCGGTCCGCCAGAACCTCAGTGGGCGGGAGCCACGTCCGCCAGAACCTCAGTGGGCGGGAGCCACGTCCGCCAGAACCTCAGTGGGCGGGAGCTGCGTCCGCCAGAACGATGGCGTGGGGCGGCGGTCAGGTGGGGTCGGGGTTCATCTCCCAGTGGTCGGGCGAGCGCCAGAGGGCGCCGGCGACGAGCGAGCGGATCGCCACCATCTCCGACGGCAGCCGGGTGTGGAGGCGCATGAACAGCTCCTCGATCTGGAGCAGCTCGACGTTCCAGTCGGCCCGGTTGACCGACAGGCAGTCGAGGAACTGCTCCTCGGTGAAGTCCTCGAGGCCCTTCCAGTTAAGGTCCTGATAGCGGGGCATCCACCCGAGCGGGCTCTCGACGCCGACCGCCCGGCCCCGCGACCGGTCGACGATCCACTGCAGGATCCGCATGTTCTCCCCGAATCCGGGCCAGACGAACCGACCGTCGTCGTCGCGACGGAACCAGTTGACCTGGAAGATGCGGGGCGGGTTGTGGATGTTGCGGCCGAACGACAACCAGTGATTCACGTAGTCGCCCATGTGGTAGCCGGCGAAGGGCAGCATCGCGAAGGGATCGCGGCGGACCACGCCCTGCTGGCCGAACGCGGCGGCGGTGGTCTCCGAGCCCATCGTGGCCGCCATGAACACGCCGTAGGCCCAGTTGAAGCTCTGCACCACTAGCGGGATCGTTCCCGATCGGCGGCCGCCGAAGATGAACGCGCTGATCGGTACGCCCTTGGGGTCGTCCCAGTCGGGATCGAGCGCCGGGTTCTGGTCGGCGGGCGCGGTGAAGCGGGCGTTGGGGTGGGCGGCCGGTCGGTCGTCGTCGGGCGTCCAGTCGTTGCCCTGCCAGTCGATCGCATGGGCCGGCGGGTCGCCGTCCATCCCCTCCCACCACACGTCGCCGTCGTCGGTGAGGGCCACGTTGGTGAAGATGGTGTTGGCCCGGACGGATGCCATCGCCGACGGGTTCGTGTCGAGCGACGTGCCGGGAGCGACCCCGAAGTAGCCGGCCTCGGGGTTGATGGCGTAGAGCTTGCCGTCGTCGGGTGACGGTTTGATCCAGGCGATGTCGTCGCCGACGGTGGTGACCTTCCACCCCTCCTCGTCGAACGCCTTGGGGGGAACGAGCATCGCGAAGTTCGTCTTGCCGCAGGCGCTGGGGAACGCGGCGGCGACGAAGGTCTTCTCACCGCCGGGGTCGGTGACCCCCATGATGAGCATGTGCTCGGCGAGCCAGCCGTCGTCGCGGGCCATGGTCGACGCGATCCGCAGCGCGAGGCACTTCTTGCCCAGCAGCGCATTGCCGCCGTAGCCGCTGCCGTAGCTCCAGATCGACCGCTCCTCCGGGAAGTGCACGATGTACTTCACGTCGGGGTTGCACGGCCACGCGACGTCGTCCTCGCCGTCGGCCAGTGGCGCGCCGACCGTGTGCATGCAGGGCACGAACTCGCCGTCGGTCCCGAGAACGTCGACGGCCCCCCGGCCCATGCGGGTCATGATCTTCATGTTCACCGCCACGTAGGCGGAGTCGGTGATCTCCACCCCGATCTGGGCGATGTCGGAGCCGAGGGGACCCATGCTGAACGGGATGACGTACATCGTGCGGCCGGCCATGCAACCGTCGAAGAGGCCGGCGAGGATGTCCTTCATCTCGCCGGGGTCCATCCAGTTGTTGGTGGGGCCGGCGTCGTCGGCACTGCGGGAGCAGATGAAGGTGCGATCCTCGACCCGTGCGACGTCGCTGGGATCCGATCGGGCGAGGAAGCTGTTGGGGCGCTTCTCGTCGGCGAGCCGGATGAACGTTCCGGCGTCGACGAGCTCGTTGCAGAGCCGGTCGTACTCCTCGTCGGAGCCGTCGCACCAGTGGACCTCGGACGGCCCGCACAGGGCCACCATCTCATCGACCCACGCGACGAGGCCAGCGTGTTGCACATAGTCAGGAGCGCTCATGGCCTCCGAGTCTCGACGACGCGGCCGGCGGCGTCCAGAGTCGACGGTCCCGAACGGGTGCGGGGGCACACTGGCGTGGTGACCCGTCCCGAAGTGCCGCCCGCCACCCCGCCGTCATCGACGGTGATGACGATGGTGGGCGCGATCATGGCCGTTCTGGCGCTGACGATCGCCGGGTCGGGCTGCAGCGATTCCGCTGTCGCCCCGTCGGACCCGGAACGAGCCGCCGTCGCCGCCGACTCTGGACCGGCGGTGACGGCGGAGATCGTGCACGACGGGCTCGTCGGTCCGACGCAGTTCGTGGTCCTCGACGACGGGACGTTCATCGTCGCCGCGATCAACGGCGGCGAGAACGATCGACGCGGCCAGATCGTCAGCATCGACGCACGGTCGGGCGACACCACCGTCCTGCGCGACGGTCTCGACAAGCCGACCGGTGTTGCGGTGCTCGACGGCGAGTTGTGGGTGATGGAGCGCGACCGGTTGACCCGGAGCCCGTTGCCCGACATCAACCCGGACGGGACCGAAGGGGCAGCGGCAGTCGATGTGGAAGGGGAGGTGGAGGTCGAGGTGGTGGCCGACGACCTGCCGAGCAACGGGCGGTCCGAAGGGACGCTCACCGTCACGCCCGACGGATCGATCCTTTTCGACACCTCGGGCTCGAAGCGTGGCGACGCGGTCGTCGACGGCTCGGGTCGCCTCTTCACCGTGGACCCGGCGGTGCGACCCGGCTCGCCGGTCGAGCTCGCGTCGGGCTTCAAGCACGCCTACGCCCACGTCTTCGACGACGACGGCGTGCTGTGGACCACGGAGATGACCGACGGCAGCTTCGACGGTCAACCCGGTGCCGACGAGTTGGTCGCCGTTCGGCTGGGCGCCGATCACGGCTGGCCCCGATGCGTGGGCGACAACCGCCCCGTGCGGGAGTTCGGCGGCGACCCCGAAACCTGCGCCGAAGCGCCGGGGTCGGCGGCGGTCTTCGCCCCAGGGGCCACGCCCACGTCGGTCGCCGTGTCGCCGTTCGAGCCGGCGACGCTGCTGGTCGCGCTCTGGAACGAGGATCGCATCGTGCGCGTCCCGATCGGACGCACCGACGACGACGAGGCGCAAGCGACGGAGGCAGACCCGACAGCCTGGACCGACCTCGTGACCGACGTCGAGAGGCCCCAGCATCTCGTCACCTCAGGTGATGCGGTGTACGTCACCGAGTTCGGAACCGGCAGGATCCTGCGTCTCACCGCGGGCTGAGCAGCGAATCACCCGGATCGGTGCGAATCGCGCCACGAACAGCCTTTGCAACCGCGGCGGTCGACCACGGGGTAGACTGCGCATCCGGCGATGCCGCACGGGTTGGGAGGTCGCACCTCCGCATCCCACCGGAGAGGAAACGAGTAACCCCAGGTCACACCGGACCGGCCGTACAGCCGGGAAGATGGGGCCTGGGGTTACTCATGTCATCTCGAACCCGGCCTCCCCGCCTCGCCGACGTCGGTGCTGCACCGATGGGCCACGCGTGGGCGCCACCGGGCGCAGCCTCCAAGGGGCGACTACCGTCGGATGCGATGCCTCGGGGGGAGCGCACGACCGATGACGTGGTCGATTCGACGATCCAGTCGATCGCGACGAGCCCGAAGTACCGCGACCTCGCCCCGGCGACCATCGAGCGGGTCGTCCGCCGCCGCGGCCGTTCCACCGTGACCGGACTGGCCAAGCGGGCACGGCGCGAGCTCCACCACGTGCTCGCCGGCTACCACTTCGACGGGCTCGGCGGCACCGCGGTCGACGTCGTCGCCGCGGTCGAGGCGGGCGAGCCTGACCCCGAGATCCGGGCCCGGTGCGCCGATGTCCTCGCCCGCCACGCAACGTCCCGGGAGCGGTTCCCCCTCCTCGACGACGGCTACTACCGGGAGATGTTCTCGGTCACCGGTCGGCCGCAGTCGATACTCGACCTGGCCTCGGCGCTGCATCCCTTCGAGCTCCGATGGATGGACCTGCCGTCACGTGTGTCCTACGTGGCGTTCGACAACAACCGTCGCCTCGCCGAGGTCGCCGACCGGTACCTGCGAGCGGAGGGAGCGGGGCGGGCGGTGCACGGCGACATCCTGACCGAGCCGCTCGACGGCCCGCTCGGGCGACCGGCCGACCTCGCGTTCCTGCTCATGACCTACCACTGCCTCGAGGCGCAGCACGCGGGCACCGGATGGGAGGCGATACGGGCCATCCCGGCGAGGTGGATCGCAGCGAGCGTGCCCGTCGCCGGGTTCGGCAGCCGTTCGAAGCCGAAGTTCGCAGCGATCGCCCAAGGGCTGGAGACGCAACTGGGTGAGGCCGGCTACCACTACCGTGTGCAGGAATGGGAGACCGAGCGGCTCTACCTGATCGCGACGAGCTAGCTGCCGATCCGACGCTCTATGTGGTGCCGACGCCGATCGGCAACCTCGGCGACATCACCATCCGGGCGCTCGACGTGCTGCGGGCGGTCGAGGTGATCGCCTGCGAGGACACCCGCCACACCCGCAAGCTCCTCACCCATTTCGGGATCGGCGGGAAGCGCCTCATCGCGTGCCACGACCACAACGAGCGGAACAGCGCACCCGGGATCGTGAACCTCCTGGCGGAGGGAAACCGGGTGGCGCTCTGTTCCGACGGGGGGATGCCCCTCGTGAACGACCCTGGCTTCCGGGTGGTCGCCGCGGTCAGGGAGGCCGGCTTCCCCGTGACCGTTCTGCCGGGAGCGAGCGCTGTTCCCACCGCGTTGGTGGCCTCGGGACTGCCGCCCGACCGGTTCCTGTTCGCCGGGTTCCCCCCTCGCAAGCCGGGGCGCCGACGAAAGTGGCTGGCCGAGGTCGGCTCTCACCGGTGCACGGTGATCGCCCTCGAGTCGCCCCACCGACTCCCGGCGCTGCTCGCCGATGCCCTCGAGGTGCTCGGCGATCTCGACGCTGCGGTGTGCGTGGAGCTGACAAAGCGGTTCGAGGACGTCGTCACCGGTTCGCTGGCCGAGCTGTCACAGGTGTTCGCCGAGGCTCCTCGGGGGGAGGTGACGGTGGTCATCGACACCGACGTCGAGCCGACCTCGGCCGGTCACGACGAGAACGTCAGGCGGTAGCCGAGCTCGGCGGGCAGATCCAGGTCGGTCACCGTGACCTCCGCCTCCATCGTGGGTCGTGACCGGTCGACCAGCGAGTGGAACGTGGAAGCGTAGTGGTCGCGCATGCCCCGGTCGGCGCCGCCGAGACTCTGGACGGGATAGCTGATGAGCAGGTGGGTGCAGCGGGTGGCGGCGGCCGCCAGCAGCCGTGGCCCGGCCGCCGGATCGAGCTGGTCGAGGCACGGGAGCGTCTTCAGCAGCAGCACGATGTCGGCTCGGTGGTCGGGCAGTCCGGCGGTGAGGTCCCAGGGGAACGTCTCGACGGGATGACCCAGCATCGATGAGGCCTCGGCCACGAAGTCCAGCATGTCGAGGTAGACGTCGCACGCGAGGTAGCGGCCGACGTCGACCGGGATGAGCGACCGGACGAGCGGGTTCAGACCACAGGCCAGATCGAGCACGGTCCAACCGCCGTCGCGGTGCCCGATGCCGTCGAACAGGGCGGCGTGGAAGTCGTCGAGGTGGGCCGCCCGCTCCCGCATCGACGCGTGGCTCGTCACGATGCCGCGAGCGACCTCGTGGCGTTCCGGCCCCACCGATGCGTCTGTGAGGCGAGCAAGCAACCGCTCGTAGCGGGGCGGCGGCGTGAGGTAGGCACCGCCTACCTGGTGCAGCGACCGCTTCACCCGCTTCACGATCTCCCGGTCGGTGCCGCCACGACGTCGGATCTCCTCCATGAACAGCCCGGCCAGGAACGGCGGGAAGACGTGGCGGGCCTTCGGTGCCTGCTGGAGGTCGGCCTGCAGGCGGGCGACCCGCTCGGCGTTGGCGGGCTGGCTCATGCTGTCCGGGTCACGTGGCCGCACCCGACGTTCGCTCGGCGAGCAGGGTGGTGAGCTGGGACATGAACGCCAGGTTGTGCAGCGTGGCCAGCCGGGGGTAGAGGGGCTCGTCGCGCTGGAGGAGATGGTTGAGGTAGCCGAGCGAGTAGTGGGTGCAGGTGACGCACGGGCAGCACGGCGAGATCGGCTCCCGGTCACGGAGGTGGATCTCGTCGCGCAGGTAGACGGTCTCGAACCAGCGGTCGTCGAGCGACGGTGTGCCGTGACGGAACCGGTAGAGCCGACCTCGACGGGCGTCGCGGGTGGGTAGCGAGCTGTCGAACGTGTGGTAGCCGAGAGGGAAGCACCGGGCGATCGACTCGGGATGACCGAGCCCGAGTGCGTGAAGGGGGAACTCGGCGGGGATGAGGTCGCGGAGGAGGGCGAAGCTGTCATAGAGGAGGTTGCCGTCGGCATCGAGCGGCCAGCCGCCGAACCCGTAGCCGTCGAAGCCGATCTCGAGGAGTTCCTCGGCGCACCGTCGGCGAAGCGCTTCGTCGTTGCCCCCCTGCACCACGGCGAACAACCGTGGCCGCTCCCCCGCCGATCCGGCGTCGCCCGAGCTGTGGCCCGAGTTGTCGACCGTGCTCGCGCCGGCGGTCCGCTCGAACTCCGCCTTGCACCGCCTCGCCCAGGCAATCGTGCGTTCCACCGCGGTGACCTGGTCGTTGGCCGCCTCGTCGGGGTGGGTGCAGTCGTCGAGGCAGAACAACACGTCGGCCCCGAGGCGGCGCTGGTTGATGATGGCGCGCTCGGGGGTCAGCTTCGTTCGCCGTCCCCCGTCGAAACGGAGGGTCAGGCCGTCCTTGGTGATCGTGCCGAACCGGGCGTTCTCCTTGATCATCGAGTAGGCCTGGAAGCCGCCGGAATCGGTCATGACGAGGCCGGGCCACCCCATCATGGCCGCCAGGCCGCCGAGGGCACTGACCCTCGTAACCCCTGGGGAGCGGATCATGTGGAACGAGTTGACCATGAGCATCCGCACCCCGACGGCCGACAGCTCGTCGCCGCCGACGCCCCGGACGGCGCCGTAGGTGGCGTCCGGAACGAAGATCGGGGCTGGGCCGGCGCGGCTCGGCAACGCTGGTCGGACCTCCACGGATCTCACGCTACCGCCGAGCGACAACGGGGCCGGGGGCGGTGCCGCCGGGGTCAGGTGGGTATCGGTCCGGTGCTGCGCAGCGTGGTGAGGGCGTAGGCGGCGAGGACGTCGTCCTGGTACATCTTCACCACCGCCAACCAGTTCTTGCCCCGGCGGTGCTCCACCTCGGCTTCGATCACGAACCGCGGGCCGACGATCGGCTCGAAGTAGTCGAGCCGCATGTTGATCGTCGATTTGAACTCGTGGTCGGCTGCGGGATCCAGCCGACTCGGCCCGGCCCGGGTGGCGTAGAGGGCGGCCAGGTCGACGTAGGTGGCGGTGAAGCCGCCGAACAGCTGCCCCTTCGGATTGCGGAGCCCTTCGGGCAGGTGCACGTCGAGCCGGAGAAAACCGTCACGCTCGGCGACCACGACCCACTCGTGAGCCTCCAGGATGTCGCCGGCTCCGTGGCCGGGGCCCATCAATCGTTCGGGGGTTGCGCCGTCGTGGTGGCGGGCAGGGCCTCGGGGGGTCTCGGGCTCAGCGTGCATCGCCTCTTCGATACCCGCTGCTCCCCGGCCGGTCCAAACTTCGACCCACCCAAATCGGCTCATCCGACCGGACCGAGCCGCTACCCTTGGCTCCCGCAACGACCTGCGGGCGTAGTTCAACGGCTAGAACCTCAGCCTTCCAAGCTGATGATGTGGGTTCGATTCCCATCGCCCGCTCCACCGTCCACCAGCGGAAACGTGACGCGATCGGCCGAACACACCGGTCGATACCGAGATTCGTGCCTCTGACGTGCCCCACGCCGGGGATGCGTGCTGGCTGGCGAGCCCACTGTCGGGCTCGCTCGTCCGTGCTGAGCATTGTCAACGGCGGTCGTGCAGGAGCGGGCTCGGTAGTTGCCTCGATACTCGACAGGCGTATACTTAGGCGTATGCCACGTGTGCAGGTATATCTCCCCGACGAGCTCTACAACGAGCTCAAGCAGCGCGACCTGCCGGCCTCGGAACTGCTTCAAGTGGCAGTACGGGCCGAGGTCGAGCGCCGACAAGCTCTTGACGCGACCGAGCAGTACCTCGCCGAACTCGAAGCCGAGGTTGGCGAGCCCGCTGCTCGTCAGCGGACCCGCGCCGAGGCAATAGTCCGGCGGGTCAGGGA
The DNA here is from genome assembly GCA_965216205.1 of Acidimicrobiales bacterium. GTDB lineage: Bacteria > Actinomycetota > Acidimicrobiia > Acidimicrobiales > SZUA-35 > CADEDH01. Next base: position 2,001,633 of record OZ244139.1, on the reverse strand, counting down.
TCGTCGGCTCGATCATGCAGTCTGAGGATGCTCGTCCTCGACAGCGGTGGCGTCACGAAGCTGGCTGCCCGGAACCGCCAGACGCTCGCGCTCATCCAGAGCTTGGTCGCAGTCGAGCTCTGGCCGCCCCTCGTGCCAACCGTCGTTCTGGTCGAGTCGCTTCAAGGCCACCCTGGCCGAGACGCCAACGTCAACCGGTTCCTGAAGACTTGCATCGTTGAACCCGCCGTGACGGACGCCGTTGCCCGTCGGGCGGCCGAACTGCGACGACGAGCCGGACGCGGTTCGGCTGTCGATGCCATCGTCGTTGCGTTGGCCGAGCCCGGCGGCACGGTACTCACCGGCGACGAGGCGGACCTGGGAGCGCTGTCTGCCGACGCTCGACAGGTGACGGTCGAGCGCATCTGACCCGGTCCACGGGCAGGCATCCGAGCGCTGACGACGACCGACCGACGGCTCAGGGCACACGGAGCGCCTCACTCGGAAGCTGGTTCCCCTACGGCGTTCGCCAGCTTGTCCGGGTTGAGGAGGGCGTGGACACCCACGATCAGATCGTCCCCGATGTCGAACGTGACCAGGCCGATCGGTCGGCCCTCGACGAGACCGAGGAGACCGGGTTCGCCGTTGGCCCGCACCACTCTGACCGACGTGTTCGGTGGGGTCTGACCGCTGACCCCGACGAGGTGACGGGCGACCCGCTCGGCGCCGTGCAGGGGGTGGCGGGCCGCTCGCACCCGGCCCCCGCCGTCGGCCCACAGCACCACGTCGGCGGCGAAGGTCGCGGCCAGTGCATCGACGTCGCCGGTGGTGATGGCGTTCGTGTACTCGGCCAGGAGTCGTGACTCGACGGCCGGGTCTGGCGGGTTGCCGCGGCTCGGATCGCCGACGTGACTGCGGGCGCGGGCGGCGATCTGGCGGCAGTTCGCCGGGCTCTTGTCCACGACGTCTGCGATCTCGGCGTAGTCGAGGTCGAACACCTCGCGGAGAACGAGCACGGCCCGCTCGGTCGGGGTGAGCCGCTCGAGCGCCATGAGCAGCGCAAGTGACAGTTGGTCGGCTTCGGCCACCGCGTCAGCGGGATCACGGTCGTAGGAGCCGATGAGCGGCTCGGGGAGCCACGGACCCACGTATCGCTCGCGCCGGTTGTGTGCGGATCGGAGCCGGTCGACGGCGATCCTGGTGGTCACGGTCGTGAGGTAGGCGGCCGGAGCATCGATGCGGGACGTATCGGTCCCCATCCACCGGAGGTAGGCGTCCTGCACGACGTCCTCGGCATCGGCCACCGATCCCAGCATCCCGTACGCGATACCGAAGAGGCGTCGCCGGTGGCGCTCGAACACCGTGACGTCGAGGTCGTCGGGTCGGCCGGTGTTCCGCTGTCCGCCATCGGGCACCGCCCGTCCGGGCTGTCCCGCGTTCCGGGTCATGGTCCAGTCTCTCAGGCTCGGCCGCTGGCGGCTGGTGACGGCACGACATCACGCCAGCCGTCGATCACCGAGCCGAACGCCGGCGTCCACCCGGTGGCGGCCCTGAACCGCTCGTTCGACACCCGATGCGACACCGACAGCAGGTTGGCAGCACCGCCGACGACGACCCTCGCCAGCCAACGTGGCAGCGACCTGGGGCGCTTGACCCCGAGCACGTCGGCCAAGGCGTCCAGCTCGGCCCGCCTGGTGACCGGCGTGTCGTCGGTGACGTTGTAGACACCGGTGGACGCGCCGATGGCGGCGACGACCGCCGAGCCGGCGTCGGCGACGTGCAGGTGCGACCCGTAGTTGGCGCCGGAGCCGATGATCGGCAGCTTGCGGGCGGCCACGGCAGCCGCGTATTCGCGGGATGCTCGCCCCGGCCCGTAGAGGCTCGAGAACCGCAGGGAGATGCCCCGGCCCCCGTTGCTGGCGAAGCGGGCGACATGGTCCTCGGCGGTGAGCGCCGAGTCGAGCACACCCCACACCGGGTCGACCGGCGAGTCCTCGTCGAGCCATCGGTCGCCACCATCGGCGTACACGAGCGTGATCGACTGCTGGACGAAGGCCGCCACGCCGTGGGCGACCGCCGCATCGACGAGGTTCGCGGTGGCCTCGGACCGGAGCCGGTCGTTCGTCGACCAGGCGGTGCGCCTGGTCATCTGATCCTGCGGTGGGATCGAGGTCGCCATATGGACCACGACGTCGTGCCCGTCGACGGCGGCCGATACGGCGTCGCGGTCGAACAGGTCGACCTCGACCGGCCGCCCTCCCAGCCGTTGCAGCCAACGGCGGTCATCCGGATGGCGAGCGATCGCCGTCACCCGGTGACCGGCGCCGATCAGGCCGGGAATCGCGTGGCGGCCGATCACGCCGGTGCCGCCGGTGAAGAAGATGGTCGATGTCATCAGGTCTCCTCCTGCATCGTCGATCGTCAAGGCTGACGAGACAGGTGGAGGATTTGTGACACCGTTCCCGCGAGCCGAGTGCTCGGCGGGAGTCGCTACGGTCCTACCAGTCGGCGCGGGTGGCTCGGGTGAGGGCCGACTCGCCGGTGCAGGTGGCGGAGTCCGATTCGCCGTACAGGGTCGAGCCGGTCTCCCGGAGCCTGATGTAGAAGCACGTGTTGGAGTCGGACATGGCGGCCGCTCCCCACTCGGTGCCCGTCGCGTTGCTGGCGACCGACACACGGGTGCTGCTGTCGGAGGCGGCGTTGGAGGCCAACCACGTCATTCCCGGTTCGGCGGCGGCCATGAGCGTCGGGTCGATGGGCGCGAAGTCGTCCTCGTCGACGTACACGACCATCGCCGCGGTCTGGGCGATCCGTAGGCTCGACTGCGCGGCACGGTCCTGGGCAGCGGTCCGAGCGCCGATGAAGGTCGGTATGCCGATCGCCAGCAGGATGCCGATGATCAGCACCACCACCATGACCTCGATGAGGGTGAACCCGGCCTCGGCGTCTCGTGGCTCCTCGCCGGGCTCGACGTCGTCGGTGGCTGCGTCGGTTCGGCCGGCCTCGCCGCTTGTGTGCATCGTTGGTCCTTCGAAGGCTGGGCTGCGTCGGTCGGATTTCCTATCGGCGGGCCACCGGACGACTTGAGCGGCCCCCGCCCTACTGGACCAGGTCGATGATGCGGAACATCGGCAGGTAGAGCGCCACGACGATCCCGCCGACGACCACCCCGATCACGGCCATCATCACCGGCTCGATCAGCGCGGCGAACCCGGCGACAGCGGTCTCGGTCTCCTCCTCGAACGACGTTCCGATGATCTCGAACATCTGATCCAGTGCGCCGCTCTCCTCCCCCACCGACACCAGTTGGACGACCAGCGCCGGGAACTCGCCGCTGCGCTCGAGCTGCTCCGCCATCGGCTCGCCCCGGCCGACCGCGTCGCGGGTGGTGTCGATGGCCCTGGCCAGCACTGCGTTGCCGACCGTCTCGGAGGTGATGCGGAGGGTCTCCAGCACGGGAACCCCGGCCCGGGTGAGGACCGCCATCGTGCGGCCGAACCGGCCGAGCGCGCTCTTCCGGGCCAGCGGGCCGACGATCGGTGCTGCGAGCTTGAGCCCGTCGAGCCGGTAGCGACCGCCCGACGACTTCGACCATCGTCGGAATCCGAACCCGGCGGTGAGCGCCACCATCACGACGAGCGGCAGTTGGCCGGTGAGCAGACCGGACGTGGCGACGAGCACGCGGGTGGGCAACGGCAGGGTGCCGCCGAGATCGTCGTAGATGGAGGCGAACGTGGGGACGACGAAGACCAGCATCGCCACGACCACCGCCACCACCATCACCGAGACCACAACCGGATAGGACATGGCCGATCGGATCTTCTGCCTCATGGCCGCTGCCCGCTCCAGGGTGGTCGCGAGCTGGTCGAGGACGGTGTCGAGGGCACCGGCCGCCTCGCCGGCCCGCACCATCGACACGTAGAGGTGATCGAACACCTTCGGGTGCCGCTGGATCGCCTGGCTCAGCGACTCGCCGCTCTCGATGTCGAGCTCGATCTGTTCGATTGTGCTCGTCAGGAGGCTGTTCTGCGATTGACGCCGGAGCACCTCGAGGCTTCGGAGCAGTGGTATGCCAGCGCTCATCATCGTGGCGAGCTGCCGGGTCAGAACTGCGAGCTCCCGGGCCTTGACCCGGGGGCCGATCCCCGGCAGCGAGTAGTCCTGATCGAGCGCGAGGCCACGCCGGGCCCGGACCGAGACCGGCCGCAGCCCGAGTTGTCGGAGGCGGGCCAGGGCCTCTGCTTCACTGGTTGCCCGCAGTTCGCCGTCGCGAAGACCGGCCTCACCGTCGATCGCCCGGTAGCGGTAGGTGCGGCGGTCGTCGCTGGAGCTGCGCCCGTCACGGTTGCGCCCGTCCCGCTCGCCGATGGGTCGTCGACCCTTCGGACGGCCCGCGGCCGATCCCTCGTCGGTGGCGACGGCGGTCACGAACCGACCAGCGTCTCGAGATTGGCCACGTTGTGGGCTGCGCCCCTCGCCACGGAGAGCGCCAACCGTCGGTGACGGACGAGGGAGGCCAACGACTGGTCGAAGGAGTACATGCCGACGTCCGCCCCGGTCTCCAGCATCGACTGGAGCTGATGGAGCTTGGAGTCGCGGATGAGGCTGCGAACCGCAGCGGTCGCCACCATCACCTCGGTCGCCGGCAACAGACCGCCCTCGACCGACGGCAGGAGCCGTTGGCTGATACAGCCCTGCAGCGAGAGCGCGAGCTGTGCCCTGATCTGGGCCTGCTGCTCGGCGGGGAACACGTCGATGATCCGGGTGACGGCGCTGCTGGTGTCGGCGCTGTGGAGCGTCGCGAACACGAGGTGTCCGGTCTCGGCGGCGGTGAGCGCGATCCGTATCGTCTCCAGGTCCCGCAGCTCGCCGATCAGGATGACGTCGGGGTCCTGGCGGAGCGCCCGACGCAGTGCGCCGGCGAACGACTGCGTGTCGGCCCCGATCTCCCGTTGCTGGATGATCGAGCGGGACGACGTGTACCGGTACTCGATCGGGTCCTCGATGGTGACGATGTGGGCGGCCCGTTCCCGATTCACGGTCTCGACCATCGCGGCCAAGGTGGTCGACTTGCCCGAACCGGTCGGACCGGTGACCAGCACGAGACCGCTCGGCAGCTTGGCCATCGCGGCGGCCACCGCCGGCAGGCCGAGGCTGTCGAGGCTCGGGATCGAATCGGGGACCACCCGGACGGCGGCCGCCAAGGCCCCCGAGTGGCGGAACACACTGGCCCGGAACCGCCGGGTCCGATCCGGCCCACCGGATCCACCGCCGCCGGGCTCACCGGACTCGGCGATCGTGAGGCCGAGGTCGAGATCGCCGGTGCTGTCGAGCTCTCGCCGTTGCTCGGGGTCGAGCACTGCACCGATCAGGCTCGCCAGGTCCGCTGCGCTCAGCGGTGGGTGACCGTCGAGCGGGGCGAGGGCACCGTCGATCCGGAGGTGGGGGGCGAGGCCGGCGCTGAGGTGCAGGTCGGACGCGCCCGAGGCGACCGCGAGCTGGAGGAGCTCGGCGAAACGACCGTCGACCCCGACCGCCTCGATCGCTGACCGTCCGGGGCTGTCCGTCGCACCATCGTCGATCTCGGACAGGGCCTGGGCCAGGAAGTCGCGGCCGTCGTCATCGAGGGTCTGCCACCCGTCGTCGAGAGAGGAGTCCACCACGAGCCCATCGGTCGAGCGCGGCCGCCCGTGAGGCCCGCCCCGTCCCCACCATCCCCGACCATGGTCCCCAGCTGCTCATGGGACGGCGGCCCGCACCGATGGGACGACCATGGGTCAGACGACGGTGGCCACCCGACGGCGTATCGGCGAGATCCTGGTCGAGCTCGAGCTCGTGACCGAGGGCCAGATCGCCGCAGCGCTCGACGAGCAACGGGCCAGCGGCTCGCGCCTGGGCGACGTGCTCCTCAAGTCGGGCTACGTGACACCACGGGACCTCGTCAGGGCCCTGGCCGTGCAGTTCGATCTCCCCTTCGTCGACCTCGACGACCACCGGATCGATCCCGAGGTCGCCCAGCTCATTCCCCAGAACCTCGCCCGCCGCCACCGGGCGATCCCCGTCTGGCGCGAGGGCCAGAAGGTCGTGGTGGCCATGGCCAACCCGGTCGACGTGCTGGCGCTCGACGACATCCGGGCCCGAGTGGGCCGGCAGGTCGAAGCGGTGATGGCCGAAGGGGCCCAGATCCTGTCGATCGTGGGTGGCCTCGGCCACAGCGACTCGCGGGTGCAAGAGACGATCCAGGCCGCGGTGGTCGAGAGCAGCGAATTGGCCGGTCCCCAGCCGGCCACCGGCGCCGGGGTCCAGATCGACGAGGATGGCGACAAGGCCCCCATCGTCCGTTTCGTGGACCTGCTCCTGGCCAAGGCGATCCAGGAGCGGGCGTCCGACATCCACGTCGAACCGACCTCGAACGACCTGCGGATCCGGTTCCGGGTCGACGGGGTGCTCCACGAGGCCATGTCGCCACCCCGATCGCTGCAGGCCGGGATCGTCAGCAGGATCAAGGTCATGGCCGACATCGACATCGCCGAGCGCCGGGTTCCCCAGGACGGGCGCCTGACGGTGACCGCCAACGACGAGCAGCACGACATCCGGGTCGTGACGCTGCCCACGATCCACGGCGAGGCGGTGGTGCTCCGGGTGCTGCGCAGCGGTCAGCAGAGCGTCGGCATCGGCGGGCTCGGCTTCCTCCCCCGGCAGCTCGACCGGTACCGGGAGGCCTACCAGCAGCCGTGGGGCGCGATCCTGGTCACCGGGCCGACCGGATCCGGCAAGTCGACCACGCTGTACGCCACCCTCGAGGAGTTGATGGACTCGACGAGGAACATCATCACGATCGAGGACCCTGTCGAGTACCGGATCGACGGGGTCAAGCAGGTGCAGGTCAACCAGCGGTCCGGCATGACGTTCGCCCGGGCGCTGCGCTCGTTCCTGCGGGCCGACCCCGACATCATGCTGGTGGGCGAGATCCGCGACGGCGAGACCGCCACCATCGCCGTGGAGGCGTCGTTGACCGGGCACCTCGTGCTCAGCACCCTCCACACCAACAACTGCGCGTCGACCCCGATGCGGCTGATCGAGATGGGGGTCGAGCCGTTCCTGGTGGCCTCGTCGGTCACGGCCGTCCTCGCCCAGCGGCTCGCCCGTCAACTGTGCGATCGGTGCAGCCTTGCCCGGGAGGTCCCGCTCGACCAGCTCGGCCTCGACGACGCCACGCTGGCCGCCCTGCCGGCCGACCTGCGCCAGCATGACACGATCTCGGCCCACCAGGCGGTCGGTTGCCAGTCGTGCGGCCACAGCGGCTACCGGGGCCGGTTCGCGATCCACGAGGTGATGCCGGTCACCGAGGAGGTGGCCGAGCTGATCCTCGGTCAGGCCCGGGCCGAAGACGTGGAGCGGGTGGCGATCGAGCTGGGTATGGAGACGCTCCGGACCGACGGTCTCCGCAAGGTGGCGATGGGGTTGACGACGATCGAGGAGCTGTTCCGGGTCATCACCTGACGAGGCGATCCCCCACCAGCACCACCCCGAGCGCAGCGGTCGACAGGGACGGGCCGAACGGGATGGCCCGGCGCCGGAGCGACCCGGCGAACCCGTCCGGCCGACCCCGGCGGTTGGCGACCGCGCCGGCCAGCCCGACCATCAGGCCGAGCCCGCTCGCCCCGATCACCGCCCAGATCACGAGCTCCACGGTGGCGAGCGAGACCGGACCGAGCCAGCCGATGGCTCCGCCGAGCAGCACGGCGAGCTTGACGTCGCCCAGTCCGAGGCCGTGTGGCGCTGCGAGGTGGACGACGAGCAGGATCCCGCTGTACAGCGAGGCTCCGGCCGCCGCCCCCACCAGGCGCTCCGGGGCATCGGCCACGAGCGCAGCGACCACCATCGTGGCGCCGCAGGTGATGATCGCGGGGAACACGATGCGGTTGGGGATCCGATGGTTGCGGAGGTCGGTGACCGCGGTGGCCACGCCGGCGGCGACCACGATCGGGAACGGGATGGCCACCCACGAGGCGCCGAACCGGGCCAGCAATGCCGACGTCACAGCGATCGCCACCACCTGGGTGACATCGACCGAGAGCCACGACCGTGATCGGTCCGGGACGGCCGGCGTAGCACCCTGTCGGTCGAGATCGGCATCGGCGAGTCCGGTGGCCAGGCGACCGAGCGTCGCACCGAGGATCACCGCGACCGCCAGACCGAGCGCGGCCTCCGCCGGTGCTGTCACCGGCTCGAGGGAACCGAGCGGTAGGAGACGACCCGCCAACCGGTGTCGCCCCCCGACCCGATCGATGTGTCCTCGGCGACGCTCAGCTCGCCGGCGCGGGTGACCTCGAGGCGGTACAACGTCAGCGAGCCGGTCCAGTCGGATTCGGTCGTGATCAGCGACCGCCCCGGCCCGTAGAGCACCCCCCGGACACTCGCCCCCTCTGCGGTGAGCCCAGCGACGCCGTCGCCGGGCTCACCCGCCACGAACAAGCGGAAGTCGGAGGCCGGACCGCTCTGGTTGACGACAGCCCCGTCGAGCTGCAGTGGCACCTCGCGCCCGACGTGTACGACCAGCGGTGGGTTCGCCACCACGACCTCTCCCTCGAAGCGGACCGGAACGCCGGGGTCGTCGCACCGGTACGGGGTGCCGGCCCCACCGTCGACCGTGCCGACGAACCGGCCGTCCGCCGGGCACGGCGTGAAACCGCTGGTCGGGGTGACGACCGGCGGGACCTCGCGGGGACCGTCGAGCACCACGGCGTCCCTGCATCGCCGGCAGTTGCCGTCCGGCCGGTACAGCTCCTGGACCGCGCCCGGCGGACGACCGAACACCTCGATCGTGCCGTTGGTCCCCACCCTGCCCGCCACCGTGCCCCGGTTGTTGGCCGACAGGAACTCGTTGACGATGAAGACCGTGTAGGGCGAGCGCTCAGCGCGGCTCACGGTGGCCTCGGTCGCCCGGGCGATGGCGCCCGAGGCGGCTTCGCCCCGTACGACCCAGGTGGACGCGCTGACCGGTTCGGCGGTGTAGCTGTAGGCCGTTTCGGCCACCGTGCCGCTGCCGACGAAGCGCTCGGTCAGGCCGGCGTCGATCCTGGCGAACGCCTCGTTGACGGCCAGCTCGGCTCCCGCTTCCGCCCGGCCGGCGGCCGTGTCGAGCCGGCCCTGGATCACGCTGCGCCGGGCGCCGACGAACATCGCGATCGTGAGCAGGGTGACCACCATCAACACGACCGTGGTCAGCACGACGTTGCCGGCCTCGCCGTCGGGCCGTCGTGGCCGGCCGGGGTCTGGGTGGATCCCGTCCGCTCCGGCTCGGCGGCTCAACATTCGTCTCCTCCCGTGGGTCCACCGCGGGCGGCGTGGCGGTCCTCTGCGGTGACCACGCCGCGCTCGGTGTCGTCGTCGATCGCCACCGAGAGACGGACCGAGACCAGCGACGTACAGGCCGCGAGCTGGGTCAGCCCGATCGTCTGGGGGTCGAGCTGACGTCCCCCCGCGTCGAAGTACCGGAACACCGGATCGCCGTCGGCGATGACGCGCTGCTCCACGGCCGACACCCGCAGGACCTGGTCGGTGTCGGGGTCGGCCTCGATCCGCTCGAGACCGTCAACCCCCACGCTCCAATACACGATCTGATCGGCCCCGGTGTCGTCAGCGATGCGGACGCCGACGGTGTCGGCGGCGCTCCTGCCCTGGGGCCGGGAGGCGACCGGCACGCCGATGCGGAGGTCGTCGGCCATCGCCACCAGCGCCAGTTCCACATCGATCCTGGCCGCCTCCTCGGCCATCCGCTCGTCCTGGATCCTGGCCGTCGAGCGGATCATGGTCAGCAACGGCACCGCGAGCACCGTCGTCATCGTCAGGACGACGAGCACCTCGGTCAGGGTCGTGCCCGACTCGGCCCCGGCCCTGGGCCGCCGTCTCCGCACCGGGGGTTTCACGATCCAGCGTCGAACCGGTAGATCCCGGTGTCGAGTCTGACCTGGTGCGCACCCGCCGGGTCGGTCCAGTCGACGATGACGGTGACGAGCTTGAAGCCGTCATCGATCCGAGAGGCCCCCACCTCGATGGGGCTCCACGTGACGTGCCGTCGCACCTCGTACACCGTCGTTCCGTCATCCACCAGCCCCGTCGCCTCGACCCGGTTGACGGGCTCGTTCACCGTGGGGCGGCCCTCGAAGCGAGGCCGGTAGCCGTCGGCACCCGGTGCGATGCCGATCTCGTCGTAGCGGTGGGAGCGGATCGTCTCGAGCTCGCCGATGGCCAACCGGACCGCAGCCGCTCGCCGCTCGCCGGCCGTCGTGGCCCGTTCGGCGGCTCCGATCGAGGTGAGCACCACCAGCACCCCGATGGCCAGGAGCGACGTCGCCACGAGGACCTCGACGATGGAGGTCCCGGCCTCTGCGTCGGCGCGCCGGTGGGGAGCGAGCGGTCTCGTCACCACTCTCCATCGGTCGGTGAACAACCGGGTTGAGACGACGCCTCTCGCGCCGATATCGGCGGCGGCCGCTCATCGACGGGCCGATCGACCCGATGGAGGAGCATGATCGCGGCATCGCGGCCCGTCCGGTCGCTGGCGCAGAGCAGGTCCAGGCCATCCCGCGTCGTCGGCGTGTACTTCGACGACGGCGAGCTCAGCGCAGTGGAGTGCCGACGTCGACGGGGCAAGGGGCCGATCATCGTGCGGGCCGGTCGCTCACCGCTCGCAGCAGGGGTCGTCGAGCATGGCGAGATCGTCGACGGACCGGCGTTCTCCGAAGCCCTTCGCCAGCTCTGGAGGAAGCACGGGTTCAGGTCCCGCAACGTGGTGCTCGGGCTCGACGGCCGTACGACGGTGATCAGGCAGGCGGAGTTGCCGGCGCTCAGCAGCACCGAGCTGGCCCAGGCTGCGGCCTACGAGATCGACGAGTTGCTCAGCTTCCCGCTCGACGAGGCCGTGCTGTCCACACTCGAGCTCGAACGACGCGAGTTCGGGGAACGCGAGGTCGTCCGGACGATCACGGTCGCCGCCAGCGAGGACGGTCTGCTCGCGATCCACGGTGCGGTCAAGGACGCCGGACTCCGGCTGGTGTCGACCGAGCTGGTGGCCTCGTGGTTGCTCGCCGCCGTGGGGCGCAGCGACGACCAAGACGACACCCACGGCCAGCCCAGTCAGCGGGATGACGTCGTCGTCGCATCCAACCACAGCGCCAACGACAGCGCCGACGACCTCGACCTCGTCGTCCACATCACGTCGACGACGACCTTGGTGGCGGTCGGCAACGAACGGGGCCTCGCCTTCTCGCGGGTCATCACCGCCGGTGTGAACGCCGGTGCGACGTCGTTGTCGGATGAGCTCGAGATGGAGCTCGCGCTCCTGGCGGGCTACACGGAAGCGCCGGAGGATCCGGAGACGATGGCCGCTGACCGCCCGGCGGCGGGGATCGCCACCGTGGTGGAAGGTGTCCGGAGAACGGTCCAGTACTTCCGGGACGAGGTCGATCGACGACCGATCGGCCGGCTGCTCCTGTGCGGCCCACAGTCCGACGTCGGCGGTCTGGCCAGTGGGTTGACCGCTTCGATTCCCGACGCCCGGGTCCTGCGCCTCGACCTGTCCGGTTTCGCCGCCGACATCGACCACCCGTCGACCTACGACGCAGCCGCCAGCGTCGCCATCGCCACGACCGCGGGCACCGGCCCCCAACACCGATTCGACCTCACCCCACACGCCACCCGGGAACGGCGGGCGGCCAGGCACCGGATCGCGATCGGCGCCGTCGCCGCGGCGCTCATCGTCCCACCACTCACCGCCGACGCCCTCGATCGCCGGGCGATGCTCGAAGACGAGCAGGCCCTGGCCGCTGCAACCCAGGTTGCAGTGGACGGGCTCCGGGCCGACCTCGTCGCCCTCGAGCCCGCCCTCCAGCTCGAAGCGGAGGCGCAGCGGGCCACGGCACGGGTCAACGACCTGCGCCGACTGAACCTCGGCTTCGAGCCCCTCGTGCAACAGGTGGCGGAGACGATGCCAGACGACACGTTCCTCATCTCCCTCAGCCTCGGCCGAGCGGCCAACGGCGAGCTCCCGACGGGCTACACGGGCGACCCGCCACCGGCGACCATCACCCTGACCGGGGTCGCCAGCGACCTCGACGGTGTCGGCCGGTGGCTCCAGACCGTCGACGACGTCTCGGCGATCGACGGTCTCTGGCTGACGCAGTCGGCCGTCGGCCCCTACGGCGCGACCGACCAGATCGCGACCGTGTTCACCGTCGACGGTGCGGTGACCGGGCCCGGCGAGCCGGCCGATCTGCTCAGCGATCTCGACGACCGCTCGGCGGCCGACGGCGGCGACGAATGAACGTTCGCGGCATCGCCCAGGTGATCGGCCCGGTCGTGGTGGCGGTGGTGGCCTGGCTCGGTCTCGGTCTCGCCCCGTGGGTGTTGTCTGACCACGACGAGCGCGCAGTGGCGATCGAGGAGGAGCACGGCCGGCTGACCGTGGAGATCGCCGCCGCACAGCGGCGGTCCGAGGCCGTCCCGGCCTACGAGGCGCGGCGAGCGGAGGCGGATCGGGCGGTGCCACCGACGATCGACCTGGCCGCGTTCGTCCGGGCGACCGATGCGGCTGCCGATCGGACGGGGGTGGCCATCGAGCAGATGGCGCCGCTCCAGGTCTCCAGCGGATCGGAAGGCGGGACGGCCGCTCCGCTGCCGGCGGGGACGTCATCGATCACGATCAGCCTGGGAGCGAGCGGGAGCTACCCACAGGTGTTGGCGTTCGCCGAGGCGCTGGGCGACCTCGACCGGCTGGTCGTGGTCGACCACATCGACGTCAACGCCGACGAAGCGCAGACCAGCCGACTCATCCTCGACGTCGAGCTGCGCATCTTCACCACCGACCGGCTGTCGACCGGTTCAGCCCTCGCCCAGGAACTCGGCACCTCGACCGATGGCACGATCGACGGGTCGGCCGACGACCCACAGGCCGTGAGCGCGGGCTGATGGGCCAGGAGCGCCCCTCGACCGCCCTGCTGGCCGTCCTGGCCCTCACCGTCGCGCTGGCGGGTTGGGTCTATGGCCGACCGTTGCTCAGCGGATCCGACGAGGCCCCCGCCGAAGCCGAGGTCACCGAGCCCGCGACCCTCGGCTTCGCCGACGACGATGCCGACATCGACGATGCCGACACCGTAGAACCGTGGATACCTCCCGCCGAACCCCGCGATCCGTTCCTCCCGGTCGAGCTCGGCGTCTCCGCCGCCGAGACGGGGCGGGCCGATGCCGACGGCGCGACCGTCCAGACCGGCGGGGGTTGACCGACCGCTCGGTGTGATCGGCCACCGGCTCGCGCCCGGTCGATCACCGATCGAAGTGGGCCGCTGCGGTGATCGTCCGATCGTCGAGTTCGAGGGAGAACGTCCGGGCGGCGACATCGATCGTCGCCAGCAGCGCTCGATCGTCGCGCTGCCACCGCAGGGCGAGCTGGTGGTCGGCCGCGTCGAGGACGTCGAAGGTTCCGTCGAACAGCTCGGCGTTGGCGGTTCGCCATCGGAGCAGTCGAAGGGTGTCCTGGACGACCTCCCGTTCGAGCGCGTCGGCGAGCTGCTGGCTGTCGTAGTAGGGGCGGTTGATGTCGCGGCCGACGCCCGTTCGGCGCAACAGGTCCATCTGGTTCGGCGCCGCGAGCAGGCCGCCGTAGTACACCTGCGGGACGCCGGGACACAGCACCTGGATGAGTCGGGCGAGAAAGTGGGCGTTGTCGTCGCTGCCGAGCGCCTCGTAGAAGGTCGTGTTGATCTGGTAGAGGTCGAGGTTCGACGCGGCGCGCCCGGTCGCCTCCTCGGAGCGGCCCTCGGTTGCGTCGTGGACCGCCCGGACGAGCGCGTCGACCCGGTCGCTGGCGAGCAGCCCCGGCAGCTCGCCGTCGGGGGCGACGTCGACGATGCCGATCCCGTCGTGGGTGTCGAGCACCGTGACGCAGTTCCGGGGTGAGCGCCGGAGCCAGGTCCGTAGTGGCCCGGTGTCGCCGAAGTGGAGGGCGTGGAGAATCAGCGGCGGTAGGGCGAAGTCGTAGACCCGGTCGACTCGGCAGGCGATCTCGACCTGATGGTGGAAGTGCGAATGGATCTCCACCAGCACCGTCATCCCCCGCCGGTGACACTCGCTCGACAGCCGATCGATGAGATCGAAGGTCTCCGGGATCATGAAGCACGACGTGCCCGCCCTCTTCACGGCGTAGCCGACCGCGTCGAGCCTGACCTGTTGGACACCACCAGCGGCCAACCGGTCGAGCACGGCCATCAGGTACGACCACGCACCCGGATGCGACAGGTCGAGGTCGATCTGGTCGCTGGTGAAGGTGGTCCAGATCACGCGACGCTCACCCGCGATCGTGTACGGCGTGAACGGCTCGCCGGGCCGGGGTCGAAAGATTCTGGCCACCCCGCCATCTGGACCACCGGGGAAGACCCGGTCGAGCGTCAGGAACATGCCGTCGTAGGGCGATTCGGCACCCCGCTCCTGCCAGTCGAGGAACTCAGCCGACGACGACGAGATGTGGTTGACGATGAGGTCGGCGGTGAGGTGGTGGCCGACTGCGAGCTCGGCGACATCCTCCCATGAGCCGAGTCGGGGGTCGACCGCGGTGTGGTCGATCGGGTCGAAGCCGGCGTCGGCGCCGTCGATCGGGTGGAAGAACGGCAGGAGGTGGATCCCGCCGAACGCCCCGCCGAAGTGCGTCCCGAGCACCTCGCCAACACCGTGGAGATCGGTGGCGAGCCGATCGGCGTAGGCGATCAGTTGCAGGGAGCTGGTCATCGCACCCGGGACACCGACGCCGTCGACCGATCCGCCGATTCGGCGCCTCGACCGTGGTGGGGGCCGAGAAGGGCGAGGCTCGCGATCGAGCCGATCAGGCCGCCGGTCGACGACAGCAACAGGTCACCGACGGTGTCGGAGTAGGTGAGCGCCAGCCCGTCCGGCCCGCCGAAGCCCTCGGTCGACACGAGCCACTCGAAGATCTCCCACCAGATGATCGCCAGGCCACCGAACCCGTAGCCGAGGAAGATCGCGTCGCGACGGGTGTGGACGTTGCGGAACCGGAAGGCGTGGAACGCCAGTACCAGGAGCACCCAGTTGACCAGGTGGAGCACATCGTCGGTCGCGTCGAAGGCCTCGTAGAACCCGGCAACGTTGGCCACCGTGTCGAGCAGGAACGGCGTGGCCAGGAGCGCGTCTGCGGTGTGGGGCAGCGGCTCCCACCGTCTCCGGATGGCGATCGTCGGTACGAGGACGGCCGAACCGAGGAACATGGGAGCCCGGAACTCCATGCCCTTGCCTTGGGCCCCGGGCGGCTCGAACACGATGGCGAACAGGAACGCCAGCACGAGCGCCACCTTCACCGCGACGTTCACGTGGCGAACCCATCGGGTCCGGTCGAGGGTGAGGACGCGAGTCGGTTCGACCATCGAGGCGAACCTAGTCGCCGACCGGTCTGCAGTGGCGACAGCGCTCACGTCGTCGGCCGCCGTAGTCTCCCGTCATGGTGTCGCCCGAGGAGATCACCCGCCATCACGACCCGCCCGCCGACGACGACGTGTGGATCGACCCCGCACACCGCGCCCGGGCGGTCGAGCTCGTGCCCTACGATCCCGACTGGCCGCGGCACTACGAGACCGTGGCCAGCCGCATCCAGGACGCGCTCGGCGAGCGGGCGTTGGCGATCGACCACGTCGGCTCGACCGCCGTACCCGGCCTCGACGCCAAGCCGGTCATCGACATCGATCTGACCGTTGCCGACTCCGCCGACGAGGCCGACTACCTACCACCGCTGGAAGCGGCCGGGTTCCGACTCGTGGTGCGGGAGCCCGGCTGGCACGAGCACCGCATGCTCACCGGCGAGAAGCCCCGGAGCAACCTGCATGTCTTCTCCCCCGACTGTCCGGAGACGATCCGCTGCCGGCTGTTCCGCGACTGGCTGCGCGACCACCCCGACGACCTCGAGCGCTACCGCGAGGCGAAGCGCGCAGCTGTGGCGTCGACCGGGCCCGATGGGCACGTCGCCGACTACAACCAGCTCAAGCAGGACGTGATCCGAGACATCTACGACCGGCTGTTCCGGGCCCACGACCTGCTCGCCTAGCAGATCGTCGTTGCCCGTGCGCCGGACCGCGCCGCCTGTCAGACTTCGGACATGAGCGAAGCACCGATTCTCCCCGGCAAACTCGGCGATCCCGACATGTTGATGAACTCCGACCCGAGATCCGATCCCCGGATGGTCGCTGCAATGGCCCCACTCGGGCTCGACGGCGCCCCCGAGCCGGCTCCAGTCGACGTCAACTCGCCGACCGACGCGCTGCTCGAATACGCGGCCCTCGCCGAAGAGGGCTTCGGTGCACTGGGCGGGGTCCTGTGCGCCAACGCACCGGCGATCACCAACGTCGAACGTCGAACCGAGATCATCAAGGGCGTCGACGGCAACGACATCAGCCTCTACATCCACACCCCGACCGACGTCGACGGGCCCGTGCCGGCCGTCGTCCACACCCACGGTGGCGGCATGGCGATCCTCGAGGCGTCGAGCGCAGGCTACGTCCGCTGGCGCGACGAGCTCGCCTCGTCCGGCCTGGTCGTCGTCGGCATCGAGTTCCGCAACGCCGGTGGGAAGCTCGGGCCCCACCCGTTCCCGGCCGGTCTCAACGACTGCTTCAGCGGTCTGCAGTGGACCCACGAGAACCGCGAGGCGCTCGGCATCTCGAAGATCGTCATCTCCGGGGAGTCTGGCGGCGGCAACCTCTCCCTGGCCACCACCCTGAAGGCGAAGCAGGAGGGCGCGCTCGATGCCATCGACGGCGTGTACGCCCAGTGCCCCTACATCTCCGGGGTCTACGCCGACAAGGACCCGGCGCTCCCCTCGCTCTACGAGAACGACGACTACTTCCTGAACTGCTCGATGATGGGCGCGATGGTGCGGATGTACAGCCCCGACGGCGCCGCCGACACCAACCCGCTCGCCTGGCCCTATCGCGCCGGGGTCGAAGATCTCCAGGGCCTCCCGCCCCACGTCATCTCGGTCAATCAGCTCGACCCCCTCCGGGACGAGGGCCTCGCCTACTTCCAGAAGCTCCTGGCGGCGGGGGTGTCGGCCCGGAGCAGGACGGTGAACGGGACGTGCCACGCCGGCGACTGCCTGTTCCGCGACGCCATGCCCGAGGTCTATCTCGCCACCATCAACGACATCAACGGCTTCGCCAACAGCCTGTAGCCGGTCACCCGGAGAACCGGTGACGGGACGCGCTCAGAGCAGATCGGCTGCGGTCGGCTCACCGTCGACTTCGGTCGCGGTGAGCCGATCGAGGTTGCTGCTCATCCGTTGGACGAGCCGGGTCAACAGTGCCACACCCAGCCAGGGCCTGCGGGCAGCCAGCTCGAGCAGCCCGTCCTGGTCGAGCGCGAGCACGTTCGCCCGCTGCTCGACCTCGACCGCCGCCCGAGTTCTGCGGGGACGGAGCACGAAGTTCTCACCGAGGTGCTCCCCCGGACCGGCCACCGCGGATCGGCCGTCGACCGCCGCCACCCGAACCCGACCAGAGACCACGAGCAGCAGCCGGTCGAGCAGGTCACCCGACCGGCAGATCGCCGAGCCCGGCTCGTAGGACCGGGTCTCGCACCGGTCGACGACCCGGCTCAGCTGGGCGAGCGACAGATCGGCGAACAGGAACGACGACCCGACCACGTCGAGCACCAGCTTCGGCGATCGGTCGGGCTGTCCCTCGGCCGGCGCCGTCCCGTCGACGCCGATCGCGACGACGGTGATGTTGTCGCTGCCGCCCCAGCTGTTGGCGAAGCCGATCAGCTCGTCGGGCAGGTCCTCGAGCGTCAGTTCCCCACACTGCGCCGCCAGCCAGTCCTCGTCGGGGATGTGGTCGGCGAGACCGTCGGAGCAGATCACGAGGCGATCGCCGGCTGCGAGATCGAACGACAACGTCTCCACGTCGACCAGCGCCTGCGGCCCGAGCACCCTGGTGAGCACGTTGCGGTGCGGGTGGGTCCGGAGCGCCTCGAGAGCGATGAGGCCCTGGCGGACCAGGTCGGCGGCGAGGGTGTGGTCGGTGCTGAGCTGGTGACCTCGACCCTCACGGGCGAGGTACAGCCGGGTATCGCCGACGTGGCCCATGACCGCCTTGGTCCCGACGATCAGCACACAGGTCGCGGTGCACCCCATCCCAGCGAGCGACGGCTCCGACAACGCCCGGTTGTAGATGTCCCGGCAGGCCTGACGCAGGGCGTCATCGACGACGCGGACGAGGTCGGGCGCCTGGCTGGGATCGTGCTCCACCCTGCTCAGCACCTCCTGCCGGTCGCGGACGACCCGCTCGATGGTCGAGGTCGCGGTCTCGGCCGCCACCTGGCCGCCGACGACGCCGCCCATGCCGTCGCACACCAGGTAGAGGCCGAGGTCGACGTCGACGATGAAGTGATCCTCGTTGTTCGTCCGGACGAGTCCCCGGTCGGTGCGACCAAGCCCTTGGACGTCCATTTCTCGATCTCCTCTCGGCGATGTCACCCAGCGCGTGCGTGCACCGACCGGCCAGAGCCCCCGACAACCATGGCATCGAGGCGGAGGGCTGTCGACCCGACCCGAGCCGAACGGGTCGGTCGATCCTCGTGTCCTAGGATGAGCGCTGAGGGACCGGGAGGGTTGCGGACATGACGGATGGGTTGGGCCTCGGCATAGACCATCTGGCCGACGTGCAGCTCCTGGGCTCCGGCGGGTTCAGCGTTGTCTACGCAGCCCGCCACACCCTGTTCGACCGTCGGGTCGCGGTGAAGGTTCTCACCAACGTGAAGAGCGAGACCGACAGGCGCCGTTTCGAGCGGGAGTGCCAGGTGATGGGTCGCCTGTCGGGGGCGCCGAACGTGGTCACGGTCTTCCACGCCGCCTACAGCGACCAAGGTCAGCCCTATCTGATCATGGAACTGGTGGAGGGCGGCACGCTGGCGGACCGGGTCGCTGCCCAGGGTCCGCTCGGTTGGGAGGAGGCGGTCGACCTCCTCATCCCCACCGCGGCCGCCCTCGGCTACGCCCACGACGAGGGCGTCCTGCATCGCGACATCAAGCCGGAGAACATCCTCCTCGACGAGGGCGAACCGAAGCTGACCGACTTCGGGATCGCCCAGCTCCGCGACTCGACCGGGACGGCGTCGACCAACATCGCCGCCAGTTGGCTCCACGCTCCCCCGGAGACGTTCGAGAACGAGCGGGACGAGCGATCGGACCTGTACTCGCTGGCGTCGACCGCCCACACGGTGATCGCCGGGCGACCTCCGTTCTGGCGGGAGGACGACCAGTCGCTCCATCCGCTGGTGAACCGGCTGCTGAACGAGCCGCCACCAGAGCTACCGGACCACCTCGCGCCGCCGGCCCTGCGGGCGTTCCTGGTGCGGGCGATGGCCAAGGACCAGGCTGCGCGCCCGCAGACGGCCGCCGCGTTCGCGGAGGAGCTGGCCTCGATCCGCGGGTTGGGTGCCCCCACCCCGCACCTGACCGAGGCCGATCGCGACCCGGAGCTGACCCGCCACGTGGGCGGGCTGCTCGCACCCCCACCGGGCTTCGACCGCAACCCGACCACGGTCGACACGCCGATCGTCACGGGCACATCGACCGCCGACACCGTGGCCATGACGCCGGTGGCGAGGGCCGACGCCGATCCGACCGGGACGGCCGGCGCCCCCGCCATCTCCGCTGCGTCCCCCTCGTCCACCCCCGCCACCTCCGCCTGGCCGTCGGCCAGCGCTGGCGTACCCCCGACCGGGCCACCGCCTGACGGGCGATCGGTGGTGCCAGGAGCCCACGTGCCGTCCGGTGCGCCCGGAGCGGTTCTGGGCCAACACCCCGGCACCAGCGGCCGCTGGCCGAACGACACCGGCCGACCGGTGACCGGCGACTACCGCTCGACCGGGCACGAGTCGAAGCGCCGGTTCGGCATCATCGGCGCCCTGCTGCTCGTGGTGCTGCTCGGGGGCGGCGCAGCGTTCGCCTGGTGGTCGACCCTCCCCGACGGTGGCGCCGCGGCCGACTCCGAGGTCGCCACCGACGACGACCCGGTCGTCGAGATCCCCAGCCTGATCGGCCTCACCGAGGCCGACGCCGCCGACGTGCTGGCGGCGGCCGACATCGAGCTCGGCGAGGTGACCCGTCAGCCGTCAGCGACGGCCGACGAGGGGATCGTCACCGGACAGACACCACCAGCCGGAGGCGAGGCCGATCGGGTCGACCTGGTGGTGTCGAGCGGGCCCGACGACACCGACGATGGCGAGGGCCTGCCGGTCGTCGCCGACGTGGTGGGGTTGGAGGAGACCGAGGCGATCGATCGACTCGAAGCCCTCGGCATCATCGTCTCGATCTCGGGCCGGGAGCCCTCCGCCGCGGTGGCCGAAGGACGGGTCGTCTCGCAGGACCCCGCCGGTGGAACGGAGGCGAGCCTGGTCCGCCTCGTCGTCTCGACCGGCGATGATGACGACGGACCGGTGCTACCGACCGTCCCGGACGTGCGCGGGCTGAGCGAGTCGGCCGCGGTCGATCTGCTCGAGAGCCTGGGCATCGAGGTGACGATCGGTGCCGGTCAGGAGTCGGAGGAGGTCGACGCCGACCACGTGATCGCCCAATCCCCCGCTGCGGGCACCCAGGCCGATGCCGTGACGCTCACGATCTCGACCGGCGGGCCCGGTGGGGTGACGATCGACCAGGTCGCGTTCAACCCCGGCTCGCCCGGAACGCTCGACGCTGGCGAGCGGTTGGGCGTGTCGATCGACTACACGTCGACCCACGATGGTCCCATCAGGATCTGGGCCCGGCCGGCGGTGGCCAGCGACGAGCTCTTCTCCCCGTCGCCGGCGATCGAGCCCGGCTCCGGCACCCATGCGGCCTGGTTCCTGCTCAGCGAGGCCGGCACGATCGACCGGGTACGGGTGTTCGCGATCGACGACGAGTCGAAGGAGTTGCTGGCGGAGCGGTTCTTCGACGTCGACTACACGTGGCAGAACGTGCCGCTGGCGGCGCCGGTCCAGGTGGCCCCAGCCGACGGGAGCGTCTTCGACTTCTTCCCCCGCACGACGACCCTCCAATGGAACGCAGTCGACCGAGCAGAGTCGTACAGCGTGGAGATCCAGTTCTTCAGCTCGGGGACGTGGACCACCCACGGAACCTCGACCGGTGGTATCGCCGGCACCAGCTACACCTTCGATTTCGTCGGCGCCCAGCCGGGGCGGTGGCGTGTCTGGGCGGTGGACGAGAGCGGCGAAGCCGGCAGCCGAAGTGGCTGGTGGGGGTTCGAGTACCTGCGCTGACCTCGTTGTCGTGACTTCCAGCGCCGGAGGTCGGGGTTGCCGGCCGACCCGGGTCGGCGCTAGACCGAGCGGCCGTGACCGCTCCCTACTTCACCTCGACCACCGACGGATTCGCGCCGTCCGATCAGGCGTCGGGACCGTGGTCACCCGACATGATGCACGGCCGCTTCCTCGGTGGCCTTGCCGCCCGGATGCTCGAGGCCGACCTGGGCGTCGATGGCTGGCGGGCGACCCGGCTCACCGTCGATCTCTTCCGTCCTGCAGCGATGGCCCCGGTACAGGTGTCGACCCGGCAGGTTCGAACGGGCCGACGCATCCGGATCGCCGACGCCCTTCTCCGCTGCGACGGGCACGAGGTCGGCCGAGCGACCGCTGTGTTCCTCGCCCTCGGAGCCGAACCGCCGGGCAACATCTGGCGGCCGTCCATGGCGCCGTGGCCCGATCCCAATCCGCTGCCCGACGACCCACCACCCGACACGGTCGATGCCGACGGCGACGGTCCGACCACCCCCAACCCCGACTCCTGGCTGACCCGCACCGTGGCCGGCGGCTTCGGGACCGGTCAGCAGACCCGTATCTGGACCAACGACACGGCGCCGCTGGTGGACGACGAGCCGCTCAGCCCGTTCGTCCGGGCCGCGATCTCGGGCGACCTGGCGTGCCCCATCGCCAACAGCAGCGACGACGGACTGCACTACATCAACGCCGACTACACCCTCGCCCTCGGCCGCTACCCCGCCGGGGACTGGATCGGTCTCGAGTCGAGCCAGCAGTTGGCGGCCGACGGTGTCTCGATCGCCTCGTCGACCCTCGTCGATCTCGACGGCCCGTTCGCCACCAGCACCGGCTGCTCCCTGGCCACCCAACCCCTCCACTCGGCGTAACCGCCACCACCCGCCCGGCGCCCCCGCCCACCCTCCCATTCAACGTTCCGGCGGCCGTCGCACCCACCCACCACCCTTCTGTCGGACCCTGCGCCCACCGACGGCACTTGCGTCCGCCAGATCCAGATTTGGTGGGCGCCACGTCCGCCAGAAACGGGGCGACAGCTCACTGCCATCGTGGTGTTGGGATAGCGTCGGGGCGATGGCACGCTCGCCCGTCCAGATCCGTCGGAGCTTCATCGAGCGCGTGGTCGTGGGCGCTGGTGCCGTCGAGTCCGAGCTCGCAACCACCGTCGATCGACTGGGGGCCCGGCGTGTGGTCGTGCTCACCACGCCGAGCGTCGCGCGGACCCCGCTCCTCACCACCGTGACCGGAGCGCTCGGCAACCGCCTCGCTGGCACCTACGCCCGATCCGAGGCCCACACCCCCCGCCACACCGTGTTCGAGGCGGCCGGGACCGCCCGAGACGCCGATGCCGACGCGCTCGTCTCGCTGGGCGGCTCGTCGGTGGTCGACATGGCCAAGGGAGCCGCCATGGTGCTCGCCGAGGGCGACGACCTCGATCGGTTGCGCCTCGGATCCGGCCGTCGGCTGGTGGAGCCGACGGTTCCCCACATCGCGATCCCCACAACGCTGTCCGCTGCCGAGTTCACCGCCGCAGCGGGCATCACCAACACCGACACGGAGGTCAAGGAGCTCTTCGCCGCTGCCACCCTTGCGCCCCGGGTGGTGGTCCTCGACCCGACGATGACGGCCGCGACCCCCGACAGGCTCTGGCGGGGCACGGGCATGAAGCTCGTCGCCGACTGCCTCGAGGGGCTGCTGTCGAGCCGGGCCACCCAGTACTCCGACGCGCTGCTGACGAGGGCCATCGCCATCCTCCTCGCCGACCTCGGCGAACCGGTGGACGATCTCGACGCCCGGCAGCGCTGCCTCGAAGCAGCACACCTCTCGCTGTCGAACATGCACAACGTCGGCATCGGTGCGGTCGCTGCGCTCCGGCATCAACTTGGCGGGCGGTGCGGCGTGGCCCACGGCGAGGCGAGCACGATCGTCCTCCCCCACGTGATGCGATGGAACGGCGAGGCCGCCGCCCCCACCCTCGACCGGGTGGCAGCGTCGCTCGGCATCGGGAAGGGGAACGGGATCGACCTGATCGAGCACCTGGCAGCGCGGATCACCTCGCTCGGGCTCCCGTCACGGCTGCGCGACGTCGGGGTGGCCGAGTCCGATCTGGGACCGGTCGCTCATCACGCGGCCGACGAGGCATCGGCGAGCGACAACGTGAGGCCAGCGACGTCGACCGACCTCGAGACCATTCTGCAGGCCGCCTGGTGACCTGAGCCGACCGGTCCCCTCACCGTCCACCTCGGCCGGCTGTCGCTGCCGATCGGCCTACGGTTGTCGAGGGCGACCCGGACCGCCCGGCTGTATCGGCCGGCACGAAGCGAATTAGCGTCCGAGGGAGGAACCGGAACCTGAGGAGACCGCGATGCCTGCACTCGACGGACTGCGCATTCTCGACCTGACCCAGTACGAGGCCGGCCCGTCGGCCACCCAGGCGTTGGCCTGGTTCGGGGCCGATGTGGTGAAGGTCGAGCCGCCAGGCCACGGCGACCCGGCCCGCGGGATCGACAACATGCCCCGCGACTACTTCATGTACTGGAACTGCAACAAGCGCAGTATCGCGATCGACCTCGCCTCGCCCGATGGGCGGGAGGTGCTTCTCGGTCTGGTCCCCTCGTTCGACGTGTTCGTCGAGAACTACGGGCCAGGGGTGGTGGCCAAGCTCGATCTCGACTACGACGCCGTGCGGGCCGTCCACCCGGAGATCATCTACGCGTCGGTGAAGGGCTACGGGCTGAGCGGCCCCTACGCCGAGCGCAAGTGCTTCGACGGGGTGGCCCAGGCGACTGCGGGGGCGTTGTCGACCACCGGCTACCCCGACGGCGAACCGCTCCTACCGGGGCCCACCACGGGCGACTCGGGAACGGGGGTGCAGCTCGCGCTCGCGATCGTGGCCGCCTACGTCCAGAAGCTCCGGACCGGCGAGGGCCAGCGGATCGAGGTCTCGATGCAGGAGGCGATGACCTACTTCATGCGGACCCGGGTGTCGATGGTGCCGGGGTGGGGGGAGAAGCCGGCACCCCGGATCGGCAACGGGGTCCACGCGCTCATCAACCTCTACCCGACCGCCGGAGGTGGACCGAACGATCACGTGATGATCATGGCGGTGACGCCGCGGATGTTCCGCAATCTCTGCACGGCCATGGGCCGGCCCGAGCTCATCGACGACCCGCGCTTCGCCACCAACGAGGCCCGGGTCTCGAACCCGGAGCCGCTGCGGGCCGAGATCCGGGCCTGGACCTCGACCCTCACCAAGCACGAGGTGGCCGAGCGCCTCGAGGAGGCGGGCGTACCCGGCGGTCCCGTGCTGGACACCACCGAGTTGCTCACCGACCCCCATCTCGTCGCCCGCGACTTCGTCAAGAAGATCGACCATCCCGATCTGGGCGAGGTTCCGATGCTCGGCTGGGCCCCCCGACTGTCGGCGAGCGAGGTGGATCTCGTTGCCGCCCCAGGCCTCGGCGCCCACACCGGCGAGGTCCTCCAGGCCGACCTCGGTCTCGACGACGACCAGGTCGCCGACCTGATCGCCCGAGGGATCGTCTCGAGCTGACCGCCGATTTCGAACCGGTCGACCGCCGACAACTACGATCGAGCCACAACACAAGGGGGATTGACCATGGCCGACGACTTCACCATCGGGATCGGCACGGTCGGGTCCGGGCTCCACGTCAGCTACGACGGCGGGGGCCGGTGGCGTCACATCGCAAAGCGCATCAACCCCGAGGGCAACGTTCGGGCACTCACCGTCTTCCCCGACGACCCGGCACACATCCTCGCCGCCTCCGATCGGGTGGGATTGTTCCACAGCATCGACAACGGCTACCTGTGGGAACCACTCGACTCACCGGCCACCGACAGCGAGATCTGGTCGTTGGCCGTCGACCCGAGCGATGCCGACCGGATCATGATCGGCGCTCGACCGGACTGTTTCGGCTCGACCGACGGCGGCCGGACCTGGGAGCGACTCGCCACCGGGATCAATCCCGAGTGCCCCATCGGGACACCGAGGATCACCACGCTCATCGCCGAGCTCGACAGCCGGACCGTGTGGGCCGGTGTCGAAGTGGACGGGATCTACCGCAGCGACGACCGGGGACAGACCTGGCAGGCCCTCGATCCGATCGGGCCGACGCCGTTCCACGACGACATCCACGGCCTCGCGGTGCACAACGGCAGCCCGAACGGGAACGGGAACGGCGCCGGCAGCGGCAACCACGGCCGGTCGACGGTCCTGGCCACGACGCCGTTCGGCCTCGCCACCAGCACCGATCGCGGCGAGACCTGGTCGTGGCGCGAGTTCGACGGCTTCGGCGACGTCGGCAGCCGGAACGAGTACGCCTACTGCCGGCAGGTCTACGTCGCCCCGTTCGACAACGACACCGTCCTGCTGGGGTGCGGTGACTACATCCCCGGACAGATCGGGGCCGTGGAAACCAGCCGCGACGGCGGCAGGAGCTGGACCAGGGCCAGGACCGACGCCGTCCCGAACTCCACCGTCTACGCCATGGCGATGCACCGGGAGCTCGCCGACGTCGTTGTCGCGGTGACCGTGTTCGGCCAGGTGTTCGTGAGCGGCGACGGTGGCGACTCGTTCACCAAGCTCGACCGGGAGTTCGGCGAGATCCGAGCGGTCTGGCTGTCGCCGAGCCGATGACCGCCCGGCCAGCGGTTCGCTACCCCGCACGATGTGTCTGGCACGAGTGATCCGCGAGTGATCCGTAGGGTCGCCGTGTGCGGGCATGCCCCCAGTGGGGCCCGGGGGGAACGGGGATGTACCCGAGGCGCGGCCGGTGTCGACCGTTCATCATCGGTAGTCCAGGGAGCCATATCGAGCGAGGAGGCCTCCCGTGACCACCCAACCGACCGATCCAGCAACCGTCACCCGATACCTCGACGAGGCCCGCCTCGCCACCGTCGGACATCAGATCCTCGGCCAGGCACGCTGCGTGGACTGGCTCCTCGACTGCCTCAACGCCGCCCGTCGTCCAGGCGTGCGGGACGCGATCTGTGGGGCCCTGGCCGCCATCGCCGACGCCCGGGCGCTCACCGCCACCGACTTCCGCAAATCACTCGACGACATCCAACTGGCGGTCGAGGTCGACACGGCCTTCGACCACCTGGACCTGTCGCACCGCTGAGCCCGACGAGGCCGGAGCTCGCGGCGACCGGCGGGAATCAGGCTTCGAGCTCTTCGAAGAGCTCGTCGCCCCGCCGCAGCCGACGGGCGATGTCGACCACCCGCGACAGCTCACGCCGGGTCGGCGTGTGGGCGGCCAGGAACCTCGCGAACGCCACGAGGATCAGGCGGCTGGGCTCCGACCCCGCCGGCCACGACCGGTACTGCCGGACCGTCGCCTCGTAGAGCTGGAACCAGTGGAAGCCGGCATCCTCGTGCAGCATCGCCCGACCGAGCGCTGCGATCAGCTCGTCGGGATCGCCTCCCGCCGCCAGGTAGCCGTACGCCTCCCTGGCTGCATCATTGACCTGCCCCTGGGCGTCCCAGCACGCGGCGAGCGATACCAACGTGCCCGACCCTGCGTCGGGCAAGCGGGCGGCCGGGAGATTCAGGAACCGGTCGAGGTACACCTTCAGCGCGCCGTGGACCACACCCCGCAACAGTTCCGGCGTCGGCCCCCGAACGGCTGCCTGGTGGACGGCGTTGGCGGTGGTGAACGCGTGGTGGACGTCGTTCCAGTCGCGGTGATCGTTCTGCGTGTGGAACCGCAGGATGCGGAGCGAGGCGGCGTAGGCCACCGCACGTGCCAGCTGTTCGGCGTCGGCGCCGTTGCGGCCGGCGTCGACCAGCGACCCGACGACCTCCTCCGGGTCGTCGGCGAGGAGCCGGTCGGCCAACCGGGCAACGTCGTCATCGCCGAACCCGCCCGCGCCAGACCCACCGTCACCGGTCACCAGCTCGGTTCGTTCGATCAGCGCCGTCAGGTCGTGGGGGTGGCGCCAGGCCGACAGCTCCTCGTGGCGGGTGGCGGCCGCCGTCTGGTGGACGAGCGTCGGCAACACCCATGACGCCGAGGCGGGGCCCAGGACGTCGACCAGTTCGAACGCCTTGTTGGTGAAGTCGATCGCGTGACCCTCGTCGATGAACACGTGGTCGGTCACGGCGGCGAACAGCATCGCCTCCACCTCCTGGCGGGTGGCGATCCCGCCTACGAGCGCCGTGGCGAGGGCCCGTTCCGCGGCATCGCCCGACCGGGTGTCGATGAAGCGCCGATACCAACTCGCGAGACGAGCCGAGTCGACCTGTGTGCCGTCCAGGGGATCGAGGGCGAAGCGTGGTGCGTTCCCGCCGACGTCGTCGGCGAGGAACGAGAGCGCCTGGGTGAGGGCGAGCGGCCGGTCGTCGGGGTGCAAGGCCGGGACCACGTTGGCCATCGCCGTCAGCACCGTCATACCCGAGCTCCAGCCGCCGGCACGGTTCTCGGCGCCGAACCGGGCCCCGATGGCGACGATCTCGCTGGTCGAGGTACCGAGATCGAGCAGGCCGAGCACCGATTTGGCGATCACGAGGGCGATCCGGTCTTCGAGTCCGTCGGCCAGCCGGGCCCGGAGCCGACCGGCCGGATCGGCGTCGACCCGGGCCCGCACGTGCACGTGGCCGTCGCGCAGCTCGACGTCATAGGCGGGGGCGTCATCGGCCCACGGGTCGAGGGTGCACCCCGAGGAGAGGTCGAAGCGTGCGTGGTGCCAGTGGCAGGTGACCATCCCCGACTCCACCGTGCCCCGGTGCAGCGGGAGTCCGAGGTGGGGACAGCGGTCCTCGATGGCCCACGCCCGGTCCTCGTGCCAGAAGACGACCACCGGGTGCCGGCCGATCTTGGTCCGCAACCGGCCCTCGAGTCGCAGCTTCGCCTCCGTGCCGGCAACGACCTCGTCGACCGGCCCACCGGTCGACCCGTTGGCCGGATCCGTGGCGGCTGCGGCGGTCGTCGCCGGCTGGCTGGTCATCGAGTTGGTCATGGAGTCATCGTCGAACCGACACTGCAGGTTGTCAACGAGCGCCCCGCCGGCAGGTACCGCTCGCCCGCACCGGCTCACCCGCAGACATCGTCCGCTCAGCGACGGAGCAGCGGCCTCGTGAGGCAGGTCGGCCCGCCCTCGCAGGGGAGGCACAGCTGGTCGGCGTCGAAGACCTCGACCGTGCACCCCGCCGACCTCATCAGCGCCGCGGTATGCGGGAACCCGTCGATCGCGATGCATCGCCGGGGGCTCGTGGCGAGCACGTTGAGGCTGAGACCGGCACTGGCCGCGAACTCGTTGTCCGGTGCGTGGAGGAGCTCGTAGCCCATCGTCTCCAGCCGCTGGTACAGGGCGACGGGCAGGAGTGGTGCATGCACCAGCGCGAGATCATCGCTCAGCGGGCTGATCACCGAGAGCAGGTGGAGACACGCCTCGGGCCCCGCCACGTAGGGGAGGTCGTACGCCTCCACCTCGATCCCCTGCGGTGCCAGGATCGCCCGGAGCTGCCGGATGCCGGACTCGTTGGTCCGGAACCCCCGACCGACGGCGAGCGTCGAGGCATCGAGCCAGCAGCAGTCGCCTCCCTCCACCATGCCCGGATCCCGGATCGTGCCCACGATCGGGATCCGACCGTCGTAGAACGTGCGGTGGAGGTCGGCCTCCGGCGCCCGGAGCTCTTTGCCGGGCCGGAGGATCACCGCCCCGGCCGGGGTCATGAACGACGGATCGAAGGTGAAGATCGAATCGGCGAGATCGTCGTGGTCAGCGTCGGGAAGCCAGTGGATCTGGGCGCCGGCGGCCTCCACCAGGGCCACGAAGGTGTCGTACTGCGCGGCGAGCGCCGCCGGCTCGATCGGTGCGGCGTAGTGCCACCGGCGGTGGTCGGCGGTGAGGATCGCACCCGGTCGACGCATGGCGACGGTCACGAGTGGGTCCACCATGGAGCTCACCCCGAACGACGGCGGAGCCTCGGATCGGGTCATGCCTCGGCCCGCTCCCGTGTCACGTCGACCGACACCTCCATCGATGTCGACTGGGCACTGCTGAAGATCACGCCCCGAACCGGCGCGACGTCGCCGTAGTCCCGGCCCCACGCGATCGTGATGTAACGGTCGTCGACCAGTTGATCGTTGGTGGGGTCGACGTCGACCCATCCGCCGCCGGGCACGAACACCGACGCCCACGCATGGGAGGCGTCGGCGCCGACCAGCTTGGGACTTCCCGGCGGTGGTTCGGTCTCGAGATAGCCGCTGACGTAGCGGGCCGGCAGCCCCGCACTCCGGCAGCCGGCGACCGCCAGGTGGGCGAAGTCCTGACACACCCCGGCGCCCCCGGCGAAGAGATCGTCGATCGTGCTCGTGACGTCGGTGGCTGCCGGATTGAACGCGAAGTCGCGGTTGATCCGGGCGGCGAGATCCCCGAGGCACTCGATCAGGGGTCGATCGGGGTCGAACGACGCAGCGGCGTAGTCACGCACGGTGGCTTCCACCTCGACCCGCGGCGACGGCAGCCGGAACAGCGCGACATCGGCTCCGGTCGCCACGTCGAGACGGCCCATCGCCGCCATCACCGACCCGAACGGGGCGCTGGCGGCCGGTGGCGGCTCGAAGCGTTCGCGGTCCACGATCACGGTACTCGTCGCCTCGATCGCCAGGACGTCGTGCGGCTCGGCCAGCTCGAAGTAGCCGACCCGGTTGCCGAAGAAGTCAGTTCGATCGCGCTCGGCGCTCGGCCCGGGCTCGATCCGCAACGATGATGCCGTGCACCGCTGACGATCGGTCGCTCGGGGCAGAACGCAGTGTTGCCCGTACGACGACGACACCGGACTGTCGTAGCGGTACACGGTGGCGTGGCGGACGGTGAGCGTCGTCTCCGACATCACGACCATCCCTCCTGGCCGAGGGGCCGAGGTGGTGGATGTCGACCGAAGCTCGATCGGGCGACCGCATCGGCTGCACCGGCGATGGCGCTCGACGCCGCGTCGAGGACGGCGACCAGCGTCGGTCGGCCGCCGTTCTCGTCGGCGTCGGCCATGGTCGCCGGATCGGTCGCCGTGATCAGGTCGCCCGCGCTCGCTGCGAGCGCCCGGGCAGCCTCGCCGTCGGTTCCCTCCGCCACCGACGGCAGGCGGAGGAGCGCCTCGTTGAGCCGGTCGATCTGATACCGCAACGCTCTCGGATTGGTCGGGTCGGTCACGAGCAGTTCGCACACGGTCTCGACCTGCGCACGCGACCGGTACCGCCGGCGGTAGGTGATCAGGCTGTCGGCAGAGCTGAGGAGCGATTCGAGCACGAGGCTGTCGACCGGGACCGGCCGCGCCGACGCCAGCGTCGAGCGCAGCACCGTCGCGAGGTTGAGGAACCGCTCGATGCGACGGCCGGCGTCGAGGAAGTACCACCCCACGTCTCGCACCATCGATTCCCCCACCAGACCGTGGAGGGCCAGCAGTGCCCGCGTGACGGAGCGAAGCGAGCCCTGGACGGTGTCGGCACGACCCGGGGTGGCGGCTGCGAGCACGATGAGGTCGCGCTCGAGCGACGCTGTCACCTCCCACATCTCGATCGAGAGCCGGTCGCGAACCGCCTCGGCCGCTGCGAGCAGTCGTGACACGGCGAAGGCCAGCGAGCCTTCCCGGCTGGGGTCGCCGGCGACCGAAGCCAGCTCGGCGTCGACGTCGGCGATCGGCGAGGCGATCGGTGAGAACGTGGCGGCCGAGAGCGCGTCGAGCAGCACCCCGATCGCCTGATCCCCGGTCTCGTCGGCGAGAGCCACGTCGAAGCGGCGATCGTCGATGGCACGGAGGAGCCGCACGATCGACTCCGCCCGCTCGGCGTAGCGGCCCAGCCAGAACAGGTTCTCCACCGCCCGTTCCGGAACGGATCCCATCGGCCCGATGGCATCGGCCCTGGTCGTCGGGTCGGGCCTGATCCAGAGCAGGGAGGGCCGCTCGGGCCCGTCGGCGAGAACCCAGGTGTCCTTGGCGATCGCGCCGAACTGGTTCGAGATCACCAGCGTCCCGTCGTCGGGGGCCACCCTGGTCAGGCCTCCCGCCATGACGTCGAACGAGCCCTCGTTGGCGACGGCGTAGGTGCGCAGCACGGCCCGTCGGGGCTGCAGGCGACCGCCGGTCAGCGTGGGAGCGGTGGAGAGCGGTAGCACCGCCTGGGCAGCCCACTCCCCGGGTGCCTGCTCGACCGCCCACCGGAGCTCGTCCTTGTCGTCGTCGCCCATGGTGGCCGGAACGAACTCGGTCGATGTGACACCGCGAGCCGCCAGGCCGGTCGGCGTCCGCCTCCCGAGCGGTCGGAGCACGACCTCGTCGAGGTGGTCGAGCACGTACCGGAGGCCGTCGGGTTCGCCGCACCACCAGGACGGCGCCGAAGGCAACCGCAACTCCTGGCCGAGCAGTTCACGGCACGCCGCCGGGAGGTACGCACCCAGCGCCGGGTTCTCGATGACGCCGCTTCCCAGCGGATTGGCCAGCGCGACGGTTTGCCGGCGCGATGCCTCCAACAGCCCGGGGACCCCGAGCCGCGATTCTGGCAGCAGCTCGAGGGGATCGGAGAACGCGGCGTCGACCCGGCGGAGGATCACGTCGACCCGCTCCAGCGCACCGAACGAGCGGAGGAACACGGCGCCGTCCCGCACGACGAGGTCGGCCCCCTCCACCAGGGTGTAGCCGAGGTACGAGGCGAGGTATCCATGCTCGAACGCCGTCTCGGCCAACGTTCCCGGACTGAGCACGACCACTTTGGGATCATCGGCTGTCCGTTCCCCGAGCGACTCGAGCCCTGCCCGCAACGCACGGAAGTACGGGGCGATCCGCTGTACGCCGGCAGATCGGAACAACGTGGGGAAGACCCGGGACAACACCGCCCGATCCTCGAGCGCGTACCCGGAGCCCGACGGCGCCTGTGCGTAGTCGGCGATGGCCACCGTGGCACCGTCGCTGTCCCGGCCGAGGTCGACGGCGTAGGTGAACAACTGGCTTCCGTCGGGGAGGTGGGCGCCGTCGCACGCCGGGATGAAGCCGGGATACCGGTAGACGACCTCCGCTGGAATGACACCTCGTTCGAGGAGCTTGCGCTCGCCGTAGAGGTCTCGGCTCACGAGATCGAGGAGGGTCGCCCGCTGGGCGATGCCAGCTTCGAGGACCGCCCACTCCGACTGGGGCACGAGCAGCGGGATCGCGTCGAGCTTCCACGGCTGGTGGCGCTCGGAGCTCTGGAGTCGATAGCTCGCGCCGTCGGCCTCGAGCAGCCGTCGCACATCGCTCTGGCGGCGCCGCAAGCCGTAGAGCCCGAGCGATTCGAGCATCGCCCACACCTCCGACCAGTACGGTCTCGGCTCGCGGCTGGACCCGACGAACTCGTCGATCCCGCGGGCCGGTGGCCGGTAGCCGTCCAGGAGCTTCGACCTGGCAGCGCTCGTGTCGGTCATCGACCAGTAACTGTAGGTCGATCGAGCTGTTGGGTCGTGCTGCCCGACGCACGCGGACCCTACGTCGTGTCGAGGAAGATGCGGGCGATCGCCCGGAGATCCGGCTTGGTGGCATCGAAGGTGGCCACCGCAGCGTTGTCGATCAACTCCCGCACACCGAGCGGTGAGTTGGCGATCAAGCCCGAGACGGCATCGGGGACGAGACCGTACGTGTCCGACAACGTCCGGATCGCGCCCAGCGCACCGAAGGCGTCGTTGGCGCAGAGGACGAGCCGATCGATCCGGCGCTGCACCAGGGTGCTCGCCAGCAGCAGCGCCGTCTCCCGCTGGAGGACACCGTCGGCCACCTCGACGATCCAGAGGTTCCGTGGGTTGTTGGCGATCTTCAGGTCCAGGGTGTCGAAGATGTGGAGCAGATCCGGCTCGTCGAGCAGGTGGGTGGACGGATACCCCAGATAGGTGAAGTCGCTGACACTCCGAGCGCCGGCGTCCGACATCTGCAGGATCTCCCGGAGCGACGCCGTCCCGGTCACCTTCGATGCCCGGACATTGTGTCCCATGGTGGTGAGCGCCCAGCACAGCGCAGCCGCGACCGTGGACTTCCCGGCGTTCATCGACGTGCCCACCACCAGGATCATCCGGGCCCGCGGTTCCCGCTTCACGGCCGTCCTCGGCACGATCCGAGGGTGGGCGAGCGTGTTCACGGGATCGCCGTTGCGGTCGACGGCGCGCCCCAGCACCGTCACCTGGGTGGGGGCGAGCATGCGGCTGTTGCGCTCCTGCACGTGGCCGACGACGCCCGATCGGGCGACCAGGTCGACGACGTCGGCCGAGCGGTCGGGCACCACCGCCTCGAAGGCATCGGTGGCGTACCGGTTGCCGAAGACGAACATCGACAGGAAGCCCTCGTTGAGCTGATGGATCCGCCCCTGCGGGTTCTCGATCTCGCGGTGGGCGCCGATCGCGAGCACCTGCCCGACGACGACGTCACCGATCCGAGGCGGTGCGGACCGGCCCGACACGTAGCCGCGAACGGTCCTGGACGGTAGCGAGTAGGCGGCGCTCGGGCGGAGAACGCCGCGAGGCAGGTTCTGCGCTGGCTCGCCACCAGCGCTCGAGTCAGATTTGTCTAGCATGATTGGAAGACTATCCAGACATCTAGGCATGATCAAGGCTATCGACCTTCGTGGTTGGGTCAGGTAGTTGGGTCATGTTGTGCAACTTCTCCGAAAGGCTCTCCAACCGACCTAGGCTCACTGTCGTGCTGGATCCCAACGACCCTCGACCGCCCTACCGCCAGGTCGCCAACCACCTCCGGGCGGCGATCCTCACCGGCGAGTTCGAGCCGGGCGATCAGCTCCCCACCGGCGGCCAGTTGAGCGAGATGTACGGTGTGGCCCGCATGACCGTCCAGAAGGCGATCCAGGTGCTCCGCAAGGAGGACCTCATCGTCTCCCGCCAGGGCTCGGGCGTGTTCGTCAAGGGTCGACCGACAGGACCGAGCGGTCTCCGTCGCCACATCGAGGCCGGCTTCGAGGCCGCCGAGGTCACGATCGACTACCTCGGGTACGCCGCCGAGTCGCTCCGCAGTGCGCTCTGGGAGCCGCTCGAGCGGGTCCGTCGTGGCCGCTACCGGCCCGATCTGCTCCGGCTGCGGGCCATCGTGCCCGACACCACGCGCCCCTGGGTGCTGCCGTTCCGCGCCGAGGACCGGGCCGACGCACCGGCGCTCCGCGCCCAGGCGCAGTCGGCGATCGACCGGCACCTCCTGCCCCTCGTCGACGCGGTGAACGATCTCGAGGAGCTCGGGCTCATCCCGTCGGCGGCGGCCGAGATCAGGACCCTCGCCCCCGTGCAGCTCATGGAGCTCTGCCTCATCAACGAGCGCGAGCTGTTCGTGGGCCTCTGCCCGGTCGGCGAGCGGTCGGTCGAGCTCGACGGCGTCGAGGAACGCGTGGTCGACCTGCTCACCGACGACACGGCCATGCTCCATCACCGCCAGCCCGACGACGACGCCGGTGGGTCCCACGAGGCGACGATCGAGACCGGCTCGGTCGTGGCTGCGGTCGGGTGGTTCGAGACGATCTGGGAGACCGCCGCCGAACCACTGCGGTAGTCGACGGCCCACCGCCGACACCGGGCTCCGACGCCTCGGGTCACCTCCCCCGTTTTCACCCCCCGGTGCCTCGGATCGTAGAATCGTCGACGCGCACGACCGAGGGGGGTCCGCCATGTACGACGTCATCATCCGCAACGGCACCGTGATCGACGGCACGGGAGCACAACGACGACGAGCCGACGTCGGGATCACCGATGGCAAGATCGCCACGATCGGGGCGATCGAGACCGATGGGGCGAGGACCATCGACGCAACGGGCAAGTTCGTCACGCCGGGCTTCATCGACATCCACACCCACTACGACGCCCAGGCCCACTGGGACACCACGCTCAGCCCATCGCCGCTCCACGGCATCACCACGGTGATCGCCGGCAACTGCGGCTTCACGATCGCCCCGCTGGCTGAGCCCCACGGCGACTACCTGATGAGGATGCTGAGCCGGGTGGAGGGCATGCCGCTCGAGTCCCTGCAGGCCGGCGTTCCGTGGAACTGGAACAGCTTCGGTGAATGGCTCGACCAGCTCGACGGCACGCTGGCGATCAACACGGGGTTCATGGTCGGCCACAGCGCGATCCGACGCCTCGTCATGGGCGAGCGATCGATCGGCAACGAGGCGACCCCCGACGAGCTGTCGGCCATGAAGGAGCTGCTCCGGACGTCGATCGACGAGGGCGGCCTCGGTTTCTCGTCGTCGTGGGCGACGACGCACAACGACCCGAACGGTCAGCCCGTGCCCTCACGCCACGCGTCGACCGACGAGATGGTCGAGCTCGCCGCCGTCTGCGGTGAGTTCGACGGCACCTCGCTCGAGTTCATTCCGGCCGTCGGGCGGTTCCCCGACGACCGCATCGAGCTCATCACCGAGATGTCCCGCGCGGCGAACCGGCCGCTCAACTGGAACCTGATCGCCGTGTCGACCTCGCCGAAGCAGATCGAGGCCATGGAGCACAACCTCGCGGCGAGCGACCACGCCCGGGACAACGGCGGCGAGGTGATCGCGCTCACCGTGCCCTGCGCGATCCAGACCAGGCTGTCGTTCCAGAGCGGCTTCGTGCTCGACGCGCTCCATGGTTGGCGGGAGGCGATGGCCCTCCCGGACGACGAGAAGATGGCCATGCTGGCCGATCCCGAGCAGCGGCGCGAGCTCAACGAGCTGGCCCAGGGCCCGAGTCCGCTGCGGGGCATGGCGAAGTGGCACAAGCTGACCGTCGGTGAGGTCTTCTCCCCGGAGAACGACGTCTACCAGGGCCGCTCTATCGGCGAGATCGCCGAGGACGAGGGTCGCGAGACGTTCGATGTGCTGTGCGACATCGTGCTCAACGACGAGCTCCAGACCGGCCTCTACTCCCCGCTCCGAGGCGACGACGACGAGACCTGGGAGCTTCGTCGTGACGTCTGGCGCGACGAACGAACGATGCTCGGCGGAACCGACGCCGGGGCCCACCTCGATCTGCTGGCCACGTTCAACGCCACGACCGCCATGCTCGAGAACGCCTGCGCGAAACGCGACCTCGTGAGCTGGGAGGAGGCGGTGCAGATGATCAGCGACGCCCCGGCGCAGATGTACGGCATCAAGCAGCGGGGCCGGCTCGTCGAGGGCCACTTCGCCGACATCAACGTGATCGACCCGGAGCGCATCGCGCTCCGGCCGAACGAGATCCGTCACGATCTCCCCGGCGGTGCGTGGCGGCTCTACGGAACCGCCGACGGGTACGACCACGTGCTCTGCAATGGGGCCGAGATCGTCACCGACGGCGCCTTCACCGACGAGCGTCCCGGCCAGATGATCCGGAGCGGTTCCGACACCTCCGGGACCGGCATCGCCTGACGACCACCACCGCTACCAGGGACTCGGCGAGAGGCCGATTCCCGCGCGCCCGTCGGTCCAACATCCTTGTCGAAGGAGCGCTACGGTGAGGCGTCTTGTCGGGGCACATCTCAGCGACCATCCTTGCGCACGAGCTTCTGGCGGAGGACCTGCCGAACCGGTGGCACCACGTGCTCGCCGTCGGTCGGCGTACCGAGTTGTTCGCCGACGTCCACGACCG
Organism: Acidimicrobiales bacterium; assembly: GCA_965216205.1. Lineage (GTDB taxonomy): Bacteria > Actinomycetota > Acidimicrobiia > Acidimicrobiales > SZUA-35 > CADEDH01. Next base: position 1,964,742 of record OZ244139.1, on the reverse strand, counting down.
CCCCGCCTTCGACAAGCTGCGGGTGGCCGGCATCCTCCACGACATCGGCTACGCCGACGAGCTCCGCGACACGGGCTTCCACCCGATCGACGGCGCCCGTCACCTCCGGCGGTTGGGATTCGACGAGGACATCGTCTGCCTCGTCGCCCACCACACGTGCGCCCACATCGAAGCCGAGCTCCACGGCCTCGGGCACCGTCTCCTCGAGGAGTTCCCGCTCAGGCCGCGGCTCCCCCACGACGAGCTCCTCTACTGCGACCTGACGACCGGGCCCACCGGGGAGACGATCACGGTCGAGGATCGGCTGTGCGACGTCAAGCAGCGGTACGGACCGGATCACCTCGTCCACCGCTTCATCACGATCGCCGAGGAACGCTTGCTGGCCGCTGCCCGCAGGGCCGAGGCCAAGATCCCGCCGCTGGTTGCCGCCGGCCGGGACAACCCCGAGGACGTCCGCACGCTCGTTCGGACGTCCTGAGATGTCCCGACACGCGGTTGTCGTGTCCCGGGCATTCGTAGATCGTGAGGATGACGACCGATCGACGAGATCGAATCGTCATCGACTGGCTGGCGCGGGTTTCGCTGATGTTGATCGCGGCGGTTCAACACAGCCGTCGGCGGGTGGGAGCTCCGAGCGTCTGGGCCGGAGCTCCCACCGCCGACAACCCTTGTCCCCGAGCCTCTCCGCCCGGCTCGAGCGGACTCCCACCCACAGCCCGGGTCCGCCGGTCGATGCGCCGACGGCGGTCCGATCCTCAGTTCGAGATGATCAGGTCGTCGTAGTGGATGTGGGACCGGGGCCGGTGGTAGAGCTGGCTGTAGAAACCGTAGACGTCGATCGCTGAGAAGGCGTCGGTGGTCTCGACCAGGACGTCGTTGACCCACAGCTCCGTGCTCCCGCTGACCAGCACCATCGACAGCCGCACCGGGGCATCGATGCTCGGGACCATGACCTCGACCGACACGTCCGCCTCGCTACAGTCCTCGCCGTTGTGTCCCACGCCCGCCGCGTGGCCCGGGTCCACACCGACGGTCCCGAAAACACCGCCCGAGTCGGGGGTGAGGGTGTTGGGGAGATCCAGCTCGGCCGCTAGCTCCGGCCCGAGCGACAGCAGGCAGGCGGTGAACCGGTCAGCGGCGAAGTTGTCGGGCTGCAACGTAAAGGTGTGGAGATCGTCGGCCGTCCCCAACAGGGCCCCGAAGCGGAACTTCCCCGTGTCACTGCCCGTATTGTTGCGCTCGATGAACAGGTCGACGTCGATCCGACCGTCGGTCAGCGGCTCGGCCAGGGAACGGGCGACCGCGCCCTGGGCGTGCTCGGCGGTCAGGTCGAGGTGGTAGTTCTCCGGGTGGTAGTCGAGCTCGAACGCCTCGGCGGTGCCTTGCGGCCACCCGAGCGAGTTGAAGTCTTCCTGCACGAGCACGGTGTCGAAGACCTGGCCGCCGATCGCGACCTCGTCGGCGGCGCACCGCACCCGGGCGTGCTGCCGGGCGGCCGTCGCCTCGGCATCGCTGACCGCGAACACCCGGAAGTACGGATCCGCCGCCAGCACCGCGTCCGCACCTCGCAAGACCTGCCGATCGCCGACGTCCTCGGGCCCCGGTCCGTAGTCCTCCCAGTTGGACACCCAATCCTGCGATTCGTCGGCGAGGTCCTCCAGGATCTCCTCTCTCGCCGCTAGCTCCCACTCGATCTCGGTCGGCAGCCGTTTCGCCTGCGCCGCGCAGAACTCGGTAGCCGTGTCGTAGGTGACCCCCTGCACGGCGTTGTCGGCCGTGCCCTCGGCGAAGCTCGCCTGGGTCGCGGCGCCACCGGGGGCCCGGTCGATCCAGTCCTGCGGGGCGTGGCGGCGCCACAGGTCGGCGTCGTCGCGCGCCGTGTTGACGAGCCACGTCCGGAACTCGCCGTTCGTGGCGGTCTGCGGCTCGATGTAGAAGTCGGCCCCGCCATCGACCTCGCGCTCTGCGATCAGCGACTCGCCGTCCTCGTCGACGTCGGGCGAACCGACGACGACGTCCTCCACGACGACGTGCTCCATCCGCGCCGCCGACGGGAGCGAGGAACCGACCGCCGCCAGCCCGTCGTCGGCATCGCAGGTCTCCCAGGTGGCCACGATGTCGGCCAAGGTGCCGCTGAAGTCCTCGCCCCGCAAGCTCCGCTGCATCTCGCCGATCGCAAGCTGATCGGCGCACCGGGGCGGTTCGGGCACGTTGCCCCTGGCCGCGAACGAGGCCCGTCCAGTGCCGTAGGTCTCGCTCGCCACACCATCCTCGAACCACTCGACCTCGCCCCGGAGCACCGCCAGGCAGCTGGCGCCGTCGGGAGCCTGGCACAACGCGAACTCGGCGTCGGGCGACCGGGTGATGAACTGTCGCTCACCGGCATCGACCGTCAGCGATGCACCGGCGTCGGCGTCGAGGCGGACGAAGATGTGCCCGACCTCGAGCCCGACGTCGAGCGTCGATTCGGTCAGGTCGGGAATCGTGACCTTCGCCCCGCGGAGGGCCTCGATCTCGAAGACCGACGCCGCCGTGATCAGTGCGCTGCCTCCGGGTTCGACCTCGACCACGTCCCCCGGGGCCGCGTCCAGTGTCTGCCCAGCCGACAGGGCTTCGCCGTTGACGACCACCGGATCGGTTTCCGACAGCACCGTCAGCTCCGCATCGGCGATGGAGACGGTGTTGCCGGTCTCGCCACCGTCTTCCTCGCCGGTGACCGGGTCCTCGGTCGCCGTCTCGTCGCCGCCGAAGAAACCACATGAGCTCGCCAGGAGCACGAACGCGCTCAGGATCCCCACAACTCGAAGCCACCTCATCACTGCCTGCTCCCTCCTCGTGACACCGCTGACCTCCGGACATTGCGAAGCGAAGCCAGCGATCACGCTCGGCCACCGAGGATAGCTCGCCAACGGTGAACGCCGGAGGCATCGATCTGCCCAGCCCGATCGCGGCCTGTGCAGGACGATCCTCCCCCTCGACCGTCTCCGTACCGTCACGCTCGAGCGCCCGCGACGAGCGCCCGACGCCGAGGGTGGTTTGACCCACGTCAGGTGGTTTGGATCGGACCGGGGTGCGGCGCGGCGGTCACCAGCGTCGGTAAAATGGCCAGTGGCGGGATCTGTCGACTCGCCATAGCTTTGGAGCGGCAGTCCACTCGGGCGTGGGGCGAGTGCGGCATCCACCGGCGGATGGAGAGGAGGCCTCGGCGGTGAGCTATCGGGTCGGTATCGACGTGGGTACCACCTTCACCGCGGCGGCAATCCACCGCAACGGCAGAGCCGAGATCTTCCCGTTGTCGGAGCGGCGGATCGTCGCGCCGACGATGGTGGCGCGTGACGATGCCGGCCGACTCCTCGTCGGCTGGGCGGCTGCCAGCCAGCTCCGCGACCACCCGGAGCGGGTGGTGCACAGCTTCAAGCGGCGGATCGGCGACCGGACACCGCTGCCGCTCGGCGACCGGGAGTACGAGCCGTCGTGGTTCATGGCCCAGATCCTGAGCGCTGTGGTCACCGAGATCACCCGCGTGGCGGGCGAGGCGCCGAATCGCATCACCCTGACCCACCCCGCCAACTGGAATGCCAGGAAGATCGCCTCCCTCCTGCGAGCCGCATCGACGGCCGGCCTCACCGCCGACGCGATCATCCTCATGAGCGAGCCGGAGGCGGCAGCGGTCGCCCACGCCGCCACATCCACCGTCGAGGAGGGCTCGATGCTGGCCGTCTACGACCTCGGCGGCGGCAGCTTCGACACCGGCGTCCTGCGCAGGACGGGTGGCGAGTACGAGATCGTCGGGCTGCCGGAGGGCGTCGACCGCTTGGGCGGCCTCGACTTCGACGCAACGCTCTACCGCTACGCGGTCGACCAGCTGCGCCGGCGGCTCCCCTCGATCGACCCCAGCGACGAGTCGACGGGCCGGGCATTGTCACAGCTCCACCTCGACTGCGTACTGGCGAAGGAGTCGCTGTCGTTCGACGAGCAGACCTTTCTGTCGCTGACGCTGGACGGCCGATCGGCCGAGACCACCATCGAGCGCCAGAGCTTCGAGGCGCTGATCCGGCCGGCGCTGATGGAGACCATCAGCGCCCTACGCCGTTGCCTCAACAGCGCCCGCATGCACGCCAGCGACCTCGACGAGATCCTCCTCACGGGCGGGTCGAGCCAGATTCCGCTGGTGGCGGAGCTGCTGGCGACCGAGCTCGGACGACCCGTCTCCGTTCACCCGACCCCGAAGGAGCTGGTCGCGCTGGGCGCTGCGGTGGCTGCGGCCAAGGCGGACGGTGCCGACAGGGCCGAGGCGATCGACGATCTCGGCGACGCCCCGACCCCGGATGAGACATCACCCCACCACCCGGCGTCGCCCCACGACCCTGTTGACCCGGTCGAGCTGATAGCGCCCATCACCGGCAACCGCCACGCCGACGGCCATAGCGATGGCAACGCCAACGGACGCGCCGCCGACGTCGACGTACCGCCTCGACAAGCCGCCGCTCGAGCCGACTCGCCGATCATCGATGGGTTCGCCGCCCGACCGGCGGTGCCTCGGGTCGAGCTGGACGCCGCCACCGCCGTCGAGCGCACCGAGCCGGCCTTGCTCGCCGACGGCGCCGGGCTGGGGCCGCCGTCCACCCCCGGTGGCGCTTCGCCGGGGCCGTCCGCCGGGCAGGGCGCGCGCGTCCGGTTCCACGAGCCCGCCCGTCACGGCGCAGCCGTGGCCGAACCCGACGAGCTCCTGTTCACGCCGTCCGGGCCAGCGGGCGATCGGCTCAGCCTGGTGATCGGCATGGTCGGTGCCGTGGCGCTCGTCGTGATCGTGGCTGCGATCCTCCTGCTCGTCAGCTCCTGACCGACGCTGCCAGCGCGGTCGCCTGCCGAACCACATCCACGTGGGCCGACCGGCTCATACCACGGGGCAGCTCCACCCTCGAACGACCGCCACCCCATGCCTACTTTCGGTGATTGAGACCACCGAAAGTGAGATGAGTTGTTGTGGCGGAGCGCCCTCCTCAGCGTGGCGTGCCTCGTCGCGCTCGCGCATCCACTCGCCGCCCGGCCGGCGGCCGCTGGGCAGCCGGGGCCGGCGATCATGCCCTGTGGCAGTGGCCGCTCCGCACCGACCGGTGACCGCGACGCATCGGGCGCCGATCCGGCGAGGTTGGCCGAGTGGGTCGGCACCAGGCTCGGTGGCGCAGTCGGTCGCGATGTCGCTCGGTGGCTCGCCGGCGTCGATCGGGTGGCGGACGCTCCGGCGCAGGTCGAGGCCCCGATGTGCGCCATCGTCCGCGAGCTCGGACTCGTGGAGGTTCACCCCGGCCTCGCCGTGGGTCAGCACGGTGAGACCGTCACCGTCGTCGGCGACCGCCGGGCCGTCTCGTTCCGGGCCGACACGGGATCGTTCCGTCACGCAGCGGACGTCGAGGGTCTCATCGTGGTGAATGCCAACTGGTTCACGGCGGTCGGACCCCATGGCCCCGTCGTCGCCCGAGGTGAGCTGTCCGGCTCCGTCGACACCACCGAGCGCGGCCAGTTGCTGGCCCGCCGACCCGGCTGCGACCCGGGTGTGTCAGCCTCGGACCTGCAGCATCTGTGGACCGGCGAGCACTACCGGCACGATCCGTGCATCATCGAGGCCGTGTCGGGCGTCTCGCTGGTCCACAAAGGGGTCCGGGCCGACGACTACCCGGGCTACGACATCACGACCGGTCGCACCAACGTCAGCCGAGCCCACAGCTTCATCGGCTACAGCGAGACCGACATCGTGATCGTCGCCACCCGGGAGATGACCGCCTCCCAACTCGCCGACCACGCCATCTCGCTCGGGGTGACCGAGGGCGTGATGCTCGACGGGGGTGGATCGACACAGATCTCCACGCCGGTGGCGTCGCTGCACAGCCCTCGGGCCGCCCCCACGTTCGCCGTGCTGGACCTCGTGGTCAGCGGATCGAGTTGAGGAAGTCCGCGGCGATGGGGGCCGCGGTCGAACCACCGAACTCGCCCCCCTCGACGAACACCGCGAACGCGAGATCGCCCTGGAACCCGACGAACCAGGCATGGGACGGGGGTTCCCCGCCCGAACCGTCGTCGAACTCCGCCGTGCCGGTCTTGCCGGCCACCGGGGGTCCGTCGACCCCGGCCACGGCCCGGCCGGTCCCCTCGGTGACCACGGCGCGCATCAGGTCCCGAAGCTCGTCGCTCGCTCGGGGTTCGAGGGGGGCGACCGTCTGGGGGTCCTGGGCCGGCGATGTGACGAGTACCGGTGATCGGTAGGTGCCGCCGGCGGCCGTGGCCGCCATCACGGCGGCGTTCAGCGGGCTGAACAGCAGGTCGCCTTGACCGAATGCGGTGGCGGCCAGGTCGACGTCGTCCTCGGTGACGGGCACGCTGCCCTCGAACGCGACCTCGCCGAGGTCGTAGGGCACCCCGACGCCGAAGTCGGCGCCCGCCCGGTTGAGCGTGTCCGGGGCGAAGCCGAGGGTGGCGTTGACGAACGCGGTGTTGCACGAGTGGGCGAACGCGTCGCGGAACGACACGAGGCCGAGGACCTCGTTCTCGGCGTTGCCGAACGAACGACCGGACACCGTCACCCGTTGCGGGCAGTCGACACGATCGGAGGCGTCGAGCGTGTCTCGAAGCAGCGCGTAGCCCGTGACCACCTTGAAGATGGAGCCGGGCGGGTACTGACCGGTCATGGCGAAGTTGACCGTCGAACCGGTGGGCCCGTTGGCGATGGCGAGCACCTCGCCGGTCGACACCTGGATCACCACCATCGCGCTGGTCAGCTCGGTCCGCTCCAGCGCCGCCTCGGCGGCCCGCTGGAGAACCGGGTCGAGCGTGGTCTGCACGGGCTGACCGTCGACGGCGGGGATCGAGAAGAGGTCCTGGGCCTCACCCTGCTCGACCACCGAGGAGGTGGTGATCAGGCCGGTCGCAGTCGTGGTCGTCAACCGGCTCGGCCCCGCTCGAATGACCGACACCCGGTAACCCGGCTGCCCGACGAGAACCGGGTTGTAGGTGGCCTGCAGACCGGACAAGCCGGCGTAGTCGCCGGGCTCGAACAGCCCCGGGAACTCGTCGAGCACCTCTGCGGTGACCTCACCGGAACGGCCGAGGAGGGCGCGGGCCAGGTTCGGGTCGACCGAAACGGGCCTGGTCGCGGTGTCGAAGACGGTTCCGGGCAGTGGGAAGATCTCGTCGCGAACCAGGTCGTAGTCGGCCTGGGGGAGGGTGGTCACCTCCACGAACGCGTCCGGCGGCGCCGCCTCCACCCGACTGGCCAGCTCGGCCCCGTCGACGCCGAGCACCTCCTCGAGGCGCTGGGTCAGGGCCGGGAGGTCCTGCACCCGACTCGGTTGCACTCCCACCTCGACCACATCGATCTCGTCGACGAGTGCGGTGCCGTCCCTGGCGAGGATCGGAGCTCGTTCGGGGGTGACGGCCGAGCTGACGAGCTGATCGCCGGAGTTCAAGGACGGCTCGAGTATCGAGGGGTCCCAGTCGACCAGCCACCGCTCACCGACCCGCTGCAGCTCGACGACGCTCGACGTGGTCCACTCGACGTCCCCGAAGCGCCACACGAGGTCGATCGACCCGCTCGCCGTCGCCGCATCGACCACGGTCACGTCGCCGGGCGTGGCGGTGAGGGTGAACGGATCGAGCCCCCGGGTGACCGCCGCGAACTCCTCGACCGCCGCTCCCTCCGGCTCCGGTGGGGCTGGCACGGTCGACGAGGCGCCCTCGGTGCTCGAGCCGGTCGCGCCCACCGACCCGTCGGTGTCACCCGATCCGTCGGTCGCCGACGGTCCGGCGGAGGTCTCCGCCGCGAAGGCCACGGTGGCGAGATCGCCGCTCTCGAGTGCCGCGGCGAAGGCGGCCAGCGATGCGGTCGCCTGCTCGTCCGAGCCCTCGGCGATCGTCGGCTCGGTCGACGACGGCGAACCCGAGGAGCCGAGGTCGAGGTCTGCCACCAGATCGGGGAAGAGGATCGCCACGCCGGCCAGCACCGCGCCGGTGAGGAGGAAGCCGCTCAGCACCATGACGACCATGCCGCTCCGGTCGCGACCCCGTCGCCTGCTGTTCACTCCGTCATCTCCCGAGCCCTCCCGACCGGGCCGATGCTAACCAAGTCGAGCGCCGGGCATGGGTCATACGGATCGTTCCACCGCGCGAACTCGATAGCCGTCGACCGGTGTGGCACAGTGAACTCCCGCCCTTCGCGCAGGAGGGAGGAGCTACCGACCTCCGGTGGGCGGGACCGGCACCTCGGAGGACGTGGTCGATGGCGGAGCGCACGGTTGGCTGGCTGTTCGTGCTCGTGCAGGCCGTGCTCCTCGTGGCCATCGTCGCCACCCCGGGCGGCGATCTCTGGGCCCGCCCCGCCTGGCTGGTCGCCCTGGCCGGGGTGGGAATCGTGGCCGGCATCGTGATCGCGGCCGTCGCCGCGCTCGGGCTCGGCGCCAGCCTCACCCCATCACCGGTGCCGAGCGCAGCCGGCGAGCTCCAGACCACAGGCCTCTACGCGATGGTGCGGCATCCGGTGTACGCCGGGGTGATCCTCGCCCTGATCGGTGCCGCCACCCGGTCGGGCAGCGCCGTGACCGTGGCGCTGGTGGTGGCCACGATCGTGTTCTTCGCGCTGAAGTCGCGCTGGGAGGAGCGGCGACTCATCGATCGCTATCCGGCCTATCCCGCCTACGCCGCCCAGACGCCGCGTTTCGTCCCGAACCCGGTCAGGCTGATCAAGCCCAGCGGCGCCGCGCCCTGACGTCGACGGGCTATCCCGTCTGCGCCGCGAGCCACGCCTCCCCGGCTGCGTGCTGCTCGGCGGTACCGAGCACGATCAACACATCCCCCGGCCGTGGCTCGAACTCGCCGTCGTGGCGGTGGTCGAACGAGCCGTCGGTCTGACGGACGGCGAGCAGCGTCAAGCCGCTGGCGTCGAGAATGCCGGAGTCGACCAGGCTCCGCCCGACCAGCGACGGGGCCGTCCGGGCGTCGACGACGATCTCACCGAGGCGGACCTCGTAGCGGCGATCGGTCATGGTCTCGCCGAGGAAGTCGGCGACGTGGGGATGGAGCACGAACGACGACATCCGCCCAGCGCCGATCTCGTGGGGGTTCACGACACGGTCGGCCCCGGCCTGCACGAGCTTCGAGCCCGACGACGGTCCGACGGCGCGGGTGACGATGAACAGGTCCGGGTTGAGGGCGCGGCCGGACAGCGTCACGTAGAGGTTGTCGGATTCACCGTCGAGCGCCACGATCAGGCTCCTCGCCCGCTCGACACCGGCGGCGATCAACACCTCGTCGTCGGTCGCTTCACCCACGATCGCGAGCAGGGGCGCGTGCTGGACGATCGACGGGTCGCGGTCGACGACCACGACCTGCTCGCCCTCGGCCCGGAGCGTCGTGCAGATGGCCCGCCCGACCTGCCCCCAGCCGCAGATGACGACGTGGTCGCTCAATCGACTGATCTCCTTGTGCATTCTCGATCTCCCCACATGGTCGGTGAGCCGGCCCTCCAACAACGCGCCGAACACCTGGCCGATCGCATACAGCCCGATGCCGACGCCCACCAGGATCAACACCGACGACACCGCCCGGTACGCAGGGGTGATGTCGTCGCCGACCTCGCTGTAACCGACGGTCGAGACCGTGATGAGCGTCTGGTAGAACGCATCGAACCACGGCAGGCCGAGCAAACGGTAGGTGACCGTGCCGGCGACGAGCACGCTCACGAACGCGGCTGCAGCGAGCACGACCCGATCCCAGGGGTCGTCGCCGTCGAACGGATCGAAGTCCGCGCTCACGGCCCGAGCCGGGTGTGGTTGAGCACCGGCCACGGTGACGCGTAGCCTGAGCCCGCACCAACACCCGGAGCTGGCTCGTCCAGCGACATCTCGACTAGAGGATCCACATGTCTCAACGGTTAGCGCTCGTCACCGGCGGCGGTCGTGGCATCGGCCGCGGCATCGCCATCGGCCTGGCTCAGGACGGTATCGACGTCGCGGTCACGTACCGACGCGACAGCTCATCGGCCGACGAGACGGTGGCCGAGATCGAGGCGCTCGGTGCCGCAGGGCTCGCGATCCAGGCCGACGTGTCCGTCCCCGCCGACAACGAGCGGACCGTGGCCGAGGTGATCGACCGGTTCGGACGGCTCGACATCCTCGTCAGCAACGGCGGCATCGCCAGCCGGGGCCGAGCGGTGGTCGACACCGACCCCGACGAACTGCTCCGGGTGGTGAGCACCCATGCGCTGGGGCCCCATCATCTCTGCTCCATCGCGGTGCCCCACCTCGCCGCCAACGACCGCGGCGACATCGTGGTGATCTCTTCGGTGGCGACGTCGAGCTACGGCGGCAACGGCGCGCCCTACAACATGGGCAAGGCCGCCCTCGAGGCGTTGGCCTTCACGCTGGCGAAGGAGGTGCGCGATGCCGGCATCCGGGTGAACGTCGTCGCCCCGGGCCTCGTCGAGACCGAGATGGGGAGACGCCTCGTGAAGGGGGCTGCTGGGATCGACGACATCTCGACGCTCCACGAGGTGATGCCGTTCGGCCGGGTCTGCCAGCCCGAGGACATCGCCGGCGCCGTCCGGTTCTTCGTGTCGGACAACGCGGGGTACGTCACCGGCGAGAAGCTGAACGTCTGGGGCGGCGGCCAGACCTGGCGGTAGCGGGCGACTCGTCGAGTCGCCGTGCCGGCGAGGCCTGCGGGGGTACCTGCCCCCGCCCCAGACGCAGCGGCGTGGCCGGAGGCCCGGTTCAGACGGCGTCGTTGCCGGTCTCGCCGGTCCGGATACGCACCAGGGCGTCCACCGGGACGACCCAGATCTTCCCATCACCGATCTTCCCGGTCCGAGCCGCGACGCCGATGGCCTCGGCGACCGGTCCCACGTCGACCTCGTCGATGACGATCTCCACCTTCAGCTTCGGCACGAAGTCGACACGGTACTCCGCGCCGCGGTACGTCTCGGTGTGGCCGCCTTGCCGGCCGAATCCCTTCACCTCGGTGACGGTCATCCCCTGCACGCCCACCTCGTTGAGCGCATCCTTCACCGAGTCGAGCATGTGGGGCTTGATCACTGCGGTCACGAGTTGCATGTCGGCCTTTCGATCGTCTCGCCTCTTGCGGTGTCGGGTGGTCGCTGGTCGAGCAGTGCCGTCAGCAAGACGAACGTACGGGGCCCGTGTTTCGGCTCTGTTTCGTCGCGATGAACTGCCCGTTAGTTAGCGGCGAATCGGCGAGTCGACCGCGGTGTGGTTGATCGGCTGTGCCGATTGGCCGAGGCGACGTCCGGTCCGGAGCACCGAGACGGGGCCGTCCTCGCTGACGACGATGATGGTTGCCGACGGGTCGTCGTAGCTGTACCGGAGGGCCGACGTGTGCCGGGTGCCGCGGTACGGGTCGACGTCGGTCTCCGCCTGCACGCTGGGCACCAGGCGGACGCCGAGGTGGCGAAGCGTCCCCGATTCGTCGAACACGGCAGCGCCGTCGAGTTGGCCGAGGATGTGGTAGAGCGGTGCGAGGTCGGCGGGGCGCTCGATGCTCAGCTCGGGCGGTGAGCCGTAGCGACGCTCCGCCGAGGGCAGGAGGCGGCCGCCGGGGGCGACCACGAACGTGGCGCCGATCCCGCGAGCGGCGACATCGTGGACGGCGAAGCGGAGCATCCGGTCGAGCAGGTCGGGCGTCAACGGACCGGCCCCGCACCCGTCGACATCGAGCCACCGGTCGATCGGGAGCTCCAACTGCCAGTCGATGCCATCGAAGCGGAGGACACCGAAGCTCCCCACCGCTCGAACCGTTCCCACTGGATGCCGCTGCACGACAGCAGCGCCGGTCGCCTCGGCCAGGATCGAGAGGTCACGCTCGGACCCGACGCTCCGATCGAACACGACCAGGTCGTCCACCGCACCCTCCCGCCGTACCGCCCAACTCACGATCCCGTCGGCGAAGCGGCGGACGGCGGCGTCGGTGAGCTCCGAGACGTTGCGCCGACTCACGTCGAAGCCGACCGTCTCCGCCCAGCCCGTCAGCGCGATGGACGGTTCGATGAAGGCGCCGTAGCTGGGGATCCGGCGCTCGTGGATGGGCGGCCGCTGAGCGTAGACGAGCTCGGCCAGGAACGCCTCCGGACTCGGCACGGCGACGAGCACATCGGGTGCCACCTCGTCGAGCTCCTCTCCGAGTCGACGGATTCGGCCCACGGCTGTCGGGTCGTTCTGAGCGATGGGTGGAAGCCTACGGCTCGCGGGCGCGGGCGCAGGCCCCGGAAGCCGCCGAATCGATCGGGGCCTGGTCCACTAGATTCGGCCATGAGGTCCAACACGTGGCCCCAGGGCCGACACGAGGACGGACCGATCCCGTCACGAAAGGTGAGAGTTGATGGCAGAGCAGAACGAGGCATGGAAGCGGGTATCGAGCAAGGCGGAGGCGCTCGGCCTCAAGCTGAAGCTCCACCTGGAGCAGGAGGCCGAAGCGGCGGACGATCAGGACGATGCCGCCACCGAGGGAGGATCGACGAGGGCGAGCCTCGAGGACTTCGGGCACAAGCTCCAGGACGCCTTCGACTCCCTGGGTGCTGCGGTGAAGGATCCGGCCGTTCGGGCCGACTTCAAGGAGATGGGTGTGCTGGTGAAGGACGCCCTCTCCGACACGTTCTCGTCGGTGTCGAGCGATGTCGGTGACGTGGTGAAGAAAGCCACCAACCGTGGTGACAGCGACTCCGAGGGCACCGACGCAGCGAGCACCGCCAGCGACCCCGGCCCTGACGGCACCGGCGCCGACGGGTCAGATGAGGCCCCCTCGGGAGCCTGAGTCCGCGACCGATCGCAACGGACCGGTCGCCGCGGCGACCGGTCGAGCGGTCAGCCCCAGCAGGAGCGGCTGGCGGCCCACGGCCTCGTACCGTCGCGCTGCCAGGTGATCAGTGCCGCCTCGTCCTGCTGGGCGTTGGAGGCCAGGTGGGCCTCCGAGACCCCGTATCGATCGGCGTGCCCGTAGGCGGCCCAACTGCTCCGCAGGAACTGATAGGCACCACGGGCGGTCGAGCTGGGGTTGGCCGCCTGGTAGTTGTCGGTCGATTCACAGAATCGGATCTTCAGGAGCACCGGTGGCACGAGGACGCCGTGCCCGGCGTCGACGAACCCGTCGGAGTCGGACGACGGTGCGGCGGTCGTGGTGGTCTCCGCCGGTGCGGTCGTGTCGGTCGTATCCGATGTGCTCGTATCGGTGGTGTCGTCGGGGTCGGCTGCGCCGTCGCCGCCGGTCGCCTCCTCGTCGACCAGGCTGGTCGACGAGCCCGACTGATCGATCACGGTTGTCTGCGCTGCAGGGGCCGCGGTCGTGGTGGTCGTGGCCTGGGTCGTGGGGGTGGCGGTGGCCGCCTCGGTAGATCCGCTGCGGAGCAGGGCTTCCCCCTCGACATCGCCGAGGGAGAGGGCGTAGTTGACGGTTCGCGACCGGTCGGGGCCGCCGTCGCCGTCCCGGTCGTCGCCTGCCGCGTTCCCGGACTCGTCCTCGCCAGCATCGGCGACCGGTCCGGCGGTCGTCGAGGTGGTCGGTCGGGGGCTGGGGTTGGCCGCGATCCGAGCCTCGGTGTCGAGGGCGACGTCGTCGTCCTCGGTCGACAGGCTGTAGAAGGCAACGAGCGCGATCATCACGACCGCGAACAACGAGGCGACAAGCGCACCTCGGGTGGGCCGCGCCGCGGCCAGCGGACCTCGCACATCCACTCGCACTCCGCATCACTCCTCGTACACACCGGCTCCGCCACCGGTGCCAGACCACGCCGGGGCGTCGTCTGGGGCTAGGGGGTTCGATGAACGACCACGCAGGTCTTCGGCTGGGACCCTAGCAACATTACGGAACCATGACACGCATGGTTGTCGATCCTGCTACACATCACCGGACCTGCGACCCCCTGACCGGGCGTCATGGCGGAGGATGGGCGCGACCGATCGCCCGGCGCCCGTGCTGGGCGACGGACGATGACGGTCCGGCGGCGATCGTGTCGGTTCCGGTCAGCTCCTGATGGCCTCGACGATGTCGACGATCTGCCCGCCGTCGTCGAGGTGGGGGACCCACCGGTCGTACTCCTCCGCCGTGGGGAGGCGATCGGCCGCTGCACGGTGGGCCTGCATGACCTCCAGGGCGTGCCACGTGCGGTTCTTCACGCCGAACGACTCGACGAAGTACCCGACCATCTCCGCTCGGGGGCGGCCGCCGGCCAACTGGTCGCGCCAGTAGGCGCGAACGCCGTCGCTCGGCGCTCGACCCCGGGCGTTCTGGTAGATCACCTCGATGAACGCCGCGTCGGAGAGCGTGCCGTGGAGCTCCGCGAAGGCCTCGCCCTCCAGCAGCGCCTCGATGACGTCGAGATGATCCCCGTCGCGGTACACCGCCTCCGACGCCCGCAGCTCGTCGATGTCGGGCCGGCGGTCGAGGGTCACCATGTGGGCCCGCAGCGCCGTCCCGGCCGGCCGGTAGCGCTGGGGGGCCATCGTGAGGTCGGCGATGAGGTCGTCGAGATTGCCGAACCCGACGTCGAACCGGTCGGCCCAGGCGAACAACTCCGTACCCGTCGGAGCACGCCCCAGCAGCGCCTCGTACCAGGCGGTGATCGCCGGCTCGTGCTCTGCCCGACCGGCGGCTGAGGATGCGAGCGGCGACACCCCGATCACCCGTCCCGCCGCCACGGCGGCATCGAGGCTCGCCGTCGGGTTGATCGCGCCGACGCCCGGCTCGTGCAACTCGAAGTGGAGGTGGTTCGGGGTCTCCTCGGCGTTGCCCGAGTCGCCGAGGTAGGCGATCACGTCACCGGCCTCCACCCGGTCACCGAGGCGCAACCGGTTGGCGATGATCCACGCCTGGGGGTTGGCGCCGTCATCGGTTCCCGGCGTGTCGTTGTTGACGTGGAAGTAGACGTAGCGCCAGCCCTCCTCGTCCTCGATGATGATCTTGTTGCCGGCCGTGGTGAGCGCGGTCCGCCTGACCGACACGACCACGCCGTCGGCCGCGGCCACCAGCGGGGCGAGCTTCGCCCCGAAGATGTCGGCGCCCTTGTGGGATCGGCGGCAGCCGGCCCCGCGGCAAGCGCCCCACGTGTCGCTGTAGTTGACCGGACCGACGACCGGGAATGTCAGCTCCCGGACGACGGGTTCGTCCTCAGCCTCCACCGGGTCGTGGGCGGCCGCTGGGTCGACGAGCGCAACGAGCACGGTGACCGCGGTGAGCAGAGCCACCAGGAGTCGACGCCGAGCCGGGGCGACAGCGACGAGCGGTGAACGGGTTTCAGCCATGGCGAGATCACGAGTCCTTGGACTCCGCTCGCCGGGGGACAACGTAGCTCATCGTTTCGATTCTGACTACCCCCAAAATCCGAGGTCAGCGCCAGATCGCCACCGTGGCGGCCCAGGAGAGACCACCCCCGAACCCGAGGAGCAGGATGGCGTCGCCGTCGCCCACCGTGCCGTCGGCCACCGCCGCGTCCAGCGCGATGGGCACGGAGGCAGCCGACGTGTTCCCCGTGTCGGCGATGACCGACACGAACTTCGAGCGGTCGAGGCAGAGTCGATCGGCGACCGCGTCGAGGATCCGCTGATTCGCCTGATGGGCCAGGACGGCCCGGATGTCGTCGAAGCAGAGCCCGGCGTCGGCGACCGCGCGGGTCGCTGCGTCGGCGGCGTAGCCGAGCATGTACTTGAACAGCACCTTCCCGTTCATCTCCACCCCGGTCATCCGGCCGTCGGTGATGCCGCTCCTGAGGATGTCGGGCCGGCTGCCGTCGGTGCCGAGATCCCAGCCGAGAAGACCGTGGGGCCCGCCGTCGGGCCCGACACCGGGGAGCCGATCGGCCGCCAGCACGACCGCACCGGCGCCATCGCCGAAGAGGATCGCCGTGCTGCGGTCCTCGTAATTGGTGGCAGCCGTCATCCGGTCGACGCCGACGATGAGCACGGCCCGCAGCCCGGTTCCGATCATCGCCTGGGCGGTCACCAGACCGTAGGAGAAGCCCGAGCAGGCCGCGTTGAGGTCATAGGCCGCGCAGTCGAGACCGAGGGCATGCTGCACGCCGGCCGCGGTCGACGGGCACAGGTCGTCGGGAGTCTGGGTGGCGACGATCACGAGGTCGACCAGCCCACGGTCGATGCCCGACCGCTCGAGCGCCTCCTGCCCGGCTTCGACCGCCAGGCCCGTCGTGGTTCCACCGCGGCGTCGCTCCCGGATGCCGGTCCGGGTCACGATCCACTCGTCGTCGGTGTCGAGGATCGCGGCCAGGTCGTCGTTGGTGACGACCTCCCCGGGAAGGGCCGTCCCCACCGACAACAGCCTCGTGGGAACCGGGGACCGGTTGGGGGACGGGGGGACTCGCTCGTTCATCGGGTGCTCCTGTCGGTTCCGAGACTGGTCGCCATCTCCGGGCTGACCCCCACGCCGACGGGCTCGGCCGTCGGCTCGGCCGTCGGCGCGGTGGCGGCCGCGGCCGGAGGATCGCTGCGCCGCCACGGTGACCACCAGTTCCACCTGCCGGCGAGCACCATGAACGAGGGGACGAGGAGGCTGCGGACGAGTGTCGCGTCCATGACGATGGAGAGGGCGAGACCAACGCCGACCATCTGGATGAACGTCACCCTCCCGGTGGCGAAGGCGAGGAACACGACCGCCATGAGGATCGCGGCGGCGGTGATGATCCCGCCCGTTCGCTGGAGGCCGACGGCGACCGAGCGCCGGGGGTCGCCGGTGGCATCCCACTCCTCCTTGATGCGCGACAGGAGGAACACCTCGTAGTCCATGGACAGCCCGAACGCGATGCACAGGATCAACACCGGGGTCTGGGCGTCGGTGAGCCCGGTCGGGGTGAAGCCGAGCAGCCCCGACAGCCGCCCGTCCTGGAAGATCCAGACGATGGCCCCGAACGCCGCGGTGAGGCTCAGCGCGTTGAGCACGATCGCCTTGACCGGCACGAGCACGCTGCCGAAGCTCCGGTACAGCAGCACACCGATCGCAACCACCACCCAGATCACGACCAGGGGGATCTTCGCTGCGATCTCGGCCTTGTTGTCGACGAGGCGGGCCGACTCGCCGCCCACCAGCACCTCGGTCGGCGCTGGCAGGGCCCGGATCGCGGCCACGAGGTCTTCACCTGCGGGCGAGATCGGCTCGACCGCCGGCACGACCGCGAACCACCGGCCGCCACTCGCGCCCGCCTCGCCAGCGATCGACGGCCCGCTCCTGAACCGTTCGGGAGCCGGCGCTTCTCCGACCCGGATGCCGTCCGCGTAGATCCCGGTCGCCGTCTCGACCCGGTGCACCCCGTCGATGCCGCTGACCGACGACGCGTAGGCGTCGGCGGCGTCGTCGGGCCCGGCCTCGTCCGCCTCGACGAGATCGTCATCCCAGGTGGCTGCGACTGCGGCCAACGCACCGAACTCGCGGGCGTCGAAGCCGGTCCGGAGCGCCTGGGCCACCTCCCTCGACGGCGCGGTCTGCGGCAGGGCCCGATCGTCGGGAATGCCGAACTGGGCTCGAAGGAACGGCGCCCCGAGTACCAGGAGGATGCCGACGGTGACCGCAGCGGTGATCTTCGGACGGGCCATCACCCGGTGGGCGAGCGCGTACCACCATCCGTCCTCGATCGCCTTGGGCGCCGGTCGGCGGATCGACCACCGGTCGATCCGGTCGCCCAGGAGCGACATCGCCGCAGGGAGTGCGAGCAGGGCCCCGATCGCGGCCAGCGCCACCACCGCGAAGCCGGCGATCGCCATCGAGCGGAGCAGCGGATAGTCGAAGAGGAGCAGCGCGGCGAGGGTGGCGGCCGTCGTCAGACCGCTGAACAGGATCGGACGACCGGCCACCACCAGCGCGGTACGCATAGCGTCGTCGGTCGACCGGCCGCCGGCCCGCTCCTCGCGCCAGCGCGACAGGAGGAAGAGGCTGTAGTCGATGCCCATGCCCAACCCGAGCGCCGTGGTGAGGTTGAGGGCGAAGATCGAGACGAGCGTGACCTCGCTGAGGCCCTTGAGGGCGGCGGCGGTACCCCCGACCGCCACAGCGCTGACGATCAGGGGGAGGAGCGCGGCCACCACGCTCCGGAACACGACGAGCATGATGATCGTCGTCAACGGGATGGCGATCAGTTCGGCCCGGAGGAGATCGCGTTCCGATTCCTCGACCACCTCGAGATTCATCGTGCCGCTGCCGCCGACACCGACGTCGAGCGATCCGAACGAGCCAGCGAACTCGCTGCGTATCGCCTCGGCCCGGTCGTAGACGTCGGACTCGTCGGCCACGATCCTGCCGGTGATGATCGCCTGCCGACCATCGGTGCTCCGGAGCTGCTCGGCGCCGGTCGCCCAATACGAGTTGACGTCCGCCACGGCGTCCGTCGCCGCCAGCCGTCGCCCCAGCTCGAGCCCGTCTGCGGCCGACTCGGCACCGTCGACGCCGTCGGGGCCGTCGCTCGTCGCGAGCAGGACGAGGTTGGGCGGGCCGGTCCCGAACTCGTCGGCGAGCACCTCCGCGGCCAGGGTCGACTCGCTGCCGACCACCTCGTACCCGGC
The DNA here is from genome assembly GCA_965216205.1 of Acidimicrobiales bacterium. GTDB lineage: Bacteria > Actinomycetota > Acidimicrobiia > Acidimicrobiales > SZUA-35 > CADEDH01. Next base: position 1,946,185 of record OZ244139.1, on the reverse strand, counting down.
CGGCGACAGCGCGCTGGGCGCGTCGTGGCCGTAGGCCCCGGCCGCGACGACGAGGGCGCCGAGCACCCCGAGCACGAGCCGGGGTCGGCCGGTGACCAGCCGAGCGAGCCCCTCCATCAGCTCGCGACGCTGCCGACGGAGGCTGCGGCCTCGGCCGCCTCGGCGGCCGACATCGTCACCTCGACCTCACCCACGACCTCGCCGTCGGCGCTGGCCGTGCCTCGCAGCAGGTGACCACCGGGCGCCGGCTGCACGTAGGCCGCGGTGAAGGTGAGCCGCTGCCCGGCCGACGCCAGTCGGGTGGCGGTGACCCGACCCGCTTCGATCCGGTAGGTCACGTCGGCCTCGAGCCTCGCGGCGAGGGCGAGACCGGCCGCCCGGCAGAGGCGACCCATCACGATCGCCACCGGAGCTGCCGGGTGGCCGGGGAAGTGGCCGGCGCAGGCGTCGACGGGGATGACCCCGCCGTCGACCTCGATGCCGTCGGCGCCGATCGAGACGATCTCGTCGAGGTCGACGGTCGGTTCAGCCTCGGGACCGGAACCCCTGCCGTCCCGCTCGGCCGGCGGGGTCGCTTCGGGATGCTCGATCGGCGGGTTCAGCCGCTCGAACATCCGGGGGGTCAACACGGAGTAGCGCACGTCGAGCAGGTGCAGCCCCTGCCCGTCGATCGTGGAGAGGGTGGCGAGGGCACGGGCGCTCCGCTTGTCGATCCAGGTGGCGATCGCCTCCGCTTCGAGCAGGCCGCCGGGCACGACCTCGGGCCCGCCCGACAGTCGGGCGAAGTGGGCCTGCGTGGCGAGGTAGTGATGGGGGGCGTCATCGTCCCGGCTCAGAGCCGCAGCACACGAGCCGAGGATGGCGAGGTGGCGGGCGACCTGGGCCGCCTCGATCGCTCCCCGCTCGGGGGCCTTCGGTGGTGCGACCGGGATGCAGGCGGCGACCGCACCGTCGCCGCGAGCCTCGAGCGTCCCGAGCGCGAAGTACGGCGGACGTACCGCGATGCGGGCCAACGCCCGCGCCCGCAGGTCGTCACCGGTTGACGGGTTGCTTGCCTCTGGTTCCCTCACACCTCTCTGAGTAGGACGAACGCGGGGTCATTTCTGCCGAAATGTCGGCATTGACACACGACGTTGGTGTGACGGTTGACCGCTCCCACGTCGGCTCGACACGCAACGGCGACACCCCGCCGATGGGATCAGCTCATCGGCGAACCGAAGCGGATGAGGTTGCCGTCGGTGTCGACGTGTGCCCCCTCGCGGATCCCGTACTCGGTGTCGGCGGGGGCGATCAACCGACCGGCGACACCGGCCCGCCGCCACCGGGCGTAGAGCGAGTCGGCGTCGGAGACATAGAGATAGCAGGCACTGGTGGTCTCGGACGGGTCGAGGCCGGTGGCCTGGCTGAGGTGGATCTCGACGTCGCCGAACGAGACGAAGCCGTAGGCGGCGCCGCCCTCGTACCCCCGGGCCTCGAATCCGAGCCGCTCGTAGTGGACGAGCGCGGCATCGATGTCGCCCACGGGGAAGATGGGCGCCGTCCGCTCGACGATCACCGGTCGGGTCGCCGCCGCCGCCAGATCACCGAGCGGCACCGCCCGTCGGGCGGCGCCCGCATCATCGGCGAACTGCATCTCGGTCACCAGGCCATCGACGACGAACAGGACGAGATGGCTCGTCCCGGCGTCGCGAAGCTCCAGCTCGGCGTGCAGGCGGTCGCCGAGATCGGTCACGGTCGCCGATGACGCCTCGACGCCCTCCCCCATCGCCGCCTCGATGAACGCGAGCACGTCGGCCCGGCCGGCGCAGTCACCCCAGGTGACGTCCTCGCGGAGGAGCGGGCTGAACGCCGCGGTCGACGGCGCGAGGATGGCCGCCTCGATTCGTCGGGCGAGATCCTCGTTCGTTGGCACGAGAGGGATCGTAGTCCGCCTCGGCAGGTGACCGAGGTCGGAGGAGGGCCGGCTACGCCCGGCGCCATCCGAGCCGGTACTGTCGCCACTCGATGGCCGACGCCGGCGCCACCCGACGCATTCGTCTCGCCCAGTTCCTGATCCACGGGCCCACCTATCACAGCCACGCGATGTGGCGGCACCCGCGCACCGACTGGGACCGCGACACCTGGGCCCGGCCCGAGCTGTACCAGCACATCGCTCGTACCTGCGAACGGGGTCGGTTCGACCTCGTCTTCTTCGCCGACCTCAACTACATCTCCGACACCTACACCGGCTCGCTGGCACCGGCGCTGACCCACGCCGTGCAGGCGCCCGAGCACGATCCGATCCCGCTGTTGTCGTTCATGGCCGCGGTCACCGACCGGATCGGGCTCGCGTCGACGTTCTCGACGAGCCACCACCATCCGTTCTACGTCGCCCGGCTGTGGGCGTCGCTCGATCACCTCACGAGGGGTCGTGTCGGGTGGAACGTCGTCACCTCCCTCAACCACAACCAGGCGGCGAACTACGGCGAGGCGCGGGAGGACACCAGCGCTCGCTACCGAAGGGCCGAGGAGTTCGTCGAGGTGTGTCGGCGACTGTGGGAGTCGTGGGAGCCCGACGCGGTGGTGATGGACGCCAGCGCCGGGGTCTTCGCCGATCCCGCCGGCGTGCGACGGATCGACTTCGAGGGCGAGTTCTTCCGGTCGCGGGGCCCGCTCAACGTCGTCCGGTCCCCCCAGGGCGGGCCGGCGATCCTCCAGGCCGGCACGTCACCGGCCGGCCGCGACTTCGCCGCCCGTCACGCCGACGGCATCTTCGCCATCCAGCCGCGACCGATCGACGCCCGCGAGCTCCGAGACGACATCCGGGCTCGGGCCGAGGCCGCAGGGCGAGACCCCGACCACGTCCGGTTCCTGTTCGGAGCCCAGCCCGTGGTGGGCGACAGCGAGGCCCATGCCCGGGAGTTGCTCGAGGAGCACAACGCCCTCGTCCCACTGGAAGCGGGGCTGGCCATCCTGTCGGCGCACCTCGACTTCGATCTGTCGAAGCTCGACCCCGACGAGCCGATGGCCGACCGGGACGAGCCGGAGCTGGCTCGCCTCCGCACCCGCTACCTGAACCCCGACGGCTCGTCGATGACGGTCGCCGAGGTGGCCCGCAGGCACGGGCAGAGCGTCGGCCTCCCCCAGATCGTCGGGACGGCGAGCAGCGTCGCTGACCAACTCGAAGCGTTCATCGAGGTCGCCGGGGGTGACGGGTTCATGCTGTCGCCGATCCACTGCCCCGGCGCGATCGACGACTTCGTGGACCTGGTGGTGCCCGAGCTCCAGCGCCGGGGCCGCGTCCGAACCGAGTACAGCGGCTCGACGCTCCGCGAGCTCCTGCGCGACGGATAGCGGCCGTGCCCGTGCGCGCTGGCGAGCCGCCACCCGTCGATCACGGCCGACGGCGCCACACCACCGGGAACAGCGGATGGTCCATCGGCGCCCCGGCCGGGAGCTCGTCGGCGAGGTCGGGGAACGGGGGCGAGGTGTCCCAGGGACGAGGAGCGTGCACCATGTCGTCGCCGAGGAACCGGAGCGACAGCACCCGGCGCCGGTTCGGGCCCGACACGCCGGCCGCTGCGTGGAGCGTCGCCATGTCGAAGAAGACGGCGTCGCCTGGTGCCAGCGCCCAGCGGAGCACCGGCCACCGCTCGGGATCGCCGTCGATGTCGGGCAGCTCGGCCAGCATTCCCTCGGGGAACCACTTCGCCTCGTCGTCGAGGAACGTGCGGGGGAGGTACCACGGACCGCGGTGGCTCCCCGCCACCAGCTGGAGGGTGGTCTCGAGATCGACGGGGTCGACCGGCAACCACATGCTGGCGTTCCGGGTGCCGTCGACGTTGTAGTACGGCTGGTCCTGGTGCCACGGTGTCCGCTGTCGGGTGCCCGGCTCCTTCACCAGCACGTGGTCGTGGTAGAGACGGATCTCGTCGGAGCCGGTGAGGGCGCCGGCGATGGCCGCCGCGGGGCTCGCCCGGGCGAACCGCTCGAGGCTCGGCAGGCGCTGCCAGTTGCAGAAGTCCTCGACGAACGCCCCGTCGTCGTCGGCGCTCGCCCGCTTCGCCCGCGGTGACAGATCGGCGAGGTTGGCGTCGATCGCGTCGGCTACCAGGGCGAGCTCGTCTGCGGTGAACGCCGCCCGGACGCACACGGCCCCGTCCCGGCCGTAGTCGCCCTCCACCTCCAACCGCCGAGGTCGACCGTCGGTGCCAGTAACGTCGATTGCATGCTGCATCAGTTGCGGACCTATCAGATCTTCCCGGACAACAAGGATGCCTTCCACGCCCGCTTCGAGCAGCACGCGTGGCGGATCATGCGTCGATACGGCTTCGACATCCAGGCGTTCTGGGAGTCGGAGGAGGACGGCGGGCCGGTCTTCGTCTACCTCCTGGCGTGGCCGGACGAAGCGACGATGCGGTCGGCATGGGAGGCCTTCATGGCCGACCAGGAGTGGAGCGACATCAAAGCGGCGACGTCAGCCGAGCACGGCCAGATGGTCGGCTGGATCCGCGACCACCCCCTGACCCCCACCAGCTACTCCCCCACCCCCTGACCCCCGCACATCGGCGCACACCGGTGCCAGACACATCGTGCGGGTGTGGCCGCACGATGTGTCTGGCACCGGTGTGCTGTTGCGGGATCAGGACTTGGCGTCGGCGTAGATCTCGGCCTTGCGGACAGACGCCTCGACGACCGGGATCTCGTCGTCGGCGAGCTCCGGTAGCCAGTTCTTGCGGGCCAGGGCGGCCTCGATGTGCGGGGCGAGGCGCTCGGCCTTGTCGGCTTCGATGTCGTCCGCCTGGTCGAGGAAGTCGGGGAGCACCTCGTCGCCGAAGAGCTGCAGGCTCTCGCAGATGTGCTCGTGGAGGTTCAGACCGCCCTGCTGCAGGAAGATCACCTGGTCGACCCCGGCAGCTTCGTACTCGCGGACCATGGCGCCGAACTCGGCTGGGGTCCCAATGCCCGGCGCGGCCCGGGTGAGCTTCTTCGCCGTCGCCTGCGCCATGTAGTCGGCCCACAGCGTCGTCCGGCCCGGGGTGTTGTCGTTGGTGACGAGCGCCCCCATGGCGTAGTTGAAGAACCGGAAGCCGTGGATGCCCCGCTCGACCGCCAGGTCGCGGTCGTGGTTGAGGGAGAACGGGGCGACCATCGCGATGTTGGCGTTGACGACGTGGCTGATCGGGACGCACTCGTCGCTGGCGATGATGTCGTAGTAGATCTGGGCCCAGTGCCGGGCCTCGTCAGGATCGAGGAAGCTGAACGCGAGGGCGCCGAGACCGTTCCTGGCCGCCACCTCGATCGTCGCCCGGTTGGTGCAGGCCATCCACATCGGCGGGTGCGGCTTCTGGAACGGCTTGGGGAGCACGTTTCGGCACGGCATCGAGAACCCCTCGCCCTCATAGCCGGGATAGGGGTCCATGACCATCATGTTGGCGATCTGCTCGGCTGCCTCCAGCGCCAGCGCCCGCTTCTGGCGGGCCGAGATGCCGAACCCTCGCAGCTCCATCCTGGTCGCGCTCTCGCCGATGCCGAATTCGACACGGCCCGACGAGATCAGGTCGAGCATCGCCACCGCCTCCGCGGTCCTGGCGGGCGGGTTGTACTGGGGGATGACCTGCCGGATCCCGAAACCGACCCTGATCTGCCTGGTCCTCGCCGCCAGCGCGGTGAGGAACACGTCGGATGCCGAGCAGTGCGAGTACTCGTCGAGGAAGTGGTGCTCCACCGCCCATGCGTGCTGGATGCCGAGCTGGTCGGCCAGCTCGACCTGCTCGATCGCCTCGTGGACGAGGCGATGCTCGGCCTGGTCATCCCACGGCTTCGGGAGCTGAAGTTCATAGAAGACGCCGAAGCGCATGGTGGCTCCTCCCCGGATCCACGACCGGCTCGATCAGGCGGTCTCGACCGCCAGTCTGCGGTGCACCGCGTGCGCCGAGCAAACCGCTCCAGCCGACACCTTTGGGGAGAGGTCGACACGAGCGCCTAGGGTCACGACCCATGACGCCCGGTCGACGACAGATCCCCGACGAGATCATCGACGAGTACCACCGCCGCGGCTGGTGGCGGCAGGCCACGCTGGTGGACGATTTCGTGGCCTCCGCACAGCGCCAACCCGACGCCCCGGCCATCGTCAGCTACCGGAGTGGCGTGGCCGACCCGGCCCGGCACAGCTACGGCGAGCTCGAGCTGCTCAGCCGGCGGTTCGCCGGTGCGCTGATCGAGCTGGGGGTGCAGCCTGGCGATGTGGTGTCGCTGCAGCTCCCGAACTCCTGGGAGTTCCCGGCGCTCGCCTACGGGATCCTCCGGTGCGGCGCCGTGGTGAACCCGCTGGTGCCGATCTTCCGTCGCCGCGAGCTCGAGTTCATCCTCGGTCGCACCGGCAGCCAGGTGCTGATCGTTCCCGACGTGCTGCGCGGCCACGACCACGCCACGATGGCGCTCGAGCTGCTCGCAACCACCGAGGGTCTGGAGCACGTGGTCGTGGTGGCGACCGGTGACGGGGGTGCTGGGGATGACGACGGCCGTGCCGGCGACAGCGCTGGCGACGCCCTCGACTTCACCGAGTTCTTCGTGAACCGGCGGTGGGAGGAGGCGGACGGGCTCGACGCCGAGCTCGAGCGCCGCCGTCCCGCGGCCGACGACCTGGTGCAGATCCAGTACACGTCGGGCACCACCGGTGAGCCGAAGGGGGTGCTGCACTCGCACAACACGATCCACTCGGGCGGTCGTGCGATCGACGAGGTGTACGGCCTGACCGCCGCCGACGTGTGCTTCATGGCCTCGACGCTCGCCCACCAGACCGGCTTCGGCTACGGGATGGTCAAGCCGTTGTCGATGGGGATGGCGATCGTGTACCAGGACGTGTGGGACGCCGCCCAGCTCCTCGACGCGATCGAGCGGGAGGGGATCTCGTGGACCCTGTCGGCCACCGCGTTCGCGATGGACATGATCGCCGCCCAGCGCCGCCAACCGCGCGACCTGAGCAGCTTCAAGTACTTCATCTGTGGCGGCGCTCCCATCCCCCCGACCGTGGTCGAGGACGCGGCCGACGTGCTCGGCGCAGAGCTGATCGCCGTCTGGGGGATGACCGAGAACATGGTGGTCACCACGACCCGGCCGGGCGACCCGGTCGAGCTCGTGTCGGACTCCGACGGCACGCCGGTCGACTGGATGGAGATACGGGTCGTCGACGACGACGGCCGACCGGTGGCCACCGGCGGGAGTGGCGACCTCCAGATCCGGGGACCGAACCAGGCGCTCGGCTACTTCCACCGCGACGATCTCTACGCTGCCGCGTCGCCCGACGGTGAGTGGTTCGACACCGGCGACGTGGCCCGCCTCCGTCCCGACGGTGGGATCCGCATCGTGGGTCGAACCAAGGACCTCGTGATCCGGGGCGGTGAGAACGTGCCGGTGGCCGAGGTGGAGGACGTCGTCCTCCGGCACCCGGCGGTGGCGGAGGTGGCCGTCGTCGGTCTCCCCGACGAGCGGCTCGGGGAGCGGGCGTGCGCCGTGGTTCGGTGCGACGGCGCCCCGCTGACCCTCCCCGACCTCACCGCCCACCTGGCCGATGCGGGCATGGCCAAGCAGTTCTGGCCCGAGCGGCTGGAGGTCGTCGACGACTTCCCCCGGACCCCGTCGGGCAAGATCCAGAAGTTCAAGCTCCGGGAGCAGTTCGCCAACGATGATCGGACGTGACATGGCCGAACCCATGAGGATCTACGAGGCACGCAACATCATCACGATGGACCCAGCGGTCCCGACCGCCGCCGCCGTGGCGGTACAGGGCGGCCGGATCCTTGCCGTGGGGAAGGTCGACGAGCTGCGGGGCTGGGGCGATCATCGGGGCGAGCCGGTCGAGGTCGACGACACGTTCGCCGACCACGTGCTCCTCCCCGGCTTCGTCGAGGCCCACTCGCATGTGATGAGCGGTGGTATGTGGACGATGCCCTACGTCGGCTACTTCGATCGGCGTGCCCCCGACGGCCGTCTGTGGCCGGGGTCGACCAGCATCGACGAGGTCGTCGAGCGGCTCGTCGAGGTCGAGTCGGCGATGGATGACCCATTCGAGACCCTCGTGGCGTGGGGTCTCGACCCGATCTACTTCCCCGGCGAGCGGCTCGTGGCCCACCACCTCGACCGGGTCTCGACCACCCGACCGATCTTCGTGTACCACGTGTCGGGCCACCTCGCGACGGTCAACACCGCGCTGTTGGAGCGGTCCGAGATCAACGCCGCCACCCCCACGCCCGGCGTGGGCAGGCGAGCGGACGGCACGCCAGACGGTGAGCTCCAGGAACCGGCGGCGATGATGCTCGCCGGCGACGCGTTCCGGGCCGTCGGTCGGGCGATGGGTACGCCCGATGCGATCTGGAACTACGGCTACGAGGCCCGCAACGCCGGTCACACCCTCGTCACCGACCTCGGCACGTCGCAGCTCATCGATCCCGACCAGCTCGACCGTTGGCAGCGGATCGTGAACGACGCGGACTACCCGTCGCGGGTGATGGTGGCGGTCTCGTCGATGTTCGGTGGCAGGGGCACGCCCGACGAGCTGGCCGCCCTCGGGGCCGACCTGCTGAGCCAGGCCACCGACAAGCTCCGGTTCGGCGTGGTCAAGCTCGTGCTCGACGGCTCGATCCAGGGCTTCACCGCCAGGATCTCGTGGCCCCACTACTACCGTCCCCCGACCGGCCACCCCGGCAACGGCCTGTGGCTGATGGCGCCCGAGCAGATGGCCGACATCGTGGAGACCTACCATCGGGCCGGCCTCACGGTTCACGTGCACTGCAACGGCGACGAGGCCACCGAGGTCTTCATCGACGCCGTCGAAGAGGTCCTGACCCGCCACCCGAGGCCCGACCACCGCCACACCGTGCAGCACTGCCAGCTCACCACCCCTGCCCAGTACCGGCGGATGGCGGCGCTGGGGATGTGCGCCAACATCTTCAGCAACCACATCTTCTACTGGGGCGACCAGCACCGCGACATCACCGTCGGCCCCGACCGGGCGGCCGGCATGGACGCCTGCGCCACCGCCCGCCGATCGGGGGTGTCGTTCTCGATCCACTCCGACACGCCGGTCACGCCCCTGGGCCACCTCCACACGGCCTGGTGCGCGGTGAATCGGCTGACGGCGAGCGGTCAGGTGCTCGGCCCCGAGGAGCGGATCTCGGTCGCCGACGCGCTGCACGCAGCGACGCTCGGCGCGGCCCATCAGCTCAAGCTCGACCACGATCTCGGATCGATCGCGGCGGGCAAGCTCGCCGACTTCGCGGTGCTCGAGGACGACCCGTTCGCCGTCGACCCGGCCACGCTGAAGGACATCGGCGTGTGGGGCACCGTGCTCGGCGGCGTGCCGATGCCGGCCGCCGGGGGCTGACCGGCACCAGTCGACCCGGCGACCCGGCGACCCGGCGGCCCGGCGGCCCGGCGACCCGGACGGCGCTAGCGGAGCAGGTCGGGATCCGACTCGACGATCTCGTCCCAGAGCGTCTGGAACGACAACCAGCCGAAATCGGGCGAGCCGAGACCGGCCGCCAGGCGGCGGGCCGCGTCGTCGGGCCACCGCTTCGGTTCGCCGGCCGCCTCCGCCAGGAGCTGCACGTGGCAGGCCTTGTCCATCGAGAGGAACCACCACGCCGCCTCGTCCACCGTCCTGCCGGTGGTGAACAGGCCGTGGCTCTCCTGGAACGCCACACGCTTGTCGCCGAAGGCCGCCGCGAACGCATCGGCGTCGGTAGCGCTCATCGCGACCCGGGGCTCCGTGATGATGGCCTGCTGCTCGAAGAAGACAGCGGTGTCCTGCGTGATGGGGTCGATCGGCCGCCCGAACGACGACCACGCCGACGAGTAGGTCGCGTGGGCGTGGCAGATGCCGACGACGTCGGGTCGTGCCCGGTGGACGGCTGCGTGCAGCAGGACACCGACGGGATTCACCGGACGGTCGCCGTGGCAGAGGTTGCCCTCGTGGTCGACCTGCACGAGGTCCGAGACCTGCATCCGGTTGAACGACACGCCCATCGGGTTGGCCCACAGGCGTTCGGGGTCGGCCGGATCCCGGACCGTCACGTGGCCGAGGAGTCCCTCGGAGAAACCCGCCCGGCCGAACACCCGGCAGACCGCCGCGAGCCGCTCCAGGCGGTGTGCCCGCTCCTCGTCGACCGAGTCGAAAACGGGGGGTCGCCGGATCAGGAAGCCGCTGGCCGGACCGCCCGACGCCTCGGGAGGCTCGGGGACAGGTCCGTCGCTTGCGGTCGTGTCGCTGGTCGCGGTCATGGGCTCCACTCTAGATTCGAGCCGGTGACCGCAAGCCACCGAAGGAGCACCCCGATGAGTCTCGACGACCACCGACGCCAACCGCTCCTCTTCGGCCCGTCACCGATCCACCCGCTCCCCCGGCTGTCCGAGGCACTCGGAGGGGAGGTGGCGATCTGGGCCAAGCGGGAGGACTGCAACTCGGGCATCGCCTACGGCGGCAACAAGGTGCGCAAGCTCGAGTACCTCGCGGCAGAGGCGATCGACACGGGGTGCGACACGCTCGTGTCGATCGGCGGCATCCAGTCGAACCACACCCGCCAGGTCACCGGGGTGGCCCGCCACCTCGGTCTGGACGCGGTGACCGTGCAGGAGGGTTGGGTCGACTGGCCGGACATGAGCTACGACAAGGTCGGCAACATCCAGCTCACCCGGATCATGGGCGGCGACATCCGCATCGACTCCGCCGGCTTCGACATCGGCATCCGCGACTCGTGGAGGCGGGCGATCGAATCGGTCGAGGCCGCCGGCGGCACGCCCTATGCGATCCCGGCCGGCGCGTCGGATCATCCCCTCGGGGGACTCGGGTTCGCCAACTGGGCCGTCGAGGTGGCGGCCCAGGAAGCCGAGCACGGGGTGTTCTTCGACACGGTCATCGTGTGCACGGTCACCGGTTCCACCCACGCCGGGATGATCGCCGGGTTCGCGCTCGAGGACCGCGACGACCGGCGCGTCATCGGCATCGACGCCTCGGCAACGCTCGACCAGACCGTGGCCCAGGTGACCCGCATCGCCGAGGCGACCGCAGACCGGATCGGGGTGGCGCGAAGCCTCCGTCCCGACGAGATCGTCGTCCTCCCCGGCTACGAGGGCCCCGCCTACGGCGTCCCCGACCAGCAGACCGTCGATGCCATCCACCTCGCGGCCAGGACCGAGGGCATGCTCACCGACCCGGTCTACGAGGGGAAGTCGATGGCCGGGTTGATCGATCTTGTCCGCTCGGGTGCCATCCCGGCTGGATCGCGGGTGCTCTACGCCCACCTCGGCGGCCAACCCGCGCTCCCCGCCTACGCCGGCGCGCCCGGCCTCGGCTGACGCCGCCGGGCCGGGAGACCCGTGAGCTCGCGACCCTCGAACACCGGGCCGAGTAGGGTCGGGCCCATGGCCGACTCACCGTTCCGGATCGAGCGAACCGACACAGGGACGCGCTTCACATTCGACATCGAGGCGACGACCGGGGACCGCCAACAGAAGACCGCGACGTTCGCCCAGTTCGAGATGCTCTGCGACGAGGGGGCGGCGATCGGAGGCGATGACACGGCTCCGCCCCCGCTGGCCTACTTCGGCGCCGCCCTCGCGTTCTGACTCCTCACCCAACTCGCCCGTGTCGGCGAGGCGAGGAGGATCGAGATCGAGCGGGCCACCGCCACCGTGACACCGAGCTTTGAGATGAGCGGTTCGATGCTCGCCGGAACCGCCGAGCATCGTCTCGTGGGTATCGACACCCGGCTCGACGTCACCACCGACGAGGACCCGGCGACGGTGCGGGCCATGGTCGACCAGGCCGAGCGAATGTGCTTCGTGATGGATGCCGTGCTGCGCCCCCACCAGGTCACGATGACCGCGACCTGCAACGGGAAGGCGCTCGAAGCCGGCGACGGGTAGATCGAGGGCGACCGAGGGTCAGAGGGCCGTCGCCCGCACGGCAGGCTCCATCGGACCGTGTCCCGCCGACGGCACGACATCGAGCGCCGCGTCGACCGCTCGATGGACGGCCACGTTCGGCAGGTGGGCCAGTCCCAACGAGGCCCGTAGTCGAACCAGGTCGTCGAGGTCGCGACCTTCGATCGCGAGGGTGTGCAGGATCCCGGGCCAGCCCACGACGTCGACGTCGGTCGCTTCGGCCCGGATCGAGCCGAACCGGAACCGGCATCGGTGCTTGGCCACGAACACCGCCCGGACCCCGTCGGTCGCGGCGAGCTGCGGTGCGAGCTGCAGGTCGAGCTTGGCCGAGGACCACTGCTCGAAGCCGTCCCGCACCTGGATCAGCCGCTTGATCTTCAGGTGGTCCTGGCGGATCTTGGCATTGCAGGCCCGATCGCCGAGCAGGAGATAGCAGTCATCGAGGTGCTCGACGCGTTCGGTGTCGGCCAGTCGTGCGAGCTGGCGGCGGGCGGACGCGTGCTGGCCCCACACCCGGAACTCGTAGCGAAAACCGCTGTCGCTGCACGTTGATGACACTCGTCGTCCCTCTCGAACCCGCCCGCTCGGGGTCGCACGACCGTCTTCCACCGTACGGGACCGGCCACGCGATCTCCAGCGAGCCCCGACCGCGACCCTCGAGTGGACGGGAGCGCAATGACGGTCGGAGGGACGGCCGCAGAGACGGTCGATGTGACGACAGCACACCGACCGGAGAGTGGATCTCCGGTCGCTCGGCCCTATAACGACAGTCGCCACAGCATGCGCTCGAGCCCGCCCGCCCGGCGTGTGCCACCTGCTCACGATCCACGGGGACCACAACATGCTCGCTCGCCTCAGCGCCTGGTGCTTCGACCATCGCCTCGCCGCGCTCGGCCTATGGCTGCTCACCCTGGTGGCGATCTTCGCCAGCGCTGGTGCGGCCGGCGCCGCCTACGACGGGGCGTTCGACATCCCCGACTCGGACAGCGCCGACGGGTTCGCCGTGCTGGAGGAGTACTTCCCCACGCTCGGCGCCGGCGGGCAGTCCGGCACGATCGTGTTCCGGGCCGAGCAGGGTGTGGACGATGCCGCGGTGGTGGCGCAGATGGAGTCGCTGTTCGCCGAGGTCGGCGCCGGCTTCCCCGACGATGACGGTGTTGCCCGACACCCGGGGGCCACCGTCATCTCGCCCTACTCACCGCAGGGTCAGGGCCAGATCGCAGCCCAGGGCCCACTGGCCGGCGAGCTGGCGTACGCCCAGGTCAATCTCGCCGCCGATGTCGACCAGACCGAATCGGCGATGATCGGCGAGGCGATCCGCGAGGCAGCGCCCGAGATCGACGGGCTCGAGGTCCTCGCCGGCGGCGCTGCACTCGGCGAGTTCGAGCCGCCGGAGACCGAGCTGATCGGGCTCGCGTTCGCCGTGGTCGTCCTCATCCTCGCCTTCGGTTCGGTGCTGGCCATGGGGCTTCCGATCGCGGTCGCCCTGTTCGGCGTCGGCGCGGGGATCGGGTCGATCGTGCTCCTGAGCAATGGCGTGGTCATCCCCGACTTCGCCCCGACCCTCGGGGCCATGATCGGCCTCGGCGTCGGCATCGACTACGCGCTGTTCATCGTGACCCGGTATCGGGAGAGCACCCACGCCGGCCGCGACCCCCGGGAGGCCACGTTGCTGGCGATGGACACCGCGGGCCGGGCGGTGATCTTCGCCGGCATCACGGTGGTGGTGTCGCTCCTCGGCATGCTGCTCATGGGGCTCCGGTTCGTGTCGGGACTCGGCATCGGGGCCGCGGTGACCGTGGCCTTCACGATGATCAGCTCGATCACGCTGCTCCCCGCCCTGCTGGGCCTGGCCCAGGAACGGGTGGAGGTGACACGCTGGCGGGGCCTGATCATGGCCGGTTTCGCTGCGCTGGCGATCCTCGGGGTCGGTATCGGGTTCCTCCCGCTCTCGATCGTCGGCGTGGTGCTGCTGGTGCTGACACTGCTCGTCAGCCTGGCGGTCGAGCCACTCCGCGCCGAGGTTCCCCGGCGGCGGGTGAAGCCCCGGCGGGAGACCACGGCGTATCGCTGGAGCCGGGTCATTCAGCGCCAGCCGTGGCTGTGGCTGGCCATCGGCGTGGCGGTGCTGCTCGTGCTGGCGGCCCCGATCCTGAGCCTGCAGCTCGGCTTCTCTGACGAGGGGAACTTCCCCGAGGACAGCGACACCCGCCGGGCCTATGACCTGCTGGCCGAGGGCTTCGGCGCCGGCTTCAACGGCCCGTTCCTCGTGACGGTCGTCCCTGGTGCAGGCGACGGCCCCGAGGCGGTGCAGGGTCTCAACGCTGCGCTGGCCAGCGCCGACGGTGTCGCCGCCGTCTCGCCCCCGTTCCCGAACGACCCGAACGCGCCGGAGGCGTTCCTGATGAACCTGGTACCCACCACCGCACCGCAGGACGCAGCGACGAGCGACCTCGTCACCACCCTCCGCGACGAGGTGATCCCCGCAGCGGTGGCCGGGACGAGCCTCGACGTGAAGGTCACCGGCACGGCGGCAGCCAACATCGACTTCACCGACTTCCTCGCCCGGCGGGTCTTCGTGTTCTTCGGCGCCGTGCTCGCCCTCTCGTTCGTGCTGTTGATGATGGTCTTCCGGTCGGTGCTCGTACCGATCAAGGCGGTCGTCATGAACGTCCTGTCGATCGCAGCCGCCTACGGCGTGGTGGTCGCCGTGTTCCAGTGGGGCTGGGGCAACGCGGTGCTCGGGGTCGAGGGGGCACCGATCGAGCCGTTCGTACCGATGATGCTCTTCGCGATCGTCTTCGGCCTCTCGATGGACTACGAGGTGTTCCTCCTGTCGAGGGTGCGGGAGGAGTACGTCCGCACGGGCGACGCCAAGGAGTCGGTCGCCGACGGCCTGGCCGCCACGGCTCGGGTCATCACCGCCGCAGCGGCGATCATGATCGTGGTGTTCGGTTCGTTCATGTTCGAGGAGAACCGGATCATCAAGCTCTTCGGGCTCGGGCTCGCCCTGGCGGTGCTGCTCGACGCGACCCTGGTGCGGATGCTGCTGGTCCCGGCCACGATGGAGCTGCTCGGCGAGCGCAACTGGTGGATCCCCCGGTGGCTCGACCGCATCCTGCCCCATCTCAACGTGGAGGGCACCGCCGGCGACGACACCGACCACGTCGGTGCCGACGACACCGGCATCCAACCGGCGCCAGCCGACGCCTGACCCCGCCGTTCCCGGTCCGGCGGCGGTCGGACTGCGTCTTCTCGATCTACGGAACTGCGAGAGCCCGCTGGGACGCGCGACCATACGACGATGGAGATCCAGCGCCTCGGTCCCGTTTTCGGGGCCGAGATCAAGGGGTTGCAGCTCACCCCGACCATGTCCGACAACGACCTCGCCACGATCGAGGAGGCCCTGGCCGAGCACGAGGTGCTCGTCTTTCGCGACCAGGATCTGTCGGCCGATGCGCAACTCGCGCTCGGTCGCCGGTTCGGCGAGCTCGTGATCAGCCCGTTCTCGCCGAACGCGGACGCAGCGCCGGAGCTCATCGTGCTCGACAATCACCCCGACCGACCGGCACCCCTCACCGACATCTGGCACGCCGATGAGACCTACCGGCCCGAACCGCCGCGGCTGACGATGCTGAAGGCCCTCATCGTGCCGGAGCTCGGGGGCGACACGATGTTCGCGTCGATGCGGGCCGCCTACGACGGGCTGAGCGACCGGATGCGGGCCCTGATCGACGGACTGACCGCCCACCACGGGTTCGGCCGGTTCAACCGGTTCGCCGCCGGATCGGCCGAAGGGCTCCACCGACTCCACGAGGTCGAGCTGCGTCTGCCTCACCCGGATCATCCGGTGGTGGCCGTGCACCCGGTGACGGGGCGGCGGGTGCTGTACGTCAACCGCCACTTCACCGAGCGGATCAACGAGCTCCCCGACGACGAGGGCCGGGCCATTCTCGACTTCCTCCTGACCCGCACCGCGACCCCCGAGGTCCAGCTACGGGTCACCTGGCAGGTGGGAACGGTGACCATGTGGGACAACCGCTCGGTTCAGCACTACGCCCCCTATGACTACTTCCCGCAGCGTCGGCGGATGGAGCGGGTGACGGTGGCCGGGTCGGCACCGATCCCCGCCGACCCGCCAGCCGACGTGCAGGTCGATCGGGTCGAGGTGCGCGGGGTCGCCCGAGCCGAGGTCACCGGCGGCGACGCCGCCCCCGTGCGCGAGTTCGAACGAGCCTGATCACGGCGGGTCGCCGGCGTCGAGCGCTGCTTCGACACCGGCCACGACCAGCTCCGTGGCCTCGAGGCCCAGCGACAGGCGGACCATCCCGTCGCTCACACCGGCGGCCGCCCGCTGCTCGGGGGTCAGCGCGGCGTGGGTCATCGACGCCGGGTGGTTGACGAGGAGCTCCGGCCCGCCGAGCGACGGGGCGAGCAGACCGATCGGCAATCGCTCGACGAACGCCGAGGCCGCCTCGGCCCCGCCCACCAGCTCGAAGCTGACCAGACCGATGCCACCGCCGAGCTGGCGCCCGGCCAGCGCCCGGTGCGGCGACGATGGCAGGCAGGGATGGAAGGTCCGCTCCACCGCCGGATGCTGGTCGAGGACGGTGGCGACCGCGAGCGCCGTCGCCGCCTGCCGCTCGTGGCGCAGCTCGAGGGTCTTCAACCCCCGGAGCCCGTTCCAGGCGTCGTAGGGCGACGCCGACGAACCTTGGATCACGGCGTACTGCCACAGCTCGCCGACCAGTACCTTCTCCCCCGCGATCACGCCGAGGGTCGCATCGTTGTGACCGGCGAGGGCCTTGGTGGCCGAGTGGACGACGAGGTCGACCCCGTGCTCCAGCGGACGCTGCGACAGTGGGGTGGCCAGCGTCGAGTCGACCGCGGTGACGGCCCCACCGATCGCACCGAGGGAAGCGAGCTCCACGAGGTCCACGAGGTCGAGCGTGGGATTGGCCGGCGATTCTGCGAACACGAGCTTCGTCCGCCCCGGCTCGACCGCCGTCCGCCATCCCTCGGCATCGCCGGCGTCGACGAACGCCACGTCGATCCCGAACCGTGGGCAGACCCGCTCGAACAACTGCCGGGTGGCGCTGAAGAGCTGTCGTTGCGTGACGATGTGGTCACCGGCCGAGCAGAGGCCGAGCACCACGGTGGACACCGCCCCCATCCCGCTCGACGAGCAGATGGCGGTCTCCGCTCCTTCGAGTGCAGCGACCTCGTCGGCGAAGGCCTGCACCGTAGGGTTGCC
Organism: Acidimicrobiales bacterium; assembly: GCA_965216205.1. GTDB lineage: Bacteria > Actinomycetota > Acidimicrobiia > Acidimicrobiales > SZUA-35 > CADEDH01. The sequence continues at coordinate 1,929,009 of OZ244139.1, read as the reverse complement.
GTACCGGGTGTAGAAGTCGTCGACCCGGGGCTTGGCCGCTCGCCTCGCGGCAAGGTCGGGCGACGCGAAGCTGAAGCCCGCGGTGGCCCACATCGGCGGTGTCAGCGACACCGCCGCAGCCGGGGCCGGTGCCGCCGCTGTCGGCGACGGTGAGGCCGCGGGGGATGCGGTCAACGCAACGGCCGCGGGGGATGCGGTGGTCGGGGATGGCGGCATGACGGTCGGGCCCTTCGGGTCGGGACGAGCGACGTATCGGGCCGGACCCCGGGGCCGACGACCGGGGTCGCCGTTCAGACACGTGGTTGTCGATCAGCGCAGGCGCTGCGACCACATCCCGGCCGGAGCCGGAAAGCACCTTGGGTGTCTGCCCAGGTTGCCGGACCGCAACCGGCTCGCCAACGACGCTCCGGTCCGGTCACTCGTGATGTGGCTGTGAGCGTACCGCGCCGGCCTCAGGATCCGCAGTACTCGTCTCGCGATGGCAGGCGCTCCCCGGCCGCGAAGGCGTCATCGTTCGAGCCGAGGTCCGCGATCGTGGCCTGGTCGACGTCGGCCACCACGAAGTCGGCATCGCGGATCACCGCCGTCATCTCCTTGAACGCGTCGGTCACGATGACCCAGTCGGATTGCAGGTCCGGCGGTGCGGTGGCGACCACGCTGTCGAACTTCGTCTCGACATCGACGACGAGCTCCTCGACCTCATCGGGCGAGCGACCCGGGTCGAGCAACGGCGGATCGAGCTCGAGCGCGGTGTCGAGCTCGGCCATCGCGGCGCAGAACGACGCGGCGTCGACGTCACCGCCGGCTGCGGCCTCATCGGCCGGGGCGCTGTCATCGGTCGAGTCGCCGTCGCCGGTCGCCGACCCGTCGCCATCGGCTGCGTCCCCATCGGAGCCGCTACCGTCGTCGGTCGTCCCGTCGCCTGAAGCGGTGTCAGACCCGGACTGCTCGACGACCGACGTCGCCTCGTCACCGGCCTCGCCGTCGGTGCCGTCATCGGCGCCACAGGCGGCCAGGGCGAGCACGGCAGCGCAGGTCATCGCAAGGAGCGTTCGCATGGTGGTCAAGCCTTCCTTCGACTCATCGGCCGGGACGGCCTACCGGCGACCGCGGGCCGCTGCTGGTGCGAAGGCCGCCGGGGCCGCAACCTAGCGGCTCCGGCGTTGCGCACCTCGCGTCGGGCCGAGCCGAACCTGCCGGGGTCCGGTGCGGCGGATACTGTCGACGGACGGTTCTCGGGTACCGACGACCAGGCGTAGGAGGCCGTCGTGCAGTTCGGCATGAGTGTGAGTCAGATCTCCGAGGTCGACCTGGCGGTCGAGGCGGAGCGGGTCGGCTACGACTTCGTGTGGGTGTGGGACTCGCCGATGATCCGATCGAACCTGTGGGCGGTGCTCGCGCTCGTGGCCGACCGGACCTCGACGATCCGGGTGGGACCGGGGGTGGCGGTGCCAGCGCTGCGCATGGCGCCGGTCACCGCCAACGCGATCGCCACGATCAACCGCATCGCCCCGGGTCGAACGTTCCTCGGCGTCGGCACCGGGAACACCGCGCTGCGGGCCATGGGACAGTTGCCGATGCGGCTCGCCGACTTCGCCGAGCACGTCCGCGTTATCCGCGGCCTCCTCGACGGTGAGACCGTGGACTACACGGCGAACGGCATCACCCACCCGATCGAGTTCCAGAGCCTCGATCTCCACCACATCGACCTGGAGCACCGGATCCCGATCCACGTCGGCGGCTTCGGCCCCCGGGCGCAGTCGCTCGCCGGCGAGGTCGGCGACGGACTGATCACCGGCATCCCCCGCGGTGGTTCGATACCGGATGCGTTGGGCAACGTGCGAGCGGGCGCCGTCCGGGCTGGCCGATCGCTCGACGGATTCGAGACGACCGCGCTCGTCAACCTGGTCCTGCTCCGCTCGGACGAGACGCTGGCATCGCAGCGGGTGGTGGAGGAGGTCGGCTCGTCGCTGATGGTGAACGTCCACTACCTCTACGACGTGTTCCGTGAGCGGGGGAAGGAACCCCCGGCCTACGTCGAGCCCATCTGGGAGGAGTACGTGGCGTTCCGGAGCCAGCGTGACGCCCAGCGCGATCACACCCGGGCCCACGGCACCCACTACGGCAGTCTCGACCCCGACGAGGCCCGATTCGTCACCCCGGAGATGATCCGCACGTTCTGCATCGCCGGGCAGCCCGGCGACATCGTGGAGCAGCTGACCGACCTCCGGGGCCAAGGCCTCGACGGGATCAACTTCATCGGTCCCGCCGACCGCCAGTGGGAGACCTGCCGGGAGTTCGCCGACGCGGTGATCACGCGGATGAGGTGATCACCAGGATCCGGTGATCACCCGGGTTCGAGGCAGAGCAGGCCGTAGCCGGTCAACATCGGCGCGCAGTAGGCGCGGTGGATGCGGCGGACCGGGTCGCCGACGGCACCACGCATCGCCAACCACATGATCACCTCGACCGACTCCGCTCCACCCCGCTCCATGTAGGTGCGATGGTCGAGCGCGCACAGGGCGTCGGGGTCGGCTTCGAGGAGGTCGAGGAACTCGTTGTCCCAGGCCGGGGCGACCGTGCCGAAATCGGGACCGTGGAGCTGATGGCTCATGCCCCCGGTGGCGATGACGACCACCCGCTGCCGCGCCGGGTAGGCGGCGACCGCCCGGGCGATGGCCTGCCCGATCTTGAAGCACCTCGCGGCGCTGGGAAGCGGGTGGCGGATGACGTTGACCGCCAGCGGCACGATCGGGGTCGGCCAGGGCGGCTCGGCGAGGAACGGCAGCACGGAGTAGAGCCCGTGATCGACCACCATCTCCTGGCACACGGTCGGATCGAACTCGTCGGCCACGAGACTGTGGGCGAGATGCCAGCCGAGGTCGCTGTCGCCGGTCAGGTCTGGCAGCGGACGGCGACCCCAGCCCTCGTCGGCCTGCGGGTACTCGTCGGCGACGCCGAGGGCGAAGGTGGGGTAGGCGTCGAAGAAGAACTGGTTCATGTGGTCGTTGTAGACAACGACCAGCGCATCCGGATCGAGCTCGGCGAGCCAGGTCGCTGCCGGCCGGAACATCGCGAAGACGTCGGCCCAGTCCGGGTGCTCGGCGAGGCCTTCGTCGTAGGCGCGGGCCAGCGACGGCGCGTGACTGACGGCGATACCGCCCACGACCGAGCCCATCAGCGGTCCCCGCTGCCGGGCCGGGAGGCGAGAAAGTCGTCCAACGTCTCGCCCCGCATGTCGGCTCCCATCTCGAGCAGGCTCGTGCCGACCGTGGCGGCGATCTTGATGAAGACGTAGATGTTGCCCCCGGCGGCGACGATGCCGTTCCAATCGCGGTCAGCCACCAGCTTCCGCTCCTGAGCGGTCAGGTCGAAGCGGCGGCAGTAGGCATCCTCGTCGGCCAGGAACGCCTCCCGGTTGGTGGGGTCGGTCAGGCTCGACGACAGCTTGTTGATGCGGTACCCCTGCCGCGAGCGCTCGCCGGTGAACGTGGTGAACGCAGGGCTCGGGTCGACGTCCTGGGTGCTCCGCTCCCCCATCTCGCCAACGCTACTCGACGCCGTCACCTCGACTCCCCATTCACCCGCGCTCCCCTCCGCCGCCGCTCGCCTCGGGTGGGACGAAGCGTCGCCACCACTCGGGGTCGGCCGGTTGGTCGGCGTAGCTGCCGAGGGCATCGGCGGCCCGACCGACGATCCCGGCCGCCGTGTCGCCCCGATCGTGGAGGTACTGGTCGAGCTCGTCGACCGCGGCGGTGATGGCGTCGAACCCGCCGGTGAACACGGCCGAGTTGAGCTGGACGGCCCGGGCGCCGGCGAGCAGGAACCGGGCCACGTCGAGGCCGGTTCTGGCGCCGTTCGTGGCGAGGAGAGGCGCCTCCGGCCCGAGCCGGACCCGGGTGAGGGCCAGCCATCGGCAGGTGAGGGGCAGCGCCCAACCGCCGCCGAATGCTCCCATGGTCCCGAGCACCGGTTCCTGGGTGTCGACGTCGGGGAGCATCGCCATGTGTCGGCCCATGAGGGTGACGGCGTCGGCGCCGCCGGCCCTGGCCGCCTCGGCGAGCTCGACCACGTCGTCGGTCTGGCCGGTGAGCTTCACCCAGAGCGGCACGGTGACCGCGGCCCGCACGTCGGCCACGAGACCCTGGAGGCGATCGGCCTCGGTCTCGAGCGCGATCGCCCCCGACGCCGCCTCCCGCCCGTGCGGGGCTCCGGTGTTGAGCTCGATGACCGAACAGCCGGTGGTGGCCACGGTCTGGCGGCAGAGCTCGACCGCCCGCCCGTAGTCGGCGGGGATGATGCTCGGCACGATGACGGTGCGATCGGTCTCGGCCACCAACTCGGCGATCAGCGTCAACCAGTCGTCGAACGAGCCGGGGTAGAGCCCCGACCGGTTCAGGAGGCTGGCGTCGGACGGTGGGTCGAAGTCCCAGGGCAGGATGCGCCAGGCGGAGTCGACGAGGGCGTAGTCGGTGTGGTCGAGCTGGCGGCGAGCAGCGTCGCTCTCGTTGGCCGACTTGACCACCACGGCTCCCGCCCCGGCCGCGACGGCCGCTCGGATCCCCGCCGGCTCGATCAGGTGCTCACCGGCGCCGCAGATGACCGGGTTGGCGAGCTCGACGCCGCCGACGTCGACGACGAGCCGATCGGCCCTCGACTGCCGGCCATCGGCGATCGGGTCACCGTCTGCGCCGCCGCCGTCGTCGCTGCGGTCGTCGATCATGTGAACGCCCGGCCGGTTCCCGGCTGCTCCTGGCGGGCTTCGAGATCATCGAGGAGGCGGTCGATCCGCTCCTTGTAGGGGTCGGCGTCGTACAGGTCGAACAGGGCGGCGGCGAGTCGGACCGGGTCGCCCGAGTAGTACCGCTCGTAGAGCTGTTGCCGGCCCGAGAACCCCGATCCTGCGGCGTCCCAGGCCAGCCGGAACAGTCGGATCCGCTCCCGGCTCGGCGCGTTGGCCGCCTGCAGATACCGCTCGACGTCGGCCCCCCGAGGTCCGTCGAGCTCCGCGTAGGAGGGCACGGCGACCAGGCCGCCGCCGCCGATGATCTGCACGATCTCGCACATCCGCTGGAACTGCTGGGGGAACGTCTGGCGCACGGTCCACAATGGCATCGACGCCGGCCGACACGACCCGCCTGGTCCCGGCTCGGCCCCCGCCTCCGATGCCACCAGCGCCGCCCGGACCTGCTCGGTGAACACGATCAGCTCGCTGAGCATGTTCTGCACGTGGAGGAACTGATCCACGTTCGTGGTCTCCGCCACCCGCATGGCGAGACCCATCATGAACTCGGCCTTCGCCAGATTCTTGGTGGAGAACTGGTGCATCACGTGCTCCATGGCCCCGGTTCGGTTGAAGAGGCCGTTGCACATGGCCACGTCGCGATACACGAACGTCCGCTCCCAGGGAACGAGCACGTCGTCGAAGATCACCATCCCGTCGATCTCGTCGAGGCGGTGGCTCAGCGGGTGGTCCATCGGTGAGGCCGCCCCCTGCGGGGTGAGCGACGGCCGGCAGATGAAGCGCATGCCCGGCGTGTCGATCGGGAGGGCGAAGCAGAAGGCGTACTTCGCCGCCTCGTCGCTGTTGGCGAGATAGCTCGACGGTGCCACCAACATCTCGTCGGCGTGGGCGCAGAGCGTGCTGACCATGCGGGCACCTCGCACGATCCAGCCGTCGGCCGTCTCGCCGACCACGTGGGCGGCCACGTCGACGGTCTGCTCCTCGACGGGTCGGGAGCGGTCGTACTGCGGCGTGATCAGGGTGTGGGTGAGCACCAGATCCCGCTCGCGGACGTGCTCGTAGTAGTGGCGGAGGTGGTCGCCGTAGGGCCGGTCCCCACGCTGGAAGCTGTCGGCGTCGAGGGCGAGCCCCGTCACCATGATGTTCATGAAGTCGGCCGAGCGACCGAACATGCCGGCGGTGTGGTCCATCCAGGTCTTCACCATGGCTCGGCGTCGGGCGAGGTCGTCGGCCGAACGGGGCTCGATGAACGAGAGGCCCACCCGATCGCCGGTGGTCGGGGACTCGTAGGTCATCGAGTCGACGAGGTCGGGGCGGAGTTGGAGGTCGTAGAGCTCGGCGATGGCGTGGGCCGCGCCGGCGAGATGCGGGTCGGTGGTGACGTCGTCCACCCGCTCGCCGTCGAGCCAGATCTCCCGCTCCTTGCCGAGCCCGGCGAGGTAGTCGGCCCCGCTTCGCGCACCCATGTCTGCACCTCTCCCGTCTCACCACGCTGCCGGTTGGCAGGCGATGGCACGAACCTACTTCGCCGGTGGGCGACGGTCATCAGCCCGCGAGTTGCACCAGCAGCTTTCGAGATTCCGAGGTCGACGATCTAGGTTGCGTGTGTGCAGCCAGAAGATCCGTTCCTCGAGGGTGTCCGGGTGCTCGACTTCACCCAGTACCTGGCCGGTCCGTCGTGCACGAGGCTCATGGCCGAGCTCGGGGCCGATGTGATCAAGGTGGAGATGGCGCCGGCCGGTGACCCGACCAGGACGCGGCACCCGAAGCGAGGCGGTAGGAGCGGGCTGTTCATCCAGCAGAACCGGGGCAAGCGGAGCCTCTGTGTCGACCTGCGGTCGCCGGATGCCATCGCGCTGGTGAAGGACCTGGTGACCAAGGTCGACGTCGTGGTCGAGAACTCGACGCCCGGCGTGATGGCCCGCAAGGGCCTCGGCTACGACGACCTCGCTGCGGTCAACCCGGCGATCATCATGGCGTCGATCTCCGGGTTCGGGCAGACCGGGCCGCTGTCCGAGCGGCGGAGCTTCGACTTCATCGCCCAGGCGATGAGCGGGATGATGCACATGACCGGCGAGCCCGACGGGCCGCCGTACTTCGTGGGGGTCGGTCTGGCCGACACGAACGCCGGGGTTCACGCATTCGCGTCGATCGGCTACGCCCTGTTCCGCCGCGACCGGACCGGGCGAGGCACCCACATCGACATCGCCATGACCGATGCGATGTTCCACATGCACGAGTTCGCGGTGCAGGCGTCGTCGATCACCGGCGACCGGTCGCTGCCGCTGCGGCAGGGCCGCCACTACCAGCCGGCATCACCGGCCGGGAGCTTCCGGGGGCCCGAGGGTTGGATCGTGGTCCTCTGCACCCAGGACCAGGTTCAGGCGTTGTGGGGGGCGATGGGACGGCCGGAGTTGGCCGACGACCCACGGTTCGCCTCCAACGACGCCCGGGTGGCCAATCGGGCGGAGCTGACGGCGGTGATCGAGGAGTGGATGGCGACCTTCGACCGCGACCACGACGTGCTCGAGGCGTTGGCCGCGGCCAAGGTGCCGTGTGGGCCGGTGCTGAGCCCCGCCGATGCCGTCGACCACCCGCACTTCGTGGCTCGGGGCACGGTCCGGGAGATCACCGACCCCCTCGCCGGGACGTTCCACGCGCCGGGTTTCCCGATCCGCTACTCGACCCACCCGAGCCCGCTCGACCTGACGGCACCCGCACTCGGGGAGCACAACCGTGTGGTCCTCACCGAGCTCCTCGACCTCGACCCCTCCACGATCGACGACCTCACCACCCGCGGCATCCTCCGGACCGACCCCTGACCCCTCTCGCGGGCGTGGTCGACTGGCGCACGCCGGTGCCAGACACATCGTGCGGGTGTCGGCGTGGTTGACTTGGGAGATGGAGGTGCGTGCGGAGCCGATCGACGCCGAGGCGTTCGCCCCGTTCGGCCAGGTGATCGCTGCACCGGCATCGCCGGGACGACGGTCGTTCACCGACGGACTCGATCACGCCGACCGTCCGGCGGTTCTCTCGACGACACACGTCGAACCGTCGGCCTGGCCGCTGACGGTCGCCGAGCTGGAGCGGCACCCGCACTCGACACAGACGTTCGTCCCGCTCCACGTCGGACGATGGGTGGTCGTGGTCGCCTCGGCACCCGAGCCCGAAGCGATACGGGCGTTCGTCGTCGGGCCCGACGTCGGGGTCACGATCGGCCGCGGGATCTGGCATCACCGCCTCACCGCGATCGATGGACCTGGCCGGTTCGCCGTGCTCATGTGGCAGGACGGCGAGACCGACGACGAGCACGCCGCCATCGACCCGGTCGACATCGTGATCGAGCCACCAACGACCGCCGATCGATCGATGTCCGACCCGCCGCGGGATCTGGTGGGCTATGCCGGCCGACCCCCGAACCCCGGTTGGCCTGACGGCGCCCGGCTGGCCATCAACTTCGTGCTCAACGTCGAGGAGGGGTCGGAGCCGTCGGTGCTCGACGGTGACGGTTACACCGAGAACCGGCTCACCGACTCGACCGTCGCTCTCGGGCACCACCGGGATCTCGCCGCCGAGGGCATGTTCGAGTACGGGAGCCGGGCCGGGTTCTGGCGTGTGCACCGGGCCTTCCGGGAGCACGCTCTGCCGCTCACGATGTTCGCCTGTGCGCTCGCCCTCGAGCGCAACCCGGCGATCGCAGCGGCGATCGCCGACGCCGGCAACGACGTGTGCAGCCACGGGTACCGGTGGGTCAACCATCGCACGATGGCCGTGGAGGAGGAGCGTTCACAGATCGCCATGGCGGTCGAGAGCTTCCGGCGGACACTCGGGTACCAGCCGGCCGGCTGGTACTGCCGATACGGGCCGTCGCTGCACACGAGGCGCCTCCTGGTCGAGCACGGCGGTTTCGTGTACGACTCCGACGCGTACAACGACGACCTGCCGTACTGGACCGACGTCCAGGGCGCCGACCACCTCGTCGTCCCCTACTCGCTCACCACCAACGACGCCAAGCTGCTGTCGATGAACGGTGCCCAGTGGGCCGACCACGTCGCCGATGCGATCGACGTGCTCCGCCGCGAAGGCACCGACCGCCCAGCGATGCTCTCGATCGGTCTCCACCCCCGCATCGTGGGCCAGCCGGCCAGGTTCGCCGGTCTGAGTCGGGTGCTCGACCACGTGAGCGGTCTCGACGACGTCTGGGTCACGTCACGGCTCGAGATAGCCGAGCACTGGACGGCGAACCACCCGCCGCCGAGCGGGCCGCGGACCGGCTGACGGACCGGCCCGCAGGCCGAGCAACGCCGCTCAGCGGTCGCCAACGCAGGCGTCGACGATCTCCGATCGGGCGGGCAGCGTCGCGGCGTAGCCGGGACCGGTGGCGATGAACGAATCGGCGGCGCAGACCCTCGTGATCGCCCCCACCCCCCGCTCGACGAGCCCGGTCACGACCGCCTCGCTCGGCGACCCTGACACCCGGCACTCGTCGACCACGACGACGCGACCACACGGGGCGACCGCCTCGGCCACCGCGTCCATCGGCAGCGGAGCCAACCAGCGGAGATCGATGACCCGCGACCCGATCCCCCGACCCTCCAGGTCGATCTGGGCCTGCGATGCGAGATAGGTGCCGTTGCCGTAGGTCACGATGGCGACATCGGTGCCGCTGCCGTTCACCCCGACGGTCCCCGCGGGAATGCGGGACGGCCGACTGGGCTCCGGCTGGAACCGGTGGGCCCACAGCAGATCGCCATCGTCGAGGAGATCGGTGGTGGCATACCGGGCGATCGGCTCGAGGAACGCCACGATCCGCTGCTCCTCACGAGCCAGGCGGACGCACTCGCGCAGCATGGCGGACGCGTCGGCACCGTTCGAGGGGCAGGCGACGATCAGCCCGGGCACGTCGCGCAGCACCGCGATCGAGTTGTCGTTGTGGAAGTGACCGCCGAAGCCCCTCTGATAGCCGAGGGCCGCGATGCGGACGACGAGCGGGTTGGTGAACTGCCCGCTGGAGAAGAACGGCAACGTGGCCGCCTCGCCCCGGATCTGATCCTGAGCGTTCTGGTAGTAGGCGAGGAACTGGATCTCGGGGATGGCGACCAGCCCGTTGTGGGCCATCCCGATCGCGAGACCGAGAATCGACTGCTCGTCGAGGACCGTGTCGATGACCCGGTGCGAGCCGTACCTCGCCTGGAGCCGTTGGGTGACGCCGTAGACGCCGCCCTTGGCCCCGATGTCCTCGCCGGCCAGGACCACCTCCGGACAACGGTGGAGGATCTCGGCCAACGTCCAGTTGATGAGCTTGGCCATCGGCTGGGGCTTGGCCATCATGCGCCGCTCTGCATCGTCGAAGGGGTCACCCCCGAACGGCTCACCCGCCGGCCCGCCGTGCTGCAGAGCCGCTGGGTTCGGCGGCGCTGGCCGCCGGGGAGGCACGATCGTGGCCATGATCGCGTCGCGGTCCCGCAGCACGGGGACGGCAGCCAGGTCGTCGGCGACCTTCTCGACGTCCCGCTCCACCTCGTCGTAGATGGCGAGGACCTCATCGGGCGACAGGTCGACCCGGTCGATCAGGATCCGGGCCGAGTGCAGCAGCGGGTCGTCGCCTTCGGCCGCCGCGATCTCCTCCGCGCTGCGGTAGACCGACTCGACGTCGGCGCCGGCGTGCCCGAAGAGCCGAACGCACCGCAGGTGGAGGAACACCGGCCGTCTCGTCCGGCGGACCCGCTCGGCGGCCGCCGTCGCCGACCGGTGGGCCTCGACCAGGTCGAGGCCGTCGCACGGCTCGTAGTGGATCCCGGCCCGGCCCCGCATGCTCGCCTCCACCCACCCCCGGGGCGTGCGGACCGAGATGCCGATGCCGTTGTCCTCGCACACGAGCAGCAGCGGCAGCGGCAGCCCCTGGTGGGCCGTCCAGCCCGCCGTGTTGATCGCGGCCTGACAGGAGGCGTGGTTGAGGGAGGCGTCGCCGAAGCTGGCCACCACCAGCCCGTCGTCGGGGATGGCCTGGTTCGGTGGTTTGGCCCGGCGGGCCAGACCGATCGAGTACGCGGCACCCACCGCCTTCGGCAGGTGGGATGCGATCGTGCTCGTCTGGGGTGGGATGGCGAGGGCCTTCGACCCGAGCACCTTGTGACGACCGCCCGAGATCGGATCGTCGGACGACGCGAGCAGGCTCAGGATCAGATCCCGCACCGGATCCTGCCCCGGCACCTGCCGGGCGCGCTCGACCTGGAACGCGCCGTCGCGGTAGTGGAGAAACGCCATGTCGGTGGGTCGGAGGGCGGCCGCGACGGCCGCCATCCCCTCGTGGCCCGACGACCCGATCGTGTAGTAGCCGACCCCCGCGGCCCGCAGCTTGCGGGCCATCCGATCCACGTGCCGACTGGTCGCCTGGCTGCGGAACATCGCCACGAGGTCGCCCGCCGCCGGACCATCGACGTCTACCCCCCCACCCTCGAGCCGCGCTCCCGATCCGCGGCGCTCGGGGAGCTCGCCGCTGGCGACACGGCGGCGAAAGGCACGGTGGACACGCTCGACGGGATCGGCGAGCCGGTCGTCCGGCTCCGCTCCACCGTCGTTCCGTCCGTCGGCGAGCGTGGGTCCGGTCGTTGCCATCCGCCGATGGTAAACCTCGTGGGCCCTCGTCGACGGAGCGGCCAGCCACGATTGCCGCTATCGGTGGCAGCGTGGGAGGCTGAGCCGATGAGCGACACGACCGCACCGCAGGCGACGCCGGTGGCGGGACGGACGCTCCCGACGAAGGCGCTCGGCGCCCGGCCCACCTTCTTCGACGACGACGGCGCAACCGACGCGGTGATCGCCATGGTCACCGCGCTCGCAGCCGAGGTGTGGGCGCTCCGGGAGCGGGTCGACAGCCTGGAAGCGGTGCTCGAGGCGACTGGGGCGATCGGACCCGATGCCGTGGAGCGTCACCCGATCGACCCGGCGACGGCGGAGGCCAGGGCGAGGGAGGCGGCAGCGTTCACCGGCCGGGTCTTCCGCATCTTCGAGGAGATGCGGGAGGAGGCGATCGCCGGCGAGACGGCGGAGCGGTACCGCGGTCTGGTCGAGCGCGCCTTCCACGAGATCGACGAGACGGAGGGGCGCCGATGAGCCAGCTACGCCACGAGATGCTGCCCGAGGAGACCCACGACGAGCTGGCCCGGGACCGCTTCGTCCAGGCGTTGAAGGCCCACATCGCCGGGCGGGTCACGCCGGGGGTGCCGGAGGTCTACCAGGCCCGAGTCCGTCCGCGCTGTGAGGCGGAGCACGGTTCGCCCCCCGCCGACCGGCACGAGATCCGGGATGCGCTGAGCCACGATCCGTACTACCGGTTGTGGAGCTCGGTGCGCCGATCGAGCCAGCACCTGTTGTGGGCGTCGGTCGGCGAGTCGATCGCCCGCCAGGCGGTCGAGCTGGTGGACCGGGCTCGACAGCTCGACGATGGGACGGGCAGCCTCCGGCTCGACCCCGACCTCACCATCCCCTGGTACAACGCCGAGGTCGACATCCACGCCATGCCCGGCGGGTACCGCGGTGAGTACCTTCCGGACGACGTGTCGGCCGGTGCACTGTACGACCGCGGCGTCTACGTCTACGCGATGGGTCAGATGGGCGAGCTCAACGACGATTACGGGCAGTCGATCGTGGCCAACTTCCTCCGGCCCCGACTCCCGGGGTTCGAGCCCGACCGGATCCTCGACATCGGGTGCACGGTCGGCCACGCCACCCTCCCCTACGTCGATGCGTTCCCCGAGGCGGACGTGCACGCCATCGACCTCGGGGCCCCGGTGCTGCGCTACGCCCACGCCCGAGCGCAGTCGCTGGGCAGGGCGGTGCACTTCTCGCAGCAGAACGCCGAGCGCACCGATTTCCCCGCCGGCCACTTCGACCTCATCGTGTCGCACATCGTGGTCCACGAGCTGTCGCCGGCGGCGCTGCGGAACGTCCTGGCCGAGTGCCACCGCCTCCTGGCCCCGGGCGGGATGATGATCCACGCCGACTTCCCGGGCTACGCCGGCGTCGATCCACTCACCCAGGCGATGATCGACTGGGACACCTACAACAACCACGAGCCGTTCTGGGGTCCGATGCGAGACATGGACCTGACCGCCGAGGCCATTGCCGCCGGCTTCGACCCAGCCGCTGTCGACGAGGTGATCGTGCCGACCGGCCGGATCCTCCAGACCGGCGAGCCACACGCCGGTGGAGCCGATGTGAGCCGGGATCCCGATGCGGACGAGGAACGCCCGTCGGGGCGACTCTGGTTGCTGGTCGGCACGAAGGCGGGCACCTAGAACGGTCGGTCGGCAGCACGCGCCGGCGAGCGATTCGGCCGCCTGCGGGGTCGATCAGCGAGCCTCGACGGTGGAGGACGCCGAGGCGAAGTCGGTGAGCACCCGTTCGGCGAGCTCGACGAACGCGTCGGCATCGAGCGTCAGCAACTGCCCGTCCAACCACAGCATCACCGCGCCGTGGACGAGTGACCACGCCCCCAGCTCGGCCTGCCCGATCGATTCCGGGCGCGCTGCGGGCACCTCGGCCCCGACGGCCCGCTGCAGGCCGGCGAACGCGCTGCCCGCCTCCACCGCGAGCCGCTCCGGGCAGCCGTCGCTCGTCATGAGCTGGCTCCCGAACATGAGCCGGTAGCGCTCGGGATTGGCGACGGCGTACCGCACATAGGCGCGCCCCGCGGCGACGAGCAGGTCGGACGGGTCGCCGTGTTCCATGGCATGATCCATGTCGGCCGCGAGCTGGACGAAGCCGTCGGCCGCCAGCTCGGCCAACAGCCCCAGGCGATTCTGGAAGTGATGGCCGGGGGCGGCGTGTGACACGTCGAGGCGTCGGGCCAGGCCCCGCAGCGAGACCGCGTCGACACCCTCGGCTTCGAGCACGGCGGCGGCCGCGTCGAGGAGAGCTTGGCGCAGATCGCCGTGGTGATAGGAGTCGACAACCATCTTGACGCCGACAAGATAGCGGCGTATGGTCACCGGAGCAAACTTGACACCGACAAGATCCGCCGGGCCGCCGTCGCGTGGCCACGATCCCGAAGGAGGATCGACATGATCCACAACGGTCGCTACACCGCCGAGTTCGACGACGACCTGGTCGTGTTCCTGATCGGCGCCCACATCCGCAAGCCGTGGCGCATCCGCCAGTGGCTGCCGGTGGCACGGGCGATGAACGCGATGCAGAAGGAGATCGGCGAGCATCCAGAGATCGGCTGTCTGCACATCGAGAACTTCGGCGCGATGCGGAACATCTCGGTCCAGTACTGGCGGTCGTTCGACCAGCTCGAGCGCTTCGCCCGCTCGAAGGACTGGTCGCACCTCGCCGCCTGGCGGAGCTTCAACCGACTCATCAGGGACTCTGGTGACCTCGGGATCTGGCACGAGACCTACCGCGTCGGGGCCGGGCAGTTCGAGACGGTCTACGGCAACATGCCGGTCTTCGGACTGGCCGCCGCCGGCCGGCACGTCCGGGCGGACCTGGCGTCGACGGCCGCTCGCCGGATCGGCGACAACACCGACGACCGCGCCCCGGTCGAGGCGTACTGAGGGGCTTCTCGAGCGGCACACTGCCGGCACGGTCCACGACAGCAGGCAGGGAGCAGGCCGGGACCAGCCATGGAGCAGCCGGATCTGATCGACCGGGGCGGGCGGCCCTAGTCTGGCCCGATGCACTGGGAACCGCGGCTGTGGGCCTTCACCGAAGGACTCCGGTTCCGCATCGGCTGGGCGGTGCTGATCGGACTCGCCGCCGTCGGCCTCGGGGTGGCACGGCTGGCCCTGCTGGGCTGGCTGATCGGCCAGGTGTTCGCGGGCCGGAGCCTGGGCTCGCTGACGGGTCCGATCGTGCTGATCGCAGGGGTCATGGTCGTGCGCGGCGCGTTCGAGCACTGGCGGGTGATGGTGGCCCACCGCACCGCAGCCACCGTGCAACGGCGGCTCCGGAGGGCGATCTATGACCGGATCGCCGCCCTCGGCCCGGGAACGGTGGCCAGACGGCGATCCGGTTCGATCACGCTGTCGCTGGTGGACGGGGTCGAGCAGCTCGAGACCTACTTCGGCCAGTACCTCCCGCAGCTCCTCGTCTCGCTCCTGACCCCCGTGGTGATCTTCGGTGTCGTGGCGTTCGTCGACCTGCCGGTGGCGGCGGTGATGCTGGTGTTCGCCCTCATCGCCCTGTTCGGACCGTCGATGTGGCATCGGCTCGAGGCCCGCAAGGCGCTCGACCAGCAGGCCGCCTACGCCAGCTTCGCGTCGGAGTTCCTCGACTCGATCCAGGGCCTGGCCACCCTCAAGGCGTTCGGGCAGAGCGAGGCCCGGGCCGATGAGCTGGAGAAGAAGGCGACCACGCTGTTCCGGGAGACGATGTGGGTCCTCGCCACCAACGTGATGAGCCGCGGCATCACCGACAGCGCGATCGCCTGCGGGGCGGCGGCGGCACTGGCGGTCGGCGCGTTCCGGGTGGAATCCGGAGCGATGCAGCTCACCTCGCTGCTGATCATCCTGTTGCTCGGCGTCGAGATCTACCGCCCGATGCGGGAGCTGCGGACGGTGCTCCACCAGGGCATGGTCGGCCGATCGGCCGCCCAGGGCATCTACCAACTGCTCGACGACGAACCTGCGGTGGGCGACGCCGACCCGGCCCCGCTCGCGTCGCCCCTCACCCCGGCCGTCACGTTCGACGGCGTGCGGTTCCGCTATCCGGGCGGGCGCCGGGACGTGCACCGCGGCCTGCACTTCGAGCTCGCGCCCGGCGAGCGGGTGGGGATCGTCGGGCCGTCCGGTGGGGGGAAGTCGTCGATCGTCCGGCTGTTGCTGCGGTTCTACGACCCGGTGGAGGGCGCGGTCCGCCTCGGAGGCCACGATCTCCGGGAGCTGTCGTTCGAGCAGATCCGATCCATGATCTCGGTGGTGAACCAGGACACGTTCCTGTTCCACGGCACCGTCGCCGACAACCTCCGCATCGGCCGCCCCGATGCCACCGAGGCCCAGCTCGTCGAGGCCGCCAGCGCCGCCAACATCCACGACTTCGTGGCCACGCTCGAACACGGCTACGACACGGTCATCGGCGAGAAGGGCATCAAGTTGTCCGGCGGGCAGCGGCAACGGGTGGCCATCGCCCGGGCGCTGCTGCGCGACACCCCGATCCTCGTGCTCGACGAGGCGCTGTCGGCGGTCGACGCCGAGAACGAGGCCGTCATCGGGGAGGCGCTCGACCGGCTGATGGTCGGCCGCACGACGCTGATCATCGCCCACCGGCTCTCGAGCGTGATCGACTGCGACACGATCCTCGTGCTCGACGAGGGCCGGATCGTCGAGCGCGGACCGCACGAGGTGCTGCTGGCGGCCGGCGGACCGTATGCCTCGCTGATGGCGGAGCAGGCGACGGAGGCGTCGTATGCCGTGCTCGAGGAGGGTCTGGACGAGCCGGTCGGGGTGCCGGCCGACGGGAGCGCCACCAACGGGAGCGCCGGCAACCGGAGCGCCGCCACTGGCAACGCCAGCAACGGAGCGTCGCCCGCCGCCAGGGCCGTCGACGGCTCGATCGATCCGGCCGTCGACGAGCGAACGACCGACCGGTACCTGCAGCCCACGGAGGGGATCGTGAAGGCGGAGGGCCTCGGGTGGGGACGCCTCGTGGTCGAGCTGTTGAAGTTGGCGGCCACCTGGAAGGGCCGCCTGATCGGTGCCTTCGTGTTCGGGGTGCTGCGTGTCGTCGCCTTCATCGGGGTCGGCGTGCTCAGCGCGCTGGTGGTCCTGGCCCTGAAGAACGGGGACCCGTTCCGCGGCTACCTCGTGGGACTGGCCTTCGTCGCGCCGCTGGCCGGCATCCTCCACTGGCTCGAGTCGTGGATCGCCCACGACATGGCCTTCCGACTGCTGGCGGAGATGCGGATCGCCGCGTTCCGAAAGCTCGATGCGCTCGCTCCGGCCTACCTGGTCCGACGCCGCACCGGCGACCTGATGGCGCTCGCCACCCACGACATCGAGCTGGTGGAGTACTTCTTCGCCCACACGATCGCCCCGGCGTTCGTGGCCGTTCTGGTACCGACCGTGGTGCTGGTGGTGCTCGGCTCCCAGAGCATCTGGATGGCGCTGGCCCTGGCCCCGTTCCTCGTGGCGGTCGCGCTCAGTCCGGTCCTGCTGCGAGGTCGGGTGGATCGGTTGGGCTCGGAGGCCCGGGAGGCGGCCGGCGAGCTCGGCGCCTACGCGGTGGATTCGGTGCAGGGCCTCGGCGAGATCGTGGCGTTCCAACACGAGCAGGTGAGGGGCGACGGCCTCGACCGACTGTCGGCCCGCCACATCGCCCTTCGCCTACCGTTCTTCAGCCAGCTCACGATGCAGCAGAGCCTCCTCGAGGTGCTCACCGGGCTCGGCGGTCTCGCCGTGGTGGTGACCGGGGCCGCCCTCACCGCCGACGGCGCGATCGACCCCGGTGTCCTGCCGCTCCTGACGCTGCTCGCGATGGCGGCGTTCCTCCCGGTGTCGGAGATCGCCCAGGTCGGTCGGCAGTTGGCGGACACGCTCGGCGCGACCCGCCGGATCTACGGGCTGCAGCGCGAGCCGGTCCCGGTGGAGGACGGGCCGGGGGCGCCGGGCCATGCCGGGCCAGGGCCGACCGACCACACCGCCTCCGGATCGCCAGACGCCGCCGTGACCATGGGGCTCGAGGGGGTCAGCTTCGCGTACCCGGGCCAGCGCCGCGACGCGCTCACCGACGTCGACGTGGCGATCCCGGCAGGTCAGGTGGTGGCCCTCGTCGGCACATCGGGCGCGGGCAAGACCACCACCGCCTTCCTGCTGATGCGGTTCTGGGATCCGGACCGGGGCCGGGTGACGATGAACGGCGTCGACCTTCGCCAGTACCGGCTCGACGATCTCCGCGACCGGATCGCCCTCGTCGCCCAGGACACCTACCTCTTCAACGACACCCTCCGATCCAACATCCTGATCGGCAGGCCAGACGCCTCCGAGGCGGAGCTGGCAGCGGCGATCGAGCGGGCCTCGCTCGTCGACCTCGTCGAGGGACTCCCCGACGGCATCGACACGGTGGTCGGCGAGCGGGGAACGAGCCTCTCCGGTGGTCAGCGCCAGCGGGTGGCGATCGCACGGGCGTTCCTCAAGGACGCGCCCGTCCTCATCCTCGACGAGGCCACCTCCCACCTCGACGCCGTCAACGAGCACGTGCTGCGCCGGTCGCTCGCCCAGCTCCAGACCGATCGCACCACGGTGGTGATCGCCCACCGCTTGTCGACGGTCCGCCACGCCGACCGGATCGTCGTACTCGACGACGGCCGTGTGGTGGAGACCGGCACCCACGAGACCCTCCTCGCCCGCGACGGGCTCTATGCCAAGCTCGTCTCCCGTCAGCTCGCCTCTGCCGGCGCGCCCCGGTGACATGGAACAGGACCTCACGTGACCGACATCCCCGCCAGCTTCTCGAGCGACCCGTCGGTGGTGACCACCGGCCCGAACGGGCAGCTCGGCCACCGCGACCACATCGAGCACACGGCGCAGTTCGAGCGCCAGGTCCACCGGGTGGCCGACGGGGTCTGGTCGATCGTGGGCAACGGTCTGTCCAACCAGAACTTCGTGGAGGGCCCGGACGGGCTCATCGCGATCGACACGGGCGAGTCGATCCAGGAGATGACCTGGGCGCTGGAGGCGATGCGGGCCGAGACCGACGCACCGGTGGTCGCCGTCATCTACACCCACTCGCACTACGTGGGCGGAACGAGCGCGATCGACGGCGCCGGCGACGGCGTTCCGGTGTGGGGCCACGAGCGGATCTCGCTGAACCGGGAGCGGACCGGAGTGGAGCTGAGCGCGTCGGCCACCCGAGGCGCCGTCCACCAGTTCGGCCTGCTGCTCGACGGCGACGGCCCCGACGGGCTGGTGAACGTCGGCCTCGGCGAGAGCTTCCGTCGACCCGACCACGCACCTCACACGATCGGCCATGTCGCCGCCACGGAGACCATCGGCGATGCACCGATGATCGCCACGATCGCCGGACTACGGGTCGAGATCACACCCGCACCCTCCGACGCCGACGACTCGGTGACGATCTGGTTCCCCGAGCTCGATACCGCGGTGCAGAACCTCGCGTGGCCGGCGCTGTTCAACGTCTTCGCCATCCGGGGCGAGCCCTACCGGGATCCCCGGGTGCTCCTCACCGGCCTCGACCACCTCTTGTCGTTGAGCGCCACCAACCTCGTCGGCACCCACGGCGTGCCCCTGACCGGCGAGGATCGTGTGGCCCGGGAGGTGACCCTGTACCGAGATGCCGTGCAGTTCCTGTGGGATCAGACCGTGCGAGGGGTCAATCGTGGTCGCACCGAAGCGGAGCTGTGCGCGGAGGTGCAACTCCCCGAGATCTACGACCGTGGACTGCTGACCAAGCAGCGCTACGGGATCGCCGAGCACCACGTCCGCCAGATCCACCACGGCCTCGTCGGCTGGTTCGACGACGACGAGTCCCGCCTCCTCCCCCTTCTCCCGGCGGACCGGTCGGCTCGACTCGTGGCGGGCTTCGGCGGTGTCGACGCCGTCCGGTCGCAGGTGCGCACGGCCATCGACGACGGCGAGCTTCGGTGGGCGATCGAGATGGCCACCTGGCTCGTCAGACGACCCGATCCCGACGACACCGACCGGAACCTGCTGGCCGAAGCGATCCGACTGGTCGGGCAGCGCACCACGTCGGCGAACCTCCGCAACTGGTGCCTGACGAGAGCTCGTGAGTTGGAGGGGTCGCTCGACCTCGGCCGGTTCCGCCGCCACGTCTTCAGCCGCAACGCGGTGCTCGACGCCGCTCCGGCCACGACCGTGCACGCCTTCCGGGTGCTCGTCGATCCCGACGCGGCGGCCGGGGTCAGCGGCGAGCTGGCGTTCGCCTTCCCGGACGGCGTCACGGCCGGCCTCCGGATCCGCAACCACGTGGCGGTCCCCACCGACGGCGCAGAAGCCGATCTCACGATCGCCCTCGATCCGGAGACCTGGGCCGACATCTGCTCCGGCCGTGCCACCGTGGCCACCGCGATCGACAACGGCACAGCCACGCTCGACGGGGCGCCCGCCGACCTCGACCGACTCCTGGCCTGCTTCGATCACCCGGGCTTCCGCGCCTGACGCTCCGGCACCCCACGCTTCTGCCGCCCCCGTCGCTTCTGCCGGTCGGGCGCCCCACCCACGTCGCTTCTGCCGGTCCGGTACCCCGAGTATGGCGCCTGCCGACCGGCAGAAGCGTGGGCAAGCGTGCAGCCGACCGGCAGAACGGAGCGACCCGAGCCGCGGCTCGGCGGCTGACCTCGTCTCGGCGAGCCACGACCCGGTCGATCACCCTGGAACCACTCACTTCTCGATTCATCAATCAGCATTCACAAGCGCTCGATTACTCAGGATGACCCTGGAGTCCGACTACAGTGGCCCGATGCGTATTCTGGTGACCGGCGGGCTGGGCTTCATCGGATCGGCCCTCATTCGACGGTTGCTCGCCGACCGCACGTCAGCCCGCAACCACCTCGACAGCGACGACCACGACGTGCTCAACATCGACCGGGTGTCGTACGCCTCGACGCTGGGGAGCCTGCAGCCGGCCAACTCGTCGGCACGGTACCGGTTCACCCGGGTCGACCTGGCCGACGCCGATGCGGTGGGAGCAGCCGTCCTCGAGTTCCAACCGGAATGGATCTTCCACCTGGCAGCCGAGTCGCATGTCGACCGGTCGATCGATGGTCCGCTGACCTTCGTGCGGTCCAACGTGGTGGGCACGGCCAATCTGCTGGAGGCGGCCCGACGGGTACCCGGCTTGCAGAAGCTGATCCACGTCTCCACCGATGAGGTCTTCGGGTCGCTCGCCGCGGGCGATGCCGCCTTCGAGGAGACCACGCCGTACCGGCCCCGCTCCCCCTACTCGGCGACCAAGGCCGCTTCCGATCATCTCGTCCGGGCTTGGGGGGAGACCTTCGGGCTGCCCGTCGTGGTCACCAACTGCTCGAACAACTACGGACCGTTCCAGCACCCCGAGAAGCTGATCCCGCTGATGACGATTCGAGCGGCCCAGGCCCTGCCCCTGCCGGTCTACGGCACGGGGTCCAACGTTCGCGACTGGCTCCACGTCGACGACCACGTCAGCGCCCTGCTCCTGGCCGCCACCCGCGGCCAGCCAGGGCGGTCGTACGCGGTCGGCGGCGACAGCGAGCGGTCCAACCTCGAGATCGTCCACACCATCTGCGACGCGGTCGACCGGGCCCTCGGCGACGACGATCGGCGCCGTCTCATCTCGTTCGTGGCCGACCGCCCCGGCCATGACCTCCGCTACGCGGTCGACGCCAGTCGGGCCCGGGAGGAGCTGGGTTGGGCCCCCACCATCGGCCTCGACGCCGGCCTCGACGACACGGTGCGCTGGTACCTGGAGCACGAGGTCTGGTGGGGCCCCCTGCTCGACCGGGACGGTACCGGCGGTCGGCTGGGCCGGGCCTGTGTGCGATGATGGTCACCCGCAAAGGCATCGTCCTCGCCGGTGGCACCGGCACCCGGCTGCACCCCATCACCATCGGGGTCTCGAAGCAGCTCATCCCGGTCTACGACAAGCCGATGATCTACTACCCCTTGTCGGTACTGATGCTCGCCGGCATCCGCGACATCCTGGTCATCACGACGCCCACCGACCGCGACGCCTTCCGCCGGGTCCTCGACGACGGCAGCCAGTGGGGAATCCGCATCTCGTTCGCCACGCAACCCCACCCCGAGGGCATCGCTCAGGCGTTCCTCATCGGTGAGCAGTTCATCGCCGGGGAAGCCTGCGCGCTGGCCCTCGGCGACAACATCTTCTACGGCAACGGCCTGTCCGAGCTCCTGGCTCATGCTGCCGGCCGGGCCGAGGGAGCCACCGTCTTCGCCCAGCAGGTGACCGACCCTGTCCGCTATGCCGTCGTCGAGCTCGACGGCGACGGGTCGCCGGTGACGCTCGAGGAGAAGCCTCGCCGACCGCGCTCGTCGTGGGCGGTGACCGGGCTCTACTTCTACGACCACCACGTCGTCGAGCTGGCGCGCCGGTTGCGACCGTCGAGCCGGGGCGAGCTCGAGATCACCGCGCTCAACCAGCGCTATCTGGCGAGGAACGAGCTCCACGTCACCCGCCTGTGGCGGGGTCACACCTGGTTCGACACCGGGACGGTCGACTCGATGGTGGAGGCGTCGGAGTTCGTCCGCATCATCGACAAGCGTCAGGGCCTCAAGATCGCCGCCCTCGAGGAGGTCGCCTTCCGCCAGGACTGGATCACCGCCAGCCAACTCCTGGAGCTGGCCGAACGGTTGGAACGGTCGGACTACGGGCGGTACCTCAGGCAGCTCGCCGAGTCCGACGACGTCGGTCAGCCGGCTCGACCTGGTCGGTCGCCAGCGCCGGCGCCGGCGCACGCATGACCGCGGTCCCGTTCAATCGGCCCCTGGTCGCCCCCCGGCAGGTCGCCTACCTGGAGCGGGCCTGCGCCTCGGGACAGATGGCCGGTGATGGGCCCTTCTCGGCCGCCGCCGCCAAGGAGCTGTCGGCCCTCCACGACGGCCACACCGTGCTCCTGACCCCGTCGTGCACAGCAGCGCTCGAGCTCAGCGCACTCCTGATCGACCTGGAGCCCGGCGACGAGGTGATCGTCCCGTCCTTCACCTTCTCGTCCACCGCGAGCGCCTTCGCCCTCATGGGAGCTCGGATCGTCTTCGCCGACGTGGAGCCGACCACCGGCAATCTCGCCCCCGACGAGGTCGCCGAGCTCATCGGCGCGAGGACCCGAGCCATCGTGCCCGTTCACTACGGCGGAACCCCGTGCTCGCCGACCATCCACCAGCTCGCCGCCGAGCACGGTCTGGTGGTGGTCGAGGACAACGCCCACGGTCTCTTCGCTCGCCACCGCGACGGAGCTCCCCTCGGGACCATCGGCCAGCTCGCCACCCTCAGCTTCCACAACACCAAGAACGTCACCTGCGGTGAGGGCGGCGCGCTGATCGTCAACGATCCGGCGATGGAGGAACGTGCGGAGATCCTCCGGGAGAAGGGCACCGACCGGGCCCAGTTCCTACGGGGTCAGGTCGACCACTACTCCTGGCGCGACCTCGGATCCAGCTACCTCCTGTCAGACCTGGGCGCCGCAGTAGTGCTCGCGCAACTGGAGGCTGCCGACGACATCCAGCGCCGCCGAGGCGAGGCGTGGCGCCACTACGACCACATCGTGGGCGAAGCCGCCGATGCGGTTGCGGTGGACGTTCTCCGTCCCGAACCGGGCTGCGTGCCGTCAGACCACCTCTTCGCGCTGCTGCTCCCCGATCTCGCCACCCGCTCGGCGTTCATCGACGAGCTGGCCGACGTCGGTGTGGCCGCAGCGTTCCACTACGTACCGCTCCACTCGTCGGTGGCCGGCCGGCGGGTGGGCACGGCCCCCCTCGGTTGTCCGGTCGCCGACGAGCTGAGCGACCGGCTGGTCCGGCTACCACTCTTCAGCGACATCACCCCCGCCGAGTACGAGCGCGTCGCGGAGGTGGCCAGCGAAGCCCTCATCCGTCTCCTCGGTTGAGGCGCCCGTCGGCGCCTGGTCGCGGTCAACGGTCAGTCGTCACGCCGGCGATCCTGGAGCAGGGTGCTCCCCGTCAACACGACGGCGTCGATGACCACGTCGTGCTCGCCGGACACGACCGTTGGGAACTCGACGACCCGCTCGGTGGCACCGACCGTGAGCTCCAGCGTCACCACCCCGGGACGGCCCGAGGTGCCTTCGAGCGGGGTCGCGCTGTCGACCTCGCTGTCGACGGTGCCATCGAGCCCGGTGGACCGGAACTCGCCGACGATGGCGTCGCGCGGTGCCGGCGACCGGTACCGGAGGGTGACCCGGTAGCGGCCGGGCTGTAGCGGGAGGTACGGCCCGTAGGTGACGATGCCCCCCTCCGTGCCGGCCGTCACCAGCACATCATCGCCCTGCACCTCGCCCCTGGCCCGGAACAGGGAGTCGGCTTCGATCTCGAGGGGGAACGCGTCCAGGGCTGGCAGTTCGTAGACCGCGAGCCGGTACCCGAGGTCCGACTCGTGGGTCTGGTCGAGAATCGGCGAGTCGACCCCCAACTTCGCCTGCACCAACCCCTCCGCGGCGTGGACCTGGTCGGGTGGCCCCACGACAGCCACGTGGGTGCCCTCGACCCTGGCCCGCACCCATTCGTCGTCGGGCACCAGCGGGGGCTCCGGGTCGAAGGTCAGGTCATGGCGGGTGGTCTGGGCCTGGGCGAGCGACACGAGACTCCTCGCCCAGCGCGGCCCGACGGGCAGGTAGTAGGTCCGGTGATCGGCGGGCACCCGGTCCATCTGCCGGTCGAACCACCGCATCTCGCCGAAGACCGCCCGGGCGTGGTCGCCCGACGAGCCGAACAACTCGTCGTAGCGGGGCACGACGTTCGGGTTCTCGTAGGCGGTCGGATCGAACCGGGGCGCGCCGACCTGGCTCCATACCACCAGGGCGAGCCACAGAGCCGTGGGCACGGTCCGACTCCAACGAACGCCCACGACGACGATCGTCAACACGACCGTGGCCGCCAGCGCATAGCCGGCACCCGGGGGGAGTCGAAGCGGGTCGGGCACACCGATGCCGAGCACCGCCACCCACGCTGCGGTCAATCCCAGGCTCCAACGCCCTGGGATCCCGGCGGCGAAGCGACCGAGCACGAGTGCCAGCGCCACGCCGAACGCCGGGTAGATCATCGACCAGTAGTAGGACAGCTCGAGGGAGACGCCTGGACGGAAGATCTGGTCGACGACCTGCACCAGGTACTGCACCACCACGAGCAGCACGGCCGTCACGTCCAGTCGGTCGAACCGTGGTGTCGCAACCCGCCTCGACAGCGCACCGGCCGCCACCAGGGCCACGAGTGCCACCAGCAGCGGAGGAAGGTAGATCCAGGTGTAGAGCCCGACCCAGTTCGAGCGGGCGGAGCGGAACGCATCCACGCCCGGCTCGTTGACGATGAACTCGATGGTCGGCCCGTAGATGTCGTCGATCCCGTGGACCAGCCGGAACCACAGCGCGCCGGCCAGCACGACGACCACGGTCGATCCGCCGGCGACGACCGCCGACGCCAGGCGCCGGCGCCACCCTCGGGCCGCCAGCGACAACGCCACCAGCGGCCCGGCCGCCACCGTGGCCGCGAACGGGTTGGCCACCACCAGCAGCCCGGCCAGGCCACCGGCGACCGCCGCCCGGCCGGTGCCGACACCTCCACGGGTCGGGTCGGCCCGGCCCGCTCGGGTCGCCGAGTCGGCGACGGCTCCGCCGAGTTCGTCGCCTCCTCGATGTCGGAGGACCATCAGTACCAGGGCGAGCCCGTACCCGACGATGGCGTACTCGACGTAGTCGGTGAAGACCGCCCGCACGAACAGCGGCATCGTCACCAGGACGGTGCCGGTCAGCAGCCGCTGCGGCCACGTCCACTCGGGGCGCAACGCCCACAGGCCGTGGACGGCCAGCGCGGCGAGGACCAGGCGGACCAGGAGACGGCCGGCCGAGGGCCCTGCGGCCAGATGGGCGAGGTGGAGTGGATACCAGGCCGACCAACGCGAGATCGCGTAGTGGGCCTCAGCACCGGCCGCCAGGGAGTCCTCGAGGTTGATCGCGAGGCCGGTGTAGAAGGGGGGATCCACCCAGTTCGGGACGAGACCGTAGGTCTCCGGCCGGAGTACCAGGAACAGGACGATCGGCAGGACGACGGCGCCTCCCCGGCGCAGCCAGGGCGATGTGGGGATCGGTGTCGAACGAGCGGTGACCGTCACCCCCGGACCAGACCGGACGACGCCCACTCCGAGGTCGACTCCTGATCCGATCCCGGCAAGCCCACCGATTCCAGCCCAAGACGACCCTGGAGGAGCACATGGGTGTAGGGCAGGCGGAGCAGATCGGTGTGAATCTCCGTGTGCAGCCGGGGCAGCGCAGGGGCCAGCAGGCGAACGTAGCCGGCGACGTCGCGGACGTGACGGCCGCGGTCGGCGGCGATCAGGAGCCTGGCGCTCAGCGGCTGGTCGGGGTGGAACACCGGCTCCAGGGCCACCAGCCGGCCGGTCGGGGTGAGCAGCTCCGCCACCGCACGCGCCATCTCGACCACCGAGTCGTCGTCGAGGTGGTGGAGCACGCCGCCGAGGACGACGAGATCGTACGGGCCGCTCGTGGTCACCACGGGGTCGGCGAGATCGGCGCAGATCCACTCGACGTCGAGGCCGGCGTTCACGCGGCGGGCGGTGGCGATGTAGTCGGGATTGTGGTCGACGCCGACATACCGGCACCGTCCGGCGAAATGACGCGCATAGTCGCCGTAGCCACAACCCAGATCGAGCACCCGAGCCCCGTCCCCGGCGGCGAACATCGTCTCGACGATCCGATGCTCCGAGGTCGCCGGCAGCAACAACTCCTTCATGGCCCGGTACACCGGGGTGCGGGCCAGGAGGCGCTCCCTCAGGTTCACGACTGGACCACGGCGGAACCCTGAGCAGCCTCGCTGGCGGCCGATGTGGTGGCCCGCACCACGTACGGCGGCTTGCCCATGGTGCGCACGTGCATCCGGCCGATGTACTCCCCCACCACCCCGAGGCTGAGCAGTTGGACGCCCGAGAAGAGGCTGACGGCGGCGCCAAGGAAGGTGAAACCGGCCACCTGACGCCCCAGCACGACGTAACTGGCGAGCACGTAGACCAGGAGGGCGAATCCGAGAACGGCGCTGACGAGCCCGAACCCGCTCACCCAGCGGAGCGGTCGGGTGCTGTAGCCCGTGACCATGTTGACGGTGTGGCGGATCAGCTTGCCCAGGGTGTAACCCGACGTGCCCCCCGTCCGTTCCTCGAATCGCACCGGCACCTGGACGATGCGGGCCGTGGCCCAGCTCAACAGCACGTCGATCGAGACGTCGGGCTGCTGAACGGCGTCGGCGGCTGCCAGCAGGTCCCGGCGGAACAGTCGGAAGGAGCTCATCCCCGGATGGACGTCTGGCCCGAGCGTGGCCCCCATCGCCCGCTTGGTGACCTGCGACGCCAGATTGCGGAACACGCCCTGGCGTTCCACCATCGGCCGGCCGTAGACCAGATCGACGCCGGCCGTCAGCGCGGCCAGCATCACCGGCAACTGATCGGGAGGGTTCTGCAGATCGTCGTCCATCGTGACCACGAGCGGCAGCCCGGCCATGCGCAACCCGGCGAGCAGCGCATTGTGCTGCCCGTAGTTGCGCAGCAGCGTCGCGCCCCGAACCCACCGGTGACGATCGGCCAGATGTCGGATGTCGTCCCACGTGCCGTCGCCGCTGCCGTCGTCCACCAGGATCACCTCCAGGTCCTCGACGAGGGGCGCCACATGCAGATGGAGCAACCGGCACAACTCGGCGAGCGTGTCGGGCGACCGGTAGGCGGGCACGACCACCGAGAGCCCCGGATAGCGGGTGGGTCCAGGGCCGGAAACCGGGGTGGAGCTGGGCAGGGACGCGTCGAGCGTCACGATGGGAGCCTCCCCACGAGGTCGGCGGACGGGGTGGGCGCGACAGATCGTACCGGCCCTGTCCGGTTCGGGGCAGGATGCCGAGCGGGTAGTCATGCCTGCCGTCATCGGGCATCCACCCATCGCCCGCATGCCCGAGCCCGCCGCCGAGCGCCGCTACTCTGGCCCCCGAATGCTCCCCGCCGAATCCCGCCTCGGACGGCTCCACCACGTCGGTGTCGCGTGTCGCGCCATCGAACCGGCGCGCTCCTGGATCCACGCGACCCACGAGGTACGGGCCGACTCCGGAGTGGTCCACGACCCCCACCAACGAGCCGACCTGTGCCTCCTGTCGCTCACCGATGGCGCTGCGATCGAACTGGTCGCCGGCCCGGTGGTCGCCGGCGTGCTCGAGCGGGGACACTCCTACTATCACCTCTGCCACGAGGTGGCCGACCTCGATGGCTGCGTTACTGCCCTCGAGTCCGAGCGCTGCCGACTGGTCGTGGCACCGGCGCCGGCGGTGCTGTTCGAGGGGCGACGGGTGGCGTTCCTGCTCGGCCCGACCGGTCTGGTGGAGTTGCTGGAGGCGAGCTGATGCGGATCGTCGTCGTGGCCAACGCCACCATGGATCCTCTCGCTCGGCACCTGCCGGGCCACGACGTGATCACCGGCGGCGTCGGTGATCTGCTCACCGGGCTGATCGACCCGGCGGCAGTGGCGGCCGACCCGGCCACCGATCTGGTGGTGGTGTGCCCCGACGGGGACTCGACGCTGCCGCCGCTCGGCTCGGCCGGGCTCCTCCCCCAACTGGCCGACCAGGTCGACCGGTTCGCCGCCGATCACCCGGGAACCACCGTGGTGGCCACCACCCTCATCGCCTCGGCCCGAACCCCGTCAGGACACGCCGACCCGTCGGACCCTGCAGGCCGGTTCGCACAGCGGGCCCGGTGGGAGGCCCGATTGGCGGAGCTGGCCGCCCGCCACACCAACCTGCACATCTGCGATCTGCGGGCGTTGGCCGAGGAGCACGGCCGGAGCGCTCTCGTCACCGACACCTACTGGTATCTCGGCCGGATCAGGCTGAGTCCGTTGGGGTTCGAGCTACTGGCCGGCGAGCTGTTGGCGCTGGAACGGGGCCTGGCCAGCCAGGCCCGCAAGCTGCTGGTGCTCGACCTCGACGACACGCTGTGGGGCGGCGTCGTGGGCGAGGACGGCGCGGCGGGCATCGCCCTCGGCGAGGACGGCGCTGGCAAGTGCCACCGTGACCTGCAACGCCTCCTTCGTGCGCTCCGGGAGGCCGGCACACTGCTGGCCGTCGTATCGAAGAACGACCCCGCCCTCGTGGACGAGGTGCTCGATCATCACCCGATGATGCTGCTCCGACGAGACGACTTCGTGGCGGTGAGCGCCGATTGGACGCCCAAGGCCGACCGTATCGCCAACCTGGTCGCCGAGCTCGATCTCGGCCTGGACGCGACGGTGTTCATCGACGACAGCCCGGTGGAGCGGGAGCAGGTGCGACGTGCGCTGCCGACGGTGGCGGTGCCGGAGTTCCCGTCGCGCCCCGAGGCGCTCCCGGCCTGGCTGTCGGAGGAGGTCGTGCCGCGATGGTTCCCACGGGCGTCCGTGCTCGACACCGACCGGGACAAGACCCGCCAGTACAAGGCCCGCCAGCTCCGCCGCGGTCTCGAGGTGACCGACCTCGAAGGATTCCTCGACTCCCTGGCCATCGACCTGCGGTTCCGGGTCGACGACGAGACGCTGGTGGCCAGGATGAGCCAGCTCACCCAGAAGACCAACCAGTTCAACCTCACCACGCAACGGCTCTCGGCACCGGAGGTGCAGCGGCTCATCGCCTCACCAGACCACGTCCTGATCGCCTGCGACTACACCGATCGGTTCGGCGACGAGGGCACCATCGGGATGGCGGTGGTGGACCTGGCCCGGGGCGAGCTGGCCAACCTGCTGCTGAGCTGCCGGGTGCTCGGCCGCGGCGTGGAGCACCACCTGCTCGCCCACGCCGAACACCACCTGGCCGAGCGGGCCCACCGCCGCATGCGGGCCCGCTTCGTGCCGACGGCACGCAACGGCGTGGCCGCCGACTTCCTCGAGTCGGCGGGCTTCGAGCGGGCGATCGGTGACGAGACGACGTGGATAGGTGACAAGGAGCTGACATGACCGTGCGCATCGACGTTGACGAACTGCTGGATCTCATCGGGCGGGAGCTCGATCTCGACCCCGGAGAGATAGGTCCGGAGAGCACGATGGACGAGGTCGATGGCTGGGACTCGCTCGGCCACCTCCGCCTGTGCATGGCCATGGAGGCCCGATACGGGATACGGATCCCGATGGAGCGGGTCCCTGAGCTTCGTTCGGTGCCGGCCCTCGTCGACGAGGTGGGCGGCCGGTGACCACAGCGTCGATCCCGTCTCACCCTGCGCTCCTGGGGCGGGACGAGCTGGAGCAGCTCGGCTTCGCCTCGCTCGGCCACGACGTCAGGATCGATCGCCGGGCCGCACTGTTCGGTCCCGAGTCGATGCACATCGGGTCGCACGTGCGAATCGACAGCTTCTCGGTCATCACGGCCGGGGCAGCCGAGATCCATCTGGGGTCGTACACCCACATCGCCGCCCACACCTACCTCTCGGGAGCCCAGGGTGGGATCCGGGTGGGCTACGGGGCCGGGATCGCCCCCTTCGCTGCGCTGTACTCGGCCGTGGAGGACTACACCGATGGATTCCTCACCAACCCGAGCGTCCCCCTCGACCTCCGGAGCCCAGAGGTGGGCCTGGTGGAGATCGGCCCCCACGCCGCCATCGGCTCGTCCTCGGTGGTGCTCGCCGGTATGAGGATCGGCTTCGGGGCATCGGTGGGGGCCTTGAGTCTGGTGAGCCGTCGGGTTCGACCATTCGAGGTGGTGCACGGCAATCCGATCCGTCGCACCGGCCAGCGCAACCGCGACCGCCTGCTGAGCCTCGATACCGACCTGCGGGCACGAGCGGCGGCGAGCGGGCTGACCCTGCCGGTGCCCGACGTCCTGCTGAGCGAGCTGACGGCGTGAAGGTCGCCGCGTTCCACGCGAGCCGGACGTTGAACGAGGCCGAGCTGGAGCCGTGCCTGGTCTCCTGCGGTTGGTGCGGCGGCGACGACCTGGCGCCGGTCCACACCGTCCAGGCCGAGCCGCCGGTCGTGCTGCGACGGTGCCGCCGGTGTCGGGCATGCGGGGTCGACCGACTGCCGATGAGCGACGCGCTCGACCGCTTCTACGACGGCTACTACGACCGCGCCGAATCCCACGCCGTGACGATGGACGACCCGGCCCGGCTCGCTCGCCGGATCGCCTCCTATCTCCCCGACGGCGAGCCCGGTCGGTCGTTGTCGGTGCTCGACCTGGGCGGCGGAGACGGAACGATCGCGGGCATGGTGGTGACCCATCGGTCGACGGGCGGGTTCGTCACCGTGGTCGACTACGACCATCGGCGACGGGCCGACGTCGGCCCCCGAGTCGAGCTCCGGCATGTGTCCGACCTCGAAGACCTGCCGCCCGGGTCGCGGTTCGACCTCGTGGTCGCCAGCGCGGTGCTGGAGCACCTGCCCCGTCCGGCCGAGGTACTGCCCCGACTGGCCGAGCGGGTGGCACCCGGCGGGGTGCTCTACCTCCGTACTCCCTGGATCGAGCCGTTCCTGACCGCCGCCGGGCGGTTCGGGCTGCCGGTGGATTTCACCTTTCCGGCCCACCTCCACGATCTCGGTCCTCACTTCTGGCAGCGCCTACCTCGCTGGGCGCCGCAGTTGGCGCGCTTCACCGTGGCGGCGTCGCGCCCGTCGCCCGTGGAGACCTCTCTGCGGCGACATCCGGCCCGCACCGCGATCGCGGCGGTCGCCAAGGCGCCGTGGCGCGTGGTGCGACGTTGGCCCTTCGTTGGCGGATGGGAGCACGTGCTGGTCGCTCGTCGCTGAGTGCACCTGCGACGGGTCGGGACGTGGCCAGGAGGGCGACGAGCACGATCAGGTGGAGGAGCACGAGGCCCAGGGCGATGGGCCGCACGTCGGTGATCCCAACCGCACGGCCAGCCACTGCGGCGACCACCACCGCGCCACCCCACCGACTCGCAAGGCTGCCGCTGCGGCCCTCCGCAACGAGGAGCACCGTGGCGAACGTCGCCCCGACCGACAACACCGACGCTGCCGACAGCAGGCCGTAGGTCAGCGCGTCGACCCGACCGGCGATGTCGAACAGGCGCCCGACGAGCGGGTCACCCGCCACAGCACCGACGACGCCAGCCAGCAGGGCGAGGCAGAGCGTGGCGGCTCCGGTCACCAGGCGGGCCTGCATCAGTCGCTCGTGCTGACCGGCGTCGCTCCATCGCTGGAACACCACACCGGCCCGGGGGGCACCGGCCTGGAGCAGGAGATGGGGCAGGCGCACTGCGGTCAACACCACGAACAGCACCGACACCGTGTCGGCCGGTGCGCCGTTGAGGGCGAGGAGCAGGGGCGGTCCGGCCAGCGCCACGTGCGACAAGAAGCCGGCAAGGGCCGCCGAGGACACCGTCGCCGTCGCCCTCCTCGGCGTCCTCGCAGTCGGTGGCAGCGGTGATGGCGACGGTACGTCGCCCTGCGCGCTCTCAGCCCGGCGGTCGCGTGCGTCGATCCGCTGGTCGGGCCGCCTGGCAGAACCGCTGTCAGCGGCGTCGGCGCGAAGCATGCCGAGACCGACGACGGGCGCGAATGACGCCACCATGGCCACCCCGTACCAGGTCACGCCAGCCCCCAGCGACGCCAGTATCGACGCCGCCAGCAATCGCACGAGGTTGTCGACGACGATGGCGGCGGCGAGCGTCCGGTGGCGGTGGGCGACGGCCAGCCGCCCCCTCACCACGCCGACGATGGCGGTGGCCGCGACCACGGTCGCCGCTGCCGACGGCCAGAAGACGCCGTCGTCGTGGAACAGCGATGAGCGAGCGGCGACGGCCAGCGACCAGGCGACGACCGTGACCCCCACCGCGAGGAGCAACGGACCACGGAGCTGCTGCTGGCGCCGACCTCGGGCCCGAACGCGACCGGCGGCGGGCCGGCCGCCGATCCCGACGGCGATCGCCCACTGCTGATAGGCGAAGAGGAGCGACGCTGCACTGATCGACCAGATCGTCCAGAGCTGGGCCAACGGCGCGAACGACGCCGGCCCGACAGCCCGCGCGCTGATGAGGAGGAAGCCCGCCGCCGCCACACCGGTCAGCCCAGACGCCACCACGAGGTCGACGTCGGCGGAGCGGGAGGGGCGGCGGCGGGGGAAGCCCATCGGCTGCGAGCTTAGGAGGCCCGGGGCGAGCGGTCGGCGATGAGGCGTCGGCCTCACGCCCACTACCCGTGGTCGGAACACCGCCCCCGCATGGCCCCGCCCGGCGACCGCCCGATCTTGAGCCCCGAGTGGGCCTGGGCCACGCTTGCAGCCATGCCCTATGTGACCGATCGCCTGATCCACGATGCCGACGCCCACATCATGGAGACCCCGGGCTGGCTCACGCCGTACCTCGACCCGTCGATCGCCGATCGGGTACAGCCCCGCAACCTGGTCGGCGGGGTCGGCGGCGCCGGTAGCTCGACCGAGGAACGCTACTTCGCCCGGGTCGCCGAGCAGCAGGCCGATCCCGAGTTCCGGGCTCAGGACGAGGAACTGATCACCGTCCGCAAGAACTGGGACGCTCCCGGTTCGTGGCTGGCGGCCGACCGGCCTGCGGCCCTCGACCACCTCGGCTTCGCCAGCCAGCTCATCTTCAACACGTTCGAGTCGGCCCACCTCGACGCCCTCGAGAAGGGCGACGACCTCGACCTGGCCTACGGGGTCGCCCGGGCCCACAACCGGGCGATGGTGGCGTTCTGCTCCGTCGACCGGCGGCTCCTCCCCACCTGTTACGTGCCCCTGGCCGACTTCGAGCGCTCGGCGGCGATGGCGGGCGAGGCCGTGGAGATGGGCGCGGCCGCCATGCTGGTCGCCTCGAGCTGCCCGCGGGGTCACTCCCCCAGCCACGTGGACCTCGACCCCGTGTGGGCCACCGCGGCGGAGGCCGGCATCCCCGTGGTGTTCCACGTGGGAGGCGGTGGGACGCTGCTCGACCCGGACTACTTCCGCAACGGGCTGCCGGTACCGCCCGACTTCCACGGCGGGGCCGAGAACTTCCGGTCCGTCGACTACATGGCCATCCCCGGCCCGCCCATGCAGACGCTGGCCACCCTGATCCTCGACGGGGTCCTCGAGCGGTTCCCCACCCTCAGGTACGGCGTGATCGAGCAGGGCGCCATCTGGGTCCCCGGTTGGATGCGGCAGATGGAGTCGGCGTTCGACGCGTTCAGCCGTCACGAGGAGCGGCTGCAGAAGCTGAGCCTCCGACCGAGCGAGTTCGTGCAGCGCCAGGTTCGGGTCACGCCCTATCCCACCGAGGACGTGGGCTGGATCGCAGCGCAAGGGTGCGAGGACGTGGTCCTCTTCTCGTCCGACTATCCCCATGTGGAAGGTGGGCGTCGGCCGATCGAGCGGTTCGAGCGCTCGCTGGGCGACGCCTCGGCGACGGTGCGCGAGAAGTTCTACGTCGACAACTTCGTCGACCTGATGGGCCGAGCCCTCGACGCACTGGAGCTGACCCCGGCGTAGCCCTCGCCGCCGGCCCCGTTAGCCACTCGTGCGGCCCGCCCCCGCCGCCTCGTTCTGCCGGTCGGGCGCCCCACCCTCGCCGCCTCGTTCTGCCGGTCGGCTGCCCCACCCACCCCGCTTCTGCCGGTCGGCTGCCCCGACCACCCCGATTCTGCCGGTCGGCTGCCCCGAGTATGGCGCCTGCCGACAGGCAGAACGGTGGGCAAGGGTGCGGCCGACAGGCAGTACGGAGCCGCCACGGCCCGGCTCCGCTGCCGACCTCGTCTCGCCGAGCGGTGGACGGCAGGTCACGGAGGCCCGCCAACTCCCGCCGAGACGGGCTGTCGGTTAGCGTCGTGCTCACCGACGTCGACGCGGTGGGCGCCACCTACGCCCGGCCAGTCAGGGGGCATCAGCGATGACCACGATCGAGACGAAGCCGGAGGCGACCGAAAAGGTGGTGTTGCAGAGCGGCGTCCGTCCTGGCGATCTGCAGCTGGCCCCGTCGCTGCAGCTCCAACGAACCGATGGACCGGTCGGCGTGATCGTCGACGGCGTCGACCTCGCCGACGACCTCACCGGCGACGAGATCCGATCGCTGGTGACGGTGTGGGCGAACGCCGGGTTGATGATCCTGCGGCGCCAGCGTCGCCTCACCCCCCAACGGCAGGCGGAGCTCGTCGAGTGGTTCGGTCGGCGCTTCCATCGGGGTGCCAGCCCGGACTCGATCGACGAGCTCCCGATGGTCGGCGACCTGCCGGTGCAGCTCCTCTCGAACCGCGACACGAAGCGACCGGGCAAGCACGTGCTCACCGGGGCGAAGGTCCCAGCCGCAACCCAGGAGCTGAAGATGCACAGCGACGTGCAGGACTACCCGTCGCCGCCGGACCTGACCACCCTGCACGGCATCGACATCCCACCGCCCCACGCTGGCGGCCGCACCTACTTCTGGGACCTGTTCGCCGCCTACGACGCACTCGATCCGTCGCTGCGGCAGCGGGTCGATGGGATGTGGTGGCGGCCGCGAAGCACCTACGCCACGATGAAGGGCGTGAAGCAGCGGCGGGCGATGGCCAACGACGCCCCCGACGCGGCCTCGACCGTGACCCACCCGGTGGTCCGCACCCACCCGGTGAGCGGGCGCAAGGCGCTGTGGGTGTCGACGTTCACCGAGTGGCTGCTCGGGGTGGACGATCCCGACGAGAACGCCGCGCTCCGGCGGCAACTGCTCGACCACATCGCCCAGGAACGGTTCCGTTACACCCATGTGTGGGAGGCGCACGACGTGCTCTTCTGGGACAACCGGAGTGTCAACCACGCCCGGGACACCTGGGACGGCCGCTACCTGCGGGAGATGCACCGGGCCCAGGCCGGCGGCTCGCGCCCGTTCTGAGCCCGGTGGCGACCCTTCGTCAACTGGTGGCAGCCCGCTACGGCTGGCCCGACCCGGAGCCCGGCGATCACCCGACCTCGCCTCCAACGATGACCGCAGCACCGGCGCCATCCGACGAGAGCGAAGCGTCGGCCACCCTTCGGCTGATGCTCCAACATCGGACCTGTCGCCGCTATCGCGACGAGCCGGTGGCCGATGACCTCCTCGATCTCGTGCTGGCAGCGGCGTTCTCCACACCGTCGAAGTCCGACCTCCAGCAGTGCTCGGTGATCGTGGTCGACGACCAGGCTCGCCGGTCGGCCATCGCCGAGCTGATCCCCACCATGCCGTGGATCCTCGAGGCCGGGAGGTTCCTGCTCTTCTGCGGCGACAGTCGCCGGATACGCCGGGTGGCCGACGGCCACGGCGTGCCGTTCGCCAACGACCACCTCGACGCCGTGCTCAACGCGGCCGGCGACGCCGCCATGCACCTGTCGAGCTTCATCTGGGCCGCGGAATCGGTCGGTCTCGGGACATGCCCGATCAGTGTCGTCCGCAATCACATCGACGAGGTCGCCGAGATCGTCGAGCTGCCCGAGCACGTCTTCCCGTTCGCCGGGATGTGCGTCGGTTGGCCAGAGGAGCTGCGACGACTCTCCCCTCGCCTGCCACCGTCGGTCACGATCCACCGCGACCGCTATCACGGCAGTTCGACCGACGCTGAGGACGACGACGCGGTCGCCGACTACGACCGACGCCGAGCTGGCGACTACCAGCCGCCGCCGGACCAGCAGGTCGACGTGGCGCGATGGGGAGCGGCTGAGTTCTACGGCTGGTCGCTGGAGAAGGCCCGCATGGTCGGCCGGCGGGAGCGGGACCAGCTCGCCCGGTTCCTCCGCGACCGCGGCTTCAACCTCGACTGAGCGATCAGGCCTCGGTCACACGATCTCGGTCGAGCGTCACACGCAGGTTTCTCCGTCCGATCCGCGGGCGCAGAATGTGGTCGCCTCGATCGTCCGCACGACGAAGCCGTCGCCGCCCGCGCCCGGGGTGGCGAAGACGTGCAGCCGGAGCCCGGCGACGGAGTCACCGCCGAGCCCGATCACGTCCAGCGTGATCTCAGCGAGATCGCCGACGGACGGCGCGACGCTGACGACCACCGACGAGGGTGGGTCGTCCGAGGCGAAGTGGGCTGCGACCAGCTCGCCGAGCTCGGTCATGGTCCCGGCTGCCGGGTAGGGCCGACCGTTGAGGAAGCTCGAGGTCACGTCGTCGATGCTGCCCACGAATCCGAGGTAGCGGGAGTTGGCCCAGCCGGTGGTCCCGTCGATCGTGACCTCGTACCAGATCGACCGCGCCAGGCTCCGAGCCCGACCGGTTGCGACGAGGTGGGCCTCGGTCGGGGCGGCCGTTGCGACGATCGGATGGCCGACGCCGGGGTTGGCTCGGATGTTCAGCACATCGTCGCTGGCCACTCCCATCACGGCGAGTCGGTCGCCGGCCATCGCATGGCCATCGAAGGCGTCGCCGGGAAGGTCGGCGCTCGACCCGTCATCGGTGGTGATCGAGTTCCAGCTGTGGGCGACGTCGATGACGAGCCTCGAGCCATCGCCCGGGCCGCTGAGCGAGAAGACGCGGAACGGGAGCCGGGCCCGGACACCGAGTCCGATCGTGGTCTGCCCCTCGAAGCTGCCGGCCCACTCGACGTCACGGAAGGTTCGGTAGCCGCTCACGTCGGTCGCGCTGATGTGAGCGGGGTCGACGGTGGCGGCGCCGTCGTCGTCGTGGGCCGGGGCGGTTGCGATGATCCTGATGATCGCCCCGCCGTCGACCGGCACCTCGGCGCCTGAGCCGTCGGCGGTGAGCGTGGTGACGTACTCGACCCGATAGCCGGCGGCGGTGCCGTCGAGGTCGACGACGAGCCGGTCGTGGCAGGGTTGCTGTCCGACGCGAACGCCGGTCGTGTGCGCCGTGGTGGCAGCGGCGGCTGACTTCTGGAGCGAGCCCCAGGTGACGGCCGGACATGTTTCGGCCGAGGCGGGCGAGACGCTCACCAGCGCGGTCAGCGCCAGCACGAGGCTCGCGATGAGTGAGATGCCGCCGAGGCGCCGGCGGCGCGTGCCCGTCGGCGAGTGGGTCATGTCCTGATGTCGGTTCGTGGTCGGGTTCATCGGTTGCTGCTTTCCCTCTCTGGCCGGCCACTGATCGACCGGCTTCCACAACCACACGCCTGCGGTGGTGCGGAGCGTTTACCGGTTGGGGGAAACGACCCATCTCGGCGTCGCTGGCGCCGACCTCGATCACGGTTGTAAGAAGGGCGGGTCAGCACCTTCCGAAATTTGTGGGCTTTGCAGCGGTGAGCGCTGCAAAGCCCACAGATTTCGGAGGGGTGGAAGCGGGTCGGCGAGGACCCGAATGCGTCGAGGATGGTTGTGATGAGCGATACCGATGCCGTGGCCGAGATCGAGGCGCTGGAGGACCGACGCTGGGCTGCCCTCCTGACCTCCGACGTCGATGCGCTCGGCGAGCTCCTGGCCGACGAGATGCAGTACACCCACTCCAATGGGTTGGTGGACACCAAGGCCTCGTACATCGAGGCGATCAGCAACGGTGGGTTCGACTACCGGAGCGAGGATCGGACCGACACGGCGGTCACGGTCATCGACGACACGGCGATGGTGACCGGCCGGTGCGCCTTCACGGTGGTGGTCGCCGGCGGGAAGCGCACCGTCGATCTCGACTGCCGCTACAGCACGACGTGGGTCCGCCGGGACGGCGCCTGGCAGTTCCTCTGCTACCAGTCGACGCCCATCCCGGCGTAGGTGACCGGGGGTGCTCCGGCGACCCGTCGGCCAGATCCGGCTCAGTCGGGTCGGTCGGAGCTGGTGAAGAGGTCGGCGAGGAGGGTGACGGCCTCCCCCAGCCTCGTCGGGTCGTTGGCCAGGGTCGGAGCGAGCGCGATCTCGTCGACGCCGGTGCGCTCGAATGCCCGCAGCTTCTCCTGGCACTCGTCGGGGGTGCCGAACACCACGAACGATGACACCAGCTCCTCGGTCAGGTGGGGGCGAATGACGTCGTCGGAGGCCCCCAGCAGCGGCTCGACCACCTCCCACCAGCCGCTGCGACGCATCGACGACGACTCGTAACCTGCCCGGATCCGCTCGAGGACGAGGTTGCGGGCCGCCTCTGCCGCCACCTCAGGATCTCGGTGGACGCTCGTGTGGAGGTACAGGACTGTGGGGTACGGACCGTCTCGGGTGAGGATCGGCATGGCCCACTCGAGGTAGGACGGGGTCGAGAACGCCGAGAACACCACCCCACCGGCGTGCTCGCGGGCCAACGCCAGCATCTGAGGGCCCTCGGCGGCCAGCCACGTCGTGGCCTCCACGTCGGCCGGATACTCGAGGCGGGCGCCGCCGACCGAGTCGAGATCGTCGCGCCAGTCGATCTCGTCTCCGGCCAGGAGCCGGGCCAGCATCGTCAGCCGCTCCCGGATGGAGCCGATCGCCCGGTCCGGCATCCGCTCCGAGCCGAGCAGGGCTCGGGAGCTCCCGAGGCCCAGGCCGATCTCGAAGCGGCGCCCGTACATGCGGTGCAGCGTGGCGACCTCCATGGCAAGCGTCGTGGGATGCCGCAGGTACAGCGACGTGACCCCGAGCGCAACCGACAGGGTGGCGGTCGCCCCGAGAACGGCCCCGCACGAGGCGAACCCGGCCTTGCGGTAGTAGTCCTCGGTCAACCAGAGCCGACGGCATCCCACGTCCTCGGCCAGACGGGCCAGGCCGATCGTCTCCTCCGGCGGAACCCGGCTGCTGAGCATGAGCGTGATGGGCGTGCCCACGGTCGATCCCCCTCGGCGATTATCGGCTGGGCTCGGCGCAACTCGCGGCCCGACGAGCCGGCCCAGCCTAGATGCTCGGTTGGCAGGGCCTGGCGAGGGGTGGGCGCCACCGCCCATTGGTCGCGATCTGCACCGACACCGAGCACAGAATCTGCCAGACGCGGACGGCCGGTGGGCGCCACCGCCCATTGGTCGCGATCTGCACCGACACCGAGCACAGAATCTGCCAGAGGCGGACGGCCGGCGAGCGCCACCTGCGCATTGGAAGCGCCTTGGACCGACACCGGGCACAGGATCTGCCAGAGGCCGCCGGGGGTCGGAGCACCTTGAGGGGTCGCTCGGGGCGCACCTAGTCTTCAGCGGGTGAAGCCGGCGCCGTTCAACTACCACCGCCCGGGAACGGTCGACGAGGCGTTGGCGATGCGGGCGGCGGCGGGCGACGGGGCGAGGTTCCTGGCCGGCGGGCAGAGCCTCGTGCCGATGATGTCGCTCCGGCTGGCGGCACCGACCGACCTGGTCGACCTCAACGCGATCAGCCAGCTGTCGGGGATCTCGCACTCGTCGACCCACGTCGAGGTCGGCGCCATGACCCGCCAGGAAGACCTCGTTGCCGACGAGCTGCTACGAGATCAGATCCCCATCCTGCAGACCGTCGTCGACAGCGTCGGGCATCCCGGGACCCGTACCCGGGGCACCCTCGGCGGCAGCTTGTGCCATGCCGACCCGGCAGCGGAGCTGCCGGCCCTCATGCTGGCCGTCGACGCCGAGCTCGTGCTGAGAACGGCAGGTGAGAGGGAGCGACGCGTCGCAGCCGAGGACTTCTTCGACGGCTACTACGAGACGACGATCCGTCCCGAGGAGCTACTGACCGAGGTTCGGATTCCCGTGGCCCAGTCTCGACGGATGGGCTTCCACGAGATCGCCATGCGGAGCGCCGACTTCGCCGTCGCCGGCGCCATCGTGAGCGCACGGCTCGACCCGGACGGGGTCGTCGACTCGATGCGGGTCGTCGCCTTCGCCCTCGGGGACCGCCCGCAACGGCTGCGTGACGTCGAGGCCGCAGCGATGGCGGCTGCTGGCGATACCAGCGCCCTCGCTCGGGCCGCCCAGCTGACCGAGCAGCTCGTCGATCCGATCGGGGAGCCCCAGCTGTCGGCGGCCTATCGCCGTCAGCTCGGCGTCGTCGCCGTCCGCCGAGCCCTCGAGGAAGCACTGGGGGCCGGGCCATGACCGGCATCGAGACGCACCGGGTGACGCTCTCGGTCAACGGCCGCCGAGTCGAAGTTACCGTCGAGCCTCGCGACACCCTCGCTGATGTCCTGCGGGACCGGTGTGGCCTGACCGGAGTCAAGCTCGGCTGCGAGCAGGGCTCATGCGGCGCCTGCACCGTCGTCCACGACGGGCGTCAGATCCGGTCCTGCCTGCTGTTCGCCGTTCAGGCGGCCGACGCCGACGTGTGGACGATCGAGGGTCTGAGTCGACCGGACGACCAGCGGGCAGCCGACGGACCGCTCCCCGAGCTGCCCGAACTGGCCGGAGCGTTGAAGCAGAATCACGGGTTGCAGTGCGGGTTCTGCACGCCGGGGATGTTGATCGCGGGTACGGCACTGGGCCAGGCGGCCGACGGCGACCTCGGCGAGCGGGAGATCCGGGAGGGGCTGTCCGGCAACATCTGCCGCTGCACGGGCTACCAGGGCATCGTGCGGTCCATCGCCGAGACGATCGGCCGAGTCGGCGTTGCGGGCGAGCAGCCGGTGGCGGGCAGCCGACGGGGTGAGACCGACCACGACCATGACCCGGAGCACGAGCACCGGCATCTCGCCTCGGTGCTCCGGGTCGAAGACGACGGCCTGCTCGACGGCTCGCGCCTGTTCATCGACGACCTGGAGCCCCGCGGAACATTGCATCTGGCCATGGTGCGCAGCACCGTCGCCCACGGGAGGATCCACTCGCTCGACACGGCCGGGGCCAGCGCCATGCCCGGGGTGCACGCCGTGCTGACCGGCGACGACCTGGCCGCCCACACGACACCCACTCCGATCGGCTGGGAGCACATCCCCGGCCAACGCCAGACCGGCAGCCTGGCGATGGCCACCGACAAGGTCCGCTACGTCGGCCACATCGTCGCCGCAGTGGTCGCCGACTCCCGGGCCCGAGCCGAGGACGCAGCCGAGATGGTCGAGGTCGACTACGACGAGCTGCCGGCCGTGATGGACGTCGACGCCGCACGACACGACGACGCGCCCCTCCTCCACGAGACCTGGCCCGACAACGTCCTCGCGGTCGACGAGCACAGCTCGGGGCAGGGTCGGGCTGCGCTCCAGGCCGCAGCCACCGTGGTCGAGGTCGACCTGGCGATCGGGCGGGCGTTCGGGTGCCCGCTGGAGACCCGAGGCGTGATCGCCGACTGGAGCCTGGCCGCGGCCGACAACGGCGCTCGGTCCGGTTCGGTCGGGCGGCTGGTCGTCGACATCAACTCCCAGTCACCGAATCGGGTGCGGGAGATGCTGGCCCAGGTGCTGGGGGTGAGCGTTTCCGATGTGCTGATCCGGGTTCCCGCCATCGGTGGCGGGTTCGGTTCGAAGGCCAACTACTACGGCGAGGAGATCATCGCCTGCGTAGCGTCCAAGCTCAGCGGCCACCCGGTCAAGTACATCGAGGACCGCTACGAGAGCTTCGTCGCCACCTCCCATGCCCGGCAGGCCAACATGTCGGTCTCGATCGGGGCCGACGACGATGGGACGATCGTCGCCTACCGCAACGACCTGGTCGGCACGCTCGGCGGTGAGGTCAGCAGTGTGGGGATGGGGCCGGTGTGGGTGTCGACCCGGGCCGGGATCGGCTCCTACGTGGTGCCGAACGCCGACATCACCACCACCGGTGTCATGACCAACCGCACACCGTTCGGGTCGTTCCGGGGTTGGGGCAGCCCGATCGCCAACTTCGGCATCGAGCGGGCCATGGACGCCCTCGCCGACGAGCTCGGGGTCGACCCGGTGGAGCTCCGGTTGCAGAACATGGTGCAGCCCGACCAGATGCCGTTCGCGAACGGGTTGGGATGGCGGCTCGACAGCGGCGATTACCCGGCGGCCCTCCGCCGGGCCCGGACGTCGATCACGAGCGCCGGTTGGTACGACGAGGCGGCTTCAGCCCGGGCCGAGGGCCGCATCGTGGGGGTCGGGTTGGCGAACTTCATCGAGGCGACCGGTGTCGGCAACAGCCGCAAGATGGGTGCCCTGCCGATGGAGCAGGGCGGCTTCGACGAGGCCGTCGTCCGCATGGACTCGACCGGCGCCGTGCAGGTGTTCACCGGGCAGACCGCGATGGGCCAGGGCATCGAGACCACGCTCGCCCAGATCTGCGCCGACGAGCTCGGCGCTGCGGTGAGCGACGTGCGGGTGCTGTTCGGCGACACCGACAGCTGCCCGTACACCGGCTATGGAACCGGGGGGTGCCGGAGCGCACCGGTCGCCGGTTCGTCGGTGCTGCTGGCCAGCCGCGACCTCAGAACCCAGGTGCTGGACATGGCCTCCTCGCTGCTCGAGGTACCGGTGGCCGAGCTGACCGTCGGCGAGAGCATCGTGTCGGGGCCTTCCGGTGCGGGGGTCGGGTTCGCGGAGATCGGCCGGGCGGCATACCGCAAGCTGAACCACCTTCCCGACCATCACAGCCCCACGTTGCACGCTCGCGCGGTCTGGGATCCGGTGGATCGAACGATCGGCTATGGCAGTGTGGCGGTGATGGTGGAGGTCGATGCCGACACCGGCATCACCTCGGTCCTCCGCTACCACGCCGTCGACGACTGCGGTCGGGTGATCAACCCCGCCATCGTCGACGGGCAGATCATGGGGGCGTTCGTCCAGGTGCTCGGCTCGAGCCTCATGGAGGAGCTCCGCTACGATGCCGACGGGAACCCGGTCACCACCACGTTCCGCGACTACCTGGTGCCGCTGGCCGGAGACGTTCCGCCGATGACCGTCGAGCACCTGGAAACCCTCCCGCTCGATGTGCCGTCGGGCTCCAAGGGCGTCGGCGAGGCCGGCACGATCGCCGCAATGTCGGCCATCGCCCAGGCGGTCGAGGACGCGGTGGGCGGCGGGTACGGCTGGGTCCGTTCAATCCCCGTCGATCCGGAGGATCTCCTGGGCCGCATCTCCGCTTCCCACTCCCCCGACGAGTCCTGACCCCGAAGGATGGCAGCAGTGCAGCAACCGACGATCACGTCCATGGACCGCGACACCCGCGAGGTCCTTCGCCTCCACCAGCAGTGGTGGAAGGCCAACGTGGGACTCGACATGGAAGCCATGCGGGCCTGCTTTCCCTCCGGCAACGCCTTCTCGATGTTCAACCGCAACGGGTTCACGTACTTCGGGGTC
The DNA here is from genome assembly GCA_965216205.1 of Acidimicrobiales bacterium. Lineage (GTDB taxonomy): Bacteria > Actinomycetota > Acidimicrobiia > Acidimicrobiales > SZUA-35 > CADEDH01. The sequence goes on along the minus strand of OZ244139.1, from coordinate 1,885,544 downwards.
GACGAGCTGACCAAGCTTTGGGAGCACTACGCCCAGGGTCCGCCCCGGCTCATCCAGACGGTGGCCATCCTGCGGTTGGAGGTGAGCAGCGACATCGCGTGGTTGATCTGCGAGCTGCAGTACCGCCGGGTGTCACCCGTGACGTCGGACGACCACTGGGAGCCGGCCAACACCGAGCAGGTCTTCGGCAGCAAGGCCACCGAGATCTACCACCGCGACGACGGCGACGGCCGACCCGAGTGGCGGATGTGGCACTTCCACTCCGGCGCCCTCCACCCGCCGGATGAGAACCGCCCCGCCTTCGACGACGCCGACCAGACGAGCCAGCTCGGCTACAACCCCTACGGCCCGCCGCTCACCTACACCTACACCCTCGAAGGCCGGGCGGGCCAGGCCTCGCTCCACGAGGGCATCCCCTCCCCCGGGCCGGTCTCAGACTCCGAGCCTGGCTCGAGCTCGGGCTCGGGCGACACCGACTGACGCCGCTGGGCTCCTCAGCCGAGCCGAGCACCTACCGGCGGACCCTACGCCCACCCGAGCACCTACTGGCGGACCCAGGTCCCGGGGCCGGTAGCGACCTCCGCCAGTAGCGCGTCGGCTGGCCGCAGGCGATCGCAGAGGTGACGATCCCTGCTCACCGCTTGCGCCCCCGACATTGCGCCCCCGACAGGATTCGAACCTGCGGCCTAGTCATTAGAAGAGCGTTCACCGTGGTCAACGGAGTGCCGGACAGGTCGCTGAGCTGGGCGAACACGAGCCGAGGTGTCTAGCGAGACATCCGAGGTCCGTCGCTGTAGCAAGAGATTTGTTGGACGCGATGTTGGATCTGAACCCATTCGCCCTGCCAACTGCCGTCAGCTCCGACGGCCCGCTCTCCGTGGTCGCGTTTCCGAGTACCCGAGCCGCCAGATAACGGCTCCTCTCTGTCAAGAGGCAGGTGGTTTGGGGTGGGCAGGTGAGGACGTCTAGTGGACCCAGGGGTCTGCCGGCGTGATCAGCGTTTCGCCTCCGGGGGCTGATTCTTCGGTGAAGCCACACCCCAAACCTGGTGCCGATCCTACGGATCGTCCCTGCGGTTTCGTGCGTGGCTTCATCGGCTTGCCGTTGGCTCGGAGGGTGTCGGGTGATCGGTAGGTTGGGTTCCCTCGCCGGGTCGAGGGCCACCGAGGCCAGTCCTGGTCTTGATCCTGGTGGTGTTGACGATCGGTCTGGAGCTGACGCCAAATGGCGTCGGTGATGTGACGCTTGAGAGCTCGAATCGCTTCCTTCTTCGACTTCCCCTCGCCGAGCTTACGGAGGTAGTAGTCCCGCCCGGGGCAGTCGAACCGGATCTGCACAATGGCCGCGACGTGGATGGCTCGATTGAGTCTTCGGTTCCCCGACCGAGACAACCGGTGCCGACGCTGATCACCAGAAGACACTTCGATCGGGGCAGTGCCGGCGTAGCTGGCGAAATGATTCCGAGTGGGGAATCGCCCGACGTTGCCGACCTCGGCCATGATCAACGCCGCGTTCAACGGCCCGACCCCGTAGATCCGGGTCAAGGTCGTCTCCGACTCTTTGACCATGCTGTTGATCCGGGCCGTGGCCTTATCGATCTTCGAGTCCAGAGTGCGGATGTCGTCGATGTACTCGTTCGCCATCTCGACTCGCATCTCACCGGCCGGGTCGCCCGGTTCGAGCCCGCTGACCAGGTCTAACGCCTTGGAAGCGGTGAGCTCTCGTTTCGCGCCACCGGGGATCAACTCTCGAATCAAGCGATGCAGCCGAGCCACCGCTTGGACTCTGGTGGCCACCAGCTGCTCCCGCCGATCGACCAGCAACTTCAACGCCGTGTTGGCCCCGTCGGGTTGCACGAACCGCAGATGATTCGAGTGCAACGCAGCCCGAGCCGTAGCCACCGCATCGGTCCGGTCGGTCTTGGCCCCGTGACCGGTCGAGTAGACTCGAACCCGGGTCGACAGCTTCGCCGGGACATCGATCACCATCTCGCCAGCGGCCACCAGACGTTGGGCCACGCTGCGGCCCATCCCGTTGGCTCCTTCGACCGCCCACACCCGATCCGGGTAGTCGGTCACCGCTGAGCGCATCTCGTCGAACCCGCCAACGGAGTTCACGAACCGCCGTCGCAGCCGGATCGTCTCGTCCCGCTCGAGGACCGCGATCGTGTTCGACGACTTGTGCGGATCGAGCCCGATGATCACCTCACCATGTTCCATGACAATGCCTTCCTTCTCGCCAGTGATGGGCGACGAGGGCAGGGCAATGCCTCTTCGGGACCGGTTCAAACCTCTCTCAAGCCACAACCACTCGTCTGAGGTCCTAGGCCGCATGCCGTTACAGAGCCACCACCCCCGAGAGGGCAGGACAGCCGGTTTACAGAGCGAACCATCCAAGGAACCCCGGACCAGAGCCTGGCCAAGACCCCGGAACCACCTCAAGTTCTAACAAGAGGCCGGTTGAGGAGTCCCCGACTACGCCGGTGTGAAGCCGATTGCGAGCAACTCTCCAGCCGCCCATACCAACAGGGTACCGGCGTGACACGAGGCGTCGCGGTGGACGCTCTGACCTCATTCGTGATCTACTTGTATTAGCTCTGTCACTAGGATAAGGGAGGACGCATGGCGCCAAGTGTGGGCAGCACGAGGCATTTCCTTGTAGGGGGAGAGCCGGTTCCGCAAGACGAGCTGGTAGGAGTCGGTCAGGTGACGTCATCGGTCGGTAACTGCACTGGCACCCTGATCCGACCAAACCTAGTTCTCACCGCAGCTCATTGCGTTTGCACCGGCCAAACAGCGCCAACCGGATGCACTACCCGAGCTACGTTCTTCATGATGAATGTGGTCCCCGCAGGGGAGTCCACCCGGCGCACGGTGAGTGTTCAGGGTGACGTTTTCGTTCACCCCGACTATGCAGCTGGGGGGGCCTGGCTTCTCAACGACTTCGCACTCATTCGCCTCGATCGGCCCGCTACCGAGCTCGTCTCCGATCTTAGGCCAATCCCCGTCGAACGTCCTGACCGAAAGCCGGAGGCAGGGGACATAGCCACCCTCATCGGGTTCGGACGTACAGGCGACAACTGTCTGTCCCCACCTGCTGGCAAACGACGGGTATCCATCGCAATCACGTCAGTCAGCGACGTAACGATCGTCTTCAACAACTCCGAGAACTTCGTCTGCCCTGGGGACTCTGGGGGACCGGCGCTGAACGCCCGGGGCAACGTGATTGGTGTCTCTTCTAGTGCAAACTTCTCCACGAACAGCAACTACGACCCGACCTATGTTGCCTACCCGTGGATCTTTGACGTCGGGAGCATCCGGAGGGCCAGTGGCCGCGTAAGTATGTTGCGGGTCCACGAGGTGGGCAGTGGCTACGGACCTGATACGGATCCGACGCCTGGAGAGGTGATCGTCCAACTCGACACGGAGCCCGCCAGAACCTTCGGCCTTCCCCTGCGGAACGACCGCGAGGAGGCCGTTGGTGTGGCCCAGCTCGAACTGCTCCGCTCCAGTCTGGAGAAGGGCTTCCCTATCCACATCGAATACGAAGTCGTTGGCCCTACTGGTGCTTCGGTCGTCCGAGTGATCGGCCCGACCTAGGAGATGTCGGGCGTCGCAACAAGCAGAACCTCAAGCTCGAAAGGTTGCAAGCCATGGCAATACGTGCCTCAGAAGGAAGACTGAACCAGCTGCGAGTTATAGAACTCGAATCGAAGCATGGTCATCCGAGCGATCAACTCGATGTCGAGGTGGTCGTTAGCCTCGATCGTGAACCTCCGACAGAGATGGGCTTTCAACTTCGCGACGACAAAAACCGGCCGGTTCGCCAAGGTATGCTCTCGCTGCTCTTAGCCGCTTATACGAACGACCTTCCTGTGCGGCTGGAGTACGACATCGATGTCGACTCTGGAAAAACGCGAGGCACGATGGTTAGAGTGATCCTAAGGAAGTAGTCAAGGTGGGCTACAAGAGACCGTTCCGACAGCGGAGAAGCCTCACCGCTCGCTGATGTGCCCGGGATCGGCACGACTGCCGCACTGAGAAATCCCGGGCTGGTCGTAAGCGTTCCCACCGAGCGTGACTGCTGAGTATGACCATGCTCGGCGCGCCGTGAGTGGTCGCGTTGTCGGTCGCTCCGAGCACCCGGCATCGCCGGCACCCGAGCGCGGCTGATCGCGAATTCCGGGCGGTGATACCGAGCGGCCGCTGGTGACTCCACCGTTACCAGCCGCTCGCTTGTAGGTGCCGATGTTCACTGGTTAAACGGATGGCAAATCTAGGCTTGCATCTAAGGTCGAACGACACAAAAAGATCGTTCATCCGAAAGGCCGGAACCAAGCAAGTAGGTCCCGTCTGGATAGAACAGAACACCACAAGTGCCTGCTCCACCGTTAGGACGAATATTGACCATCACTACAGGCGCGAGATCCCGTGATTCAAGTGCCGAAAGAATCGCATCGACAACAGGCTCATCAAGATCGGCAGACGCACCAGGGCCGACTTCAGTGACCGAACAGATGAACCCGTTCATCTCGCCCTGACCTGCACCAAAGTCCTCGGTCATTCGGTCTGATAACGTTCTCTCGTCACAGTTGCCAACGCTGTTTAGATCCAGGTATGTACCGTCAGGAATACCGGGCAAGGAGTACCACCTGGCCGAATTGTCCATTAGACCTGGCAGTGGAATGAAGATCCAGTCGACGTGAGCAAACGCCTCCGGAGGCTGCCTTCCGGGTGTGTTTCCTTCGAGCGTCACAACAATATCTGGCGGAATTGAGTTGACGGACGTAAGCCTAGCCTTGCCCGGGGGCGAAGTCTCGATGTCTTTGCCGAACTCAACTGTCGGTTGGCCTAGATTCGCTGTTAGCACATAGCTCCATCCGGATGGAAGATCCAGTTCAATTGGCTCCGAAAAATACGGCGAGATAGCCTGTGGCGAAACCTCTGAGCTAGCAGCCACATCGTCGCTCGATGCCGTAGGGGTAACGACACTATCTTGCGTCGTCGTCGTGTCGCCCTGGCCGCTCTCAGTCGCAGATACGTCGTCACGCATGGCTGTCGGTTCAGTCGCGTTTCCACCTGACTCTTGGACGTCGTCCCCTGCGGAGCATGCTGCAACGATTAGGAGAAGAACCAGGCAGATGCACGCCCACGAAGGAAGAAGTCGGACTGCCCTCTTCCTGGGAGGGAGTACATTCAGAGTTCGACCGTGGTGCATCTCGCGGAGCCTACCGGTGCGATCGAGGCCATTCACTGCACAAGCTTGCCCAAGGGCGATCAACTCGCCTCTGTCCGAATGCACTCGTTGTGTCCCCGTCGAACGCAGCAGTACCGGCAATCTCGATTGGGGTTCACGTGAATGCCGACCGGCCCGGATCGACCAGATGATGCCGCTCGATAGTGCTCGGCCTCGGCGCCGTCGGGACGCAACGCTGCGGCACGACGAGCGTGCGTAGAAATCTCGCTCGATCGACCACCTGCGATCGGCCTCACGGTCCGTAGCCGAACGTGAGCGTTCCCGACCCTCCCCGGGGCACGCATCACGCCGGTGATGGTGGGACTGTGGCTAGAGATGACGTGGCCGAGAGTCTGGCATCGCCCAGTTCTTCGCCACGCGCAGCGATTGCGGCACCGAGTGAACGGGACATGCGACGACGACTATGACACCGGAAGCTATCGAGGCCGAACCGGTCCAGCGATCATCCAACGTCATGCCCGTGAATTCGACGGGCGCCCCGTCGATCTCGATGACCTGGTCCGCCCAGTCCATCGTCCATGTCCTCGGAAGCTCCAGCTCACCGCTGTCGCCGTGCAACGACTCGGTCAGCATCCCAAGCCCGAGGTGTCGGTCCAAGACCGACTTCAGAGGCTGCGGCTTCTCCCCGATCGTCTCGACAACGATCTCGTGCCCGTCAAGGTCGAAGAAGATCTCCAGGCTGACCGCAACTCCTTCACCCCACCCATAGCCGCCCGCCCAGCGGGCCTGCGGCTGCGGCTCGACCATTTCGTAGATCGGGAACTCGGCGGCATTGGCGGCCTCAGCCCACGTGTCCGGAATCTCTCGCATCTCCCATGCCTACCAGAACCAAGCAACCCCAACTCCGACAGCAGCCACCACGCTAAACGGCACTCCCGGCCCGCTCGACAACACTGACTGACAGCGGCTCGCCGTCACCGACCGTAGCGACCGAGCCAGTCGAACGGACAACGCTCGGCTTCACCGTCGGCGTTCGCGTTGTCGCGTGCTCGAGCCGGGCCGGTACGCCGGTTGAGTAGTGGCGGGGCGGCCGCCATCGGGCCTAGTGTGCCGATTCGTGAGATGGTACTCGACGCGCCGGTACTTACTGGTTGGTTTGTTGTACTCAGTTGGTCTGGCCGGAGTTGCCTCGACCATCCTATTCTGGCTTTTCGCCGATGAGGTCGAGGTCTCTGCGACCACGAGGGACCTGTGGGCTAGCTTCTCTGTCGAGACCGTGATGGTGTGGTTGACACTCGTCGCTATTGAGCGTCTCGTATCTGCCCGTGATGCATCATCTAGTGCAAGAAACGAACTCAGGGGCTTTCTGAACTATGTCGGGGGTATCGTTCGCGACATGGCGCCCGAGTACTATACGTTCAGGATCCATGACCTCGAAGACGAGATATACTGGGGCACGTCACATATGCTGCCGAGGGCCAAGCGACACCTGACGGTTCCAGAGGCAACTGCGGCGGCCGAACTCCTGTCGGTTGCGGCCGACATTCTGCATGGGTGCAGACACGTTAGCCAACTGAAAGCTGAGCTCGAGGCAGCGAGGCACAACGAAGACCGGTTTTTCGACGACCAGGACAACGATGCCGAGGACAAGGTTTGGAAACACGAGGTTGTGGAGATCGAGCGCATAGATCGCCTCTACCGACTATTCGATAACGACTATCGGCATTCGCCAGATGAGCTAGCTAGGTTCAATCGGGAGCATCAACACGCTATCAGAGAGCTTGAGGCGAGAGGTTTGCCGGGACCGATGTACGAGGCATCCCGTACGAAGCTGTCGCTAATCGACGAGGTCATCAAGGCACGTCAACCAGTTGAGGCGAATGTCGACAGGTACCGATCGGATGCTCGAGAGCTATCTGACGCGCTTACTTCCCTATAGCAGGGCGCCTCGCGAACATTACCGACGAGACTGAGGTGCCCGGGCACTTCTCGCAGTCGTCGAGCTGGTAACGCCGCATCTCACCGGGCGCCCACCGAGGTTGACGACCAGGTCGGGCCGCTGATGAACGCCGGTACTGGATCACGTCCCACTGATCGGCGGGAGTTGTCGCCCTAGGCGACGCATTCGCTCGACAAGCTTCACGAAGTCAGTCCAGCCAGAGGCTAGACGCTCAAGCTTCGCGACCCTGATCGCCTCGCAGTCGACGATGTTCTGGACCATGTAGCCATAGAGGGCGTCGACCAGCTCCTCATCAAGTAGGCCTCGCTAAATCCAGAGCTCTATTCGTTCGAAGCGCCCCATATAGCTTTCAAGGCGCACCCAATCCTTCGCGTCGGTCGGTCCGCCACCCCTCGACCATGCGCCGCCGGCCGAAGTAGCTCACGAACGTCCGAGTAGTCCTTGAACCACTCGTCAAGGTAGACAATGAACTCTGCCTCGGTCGCCACCCGGCTCAGGCGTACCTGGATGGCACCAAACCAGATCCCGACCAGTGCGCCGCCGAAGCCGAGGACTGCAACTACGAGCTGGGCTGTCTCCATACTTCCTCCCTTAGAGGTTGTTCTGAAAGTTTTGGCTGTTCAGGGGGTGGATTGGCGGGTGGAGGGTCGGTTTCTGTATTAGGGTCAATTGGTGGACTCTGAACAGATCGCACATGCGCAGTCGTGGCGGACGGTGCATGGTGACATGACCGATGAGGAGTGGGAACTGATCGCTGATCTGGTCTGTCACCACTGGGTTGCCGGGGGGATGGGACGCCCACCCAAGGTCGACCGGCGTCGGGTGGTCGACGCCATCTTCTATGTGGCTGCGACCGGGTGCCAGTGGCGGGCCCTGCCCCGCGAGTACCCGAACTGGAACACGGTGCACCGCCAGCACTTGGCTTGGTCGAGGGACGGGACCTGGGAACGGATCGCCCAACGCCTCGCCGAAGCGGTCCGGGCCAGCGAGGGTCGAGACCCCGAACCCTCGGCCGGGATCGTGGACGCCCGCTCGGTCCGGGGTGCGTCGACCGTCACCGGTCAGAGCAGGGGTTATGACGCAGGGAAGAAGATCTCGGGTCGCAAGACCTTCGGGATCGTCGACACCCTGGGCTTGTTGATGGCCATCTGTGTGGTGGCCGCCAACACCTCGGACAACACCGGTGGGATCGAAGTAGCTGACCGGGCCCGGGACCGGTCGGGGCGGTTCGCCAAGCTGTGGTGCGACTCGGGGTTCAAGACCACATTCATCAACCACTGCCGGCACCATCACGTCGGGGTTGAGGTCGTCAACCGGGTGCACCCCTCCAAGTTTGTGGCCCTCCCCAGGCGGTGGATCGTGGAACGAACCTGGTCCTGGCTGATGAACAACCGGCGCCTACAAATCGACTATGAACGCGATCCCATCACCCATGAAGGGTTCATATGGGCCGCCCACAGCCGCTACCTCCTCCGCCGCCTCACCGCGAACTAACGCAAACAATGACCAGCACAAACTAACGCGACAGCCTCTTAGAGGTTGGCTCGGAATGTTACGTCGTACGAGAACATCGAATCGAAGACCCAACAGGTCACGGGGGTGACGGATGCATCGTCCGCCAGAGTACGACGGCGACGAAGTGCCCTAGGAAGTCCTCAGAGCGATTCTCCAAATCCCAGAATCCACGGACGCACGCTCCACCACCTCAACTCGGCCGGAGGCAGCAGCGCAACAGTGCGGCACTTCTCGGACGCTCGACATCGCCGGCCGTTCGGCTGTGTTGGCCACCGAGGGTGATGACGAGGGCCAACGTCGAGTTGGGAGCGTTGTGAGGGCGCTGCGCCTCGATGCTCCGGAGCTGGTAGTAGTAGGCCGGTGAGCACGAATCGCGCAGTCCGATGGCATGGGCTGGTGAACGGGCGGGATCTCGGCGGCCTAGTGACAGCAGACGGCCAGTCGATCAAGCGGTTCGCACTGGTGCGTAGCGCAGCGCCGCACACGCTGACTCCGCTGGGATGGGACCAGCTCGCCGACGCTGGCATTCGAACCCTCGTCGACCTTCGACACGACTGGGAGGTCTCCAGCGCACCCATCACGCACTCGGCGCTTCCTGCCAGCGTCAGCCACGTTGTCGTCGCTCTGGAGCCGCCTGGCTACATCGAGGCATGGTCCGGTCGCGACGACCGGTGGAAGCTCGCCACACCGCTGTACTACGAGGAGTTCCTCGCGACCTACGGCCACCGTGTCACTGCCGTGGTCGAGACCATCATCGAAGCCCCGCCTGGAGGAGTGTTGCTTCACTGCGGCAGTGGCCGAGATCGCGCCGGGCTGGCGGTTGCGATCCTTCTGGACCTGCTCGGCGTCGACCACCAGGCGATCATCGACGACCACTGGCTGAGCTACGACAGGCCAGAACCGGTTGAAGTCGCCATGGGCAAGGAGTCATCGCTCGCAGCTCATCCGATCGACCGTGAGCTCCACCATGGGACGCTCAGCGGTGTACTCCGAGCACAACCCGCAGTCGGTTGCTACGGAGACAAAGCAAGCGCCCAGGACGCCGGGAAACGCCTCGCGGACCGTTTGGTCGCTACGCCATAGCCCCTTCACTCTGACGGCACCATCCACGCCCGATATCGGCATCACCACCTCCGCACGGCATATCACCGGCGGCTTGGCCTTCTCGGTCATGATGGACCGCGATCGTCGAGCCAGCGAGGCTTCCCGCCCTCTTGCTGGCCACTGAGCCGTGGTCTGGGACTAGCGTCCTCGGCATGAGCCAGAGCGGACCGGTGACGCTCACCACGAGTCGCCTGATTCTTCGGGAACACTCGATCGAGGATCTGCCATTGGCGATGGAAGCCGCCGCCGACCCGGTGGTGACTCGCTACCTCACCTGGGACGTCCAGACTGAGGCGAGCGAGCGGGAGGCGATCGAGCGCTTCATCCGGAACGGGATGATCGAGCCCCGTGTGGATTACGAGCTTGCCATCGAGCACGACGGGGCCTACGCAGGTGTCGTCCACCTGGCGATTCGGGACCGGACACACAAGCGAGGCGAGATCGGTTTCGTGCTACGGCAGAGCCTCTGGGGTCAGGGCATCATGCCCGAAGCGGCCAGCGCTCTGGTCCGGTTCGGCTTCGATCAGTTAGACCTTCGCCGCATCGAGGCGACATGCCATCCAGACAACCTCGCATCGGCACGAGTGCTGGAGAAGATCGGAATGAGCTACGAGGGCCGTCTTCGCAGTCACATGTACGTCAAGGGCGAATGGAGAGACTCCCTGCTCTACAGCATCATCTCCGATCGCTGACACGCGAGAACCAGGACGCGATGCCGACCGTCCGGAAAAGGCACTACCCTGGCGCTCGACATCACCGGCGATCGGGAACTGGCCACCACGCAGGGTAAGGGCCGAACGACGCCCAATTCATCACGAGCGGTCGCGTTGTAGGGGTCTTGGCCGCTCGGTCTCACAAAAGATCGAGCGACGACCGCAGCGTCGGACGTGAGGCGAGCAAGTGCTCGAGGTGGATACCCGGCCAGAATTTGACGGTTGGGAACTCCCCCGCAATCTCACGTTTCTCAGCCCAGACCTCACTCAGCTTTCCCGAACTCCGTGCCCCGAGATTGGCTGGGTGTCGACCTTTGCCGGAGTACGGAGTTGCCCGTGCTGGTCACTGACAAAGCGGCGTCGGGGCTATCTGTCCAAGCGGTCGAGTGCCAGTTCCCAGGGGTACGAGTCGAGCAAGCCCTCGCCGGTGTGCGGTTCGTGGGGCTCGATCGCGCCAGGCCCGATGAGAACAAGGACTCCCTCGTCTGCGAGTTCTTTCACACTACGTCTAAAGGGCTCCCGGGAGGCAAGTGCACTGTTGACGAACGGCATCACAACGACGGGTATTCCTATGCTGATCGCTTCGGCGAGTACGCCCAGGGCGTAGGTGTCGCTGATACCGAGGGCGAGTTTGTTGATCGTGTTGTAGGTCGCGGGAGCGACGATGAATGCGTCGGAGTGGCGGGATCGAGGTTGGCCTGGTTTGCGGTACTCGCTTCGGACGGGCGCACCGGCAAGGGCGGCGAGAGCTTCGGTGTCGATGAAGTCCAACCCGGCGGGCGTCGAGATGAGCTGCACCTCCCAACCTCGCTCCTGTGCTGCGACCACGAGGCGGTCGACATGTGAGGCGGGACCGGCACCGCAGACAACAACTGACAGGACCCGGTCAGTCACGCGGCCAACCCGACCCGATCGACTAGAGACTGGAGGTCGCTCTGGACGCTCCGAGGCGCTGAGGATCGCAGGTGCGCAACGAGGTCGCGAACTGGTGGGCGAACTCGAAGCTCTTGAACCGCGACCTCGCTGACTGCATTGAGTGCGGAGACGGCCTGGTCGTACTTACCCCACTGGCTGTAGGCCCGAGCAGCATCGATGAAGACAGTTGCTCGCCGCTCGGCGATCCCGAGCCCATCGAAGTTGATGGCTCGCACGTGATCGATGGCCGTGCCAGCGTTCCCCAGGTTGATCTCGACCGCAGCTCGGTGAGCCAACACGTTGTCGGCCCCGAACGCAGTCCAGTGGTGGTTGGCTCCGCTCGCGAGCCGAATGGCTGTCTGCGTGGCCTCGTCGAGCAATGCCCGAGCAGTCGGGCCATCTTCGTTCTGAGCTGCAGCGATCGCGCCCCGGAGGATCAGGGCACCGTAGAGCGACAGCGAATCGCTCGAGGGATGCTCGATGCACCGGTCGAGCTCTACGGCAGAGTCGGCTGCGTACTGGCAGGCGGCTGCGTATTGACCTGAACTCATCAAGGTGTGCGTGACGATCCGGGCACTGGCTGCAATCACCAGTGGATCTTCGCTTCGACGGGCTGCCTCCATGCTCCGATCGGAACGTGTCAAGGGGGATGAGGCAACTTCTCACGCGGATCGGATGAGTGCTTCCTGGGTGGGTTCGTTGATCCATGCGACCGATGGAAGCTTCGGTGGCGTGGGCGGTCGATGCCGGAACCGGGCGGGGTTCGCGGCGTAGGCGGCGTTGAGGGTCGCAGCGCGCTGGTCACGGATCTCGGTGGCGGTGCCGTAGTGAACCGATGCCGGGGTATGGAGCCCGATTCCGGAGTGGCGATGCACGTGGTTGTAGTGATCGAAGAACCGCTCGCAGAACGCTCGGGCATCCGCGATCGACCCGAACCGGGCTGGGAACGCCGGGCAGTACTTGAGCGTCTTGAACTGGGCCTCGGAGTAGGGGTTGTCGTTCGACACCGAGGGCCGGCTGTGAGACCGGGCGACGCCGAGGTCGACGAGGAGCTGGGCGACGGGCTTGGAGGTCATCGAGGGGCCGCGGTCGGCGTGCAAGGTCAACTGGTCACGGCCGATCTGTTGGCGGTCCAGGGCGGCTTCGATGAACGCTTCGGCGAGTTCACCGGTCTCCGCGTTCGCGACGGTCCAGGCGACGACGTAGCGGGAGAAGATGTCGATGATCACGAACAGCTCGTAGTAGACGCCACGTTCGGGCCCGGCCAGCTTGGTGATATCCCACGACCAGACCTGATTGGGTGCCCGGGCGATGAGCTCGGGGCGCTTGCGGGCCGGGTGGGTGCGCTGGCGGCGGCGTTCCCGGTTCTCACCCGCCCCTTCGTGTCAACCTTTCTTGAGACAGGCCGTGAGTGAGTATCACTGATCTCAAGGGTGTGGAAGGACACGATGGGGCATGGCTCCCAAGACATTCGATGTGCCCGGCGGCGAGACTGTGGCGGTGCCGGATTCCAAGTCTGAACGCCCGACGAGGCGTACCTATCCGGCGAAGTACAAAGCGGCGATCCTCGTTGAGTATGACCAGCTCGACAGGCAGGGCAAGGGTGAGCTGCTGCGTCGGGAGGGCTTGTACACGTCGCTGATCTCGGCGTGGCGTGAGCAACGCGATCGTGGCGCGCTGAAGGGGTTGGAGGCGACGCCGGGTCGACCGGCCAAGGACCCTCGTGACCGCGAGCTCGACCGGTTGCGCACCGAGAACAACAGGCTCACCAAGCGCCTCGAGACCGCAGAGCGGGTGATCGAGGTCCAGGGAAAGCTTTCCGCTCTCTTGGAGGATCTCGCGGCCGAGGGAGCAACCGAGCACGACGCGAGCGATCCGAAGCGGAGCCGTTGATGGAAGCCGCCGCGGATGAACTGGCCCCGCTGATCGGCCGGAAGAAGGCCTGCGAGGCTGTGGGTCTGGCCCGGGCGAGTTGGTATCGCCGGCATCGCGAGACCGGGGCGCCGACCAAGCCAGCCAACCTCGCTCCGCCTCGCCCCCAGCCCCGCCAACTCAGCGACGATGAGCGTGACGAGCTCTGGGCGGTGATGCACGAGGAACGCTTCGTCGATCTGGCCCCGGCCGAGATCTACGCCACGTTGCTCGACGAGGGCCGCTACGTGGCGTCGATCTCCACCATGTACCGGGAGCTGCACCGCCGTCACGGTTGCGTGCCCGAACGGCGACGACAGGCAACCCATCCAGCCCACGCCAAGCCAGAGCTGTGCACCTCGAGACCGAACGAGTTGTGGTCCTGGGACGTGTCGAAGCTGCGGGGCCCCGGCAAGTGGCAGTGGTACTTCTTGTACTGGATCCTCGACGTGTACTCCCGCTACGCCGTCGGCTGGTGCATCTCAGAACAGGAAACCGCAGCGATCTCCGAACGACTGATCACCGACACCATCGGTGCTCAAGGCCTCGATCCCACCCAGTTGACCGTGCACGCCGATCGAGGCGCCCAGCAGACAGCCAAACCCGTCGCTCAGCTCTACGCCGATCTCGGGATCACCCGCAGTCACAGCCGGCCACGGGTCAGCAACGACAACCCCTACAGCGAGGCCGCCTTCAAGACCTTCAAGTACCGGCCCGACTTTCCCAGGAGGTTCGACAGCCTCGACCAGGCCGTCGCTCACGGAGACCGATTCTTCGACTGGTACAACTTCCATCACCACCACTGGGGCCTGGCCCTCCTCACCCCCGCTCAAGTGCACTACGGCCACACCGACACCGTCGTCGAGCACCGCCAAGGCGTGCTTGACGCCGCCCACGCCACCCACCCCGAACGATTCGCCCGGCGACCCACCGCCAAGCGACCACCCGCCCAAGCCTGGATCAACCGACCCGACGACGAGGAGGACTCAACGCAATAAACCAGGAACAACCTGTCTCAAAAAGCTTGACACGTTCCGCGCAGCCGCGAGCAGTCGGTACATGGTGCGGATCGAGCACAGATAGATCCCGTCATCGAGCAGCCGAGCCCACACCTGGGCCGGAGCAAGGTCGCAGAACGCCTCGGAGCGCAGCACCGACAAGATGTGTTGGCGCTCGGCTTCGCTCAGCTTGTTCGGCGGTTCGGGCCGAGGCGCCGGTGGGCCCAGCACCGGCGGCCGTCGGCGGCGTTGGATCGTGGAGCGGTTCGCGCCGATCAGCTCGCACGCCCGCTTCAGCGACGTCACCGCCTCCAGGTCGGCGAGGTTGTCGTCGATCACGGCTTCGACCTCGGATCGGTGTCCGCGCTCTCGGAGAGCTGCTCCAAGAGCGCGTGCACTTTTCCCGTGATCTCCAACGCCGTCTTCGTCTTCGCGAGCTCGGCCTCGAGCCGTTCGTTCTGGCGGCGCAGCTTTTCGAGCTCGACCTCCTCCCGGGATCGGCGCTTCTTCGACTTCCGGGCCAGGCCCTCGCGGGCGCCCGCTTCTGCCTGCTTGCGCCATTCCGAGATGTGCGACGAATAGAGCCCCTCACGGCGCAGAATCGCGCCCCGCTCGGACGAGCCCTTCGGATGGGAGTCGTACTCGGCCAAGATCTCGGCCTTGTACTCGGCGGTGAAGCTGCGACGCGTGGGCCGCGCCGCCGGATCGATGTCGTCGTCGCTCACCCCACCAGTGTGGGCGCGGTCGTTCAACGATGCAGTCGTCATGGTCATGATCAGGTGTTCCAGTTCTCGCCCCGTCGGGTCAGAAGAACCGATACCGCCGGTGCCTCACCTCACCCTGACAGACAGGGGATCGGCTGCCACCGAGGCCAGGGTTTGACCATCGAGCTTCAAGAACACACTCGCAGCGACATGAAGAGCCTGAGCGGTCAGTCCAGCGATGACTCGACGATCATCGCCGGCAGTCACCGTGCCAGCCGCCCTTAGCTGGCCCAGCAGTCCCGGTAGTTCCTCGGCTACCAGTTCGTAGCGACACGCCTGGTAAGCCTCCTTAACCCGAGCAACTCGTGCGGTCAGCGTCGTTGCCCCGGTATCCAGACCAGCGGTTGGGCGGCGGTCGGCGTCGATGAGGGTGAGCGCGAGGTCCTGTAGAACCGAGGAGGGGGAGACAACGGCACCGGCCAAGCTCGTGCCCGCCAGTGCGAGGAACTCTCGGCGTTGCACTGCCTCTCCTTCGAAGTCACCGGGATCGAGTTCCACGGTACCAGGGGTGCCAGAGTCAGCTTGGGCTGGGTCCTCCGACGATGGCTTCTGTCGGGCTAGGAGGTACTCGAGCTCGTCGATGGAGATCCGAAGCGCTTCCGCCAACGTTGGTCGCTGGCGTGGGCGTGGTCCGGCGGTCGTTCCGTTCTCCCAGCGGACAATGGTCGATCGGTTAACGCCGACACGCTCAGCCAGCTCCTCTTGAGTGAGACCGACCGCCTGGCGCCTCTTGCGGAGCCGAGTTCGGGGTTGATGAGATGAGTTCACGGTCGTCATCGTGCGTACTTCCTGGTCAGGCGACCCGCTGCGGCAGCAATGCCACATAAATGCATCACTGATGCTCTCGGATCGGCGGACCCCTGATGGTTTTCTCGACAGTAGCGCAGGACATGTAGCGCTAAGCGACAACACCAGGAGAGAACGAGAGAGATGGATTTGCCACTTGATGACGAGAAGGTTCAGGCGAAGCAGTTCGCGGTTACGGGGGTGGAGCGGGCCACGGTGTATGTGCCGGGTCAGGCTGCCGAGGATGCCAAGCAGCGAACCAATGATGATGACGTTCCGTTGTGGGACATCTTCTGCACCGAGCAGGACGGCCGGAGGGTGACGAACTTCAAGGTCCGTATCGCCTCAGCCGGTGTGCCGGTGATCGAGGGGATTGCCCGTATCCGGTTCGGGGGTCTTCGGGCTTCGACCTACCCGGACGGGCCTCGCAATGTGGTGACCTTCACCGCGGACACCTTCGCTTTGGGTGAGGCTCCGAGCCGCAAACCACAACCGGTCGCCCCGTCGTCGGAGGGGTCGAAGAAGGCCGCCTAGCGCGGTTCTGGTCTCTGTCCTCGGGTTGGCCGGGGGCCACAAGAGGGCGGTTGCAGCGGGCCGTTGGTGGTGCCGGGTTCGAGTCCCGGGCAGAGCACAAGTCGACTTCGGTCCGGGCAGGGCCGTCGTCCACGAGCAATCCCAGCAAGGGGGAAAGGCACGTCATGGGTTCGAGAGAGCCGCTAGTTCAGCACGCCCAAAAACCCGGCCACGGTCAACCGTCGAGCCACGCCATCGCCAGCTCGTCTACTCGCATCTCAACCGTGACCCGCCTCCTTCGACGTGTCACGAGCGGGCGGGGGTGGTGCTCATGACGGGACTTCGAGCGTCACCGCACCGTTCCGGCGTTCACGACGTCGCACCGATCCTCCCTCGATCGACCGCCGCCGACGCATTGGCGGAACTTCAAGCGGCCGGGCTGGATCAGGTCGGTGCCGACGACCTGGAGACCTACCGGGTGGTGTTGTCGCCGGCTGAGTTCAAACGCCTCGAGCACCGCCTAGCCGCTGTCGTGGCCGAGCACTGGCGCAACCATCAGGGCGAGCTTCCCTTCGGCACCGACATGGCCGCCGAGTGGACGATTACCGAGGAGTTCAAGCTTCCAGGCCGCCCGCTACTGACGCCGGGTCGGGAGTTCTCCGTGTGGGGGTTCCGAGGCCGCCTCGTGTTCCACCGGGCCGTCTCGACCGGTAGTGGGGCGTTGTGGTTGGAGGGTTGGGATGAAGACGACCGGTGCCGGGCGATCACCCCTGACCGTGTCCGCACCATCCACCGCGCCACCCGCGCCACTCCCGACGGCTCGTTACGGGACAAGGGGGCCTCGTCGTGACCTTGTTCGACCCGAACGACTACTACGTCAGCGCCCTCGATCCATGGCAGCCCGAGAACCTCGAGCCGTTCCTTTCCGAGGACTTGGCCTCTGATGATGATCTGCAGGACTGGTACCGGACACCGGATGGCCGCCTCGGCTACCCCAACCCCGCCGGCGACACGACGGAGCGGGGGGTGTCATGACCTCATATCTGGAGTCACCGTTCACTGGCGGCCAGCAGATCCACCCCGGCCGAGCCGAGACCCCGTGGCTCGCCTACCGCATCGCCCGCTGGACCGTGCTCACAGGTCGCCTATTGGTGGTGTGGTGGCCCCTGGCCCCGATCTGGATCACCGCCCTGGCCGCCGGCCCACTCGCCCTCCTCCCCACCCTGGTCACGGTGGCTGGGTTGTGGTCGCCGTGGTGGCGCCGAAAACTCCACACCTCGGCTGAGCGGACCTACACCCTCGGATGGCAAGCCCTGTGGCCCCGAATCTGCGCCCTCGCTGGACTGGCCGTGCCGCTCGCTCGCCGGGCCCGAGTCCCTGAACTGGTGTCGGTGGAGCGGGGCCCGGGAGTGTTGCCGGCGTGGACCACGCTACGGGTCCGCCCCCTGGGAGCTCACGACCCCGATGTCTGGTATGACCGGATCGCTGACCGGATCCGGCGGGTCACCAAACACGCCGCGGTGCTGTCCTGGCAACACGACGACGGAACCCTGGTCATCCGCCTGTTCCGCCACCCTCTCCCCGACCACCTCCCCGTCGGCCTCAACCACATCGCCCGCCACGAAGACCACGTCGTCCTCGGCCGCTCGATCGAAAACGACTTCATCAGGTGGGCCGTCGACCTCCGCCCCCACGCAGTCGTGGTCGGGGTCACCGGTGGCGGCAAAGGCATCCTCCTCCGCCTCATCCTCGCTCACGCCGTGGCCTGTGGGTGGGCGATCTCGATCCTCAACCCCAAACGCTCAGGCGAATACGGATGGCTCCGCAACCGAGCCTCGATCGCCAAAACCCTCCCCGGGATGGCGGCCATGGTCGCCGATGTGTTCGACGAGATGCAGATGCGCCAAGACCTCATCGAAGCCGCCGGGGTCGACACCTGGCACGAACTCCCCGAACTCACCACCCGCCGGCTCCTCGTCCTCGACGAATCAGCCTCCCTCATCGGGGTCGGGAACAAGGACCAGCACGCCCAACAGCGGCGAGAGATCGCCGGGCAACTCGCCGCCATTGTCGCCATGGGCCGCTCCGCTGGCATCCACGTCGTCCTGTTGACCCAACACCCAGTAGCGGAATCGTTCGGGCCGTCGGGGTCGACGATGAAGACCAACACCGGGGCCCGGATCGTGGTCGGTTCCTCCCCACCCGAGGGCCTCCGGATGATGTTCGGCCCCGACCTCGGCCCCTCCGTGTCGAAGGCGCTGTCGGCGGGGCGGCCCGGCCGGTGCCTCTACCAAGGACTCGACCCATCCAAAGGGGCCAGGATCACCGCTGGGCAGATCTACTACGCCCACCAAACCGACCTCCACACCCTCACCGGCCCCAACATCGAACCGGACGTGGTGCGGGACTTCGACACCGAAGCCCTCGCCTCCATCGCTGGCAATGATGATCGTGAGCGGGGGCGGTCATGAACGGCCCCGGTGTCCGCCCGAACAAGCTGTGGCACTGGTTCGCGGTCGCGTTCCTCGTCGCTACCTTCCTCGCCGAACCTGTCGCCTTCATCGGACTCTCCTGGCAACTGTTCCGGGCCGCCGGCGCGGTCGGTGGTGAGTTGCTGACCGGCGAACCCGACCCCGACGTCCTCAACCTCAACCCTGAACCCGAAACCTCCGACAGTGATCCGGCCACGCCCGACGGCAACAACAGCGGTGACGGTGACGGTGAGGCTGGAGCCGCCGGCCCGGCCAACGCCACGGTCCTGGTCGAGTCATATCTCGACCCCGATGCACCGCTGGTGTGGAACAACCCGCTGTTGTCGGGATCACCACGGTTGGGGGCGGGGCCGGCGGGGTGTGAGTCGAACATCTTCGACTGCTGCCCCCACATCGAACGAGCCACCACCAACATCGCCCTCTGCCTCACCGAAGCCTTCCCACCCCTACGGGAAGTCGATCCCGACCACGGGCCACGCAAGAACCCCGCCGACGGCGATACGACCGACGACACGGGCGGGGATGGCTCATGAGGCGCACCACGACCCGCCGCCTGCTGCTCGTTCTTGGCACGGTCGTGCTCGGTCTGCTTCGTGCAGCGGTGTGGCTCGTCCAGTTCATCCTCGTCCCCGTCCTCTGCTGGTTGTGGCGCACCCTGAGCTCTACCTGGCAGCGCCAGCGGCACCGGCGGGTCCTACGTCGAGCATCACGCCAGTTCCACTTGACCCGCCGCCAGCGACGCCACCTCGCTGACTCTGATCCCGGCGATCTCGAGCTGGTGCACCGGGCCCTGTGGTGGTGCCTGTGGGTCATCGCCCACGAAGTCCCCGCTATCAGGGTCGCCGAACGCATGGAGGCCACCGACCGGGGATGGGACGACGTCATCGGCTACGTCGCCGCCCAGGCCTACACCATCCCTACCCGCCACCCTCAACACATCGACGCTGCCGTCTGGGCGCATGAACTCCGCAGCCTTCAGGGCCTCAACCCCATCCTCCCGGAGATCAACCCATGACCACCCCACCCGCACCATCGGATGACCGGCCGTCACCGCCCACCGAGCAGTTGATCGCCGCTATCGCTGACGTTCTCGCCTTCTGCGATGAGCACCCCGGCTACAACCTGCCCGATCTCCTCGGCGTCGCCCTGACCGAGGTCACCTACCAACAAGGCGGCTCCCACGCCCTGACCCGGCACCGCCCGGGCTGCTGGGAAGCCGGCCATGTCCAAGCCCTCGCCGCCGGGGCCGATCACCGACTGTTCCTCGACCACGAACAGGAGCGCCCGTACTGATGTCCGATCTTCAATCCCGGCTGCTGACTATCGATTCTGCGGTACCGAACGAGGTGGCGAAGCGAACGATCGAGCGTCCCTTGGGGCGCCCGTCATCAGGCGCCCCAACCCAGCAAAGCCCACCCCCACTCCGAACACCGCCGGCATCGACTGATGACCCGTACCGCACCGGCCGCCCCGTTCACCTTCACCGCGGCTCTTCCGGTCCACGACCAGGCCAACCAGCGACGAGATCGGATGTCGTCAGTGGCCCTCGACCCGGTGAACGGTCGCCCAGCATTGATCAACCGTCCTATGAGTTCACGATCCGGGACACTCCACCTCGCTCGACGCCGGTCCTGATTGTCGGGGCCTGGTGGTTCTCGCTCCCCCTGGCTTTGACCGTCGTAGCCGCCGTGTTGATGGCGGCCGACGCTGGCGATCCGACGGCGATGTTGGCTCGGGTGTTCGGGCTGCACGTGATCGCGTCGGTCTGGGTTGGAACGCTTCCCGCTCGCCGCCGAGGCCGGAGAGCAGAGCAGTGACCGCTAGCGCCTCTGCTGATCTCATGGCCGGCGACCGGGCGGCCCGGAGGGCCGACGAGGGAGCCGGCCCAGGCGCGGGTATTCGAACCCCCCACTCCCCCACCCTCTTTCGAATCACCGAGCCGGGGGCAGGTCTTGGTAACGGGGAAACACGACTGCCGCACCATCGAAAGGACACTGCGTGAGCACAGCGCTCATCGGGCTTCTTGGTAACTCCAGTCCGAAACTTGCCTGCGACGTCGTGGACCGCCTCCGGAGCCGGCGCCACGCGGCGCAAGTGCTCCGCCGCTTCAACCGGCGCCTGCTTGCCAGCGACGACGACCTGTGCTCGATCGCCCGCTGCGGCAACTCCCTCGGTGCAGACGTCCTGATGCGCCAGTCACCATCCGGCACCGTGCGGGCTGGTGGTGTGGCGACATGCAAGAGCGTCTGGGGCTGCCTCGGCTGCGCAGCCCGACGACGAGCGCTGAAATCAGCCATGGTCAAGTACTACGTCGACGCCCACCTGGCCGCCGGCAAGGGCGTGTCGTTCGGGTCATTCACCCTGGCCCACTACGCCACCGACACCCTCTACGACCTGTTGGACGGGCTGCGGAAGGCGTTCACCGACATGCGCCACCTAAAGGTCTACCGAGACGCCGAAGAGGACTACGGGATCATCGGGTGGATCGCCGCCCTCGAGATCACCGACGGCGCCAACGGCTGGCACCCCCACCTCCACGTGCTGTTCTTCCACGAAGAATTCTTGGAGGTCGAGTACGGCGGCAACGCCGGCCTGAAAGCAGGACTCCATGAGGCGTTCTCCAGGCAGATCGACCGGCATCTCGGCCGGCAGGTCCACCAGATCCACGGCGTCGACCTCGTGCCGGTCAAGACCGCCGGGGGCGACGACGCAGCGATGGCCAAGTACTTGGGGAAGATCCAGTTGGAGATGACCCGCCAGGATCTCAAGATCGCCAGCGGCCGGTCGCGCTCCCCGTGGCAGATCGGGCTCGATGCGTCCGAAACCGGGTGTGTCCGGGATGCGGCCCGGTGGTGTGAGTACCTGCGAGCGACCAAGGGCCGCAACGTCGTCACCATGGGCGGCCAACTCAAGAAGATCTACGGCGAGCCCACCGATCGGGAGCTCGACCAGCTGCTCGGAGGGCAGGAACAGATGGACGACCAGACCAACGACAACGACGACCAGGAAGCGGTCGACATCGCCTCGATCGCCGCCGACGTGTGGACCGATCTGATCAACCACCGAGGCCCAGACCAGACCCGCTCAGCCTCAGCGCATGCGATGACCGTCCTGGAGAATCACGGGCCCGATGCCATGGCCATGGCTATTGCCGATGACCTGGGCCGGCCAATCGAGGTCGTCGCCCATCCGGTGAGCGGGCTCCCGCATCTCCGGTACGCCGACCCGAACGATCGCCGAGTGACGAGACGGGAACGCGAGATCGTGGCCGACGAGAACCGAGACCACGTCGATCTCGACACCCTCGGCCCTGCGGCACGGGCTTGGGCCGGCCAAAGACCAAGCACACGAAAGGAACCAACCATGACCACCACTGAGCTTCATCAGCTCTTCGTTGAGCTGAACTGCGGAGACCGATCACCTGTGGAGGGGAGGTGACATGAGCAACGAACGACTGACCGTCACGGTTACCGAGGCCGCCGACCTTCTCGGCATCAGCCGGGGCATGGCGTATGAATGTGTCCGGACCGGCGAGATTCCCTCGGTGCGGCTCCGAGGCCGGATTCTGGTACCGAGGCATCGGCTCGACGAGCTGCTGAGCGGCGATGGCGAAGCTGCGTAGAGCGCCCGGGATGCGTGAGCGGGCTCCTGGGGCCTGGGAGCTGATCGTCGAAGGGTCCCGGGATCCGGTCACGGGAAAGCGTCGCCAGGTGAGTCGGATGTTCCACGGCTCGCTGCGAGAGGCCAAGGCCGCTCGGGCCGAGCTGATCGTCGAGGTGAAGCGAGGTCGCCACTCGGGGACTGCTGGGACGGTCGACGAGCTGTTCGGAGAGTGGATCGTCGAGCTTGAGCGCAAGGGCCGAGCACCGAACACGATTCGGAGCTACGAAAACATGTATCGGCGGAACATCCAACCGACGTTGGGCGGCACTGCGCTTCGATCGGTCACGACCAAGATGCTTACGGACCTGTATGGCGCGCATCAGGACCGGGGAATGAAGCCGACCACGGTCAGGAAGATCCACGCCACGGTTTCGTCGATGATGACGCAGGCGTGCCGGTGGGGCTGGCTGGGCGTCAACCCTGCCCAGTGGGCCGACCCACCGCCGCTGTCCAGGAATACCCCGGTGGTGCCGACGCCTGACCAGCTGGGGCGCCTCGTCGCCGAGGCGGATCGATCACGACGGCCGGAGTATGCACGTCTGATCTTCGTGGCGGCCACCACCGGCATGCGCCGGGGTGAGCTGCTTGCGCTTCGTAGGACGGACGTCGACGCCAACCGAGGCGTGATCGTCGTCGCTCGAAGCTTGACCGACTTGAGCCGTCGGCCGGTCACGGAGGGCCCGACCAAGAACCGTCGGCGTCGGACGGTGGCCATCGACCGTCGCACGCTCGGTGCCCTCGACGCACAGGTGGCGATGATGACCGAGCGGGCGGCGGTGCTCGATCGAGACCTTGCACCTGATGCCTTCTACTTCTCCGATGCGGCCGATGGGTTGGAGCCGTGGCGGCCGATGTCGGTCACCCGCTACTTCGGCCGGCTCCGGGCTCGGCTCGGGCTCGACCATCTGACCTTCCAATCTCTCCGCCGCTTCATGGACACCTACGGCCAGGACCTTGGGTTCTCGGCGGCCCAGGTGGCTATCCGGGCCGGCCACGACCCGGCGGTGGCGAGTTCGTTCTACACGGGGAATGTGGATGAGGCCGACCGGCGGCTCGCCGAGGCTGTCGCTGAGCTGCTCCCGCCCGTCGATTGGACGGGGAATCTGTGATTCAATGTCGGATCGATGTTGGATTCTGCGCCCTCGAGGCCCCGACTTCGTTCGTCCGAGCGCGTTTCTCTGTTCACCGCTGGCGCCCTGCCGTCATTTCCGAGCGCTCGATCCACCCCAGTTCGCCGGTCTCTCAGCGCTCGCCGTTTTCGTTTGAGCGCACGTTTCCGATCAGTTGCCGGAGTGATGCTGTGTCGGGGTGGTCGACTCCCAAGATCCGCTCACGGTCGGCCAGGACCTGCTCCTGGATGGTGATGGCCTCATCATTGCGACCGACCCGGCTGTACGAGTACGCCAGGTTGCTCCGAGCCCTCAGCGTGTCGGGATGGTCGACTCCCAAGATCCGCTCACGGTCGGCCAGGACCTGCTCCTGGATGGTGATGGCCTCATCATTGCGACCGACCCGGCTGTACGAGTACGCCAGGTTGCTCCGAGCCATCAGCGTGTCGGGATGGTCGACTCCCAAGATCCGCTCACGGTCGGCCAGGACCTGCTCCTGGATGGTGATGGCCTCATCATTGCGACTGACCCGGCTGTACGAGTACGCCAGGTTGCTCCGAGCCATCAGCGTGTCGGGATGGTCGACTCCCAAGATCCGCTCGTAGTCGGCCAGGACCTGCTCCTGGATGGTGATGGCCTCATCATTGCGACCGACCCGGCTGTACGAGTACGCCAGGTTGCTCCGAGCCGTCAGCGTGTCGGGATGGTCGACTCCCAAGATCCGCTCACGGTCGGCCAGGACCTGCTCCTGGATGGTGATGGCCTCATCATTGCGACCGACCCGGCTGTACGAGTACGCCAGGTTGCTCCGAGCCATCAGCGTGTCGGGATGGTCGACTCCCAAGATCCGCTCACGGTCGGCCAGGACCTGCTCCTGGATGGTGATGGCCTCATCATTGCGACCGACCCCGCTGTACGAGTACGCCAGGTTGCTCCGAGCCATCAGCGTGTCGGGATGGTCGACTCCCAAGATCCGCTCGTAGTCGGCCAGGACCTGCTCCCGGATGGTGATGGCCTCATCAC
This sequence comes from Acidimicrobiales bacterium, assembly GCA_965216205.1. Classification (GTDB taxonomy): domain Bacteria; phylum Actinomycetota; class Acidimicrobiia; order Acidimicrobiales; family SZUA-35; genus CADEDH01. The sequence goes on along the minus strand of OZ244139.1, from coordinate 1,860,882 downwards.
TGCGACCGACCCGGCTGTACGAACCCGCCAGATTGTTCCGAGCCGTCAGCGTGTCGGGATGGTCGACTCCCAAGATCCGCTCACGGTCGGCCAGGACCTGCTCCTGGATGGTGATGGCCTCATCATTGCGACCGGCCCCGCTGTACGAACCCGCCAGATTGTTCCGAGCCCTCAGCGTGTCGGGATGGTCGACTCCCAAGATCCGCTCACGGTCGGCCAGGACCTGCTCCTGGATGGTGATGGCCTCATCATTGCGACCGGCCCCGCTGTACGAACCCGCCAGATTGTTCCGAGCCGTCAGCGTGTTGGGATGGTCCGGGCCGTGGTGGAGTTCGCAGTGTTCTGCTACCCGGCGGTGGAATGCCTGGCTGACTGAGCCCTGTTGGTTGAGCTGATTTGTCGCTCGCAGGATCGTGTCGGTGAGATCCTCAGTCACGAGGCGACCGTGGTCGGAGAGTAGTCGCTGGAGGTGCCGGATCGGCTCAGCGGCCTGCGCCTGTACGTGCAGTTCGGCCGATGCGGGCGGAAGTGCACCGTCGAACAACGCGGTGACCATCTCGGCTGTCCGATCCCCAACCCGATCGGCGATCCCGTCAGCAACCAGGTTGTGGGTAATCCCGATGGTGGTGTCGGTCAGCCGGATCAGGGAATACGAGCTGAGGAGGCCGAGGCGTCGATACAATTGCCGTTCGTCCCCTAGTCGTTGCTTAAGCCAGGCCCGGTCGATCGAGGTCCAGTCGATCACCGACATCAACTCGATCAACGCCCGACATTGAGGATCTCGATGCGAGACCGCGTACAGGGACTCCTCCCAGATGGCATCCACCGTGCGGTCGTAGGACGTTGGATCATCCGGTGACAAGGCTTGACGGAGCCCAGCCGGGAGTACGTCCTCCAAGTAGGTGGCGAAGGTGATCGCTCGCTCCTGCACATAGGCACCGGCCAACGACAACGCCAACGGCAAGAACCCCAACGCTGCTGCTAGGCGCTGAGCATCGGGATCATCAATCCGGCCAGACTGGTCAGCCAAAAACATGACGGCGGTGTCCGGATCGAACACATCCACCGTGACGGTGTTCCCGAATCGCTGCCACGACCGGTAGCGCGATGTCACCACCACCGTCACATTGGGGGCCTGCACCAACAGTCGCTCGACCTGGCTCGGCGACTCGGCATTGTCGAACACCATCAGCCACGACGCCCCCGAACCCCTGATGTGATTCGTCACTGCCTCAGCCACGTCATCTGCCCAAGCCGTGAGGCCAAGCGCATCAGCAACCGTCTCCAGATCCGCTAGCCCGTCCCGCTCCCGCATGTCCACCCACATGGCAAAGTCGAACTCGGCCTGGTGATCACGGAAGAACCGAGCTGCCAGCTGGGTCTTACCGACACCCCCAATTCCATGCACGGCGGTCACTACCGACAACCCCTCCGACCCGACCGTCGCCAGCAGATCGCCCCGACTCCGGAAGTCCGCCACCACAATCGGGACCCGCCCAAATCGAGTCGGTGTCCCCGTGGCCAGCTGGCCACCGCGGTCCCGTAGCTCCTTCACCAACGCCAACAGGTAGTGCAGGGTCTCGGTCTGTTCGACGGCTTGGATGACGAGGAACCGCTGGCCAATCGACCCGTACTCCAAGACGGCTTCGACGACCCCTCGTTGCAGCTCAGTACGAAACAACTCCAGGGTGTCGGAATCAGGTTCCAGTCCCGTGGCCCGGAATCGACTATCCAACCCACTTCCCGGTCCATCTGCTCCCTGCGACAAGGGATCCGCCACAAAGGCCCAGAACTCATCGTCCCGAAGCAAAACTTCGACGGCAGGCCGGTCCAGCGGGCCAAGCTCCAACTTCGAACTCAGCAGACGATCAACAACCTTGTCCCTAAAACGACGATCCTGAAACAGCGATTGACCGAACTGCGACGCCTCACCACCGACAACACTGAGAACAGCACCAGCCAATAGCTCGACAACCACAAATCGAGGCTACGGCGAGCCCACTCCGCAACGGCATACGAGTCTTGCTTGCGGGACTACAGAGTGAGGAGGCCCAGCAACCGACCCGACACGCTCGACATGGCATCACTTGCCGAGCGCTCGGAAACGACGCCCGGCCCTCCATTCATCGTGCCCTCCGACCCATGCCGAACCGGCACTCTGATGCGGCCATCACCGGCCTGCAGTGATTAGGTCGCCCGGCGGCGATCAATAGTGTTCGCTGGCGTCCCTCGGTCGAAACCCGACCTTGGGGTTTACGCAAGCGCTCGACAGCGACAACGGCCCGCCGGCTGACCATCGGTGGCCAGTTCGTTCTACACGGGGAACGCCCCAGAACCTGATCGGTGCCTCGCTGAAGCTGTCGCTGGGCTGCTCCCGCCGGTCGATCGACGGCGAATCCGTGGACGAATGTTGGATCGATGTTGGATTTTCGGTCCGTAGCCCCTCGAACTTCCGTTCGATCGGACACGTCCTCCCTGGTCAGCGGTGGCGCCCCCGACAGGATTCGAACCTGCGGCCTAGTCATTAGAAGTGACTTGCTCTATCCAGCTGAGCTACGGGGGCTCGACGATTCTAGCTGGGCGTCAGGTCTGGCTCAGACCGGTTCTCGGCGCGGGCCTCCTGCTTGCGTTCCTGTTTGGCTTCGAGCATGGCGAGGTCGGCCTCGGCCAGGAGGCTTCGGTAGAGGTCGGAGTTGGTCCCGGCGCGATCGGCGCTGCGCCGGGCCAACCCCACGCTGACACCAAGGTCGAGAGCGGTACCGGCCCACTCGTAGTCGGCCCGGTTGAGAACACGGTCGAGGCGATCGACGAAGGCCTCGACGTCGGTGTCGACGTCGGTGACGACCACCACGAATTCGTCTCCTCCCACCCGGGCCACCCGGTCGACTCCCCGCACGGCGTTTTGAACCCGGCCGGCCACCTCGACCAGCACGGCGTCGCCGGCGTCGTGACCGAACGTGTCGTTCACCGCCTTGAACCCGTCGAGGTCGAGGTATAGGACGGCCCGGATGGCCGAGCCACCGTCGGCGGTTCCCTCGCCTGCCGTGAGGAAATCGGCCAGCGCCGACCGGTTCCACACCCCGGTGAGATGGTCATGGTTGGCGCGGTGGGCCAACTCGGCGGCCGAAGTCGCCAGGTCCGCCACGAGGCCCCGGATTCGCATCGATACCAACACAGCCAACATCGTGACCGACCCGACGAAGAACGCGAGGTCGGCCCCGAAGCCATCGCCGAAGCGGACAGCGGCGACAAGACCTGGAGCCACGAGGGCTATGACCAGACCAGCACTCCGAGCCTTGGCCACCCGATGCGTGGCCCCCTCTGCCGGCGAGCCGCTCCGGCGAATCGCGAGCGCCCCGAGCCAGGTGATGAACGTGGCGACGAGGACGAGTTCACTCACCCGCATCCTCAGCTCGGTTGGCGGGCCCAGGGCGCTGGCGTGGAGCGTATCGACAACGACGTGTAGCCCGATGCCGATCAGGACCACGAGGGCCCGGCGATCACCGGGACGAGTGACGAGCAAGGTGAACGCCAGCCACAAGAGCAGCGCGTCGGCAGCGAGGCAACCCAGGAACCAGACCTGGTCGATGTGCGGACCGGTCGACCGCAGCTGGGGCAGGACGACGGCGAGGGCGAAGACGCTGGCGGTGCTGGCGCCGATCAGGACCCCGTCTACCACCGAACCCCGCCCGACCTTTCCGGCCCGCGCCCGCAACACCACCCCGAGCCAGAGCAGCCATCCCGCGTAGCCAGCGACGGCACCGACGACGCCCACCCAGAATGCCAGCAGCCGGAGCGTGCCATCGTCACCCATCGTCGCCATCCGGTAGTACATGGTCGCGTCGGACAACGCGAGACCGACCACGCCGAGCCAGTACCCATGGGATCGCAACCGCTTCACATCCAGAGGTATCGGTGCGAACAGGACCCGAACCTGAGCAGTAGATCATCAGTCGAGGCGCCCGAGGCTGTCTACGTGCCCCTCGACCCAATCCCGTCGACGATCGGCGACGAGCGCCGCTACGATTGCGGGGCCCACCGGGATCCGAGCGGGTCGACGGCGGGTGCAACATGCGCCTCTAGCTCAATTGGCAGAGCATCGGACTCTTAATCCGCAGGTTCTGGGTTCAAGTCCCAGGGGGCGTACAACAACATTGCCGCTGACCAGGTAAAACAACCCCGGAGCAACGCCTGTTCTCGTAGGGCCGGTACCAGCCCGGGCTGGCCCGCCCTCACCCGGCGTAGATGGCGGAGCCAGCAGAGCGGCTCTTCGATGAACTCGGCCGGCTTCGAGGTGAGTTCTCACTCCCGGATCCCGCAGGTGGCTCGGGTCCTGCGCTGTGCGTCGATACGTGCTGCTCTGAATGCAGTGGTCTGGGACGATGGTCAGACCTCACGCGAGCGCCGGGGTGCCTTCCCTCTCGTCGAACGGCCACACCGAGCCGTAGTCGGCCGCGGGACGGTCATCTGCTTCCGGTGGGGAGCGAGTCGACCCGTAGGTCCCACGCTGAGACTCGCTCGGTGTCTTCGTAGACCTCCCAACAGGTGAGGCGTCCCCAGCGGATCTCCTGGAATCCGACGTAGCGGTTGTTGTACTCATCGCCATCGGGCCCGGCGATGTGGTCAGTTGCTCGGATAGCAACGCGCAGATTCCAGGGCATGCCATTGACGAGTATGTCCTCGATGTCGATGTGCAGTCCGGCTTCGATGAACCGGTCAGCGAACGCCGCGCACTCCTCGATGCCGCGATGGGTGACGTGGCGAGCCCGACTTGCCTTGGTCGGGCGAAACATCGTTGACCACGAGTTGTCGCCAGGGAACGACAACTCGACATCGGGATGGGCCAGGCGCATGAGGAACGATGCATCACCATCGTTCAGTCGCTCGATCCCGTGGCGGATGAGTCTGCGGACGGTTGCCTTGATCACGGTTGGCTCCAAGTTCGCCGGCTAGAGCATTTGTTCTAGTAGAGTGAACGTTCTAGAGTCAAGCCCGTGACCGGGACACGAAGCCGCCTGATAGCTGCGACCAGCGAACTCTTCCGCCGCCGCGGCTACCACGCCACCTCCGTGAAGGACGTGACGACGGCCGCCAAGGCGACGACGGGTTCGCTGTACCACTTCTTTCCCGGCGGCAAGTCGGAGCTCGCCCGGGCGGTCGTGTCCGAGACGGGATTGGTCTACCAGCAGCTGTTCGAAGCCATCGCTGATGCCGCTGATGGGCCGGCCGAGGGTGTCCGTGACTTCTTCGATGGTGCAGCGGTCATGCTGGCTGAAACCGACTACATCGATGTCTGCCCTATTGGCACGGTGGCCCGCGAGGTGGCCAACACCGACGAGGCCCTACGCATGGCCAGCGACCAGGTGTTCAAAGGTTGGACGGAAGCACTCGCCAGGCGCCTTGCCGATGCCGGGCTGTCGGATTCAGAATCACGCGACCTCGCGACGACAGTTGTCGCAGCCATCGAGGGCGGCTTCATCCTCGCTCGCACGGCACGCGATGCCGAGGTTCTGCGCACGATCGGTGCCCAACTGCGGCAGCTCGTGTCCGAGGCCGTCAAGTCCGCCCACGACGACCCACACCTCGGCGCGGCGGCTGCGAACTCTCGACAAACCTCGAACTGACGTTGGCGGTTGCCGGTCTTCCGTTGCCAGGGCCGCTCCGTGCCGGAGGCAAGCGTTGTCCGGCACGCACCTGGGGGACCTCCGCTACCTACACCACTCCGCGGCACTCAACTTCAATCACCCCCGAACGAATCCGGCTCGGTGTCCGGTGGCAACGGATGATCAAGAGCCACCCGGTCGGTATCGCCCAGCAGGTGCGGCATCAGACAGTTGCGTGGGTGGCTATGACGAGTGTGTCGAGCGCCGTCGCCTGGCCGGAGTCGGTGTCCACCACTCGCTCGGCCACCGTGGCGGTGGTGATCGTCAGGCCATCGAGGGCGTCGACAGTGTCGTCGACGGTATAGCAGACGTCGGGAGATGACGGGCCTCCATAGCCTCCCTCGATATTGCTCCGATCGTGTGCGATGACAAAGACGGTGCCGCCACGCTTCAGCCAGGTTGGCGAGCTGTCCGTCGGCAGCCCGAGCTGGAGGTAGGACACGACGCGACAGGTTGGCTCGGCTGGTAGTTGGTTGACCGCCACCGCGAGAGTAGGTGAGAAGTCCGGTGACGTTCCAACCTCGGCGACGGCGTTGCGGCCTTCGCCGGCGCCAAGATCCGCATCGCCGGGCTCCAGTTCGGCGAGGTGAGCCCTGGACTCGCTGGCGGCCGCTTGCTGGGCGGTGGGAACACGATCTACTGGCTGCTGATGGACGGCGGCACCACGAGCACGGGTAGAAGGCCGCCGACTGGTACGACACCTGCGGTCAGCCCGCCCCCGCGGCGAGGCGATACTTGGTCGGTTCGGTCCAGCTTGGCGGCCCATCGGCTGGTGAGTCGCCGTGATCCACTTGGCCGGTGGGAACACGACCTCTGAGGCCGCCGGCGGTCCATGGCCAGGGCTGGTGTCGCCGTGGGCGACCTCTCCGCCGGCGGTTTCGCCAGGCAGATGCCGCCTTCGAGGATGTGGAGGGTGTCTTTGCCGGCCGAGGTGAGCTGGCCGTGGGCTTGGGTGGCTCGGCCTCCAGATTGGCAGACCAGCACCACGGGGTGCTCGACGTCGGCAAGGTCGCGCACGTGTTCGCCGAGGGTGTCGAGTGGGACGTTGTAGGAGCCGGGGATGTGGACGGTTTCGAACTCGCCGCCGGTGCGGACGTCGAGGATCCGGATGTCGGGGTCTTGGGAGCGGAGTTGGCGCAGGGTCGCGGCGTTGATGACATCGGTGTCGGGCAGGTTGGTGGTGGTCATGATGCCTCCATGGGCGGTCGGGTCTGGCTGCGGTTGGTGGGATTGCGGTCGATAGGACACTGGTCGGTGAGCATGACGGGTTGGAGTTGTCCGGTGCGGAGATCGTGGATGGCACCGCGGACGTCGACGGTTCCGGCGGAGGCGGCATACCCGACTGGTCCGTCATGGTCGATGAGGGCGGCCATGGTTGTGGCCACGTTGAGCTCGGCCACGCGGTCGGGATCCATGCCGGGGTTGGCCCGGGCGATCTCGCAGATCGGGGCGACGATTGGGGCGAGATGTCCGCCGCAGGTTCCTTCGACTGCGGCGGTGACGGCGCCGCAGTCGGTGTGGCCGAGGACGACGATCAGGTCGACACCGAGCTCGGCGACGGCGTAGTCGAGGCTCGCCACAGCTGAAGGGGCGGCGCTGTTCCCGGCGATCCGTACGACGAAGAGGTTCCCGGCCGGTTGGTCGAACAGGATCGTTGGGGGGACCCGGGCGTCGGAGCAGGCCAGGATGGCCGCGGTGGGTTCATGGTTCGGCGTGCGATCGGCGCCGCGGCTGGGAGATTCGGTGGCGCGGTGGGCGGCGGCGAGGATGTCCCAGGTCGAGTCACGCATCGGCCTACTTCCCCGCTCGGGACGTGTTGGCGGCCTCACAAGGGCTTGTCTGAGCTCCGGCTTGGTCGCTTCGTTCGTCGATCGCTGCACGGCGCCGATCACGGGGCACTTGCTGTTGGTTCGTGATGGCGGCTACCGCATCGTTGGTTGAGGAATGGATGCGGTCGCCGAAGCGATCCCAGATACGTGCTCGTCGTAGGACGTCGCGTACGGGGCCCTTGACATCGCTCAGGTGGAGGGCGACCCCGCGTTCTTCGACCTCGGTCAGAATCTCGTGCAGCATGTCGGCACCGGTGGCGTCGAGGTCGTTGATGCCTGACGCATCAACGATCAGCGCCTTCGGGTCCTGGTCCAGTTCGTCGACGTTGTCGATGATGAGTCGTTTGACGTTGACGGCGTTCACGAACGACAGAGCGGCGTCGATCCGGATGATGCGGATCCCGTCCACGGTTTGGGCTTCGGGGAATCGTTCGATGTTGCGGTAGCTCGTCGTCCCCTCGACGTGGCCCAACACGGCGCTGTGGGGCATCGAGATTCGGGCGAAGACGACCAGCATCGAGGCGACGACTGCTACGAGGATCCCGAGTTCGATACCGAGGATGAGGGTGGCACCGAAGGCCACGGTGAGTCCGATGAGGTCGGAGCGCTTCACCGCCGCGACGTGGCGCATCTCGGCCACGTCGATGAGCCCGACGACGGCCACGATGATGATGGCCCCCAGGGCCGCATTGGGAAGCGAGGAGAACAGGGGGGTGAGGAAGGCGATCGTGGCCACCACGATCCCGGCCGTGATGAGTGACGCCAGGGGGGTCTTGGCTCCGGCGGTGTCGTTGACTGCGGTGCGGGAGAACCCACCGGTGACGGGGTAGCCGCCGAACAGGCCGGCGGCGACATTGGCTGCGCCGAGGCCGATGAGTTCTCGGTTGGGGTCGACGTCGTAGCGGTGGCGGCGAGCGTACACCTTGGCTACCGCAATGGATTCCATGAACCCGACCAGCGTGATGACGGCGGCGGTGGTTGCCAGGTTCCCGATCAGGGAACCGTCGAGGTCGGGTAGCCCGAAGGCGGGGAGTTGGTCGGGGATGTCCCCAACGACTGCCACCCCCCGAGACTCGAGGTCGAGCAGCTCGACAGCCAGGACCGAGCCGACAACCACGACCAGGGCGGCGGGGACTCGTGGGGCGTAGCGCTTGAGGAGAAACAGCACCCCGAGCGCCACGGCCCCCAGGGTCACGGTTGTCCCGTTGGCGGTGGACAGGTTGTCGACGACTTCAAGGACCGTTTCGTAGACGTGGTCCTTGCGTTCGGTGGAGATCCCGAACAGGTGTTTGGCTTGGGAGAACCCGATGATGATCGCCGCCGCGGCGGTGAACCCGACCAGGACCGAGTGGGACAAGAAGTTGACCAGAAAGCCGAGCCGTCCCGCTCCGATGACAAGGTGGACGACGCCGACCAGCAACGCCAACAACGCTGCCGCGCTCAGATAGCCGGCAGTCCCTTCCTCCACCAGGGGGGCAAGGGCCGACGCGGTGAGGAGCGACACGATCGCCACCGGCCCGACCGCCAGCTGCCGTGAGGTGCCAAACAGGGCATAGACAATGACGGGGATGGTGGCAGCGTAGAGACCGATCTCCGGTGGCAGGCCGGCCAGCAGCGCGTAGGCCATGGCCTGAGGCACCAGCATGGCCCCCACCGTGAGGCCGGCAGCCAGGTCTCCCCGCAGATCCGAGCGGCGATCGTAGCTGGGTCCCCACTCGAGGATCGGGAAGATGCTCTTGAGGCTCGTGGTCATCGAACTCCCCATGACATCAAATGTACGGACATTTGCGGACGACCACAACCCATACCCCAGGGGGTATGCTGGTTCAGTGAAATTCCCAGCGGAAACCAGTGCTGAGGTCGTGGTTCGACTACGCCGGCTCGAAGGCCAGATCCGTGGCCTCCAGCGCCTCGTCGACGAAGGGGCCGAGTGCCGAGACATCGTCACCCAGTTGGCGGCAGCCCGGGGAGCGCTCGACCGGGTCGGGTTCAAGCTGATGGCCGCCGCCCTGGCCAACCCCGACCCCGACACCGACAGCGACGAGCTCGAGAAGCTGTTCCTCAAGCTGACCTGATCGGTGCAAGACAGCCGTCACCGCTGGCAGGTCGGCGGTGGGATCGTCGACGATGCCATAGACGTTCCCGATGGGGCTGGCCCGGAACTGCTCGGGATTCGTCGTCGGCCAGGGACCGGTCTGGCCGTCTGGTTCAGCTGTCACGCCGTCGCTCCGTCGAGTCGGCGCACGTTCAGGGCTGGGCGGTTTTGGAGAAGTACCAGTCGGTGGTTTCGTAGCCTTCGCCTGGTCGCTTGTCAGCTGCGTCCTTGGTGACCGGTGGGGGCACGATGAGCTTGTCGCCTGGTTCCCAGTTGGCGGGGGTGGCCATCCCGCTGCTGGTGTTCACCTGGAGAGCGTCGATGAGGCGGACGATCTCGTCCATGTTCCGGCCCGTTGTGAGGGGGTAGTAGATCATGGCTCGCAGGATCTGGTCGGGATCGATCACGAACACCGCCCGGACGGCCGCCGTCTCCGATGCGGCCGGTTGCACCATTCCGTACTTGCTGGCGACGGCCATGTCGAGATCGGCGATGACCGGGAATGGGACCGTGACATCGAAAGTGGCTTCGATGTTCTTCATCCAGGCGATGTGGCTGTAAACGGAGTCGATCGACAGGCCGATCAGCTGCACGTCTCGTTCTTGGAACGCGTCCCACCGTTCGGAGAAGCCAACGAACTCGGTCGTGCACACGGGGGTGAAGTCGGCGGGGTGGCTGAACAGCACCACCCACTTGCCCTCGAAGTCCGACAGGCTGAGCTCACCGTCGGTCGTGGTCGCAGTGAAGGCCGGGGCCGGTTCGTTCAAGCGGGGCATCTCGACGACGGATCGGGTGGACCGTTCTTCAATTGTTGTCATGGCGGTAGGTTCCTTCTCGAGTGTTGTGATTGGTGGGGGGTCATGGCCCGGTCGAGCTGGCGGCGGATGTTGTCGTACTCCTGCCGGTTGATCTCTGAGGCGTCGGCGTAGCGGGCGGCGATCCGGTCCGGGTCGTTGCCGAGCCGACAATCGGCGCGTGGCAGCGCCACTGAGCTCCCATCGTCGACCAGCAGTACCGGCAGCGGTAGGGACCAACGGCCCCGATCCCAGCAAGGACCGGGCGGTCATCTCCCGGCCTCGGCTGGTTCTCCGTGCCACGTTGCCACTCGTCGAGCAAGGACATTGGGCTCTAGTGACCCGGGAGTGCCAAGAGCAGTCTTGGAAACTGCGTGCCTGCCAGGGCAGGTCAACCGAAAGGATCGCTCACTCATGAGTCAACTGCGCCCAACCTCCAGGTCGAAAGGCCGGCTGCTCTGGCTACCGGCCATGCTGTTCACGTTGGCGTTGCTCGCAGCGGCCTGCGGCGACGACGACAACTCGGCAGCCGACGACACCAGCACTGACACGACGTCGACCGCCAGCGAAGACGACTCGTCCGACGACGACAGCAGCAGTGATGATTCGTCCGACGACGAGGCGGCGCTCGAGGCGGCGGCCGATGAGCTGGTGGTGGTGTGCGCCGATCAAGACCGAGATCGGTTGCGTGACCTCAGTGGGGACCAGACCAAGGACCGGGTCCGAGACCGCGATCCGCTGTTCAGTGCGGTCGATGACCTCACCGCGGTTGACCGGACAGTCAGTATCGATGGTGACACGGCGACGGTGACGGTCACCCTCGATGTGACCATCGATGGGGAGACGAGCCAGGTGGAGCGCGTCTGGACCTACGAGGAGGTCGACGGGACCTGGGTTCTGGCTGACGTTCCCGACTGCTTGTTCTCCTAACAACGGCAGTGTGGAATATACCCCTAGGGGTATAGGTTGTATTGTACGTACAATTCGTGAGTGGAACGATTGGAGCCGATGTTCGGCCGATGTCACCAACCTCGAAGGCGGCATCCTCGCCGCCTGACCAAATGCCCACCAGCTGATCGCCCGTTGAAGGAGCAGCCCCAGCATGAAGTTCATCCAGTACTACCTCGACTGCCTGTCCCAGGCGTCCTACCTGATCGGTGATGAGACCACCGGCCGAGCCGTCGTGGTCGACCCCCGCCGAGACATCAACGAATACCTCACCGACGCCGAACAGGCAGAGCTGAGGATCGAGTTGGTGATCGACACCCACTTCCACGCCGACTTCTTGTCCGGCCACCTCGAACTGGCCGCCGCCACCGGCGCCGAGATCGCCTACGGCGAGGCCGCCAACCCGGACTACGAGATCCGCCGCCTGGTCGACGGAGAGCAGATCAGCCTCGGTGAGGTGACCTTGGAGATCCTGGCCACCCCCGGCCACACCCCTGAGTCGATCAGCGTCGTGGTCTATGAACACCCCGACGACGACATCCCGTATGGCGTGCTGACCGGGGACACCTTGTTCATCGGTGATGTCGGCCGGCCCGATCTGCTGGCCTCGGTCGGTGTGACCGCCGAGCAGTTGGCGGCTGATCTGTATCACTCGGTACGGCACAAGCTCGCCCTCCTCCCCCCAGCCACCCGGGTGTTTCCCGCCCATGGGGCTGGGTCGGCGTGTGGGAAGAACCTGTCGACCGAGACCCAGTCGACCATCGCCGAGCAGCTCGAGACGAACTACGCCCTGGCTCCGATGACCCAGGAGCAGTTCATCGACGTCGTCACCGAGGGCCAGTCGACCGCCCCCGGGTACTTCGGGTTCAACGCCGCGCTCAACAAGGCCGAACGAGCCCTCCTGGACGAAACCGAGACCCCCGACCCGATGACCTTGACCGCGGTGCACGAGGCAGTGGACGGCGGGGCCGTCGTGCTCGACACCCGCGACCCAGCCGAGTTCGCCGCTGGTCACCTCGCCGGCTCGATCAATGTCGGCCTCGAAGGACGTTTCGCCGAATACGTCGGCACGATCATCTCCCCCACCGACCAGATCGTCCTGGTGACCGAACCAGGCACCGAGGCCGAAGCCAACATGCGGCTCGGGCGCATCGGGTTCGACAACGTCCTCGGCCACCTGGCCGACCCCTACCCGACCTTCGTCGACCACCCCGACACCGTCACCAAGGCCTCACGAGTCACCGTTGCCGAGTTCGTGGCCGACCAAGACCGCATCGACGGGCTGGTCGTGATCGACATCCGCGGTCCGGGCGAAGTCCAACTCGGAACCATCGACGGCGCCGCCCACGTGCCGTTGACCGAGCTCAACGACCGTCTCGATGAACTCGACCCGGCCAAACCCACGGTGGTTTTCTGCGCCGGCGGCTACCGGTCCTCCATCGCCGCCTCGCGGCTCCGAGCCGCCGGCTTCGCCGACGTGTCCGACATCCTCGGCGGCTACGGAGCCTGGACCTCAACGACGACCCTCACATCGGCTACCTCTGACCCTGGGCCCGCTCTCAACACTGCTCCACGCTCAGAAAGTGGATGACCTTGGCCCCTGTCTCCACGGCCCGAGCGACGAAGAGACTCACCATATGCTGCTACCAACAACGGCTCCCGGTCGATGGTCGATCCTGGCGATGGGCGCCTTTGCAGTCCTCGTGGTTACCTTCTCCCTCACAGTTGCCGCCGGGCAACGCGGCGGCGATGAGTTCTTCGACAACCTCTGGTTGGCTCTGCCTGGCCTCGGCGCATACATAGCCGCCGTCGCCGCCTTCCTCCTCGGTGCCCTGGCGATCGCCACATCCGGCGAGCGAAGCATCACCGTGATGGTCGCCACCACCCTCGGGCTGCTCGTCACCTCCTTCGGCGTCCTCGAGGTCCTGTTCCCCCACTGACCGCACCACAACCAGATCCGGCGCCCATCGGCAACGCCCTCACCAAACTCGATTCGACCCAATGACGGCGCCTCGGGGAGACGGTGGGCCAGCTACGCCAGGAGCACCTCCGCAATGCTGCGAGTCCAGGCATCGATGTCATCCCACTCCCGGTAGTCGCCGTCCTCCGCCCCCACCCACCGAGCGATGAAACGGTCGCGGCGCCCCAGCCGGGCCAGCTCGAGACGCCCGCTGAACAGCCGGTGCTCTCGGGCGCTCGAGGCAGCCATGAGCTCGTCGAGCGCCTCGGGGTGAATCGGGTCCTCGGGTTTCGCTTCACCGAGCGGGCCGCTGCTGAACAACCACGTGGGCTTCCGCCGCAAGGCGTCCCGATGCTCATCGACGAGATGCGCTGCCGCCGGCAGCCAGCTACCCATGTAGAGGGCGCTGCCGATGACGAAACCGGCATAGGGCGTCAGGTCGTGAACGTCCTCGGGCTGGGTCACATCGACGTCCACACCGCTGTCGCGGAGCACTCGGGCGATTCGCCGACCGATCTCGGCGGTGCCACCATGCTTGCTCGCTGGGCTGACGAGTACTCGCAACGGAAGCTCCTTCCTCGATCCGCTCTAGCTGTTCTCGGGGTGATCCGCGAGCGATCGCTCGGGGACGGGGACGATCACGACCGGCACGTTTGCGGCCCGAGCCAGTTTCTCGGCGACGCTGCCGAGTAACCACCGCTTCACACCGGAACGTCCGTGACTCGGGACCACGACCATGTCGACCTCGTGCTCCTCCGCCACCGCGAGAATGCCGTCGGCGGGGAAGCTGTGGTGCGCCAGCGTCACCTCCGCCTTCGCCCCTGGTGCCAGTTCCTCGGCCCAGTCCAACAGGATGGCGTCACCCGCATCACCAACGGCGATTCCCCTGCCGGAGGCGTAGTTCTCGAGGACAGCCAGTTCAGCCATGTTGACGTTCGTCATCAGGAGCATCGTCGCTTCAAGACTCCTCGCCAACATCGCCCCGTAGGCGACCCCGATGCGCGAGCGCTCCGAGAGATCCACCGGCACCAGTATCTTCTTCGGCTTGCTCATCGCTCCGACCATCGCCTCCAGCGTGCGGCTGAGGATCAGGACCGACTAGGGCCCTTCGTCACAGGACCTTCGGCTCTAGCGACGATCGAGCTCGTCGGCCACGATCACGAGATGAGCGATGCTGGACCGAGCGTCCGCCGTGAACAGAAGAGCCGCACGGAACAGAAGAGCCGCACACCCGACTCGGACGCCGACGTGGTCGAGCTCCGACAGGCACCGCCGGACACCGGGCCTGACCTGGCACCCACGGTGGAGAAGCTGAAGCGTGAGCTCCGGGCCGAGCGCAGCAAGCGCCGCGACCTTCGCCGCAAAGAACGGCAGGCGCTGGAGTTGCAGCCCTACCAAGTGGAGCTCTTGAAACTGCAGCGCCACCTCGAGGAGCAGAACGAGAAGATGATCGTGCTCTTCGAGGGCCGCGATGCGGCCGGCAAGGGCGGCACGATTCGCCGTGTCACGAGGTACATGAACGAGAAGCACTACCGAGTGGTCGCACTCGGCCGGCCGACCGCCGAGCAGCGAAGCCAGTGGTACTACCAGCGCTACGTGACGCACTTCCCCGCCGGTGGCGAGATCGTCCTGTTCGACCGCAGCTGGTACAACCGGGCGATGGTCGAGCCGGTCTTCGGCTTCTGCACCGACGCCGAACACGAGCACTTCCTCCAGGGGGTCGTCGGCTTCGAGAAGGACCTGGTTCGCCAGGGCACCATCCTCGTCAAGCTGTACTTCTCAGTGACGAAGAAGGAGCAACAGCGGCGGTTCGAGCGTCGTCGGGACGACCCGCTGCGACAATGGAAACTCAGCGAGATCGACGTGCAGGCGCAGAGTCTCTGGGACGAGTTCACCACCCGGAAGCACGAGATGCTGACCCGCACCCACACGAGCGCGACTCCGTGGACCGTCATCCGGTCCAACGACAAGCACCGGGCCCGGCTCAACGCGATGCGAGTGATACTCGATGCGGTCGACTACGACGATCGCAACCTCTCGCTGGACCACGTTCCAGACCCGAAGATCGTGATCTCCGGCGCCCACGAGGTGGAGCTGATGGAAGCTGACCGGATCCGTCGCGGCCGCTTCAAGCTCTGACCGAGGTCCGAACCCCCGCGATGCCACGGGCGAGCAGAGGACCTTCGGCCCTGGGCACGATCCGCCCAAGGCCGAGAATGATCTTCATGGCCAGCACGCTTCACCGCACGAAAACCCACGGCGCCGACACGCTCGCACCGAGCTCGGCCGCCGAGCACAGCACCGTGGTAGGACTCGCAGCCGATGAGCAACCGACATCGTCCGGCCGGTCGCCAGCGAGGATTGCGCTGGGCGTCTTCACCGCAACCCTCCTCCTGGTCTTCGCCGCGACCATCGTGTTGGTCTTGGCGCTGACCGCGGTTCCGCTGGTCGCAGCGATCGGCTTCGCTGCGTTCTGCGCGTTCTGGCTCGGTGTCGGCTTCGGGACGATCTTCGCCTCCGCTGCCGTCTTCGGTCGCGACCACTGAACGACCATCCACCCCAATCCGGGCGACGTGGACGGGGCCGAGCACGTGGAACGACCCGACACGACGATCGGTCCGATGGCTCGTGCCGATCCGTGGGCGGTGGACTGGCAGTCGGTGATCGACGGTGTCGAATCCGATCTCGACCGTGGCCTCTCGACGTCGGAGGCGGAGCGCCGCCTCGTTCGGTTCGGTGCCAACGAGATCGAGGCCGCGGCTGCGGTACCAGCGTGGAGGCGCCTGCTGAACCAGTTCAGCGACCCGCTCGTTCTCCTGCTGCTGGCCGCCATCGGCGTGTCGCTGCTGGCCTGGACGGTCGACGGTGGCCACGACGCACCGATAGACGCCATCGTCATCGCAGCGATCGTCGTGGTGAACGCAGCCCTCGGGTTCTGGCAGGAGCGAAAGGCGTTGGACGCAGTTGCTTCGCTGCGCGAGCTGTCCGCCGCTCAGACCAAAGTGCTCCGCGACGGCAGGACCACTTCTGTCGCCAGCTCGGCGCTCGTGCCCGGCGACATCGTGCTGTTGGACGAAGGCGACGCCATCGGAGCCGACTGCAGGCTCGTCGAAACCGCCAGCCTGCGTGTCTCCGAGGCACCGCTCACCGGGGAGAGCACGCCGGTCGGCAAGGACATCGATGTGCTCGACCCGGAGATCGAACTGGCGGACCGAACCAACATGGTCTTTCGGGGTACTGCGGTCACCAGCGGTCGGGCAACTGCGGTCGTCGTCACGACGGCCATGGAGACCCAGATCGGGCTGATCGCCTCGCTCCTCGAGCAGACAGCCGAGGAACCCACGCCGCTCCAGCGCGAGATCCAGTGGCTGGGCAAGACGCTCGGCATCGTCGTCGTGGCGTTGGCGGCGATCGTGGTCGGGGCCGTCTCGTTGACGTCCGAACTGTCCTCGGTCGAGCAGGTGTTGGACGTCGGTCTGATCGGTGTCTCGTTGGCCGTCGCCGCGGTGCCGGAAGGGCTCCCCGCCATCATGTCGGTGATCCTGGCGCTCGGCGTGCAACGCATGGCGAGCAGGAACGCGATCGTGAAGCAGCTGTCATCGGTGGAGACACTCGGTGCGGCGTCGACCGTCTGCACCGACAAGACCGGGACCCTCACCCGGAACGAGATGACCATCGTTCGAGTCGAGACCCCGTCCGGAGCGGCCGACATCACCGGGTCGGGCTATGAGCCTCATGGGCGGGTTCTGGTCGCCGGGCAGCCGATGGTCGACGGCGAGCTCCGCACAGCGATCGAGCTCGTGCTCGGTGCCGGAAGCCTGGCCAACAACGCCTCCTTCTCGGTCGGCAGCGACGGCACGTGGGAGGTGCTCGGGGATCCGACCGAGGCCGCCTTCTTGGTGGCCGAGCACAAGTTGGGTCTGACGGAGCGCAGAACACGCCGATTCCACCGGGTCGACGAGGTGCCGTTCACGTCGGATCGCAAGTTGATGTCGACGTTGGATCGCGACGCCGAGTTCGACCCGGCCTGGAGCGCCGAGCCGCTGGATCTCCGAACCGAGCTGCTGATGTTCACCAAGGGCGCGCCGGACGTGCTCTTGGAGCGCTGCGATCGGGAGCGCCGGTCGGGACAGGTCATCCCGCTCACCGACCTTCGCCGCAGCCAGATCCTCGACGGCGTCACCGCGATGGCCGACCAAGCCCTACGCACCCTCGGCGTCGCGTACCGACCGATGAGGGGTGGGGTCTCGACGATCGACACCGATGCCGAGCGCGATCTCGTCTACCTCGGCGCTGTCGGCATCGTCGATGCACCCCGAGAAGAGGTCTTCGGCGCGATCGAGGAGGCCCACCGCGCCGGCGTTCGCGTGATCATGATCACCGGCGACCACCCTCGCACGGCGGCCCGGATCGGGAGCCAACTGGGAATCGGCGACGGAGGTCGCGATGCGGTGACCGGCCGTGAGCTCTCCGCAATGTCTCCAGCCCAGTTCCAGACAGCGACCGCGTCCAACGACGTGTTCGCCCGCGTCGCCCCGGAGCACAAGCTGCGGATCGTGGAAGCGCTCCAGCGGGACGGGCAGGTCGTCGCCATGACCGGCGATGGCGTGAACGACGCACCGGCGCTGAAGCAGGCCGACATCGGCGTTGCGATGGGGATCAACGGGACCGAGGTGTCGAAGGACGCCTCGAACATGATCCTGGCCGATGACAATTTCGCCACCATCCTCAGCGCCGTTCGTGAAGGGCGCGAGATCTTCGACGACATCCGCAAGACCGTCCGCTACCTGCTGGCGTCGAATGCGGGCGAGGTGCTGGTGGTCTTCGTCGGTGTGCTGGCGGCAAGCCAACTCGGGCTCACCGGTGGAACCGACGAGTTGAACGTGCCGCTCCTCGCCACGCAGATCCTGTGGATCAATCTGCTCACCGACAGTTCGCTGGCGCTGGCGCTCGGGGTCGATCCGGCGGTCGAGGACGTCATGGCGCGCCCGGTCCGCCAGCTCGACGAACGGATCGTGGATCGGTCGATGGTCGGCACCATCGCGCTCATCGGCGTCGTCAGCGCCGCGGCCGGTCTCCTGGCGCTCGACATCGGCCTGCCCGGTGGACTCGTCGAGGGCTCAGACGACATCGCCACCGCACGAACCATGGTCTTCACCACCATCGTGCTCGCCCAGATCTTCAACGCCTTCAACGCTCGCTCCGCAATCGTCAGCGCGTTCGTCCGACCGTTCGAGAACCGGCTGCTCTGGCTGGCGGCGGCCACCACGCTGACCCTCCAGGTCGTGGTCGTCCACGTGCCCTTCATGAGCGAGGCGTTCGCCACTCGACCACTCGATTGGAGTCGCTGGTCGATCTGCGCCGCTCTGGCAACCACCGTGCTCCTCGCCGAGGAGATCCGGAAGGTCATCGTTCGGCTTCGCACCCACCGACATCGTCGCTGAGGGGTCCGGGTTCGGCGCAGGAGGCATCTGCTCGTTCAGAGGCGACCAGGATCGGGACGTTGGCCTCTGCCGGCCTCGGTCGTGGCGGACTTCCATGACCGAGGTGACGGGAGACATGCCCATGCCCCAGCCCGACAGCACGCCAACTGCACCCGCTCTCGATCGCGGCAACACGATCGAGCGGCTCGTCGTTCCCGTCGACACCCGCGACGACGACGAGCAGACGGTTGCGCTCGCGGCCACGTTGGCAGACACCTGGGGTGTGGGCGTTCAACTCGTACGTGTGACGCCTACGGGGAGTCTCGCCGATCCCCGACTGGAGGAGATCACGGCGCGAATCCGCGCATCGCACGGAGACCTACCGATCGGCGTCGCCAGCCTTCGGGGTGACGATCCGGGCTCGGCCATCGTCGGCTACATCGGACCGTGCGATCTGACCCTCATGTCGAGCTCGCATATCGACGCCTGGCGGATCAAGGGATCGGTCGCAACGACCGTCCTCGACGCCATGGCCGGGCCGGTACTGCTGATCGGGCCGAGAGCCGCACGAGGAACGGGGCGAGGAGCCGTCCTCCGCGGTCCTGTCGTGGTCGGCGTCGATGGCTCGCCCCCAGCCGAATCGGGCGTCGAGGCGGCCCGAGAATTGGCCAGGGCCACGGGCAACCGGCTCGTTCTCGCCCGAGTGGTGCACGATCCAGAGAACGGGGACCGGACACCCCAGTCGATTGCCGAGCGGTATCTCGTGGATCTCGCCGAGCGGACCGATGGGGAGGCGGAGGTCGAGTGGGAGGTCGTTCAGCACAACGACCCCGTCACCGCGTTGCGCAACATCGCCGGTCGCCTGCGCGCCTCGTTCCTGGTCACCGCACGACGTGAACGCGCCGACGCCAGCCGCCACTCGATGGCGAGCATCGCGGCCGGTTTGGGAGCGACCGCTCCCTGCCCGGTGCTCATCGTCACCGCACCGCGAACCGGCGCCGCCGATCGAGGTTGAGGGAACCCCCGATACGGGGCCAGGCCGGCGCGCCCGATCGCGGGGTCCGACCGGCGAGCACGCCCCTCCTCCACGTCACGCGGTGACAATCGCGACGATCAGCGCCGCCAGGGATCCAACGAACCCGAGCGCGGGAACCCACGTGGGTACGGTGAAGTCGGCATGAGCACCTCTGCGCTTGATCACGAGCAGCGAGACGTTCATCACGCAGAAGACAGCCAGCAGAATGCTCGACGTGATCTCCGCCAGCGCCGCGACATCGAAGACGAGGGCGCCGATCAGCACTACGGTGCCGACGCTGAGAGTGGCGGCGACCGGTGTCCCGAGGCGTCGGTCGGTTCGATGGAAGAACGACAGCGACCGCTCCTGACGACCCAGTCCGAACAGCACCCGCGACGCCATCACGATTTGGGCCAGGGCGCCGTTCAGTGCAGCGGCCACGGCGATGGCATCCAGCATTCTCGCGGAACCGCCGCCGGCCTCGAAGACCAGGGCGAGAGGACGATCGCTCGCGGCGAGGAGCTCGACATCGACCGCGCGCACTGCGGCGATCGAGACTGCGCCGTACAGCAGCGAGGTCACGACCAACGAAACGAGGATCGCGATCGGGAGGGTTCGGCTGGGCCGCTTCACCTCTTCGGCGAGGTTGACGATGTCCTCGAAACCGATGAAGGCGAAGAACGCGAAGACGGTAGCGAGCCCGATGCCAGCCCACGGAACGATGTCCGGCGGACCAGCCTCCCAGGCGGTCGAAGGGGCAACGGTCGCTCCGGCCCGGATCACCAAC
The DNA here is from genome assembly GCA_965216205.1 of Acidimicrobiales bacterium. GTDB lineage: Bacteria > Actinomycetota > Acidimicrobiia > Acidimicrobiales > SZUA-35 > CADEDH01. The sequence continues at coordinate 1,840,368 of OZ244139.1, read as the reverse complement.
GCCAACCCGACGACCTCCACGACGGTGAACAGAGCAGCGACGGCCAGCGACTCCAGTACTCCCCAGACGGCGACGGCAACCAAGACAACGGCCACGGCCACGGTCAGCTCGGCAGTCCCGAAGTCGACGAGCGCGGTGAGATAGCCGACACCGCCGCGGAGCACCGCCGCCGCCGACGTGACCCCTACCACGACGATCGCCAGCCCGACCAGGGTCGACAGCTGACGCGATCGCGACGCGTCACGGACATAGGCGGCCTCGCCGGCGCTCTCCGGGATGCGGACCGACAGCTCGGCGTAGGTCAGCGCGGTGGGTGCCGCGATGGCACCGGCGATGAGGAATGCAGCGGGGGCGAGAACACCGGCCTCGCCGGCCACCGTGCCGACCAGGACATAGATTCCGGCCCCGACCATGACGCCGACGCCATACAGGGTGAGCAGGATCGGACCGAGCCGCCGGCGCAGGGCGGGTGCTGCCGTGTCCACCCGATCCATGGCTCTCATCGTCACTTGGTCGGCGCTCGGCGGCTAGGGCCCAACGTCCCCCACGTTCCGAGATGTGTCCTTCGCCGCTGTTGGTGGGGAAGCCGGCCGATCACGATGTGGGCATGGTAGATCCATCGGCCAGGTCGGCGTGCTCGAAACCCACATCTCGCAGGTGCTCTTCACCCCTGATCGGGTCTTCAAACGCCTCAGGCCGGTCGACCTCGGTTTCGTCTCGTTCGCCGATCAGCAGGATCGGGGCCGGACCGACGAAGCCAACCACCTCGTGATGGCGTTGGCTCAGATCCCCATACCACTCAGGAAGTAGGCCACGTCGTTGATGGCCTGCGTGAGGGACGGGTGCTCCGTTTCGAAGCGGTGGAGGTGGTCCAGCAAGCGCCGGTTCAAGCGCCGCCGATCGGCCTCCGACGAGGACGGGGGTAGCTGGGCGGCGACCGCTCGACGAAGCTCCGCCCGATTCTCCCCGCTGCCGCTGTCGTCGTCCGGAAGACGGTCGAGCAACTCGATCAGGCGCTCGATCGCGGCCGTGAAGCCCGGCTGGTCGGGTCCGGGCCCTGCCGGAAGCACCAGCACAGGACGGTCGACGACCTTCAACAGTGTCGAGGTCACACTACCCAACGACACCCGGCCATCGACATGGTGTCGGCGACCTACCACGACGATGTAGCCCGCCCGTGAGGCTTCAGCGGCGGAAACGATCACGTCGACCGGTGGGCCGATCACGGCCCTGGCTTCAGCCTCGATGCCCCGCTGGCGGAAGCGGGACGCGGCTCCAGCCAGCTCGCGCTCCACCCGCTCGAGTCCATGCCGGTCGGTCCCATTGGCCATCGCGTTGACCAGGACCACCGGCCAACCCGTGGCGAGCGCCAGGGTGTCGAGGGCCAGCGAGTCGGGGACGGAGTCAGGCGGATCGACCGCTACCACGATCGACGGTGGTCCACCGCCGCTCATCCTGCGAGACCCGCCTCGACCTCCGCCACCGTGGCGATGGTGGCCGGAACGGCGTCGGGGGTGACGCTGATCGAGTCGATGCCTCGATCGACGAGGAAGCGAACGAGATCGGGATCGTCGGAGGGCGCCTGTCCGCAGATTCCGATCCGTCGTCCATGTCGCTTGGCCGCCTCGATCACCCTCGACAACGACAGCTCAACAGCCGGATCCCGCTCGTCGAAGAGATCGGCGATCATCTCCGAGTCGCGGTCGACGCCGAGCGTGAGCTGGGTCAGGTCGTTCGAACCGATCGAGAAGCCGTCGAACAACTCCGCGAACTCGTCGGCGAGGAGCACATTGGCGGGGATCTCGGCCATGACGTACACCATCAGATCGTCGCCGCCGGGAGCGAGACCGTTGTCGGCCAGCACGTCGATCACCTTCCGACCCTCGGCTGGGGTTCGACAGAAGGGAACCATCACCTCGAGGTTCGTCAGACCGAACGTCTCGCGGACCCGGCGAACCGCGGCCAGCTCCAGCTCGAACCCCGGCCGGTATCGCGGATGGTAGTACCGGCTCGCGCCTCGCCAACCGAGCATCGGATTCTCCTCGACCGGTTCGAAGGCCTCGCCGCCCAGCAGACCGGCGTACTCGTTGGTCTTGAAGTCGCTGAAACGGAGGATGACCGGCCGCGGCCAGAACGCTGCCCCCAACGTGCCGACGCCCTGCGCAAGTCGATCGACGAAGTAGTCGGCGGGGCGGTCGTAGTTGCGGGTGAGGCGCCTCACCTCCGCTCGGGTGTCGGCGTCGAGTTCGTCGGGCCGTAGGAGCGCCATCGGATGGACCCCGACGTGGCTGGCAACGATGAACTCCATGCGGGCCAGGCCGACGCCGGCGGTCGGTAGCCGGGCGACCTGGTAAGCGAGGCCCGGGTCGCCGAGGTTCACCATCACGTCGGTCTCGAGGGTCGGCAGCTCGTCGATGTCGACCTCTTCGACATCGAACGGCAAGCGCCCCTGGTAGACGTAGCCGGTCGTTCCCTCCGCGCAGCTGACGGTCACCTCGGTTGCTGCGCCGAGGACCTCGGTGGCGTTGGCGACACCGACCACCGCCGGGATGCCGAGCTCACGAGCGACGATCGCCGCGTGCGACGTTCGACCGCCGCGCTCGGTCACGAGGGCCGAGGCCCGTTTCATCACGGGCTCCCAGTCCGGGTCGGTCGTGTCGGCCACCAGGACCTCACCCGGCTCCAGCTCTCCCATGTCGGCCGGATCGACGACGACCCTGGTCCGGCCGGCTGCAACCCGATCACCGACCGCGAGTCCGGTTCCGAGCACCGGTCCCCGCTCACGCAGATGGTGGAGCTGCACAGCTGCTGTCATGGATCGTTGGCTGTGCACGGTCTCCGGGCGGGCTTGGACGACGAAGAGCTCACCGGTCCGACCGTCCTTGGCCCATTCGATGTCCATCGGGGTCTCGATCCCTCGGATCCCCGAGTAGTGCTGCTCGATCGCGACGGCCCACCGGGCCAGCTGCAGGACCTCGTCGTCGTCGAGCGAATAGCGAGCCCGGTCTTCGGGCGTGGTCCGCTCGTTGCGAAGCCGCCCAGCCTGCTCGTCGAAGTACATGCGGAGCTCCTTTGCGCCGAGCGCCCGGCCCACGATCGGAGCGAACCCGGCGGCCAGGCACGCCTTGTGAACGTGGAAGCCGTCCGGGATCACCCGACCCTGCACGATGTTCTCGCCCAGGCCCCAGGCCGCGGTCACGTACACGACGCCCCGGTGGCCGGAGTCGGTGTCGAGGGTGAAGATCACCCCACTCGACGCCTCGTCGGCCCGGACCATGCGCTGGATCCCAGCCGACAGCGCGATGTCGGTCTCGTCGATGCCGAGGTGGCGGCGGTAGCTGACGGCCCTGGCGTTGTAGAGGCTGGCGAAGCAGGCGCGAACGGTCTCGACCACCGCAGCTTCACCGTTGACCATCAGGAAGGATTCCTGCTGTCCGGCAAAGGAGGCCTCCGGAAGGTCCTCGGCGGTCGCGCTCGAGCGGACGGCCACCTCCACCTCATCCACCCCGGCATCGGCCGAGAGCTGCCGGTAGGCGGCACCGATCGCCGCGGTCAGCTCCGTCCCGAGCTCCCCGTTGCGGATCATCGTTCGCACCCGCCTGGCCCGGAGGGCGAGCTCATCGACATCGTCGCCATCCCAGCGGCTGAGCTCGGCCTCGATGGACGCAACGAGATCGTTGTCCTCCAGGAAGCGGCGAAACGAGTCAGCGGTGGTGGCGAAGCCGTTCGGCACCTGAACACCCGCCTCGCTGAGCTGCTGGTACATCTCGCCCAGCGACGCGTTCTTCCCGCCGACCGTGCCCACGTCGTCGAGGGTGATCTCGTCGAACCAGCGGATGGGCGAGGCACCGGCGACATCGACATCGACGTCGACATCGACGTCGACGCCGACGCCGACCCGGCCGACCGACGGCTGCTGCTCGTTCTCGGAACCGGTCATACCGGGCAGGATCGAACGAACGAGCCGTTCCAGGGAGGGTCCTACGTCACTTTCTCGACCGCCCCGCTGTGCTCAAGCCGCTCGCCCGGCTACTGGAACCGCCGCTTCTCCCGCTCGTCGAGACGGGCGGCCAGAGCTGCGGCCTCGGTGCGGCGAGCGATCCCGAGCTTGGCGAAGAGGTTGGAGACGTAGTTCTTCACGGTCTTCTCGGCGAGGAACATCTCATCGGCGATCTGTCGATTGGACCGGCCGTCACCGATGAGCTCGAAGATCCTGTGCTCCTGCGGGGTGAGCGACATCAGGACGCCCTCGTCGCTGTCCTTCAGCCGCTGCAGCCGCATCCTGACCTCCGCTCGATCGAGCAGCTGGGCCCCTCCTGCGACCTTCCTGATCGCCTCCACGAGCTCGTTGCCGTCGATCTGCTTGAGGACGTAGCCGGCGGCGCCCGCCATCGCGGCGTCAATGACCGCATGGTCGTCGGCGAAGGAGGTCAGCATGAGACACGCAACATCGGGGTGAGCCGAGCGGATCTCGCGGCAGACCTCGATGCCGTTCCCGTCGCCGAGACGCACGTCGAGCACCGCAACGTCCGGGTGGCTCGTGGCTACTGCGGCCAACGCCTCGGCTGCCGATCCCGCTTCGGCCACCACCTCGATGTCGGGGAGCTCGCCGAGAAGGTCGACGAGGCCGCGCCGGACCAACTCGTGATCGTCGAGCAGGAGGACCCGGATCGGGTCGTCGTCAGCCATCGTAGCCAGATCCTAGATCATGGCCGTTTCGGGCGCGAGGTCGCTGCGCAGCTGATCCTCCAACGTACCGGGACCTTCGACCCTGGATCCCTCGCCGCGAACGATCGAAGCTCGAGGGGCTTCCCTAGTCCCACGAGTCGTACCAATGCCGCAACGCAACCTCCCAGCGGTCGTGCTCATCGAGGCGTCGAACGGCGCCCGCGATCTCGTCGCCGCCTATCTCGAGGACTCGGGAGACATCGACGTCGTGGGCGCCTTCCCCGACCTCGCCGTGGCCAGCGCGACCATCGAACGCGATCGGCCCGACGTCGTCGTCATCGATCGGCTGCCGGCTCCGAAGCTCCCGCCCGACGACGAGGGGCCAGCCGTTGTCCTGTACGCGACGACGGTCCCGCAACTGCCTGCCGTCGAGCTACGCCGAGCCGGCGTCAGCATCGTCGTCTACAAGGAGGTACGCCGGCTCGACGAGCTCGTGGCCGCCGTCCGGCGTACGGCGGCAGTCGATCGCAGGAGGCCAACACAGCCGTCCACCATCACGCAGCCGGACCGACCAGGGCCCGCCACGTGAGCCGGGCGCCGCCGCCCGATCCAGGACCAATGGGCCGATCATGTCACGACGGTGAGTACGTGACGACGTCGAGCCAGAAGCCACCGATGCTCGCCGCCACCTCGGACCATGCTCGTAGCCCGACCGGCTTCACCACGTAGGCGCTGGCACCGAGCTCGTAGGCGTCGACGATCTCGCTGTCGTCAGCGGACGTGGTCAAGATCACGATCGGAATCGTTCGGAGCGCGGGGGCCGCCTTGATCTCCTCCAGCACCTGGAGACCGTGCTTACCAGGCAGGTCGAGATCGAGGAGTATCAGATCGGGCCGTCGACCAGCAGCGCCATCCTGATGCAGGTCACGGAGTGCGGTTTCACCGTCGCCGACCACGTCGATCTTGGCGCTGATCCCAGCTTCGCCGGCCGCCCGGAGCGTGGCCTTCACGTCGATCGGGTTGTCCTCCACCAGCAGCACACGGAGGTCACCACCCGCGCTCGGCCGTTCAGCCATCGTCACCGACCTTCTCGATCGGGAGGGTGAAGGTGAAGGTCGCGCCGTGATCCGGCTCGGAGTCCACCCAGATCGTGCCCCCGTGCCGCTCGACGATTCGCTGGCAGAGCGCCAACCCGATACCGACACCCTCGTAGCCGGGGTGGCCTCGACGGAAGAGCTCGAAGATCCGCTCGTGCTGGCCGACGTCGACCCCGATCCCGTTGTCGGTCACCGCGATGACCCAGCCCCGTTCCGATGGCGTAGCCCCGATCCGTATCTCTGGGTTGCGAGCCTCGGCCCGGTACTTGATGGCGTTCTGAACGAGGTTCTGGAAGAGCTGGCGAAGCTGGATCTCATCGCCGGTGACCGTCGGGAGGTCGTCGGCGACGATCGAGATCCCGGCCTCGTCGATCTCGACCTGCAGCTGACGAAGCACATCCTGGGTGACGACGTTGAGATCGACCGCCGAAGTCGGCCGAGCGGTGCGCTGCACCCGCGAGAACTCGAGTAGACCGCGGATCAGGTCCTCCATGTTCGCGACGGCGGCGATGGTGAGGTCGCGCAGTTCGACCGCTTCGTCGTCGAAGCCGGCGCCGACCGTGGACTCGAGATGATCGTCGAGCAACTCGAGACCCTGGCGCACGTTGCGCAGGGGGGTCTGGAGATCGTGGGAGGCGATGTACGCGAACTGTTCGAGGTCGCGGTTGGAACGAGCGAGCTCCCCCATCGAGCGCTCCAGTTCGGCCGTGCGGGCCGCGACCCTCGCCTCGAGTTGCTCGTTGGCCTGTCGAAGCTCGTCCTCTGCGTCCTGACGCCTCGTCAGATCGTGCACGATGCCGGTGAACAGTCGGCCCTTGGTGGTGATGACCTCGCTCACCGCCAGCGCGATGGGAAACGTCGAACCGTCAGCTCTGCGGGCCTCGACCTCCCGCCCGATGCCGATGATTCGACCTTCGCCGGTTTGGAGGTAGCGCTGAATGTAGTGGTCGTGCTCGCTGCGATACGGCTCGGGCATGAGCACGCTCACGTTGGAACCGACGAGGTCGTCCTCGTCGTAGCCGAACAACGCCGACGTGGCCGGGTTGACCACCTGGATCGTTCCCTGCTCGTCGATCACGACGATCGGATCGGCGGCGGTGGCCAACACGGACTGCCAGAGCGCCTCAGTCCAGGAAACTCCGCTCGACACGTGTTCGGCCACGTCGCCAGCGTTGCGGCCTGGGCCGCGCTCCGCAACCCCTCCGGCGGTGATCGGCTGATGTCGCTGGGGTGAGAAGTGCCGTCTCGCCCCGGTTCAGGCCTCCTCCACCATTGCTGCCGAGGCCAACCCGGTCAGAGTCGATGGTCCCTTCATGACCGTGGAGCGCCGTGTTCGAATGAAGCCGTGACTTGGAGCTGGTGGTGATCGCCGCGTGGGTGGTGCTGCTGCTCGTCTCGGTGGCCGGGGCATCAGCTGCCAGCCGACAGGCCGTCGGGTCGGCGCTGCGGGTGGCCGAGATGCTGAAGATCTCACCGGCGCTCGTCGGTCTCACCGTCCTGGCGATCGGCACCGATCTCCCGGAGATCGCCAACTCGATCGTCAGCTCCGCCGGGGGCCATGGCGACGTGAACGTCGGCGACTCGATGGGATCGGCCATGACCCAGGTCACCCTGACCCTCGGTCTGCTCTGCCTGGCGGGTGGTGCGATCACGGCCAACCGCTCGTTCGTGCTCGCCGTCGGTGCCGCCACCGTGTTCGCCGCAGTCACCGCCCGAGTCCTCGTCGACGACGGACAGCTGAGCCGGCTCGACGGGCTGATCTTCGCATCGCTCTGGCTCGGGGGGACCGCGCTCCTCGGCCGAGGAGAGCTCCGTCCCCGCGAGATCTTGCGCCGTGATGGGGATCGGACGCTCGGCGCCGATCTCGCGGTCACGATCGGTTGGCTCGCCGTCGTCGGGCTGTTCGCGGTCGGGGTGATCGAATCGTTTCTCCGCATCACCGAGGCGCTCGGGGTGCCGGAGTTCGTCGCCAGCTTCATCGCCCTCGCGATCGGCACGTCGCTCCCCGAGCTGTTCGTCGATTGGACGGCCATTCGCCGAGGTGCCTCCGCGATGGCCGTCGGTGACATCTTCGGCTCGTCGTTCGTCGACACCACGCTCTCGATCGGGATCGGACCCGCGCTCTTCCCGGTCGCCGTCACGTCGGCGGCGTCGACGGGCACGCTGCTGGCCGCGGTCGGCGTCCTGGCGGCGACCGCGGTCGTGGCTCGAGCCGATCGGTACGGCCGGGCTGTCGCCGGCCAGCTGCTCGCGGTCTACGCCGTCGTTCAGCTGCTCGCGGTCGCAGCTGCGTGATCAGGGCGGATCGAGGTGGCCGATCGCGTCGAAGATCCGGCCGACGACGACATCGATGGCAGCGGCGACCTCGCCGCTCAGCGGTCCGGCGAGATCGGTCTCGTCGATCGACACGGCGATCAGGGTGAGGGACCCGGGAAGCCGGTCGAGGCAGCGGGCCAGCTCGACGGCTGCCGCCAGCCCGAACTCGTGACTCGAGACCGGCCGCCGCCCGTGCGGGAGCGGATTGGCGAGGGCGTCGAGCACGGTGACCGATCCCGGCGGTCGATGGTCGACAGCGGCGTCGATGACGATCACGTCCCGATCGGCACCCCACAGGACCACGAGGTCGGAGAGATCACCGGCGAGCACCCGGGTCTCGATCCCGTCGCCGACGGGATGGTCGGCGAGGGCGTCCTCGAAGGCGTCGACGGCCGCCGGGCCGACTCCGTCGTCACCCCGGTCACGGTTCCCAACGCCCACCACCAGCGGCTTCGGACAGGGAGGGACGACCACTACCGCACGCTGTGCCTGGCACCAGCTGCCCGAAGCAACTCGAAGAGTTGCCGGGCCGCCGTGTGCAAGAGCTTGCTGGGGTGAGGGGTCAACCGGGCCTCCGGTGCTCGATGGTCAGGTCGAGGAAGTGGGTGGCACAGGAGATGCACGGGTCGTAGTTCCGGATCGTCTGCTCGCACCGAGCCTCGAGCTCGGCGTGGTCGAGGTCGAGGTTGGCGGCGACGAACCGCCGCAGGTCGGTCTCGATCGTGGGCAGGTTCAGCGATGTCGGCGGAATGATCTGTGCCTCGGTGATCGTGCCGTCGGCGTCTGTCCGGTAGCGGTGGTAGAGGATTCCGCGGGGCGCCTCGGTGATCGCCGCTCCCTCGCCAGCGTTGGCCGGCACCTCGATGTGAGCCGGGACCGGCACCCGATAGGCGTCGATGAGGCGGCGGGCCTCATCGACGGCGAACAGGACCTCCAGGCAGCGGACGACGATGCTGCGGAAGGGGTTCGTCACCACCGGTCCGAGGCCCACATCGGCCGCCAGATCCCGAACGACCGACGGCAGCAGGTCCTGGTTGTTGGCGTAGCGGGCCATCGGGCCGACGTGGAACCAGCCGCGCTGGCGAAGCCGCCCGTGCAGTGCGGTGGAGTGCGGCACGTGGTCTTCGACGATGTGGGCCTCGAGGTCGGCCGGCTCGATGTCGAGACCTCGGTTCGAGACCAGGCGGCCCTCGTCGAATGGATACTCGCTGGGGTGTCGGAGCGACACGAACTCGTAGTCGACGTCGAGGTCGGGGAAGTCGAACCCGGCGGTCCATCGAACGAGCTCGATGCAGAAGTCGTGGGCTTCGTCCAGCGGCGGGACGAGCTCGGCCAGCTCGGCGGGGGACGGCGCTCGGTGGAAACCGCCGAGGCGCACATTGATCGGATGGATAGCCCGCCCGCCGATCACCTCCATGATCCGGTTCCCGGTCCGTTTGAGCCGGAGCAGGCCCTCGACCATCGCCGGGTTGTCTCTCGCCAGGTCGAGTCCGCTGTCGACGCCGAGGAAGTCGGGGGCGTGGAGGAACCCGATGTGGAGGACATGGCTGGCGATCCACTCGCCGCAGTACAGGAGGCGCCGGAGCCGACCCACCCGCTCGTCAACGGTCACACCGGACACGGCTTCCAGGGCGTGGCAGGCCGACATCTGGTAGGCGACGGGGCAGATCCCGCAGATGCGAGCGGTGATGTCGACCGGCTCGGTCCACGCTCGACCACGGAGGAACGCCTCGAAGAACCGTGGCGGCTCGTAGATCTCGAGCCGGAGGTCGGTCACGTCGCCGTTCGTCACCTCGACGTGCATCGCGCCCTCGCCTTCGACCCGGGCCAGTACCGGGACGTGCAGTCGGATGTTCTCGTCAGCCATCGTGCCCGTCTCCCCCCTGGGTAGCCGTTTCGTGGGCGTCGGCCGCCGTCCGGAACGGTTCGGCCCACCCGTTGTAGCTCCGGAAGAGACGAGCGATCGCTGGATCGTCGAGCCCGAGCGCTGAGAACCAGCGACTCAACGACTCGGTGTTCGGCTGCTCCATCGGTCCGAAACACCCGTAGCAGCCGCGGTCGAACGCAGGACAGATCGCCCCGCATCCTCCCATCGTGACCGGACCGAGGCACGGCGTACCGCCCGCCACCATGATGCAGGGGTTCCCCCTCGCCTTGCACTCGATGCAGACACTGGTGGTGGGGATACGGGCCGGTCGGCGAGCGAGGTGGGCGGCGATCGTTTCCAGGAGCTGGTGACGGTCGATCGGGCAGCCTCGCAGCTCGAAGTCGACGGCGACGTGGTCGGCGATCGGCGTCGAGGTCTCCAGCGTGGCGATGTAGTCGGGGCGGGCGTAGACGATGCCGACGAACTCACCGACGTCGTTGCCGTTGCGGAGGGCTTGGATGCCGCCGGCGGTGGCGCACGCCCCGATCGTGATCAGGGTCTCGGATTGTCGGCGAATCTCGTGGATCCGCTCGGCGTCGGCCGGAGTCGTGATCGAGCCCTCCACGAGCGACACGTCGTAGGGACCGTCGACCATCGCGCTCGACGCCTCGGGAAAATAGGCGATGTCGATCAGGCCGGCCAGCTCGAGCAGGTCCTCCTCGCAGTCGAGGAGCGTCAGCTGGCAGCCATCGCACGAAGCGAACTTCCACACCGCCAGCGTGGGCCTGCTTGCAGAGCTCACAGAGTCTTGCTGGGGGCTCGCGCCCCCAGACCCCATCGGGTCCGCCGAAGAGTCGGCGTCCCCGCTCACTGCGCTCACAGTTCCCTCACCCGATGGAAGCGGGCGATGTGGTCGTACCGGACGACCGGTCCGTCGCGGCACACGATGAACGGACCCAGCTGGCAGTGTCCGCACAGGGCGTTGCCGCATTGCATGTTGCGCTCGAGCGTCAGCCAGATCCGCTCGCTCGGCACGCCTCGGCGCTCGAGGGCGGCGGCGGCGAAGTGCATCATCACGTCCGGTCCACACACGAAGGCGGTGACGTCGTCCCAATCGAGGGCGCCCGTATGATCGTCGAGCAGATCCGGCACCACCCCGACTCGGCCGGTCCAGTCGGCGTCGCCTTCGTCGACGATGAGGGCCACGTCGGCGCCGGCCGCCCGCCACCGGTCGAGATCGCGGCGGTAGACCAGCAGGTCGGGTCGCTTCGCCCCGTAGACGATCAGCACCCGGTCGAGCGGCGGATCGCGGTCGACCGCTTCATGGATGGCGGCCCGGAGGGGGGCGATGCCGAGGCCCCCGCCGACGATGACGAGCGACCCGGTCGTGAGCTGATCGCTGGGCCACGGGCGACCGAACGGGCCTCGAACGGTGATCGTGCCACCGACCGGTGTGTCGACCAGCGCGCCGCTGATCGGCCCGGCGCGGCGGATCGTGTAGGCGTGGTAGTCGGTGTTGGTGACGGCTGAGCTGATGGAGATGGCAGCCTCGCCCACGCCGAAGGCTCCGAGCATCCCAACCTGGGCCGGACGAAACGTGGGCAGCGGCTGGCCATCGACGGGCACGACGTGCAGGCTGGTGATGTCGGCGACCTCCTCGACCTTCTCGACCACACGGAAGGGTCGGGGCACGAGCAGCGGATCCAACGAGCTCATGGAAGCTCGCCGGCGTCGGCCCGCATCGCGGCGAGCTCAGCGGTCAGGTCGATGCCGACCGGGCACCAGGTGATGCATCGACCACAGCCCACGCAACCCGACTCGCCGAACTGGTCGATCCAGCTCCCCAGCTTGTGCATGAACCACTGCCGGTAGCGCGCTGCGGTCGATGCCCGCACCGGCCCCGGTCCGAGGTGGGAGAACTCGGTGCTGTAGCAGGTGTCCCACACCCGCCACCGGGTCGTGGTGTCCCCGCTGAGGTCGGTCACGTCCTCGAGGTTCGTGCAGAAGCAGGTCGGGCACACCAGTGTGCAGTTGCCACAGGCGAGGCATCGCTCGGCGATGTCGGCCCATTGCCCGCTCTCCAGGTTGTCGTAGATCACCTCCCGGATCCGGTCGGTGTCGAGCTTGCGCACGATCGCATCGACGGCCCGCTGCTCGACCCGTTCGACCGAACGACGGTCGTCGGCCGTCGCCGGCGACGACGGCAACGCGGCCAAGAGCTGCCGACCTCGCTCGCTCCCGGCTCGGGCCACGTAGCGCGTATCGAGCGCATCGGGATCCGGGCAGGGGAGCTCGGTGAGGGCGACGTCGTAGCCTGAATCGCTGCTCGGACCGGTACCCAGCGACGTGCAGAAGCAGGTGGCAGCGGGATCGCCGCAGTCGACGGCGACGATGAAGAGGTCCTCCCGGTTCGCCTTATACGCCGGATCGGAATGGGGCCCATCGGCCAGTATCCGGTCCTGCTTCGAGACAGCCGCCACCTCGCAGGGTCGGGCGCCGAGAAATGCCCGCGACACCGGTTCGGGTTCGTCCATCTCGATGGCCAGCTCGCCGTTGACCCGTCGGATCGCCCACACCCGTTGGCGGGGCTCGTGCAGCACCTCTTTCAGCGATCGCGGGCCCACCGCGTACCCGAACCGAGCGCCGTCGCTCCGAGGCACGAGTCGGTAGCGGCCTCCGGCCTGCTCGTCGGTCCATCCCAGCGGGAGATCCTCGATGGTTTCGAGTGTCGAGTGGACGATCACGCCGTCGCGGACCTGCGGGCCCCAAACCTCGTAGCCACGTTCCCGCAGGCCGACCACGAGCAGCTCGAGGCCGTCGCTGTCCAGGACTCGCGCCCCCGTCACCGGGCCGAGGTCGCGGCCGGGGCGGGCTCGGCCGATCGTTCCGGAGGCTCTACGTCTCGGCCGATCGCCTGGCCGGCCGGGTTGTCCGGACCGGGCGGTGCCGGCAGCGGCTTCGATTCCGCTCCGCCCTGATCGAGCCGGAACGGCGGGTAGCGGTCGGTCATGAGGGCGGCGTAGGCGATCACTCGGTAGACCCACCGGTTCAGGCCGATGATGAGATCGAACAGCGCCCTCGGGTAGCGGCCTGTCACCAGCAGTATCACCGCGGCCACGATTGCGAGCACGCCGACCAGGCCGCCACCGCTCGGTCCCCAGGCGATGGATGCGCCCTCGGCGGTCTCCCACCGGAATCCGCCACCGGCGATGACCGCCACGATGATGTAGTGCGGTATCGCCAACAACCACCACTTGACCAGCACGAGGAGCCTGCTCATCTGATCGGGGTATGCCGCGTCGAGCGTGGCTGGGTAGTCGGGCGTCTGGGCCAGCGTGAACGGCGGGTACCGGTCGGTGCCGAGACCGCCGCTGAAGGCGTAGTAGGAGACCCGCCAGGCCCAGCGAAGCACACCGACGTTGAAATCGAACAGGCCCCGGGGGTAGCGACCGGTGATCAAGATGGCGATGCCGGCGATGAACGTCGTGACGACGAACGCGATCCAGAGCAGCGCCAACACGATGAGGTGCGGGATGGCGAGGATCCACTTCACCAGCCACATCCAGCGTGACAGGCCGGGGTCGAGCCTGGCCTCGACCGTGAGCGGGTACGGGCCGGAGTCGGGCTCGGAGCCGGCGAGCGGGGCGGGGGCGGCAGCCTCAGCAGCCGTCGGCCGAAGGCCGAGCCCGCCGAAGAGGATGAGCAGCGCAGCGAGCGCCAGTCCGACCGCCCCGATGGCCAGGGTGACGATCGAGGCCGGAAGCAGCGCAGCGGAGCGGATGCCGACATTGGCGTCGGCGACGACCCCCGGCGACCCGTCGGCGTTCATCACCGCAACGGCCCACTGGCCGGAGCGGGCCTCCCACTCCAGTTCCTGGGTTCCGACGCCGGTGGTCGACACCTCCCAGAAGGCTTCGTCGGCCGGTGACGAGACGACGTTCGTTCCCGTGCGCCGGTCGTAGGTCGCTTCGAGATCGTCGACAGCACGGATCTCGTCGTGGGCGACCCCGGCCAGGTAGCGATCGAGGTCCGCCTCGGGAGCGATGCCCACGAAGAGCGGGGTCGACGTGTCGGCGGCGGTGACCCGGAGCCGCACGTCGGTCTCCAGTGCATCGATGAGCCACTGGGGATCGCCGGGCTCGGTGCGCAGATCGATCCGCTCGGCGGTGATCGCCGACGTGTCGGTCGACAGCCGATCGAGCGTGACGTCGAGATAGTTGTCGCCTCGTTGGGCGAGGTGGGCGGCGCCGAGGGCGGCGCCCGCCACCAGGATGGCCGCAGCCGCCAGAGCGCCGAGGCTCCCCAGGACCAGGGCGAGTACTCGCATGGCTCTCATCGATAGCCCCCTTGTCGATCTCGTGGGTCCAGCGTCGCAATCCGTGATCGAGCTCGACAGGGGCCAACGTCCCGAAGTGAGCGCTCGAACGCACTCGACCGGCCGGCCAGGACCTTCGGCCCTGGCCGGGTGGTCAGACGGGCCGGACACTTGGGAGGATGCGTGTCCTTCGTCCCGTGCTCGCGATCGCTGCCAAGGACATCGTCCAGCGCAGCCGGGACCGATCGGCGTACATCATGGGCATCGTCGGACCCTTGGCGCTGGTGTTCATCCTGAACGGCACGCTCGGTGCCGTCGACGAACCGGCTGCGTTCGAGCTCGGGTTCGTCGACGCCGACGGTGGCGCGGCCGCCGCTGGCTTCCTGGCGACGCTGGCCGACCTCGACGGTGACCGAGTCATCGAGCTGACGGTGGCCGACGATCGAGCCGCCCTCGAACAATTGGTCGACGACGGCGAGCTCGCGGCCGGGTTCGTCGTCCCGGCGGGATTCACCCGAACGATCGAGCAGGGTGGTACCGCCGAGATCACCGTGGTCGGCGATCCGGGCTCGTCGGTCGCCGTCGACGTCGCCGATGCGATCGCCGCTGCGTTTGCGGCCGAGCTCGACTACGTCTCGGTGGCTACGGGTTCGGTGCTGACCGCAGCCGGCGGCGCTGTCGCCCCCGAGCAAGGCGACGAGATCGCGGCCGAGGCGCTGGCGATCGCACCGCCGATCGAGCTCGACCCGACCGAGGCCGAGGGACGGGGATCCGACCTCGCCAGCTACTACGCGGTGTCGCTGTCGGTGTTCTTCCTGTTCTTCACCGTGCAGTTCGGCGTCCTGAGCCTGATGGAGGAACGAGAGGGTGGCACGCTCAGCCGAATCGTCGTGGCTCCGGTCACCCCGGCAGCGGTCCTGGTCGGCAAGATGGTGTCGTCGCTCGTGATCGGGCTGGTCACCATGGTCGTGCTCGCCGTCGCCACCACGATCGTCGTGGGGGCCAGTTGGGGATCCCCGCTGGCGGTCGGGATCCTGATCGTCTTCGGTGTCGTGACCGCGATCGCGGTGGCGGTCATGGTGGCGGCTTTCGCGAGGACAGCGGAGCAGGCGTCGGCCTACGCCTCGATCGCGGCCCTCGTCCTCGGATTGCTCGGCGGAACGTTCTTTCAGATCAGCCGGGCCTCCGGCCTGCTGGCCACGATCAGCTACGTGTCGCCTCACCGGTGGCTCCTCGACGGCTTCCGGGACGTCTCCTACGGTGCGAGCATCGCCGAGCTCGGCCCCACGCTCGCCGTGCTCAGCGGGTTCATCGTGGTGGTCGGCGGCGTCGGACTGGTGTCGGCTGGCCGTGGTCTGGTGCGGCCATGACCGTTCTCGTCATCGCCGCCAACAGCCTCCGGCGCCTCGTCCGGATCCGAGAGAACCTGTTCTTCGTGTTCGCCCTCCCCCTGCTCTTGATCGTGGTGCTCGGGCTGACGGTGGGCAGCGCGACACCTCGGATCGGGGTCCACGTGGAGGCCGACCGCACGCCCGCCGTCGACCGTCTCATCGAGGGGCTCGAAGCGATCGACGGTGCCAGCACGACGGTCTTCGATGACCTGGCGGAGGCCACCGGCCAGCTCGAGCGGGAGGACATCACCGCACTGGTCGTGGTACCAGCCGGCTACGAAGAGGCCCTCCAGACCGGGGCGAACGTCGAGCTTCGATACGTGACGATCCCCACCAGCGGCGGGTTCGAGATCCAGGGGCTGGTCCGAGCGGTGCTCGCCGAGCAGAACGCGGCGATTCGAGCCACCCGGCTCGTCGTCGATCGGGCGGGCGTCGACGAACAGGAGGCGGCGGCGGTCGTCGCGGCGACCGACCGGACACTCCCCGACGTGCAGGTGACGACCGTCGACCCGACGGGAAGGCGGTTCGTCGACGCAGACGCGGTCGGCTTCGTCGCCGCCCAGGAGCTGATCCTGTTCGTCTTCCTCATCTCGATGGTCGCGGCGACGGCGCTGATTCAAGTCCGCCGCCTCGGCGTGACCCGTCGCATGGTCGCCACGCCTGCATCGGTCGTGGAGATCGTCGCCGGTGAAGCGCTCGGTCGATACGGCATCGCGGTCGTCCAGAGCGCCTTCATCATCGGATCGACGGCGCTGCTGTTCGGACTCGACTGGGGCTCGTGGTCGGCGACGCTGCTGATCGTCGCCGCCTTCTCGCTCGTCGCCACCGCCGCCGCCCTGTTCATCGGCGCGCTCGTCAGCAACGAGAATCAGGCGACCGCTGTCGGAATCTCGCTCGGCATGGCGCTCGCCGCCCTCGGTGGCTGCATGGTCCCCCTCGAGATCTTCCCCGACGGGCTGCGGGCGGTGGCCCACGTGACGCCCCACGCGTGGGCGGTCGACGCCTTCACCGAGACCGTGCAACGTGGCGGAGGCGTCGACCAGATCGGCACCGAGCTCGCCGTGCTGTCGGGATACGGGCTGGTGTTGCTGGCCGCAGGGGCGGTCGCGCTCCGGCGCACCGTCGTGGCGTGATCGGTCACCGGCGACCGGCTGCCGTCCGGGGCAGCGGGTCAGTCCCGAAGGGCCCGGCCGGTGAGGTGGAGGAAGACCTCCTCGAGGTCGGGTTCCACCACCTCGACCGACTGGACACGGGCGCCGGCGTCGTTGGCGGCGGCCAGAATCGCGGGCAGGGCGTGGTGCGCGTCGGTCATGCCGAGATCGAGGCTGTGATCGCTGGGCACGGCAGCGATCACGCCCGGCACGGCCAGCAACCGCTCGGCCACCGACGCATCCCCGCCCTCGATGCCGAGGCGGACATGGTCCTGCTCGCCGATCAGATCGACGAGCTCCCGGCGGGTCCCCTCAGCCACGAGCCGGCCGTGGTCGATGATGCCGACACGATCGCATAGTCGCTCGGCCTCCTCCATGTAGTGCGTGGTGTACAGCACGCCGATCCCCGTCGCTCCCAGCTCGCCGACGCTGGCGAGAATCGAATCGCGGCTCTGGGGGTCGACGCCCACGGTCGGCTCGTCGAGGATGAGAAGCGTCGGCTGGTGGAGCAACCCGATCCCGATGTTCAGCCGGCGCTTCATCCCACCCGAGAATTCCTCGGTGCGATCGTTGGCCCGGTCGCCGAGCCCAACGGTCTCGAGGACCTCCTCGGTCCGAATGGCCAGTTCCTTGCCCCGCAATCCCTGCAGGCGGCCAAAGAAGCGGAGGTTCTCCGCCGCCGACAGATCGGGATAGATGGCCAGCTCCTGAGGGACGTACCCCACGGCTGCCTGCACGACGCGACGTGATCGGTCGAGGTCGTGGCCGACGACCGTGACCGTGCCGCGGTCGCGTCGCAGCAGGCCGCAGATCATCGAGATCGTGGTCGTCTTGCCCGCACCGTTGGGACCGAGCAGTCCGTAGGTCTCGCCGGTCCCGATCGTGAAGCCGACGTCGTCGACGACCAGGCGACCGCCGAAGCTCTTCGTCAGACCGTGGCACCGGAGAACGGGACCATCGTCGGCCCGGCGATCTCGGGATTGGTCCATGACGTCCACGTCTCGAGTGTCGGCTGGCGACCATCACGCCGCCAAGGGCCAAAGGTCCCGGTCGTGTCGGTAGCGGTCAGCGGTCGGCGCGACCGGCCGTGAGCGCGAACTGGGCTGCTTCCTTGGACTTGATCGCGAGCACGGGTACCGGCGACTTGGCGACGATGCCCATGCACACGCTGCCGAGGGCCAGCCGCTGGAACCCGGACTCGCCGTGCGTGCCGACGACGATGAAGCCAACGGACCGCTGTCGAACGAACCCGACGATGCCCTCCACCGGATCGTCACCGTTCACTATCTCCCATCCCGCGTTCGTGCCCTCGTCGACGAGGTTCTCGGCGACGCTTCTCGCGTAACCGCTCTCCGAGACCCGCTCGCCTCTGGCGCGGAGGGCTCGCACCTGCTCCGAGACCGCAGCTGGGACGACCGACACGATCCACAGCGGCGCGTCGAGTGACTTCGACAGTGCGGCGCCGGGCTCGATGGCGGTCTCGGCGAGCGGTGAGCCGTCGACCCCGATGACCACGTCGCCCGACACGTGCTCGGAGTCGGTCTCCGGACCGAGCAGCAGGACCGGGCCAGGATAGGACCGGAGGATGTCGTCGGCGGTGGACCGGACGGTGCCCGAGCCTGTGGCGTGCGTCGTCTCGACGACCAGCAGCCGATCGGGCTCCGCCAGTCCGGCTATCGAACCGGCGATGCTCGGTCCGTCAAGGCCCATCGTGGAGACCTCCACACCGGGGTGAGCGGCTGCAACCCGCATCGCCGCTTCCTCCAACGGGCCCTGGTCGGAGCCGACGTGGACGAGCTTCAGCCGGGTGTGCCACCTCTCGCACAGCCCGGCGGCGATCACCGCTCCCTTGTCGTAGAGGCCGCCGGGCACGAGCGCGACGACCAGCTCGGCGACGGGCGTCTCATCCTGCAGCGCGGGGCCACCCGTGCTGTGGCCGGTCTCGGTGATGTTCATGGGGCAGCTCCTGCTGAACGACTTCCCACCGACGGTAGGAGCGATCCCGGGCCCGGTAGCAGGGCCCTTGGTCACCTCCTTGGGGTGCCATCGATCGTCCGACTGGTGAGCCCGACGCGAGATCGGTAGCTCGGGACCTTGGCCCCTGACGGTCGGCCCGGTGGTGGGCGACCATGAACCCGTGGTTCGTTCAGCTCCACCCCAAGTTCTCGGCCATCTGCTCCTCCCGGCCGTCGCCTGATCCGATGTGGCGGCGACGATGGCTCATTGCGTTCCTCGCTTCGGTGGCCATCAACGCCGTTCTCGGGATCTGGGCCCTGGTCTCCAACGACTTCGGACCGACCCAGGAGAAGATCTTGGCTACCAGCTTCTGCGTGTCGGGAGCCATGCTGGGCGTCCTGGTGAACGGCCCCGCCGCCGGTCGACGGGTCCGGTGGCCGGCGCCGGCGGTGGGGGCGATCTCGGCGGCGACCGGCTTTCTGCTGTTGATCGCGGTCGTGTGGGCCGAGCTCGATTCGATCTGGTGGGGAAAGACGATCGCCTCGCTCCTCATGTCCGCAGCGGGCGCCACCCTGATCGGCTTGATCGGGTTGCTTGCTCTGCGCCCGCACTACGAATCACTGCGGATGATCCACAACGCAGCGACGGTGGTGCTGGTGGCGTCGGCGATCGCCGCGCTCTGGGCGGAGATCGACGCCGACTGGGTCATTCGGGCGATCGGGGTGGAGAGCATCGTGGTCGCCGCACTCACGCTCGTCGTCCCTGCCCTCGCTCGATATCGACCGTCGAAGCAGCGACCGACCGACCGGACGGCGACGGTGGTCATCTGCCCGCGATGCGGGACCCAGATCGACGTGCCGAACGGTTCAGCGCCTCCACCGCGCGCAGAAGCCGCAGCCACGGTTGATCAACCGATGAGGTGAAGGAGGGCCAGCGATGTTCGATCGCCTACTCATACCCCTGGATGGCACCAGCACCGCCAACGCTGCGCTCGACGCTGCGGAGCGGCTGGCCGACCGTTGGGACGCGTCGATGACCGTGACGACGCTGCTGCGTCGGGGCGACCGGTACCTCGGCCTCGATGGAGCGGTCCGACGCCAGACCGACCGGATGCACCGCAAACGCGATGTCGAGGTCCGCTCACTGTCGTACTCGGTCGGCGAGGACATCGCCGGCTCGTTCGATGCCGTTCCCAACACGCTGATCGTCATGAGCACCTGGGCCCGGGGGCGATCGGCCGGCCTCGCCACCAACGTCGCCGAGGATGTCCTGCGGCATGTGCGCCAGCCGATGCTCCTGATGGGACCAGCCGACGAGATCGGCGACGATTGGCCGAGCGGCAAGCTGCTCGTGTGTGTCGACGGGACCGAGTTCGCCGACACCGTCGTTCCGTTCGCCGCCCAGTGGGCCAAGGATCTTCGGCTCGAACCGCTCGTGGTTGGGGTGATCGACACGTCGAAGGTACCGGCCACGATTCCCCGAGTCGCGGAGAGCAACGCGGTGGCACAGACGGCGCGAGCGATCGAAGACATCGTCGGCCGGGGCCCGGTCGGCTACGACACCCTCCACGGCCGAGACCCGGCCCGGGCGATCGTCGACTACGCAGAGCGCAACGATGTTGCGATGATCGCCCTCGCGACCCACGGCCGGACCGGGTTGTCGCGGCTGCTGCACGGCAGCGTGGCCATGGACGTCATCCGCGCCGCCTCGTGCCCGGTGCTGGTCGAGCGGCCCCCGATCGACCCCAACCGCTGAGGCGAGCCGTAGCAAGAACCAACGGTGCGGTCAGATCGGCACGGTCCACACGACTGCAGTCCCACCGTCCGGCCGCCGCTCGACGACGCAGTTTCCGCCGAGCTGCTCTGCTCGCTTCGCCAAGTTGCCGAGTCCGAGGCCCGCCGTCGGCGACGCCTCGATCCCGACCCCATCATCGGCGACGGTGAGCTCGACTCGCCCGTCGCCGATCACCACGTCGGCCGAACAAGCCGTGGCCACGGCGTGACGGGCGACGTTGGCGAGCGCTTCGGTGGCGACGGCGGCGAGCTCGTCGACGATAGATTCCGGGATCGTCGACGGATCACCCGCGACGTGCATGGTCGGCTCGAATCCGAGCGACATCGCGGCGTCTCGCGTTACCACCTGAAGGCGCTCCGCGACCTGATTCGGATGCCGGCCACTCCCGAGGTGGAAGATCGACGAGCGGAGGTCGCTGATCGCCTTGTCGAGGTCGCCGACGACCGACTGGAGTCTGTCTCGAGCCTCGTTGTCGCCGATCGAGGGCAGGATCGCTTGCACGGAGATGCCGGTTGCGAACAGGCGTTGAATGACGAGATCGTGAAGGTCGCGGGCTGTCCGCTCCCGATCTTCGACGAGGGCCAGAACCGTGCGCTGCCTTCGAGCCTGATCGAGCTCGATCGCAGTGGCTGCTTCGGCTGCCAACGCCTCGATGCGAGCGACCACCTCGTCGGTGAAGGCGGCCTCCCGCTCGCTGATGACGAACAACAGGGCGACCGCCTCGACGCCGAAGGCGATGCGGACCATCAGCCCGCTGATCGAAGACTGATCCCGCGCTCGAAACGCGGTCCGGTTGACCGGATCCACTTCGGGCGCTTCGTCGAGGTTCGTGACGTGGAACGCCTCGCCCTCGAGGACCCGGCGGACCGCCTCGTCGACGGCGAAGTCGTCCGGAACGCCGCTGCGCGTTTCGGCTCCATCGGCCGCCACGACCCGATGGCGCCTTCGAGCGTCGTCGAGCATGGTCACGAACGCTCCCTTGGCGTCTACCAGTAGCTGGGCTCGCTGGCACACGACGCGCAAGATCTCGTCGAGCGGACGCTCGTCGAGGACTGCGGCCCGGATCTCGGCGAGGCTCTCCGTCCACCGTCGCGCCTGTTCTCGCTCGGTTTCGGCGCGACGCCGCTCGGAGAGGTCGACGACGTGGGTCAGCACCGATGGCGACCGACCCGGTTCGGTCTGCAGCATCTTGGCGTGGACCCAGACCGGGACTCCGGTCCCGTCCGGTCGTCGCAGCACCGTTTCGATCGAGCCGACCCGGACGTTCCCGCTGACAGTCGCCGTTCGGGCGGCGTCGACGATGTCCTGTTGGCCAGGCTCGACCAGGTCCGAGACCGAACGGCCGAGTAGCTCAGTGACGGGGCGATCGACGAGCTCGCCGAACGCCGCATTGACTTGTGTCAGCGTGATGTCGTGCTCGGAGACGACCGAGATGGCAACCGCCACCGGCGCTCGGTCGAATGCTGCACGAAAGGCGTCCGCCGCCCGGCGGTGGCTCTCCTCCGCTGCGACCCGTTCCGTGATGTTGCGCACGAGGGCGACGACGAACCTCTGGCCACCAGCTCGGAGCGGTTCCGGGTAGTCGAGTATGACCTCGACCGGGACATCGGTCCCGTCTCGACGCCGGTGGACCGTGGTGAACGTGATCGATGGGACGTGACCGGCGACGAGCGGGTCCAGCAGGTCGCGAAAGCTCGCACGGGTGAACTCGGGCTTGATGTGGATCGGCGTCATCGTCAACAACTCGGCCTTCGTGTAGCCGAGCTGGTTCACGGCGCCCCGGTTCACGTACTCGAACTGCATCGTGTCGGCAGGAAAGAGAAACAGCCCGTCGGTGGCGTTGCCGATCGTGTCGACGACGGCGTAAACGTGAGCGTCGAGAGCGAGGCGGTCGGTGATGTCTCGCACGGTGGCCACCACCCGGAGCTCGCCCGCTCGATCGATCGGGCTGAGCGACACCTCGACCGGAAACTCGGTGCCGTCGGCCCGCCGGCCGGCGAGCAACATCCCCTCCCCCATCGCTCGAGCAACCCGACGCCCGGAGGTGGGTGCTCGACCGGGCCGTCGGCGAACGGATGGTCGGGCCGCGCCTCGCCCCTGAACTGCGGGCCTTCCTCGACGAGCAGACGGCAGCCGACCAGGCCGAGTTCCTCATCGGTGGGATGACCAGGGACGACCTCGATGCCGCCCCCAGCTACTTCGCCGGCGACGATCTCCTCTCGCTCTCGGCATCGGCCGACGCGCTCATCAGCCAACCGGTCCCCAACTTCATCTTCCAACGAGACCCGTCCAGTTGGATCTTCGGAGGGGTCACGCTCAACCCCATGGCCAAGCCCGCCCGCCTGACCGAGAGCATGTTCATGGAAGCCATCTACCGGTTCCACCCCCGGTTCACCGAAAACGGCCCGACCGAGATCTGGATTGGGGGCACCGACGAGCGCTGGCGGCGATCGACGATCGAGGGCGGCGACGTGATGACGCTCGGTGCGGCCACCGTGATGATCGGCATGGGCGAGCGGACTTCGCCACAGGCGGTTGAGCTCTTGACGAGACGGTTGTTCGCCAGTGGATCGGTCACCACCGTGCTGGCCGTCGCCCTGCCCCAGTCCCGCAGCTACATGCATCTCGACACCGTCTTCACGTTGGTCGATCACGACAAGGCCACCGCGTTCCCGCGGTCGTTGATCAAGCCCGAGTCTGGTCGCTTCGACCGGGCGACGGACCAGGAGAGATCGTCACCGAGCCGTCCAACGATGGCATCGCCGGCGCCATCGGCAAGGCACTCGGCATCGGTGAGCTGCAGGTCATCACCACCGGCGGCGACACCTACGAGGTGGAGCGCGAGCAGTGGGACGACGGGAACAACCTGGTCGCCATCGCCCCGGGCGTCGTCGTGGCCTACGCCCGCAACACCTACACCAACACCAAGCTTCGCAAGGCCGGTGTCGAGGTGATCACCATCCCCGGCTTCGAGCTCGGCCGCGGACGAGGTGGAAGCCACTGCATGACCTGCCCCATCGACCGGGACCCCGTCTACTGACTGCCTGTGCTCGAGAGGAGCTGTCGTGATCGACCTGTCCAACCGTCACTTCCTCAAGGAACTCGATTTCACCCCGGATGAGTTCCGCTACCTCTTGACGCTGTCCGGTGAGCTGAAACGAGCCAAGCGCGAAGGCACCGAGACTCGCCGGCTCGACCGGCGGGAGATCGCCCTCGTGTTCGAGAAGACCTCCACCCGAACCCGAGCAGCGTTCGAGGTGGCCGCCTATGACCAGGGAGCACACGTGACCTATCTGGACCCGTCCGGGTCCCAGCTCGGCCACAAGGAATCGATCGCCGACACCGCCCGGGTTCTCGGTCGCATGTTCGACGCCATCGAGTACCGGGGCAGCGCCCACGCCGACATCGAGGAGCTGGCGGCCCATGCCGGCGTGCCGGTCTACAACGGCTTGACCGACGAGTGGCATCCCACCCAGATGCTGGCCGACATGCTCACCATGCACGAGCACGCGAAGCGAGACTGGACCGAGATCAGCTACGCGTTCATGGGTGACTGTCGTTGCAACATGGCCCGCAGTCTCCTGGTCACCGGCGCCCTCCTGGGAAGCGACGTGCGCCTCGTCGGACCTCGTTCGCTGTGGCCCGCCGACGATGTGGTGTCCGCCGCCAACGACCTCGCCGCGGCCACCGGAGCCACGGTCACCCTCACCGACCAGATCGACCAGGGCCTCGACGGCGTCGACTTCGTCCACACCGACGTCTGGGTCTCGATGGGCGAGTCCAAGGAGGTCTGGCTTGAGCGATCCGAGCTCCTGAAGCGATATCAGGTCAATCGGGCCGCACTGGCCCGCACCGGTAACCCGGACGTGCGATTCATGCACTGCCTCCCGGCGTTCCACGACACGAACACCGTCGTCGGACGAGAGATGATGAACCACCTCGACATGCCGGACGGCATCGAAGTCACCAACGACGTCTTCGAATCAGAGGCCAGCATCGTGTTCGACCAGGCCGAGAACCGTCTCCACACGATCAAGGCCGTCCTCGTCGCCACGCTGTCCGAGTAACGCGCCCGCCGACCGGCAAGCCACTCGGTCGCAGCCTCCCCCACTCGGGACCTTCGACCCTCCCGAGGCTCCCGTCGCTCGCCCATCGTGAAGCCATGTCCACCACAACCCGACCTGAAGCCGAGTGCGGCCTCGATCGTGACACCCACGCTGCCACCGAGCGGGCTGTCGACGCCACGCGATCCGCTCACGACGAGCGAGGCGCTGTGGTCGGTTGCGCTCAGCCTCGTCGTCGGCCCGACAGCCGGCTTCGTGTTCAGGAGCCGTTGGGCGACGCTGGCTGCACCGCTCGCCGAGATCGGACCGTGAGGGCTGCGATCGACCATCGAGAGCCACCGGCAGCGTCGTGACGACCAAACAGGAGATCGTCTGTCCTGCCTGCGGCCGCACCAATCGGGTCCCGATCGTGACTCGGGGCAAGCCTCGGTGCGCCGGCTGCAGCACCGATCTGCCGTGGCTGACCGAAGCGACGGCGTCCGACTTCGACCTACTCATCGAGCGGTCGACCCTGCCGGTCGTGGTAGACCTCTGGGCCCCGTGGTGCGGGCCGTGCCGTCTCGTGGGCCCCGCGCTCGACCAGCTCAGCCGAGAGCGAGCGGGGGCGCTGCGAATCGTGAAGGTCAACGTCGACCAGGCCCCGCACATCTCGGCCGGCCTCGGTGTGCAGGGCATTCCCACGATGGTCTTGTTCGACCGCGGTGCCGAGGTTGGGCGCCAGGTCGGTGCGCTCCCCCTGGACCAGATCCGGTCGTGGGTCGACGCAACGCTCGAGCGACCGCGCCCGGCCGGCTAGCGCCGCAGCGATCGGCCGACCACTCGAGCCGATCGCCGCCGGAGTCCCGTCAGCCGATCTTGATCTTGTGGGGCTGGTCTTCCTCCGCCTTGGGCACGGCGAACGTCAGCTCACCGTCGGCCAGTTTGGCGGAGATGGCGTCGGCGTCGAAGTCGCCGGCCAAGGTCACCTCGTACCGGAACGTTCCGGTGACTCGACGCCGTTGCCGCAGCACGCCGGTTCGTTCCTTCTCCTTTCGCTCACCGGTGATGACGACCGTGCGACCGTGGGTCTCGACGTCGACGTCCTTCTTCTTGACCCCTGGCAGCTCGACCTCGATGGTCCAGGCAGCGTCGGTCTCCTCGATGTCGGCCAACGGCGTGAAGTCGATGCCGTCGAACGGCGAGAGCAGACCGGGCCAGCGCATCATGGGCCGATGGCCCACCCGTCGAGCCCACGCTTCGAGCTCGGCGAAGGGGTCCCAGCCCGATGGCGGGCCAGCGGGGACGGCGGGAGACGCTTCGTTGACTTCGACATCGGTCATGGCAAGTCCTTTCGTAGGGGTTCCAATCGCGACAGAGCTCCGGATGGACCTCGGTTGTCCATCGTCGTCCTCGCGGCGGTTCACCGGGCAGAGGCCAAGGTCCCTGCTCGGGCCCGATCGTGGGCGAGCGTCTCGGCAACGGGACCTTGGCCCCTCGCCAGGTCAGGCGTCGAACCGGGACGATGTCGCTGTGAGTCTGGAGACAACCCCTACCTACCGGGATCGATCTTGATCCCTGTCGAGGCTCGCATCGACCGGTTGGGGGGCGAGCAGTTCCTACGCGACTACCAGCCGGTGTGGGAGGCGAAGCTCGCGGCGTCGGGCTTTCGCCTCGGCAGCCGCCGACTCCCCGTCTTCTTGACGATCGACGAAACACCGGCCTCGGCCCAACGCCTGGCCCGTGTCCACCTGCCCCACCTCACCGCCGCCCTCCACAAGGCGTTGGCTCGCTCGCTCGACGTTCCTCTCCAACGAGATCGGCTGATGGCCTCGCTCCTCAACCCGCAGATGGTTCGCCTTCTCGACGCCGGCAGACCACCTCGAGCAGCCGATCTCATGGGTCGGTATGACACGTTCCTCGTGCAACACGGCGACGAGTTCGTACCACGGGTGATCGAGGCCAATTTCAACAACGTCGAGGGGCTGCTGTTCAACCACCTCGGCTTCACCGCCATGCGTGAGCTTGCCGCCGAGCTCGGACTGCGGGTCCCGGCCATCCCGCCCAGCGCGCTCGAGCTGCTCTGGCGATGGTTGCTCCTTCGCTACCGGGCCTACCGGACCGCCCCGGCCGCGCCCTCGATCGGCATCGCCTGGGACTCGGGAAACCGGGTCAAGGACGTCGAGCTCCCGTTCGCCGCCGAGTGGTTTCGGCGTTGGGGTCACGCCGCAGGTATGAAGGTGGTCCTGGGCGATGTCCGCTCCCTCGAGCACGGGTCGAGGATGTGGTTGCTGAACGGGCATCCGATCGACCTGCTCTGGAAGAACACCGGGCCGCTGTATCCGGCAGGGCTCGATCGGATGCCCTTCGCCGCCCTCCCGCAGACCGATCCCGAGGAACTCGTCGTGCTCTCCGACGTGGTGGGTCGCCTCCTCGGATCGAAGTGGCTGTTCGAGGTGTTGTGGGACCCTGCGTCGCAGCACTTGTTCTCAGCCCAGGAACGAGCGGCGATTCGAACGATGGTCCCGTGGACCGCCGAGGTTTGCGACGGACCCTCGCACCGTGTCGACGGGAGCGTGCTCCCCGACCTCGTGTCCTGGGTGAGTGACAACCGCGAGAATCTGGTGCTCAAACCGGCGATCGGTAGCCACGGCGAGGGGGTGCTGGTGGGGCGGGCCACCACCCAACACCGCTGGGACACGGTTCTCAGCGCCGCCATGTCGGGCGGATGGATCGTCATGGACTACATCGTTCCGGAGGAGATGGCGCTACCGGTGGCCGACCCCGATCATGGGTGGAGCTCGACATGGCAGACCGAGCTGGTCGACTGCGACTTCTACGTGTTCAGCGGACAGGTCGGGCACCCGATCCGTCGAGCCGCGAAGGGGCCGATCCTGAACGTGGCCCAGGACACGTCGTCCGGGCAGTCCGGAGGTGGTCTCCTCATCACCGTCCCGGAGCAGGGTGAGACCGTCAGGGGGTAGCGCTGCCAGCCCAGGGCAGGTGATCGTCACGATCGGTACCGCGGCCGGCCGGTGATCGTTCGCCTGACCCGTGCCGTCAGCTCGGCGAGAGCAGGGGTCACCTCGACCCGGTACGGCGCAGCGAGACCGAGGGAGCGGAGCTGCTCGGGAAGCGAGGCGAGCTGACGATCGAACCGGGCTCGGGCTGCTGCCACCTGATCGCCAGGGCCTGCGGTCACGGGCGTGACCCGTTCACCCCCGATCATCACCGGTTCGAGCAAGGCGATCGATCCGAGCGTCGTCGGTTCGTTGCGTGTGGCGAGTCGGTCCCTCGCGAAGTTCGGGGCGCGATGGATCTGCTTCGGGCCAGGATGTGTCTCCTTACCCGGTGAGAGCTTCATCACCGGTCGCCCGTCGTAGGCGACGAGCTTGTAGGCCGTGTCGAGCGAGGGAGCGTCGGCTGAGACGCCCATGCGAGTACCGACGCCGAAGACGTCGATCGGGACCCCCCTCCTGAGCAATCGTGCGATCTCTCGTTCGTCCAGGCTGCTGCTGGCCACGATCACGGCGTCCGGATAACCAGCGTCGTCCAACCGCTGGCGCGCATCGCGGGCCAGCAGCTCGAGGTCACCGCTGTCGAGCCGTACCCCGAAGCGCACCGCACGATCATTCGGCTCGATCGCCCGGTCGATCGTCGAGATCGCCCGCTCGATCCCGGTCGGCGTGTCATAGGTGTCGACGAGCAGCGTCGCATGGTCGGGGAAATCCTCGACGAACGCAGCGAACGCGGTCTGCTCGTCTTCGAATGCCTCCACATACGAATGGGCCATGGTGCCGATCGGAGTCAGGTCGAACCGCCTGGCCGCCTCGACGTTGCTGGTGCCGTCGAACCCGACGATCGCAGCAGCCCGGGCGACCGCGAGGCTGGCCTCGATTCCGTGAGTTCGACGGGCCGAGAAGTCGACGAGTTGGGCCATCCCGTCGGCGGCGAGCCGGCACCGGGCCGCCTTGCTCGCCACCGTGGTCTGGTAGGTGACCTGATTGAGCACAACGGTCTCGACCAGCTGCGCAACCGGTAGGGGCGCGGTCACCTCGAGGAGCGGCTCGCCCGGGAAGACGATCGTCCCCTCCGGCACGGCCCACACATCGCCGGAGAACGCGATGTCAGCGAAGGACGAGACCTGATCCGGCTCGAAGCCGTTCGCCCTGAGCCATGCGAGATCCTCGTCGTCGAACGAGATCCGCTCGATCGCCCGGAGGGCGTCGTCGAGGCCGGCAGCGACGAGAAAATGTCGATCTGGGGGCAGCCGTCGAGCGAAGAGACTGAAGGTGGCTGGCGCGGTCATACCCCTCGACAGGTAGCTGGCCGCCATCCGAAGCTCGTAGAGGTCCGTGACGAGCCCGAGGCTTTCGACCGGGGGCGTCGTCCCGGCGGCGCGCCGTGTCGTCGATGCCCGCATGCGATCGAGTCTTCGCCACGGACCGACCCGAGCGACAGGGTCCAAGGTCACGTGCAACCCGCCATGGGGACGTTCGGCCCTGACGCTGCGCTCGCTGGAGACGCATCATCGAGTTGTGGACCGTCACGAGAATCCGGTGGGCGAACCACCGATGCAGGGAGATCGAGCAGTGGCCGGAACGATTCGCCGCAGTGAGCAGTACCCGGAGCGAGGAACGGAGCCCATCGAGTCGCTCGATGACGCGCCGCCCGAGCTGATCGACGATCGGACGATCGAGTTGATGGTGCTCGGAGCGCGAGCCCTCGTGACCGTCGTCTACGTCGTGGTTCTCGTGACCTTCGCCGTCCTGACGCTCGGCTTCTTCCTGCTGCTCGCCGGTGCGAGCAGTGAGGCGTCGTTCGTCGAATGGGTCTACCGGACCACCGAGCGGATGATGCAGCCGTTCAGAGGCATGTTCCCGGTCAGAGAGATCGATGGGGAGTCGGTGTTCGACGCATCGCTGCTGTTCGCCGCTTCGTTCTACGGCTTCTTCGCCATCGGTCTCCACGCCGGGGTCAACTACCTCACGGGTTGGGTGCGGCGGCGGCATCGTCGAGTTGTGACTCATGGGCTCCCGGCGGAGCCGTCCGAGGTCGGCACGAGATAGCCGAGCAGGTATCGCCAGGTCTCCCCGCAACCGACGCAGCCGAAGACGACCGTCCCTTCGACGATGTCTGTCGAGAATCGATCGTCTCCGCAGCGGGGACACTGCTCGAAGGGCAGCTGCTCGACGGTCATCGAATCGACGGATGTGCTACGCATCGCCGTCTCCTTCCTCGTCGTCGGTCGGTACCAGGAGCAGCGGTACCGCAGAGTTGCACAACAGGTCGCGCACCACCGGCGCTCGGTGTCCGCCGAGCCGTTGGCCCCACTCCAGAACGATGAGCGTCGATCGGTGGGCGTCGGCCGCCTCCCGGATCTGCTGGGCCACGTTCCCGCTGCGGAGCTCGGTTCCGGTCGGCTGTGGAGCAAAGCGCGTGCTGAACTGATCGGCGTAGAGTTGCTCGTCCTGCCATCGATCCCAGAACGGCGGAGCGGTCGAGCGGTCGAACACATGGACCTGATCGATGGTCGATCCTGCGGCGGCCAACGCGTCGACGATCTCGGTCACTCGGCGGTTGGGCGCAGCCCCACCTTCGAGTGGGAGCAGCACGGCGGAGATCGGGTCTCGGCTGCGATCGATCTCCGGAGGGACGACGGCGACGACGACCTCGCTCTCGACGAGCACGGCCCGAGTGACGTGCCCGACCGGCCGGGGCCCACCGGGCGACGACCGGGCACCCACCACCAGAACCGCTACGTCGCCCGCGGTCGCTGCCTCCAGCACCGTTTCCGCGGTCGTCGACGAATCGATCGTGCCCGGGTCGTCTGGTGCGACCGTGAGCACCTCAACCCGGCTCCCGAGCGCCGGTTGGAGGGCTTCGGCGACCTCGACGACCGCTGACGAAACCGGTCCCTCGTCCACGGCCGCGACGATCCGAGTCATGTCGTCACCCACCCTCGGGGCGTTCGGGCGAGCGTCAGTGCGGTCTGCGGTCCGTGCGAGTCCCCACCTTCGCCCGCCCGGAACACGACCGGGGCACCGCAGGCCACGTCGACCCTGTCGTGGGTTGCCGCGACCCACAGCGACGTTCCCCGGTACCGGCAGCGAATCTCCACGCGGTTCCACTGGCTGGGAAGGGCGGGATCGACGATGAGCTCACACCCAGTGGCTCGGAGGCCGAGAAAGCCGCCGAGCAGGGCCTGCCACACACCACCGAGCGTGGCGTAGTGCAGACCGCCGGCGCCGGTGCCGGTGAGATCGTCGAGATCGATGGCGAGCGCGATCCGATACCAGCGGAGGGCTTCGTCGGGCCGCCCGGCACGGGCCAGGACCGCCGCATGGATGGCTGGCGACAACGAGCTGCCGTGACACGTTCGCTCCAGATAGTAGGTGAGGTCGCGTTCGAGCGAACCGTCGGGTTGTTCCTCCGGGATCAGGTTGTGGAGCATCACGACGTCGGCTTGCTTGATCAGCTGCGAGCGCCCGACCCCTTCCGACCCGAGGAGCAGATCGCCGGCGAACGGGGGCTCGGCGAGGGCCTCCGCCCGCACGAGGTCGAGCTCGTCATAGCCGGCGAACTGCAAGGTCGTACCCGTCGTCGGGTCGTAGCCGTCGACCAGACGGTCCGCCAACGACTGCCAGCACGTCCGCTCCTCGGGCGAGGCGAGCTCGTGCCACCCCTGTTCCAGGAGGGACAGCGCCGATCGGAGCGTCCATCGAACCATCTGGTTGGTGAATGCGTTGTCGGTGACGCTCTCGTGGTACTCGTCGGGACCGATGACGCCGTCGATATGGCCGGCGCCATACTCGTCGACCCGTACGAGCGACGCCAGGTAGCGGGCGGCGCCGATGGTCAACGACGCACCACCCTGGTCCAGTACGGCGTCGTCGCCGGTCCACCGTCGGTAGGTTTCGATCGCCCATGCCACGTCGGCGGTGATGTGCTGCTCCTGGTCGCCGGTGCGTATCGCGATCGGCGCCGAGCCGAGCCCGGTCGCCCATCGGGGCGTGACGTCGGTACCGGATGCGGCGCTCTCCCACGGGTATCGAGCTCCCGAGGCTCCCGACTCCGCCGCGAATCGGCGGGCCGCCCCAAGCCGGCGAAGCCGGTAGGAGATCATTGCCCGAGCGGCGCTGGGGGCAACGGTGACGAGCGCCGGCAGGACGAACACGTCTGCATCCCAGAAGACGTGGCCGCCGTAGCCGGGTCCGGTGAGGCCCCGAGCGCCGAGGGCGAGCTCCTCGTCGTGGTCGGCCAGAGCGTGGAGGTGGAAGAGGGCGAAGCGGGTCCGGAGATCGTCTCCGACGTCGCCATCGATCGTGGCGCTGACCGTCGACCACCGGGCCGCCCATCGCTGGGCTTGTCGACGTCGGAGGGTGCCGACACCGAGCCCGCTGATCCGTTCGGCTCGGCGACGAGCAGCGGTGATCGCATAGCCGGATGACCCGCTGGTCGACGTTGCGAGGACCGTCATGCGCTCGCCGCCGCAGATGGTGCTGCACACAGCCAGCCCAGCTCGCCGTCCGCTGGCGCCCGCCAGGACGGTCGGCGATGGGTCGGGTGGTGCGTCGCCAGCCGCGGTGACGTGGACTTGGCAGCCCGGCTCGGCCGCGATCGCCCACCGGCTCGTGGTTCGTAGGTCTCCGTCGACGACGAGACGGTGGTCGAGGACCCCCGTGCCGAGGTCGAGGACCCAATCGACGCCCAGACCAGTGGGCAAGGCCGGAAACCACGCTGGAGCGGTGAGCAGCGTGCCCGGCGGCTCCGGCCCATAGATGCCCGAAACCCTGGTCGTCGTTCCCGCCGCCCCGCCTTCCGCCGACTCGGTGACGGCCCGTGTCCCGACGCAACCGTCGACCGTGGCCAGGCGTGCGGCGACCACCGCCGCTTCCGTCGGTTCGTCAGGGGTGGCGAGGAGCCAGCCTCCGCCGCCGCCGTCGCTCGCTGGCCGCGAGGTGACCGCCATCAGGTGATCCTCGATTCCGTCGACATCGAGGACCAGTGCCGAAGGTCCCTAGCGTGCTGCTGAGAGCGTCGCGAAGGGCCGTGGAGCTTCTCGCTCGCATATCGACGACTCGATGACCCGGTGGTAGAAGGCTTCGTGGTCGGCGGCCATCCGCTGCATCGTGAAGTGCCGCTCGACGTGTCGGCGGCACGCATCGCGGTCGATCTCATCGACTCGGCCGATCGCCCGCACGAGTGCAGCCACGGTGGCCCCGAGGAAGCCCACCTGCCCGTGGCTGACGATCTCTGGCGCGGCCCCGCAGCTGGTCGCGACAACCGGAGTCCCGCAGGCGAGTGACTCGGCCATCACCAGTCCGAACGGCTCCGGCCAGCGAATGGGGTTGAGCAACGCTGCGGCCCTGGCCAGGAGCTCCACCTTCTGCTGGTGATCGACCTCGCCGACGTACTCGATACCCCGACCGAGCCGTGGCCGGATCGTCTCGTCGAAGTAGCGCTTCTCTGCCGGTTCCCGCATCTTGGCTGCGATGCGGAGGTCCCGCCCGGCCCGGCGAGCGATCTCGATCGCGGTGTCGATCCCCTTGTCGGGGTTCATCCGACCGAGGGCCAGGAGGTAGCCGTCGCCGCCACGACCGACCGGGTAGCGGTCGAGGTCGAGGCCGTGGTGGATGACGGCGCTGATCGGGATGTGGGCGGGCGCCAGCGACGCCTGGTGTTGTGAGATCGCGATGACCGGCACGGTGGCCGCTGCCCGCCCATAGCAGTCGGCGAGGTCGGCATTGAACGGCCCGTGGTTGGTGGTGACGACGGGCAGCGTCGGCCGAAGCTGGGCGAGGAACAGCCCGGCGATGGTGTGATCGTGGACGATGTCGAAGTCGCCGAGCGCGTCGTAGGCTGCCGCCGCGTGGCGGAGCTCCGGGATGGCGGCCCCCATTCGGTCGGGGTCGGCGTTTTCGAACAGCCAGCTCCGGGTCACGTCGCAGGTCGACGCGCCGAGGGTGAACAGTTCGACGTCGTGGCCCCGCTCGTGCAGGCCCCTGGCCAACACGTCGAGGATCAGCTCGGTACCGCCGTACTTCGGGGGCGGGATGGGCAACCAGGGCGGGGCGATGATCCCGATTCGGTAGGACGGGAGGTCTCTCATCTCGTGAGTTTCCCCGCCGCCCCCGCTTCACCAACAGTGGCGAAGGTCCCACGGTTGGCGGGCACGACTCGATGAGATCGTGACTTTCGTCTCTACGTCCGAGCGGGCTCGTCAGCCAACGTTCCCCTCATGTCATCAGTCGAGGGACGGCTCGATGTCCAAGGACCAGATCTCGGGCACCGGACGCCGGTGATCGCACTTCGCGCCGTCGGTAAGCGATATCTGATCGGCGACCGCGAGGTTGTCGCCCTCGCCGATGTCGACTTGGACGTCGACCGTGGCGAGCTCGTCGTCGTACTCGGCCCGTCTGGTTGTGGGAAGACCACGCTGCTCAACGTGGTCGGCGGGCTCGACTCGCCGTCCTCGGGCACCGTTCATGTCGCCGGCATCGATCTGTCGGATGCCGTCCCTCGCGAACTGGCCGGTTACCGGCGGCGAACGGTGAGCTTCGTTTTCCAGAGCTTCAACCTCTTTCCCGGCCTCACGGCGTTGGAGAACGTGCAGTTCGCCGCCGATGTGACCGAGCGAGATGCACCGAGACAGGTCGCGCTCGACGCCCTGACCTCCGTCGGTCTGGCCGAGCGCGCCGACCACTTCCCCCAGCAACTGTCGGGCGGTGAGCAGCAGCGGGTCGCCATCGCTCGGGCCTTGGCCTGTGGCAACCCCGTTCTCCTGGCCGACGAGCCGACCGGTGAGCTCGATTTCGCCACCGGTATCCAGATCCTGACCCTCCTCCGGGAGCAGGCCGAGGCCGGCACGACCGTCCTCGTGGTCACCCACAACCGCGAGATCGCCCGGATCGCCGATCGTGTGGTCGAGCTCAGCGGGGGCCGGGTGATCGCAACCCATCGACCAGAAGCCCCGATCCCGGTGGCCGAGCTCCGGTGGTGAGCGCCGGGCCGGCCGATCGGTGGACCGGCCGATGACCGGCCGCGGTCTGGCCCGCTTCGGCTTCTACCTCCGATGGTCGTGGCGCGATCTCCGGCAGCGCTGGCTGCAGGTATCGGCCCTCTCGCTGGTGATTGCGCTGGCTGTGGGGACCTGGGCTGGCCTCGGCGGGACCGACCAGTGGCGCCGCACCAGCAACGACCGGAGCTTCGCTGCGCTGAACGTCCACGACATACGCCTCGACCTGACGCCCGGCAGCTTCGTGCCCGAGGACACACTCGCCGGGATCGTCGAGGGTGTCGAGCACTCCTCGTGGATCGACGACGTCGCCGAGCGGCTGCTGCTACCGACCCAGGTCGACGCCTCGACGACGGGTTCGGCGGTGCTCGCGCCCGGCGAGATCGTCGGAGTCCCGGTCGACGGTGACGACGGGCCACGAATCGATGCGCTCGACATCCGAGCTGGTACCGGGCTGGTTGCCGAGGGAGACGCCGTCGTGCTCGATGCCCACTTCGCGGACCAACACGAGCTTGCGCCGTCGGGCCGAATCGGTCTCAGCGGTGGGGTCACCGTCCCGTACTCCGGCACCGCCCTCTCGCCGGAACACTTCGTCGTCGTCAACGATCGTGGCGGGCTGTTTGCTGCTGCGTCCTATGCCGTCGTGTATGGCCCACTGTCCACCGTCCAGCGCCTCAGCGGACGCGATGGCCAGGTGAACCAGGTCGTCCTGACGGTGGTCGAGGGACCCGGGGAGGGGGTCGACACCGGCGTGTTGGCCGATGAGCTCACGGCGGCGATGGAGACCGAGCTACCGGATGTGGGGTTCACGATCACGCCGCTCGACGAGGAGATCTCGTTCCGCCTCCTGTATGACGACATCGAGAACGATCAGCGCTTCTACGACAGCTTCGCCGGTCTCATCTTCGCCGGTGCCACGTTCGGCGCGTTCAACCTGGCCCGACGGTTGGTGGAGGCGCAGCGACGGGAGCTGGGCGTTGCGATGGCGCTCGGCGTACCGGCGATTCGAATCGCCGCTCGACCCATGCTGGTCGGGTTGCAGATGGCCGTGCTCGGCACGGGGTTCGGTGTTGTCGTGGGTCTCGGCATGGCCGAGGCGATGCGCTCGATCTTCGAGAACCTGCTGCCGCTTCCGATCTGGGAGACGTCGCTCAACGTCGGCGCGTTCCTTCGCGCCGCCGCCGTGGGCGTGCTCGTCCCGCTTGCCGGCGTTGCATGGCCGGTCGCTCGCGCCCTCCGAGTCCCGCCGATCGAAACGATGATTCCGGCCTACCGCTCGGCGTCGCGCCGACTCGTTCCCCGTGTGGGCGGCCGTCTCCGACTCCCCGGTTCCTCGCTGGCCAGGATCCCGGTTCGGAACGTCCTCCGGTCGCTGCAGCGGACCATCCTCACCGTCCTGGCCCTGGCAGCTGCCGTCGGCGCGCTCGTCGCTGTCCTCGGCATGCTCGATTCGTTCGTCGCCACGATCGACCGGGGGGAGCAGACCGCGCTGGCTGGCAACCCGACCCGCATCACCGCCGATCTCGAGCAGCCGGTCCCGATCGGGACCGGGCCGATGGCGGCGATCGGCCGCGATCCGATCGTTGCCGAGTGGTCGCCGGTCCTTCGCCTCCCGGCAACCCTCGAGGCCAGCGCGGCGGCCGATGACCCGTCGCCGGAGATCGACGTGGCGATCGAGATCCGAGCCCTCGATGGCGGTGTGTGGCGTCCGAACCTCGACCGGCCCGTCGTAGCCGACCTCGGAACGGAGACCGACGTCGTCCTCGCCGTCAAAGCGGCTCGCGACCTCGGTGTCGACGTCGGCGATACAGTCGTTCTCCGCCACCCGGTCCGGCGGTCCGGTCAGTTGTTCGACCTCGTGGAGACCGACGTTCGGGTCGCAGCTCTTCATGACATACCGCTTCGAACAGCGGCGTTCGTCGATGTCGAACATGCCGACCTGTTCGGACTCGACGGGTTCGCCAACGCGGTCGATGTCGTTCCCGAACCGGCAGTGGGGCGAGACGAGGTCAAGCGGTCGTTGTTCGGCGTGCCTGGCGTCGCAGCCGTGCAGGGCGTTTCGGAGACCGCGGAGGTCTTTCGTGACCTGATGGACGAGTTCCTGAGCTTCCTCGTGATCGTGGAGGGGGTGGCGGTCGTCCTGGCGCTTCTCGTGGCCTACAACGCAACGAGCATCAACGTCGATGAGCGTCAGCGGGAGCACGCGACGATGCGGGCGTTCGGCCTCCCGTTACCCCGCATCGTCCGGCTCATGGTCGCCGAGAACGCGCTCCTCGGACTCCTCGGCTCGGTGGCCGGCCTGGCGGTGGGGGCGGTGCTGGTCGACTGGATCATCTCGTTCTCTGTCGAGGAAACGGTTCCCGATCTCGACATCGGTCCGACCCTCTCGACCAGGAGCCTCATGATCGCGCTGGTCATCGGCACGGTCACGGTCGCGCTGACCCCGCTGTTGTCGATCCGCCGGCTCCGCCGAGCCGATCTTCCGGCCACGCTCCGCGTTCTCGAGTAGACCGACGGGCGGCTCGCCCCCCGCCGCCGAGAGCTGCCCCGATGTCAGAAAGGGCTCGAGAACCGACCTGAATCGCCCGGGCTCCTCGATGAACGGTGCATGCCCGCTCCGCTCGAACACCACGAGCCGTGAGTCGGGGAGCTTCGTGTCGAGCGCAACCGATACCGCCGGCGGAGTCTGCGGGTCGTGACGACCGACCAACAGCAGCGTCGGTGCCTGAAGGAGCGGGGCGAGCGGTGCGAGCCGGACATGATTGACCTCCCGCCACCAGCCATCACGGGCGGGGGCCGGCCGGCGCCTGTCCCCTGGCTCGATCTGTAGGGGCGGCACGTGCCGCTGGTCGACGAACGACTCCCGAGCCGAGAGGTGGTCTCGTCGCTTGTGCATGGCGAGGTTTCCCCGCCCCAAGCCGAGCAACACGCTCCACACCAGACCCTGCCAGAACTCTCGATGCCACGGCGGTCGGTGGAACGGCATGCCTCGAGAGCGCACGATCGACCACCCGCCGCCGGGAGGCGTACCGACGAGGACCAGGCGGGACACTCGCTCCGGTCGGTCGACCGCGTACAAGAACGCACAGAGTGCCGACATGCTGTGCCCGACGACCGAGAGCGGGTCGCCGCCGGCGACCGATGCGACGTCGTCGATGCAGCCGAGCATCTCGCCGAGTCCGGGCTCGGCTCGGCGGGTCGACCGGCCCGAGCCCGGCGGGTCGAAGCTGTGCACCCGAAAGCCAGCTTCCGCGCAGAGGTCGGCGAGGGGGCTGTCGACCATCGGTCCCTCGGCCGACGCGTGCGGGTAGGGAACGATCAGGAGCGGTCGGCCGCGCCCGCGGACATGAACGGCCAACCCGTCGTGTAGCTCAACCGCCAACGGTCCGGCCGTGGTACGACCTCGCCGAGCGGCGGCGCCGGATCCGGCGTCGGAGCGCTCTGACCCAGTGGGGGACGAACGGTCCGTAGCCCGTCGGCGGGGTCGACGACATGGATGGATGGACGCTGGTGCGAACGGATGCTTGGGTGGTCATGATCGGTGACCTCCAGGGTGGGCGAAGTGGTCGGAGCGAGTGGGGATCAGTGGGCATAGCCTCGCGGTCACAGCCCAGCCCGCTCTCGCCGTTCGGGTGCGTCCCGTCGTCATGTGGTGACTCCAGCCGATGGCCGGCGTGGGTGGAAGAGTCGGAGGTCCTACGTCTCGGACTCGGCGATCTCACCCACCAGCTCGGCCACGAGATCCTCGATCGTTGCCAGGCCGAGCGTCCGACCGTCGGCGCCGACGACGATCGCCATCCAGCACTCCGTCGTCTGCATCCTCTCCATCAGCGCAGCGATCCGCTGTTCCGGGCGACAACGCAGCACCGACCGGGCGACGGACGCCACCGGGTCGTGGGGCGAACGGCTGGCCGCGGCCGCGATGTCGCCGAGCCGGGCCATGCCCGTGACGGTGTCGATTCCGGCCGCTGCAACGGGGAGGCGGCGATGACCGGCGCCGGTTGCCAGGGCCATGGCGTCGGCCACGGTCTGCTCGGCGCGGGCATAGACGATGTCGGCCCGGGGCACCATCACGTCGACGACTCGACGGTCGCCGAACTCGAAGGAACGGTCGACCAGCTCGGCGTCGCCGATCTCGATCACGCCGGCATCCGCCGACTCCCGGGCGAGGGCACGGAGCTCGCCTTCGCTGAACGCGCTGAGTTGGGCTCCGGTGCCGGGGGTCTGCCGGTCGGCGAGCCACACCAGCGCCGCCACGACCGGCCGTAGCGCCGTGACCAGTGGCCCGAGGATTGGGGTGGCGTGGCGGGCCACCTGATACGGCGAACGGATCGCGACGGTCTTCGGGATCGCCTCGGCGTACAGGAAGAGAACGAGGGTGGTGACGATCGTCGCCACCGTGATACCCAGATTGCCGAACCAGCGCTCGGCCAGTACGCCACCGATCGTGGCCGTGGTGACCTGCATCAGCAGTGCCAGGAGGAGGATCGCGTTGAGCGTCACGGGGAGATCGTCGATCAGCGCGAGCAGCCGACGGGCACGGTCGTCGCCGCTCTCGGTCGCCACGGCGACGCGGGTCCGACGGACCCGAACGACCGCCACCTCGATCAGCGACAGCCCAGCGGCCAGCACGAAGCAGGAGCACCACGCTGCCACGAGACCGACCTCAGAAGCGCCCATAGTGCCCCGATCCCTGCTCTCTCTCCCGTCACCACGTGGTCTCGTGTGACATCCCATCATCGAGGCTCCGCCTTGCCCAGAGGCCAACGTCCCGATCGGTCGCCGCAATGCGGCTCGGGGCGAGACGTCCCGTTTCCGCACACGGATACCTGACGCCCATGGACTCGGGTGTGACGTTGGGCCCTGGGCCGTCGCAATCGCTCGACGGACAATGGTCCCGATTCTTCGACCGCCGGCCGGCGGTACAACCGGGAGGCACCGTCTCATGCCCGACGTCACCCAGACCTCCGAAACCCCGACACCATTGACGCCGGGACGAGGTGCGGGCGAGCAACGCTCTATCTCGCAGGTGCTGGTGGTGGTGGTCGGCGCCTTGGTAGGCGTCTTGATCATCATCGCATTCGCCCTCCTCCTCTTCGACGGCGACCCGGTCGAGACCACCGACACCTCGGCGACGTCGGGCCTGTCGACGACGTCGATCGCCTCGTCCACGACGGGCTCGTCCACCACCACGACGCCGCCAACCACCGGGTCGTCCACCACACAGACACCGACGACCTCGTCGACCGCATCCCCGACCACGACGGCGACATCGCCACCGCCGACAGGCCCGACCAGCCAGACGGTGACCCCGTCGACCGTCGACCCTCCCGGCGCGTACGTGAGCGCGGTTTGGCCGTGGCCCGGCTCCACGCTGCGCTACACGGATCCGGTCGAGGCGGCGACCGGCTTCGCCGTCGACTTCGTCGGCTTCACCGATCCGGCGGTCGGCGAGTTCCAGCAGGGCGATTCGCGGTCCGGCGAAGTCGAGATCCGACCGTCGGCCGACGGGCCGATCACGGTGGTCTTCGTCCGGCAGCTCGGATCGGACGACACCTGGTGGGTGCTCGGGTCAGCTACCGCCAACATCACCGTGAATCGTCCGTCGGCCATGACGGCCATCGAGTCTCCCCAGATCGTGACCGGGACCGCCCTCGCCTTCGAGGGACACATCGACGTCGCCCTCCGGGCCGACGGAGCCCAAGAGCCGGTCGCAACGACCTTTGTCACCGGCGGTGGGGCCGAACCGGATGCCTTCTTCGGGACGATCGAATGGGTCGATTCCGGCGCTACCGGCGGTGCGCTCGTCTTCACCACATCGGTTGCCGACGATGGTCGGGTGTGGGAGGCGTCGGTGGTTCGGGTTCTGTTCGTTCCCGAATAGCGAGCACTGTGCACTCATTTCGAGCTCCCGCGGCCCGGGCCAGCTGCCGGCGGGACCTCCGACCCTACGCAGCCTCGCTCGGATGGCAGACGCTGAGGCGGATGGGACGACTGGACACGATCGTGGTAGGCGTCGACGGCTCGGCGGCATCCTCCGGGGCGCTGGCCTGGGCGATCAGCCGTGGCTCGGCTCATGGCACCGTCCACGTCGTCCACGCGTTCTCGAGTCTCCTCCGACTCGGGTTGGACGCACTCCAGCAGGACAGCGACAGCGTGCGGGACTCGGCCCGCCGACAACTCGACGGCCCGTGGAGCGAACCGGTCCGGCAGGCGGGGCGGCTCCTGCAGACGCATCTGGTCGACGACGACCCAGCCGATGCCCTCGTCGGCGTTGCCGCGGCCAAGGACGCCGATCTCGTCGTCGTCGGTCGGCACGGAGCCGATGGTGGCCGGTTCCTGCTCGGGGCGGTGACGGCGAGCGTGCTCCACCGCGCCGAGATCCCGGTGGTGGTCGTCGACCCCGGGCACGCGGCTTCGAGCGGCACCGAGCCCGGACCGGTCGTCGCCTGCGTCGGGTACGGCGAAGCCACCGAAGCCGCCGCAAGGTGGGCGGCCGACTACGCAGCAGAACGAGCGCTACCGCTCCAACTGTTCCATGTGGTCGGCTTCCGGCCGCTGTTCCCCGTCGACTCCCCCGCCGACACACTCGCCTCCTACCTCGGCCCCGAAGTCGCGCTCGACTGGGCACGGGCAGAGCTCGACGAGCTCGCGGCTCAGCTGTCCACAGGCCGGCCGGATCTCGACGTGATGGTCAAGCTCGATCGGGGTTGGGCGATCCCCGCGATGCGCCGCGCCAGCGCGGGAGCCGAGCTCGTCGTGGTGGGCAAGCGGCATCTCGGTCCCATCGGCCACGGGATGATCTCGCCTCGGATCCACAGCCTCGTCGCCAAGTCGGACGCACCGACGGCCGTGGTACCTGCATGCCCGAGCCATCCGTAGCCGACCGACCGGGCGGTCCTCCGGCGGTCCCGCTCGGTCTCACGACCACCGAGGTCGAACGTCGCCGACGTGCGGGGCTCGGCAACGACGTCGAGGTGCGAACGACCCGATCGGTGCTCGACATCGTCCGAGCCAACACCCTCACCCGGTTCAACGCCATCATCGGCTCGCTGGTCGTCGTCATCTTCGCCTTCGGCGACCCGATCGACGCAGCGTTCGGTGCGGTCAGCCTCCTGAACAGCGGGATCGGCATCGTCCAGGAGCTGCGAGCCAAGCGACTCCTCGACACCGTTCAGGTGCTGCTCGTCCCCGCCATCGACGTGCACCGGGACGGCACCCTGGCGCGGCTGCCTCCCGACGAGCTGGTCCAAGGCGACGTCATCGAGCTCCGCAGCGGCGACCAGGTTCCCGTCGATGGCCTCATCGTCGCCACCGACGGACTCGAAGTCGACGAGTCCTCGCTCACGGGTGAGTCCGAGCCGGTGGCGAAGGCCACCACCGAAGAGGTGCGCAGCGGGAGCGCAGTGGTCACGGGCACGGCGACCATCGAGGCGGTCCACGTCGGCGCCGACAGCTGGGCCCACAAGCTGACGGCTGAAGCGAAGGACTTCTCGCTCACCCGGTCGGAACTGCGGGTGGGTGTCGACCGCCTGTTGCAGGTGGTCAGCTGGTCGCTCCCGCCGCTCACGGCGTTGCTCGTGTGGAGCCAGCTCCTGGCCGCTGAGGTCGTCGCCGATGCCCTGGTGGCGGCGGTGGCGGGGGTCGTTTCACTCGTCCCGCAGGGACTGGTGCTGCTGGTGAGCATGACCATGGCGATCGCGGTCATCCGGTTGGCCAAGAACCGCGTGGTCGTCCAGGAGCTCCAAGCGGTCGAGGGTCTCGCACGGGTCGATGTGCTGTGCGTCGACAAGACCGGGACGCTGACGACCGGCCGGCTCACCGTCGACGCGATCGAGCCGGTAGGGATCACCGATTGCGAGGTACGGAGCGGCATCGCCGCCCTCGGCCGCCTGGACACGGGAAGGAACCCCACGATCGACGCCCTCCTGTCTGCGGTCGCGGGCGACGACACAACGACGAACGAGGCCTGGAACGTCTCGGAGACCGTGCCGTTCTCCTCTCGGTGGAAGTGGAGCGGAGCCCACTTCGAGCAGCACGGAACATGGATCCTCGGGGCCCCCGAGGTCATCCTCGACCACATTCGATCCGAGCCCGGGTCCGTCGCCGCCACCGGCCGGGCCGCCATCGACGATCTCGTGGACCGGGTAGCAGACCTGGCGGCGAAGGCCCGCAGGGTGCTGCTCGTCGCTCAGAGCGACGACCCCTTCGGCCTCGACGGATCGCTGCCGACGAGCCTCCACCCCGTCGGTCTGATCTCGCTGATGGAGGAGATCAGACCCGACGCCACCGCCACGATGGAGTTCTTTCGCCGCCAGAACGTCCAGCTGAAGATCCTGTCGGGCGACAATCCCGCCACGGTGGCGGCCGTGGCGGCGGAGATCGGCATCGAGGGAGCGCACGACTACCTCGATCTGCGGGAACACGAGTCGATGACCGAGATCCCGGCCGAGACGACCGTTTTCGGCCGGGTTCTCCCCGAGCAGAAGCGCGACATCGTCGAGCTCCTGCAATCCCGTGGACACACCGTTGCCATGACCGGCGACGGCGTGAACGACATACCCTCCCTCAAGGCCGCCGACATCGGGATTGCCGTCGATACGGCGACGCCCGCCACCAAGGCGATTTCGCAGCTCGTCCTCCTCGACGGACGATTCGATCGGCTTCCGAACGTGGTGGGCGAAGGGCGTCGGGTCATCGCCAACATGGAACGGGTGTCGTCGCTCTTCGTCACGAAGACCGTCTACGCCGCCACGCTCGTGATCGTCGTGGGCATCCTCAACGCCCCATTTCCCTTCCTCCCTCGCCACATGAGCCTCGTCGGGGCGCTCACGATCGGCATACCGGCATTCGCCCTGAGCTTCCGGCCATCGGACGAACCGTGCCGGCCGGGCTATCTGCGGCGGGTCCTCGAGTTCTCGCTCCCAGCCGGCCTGGTGGCTGCGACCGCGACCTTCACGGCGTTCTGGGCCGCCCGGTCGCCCGTCGGCGGGGCCGACCTGCTGCAGGCCAGGACGGCCGCAACGCTGACCCTGATCCTGGTCGGGCTGTGGCTGTTGTACCGTCTCGTACGTCCCGCCGATCGATTCGAGGCGTACCTCATCCTCGGTCTGCTCGGCGTCTCCGCCCTCGCCCTGGTCCCGTCACCATGGTCGGAGTCCTACGGGCTGGACCTGCCGGCGTGGCGAGTCACGCTCACGCTCGTCGTGGTGCTGACAGCGACAATCGTTGCGCTGAACGCGCTCCTCGATCTGACACCGAGGGCCAGGCGACCCCGAGGCCGCAGCGACTGACAGCAGAGCATCCGGAGCTTGCGGTCAGGTAGCCACTTCCGTCCGATGCACGCTGCCCATCGCAGCGTCGACGCCGTACAGCCTGAGGGCCTGGTCGACGTGGAATGCTCGGTGGGTCCGGCGCTCCGATCCGTCGAAGTAGACGTCGACGTCTTCGGTTGCGACCACCTCAGGTCGATCGACGTAGTAGGTCTCACCCTCGTACGCGATGCTGGCCCGCCCAGCGGCGAGTACGTTCTGCACCCAGTCGGCGCGAGTGCCGTACGGCAACGCGATCACGAAGCCGTCCTCGGTCTTCACCGGCACCACCGGGGTCTGGTAGGCCGCGCCGGAGCGACGGCCGACGTGGTGAACCACCGAGGCGTAGGCGCCTGACGTTCCTGCGTCCTTCATCGAGCGCGGATTCCAGAACGCCTTGTTCACCAATCGCACGACTCGCTGAACCGACGGTGTCTTCCGACGCATGCCGACCAGGAAAACTGCGCCGAGCACCGCGCCGACCGCGAGCAATCCCGCGGTCAGCTGTCCAAGGCGTCGAATCGGTTGTTGCCTCATGTTCCTGCCTCCTCTGCCCGCCGGGTACAGCATCGAGCGTGCGAACCTGCTCGGACCAGGGCCAGAGGTCACACCTGCTAGCCCCACCGTTGCCTCGCGGCTCAATACATCTCGGGCATGGCGGGCGTCGCCGCGTCGTCCTCCTCGATCTCGGTCATCGTCGCCTCGGCGAGCAGGAGAACGCCTGCCACCGACACGGCGTGCTCGAGGGCGGTCCGCACCACCTTGGTCGGGTCGATGATGCGCAGCTCGTCCATCTCGCCGTAGGTGCGAG
Source organism: Acidimicrobiales bacterium (assembly GCA_965216205.1). Lineage (GTDB taxonomy): Bacteria > Actinomycetota > Acidimicrobiia > Acidimicrobiales > SZUA-35 > CADEDH01. Next base: position 1,795,633 of record OZ244139.1, on the reverse strand, counting down.
TGCGGGCGTCGAAACCGAAGAACCCGGTTCCGGCGGCGATCCGGTCGACGACGACCCCGGGGTCGGCGCCGACGTTCAACGCCAACTGGCGGGCGGGCACCTCCAGCGCACCGCGAAGCACGAGCGCGCCGATGCGCTCATCGCCGTCCAGGTCGGTCGCCAGCCGTTCCAATGCCGGAATCGCACGGATCAGGGCGGAACCGCCGCCGGGGACGATCCCCTCCTCGATCGCGGCCTTGGTCGAGCTGATCGCGTCGTCGTACGCCTCCTTCAACCGCTCCAGCTCGGTTTCGGTTGGCGCGCCGACGCGGATCACCGCCACTTGACCGGTCAGCTTGGCCAGTCGTTCCTCCAGCTTCTCGCGGTCCCAATCCGACGTGGTCGCTTCGATCTGGCGTCGCAACTCCCGTTGCCGTCCCTCGACGGCGCCCGGATCGCCGGCTCCACCGATCACCACGGTCTCCTCACGGTCGACCACCACCTTGGCGGCAGTGCCGAGATCGTCGAGGGTCACGTTCTCCAGCTGGTCGCCGGTCTCCTCGGCGATGACCCGCCCGCCGGTCAGGATGGCGAGGTCCTTCAGCATCTCCTTGCGCCGGTCGCCGAAGCCCGGGGCCTTGACCGCCACCACCTTCAGGGCGCCGCGCATCTTGTTCAGCACGAGCGTGGCCAGAGCCTCTCCCTCGACGGTCTCGGCCACGACCACGAGGCCTCGCCCGGCCTGGATCACCTGCTCGAGCAGGGGTACGACGCTGGCGATCGTGCCGATCTTCTTCTCGTAGATGAGGATGTAGGGCTCCTCCAGCTCCGCTTCCATCGATTGCGAATCGGTGGCGAAGTAGGGCGACAGGTAGCCCTTGTCGATCTGAAACCCCTCGACGATGTCGAGCTCGGTTTCCATGCCTCGTGCCTGCTCCACCTCCACGATGCCGTCGCTGCCGACCCGACCGACAGCGGTCGCCACCATCTCGCCCACGGCTGGATCGTTGTGCGCTGAGACGGTGGCAACTGCCGCCGTGTCCTTCATGCCCTTGACCGGGCGTGACAGGTTGGCCAGCTCGTCCACGACGGCTCGGGCGGCGGTGGCCAAGCCCCGTCGGATGGCGACGGCGCTCGATCCGGCAACGACGTTTCGCAGCCCTTCACCGAAGATCGCGTAGGCGAGCAAGGTGGAGGTGGTCGTGCCGTCGCCCACTTCGTCGTTGGTGGTGACCGCCGCGTTGCGGAGCATGCGGGCGCCGAGGTTCTCCTCCGGATCGTGAAGTGTGAGTTGCTTGGCGATGGTGACCCCGTCGTCGCAAACGATCGGATCTCCGTACTTCTTGTCGATGAGCACCGAGCGAGACTCCGGCCCCAGGGTCGGCCGCACCGCATCGGCCAGCGTCCGGGCTCCGGCCAACAGCTTGGCCCGAGCCTCGTCTCGAAACAGCAGCGATGTGTAGCTGGCCATGATCCACTCCTTGTAGTCCTCTCGACAGCACCCTCGTCGGCCCCGGATCAGGTGTTGCGTGACGGCGCCCGGCTTGCGTTGTTCAGGATCGCGTCGAGGTCGGTGGCTGCCGATTCGTAGAGGTCGGCGAGGCCGTGTTGGCCTTCGCTCACATAGTGCGCCTGGAGTTGCAGGGCGAGCGCTCGACCTCGTTGCACGATCTCGTCTCGAGATCTGGGCGCTATCGGTGTCGGCGATGGCAGGTCGATCCGCTCCCTCTCGGCGTTCAACCCGCTGAACTCGAAGAGCGACAACGCCAGCGCGGTCTCACTCGTGGCCTCGGCTGTCCGTCCTTCCGCGCCGAGGCCCACCGCGGCCCTGAGGTGAAACTCGATGTGTGGCCCCAGCCCCGGCTCGTATGCCGATTCGAGTCGAGGCCGCGACGCCGTCGTATCCGGTGCGGGTCGGCTGACCATGGCCTCGAGCACGTCCCGAATCGAAACGACGCCCCCCTGATCGCCGAGCACCAGCACGTGCCGGACCCGGTTGTCGACCATGAGCCGAGCGACGGCATCGAGCGATTCGGTGCCGTCAGCGGTGACGAGGTCGGTGGACATGATGTCGGCCGCCCAGATCTCGTCGATGTCGGCGCCGTCGTGGATCGCGCTGACGACGTCGTGCTCGCCGACGACACCGGCGACGCTCCCGGAGTCGAGAACGACGACGAATCCCACGCCACCATCGACGAAGTGCTCGATCACCGTGCGGATCGGCGCCGTGGACTCGACGGAGATCACATACCTCGAGGCGAGATCGCTGACGGGAAGGTCTCGGGTCGTCATGTCGAGAGCGTGGCTCGAACCAGCTCGCTCGGGAAGGGCCGAACGTCCCGTCGACGCCGTGACGATCGACGCGGAATGACCTTCGGCCCTGGCCCGTCGGACGGCCGCGGTGGCCTACTGCGATCATGGGAGGACAGGCGAGACGACGGCGCATCCGGCCGAAGCGGTGACGAGCAGGTTCCTCACCGTCTTGGGCACCGCGAGCCATATCTCGACCCGAAAGAGGGCCGTTGGCGGCTATGCCCTCCACTGGGATGATCAGGTGATTCTGTTCGACCCCGGGGAAGGCTTCCAGCGGCAGTGTCTACTCGCCGGCGTGCCGGTCGGCCGTGCGACCGCGGTGTGCATCACGCACTTTCACGGCGACCACTGCCTCGGCCTCCCCGGGATCGTGCACCGCCGTGCCTTGAGCGGATCTCGGGAGCGACTCCCGGTCTACTTCCCAGCGGCGGGGCGGAACCACTTCGATCACCTGCTCAACGCATCGGCCTACGACGGCGAGTTCGTCGAGCCGAGACCGGTGCACGAAACCGGCGTTGTCGGGGCGCTTGGCGCGTCGACGCTGTCGAGCCAAGCGCTCGAGCACGGAGTACCCACCATCGGCTATCGGGTGGAGTCGAACCAGGTCATGGCGTTCGTCATGGACACGGTTCCGTGCGACGGTGCGGCGAAGCTCGCCGCCGACGCCGACCTCCTGGTCTGCGAAGCGACATTTCTCAACCGAGACGAACGCCTTGCTACCGAAGGAATGCATCTGACCGCGCGACAGGCAGCTGAGCTGGCCGCCGACTCGAGAGCGAGGCGTCTCGTTCTCTCCCACTTCTCGAGTCGTTATCGAACAACCGCAGGGCACGCCGAGGAGGCAGGCCGGGTGCACGGCGACGTCGTCGTTCCCGATGATCTCAGCGTCGTCGAGGTGCCAGCCCGCCGTCGCAAGGTGGCGCGCTGAACGTTGCGGGGCCGGGTCGCTCGTCTGGGAGGACCTTTGGCCCTTGGCCGCTCTGATCTGGTGGCGTTGACTGACCGTGGATCGAGAAGGGTGCGCATCGTGTTCAGAGACCGAGCCGAGGCCGGCAACCGACTGGCCCTCCAGCTGCACCACCTTCGTGGTCCGGATGTCGTGGTGGTGGGGCTGCCCCGCGGCGGGGTGCCGGTGGCCGCCGAAGTGGCTCGTGCGCTGCAAGCACCGCTCGATGTGATCCTGGTTCGCAAGCTCGGTCTCCCGTTCCAGCCCGAGCTGGCGATGGGGGCGATCGGCGAGGACGGCGTTCGAGTCATCAACGACGATCTCATCTTCGGTGCCGAGGTGAGCGACGAGGAGCTGGCAGCGGTCGAGCGCCGGGAGCAGGCTGAGCTCGAGCGCCGCGTCCAGACCTATCGGGCTGGCCGCGATCGTGTGCCGCTCGAGGGGCGAACCGTCATCGTCGTCGACGATGGAGTCGCCACGGGCTCGACGGCGACAGCAGCATGTCAGGTGGCAAGGGCAGCAGGGGCGCGGCGGGTGGTGCTCGCAACTCCCGTAGCTCCGCCGGATTGGATCCATCGGCTCCGCGGCGTGGCCGACGAGCTGATAGCCGTGGCCACGCCGACGACGTTCTACGCCATCGGTCAGTTCTACCGAGACTTCAGGCCCACGACCGACGCCGAAGTCGTGGAGCTCCTCGAGAACGCTGGGGTGCCGACGGGCAACCCGGGGACGGCGACGCCCAACGGCAATCCGGGGCCCGCAACGACGTCCGGCAACCCGGGGCGTCGCGTCGACGATCCACCGCTACGCAACGAGGCGGTGACCATCCCCGTCGGCCGGGTCGCCCTCGTCGGACTCCTCACCGTCCCCGACGACGCGGCTGGCCTCGTCGTCTTCGCTCACGGCGCGGGGAGTTCAAGGTTCAGCCCCCGAAACCGGTTCGTGGCGGCAGTGCTGAACGAAGCAGGATTCGCCACCCTGCTGTGTGATCTGCTGACGAGAGCCGAAGAGCTCGATCGAACGAACGTGTTCGACATCGACCTGCTCAGTGCGCGGCTGGCGGAGATCGCCCGCTGGGCCAAACGCCGACCGGAGCTCGCCGAGCTGCCGGTGGGCTACTTCGGTGCCAGCACCGGGGCTGCCGCTGCTCTGACCGCAGCAGCGGAGGCCGACCCCGAGGTCGCGGCGGTCGTCTCTCGAGGTGGCCGACCCGATCTCGCCGGGGCCCGCCTGGGCGAGGTGCGAGCCCCGACACTGCTGATCGTCGGGGGCGCCGACCGGCTGGTCCTCGAGCTCAACACCGAGGCGAAGGCACAACTGGGAGACGTAGCGAAGCTTGCGATCATCGACCGAGCCGGACACCTGTTCGAGGAGCCGGGAACGCTGCGAGCGGCGGCCGTCGCCGCCCGCGACTGGTTCCTCAGCCAGATGCCGGCGACGACCGCCACCCGATCCTGATGGAGGCACCACCATGACGACCGAACGAGGCGACGAGGCGCTGCGAGATGCAGTGCTGGGTGAGCTGGCTTGGACACGAGTATCGAAGAGTCCCAGGTCGACGTGAGCGCCGACGGCGGACATATCACGCTCGTCGGCACCGTTGGGAGCTACGCAGAGAAACTCGCTGTCCAGCGGGCCGCGTGGGCCGTCGACGGGGTCCACAACCTCATCGACGAGATCGACGTGAGGCCGCCGGCCGAGGCCCATCCCAACGACGCCGACCTGGCCGAGATCGGTCGACATGTGCTGCGGTGGGACGCACTCGTTCCCGATCAGGACATCGAGCTCTCGGTGCTCGACGGTTGGATCGTGCTCTCCGGGCAGGTGACGGTGACTTCCCAGCGAGCGGAAGCGGAGCGAGCGGTGTCCCATCTGGAGGGCGTCCGTGGGGTGACGAATCGCATCGAGGTGGTCGGACCGGAAACGACGCCCGACGAGGTCCGGCGGGTGGTCGCGGAGGCGCTGCAGCGCCGAGCGGCGCATCGCGCCGACCACATCGACGTCATCGTCGATGGGCGAACGGTCACGCTCCGGGGGACCACCCAGCCACGGTTGGAGAAGACCGCCACGATGGTGAGCCACTCCCAGCAACTCCCCGTCTCGAGCACGACCCGGACTCGCTCCCAGCTGGCGTCGAGCTCGGCTGCTCAGCGGAGCTCGCTTGCGCGCTCCCGGTACTCGTCGGTGGAGAGCTCACCGCGGGCGTAGCGCTCGGCCAAGATCTCCCGAGCGCGGTCGACCGGTGGTCGCTCGGGCTCGCGTGGTGGCGATGCGCCGGCGCTGGTTGCACGAACGAGCCAGACGATGAGCACCACGAACAGCGTCATCATCGCCGAGCCCCACAGCCACATCCATCCGCCTCCCCAGCCCCCCATGTGATTCCAGCCGTGCCATGTGTCAGCCAATACAGCGAGAAGGGCAATCATGTTCATCGGCTCCTTTCGAGAGCACGAAGTGAGCTCCCTCACCAAATGTCGCTGCCCCCAGTTACCAGGCGACAGAGCCGAAGGTCTTCCCGGCACGTTCGCCGGGACAGCAGCAGCCGAAACGCTCACAGCTCGGCTGCATCGATCGAGCTCCTCACCGGGCGGACCCGATGCCGAGCCGCTAGGTACTTGACGACTGGATCGTGGCGTCCGTCCCCGGGTACACGAGGTGGTCGCTCGCGTCGCCGCGCCATCGAACCCGGTACGGGGGCGCACCTTCTTTGCCCTCGACCGCAACGATGGTTCCGACGCGTGGGTCGAGGCCGACGCGGTTGGCCCTGACGAGAATCGTGTCGCCCTTCCGTGCTTTCATGGCTGGTGGCCCCTTCCTGCCGGGGTTTGCTGGCTGGTGATCATCGTCGGCTGAGCACGCCGGTGGGCGTAGGGTCAGAGGTCCCGAGCCGCACGCTCGGTCAAGATCCGTTCGTCGCAGCGGTGCCCGTGGAGCGAAACGAGTCGATCTCGGCTCGAACCCGAGCCGACTGCCCGAGCTGGAGATGGCCGCCGCTGTCGAGCGTGACGACGGTCGACCCTGGAATGCGGGCAGCCGCCGTGACTGCAGACCCGTAGGGAGTGAGCGGATCGTCCTTGGCGTGAATCAACAGCGTCGGGACCCCAAGCTCCTCCAGTGGATAGTCGTTGATCTCCGGGTTCGAGATGAACGCGTCGTGGACGGCCCCCGCCACCCGCGGTCCGACGGGAAACACGCTGTCGACAGTCCGGCTGATCGTTCGTTCGTCGTCGGCGTTGCGGGGAAACCCTCGGGGGACACCCATGAGCCGAGCCATCGCCGACGGCGCGAACGTCTTCAGGATCCACATCGCCGGATCGTTGTAGAAGAGCTTGGCCCAACTCGGCGGGGCCTCAGCCGTCTGGCTGCCGGGAAAGCTCCCCGAGCAGATGATCAGGTGGTCGACGCGGTGGGGGTGACGCAACGCCAGCTGCACGGCCGGACTGGTTCCAGCCGAGATCGCCAGCACATCGACGGTCGCCAACGCCAAGTGATCGAGCAAGGCAACGAACGCATCGGCTTGAGCAGCCCCGCTCGCCCCGACAGGAAGCGACGAGCCGAGGTAGCCGAAGCGGGACGGCGCGAGCACCCTGCTTCCTTCGAGGAGGTCCTCGACGGTTAGCAGCCCGCCGTCGAACCCGTGAAAGACCCCGTGGCTGACCAGGAGCGGATCGCCTCGGCCGCGCTCGGCGAACTCGACCGAGCCGAGGTCTGTGTAGAACACGCTGCGCTCCTCCGACGCCAGCCGTTCCCGGGCCGAAGCGAGGTCGCGGCGGTAGCGAAGGACGGCGGCGCCGATACCGCCCGCCGCGAGCGCAGAGCCGACGACGGTCACTTTGGCGGTCATCGACCCAGCGCTCGTCGTGCCGAACTGCCGCTGGGCGACCGAAACAGCGCCGCGCAGTAGCCGACCATCAACACACCGATACCGACGAAGAGACCGAGCTGAGCAGCTGACGCGTACGGGTCGTCGTTGATCAGCATCGTGGCCGACATCGTCGCCACCGCCACGGTCACGAGCGCGAACCAGACGACCAGGCCGCGATGGAGCGACGCCGCCCATCTCACCCGGCCACGCACGCCGGCCCCGGTGATCGCAGCCACCGGCACGAAGACGCCGAGATCCAGGAGCACGATGAGCCAGTACATCGCCGGATCGCCTGCCGCTTCCTCGGGCAATGGCTGGTTGTCGACGCTTCCGATGAGGCCAGGGACATAGCGCAGCAGCACGAAACCGGCGAGTGCCCATGCGACGTAGCCGTGCCAGCGTTCGACCGGGTCCACTGCGCCGATCTTGCGGGTCAGGTGCCAGGCGAGCGCGGCCAGCAACCATCCGCCGACGAAGATCGCGAGCTGCAAGACGAGCACCGTCGGGTACGTGAGGTGATCGGGCCCGACGATGAACTGCGCGAACATGTAGGCGGCATAGGCCCCCGGCCCGAGGGCCAACTCCGGGCCCCATCGCCAGCCGCGCACGATGCCGGCACCAACGGCAGCGGTCAGCGGGGCCGCCACCAGCAACGAGGCGGCGTCCAGGCCGATCGTCTGGTTCCGCATCGTGGCGGTGACCGGATAGTCGATCCGATCCAGTACCAGTGGACCGAGGACCGCATTGACGGCGATCCCGAAACCGAGGGCCACGAGGCCCCACCCGAGCTGCCGACGGGCCGACTCGACCTCCGCTGGAGATCGTGGCCGGACGGCGGTGGCAGGTGATGTCACCGGCGATCCGGGTCCGGAACGACGACCGTGGTGATCTTCGGTTTGTGGATGAGTGCGGTCGTCACCTCGGGCGTCGACGATTCGGCTACAGCCTGTGTTGCGTCGGTCATGCGCCCACGGTGAGGTACGGTCGATCTCGCGTGCAGGGGCCAAGGTCCATTCGTGCGCTCTGGACGTGTCGATGGCGAGAACCGGGCACGGCCCCTCCCGCAGCACGGCGGCGGTCGTGCTGCCATGCAGAAGCCGATCCGCCGAGTCGTTGACCGTCGCGACGGAGTGACGTTGGTCCCTCGTCCCCGTCAGGCTGTTCGCCATACGGTCGTGGAAGGCCCCGCGTGCGGACGCACCGACAGAGGGGCGTGTCCGGAGAAAGGGGCGGAGGTCATGGTCTCGATCGTGAATCCACAGTTGTTCGTCGAGGGAATCGACGATGCACCGCTGCTCCGCACGTTGCGAGTCGTGTTCGATCTCGTGATCGAACGCGAGGACCTGCGCGTAGGCAGCGAGGTCACCGAGCGGGTAACCGTGCGAGAGCGCGACCTTCACGATGCGACGTTCGGGCCGGACTCGCTCTCGGTGACCTCGACCGAGCGCTACGAGATCGCTCGCCCGGGCACGACCCATCGCGCCGTGGCAGCCATCGTGGAGCGGGGCAAGCTCGACGTGCAGGAAGACTGGTGGCGAAGCGATCACAGCGGAGGTATGGAACCGATCGCAGAGTTCCAGGATCACCTTCAAGCCGAGATCGCGATCTCGATCGGTGATCAGCTCGTCGCAGAAGCGACAACGCCGATCGCGACCGGCTCGTGGGGCGTACTGGGACGCGACTGAGCCGCCGATCTGGAGGCGATGGTCGTCATCGCAGCCCGACGCGTGTGACGTCGGACCCTGGTAGCCGCTCGCCTGCAGGCGGAGGCTGCGTCCATGTTCGGTTTCTCGAGAATCCTGTTCGTTCCGTTGGCCAAGCGGCAGAACCCTGCCGCCGTCCGCCGGGTGGCCGATCTGGCGAAACGAAACGGAGCGCAACTCACCGTGCTCGGCGTGATCGCCGAGCCGAGCCGCCTGCGGCGCCTCCTCGATCAACCACTCATCGACCGAGCGCTGCGCGAGGAAGAGCAGCGCCGCTTGACCGAGCGGCTCGAGTCACACTGTCACGATCTCGGCTACGAGCAGATCGATCACGTCGTTCGGGCCGGAAGCCCGCCACTCGCGATCATCGGCGAGGTTCTCCGCGGTGATCACGACCTGGTGGTGGTCACGAGCGATGAGGACCGCGAAGACCACGCAACGATCAAGCGCCTCCTTCGAAAGTGCCCGTGCCCGGTCTGGGTGATCCGCCCCACGAGAGCGCGCATCCAACGGGTCCTGGCCGCCGTGGATCCGGAATCCCCGGAGGAGGCGCTCAACCGCCAGATCCTGGACGTCGCGGCATCGATGACCGAGCTGTACGGCGGCGAGCTGCACTGTGTGCACGCATGGTCGCTTCCGGGTGAGGCCACGCTCCGTAACTCGGGGTTCATCCGGACGTCTCCGGCTGACCTGGATCGCTTCCTCGCCGAGGAGCAGGAGCGGCATCGGACCGCCCTCGACGAGCTCGTCGCCACCCACCCGGTCGACGCAGAGTGGATCGTTCATCTCGTGAAGGGGCGAGCTGCGGACTCGATCTTGCAGTTGGTGGCACGCAAGCGGATCAACGTCCTCGTGATGGGGACCGTGGCCCGTTCGGGGGTGGCGGGGTTGCTCGTCGGCAACACAGCGGAACAAGTCATCGACGAGATTCGGTGCTCGGTCATCGCGCTGAAGCCACCGGGCTTCGTGTCGCCGGTGCCGATGCCGACGACCTAGGGACCGCCGGCTCATCAGCTCAGGACCTTGGCCCCTGGCCACCGGTTCGCCGGTAGCCGACCATGAAGCCCGTGGCCTTCGACTCGACACCAAGCTCTCGATCTGGGCGAGATCTCGTCGCCCTCGAACCCGATGAGGATCTCTGGGAGCGGGTGTTCACGGTCGCGCCGCTCGTCCTCATCGGGACGGTCGACCCCAACGGTGCTGTCGACCTGGCGCCCAAGCACATGGTGACCCCGATGGGCTGGGGCCCCTACTTCGGTTTCGTCTGCACACCGCGCCACGGGACGTACCGCAACACCGAGCGAGAGGGCCGGTTCACCGTCACCTATCTTCGTCCCGACCAGGTCGTCCTCTCGAGCCTCACCGCCGCTCCCCGCTGCGACGACGAAGCCAAGCCGGTCGTCGATGCCCTCGACACCTTCCCTGCGTCCGACGGTCGCAACGTCTTCGTTGCCGGCGGTCACCTGTACCTGGAGTGCCGCATGGAGCGAATGATCGACGGGTTCGGCGACAACAGTCTCATCGTCGGCGAGGTCCTCGCGGCGTTCGCTGACGAGGCCGCGTTGCGAGTCTCGGACCGGGACGACCGTGAGACGATCGAACGCTCTCCCCTGCTCGCCTACCTGCCGCCGGGCCGATGGGCGGCGATCGACGCGAGCTACTCCTTCCCCTTTCCCGTCGGCTTCGAACGGTGAGGCGGACCGGCTCCGTGGACGACCTGCCGGCAATTCTGAAGAATCAACTCCAGTCGGTCCGGAGCGAGCAGGTCGAGCTCTTGCGCCGCTTGGTGCTCATCGAGTCGCCGTCGGTGGTTCCCACTGCCCACGACGAGATCCTGCTGATGCTCACCGCCGAGCTGGAGGCCCTCGACCTGGACGTGGAGCACCTGCCCGGGGAGGAGACCGGCGGTCACCTGCTGGCCCGAACGCCTTCGGGGGCCGAGGGCGGTCAACTGCTGATCGGCCACTGCGACACGGTCTGGCCGATCGGCACGATCGACGAGATGCCCCTCGAGATCGACGGGGGTCGGATGCGGGGCCCCGGCGTCTACGACATGAAAGCCGGGTTGACGCAGATCATCTTCGCCCTCCGGGCGCTCCGCGAGATTGGGGTCGGTCCGGCGCTTCCCCCGGTCGTGTTCATCAACTCCGACGAGGAGATCGGGAGCCGCGAGTCCAAGCCCCACATTCTCCGCCTCGCATCGACGGTGGAACGAGCGTTCGTGCTCGAACCTTCCCTCGGCCCATCGGGCGATCTCAAGACCACGAGGAAGGGTGTCGGTCGGTTCACGATCGAGGTGCGAGGCAAAGCGGCACACGCCGGCCTCGACCCGGACGCCGGGGCGAGCGCCATCCTCGAGTTGTCGTTCCTCATCCAGCAGCTCTTCGCCCTGAACGATCCGGAACGAGGGGTGACCGTCAATGTCGGGATGATCGACGGTGGTCTCCGACCGAACGTGGTTGCGCCGTCGAGCACGGCGACGGTCGATGTTCGGGTGCTGCACCAGGAGGACGTGCCGCGTGTCGAGGAAGCGATCCGCGACCTGAAGCCGAGCACACCCGGCGTCGAGATCGAGGTCATGGGCCGAATCGGACGGCTCCCGCTCGAACCCACCGATCGCAACCGAACCCTGTGGAAGCTGGCCCGGGCGTGCGCCGACGCACTGGGAATGCCGCTGGACGAGGGCACGGCCGGAGGCGGGTCCGACGGCAATCACACCAGCCTGCACACCGCCACCCTCGACGGCCTGGGGGCGGTCGGCGACGGCGCCCATGCCCGCTACGAGTACATCGACATCGAGGCGACCCTCGAGCGCACCGCGCTGCTGGCGCTGCTCCTCGCAACCCCGGGGTGATCGTCAACACCGAGGAGGCCCAATGACACCGCACCTGTTCCTCACCTCATTGACCCGCATAAGCCCGTTCGCGAACTGCACGCCCAGCATCGTGCAGCAGCCACGATCGACCTGGAAGACCGGTGACTACGTCGTGGTCGAACTGGCGGAGACCGTTCGGAGCCAGAACGTGGAGTTGGCGGACGCCCGGATGGCCGACGCCTACGCCGGAGCCCGGATCGTCGGGGCGCTCGGCGAGCGAGCGGCGACGCTCGAATCGGTCGGGAGCTGGCGGGCCATCGGCGACGACGGTGCGGTCAACTTGATGACCGCTGCTGGGCTGGTCGGCATCGTCACGTCGCGCTCGGCGATGATGCCGCCGATCAATCCCGCCCGGTACCTGGGTCACGCCGTCCTCGACGGGAAGCCGGTGGCGATGCAGGACTTCGTACCGCCGCCGTCGGGATCGCCGTTCGACATTCCGATCGTCCTCATCATCGGCACGTCGATGTCGGCCGGCAAGACCTTGGCCGGCCGTGTCATCATCCGTCAGCTCAAGGATCGGGGCCTGCGAGTGGTCGGTACCAAACTGACCGGAGCAGGACGCTATCGGGACGTGATGAGCTGGCGCGATGCAGGGGCCGACGCCGTGTTCGACTTCGTCGACGGCGGCCTTCCCTCCACCGTCGTCGACGAGAGCGAGTACCGCCGGGCGCTCGGCGTGGTCCTGGACCGGATCGCCGCCGAGCGACCAGACGTCGTCGTGGCCGAGGCTGGGGCCTCGCCGTTGGAGCCCTACAACGGCACGGTCGTGGCTGCCGAGCTCGGCCACGCCGTCGGTTTCACGGTGCTCGCAGCCTCCGATCCGTATGCGGTCAGCGGCGTCATGGACGCCTTCGAGCTTCGGCCCGACGTGGTTTGTGGCGTGGCCGCGAGCACGAGCGCCGGTATCGACTTGATCGAGAAGCTCACGGGTCTCCCGGCTGTGAACGTTCTCGATCTCGAGGACCACGCCAGGCTCGAGGCGCTCCTCGTCACCGAGATGGAGCTCTGACCGGCACGCCGAGCGCTCGGGGGCGCCGCCGGCCAGCAGCCGAAGCGGCGCCGCGATGGCGAGAAGCGGGACCTTGGCCCCTGTCGTGGACCCACGACGAGTACGAACATGGACTTCGTGACCAACGAACGACCGACCGACGAGCCGACGGGGAGGGAACAGGCGGATCGCCTGCATCGCGGGCCCGTCGGTGCGGTTGGCTCCCATCTCCGTCGGCTCATCGGTCGCGCCCGCCGCCATCCCGGCGCCGATCCGGTTCGTGCCCCGGGCCACCGGCACCGTGGGCTGCCTCCCGACGAACGACCACCGGAGTCGAACGATACCGAGCCGCGCTCGAACCAGCCGTGGATCAGAACCTCCCACTCCGACAGCAAGCTTCGGCGTTTCCGCCGCTGACTCGACCGACACCGGGGTCGTCGCACCACCTCTCACCTCGCAGATACTGCGTCGCGCAGTCCAGCGCCGTCCTGGATGAGAAACATGCCGCGGAATGGCTGCATTGGCACGAGTGGTCTTTCGCCCCTATCGCCGACGTCACCGGGCATCGGACCATGGGGGTCGGAGAGAAGGTCTCGTCATGGTTCCTGTCCAGGTTCTCGGTATCCACGTCGACCCGGCCACGGGTGCGTCGCTGGTCATTCTGGGAGAGAACGAGGAGACGACTCGCGTGCTGCCGATCTTCATCGGGCCGGCCGAGGCGCGGGCGATCGTCGTGGGGCTCCGGGGGATCGAGCTGCCTCGGCCTGGCACCCACGACGTCCTGGCGCAGATACTCGAGCGGCTCCATGCCCGGGTGACATCGATGATCGTGACCGAGCTGCGGGACAACGCGTTCCTCGCCGAGCTCGGCGTGGAGGCTCCCGAGGGGACCTTCCGGCTGTCGATCCGGCCGAGCGACGGCATCGCCATCGCCATCCGCGCCGGGGTGCCGATCGAGGTGCGACCAGGCTTGCTCGACCTGGCCGGGATCGAGATCGTCCGGGCCAGGGACACACCCTTGTCCGATGAGGAAGTGGACACGATCGTCTCGGACTTCCAGGAGTTCTTGGCCACGGCGACGCCGGAGGACTTCGAGGGACCACCCGGTGGACAGCCGGGCTCAGCCGACGACGGGGAGGGCCGATGACGGGTGTCGGCTCGCTCCTCGTCGAGGTACCGCTGCGCACGGCGGCGGTCAGATACTCGGCCCGCCTGTGAGCCAGGGGGCTCTCCGCATCGTGAGCTCGCTCGTCGACTCCTCCCAGAGTCCAAGGTCCCGCTCCCGGCCGCGCAGATCAGCCGGTCTCACGGCGCTCCCCGCGCCTCGACGAGGTTCGGGTGCAGTGCCTGCTCGGCCGCCCAGAGGCGAACCATGTCGCTGAACAGCGTGGGGCGCTCCGCGTTCCACTGATGTCCGACGTCGGGGACGAACGCCCCCTTGGCGTTCGGCATCGTCGCCGCGAGCAACGGCACCGTACGCCTCGCCGGCTTCGTGTCGTTCTCGCCGACGACGGCAAGCGTAGGCACCGAGACGTGCTCCAGGCCGTCAGGCAGTGGTCTCGACGCGACCTCGGTGCCGATGGCGCTGATCGCAGCGCGGTCCGTTGCGATCGCGGTGGCGACGAAGGCGTCGATGGCCTCTGCATCCCGAAGACCGAACGAGCGACCGATCAACCGCGCGCCGAGTCGTGTGCCATAGACGGCGCCCATCGCCAAGCTGAGCAGGCGCAACGGAATCGACAGGGTCCCGCTCGGCACCCCCGAGACCAACAGCGACCGACAGAGCTCGGGGTGGGAGACGCCGAGATTGAGCGCGACGATGCCTCCGAGCGAGAGGCCGACGACATGGGCACCGTCGGGTGCGCGACGAACGATCTCGGCGGCGACCGCATCGGCTGCAGCGGCGAAGCTCGTCCACTCCTCGGAGGCGCTCGCTCCCAAGCCCGGTAGATCGGGAACGATGGTGCGGTAGTCACTCGACAACGCCGCCACCTGCTCGGTCCACATCCAGCCCGCAACCATCGACCCGTGAAGGAAGACGATCGCAGGTCGGCCGTCCAGCCCCTGCTCCTCGACGTACATCCGCGCCTCAGCAATCGCCACCCCAGCCGATGAGATCCTAGAGGTCGGCCGCCGATCCTCGCCATGGCCACCGCCGCGCTGCCCTGACTCGAGCATCGCGCGCTTCTGCCTGTTCTCCGCTCCCCCCGCGGCCGTTCTGCCTGTCGGCACGCGCCATAACCGGAGCGGCCGACAGGCAGAAGCCCGTTTCGGCCTGCCACGCCTCGTGGGCGTACCAGGCGGCAGAGGTAACGAACATGAGCCGTTGCAGCCCACCCCAAACGCTGGTTGCCGCAGTCAACGGGACGATCACGGCCACGAGGAAGGCCACCCAGTCGGGGATGGCCGCCCTGGCGGATCGGTGGCGACGGGCCACGATCAGGGTCAGAACACCGACCACGAACGCAAAGCCCATGATGCCGGCGAACACCGAGTGCAACACGTCCTCGCGCTCCACGAAGACCGCATTCTCCTCCCACGACTTGGCCGAGAAGCGGCCACCGCGAACATCGACCCGCCGAACACGGCGAACAGCACCGTTGCCACCGGACCCCAGGTTCGGGAGCGGTGACCGACCAGCCACACCACGGCCAACCCGTAGAAGATGAACCCGAACCGGGCGAGCCAGGCTCCCTCGACACCCTGAGCGGCCGATTCGCTGATGCCGTGCTCGACCCAGGAATAGGAGTCGGGCATCAGTGTCGGGGCGAACCCGAACGCCAGCAGGGCACCGAGCAGCAGAACGGTGATCCCCCAAGGCGCCAGCAGCGGAGTTCGTTCCGTTCCGATCACCGGGGCGATTCGATCTACGAGACGGGTCGACATGGCTCAAACCCTCCTCTCGCCAGCCTCACCCACCAAACCGAGCTGGCCCAGGGTCATTGGTCCCTCCGCACCGGACGCTCCGTCCCGCTCAGACAACCGGAGGGTTGTCGGTCGAGCACCGTGATCGGATTCGAGCCCGTGCCGGTTGAGGACGTCGGGCCCTACCGCATGTCGATCGGTCGAACGATGCTCAGAACCGACGCCCAAGTCAGGTGGCGCAGGTCGGTGAGGACTCCCGGGGAGATGACGACATGACCGTCGACTACGCAGCGGTGAGGAACGTCAGCGTTATCAGCACAGGTTCCGCATCGATGCATCGTGAGCACATGTACGGGACCCGAAAGCCGTCGTTGTGGTGGGTCGCCAGGGGCAAGGACTGGATCGACGGCATCCCGTTGAACGTGTTCATCATCGAGCACGACCACGGTCTGGTCCTGTTCGACACTGGGATGGATCCCGTAGCCGCCACCGACCCCGACTACTGGACCGTCAGGGACGACTGGGCAGATTGGGTCGTCCGGTGGTTCCTCAACCGGGTCTTCCGTTTCGAGATCGGCCCCGACGACGGCCTGGGCTCCCAGCTCGTGAAGGCCGGCCACCGTCCCGAAGACGTGAAGGCTGCTGTGCTGTCGCACCTGCATTTCGACCACGTCGGAGGTATCGGCGACATCCCCGGCGCCGAGCTGTTCGTCTCGCCCGACGCTTGGGATGTGGTGCAGAAGGCCAAGCACCCGGAACGGGACTACATCCCACGGAGCCGAATCCTCCTCCCCGGTGCCCGGTGGCAACTGCTCGATTTCGCCCCGACCGACGACCCCGACCTCGCTCCGTTCGCGGAGGCGTGCGATGTGATGGGCGATGGCTCGGTGATGGTGGTGCCGACGTCGGGCCACAGCTTCGGCTCGGTGTCCATGCTGATTCGGAGCGCCAGCTCGCCGCCGATTCTTCTCGTCGGCGATCTGACGTACTCCGCGGAACTCTTGTTCAACAACCAAGTGCCCGGCCTCGGCAACAAGAAGGCGCTCCTCGACAGCTTCGCCAAGGTCCAGGTGATGAAGGCGCACACGCCCAACCTCGTCGTCATCGCCTCGCACGACACCAGTGCCGCGTCCAAGCTCCAAGCCGCCCGTGCTTCGGAGTCGGCGACCGCCTGATGGGATGGCCTTCGCCGGCATCCGTGACGTCACTCGACGGCTACGATCTGATCGCCTTCGGGCCGCGCAGCACTCGTGCTGGAAGGGTGACGATGGCTCGAACCAGATCGAGCGCCGCCCCCACCGAGATTCCGATGAGACGAAGCGGCAAGCTCAGCAGCCAGACAAGCGGGTAGAGGATCAACGCGAGCAGCGCGAGCGGCCAGGCGACCACCAGCAGCAGGAGCCACAACAGAAACGTCAGCACAGGGTTCCCTTCCGACCGTCAACCGGACACGAAGACACGAGACGCAAACTCGCGGTGTGTTGCCGCTACCGGCGACCGATGAGATCTCCTACCCAACGTAGGGACGAACGGACGCGCGGCATAGAGCCTTAGGTCCCAGGGCGGGTCGGGCAGCTCGCACCTCACGACTCGGTCAGCGGGAACGAGAGCCGCGCCGTCAGAAGAGTAGCTTCAGGCGGGCGACGCCCCAGGCGATGTGCCAGAGCGCGTAGTAGAACAGCCGGAAGCCGAGCATCCAGACGAATCCGAAGCGCCAGAACACCCAGATCTCAACGACCCCGAACACCACGAGGTGGACGGCGCTGAAGACGGATGTGCTGACCGACGGGGCGAACAGCGCTTGCAGGACCGCCTCGATCGAAGCGACCGGGACAGCGATCCGCCAGAGGAGCGCGGCGAACCCGTTCGGCATACCGAAGATCGCGACCAGACCAGCGATCGGTATCGCGTGGAACGCAATCTCCACGAACACCGCGATCGCCGGGTAGAACCGGAGTGCGTCGGGCAACGCCACGTTCGTGTCCTCGGCGTAGCGCAAGGCAACGTCCGCTCCGATCGCAACAGCGGCGAGCACCGGCACGCTCCTGGCAACCATCGAGCATGCCGCCCGCCACCCACCGGGGCCGCTCATGGCAAAGCCCGAGCTCCCCTGCAGATACGCGAGTGCAACGACACCGACGAG
This sequence comes from Acidimicrobiales bacterium, assembly GCA_965216205.1. GTDB lineage: Bacteria > Actinomycetota > Acidimicrobiia > Acidimicrobiales > SZUA-35 > CADEDH01. The sequence goes on along the minus strand of OZ244139.1, from coordinate 1,777,953 downwards.
CGCTACTCCAACCATCACGCCGATCGGGTCCATCGAGGCGAAGAAGCGCTCGAACACCGACCGATCGACGTGGACCTGCCACGCGGTCAGAGCGACGGCAACGGCGGAGACCAGCACGACGGGGCCCGTTCCTGACCAGTCGAAGGTGGCAGTTCTCATCGACCTCGACCACGGCGAGACCGAGCGCCGGCCCCACTCCCGCCGAGCGACATGCCGACGCCGAAGATGAACCCGAAGTCGTACCAGCCGACGGTGTTGTGATGGCTCACACGCACGTCTCGCCGGTGCTGCCCCGATCGCACAGCGTGGTCAGCTCGATCGTGCGGAGCTCGAAGCCCTCGCCGCTCTCGGTCTCGGTGGCGAAGATGTGGACCCGGTAGCCGCGCGTGGCGTCGTCCCCGATACCGATGACGTCGTAGGTGACTTCGGCGAGATCGCCGATCGACGGTGCGACGGTCAGGACGATGCGGGAGACGGGATCCTCGGTGGCGAACTCGGCGGCGACGAGCTCGCCGAGTTGGGTCATGGTCTCGGCCGCTGGCCGCTCGCCGACATCGGCGAGGTAGCGGGCGGTCACATCGTCGGTTCCGTCGATGAAGCCGAGGAACCGGGCCCTGGCCCAGCCGGTGACGCCGTCGACGGTGACCTCGTACCAGATCGACTGCGGCAGCGAGCGGGACCGTCCCGTGGCCACCAGGTCGGCGGCCGTCGGTCCGGCCGAGGCGATCGCCGCCGTGTCGGCCCCCGGGCCCTCCCGGATGTTGAGCACGTCGTCGTGGGCGACCCCGATCACACCCAGGACATCGCCGCTCTGGACGAATCCGGGGAAGTCGTCGCCCGGTAGCGTCGTTGCGCTCCCGGCGGTGGTTGTCGCTGCGCTGGCTGCGGTCGTCGGCGCCGACGTCGTACCGGCGGCAGCGCTCGTCGAGGTCGATGCGGAGCCGGACGACGTCGAGCCCGACGACTCGGTTGTGGTCGACTCGCTCGTCGTGGAGGATCCGGCCGTCTCGTCGTCACCGCAGCCAACCAGCAACCCAACGAGGCATGCGGCGACAGCGACGACGTACCCGGCCTTGGCTGCTCCGGGTCGCGTGGACCGACGCCGACAGGCCATCACCGAGACGCTTCTTCCAGCTCGGCCGCGATGGCGCCGACCCAGCGGGCAACGTGCTGGGGGTCGCGCCAGTCACCGGCGCTGTTCGTTGCCATCGCCGAGGCGGGGAAGCCCTTTGCATCGCGCATCACGCCTCCGCTTCGCTGGCTTGGCGCGGATCGACTGGAGGGTTCGAAAATCTCATGTCTCCAGCGTCGCAGCGCCGGTTGTGGCGCGACAGGGTCGGAAGTCCGCTTCGAGGAGCCTGGCCCCGGTGGGTCGAACCGCGGTTCGATCACAGTCAGGCCCCAGTCAGGTCGGAGTCAGGTTGGGTCCGAGGACCCTAGTGCCGAACCGTCGTCGTTTCTACTGTCCGGAGCCATGATCGGGCTGTCTACTCGCGTCATTCGGATAGCTGCATTGGTGGTGACGACCGTCGGGGCGTTGGATGCGCTCATCGGTCGCGAGTGGGACCTCTTCGTCGTGTTCTGCCTGTCGATCAGCCTCCAACTCATGCTGTGGCTCCGATTCCGGGCCAATCGGATACCGGTGACGTTGCGGCCAGACCTCGCACACCGGATCGAGCGCCTCGCCGAGCGCACCGGCGAACCCGCGGACGACGTGATCGACCGAGCGATCGCCTGGTACCACAGCGGCCTGTTCGTCGACGACGCAGCTCATCGGCCGTGAGCATGGCTGCGTCGAGTGAACAGCGAGCAGCGACGACTGGGGTTCATCCGCCCACGGTTGTCCTCTCGGCCGAAGACAGTGTCGAAGCCGACCTGCTCGGCGGCAAGGGAGCGGCCCTGGCCGAGCTGACAGCGGCCGGCTATCCGGTACCGGAGACCGGCGTCGTGACCGCAGCGGTCTACCGGGCGGTGGCCGACGATCCCGGGATCCGGTCCCTCATTCACCGGATCATGACCGACGACGGCGACGGTCCGGTCACCGCTGACGAGGTCGACGCGACGTTCGCCGAGGCGGTGGTCGACCCCGCATTGGCCCGCTCGATCACCGAGATGGCCAGCGAGGTCGGCGCGGGCGGGCCGGTGGCGGTTCGTTCGTCGGCCACGGTCGAGGATCTCCAGGGATCGTCGTTCGCCGGTCAATACCGATCGCTGCTCGACATCGATTCGAGCAGCCCCGACGCAGTCCTCGCGGCCGTGCGTGGCGTCTGGGCATCGCTGTGGCACCCGGCTCCCTCCGCCTACCGCCAGGCGTTCTCGATCGACGAAGCCGACGTGGCGATGGCGGTCGTCGTGATGCGGATGATTCCGGCCACGAGCGCCGGAGTCGTCTTCACCGTCGATCCGGGAGGTTCGGGAGGAGCCAGGGTCGAGTCGGTCGACGGCCTCGGTGAGGCCCTCGTGTCTGGTCGAACGACACCGTCGGCGTGGGTCGTGCCGAGACCGGGCGATGAGGCTGCGGGCGATGTCGACGATGGGCCGCTGCCGGTCGCTCCGGCCACGGCCCTCGAGCTGTCGATCGCAATCGAGCGGCACCTCGGCACACCGCAGGACATCGAGTGGGCGGCGGTCGACAGCGACGTCTCGATCGTCCAGGCCCGCCCGATAACCGTGCTGGAGGAGGACGACGGCTTCGACACCGCGCTCGACGACCACGAGCTCACGACCGCCGGAATCGTCGAGATGGTGCCGGGCGTACTGCCGCCCCTGCGATGGCAGATCAACCGGTTCCTCCTGGAGGAGGCGTTCCGATCGGTCCTCGATTCCCTCGGCATCATCCGCGGTACCGCCGCCGAGGATCGCCCGTTCGTGCGCCGGGTACGGGGCCGGGTGGCGATCGACTTCGACCAGCTGCGGGAAGCGGCGGCCGGCATCCCGGGAGCGGTCGCCGATCTCGAGGAGCAGTACTTCGGTCGTGCCGACGAGCGGGCCGAGGGGGTGCAGCCAGAGCCGAGCCAGCGCCGCGGACGCTTCGCCAGCCTGGCCCGGGATGTGCGAACACTGCGAACCAGGCACCAGGTCATCGAGCAGGCCGAGATCCTCATCCGAGCCACGACGGCGCTTCGAGCCCGGAGGCCCGCGCTGGACTCGTGGAACGACGCCGAGCTGCTGGCCTACTGTCGGCGGCTGATCGACCTCGCCGCTCGAGGACTCGCGGCCGAGCTCGGCGTGGCCGCCTCCGGAGCGGCCGCCTACCAAAGACTGCAGACGCAGCTGTCGACCCACTTCGGCACCGATGAGGGTCGACGCACGGCCCAGCTCGTCACCGCCCGCAGCGGCACCGCGGTCGAGCACTCGAGCCTGGCCTCGGCCGCGATCTTCGCCGGGCCGACATGGACGGAGATCGGGACGGCGCCTGCGCCGGCCCCGCCCGGTGCCGACGACTGGGAGCGCGAGCATTGGCCGGCACTGCGATCCAGGCTTCGATCACTGCCAGGGTGGACCCGGCGCCGGATCCTCACCGGGGGTTTCATCGACATCCGGCTCCGCCTCGTGCGGCGGCTCGTGGTCGACGTCGTCGAGCAGCTGCACCGACGCGAGGCCGCAAAGGCTGCGTTCCTCGAGCTCGGCGGGGAAGTCCGCCGGGTCGAGCTGACCCTCGGGGCGCGACTGCAGAGGCGCGGGATCCTCGAGCAACCGATTGACGTCGAACTGCTCACCTCGAGCGAGCTGCAGGCCGCGCTTCGGGGTGGCGAGTCGGTCACGCCCGATGTCCTCCGGCGACGCCGGAACTGGCTGAGCCGCTACGAGGCGGAAGGCGGTCTCCCGGTCCGGTTCGCCGGCAGACCCGACCGGACACCGGAGCCCCTGCCGGCGGGCGACGTCCTCGATGGGTGGGCAGCGAGCCCTGGGCGGCGCCAAGGGCCGGTCCGGGTCGTCAGCTCGGCCACCGATCGGATCGGGCGAGGTGAGGTGCTGGTCGCCCAGACCACCGACGCCTCGTGGTCGCCACTGTTCCTGCGAGCCGGCGCCGTCGTCGTCGAACAGGGCGGACCGCTGTCGCACGCTGCGATCCTCGCCCGAGAGCTCGGCCTCCCCGCGGTGCTGAACGTCGGCGGAGCCACCAAGTTGCTCGAAGGCTGCGTCGTCACCGTCGACGGCGACCGGGGGCTGGTCGTCATCGAATCCCGGTCGGACGAGGAACGATGACCAGCCCGAACGGCACCGTTCCCTGGCCTCGATCGGCCAAGCCGACCGATCCAACGGATGGCGTCGACATCGACCGGTTGCAGGTGTTCGTACCGGCGATCATGAGCGTGGGTCTGGTGTTCTCCATCGCCACCTTGGTGCGGGATCTGCTCCATTGGAGCGGGGGGCGGGCCCGCGATCGGCGAACCGCGATCGAGGCCGCGGTCGTCGTCGGCACGGTGCTCGGCGAGCCAGATCCCGAGCCGGAAGACATCGGAATCCTGTCCCGCCCGACCTACCTCATCACCGCCCTCGTGCTGGTCGGCGGGGCCGCCTACGTCGCCATCGGGTCGACCGCCAACTTCCTGCGCGACGGGGGATACGTCCGCGACATCGGGTGGCTCCTGGCCATCTCGCTCGCGCTGGCCGTGCTGCTCGGCTTCCTCGGCGGCGTGTCGTTCGCCGTGTTTCGATCCTGGCCGCGGCCGCCCGATTGGGCATACGGTCCCATCCGGATTGCGCCGTTGTCCTCCACCCCGGGCCTGCGCGGCGAGGGACCGAGCTGGGCGCTCACGACGTCGACCCTGGTGGCTGCCGTCCTCAGCGGCATGCTGATCCTTCTCGTCGGCTCGGGCCGGAGCGTGGCGATGGACATCGATCGGCCGATCGCCAACTGGCTGGCGGAGATGGACTGGATCGACCGGCTCGCCGCAGTCGATCCGTTCGGCACCACCATCATCTCGATCGGTTTCGTCGTCCTCATCGGGCTGTCGGGGTTCCGGTGCCGGGTGATGGCCGTCACCTTCCCGGCCGCGTTCCTCCTGGCCTGGGCCGGTGGCGGGCTCGTGCGCGAAATCATCGAGCGACCCCGTCCGACCGGATTCGGCGACGTCGAGTCCTTTCCCAGTGGACACATCATCCAGGCCGTGTTCATCGCCGGGCTGCTTCCACTGGCCCTGATGGTCCTGTTGTCGGATCGGCGGCCAGCGATCTTGACTCGAGTGGCCCTGACGGGCGCCGTCGCCGCGACTTCGCTCCACCGCATCCATCGTCAGCACCATTGGCCGCTCGACGTCCTCACCAGTATCACGATCGGCCTCACCGTCGTCCTCGCCGTTCACTGGGTCATGGCTCACCGGAGCTGGCATCGACGCTGCAGCTCGTGTCCATGGTCGCCACATCCGGCCCGAACGCAGTGGCGTCGAGGGATCGTGACCCTGGGACCCTCGACGGTTCGGCTGCTCGGTGTGGCCGGGGCCGGCGGTGCCGTGGTTGCGGCCGCAACCCTTGCGGTGGCAACGGTCGCCGTCGGCCTCCCGACCGATCCGGAGGGCTTCGGGTTCGGGTCCGCGATCTCCGCACCGGTGCAGATCGCGCTCGCCGGGGTGATGGCCCTGGCCGGGATCGTCGCCCTGCGGTGGCGAGCGACTGCAGCAGCGCTGATGGCCCTGGCCGGCACCGGGCTGGGCCTCTTCGCGTCGATCGAGTACCAGCCGCTGCTGGCGGTAGGGCTCACGACGGTGCTGCTGATCCCGGCCGTGCTCACCTGGCTGGCCTGGCAGCCGGAGGAGACGCTCGGTCGAATCGCGTTGCTGGCATCGGTGACCACCGGACTGATCACGTTGACCGCGGCCGGCAGCAGCGAGATCTACGATCACTACTTCGGCCCGACGCACCCCGAGTCCGCCGCCGAGGACCTGGCATCGGAGGCCGACTGGCTTTGGCTCGGAGGCGTGGGACCGCGGTCGGCCACCGTCGTCGCCGGCGGGCTCGACGACGAACCGGTCGTCCTCCGCTATTGGCCGGCCGATGATCCCGATGGCCCGATCGATCAGGTCGCGGCCACGGTGGACCGCGACGCCATCGCCCGCTTCACGCTCGTCGGACTCGAACCAGCCACCACCTACGAGTACCGGGTCGACGAGCTGGACGATCTGGTCGATCACGACGACGAACCGGTCGACGGACGGCCGGAGCCGAACGCCAGATTCGACACGTTCGCCGACCAACCTCAGGATCTCGTGATCGTGGCCGGGGCCTGCGCACGAACAGGATCGAACGGTGCCGTGTTCGACGCCATGGTGGCGGAGAACGCAGATCTCTACCTCGCCCTCGGCGATCTGCACTACGCCAATCTCGAATCGACCGATCCCTCCGACCACGTTGCCGCCTACGGCCGATCGATCGGTCAGCCAGGTCAGGCGGCGCTCTTCAGCTCGGTCCCAACGGCCTACCTGTGGGACGATCACGACTACGGGCCGAACGATGCCGATGGCACGTCGGTCAGCCGTGATGCCGTGTCGGTCGCCTACCGGGCAGCCGTGCCCCACTACGGCGTCGACCCGGACCCGGACGCCTCGATCGCGCAGGCGTTCACCGTCGGTCGGGTGCGGTTCGTCGCCAGCGACACGCGCTCGCACCGAACCGACGACTCGATGCTCGGCGCCCGCCAGCAGCAGTGGCTGATCGACGAACTGGTTTCGGCGTCGGCCTCACATGCCCTCGTCGTATGGCTCAATCCGACCCCGTGGGTGGCGCCGGCCGGCTCGGGGACCGACGACTGGTCGGCTCATGCCGACGACCGCCGTGCCATCGCCGACGCCCTGGCTACGGCCGGGGTGGAGAACCTCATCATGGTCAGCGGCGACGCCCACATGGTGGCGATCGATGACGGCACGAACACCGGATATGCCACCGACGGCTCCCCCGGTTTTCCGTTGCTGCACGCTGGCGCCCTGGACCGGCCGGGTTCGACCAAGGGCGGTCCCTACAGCCACGGCGCATTCCCCGGCGGCGGTCGATACGGGCGGATCGAGATTCTGGACGACGGCGGGTCGAGCGTCGAGGTTCGCCTCAGCGGTCACACCTGGCGAGATGAGGAACTGGTTCGACTCGACCTGGAGATCGCAGTCCCGCCGGGAGCCACCGCAACCGAACCGTAGCTGATGAGCCCCGAGGGTGGTCCTCGATTCGACCGGTTCACGGATGGGGACGTTGGACTCTGGCTGCTGCGAGGACGGGGTGCCTTGATTGAACCAATCGCCACCCCACGACCGACGACTAGGAACGGTGATGACCATGGCTCGACGTGACCAGCCTCTCTACCGCGATACCAGTGAGAAGATGATCGGCGGAGTCTGCAGCGGCCTCGCCCAGTACTTCGACATCGACACCGTCCTCGTCCGCGTCGCCTTCGTGGTCTTCACCGCCCTGGGGGGAGGCGGCGTGCTGGCGTACCTGATCCTGTGGCTCGTGCTCAACCCGGCGCCGCCAGCAGATCCTGCGCCGCCGCTCGAACGTCCGTCGTCGGCCGACGACATCGTCGTGACCGAAGCCGAACCACGAGCTGCCATCGACGAACCACCAGCCGAGGTCGAACCCCCGGCCGAGGCCGAACAGCCAGCCGTCGACGAGCCGTCAGCCGAGGTCGAACAGCCAGCCGTCGACGAGCCGCCAGCCGAGGTCGAACCCCCGGCCGAGGCCGAGCCGATCACCGAACGGTGAGTGTTGATCGAGCGACCATCGCGCCAGAACCCGCCGACACCCAAGAGCCAAACGGAGCACGCCATGGAGAAGATCGCCGATGCCGCATCCACGTTCCTCGGACATCAGCGGATCGCCGTGACCGGGGTGTCACGGGAGCCCGAGAACCACGGTGCCAACGTCGTGTATCAGCGGCTGCGTGACCGCGGCTACGAAGTGGTCGCCGTCAACCCCAACGCCACCGAAGTCGAGGGCGACCCCTGCTACCCCGATCTCGCTTCCATTCCGGGCGGGGTCGAAGCCGTCGTGATCGGCACTGCTCCCAGACGGGCGCAGTCGACAGTGGAGGAGTGCGTCGAGCTCGGCATCGGGCACGTCTGGTTCCATCGAGGGCCCGGGGCCGGGAGTCTGGACCCAGAGGCTGCCCAGTACGGCCGAAACAACGGCATCGCCGTGATCGACGGTGGCTGCCCCTGCATGTTCGAGCCCACCGCCGACATCGGCCACAAGATCATGCGACCCATCCTGCAACTGACCGGCAACGTCCCCCGCAACGTCTGATCGACCACCCATCTGGCCTACCTGCGAGATCGACCCGTGATGCATCGCTCCGAACCACACACCGCCGGGGTTGCCGGCCGGCTCAACTGGCTCCGGGCCGGCGTGCTCGGGGCGAACGACGGCATCATCTCCACCGCCGGCCTGGTGATCGGCGTGGCCGCAGCGACAACCGACTCCGCCGAGATCGCAACCGCAGGGCTCGCCGGTCTCGCCGCTGGCGCTGTTTCGATGGCGCTCGGCGAATACGTCTCGGTCAGCACCCAGCGCGACACCGAACGGGCCCTGATCGAGAAGGAGCGCAGCGAGCTCGCCTCGATGCCCCAGACCGAACACGAAGAGCTCGTCGGATTGCTACGCGAGCGAGGTCTCGAGGAGGACACCGCGATCGCGGCTGCCACCGAGCTGGCCGACCATGACGTGCTGGCAGCTCATCTCAGCCTCGAGCTCGGGATCGACGAGTCCCAGGTCGCCAACCCCTGGACAGCCGCGGCCTCCTCGGCCATCGCGTTCGCCCTCGGTGCTGCGCTGCCCCTGATCGCCATCTTGGTTCCTCCTACCTCGTGGCGGATCGGGATCGCCTTCGTGGCCGTGTTGATCGGGCTCGCCCTCACCGGCGCGTGGAGCGCTCACATCGGTCAGGCCAGCAAGCGGTCCGCCATCGTCCGTCTGCTGGTGGGCGGGGCGCTGGCGATGGCGGTCACCTATGCGATCGGCCAGCTGATCGGCACCACGATCGCGTGATTGCAGCCTGGGGCCATCACCAAGCCCGAGGACCTCGGACCCTATCGACGCCGGCGGTGGCGCCTCGATGATGAGAACCACGACCGAGCGAAGGAGTCCGCCCGTGCCGACATCCGACAATCCGCTACTGACCATGACCGATGTGATCACCCCCTCGAGTGGGGGCGAGGACGTGCCGGATGAGACATTTCGGGACGTTGCCCTTCCGGGCTTCAAGCGAGCACTGATGGCTCGCCGGTCGATCCGAGTCTTCGATGGCGAGCCCATTCCCGAAGAGGTGATGCGGGACTGCCTTCGGGACGCAACGCTGGCTCCGAGCTCGTCCAACCTCCAGCCCTACGAGCTGTACTGGGTACGTGATTCCACGACACGGGAGGGACTCGCGGAGGCATGTCTCGGCCAGCCGGCTGCGGTCACCGCTGGTGAGCTCGTCGTGGTGATGGCGAGGAGAGACCAGTGGAAGACCAACCTGGACAAGGTGTGGGACCTGATGACCCAGGGCGGGACGATCGAGTTTCCTGAACCGGTCGACGACTACTACCACAAGATCACCCCCCGGCTCCGGCGGACCGACGGGCTCGGCATCGACAACCTGATGCGTCGAGTCCTGTTCTGGTTCCGTGGCCGCAGAGGACCGACCGTGAGGAGCCCCGTGAACACCGGCGATCACCGGGTCTGGGCCCACACCCAGTCCTCGCTCGCCGCCATGACGCTCATGCTCTCGCTGACCGCCCACGGCTACGACTCCTGCCCGATCGGCGGCCTCGACAAGCTCCGGATACGCCGGTTGCTCGGCCTCGCAGCGCAGGCCGAGGTCACCATGGTCATCGCTGCCGGCACCCGACGACCGGAGGGCCTCTACGGGAAGAGGGTCCGGCTGCCGTATGGAGACCTCATCAAGGAGGTCTGAACAACTGTCGCTGCAGCTAGTGGGCGAACCCGCCCTGTTCGTCGCGCGGCATGTCGAACCAGTCGTCGAGGGTGATGGCCGGGGCACCGTAGAGCTCGTTGGCCAGAACGGGATCGCCGTGCTCGCCTGCGGTGTCGAGATAGTCGATCAACCCTGCGACCTCGGCGAGCTCGGCGTTGCGGATCACCTTGGCCAGGAGGCGCGCCTGCCAGATCCTGAGGTGGACGACCCTTGCCTCTGGGTAGCAGGCAGCAGCGAAGCGATGCATCGCGTCCGACAACGTGATCCCTTCCGGCCCATAGATGTAGAGGAGCTTCCCCAACGCCCGGTCGTCCTCATACGACGCAGCGACCATCCGCCCGAAGTCGGCCGCGGCGAAGAAGTGCAGGGGTGGAGGGTTCTCACCGTCGACGACGATCGCCCAACGGCCGCCGCGAACGAAGTTCTGCGAGGTCTCCATCACCCAGGTCGGGCGAAAGATGACGTGCGGGAGGCCGCAGTCCCGCACGAGCTGCTCGGTGCGCAGCTTGATGTCGGTTCGGTAGAACCACCGGTTCTCTTCACTGAGCGTGGTTGCGGAGACGTAGCCGAGGCGACCGAGTCGGCCGTCCGCGACCTCGATGACGTGACTCGTCGCCGACCGCAGAAGGACACCGGGGCCGGCCGAACGCTGCTCGTCGGCGGCCGCTGCCGGCACTACCTCACCTCGAGCGGGCGGTGTTGACCGCCGGGATATCCCACGCTTCGTGGATCTTGCCGTCGAGAACTCGCCACACCACGACGGCGTCGACGTCGATCGTCGCGGCGTCGAAGCTGAGGGTGTTGGTGACGAACGCGACGAGCAGTTCGTCTCCGCACGGCTGCAGCGAGTGGTGTACCTGGTCGAAGCCGGTCTCGCTCAGTTCGCCGAGGCGCTCGAAGAAGCCGGCGATGCCATCGACGCCGTGGTAGTCGCCGTCCAGGTCCGGAAGTTGTGGGTTGAAGAAGTGGAACACGAAGTCGTCGGCGAACGGGTGATCGTCTCGATCGGCAAAGCCCGATTCGATCAGTTCACCGGCCCGTCCGAGAGCCTCGAGATTCGCGTCGAGATCGATGCGTTCGGTTGGCTGGCCCACGCGGTGGCCTCCTCGTTCGCGAGACCCCAGTGTCAGGTTGTACGAATTGCCACGCCAGGGCCCAATGTCCCGAGCCCTCATTCGACCGCTGGTCGGGACTTTCGGCCCTCCTCGACCACCGCCGTTTGGTCGAGTGTCGAGAACGTGAAGGCCACCTACCGAGCAGTTGACCTGATCCGAGCGAAGCGTGATGGCCGGTCGCTCACCGCCGACGAGATCAGCTGGTTCGTGGGGAACGTGGGCGCCGAGAACGGCGCGGTCGCCGACGAGCAAGCGACGGCGATGGCGATGGCCGTGTACTTCCAGGGTCTCGACCGTGATGAGCTGAGCGTCTGGACCCGGGCCATGGTCGATTCGGGCACCGTGCTCGACCTCGGCCCCGCGAAGTCGTTGAGCGTCGACAAGCACTCGACCGGCGGCGTCGGCGACAAGCTCTCGCTCATCGTCGTGCCGCTCGTGGCCGCCTGCGGTGCTGCGGTCCCCCAGCTCTCCGGACGCGGCCTCGGTCACACCGGCGGCACGCTCGACAAGCTCGAGGCCATCCCAGGCCTGACGACCCAGCTCGACCAACGCCGAATCGCCGAGCAACTCGAAGCGGTCGGCGCCGTCATCGCCGGAGCGACCGAGGATCTCGCTCCTGCCGACCGCCGTCTGTACGCGCTGCGAGATCTGACAGCCACGGTCGAATCCATTCCGTTGATAGCGAGCTCGATCATGTCGAAGAAGATCGCCGAGGGGATCTCGGCCCTCGTCCTCGACGTCAAGGTCGGATCCGGGGCGTTCATGACGAGCGAGGACGACGCCCGCCTGCTCGCACGTTCGATGGTGGAGATCGGCGAAGCGAACGGTATCCGCACCCGAGCCCTCCTGACCTCGATGGACGACGTTCTCGGACAGACGGTCGGCAACGCGCTCGAGGTCGCCGAGGCGCTCGAGGTCCTGGCAGGCGACGGACCGGCCGACGTCGGGGAGCTCGCGGTCACGCTGGCCAGCGAGATGCTGGACCTGGTCGGTGTCGAAGCCGATCCATCGCAGATCCTCGCGTCTGGCCAGGGACGCGACGTCTTCGACCGCCTGGTCGTCGCCCAAGGCGGCGACTCGAGTCAGCCGCTGCCGTCGGCGACTCATCACCGCGTGATCGCTGCCGACCGGGCCGGCTACGTCGCCTCATTGGAGGCATACGGCATCGGCCGCGCTGCATGGCTCCTCGGGGCCGGACGATCGACGAGAGACGACCCCGTGAGCGCAGGCGCCGGCGTACGGTGCCTCGTCTCGATCGGTGACCCGGTCACCGAGGGCCAGCCCATTCTGGAGTTGCACGCCGACGACGCCGACCGCTTCGGTCCCGCCCGCCCTCCGGCGGCGGCCGCCATCGGCATCGTCGACGAACCGGTGCAGCGAGCGCCACTGGTTCTCGGCCGAGTGGCGATCGACGCGTAGCGCGCCGGACGTCGCCTCGATGGGCACAAGTTCTGGCGGCCGTCCCACCAAGCGGGTCATAGAGTTGGCGGGTGGCCGCAACCCCTTGGGCACCCGACGTCTCCCGAATCGGCTCGCCAGGCGAACTGTCGCTCGTCGACGGACCGACGTTCGTGGTGAGCGGTCCCGATGGTGACCTCCATCCCGACCAACCGCACGGGCTGTTCGCTCGTGATACGAGAGTCCTGTCGAGGTTCTCCGTCGAGGTCGACGATCAGCCGCTCTCGCTGGTCTCCACCGTCACGCGGGGACCCTTCGACATGTCGATCGTCACCCGCGCCCATCACACGCTGCATCCCGACCATGCCGATCCGCCGATCGCGGTGCTCCGGCACCGCGTCGTCGACCGCGGCCTCCGCGAGCGAATCGAGATCCGCAATCACTCGATCCACCAGGTCGAGACCCAGGCCGCCATCGTGCTCGACGCCGACTACGCCAGCCTCTTCGATGTGAAGGGTGAAGTGTTCGACCCATCGAGAACCGCCACCGTCGAGGCCGAGATGGGGCGGCTCCGGCTCGTCCCGCACCCCTCGGCCGGACTCGACGCCTCGGTAGCCACGGTCGTCGAGCTCGACCCTCCGCCTGACGCTCGAGAGGAACATCGTCTGACCTGGGAGTTCGTCCTCGGTCCGGGCGAGCGTCGCTCGATCGATGTCGCCGTGTTGATCACGCAGAACGGTGAATCAGCACGACCGGACCACTCGGCTGCCGGGTCGACGCTGGAGATCCGCAACGCCGCCACCTCGAGCTGGGTCGACGCCCGTTTTCGCAGCAGCGACCGCAGGATCGAACGAGCAACGGAGCAATCGCTCCTCGATCTCGCCGTGCTGCGCATCTTCGATCCCGCCCACGCCGATCGCGTGGTCGTCGCCGCCGGCGCTCCCTGGTTCATGGCGCTTTTCGGGCGGGACTCGATCCTCACCGCCTGGATGGCGCTAATCGCCGACCATCATCTGGCCGCCGGGGTGCTCCGTTCGCTCGCCGACGCCCAGGGCCGATCGGAGGTCGGGCCAACCGAGGAGCAGCCGGGTCGGATCCTGCACGAAGTGCGCTACGACCAGCGCAGCCTCGGGATGCTCGGCGGGTCGAACGTCTACTACGGCACCGTCGATGCGACGCCGCTCTTCGTCATGCTCGTCGCCGAATACCTCCGGTGGACCAACGATCAGTTGCTCGTCGACGAGCTGCGACCGGCGGTCGATCGCGCGCTGGCCTGGATCGACGAGTATGGCGACGTCGACGGTGACGGGTTCGTCGAGTATCGACAGCACCGACCCGGCGGCCTCATCAATCAGGGCTGGAAGGACTCCTGGGACGGTGTCCGCTACGGCGATGGCCGGGTGGCCGAACCGCCGATCGCGCTCTGTGAGGTCCAGGGGTACGTGTACGGCGCCTACCGAGCCAAGGCCTACCTCGATCGGATCAGCGGTGACGAGCGGTCGGCGGCCGCCTGGGACCGGCGAGCCGAGAAGCTCCGAACGGCGTTCGACCGGGCCTTCTGGCTCGAAGACGAGGGCTACTACGCCATAGGGCTCGACGGTGACAACCAACCGATCGACAGCGTGGCGTCGAACGTCGGTCACTGCTTGTGGACCGGCATCGTCCCATCGCATCGGGCGTCGACGGTCGGTCGCCGTCTGGTCTCGCCCGACCTCTGTTCAGGGTGGGGTTTGCGAACACTGGCGGAGGCGAACCCTGCGTTCAATCCGCTCTCGTATCACTGCGGATCGGTGTGGCCTCACGACACGGCGATCGCGATCGCGGGGCTCGAGCGATACGGCTTACACGACCAGGCACGTCGGTTGCGGGAGGGGCTGCTCGACACCGCCGTCGCTCAGGGGGGCCGGCTGCCCGAGCTGTTCGCTGGATTCGCTCGGTCCGAGCTACCGGCACCTGTCGCCTACCCCGCGTCATGTGCCCCCCAGGCGTGGGCCGCCGCCGCACCACTGCTCGTGGTCCGCTCCATGATCGGTCTCGACCCGGACCTCCCGAACCGCACGATTCGCGTTGGCCGCCGGCTCCAGCAAGAGAACGGGCAACTCAGAGTCGACGGCGTTCCGTTGGGTGGTGGTCGAGTCTCGATCGAGGCCGACGAACAGACAATCGCGCTCACGAACGTCGACCCAGCAGTCAACGTCACGGCCGCTTGACCTCGGCGACCGCAGCTCAAGTCGGGACGAGAGGCCCTAGCTCGGGGGGCTGAGGTCGACGATGGTTGATCGATGAGCACCGGTCGAGACGATCCCCGCCACGTCGTTCGAACGAGCGATCTCGGAGGTGGTCGTCGTCTCGATGTCCGAGTCGCGACCGATGACGACCTCGGCGGCCTTCTGGCCCTCTACGAGCGGCTCCCGCCCGCCGATCTTCGGCGACGATTCTTCGGTGGCGGCGTGCGGGAGAGCTTCGTTCGGTCGTGGATCGACTCGGCCGCCGTCATCCTCGTCGCCGAGGTGGTCGAGCGCGATGGCGACTGCAGCATCGTGGCCGAGGCCGGCTACAGCCCGCTGCCGAACGGTAACGGCGAGCTCGCTCTCACGGTCGACGCGGCCTACCGGGGGTGGCTCAGTCTCTGGCTGCTCGACGCGTTGGTCGCGGAGGCCGCCGAGCGCGACGTCCCCAATCTCGAGGCGCTCATGCTCGCCGACAACCGCGAGATGCAAGCCATGATGCACCACCGGGGCGATGCGGCGATGCACCAGAACGAGTGGGAGACGCTCCGACTCGTCATCGGCACGACGGGGAGCACTCCTTCGTGGCCAGAGGGACACGATCGGGCGCGGTTACTGGTGGAAGCGCCGAGAACGCGGTGGTCGGCAGCCGATCACGCAGAGGGGGCTGGGTTCGACGTGATGGTGTGCCGGGGGCCCGATGCCCACCGGTCCTGCCCGCTCACCCGCGGTGAGCGCTGCCGCCTGGTGGAGGGAGCCGACGTCGTGATTTTCGATCTGCCCCATCAGTCCGAGCTGCTCGACGCCCATCTGGCCGGCGAGATCCCGGTCGTGATTCAGCGGGGCGACAGCATCGACGCCGCCGAGGCCGCAGCCGACGAGGCGGCCCGTGTCGTCGAGGATCGGACGATCGAGGCCGACCCGGGGCCGGAGCCCGATCGAGAGGTGCCGTGAGGTGCGGGACCTTCGGCCCTCCCGGGACCCGACCGTCCGGCGCGATGCTGAGGACAGGTCCGCAGCGGCCGGCGCGGCGCTGTCGGACTCGAGGAGGTGTTCGATGGTCACGACCGAATCAGCGGTCTCATCGGTATCCAGCGTCGAACGTGCGGCAGCGGCGTCATCGCGTGCGCTCCACTTCGACGGTGTCACGAAGCGCTACGGCCGAAACACGGTGGTCGACAGCTTGTCGTTCACCGTGGAGCCGGGGCGGGTCACCGGGTTCCTCGGGCCGAACGGATCGGGCAAGTCGACGACGATGAAGATCCTGCTCGGCCTGGCGTCGCCCGACGAGGGTCGAGCCACCATCGGAGGTCGGGCCTACCGGGAGCTGGACGATCCCATGGGAACGGTCGGCGTCGTGCTCGAGCCGAATGCCTTCCATCCCGGCAGGAGCGGCCGCAGCCACTTGAAGATCGTGGCCGACGCTGCCGGCGTCCCCCTCGAGCGGGTGGAGGCACTGCTCGCGGAGGTCGGCTTGAGCGGCAGCGCTGCCACCCGACGGGTCGGGGCGTACTCCCTCGGCATGCGGCAACGACTCTCCCTTGCGGCAGCGTTGCTGGGCGATCCGCCGGTCCTGGTGCTCGACGAGCCGGCGAACGGGCTCGACCCGCAGGGCATCCACAACCTGCGAGATCTGCTCCGAGCGAGAGCCGCCGACGGTGCCACCGTGCTGGTCTCGAGTCATCTGTTGGCTGAGATGGAGCTCTTGGCCGACGATCTGGTGGTGATCGACGAAGGTCGGCTGGTGACCAGCGGCACGATGGCGGAGCTTCAGCAACGCGCCTGCCAGGTCCGCTCCCCCGACCTCGACACGCTGCAGTCGGTCTTGGATGGCGCCGGGGGAACGGTGGAGCGATCCGACGACGAGACGTTGCTCGTCTGGGGCCTCACGCTCGAGGACATCGGTGAGCAGGCATTCCGCAATCGGGTCGTGTTGCACGAGCTCTCCCCCCGAGTGGGGTCGCTGGAGGAGCTCTTTCTCGACTGGACCGCCGACCGGGCTCACCCTCAGCCTGCCGGCGCTGAACGTCCGGAGGTGATCGCATGACCTGGTTTCGTCTGATTCGATCGGAGCTGCGCAAGCTCGCCACCACGAGCATGCCGATCGCGTTCCTTGCGGCTCTCGTCGTCATCGCCGGTGTGAACGCTCTTGCGGTGGCGTTCGGGACCGACATGGACGGCAGCAAAGCGTTCGTCGCCACCGCCGCCGATCAGCAGTCACTGATGGCGTTCGCCGCCAACGCGTTCATGGGAGCCGGCCTGTTCGGGGCGATGGCAGCGGCCAGGGAGTACGGGCACTACACGGTGGTTCCGACCTTCCTGGCGACACCGCGGCGGCACCGCGCGGTGCTGGCACAGTATTTGGCCACCGCCGTCGGCGGGGCTGCGCTCAGCCTCATCGGCGCAGCCCTCACCGTGATCGCCATCGCCATTGCGCTGCCCTCGACCGACTACGGGTTCCTCGTCTCCGCTGGCGGCGTGATTCGCGTGCTGTCCGCAGCCACCTTCGCCGGGGCCTGCGGAGCGGTATTCGGGGCCGGCGTCGGCGGTCTGGTCCGCAACACCGGTGGGGCCCTGGCCACCGCTGTCCTCGTGCTCATCGTCGCTCCCCCGCTCCTCGTTCAGTTGGCATCCGAAACTGCGAAGTGGATTCCCAGCGGCCTCGCCAACGTCGTGTCCGGGGTTGCGACCGACACCGGAACCGCCACGGCCGTTGCCGCGCTGCTCGCCTGGGCCCTGGTACCGGCGGTGGTCGGCCTGCTCGCGGTCGAGCGCCGAGACATCGTCTGACGTTGCGACGCTCGACACCGTGCGGTCCATTCGAAGCCGGACGTTGGCGAGCGAGCCGACACCGACCGAACACGATCTACGGCGAGTCGCCGTGTGACGGATCCTTCCTGAGGTACTCCTCGGTCTTGCGCCGCTCGAGCTGGCGACCGTCGACAACCCATGCCAGTGCATGGAACGCAAGGCCGATCCCCACGCGACGGTCACGACATAGGCCCAGTCGATACCCCCTGGACCCAGGCATCCAGCAGCCACAAGAACCCGTTCAGGATCACGAACGCGCCCGCATGCCAGATCAGGCCCGTGAGGTACTTGGCTCGAGCCCGAGCGCTGGCTCAGCTTCTCGCCAGGGTCCGAGGTCTGTGGGCGCTCGGCGGGGACGGGAGGAACCGTGGACAAGAAGATCCTCAACTTGCTCCAGCAAGGCGAGGACTGAGGTTCATGACCGAGCGCTTCGAGCCACGACCAGTGAAGCAGGCTCGACGCTACCCCTACGTCAGTCCTTCACCGCCTCCGACGGTGGCGTGCCACCATCGTGGCCGCCCCGACGGCAAGCGCAGTGGTCGCCCATCTTCTGGGGTTCGTGTACCGAGGCTTCTTCTCGAGCGTCAACGGCATCAGGTCGAGGTGCATCCGCGTCGTCATCCCGGACGAGTCCAGGCTGAAGGCGATACGCATGTGATCGAGACCAGAGTCGGAGAGGTCGATCCGATACACGTAGGGGTCATCCTCGTCGTCGGGGCGCAGGTCGAACCCTGCGGCTAGCTCTGGAATCGGGGTCAGGAAGCGAAGCATGAGACGCCCGCTGCGGACGAAGACCTCGGCGCCGACTCCCATCATGCCGCGAAGGCGGATATCGGTGAGCCCGGCCGAGAGCCGATACCAGCCGCAAAGGTCGTGCCACACCTCCGGGTGGTGGGCAAACGCTCGTTCCTCTGTCGAGGGGCCGAGCAGCTGCCCAAGCAGATGCGACACATGCCCTGGGAGCCAGAGATCGGCTTGATGGGCCCCATTGGTGAACCCGATCACCCCAAGCCCGGCATCGGGAGCCAGCGAGATCTGCGAATGAAATCCAGGGTGGGAGCCCTGATGGCCCACCGTGGTCCGCCCGTCCACCTCGGCGCGGAAGAACGCCAGACCCATTCCGGGAATGCGAGCATCTGGCCGGTAGTGGGCCTCGAACATCACTCCCATCGTCGTCGGTTTGAGGATGGATCCGTGCTCGTTGCTGCCTTCGCCGAGGAGCGCCCCGAGGTAGCGGGCCATGTCGGCCGGTGTGGAGTAGACCGAGGCTGCGCCGGCCGTCACCATGTCTCGCTCCGCGATCTCTTGGATTCCTCTCCGGCCGATCTCGTAACCGGTGGCGCGCCGGCGTTCGAGCCTGTCGGTCCGGAGAAGGCTGGAGTCGACCATGCCGAGCGGCGAGAATATGTGTTCCTGGAAGTAGCCGGCCAAGGTCTCCCCGCTCACATCCTCCACGATCTGCCCGAGCGTGGCAGGGCCGTGATTGTTGTACACGAAGCGGCTGCCAGGCTCGGCGCCAACCCAAAGGCGCCCACGATAGAACTCGGCCAGGGTCGGGAGGTGGGCTCCTGCTTCTACGCTTTCCCCGAAATCGGGTTGGAAGAGGCCCCGGGGGTGGGCGACCTCGGGAAGGCCAGCGGTGTGGGTCAAGAGATGACGTAACGTGGCCGGTCGAAAGCGACGGTCGGCAGAGACCAGTTGGTAGCTCCGGAGGTACTCGGACGCCGGTGCGTCCAGCTCGATCAGGCCTTGTTCCCAGAGTTGCATGACTGCGATGGCGGTGAACGTCTTCGTGATCGAGGCGATCCGAAACACTGTGGTTTCGGTGATCGGCTCCTTCGACGGGATGTCGGCCACCCCGTGACCATGGAAGAACCGGCAATCGTCCCTGCCGACCACAGCGATCGCCAAGCCAACGGCAGGCTGCCGGTTGACGATGCTCCGGACGTGATCCCGTAGCCCTGTTCCCTCGATTGGTGGACTGGTCCGACTTTGCTGAAGGCGCTCGACGGGGGCCACGACACCATCCTCATTGTTCGCAGTTCGTTCTCATCGTGGACAGTCCATGGGCGGCTACGCAGAGTGTCCAACCGCAGCGACTTGATCCACGAGACCCGACCTCGCTCGCTCCTCGGCCAGGTCTTTGGCGGTGACAACAGCCGCCCGCATCACGACCCGCACGAATCTGCGGACCAGCCACCAGTACCGCATGAACTTTCGTCGGGCCGCGTCGTCGGTGCCAGCTGTGCGCGCTTCATAGCTCAGCAGGGTTCGGTCGGTGCCGTAGGCCCGGACCGAGAATCCGACCACGATCTTGGCGTAGTCCGGTTCACTGAACTCGCGGAACGTCTGGGCCGTGACCGGTCTCCACTCGATGTCGGGTTGCCAGACCTTGCCGATCGCGCCGAACACCAGCTCCCGCCCTGGGACTTCACCCAGTCCCAACCAGTCCTCGAGCGGACCCGGGTCCGCCGTGTCGTCGAGCAGGTCGGCCAGTCGCATCACCGGCCGGTTGGGTGACGACCGCGGTCGTCTACCGAGCCGGCGACCGACCCTCGCCGGTAGGTCCCTCACGAGCATCAAGGCATCGACGAGCGGAGAATGGATCCGCATGAAATCCATCTCTCGCGCCGCTTCGAAGACCACGTCAGGCGAAGCGTCGATCACGACGTGCTCGACGATCGTGGCGTCGAACTCCGACAGCACCTCGTCGATCAACATCTCACTGGGTCCGATCCCCAACACGTCTCTGCCTCCACCATTCCTCATCTGACCCCCTGGCCGAGCTCTTCTTGCCGACATCATTGCCGGGGTCATTCGCTGGTGGCAGAGGCCAAGGTCCTCGACGACCACCACACGCTTGACTGCGCCTGAAGGGCATCGGAGCGTGGGGGCGGCGTCGGCACGTTCGGCCACCGGGGTTCTGACGGCCGCTACGTTGCTTCTCCCGTCCTCAACTCTCGAGGGCCGCGACGGCGGCGATGATGGTGACCAGTGCTGTGAGCGTCCAGTTGGCGAGGAACGTGATGCCGGTCTTCACGCTGTCGGGCGAGCCGGCCCGACGTCACCGTGTCGATGAGACGGTCTGGACCTGAGGTTCCAGGGCCCGCTGCTCCAGCAAGATGTGCTGCATCGCTTTGATGTCCAGCGACGGACGACCAACGGCTCAGCGATCTATGAGGAACCCAAGAACACGCTGGGTAACCCAGTCGGGTTGCACGATGGTGAGATGATGATCGCCGTCGGTGATCGCTGTCTCGACGTGGGGCGCCACGGCGGCGAGACGGCGGACCGCCCGCTCCGCGGAGTAGGAGACCTCGTTGCGTCCAACGAGAAACAGCGTCGGAACGGCGAGCCGGTGCCAGTCCTCATCGGAGAGCACCGTGGGGAACACGAACCTACGCCGCTTGAAGCACCGCCGGGCAAGGACGTCTTCGTCGACGGGGAAACGCGCCGTAGAGGACGGCACGGGCAAGGAGGCCGAGAGGGAACCGGAGCACCCCCTGGGGAGCGAGCAGAACTCCCTGCGGTAGACGCTTCGTCCGATATCGTAGATGTGATCGAGGGCGTAGAGACGATGCTCGCTGGCGAACGCTTCGATGACCGGTATCCATGGGAGTGACGTTTCTGAGTCACCGGGTAGCAGAACGAGCGGTGGTCGTCGGCCGGTCCTTGGACCCGCACGAATGTGTCGCCGAAGGTCGTGCTGGTCATCACGTGTTCCGACGTCGCGCACGCGCATCGTAGAAAGCCAGGTACTCTCGCCGTGCGGCAGCGGAACGAAATGGGTGCCACGGCTCCATCACCGGCTAGTCGACGGTTAGCACGATCTTGCCGGCGTGGCCGCCGCGCTCGATGAACTCATGAGCACGTGCCGCTTCGAGTAGTGGGAAGCGTCTTGCAACCACCGGCTTCATCTTCCCGGTCACCGCCAGGTCGAAGAACTCGGCGAGTGAGTCCCGATACCAGCCCATGTGCGCCTCGGGGTAGCTGTCCATACCCGGACCCATTGGCGCCGCCTTGCCATTCGGCAGCACCTTGACCAGTCCAACGACCAACATGCTGGCGGGAACCGCCTTGATCCCGCCCTTCATGGCGCTGACCATGCCGAGCATGATCAGTCGTCCGCCCTTGCGGAGCGCACGGGACGAACGCCACAGTTGCCGGCCGCCACCGACGACGTCGAACACGACATCGACACCATCGCCGGTCAGGTCACGGATCTCGGCCACGAAGTCGTTGTTGCGGTAGTCGATCGGCACCGCACCGAGGAACTCGACCAGCTCGTGGTTGTACACCGACGCGGTCCCGAACACCTCCAACCCGGCACGTGTGCCCAACTGGACCAGGGCGCTGCCGACTCCGCCGGCCGCGCCGTGGGCGAGCATGCGTTCTCCCGGCTGCACGCGGGCCGTCTGGTTCATCGCCAGGCTGGCGGTCAGATAGTTGACGACCAGGGCGACAGCGTCCACTGCGTCGAGGTCGGTGGGGACCGGGACGGCACGCTCGGCAGGTTGAGTCACGTACTCGGCGTATCCGCCAGCATCACCGAAGGTCCAGAGCGCCACCCGTTGGCCCACCTCGAGTCCCGACACCCCAGCCCCCAGCTTGTCCACCAGACCGACGACGTCCTCGCCAGGGGTGTACGGCAGCTTCTGGCCAGGGAACCAATGCCCCCGCAACATGACGTCGTAGCTCGAGACACCTGCGGCCACCGTCTTCACCCTGATCTCACCAGGACCAGGCTCGGGCATGCGCTCTGTCGCCACCTCGAGCACGTCGGGTCCTCCGCGTCGGGCGACGACCACTCGACGATTCTCGATCGTTCCCATGATGCTCCTCGCCGGGGAGGGTGAGACTTCGATCGACTCGCCGCTCCCCTCTCCTATCGAAGATGCCCGAGGTGCAGGCCCACAGAGGCAGAGGTCCCAACGCGTCGCGGTCAGGACGGGGTCGATGCCAATGGTTGGTCCAATCGAGACCGGGCAGCGGGTCAGGCCTCGATCGGGGATGCCGGTAGCAGCTCGGCGGTTTCGAGGAGGTGCCGTAGGTCGGCGACGAATCGCGCGGCTGGGGCTCCATCGACGATCCTGTGGTCAACCGTGATGGTCAAGTTCATGATGTCTCGAACGGCGACTACCTCGCCGAGAACGCGGGCTTGGGCCGAGATGCCCCCCACGACGATCCCCAGGGTCGACAGAGTCGGGGCTGCTATGCCGAATCCGGCACCACCACCGAACATCCCGACCGCAGTGAGCGAGACTGTACCCACCCGGCGCCTCAAGCGAACCGATCGGGTGGCGAGGCGGTAGGCAAGTCGGACGAGTCCGGGCACAGCGGCGATCACGGGAAGGGCTTCGTCGAGTTGTCGTTGGCTGCGGCTCTGCTTCGGGGCCTGCTGGATCGACCGCATCTCGTTGGTGATGTCGGCTACGGACCGTGAGTCGGCATCGAGGACGAGGTGGGCCAAGGGAAATGTCCCGGTAGGTGCCGGCACCTCGATCAGGGTTGCGATGTCGACATGGCGGTGGAGCACCAACTGGCCCCGCCAGTTGCGGTATGCGTGAACCTCGGGGTGTTGTGCGGTTGCACGGCCGACGCAGGCCGCCACGAAGGCCGTCATCGACAGCGGGGGGTCGAACGTCTTCAGACGCTCGCGGGCGCGGGAGACGTCCACGTCGATGAGTCCATGCACCGGGATCTGGCTGCGCCCCACCTCCAATGCGTCGACGACGAATCGCCTGATCCTGTGCACCTTCCGGACTTCCACCGCACGCATACCTTCATTGGAAGGTGATCCAGGAACGGCCGGTAGAGGCCAAGGTCCAGCCCAGCCTTCGCTGTCACACCCCCCTGCGAGAATGGCGACATGGAAACAGCGGCGTTGGCGGAACGATTGTCGGCCCTCGATTCTGCTGGTGGGGGTGGGTGTGAACCGGAGGATCTGGCGGAGCTGGTGGCGATCGTGCAGCGGTTGAACACGCTGATCGCGGTCGAGACCGCGGGGTTCGACGCCACCGGTGGGCTGACCGCCGATGGGTACCGGTCCCCAGCTGGGTTCCTGACCGGTGAGGGTGGTCGCCTGGGTCGTGGCACCGCCCGCCGGTACCTGGCCAGTGGCCGGATCCTCGGCCAGTTCCCGCTCCTGGCGGCAGCAGCCGATGCCGGTGAGATCACCTTCGATCACGTGGCAACGTTCGCCCGGTTGCTGCCGGCCTCGGCGTCTGAGCATCGTCGAGCGTGTCTGGTTCGGGACGAGGTCGAGCTGGTGGCAGCGGCGAAGTCGGAGTCGGTGATCGATTTCTCGGGGCGGTGTGTGTCGTGGCGACATCAGGTCGACCCGGATGACCACGTGAGTGAGCGCCTTGGTCGCGAGGATCACGGCATGACCGTGGATGAGCTGGATGCGAACTCTTCGGAGCTCACGTTGCGGGGCACCACCGAGGAGATCCAGCAGCTCCGATCGGCGATCAACCAGTTGGCCGACCAAGCTTGGCGGGCCGAGCGCTCGAGCACCGTGCCGACCGGCGAGCCCGATCCGACTGGAGATCGTCGACCGGCCGGGTCTGATCAACAGACCGGATCGGCGGTCGCTGCGGAGCCGAGCGTGGAGGACACGCTGGCCGGCGAGGTCGGCGGTGGCGTGGACGCATTCGGCGACGGGGAAGCGGGTGGCGGCGAGGCTGCCGTTGGCGTGGAGACGCCCGGCGACGAAGACGAGAGCATCGAGGAGTCGTCTACCGAGCGCCGGCATCCGGTTCGGGGTCGGCTGCAATCCCGAGCGGCAGCCGAACTGGCCGCCCGAGCGCTGGCGAGCGGTACCGGTGGCGGGGGCAAGCCGGTGGTTGTGGTGGTGATGGACTGGGCCACCTTCAACATCGAAGCCGAACGGTTCGCGACCGGCGCGGCGGCCCCGGTTGATGTGTTCGCCCCGTCGTTTCGATCCGAGACCATCGATGGCCACCCGGTGCCGCCGGAGCAGGCGTTCCTGCTCGCTCTGCGGGGCGAGGTCCAGCGGTGTGTGATCGACGCGGAGTCGTTGAAGATCGATTTGGGTCGTCAACAGCGGCTGTTCAACGCTGCCGGGCGACGAGCGATCCAGGTTCGGGATCGGACCTGTGTGCATCCGGTCTGTGACCTGCCTGCGGTGTGGGCGGACATTGATCACCTCATCGACTGGGTGCTCCACGGTCGGACCGACACCGACAACGGGCAGGCGTTGTGCCGGCACCACCACCTCGAGAAACATCGACGGGCTGCCACCGACGGTAGCGAACAGGAGAGGAGGTGGGCGGCGTGACCCGGACAGGAGCCACCGAAGCCGCGAGCACAGCGGCGGCACGGCAAGAGCGTCTGCAGTTGCGGGGTCGGGGCCTACGGTTCGTGCTGGTCGACGAACTCGCCCGCCACGGCATCCTGTCGGTGGCGGAGATGGTGGCCATTGTTCGCCGTCGAGGGTTCGACCTGGGAGGCAGGGAATCGAAGGTCATCTCCGATGCGTTGCGGTGGGAGCTGGCCCGGGGTCGGGTGGTGAAGCTGGCTCGTGGGGTGTACCGGTACGGAAAGGTGCCCCCGTCGACGGCTCGGCGGATCCGGATCTTCGCCGCTGCTGCGCTTCGTTGGATCGAGATTGTCGCTACTACCCGAACCGAACCATCCATCGACACGCTCTCCGGCGCCGCCGGCTGGTCCACCGCCGACCGCTGGAACCTCGATCGGCCACCCTGGCGGGGCTTCAGCTGGCTCTGGAACACCTGAACCCGCCAAACCCCGCCAACAGAACGGACAGTCGACCATGCGGTCCTCCCGGGTGCGACTCACTCGGCGGCGATGGCACGGAGGATGTCGAAGTTGGCCGCTCGCCGGGAGGGGTTGGCCGCAGCGAGGACGCCGGCCAGCACGGCCAGGACCACCACGATGACCAGCTGGTTGATCGGCACCTGGAGCTGGCCGATGCCGTCGTCGGCCAACGCCTGGACGATTACCCAACCGAAGAACAGCCCGACACCCAACCCCAAGGTGGTGCCGAGCAACGCGATGATGACCGACTCCCACCGGATGCTGCGCCGCAGCTGACGGCGGGTCATGCCGACCGCCCGCAGGAGGCCGATCTCATGGGTCCGCTCCACCGTCGACAGCGCCAGGGTGTTGGCGATGCCGATGAGGGCGATGATGATGGCCAGGGCCAGCAGGGCGTACACGAGGTTGAGGAGCTGGTTGATCGTGTCAGCCTGGGACTGCTTGTACTCGTCGAGGTCCTGGACTTCGGCGTTGGCGTAGCCGGCTGCCACTCCCTCGACGGCGGCGATTGCCGATTCCTGTGTGACGCCAGGGTTGCGGAGCACGAGGACCTGGGCGTCGTACACATCGAGGATGTTCGCCTCGAACGCCGGGTTCCCGATGAAGAAGTCCTCGCCGGTCAGGTCATTGTCCTCGAACAGCACCGCCACCTCGAAGGTCTGGGGCCCGGTGTCCGGGAACCGCATCGCGACCGTGTCGCCCACCCGCCAGCCCTCGGCTGCGGCTCGTTCCGTGTGGACCGCCAGATCGCTGACGCCGAGTGCCGAGATCTCGCCCTCGACGACGCCGAGGTCGAGTATCGCGCCCACCGTCGCCGGGTCGACGCCGTAGAACAGCTCGGCCTCGCCCCCGATGTCAGCGAAGCCGATGCGGACCCCAGACGCCGCCTCGACCTGGGGAAGCTCGTTCAGCTCGTCGGCCAGGGCGGGGCTCAGGCCGCCGAACCCGACCGTCCCGGAATCGATGACGACATCGCCGACGAACGTGTCGTCGATCGACTCGGCGATCGATGCCTTGGCCGACTCGGCGAAGATGCTGATGGCGCCGACGAGACCCACCCCGATCATCAGCGCCGCTGCGGTGGTGGAGGTCCGGCGGGGGTTGCGGAGGGCGTTCTCCTGCGCCAGCTCGCCCGCAACCCCTCCGACTCGGGCAATGGGGGCACCGACGACCCGGCTGAACGGCTGGGCGACCAGCGGGCTGAGGGCGGACACCCCGATGAACACCAGTGCCGCGGCGACCCCGATCAGGATCGCCGCGTTCGGCGGCGAACCGAACAGCCCCCAGCTCAGGAGCCCGACGCCGATGATCAGGCCAGCGGCCCCGAGCAGGTAGCGCCGGCGGGTGTCGCCGGCCTCGCCGACCTCGGCCTGGCGGATGGCCGCCATCGGCGCTACCCGCGAGGCCCGCCTGGCCGGCAGGACGGCGGAGATCATCGTCACTGCGACACCGACGCCGACGCCGTAGTACGCGGTCGAAGGCTCGAAGGCGATGCCGCCGGCCGGGATGCCGAAGCCGAGCGCGCTCAACATCTGCTTCAGCAGGGAGGCCACCCCGATCCCCGCCAGCACACCGAGGGCCGAGGCCACGAGGCCCACCACCAAGGCCTCGATGAGAACCGAACCAAGCAGCTGGCCTCGCCCCGCGCCGAGAGCCCGGAGCAGGGCCATCTCCCTCGTCCGTTGGGCCACGAGAATGGAGAACGTGTTGTAGATGATGAAGGCGGCGACAAAGAGCGCGATCACGGCGAAGACGAGCATGAAGGTGTTGAAGAACCCGAGCGCAGTCGCCACGTCGCTCTGTTGTTCCTCGGTCAGCTGCTCACCGGTGACGACCTCGACCCCGTCCGGGAGAGCGGCGGCGATCCGGTCTCGAACCTCGGCCTGGCTGACGCCGTCTTCGGCCAGGACACCGATCGTGTTGAGCTTGCCCGGCTCGGCCAGGACCTCCTGGGCGGTGGCCAGGTCGAACATCGCCATCGTGGCCCCGAGGGCCGTGTCGGCGGTGCCGAACGTGGCGATGCCGACGATGGTGAACTCCCGAGGCGGCCCCTGGAGCAGGATCGTGACCGTGTCGCCGACGGCGAACGGGCCGTCGTCGGCACTCTGCTGATCGATGACGACATCGGTCGGCCCGTCGGGCCGCTCGCCCTCGACCAGCACCATCGGATTGAGCTCGTCGACCAGGCCCCAGCTGAAACCCAGGGTCGGCGGCCCCTGTCCGGGGTTTCCGAGCGGCTCCCCGTCGGGCAGTACGAACTGGGCATAGCCCTCGACCCCGGGATCGACGGCCGCCACCCCGGGCACCGAGCCGACGATCTCCACGAGGTCCTCGTCGAGTCGGCCCCGGACGTCGACGAATTGGGTCTCCACGACATCGGAGCTGCGAACGGCGGCGTCGAGGTCCTCGTTGATGGTGGCGAACAAGTCGTCGAATGTCCGGCCGATGGTGTCGAGCAGCACCAGCGAGCCGGCGAGGAAGGCAACACCGACCAGCACCGAGAGCGACGTGGAGACGAGGCGGAACTTCTTGGCCCACAGGTTGGTGAGACTCAACTCCCACATCAGTCGTCGAAGTCCTTGAGTCGATCGAGGACCTGGGTCACGGTCGGGTCGCTCATCTCGTCGACCGCCCGGCCGTCCTCCAGGAACACGATCCGCTCCGAGAAGCTGGCCGCCGACGGGTCGTGGGTCACCATGACGACGGTCTGGCCCAGGTCGACGACGGCCCGGCGGAGGAAGTCGAGGACCTCGTGCCCGGACGCCGAGTCCAGGTTGCCGGTCGGCTCGTCGGCGAAGATGATCTCCGGTCGATTGATCAAGGCCCGGGCCACCGCCACCCGTTGCTGCTGCCCGCCCGACAGTTCCGAGGGACGATGATGGAGCCGGTCGGTGAGGCCGAGGGTGGTGACCACCTCGTCGAACCAGTCGGTCTCGACCCGGCGGCGACCGAGACGGAGCTGGAGGGTGATGTTCTTCGCCGCAGTCAACGTCGGGATCAGGTTGAACGTCTGGAAGACGAACCCGATCCGATCCCGTCGGAGCTCGGTCAGGCTATTGTCGTCCAGGGTGCTGAGGTCGGTGTCGCCGATCATCACCCGACCCGACGTGAGACGCTCGAGCCCGGCCATGCAGTGGAGCAGGGTCGACTTCCCCGAACCGGACGGGCCCATGATCGACGAGAAGTGACCGGTCTCGAACGCCACCGTGATCCCGTCGAGGGCCCGCACCTCGGTGTCGCCCGATCCGAAGACCTTGGCCGCATGCTCGGCTCGAGCGGCCGCAGTCGTCGTCAGCGCCGGTTCGACCAGCGCACTCACGCGGACCCCACCTCAGCGGTGGGGGCGGGCGGCGCCGGCTGCGGCAGGGCGGCACCGTCCGGTTCGCTCCGGACGGAGCGGAAGGCGAGGACCCCGAGGGCCCCGGTCCCGAGGAATCCAGCGACCGCCACCACGATCGGCCCCACCAGCGGAACGGCTCCGACGGCGACCAGGATCGGCACACCGACGAAGGCCGCCAGGTAGGGGTGCCCGATGCCGTCCTTTCCGCCGGTTACGTACTCCCCCAGCCGAACGCCGGCCACCAGGAATCCGATCAGCCCGAGCGCCGGCAGCAAGGCGAACCAGATCGTGAGGGCGGCCGCAGCCCCGATCAGAGAGGCGAAGAAGACGATGCCGAGCAGCGGCACCACGATCCACAGGATCAGACCGGCGAGGATGGTCGGGCCCAGGTCGCCGGTGATGGTCCGTCCGGCCCGCCGGGCGAAGTCGGGGGCGACGGCGGCCAGCACCAGGGCAGCCAGCAGAACCATGAGCGCCCAGCCGAGCATGAAGACGAAACCGACGAGCCAGAAGCCGCGGGAGAAGCCGCCCGTCCCGCTCTCGATGGAGCCGGCGACGGTTGCGCCCGGGTCCCGGATGATGTCGCTGTCGACGAGGTGAACGTCGCCGGTGACGCGGGTGCCGGCCCCGAGCTCGGCCACCCCGTCGACGACGACGAGCGTCTCGACGGTGGCGCCGACCAGGTCGGCTCGACCGCTGACGACGACGACCGTGTCGGCGGTGCCCTGGAGGTCGAGGTCGCCCTCGACGACGACCACCACCCCCAGCGTCTCACCAGCCGGCACCGATGCGTCACCGTCGACCCGGACCAGGACTCCTTCTTCGTCGCTGGTGGCTTGGGCCGCGGCTGGGCC
This sequence comes from Acidimicrobiales bacterium, assembly GCA_965216205.1. Taxonomy (GTDB): domain Bacteria; phylum Actinomycetota; class Acidimicrobiia; order Acidimicrobiales; family SZUA-35; genus CADEDH01. The sequence continues at coordinate 1,748,503 of OZ244139.1, read as the reverse complement.
GGCGATCAAGGTCAGCAGGACGGCCGAGAGTAAAGCGAGTACGCAGATCTTGCGCATGTTGAGAACCTCCGTTCGGGCCGGATCAGCCGGCCGAGACTCTCCCCTTTCCTCGCACTCTCGATCATCCAGTGGCTCCACGACAGGGTCTTTGGGCCCGGCGTCGAGGACGGGCGGTCCAGGACGGGCGCGACCAGCTTCGACGCAGAGCTCAGCTGGCGGCGGCGGCGTCGAGGTAGGCCACGAGGCTCCCCATCGTTCGCAACCGCCCGTAGTCACGGTCGGGGATCTCGATCCCCAGCCGTCCACCGAGCTCGGTCATGACGTTGAGGTGGTCCATCGAGTCGAGGTCGAGCTCTTCCCAGAAGTCGATCGTGGGATCGACCTCGCCCACCTCGTCGGCCACGTCGGGGGCGACCCCACCAACTACATCGTTCACGAGATCTCTCGTCGTCATAGTGCCTCCGGACGTTGGAGCTGCTTGTCGATCGTGGACAGGAACCGACTGCCGGCCAGCCCATCGCTCGCCCGGTGGTCGCCGGAGAGGGTGGCGATCACCGTTGGTCGAGCGACGACCGATCCATCGATTGCGACCGGGCGAGCGTCGATCCGTCCGAATCCGATCAGGGCGACCTGGGGTGGCTGGATCACGCCGACGACGGTGTCGGCTCCCCGGTCGCCGAGGTTGGTGACGGTGATCGACGCTCGGCCCATCCACCGGCTGGCCAGCGTCTCGGACCGCGTCGCGGCGACGAGGTCCCGCAGGCCCTCCATGGTCTCGTCCAAGCTCAGCGTGTCTGCGTTCGCCAGCGATGGGGCCATCACCCCGCCCGTGCGGAGCGACACGATCACACCGACGGTGACCTGTTCGCCTCGCTCGAAACCGGCCTCGCCCCACCAGCCGTTCAGCTCGGGATGAGCGGCGGCGGCCCGGGCCGTCGCCTTGATGAGCAATGCCGCTGGGAGGAGCCGGCGTGCCATCGGACGAGCTTCGTTCTCCTCCCTCAGCCACGACATGGCCGGCCCGAGATCGATCTCCCGTAGCACGTGGTAGTGGGGGATCTCGCGGTTGGCTCGGCTCATCTGTTGGGCGATGGCGGTCCGGAGCCGGGTGGTCGACGAAGCGACGGACACCGGGGCGGCTGGCGTCGATGGCAGCTCAGGATCCAGGTCGGCGGCGAGGACGGCGCCGCCTGGGCCCGAGCCCGCCACTGCGGTGATATCGACACCGCGCTCGTCGGCGAGCCGTCGAGCGAGCGGTGACGCCCTGACCCACTCGAGGCCCCGTATGGGAGGACGGGCCCGGGCGTCGAGTGGCGCCGACGATTCCGAGGTCCGCTCGGCGGGTGGAGGGATCGATCGCTCGGCTGGTCGCTCGGGTGCTGGACTCGGGCGCTCCGACTCGGGCACCGGTTCGCTCCCGGTCAGGCGAAGGATGGGGGTGCCCACCGGAAGCTCGACGTCGAGGTCGACGAGCAGCTCAGCCACCGTGCCGTCCTGCCAGATCTCGATGTCGATGTCGGCCTTCTCCGTGGCGACGACCGCCACCACATCACCGGACGCTACGACATCGCCCGGAGCGACCCGCCACTCGATCACCGAGCCGACCTCCATGTCGGCACCGAGCGACGGGAGCGCGAACAGCGTCTCGTCGGCCGTCACCGCCATCAGCTGCGCCGCCCGGCCGGCAGCAAACCGTGGACCGCCTTGACGATGTCGCCGACCTGGGGGATCGCCGCTTCCTCGAGCTGCTTGGCATAGGGGATCGGCACCTCGGCCGCCGCCACCCGGGCGACGGGAGCGTCGAGCTCGTAGAAGCAGTGCTCGGCCACCTGGGCCGCCAGCTCGGCCGACAAGCCACCGGTGCGCCAGCCCTCGTCGACGACGACGGCCCGATGGGTCCTACCGACCGACGAGGCGATCGTGGCCGAGTCGAGTGGCCGCAGGGAGCGGAGATCGACCACCTCGACCGAGACCCCCGCTGCTTCGAGCTCGTCAGCCGCAGCGAGGCTCTTGAAGACCATGTCGGCCGCGGCCACGACGGTGACATCGGTTCCCGATCGCCGGATCGCGGCCCCCTCCAGCTCGACAGGCCCGTCTGAGACGATGGGGCCCTTGCGGTTGTAGAGGGCCGAGTGCTCGAAGATGATGACCGGGTCGGGGCAGTCGAGCGCGGTGGGCAGCATCCATCGGGCATCGTCGACGGTGGCCGGCGCGACGACGCGGAGCCCGGGCACGTGGGCGAACCACCCTTCGAGGCTGTGTGAGTGCTGGGCCGCCAGCTGCCGGCCGGCTCCCGTCGTCGTGCGGACGACGAGCGGCACGTTGAACTGCCCGCCCGACATGTGCAGCAGGGTGGCCGCAGTGTTCACGATCTGGTCGAGGGCCAGGAGGCTGAAGTTGACCGTCATGATCTCGACGATCGGACGCATTCCCCCGAGAGCGGCGCCGATACCGGCTCCCACGAAACCCGACTCGGACAGGGGGGTGTTTCGAACCCGGTCCTTGCCGAACTCGTCGACGAGGCCTCTCGTCACCGCGTAGGTTCCGCCGTAGTCGGCGACGTCTTCGCCCATGATGAAGACCCGGTCGTCTTCGGCCAGTGCGGTTCGTATCGCTTCCCGCATCGCCTCTCGATAGGTGAGTTCCGATTCCACCGGGTCAGCCCCCGGTCCCGATCGCCTGGCGGTACACGTCGGTAGCGAGCTCGTGCACCGGTTCGAGCGTGCCCGCCTCGGCGAAGTCGACCGCGTCCTGGGTCTCAGCGCGAGCGTCGACCCAGAGCTCGTCGAGCCGCTCGGCACGCAGCTCGCCGGTGGCCAGGAGCTGGTCGGCGAACGTCTGGATCGGATCGCGCTCCTTCCAGCGCTCGATCTCGGCCCGATCCCGATAGAGGTCGGGGTCGAACATCGAGTGGGCCCGGAACCGGTAGGTCCGGAACTCGAGGAAGGCCGGCCCGCCGCCACCTCGAACCATTGCGAGGGCTCGCTTCGCCGCCCGACGGACGGCCAGGACGTCCATCCCGTCAACCGACCACGCCGGCACCTCGTAGCTGGCCGCCTTCAAGGTCAGGTTCAGTTGGGATTCGCTCGAAGCGAGCGATGTTCCCATGGCGTAGAGGTTGTTCTCACAGCAGAACAGCACCGGAACGCTCCACAGTGCAGCGAGGTTCATCGCTTCGTGGAACTCGCCTTCGGCCATGGCCCCCTCGCCGAAGAAGCACACGGTCGCCCGCCCTTCCCGGCCCATCATCTGATCGGCCAGCGCCAGGCCGACCGCAACCGGGAGATGGCCGCCGACGATCGCATTGCCGCCGTAGAAGCGGGTAGCCGCGTCGAAGAGGTGCATCGACCCGCCCCGGCCCCGGCTGCAGCCCTCTGCCCGGCCGTACATCTCGGCCATGATCCGGCCGGCCGCCACCCCTCGAAGCAGTGCATGGCCGTGCTCGCGATAGGTGGCGATCACCGCATCGTCGGCGTCGAGCTGACCGACGACTCCGGCCGCTACCGCCTCCTCACCGACGTACAGGTGGAGGAAGCCCCGGATCTTGCTCTGGCCGTACAGGTCGGCGCAGCGCTCCTCGAAGACCCGGATGCGGATCATGTCCCGGAGCAGGACGAGCCGCTCCGCGGGTGATGTGTCGTCCCGGTCCACACGGCTGGTCACGGTGCGCCCTCGAGCGTGGACGTGTCGCCCTCGTCGAGGCCGAGCTCGCGTGCCTTCAGCAATCGACGCATGATCTTTCCGCTCCGAGTGTGGGGCAGGGCATCGGCGAAGTCGATCTCGCGCGGGGCCACCGCCGGCCCCAGCAGTCTGCGGGCGTGGCCGATCAGGTCCCGTCTGAGCTCCTCGCTCGCCTCGTAGCCGGTGGCGAGCACCACGAACGCCTTGACGATCTGACCGGCGGTCTCGTCCGGCTTGCCGATCACACCAGCCTCGACCACGGCCGGATGTTCGTCGAGTGCCGATTCCACCTCGAACGGACCGATGAGGTGACCGGCCGACTTGATGACGTCGTCGCCCCGTCCGACGAACCAGTAGTAACCGTCGGCGTCACGCTTGGCCAGGTCGCCTGACCGGTACCACCCGTCGACGAACGAGGTCCGATACCGCTCCTCCCGGTCGAGATAGGTGCGGAACATCGACGGCCAGCCGGCCCTCAATGCAAGCTCACCTGGCTCGTCGACGTCGGCTTCGATCGGTCGGCTGTCGGCGTCGAGTGCCAGCTCGCCATCGACTCGACGCAAGACGGTCGCCTCGATGCCCGGCACTGGCCGCCCCATCGATCCTGGCCGCACCGGCTCGGCCCGATAGTTGGCGATCATGATGCTGCCGGTCTCGGTCTGCCACCAGTTGTCGAGGATCGGCACGTCAAACGTTCGCTGGCCCCACCGAACCGATTCGGCGTCGAGCGGCTCGCCCACCGAGGCCACGAGCCGGAGGCTCGACAGGTCGTGGGCCCGAGCGAGATCGGCGCCGGCGCGAGCCAGCATGCGGAACGCTGTCGGAGCCGTGTACCAGACCTCGACCGCCTGCTCAGCGACGATGCCGTACCAGCGGGTGGGGTCGAAGTCACCCCCGTCGACGATCGACGTCGCTCCGTTCACCAGCGGGGAGATGATCCCGTAGACCGTTCCGGTGACCCAACCCGGGTCGGCGGTGCACCAGTAGCGGTCGCCCGGATGGAGGTCGAGCACCTGTCGACCGGTGCTGGCCTGCGACACGACGGCGTCGTGGACGTGCAGCACCCCCTTGGGGGTCCCGGTGGTTCCGCTCGTGAAGTGCAGCAGCGCGGGATCGTCCGGCTGGGTGCGCACGGCATCGAAGTCGGGACCGGCGGTTCGCAGCAGTGGCCCGAGCGGGCGCACCGTGGGATCCTCGCCATCGGGGCCATCGTCGCCGATGAGCAGGATCACCTCGAGACCGGTGAGGCGCTCGCGGATCGGCTTCACCTTGCGGCGATAGAGCGCTGCGGTGGTGACCAGCACCTTGATTCGACCGAGATCGAGCCGCTGTCGCACCGGCTCAGGCCCGAAGGCCGAGAACAGGGGCGTGAACACACAGCCCGCCTTCAGCGTGCCCAGCGCGGCGGTGTAGAGATCGGGCACCCGTCCGGCGAGGGTCGCAACCCCGTCACCCGGCTGGCAGCCCACCTCCCTCAGCACGCCGGCGAGGCGGTTGGTGCGCTCGCGAAGCGAGGCATAGCTGATCGCCGTCGTCTCGCCGTCGCGAGACAACCAGCGCAGCGCGATACGATCCGCGTTCGGACCCAACGCGTGCCGGTCGACGGCTTCGTGGGCGATGTTGAGAAAGCCATGAGTCGGGCCGTCGAGGTCCGACCGGGCAGCCTCCCAGTCGAAGTCGGCCCGGGCCTGCTCGTAGTCGGTCATACTGGCCTCGACGGCGGCACGATTGCCGCGGTCGAGATCGGTTCTTGGCATGGGGTACCGCTCCTCCGACGACTCACTCGACCGTACGGGTACCGGTCGCCGGCAGGCAGGGCCGTTGGTCCTCTGCGATGGGCCGCCGGCTATGGACTTCCGGCCCTGCCCGAGCCAGCTCGTCTGTTGTTTGCTCGATTCATGCAGTTCGAGACGACCTCCGACGCCGACCAGATCGTCAACCAGCTCCACCGACTGATCGCGGAGGAGATGCATCTGCTGGCGCAGCAGCTCGAGGACTCGCTCGACGGCGCCCAATCGGACCGACTCGACGAGTTGACCGAGACGCTCGACTCGGCATCGGAGCTTCTGGAATGCCACCGAGCCCGGCGGCCGAGAAGCGACGCAGATGCGTGCTGACGGCCGGGTCTTGAAGCCTGGGTGCTGACGGTCGAGTGCTGACGGTCGGTCAGAAGCGCAGATCGCGGCGAGGAAACGAGATCGCAGCGCCGGCGAGCGCCACGATCGGGACGAGGATCAGCTTGATGAGGCCGCTCCAGTCGAAGCCGTTGGTCAACGGATCAGTGCCCAAGAACCAGTAGAACGGTGACACCTCCGACATCCATTGGACCTCGACCACCGGGCCGAGAGCGTCGAAGACGAAGGCCAACACGGCCGTGACGGCAGCGAAGCCGAGGGCCGGAGCTCGTCGACCGACCCCGGCACCGACGGCCAGCGCCACCATGCCGAACCCGGTGGTCAGCATCAAGAGACCTGCGCTGCCGGCGAGGAGCCGGTCGAACGGGATCGCCATGTCGAGGGCGAGGATCAACAGCCAGCAGACCAGGGTGACCGTGGCCACGAGCACGACGACGGAAACGGCGAGCACGGCGACCCGCTCGGCGAGGATCCTCGATCTCGGCACCGGTCCCGCGGCCTCCAACTCGAGGGAGCCTGCCTCCTCTTCGCCTGCGATCACCCGCGCCCCTGTGGTGATGGCGTAGATGAGCAGCAGCGCCGGCCCGAGCAGGCCGTAGACGGTCGTCGTGACCCAGCCGCTGGCGGTCCCGATCGCGTCGTAGCCGAGGGCGGTGACCATGTCGTCGGGCAGATCGGCGACCAGGTCGTCCATCGCGTCGCCGCCCATCGTCGGGTAGAAGCTGAGATACAGGGCGCTGATGGCAGCCAAGGCGAGCGACCAGAGCAGCAGCGATCGCCGCTGCTGCCGCATGGATTCGGCGAAGATGGGAAAGCGGCTACGCACGGATCGGTATCCTCTCGTCGGCTGCCGTCGCCGGGGGCTCGCGGTAGAAGTCGAGGAACAGGTCCTCGAGCTCGCGATCCTCCGCCTTCCAGCCGACCACCCGGTGGGCGGCGGCCGCTTTGATGAGCTCGTCGGGCTCGGCCCGGAGCACGCACGTCAACACCGAGCCCCCGTCGGGACCGTCGAGCAACGTCGGCGCACTCACCCCTTCGATGCGACGGAAGGTGTCGATGTCGACGGGGCTGGCGAAGCGGAGCTCGATCGCCTGGCCGGCCTTTCGCCGCAGCGTCGACAGATCGTCGACGTCGACGAGGCGGCCAGAGCGGATGATGGCCACCCTGCCGGCGATGTCCTCGATCTCGCTCAGGACGTGGGAGGACATGAACACGGTGGTGCCCTCGCGGCGTCGCTCGTGCACGAGGGCCTGGAACTCGTGTTGGAGCAGCGGATCGAGCCCGCTCGTCGGCTCGTCCAGGATCAGGAGCTCGGGCCGATGCATGAAGGCCTGGATCACACCGATCTTCTGCTTGTTGCCCTTCGAGAGCTTCTCGATCGAGCGGTCGAGGTCCAGGTTGAAGCGGGCGGCCAGGGAGGCGATCTCCTCCGCGCCCTTGCCGCGGAGGTCGGCGAGGTACTGCAGGTACCGACCCGCCACGGTGCGCCTCGGCATACGGAGCTCCCCGGGCAGGTATCCGATACGAGCCCTCGTGTCGGGCCCGGCTCCGAGACCTCGCTCTCCGAGCAACTCGACCGTGCCCGACGTCGGCCGGAGCAGGTCCAGGAGGATCCGGATCGTCGTCGACTTGCCGGCCCCGTTCGGCCCGAGGAAGCCGAAGATCTCACCTCGCTCGACGGCGAGATCGAGACCGTCGAGGGCGCGGACGTCTCCGAAGTGCTTGGTGAGAGCAGTTGTCCGGATCACCGTCTCCTGCACCATCGGGCCTCCGTCTCGGACGTGCCTTGCTCATCGTTGGCGGGCGTCCTCCAGCCTACGAACGAGCCGAGATGCCAAGAAGGGCCAAAGGTCCTCGGAGACCGAGGTCGGCCCCGGTGTAGAGTCGCCCCGTGCACGAGTGGGATCTCACTGTCCCTGCGTCCCCGTGCTCACCGCATGATCTGGCCACGGCTCTGGTCGACCAGCTTCCAGCGGGAGCAGAGATGGTCGTCCCAATCGCAAACGGCGAGCCGGTCGCCCTGATCGACGAGCTCGAGGCGCAAGCGGACCGGCTCGACGGCGTCAAGATCCATCAGATGCACGCACTTCGCGATCGCCCGTACCTGCGCGGGCGCTACCGGGGCCATCTGGAGCACGTCGCGTGGTTTCTCTCACCCGTCACCCGAGAGGCGTATGCCAGCGGGGGGTGTCAGTTCGCCCCCGCCAACTTCAGCGAGGTGCCCCAGCTGTTGCTCGAACGGGCGCCTGCGGTGGTCCTGGCCGCTGCGAGCCCGCCGGATGACCTCGGCTACTTCTCACTCGGCGTGAGCAGCGACTACACGACAGCGCTCATCGGGCGGGTGCCGTTCGTCCTCGAGGTCAACGAGGCCATGCCACACACGTTCGGGACGAACCGGTTGCACCGGTCGGAGGTGCTGGCGTGGTGCGAGACGGCTACCCCGCTGATCGAGGAGCATCCGCCGGCGATCGATGACGACGATCGCACGATCGCCGAGCTGGTCGCTGACCGGATCCCGAACGGAGCGACGATCCAGCTCGGGATCGGCGCCATCCCATCGGCGGTGGCGACGTTGCTCGAAGGCCATCGCCACCTCGGCGTCCACTTCTGCGATCGGAACGACACGGTCGTGTTTCTGGCTGTGGACGAGGTCAACGATCCCCGCCGGATCGGGCGCGAGCCGCGCTTCATCTCGATCAATGCCACCCTCGAGGTCGATCTGTACGGCCAGTGTGCCTCCGAGACGCTCGGTACCCGCTACTGGTCTGGCAGCGGCGGGCAGGCCGATTTCGCTCGGGGGTCCCAGTACTCGGAAGAAGGCGATGGCTTCGTCGTGCTCCCCGCAACCGCCAAGGACGGCACGATCAGCCGCATCGTGCCACGCCTGCAGTCCGGCGCTGTCGTGACCACGCTGAAGAACACGGTCGACAACGTCGTCACCGAGTACGGCGTGGCCGAGCTACGAGGCCGGACGCTCGACGAACGGGCCGAGGCGTTGATCGGCATCGCTGCTCCCGCTCACCGCGAGCGGCTTCGGCGTGAGGCCCGGTCGGTCGGGCTGATCCGCCCGTGAGCGTCGGCGCACCGCCGCTCACTACCATGAGTACGACGCGACCGACGGGAGGCGCATGCACGAGATCTCGCTCTGCACCGCTCTCGCCCGGACCGTCAGCAGGCACGCAGCCGGCAACGAGGTTCGTCAGGTGAACGTACGAATCGGCCACTTTCGTCAAGTCGTCCCCGAGACGCTGACATTCTGCTGGAGCTCGACGATCGAGGGAACCGACCTGGCCGGTGCAGAGCTCGTCGTCGACTACGTCCCAGCGGTCGTCCGGTGTCGCCACTGCGGGGCCGAAACCACGCTCGAAGATCCGTTCCTGCTGTGCGGGGCGTGCGACAGCGTCGATGTCGAACTGCTCCAGGGCGACGAGCTGTCGATCCAGTCGATCGACGTCACCCAGCGCGTGGGATGACGTGGGCCGCTTCCACCACCACGCGGAGGACTCCGAGCACCGCCACGATCGCGACCACGACGTCGACGACGAGTCGGGCGTCGTCGACGGGCACGGTCTCGGTGACCACTCGGGCTATGACCGGAGCGTGGAACGGATGGCGGTACTCGAGCGGATCCTCGACGAGAACGACCGCGTGGCCAACGCCAACCGCGACGCGCTGCGGGACGTGCCCACCGTCAACCTGATGTCGGCGCCCGGTGCCGGGAAGACCACGCTGCTGCGACGAACGATTCCGGCCCTGGCGCCGACCGTCCGGGTCGGCATCCTGGAGGGCGACATCGCCACCAGCATCGACGCCGACGCGCTGTCGGAGCTCGGAGCCGAGGTCTCGCTCGTGAACACGAGCAAGGGCTTCGGCGGCGAGTGCCATCTCGATGCGGTGATGGTGGCGTCGGGGCTCAGCCGACTGCCGCTCGACCGCCTCGATCTGCTGATCATCGAGAACGTCGGCAACCTCGTCTGCCCGGCAGAGTTCGATGTCGGCCAGGACGTGCGGGCCATGGTCTACGCCGTCACCGAGGGCGAGGACAAGCCACTGAAGTACCCGGTGATGTTCCGGAGCGCTGACGTGATCGTCGTCAACAAGATCGATCTCGTGCCCCATCTCGACTTCGACCGCGAGCTGTTCCACACCAACCTCCGCCGGGTGAACCCGACCGCCGAGCTCTTCGAGCTGAGCGCCCGCACCGACGACGGCGTCGACCGCTGGTTGCAGTGGCTCCGCTCACTGCTGACAGCGTGACCGATTGCCCGGTGCTCGCTCAGCAGATTCGAGGGAGTGGATCGCCGACCAGGAGGTCGATCATCCGGTGCCCACCGAACGCCGTCCGACCGAGCACCCGCCCGGGGGGATCCCCGACCACTTCACCGACGATTGCCGCATCTCGGCCGACGTCGGTCGCTCGGAGTGCCTCGATCGCGTCAGCGGTGGCGTCGGCCGCCACGATGGCCACCAACTTGCCCTCGTTGGCCACGTACAACGGGTCGAGTCCGAGCAGCTCGCACGCCGCGTTGACCGGCGCAGCCACCGGTAGCGCCGCCTCGTCGAGCACGATCCCGGCGTTCAGGTTCAGGACCAGCTCGTTGGCCACGGTTGCGACCCCACCCCGGGTGGCGTCTCGCATGCACCGGACCGACCGTCCACAGGCCGAGAGGAGGGCGTCGACCGCCGGCCAGAGGCTCTGTGAGTCGCTCGGCACGTCGGCGACGAGGTCCAGCTCGCCCCTGGCCAGCAGGATGGCCATGCCGTGGTCGCCGATGGTGCCCGACACGACGACCTTGTCGCCCGCTTCGATGCGGCGGGGGCCGAGCTCGGCTCGGGCGTCGACGATGCCGATGCCGCTCGTGTTGATGTAGATCCGGTCGGCCTTGCCCCGGTCGACCACCTTCGTGTCACCGCACGCGATGCGAACGTCGGCAGCATCGGCCGCATCGGCTATCGCTGCGAGTTCGGCCTCCAGGTCGTCGCGAGGCAATCCTTCCTCCAGCACCAGGCCGAGCGACAGGGCGACGGGTCGAGCGCCGGCGACCGCGAGGTCGTTGACGGTGCCGTTGACCGCCAGGCTGCCGATCGAGCCCCCCGGGAAGCGAATGGGTGTGACCACGAAGCTGTCGGTGGTGAACGCAACGGTGCCGTCCAAGCGACCGAGCACAGCGGCGTCGTCCAACTCCTCCAGCCAGGCGTTGGCCAGCGCAGGAACGATGAGCCCCTCGACCAGAGCCCGAGACGCTTTCCCACCGGCTCCGTGGGCCAGCGTGACCCGGTCATCGGTGAACCGAGGGCGAGCGCGACGGCGCTGCTCGATCCGCCTCTCGACGAGCTCCTCGTCCCGCTCCACCATCTGGCTGCCCGGCCGTCAGCCGTCGAGTTCCGGTTTCACCCGCAACGCCACCCGCTGCCGGGCGTGCTTGCCGTAGTTGTAGTAGGCCGCGCACGCCCCTTCCGACGACACCATGCAGGTGCCGATCGGGTTCTCCGGCGTGCAGGCGGTGCCGAAGACCTTGCACTCCCACGGTCTGAGCGCGCCTTTGAGCACCTCGCCACACTGGCACGCCTTGGGGTCGGCGACCGGTACTCCAGGGATCGAGAAGAGGCGTTCGGCATCGTGCTCGGCGTATCGATCGGTGAGCTCGAGCGCTGATGACTCGATGGACCCCAACCCACGCCACTCGAACTGCGGGCGGGGCGCCATCGTGTCGGCGATGGCGGCGAGCGCCACGGGGTTGCCCTCGGGTGGAACCACCCGTCCGTACTGGTTCTCGACCTCGGCCCGGTCGTCGGCCAGCTGATCGACGACCATGGCCACCGCTTCGAGCAGGTCGAGCGGTTCGAAGCCGGAGATCACGATCGGCATGTGCTCCTCCTCGGCGATCCACGCATAGGGGCGGCATCCGATCACGGTCGAGACGTGTCCGGGACCGATGAGCGCATCGAGCCGAAGATCCGGGGAGTCGAGGATGGCCTTGATGGCGGGGATGACCGTGACGTGATTGCAGAACACCGAGAAGTTGCTGACCCCCTCGGCTCTCGCTCGTTGGAGTGTCAGCGCCGTGGCCGGGGCCGTCGTCTCGAACCCGATCGCATAGAAGACGACCCGTCGCTCCGGGTGTTCGACGGCCAGACGGAGCGCATCGAGCGGTGAGTACACGACGCGAATGTCCGCACCGCGAGCCTTGGCGTCGAGAAACGACCCGTTGCCGCCCGGAACCCGCAGGAGATCACCGAAGCAGGTGAGAATGACGTCGTCGTGAGCCTCGGCGATTGCGCTCCCGTCGTCGATCCGGCCCATCGGCAGCACACAGACAGGGCACCCCGGCCCGTGTACGAGCTCGATCTGTTCCGGCAGGTAGTCCTCGACCCCGTAGCGGTAGATGGCGTGGGTGTGGCCGCCACACACCTCCATGATCTTGTACCGCCGCTCGTTGTCGAGCCGGTCGGCGATGCGGGCTGCCAGGCGGGTGGCCAACTCTGGATCTCGGTACTCGTCGACGAATCTCACGGGACCTCCCCGTCGCGAAGCTGCTTCAGCTCATCGTCAAACGCTTGCCCCATCGACCGCAACACCTCCAGCGCCCGGGCGGCCTCGTCTTCATCGATCTTCGACATTGCGAAACCGACGTGGATGAGCACCCAGTCGCCGGGGGCGAGGTTCGTGTCGGGGAGCAACCCGACGTTGATCGTCCGACCGACCCCGTCGATGTCGACCGTGGCCAGCTGCGGGTTCGTGTCGTCGACCTCGCTGATACGGCCGGGGATGGCGAGGCACATCGATCTTCACCGCCTCCTCGTCGCTAGTAGGATCATCGTCGAGCGCACAGCCTCATGCAACAGCCGAACGATCTCGACCGACCGAAGCCCGAACCGTATCCCCCTGCGGCTTCGTGCCAGTGCGGTGACTGACCTCAACCCTCGACGGCGTCGGCTGCGGGTGACCGGCACCGTGCAGGGTGTCGGCTTCCGCCCCTACGTCCACACGCTGGCGGGGCGGCACGGGCTCGGAGGCTGGGTGATGAACGACGAGTCTGGCGTTTGCATCGAGGTCCAGGGGTCGTGGTACGCGGTTCGCGCCTTCGAGATCGAGCTGACCCGTTCGCCACCGCCGCTTTCGACGATCGAGGAGGTCACGACGTCTTCCATCCCCGTCGAGCTGGCTGCGGGTCCGTTCCGGATCATGACCTCGACGACATCGGGAGCGACGACGACCTTCGTTGCCCCCGACGTCGCCCCCTGTGCTGACTGCCTGGCCGAGCTCGCCGATCCCGGGGATCGTCGGCATGACCACCCGTTCATCAGCTGCACGAACTGTGGACCCCGGTACTCGATCGTCACCGACCTTCCCTATGACCGGTCGAACACCACGATGGCCCGGTTTGCGCTGTGCCGACCGTGTGCAGCCGAGTATCACGATCCGACCGATCGCCGATTCCACGCCCAGCCGGTCTGCTGCCCTGATTGCGGGCCCCGGATGACCTCGCTGGTCGACGATGCGGCCGATGCCATCGGCCGGGGTGAGATCGTCGCCGTCAAGGGCATCGGCGGCTATCACCTGTGCACACTCGCCGATCGCGAGTCGGCGGTCGCGACGCTCCGCTCGAGGAAGCGCCGTTCGGACAAGCCGTTCGCCCTGCTGGTGACCGACGTCCCAGCTGCGAAGCAACTGTGCGACGTGAGCACCGACGAACGGGCGTTGCTCGAGAGCCCCGCTCGACCGATCGTCCTCTTGGCCCGCCGGCCCGACGCTCCCGTTGCCCGGTCTGTCGCGCCGGTTGGGCGGGAACTGGGGGTGATGCTGCCACCGTCGCCGTTGCACCACCTGCTGGTGGGGACGGTTGGCGCCCCCATCGTGTGCACCAGCGGCAACGTGTCCCAGGAACCGGTCGCCTTCGAGGATCGCGACGCCGCTGAACGGCTCGGCCCCGTCGCCGATGCGTTCCTCTCCCACGACCGCCCGATACGCATTCGGGTCGACGACTCGGTGGTTCGCTCGGTGGGCGGCGCGAGGTATCCCGTTCGTCGCTCCCGCGGCTACGCACCGGCTCCGATCGCACTCCCGATCGAGGCGGACCGACCCGTGCTGGCCGTAGGGGCAGATCTCAAGAACACGGTCGCCGTCGCCCGGGGCCGGCACGCCTTCGTGTCGCAGCACGTCGGCGATCTGGAGCACATCGCGGCCGTGACCGCCTTCGAGGACACGATCGCTCACCTCACCGGGCTGGTGGGGATCCGACCCGAGGTCATCGCCTTCGACCTCCACCCGCAGTATCGGGCGACCCAGTACGCACTCGAGTCGACCGACCTGGAGCCCGTCCCGGTACAGCATCACCACGCCCACATCGGGTCGTGCCTCGCCGACAACGGTCACACCGGGCCGGTCATCGGTGTTGCCTTCGACGGGCTGGGCTACGGCGAAGACGGCACGTTCTGGGGCGGCGAGTTCCTGGTGGCCGACCTCGTCTCGTTCGAACGGCGAGCCAGCTTGCGACCAGTTCCGTTGCCAGGGGGCGACGCTGCCGCCCGACAGCCGTGGCGGATGGCCGCCGTCTACCTCGAGGCCCTCGGCGCCGCCGACCGAACCACCCTCCGACCCGACGGCGTGGGCCAGCGATGGGATCAGGTGCGGCAGTTGGCCCGGTCGGAGCGGTTGTCGCCCCGCACCTCCAGCGCGGGCCGCTTGTTCGACGCCGTCGCCTCCCTCCTGGGCGTTCGCCAGGAGGTCACCTACGAGGGTCAGGCCGCAGTCGAGCTCGAGCAACTGGCCGACCCGACCGTGACCGATGGCTACCAGCCGGTGATCGACCGCATCGAGGGGGGATGGTCGTTGCGAGGGGATCAGCTGGTGGCCGGGGTCGTGGAGGACGTCGCCGCCGGCGTGCCCCGACCGACGATCGCCGCCCGATTCCACCGGGGTCTGGCCCGGGGTGCGGTCGAGGTCTGCGAGTACATCGCCGACGACACCGGCCTGTCGACCGTCGCCCTCTCCGGCGGGGTGTTCCTGAACACGATCCTTCTCGAGTCGGTCACCGACGGCCTCGAGCGTCGAGGTCTGAACGTCATCCGCCACCGCGACGTGCCCTGCAACGACGGTGGGATCAGCCTGGGGCAGGCCGCGATCGCGGCCGCCCGTCGCGTCGGTGCACCCATCTAGATCTCCATCGGACGGGCTGAACACCGGCTGTGTATGCGGTGACCTTCGGCCCTGTCCGGGCGGACTCAGGCTGTGGCTTACTGCTCGGGTGGTGAGCCGATCAGAGAGAGCGGGGCGGGCCGGACGGTGACGACGAGATACCTCACGGTACTGGGCACGGCCGGGCGAATCTCCACTCGAACCCGGGTGGTCAACGGCTACGCCCTCCGTTGGGACGACCAGCTGGTCCTGTTCGACCCCGGGGAAGGGTTTCAACGCCAGTGCCTGCTCGGCAACGTGGCCATCGGGCGAGCGACCGCGGTCTGCATCACCCACTTTCACGGCGACCACTGCCTCGGTCTCCCGGGCCTGATCCGCCGCCGCGCCTTAAGCGGCTGTCAGGAACCCCTGCCGATCTACTTCCCGGCCGATGGACTGCCGTACTTCGAGCACCTGATGGGTACGTCCGCCTACGAGGGTGACTTCGTGGAGCCGAGACCGGTTCGAGGCTCTGGTGTCATCGGCGCCGTCGGCCGTTCGACCCTGTCGGCCCGACCGCTGGAGCATCGGGTTCCCACGATCGGCTACCGATTGGAGGAGCCCTCTCGGACGGGGTTGAGCGTGGGTGGCCTCTTCGACCGGTACATCCACCGCCCCCGAATCGGGGCGCTGGCTCGGACCGGATCGATTCACTTGGCCGACGGGATGGTGACAGCCGAGGACGTCGGCGAGGAGCGTTCGGGCCAGTCGTTCGCGTTCGTCATGGACACGGTTCCCTGCGATGGAGCGATGACGTTGGCGACCGGGGCGGACCTACTGGTCTGCGAGGCGACGTTCCTCGACCAGGACCGGGCGCTGGCAGAAGCGGGAATGCACCTGACCGCAGCCCAGGCCGCGACGCTGGCCCGGCAGGCGGGGGCCCGACGACTCGTGCTGAGCCACTTCTCGAGCCGGTACGCCGACACGGCTGGTCACGCTCGAGAGGCATGCCGCATCCACGACGACGTGATCGTCGCCGACGATCTCGACGTCATCAGGGTCCCGACCCGTTCACGTTCCGACCGGCTCCGCCGAAGCTGACCGCTCGCAACCTCGTTCCGATCGTTCAGTCGCGATCGGTCGTGTCGGGGACGACGATCGTTGCGACCTTGGGCTTGTGAACCAGAGCAGTCGTGACCGAGCCGAGCAGTAGGTGGGCAACGCCGCGGTGGCCACGGGCCCCGAGCACCAGGAGATCGGCCTCGGTCAGCTCGGACCCGAGGACGTTGCGGGCATCGCCGCAGGCGAGCGATCCCTCGACCGGTCGTCCGGACTCGAAGCCGGCCATTGCCTTGGCGACCGTGCTCTCGACGGTCTCGGCTGCCAGCTGCTCGGCACGATCGGTCGACACGGGGATGCACGCTGGCATGGTGACCGTCGGATGGGACCACACGTGGAGCGCCTCGACGGTGGATGCGGGCGGCGCGTGCTCGATGGCCCACCGGAGCGCAAGGACCGCGTTGTCGGATCCGTCGACGCCTACAACGACACGGCCGTAGCGATCGCTGAGCTCGGCCGTGGGGGGCACGACCGCGACTGGAACCGGCGCGTGGTTGACGACGTGACAGCTGACCGAGCCCAACAGGCTGTCGGCGAGCGCCCCTCGGCCACGGGTTCCAACAACGACCAAGTTCGCGTCTCGCCCGTACTCGACGATGATGGGTCCGGTCGGGCCGTTCACGACGACGAGCGCTCGTCGATCAACGATTGGGATCTCGGCCAGCAGCTGCTCCACCTCACGCCGAGCCAGGTCGCCGAAATCGACATCGGCAAGCTGCAGGGACGGCGACAGCGTGGGCTCGGACCAGATCCCACCCGGGTACTGCCAGACGACGATCGGACGGATCGGCCCGAAGTGCTCGACCCGTTTGGCAGCCCAGGCCAACGCATGGCCTGCGCCGGGCGACCCGTCGATCCCAACGACGATTCCGTACCGCTCGACCTCCTCGTCGGGCAACGGATCGATGTCCGGCTTCGTGTCGCGTTCAGCGCTCATGAGGACAGCATGGTCAGACTTCCCGGAGCCAAGCAGAGACCAAGGTCCCTCTGCGGCGCGACGCGTCTCAGCGAACGCTGACCTTCGACCCTGGCGTCCAGTGCTGGATCGTGGTGAGGTCATCGAATGACGACGAGCAATGACACAGAAGTCGATCTGGGCATCGTCGATGAGGTCATGATCCAAGCGGTCGTGAGTCTCAATCCCGACGACACCGTGGCCCGTGCCCGCGAGCTCATGCTCGGGCTCCGAACCCACGGCCTACCAGTGGTGGACCGCGAGGGACGTGTCGTGGGCATCGTGACCTCGTCGGACCTCGTCGAGACGTGGCCTGATGGTGAACCGGTGGACGCGATCATGAGTACGCCCGTGCACGCCATCGAGGTTGGGACGACCGTGCGGGCCGCATCGGCCACCATGCGGGACCACAAGATCCACCACTTGCTCGTGACCCGCAAGCGACAACCGGTGGGCGTGATCAGCAGCTTCGACATCTTGCGGGCGATCGCCGCCGACCGGGAGAGCGACGACGCGACCGCTGCGGGCCCCGGGCCGATCTTCCAAACCGTCGTGGTCGGTACGGACGGCTCCGAGAACGGCGAGGCAGCGGTTCGGTTGGCGGTCGACCTGGTTCGGGTGCATGCAGGTGCCCGCCTTCACGTGGTGAACGCCAGTCGACCACTGACGGCGGGTGAGCTCCGGAGGATCTCGGCGGACCTGCCCGCGGAATATCGAGACCTGATCACGAGTCACCTCCCCAGCGAAGCCGTGCTCGGACGAGCGCGGTCGGTCGCTCGAGCAGCGAGTGTCGACGCCGTCTTCCACGACGTCGGCGATCACCCGGTCGACGCGCTCCTCGATGCGGTCGAGCGTTTCGACGCCGACCTCCTCATCGTGGGGTCGCGGGGCGAGGGGCGGACTCGTCGCCTCCTACACGGAAGCGTCTCAACCTCGGTGATGCATCACGCACCGTGCTCGGTTCTGGTCGTCCACGACCCGAGGGATTGATCGAACTGGCAGAACGACGACGTCGACTCCTGTGACTTTGGCCCCTAGCCGCCGCTCGCCGACGAGCGCAACGTTCTCCGCATGGAGAAGATCGTCGTTGGGATAGATGGTTCAGCTCAAGCCACCCGCGCATTGCGTTGGGCGATCGATCATGCGAGCGATGACGACCAGATCGTCGCAACGCTGGCCTGGAGCCTGCCAGGTCCCGACGAGGGCGAGTACCCCTTCTACAACCCCGCTGAGGTAGCGGTCAAAGCAAAGCAGCAAGCCGGACGCATCGTGGCTGAGGTCCTCGACGAGATCGAGAACGGTCCGGCAGTCACCACCGCGGTTCAGCGGGGCCACAGCGGGCGGGTCCTCATCGAAGCCTCGGACGGCGCCGATCTGCTGGTGGTCGGGAGCAGAGGGCACGGCGGATTCGTCGGGCTCCTCCTGGGTTCGGTCAGCACCTACGTCGTTCATCACGCTCGCTGTCCGGTCGTGGTCGTGCCACCCGCCGCCGAGTGAGTCGGTGATCGAAGAAGCCGGCTGCATGGTCGCCCGCTGACATCCCGATCGGTGAGGCACGCCGGAGCGAGCGCTCCGTCGGGGACCAAAGGCCCTGCCAAAACGGTCACCAGTCGACTGGGATGAAGTCCATGAAGGGCAACGGACAACCACCAGGACTCGTGGGCGATGTCATGACGACCGATCTGATCGCCGTCCTCCCGGTCGACCGAGTAGGCAGGGCGAGGAACCTGATGCTCTCGATGGGGATCCACGCCGTGCCGGTCATGGAGGGCAACGACGTGCTCGGCATCGTCACCAGCACCGACTTGATCGACGACTGGCCAGACGACGAGCCGCTGACCACCGTCATGTCGCCAGTGCCGACGGAGATCCCCAACGACGCCTCGGTTCGGGAGGCGGCAGAGCTCATGCTCGCCGACCGGGTCCATCACCTGCTCGTCACCGACGAACGCGAGGTCATCGGGATCCTGAGCAGCTTGGACCTGCTCGAAGCGTTCACCAACGCTTCCTAGACGTCGCGACCAGCAACCCGATCGGGAGGAGACCGGCCAGATGACCGACACGACGACCGGTGAGTCGAAGGACTACGTCCGCCGCCACCACGACCTCAAGCGAGGCGTCCGCAACCTCCACCGGAAGCTACCCGGCCCGATGGCGGGCTTCGGCCAATTGCACCGGGCGGCGCTCGAGGATGGTGCGCTCTCGGCCGCCACGAAGGAACTGATCGCCCTCGCGATCGGGATCTGCGGCCACTGCGATGGCTGTATCGCCTACCACGTCCACGACGCCATGCGGGCTGGCGCCTCACGGGCCGAGATCGAGGAGGCGATCGCGGTGGCCATCCTGATGGGAGGCGGTACCGCCGCCGTGTACGGGTCCGACGCCCTCATGGCACTGGACCAGTTCGAGGCGGCGCGCAACAGCGACAAGCCCGGGCTCGACGACACTCGACGCTGACCGGACGTGTTGTGAGTGTCCATGAACCTCGTCGAGCCGATCCTCGAGACGGCTCACCGCGACTCTTGTCGGCCCGGAACAGTGCCGCCGAGACCCCGACCTTGGGCGCCTCCTAGGCGAGCCCTTTGAGCATGAGATTCCAGTAGAGCGCCGGAAGGCCGTAGCGCTTGAGATACCACATGTCCCGTCGTTCCTTGACGGTGTCGATGAGGGGGACGGTCTTGTGATGGGACATGGAGTAATCGAACTCGGCGAGGAGCATCCTGCCCTGGGCTGTGACGATGGGGCACGAGGAATAGCCGTCATAGGACGCACGAAGGTCTCGCTGGTCGAGGCGGGCGATCGCGTTGGCGACGACGACCGGGGCCTGCTTGCGTATTGCGGCACCGGTCTTCGCCGCCGCCGTACCGGCGGCGTCACCGAGGGCGAAGATCTCGGGGAAACGGCGGTGTTCGAGGGTGTGGTCGTCGACGTCGATCCAGCCTCCGGGATCGCCGGGAACCGCCAGCTCGGTGTTGCGAACGAAGGCCGGGGCTCGCTGGGGAGGCACGACGTGGAGCAGGTCGTAGGGAACGGTCTCGCGCCCGTCCCCGGTCTCGAGGATCGCTTCCCGGCCGTCCGGCCGGACCTCCACGAGCTCGGTCCGATAGCGAACGCGGATGCCGTAGCGCGCTGCGACACCTTCGAGCACGGCCCGAAACTCGGGCAGCCCGAACAACGTGTCGCCGGGGAGCGAGAAGGTGATGGCGGTGTGGTCGAGGCGGCCATGGCGTCGCAGGTGGTCGGCGGTCATGTACGCGGCCTTCTGCGGGGCGCCCCCGCACTTGATCGGACCCGATGGCTGGGTGAACAGCGCATGGCCACCGTCGAGGTTCTCGACCTCCTGCCAGGTCAGCTCGGCGGTGTCGTGCCGGTAGTTGGACACCACACCGCCTTTGCCGATCGACTCGGCCAGGCCGGGGATGCCGTCCCAGTGGAGCTCGATGCCGGGGGCGAGGATGCAGACGTCGTAGCCGACCCGCAGACCTCGGTCGGTCTCGAGAAGCCGCTCGGCGGGATCGACGTGCTCGACTCGGGCTTGGATCCAGTGGACGCCGGCCGGCATCACGTCGGCTTCGGCTCGCCTCGTGGTCGCCAGTTGGGCATGACCCGAGCCGACCAAGGTCCAGAGCGGTTGGTAGTAGTGGTCACTCGAGGGTTCGATGACGGCGACGTCGGTTCTTCCTGCCCGCCGCAATCGGGCTGCGACCGTGATGCCGGCGGTGCCGCCGCCCACGATCACGATCTCGTGATGAAGGTGCTCGGTCATGGGTGCGACTCCGATGTTGCGGTCGATCGGTGGGCGTGATGAGGCGACGCCAGCCTGATGGTGGCGCCTGCTGCGATCATCTCTCGCGCGACCGGAGCTCGGGTAGGGACCAAAGGACCCCAATCCCCGACAAGGCGAGGCCGGCTGTAACACCTGGGCGGCTGAGCTGTCGTTCTCGGCAAGGGTTGATTCTGGGGGCCCGAGGCCAGGTTCTGGTCTCTCCCCGGTGTGTACAGCACCGCTGTCGGCTGTGCCGGCGGCACCACGTCGACGTCACCCAGATGGCCGGCGCTCTCCCCGTCTCGATGGATGAGTGGCGGGCCGACGTCATGGTCTGCAGCGGCTACAAGTGGCCTACAGCTCCGCCGTCGGACTGACCAGCTCACTCGAACTACTCGCACAGACCGAGGGTTCGAACCCTGATGACCAGCCCGCACTGGGGTAGAGCTGAGTTCGCTCAACCAGCTGGCCGATCGGCCGATGGGTGGCCATGTCCGTTGTACGCCAGCTGCTACTCGTGGGAGAGGTGTGACGGCTGCTCCCGACCGCCGAGGAGGGCTCGCGACGGCCACCGACGCCGATGTGTTCCGTGTGATGGTGGTCGACGACGTCGAGTGGGTCCGGTCGATGTTCTCCGAGCTGCTGGACGACATCGACGGTATCGAGGTGTGCGCGACCGCAAGCAGCGGCCAAGAGGCGGTCGAGGTCGTCTTGGCGGAACGGCCCGACGCCGTCCTGATGGACCTCAAGATGCCCGGCGTCGACGGCATCACCGCAGCCAAGGACATTCTCGCGAAGTGGCCCGAAGCGAAGATCGTGCTCAACAGCGCACATGGCGACACGGGTCTCGTCGAGACGGCGATGGCCGCCGGCGTGGTGGGCTGTGTCAGCAAGGACCAACGCCCCACCGAGCTGGTCGCCAGCTTGTTGAAGCTCCGAGCTGACAGGAACGCCATCTCCCCCACCCGCTGACGGGCCGCGAGGCCTGGCGTTCAGCTGCAACCGGCGCACGCCGATGAGAGGACATGGCCCAGCCCTCGGCCGTGCTGGTCGGCACGGCGACCGAGACGAGGATGCGGCATCGGTTGATGCTGCGCATCATCGCGCTGTTCGGCCTCGCCGTCGTTGCGCTCGCCTTCCCGGCGGTTGGCGACAACCGATTCTGGCTTGCGGCGCTGCTCGTCGCTCTCACCCCACTGCCTGCGCTCTTGCCGCGTCTGGTGGCCCCCGATCGCTGGATGCTCGCACAGTCGATATTCGATGTGTCCGCCACGGTCGCACTGGTCGGATTCGTCCCTGACGTCTGGGCGGCGGGCCTGGTGATCGTGGTGTGCTCGCCCGCAGCCTCGTCGGCGATGCTGGGACGCAGGGCCTACGTGGCCCTCGAGGTGTTCGGGCTCATCGGGGTGGGCATCGTGGGCCGCGTGAGCGGGGCCGATGGCTGGGAGGTGCCACTGGCCGTCGCAGTGCTCATGGTGCCACTCGTCGCCAGCTATGTCGACGTGTTCCTGGCCCAGGAGGCCACCGCGGCGGCCCGCCTCGACGACGTCGCCACGTCGTCCTCGGCGGTGTTCTGGGAGGTCGAGGCCAGCAGCGGCGACTTTCTCGGCATCAGTGGCCGGGTCGAGGAGGTTCTCGGCCACCGACGGGAGGACCTCCCTCCCGACCTTCCGAGCCTCCTCGACGAGGAGGATCAACGTCGCTGGTGGGAGCTCGTGCTCGAGAACGACGACGACAACTTCGTCCTCGAGTGTCGAAGCACGACGAGCGCCGGCGAGCAGGTCTGGCTTCGGCTCCAGGTGCGCCGGGTCGTCGTCGGCGGCCGGCACCTGCTCCGCGGCATCGCCTTCGACATCACCGAGCTCGCGCAGTCGCACGAGGAGATCCGCCGGCGGGCGGAGACGGATCATCTCACCGGCCTCCCGAACCGGTTCGTGCTGGTGAACGAGCTCAAATCACGGCTTGCAGCCGGTCACGAGATCGCCCTGCACGTCTTCGACCTCGATCGGTTCAAGGACATCAACGACACCCTCGGTCACGAAGCTGGCGACGACTACCTGAAGATCATGGCCGAGCGGCTCAACGGTGCCGGCGCCGACAGCTTCGTGGCCCGCATGGGAGGCGACGAGTTCGCGGTGATCTCGCCCGCGACAGGTGTCGACAACGTGGTCGACCGGGCGAACCGGCTCGTTGCCCTCTGTGGCGACCCTGTCGGGCTCGCTGGCATCGACTTCGCAGGGTCGGCCTCCTGTGGCATCGTCATCGCCCCGTTGCACGGCACCTCAGCAGAAGACCTCCTGCGTCGGGGCGACCTGGCGATGTATGCCGCCAAACGATCCGGCAGCGGCGTCCACGTCTTCGAGTACGGAGCCGATGAGATCAACACGAACCGTCTCCGCCTCAGCAGCGAGGCCGAGACGGCCCTCGCCGATGGACAGATGCACCTGTGGTTCCAGCCCAAGGTCGATCTCACCACGGGACGCGTCCTGGGGGCCGAAGCGCTCCTCCGCTGGCACCACCCCGAGCGGGGCATCCTGTTGCCCGCGGAGTTCCTCGACATCGTCGAGCTCACGAAGCACCACTCGGCGCTGCGCGAGACCGTCGTCAGGCAGGGCATCGACTTCCTGGTCCACACCCGGCACCACCCGAACCCCCTCACCGTGGCCATCAACATCTCGATACGCGACCTCTTCGACCCCGAGTTCGCCGATCTCATCGCCACCGTGCTCAGCGACGCCGGTATCGCACCCGAACGGCTCATTCTCGAGATCACCGAGCGCGACCTGATGGACGAGCGGACCGGCTTCCGCTCGGCGGCCGATGTCATCACCGCCACCGGCGTGCAGCTCTCGATCGACGACTTCGGCACCGGCCACTCCTCCCTCCTGCGGCTGCATCAGCTCCCGGTGACCGAGCTCAAGATCGACCGTAGCTTCGTCGCCCGCCTCACCGAGGATCCAGAAGCCGAGCTCATCGCCAGATCCATCGTCGAGCTCGGACTCTCGCTCGGTCACACGGTCATCGCAGAGGGAATCGAACGGCTCGACGAGGTCCGCAGGCTCCGTGCCCTCGGCTGCACCGTCGGCCAGGGCTACCTCTACTCACCCGCCATACCCCGCGAGCAGTTCCTTCAGCTCCTGACCGCGACGACCACGACATCACCTGACCTGCTCCAGGGCTTCATCTGAGCGCTGGAACGCTCGTTCAGCTTGGTCTCAGCGGCGGCATGCAGGATCGGGGCCATGAGCGAATCAGCCCCACCCTCAGGCATCCCCGCCGAGAGGCGAACGCCGATCACCCGCACGGCGACGAGCCCTTCGAATCGTCCACTGGCCGACATCCGGTCGTTCAACCGCTTCGAGTTGAAGTTCGTCATCCCCGAGCTCGCGGCGAAACGGCTCCAGGCCGACTTGCGACCATGGGTACAGCCCGGCTCCCGCTCCCCCGACGGTGGCTATCGGCTGGAGAGCCTCTACTACGACACCGCCGACCTGCGGTTCTACTGGGAGAAGATCGACGGCATTCGCTTCCGGCGCAAGCTCCGGATCCGCCGGTGCGTCGCAGAGTCGGCGGCCGCGCCGAGCGACGCGGTCTTCCTCGAGGTGAAGCAGCGACTCGATCGGGTCACCCAGAAGCGTCGGGCCCGGATGACGCTGGCGGCGGCATCGGCCCTCGTCGACCACGGCGTTCGCCCCGCGGTCGAACCGGGCGACGAGGCGCTCATCGACGAGGTCGCCGTGCTGGTCATCGAGAACGATCTTCGCCCCACCGCCGTCACGGGCTACACCCGATCCGCGCTGGTCGGCGGGATCCATGATCCCGGTCTCCGGATCACCTTCGACCGGGATCTCTACTACCGCTCGGCCGATCTGACACTGGCATCGACCAACCCGGAGGGGTCGCTGGTCACGCCAGGCTGGGTCGTCGTCGAGCTCAAGACCAACGATCGGCTGCCGGGTTGGCTCAGCGACCTGCTCGCCGACCACGGCCTCTCGGTGACCAGGATCAGCAAGTACGTCCAGGCCATCGAGCGAGCCGGGGCAGCTCCACGCAGCATCTTCCACAACGATCCGGGACCCGCCAGAACGACCGGCCATCGGCTGGATGACGCGACCGATGGCGCCGTACCGGCGGCCGCCACCTCAGCGGGAGCGTGACACCGTGATCGACCAACTGCTGCAGTTCGAGGACCTGTCGGGAACCTACTCCGTCGCCGACATCACCCTCTCCATGACGCTCTCCCTGGTCCTCGCGTCGATCATCGCCAAGGTCTACCAGGTCACCCATCGGGGCAGCTCGTACACCCAGAGCTACGTGCACACCCTGATCATGATGGGGATGTTGGTGTCGCTGGTGATGCTCGTCGTCGGTTCCAACCTCGCCCGGGCCTTCTCCCTGGTGGGTGCCCTGTCGATCGTCCGCTTCCGCAACGCGGTGAAGGAGACGCGCGACGTGGGCTACATCTTCTTCGCCATGGCCATCGGCATGGCGGCCGGTACCCGCTTCTACGTGCTGGGGACGGTCGCCACGGTCGTCATCTGCCTGGCCATGCTCATCATGACCCGCTTCGACCTGTACCGACACACGGCGACGACACAGCTGTTCAAGATCCAACTCCCCTCCGAGGACGGCTTCGAAGGCCACCTCGACGCCCTCCTGCTGCGCTACACCGACGAATCGTCGCTCGTCTCGGTCGACAGCGTCCGCGGTGGCCTCTTGACCGAGATCACCTACTCGATCCGGTTGAAGAAGGGCGCGGCACTCTCCGACCTGGTGCGGGACGCACAGGCCGTCAACGGCGCCCAGAAGGTCACCGTGCTGACCGGCTATGGCCAGAACGACCTGTGATGGCGACCTGTTCGACGCCGAAAACTCTACGACGACCTGATCCGATCCAACTCGCTGGCGAACGAGCTCGAACGCCACATCGACCTGGTCGAGGCAGCTCGAACCGAGCGACCGTACGATCCAACTCGCTGGCGAACGAGCTCGAACGCCACATCGACCTGGTCGAGGCAGCTCGAACCGAGCGACCGCGCTCGCCGACCGGGGCCGGCTGGTGCGTCAGAACCAGGCGCTCACCCGGTTCGTCGCCGAGCGCGCCCGGTACGTCGGCGCCAACCTGCCTCCGGTGGACTGACCGGGCGGAGGGGTCCGGTCCGACCGGCCTCAGGTGGGCAGGGTGATCGTGAAGCGGGCGCCGCCGATGGCCGCATCGCCGACGACCAGCTCGCCGCCGGCTCGATCGACCGTGCTGGCCACGACGGCGAGGCCGAGTCCGGCGCCTCCCCGGTCCCGGGAGCGGGCTTCGTCGAGCCGGGTGAACCGCTCGAGGACCCGGGCCCGCTCGGCCGGTGGGATGCCGGGGCCATCGTCGTCGACCACGAGGATGACCCGGTCGGCGCAGGCATGGAGTGCGACCACGACCCTCGAGGTCGCGTGACGGGCGGCGTTGTCCAACAGATGGCAGACCATTCTGGCCAGTTCGTCGACCGCACCGGTAACGCGGCCGGCGGTGACGTTCCGGGTCTCGATCGGTACCCGGCGGGCGCGGGCGGCTTCGGCGAGCACGACGTCGTCGAGGTCGACCTCGTCCGCGTCGTGGGCCACCCCTTCGTCGTTGCGGGCGAGGGCGAGCAGGTCATCGAGGATGTTGGCCATGCGGGCCGACTCGTCGGCGACGGCGGCGGCGAGCTGTGTGACATCGGTGCTCGTCGGGTGTTGTTGCGCCACCTCCGCATCGTTCCGGAGAACAGCGACCGGTGACCGGAGCTCGTGGGAAGCGTCGGAGACGAAGCGACGGCGGCGGTCGTCGTCGACCTCCAGTCGGTGCAGCATCTCGTTCATCGTGATCGCCAGGTCGGCGATCTCGTCGTCGGACCAAGGGACCGGCACGCGGGCATCGAGGGTCCCGCTACTGATGGTCGAGGCCTCCCTGGTGATGACGGCGACGGGTCGGAGGGCCCGGCCTGCGAGCAGCCAGGCGATGGCGCCGAGCGCGAACGCACCGATCGGCACCCCGAACCAGAGGATGGTGCTGACGCGGCGAACCCCGCGCTCGACCGAGCCGGTCCCGACCGAAACGAGCAGGTCGACGCCGTCGATGGTGGTCACACCGATCGTCGCCGGCGGCACCGCGTCGGAGTCGTCGAGCAGATCGCCCGTCGCCGGATCGATGACGCCTGCGTCGACGAAGAGCGTCTCGTCGAGCTCGAAGTCGGTGATCAGCGGGATGTCGAGATCGATGATCGGACCGCTCTCGATCTCATACGAGCCATCGGCGGAGACTCGGGCGAAGGTGTCGTCGTCGAAGACGACCGCGAACTCGCCGCCCGCCGCTGCGCTCAATTTCGAGACCCACTCCTCGGCCCGGGGCGTGCTGAACTCGCTCGCCACGAAGGCCCGGGCCA
Organism: Acidimicrobiales bacterium; assembly: GCA_965216205.1. Lineage (GTDB taxonomy): Bacteria > Actinomycetota > Acidimicrobiia > Acidimicrobiales > SZUA-35 > CADEDH01. Next base: position 1,721,319 of record OZ244139.1, on the reverse strand, counting down.
TCTCGCTGGTGTACGGGTTCGGCGCGACGCCGGTGCCGTCGTCGTCGACGTGGCCGAGCGGCGAGTACTCGAGCATGAACTCCGCCTCGGCGGCGACCAGATCGCGTTCGAGGACTCCGCCCACGACCAGCGGGGCGGTCAGCGCGACGACCGAGAACCCGATCAGGGATCCCAGGAATACCACGAGCGCCAATCGGGCCCGGACCGACAACCGTGTCCTGCCCCTCACCGGTACGTGTCCAACCGGTACCCGGCACCCCGGATCGTTCGAACCACGTCGCGACCGAGCTTCTTGCGGAGGTAGCCCACATACACCTCGACGATGTTGGGGTCACCCTCGAAGTCGATCCCCCAGACGCTGTCGAGAAGAACACCTTTCGGCACGACGTCAGGCGCGTGTCGGGCCAGCATCTCGATCACCGAGAACTCGCGGGCGGTGAGGTCGACCGTCACGCCGTTGCGGTCAGCCCGCAGCTGGCCCAGGTGCAGCGTGAGGTCGCCGACCTCGAGCACGTTGTCGGCGCCGACGAGGCCCATGTGCCGCCTCGTCATCGCGTTCAGCCGAGCGACGAGCACGACGAAGGAGAACGGCTTGCGGAGGTAGTCGTCGGCACCGAGGTCGAGGCCCTCGGCTTCGTCGTGCTCGCCATCCTTGGCCGTCAGCAGCAGGATCGGGGTGTCGATGCCCTCCTTCCGCAGGTCTCGGCAGACCTCGTACCCGTTGCGGCCCGGGAGCATGATGTCGAGCACGATCGCTGCGTAGTCGAGCTCGCGGGCCCGCCACAGCGCGTCGAGGCCGTCGTGCACCACGTCGACATCGAATCCCTCTCGTCGCAGTCCGCGGGCGATCGAGTGGGCGAGCCTGACTTCGTCATCGACCACGAGAGCTCGCACCCCATCAGTCTGGTCCATCTTCCTGAAGGGATCCTGAGAGGTCATGACCCATGCTGCAGCTCACGTGGTCGCCGGTCACCGGGCCGCAGCGTGAAGTGCTTGAGAAGCCGTTCGACCGGGCCGACGCCGAGCCAACGGTGAAAGATCACGCAGATCAGGATCATCGCCGCCACCAGCCCGGCGAACGCCCACTCCTGAGCTGCGATCGACCACCCGGCGCCGGCGATGTGGGCCTCCCAGCCGTCGGTGACGAGCGCGATGTGCACGAGGTACGCGGTGAGCGACATCGATCCGAGCGCAGCGAGCGGGTACAGAACGCGGTGCGACCGTTGCGGCAACGCGAGGGCCAGACCGAGGATGGCGATGGCGATACCGCTCGTCTGGAGCGTCCAACCCATCCGACCCGAGTGCCCCGTGGTGACGTACAGCTCCTGCCACCGGATCGGCCGATCGAAGTAGTCGTCGAGTGGCACGCCGTCCTCGTCGAGCTCCTCGACGAAGTCGGCACCGAGCTCGGCGTCGGCATCGAGCAGCACCTCGTCGCCGTCGAACCGATCGGCCAACGCGCCCGCCGTCAGACCGAGCACAACGGTTGCCGCCACCCCGAAGGCGGCCAGGCCGGACGCGACCCGGCGGCCCTGCAGTTCGATCCTGCCGATCGACATGCCGACCGTGAAGAAGCCGATCCAGATCACCAGCGGATAGAGGCCGCCGACGAGCAGGTCCCACGCCTGGTCGACCAGCCAGCTACCGGTCGCCCCGCTCCACCGGCCGAGTACGTCGTCGCCCAACCTCGGGAGCCAGAGCATGGCGACCGGCCCACCGATCAAGCCGAGGCCCGAGGCGATGGCGAGCCAATGCCGGCTGAGCTGCAACAGCCAGGGGGCCACCAGGAACACCGCGCCGTAGTGCTGCAGGATCGACGCCGGCCAGATCGAGATCGTCAACAACAGGCCCCCGGCCAGCAAGAGGAACCCCCGCCGCCGCAGAACGACGGGTCGAGCCGACGCGGACCCGTTCCGGTGGATCATGGCCAATGAGACACCGGACAACACGAAGAACAGCACCGCGGCTCGTCCTGCGGACTCGGTGAACAGCCAGCCGACCCAGCCGGTCGAGGACTCGCCTGTCTCACCGCCCACGTGTGCGTGCTGGGTGAACATCCCGATCAACGCCAATGCTCGTGCGATGTCGACGCCGACCAACCGTTCGGCCCTCGCCGCCTCGAACGAGACATCGTCGTGGGGCGGTATCGCCGGGCCTGCGGTCGGGCGGTCGTCGAGCTCGAGTGCCATGGCGCCGAGCGTGGAACATCCTCCTGAGACCAGCCTGAGCAGAACGGTCCCGGCTCCGCCATCTCCAGAAACTTCTGCTCGCGTGCCACGGTTTTGTGGCCCCGGGCGCACATACAAGCGTGTAGTTGCTCACCTGGGCTGGCCCTCCCTCTCATGGGGCGGGGATCTGTGGTCGGTGGAAAGGGCGAGCAGCCACGCCAGGGGCAGACCTGGCCGGGGTGTCCGGCTGTTCCCATCCCCGAACACGAATGGCGATCACACAAATGAGAGCTCGACGATACTGGCGCGTGCTCGCGCCCCGACTTCGGGCCCCGGCTCGACGACGGGCAGTACACGCTCGAAGCGACGGCCTACTCGCGCAGTGGTCGGCGGACGACGATCAACCGGCCACTGACCGTCGACACGTCGGGGGATCCGACGACCCCACCGACGACGGAGCCGTCACCGACCACAGCGCCGACCACCACAGCGCCGACCACCACAGCGCCGACGACCGGTCCGTCGACGACCGGCGGGCCACCGGCGACCCAACCACCCTCGGACGACACTACGACCTACTCGCTGACCTTCCGACCGGCGGCAGGTGTGACGTCGAGCGGGACGGGATCGGTCACCGCGGTGCTGACCGAATCCACCCGCACGTTCACGGTCAAGGGTTCCTACGAAGGCATGACCGGACCGGAGCAGGGCCTCCACATCCACACCTATCCGAGCCAACTCGACGTCGGGTCCACCCCCGGGGCGGTTGCGGGTTCCGGGACGATCGATCGCACACACCGGCGCCGCCCACCACCGTATCCCGACGGCGAGCTGCGGGGCACGCTCCGGCCCGTCACCAGCCCCACACCTCCCACGACCGACACCGGCGCCGACCACCGTCGCACCGACGACGTCGCCGAACCCCGCCGACGACCACCGCCCCAGCCCCGGTTCCCGGCCGGGAGAATCCCGACGGCAGCCCGAGGGCTCCGAAGCCCGGCACGGTGGCACCGCCGACGAACGCGGCCAAGGCCCATTCGTTCGGGATCTGGGAGCCGGGCCCCCCACGACACCTGCTCGAAGGCCACCCACGACACGTACTGGGTCTACGGCCCCGACGGCAAGGTCTACCCCACCTGGCACCCACCCACCGACCCCGCCACCGGCTGCACCTTCGGCCCCGAACACGGCCGCGACCCCGCAGGCTCCGACCGCGCCGACATCCCCTTCCCCTTCGGCTACGCCAACGAGCAGGCGATGCTGGCCGGCACCGTGCACCGTCACGAGGACCACGTCGGCCACAAGATCGAGTGGTACAACGACGGCGGCTACTACAACAACGGCAACTCGAACCAGAACCACGACGTGATCTGCGACGTCGCCTACAAGATGCACCAGGGCAGCCACTCCGCCGATGCGTTCTCGAACAACCTGCACGAGGTGTTCAACTACGCCCGCTGCGACGGGTCCGAGCTCATCTACCGGGCGCTCCACCCCTTCGGCAACAAGGGCGAGTTCAACATGCACTGCGACCAGAGCGCCGGGGATGTGGTGCCCTTCGGCGAGCGAGACGGCGGAGCGGTCGACACCGGCAACTCCGGAACACGGGAGATCCCAGCGGCGCGTTGCTTCGAGGACCGCGTTCTGGTCGCGGACGGTCAACGGAGCAACTGGCATCCGTTCGACGAGCGGTGGACGCTGTACCAGAACGACGATTCTGACGACTTCGGCCGCTTCTTCACCAGTTCTACTTCTTCGTGGATCTGCCCTCCCGGTACTGGGACGGAACCAGGCTGGCGAGAACGGTCGACCTCTGCTATCGCACCGGCGAACGCCAGGTCCGCACGACGAGTTCTGTGAACCGATGCGCCGAGCCAATCCCGGTCGGCGGGTGCAGTGGGACGACCCGGCCTCGCGTTCAACGGGGCCGACCGGCAGGTGTTCGGTCGATCTCCGACTCGCTCAGACCGAGTGGTATACCGACGTCCACGGGTCGAACTGGAGTGCCACCCCGTTCCCGGGCTCGATCGAACAACGGGTCGGCACGACGCCGATCCGAGCGGCAGCCAGCTATCGACCCAGCCCGACCGATCCATCGCGATGACGACCTCGCCTTCACGCCCCCAACTAGAAGACGGGACTCGCCCACCGTGGGGCCATCCGACGAGCCCGGCGTGCTGTCGGATCAGTTCCGCCGCTGGTTGCTGTCGTACGCCCGGATGCTCGATGTCGAGCGGGCCGAGGACGCCGTGCAGGAGGCGTTCGCGGCCCTGCTCGCCAGGCAGCAGCGACCGGGTCGACAATCCCCACGGGTACCTGGTTCGGGTGGTTCAGCGCCGAGTGGCTCGGAGACGCCGGTCGCCGTTTCGGCTGCCGGCCAGTCGGCGGCACTACGACTCGGATCCCGACCTGGCCCGGGCGATCGCCCGTCTCCCGGAGCGTCAGCAGGCCTGTCTGGCGCTCCGCTTCGGTCACGACCTGACGATCGCCGACATCGCCGCACATCTCGAACTGAGCGAGAGCACCGTGCGCTCGTACCTGACCAGGGGCCTCGACCGGCTCGCGGAGATCCTGGGGGACTCACCGTGAACGACAGCGCCCATGCGTCTCTCGAGAACCGTCTCCGAGACCACTACCGACATCTCCGGGAGCAGCCGCCGGTGACGTCGGACGGGGATCGGCCGCGCGCGCCGCGCGTGCTCGCGCTGCCTGCCTCGCGCTGGCATCGGCGGTGGGTGGCACGTACCTCGCCATCCGGGACGGCCTCGGCCAGCCGATTCAAGCCGACCTCGGGGCCGAGACCGGCACCAGCACCAGCCGAGCACCCATCGACCCGGCCGCGCCGACGACCCTCGTCCGGACGTCGCCGTCGGTGCCCGAAACCGTCAGCCAGGATCCTGCGACCAGCGCTGCGCCGAGTACCGCGCCCGATGCGGTCTCGGGCGCGGTGAACGTCGATGGGAGCCCGCAGGCTCCGAAGCCCGGCACGGTGGCCGATGCCGAGCTGGGAGCTGCGTTCGGGATCTGGGAGCCGGGCCCCCACGACACCTGCTCGAAGGCCACCCACGACACGTACTGGGTCTACGGCCCCGACGGCAAGGTCTACCCCACCTGGCACCCACCCACCGACCCCGCCACCGGCTGCACCTTCGGCCACGAACACGGCCGCGACCCCGCAGGCTCCGACCTCGCCGACATCCCCTTCCCCTTCGGCTACGCCAACGAGCAGGGACGGCCGGCCCCCCGTCGACCACGTCGGCCACAAGATCGAGTGGTACAACGACGGCGGCTACTACAACAACGGCAACTCGAACCAGAACCACGACGTGATCTGCGACGTCGCCTACAAGGTGCACACCGACACCCATTCGGCCGCGGCCTTCGTGGACAACGCCCACGAGGTGTTCCACTACGCCCGCTGCGAGAACGGGTCCGAGCTGATCTACCGGGCGCTCCACCCCTTCGGGAGCAGGGGCGAGTTCAACATGCACTGCGACCAGCAGGCCGGTCCCACCGTGACGGTCGCCCAGCCGGATGGTCGCCGCGACGGCGACGCCGGGAGCCGCGAGGTTCCCGCCTCCCCGTGTTTCGAGGACCAGGTGCTCGTACCGGAGGGCCAGCGCAGCGACTGGTTCCCGTTCGACGAGCGGTGGACGCTGTACCAGACGGTCGACTCCGACGAGTTCGGCCGCTTCTTCATCCAGTTCCAGATCTTCACCGATCTCCCGGCCCGCTACTGGAACGGGGAGCGGTTGGCCCACACGATCGACCTCTGCTACGTGACCGGCGACCGGCAGGTCCGCGACGACGACTTCTGCGAGCCGCTGCGCAACGCCGATCCCGGCCGTCGCGTGGCGTGGGACGACCCCGCCTCCCCGTTCAACGGGGCCGACCGGCAGGTGTTCATGGCCGACCTCCGCCTCGACAACGACGCGCAACAGAACGACTGGTACACCGACATCCACGGCGGCATCTGGAGCCCGCAACCGTTCCCCGGCTCGATCCGCCAACACGTCGGCGACACACCGATCGACGCAGCAGCCAGCTACCGACCGAGCCCGATCCGCTCGATCGAAGTCGAGAGCGGCACCGGGATCCACGCCCCGAACTAGTCGCGGTGCGTCTGCGGTTCGGCGATGTCACGGGTTGCGGTACTCGGCCCGAGGACCGAGGTAGTACCACCAGTTGAGAAGCACGCAGACGAGGTAGAACGCGGCGAAGGCGATGAGGGCGTACTCCGGGGTGGCGTTGCGGATCTGGGTGCCGAACTCGTCGGGCACGATGAAGGCCCCGTAGGCGGCCACGGCCGACGTCCAGCCGAGGACCGGTCCAGCCTGCTCCTTGTCGAAGACGATGGCGATGGTTCGGAACGTCGAGCCGTTCCCGATGCCGCTGGCGGCGAACAGCACGAGGAACAGGAGGAAGAACGGCACGAAGTGCTCCTCCGGACTCTCGGACCGATACGCCTCCCGCATGAACCAGGCAGCTCCCAGGGCGCTGGCGGTCATCACGATCGAGACCCACTGGGTCACGAGGGCACCGCCGACCTTGTCGGCTATCCAGCCTCCGACCGGACGGATGAAGGCCCCGATGAACGGACCGATCCACGCGAACGTGAGGGCGGACGGCCCATCGGGGTTGGGGGTGTCGTGGGTGAGGACACCGTCGATCTCGATGTGCTCGAACCCGAAGATCACCCGTATGGCGAGCGCGAAGCCAGCCGAGTAGCCGATGAAGCTGCCGAAGGTCATCGTGTAGATGACGCTCATGATCCAGGTGTGCTTGTGACCGAAGATCCGGTACTGGCGGTCGAGGCTGGTACGGATCTCGCCCGGAAGGCGTTTCATGAGCAGGACGGTGGCCCACAACACCCCGGCGATCACTGGCCACTTCGCCCAGGACGGCGCGCCGAGCCCGGTCGGGTCGGGAAGGATCACGGCCAGTCCGGCGGCCGCCGGGAGGGCCGTGATGGCCAGCATGCCGAGGATCTTGGCGAACGCCGGAGCCGCGCCACCGACGTTCGGCGAGACGTGCTCCACCCGGAGGTTGTTCATCCAGAACCAACCCAGGAAGCCGAGCGGAACGAGGAACACCAACCAGACGAACCCCGCGTTCTGGATCCACGTCGTGGTCCCGGCATCGATCTTGCCGATGAGGGTGCCAGACGTCTGCTCCAGCGCCATGCCGCCACCACCGAACACGGCCGTGGTCATGACGAGCGGGATCAGGATCTGCATGGTCGTGACCCCAGCGTTTCCGAGGCCGGCGTTGAGCCCGAGGGCCAGGCCCTGCATCCGCTTGGGGAAGAAGAAGCTGATGTTGGACATCGAGGACGCGAAGTTGCCGCCACCGAGGCCGGACAGGAACGCCAGGAGCTGGAAGACCCACAGCGGCGTGTCCCGATCGATGAGGGCGAACCCGGTCCCGGCGGCCGGGATCATCAGCAACGCCGTGGTGAGGAAGATGGTGTTGCGTCCCCCGGCCAGCCGGATGAAGAAGCTGTTGGGTATCCGGAACGTGGCGCCGGTGAACCCGGCGATGGCGGTGATCGTGAACAGCTCGCTCTGCTCGAAGGGAAAGCCCAGGTTGAGCATCTGGACGGTGATGATGCTCCAGTAGAGCCACACCGCGAAGCCACACAGGAGGCTGGGGATGGAGATCCACAGGTTCCTCCTGGCGATCCGCTTCCCCTCACGATCCCAGAATCCTTCGTCCTCCACGTCCCAGTCGACGATGTCGACCGGCCTCGTCGTCGGTGGCGGCGCGAGGTCGGCGTCGAGTTGCGGATCAGCCACGGGCGACCACCTCCAGGTCGGTCGGGTCCGGTACGTCCAGCGTTTCGGCGAACGAACCCTCGGGCTCTTCGAGCAGGAGCAGCGTCATCGCGAAGCTGATCGCGGCCCCGCCGGCCAGGATGAAGAAGAAGGTCCTGGCATCGACGAGCGAGTAGATGACCAGATAGATGACGGCGCCGACGTTGCCGTAGGCGCCGGCCATACCGGCGATCTGACCGGTCATCCGCCGGTTGACCATGGGAATGATGGCGAATGTGGCACCCTCCGCTCCCTGGACGAACACCGAGGCGAAGATGGTGATGGCCATGGCGGCGAACAGCCACGCCGTTCCGTCGAATGCGGGGAGCAGGTTGCGGAGTCCATCGTCGTCGACCCCGGGAGCCCACCTGCTGATCAAGGCCATCAGCAGGAAACCGACGACGATGCCCAGGATGTAGATCAGCATGGTCCGCTTGCGGCTCTGCAGGCGGTCCGACAGGTAGCCGCCGAGGGGTCGGGCGCCGAGGTTGACGAACGCGAACGACGAAGCGACGAGACCGGCGACCGTGGCCGTGACGATCGGTTGGCCGGAGCTGTTGGTGAGCGGCGCGAACACCGTTTCGAAGAACTCGGGCAGCATCGAGACCACGGCCAGCTCGGCACCGAAGTTGGCGAAGTAGGTCGAGTTGAGGGCCACGACACTGCCGAAGTGGTAGCGCTCGCTGTCGGGAACGCCGGCCCGCAGGTACGGCAGGTTCGTCTGCAGGGTGCGGACCACGTGGACGGCGAAGATCACGGCGAGGACGGCCCACACGATGTAGAGCCCCCGGTCGGACAGCACCGCGGTCCCATCGACCTCGACGTTGGTCACCCGCCAGGCCAGAACCCCGAGTGCGCCCACCAGTGGAGCCGACCACAGGAGGTACAGGGCCAGGTCCCGGTAGGAGGACGTCAGCATCGGCTCGGTCTTCTTCGTCCGCTGCAAGGTGCGACCCTCGGGAACATCGCGGACAAGGAAGTAGTAGAGGACGCCGTAGGCGGCGAGTACGACCCCGTTGATCGCCATCGCCCACCGCCACGAATCCGCACCGAGATCGAACCATCGGCCCAACACCGTCAGGGCGAACCAGGGCAGGGTCATGGCGGCGAACGCGGATCCGAAGTTGCCCCATCCGGCGTAGAAGCCCTCGGCCCGGCCGATGTAGCGGGGCGGGAACCACTGCGCGACCATCTTGATGCCGATGACGAACCCGGCACCGACCGAGCTGAGGGCCAGTCGAGAGATCATCATCTGGGTGAAGTCGTCGGCGAAGGCGAACCAGATGGTGGGCACCGACATCGTCACCATCAGCCACGTGAACACGATTCGGGCCCCGAACCGGTCGATGAGGGCACCGATGACGATCCGGGCCGGGATGGTCAGGGCCACGTTGGCGATGAGGAGGACCTTGACGTGCTCCCTGGTCAACCAGTCGGAGGTCTCCCGCATCGTGGTGGCCAGCGGTGCCAGGTTGAACCACACGTAGAACGTCATGAAGAAGGCGATCCAGGTGTAGTGGAGCACCCGGATTCGCTCCTGGCTCAGGTCGAGCAGTCTCGGTGGTGCCTCGCTCCCCTCGCCGGTCGTTTCGGGCGCCGTATCGGTCATGCCGTTCCCCTCACCGCTGCTACCGACCCCGCCGGGGCGTGACATAGGACGGGTGCGGCGGGTACCGATCGGCGACGACCCGCTGCCAGGGCCGAGCGAGGTACTGGAGCGGCAGCGTCACGATGTGGACCAACCGACTGAACGGGAAGATCGCCAGGAAGGCGAAGAAGCCGAGAACGTGGGCTTTGACCATCGGCGGGAGCGGCTCGACGTAGCCGGGGTCCGGCTGCAGCACGAGGAGCGACCGGAGGTACGCACCGAGGACGCCCGGCCCCCACGCCGAGCCCCACCGATGGGCGACCGCCACCCAGATCCCGGTGACGATCTGCACACCGATCACCCCGAGCACGACCAGGTCCATCGGGCTCGTGACCGACCGGATCCGAGGGCTGGTCAACCGACGGTACAGCAGGACTGCCAGCCCGAAGCCGGCCCACACCGCCAGTGCGAGACCCGTCGCCTCGAGCACGTAGAGCCGAACCGGTTGGCCATTCCAGGCCTCGATGCCCCGGGGGATGACGAGTCCGACGAGATGTCCGACGAGTACGAGCGACAGCCCCCAGTGGAAGGGAATCGATCCCCAGTAGAGCAGGCGGCTCTCCAGCAACTGGGACGACAGCGACGAGACGCTGAAGGCGGCCTGTCGCCACCGGACGATCGTGACGACGACCGCGAGGATGGCCGCCACATAGGGAAGCGCCCCGAAGAGGAGATCGTTGGCGCTCATGTCGAGCTGCCCGTGTTCCGGACCCAGACGACGGTCTCGGAGGAAGGCACCGCGACTCGCGGCGGCGGTCGGTGGGCCGCGCCCGCGAGGCGTGGACGGTCGTCCGTCAGGGCGATGCAGGCCAGCAGGAGGGAGCGATACGGGTTCTCGGGCTCGGAGCGGGCCAGCGACTGCTCCATCGACCGCAGCGCAGCCGGCAGGATCTCGACCAGTTCGGACAGCGGCTCCTCGGCGACGGCGAGGTAGCGGAGCACCGGTTCGATGTGGTCGGGGAGCTCGCCGCCAGCGTCCACGCCGACGGCCTGCTGGGCCGCAGCCAGTTCGGCCATGAACACGCCGCGCTGGTAGTTGTCGGCCCAGATGGCGTGGCCCACGTACGGGGCGAAGCGCGGACCGAGATCGAGCGTGGCGGTGTGGAGCTCCTCCCATCGGCTCGGATCGAGGTCGGTCACCCGGTCCACGAAGTCCTCGAAATGGCGTCGGACCGGCCCCGCCGGGACTCCCTCCACCGCTGCGAGCAGCCGGCCCGCCGCGTCCGCATCTGGATACCGGAAGCCGATGGCCACCGCTTCGGCGCCCGGGATCGCGACGTCGGTTGCAGGCCTCATGTTCCCCTCCTCGGACCTTGGATCGAACCGAAGCCGGTGAGACCCTTCGCGGCCAGCGGGTCGTTGGCCGCCTCGATCGACATCTCCCGGTGGTACGGCGGGAGAACGAATCGATCCTCCATGGTCGGCACGGTGGTCAGGCGATAGATCGCCTCGGCCCGCTCCGGCGTCAGCCCGACCGATTCGAGCAGTCGCACCGTCTCCGGGTCGGTCGCAGTGGTTGCGGCACCGTTGTCGTCCGGCCGTCCCGGGACCTGTCGGCGCTTGTAGGTGCGAACGGCGAGCATGGTTCGCAGCGCCCGCTCGATCGGCGCGGGGTCTCCCACGGAGAAGAGGTTGGCGAGGTACTGGAGTGGCAGCCGGGCCAGTTCGAGATCGTCGAGGAGCTCGAACGGCCCCGCGTCGTCGGGGATAGCCAGCCGGGTCATGTTGGCCTCGACCGCGCTCATCAGCGGCGAGAGCGGGGGGACGTAGTACATCATCGCCAGCGTCCGGTACTCCGGGTGGAGCGGGAGGGCCAGGCCCCACTCCTTGACGAAGCGGTAGATCGGTGACCGGCGAGCCGCGTCGAGCCAGCCGTCGTCGATGCCGGACAACCGAGCGGCTGCGACGACCTCGGGGTCGTTCGGGTCGAGGATCATGTCGAGCTGGGCCTGGAGCAGCTCGTCGTCGGGTCGGGAGGCGGTGGCCTCGATGGCGTCAGCGTCGTAGAGCAGCACACCCATGTAGCGGATACGACCGACGCAGGAGTGGGCGCAGGCCGGGGCCTGCCCGGTCTCCATCCGGGGGAAGCAGAGGATGCACTTCTCCGATTTCCCGGTGGACCAGTTGTAGTAGACCTTCTTGTAGGGGCAGCCGGACACACACATCCGCCAGCCCCGGCAACGGTCCTCGTCGACGAGGACCACACCGTCCTCGGCACGTTTGTAGATGGCACCGCTCGGGCAGGCGGCGACGCACGACGGGTTCAGGCAGTGGTTGCAGATCCGGGGCAGGTAGTTGAACACCACCCGCTCGATCTCCTCCATCTGGGCCCGGACCGCGTCGTCGACGCCGTCGAGCGACGGGTCGTTGGCGGCGTAGACGTCCGAACCGGACAGGTCGTCGTCCCAGTTCGGACCACTCGTGACCTCCATCGGCTGACCGGTGATCTGCGACACCGGCACCGCCGTCGGCTGCTCGTCGGACAGCGGACTCGTGAACAGGTCGCCGTACGCGAACGTGAACGGGTCGTAGTAGTCGTCGAGCTCTGGCAGGGCGGGGTTGAAGAACGCCTTCGCCACGCCGCCACCACGAGAGTGGAGGGTGAGGCGGAGGCGACCCTTCCGATCCCGGCGCCAACCGCCCCGATAGTGCTCCTGATCCTCCCAGCCGACCGGGTAGCCGGTGCCGGGCCGGGTCTCGACGTTGTTCCACCACATGTACTCGGCGCCCGAGCGGTCGGTCCACAGGTTCTTGCAGGCCACCGAGCAGGTGTGGCACCCGATGCACTTGTCGAGGTGGAACAGCATGCTCATCTGGGCTCGTATGCGCATGGATTCTGCTCCTAGTAGTCGGGCCGCTCGACGCGACGCAGGTAGACGTAGGTGTCACGGTTGACCCCGGTGGGGCCCCAGTAGTTGAAGAAGTAGGTGAACTGGGCGTAGCCACCGCTCATCAGGACCGGTTTGAGCCGGGCCCGGGTCAGCGAGTTGTTCATCCCGGCTCGCTTCTTGCGTCGAGGGGAGATCGGAACGCCGACCGTGCGCTCGGTGGCGTGGTAGACGAACACGGTGCCCCGGGGGATACGGGCCGAGGTGGTGCAGCGCTGCACGAACACGCCGTTGTCGTTGTACAGCTCGACCCAGTCGTTGTCGGCGATCCCGAGATCGAGCGCGTCCTTGTTGTTGAGCCAGATCGGGTATCCGCCGCGGGAGAGGGTCATCATCCGCTCGTTGTCGGAGTAGGTCGAGTGGATCGACCACTTGCCGTGGGGGGTGAGGTAGTTGAAGAGACGCCCGCCTTGGCCCTCGACCAGGGTCTGCTCGGTCTCCGACAGCATGGTGTGATCGGGTCGGGGCTTGTAGACGGGGAGGTGCTCGCCCCACGCGAGATACTGCTCGTGGTCCAGGTAGAAGTGCTGGCGCCCGGTCAGGGTCCGCCACGGGATCAGGTGCTCGACGTTGACTGTGAACGGGCTGTAGGGCCGTCCCTTGGCCACCAATCCGCTCCAGGTCGGCGTGGTCAGGACCCGTCTCGGCTGGGCCACGAGGTCGGCGAAGTTGGTCCGGGAGTCGCGCTGACCAGCCCCGAGCTGGCTGAGCGGACGACCGGTCTTGACCTCCTCGGCCTCGAACGCCCGGTGGGCGAGCTCACCGTTGGAGGCCGGATCGAGGGCCAAGATCGCATCGCACACCTCGCGGGCCCGCAGCAGGGACGGCCGAGCCGCGCCGCCGCGCCTGCCAGCACCGTTGCTCGACGGAGCCGGCTGCCGGCGGGCCAGCTCGTCGTAGAAGTCCTCCACCGGGATACGCAGCCCGTGGGCCGCCACGCCGTTCGCCCGGACCGCCGGACCGAGCTCGGTCATCCGCTGGTGGAGTTGGTCGAGGCGGCGCTCGACGACGGCGAACTTCGGCATCGTCTCGCCGGGCACGGCCGGTGCGCTGCCGTCCCACCAGTCGACCACCGTCGGTTGGGCCAGCTCGTCCGGGGTGTCGTGGGTCAGCGGCGACATGACCACGTCCTCCACGACGGCCGGCAGACGTCCTGCGGCCAACTCCTCCACCTTGGCCGACAGGGCGGTGAAGATGTCCCAGTCCGACTTCGACTCCCAGGCCGGCGCGACCGCCGCCTGCATCGGGTTGATGAACGAGTGCATGTCGGTGGTGTTCAGATCGTCCTTCTCGTACCACGTGGCAGCCGGCAGCACGATGTCGGAGTACAGCGCCGATGTGTCCATCCGGAAGTTGAGGTCGACGACGAGGTCCATCTTCCCGATGGGGGCATCGGGCCGGACCTCGACCTCGGTCACGCCGTGGTCGTCGGGTTCGGCGGCGATGGCGGTCGAATCGGTCCCGAGGTAGTGCCGCATGAAGAACTCGTGGCCCTTGGCCGAGGTGCCGATCGCGTTGCCCCGCCAGATGAACCAGGTCCGCGGCCAGCTCTCCGGCGCATCGGGGTCGTCGATCGCGAATCGCAGATCGCCCGACTGCAGGCGCTGCACGATGTGGTCGACCACCTGCTCGTTCGATGCCGCCCCCTGGCGTCTGGCGCGGCGCACGACCTCCACCGGATTCTCGGTGAACTGCGGGAAGAACGGCAGCCAGCCGCGCCGGACGGCCCGTGCCTGGTGGTCGATCGTGTGGTCGAACCGTGCCGGGTGGTCGGCCGGCAGGGAGTCGTAGTCCCGGTAGCCCCGCTCGTAGCGCCACTGGTCGGAATGGACGTAGTGGAACGACGGTGTGTTCTGGTGTCGGGGCACCATGGCCCAGTCGAGGCCGAAGGCGATCGATCCCCACGACGCCTGGTTGACCACCTTCTCCTGGCCGACGTAGTGGGCCAACCCGCCCCCGTTGACGCCCACCGAGCCGGTCAGCATCAGGGCGGTGATGCCGGCCCGGTACAGCAGGTTGTTGTGGTACCAGTGGTTGGCTCCGGCCCCGATGATGATCAGGTTCCGTCCCTCGGTGGCCTCCGCATTGGCTCCCCACTGGCGAGCGAACTCGATCACGGTGTCGCGGTGGATGCCGGTGTGCTGCTCCTGCCAGGCCGGGGTGTAGGGGGCGTCGGGGTCGTCGTAGCCCGACCCGTGGTAGCCGCCCAGACCGCGATCGACCCCGAACCTCGCCATCAGCAGGTCGAAGACGGTGGTGACCTGGACCGGTCCGTCGACGGTCTGGACGGTCCGGACCGGTACCGAGCGGGCGATCGTGCCCGCACCGTCGAAGTATTCGAGCTCGACCGGCGCGGTCGCTTCGGCGTCGGCGGCCAGGCTCAGGGCGGGGTGGATCTCCTCCCCCACCACGCTGTCGAACATCTCCAGGTTCCACCGGCCCTTGGCCTCGTTGGCCCACCGGTCGCCGATCGAGCCGTTCGGCATCCGCGGCCCGTCAGCGTCGACGTCCCACACCAGCAGCTTCCAGTCGCTGTTCTCGTTTTCCCGATAGCCGGTCAAGCGGTCGGCTCGCAGGTAGCGGGTCGGCTTGCCGGCCTCGACCTGAACCAGGAACGGCAGGTCGGTGTAGTGGCGGGCGTAGAGCTCGAAGTACTGGACCGGCCGGTCCCGGTAGAACTCCGTCAGCAGGACGTGGTTCACCGCCAGCCAGAACGCGGTGTCCTGGCCCGGGCTGGACGGGATCCACCAGTCGGCGTACTTGGCCACCTGGGAGAAGTCGGGGCTGAACACCGTGAGCTTGGCTCCGGCGTGGCGTACCTCGGAGATGAAGTGGGTATCGGGGGTCCTGGTCATGTTGAGGTTCGAGCCCATGACCGCGATGAAGCGGGCGTTGAACCAGTCGGCCGATTCGTGCACGTCGGTCTGCTCGCCCCAGGTCTCCGGCGATGCCGGCGGCAGGTCGCAGTACCAGTCGTAGAAGCTCATCACCGTCCCGCCGATCAGCGACAGGAACCGGCTCCCGGCGGCGTAGCTGACCTGGGACATGGCCGGGATGGGGGAGAATCCGGCCACCCGGTCCGGCCCGTACCTCGACATCGTGTGGACCACGGAGGCAGCGGCGATCTCCAGCGCCTCATCCCAACCGATCCGGCGGAAGCCGCCCTTGCCTCGCGCCCGCTGATAGCGGGACCGCAGTTCGGGGCTGTTCTGGAGGTTCCGCCACGCCGCAACCGGGTCGCCCATGGCTTCGAACTTCTTCTGCCGGTAGAGGTCGAGGAGCTCACCCCGGGCGTACGGGTACTTCACCCGCAGGGGTGAGTACAGGTACCAGGAGTAGGAGATGCCTCGCTGACAGCCCCGGGGCTCGTAGGGCGGCAGGCCCTCCTCGAGCTCGGGATAGTCGGTGGCCTGGAGCTCCCAGGTGACGATGCCGTTCTTGACGAACACCTCCCACGAGCAGCTACCGGTGCAGTTGACGCCATGCGTCGTCCGGACGCGCTTGTCGTGCTGGAACCGGTTCCGGTAGAACTCCTCCCAACGGCGAGCCGCTGGATCGACGGTCTCTCGGGACCACGATCTCATCCTGCACTCCTCAACTTGGTCACATAGGGACGCCGAGCTCCGAGGCCGGTCACCGCCATCAGACCGATCGCGATCACCAGCCCGATGACGACGGCGACGAGGACCCAGCCGAAGCCGCGATCCGGACGCTCCTGGGACGGCGCGTCGGCCAGGAAGGCTGCGAGGTCGGCCAGCTCGGCATCGGTGAGCGGCCGCTCGGCGTAGATCGGCGCCATCGTGGCCGACGGTGGATTCCCGAGCCATCCGGTCAGCCCGACAGCACCACCGAGCTTCTCGAACGATCCGGTCAGGTCGGGCCCGAGGGCGGCACCACCGAAGTCGCCGACTGCGCCGGCGGTGTGGCACGAACCGCAGGCCGGGCTACCGGCATCGAGCCGGCGTGAGCCGACGAAGAGCCCCTCGCCCCTCGCCGCGTCACCGGCGGGCGCAGCGATCACGGGCACGGTCGTATCCCCGTTCTCCGTCTCGGCCGAACCCGATGCCTCATCAGCCTGGTCAGCGGGACCGGCCAGCTCCACGACGTACTCGACCACGGCTGCGATCTCGGGGTCGGACAGGGCGACCACCGGTGGCATCACGCCGTCATATGGCGTACCGAGCACCTCGATCGGACCGCTCTGGCCGTTGCGGACGATCGACTCGACGTAGGCCGGGTCGGCTGCCGACGGGTTTCCCGACAGCGGGGGGAAGGTCCCGGCGACGCCTTCACCGCCCGCCTGATGGCAGCTCGCGCAGTGGGCGGCGTACAGCTCAGCCCCCGAGCCGGTCTGGGCACCGGCGGCTGGGCCCGCCGGCACCGCCACGAGGGCCATCGCCGCAGCGGTGAGCATCGAGAACAGCACCGGAACGATCCACGACTTCGACTGGAGACGCGTCCGTCCCATCCCTACCCTTCCCCGGACCCCGAACATCGAGTCTTCGAGTTGGAGACTCGTCGACTGATGCTGCAGCACTCGCTCGACGGCCACTAGGGCCGAAGGTCCCTCGGTGGGTGTCGAGCTACGTCACTCGTCCCGGCGGAGGATCATTCCCTGGGAGTTGAAGTAGAAGCCGCCAGGGGTGACGAGGGCGACCCGGGCACCCTCGACCTGACGGGGTCCGGCGTCGTGGCGGAGCTGCAGGCAGGCCTCGCGCAGGTGGCCAGCTCCCTGCGTACCGCCCTCCGAGAGGCTGCCGCCGTGGGTGTTCACCGGCACTCGGCCGCCGACGAGGATTCGCTGCCCGTCCTCGTCCCAGTTCTCGGCGACGAAGGCACCCCCCTCGCCCCGCCCGCAGTAGCCGACGCTCTCGAACCAGGCCAGAGCGATGTTGGAGAACCCCTCGTAGGGGAAGAAGACGTCGATATCGCCCAGCTCGACCTCGGACCGGGCCCACAGGCGGTCGGCGACGACCACCTGCCCGGAGTGGTCGAGGTCGACGAGCTGCTCCTCGGAGCCGTAGTCGGTGTGGCCAAGGGTCGCGGCGTGGACGAGGACGGGCATGTGTGGCAGATCCCGGGCCCGTTCGGTGGTGGTCACGACGAAGGCATCGGCGCCGTCGATCGGCACGTCCATGTCGTAGACGGTCAGCGGATCGCGGACCATGCGTCCAGCGAGATAGGCCTCCATGGTGAGCGGTTCCCGATAGACCGCGCCCGGATTGGCACCGGCGTTCGTACGGGAGTTGATCGCCACTCGGCCCAAGGCCTCGCGGCCGAGACCATGGGCCTGCAGGTAGTGGCCGGCCCATGCCGCGTAGGCATTGGCACCGTGGAGCGAGTTGGGACCCGACTCGTTGTGGCCGGTCCCCCACCAACTGCGGGGGTCGGCAACCCCCACCGTCGCCCGCCTGCGCAGCGGATCGGCGGCCGCCCGCCGCGATGCCCACGGCAGCCGGTAGCCGTGGTGGTACACGAGGACGGTGTCGCAGGTCCCGCTGTGGACCGCGGCGACCGCGGCGACCAGTTGGTTGCCGATGACGATCGGCGGATTGGCGAAGAACGACACCTCGGGTATCCCGAGCGCGGCCTGCACCCACTGGGCCGAGACCGTCGAGCCGCACAAGCCATCGATGTCGGTCTTGGCGAGCCCCGCGTCGCGAACCGCCTCGATGCAGGCCTCGACCACCAGCGAGCCCGGGGTGCACTCGACCCGGTCCCGACTGTACGGCGATCGTCCGAGGCCGACGATCGCCACCTGGTCCCGCGCCGGGTTTCGCCTCGTCCGACCGCCCATGCCGGTCATCGAACCACCTCGAAGTCGGGTCGCGGGGGTTGACCGTCGATCTCGGTCCACACCAGGCGCACGCGGTCCCCGAGCCGCACCCGATCGGCGGCGATGCCGACGACGGTGCCCGCCACCCGCAGACCCGGCTGCTCGTCGAGCTCGACCGCCACCAGCGCGTGACCCTGCGCGTAGTCGACCCCGGGCCGGCGGGGACCCTGGCGCAGAATGGTGAGCAGCGCGACGGTACCGGTGCCGGCCACCTCCTCGGCCCGGACCGACGATGACCAGCACGCGGGGCAGACCGGCCGGGGCGGCTGGTGCCAGGTGCCGCAGTCGGTGCACCGGTTGACGAGCAGCCGACGCTGAAGGAGGCCGCGATGGTGGGCGGCGTTGTCGTGATCGATTCTCGCCGCCGGGAACGCGGCCAGGAGCTCCTGCTCCAGGTCGGCGGGGGCACTGGTCGGGTGGTCGGTCATGTCGATCTCGCCTCTGCGCCTCCGCCTCAGTCGTCGGTGTCGACCGAGCCGCCCTCGAGGTAGTCGATCTGCGAGACGGGTTCGATCGAGGTGCGGACCACCCCCAGGAGGTTGGCGGCGATCCGGCGGAGGAAGCGGTAGTACACGGCCAGCGGCGCCACCTCGCGGCCCGGGCGGTCTGAGGTGAGGTAGCTGTGGATCTTGTCCTGGTAGTCGGCGGTGAGTGTGGTGACCCGGTCGGTGAAGTCGTCGATCGCGGCGGCGTCCGGATCGACCTCGCCCACGAGCCCGCTCGCCTCGCCGAAGAGGGCGGAGAGCACCTGGCGCTCCTCGAGCAGCGTTGGCGTCTCGGGGAGATCGGCCAGCGTGACGCCGTGCTCAGCCAGGTCGAGGATGTTCTTCGCCTGGTCCCCCACCCGCTCGATCTTCTTGAGCAACAGCGTGAACCCGAGCACGGAACCGATATCGGCGGTCCCCTTCACCGCCACGTGGACCACCAGTTCGTTCCGGAGCTCCTGCTCGGTCTGGTTGATCCGCTCGTCGGTGTCGTAGACGTCCTGGGCCAACGCCTCGGGGTCCGCCTCGGTCAGCAGCGACAGCGTTGCGAGATCGAAGGAGTGCCGGGCATCGCTCAACATGGCGATCGACCGGGTCACGATGTGGTCGAAGTCGCCTTCGCCCGAGCTTCCTTTGAAGAACGAGAGCACCATGGAGCTGCCTTTCAGCCGAGAACGGTCACGCCGATCAGCGGCAGGACGATGAACACGCCGGCGACGTAGGCGACCGTCAGCGTACGCCGCTCCACCGCTACCTGGGCCAATCGCTCCGCTGCGACGACAGGGACGTCGCGAGCGAGCGGGATCACGTACAGGAGCCCGATGCCGAAAACGTTGAAGGTGGAGTGGGCCAGCGCCACGGTGAGCGACTCCGGGCTGGAAGCGGCGAGCGATGCCAGGAGCGCGGTGATGGTGGTGCCGACGTTGGCCCCGAGCGTGACCGGGTAGGCGTTGCGGAGGGTGATGACCCCAGCGCCGGCCAGCGGCACGAGGATCGACGTGGTGATGCTCGACGACTGGACGGCGATGGTGATCAGCAGTCCCAGGACGAGCGCCACCGCCCCACCGCCGCGGCTGAGCATGGCGTTGACCGCCCGCTCCACCCGGTCGGCGACCAGCGACCGCATGTTCCGGGTGATGAGGACGAGCGCCACGAGCACGATCGCCACGCCGGTCAACACCATCAGCACGCCCTGGACATTGCCGCTGGTGCCCACGGCGTCCCACAGGGACTGGAGCCACGAGACCGGCTCCTTGACCCACGCCTTGACCGGGCTCTTCCACTCGGTTCCCGCCGCGCCGACGAGTCGGGTGCTCATCGCCTCGGCGGTGGCGCTGATGAGCCCGAACGCGACCTCCAGCGGCAGCAGCACGATCACGGCCAGCACGTTGAAGAAGTCGTGGACGGTGGCGGCAGCGAACGCTCGCCGGAACTCGTTCGACTGCCGGATGTGCCCGAGCGACACGAGGGTGTTGGTCACGGTGGTGCCGATGTTGGCGCCCATGACCATCGGGACCGCATCGTCGACGCCCAGCGCGCCGGAGGCGACCAGGCCGACGATCACCGACGTCGACGCCGACGACGATTGGACGAGCACCGTGCCCAGGATGCCCATGCACAGCGCGGCGATGGGGTTGCTCACCGTGGAGAAGAGCTGCTCCTGGGTGTCCTCGCCCATGATCTTGATGCCGGTCTCGAGTGACGAGACACCGACGAGGAACAGGTAGATGAGCGCAACGACCACCGCCGAACGGATCGGGGCTGGCAGGTGCCGCGGGGCGATGGATCGTTCCACGAGGGGCGGATGGTACCCCGGTGCAGTGGAGCTGAAACAAGCCGGGCGTTTGGATCGATGGACGGGTTGGGTACAGCGACGACGTGGTTCATGCATCCACCGCCTCGTCCGAGAACGCTCCTCCTTCGGTGACGGGCCCGGTGACCGACCCGCCAGGACCGACGGCGCGATGGGCTGTCCCGCCGTGGCTCGACAATCTGGCGGCATGGGTCTGGCGACTCGGCCTCGTGGCGCTCGGCGCCTACGTGCTGCTCCGCGCCTTCTGGACGCTCCGATTGGTGACGGTACCCGTGTTGTTCGCGCTGGTGCTCACGGCACTGCTCTGGCCGATGCGGCGGTTCCTCACCGGGCATCGGGTACCGGCCGCGATCGCCAGCGCACTGGTGATGATCGGCCTCGTCGCAACCCTCGCCGCCGTCGCCTGGATCGTGTCGGTCGGGATCGGTGACGAGCTCACCGACAGTGCTGTCTGGGAGGAGACCCGTCAGCGAACCGAGGACTGGCTCGTCGACGGGCCGGCGGACCTCACCCGGGAGCAGGTCGCCGCGTACGAGGAGCAGGCGACGGAGGCGGTCACGTCGGGAGCGATCTCCCTCGGGGTCGATCGAGCGCGACTCGCGGTCGAGATCATCGGCGCGTCGCTACTCAGCGCAGTGCTGCTCTTCTTCTTCCTCAAGGACGGGCCGCAGATGTGGCAGTTCGTCGGGCACCGGGTTCGCCGTGGCCGCAGGAACGCGGTGGACCGAGCCGGCCGTGCCGCCTTCCGGGCTCTTGGCGGCTACGCCCGCGGCGTCGCGATCGCCGGCACGGTGGACGCGATCGCGGTTGGCATCGTGCTCCTCGTGCTGGGCGTACCGTTGGCCTTCCCGCTGGCGCTGCTCACGTTCCTCGGTGCGTTCCTCCCAATCGTCGGCGCGGCCGCCGTCGGCGCGCTGTCGACCGTCGTCGCCCTCGTCACCGTCGGGCCGGAGGCGGCCGTCGTCCTCCTCATCGCAACCATCGTGATCCAACAGGTCGAGGGTGACATCGTCCTTCCGCTGGCGATGGGGGCCCAGGTTCGACTCCACCCCGCGGCGGTGCTCGTCTCGTTGGCTCTGGGTGGTGCACTGGCCGGCATCGTCGGGGCGTTCGTAGCGGTTCCGCTCGCCGCGATGGCGTCGGCCTCGATCAGCGAGTTGCGGCGGAGCCACAGGAGCGATGGACCGAAGCCGGATCACGCATCCCGCTCGAAGGGCGGCATCGAGAAGCGGTGATGGAGCAGGCGGTCGCCTCGCCAGTTCCATGCGGCGAGCTCGATGTCGATCGTCGTACCGTCGTCGTGCACGTCGATCGTGGCGAACTGCCCACCCTCGGCGATCACGCCCTCGCTGTAGGGCCCGCCCTTGATCGACCCCGGTCGGTCGAGCGGTGCTGCGTGCACGACCGGGAATCCGGCGCCACCACTGGTCGAGAAGTCGCTGTTCGTACCATCGTCGATCGCCACCATGTGGGCGTCGCCGCTGGCCATCACGAGGTTGTCGATGTCGTGCTCGGCGATCAGGTCGGCGATCTTCCGGCGTTCGTCGGGAAAGCCTCCCCAATGGTCGGCGCCGGGCTCGTCCTGAGTGATCCACGGCACGGGGTTGACCCACACCACCGCAGCGTGGCTGGCGGCGGAGCTCACGAGCTCGTTCTCGAACCACCGGCGTTGCTCCGCGCCGAGCAGACCGTCGGCGGAGCTCCGAGCTGACCGTGCGTCGGTCATGATGAACCTGACCCGGCCGATCGTGAAGGCCTGGTAGATCGGCGTGGACGAGCCGGCGAGCTCGTAGCTGGGCACATAGGCGCGATAGGCGTCCATCGCCGCTTGCCGGCTCGGTGAGCTCCCGTCGGAATCGTTCGCGCCATAGTCGTGGTCGTCCCACACGTAGGCGACCGGCGTCGTGCGGTAGACCTCCGCCTGGGCCGGCCGGCTCAGGGTGAGGTCCAGGACCTCGTCGTATCGAGCTCGGTCGTCGGCCGGGATGTCGCCGTAGTGGAGGTCGCCGAGAACGAGGTACAACATCGGATCGGCGGCCGCGATCGCCTCGAAGACTCGCCCGTTCGAGCCGACTCGGGCGCACCCGCCGAGCGCGACACGGAACGAGGCTGCGCCTTCGGGGAACGTGGTGACCTGTCCCGTCTGCTGGGTGTGGAGCACGCCGTCGACCTCGAGGCCGTAGTAATAGGTCGTCTCGGGAGACAGGCCGGTGGCTCGGAAGGTGCCGATGTCGCCGTCTCGCTCGGCGGCCGGCAACCACTCGGGGTCATCCAACGTCGGCGACGTGCCGAATGCGAGCCGAACGGTCTCGGCCGGTACCGCCGACTTGGCCTTGATCTCGACCCGGTCGACGTCCACGGCGCCGGACCACATCCACAGGACCGCTCGGTCGGGGTCGACGGTGGCGCTCGACTGCGGATGGGTCGGGCCCCAGATACCGTCGTAGATCCGCTCCCCGACGAACAGCCCGCCGGCGATGGCTGCGGCCGCGGCGACGAGTCCAGCGATCGCCAGTGGTCTCGGTTGGTCGCTCAGGTCGATCGCGATCCACAACAACCCCGGCACGGCAGCAGCGATGAGAACGATCACGGCGTGCCAGAACTCGAGTTGGTTGAAGGCGAAGGTGACGAGGATGGCCGCGCAGAACGCGGCGAGCACGCCGCCGACCATCTCGAACCGGAGGGCGATCACTGCGCTGACCCCGAGGAGCACCAGGAACGCGGCCCGCACCGGTCCGATGAAGGCAGTACCTCCCGGCTTGTAGTCGAGCCAGCCGAAGCGGGGCGCCAGGTAGCCGAGGACGATGACGACGAACGCGGTGAGCAGCGCCGCCCGTCGGAGTTGGGTGACCACGGCGGGATCGAGCGGCAGAATCCTGTCCGCCACGACCGATCCTTCCTTCAGTGCGGTCAAGGTCGCTGGGGGTGGAAGAGACGCATCCCTCGTCGGTAACCGAGCGCTCCCCCGGGCAAACCTCATCGATCGACGTTTGACGGCCCCCACGCGGGGGGACAGCGCCGCACATGGTTCCGGCCGACACGAGCTCCCGCCAACCAGCGACCGCTCAGCAGCCCGACTCGGTTCCTTCCGCTTGGGCGCCACCGCGGATCAGGTCGACCAGCGGCAACAGATCGGTGACCTGCAGCAGGCGAACGATCGCCGACGGCGTGTCCCGGAGCTGGAGACGTCCGCCGTGCGCCGACAGTCGACCGAGGGTCGTGGCGAGCACGCTGATACCGGTCGAATCGAAGAAGCCGACACCGCCGAGATCGAGCTCGATCGTGGCGATCTCGGCGGCGGCTGCCTCCAGCACGCCCCGGAGCTCGGGCGCAGTGGTCGAGTCGACGTCACCCCGGACGATCACGACGAACCGGTCCGGTTTCGTGACCGTCTCCAACTGGAAGACCGAAGCATGGTCAGCCATCGTTGCCGCCGTCCGCACCGGCGCCCTTGTACCGTGTCACGGCGGTGACAGTAGCACCGCAGGCCAGACCCCAGGGCTGGATCGGTGACGCCGCCATCGGTCGACTGGGCCGGCCCGCTGCGCGCGTGCGCTGCACTTCCCCTTTCCCAGCTGCTGACCGAGCTACCAGGTCGGCTTCCGGGTGTCGACAGGCTCGAGATCTGGGTCTGGGACCAACAGCGCCACAACCTGGTCGACCTGGCGAGTGATCGTACCGTCGCTGCGGTTGACGTCGAGGAGATCCTGATCGGCCGAACCGGTGCCACGATCGCCTACCAGGGCGACGAGATGGGGTTGCTCCTGGTCGAAGGCGACGCCGAGATGGTGAGCCCTGCGACGGTCGAGTCGCTGGCTCACCTGCTCGGTCCCGTCGTTCGAGCCGACCGAGCGACCGGCGACCTGGCCCACCGCCGTCGCCGGCGACGGCCCATGACCCTGTCGGCCGAGCTCCAGTGGTCGCTCCTCCCACCGGGACAGTTCCGCGTCGCCGACGGATCGTTGTCCGCTGCGGTCGAGCCCGCGTACGAGGTCGGCGGGGACGTCTACGACTACGCGTTCGACGGCCGCAACCTGTTCCTGGCGGTGCTCGATGCCCGCGGTCATGGTCTGCGGTCGGCGATGACCGTCGCCGTGACCGTCGGGGCGATGCGCCGGGCCAGGCGAGCCGGAGCCGATCTGGCGACCGTGGCAGCCGAGATGGCCGCTGCGGTCGGAACCATCGGCGACGACGGGAACTTCGTCAGCGCCGTGCTCGCATCCATCGATCTGGAGACGTGGACCGGCAACTGGCTCTCAGCCGGTCACCTACCGCCGCTGTTGGCGACGTCCGGCGACGTCCGCGAGCTGGAACTGACGCCGGCCCTACCGCTCGGAGTCTCGATCGGCGGCAGGTCGAGCGAGCCGGTGGTGATCGACCTCGAGGTGCCGGTCGGCGGCACGCTCGTGCTGTACAGCGACGGTGTCGTGGAGAACATGGTCCTGGACGACGGTCGTGCGGTCGGGGATCACCGGTTGCACGACGCGCTGATGCGCCATGGGCCCGGTACTGCGGCGCCCGTGATGCTGCACCGGGCAGGAACGATCGTCGACGAGCTGACGTCCCTCACCGGACCGATACTGCGCGACGACGCGACCCTTCTCGTCGTCGACCGCCTCGGCGGCGACCCCGGTCCGCCGATCGCCGGTCGTTAGCCGGCGCTCGCCGCTGACCAGCTAGCTCTCGAGGTGGCGTTTCATGTCCTCGCGGTAGGACTCGGCGAGGTCGACCTTCTCCGATTCACCCAAGCTCTTCCCCGCGACCGGATAGACCTCCTTCTCCTCCTCGTCGAGATGATGGTTGAGCCGGTGGTGCAGCTCGCGGGCGGTCAACAGCCACTGGGGACTCGAACGGTCATAGGATTCGAGCCGCTCGACCAGGTCGTCGAGCTCCTTGTGCTCGGCGATGCTGTGGCGCGCCTTCTCCTGGGTGAGATCGTGCTCCATCAGTGGGACGTAGAAGTACCGCTCCTCGGCCGCAGCGTGGGCGCTGAGCTGAGCTCGGAGCCGGTCGAACAGCTCGCGTCGGCCCTCGCTGTCACCCTCGGTCTCGATGAGCAGTGACACCAGCGTCCGCTGGGTGTCGTGGTCGTCCCGTAGCGCCTCGAAGATGGTCGTCATCGCGTCGTGGTCTCCTCGCGTCTCGAAGTCCGGGTTCGACAGTGCCCAGCGGCGGGCCGGGCGAAACAACACGGTTGCCAACCCGTCGACTCACTCGTCGTCATCGTCATCCTCATCGTCGTACAGGCGCGACAACAACGGAACCTTGTTGAGGATCGGACTGTCGAGGCGCGGACCGTTGAGGCGCGGACGGTGCAGCGGGATCGCCTCGCGAGCCAGGCTGTACCCAGCCGTCGCCGCCACCACAGCGAGTTGCCACCGCTCACCGGTGCCGAGCTCGTCGGTGCTGTCACCCTCCAGCAAGACATCGTCGGAGTCGACGGTGTCGTCGAGCGCTTCGAGCACTGCGGCGACATCGGCGTCCGAGCAGCCGTTGTCCTCGAGGTCGTGGCCGACCCAGGCCGCGGTGCACTTCCAGCCCAGCCGGAAGTCGCTCAGGCGGATCTTGCGGCTGAGGAAGCCCCCGAACGCCCCGATGATGTCGCCGGCGAGGAGGTCGGACACCTCCCGGTCCTCGTCGGCGAGGAGCAGCGGCGAGATCATCTCGAGGTCGATGCGCTCCTTGCCGGCGAGTCCGAACGCCGCGGCCAGCTCGTCCCGTAGCGCTCCTTGCGCGTTCTCGCCGTCGGCGTGCGCCTCGCAGATCTCGTCGAGGCGCACCAGCCGCTCGTTCACCGTGACCACCGCTCGGATGTCATCGTGCAACGCCTGGGTCGGCACGATCGAGATCGATCGGGTCAAGCCGTCGAGCCAACTCGGGTCCTCGTCGTTGTCGCTCCACGACTGCTCGGCCGATGGACCCGATGAGCGGGGGTCGACGACCAGGTGGAGTCGACGATCCCGAGGCGTCACGGCGCCCCGCGCCCTCGCCGCCCGGATGACGTTCCCGACCGGTCTCGACTCCACGAGACCGCCGTCGGTGTACCAGAGCCGCCCGTGTTCGGGGAAGTTCGTTATCCCCTTCTGCTCGAAGGCGGTTCGGTTGTCGGATCGGTCGAGCTCGCTCGGTGCGAAGGTGGCGGGGTGGGCGGCCGAAGCGAGCATCGCATCGACGACCGAACCGCCCTCCGGTTCGAACAACGCCTCGACGTCGACGTCGGGCTCGAGCTCGAACTGCGCCCAGTCGGCGAAGGTCAACGTGGAACCGTAATCGCCGAGGGTGTCGAGCTCGACGGTCAACCCGAGCAGGCTGGTGAGCCCGACCTGCAGGGTGAGTCCCCGTTCGAGTCGCGGGTGCTGGTCGGTGGGGTGCTGCTCGGTGTCGTCGAGGAACGCTGCGATCCGGGCCCGGAGCTCGTCGAAGCCGAGGGGGGCACCGCGCTCGCCGCCCCGCAGGAGCTCGGCGTCGGCCTCGTCGACCCATGCCCGCCGTAGCAGGGCTGGCGCGTCGGTTCCGGTCAGGAGGCAATAGGCGAAGAGCGCTGAGACGATCGAACCGGCCGACGACCCGCCGATGGCGTCGACCTGGACCGGGTGTCCACGGTCGCGAAGCGTGTTGATCATCACGGCGATGGCTGCCATCGCGCCCGCCTGGAAGGCCCCGAGGGACGCAGACCCGGGCAGGGTCAACGAGATCCGGAGCGGGTGATCGGAACTGTCTTCGGTCTCTGTCATCTCGTCGCCATCCCTCTGTTCCTGGTGAACGAACCGGTCGTTACCAACCAGCCGAGCGGGCAAACACCCGACGCCACCCGAACGTTTCACGTCATCGCCGCCGGGTACAGCGAAAACATGACCCCGACCGACGAGCCGTCCGGCACGACCAAGATCCTCCTCGCGATCGACGACGACCCGATTCGGGTCCACGCGATCCGGGCCGTGGCCGATTGGCTCCCAGGCGACGCCGACGTCGTTGCGCTCCACGTCGGCCCATCGTCGGTCGACTCGACGACGTTGGCTCCGACCGCCGCTGCCCCCATCGCGGCCGGTGGGTTGGCCGGCTACCCGGTGGCGACCGTCGGTACGTTGCCGAGCGACGAGGAGATCGACGGCGCAGCCCGGGAGACGGCCCGGCTGGCGGCGAACGCGATCGACGGGACAGCTCGGGCGGAGCGGGGCGATCCCGTGCAGACGATCGTGCAGGTGGCCGAGGAGATCGACGCCGACCTCGTGGTCATCGGCACCGGCGACCGGTCGTGGCTCTCCCGCCTGTTCCGCCCTTCGGTCGGCGTGACCGTGGCTGCCGAGGCGCCGTGCTCGGTGCTCGTGGTCCGCCCTCCCGACGAGGCTCAGGACGCCCGCCGATAGGCGGCCGTCCTTCGTTGTCGACGACTCGTCGGCCAAGGCCTCATCGTTGAGTCCTACAGTGGGAGCAGTGGCTGCGATGACACCCAGCGGGCGGCCGATCGGCGATCGGCCGGGCGATCCAGGGCGACTTCGGGCGATCACTCGCTCGGGCCTCCTGGAGACGACCGACGCCGTCTTCGACCGCTACACCAGGTTGGCCCAGGTCGCGTTGGAGGCGCCGATCTCGTTGTTCACGATCGTCGATGACCAGGCACAGTTCTTCGTCGCCCACTCCGGGTTGCCGGGGTCGCTCGGCGAGCGGCGAGAGGCCCCCCTGGAGCTGTCCTTCTGCCGTCACGTCGTCGTCGACGACGAGCCGTTGGTCATCAGCGACAGCCGAGCCGACGAGCGGACGTCGGACAACAGCACAACCGAGGCCCACGGCTTCCACGCGTACCTCGGCGTTCCGGTCCACGACCACGACGACCACGTGCTGGGATCGCTGTGCGTGATCGACTACCAACCGCGACCGTGGAGCGACCGACACCTGGGCGCGATGCGGGATCTCGCCGATGCGCTCGAGACGGAGCTACGTCTCCGGTCGACCAGCGCAACGCTGACCGCCCGGCTCGACGCCGAACGGACCCAACTGGCACTGGTCGAGGCGCTGGCCACCGCAGCGAGCGCCACGAGCGGCGCGAACAGCAGGTTGGCCACCGCTGAGGCACTCATCGCCCACGGTGCTGCTGCGGTCGGCGCCTCCTCGATCTCGTTGGCGCTCGTCGACGATGATGAGCTGGTCTTCCATCACGATCGATCGGCCGGTCCCGAGGTTGCCCGCGAGGCCCGGCGAGTCCCGATGACCGAGGAGCTACCGATGACGAGCGCCGCTGCGACGGGGCGCCCCGTCCGCCTCGGCGACCGTGACGAGTTGGCGCGGTGGCCGTCGTTCCTTCCGCTCGCTGAACGGCTCGGTCTCGAGTCCTTCCTCGCGATCCCGATCGGCTCGTCGTCACCGTCGGCGGTCATCGGACTCGGCTGGACACGGCCGATGGGGCTGGGCGATCCGGCGGAGTCGGTGGATCGGCTCGCGGCATTGGCCAGAAGTGCGCTCGGATCGAGCGAGCGGTTCGAAGCGGAGCGTGATCACGCTCGCGCCCTCGAAGGCCTGGTGCTCCCGCCGTTGCTCCCGTCGACAGCATCGGTCGACATCGCCGGCTCCTATCTCGCGCCAGAGCGGGGGCAGCGTGTGGGAGGTGACGTGTACGACGCCACCGTGCGCGACGACGGTGTCATCGGATTGCTCGTCGCCGACGCAGTGGGCCACGATCTGCTCGCCGCTCGCACATCCGTTTCGCTTCGTCACGCCGTGGCCATGTCGTTCCTCGAGGGGGCCAGCCCGGCCGAGATCCTTCGATCGGTGAACCGATATGTGGCGGGCTCGGTCGACGGCCGGTTGGCGACGGCGACCGTGCTCCAGGTCGATGCAGTAGCGAGATCGGTGACCGTCGCCAACGCCGGTCATCCTCGACCGCTGATCATCGCCGAATCAGGAGTCGCCGAGGCTGGACCGACCGGACAACCGCTGCTCGGCTTCACGACGTTCTCCTATGCGCAGTCGACCCATGCCTTCCCGCCCGGTGCGGCGATCGTGGCGTACACCGACGGGCTGGTCGAGCGGGCCGGCGGCGAACTGGCCGATGCCGGACGACTTGCAGTCGCCAACCTCGGGCGGAGTGCAACGGAGACCGTTCGCGATCTGATGGCAACGGTCGATGAGTTCAATCGCGACGATGTGGCGGTGCTGGTCGCAGTTCATCGAGCCGGCGACGGCGACGACGAGCGAGGGCGGGCGCTGCAGATCATGTCGGCGCCGGACCGACTCGACCAGGGCACGATCCGTCATGAGATCCGAACCTGGGCCCGGCGGGAACTGTCCGGTCACCCGGTGCCACCGAGGTTGATCGACGATCTCGGCCTGGCGGCCACGGAGCTGCTGAGCAACGCTCGCGATGCATCGCCGAGGTCCGATTCGCCGATCGGTGTACGCGTCGACGTCGTCGGTGACCAGGTCGAGCTGACGGTCCAGAACGTCGGGCGACGGTTCCGTCCGAGCGAGGTGATGCCGGATGCCACGGCGGCCAGAGGCCGGGGCCTGCCCATCCTGGCGGCATTGGCCGACGATCTGGCCGTGAGCGAGCACGGCGAGTTCGTGGAAGTACGGGCCCTCTTCACCCTCGACGGCGACGAGCGATCGACCTCTGGCAACGATGGCAGCTGACCGACCGAACCCATCGAGCTCGGCGACCGGTGCAGGCCGTCGACTGTCGACGTGGCTGCGGCTCCCCGCGGTCGAGCTCCGGCAACTGGCGGACAAGGTCCGCCACCGACTTCTCTTCGTTCCCCTCGTCTTCGCTGCGGCGGCCGTGCTGCTCAGCCAGGCGACGCTCGCCATCGACCGAGCGCTCGGCGACGAGGCCATCCCGCTGATCCTGGAGACGACGGTCGAGAGCGGCAGGACGGTGTTGTCCACGATCGCCTCGGGACTGATCGCCTCGATCACCTTGCTCCTGTCGCTCATGCTGGTCGCTGTGCAGCTCGCCAGCTCGCAGTTCTCACCCCGTAGCCTCCGGGGTTGGATCGGCGACGACGTGCAGAAGAGGACGATCGGCGTGGTCCTCGGAACCACGGTGTACTGCCTGCTGATCCTGCGGGAGACGCGCACGATCGCCGATGGTGAGGCACTCATCCCGAACGTGTCCGTGCTGCTCGCGCTGGCCGGCGGGGTCGTGTCCCTGATCGCCGTCGTGCGATCGGTCGACCACCTCACCAACAGCCTCCGGATCGGTCAGGTCGCGGCGACGTTGGCCGACGCGACCGTGGCGATCATCGAGAAACGCAACCAGGCGGTGCCGTCAGATCAGGCGACACCGGAGCGCCCTCACCACTCGGCCCCCGACGACACGGAATCGCCGCCACCAGACGCGACACCGGTGACCGCGGCCACATCCGGTTGGATCCAGCAGATCGACGAAGACGCTGTTCTGGCGGCGCTGAACGACGACGCGACCGCGTACGTCACCGCGTCGCTGGGTCATTTCACGCTGCCACACGCGCCGCTTGCGTGGATCCATCCTCCCCCCGACGATGAGCGGTGTCTCGACGGGGTTGGCGCTGCGTTCGCCGTCGGTGACACCCGCACGATGCAACAGGACATGGCTTTCGGGATCGTGCAACTGGTCGACATCGCACTTCGGGCGCTGTCTCCCGGGGTGAACGATCCGAGCACCGCGGTGGACGTGATAGACCACCTGGGCGTGATCATCCTCGCCCTGTGGGAGCGGCCAGCGCTCGACGCCATCCGCGTCGAGAACAGACGGCGACTGATCGCTCGGCAGGAGACACACCGCGAGCACCTGCGCACCGCGTTCGGTCAGCTCCGACGCTATGGCTGTGACGATGTCGTCGTTGCGGCCGCGATGGTGCGGACGCTGGCGACCCTCCACGGGGAGACGATCCGTCGGGAGCTGCCCGGGCCGCTCCAGCCGATCGAGGAACTCATCGGCGAGATCCTTCAGGCGGTCGATGCATCCGATCTGGCAGCGAGCGACCGAGCGGCCGTGACGGAAGAGGTGCCCGAGGTGCTTCGAGCCGGTCCGACGAGGGCAGACCAGCGCCGGTAGCCGAGGCTGCTCAGTACCACTTCCCCTTGGCGAACCCGCCGAAGAAGACGAGTCCGATGATGGCGATGATGATGCCCCAGAGGGTGCTACCGAAGAGTGCGACCAGCACCCCGGCGATGACCAGTAGCCCGCCGAGGCCGATACCGCCGATCGCGAAGCCGTTGTTGGTTGTCGTAGCCATTTGATGGTCCCCTTGTTCTAGGTTCCGGGCTGAATCCCGGGTTCCGGTGCGTTACCCACCATCGGCGGTCGGCAAACGCTGCTCCCAGTATCCCACCATTCGACGCAGCAACCCGTGCCGGCGCGATCACTCGCCCGCATCGGCGTCGGCATCGGCGTCGGCGTCGGCGTCGGCGTCGGCGTCGTCGATGTCGATCTCGGGTGCGTCGATGTCGACGTCGGCATCGACATCGACGTCGGCGTCGCCCCCGAGGGCGAAGAACAAGACGACGGCGATGACGACCAGGGCGACCAACGCAAGCAGTCCCACCATCCACCGCGGGGTCGATGACCTCTGCGTGTCTGCTGCCATTGACTTGCTCCTCGCCTCGGGCGTCGCCTGCTGCGACCCGTCGGCAGCGGGGTACCCGGCTCCTCCGCTGCCGAAACCTGCGGAGCTCGAAGCACCTCGGCCCTGTCGGTGTTTGTCCTCGCTGCTCCACGGGTAGCCCGGACCCACGGCCGCTCAGCACCGAGGGGCCACCGTCAGGAGGACACAGTCATGGCAACCTCACGAGGAGGAGCGTCACCGGGACGAGCGGTATCCGACGCCGCGAATCGCACCGAACTGGTCGCAGCGGAGACGCGATCGACCATCGCCCGTGTCGGCCTCGTCGGCAAGGCGATGCTGTACGGCATCTTCGCACTCATCGCGGTGAACCTGGCGACGAACTCCGGTTCCACGACGACCGATGGTGCCATCGAGAACCTGGCGAGCGGCTCGTTCGGACGGGTCCTGCTCATCGTCCTGACGGTCGGGCTGGTGACGCTGGTGGCGTGGAAGGCGCTCCAGGCTCTGGCCGGCGACCCGGTCGAAGGGTCGGAAGCGTCGGACCGTGCCAAGTTCGCCCTCAAGGGACTCTCCTACTTCGGTGTCGCCGCCGCCTCTGTCGCCGTACTGGTCGCGAACTGGGGTGGCGGCTCGAACTCGTCGGGCGGAGGTGGCGGCAAGCAGGAGGCAACCGCCACCGTGCTGGGGTGGCCCGGCGGACAGTTCCTCGTCGTCCTGGCCGGGCTGGGGATCATCGCGTTCGGGCTCTACGAGCTGTACAAGCACGCCCTCAACGCCGGATTCCTCGAACGCCTCGATCTCGCGTCGCTCGACGCTTCAGCCGAGGAGGGCATCGAGCTCGCCGGACGGGTTGGCTATGCAGCTCACGGTACGATCACGGCGATCGCCGGCGTGTTCCTGCTCGTTGCTGGCGTGCAGCACGATCCCGACGAGACGAAGGGGTTGTCCGGCGTCCTCCAGGAGCTCGCAGACGCCACCTGGGGAACGATCCTGCTGTGGGTGATCGCCGTCGGCCTCATCCTGTTCGCGTTGTTCACCCTCGCTGAAGCCAAGCTTCGCCGGGCCACGTGAAGGCTCGGGAGGATGGCTCAGGAACCGGCCGTGTCCCCCGAATCTGGATCGATCGGGGCCGCGTCGTCCGGGCGGACCGTCCGGAGATCGAGGAGGTCGATAGCGAGGTTCGATGCGACCGGGTCGACCCAGAGCTCGTAGTGCTCGGCTTCGAACCTCCCCAGTGTCTGGAAGTCGCGCCGGCCGCGCTGCAGGGCGTGGGCGACGCCGTACCACGCCGCACCGGCGAGTGCACCGAGAACGAAGTACGCGAACACGACCGCCACCGCAGAGGTGTCATCGGTCGTTTCGACGAAGAACGTGAGGAGCAGGCCGAGGAGGCCGCCGAACCAGGCGCCAGCCAACGCACCGTTGAACGCTGCGGTCAGGACGGTCTTGCGCCCGGTGACGTGCTCGACGTGACGCAAGCCGGTCCATACGATCGACGTGGTGTAGACCGGGAACCCCTCGTCGGACAACCGGTCGACCGCCCGCTGCACGTCGGCGTAGTCGTCGAAGGTGGCGATCCTGACCGGCGGGGTCGCCGCCTGGCCCGCTTCGGCTCGCTTCAGCTGTCTGTTCATCGCGTCCGCCATCATGAGCGTGTACCCGTCAGCGCTGATCCTAAACGGCGGTAGCGCGGCCCGCCCGCGCGACGGCCAGGCAAGTCACGCCGTCAGAACCAATACGATCGTCAGATCCGATCCGGGAGAAACAGCGAGCCGTGAGCGACAACACCGACGACCTCGTCATCCAGTTCCCGGCGCGCGGTGGCTTCTTGAACATCAGCCGCCTCAACGCCACCGCGATGGCGGCCGAGTCCGGGTTCGACATCGATCAGCTCGACGACCTGCGGCTCGCCGTCGACGAGGCCGTCACCTGGCTCGTCCAGGATGAAACCAGCGGAGGCGTCGTCGAGCTGATCATCCGCTCGTACAACGGTCAGCTCGACTTCCTGGGCCGCCGGTCCGAGATCGGACTGCCTCCTCGCGCGCTCGGCGACCTGATGGAAGCCATCCTCGGCGCCACCGTCGATGACTACCAGACCGGCGTGGACGACCTCGGCCGGCGCTACATCTCGCTCCACAAGCGAGCCTGATCCGCAGTGCCCGAACGCAGCGAGGAACGCCGAAAGCAGCTGTTCGAAGAGCTCGACGCAACGGGGTCGGCCGAGGCTCGCGAAGAGCTCGCCCTCAGCTACGCACCGTTGGCCGAGTACTTCGCCAACCGCTACAAGCGCGGAGCGTCCGATCACGACGACCTCCGTCAGGTGGCACAGCTCGCCCTTCTCAACGCGATCGATCGCTTCGACCTGAGCCGGGGAGCGGGCTTCTCGACGTTCGCCGGGCGTACGATCGACGGTGAGCTGAAGCGATACTTCCGCGACAAGACCTGGGCGGTCCGGGTGCCGCGGAGCCTGCAGGAGGCGGGTCTGGCCGTTCGCAACGCAGCGGACGACCTGGCTCTCGAACAGGGTCGACCGGCGACCGTCACCGAGCTGGCCGAACGGACCGGCCTCGAGATCGACGTCGTCGTGCAGGCTCTCGACGTTCAGTCGGCGGCCCAGGCGATGAGCATCGACAAACCGGCGGCAGGCGAGGGCCAGTCGGTGTCGGACGTGCTCGGGTCGATCGACACCAACATCGAGCGGACAGACACGAGCATCACGATCAGGTCACTGCTCGAGCAACTCCCCGACCGGGAGCGCCGCATCGTCGAGCTTCGCTTCTACGGGGAGAAGACGCAACAGGAGATCGCGGACGAGATCGGGATCAGCCAGATGCACGTCTCGCGGCTGTTGCGGCGGGCGCTCACGATGCTCCGCGCCGAGCTTCGCCACTGATCAGGGTGCCGTCGCTCCCGGTCAACCCGATCGGGTCCGACCTCAGTCGCTCCCGGTCAACGAAGCACTGCGGCGAGTCGACCGTCGACGTCGGCGACCTCGGTCGACGGCACGACCACGACGTCGGTGCCCCGAGCGACGGCCAGTGCAACGGCACCGTCCGTCATCGGTGCTTCGGCGGCTCCATCCGGTCTCGTCGCGACGCTGGGGTCGATCACCATCGGCACCGAGAAGTCGAACATCCTCATCGCGCGATCAGCAGCCTGGCTGTCGTCGACGACCAACAGGCGATCGACCCGTCCCTGGCCGAGCGCGTCAAGGACCTCGTGGCCGCTCAAGCCTCCACCCGCCCCGATCGCATCTCTGACGACGGCAACCTCGTCGTCGACACATCGAGCAGCGTGGCTCCGTATCTCGGTGTCGACCGCTTCGAGGAACGCATCGTGGTCGGATGACCGGGAGCCGTCGACCTCCACCAGCTGATAGCCACTCGGTAGGTGCTCCGCGAAGAAGCCGGCGGCTCGGACATCGCCGCCGACGACGATGACGTCGACGTCGGCCGGGAGCATTTCCACCACCTCATCCACGGCGAGGCGGGCGTTCGACTCCCAGGTGTTCTCCGCCCGCTGCTGGAACCGTCGCTGCGACCAGCCACCGGGGTGTCCACGATGAACGTGCAGGTCGTCACCCTCGACTTGGGCCGCCTCGACAGGGTCACCTACACCCGAGCGGTACCAGACATCGGCTCCGACCCGATCGATCAGCACCGCCGCATGGCCGATGTCGGTCCTGGTCGCCGCGAGGGCGCCGAGGAGTTGCGGGGTCGGTCCGAGGTGAACCTCGGCCCTGTCCGGTGGACGAGTCGACGCGGCGTCGAGCAGGAGCGCTTCCTCGGTGGCGACCAGGAGGAGGCCCGGTGCATCGTCGTGCTCTCGCCGCTCGAGCGCGCCGTCGACGAGGGTGATCAGCGCCGTCGGAGCGCCCGCATCGTCGAGGAGCTTGAGCACGTTTCCGCGGCGTATCTCGAACCGCTGCTCGGCGTCGGCAACATCGCTGCGCATCGGGGCGTGAACGGTCGCCTGCAGCGTACCGGCGTGCTGGTACACGTCGAGGAGAGCCGCTTTCGTCGCATCGTTCGTCGTGGTGGTCATTGCGTCGCCTTACCCTCCCCGGCTCCGTTTCGAACGGATCGGAGACCGCCGGCCGGTGTGACGTCGGACTGGTCGTGAAGGGCGGCCTTGAAGCTCGGTGTCGCCTGGAGTGCGACGATGTCAGCCGGCATCTCGATACCGTGCTCATCGAGCGCCGCCTTGACCGCCTTGATGGCCCGATCGAGCACGATGAGCGCGTCGCGCTGCTGCGGCCGACACCAGAAACGCGCCTCGATGTTGACCGTCGACACCCCGAGCTCGCTGGTGATCGCGTCGGGGGGCGGATCGTCGGCGACGCCCTCGACCTGCGACAGGGCGTCGACGATGACGTCGCACGCCTCGTGGGCGTCGTTCTCGTAGGCGATGCCGACCGTGAACGAGAGGCGACGGTCCTCGTAGTGGGTCTGGACCCTGATGACGCTCTTGTACACGTCGCGGTTGGGGATCACGATCAACTGTCCGTCGAAGGTCTTGATGCGCGTCTCCCGGATGGTGATCGCTTCGACCGTGCCGGTCCGGTTCTGCACTTCGATCTGATCACCGGTCTGGAACGGCTGGCGGAACAGGAGCAGCACGCCGGACAGCGTGTTCTCGAGAATGTCCTGGAAGGCGAAGCCGACAGCGACCGAGAAGAAGCCGAGACCGGCGAGCAGGTCGACGGGTTTCACCGACGGGAACGTGACGGTGATGGCGATGAGCGTGGCCAGCGACACGATGACCCATCCCCCGACCTTGCTCATGACCTGCGCGAAGCTCGCGGTGTTTCGACTCTCGAAGTAGCGGCGGAGAAGCCACCGCACCCCCTTCGCGGCCGCCCAGCCGAAGATGATGATGACGATCGCCACCCCGACGCGCGGCAGCGAGCCGACGAAGCTGCTCCAGAGATCGCTGGCGGAGGCTGCGACCTCTTCGGTCACCTCGCCCGGCGATTGGCCATCGGTCGACGTTTCGCGAAGCAGCGTCGACGATGGCGCGTTGAGGCCCGTCAACTGAGGTCGATCTTGCCGCTGTCGCCGAGGCCGGCTTCGACGTTGCCCACGATCGCGCTGGCCATCACGACGAGGCGCTGGACCCGGCTCGCCGGGGCGTCCCAGTACTCGGCCGTCGTGGCGGCCACGGCGAGCACTCGGAGGTTCGGCGATTCCGGACCATCGGGGAAGAACGCCTTCGCCGCCGGCGTGAACAGCCGGTGGATCGTGGCCCGGTCCTCCCCGATACTGGCCCGTCCCGCCACGGAAACCCACACCTTGTCGTCTTCATCGGAGAAGCCGACGTTCACCGCTTCGTCGACCTGCAATCCGGCGACCCAGTCCGATGTGGCATCGACGAGGAACACGAGACGGGCGTCGTCGTCGAGCTCACCCAAGGTGAGTGGTCGGCTGTGGAGCTCACCACCGGGGGTTGCAGTGGTCAGCATGGCGACTCGACGGTCGCCGATCAGGTCGCGAAGTCTGATGATTGCATCGGAGGAAGCCATGGGTGGAGCGGTACCCAGCCGGACGCAGGGTCAAACCCTCGGACCCGTGACCGCAGCCGCTGGTCGCTCGGCGCGCTCAGTACTCGAGGAGCTCGGCGAGGTCAGACGGCGCCGCCCGCTCGGCCAGGATCGACCCGATCCCGTCGGCGAGCGTGTCCTCCACCCGGGGGACCAGGTGGACGCCGCACCCCGACACCAGCGCCGCGCCGATCACGACGTCGGCGAGTCGCCCACGCCGCCAACCCTCCACCGAGGGCGGTTCGTCGACCCGTGCGCAAGCCGGAGCTCCCTCCCCCGCCAGCGCGAGCCATCCGATGCGGTCGTCGCCCACATCGTCGTTCACGAGCACGAGCGCGGCCCGACCACCCATCAGCGCGTCGCAGGTGGCGGCGGCGCCGTCGGCCACCTCGTCGTGGCTCTGATGAAAGCGATAGAGCCGGAGCAGCTCGACGGTCCTCGTCGCTGCGTGATCGGCGGTCCGCACGACGATCTCGGTGGCGAGTTGGGTCAGGTCGAGGTCGTCGAGTGGCACGGTGGCGAGGTTGACATCGATCGGTAGGCCGGTGCGGATCTGGTTGGCGACCGTTGCCAGATCGCTCGCCGGGGCGCAGACCACGAGGAGGTTGGTCTCGGAGGCTCGCGAGGCGTGCTGCACGATCGGCGCGATGGCGAGCGGGTCCTGGCCGGCGTAGCTCGACTGCTCCGGCTCGCCGTGGCGAGGGACGGCGAGCATGGTCAGCTCCTCACCGTTGATGATCGCCACCACGTGATGGGTCAGGGTCTGCTCGGCAGCGAGGAGTGCGCCCAGTCGGGGAACGTCGCCGACCTCGACGACGTCGTTCCGGGGCGGGTCGGGATACGAGGCGGTGAGCAGTTGACCGTCGGAGTTGGCGACCGCGACGAAGAGCGCATCATCGTCCGGGGCTGTGGCGAGGGTCGCCTGAATCCGGTCCGAGTTCCGCGCCAGCTCGGTACCGGTACCGCCGAGCGTGTCGAGACGATCGGTCAGCGCTGCCGACAGACGACGCGGGGCTGTCGCTCTGGCCTCGCCTGGACTGAGATCGAGGTACACGGAGAGGAACGGGGGGCGGCCCGATACCAGGACGGCGAGATCACGTTGCACATCGGCCCGTGGCCGTCTGATGGGAAGAGCGCTCATGGGGCCGAAGCTACCCAGCGGCGGTACGTTCCAAACCGGGCGAAATCACGGCCTCGACATCACGAGTTCTCGGACACGCGGTCCTCGAGCACGCGGAGAAGCCATCCGAGCTCGCCGACCGCAGCGCGCCCGTGGGCGACGAGGTTCTCGTCGGCCCATTCGTCGGACGGTATGCCGTCGCTCCGACGCAGCGCCTCCGTCGTCGCGGTGGCGAAGCGCCGCCAGGCCGCGGCGAGCTCCGCAGGAAGGCCCGCCGGCCGGTCGTCGTCGGCTCCGGGTGCGTTCGGATCGAGCGGGTAGCCGACGCCCTCGAGCCTTTCGATCAGGGCTTCCAGACGATCGGCCATGTCCGACAGCGTCCCTCGGACGCCCTCGATCCACTCGGCGTCCAGGTCCTGCTCCTGCTCGTCGGATGACCGGTCGTCCGACGGCTCGGCGAAGGTCGTCGACGCCCGCCGAACGAGCCCCTGGAGGAAGGTGATCACACCCGAGCGGTGCAGCCGGTCCAACGCGAGCCCGTCGATGTAGTCGTCGGGAGCCGAGCCTGCCGGCAACGGCGGAGGAGGACGGTCGTCTCGAGACGTCGGAGGCTCGGTCATGGGTGGGCGGTACCCCATCGTCGCTCACCCAAAACACCGCAGGCGGGTGTAGGTGGAACCCAGGCGGGTAGAACGAGCAGCGTGACCGACTCGACAGGGCCCCATCCCATCAGCTCTCCCGCCAGCTCCGCGCCACCTCGCCCGTCGGCTCGGCTGTGGCTCCGAACCGGTTGGTCCACCCACCGGGGGCGGCGGGAGGTGAACGAGGATGCGGTGCTCGTCGACGGCGCGCTGGTCGCCGTCGCTGACGGCGTGGGTGGTGCGCCCCGAGGAGATCTTGCGTCCGAGACTGCGATCGACGCGGTTCAGGCGGTCGTCGACGAACCGGGTCTCGAGCCGGAGATCGCCGCGGTCGCCGCCGAGCTGAACGATGCCGTCATGATCGCCGACGCCGCGGTCAAGGGCTTGGCCGAGCGCTGGACCGAGCTTCGTGGCACGGCGACCACGATGTGCGCTGCGATGGTCTTCCTCGACCCCGAGGAGCGCCTCGGGGCCGTGGTCGCCAATGTGGGCGACTCTCGCTGCTACCACCTGCGAGGTGACGCCATCGTGCAGGTCACGACCGATCAGACCCTTGCGGAGCAGTTGCGGAAGGCCGAGGTCGCCGAGGTGGCGAAGCGAGCCGAGCACATCGTCGTCAGCGTCCTGGGTGGCCTGCCCGACAGCAGCCCGCAGATCGACCTCCATCGGTTGGACCTCGCTGACGGCGACGTCCTGCTGCTGTGCACCGACGGCGTGTCGGGGGTTCTGCACGACGAGGAGCTCGTGGCGTTGTCCGCTCAGCATCCCGATCCCGATCGGCTCGCAACCGTGCTGGTCCGAGCGGCCTGGGACGCCGGATCGACCGACAACATCACCGCTGCGGTCGCGACGGTACGCTCCGGCTGATCTCGGTAGGGGTTCCGCTCGTGGTGAGTCGTTCGTCGTCTTGGCCGGGGGCGATGATCTCCGTGTCGTGCCCGACTACCCGTCGAGCCACTGCCAGCGCGGCGAACCCGAGGAGCGCGCCCGCGACGATGTCGGACGGGTAGTGAGCCCCCAGGTAGAGCCTGGAGAGCGCCACGCAGCTCACCACCAGCGCTGCAGCGCCGAACACGAGGGGCCGTACCCACCGGTACCGGTTCCCGAACCGGACCGACAAGATGAGGGCCACGGCGAAGTAGAACGCGGTCGCAGCGGCCACGTGCCCGGATGGCCAGCTGTCGGTGGGTGGCGTTGCCAACTGCTCCACAGGAGGTCGGGGCCGAGCGACGAGCATGCTCGACGTGAGCGCCACGAGGACCTCGATCAGCATCGTCGTCGCGAGGAACGCCCACGGCCGCAGTTGGCGCATGACGAGCACAGACCCGACGGCGGCGGCGCCGATCAGGCCGATGACGACGAACGTGTCAGCGGGTCGGGAGGCGAGATGGGCGACGTCGGTCCACCCCGATGATCGTGCTGCCTCGAACCACCGGACCGAGTCGGTCTCCAGTCGACCGGGACCGGACCCCTCCAGCTCGACCACCACGAGACCGGTCGCGATCCACACCATCGCAAGCACTGCGATCGCGGCCACGAGCTGAGCGACACCAGCGAGGCCGTATGGCCATGTCCACGAGATCGACGAACGGGGCTCGCGCTCCGGAGTATCCACTCGAGCAGACCTACCCTCGCCGCAGTGGCTGCAAACCGATGGCTACGTCCGGGTCGGACTGGGCAACGCCTTCGTCCCGATCGGCTGGAGCTCCGGTGACCCTCCGTCGCCCATGACGGCGCGCTCGAGGGCGACCTCGGTCTTGTCGGCGACGTAGGTCAGCGTTGCGATGTTGTTGTCGAAGACCGGTCCGTGGCACATGGCGAACGACACGTCGCTCGGCTCTGCGCGCGACCACCTCGTCAACCGATCGAGCACGACTCGCCCGATCCGTCCCATGGTGACCTGGCGAGCGACGCGCTCGTAGCCCATCTCCACTTGCCGAAGGGGCGACGCGACGACCTGGTGGACCGAGCGCCGACCGCCGCCCACGGTGATCTCGGCGATGTAGCCGAAGTGGACGTCACCCGACAGGACGACCGCCGACCCGATGCGCGACGTCGGTGCGGCTCGGAGGAGCTCGAACAGCCGCTCGTAGGAGTCGCCGAACGCCGACCAGTGCTCCAGATCGATGGCGCGCCGAACTCGCTCGCCCGTCGACCCGAGGATGGCATCCCACCGAGTGCGCCGTGGGCGCTCGGTGATCCCGCTGACGAGCTCCTGGAGCCGATGGATCCCGACCGGTAGGGCCCACGGCACGGAGCTCACGATCAGCACGTGTCGTCGGTCCGGACCCACCCCGGATCCGGATTTCTCGCTATCGACGACCCGATCCGACCCGCCGCCAGGCGGACGTCCGACCCGATCCGGCTCGTGGTCCTCGGCGTCGACCGTCGGATCGAGCACGGCTTCGAGCAGCGCCCAGTCGGCAGGAGCGAGCATCGAGCGCCGGCCGCTCTCGAGCACGCGTGCGTTGCGGGTGTCGAGCACCACCAGGTCGAGCAGGTCCGATCGATGCCGGAACGACCACGGCTCGTCGAGCCGGTCGGTGGAGCCTCGGGCGACGCGACCGGCGTGCTCGGCGAGGATGGGCTCGCCGTCATCCGCTGCGAGCACCGCCTGGTACAGCTCGTCGACGGCTCGACGCTCCGGTGAGAGGTTGCCGATGTGCTGGTAGACCCAGTACGACATCAGGGCGGCGCGGATCCGGTCGCGCCACCAGTCGTGCTCGTCGATGTCGGCGGCCCACGTGTCGGAGATGTTCCAGTCGTCGATCACATCGTGGTCGTCGAAGATCATGAGCGACGGGACCGTGCCCAGCATCCACCGGATGAGCGGGTGTGACCATGTCTTCTGGTAGAGCCACGTGTACTCCTCGAAGCTCGTGACCTCGGGCGTGCCCTTCGCCGGCGGACCGCCCCGCCGGCGGCGCAGCTCCCGCCGCACCGTTCGGTGCTGCTCGTCGGCGTAGACCTGATCGCCGGTGAGGAGGAGCAGGTGTGGCGGCGAGCGGCGTCCAGCCATGACCTCCGCCGCCAGGGTCGCCAGTGCGTCGGGACCGAGGTCGCCGAAACCCGCCGATGGGCGGCCGAGCCAGAGCGGTCGAGGCGCTTGCTGACGGCACGAGCCGGCCATGATCACCAGCCGATCAGCTGGACCGAGACGAAGGGCGGTCGGCGTGCGGTCGTCTCGTTC
The DNA here is from genome assembly GCA_965216205.1 of Acidimicrobiales bacterium. Lineage (GTDB taxonomy): Bacteria > Actinomycetota > Acidimicrobiia > Acidimicrobiales > SZUA-35 > CADEDH01. The sequence goes on along the minus strand of OZ244139.1, from coordinate 1,678,638 downwards.
CGGCCAGACGACGGTGCCGTCGAGGGCGACCTCGTACTCGATGAGCTCGTCGTCGGCATCGACCCGCCCTTCGAGGGGACCGAGCTCGACGAGGGCGTAGTGGTGATCACCGACCCGGAACGTCGGGGCGGTCCGATCGAGGACGGTCACCTCGCACGCCTCGCTGGTCTCCACCCACACGGCGAGTCCGTCCGGCGGCATGCCGCGGACGATGGGCCCCAGGACGAGCGAGGGCTCGCTCAGCGGTTCGCCGCCGAGATCATGCGCGCCCACAGCGCCGCTCGTCGGCCAGCCGCAACGAGTGCGGTCATCAGGGCCGATCCGTCGGTGAAGTCCGATTCGGCCAGGCAGGCGACCTGCCGACCGTCGCGCATGTCGGCTCTCGACTCCCAGTCGTCGGGGTTGCCAGCCTGGTACACGGCGATCGCCGTTCCGGAGCGGCTCTGCATCAGATCGAAGGCGGGCAGATCGCTGTCGCCGTCACCGACGAAGATCATCTGCTCGAAGGGCACGTGCCACTCCTCCTCAGGGATGCGCCGGTCGACGTCATGGTCCCGGTCGGATCGGATCGAGTCGAGTCCCTTCGCGATGGCCAGGAGATGACGGACCTTGGCGTAGTGACCGACCGTGTTCTTCGGCTGGACGATAGCCCCGTCCTCGTCGAACGCCCAGTGGCCACCGATGATCGAGGTGAAGCGGTCGGCGATGCTGGTGGCGGCGGGAACGTTCACGAACCCCGCGGTGATGAGGTGGAACTCGACTGCGAGATCGGGGTCGGTCTCGGCGACGGCGTTCGTGAGTCGGTCGAAGCTCGATTCCACGCCGGGGTAGAGCTCCAGCTCGGCCGCCACGTCTGCGAACGTCGACTCGGTGATCGGCTCGTCGAGCGTGCGTGACAGCATCGAGAGCGCTCGGGCCTCGGCCAGTCGCTCCTCCCATCCGTCCTCGACGAGGGGGGCGACGTGTTGCTCGCGGAACGCCTCCGGGTCGCAGCCGACATGCGACAGGAGTGCGTTGGTCGTGTTCGGTGCCAACGTCTCGTCGAAGTCGTAGGCGAACACCACCCGCGGGTGATGGGCCCGAAGGACCGCCCCGTCGGGCTTGTCGTCAACGGTCATCGTTCTCGCTCCTCTCGGCGTCGCTGGTCGAGTACCGCCCGCAGCTTGCCGACCTCGTCGGTGATCACGGCGTCCACGCCGAGATCGAACAGGTCGTGCATCGTGTCGGCATCGTTGATCGTCCAGACATGGACAGCGATACCGGCGGATCGGCAGGTCGTGACGAACCGCCGGTCGACGATCGTCAGGCCACGATGATCGAGCGGCACCTGGGCGGCATCGCCGACGTGGCGAACGGGCGCGCCGACCAGCGAGGCGGCGCGGAGCGCGGCGATCTCCACCTTCGCCAGCCCGGTGCAGGTCTCCGGTGGTGCTGCCCGCCGAATCCGGCGCAACGTACCCAGGTCGAACGCCGTGAGCAGGACGCGCTGCGAACTGCCCGACCTGGTCACGAGGTCGATCAGCGGCTCGACCGCCGCTCCGTCCTTCGCATCGAGATTCCAGCGGGCGTGGGGCCAGAGATGGAGCGCGTCGCTGAGACGAATGAGTTTTCGCTCGGTCGGTTCACCATCGACGACGTATCGCACTCGGTCGAGATCGGCCCAACGGTGCTGGCCGATCGGTCCCGCTCCGGTCGTCTCGGCGCCGAGGTCGTCGTCGTGGAAGAGCACGAGCTCGCCGTCGCTGGTGACGTGGACGTCGCTCTCGAGGTGGTCGAACCCGAGATCGATCGCGCTCTGGAACGCCTCGGCGCTGTTGCCGGGAGGGTACCCGGCCCGGTCACCGCGATGGGCGAGTCCCATCGTCTCACCGTGGGTGAGGAATGCTTCGTCCTCCGACGCGTGCCGGACCGGAGCAACCCGTTCCAGCGCCGATCGCAGCGCGTCGGTGATCACCCGACCTCCTCGGCGATCTCGGACACGTCGAGCTGCGCAGCGTGCGGAGGCTCGACCTCGGCTGAGCTGGCGACCTCGTCCTCCAGGCCGCGTCGGGCGACGGCCAGCGCCACCGCGACGCTGGCCACCCCGAGGGCGACGCCGGCGAGCAGGTCGGAGACGTAGTGAACGCCGAGATACAACCGGGAGACGGCGACGATCACGGGAAGCACCGCCGCCGCGATCGCGGCCATGCCTCTGATCGCGACGTTGGTCGTGTGCCACGACACGATGACCATGATCCCGAGGTAGAGGGTCACGGCCGCAGCGACGTGACCGGATGGGAAGCTGTTGGTGACGATCTCCTCGAGGCGTTCGACGGGTGGCCGGGGGCGGCCCACGAGGAAGTTCGACGAGACGTAGACCGCGGCTTCGAGCGCGAGCGCTGCGACGAGGAACGCCCAGTCGTGCCAGCGCCGCCACACGAGGGGCAACGCGACCACGAAGACGACCAACAGGCCGATGGTGACGAACGTGTCGGATGGGATCGATCCGATGTGGGCCAACGTGTCGAGCCGATCGGTGCGGCGCTCCTCGAACCAACGGTTGAGATCGAGCTCGCGCCGGCCGAGCGCTGTCGGCTCCAGCCAACGGACGACCGCGAGGCCGGTGAGCGTCATCACCCCGACCATGACTGCGTAGGCCACCGCGAACCAGCCGAGGCTCGCCCACGAATAGGGCCAGACCTTCAGCGGATGTCGATAGCCGTTCTCGCTCGAGGACTCCGATGCTCGCCCGTCGTCTTGTCGTCGGTCGGTCATCAGTTCGGCGGGGCCAATGCCGACCGCAACGCCTCGAGGTCGAAATCGGGCTGCGGATACGCGAGGTTCAGCGACTCGAATGTCTCGATGAGTATCGTTGCGATCGCCCAGTTCCGATACCACTTGTGGTCGGCCGGGATCACGTACCAGGGGGCGGAGTCGGTGCTGGTCGATCCGACCACCCGGCCGTACGCCGCCTGGTACTCGTTCCAGAGCCGTCGGGTTTCCAGATCCGAGATCGAGAACTTCCAGCGCTTGTCCTCACGCCGGAGTCGGCGGAGAAACCGCCGCCGCTGCTCCTCGAACGAGATGTGGAGAAGGCATTTGACGATGACCGTTCCGCCATCGACGATCTCGGCCTCGAAGTCGTTTATCTCACCGAGCCTCTTGTCGAGCTCGTCGTCGTCGAGATCCCCCAGGGCGAGCGGCACGATGACGTCCTCGTAGTGCGATCGGTCGAACACGCCGAGCTCGCCCAGCTTCGGGAGCTCGTTCCGGACCCGCCAGAGGAAGTGGTGCTCCTTCTCCTCCTCGGTGGGCTCCACGAACGAGGCGGTGCGCACCCCGGCAGGGTTCATCGCGATCACCACATGCTTGATCGTGCCGTTCTTGCCGCTGCAGTCGATTCCCTGGAGCACGAGCAGGACGGCGCGCTCCTTCGCGGCGAACATCAGCTCGTGGAGGTCGAAGAGCCGGTCGATGTACTCGTCGTCGAGCTGCGACTTGGCTTCGTCCTTCGAGTCGACGAACGGTGTGGCCTCGGTCTCGTAGCCAGCCAGGTTGATGATCCCGTCGACCGGACGGGCCACGAACTGGTTCTGGAGGTCCTGCAGGTCGGTCACGAGCGCTCGATTCTGTCGTCGGTCGGCTGTCCGGAGCGCTCGTCGGGCTCGTCGCGATCGTGCACGAGGAGCGCTCGGGGCTCGACCGTGAACCGGAGCGACCGCACCGGGTCCCGAGCTTCGCCGTCGAGCTCGTACGCCCGCGGGTGTCTCGTCCTCACGGTGATCGTCTGCCCGCTGGTCACCTCGACCAGGTCCGAGCTCTGCGGTTCACCTCGGAGCAGCCGGGCGAACACGCCGACCCAGTCGCGCACCGTGCCAGCGGCGAGGACAGCGACATCGAGGCGACCATCGTCGGCTTCGGCAGCGGAGAACAGGTCGATACCGCCGGCCATCGTGCCGTGATTGCCGATCAGCACCATCGAGGTCCGCCCGTCGAACCACACATCGCCGTCGACCACGACGGTGGTCGACTCGAGCGGTCGCCGGAGGTGCTGCAGCCCCGACAGCACGTAGGCGGCCGTGCCGAGCAGTGACTTCGCTCTGTCGTCGGCGTCGCGGATCATGAGCGCATCGAAGCCGCTCCCGGACATGACGACGAAGGCCTCCCCGTTGACGCGGCCCACATCGACCCTCCGCAACGCACCCCGTCCCACGTCTGCAGCGGCTTCGAGGCCGCTCGGGATACCGAGGTTCGCGGCGAGCAGATTGCTCGTGCCCAGCGGCACGACGTCGAGGGCCGTGTCCGTCCCCGCGATTCCCTCGAGGCAGGCCCGTACCGTGCCGTCGCCGCCGCAGGCGACGACCGTCGTCGCCCCTGCCGCGACCGCCTCTCGCGCCTGACCCTCCCCGGGATCGTCCTCCGTGGTGGCGACGAGACGAACGCCGTCACCGAGGGCCGCTCGCAGCTCGTTCTCCTCCGGCGCTCCCCCGCTCACCGGGTTCCACACCGCCACGATGCGGGCCCGGTCGACGGACCTGCGGTCGCCCGGCTCAGCGGTGCTGGTGCTTCGAGCTCCGTTTGGTGATCGGTCGGTCATGGATCCTCACTCCCGGGTCGTCCATTCGGTTCCGGATCGTGCTCGCGGCTCCACGCAAGCGAGCGGTTGGGGGCGCTGAGCGCACAGAAGAACGCGTAGAGAATCAGCAACACGCCCACGAAGACGGTCACGATGGCGCCGGCGAGCGAGGAGAACGCGACCTCCTGCAGCGCCCGGTCCAGCCCGCGAGCATCGCGGGGGTCCGCTTGGACGGCGGCACCGATGAGGAAGACCGCCACCACCGCGATCACGGCTCCCCGTCCGAGCCAGCCGACCGCCCCCGACCACTCCAGAGCCCGGCGGCGGGCGCCATCGACGCCGTCGAGATCGAGTTGCCGGAGGAAGCGTCGCGTCGCCCCCTTGTAGACGAAGTAGGCCGCGAGACCGAGCGCGCCGATGGCGGAGGCGCCCACCAGAAGCCGGCCTGGTCCGGAACTGAGCAGACTGGCGCTGACCCGCTCGACAGTGCTCACCTCGTCGAGATGGAAGCCGGTCACCGCGGCTTCGAGCGACGACCACCCGATCGCCACGTAGGTGCCGGCGCTCGCTCCGAACGCGACTCGGTGGGCCCAACCGTCGAGATCGACCGTGTCGATCAGCAGGATCGACAGGATCCGGAAGGCCACGTAGAGCGCCAACCCCACTGCGACGACCGCGAGTACCAGCCGCGACCACCATCGATCGGCGAGCAGCGACACGATTCCCGTGTACTCGGCGTCGGTGTCGGTCGGACGGCCGGCGGCGAGCACGATCGCCATCCACCCGATCACCCCGTAGACCACGGCCTTGGCCGCCCAGCCGACCCTCGTCAACGTGGCCACCCATGGCTGATCCCGAAGCCACGAGGCGGTCGTCGACGCGAGATCGTCGGCCACCTGATCAGCGACGTCGATGACGTCGTCGAGGTCGAGCTCGTCGGCATCGGCATCGGCATCGGCATCGGAGCCGACCGGGAGGCCGGAAACATCGTTGGCACTGTGCCGAGGGGCGTTGGCACTGTGCCGAGGAGCGTTCGCGTTGTGCCGGGGAGTACGCACCCGGTCGAGCTACCCCGCCGGCGCGAGCCTAAACCACCAGTTTCCGCTGCGACCTCCTCGCAGCCCTCGGGCAGTCACGGTCGCCGGTTGGCGATCGTCACGAACCTGCTCATGTCGGTGATGCGGAGCAGCTCGCTCACCATCTCGGGGACGTTCAGCAGCTCGAGCGCGCCGTCCACCTGCTCGAGCCGACGGAGCGCCATCGCCATGACGCTCAGACCGGTGGAATCGAGGAAGTCGAGCTCGGCGAGATCGAGCTCGATGACCCTGACGTCCTCGCTGAGGGAGTCGATGACCGCTGCGAGCTGATGGGCGGTCCTCGCGTCGACGTCACCGTCGACCAGCACCGTGACCCGCTCGCCTTCCCCCGAGCACTCGATGCGCAGTGACGATCGAGGGGTAGGGAGATCTTCGTCGGTCTCCGTCTCGTCGCTTCCACTCCGCTCCTGCATCGACCTGCAGCCTATCGTCATCGGCGATCGCGCTCGGTCGTGGCCGACGCAGGTGGTGTTCACTCCAGCGGCCGGCGAACGATCAGCAACGTGGCATCGTCCCGAAGCACGGCACCGGTCAGCGCGAGGAGATCCTCCACCACGCTGCGGGCGATGTGGTGGTCGGAGCCACCCTGCGCCAGGTTGGCCCGCAGCACCTCACGGAACCGTTGCTGGCCGATGACCTGATCGTCGTCGATGGCGACGTTCTCGATGATTCCATCGCTGTACAGGACCAGCGATTCCCCCGGTCCGAGGGCTATCGACCTGACCGCTGGTGTGCTCTGCTCACCGTTCACGACGAGGCCGAGGGGTAGTGCCGGCTCGAGCTCCAGCGAGCGGATGCCCTCCCCGACGATCATCGGCGGAAGATGCCCCGCCGACAGCCACGTGCCGGTCCAGGTGGTCACGTCGAGCTCGACCATGACCGCGCTGGCGAACTCGAAGTCATCGCCGAGGGCGCCGATACTTGCTGCGACCTCCGACGCGATCGTGGCGAGATCGGCACCCGAGCGACGCGACCGTCGCATCGCGCTCGTGGCGACCGAGGCGGTGGTCGACGCCCGCAAGCCGTGGCCCCTGGCGTCGAGGACAGCGACGAAGAGCCGGTCTCCGTTCAGCGCGTAGTCGAAGATGTCACCACCGGTCTCGTACGCCGGCTCGACCGCAGCGGCGACAGAGGCGCCACGGGCGGTGAACTGGGTCGGCGGGAGGAGCATCCACTGCATCTCGGCCGTGAGCGACATCTGCCTGCGCTGGCGCCGCACATCGATCGTGTCGCTGGTCTCGTGCTTGGCTTGAACGGCGACAGCGAGCAACCGACCGAGCGTGTCGATCACTTCGGCTGTCGCTCCGGCGCCTCTGGTCGTCACGGTGAGCAGCCCGAGGTCGTCTCCCTGATGGCGAAGCGGCCGGGTCTCGTCGGCGTCGGCGAGGAGCGCACCGATGTCGCTGCGCTCGGTGATCGTGCCCGATCGAATCGCTCCGACCGCCCGTCGCTGATGGTCCCAGAGCCACACCTCGACCCCGGCGATCGGGAGGACGTGCTCGGGTATCTGGTCGAGGACCTCGGAGATCGGCTCGGTGGCGGTCAGATGAACCAGGCGATGCCAGTCGATGCTCTCGGTCGTGGTTCTGCTCACATTCCCTCCTCGGGGCCACACTACGTCGCGGGAAGGCACCGGAGTCACGTTTGACTGGATGCGGGGTGGGTACACCCAACCGCGATGGAGCGCGACCATCGACCGACCGGCAGGATGCTCGACGAGAGCTTCGCCGGTCGAGCCAGTTCGCTGGCCGAGGTTCGCGCCGCCGTCGCCGCCACGGCCGAGTCGGCAGGTCTCGATCGGGCATGGACCGAGAAGGCCATGTTGGTGACGAACGAGCTCGCTGCGAACGCACTCGAAGCGTCGCCGGACCTCGCTTATCGAGTGCGGATCGAACGGCGTCGTGATGACCTGGTGATCACCGTCGGCAGCCAGAGTGACGCCGCCGACCTCCCACCACGCGACGAGTGGGGGCCGTCGAGTCGCTTCGCCCACCGCGGTCGGGGACTCGCCATCGTCGACGCCATCGCGGATCGGGTCGAGATCGCACAGAACGGTGACGGCTGGCTCGAGATCTCGGCTCTCCTCAGACCGTTCGCCGATCGCTGAGCGGCCGGGTCCGAGGTCCAGATGACCCGAGCTCCGCCTCCGATGTCGGACGGCCGGAGCGCCGGGAGACCTGTCGGATACGCTACGGCCTCAGGCCGGAATCGTCGGCCGTCAGCGGCTCGGTTCAGCGCCGTCGAAGCAGGTGAACGTGAACATATCGACCAGCACGTCCGATTCGCAGACCGTCGCCATGGTGACCGGTGAGGTGGACGCCGACAACTGCACCGAGTTCGGCGAGAGCCTGCTCGACACGCCGAGCGAGAGCGACGCTCTGGTGGTCGACGCGTCGGGACTGACCTTCATCGATTCATCTGGCATCAGCGAGCTCCTTCGAGTTCGGGACGCGGTCGCCGAGCGCGGCCAGCGCTTCGAGCTGCGGCACCCGTCTCCCGCAATACGTCGGGTGCTGGAGATAACCGGTCTGCTCGACCACTTCGGTCTCTCCTGACCTGCCTCCCGTCATGAACCGGTCGCCGGACGAGCGCACAGCAGCGGACGTGGTGATCGCCGTTCTCCGGGCGAACGCCGTATCGACGATCTTCGCACTTCCCGGCGAGGAGAATCTGCCCCTCGTCTCGGCGATTCGACGGGCGGACCTTCCGCTCGTCGTCTGCCGTCACGAGCAGCACGCAGGGTTCATGGCCGTCGCTCATGCTCGGCTGACAGGTGAGCTCGCAGTGTGCCTGGCGACGCTCGGACCAGGTGCCCTCAACCTGCTCACGTCGCTGGCCCAAGCGCACCTGCTGCAGGTGCCGGTACTGGCACTGACCGGCCAGAAACCCCAGCGGGACAACGACGAAGGCTCCTTCCAGGTTCTCGACGTCGTCGGAGCGGCCCGGCCGATCGTCGGGTCGGCGCTCACCGCCCGCGACCCCCAGCGGATCGGCAGCCTGCTATCGGACGCAGTGAGCAGAGCGATGTCGGCGCCGCAGGGCGCAGTGCTCGTCGAGCTTCCCGAGGACATCGCCGCCGCGCCGGTCACGACTCCGACCTACCAGGCTGAGCCGCTCGCCGTGCCGAGCGCTACGGCGGCCCCGGCCGCCTTAAACGGTCTCCTCGCTCGTATCGACCGCTCGGCCAGGCCGGTCGTCCTCGCCGGCTCGAGATCGACGGAGCGTGCAGCTGCAGCTGCGCTCCAGCGATTGGCGGCTGTCTCCGGACTGAGCGTCCTCGCGACCCAGATGGGGAAGGGCGCGATCTCGGAGCTCGACTCGCGCTCGCTGAGGAGCCTCGGGATCCACCGCCGCGATCATGCGCATCTCGCCCTCGACGAAGCTGATCTCGTGATCACCGTCGGCTATCAGCCGGTTGAACATCCGCCGCTTGCCTGGCAGCCCGATCGTCGGCTCCCCATCGTTCACCTAGACGATGCGCCATCGCGCCGCGAAGCGGGGTACGAGCCGGAGCTGGACGTGGTCGGCGACATCGCTGTCACGCTCGAACGGCTCGCCTCGTCATCGCTGCGGGTGGCCAGTGATTGGAGTGATCGTGCCCGGGCTGAGATCAATGCCCGCTTGGATGCCGAGGAGGGTCCGTCGGCCGCCCTCGATCCACTCGACGTCGTGCGGACCGTGGCTGCGGCCCACGAGCCTGGCGACGTCGTGGCGCTCGACAACGGAGCTTTCAAGATCTGGTTCGCCCGCCACTTTCCCTCGCCCGAACCGCTTTCGTGCATCATGGACAACGCGACTGCGACGATGGGGGCCGGCTTGGCGACTGCCACCGAAGCCGCAAGGCTCGGTCGACGGGCACTGGCCGTCGTGGGCGATGGCGGTCTGATGATGAACGTCGGTGACTTGGAGACAGCGGTACGACTCGGCGTCGACCTGACGGTCCTCGTCCTTCGGGACGACGCCTACGGCTTCATCGCCTGGCATCAGGACGAGCAGGGTCGAGCTCGTCACGGCGTGACGCTCACCAACCCGGACCTGACCAGGTTGGCGGAGGCGTTCGGCGGGACAGGTCGCACCGTCGACACGGCGGCCGGACTGGTAGCAGCGCTCGACGAGTCGCGCCGGCTGGGTGGGCTCGTGGTGATCGACTGCGAGATCGACTACTCGATCAACGAGATGCTGTGAGCGACGCGAACGAGGAAGCCGATGCCGGCAACCCTCCGGGTTGACCGGCGACGCGAGGGGTGTTCGCTCATCCCGCTGCGGGGTGCTCCGCCAGCCAGCCATCCAGGTCGCCCTTGCGGCGTAGCGCCTGGTCGGTGAACGGGCGCACCTTTCCGATGATGTCCCGCTCCGCGAAGCCCTGGTCGTGCAGACCGAAGCACCACGCAACGTTGGCGTAGGAGTTCGGGTCGCGGCCGTCGAGGAAGTAGCGGTTGTTCAGCTCGAGCAGCGTCCGGAACGCGTGGCCCGGGGTGTTGGTCCATCGCACCACCTGCTTTCCCCAGTACATCCGCAGCTGGTTGTGGACCCATCCGTGCTCTCGAATCTGGGCCATGATCGCGTTCCACAACTCGTCGGGGGTTTCACCTGCCTCCAACTGGGTCGCGGTGAGCACGACTTCACGCTCGTCGTCGGCGTGATCGGCGAGCGTGGTCTTGGCCCAGTCCGGGAGGCCGGCGTACCGACCATGGTCAGCGGTACCGGCGTGGTTGAAGGCGAGCTCACGACGGATCACCACCTCATCCACGAACGCTTCGATGCTTTCGGACGGAGCGCCAGACGCCCGGACACGACGCGCGATCTCGACCGGTGAGACCTGCCCGAAGTGAAGATACGGCGAAAGCCGCGACGAGCTGTCATCGCGGTCGTAACGATTGCGACGGGACGGATAGTCGGGGAGCACCGAGTCGATGAACTCGTCGAGGGCGCGATGTGCTGCACGTGTGCCAGCCCGCAAGCCGTCCACCGGTCCAGGTTCGGCTGCTATCGGCAGTCGATCGATCGCAGCTCCGATATCGGCGAGATCGAGCCGTTCGTGGTCGGGCACGCATCCCACCGGTCCCCGAGCCGATCGATTCCCAGCGACCGACGGGCGGCTCAGCGGGGTCGTCGCGAGGTCGACGACGAACCGGTCGAGGTGGCACAGGATCTTCGGGCGGATCGTGCGCGCTGCGACCTCGGCCCGATCCGATACCAGGTCGACCGGAACGACGGCATCGGTCTCGATCTCGGCGACGGGGCAATCGACCACTCCTTCGACATCGTCTCGCCACGACCGCTGGATCGGCAGGTACCCACGGTCGAGCACCAGCAACGCCATCTCGTCGCCCATCGAGGCGAACACCGATGCCGGATGGCCGACCACCGCATCGAAGCGGATACCTCGGCGGGCCAGATCGCCTTCCACCTCGACGAGACCCTCGAACATGAAGTCGAAGTGTCGAGAGGCTGCCTCCGGGTAGTCCGCCACGACGCAGAACACCACCCGTGCGGGCAGGTTCCGCTCGTTGGCCTGCTGGATGGCGAACTCCAGCGCGGGGTTCGTCCGGGCACGCTGGGCCTGCTGCATCCAGTAGACGACTGCATCGCCGGTCGCGGCCCCGTTCGTGGCGCGACGCCAACGGATTCGCTCGTCTTCGATCTGCTTCGTCGCCACGATGGTTGCCTCGTCATCCTTCGATTCGGCGGTGGTATCCCACGTCGGACGAGCGTAAACAGCACGACGACATCGACCACCGGCACGGCCCAGAGCTCCGGTCTGCGGTAGGTTCTCGGGGCATGCAGGTGGTCGTCATCCGAGAGCACGGCCCGAACGAACGGCGGGTCGCGCTCGCACCCCGGGAGGCCGCGAAGCTGGTCGATCGCGGGTTGGACATCGCGGTCGAGCGCGGTGCCGGGGAGCGAGCCGGGTATCCCGATGCCGCATACTCGGAGGCCGGATGCACCGTCCTCGACGCGGCATCGGCAGAGGTCGGCGGAACCGGCGGCACCCGTCGGCCTCCCAGCCAGATGATCGTCGTCAGCGTCGGCTTCCCGTCGGTTTCACAGCTTCAGGCCCTGGCAGCCGGGTCGATCGTGGTCGGTCTCCAGGCGCCGGCCGATGACGACCCGATCGTCGCCGCCATGAACGGTCGTGTCGAGGCGTATGCGTTCGAGCGGATTCCACGAACGACGAGAGCCCAGACGATGGATGCTCTGTCGTCACAGGCCACCGCGGCCGGCTACTCGGCGGCGCTGCTCGGCGCCCAGCTCAGCCCGCGCCTGTTCCCGATGCTCACCACCGCGGCCGGTACCGTGCCGCCGGCGTCGGTCCTGGTGCTTGGTGCCGGGGTGGCCGGCCTGCAGGCCATCGCCACCGCTCGTCGGCTCGGCGCGGTGGTGACGGCCTACGACGTGCGACCCGAAGTGGAGGAGCAGATCCGCAGCCTCGGCGCGAAGTTCATCGAGGCGCCGCAGGTGGCGACCTCCTCGGAGTCCGGGTACGCCCAGGTGCTCGCGGAGGATACGAGCCGCGCCCAGTTGGAGGCGCTCGCCCCGCATGTGGCAAGCGCCGATGTGGTGATCACGACCGCCCAGATACCTCGGCAGGCTGCGCCGACGCTGATCACCGAGGACATGGTTGCAGCGATGCGCCCTGGGGCGATCGTGGTCGACATGGCGGCCAGCACGGGCGGCAACTGCGAGCTGACCAAGGCCGACGTCGAGGTGCTGGCACACGGCGTGACGATCGTCGGGCCGACCGGCCTCGCGAGCTGCGTGGCCTACGACGCCAGTCGGATGTACAGCCGCAACGTCGACGCGCTGCTGGGCCTGCTCCTCGACGGGGACGGCCTACGCCCGGACCGCGACGACGAGATCCTGGTGCGAGCCAGGATCTCCGCACCGGCGGACCTCGAGCCCACCGGCGGCGAGCCATGACGGACGCGCTGGTGGCTGGAGTGACCGTGTTCGTTCTCGCCTCGGTGGTCGGCTTCGAGCTGATCAGCAAGGTTCCCCCCACGCTGCACACGCCGCTCATGTCGGGAGCGAACGCGATCTCGGGCATCGCCATCGTCGGCGCCCTGATCGCGACGGGCACCGGTGCCGGTGGTCTGGCCCAATGGCTGGGGTTCTTCGCCATCGTCGCAGCGACGATCAACGTGGTCGGCGGGTTCCTCGTGACCGATCGGATGCTGGCCATGTTCCGCAGACCTCGACGGCGATCCGACGACGATCGTCGAGCGTCGTCATGACCGAGCTCCTCTACCTGGTCGCCGGGGTCGCGTTCATCGCCGGTCTCAAGGGGCTGACCTCGCCGCGAACGGCCCGGCTCGGCAACGCGACGGCCGCCGCCGGGATGCTGATCGCGATCGTCGTGACGCTGGTCGACAACGACGTGGTCGCCTGGCGCATGGTGGTCGCTGGCCTGGCGATCGGCGCCGCAGTCGGGGCGGTGCTCGCCCTTCGAGTGCAGATGACCGACATGCCGCAGTTGGTGGCCGTGTTCAATGGTTTCGGCGGTCTCGCGTCGGCGTTGGTGGCGACCTCGGAGCTGCGCAGCGCAGACGGTGGCGCCCTCAGCGCCGACACCGCCGTCGCCATGGTGGTCTCGATCGCGGTGGGTGCGATCACCTTCACCGGAAGCCTGATCGCGTTCGGCAAGCTCCAGGCCCTGCTCCCCGGGCGTCCGCTCGTGTTCGAGGGGGCGCAGATCGTCAATACGGCGCTGGGTACCGCGCTGGTCGGCTTCGCGGTCTGGGCGGTCGTGTCCGATGAGCCGGTGGCGTTCTGGGTCGTCGGCGGCTTGGCACTGGCGCTCGGCGTGCTCGCTGTCGTTCCGATCGGCGGGGCCGACATGCCCGTCGTGATCTCGCTGCTCAACTCGTTCTCCGGCGTCGCGGCTGCGGCCACGGGCTTCGTGATCGGCAACAATGCCCTGATCATCGGCGGGGCGCTCGTCGGCTCGGCCGGGCTCATCCTCACCGCGCTGATGACCCAGGCGATGAACCGGTCGCTGGTGAGCGTGCTGTTCTCCGGCTTCGGCACCGCAGGGTCGGTCGCTGCGGGCGACGACGACGAGGACCGCCGGGTGAAGTCGGCGACCCCCGACGACGTGGCCATCGCCCTCGGCTACGCCGACTCGGTGATCATCGTGCCCGGGTACGGACTGGCCGTGGCCCAGGCCCAGCACGCCACCGACCGGCTGGCGAGCGAGCTGCGGGAACGAGGGGTCGACGTGCACTACGCGATCCACCCGGTCGCCGGACGGATGCCGGGCCACATGAACGTGCTCCTGGCCGAGGCCGACGTGCCCTACGAGCTGATGATCGACCTGGAGCAGGCCAACAACGACTTTCCCCACACCGACGTGGTGCTGGTGCTCGGCGCCAACGACGTCGTCAACCCCGCCGCCCGCGACCCGGGAAGCGCGATCCACGGCATGCCGATCCTCAATGTCGACGAAGCGGGAACCGTGGTGGTGGTGAAGCGAAGCCTCTCGACCGGCTTCGCCGGGATCGACAACGCGCTGTTCTATGACGACAAGACCCTGATGTTCTTCGACGATGCGAAGTCAGCGCTCGAGAACGTCACGGTGGCGCTCGAATCGGTCTGATTCGTGGGTGGAGGTACGGTGGCGCGATGTCCGGACTCGTGATCGACGCCATCACGCCGGCGATCGGCGCCGAGGTCTCCGGGGTCGCGCTGTCCGAGACAGGTCGCGACCCGGCGCTCGTGACCGAGCTGCACGAAGCGCTCCTCGCCCATCACGTGCTGGTCTTCCGCGAGCAGTCACTCGACCGGGAGCAGCACAAGGCGTTCGGGCGGCGATTCGGCGAGCTGCACGTGCACCCGTCCAAACGACGGCCGGACGCGGAGGGTGACCCCGAGATCTTCACCGTCGAAGCCGACGAGACGTCGACCAGGAACAACGGCGGCCGCTGGCACAGCGACGTGTCGTGCGACGACGTGCCACCCCTCGGGTCGATCCTCCGGCTCGACGAGGGTCCGCCACAGGGGGGCGACACGATGTTCGCCAACATGCACCTCGCGTTCGAGACGCTGTCGCCACCGATCCAGGAGCTCCTCCTCGGCTTGCAGGCCCACCACGACGGCCTCCAGGACCTGCGGTGGTACGGCTACGAACCGAAGCCGGGCTTCCGGTACCCGGCGACCGACCACCCGGTGGTCGTCGCCCACCCCGACACCGGGCGACCGCTCCTGTTCGTCAACGAGGCGTTCACGTCGTCGATCCTGGGACTGACCGACAACGAGAGCCGAGCCCTGCTGGCGATGCTCTTCGACCACATCGCCCGCACACCGACGCTGCAGTGCCGTGTTCGGTGGGAGCCCGGCACCGTGGTCTTCTGGGACAACCGCAGCGTGCAGCACCATGCGGTGTGGGACTACCGGCCGCATCGCCGTCGGGCCGAGCGGGTGACGATCTGCGGCACCGAGCGTCCCCGTCCCGCTCGCCCCGATCGCTACTCGTCGTCGACGGACGGCACGACGAGGGTCGCGACGAGGGGCTGATGCACGAGGCCGGTCGTCACCGACCCGAGCAGGAGGTGGGCGACGCCCCGGTGGCCCTGTGAGCCCAGCACCAGGAGATCACCCCGCTCGCTCAGCCGACGGAGCACCGACCGAGGATCCCCGTACTCCAGGGTGCGCTCGATCGACACCGATGCCGCGTCGCCGTCGGACGCGTCGGCGACGACCCGATCGAGCGTCCTGGCCGCCTCCGCCTCGGAGTACTCCGCCGGAACCATGTACGGCTCCGGGATCGCGGTCACGTGGTGGCTCCACACGTGGACGACCTCGACCACGTCGAGATCGTCGGTGAGCCGGCAATGCTCGATCGCCCACCGCAGCGCAGCCACCGAGTTCGTCGAACCATCGACCCCCACCAGGACGCGACGGTTTGGACGCCCGAGGGGAGCAACCTCCGGAACGACCACCACCGGCACGCTCGCGTTGCCGACGACGTGACACGAGACCGATCCGAGGAGGGTGTCGGCCACGGCGCCGTACCCTCTCGTCCCAACCGTGATGAGGCGTGCGTCGGCGCCGGCCTCCACCAGCGCCGGACCGGGCGAGCCCTGCACGACGAGCAGTTCCGTGCGAAGCGCCTCGTCCACCGCCCCGACCGCCTCCTCGGCCATGGCTCGGGCCGAGGCTTCGAAGTTCGCCATCTCGGACGGCGGAGTCGAACCCATCATCGGGTTGACCATGGCCCAGGTCGGGTAGGACCAGGCCGCCACCGGTCGGACAGGCCCGAAGCGGTCGACTCGTTCAGCTGCCCACGCCAATGCGTGATCCGAGCCGGGCGAGCCGTCGATGCCAACGACGTTGCCGTGTCCGGCGCTCCCGGGGGCTGAGGGGGTTTCGGTCATGCTGTCAGTCTCGCGTCGACGGGCCGGCTCGGCGAGGACGGTGTGATCAGCGCCCTTCGAACACCGGCTTGCGCTTCTCGGCGAACGCCCGAGCACCTTCCTTCTGGTCCTTGCTGCGGCGGATCGCCAAGAGGTCCCGTCGGGCGATCGCCTGCTCTTCGGAAGGGCCTCGGGGGGTCACCGTGTCGCGCACGAAGCGCTTCAGCATCGCGATCACCATCGGCGAGCTGTCGCGCAGGATCGTCGCATACTCCAGCGCCGCCTCCACGTGCTGGCCGACGGGAACGACCTTGTTCACCATCCCCACCTCGTAGGCCCGCTGGGCGTCGATGTGGACACCGGTGAGCATGAACTCCATCGCCACCTTGTGGGGGAGACGGGCGACCGCACCAGCGATCAGGCCGCCACAGAAGCCAATCTGCGCCTCGGGATAGAAGAAGTCGGCGTTGTCGGCCGCCACCGCGAGATCGCAGTGCTGCACCAGCACGTACGCACCACCCACGCAGTAGCCGGCGACCGCTGCGATCACCGGCTTGTCGAGGTCTCGGCCGATGTTGGGGACCCCCTCCCACAGGTCGGGATCGACCGGTGGGTCCTTCAGGTCGGCCCCGACGGAGAACGCCTTCTCCCCCGCGCTCGTGAGGACGGCGACGCGATCGTCGGACTCCTCCAGGCGGTCGAACGCCGCCCGCAACTCGACGACGACCTGCTCGCTGAGGGCGTTCATCTTCTCCGGTCGGTTGATCGTGATCGTGGCGATCCGGTCGCTCGAGTCGTACAGGACGACGTCGTCGCTCATGGCTGGGCTCCTCGGGTGGTCGGTGTGGTCACGGGTGCCCGTACGGTAGTGCGGCCCTCGCGCCCGGCACGAAGCCGGTTGGATTGGGGGATCGACCGCGGGTGTGGTGAGGTTTGGGCATGAGCCGACTCACGAGACGACCGACGAGCGAGATGACCGAGAAGCAGCGCGAGCTGTACCACCAGATGGCGGAGGGTCGGCCGCCGATCGCCGACGGTCACCTGGGTGGGCCGTTCGACGGCTGGGCGCTCAACCCGTCGACCGGCCGTCGGATCTGGCAGCTCGGTGGGGCGATCCGGTTCAAGCCGACGATCGACCGGCGGTACGTCGAGCTGGCGATCCTCATGACCGGCCAGCACTGGCAGGCCCAGTTCGAGTGGTGGGCCCACGAGCCGATGGCGCGCGACGCCGGCCTTCCCGAGGAGGTGATCCAGGCGGTCAAGGTGGGCGCGGAGCCGACGTTCACCGACGACGGCGACGAGGTCTGCTGGCGGTTCTGCCGACCACTGATCGACCGGGAGAAGGTCGACGATGCCACCTATGCCGCCGCGGTCGACCGGTTCGGCGAGCCGGGGGTGGCGGACCTGATCACGACCTGCGGCTTCTACACGCTCGTCTCGATGACCCTCAACACGTTCGAGGTGGAGCTCCCCGACGGGGCCGAACCGCCGTTCCCCGCCTGAACCTGGATCACCACCGCCCGGTTCTGCCTGTCGACCGCCCCACCAACCCCCGTTCTGCCTGTCGACTGCCTCGAGTATGGCGCCTCCCGACCGGCAGAACGGGATGGGGCGGAGCGGTGGACCGGCAGAACGGGGTGGGGCGGAGCGGTGAACCGGCAGAACGAGGTGGGAACGGCTACCCGAAGTCGGTGAGATGACGCCAGATCTCCATCACGTCGAGATCACCGTCCTGGGTGACGAGGGCTGGGCGACCCCACAGGTTGAGCAGGAGCTGATCGGGTTCGCCGATCACCGTGAGGTCCGCGGGTTCGTCGGTTCGGGCCGCGCCGACCTCGGGGTCGAGGGCCAGGCACCAGCCCCACCCGTGACTCGACGCCAACGTCAACACCCGATGCTCGCCGACCGGACCGGGCGCAGCGACGAACACGTCGATGAGCTCGTCGATCCCATCGGCGGCGAGCTCGTGATCGATGGCCGCCTCGTCACCGACCGTCGCCTGGGCGTCGGCGCGGTGAACCCCGAACTCCTGGGCCATCCGGCGGGCTACCCATCGCATGGTCAGCCCCTCGCCCGACCAGTTCCAGCAACCGCGGTCCTCACCGGCGGCACGGAGCTCGTGGAGCAGTTCCCGCGCCAGCACGTCGAGCGGCTGCGACGCCAGCGCCCGGTCGTCTGCACCGAACGTCGGACCGTCGGCATCCGGATCGGCGATGCGCACCTGACGCTGCCAGAACGCGAGCACACCGGCGCAGTGATCCCGTAGGTCGGCGGCGGTCCAGTCCGGGCAGCCGGGTACCGGCGCGTCGGCGGCGGCACGGTCGCTGCCCAAGAGGGCGGCGATGTCGGCGATACCGCGCTCGACGTGGCCGAGGTACGCGTCGTAGGTGAGCGCCCCGTCGGCTGCCATCGTCATGCCTCGTCGACCACGACGAGGACCGCCCCGGCCTCCACGGTGTCACCAGCGGTCACGTCCACCGAGCTGACGACCCCAGGGGTCGAGGCGGTGACGGCCAGCTCCATCTTCATGGCCTCCATCACCAGCAGCACGTCACCGGCCGAGACCTCGTCGCCGACGGCGACCGCAACCGAGACGATCGTGCCCGGCATGGCGGCGACCGTCGAGCCGGGCTCCACGAGCTCGGTCGGTTCGACGAACCGGGGCTCGCGCTGGAGGACCACGCTCCCGGCTGGCCCGACCACCGATGCGGTAACCGGTCCGAGCCGGACCTCGAACCGCCGACGGATGCCGGACACGGCGAGATCGACCGAGGTGGCGTCGGCGCTGTGGAGTACCGGGTCCGGGAGGGGCTCGCCGTCGACCTGGAGGAAGACGAGCGCACCGCGCTCGAACCGGTACTCGACGTCGACCACCCGCTCCCCCACCGCCCACACGGCACGCTGACCGACGGTGGCGACGTTCCGGAAACCCGACGCCACGCCACCGGTGTGATGGTCGCTCGCCCGGTTGTGCTCCTGGAGGGCGAGGGCTGCCGCCGCCGCGGCCACCGCCAGCTCGTCGCCTTCGAGGAGCGTTCGTCCCAGCTCGGCCGGGTCGTTCCGCTCCAGGAAGCCGCTGTCGCCCCGATCCAGGTACTCGGGGTGGCGAAGCGTGCGAACGAGTAGTTCACGGTTGGTGGCGATCCCGTCGACCACGGTTGCGGCGAGGGCGGTCGCCAGCCGCCGGGTGGCGACGACCCTGTCGGGCCCGTGGGCGATGACCTTCGCGATCATCGGATCGTAGAACTGGCTGACCTCGCCGGCCGCCGGCACCGAGCGGTTGCCGGCGACGCCGCCCGCGACGGCCCTCGAACGGGTCGGGTCGGGACCGGTCGACTCGGACGGAACCTCGGCGGACGCCGCCGGGCCGGGGTCGATCGCCGTGTCGAGCCGCACCCCGTCGGGGACCCGGAACGAGCGGACGGTACCTGTCGAGGGACGGAAGTCGCTGGTGGGGTCCTCGGCATAGAGGCGGGCCTCGACGGCGTGACCGCTCGGCGGTCCGATCGATGCCTGCTCGGGAACTCGGCCGCCGGCGGCGACGGCGAGCTGGAGCTCGACCAGGTCGACACCGAAGACGGCTTCGGTGACGGGGTGCTCCACCTGGAGCCGGGTGTTCACCTCGAGGAAGAAGAGCTCTGGTCGCCCGGATTCGCCCGGTGGGGCCAGCAGGAACTCGACCGTGCCGGCGTTGGTGTAGCCGATCGCCTCGCCGGCCCGGACCGCCGCGGCGTGGAGCTCCGCCCGGGATTCGTCGTCGAGCGAGGCGCTGGGGGCCTCCTCGATGATCTTCTGGTGTCGCCGTTGGATGGAGCACTCGCGCTCGCCGAAGTGGACGACCCGACCCGCGGCGTCGCCGAAGATCTGGACCTCCACGTGGCGCGACGGCGACACGTACCGCTCGGCGTAGATCGTGCCGTCGCCGAAGGCCGAGGCGGCCTCCCGGGTCGCGCTGGTGATCGCCTCGGCCAGGTCGCCGGCCGATTCGACGATCCGCATGCCTCGGCCACCACCGCCAGCCGACGCCTTGATCAGCAGCGGGTACCCGACACCGGCCGCCGCTTCGGCTGCCGCGCCCTCCTCGAGCCCGGTCAGCTCGGCCGACGGCAGGAGCGGCACCCCGGCGTCGGCCATGCGGCGCTTTGCCTCGAGCTTGGAGCCCATCGCCTCGATCGCCTCCGGCGTCGGCCCGACGAAGGTCAGCCCGGCGTCGGTCACGGCCCTGGCGAACGTCGCGCTCTCGGAGAGGAACCCGTAGCCGGGATGGATGGCGTCGGCCCCGGTGCGCTGGGCGGCGTCGATGATGGCGTCGATCCGGAGGTAGGAGCCGGCTGGCGCATCGCCACCGATGGCGACGGCGAGGTCGGCGTCGGCCACGAAGGCCGCGTCGGCGTCGGCGTCGGAGAAGACCGCGACGGTCTCGATACCGAGACGGCGGCACGTCGACATGATCCGCCGCGCGATCTCTCCTCGGTTCGCGATCAGCAGGCGCTGGATCATCACGGGTCCTCCGTCCTCACATCCGGAACACGCCGTAGCCCCGTTGGCCACGGCACTCGTTGGTCATGACCGCCGACAGCGCGATCGACAGGACGTCTCGGGTGTCACGGGGATCGATCAACCCGTCGTCGTAGAGCTGGCCCGACATGACGGCCGCCTGTTCCTCGTGGCTGATCTGGTCCTCGATCTGTCTGGTCCTGGCGGCGTCGGCTTCCTCGTCGAACGGGAGACCACGATCTTCGGCCGACTTCCTCGCCACGATCGACAGCGTCCCGGCGAGCTGCTCCGCCCCCATCACCGCGGTCTTGGCGTTCGGCCACACGAACAGGAACCTCGGGTTGTAGGGCCGGCCGGCCATGCCGTAGTTCCCCGCGCCGTAGGAGCCGCCGATCTGCACGGTGAGGTGGGGGACGGTGGAGTTCGTGACGGCGTTGATCTGGTGCGAGCCGTGCTTCACCATGCCCCGCTGCTCGTAGTGGGTGCCCACCATGTAGCCCGTGACGTTCTGGACGAACAGGAGCGGCGTGTCGGTCTGGTTGGCGAGCTGGATGAACTGGGCGGCCTTGTTGGCCTCCTCGTTCAGGAGCACCCCCCGGTCGTTGGCGAGGATGCCCACCGAGTAGCCGTGGAGGTGGGCGAACCCGGTGACGAGGTTCGATCCGTACGACGGCTTGAACTCGTCGAACTCGGAGTCGTCCACCACACGAGCGAGGATCTCCCGCACCGGGAACGGCACCTTCAGGTCGGCCGACACGATCCCCAGGATCTCGTCGGGATCGTAGCGAGGGGGCAGCACCGCCCGATCCGGGGCGTGCCCGAGCTTGCGGTGGGTGAGGTCGGCCACGATCTCCCGACCGAGCCGGAGGGCGTCACGCTCGTCGACCGCGAAGTAGTCGGAGACACCCGACACGGTGGCGTGCATCGCAGCGCCGCCGAGGTCCTGCTCGTCGGCGTCCTCGCCGGTGGCCATCTTGACCAGCGGGGTGCCGCCGAGGAACACCTTGGCCTGCTGGTCGACCATCACGACGTAGTCGCTGGTCCCGGGGAGGTAGGCGCCACCCGCGGTGGAGTTGCCGAACACGAGCGAGATGGTGGGAATGGCGGCGGCCGACAGGGCGGTGATGCTCCGGAAGACCTCGCCGGCCTGGAGGTACAGCTCGAGCTGGTGGGGCAGGTCGGCACCGCCAGACTCCACGAGGAACACCATCGGGAGCCGGTTCTCGGCGCAGATCGTGAGCGCCCGGAGGATCTTCCGGATCGTTATCGGGTTCATCGAGCCGCCGCGGACCGTCGGATCGTTGGCGAGGATCACGCACTCGGTGCCGGAGATCTGCCCGATCCCGGTGACGACCGCCGCCCCGACGGCGAACTCCGTGTCGACCCCGGCGGTGACCGACAGCTCGAGGAACGGCGCGTCGGGGTCAACGAGCAGCTCGATGCGCTCCCTGACCAGGAGCCGGCCCCGCTGGTGGTGGCGGGTGCGGTACTTCTCACCGCCGCCGTCGACCGCCTCCGCCACCAGCTTGTGGTAGTGGTCGAGGTGCTGGTGCATCGCCGCCCGGTTGGCGACGTAGGTGTCGCTGCGGGTGTCGAGGCTCGATCGGAGGATGCTCATGATGCGCTCGCTTCGGTCAGGATCGACGGTTCACCAGGAAGCCGGGACCGGCTTTCGGCGGGTTGGCGGCGATCGCCTCCTCGTTGGGCTCGGTGCCCCAACCGGGGGTGTCCGGCAGGATCAGGTGGCCGTCGACGATCTCGGGGGCGACGGTGAACAGGTCGGCGTCGGCGGGGATCCGATCGATGTCGGTCTCCATGATGCGCAGGTTCGGCACGGCGGCTGCGAAGTGGGCGCTCATCATCGTCGACAGGTGGCCGTAGAAGTTGTGGGGGGCGACGTGCACCTCGTGGGCGTTCGCCGCAGCGGCGATCTTCATCGACTGCCAGGTGCCGTTCCACACCGCGTCGACGATGGCGACGTCGACCGCCTGCTCCCGGAGGAACGGCAGGAACCTCGGGAGGCCGATCAGCGTCTCGAGCGATGCGATCTGGGTGTGGCTGTGGTCGCGGATGTAGCGGAGCGCCTCGGCCGAGTCGTTGTCGTACTCGAGCCAGAAGAGGTCGAAGTCGGCCAGGGCCCGCAACACCTCGAGCACGCCGGCGGTGCGGAAGTTGAAGTTGAGGTCGAGGAGGATGTCCATGTCCTCGCCGGCGCCGTCCCGGAAGGCGGTGAGCACGTCGTGGAGGCCCCGGAGCACGAGCGGTTCGGCGTTGAGCTCCGGGTTCCAGGGGCGCCCGAAGCCCGGCGCCCACGAGCGGAGGGCACCGTCCCACATGGTGAAGATGTTGGTCTTGAGCGCGGTGAACCCGGACTCGCGGACCTCTTCGCCCAGCGCCCGCACCCCGGCCAGGTCGGTGATGCGGTTCCCGTAGAACTGGTGGTAGGCGATCCGCCAGGTGCCGCAGTGCGACCAGTAGACCCGGATCTTGTCTCGCAGCTTGCCGCCGAGGAGGCTGTACACCGGCACACCGAGCGCCTTCGCCTTCGCATCGAGCAGCGCGTTCTCGATCGCCCCGAGACCCTGGCCGACCACCGAGCCCGCCCCCGGCCGGGTGGCGGCGAACAGCTCGGTGTGGATCCGCTCGTGATCGCCGACCGGCCGACCCTCGAGCCGGGATCCGACCGCGGCGATGACCGTGCTGACGCCGGGCGAGCCGAACCCCTCGTCGAACTCGCTCCAACCGACGATGCCCTCGTCGGTGCTGATCTTGCAGAAGTGGTAGTTGCGCCATCCCGCATCGCAGTGGACCGTCTCCACCGAGGTGATCCGTACTCGGTCCGCTGCGCTGCCAGGAGCCATGTCGGCAACGTAGGCACCACCCACCCCGCATGCCAACTACACCCGCACACCGGTGCCAGACACATCGTGCGGAGGTCGGCCGCCAGTCGGGATGTGTGCAACGCTGATCGGCGATGCCCTGGCCGCCCACCGAGCCCGTCGTCGTCGAACCGCCCGCCCTGCCCGGTCGAGCCGTGCTCCGCCAGCGGTGGACGGACCTCGCCTACTTCCACTGGCCCTACGAGCCAGACGCGGTGCAACGGCTCCTCCCCGACGGGGTCCGAGTGGACACCTTCGACGGCCAGGCCTGGGTGGGATTGATTCCGTTCATGATGCGCGACGTCCAAGTCGGGGCCACGCCACCGATGCCCTACGTGAGCACCTTCGTAGAGGTCAACGTGCGCACCTACGTGGTCGATCCGCTCGGCCGGAGATCGGTGTGGTTCTTCTCGCTCGATGTGCCGAGGCTGGCGATCGTCGCCGTGGCCCGCTCCGTCTTCGCGCTGCCGTACTGCTGGGCGAGCACACGGTACGAGGCTGACGGCGAGCGACGGCACTACTCGCTGCGCCGGCGGTGGCCACGAGGGTCGCAACCGACGGCGGAGATCCACTTCTCGATCGGCGGCCCCCTCGACGCGACCGACCTCGACCACTTCCTGACCGCCCGCTGGTCGCTGCTCACGAGGCGCCGGAACCGCTTGCTCCACGGTCGGGTCGTCCATCCACGCTGGCCGCTGCACACGGTGGTCGACCATCACCTCACCGGTGACTTTGTCGAAGCCGCCGGCCTCCCGTCGCCGACCGGCGCTCCTCGAACGGCGTGCAGTCCTGGCGTGGACGTGGAGGTGTCCTGGCTCGAACGGACCCGGCAGGCACGAACACCCCGGCGCCGAGCGAGACGCGCTGCGCTGGGCACGAACGGCGGACGCTGGCGTGGCTGGCCAAGGGCGATCGCATCGGTTCGATCACGAGCATCTCGACGTCGTGGGGACACTTGGACGGCTCATGATCCATCTCCTCGCTCCGTTGATGCTCGCCCGATCGATGATCGCCCAGGCGCTCGTCACACGTCGGCTCGAAGCTCCGCCGATGTCGCCGTGAGCAGCCTGCTGGGCAACGCCGTCGGCGGGTTGCAGGACCGGGTCGTGGCTGCGACGTCGTCGCTGTTCTCCCACGGCCCACAGCCGCTCGCCCGCACAGTCGACCACCCGGGCGATCCCGGGTTGCTCGGCCCCGATTCGGTGTCGTGGCGCGTGATCGGCGACACGACGGCGTTCGTCGGCGGCATCCGGGCACTGCTGGTGCAGACCGCCCATCCGGAGGTCGTCGCCGGCGTGGACCAGCACTCGACCTACCGAGACGACCCGCTGGGCCGGCTCTCGCGGACAGCGGTCTATGTCACCGAGACGACGTACGGAGCACGGCCCGAGGTCGAAGCCGCCGTCGCCGCTGTGCGGAGCGCTCACCGCCCAGTTCGAGGAACGTCCGACCGTGGCGTCGCCTACTCAGCAGGCCACCCGGGAATGGCGGCGTGGGTCCACAACGTGCTGACCGACTCGTTCCTGGTCGCCTACCAGACGTACGGCCCAGAGCCGCTGCCGGAGGCCGACGCCGATGCCTTCGTTGTGGAGCAAGCCGAGATCGGCGCGCTGTTGAGCGCCAGCCCTCTGCCGACGACGGCAGCCGAACTCGCTGCGTGGGTCTCGTCCCACCCCGACCTCGCACCGACCGCCGCCCAGGCGGAGGCCGTCGAGTTTCTCTGCGACCCACCGCTCTCGGCACCGGTGAAGTTCGGCTACCGACGGCTGCTCCACGCAGCACTCGCCACGATCCCGACGCCCGTTGCATCGATCCTCGGCGTCGACGAGCGGCGCGGAAGCGAGGCGATCGGACGGGCCACGGTGACCGGCCTGCGGTGGGCGCTCGGCTCGTCACCATCGTGGCATCTGGCACTCGTTCGCTGCGGCGCCCCCGTCCCACCCGGCCGATTCCGACAGCCGTTGCCGCCGGCCGCGAGGCGTCTGGTCGACGAGCGGGCACGCGGCGGCGACTAGTCGAAGCACCTCGCAGTCGGGGTCTGCGACGGCGTCGCAGGTCGACACTGCGGCGACGCGGCGACGACGATCAGAAGGGGTCTTGTTGTTCGGCCAGGAGGTGGCGGCCGAGGCGGAGGTTGATGCGATCGCGATGGGCGTTGATGTGGAGCGGCATGGCGGCGAAGTCGCGGACTCGGCGATCGAACGCCGCGCTCTCACGAAGGCCGTTGCCGCCGAGCGTCCGGCGGAGGAGGCGCATGGCCTGGTCGAGCTGGTCGATGGCCGCCGTCGACTGGGCCATCTGGCGGAGATAGTCAGGTTCGGTGGGGATCACCCCCGCGGCGAGTCGATCGTCGACCTGGCGGCAGGCCGTTTCCGCCACAGCTGCTGCCGAGGCGACGAGCGATGCCGCGTCGCCGAGGTTGAGCTGCACCGTCGGATGGGTCACCATCTGCTTGCCGAGCAGCGACCGGCGACCGTCGATCGACGCCACGGTCTCGGCGAGCGCTTCCCCGACGAGCCCGACGGCCATCCAGGTCAGCCAGATGTCGGACAGGCCCACCCAGTCCTCCCGGTACCGGTCGGCCACCACCGGCACTTCACGGAGCGCCTCGGCTCGGTTGGCCCCGAACCACGGCACGCAGCGATCCAGCGGGGCGACGACGTCGGTGTAGTGGACGTCGTCGGTCGCCGACGCTCGGACCGCGCTGCCGTCCCAGGTCGGATCGATCTTGATCCCCGCTGGCGCCGAATCACTGCCGGTGGGCGATCCGAGGGGCACGATCGTGAACCGGAGATCGAGCGGTTCGACTCGTTGGCCGTCGCCGTCGACCACGACGAAGGCGACACCGGCCCAGTCGGCGTAGCGTCCACCCGTTCCGAATGCACCCTTGCCGTTGAGCCGCACGGTGTCGCCCTCGATCACGCCGCGAACGCCGGAGCTCGCCCCCGCCGGGAAGCAGACCGTCTGACCTGCGTCGGTGATCGACCGCAGCAACGATGCGTAGTCGGGACCGAGACAGCCGACGAACAGATGGAACACCGCCAGGTGGTTCCACATCACCCACGCCGTACTGGTGCAGGCAGCAGCGATCGCCTCCAGCTCGCGTCCGATCTCGAGGATCGACGCCTCCGAACCCCCGATGTCGGCGGTGGCCGCCAGTCGGACGACCTCGCTCGCCTTCAACGCCTCGATCACACCCGGGTCGATCGTCCGGCTTCGATCGGCGGCGACCGCCTGGTCGGCGATCGCCCCGAGCAGCGGACCCACCGTCAGCCGAGGGGTCGGACCGACGAGGTCGTGCACTCGTTCGACGGCCGCGCCGTCGTCGAGTGCGTCGCCGGTCGTCGCTTGTCCTGGGCTGGCAGCCATCGCCCGACGGTACCCCGGCCCTCGACGGCCCGGCGAACGGCGGGTGAACGGCCGTCCCGAGCTGTCGCCGGTGCGGCGCTGCCGGTAGAACCAACGGCATGAGCGACGCCAGGCCACGCCCCTCCGTCCGGCCGACCGGTCCACCCAGCCGGCGCTTCGACCACATCATCGTCGGTGGCGGCTCGGCCGGGTGTGTGCTCGCCGCCCACCTGAGCGCCGACCCGAACACCGAGGTAGCACTCCTCGAGGCCGGCCCGGACTGGCGCCCGGAGGACGCCGCCGCCGAGCTCCGCTCGCTGAACCCGGCCCGCATCATCGGCCAGTCCAAGTTCGACCGGTTCCAGTGGCCCACGCTGCGAGCCGCCAGGGTCGAGGGGCAACGTCGCCGGCTCTTCTGGCGGGGACGGGGACTGGGCGGCAGCTCCACGATCAACGGCATGATCGCCATCCGCCCGGTGCCCGACGACTGGGATCGGTGGAACCAGCCGGGCTGGTCGCACGATGACGTCCTCCCGGCCTTGAACCGGATCGAGCACGACGTCGACTTCGGCAACGAGGACTACCACGGGAACGACGGCCCGCTCCCGATCTTCCGGCTGCCGGCAGATTCGTGGGGCCCGGTCGATCGGGCCTTCGCCAACGCTGCGGCCGGCCTCGGCTACCCGACCTGCGCCGACCACAATGCGCCGACCGGCACGGGCGTTTCGCCATACGCGATCAACGCCGACCCCATCACCCGCCAGCGGGTCACCGCCAACGATGCATGGCTCGACCCGGTCCGGGACCGCCCCAACCTCACGGTGATCGGCGAGGCGCTCGTCGACCGGGTGCTCGTCGACGGCACGCAGGCGGTCGGTATCCGGGTGGAGATCGACGGCGAGTGGCACGACCTCGAATGCGGCGACGTGCTGCTCGCGGCCGGCGCCGTCCACTCCCCCGCCATCCTCCTCCGCTCCGGGATCGGACCGATCACCGGCCTCCCGGTGGGCGACGGCCTCCAGGACCACGCCAACGCGATCCTGTTCGTCGACTACCG
Source organism: Acidimicrobiales bacterium (assembly GCA_965216205.1). Classification (GTDB taxonomy): domain Bacteria; phylum Actinomycetota; class Acidimicrobiia; order Acidimicrobiales; family SZUA-35; genus CADEDH01. The sequence goes on along the minus strand of OZ244139.1, from coordinate 1,650,853 downwards.
CGACGGTCGCGGGCCGGACACGGTCGACGACCGCCACACCAACTGCTGCCTCCGCTACACCTCGGGAGCCGACGGCACCGGCGAGAACGACATGATGATGGTGACCATGAATCACTCCGCCCGGGCGACGCCCGGGGGGCTGCTGGTGGCCTGGGTCAACCAGGCCTTCTCACGAGGCTCGCTCCGCCTCGCCTCCGACGATCCTCACGAGCAGCCGATCATCGACGAGCGCATGCTCGCCGATCGCCGCGACCTGGAACGGCTCCGCGACGCGACCCGACGCATGCTCGACCTCGCCCGGCAACCCGCGTTCGGCTCGATCAGCGCCGGCGTCGCCATCGACGCCCGCGGGACCCCGATCGACACGCTCGACACCGATCGTGCGATCGACGAGTGGCTGCTCGCCACCGCCTCCGATGCGCAGCACATCTGCGCCACCGCCGCCATGGGACGGGTCGTCGACGAGGACTGCAGGGTCCACGGCTTCGACGGGCTGCGGGTGGTGGACGCGTCGGTGTTCCCCGAAGTGCCGCGAGCCAACACCCACCTCATGACACTCGCCCTGGCCGACGAGATGGGCCATCGGCTGACGAGCTGATCGGGGCCGGTCGTCGATCCTGGCGACTCCACGCGAATGCGGTGGCCGCGGCGCCGAGGCACAGCAGGGTCCCGGCCAGCCACGGCAGGTCGTAGGAGCCGAGCCGGTCGACCGCGGCGCCGAACGTCGGTGGTGCGATGGCGTAGCCGCTCATGAAGCCGAACATGACGAGGCCTGCCGATCGTCCGGTCTGGTCCGGTGCGACGAGCCGCATCGATGCGAGGTTCACCGGCGAGTTCCACGAGCTGGTGGTGAACCCCGCGATGACGGGCGTGAGCAGGATCAGCCACGGGCCGAGGCTCGACGCCAGGCGAATCACCGCGAAGGAGAGCGCGCCACCGAGGGCCATCGTGATCAGCACGGGTACGTAGGAGTCGACGGTCTGGGTCAACCGGCCGAGAATGATCCTGGCGACGACGGCGACGAGGCCGATCGAGCCGACCAGCATGCCGGCCTGGACTCGGGTGAAGCCGAGATCCTCCTCTGCGTAGAGGGCCAGGAACGTGGACTGGCACCCGATGGCGCCACCCATCAGGGCCGAATAGCCGGCGACCCAGTACATGGCGGACGGCAAGCGACCCGATGATCGCAACGTCGACGAGCGATCGCCCCCGTCGGCCGGGAGCACGATCGCCACGACGATCGCGCCGACCACGGCGAGCAAGGCCACCACCGACATCGTGGTCGAGTAACCGAACGCGCTCACCCCACGGGGGAGGGCGAGCCCACCGGTGAACACGCCGAACATCACGCCCGACTGCTTGATCCCGGTGATCACGCCCCGCCGCTCGACCGGCACCTCGCCGCTGATGTACTTGTTCGTCGCCTGGTTCCCCATCCCGTTCGGCACGCCGGACAACGCGGCCGCCACTGCGAGGAGCACGAACCCGTTGGCGGCTCCCAGAAGGACGAACACGAGCGTCGAGAAGCCGAGGCCGACGAGCATGAGGTTCCGACCACCGATGCGATCGGCGAGCCGACCGGTGAAGGGCGAAACCGCCGCGCCGACCACCGCATACCCGGCGTTGAGCTGGCCGAGTTGGCCACGGGTGATGTCGAACGTGTCGATCAGCGTCGACGCCAGGATTCCGAACGACGGGCCGGCCACGGTCAGCAGCGCCATGTTGACCACCAGGAGCGGCCCGAGAACCGGAGCGCTCGTCCGGACCTGTCGGTCGATCACCGGCCCGATCGTAGACAGTCGTGGCGGCCGACCAGCAACAGGAGCTAGAAGGAGGCCATGGCAACGAACGCCCGCACCCCAGATCCGACTCCGGCGTCGAGCGCCGGTCCCACCGGGCCGGTCATCCGCCGCACGGCCGAGGAGTCGACGCCGTGGTGGCCAGCGCCGGTACTCCCCGAACCGGGAACACCGAACGTGGTCGTCGTGCTCCTCGACGACACCGGCTTCGGTCACCTGAGCTGCTTCGGCTCGGTGATTCCGACCCCCAACTTCGACCGGCTCGCCGCTCGGGGTCTCCGGTACACGAACTTCCACACCACCGCCCTCTGCTCGCCCACCCGGGCCTGTCTGCTGACGGGCCGGAATCACCACTCGGTGGGGATGCGGGCGCTGTCGAACTTCGACACGGGGTTTCCCAACATGCGGGGTCGCATCGCGAAGTCGGCCGGCACGGTGGCCGAGGTGCTCCAGGGGGAGGGCTTCGCCACGTTCGCTGTCGGCAAGTGGCATCTCGCGCCCATGCGGGAGGCATCGGCCGCAGGTCCCTTCACCGACTGGCCGCTGCAGCGCGGGTTCGATCGCTACTACGGCTTCATGCAGGGCGAGACCGACCAGTTCCATCCCGAGCTCTACGAGGACAACCGACTGGTCAGCCAGCCGGCCACGCCCGACGAGGGTTATCACCTGTCGGCCGACCTCGTCGACCAGGCGATCGGGATGATCCGGACCAAGCACTCACTGGTCCCCGAGCGACCGTTCTTCCTGTACCTCGCGTTCGGCGCGACCCACGCGCCCCACCAGGCCCCCGACGAGTATCTCGCCAAGTGGCGGGGCCACTTCGACGAGGGCTGGGACGTGTGGCGCCAGCGGGTCTACGAGCGCCAGCTAGAGATGGGCGTGATCCCACCCGGCACGGCGCTGGCGCCCCGCAACCCGGGGGTGAAGCCCTGGGACGATCTCACCGTCGACGAGCAGCGCCTCGCCTGCCGGCTCCAGGAGGCGTTCGCCGCGATGCTCGACCACACCGACGCCCAGCTCGGCCGCCTGCTCGACGCGCTCGACGAGCTCGGAGTGGCCGACGACACGCTCGTCATGGCGCTGAGCGACAACGGCGCCTCGCAGGAGGGCCTGCAGGTCGGCGTTACCGACTCGTTCCTCTACTTCAACGGCCTGGAGCAGTCGGTCGACGAGGCGGTGGCGAGGCTCGACGACATCGGCACGGTGCGGTCGAACACCAACTACCCCTGGGGTTGGTCGCAGGTGGGCAACAGCCCCGGCAAGCGGTACAAGCAGAACACGCACGGCGGCGGGGTTCGGGACCCGCTGATCGTGTCGTGGCCGAACGGGCTCGACCCGTCGGTCCAGGGTCAGACGAGAGGCCAGTTCCATCACGTGATCGACCTGACGCCGACGATCTTCGAGGTGCTGGGCGTCGACCCACCGGCAACGGTGGGCGGCGTGGCCCAGCAACCGATCGAGGGCACCAGCCTCGCCTACACGTTCGGCCCCGACGCCGACGACGGCGCGGCGGTGCCGACCCGCAAGTCGAGCCAGTACTTCGAGATGAACGGCCACCGTGCGATCTGGGCCGACGGGTGGAAGGCCGTCAGCTTCCACGCCGAGGGGAACCACATCGACGACGACGTGTGGGAGCTGTACCACCTCGACGAGGACTTCTCCGAGTGCAATGACCTGGCCGAGGCCGAGCCGGAGCGGCTGCGGCAGATGACCGACCTCTTCTGGGCCGAGGCCGGCCGCTACGGCGTGCTGCCGATCCAACCGCGGATGGCCTCGCTGTTCGGCGGTCATCGCACGCCGGGGACCCCACGGGACCGCGACAGGTACGTCTACTACCCACCGACCCCGCGGATTCCGGCCGACGCGGCCCCCCAGTTCGGCTCGCGGAGCTGGCAGCTCACCGCCGACATCGACCGCCCATCGGCCGACTGCAGCGGCGTGCTCATCGCGGTGGGCACCGGCAACAACGGGCTGGTGCTCTACGTCGACGACGGCGGTCACCTCGTGTACGACCACAACGCCTTCAGGACCCACACGGTCATCCGGAGCAGCAGCCCGCTGCCGTCGGGGGCATTGAAGGTCGTCGTTCGCCAGGACCGGGTGAAACGAGGCCCGGCGCGAGCGAGGCTCGCACTGCTCGACGGGAACGAGGAGATGGCGATCGGCGAGGGCGTGATCCCGATGGTGCCGATGATGATCTCGTCCATCGGGTTCGACATCGGCGCCAACCCCACCGGCGTCAGCGATGCCTACGAGGCGCCGTTCCCCTTCGCCGGCCGCATCGCCCGGGTCGAGATCGCCACCACCCCCGCCCTCTCCCCCGACGACGAGGCCGCCCTCGAGTTCACCGCCGCCGAGCACACCCAATGACCCCCGCACACGGCGCACGCCGGTGCCAGACACTTCGTGCGGATGTCGATCCTGCGCCGCTGACCGCCGCACGATGTGTCTGGCACCGGTGTGCGGTCTACCCAGTGACCCGGCCGGGTCAGAGCTGGGTGCGGCCGCGGTCGATGATGGCCTGACGGCGGCGCTCGACCTCCTCCGGGGCGAAGGCGACATCGGCCCGGAAGGCGCGTGATCCGTCACCCTCGATCCGCCAGCCGTCGGCCAGGGCCGTGTCCTCCTGCTCGCGGTAGGTGGCGAGCATCCGGGCGACGCCGGTCGGGTCGTTGCCGGCGATGTCGGCGGCGATCCGGCGCACGGTCGGTAGGAGCTCGTCGTGGGCGACGACCCGGTTGACGAGACCCCACGTCAACGCCTCGTCGGCGGTGACGAAGTTGCCGCTCAACGAGATCTCGCGGGCCCGTCGGAACCCGACCGCCTCGGCCAGCAGCACCGACAAGCCCCAGCCGGGCATCACACCGACCCGGGCGTGGGTGTCGGCGAAGACCGCCCGCTCGGAGGCGATCAGGAAGTCGCAGTTGAGCGCGTACTCGAAGCCCCCGGTTATCGCCGGGCCGTTGACCGCACCTATGAGCGGCTTGGTCCGCTGCGGGAACGGGCGCGTGCTCCCCGTGCTGCCCACCGACGGATCCTCCACGAGCTCGGCCGGCCTGCTCCCGAGCTCTCGCAGGTCGAGGCCGGCGCAGAACGCAGGGTCGGTTCCGGTGAGCACCGTCACGGCCACGTCGTCGTCCTCCTCGGCCCTGGCGATCGCGGCCCGCACCCCCCTCCGCATGCTGGCGTTGATCGCGTTGCGGACCTCCGGCCGGTGGAGGGTGACGGTGGCGATCGAATCGCTGACGTCGTAGAGCACCTCGGGGTGGTCGGGCAGCGGCTCGGTCATGCTCACACGTCCTCGTCGTCATCTGAAGGGCTGGCCGGTTCGGCCGACCCGGCCTGTTCGACCTGCTCGTCGTCCCGCCGGAGCGAGCTGGCCACCGACGGCAGCCGCCGGATCTTGCCCTCCTCACCCGGCGGCACCACCTTCCCGGCCCCCTGGATCTGCATGTAGGTGGCGTGGGCGGCGGTGATCGCGCTGCGGAACCCCATGTGGTCCTGCATCTCGTTGACCGAGCGCTTGATCATCGACGCGACGAAGGGATCCTGGCGAGCGACCTGCCCGGCCAGCTCGTCGACGGCGTCGTCGAGCTCGGCCCGGGGCACCACGTGGTTGACGAAGCCGAGCTCGTGGGCCTCGTCGGCCGTCACGAACTCCGCTTTCCACAACAACTCCTTGGTCTTGCGGGGTCCGAGGTCCCAGGGGACCGAGAAGTACTGGAAGTGGGCGGGGAGGAAGCGTGCGTCGTCGGACGCGACGATCAGGTCCATCGCCGAGGCGACCATCCACCCGCCGTAGATGCACATTCCGTGCACGCCAGCGACCGTCGGCTTGGCCAGATCTCGCCACCGGAGCGTGTTGGCCACGTTCAGCTCCCATGAGCGCCGCTGCTGACCGAGCTGCCCGTCGGGCCACGGCCGAGCCTCCCGGTCGGCCAGCTCGTCGGGGGTGCCGAGATCGTGGCCCGACGAGAAGTGCTCGCCCTCTCCCCGCAACACGATCACCCGCACGTCGTGGTCGGCGACGGCGCGGGCGAACGCGTCGTCGAGCTCCTCCAGCAACCGGCGCGACTGGGCGTTGCGGTAGCGGGGCCGGTCGAGCGTCACCCGGGCGATCCGCCCGTCGACCTCGTAGCTGACGTCGCTCACGACCCCTCCCCCACCGACCGGCCCGTCACGATTCCATCCACCGGAACCGGGTACCGGCCCCGAGCGGGGGGAAGTCGACCTGGCGACGTTCGAGGAAGCTCGCTATCCCTTCGGCCACATCGGGCCCGTCGGTGGACTCCCGCATCAGCGCCTCGGCATCGGCCAGGGCTTCGTGGGCCGACAGGTCGACCTCGGTGTTCATCTGTCGTTTGATCGTGCCCATCGACGCCGGCGACACGTTGGCGGCCAGGTCGGCTGCGTAGGCGCGCACGACGCCCATCAGCTCGTCGGGCTCGTGGACCGCGTTGACGACGCCGAGCCGATGCGCTTCCTCGGCCAGCACGACGCGGGCCGAAAGCAGCAGATCCATGGCGACGGCCCGACCGACGATCTGGTTCAGCAGCCAGGCGATCCCGTACTCGGCGATGAGGCCCCGGCGGGCGAACGCGGTGGTGAACTTCGCGCCGGCCGCCGCGAACCGGACGTCGCACTGGAGTGCGTAGGCGAGACCCACGCCGGCGCACGCACCGTTGATCGCGGCGATCATCGGCTTGGCGATGTCGAGTGGTGTGGTCCTGGCGAGGGTCTGGTTCGGGAGCGGATGGTCGTCGGGGCCGGCCCGGTTGGCGAGGTCGGCCCCGGGACAGAACCCTCGGCCCTCACCGGTCACCACGATCACCCGCACGGCGTCGTCGGCCTCCGCCTGGAGGAGCCGCTCGAAGTAGGCGACCTCCATGTTGCCGGTCATGCCGTTCATCGAGTCGGGCCGGTTGAACGACAGCAGCGCGATGCCGTCGTCGACCTCGTAGGTGCACAGGTCGGCGGTGGAGCTTGTCGATCCGGTCACGGACGCGAAGCTACCGGCTGGCCACCCTCCGGTGCCACGACGATCCGCGAGCCAAACGCTCATCAATCGGCTCAGGCGACCGATTGATGTCATGAGCGGGGAACGGCCTGGGCGACCCTTGGACGATCGCCGCCTCTGGAGGATCAGCTACCACAGGAGCGATGGCCTGGCCATGCCCCCGATCGAAACGGATGAGCAGCAGGCCGGCGGCGGAAATCGACGACACGGCGACGGTGACGGCCTGTACCGACGGGTCCTCGAGGCCGTGTCCGACGTGGTGCTCGTCCATTGTCCTGACGGGGAGGTGATCGCCGCCAACGGCTCCGCCCGACGGGGCTTGGGTCTCGACTTCGACGAGCTGGTCGGGTACCGGTGGTCCGACATCCCGGTCCACCCGGTTCACCAGGACGGCAGCCCGCTGTCGGAAGCCGACTACCCGGCCCACCAGACCCTGCGTTCGGGGGAGGCCAGCGACGAGGTCGTGGTGGGCATCCAGCATGACGACGGCGGCCTGCGTTGGATGAAGACGAGCGCAGAGCCGATCGAGATGGGCGGTGAAGACGCCGACGGTCAGCCCCGGATCGGGGCGGTGTGCAGCTTCTCCGACGTGACCGACCAGTTGGAAGCGGCGCGGATGAAGAGCGAGTTCGTCTCGGTCGTCAGCCACGAGCTCCGAACGCCCACCGCCTGCATCAGGAGCGCGCTCGGACTGATCGGTCAGACGCTGGCCGGCACGGTCGACGAGCGGGTCGCACGGCTCCTCGAGATCGCCGACACCAATGCGCTGCGGTTGTCGAGGCTGATCGACGACATCCTCGACATCGAGCGGATAGAGAGCGGTCGAGCCTCGTTGGCGCTCCGTCAGACGACCTCCGCCGAGTTGGTGGAACGGTCGGTGACGACGGTCCGACCGATGGCCGAGTCGGCAGGCGTCAGCCTGGTGGTCAGCGAGGACTCGGTCGATTCATGGCTCTGGGCCGACCCTGACCGGGTCGTGCAGGCCCTGGTCAACCTGCTGTCGAACGCCATCAAGTTCTCCCCGGACGGGGGCACGGTCACGGTCACCAGCGGCTACGAGGACCGGCGGGCGACACTGGCCGTGACCGACGAGGGTCGCGGCATCCCGGCCGACATGTTGGACCGCGTCTTCCAGCGGTTCGAGCAGGTCGACGCATCGGATTCCCGGGCCAAGGGCGGCACCGGCCTCGGCCTCGCCATCTGTCGCAGCATCGTCCAACAGCACGACGGCGACGTCTCGGTGGCCAGCGAGGTCGGTGTGGGCAGCACCTTCACCATCTCCCTGCGGGCCCGCTCCACGCTGGAGGAGCTCGAGTCGGAGGACGCGGGGGCCACGGTGATCCTGTGCTGTCCCGACCCGGACTGGGCCCCGGTGGCCGTGCTGCAAGGCCTCTTCCACCAGGCCGGCTGTCGAGCGGTCAGGGTCGACAACGTCGACAAGGCACTCGAGCTGGCCCGCGAGCAGGGCGCCGATGCCCTCGTGCTCGACCCCGGGCCGAACGGTTCTCCTGAGGGGAGCCTGGTGGCCCAGTTGAGCGCCGATCCCACGGCCGCCTACATCCCGGCGGTGCTGGTGGTGCGGAGCGAGATGACGGTCGACAACACGATCGAGTTCACGATGCGAAGCAAGAAGGTCGAGCCGATGATGCTGGTCAAGTGGGTCGTCGCTCTGCTCGAAGATGCATTGACCGAGACAACAAGCGGAAGGTTCTGAGGAATGAGCGAGCGGTCTGTTCTGGTCGTCGACGATGAAGACGACCTGCGAGAGGTGATCCAGATGAGTCTGGAGATGGTGGCTGGCTGGGACGTCGTCACCTGCCCCGACGGCGAGACGGCCGTCGGCGTCGCAGCGACGAACCAGCCCGACCTGATCCTCCTCGACGTCATGATGCCGGGGATGGACGGTCCGGCGACGCTCCATGAACTGCGGGCGGGAGCGAGCACGAAGGAGATCCCGGTGATCTTCCTCACGGCCAAGGTCCAGCGGACCGACGTGCTCGACCTCCATCAACTGGGAGCGCGCGGCATCATCGCCAAGCCGTTCGATCCCATGAGCCTGCCCACCCAGATCGACCAACTCCTGGAAGCCGCGCCATGACCGCTCATCAGATCGACGACCAAGAGGTGGGTTTCGCCCTCTCCGCCCTGTGGGAGCGGCACCGGGAGACCAACCTGGAGCGGGTCTCGATCGTCGAGGAGACCGCCGCCGCCGTGGTGCGAGGCTCGCTCTCCGACGATGCCCGGAACGAGGGCGTCTCAGCCGCCCACAAGCTCGCCGGCTCGCTCGGCACGTTCGGGTTCGAGGCCGGAAGCGGCATCGCCCTGCAGGTCGAGGCGATGCTGAAGGATGCGGCGAGCGACCCTCGAGCGCTCGCCGAGGCGGTCGGTGAGCTCCGGTCCGCCATCGACGAGACACCCGCCGGCGACGACGAGCCGGAGGAGGCGCCCGAGACCCCAGCCGCTGCTCCGGCGCCGACCCACGTGGACGTGATCCTGGCATCCGACGACTCGGAGCTCTCGGCGAGGATGACGACCGCCGCCGCCGGCGCCGGCATGGCCTGCGAAGCGGTCTCGATCGCATCCCTCGACGTCGGCGCTGCGCCCCTACCCGACCAGGCCTCGCTGCTCATGGTCGACGAGGCGGGGCTGAACACAGCCGAGCTGACGGCCATCGTCGAGCGCCTGACCCCGACGATCTCGGTGGCCGTGCTCACCTCGACCGACACGTTCAGCGAGCGGATCCAACTGGCGAGGGCCGGGGTGGTCGCGGCGATTCCGAGAACCCAGGCGGCAGGGATCGCCATGGAGTTCGCGGCGAGCGTCATGGCCACCGGCCAGGCGAGCACCTGGAGGATCCGGGTGCTCGGCGACAACCCCGAGCTCGTCGAGGCGCTACAGGACGCGGGCGACGATCTCGACGGTGATTTCGCCTTCTACGACGACGGGGCCGACCTGTGGGAGGCGTTGGAGAGCGAGGGAGCTGATCTGGTGATCCTCGACAGCGAGCGCCACGGCGACATGATCGCCGACCTCTGCCGTGTGATCCGCACCGACCCCTCCCATCGCTGGATCCCGATCGTGGCGTTCGGCCTGCCCGACGATGACCAGCTCCGAGCCGCCATCGACGCAGGTCTCGACAACATCCTGCATCCCGCGATCGGGCCGAACGAGGTTCGGGCCCGGCTCCGGGTCCTCCTCCGCCGATCCGAGTCGGATCGGGCCGCCGCCGAGCTCGACCGGCTGACCGGCGTGGAGAACCGCGACACCGTCGAGCGTTCGTTGGACCGCCTCCTCCGGCTGTCGACCCGTCACGGCGAGCCGTTCGCCCTCGCCCGCATCACCGTCGACCAGTTCGACAAGATCGGCCGGGAGCAGGGCGCCGTCGCCGGCGACCTGATCCTCCAGTACCTGGCCGGCGCGCTCCAGGACTCGGTCCGGGCGGGTGACACGGTCGGCCGGTGGTCGACCGACGGACTCATCCTCGGCTTCGGACGGACCGACCGGACCTCGGCCGAGGATCGCCTCGGACCGATCCTCGAGCGGATCCAGGATCACGAGCTGATCGGCCCAGCCGGGCGCCCCGTCCGGTTCGAGATCCGAAGCCACATCGCGGCCACGCCGATCGACGGCACCACCCTGGCGTCGCTCGAGCGGACGTGCGACTACGCACTGGCTCCCGTCGGCAAGGCCGGCGAGGCCCGGAAGATGCCAACCCCCGCAACGGTCGACGGCCGCCAGGTCGACGTGGTGCTCGTGGAGGACGACGACTCCATCGCCGACGTGGTGGAGTACGCGCTCGACCTCCGGGGCTACCGCCTCGAGCGGTTCGTCGACGGTGCCGAGGCGGCGGGTGCGCTGACCAGCGGCGAGGTCGTCGGTCGGGTGGTCCTGCTCGACGTCGGCCTGCCCAGCCTCGATGGCTTCGGGGTCCTCCGACGGCTCGGTGCCGAAGGCGTGCTCGACCGAAGCCATCTGATCATGCTGACGGCCCGCTCCAGCGAGAACGAGCGGCTCCGGGCGCTCGAGCTCGGAGCGACCGAGCACATCCCCAAACCGTTCAGCGTCCCGGTTCTGCTGGGGCGCCTCGACCAGGTACTGACAGGAGCCCAACGATGAGCGAAGTCGTCCTACTCACCACGATCACGGCCATCGTGCTCGGACTCATCGTCGTCATCGGCGCCCTGACGGTCGGCATGGTCCGCCAGATCCTCGAACGTCGCCGCGCCCCCGCCATCGAGCGGGCCCGGCGGGCGGTCGTGGCCACGGTGTCGACCGGCGAGGGCGAGATCGAGGCGGTGGCCGCCGTCAGCGCGCTGCGACTTCGCAACGCGATCGCCCTGCTCCTGCAGCTCGCCCTGTCGGTCGCCGGCTCGTCCCAGCAGGCCCTGGCCGCGATCGCGGTCGATGCCGGCGTTCTCGACGGCGCCCGGGAGGACCTCGAGAGCAACTGGTGGTGGCGGCGCCTCCACGCAGCTCGCCTCCTCGCAGCGCTCGGTCCGCCGAGCCCCGCCTACCGGCCGCTGCTCGAGGATCCTGCGCCGGAGGTTCGGGCCCAGGCGGCCACCTGGTCGGCCATGCATCCCGACGAGGGCGCCATCCAGCGTCTCGGGGCGATGCTCGGCGACGACGACGGGCTCTGCCGGTTCGCAGCGCAGAGCGCGCTGGTCAAGGTCGGCGAGCGCGCCGTACCGGAGGTCGATCGACTGCTGGCCAGCGACGATGACGCCGTGGTCAACCGGGCGCTGCAGGTCGGGGCCGTGATCGGCGACGCCCGCCTGGTGCCTCGCCTGCTCGACCTCGTCGACAGCCCGTCGGCCAGGACCCGAGAGCTCTGCGCCATGGCGCTGGGCCGCACCGGCGAGCCCGAGACCGAGGCCGCGCTGACGGCGATGCTGACCGACGAGGAGCCGACGGTGCGCCGGGCGAGCGTGAAGGCGCTCGCCGCACTCGGCTGCTGGCCGGCGGCGTCGGCGATCGAACGGCTGCTCGACGATCCCGCCATCGACGTCCGCCGCGAGGCCGGCGGTGCACTCGCCGAGGTCGGCTCCGTCGGCGATCTACTGTTGCGGTCGTCGGCGAGGCGGACCGACGACATGGGCCTCGCAGCCCGCCACGTCCTCACGCTGGAGGCTCTCCGAGCCCGCGAGGTCCCGGCATGATCGACTCCCTCACCTGGGTGTATGACGTGCTCGTCCGGCCGGTGGGTTTCGCCGTGCTGGTCTACTTCGTCTGCCTGAGCATCTTCTACCTGGTCCTGTACGGGTCGGCGGCACTCGACATGCGCCGCTTCCTCCGGGAGATCCGCTCGGAGAGCTTCAACGACCTCCTGTCATCGGAGCTGGTTCCCAGCGTGACCGTGCTGGTGCCGTCGCACAACGAGGAGAAGTCGGTGGCGCAGAGCGTCGAGGCGCTCCTGACGCTCCTCCATCCGAAGCTCGAGATCGTCGTCGTCGACGACGGGTCGACCGACGGCACGCTCGACAGCCTCATCGAGTCCTTCGACATGGAGCGCATCGACGCGCTCTACGAGGCGCGACTACGCACCGAGGCGGTCAACGGCATCTACCGGTCTGGCCGGTTCCCGAACCTGGTCGTGGCATCGAAGGTGCAGGGCGGCAAGGCCGATGCGCTGAACCTCGGCCTCAACCTCGCCGAGGGCGACCTCGTCTGCGCGGTCGATGCCGACACCCTCCTCGATCCCGACAGCCTCCGACGGCTGGTCCGGCCGTTCCTCCGCTCCGAGGAAGTGGTGGCGGCGGGTGCCACCATCCGGGTGGCCAACGGTTGCACGGTCTACGGCGGGCGCCTCACGAACGAGCGGGCGCCCCGCAACCTGCTGGCCGGCATCCAGGTGGTGGAGTACCTCCGCGCCTTCCTGTTCGGCCGGCCTGGCTGGAACCGCCTCGGCGGCAACCTGGTGATCTCCGGTGCGTTCGGGCTCTTCCGCCGCGACCGCCTCCGCGAGATCGGTGGCTACACCAACACGGTCGGCGAGGACATGGAGCTCGTCATCCGCCTCCGCCGGGACGGCTACGAGCGGGACCTGCCGACCAGGGTCGAGTTCATCCCCGACCCGGTCGCATGGACCGAAGCCCCCGTGTCGCTCGGCGCCCTCAGTCGCCAGCGAGAGCGCTGGCACCGAGGCTTCTCGGAGTGCATGTGGCGCCACCGTCGGGTGTTCCTGAACCGGCGATACGGGACCCTCGGTCTCGTGGTGTACCCGATCTTCCTCGTGTTCGAGTGGCTCGCACCGGTGGTCGAGCTGCTGGGTCTGATCCTGATCCCGCTCGCGATCATCACCGGCCACCTGAGCGAGCTCCACGCGATCGTCTTCTTCGCTCTGTCGCTCGGGCTGGGCCTGTTGCTGTCGCTCATGGCGCTGCTGCTGGAGGAGCTGTCGTTCCGCCGGTACGGGACCGTGCGGGACCGGGGTCTACTGCTGCTCTTCGCCCTGGTCGAGATGGTCGGGTACCGGCAGCTGACGCTGTACTGGCGGCTGCGAGGCATCGTCAACTTCCTGCGGCGCAAGCGCTCGTGGGGTGCGATGAAGCGCAAGGGCTTCAAGACCGAGAAGGGCGTCGGCCGCCTCGTCCAGGCACGATGAGGCGAGTCGGGGCGAGGTGAGCGGCGGGGCGCGGCGGGGCGCCCTGACCATCACCTGGCCCGCTCACCTCCATCGTCGGCCCGGCCGTTAGCGGGCCCTCGCCCGCACGACCCAACCCCAACCACCCAGCACCACCTACCGCAGGCAGAACCGGTCAACGACGCCCCCATTCGCACGCGAACACACGACCGCGGGCAGAACCGGTCAATTACGCCCCCAATCGCCCGCGAACACACGACCGCCCACCGCCGTCGAGCAGCCCCACCTCCACCCTCGACCGCGGGCAGAACCGGTCAACGTCGGCGCACCGCGATGAGTGACCGCCGGGGGCCGGACCGACCGGCGCTCCGCTGGGAGAAACTCCCCGAGGAAACCCGGTCACCCGATGGCGGCCACAAGCCTCACCCACGAGGCCCACAACCGCCAACACACGCCCACCCGCCAACACCACACCCCGTTGGCGGCCACAAGCCTCACCCACGAGGCCCACAACCGCCAACGCACCACCCAACCACCCACACCAACCCGATGGCGGCCACAAGCCTCACCCACGAGGCCCACAACCGCCAACGCCCGCCCAGCTGGGCGGTGTGTTGCCGCAGCGGGGGCGGGGCAGGGCGCTGGGCTGAGCGCCGGGGCAAGAGCCCGACCGGGCGGCTGGGCGGCCTCGTCGTCCGGTCCGGACCAACTGGCGTGGTCCGGCCGGACGACAGATCAGGCGGTGGCGGGGTGTTCGGGTTGTTGGTCGCTGTCGCCGCGAACCACGGCGAAGAAGCCCGTCGAGAGGCTGGGCACGATCCTGGTCAGCTTGGCGAACGACACCGGCTTGGTCATGTAGGCGACCGCCAGGTTGTCGTAGGCCGAGGCGATGTGCACCGGGTGATCCGACGCGGTCAGCACGACGACCGGCACGTCCTCGAGCTCGGCATCGGCCCTGATCTCCTGCAGCACCTCCATCCCGTGCTTGCCGGGGAGATCGAGGTCGAGCAGGACGAGGTCGGGCCGTGGAGCGTCGACGAAGGGCGGCTCGTTGCGCAGGAACCGCATCGCATCGTCACCGTCGATCACCACGTGGAGATCGCCGATGCCGTCGCTCTTGGCCAGGCCGATGCGAGCGAGCTCGGCGTCGGCTTCGCTGTCTTCCACCAGGAGGATCTCCAAGGGCTGTCCGTCAGTGATATCGATCATTGTCCATTCCTCCGGCTTGCGGGTACATCGCTGGCAGTGCGAGCTGTCGTCGGGACGGTCATCCGCACCTCGGTGCCTCGGTCGACGTCAGCGTCGATGGTGACCGAGCCACCGTGTCGCTCCACCACGGTTCGGACCACGGTCAGACCGACACCCGTTCCCGACACGGCTTGACGGTGGAACCGGGCGAACAGGTCGCAGGCCACCGCGGCATCGCTGGCGCGCATGCCCGACCCCGAGTCGGCCACGGTGACCGTGGTCCCACCGTCGGAGGTCTCGGCCGAGATCCGCACGCTCGCACGCTCGGGCGAATAGTCGACGGCGTTGGCGAGCACCTCGGTCAACGCTTCGGTGAACAACGCCCGATCCACCTCGAGAGTGGTCGAGCCGTCGACCACATCGACGTCAGCCTCGGCCCGACCCCGCTCGGCGACCACCGCCGACGAGGCGGCGTCGACCAGGGCGCCCAGTTCGACGGTCTCGATCGTCATGGGCGTCGACCTGGCGGCGGTCACCCGCTCCAGGCCGGCCAGCCGATCGGCCTGCCGATCCGTCGCCTTCTGGATGAAGTCGATGTAGGTCCGACCGTCGTCGCCGATATCGTCGCCGAGCTCGCTCAGGAGGAGCTGGGTGAACTCGCCGATCTGCCGGGCTGGTGCCCGTAGGTCGTGACAGATCGCCCGCAGATACTGCTCGGTCTCGTCGTCGTATCGGGGTCGTCCCACGTCTGCCGGCCTCGCCGTCATGTCGGGCTTCCGCTCGGAACCTGCTGGCCGTTCGTCACTTGGCGGCCACCACGACCGCCACCGGGTCGATGCTGTTGGGCCAGAGACCACCGGTGTTCACGGCGGTCAGCGTCATCCCGGTGTCGCCGGGATCGGCGACGAGCGAGAGGAGGTCGACCCGAACCCACTTGTCCTCGGTCAGATCCCCGGTCGAGTCGGTGGCGCCCAGGAGGCCGCCGTCGGTGTCGGTGGCGTCGATCCGCCACTGCTCCTCAGTCTGTGTGGTCTGGTAGCCGGGTTCGTGGCGCAGGTCCTGCGAGACCGCGACCACGTGCTGCTCGCCGCAGACGCAGTCGTGGGGTGCATCGAGGGTGGCCGACTCCGACTGACCGACCGTCAGCGGCGGGCCGTCGAAGTAGACCGTCGAGAGCCGGTCATCGCAGTCGATGGCCTCGCTCGACCGGACGAGCACGGCGGCGGAGACGGCCTCGACGCTGTTGAACGGTCCGGTCGGTCCGGCGTGACGGGCTCGGACACCGACCACGGCCTCGTCGAGGTCGATCGAACCGGTGGTGATGCCGATCGTGTCCGCCTCGGGAAGGTCGTCGGTCGACTCGCTGGTCGCCACGACGTCTCCGCTGGCGTCGACGAACTCGAGGAGCCAGCGCTCGTCGGTCTGCTCTGGCTGGTAGCCGGCGGTGTGCTCCCGATCGCCGCTCACCATGACGAGCTCGTAGGTGCCGGCGCAGTCGATCTCGATCGGCACGACCGCCGTCTCTTCGCCGCCGGTCGTCAGCTTCGTCGGGCCGAAGTCGGCGAGGAGTCCATTCGCATCACACCCGCCAGCCAGGGCGAACGCCGCCGAGCGGTAGGCGTTGCTCACCACGGACGCCGATCCCACGGCGACGGCCGCGAGCACAACCGCCGCAACCGTCGTCAACACGGGCCATGTCCACAGTCGTTGCACATCAACCTCCTGAAATCCGCTGCTGGTCCATCGGACACAGTCGGCGGATTGTGAGCATCGACGGACGAGCTGTGTTCCGGGTTCGACTGCCCCGATCGACGCTGTTCGGCGACGGGCGAGCGCCGGTTGCTCGGCTGGGCTGATCGCTCGGCTATGCCGGCGGCTCGGTCTGCGCAGACGTCGACCCGAGCGGCCATCTGATCGTGAAGGTGGTGCCCCTCCCCACCTCGCTGTCGCACTCGAGGACCGCCGAGTACTTCTCGATCGCCCGACGGACGTGCGCCAGGCCCAGCCCGCTCCCCTCGGCCCGGTTGGAGCTGTAGAAGGCGTCGTAGATCCGGCCGATCGCGCCCTCCGGGATGCCCGGCCCATCGTCGGCCACCGTGATCACCAGCCAGCCATCGGTGACCTCGGCCGCCACCGCGACCGTTCCATCCGCTCGATGGTGGTGCTTGCAGGCGTTGTCGACCAGGTTCCTCACGCACACGGTCAGCGGGCTGATCGGTACCCGGCAGGCGACGGTCGCAGCGTCGACCTCCACCTTGCTGGCCCGGTAGTCGAGCGTGGCGATGATGTCGTCGACGAGCTGTCCGATGTCGCACAGCTCGGGTTCGATGCTCGCCAGATCGCTGGTCGCGTAGGTGAGCAGGTCGTCGACGAGACGACCCATCCGACCGACCCTGTCTTCGACCATGTCGAGGACCTCCAGCACCTCGGCCGGAAGGTCCTCACCGTGATCCTCGGCGGCGATGGCGAGGAGGGATCGAACCCCCCGCAGCGGGGAGCGGAGGTCGTGGCTGACGAGATAAGCGAACTGCCGGAGGCGCTCGTTGGCTTCGGCGAGGCGCTCGTTGGTCGAGAGCAGCGCGTCCTCCGACATGTCGATGTGGGCGCCCAGCTTCCGATGCGGCGTACCGCCCTCCCCCACGGTCACGCTGCGGGACCGGATGCTCCGGTACCGACCATCGGCGTGGCGGACCCGGAAGAAGAACTCGTTGACGCTGCCGAAGGGGAACGACGGGGTCGGCTGCTCGACCTCGGCCGGCACGTCGTCGGGATGGATCCGCGACACGAAGGCCGGCCAGGTCAGCTCGCCCGGCTCGACGCCATAGATGGCGGCGAGCTCGTCCGACACCCACAGCTCCCGGTGCCGGAAGTCGTAGTCCCAGATGCCCACCTTGGCCGCGCCGCCGACGAGCCGCAGACGCTCCCGATAGGCCTCGTTGTCCTCCTCGAGGGCGGCTGCGAGCTCCACGAGGTGCGCCACCCGCTCGCCCTCGGGAAGGGTGGCGAGCCGCTGGTCGAGCGTTGCCCGTGCGTCGTCGGCGTTCGGTCGGGTGATGGCGGTGTCGGTCACGCAGCTCGAAGCGACTCGAACAGGTCGACGTAGTCGGTGAGATCCATCGGCTTGACGAAGTAGGCGTCGGCGCCGGCCTCCGCCGCCGCCCGACGATCACGGCTGTCGATGGACGACGTCAACATCGCGACCACGGGAATCGTGGCGAAATCGGGGCGTCTCCGGAGATGGGCCGTCGCCTCGATCCCGGTCATCCCGGGCATGTTGATGTCCATGAGCACCAGGGCCGGCATGCCAGCGTCGCTCGCGATGCGGCCGTCCAGGAAGTCGAACAGCGCCTCGGCCGAGTCGCAATGGACGAGCTCGTTGTCGAGGGACGACCGGGAGAACATGCGATTGACGATGAAGAAATCGTCTTCGCTGTCGTCGACCATGACGATGGGGCCGTCACCGGCGATACGGATCTCGTTGCTCAACGTGTCCACAGCGTTCTCCTGCCTACCTCTCGATCCGAAGCCGCGTGCTGGGCGTATCCGGTAGGTGTCGGCAGTTCCGTGCCCGGCATGAGCGATGGACCCGACCCGCAGGCGTGCGGCCCTACGCAGCCGACCCCTCCGGCTGCGACACTGGAGCCATGAAACTCACCTCGGCCGACGATCTCCGCACCGTGTACCGCCACCCCCGGGGCGGGCCGGTCGACAAGGTCATCCACGCCCTCGACGAGCACTGCGTCGAGTTCCTGGCGAAGTCGCCGTTCTTCGTGCTGTCGAGCGCCGACTCGAACGGCGTCTGCGACGGCTCGCCGAAGGGCGGGCCGCCGGGCTTCGTCGAGGTGCTCGACCCGCAACGGTTGGCGTGGGCCGACTACTCGGGCAACAACCGGCTCGACTCGTTCGAGAACGTCGTCACCAACGACTCGGTCGCCCTGCTGTTCATGATCCCCGGGCTCGACGAGACCCTGCGGGTGAACGGTCGGGCCGAGCTCTCGACCGAGGCCGCGCTGTGCGAGCGGTTCGCGGTGGGAGCCAAACCGGCCCGGGTCGTGGTCGTCGTCACCGTCGAGGAGGCCTACATCCACTGCGCCAAGGCCCTCCGCCGTGGCGGTCTCTGGGATCAGGCGTCGTGGCATCCCGACGACGAGCTCCCGTCGCCGGCCTGCATCGTGCGCGATCACGCCTCGATCGACGCCGACCTCGAGCAGATCGAGGCGTCCAGACAGCGGGACATGGCGGCGACGCTCTGGGAGCCGGGCGGTCAGAGCTCGCCGACCCCCTCGGGCTGACGGGCGCGCCGACGGGGCCCAGCCGGCTGGCGCGCTCAGCCGTCGGTGTCGCGACCGAGCGCGGCGGCGAGGAGCTCCGGCTCGTCGGTGCCGATTCGGAATGCCTCGCCGTCGTGGAAGTTGAGTTGCACGGCGTCGAGGCCCCACACGCTGTACATCCAGCCGTGGGGCGTCAGCCTGATCCCGAAGCCGTACCACCACTTGTTGCGGACCACGTCGGCCCGGTGCACCTCGGCCAGCGGGTAGCGACGCTCCGGCCAACCCCACCGGAATCGGGCCACGACCTCCTCGTCGACCACGGTCACCCGGAGCTGGTTGAACGCGAACATGATCACGCCGGCGATCGACAGGAAGACCGCCATCAGCAGAACCACGTCCAGATCACCGGTGCTCACCTGCACCGAGATCAGGAAGGCCGCGGACACCGCAGCGAGGGCGACGATCGCGTGCGTCGCCGTCTGGGTGTGGTCATAGGTGGCAGCGACCCCAGCGCCGTCACCGGCGGCGCCATCGATCTCCCCGTCACCGGCAGCACCGTCGATCTCCCCGCCGCCGATCTCCCCGTCGAGCTCGCTGTCGCGCCGGCCGTCCCCATCCATCTCAGGCAGAGTACCGGTCGGCGTCGGATCGGTGGTGATGGGGGTGGCGGCGGCGGGCGGGCGCGCCGGTTGGATGGATCGCGGTCGGCCGCGTACAGTCGGCCTCCGTCGGACCCAGCAGGGAGAGCACCCATGGTCGAGATCCGAGCCGAGATCGCCGCCACCGTCTGGAAGGTGGAGGTCGAGGTCGGTCAGGTCGTCGAGGAGGACCACGAACTGGTCATCCTCGAGTCGATGAAGATGGAGATCCCGGTGATCGCCACCGCAGGAGGCAAGGTGGTGGAGATCCACGTGGCCCCGGAGGACCGGGTCGACGAGGGCGACGTGCTGGTCACCCTCGGCTGAACCGGGGCCGGAATCGAATCCGCCCACGGGTCGCTCCTAAGCTCGCGCCATGGCGCTCGACACCGACCCCCGACTCGACAACGACGAGCATCTCTTCGCTGAGGCGGTCGAGGTGGCGAACATCCCGACGCTGTTGATGGTGCTCGTCCAGCTCACCGGTGAACTGCACTGGATGGAGCCGCCCTACCGGCCGATCCGGCAGCCGGGCATGGGCGACAACGACACCGGCGGACTCAGCGAGGCCAACCAGGCCGAGGTGCGGGAGGCGGCGCTGGAGGCGATCGTGGCATGGCGCGCCGGTCGTCCGGTGGCGATTCCCGACCCGTCCCCCGAACTGCTGGTGAAGATGCTCAGCTGCGCGATGGGCGAGGAGGTGCCACCGGAGTACGGCCCGTTCACCGCCGCCCAACTCGGACACCGCCCGATCGAGCACGACCCGATCCCCGTTCCGCCCGGTTTCCACGTCGTGGTCATCGGCGCCGGTGTCTCGGGCATCTGCGCCGCGGTCAACCTGCAGGCGGCCGGCGTTCCCTTCACCGTGATCGAGAAGAACGAGACGGTCGGCGGAGTCTGGCTCGAGAACCGGTACCCGGGGGCCGGGGTCGACACACCGAACCACCTCTACTCGTACTCGTTCGCCCAGCACGACTGGACGATGTTCTTCGCGCTCCGCGACGAGCTCTGGGGCTACCTGGAGGACGTGACCGACCGATTCGAGCTCCGACCGTCGATCCGATTCGGGACAACGGTCGAGACCGTCACCTACGACGCCGACCAGCAGCGGTGGACCGTTCGGACCGCCGGCCCGGACGGGGCGACCGACGAGCTCGACGCCAACCTCGTGATCAGCGGAACCGGCATCTTCAACCCGGCCGTCCACCCCGACATCGACGGTCTCGACTCGTTCGCCGGGCCCTCGTTCCACACGTCGAAGTGGCCAGACGACGTCGACCTCACCGGCAAGAACGTGGCGATCATCGGCAACGGTGCGAGCTGCATGCAGACCGCGCCCGAGATCCAGCACGACGTCGAGTCGCTCACGATCTTCCAGCGGTCGAATCACTGGGCGGCGCCGTTCGAGCAGTTCCGCCGGGTCGTTCCCGAGCCGCTGCGGTTCCTCCTCCGGGAGGTCCCGATCTACCAGGCCTGGTACCGCGTCCGGCTCGGGTGGACGTTCAACGACCGGCTCCACTCGGCCCTCCAGCGGGACCCGGCGTGGGAGCACCCGGAGCGCTCGCTCAACGCCCAGAACGACGCCCACCGGGCGTTCTTCACGTCGTACGTGAAGGAGGAGCTCGGCGAGCGGATCGATCTGCTCGACAAGGTCCTCCCCACCTACCCGCCGTTCGGGAAGCGCATGCTGATGGACAACGGCTGGTACCGGATGCTCCGCAACCCGAAGGTCACCCTCGTCGACGATCCGATCGTGCGGGTCGAGTCGGATCGGATCGTGACCGCCGACGGCGCCTCGAGCGACGAGACGGCCCGCCAGGCCGACGTGCTCGTGATCGCCACCGGGTTCGACGTGCTCCGGTTCATCACCACCTTCGACGCGGTGGGGCGGGAGGGACGGACCCTGCGGGAGGTGTGGGAGGACGACAACGCCAAGGCGTACCTCGGCACCGTCGTGCCCGAGTTCCCGAACTTCTTCACCCTGTACGGCCCCAACCTCCAGCCCGGTCACGGCGGCAGCCTGATCTTCGTGATCGAGATGCAGATGCGCTACATCATGGACCTCGTCGCCAAGATGGTGGCCGGCGACGTCGGCTCGGTCGAGATCCGCCGCGACGTCCACGACGCGTACAACCAGGCGGTCGACGAGGCCCACGAGGACATGGTGTGGACCCATCCCGGCATGTCGACCTACTACCGGAACGAGCGGGGCCGGATCGTCGTCAACTCCCCCTACCGCAACGTCGACTTCTTCGCCATGACGAGCGAGGCCGATCTCGACGACTACGTGACCGAACCCCGACGCTGACGTGGGCCAGACACCCCCCCCGGAATTCGTGGAGTTTGCAGCGGCTCCCGCTGTCAGACACACAAATTTCGGGGGGTTTCTGGGCACTCAGGTGCCGTGGACCGGGGCGTCGGGGAAGAACGCGGCCCAGGCGAACCAGAACTCGTTGCGGTGGGCGACAGTGGTGAGCTGCTCGCCTTCGAGCGGCCCGTCGACGGCCACGCCGAGCAGGGTCCAGGTCGATCCGGTCTCGTCGTCGACGAAGCGATCGTCGCCAGCGCTGCTGAAGGTGAGCGTCTCGTCGCCGATGCGGCGGTCGAACACGATCCCGGTGCCGATGGCGGCCGCGTCGGCGATGACCGGCTGATCGAGTGCGTCGGCCGTGTCGCCGCCCCACAGCACGGCGATCGGCACCCCGGCCAACTCGTCGTTGACCGCCAGCTCCTCGCTGATCGTGTCGAAGTGGTAGGCCTTGGCCGCATCGTCGATCGTGACACCGACCACCCGTGACAGCGCAGGGAACCGGGGATCGGGCTCGCCGTCGAACAGGAACGGTGTGGTGCTCGAGCTGTACCCGGCGTAGCCGTTGACGCCGTACTCGATCGGGAAGCCGGTCTGGCGAGACAGCGACCACGCATCGGGGAAGTTCTCCCTGGCGTCGGCGTACGACACGATCGACGTGGGGATCAGCTCCAACTGCGTTCCGGCGAACTGCCCGACGATCCCCTCGCCGGTGAGCTGCTGCCACAGCGACGTGGTCGACTCGTCCCACATCACTAGATCGGAGTTGCGGAGCAGGCCCGACACCCCGAACCGCACCGCCTCACCGTCGACCCGGGCATCGAACGAGATGGCCGTGTTGCACAGCGGGCAGAAGGTGACCGCCACCGGCACGTCGCCGAACCGGTCGTTGACGATCTCGTGGCGGGTCAGGATCGAGAGCGGGTAGAAGCGGACGTCGTCGTCGATCTGCACCAGGGCACCCGGCTCACGGTCGCCGATCCACCCGGCCTCCGCGATCGGCTCGAACTTGGGAAGATCGATCGGCGGGATCGCATCCCGGGGATCGACCCGTGGGATCCCCGCCCCGAGGCTGTCGAGCTCGATCGTCTGGCGGGTCCAGTCGGTCGTCCACGGCTCGGTCGCCTGGGCGACGAGCTCGGTGAGCGCTCCCCTCGGGTCATCGTCGACCACCGTGACGCCCTCGTCGGTCGACGTGGCCCCGCCCGACAGGTCGAACGGCTCGTCGGTCTCCGTCGGCGAGAAGAGCTCGGAAGCCGGCGTCTCCTCGTCGTCGGCCCGCCCATCGCCGTCGGCGTCGTCCTCGGAGTCGCTGCCGTCGGATCCATCGTCCGACGCTGCGGTCTCGTCACCTCCACCGCCCTCATCCGACGTGGCGTCGTCGGCCGGTCCGTCCGACGCGTCGTCGGAACCGCTACAGGCGGCAGCGAGGAGACCGAGACCGAGCAGCAGCACCAGGAGCTTGTTCATCGGTCTCGGAACCTGATTGGCCTCGGGCGCATTCCCGCTCGTGCCCCGGTTCTTCATCCCCCCATGGATGGATGTACGACGTCGCTGCGATCTGCTTACGTTCCGGCCATGGAAAAGCTTGCGATGATGGTCACCTCGAAGGCCCAGCCCGGGAAGCGTGACGAGCTGTACGAGCTCTACCGGCAGCAGCTCGCGCCACGGGCGGAGGAGAACGATCGGCAGGAGGTGGTGGTGTGGAGCACCGATGACGCCGACGACGACGTCTTCCACCTCTTCGAGATCTACAGCGACAAGGACGCGTTCCAGGCCAACGCCGGCTCGGAATTCTTCATGGAGTACATGAAGTCGGCGGGTCCGCTCCTCGCCGGCGAGCCGAACGTGCAGCTCATGACCCCCCGGTGGTCGACGGGCGTCTGACTACCGGCCGGTGGATCCGATCGCTCCGTTGCTGTGGAGCGTGCCCCCGTGCCACGCCACGATGAGCTGGCCCCGATGCTCCAACGCGGTCTTGGTGAGGATCGCGTGCACGTGATCCTTCACCGTGTAGAGCGAGATCGACAGTGCCAGGGCTATCTGCTGGTTCGAGAAGCCGCCGACGACGAGCATCGCGACCTCCCGCTCGCGGGGCGTCAACCGGTCGATGTCGACCCGCCGGGCGGGCTCGACGTAGACCACGGTGCGCTTGCGGCTGCAGTCGATGGTGACCTCGTGCCCCGTCCCACAGAGCGCTGCCACCTGCCGCGCTGGCAGCTCCGTGGGGCTCTCGTCGATGACCTCGAGGAGCTCGTCGACCGCGCTGCGCACACCGGACGGAATCACAGATGCGAGGGTAGTGGACATGACCGAGACCAGTGACGAGCAGGCAGCCACGGACATCGCGAGCCACTACCTGGCTGCGATGCGCCGCGGGGCCGCCGCCGAGACCGAGATGTTGGCGATGTTCGCCGACGACGCCGTGTACGACGAACCGTTCAGCGGGCTGGAGCCGGCCGTGGGGAAGGCGGCCATCCGCGACCGGCTCCGGGCCGGATGGGACGTTCCCCTGCCCGACTTCGAGCTCGATGTGCGGTCGATCGAGGCAAGCCCGAGCGGTGCCACGGCGCGGTGGGAGTGTCGGTCGTCGGCATTCGAACATCCCGTCGACGGCACCGACCGGTACACGATCGCCGACGGTCTCATCACCGAGCTCGTGGTCACCCTCGACGACGGCGGGTAGACCTCCACCCGGAGCAGTCACAACCTCGGGTCGACCGGCTCGCTCTCCAGCGCCAGCACGCCGAACACGCACTCGTGGACCCGGTGCAGGTGCTCTCGGGCCACGAACCGGTCGAGCGCCTCGATCCCGAGCGCGAACTCCCGCCGGGCGAGCGACGACTTCCTGCCGAGGTTCCGCCGTCGGAGCCGCTCCAGGTTCTGAGGCTCGAGGTACTCGGGCCCGTAGATGATGCGGAGATACTCCCGGCCCCGGCACTTCAGTCCCGGGAGCACGAGCCCCCGCTCGCCCACCACGATCGGCTCGACCGGCTTGACCACCATCCCCTCGCCGCCCCGTTCGGTCAACCCGGTCCACCACGACACGGCGGCGTCGACGTCCGACCGCTGGCCGAGATCGACGACTCGCCGCTCCGTGGTCTGGACGAGCGCAGGCGCTGCGGTGACGAGGTCGTCGATCGTGTCGAGATGCCAACGGTGGGAGCGCCTCGCAAGCACCTCCCCCTCCACCGCCAGGACCTGGAACGGCGCGATACGGATCCCGTCCGCACCGTTCACCTCCCAGCAGTACCGGCCGTACGCCTCGACGTAGGCAGCCAGGTGGGCGCCGCGTCGAATCGATCGGTCGAGGAGCTCGTGGCAGTCGATCCCCCGATCGACGGCGGCGCGGAGTGCGTCGGTGGCAGCGGCCAGGTTGGCGACGCCGGCGACCCCGGTTGGCGCGTACTGGTCGGCGATGAGGGCGCCTGCCTTCACCGACCAGGGGAGCAGCTCACCGTCGATGGCGATCCAGTCGGTCTCGAACCGGTCCCACCAGCCGGCGGCGGTGACCGCGTCGCGGAGCCCGCCGAGCACGGCCGTCGTGAGTTCCGGCTCGGTGAAGAACGGCCGCCCGGTCCTGGTGACGAGCACCCCGCCGGCGCCGTTCGTCACGCCGAATCGGTGCTGGGCGGCCTCGGGGCTGGCGGCGACGATCGCCACCAGCCGCGAGCCCATGTGCTTCTCCTGGCAGATGACCTCGCCCACCCCGGCCCGCCGGTAGTAGTCCAAGGCCTCCTGGGGGTGCTCCAGGTGGTCGGGTCGATCGCTCGTGCCCACGGGAGCCAGCGTGGGCGGGAGGTAGCAGAGCCAGCGGGGATCGACGGCGAACCGGCTCATGACCTCGATCGCTGCGCTCGACCGCTCGGCCTCCACGAGGACGCGCCCGGCCAGCGACGTGACGATCCGACGCTTGCCGAGCACGTCGTCGACGTCGAGAAGTGCCGGCGACCGATCGGCGTGGGCGGGGCGCGGGGAGTCGGTGTGGCGCGGGGAGTCGGTGTGGCGCGGGGAGCCGGTATGGCTGGGGGGACCCGGCGTGTCGGGAACGTCGAGGGGCCGGATCGGCTCGTAGTACTCGGCTGCGGCCGGGACCGCGACCAGCTCCCGTTCCGGCCATCGCAGGGCGGTGAGCTGGCCGCCGAACACGCAACCGGTGTCGAGGCAGATGGTGTTGTTGGTCCAGACGGCCTCGGGGACCGGCGTGTGGCCGTAGACCACGGCGGCCTCGCTGCGGTAGTCGTCGGCCCACGGGTACCGGACCGGTAGCCCGAACTCGTCGGTCTCGCCGGTGGTGTCGCCGTAGAGCGCGAAGCTGCGGACCCGGCCCGAGGTTCGGCCGTGGTAGTGGGCTGGCAGGCCGGCGTGGGCCACCACGAGGCGGCCGCCATCGAGGACGTAGTGGCTGACGAGGCCGCCGACGAACGCCTTCACCCTGGCCTGGAACTCCGGCGACCGAGCACCGAGCTGGTCGAGTGTTCCGCCGAGACCGTGGGAGACCTTCACCTTCCTCCCCTCGAGCGCCCGGACGAGCTTCTGCTCGTGGTTGCCCATGATGCAGAGCGCGGTGCCCGCCTCGACCATCGCCATCGCGAGGTCGAGGACGCGATCGGAGCCAGGGCCCCGATCGACGAGGTCACCGAGGAAGACGACGCGGCGGCCTGCTGGGTGGTCGACCGGCAGGCCGTCGGCCAACCACGGCGCGGTCCGGTAGCCGAGGGCGTCGAGCAGTTCGATCAGCTCCGCATCGCAGCCGTGCACGTCGCCGACGAGGTCGAACGGTCCGGTGTCGGACCGACGGTCGTTCCACACCGGGTTCCGCTCGACCCTGGCGGTCGACACGTCGGCCGCGGACCGCAACGTGTGGATGCGGGAGAACCGCTCCCGCGAGAGCCGTTTGCGGGTCCTGCGAAGGGTGCGATGCTGCCGCTCGATCGCGTGCGGTGGCGTTCGACGATCGGTTCGCTGCTCGTTGTTGGTGAGGCACTGGTCGAGCGGGAGGTCGAACACGATCGCGGTCGAGAGCCAGTCCCACCGCCGGGCGAGCTCGGTGAGCGGGGCGCGGTCCTCCGGCCGAATGCTGGTGGCGTCGACCACGGTGAGCCGTCCGAGCTGGAGTCGCTTGTCGACGATGTCGTGAACCAGTTCGAACGCCAGTCCGGTCACCGACTGGTCCGTCTCGTCATCGCCCACCGCCGCTCGGCACGCGTCCGACGACACGACCTCGGTCGGCGCGAAGTGGCGGGCGGCGAACGCCGACTTGCCGGCGCCCGACGGACCGATGAGGACCACGAGACCCGGCGTCGTGAGCTCGATGGTCGGTCCGTCCGGCCCGTCCGTTGTCTTCTCGTGACCGCTCATCGGGTGAACACCGCCATCTGGGTCGGCGACCCACCGACCTCCTGCTCCTCGCCGATGCGGTCGTAGCGGACCCGATAGCCGTGCGCTCGCGCTGCAGCATCGCCCCACTCGGCGAACTCGGCGCGGGTCCACTCGAAGCGGTGATCGCCATGCCGCAGCCCCGACGGCGGCAGGTTCTCGAAGTGGAGGTTGTACTCGATGTTCGGTGTCGTGACGATCACCGCGGTCGGCCGGAGCTGACGGAACACGATCTCGGTGAACACATCGAGCCGCTCGGGGTCGAGGTGCTCGACGACCTCCACGATCGTCGCCACGTCGAACCCGACCAGCCGTCGATCGAGGTAGGTCAAGGCCCCGTGGAGCAGTTCGACCCGCTCCCGCCGGTGACCCTCCAGCTCCCGGTCGAGGCGTCGGGCGGCTCGACCGAGGGCCGCCAGCGACACGTCGACACCGCACACCCGGACGAGCTGTGGTTCAGCCGCCAACCGCTGCAGGAGACGACCCTCGCCACACCCGAGGTCGACCACGCGGGTGGCAGCGAGCGCCCTGACCTCGTCGACCACAGCCCGGAGTCGCCGCTCGTTGAGGCTGAGCGGGCGCTCGGCTCGCTCCTCGACCGCCGCCTGATCGCTGTCGACGAGGTCCGGGTCGCATCCGTCGTCGGCGAGGCGAGCGAGGGCGTCGCGGGTCAGCGGTGCGTGGTTCCGGAGATAGCGGCGGGTGATCAGCTCGCTCTCCGGATGGTCGGCCAGCCACGACCCGCCGCGCCGGAGCAGCTTGTCGATCTCGGCATGACCCACCCAGTAGTGCTTGCGATCGTCGAGCACCGGCAACAGCACATAGAGATGGGCGAGGAGGTCGCGCACGGTCACCGTCGCAGCGAGCTGGACCTCGTGGAAGGGACTCTCGTCGGTGTGGGGGATCCCGTCGTCGGGTGGCAGTCGCTTCGCGGTGACCTCGTAGCCGAGCGGGCAGAACAACCGCTGGAGCAGCTCCACCCCGCCCCGAACCGCCACGACAGGCAGCGACGCCACCAGCGACCGAGCGGCATCGACCAGCTCAGGCCGCTCGGGACAGCGACCGTTCATCGCCGACCCGTAGAGCCGACCGATCGCCACGCTCAGGAACGACGACGCCACGTAGGGCCGGTCGTTCACATAGGGCTCGAGATTCGACGACGACCCACCGGGCGTCCTGCTGAGACCTACCGGGTCGACCTCGACGAACAGCGTCGCGGTGCAGCGGGCCGGTGTCGCCTCGGGGTAGAAGACGTGGGCATGACCGAACCCGACGTCGACGGTGCGGACCCGCTCGGGGTGCTTGCGTAGGACGAAGCCGAGGTCGGTCGCATCGCTGTCCGCCGCATCCGCAACGCCACCCAGGGCTGTCAGCGTCAAGATCATGGCAGACTCCATTCAACGCCGTGCGGTGACGGTCGTCGCCCGATTTCCCCCCGGAGAGCGTAGGGCGACCGCCTCCACGACGGACGTCAGCCCCTTCCCCCCGGTCGAGAGGAAACGCATGGCCAACCGAGCGAGCGAGACCGTGGTGGCGGCCCGCCACCCCGCAGCGGAAGCGCAGGTCAAAGCCGGCACCGGATACGGGGCACGGGTGCTCGAACCCTCGCCGCCCGCGATCGAGCACGGTGACCACCTCGCCGACGACCCGGTCAACGACGGGGTGAGCGGATCACCCATGGTCGCTCCGGTGGGCGGCGACCTGACGTGGGACGAGCTGGTGGCCGAGCGCGACGACGAGTCGTTGACAGCGTGGGCCGCCGACCGCTGCCTCATCGATGGCCGGACCCTGCCGAGCCTGCCCGACCGCCTGGTGGCGGTGCGGACCGACCTGCACCGCCTCGCCGCCTACGTGATCGCGCCAGCCCGCCATCAGGTGAACGGGAAGTTCGGCTTGCGGTGGACGCTCGGCGGCTTCGGCACCCCGTTCTTCGGCGACGACACCCAGGTCAGGGTCGACGGCGAGCGGCTCGTGGTGCAGCGCGACGGGCGGGCCGTCGCGGCGCCGATCACCACGTTGGAGGCGGCGGCGGAGCTGATCGGCTCGTCGATCGATCCCGACGTCGCCGCCGAGCACGACTCACCACCGATCGGCGACGCCGGCGCCCCGCTCACGGTCACGGCCGACGCGGTGTCGTTCCTCGACGCCTGGTGGGGCCTCGGCACCGCCGCCCTCGAGCTCGTCCGGGCCGACGACGCGTCGGTCGACGCCAGCCGGGTCCAACTGTGGCCCGGTCACTTCGACCCGGCGATCGAGGTGGGCGACGAGGATCGGCGAGGTTCCTACGGCGCGTCGCCCGGTGACGACAGCTCCGACGAGCCGTACCTGTACGTCGCCCTCTGGTGGCCCGATCGGCTCGCGATCCCCGCCGACGACGAGCTGCGCGCCACCGAGGGCTTCACCGGTGCCCGGCTCCCCTACCGCGAGCTCACCCGAGCGGACGATCCACGTGCGACGGCCGTCGACTTCTTCCGGCGGGTCCGCGACCGGGTCGCCGCCATCCCGACCACCGGCTGATCCACCCTGCCCGGTCGGCCGTTAGGCCGTGTAGAAGGCAGCGAGGTCGGCTGCTTCGGACTCGACCTCCTCGCGCACCGCTGGCGGGATTGGAGCGAAGGCGTCGGTCTCGACCGTCTCACCGGTGAACGTCCACCGACCTGCGGCCTGCCCGTCGACGAGGAACGTCCCGACACCCGACGGCATGCTGGTGGCCAGCGCCCGGTCGCGATGCTCCTCGGCGAGGATCCCGGCTCGCTTTGCGTGGACGAGATGGACCGCATCCCAGGTGGGAAGGAACCGAACCGGGGCCGGCGTGTCTGGATCGGGCAGCGGACCGAACGGCAGGTCGAGGAGCAGGTTCGCCGCCTCGTCGTGGAAGCGGCGGAGGTCGAGCCGCTCGATCGACGGCTCCAGCGCCGCGACCGGCACCCCGGCCCACGAGGCGACGTCGGACAACGACGCGGGCCCGAACGCCCGGAAGTAGCGTTGCACCAGCAGGTCGAGCCCGTCCGAGACGTCGATGGCGTCGATCGGGGTCGCCCGGTCGTCGATCCAGTCGTCGGCGAGGCCGAACAGGTCGGCTCCTGGATGCTCCCAGGTGCCGTGGGGCGGCACCCGGACGAGGTCGAGCCACAGCACGACCCCCTCGAAGGCGTGCCTCGGAAAGCCAGCGCCGTCGATGTCCTCGAGGAGCTCCGCCCGGGTCCTCGGGCCGTTCTGGAGGGTGGCGGTGAGCTTGTCTGCCAGTGTCCGGTAGGCAGCCTCGTCGAGCCCGCGCGAACGCGAAACCCGTAGCCACCACTCCCGTCGCGCCCGGCGAACGCCGGCGGCCATCAGCACGAAGTCGTGCTGTGACACCACGTAGATCGCCTGGCGCATGAGCGACGCCTGCACCACCGACCGGTCCTCGAGCGCCGCGGTGAGCGCGCCGCGCTCGAAGTGTGCGAGCCGGGAGCGGAGGCCGATGTAGGCAGAGCCGTGCTGGGCGGGCAGGCCGGCGATCTGTTCGAGTGCCGCTGGCAGCGCTGATGGCACCCGCTCGAGCAGATACTGCCTGGCCAGGAGCGCACGGTTGAGCTGACGTGCCGTCAGAACAGGCTCGCTCGTGGTCGCATCGTGGTTCATGATCCCGCTGTCCGCCCCCACTCTGCGGCCGATGGTACGTCTGGTCGGTCGCGTTCTCGGAGTCTAGTGACCAGGTCACACGCGGCGGCAACCGTTTCGCCACCGCCGCAGTCGACCTGCGGGCGATCTTTCGCCGTCGCCGAGGCCTCGAATAGGCTGACGTGCTGCGCGCCAACCGAGCACAAGGGGTCCGCGATGCGAGTCATGAGCACGTCGGTGAAGGACTACGACCGGATCAGGGTCGAGCCGATCACCGGATCGATCGGGGCCGAGGTGACCGGTGTGGATCTGCGGGAGCTCGACGACGACCTGATCGCCGAGCTCGACGACGCGTGGCTCGCCCACAAGGTGCTCTTCTTCCGCGACCAGGACCTGACCCAGACTCAGCACATCGCCTACGGCGCCTCGTTCGGCGAGTTGGAGGTGCATCCGTTCACGACGAACGCGTCCGAGCACCCCGAGATCATCGTGTTGGAGTCGACACCGGAGTCGTTCTCCGCCGCCGAGTTCTGGCACTCCGACGTGACGTTCCGCGAGTGCCCGCCGAGGGGCTCGGTCCTGTACGGGCGGATCATCCCCGACTGGGGTGGCGACACGTGCTTCGCCAACATGGAGCTCGCCTACGAGCTGCTCGACGACGACGTGAAGGAGCAGATCGACGGCAGGGTCGCCATCCACTCGTTCGCCAAGACCTTCGGCAACAACATGAGTGACGAGAAACGGGCCAAGGTCGCCGAGGAGTATCCCGATCAGAAGCACCCCCTCGTCCGCACCCACCCGGTCACCGGGGCCAAGAGCCTGTTCATCAACCGCCCGTTCACGATCGGCATCGACGGCATGACCGCCGACGAGTCACGACCGCTGCGCCGCCTGCTGTGCGCCCAGGCCGAGCGGCCCGAGTTCCAATGCCGGTTTCGGTGGCGCCCGGGGAGCATCGCCCAGTGGGACAACCGCTGTACCCAGCACTACGCCGTCCCCGACCACGGTGGCCAGCACCGGCGGGTCGAGCGGGTCACGCTCATCGGCGACCGTCCCTTCTGAGCGCCCATGAGCACGACTGCGACCCAGGGCGAGCCGTCCGCCGCGACGTTCCGGCAGGAGGTGCGGCGATTCTTCGACGAGACCCTCCCGGGTCGCCTGGACGAGGCCGAGCCCGGACTCGAGCGAGCCCGCTCGTGGCGGGCCCTGCTGTTCGACGCGGGCCTGGCCGGACTCGACTACCCCACGGCCTACGGCGGTCGTGATCTGCCGCCAGAGCTCGTGCGGATCTACGCCGAGGAGAGCCGGGGAAAGGTTCCGCGCGAGGACGCCGTGTTCGGGATCGGCGTCGGCATGGCGCTTCCCACGATCCGCGACTACGCCACCGACGAGCTGAGGGAGCGGTTCATCCGACCCGGGCTCCGGGGCGAGGAGATCTGGTGTCAGATGTACTCGGAGCCGGGCTCGGGCTCCGATCTCGCGTCCCTGGCCACGAGGGCGGAGCTCGACGGCGACGAGTGGGTGGTGACCGGCCAGAAGGTGTGGACCTCGGGAGCCCAGCACAGCCAGTTCGCGATCCTCCTGGCCAGGACCGACCCCGATGCCCCCAAGCACCGCGGCATCACCATGTTCATCCTCCCGGTCGAGCAGGAGGGGGTCACCGTCCGGCCGCTGGTGCAGATGACCGGGGTCGCCGAGTTCAACGAGGTCTTCCTCGACGGCGCCCGGATCCCCCGCCACTGGACCGTCGGTGCCGTGAACGACGGCTGGCGGACCGCGGTGGCGCTGCTGGCCCACGAGCGGGTCCAGACCGGGGTGGGCTCGATGAGCGGGTCGGCCACGCAGCGGTCCAAGGCGGGTCGCAACCCGATTCCGGTTCCCCAGCTCCGTGAGCTGGCCGGTGGTGCCGGTCGAGACGACGACCCGCTCGTGCGCCAGGACCTCGCCCGCCTCCACAGCGGCGAGCAGATCGTGCGCTTCCTCCGGTCCACGGGCGGCGTGCACCCGTCGGTCGGGAAGTTGTGGCGGACCCGCCAGGGTCGGGCGGCCGCCGACCTCGCTGGCCGGTTGGCGTTTCCGACCTCGCCCGCGTGGCCCGACGGCGATGACGGCGAGCCGGGCGTCGACGACGGTGAAAGGGATGTCGCCGCCGACGGCGACTACTTCAGCTACCAGATCCTCAACTGCCGAGGGATGAGCCTCGGTGGTGGCACCGACGAGATCCAGCGGAACACGCTGGGCGAGCGGGCGCTCGGCCTGCCGCGGGAACCGTCGGTCGATCGCGACACGCCGTTCCGCGAGCTCCCGAAGAACTGATCCGGGATGGCCGAGCTCACCACACCGATCTGCGAACGACTGGGCATCGAGCTTCCGATCTTCGGCTTCGCCCACGACGTCACCACCGTGGCTGCGATCACCAATGCTGGCGGACTAGGCGTCTATGGCGCCACCAGGCGGTTTCCCAGCGAGATAGCCGACGAACTGCGGGAGATCAGACGCCTCGTCGGCGGGCGACCGTTCGGTGTCGACCTGGTTCTGCCGGAGGGCATGCCCGAGCACAACAGTCGGGACGAGATCGAGCGCCACGTCCCCGCCGGTCACCGCCGGTTCGTCGACGGGATCATCGAGCGCTACGACGTGCCACCGCCGAGCGGGCCGGGGATGAGGACGCGGTTCATCCGGTCCAAGGAGATCGAGAGCGAGCAACTCGAGGCCGTGATGGCCTCCGACGTGGACCTCTTCGCGTGCGGGATCGGCGCGCCCCGGGCGGCCGTGGATCGTGCGAAGGAGGTGGGCAAGACAACCGCCGCCCTGATCGGCAGCCCCCGCCACGTTCGCCGGGCGTTGGCCTCGGGGGTTGACGTGATCGTGGCCCAGGGTGCCGAGGCCGGCGCCCACACCGGCACGATCGGTACCTACACGCTGGTGCCGCAGATCGTCGACGCGGTCGGCGACACGCCGGTCCTGGCTGCGGGTGGGGTGGCCACGGGGCGACACCTGGCCGCGGCGCTCGCCATGGGCGCTCAGGGCGTCTGGTGCGGCACGATCTGGCTCACCACGACCGAGCACGCCGCCCACATGCAGCCGGCACTGGTCGACAAGCTCCTTCGGGCCACCTCAGCCGACACGGTCGTCACCCGCAGCGAGAGCGGCAAGACCTTCCGGCAGATCCGATCGGCGTGGAGCGACGAGTGGGCGGCGCCCGAGGCGCCCGAACCGTTGCGGATGCCGTACCAGGATGTGCTCGTGGGCGACCTGTTGGGGGCGATCGATGAGCACGGGGTGGAGCCGTTGCTCCACTCCGGGGCCGGTCAGGGGATCGGCTACGCCTCGGCGCTGCGCAGCGTCGGCGAGGTGATCGACGACCTGGTGACCGAAGCGACCGAGACGATCACCCGACTCGGTCGCTGAGCGCCGGTCGGCTCGTCGACCCTCCGGCCTGCGGTCCTGCTCACTCCTCCGCTGCCGGCTCGTCGTCGGCCAGGATCTTGTACAACGCCTTGCGGGTGTCGGTGATGAGCTGGTGGGCGGCTCGCACCTGGTCGTCGGTGCCGGCGTGGACCACCTGCTTGGCCGCCATCCCGAGCTGGTGCACCGACCGGCGCAGGCTGACGAGGTCGGCCATCGCCCCGCCTTCGAACCGCTCCCAGGCCGGGGGAGCATCGATGGCGTCGAGGGCGACCCGGCCGCTCTCGGTCAGCGTGTAGATCGTCTTGCCCCCTTCCTCGCTGCCGGCGACGAGCTCCTCGTCGGCGAGGAGTTGCAGCGTGGGGTAGATCGAGCCGGGACTCGGTTGCCATCCGCCGCCGGATCGCTCCTCCAGCTCCTGCATGATCTGGTAGCCGTGCATCGGTTCGTCGGCCAGTACCGCGAGCACCGCGTTGCGTACCTCGCCTCGTGAGACGCGGTTCCGGCGACGACCCCGGCCGTGCCGGCCCGGTCCCCGCCCCCGTCCTCGGCCCCGCTGGGGCGGTCCGAGCGTGTCGTGATCGTGATGTCGATGTCGTGCGTGCATGGTGTTCATTCCTTGTTGTTCGTTTCACAGTGTTCATTTCACGGTGTTCGCTCCGGTGTTGATCCACCTGAGAAGGCTAACGATATATCGAGATAATATCGCGATCACCCCGAGGTGCAACCCCTCGTCTCGACGACTCCCGAGGTCGGATCTACACTTCTTGCTGAATCAGGGATATTCACGTGGAAAGGGGCAGCTCCACGATGAAGAACCGCGTGCAGCTCGTGCTCCTCATCGCGGTCCTGCTCCTGGTGCACCCCGCCTCCGGTCACCTCCCCGGCCCGCTCGACTCGTTCGGGTCATCGGTGTCGGAGGCCGACGGGGTCGAGCTCCGCACGATCATGTTCCCCGTCGCAGGGCCCGCTGACTACAGCGACACCTTCGGCGCCTGCCGGGACGGCTGCACCCGTCTCCACGAGGGGGTCGACATCTTCGCGCCCAAGCTGACGCCCTTGATCGCGGCCGCCGACGGGCGAATCGTGTCGGAGCGGCGGAACGCCACCAAGAAGGCCGGCAACAAGCTGGTCATCGAGGACGCCGACGGTTGGCGCTACGTCTATGTCCACCTGAACAACGACACGCCCGGCACCGACGACAACGCGAATCCCCAGTCCTGGATCGCAGCCGGTGATCTGCGGGCGGGCGACATGGTGCGGTCCGGCCAGGTGATCGGCTACCTGGGCGACAGCGGCAACGCGGAGGAGACGCCACCCCACCTGCACTTCGAGATCATCCCGCCGGGCCGGAGCTCGGTGAACCCCACGCCGTCGGTCACCGCCGCCCGGGGCCGGGGAGATGTGGTGGCGGCCGGCGAGCTGTGGTTGGGGCCCGATCTCCGCTCGGCCTGGGAGCCAACGGTCGAGGCGGTCTACGAGGACCTCGCCGGACGCGCCCCGACCGACGACGAGCTGGACTCGTGGACGAACCGGCTCGCCCTCGGCCTCGGTAGCGAGGTGGATCTGATCGCCGATCTGGCGATGGCGGCACCGTACCGAGAGCCCGAGGGGATGGCCCTGCGGGCCCACGTCGTCACGTTCGGGCGGGTCCCGAGCGAGGCGACGCTCGACGAGTTCGCTGCCGCGTACCGCGACGGCGACACGACGGCCGAGCTGGCGGCGCGCCTCGTCGCCCCGGGCGACCGTCGGGCCCTGCCGCCGTCGGCCCCGGGCGCCGACCTCGACGCCGAGGAGATCGCGGCGAGGGCGGAGTCGAACGATGTCAAGCTCGCCACCTGGCACCTGCTGCAGATCGTCCGGGCCTACCGGGGGGCGGCGGGCAGGCTGCCGACCGAGGAGGAGATCGATGCGTGGGCCGGGTACCTCGAGGCCGACGGGCTCATGGTCGACGTCGTGGCTGGCGTGCTCGACGACGCGCTCCCGATCGGTGAGCCGAGGAACGCCGGCGTGTACAGCCCGGCCGACCTGGGCTATACCCCCGGGGTGAACGTGCGGCAGGGCCCGGTCGACCTCGATCCGTCGAGCGACGCTGGCGACGGGGGCATCGGGACACTGACGTTCGGCGAACCCCAATTCGACATGGAGCTCACGGTCGACGAGGACGACGACGGCACCGATGTCGCCAACCTCACCGTTCGGATCCCGGTCGACGAGTTGGAGGCCAACGGGGACGGCGATGCGGAGCTGACGATCGAGCTGCAGCTCACGCCCGGCACAGGAGCGGACGGGGAGCCGGTGGCGGCGGCCGACATCGAGCTGGTACCGGCCGATCCGAGCGACCGTTCGACCGATCGGGGTCGCGCCAGCGGCGCCGCCAACGACGATCCGGGGCCGGCCGTGTCGCCACCGACGACCCGTCGGCCGTCGGCGCAGCCACCGTCAGTCGCACCACCGGCACCCGCCACCACCACGACCACCACGACGACGCCGCCGGCCGCTGCGCCGGCACCGGCCACCGCGCCAACCACCACGGCCGCAACGACAACGACAACGACCGCCGCAGCCGATCAGGCGACAGACCCGACAGCCACCGCGGTCGCCCCGACATCGGAGACCACGACGGCCGGCGACGAGCGGTCGGACACGACGTGTGTGCCGGCCACCGACAGCGTGCCCGAGCCAACCCAGCCGCTCGAATCGTCACCCGGGACGTCGTCGACCGCGCTCACGACCACCACCACTACCTGCGCTGCCCCCGCAGCGCCGGGATCCGACGACGAGGGGTCGTCGGCTGAACCGCCCCCGACCGACACCACCACGGCAGACGCCGATCCACCCGCCGACACCTGCGAGCAGGCGGCCGCCACCGACGACACCGCACCCACGGCGAGCGACAGCCCCTGCCCCACCGACGACACCGACGCGCCCGACGACTCGAGCCCGCCGGCCGCTACCTGCGAACAGGAAACCGCCGATTCCGCACCCATGTCGAGCGACACCCCCTGCCCCACCGACGACACCACCCCACCAGCCGACACCTGCGAACCCACAGCCGCCACACCAACCGATGACCAGACCCCCTGCACCGAAGCAGGCACCGACGCCGATGCTGCCCCAGGGCCGGCAGCCGACACCTGCGAACCCACCCCCGACGACACAGCCGCCACACCAACCGATGACCAGACCCCCTGCACCGAAGCAGGCACCGACGCCGATGCTGCCCCTGAACCGACGACCGACGCCACGTCGTCGGCTCAGGAGCCGTCGGCAGCGCTGCGGATGCCAGCGGTCGAGCGCCCATCGGCCGCCCGTCGCCGGCGGGTACTGGTACTCGCCCGCCCCTGACCGGGCTCCGCCCCTGCCGGAACCCGGTCGAGTTCCCGTGTCGACCGGCCCTTCCCTGCCGACACGCCCCGCCGCCCCCTCCCCGGGTTCTGCCGGTCGCACGCACCACCCTCCCCGGTTCTGCCGGTCGGACGCACCTCCCCTCCCCCCGTTCTGCCGGTCGCACGCACCTCCCCTCCCCCCGTTCTGCCGGTCGGACGCACCGTCATCGCCGGTTCTGCCTGTCGGCAGGCGTCATAGTCGGAGCAGCCGACCGGCAGAAGCGAGCGACGAGGAGCAGCCGACCGGCAGAACCCGGGGGACGAGGAGCAGCCGACCGGCAGAAGCAAGCGATGGGCGAGGCCCGGCGGGGCGGAGTTTGGCATGCTTGGCCGATGCCTACGGACGATTTCCTCGATGCCCTGAGTGCAGTCCTCGGCCGCTCCGTCGACGGCTTCGACGAGCTCACCGCCGCGGAGCGGCTCTCGGGGGGCGCGAGTCAGGAGACCTATCGACTCACCGTCACGATCGACGGCGAGGAGCGGCAGCTCGCCCTCCGGCGAGCGGCTGGCGGCGAGTACGGCACCGGCGAGGAGGACCGGCCCGGGTTGGCGATCGAGGCCAAGCTGATGCAGGTGGCGAAGGCGGCCGGCGTGCCCGAGCCAGAGGTCCACGCCATCCTCACCGAGGGCGACGGCCTCGGCGACGGGTTCGTCATGGAGTGGCTCGAGGGTCACACGCTCGGCGCCCGGATCGTGCGCTCCCCCGACCTCGACGAGGTGCGGCCCCGCCTCGCCTTCCAGTGCGGTGAGGTGCTGGCGAGGATCCACGCCATCGACCCCGTGGCGACCGGCCTGGCCGATCACCTTCAGACGGTCACGACCGAGGAGTTCGTCAACGCCATGTGGGACTCCTACAAGGAGTTCGACTCGCCGCAACCCATGATCGACTTCGCCGCCCGCTGGCTGCTCGACAACCTGCCCGCCGAAGCCGAGCATCGCGTGGTCCACAACGACTTCCGCAACGGCAACCTCATGATCACACCCGACGGCATCACCGGTGTGCTCGACTGGGAGGTCTGCCACCTCGGTGACCCGATGCGGGATCTCGGTTGGATCTGCACCAACTCGTGGCGGTTCGGCAACCGGGATCTCCCGGTCGGAGGGTTCGGCCACTACGACGACCTCTTCGCCGGCTACGAGTCGGTCTCGGGAACGAAGGTCGATCCAGACCACGTGCACTACTGGGAGGTGTTCGGCTCGTTCTGGTGGGCCATCGGTTGCCTGAAGATGGCCGACCACTGGCGGAACGGGCCCGACCCGTCCGTCGAGCGGCCCGGGATCGGCCGGCGGAGCTCGGAGTGCCAGGTCGACTGTGTGAATCTCCTGATCCCCGGCCCGGTCGACGTCGTCGATGGCGTCGGCGCGGCGACTGCCTCCACCACCGACATGCCGAGCGTGGAGGAGCTCACCATCAGCGTCCGTGACTTCCTCCGGGACGAGGTGATGAGGGCCACGGAGGGACGGACGAGCTTCATGGCCCGGGTCGCCGCCAACTCGCTCGACATCGTGCTGCGCGAGCTCGACCTCGGCCCGCCCCACCTCGATGCCGAACGGGGGAGGCTCCAGGCGATGTTCGGAACCGACGAGACCGACACGTCGGCGCTGCGGTGGCTCCTCGTCGACGCGATCAGGTCGGGAGAGGTGGGGCTCGACGACCCCGACCTCCACCACCATCTCCGGGCCACCGTGGTGAACCAGGTCGGCATCGATCAGCCGATCTACTCCGGGTACGAGGCGGCGGTCGACGGCTCGACGATGGCGTGAACAGCGACGGTCCAGGCCGACGCCGGAACGATCTTCGCCACCTGGCTCGACCGTTCGCAGATCCCTACGATTGCGGCATGGGGACCATCGAGATCACACCCATCCACGGCAAGGGGTTCGGGGCGACGGTCACGGGCGTCGACCTGCGCTCACCGTCCGACGAGGAGTTCGCCGCCATCAAGGCCGCGTTCCTCGACCGGGGGTTCCTCCTGTTCCCCGACCAGCACCTCGACGCCGACGAGAGCGCCGACTTCGGGCGACGCTGGGGTGAGCTCGAGTTCGGCGGACAGCCGATGGCGAACCAGAAGCGCCACACCGACGGCTCGTTCGGCAAGATCTACGACGTCGACACCCAGCTCATGCGAACCAACATCGGCAACGAGGCGTGGCACACCGACTCGACCTACAAGCCGATCGCCAGCAAGTGCGCCATGCTCTCCGCGGTGATCGTGCCCGACGAGGGCGGCCAGACCGAACTGGCCGACAGCCGCGCCGCCTACGCCGCGCTCGACGACGCCACGAGGAACCGCATCGCCGACCTCAGCGCCTACCACTCGACGAACTACTCCCAAGCGAACGACCTCGGCGATTTCCCGGACTCGAACGGCGAGGGGATCTACGGGACCGTCTACCACGGCGAGGCGTACCTCCGACCCCTGGTGAAGGTCCACCCCGAGACCGGGATCCCGAACATCTTCATCGGCCGGCACGCGTTCGGCATCCCCGGCCTGCCCCGAGACGAGAGCAGGGCCCTCATACGGGAGCTGATCGACTTCATCGTCGCCGACGACTCGCGGGTGTACCGCCACGAGTGGACCCCGGGCGACACGCTCTTCTGGGACAACCGGTTCGTGCTCCATCGGGCCCGCCCGTACGACTACACCAAGCCCCGCTACCTCATCGGTACCCGGGTGGCCGGCGATCCGGCATCGGAGCTCGCCTACCACCCCGACGACCCGGCAGCCGAAGCCGGCCGCCTGGCACTCGCAGCCGAGCTGGAGATCCTCCGCACCGAGGCCCATGACAAGCGCTTCGGAGCCACCACCGCCAGCCGCTGAGGCTCGTCCAACGCCGAAAGCGGTCACAGGACCTCGACAACGGGGCTCCCGCACCGACTGGGGCGAAGCGGTCCGGCCGCGACCGGGTGTCGACCTGAGGGCCCGACCGCGGGCCACGACGCGGCCAGGCCGTCAGGGGGCGAGCCTCGCCTCCGCTGGCTCGGGCACGATCGTCACGGTCTCGCCCACCTCCACACCGGCCTTGTTGGTGACCGGCCGCGGGCCGGACGCCTCGGCACTCAGCACCCCGAGGTGACCGAGGATCGCCCGGATCGCCGCGTCGGCCGCCCGCCCGGCACCGTCCTCGGCCTTCAACGCCACCCCGATGCCGCGGCCTTGAAGCGCGGCCATGAAGACGCCCTCGGCGCCCACCTTGACCACCAACGGCTCGCGAGCTCCGGCCGTGAGGTCCATCTCGGTCCGCCCGGTGCCCGAGACCCAGTAGGCGAGCTGAGCTGCCGCCACGACAGGAACCGTCGAGGCGGCCACGTCGTCGTCGAGGTCGACCGGGTCGACCAGCCTGGCCATCGCGAAGGCCAACCGTTCGAGGGGGATCGGGAAGACGGGGATGCCACAACCGTCGCGCCCGGCGCGCACCTCGGCGAGATCGATCCCGGCGAAGGTCTCGATCGACGCGGTGACGAGCTGCTGTACCGGCGACCCTCGCTCGATGTAGCCGCGGGTGGGCACCTCGAGTTGGCGGGCGACGGTCAGGAAGCCGGCGTGCTTGCCCGAGCAGCAGTTGTGGATCGGGCCGGGGCGGCCGCCGCCGGCGAACAGCAGGCGGGTGGCCTCGTCATCGATCGGGGTGTCGGGACCGCATTCCAGGTCGTCTTCGGCCAGGCCGAGGCGGGCGAGCCACGCGAGCACGGCGGACACGTGATCCGCCTCAGCGCTGTGGCTGGCGCAGGCGAGCGCCAGCTCCTCCGGGGTGATGTCGAAGGCGGTGACCGCACCGGTCTGCACGATCGGTAGGGCCTGGATCGTCTTGATCGCTGAGCGGGGGATGGTCGGCCGGTGCCGATCACCCCACGCCGACACCGAGCCCCGCCGATCGACCACCGCGGCGTGGACCCGATGCCGGCTCTCGATCGTGTCGCCCCGACCCACCTCGACGGTGAGTACCTCTCCCGTCAACACCGTCTGTGGCTACCCGGCGTTGAAGTCGAAGAAATCGACGTGGATCTGATCGCTGAACACCTCGATCGCCGACGCGATGGTCCGGAGGGCCGAGCCGGGATCGTCACCGAGCAGCTCGTCGAGTGGACGCTCGAGGCTCGTCCGCAACTCCCGGATCATCTTCAGCGCGGCGTTGTCGCGGTCGTCGTTCTCTATCGCCATCACCCCGACGTGGCGTTCGCACCTGGCGACCCCCCACAGGACGCTCCCGGGGAAGTCCACGTCCTGGACCAGGTACCCGATGGCGTCCATCGGATCGAGCGAGGTGTGATACACCCGGCGGTACTCCTGGAGCGCGCCGGCGGCCCGGAGGAGGTTCGACCAGTGACGGACCGATGGCCGATCGCCGGCCCCGACGAGTCTCGCGAAGTAGACCTCGATGAGTCGCGTGGCGATCATCGTGCGTTCGGTCAGCCGTCCGAGGGTCAGGAACCGCCACCCGTCGCTGCGCGACATGGCCGACTCGGTGACACCGAGGAACAGCTGGAAGGCTCGGGAGATCTGGGTGAAGAGCTCCTGTGGCTGCTCTCGGAGCTCGCGGTCGAAGTCGACTGCCTGGAGGTCGGTCCAGGCGTCGTTGACAGCGGCCCGCAGCTCCACCGGAACCCGCTCGCGCACGCTGCGCAGGTTTCCCCGAGCGGCCGACAGTGACTCGACGATCGATCCGGGGTTGTTGCGGTCGTCGACGAGGAAGCGGGTGACGGGGTAGGTGCTGAGCTCGAGGCCCGTCTCGGCGAACTCGCCGGTGAGCGACAACGCCTCGAGGAGCTCGCTCCAGCGAAGCCCGGCCTCCACCGGCAACCCGGCGAGCACGCCGTGGTGGGCCTCGGCGAGCAGGCGGGCCGTGCCGTCCATGCGCTCGAGGTACCGGCCGGCCCAGAAGAGCGGCTCGGCCAGCCGGGCGAGGACCACATCGCTCTCGCTCCGCCCGCTCCGGTCCATCGGCCGGCTGATCCCCCGGCCGCTGTCGGGTAGGCGCTCCACCCAGGTGTCCTTCGAGCCGCCACCCTGCGACGAGTTGACGATCAGCGAGCCTTCGCGCAAGGCGACCCTCGTGAGCCCACCCGGGAGGACGTCGATGTACTCGCCACCGACCACGAACGGTCGGAGGTCGATGTGGCGCGGCTCGAGACGGCCGTCGATCAGC
This sequence comes from Acidimicrobiales bacterium, assembly GCA_965216205.1. Taxonomy (GTDB): domain Bacteria; phylum Actinomycetota; class Acidimicrobiia; order Acidimicrobiales; family SZUA-35; genus CADEDH01. Next base: position 1,608,122 of record OZ244139.1, on the reverse strand, counting down.
GTGGGGTGACGGCTTAGGCGGATGACCCGCTGGGCGATGTACCGCCGGGGCTCGGCCTCAACCGCTGCGGTGATCTCGGCGACCTCCTGCTCGCCGGCCTGCGGTCCGATGAAGATGCCATACCCCCCGGATCCGTCGACCGGCTTGATCACGTACCGTGTGGGCTCATCGAGCACGGTCCGGCGCAGGTCGGGATCGTTGAGGAGGTGGGTCTCGACGTTGGGCAGGATCGGCTCCTCGTTGAGGTAGTAGCGGATCATCTCCGGCACGAACGTGTACATCGCCTTGTCGTCGGCGGCCCCGTTGCCGAGGGCGTTCGCCAGTGTGACCCCGCCGGCCTTGGCCACCGCGACCAACCCGGGAACGCCGAGCACCGAATCGCGCTGGCCCGCTTCCGGGTCGAGGAACCGATCGTCGACCCGGCGGTAGATGACGTCGACCTTCGTGCGGCCACGGGTGGTCCGCATCCACACCGCGCCCTCGTCGACGACGAGATCGCGACCCTCGACGAGCTGCACGCCCATGTTCTGGGCGAGGAACGAGTGCTCGAAGTAGGCCGAGTTGTACACGCCGGGGGTGAGGAGGACGACGACCGGGTGCGAGCTCGCGCCCGGCGGCGCGATCGACTGGAGGGCCCGCAGCAGCAGTATGGGGTACTGCTCGACGGTGCGGATGTTGGCATCGGCCAGCACCTTGGGCATCAGCCTCGTCATCGCCAGCCGATTCTCGAGCACGTACGACACCCCGGAAGGGACCCGGAGGTTGTCCTCGAGGACGAGGTAGTTCCCCTCCTCGTCGCGGACGAGGTCGATGCCGGCGACGAGGGCGCGTGCGTTGAACGGCTGCGGGATGCCGAACGCCATCTCTTCGTAGCCGTCGGCGGCCTCGATCAGGTCGCGGGGCACGATCCCGTCGTTGACGATGCCGGCGTCGCCGTCGTAGAGATCGCCGAGGAAGAGGTTGAGGGCCCGGAGCCGCTGGCTGAGGCCGCTCTCGATCCTGGCCCAGTCAGCCGCCGGGATGACCCGCGGCACCAGATCGAGGGGGAACGTGCGCTCGGTTCCGGCCGACTCGCCGTAGACGGTGAAGGTGATGTCGCGGGTTCGGAAGAGCCGATCCTTGAGGTGCTGGCGACGCACCAGCTCGTCGATGCCCAACAGGCCGAGGCGGTGGGCGACGCTGCGGTACTCCTCCCGCACGGAGCCCGAACCGTCGAACATCTCGTCGAAGTAGTGTCCGGGCTGATAGGTCGACAGGGGTCCGCTCTCGGCCATGGATCGACAGTACTGCATGAGGTCGCGGCGCAAGCAAGGCTCCATCGGGGCCACCATCGGCAGGGCGGCGCGGCCGGTGAGGATGGTTCAAGCTCGGCGCACCGCGACATCGGCCAACGCCCACCCGTCAGGTCGTTGTCGTCACGCCCCTGCCGTCATCGGGCCTGGGGGAAGCCGAGGTCGACCCCCCGCTCGTGGGGGTCGGGCCACCGGGCCGTGATGGCCTTGTAGGAGGTGTAGAACCGAACGCCCTCGGGGCCGTAGATGTGGGTGTCGCCGAAGAGGGAGTCCTTCCACCCGCCGAACGAGTGGTAGGCCATCGGCACGGGGATCGGCACGTTGATGCCGACCATCCCGACGGTCACCTTCTGCTGGAACGCTCGCGCCGCGCCGCCGTCGTTGGTGAAGATCGCCGTGCCGTTGCCGTAGGGGTTGCCGTTCACGACGGCCAGCGCATCGTCGAACGACTCGGTCCTCACCACGCTGAGGACCGGCCCGAAGATCTCGTCCTCGTAGATCTTCATGTCCGTCCCGACGTTGTCGAACAGGCAGGGGCCGAGCCAGAAGCCTTCCGGGTGACCGTCGATGCGAAGGCCGCGGCCGTCGACGACGAGATCAGCCCCCTCGCTCACGCCGAGATCGACGTAGGACGCGACACGATCGCGGTGGGCCTCGGTCACCAGCGCCCCCATGTCCATCGGATCAGGGGAGAGCCCGGGGCCGATCCTCAGCTGGCCGATCCGCTCGGTGATGGCCGCCACGAGATCGTCGGCGATGTCGCCCACCGTGACCACGACCGAGATGGCCATGCACCGCTCCCCCGCCGACCCGTAGCCGGCGCTGACCGCGGCGTCGGCGGCCTGGCCGAGATCGGCGTCGGGGAGCACCACCATGTGGTTCTTGGCCCCGCCGAGCGCCTGGACCCGCTTGCCGCTGGCGCTGGCCCGCTCGTGGATCGCCCGAGCGATGGGCGTCGACCCGACGAAGCTGACGGCCGCCACATCGGGGTGGTCGAGGAGCGCGTTCACCGCGACGGCATCGCCCTGGACCACATTGAAGACGCCGTCCGGGAGCCCGGCCTCGGCGAAGAGCTCGGCGAGGAGGAGGCTCACCGACGGGTCCTTCTCCGACGGCTTGAGCACGAACGTGTTCCCGCAGGCGATCGCCATGGGGAACATCCACAGGGGAACCATCGCTGGGAAGTTGAACGGCGTGATCCCCGCCACGACCCCGAGCGGCTGGCGGATGCTGTACGCATCGACCGCCGAGGAGACGTCGGGCGTGATCTCGCCCTTCAGCAGTGAGGGAACGCCGCAGGCGTACTCGACCACCTCGAGCCCACGCTGCACCTCGCCCACGGCGTCGGCGAACACCTTCCCGTGCTCGGCGGAGATGAGCCGAGCGAGATCCTCGCGCCGAGCGTCGAGGAGGTGGCGGAAGCGGAACATGATCGACGATCGCTCCGACAGCGACGCGGTTCGCCAGGTGCCGTACGCTCGGGCGGCGGCCGCCACGGCACGGTCGACGTCGCTCGGCGATGCGAGGGTGACCGAGCCCGTGACGGCGCCCGTGGCCGGATCGTAGACGTTCGACGAACCGGCACCGTCACCGCCGGTCGACTCGCCGTCGATCCAGTGCTCGATCGATCGTGAACCAGTCATTTCGAATCTCCTCGTCCGTGCTGGAAACCCAAGTCTGGCAGCTCGCCGCCCACCGCCGCAGGTGCCCTCCCACCGCGATGCGTGTCCCTCAACCCGTCCGACAACGAGCAATCTCCCCTACACTCGCCACCGTGCCGGATCCTGGCCGGAGGCTCACCGTTCCTCTCACCCTCATCGCGCTGGGCGGGCTGGTGTCGCTCGTCGCTCACCAGCTGGCGTACCTCGCCGCGGGCCCTCTCGCCGCCATCCGCCCTGCGATCGGCCATGCGGGCCACGACCACCTCGATCATGCGCACCTGCCCACGCAGGCGGCACTCGTCGTGCCCGTCGCCGCCATCGCGGCCACGGTGTCGATCATCGGCTGGGCGAGGCGGATGGGGCTCGGCACCGACTTGCGGGTGGGCCATCTCGGCGCAGTCGGTGCATCGCTGTTCCTGGCCCAGGAATCCGTCGAGGCGCTGTCGCAGACGGGCGGCCTCGCCCCGATGGTGTCCAACCCTGCGACGTTCTTCGGTGCCGTGTTCGCGCCGGTGGTCGCCGTGCTCGCCGTTCGGCTGCTACGCCGGGCCTCGGCCGCTGTCGCCCGCTTGCTGGAGCCGCCGCCCGCTCCTGAGTTTCCCGACGTGCGGCGCCTTCCCCGACCTGCGGATGCGGTCGATTCCGGCCGCATCGCTCGCAACGCAAACCTGGCGCGGGGTCCTCCGTCGTTGGTCGTCCTGACGTATCGATAGACGAACCAACGAACCGAGGAAGGAACCATGTACGAGACGACATGGCGGCGCCGCGCCGCCTTGACCGTCGCCGTCTTCGCAGGGCTGACCCTGTTCGCCGCCGCCTGCGGCAGCGAGACCGCGACCGAGACCGACACCACCGAGACCGCGAGCGCGGCAGACGAAACGCCGACCAGCGACGAGATGGCCGATGACGACATGTCCGGCGAGATGGCCGACGACATGGACCACGACGACGCCGGTGACCACAACCACACCGATGTGATCGACGTTCCCGACGGGATGGCAGTGCCCGAGGTCGCGATCCGAGTGGAACCCGACCCGAAGTCGGGCCACAACCTCTTCGTCGAGCTCGAGAACTTCGAGATCGCACCCGAGAGGGCCAGCACCGAACCGGTCGACGGCGAGGGTCACCTCCACCTCTACATCGACGGTGAGCGCCAGATGCGGTTCTACAACACCGAGATCCATCTCGAGGGTCTGACCGAAGGCGACCACGAGATCGCGGTCGAGGTCAGCGCCAACAACCACAGCCCCTACGCACTCGACGGTACCCCGATTCGGGCGACCACGAGCGTGACCGTCGAGGCGCCGGGCGAGCACGACCACACCGAGCTGAGCCCACACGATGTCGCCTCGGCCGACGCGCCGAGCGTGACGATCGAGGCAACCCCCGATCCCAAGTCGGGGTGGAACCTCCACTTCCCGGCCGAAGGGATCGACCTCGTCGCCGAAGCGGCCAGCACCGACCATGTCGATGGCCAAGGCCACATGCACCTCTACGTCGACGGGGTGAAGGTCGGCCGGATGTACGGCGAGTGGTGGCATCTCGCCTCGCTCACCGAGGGCGAACACGAGGTGATGATCGAGCTCAACGGCAACGACCACGCCCCCTACGCCGTCGACGGTGCGCCGATCACCGCGACGACCACGATCTCGGTCAGCGCCGAACAAGCCGCCGCAGCCGGCGCCGCCCACGACGCGATGGACGACGACGGCGGCGACCACGGTGATGAGCACGGCGACGGAGACATGTCGTCGATGTCGGACGGCACGGTCATCGACGTCGTCTACCGCAGCGGCGACGTCGAGGTGGCATCCGACCGAGTCGATGTGCCGCTGGGTTCGGAGGTCACCGTGCAGGTGACCTCCGATGTGGCGGAGGAGCTCCACGTGCACGGGTATGACCTCCACGCCGACGTCGGTCCCGACCTGGCGGGCGAACTGAGCTTCACCGCGGACGTACCGGGCCTGTTCGAGATCGAGCTGGAGGGAGCCAAGCTGTTCCTCTTCGAGCTGGCGGTCGGATGATCTTCGCCCACGGCGTCGGTTCGCGGGGCGACCTGCCGCTCCCGCTCTGGATGTTCACGTGGGCATCTGCGATCGCTCTCGTCGTGTCGTTCGTCGCCTTGGGCGTGCTGTGGACCCGTCCACAGCTGGCCCGGGCGGCGAGCGGTCGCACCGTCCTCAGCGGGATCGGTGGTGGCGGTGCCGCGAACCGCCCGGTTGTGGTCGGCATCCAACGAGTCGGTCAGGCTGGCGCATTCGTCCTCTACCTCGTGGCGCTCGCCTCCGGGCTGTTCGGTGAGAACGACACGAGCACCAACCTCTTGCCGGTCGCGCTCTATGTGATCGTGTGGGTCGGTGCCCAGATCGTCAACGGGCTGGTGGGCGACGTGTGGCGGGCGATCAGCCCCATCAACACGTTGGCGAGTCTCGTCGCTCCGATCGCCGGCCGGCTCGGGGTGACGGTCGACGATCCCCCGACTCGGCTCGGCCAATGGCCGGCCGCGCTCGGGCTGTTCATCTTCCTGTTCTACGAGCTGGTCCACCCCTCGGGGGCGGCGCCCCGGACGCTCGGCGCGCTCCTGCTCGTCCACGGCCTCCTGGCGGTGGTCTTCGCCGCTCGCTGGGGGGCCGAGTGGGTGGCCGACAACGAACCGTTCGGCGCGTTGTTCTCGATGCTCGGCGCGATGGGGGTGCTGTTCACCGACGCCCGTGGCCGATTGTCGCTCCGACCACCGATGTCGGGGCTGGCTCGCCTGCCGGTGGTGCCGGGGACGCTCGCGACCCTCCTCGTCGTGCTCGGCGGCACCACCTTCGACGGGTTCGCCGAGAGCGAGACGGGTCGGTCGGTGTTCGGCCGCCCGCAGGGGTGGAGCGGCGCGCTGACGCTCACCGTCGGCCTCGTCGTGTCGATCGTCCTGATCGCCCTGCTGTACGGCATCGGGGTGTGGTGGACATCGCGGGTCACGGCGCTGTCGGTGGCCGACGCTGCGGCTGCGTTCACCCCGTCGATCGTTCCGATCGTGTTCGGCTACGCCGTCGCCCACTACGCCCAGCTCCTCGTCGACGAATCACAGAGCTTCGTCTTTCGACTGTCGGACCCGGCCGGACTCGGGTGGAACGTGTTCGGCGGCTCCGACGGGCAGATCGACTACAACCTCATCAGCGTCGATCTCGTCGCCTGGGTCCAGGTCTTGTCGATCCTGTTCGGGCACGTCGGAGCGGTGGTGATCGCCCACGACCGAGCCACCGAGCTGTTCCCCACCGGTGAGTCGCTCCGCAGCCAGTTCGCGATGCTGCTCGTGATGGTCGCCTACTCCACGCTCGGCCTCTGGCTCCTGGTCAACGCGTGAGCGCCCGATCCGGTCGATCTGCTTGCGAAGGAACCTGCCATCGGTGGCGGTTGGTGCGAGCTCCGCTGCCCGCTCGTAGGCCGCGACGGCGGCCGCCGGTTCGCCGAGCCGTTCGAGCATCGTGGCCCGGGCCGCGTGGAGCAGGTGGTAGCGATCGAGGTCGGAGCCGAGGGCGTTCAGGCAGTCGAGGGCGACGGCACCCCCCTCGACCTCGCTGCGGGCGATAGCTCGATTGAGCGCCACGATCGGGGTCGGTTCCAACGAGTAGAGGTGGTCGTAGAGGGCGACGATCTGTGACCAGTCGGTGTCGTCGACCGTCGCGGCGTCGCTGTGGACCGCCTGGATCGCCGCCTGCAGCTGGTACTTGCCAGGACGATCGAGACCGATGCAGTGCCGGACGATGCGCTGTCCTTCGTCGATCAGCGCACGGTCCCAGAGGGCTCGATCCTGATCTCGGAGCAGCACCACGTCGCCGTCGGTGATCCGAGCGGCCGCCCGCGATTCGCTCAGGAGCAGCAGCGCGAGCAGTCCGGCCGCCTCCGGCTCGTCCGGCAGGAGCTCGGAGACGGCCCGGGCGAGGCGGAGAGCGTCGCCTCGGAGGGAGGCGTGATCGCCGTCGGGGAGACCGTCGCTGTCGGCCTCGGAAGCGGGAGGGGTGAAACCGGCGTTGTAGATGAGGTACACGACCGACAGGACCCCCTCGAGCCGGCCTGGTAGCTCGGCGATCGGTGGGACTCGATACGGGATCTTGGCCGTTCGTATCTTGTACTTCGCCCGCACCAAGCGCTTCGCCATGGCTGCCTCGCTCACGAGGAACGAACGGGCGACCTCGCCCACCGAGAGGCCGCCGAGCAGGCGGAGCGTGAGGGCGATCCGATGCTCTGGTTTCAGCGCCGGGTGGCAGCAGGTGAAGATCAGGCGCAGCTGATCGTCGCCGATCACGTCGTAGACCAGGTCGTCGTAGACCAGGTCGTCGTCGATCACGTCGTCACGGCCGTCAGCGCCCACCGGGCCGGCCGCCGCGACCTGACGCTGCAGCTCGGCTCCTCGGGCCGAGCGCCGCACCTGGTCCACCGCTCGCCGCCGGGCGGTGGTGACGATCCACCCTGCAGGGTTGGGTGGAACACCCGACCGCGGCCACCGGTCGCTGGCCACCGTGAATGCGTCCTGCACCGCGTCCTCGGCGAGGGAGATGTCGCCGAAGACCCGGATGAGGGTGGCCACCGCCGGCCCGTACGCTTCGCGGAACGCGTGGGCCAGGGAGCGGGCTCCGTGGCCCACGTCGCCGGGCGCCGGCATCGGCTCAACCGTGCTGCCGGGTGTCCATGAACGGTCGGACCTCGATCGGGGCCCGTACCGCATCGACGACCTTCTCCGCCCACGCGAGCGCCTCGTCGAGGTCGGCTGCCTCGATGACGTAGAACCCGGCGATGTGCTCCTTGGCCTCGACGTAGGGCCCGTCGGTCATCACGAGCTCGCGATCGTCGCGCCGGACGACGGTTGCCGCGTCGGGACCGTGCAGGCCCCCGGTGAACACGAAGGCGTTCGCAGACCGCATGTCCGCCTCCAGGTCTTCGATGCGGCCCATGAACTCCTCGGCCTCCTCCGGCGTCTGCGGGCCCCGCTGGGTGCCCTCACCCGCGTGCAACGACAACAGGTATTGACTCATGACGATTCTCGTTTCGTGTCGGTTCGGTGCAGGAGGGTCCCACACTCGCCCCTCTCACGAACGGGATCGGCCGTCGAGGACATCGCGACTCGAGAAATCTCGCTCGAGCTCCTCCGCTCCTCGATCCCGAGCTCAGACGAAGTGGGACCGGAGCACGCCGATGCCGTCGATCTCGACCTCGACCGTGTCGCCGGCGTTCATGAACTTGGGCGGCGACATGGCCGCCCCGACGCCCTCGGGGGTGCCGGTGGCGATGACGTCGCCCGGGCGCAGCGAGGTGCACCTGGTGATGTACTCGATCGTCTCGTCGATCTTGAAGATCATCCGGTCGGTGGTCGAGGACTGCATCGTCTCGCCGTTCACCCTGGTCTGGATCGATCGCCCGTACGGATCGCCGTACTCGTCGGCGGTCACCACGCACGGACCGATCGGGCCAGAGCCGTCCGGGTTCTTGCCCAGCGCCCACTGGCCGGTGGCCCGCTGGTGGGTGCGGGCGCTGATGTCGTTGAAACAGGTGTAGCCGAGGACACCGTCCATCGCCGCCGAGCGCGGCGTGTCGACCAGGTCGGATCCGATGATCACACCCAGCTCGCACTCCCAGTCGAGCCCCGGCTCGCCAGACGGAACCGACAGCGAGTCCTCGTGGCACGAGAGGCAGGCGTACCAGCGGGCGAAGATGTTCGGCGCCGGGGGTCGCTCGTTGCCGGTCTCGTTCACGTGTGCGTCGTAGTTGAGGCCGAGGCAGAGCACCTTCGCCGATTCGGGAACCGGGGGGACCTGATCCACTTCTGCGATGGCCACCGCGGTCGCCGTCGGCTTGGCCGACCGCCAGCGGTCGAGGTCGCCGTAGAACTCGGCGATGGTGGTCAACGGGGCGACCCCCTGCCCGTCCGGGGTGAGCACCCCGATCATCGACTGGTCCTCGTGTCTCATTCCCAGGTATCTCATCGCTGCGACCCTACATCCGGAGGCGGTCACGCCACAGCCACGACGACGAATCCGGGACGATCGATGGCCTACTCGTCGTCAGGGGGTGGACCGGGCGGCGTGCCGTCGCCGAAGGGACGCCCGCCGAGCTCCTCCCGATGATGGAAGCTCGACCAGCTCGACCCGTCGGGTCCCACGGGAACGATGCCCGATGGATTCAGGTTGCGGTGGACCCCGTAGTAGTGGGCCTTGATGGCGGCGAAGTCGATCGTGTCGCCGAACCCCGGGGTCTGGAAGAGATCGCGGGCGTACGCCCACAACACCGGCATCTCGGTCAGCTTCGCCCGGTTGGTCTTGAAGTGCCCGTGGTACACGGCGTCGAACCGCACGAGCGTCGGCCAGAGGCGAACGTCGGCCTCGGTGATCGAGTCGCCCATGAGATACCGCTGGTTCTCGAGTCGCTGCGACAGTTGGTCGAGACAGTTGAACAGCGCGCTGTATGCCTCCTGGTAGGCAGCCTGGCTCGTGGCGAACCCGCACCGGTAGACGCCGTTGTTGACATCGCGGTAGACGAGCTCCATCAGCTCGTCCATCTCGGCGCGACGGGCCTCCGGGTAGAGGTCGGGGGCGCCGGGACGATGGTGATCGGTCCACTCGGTGGACAGGTCGAGGGAGAGCTGGGCGAAGTCGTTGGTGACCAGCTCGCCGCTGGGCACGTCGACGATGGCCGGAACCGTGATTCCCTTCGGATAGCCGGGAAAGCGCTTCTCGAACGCGTCCTTCAGGCGCTCGATGCCGAGCACCGGATCGACACCGCCCGGTTCGTCGTCGAAGTTCCAGCTCCGCTCGTCGTGCAGGGGGCCGGCGATCGCCTGGGACAGCACCGGTTCGAGGCCGAGGAGGCGGCGAACGATCATCGCCCGATTGGCCCAGGGACAGGCGCGCGCCACCACCAGGCGATACCGGCCCGCCTCCACGGGGTAGCCGTCGCCCCCGTCCCGGGTGATGCGCGTCGTCACGTAGTTGGTGTCGCGCTCGTAGGTCCCCGCTCTGCCGTCCGCTGCCATCCCGCTGCAAATCTAGGTGACGTCGGCTCGACGATGCGTGATGTCGGTCAACTCGCCGGCGCCGATGGGCGAACCGGTGCCACGCCGGCGACCCCGAAGATCCGGGCGCGGTGTCGCTGCCCGAGGATGAACAACGCCGGCAAGGTCGCGAGGCCGGCAATCAGGTAGACCACCAGCACCCGCTCGGTTCGCAGCTCCGGCACGAGGAGGAAGGTGGTGGCGACCTCGATCGCAGCCAGGGCGGCCACGAACCGGACGAGCTGATGCTCGGCGACCAGCGACGCCACCAGCGCCCCGAGCGGCGCGCCCCACACCACGACCGGTACCGCAGCCAACCAGAGCCCGAGCAGATCCGCCCGCCCGACGGCGATGGCAGGATCGACCGGCGCTTCCCCCACGGTCACCACACGATCGTCGAGGAGGGTCACGTCGAGTTGGCCGTCGACGAGGCCGAACAGGACGAATCCGGCGATCGACACGACGGCCATGACCATGATCGCGCTCGGCAAGGCCACCTTCGGTGCAACGCCGGCCAGCACCACGAGGAAGAGGAAGACCACGATGTTGGGGCCCGTGCCGGTCAGGCTCGCCAGGAACCCACCGGCGATCGCCACCCCGACGAGGCCGACGTCGTGGCGGGCCGTCCACCCGACGCCGCCGGCGCTGTGTGGCTGGCGGCCGTCGTGCGGCCGCTGGCTGGAGCCGGGTCGGCGCTCGAGCCGGAGGTGGCGGATCATCAGGATCGACGTCGTGGCCAGCACGATGCTGAAGGTCGCCTTCACCCACGCCGGACCGATCACGGTCGGCCAGAACGCGACGTCGGACCGGGCGAAGCCGAACACGCCGATCCCGAACCCGATCACCGCGGCGATCGAGCCGAGGGTCACCGTCCGGCGATGGATCGGCCGGCGGGCGAGCAGGATCGACACCGAGGCCATCGTCATCCCGACCGCCTGGATCATCAGCCCGAACGAGCGGGCGACCGGCCCCGGAACCCCCAGCGCCTTCGTGAACACGGGAAACGCCACCGCTCCACCACCCTCGGGTGACGACCCGGCGAGGAAGCTGCCGACGAGCATCGTCGCCGCCGACTCCCAGTTCTCGACGACGCGACCGCCGCTCCCGGTGACGATCACCGCGACGAGCCAGACGGCGCTGGCCGCGCCGGACAACCACCACCCGAGCCGCTGACCGGTCGGTCGTCGGCTCGTCGCGTCGGGGGTGGGCCCGGGCGACACGTCTCGGTCGCCCCGTCGGCGTCGTGCGACGAACCCCCCGTTGGCCACGTCACCTCCTCTCGCGGCGTCGACTCGTCGCCGGCACGCTACGGCGGCCGATCCCGCTGCTTCTTGAGCGGGTGAGGCGTCCGGTGGGGGCGTCCGCCTCACCCGCTTCACGGTCTAACCACGCGATCCCCGACCGGCTTCCCGGTGGAAGTTCCCTAGCCGCGCCGCGGTCCGGTGCGGCAACGCTGGCGGCCGGTTCCGACGCACGCGACGATGGCGGACATGTCTTCCCGGTCGCCGTCACCGCTCGCACCGGCCGACCCCGCTGATCTGCGGGCCCTCTACGACTCGGCCACCTACGTCGTCGGCGCGCCCCACGCCGCAATCGACCGGCTCCGCGCCGCCGGCCCCGTGGTCTGGGTACCGGAGCCGGCGCTCCACGGCTGGGGACCAGGCCCCGGGTACTGGGCCGTGCTCACGATGGCGGAGACGCGGGAGGTGCTCCGCTCCCCCGATCGGTTCTCGAGCAACCTCGGCGGCACCCAGCTCCGGGACCCGGCGACGGTGGAGGATCTCCACTTCGTCCAGCAGATGATGCTGAACCTGGACCCCCCGGCCCACAACCGGCTGCGGGGTCTCCTCGCCAAGGCGTTCGTGCCGAGGGCGATCGCCGCGATCGAGGCCGAGATCACCGCCCGAGCCCGGTCGTTGGTGGCGGCGGTGGCCGAGCGGGGCTCGTGCGACCTCGTCACCGAGGTGGTGGGCGACCTGCCGGTCGCGGTCCTGGCGGCGGTGCTCGGCGTGCCCGACGAGGATCGTCGGCTGCTGTACGACTGGTCGAACCGGGTCATCGGCTACCAGGACGCCGACTACGCCAGCTCCGATGCGTTCGACCCGTCGGCCGGTACCCCCATGGCCAGGGCGGCCCATGCGATGCGCCCCGAGCCGGGGCCGGACGGCTCGCTCCCCGATCCCCGGACGAGAGCGGGTCTCGCCGATCTCTACGCCTACGCCAACGCGCTGGCCGAGCGCCGCCGGGCCGACCCCGGTGACGACATCGTCTCCCTGCTCCTCCAGGCCAGCTACGACGGCACGGAGCTGAGCGTCGAGGAGTTCGAGACGATGTTCTTCCTGTTCGCCGTGGCGGGCAACGAGACCCTCCGCAACGGGATTCCCGGGGCGATGCTGACGCTCATCGAGCATCCCGACACCTACGATCGGCTGCTGGCCGATCCGGGCTCTCTGCCCGCCGCGATCGAGGAGCTGCTGCGATTCTGGCCGCCGGTCATCCACTTCCGGCGGACCGCCGCGGTCGACACCGAGCTCGGCGGCCAGCCGATCGCAGCCGGCGACAAGGTGGCGGTGTACCACATCGCCGCCAACCGGGATCCCGCAGTGTTCGACGATCCCCACACGTTCGACATCGATCGCTCACCCAACGACCACGTCTCGTTCGGTTTCGGTCCCCACTTCTGTCTCGGTGCCCACCTGGCGCGGCGCCAGCTCGCGTCGATGCTGGGCGAGATCTTCTCGCAGCTCGGCCGGCTGGAGCTGGACGGCGAACCGGTGCGCCTGCAATCGAACTTCCAACAGGGTCTCAAGTCGCTCCCGGTGCGGTGGACGGTCGGAACGTGAGCGACTCGAGCGGTCGTCCAGCGACGAGCGGCCCATCGTCGACCAGCTCGCTGCTGACCGACGACCGTGTCGGTCTGGTCCTCATCCATGGGCTCGGTGCCACGCCGGGCGTGTGGGATCCCGCCGCTGCGCTCCTCCTCGACCGCTGGGCCGGCCCGATCCTCATGCCGGCGCTGCCCGGCCACGGGCGAGCGTCGTGGACGGGCGACTACACGGTGCCCGCACTGGCGACCGCCGTGGCCTCGGAGGTGTCGCTGGTGTCGGCTGAGCTCACCGGGTCGGCCGAGTCCGCTGAGTCAGACCATTCGGCCGGGGCTGGCCGGAGCGGTGGCGGTCCGGCCGGCGAGCCCGCCGGCGACGGGTCGCCACCGATCTGGGGTTTGCTGATCGTCGGTCACTCGCTGGGTGGCGCGGTGGGGCTCGAGCTGGCGTCGGGCCGCTACGCCCATCCGGTGCTGGGCGTGCTGGCGCTGGGTGTCAAGACCACGTGGACCGACGACGACGTCGCTGGCATGGCCAAGGTGGCCGAGCGCGGGGTCCGCTGGTTCCCGACGCGTGACGAGGCGACGGCCCGCTTCCTGCGCCAGGCGGGGCTCGAGGGCGTCACCGGCCCGGGCGGTCCTGTCGGGCCAGACCATCCGGCCGTGATCGACGCGGTCGTCGAGGGAGTGGGGCCGGAAGCCGGACTGGGCTGGCGCGTGGCCCAGGACCCGGCCTCGTTCGCCCAGCGCCCGGTCGACATGGCCGCTCTCCTCGACGCCGCGAGGTGCCCCACCTGGATCGGCGCCGGCGCAGGTGACGCGATGGCCACCGAGGCCGAGCTGTCGGCCTACGTCGACTCGCCCCACATCGCGCCGGGACGGGGTCACAACGTGCAGGTCGAGGATCCGGCGTGGGCGGTGGGCCTCGTCGAGGCGCTCGCCGCCACGGTCGACGGGGTGGGTCGAAACCCTCCCGATCCCCTCCCGAGCCGCCGATAGGCTGGCCACCGTGTCAGCTCGATCCCGAATCGCCTACCAGGGCGCCCCCGGCGCCTACTCCCACCTGGCCTGCATCTCGGCCCACCCCGACATGGAGCCGGTCGGGTTCGACACCTTCGCCCAGGCCCTGACCGCGGTGGAGGACGGATCGGCCGAGCTGGCGATGATCCCGATCGAGAACACCCTCGGCGGTCGGGTGGCCGACATCCACCACCTCCTGCCCGATTCGAGCCTCTACATCATCGCCGAGCACTTCCAGCCGGTTCGTCACGCTCTGCTGGGATCGGACGGGGCGACACTCGACTCGTTGAAGACGGTCGCCTCCCACGCCCAGGGCCTCGCCCAGTGCCGAGAGCTGATCCGTGAGCTCGGCGTCGAACCGATGGACATCGGCGACACCGCCGGGGCCGCCAAGGAAGCGGCGGAGCGCGACGACCCGACGTTCGGCGCGATCGCCTCCGAGCTCGCCGCCGAGATCTACGGCCTCAGGGTGCTCCGGACCAGGATCGAGGACCGCCTCGGGAACACCACCCGCTTCGTGGTGATGTCGCGCCGGTCGATCGAGCCCGATCCCCGGGACGGGCCGGCGATGACCAGCATCGTGTTCCAGGTGCGGAGCGTGCCCGGCGCGCTCTACAAGGCGCTCGGGGGTTTCGCCACCAACGGCGTCAACATCACCAAGCTCGAGAGCTACATGGTCGATCAGAGCTTCACGGTGGCCCAGTTCTACGCTGAGTTCGACGGTCACCCGGCAAACCCGTCGGTCGCCAACGCCTTCGAGGAGCTGCAGTTCTTCTGCACCACGATGAAGCAGCTCGGGACCTATCCGAAGTCGGACTATCGAGAGCAGCGCTGAGTCGGCGCCGATGACCCGCCAGCCCTATCTCACCAGCCGGCTCCAGGGCTTCGGCACCACGATCTTCGCCGAGATGTCGGCCCTGGCAGCCAGGACCGGGGCGCTCAACCTCGGCCAGGGTTTTCCCGACACCGACGGCCCTGCCGAGGTGTCGGAGGCGGCCATCGCCGCGATCCGGGGCGGTCAGAACCAGTACCCGCCGGGTCCCGGCATCGACGATCTCCGCCGGGCCGTGGCCGAGCACCAGCAACGGTTCTGGGGCCTCGACGTCGACCCGGACCGGGAGGTGCTCGTCACCGCCGGCGCGACCGAAGCGCTGGCGGCGGCGCTGCTCGGGCTGTGCGAGACCGGCGACGAGGTGGTGGTCTTCGATCCCACCTACGATTCCTACGGCGCCGGGATCGCGCTCGCCGGGGCGAAGCTCCGCGGCGTGCTGCTCCAACCGGTCGACGGCTCGTTCACCTTCGATCCCGACGAGCTGCGGCGGGCGTTCAACCCGAAGACCCGGCTGATCCTGCTCAACACACCCCACAACCCGACCGGGAAGGTGTTCACTGCCGAGGAGCTGGCGCTGGTGGCCGAGCTCTGCCGCGAGCACGATGTGATCGCCGTGACCGACGAGGTCTACGAGCACCTCACCTTCGACGGCCGTCTCCACATCCCCCTGGCCACGCTCGACGGGATGGCCGAGCGAACCCTCACCATCTCCTCCGGCGGGAAGAGCTTCTCCTTCACCGGCTGGAAGATCGGGTGGGCGTCCGGTCCGGCCGAGATCGTGTCGGCCGTCCGGACGGCCAAGCAGTTCCTGACCTTCGTCAACGGCGCACCGTTCCAGCCGGCGATCGCAGCGGGGTTGCGCCTCGGCGACGAGTACTTCCAGCGGTTCACCGCCGACCTGCAGGCCAAGCGAGACCTCCTCGGCGGGCTCCTCGCCGACGCCGGCTTCGACGTGTTCACCCCGGAGGGCACGTACTTCACCACCGTCGACATCAGCCCGGTCACCGACCGGAGCGGTATCGAGTTCTGCCTCGCCCTCCCCGAGGAGGCCGGCGTCGTGGCCGTGCCGAGCGCGGTCTTCTACCAGGACCAGCGCGACGGGTCACAGCTCGTGCGATTCTGCTTCGCCAAGGACGATGCGCTGCTGACCGACGCCGGCCACCGCCTGGTCACCGCCTTCACCTGACGCCCGGTGCCGCCGTCCACACGCGGCCCGCCCGACGCTTCTGGCGGACCCCACGCCCACCTCGCACGCTTCTGGCCGCACGCTTCTGGCGGACCCCGCATCCACCCACCACGTTTCTGGCGGACCCCACGCCCAGATGCGGGTGCGACGTCCGCCAGAACGGATGTGGGTGGCACCAGGGTCCGCCAGAACGGTCATGGGTGGCACCTGGGTCCGCCAGAACGACGGTCACGGGTGCGCGACCTCGCTCGATGTGGCTCGGTCGGTGTCGGCCAGGATGACGACGGCGACCGCCCCGGCGATCGCGGCGAGGGCGACGCCCCACCATCGGCTGCCGCTCACGTCGGCCAGCAGCCCGACGACCGTCGGCCCGACCGCGTTGCTGAGCCCGAAGACCGTGGTCACCACGCCCATGGACGCCCCCAGATGGGCCCGATCGAACAGCTCGTTGCCGTAGATGCCCTGCAGCGGAGAGGCGGCCCCGATCCCGAACCCCGCCACCGCCACGTAGAGCAGGGCGACGACCACGTTCCCGGCGAATGCGAGCAACAGGGTGGCGACCGTGATGGCGGCGAACGAGAGTTGCACCGACCCCCTGGCCCCGAGTCGCCCCACGATGTAGGGCAGCGGTATCCGTCCGGAGATCTGGGCCGCGCCGCGGGCGCCGGCCATCCACGCCGCCGTCCCCACGGAGAGACCGGCCGCGGTCATGAGCGGCACCTGGTAGACGAGCATCACCCCCACCCCGAACCCGCTGAGCGCGCTGGCGGTCACGTAGCGACGGGCGGCCGACTGCCGGAAGGCGGTCGTGAAGCCCGGGGTGGGGCGGTCGCCGACCGAGGGTCGTCGCTCCCGCACGACGAGTGACCCGATCACCAGCACGGCGGCGGTGATCGTGACCAGCACCCGCATGGTCTGGCGCCAACCGACCGACGACACCAGGAACGCCGCGAGCGGCAGGTAGATCGCGCTGGAGAACGCCCCGTAGATCGTCAGTCGAGCGATCGCCCTCGTCGGCTGGCCGGGGGCGACGCGGACCGACGTCGCCTGGGTCACGTGGTAGAACGCCAGACCCTGGAGCGCAGCCCCGGCGACGATGGCTCCCGCGGCGAAGACCCACAGCGCCTCGGCGTAGGAGGCAGCCCAGATGCCCGCCATCGACAGCGCAGCCGCCATGAGGAGGGCCGGGCGGCTGGTGTGGCGGTCGACGAGCCTGCCGGCCGGCATCGCCACCAACGCCCCGAGGGCAGCCGAGACCGAGAACGTCGCCGTCAGGCCCGTCTCCGACCAGCCGGTGTCGGCGAGGATCGGGTCGAGGAGCACCCCGAACGCGTAGAACCAGGCGCCATAGGCAGCGATCGTGACGAGTCCGAGGACGAGAATCGTGCCGTGGGGGAAGCGGTCCGCCCCGCCGGCCGGCTCAGCGGTTCGTTCGGTCAACCGCCGGCCGTCGCACCAGGACCGGCCGGAGTGGTGGCCGGCGTGGTGGTCGTCGTCGTGGCCGGCGACCCGACGCCAGCGAGTGGATCGTTGGCGCCGAACACGTCGACGGCGACGATCGTGGTGGTGAGCCGCTGCTGCTCGGTGAAGAGGACGTCGACCGCCACAGGTCCCTCTTCGAGGGGGCCGACGACGTCGCGGATGTCGTCGACGAGCGAGTTGACCGGGGGCGCCGCCGCCCCGATCGCCACGATCGTCACGCGCTCACCATCGAAGCTGAAGGCGGTGATCTCCACCTGGTACCGCTCGGCCCACCCGGTCACCACCGGATCGAGGCGAGCGGCGATGAGCTCGATCGGTGTGTCGTCCGGGGTGGTGGTGATCGTCTCCCGCCGGGTCCAGTTCACCCGGACGCTCAGGTCGTCGGCGAGGCCGGCCTCCCGTATCGCGCCGTCGAGCGTATCGACCGACGGCGGGTCACCCGAGCCCGTCACGTCGACGACCAGTTGACGATCGACCAACCGGAGGTCCTGTCGCTCGTAATCGGCACCGTCGTCGGTCTCAGCGAGCCAGCGATCGACCACCGGCTCGACCAGCGCGAGGAGGGCCTCCTCCTCCGACGGGGGCAGTGCGGTGGTGGTCGTCGCCCGCTCGGCCCGGATGTACTCGACGTTCACGGTCACGTCGTCCCCCAGCACCTGCTGGAGTTGGCTGCGGAGCGGGCCGTCGTCGGGGGGATTGTCGAAACCTCTGACCTGTACCAACACCCGGTCCGCCCGCACGTCGACCTCCGACTGGAAGTCGAGCCCTCTGAGCCAGCCGTCGACGATCTCGCGCGCCGCGAGCTCGTCCTCCACGGCCTCGACGGCAGCCGCCGACCGGTTGTACAGCGGGACCGCGATCGCCACGACCACGGCCAGTGCGATGACGCTGGCGACGACGAGCTGGATCGCCGTGTTGGCCAGCCGCCGGGGAGGGACGAAGCCGGTGGCGATGAACACCATGACGCCGGCGAACACGATCGCCGCGAGGTTGGTCACGTACAGCAGGGAGGCGCCGATCGCGAGGTCGTACTCGGCGGCCTCGAGGGTGATGCCGACGGTGGCGACCGGCGGCACGAGCGCCACCGCCACCGCCACCCCGGGCAGCGCCGAGGAGGCATCGCGCCGGACGGTCGCGTAGGCGCCGGCCGCCCCTGCCGCGAGCGCGACGACGAGGTCGCGGATGTCGGGTCTGGTTCGTGCCTCTACCTCGCCGGAGAGGGGCGTGTCGGGGAGGACCATGGAGATCAGATAGGCGATGGCGACGCACCACAGCGTGGCGAGCACCACCCGGGTGAACGACGCGAGCGACCGCCGCAACAGCGACATCGAGAGGCTCGCGGCCGTGGCCAGCACCGGCTGCATGAGCGGCGCCAACAGCATGGCGCCGATCACCACGGCGGCCGAGCCGGCCGAGAGCCCCATCACGGCGACGACCACGGAGAGCGTCAGCATGATCGTGAACCGCCATGCCCAGTGCTCGACCCGGGTGATCGCCAGCTCGTCCATGACCCGGCGCCGCTCCTCGGGCTCGAGGTGCCGATGCCACCACGCTCGGGTCGCGATGGGAAGGAACGGTTCCGTCGGCGGCGGTGTCGGCGGCGCGCCCTGGGCGTCGGGGGTGTCGGTGACCGCCATCGACCCGATTGTATGGCCGGGCGGTGGCGGAAGGCCGGAGGCTGGGTCGGACAGCTACCGTCGGATCATGACCGACGCCGACAGTGGGGCTCCCCTACCGGCCCGCGTGCTGTCGACACCGATCGGCGTGCTCCTCGCCCTCGCCGCCGCGGCCTGGGGGGTCGAGCTGCTCGATGGGTCGCTGCTCGGCGACCGGCTCCAACGGCACGGGATCCACCCGCGACAGATCGACGGGTTGACGGGGGTGGTGTGGGCACCGTGGCTCCACGCCGGCTTCGGTCACCTCGCCTCGAACACGGTGCCGTTCCTCGCACTCGGGTGGCTCGTGTCGCTGCGGGGACTGCGCTACTGGGCGATCGTGACGATCGCGGCCGTGCTGGCCGGTGGTGGCCTCACCTGGCTGTTCGCGGGAGGGACGAACCACATCGGCGCGAGCGGTGTGGTGTTCGGCTATCTCGGGGCGCTGCTCGGCGGCGCGATCTACGATCGGCGGCCAGCCGTGCTGGCGCCGGCGCTCGTCGCCCTGATGCTGTACAGCGGCATGCTGGCCGGACTGGTCCCGCAGCGCGACATCTCCTGGGAAGGGCACCTGTTCGGCGCCCTGGTGGGGTTCCTCGTGGCCCGCTGGCTCGCCGAGCCGCAGCCTGCCCCGGCCGACGACGACCCCGACACCCCCTACCCGTGGGAGGCCGACGAGCCCTGGCTCGACACCGACCCCGAGCCCTGATCCCCGCCAGGGCTCGCCGGGTTCGGAGGATGCGGTCGGTTCACCAGTCGGTGGCGATGTACTGCGTCTCGGTGAACTCGTAGATGCCTTCGCTGGCGCCCTCGCGACCGAGGCCCGACTGCTTCATGCCGCCGAACGGGGCGGCAGGATCCGACATCGCGCCCCGGTTCAAGCCGACCATCCCCGACTCCAACCGCTCGCTCACCGCCAGGCCCCGTCCGATGTCGCGGGTGTAGACGTAGGCCGCGAGGCCCATCTCGGTGTCGTTGGCCTGGGCGATCATCGCATCGGTGTCGGTGAAGGGGATGACGGGGGCGACGGGGCCGAAGATCTCCTCCGAGGTGATCGGCGACGACGGATCGACGTTGCCCAGCACCGTGGGCTCGTAGAAGAAGCCGGGACCGTCGATCGGGGATCCACCGACGGCGGTCGTGGCACCGGCTCCGACCGCGGCCTTGACCAGGTCGTCGATCGAGCTGATGGCGGCTGCGTTGATCATCGGTCCGCAGGTCACGGCAGCGTCGAACCCGGAACCCACCTTCACGTCACCCATCGCCTCGGCGAGCTTGGCGGTGAACTCGTCGGCGATGCCTGCTTCGGCGAAGAACCGGTTGGCAGCGGTGCAGGTCTCGGCCGAGTGTCGCATCTTGGCCACCATCGCCCCCTCGACCGCGGCGTCGAGATCGGCATCGTCGAACACGATGAAGGGGGCGTTCCCACCGAGCTCCATGACCGTCTTCAGCACCCGATCGGCGGCCCGCCGCAACAGGACCCGGCCGACCTCGGTCGACCCGGTGAACGACAGCATCCGGGTCGCCCGGTGATCGACCGCAGCGTCGAGCCAGCCGCCCGAATCCAGCGACGGCACGACATTCACCGTTCCCGACGGCAGGCCGGCCTCGTGCAGGAGCTCGGCCACCCGGAGAGCCGTGAGCGGCGTGTCCCGCGGCGGCTTGATCACCGCCGCGTTCCCCGCGGCGAGGGCGGGGGCCAGCTTGCGGGTGATCATCGCCGCCGGGAAGTTCCACGGCGTGACGATCACGACGACCCCCACCGGCGGATGGTGCACGATGATCTTGTTGGCTCCGCTCGGGGCGATGCCGATCGAGCCTCGGATCCTCACCGCCTCCTCCGCGTTCCAGCGGAAGAACTCGGCAGCGTAGGCGACCTCGCCCGACGAGTCGGCGAGAGGCTTGCCGTGCTCCCGGGTGATCAGGGCCGCGAGCTCGTCGGTGTGATCGACCAGCGTCTTCCAGCAACTGCGGAGGATCTCCGATCGCTCGCGAGGGGCTGTCGCCGCCCACGACCGCTGCGCGACCGCCGCCGCTTCGCAGGCCCGGGTGGCATCGGCAGGGGTTCCGGCGGCGACGTCCGCCAGCTTTTCGCCGTTCGACGGGTCGAGCACCGGGAGCCGCTCTCCCGATGAACCGTCGAGCCACTGGCCGTCGATGAGGAGTTGGTCACGCATGCCGACCAGTTAAGCCGCTCTGTGGGCCGACGCAAGCGTGGCGCCGTCCGGCCGAGCCGGAGCGGTCACCCCGCCCCGTGCGCACCCGCCCGCGGCGCGAGCGATTGGGCCAATCGGGCCATCTCGACCGCCCCCAGCGCGGCCTCTTCACCCACGTTGTGGCCACCGGGCCCCTCGCTCCGGGCGTCGGCCTGCGCCCGGTTCTCCACGGTGAGCACGCCGAACAGCACGGGAACGCCGGTGTCGAGCTGCGCCTGCTGCACGCCCCGCCCGCACTCGCCCGCCACCAGCTCGTAGTGGGTGGTCTCGCCCCTGATCACACAGCCGATGCACACGACCGCGTCGACGGTGCCCGACGCAGCCAGCGCCTTCGCCGCGAACGGGATCTCGAAACTGCCGGGCACCGAGTGGCGCACCACGTCGGTCACCCCGATCGCCGCCAGACCCCGGTCGACACCGTCGGCCAGCCGATCGACGATCTCGGCGTTCCACCGGGCCCGGACCACCCCGATCCGGAGGCCCTCGCCCGAGAGGTCGTCTGGCACCTGCGCTCGTTCGTCACCGCTCGCCATCGGTCGGAGCGTAGCCTTCGGGCGAGGGGTCGGCCCCGATGGTCACGTGCGAAGGTCGCCACTGGCTGGACTAGCGTTGAATCCCATGAAATCCCTGCTCCGGTCGTTCACCCGCAGATCGAGTCGCCTCGGGTTGCTGTCCGACGTCGCGATGGTGGCCGGTGCGGCGATGAAGGTGATGCGCCGGTCGGGGGGCTCGACGGCCTCGGGGGTGACCGGTGTCGGCGGCGGGGCGCGGTCGATCGCGCCGGCTCAGTGGCTGCTCGTCGCCGGTGCCGCCGTCCGACTTCTCCGCCGGATCCGGGCGGTCCGACGGAGGCGCCGGGTCGAGGCGGCCGCGACGGCCCCGGCCGACGGCTGATCGCCGATGGCCGGCGGTCGACAGGAGCCCGAGTCCCACACTGGCGACGTCGTCTACGACGAGGACCTGCGGGCGAGGATCGAACGCAACCTCGCCGCCCATGAGCATCGCGACCACCCGCTGGACGGTCGCCGGCACGCGGCGGTCGCGGTGGTGGTCGTCGACTCCGACGCCGATTCCCATGGCCACGACCCGACCATCCTCGATCGGATGTCGCTGATCGGCAACGTCCCCGGTGTCGATCTGTCCACGCTGACCGGCCGCGTCGACGGCACGGCGGGAGGCGCTGCGTTCATCCTGACCCGGCGGGGATCGGCCCTGAACGCCCACGCCAACCAGTGGGCGCTGCCCGGTGGCCGGGTGGACGACGGCGAATCACCGGTCGAGGCCGCCATCCGGGAGGTCGCCGAGGAGGTCGGCCTGGTTCTGTCGGCCGACGACCTCCTCGGCCGACTCGACGACTACCCGACGCGCTCCGGCTACGTGATCACGCCGTTCGTGTTCTGGGCAGGGATCGACGCGGAGCCGGTCGCCAACCCGGCGGAGGTGGCGTCGATCCACAGGATCTCGATCCGCGAGCTCGCACGGCCCGATTCGCCCCGGTTCGTGACGATCCCCGAGAGCGATCGCCCGGTCATCCAGGTACCGATCGGCGGTGACCTGATCCACGCCCCGACCGGGGCGGTGATCTACCAGTTCCGAGCGGTCGCCTACGACGGCTCGAGCATCCGGGTCGACGAGTACGAACAGCCGGTGTTCGCCTGGCGCTGACATCGTCGGCGGGCCCGTCGGGGAGGTGCGACCACTTCGGCCTCCGCTCGTGCAACACTTGGCCCTCGTCTGCGGCCAGCCGCGGGCGAGACGCGGCGTGCGATGTCGATTAGCAAAACATTTTAGTAACCTGCGTGCGCAGGTACGACAAACCCGTCGCACCAGCCCGAACCATCCAAGAGGGAGAGATACATGACCACCAGCCGAAGCGCCTTGGCGCGCCTCGCAGCCACATTCGCTGCGTTCACACTCGTGCTCGCCGCCTGTGGTGGCGATGACGACGACACCTCCGCCGACGACTCGTCGTCGGAGACGACCGCGGCGGCCGACGACGCAGCCGAGACCACCGAGGCAGCCGACGACGCAGCCGAGACCACCGAGGCAGCCGACGACGGTGGGGACGCAGCAGCGGCCGACGGGACGCCGATCGAGCTGGCCGAGTGGTCGATCAGCGATCCGGGCGCCCTGACCGCAGGCTCCGCGACCTTCGCGCTGAGCAACACCGGTGAGAACCCGCACGCGCTGGCCATCGCCAGGGGTACCAGCTACGAGGATCTGCCGCAGAAGGAGAACGGCGCGGTCGACACCGATGCGCTCGGCGACGATTTCCTGGGCGCCTCCGACAACGTGGATCCGGGCGGCACCGGGTCGATCGACTTCGACCTCGAAGCTGGCGACTACGTGTTCTTCTGCCCGATCGAGTTCGGTCCGAACAGTCACGCCGGCGCCGGTCAGGTGCTGAGCGTTACCGTCGGCGGGTAGGTCTTCGGCCATACTCTCTGGCGTGGAATCGCTCAACGGTCTCCCTGCACATCCACTGTTCATCCACGCCCCCGTGGTGTTGGTGCCGATCACCACGCTGATCGCGCTGGTGTTGGCGGTGAGACCGACGTGGCGGCGGCGGGCATGGTTCGTCCTGCCCGCCGCCGGCGCAATCGGGCTGTTCCTCACCCAGATGGCGATCATGTCCGGGGTCGCCTTCGACGAGATCGCCGGCGACGCGGTGGACACCAGCACCCACGAGTCGCTCGCCCTGGGGACCCGGGCACTCATCGCGATCTTCCTGGTCGCGAGCGTCGTTCTCGCCGTGCTCGACCGTCGGGTCGACAAGGGCGGCGCCGACTCGTGGGTCGGCTCGGGGGTACTGGTCATGGTGGCGATCACGACGTTGTCGTCGATCCTCGCCTCGGTGTGGATGTATCGAACCGGCCACGAGGGGGCGCGCCTGGTCTGGGACGGCGTGCTGACGGTCGCCCCGGTCGGTTGAGCGATTACAACCCCGAGGATCTCGTCGGCACCGGCCGACACCTCACGCCCGACGAGCTGCGGGCCTGGACGACGTTCCTCGACGCCGGCAGGCTTCTCGAGGAGATCCTGGCCCGCCACGTCAGCCAGCAGCACGACATGACCCACAGCGACTACGAGGTGCTGGTTCGCCTCGACGGCGCCGGTGGCGAGATGCGGATGGCGGTCCTGGCGGCGCAGGTGGTGTCCTCGGCCCAGAAGCTCACCCACACCGCCAATCGGCTGGAGCGCCGGGGTTGGATCGTGCGGGAACCGGTGGACACCGACGGCCGGGGGCTGAACGCCGTGTTGCTGCCCCCGGGCCGCGATGCCCTCGCTGCCGCTGCCGGCGAGCACGCGGACCTGATCAAGCAGTTCCTCCTCGACCGTCTGTCGAGCGACGAGCAGGCGACGATCCGGGAGACGATGAGTCGGCTGTCAGCTCACATGCGGGTGCACCGACGGGGCGAGCGCTGTCCGATCTGCGACGACGCCGACTCCTGAGCGGCGAGCGGCATGACCGGCCGGGACCGGACGGGTGGAAGCGATCCGGTCGCACCGCGATGATGGGTCGATGGATTTCGCCATCGACCCGGACTTCCAACGCGAGCTCGACTGGATCGACGACTTCGTCCGAACGGAGATCGAACCGCTCGATTTCGTCGTCAGGACGCCGTACGACCTGAACGACCCGATCCGGCAGGAGGTCATCCCCCCGCTCCAGAAGATCGTGCAGGAGCGGCAGCTGTGGGCCTGCCACCTCGGCCCCGACCTCGGCGGTCCGGGCTACGGACAGATGAAGCTCGCTCTGATGAACGAGATCCTCGGCAGGGCCAGGTGCGCCCCGACCGTCTTCGGCACCCAGGCCCCAGACACCGGCAACAGCGAGATCCTGGCCCACTTCGGGACCGACGAGCAGAAGGAGCGCTTCCTGGAGCCGCTGCTCCGCAACGAGATCGTCTCGTGCTACTCGATGACCGAACCCCAGGGTGGGGCCGATCCGGCGGTGTTCGAGACGAGGGCGGTCGAGGACGGTGACGAGTGGGTCATCAACGGTGAGAAGTGGTTCTCGTCGAACGCCCGCTACGCCACGTTCCTGATCGTGATGGTCGTGA
This sequence comes from Acidimicrobiales bacterium, assembly GCA_965216205.1. GTDB lineage: Bacteria > Actinomycetota > Acidimicrobiia > Acidimicrobiales > SZUA-35 > CADEDH01. The sequence continues at coordinate 1,582,857 of OZ244139.1, read as the reverse complement.
CGGACCCGGAGAACGAGTTGGTGAAGAGCCAGTCGATGTTCCTGGTTCCCACCGACACGCCGGGGGTGGAGATCGTCCGGAACGTCGGGCTCGGATACGAATCACCGGCCGACGACCACGGCTCCCACGCCTACATCCGCTACAACGACGTGCGGGTGCCGAAGGAGAACCTCCTCGGACCTCGTGGCGGGGGCTTCGCGGTGGCCCAGACCAGGCTCGGGGGTGGCCGGATCCACCACGCGATGCGAACCTGCGGCAAGGTGCGCCGGCTGTTCGACATGATGTGCGAGCGCGCCATCTCCCGCACCACCAAGGGTGAGCTGCTCAGCCAGAAGCAGATGGTGCAGGAGATGATCGCCGATTCGTGGATCGAGATGGAGATGTTCCGCCTGCTCGTGCTGCGCACGGCATGGCGGATCGACGAGTACCAGGACTACCGCAAGGTGCGGAAGGACATCTCGGCGGTCAAGGCGGCGATGCCGGGCGTCTACCGCAACATCGCCGCCAGGGCCCTACAGGTCCACGGATCGCTCGGCGCGTCCTGGGAGATGCCATTCGCCAAGGAGGTGATCGAGTCGTTCCACATGGGACTCGCCGACGGACCCACCGAAGTCCACAAGGTGCAGGTCGCCCGTCAGGTCCTCCGCGACTACACCCCGTGCGACGACCTGTTTCCCACGAGCCACCTCCCCAAGCGTGAGGCGGCCGCCCGCGAGAAGTACGCCGACGTCCTCGAACGCCACCTCGAGACCCTCTGAGCCCCCAGCCCCACAACCCCCTACCCCCTCCCCCCCCGAAATTTGTGCGTTTGACAGCGCTATGCGCTGCAGAACGCACAAATTTCGGGGGTCTTGCTGTCTCAGGGCTCCAGCGTCAGGGGTTGGCCGAACACGTCGTCGAAGGCCATCTCGGACACGCTGCGGCGGGTGATCGGTCCGTGTCCCTTCAGCATCGGGTAGCCGATCGGAACCATCGCCGCGGTGGCCCACGGCTCGGGGATGTCGAGCGCAGCCAGCACCTCCGGCTCCCGGAGGCAGTGGAGCGTGGTCAGGGTGCAGCCCAGCCCCTCCGCCACACACGCCAGCATCGCGTTCTGGACCGGCGGGTACACCGACGCACCACCGATCAGGCTGATCCGGTCCAGCTTGATGTCGGTGATCGCCATCGCTCGGAAGTCGGCGCAGAAGAGCAGGATCGCCGGCGCCTCGGCGAGATGGTCGGCGAGGTGGTCGCCGGCCACCAGCATCCGCTCCCGGGGCGCCCGCTCCTCCTCGGTCAGCCCCTCGAGCCGCGCGACGTAACCTTCGCGGTAGCGGTACCACTCGGGCCCGTAGATGTCGGCCAGGGCCGCCTTCCGCTCCGGCGACCGGACCACGATGACCCGCCACGGCTGCTGGTTGCCGCCGGTCGGTGCCCAACAGGCCGCCTGCAGCACCCGCTGGAGGACGTCGTCGGGGATCGGGTCGGGCCGGAGGCGTCGGACGGCCCGCAGCGTGCTCATCGTCTCGTAGAGATCGGCGGAGGTCATCGTCGGTTGATCGGGATCGGCCATCGGCCGAACCTACAAGCCGTGGACGACGATGGCGAGGCGTCCCGCGTCAGGGGCTCGCCACCCACTGGCGCCACCGCTCCTCGTTGGCGTCGATCCATGCCTCGGCCGCCTCGTCGACCGACCGTCCCTCGAGCTCGACCGCGGCGAGCAGTTGCGCCTGGTCGTCGGTCGAGAGGGTGAACGCCCGGAGAAACGCATCGACGTCGGGCGCTTCGGCCGCCAGTGCCGGCGACAGCGCCTTGAACAGTTGCTCGTCGGGGTAGTCGCAGTCGACACCGGCGCCCCCGGCGGCGGCTTCGGCCAGACAGGCATCGGTCGGTTCGGGGAGCGGAACGTTGACGAGGTCGTAGGCCGCGACCGCCGCCGTCGGCGTCCACCAGTACAGGAGGATCGGCTCCTGCGCTCGGTAGCGGGCATCGAGCTCGGCCAGCGTCGCCTCCTCCGAGCCCGAGAACACGACCGAGATGGGAAGCCCGAGGTTCCGGATGATCGCCTCGTCGTACTGCTCGTAGTCGGGGTTGGTGCCGAGGAGACGGCCCTGCGGCTGGGTTTCGGCGGTGGCGAACAGCGCCGCCAGCTCCGGGTTCTGCAACCCCTGCCACGAGCCGAGCTCGGGGTGCTGGTCGACCATGTACCGGGGCACGAACCACCCGATCTTCCCGACCGGACCGAGCGGGCCGGCATCCACCACCTCGCCCCGCTCGAAGTAACGCCGGTCCCGATCCGACATCCGCGCCGGCCAGATCTCGAGCACCGCATCGAGCGACCCGTCGGCCAGCCCGTCATAGATCTCGGTGGTGTCGTCGAGCCGGATCGGATCGACGGGGTGTCCCAGGTGACGTTCGATCAACTGATCGGCGATGGCGGCGTTGAGGGCCGAGGCGGTCCAGTTGTTGACGACGATCTCGATCGGCGGGACCGGAACGGGGGCGGTGGTCTCCGCCGCGACGTCGAGGTCGTCGCCACCGGTGCAGCCGGCGACGAGGAGCAGGAGTCCTGCGCCGAGGGCGAGCGCTGCGAGCTGCAGCTTCGGTCTCCTTCGTCGGCGCACCGGCTCACGGTACCCGCCGGTCTGGACGGTTGGACCGGCGGAGAGCCCGTGCCATGATGGCGCGGTGGAGGGTGTGCACGACATGGGCGGCGTGGAGGGCTACGGTCCGATCCGCCGCCACGAGCCGAACGAGACCGTTGAGGTCGGAACACGGTGGGAGGCCATCGCCGGGGCCGCCCTGTTCGCACTGCTCCGTTCCGGAATCACGAACATCGATGCCCACCGGCATCGCATCGAGCGCATCGATCCCACCCGCTACCTGCCGGTCACCTACTGGGGTCGGTGGCTCGCCGCCATCGAGGCAGCCGCGATCGACCAGGGTCTGACGACCACCAACGAGATCGAATCGACGATCGAGGCAGCCGGCCATGATCCCGGCCGATCCGCTCCCCCACCGCGCCTCCATCCGAACGTCGCCGTCGAGAGCAGGGAGAACGATCCGACGTTCCTCCGCGAGGTCGACCGAGCGCCGACCTTCGCCGTCGGCGACCGGGTCACGACACTGTCCCACCCGCCCCATGCCGGCCACCACCGCCTTCCCCGTTACTGCCGGGGCAGGACGGGCGAGGTGGCGCGGGTCTACCCGGCGTTCACCCTGCCCGACACGGTGGCCCACGGGCGGGGGGAGCATCCCACCTACCTCTACGCCGTCGGATTCACCGCCACCGAGCTGTGGGGCCCCGACGCCGACCCCGCCCAGATCTGTCATCTCGACCTGTTCGAGACGTACCTCCGACCGACCCCGGAGACAACCAGCCCATGAGCGAACACCACGACCACGATCACCACCACCACGACCACGATCACCACGACCACGACCATCTGCACGGCGACGAACTGGCCGCCGGTCAGGCGATCCGGGCCGAGGCCCTCGAGTCGATCCTGATCGACCGGGGCATCCTCACCGACACCGAGGTCGACCACTTCATCGAGACGTGGAACCACCGCATCGGCCCGATGATCGGGGCGAAGGTGGTCGCCCGAGCCTGGGTCGACCCCGGCTTCAAGGAGCGACTGCTCACCGATGCCACCACCGCGGTGACCGAGGTGGGGGTCAACCCCGGTCGACTGGAGCGGCTGGAGGCGGTCGTCAACGAACCGGGCGTGCACAACGTGGTCTGCTGCACGTTGTGCTCCTGCTACCCGTGGACGATCCTCGGCCTCCCTCCGGGCTGGTACAAATCGCCGGAGTACCGGTCGCGCATCGTCCGGGAGCCGAGAGCCGTACTGGCCGAGATGGGCCTTCCGCTCGCTGATGACGTCGCGATCAACGTGTGGGACTCGAGCGCCGAGGTTCGCTACCTGGTGATACCCGAGCGGCCGGACGGCACCGACGGGATGAGCGAGGATGAGCTCGTCGAGCTCGTCACCCGCGACTCGATGATCGGTGTCGGCCACCCGATCGAGCCGGCGACGGCGGCGGAGGCCGCACCGTGACCGACACCCCCGACACGGCCGACACCCCCGACACGGCCGACCCGCTCGACACGGCCGACCCGCTCGACGTGGATGGCCCGGCGGCTCCACCCCGTGCGAACGGGGAGCTCGTGTTCACCGCACCGTGGCAGTCGCGCCTGTTCGCCACCACGATGCGGCTCCGGGAGCGGAACCTGCTGGTGTGGGAGGACTTCCGCCAGGGGCTCATCACCCAGATCGCAGCCCACGAGGCCGCGATCGGCGAACCCGACGACTACGACTACTGGGGTTGCTGGCAGCGGGCACTCGAGCGGTTGCTCGACGACACCGGTCTGGTACCGGCCCACGATGTCGAGGTGACAGCCGAGGCGGTCGCCGCCCGCCCTCCCGACCACTGAATCAGGAACCATCGGGGGCCAGCGCCGGGATCCGTCGTCCTCGGGTCAGAGCCGGGCCATTCGCCGCACGGCGCCGAGCAGCACGCTCGCGCCCTGTTCCGCCTGGAGCGGTTCGATGTTCTCCGCTTCGTTGTGGCTGAGTCCGTCGTCGCAGGGTACGAAGATCATCGACGTCGGGCAGTGGGATGCCACGTAGCAGGCATCGTGTCCCGCCCCGGAGATCATGGGACGATTGGTGAAGCCGAGCTCGTCGACCGCCGCCTGCACCGCCTCGATGCACGTCGGATCGAAGGCCACGGGCGGTGAATCGTTCTCGAGGGTGACCGTGGCGTTCACCCCGGTGGTGGCGGCGACCTCATCGACGATCGCCCGCATCCGCTGCTCCATGTCGTCGAGCACGTCGGCCTCGGGGTGGCGCAGGTCGAGCGAGCAGGTCAGACGCTCCGGGATCGTGTTGGGCGAGACCGGCGACGAGGCGAACTGGGCGAACGTTCCCCTGCCCCACGGCGCGCACTCGTCGACGACGGCGTAGACCCGGTCGATGACGGCGGCGATGGCCCTGGCCGGATCGCGACGGCCGGCCATCGGCGTCGGCCCGGCATGGGCCGGAAAGCCCTCGAGGCGAATCGTGAACCAACGCAGCCCCTGTACCCCGGTGACCACGCCGATCTCGGTCCGCTCGTCCTCCAGGATCGGGCCCTGCTCGATGTGCAGCTCGAACGTGGCGGCGTACTCCCTCGGCTGCGCCCGCCGAGGCCCCCGCCAACCGAGCCGGTCGAGCTCCGCGCCGACCGTCACGCCGTCGACGTCGGTGAGCTTCTCGGCATGGGCGAGCGGGAGCTTCCGAGCCCACACGGCCGACCCCATCATCGAGTGCTGGAACCTCGATCCCTCCTCGTTCGTCCAGACCGCCAGCTCGATCGGACGATCCGTCGGCTCGCCCAGGTCGTTGAGTCGCTCGATCACCTCGAGTCCCCCCAACACACCGTAGACGCCGTCGAAACGACCCCCGGTGGGTTGGGTGTCGAGATGGCTGCCGATCAGCACCGGGTCCGCGTCGTCGACGGTCCCGGGCCGCCGGACGAAGAGGTTCCCGATCTCGTCGAGCTCGGACTCGCAGCCGGCGGACTCGGCCCATCCGCGGAACAGCGCCCGACCGGCGGCGTCCTCGTCGCTGAGCGCCTGCCGGTTGCTGCCGCCGTTCGCCGTCGATCCGACGGCGGCCATGGCCATCAGTCGTTGCCAGAGTCGGCCGCCGTCCACCCGGCCGGCCGCCCCGAGAGTGCCTGGTTCGATCATGGAGATCACGATGCCACGACCTCCGCCCGGGGTCGAGCGACGTCGATCGGGTGGTAGCGCGACAGGGTGGTAGCGCGACGGGAGGTCAGGCGTCGGGGTCGAAGAAGCTCACGAAGCACTCGTCGGTCGTGCCCAGGCCGAACGATTCACAATAGGCGACGCCGGCCTCCCGGTCGTCGCCGAAACCGGGCACGAACAGGTTCCAGAAGCCGCCCTGGAGCGCCGGAAAGCGGTCGCTCGGAAGGAGCTCCAGGTCGGTGTGACCGTCGTCGACCAGGCGGTCGTACACCTCCAGCGCGGTCGGCCAGTTCTCCGGGATCGCCGTAATCGACGACAGGTTGGCCCGGTATCCGGCGGTCGGGAGCTCACCGATCACGTACACCTCGACCGGTTCGGTCAGCTCCACCGTGTCGCCCTGGGTGACCTCGACTGCGATCGAGTGACGGCCGGGGCCGGCGACGAACGGGCCGAGCTCTGCGGCGGCTGTGCCGATCGGCTCGCCGTCGACGACGTAGCGGAAGCGGGTGTCGGGACCTGCCCCCTCCACCTCGAGGTCGAACCGCTCGTCGGCGTCGAGAGGCCCGTCGGTGCCTGCTGCGAACGCGAAGGCCAACTCGGCTGGGGGTGGGTCACCGCCGGTGAGCAGCACCGCGACAGCACCACCGCCGACCAGGACTGCGAGCGCGCCGAGGAGCGCAACGGGTTTCCACGTTCGACGGCGGCCGCTCGCCCGGCCGGCGCCGGCGGGGCGGTCGGCGGGCACACCGGGGCCGCTCGGAGCGGTCCGACCGACGTTGGCCGGCGGGGTGGTGCCGTCGTGCACCGTCGGTGGCGACCAGTCCCTGGTGGCCGAATCGGACGCCACCGGAACGGCCCGCGGGTCGACGTGGGGCATCGCGGTCGTCGGCTGCTCGTGCTGGCTCGGAAGCGCGGCGGTGGGTGCCCGGTCCGCTGGCACCGGTTGCCCGGAACCCTTGTGACCTGGGGAGACGTCGAGCGGTGGCGTGGGCACGGTCGGCGGCGCCGACGCTGCTTCCGCAGTGGCGTCGGGCCCGGTCGACAGTGCCGCGACGAACGCCCCGGCGCTGCCGAAACGATCCTCGGCCGCCTTGGCGGTGGCGGTTCGGATGGTCGTGGCCAGGGGCTCGGCGATCCCACACGACGCCGGGTCCGGCACCGGGGCGTTGATGACCCGGTTCATGATGGCCCACACGGATTCATCGTCGTCGCGATGGTGCGGCGCTCGACCGGTGGCGAGCTCGAAGAGCGTGGACCCGAGCGAGTAGATGTCCGACGCTGCGGTCGGCCCGCTGCCACCGAGTACCTCGGGGGCTGCGTGGGCGAAGCTCGCCGTGACGAGACCGGTCGCCGTCTGCTGCCCACCCTCGACACGGGCGATGCCGAAGTCGGCGAGCGCCGGTTCACCGTAGGCGGTGATGAGGATGTTGGCCGGCTTGACGTCACGGTGGAGCACGCCGGCATCGTGGGCAACACCCAGCGCCCGACCGATCTTCTGACCGATCTCGATGACCGTCCCGGTCGCCATCGGGCCTTCCCGGTCGAGGACGTCCCGTAGCGACCCGCCCGGGCAGAACTCCATCACCAGGTAGGCCCGACCGTCGGAGGTGAACCCACCCTCGTGCACGCCCACGATGTTGGGATGGCCGGACACGGCGCCGACCGCATGGCACTCGCGCTCGAACCGCATCCTGCCCTGGTCGTGGGCCGCAGCCCGGAGAACCTTGACCGCCACGTCACGACGGAGGTTCGTCTGGGTCGCCCGATAGACGTCGGCGAAGCCGCCGCTACCGATGCGGGTCGCCGGCCCGAGACCGGGGATTCCGAGCTCTACGGTCGCCTCGTCAACCACCGGCCGGAGCGTTGGGGTCGGCGAAGACAGCAAAGCACTGATCCGGAACGCTGAGGCCGCTCTGCTCGCAGTAGGCGACAGCCGCGTCCCGATCAGGGAATCCGCCGACGAAGAGGTTCCAGTAGCCCTGGGCGAGCGCGGGCACCCGGTCGCTCGGGAGGAGCTGGAGGTCGGTGTGACCAGCGGCCACGAACGAGTCGAACTGGGCCACCGCCTCGCCCCACCCCTCGGTCTCGATATCGACCGAGGACACGTTGGCCCGCCACGACGCCTCCGGGGTCGGACCGAGCGCGTACACGAGGACCGGTCCCGTCGAGGTGGGCCCCGCCGGGCTCTCGATGTTGATCACCAGGAGATGGCGACCGGGCTCGAACGTGGTCGGCGGCAACTCGGGCGCCGGATCGTTCACCGGCACGTCGTCGACGAGCAGCTGGTAGGTCGCATCGGCCGGACTGTTCTGCACGCCGAGGGTGTAGGGGACCCCTGCCTCGATCGGGCCGAGCGCGGCCTCGTTGAAGGCGACGGTCGGCGGTCCGGACGGCTCGGTCGCCTGCGGTGACGCGGTCGCATCGGTCTCGGCTGCTGCGGGATCGGTGGTGGCCGTCGACTCGGTCGACGGATCCGCCGACTCGGGGACGAGGTCGTCGGTGGTGTCATCGCCGCCGCGGGTGAGGAAGTAGGCGGTGGCGAAACCGGCGAGGAGGATGGCTACCACGCCGGCACCCAGCAGGAGCTTGGACGGCTCCTTGGGCTTGCGACGGTTCGCAGCTCGAGCCTTGGACGCCTTTGCGGCCTCGCTGGCTCTCGAACGACCCGCAGAGGACGGCATGCGCGGAGGCCGCCGTACCGCGGTCGGTGCATCCGACAGTGGCTCGGCCCTCGCCGCCAGGAGCGCTGGGGTCAGCTCACGGTCGTAGTCGTCGGTTGGTTCGAAGGCGCCGGGAACGTCGTAGCGCCCTCCGAACTCGTCGTGATCGTCCATCACCGCGGTGTCGAACTGGCCGAGACCGGACGAGGGCTGGTCCGCTCGTCCGCCGGCGGGGCGTCCGAAGAAACGCGTCGACTCCTCGTCGACGTCGGCGACACCGCGACTGCGAGGTGCGCCGGGACCGGGACGGGACGGTCCGCCGGGGGCCGGACCCCGGGCGGGGCGCTGCTGCTCGCCGGTGGGCGCTCGCCTGGCCTTGCCGCGACCGGCAGGCCCGGGCCCCCTGCTCGGCTTGGCTGGTGGCGTCGGGGCCTCAGGGCCCCGAGAGCTGGGGCCGGCCGATCCGGGGGGGCCGGCGCCGGGACCGGGGCGCCGCTGCCCGGACGGCGGTCGACCTCCCGGGCCGCCCGGTGGGCGGCGATCGGCGGAGGCCACGGACCGTTGCCGTCCGGTGTCGGCCGGCTGCGGCCCCGCCGGCGGGGGTGGTGGAGACGCTGCCGCCTGCGGCGAGCCCGATCGGGGCGACCGGGCCGTCCGCCCTTGTGACGAGGGTGTACCGACTCTGCCGGTTCCCGAACCGGGCCGGGAACGGCCGCCCGCACGGCTCGCCTGCTCGCCGAGCTGACCATCGGGGTCTGGCCTGTCTGTCTGCTTCAACGGGTGAATCCCCTCTACCAGCTCCGCCATCGCCGGTGTGGCCTGGTCCCACGCCACCACCTTTCTATCCGGAATCGGCCGCCGACCCAAGAGGGACTTGCCGATCGCGCCCGTCCGACGCCAGCGCTCGCCATCGTGGACGACGGGTCACCACCGATGGCGGCGGCCTGCGCGAGGGTTGTGTGATGTCTCGACGAGCCCTGCCCCAGCCCCACTCGACGGCTCTGGCCGCCCGGTCGGCGGCGGTCGCGTTGGCGCTGGTGATCCCGGCGTGTGGTGCCTTCGCTGACGACGGGTCGCCAGCCCCTCCGGCCAGCGAGGACGCGACCGCCACCACCGCGGTGGGCAGCGTCGCAGCCGACGCGTCGCCGGCCGGCGACGACGGCGGGGCCGGGGCCCTGACGAGTGACGTGACGGCAGACGTCGGAACCGCCGACAGCGGGGCGGTCGAAGGTGGAGATTCGGGAGCTCCAGCCGCTGCGGGCCGAGCGTGTGAGGGGCTGCGGGCGTCGACCGAGGGCTCGGTCGCGGCGACCGCACTCGTCGAGACGTCGGGGCTGGCTGCGAGTCGACGCCATCCCGACATCGTCTGGGCGACCAACGACTCCGGCCAGGCGACCGAGGTGCATGCGCTCGGCCCCGGCGGCACCCATCGAGCGACGTTCGCCGTGGCCGGCGTGCGTGCGGTCGACATCGAGGACATCGCGGTGGCCGACGACGCGGTCTACCTCGCCGACATAGGCGACAACGACTCCGAACGGGACGAGATCGCCGTGTACCGCTTCGCCGAGCCCGATCCGTCGTCGACCGGTGAGACGATCGACGAGGTGGAGGAGTTCCGGCTCCGCTACCCCACCGGCGCCCGGGACGCCGAAGCGCTGGCCGTCGACCCGCTCACCGGCGACCTGATCATCGTGGAGAAGGCGTTCGGTTTCGGTGGTGGTGGTGGCCTGCTGGCGCCGTCGCCGGCGACCGTGTTCGTCGCCGCTGGCGCCGATCTTGCAGCTGACCTCGCGGCCGGACGGCCCACCGAGCTGACGGCCGCGGGGACGGTGGCCCTCGACGAGCTGGCGACCGTGGCCACCGCGATCCCGCCCGAGGACGCGATCTTCACCCGGCTCGGCCTGGAGGGCGTGGCCACCGCGGCCGATGTTCGAGCCGATGGGCGGCTCGTGGCCATCAGGACCTACGCCACCGTCTGGCTCTTCGAGCGCCGGGACGGCGAGACCGTGGCCCAGGCGCTCGCCTCGACGCCGTGCGAGGCGCCGACGATCACGGAGGAGCAGGGCGAGGCGGTCGCGTTCCTCGATGCCGACAGCTCGGCGTTCGTGACGGTGTCGGAGGGCCGCTCGCCCGCCTGGAACGTGACGTCGACCACCCCATGAGCGCCGATCGCCGGAGACGTCGACAACCCGTGAGCGCCGATCGCTGGCGGGAGGGTCTCAGGCCCGTGTCGCCACCACCGCCACGATCGATACGGATCGACGAATCGTGCCCCGGGCGAACACGGGCCATGCGAATCGGCTGAGCGCGGCGAGATCGGTCGCGGGCTGCAGCACCAGGAGCTGCGGATCGGCGGGGTCGGGCCGCAGCTCCACGTCGTGGAACCCCACCCAGGCCCCGGTCACCGGGTACTGCGCTTTGTAGAACGCCTCCTTGGCCCCGAAGGCGAGCGTCGTCGCCGCATCCCTGGCGACGGGCGACTCGATCCCGTCGAGCCAGGCACGCTCACCCGACACGAACAGCCGCTCGTGGAGCTCGTCGGTGACCCGCCCGAGTCGTTCGGCGTCGACACCGAGCGTTGGCGAAGTCTCGTCGGTGGCGTCGCCGGCGGCCACGGCGGCCACGGCATAGCCCTCGGTGTGGGAGATCGACCCCACGACGCCCGGCGGCCATTGGGGTGCCCGCCCGTCGTCGGGCAGTATCGGCCGGTCCACGATCGGACCGGCCACGATCGGACCGCCCGGTGTCGGACGGTCGCCGGCGGTCGCGGTGGTCGTGAGCTCGGCAATCGCCCGGTGGGCGCACTGGCGGCCGGCTGCGAACTGGCTGCGCCGGTTCTCGACCGCATTGGCCACCACCGCCGCCTCGGTCGGGGCGATGGCGGCCTCGTCGCCGCGGCCCCACAACTCGAACGCCCGCACCCGCCCGGCCAGCGGGGTGTCGACGAAGAGCGCTTCGATTGCGCCGGCCGCCAACGGTGCGCCCGGTCGGTCGGAGCCGGCGGTGGCGCTCATCCCCGCACGAACCGGCTGACGGTCTCGACGTGTGAGGTGTTGCCGAACAGGTCGAGCACCGTCACGCCATCGAGCCGATAGCCGTGCTCACCGAGGAGGACGGCGTCGCGGGCGAGCGACGCGGGGTCGCAGCTCACCAGCACGATCGTGGGGGCGCCGGTTGCGGCGAGTCGCTTGCTGACCGCCTTCCCCAGGCCGGCTCGGGACGGGTCGGCGACCACTGCCGACACCGGCTCCGGGCGCCAGCGCTCCATCCTGGATGCGACGACGGCGGTGTCGACACCGCTCGGGGTCAGATGGGCGGCGTAGTTGTGGGTGGCGTCCGCGGCGGCCGACCGATTCGACTCGACGCCGATGACGCGGTCGAACGAGGGACGATCGGGATCCACCCCGCTGCGGGCGGCCAGGCCGACACCGAACAACCCCACCCCGCAGTAGGCATCGAGCAGGGTCACCGCCGCACCGCTGGGACCGCTCGCGGCGGGCCGGCCCAGCGCATCGGCCACGAGGTCGACGAGCACCTCGGCACCATCGGGTCGGCACTGGAAGAACGAGCGGGCCGAGATCCGCAGCCGCCGACCTCCGATCGCCTCGTGATGGCCCACCGCAGCACCTGCGGCGAGCTCGTCCTCGCCGACCACCACGACGTCGGCCGGGAGTTCTGCACCATCGGCCGTCGGCGCAACGACCACCAACCGTTCGCCCGTCCGGGCCCCGACCCGGATGGTGACCTCGGTGGCAGCTCCGAACCGGCCGGTGCGGATCACGTCGTCGACGAGTGGGTGGGCGACGAGGCACGAGTCGACGGGAACGACCCGGTGCGACCGGGCCGACCGGAACCCGACCTGCCCGTCGCCGGTGGCGAGCCGTACCGTGGTCCGGTAGCCGACCGGGTCGAGCGGGGGGCCGAGGCGCACCTCGACGTCGTCGAGGTGGGCGAGGCGGGCGAGACAGTCGACGACGATGGCCCGGCGAAGCTCCCGCTGGAGCGTGGGCTCTGCGTGCTGCCAGTCGCAACCGCCGCAGCCCACCGGCACGTGCGGGCAGGGCGGCTCCCGCCGGCCGTCGACGGCGCGTTCCACCCGGGCGAGGTCGGCCTCGACGCGAGAGCGGTGGTCGGCCACGACCGTTGCCAGCACCCGCTCGCCCGGTAGCGCACCGGTGACGAACACCACCTTGCCCTCGGCGTTGCGGCCGAGCGCGGCGCCGCCGGTGGCGATCCGGTCCAGTTCGACCTCGAGCTCTGGCATCATGATGAGGCTATGGTCCCCAGCGAGCCGGTCATCCCCAACATCCTCATCGTGCCGTCGGTGCTCCCCGCCGATTTCGCGAAGCTCGGCGACGAGTGCGCCGACCTGGAGGCCGCCGGCGTCGACCGGATCCAGTTCGACGTCATGGACGGCCGGTTCGTCCCGAACCTCACCTTCGGGCCCGACGTGATCGGATCGGTGCGGCCTCGGGTGTCGGTGCCGTTCGAGGCCCACCTGATGATCGAGGAGCCGGATCACCTGATCCCCCGGTTCGTCGACGCCGGCTGTGAGACGATCATCGTCCACGCCGAGACGTGCCGACACCTCCACCGCACCCTGGCCAGCATCCGGGACCTGGGGGCCTCCCCTGCGGTGGCGCTCAACCCGCACACACCGCTGGAGACCGTCGCGTCGGTGCTCGACCTCTGCGACATGCTGCTGGTGATGACCGTCAACCCCGGCTTCGGCGGTCAGGCGTACATCGCCACCATGGAGCCGAAGATCGCCGCGGCCCGGGCGCTGCTCGACACCGCCGACCGCTGGATCGACCTCGAGGTCGACGGCGGGATCGGCGCGTCGACGATCGTCGGCGCGGCCGACGCCGGCGCCAACGTGTTCATCTCCGGCTCTGCGCTGTACCGCCACGAGGGCGGACTGGCGGCGGCGACCAGCGAGCTGCGAACGCTGGCCGAGAAGGCGTGGGCCGACCGGGCCTCGGGGCCGTCTCCCGCCTGAAGCGCTGCTGGGCTAGTCCTGGGCGAGCTCGCCGGCCCGGGAGATGACGTGGTCGAGCAGGCCGTAGTCCTTCGCCTCCTCGGCGCTGAACCAACGGTCGCGATCGGAGTCGGCGATGATCTGTTCGACATCCTGACCGGAGTGCTCGGCGATCAGCTCGGCCATCTCCCGCTTGATCTTGATCAGGTTCTCGGCCTGGATCGCGATGTCAGCCGCCTGGCCCTGCACCCCGGCGCTCGGCTGGTGCATCAGGATCCGCGAGTGGGGCAGTGCGTAGCGCTTGCCGGCGGCGCCGGCGGTGAGGAGGAACTGACCCATCGACGCACCGAGACCCAGGCACACGGTGGCCACCTCCGGCTTCACGAACTGCATCGTGTCGTAGATCGCCATGCCTGCGGTCACCGAACCGCCGGGGCTGTTGATGTACAGCCAGATGTCCTTGTCGGGATTCTCGCCGGCCAGGTAGAGCATCTGGGCCGCGATCGAGTTCGCGATCTTGTCGTCGACCTGCTGGCCGAGGAAGATGATGCGTTCGTTCAGGAGCTGCTGGTAGATGTCGAACCCGAAACCGGTGGCGGGCATCTCGGCGGACGGTGAGCCAGGGCTTGTCATAACCTCCTAGGCTACCGTCGACCCCTCGGGTACGGTGGACCGGTCGAGCCCGGATCTGCGGACGTGGCGGAACTGGAAGACGCGCCAGGTTTAGGTCCTGGTACCCGAGAGGGTGTGGGGGTTCGAGTCCCCCCGTCCGCACCTACCGACCGGACTGGAAGCCCGGCAGGACCTTCCGCTTCAGCAGGACCTCCAACGAGTTGAGCCCGAGCGTCCGATCCGCTGCGGCGAAGCCGACCACCTCCCATCCGTGGGCGCCGAGGTTGTTCAGCTCCCGCTGCAGCGCAACCCTGCTGTTCGTCCCGAAGGTCAGCACGCGGTACTCCCACTTGTCGCCGGGGTAGCTCGGTATCGCCGCATCGGGCGACGGCGGTGGCGGTAGCGCGCCTGGTGGTGGTGGCGGCGGGTGATCAGACATCTTCGGTGGGCACCACGATCATGCTCGGAGCGCCCCCCGGAGGTCGGCCCGGGTACGGATGATGTGCAGTTCCTCGGCCGAGGGGAGGGGCGTGCTCGGCACGTCGTCGGGGATCACGAGCTCGCAGCCCGTGTTGTCGACGACGTCGTCCACCGTCACCCCGGGGTGCAGCGAGCGGAGGCGGAGCCGCTTGGTGTCCTCGGTGAAGTCGAGGATGCACAGCGGGGTCACGCAGTACTTCGGGCCGCCGCCCGGGAGTCCGAGCTTCCGGCGGGCATCGGCGCCGCCGTCACCCCAGCCCACGGCGCTGACGAAGTCGCAGCGCTCCACGAACGTGCGGGCCACGTGCGAGTTGATCACGATGTAGTACCGGCCGACGTGGGCGCTGAGGGTCGAGGTGCCGACCGAGCCGGGGCCTCGGAGCCGCAGGCGGCGATGGTCATCACCGACGCCTATGAGGTTCGTGTTGCCGTGCACGTCGACCTGGACGCCGCCGATGAAGAAGACCCGCCGGTGCCAGTCCTTCAGCCGATCGAACCGGTGACCGGTGTCGCTGTAGCTCTCGGCCCACCGCACCACCCGGTGATCCCAACCGAACTCGGGCGTGGGGAGCACGTCGAGGTGGGCGGCGTTCATCCTGGCCCCGATGAAGATGAGCTCCATGTTCGGGCCGTGGGTGAACTGGGCGAGCCTCACCGCCACCTCGGGCACCGGCATCGCCGCCCCGATCTGGAGGATCTCGCCATCGTCGAGGTCGTTGGCCAGGAATGCGGCCATGATCTCGTGTCTCGTCGGCTCGGCACCGTCAGGTCGCTCGTCGTGGCTGTCCACCGTCGTCACCTCCCGCCTCCCTGCTCCTCACCCGGTCGTCGCTCTCGTCGCTCTCGTCGCACTCCCTGCACCACCCGTCGCTCCGATCCCGCTCAGTACTCGTGGAGGGCGAGCAGTCGCTTCACCCCGACGAGCTCCAGGTAGTCGACGTGGGTCTCCGGTTCGACGCAGGTTCGGCGGAGCCAGTCGTCGAGCGCGGTCCGTCCTGCGCCGGAAGCGGCGCTCGCAGCATCCAGGTAGGCGGCCGTGGCCTCGTCGTCCTGGACGTAGTGACCTCGGCTGTAGAACGGGTGGGCGCCGAACGGTGCTCGCACCACGGCGTCGACGCCGGCGATCGTGGTGGCGGCCGGATCGGCCCGGACCTGGGTGTTCGGCACGATCCGCTCCACCTGCACCACCGTCCGGTCGGCCGCCCGGTAGAGGAACAGGTCGAGCCAGCCCGGCCCGCCGATGTGCCGCACGTTTCCGTACGGGTCGGACTCCGCTGCGTGGAGGAGTGCGACCTGGGGCTCGATCGCCGGGACCGCGAGCAGGGTCTCGCCCCGGATCGGATCCTCGATCACCTGCAGATCGGGGTTGACCTCCGGGAGCGACGTGCCGACGCCGCCCCGCCAGGGGAGGAACGGGAGTCCCTGGGCGCCGGCCCGGAGGCCGGCGGTGAGCACGCCCTCCTCGCACTCCCAGACCTCGATCTCCCCGGCTTCGGCCGAAGCCCGGAACGCCGGGGCGATCGGCACCCCGGCCATCCCCGCGTAGTAGGCCATCGTCCTGGCCACGCAACCCCCGGCGATCAGGATGTCGAGCGCGAGCCCGGAGCCGACCACCGTCAGATCGCGTACCCCTCGACGCACCAACTGGCGCACCGTGGCCATCGGCGCCGGGTCCCCCACAGCGATCGTCATGCCGTCCTCGACCCAACTGGCCGCCTCGACCTCGTCGATGATCCGCTCGGTTCTCCCCGATCCCGTCACACCGCCAACGATGCCCCACCCCCGCACACCGGTGCCAGACACATCGTGCGCGCCCCGGGACCGGCGGCGATCGACGCCGCACGCCGGTGTCTGACACCGGTGTGCGCGGAGGTGGCGACGAGGCCCGTCAGGCGAGGGCCTGGAGGAGGGCGTCGATGGCGCGGGCGCGGTGGCTCAAGGCGTTCTTCTCGTCGGCGGTCATCTCGGCGAACGAGCGACCGTCGCCCTCGGTCGGTACGAAGACGGGGTCGTAGCCGAAGCCGCCGTCGCCGCGGCGCTCCGGGGGGATCCACCCGCCGACCCGGCCCTCCACCGTCAGCTCGCTCCCGTCGGGCCAGCGGGCGGCGATCACGGTGCGGAAGTCGGCGGCCCGCGCCTCGAGACCGTCGAGACCGGCCAACTCGGCCAGGAGCTTGTCGACGTTCTGGGCGTAGGTGGCGTTCTCCCCGGCGAAGCGGCCGGTCCGTACGCCGGGCCGACCGTCGAGGGCCGCAACGAACAGGCCGGTGTCGTCGGCGACCGACAGGGCGTTGGTGCTGGCGGCCACCTCGCGGGCCTTCTTCAACGCGTTCGCTTCGAGGGTGTCGCCGTCCTCCACGGTGTCCGGCAGGTCGGCCGGCCTCGGCTGCACGTCGTAGCGATCCCCGAGGAGTGCCCGGAGCTCGACCACCTTGTCGGGGTTGCCGGTGGCGAGAACCAGGCTCCGGCGTTCGGGGCCGCTCTCCTCGCTGTCGGTCACCGGGCCGGACGCTCGACGGGCGGCGTCGCCAGCGCCTCCCGCTGCGCTTTCACGATCTCGCCGATTCCGGTCGAGGCGAGGTCGAGCAACGTGTTGAGCTGGTCGCGGGCGAACACGGCCCCCTCCGCGGTTCCCTGCACCTCCACGAACCCGCCCGACCCAGTCATCACCACGTTCATGTCCACTTCGGCGCCTGCGTCCTCGGCGTAGGGCAGGTCGAGCCGGCACTCGCCATCGATGATCCCCACGCTCACCGCTGCGCACTCGTCGGTGAGCGGGTGGGTGTCGAGCTCGCCGGCCATGACCAGCCGGGTCAGCGCGTCGTGGAGGGCGACGTAGCCACCGCAGATCGACGCCGTGCGGGTGCCGCCATCAGCCTGGAGCACGTCGCAGTCCACGTTGATGCTCCGCTCCCCCAGCGCCACCATGTCGCACACGGCCCGGAGACTCCGACCGATCAGCCGCTGGATCTCCTGGTCCCGACCCGACGTGCGGCGCCGGATCCGCTCCGGGCTCGATCCGGGAAGCATCGAGTACTCGGCGGTGACCCAGCCCTTGCCGGTGTTGCGCATCCAGCGGGGCACGTCGTCATCGATCGAGGCGGTGCACAGCACCCGGGTTCGGCCGAAACCGACGAGCACCGAGCCGTCGGCCATGTCGGTGAAGTCCCGCTCGAAGGAGACCGGCCGGAGCTGGTCGTTCGATCGTCCATCTGGTCGCATTGTCTCGTTGCTCCTCGGTGGGGCTCTGCCCGGTCCACCACTGGTCGGTTCGGGTTGCGCGCTCGGCTCAGGCGGGGCTGCGGTCGGGCGCCCACAGCTCGGCGTCGACGAGCTCGGGGCCCAGCAGCCGGCTACCGAGCGCGGTGAATGCACGTATATCGCCAGATGAGACGAAGTGCTGTGTTCCCGATCGGCCGTTCTCCGTGACGGGGCCGAGCGGACGGCGGCGGAGACCGCGCTCGTCGAGCATCCTGGCGAGCGCGAACGCGGTCTCGTCAGCCGAGGAGACCAGCACGACCTCGGGCCCGACCACGTCGGACAGCACCCGAGCCAGGTAGGGGTAGTGGGTGCACCCGAGAAGGAGCGCGTCGACGCCGGCTTCGACAACAGGAGCCAACAGGCGGGTTGCAAGGAGGCGAACCTCGGGCCCGCTTGTCGTTCCTCTTTCCACGAATTCAACGAGTCCGGGACAGGCACAACACGTCATTTCCACCGAAGGGTCAATCGCCGATATCGCCCGTTGGTACGCACCGGATTCGATGGTTCCGACGGTGCCGATCACACCGACTCGACCGGTGGTGGTCGCGTCGAGCAGCGCCCGTACGCCGGCATCGACCACACCGACGACGGGGATGTCGAGAAGCCGATCGAGGTCGTCGAGCGCGGCCGCGGTGGCGGTGTTGCAGGCCACGACCAGCACCTTGACGTCATGGTTGGCGACGAGGTGCTCGGCGATCTGCAGGGCGAAGGCCCGAACCTCGTCCTGTGGCCTCGGCCCGTACGGATAGCGGGCCGTGTCACCGAGATAGACGAGGTGCTCGTCGGGGAGCAGGTCGATCGTGGCCCTGGCCACTGTCAACCCGCCGAATCCACTGTCGAACATGCCGATCGGCCGATCTGCCACCGTGACAGGCTAGAAGGACCACGCAGCGGGGCGGATGCACCCGATCGCTGGCGGGACGACGCGGGCGACCCGTACGGTGCAGTCATCACCTGATGTCGGTCGTGAAGCAAGCGTTCTGGGTGATGATCAGCATGGCGACCGGAGCCGTCGATCGGCGTTCGTGTCGATGGGCGGCTCCGGTCGCGCCGGACGCCCTGTCGACCCGAGGCCAAGCAGTCTGATGCCAAGCAACTCGGTGTCGATCAATGACGCGGCAGCAAAGTCGTGACAATTGGGAGAATCGTTACCTAGCTCACCCGTTCGTTATCGGCATTGGATCTACGATCGCATTTGTGGACAACGCGAACCAACTCGACCTCGATCGCATGCCGATCTCTCTCGGCGTTGACGTCGTCGCCAACGGTGACGTGCTTGCTGACTCCCCACGACCGGATCAGCTCGACAACTACGTCAAGGAGACCCTCGCGGCGAACGCGGCGGTCGTTCTGGCCAAGACCCAGGCGACCGCGGCTCGAGCCGAGTCACGCGACCTGAATCACCGGGTGCAGACCCTCGCGGCCGAGCTCGAAGCTGAGCGGTTCGCCCGCGCCGACGCCGAACAGCAACTCGACGAAGCCCGCCGTGAGCAGGCCCTGATCGAGCGGGATTGCGCAGTGGCCGAGGCGAGGGCCGACGAGGTCCGCAAGCAGATCGAGCAGGAGCGGGTGGAGCGGTCGATCCTGCTCACCCGCATCGTGGAGTTGGAGGCCGAGCGCGACGAAGCCACGGCGGCGCTCGGGTGGTGGGCTCGCCGGCGGCTCACCACCCGTCGCCCACCGGCACCGCGCTAGGGGGCCAGCGGAGCGACGTCAGAAATAGACGATCTCGCTCAGCGCGTCGGCCGTCTCGTCGAGATCACCGGTGTAGGCACCGGTCGACAGGTACTTCCAGCCACCGTCGCAGACCACGAAGACGATCACGCCCTCCTCGATCCGTTCCGCCAGCTTGGCTGCGCCGGCGAGCGCCGCCCCACTGCTCGGGCCAGCGAAGATGCCGGTCTCGGCCACGAGCCGGCGCGTCCACTGCAGCGATTCGAGCGGTCGGACGATGCGCTTCCCATCGAGGAGATCCATGCCGCCCCACTTCTCGAACACCGGCGGGAGGTAGCCATCATCGAGGCTTCGGAGCCCCTCGACCCGCTCGCCGCTGGGCGGCTCCACGGCGTGCACCTCGACCTCCGGCTTCTCCTCCTTCAGGTAGGTGCCGACACCCATGAGCGTCCCGCTCGTGCCGAGGCCGGCCACGAAGTGGGTGATCTCGGGCACGTCGCGGAGGATCTCCGGGCCGGTCGTGGCGAGGTGGGCGTTGGGGTTGGCCTCGTTGCCGTATTGGTAGAGGAACACCCACTCCGGATGCTCGTCGGCGAGGCGTTGTGCGAGCCTGACCGCGCCGTTGGAGCCCTCGGGGCCGGGCGAGTCGATGATCTCGGCACCGAACGACTCGAGCGCCTGCCGCCGTTCGACGGTGACGCTCTCGGGCAGCACGATCTTCAGGTGGTACCCAGCGATCCGGCACATCATCGCGAGGGCGATACCGGTGTTGCCCGACGACGGTTCGATGATCGTCGCCCCGGGCTGGAGCGTGCCGTCCTCCTCGGCGGCCCGGATCATCGCCAGGGCGATCCGGTCCTTCACCGAGCCGGCCGGGTTCTGGCTCTCCAGCTTGGCCAGGATCCGGACCCGCGGGTTCGGGCTGAGCTGGCTCACGTCGACGACGGGGGTGTCGCCGACGAGATCGAGAATGGAATCGACCACTGCCATCGTCGTCCGCCTCGTCCGCCTCAGCCGCCGGCGACCGCAGGGAGGATCGCCACCTCGTCGCCGTCAGCGACCGGCGTCTCGAGCTTCTGGATGAACCGGATGTCTTCGTCGTTCACGTAGACGTTGACGAACTTCCGGATGCCGCCGTCATTGTCGACGAGGTTCTCGGCGAGATCCGGGTAGTCGGCGATCAGGGAGCTGACGACGTCGCCCACGCTGGCGCCCTTGGCCTCGACGGCCGACTGGCCGTTGGCGGCGGGACGGAGCACGGTGGGGAGTCGAACACTGACGGTTGCCACGGGAGACCTCTTTCGATCGGCCGCTGACGTAAAGCCGACATAGTTGAGTAGACAAGTAAGGATTCTATTCTGTCAACTCCACGGGTTCCTCGGCTATTCCGCCGTCGACGATCCTGAAGCTCCGCAGCTCGGGGTAACCCCAGGCCAGGGACACGATCACCCAGTGCCAATCCGGGGGGATGAGCGGTTTGGACGCCTCGGCCACGTCGGTCGGCGACGGGTAGGCGGCGGTGTGGGTGTGGGAGTGCATGACCCCCACGAGGTCCAAGCCGTCGTTGTCGGCCTGGATCGCCGCTGCGGCGTACTCCCGGCCGTCGAGCCGATAGATCCGACTCGACTCGGCCTCGTTCCTGACCCGAACGAAGCGCTCGACCCCGCGTCCGGCCGACGGGCTCCGCCCCAGCAGGAGGCCGCAGCCCTCGAGCGGGTAGGCATCCCAGGCGGTCGCCAACATCTGCAGCCAGTGCTCACGGCGTAGTTGCAACACAGCGCGAACCCTACTGGGCCAGCGGCGTCGGCTCGTATCCTGGTGCCGATGGGCGTGAAGATGGTCGCCACCAACAAGAACGCGCGGCGGAACTACGAGATCACCGAGACCTTCGAGGCTGGGATCCAGCTGCGGGGCAGTGAGGTCAAGTCGCTGCGGGAGTCGAACGTGACGATCGGCGACGCCTATGCCCGCTTCGAGGACGGTGAGCTGTGGCTCGTCGCGCTCCACATCGCCCCGTACTCCCGGGCGTCAACCCACGTGCCGGCCGATGCGACCCGCAAGCGGAAGCTGCTGATGCATCGCTACGAGCTCGACCGGCTCTACTCCCGCACCGAGCAGGACCACCTGACGCTCGTGCCGATGGCGCTGTACTTCAAGGATGGCCGTGCGAAGTTGGAACTGGGGCTCGGACGCGGCCGCAAGACGGTCGACAAGCGCCAACTGATCGCCAAGCGCGACGCCGATCGGGAAGCCCGCCGGGAGCTGGCCGAGCGCTCGCGCTGAGAAAGCACCGAGACGACCCCGGCCAGGGCGAGCTAGACTGGTAGACCGGCCGTTTCGACGGTCGAGCTACTTGACACGGATGCTGAGGACATCACCGATGGTGACTCCTCGACTCGGGGCTGATCGGTTTCGACGTCGAGACGAGAAGCTGTAGGTGCGACTCGAGTTGCTCAGACTCGTTAAACGGGGCTCAACAGAAGCGCCGATAAGGACAGCTTCGCTCTCGCCGCCTGATAACTCAGGTAGCTAGAGGAACATCGCGAGCCGTGAGGCCACGCGGGGTCTGATCGCTGCAGCCCGGCAACAGAAGCAGCGATGGACGGCGGGAGAGACCGCTGACAGCCGGCAAAGACCGCTGACTCCCGGGAAAGACCGGGCGGCATGTCAGCGACCCGGCGCTGCGGCAGTCGATACAGCCGATACCACGGGAATAGTCGTAGCGCAGGCAGTGACTCCTCGACGGACGGGGGTTCGATTCCCCCCAGCTCCACCACACTCCCCGGACCGGGGCAGCGATAGCAGAGGCTCGTAACTTGGACGGGTGGGAGATCGTGGAGTTGGTCCCGCTGTGCGGGAGATCGCCGAGCTTCACGGTCGGCCGTCGGTAGAGCCCCGTCTACTTCGGAGTGGCGCAAATCACGTCGACGTCGTCGACGACATCGTGGTCAGGGTGACCCGGTCGGACGTCGATGTTGGCCGACACCTGGGCTCTGCACGAGACAGATTCTGCCCGCGTCGCTGCGTTCGACCTTCCATGGTGTGACGAGCCAGCTGGCTCGATATCGGTCGAAACCTGACCCTGGCCCGAGAGGCTCGGGTCGTGCCTGATGAGGACATCGACCTGCTCGAAACGCAGGCCGACCGATTGCGTTCGTGGGGAGAACGGTGCCGGGCTGCTCCCGATCATGTGGTCTGCCACGGTGATGTCCATCCAGGGAACGTTCTCATGCGAGACGGGCGGGCGTTCATCGTCGATTGGGACACGATCTGTCTCGGACCACCTCAGTGGGACCACGCCGCGTTGCTGACGTGGGCAGCTCGTTGGGGCGGCCGATCCAGCGGCTACAGAGCGTTCGCCGACGGCTATGGAGAGACGTTCGCTGCCTACCCGCTTGCCATGGAGTTGGCCGAGGTCCGGCTGCTCGCTCCGACCGTGAACATGATCGTGAAGGGCCGTGACGTTCAGCGCTTCGCCGTGGAGGCAAGGCGGCGGATGAGATTCTGGCGAGGCGAACCCGATCCTCCGGCGTGGACCCCCCAGTGACGGAGAGCGCGCTCGACATCGCCCCCTTTCAACGGCACGTGCCGAGCGCCTTGCGATGCTTCGGATGACGGGCGCCGCCCATCGAGGGGTGACGACCGGACGATCGTCGAACCGAGACCGAGAACGCCCGGTCTCACCGTCGGTGATCGCGTACTCGGACGGTCGAGCCGCTGACAAACGGCCAGTTTCCGAGCGAGCCGAGCGGTGGCAGGTTCCAACCAGCAGGGGGCACCCAACGTGCCACGAACGCCTGTTAGCAATCGTCGGAAAAGTCGAAGAGGCAAGGCTGCCGCTTCACACATCCTGGTCCGTTGTGAAGTCTGAGTCGTAGCGGATCTCTCAGTCGCGATCCGACACAGTCCTGTTGGCAGGCTCTCGTGAAACGTGTCGCCGAACCAGCCGCTAACAAACCGGCCGGCAGAAGAGTTAGGTAGCCCGGATACCGAAAATGCCAGTACAGGCCAGCCCGGCCATAAAGATGACAATCTGAAGACCGGCGAAAGTTCGAATTGAAGCTTTTCCGATATCTGGATTATCACTGTTGAGATTGCCGGTCATGTTCATGAGAGAAGCAATTCCAAACGGTATTGACAAGAAGTATAGACCCCAGGCGATCTGCAGCCAGCCGACGCCTTCGGTATCGCTAAACACCTCAGTTAGGAAGGTGATCGTGATAACGATGATGCCGGTAGCAAGAGTAATCAACTGTTTGACGACATCCTGAGCGAAATCAAACGCCTTGAGCTTGGTGGAAACAGGTGGATTCTGTATCACGGAACGATAGTCCTTTCCGGCTCTAGCAGAATGGCCAAAAACCTGGACAAAGGAAACTAATCGCTCGTGCGACGGTCACCTCGTGGAACTCTGCGAGATCGAGATCAATGCGCTCGACTCTCATCCGATCTAACAGAGCCGAGGTGGCTTGCTTTGCGTCATCCAAGTCAGTCGGTGTGACCCTCTCATCTTCGATCATCCTTTGGGCAGCGCGCTGGATCTCAAAGACTAAGTCAATTGCAGAATCGCCTGTGAAGTTCTCTCCTCCGGCCTGAGTGCGAACGTGGGAGAGCAATTCCCGCTGTAGCTGCTCGAACTCCGGCTGGTCCAGTCCCTCCAAAGAGGTCATATCTCTATCCCCCTGCCTTTGACTGTCAGTTCCGAACAATAGCCCTATAGCCGACCGGCTGCCATCGGAAACCCCCGAGGACCTTCATACCGAGCCCGCTCGATAGCTGTCGGCTTGCGAAGCCCTCGGACCACAACAGTGCGGCATCACGACCAGAGCGCTCGACATCACGGCGGCCGTTGTCCCGATCCCACGGAGAGTGCTGCGTCGCCACATCGATGCTCAGATCACCGTCCGTGGTCTCGTTGCCGAGCGCTCCAGCCCTCGAGATCGCCGGCGCACCATAGGCGGTCGTTTTGTCGATCGCTCCGAGCATCCAGCATCGTCGCGAACGAAGCGCGGCTGGCCGGGAATTTTCTGCCGGGGATGCCGACCCGGTTCCCGAGGAAGGAGTTTGGCCAGGTCCGCCCGCTCGGAACTGATGCGACGTGTTCAGACGGCTTGGCTGGCTACATCACCGACGATGTGCGAGTAGACGTCGGCCCCGGGGACGGCGGTGAGGGTGAGGCCTACTCAACGCGGCCATGCCAGTTGAGGACGAGGGACACCCGCGCCAAGGCGTCCGACACTACCGACGAGCTTTGCAGGCCGTGCCTTTGGGTCTTCTTGGACTCCACATCCGATGGTCGAGTGACTATCCACCACCTGCCTGAACCCCCTATGTAGAATAAGATCATGGCTCAGCCGCTCAAACGGATCAGCACGCCTGCGCGCGTGGTTCTTCAGCTCCTGACTTCTGACCCGCTAGCCGAATGGTATGGCTTGGACTTGGCCCGGCAGTCCGGGTTGAAGAGTGGTTCGATATATCCGATTCTCGCACGGCTGGAAGAAGCGGGCTGGCTCACCGGTCGCTGGGAGGACGCAGATCCCAGTACAGAGGGTCGGCCGCGACGTCGCTACTACAAGTTGTCCGACAGCGGCATTGATCTAGCTCGTGCTGCGGTTGCTGACGCTCCTCCAGAAATATGGCGATGGTTGCCAGGCGGTGCCCAGTGATCACCGTTGGTGCACTCATTCTTGCGGTGATTCTCAGCATCTCCGCCAACGAGCTCCACGCTCACGGCACGTGGCTTGCACGAAAGGTCATAACCACGGCGTCTCTCTTGTTGCCAACTCGGCTGCGGTCGACAATGACCGAGGAGTGGTTGCGGCACGTCGACGATATTGGGGCGGAAGGTCGACACGGGGCCGCTCTGATTTGGTCGCTCGGCGCATTCACCACCGGGATCAGGCTAAGTGAACCAATCTCAGCCCTCCGAGCCAGAATGGGTCGAAGACGAGAACGTCGTCGATATTTCTCTGACCGAGAGAACCAGTTTCTATTCTATCCGGCTGTCGACTCCTGTTTTTGGTACGAGAGGCTGGGACTGAATGATGTTGTCATCGAAGGAGGCTGCAGGCTGCACAATCCTGGCAGCGACTACTTCGGTAACGGGGATGGTTGGACGAGCCCGATCTTGGAGTCTCCAACGGTGGCGGAAATCATGGCGACGGTAGCGCAGTCAATTGCAGCAACCGAGGACTTTCAACACCGCTTTCTCGAGTCGCTGCACGAGATGGGTCGAGACGACCAGGGCGTTCCCGTTTACGGGATGGGTTTAGGAAGCTGAAGGCGCTCGCCGCTCCGCCACAGCGCGGTAACGGCATACCTGTAGAGCTTGTTCCCGTCAACAGGCGTGGTTGCTGAGTGGTCGGGCAATCCGGGACGGAGTCCCGGAGTCGGGGGCGCGCTGGTAGCGCCGACGGCTTGTGGTCGGCGCAGGGTTGGTCATCGGCTCGTAGGTGCGGCTAGTTGTCGGTGGAGCGGAGCTGGGGTCAAGGGCAGCCCGTGGCTGTCCCGAAGGGACCGAAGCGCAAGCGGAGGCCCTTGACGCCGGCGAGTACCGCCTCATCCTCGACATCGAGGCGATGACCATCGGGTTGAGCGGCAGGTTCCAGGCGAGTGTTCCTCGGGTTGGTGGGGTGCGGGTCGACCTGCTCCAGTTCTCGTGGTGAGAAACGCGCAGCCCGTTCGTTCGGGTGCGATAGGCATTCCTTCGCCCAGCAGCGGGGTGTGGGCATGGAGCGGGTGCGGCCGCGACCAGTCAGGTCTGACTCACTTAGTGACGATCGCCCCCGGGGGTCGAGGGGTCGTATGCCGTTAAGGACGAGATCGCTGGCTGGCCGCGCCCGAACTCATCACGCAGCCGTCGGCTGATGACGATCTTGGAGGCAACGAATCTCGGCGTCGCGCAGTCCATAGAAAACCAGAGCGAGAAGCTCTCGTGCGGCGGCGACCTTGCCGATGCTGATCCCCCGCCGTTCGCTGATGCGCCGCTTGGTGGCCTTGAGCCGTGACTCGCAATGACTTCCCGTCACCGCCTCGATCGCAGCCCACCGGACCAGAACCGGGCCCTGTTTGGTGATCTTGCCCCGCCGGACCTTCACATCCGACTCCCGATGATTCGGAGTCAACCCGGCCCACGACGCCACCGTTCTCGGGTTTGGGAACCGACCAACGTCGCCGATCTCGGCCACGAACACCGCAGCCAGGACCCGACCGACACCACCGATGGCCTGGATCGCCTCGTACCCGTCACGCCAGTCGTCGTTGGCCATGATCGTGCGGTGGATCAACCTGTCCAGCGACGAGATCTCCCGCCCGTAGAGCTCGAGGAGATCCCGGAGGGACTCGACCCGGTTGGTGTAAGCGTCGGCCATCTGGAGTTCGTCGAGCCATCGTTGCCCACCCGAGTACCAGATCGTCTTGGTGGCCGGGATCGCTCCCTCCTTGCCCAGGGTCTGATGAACCTGGGCCTTCAATCCCGTCTGGAGCTGCGCCAGCTTGCGGCGATAGCGAACCAGTTCCCGTAGCTCCCGAACCTCCCGAGGAGCAATCCACGCCTCAGGAAGTCGCCCCATCCGCAACAGATCGGCCAACAACTCAGCGTCCAACCAGTCGGTCTTCACCCGCCGGTTCTCATAGCCCTTGATCGCCAACGGGTGAGCGAGATGCAACTCAGCGCCCACCTCCTCGACCACGTCAGCCGCCCAATACCAGCCCCACGTGGCCTCGATCACGACATGAACCGGGCTCTCCACCACGGCCTCGATCGACCTCAGCTCCATCTCGAGATTGAACCTCGAGTTCTCGATCCGGGACGACCACACCCGGTCACCCGCCTCATTCAACGCCACGATCACCGACCGGCGGCGATGCAAATCAATTCCAACGTACGATGCCATCACGGGCCTCCTCGTCACTCGCTTGTGTAGAGACCCTCAGTGTCCACCCGGACCAGAGGGACAATCGAGCGAGGAGGCCCAAACAACTGACCGCTCAAGCTCTACATCGAACCACTTCATCCGCACGACATATCACCGGCGGGCTGGCGTCCTCGGTCACCGAGAGTGACGTCCAGGCCGTCGTCGACCGGGGCAGGCTCATCGCACGTTCAGCGGTCTCGCTACCGGTCAGGCAGTCCAGGGTCCACTACGGCGGTTGAGCGTCGTGGCCCAGCCGGGGAAGGATCAGCGTCAGAGCCGGCGGACGAGAAGGGGGCAGGCGACAACGACCCGATCAGGCCGGAGTGCCCGGGCGTAAAACGCGACCGCAACGCTTTCGTTCGTGGCTGCCAGGGTGAGAACCACCAGGTGGTAGCGGATGTCGTTGTGGTCGGCGGCGGTAGGGAGGTGGTCCCAATGGGCGGCGAACACCGTCGACAAGTGACCGGCTTCATGCTCGGTGAAATCAAGAATCCCGAGGGTGGCTTCGAGTTCGTCCCACCTGGCTGGGAAGCGCTCACCGTAGATTGCACGTCGGCCCGTCGCAGAGCCGTGCCCACTCCAACGCTAGCGATGCCTCATTGATCGAAGGCGTCGTCGCTTGGAGCGGGGTCATGGACCTAGATCCTGGACCGGTGGCGAGTCGACGGGGCGGACACCGAGTACGGCCAAGCGTGCCCGGTCCGTAACACTCGCCAACTGCCATTGGCCGACCGCCCGAGTGCGGCACAACTGCCGCGCTCGAGCCTCTGCGATGCGTCCAGCCCAATCAGTTGCCACGACTCGCACCGTTATCACGCAACCAAGACGCTGAGGCCACGGCGGGGCGAACCTGGCGGTGGCGTCATGGAGCTGGCGGACCGCTCTTGCCAAGTTGTCGAGCAGGTCGGGCCGCTGCCACCAGTCGTCGAGGGTCTGCCCAGGCAGCCAGGTCAACACTTCGTGGTCGCCGGACCACCACCGACGGTGGCGTCCAGGTGGTCGTCGAACCGATAGGCAGCGAGCCCGCACGCTCCGTGTTCGTCCTGGCCCGGCTGCCTGGCCGGGGGTCGGCACGCCGGTAGCAACCCGGTCCTGTCACACTGTGGTCGTGAGCCGCCTCGACGTACACCTCCGACCCTTCGAAGAGTCCGACCTGGTGATGTGCGACCGGTTCGCCACGGATCCTGAATTCGGCGGACAGTTCGAGTGGACCGGCTTCGGCTCCACGGCGGAGTATCGCCGTCGGTGGGACGAGGACCGGCTGCTTGGCGCCAGTCCGTACAACCTCGTCGTTGCTGCGATTGATGACGACCGACCGGTGGGCTGGGTCAACTGGCGCGACACCGATCGGGCCGGCCCCGGCGCCTGGGAGATCGGAATCCTCATCGACCCCAACGAGCGAGGCCGAGGCGCAGGGACGACCGCCCAAAGTCTCTTGGTCGACTATCTGTTCGCCACGACGCCGACAAACCGGATCTGGGCCGGAACCGAGGTCGAGAACACCGTCGAGCAGCGAGCACTTGAACGCTGCGGGTTCCGGCAAGAAGGCTTGCTGCGCGGACATCACTTCCGTGATGGTGAGTGGCGCGACAGCTACATCTACGGGCTCACCAGAGCCGACAACGCCGACCGAACGCGGCCGCACTGACGGCCAGGCCCAAGACCGTCCGGTATCGCCACTTCGTACGCCGCCATGCTTCGAACTGGTGTCCGGCGAAGCAACTTGTGGAGCGACGGAGTCGGCCCACCGCCACGAATGCTCGAGCCGACGTTCGAACGTCAGCGCGCGGCCTCCGACGGGTCTTCGAGCGCGTCGATCCAGTCGGTCCAGAACTGCTTCCAGGTCGTCACCGCATCGGTCGTAGGGAGCCGGCTGTGGGCGACCGTGACCTTCGTGCGACCATCCGTTGCCTCATGCAGCGCGATCTCGACGGTCGTACCGTCGACCGAGAGCCGAACGTTCTTCGATGTCGGCCGGGAGCGCAGCTCGGTCTCGAACACCGGGAACAACGTCCGGCGCTCGGCGTCGTCCAGCAGCATGGCCCGCAACAGGGCCGCGTCGACGACGATCGTCCGGGAACGGGTGGCGGTGAAGGTGCCATCGGCGTTCTGGTACGGAAGGCGCAGCCCACGGATGCGCTCGTAGCCGACCGCCACGGTCTGCGCCCACCAACTGTCGACATCCGGTCCCTCGACGAACGCGACGATCGCGGCATGTCCATCGGCTCGTCCCTCGTAGCCGTCGATGAGGGCCGCCCACTCGTCCCAGCCACGTCCCGTCGAGGCGCGAACCGCCTCGTCGCTCGTCTCGGGGTCGGACACCCAGCCGTCGTCGGGCGCGGTCGCCTTGTCGATGAGCGCCCGCCTCGCTGCGCCGTAGCGCTCGCCGGTCTTGGCCATCCGCTCGCGGATGCGGCGCTTGAAGGACTCCTGTGAGGTCATCTCGATCGCTTTCCCGTGCCCCGCCACCTCCGCGACCCACGCTCGCCGTCGGTGAGCGGACACGACATCAGCTCGATCGACCCTGCCGAGCACTCGAGGTCCCCTTTGCCTTCCGAGGTCGACGGCGTGGACGTCGATGCGAAGGTCAGGCGTGGAAGACGCCGACCCGGACTATAGCGCATCGCCCGCCCACCGCCCCCACAGGTGCCGAACGAACGTTCGAGACCTCTGCCCGCACTAGCATTCACCAGCACCGACAGCAGGAGGACCTCTCGGTGAAGCTCGGCAGCCGAACGCTCGTCACCCGGATCCGACTCGCGGGGCTCGCCGCCGCCACACTGCTCGGGGTCGTCGTGCTCGCAGCCGCAGTCCGGTGGTTGCTCCACTGGCCGGCGGCGGTTTGGCTCGCTACCGCCGCGCTCGTTGCGCTCGTTGCTGCACGACAGTTCGACCGGCGGGTCCCGCGGGGAACGGTTCTGGAGCTCGACCTCGACCGGGGCGTGGTCGAGTCGCACGGGAGCGATCCGATCTCGAAGGCCGCCACGATCGGAGCGCTACTCGCCCGCGATGTGGTCGACGCCCTCGACCGAGCCGCCATCGACAACCGCGTCGAGGCCGTCGTCGCCCGCATTGGCAATGGTCGAATCGAGCTGGGTCACGCCCAGGAGATCCGGGATGCCCTCGAACGGTTCCGAGCGTCGGGCAAGAAGGCCGTGGCGTTCGCCGAAGCGTTCGGCGAGAGCGGACCGGCCACGATCGACTACTACCTGGCCTCCGCCTTCTCCGAGATCCACCTGATGCCCTATGGGGAGGCAGCCATTACCGGCCTCCTGGCCAAAGGGCGGTTCGTGCACGGCCTGCTCGAGAAGCTCGGTGTCGTGGTGGAGCTCGATCACCGTGAGGAGTACAAGTCGGCGCTGTACACGATGACCGAAGACCGGTTCAACGAGCCCCACCGGGAGGAGCTGACCGCCTTGCGGGCCGATCAGTTCCAGCAGGTGATCGCCGGGATCGCAGGGTCTCGCGGTCTGAGCGAGGCCAGGGTTCGCGAGCTGATCGACACCTCACCCCACCGGGCGGACGATGCCCGCCGCGAAGGCCTCGTGGACCATCTCGGCTACCGCGACGACGCCCACCGCGCTGCCGGGGGTGACGCCCACCTGATCGCCGACCGCTACCTGCAGAAGGCCGGGCGCCCGAACAGAAGAGGAGCGGTCGTCGCCCTGGTGCACGGTGTGGGCACCATCCACCGGGGATCGTCGCGGTTCGATCCGCTGGGCCGCGGCCCCAGCTTCGGGGCCGACGACGTGTCGAGTGCCCTCCGCCAGGCGGTCGACGATTCGAAGGTCGAAGCGATCGTGCTCCGGGTCGACTCCCACGGCGGAACCGGCGTGGCCTCAGAATTGGTCCGCCATGAGGTGCAACGGGCCATCGAGGCCGGCACACCGGTCGTGGTGTCGATGGGCAACGTCGCTACGTCGGGCGGCTATTGGGTCGCCTGCCACGCATCGCACATCGTGGCCCAACCGGGAACCGTGACCGGGTCGATCGGTGTCGTGGGCGGCAAGCTGGTCACCGGTCCTGCCTGGGCCAAGTTGGGCATCACGTCGGATCAGGTCGAGTTCGGGCGGCGAGCCAGCTTCGCGTCGTCGTCAACACCGTTCACCGAGGACGAGCGGGAAGCGTTCGACGAGTCGATCGACCTCGCCTATCGCGACTTCGTAGATCTGGTGGCGACTGGCCGGGACCTCGACGGAGCCCGGGCGATGGAGATAGCCAAGGGCAGGGCCTGGACCGGGTCGCAGGCCGAGGAGCTCGGCCTGGTCGACAGCCTCGGCGGTCTCGACCGCGCGCTCGACGAGGCGAGACAGCTCGCTGGCCTCGGGCCGACGTGCAAGGTCAGGCCGTTCCCGAAGGCCGGGACGTTCCCGCTCCGCCGGCTGCGTCGGAGCAGCGATCCAACCCTGACTGCACTGTCGTCGGCCATCGACTCACTGCGGAACTACCGACAGGTGGCGGGCAGCGTCCAAGCCATCTGGGGGCCCGGCGCACCGCCGGGACACTGACGCGCCCACGACAACATTGGATTATCATCGGGCTGCGACCACCGGAAGGACAGGAACGAGTTGCTCAGGTTCGTGTTGCGGCGGCTGCTCAACTATCTGCTGTTGTTGTTCGTCGCCACCTCGCTGGCCTACCTGATTGCATCGGTCTCCCTCGACCCGACCGCCAACCTCGACATCACCAACCCGAACGTCAACCGGCAGGCGATCGAGAACACGCTCAACGAGTACAACATCAATCCCGAGGTGAGCCCGTTCATCCGCTACGGTCGCTGGCTGACTGCGGTGGTGACCGATTGGGACTGGGGGTCCACCCCCAACGGCGAGAGCGTCAATGACCTCGTCGGGGTGCGGGCGTGGGTGTCGGTCCGACTCGTGACGCTGGGGACGCTGGTCGGAATCGTCT
Organism: Acidimicrobiales bacterium; assembly: GCA_965216205.1. GTDB lineage: Bacteria > Actinomycetota > Acidimicrobiia > Acidimicrobiales > SZUA-35 > CADEDH01. The sequence goes on along the minus strand of OZ244139.1, from coordinate 1,550,631 downwards.
TCGGCGTTGCGGTCGGCGCCTGGTCGGCGGTTCGCCAGTACTCGAAGGCCGATCACGTGGTATCGGTCACCTCGCTGCTGTTCATCTCCACCCCGGTGCTCGTGCTGGCCGTAGTGCTGCAGATCCTGGCCACGGAGTTCAACCAGGCCACCGGCACCCAGTTCTTCGAGTTCATCGGGGAGACCGGCCGCGCCGGCGACTACTTCGGGGCCGGGCTGGTGGATCGGCTCCAGCACCTCCTACTACCGACCGTGTCGCTCTCGATCTTCTCGATCGCCGTCTACTCCCGCTACCAGCGCTCGCTCATGCTCGACACGCTGGGAGCCGACTATGTTCGCACCGCCAGGGCCAAGGGTCTCCCGAAGGGCGTGGCGATCCGCCGCCACGCGCTGCGGAACGCCGTGATCCCGATGGCCACCCTGTTCGCATTCGACGTCGCCACGATCTTCACCGGCGCGGCGGTGACCGAGATCCTGTTCGGCTGGCACGGCATGGGCGAATACCTGATCCAGTCGATCCAGCGCCAGGACATCAACGGCATCACCGCCACCGCAGCCTTCACCGGCGTCTGCGTGCTCGCCGGTGCGACCCTGTCCGACATCCTGATCGCCGCGGTCGACCCCAGGGTCAGAACGTGAGGACACAGCCATGACCGACGTGGCCCATCGCCCACAGCACGAGGCCGACCAACTCGTCGAGCACGAGGTCATCGCCTCACGGCTGACCAGGACCCAGCTCGTGCTGCGACGGTTCTGGCGCCCGCTCGGCGCCAAGGTCGGGGCCGTCGGGGTCGTCCTGATTCTGGTCATGGCCCTGATCGGCCCGTTCTTCACCCGATGGGGGTTCGATGAGGTCGACAACACGTCGTTCCTGACGAGCCCCAACAGCGACCACTGGTTCGGGACCACCCAGGGCGGCCGCGACGTGTTTGCAATGACCATCCGCGGTTTGCGCCAGTCGTTGGTCATCGGGTTCGCTGTCGCTGCGATCCAGGTGTTCCTCTCCGCGGTCATCGGCGCCGTGGCCGCCTACTTCGGCAAGGTCATCGACCGCGCCATCCTGTGGGTGATCGACCTCCTGCTCGTGATCCCGTCACTGCTGATGATCGCCGTCATCTCCACCCAGTTCGCCGGTACCAGGGGCTCGCTGTTGATGCTGATCATCCTGTTGGCGGGGTTCGGCTGGATGCTCTCGGCCCGCGTGGTGCGGGCGATGACGAAGTCGGTCGTCTCACTCGACTACGTGACGGCTGCGAAGTTCATGTCGGTACCGAGCTGGGTGATCATCTTCAAGCACGTGCTACCGAACATCTCGTCGTACCTGATCGTCGACTTCACCCTCGGCGTGGTCCGAGCGGTCATGTCCGAGACGATCCTCACATTCTTCGGCTTCGGAGTTCAGCCACCCGACACCTCGCTCGGCACGTTGCTTGCTGAGGGGGCGACGCGAGCCACCACCTCCGCGTGGATCTTCCTCGCACCGGCCACCGTCGTGGTGGTCCTGCTGCTCTCGGTCAACTTCCTCGGCGATGCGTTGCGGGACGCCCTCGATCCCTCATCGAAGTCTGGCGGCAAGGCGTGAGCGGTGCGGCCGATGCCGGGATCGGCGTGATGACGAGCTCGACGAGGGCGAGCGACAGCACGGGTCTCCCCGTGCGGACCGAGGGCACACCCGTCCTGGCCGTTCGCGACCTCAACGTCCGCTTCCCCTCCGAGGACGGTGTCGTCCACGCCGTCCGCGGCGTCGATCTGACCGTCGACGCCGGTGAGGTGGTCGGCCTCGTGGGCGAATCAGGGTCGGGGAAGTCGGTCACGTCCATGTCGGTCATGGGCCTCCTCGACGAGTCGGCCCGACTCGACGGATCGGTCCAGCTGCACGGCACGGAATTGCTCGGCCGCGACGACGCCTGGATGTCCCAGGTCCGTGGCCTTCGCATGGCCATGATGTTCCAGGATCCGCTCTCGGCGCTGACCCCCGTGTACTCGATCGGGGATCAACTCATCGAGGCCCTCCAGGTGCATCGAAAGATGTCGAAGCGGGACGCCAGCGAGCGGGCCCACGAGTTGCTCGACCTCGTCGGGATCCCCAATCCCCGGGTTCGGAGCAGGAGCTTCCCCCACGAGTTCTCGGGCGGCATGCGTCAGCGGGTCGTGATCGCCATGGCCATCGCCAACGACCCCGACCTGATCGTGGCCGACGAGCCCACGACCGCGCTCGACGTCACCATCCAGGCCCAGATCCTCGACCTTCTCCGCACCGCCCAACAGGAGACCGGCGCCGCCGTGGTCCTCATCACCCACGACCTCGGCGTGGTGGCCGGGCTCGCCGATCGTGTGGCGGTCATGTATGCGGGTCGGGTTGTCGAACGGGGGTCGGCGCCCGATCTCTTCTACCGCAGCAGAATGCCGTACACGATCGGCCTCCTCGGCTCGCTCCCCCGGCCCGATCGAGAGTCTGGCGAACCGCTGACCCCGGTCGAGGGTGACCCCCCATCGCCGCTGAACCTGCCGGTCGGCTGCCCATTCGCTCCCCGATGCCCGATCGTCGTCGACCAGTGCCGAAGGGTCGAGCCCGATCTCTTCCAGACCGAGCACCGGGCCCACGAGGCGGCGTGCCACCGAATCGACTTCATGGCGACCGGCGGCGACCCGTACGCGGAGCGGACCCGGACCGTCGCCGCCGAGGTCGCAGAGGCGCGACAATCGATCGAGCGCTCCGACCGATCCACCGTGCTCTCGGTCGACAGTCTCGTCAAGACCTTCCCCCTCACGAAAGGGGCGGTGCTCAAGCGTCGGGTCGGTACGGTCCGCGCCGTCGACGGGGTCAGCTTCGACATCCGCCAAGGTGAGACCCTGGGCCTCGTAGGCGAGTCGGGCTGTGGCAAGACGACCACGCTGATGGAGGTTCTCCAGCTCGACACGCCGGAGGCTGGCCGGATCGTGGTACTCGGTCGCGACACCACCTCGCTGCCGCGGCCCGAGCGCCGGGAGGTCCGCCGGGATCTCCAAGTGGTGTTCCAGGACCCGATGGCGTCGCTCGATCCCAGGATGCCGATCTACGACATCCTGGCCGAGCCGCTCGTCCACAACGGCTACCCGAAGCAGGACATCGAGAGCCGGGTGCAGGAGCTGCTGGACCTCGTCGGTCTCGATGCCAGTCACGCCAACCGGTATCCTCGAAACTTCTCGGGCGGTCAACGCCAGCGGATCGGTATCGCCCGGGCCCTCGCCCTCGAACCGCAGCTCCTTGTTCTCGACGAGCCGGTGTCGGCGCTCGACGTCTCGATCCAGGCCGGCGTGCTCAACCTGCTCGACAAACTTCGGGCTCGACTGGGACTGGCCTACCTGTTCGTCGCCCACGACCTGTCGGTCGTGCGGCACATCGCCAACCGGGTCGCCGTCATGTATCTCGGACGCCTCGTCGAGATCGGCGACGTGCGCGACGTGTTCGATGATCCGCAGCATCCCTACACCCAGGCCCTACTGTCGGCCATCCCACTCCCCGACCCCGAAAGGGAGCGGGCCCGGCACCGGCTCCTCCTCGAGGGCGACCTTCCCTCACCGGCCGACCCACCCGACGGGTGCCACTTCCACACGCGGTGTCAGGTCTACGCCACCCTCGACGAATCCGATCAGCGCCGCTGCCGGGGCGAGTCGCCGCTGATCACCGAGGTCGCCGACGAGCGTCAGACGGCGTGCTGGTTTCCCCGGAGCAGAACGGTTTTCTGAGTCGAGGGCCCCGGGCGCGTGTCGATCTGTTGTCAGATCATGGTCACACAAGCGTGTTGTGGCATGTGGATCATCTAGGGTGACGGAGTGCCCGATGACTCACGGGTAACCGCCGCGGTGGGACGACGGCGACATCGAAAGGAACGCCGCTTCCGATCCGCCACCACCATCCCTCAACGAGTTCACTCGAACCACCTCACAAGGAGGTCCCTGACCATGCGAAAGCCCTTGTTCATCCTGTCCTTACTCGCCGCCTTCGCCCTGCTCGTCGCGGCTTGTGGCGACGACGACGGCGACACCGGTGACGCCACCGAGGCCGACGCAGACCAGGACGGCGATCAGACGTCCGACGATGGCGGCGACGGCGACAGCAGCGAGGATGGCGCTGACGCCGACGATGGCGACGGCGGCGACACCGCCGGCGGCGGCGATCTGCCGCTGAGTGACCTGAACACCGTGCCCCGCGATCAACTGGCCCAAGGCGGCGAGCTCCGGTTCGCCATCTCGTTGTTCCCCAGCAACTGGAATGCGCTCAACGTGGACGGCAACACGGTGCCACTGGACCGGATCGACGACTTCGTGATGCCGAACAACTGGATCTACGCCGACGACGCCAGCTTCGTGCCCGATCCCGATTTCGTCGAGAGCTTCGACGTCACCGACGCCACCGACACCGACCCGCAGGTGGTCACCATCAACCTGAACCCCGACGCCGTGTGGAACAACGGCGACGTGATCGACTGGGAGGACTACCAGGCGACCTGGCAGGCCTGCAACGGCGAGCAGGAGGACTTCAACTGTGCCTCCACCGATGGCTACAACCAGGTCACCTCGGTGGAGCAGGGCGACAGCCCGACCCAGGTCGTGATCACCTTCGAGAGCTCCTACCCCGACTGGTCGGCGCCCTTCGCCACCGTCTGGCCGGCCGAGGGGTTCGCGGATGCAGCGACGTTCAACGAGGGCTGGGCTGGCAATGACAACTTCAACTCCGATTGGCACTCCGGACCGTTCATCTTCGACAGCATCAACGACGCCGAGCGGATCCTGACGCTCGTTCCCAACCCGAACTGGTGGGGCGAGGCACCGCTGCTCGATACCGTCACCTTCCAGGAGCTTCAGAACCCTGCCGATGTGCAGGCGTTCGCCAACGGTGAGATCGATGTGGTCGAGACCATGATCGACTCGAACTCCGTGACCCAGGCCGAAAACCGGACCGATGGTCAGATCCGAACCGCCGGTTCGCTCCAGTGGCGGCACTTCACCTTCAACACCCAGGACGAGATCCTGCAGGACCAAGCGGTCCGACAGGCGATCGCCAAGGCGATCAACCGCGAGGCGATCGCCCAATCGGATCTGGCTGGGCTCCCCATCGACGCAGCCCAACTCATGCTCGGCAACCACTTCTTCATGCCCGGCCAGACCGGCTACGTCGACAACTCGGGCGACTTCGCCTTCGACCCCGAGGGCGCCGCTTCGCTTCTCGACGAGGCAGGCTGGGTCCTGCCCGAAGGTGGTGACGTCCGGGAGAAGGACGGTGTTCCGCTAGTCATCGACTACGCCATGCTGACGGGGGTTGCGACGTCGGAGAACGAGGGCAAGCTCCTCCAGTCGGACCTCGCGGCGATAGGCATCCAGGTCGAACTCGTCAACACCCCGACCGACGACTTCGTCTCCACCCTCACCGAGGGAACGTTCGGCATCATCGCCTTCACGTGGCAGGGGACGAACTACCCGATGAACAACGTCCGCCAGATCTACGGCGCTGCCGCTGAGGGGTCGGAGGATCCGAGCGATTCGAACTTCGCAGGGCTGGTCAATCCGGACATCGAGGCATTGATTCCCCAGATCGACACCGAGCCAGACAATCAGGCCCGGATCGATCTGACCAATGAGGCCGATCTTCTGATCTGGGAGCAGGTCCACACCCTGCCCCTGTATCGCCGTCAGTCGTTCACGGCGGTTCCGGCCAACCTGGCCAACTTCGGGGCCTCGACGTTCGAGCTTCGCAGCCTCCAGACCGAGAACATCGGCTACACCGAGTAGCAGGACCGCCCTTCGGGGCGTGAGACACGACGACTCGGAAATGCGCGACGGTGGCGGGGGCTCAGCCTCCGCCACCGTCGCGTCAGGAACCGCGATTCCGTCAGATGACGATCAGGGCGATCGCCAGCACGACCGCGAGCATCAACAACGCGCCCAGCAGGAAGTCGGCGAACTTGAACCCGTCATCCGCCGGCGGCTCGGCGGGAGCGATGGGATCGACACGCCGCAGCGGACCGCTGGCCGACAGCCGATGACGCTCGTCGAGCCATGCGTCGGCGGAGACCGGCGGCTGGTTGCGCAGCTCACGGGAGTGCTCGATGGTCCGCGGCGGTCGGCGGAGCTGGTAGGTGCCGTCGGCCCGGGAAGCGCGGAGCTCGTCCTGGATGAGGCCGAGGTCGTCGACGTGGGCATCCGAGCGCTCGTAGTCGTCACGGTGTGCGTGATGGTCCTGTTGCGGTGCGGTCGGCGGCCCGAGCGGATCGCCGGCACCGTCGGCCGGCGACAGCCAATCGTCGCCATCCCGCTCCCGGCCACCGGGATCGACGTCGATCGCCGGCGCTGGCGGCTGGAAGTCGAGGAGATCGTCGGCGTCGTCGTTCGAAGCGGTCGAGCGCGCCGCGAGCAGGTTCGGGCCCTCGGGATCGAGCAGGGCCACCGCCACCCCGAGCGACGGGGCCAGCGCAGCGGCGGTGAGTCCCCGGTTCGGTCCGAACGACGGATCGATCTCGTAGCCGTCGAGGCTGGTGATCGGCTGGCCGATCCCGTTGATCATCACCTGGAGCTCGTCGTCGAAGCCGCCGTCGACGGTCTCGAACGCCTCGAGCACCTGGTTGTTCAACAGCCGGGCCGACCAGGCGACACCGGAGCCGAGCGAGATCGCCCCCGAGCGCACCGACTGGAGCACCCGGGCGGCAGCGACGGGGGCGAGCTCCACCCGATTGAGTTCGAGCTCGGTGGGCTCGAACACCCGCTGCACGAAGTCAACGCAACTGGCCGGCGCGTACGAGACGCCACCGCTACCCGTGTAGAGCACCGGTTCGTCGAGATCCTCACTCAGCGACTCGAGCCAACCCTGCAACGCCGGCCCGCTTCCCACCCCACAGTTCGGAAACCCGATCGTCGCACCGACCGCCATCGAGGAGACGTCGATCACGTCGAGGCGATCGAGGCCGGCTTCGATCGCCGCCCGGGTCGAGAACTCCTGCTCGATCGGGTCGCGGGGACCGCCCGCCTTCTCGATCGGCCGCTCGACGGCGTCACGAACCTTGCTCGCCCGCCAATCGAGCACGACGATCCGAACCTTCGTCAAACCGATTTCGATGCCGAGCAGGTCACCGTCGAGATTCTGTGGGGACTCGCCGTTCATCACGAGTGCAGTTTCACTGGGATGCTCTTCCGCCTGGTCACGACCACATCGCCTGGCCCGTCAGCGACAAGCAGCGACGTCGACGGTCATGGTAGATGGCGGTCTGCTGATAGGGGTGCTACAGCGCGTAAGCGTCAGACGATCGACGCCAAGCGACTCCAGGCTACGACACCTGCCCCCGATCGGCGCAAGCCGTTGTGAGCAGCCACCGGGCGCCAGGCCCGGTGCTCGTGTCAGGAGAAGTCGCGGGGCTCGACGAACGGGAAGATCTCTGGGGTGTCGGAGCTCGGCGCGAGCGACCACTCCGGCTCGCGCCGCTCGAGGAAGCTCTTGACCCCTTCCTTCGCGTCGGCGAGCTCGCCGAGCGCCTGGATCGCCCGCGAGTCGGCCCGGTGGGCCAGCATCGGATGGTCGAAGGTGAGTCCCTGCCAGAGCATCTGCCGGGTGAGGGCCACCGAGACCGGCGCGGCGTTCACCGCGATGTCGGTGGCGATCTCGTTGGCCCGTTCGAGGAGCTTCCCGTCGGCGACCAGCTCCACGAGACCACCATCGGCCGCCTCCTGCGCGTCGAACACCCGGCCCGAGTAGCACCACTGTGCCGCCTGGCTTATCCCGACCACCCGGGGCAGGAACCACGACGAGCACGCCTCGGGCACGATGCCACGGCGGGCGAACACGAAACCGATCTTGGCGCTCTCGGCGGCGAGGCGGACGTCCATCGGCAGGGTCATCGTGATCCCGACCCCGACAGCCGGTCCGTTGATGGCGGCGATGATCGGCTTGGTCAGCTCGAAGATGCGGAGCGTGAGAAGGCCACCACCGTCACGATTGACCCGGTCGGTGTCCCGACCCCGGGCGCCCGCATCGAAGGTGTCACCGCCCGCGGCCAGGTCGGCGCCGGCGCAGAACCCGCGACCCTCGCCGGTGACGATCACGGCTCGCACCTCGTCGTCGGCGTCGATCTCGTCGAACGCGGCGGTCATCTCGTTGAGCATGGTCTCGTTGAACGCGTTCAGCCGTTCAGGTCGGTTCAGGGTGATCGTTGCAACTCGGGCATCGACGTCGTAGCGAATCGTCTCGTAGCTCATCGCCGCAGAGGATCACAGATCAATCGGGGCGTGACAAGTCTTCCCCGCCGTCTCCCATGAGCTCCCCCACGGCCTTCAACCGATCGCTCCCGGCATCGCGCCAACTCGGCTCATAGCGATACTTCTGCCACAGCGGCACGGTCGCGTCGCCTTCCACGAGCAGATCGATCGCATCCCCCGGCACCATCGCCGGATGCGGCTCACCGCAGGCGTTGGCGAGGCGGAGCAGGTCGTGACGGAACGAGATGAGGTAGTTCGCCACCCGCGCCGACTTGTCGGTCGGGTCGAGACCCCGCACCAGCCGCGTCGTCTGGGTGGCGACGCCGGTCGGGCAGTGACCGGTGTGGCACTCCTGGGCCTGGATGCAACCCACGGCGAACATCGCCTCCCTGGCCACGTTGATCATGTCGACACCGAGCGCCATGGCCACGAGCGCTTCCCCGGGGAACCCCAGCTTGCCGGCGCCGCCCCACACCACCTGCTCGTGGAGGTCCCGCTCGGCGAAGATCGAGTAGACCTCGGCGAAGCCGATGCGGAACGGAAGGGCCACGTGGTCGCTGAACACCAGCGGTGCCGCCCCGGTGCCGCCCTCGCCACCGTCGATCGAGATGAAGTCGGGGCCGCGGCCGGTGGCCTTCATCTCGTCGGCCAGCTCCCGCCAGAACTGCAGTTGCCCGACGGCGGCCTTGATTCCCACCGGGACACCACAGGCATCGGCGACCCGCTCGATGAAGGCGACCATCGACGGCACCGAGTCGAACGCGGTGTGCGCTGCCGGACTCGCCACGGTCCTCCCGACCTCGACGCCCCGGACCTCGGCGATCTCGGCGGTGACCTTGGCTCCGGGGAGCACGCCACCGAGACCGGGTTTGGCCCCCTGGCTCAGCTTGAACTCGACCGCCTTGACCGGGTGCTGGTCCACCTTGGCCACGAGCAGGTCGAGGTCGAAGTCGCCGTTGGCGTCCCTCGCCCCGAAGTAGCCGGTGCCGAGCTGGTAGATCAGCTCACCGCCGTGCAGATGATGACGGCTGATCCCACCCTCGCCGGTGTTGTGGAGTGCGCCGGCGATCGCGACGCCGCGATTCAACGCCTCGACCGCGGCCGACGACAACGACCCGAAACTCATCGCCGAGACGTTGATCACCGATGCCGGCCGGAACGCACCCGGACGGTTGCGCCACTCCCCCAGCACCTTGGCCACCGGTATCGGCGCGCGCTCGTGCTCGACCGCTGGCTGATAAGGGAACGACGCGTGGCGGATCAGCGGGTACTCGGGGCCGTCCATCCGGTTGTCGGTCCCGAACCCGAAGTACGGGTTCTCCCGCTTCGCCGACGAGTACACCCAGCGCCGCTGATCCCGGCTGAAGGGGCGCTCCTCGTCGTTGCTGGTGACGATGTACTGACGAAGCTCCGGGCCGACCCGCTCCAGCAGGTACCGGAGGCGCCCGACGAGCGGATAGTTCCGTCGGATCGCGTGCTTCGTCTGCACGAGATCGATGACGGCGAGCACGATCAGCACCACGACGACCAGAGCCAGCACGATGAGCCAGATCATGGCTCAGACCCTACATGGGCGCCGATCGTGGCCGTAGCCAGCGGGCAACGTCTCAGGCGTCGAGGTAGCGGGTGACGGCGATGCCGGCGCCGAGGGCGCCGAGAGCGGCGCCGACGAGCAGCAGGATCACCGACACGTAGGCGACCTCACTGGTCTCGAGAGCAAAGCTCTCGAACAGTCGGAGGCTGTCCTCGCCGCCGACGGATCGAGCGATGACGCGGTTCAGACCGAAGACCGCGATCGAGGAGAACACGGCTCCGATCAGGCCCTGCAGCAACCCCTCCAGCATGAACGGGATCCGGATGAACCACTTCGTGGCGCCGACGAGCCGCATCACCTCGATCTCCCGTCGACGGGCGAACAGGCCGGTTCGGATCGTGTTGTACATCAGGAGCGACGAAGCCACCGCCGAGAGGAGGGCGGCGACGATCATCACCCTCGACGCCGAGCCGGTGACGTCGTTGAGCTGCTTGATGTACTCCTCGGCGTAGTCGACGCTCTCGATGCCGGGAAGCGACGCGATCTCCTGGCCCAGGGACTTGATCAGGGCGAGATCGGCGATCTCGGGAACGACCCGGAACGACGTCGGCAGATCGCCCTCCTCGACCAGGTCGAGGACCTCGGGCTGATCGGAATAGTACTCCTGGAACTCGATGAACGTGGCTTCCTTGTTGACGTAGGTGAAGTCCTTGACGGTGGGTGAGTCGGCCAGGAACTGGGAGGTCCGCTCGATGTTCTCCGGTTCCGCGTCGTGGCTCATCCACACGATGAACTCGACATCGTCCTTGAATCGGGTGTTGAAGCCCTCCACCCCCCGTTGGATCAGGAGCGACGCACCGAGGAGCGCGAGCGAGACCGCGACGGTCAGCACCGTGGCGATCGTCAGGGTCGGGTTCCGGACGAGATTGTTGCCGGTTTCCTTCGCGAGGTAATCGACTCGCAGGACCATGGTGTCGTCCCTCTACTCGTAGGCGGCGCGAGCCTCATCGCGGACGATCTCGCCGTGTGAGAGCTCGATCACCCGGCGGCGCATCGTGTCGACGATGCCCCGGTCATGGCTCGCCATGACGACCGTCGTTCCGGTCTTGTTGATGCGGTCGAGGAGGCGCATGATCCCGATCGACGTCTGCGGATCGAGGTTTCCGGTGGGCTCGTCGGCGAGGAGGATCAGGGGCCGGTTGACGAAGGCCCTCGCGATCGAGACCCGCTGTTGCTCGCCGCCCGACAGCTGGTTCGGATACTTCGTCATCTTGTCGCCGAGGCCCACGAGCTCGCAGATCGCGGGAACCTGGGTACGGATCACACCGCGGGGACGGCCGATGACCTCGAGGGCGAACGAGACGTTCTCGGCGACGGTCTTCGAGGGCAGCAGCTTGAAGTCCTGGAAGATCGCGCCGATGTTCCGTCGCAGCATCGGAACCTTCCAGCTCGACATCTGACCGATGTCCTTCCCGGCCACGAAGATCCGCCCCTCGTCTGGCTCCTCCTGCTTGTTCAACAGGCGGAGGAACGTCGACTTGCCCGAACCGGACGGCCCGACGAGGAACACGAACTCGCCCTTGCCGATGTCGGCATCGGCCGAGCGGAGCGCAACCGAGTGACCCGGGTACTCCTTGGTGACGTTCTCGAGCTTGATCATCCTCAGCCTCTTCGCAGCCCGCCGCCGCTGCTCCCGGCCGAACGGTCATCGATCGATCGACCAGCAGGAGATTCTAGCGGTTGGGGCGTTCGGTTCCGGGTCATCCCCCGGCGACGGCGCCGGCGCGACGCCACCGCAGCCATGCCTCCATGAACGGGCCCACCTCGCCGTTGAGCACCCCTTCCGGGTTCCCCGACGTCTCACCGCTGCGCTCGTCCTTCACCTGCTGGTAGGGCTGGAGCACGTAGGAGCGGATCTGGGACCCCCACTCCACCTTCTTCGACTCGCCCGCCTCCTCGGCCAACTGCTCGTCGCGCTCGCGGCGAGCCAGGTCGACGAGCTTCATGGCGAGCATCTGCATCGCCCGCTCCTTGTTCTGGTGCTGGCTCCGCTCGTTCTGGCACGACACCACCGTGTTCGTCGGGAGGTGGGTGATCCGGACCGCTGAGTCGGTGGTGTTGACGTGCTGCCCACCTGCCCCCGACGAGCGGTAGGTGTCGATCCGCAACTCGGTCTCGTCGATCTCGACCTGATCGGTGGCGTCCTCGATGTAGGGGACGACGCCGAACGACGCGAACGCCGTGTGGCGCCTGGCCTGGGAGTCGAACGGTGAGATCCTGACGAGGCGGTGGACGCCGCGCTCCGCCTGCAGCAGGCCGTAGGCGTAGCGGCCACGGATAACGAACTCGGCAGAGGTGATCCCCGCCTCCTGCCCCTGCTGACTGTCGATCAGCTCGAAGTCGAGCCCCTGCGCTTGAGCCCACTTGCGGTACATGAAGTACATCATCTCCGCCCAGTCCTGGGAGTCGGTGCCCCCAGCGCCGGAGTGGATCTCGCAGACCGCGTCGCCCTCGTCGTAGGGGCCCGTGAACAGCGCCCGCAGCTCGAGGTCGGCCAGCTCACCACCGAGCGACTCGATCAGCTCCGCCGCCTCGCTCTCGAGCGACTCGTCGTTCTCCTCGCGGCCGAGCTCCCAGAGGGTCTCGGCATCGTCGACACCCGTGGCGAGCCGTTCGTAGAGATCGATGTCGTCGCGGACGGCGGTGAACTCGGTCTGGACCTTGCGGGCACGCTCGGCGTCGTCCCACAGGTCGGGGCGCGCCATCTCGGTCTCGAGCTGCGGCAACCGGGCCCGGATCTCGTCGATCCGGAGGTAGTGCTCGGCTTCGGCCAGTTCGGTGCGCAGGCGCTTGAGGTCGTCGGTCAGATCAGGCATGGGAAGGGGGGCTCTCAGCCGTGGCACTGCTTGAACTTCTTGCCGCTCCCACACGGGCACGGCGCATTGCGGGGCGTCTTCTCCCACTCGTCCTTCACGACGGGCGTCTTCGTCGCCTGGCGGCTGCCGCCGCCGACGGCGGGCGTTGGTTCGTCGGCACGCTGCTTGGTGGCCGACAGGTCACTCTCGGTCACGGTGGGACCAGCCAGGCTCGGCGAGGCGGCTCCGATGGCCACCCTGTTCGCCTCCGATCCCCCGGTTCCACCCGCGGCGTCACCGTCTACGCCGGTCTGGGCGCCGCCGCTCTCGCCGTTCGTGCCGGCGGCGCCGGACCCGCCGTTCCCGTCGACCCCGGAGGGCCGGGCCGCGACCGCACCATCGCCCGAGGTGCCGTCGTCGCCGGCCGCCGCCGCCGAACTGGCCGCGGCCGGGGCGGTGACCTCGACGTGCATGAGGTAGCGGACGTAGTCGACCGAGAGCGCGGCCATCATGTCGCTGAAGAGGTCGAACCCCTCGCGCTGCCACTCCGTGAGCGGGTCGCGCTGACCCATCGCCCGGAGGCTGATCCCGTCGCGCAAGTGGTCCATCTCGGAGAGGTGGTCGCGCCAGCGCTGATCGATGAGCTGGAGCATGATCTGGCGCTCGATCTGGCGCATGATCTGCTCCCCGAGCTCCTCTTCGCGGGCCTCGTAGCGGGCCAGGCCCTCCGCCTCGATCATCTCTCGCAACTCGTTGGTCGACGAGGCACCGGCGAGATCGTCGAGCTCCAGCTCGCTCGGCCAGAACGTCTTCAGCTCGGCGTGGAGGCTCTCGAGATCCCAGGTGTCGTCGAGCTCCTCCGGACAGTGGTTGGCCACCAGGTGGTGGGCCACGTCGCCGATCGCCTCGATCGTGTCGTCGCGGAGCTCGCCCCGCTCGAGCAACTGCTGACGGCGACCGTAGATCACCATGCGCTGCTGATTGAACACCTCGTCGTACTTGAGGACGTTCTTGCGAACCTCGGCGTTGCGCTGCTCGACCGTGGTCTGTGCCCGCTCGACCGACTTGGTCACCATCTTCGACTCGATCGGCACATCCTCGGGCAACGCCCGGTCCATGACCCAGTTCATCGCCCCGGTGGCGAAGATCCGCATAAGGTCGTCTTCGAGCGACAGGTAGAACCGGCTCTCCCCCGGGTCGCCCTGGCGGCCGGACCGACCCCGGAGCTGGTCGTCGATCCGCCGACTCTCGTGCCGCTCGGTGGCGAGCACGTACAGGCCGCCAGCGTCGCGGACCTTCTGCCCCGCCTTGTCACAGATCGGGGTCCAGTAGTCGAGGCGCTCCCGGTAGTACTCCTGGCCCTCGTCGGATTCGAACTCGTGGCCGGCGGCACGGGTGTCACGCTCGGCGAGCTTCTCGGCGTTGCCACCGAGCACGATGTCGACGCCGCGGCCAGCCATGTTGGTGGCGACGGTGACCGAGCCGGGCTGACCGGCCTGGGCCACCACGTCGGCCTCCCGGAAGTGCTGCTTGGCGTTGAGGACCTCGTGCTCCACACCCCGCTCGACGAGCAGTTTGCCGAGCTTCTCCGACTTCTCGACCGACGCCGTGCCCACCAGTACCGGCTGCCCTTTCTCGACCCGCTCCTGCAGATCGTCGACGACGGCGTCGAACTTGGCGTCCTCCGACTTGTAGATCAGGTCCGGCTCGTCGGCCCTGACGACCGGTTTGTTGGTGGGGATCTGGACGACCTGCAGCCCGTAGGTGGTCTCCAACTCGGCGGCGTCGGCGAGGGCGGTGCCGGTCATCCCCGCGAGCTTGTCGTAGAGACGGAAGTAGTTCTGCAGCGTGACGGTGGCCATCGTCTGCTGCTCGTCCTTGATCCGGACCCCTTCCTTGGCCTCAACCGCCTGGTGGAGGCCGTCGGACCAACGGCGACCGTCGAGGACCCGACCGGTGAACTCGTCGACGATCTTCACCTCGTTGTCGGCGACCAGGTAGTCCTTGTCGCGGTGGAACAACTCCTTGGCCCTGAGGGCGGCGTTGAGCTGGTGGACCAGATCGCCCTGGACCCCGTCGTAGAGGTTCTGGACGCCGAGGATGTTCTCGACGCTGGAGATGCCGTCGTCGGTGATGGCGACAAGCTTCTTCTCCTCGTCGACGTCGTAGTCGACGTCCCGCTTGAGCTGGGCCGCCACCTTGGCGAAGCGGTTGTAGAGATCGGCGGCACCGCGGACCTTGCCGCTGATGATGAGGGGGGTCCTGGCCTCGTCGATCAGGATCGAGTCGATCTCGTCGACGATCGCGAAGTGGTGGCCCCGTTGGCGCTGGTCGTCGAGCGACTTGTTCATGTTGTCGCGGAGGTAGTCGAACCCGACCTCGTTGTTGGTCCCGTAGGTGATGTCGGCGGCGTACTGCTGCTTCTTGTGGGCGGTGTCGGCGTCGCCAGGAACGACGAGGCCGACGGTGAGCCCGAGCCAGCGGTGGATCTGACCCATCCACTCCGCATCGCGGGAGGCCAGGTAGTCGTTGACGGTGACGGCGTGGACACCCTTGCCGCTGAGGGCGTTGAGGTACACCGGAAGGGTCGACACGAGGGTCTTGCCCTCACCGGTGCGCATCTCGGCCACCGAGCCCCAGTGGAGGGCGGTGCCACCCATGAGCTGCACGTCGTAGTGGCGCTGGCCGATCACCCGCAGCGCCGCTTCGCGGACCACGGCGAACGCCTCGGGGAGGAGATCGTCGAGGGTGGCACCGTTGTCGAGCCGATCCCGGAACTCGGCGGTCTTCGCCTGGAGCTCGGTGTCGCTCAGCTTCTGCATGTCGGGTTCGAGCGCGTTGATCGGCTCGACCATCGCCTTCACGGCTTTGAGCCGCTTGCCGTCACCGGCTTTGAGGATCTTGTCCAAGAGCTTCATCGGATCCTCTATTGTATGTCGGCCACGGCTGACCCCGTGGGCACGCAGACACTGTCGGCCACGGCTGACCCCGTGGGCACGCAGACACTGTCGGCCACGGCTGACCCCGTGGGCACGCAGACACTGTCGGCCACGGCTGACCCCGTGGGCACGCAGACACTGTCGGCCACGGCTGACCCCGTGGGCACGCAGGTTCGTCCTATTCGACGTCGATGAGACCCACGTCACCGTCGTCGCGGCGATACACCACCGCCGATTTGCCGGTGTCGGTGTTGGTGAACACGTAGAAGTCGTGGTTCAGGAGATCCATCTGGAGTGCCGCTTCGTGTGCCGACATCGGGGTCAGGTCGAACCGCTTCGTCTTGACGATGTTGTAGACGAGGTCGGACTCGGCCTCCGTCCCGTTGCCGAGGAGGCTGTCGGGAACGAGCTCCGGCTCGATCTCGGGCCGAACCCGGCTCTTGCGACGCCGCTCGACCTTCGTCTTCAGCTTGCGGATCTGGCGCTCGAGCTTGTCGACCGCGAGGTCGATCGCGGTGAACCCGTCGGCGGCGTGGACCTTGCACCGGATGTGGTGCCCGTGACCCTCCAACGTGACCTCGCAGTACTCCCGCGAGTCGGTGCGGGCGTTCTTCTCCTCCCAGAAGTGCACCTCGGCCCGGTCCATCCCCGCCAGGTACTTGTCGAGCTTGCCGATCTTCTCGACCGCTTGACGCCGCAGCGTCTCTGACACAGTGGTGTGGCGACCGCTGACCGACACTTCCATCGAAGACCTCCGGGTCTCGGGTGTTCCTTCGTACTCGCTCTCCAGTAAAGCAACGATCACCGGCGCGGGCGACGATCGTCGACCACGGCCACCACTGCAGCGTGGACCTCGACCGCGCCAACCTCTCGCAGCGCCGCGGCGCTGGACGCGACCGACGAGCCGGTCGTGGTGACATCATCGACCAGGAGCACCGCTGGCGGCGGTGTCCGGCGAGCCCCGACGATCGAGGGACCGTCGAGCCGTTGCGCCCTGGCGAGATTGGCCTGGGCGTCTCTCCCGGCCCGCCGCAACAGCCGGCGGGCGGGAACGCGGAGCCGGCGGGCCATCGCCCTCGCCAGTACCTCGCCCTGGTCGTAGCCGCGGCATCGGCGGCGCGACCTGCTCGCTGGAACCCACGCCACCGCGTCGACCTCGACCCCGGGGTCCAGAGCGGCGACGGTCGCGGCAGCGAGGACGACGAGTACGTCACGTCGCCCACCGTTCTTCGCCGCCAGGATCACCCGGGCGGCCAGCTCGTCGTAGATGACAGCTGCGGCGAACGAGTCGACCCGACCGTGGAGGGCGGGCGGGCGAATCCCCGGCGGGGCCGGCTCGAGGAGGGCCAGGCACCGCGGGCAGACCACCGCCCCGCTTCGGTCGCACCCGGCGCAACGCCGCTCGAACAGCACCCGATCGACCATAGAGGAGCCCTGTGACAACGAATCGACCGAACGCCGGCCCGGGTCGACACCGGGGACGAGTCCCGGTGACCAGGGCTCAGGGCTGAGGGTTCAGTGCTGCGGGCTCAGGGTTCAGGGAGCGGTGATCTCGCCGAGGCACCGGATCGTCTCCAGTGCATCGGCCTGGTCGCCGGTCATGCACCGGACGATCACGTCGTCATACCCGACATCGGCGAGCGCCTGGATCGCCGCCTCGGCATCGCCGGGATCACCGACCACGAGCTGGTCCATCGTCATGCCTCGGTAACCGCGGTCGACCAGCTCGGCGGCCTGCGCCCGGGCGCGACCGCCGTCGGTGAGGACGAGCACGTCGCGGCGCACGATCGCCCTCGGGGTGGTCCCGGCCTGGCTGCACGCCTCCCGGTAGCGGGTCACGAGCGCCTCCGACTCGCCGGCCCGGAGGCCCGGGCCGCCATACCACGCGGTGCCCAGTGTCGCCGCCCGCCGGATGGCGGCGTCGGCGTGGCCGCCGATCCACCACTCGACCTCCTGTCGAGGGCGGAGACCGATCGACACCGCTCCCACCCCGAGCCGCTCGCTCTCGACGACGTCGCCGGCGAGCAGGCCCTTGACGACCCGGATGGCCTCGTCGGTGACCGAGCCCCGGGTCCGGAGATCGGCTCCGAACGCCGCGAACTGATCCGGGCCTCCACCGACACCGGTCTGGACGATGAACGGGGCATCCACCATCGCCGCCAGCGTGCCGACGTGCTCGGCCACCAGCACCGGGTTCCACAGGGGCAGCAGGAACAGGCACCCGGCCGGCCGGTCGGGCCACTCGGCCAGGAGCCGGCCGAGGGTCGGCGTGTTCTGCATGTACCAGTGGCCCTGGGCGTGGTGATCGCCGACGCTGAGGCTGGACAGGCCAGCCCCGTAGGCGGTCGCCGCCCGCTCGACCATCAGCCGCGCCACGTCGGCCGGTCGCTCGGCGACGAGGGAGGAGCTCAGTGAGATGCCAACTCGCATGGCGCGAGCATCGCACACCTCGAGCCCGCTCCCCCGCTCGTCGGCGATCGTCGGATGGGAGCCGCTCTGGCGCCGCGCCGGCTAGTAGCGGTAGTGATCCGGCTTGTAGGGACCCTCGACCGGAACGCCGATGTAGTCCGCCTGCTCCTGGGTGAGCTCGGTGAGGCGGACGCCGAGGGCATCCAGGTGCAGTCGGGCCACCTTCTCGTCGAGGACCTTCGGCAGCGTGAACACCTCGGTGCCGTACGCCTCGGCGTTCCGGTGCAGCTCGATCTGGGCGAGGACCTGGTTGGTGAAGCTGGCCGACATCACGAAGCTCGGGTGGCCGGTGGCATTGCCCAGGTTCAGGAGCCGACCCTCGCTGAGGACGATGATCGAGTGACCGTCGGGGAAGCGGAACTCGTCGACCTGCGGCTTGATGTTGATGCGCTGGATGTCGCTCTGGCGGTAGAGGCCGGCCATGTCGATCTCGTTGTCGAAGTGGCCGATGTTGCCCACGATCGCCCCCTGCTTCATCCGGCTCATCATGTCGGCGGTGAGCAGGTCCTTGTTGCCGGTGGCGGTCACGAAGATGTCGGCGCTGTCGATGACCCGTTCGATCGTGTTGACCTCGTAGCCGTCCATCGCCGCCTGCAGCGCGCAGATCGGATCGATCTCGGTGATGATCACCCGCGCCCCCTGGCCCCGCAGCGCCTCGGCGCAGCCCTTGCCGACGTCGCCGTAGCCGAGCACGACACACGTCTTCCCGCCGATCATCACGTCGGTACCGCGGTTGATGCCGTCGAGGAGGCTGTGGCGGGTCCCGTACTTGTTGTCGAACTTCGACTTGGTCACCGCATCGTTGACGTTGATGCCGGGGAAGGCGAGCGTCCCGGCATCGCGCATCTCGTAGAGCCTGCTGACGCCGGTCGTGGTCTCCTCCGACACGCCCCGCACGGCGGCGGCCATCGAGGTGAACAGCTTCGGGTCCTCGCCCTGGAGCTTGTCGAGCAGGGCGACGATGACGGCCCACTCCTCGGGGTCGTCGTCGGTCGCGGGGGGAACGGCGCCCGCCGCTTCGAACTCCGCACCCTTGTGCACGAGCAGCGTGGCGTCGCCACCGTCGTCGAGGATGAGGTTGGGGTTCCCGTCGGCGTCGGGCCACCGGAGCGCCTGCTCGGTGCACCACCAGTACTCCTCGAGCGTCTCACCCTTCCAGGCGTAGACCGGGGTCCCCTCGGGGCGTTCGGTGGTCCCGTTCGGTCCCACCACGACGGCGGCGGCCGCCTCGTCCTGGGTGGAGAAGATGTTGCAGCTCGCCCACCTGACGTCGGCCCCGAGCGCGGTGAGCGTCTCGATCAGCACCGCCGTCTGCACGGTCATGTGCAGGCTGCCGGTGATCCGGGCCCCGTTCAGCGGTTGCTCGTCGTAGTACTCGGCCCGGAGCGACATCAGGCCCGGCATCTCGTGCTCGGCGAGCTCGATCTGCTTGCGGCCGGCGCCGGCGAGGTCGAGGTCGGCCACCTTGAAGTCGCCCTCGGCGACGGTGCGCGGGCGCGATTCGGTTGCGGTCATGGGTCAGCTCCCTGTCTCGGTTCGTTCGGGCGGGAGGGCTGAGGCCAGCTGGCCCAGATCAGGCAGCCCAGGTCGTACGGTCAGGTTAGCCGGCTGCGAACGCCCGGGCGGTCGCCGGTCAGTCGCCGAAGGTGGGGGTGATCCCCTCGGTGTCGGCCTTGGCCACCAGCCGGTCGTGCTCCGCGTCGTCGACCTGCTCGGCCTCGTCGATCAGCATCACCGGGATGTCGTCGTCGATCCGGTAGCGCCGCTTCAACCGCGGGTTGTACAGCGCGGCCTCGCCCTCGAAGTAGAGGAGCGGGCCCTTGTCCTCGGGGCAGGCGAGAATCTCCAGGAGCTGCGGATCGAGAGCCATGAGGGAAGGCTAACGATGATCCGGGTTGCCGCCGACCGCAGCCCGCCACGCAGTCGAGCTCCCCTCGATCGCGACGTCGTAGGGTCCGTCGACCGGGGCGACGAACGCAGCCTCACCCGCCCGCACCCGGACACCCGCACCGCCCCCAACGACGGCGAGTGGCTGGAGGCGGGCCTCGCCCCTGGTGACGAGCACGATCTCGGGCCCGTCCGGTTCGAACCGCCGGGCAGCACCCGGGCCACCGCCCTCGATCCTGGTCAACGAGAACTCGTCGACCGGTGCCCGGTACCGGTGGTCGCCGGCCGGCGGGCGCTCGATCGGCGCCGGCCCCGGGTTCGGGTCGACGATGGCGAGCAGCTCGTCGACATCGACGTGCTTGCCGGTGAGCCCTCCCCTGACCACGTTGTCGCTGTTGGCCATCAGCTCCACCCCGACGCCCCGGAGGTAGGCGTGGAGATTGCCGGCGGGCAGGAACATCGCCTCGCCGGGCGCGAGCGACACGTGATTGAGCAGCTGCGACACGACGATCCCGCGATCGTCGGGGTGGTGCCGCTGCATCTCGGGCAGCCAGCTCACCTCGTCGCCGTGCACCGGCGGGCTCCCGGCCGCGGTGACCAGCAGTTCCACGATCGATCGCACGGCAGCCGGACGTAGGTGGAGCAACCAGTCGACCGTGTCGAGGATCGCGTCGGCGACGGCCCCGCCCCGCTGCAGCCGCCGGCACAGCTCGGCCGACAACCGGTCACCGTCGTCGAGCGTCGAGATGCTCGAGCCGCTGCAGACCGGGCGGCGATCGGACGCGGCCCGCCGCAGTTCCTCGATCGCGGCGATCGTCGCCGCCGGGTCGCGGAACCCGCACTTGGCCTCGAACGGGGTGAGCGCGCAGATCAGCTCGGGCTTGTGGTTGTCGTCCCGGTAGGTCCGCGACGGTGCGTCGATCGGTATCCCGCACGCCTCCTCCCGGGCGTGGCCCGCCTTGGCGGCGGCCAGACTCGGGTGGGCCTGGATCGAGAGCGGCTCGGCTGCGGCCAGGATCTTGAGGAGATAGGGGAAGCGGCCGAAGCGGCGGCTGACCGCCGGCCCGAGGAGGTCCTCGGGTGCCTCCTCGACCGCGTCGAGGAGCGAGCGCTCGTCGGCGAGTCGGCTGGGCGCGACCGGATGGGCACCGAACCAGAGCTCGGCCTCGGGCTCGTCGGTCGGGGGGCGCCCCTGCAGCTCCGCCAGGGCGCGTCGGTCGCCCCACGGATAGCGCTGGACGGTGCCGGTGAGGAGATCCATGGTCGATGTGACGTCAGCGAGCTCAGCCGACCTCGGCCATCACCGCCTGCACCTCGGCCACCCGCTGGGCGACCGCCGCCTCGTCGGCAGCTTCGAGGTTGAGCCGGAGGAGTGGCTCGGTGTTCGACGGGCGGAGGTTGAACCACCAGTCGCCGGCGTCGACCGTGAGGCCGTCGAGCCGGTCCGATGCGCCGTCGCCGTAGTGGTCGGCGACGTGGTCGATCACGGTCGCGGCGTCGGCGACCCTGGTGTTGATCTCACCCGACGCGGCGTAGCGGCGAAGTGGCGCCAGCAGCTCCGAGAGCGTTCCGCCCGATCGGCTGAGCTGCTCGAGTACCATAACCGATGCGATCAGTCCGGAGTCGGCCCGCCAGTTGTCTCGAAAGTAGTAGTGGGCGGAGTGCTCGCCACCGAACGCGGCGTCGGTCTCCGCCATGAGCTGCTTGATGAACGAGTGGCCCACCCGGGACCGGACCGGGGTGCCGCCCTCCTCGACGATCACCTCGGGGACGGTCTTGGAGCAGATGAGGTTGTGGATGACGGTGGCCCCGGGATCGGCGGCGAGGACTGACCTGGCCAGGAGGGCCGTGGTCAGCGACCCCGACACGGGCGCGGCCTGCTCGTCGACCAGGAACACACGGTCGGCGTCGCCGTCGAACGCCAGACCGATGTCGGCCCCCACCTCCAGCACCCGCGCCTGGAGGTCGACCAGGTTCTCGGCCTGGATCGGGTTGGCCTCGTGGTTGGGGAACGTGCCGTCGAGCTCTGGGTAGAGCACGTCGAGCTCGAAGGGCAGCTCCTCGAAGACCGCCGGCACGACGAGGCCGCCCATGCCGTTCGCGGTGTCGGCGACGACCTTCAACGGGCGGAGACCGTCGGTGTCGATGAACCCACGGACGTGGGTCGCGAAGTCGGCGAGCAGGTCGTCGGTGCGACGAGTGCCCCGCTGGGCGGCGGGGCTCGGCGGGTCGAGCGCGTGACGCTTGATGTCGGCCAACCCGCTGTCCTCGCCGATCGGGGCGGCCCCGGCCCGGCACAGCTTGATGCCGTTGTACTCGGCCGGATTGTGCGAGGCGGTGAACATCGCGCCGGGAAGGCCGAGCGATCCCGATGCGTAGTACAACAGGTCGGTGGAGCCGAGGCCGACGTCGAGCACGTCGAGCCCCTGATCCTGCACCCCCGATGCGAACGCGTCGACCAGCTCCGGTCCCGACGGACGCATGTCCCTCGCGATCACGACCGCCGTCGTCCGTGGATCGTCACCTCGGACGAACAGCCCGAACCCTGCGCCGAGCGCACGACAGACGGTCGCATCGATCTGCTCCGGGAAGACGCCGCGGATGTCGTACGCCTTTACGATGGCGTCGAGAACGGACGCGGTCGGGGCGGTCGCAGATCGGTCGCTCACGGCAGCACCATACTTCGGTCGTCATCGCTGCTGGCGCGATGGCCAGATCGACCCAACCCGCGGTTGCCTCCGACCGTCGGGCCGAGCAACGAGTGGGTGAGGAACGAGACATGGCACCAGAACCGACGGCATCGGCCGCCCCGCTGATCGGCGTCACCGGCCGGCGCAAGCAGGCCCGCGACATCGCGGGTTTCCCCGAGAATCTCGGCCACCTCGATGCCGACGTGTTCCTCAGCAACTACCACTGCGACGTGCTGGCCGCGGGGGGCCTCCCGGTCCCGATCCCGCTCGACGGCGACCCCGCCCGCTACCTCCCCCACCTCGACGGCGTGCTGCTGACCGGTGGGGCCGACGTGGACCCGGGGCGCTACGGAGAGGCGCCGGACGGCAACGGATCCTACGAGCCCGAGCGCGATGCGGTGGAGCTCGCCCTGGTCGAGGGGTCGCTCGCCGCCGGCGTCCCGATGCTCGGGATCTGCCGCGGTATGCAGGTGCTGAACGTGGCCACCGGCGGCAACCTCGAACAGGATGTGCCGCCCCACTCCTGCTACGAGCTCGACCCCGACGTCGCGGTCCACCGCGTGACCTTCGACGAGCACAGCAGGCTCCACCTGTTGTACGGGGCCGACGCACAGGTCAACTCACTGCATCACCAGACCCTCGACCGGCTCGGCGACGGGATCGTCGTGACCGGCCGCGCCGACGACGGCGTGATCGAGGCGATCGAGATGCCGGGACTCGATGTCGTCGCGGTGCAGTGGCACCCGGAGATGCGCAGCAACGTGGAGCCGGTGTTCGGCTGGCTGGTCAAGCGGGCGGCGGCCCGTTCCGGTTCCTAGCCCGCGGCAGGCACAGACCCGCCCGGGCATCGGCCGGCCCGGGCGCGATCAGCAGGCTGCCGTCCGGTTCTCGAGGATCGCCCGCTGGGCCTCGGTGGGTTCGTAGCGGCCCGAGCCGGCCCAGCGGCGGATGCGGAAGAGATCGCGGATCAGATCGACCGTGTCGCCGATCACCTGCACCGACGAGCCGGATCGGTTGGTGATCGAGACCGGGATCTCCGTGAGCGAGAGCCGGTCCTGCTCGGCGATCAGGAACACCTCCACGTCGAAGGCGAAGCCGTCGATCCTGGTCCGCTCGAAGATCGCCTTGCCGACATCGGCGCGGAAGCCCTTCAGGCCGCATTGCGTGTCGCGAAAGTTCCCGAGAAGGACCACCTGCGTCAGCAGGTTGATGACCCGACCGCCGAGCACCCGGAGACGGCCCGCCTTCACGAGCGTGTTCGTGTCGTGGTGCCGCCTGCTGCCGACCACCACGTCCCACCCGGCCTCGATCTCGGCCAGCATGTCGAGCAGGAGCGCCGCCGGATAGGCGAGGTCGGCGTCGGTGAACACGACCGTCCGCCCGGTCGCGGCGAGGACGCCCGCCTTCACCGCGGCGCCCTTCCCCCGATTGCGGTCGAGGCGGACCACCCGCGCCCCGGCTGCGGCCGCCATGGTGGAGGTGTCGTCGCCCGAGCCATCGTCGACGACCACGACCTCGTAGGTTCCGGCGTCCAGGTTGGCACGCAGTTCACCGTCGATCGCCCGGATCGTGTCGGTGATCAGGTCCCGTTCCTCGTAGGCCGGGAGCACCACACTGAGCCGTAGCTCGCCTTGCGCCGGGGGCCGGGGGATGCGTTCGCCCAACTCGCGCCGGACCTCGTTGAGGAGAATGCGTCGGTACGAGACCCACCGGATGACGGCCGCCGCCAGCACGGCAATCGTCTTGGCCACGAGCAGCGGCGCCCCCAACCCATCGGAGGCCAGCAGCACGACCACGTCGACGACCGCCGCGAGCGCGGCGGTGCCGGCGAACAGGCTCGGCCGGCGGACCCAGCGGGCCGACCGGTCGCCCCGGAACGTGAGGTTCCGGTTGAGGAGATAGGCGACCACCGCAGCGACGGCGAGCGCCACGAGGTCGACCACGGCCAGGCGGGCCGACGGCTGGTCGGGGTCGCTCAGCGTCAGGAGCAACCCGACGTCGACGGCGGTGGCGACAACGCCGACGACGAGGAAGAGCCGAACCCTGCTCCTCACGAGTTGTCGGGTCGTTGCGTCTTCGCCTCGGTCGACAACTTCGTGTCGACGTCGATCGGCCGCTCGGTGGCGAAGATGCTCGGCGGCCGGTCGCCGCCGCTGCGTTCACCGGATCGAGCGTCCGGGTGGCGACCGGCCGGCTCGTCGGCGAACGGCTGCGAGCGGGCGCCGACGAGGAACGGCGGGCGGGCCGCGAGCTCGGCGAGATCGTCGCCCCACGGCTCATCGCGATCGCCCCACACCTCCGCCTGCTGCTGCTCGGCCCACCTACGCCGATCGGACGCGCCCAGCAGAACGAGCCCGGCCAGGCCGAGCAGCGTGACCAGTCCGCCCAGCAGATCGACCCCGGCTCTTCCGTAGCTGAGCTCCACATCGGTCCTCGTCGGCACGACCGCCATCAGGTTCGGCCCGACCCGGAACGGACCCTCGGCGCCATCGACATCCCAGTTCGGGAAGTACGAGACCTTGACCAGAACGGGCTTGCCGACCTCGTCGACCGTGAACCGCACCGACGAGGTGTCGACCGTGAGATCGGTGATCGCCGCCGGCTCGAGCGGCGTGCCGTCGGTGGCGAGCAGGCTCTCGACCCGCTTCCAGTCGCCAGGACCGGTCTCGGCCGGGAGGGCCTGGAAGGTGTCGGGGTCGTTGTAGTAGCTCACCGCATCGCCGAGCCATCCCACGTCGAACCGGGTGGTGGGACCGTCGACCGCCTCGTCGACCGGCCCGTCATCCGCCCGATCGGACCGTCCCGTCACCACGACCGGTTCGTGGGGTAGGCCCTCCACCAGCTCCGCCCCGTCGACCTCGAAGATGACGAACGGCTGCGCCTCGCCGACCTCGGCGAGCTCGGGATGCTCCCTGGCGGCCGCGATCGAGGCGTCGGTCTGGGCCATGTAGTAGCGGACGCCCATCACCTGGAGCTGGGCCACGCCACGCTCGATGTCGAAGTTCTGGTACGGCAGGTCCCGCTGTGCCCGCGATGGGTTCTGCGACAGCATGCTCTGGTTGAGGAAGTGGAACGGGGTCGTCGCCGACGACTCGAAGTACAGGCCCTCCATCGAGCCGATGCAGCCGTCGGTCCAGTGGGGAAGCAACATCAACGCCATCGGCGTCCCGTAGCGGTCGAGCTCCTTGTCGTATTCCCACATCGCACGGCCGCACCCGTTCGCATCACCGATGCGGTCCATCGCGGTGACCACGTCGTGGTACTCGCGGTAGGACGCCTTCCGCTCGTAGCCGGAGTAGTTCCACGCCGTCCAGCTCGGCACGAAGCTCCTCGCGTGCGAGGTGAGCTTCAGCCACGTGTAGGTCCCATCGGCGTGATACGTGCCCCGGGGCAGCGCCCGCAGCGGCATCGCGACGGCGATGAGGCCGGCGACCAGGGCCACGGAGGCCATGCCGGCGATGACCCGGGTGTCGGGGCGAGCCAGATCCTCGCTCACGGCGACGGCTGCGAACCGCACGACGAAGCCCACCCCCACCGCTGCGAGCATGTAGATCGACAGGTAGTAGAAGGGGAGCAACCTGGCGTTCCACAGCGGTCCCTCCCCGAGGTTGGCCACACCGGCCGCGAACACCAGGCCGGTCGTGGCGAACACGAGACCGACCCGTTCCCGGAGCGCGACCGCCGCGAGCGCACCGAGCGCCGCCACCGGCAGCGCGATCTTCATCGGCACCGTCAGCATCGGGGCCCCGATGTCGTCGAGCCGCTCCCACCCCATGTCGTTGAAGAAGGGCTCGCGGAGGTAGAACGGGAGAAGCCAGAAGGCGGCGAGCAGCGCAGCGACCGGTCCGGTGGCCAGGAGCCACTTGGCCCGTGCCAGGACCTCCGCCTCGGCTGCGATGGCGGCCCCGAGCACCACCACCACCGCTCCGACCGCCAGCACCGTGACCGTCGACGAGGTGCCGTCGGCGAACGCCACCGGCACCAGTGCGAGGGAGACCGCGGCGGCCACCGGCCAGAGCCGCGGTGCGCGCTCCCCCATCACCACCAGCGCGACGAGGGCGGTCATCGCGAAGAACAGCGGGATGATGTGGGTCAGCGCTATCAGCGAGATCACGATCGCGGCGGGCAACCGCCACCGATCGATCGACATCCCCCTGGCGACGAGACCGAAGGCGAGCAGGCAGAGGCTCAGGCTGATGGAGAACGCGAACTCGCCGGCGAGGGTGGAGGCGATGTTGCCGCCGTAGATGGTGAAGTTCGTGTCGAAGAGGAAGAACAGGGCGGCGATCGGGAGTAGCGAGGGGATCGGCTCCGGGGCCCTGGCGAGCCGGCCGAAGCCCCAGGCTGCGAGCGGGAACAGCACCAGGCCCGAGACGCTGACCAGCTTGAACGCGATCCCGTACGGAACGGAGAGCAACAGGAGCGATCCGAGACCGACCGCAGCGCGGATCCGGTACCGGTGGTCCGAGCGCTGGGTCAACACGAACGCCCCGACGTTGACGAGCAGGACGACCGGAATGCCGAGCAGCGGCCGCAGCCCCGCATTCACCGCGACGATCGCGAGCGACGGCACGATCATGTAGAACCGGTAGGCGGGAAATCCCGCGTACCAGTCGGGTGTCCATCCGGTCAGCCGCCCCTGGGTGAGCAGGTGGTCGCGGAGGAACGCCGGTCCCCAGACGTGGGCGCCCATGTCGCCGCCCGACGGCGTGGTGTCGGCGAACAGGAGGTCCGGCCGCATCTGCAGGAACACGAACGCGCTGCACGCCATCGCGACGATGGCACCGACCACGCCGGCCAGGGTCCAGCCGCCGAGGTCCAGCGGGCCGATCCGGAGGACCGGCGATGCGCTCCGTGAGCGGTCGATACCGTCGAGCCCGGCCGCAGCGCTGCTCGAATCGTCGACCAGGGCGGGAGGATCGTCGATACCCGACGAGCCGGCGGCCATCGCGCTGTCGGCACCGTTCGAGGCCGGGGCGTCGACCCCGCCGGCAGCGTCGTCGGTGTCGACCTCGTCGCCGACGGCGGTGCCACCATCGGTGCTCGCTGCGCGACGGAACCCCGTCGCCTCGCTGTTCATCACCGATTGCAGCGTATTCTGTTCTCGTTGCTCAGCGGCGTCGGCCTGCGTGTTCCCCGACCTGCGCCAGCGCCTCCTCGAGATCGATCTCGGAACCGGCGAGGTGCCAGCGCCGCTCATCGCATTGCTCGCACGACTCCATCACCAGGTCGTTGCCGTCGACCACCATGCGGATCGTGACCAGTTCGATCTCGCAGGCCGGGCAGCGGGCCTGCCGCCGCTCCGACGTCGACTCACGCCGTTCATCCGCCCTTCCAATGCCCATGCGCCACCATCGGGCGCGATCGGGACGTGGTGAGCGCGGTCGCCGGAAATGGGCCGACGGGCCCGCCGCGACATGGGCCGCCCGACCACCCGCGCCGCCAATCACCCGCTGAGACCGAGCACCACGAGCGTGGTGGCGTTGAAGCCGACGTGGAGCGCCCACGCCGGCCCGAGACGTCCCGTGTACACGGTCAGCAGCGCTGCGATCAGCCCGAACACGAACAGCCCTGGCAGCGGGAGGAGCTGGCGGTGGACAGCGGCGAACACCGCGGAGGTGACCAGGACCGCGGCGATCGTCCCGAAGCGGGCCTGGATGGCCCGGAGGAGGAGCCCCCGGTAGGCCAACTCCTCCACCAGCGGGGCGATCACCGCCACCATCACCGTCACGACGAGCCACTCGACCGGCGTATCCACCGTCTCGAGCAACTCCCGGGCCGGGCCGCTCGGATCCCCATCGACGATTCGGAGGATCGGCCAGTAGAGCACCGGGAGGACCACGAGCTGCGCGACGATGCCCAGCACGAGGCCGACGGGCACGTCGCCCAGTTCGACCCGGGCGCCGTAGTCGGCCACGGGACCACCGCCCTTCCGTCGGGCGGTGGCGATCGGCCCGACGAGGTAGCCCATCCACAACCCGCCGTTGGCGACCACCGCCACCGCGATCGGCAGCGGGTCCGGGATCTCCCCGTCGGCGTAGGCCGTGGAGACGGTCACGACGGCCCAGACCAGCGCCAGCAGTTGTGCGCCGAGCAACACCAGCGCCGCGTCGGCCAGCGTCCAGCGAACCTCACCCGCCGGTACCGTCGGGAGCTCACGGGCCGGGAGCAGATCCCTCATCCCCCTCATCGAGCGGAACGGTAGCGTCCGATCTGTCCCACCTCGCTCCGCTTGGCTACACAACGGCGCGTCCCGGCCGATCCAGGAGAGGGACAACACCACGAGCGCCGAACGGGCAAAGGGTCCCGTGCCGAGCGTGCGTCCAACGGTTGGGCCGACGCGAATAATCTCGCACCGATCGTGGTTGCATCGAGGCACGGCCCGCAGCCAGCGTGACGCCAACCAACACAACCCCACCTAGGCTGGATTTCATGAGTAAGCAAGGGTCAACACCACCCCCGACGCCGCCCGGTCGCAATCAGAAGATCCCCGGCCGGTCCGACAGTGGTTGGCCTCGGTGGTCGGCCTGGATCGTCGTCGGCATCCTCATCATGCTCCTCGGCTTGGCCAACGCTCTCAACACCGATTCCTCGGAGGAGATCCCCTACTCCGACTTCCTGGAGGAGGTCCGCGCCGGGAACGTCGAGTCGATCACCTACGACAACACGACCGCGAAGATCGTCGGGACCCGCACGAACTCCGAGGAGTTCCGCACCACGGGCTTCAGCCCGTTCCCCGACGACGACCGCGCCCTCCTCGCTGAGGAGAACGTCGAGATCACCCCCGACACCCCCACCAGCAACTTCTTCGTCAGCCTGCTCCCCCTCTTCCTGCCGTTCCTGATCATCATCGGATTCTTCTGGTGGATGGCCCGACGACAGCAGTCGCAGATGGGCGGCATCATGTCCATCGGCCGGAGCAAGGCCAAGACCTATTCCTCCGAGCGACCCGGCACGAGCTTCAACGACGTCGCTGGGTACGCGTCGGTCAAGAAGGAGATCACCGAGGTCGTCGATTTCCTGAAGGACCCCGGCAAGTTCGCCGAGATCGGGGCCCGGATCCCCAAGGGCGTGCTCCTGGTCGGCCCGCCCGGCACCGGCAAGACCCTGATCGCCCGGGCCGTGGCGGGCGAGGCCGGGGTCCCCTTCCTGTCGGTGACCGGATCTGACTTCATGGAGATGTTCGTCGGTGTCGGCGCCAGCCGGGTGCGCGACCTGTTCAACGAGGCTCGGAAGATGGGAC
The DNA here is from genome assembly GCA_965216205.1 of Acidimicrobiales bacterium. GTDB lineage: Bacteria > Actinomycetota > Acidimicrobiia > Acidimicrobiales > SZUA-35 > CADEDH01. Next base: position 1,520,789 of record OZ244139.1, on the reverse strand, counting down.
GGGCCATCATCTTCATCGACGAGATCGACTCGATCGGCCGCAAGCGCGGTGCCGGTCTCGGTGGCGGCCACGACGAGCGCGAGCAGACGCTGAACCAGATGCTCTCGGAGATGGACGGCTTCGAAGCCACCGAGGGCATCGTGATGATGGCCGCCACCAACCGGCCCGACATCCTCGATCCGGCCCTGCTCCGGCCGGGACGGTTCGACCGGCAGGTGGTCGTTCCGCTCCCCGAGCTCGAGGATCGCAAGGAGATCCTCGCCGTGCACATCAAGCACAAGCGCATGGCGGACGACGTCGACATCGACGTCATCGCCCGCGGCACGCCTGGCATGAGCGGTGCCGACCTCGCCAACCTCGTCAACGAGGCCGCCCTCTACGCCGTCCGGGGCGGCGACACGAAGGTGCACGCCCACCACTTCGACATGGCCCGCGACCGGGTGATCATGGGGGTCAAGCGGGACTCGCTCGTCATGTCCGACGAGGAGCGGGAGATGACCGCCTACCACGAGGCCGGCCATGCCCTGTGCGCTGCGCTGCTCCCCGGCTACGACCCGCTGCACAAGGTCACGATCATCCCCACGGGAATGGCGCTCGGGGTCACGATGACCCTGCCCGAGGAGGACCGTCACTCGCTCCGCAAGAAGCACGCCGAGAACATGATCGTGATGATGCTCGGTGGCAGGAACGCCGAGGACCTCGTGTTCGGCGTCGTCTCGTCGGGCGCGGGCGACGACCTCCAGAAGGCTACACAGCTCGCACGGCGGATGGTGAGCGAGTGGGGCATGTCGGAGGAGATCGGTCCGATGGCCTTTGGCGGCGGCGGGCCCGTCTTCCTCGGTGACGACATGATGCAGTCGCGGGAGTACTCCGACGAGCTCGCCCACACGATCGACTCCGAGACACAGCGGGTTCTGATCACCCAGGAAGCGCGCTGCAAGGAGTTGCTCACCACGAACCGCAAGGCGTTGAACCTCGTGGCTCGGGGGCTCCTCGAGCACGAGACGCTCAGCGGTGATGAGGTCAAGCGTCTGATCGAGGCGGCGGCGGTCGACGATGTCGCCGAGCCGACGCAGACCAGGCCGGACTTCGCCCCCGACGACAGCAACGGCGACAGCAACGGCACGAGTGTCTTCCCCGACGACGTCACCGATGGGGATGAGCCCGACGTGTCCACCAGCACGTCGTCGTCGCACTGACCACGGCGACCACATCGCCGCCATCGTCGTCGAACGATCTCAGTCGGGTGCGGGCAGGGCGGCGGCCACCTCGTCGGCGGTGATCGGCCCGAAGAAGGCCTGGGTGACGACGCCCTCGGCATCGGCCACCAGCGTGGTCGGCACGCCATCGATCCGGTAGCGCTCGTGGAGGCGCGGGTCGCCCTGCACGTCGATGCGCTGGACGACCACGCCACCGCGATCCGTCTCGGCTGCGGCCGCTGTGACCGCCTCCCAGGCGGTGGGGCAGGTATTGCAGGTCGTCGACGCGAACAGGGCGATCAGCGTCGGCACCGACGGCTCGGCGAAGTCGGCCCGATCGAGCTGGGCGGGAGCCCGATAGCTGGGCGCTGACGGCGGGTCGGGACGGCGTCGCTGCAGGAGCACGGCGATCGCCACCGCGATCGCCGTCAGGACGACGAGGGCGAGGAGCCGCCCGAGTGTCATCGACGACGGACGGTGGGGATACCGGGGACGATCGACAGCTCACCTGCCGCCGACACGACCTGCGCCTCGACCGAAACCGGCGCGTCGGCCGTCACCAGTACCGGACCGCTGACCCCAGCCGCTTCGATGGGGACGATGGCTCGCCCGTCGGGCGGGATCGTCGCCCGCCACGGCCCGAGCAGCTCGCCGTTGGCCAGGATGAACGCCTCCACCGACACCTCCTCGGGTGCGGCGACGATCACCACCGACGAGTCGGGGCCAGAGGTACTGACCCACGGGACGAGCCAGCGGTCGGCGAGAACCTCGACCCCCCGCGATGTCGCGATACCGAGCGTCGGGGTGGGTTGGGCGAGGTCTGCGGCCTCGCCGCCGAGGAGGCCCGGTACATCGAGCTCACCTGGTTCCGTCCCGTCGACGGGTTGCTGTCCCCCATCCTCGCCGACAGCATCGGCCGGCTCGTCCGGCACACCATCACCATCGGCATCCACCGGCTCGTCCGGCACACCATCACCATCGGCATCCACCGGCTCGTCCGGCACACCATCACCATCCGCATCCACCGGCTCGTCCGGCACACCATCACCATCGGCATCCACCGGCTCGCCACCGTCGTCGGTGGAGGTGGCCTCGGTGCCCCCAGCGCCGATCAGGGATCGATCGACCTCGGTTGCGAAGTGCCAGCGCTCGGCGACGATCGGGACACCGTTGACCGAGCGAACGCTCACGCCGACCTCGAACGGGAGGCGCAGGCCGAAGCGGTCGGCCTCGGTCCGGAGATCGATGATCTCGAACCTACCGGGCAGCAGCTCCCGGGGGATGACCCCGAGCCCGTATCGCGACCGGTCCGTCGGGTTCACCGGCCAGAGCTCGATCTCCACGCTCGCGGTGTCCTCCGCGCTCGGGTTGAAGACGATGGCCCGGTCGTCACCGGCGGGGTGGATCCGGCCGGCGGGCAGTATCCAACTGTCGGCCGGGCCGGGGACACCGAGCTGCAGGGCGGCCCCCCGAGGGCCGAGGTCGCCGTTCAGGACCTGGAGCCGTTCCACGACGAGCCGACCCCGTACGGTCGTGATCGCCGCGGCGACGACCTCCTCGCGGGGTACGTGTTGGCTCAGTTCGATGATCCGGACCGAGTTCGCGGGCACGGTTCCGCCCTGGAGTGCTCCGGGCTGTCGGGGACGTCCGGCCGAGCGGTACAGCTCGACGTTGTACACGACGTCCTCGGGGAACGGGTTCATCAACGCCAGGTACTCCAGCGAGTCGCGCTGCGTCCTACCCGCAGCGAAGAACCACTCGCTCGACACGTGGGTCGCACAGGCGCCCTCGGCGGTTCCCTGGGCGGTCGTCACACGGTGCCCGACCACACCGGTACCGCCGACGATCTCCACGACCGCGCCGGCGAACTCCGTTTGCGCGATCGACGAGAGCGCGAGCTCCTGACTCGACAGCGGCGCGAGATCGAGCCGAAGCGTGGGTCCCCGACCCTCGCCGGTGAGGATGCTGACGTTGGCCACGGCCGACTCGTCACCCAGATTCGAGATCCGCAGCTCGTGGTCGGCGAAGCCGCCCTGGACGCTGCTGCCGACCGGGCAGAACCATGCCCCGTCCAGCCGGGCGGGGTCGCTGACCGACGGCGTGACCACGCTGGCGGTCTCGCTGGTCTCCACCGCGGGCCGGGTCGGCTCGATCCGCTCGTAGAGCACGCCTGCGGCCAGCAGCCCGGCCACCACGAAGATCACCGCGCTCCGGATCATCGGGGCGCGTCGACGATCGTGGCCCCGATCACCGTCGGCCGGCCGGGCCCTCTCGGGGATGTCGACATCGTCGTCGGTGTGACCCGATCCGACCGGATCACCCAGCCCGCTCAGCTCGCTCACGGTTGGACCTCGCGTCGGGTCTGCGCCAGGATCGCGCCGACGGCGACGACCAGCACCTGGACGGCGATCGCCAACCGCCGCCCGATGGGAGTCGGGTGGTGGAGCTCGGCCTCACCCGAGGCGGCAGGCACGACGGTCAGATCGTTGAAGCCGTTGATCAGCTCCGGGTTGCCGCCGCTCAGCTCGAGGCCACCGCGGGGCACGCCGACCAGGACCGGTGTCTCCGCCGCAGGGAGCTGGAGCTGCCAACGACCCGACCCGACGCGGTCGAAGCCCACCGGCTCGCCGTTGCTCATGTCGACGTCGAGCTGGTCCTCGGAGGTGACGGCCTCGGCCGCCTCGGCGTTCGGGAGGCTCGAAGCGATACCGGCCGCCGACACGTTGCGGAACACGACCAGGTTGGGCACGCCGGGCACCCGCTCCAGATCGAGTTGCTGGGTCAGCGCCTGCGCCACGTCGTCGCCAGGATCGACCGTCGGCCCCTCGTAGGGAGCCGGTGCGAGCTGGTCGAGCACGACGACGAGGTTGATCCCGTATGGCGCGAGGAGACGGCCGAGTCGAACCGTCTCCCCCGCCCGGGCGAGGTCGAGCTGGTCGCCGAGTGATCGCGTGGCACCGATCGGACCGGCCGACCAGCGTCCCCACACCTCGGGGGAGCCACCGTCGGTGACGGCGAACCGGGTTCCCGACGAGCTCAGGGAAACGTCGATCGGGACGACGCTGGCGTCGCCGATCCACAGCACGCGACCACCGCCGGGACCGTCCTCGGCCTCGGCCAGGAACTCGGTGAACGCCGGATAGCCCTGGGTCGGGGCGTGCCAGCCGCCGTTCAGGCTCATCAGGATCGCACCCAGCGCGCCGGCGACGAGGCTGACGCCGCTGGCGATGATCACCGCACGTCGGGCGCCGGTGCGCAACCGGCTCAAGCTGGCCGATCCCTCCTCGGCACCGCGAACCGCGATCGCGACGAGCACGGTGAGCACGGCAAGCGCCGGGGCCAGCATGCTCTCCGCCGTCGGCAGCTCGAACGGCAACCAACCCCGCACATCGACCCACACCAGACCGATGAACACGAGCGCGACCGTCCAGCACTGGGTAGCGAGGCCGAACAGCCGCGATGGTGCGGCGATGAGTCCGACGAACGCGGCGACGATCAGCCCGAGGCTCCAGTAGCTCGGTGCGCTCTCGGTCGTCGCGAACTCGAGGAGGTCGAGGAGCCGCTCGTCACCCGCCTCCGGCGATCTCGGGCCGATCAGCCAGCTCCATGAGAGGCGCTGGAGGACGTCGTAGCTCCACGGCAGGTGCAGCGAGACGGTGGCGATCAACGCCACGAACGCAGCGAGGCCGAAATCGGGGAAGTTGGAGGCACGGTCGGTGAACGCGGTCGAGAGCGCGAACGCCAGCGCGGCGATCACGCCGATGAACAGGAACGACGGCACGAACGCCGCGACCACCGCCACGAGGAAGCCGAAGCGGATGAGCAGCACGGGCAGGCTGCGCGACGAGATCCTGATCCCCGGCTCGCCTCCGACCGACCCGTACGGGCTCGTCCCGTCGATCCGGAGCAACGAGCCGATGAGGAGCGGCGCCGCCCCATAGACCACGAGCGACTCCCACCGAGCACCCGAGAACGACGAGACCACGAGCGGCGAGGCGGCATAGAACGCAGCGGCGATCGTGGCGCTGCGGGCGCTCCCGAGCGGGCGGGCGAGCCGGAACGAGCCGACGACCCCGATGAACACCGGCCCGACGGACACCAGCCGCTCGAACAGGCTCGGCGCCCAGAAGAAGAGGGCCCGCCCGGCGGCGAGGAGGGCGAAGGCCGTCGGCGGGTTGCCCGGACCGCCGGTCCCCGTCGACCGCCAACCTCCCCACCACTCGCCGAAGAGCTCGCGACCACCGGGGATGATCGGGAACTGGCCCACCGGGGGCACGCCCCGGGTGAGCACGTGCCGGCCGCCGAAGAGGAGCACGATGGCGATGCCGAACCCGAGCACGGTGGCATCGCGGAGGCTGCCCGAGTCCTCGCCCTGGAACGACGACCGAATCGCCCCGAGAAACCCGGAGAACCGGTCCTGGCCGGCCGTGAACTGGCCGCGGGAGAAGCTGTTGAGCGCTGCCGATCCGCCGATCTGCAGCGCTCGCACGTCTCGTTCCGACTTCTGCCTGATCTGTCGGAGTCCCTTGCGTCGACGCCGGATGTCGCCCAGGTGGGACAGGTTCCAGCCGATGGCGGCGAACATGTCCCGCGCCTGTCCCCGTCGGCCCGAGATCAGGTAGTAGATCCCCTCGAGCACGATGAGGAACATCGTCAGCGGCACGATCGTGAAGCGCGAGCGCCCCGTGGCCGTCACCATCACCGTCCGCAGGCGGTGCCGGGTCGTGAGCTTCTGCCGCTCCCGGTAGGTGAGGCGCTCGTCCATCGCCTCCCGATGCCGGACGGCGGCCCGCGACACGGCGAGCACCCGCGCCCCGAGCGCGTGGGCCCGCCAGCACAGGTCGAGGTCCTCTCCCAACACACCGATCGCCGGATCGAAGCCCCCCAGCGCGGCGAACAGGTCGGAACGAATCAGCTGCACGCCGCCCGGCGCAACGAACACGTCGCGGACGTCGTCGTACTGCTCCTGGTCGAACTCTCCCCGCTCGACCTGGTCGACCAACACGCCGAAGCGGTCGGATCCCATGCCGATCTGGAGCAGCCGACGATCGTCGTCCCACGACACCGCCTTCGGCCCGGCGATGCCGGCGTTCTGTCGGTAGAGCTCGCCCATCAGCGTGGACACGCACGCCTCGTCGAGGACGACGTCGTCGTGGCAGAAGAGCAGGAACGGGGAGCCGGAAACCAGCTCGATAGATTGGTTGGCGGCGACGCTCCAGCCCGGATCGCCGGTCAGGCGGTGGAGGTAGGCCTCGGGGAGCACGTCGGCGACACGGTCGGCGATCGGTTCGTCACTTCCCGCATCGATGACCAGCACCGACAGGTTGTCGTAGTCCTGATCGCCGAGCGACTGCAGCATCGCGGCGAACTGGTCTCCGGGGTTCGACGCGACCACGACGGCAACGACCGGGGGAACATCGCCGGCGCTGCCTTCATCGCTGGGGGTGGCGTCGAGCTCCGACGCGACCGATATCGACGCGGCCCGCACCGGGGCCGCCTGGAGGTCGCTCACGAGAGATGAATGCTACTGCCCAAAGCGGCGGCACCGACGGCGGTACCGGCCCCGCTCCAGCTACCACCCACGGGAGTCCGCCGACCGCTACAATCACCGGCCGATGAAGGCCCTCATCACCGGCGCCGGCGGGTTCGTCGGCCCTCACCTCGCCCGCGAGCTCACCACCGCCGGCGCGGAGGTGGCCGGCCTCGATCTCCGCACCGGCCCCGACCTGCTCGACGCCGCCGGGTGGCGGCGAACGATCGAGGAGCGCCGCCCCGACGTCGTGTTCCATCTCGCTGGCTGGAGCGACGTCGGCGGATCATGGCAGGCGCCGTTCGAGACCTTCCGGGTCAACGCGCTGGGGACCCTCTCGGTGATCGAAGCGGCGGTGTCCGCCAAGACGGACCGGGTCGTGGTCATCAGCAGCGCCGATGTGTACGGGCCGGTTCCCCTCGCCGACCAACCGATCACCGAGGACCATCCCGCCGCTCCGCACTCACCCTATGGGGTCTCGAAGCAGGCGGCCGAGGCGCTCGCCCTGCGGGCCCATCGGGCGAACGAGCTCGGGGCGATCGTGGTCAGGCCCTTCAACCACATCGGCCCCGGGCAGAGCACACGGTTCGCCGCCCCGGCGTTCGCCTCCCAGATCGCCGCCGCCGAACGGGTGGGCGGCGGGGAGATCCTGCACGGCGACCTGTCGGCGAGACGAGACATGACCGACGTGCGCGACGTCGTACGGGCCTATCGCCTCCTGGCCGAGCACGGTGAGCCCGGCGAGGTCTACAACGTGTGTCGCAGCGTGGCGATCGAGATGGCCGAACTGCTCGACGGCCTGGCCCGGCTGGCCACGGTCCCCATGACCACGTCGGTCGATCCGGCCCGCCTCCGGCCGGTGGAGCTGCCAGTCCTCACCGGCTCGAAGGCGAAGCTGACGGCGGCGACCGGCTGGTCGCCGCGGATCCCGCTCGAGCGGACCCTCGCCGACATCCTCGACGACGCCCGACGACGCTGTGCCGAGGCCGCCGGCTGACCCGACCGGTCCCGGCCGCGAGGTACGCTCTACCGTCACCCGCCCCCCGAACCTGCGAGGCACCGCATGACCCGACGTGCGCTCATCACCGGTCTGACCGGTCAAGACGGCTCCTACCTGGCCGAGCTCCTCCTCGAGAAGGGCTATGACGTCATCGGGATGGTCCGCCGCAGCAGCACGGTCAACTTCGAGCGGATCGCCCACATCCAGGACGACCTGCAGATCGTGCAGGGCGACCTGCTCGACGAGATGTCGCTCCGGGACGTCCTGCAGCGGAATCGGCCCGACGAGGTCTACAACCTCGCGGCGCAGTCGTTCGTGCAGACCTCCTGGCAGCAGGCGGTTCTCACCGGGGAGACCACGGCCCTCGGCGTCACCCGGCTGCTCAACGCGGTGCGGGAGGTGAACCCGGAGATCCGCTTCTACCAGGCGTCGTCGTCGGAGATGTTCGGCAAGGTGGTGGAGGTCCCGCAGAACGAGGCGACCCCGTTCTACCCCCGCAGCCCGTACGGCGTGGCCAAGGTCTACGGCCACTGGATCACCGTCAACTACCGGGAGAGCTATCAGCTCCACGCCAGCAGCGGCATCCTGTTCAACCACGAGAGCCCTCGTCGAGGTCTCGAGTTCGTCACCCGCAAGATCACGAACGCGGTGGCGAAGATCGAGCTCGGCCTGGCCGACACGCTCGCTCTCGGCGACCTCGATCCGCAGCGCGACTGGGGCTTCGCCGGCGACTACGTCGAGGCGATGTGGCTGATGCTGCAGCAGGACAAGCCACAGGATTTCGTGGTCGCCACCGGCGAGACCCACTCGGTGCAGGAGTTCTGCGAGGTGGCGTTCGGGCATGTGGGCCGGGCGTGGCAGGAGCACGTCGTCCAGGACGAGCGATTCATGCGTCCCGCCGAGGTCGACCTGCTGATCGGTGATTCGTCGAACGCACGGACGACGCTCGGGTGGCGGCCGAAGACCCGTTTCGAGAACCTCGTCACGATGATGGTCGACGCCGACCTCGAGCTCGTCGCCCGCCAGCAGCGCCAGCTCGCCTAGCGCCCGCCGGGATCGGACGACACGATGGCCGGCGACGGGCGGGTGGTGGTGGTGTGCGGCGGCGTCGGGGCGGCGAAGCTGCTGCGCGGTCTCCAGCGGGCGTGTCCCGCCGAGCGGATCACGGCGATCGCCAACGTCGGCGACGATCTCGAGCTGCACGGGCTGCACGTGTCGCCGGACCTCGACACGATCACCTACACCACGGCCGGAGCGGTGAGCACCGAGCGGGGCTGGGGTCTGGAGGGTGAGACGTGGCAGGCGATGTCGATGGTCGGCCACTATGGCGGTGTCGACTGGTTCAGCCTCGGCGATCGCGACCTCGGCACCCACCTCTACCGCACCCACCGCCTGCACGAGGGCGCGTCGCTCAGCGAGGTGACGGCCGAGATCGTCGAGGCGTGGGGTCTGGGTTTCGCCTTGCTGCCGGTGACCGACGATCGGCTCCGGACCATGGTCACCACGCCGGACGAGGGTGAGATCACCTTCCAGGAGTACTTCGTCCGCCGCCAGCACGATGTGGCGGTTACCGCCGTCCGATTCGACGGGTCGGAGACCTGCCGTCCCGCTCCCGGTGTGATCGAGGCGATCGACGAGGCCGAGGTGATCGTGATCGCGCCGTCGAACCCCGTGGTGTCGATCGATCCCGTCCTGGCGGTGCCCGGGGTCCGGGAGGCGGTCGCCGGGCGCCGGGCGGATGTGGTCGCGGTCTCCCCGATCGTCGGGGGGCAGGCCCTGAAGGGACCGGCCGATCGGCTCCTGATCGAGCTGGGACGGGAGTCGTCGGTGGTCGGCGTGGCCGACTGGTACCGGGACCTGGTCGGCGTCCTGGTGATCGACGAGGTCGACGCCGCCCACGCCCCTGCGATCGAGGCGCTCGGCATCACCCCGGTCGTGACCGACACGATCATGGCCGATCCAGCCGTGACCGATGCCCTCGCCCGAACCTGCCTCACCGCCGCACGCTAGTGCCGGGCACCTCGTGCTGCGGTCCACCTGACCGCAGGGCCGTCGGGCCACCGCCGCACGATGTGTCTGGCACCGGTGTGCGGGGGTGGCGGACGTATCGTGGGGTCATGTTGCGGACGCTGACGATCACGCCGGTTCCTGGGTTGCCCGAGATCCGACCGGGCGACGACCTCGCCGGGATGATCATCGACGCCTGCCAGGCTTCGACCGGGATCGACGACGACGACGTGCTGGTCATCTCCCAGAAGGTCGTGTCGAAGGCCGAGGGTCGACTGGTCGAGGTCGACCCCGACGACCCGCAGGCCCACAAGCCGCTGGTGGTGGCCGAGTCGAACCGCATCGTCCGCCGCCGGGGTGATCTCATCATCAGCGAGACCAAGCACGGGTTCGTGTGCGCCAGCGCCGGGATCGACCGGTCGAACGTCGAGCCGAACATCGCCGCCCTGCTCCCCGAGGACTCCGACCGGTCGGCCCGCCGCCTCCGCGACGCCATCGCTGGCCGGGTCGGAGCGACGGTGGCCATCATCGTGGCCGACACGTTCGGCCGGCCGTGGCGGCGGGGCCTCACCGATGTGGCGATCGGCTGCGCCGGCATCCGCCCCATCCTCGACCTGCGGGGCACCGAGGACGCTGTCGGTAGGGAGCTCCAGGTGACCGAGGTCTGCATCGTCGACGAGCTCGCAGGCGCCGCCGAGCTCGTGCGCGGGAAGTCGACCGGGATCGCGGTGGCCGTGATACGCGGGGTCGACCCGGTCTGGTTCGGCGAGGGATCGGTTGCGACCGAGATCGTCCGCCACCCGAGCGAGGATCTCTTCCGGTGAGCGTCACGCCCGCGACGCCGGGCGCGAGCACGGCGCTACCGCCCATCATCCGCCACCTGCCGCCGGCCCCCGATCCCGACGCACTGCTCGACGGCTTCGTCGACTTCGTCACCGAGGTCGGCATCTCCCTCTACGAGGCCCAGGAGTCGGCGATCCTCGAGCTGCTCGCCGGCAACAACGTGATCCTGAACACGCCAACGGGGTCCGGCAAATCGCTCGTGGCCGCCGCCGCCCACTTCGTGGCGCTGGCCGACGACCGCAGGAGCTTCTACACGGCCCCGATCAAGGCGCTGGTGTCGGAGAAGTTCTTCGCGCTGTGCCGCGACTTCGGGGCCGAGCGGGTGGGGATGATCACCGGCGACGCCAGCGTCAATCCGGGCGCTCCGATCATCTGCTGCACGGCCGAGATCCTCGCCAATCTGGCGCTGCGCGACGGCTTCGATGCCGACGTCGACGTGGTGATCATGGACGAGTTCCACTACTACGCCGACCCGCAGCGGGGTTGGGCGTGGCAGGTTCCGCTGCTGGAGCTCACGCACTGCCAGTTCCTGCTGCTCTCGGCCACCCTCGGGCGGACCCAGTTCTTCGAGGAGGACCTGACCCGCCGGACCGGTCGTGAGACGGTTCTCGTGGCCTCGGCCGACCGACCGGTCCCGCTGGAGTTCGAGTATCGACGCACCACGCTCCACCAGTCGATCTCCGAACTGCTGGAGACCGATCGGGCGCCGATCTACCTCGTGCACTTCACCCAGCGGGAGGCCACCGAGGCCGCCCAGGGCTACCTGTCGCTCGATCCGTTGTCGAAGACCGAGAAGGACCTGGTGCGGGAGGCGATCGGGGGCTTCCGGTTCGACTCCCCCATCGGCAAGGATCTCCGTCGCTACGTGATGGGCGGCGTCGGCGTCCACCACGCCGGGATGCTCCCCAAGTACCGGCTGCTGGTGGAGAAGCTCGCCCAGGACGGGCTGCTCAAGATCATCTGCGGCACCGACACGCTCGGGGTGGGCGTCAACGTGCCGATCCGGTCGGTGCTGTTCACCCAGCTCTGCAAGTACGACGGGCAGTCGGTGCGACTCCTCTCGAACCGCGAGTTCGCCCAGATCGCGGGCAGAGCCGGCCGGAAGGGCTTCGACTCCGTCGGTCACGTGCTCGTCCAGGCCCCGCCGCACGTCGTCGACAACATCCGGGCCGAGGAGAAGGCGGCCACCGATCCGAAGAAGCGGAAGAAGGCGGTCAAGAAGAAGCAGCCCGACCGTGGCTACGCCCACTGGACCGAGGACTCGTTCGTGAGGATGCGCGACGGGGAGCCGGAGCAGCTGACCAGCTCGTTCCAGGTGAACCACCAGATGGTGCTCACCCTGCTCGATCGGCCCGGCGACGGGTGCGGTGCTGTCCGGCGTCTCCTGACCGACAACCACGAGACCCGCAAGCGGCAGCGCGGCCACATCAAGCGGGCGATCTCGATCTACCGATCGCTCGTCGACGCCGACCTGTTGGAGACGCTGGACGAGCCCGACGACGACGGCCGGCTGGTGCGGGTCATGCTCGACCTCCAGGACGAGTTCGCTCTCCACCAGCCGCTGTCGCTGTGGGCGATCGAGGCGATCGGCCAGCTCGACGACGGCCAGCTGGACGCTGCGGGGCACGACGGTGCCGAGCTGGACGGTGCCGAGCTGGACGGTGCCAGGCAGGATGACGGCGGGCTCGACGGCGAGCGACACGCGCTCGTGGTCCTCAGCATCATCGAGTCGATCCTCGAGTCGCCCGGGGTGGTGATCGCGGCCCAGATCGAGCTGGCCAAGCGGGAACTGCTCGCCGAGCTCAAGTCGCAGGGCGTCGAGTACGAGGAGCGGATGGAGCGGCTGGCCGAGGTGGAGGCGCCGAAGCCGCACAAGGAGTGGATCTACCACTCGTTCGACGCGTTCCGGGTGAACCACCCGTGGGTCGGGTCCGACAACGTCGCCCCGAAGTCGGTCGTGCGCGACATGTTCGAGCAGGTCATGACGTTCCGAGAGTATGTGCAGCACTACGGGCTCAAACGGTCGGAAGGGGTGCTCCTCCGCTACCTGTCCGACGCCTACAAGGCGCTGATCCAGAACATCCCCGAGGACGACAAGACCGATTCGATCCTCGACCTGACCGAGTGGCTCGGCGAGGTCGTTCGCCACGTCGACTCGAGCCTGATCGACGAGTGGGATCGGCTCCGCCACCCCGACGACGCCGAGGGCGGCGGGGACGGGTCGCCCACAGGCGAGCCTCGACCCCCGGGCGACGTGCACGACGTGATGGCCAACCGTCGGGCGTTCACCATCATGGTCCGCAACGAGGCGTTCCGGATGGTCACCCTCCTGGCGAGGAACCGGCCCGGAGAGCTCCCCGTGGACGACGAGAACACCGTGGCCGAGATCGCTGCGGCGCTCGACGAGTACTGGGACGAGCACGACGAGATCCTCCTCGACGCCGACGCCCGCAGCCCGTCCCGCTGCCTGTACGACCACGAGGCCGGCACGGTGACCCAGATCGTCCACGACCCCGAAGGCTTCGACGAGTGGCGACTCGTGGCCACCGTCGACGGCAACGCCTCGCGCGAAGACGGCAAAGCCGTGCTCGAGATCGACGGCCTGCTCAGGGCCTGACGAGGCGGCCGCCGGGTCTCATCGCTCCGCTCGAGGCGGCTCGCCGCCCGTCAATCCCAACCGAATCGTCGCGTCGCGGTCCGACTCGTCGAGAAGTCCGAGCCGCGCTGCTCGAGAGCGCCACCGATCCCGAGCGAGCACCTGCATGTCCTCGGTCCTGTCGGTCTCGTCGGTGATCTCCAGCCCGAGGAGGGTTTCGATGACATCCTCCATCGTGACGATGCCAGCCGTACCGCCGTAGTCGTCGACCACGAGCGCGATGTGAGCTCGACCTTCCACCAGGCGGTCGAACACGTCGAGGAGCGACATGTCCTCGGGAACGGCGACGAGATCCCGGCGCAGCGTGGCCAGAGGTGTTCGGTGAGCATCGTCTGCCACCTGCGTCAGCGCATCGCTCAACAGGACGTAGCCCGTGATGTCGTCCCGGTTCTCGGCATAGATCGGATAGCGAGAGAAGGGCCGTTTGGCGTCGACGAGCTCCTGGGCCGTCGATGTCTCGGGAAACGCGACGACAACCGTGCGCGGCGTCATCACGTCGACGACCCGGAGGCTCTCGAACTGGAGAAGGCTCTTGAAGATTCGAGCCTCCTGCCCATCGAACACGCCCTGGTCGGCGCCGATGTCGGCCAGCGCAGCGAGCTCCTCGCGACTCACGTCGCCCTCCTTCTCGCCCCGAGTGAGCAGTCTGGCCAGCCACTGCGACATGAGAACGAGTGGATACAGGAGATAGATGAGCGGCTTGAGCATCCGGCTCACCGGGACGGCGAGGCCACGCCAGTAGACCGCACCCAGCGTCTTGGGGATGATCTCGCTGAGGACCAGGATCCCGAGCGTCAGAACGGCGGAGAACACGCCGATCGCCGCGTTGCCGAAGTAGGCGGCCGCCTCCGCGCCAGCACCGGCCGCTCCGATCGTGTGGGCGACCGTGTTCAGCGTCAGGATCGCGGCGAGCGGTCGGTCGACGTCCTGTTTGAGCTCGCGGAGGCGCTGGGCAGCCGCCGGCTTCTCCGCCTCCATCGCTCCGATGTAGGCCGGCGTCACGCTGAGGAGTACCGCTTCCATGATCGAGCACAGGAACGACACACCGATCGCCAGAGCGATGTAGACGATGAGGAGCGTGAGCGAGCCGGAGCCACCGCCGTCGACGGGGGCGGGAACGAAGAGTAGGTGCACGGTCGGCAGTCTACGCTGACTGGTTTCCCACCAGCGGGGCCGTGGCGGCGATCAGGTGGTCTCGCTGGGCGGGGCCGACGCGTGGGTCTCGACACCGAGCGCCATGTTGATCCTCGTGCTCGAATCGGCCTTCTGATCACCGCCGACGCCGAACACCATCTCGATCCCGTACTCGTCGCAGACGGCAGCTTCCGGCACGTACTCGGGGACCCGGTCGCCGCCGTTTGCGAAGACCAGGTGGTACTGGTCCCCGTACTTCTCGGCTGCGAGCCGCAGCGAGGCGCTGACCGTGCGGTCGTCGTCGACGGCGATGAAGGCGTCGTCGACGACACGGAGCGCCCGGACGATCCGAAGCCGGATCTCCTCGTCCATGATGAGCTGACCCTTCTTCGCCAACTGCTGCTCGTTGTTGTTGACGATGACGATCAACCGATCCCCGAGCTCCGCTGCGGCCTCGATCATGTCGAGGTGGCCGGCGTGCAGCGGGCTGAAGAACCCACTGACTATGGCTGCGGTTGGTTTCACTGCGGTTGGCTTCGCTGCGGGGCTGGTGGACACGGGTACCGTCCTCGGTCGTCGGCGGGCACGACAAGCTGGCGGCTGTGACTCTACCCCTCCCGGCTCACCGGCCGGTGGCGGCCACCAGCTCGGCGAACAGCGCCTCGTAACGGGCCGCTTGGACGTCGGGCGTCATCCACTCCTCGACGAACGCCCGGCCACGCTTGCCCATGAGGTCGAGCTGGGCGGGATCGGCGAGGAGCTCGGTGAGGGCGCCGATGAAGGCATCGGGATCCTCCGGCCCGACGGTGAGCCCGGCGCCCGACCGGGCGAGCACGGTTGCGACCTCGGAGCCCTCGTCGATGCTGGCCACCACCGCCCGTCCGGAGGCCAGGTTGGCGTACAGCTTGGAGGGGGTCGACGATCGAGCGAGGCCGCGGCGGAGGATGATCACCTGCACATCCGCTGCGCCCAGCACGTCGCTCACCTCGGAGCGGGGGGCGAAGTCGGCGACGGTCACGTTCGGTCGGCGCGCCGCCCACGCGTCGACCTCGCCGCGGGCCGCCCCCTCGCCGTTGATCACGAAGTGGACCTGGCTCCTGTCGGCGAACCTGTCGGCCGCCGCCCGGATCAGCTCGAAGGGCTGCGACAGGCCGACGTTGCCGGAGTACATCACGATCGTCTTGCCCTCGAGCCCGTGCCGTCGCCGGTAGGCGTTCTCCTTGTCGACGACGTCGACGCGCTCGAGGTCGACGAAGTTGTGGATGATGTGCACCTTGTTCGATTTCTGCTGGCCGGCGTTCCGCTGGCCGGCGCGGACCTTCGCCCTCACGTTCGCCGCCTGGTCCTCGGACAGGACCGTGATCGCATCGGCTCGCCGGTACAGCGAGCGCTCGTGCCGTCGGGCGAGCTCGATGACCCGGTCGTTGGTGAGGGCACCGAGGTCGACCGCGACGTCGGGGAAGATGTCCTGGGTGTTGAACACGAACGGGATCCGCCACCGCCTGGCCACCAGCCAGGCAGCGTCGCCGAGGAACACCGGAGGCGACATGGCCAAGACGGCGTCGTGTCGGCCCTGGGCGAGGGCCGCGCCGGCGACGAGCGACGTGAACCCGGCGAACCCCAGCGCCCGGGCCGCGATGTTCGTCTTGTCGGTGGGGAACGGCCACACCCGGATCACCGAGCCCCAGCCCGTCCGCTCGACCCGCCAGGGCCGACCCCGCCAGGCGGGCTCCACGTCATGCGACTTGTACCACGGCAGAGACGTGACCACCGTGATCCGATGCCCACGAGCGGCGAGGCCTTCGACCAGCTTCGTCATCACCTCACCGGTGGCGGCGTGGAGATCCGGGGTGAAGTGGGGGCAGAGAACGAGGAGGCGCATGCCGTCTGCTTTCGCGATCACTCTGGCCTCTGGGCTCTGAGCTCTGGGCGCTCTGCCCTGGGATCAGACCGCGGGCGGGAGAGCCTCACGATAGCAATCAGCCAACCGGGCGGACGCGTCACGCCAGGAGAAACGCTGGGCCTGCTTCAGCCCCGATTCGACCAGCTCCTCGGCCAGACCTGGCTCGTCGAGCAGCCTCCCGATGGCGCCAGCCAGCGCGGTCGGGCGACCGGTGGGCACGATCAGTCCGGCTGCCCCGGTCACCTCCGGGAGGGCGGCCGCGTCGGTGGTGACCACCGGGCAGCCGCGGACCATCGCCTCGAGCACCGGATTGCCGAATCCCTCGTACTCCGAGGGGAACACGAGCGCGGCCGCCGAGCGGTACAGCGCATCGAGCTCGTCCTCGCTCACACGGCCCAGCACATGCACCCGGTCACCGAGGTCGAGCCGCTCGATGAGTCGTCGGATCGCCGCTGCTTCGGAGTCGGCTCGCCCGGTCATCACCACCGACAGGTCGCCGAACCGGTGGCGGAGGAGGTCGAGGGCTTCGACGAGGTCGACGTGCCGCTTGTGGCGGTAGCTGATGGCGGGGAGCAGGAGGTACCGACCGAAGCGGGCCAGCAGCTCGGCGTGTCGCTCGGGATCGAGCACGCCGGGCTCGCACTCCTCGTGGCCGTGGTGCACGACGCGGAGCTTCGAGCTCGACGCGCCGAGCAACGAGGCGATCCGGTCGGCGGTGAACCGGCTCGGGCACAGGACGAGACGGGCGGCCCGCACCGAGCGCGGGATCATGGTGGCGAGCCACCGCCGCTTGGCCGGCGAGAAGTGGTCGGGCATCTCGAGCGGCTGGAGGTCGTGCACGGTCACCAGTGGCACCTGCGACCTGACGAACGGGATCACGCCGCCGGCATGGTGGACGAGGTCGTCGTCTCGCGACACCGACGCGAGCCACGAGTTCTCGGCTGCGACCCGCAGCGACTTGGCGGCCACGCTCGGACACACCTCCACCTCGAAGCGCGCGGCCAGGTCGGGGTGGGCGTCGAACAGCGACCGCTGGCCATAGAGCCGCAGCGACAAGTCGTCGTTGCCTGCCCGGTCGAGGCCGCGGAGCAGGCGGAGCGTGTACTCCTCCGATCCGCCGACCACCCCGGGAACGAGCCAGAGCAGATTGACCCCGATCGTGGTCATCGGCGACCGCCCGCCGCTTCTGCGAAGACGCGCTCGTAGGCGATTGCGGTGTTGGCCCAGGTCAGTTCGGCGGCTCTCGCAACACCCCGTTCGATCCGCTGCATCGTACTGCTCCCGCCTCGGGCGGCGGTCTCGATCGCGTCGGCGATGGCCGCCGGGTCGGTCGGGTCGACGAGGAGCGCTGCGCCGCCCGCCACCTCCTCGGTGGCGGTCTCCCGAGAGGTCACGACCGGCGTGCGGTGGGCCATGGCCTCGAGGACCGGTAGCCCGAACCCCTCCGCCAACGACGGGAGGGCGAACACGGTCGCCGTGTGGTAGAGGGCGCTCAACTGGACCTCATCGACCCGACCGAGCCGACGGGCCCGCCCGCCGAGGCGGCCGAGCGCGTCGTCGCCGTCGACCACCCAACCGTCGGGGCCGACCACGGCGAAGGCCAGATCACGGTCGACCTGCATCATCGCGTCGACCAGGCGTGGCAGGTTCTTGCGGGGCTCGACCGTCCCCACCCACAGCACGAACGATTCGGGAAGCCCGAGCGCGGCTCTGATCCCATCCGCCTCCCCTGGGGGACATGCAGGCGCGCCGACCCCCCATGGCACCACCCGGAGCTTCGCCGGTTCGACGCCCCGCTCGCCGCAGTCATCGGCCACGACCTGGGAGGGGCAGACGATGACCGACGCCCGGTCCCTGACCGCAGCCCACGCCCGGGGGAAGAACGAGCGACCCCGAGCGCTGTTCAGCAGCGGATTGGCCAGGAACTCCAGATCATGAACGGTGGCGACGAGCGGCGCGCTCGACGGGATGGGGATCATCGAGGACGCCCAGGTGACGTCGACCTCGCCGGTCCATCGCTCCACGGACGGACGATTCAGCCGGATCCACGATTCGTAGAGCGCGGGTCGGGGCATCGGGACCGTCCTGATCGGACCCACCCCGTCGGGAGCGAGGCGGCGAACGGTCGGCCGGTGCCAGGCTGCGACCGGCCTCGGGTCGATCCTGCCGGTGGCGGTGAGGGCGCGCAGGGTCTCCTCCGTCGCCCGGGCCGTCCCGCCGGGGACCCGGTGCCAGAACTGCTCGACCAGCGTTGCGATGCGAAGCGGCACCGGTCCGCTCGATTCCCTAGGTGCCGAGCACCCGAGCGAAGTGGTCGGCGGTTCTCGTCACCCCGTCCTCGAGCGACACGACCGGCTTCCAGCTCAGCTTGGCCGCAGCCTCGGCGAGGTCGGGGCGGCGCCGCATGGGGTCGTCGGCAGGGAGATCGGCGAAGACGATCTCGCTGCTGCTGTTCGTGACCCGCAGCACGACCTCGGCCAGTTCGAGCATCGTGAACTCGGCATCGTTGCCGACGTTGATCGGGCCGGTGTAGTCGCCGTCGAGGAGTGCGAGGTGGCCGGCGACCTGGTCGTCGACGTAGCAGAAGCTGCGGGTCTGCGAGCCATCGCCGTACACGGTGATCGGCGACCCGGCGAGCGCCTGGGTGATGAAGTTCGACACCACCCGGCCGTCGTCGGGTCGCATCCTGGGCCCGTAGGTGTTGAAGATCCGGATGATGCGGACGTCGAGCCCACGGTGGCGGTGATAGGCCATCGTGGCGGCCTCGGCGTACCGCTTCGCCTCGTCGTAGACGCTGCGGGGGCCGTTGGGGTTGACGTTGCCCCAGTAGGACTCCGGCTGCGGGTGGACCGCCGGGTCCCCGTAGACCTCGCTCGTCGACGCGAGGAAGAACCGGGCCTGGCGCCGGTGGGCCAGTTCGAGCGCGTGGTGGGTACCGGCGCTGCCGACGAGGAGGATCTCGAGCGGGATCCGTTCGAAATCGACCGGCGACGCCGGCGACGCCAGGTGCATCACCTGGGTGACGGCGCCATCGATGTCGAGACCGGTGGAGACATCGTGCTCGACGAGTTCGAAGCGATCCCGGTCGACGAGGTGTTCGACGTTGGCGATACTGCCGGTGGCGAGGTTGTCGACACAGACGACGGCGTCGCCCCGCGCCAGCAGCGCGTCGCAGACGTGCGAGCCGATGAACCCGGCTCCGCCGGTCACCACGACCCGGTTGCCGGTCGGGGCGGGCGAGCTCCCGGGGGTGGCCGCGGCGGGATCGGTCACGGTGACAATCGCTTCGTCAGCGCCCGATGCCGCGGTAGGTGAACCCGCGGCGCCGGGGGATCGAGGGCTCGAGGAGGTTGCGAGCGTCCACGATCGCCTTGCCGGTCATGATCTCGGCGAGCTTGTCGAAGTCCAGTCCGGTGAACTCGTCCCACTCGGTCAGGATGGTCAGCACCGAAGCCCCGTCGGCGGCAGCATAGGGATCGGCGACGACCTCCAGGTCGAGCTCGGGATACATGGCCGACAGCTCGGCGTTGTCGGCCACTGCGGGGTCGTAGCACTTGACCCGAATCCCTGCGTCGCGGACGCGGGTGAGGATCTCGATGGCCGGCGACTGGCGGAGGTCGTCGGTCCCGGCCTTGAACGTGAGCCCGAGCGCCGCCACATGGCGGTCGGTCATGGCCGGGTCGATCGCGTCGAGCACCTTCTGGGCGGTGCGGTCGAACTGGTCCTCGTTGATGCGGAGGACCTCGTCGAGGAAGGGGAACTCGTAGCCAGCCTCGTGAGCGATGTTGATGAGAGCCCGGGTGTCCTTGGGGAAGCAACTCCCGCCCCAGCCGGGACCGGGACGGAGGAACTCGCGCCCGATGCGGGCGTCGTAGCCCATGCCGAGCACTACGTCGTTGACGTCGGCCCCGACCGCCTCGCACAGGGTGGCCATGGCGTTCACGAACGAGAGCTTGGACGCGAGGAACGCGTTCGAGGCGTACTTGATCGTCTCGGCCGAGACGGGGTCGGTCACCATGATCGGGGCCGCGATCTTGGCGTAGAGGCTGGCGACGCGGATCGCAGCCTCCGGGTCGCGGGAGCCGATGACCACGCGGTCCGGCTGGAGGAAGTCGTCGACTGCCGTGCCCTCCCGGAGAAACTCGGGGTTCGAGACGACGGCGACGTCTGGCCGGCCGAGCACGTTGGACACCACCGTGGTGGAGCCCACGGGCACGGTGGACTTGTTGACCACGACGCTGTTGATCGGGAGCACGTCGCGGATCTCGGCCGCGGCCTGTTCGAGGTAGCTCAGGTCTGCCGCGCCATCGGCTCCCTGCGGGGTGGGCACACACAGGTAGTGGAACTCGGCGTCCCTGGCCGCCTCGGCCCCGCCGACCACGAAGCGCAGCTTCCCGGACCGCACCCCTTCGTCGACGAGACGATCGAGGCCCTGCTCGACGATCGGAATCTCGCCCGCCTCGAGCCTGGCGACCTTCTCGGCATCCACGTCTGCACAGACGACGTCGTGACCGAGGTGGGAGAAGCATGCTCCCGTGGTGAGTCCGACATAGCCGGTTCCGATGATCGAGATCCTAGCCATCAGTCCTCCCGCGCGATTTTCAGCGTATTCCTGTCGAGGCGCCCCGGAGCCATTGACTGGTCGTGGCTCTGAGCCTAGTTGGCGGCCAGACCTCCCTCGGTAGGGCGATTTTGCTGTCTTGCTCATGAACACCTTTCTGGAGCAACGAATGGTCGATCCCGCTGATCACCGGGATGCCCTGCGCCGAGTGAGTCGGCAGCGGATTGATCACCCGACTCCGCTGGCGACACTCCCTGTCGATCTCCACCACCGACTGTGGCTGAGTTCTGTGGATCCTGACGTGGGTCAACAGACTCATCGGGCGGGCCACTGGCATGGTCCACGTCACCAATCGCATCACGATCCGATCCAGTTCGTTCTGGCCCTGCAGCCAACTCGACCCGGTCCCGGCCGATGCTGGGGGTCGATCCCGGCCCGATCACGATGTCGACGTCGCGGCCCTCGATGTGGGGCAGTTCGACGATCGACACGTCGGGTCGATCGATCGCAGCGAGCGCAGCCGCGACGACCGCCGCCGCCTGCGACCCGTCGGGGCCGTGGCGGATCCACAGCCCACCCGCGAGATCGTCGTCGGCGGTCGTCTCCGCCTCGAAGCCGACGTCCGCGAGCTCGGCGGTCAGGAGCTGGATGAGCGGCGGGACGTCGCCGTCCGGCGGGCCGTCAGCCGCCGCTGACCAGTCGGCCACGTCGCTGTCGTCGAGCGAGGAACCGTCGGGCGAGCTGCCGTCGAGCAGGTCGCCCGTGTCGAGCAGGTTGCGCTCGAGGGATGCGTCGTGGAGCGAGGTGTCGTGCAAGGACGAGTCGTAGAGAAGCCTGACCGCGATCGTGTCCGGGTGGGTGAACGGGCGCCCGCCGAACAAGGCGCGCAGTGCCTCGGCGTCGTCGTGTCGTGGCAGCAGCACCCGGTTGGACCCGACGGTGTCGTCCACCGCCGGATAGGTGAAGGTCTCGATCTCGCCCGGCTCGAAGCTCCGGTAGGTCGCGCTCAGGTCGAGGAGCAGGGCTGGCGTGAGGTCTTGGTCGATGGCGACGTGCTGGATGCCGGTGTCGATCAGGTCGGCGAGCACCAGCGGGTTTCTCGCCCCCTGGTCGATCGCCTCCTGCAGAAGGCGTTGGAGGAAGTCCTGCTGACGGGCGATCCTGCCGAGGTCGCTGGTCGGGTCGGTGTGCCAGGTGCCGTCCGGGGCCTGGAGCTGGTAGTAGCGGGAGCGCACGTAGGCCAGGGCCTGCTCGGGGCCGAGCGCGTGACACCCCGGGGTCTCCACCAGGAATCCGGTCTGGCTGCGGGGCTCGGGCTCAGCGTTGACGTTCCAGTCCCGGGCCGGCGTGTCGAAGTAGACGTCGACCGACCCGACCGTGTCCACCAGGCCCTGGAACCCGGCGAAGTCGACGTTCACGTAGTGGTGGATCGGAATGTCGAAGTTCATCTCGATGGTGTCGATCAGCACGGCCGGGCCACCGACGAGGAACGCCCGGTTGATCCTGCTCGACCGGTCGGTTCCGGCGATCGGCACCCAGAGATCGCGGGGAAGCGAGAGGAGTGCCACGTCGCCGGATCGCTCGTCGATGTGGGCGATGATCAGTACGTCACCGAAGCGCTCGCCGTCGCGTCCCACCTGGATCGGGTCGTCGGGGTCGAGCGCCGCCGAGCTGTCGGAGCCGACGAGGAGGACGTTGATGACCCGGCCGCCGGATTCGGCGTCGGCGACGTCGGTGAGGGATCGGTGGAGCTCGACCCGGTTTACCGATGCCGTGCGATCACCTGCGTAGTCGAGGAGCCCGGCCAACGTCAGGGACGTGGTGATGAGCGCCACGTTCAACACGAGCACGAGTCGCTGCGCCCAGGTGCGCCGCTCGGCGGACACCGATGGTCGGTCGACGAGCGGGTTCACTCGTCGAGATCAGGGTCGACCGCCGTGCCTGTCGAGAGCCGTTCCGGCTGGACGGCGATCAGGGTTCCACGAGCCACGGTCACCGTTGCGTCCGTCGACGCGAAGTGGTTGCTGACGCCCCGGCTCGATCCGGCCCGGAGCGACTCGCCGGCGAGGGGGTAGCCGAGCCCCTGGGTGGTGACACCGTCGGCGTCGCCGTGCATCGGCAGCAACGACACCGTCTCCCCCACCTCGCCACGGAGGGCACGCTCGTCGTGGATGACCGAGATGAGCGAGGTGCCGACGAGAGCGTCGACGTGCGCCGTCGCGTAGCGCCGGTCGGCGAGGACCTGCACGTTCGCGAGGAGGTGGTCGAAGCGCCCGCCGCCGATCGCGGCCACCACGATCCGCTCCGGTCCCTGCTCGACCGCCCGATCGAGCGCGAGCTCGAGGTCGGTCTGGTCCTTGGCGACCGGATGGGTCTCGAGGATCGCTCCGTGGTCGGCAGCCCAGGCGAGGGCGTCGGCGGACGCCGAGTCCATGTCCCCGACGACGAGGTCGGGGACGCGGCCGAGGGCGCGAGCGTGTTCTGTTCCGGAATCGGCGGCAATGCACATGGCGGCGGCGGGAAGCGCGTTTCGTACGTCGGGCGTTGGCGATGCCCCTCCGGCCAGTATCAGCACGGTTGTAGGCATCGTGGTGGCAGCGTAGGCGACTCTCGCCGCGGTTTGGCCCACGGTGGTCGCTCTGCCCATCCTCTACTCTGCTGAGCATGCTGCAGCGCACGCTCCTCAACGACGACCACGAGCTGTTCCGCGAGTCGGTCCGCCGATTCGTGGAGACCGAGATCGTGCCGAACGCCGACGCCTGGGAGGCGGCGGGCGCGGTCGACAAGGCGATGTTCCGCAAGGCCGGCGCCAACGGCTTCCTCGGAATGGAGATCCCCGAGGAGCTCGGCGGGGGTGGCGTCGACGACTTCCGGTTCAACGTGGTGATCAACGAGGAGATCCAGCGGGCGGGGGTCATCGGCTCGGGGATGTGCATCACCCTCCACAACGACATCTGCCTCCCCTACTTCATGCGCCTCGCCAACGACGAGCAGAAGGCGCGCTGGCTGCCCGGGATCGCCAGCGGCCACCTGATGGCCGCGATCGCCATGACCGAGCCGGGCACGGGGTCGGACCTCGCCGGCATCGCCACCACCGCGGTGCGCGACGGCGACAGCTACGTGGTCAACGGCTCGAAGACGTTCATCACGAACGGCATCAACGCCGACCTGGTGATCGTGGCGGCCAAGACCGACCCGGAGCAGACCCATCGGGGCCTGAGCCTGCTGGTGGTGGAGGATGGGATGGAGGGCTTCGCCCGGGGTCGTAATCTCGACAAGATCGGCCTCCACGCCCAGGACACCGCCGAGCTGTTCTTCAGCGACGTGCGGGTGCCCGCATCGAACCTCCTCGGGCCGGAGGAGGGCCACGGGTTCTTCCAGCTCGTCGACAACCTCCCCCGCGAGCGCCTCTCGCTGTCGGTCGGCTCGGTGGCCCATGCCAGGGCGGCGTTCGAGTGGACCGTCGACTACTGCAAGGAGCGGACGGCGTTCGGGCAACCGATCGGCTCGTTCCAGGCCTCGAAGTTCGCCCTGGCGGAGATGAAGACCGAGCTCGACATCGCCCAGGTGTTCCTCGACCGCCAGACCGAGGCCTACCTCAGCGGCGATCTGACCGCCGACGACGCCGCCGAGGCGAAGTGGTGGTGCAGCGACCTCGAGGGCCGGGTGATCGACACCTGCCTCCAGCTCCACGGCGGCTACGGCTACATGGAGGAGTACCCGATCGCCCGGGCCTGGCGCGACGCCCGGGTGCAGCGGATCTACGGCGGCACCAACGAGATCATGAAGGAGATCATCGGCCGCTCCCTCGGGTTCTGAGCGTCTGGGCCGGTCAGCCGGGTGGCGGGAGATCCCTACTCCGCTCGGCGAGGACGACGACCAGGCGACCGCCGATCGGGTCAACACCAAACAAGCCTGGCGAAACCGATCATTTCAGGAACACGAGGACGACGACCCCAACCCTGGTCTCGCATCGCCCCACCAATCCTCGACCACGGCTGACCGCCCCGCCTGAGGGCACGACTGCCGACGATCGGGCCTGCCCCGGCCGCACGGAGAACTACCGACGACGACGGTCTGGCCGTCACGGTCGGTGACGAAGAGTCTCAGATCGCCGGAGTTGTCGAGCGCTCGACACGTACCGCACCCGGGCGGTTCTGGGCTCGTACGCTCGGCCTGATGCAAGGGGAGCACTTTCGCACTGTTCGGCGGCCGGCGCGGCCGAACACGGGACTGGTCCAAGTGGCCCTTGGTCGTCTTGCCGATGCCGGTGCGGACTGGTGTCCTCGGTTCATCCGTATCGAGGAGAATCAGGAGTTGTTGACCTGGCTGCCCGGTCGGACGCTCGATGATTGGCGGCGTCGGCCAGCATTGCTCGACGAGCTGACCAGAGTGGTTCGTCATCTCCATGACGTAACGGATGAGCTGGCGCCCGATCATGAGTGCCTTGTCCACGACGACTTGCAGCCACGCAATGTCGTTGTCGACGAGGAACGCGTGGGTCTGATCGATTGGGAGCAGCTGCGCCCTGGTCGTCGTGTGGAGGACGTCTCCCAGTTGTGCTGGGCTTTCGTTGACCCGGCGTTGAGCGATGTCGAAGTTGTTGGCCAGCAGTGGCGCCGAGCTGTCGACGTCTACGGGTTGGTCGATCGAACCGACGTTGTGGGAGTCGCATTGGCCAAGATCGAGCGATGCATCGATGACATTGTTCGCCAGGCGGGCGGCGGATCGTTGCGCCATCAGCGCCTTCTGGACCGCGGCGATGCCGACGACCTCGCACTGCTGCGCACGTGGATCAGCCGCAACGGCGCCGCATTGGCGAGAGCAATCGGGTGACCGAGGAGATCACTCTTCGTGACGATGCGATGCCAGCGCCTGTCGTTGCCGAGCGGTCCACTGGTGATGCCGTTGCCGGACGGTTGGTCGAATCTGAGCGGCCGGCCTCTGAGCGGCGTGTCGGTGGTGGCGGCTAGTGTTGGGATCATGGCCTCGACAGATGCTGAGCAGGTAGCCGCCCTTCGCTCCGTGCTTGACCAGGCCCTGGCTGACGAGACCCGTGATAGCGCTCCCTCTGGTGATGGGCCCCGGGTGTACCGCGAGGGCGATCAGCTCCCGCCAGCAGCTCAGGCAGCACTTGATCGCCGGGACCCGGCCGAGGTGGATCGCCGTTGGCGGGAGGTCACTGGTCAAGCGTGAGGCCAGTCAGGGTCAGCGACGAGGCGTTGGCCGACATCGCCATCCAACTCCAGAACCACGAGCGGGCGGAGTCGTTCGCACGTCTCGACATGGTCCCAGCGCTCGACCTGCTCGCCCAGGCTGACGACTGGCACACCGAGACCGTTGCCGACGGGCCCGGTCGTCGGTTGACTCGGGATGGGTTGACCGTGGCCGGCTATCACCTGCTGGTCGCTCTTGATCCCCTTGATCCTCGCCCTGACGCCTTGTTGGTCTACGGGGTAGACATCTGGCCCGACGCTTGGCCCAACGAGCCGGAAGAACTCCTGTAGGAGACGTGGCACCTGGTCACCACGGTCGGTGAGAGTCGCGGCAGCAGCCGTCGTTTCCGATCACGGTGCTGGTGCCGATGCCGGACGGTCGAATCAACCGGGCTGGGTCAGCTCGATGATGTTGCCATCGAAGTCTCGGTAGCGGGCAGACCGGCCCCACGGTTGATCCTTCGGCGCGTGCACGACTTCGGCTCCGGCCTCTTGGGCGAGCTGATGTGGTCCACGGGTCGTCCCCATTGTGGTCGTCAAGATGGAGGTCCAACCCGAACGCCCTGGCGTACAGCTCAGCAGAGCGATCGAGGTCCGAGACGACAAAGACGACGGTCACGAGCCGAGCGTCAGTCACGCCGACAGTCTGCCCCACCGAGACCAACGCTCGGCAGGTGCGGACTCGCTGTGATCCGCCGGCTCCGGGATCGAGGACGAGGGCAGGTCGAGTCGACTACCATGGGTTCCGATGGAGACCACGACCCAGGCTGACCAGATCACCGCCCTGCGGGTCGCCTTGGGGGCCGGCCCGCACCCTGACGCTCCCACCCCTGGTGAGCTGGAACCCTACGGGCCCGACGACCAGCTCCCGGACGGAGCCGCTCAAGCGTTGGAAGGCCGGGCCTCGGAGCTGGCTGAACGAGCTCGCCGCCTCGGCCTCGCCTGACAGAGTGAGTGATCTGCCGTCGGTCGAAGTGACCGACGAAGCCTTGGGCGACGTCGCACGCCAACTCGACCCCGACACGGCGTGGTCGTTCACCCGGCTGGACATGCTGCCGGCATTAGAGGCCATGGCGGCCCGGTGGCCTGACCTTCCCGAGATCCAAGGGGCCCCAGGGCGCCGATACACCGCCGACGGGCTGACCGTTCCGCTCTTCCACCTCTTCGCTGTCGGCCCGGACAACGGACCAATCACCGTCTACGCAGTCGACATCTGGGCTCCCGAACCCGACTAGGACGAAGAAGCGCTGGCCATCCTCCATCGTTGGGCCGGGACCGCCTGGCAGCGTGCAACACTCCCGGCGTCCTCGGACGGCCGGGGCACTCGACAACGAGACCGCTCACGGTGTCCTGAGCGTTGCCGACCTCGATGCTCACCCTCGGTGGGATCGCTCATCGTCGGCCGGGTTTACCCGGTGCACTGGTCGTGGCGTGGCGGGTGGTTGGGGGTGCTCGGTAGTTCTCGGGTGGCCGTTGTTAGTGGCAGTCCCAGTGGAATAGTCCGTTACCGCTGTGGGTGTCGATGTAGCCGTAGCATTCTGCGACGTCGCCGAGTTCGAACCCTGCGTCGTGGGCTCGGAACTGGAAGAGGAAACGGTAGCTCGATGTCGGTAGCTCGGGTTCCCATTGGATCGCGAGTGGGGTGCCGCCGACCTTGTTGAGCGGACTGGTCGCCTGGAATCGTCCTTGGGGCCAGTCCGGGGGCTCGTTGAACGGGACGAGGGATGGAACTCTGGTCGTGAAGTCGTAAGGCCAGGCGGGCTGGTATCTGTGATCGCGTTGGAGTTGGTCCGGTACTTGAGGTCCCGTCATCTCGGAGATCCATGGCACCTGGGGCTCACTACCAGGTTGAACGAACAACGATGCGGCTTGGTTGAGATCGTCGAGTAGCGCTTCCTCGGTCGTGTCAATGAAGAGGTAGGCCATTTGGTCGGTCGCCCACGGGATCTCGAATTGTGCCCAGAAGGCCATCGGTGTTCCGGCTGGTGTGAGCGGCCATGTCGGACTGGTCCGCCACGACGGCTGTCCCCCAAATCGTGTACCGGGGTGCTCCGGGTCTCCGAGCTCGTAGTCGAGCACCCAGGCGGGCACTGTGCAGTCTTCCTCGTCGATGTCGACCGCGTCATCTGGCCGGAACTGATCGTCGTCCAGCTGGCGTCCTAGGAGGCGACTGGCGTTTGTGACTGCATCGCGTGCTGCGGGGGTGTTGAAGCTGAGCAGCGTCTTGGCGAGGACGTTGATGTGCTTGTTGGCTTCCTTGGTCGCAGAGGAGACTATCTGGGTCCGGGCCTTGGCGGGATCGTAGCCAGGGTCCAGCGAGTCACGAACGGTGACTCCGTAGTTCCGTTCCCTTCGCTGTTGTCGTTCGAGTTCAGCTCCTGGGCTGAGGTCGCCGGCCTCGGCGAGACGGAACTCGATGTGGCTGTCGATGTCGGTTGCCTGGTTCAGGTACTCGATGAGTCTCGGAACGGCTGTCGGGTCAGCGAGAACTGCCAGGGCCTTGATGGCTCGTTCGTTGAAGACCGTCTGGTGCGTTGTTGGGTACGGCGCTCCTTCGACCACCAAGTCGAGTAAGCGGTCTGTGACCCGCCGGTCGCCACGCCATCCCGCCGCGATTGCTGCCGAGCCGGAGAATCGACCGTCGACGTTGTTACTGATCTCGATCAGCCGATCAGCTGCCTCTGTCGTTTCGACCCTGGCCAGGTAGCGGATCACTTCGCCGGCGTGGCTGGCGTCTTCAAGGAGTTCGAGCATCACGGGCATCGACCTGGGTGAGGCGATCGTTCCGAGGGCGTGGAGCGCAGCAGAAACGAGCTGCGTGTTACCACCTTGTCCGACGACGGCTTCGAGAGCTGGTCGGGCATCCAGGCGTCGACACTCCCGCACCAACCGCATTGGGAGCGAGCTACGGCCAGCCGTCTCCTCCGCCTCCGCGAGTAGGACCTCGATCTCGTCGAGCCCCTCAACCACGGCTCGACAGAAGCACCAGGGTGGTCGACCGTCATGGCCGCGAGCGCCACACTGCAAACAGCGTTTGGGGTCCGTCACGGCAAACGGAGGGTATCCACTCCACCGCAATCGGCCAGAGGCGAAGCGCCCAACAACTCGCTCTTCATTCGACCCACGAAGAGACGCTCGAGCCTCAGGGCCGATGCGAAGCTAGCTGGTTGGGCACACGATCTGACCGGTAGCGCCGCTCAAGAATCTCGGCTCCTCGTGCTTGGGTACCGGCCGTTTGTCAGTGCCCGGACCACCCGAGAACGCGACCACCAACGGTGGAACGCGGCGTTATCGGCTCGCCGACAGCCTGGTCGTCATGCTCGGTGAGCTGCGCTCCTAATCCAGACCGTTGTAGCGCGCGCTGGGACATCGACGTAGTGATCGTCTGACCTTCGTCTAGCCGCTGATGACCGTGCAATGAGCGTTGGTCGACTGATGGCGCTGGCAAGCCAACATCGGCGGGTCGCCGAAGTCAATCTTTCGGCCATCTGGTCGTCGCCAACGACCCGGCCCGGTCGGGGTACCCGACTTCGGAGCAACGAGAGTGGGGTGCTGCGGTGCCGGTTTGGTTTGCGGCCTGGTGGTCACCGACGGTGGCGGACGGGGACCGTGGCCGTGTTCCTCAGCGTCCAGTAGGCCGCACCCGGACGCAGCTATGGCTCGCCTCACCTGTCGTCGCCGTCCGATGCGAGTAGCGCAGGCCACCGGAGTTGCCGACAGCAGTCCAGCGTCCCCGGTCCTCGGGATCGGCTCGGAGGTGCTCAAACCACAGCCACCCGCCGGGTCGTCGAAGAAGTCGACGCAGAGGGTGCCGTCGCTGGAGGGGATGCTGCCTAGAGTGTCGCGTCGTGGACGATTCCGGTCGCCAGTCCCAACGGGTGCTGGAACAGTGCCAGGCCGTTTTCCCTCAGTGGCGGGGACGCTCCGTCGGCGACTTCGACTTCGCCGATCCCAAGGGGTTCTCGTCGTTCACCATGGGGATTCAGGCCCGGGTGAAGGTCGAGCCACCGGCCGTGCTCTATCGACGCCTGGCCGGCAAGGAGAACGCCATCCTCGACTTCGACGCCGAGCGCCGGCTCTTCCTCCTCCTCGGCGAGCACCGGATCGCCGCCCACTGCCACCACTACGACCGAGACTTCCGAGTCGAGGAGTTCTACCAGGGCCGGACCCTGACCGCAGCCGACGTCTTCGACCCCGACATCCAACGAGGCGTGGCCGGCGAGCTGGCCCGGTTCCATCGCCTCCAACCGGAACCCGGGATCCTGCCGCCGGACACGTTCTTCGAGCTGCTGCACAGGCGCTGGAGTCCTCTGGCCCGGTCGGTCCTCGGCCCCCGCCGATCGGAGCTGCCCCCCGAGGAACAGTCTCTCTGCGAGGACCTGGAGGGCCTCTGCGACGACGGGACGCTAGCCAAGGTCCGGCGTTGCCTCCCGGACCGGCCTCCGGTGCTGTGCCACAACGACACCTACCACGGCAACGTCTTCCTGCTCGACGACGGCACGATCAAGCTGCTCGACTTCGAGTTCTCCTGCCTCAACCACGTCGCGTTCGACTTCGCCAACTTCTTCGCCGAGACGACCATCGAGCACGGCCTGGCCGAGCCGCCGTACTTCCGGCTGATCGCTCCGGCGTTCACCGACGCCGATCTGGCATCGTTCGTCTCCTCGTACCTGGACCACCTCGAGTTTGCGTCGGCCGCCGAGCGGGATGCGGAGCTGGCGACCCTGGTCGCCGAGACCCGGCGGGCCATCATGCTGTCGGACTACATGTACGCCATGGCGGCGTTGCCGTTGGCCCTGGAGCCGATCCAGAAGATCCGCTTCATTCCCTACGCCCACCAGCGGTTCAACCGGTTCCTCACTGCATGGGACCGGGAGTTCGCCAGCGATTGAGGCCGTGGCCAGCACCTGCAACGAGGCCGGGGACACGTGGAGCTTGAGCGTAAGCCGACGTTGACGGCCTCATCCGAGAATTCGGCATCACCGCCCCTCCGCCTGTTGCGGATCGAGGTCGCCGCTCAGGGTGGATGCTGCCACGTCAGCGATAGCGGACAGCTACGGGTTGGACGAGGAGCAGGCTGCGAGGCTGCCTGCCGCTGCTCGTGTCGTGTTGGACGACACGAGCGAGCACTGGTCGTCAATCGGGCACAACCCGGAGGCGATTCCCATCCTTCGGTCAGTCGCCGACTGGTTCCGGGCCACCTGGGGAGATCGCTGAGACGGCCGCCTCGACGGTGGTGCCCACGAAGAAGTCCGGGTTGGCCCCACAGAAGAACGCCGCCGGATTCGAGAAGGTGAAGTCTCTGAAGTCGTCCGCCGTCATCAACTCCGCGTCGACGAGGCTGTGGGCTTCGGGGAGCACTCCGGCCATGTCCGAGACATCGAAATGTCCGATGTCCGAACCGAACACGGCGTTGAGTCGTGCCCCGAACGCATTGTGCTCGGACTTGAACGCCCAGGCGTTCATCTTGTCGTCGGCCTCGCAGCCGAAGAAGAACGAGTCGACGAACAGCTCGCCGATGTCTGCGGCGGTGGTGATCTCACATCGTGCGAAATCGTCACCGCCACCAGACTGGCTCACCTCGGGAGTCGACCGTATCGACGATCTACGTCGCACGGCATCCCGCATCGCCTCGGAGCCGTACCGCTGAGCCAGATCATCGAGGACCGCCATGTCGACGCGGGCCGGATTCAGGCGTTCGATCACCGCGGAGTTGCGGACCTCCCAATGTTCCACGAGGTCGACGAGAAGCTGGCACGCCCAGCCGACGCCGCCCTCGAGAAACCCGAACCGGACGTCGGGGAACCGACGGGTCACACCCCCGAGGAAGAGGGCTTTGCACACGGCCTCGCCCGCAGCCGCAAAGTGTCCGATGTGGTTGTAGGTCGAGTTCGAGACCGAAGCCCGCAGGCCGAAACCGAGCCCGCGACCATTGCTGTGGAACGTCGGTGAGATCCCCAGTTCCCGACAGGCCTCCCAGACAGGGTCGTAGTCGTACGCGCTGTCGATACCGATCAGATCGAGCCACGCCAACTTGTCGACAGCGTCCGAGGCGCGCTCGACGAGCTCGGGAACGGGCCGAGGGACGAGACTGGCGAACATCGCGACCTTCATGCCCAGTTCGTTGACGACATGGTCGAGCTCGGCGCATGCCTCGTCGGGGGCATGCATGGGGATCACGGCCGCGGGCGTCATTCGATCGGCGAAAGGTGCGAAGTAGTCTGCGGTGAAGGTGTTGTAGGCCCTGCACGTGGCAACCCGCGTGGCGTCGTCGGGGATCCTCGGAACGCCGAGACCCATGGATGGGTAGAGGACGGTGAAGTCGAGACCGAGCTCGGGCAGCCGCTCGTGCAACAGCTTCGGCATCATGGCCGTTGCCCGGTCCCGGGTGTTCTCGGCCGGGAACGACCACCACGCCTCTTGGGCCTCGTTGTAGTGGCGACGCTCTGCCGGTGACATGGCGATGACACGCCCGGCGGCGCGCCCGAACAACCCGAATCCCTCGGCGGCCCGCTCACCTCCGATTCGCCGCATGGCCTCCTGCATCACCGGGAAGTACTCGATCCAGTGGCCGTCGGCATCGATCACCGGGTGATCCAACCCGGCCCGGACCTGTTGTGCAGTCGTGTCGCTCACCGGTGTGCCGCTCCTGATGTTGCAGCCAGTTTCTGTGGGTCTGCGGCGGGCAGCAAGTCATGGTGGCGTTCCTCGGGCCGCCCCTTCGGCCCACTCGGACATCCACGCCCGCTTCTGACGCTGGCTCCAAGCGAAGAACGATTACCTAGTCATGCCGGCCACACCGTTCACCAAGACCCACCACCGTACGTGAGGGTCTCGGGACACGAACTGTCTGGCCGAGCGATGAGCGTCCACAACGTCTGTGGCTCCTACAACTACAACATCGCGTCGACAGAAAGGGAAAGTGCGGGCGGGGTTCCGTGGATCGGCGCCGGCCCGGTGGTCACGGTTGGTGACCGCGGCGGCAAAACGGCCCGCGTTTCCCAGCGCTCGAATCGTGCCGCAGTGGTGCGGTCCGCCGAAGCCGGATGCGAACACTAACGATCGGGTTCAGGAGTCCGGCAGGCGGTCGTGGACGGCGCCGAGTTCGATGTCGTGGTCGAGGAGGGCTTTGAGTGAGCAGAGTGCCATGGTGAATCCTCCGGTCGAGTCCGCTGCGTGTGCGGCGAGATGGTCGGCGTCGCCGGTGAACCCGGTCTCGGTGACGGCGACGTGGCAGCCGTCGGTTCGCCACGGCGAGAACTCGAAGTCGACGGTGTTCATGTCATCGCCGTCTCCCCAATCGAACACCAACCGCTCGCCGGGCTCGAACTGTCGCACGACAACCTCTGCCTGGGCGCCGTCTGCGGTCAGGTCCCACGTGACTGACGCGCCGGGTTCGAGTGGCCCGGTGCTGTCGTTGATCCAGAACCGGCGTGTGATCGACGGGTCCACGAACGCATTGAAGACGTCGCGCGGCGAGCGGTGGATGCCCATCCCGGCTCTGACTTCGGGGGTTGCGGTGAGTTCCGTCTTGGTGTTCATGGGTTGTGGCCTCTCCATTCGGTGGGGTTGGGGTGTTGAGGAAACCGCGGTGCATAGGGGTCGTCGGGCAGGTCGTCTGCCCACCCGTCGGGAGCCTTGATCCGGTCGGCGTCAGCTCCGAAGGCGGTGACGTATGCAGGGTGGATCTCGTACCAGCGGTGTCCCCGGCGAAGTGGCGTCGTGTCGTTGACGACTGCGCCGAGCCGATCGAGGCATTCGTGCCAACCGGCGCCGTTGCGTGCGCCGCCGCCAAGATCGTCGAGGACTTCGGTCAGCACGAGTCGCGTGTGTTCACCTTTGTCGTGAAGTTCGATGCGCAGGCGCGACGCGGCCCCACATCATCTCGATGAGACGCGGAGGGTCGTAGGCGATCATCTCTCCGTCGAAGCCGTCGTCTGGTTCGACCGAGGTGACGAACCTGAGCCGGGCCCCGGCCCGACGTTCGCCCAGGATCTGCTGAGGAAACCAGACCGCCTGGTACTCCGGGTCCGAGATCGCTGCCCACACCTTGTCGATCGGGTGCGGATAGGACCGCTCGAAACGCAAGGTCGGGCCGGTCGGGTCGAGGGTGGAGCCGGTAGATGCGGCGGTTCTTGTCAACGCGCATCTCGACCAACCCGGCATTGCGCAGCACGCGCAGGTGCTTCGACACCGCCGGCTGGCTCACATCGAGCGCCTCCACGAGCACCCCGACCGATTGCTCGCCGTCGACGAGCAATTCCACGATTCGTCGTCTGTTGGGCTCAGCCATCGCCTCGAGCACGAGCCTGACAATATCACCTGCTAGCTATATTACCCAACCCGCTCAGTAACGCAGCTCGGCCTAACGTCATCCGATCAGCCCTACATCGGCACGTCCCGAGCGTTCTTGGCGACGAGACCGAGGGCTGCGTCGAAACCACTCCGCAGCGCCGGAGCCGGGCGGGCCGAGCGGGCTTGCCGGACGCACGTTCTCGTGCGGCGCCCGAGGTCAGTTGATCTGCTTCCAGAAGACGACCTTGTGGTCACCTGGTCCGTAGAACTCTCGGATCCGTGCTTCTTCGTCGTAGCCGAGCCCCGCATAGAAGGAGCGGGTGCGGGCGTACTGGTCAGTTGACGACGTTTCAACTACGAGAGTACGCGCGTGCTGTTCGCCGCGCTGTTTGAGGTCGGCTTCGACGTGGGCCATGACGGAGCTGCCGATGCCGGTTCCTTGGTGGGTGGGGTCGACCGCGATGAAGTAGAGGTTCCACATGCGGTCGGCGAACGGCTCGGGTGCGAATTGAGCTGCGCTCACGACGGCACCGTTGCTGTCCTCGGCGACGAGCCACTGATGGTTCTCGAGGCTGCCGTCGAGTGCGCCGTTGACCATCTCGTCGAAGAACTCCGCTTCATCGATGCTGAACATGTCGGCGGCGACAGCGATCTCTTTGATCCGGTCGAGGTCGGCAGCGGTGGCGGGTCGAATGCTGTAGTCGGTCATGGTTCTCAGTTCTTCCGGCGTTGTTGGAATCGGGTCTGGCGGTCGGAGTTGGCGCACGCCGGGTTGCAGTAGCGCCGTCGACGGTGTTGCTGGAAGAAGCGCATGTTGCACGCCGGTCGATCACAGATCAGGACTCGCCCGCTGCCGTGTGTCGTGGCGACGGTGATCGTCGCGTCAGCGAGCAAGGCAGCGGCCCCTGCAGGGTTCGCGGCGTCGTGGATCGTGCGACGCACAAGCCGGCCCTGGTCGTCCCGGACGAGCGTGAGTCGGCCCGGCGAGGCGTTGACAGCAGACTCGAGCACCCCCACCGGGGAGTCCAGGTCAGTTCGTTCGGTGGCGTCGAGCACCGAGCGGATGGCGTCGCGCAATCTGACGAACTCGAGTCGAGAAGGCTCGTCGATTCGATCGACATCGGTGAGGATCGCCGGCACGACTGCGCTGAACCAGCCTCGCGCGAGGTCGACGGTGCCGAGGAAGTCGGTGATGGCGTCGGGGACGACGTAGAGCGTGTTGACGAACTCAACGACGGGCGGTTCGCCCAGCAACGGATACTCAACTGGCTCTCGCACGGACACGTCTCTAACGGTATCGAAATACGTTCACCGTTATCAGCGGTGTGCGCTGGTGGTGCTTCCCAGGCGCTTCTCTGCCCACCGCCGGACTGACCAAGAACGTTCCGGATCGGCACGAATGGGGCTCAACGACCGGCACGAAAAACGTTCACAGCGAGAAAGAGCCTGAGAGCGTCGGCGAGTTCGGCGGGGAAGACCTCGTCGTATCCCCCAGCCGGAACCACCCGCCACCGCACCACCGGCGTGGTCGCCCGGTCGGACCGCTCGACAACCCGACCACTGGCGGCCGCTCGCTCGGGTTCTAGCCGCTATTCGAGAGCTTCGGCGGCGGCGAGGTCGGCGATGCGGTCCGGGTCGTAGCCGAGGACCTCGGTGAGCACGTCGTAGGTGTCCTCGCCGAAGGTCGGTCCGCCCCGCCAGTACGCCGCCGGGGTGCGGGACAGGACGAACCGGGTCCCCTCCACCACGGTCCGGCCGTTCGGCTGGCTGCTGTGGGACACCTCCACGAAGTGGTTGCGGTGGAGGAGCTGCGGGTCGGCGGCGCACTCGGGCGAGTTCTGCACGACGTGGGCAGCGATGCCGGCGTCGATCAGCTCCACCATCAGCTCGGCTCCATCTCGGCTCGACGTCCAGGCCGTGATGGCGTCGTCGAGCTCCTCGGCCCGATCGTGCCGCTCCTCGCCGGCCATCGACTGCCAGTCGGGGCGTCCGACCAGCTCGGCCAGGGTCGCCCACTCGGCGTCGCCGGTGCACGCGATGGCGATCCACCGGTCGTCACCCGCAGTCGCATACACCCCGTGGGGAGCGTGGACGAGGTCGACGTTGCCGATCCGCTCCCACGTCCGCCCGTTCACCGTTTGGTCGAGCAGGGCCGGGGTCAGGAGCTGCATGGCCGCCTCGCCCTGCGAGAAGTCGATGCTCTGCCCCTCGCCGGTGGTGCGGGCGTGGTGGAGCGCAGCCAGGATCGCGGCGGCGAACCAGCGGGGCGACGTGTAGTCGGTATAGGCCCCGAACGGACCGCACGGCGGCCTGTCGGGCCAGCCCACCGGATGGAAGAAGCCGGAGATGGCGGCGGCCATCGTGCCGAAACCGGTGAGGCTCGACAGCGGCCCGGTCTGGCCCATGAGGCAACTCGACGCCGCGACGAGGCTCGGCTTGCGGGCGAGGAGCGCCTCGTGGCCGAGACCCATCCTGGCGAGCGAGCCGGCGCCGAAGGAATCCATCGCGATGTCGGCCCAGTCGACGAGATCCCAGACGACGTCGCGGGCCTCGGCGATCGCCAGGTTGAGCGAGAGGAGCCGCTTGCCGGCGTTGAGGTTGTTCCACAGCCCGGCGTGGTCGGGATCGGTCTCGTCGTCGGTGAAGGGCTGGATGGTGCGGGCCCCGTCGGGCCGCAGGGCCGACTCGATCCGCACGACCTGGGCGCCGTAGTCGGCGAAGATCCGCGATGCGGCGGGTCCGGCCATGACCCAGCTGAGGTCGAGGATCTTGACGCCCGACAGGGGCGGCGACTCGTCGGGGTACGGCTCGGCGACGCCGACCGACGGGGTTCGGCCCGGCTCGGCCAGCACCTCGTGGGTGTGCGCTCCGAGGCGGGGGGCGGCCGGCAGCACGTCGAGCGGTCGGTGGGAGAACTTGGCGAACGCGCCCGGGTGCCGGACCATGCCGACACCGGGTTGCTCGATCTCCTCCCAGTACTGGCGACTGGCGAGCTGCGGAGACGCCGCAACGTCGGCTGCGGTCCAGACCGGGGCGATGAGCACCTTCCGCTCGATCGCCGCGTCGAGCAGCTCCCTCTTGGTCTTCGTGGCGAGGAACTCGGTCACACACCGCTTGACCCGCTCGTACTCCGACACGGGCTCTCGCCCGTCGAGCAGCATCACCGCGTAGTCGACCCAGTTCTTCGAGCGGGTCGACTCGTCGCAGAAGCCCTCCTCGTGCATCCAGTCCAGCAGGTTCTGGGTGAAGGGCGCCACCATGAGCCCGAACAACAGGGTGACCGACGCGTAGCCGTCCCTGCAGGGCCACATCAGCTGGATGTCGATGCCCTGCAGGTTGGCGCCGCCGGCGATACGGGTCGTCGACGTGGCCCGGTTCGGGGCGGCCAGCATCATCGATTGCGCGGCCTGGTTCATGCTCTGCTGGGCCGACGCGTCGATGTGCTGGCCCAGACCGCTCCGCACGTCCCGCTCGTGCAGGGCGATCAGGATCCCGACCGCCGCCTCCGAGGCGGCGTTGTGCCACGCCTGGGGCAGCGACCCGGCTCGCAGCGGCGGCCGGTCCTTGTCGCCGGTGATGACCATGTTGCCCGCCGCAGCCTGGAGCGTGAGGTCGGTGGCGGGCCAGTCGGCCTTCGGGCCGGTCGAGCCGAACGCGGTGATGGATGCATGGACCAGGGCCGGGTTGCGCTCGGCCAGCGCAGCCGGGTCGAGACCGAGCTCGGCTCGCTCGTTCGAGGAGCACGTCTCCACGAACACGTCAGCCCCGGCGATGAGGTCGTGGAGACTCGCGCGCCCATCGGCGCGTTCGAGATCCAGGACGACGCTGCGCTTGCCGCGGTTGTAGGCCCAGTGGTGCAGCGAGCGCTCGTCGTCGACGATGTCGCTGGCGAACGGCCCCAGCCGGCGAATGCCCGATCCACCCATCGGTTCGACGACGACCACGTCGGCGCCGAGCTGGCGGAGCATCAGCCCGGCGAGGTGACCTCGCTCGTCGGTCAACTCGATCACCCGACAGCTCGACAGCACGGTGCGCTCCTCTCGCCCGTCCGGCCCGGTTGGACCCCGGTGAACCCCCTGCTCACGCTCCACCAGCATGCCACGAGCGGGCAACCCGGCCGGAAGTCGCCGCCACCAGGCGCGGCGAGATCGGCGAGGACCCGGAGGTCCCCGCCGATCCGCGGCAGTCTCGATGCTCGAGTCGCTACCGACGGAGCACGTAGAGGTTGAAGAATCCGGCGTCGATCGTCGACAGCTCGACCGAGGCGAATCCCGCTTCGGTGGCCAGCGACTCGACCAGCGCCGGACGGATGACCGTGCCGATGGCCGCCGACGGCTCCTCGGCCATCGCCGCCGGAAGGCAGTGGACCACGCTCCAGCCGTACATCATCCGCTCCAGGTCGTCGCCAGGAGCGGTGAAGGCCGGCTGGACCTTCTCGTCGGCGACGAGCACCACGCCGTCGTCGGCCAGCATGGCCCGGGCCGAGCGGAGCGCCTCCACCGGACGAGCCATGTCGTGCAAGGCCTCCAGCACCACGACGAGGTCGACGTCGCTGCGGCTCGACCGGTCCGAGGCGTCGGCCAGCTCGAATCGAGCCCGGCTGCCGGCGCCCTTCGCGTTGGCCTGGGCGTCGACGATGCTGGCCCGATCGCTGTCGATCCCGACGACCGTGGCGGCCGGAAAGGCCTCGGCCAGTCCGATCGTCGACCAGCCGCCGCCACAGCCGAGGTCGACGATCGTCCCGCCGTGTCGGAGCCGCTCGGCCACATCGGGTGCCGCCTCGATCCAGGCAGTGCCGAGATCGTTGAGGAACGCCGGCCTGTTGATGTTGGCCTGACCGCCCCGGAGGTGGGGCCCGTACTGGTCGAACGGGACACCGCCCCCGGTTCGGTACGCGTCGGTCACCTGGTCGAGGGCGGTGGCCACGCCGACGATCATGTCGGCGACCGGGCTGACGTGGGCCGGGTCGTCGGCGGTGACCAGGATCGCGGTCTGCTGCTCGTCGATCCAGTACGGGCGATCGTCCCACCGTTCCACGCTCGGATCGGTGGAGATCAGGCCGGCGACAGCCTGCTGCTCGAGCCACTCCCGGGCGTAGCGGGGGTGGATCTCGGCGACATCGGCCAGCTCGCCGACGGTGCGGGGGGCGGTCAGGTGGTGGTAGAGGCCGAGACGTCGGCCGAGGTGGATCGCCAGCAGCTCGAGGGCGCCGACGGCGGCGTCGACGATTCGCTCGTCGCTGATGGTCGTCGCGTCTGCGGAGGTCATGATCCGAGCACCCCCTGGAGCCGACGAGCGCCCTGCAGGTCGAATGCGAACGTGGCGTTCACGCCCTCCGACCCGTTGTGACCGAGCGTCACCTGCTCGACCTGGCCGTTGACCGAGCGCAGATCGCCGGTACCGCCGACGACGGAGCGCAGGACGGGCCCTGCTCCGGCCGGGGTCTCGGTGCCGATCGTCACGATCGATTGTCCGCTCTCGACATCGCTGTCGAACTCGAAGACCTGCGAGGTCACCACCCACGCGCCCTCGGTCGTGTCGGCGCCATCGCCGATGAAGTAGCCGTAGCAGGTCCACCGACCGATGACCTGGTCGGGGAATTCGGGTGAGCCGTCGGCGAGAACGCCGTTGGTCTCGTTCAGCGTGCCGGCCGGGTAGATGTAGCCCTGGGTGACGAAGCCGTTGCCGTAGTCGGGAAGCCCGTTGTCGAGCAGCGGCCCGTTCTCGTCGAAGACGAAACGGGTTCCGTCCTCGGCCACGTCGACGGCGATCTCGCTCCGGTCGGGGCCACGGTCCCGATCCTCGTCGCTGCTCCCGGCGGCCGCCGCCACCGTCGCTGCGATGCCGACGGCCAACACCGCCGCCAGCAACGCGGCTACGAGCCGACGCATGGGTGAGGTGGACGATGAGGTCGATGGTGAGGTGGATGTTGAAGTGGATGAAGTGCCCGTCTGGTTCATGAGTGTCTCCTTTCACTCGAGCTCTTCACCTCCTCATGGCGCGAGGAACGGCCTCACATCGCGAGGTTCGGCCTTCCACTTGTCTCGCCGGTACAGTCTTTCGCCGGTCGACCTGGTCAGCCGACGACCCAGCGCACCGGTTCGGCCGGGTCGTATCGGCAGAATCGACCGGTGACGACCGATCGGTCGAGATGTGCGCCGAGATCGGGATCGACGTCGCCGATCCGATCGATCGCGGCGCGGATACGCCACCGGACCGTCGAGCGGGCCCGCTCAGCGCTCGAACCCGACCGCCGCTCCCGTCCGCCCAGGCCGTAGGCGGCGCCGAGCTCATCGACGAGCCGGTCGAGCTCGGCCCTCGCCAGCTCCGCTCGTCCATGATCGTTCGCCGCTTCCGCCTCGTCGAGGTCGGCCTGCAGTTGCTGGATCCGCTGTTCGTAGCGGCGTCGAGCGTTGGTGTCGATGGCCGGGCCCGCTCCCCGGTCGACGAGCCCAGCTCCCGCCAGGTCGACGCTCGCCACCTCCTGCCCCGGACGAGCCAGTAGCTGGGCCAGGTCGTCCATCCCCTTCGCCTGGCCGACCCGACTGGTCGTCCCAGCCCAGGTGAGCGACCAGCCGTCGCCGTCGCGGGCGAAGCGAGCGGCCTCGTCGATCGCAGGTCGAGCGGGCTGGCCATCGGCGACGGTTGGGGCCGACGACGCGGCGATCGATCTGAGCAGGTCGACGGCCTCGGCCGCCGACAGGCGATCAGTCGTGGCCGGGATGGGACCTGCGGGTCCGAGCCAGCCGAAGAGCTCGCGCTCGAACGGTCCCCGCTCCGCAGCGACGAACTCCCGCTCAGCGGTGGCCTTCAATCGCTTGGCCTCGTCGGCGAACCCGGCGAGGCTCGCGATGCCGGCGGCCACGTGGAAGGCCAGCGCGATGTCGGAACGATTTCGCGTCGCCCGGAAGCGGTCGATGGCCGTCGCCGTCAACGCGGCAGCGGCCGCCAGGTCGCCATCGGTCGTGAGCTCCACCACCGCGAGGTTCAGCTCGGCGGACGCCATGGCCCAGCCGTCGCTCCGAGCTTCGGCCTCGGGCAGTATCGATTCGGCCAGCGCCCGAGACCTGTCCGGCGCGTCGACGAGGAGGATCCAACCGAGGAACACCGCCACCCACGTACGGGCCAGCTCGAGGTGTCCGTGGGAAGCCCCGAGCGCTTCGAGCTCGGTGACCGCTCGGGCCCGCTCCCCCGCCCGGGCCAGGCTCAACGAGCGGTGCATCGCGATCTCGGCTTCCAGCAACTCGTCGCCGACGCGGCGAGCCGCTGCCTCCCCGGCCTGGAAGCAGCGCTCGGCGTCATCCCACCGGCCAGCCCGCCGGGCAGCGATCCCGAGGACCCGCTGACCGTGGGCTGCGCCCAGTCCATGGTCGACCGCGACGACCCGCGTCGCCAGCTCTGTCGCCCGCTCGACGCGACCGATGGTCAGGTGGAGTGCTGCGACGGCGCCGAACACCGCAGCGGTGTCCTGATCGGTGTCGATCGCTCGTCCTTCCAGCACCCGCTCGGCGAGATCGGCGGCTTCGCCCTGGTGACCGACGTCCTCCAGTAGCCACAGGGGTTCGAGGAGGCGCACGCACCGGTCGACCCTTCCGGCTCGGTGGCACAGATCCACGGCCCACGCCCGGGTTCGCCACGTCCGGCCCATCTCGGCGCCGGCGGTCGGCTCCATGCCGCCCGGTCGGTCGGCCTGGAGCAGCTCGGCTGTCCGGACGATCAGCTGCTCGACGATCCGGTCCTCCGTGTCGCCACGATCGCCGGTCTCCTCCAACCGGTGCGCCCCGTATTCCCGGATCGTCTCCAACATCCGGTACCACGAGCGACCGGCGCTCGGCTCGTTGACGAGAAGCGACCGGTCGACGAGACGACCCAACCGATCGATGGTCGATGCCGCGTCCTCCCCTGCCGCTGCGATCGCCATCGGTGCCGAGAACGACGCGGGGAAGATCGCCAGCCGTTCGAACAGCGTCTGCTCGGTGGGGTCGAGCAGCTGGTACGACCACGCGATCGTCGCCTCGAGACTCTGCTGGCGAACCGGACCGCGGCGCCGGGCCCGGGACAGGATGTCGATGCGGGCGTCGAGGTGGCGAAGCATCTCGGCCGGCGTGGCCGATGCCGAGCGCACGGCGGCCAGCTCCAGTGCGAGCGGCAGGCCATCGAGGCGTCGGGCCAGCGCGGCGACGCTCGCCGGGTCGTGCTCGAAGGTCGAGCCTCGCCGACGGGCGACCGCGAGGAAGAGCTGCACGGCAGGCGACCGATCCCCGTCGGTGGGGAGTGGGTCGATGACGATGACCTGCTCGATCGGGAGGTCGAGCCGCTCCCTGCTCGTCGCCAGCACCGAGAGGTGGGGTCCGGACGCGGCCAACGCGACGGCGAGGTCGGCGGCCTCGTCGAGGACGTGCTCGCAGTTGTCGAGGACGACGGTCGTCGGGCTCTCGCCAATCGAGTCCGTGACCTTCGCCATCGAGGCGACTCCGAGCGATCCAGCCACCCCGGCCTCGACGTCGCCGGCCCGGATGGGGGCGAGGTCCACGAACAGGCGCTCCCGCTCGACCAGCTTCTCGATCACGGCGTTTGCGAGCGTGGTCTTGCCGACACCGCCGGGCCCGATGAGGGTCACCACGCGATGCGTCTCCAATGCGTCCCGCACCAGCGCGAGCTCTCGCTCCCTGCCGATCAGCATCCCTTCAGTATCGCGGACGGCCAG
Organism: Acidimicrobiales bacterium; assembly: GCA_965216205.1. Classification (GTDB taxonomy): domain Bacteria; phylum Actinomycetota; class Acidimicrobiia; order Acidimicrobiales; family SZUA-35; genus CADEDH01. Next base: position 1,477,738 of record OZ244139.1, on the reverse strand, counting down.
AGACCCGACCGGAGCCCGTCGACCGACCGCCTAGGGTTGACCGGGCCCTGCACGAGGTCGGAGGAGATGGGGAATGGCGACGGAATCATGGTCGGGCCTGCCGTCGATGCGAGTCGACGGGCAGGTGGCGCTGGTGACCGGGGCCGGACGGGGCATCGGGGCCGGCTGCGCGTTGGCGCTGGCCGACGCGGGCGCGGAGGTCGTTGCGGTGAGCCGCACCGCGGCGGAGCTCGACGCCATCGTCGAGCGGATCGCGGCCAACGGCGGCCGGGCCCGGGCCGCGGTGTGCGACGTCACCGACGGGCCGGCGGTCGACCGCCTGTTCGCCGAGCTCGAGCGGGTCGACATCCTCGTCAACAACGCGGGGACGGCGATCGGTGCCGCGCTGGTCGATCTGGGCGACGACGCGCTCGACACCATGCTCGACCTCAACTGCCGGGCGGCGGTCGTCGTGGCCCGGGCCGCGGCCCGGCGGATGGTCGCGCAGGGTTCGGGGGTCATCGTCAACCTGTCGTCGACATTCGGCAAGAACGGTCGGCCGAGGAACAGCATCTACTCGGCCACCAAGCACTTCATCGAGGGCCTCACCAAGTCGACGGCGGTCGAACTGGCGTCGAGCGGGGTGCGGGTGGTGGCCGTCGGGCCGACCGCCATCGACACGCCGCTCACCCACGACCGCCTCCGCGATCCCGACTACGGGGGCGACCTGCTGGCCCGCATCCCACTCGGCCGGTTCGGCGAGGTCGACGACGTCGTCGGCGCGGTCGTGTTCCTGGCATCACCGGCGGCCCGCCTGATCACGGGCACGACGCTCATGGTCGACGGAGGCTGGACCGCGCAGTGAGCGTGCCGCCGGGCCGTCGCCGCCCGGTCGTCGCCGGTGGGCGTCAGCCGGCGCCCGCGAGCTCGCTGAACGCCGCTGCGAGCTCGAAGTCGAGCGCCGTCAGGCCGCCGGCGTCGTGGGTGGTCAGCCGGATGTCGACCTTGTTGTAGACGTTCGACCACTCGGGATGGTGGTTCTGCTTCTCGGCCACGATCGCGGCCGAGGCCATGAAGCCGAACGCGGCCACGAAGTTCGGGAACTCGAATGTCCGGGTCAGCGCATCGCCGTCGAGTGCCCACCCCGGCACGCCCGACAGTCGTTCCCGCTGTTCGCTCTCCGTGAGTCTCGTGGCCATCTCCCGAGCCTACTCAGAGCCCGGCGCCGTGGGTCCGCAGCACGTCGTTCAACGCTGCCTTGTCGTGCCGTTCCCCCGGACTGAACCGCTTGATGATCAGGGCGCAGGCGAGGCCGAACGTACCGCCGGCGAACTCACGCGGTCGGGTGGCGTTCACCACCAGACACCACGGCGGTACCACGCCTCGGCCTACCTCGAGGCCGGTCTCGGCGTCGATCACCGGGATCGACGGGTTGAGGACCACACCTGCGCCCAGCATCGCCCCCTCGCCGACCCTCGCGCCTTCGGTGACCATCGAACGGGTCCCGATGAACGCCTCGTCCTCGACGACGACGGGAGCGGCCTGGGGTGGTTCGAGCACACCGCCGATCCCGACGCCGCCCGAGAGGTGCACGTTGCGGCCGATCTGGGCGCAGGAGCCGACGGTGGCCCACGTGTCGACCATGGCCCCTGCGCCCACCCTCGCGCCGATGTTGACGAAGCTCGGCATCAGGATCGCCTCGGGCTCGATGAAGGACCCCCACCGGGCGACGGCTCCCGGCAGCGCCCGTACGCCCGCCTCCCCGAAACCGCGCTTGAGCGGCACCTTGTCGAAGATCTCGAACGGACCGACCAGGGTCTGCTCGTTCGGCTGCGTCTGGAAGTAGAGGAGGATCGCCTGCTTCAACCACTGGTGGACCACGACCTCACCGGCGATGACCTCGGCGACCCTGGCCTCCCCGGTGTCGAGCAGCTCGACGGCCTGTCGGATCGGCGCGAGCTCGGTTGTGCTGGCGTCGGCGAGCGCCGCTCGGTGGCGCCAGAGGTCGGCGATGGCGGCTTCGAGTGGTGCATCCATCCGGCCAACGTAGCGATCGAGGCAGCACCGGGTCTGTGGTTTCGGCGGCTGGAGGCGCTGGCAAGATCTCTCGCCCCCGACAGGTCAGGGTGGGCAACGCCCTGGTCGAAGCGCTACGTTCTCCGTGAGCCGCCCGGCGAGAGGGGCTGCAGCCAGGAGAGGCACAACGGTGGGTCGGAGCGAAGCGTCAGGTGGTTTCCGGGCAGCGCAGCTCGCGCTGATGGTCACCGTCGCCGTCGCGATCGTCGTCGCACTACCACGACCGGCCCTGGCCCAAGGAATCGTCGTCAGCCCCTCCTGTGTGCCTGACGATGACGGCGACACCACCAACGACGGGATCCTCACCGTCACCATCGACGCCAGCCTGAACCAGAGCTACGACGTCTCCTTCGACGGCAATCAGATCGCCAGCAACGTCGCCAGCGGCGAGGAGTTCGACATCGGGCCCGTCGTCGACGGCCGCCACACGCTCACCATGAGCCGCGCCTCCGGCGAGGAGCTCGCGCCCGTGACGATCGACACGAACTGCAGCAGTGCCATAACCGTCCAGGACACCCCGGCGGGGGGCGTGGCGACCGGCGGCGGGGGAACGGCAGCCGGCGTGGCGGCCTCGGGCGAGTCGGGCCCGCCCGTCGCTGCGCTCGTCGTCGTCACCGCCCTGCTCGCCGCCGTTGCGGTCGTGCTGCCACGATCGCGGGGGCGGCTCCTCCGTCGATGACCGAGTCGGCCGCTCCTGCGGCATCGCCACGGGCGGTCGGCCGCGTGCTGGCCGCGCTGCTGGTGCTCGCCGCAGTGGTCGCTGCCGGCTACAGCTCGGCCGAGATCGGGGTCGCCGGCGGGTCGGTTGCGCCTCGCTCGGTCAGTGCCCAGGCAGTGGACCCAGCGGCCCCCGACGGGCCGGCCACGCTGGTCGGGCGAGCGTACGGCCTCGACGCCGACACGCCGCTCGTCCCCACCGAGCCCGCCGACCACCGGGGTGTCGCCATCGACGAGCCCCCGCTGCCCATCGGTGTCGAGATCGAGCGGCTCGGGATCACCAGCCAACTGGTGCTGCTCGGCCTGACCGACGCCGGCGAGCTGCAGGTCCCCGCAGGCCGTTACTACGACTACGCCGGGTGGTTCCGGCACGGCACGGTCCCCGGCGAACCGGGGCCGGCCGTCATCGCCGGTCATCTCGATTCCGACCGGGCACCCTCGGTGTTCCACCGGCTTCGCGAGGTGGTCCCCGGCGACGTCGTGGTGATCGAGCGGGCCGACGGGTCGACGGTGCGCTTCGTCGTCGATCAGGTCGCGCAGTACGCCAAGGAGGACTTCCCGACGAACGCCGTCTACGGCCCGACCGGTGATCCACAGCTCCGGCTGATCACCTGTGGCGGGGCGTTCGACCCCGACGCCGGCGGCTACGGCGACAACCTGATCGTGTTCGCCTCGCAGGCCTGAGGGACTGGCGGGTGCTCGGCCCGAAGCGAGGCCCGGTCAGCCATCGCGGTGCCCGCGCCGTGCCCGGTCGCGGATCAGTTGCCCCACGCGGGGGTTGTCGGGATACGCGAGCTTGGACTGGCTGAGGCCGAGGTCGTGCAGCATCTCGGCGTGCTTGAGCGCCACCAGGCCGGGGTCGAGGACCGGCACGCCGAGCCGGTCGGAGACGGTCGCGGCGAGGCCGGTCGTCGCCCCGCAACCCAACACGAGCGCCTCGGCCCCGCGGTCGTCGATGGCGGTCCGGCCGACCTGCTCCAGCCTGTCCGCTGCGTGGTCGGGGTGGCGGAAGAACTCGGCCACCGTGACCTCGAGCGTGGGGATGGCGACGACCCGGTCGGCCACGCCGGCCAGCTTCGCTCGGGCCCACGCGTGCTTGCCGAGGTCGCCGGCGGCCATGACGATGGCGAACCGGTTGGCGAGTGTCGACGCCAGGTAGAGCGTGGTCTTGGCCGGTCCGACCACGGGAACGTCGACCAGCTCCCGTGCAGCATCCAGGCCGTTGTCGAGGAAGGCCGAGCCCATGACCGCGTCGAAGCCGTCGTCGACCAGGTCGACCACCTTCTCCGCCACCGCTACCTCGGTGCGGTGGAGCTCGTAGGTCGATTCCACGTACGGCACGCCACTGTCGGCGGTGAACACCGCCACCTCGGTGCCCGGCCGGGCCGCCTCCTGGAGTTGGGCCTGGCGGCGGGCAGCGTCGGCGTCGGTGTAGCTGCCGATGCCGGTGACGACGGCGAGCCTCACCGGTTGCGACCGGTGCGGGGGTTGGTGGGCATGGGCCATCGTCGCACAGCCGATCGGCGGGTGCCGAGTAGGGTCGGAGGATGGCGATCCGTCAGGCCCGGCGCGACGAGCTCGAGCGGCTGCAGGCGATCGAACTGTCGGCCGGCGTGGCCTTCGCCGAGATCGGGATGGAGGAGGTCGCGGTCGCCGATCCGCCGCCGGTCGAGACGCTCGCCGAGTATCAGGCCGATGGGCGGTGCTGGGTCCAGGCTGACGAGCACGATCGGGCGGTCGCCTACGTGCTCGCCGAGGTCGTCGACGGTGCTGCCCACATCGAGCAGGTGTCGGTCGAGCCGGCGTTCGCCGGCCGCGGTCTCGGCCGCGAGCTGATCGAGCACGTCGCGTCGTGGGCCGGGCGCGCCGGGTTCGGCTCGCTCACGCTCACCACCTTCGTCGAGGTTCCCTGGAACGGGCCCTACTACGAGCGGCTCGGGTTCCGGCCCATCCCCGCCGACCAGTTGACGCCGGGGCTCGCGCTGATCCGGGCCGAGGAGGCCGCGCTGGGCCTCGATCGGTGGCCCCGGATGGCGATGGTCCGGGCGTTGCCGCCCCGGGCTCGCTAGCTGACGAACGTCGGCCTGGTGATGTAGTTCTCACCGCCGCCGCTGGCGCGGACGTCATCGAGCCAGTTGCCCTCGTAGACGTCGGTCGGTGGCTGGAACAGGTCGGACGGTTCCCCGTCCGGTGTGGTCTCGAGCGTCCAGGCCTGACGCTTGTAGGTCCAGTTCCCGGGATCGAGCGCGTGGGCTGCCCGCCAGTACGGGATCGCCGCGTCCTTGCCAACCGCCCTGAACAGGTGTTGGCCGAGCTCGAAATTGGCGGCCGCCTCGGCGTGATGGCGTTCGCGGGGATGCGATGCGGCGATCACCCCGGCCGGATCGAGCGCGTACTCGCTGTCACCGCCGTTGCGGGCCCAGTCGACGACGGCCGCCCGGTACTGGGCGCCGATGTCGGGGATCTTGCGGGCTTCGCCGATCAGCTCCTTCACCCGATCGGGGAGGTCCTCGGGAAGTGGCGAGCTGACGTCGCGCTCCTCGATCGAGGCGCTCTCAGCAGGGCGCACCAGCGTCCCCGTCTCGTCGATCCACACCGCCATCGGCACGTTGTTGAAGCCGAGGAGCTCGTTGGTGACATGGGCGGAGTCGATCAGCGACGGATGGGTCGGCTCGGCGGCCTCGATCCAGGGCCGAGCTTTCGCGGGGTCGATGTCGAGGGCGACGGTGACCACGGTGAGACCGAGCGGTTCGAGCTCGACGTGCAGTGCCTGCCACCCGGGCAGGCTGGTACGGCAGCCTCACCAGGAGGCCCAGGCGACCAGCAGCACCTTCCGTCCCCGCAGCGCCGACAGCGCCACGAGGTCGCCGTTCACGTCGGGGAGCTCGATCTCGGGGACGGCCGCGCTGGTGAGCGAGTGGCCGAGGCTCTCGGGGCCGAGGGCGTAGGTGCCCGACGGCTCGTGACCCACCAGCGGCATGCCGAGCTTGTCGGCGAGCACCGCAGCATCGAGCCGGTCATCATCCACGATCGCCTCGGGAGCCGGGACGCACACGTCGCCCTTGCAGAACCCCTCAGGGCGGGACGTCCACCCGGTCCTGGCTTCGAACTCGCCGATGGGCACGGTCATCGCATCGAGGATCATGGACGAGACACTACCGCCGCCGAGCTCAGCCGATCCCCATCGAGCGGTAGCATCAGCGCATGGCGGCGCTCCCCCGGCTGACCTCGCCGCTACCGCCGGCCGAGCAGGATCGGCGGGCCGCGCCGGAGGGATCCGGGCGCATCATCGGACTCGACCTGGCCCGGGCGATGGCGATGCTGGGCATGGTGATCGCCCACTACGTCTGGCCAGACGACTCGGGAACGGCGGTCGACCTCCTGGCCGGGGCGATGAAGGGTCGAGCGATGCCGCTGTTCGTCCTGCTCGGCGGGGTCGGGGTGACGCTCGCCGTCAGTCGGTTCCCGACGCCGGACCGAGCGCTGCTGGTACGGGCCGGTCTCCTGTTCGCGCTCGGTCTGCTGGCCCACGAGCTCAGCGAATGGGTGGCCGTCATCCTGCAGTGGTACGGGCTGCTGTTCGCGCTGTCCCCCCTCCTGCGACGGCTGCCGACGACTGCGCTCGTGGCCGCGGCGGCTGGGGTGGCCGTGGCCGGAGGTTGGACGTTCCAGGTGCTCGGCACCTGGCCCCGGGTCGCGATCGCCTGGCACGACCTCGACTCGCCGGTTCGTGTCGGCCGGGCGCTGCTCGTCGACGGGAGCTACCCCCTGCTGCCGGTCGGGTCGTTCTTCCTCCTGGGGCTGGTGATCGGCCGCCTCGACCTGCGGTCGGCGCGTGTCGCCCGCCACCTCGCGGCGATCGGCACGGCGGTGGGGCTGGGATCGCTGTGGCTCGTCGACGCGATCGTGGCGACGCAGGGCATCAACCCCACCGTGTTCGACGCAGCCAAGCGGACGCCGAACCCGTCGGGCTACGACCCCAGCCGCTTCTGGGCGACCCAACTGCTGGACCACACCGGCCATTCGCAGATGCTGGCCTGGGTGGTGAGCGCCGCTGGCACCTCGATCGCCGTCGTCGGCCTCTGCCTCCTCCTCGCCCCGAGGGCCAAGGCGTTCGTCGGGCCGTTGGTGTCGTTGGGCCGGATGGCGCTGACGTTCTACGTGTTCCAGATCGTCCTCACCCAGTGGGTGCCGTTTCCGTCCACCACGGGTCACGGGCAGGAGATGGCGACGACCGCGGCGATCTACCTCGGCTTCGCCGCCTTCGCCCACGTGTGGCTGCGGGCGTATCCGGCCGGACCGCTCGAGGCGTTGCTACGCATCGGGTCGGGTCGGCGACGGCAGTCGTAGGTGACGGCAGTCGAAGATGGGCGCCGTCAACCGGGTACGGCGTCGCCGTGACCGTGGGCACGGAGCGTGGTCCGCAGCAGCTCGGTCACCGCGTCCAGCTCGTCGGCCCTGGCCGAGGGGTCGGCATTGCGGAAGTCGAGGTCGCCCATGTCGTCGGTGGGGACCACGTGCACGTGGGTGTGGGGGACCTCATAGCCGGCGATCAGCAACCCGATCCGCTCGCAGGGAACCGCCTCCCGCTGGGCCAACCCCACGTGGCGGGCCACGCTCATCAGATGGAGACTGGTCGCCTCGTCGAGATCGACCCAGTGGTCGACCTCCTCCTTCGGGATGACCAGGCAGTGACCGCGGTGAAGCGGCCGGATGTCGACCATGGCGACACAGACGTCGTCGTCCCAGACGAACCGTCCGGGGAGCTCGCCGGCGATGATGCGGGAGAAGATCGATGCCATCGGGGGATCCTACGAGACTCGACCGCCAACATCGCAGCAGCCATGCTGTCCGGATGAGCGACGCGAACAACGGAGACCACGACCAGCGAGCGACCCTGTACGACGTGGTCGACGGGGTGGCGACGATCACGCTGAACCGTCCCGAGCGGAAGAATGCGCTCTCCGACGAGCTCGTCAACTCGCTGGCCGACGATCTCGACTCGGCGATGGCCGACGACGCGGTGCGGGTCGTCGTGGTCACCAACACCGGCAACACGTTCTGCGCCGGTGCCGATCTGAAAGCCGACCAGCCCGGGCAGCAGAAGGGGCAGGCCAAGCGAACCTTCGTCGACGTGATGAACCTGATCCTCGACGCCCCGAAACCGGTTCTGGGACGGATCGACGGTCACGCGACCGGCGGCGGTGTCGGCCTGGTCGCCGTGCTCGACATCTCCGTGATGCGCGACGACGCCAAGATCGGCTTCACCGAGGCCCGGATCGGTGTCGCCCCTGCGGTGATCTCGGTGGTCTGCCTCCCGAAGATGCGACGAGCCGATGCCAGCGAGCTCTTCCTCACCGGCGACCGCTTCACCCCCGCCCGGGCCGCCGAGGTCGGGTTGATCAACCGGGCGGTGCCAGCCGACGACCTCGACACCGCCCTGCACGACCTCACGTCGATGGTCGTGCGATGCGGGCCGATGGCGCTCGCTGCGTGCAAGGAGCTGATCACCAGGGTGCCGTCGATGGATCGGGCGGCCGCGTTCGAGTGGACCGGGGCCACGTCGCAGGCGCTCTTCCAGTCGGAGGAGGCGGCGGCCGGAATCGCCGCGTTCCGGGAGCGGCGGGACGCCCCGTGGGTGCCCGGCGCCGCTGGTCGCGGCTAGTCCGCCAGCGCGGCGAGCCAGCCGCTTCAGATCATGTTCCGGAGGGCGAGCCGAACTCGAGCCATCGTCGTCGCCGACACGCGATCGACCAACTCGAGCACACGGGTCGACGGCAGGCTGCGCAGGACGAAGATGCGGCGACGCCGCTCCTCGTTCAGATCGGCCAGGTGGACATCGCCGAGCCTGATCACTCGAGACCGTCGAACGCGGCGTCGACCTCAGCCTCACTGGCTTCGAGCTTCGCCCGATGGCTCGGCCGCAGCGATCGGCGCCACGCCTGCGCCGCTTCGGCCTGTGCCCAGAACTGCTGGGACTCGAGGGCGTCGAGTGCCTCGGTGATCGTCGCTTCGTGGGTGGCCCCGCCGAACGAGCGAATCCGGTCCCTCGTCGCGACGCTGACCTTGCTCGTCGTCGACTCAGTGGTCACGGCCTGGTCGTTCGACGTCATGTACCAGCAGTACACCGGCGACCCGTCCGAGGGTCAGTCCAGGTCGGGAGGGTCAGTCCAGGTCGGGTTGGTCAGTCCAGGTCGGGGTAGATGGAGGGCGGCGGCCCGGGAGATCCAGGGCCGGAACAGACCCAGCACGTCGAGTCGGCCGGTCCCGTCCAGGCGACCTCGCACGGTGCGCAGCTCATCCGGAGCCCCACCCGCCGGTAGCGGGGAACGATGGCTTCCTTGGTCGTTCGCAGCGCATACTTGCTCACGCCCCCTGTATCGGCCCCTGGAGCCCGAACCTGAGGCGATCGCACTCGGCTCCAGCGAACCGGTTACCGCAGGCCTGCCAATCGCAGACCGCGCCACCTCGGGCCGGTTACCTCAGACCCGGTACGCGGTGTGGGCAACCGTCTTCATGTTGACGACGACCTGCCCCCCGAGCTGGTTGACGAGCGCGGCGACGGCCGCCATGAGCTCGGTCCGTTGCTCCACCGGGAGAAGGCGGTGGTCGGAGCTCGAGCACAGCCAGCCGACCAGACCCGGCCCGTCGAGGCGGCGGTGCCAGAGATGCTCCTGCTTCGACCACGTCCGGAAGCGCCGGGTCGCGGCGAACGGCTCGTTGCCGGCGTCGAAGTCCGAGGCCTTCCGACCCGGCCACACGGCCGGCATGTCGGGGGCCAGCCGGGCGTAGAGCTGGGCGATCGCCTCGCCGAGCATGCCCTGGCGCTCGAGCGGGTGGTGCCAGATCAGGGCGAGGCGGCCGTTCGACATGAGCGAGTCGGCGACCAGGTCGTAACCGACCTCAGCGTCGACCCAGTGCCAGGACTGGGCGGCGACGACCAGCGCGAAGTGGCCGGGCGGAAGCTCGGCGTGCTCGAGCGCGGCGTGGTCGACGCAGGTGAGACCCTGGGCGCACTGCGCCTGGAGGACGGCGGCCATCCTGGCGTCGGGCTCGAGGGCGTGGACCCGCTTCCCGAGAGCGATCAGGGCCCGGGTCGCCTTGCCCGTGCCGGCGCCGATCTCGAGCACGGGACCATCACCGGTGTCGGCCACCACGGCTTCCATGAGCTCGCGCGGGTAGCCGGGCCGGAACCGCTCATAGAGCGCCGGGTCCTCGCCGAAGATCTGGGCCTGTCCTCTTGGGTAGCGCTCCATCACCGGCACTCCGACCGTCTGGTTGCTCCGTTGGATGCTGCGTGCCCGCTCACCCCTCCAAACGCTAGGGCCACCGCGGGGCAATTTCACCCACCCCGTCGCCGGCCGAACGTCGGCCGAGGTCAGGCGTGCTCGGTGAGGAGGTCCTGGGCGGCGCGAACGAGGATCGGGAGCGTCTCGGCGATCGTCGCCATCCGCTCGTCGGTCGAGTCCCCGACCTTCCATCGGTGGTGGAGCTGCTGGACGACGACGGCCGTCTTCCACTGGGCGAACGCGTCGTACCAGCCGGCCGCCGACACGTCGAGACCGGTCCGCTCGCCGTAGCGGGCGGCCATCGCCGCCCGCCCGGGGAGTCCCATTCGGGCGATCCCGTCACGGGTCGACCGACGCTCACCCGGCGCGTCATCGGGGTCCGGCCAGTAGTTGAGCAGGGTGCCGAGATCGGCCAGCGGGTCGCCGAGCGTCGTCATGTCCCAGTCGAACACGGCGATCACCCGGTCGGGATCATCGGGCGCGAACATCACGTTGTCGAGCTTGAGATCGTTGTGGACGAACGAGACCCGCTGGGGCTCGGGGGTGGTGGCGGCGAGGGTGTCGTGGATGGCGTTCATCTCATCGTCCCACGCCTCGTCGGCGACGAGGTCCCACCGCTTCTTCCAACCTCGGACCTGGCGGGGCATGAACCCGTCGGGTCGGCCGAGATCGCCGAGCCCGCAGGCGTCGGGGTCGAGCAGGTGGAACTCCGCCATCGCGTCGGCGAGGGCCAACCCGACCCGCTGGCCGATGTCGGAGTGGTGACGCATCGAGACCGGAATGACACTCCGGATCACCTCGCCCACCCGGCGCTCCATCACGAAGAAGTCGGCGCCCGCGATGTCGGGGTCGTCGCAGAAGAGGTAGGCCCGCGGGGCGCGGTCGTAGTGTGACCAGAGCCGCGACAGCACGGTGTACTCCCGCTTCATGTCGTGGGCGCCGGGGGCGAGGTCGCCGAACGGCGGCCGGCGCAGCACCAGATCGGTGTCGCCGAACGAGATCCGATAGGTCAGGTTGGCCGAGCCGTTGGGGAACTGGTCGACGGCGAAGGCGCCGGACCCCACGATGTCGGCGGGGAGCTCCGCTCGCAGGTGGGCCTCGATGGCCGCCCAATCGAGGTTCTCCCCCGGTCGTACCGTGTCGACCTCGGGTGGGGCGTCGTCGTGGAACGGGTCGACGTCGTCGTGCTCGTCGGTGCTCGTCATCGCACTCACCTTTCCCGCCCGTCGCTGCCAACCGGTCGACGGGTCCGGGCTACAGGATCGACGCTGCGATGGGAACCAGCAAGAAGCGGATGACGAGAATCACCAAGAGCACCGACAGGTCGAGCCCGCCCATCGGGGGCAGGACCTGCCGGATCGGGGCCAGGACCGGTTCGGTGATCTTGTAGAGACCGTCGACGACGGGACGGAACGGCGAATCGAAACCGATCGGGAACCAGCTCACGATGGCTCGTGCTACGAACACGATGGTCACGAGGTCGAGCAACACGACGAGCGGGTTACCGCTGAACATGTCTGCATCCTGCCCCGATTCGGTCGTTCCGCCCCGTCATCTACGAAATCGTCATATTCGGTTGCTCACATGTCCAGGGCTTCCGACACCTGCACCGTGCCGCCGCCGTCGAGGACCGGGCAGCCCTTGGCGTGGGCGATCGCCCCGTCGAGGCTGTCGGCGGTGATGAGGCTGTAGCCGGTGACGTCGATCGCCCGGCCCTCCGACGTCGACCCGTCGGCCGAGAGCGTCGCCCCCGCGCCGAGGGGGTTGCCGCCATCGACGACGTCGGCACCGATGGTCTCGAACCAGGCGCCCCACGCCGCCATGAGCTGCTCGATCTCCTCGGGGCTCTCCGGCATCCCCGAGCCGCCGTGGTAGGTCAACAGGTACTTCGACATTGCGCTCTCCTTCTCCGATGCGCCGGCCGGTTGCCGAGCGACGTGGATACGACGAAGAGCACCGCCCGCGATGGACGCGCCGGTCAGGATTTTCCAACCGACTGCGACCGCTACGAGTCAGCTGGCGACGGTGACCACCGTGGTGCCAACGGTGGCCCCTGCGAGCAGATCCACGAATGCCTGCGGCGCTGCTTCGAGACCGTCGTAGGTGGTGACGAGTGGCTTCAGGCTCCCGTCGGCGACCCAGCCGCCGAGCTCCGCCCGAGCCTCGTCGTAGGTCGATGCGTAGTCGAAGACGAGGAACCCCTGCATCCGGACACGGTTGTTGACCAGCAGACCCGGTATGCCGCGGGGTCCCGGTCCAGGGGTCGACGTGTCGTACTGACTCGCAGCGCCGCAGCACACGATCCGCCCACCGACGTTCATGCGGAACAGCGCGCTCTCGAGGATCGGGCCGCCGACGTTGTCGAAGTAGACGTCGATCCGGTCGGGTGTGGCGGCCCGGAACTCGGCTCGGAAGTCGCCGGACCTGCGGTTGATCGCCCGGTCGAAGCCGAGCTGCTCGACGAGCAGTGCGCACTTCTCATCCGACCCGGCGATCCCCACCACCGTGGCGCCCCTGATCCCGGCGAGCTGGCCGACGATGTGCCCGACGGAGCCGGCGGCGGCCGACACGACCACCGTGTCCCCTTCCTCGGGTTGGCCCACATCGAGCAGCCCGAAGTAGGCGGTCAACCCGTTGGTGCCGAGAGCGCCGAGGAGATCGCCGGGATCGGTGCCGGGGTCGACGGCCAGGAGCTCGTCGGCCGACGGCGTTGCGTAGTCCTGCCAGCCGGTGGGGCCCTGCACCACGTCGCCGACGGCGAATCTCGGGTCATTCGATGCCTCGACCCTGGCGATCCCCGTTCCACCCATGACCCGTCCCGCCTCCGGGGCCCCGGCATAGCTGGCGCTGCCCTGGAGGCCGGCTCGTTGCCCGGCCCCGATCGTCAAGGCGAGGGTGCGGCACAGGACCTCACCGGCGTCCGGTTCCGGCACGGCGGCGATGTCGAGGGCGAAGTCGGTCGACGCGAGCCGATCGTCGGGCAGCGATGCGATCAGCATCCGACGGTTGCGATCGGTACTGGAGTCGGTGGCCATCATCGACGAGTATCCATCCCGACGAGTGGCCCGGGCAACCGCTCCTGGCCCGTTCGGGCCAGTCGGTCGTAGTCTGCCCTGCACGAACCGAGCGGCGGGCGAACGACGGAAAGCGAGGGCAGCAGACCGATGAGCTCCAATCGAGTGGCGATGGCCGGTCTCCAGATCGGCGACGAGCTGTACCGGGTGCTCGCCGAGGAGGCACTGCCGGGATCTGGCGTGGACCCCGACCGGTTCTTCGAGGGCCTGGCTCGACTCGTGGCTGACTTCGGGCCCCGCAACGACGAGCTGCTCGCGATCCGCGACGAGCTCCAGGCGACGATCGACGGGTGGCATCGCGACCGGGCAGACCAGCCGCACGATCCCGCCGCCTACCGGGCGTTCCTGGAGGAGATCGGGTATCTGGTCGCTCCCGGGCCCGACTTCTCGATCGACGTGACCGGGGTGGACCCGGAGATCGCCACGGTCCCCGGACCCCAGCTCGTGGTTCCGGTCACGAACGCCCGATACGCGCTCAACGCGGCGAACGCCCGCTGGGGCTCGCTGTACGACGCGCTCTACGGCACCGATGCCATGGGTGACCGCCCGCCGCCCGGCCCCTACGACACCGCCAGGGGGGAGCGGGTCATCGCGTGGGTCCGGGACCTCCTCGACGAGATCATCCCGCTCGTCGAGGGCTCGCACGCCCGAGTCACGGCGTACCGCGTGTCCGATGGCGAACTGGTGGCCGATCTCGATCCCGGCGACGGCGCAGAGGAATCCACCCACCTGGCCGACCGGCGCAGCTTCGCCGGCCACACCGGCCCGGCGTCGGCCCCCGCGAGCGTGCTCGTCGACCATCACGGTCTCGGTATCGAGATCGTCATCGACCGTGCCGACGACGTCGGAGCGACCGACCCGGCCGGCGTTGCCGACGTGCTGCTCGAGTCGGCGGTGACGGCGATCGTGGACTGCGAGGACTCGGTGGCCACGGTCGACAGTGCCGACAAGGCGCTCGCCTACCACAACTGGCTCGGCCTCATCCGGGGTGACCTCACCGAGGAGGTCACCAAGGACGGCACCACCTTCACCCGCCGCGCGGCCGACGACAAGACGTTCACCGGCCGCGACGGGTCCACGTTCACCCGTCCAGGACGAGCGCTGCTCCTCAGCCGGAACGTCGGCCACCTGATGAAGACCCCCGCAGTGCTCGACGGCGACGGCAACCCGATCCCCGAGGGCCTGCTCGACGCGCTCGTGACCGTGCTGTGCGCGATGCACGACCTCGGCGACGACACCGCCGGGAACGGCGCGGTGGGGAACCGGAACTCGCGGACCGGCTCGGTCTACGTGGTGAAACCGAAGATGCACGGTCCCGACGAGGTGGCGTTCGCCTGCGACGTGTTCGCCGCCGTCGAGGACATCCTCGGTCTGCCGAGGAACACCGTGAAGATCGGGATCATGGACGAGGAGCGGCGCACGACGGTCAACCTCGCCGAGTGCATCCGAGTCGCCGCGTCCCGGGTGTGCTTCATCAACACCGGGTTCCTCGACCGGACGGGCGACGAGATCCACACGTCGATGCTCGCCGGACCGATGGTCCGGAAGGGCGACATGAAGGCCGAGCGATGGATCACGGCCTACGAGGACCACAACGTCGACACTGGACTGGCCTGCGGGTTCCAGGGGCGAGCCCAGATCGGCAAGGGGATGTGGGCCGCACCCGAACTCATGGGTGACATGCTCGACCAGAAGGTCGGGCACCCGCTGGCCGGCGCCAACTGCGCCTGGGTGCCGTCCCCCACCGCGGCCACGCTGCACGCCATCCACTACCACCGGGTCGACGTCCACGACCGGCAGGCGGAGCTCAGCGCCTCGCTGGCCGACGGCGGCCCCCGGGCGTCGCTCGACGACCTGCTGACGCTGCCGGTGGTGCACGATCCGTCGTGGTCGATGGCGGACATCCAAGCGGAGCTCGACAACAACGCCCAGGGAATCCTCGGCTACGTCGTGCGCTGGGTCGACCAGGGCGTCGGCTGCTCCACCGTGCCCGACATCCACGACGTCGGGCTCATGGAGGATCGCGCGACCTGCCGGATCTCGTCACAGCACATGGCGAACTGGCTGGCGCACGGGATCGTGACCGAAGCCCAGATTCGCGAGACCATGGAGCGCATGGCCGAGGTGGTCGACCGACAGAACGCCGACGACGACGCCTACACGCCGATGGCCCCCGCCTACGACGGGCCGGCGTTCCGGGCCGCCTGCGATCTCGTGCTGTCCGGGGTCGAGCAGCCGTCGGGCTACACCGAGCCGATCCTCCACGCCCGCCGGGCCGAGGCCAAGCGGACTGCGACGTGAGCGTCGCCGATCGGCTCCGGTCGCTGCGGCGAGGCTCGAAGCCCGGCGTCGATGATCCGTTCGTCCGCGATCTGGTCGATGCGCTCGACCCCGAGGGGGTCCGGTTCGACGGCGCCCACCGGGCGCTGCTGAGCCACGATGCGTCGGTGTTCGACGGCGGCAACTCCGGTCCTGTCTGCTACCCGACATCGACCGATGAGGTGCAGGCGATCGTGCGGCTCGCCAACGAGCACGGCCGCAACGTCGTGCCCCGCGGGGCGGGCACCGGTCTCGCCGGCGGAGCGATACCGCTCGGGTTGCCGGTGGTTGTGGCGCTCACCAGGATGAACCGGATCCTCGAGGTCGACACGGTCGGTCGCCATGCCTGGGTCGAGCCCGGTGTGATCAACCTCGACCTCACCCGCCACCTGACGCCGCTCGGCTTCCATTTCGCTCCCGATCCGTCGAGCCAGCAGGTCTGCACGCTCGGGGGGAACGTCGCCAACAACTCGGGCGGCCCCCACTGCCTGGCCTACGGCGTCACCAACGCCCACATCCTGGCCCTGGAGGTCGTGCTCCCGACCGGCGAGGTCGCCGTGCTCGGCGGGCTCGACGCCGAACCGGCGGGCCTCGACCTCCGCGGGGTGTTCGTGGGCAGCGAGGGGACGTTGGGGATCGTGACGAAGGTCGCGGTGCAGCTCACCCGCAACCGACCGGCGGTCCGCACGCTGCTGCTGTCGTTCGACACGGTGGCGGCGGCGGCCAGGACGGTCGGCGACGTGATCGCCGCGGGGATCGTGCCTGCGGCGCTGGAGGTGATGGATCAGCGGATCACCCAGGCGGTGGAGAACTACGTGGGGGCCGGCTACCCGACCGACGCCGCAGCCGTGCTGCTGGCCGAGGTCGACGGGTTGGCCGGCGGTGTCGACATCGACGCGGCCGCCGTCTCCGAGATCGGACGGCGGGCCGGCGCCACCGACGTCCGCCTCGCCGGTTCCGAGGAGGAGCGGGCCCTGCTGTGGAAGGGGCGAAAGACGGCCTTCGGCGCCATCGCCCAGATCGCCCCGGACTACTACCTCCACGACACGGTGGTGCCCCGCTCCAAGTTGGCGTCAGTGCTCGAGCAGGTGTACGCCATCGCCGACGCCCACGGTCTGCTGGTGATGAACGTGTTCCACGCCGGCGACGGGAACCTCCACCCGCTCCTGATCTTCGACGGCCGCGAGGAGGGCGTGCTCGACCGGGTCCACGCCGCCGGGGCCGAGATCATCACCGCATCGTTGGCGGCCGGCGGGGTGCTGTCGGGCGAGCACGGCATCGGGGTGGAGAAGCAGAGGTTCATGGACGCGATGTTCACCGCCGACGACCTCGACCATCAGGACCGACTCCGCCGCGCGTTCGACCCGGCCTGCCGGACGAACCCCGGCAAGGTCCTCCCCGTCGGCCACAGCTGTGCCGACGTCGCCGCGCTGCGGGCCATCCCGAAGGACGTGTGGGGCTGATGGTCCGGCCACCCACCGACGCCCGGGCCGACGCCAACACGAGTGCGGACCCGGGACCAGGCCCTGGACCAGCCACGGCGACGCTGGCCTCGGACGATCCGGCGGTCGCCGCGTTCGCGGAGGAGGTCGGGACCGACGGGCCGGTGACGGTGGTCGGGGGCCGCACCCGGTGGTCGACGGGCGGACCGCTGGCTGCCGGTACCAGGGAGCTGACCGCGCCAACGGGGATCGTGGCCCACACGCCGGAGGAGATGACCGTCCGGGTGCGGGCGGGAACGACGGTGGCCGAGCTCGATGCCGTCCTGGCCGAGCGGGGTCAGCGCTGCGCGCTCCCGGCTCGTGGGGGCACGGTCGGTGGGGCGTTGGCGGTCGGCGAGAACGACGTCCGAGCGCTCGGGCGGGGCCGCGTCCGCACGTCGGTGCTGCTGGTCCGGTACGTGTCGGCCGAGGGTCGGGTGATCACCAGCGGCGGTCCGACCGTCAAGAACGTGACCGGTTTCGATCTTCCCCGCCTGCTGGTCGGTTCGCTCGGGACGTTGGGGTTGCTGGCCGAGGTGATACTGCGGACGAACCCGATCCCGCCGGAGTCACGATGGCTGCGGGCGGACGGCGTCGACCCGCGGGAGGCGTTCGACGCGCTGCTCGCGCCGAGCGCGGTCCTGGCCGACGGTGAGACCACCTGGGTCGAGCTGGAGGGCCACCGGGTGGACGTCGAGGCGGAGCAGCTGGCTCTGGGTGCCGTCGGCGACTTCGTGCCGACCGACGGCCCGCCTCCGCTGCCACCGCACCGGTGGTCGATGACGCCGGCCGAGGCAGGTGAGCTGGCGATCGGTGGCCGCTCGGTCGACACCGGCCGATTCGTGGCCGCGATCGGTCTCGGGCTGGTGTTCGCCGAACGCTCGGCGCCCGAGCGTGCCGTCGATCTCCCGTTGGCGGCGGTCGCCACACGGCTGAAGGAGAACTTCGATCCGACGGGACGGTTGAACCCCGGCCGGGTCCCGGGACGGGTGGGGGTCGGCTAGCGATGGATCTGCGTCTCGACGGCGACGACCTCAACGCCTGCGTCCAGTGTGGTCTGTGCCTCCCCCACTGCCCGACCTACCGGGTGACGGGCGACGAGACGATGTCGCCACGTGGTCGGATCAAGCTGATGCGCGAGGTCCAGAACCACGACGCGCCGATCACCGACGAGGTCCGACGCGCCTTCGACACGTGTGTCCAGTGCCGTGGCTGCGAGCCGGCGTGCCCATCCGGGGTGCCGTACGGCCACCTGATGGAACGGACCAGGGAGACCCTGGCCGACGAGAATCTGACGGCGCCGTGGTGGCAGCGGCTCGCGATGCGTCCGCTGGCGAACCCGAACCTCCTCGCGCTGGGGGCGAAGGTCGCGGCAGGCGCCCAACGGGTCGGGATGGTGCCCGCCCGTCTCGGCCTCCCCGCCGATCTCGCCTTCCGGCAGGCACCGCTCGAGGCGACCGGCGACGACGTGCACCTCTTCACCGGCTGTGTGATGGACGTGCTGCAACGCGACGTGCACCGTGCGGCAGCGGCCGTGCTGACGGCTGCCGGCTTCGGCGTGATGCCGACCGGGAACCGTGCCCCGTGCTGTGGTGCCCTCCACAGCCATGCCGGTCTGGGACCGGAGACCCGCTCGCTGGCGGCGGCGACGGTCGCCGCCCTCGACGACGACCGTCCGATCATCGTCGACTCTGCCGGATGCGGGGCGGCGATGAAGGATTACGGCAGGCTGCTCGGCACCGAGGAGGCGGCGGCGATGGCGGCCCGGGTGTTCGACATCAGCGAGTTCCTGGCCGACCACGTCGACCGCCTGGTGGCGGGCACCCGGTCGGGCGGGACACCGCACGACCCACCGCCGGGCCGGGTCGAGGTGCTCGACCTGCGGGTGGCCATCCAGGATCCATGTCACCTGCGCCACGTGCAACGGGTGCATCAGGCCACCCGTGTCCTGCTTGCGCCGTTCGTCCGGGAGCTGGTGGAGCTCGACGACGAGGGGCTTTGCTGCGGCGCCGGCGGGGCCTACTCGGCGCTCGAGCCGGCCCTGGCCGGGGAGATCCGCGACCGGAAGGTCGGGGCGATCGACCGGGCCGCCCCCGACGTGGTCGCGAGCGCGAACCCGGGGTGCTCGATGCATCTCGCGGCGGCCGGGGTGCCGACGGTGCATCCGATCGAGCTCGTCCACCGGGCGATCGGCGGTGTCGGCTGATCGGCGGCTGCCCCGTCCGGTCGGTCTAGGCGAACACCGAGGTGAACGCGAGCGCCGTGAACGCCACCGACGTCATGCCGATTGCGACTGCCATTCCCATGATCTGCTTCATTCGTCCTGTCCTCTCGACTCCGTCACCCGAGCCCGCTCAGCTCGTCAACCCAATCGTCGTCGCTCGCGAGAGAACGCGAATCGGGGCAACCCCCACATCCCCACACCGAGCCTAGGGGCTCCTACGGACGCGGGATCGGCCGGCTGACCGGACGACCCCAGATGTCACTGCATCGCAACGTCGTCGACTCGTGACGGCCACCGACACGGGCCGACCCGGGAGGGATGGCGGTCGATCATGATCGACGACGCTGGCTGTGGAAGGCTGGAGCCATGCCCGACATCGCCCTCGACTCGCTACCCCACCGCCCGAGCTGGCGCGGGGTGAACCACCTCGCCCTCGTCACCGACGACATGGACGCCACCACCCGCTTCTACGCCGGCGTGCTCGGCATGCCGCTCGTGTCGACGCTGCTGGCAGGCCCGATGCGCCACTACTTCTTCGAGATCGCCCCGGGGAACACCGTGGCGTTCTTCGAGGTCCCCGGGGCCGAGACCTTCGAGAAGGGCGCCGGAGGCCCGGCCCCCCACCCGATCCAGCTCGACCACCTGTCGTTCAACCTGGCCGACGAGGACGCGCTGCACCAGCTCCGCAACCGGTTGAAGGCAGCCGACAGCGAGGTCACCGACGTCGTCGATCACGGGATGATCAAGTCGATCTACTTCACGGATCCGAACGGCATCGCCCTGGAGGCGTCCTGCTGGGTGATCGACGCCACCGGCCGCCCGTACGACCCGAGCGACGATCGCCTCTTCCTCGATCCCGATCCCGTCCCGGCGGTCGCCGAGCTGGCGACCGGCGAGCTCGAATCGGTCCCGACGACCTCACTGGTCTGACCAAGCCGACCCGAACGATCCGGCCCGTCGACGTTCACGCCCACTCGGCGGGTCGCGGGATGGTCAGGAGCCGGCTCGGCCGGCGTTGATCCCGATGACCCGGCCGACCTGCGACGGCACGGGAAGCGAGGCATGCGCCGCTTCGATCTCAGCCAGACGGGCCTGGACCTCGGGGGCCATCGCTGCGCTGCGTCGGGTCTCCTGCGAGATGTGCATGGAGAGGACCTCGTTGGTGGCGGCGAGCCATCCCTCCGCCTCGTGGTGCATGAAGTTGATGTAGTGGAACTTCTTGGCGTCCCACGCGAGGAGCTGGGTGCGGATCTCGATCGGGTCACCCTCCGCCAGCTCCCGCTCGAACGTGATGTGGGTCTCGACGGTGAAGGTGGTCACCTCGTTGGCCTCGCGGTGGGCGGGATCGAGTCCCACGAACGCCATCCAGTCGGTGACCGAGTCGTCGAAGACCACGAAGTAGTAGCCGGCGTTGAAGTGCCCGTTGTGGTCGATCCACTCAGGCTTGATCTCGGTGCGCAGCCCCACGAACGGCGTCGAAATCGGATCGGTCACGACACCGGATCGTAGTGGCCGTGCAGGCCGGATTACGCTTGCGCGGTGGACGACAGCACCATCGACGAGCATCTCGCGACGATCGACGAGCAGGGCTACGCGATCGTGGAGAACGCCATCGACCCTGCGCTCACCGCCGAGCTGCGCGACACCGTCCGGCGGTTGTTCGCCGAGCTCGGGGTCGAGCCCAAGGGCAACCGGGCCGAGGGGTTCGCCACCCGGCGGATGTACAACCTGGTGCCTCGGGCCGGGGTCTTCCAGCAGCTCCCGGTGCATCCGAACGTGCTCCCGCTGGTGGAGCGGCTGCTCGAGCCCGACTGCCTCCTCTCCGGCACGACGGCCATGGACATCGGCCCCGGTGAGCGGTTGCAGGGCCTCCACGCCGACGACGGATTCTTCCGGATCGGTCGGCCCCACCGGCCGATGATGTCGACCACGATCTGGGCCCTGACCGACTTCACCGCTGACAACGGTGCCACGAGAATCGTGCCGGGCTCCCATCGCCAGCCGGGCCATCCCGATCCCGACGACGAGTCGATCGCGATCGCGGCGGAGATGCCGGCCGGCAGTGTGCTGGTCATGGACAGCCAGCTCTGGCACTGCGGCGGACCGAACACGACCGCCGACGACTGGCGACTCGGCCTCAACGTCCAGTACGTCCGCGGCTTCTTCCGTACCCAGCAGAACCAGTACCTGTCGATCCCACGCGAGCAGGTGCCTTCCTACTCCCAGCGGCTGCGGGAGCTCCTCGGCTTCGAGCTCTACCGGGGGATCATGGGCCACGTCGACGGTGTCAGCCCGGCCACTGCGCTGGGCGTGGAGTCGGCAGCGCCCACCGCCTACGCGAAGAGCGACGAGACGAACGTGTTCGGCGCGATCGACGCCGGCTACGCGAACCGTTCCACCGGGGGCGACTCACCCTCGCGGTAGGGGCCCCACAGGTCGAGGACCCGCCCGATGACGGACAGCGCGAGGGCGTGTCGGATCTCGCCGTCGTGCGCCGCCGCCACCACGTCCTCTGGCGCCATCAGCTCCACCCGGATGGCCTCGCCGTCGCCGGGACGGGGCACGTCGACCGGTTCGACGTCGGTCGCCAGCCAGTGGTGGCAGAGGTTGTCGTGGATGGCCGGGTTCGGCTCCACTGCGCCGAGGTAGCGCCAGGTACCGCCGTCATAGCCGGTCTCCTCCCGCAGCTCACGCCGGATGGCCTGCCCGTGGTCCTCCCCCTCGTCGACCATGCCGCCCGGCGTCTCGAGCGTGGTGTAGCCCACCCCGAATCGGAACTGGCGGATCATCACCAGCCGGCCGGCGCTGTCGATCGCCACGCAGTTCACCCAGTCGACCGACTGGAGGATGATTCGCTCGAAGACCTCACCCGTGACCGGGTGCTCCATCTGATCGAACCGGCTCTCGAAGAGGATGAGGTCATCGCCGGGTCGGAAACCGACCTTCTGCCAGTCCAGGGGATCGCGCACGACGCCAAGCGTGCCAGGACGGGACGCCCGATCCTCACGGGCTCCGGATGGGGCAGACTGGGGCATGGACCACCTCGACCTCGTCCGCCGCCAGTTCGGTGCCAACGCAGGCAACTACGCCGACAGTCCCGTGCACGCCAAGGGAGCCAGCCTGGACCGGCTCGTCGACGTGCTCGAACCGGAGGCCGACTGGCGGGTGCTCGACATCGCGACCGCGGCGGGCCACACCGCGTTCGCGCTCGCTCCCCACGTCGCCGAGGTCGTGGCGACCGACATCACCGAGGAGATGCTCGTGGTAGGCCGGGTCGGGGCCGACGAGCGGGGACTCGCCAACGTGCGCTTCGAGGAGGCCGACGCCGAGTCGCTGGCCTTCGCCGACCGGTCCTTCGACGCCGTCACCTGTCGGATCGCCCCGCACCACTTCCCCCACCCCGACCGATTCGTCGCCGAGGTCGCCCGTGTCCTCCGACCGGGCGGGCGTTTCGGTCTCGTCGACAACGTCGTGCCGGACGACCCGGTCGCTGCGCACTTCGCCAACGACTGGGAACGGCGTCGGGACCCGAGCCACGTCCGCTGCCTGTCGTTGAACGAGTGGCTGGAGCTTCTCAGCACCGCCGGGTTCGGGGTGGATCACACCGAGCTGCTGGCCAAGCGGATGGACTTCACCGCCTGGGCCGACAACATGAATGTCGCAGACGACGTGCGGGCGTCGCTCCTCGCCGAGCTGCGGGATGCGCCACCGGCCGCCGCCTCCTTCCTCCGACCCGAGCTCGACCCCGCAGGCGACGAGTCGTCGGCGGCCTTCCACCTCACCGAATGCGTCGTTGCCGCCACGAGGCAGCCTGAGTAGGCTCCACCACGTTCGACGGTCACGTTTGGGGTCAGCCGGTCGAAAGGACACGGTTCATGTACGCCAGACGATCCCGTGCGCGCCGCTCAGCTCCGCCGATCCGGTCGAGCGCAGTGCCCGCCTCGCTCGCTGCCGCCCTGCTGATCGGCGCCTGCGGCTCGAGTGCCGATGATCCGCTGTTGACCGGCGGCGGTGTCGAGCTCGACGCCGCCGGCGGCGACGGGGACGCGGCCGTGCAACAGACCACGACCAGTTCCGTGGAGCCGGCGGACGTCGTCGACGCGACCTCGACGGTCCTCACGCTCCCCCAGCCCAGCCTGCCGGGCACCGACTCGGCCACCGAGGTTGCACCCGCACCGGGCGCCACCGATGCGGACACGACTCCGGCCCCCGCTCCGACTGAAACGGCACCGGCTGGGTCCGGTGACACCGCCGCCCCCACCGCGCCCCCTCCAACCGCCGCGCCGACGACGACCGCCACCACCCAGGCGGCGCCCACCACACAGGCGACCCCGGCGCCCGTCGCCTCCCGGTTCCCCGACGTCACCGTGACCGACCTCGCCAACGGGCAGTCGGTGAACATGGCGGCGGAGCTGAGCGGCGGTGGACGACCGGTCCTGCTCTGGTTCTGGTCACCCTTTTGAGGCATCTGCCGGGCCGAGGGCCCGGACGTTGAGCAGTTCGCTCAACAGCACGGTTCCACCGTCCGCGTCGTGGGCGTGGGCTCGACCGGCTCGGCCGATGACGGACGAGGGTTCGTGGCCGACGCCGGCCTCAGGAGCGCCACGATGCTCTTCGACACGAGCCTCGCCTCGTGGCGGCACTACGAGGTCTACGGGCAGCCGACCGCCGTGCTCGTCTCCGCGAACGGCGAGCCGATCCACACCTTCGACGGCGCCTTCGACGCCGACGAGATCCTGGCCCGAGTGGGCTGACCACAGAGGACGACGATTCAGGTCACCGGCTCTCGATGCCGATGACCGGTCGTGGACCTCTTCGACATCTACCAGCATCAGCAGATCCGGAAGGCCCACGATCGCGTCCGGATGAACGAGGACGTCAACGAGCACCGGCACCGCCGCTCGCGCGACGAGATCCTGGCGCTCAATGAGCGAATCGACCGACTCGTGGCCATGAACGAGGCGCTGTGGGAGCTGATCGCAGCCCGCACGGGCCTCACCGACGTCGACCTGGCCGACCGGCTCGCCGAGCTCGACGAGAGCGATGGCGTTCGGGACGGGCGACGGCAGCGCGTCCCCGCCGAGTGCCCGTGCGGAGCCAAGATCGCCGCGACCTCGAGGTGCTGTGTGTTCTGTGGCCTCGACGCCCCGAGCCGCTCGCCGTTCGACTCGATCTGATCGCTGTGCAGGCGCCGCACCAGCGAGCCCGGTCGTGGTCTGACCGACCCGGCTCACCCTGGTGCCGGTGCCCAACGCCAGCCTGGGTCTGAACGCCCCAGCGAGGTGACAGTCGCTCATGGAGCCAGCCCGGCCGCGTCTCCACACTTGGCCTCAGTAGGTCATCCGGGGTGGCCAGCGGTCAGATGGACCGGCGTCGACCCCGACGAGACGAGGCGGAGCCATGCGGGTCGGAGTCATCGGGTGTGGGTACTGGGGGGCGAATCACGTCAGGACGCTGTCGACGATGTCGACGGTCGAACGGGTGATCGCGATCGACGAACGTGCAGACGTTCGGGAGTCGATCTCGACCAACTTTCCCACGGTCCTCGCCCGACCATCGCTCACCGAGGTCATCGACGACCTGGACGCGGTCGTCGTGGCGACCCCGCCGGTCAGCCACTTCGACCTGGCGGCCGAGGCGATCAGCGCGGGCAAGCACGTGCTCGTGGAGAAACCGATCGCCACCGACTCCAAGCAGGCGGCGGAGCTGATCCGCCTCGCCGACGACGCCGATGTGGTCCTGGCCGCCGGCCACACCTTCGCCTACAACCCTGCGGTGTGGAAGCTCGGGGAGGTCATCGACAGCGGCGAGCTCGGCACGCTCCACTACCTCCACGCCGCGCGACTGAACCTCGGTCTGTACCGGGAGGACGTCAACGTGGTGTGGGATCTGGCGACCCACGACGTGTCGATCACGTTCGCCCTCCTGCGCGAGATCCCCGACACCGTCAGCGCCTGGGGCGCTCGCCACACCGAGGCCTATCCCGAGGACGTCGCAACGATGCGCATGACCTTCGAGCGAGCGCAGGTCGAGTCGACGGTCCGGGTGAGTTGGCTCGACCCGTTGAAGGTTCGCAGGACCACCGCCGTCGGGTCGGAGAAGATGGCGATCTACGACGACATCGACGCCGACGAGCGGATCAAGATCTATGACCGCGGGCGGCGTCAACCCGGTATCGCAACCGGTGAACGCCAACCCGTGTCCTACCACGTCGGCGACATCAGCTCGCCCTGGGTGGACTTCGGTGAGCCGCTCCGCCACGAGCTCGCCGACTTCGTGACGTGCTGCGGCTCGGGCTCCAGGCCCAGGGCCGACGGCGAAGCCGGCCTGGCGGTGGTCGCGACCCTCGAGGCCGCCGACCGATCGCTCGCCGAGAACGGCGCCCCGGTGCCGGTCGAGCTGCCAGACATCGAATCCCCGACGCCCCGATCCTGAGCGGAGAAACCAGAGCCATGACCATCGAAATCGCCGTCGAGCCCGTCAGGTTCCTCGACCTCGCCTCGCTCCACGCACCCATTCGAGATCGTCTGAACGAGGTCTGGAACGAGGTCGTCGACGACTCGTCGTTCATCGGCGGAGCCCACGTCGAGGGGTTCGAGCGTCGCTGGGCCGCCTACTGCACCCGCGAGACCTGCGTCGGCGTCGCCAACGGCACCGACGCGATCGAGCTCGTGCTCGCCGCCCTCGAGATCGGCCCGGGGGACGAGGTCGTCGTGCCAGCCAACACCTTCGTGGCGACCGCCGAGGCGGTGGTGACCGTCGGGGCGACACCGGTGTTCGTCGACGTCGACCCGGACTCCCTCCTGATGACCGCCGACGACCTCGGCGCGGCGATCACACCGCGCACGCGGGCCGTGCTCGTGGTTCACCTGTACGGGCAGATCCCCGACATGCATGCGATCACCGCCATCGCCGACCGGGCGGGGATCCACGTGATCGAAGACGCCGCCCAGGCCCACGGCGCCCGATTCGACGGGCGGCCGGCTGGGAGCTTCGGAGTCGCCGGTACGTTCAGCTTCTACCCGGGCAAGAACCTCGGCGCACTGGGCGACGGTGGCGCCATCGTGCTCGACGACGGCCCGTTGGCCGAGACGATTCGGGTGCTCGCCAACCACGGTCGGGGCCACCACCTCCTGCACACGGTGAGCGGGCGCAACAGCCGCCTCGACGGGCTCCAGGCTGGGCTGCTGAGCGTGAAGCTCGCCCAGCTCGACGACTGGAACCATCGCCGTCGAACCGCACACCGCCGCTACGTCGAGCGGTTCGAGGGCACGGAGGTCCGCACGCTGGCGACCTTGCCCGGCAGCCAACCGGTCCACCATCTCGAGGTCGTCCGGGTGGCCGATCGCGACGCGGTTCGGGATCGGCTCGACGAGTACGGGATCGCCTCCGGGATCCACTATGCACTCCCCTGCCACAAGCACCCGGCGTTCGCAGAGTTCGACATCCGGCCCCTCCCCGTGGCCGAGGAGGCGGCGGCGACCCAGCTCTCGTTGCCCATGCATCCGACGCTGACCGCCGACGAGGTCGACCTGGTGGCCGACCTGGTGCTGGGGCGCCTGTGAGCGCAGCGAGCGGGGACGCCGTTCCTTCGGCGTCCCGGACGGGGTCTGGGGGCGCCAGCCCCCAGCGAGAGTCTGTGAGCGCAGCGAGCGGGGACGCCGTTCCTTCGGCGTCCCGGACGGGGTCTGGGGGCGCCAGCCCCCAGCGAGAGTCTGTGAGCGTGAGAAGGACCGTTCTGGCCCGGGCCGCCGTCCGCTCGAGCGGCGCTGCCCGGGCCTTGCCCGTCCTCCGTCGCGAGCCGACCGTGGACGCCATCTGGCACGAGCTCCTCGGCGCCGGCCGACCGCTGCCCGCCCAGCATGACGACGGACGGGTCCAGATCGCCGAGACCCCCGCAGCGACCTGGGCGGAGGGTGCGGTGCACATCTGCGCCCGAGGCTCGGACGGACCGCTCTCGGCCCCGATCGAGCTGATCCTGATCCGGCGAGGCGCAGCCCTCCACGGCGTGATCGACCTCGTCGGTTCCGGACCGGATCCGGCGGGCCACGAACCGGCGATCGGCGACATGGCCCTCGTCTGGCGGGGCGCCATCCGATGCGCCGGCTCGCTGCGCCTCGCGTCCCTGACCATCGTGGCGGCCGATGGCGTGTCCACCGTGGCCGACCGCCGCGAGCTCCAGCACGCGGCATCGCTGGCCGAGTCGCTCGAGATCGAGCGGGCCGGGCGAACATCCATGCACCGCCGCTGGCCGGACGACGTCCGGTGTCGGACCCCGCAGCCGGGCCGACCACACCCGATACGGCTGGAGGTTCCGCGCCGACTTCCCCGGTGGAAACGGGCAACCGATCTCGGGCTCGGAGCGGTGGCCGCGATCGCGGCCACACCCGTTGCCGCCGCCTGCGCCATCCTGGTCCGGTGCTCCGGACCGGGCCCGATCGTCTTCCGCCAGGTCCGGGTCGGGTCCGGCGGACTGCCGTTCCAGGTGTGGAAGTTCCGCACGATGCACGTCGGCAACGACGACCGGGAGCAGCGGATCCAGAACCGCCGCGAGCTGCTCGGTCTGACCGACGGAGCGAAGGTCGGCGAGGACCGGGTGACGCCGGTCGGCCGGTGGCTCCGGCGGCTGTCGCTCGACGAGCTCCCCCAGCTCGCGAACGTGCTGCGGGGGGAGATGTCGCTCGTCGGGCCACGACCGTCGCTCCTGTGGGAGGTCGAGCTGTTCGCCTCGCGGGCCCGGCGGCGGCTGCGGGTGAGGCCCGGGGTGACCGGTTTGTGGCAGACGATGGGGCGCGGTGACGTGTCGATGCTCGAGATGCTGGAGCTCGACCTGGCCTACGTCGATTCGGTGAGCGCCTGGACCGATGCCCGCTGCCTCGCAGCGACAGCCCGGTCGGTGCTCGACGGTGAGGGGGCGGCATGACGACCGCTTCGCTCGGAGAGTCCGGTGTGCCCATGACGATGCACGAGTCGCCCATCCCGGACGCGGCTGCGGCTCCACCGGCCGACGACGGGACGACGCTGTTCCACAGCCAGCCGTGGCGGCGGGCGGTGGAGGAGGCGTTCGGCGTGGAGATCCGCCGGTTCTCGCCCATCTCGGAGCCCGGCGGCTTCGCGTACTTCTCGGTGATCGACGACCTTCGCGGCAGGCGGGTGATCAGCACCCCGTTCAGCGACTTCTGTGATCCGTGTCTCGGCCCGGTCGGCTGGCGGGAGTTCGCCGGTCACCTCCGCTCGTTCGACGCGCCGGTTACCGTCCGGCCGTTCCGCAACCTGGTCGCCGCCAACGACGACTCGTTCGAGCGTCGCGACGAGCTGCTGTGGCACAGCATCGACCTCGAACCAGGATTCGATCACCTGTGGGATGGCCTGAAGAGCAAGGTCCGCACTGCGATCCGGCGAGCTCCGAAAGCGGGAATCACGTTCCGGGTGTCGTCGAGGCTCGCCGACCTCGAGGCGTTCCACGCGATGCACGTCGAGCTTCGACGATCGAAGTATGGACTGCTGGCGCAACCGTTCTCCTTCTTCGACGCGCTCCGCGACGGTTTCGGCGACGACCTCGCGGTGATCCTGGCCGAGGAGGATGGCGAACCGGTGGCGGCGATGGTGTACCTCGCCTGGAACGGCGTCTGGTACTACAAGTTCAGCGCTTCGGTCGCCCGCAACTACCGACCGAACGCCGCGCTCCTGATCGAAGCGTGCCGAGAGGGGGTCGAGCGGGGCCTGTCGCTCGTCGACATGGGCAGGAGCGACATCGACCAGCCGGGCCTGTTGTCGTTCAAGCGGCAGTTCGCAACCGAGGAGCTGCCGTTGACGACCCTCCACTGGCAGCCGCCAGGTCATGCGAACCCATCGGGAGCCGAGGCGACATCGGCGCTCGGCCAGCTCACCGAGCTCCTCACCAGACCCGACGTCCCCCACGACGTGACGGCCAGGGGCGGCGACCTGCTCTACCGCTACTTCGCCTGACAGCCCCGTCGACGGTGCTCTCGACCGGGGCTGCCGACGGGACGGTAGACGGGACTGTTGACAAATGGTCGGGACTAGCCGAACATTCGGGGATGGCCGACCATTCGACGACCCGGCAGGGCCCCGATGGGCGGGCGGTGCCCGACTACGATCTCGCCGACGACCTCCACCTCCGAGCCGAGCAGACCAAGCTGATGCTCCACCCGACCCGGCGGCGGATCATCGACCTGCTGTCGGAGCGAGCGGCGACCACGAGCCAGTTGGCCGATGTCCTCGAGCAGCCGAAGGGCACGATCGGCCACCACTGCAAGGCGCTCGAGGCTGGGGGCCTGATCACGGTCGTCCGCACGGCGAGGGTCCGGGCGATCGAGGAGCGCTACTACGGCCGAACCGCCCGTCTGTTCATCATGGACGATCTCGAGGGGTTGGGCGTGTCGTTCGGCCACGTCCTCGACGAGACCTTCGCCGAGCTCCAGCAGGCGGCTCTCCAGCGCAGCGGGCCGGACGATCGGCTCGCGTCGGGCGACGGCATCGGCGACCATCTGGCCACCGCCCGATACGCCAGGATCCCCGCCGACCGGGCGTCGGAGTGGGCCGGGCGGCTGGCGGCGCTGGCCGATGAGTTCGCGGCGCAGGAGCGGGGCGGCGAGCAGGTCTACGGCGTGCTGCTCGGCCTGTTCGTCACCGACCGGCGGGGTTTCGGGTGACCGCCCGCGTCGGCGCCGGGACCGACTCGCGACTGGGCGCCAACTACTGGCGGTTGTGGGGCGCCACCCTCCTGTCGAACTTCGGCGACGGGCTGAGCGTGGTGGCCTACCCCTGGTTGGCGAGTGCCCTCACCCGCGATCCGGCGGTCATCGCCGGGGTGCTGGTGGCGTCCAGGCTGCCGTGGCTGCTCGTCACCCTGCCAGCCGGCGTGGTGACCGATCGGGTCGATCGGCGCAAGCTCATCGTCGCCACCGACGCGATCGCGTTCGCCCTGACCCTGGCGGTGGCGCTGGTGGTCCTCATCGGCGAAGGAGCGCTGCGGGATCCGGCGGAGCTGGCATCGGGAGCAGCCGACACCCCGCCCGGCGCGGGGCTGGCCATCGCCGGGCTCTACGCTGCGGCGTTCCTGCTGGGGTGCGCCGAGGTGTTCCGCGACAACTCGTCGCAGACCTTGATGCCATCCCTCGTGCGGCCCGCCCAACTCGAGCGGGCCAACGGGAGGCTCCAGGGAGCGGAGCTGGTGATGAACTCGTTCGTGGGGCCACCGGCCGCCGGCGTGCTCCTCGCCATCTCGTTCTCCCTGCCCTTCTTCATCGATGCCGCCACCTTCGGGGTCGCAGCGGTCCTCATCGCGTCGCTGCGGGGATCGTTCGCACCCGGTGGCGTCGAGCGGGCGCGGGGCCAGGAGGAGTCGCCGGCGGAGTCACCGGCCGGACCGACCACGGCGTCGACCCGGTTCCGGCGCGACCTCGCGGCAGGATTCCGCTGGCTGTGGCACCACCCGCTCTTCCGCTCGCTGGCGATCGCGCTCGGAGCCCTCAACGGGTTGTTCGCCATGATGGAGTCGATCCAGGTGCTGTTCGTGCAGGAGGTCCTCGGCCTCGGCGCCATCGGGTTCGGCGCGATCGGTGCGTCCGCCGCCGCCGGAGGTGTCGCCGGGAGCCTGGGAGCTGCCAGGGTCAGCGAACGGATCGGTCAGAGTCGAGCGCTGCTGATGACGGTCGCCGGCGGTTTCCTCGGGCCGGCGATCATCGCCGCCTTCCCGTCGCTCCCGGTGGTGATCGCGGTGTTCTTCGCCATGACGTTCACCGCGGTGGTGTGGAACGTCATCACGGTCGCGCTCCGCCAGTCGCTCATCCCCGACGAGCTGCTCGGACGGGTCAACTCGGTCTACCGGTTCTTCGGTTGGGGCATGATCCCGATCGGAGCGCTCGCCGGCGGCCTGCTGGTGGCTGCCACGGAGCGGATCGTCGACCGGGAGATCGCGCTGCGCATCCCGTTCGTGGTCGCAGCGGGCGCCCACGTCCTCCTGTTCCTCTACGCGGTGCCCCGACTCAGCCCCGGACGGATCGAGGAGGCGAAGGAGCTCAACGCCCGGTGAAGCGCGGGTCGCGCTTGTCGCCGAGCGCCCGCAGCGCCTCGGCGTGGTCCTCGGTGCGGAGCGACGCCCGATGGCCCGCCTCGACCTCGTCGATGGTCATCGAGCCCGAGGCGAGCCCGTTCACCGCCGCCTTCGTGGCCGCAACGGCGGTCGGGGCGAGCTCGGCGATGGCGTCGGCGACGATGTCGACGCGGTCGTCGAGCTCTTCGGCTGGCACGACCTCCTGCAGGTAGCCGAGGCGGAGCAGTTCGTCGGCGTCGAACGGGAGCGCGGTGCAGAAGATCCGCTTGGTGGTTGCTGGGCCGAGTTGCTCCACGAAGCGACGCAGGCCGGAGGCGTAGTACTGCAGACCGAGCCGAGCGGCCGGCATCCGGAGGTGGATGCCGGCCGCCGCGATGCGGATGTCACAGGCGATCGCCAGGTCGGTTCCACCACCGTGGATGTTCCCACCGATCCTCGCCACCGTCGGCACCCGCAGCGCTTCGAGCCGGTCGCAGAGATCACCGAAGCCCGCCTCCACCTTCGTGCCCTCCGCCAAGGCGCCGAGGTGGTAGCCGGCGCAGAACGACGGCCCCGACGACGCGAGCACCGCCACTCGGACCCCCGGGTCGGCGTCGATCTCGTCGCACAAGCCGATCAGCTCGACGAGGTCGGCGGGCTCGATCCGGTTCCGCTTGTCCGGCCGGTGGAGGTGGAGCGTGGCCCGGTGGCCGGCGATCTCGAGGGTTGGCACTGGCATGCTACGAACGTAGTGCCGTCCGGGACCGACCCGTAGTCCGACGCCCGGCGCAGCGACGGCAACTCCTCGGGTCGAGCCACCGTGCTGTACATTCGCTGCACCATTCGCCGGCGCTTCCAAGGGGGACTACCGACGATGCTGTCGCACCACCGGGTGCTCGATCTCACCGACGACCGGGGTCATTTCGCCGGTTTCCTCCTCGCCCAGCTCGGCGCCGACGTGATCGCGGTCGAGCCGCCGGCAGGGTCGCGGGCCCGCCACCGGGGACCGTGGGCCGGCGGCGAGCCCGACCCCGAGCGGTCGCTGGGCCATTGGGCGTACAACCGGGGCAAGCGATCCGTGGTCGTCGACGTCGACGACACGTCCACGCTCGCCCGGTTGGCGTCGACCGCCGACGTGCTGATCGAGTGCGGTGCCCGCCCGCTCGATCTCGATGCGCTCCGGGTCGCCAACCCCGGCCTCGTCACCGTGTCGCTCAGCCCATTCGGGGCGACCGGACCCAAGGCCGATTGGATCGGCACCGACCTGACGCTGAGCGCAGCCAGCGGCGAGATGTCGCTCAACGGCTACCAGGACCGGGCCCCGGTGCGGGTCACGGCACCACAGGTGTGGGTGAACGCGGCGGCCGAAGCGGCCTGCGCGGTGCTTATCGCCCTCACCGAGCGGCGAGCGACCGGGTACGGCCAGCACGTCGACGTGTCGGCCCAGGAGGCGATGATGCTCACCGCCCAGGGGTGGCTGGCGCCGGCCCTGTGCGACAACCCGCCGGCCCAGCGCAGCGGCGGCGGGTTGGAGCTGCTCGGTGTGATCCGCTTCCGCTTCGTCTACGAGTGCCTCGACGGCCACGTGACCGTCACCTTCCTCCCCGGGGTCCTCGTCGGCGGATTCACCAACCGGATGATCTCGTGGGCCCACGGCGAGGGGACGGTGAGCGACGAGCTGGCGGCGATCGACTGGACCGAACTGCTCGACGGGCGGGAGCTCGACGAGGTGGCCGACATCGTCGACCGGACCTCGCAGGGCCTCGCCGCCGCGCTCGCCACGAGGACGAAGCACGACCTCTTCGACATGGCCCAGCGGGACCGACTCCTCCTCGTGCCGGTCACGACACCGGCCGATGTGCTCGACAGCGAGCACTACGCGGCGCGCGGCTTCTGGGACACCGTCGAGATGGGCGATGAGTCGGGCGATGAGTTCGGCGACGAGGCGGGGATCGTCAGGTTCCCCGGGCCGTGGGCCCACATCTCCGGCGACACCGGGCTCGCCCGCCTCGGGCCCCCGCCCCGGCTCGGTGAGCACACCCACGAGGTGCTGGGCGAGCACCGGCCGGTCCCGCCGGTTCCCTCGGGGACGCCACCGGCGACCACCCGCCCGCTCGAGGGGGTGACCGTCGTCGACTTCACCTGGGTCTACGCCGGCCCCTTCGCCACGAGGATGCTCGGCTACTACGGCGCCGACGTGATCCGGCTCGAGTCCCAGACCAGGCCAGACCAGGTCCGAACGTCGGGCCTGTCGCGGGTCCTGGGCGACGACGGGCCAGAGGCGAGCCAGCAGTGGCACTCGATCAACGCCGACAAGAAGAGCCTGCAGGTCAACCTGAAGGTGCCCGAGTCGCGCCAGGTGGTGCTCGATCTCGCGGCCAAGGCCGACGTGGTCATCAATGCCTTCTCCCCCGGCGTGCTCGAACGCGTCGGCCTGGGCCACGACGACCTCCGCTCGGTCAACCCCCGCCTGATCGTGGTGTCGACGACGCTGTTCGGCCACTCGGGTCCGCTGTCGCCGATCCCGGGCTTCGGCAACATGGGGGCGGCGATGGGCGGCTACTACGAGCTGACCGGGTGGCCTGATCGGCTCCCCGCCGGCCCGTTCCTGGCCTACACCGATGCCACGTCGCCTCGTCTGACCGCCGCGGTCATCCTCGCTGCGCTCGACCAGCGGTCCCGTACCGGCAAAGGCATGACCATCGACTTCTCCCAGGCCGAGGGGGGCGTGCACTTCCTGTCGGAGGCGATCCTCGACCAGGAGGTCAACGGTCACGGCCAGAGCAGGCTCGGCAACGCCGACCGGTGGGTTGCGCCCCACGCCGCCTACCGATGTGGCCCGGAGGAGAACGACGACTGGGTGGCCATCGCCTGCGAGACCGACGAGCAGTGGCGGGCCCTGACGGCGGAGCTCGGTCGCACCGATCTCGGCGACCTGACCGTCGACCAGCGACTCGAGCGGGCGGCCGAGCTCGATGAGGTCATCAGCGGATGGATCGCCGACCGCAACCCGGTGGAGGCCCACACCCGACTCCAGACGATCGGTGTGCCGGCCCACCACGTGCAGAACAGCCCCGAGGTGGTGGCCGACCCCCAGCTCCTCCACCGCGACCACTTCCACGAGGTGCCCCACGCCGTCTACGGCCACACGTGGGCCGAGCAGTACGGATTCCGGCTGTCGCGGGCCGACGGCACGCCGACGAACGCCGGTCCGCCGTGGGGCGAGCACAACTTCGAGATCCTGAGCGAGCTGCTCGGCTACGACGGCGACAGGATCGCGGAGCTGGCGATCGCCGGCGTGCTGGAGTGACGCGACGCCGGCCGTCTGGGCCGAGGACGAGCGGAGCCACTACCGTCGGTTGATGGCCGCTGAGCATCCGATCCTCACCGCGGTTCGCGAGTTGGGACCGACGATCCTCGAGCTGGCACCCCGGATCGACGCCGAGCGGCGACTGCCCGACGAGCTGGTCGCATCCCTGACGGCCGCCCGTGTGTTCCAGATGTACCAGCCCCGGTCGATCGGTGGGCCCGAGCTCGATCCGCTCACCGCCTTCGCCGTCTGCGAGGAGCTCGCCCGGGTGGACGGCTCGGTGGGGTGGTGCGCCCAGGTCTCGGCGGCGGTGACCGTTCACCTCGCCTGGATCGACCCCGACGCGCTGGGCGACATGCAGGCCACCTCGGCTGCACCGCTGCACGTGGCGGGGTCGGCCCGCCCGCTCGGCGAGGCGGTCCGGACCGAGGAGGGGTACACGTTGAAGGGTCACTGGAACTACGCCAGCGGGGTCCGCCACGCCAACTGGTTCCTGGCCACCGCGTTCGTCGGCAACGACGACGGCTCGCGGGTGACCCGCTCGATGCTGGTGCCGGTGACCGACGGGTCGATCGTGGCCAACTGGGACGTCGTGGGCATGCGGGGCACCGGCAGCGACGACTTCGTGCTCGAGGATGTGCCCGTCCCGCGGGGCCGGAGCGTGTCGAGACGGTGGGTCGCGGCGCGTGACGAGCCGCTGTACGACCCGCGTCTGGCGATGGTGGCGATCTGGGCGCCGACGGCGGGGGTGGCCATCGGCCTGGCCCGCGGTGCGATCGATGCGCTCCTGGCGGTGCGCGAGCTCGCGTCGACGGGATCGCCGATGCCGCTCGGCGAGCGGCCGGCGGTGCAGGACGCGATCGCCGATGCCGAGGCGATCGCCAGCGCAGCTCGGGCGTTCTGCACGGAGGCGATCGGCGAGGCGTGGGCGGCGGTCGCCGGTGGCGACACCGCTCCGGTCGACCTCGATCGGGCGGTGGCCAGAGCGCAGTTGTCGATCACCCACGCGATGCAGGAGGCGGTCCGGGTGGCCGACCTCTGTTTCCACGCCGCCGGCACCAACGCCATCTCGACCGGCCACCGGCTCGAGCGCTACCTGCGCGACACCCACACCGCGGTCCAGCACGCCGCCGGTCAGTCGCTCCACAAGCGCGCCGTCGGCCAGACCCTCCTCCGCTGACATCCACTGGTGGCGGTCCGCACACCTGCGCACACCGGTGCCAGACACATCGTGCGCCGATGGCCGAGATCCGCACGATGTGTCTGGCACCGGTGTGCGGTGGTGGGTCAGTCGGGCAGGTCGTGCTCGTCGAGCTTGGGGGCGCGGCCGAGCTGCCACCACCCGGCGTTGCTGCGGAACGGCGGGCCGGGAATGGTCGCCGACCCGCCGCCGGGAAGCTCCGTGCTCTTCCAGAAGTCGACCGCTTCGAGGTGGGGATCGACGGCCAGGCTGGCCACGGTGTTGACCGGGGTGATCGGGATCCCTCGGCGCTGGCCCTCCCGGAAGAAGTCGAGAAGGGTCATCGACGTCGTCAGCTCCTCGACCCACTCGTCGATCAGCTCCATCGTCTGGCCCCGCACGGCGATGTCGGCGAAGACCGGGTCGATGATCGACTCGTTGCCACACTCCTCGCTCACCCACTGGGCGATCGCCTCCCAGTGTCGTGGCATCAGCACCAGGATCGACACGAAACCGTCGCTGCACGGGTACAGGCCGAACGGTCGCGACAAGGTCCGCCGGTTCCCGCCCCGGACCCGATGGACGCGATCGTCGAGGAACACCGGAACCCCCGTCTCCGGCGAGAACTGCAGGCAGCTCTCGGCCAGGGACAGGTCGACCACCTGGCCCCGTCCTGTGAGACGTCGACCCCGGAGGCCGAGGACCACCCCAACGGCGGCGTTCAGGGCGGTGGCGTGCAAGCCCATCTGGGCGGGCCCGCCCGGCACGACCGGTGCCTGGTCGACGAAGCCCGTGGTGTACAGCACGCCCGATGCAGCCCAGGCCACGAGGTTCGAGGACCGCCATCCCCGCTTCGGCCCGTGGAGCCCGAACGGCGTGATCGCCACCCAGACCACGCCCGGGTTGTCGGCGGCGATCGTGTCGTACCCGAGTCCGTGGCCATCGAGGACGCCCGGTCCGTGGTCGTCGACCACGACGTCGGCTTCGCCGAGGAGGTCGGCGAGCTGCTGGCGCTGGGCGGCATCGTCGATGTCGATCACGAGGCTCTGGCAGCCCATCGCCAGGTAGGCCCACCACAGGGAACCCTCGCCGTCGGGCGCGCCGTCGATGAACGGTGCCATCCGACGCAGCGGGCTGCCGTCCGGCGGCTCGATCTTGATCACGTCGGCTCCGAGCGCAGCGAGCAGCCTGGTGCCGTAGGCCCCGGCCAGACCGGACAGGTCGACGACCTTCAGGCCGGCGAACGGTTGGTGCTGGTCGCTCATCACAGATCCCTCGAATCGACGGCGTCACGGGGGAAGAACACGTGGAGCCAGTCCTCGTAGGGACGATCGACGGTCACGTCCGGGCGGTTCATCGTGAACGCTGCGCCGTCCTCGACGAGCTGCGCCACATCGCGCTCGCTCATCCCCGCCACGCCGGTCAGGACCTCCTCGGTGTGCTCACCGGAGCTCGGCCCTGCCCGCTCCCACGAGCCGGGCGTGGCCGTCATCCTGATCGGGAACCCGCTGAAGAGGTCGCGGGTGAACCGGCTGTTGGGTCGGGCGCTGAACCACCCGCTCTCCATCACGTGGGCGTCCTGGAGGATGTCCTCGTTGGTGGCCACGATGTGGGCCGCCACCCCCACCCCCTGGAGCCGGGCCGCGAGATCGAGGTTGTTCCAACCAGCGGTCCATGCGGCGATGGCATCGTCGAGCGCGTCGACGTTGGCCAACCGGTCCTCGTTGGTCCCGAACCGGGCGTCGGTGGCGAGCTCGGACGGGGCGAGCTCCAGCAGGCCCTGCCAGGCGTCGTCGTCGGGGACGCTGATCGCGATCCATCGTTCCTCCCCGGCACATGGGTAGACCCCCTCGGGGGCGTACCACAGCGACCGGTTCCCGATCCTCGACTGCAGGTTGCCGGTCAGCGCGTGATCCATGACGAACGGGCCGAGCAGCGCCGACACGGTGGTCTCGAACTGGGCGACGTCGACGTGGACGCCTTCGCCGGTGGCGTCGCGCTGCTCGAGACCGGTGAGGATGCAGAACGCGGCGTGGAGCGACGAGAGGTAGTCGGGCGGGGCCACGGTGGCGATGCCGGCCGGTTCCCGTCCGGCGTGGCCGGTGAGATCGTCGATCCCGACGAGCGGCGCCTGGTTGGGGCCCCAGGCCACGAAGGGGTAGTACGGCGCGCTCGGGTCGGACCCGAATCCCGGTAGCTGCACGTAGACGATGTCGCTCCTGATCTCCTTGACCGACTCGTAATCGAGACCGAGCTCGGCCAGCGCCCGGGCACCGATGTTGGCCAGGAACACGTCGCACTCCCGGAGGAGCTCGCGAGCTGCGGCTCGAGCCTCCGGCCGTTTCAGGTCGAGGGCGACGCTCTTCTTGTCGGCGTTCATCTCCGACACGTAGGGGCTCGAGTCCGGCATCGCCGGGGCGAGCTCCTCGTTGTCGCGGAGCCAGGCGCTGCCGATGAGCCGGACCACGTCGGGACTCGTCGGCGACTCGATCTTGTAGACCTCGGCCCCGTGGTGAGCGAGGAGTCGACCGGCGTTGGGCGACGCGATCGCGATCCCCAGCTCGAAGACCCGGATTCCGTCGAGCAGTCGTGTCATGGGGGAACTGATTAGCACAGCACCGCCGTGGTTGGCACAGCCTCGAACCGCGGGGCCCATCGACGAGGCTCTCGGCCCGTGCGGGCGTCTAACGGCCCGCCTCTTCGAAGCTGAGCTCGCCGGCCGCCCGGTAGATGACGAGCCCGGCCATCGCGGTGCCGGCCATCACCAGGAAAGCCGTGCGGTAGTCGGTGGCGTCGCGAAGGATCCCCACCACGAACGGGCCGAGGCCGACGCCCGTGACCATCAGCAACGACGCGAGGCCGTAGATGCGGGGGTAGTCGCGAACGCCGAACGCATCGGCGAGCAGGAGCGGGTGCAGCATCAGGAGGTTGCCCATCGCCGTGCCGAAGATCACCACCCCGACGAGAATGGTGAGCTGCTGACCGGCGAGACCGATCACCGTTATGCCGATCGCCTGGACCACGATCAGCGCCGTGGTCAGGCGCCGGAGCGGGAACCGGGTGGCCGCCACCCCGCCGGCGAGTCGGGCGCAGACGCTGGTCGCGGTGGCCACCACGAGGGCGAGGCTGGCGGCGTCGACGTCGATCTGGTCCTTCGTCAGCTTGAAGATGTGCTGGATGGCACCGACCTGGGCGCCCATGATCAGGATGAAGCCGGTCGAGAGGAACCGGAAGTAGCGGGTGCGGATCGCTTCGGTGAATGCGGTCCCAGCCGGCGCATCGTCGGCCGGTCCCGGTCCCGGTGCCGGTGCCACGACCACGCTGATGTCCCGGGCGATGCTCTCGTGGAGCGGTGCGAGGTCTACCGGCTCGACCGCGCCGGGCGAGGGTCGGGCGAGGCCGTCCGGGCGAAGGCCGAGCGACTCTGGCGATGGCCGGACGACGAGCAGGATCACCGGCACCATGCCGACCCAGAACGCGATCGCCAGCTCGGGTGCGAGCTCCACCAGGGAGTCGGCGTCGATCAGTTGGGCGATGAGCGGTGTGATGGCGATCCCACCGACCGAGAGACCGGTCGACGCGATCGACAACGCGATCGACCGCTTGAGATGGAACCAGCGGGTCACGAGGCTCGTCGCCGGCACGAGCCCGGTCAGCGCATAGCCGGCCCCGTACACGATGAAGACGGGAAACATCTGCCAGACCGACCGCACTTCGCCGAGCAGGTAGATGCCGACCGCGGCGACGGTGGCGCCGAAGCACATGACGGCCCGGATGTCGTAGCGGCTGATCAGCCCGCCGGCGAAGTAGCCGGCGATGCCGCTGACAAGGAAGAACACCCCCGTTCCGGCACTTGCGGTACCCACGGAGAAGCCCTGCTCCTCCACGAGGGCGTCGAGGAAGACCCCTTGCGCGTAGAAGGCGAAACCGGACCCGATCGTCATGACCAGGAAGATCCCGGCGAGCACGATCCAGCCCCGGAAGATGCGTGGCGTCGGCGGCGCCTCGACGGTTCTCGTCACGGGGGTGACGATAGGTCATCAGGTCGTCCCCACGGCAAGACGTCGCGGTCGACCCGGCACCGCAGCGGTTGGCCAGCGGGAGCCGACATACTGTCGGCGTGTCCTCGCCGACCCCCGCATCCCCTGGCGGTTCCGGCGGTCCCCGCCGCAACCGTGTCGACCCGTGGGGCGATGTGCACGCCGTGCCGGAACGGGGCCTGTTCACCGGCAACCGGGGCTGCCTCGTCGACGACGCCGGCCGGCTGCGTCGCCACCATCGCGGTTCGCTGTGGATCATCTGCCTGACGTCGTACCGGGGATGGTGCCACCCGCTCGACGCACCGGGCACGTGGACGCCGTTGTTCTTCCTCGACGATGCGGTGGGGCTCGCAGCAGGCCATCGGCCGTGCGGCTTGTGCCGCCGAACCGACTACCTGGCCTACCGCGGCGCCAGGGGGATCCGGGCGCCGGAGCTCAATCGTCGACTGCAGCGCGAGCGGCTGCGTCGAACGGCCGCCCGGGGTGGCCGTCCGATCCTGAACCGGGCCGGCGACCGGGTGCTGTGGTCGGCGCCGATCGAGTCGCTACCGACGGGCACCGTCATCGTGGAGGACGGATCGAGCCCGCTCCTCGTGACGGCGGAGGCGTTGCAGCCGTTCTCGTTCGCCGGCTGGGGTGAGGGGAAGGATCGACCTCGTCGGGGGACGGTCACGGTGCTCACACCCCCGACCTCGGTCGCCGCCCTCCGAGCCGATTTTCGTCCCTGCCTGCACCCCTCCGCGCTGTCGGCCTGAGGCCCGCCGGTCCGGGCCGATCGCCAACCGGATCGTCCCGATAGGGTCCCGGTCGATGATCCTTGGCTAGCCCGCACGGTTTCCGACACGGGATGCGGGCGCTCCAGCACCGCGACTACCGGCTGTTCTTCATCGGCGCGCTCGCGTCGAACTCGGGGAACTGGATCCAGAACCTCGCTGTGCCGTTCGTGCTGTTCGAGCTGACGGGCCGCTCGTTGTTCGTGGGTCTGGCCGGGTTCGCCCAGTTCGTGCCGGCGTTTCTGCTCGGCCCGCTCGGGGGTTCGCTGGCAGACCGGCTCGACCGGCGACGCCTCCTCATCGCCACCCAGGTGGCGATGGCCTTCGCCGCTGGCCTGCTCTGGGTGACCTGGGCGATCGGCTGGCGCGACGAGTGGCTCATCCTCGGCCTCACCGCGCTCACGGGCGTCTTCAACGGCTTGATGATCCCGAGCTGGCAGGCGTTCGTCCCGTCGCTCGTCCCTCGGGCCGACCTCGCCTCCGCCATCACCCTCAACTCGACGCAGTTCAACGCGAGCAGGGCCCTCGGTCCGGCCTTGTCCGGCGTCCTCCTGGCAACGGCCGGACCGTCGGCTGCGTTTGCGGTCAACGCGTTCTCGTTCCTCGCCGTGATCGCAGTCCTG
The DNA here is from genome assembly GCA_965216205.1 of Acidimicrobiales bacterium. Lineage (GTDB taxonomy): Bacteria > Actinomycetota > Acidimicrobiia > Acidimicrobiales > SZUA-35 > CADEDH01. The sequence continues at coordinate 1,436,595 of OZ244139.1, read as the reverse complement.
GCGGCGATCCGCCCGGCGGCCGCCCATGTTCGGCCGGCAGCACCGGAAGGGGTGCTCGCCGGGTTCCGGACTGCGCTCGGGTACATCCGGCGGCGTACCGGGATCCTGGTGAGCGTCGGCTGTGCCGTGTTGGTCGCGTTCTTCGGGAACCCGACCACGCAGTTCACCGTGGTCTTCGCCGAGGAGGTGTACGGCGCAGGAGCCACCGTCGTGGGCGCGCTGACCGCGGCGGTCGGCATCGGCGCAGTGCTCGTCGCTCCCCTGCTCTCGAGCTGGGACACACGGGTACGGCGGTCGACGGTCGTGCGGTGGGGCCTCCCGTTCTACGGCCTGTCGGTGGTGGCGTTCGGCCTGGCCCCCACCTGGCCGCTCGGCCTGGTGGCGCTCCTCGCCGTCGGTGCGGGCTTCCTCGCCGTCATCGCCACCACCAACACCGCGGTGCAGCTCATCGTGACCGACGACATGCGGGGCCGGGTGATGTCGGCCAGGGTCATGGGGTTCACCTTGGCGTTCCCGCTCGGCTCGCTCCTCCAGGGGGCGATGGCCGACCTGTGGGGTCCACAGGCGACCGTGGCGGCGGCCGGCGGAAGCCTGCTGGTGGTGGCCGGCTACCTGTGGGGCCGTCCGGCGACGCTCGCCACCCTCGATCACGAGGACGACACCCCCGACCGCTGAGACACCTCACGCCGCATCCGTTGGCGGCCACAAGCCTCACCCACGACGCCCTCAACCGCCAACCGCCGACCCAACCGGGCGTGAGTCACCGTTGGCGGCCACAAGCCTCACCCACGAGGCCCTCAACCGCCAACCGCCAACCCAACCGGGCGTGAGTCACCGACGGCGGCCACCAGCCTCACCCACGACGCCCTCAACCGCCAACCCAACCGGGCGTGAGTCACCGACGGCGGCCACCAGCCTCACCCACGAGGCCCTCGACCGCCAACCGCCGACCCAACCGGGGACGGGTCCCTAGCGGGTGAGCCAGCCGTGGGCCTGGGGCTTGCGGCCGGCGGACGGGTCGAGGCGGACGTGCACGATCGCTGGGCCCTCGAGGGCGGCCGCCTGGTCGAGCGCGGGGCGCAGGTCCTCGGTCTTCTCCACGTAGAAGGCGCCGGCGCCGAACGCCTCGGCGATCTTCTCGTAGCGGGCCGACGGGAGGTACACGTTCGGCGGGGGCGGGCCGTCCTCGGGCAGCTCGGCGATCCCGCCACCGATGCCGTTGTTGTTCAGGATGACCACGATCACCGGGAGCTGGTAGCGGCAGATCGTCTCCATCTCCATGCCGCTGAACCCGAACGCCGAGTCGCCCTGGACTGACACGACCCGCCGACCCGGATTGCAGACCGCAGCAGCGACGGCGAAGCCGAGCCCGATGCCCATCGTGCCGTAGCTGCCGGCGTCGAGCCGATGGCGGGGGTTGGCGTTCGGCATCTGGGTGCGGCCGATGTCCATCGTGTTGGCACCCTCCCCGATGATGAGGTCGTCGGGGCGGAGCCAGTCCGCGATGTCGCGGAACGCCCGGTAGTAGTTGGTCGGCGAGGAGTCGTCGTCGCGCATCCCGGCGACCGCCTCCTCGTTCTCGGCGATCTTGGCCGCGATCGCGCTCCGCCACGGCGTCTCGGCCTCATAGCGCCACGGATCGTCGGCCAGCTCGGCGTTGAACTGACCCATGATCGCCTTGCCGTCACCGACGAGGCCCACCTCGGCGGGCACGTTGTGCCCGATCTGCTCGGGGTTGATGTCGAGCTGGATGACCCGCACCCCGGGGTTGAACCGCGGCTTGCGACCGAAGTGCATGATCCAGTTCAGCCTCGCACCGGCGAGGAGGATCACGTCGGCCTGCTCGAGGGCGAGCGATCGGGCGGCTCCCACCGACAGCGGATGGTCGTCGGGCACGACGCCCTTGCCCATCGGGGAGGCCAGGAACGGGAGCTGGGTGCGGTCGACGAACTGGCGGACCTCGTCCTCGGCCCGGGCCCACGCCATACCCTTGCCGACGATCATCAGGGGACGCTCAGCCGACTTGAGGGCGGTGATCGCCCGCCGGACCGATTCTGGCTCGGCGTGGGTGCGGGGCGGCTCGCCGACGGTCGGGGCTTCGGGGATCGTCTCGTCGGAGACCTTGCCGTCGATGACGTCGGCGGGCATGTCGAGGTACACCGGACCCGGCCGGCCGTACAGCGACGTGCGGATCGCCTGCTCGACGTAGTACGGGATCTTGTCGTGGCTCTCCACCCGATGGGCGTACTTGCACCACGGCTTGGCCGCCGCCACCTGGTCCTCCTCCTGGAAGGCGCCCATGCCGTTCTGGTCGGTGGGCGACGCCCCGCCGATCAGGATCATCGGCCACAGGTTCTCCTTGGCGTTGGCCAGACCGGCCAGCGCGTGGATCACGCCGGGACCGGACACCACGAGGCATCCCTGCGGGCGACCGGTCAGGTAGCCGGCGGCCTGCGCGGCGTACGATGCCGACTGCTCGTTGCGCATCCCGATGAACGTCACCCCCTCCTTCTGGAGGGCCAGGGCGATCGGCACGACCGGGAACCCGACGATCCCGAAGACGTACTCGACACCCTGCTGCTTCAGGTTCTGGGCCAGAATCCTCGCCCCGCTGACGTCGGCCATCACACGCTCCTCACGATCCAGTCGGCATCCCCGTCGATCCCCTCGACCCCCGGGGTGGCCCCACGCTAGGTCGGCGGGGGCTCCGGGTCGAACACGGCGAGGATGCGCACCTCGACGCTTCGGCGGGGGAGGGTGTCGGCGGGGAGGGACCTGTCGACGAACGAGGTGTGCGGGCACTGGTCGGCTCGCCCGGGGCGAGCGTCGAGCTGCTTGGTGAGCAGTACCTCGTGGGGCGTCATGTCCGGGTAGTACCACCACCGGTGCTCCGGGTTGTACACCGGCGCCGCCACCAGGCCCCCCTCGCCGTCGTAGCCGGTGTAGCGATAGGCGACGATGTCGTCGGCGGCGAGGGAGCGCACGTCGAGCATCGCCAGCGCGTTCTGCTCCACCCGGTGATCGAAGGGCTGCCACGTGTTGTACCAGGCGAACGTCTGCCCGGGCGACCGTTCGGCACCCCGCCGCCGCAGCAGATTGACCGACATCGACTCGAGGTTGCGACGGTTGTAGTCGCAGTGGACGAAGCGCGCGTAGCCGGTGTTGAAGTCGCGCTGGTCCTCGGTTCGCACGAGGTCGGCGAAGAAGTGGGTGGTCACGGCGCCGGTCTCTCGTCGCACGAGGTCGAGCATCGCCTCGATGTAGGCCCGGGGGGCCCGCTTGGCCCCCGGCGCAGTGCCGGGCGGGATGCGGGCGTTGCCCGGCAGGTCGACGGCCCGCAGGGTGAAGCCGGACGTGTCGAGCCCGAGACCGGCCGGTTCGCCGACGTCGGCGGCGGTCGCGGATGCGGCTCGGGCGTCGCCGATGGCGACGGTCCGGCGCGACGTGTTCGCCCGCCTCGTCTCCCGACTCCCGATCTGGGGGATCTCGTCGGTCTTCTTCCACTCGGGGTTCAGGTAGCGGACCTCGGCGTCGACGGATCGATTCTCGACCACGGACAGATTCTGTCAGGGGGGCGGCCCGGAGAACCAGGCAACTAGGATCCGCCCATGAGCACCGCGCCACTCGATCCACGCACCGTCATCGTGACCGAGAGCAGGCCGAGCGACGTGCTGGCGGCGCTCCACGAGTCGGCCGAGGCCGAACGGGAGTACCTGTTCGCCGCTCGCGACGCGGACCCCAGCGACCTGGTGCTGGTGGCGTGGCACGAGGAGTCCGCGGTCGGCTACATCGCCACCACCGACAACCGCCAGGACGGATTGCTGATCTGGAACCACCTGGTCGTTCCCGCCTACCGGACCCAGGGGCTGGGCGAACGGTTGCTCTTCGAGGCGGTCCGCCGCACGGTGCCCGGCGCGATCGTGGAGGTCGACCCGCTGGGCGAGCTCGATGCCGAGCGGCTGGCCGACTACTACTCGAGGCTTGGATTCGCCCACGAGACCAGCGAGGGCCGCATCTGGGGAACTGCGGCCGGGGTGATGCGGGCGATCGACGCACGGCTCCCCGCCCCCGAGGACCGGTCACCGATCCAACTGCTCCTCGACCGGAAACGGGCCGGCGTGATCACCATCGATCCCGCGGCCACCGTCCGGGACGCGGTGACGGTGCTCAACGAGAATCGGATCGGCGCGGTGGTGGTCTCCTCCGACGGTGATCGGGTGGAGGGGATCGTGTCGGAGCGCGACATCGTGGCCGGCCTCGGCCGACACGATGCGGGGTTCCTCGACGAGAAGATCACCGCCGCCGCGACGACCGATGTGTTGACCTGCACCACCAGCGACCCCATCGTGTCGGCGATGGATGCCATGACCCGCCGCCGGGTCCGCCATCTCCCGGTCACGAAGACCGGTCGATTGGCGGGCATCATCAGCGTCGGCGACGTGGTCAGCTTCCGACTCGACGCCGTGGAGGCGTCGCAGTCGGACGGCTGACCTCGATACGGGCGACGGGGCGGCTCAGTCGGTGCTGGCCTCCGTCGCGTGCTTGTCGGTCCACGCCTGGAGGGCGTCGGCCTGCTCGTTGTTAAGCTTCTCCCGCACCGCCTGGGCCCGCACGACGGCATCGTTCAACCGTGCGTAGGTGTCGCCCTGGAAGCGGGGCATGACCTGCTGGGCGAGGAGCTCGTAGCTGCGGTGCTTGGCCGCAGGGTTGGCGAAATCGTGGTCCATGCAGAGGTAGCCGCCGAAGCCGCCCGACTGCTTCCACAGCGACTCGATCTGCTTGACGCACGACTCCGGGGTGCCGATGGCCCCGATGCCGGTCTCGTTGACCCACGCGATCCGTTCCTGGAGGGTGTCGCCCTCGGGGCAGAACTGCGGGGCCGCCGCGGTGTGCTGCAGGTAGTCGAACCAATGCTCGATGCCGTACTCCACGTCGCGCAGTGCCTGCTCCTCGGTCTCGGCGAGGTGCATAACGCCCACGAGCCGCCACTTGTCGCGGTCGGCGGTGGTCCCGTGCTCGTCCGCCATGTCCTTCCACACGTCGTAGTGGAGGGCCAGCATGTCGGCCCCGATCTGCATCGTGGCCCCGATCGACAGGAGGCCGATGCCGTGGCGGCCGGCGATCCTCGGGCCGGACGGGGAGGCGATGGCGGCCACCGCGATCTCGAGGTCGGTGGAGTAGAGCGGGAGCTGGCACTTGGCGTCGTTCAGCTCGAACCAGTCGGTCTTCATGGTGAGCGGATCGTCGGTGTAGAGGAGGTGCATGATCGCCTCCATCCCCTCCTCCAGCATGCGCCGCTGCTCGGAGGGGTGGATGCCGATCATGTGGGCGTCGGTGGGTAGCGCGCCCGGCCCGGCGCCGAACATGAACCGGCCCCGGCTGAGGTGGTCGAGCTGGGTGATGCGGTCGGCGGTCCACAGCGGGTTGTGGTAGGGCACCGACAGCACACCGGTGCCGAGCTTGATGTTGCGGGTGCGCTCGAGTGCGGTCGCGCAGAAGATCATCGGATCGGCGATGATCTCGGTGCCACAGGAGTGGTGCTCGCCGATCCAGGCCTCGTCGAAGCCGAGATAGTCGAGGTGGCGGATCAGCTCGAGATCGCGGTGGAGGTTCGCGTTCGGGTTGGTCGCGTGGTCGTGGAACGGCGCGTGGAAGATGCCGAACTTCATTCGCTGCATGGGTCCCCTTTTCGTTGCGGTTGACGAAAACGCTAGCACCGGCCGACGATCCGGGTCCGGTCGAGACCGGCACCGCGGACCCCACGCCGCACACGGCAACCCGTCGGGTTGCTCGGTGTCAGGGCTCAGCGCCCGGCGGCGAGGACGTGCACCACGCACACCGCACCGACGCCCACCATGTGGGCCATGCCGATGCGGGCCCCGGGTTGCTGGCGGGCGCCGGCCTCGCCCCGGAGCTGGCGGGTCACCTCGGCGATCTGACCGGCGCCGGTGGGCCCGATCGGGTGCCCCATCGCCAGCAGACCTCCGCTCGGGCTGACCGCGCACCGGCCCCCGATGTCGAACTCGCCAGCGGCCAGGTGCTCCGCCGCGGTGCCCGCCGGGCACAGGCCGAGCGCCTCGGTGTAGAGCAGTTCCTCGATGCTGAACGCGTCGTGCACCTCGAGCACGTCGAGGTCGGCGGGTCCCACCCCGGCCTGCTCGAAGCCGTCGACCGCGGTCTCGGCGGTCAGCGCGGCGTCGATACCGACGCCGGCGTCGTAGAGGCCCTCGCTCCTCGTTGCCGAGGCGAGCACGCGCACGGCTCTGCTCGGGTCGACGCCGAGCCGGTCGAGGGCGTCGCCAGCGGCCACGATCACCGCCGCCGCCCCCTCCCCGACCGGGCAGCACTGCAGCCGGGTGAGCGCCCCCGAGATCGGCTCGGCCATGATCTCGTCGAGGGTGCGGACCCTCTGCCGCTGGGCGAACGGGTTGGCGGCCCCGTTCCGGTGGTTCTTGACCGCCACCGCCGCCACCTGTTCGGGGGTGACGCCGGTGGCCGTCATGTACTGGGAGGCCAACAGAGCGAAGTGGGTGAACGGCACGACCGTGCCGCCTTCGAGGTTGCCTATCCCAGCCTCACCGGGGGCGGCCCCGAGGCCGCCGCGAGGCTTGTCGACCCCGAGCGCCAGGGCCACGTCGACCCGGCCCGATGCGACGTCGAGGCACGCCTGGGCAACGGCGGTCGAACCCGAGGCCGAGGCGTTCTCGACCTGCGCCATCGGAATCCCGGTGGCCCCGAGCCGGCTGAGCATGATCCGGCTCGCCCCCATCCCCAGGAGGGCGGTGCCGGTGTAGGCGGTCTCCACGTCGGGCCACGCAATCCCGGCGTCGGCCAGCGCCTCCCGCACGGCCACCAGGCCCAGCTCCACGTAGGTCGCGTCCGACCGCCGCTGATACCGGTGGAGCCCGATTCCCACCACGTACACGGCACGATCGGCGAGCACGTTCCTCGTCATCGGGCACCACCCTCGTCGGCCACCACGAAGCGAAGGTCGACGAGCTGGTCGCCGCCGCTGGCCTCCTCGACTCCGACGGGCACCGGCACGCCCCGCACCGCGGCCCCGACCGGCGGCGGAACCGCGAGCGACGACCCGCTGCCGTCGACGACGACCGCCTTCATGCTCACGCCGTCGGCGAGCAGGATGGTGGCCACGGTGAAGGGCGTCGACGGCTCGGGTCGGTGGTGACGGTGGACGACGGCGACCGCTTCGATCCTGCCCGCCGCCGCCAATTCCCGCCGTCGGAGCTCGTCGCGGTGCGCCCCGCACCGCTCGCAACCGTAGGGGTCGGGCGGGAAGGCGATTCGACCACATCGCCCGCACTCGTGACCGATCAGCCGAGGAGGATCGTCCGCCGTCATGAGATCGGGGCGTCGGGGTCTCGTCGCGGTCACGCAGGGAACGGTAGTGGACACCCGAGTTCCGGCCGCCAGTCCCCACCGCATCGATCGACGTCGATGGCCTGGTGAGCGCCCCGTTGTCGCCGTTCGCCGAGAGTGTTGATGGCGGCCGAGACCCGCCGATAAGAAGCGACATGAGTTCCCGCCTCACCAGTCCCCGGCGCCGTCGCGCCCACCCGAGAGTTCGCCGTGCCACCACGTCGGCCGTCGTGGCCATCGTCGCCGTCCTCTCGGTGGCCAGCCTGGCCCCGCGAGCGACCGAGTCGTCGGCCGAGACGGTGGTTGGGGCGCTGCCGTCCCGGGAGGACTTCGTGACCCAGCAGTACGAGGACTTCCTCGGGCGCCCACCCGACGGTGCCGGCCTCGCCTACTGGGCCGACCAGTTGCGGAACGGGGTCCACCCCGCGGCGCTCGTCGAATCCCTGGCGCTGTCCGAGGAGTTCGAGGGGGTGGTGGCGCCGGTGGTGCGGCTCTACTACGCCCACTTCCAGCGCCCGCCCGACTACGACGGTCTGCTCCACTGGACCGGCGTCGCCCGTTCGGGGCGCACGGTGGCCGAGATCTCGGAGGAGTTCGTCGAGTCGAGGGAGTTCGAGATCACCTACGGGTCGCTCTCCGATGCGCAGTACGTGGACCAGGTGTACCGGATCGTGCTCGGCCGCGGCGCCGACGCCGGCGGCGCCGCCTACTGGACCGACGAGCTGGGTCGGGGGGTGAGCCGGGGCGCGTTGATGGTCGCGTTCTCCGACTCGACCGAGTACCGGAAGGCCACCGCCGGTCGGGTGCTCGCGACGATGCTCTACGTCGGCATGCTCCGACGGTCGGCCGACGACGGCGGGCTCGACTACTGGGCGTCGGTGCTGACCGCCGGCACCCCGTACCGCGACGCGATCGCCGGGTTCCTCGGCTCGACGGAGTACGACCGGCGGATCCGGTCGATCTACACCGCGACGCAACCGCTCACCGGCGTCGCGGCCCGTTCGGCCGCCCTCCGCCCTGCGCTGGCGGTGAAGATCGACAACGTCGACCAGGCCCGGCCGCAGACCAACGTCGAACGGGCCGACATCGTCTACGAGGAGATGGTGGAGGGCGAGCTGACCAGGCTGATCGCCGTGTTCCACTCCGACCTCCCGTTCGTGGTGGGTCCGGTGCGCTCGGTCAGGACGACCGACATCGACATCCTCGCCCAGCTCAACACGCCGCTCCTCGCCGCGTCGGGGGCGAACCGTGCGGTGCTGGCGGCGATCGGCAACGCCGACCTGGTGAACGTGAACGCACTCGAGGCGAGCGGGGCCTACTACCGCGACCGGGGCCGCCGGGCACCCCACAACATGTACGCCCACACGATCGAGTTGTACGCCGCCGCCAACCACGCCGGCGACCAGCCCCGGGCGTTGTTCCGCTACCGCGAGCAGGGCGTCGGCCCCGACGGTGGGGTCGCCTCTGGCGGGGTGTCGATCTCGTTCGGGCGGGCCGACATCGGCTTCTCCTGGTCACCGGAGGTCGAGGGGTGGCGGCGTACGCAGAACGGCTCCGCCCACGTCCAGACCAGCGGTGTGCAGCTCGCGCCGGCGAACGTGGTCGTGCTGGAGGTCCCCTACGGCACCAGCTCGGCCGACGCCAACTCCCCCGAGGCCCACACCGTGGGCAGCGGTACGGCCCACGTGTTCACCGCCGGCCGACGGATCGACGGCACGTGGAGCCGGTCGGCGGCCGCCGAGCCGATCGTGGTAACCGACGGCTCTGGTCATGAGATCCTCCTCACCAGGGGCCAGACGTTCGTGGAGCTGGCGCCGCCGGGCACGATCAGGTTGCGCTGACCCGGTCGGGAACGGATGCGAGGCATGGTCCGCGGCGAGCGCCGATCCGGTGCCGGGTGCGCCTGGCTGGTCCCGGCGCTGGTCGTGCTGCTCGCCGCGACGTCGTGCAGCGAGCAACCGCCAGAGGCGCCTCCGCCAACGGTCACGGGAACCGACCGGGCAGGTCCGTCGTCGACCGTTCCCCTCCGTCGCCCGGCGATTCCGTCGTCGCTCGCCGATGAGCTGCCGATCGACGACCTCGTCGACACGTGGCCCATGGTCGAGATCGGGGACCGACCCTGCGAGGTCGTGGCCGCGACCAGGGACCAGCTCGACTCGGCTCTGGACACCGCCGGCGCGGGCCTCGTGATCTGCGTCGAGGGGACGTTCAGGTCTCGCCTGAGCCTGACCCGGTCCGGCGAGCCCGGCGAGCCGATCTCGCTGGTCGCCACCGGCCGTGGGGCGGTCGTGCCGGGCATCGATGTCGCTGCCGACCACGTCGCCGTGATCGGCTTCGAGGTGCGGGGTGACGAGCTGGGACGGCCCGGGATCGCCGTCGTCGGCCGCGACGTGCTCGTCGCCCGGAACGAGATCACCGGCGACGCAACCCACGGCATCACGTGCGGTGAGACGACGGCGGCCTGCTCGAACGTCACGATCGCCGACAACTCGATCGACGGGATCGACGGCACGGGGATCGAGGTGTTCGGCGAGTCGAACCGGATCGTCGGGAATGCCGTCAGCGGATCGAGGCGGGTGGTCGCCAACGACGCCGACGGCATCCGCTTCTTCGGCGCCGGGCACCTGCTCGCAGGCAATCTGGTCCACACGATCCACGATCGCGGCTACGACGGCGAAGGTCCTCACACCGACTGCTTCCAGACGTTCGACAACTCGAAGCCCCCCACCGTCGATGTCGTCATCGAACGGAACATCTGCGCCGACGTCGATCACCAGTGCCTGATCGCGACCGCCGAGGAGTCGGGGGCCGACGGCGAGGTCGGACGGTCGGGGCGGCTCGTGTTCCGCGACAACGTCTGCGCCAACAACGGCAGTCAGGCCCTGCTCCTCCAGCAGATGCCGGCGGTCGAGGTGTCGAACAACCTGTTCCTGGCGTCGATCGGCCGGTTCGGCGTCGTGCTGGAGCTCGGGTCGACCGGGGCGACGGTCGTCAACAACGTGTTCGTCGGCGGCTACGAGGCGCACGTCGTCGACGAGTCGTCGGCCGCTGATTTCGACGCCGAAGCCAACGCCCAGGCCGCCAGACGGGCCGACCTGTACCCCGCCGGCGGCGCCAGCTATGTCCCCGAGCCGGCGTCGGTGCTGGTCGACGCCGGTCGCCCGCTCGATGCGGGCGCCGTGGACCTTGCGGGCGAGCCGCGGGTCACCGACGGCGATGGCGACGGTCGGGCGATCGTCGACATCGGCCCGTTCGAATCGCTCGACCGGGCTCAGGGCCGGTAGCACCTCAGCCGATCAGCGACGCCCGACCGACAGCACGGCCGGCGTGGCCGCCAACCGGACGCCGAGACCGGCGGCCGCCTCGACATCGCGCCACGAGAGGTCGTCGACATCGCGGTGGCGGGCCAGACCTCGCGCTTCGAGCATGTCGGCCAACTGCTCCTGGTGATCGACACCGATCTCGCCGTGGGCGGCCTTCCGGGGGACGAGGATCGGGGCCTTCCCCGCCTCGAGCGCTGCGAGCGCCGAGCCGCAACCGGCGTGGGCGATCACCACATCGGCCGCCTCGAGCTCGGCGGCGAGCTCGGCAGCGGGAACGAAGCGACGGACATCGCCGGGGAGTCCGGCGATATCGGAGGCTCCGGCCTGCCAGACGATCTCCACGCCGGCCGGAGCCAGCGCAGCCACCCGCCGGAGGAGCCGGTCGAACTGCCAGTCGGTCGAGCCGACGGTGACCACCAGGCGGAGGGCCCGACCCGGCTCGGTCAGCCGGTCGACCGGCTCGAAGCCGTCGAAGACCGAGCCGACGTAGTCCCACGGTGGTTCCGCCCGCTGAGGGAACTGGGTGAAGAGCTTCACCCGGGGCCAGCGGGCGAGCACCCGACCCGTGGTCGACGGCCCGGTCGATCGTGCGGCGCTCTCGATGTAGTAGGCGGGGATGCCGAGCGCGGTGGCCACACCGAGGTAGCCGAGGGCGATGGCGGAGCCGGTCGAGACCACCGATGACGGCCGCCGGCGACGGAACAGCGACCAGGCGTGACGGGCACAGCGGGCGACCCCCGGCACGTCGCGCTCGCTCACATAGGGGACGAACGCCACCTCGTGGTCGGCGAGGAGCGACACCGACTGCGGGGTTTCGTGGGTGACCCAGAGCTGTTGTTGCTCCACGACGTCGAGCCGGGGTGCGAGGTGGTGGAGCTGGGCGAGGTGCCCACCGGTGGTGGCGACGAGGATCGAAGTCATCGGGTGACCATCGGCCGCGATGCAGGGGTTGCGAGCGTTGACGACGACCCGACGAGGGTGAGTGCGAGCAGAACGAAGAACAGGTCACCGGCCCCCCGCAACTGCAGATGCTTGTCGATGGTGGTCACGACGAGGAGACAGACGATCGAAGCGAGCATCGCCGCCCCGACGGTCGCCGTCGGGCCGCCGGCGGCCACGGCCCGACCGCTCGACCGTCTGGCCTCGACGACGAACCACACGAACGCAGCCAGGAAGGGGATGCCACCGACCCACAACAGCCACAGGAAGCCGCTCTCGAGGAAGATCTCCTGCCGCCACTGCTCGGGGGCCTGGAGGATCGAGTTCGGCCGCACGCCGAGCACGAAGCCTCCCTCGGCCAGCGGCGGGATGTAGAAGGTGGTGAGATTGTCGATCCGCCCGATCCAGCTTCGGGGCATGCCGAACGAGCTGCCGAACTCGGACAACCGCCCGACGAGCACCGGCCAGACCACGACGGCGGCGAGCGGTGCCGCCGGGATCGCCCGCCGGACGATCGGGCGGAGCTTGCCGACGTGGTGGGCGGCGATCAGTCCGCAGAGGAGCACGGCGATCCAACTGGAGAACTGGCCAGCGCCCAGACCGCCGGCCAGGAACAGGACCGCCAGATAAGGCGCAGCTCGCCGTGGCGATGAGGTGGCGCCGTCGCGCTCGCTCCCCCACCAGGCCACGGCGATCGCGAGGCTGTAGGCCAGGTAGCCGCCGGTGGCGAGCGACGAGCCGAGGGTGGTGCTCGCTCGTCCCTCGTTCAACACCTCGGCCGGCCCCCAGAACGCTGCGAGCAGCGCCTCGCCGGGACCGAGCAGCCCGACACCCTGCACGATGGCCAGCACGGCGACGACCGACGCGCTCGCCAACGACAGCACCAGAACGGTCCTCAGGTGGTCGAAGGTTCGGACGGTCGCCCGGACGACGGCGTAGAGGACCAGGAGCCGCCACAGCACGAGTGGTTCGAGCAGGTCGTTCGCTTCGGCTCGGATGCCCCGGGCCGCGAGGAGCGCGAGCGGGAAGATCGAGCCGAGCGCCACGAGAACCAGCACCGCCCAGTCGAGGCGGGTGGGCAGCATCGCGAACGGCTCACCCAGGAGGCGGAGCCACACCCAACGGACGGCCAACGCGGCGACGATGAGCCCGAGGAGAGCCTCGTTCGGCCGAACGTACGGGATGAACAGCCCCCGCTCCATGCCTGCGAGGAACGGCACCGTGAACACGTAGAGGTAGGCGGCGACCGCCGGGCGTCGAGCGATGGCGACGACGACCGCGGAAGCGACGGCGGCGGCGAGGGCCCGCCAGCCGAGCAGGAGAAACGCTGCGTTCGCCCCGACGAGCAACACAAGAGGGCCGACCACCAGTGCACCGGCCGGGGCCAGACGCCGCCAGGATCCGTCGATGCGACCGAGCCAGCCGCTGGTCGGCGCGACGAAGTCGGGCGACCAGCGCGCCAGGAGACCGCCGTAGACGGCGACCGCGAACGTGATGCCAGCGACGAGGGCCGGGGTCGCCGCGACGCCGAATGCCGCCATCAGCAGCCATCCGAGGGCGCCGGCGGCCACGACGGCCACCAGTGCGGCTCCGGCGGTGCCGCCAACGGCCGAGGTGAGGACTCGACCGGCGCTCCGGGTGCTGACGACCCGGCGGTGGATCACCGCGCCAGCGACCACGTGCCCGAGGGCGACGGCACCGCCGAGCGCACCGAGCGCCAGCGTCGACGAGGCGGCCAGGGTGGCGACCACGGCGCCGCCCACCGTGCACGCGGCCTGGACCCAGGCGGCGTGCCCGACGGTCCGAACGTCGTCCTGGGCGAAGAGCGCGCTGCGGGCGATCTCGCTGAGGGCGATACCGGCGATCGACAGTGCGAGCCCGGCGAGGCTCACGGCGACGAGGTCGACCGCGTCGGGCGCCGACATCCGGCCGACGGAGATCGTCGCTGCGATCTGCGGCGCGAAGACGATGAGCCCCACGGTGGCCGGCGCCGCGATCAGGCTGCCGAGCCAGAGCCCCTGCCGGTAGTCGGCCAGGAACCGCGCCGGCTCAGCCCGTCGATGGGAGCGGGCGAGGCGAGGAAGGAGCGCAACCGACACCGGCCTGGCCCCGAGCGCTACCGGCAACTGGACGGTCTGCAGTGCGAGCTGGAATGCGACCACGCCACCGGGCACCGCGCCGGCGGCGACGACGGCGACGAAGTAGCCGCCGGCCTGGGCCACGGCGGTCGAGAGGGCGGCCCGACCCCGCCGCAGGATGGTGAGCACCTCGCCGTCGCGCACGTCGAATCGGGGCCGTAGGACGATCCCGGCCCGAGTGGCGCCGATCCACTGCAGGCCGGCGTGGACCGCGACCGCCAGCGTCGCTCCCCCGCCCAGCAGGACGAGCTGTCCGGTGGTGACGAGCTCAGCGTCGACGCGGCCGCCACCGGTGCGTGCGAACAGGGCGACGGTGGCGATGACCACGACGTTCTCGGCCACCGGTGCCGCCGCCGCGAGCGCGAACCGACCAGCGGCGTTCTGGGCGGCGGTGGCCACGCTGGCGATGCCATACAGCGCCACCTGGGGCACCACGAGGAGGACGAGCAACGTCGCAGCCCTGCTGGCCGCCGGCTGGGCTGCTCCCGTGGCGCTCAGGGAGAGCAGCCGCGCCACCAGCGGACTGGCGAGGGCCAGGAGTGCCCCGACCACCGTGGCCGCGGCGAGGATCATGCCCAGCAGCGAGTTCGCGAGCTCGACCGTCCGCTTCTCGTCGCCTCGCTCGAGATGGGCGATCAAGGGTGGCACGAGCAGCGAGACGATCAGCGAGCCCGCCATCACGTTGTAGGCGATGCTCGGCAGGGCGATGGTGGCCTGGAAGATGTTGGCGAGCACGGTGGGGCCGAACACCGCCCCGATCGACGCGATCCGGACGAAGCCGGTGATCCGGCTGACGAGCGTCCAGGCCGTCACGGTCGTCGCGTCGCTGTGGAACGCCTTCCGCTCGTCGCCCGCTTCACCCGTCGCCATGTGATCCCCGGAAGCGCCGAACGCGTCGTCGCTCGGCGAGGAACACGAACCCACCGGCGAGGCCAGCACCGACGAGTCCGCCGAGCGCGATCGCCTGCAGGGGTTTCGGGGCGAGGGGCTCGTCGAGCACGAACGCCGGCGTCAGCACCGTGAACCGTGGTTTCACGAGCTCTTCGAGCCGCTGGTCATTCTGCTGGGCTTCGAGGCTGATCCGCCGGCTCCGAACCGTCTCCAGCTCGCTCAGGAGCACGTCGAGTCTGGCCGATCCTGCGGGACCGGTGCCGGTGAACGCCGCGAGCTCCCGCTCGAGCGACTCCTGCTCCTCGATGGCGAGTGCCAGCTCGTCGTTCACGATCGCCAGCGCGGCCTCGCCGGGGTCGGCCGCCTCGAGCTGGGCGAGGTAGGTGTCGACGACGGCAGCCAGGCGGTCGAGCGCCTGCTCGGGAGTCCCACCCCGGGCCTGGACACGGATGATCTCGCTCCCGTCGATCACGTCGACCGTGAGCGCTTCCCGCAGATCGTCCGGGTTCATGCCGATCGAGTCGGCCGCCGGGCCGAGGACGGCCCGGCTCTCGATGGTGACGACCTGGGTGGTGAGCCGCCGATCCTCGCGCAGGAACCCGGCCTCGAGGTTGGCGTCGAGCTCGTACAGGATGTCGGTCTCTGCACCGTGGATCTCGTCGACGAACGTGGACAGGAGGTACCCGATCGCAGCCGAGGTCACGGCCAGGGCGGCAGCCACAGCGACGTAGAAGGCGATGTCGCGGATCCCCAGCGACCCGGCCGGGACGACTGCGGCTGCCGGTGCTGCGACCCGTTCCTCGCCCGCCGTCGACTCGGTCGCCATCCCGAGGGTGACCGGCTCATGCTGACCCGCCACCGCCTCCGGATTCGGCGCTTCGTCCACCTCGACGTCGGCCTCGGCATCCGGCTCGACGTCGACCTCGGCATCGACCTCGACCTCGGCGTCGGCGTAGACCTCGACATCCGGCTCGACGTCGTCCTCGACCTCGGCATCCGGCTCGACGTCGACCTCGGCGTCGACCTCGGCATCCGGCTCGACGTCGTCCTCGACCGCGGGGACCGCGTCCACCTCCGCCTCTTCATCCGCCACGTGCTCGGGATCCCGGTCGGCGTCGCCCTCGAGATCGCCGTCGCCCGTTGACTCGGACTCGGGCCTCATCACGGTGCCGTCGTCGTCCGGCGGCCCTTCGGCCTCAGCCTCGGGCTCGTCCCCAGTCGAGGTCACCTCATCCTCGGCTGCTGGGCCCAGCTCGACACCCGACTCGACCTCGACGCCGGTATCGGACTCGGTATCGGTTGGCGAGGGATCCAACCTGGTACCGGCGAACGGATCGGCCGAGACCACCGTCGCCGCGGCCTCACCATTCGACGAGGAGCCGTTCGACGAGGAGCCGTTCGCAACATCGTGGTCAGCCGCGCCGTTCTCCCCGGCGCCGGTCGCCACCGACCGCTTGAACCTGATTACCTCGAACACAGATCGCTCCTGCAACCTCACACGTGACC
The DNA here is from genome assembly GCA_965216205.1 of Acidimicrobiales bacterium. Lineage (GTDB taxonomy): Bacteria > Actinomycetota > Acidimicrobiia > Acidimicrobiales > SZUA-35 > CADEDH01. The sequence continues at coordinate 1,420,421 of OZ244139.1, read as the reverse complement.
GGCGAGCAGCAGGCGAACCACCGCCACCGTTCGTCCGTTCTTCGAACCGACGAGTTCAGTGTCACGCGCGGTCTGCGCTGCCACCAGGGGTGACGCGACGCTCGGGCACGATTGCGGTACCACCCGTAGGTCGGGCCGCACGGCGAGGGCCCGGCCGTTTGGGCAACGTGGCCCAAGGGGCATCTGGGCCGCTCGGGACGAGCCCCATCGGGCCACGCCGCATAGCATCGGCGGGCGATGGACGATCTCACCGTTTTCACCGCCGCCGGCATCCACACGATGGACCCCGGGCGTCCGACGGGCAACGCCGTGGCGGTGGCCGGCGGCCGCATCGTGTCGGTCGGGACACTCGATTCGATGCAACCCTGGCTCAGGCGCCACCCCCACACGATCGACGACCGGTACCGCGAGCGCATCGTCCTCCCCGGCTTCATCGATCCCCACACCCACCTGCGGGTCTCCGGTACCTACATGGGCCTCAACTACGTGGGGCCGATCGACTCGGCCTCGCCGACCGGTGTCCGCCGCGGCCTGACCGACAGGGCGGCGGTCCTCAACCAGCTCCGGGCCCTGGCGGCCGAGCACCGGGATCCGACCGAACCGATCCTCGCCTGGGGCTACGACCCCGCCTCCCAGGACGGTCACCTCGACCGGGACCTCCTCGACCAGGTCAGCGACACGGTCCCGCTGTGGGTTGTGGCCTACGCCCCACACATCATCTACTGCAACTCGCCGATGCTCGACATGATCGGCGTCGACGACGACACGGTCGGACACGGCATCGGCCGCTTCCCCGACGGCCGGCTCAACGGCTGGTTCGTCGAGACCGAGGCCACGTCGCGGGCGACCCGCCCCGTGGCTCGGCAGCTCTACGCCGAGGGCTTCGGGCGGGCCGCCGTCGATCGGATGGGGGCGGTCGCCCAGTCGGTCGGTGTCACCACCACCGCCGACCTGATATGGGGCCTCGGCGGCGGGTTCGACGAGGAGTGGGATGATCACGCCACCGCCATCGCCGATGGGACCTTCCCGCTGCGGATCTTCATGATCCCCTTCGAGGGGGCCTTGGTGCGGTCCTTCGGTGGCGAGATGCTCGACTTCCTCGCTGAGCGGCGGGCGCAGAGCGACGATCGGCTCGGCACCCACGGCGTGAAGTTCATCAACGACGGCTCCTACCCATCGATGACCCTCGTGATGAACGAGCCCGGCTACCTCGACGACGACACCGCCCACACCGGCGAGATCCCGTGGGAGGACGTCGTCGACCGGATGTACCCGTTCTGGGAGGCCGGGGTCCAGATCCACTCCCACGCCAACGGTGACGCCACCGTCGACATGACACTCGATGCGTTGAGCGAGCTCCAACGCCGCCTTCCCCGGTTCGATCACCGCTTCACGATCGAGCACTACTGCCTGTCCAACCCGTCGCAGGCGAAGCGGCTCGCAGCGCTCGGCGGCCTCGCGAGCGTCAACGTCTACTTCGTGCACTACCGGGCTCAGCTCCACGCCGACCACGGGTTCGGCCCCGACCGGAGCGAGGCGACAGCCAGGCTCGGGAGCCTCGAGCGGGCGGGGGTGACCTTCGCGGTCCACAGCGACTACAACCTGGTCGTCACCCCGCTGGCGCCGCTGACGGCAGCGTGGTGCGCGGTGAACCGGATCGGGGCCGACGGCGAGACGGTGCTCGCCCCCGGGGAGCGGATCTCGGTCGACCGGGCGCTGCGGGCGATCACGATCGACGCCGCCCACGTGCTGCGCCGCGACGACCGGCTCGGCTCGATCGAGGTCGGCAAGCTCGCCGACTTCACCGTGCTCGCCGACGACCCCTACGCCGTGGATCCAGCCGAGCTGAACCGGATCGATGTCGTCGACACGGTCCTCGGCGGGGAGCCGCAGGCCCGGTGACCACGTCGTCCACGGGCGAGCGGACACCGGGCGATCGGAACACGGGCGACTGGCCGCCGGGCCACCGGCCCGCCTGGGCCGACGAGCTGCTCACGGCGTTCGGGACCCTGACGGCCACGCTGACCGCGGCTCGCCGGCAGCTCGAGGCGGAGGCGGCCACCGATCGGGAGCGCGGCGGCGAGGCCCGCGCCGCCATCCAGACACGCGGTCGGCCCTCGCCTCGAGCGCCGGGCACGGTGCCGGCCACCCTGCTCACCGGCTTCCTCGGCAGCGGCAAGACCACCGTGGTCCGCAGCCTGCTGACCGGCGACCACGGCCTGCGGATCAGCGCGATCGTCAACGACCTGGCGTCGGTCAACGTCGACGCCCGCTCGCTCAGCAGCCTTGCCGGCCACATCGGCGGTGATGATGGCGGCGACGGCGACCGGCCCGATCTCGCGGCGGGACGTTCGGAGCGGGCGGCCGAGATCGCCCGTCTCCAGCTCACCAACGGCTGCGCCTGCTGCGAGCTGACCGACGACCTCCTCGCCAGCCTCGCCGCCGCCATCGCCCCCACCGGCGCCATGGCCGACGACGCCGGCGCGGCCATCGACCCCACCGGCGCCATGGCCGACGATGCCGGCGTGCCCGACGACGCCGGCGGGCCCGACGACGCGGGCCGGCAGCCACCGGACGCGATCGTGGTGGAGGCCAGCGGCGGGGCCGACCCGGTGGCGATGGCGGCCACGATCCACGCCGCGGTCGGTGTTCGGCTCGACGGGATCGTCTGCGTCGCCGACGCCACGACAATCGTCGACCAGCTCCGCCACCCGACGCTCGGTCGGCTGGCTCGCCGACAGCTCGAGGCCGCCCACCTCGTGGTGCTGTCGAAGGTCGATCTCGCCGCCGCCGACCTCGTCTCCGCGGCGACGCAGGCGATCGCCGAGGTGGCCCCCGGACGGCCGGTTCTGGCCGCCTCCGATGGCGATGTCGCACCGGAGGTGCTGCTCGGCGCGGCCGTCCGGGGAGCGACCCTCCCCGTGGTCGGTCCGGCGGCCCGGCCGGCGCTCGCCACCCGGACGATCGAGCCAGGCCCGCTCGACACGACGGGGCTGGCGGCCTGGCTGGCCGACGATCCCGGCCTTCTCCGGGCGAAGGGGTGGGTCGTCGACCGGGACGGCCGTCTCCACGAGCTCCAGATCGTCGGCCGCCGGTGGACGCTCACGCCCGCTGTCCAGAGCGAGGTGCGGCAGGTGAGCAGCAGGGATCCGGTCGTGATCCTGATCGCCACCAGCGCCGACATCGTCGACCGTGCCGCGGACGCGATCGACCGACTCGCGGGCTGACCGTCTCGACTGGCGACCGCCTGGTCCGGTGGGACATTCTCGATGGATGGCCAGCAGGACGGCGATCAGCGTCGACCCCGCCACCGGACTGAAGAGATTCGACACGCGCGCCGCCAAGGCGAGCGAGCGGATTCAGGGCCGCGGCTACGGGGTCAACGAGAACGAAGCACTCAAGACTCTCCCCGAGGAACCGCCGGGCGCGGTCTTCAACGCGGAGGAGCAGGCGAAGTACCGGGAGTTCAAGGAGGCCCGCCGGGGGGCCGCCGACTACATGCCGATGGACGGCGAGTTCGCCAAGTACCTCGAAGACGTCTACTCGGAGGACCCGATCGAGCGGGAGGCGTTGACCGACGAGTGCGAGGTGCTCGTGGTCGGGGCCGGGTTCGCCGGGCTGCTGCTGTGGCACAAGCTCCGCGACGCCGGCTTCATCGACGTGCGCTTCTGCGAGAAGGGGGGTGACGTCGGCGGGACGTGGTACTGGAACCGGTACCCGGGCATCGCCTGCGACGTCGAGTCCTACAGCTACCTGCCGCTGCTGGAGGAGATGGACTACTTCCCCACGATGAAGTTCGCCTCGGGGTTCGAGATCCTCGAGTACTGCCAGACGATGGCGACCCGATTCGGGTTCTACGACCGGTGCCTCTTCCACACCACGGTCGAGAAGACCGAGTGGGACGAGGAGACCCGACGGTGGACGGTGCACACCGACCGGGGCGACGCGATGCAGGCCCGGTACGTGATCCTCGCCAACGGCATCCTCACGAGCCCGAAGCTGGCCCGGATCGACGGGATGCAGTCGTTCGAGGGCGACTCGTTCCACACCTCCCGGTGGCGCTACGACGTCGACCTCGAGGGCAAGACGGTCGGGATCATCGGCACCGGGGCCACCGCGGTGCAGGCGATCCCCGAACTGGCCAAGATCGTGGGCGAGCTGTACGTGTTCCAGCGCACCCCCTCGTCGATCGACGTCCGCGACCAGCGGGCCACCTCCGAGGAGGAGATCGAGGCGTGGAAGCAGGAACCGGGCTGGGCCCGAGCCCGGCGGAAGCGGTTCTCACGGATCTCGGCCGGCCGGACTGCGATCAAGGCGAACGACGACTACCTCGCCGGGCGGGTCGACGACTTCAAGGAGCGCAAGGAGCACAAGACCAGGCTGTCGCCAGAGGAGCTCGTGGCGAAGCAGCTCGACTCGAACTTCCGGATCATGGAGCAGATCAGGGCCAGGGTCGACGAGATCGTCGAGGACCCGAAGACGGCGGAGGCGCTCAAGCCCTACTACCCGTACGGGTGCAAGCGGCCCACCTTCCACGACGAGTACCTGCCGACGTTCAACCTGCCGCACGTCCACCTCGTCGACACGGCACCCCGCGGGGTGCAGCAGATCAACGAGCGGGGGGTGGTCCACGAGGGCACCGAGTACCCGCTCGACGTGCTCATCTACGCCACCGGCTTCAGCTGGATGGCGACCTCCACGTTCAACATGGTGGTGGGCCGCAACGGGGTGTCGCTGAGCGAGAAGTGGCAGTCCGAGGGCACCAGGACCTTCCTCGGGATCCACAGCGAGGGATTCCCGAATCTGTTCATCGTCACCGGCCCGCAGGGCGGCGGTGGGAGCTTCAACTTCACGGACGCGATCGACACCCACGGCGACTACATCACCTGGATGCTGTCGCTGATGCGGGACGAGGGCCACGACGTCGTCGACATCACCAAGGACTCCGAGGATCGCTACGCCGAGCACTGCCGGGAGGCCGACATCAGGACGGCCCCGCTCCGGGACTGCCTGTCGTACTACAACGGCCACGGCGACGCCGAGCCCGGCAGCCTCGCCTACTACGGCGGTGGGAACTGGCACAAGTTCCGGATCGCCGCCCAGGACACGCTCGACCCGTACCGGTTCGGCTAGCGGGCATCGGGCACCGTGGCCGACCACATCACGCTCGAGCGACCGTCGGAACGGGTCGTCCACGTCGTGCTCGACCGACCGGAGCGTCGCAACGCACTGATCGGGCCGCTGGCCGAGCAACTCGCCGACGCCATCGAGACGCTCAACGGCGACGACGACGCGAGCGTGCTCGTGCTACGGGGAGCCGGTGGCGCGTTCTGCTCGGGTCTGGACCTGAAGGAGTTCAGCGCGGACCCTCCACCGCACTGGCTCCGCAGTTTCGGTGCCACCTGGCAGCGGGTCCATCGGGCGCTGTTCGACTCCGACAAGATCGTGATCGGCGCGCTGGAGCGGGCGGCGGTCAACGGCGGGGCGGCCCTCGCCTTGGCCTGCGACTTCCTCATCGCCGGCGAGTCGGCCTTCCTCCAGGTGGGCGAGGTGCAGCAGGGCATGCCGGCACCGATGAACATGGCGTGGCTCCGGCTGCGCCACACCGAGGCGCTCGCCGCCCGCATCGCCCTGCTGGGCGACCGCATCCTCGGACCGGAGCTCGTGCGGTTGGGCGTGGCGTTCGACTGCGTGCCGGACGACCGGGTGGTCGCGGCGGCCGACGAGCTCGCCGCTCGCATGGCTGACCACGATCCGTCAGGGGTCCGCCGGATAAAGACCGCCGTCCGGCGCACGGTGGTGACCGAGACCGCCGAGGAGTGGTTCGCCCGCCCCCAGAACGCCGACCCCCTGGCCGGTGTCCACCTCCAACCCCGAGCCGCCGAACACCGCTGACCCCCACACGTCGGCGCACACCGGTGTCAGACACATCGTGCGGCCGTCCCCGCGTCCGCACAGTCCCCGCGTCCGCACACCGGTGTCAGACACATCGTGCGGCCGTCCCCGCGTCGGTCGCGTCCGCACGATGTGTCTGACACCGGTGTGCGGGTGTGACAGCTTGGTGGCCATGAGTGGGAGCAACGATCGGTTCGGGGTGCGGTGGGGGTTGGCGGGCGGGATCGCGATCTCGTCGATCGCGGAGGCGAAGGAGGTGGCGCGCTACGCGGCGGCGGCCGGGTTCGATGGGTTGTGGATCTCCCACAGCAACGCGGTCGACCCGATCGTGGCCCTCGCCTGCGTGGCCGACGACGCACCAGGCCTCGCCGAGTTCGGCACGTCGGTGACCCCGATCTACGGGCGCCACCCGATCGGGCTGGCTCAGCTCGCCCGCACCGCCCAGAACGCGCTCGACGGTCGGTTCACCCTCGGGATCGGCGCATCATCGAAGGGCGCGGTGGCGACGTCGATGGGGATGCCGTGGGAGCGGCCGCTCGGCTTCACCCGGGAGTTCATCGACGGCCTCCAACCACTGCTGGCCGGGGAGGTGGCCGAGGTCGACGGTGATCAGCTCACGACCCGGTCGGAGCTCAACATCGAGGCCGCCGACACCCCCATCCTGCTGGCGGCCCTCGGGCCCCGGATGCTCGACCTGGCCGGGCGGCGGGTGGCCGGCACCAGCGTCGGCCAGTGCGGACCCCGCACCATCGAGACCTACGTCGCCCCGACGATCGGCGATGCCGCGGCCGACGCCGGCCGCCCGACCCCCCGGATCATGGCGTTGATCCGCCTGTGCGTGGCCACCGCCGCCAGCGATGTCGACGGGGCGAAAGCCATCGCGTCAGCCACGGCCGAGCGCTACCGGACCGTGCCGTCGTACGCGAAGGTGCAGGACATCGAGGGCCTCGACGACCCCGCCGAGCTCCATCTCGTCGGGTCGTGGGAGCGCGTGCTCGACGGCCTCGGCCGCTACGCCGAAGCGGGCGTCACCGACTTCCGGCTGGAGGTCGCCGCCCCCTCCGACGCCGCCCGGGAGGCGTCGAGGGCAGCTCTGGCCGATCACCTCGGCGGCTGACGCCCCCACCGCCCCACCGCACGGCTGCCCCCACCGCAGCACCGCCCCACCGCAACACCCGCCCCCGCAACGCGCGGCCACGATGGCGATGCGCTAGCTCACGGTGGCGGCCGCGCTCCACACCGCCATGATCTGGCCGTCGTAGTCGCGTCCCGGGTACCGGTCGATCTCGTCGGCGGCGGAGTCGACCGCGGCTTCCCAAGCTGCGAGGTCGCCGAGCAGCTCCCGCACGGCGTCAGCGGTGGCAGCGGCGTCCGACGGGTCCACCTTCCTGCCGGTCGAGAGGACCTCCGCCGCACCGGCGTCGACCGGGTAGATCACGGGTACTCGGTGTTGCATCGCCTCCAGGATCACCATGCCGAACGGCTCGGCTCGCGACGGCACGAGGAGCGCGCTGGCACCCCGGAAGGCTCGACCGCGCTCGTGCCAGCCGAGCGGACCTCGGTGGACGATGCCGGGCCGACGCAACGGCTCGCGGTCGGAGCCATCGCCGTAGACCCAGAAGTCGGCGTCGAAACCGGCTTGCCAAACCCGTTCGGCGACTGCGGCGAACCGGTCGAGGCCCTTCTGTCGGGCCAGTCGACCGAGGAAGACCACCCGATGCGTCTCGAAGCGCCCCATGTCGGCCGTAGGCGGATCGCCTGGTGAGAGGCTGTTCGGCACCACGTCGATCGTCCGCCGCTCGTCGCGGTCATAGGCGGCCACGATCGCCCGCCGAGTGACCTCACTGACGGCGATCACCCTCGTGGCGGCGTCGATCGCCCCTTGCTCGATCCGGGCCGTCAGCGGATCGGCCATCCCGGGCTGCCGCTCGGCCTCGGTCGAGTGCACGTGGGCCACCCAGGGCACGTCGGCCCGCTCGGCAGCCGAACGGGCTGCGTCGAACGTCACCCAGTCGTGGGCGTGGATCAGGTCGACAGGATGGTCGGCCACATAGTCCCGCAGCCGGTCGGCGAACGTGCCGATGAGGCCGTACAGCGCCGACCCGGCGAAGTCGGCGCCGTAGGGGCCGTACGGCCCAGGCCCGCCCCGGTACGGACCGCTGCCGAACCCGTACGATCCACCGAAGCCACCGTATGGGCCACCGTTGCCACCGTACGGTCCACCGGCGCCACCGTACGGCCCACCGGCACCGCCGTAGGGGCCACCGTTGCCACCGTAGGGACCGCCGCCATACGGGCCGGAGCGCCCCCCGTACGGCGACCACGAGCCGCTGCCATCTCCGTCGTCTGGCAGGTCGATGTCGAGGGTCACCAACGGCACCTCGACGCCGAACGGGGGGCGATCGATCCGCAGCAGGTCTCGCCGCCACGGCACCACCACGGTCACATCCGCGCCTCGGCGGCGGAGGTTTCGGACCAGGTGGTAGCAGGCGGTCCAGGTGCCTCCGGCGATCAGCGGAGGCATCTCCCACATCAGCATCAGGACGCGCAGGGTCGGCGCCGCCGACCCGTACCGCCCGTCGAGCTCGCGCCGCACGTCGTCGTCGAACGTCGCTTCCCGCCAGTTGCTGGTGGCGTCCCACGGCACGCCTCGCCAACCGATGCCGAGGCGCCGCAGGTCGGCCTCGGCGAGGTCGAGGTTGAGCACCTTGACGTGCGAGAGCGTCGCACCGGCCAGCGTGGCTCCCGACAGGGTGGCGCCGGCGAGATCGGCGTAGGTGAGCACGGCGTCGGTCAACGTTGCGCCTTCGAGCTTCGCCCCCTGCAGCTTGGCTGCGGTGAGATCGGCCCCCGACAGATCGGCCCCACCGAGGCGGGCGTTCTCGAGCCGTGCGTTGCGCAGATCGAGACCGGCGAGCGACGTGCCCTCCAAGTTGGCGTCGGTCAGCCGAACGTCCTGCCAGCTGACCTGGGACAGCACTGCCGGGTCGACCTTCCGGACCGCCTCCTCGACGGCGATGCGAACACCCTGGCGGACAGCCGGGGGCTCCTCGTCATCGCTGCGGGCGGCGGCCACGAGCGCGGTGAGGGCCTGGAGGTGAAAGTCCGCCCGATCCTCGGTGAAGAACGGCAACAGACCGGCCGCGCCGACGACCCGTTGCCGCTGCTCGTCGGAGACCAGGCGGCCGAGCGTGTCGGTCAGGGCGGCACCGAGTCGGTCCTGACGGTCCTTCTCCCGTTCGACCAACGCATCCTGCTCGGCCTTGAGACGGTCGCGGCGATCCTTCTCCCGCCCATCGAGGTAGGTCGTGAGAGCGAGCCACACACCGAAGATCGTCCCGCCGGTGGCGACCAACGTGCCGAGACCGGCGGTCAGGCTGAGCGGGAGCGCCCCCCGGGTCACGTTCTCGACCTGCTGACCGATGAGCTCTTGGCGGGTCTTCTCCCGCTCCAGCTCATCGGCGGTCGCCGCCGAGTCGGTGGCGACCAGCGCGTCGTCGACGAGGTTGCTGAGGTGGACCGCGTTCCAGATCTGGAGGACGGCCAACGCCACGACGACCCCGAGGAACACGAGAATCCAGCGCACGGTCCTGTCGTCGCGCGATGAGCGACCCATCGACACCCTCCTTCGAGCAGGTACTGGGCGGGAGGCTACTACTACGCTTGGAGACGTTCGCTCTGTCGCCAAGCAACCTCACCAGGAGGCCACCGTGTCCGATGTCGTCATCGTCGAAGCAACCCGTTCCCCGATCGGCAGGAGGGACGGTGGGCTCGCCGCCGCCCACCCCGCCGACATCCTCGGTCCGATCATGATGGAGACGCTGAAGCGGGCTGGGATCGCGTCGAGCGACGTCGGCCAGGTGGTCGGCGGGTGCATCAACAAGGTCGGGGCCCAGGCGATGAACATCACCCGCACCGCCTGGCTGAGCCACGGCGGCGCCGAGGAGGTGGCGGCGACCACCGTCGACGCCCAGTGCGGTTCGTCCCAGCACGCCGTGAACACCGGTCACGCGTTGATCGCCGCCGGGGCCGAGGACGTCGTGCTGGCTTGCGGCGTCGAGTCGATGAGCACCCTCCCGATCGGGAGCGACGCCGTCGCCGGGGCGAAGGCCGGCTATGGGAAGCCGGTGAGCCGCTCCTACTTCGACCACTACGAGTTCACCAGCCAGTTCGAGGGGGCGGAACGGATCGCCGACAAGTACGGCATCGACCGCGACACCACCGACCGGTTCGGGCTGCGATCCCAGGAGCTGGCCGCCACCGCGATCGCCGAGGGTCGCTTCGACACCCAGATCGTGCCGATCGAGGTACCGGTGCTCGACGACGACGGCAAGAAGACCGGCGAGACGGTCACGATCACCGCCGACGAGATCCCCCGCGAGACGAGCCTCGAGCTACTCGCCAAGCTGAAGCCGGTGGCCCGGGAGGACGGCGTGCACACCGCCGGTTCGTCGTCGCAGATCGCCGACGGCGCCAGCGCGGTGCTCATGATGAGCGCGGAACGGGCGGCGGAGCTCGGCGTCACCCCGATGGCCCGTGTGCTGCAGACCGCGCTGGTCGGCTGCGACCCGGTGCTCATGCTCGAGGGCCCGATCCCGGCGACCCGCAGGGTGCTCGACCGCCACGGCCTCACGATCGACGACATCGACGTGATCGAGATCAACGAGGCGTTCGCCTCGGTGGTGCTGGCCTGGGCCGAGGAACTGCGCCCGGACATGGACCGGGTGAACCCGAACGGCGGGGCGATCGCCCTCGGTCACCCGCTCGGCGGCACCGGTTGCTTCCTCACCACGAAGGCGGTCCACGAGCTCCAGCGCAGCAGCGGCCGGTATGGGGTGGTCACGATGTGCTGCGGTGGCGGCCTCGGCACCGGCACCCTGCTCGAGCGGATCTGACGCCGTTCCCACGACCTACAATCCCGGGCGATGAGTTCGGGAGCCCGGGATTCCATGACGGAGAGCCATCGACAGCGCGAGCCCGATGACGACGAGCTCGTCGACATCCTCCACCGGATGATCGACGGGCAGGTCTACTCGACCCGCTGCTTCAACCTGCAACGGCAGGGGCGGATGGGCACGATGGCGCCGATCGACGGGTCGGAGGCGATCGCCGCCGGCGCCGCCAGCGCCCTCGACCCCGCCGCCGACTGGGTCTTCCCCCAGTACCGGGAGCAGTACGCCCTCGGCCGGTTCGGTGACGAACTGGTCGACCGCATCGCCCTCTACAACGTCGGCCACCCCGACGGCGGCTCCTACTCGGAGGCGCTGCGGGTGTTCCCGTTCCAGATCAGCCTCGCCACCCAGATCCCCCATGCGGTCGGCATGGGTTGGGGCATGCAGATCCGGGGCGAGCAGGGCTGCGCCCTCACGTTCTTCGGCGACGGATCGAGCTCCGAGGGCGACTTCTACGAGGCGGCCAACCTCGCCGGTGTGCTCCGGGCGCCCGTGGTGTTCGTGCTCATCAACAACGGTTGGGCGATCTCCACCCCGACCGCGAGCCAGACCGGGGCCGAGTCGTTCGCGGCGAAGGCGCACGCGTTCGGTTTCCCCGGGGTGCAGATCGACGGTCGCGATCCGCTGGCGGTGCGCCAGGCGGTGTTCGAGGCGCGGGAGCGGGCGGTCGGCGGCCAGGGGCCGATGCTGATCGAGGCCGTCACCGAGCGGCACGGGCCCCACACCACGGCCGACGACCCCACCAAGTACATGACCGACGACGAGCGCCAGCGGGCGAAGGCAGCGGAGCCGATCAACCGGTTCGCAACCGTGCTCCGCGACCGGGGTCTGTGGGACGACGATCGCGACGGTGCCGCCTGGCAGCGGGCCGAGGAGCGGTTCGACGTGGCGTGGGAGCGGGCCCAGCAGGCGACGGCGGCCCTCGACCCGGCCGCCCTGTTCGACAACGTCTACCACCGCCCGACGGGCAGGATCGAGCGCCAGCGCGACGACCTGCTCCAGCATCTCGACGCGGTTGCCCGATCGAGCGACGTGGCGCCGGCGGGCAGCGGAGGAGGTCGATGACCGTCCGCACGATGCTCGATGCGATCAACCTGACGCTGCACGAGGAGATGGCCCGCGACGAGCGGGTGCTGGTGTTCGGGCAGGACGTGGGCACGAACGGCGGTGTCTTTCGGGCCACCGAGGGCCTCATCGATGCGTTCGGCGAGACCCGGGTGGTCGACATGCCCCTCGCCGAGGCGGTGATCGTCGGCTCGTCGGTGGGTCTCGCGGCGGCCGGCCTGGTGCCGGTGGCGGAGATCCAGTTCCTCGGGTTCAGCTACCAGGCGATGCACCAACTCGTGGGCCAGGTCGCCCGACTCCGGAGCCGGAGCGGGAGCCGGTTCGAGGCGCCGATCACGATCCGCGCCCCGTTCGGGGGTGGCGTCCGCACCCCGGAGCTGCACTCGGAGTCGCTGGAGGGCCAGCTCGCCAACTGCCCCGGCCTGAAGATCGCGATGCCGGCGACCGCGGCCGACGCCAAGGGCCTCCTGGCGGCAGCGATCCGGGAGCCGGACCCGGTCCTGTTCCTCGAGCCGTTGCGGGGCTACCGGATGGTGCAGGACGACGTGCCAGACGACGAGTATGTGGTGGAGCTGGGCCGCTCCCGCCTGTCGAGGACTGGCACGGATCTGGTGATCGTGGCCTGGAGCTACATGGTGACGTTGGCCGACCGGGCGGCCGACGAGCTCGCCGCGGAGGGCCTGTCGGTCGGCGTGCTCGATCTGCGGACGATCGTGCCGCTCGACGTCGATGGGTTGGCCGACGCGATCTCGGGCGCCGGTCGCGCCGTGGTGGTGGAGGAGGCGCCGGAGACGGCCGGGTTCGGGGCCGAGGTGGTCGCCACGGCCTCCGACGCGTGCTTCTACGATCTCGAGGCGCCGATCGCCCGGGTCTCGGGCTTCGACGTGCCCTACCCGGTCGGCCAGTTGGAGGACTACTACGTCCCAGACACCGAGCGGATCAAGGCGGCGGTCCGCCGCACCCTCCAGGACGGTCGGAGCTGCGGAGCAGCTCCTCTGCGAGTCGCCCCATGACGGTCGGAGCTGCGGAGCAGCTCCTCTGCGAGTTTCGCCTCACGGCGAAACATCGTCCGCTGACGGCCAGCATATGGGACAGGAAGGTCACCCCATGACGGTCGAAGCTGCGGAGCAGCTCCTCTGCGAGTTTCGCCTCACGGCGAAACATCGTCCGCTGACGGCCAGCATATGGGACAGGAAGGTCACCCCATGACGGTCGAAGCTGCGGAGCAGCTCCTCTGCGAGTTTCGCCTCACGGCGAAACATCGTCCGCTGACGGCCAGCATATGGGACAGGAAGGTCACCCCATGACGGTCCACTTCGCCCTTCCGGACATCGGGGAGGGCCTGCACGAGGCCGAGATCGTCCGGTGGTTCGTGGGCGAGGGAGACACCCTCGAGCGGAACCAGCCGTTCGTGGAGATCCTCACCGACAAGGCGAACGTGGAGATGCCGGCCCCAGCGGCCGGCGTCGTCCGTCGGCTGGGTGCCGCCGTTGGCGACATCGTGCAGGTCGGCGAGCTTCTGATCGTCATCGACGACGGCAGCGCCAGCGAGGGCGCTCCGCCTGCCGACGCTTCCCCGAACATGCTGAAGCCAGCCACCACCGCTCGACGGCCGAAGGCGTCGCCAGCCACCCGCCGGTTGGCGGTCGAGCTGGGTGTCGACCTCCAGTCGCTGGTGGACACCGGCAGCGGCCCTGGTGGCCGCATCCTCGCCGAGGACGTCGAACGGGCCGCCACCGCTCCCCCACCGACAGCCAGGCCGCCGGCTGCCCGCGCGGCCCCGGCGGCGATGCGGGCGCCACGCCCACCGCAGCGATCCGGCCCCGCAGTTGACGACGGGTCGGCGAGCGACGACGGCGCGCAACTGGGCTGGATGGAGGCCGGCGTCCACCCACTGCGAGGCGTGCGGCGGGCGACCGCCAAGGCCATGGACCGGTCGTGGTCGACGATTCCCCACATCAGCGCCTCGAACGAGATCGACGCCACCGCGCTGCTCGACGCCCGCCGTCAGCTCCGCGCGCTGCAGGAACCGGGGTCGGCCAACATCACGCCGCTCGTCATCGCCCTGGTCGCCGTGGCCAGCGCACTACGCCGCTTCCCCATGATGAACGCCACCCTCGACCTCGACGCCGAGACCATCACCGTGCACGAGCGGGTCAACGTCGGCATCGCAGTCGCCACACCCCACGGACTCCTCGTGCCGGTCATCGCCGACGCCGACCAGCTCGGCATCCAGGCCATGGCCGACGAGGTCGATCGGCTGTCGGTGGCGGCCCGCAACCGGTCGATCGGCAACGACGACCTCGCCGGAGGTACCCACACGGTCACGAACTACGGCTCCGCCGGCACCCACCTCGCGGCGCCGATCATCCGACCCGGCGAGGCCGCGATCACCGGGCTGGGCAGCATCGCGCTCCGGCCGATCGTGATCGACGGCGACACGGCCGACGGCGGCCCGGCTGACGGCGTAGGGGCGGCAGGGCCGATCGTGGCCGCCCGACCGACGCTGCCACTCGTGGTGTGCGGCGATCATCGGCTGATCGACGGCGACCTCATGTCGGCGTTCCAGAACCACATCGCCGATTCGTTGCGGGCCCCGATCGGGCTCCTGCTGTAGCGATGGTCGTCGGCGAGCTGTCCACCGCCACCGACGTGGTCGTCATCGGCGGTGGGCCTGGTGGCTACACCGCCGCCATCCGTTGCGCCCAGCTCGGCAGGTCGGTGGTGCTGGTCGAGCGGGATGCGATCGGCGGCACCTGCCTGAACGTCGGCTGCATCCCCTCGAAGGTCCTGATCCACGCCGCCGAGCTGGCCCACCTGCCCGTATCGGCGGCCACCACCGGCGTTCGGCTCACCGCCGACATCGACCTCGCCGCGGTGAAGGCCAACATCGCGGGGGTCGTCGCCGGACTCACCAGCGGAGTGGGCGGGCTCCTGGCCAACGCCGGGGTCACGGTGGTCGAGGGCACCGGTCGGTTCGCTCGACCGAATCGCCTCGTGGTGACACCGTCGTCGGGCGAGGCGGCGAAGCACATCGAGTTCGGGCAGGCCATCGTCGCCACCGGCTCCCGACCCGTCGAGCTCCCCGATGTGCCGTTCAGCGATGACCGGGTCCTCGACTCCACCGGCGCCCTGTTCGCGATCGACGAGGTTCCCCGCCGGCTGGTCGTCGTCGGCGGTGGCTACATCGGTATCGAGCTGGGCACGGCATGGGCCAAGCTCGGCGCTGGTGTCACGATCGTCGAGGCGGCGTCGTCGATCCTGCCGGAGCTCGATTCCCGCCTCGGTCGGTTGGCCGCTCGGCGCCTCCGGGAGCTCGGCGTGGACGTGCGGACCGGCACGACCGCCATGGGCTTCGACGGTGGTGACCTCCTCCTCGGCACGGCCGATCCCGCCACCGGTGGCGGCGCCGACGGCTCGGGCGCCGAGACCGCAGGCGACGGTGTGCCCACCGACCGGGTCGCTGCGGACCGGGTCGTCGTCGCCGTCGGCCGCCGACCGAACACCGACGACCTCGGCCTCGAGATCGTCGGTGTGACCTCGGACGAGCGGGGCCTGCTACCCGTCGACGGGGGGCGGCGAGCCAATGCGAAGGTGCTGGCCATCGGGGATGTCACCGCCGGCCCGGCGCTCGCCCACAAGGCGACCGCCGAGGCCGAGGTGGCAGCGAGGACGGCAGCCGGGGAGCGCGCCGTGTTCGACGCCGCCGCCATTCCCGCCGTGGTCTTCGCCGACCCCGAGCTCGTCACCGTTGGATCGACCAGGGCCGACGCCCAGCGGGCCGGGATCGACGCCAGGAGCTTCGTGTTCCCCCTCACCGCCTCGGCCCGGGCTCGGACGGTAGGGCAGGCCGCCGGGCAGCTCGAGCTGATCGCCGACGAGGCCGGCACCGTCATCGGCGCCAACCTGGCCGGACCCCACGTGTCGGAGCTCGCCGGCGAGGTGGCACTCGCGATCGAGATGGCGGCGACCGTCGATGAGGTGGCGGCGACTGTGCACCCCCACCCGACGATGTCGGAGGGTCTGGTCGAGGCGGCCCTCGGACTGCTCGGCCAGCCCCTGCACGTCACCGGCCCACGGCCCACGGCACCCGACCGCTAGCGGCCGCTGCCGGCCGAACCCGTCAGCGGGGCGCCGGTGCAGCCAGGCCCTACCCCTCGCCGCCGGACTTCTTCGCACCTCGGAACCAGGCGTCCTCCTCCTCGAAGCGGGCCGCGTTCCAGGCGAGCGCAGCGTTCAGCCCCTCCTTCGCCCGCAGCTTCTCGAAGTGCTCGATCTCGGGCGACGACCGGGGGCTGACCAGGGCGACCGCTTCGAGCTCCATCGACCGGTCGATCACCTGGCGAACCCCCATGAGCTCGTACGCCATGTTGATCAGCTTCTTGTTGTACTCGACCGTCGTCGCCGGCAGCTTGGCGATGGTCTCGGCCTGGGTGCGGACCGCGTCGTCCAGTTCATCGGCCGGGACCACCTGGTTGACCAGGTCGAGCCGCTTGGCTTCGGCCGCGTCGATCAGGTTGCCGGTGTAGAGCAGCTCCCGCGCCTTGGTCATCCCCACCACCCACGGCCACACGGCGGGGATGTAGGGGCCGCCGGTCCGGATCTCGGGTGCGCCGAACTTCGCGTCCTCCGAGCAGATGCGCAGGTCGCAGAAGGTCGCGGTGGCCATGCCGCCGGCGATGCAGTAGCCGTGGATCTGGGCGATGATCGGCTTCGGGTTGTTCCAGAACACGTCCCACCACGTGGAGGCGGAGAAGCCGTTGCCCCGGAGGAACTGCCGGCGCATCTGCACCCCGTCGGGCCGCTCGTCACCCCCGGAGATGTCGAACCCTGCGCTGAAGGCCCGCCCGGCCGCCTTCAGCACGATCACCCGGATGTCGTCATCGTCACCGGCATCGGTGAGCGCGTCCCGCACCTCGTGCTGCAGATCGAGGGAGAGCGCGTTCAGCTTGTCGGGACGGTTCAACGTCACCGTGGCGATCGGTGCCTGCTTGTCGTAGAGGATGGTTTCGTAAGCCACGCCGTCATTCGAGCACAGCGCGCACGGTGGCTGCCATCAGGCGGAGGCGGAGGCGGTCATGATCCAATCGATCACGTCGTTACCATCGCGGCTTCCCCAGACACCGATCTCGCCCCGCCCGCGAGCGTTGCTCACCGGGTCGACGCGCCGCCACTCGGTGGCCACCACCCGGTGGGCGATCCGCCAGTCGCCGTCGCGGCGCTCGAATCGATCGACGTAGCGAACCCCGAACACGTCGTCCTTGCCCGTGCCGTCCTCGTTCTCGCGCCGGTGGTAGGCGACGGCGTAGGTCTCGGCCCTCGCAGCGTCTCCGTCGACCTCGATGAGCATGTTGCCCATGAAGTGCTGGGTGGCGGTCCAGCGCGGCAGGAACGACTCACACATGGCGATGAAGCCGTCGACGTCGCCGCGGAAGCTGCCGTGGTCGTCGTAGGCGTCGGGGTGGTAGCACGACCGGACGAGGTCGAAATCGAGGCGATCGATCCCCCGGGCGTACCGGTGGATCACGTCAGCGATCTCCTGACGGGCGAGCAGATCATCCAGTGTCAGAGCCATGCGCGATTCTCGCAGAGACCGGCTGTCGGCGCATCGTGCCGGCGCGCCCGCCAGCTACAGGATCGGTTCGTTGGGGTCCAGACCGAGCAGAACACGGCCGGCGTCCTCGATGAAGTGGGGCGCGACCATCACCTGCTGGGCCACGACCGCTGCGTCGAGCCGGGCGCGGCCGATCGGCGAGCCCTCGAAGTTGGCGCTCGTGCCGGCGGCCTGGTGCACGAGCTCGACGGCCCTGATCGCCTCCTGGCAGGCGTGGGAGCATGCCAAACGGACGAGTGCCCGCTGCCGCCGATCGGCCACGCCGCCAGCGCACACCGTCTCCCACGCGTCCCCGACCACATCGAAGACGAACGCCCGGGCGCTCCGCAGCGCGGCCTCCGCTTCCGCGTAGCGGAGCTGGGCCCGCGGCCGCTCCCGCAGCGCCCGGCTCGACAGCCGTGGTTGCTTCGCCTCGGCGAGCTCCACGAACGCGTCGAGCGCGGCCCTGGCGATACCGGTGGCCACGCCCACCTTGTTGTAGGCGAGGCGGGTGAACGGCGGGAGCCGGTACAGGGCCCCATCGTGGGCCGGCTTGCGGCCGGCGACCTCGGTGATCATGTCGTCGGGGACGAAGAGGCCGTCGACGGCCACGTCGTGGCTGCCGGTTCCGCGGAGCCCGCTGACCCGCCAGGTGTCGACGATCTCGTAGCTCGGCCGCGGCACCATCACCTCGAGCAGCCGGGGCGGCGCCCCGGCGACCGGATCGTCATCGACGACCCGGCACTGGCCCCAGAAGAGGTCGGCGTGATGACAGCCGGACGCGAACGGCCACTGGCCGGTGACCAGCCAGCCGCCGTCGACCCTGCGGACCCGACCCTGGGGGTTGAGGGCACCGCTCATCACGAGATCGGGGTTGTCGGCGAACAACCGGGCCGCGGTGGCTGGATCCATGAGCGAGCCGCCGATGCCCACGACCTCCATGCCGATCATCAGGCACCATCCGATCGATCCGTCGGCCTCGCTGATGGCCTCGATGACCTCGATCGTGGTGATCGGGTCGGCCTCTCCCCCGCCGAAGCACGCTGGTGCCGCGAGCCGGTAGAGGCCGGCTTCGGCCATCGCCCGGACGATTCGCTCCGGCGCGTGGCGGAGCTCCTGGGCCTCCTCGGCGCACGCCCGGACCTGCGGCTGTAGCGCCGTGGCGGTGGCGACCGGCGATCCGCTGGTCGCCGGCGTCACGCCCCGCCGCCGAAGGCGATGCCCTCGTAGTCGTTCTGTGCCACCTCGTGCAGCCGGGCCGTGTACTTGGGCCCACCGCCGTTGTAGATGTTGTACCGCATCTTCCCGTACTCGTGGCCGTCGAGGTTCGAGTTGTAGCCGGTGATCCAGCTCTTGGCCTTCCGGAGGAGGAACGGCTCGTACATGTCGGCCACGTGGTCGTACCAGGCCCGCTCGGCCTCCGCGGTGGCCTCGAACCTGGTGTGGCCGCTCTCCCACAGGTACTCGAGGAGCGGCGTGGTCCAGTCGACCGCGGTCTCGCAGGCCCGTGGGAAGTTGGTGGCCGCGATCTGGGGGCCGGCCAACATCACCATGTTCGGGAACCCGTTGACGAGGAGGCCGAGGTAGGTCACAGGCCCGTCCACCCACTTGGAGCGGAGCTTCTGCCCGTCGGTTCCCTGGATGTCGATCCTGTCGAAGGCACCGGTGAACGCGTCGAAACCGGTGGCGTACACGATCAGGTCGAACTCGTAGTCGCGGTCGGTGGTGCGAACCCCGGTGGGTGTGATCCGCTCGATCGGCGTCTCTGCGGCGTCGACGAGGAGCACGTTGTCGCGGTTGTAGGTCTCGAAGTACCCGGTCTCGAGCGGCACGCGTTGGATGCCGAACCCGTGGTCCTTCGGGACGAGCTTCTCCGCCAGCTCGGGGTCGTCGACCCGCTGGCGGATCCGATCGGCGATGTAGTCGGAGAACTCGGCGTTGGCGTCCTCGTCCATGAAGATCTCGGT
Organism: Acidimicrobiales bacterium; assembly: GCA_965216205.1. GTDB lineage: Bacteria > Actinomycetota > Acidimicrobiia > Acidimicrobiales > SZUA-35 > CADEDH01. The sequence continues at coordinate 1,400,949 of OZ244139.1, read as the reverse complement.
GAAGTTCTGCAGCCAGATCCCGAAGCCCGGCCCGTCATAGAGACGATCCCAGAGCTCGAGCCGCTCCTCCTTCGGCACGTTGTAGAACCCCCGCCGGTCCGGTTCGTGCTCGAAGCCACCCGGGCTGCGAGCGCACCGTTCGAAGATGTCGTCGTACCGTTGCCGGATCTCGGCCATCTCCGCTTCCGAGATCGGGCGGTTGTTGAGCGGTGCCGCCCAGTTGGCGCGACGCTGGAACACCGTGAGGTGGGCCGCCTCCTTTGCCACCTCGGGGATGATCTGGATCGCGGTGGCCCCGGTGCCGATGATGGCGACCCGCTTGCCCGACAGATCGGGGGGATCGTGGGGCCACTCGAACGGGTGGAACGACGGGCCCTCGAACGAGTCCATGCCCTCGATCGTCGGCATGGTGGGGATCGACAGCACGCCGATGGCGGTGATCACGATGTGGGTCGTGATCGTGCGACCGTCCTCGAGCCAGAGGGTCCAGTTGTCGGTGCCCTCGTCGAAGTGCATCGCCTCGACCTTGCAGTTGAACTCCATGTGCTGGCGGAGGTCGAACTTGTCGACGACGTACTCGAGGTACTTGAGCGTCTCGGGTTGCGGGGAGAACATCTCGGTCCAGTGCCACTCGTCGAGCAGCTCCTGACTGAACGAGTAGCCATAGGTGAAGCTCTCGGAATCGAACCGGGCTCCCGGGTACCGGTTCTTGTACCAGGTGCCGCCGAGATCGTCGTTGCCCTCCAGGACCACGGCGTTCACGCCCATGTCGGTGAGCCGCTTTATCTGGTAGATGCCGGCGACGCCGGCACCGATGACGATCACCTCGTAGTCGGGTTCTGTCCGCGCACGCTCGCTCATGGCCCAATCCTAGGAAGCCCCCGTCCGCCGACACCAGCACGGCAATCCCATGCGGGTGTCGACAACGGGCCGGCGTCAGGAGGGGCGGATGCGGTTGATGAGGTTGCGGACCTCGCGGGCGGCGACGAGCAACGACGTGACGTCGGCGTTGGTGGAGCGGATGGCGACCATGGTCTGGCGGTAGCGCTCCACGTCGGAGCGGTTCCGGTAGATCCAACCGTCGAGCCGTTCGCCTGCGTCGATGTCGGCCTCGGAACCGGCGAGCACCAGCCTGGTCAACTCCCGGTGATCGGTGTAGAGATCGGTCCGCAGCGTCAGCCTGGCGAGCGTCGACCACTGGGTGTCCCGGGGGAGGGCCAGGATCCGGTCCCGCAACCAGGTGAGGTCGAGCTGATCGGCGATGGCGAAGTGGGCGGCGGAGACCGTGGCGAGGTCCTCCCCGGACTCGGCGCTGACGGCCACGATGTCGAGCGCGGCCACAGCGCTGGACAAGCCCGCCACCCGCTCGGCGAGGTGGAGCGGGGCACCGGCGTCGACGAGCTCGTTGACCTGCGCCTCGAACGCCAGGCGGTCGGCGCCGACGAGCACCTCGGCTAGGCCGGCGGTGGTCGTCTGCACCGCGGCAGCGAGCTCGTCGACGGCCGCGGCCGCGTCGAGCGGGGCCGGCCGATTGCGGAGCAGCAGGCGGGCGGCCCGCTCCGCGAGCTGCTGACAGGCGAGGTGGATGGCCAGATGCTGATCGACCGCAAGCGTGGCCTGGAGCGCGTTGGTGTCGATCACGATCGCGTCAAGATCGAAGATCTCCCACGCTGCGTAGTGGGCGGCCGCCACCTCGGCGGTCGGCGAAGCCGTCTCCTGGGCCAGCCGATAGGCCATCGTCGAGCCGGCCCGATCCACCACGAGGTTCGCGAGCTCGTTGGCGATGATCTCCCGCCGGAGCTGGTGGGCCCTGATCCGTTCGCCGAACCGCTCGACCAGCACGGGTGGGAAGTAGGCGGTGAGCAGTGGGGTCATCGCCTCGTCGTCGGGAACGGCCGATTCGAGCAGGGCCTCCTTCAGCATGTTCTTCGTGTAGGCGCTGAGGACCGCCAGCTCGGGGGTCGTGAGACCGGCGTTCGCCAGTCGCCGTTCGGCCATCTCCTCACCATCGGGCATCGCCTCCAACGCCCGGTCGAGCTGGCCCTGCTGCTCGAGATCGTCGAGGTAGCGGGCGTGGACCTCCACCAGGCTCGCAGCGTGCACCCGGGCGGTGCTCAACGCCAGCGACTGCCGGAAGCTGTTCCCGAGCACCAGCAGGGCGACGTCGTCGGTCATCTGCTGGAGGAGCTCGTTGCGCTGCTTGTCGGTGAGATCGCCGTCGGCCACCACCCGGTCGAGCAGGATCTTGATGTTGACCTCGTGATCGGAGCAGTCGACGCCGGCGACGTTGTCGATCGCGTCGGTGAAGATCCGCCCGCCCTGGCGGGCGAACTCCACCCGGGCCCGCTGGGTGACACCAAGGTTGCCGCCCTCGCCGACCACGGCGCAGTGGAGGTCGGACGCGTCGATCCGGATCCGATCGTTGGCCTTGTCGCCGACCTCGAGGTCGGTCTCGGCGCTGGCCTTCACATACGTGCCGATGCCGCCGTTCCACAGCAGATCCACCGGGGCCCGGAGGACGGCCCCGATCAGCGCCTCGGGGGTCATCGAAGCCGGCTCCTCGGGGTCGATACCCAACGCCTTGCGGGCCTGCGGTGTCAGCTCGATCGACTTCGCCGCCCGCTCGTACACGCCACCACCGTCGGACAGCACGGCCGGGTCGTAGTCGGCCCAGCTCGATTGGGGCAGCTCGAACAGCCGGCGACGCTCGGCATAGGACGTGGCCGGATCGGGGTCGGGGTCGATGAAGATGTGACGGTGGTCGAACGCCGCGACGAGGCGGATGAAGGGCGACCGGAGCATGCCGTTGCCGAACACGTCGCCCGACATGTCACCGACACCGACGACGGTGAACGGTTCGGACTGCACATCGATGCCCAGCTCGTGGAAGTGACGCTTCACCGACTCCCAGGCACCCCTGGCGGTGATCCCCATCCCCTTGTGGTCATAGCCGTTCGACCCGCCGGACGCGAACGCGTCGCCGAGCCAGAAGCCCCGATCGATCGCGATCTCGTTCCCGAGATCGGAGAACGTCGCCGTGCCCTTGTCGGCGGCGACGACCAGGTACGGATCGTCGTCGTCGTAGCGCACCGTCCGATCGGGCGGCACCACCGCACCGTCGACCAGGTTGTCGGTCAGGTCGAGCAGGCCGGCGACGAACCGTCGGTAGCAGTGGGCGACCTGCTCGCGGAGCTCACCCGGATCGGCCGATCGTCGCTTCAGCACGAAGCCGCCCTTCGCCCCGACGGGCACGATCACCGCATTCTTGACGATCTGGGCCTTCACCAGGCCGAGCACCTCGGTCCGATAGTCCTCGCTCCGATCCGACCAGCGCAGACCGCCCCGGGCCACGGCCCCGGCGCGGAGATGGACCCCCTCGAACTCGGGCGAGTACACGAAGATCTCATAGGCTGGTCGCGGCGCCGGCAGCTCGTCGATCGAGGAGCAGTCGAACTTGAAACCGAGGTGCGGGCTGTCGCCACCGGCGCTGCCCCGGTACACCGCGGAGTCGGCCAGACCGTCGGTGACGACCGTGCGCTGGGCCCAGGTGGTGCGCAGCGTCGCCATGATCAGGTTGTGGAACTTGCGGAGCACCCGGTCGTGGTCGAGGCTCTCGATGTCGTCGATCGCCTCGATGATGCAGGTCTCGATCGCCGCCACGTCGTCGGCCCGTTCCGCTTCGAGGCGGGCCGGATCGAACCTCGCGGCGAACAGGTCGAACAGCAGCCGGACGATGTGGGGGTGATCGGCCAGGGTCTGCTCGACGAACGTGGTGTTGTAGGGCAGACGAATCTGCTGGAGGTACCTCGCATAGGCCCGGATCACCGCCACCTCGGCCGGTCGCAGCCCGGCCCGCAGCACCAGTTGGTTGAAGCCGTCATCCTCGACGGCGCCGGACCAGACGGCGGCGAACGCCTCTTCGACCAGAGCCGAGACCGCAGCGAAGTCGCGTTCGAGGCCACCGGTTCCGAGGGCGCCGTACTCGAGCGCGAAGTCGTAGATCCACACCGGCTCCTGGCCGGCCGGCCGAACCTCGTAGGGGCTCTCGTCGACCACGGTCACGCCGAGGTTCGTGAGGCTGGGCATGATCGACGTGAGCGACAGCCGCTCGCCGCAGGAGTACACCTTCAGGTTGAACGCGCTCGGCGGGTAGCCCGGTCGTCGGTAGGCGCCCAGCCGGAGCGCTCCCGGCTCGTCGAGCGCGGCGAGGTGGGCGACGTCGGCCGCAGCGACCCTCGGCTCGAACGCGTTCTGATACGTGACCGTGAACGCTTCGCCGAAGCGTCGCTGGAGATCGAGCGCGGTGTCCTCGCCGAATCGGCTGTTGAGCGCGTCGGCGAAGTCGTCGTCCCAGACGTGGATCAGCTCCTCGATCCGCTCCTCGACGTCGGCGGTGTCACCACGTGGCTCACCGTCGAGGCGGAGGACGAACCGCAGCCGGGCGAGCACGGACTCCGACATCTGGGCGTCCCACTCGGCCAGTGAGCCGCCGTACGTGTCGACCAGGAGCTCTTCGATGCCACTCCGGGTACCGGTGTTGTAGCGGTCGCGCGGGAGATAGACGAGGATCGTGAGGAAGCGTCCGAACAGCTCCCGCCGGGGGAAGACCCGGACTCGACGCCGCTCCTGGAGACCGGCGATCGCAACCGCGATCTCCTGCAACTCGTCCGGTTCCATCTGGAGGAGATCGTCGCGGGGGTACTGCTCGAGGATCGCCAGCAGCTTCGTCTCGTCGTGACCACCGGACGGGTAGTCGACCGCCTCGATCACCTTGGCGGTCGTCCTCCGGACCTTGGGGATCTCGGTCACGCTGCGGGTGTACAACTCAGCGGTGAAGAGGCCGAGGAACCGTCGCTCACCCGAGACCCGACCGCTCTCGTCGAACGTCTTGATCCCGACGTAGTCGAGGTACGACCCTCGGTGCACGGTGGAGCGGCTACTGGCCTTGGTGAGATTGAGGAGACGTACCTCGTGCACCCGGGACCGCGCATCGGGCGGCAGATCATCGGTCCGCCGGGGCCGACCGAGGTGCTCCTCGCCATCGAGGATCCCGAGACCGGAACCCGGCACGATGCGCAGCACCTCGTGCCCGTCCACCGTCGTGAGCTCGTAGTCACGGGCTCCGATGAAGGTGAAGTGGTCGGTGGCCAGCCACTCGAGGAGCTCACGGCTCTCCGCTATCTCGTCGTCGTCCACCGGGATGGCCGAGGGGTCGAGCGAGCTGGCGATCTCACACATCCGTTCCCGCATCGGTTGCCAGTCGCGAACAGCGGCGCGCACGTCATCGATGACCCGCCGCAGATCCTCGGCGATCCGGGCCCGGTCCTCGTCCTGCGCCTGACGGTCGATCTCCATGCAGATCAGCGACAGCGACCGGCGATCGATCGGGTCGGCACCGTCGACGGGGAGCTCGATGATCGGATGGAGGACGAGGTGAATGCCGATCCCGAGCCGGCTGAGCTCCATCGTCACCGAGTTGACGAGGAACGGGATGTCCTCGGCCACGACCTGCAGGACCGTGTGGTCACTTCGCCAACCGTCGAGCTCGACGCGGGGGTTGGCCAGATTGACGGCCACCGAATCCGGGGTCCAGGCGGCGGCGAGCTCGAGGTGGTCGATCGCCAGCCCGAAGAGGTCCTCGACCCGCCTGCTTGCGAGGTCGGCGTCGTCGACGTGGGCGAAGTAGCGGCGGAGGTTCAGCTCGAGCTCCGGGCGGTCGTGCAGCTCGGCGACCGCGTGGGCCACCACCCGATCGATCGTGCTCGCATCGGGGTCGGCGGTCATGGCCATGCCCAGACAGTAGTGGTCACCGAACCGAGACGTCTCGTAGGACCCGTTCGGGCCGTTCGCTTCACCGGTCGCTTCCGAACGGGGCCTCGTCGCATGTGCATCCTGTCGGACCGACGCTGGCGAATATGATCGCCTCGTGGTTGCCGGGCGCCACGACACACCACCGTTGCGCGAACGGAGTCAGCATGATCCCAGCCATCAACGTCGAGGGCCTCTCCAAGGCGTTCGGCGTCACCCAGGCACTCGACGGGCTCGACCTCGTGGTCGAGCAGGGCCAGGTGATGGGGTTCCTCGGCCCGAACGGCTCCGGCAAGTCGACCACCATCCGGGTGCTGATGGGGTTGTTGCACCAGGACGCCGGCCTCGCCCAGGTACTGGGCCAGGATCCGTGGTCGGATGCGGTCGAGCTCCACCGCCGGATCGCCTACGTTCCCGGCGATGTGAACCTGTGGCCGTCGCTGTCTGGCGGTGAGACGATCGACCTGCTCGGCAGGCTCGGCGGCGGGCTCGATCCGAAACGCCGCGCCGAGATGATCGAGCGCTTCGACCTCGATCCGACGAAGAAGGGACGGACCTACTCGAAGGGGAACCGCCAGAAGGTCGCTCTGGTCGCAGCGCTGGCATCGAACGCCGAGCTGTTCGTGTTCGACGAGCCCACGTCCGGGCTCGATCCCCTGATGGAGACCGAGTTCCAGCGAGTCATCGGGGAGATGCTCACCAACGGGCGGACGGTACTGCTGTCGAGCCACATCCTGGCCGAGGTCGAGTCGCTGTGCGATCGAGTCACCATCATCAGGGAGGGGCGCACCGTGGAGGCGGGGACGCTGGCCGAGCTCCGACACCTCACGAGGACGTCGGTGGAGGCGACCACCGAGAAGCCGATCGAGCCGATCGCCGCGCTCGACGGCGTGTCCGCCTTCGCCACCAGGTCCGACCACCACGCGACCTTCTCGGTCGACAACTCGCAGCTCGCATCGGTGATGAACCGGCTGGCCGAGCTGGGGATCGAGGCGATCGAGAGCCAACCGCCGACGCTCGAGGAGCTGTTCATGCGGCACTACGAGGTGGACGGTCGATGAGCGGGGACCGATTCGCCGGCACCGCCGGACTGGTACGGCTCATCGCCCGGGTCGACCGCCTCAAGCTGTCGCTCTGGCTCGTCGGGATCTTCGTGCTGGTGGCCATCACACCGCCGTCGGTGCGGGCGATCATCGAAGCCGAAGCGGAGACCCAGGGGGTGCCGGCGTCGCAGGTGCTGGCCCAGCAGGCAGCGCTGCTCGAGACGAACGGCGCGTCGATCGCCCTCCAGGGCCCACCCGATGCGCTCGACACGTTCGGCGGGCGCTTCGCGTTCGAGATCGGCGCCTTCGCGCTCGTGATCGTGGGGTTGATGAACATCCTCCTGGTGGTCCGCCACACCCGGGCCGAGGAGGAGACCGGCCGGGCGGAGCTGGTACGGGCGGCCGCGGTGGGTCCGTGGAGCTCGTTGGCAGCGGTTGCGATCGTGGCGGTCGTGGCCAACCTCGCCGTCGTCGTCGGCACGACGCTGGTGTTCGTCGCCGACGGCCAGGCGGCGGCCTCGTCGCTGCTGTACGGCTCGACCCTCGGGTTGTGCGGACTGATCTTCGCCGCAGTGGCCCTGGTTTGGGCCCAGGTCTTCGAGTACGGCCGCGCCGTCACCGGGGCATCGCTCGCAACGCTGGCGGCGGCGTTCGCCTTCCGGGCGGTCGGCGACGTCCGCGACGACTGGTTGTCGCTGCTCTCGCCGATGGGCTGGGTCCAGGCGATCGACCCGTTCGGCCAGACGGCCGGCTGGCCGGTGGCTGCAGCGCTCGCCGCCACCGCGATCGGGACGGGAGCCGCGGTGAACCTGGCCGGTCGCCGCGATGTCGGAGCCGGGCTGATCGACCAGCGGCCCGGGCGTCCGATCGCAGGGCCGACGCTGGGGACACCGCTTGGCTTCGCGTGGCGGCTGCAACGATCGACGCTGCTCTGGTGGACAGCGGGGGTCGCCTTCCTCGGCGGGGTCTACGGCGCGGTCATCAGCTCGATCGACGACTTCATCGAGGAGAACGAGTCGATGCGGGACATGCTCGAGTCGCTGGGCATGTCGGGCGATGCGCTGCGCGACGGGTTCATCACGGTCGTCCTGTCGATGGTGGCCCTCATCGCCTCGGCCGGCGTCATCCAGGCGTTGCTCCGGCCGCGGTCGGAGGAGACCACCGGTCGGGCCGAGCCGGTGCTGGCCTGTGCCATCTCCCGGAGGGCCTGGCTGTCGAGCCACCTGCTCCTGGTCGCGCTAGCGGCGCCGGTGTTCATGGCGGCGGCGGGTCTGGCGCTGACCGTCGCCGACGGCCTCGTCGTCGGCGAGCTGACCGATCCGACCAGCACGGTCGCCGCCGCGTTGGCTCGCGTGCCGGCGCTCTGGGCGGTGGCCGGCATCGGGCTGCTGCTCTACGGCTGGGCCCAGCGGTTCGCGTTCGGGGCTTGGGCGGTGTTCACCCTCGCCGTCGTCGTCTTCCTGTTCGGCGAGCTGCTCCGACTACCGGATGCGCTGTTGAACCTCTCGCCGATACGGCATGTGACCCACCTCCCCGGTGGGGATCAGAGCCTGCTCTCGATCGCGGTGCTCTGTGCTATCGCCGCGGTCACCGGTGTCGCCGGCCTCCTGCTGTTCGACCGCCGCGATCTCGACTGCCCCTGAGCGATGCGCCCCGTCCCGCGGTGGCGTCAGTCGTCGTCGCGATCGCCGCGGCCACGGCGCCGGTTGCCCCGGCGGTTGTCGTCGTCACCACCATCGCCGCCGAGGAGCCGATCGATGAGACTCTTGTCCTCCTTGCCGACCTGGATCCACACGTTGGAGCCGATCGGCTGGAGCGTGCCCGTGTCCGGACCCTGGGCCACCACGTAGCCGACGAGCCCCGAGTCGCCATCGACGGTGACCGACTCGACCTGGGGCTTGAACCCACTGTCGCGGAGCAGGCGTTCCGCCTGGTCCCGGTCGAGCCCGACCACCCCGGGGACGAAGTTGTTGTTGCCCGTCGAGACGAACACCGTGATCGGAGCGGTCAGCTCGATCTGGGTGCCAGCAGCGGGCTCGGTCCGGACGATCGTGTCCTCGGGCACCTCGTCGCTCGGTTCGTACTCCCAACGGACGTTGTCGAGGTTCTGCTCCTCGAGGACGGCTGTCGCCTCGGCGACCGGGAGCCCCGCGAGATCGGGAACGGGGAGACGCTCCGGCCCGGTGGACACCACGACCGTGATCTCGACGCCCTCGCCGACCTCGTCGCCGGGCCGCAGCGACTGGGAGATGACCCGGTCGAACTCGATCACATCGCTGGGTTCGCGTCGGAGATCCACATCGAGGCCGAGCGCCGTGAGCACATCGATCGCCTCGGTGCGGGGCTCGTCGACGACGTCGGGCACCACAACGACGGCAAGCGCCCGAGCGATCGAGACCGTGATCGTCTGGCCGGGCACCAGACCCGAGCGGGGCGGGGGATCCTGGGCGAACACCGTGCCCGCTTCGTGTTCGTCGGTCTCGACCAGCACCTCCTCCACCACGAACCCGGCGGCGACCAGCCGCTCGATCGCGACGTCGCTCGGATCGCCGATCACCGTGGGAACGGCGACCGCGTCGGGGGGCTCGCTCGCCGATCCCGACACCGCGTTCGCGACATAGATCGCGAGCGAGATCATCACGATCAGCGCCCCGGCGAGGCCGACGAGGAACAGGGGACTGTTGGTGAGGCTGTCGGGTTGCTCGATCGGCGGGCCGCCGGAGCTGGTCCGCGCCGAGGGAGTGGCGCTGCCCGTCCCGTCGAGGAGCGGCCGGATCTGGTCGACGAGCGGTGGCGGCGGATCGGCAGCAGCAGGCGCTCCGACCGGTTGGGGCGCTGGCAGCGCTGAGCCCACCAGCGCAGGGGACGGCTCGACATCGACGGTTCCGTGGGGCCGAGACGGCTCGACGAGCGCCGGGCCCACCGGCGGAGGTGACGGCTCGACGGCGGCGGACGCCCCGAGTGGCGGGGGTGCGAGTGGCGGGGGTGCGAGTGGCGTCGACGCCGGCACCGGAGGTGTCTCGCGGTAGCCCCGCAGATCGGCTTCGGCTGCCTCGGCGGAGCGATAGCCCAGGCCCCGGTCATCGTTGGTCAGCCGGTCGACGATGTCGCCGAGCGAGGCGACGCGGCCGCCGGCCGGGGCATCGTCGACATAGAGCGCGTCGAGCACCTCCGGCTCCTCGACCTCGACCAAATCCTCGTCGGCGATCATGGCTCGCAGGACGGCGCCGAGCTGGCGGAGATCGTCGCCAGGTCCGGTGGGCCCGACGGCCGGGGTCGACCCGAAACCGTCGACCTTCACCAGGCCAGCCGTGGTGACCACGATCGCGCCGGCGTCGAGTCGGCCGTGATGCACACCTGCGCCATGGGCAGCGGCCAGTGCTGCCGCCACATCGGCACCGATGCGAGCAGCTCGCGTCGCCGGGAGCTCACCCTCCACGGCGAGCAACTCGTCCAGGGTCTGACCCTGCACCGACTCCCGCACCAGGTAGAAGCGGTGCTCGTCGGTTCCCCAGTCGAGCGTTCGCCGAACGTTCGGATGGATCAGGCGCTCCGCGACCCACACCGTGGCCTCCGCCCGCCGGATCGCGGCACGATCGTCGGCCGACTGGGGGTCCAGGACCGTGATCTCGACATCGCGCCCACCGACGTGGTCGGCAGCCAGGTAGGTCACGCCGTCCGGGCCGCTCCGGAGGAGGCGGCCGAGCTCGTAACGCCCGCCGAGCGACACCGACACGACGGGCTCGGCGAACGAGCCATGCCCGACGGCCACGCCTTCATCCAACTCGACCTGCCGCAACGAGTTCATTCGATATCACCCTCGCACCGGCATCGTCGCCGTACGCGCCTAGAGCCCCGCTGGCAGGGTAGTGCAGGTTCAGCCCGCTGCGGGTCCCGCTGCCGAAGATGCGACCGCTACCCCCTCGTCGACCACCACGGCCGGCCTGGTGATCGTCGGCCTCCCGGTGGGGATCGACGGCGTCGGGGTCGACGGCGGCGACGGTGGCGCAACCTTCGTCTGCTCGGGTGTCCCGCCAGCGTAGGTGTCGACGTACGCCTGGCCGGAGAGCTGGCTGATCTGGAACATCACCGCGTCGGTCATGGACCGGTACACCCGGGGATCGGCCCGATCACCGAAGTCCTCGATGCGGAGCGGCTCGCCGAACCGGATGGTGCACGGCAGATTGATCTTCATGAGGAACTGGTCGGGCGGCTGGATCGCCACCGTGCCGGCGTGGCCGACGGGGATGATCGGTGCGTCGCACATCGCCGCGAGGCGGGCGGCACCGGTGCGGCCCTTGTGGAGATTCCCCGAGCGAGACCGCGTGCCCTCCGGATAGATCATGAAGAGGTGGCCGCCGTCGAGGACCTTCGCTGCGGTGTCGAGCGCCGCCTTCGCCGCCACACCCCCCGAACGGTCGACCGGGATCATGCCCATCGCGGGGAAGAGGTGCTTGGTCTTCCAGTCGTTCATGTACTCGCCCTTGCCGATCGCCCACGCCCGGCGAGGGAGGGCGGCGGGCACGAAGACCGAGTCACAGAACGAGAGATGGTTCGGGGCGATGATCGCCGGACCGTCGAGGGGTACGTTCTCCACGCCTTCGACGGTCACGTCCCACAGGCGGTACACGAGCTGTCGGAGGCCAGCGAGGAGGCCCCGGGTGAACCTGTCGGATCCGGGCAGGTCGGGGGCCGTCTCGAAACGGAATGCGGGTGGAGCGGTCATCGGAGCTCTCTTCGTATGGGCTTTCCTGTCGCCGCGACCGGGAGCACGTCGACGAGGTGGAACTCGGTTGGGCACTTGTAGCGACTGAGCCGGCCCCGGACGAACGTATCCAGGTCGTCGCTCGACACGTCACCGATGACGTGGGCGATGACGGTCTCGCCGGTCTCGGCATGGGGCGCGCCGACCACGACGGCGTCGACGACGTCGGGGTGGTCCTCGAGCACGGCCTCGACCTCCGCCGGGTAGACGTTGAAGCCGGAGACGATGATCACGTCCTTGATCCGGTCGACGATGTAGAGGTAGCCGTCGTCGTCGAAGACGCCCATGTCGCCGGTCCAGAGCCAGCCGTCGTCGGTCAAGACCGCGGCGGTGAGCTCCGGGGCATTGAGGTACCCCTTGAAGACGCCCGGTCCGCGGATGACGATCTCGCCCCGGTCGCCGGTGTCGACCGGGCTGCCGTCCTCCTCCACCAGCACCACCTCGACCCCGGGGAGGGGCCGGCCGACCGACGTGGGCCGGATCCCGTCCCGACTGGTGGTGACGGCCGGCGAGGTCTCGGTGAGGCCATAGCCCTCGGCGATGCGGACGCCGTACTTGGCTTCCACGGCGGCGAAGACGTCGGCGGGGAGCGAGGCCGCGCCCGACCCGGCGTAGGTCACCGTCGACAGGGCATCGGCCGGCGCATCCAGTTCTGCCCACTGCTGCCACATCGGCGGGGCGCCGGCGATGACGGTGACCTGATGCTCACGGATCAGCTCGAGGCTCCGAGCCGCCTCGAAGCGCCGTTGGAGCACCACGGTGGCCCCGATCCGCAGCGACGGCAGCAGGACCACGTTGAGCCCATAGATGTGCACGAAGGGCAAGGCGCCGAGGACGATGTCGGCGTCGTGGAGGCGGGCATCCTCACCTTCGACGAGGATCTCGTGGACCCAGCCGAGGTTGCCGTGGCTGAGCATCGCCACCTTGGCATCGCTCGAGACACCGCTGGTGAGCATGAGCAACGCGATGTCGTCGTCGGACCGCTCCTCGATCGGGGGCGGCGACGCTCCGGGCTGCACGCTGCCGATGTCGAGGACGGGGGTGTCGATCACGGACGGATCGGCGGCGAGCCAGCCGCCGGCCTCGCCGGTGATGACCAGCGACGGTGCGACCGCGCCGAGCTTGCCCTGCAGCTCGGGCAATGGGCTCGTCGGCAGGACCGGGGCGACGATGGCCCCCACGCCGAGCGTGGCGAGCGCGCCGACGACGAAGGCCGGTTCGTTGCCGGCGACCATCGCCACCCGGGAGTCCGGACCGATCCCCTGGCTGGCCAGGGCCGCTCGCAGGGCTGCGACGCGTTCGCGCAGCTCGCCGTAGGTGATCTTCTGGTCGCCGTCGACGATCGCCAGCGCGTCGACGGCGTGTGCTTCGATGATCGACGCCAGGTTCACGAGATACAGGGAGTTCGCGCTATCGACACGGTCCAAGCATGGCCCGCCGCGAGGATCGAATCAACCGGCGCGGCGAGCCGACGTCGGACACCCGCCGCTCGATCCCTCCGGCGCGGCGGAATACGATCCCACGATGGGCGCACTCGACGGTTACTCCGTGCTCGACCTCGCGGTCCTGGTGCAGGGTCCGCAGGCTGCGGCGACCCTGCACGACATGGGCGCCGCGGTGGTGAAGGTCGAGCTCCCGGGCATCGGCGACCTGGGTCGGGTCATCCAGGTCTCGGACGACGACGGCCGCAGCCCGTTCTACGAGGCCTGCAATCGAGGGAAGCGATCGGTGACGCTCGATCTGCGAACCCCCGGCGGGAAGCGGGCCCTGGAGCGGCTGGTCGAATCGGCCGATGTGCTGATCCACAACTTCGTTCCCGGCACGATGGAGGGGTGGGGCCTGTCGTTCGAGGAGCTGGCGGCGATCAATCCCCGCCTGATCTACGCCACCGGTTCCAGCTTCGGCCCGGCCGGTGATCGGGCGACGAGGGAGGGGGCCGACATGACGGGCCAGTCCGAGGGTGGCCTGATGTTCGCCACCCGGATCGACGGTGGCCCGCCGATCATCAACGGTGCGGTCATCGCCGACCACGTCGGCTGCCAGAACATGGTGGCCGGGATACTCGCCGCGCTGTTGCACCGGGAGAGGACCGGTGAGGGCCAGCGGGTCGACGTGTCGCTGGTGGGCGGCATGGTCTACGCCCAGGCATCGGAGCTCACCTACACCCTCCTCACCGGCCGAAACCCCGATCGGCACCACTCCGGCCATCCGATCATCCGGTCGCTCCTCCACACCGTCGAGGCGTCCGACGGTTGGATCCACGTGTTGAGTGGCACCGGCCCCGACTGGCCGCGGTTCGCCCAGGCGCTGGGTCGGCCGGACCTCGCCGACGACGAGCGCTTCGGCGCCCTGATGCTCACCGCCGACGCGAGAGCCGAGCTGGTGGCCATCATCGACGAGGTGTTCCCCTCGAAGACGGTGGCGGCCTGGGAGCAGATCCTCGACGAGGTCGGCGTGCGCTACGGACTCGTGCGCGACTACGAGGCCATCGCCCAGGAGCCGTCGCTGTTCGAGAACGGCTACCTGCGGCGGGTGGAGCACCCCGATGGGGCCCGCACCGTGATCGGCACGCCGATCCGGATGTCGGCCACCCCGCTCGACCCGGGGGCCGTGGCCCCCGAGCTCGGCCAGCACACCGAGGAGGTCCTCCTCGAGCACGGCTTCACGTGGGACGACATCGACGCCCTCCGAACCGAGGGAGCGTTCGGCTGACACTCCCGCACGCCGGTGCCAGACACATCGTGCGGGAGTGGCTCCGCCATCAGTCGAACAGGATGACGCCCCGGATGTTCTCCCCGTCCCGCATGGCCTGGTAGCCCTCGTTGATCTCGTCGAGGGTGTAGGTCTTCGTGATCAGCTCGTCGAGCTTGAGCTGGCCCTGCAGGTACAGCTCGAAGAGTCGGGGGATGTCCTTGCGGATGTTGGCCGAGCCGAACAGCGACCCCACGATCTGCTTCTCGAACATCGTCAGCATGATCCCCGGCACGGAGATGTTGGCTTCCGCCGTGGAGTGGAGGTTGGTCACGACGATCTTCGCCCGCTTGCCACCGAGCTCGAACGCCTGGCCGAGCGTGTCGCCATCGCCGGTTCCCATGGTCATGATGACCTTGTCGTAGCCCCGGTCCCAGGTGGTATCGCTGAGCGACCCCATCGCCTCCTCGATGGAGGAGAAGGTGTGGGTGGCCCCGAACTCCATCGCCTTCTCCCGCTTCATGGCCACGGGATCGATGGCCGCCACCACCCGGGCGCCGGCCATCGCTGCGCCCTGGACCGCGTTCGACCCGATGCCACCGGCGCCGACCACGGCGACGTAGTCACCGGGCTCCACCCCTGCCGTGTAGACCGCCGATCCCCAACCGGTGACCACGCCACAGCCGAGCAGGCAGGCCTTGTCGAGCGGCCAATCCTCGTCGATCTTGATGCAGCTCGCCTCGTTGACCACGGTGTGCTCGGCGAACGTGCCGAGAAGGCACATGAGACCGAGGTCCTTGCCGTCGAGGGTGTGATGACGGGAGGTGCCGTCGAGGATCTGGGTGCCCTCGGTGAACGTGGCCGCCGCGTCGCACAGGTTCGAGTGACCGTCGGCGCAGGACGGGCACCGGCCACAGGCGGGGATGAAGCCGAAGATGACGTGATCGCCCGGGGCGAGCCAGTCGACGCCGGGGCCGACCTCCTGCACCACACCGGCGCCCTCGTGCCCACCGATCATCGGCGGCGCGGGGACCAGCCCGGCGATGTGCCCGTCGTACGCGTGCTCGTCGGAGTGGCACATCCCCGATGCGGCGAGCTCGACGAGCACCTCACCCTGCTTCGGCGGGTCGAGCTCGATCTCCTCGACGCTCCACGGCTGGTTCAGCTCGCGGAGTACAGCGGCTCGGGTTCTCATGGCATCCCCTGTCGACGGTTCGCGTGCACCATGCGGCGCGGCTTCCGACCGTAGGTCGGGTCGGCGACGCGGGCAAGGGTCCGGAGCGGCGCGCCATGATGATCGGGTCGCCCACCCCGAGGAGGCCCGCCCCATGCGACAGCGACCGACCGTGATCGAACCGAGCTGGGTGCTCGCCCATCGGGCCGGCCGGCTCGAGCTGCTGTCGGACCACTCGGTCGTGGTCGACGGCGACCGCGTCGCCGAGATCGTCCCCGGCCGGCGCCCCGGCGACGAGCGACGGGTCGAGGCGCCCGGGATGCTGCTCCTTCCCGGCTTCATCTCCGGCCACACCCACGTGGCCGGCGGCACGCCGACGAGAGGAATCATCGAGGGTGGGAGGAGCTACGCCCGGCCGCTCGAGCTGGTCGAGGAGCTCGATGGCGCCGACCTCGAGGCGGTCACCGCCCACAATCTGGCCGAGCTGCTCCGCAGCGGCTGCACGACCCAGGTCGAGATGTCGCTCAGCCTCCGCCAGGCCGAGGCCTACGTTGCGGTGGCCGAGGCGTGGGGTGGCCGCGGCTATCCGAGCGCGATGGTGCCCGGCATCGGTCGGCTGTTCGACGTGTGGTTCCGCACCGACGACTCGCTCCTGTTCGATTCGGTGCCGGCAACGCTGGCCGAGATCGAGGAGGGGCTCGCCTTCGGCCGCCGCCACAACGGCGCCGGCGAGGGACGACTGCTGGCCCAGATGGGCGTCCACGCAACCGACACCCAGACGCCGGAGACGATGGCGGCATTCGCATCGGCCGCCGCCGAGCTGGGCAACGGGTTGCACCTGCACCTCTCGCAGAGCCAGAACGAGACCGACACCGTCGAACGGCTCTGGGGCAAGCGGCCGGTCGAGTGGCTCGACGACTTCGACCTCGACGATGCTCCCCTGCTGGCGGCCCACATGAGCGGCGCCGATCTCGACGACGACCCCGCACTGCTGGCCGATCTCGGCGGCACCTACGTCCACAATCCCTCGGGCGGAGGCGCCGGAGCCAGCGGGCAGCCGTGGCCGGAGTTCCTGGCGGCCGGCGTTCGGACGAACGTGGGGATCGACACCCACTCGAACGACCACCTCGAGAACATCAAGCTCGCCGTGCTCTACGGCCAGCTCCGCCACGACCTCCTCGCCGATGCATCGCCCCGTCCGCTCGCCCGGCCGACGATCTGGGACGGGATCCGGGCGGCCACCCTCGACGTCGCCGACGGGCTCGGGCGGCCCGATCTCGGTCGGATCGAGGCGGGGGCGAAGGCCGATCTCATCACGGTCGACGTGTCGGGGCTGCTGGTGGGGAGCGGGCCAGCGCCCCCGGAGCCGCTGAACAACCTGTTGTACGGCCACGGCCGCTGTGTGCGCGACGTGATGATCGACGGGCGCTTCGTCGTGCGGTCGGAGCGACTCGTGGTCGACGACGAGTCGACGGTCGTCGCCGCTGGCGCCGGCGCGGTTCGCAAGGTGTGGGACCAGCTCCGCCACGAGGGCTGGTTCGACAACGGGCATTGATCGCCCGTAGCTCCGTCACGGGCAGGGATCGCTGGCCAGGCGGTAGCCCGGCTGGTGGGGCCACACGTTGAGCTCCCACCGCTCGCCGTCGTCGACCCGCAGATAGGCGTGGTTGACGCCGGTGAGGAGAGCGAACACCGGCCCCACCTCGTCGCCCTGGAGGCAGAGCACCAGCTCCTCCTCGTCGTAGGGGTTCGTCGTCGTCCCTTCGGCCCGCTCCGCGATGGCGACGTCGAGTGGCCACGGCGCGAACGGCGCATCGGCGGGCAGGCCGCTGCGCTGGCTGATGTCACCCGCCAGAACGGTCATCGAGTCGGGAACCCAGGGGGCCTCGGCCGCCACGATGTGGGCCGCCGCCCAGTCGAGATCGACGAGATCGGCGAGGAGCTCGTCGAACCGCGACCGCCACGCGAACTGCTTCTCGGTGTAGCCGTCGACCGAACCGAGCCGACCGACCGTGATCCGTCCGAAGCCAGCGACCTCGAGGGCGGCGGTCCGGTCGGTGGGCGACACCGCCGAGTCGTCACCGAAGGCGCCGGCCGGTGCCTCGTAGAGTCCAGATTCGGCGATCCTCCGTCGGAGCGCAGCCACGCCGTCGTCGTCGAGGCGGAGGCTCGTGTAGTCGTCGGTCGAGGAGAAGACGCTCGAGTCGCGGACGCGCACGGCGCGGCCGTCGTCCTCGACGCTCAGGTGCTCCGTGTCGAACGGGTTCGGGGTCTCCCACCCGCCCGAGATCGAGAGGCGCAGCACCAACCCCTCGTCGGGCTCGCCGATGAGGGGCGCATCGGCCGGTGCCAGGTGGTCGACGATGATCGGTCCTGGTGCGCCGTCCCGCGCTCGATCGGGGCGGATCGGCACGGCTGTCGTGGCCGTTGTTGGCGTGGAGGTGGGAGTCGGGGTGGGGGTCGGGGTGGGGGTCGTCACCACCGCGGTGGCCGGCGGCGCCTCGACCTCGACGCCGGCCGAACCCGGCCCGCACCCGGCGCCGACACCGGTCAGCGCAGCGAGAGCAGCGACGAGCCTGGCCGACCTCCTGTACCGCACGGAGCCGGATCGTAGCTCGCCCCCGGGTCCCCGACGGCGCGGTCATCTGACCCGCACCGGGGCCGACGCTACGATCGCCCCATGTTCGAGCGCGACGAATCCCGCCCCAGACGGTGACCGACGGACGCTCGTTCGACGCCATCGTCGTCGGAGCCGGGTTCAACGGCCTCTACCTCCTGCACCGGCTCCGCCAGCGGGGCTTCAGCGTCCGGCTCGTCGAGGCGTCGGCCGGTCTCGGCGGCGTCTGGTACGCCAACCGGTATCCCGGGGCCCGCGTCGACTCCCACGTCCCCAACTACGAGTACTCCTTCCCCGAGATCTGGCGCGACTGGGTGTGGACGGAGCGCTTCCCGGGCCGCGACGAGCTCGTCGCCTACTTCGAGCACGTCGATTCGGTGTGGAACCTGCGGCCCGACATCGACCTGGAGACGCGGATCGAGTCGGCCCGGTTCGATGGCGAGACGCACCGCTGGTCGCTTCGGGCCTCCGACAATCGGGCCTACGAGTGTCGCCACCTGCTGCTGTGCACCGGCTTCGGCTCGCAGCCGTTCGTGCCTGACCTGCCCGGCCTCGACTCGTTCGCCGGCATCTGCCACCACACCGCCCGCTGGCCCGCCGACGGCGTGACGTTCACACAGAAGCGGGTCGGGGTGATCGGTACCGGGGCCAGCGGGGTGCAGGTGGTGCAGGAGGCGGCGAAGGACGCGGCGGAGCTGACCGTGTTCCAACGGTCGCCGGTGACCGCGATCCCGATGGAACAGCGTCGGCTCGACCCTGACGAGCAGGCCGAGGCCAAGGCCGGCTACCCGGAGATGTTCGAACGGCGGAACGGTCCCCCCGGCAGCTTCGCCGACATCGACCGGCTCGACGTCGGGGCCCTCGAGGTGTCCGAGGCCGAGCGGCGCGAGGTCTACGAGGCGGCGTGGCGAAAGGGGGGCTTCCACTTCTGGGTCGGCACGTTCAAGGACATCCTCACCGACGAGGCGGCCAACCGGACCGCCTACGAATTCTGGCGGGACAAGGTCCGGGGCCGGGTCGACGATCCGGCGGTGGCCGAGGTGCTGGCTCCCACCGAGCCTCCCTACCCGTTCGGCACGAAGCGGCCCTCGCTGGAACAGGGCTACTTCGAGTGCTTCAACCAGCCGAACGTGTCGCTCGTGGACCTGCGGGCGACCCCGATCGAGACGATCACCCCCACCGGGGTTCGCACCACCGAGGCCAGCGTCGACCTCGACGTGCTGGTGCTCGCCACCGGTTTCGATGCCAACACGGGCGGGCTGACCGCGATCGACATCCGCAACGAGCTCGGTCGCTCGCTGGCCGACGAGTGGTCGGACGGTGTCGACACCCACCTCGGCGTGGCCGTGGCCGGGTTCGCCAACATGCTCATCCTCTATGGACCGCAGAGCGCCACCGCGTTCTGCAACGGGCCGGTGTGCGCCGAGATCCAGGGCGACTGGGTGGTGGACCTGCTCGACCACGCCCGGGCCGACGGGTTCACCCGGATCGACGCCGAGCCCGGGACCGGGCCCCGATGGACCGCCCACCTGGCCGAACTGGCCGACAGCACCCTGTTCGGGAAGGCCGACTCCTGGTACATGGGGGCCAACGTGCCGGGCAAGCGGCGCCAGCTCCTGAACTACCCCAACAGCGACGCGTACCTCGACCACCTCCGTCGGTGCGCCGAGCTCGACTACGACGGCTTCGCCTTCAGTCACTGACGCGGCCCGGCCGCCCCGATGGCACGCCACACCCGCTCCGGTCGCAGGGGGAGGTCGACGTGGGTGACGCCGAGGTGGGCGAGGGCGTCGACCACCGCGTTCTGCACCGAGGTCGGGGCGGCGATCGCCCCGTTCTCGCCGATGCCCTTGGCCCCGGTGACCGAGACCGGGCTGGCGATGTCCATGGTGGCGGTGCCGATCGGTGGCAGGTCCGCCGCCGACGGCATCAGGTAGTCGGCGAAGGTGACGGAGCGGGGGTTGCCCCGCTCGTCGTAGGCGATCTCCTCGAACAGGGCCTGGGCGATCCCCGCCGCTGCGCCCCCGTGCTGCTGCCCTTCGACGACCGGCCGATTGAGCACCACCCCGCAGTCGTCCACGGCGACGTGGCTCCGCAGCCGAACGTCCCCGGTCTCGGTGTCGACCTCGACGATCGAGGCGTGGGCCCCCGAGGGGTGGGCCATGGCGTCGACCTCGTAGTCGATCGCCGCAGCGAGGGGCTCGCCGGCGGCCGACGCCGCCCGGGCCAATGAGTCCCACCCGACGGTGGATGCCGGTACCCCCACGACACCGAGGCCCGGCGCGCCGTCGGCGGTGTGCAGCGGCACGATGTCGGCCGGGTCGGCTTCGAGGAGCGTGGCGGCCACGGCCCGGGCTCGGTCGAGCACGACCTCGGCCGCCAGCCGGGCGGCGCCACCAGCCATCATCGCCGACCGGGATCCGCCGGTGCCGTGCCCGTGGTCGAGCGCATCGGAGTCGCCGTCGTCGTAGCGGATCTCCTGGGCGGTGACGCCGAGGATGCCGGCGACCACGGTGGCGATCGTGGTGCGGTGGGCCTGACCATGGGAGAAGGTGCCGCAGCGGACCCCGATGCGGCCGTCGTCGCCCACCTCGACCGCGCCGTGCTCGCTGCTCGTGTCCACCGCCGACACGTAGCAGGCGAACCCGACCCCGACGGCGATCGTGTCGCCCCGGCGGCGACGGTCGGCCTGTTCGGCCCGAACGCCGTCGTACCCGATGAGCTCGGCCGCCCGGTCGAGGGCGGCGGCGTAGGCGCCGCTGTCGTAGGTGAGCCCGGTCGCCGTGGTGTAGGGCATCTCGTCGGGGCCGACGAGGTTCCGGCGGCGGAGCTCGAGCGGGTCGAGGCCGAGCGCGCGCGCC
Source organism: Acidimicrobiales bacterium (assembly GCA_965216205.1). Taxonomy (GTDB): domain Bacteria; phylum Actinomycetota; class Acidimicrobiia; order Acidimicrobiales; family SZUA-35; genus CADEDH01. The sequence continues at coordinate 1,379,990 of OZ244139.1, read as the reverse complement.
GCGTTCTCGATCGTGCGCTCGAGGCCGTTCGTGACCTCCGGCTGCCCCGCGCCGCGGTAGGGCCCCACCGGGTTCGTGCTGGTCGCCACCGCGGTCCACGAGTAGTCGACCCTCGGGATCCGGTACGGCCCGCACGACAGCTTCCGGCTCATGAACGGCATCAGCGGCCCGAAGTGGGGATAGGCGCCGCAGTCGGCGAGGTTGTGGACCCGGAGCCCCACGATGTGCCCGCCGTCGTCGAACCCGAGCTCCACGGCGTGATCCTGGGCCCGACCGTGGACCATCGACAGGAGGTTCTCGGTGCGGGTCGCCTCCCAGGCGATGGGACGATCGAGGTGGCGGGCGACGGCGGCCAGCACGAGGATCTCGATCGGGGCCGAGTGACGGCCGCCGAATCCGCCGCCGACCGCCGGCGATCGGACCCGGAGCAGTGCGGGGTCGAGCCCGAGGAATCGGGCGAGCTCGGCCCGGATGGTGTGCACGCCCTGACCGGTGGCCCACACGTCGAGCCCCCGGTGGCCATCGGCCGAGTCGACGGGCCGGACGATGGCGGCGCAGGGCTCCATCGGAGCCGACGCCAGCCGCTGGTTGGGGTACGAGCCCCGCTCCACGTGGGCGGCGAGGTCGAACAGGTCGTCGATGCGACCCCGGTCGTAGCGGATCACCACATTCCGGTCGGGCCGGTCGAAGAGACTCGGGGCATCGTCGTCGGCCGCCCGCCTCGGGTCGACCACCACGCCGTCGTCGATCTCGATGTCGACCTCGACCAGCTCCGCGGCGTCGACCGCAGCCGCTGCGCTCGTCGCGACGACGACGGCGAGCAACTCCCCCACCATGCGAACCCGATCGGTCGCGAGGGGCGGGCGAGCGACCTCGTCGCCGACCGGCTCGTAGTAGGTGAACGGCTCCAGACCGAGCTCGTCGCCGGTGACGACCGCGACGAACCCGGGGGCCGTCGCCGCCCCCGAGCCGTCGATCGCCCGGACCCGTCCGGCCGCCACCGGGCTCCGCACGAACACGGCATGGACGCAGTCGCGCCGATCGAGGTCGCGCAGGAACCTGGTCGCGCCCCGCAGCAGCCCGTCGTCCTCGAATCGTCCGCCCACCGCCCGGGCATCGGTAGCGTTCTGGCCATCCCTCTGCGTCATCGTCCAACGGTAGCGAGATCGAACCCTGGGCTCCCGTCGAACGATGATGCCCGGTCGGTAAACCTCGCGGCGCCCTCGATGGTGTGGTGGGTGTGCATGGGGAACTCGACACCATGACGGCACCGCCACCGGCGAACGGCTCCTACCAGGCGTTCTACCACCGTGAGCTGCCGGCGATGGCGGCGCTCGCCGCTGCCGTCACGGGCAGCCATGTCCAGGCCGAGGACATCGCCCAGGACGCGCTCATCAAGGCGTACCAGCGGTGGGACACCGTCTCGACCTACGACAAGCCGGGGGCGTGGCTCCGCCGGGTCACCATCAACCAGGCGCTGTCGGCCCGACGGCGGGCGACCGCCGAGGTGAAGGCCAAGCTCCGCCTCGGCGCCGAGCGGGTGCCGACGCTCGCCCCGGCGCCGGCCGTGCACGACGACGTCTGGGCCGCCGTGCGGTCCCTCCCGGGCAAGCAGCGAGCCGCTGTCGCCCTCCACTACCTGGAGGATCTCCCGGTGGCCGAGATCGCCGAGATCCTCGACTGTGCCGAGAGCACGGCGAAGGTCCACCTGCACCGCGGACGGGCCGCGCTGGCCGAGAAGCTCGAAGGAGACGCACGATGAACCCCGACGAACGACTCCGTGCCGCCTTCCGGGACCTGAGCGAGCGGGCTGCCCGCGACGTGAACCCCTCCCTCGGTCGCCCCACAGTCGATCCCATGACCCAGCTCGATCATCGACGGGCCCGCGGTCCACGTCGACCGGTCCTGGCCATCGCCGCGGCCGCGGTCGTGACCGCCGGTGCGGTCGCCGCCATCGGCCTCACCCGGGGCGACGACGGCACCGGGCTCGAAACCGGCCCGGCCGAGACGTCGACCGACGACACGTCCAACCGCGGCAGCGACGGCTCACCAGCGACGACCGCCGACCCGGCAACGACCGGCACCGCGGACGGGGCCCCGCCGACCGGCGACGGCGAGGTGTCGCCCCGGGAGCGGCGCCGGGTGGCCACGGCCCTGGTGGTCGCCGACACCGACGATCCGTTCCTCAACGTCCGGCTCGACCCCGAACCGGGCGCCGACCTCCTGGCCAAGCTGCCCGCCACCTACACCGGCCTGATTGCGACGGGACAGACGGAGACGGCGGCCGACGGCGGCCGCTGGATCGAGGTGGAGCTGGTTCATCCCGTGGCCGTCACCACCGTGGAGCGGGACACCGGACGGCCCCCGTCGGGCTGGGTCAACGCTGCCTTCACCGAGCCGCTGCCCGAGTCACTGCCGGTCACCCTGGCCGAGGTCCCGGCCTGCGCTGGTGGCTTCGAGCCAATCGAGACCGGCGCCGGCCTCGCCGACGGCCACGTCTATGGTCTCGACGCCGGCCGGGTGACCGACGACTGCCTCCGGGTCGTCGTCACCTTCGGCGCCGGTCGGGCCCCCTTCGAGTGGTACGAGCTGCCTGGCAGCATCGGGCCGGCCGCCGGGCTGCCCGACGTCGTCGTCACGATGAGCGGCGGGCAGGGGGCCTCGCTCGATCTCGGCGCCGTCTCCTCGGCGTGGCCGACGGCGACCGACGACGAGCAGGTCTACGTCGTCCGGTCCGTCGACCGCTCCCTGGATCTGGTCACCCCACGCCATGTCGACGGGGTCACCGTGACCGGGCTCCCCGATCGGGGGGTGGCCGTGATCGACCTCGAGCTCGGCGATGGCTCGCCACCGCCGTCGGGAGCGGGCGTGGTGCTCACCTCGCCGGTGACCACCGGTGCCGGGTCGGTCGCCGTCAGGGGTATCGCCCGCCCGTTCGAGGCGACCCTCGGCGTGTCGATCGAGGATCCGTCGGGCGCTGCTGTGGAGGCGGTGTACTCCGGGAGCGACTTCCTCGGCACGGCGGCCACCACCGAGTACGGCGTGGGAACGACCGACTGGGCCGAGGCGTGGGGCACCTTCGCCGTCCGGGCCGACGGCCTCGCCGCTGGTCGCTACACCCTCGTCCTGACCGCTCAGGGCGGCGCCGATGACCCCGACACCCTCCGGGTGCCGTTCACCATCGACGACGACCCCGACGGCGATGCCTCGGTACCGGCGCTGCCATCGGCAACCGACCAGGCAGCGGCGCAGGCCCTGGTCGACTTCGCCCGGGGTGGCAGCGGTGGCAGCATCGATGGCGTACCGCTCGCCGACGACGTGACGCTCCTCCTCGGTGCCGAGCCGTACGCCACCGCCAGCCCGGGCCAGCTCGCCGAACGGGAGGCGTGGACGGCCGACGCCGAGAGTGGCTTCGGCGGGTTCGCCGGGCCGTTCAATCCGCTCGATCAGCTCGAACAGCCGAACCTCCGGTTCACGACCGGTCCGATCCCGCACTGTGCTGGCCCACCGGTGGCGTGGCCGGCCGAGCTCGACGGCCTTCGCCAGGTCAACGTCGAGCCGGTCGGCATCGACAGCTGCATCGCCTGGTTCGGCGTCCACCTCTTTCTCGACGACGATGATCGCATCGCCGCCGTCGCCCTCGACCTCTTCGGCCCGTGACGCCCACCAGCGTCACCCCGGCGCGCCGCCGACCCACTGCGATCGCGGGCGAAAACGATCACCACTGACGCCTCTCGCCCGCGATCGGTGGGTTCAGAGGCCGAGCTCGCCGACGACGCGGGCGCGGACCCGGCGGGCGTCGCCCGGGAGGTAGGCGAGGGGGAGGTCTTCGAGCTCGATCGTGGTGAGGGTGGCGGGGTCGGCGCCGGCGGCGACGGCCCGCTCCCCCGCCAGCTCGACGGCAGTCTCGAGGGCGGCGTCGCGACCGAGGTCGCGGAAGACCTGGTCGGTCTCGCCGCTGACCTCGGCGAGCGCTGCGCCGACGGCGTTGGCGGTGTCGCCGTGGGTCGGTCGGATCACCTCGGCGATGCCCGGTAGCTGGTCGTCGACGGCGAACGCGCCGCCGCCGACAGCCACCAGCGGCACCGGGTCGGCCGTGAGCTTCATGCGGTCGGCGTTGTCGGCGATCATCGCCGACGCCATCGCGAGCACTGTCTCGGCGTCGTCGATGGCTGGCGGTCGGGCACCGTCGATGACCAGACGGCCGGCGGCGAGCGCCACGTCGGTGAGGGTGATGGTCGCACCGCCGAACGACAGCGCCTCGTCGAGGAGGCGTTGACCGACGCTGTCGGGCCCGATCCGCAGCGGTTCCCGGTGGATGCGGGTGCCACCGCCGAGTCCGATCGAGACGAGGTCGGGCAACTGGAACAGGGTTCGCACACCGCCGACGTCCACCGCGGCGTTGGCCTGTCGCGGGTAGCCCGTGGCGAGCGCCCCGAAGTCGGCGGTGGTGCCGCCCACGTCCACCACCAGGCCGTCGGCCACGCCGCCGAGGAGGGCGGCGCCTCGCATCGAGTTGGTGGGCCCGCTGGCGAACGTCAGCACCGGGTACCGGGCAGCCTCGTCGAGGTCGAGGAGGGTCCCGTCGTTCTGGGTGAGGTACAGGCGGGTGTCCGCCCCGAAGCCGGCATCGCCGAGCGCGGTCCGGAAGGCGTCGATGGTGGCTGCGGCCAGGTCGAGCAGACAGGCGTTGAGCCCGGCCGCGTTCTCCCGTTCGAGCAGCCCGAGCCGACCGAGCCGATGGGAGGGGGTGACGCGGGCGGCCGGGTGGTGCTCGACGAGCAGTTCGGCGGCCCGGTCCTCCTGGCGGGGATCGACCGGGGAGAATGCACCGGCGACCACGATGGCGTCGAGCCCTGCCGCTTCGAACCGGGCGGCCGCGTCGATGACGGCCGCCTCGTCGAGCTCCTCGAACGGGCGACCGTCGAACTCGATGCCGCCCCTGACCAGGATCGACGCTCCCTCGATGTCGCCAGCCAGATCGTGTGGCCACCCGACGAGCGGCGGAAGGCTCGCCCCCGACGGGAGACCGATCCGGAGGAACCCGACCCGGTTGAGATGGCGTCGCTGAACCACGGCGTTGGTGAAGTGCGTGGTGCCGACGATGACGGCGCCCACGTCGGTGTGATCGACGCCGGCGAGGGCCGTCCGCACCCCCGTGACCACGTCGTCGGTGGTCGGGGTCTTCAGCGCAGCGAGAACGGTCCGGCCCTCGAGGAGGGCAGCGTCGGTGTTGGTACCGCCCACGTCGACGCCGATCCGGCGCCGGGGGGAACGGTCTGGTGTGCCGGCGGTCATCGGCACGGGTCGATCGGATCGAGGTCGTAGCCCAGCGCCCGGGGGCCGACGTAGCGGAGGCCGGCGTCGCTCGTGAACAGCTCGGGAGCGGAGATACCGATCAGGGCGACCCGCTGCCCGTAGCGTGCGGTCTCGGTTCCCACCGCCTCGCCGGACACCGAATCGAGGAGGCAGATGAGGTGGGGCACGGTGGCGATCGGTGTGCCGTCGAGCTCGGCCACGAGCCACTCGTTCTGGAACTCGAGCGTCACCGAACGTCCGGCCGAGCCGTCCAGGCCGTCGAGCCGGGCCCGCCCCCGGAGGAACCCGCCGGTGGTGCGGCGCTCGACGTCGACGATCTTGCCCCGGTACAGCTCCCGGCCGCCGGTCGCCGCACAGGTCGCCCCGACCGGGTCGTCGTGGGCAGCCCGGGCCCGGCGCACCGCGGCGCCGATGTCGATCGCCCACGACATCGTGTTGGCCACCGCCCACCGCTTCACCTCGGCTCCACTCCGGGGCGCCTTGCAGGTGGCCGCCATCGAACCCGTCTCTACGGTGAGCACCCGGCTGGCCCGCTCCATCCACTTCCACGTCGGGACGTTGGTGATCACCGCCTCGATCCCCCGTGGATCGACGAGCGACAGCGGCCACGGCCGCAGCCCGCCGACGGCGAAGCTGGTCATCTGGGCCTCGGGGTAGGCCCGACCCATGGCGTCGGCGTCGACGATCGGGATGTCGAGGTGAGCCGCCGCCATGAGCGGCTGGAACGAGTTGGAGCCGCCGATCTCGGTCGCCATCACGGCGTCGAACCGGCGCCCGAGGTGGTCCTGCATGATCTCCACCGCCCTCGCCACGTCGCGGCTGTCCTGCAGGCGCTCCTGCATCACGATCGGTGCGCCCATGGTCGACACCACGGCCACCAGTGCGTCGTCGTCGAGCGCCGTCGGGTCGACGAGCTCGAAGGTGTGACCGTCGGCTGCGATCCGCTGCACGTTGAGGTGGTTGAGGTAGGGGCTTCCGCCACCTCCGGTGCCGATGATCCACGCCCCGACCGCCAGGTCGTCGACGTCCTGGGCGGTGATCGTCCGCACCAGTCCGCTCACCGGGGCTCGGGGCCGAGGTTGCCGTCGGCGTTGGTCTCCACGGTGAACAACAGCGCCACCGAGGCCGTACAGAGGGCGAGCGCAACCAGCATCGCGGGACGGTACGAACCGGTGGCATCGATGAGCTGGCCGGCGCCGGGGGGACCGAGCAGACCGCCGAGGCCCTGGGTGGTGTAGAACAGGCCCATCAGCGAACCGAGCCCCACGGGACCGAACCGGTCGGCGAGCACCAGGGGACTGACGGCCACGAAGCTGCCGTAGCCGGTGCCGAGCACCAGCACGAAGAGGACCAGCCTGGCGCTCGACGAGCCGGCCGTGAGCCAGATCAGGTAGCCGATCGGGAAGAGGAGCAGTCCGGCCCGGAAGAGTCGGAAGGTGCCGAACCGGTCGGTGAGCGCTCCGAAGCCGACGCGGGAGATGACGCTGGCGCCACCGAGCAGGCCAACGAGCCACGCTGCGGCCGAGGCCGAGATCCCCCGGTCACGTGCGTAGGGCACCACGAACACGAACGGGATGAACAGGGACAGGCCGGAGCAGAGGGCGGCGATCCACAGGCGCCGGAATGTGGGCGAGCGGGCCGCCTCGGCGAACCGGGACCGGACCGGGCCGGTCACGCCAGGAGCGCGGTCGACGAGCACGGCACACAGCAGCAGGATCGCCGTGCCCCCGATCGCCATGATCCGGAAGGTGGTCCGCCAGGAGTGCGACTCGAGCAGGCGGGTGACCAGCGGATTCATGACGAGCGTGCCAATCCCGATCCCGGCGACCGAGATGCCGACCGCAGTCGCCCTGCTCCGCTCGAACCATCCGCTCACCGTCGCCACCATCGGTATGTAGGCGCACGCACCGGCGAGCCCGGCCCCGGCGCCGTAGGTGACGTAGCCGATCCCGATCGAGTTCACGTTGCTGGTGACCAGCATCCCGGCGAAGAAGGCGACGGCGGCGAGCAGCATCACCGGTCGAGGCCCGACCCGATCGGCGAGTCGTCCGGTCACGAGGCTCAACCAGAAGAACGCGAAGGTCGTCACCCCGAACACCACGGCCGTCTCGCCCTTGCCGGTGCCGAAGTCGGCGGCCATCGCCTCGAAGAACGAGCCGAAGCTGTAGACGGTGCCGAGCGTGACGGCGGAAGCGAGGAACGTGCCGGCCACCACCAGCCAGGCCCGAGCCGAGTCGAGCCCGGTCGCCGCGGTCACCGATCCCGGTTTCGTCGATTGGGTCACCGGAGGGCGCCGGCATCTCGATAGCGGGCGATCTCGGCGTCGGACAGGCCGAGGAGGTCACCCAGCACCTGTTCGGTGTGCTCGCCGAGACAGGGTGCCGCCGACCGCTGGATCGACGGCGTGACCGACAGGATCGACCCGGTGCCGTCGTAGAGGATAGGGCCGACCTCGCTGTGGTCGAGCACCGAGTAGTAGCCGCGGTGCTCGAGCTGTGGATCGGTGAGGAGGTCGGTCGACCAGTTGACGATCGATGCCGGGACGCCGCCGGAGGCGAGCCGTTCGGCCAGCGCGAACGGGTCCTGCTGCACCGACCATCGACACAGCGCGGCCTCTATCTGCGCCTTCGCGGTGTTGCGGACCGCCACGTCGTCCCAGGTCGGATCGGCCCACCGGTCGAGCGCCGGGGCGGCGATGGTGACGAGTCGGTGCCAGTGGTCCGGCGTCTCGCAGGCCACGGTCACGAAGCGGTCGTCGGCCGCGGTCGCCAGCAGGGTGTGGGGGCAGGCGTGTGACCGGTGGAGCCCCTGCGGCGTGGTGTCCCGGTCGTTGACCTGCGCATCGAGCAGGAGTGGTTCGGCGAAGTGCATCGCCGCTTCGACCTGCGAGAGGTCGATGTGCTGGCCCTCCCCGGTGCGACGCCGATGGAGCAACGCCGACACCAGGGCCGAGATCCCGAATCGGGGGGCGCAGAAGTCGGTGTAGGCGCCCCACGGCCCGGCCGGGGGCCGATCTGGCCAGCCCGTCGCCTCGTACAACGGGGTCACGGCGACGCCCTGGCTGCCGAAGCCGCCGTACTTCCGTTCCGGGCCGTCCTGGCCGCGAAGGCAGGTGGACAGCATCACGAGGTCCGGATGGTTCCGGCGGAGGCGCTCGTAGTCGATCCCGAACCGCTCCATCGTCCCGGGGGTGAACGACTCGACGACCACGTCGGCCCACTCGACGATCCGCAGCGCCAGCTCGCGCCCGGCCTCCGTGGACAGGTCGCAGGCGAGTCCGAGCTTCGAGGTGTTGACGAAGCCGAAGAACTGCGACCGGTCCAACCCGGGCACGCCCTCGTGGAACGGTCCTATCTGGCGGAGCATGTCGGGCCGGGCCGACGATTCGACGTGCACCGTCGTGGCGCCCTGGTCGGCGAGCGCCCTGGCGATGAGGGGCCCGACGCCGACCCAGGCGAAGTCGGCCACCTTCAGCCCGTCGAACACGCCGGTTCGTTCGGCCTGCTGATCGACCGCGGCCTGGCCCGCAGGAGCCGCCGGGGCTGTGGCGGCCGGGGGTCGGGGTGGCCAGGCGGGTGCGGTCCGTAGCTCGCTGTGGGCGTCGAACGCCGGGGCGGCGGTGAGCTCGACCAGCGGGGTGCCGGTCAGCCTGGCGAACGAGCCCGCCCGCCGGAGGCCGTCGAGGTCCTGGAAGTAGCTGCGGTGCTCGAGCTGCCGATCGTGCAGCACATCGTCGGCGGTGTAGATCGGGGCGCACAGCGTACGGGTGGCGAGCCCGTGGTCGAAGATCTCCCGCTTGGTCCTGGTCGCCACGAAGGCGGTGATCGTGTCGAACATGCGGCACACCTCGTCGGCTGTGGTGGTGCCGTCGGCGAGCTCCTGCTTCCAATGGTGCCAGTCGCGGCCCTGCTGGTCGTCGGGCACCATCCCCTCCCGCTCGGCCCAGGCCATCAGCTCGTGACTCGTGCGCTCCCCCATCCCTGGCAGGAGGAAGGAGATCTGCACCCAGCCGTCGGCGGCCCGCCACATGAGCTTGACCGGCACCCCGGGCCAGAAGGCCCGCGGCTCCGCCCTGGTGTCGCAGGTTCCCGGCACGTTCTCACCGAACACGGTGGCCCACGGTGAGGCGTGCATGGTGGCCAGTACGGTGGCGGCCTGGGCCGCGGTGTCGATGCGCTGACCTCGGCCGCTACGGTCTCGCTCGTAGAGGGCGATGCAGATGTCGACCGCGGCCTGGCCGCCGGCGTGACACGACGCCTGCTGGTAGCCGACCGGCACGTGGGGCCGGTCGGGGTCGCCCTGGAGGGCGAGCAGGCCACTCGCCGCCTCGATGCTGAGCTCGTCGGCCGCCCAGCCGGCCTTCGGCCCGTCGAGCCCGTAGGGGGTGATCGACGACCAGACGAGCCCGGCCCCGGTGTGGGCGGCGGGGTCGAGGCCCCAGGTCTCGGCGGCGTCGCCGTTGTCGATCACCACGTCGGCCTCGGCCACGAGCGACTCGAGCGCCGCCCGATGGTGGGCTGCGGCGATGTCTATCACCACCGACTTCTTTCCCCGTCCGAGCGCCATCCACGTCAACGACGACTCGGTGCCGTCACAACGGTCGTCCACGAAGGGTCCGATGCGGCGAGCGGCGGCGCCCTCCGGCGGTTCGATCTTGACCACCTCGGCCCCGAGCTCGGCGAGCATCCGGCCGGCCAGGTCACCCCACCGGCCGGTGAGGTCCACCACACGTGTTCCCGACAACGCTGACAAGTGCGACCCCCTGGGCGAACGACGGACCCATCATCGCCGATGACCGCGGTCGACACCGCTTTCGCCTGCAGCGGTGCCCGTCGCCGTTCGCCGCCTCGAGCGCTCTTGCCCGGCGCTCCCACCGGGGGGAGGATTGAGCATGGCCTCCGATCCTTCCGAGCCGCCGGCATCCCGACTCCACCACCACGCCTATGTCGTGCGCGACCAGGAGGCGACCCGTCGCTTCTACGAAGACGTGCTCGGCTTCCCGCTGACCGCCACCTGGTGTGAGGTCGAGACGGTGCGGGGCAAGGAGCGAACCTACTGCCACACGTTCTTCTCGCTCGGCGACGGCTCGGCGATGGCGTTCTTCCAGTTCGCCGATCCCGTCGACGCCGCCGAGCTCGCCCTCGACAGCGGTGCATCGCTCAACCACGTCGCCCTCGCCACCGACGCCGCCGGTCAGGCGGACCTCGTCGGCCGGCTCGATGCCGCCGGCATCCCGCACCGCACCGTCGACCACGGCTACTGCACCTCGCTCTACGTGTCGGACCCCGACGGCCTGACAGTGGAGTTCACGGTCGACGCACCCGATGTCGACGAGATCGATGCCCACCAGCGAGCGACCGCCCACGACGAGCTGCGGCGCTGGCTGGCTGGCGATCACACGCCGAACAACGACATCAGGGCCGGCGCCCGCGACGTGGCGACTGGAGCGGGATGAAGATCCGCATGGCCGTGGCGACCGCCAACGTGCCGGCCGACCGAGACAGCCTGGTGGAGCTGGTCGAGGGGCTGGAGAAACGGCGCTTCGACACCCTCTGGCTCTCGGACACGCCGCTCACGCCGGCCATCGAACCGATGCTGGCGCTGGCGGTGGCATCGGGCCACAGCCAACGGTTGAAGCTCGGCACGAACGTGGTGGTGCCCGGCCGCAACCCGCTGCTGCTGGCCAAGGAGCTCGCCCATCTCGACCGGCTGACCGGCGGCCGCCTCCTCCTGGCGTTCATGCCCGGCATCGGGTCACGCCTCGAGCGGGCTGCCCTCGGCGTCGCCGGCGTGGATCGCACGGCCCGGCTGGCCGAGGTGATCGACCTGTGTCGGGCCTGGTGGGCAGGCGAGGCGGTGTCGGCCTCGGTCGACGGCTACGAGTTCGACGGGGTCACCGTGGGCCCGGCCCCGGTGCAGGAGCCGCTGGAGATCTGGCTCGGCGGGAACGGCCCGAAAGGGCTGCGACTGACGGGCACCCACGGCGACGGGTGGCTGGCGTCTCGGGCCACCCCGGCCGAAGCCGAAGGCCACCGGGCCACGATCGAGGCGGTGGCCGCCGAGGCTGGTCGGACGATCGACGACGACCACTTCGGCATCAGCATCCCCTACGCCCGGACGCCCCTCGACGACGCCACGGTCGCCGCGACCCTCCGCCGCACCTCGGCGGCCCGACCCGACATCCTCCCGATCGGGCCCGACGAGCTCGTCTCGCTGCTCCGTCGCCACCTCGACGCCGGCCTGACCAAGTTCGTCCTCCGGCCGATGAGCCTCGTCGACGGCTGGGACGTGGAGCTCGACTACCTCGCCGAGCACGCCCTCCCCCTCCAGAACTGACCAACCGCTCCCCCACGCCCCCACCCCCACCCCCGCTCCGGCGGACGCCACACCCACCCCACCCGGTTCTGGCGGACGCCACACCCACCCCAACCTGTTCCGGCGGACCCTGCTCCCGCCACCGGGCGCTGGGTCCGCCAGAACCGGGACGAGCGAGCGCCACGTCCACCAGAACCGGGACGAGCGAGCGCCACGTCCACCAGAACCGGGACGAGCGAGCGCCACGTCCACCAGAACCGCGACGGGTGGGCGCGCGTAGCCGGGCGGTGGGCGCCACGTGGGCGGTGGGCGGTGGGCGGTGGGCGGTGGGCGGTGGGCGGTGGGCGGTGGGCGGGAGCTAGGGTGCGCCGATGACACGATCGAACGCTCCCAATGCCGTCTACGACCTGATCCCCGAGCTGGGGCGGCTCCGCGATGACGTGCTGTTCGGCGACGTGTGGGAGCAGGAGTCGCTCGCCAAGCGGGACCGGAGCCTGGTGACGATCACGGTGCTCGCCGCCCTGTACCGCACCGCCGAGCTGAAGGGCCACCTGATCCGGGCGCTCGACAACGGCGTCACCGAGGAGGAGATCAAGGGCATGATCACCCACGTCGCCTTCTACGCCGGCTGGCCGTGCGCCGTGAACGCCGGTCGGGTGCTGCTCGACGTGCTCGACGAGCGCTGATCGCCGAGCGCGGAGGAGGCTGCGATGCGGGTGGGATTCATCGGACTCGGGACCATGGGGGCGTCGATGGCGGCGAACCTCCAGCGGGCAGGCCAGACGCTCGTCGTCAACGACCTCGACCGCGCCGCAGCGGATGCGGTGCTGACCGCCGGGGCCACGTGGGCCGACGACCCGGCGACGGTGGCGGAGCAGAGCGAGATCGTCTTCACGTCGCTCCCCGGGCCCGTCGAGATGGAGGCGGTGGCCCTCGGCGACCGGGGCCTGATCCATGGTGCCCATGACGGCCTCGCCTACTTCGACCTGACGACCAACTCGCCGACCGTGGTCCGTCGGGTGGGGGCCGAGTTGGCGGTCGAGGGGGTGGAGATGTTCGACGCGCCGGTGTCTGGCGGCCCCGACGGTGCCGCATCGGGTCGGTTGGCGATCTGGGTCGGCGGCGACGAAGCCGACTTCGAGCGGTGGCGCCCCGTGCTCGACGGCTTCTCCGACGCCGCCCACCACGTCGGACCGATCGGCGCCGGCTCGATCGCCAAGCTGGTGCACAACTGCACGGGCTACATCATCAACATGGCCATGGCCGAGACGTTCACCATGGGGGTGAAGGCCGGCGTGGCCCCCGACCGCCTGTGGGAGGCGGTCCGGCAGGGGGCGCTCGGCCGGCGCCGGACGTTCGACACGCTGAACCGGAACTACCTGCCCGGCGACTTCGACCCACCGGCCTTCGCCCTCGACCTCGCCCGCAAGGACGTGACGTTGGCCTGCGAGCTGGGCCGCTCGTTCGACGTGCCGATGCGGCTCGCCAACCTGACCCTCGAGGAGTTGACCGAGGCCGTCAACCGCGGCTGGGGCGGACGCGATTCCCGGTCGGCGATGCTGCTCCAGGAGGAGCGGGCCGGCGTCGAGTGCCGGATCAGCCCCGACCGCATCGCCGAGATCCTCGGCGACTGATCCCGGTGACTGGTCCCGGCGACCGATGACCCGCTGGCCTCCTCAGTCGGCGATGGCCTGGTAGACGAGGGAACGGAAATCGCGGTCCGGCATCTCCACGCCGGTCATGTACTGGCACATGAACACGCCGATGAGGTCCTCGGCAGGGTCGACCCAGTAGTAGGTCTTGGCCGCGCCGGCCCACCCGAACTCGCCGACCGAGCCCGGTCCGGCGCTCTGGGCGACGTCGAGCATCACCCGCGAGCCGAGCCCGAACCCCATGCCGGGCATCGGTCGGCCGAGCACCTCGAACGGGATCAGCTGCGGCGGGAGGTGGTTGGCGTGCATGAGCTCCAGGGTCTTCCGGCTCAGTAGTCGCTCGCCCTCGTGCACACCACCGTTGCCCAGCAATTGGGCGAAGCGGTGGTAGTCACCGATCGTGGAGAACAGGCCGAGGCCGCCGCGGGCGAACACGTCCGGCGCGTCGGTCGGGTAGGTGGCCGACACGTCGATCCGCTCGTTGAACCCGCCGAGCGCCGCCTCCACCAACTGGTTGCCGTCGTAGTCCCTGCCGATCAGGTCGGGGAGGCCGTACATCGCCGAGAGCCGACCGAGGTCGCCGTCGGGCACGCCGAAGTCGGTGTCGACCATGCCGAGCGGCTCGAACAGGCGGGCTCGCAGGAACTCGCCGAGCGGTCGCCCCGACAGCACCTCGATCAGGCGGGCGGCAACGTCGATCCCGACGCTGTAGTGCCACCGTTCCCCAGGCTGGGACGAGAGCGGGATCGATGCGAGCTCGTCGACGAGCGCCTCGAGCGTGCGCGTCGCGTCGTTCATGATCCGGGCGTCCCGGTACAGGCCGGCGACCGGTGTGTCGATCATGAAGTCGTAGGTGAGCCCGCTGGTGTGCGTCAGCAGGTCCCGGACCTCCATTGGTCTGGCCTGGTCGACAGCGAGGCCACCGGTGGTCATGACCTTCGTGGCCCCGAACGCTGGGATGAAGGCGGCAACCGGATGCTCGAGCTGGAACGCGCCCTCTTCATGGAGCATCATCAGCGCGGTCGAGATGATCGGCTTGGTCATCGAATAGATCCGGAAGATCGTGTCGGCGGTCATCGGCTGTCCGGCCTCTCGGTCCCGGTGACCGACCTGGGCGGTGTGGACGACATCGCCTCGTCGGCTGACGAGCGTGCTGATACCGGCGACGACACCCCGGTCGACGTAGGACTGCATCACCGGCGCTATCCGGTCGAGGCGGGCGGCGCTCATCCCCACCGACTCCGGCGGCGCGACGGCGGTCTCCACTGTGGTGCTGCTCATCGATCCCTGTCTCCCGACTCGGTTGCTGGCGACGGACCGAGCCTACGATGTGGCCCGCGTGGAGGCGAGTGCCCACCAGTCCGCCTGCCGGCCGACCGTCCGGTCGTCGCCAGGCGCGTCATGTGCTGAACTGACGCCATGCCAACCTTCGAGCGCGGTGACGTCAGCCTGTACTACGAGGAGGAGGGATCGGGTTTCCCGCTCCTGCTGATCGCCCCGGGCGGCATGCGCTCGGCGATCGGGTTCTGGGAGTCGACGCCATGGAATCCGATCGAGCAGCACTCGGGCGAGTACCGGGTGATCGCGATGGACCAGCGCAATGCCGGCAAGTCGTCGGGACCGATCTCGGGTTCCGACGGGTGGCAGACCTACCGCGACGATCAACTCGCCCTCCTCGACCACCTCGGTGTCGATCGGTTCCACGTGGCCGGCATGTGCATCGGCGGTCCCTACATCATGGGCCTGATCCAGGCCGCCCCCGAGCGGGTGGCGTCGGGCGTGGTGTTCCAGACGATCGGGCTCGACGACAACCGCGACGCCTTCCACCAGATGTTCGACGACTGGGCAGGCCCACTGGCCGATGCCCGCACCGACGTGTCCGACGACGACTGGGCCTCGTTCCGGGCCAACATGTACGACGGCGACGAGTTCCTGTTCAACGTGGGCGAGGACTTCGTGTCGTCGGTGCGGACGCCACTGCTGGTGCTGCTCGGCAACGACCTCTACCACCCAGAGTCGAGCTCCCGGACACTCGCCCGGCTGGCCCCGAACGCCACCCTGGTGGAGCACTGGAAGGAGCCAGAGCATCACGAGACCGCGAAGGCGACGGTTGCGTCGTTCCTGGCCGAGCACACCCCGGGGGCATCGTCATGAGGACCGGCGTCGTCTACCCCCAGATCGAGCTCGGCGGCGACGTCGGTGCGGTGAAGGCATTCGCCCAGGCGGCCGAGGATCTCGGTTACGACCACCTCCTCGTCTACGACCACGTGCTCGGGGCCGAGCACGCCGACCGCGAGCCGGCGCTCGGCGGGCCCTACACCGAGGCCGATCCGTTCCACGAGCCGCTCGTGATGTTCGGCTACCTCGCCGGGATCACCAGCCGGATCGAGCTCGTCACCGGGGTGGTCATCCTCCCGCAGCGCCAGACCGCGCTGGTGGCGAAGCAGGCGGCCGACGTCGACCTGTACTCCGGTGAGCGGCTGCGGCTCGGCGTCGGGGTCGGCTGGAACTGGGTGGAGTTCGATGCGCTCGAGGTCGGCGACTACTGGGGCCGGCGGGGGGCGCGACAGGCCGAGCAGGTGGCGCTCATGCGCAAGCTGTGGTCGGGCGAGCTGGTGACCCACCGCGACACCGACCACGTGGTCGAGCGGGCCAAGCTCCACCCGGCGCCCAACCGTCAGATCCCGGTCTGGTTCGGCGGCTTCTCACCCCCGGCCTACGAGCGGGCGGCCGAGATCGGCGACGGGTTCATCTTCTCGGGACGCCAGTTCGACGTCGCCCTCGAGGCGAAGGAGGGGATCGAGGCACGCATGGCCGACCTCGGTCGGGCCGACCACGATTTCGGCTTCGAGTCGATCATGCCCTACACCCATGGCAGCGACCGATGGGCGGCCGACCTCGAACGATGGGCGTCGGCGGGTGGGAGCCATGCGTCGGTGGTGACGATGGGAGCGGGGTTGACGACGGTCGACGACCACATCGACGCCATCACCTCCTGGCGGTCCGCCGCCGAGTCGCTGTAGCCCCACGGCAGGCGGGCCCGGACAACCGTCGCTTTTCCTAAAAAGTTTTAGTAGGTTCCCGCTGGTCGGACCGACACGGGTCGCGACACGACCAGTAGGGGGACCGAGATGCGCCGAGCAGTGCCAATCGTCATTGCGTTCGTCATCATGATCGGGCTGGCATCGCCAGCCTCCGCCGACCACGGCGATCCGATACCGGAGCCCGTCCCGGCGAGCGACGCGGAGTTCGAGCTCCAACTCGTCGCCGACGGCTTCACCACGCCGTTGCTCGGCACGCACGCCCCGGGCAACAACCGGCAGTTGTTCGTGGTCGACCAGGTCGGCACCGTCACCGCAATCGACCTCCGGTCGAACGGCGGCGGCGTGCCCGACTCGTTCACCTTCCTCGACGTCGGGCCCAGCGGCGCCGATCTCCTGGTGCCGCTCGGCGCGTTCGGACCGGGCAGCTTCGACGAACGCGGGTTCCTGGGACTGGCCTTCCACCCGGACTACCGCCGGAACGGTCTGGTCTACACCTACACCTCCGAACCGCTCGAATCGGGAGCCCCGGACTTCACCACCCTCGCCGACGACGAGCCTCGCCAATCAAACGCGAGCCTGAGCGTGATCCGAGAGTGGCGGGTCGACGACCCGAAGCGGGCCGAGTCGACCGTCGACCCGGACAGCTCGCGCGTGGTGATGCGGATCGAGCAGCCGCAGTTCAACCACAACGGCGGCGACCTCGCCTTCGGGCCCGATGACATGCTCTACATCGCCCTCGGCGACGGCGGCAGCGCCGACGACCAGGGTGCCGGCCATGCCGACGGGGGCAACGGTCAGGACCTGTCCGAAGGAAACGTGCTGGGGAAGATCCTCAGGATCGATCCCACCGGTTCGAACAGCGCCAACGGCCAGTACGGCGTTCCCGCCGACAACCCGTTCGTGGGCGCGACCGGCGCCGACGAGATCTTCGCCTACGGGTTCCGGAACCCGTTCCGGATGTCGTTCGACACCGAGACGGGCGACCTCTACGCAGCCGACGTCGGCCAGAACGACATCGAGGAGATCGACGTGGTTGTCAGCGGCGGCAACTACGGCTGGCCGATCAAGGAGGGCACGTTCCTGTTCGACATGAACGGCGACGGGCCGGGCTTCACCACCGCCGACTCGCCGGGGGCTCCCGCTGGCCTGATCGACCCGATCGCCCAGTACGACCACGACGAGGGCGTTTCGGTGACGGGCGGCTTCGTGTACCGGGGCAACCGGGTGAAGGACCTGCGCGACACCTACGTGTTCGGTGACTTCACCGCAAGCTTCGCCGGCCCCCAGGGTCGACTCTTCCACATCGACCGGGACGGGCAACTCGCGGCGCTCGTGCCGGCCAGCGGTCCGGTCAACATGTTCGTCACCGGGTTCGGCCAGGACCGCAGGGGCGAGCTGTACGTGATGGGTCAGCAGGGGTTCACCCCGGTGGGGAACACGGGTCAAGTGTTCGCCTTCGTGCGGGTCGACAACCGCAAGACCGACCTGGAGGCGGATCTCTCCTCGGCCAACGAGGTCCCGCCGGTGGACACCGGGGCTACCGGCGAGGCCGAGGTGGAGCTCGATCCGCGGCGCGGCGAGGTGTGCGTGGAGATCGAGGCCGAAGGCCTGTCGAGCGATGTCGTCGCCGGTCACATCCACGTCGGCGCTGCCGGCGTGAACGGCCCGGTGGTGGTGAACCTCGGGGTGGACAGCGCCGACTTCGAGGGCTGCGTCACCGACGTCGACCCGACCTTGATCCGAGCGATCGCTCGGAACCCGGCGGGTTACTACGTCAACGTGCACACCGAGAACGTGCGCAGCGGCGAGATCCGGGGACAGCTCCAGGAGGATTGAGCCAGCCTGCCGAGATCAGCGTGCCGACGCCGTCGGTTGTACCCACAGCCCGGGTCTCTCCCTTCCCTCGGCGTCGGCACGCACCGGACGCCACCGTCGCCAGGTCCCCTCAGTCGTCGAGGACCAAGGCGATCGTCTCGTCGGCAGCACCGGCCACGTGTTCGAGGGCTTCGGCGATCTCGGCCTCGGCGAACCCGAGGTCCTTCATGATCGCCGCGGTGTGCTCCCCCAGCAGCGGGGGCCGGCGACGGATGCCGCCACCGGGGGTGTCGCTGAGATGGACCACGTTGGTGACGACCCGCGCTGGCCCGTACCCGGGCACATCGATCTCGGCGAGGTACCCGTTGGCCGCGGCCTGGGGGTCGGCCAGCACGTCGTCGTAGCCCCGCACCCGCTCCCAGATGATCTCGGGCTGCCCTTCCAGGAACTCGAGCCATTCGGCGGTGGTGTGCTCGGCGAACACCTCCCGCATCACGGCCCGGATCTCCGCCAGGCCGTCGTCGCTCCCCCGCGAGCCGATCCGCTTGGCCGCCGTGTTCCACCGCTCGTCGAGCACGATCTCGGGCCTGCCCGCGAACACCCAGAACTCGTCCCAGGCGTCGTCGGCCTGCGCCACCACGAACAGGATCGCACCGCCGTCGCTCGTGAGGTATACGCCGTAGGGGCCCATCACGCTCGGGTGGTGCTGGCCCTGCCGGGTCACCGGCTCGTCGGCCATGCCCGAGTGGGCGATCTCCCACGCCTGCACCCACATCAGGGCGCCGAGCGATGAGGTGTTGACCTCCTGTCCCCGCCCGGTGCGCTCGCGGGCCAGCAGCGCGGTCATGATCCCGAGGGTCAGTTGCATCGCGCCGGAGTGGTCGGCGATGGCGGCGCCCGGCGGGGTCGGCGGGCCATCGGCGGGACCGGAGATGGCTGCGAGCCCACCCCGGGCCTGGGCCGCCCCGTCGAGCATCGCCTTGTTGGCGTCGGGTCCCCGCGGGCCGAAGCCGGACACCCGGGCGTACACCAGCCGGGGGTTCAGCCTGGCGAGGTGCCCGTAGCTCAGCCCCATCCGGTCGAGCGCCTCGGCCCGGTAGTTCGTCACGAACACGTCGGCACCGGCCGCGAGGCGGTGCAGGACCTCCCGCCCGAGCTCGGTGTGGCCGTCGATCTCGAGCGCCCGCTTCCCCCGGTTCATTGCCGCGAACTGGGAGCTCATCACCTCCATGCCGTGGTGGAAGTTCGACCCCCGGAAGTACCGGTTCAGCTCACCGCCCGGTGGTTCCACGTGGATCACCTCGGCCCCCATGTCGGCGAGGTAGGCGCCGGCGTGTGGTCCCTGGACCGCCACGGTCATGTCGACGACCGTCATGCCGGTGAGCGGACCGTGCTCCAGGCGCTCGGCGGCGGAGGGCTCAGCCATCGCCTTGCGACCGCTTCCGTGCAGTGCCGAGGGCACCGGCGGCCCGGAGCGCGTCGATTCGTGCATCGTCGTAGCCCAGGATCCCGCCAAGGACCCGCTCGGTGTGTTGGCCGATCTTGGGGACGTGGGTCGGTGTCGGCGGGGTCCGGGTGAGCTGGATCCTGGTGCGCTCGATCGGCCGGGCCCCGAACTCGACGTGGTCGACCTCGACGAGGTGCTGCAGGTGCTCGAGCTGGGGGTCGGGTGGCGCCTCGGCGTGGAGCACGCTGTGGGCGGGCACGCCCGCCGCCTGCAGCTCGGCCTCCGCGGCACGGGGTGACCTCGTCGCCGTCCACCCGCTCAACGCCCGGTCGATGTCGGGCGCCCGGTCTCGGCGGGTGGCGAGATCCCAGCCGGCCCACCCGTCGCAGCCGACCACCCGACACAGGTTCCGCCAGTCGTCGTCGTGACGGCAGGCGATGGCCACCCACTCGTCGTCGCCAGCCGACGGGTAGGCGTCGTGGGGGAACAGGTCGGGATCGGTGTTGCCCAGCCGATCCCAGGCCGTGCCGTTGACCTGATGGTCGAGAATGGCGGGAGCTGCGTAGTTGAGCGTCGATTCCACCTGCGACTGGTCGAGGTACTGGCCTTCGCCAGTGCGGTCGCGGTGGTCGATCGCGGCGAGGAGGGCGGCCACGCTGATGCGGGGGGCGCAGTAGTCGGTGTAGGCGCCGTAGGGGC
The DNA here is from genome assembly GCA_965216205.1 of Acidimicrobiales bacterium. Lineage (GTDB taxonomy): Bacteria > Actinomycetota > Acidimicrobiia > Acidimicrobiales > SZUA-35 > CADEDH01. The sequence continues at coordinate 1,359,699 of OZ244139.1, read as the reverse complement.
CGCTGGGAGCGCGGTCGGCCCACCCGGTGGGCGGGACGAGCCCGGCTGCGGCGCTGCCCATCGTGCCATAGCCGGCGACGGTGGCGTGGGGGCCGTCCTGACCCATGAGGCAGGAGCTGAGCATGATCAGGTCCGGCTTGACCGCTCGTAGGGAGTCGTAGTCGAGCCCCCAGCCCCGCATCGCCTTCGGTGAGAACGATTCGGTCACCACGTCGGCCCATCGCACGAGGTCGAGGATCACCTCCCGCCCTTCGGCGGTGTTCGGATCGACGGTCACGCTGAGCTTGTTGACGTTGATCGACCCGAACCCGAGCGACCGCTCCTTGCCCGCCTTGCCGCCATACCACGGGGCCAGGAGGCGGGCCGTGTCCATCCGGGCCTCGTTCTCCACCTTCACCACCGTTGCCCCGTACTGACCCAGGACCCCGGTGCTGGTGGGTCCGGCCATGACCCACATCATGTCGAGCACCTTGATGCCGGCGAGCGGCGCGTCGATCGGCCCGACCGGATCGGGCGTCACCCGCCGGGGCTCCGACAGCACCACAGCGTTGTGGGCGCCGACCGCCGGTGCCGGTTCACGAGCCCGGTCGGGGGTGAGGGTGGAGCGGACGAGGTGGTCGGGCAGGAGGGCATCGGAGCCGTCGGGCAGGCGCTCGTCGGTCCAGAACCGACGGTGTCCGAGCTGGTCGCTGCGGTAGAGATCGTCGAAGTCCGCCACCGGCACGAGGAGCAGCTTGCGGTCGAGGGCGGCGGCGAAGAGATCGGCCTTCGTCCTGGTGGCCACGAACGCTGCGACCGCCTCGCGCAGCGTCACCAGGTCCGTCGTTGGCGCATCACCCGATCGGATCGAGCGGAGGTGCACCACCCAGTCGCGGTCGGTCACACCCTCGGCCCCATGCCCCTCCTCGGCCATGAAGGCGAGGAGCCGGTCGAGGAAGGGCTTGTTCAGGGGGTCGATGGCGAGCGTGAGCGACACGTACCCGTCGGCTGTGGCCCAGATGAACGGGAAGTCGACACCCTGCAGGCTGAATCCGCCGGCCCGGGTGATCCGCCGGTGACCGACGGCGACCGCCGGGAGCGAGAACTGGGCGGTGAGGTTCGTCGCCCGCTGGGCCGACACCTCGACCCGCTGACCCCGACCGGAGTGCTGGGCCTCCCGGAGCGCGATCAACGCACCGCCGGCCGCTTCCGCCCCGGCGTGGGTCCAGGCGGGGACGGCTGAGGCCCGCAGCGGCCGCCGGTCGCCGGCCCCGGTGAGCGTCATCGCTCCCGAGGCGGCCTGCACGATCAGGTCGGTCGCCGCGTAGTCCGCCTTGGGACCATCGGACCCGAACGGCGTGATCGACACCCACACCAGTCGGGGGTTGACCTCGGCCAATGTCTCGTAGCCGAGCCCGCGGGCTTCCCAGTGCCCCGGGTCGGCCGACTCGATCAGCACGTCGGCCCCCACCACCAGGCCCTCGAGCGAACGGCGGTCGCCGGGCTCGTCGAGGTCGAGGGCCACGCTGCGGGTGCCCCGTGCCATGGCCCACCAGGTGATCGATCGCTCCGGGTCGAGATCATCGTCGGCATCGCCGCCGACACCACCTCCGGCTCGCGGCCCTCGATGGCGGGCCGGGGACCCGCCGGGGGGTTCGACGTGGACGACATCGGCTCCCAGCTCGGACAGGATGCGAGCGCAGAACAGCCCACGCTCGTCGGACAGGTTCAGGACCCGGTACGGCGCCAGCATGCCAACCAGTATTGTTCGCGCCGTCGCGAGGCGCCCCTTCGGCGCATCCCGCCGCCACACCTCCGACCACTGGCAGCGATCCGCACCACCGGCGCGCGCCAAATCTGCCAAGCCGAGCGACACCCACCACTGGCAGCGATCTGCACCACCGGCGCGCGCCAAATCTGCCAAGCCGAGCGACACCCACCACTGGCAGCGATCTGCACCACGGGCGCGCGTAGAATCTGCCAGAGGCGGGTTGCTGGCGGGTTTCGGACCCCTCGGCCGCTACTCGGTGGCGAAGATCAGGTCGCCGGTGCGGCTCTCGTAGCCGCCTCGAAGCGCGCCGGCCCGGAGGTCGCCGAAGAACTCGCCGAAGGTTTCGGGCAACTGCCGGTTGTTGGGCATCGACAGCCACACCCGGAGCAGGTGGCGCTTCCGCTCGGGTTCGTCCCAGTCGACGAAGCGTGTGCGGAGGTGGAGCACCGTGTGATTGTGGACGAAGAGCATGGCCCCCGGTTCGAAGCGCCGCTCGACCCACAGGTCCGGTTCCGACGCCACGTCCTTGACGAGCTGCACCGCTTCGACCTGGCGGTCGGTGAGGGGTGGCGCCCCTGCGTTCTCGGCGGCCAGGAGGATGTTGGTTCGCACGTACACACACGACACGCGGCCGTTCGCCCGCCCGAACACCGGGATGCGGTACCAGCCGGGCTCACCCTCCGGCTGATTCCCCTGCCACGAGCACGGGAGCGGCCGGTACAGCTCGGCCAGCAGGTCGGGCCGGCGGGCTGCGATCCGATCGTGGGTGGTGACCGAGCTGGCGATCCTGGTGACGCCGCCCTCTCGGGCAGTGCGGAGGAAGAACAGGCCCGAGACGTCGCAGGCGTCGGCGTGGAAGTTCAGCTCGGCGTTGGAGGTGTAGCCCCGACCGGTGCGACCGCTGATCCCGGTGCCGATGTCTCGGACGTCGCCGATCAGGTCGCCGCGGTGGCTCTGCGGGCGGGGATGGCCGACGGCGTTGGCCAGGCCCCACCAGATCACCCGGAGCTCGTCGGTGGCGTAGCGGTCGACGGGGAAGCCCTCGAAGGCGGCCACGCCGTCGCCGTCGATCAGGCGGAGCCGGAGCGCGCCGACGAGCTCGTCGAGCCCATCGGTCGGGAACTGTGAGCCGGAGTGGGGCGTCAGCTCGACGCCCCCGGTCGCCTGCCGGTACGCGTGCAGTGATCGGTCGATGGCGTCGACCTCGTCGGCGGTGAACGGTCGACACCAGCCGGGATCGAGGGTGACCGCGGTCCACGCTGCCGGGTCGGGGCCCAGCCGACCGTTCGCCTCCGCCACCCGTCTCGCGTCGGCGCCGGGCTGGCCGAGCCGCCGAGCTTCGGAGTCGAGGAGCTCCTGCGACCAGTCGGCGGACCCGAAGCCCGGCAGGTCGAGGTCGGCGAGGTGCAGCTCGACCTCGTATCGCCGCATGGCCGGCAGCCAGACGGTCGGTGCCTCACCGGTTCGGCCCTGGTAGCGACCACGCCAGGCCTCATCGGACAACGCGTCGATCGTCGCATCGAGCGCGGCGCTGGTGTCGATCACGTCGGTCACGAGCTCGGCTACGGTCCGGTCGGCCCCGTCGTCGATCTCCCGGTCGCGGGAACCGGGGGCTCCCGGATACCGGGCGGCCACCTCGCCTCGAGCAGCACCGTTCAGCGCCCTGATGACCGAGTCGGCGTGGCGGGCGATGTGGGTGAGCACGTGGCCCCGGGTCCAGCCCGGCAGCAGCGACGGGCCACGGGCAGCGCGATCGTCGAGCAGGCCGGTCGCCACCAGTGTGCGAAGATGGCTCCGGAGGCGGTCGTGAGCGGCCGCCACGGAGGCGAGATCGAGACCGAGATCGTCGACGTCCTCGCTGTGCATGCTCGTTCCTCTCGTGGTCGGGTCGGCGAGCCGTCCTGCGCCCGGCCGCTCAGGTGAGGTCGGGGTGGTCGCCGGGGTCGAGCGTCCAGCCGCCGCCGTCAGCCGACCGGAGCAGACCACACGACGGGCCGCCGAAGTGGGTGCCGAGCACGATCGTGTGGTCGTCGCAGTAGCGCTCGGCGAAACTACGTCGGGTCTCGATGGCGGCGGGCTTGTCGGTGTCGGGCTCGCTCGACCAGTCGGGGTGGGCGAACTGGATCGGGTGGTGACACAGGTCGCCGGTGATCACCGCGTCGGCGTCTCCCGAGGAGATCCGGACGCTGTGGTGACCCGGGGTGTGGCCCGGTGTCGGCTCCAACCACACCGCGTCGTTGATCCGCAGATCGCTGGCCACGAGGTCGGCGAGCCCGGCATCGATGCAGGGTTGGATGCTGTCGCCGACGACGTCGCCATAGACCTGTGGCTCGACCCGCCAGTGGTCCCATTCCCGCTCGCCGAACAGGTACCGGGCCCGGGGGAAGGTGGGGGCCCACTCGCCGTCGACGAGGTGCGTGTTCCAGCCGACGTGGTCGACGTGGAGATGGGTGCAGATGACGGTGGTGACGTCGTCGGGTCCGAACCCGGCCCCGGTCATCCGATCGAGAAAGTCGGTCTGGAGGCCGCCGAGGGCTTCGAAGTTGGGGCGGACCTTGTCGTTCCCGGCGCAGGTGTCGACGACGATCTTCTCGTCGCCGACCTCGATGCAGAACGCGTGGAACGACAACCGCACCCGGCCCGATTCGGGATCGGCGTAGGGGCCGAGGAGCCAGCCGTGGTCGAGCACCGCCTCCGGCGTGGCTTCGGGGATCACCGGACCTTCGTGATCGACCGATCTGCCACGTCTGCATCGCGTGCCTCCCGCTGCCACCGTCCGGCCACCTCTTCCCTACCACCAACTCGCTACCGACCACCTACTCGGCGATCGCACGGAATGCCTGGTCGGCGATGGTCCAGGTCTGGCGTAGATCGTCGTCGGTGTGGGCGGCGGAGACGAAGTGGTTGTGGTAGCTGAGCAGGTAGGCGCCGCGGGCCACGAGGTCGGCCACCCACCGGGCGTGGAGCGAGACCGTCGCCGGCGATGCGGTAGTAGGGCATCCCCGGGACACCGGTCACCCGAGGTCGTGGCCGTGTGAGGCCGCCACGTCGACCAGTCCGGCGTCTGCTCACCGAGCTCGGCGATGCGTCGGGCTCCGTCGATCGCGACGAGCTCCCGGATCGTGGCGCCGCGGCCATCGGGGCGGCGTTGAAGAACTGGGTGCCGGTGTAGAACCGGTTGCGGCTTGTTTCAGCGCGTCGGTGCCGGTCACGGCGGCAACCGGATGACCGTTGCCGAGCGCCTTGCCGAAGCAGACGAGGTCGTGGAATCCGTAGGCGGCGTGGGAGCCGGCAAGATCGCCGGAAGCCGGCTCGGACGTCGTCGACGATCACGACCCCTGCCTTGCGGCACATCGCCTCGATCTCGGACCAGTAGCCGGAGGCTGGCAGCTCGTTGTCGACGAAGACCGGGTGGTGATACGGCGACGACAGGAAGCAGGCCAGTCGTGGTCGGCAGAACCTGTCGCAACGCCTCGCTGTCGTTCCACGGGACGGACAGGACCAACCGGTGGTCGTCGTCGGTGGTGCCAGGGTTGCCCGGGGTCTGCATCCACCCCGCCGAGCCGTGGTAGCGTCGTTCACCTTCACCACGTACTCCGACCGGTGGCGCCCGGGCGATCATCACCGCCAGCGTGGTGCTGTCGAGGGCCCAGTCGACACCGTCGACGAGCTGCTCGGCCAGGTCGACCAGCACCGGGGCCGCCAGGCTCCGGTGTTGCCCGCTGCGAGCTGACGCGACGCGGCTTCCTCCACCGGGGGTGGTTGTAGCCCAGGATCATCCCCGTAGGCGCACATCCAGTCGATGTAGGTGTTGCCGTCGACGTCGGTGAACCGGGAGCCCTCGCTGCTCCGGGCGACGTGTCGGTGACGGCATAGCCGTAGTGGCCGCTGACCCCTTCGGGATCACCGTTCTCGCCCGCTGGTACAGCGCCTGGGAGCGGCTGGTGGTCATCGGGGCGATGACGCCGTCGACGTCGATGGCTCGGCCCGCTCCGGTGGACCCGCTGGGCTCGATGGAGCCTGGTCATGGTCCTGCTTCCCGTCGACCGCTGGGGTCGGCATGAGCTCGGGGTTGGTGTGGTTGATCATGTTGGCGGTGATGCGGGACCGGCCGGATCGGTCAGGCCGTAGGCCCAGTCGGTGCAGCCGGTCCCGACCGCGGCCTCGGGTGAAGGTTCCGAGCCGGCGTGGCCATAGGCGAACCGCTCCCGATTCTCCGGGGTGTCACCGCCAGCGAGCCGCTCGGCCACCCAGTTCAACTCACCGATGTAGCTGTCGGGCAGGCCCGGTGCGGCCTCGTCGGTGGCCCACAGATGGGCCGGCGCAGTGGCGAGCCCTCGAAGTTGGTCGGTGTGCCCCCGGTGCCGGCGGCCACCGACCGTCGATCAGCTCGAGCTCGCACCCGTCACACTCGTAGCCCACGACGACCGGTCTCCGAGGAGGTCCCCGGCCCGGAGCGTCACTCCGTCGAAGATCGCATGGTCGGGCCGCCAGACCGTGTACCCGCCGGAGCCCATGGGAGCGCCCCGCATGTGGGCGTAACCACCCCGGGTGAAGCTGGTCATCTCGTTCTCGGGCCGCCCGCAGAGCGGGTGGTCGACACGAACGGCTCGCCCTCGGTCCCCACCACCGGGTCGTCGAGGTAGTCGTTCTTGTAGCCGACCACCCGCTCACCGCCGTCCTCGAACCGCACCTGCCAAAAGGCGGTGTTGCCGGAGAGGAACACCGCGGTCCCCCCTCGGTCGACCCATCCCTCCACGTTGTCTCGCATGGACGCCGACCAGTACTCGTCGTGACCGATGCTGAGGTAGACGGTGTACGGCTCGAGCATGGTCGGGTCGCGAGATCGAGGCTCGTCGCATAGTCGAGCTCGAGGCCGTTGTTCTCGGCCCACGCCACGAACAGACGCTCCCAGTTCGCCCACCCCGCGGCGGCCGACCAATAGGAGTAGCGGTCGAAGTACCAGTCGACCTCGTGGCGAGCTGGCCGAAGTCGCCGCGCTCCGGCTGGCTTGGCCAGGAAGCCGGCCGGGAGCGGGCGGAGCTGTGAGGAGTGGTGGCCGCCGGTGTAGAAGCTCGGTCCGCCCCAATCATTGTAGGCGCCCAGGTCGACGTCCAGCACCGCGTCGGCGGTCGGTCGGCGCGTCGACGGACCACGACGAACGCCGCGATCTGCCCGTCGTCGGATTCGACCTGGACCAGGTGGAAGCCGGGTCGCCACGACTCGTCGATCCGAAGGGTGGTGGTCGGTTCCCAGCGGCAGCCGTCGACGGCGACGTCGTCGGGCACCGGCTGGTCAGCGATCGTCACCGTTTCGCCGTAGCACCGGCACCTCGCTCGCGCCGGTGCGAACGACGCGCAACGTACCGCTGGCGGTGTCGCCGCTGACCATCACGTCGATCCGGTCCCCGGCGATGCCGCTCTGGGGCCAGCAGTACGCATCGAGCATGACCCCGAAGCTAGGTCCACAACCCCGTGCTGGCCAGGGCCGCCGAGGGTGAAGCTCGCACGCGGTCTGCCCTATCCTCCGCGCCATGGAGTACGAAGAGCTGGTCCGGCAGCGGCGCAGCATCCGGGGCTACAAGCCCGATCCCGTTCCCAAGGAGCTGATCCTCGAGATCATCGAGGTCGCCTCGGGAGCGCCGTCGTCGATGAACACCCAGCCGTGGCACTTCCATGTGGTGACGGGCGAACCGCTCGACCGGATCCGTGCCGGCAACACGGAGCGGATGATGGCCGGCGCGAAACCGCAGCGGGAGATCCCGGTGGAGGGCAACTACGACGGCGTCCACCGGGAGCGGCAGGTGGAGATCGCCTACCAGCTCTTCGACGCGATGGGAATAACCGACGATCGGGCGATGCGCAAGGACTGGATGATGCGCGGGTTCCGCCAGTTCGACGCTCCGGTCTCGATCGTGGTCACCTACGACCGTGACCTCCAGCTCGCCACCGTGGGCCACTTCGACCTGGGGGCGGTCACCTACGGCCTGGTCCTGGCGGCCTGGGATCGCGGTCTCGGCACGGTGATCAACGGCCAGGGCATCATGCAGTCGGCGGTCGTGCGGGAGCACGCCAACATCCCCGAGGACGAGGTGATCATGACCTGCGTGGCGATGGGTTGGCCCAACGACGAGTTCGCCGCCAACGACGTGAAGGCGCACCGGGTGCCGGCCGAGAAGCTCGTCAGCTTCGTCGGCTTCGACGACTGATTCGCCACCCGGGACCGAGGGGCCGTCCTCGCTCAGCCCTCGGTCAGCCGTCGTCCTCGTGGTGGGCGTCGCGGGCCTGGAACGCCTGCTTGCTGTCCCCGTCGCGGCGGGTCCGGAAGAAGTTGAACTCGCCCTCCTCGAACTTCACGTTGGTGGCCAGCGCGTGGCCGACCATCCCGGCGTGGGCGTAGCTCGACAACCCGAGCGAGGCCAGCGCCATGTTGTGGGCCGCCTTGCCCATGACGAGGGCGTCCTTCGCGTTCCGGGCCACCTTCGCCACCCATTCGTCGACCGTGGCGTCGAGCTCGTCGTCGGGCACGCTGCGGTTGACGAGCCCGATCTCCTCGGCGGTCGGGCCGTCGAACTGCTCGCCGAAGAGGAGGATCTCCCGCGCCTTCTTCGGCCCGTAGGCGAGGATGAGCGTGGGCAGGTGGAACGTGTTGCCGGCGAGCCCGAGGCGTTGCTCGGCATGGCTGAACCTGGTCGAGTGGGCGCAGAGGGCGAGGTCGGCCACCTCGACCAGGTACATCCCGATCCCCACGCAGTGCCCGTGGACCTGGGCGATCACGGGCTTCGCCGACTGCTGGAACGCGGCGACCGCCCCACCGAGGCGACGGTCGATGGCGAGCCGTTCCCGTTGGCTGAGCCGGGGAGGTCGCCGGCCAGGCTCAGCGCCGACGTGGCCGTAGGCGACGGCGATGTCGTCGAAGTCGTCGCCGGTACAGAACGATCGACCCCGTCCCTTGAGCACGACCACCTTGACGTCATCGTCGTCCTCGGCCCGGCGGAGGAGCTCGACGAGCCGGTCGAGCCCGGCGAACGGCAGAGCGTTCCCCTTCTCGGGCCGGTTGAGGATCAGCCGGGCGACCGGGCCGTCCAACTCGTAGACGATGATCTCGTCGATCGCCTCGCTCTCGGCGCTCACCGGTCGAGCAGTCGCAGTGGCACCGACCGCGGGCCCCGGACGGGGCCGACCGACCAGACGATGTCGGCCGGGTCGACGGCGAGCTCGAAACGCGGGAACCGCTCGAGCCATGCCCCGAGGGCCACGTTGAGCTCCATGCGAGCCAGGTTCGAACCGAGGCAGCGGTGGACGCCGACACCGAACGCCACGTGGCGGTTGACACGGCGGTCGAGCACCACCTCGTCCGGCTGGTCGAAGTGGGCGCCGTCGCGGTTCGCGGACGGGAACGAGAGGAGGAGGCGCTTGCCGGCGGCGACCGGGCAGCCGCCGATGTCGGCGTCGTCGGTGATGACCCTCGCGATCGTGACCGGGGAGTAGAACCGGAGGAACTCCTCGATCGCGGTGGGCAGGAGCTCGGGCTCGGCGACGAGTCGGGCCCGGTCGTCGGGATGGATGGCGAGGTGGAAGAGGGCAGAGCCGAGGAGCGACCAGGTGGTGTCGATGCCGCCGAGCATGAGCACCACCAGTGCCCCGATCTGTTCCCGTTCGGTGAACGGCCGGCTCGAGCCGTCGTCTGCGGTGACCTCGGCCCGGAGCACCACCGAGACCAGATCGTCCCGGTCGGTCCCGTCTGGCTCGTCGCGTCGCTCGGCCAGCCGCTGGGCGAAGAAGGCCTGGACCTCTCGGGTGGCGGTCCTGGCGATGTCGAGGTCCTCGAGCCCGTCCTTGAGGATCCCGTCGACCCATCGACGGAACTCGGGCCCGACCTCCGACGGCACGTCGAAGAGGTGGCTCATCACCTCCACCGGCAGGAGCTGAGCGAAGTCGATGGCTCCATCGACAGCGCCACCGTTGGCTCCGGCCCGTTCGGAGAGCTCGTCGAGGAGCCGGTTCGCCACCCTGGCCACGAACGGCTCCAGCTTGTCGACCTCGCGGGGATTGAACGACGGGAGCAGCGCTCGCCGGAACGGTCCATGGTCGGGCGGGTCGAGGGTGATGGGCGGCAACTCGAGCTTGACGTTGTCGGGATGGTTGTCGTTGATGAGCGTGATGCGACTCGAGAACGTGTCGGTGTCCCGGGCGACGTCGAGCACGTCGTCGAAGCGGGTGACCAGGTAGGCGCCGTGGAACCGCTCGGTGTGGGCGACGGGGCAGCGCTCGCGGAGATCGGCCAGGATCTCGGGGCCGTCGGTGGCCCACTCGTCGCTGAGGTGGTCGAAGTCGGTCGCCCAGTCGGCGACGTGCGGTCGGTCGGGCATGGTTCCCTTCTGTCTGCTTGCTGGGCCGCAGCCCGTGAGGCCCGGTCGGTGGCTAGGAGAGCTCGATCCCGCCGTAGTCGTCGCCGGTGGTCTCGTCCAGCTTGCGCCAGTAGCGGGGCCCGCCACCGTTGTAGACGAAGTAGCGGGTCTTGCCGTGCTCGTGGCCGTCGACGTTCGAGTTGTACCCGGTGAACCAGCTCTTGGCGTTGCGCATGAGCATCATCGAGTAGGTCTCGCGCATGTGGTCGGTCCACGCCTCCTGGGCGTCCTTGGTGCACTCGAAGCGGGTGTGTCCGTTCTCCCGGATGTGGACGAGGAAGTCGGTCACCCAGTCGACGCCCTTCTCGATCCCCCGAGGGAAGTTCGACGACGCCGAGCCGCTCTGTGGACCGGCCAGCATCACCAGGTTCGGGTAGCCGTGGATCATCATCCCGAAGAACGTCGACGGGCCGTCGATCCAGGTGTCGACCAGTCGTTCACCGCCGACGCCGCGGATGTCGATGCGGTCGTAGGCGCCCGACATGGCGTCGAAACCGGTGGCGTAGACGATGATGTCGAGCTCGTGATCCTCGGCGCTGGTGCGGATGCCGGTCTCGGTGATCCGCTCGATCGGGGTCTCGCTGAGGTCGACGAGGCGGACGTTGTCGCGGTTGTAGGTCTCGAAGTAGTTCGTCTCCAGCGGAACCCGTTGCACGCCGAACCCGTGATCCTTCGGGATCAGCTTCTCGGCGAGATCCGGGTCGTCGATCCTGGCTCGGATCTTCTCGGCGATGAACGCCGACAGCTCGGCATTGGCGTCCTCGTCCATGAACGTCTCGCGGAAGTTGCCGAGCCAGATCCCGAAGCCGGGTTGGGCGTACAGGTCCTCCCAGAACTCGCGCCGCTCCTCGGCGGTCAACGAGTCGAAGCCGCGGCGATCGGGGCCGTGTTCGAACCCGCCGGGGGTGTTGTTGCAGATCTCGAAGATCTCGTCGTAGCGGGTCCGGATGTCGGCCATCTCCTCGTCGCTGATGAGGCCGTTGCGAAGGGGGGCCGCCCAGTTGGGTCGCCGTTGGAACACGGTGAGGTGCGCCGCCTGCGCCGCGACCTCGGGGATGAGCTGGATGGCGGTGGCGCCGGTGCCGACCACGCCGACCCGCTTGCCAGCCAGGTCGACCGGCTCGTGGGGCCAGTAGTAGGTGTGCCACGACCGACCTTTGAACTCGTCGACGCCGGGATAGCGGGGTGGCGTGGCGGCGGAGAGCAGGCCGATGGCGGTGATCAGGAACCGGGTGGTGAGAACCCGGCCATCCTCCAGCGTCACCGCCCACGAGCGCTGCTCGTCGTCGTAGTGGGCGGCGGTGACGGTGGCGTTGAACTGCATGTGGCGGCGGAGGTCGAACTTGTCGGCCACATGCGAGAGGTAGCGGTAGTTCTCCGGTTGGCTGGAGAACCGCTCCTTCCAGTGCCACTCGTCGAGCAGCTCCTGGGAGAACGAGTAGCCGTAGGTGTAGCTCTCGGAGTCGAACCGGCAGCCGGGGTAGCGGTTCCAGTACCAGGTACCGCCGAGATCGCCGCCGGCTTCGAGCACCGTGGCCCGGTAGCCGAGGTCGGTGAGTCGCTTGATCTGGTAGATCCCGGCCACGCCGGCGCCTATGACGATCGCGTCGTAGTCGACACGGGTGGCCGCCTCGCGGGAATCGGATTGGACAGCCTGATCGGTCATCGTGACCTCCTCGCTCATCGACGATTCGAGTCGGCGGTACGGGTACGAACCTACCAAGCGGGTCCCGACGGTTCGATTTCGCTCAACCGCTCGATGATCCGCCGAGGATCTCGGCGGACTGACGCACGACATCGGCGGCGCCGGCCGGGTTGGTACGGAGGAAGTAGTGGTCGCCGTCGACCAGGGGCCGCAATTCGACCCGGTCGGCCACCAGCTCCCAGGCGCGGTGACCAGCGGGATGGTCGGCGGTGGCCGGATCGTCGACGGCGACCACCACCGAGACGGCCGCTCGAAGCTTCCTGGCCGGCGGGTTCCCGAGGAGCTCGATGAACCACCGGATCGCCGAGCCGTAGTCGTGCCGGTAGGCGGCACCGGTCCGCTCCGCCTGCTCGGCGTCGAGCTCGCCGTAGCCGCTCTCCGCCAGCAGCCTGGCTGCGATCTCGGCGTCGCTTCTGGTCGCCAGGTCGTCGAGGGCGGCCCGGCGCTCGGCGATCGAGCCGGGGAGCTGGGCGCCGAGGAAGACCCGGGACACCGACACGCCGGCCGCTTCCAACGCCCGGGCGGTCTCGACCGCCAGCGGGGTGCCCGAGGAGTGGCCCCACAGCATGACGCTCGCCAGGCGGCGCGTTGCGATCTCGGCCACGACCTCGTCGACGACATCGTCGATGGGGGCGAACGGCTCCCGGTCGGCGGCCAGGTCGTGGCCCGGTAGCTCGACGGCGTAGACGGCGACCCGGGTGCCGTCGAGCGCCCGGGCCATCGGCTGGTAGCTGACGGCGTTGCCGCCGGCGTGGGGGAAGCAGATCAGGGCGGCGACCGGATCAGCGGGCTCCGCGAGCGGCTGGAGGAGTCCGGACTGCTGATCGGCACCGCCGTCGATCAGGGCGGCGAGATCGGCCAGGACGGGATTGTTGGTCACGTCCTTGAGGGTCACCACCCGGTCGAGCGCGATGGCCACCTTCACCGCGAGCAGCGAGGTGCCACCGCGGTCGAAGAAATCGTCGAAGCGGCCGATCTGGTCCTCGTCGAGGCCGAGCGTCGTCGCCCAGATGGCGGCGATCCGCTCCTCGGTCGCCGTCTTCGACCCCTCACCGCTGCGTTCTGTCGTCTCCAGTTCGACCGCTCGTGCCTGTAGGGCCTTCTTGTCGACCTTGCCGTTGTCGGTGAGCGGCAGCCGTTCGAGCCAGTGGATAGTGGGCGGCACCATGTACTCCGGCAGCGACCCGCCGATCGCTTGCCGAATGGCTTCGGCGGCGAGCTGGTCGCCCGAGTAGAAGCCGACGAGCTGCTTGCTGTCGCCGCCTCGTTCGGTGACGACGACGGCGCTCTCCCGGATGCCGTCCACACCGAGCATCGCGTTCTCGATCTCACCGATCTCGATGCGGAACCCGCGGATCTTCACCTGGGCGTCGCGGCGTCCACGGAACTCCAACTTGCCGTCGGGTCGCCAGCGACCGTAGTCACCACTGCGGTAGAGGCGGGCGCCGGGTTCGAGCGGATCGTCCATGAACGCCAGTCGGGTACGTTCGGGGTCGTTGATGTAGCCCCGGCCGACGCAGATGCCGGAGAACACGATCTCCCCGGGGGCACCGAGCGGAACGGGCGCCAGGTGCTCGTCGACCACCCGGACCTCCACGTTGTTGACGGCTCGGCCCAGGGGCACCGAGACGCCGGTGGGCGCCCGGTCCATGACCTCGTGGTTGGTGTCGTCCGACGTCTCGGTCAGCCCGTAGGCGTTGGCGAGCTTGATGCCCGGCTGGTGGGCGAACCACCGCTGGGCCAGTTCCAACGTGATGGCCTCACCGGTGACCGAGACGCAGTGCAGGTCGGGCAGCTCCCGAGGCTGCTGCGCCAGGTAGGTGAGCAGCACCTCGAGGTACGACGGTACGACCTGCATCACGTTGACCCGTCGGGACACCAGGAGGTCGACGAATCGCTGGGGGTCGAGCAGGGTCTCCTGATCGACGATGACCGTGGTTCCGCCGACGAGGAGGGCGGAGACGAGCTGCCAGAGCGAGATGTCGAAGCACTGCGGGGCGATCTGGGCGACGACTTGGCCTTCGCCGATTCCGAAGTCGTCGATCTTGGCGTAGAGGTGGTTGAGCATTCCACCGTGCTCGCACATCGCCCCCTTCGGCTCGCCGGTCGATCCGGACGTGAAGTAGATGTAGGCCAGCCGGTCGGGGCCGATCTCGATCTGGAGATCGGTGTCGGCATGGCCTTCGGCGAGCGCGTCGGCCACGAAGACGTGGTCGACACCGTCCAGTGCGTCGAGCGCGCCGGTCAGCGATTCGGTGCTCGCCGGCTCCGTCATCACCAGTTCGCAGTCGGCTCGGGCCAGGGTGGTGGCGATACGACCGGCCGGAAAGTGGGGCTCGATGGGTAGGTACACGGCGCCCGCTTTGAAGACCGCAAGGACGCAAGCCAGCCAGTCGAGGTTCCGTTCGGTGACCACGGCCACGACGCGCTCGGCGGTCACCCCCCGAGCCAGCAGCGCACGAGCGAGTTGGTTGGCTCGGCTGTTGAGCTCTCGGTAGGTGAACCGACGATCGCCCAGCTCGCCGGCGATGGCATCGGGATGGGCTGCCACCCGCTGCTCGAACAGCTCGTGGAACCGGCTGTCGGGCAGCTCCTTGCGAGGACCGACCAGCGCCGTTCGCTGATGGTGCAACTCGCCGGCGGAGACGAGGCTCTGCCGGCGGTGCTCGCCGTCGGGGTCGGCGAGCAGTTTGGTCAGCGCCGTCAGGTGATAGCCGGCGATCCTGCGGGCGTAGACCTCGTCGATCACCTCGGTCCGGTAGGTCAGCCGGAGCTGCGCCGGCGACGCCCCATCGACTCGGAAACCCACCCGGAGGTCGACGTCCTCGAGGTCGTCGTCGGGTGCGGGCGGGTGGTCCGCCCGTGGATCGAGCACCGTCTCGAACGGTGGTTGGCCGAGGCCGAGGGAGCGGGCGAGGTCGGCCACCGGATAGTCGCCGTGCTCGACGAGCTCCGCCTCGGCTCGACTCGCCTCCAGGAGCAGGCGGCGCCACGTCTCGGGATCGGTGGACATCCGGCAGGGAAGCGGCTGGTCGCTCCGGTCGCTCACGTAGCCGGTGACCACATCGCGCTCGCCGGAGAGCGCCGCCAACACCTTGGCATGGGCGGCGAGCAGCACGACCCCGACGCCGACGCCGGCCGCATCGGCCAGGCGGTGGACCTCGCCGACGAGCGCGTCGTCCAACGCTGTCTCGAGCTGGGCGACCCCGGCCCCGAGCTGGTCGCTCCACCGGGGGATGCCGGTCACGCCGCCTGCGAGGAGGACGTTGCGCCAATACTCGCGGTCGACACCGTCACCATCGGTGTCGGCCTCCATGTCGGTGTCGGTGTCGGTGTCGGTGTCGGTGCTGGTGTCGGTGTCGCCGTCGGTCATTGCTTCGCCTCCTGCGCTGGATTTCCCACCCATGTGGTTCGCGGCGGGACTTGCTGGCCCTTCATGAGGAAGGAATCCGCCGCCACGACCGAGTCGGCACCGATCGTGACGCCGTAGTGCACGAAGGCGCCGACGCCGAGCGTGCAACCAGGACCCACCTCGCTGCGGTCCGACTTGAAACCACCGTCCTCCTGCGAGTGGCACTGAACGATGGTCCTCGCGTTCAGGGTGCACGAATCACCGATCGTCACGAACGACTTCTCGACGAAGAAACACCCGTCGTCGAACACGTCCCGACCGATTTTTACACCGAGGAGGCGCCAGATGATGGGCTTGAACGGGGTCCCGTTGTACACCTGCACGTAGCGGAAGGCCGGGATCTTCCAGAACCGCTCGTGGCGCCAGAAGCTGCGGTGATAGATCGAGCAGCCGTCGGGAGCGAGCGCCTGGAGCCGAGCAACGGATCGCTCGACCGCCACCCAGTACCCGACCGTCACCAGTGGCGTCAGCAGCGCGACCAGCACCACGGTCCAGGACCCAACGGTCTGGTAGGCGGCGAACGTCCCGGCGACCAGCAGGAGCAGCGCGGTGACGAAGATCCAGCGCACCGCGAGGAACAGCACCATTGTCACGATGTTGTGCCGATTCTTGAACTTCAGCAGGATCGGACGGAGCAGCTCCTCGTTGTGGGCGATCTCGAGGACCTTGTCGCGCTCGACACTGCGGGGAATCTGGAAGTCCGGAGAACCGAGGAGCCCAACGCCGTTCCGAGTCTCGCCGGTCACGGGGACCGCGACCTTGGTCGCCAGGAGGCAGTCGTCACCCACCCGCGCATCGGCCGGATAGGCGATGTTGTTCCCGAGGAAGTTCTTCGCGCCGATCGTGACCGGGGCGAGGCGGAACGACGTACTGGAGAACTCGGCGTTCATCGCCGACAGCCCATCGGCCACCATGGTGCCCGTCCCGACGGTGGTGAGGAAGGGCGACTCGTGCTTCAGGTTGCTCCCGAAGTTCGACCCGGTCTGGTCGACGACGGTGAGGTCGTAGCCGATCCAGCGCAGATAGTGGACGATGAACGAGCTGTCGCCGAACAACTGGGTGTAGAAGCGCACGTTCGTCAGCCCCGCGATCGTGCGGTGGACGAGGTACCGAATTCCGTAGACCGGGTAGACCCGGCCCGGCTCCACGAAGCGCTTCAGCACTCGGGGAACCGTGCCGACCACGAGCAGCCCGGCGAGGAGCGAACCCACCGTGAGGATCGCCGACACCAGGAGCAGTGTGGCGACGATGTCGCGCAGGCTCAGCGACGACGAGTGCGCGCCGACGAGCAGCTCGAGCTCCGGGATCCGGACGATGGCGAAGACGGATCCGGCCATCACGAGCGGGACGGTGAGGACGGTGAGGTTGAGGAGTTGGAAGGCGGTGAACACCACGCGACGCCGGGTGAACCCATCAGGTGTTGCCGGGAGCCGGTGAACGCCCTCGGAGGGCTGGGCGGGATTGCCCCGGGACCGTTCACCGGCGCGGACGGTCTGGCCGGACTGGAGCGCCGAAGCGTGGCCGAGCTCGGCGCCGTCCTCGATCGTGGTGTCGATGTCGAGCACCGTGGACTCCCCCACGACGACATCCGAGCCGAGGGTCACCCGCCCCGGTTCGATCACGCCGGCTCGAGCCCGGTAGCAGTTCAGGAATGCGTCCTTCCGCACCACGGTGTGGTCGCCGATCGTGAGGAGATCGGTGCACACCGGCACGTTGCGGGTATGGATCGTCACCCCGCTGCCGATTTTCGCCCCGAGAGCCCGGAGGTAGAGCGGAAAGAGCGGTGAGCTCGAGCTCGTTTCGGAACCGCCGTTGAGGAGGGCGATCGGGCTCGATCGGATCAGCGACCTGACCACCCAGAACCGGAAGTAGGCCATGCTCCAAATGGGGATTGGGCGCGGTTTCCACCGTCCGATGAGCACCCATTTGACGACGACGGGAACGATCGAGGCGACGAGAAAGATCGAACCGGCGAGAACCACCGCCCGCCGATAGCTGTCGACGAAGCCCGGTGCCTGCTCGAGCCAGAAGAAGCTGCGAACGACGATGAGCGAGAGCAGCGCGGCGTAGCCCACGGTGAAGCCGATCTGGAGCGTGCCACACAGGACGCGTCGTCGCCCACGCCGTCGTGTGCCCGCCGGGATCGCGAAGGCTCTCGTGGGATCCGGAACCTGGTCGGCGACCGGTGGCTGCTCGGCGCCGGCGCCTCGGGCCGACGCCGCCAGTTCGGCGATGGTCGGGTGCTCGTAGATGTCGCGCATCGAGAACGTGGGCAGGTCCGACCGCTTTCGCAGGTGAGCACAGAACCGTGCCATCACCATCGAGTCGGCACCGAGATCATCGAAGAAGTTGCCGTCGACCGGGATCTCGTCGGCCGCCACCAGGTCGGTGAGCACCTCGACGAGCGCCCGCTCGAGGCCAGTACCGGAGCCAACCAGCGCGGTCGAAGCGGGCGGCATCGGCGGCACCGCACGCGCTCGCACGTCGAGAACCGGGGGCAGCGGCGGGACATCGCGGACATCGCTGGTCCGCTCGTCAGGCGCATCTTCGGATCGACCCGTGACGCGAATGGAGTCGGTCACGGCGCTCGTCTTTCGAGCGGAAGCGCGGATGTTCCCGGGGTACTTTGCCTGTTACTGCCGCTCACCGGCGCGCCCGATGTCCGAGCATCCCGTCGCCTGGACCCCGACGGTCCCCCCCTGCCCCTCACAACCTGCCAAGGTAGCGCCCCTTGCGCTCTGGCGCTCAGGAACCGGGACGAGGCCGTAGCCTGACTCGACATCCACACTGGGACCACGACTGCGAGCGACGATCACCTTGTCCACCGAGCAACCACGGCACCTCATCTTCCAACTGGGATCGAACAACTGGCAGTCGGAGCAGGAGTTCGCTCCCGGGAGCGGGATACTCCACGAGCAGCACCACACCACCTTCAACGCGATGCCGGGCGTGGCCTGCCACAGCGTCTTCCCGTCACGAGTACAGCGCTTCGAACGCCCCGACGTCCGCGTGTTCGAGCTCGACCACGACATCCCGATCTGCGAGTCGGTCTCGCCGGTGTCGTCGTTCCGGTTCCACAGCATGTCCGACGACGAGTTCGAGGCGTACCGCACCCGATTGCGCGACTTCGTGGTCGCCTACATCGACGAGGTCGAGGCCGACCTCGGCTGCTCCTTCGACCTGTTCATCGCCCACCACGCGTTCCTCAATCCGCTCGTCATGGGCGACGTCAACCGGGTTCGGATCGAACGGGGCCAGGAGCCCGTGCCCCTGTTCGCCTTCGTGCACGGCACGGCGCTGCTCATGTTCCTCCACGAGATGGAGGGGGTCGACCCGGCCTACCCGCCCCGCTTCCATCCCCGGTGGATCGAGGAGCGAGTGTTCGACGGCGTGCGCGGCGTGTTCGTGATCTCGGACTCGCAGCGCGACCGCTTCCTCTCGGTGTTCGACGACTACGACCCCGACCGGGTGTTCATCACCCCGAACGGCATCGACCCGTCGGTATTCCGGGTCGACGAGACCCTGACCCGCGACGAGGTGCTCGCTCGATTCCCGACGAGACCCTACGAGGGAAGCGCCCACTCACCGGTGGACATCCCCGCCGGCTTCGACCGGTTGGTGCTGTACGTCGGCAAGTTCGCCGACATCAAGCGGATCGACTGCCTGTTGCGGGCGGCCAGCGACTACGAGGCGACGGCTGAGAAGGCCGGCCTACGGGTAGCGACCGTCATCGCTGGCTCCGGCCCCGTCGAGGATCAGCGGCTGTATCAGGATCTCGCGGTCGAACTCGGCCTGACCGGTTCCTACTTCATCGGCCCCCAGCCCCAGCCCGAGCTGGCCCGGCTCTACAACGTGGCCGACGTCGGCGTCTTCCCCACCAAGATCGAGGCGTTCGGGCTGGTGTTCCTCGAGTGCATGGCGTGTGGCACGCCCGTCATCGGCACCGCAGCCGGCGGGCCGCTCGAGTTCGTCGACGAGACCGCCGGCGAGCTGGTCACCGACCACGACGACAACGCCGACTTCACCGTGGCGCTGGCCGAGACCATCGGCCGGGCGCTCCTCGAGGACTGGAAGACCACCAGGTCGGCGTCGGCGGTGGAGATCGCCTCCCACTACACGCTCACCCGTCAGTGCGAGCGGATGCTGGAGGCCGTCAGCGGCGTCGCCGACGCCGCGACGCCAACGTGATCTCGACCGGGACCGGTCGCTGCAGCGTGTGACCGACCGGCGACGTCCCGACCACGGTCTCATGAAGGGCAGCTATCGCCTCCGCCTCTGCATCCGATTCGAGATGGACCGCCACCCGGATGCCCTCGAATCCGGCGTTGCCGGCAGCGTCGAGTCCCAGGAAGGTCTGGAGGTTCAGGTCGCCCTCGATGTCGACCGTCAGACTGTCGATCGCAACCCCTGCTGCGGTGGCGTTGGCGGCGTACCCGACGGCGAGGCAGTTGCCGAGCGCACTGAGGAGTTGCTCGACCGGGTTCGCAGCCGTGTCGGTGCCGCCGAGCGCAGCCGGCTCGTCGGAGGCGACCGGTTCGAAATCACGAACGGACGCCGAGGATCGGAACCCGCCGTCCCATGCGACCCTCGACCGCCACACGGTCTCGGCGACCTCGGGGCTCTCCTGGATCTTGCCGGCCAGGCCGGCCACCGCTTCGATGTCGACGTCGTTGAGTGTCGTCGTTCGCACCATTGTGCCACCTGCTTCTCGATAAAGATGATCAGATTCATCGGGAATCGTAGCGGCCCGGCGTGTCAGCGCCACCTCGACCCCTGCGGATTCGTAGGCCTTCCGTTGCGGGACGGCCGGCAATAGGTGGCATGCTCGATCCGATGCGGACGACCTCAGAGCCTGCCGTCGTCACGGCACGAGGGCTTGGCAAGACCTTCCGCGACGGTCGCGCCACCGAGGCGCTGGCCGATCTCGACTTCGAGCTGACCAGCGGCGAGTTCGTGTCGATCATCGGACCGAGCGGTTGCGGCAAGTCGACGTTGCTCCGACTGATCGGCGGGCTCCTCTCGCCCGACCAGGGCACGATCACGGTCGCCGGCGGCTCGCCGGAGGACGGCCGACGGGCGAAGCGGTTCGGGTTGGTGCCCCAGACCCCGGCGCTCGTGCCGTGGCACAGCGTCCGCGACAACCTCACGCTCCTCCCGAAGCTGAACCGGGGCCAGGGCCGGGGGCGGGTGTCCGACAGCGAGGTCGACGAGCTGCTGAATGCAGTGGGGCTCGCCCCCTTCGCCGATGCCCTCCCGGCCCAGCTCTCGGGCGGCATGCAGCACCGCATCAGCCTGGCCCGGGCCTTCGCCCTGCAGGCCGAGATCCTGCTGATGGACGAGCCCTTCGCCGCCCTCGACGAGATCACCCGAGCCCAGATGCGCTACCTCCTGCTCGACGTCTGGAAGGACACCGAGGCAACGGTGGTGTTCGTCACCCATTCGATCGAGGAGGCGGTGCTCCTGTCGGACCGGGTGCTGGTGTTGACGAGCCGACCGGGACGACTGTCGGCGGAGATCGCGATCGATCTGCAGCGGCCGCGACGTGAGGGCATCGAGGACAGCGGCAGCTTCCACCGTCATACGGCCGAGTTGCGAGGAGCGCTCAACGCAGCCACCGGCCAGCGGCCATCATGACGACCCGATCGCCGAAGCCCTTCGGGGGCGACCCGCTCGGGCGCAGCATCCCCCGCTGGACCGAGCCGGGGAACGAGCCGACACGGACCGAATCGGCGGCGGCGACATTGGCCCGACGCTACGTCGCGCCCGTCCTCGGCCTCGCGCTCCTCTTCGGTGGCTGGGAGGGCTACGTCCGGCTCGCCGACCTGTCGCCGATCACCCTGCCGCCGCCGTCGCGCATCCTCCGACACCTGGCCGAGGAGCCGGCCTTCTATCTCCGCAACGGCTGGGTCACGCTGTGGGAGGCGCTGATCGGGTTCTTCATCGCCCTCGTCACCGCCCTCGCCATCGCCGCGGTGATGGCCCACTGGCGCTTCGCCGAGCGGGCGACGATGCCGGTGATCGTGCTGATCCAGTCGACCCCGGTCGCCGTCCTCGCTCCGGTCTTTCTCCTCTGGTTCGGCTTCAGCCCGGTGCCGAAGATCCTGGTCGCCGCGCTGTTCGCGTTCGTGCCGTTCGTTGCCAACGCGCTGACCGGTTTCCGCAGTGTCGACGCCAACACGCTCGAGGTCCTGCGATCGGTCCATGCGAGCAACTGGGAGATCCTGTGGCGCCTCCGCCTCCGCTACGCCACGCCGTCGCTCTTCGCCGCCGCCCGGATCTGCGTGGGCCTGGCGCTGGTGGGGGCGGTCATCGGCGAGCTGTACGGGGGCTCCACCCAGGGACTCGGCTATCAGGCACGGACGGCCCAGGCCCGTAGCCTGGTCGACCAGTTGTGGGGCAGCGTGCTGTCGCTGGCGCTCGTGGGGATCGTGCTCACGCTCCTCGTGATGATGCTCGAGCGCCGGCTGCTGCGCTGGCACATCTCCCAGACCTCGCTGAACAGGAGCAAGCGGTGAACCGAGCGGTGAAGAGAAGGAAGACGACGTGGAGGCTGGTGGCTGCCATCGCCGTCGCCGGGCTGCTGGCCGCAGGCTGCAGCGATTCGGCCGAATCGACCGACGGTGCCGACCCCGGCGGCGACGGCTCCGAATCGACATCGGCGAACCTGTCGGCCGCCGAGCGCTGCGAGGCGAACGAGGCCGCCGGCACGATCACGTTCGTCTCCTCCTTCGACTTCGCCGCCGCGGCGAGCATCCTCGATGTGATCGTCGCCGAGGCCGAGGGCTACTTCGACGAGGTCTGCCTCGACGTGGAGATCCAACCCGGCTTCGCCCCTGGAAACGCTGGCCTCGTGGCCGAGGGTCGCGCTCAGATCAGCTCGGCCGGCTCGTTCGGTGAGCTGGTCAACGCCAACGTGCAAGGCGAGACCGATCTGGTGGCGATCGCCCAGTACGGCAAGACGGCGATCGAGACGCTCGTGGTGCCGGCCGATGGTCCGGTCGAGACGCTCGACGATCTCGCCGGCACCACCGTGGGCATCAAGGGGGACCTTCCGTACTCGTTGCAGGCCATGCTCGGCGTGGCCGGCGTGGAGCGGTCGAGCTTCGACGAGTTGCTGCTCGACGGCTTCGATCCGGTCGCCCACCTCGACCTCGGGATCGACGCGTTGCCGGTGTACAAGAGCAACGAGCCAGCCCAACTCGACGCCGCCGGGGTGGCCTACCGCCAGTTCGACCCGCTCGACTTCGACGTTCCCGCCTCGTTCGCAGTGTTCTTCACGAGCTCCTCGTTCCTCGAAGAGCACCCGACGGCGGTCGAGGACTTCCTCCGGGCCTCGTTCCGGGGCTTCGCGTTCGCGGTGGAGAATCCGGACGCCGCGGTCGGGCACGCGTTCGACCGGATCGACGCCGCCGGCAACCCCAACTTCTTCTCCGATGAGGGCGAGGGGTTCCGCTGGGTGACCGAGAGCACGCTGGTGCTCGAGACCACGCCGGCCGGTGAGGGGCCGGGCCTGCTCGACGTGGACCGGCTCGGCGACGAGATCGAGGTGCTCACCGAGGCCGGCGTCTTCGCAGAGTTGCCGGACTGGCAGTCGATGATCGCGCCCGAGGTCGCCGCTGGCCTCTATGACGGGACCGACGTCGTGACGCTCGCCGATTGAGGACGGCGCGTGTGACCGACTACGGCCTCCTCAGCCTCGGCGACCACCTGGCGGACCCGCACAGCGGCGAGCGGATCTCGCAGGCTGCACGGCTGCAACGCGTCGTCGACGCCGCGGTCGGGGCCGAAGAGGCTGGGTTCGCCGCGTTCGGGGTCGGTGAGCACCACTTCAGCGGGTACATCCTGTCGTCGCCGGAGCTGGTGCTGGCGGCGGCCACCGCCCGCACATCGCG
The DNA here is from genome assembly GCA_965216205.1 of Acidimicrobiales bacterium. Taxonomy (GTDB): domain Bacteria; phylum Actinomycetota; class Acidimicrobiia; order Acidimicrobiales; family SZUA-35; genus CADEDH01. Next base: position 1,336,530 of record OZ244139.1, on the reverse strand, counting down.
CATCCGTCTCGGCACGTCGGTGACACTCCTCGCCAACACCGATCCTGTCCGTCAGGCCGAACAGCTCGCCACGCTCGACGTGTTGAGCAACGGCCGGGCCGAGATGACCTTCGCCCGCGGCGTCTCCGAAGACACGGCGAACGCCTTCGGCATCGCCGACTTCGACGAGTTGCGTCCCCGCTTCGAGGAGTATCTGCGCCTCGTGCTCCGGTTGTTCACCGAGGAGTCCGTCACGTGGGAGGGCCGGTACCGGGCACCGCTGAACGAGGTTCGACTGGAACCACGACCGGTCCAGCGACCCCATCCGGGGGTGTGGATCGGGGGTGGGCTGTCGAACACATCGGCAGAGCTCGCGGCCGCACTCGGCCTGCCGTTGTTCCTCCCCAGCCTGTTCCGCTGGCCGGAGGACTACCTCGACGTCGTCGACCACTACCGGCAGCGCTTCGTCGAGGCCGGCCACGGCGAGGAGATCAAGCTCGGTTTCCCGAGCTACCTCCACGTGGCCGCCACCAGCCAGGAGGCGCGTCGACGGTGGCGGCCCCACCTGGAGCACTACCGAGACTTCGCCCTGACCGTTCGTGGCTCGTTCGGCCGCGACACCGACTTCGACAGTCTCCTACGGGGGCCGGCGATCTGCGGCAGTCCGGCCGAGGTGGTGGAGCGAATCGCGGCGATCGACGAGATGCTCGGACTCGACCGGCACATCTTCCTGCTCGATGCGGGCGCGGTTCCCGAGCACGTCGTGGCCGAGGAGATGGAGCTCCTCGCCACGGAGGTTCTGCCGAAGCTGTCCTGACGACGAGAACGAGGAGACAACGCCATGACCGAGGATCGACACGCCACCACCCGACGCATCGCCGCGGACCCGAACGCGATCTTCACCCTCCTGACCGATCCGGCGACGCATGCCGCGATCGACGGCTCGGGGATGGTGGAGGCCGCGATCGACGCGAAGCCGTTCACCGCAGTCGGCGACACCTTCGACATGGACATGGACCGGACGCCCATCGGTGACATTCCGGGCCTGGTGAAGTACCAGGTTCGGAACCACGTGACCAGGTTCGAGCAGGATCGCCTGGTGGAGTGGACCACGGGCGGAATCGACCTGCCGCCAGTCGACCACCTCTACGGCTGGGAGTTGGAGCCGGCCGGCGACGGCGAGACCGACGTGACCCACTACTGCGACTGGTCGGGCATCTCCGATGAGGCCCGGCAGCGGAGCAACTGGCCGATCGTGCCGCTCGCCATGCTGGAGGAATCGGTGGCCAACCTGGACCGGCTGGCCACCGGCGGCGACCAGGTTTGATGGGCTGCAGCCACGCCTGACCGGCCCGCTCCCCCACCGATCAGCCGCTGGCCGGAGCGTGATCGCCGCGCCGTTGGACCTGGCGGATGGCGAGACCCTGGAACTCGGCAGGGTCACCCACCGGCATCCCGTCGACGAGGTCGAAGTCGGCCCAGGTTCGCACGGTCCACGTGGTGCCGTCAGGGCTGCTGGCCAGGCCGCTGACCGAGTTGGTGATCGCCACGACCCCGTCGGGCGATGTCACGGAGCGCTCTCGGAACCTGCCGACACCGGCGGCGAACGGCTGGACCGGCACGGTGGCCGGGTCCCCATCGAGGAGCGCGCCGCAGGTCTGCTCGATGAACTCGGGCGCCCCGACGTCGGCGCGGTAGAGCACGAACGGCACGTCGTCGCTTCGGGCCCACAACATGGTGGTGCCGTCGGCCCGCTCCTGCACGCGGGCGCGGACGGTTGGTTCGGGCTCCCCGGTGCAGATGTCTTCAGCGGTTCCAGCGGCGAACAGGAGGATGTCGAGGTCGAAGTTGCCGTAGAAGCGTCCGGCCGGATGGTCGATCTCGTCGGGGCTCCGTCCGGGATCGGCGCTCGCCGCGGCCGCTGTCATGGCGAGCAGCAACAGGCAAGCTGTTGCTCCGGCGGCGATGGTCTTGGGGAATCTGTACGACATGTCTTCTCCTTGGTTCGTGTTCGGCTGTTCGGGTCTGTGGCGCGAGTCTGCAGCGCGGCTGTGGGCTTCGGATCAGTTGAACGACAGCGTGGCGAGCAGGTCGGTGGCCCGGTCGATGAACCCGTCCTCGAGCGGGGCCATGGCGATGATCATCGACGGCCCCTCGGCACCGTCCTCGAGCCACCAGATCCGGTGGTCGTGGGTAGCGCTGAGCTGTTTCACCACGCCCGATGAGGTGCGGAAGGCGTACTCGCATGGCTCGGCCTGTGTGCAGGTCGCATCGGTGGGGATGAGCACGTCGAATCGGGTCGCCTCCTTTCCACCGAGGTCCACGGTCTCCACGTCGCTGACCTCGAGCTCCGAGCTGAGCGTCTCGATCACGTCTTCGGCGGTGGTGACGGCGACCGGCTCGCCAGCGGGCACCGGCCCGGCTCCGACTGGCATGACGTCGACGACGCCAGTGACGAACACGAGATCCTGATCGCCGGGACCACCGCTCGCCGGACTGGTCAACACCAGGAAGCCAGGGAAGTTGGGCTGCACGTGCCAGTCGTCGACGAACTCGAGGGTGAACGTCTGCCCGAAGTTGGCGAGCTGGTACTCGCCGGGCTCGATCGGCTCGAACGGCGACTCGATGGCGGCGGGCCCGTGTGGGTCGAGGCCGCCCCGAGCGGTCGACTCCCGAACCTCGTCCGGTTCGAGCGGCTGACCTGCGGGCAGTGGTTCGTCGAGACCGACGCCAGTCAACTCGATGGTGTTGAGCAGGGTGCCGAGAGCGACGTCGATGTCGTCGATGCTGGCGACCTCGTCGGCCTCGGCGCTCGCCGCCACCAGAACCCCCGCAGGTGTCTCGCCGAGGAAGATCCGGCCATTGGGGAAGTAGCTGAAGAGTGCGAACGGGGGGCTCCCGATGCGATCGGCGGAGACGTGGTAGACGTTGCGCGTCGACTGGTCGGCCCGAATGTCGTAGCCGGCGAGGGCATGGCCGAAGAGCTCGATCGCGGATCCGGTCGGGGTCACCTCGGCCGACGGGGTGGCGGCGATGGCGTCGAGCAACTGGTCCACTGCCTCGATCGGGGCGCCGTCGGCGGTCTGGGTGATCAGCCCCACCGACGCAACCTCCCAACCGGCCTCGTCGGCCGGATCACTGATCGACACCACGATCGTGTCGCCGGGTGTGTAGAGGTGGTGGGCCGGGTCGACCGCGAATCGGACACCGCCCATCGCCGAACTGCGGTACTCGACCAGTTCGACGTCGGAGGCGGGCTCGAAGACGACGAGCTGAAGCTCCTCGCCCTGGACGCTGACGGTGTCACCGTCGCCATCGCTGCAGCCGCTGACGACGGCTATGGCGATGGCGATGGCGCCGATGACCACCTGTACCAGCGCGTTGTGTCTCCTCAGCAACATACAACTCCCCTCCGAACCACCTGTTCGCTCCGCGTTCGGGATCCTCAACGATGGCCGAACGTCAGATCTGTCGTTCGGCGGAGAAAACCGTGAGATTCTGGGCCGCGGCGACAGATTCGGGCGGGGGACGACGTGGTGGGGGACATGGACGGCAGTTGTGAGCTCGGCACGCGTGCCGATGCGTTGCGCCGGTACGACCGACGACGGCTGACGCAGCTCTTCGACGACGAGTTCGACGACGTCTACCGCTTCTGCCTCGCGAGATCCGGTGACCCGGCAATGGCCGACGACGCTGCGTCCGAAGCGTTCTTCGCCGCAGCTCGGGTCTTCGCCAACGGTCGAGGTGACGAGGTCGATCGGCCATGGTTGTTCGTCACCGCCCGCAACCGTCTCATCGACCAGTGGCGATCCGGAGCACGGCACAGCCAACGGCTGCAACGCCTGATCAACCACCAACGAATCGGGAAGGGTGCCGAGTCGTCCGACTCCGATCTTGCTGACCGGGTGCTCGTTGCGCTGGCCTCGCTCCCCGAGCGACAGCGAGCGGCGCTCACCCTGCGCCACCTCGACGAGTTCTCGGTTGCGGAGGTGGCGGAGCGCCTCGAGGTCACGTACCAAGCGGCGGAGTCGTTGCTGGCCCGAGCCCGCCGGAGCTTCGCCGCCGCCTGGGGGCATGCCGATGACTGACGACCTGCAACACCGCGACCTCGACGCCCTCCTCAGATCGGTTCAGAACGACGCAGCCCGGACCTCGCCTCACCGTGACCTCATTCGGCGATCCATGCTCGACGTGTTCGACCTCGGACCCGATGGCGACACCGGAACGGAGGCTGTGATCCACGAATCGTTCGTGGTGCCCCTCAGCGACGAGCCGAGACGTTCGATCTCGCCGGGCCGGGCGCTGACCTGGCTGGCAACTGGTGCCGCCGTCGTCCTCGCCGCCCTCGCGGTGTCCCGCGGTGCGCTCCTGCCCGACGCCGCCAACGGCGATGGGCTGACGATCACAGATCCTTCAGGGACGCTCCAACCAGGTCGGCAGCGCACGACCGTGATCGCTGATGGTCTCTCGTTCGATGCGCCGCCCGGAATGGTGATGATCGGCGAGGAACCCGGTTTGGTAGTCCTGACGACAGGGGGCGGCGGCACCTCGGATGGACAGCTCGTGATCGTGGAGGTCCCCGCGACGGACTGGGAGGCCGAGCTGGGCGCCCTGGCCGAGGCGGGCGAGGTCAATCTCAAGGAGCTCCTCGTGACCGCTGGCGGTCAGCCTGCGACCCGGTGGGACGTGACCGTCTCCAGCCAGGCGGTCGCCGACCGTTCCTGCGACAGCGGCGAACCATGCATCCGGCTCACCGGCTGGCCAGCCGATGGACCGGCCTCACTGTATGCGGGGGCCGACAACCGGATCGTGGAGCTCGCACGCACCGGCGATTCGGTAGTAGTCGCCATCGAGGTGTCCCAGCGCTTCACCGGCCCGCTGTCCCGGTTGGCAGCGCAGGTGATCAACACCGCCGAGGTCGCCTACGACGGGTGACGCTCCCCTGCTCGAGAATCGCCAACCGGGTGACTTGAGCGAACCGGTGACTTCGCGGCCAAGGCGGTACCACCAGAGCTTCCGCAAGATCAGGTCTGGGGCCACGGATCAAGGCGCTGGCCAAGGAGCCCCCAATGCCCATGGGACCCGCAACTGGTCGAGCCACCGGCCGATGGTGAGCGCGTGTTCGAGCGGACCCACAACACCTCCCGGTCGGTTGCATCCGGATGACGGCAACGAGCGCCCGCCTCGGCCATTCGCTGGACGGCGCGATTCAGCTCGTCGACGAGCGCCGCTTTCTCGGCGTAACTCATCGCTCGTAGGCGCTCGACCTTCAGGGCCATCGCCTCGGCGCTGGTGTCGGAAAGGTGCGACTCGGTCATCGGGTCCCTGCGCCTCCTGGCCAGACCATCTGATCGTCGACAGCTGACAGTACTCCGTCGTCGACTTTCCTGAACCTCGCCGATCCGCTGGAATGCTAGGGCCGCTGACAGAACCGCCCGGCAGGAGGACATCGGACACATGGCGACGGAGAACCCAGGTCAACGCACGAGGCTGCCAGGCGCACCCGACCCGATGCACATGTGGCCCGGCGCCGACGGCATCGTCATCGCCGGCGACGCCTGGGGCCCCGACGATGGTCCGCTGGTGATCCTGCAGCATGGCGGCGGTCAGACCCGCCACGCGTGGAAGGGCGCCGGCGAGCGGCTCGGGCAGGCCGGCTACCGGGCGATCGCCATCGACGCCCGGGGTCACGGCGACTCCTCGTGGTCGCCCACCGGCAGCTACGAGCAGACCGACATGGTCGCCGACCTGGTGGCGGTGATCGAGGCCCTCGGTGGTCAGCGGCCGGTGCTGGTGGGCGCGTCGATGGGCGGCGGCGTGAGCCTGCACGCCTGCGGCGAGGACCGGGTCGACGCCACCGCGCTCGTGCTGGTGGACATCGCACCCCGCATCGAGCCCGACGGGGCGGGCCGGATCATGGAGTTCATGCGGCAAGCCCCCGACGGGTTCGAGACCCTCGAGCAGGTGGCCGACGCCATCGCCAACTACCAACCGCACCGGAAGCGCCCCCGCAAGCTCGACGGCCTGGCCAAGAACGTACGGCTGGGTGACAACGGCCGGTACTACTGGCACTGGGACCCCGCCTTCATGAGCCGCAAGCGTGAGCTGGGCAAGCGGACGGCCCACCTCGAAGCGTGCGCCAGTCGCCTCACCCTCCCCACCCTCCTGGTGCGAGGCGGTCTCTCCGACATCCTCAGCATGGAGGGCGCCAAGAGCTTCCTCGAGCTGTGCTCCCACGCCGAGTTCGTGAACGTCACCGACGCCGCCCACATGGTGGCCGGGGATCGCAACGACATCTTCAGCGACAGTGTCATCGACTTCCTCAACCGCACGGTGCCCATCGATGGCGAGCCGACCCAACCACCCCACGAGCTCAATCCCCATCACGAAGGACCGCCGGGGGACATCACCGACGTGCCGTAGGCTCCCGGGCGCTACAGCCAACCGGGCTCACAGCCAACCACGGTCGCGGGCGATCACGGCCGCCTCGACGCTGGAGCGAGCGTGTGTCTTGGCCACGGCCGTCGAGAGACCCAACCGGCGGTAACGGCGGCCCTCGGCCTCCGGCCGAACACCTCGACCCGACGCGAGGTCGGCTCGGCGAAGCGCAGGATCATGTCGAGGGTCGTGGTCTTGCCGGCACCGTTCGGGCCGAGGAGGGCGACGATCTCGCCCGCCCCGATGTCGAGGTCGATGCCGTCGACCGCTCGGATGGTCGATCCTCCAGCGTCGAAGTCCCTGGTGAGGTTGCGGAGACGAATGCGCGATTCCATGCCGTCATCGTCCGCTCGAGCGGACGATGACGGTAGGCGCTCAGATCACCGATCTGATGTGAGATTTGTCACGGGTCAGGCCGTGCGAAGCGGTGGCCGAGCCATGGGTCGAGTCAGGATTCGCCTCGGTAGGTCCCGAACGACCACAGGTTCCCTTCGGGGTCGCGAAGGCTGAACACGGTGCCGGTCGGGTCGTACTCGGGCGTTGTCGGCTCGGCGATGATCTCGGCGTCGGCCTCGACGCAGCGCCCGTGGACGGCGGTCGGGTCGGCGGTGATCACGTAGAGACTCCCGGACCCGATCGGTTGCTGGGAGTACGGGTTGCCGTCGCGGTTGGCGGAGGCGGCCTGCACCACCCCGCCCTCCGGCCATCGGAGCTGGCTGTGGACGATGATGTCGGGCTCGTGCTCGTCGGGCACGACGAGGTCGGCCACGAAGCCGAGGACGTCGGTCATGAACTCGATCCCGGCTCGGGCGTCGGCGAAGTTGAGCGCGGCCCAGATGCCCCCTCCCCCACTCACCCCGCCGTCGCTCGCGCCGGTGGCGCCCGCTGTTGCGTCGTCGCCGGTGAGGACCCGAATGTTGGCCGCTTCAGCCCGCGCCGCGTACTCCTCGTCGCTCACCGGCTCGATCTGCTGCGACAGGACCCAGCGGTGGCCGAACGGGTCGAGCAGGGTCGCCATCCGGGCGCCGTGGGGCTGGTCGGTCGGTTCCTGCAGCGCCTCGGCACCATCGGCGACCGCCCGGGTGAACAGTCCGTCGACATCCTCCACGGTGAGGTGTATCGCCACCGTCGTCCCACCGATCGTCGGCGGTGCCGTCACCCCCATCTCCACGAACTCGTCCGACAGGTAGAACTCCGCATCGCCGATCCGGAACGACGCGTGCCCCAGCGCGCCGCCGGCATCGTCCATCACGACACGCATCTGCTCCACGGCGCCGAGGGCCTTGCCGTAGAACTCGAGCGCGGCGGCCCCATCGGCGACGGTCAGGTACGGGACGGCGACATTGCGGGTCATGACTCGATGCTAGGCACGCCGGCGAGCCGGGCGCGTCGGCCAAGAGGTCTCGCTCGGCTCACCGATCGGTGGCGGCGGCGACCACCCGGTGGAAAACCTGGTTCGGGAGTTCATTCCGGCCGTAGACCAGCGGGCCGGCGGCTCGGCTGGCGAGGGCCTGTTGGGTGGTCCGCAGAAGTGGGAAGTCCTCGCCGGTGAGGACCTCGATCAGGATGTCCCAGTTCCGTTCCCAGATGGCCGTCCACCGATCCTCGGTCAACCCGCTGCCTTCGAAGGTGGGGACGATGAGCCGCATCTCCATCCGGCACGAGCTCGGATCGGTCGGATGAGGAAGGAACGACAGGATCTGGTAGTGGTCGGGTTGCCGAAGCAGGGTCACGTTGGGGGCAACGAAGTGCGTCATCGTGACGTGGTCGACCGGCGAGATGCCGTCGAGCCCGGCGCCGAGATGACGCTCGACGCTCCGTCTGGCCGCGAAGAACCGGACGTGTCGCCCCAGCGGCTCGCACACCTGTCGGTTCGTGTAGAAGTGCGGACCTGCGCTCTCGGGGTGCACGAACTGGATGTGGTACCCGTCGAGGAAGGCGTCCTGCATGACCTTCCAGTTGACGGGTTCGTCGAAGACGCCCAAGCGGAAGCAGACGAACTCCTCGAGCTGCATCGACGCGAGCGAGGTGGTCATGGCATCGCCCAGCCACGCGCCGAGGTCGAGCTCGGCATCGGGATCATCGACGACCCAGACGAGGCCGTGGCGCTCGACCGTCGGCAGGCTGATCAGTGAGGCGAGGCCGTGGTCGACGGGGCCGAAGGTCTCACTGAACGTGATGTTCCGCAGCGAACCGTCGCGACGATAGGACCAGGCGTGATAGGGACAGGTGAAGGTTCGGCACGTCCCGCCGTCTCGTTGCTCGACCAGATTGCCGCGGTGACGGCACACGTTCACCAGAGTCCGGAGGCTGCCGTCGTCCTGACGGACGAGCAGTGCCTCGTTGTTGGGGAGATGCAGCCGGCGGAAGGCACCGGGCTCTCCCAGCTCGGAGCTGTGGCCGACCACGAAGGGAACCCGCCCGAACAGGAGCTCCCGCTCGCGCTGGGCGAGGTCGGCATCGGTGAAGACGTGCGGCTCGACGACGAGGATGTCGTCGGCCAGATCGCAGGACCCGTCACGGACGTGGTCGAGGAGACGGGCGAAGACCTCGTCGCTGGGGAGCTCGGCCGATCGGGTCTCCGAGATCTTCACGGCAGGCTCACCGGACCCGCTGGGCCGTTGCGGGGAGATCGGCACGGTCGGCGACGAGTTCCCGTTTGGCGATCTTCCCGCTGGGCATGCGGGGCAACGGATCGTCGACGGTGACCACGTAGCGGGGCAGCTTGTAGTCAGCGAGGCGGGCGGCGCAGTGGGCCACCACCTCGTGGGCATCGATCTCGCGACTCGCCTTGATGATCGCCGCCGGCGTCTCGCCGAACCGCTCGTCGGCCACGCCGATGACGGCCACCTCGTCGATGCCGTCGATCTCCTGGATGACGTTCTCGATCTCGGACGGGGCGATGTTGTAGCCGCCCGAGATGATCATGTCCTTGAGCCGGTCGACGACCTGCAGGTATCCGTCGTCGTCGAGCACGCCGACGTCGCCGCTGTGGAACCAGCCGTCGCGCAGCGCTTCCTTCGTCGCTTCCGGATCCCGCCAGTAGCCGGGCGTGACCGACGGTCCGCGGACGACGATCTCGCCCGGCTCGCCGGGATCGCAGTCGGTCCCGTCCGGCCGCACGACCCGATGCTCGGTGAACATCGACGCCCGGCCGACCGACTCTGGCCGGATCGCCGCCTGCTGGCGCGAGTTGCCGATGGACGAGCCGCCGAGCTCGGTCATGCCATAGATCTGGCGGAGCGCCACCCCCTTCTCGAGCCAGGCATCGAGCGTCGGCTTCGGGACCCGCGCCCCGCCGACGGTGGTCGCTCGCAGCGTTGACAGATCGGCGTCGGCGAACTCGGGGAGCGCTGCGATCTGCTCGAAGAGCACCGGCACACCCATCATGACCTCGATGCGCTCGTCGAGGAGACGTTGCAGCGTGGTCGCCGGTTCAAAGCCCGTTTCGAGGTAGATCGTGCCGCCGTGGGTGATCATGTGGAGCAGCGCCCACAGGATCCCTGGCGCCCCGCCGAGCGAGAGCACGAAGATCATCCGCACCCCGTGCTGGTACGTGGGCTCCATCAGGCTCCACTCGAAGATGAAGCTGAACGTGGTGCGGTGGGTGAACACGACGCCCTTGGGCTTGGCGGTGGTGCCGCTCGTGTACACGATCACCGCCGGCTCATCGGGATCGACGTGCACGGGCGGAATCGTGCGCCGCAGTGTTGCCCGGTCCGCCGCAACGTCGGCGAGCGAGATCTGGGCGATCGACGAGCCGAGTCGTCCGGTCTCGGCCAACCGGTCGTTGTGCTCGACGCCAGCGAGAATGACCGACGGGTCCGAGTTGTCGATGAGATACCTCAGCTCATCGGCCACGAGCCGGTGGTTGTAGCAGGCAACGATGGCACCCGCCTTCAATGCGCCGAGCGCGCCGGCACACCAGTCGAGGCTGTTGTTGCCAACGATGCCGACCCGGTCGCCGGGCTCGACGCCGTGGTCGAGGATGCGGGCCGCAACCGTGTCGGTCCAGGCGTCCAGTTCCCCGTAGGTCACCTGCTCGCCGCCGTCGAAGACGAGTGCAGCCTGGTCCGGCTGGTTCTGTGCCCAGTAGCGGAGCGGGTCGGTCACCATCAACGACATCGATGCTTCCTCCGGTCCACGAGCTTGGAATAAACTAAGACTATGAGTTTTGGTGCTGTGCCAGCAAGCGGCGCCGCGATGGCCCACCGATCGACGACTGCATCGCCCCCGTGGCCCGGCCCCGCCAGCCGCTGATCTCGCGCGACGGTGTCGGAGCGGCGGGGCTCCGGATCGTCGAGGAGGACGGCATCGACGGGTTGACCCTCGAGCGCCTGGCCACTGCGCTCGGGGTGCGAGCGCCCTCGCTCTACAATCACTTCGCCGACAAGTCCGACGTGCTCACCGCGATCACCCGGGCGCTCCTGGCCGACATCCCGCTGCCGCCGGTTCCAGTGCCGGAGCGGTGGCGCTTGTGGTTCGAGGAGCTGTGCGTCAACACCCATCGGCACGTACTCCGTCGCCCGCGGACCGCTCCCCTCCTGACCCAGCACTTCCCTCGGAGCCTGATCTTCCCCGCCCACGACCGCGGCAGCGGGCTGCTGATGAGCGCCGGCGTGGCGGTGGCCGACGTCGCCGTGGCCCTCCGGGGACTCGAGAAGCTGACGTTCGGCCTGATCGTGGCGGACGCGGCCGAACTGGTGTCGAACACCTCCGAGCGCCAGGCGGTGTCGGCCGACGAGTGGCCCGCCTACAGCGCCTCGCTGACCGCCAACGGACGCGATCGGGAGGCGCTCTTCGTCGAGGCGGTCAACGTGTTCCTCGACGGCATCGACCATCGATTCCTCTGACCGGATCATCGACCATGGGTCTGCTCGGTCCTCGTCCCCGGAGCGCGGCCGGCGTCACCGTGTCGCCGCTGTTCCGAACAACGCCGAGGACAGCAGCGTGTCGGCCGGGCCCCCGGTGACCAGCGACAGCCCGGCCCCCGGCACCTGGTTGGTGGAGGTTCCCCGGATCTGGCGAACCGCCTCGGGAACCAGTCCCATGCCGTGGATGAAGCCCTCGGCCAGATTGCCGCCGGAGGTGTTCACCGGAAGCCCACCGCCAGGGGCGATCAGGTTCTCGAACGTGAGCACGTCACCGGCGGTCTCCGCCGTGCAGAACCCGTGATCGATCAGGGCCGCGACGCCCGGCCCCGTCATGTTCTCGTAGACCTGGACGACGTCGACCTCGCTGGGTCCATAGCCCGACTCGTCCCACAGACGCCGGGCCACGCTGCCGAAGCCCGACGACGCGTACGGCTCGTGGTTCTCCTCGAGCGCACCCCAGCCAGCGCCGGCCCCCATCGGCGCTGAAAGCACATACGCAGGGGTTTCGGCCAGATCGGGGGCCCGATCGGCGCCGACGAGGACGACTGCTGCCGCCCCGTCGTTTTCCCGTGAGCAGTCGAAGAGGTGGAACGGCTCGGATATCCAGCGGGAGTGCACGTAGGTCTCGGCGTCGAGCGGGCTGCCGTAGGCGTAGGCGTCGGGATTGTTCTGGGCGTGGTGGTACGACGCCATCGCCATCGCCTGCATCGTCGATGCCGGCACCCCCTCGGCCTCGAGCAGTCGCTGGGTTCGCATGGCGCAGATCTGCGCCGGGGCGTCCATGCCGTTGACCAGGTACTGGGCCGCGGTGTCGTCCTGGGCGACCGCCACCCGCAGGCGTTGGCCCCGCGACTCGGCGATCGCCCGGTAGACGACGACGATGTCGGCCTGGCCGGCCACGATCGCGGTGGCGGCGAGGCCGATCGCTCCGGCGCTCGCCCCGCCGTGGCCCCACGCCAGCGAGGCGAATCGGAGGTCGCGGGTACCGAGCGCGGCCATCAGCTTCTGCCCCTCGTTTCGCTCGGAGCCATACGAGACGAACCCGTCGATGTCGGCGGGCGCGATGCCGGCGTCCTCGCAAGCGGCGACGATCGCTCGGAGGCACAGCTTCATCTCGGGGTCGGGCGAGGTCCCCCGCTTGTGGTGCGGGGTCTGCCCGATGCCGACCACCGCCGTTGCGCCGCGAACTGCGCTCGTCGTCACGTCAGCCGGATCCTGGTGTCGTCGTCGGTGTCGTCGCCGGCGGGACCAATTCCCAACCGACGCTCGGGTAGCCGAGCGAGCGCGCATCGGCCGGCAGCACCCGAGCGGCGACCGGTGCCCCGATCTCGAGGCGCTGCTCATCGCCCTGCAGGACGCCGAGCACCCGGGCGTCACCGGCGCCGGGGATCTCGGCGAGGATCACCACGTAGGGCACGTCAGGGCCGCGAGCGGTGGTGCGGTCGAACGCCATCCACGAACGTGTCCACGAGTAGACGGTGCCGGCCGGCTCGACCACGACCCACTCCTGGTCCCAGCTCCCGCACTCGGCGCAACGCCAGTTCGCCGGCCACCGCCACGCTCGGCAGTCGCCGCAGCGTGGCATCCGGAGCTCGCCGTCGTCGAGCCCTTCCCAGAAGCCGTCGTCGGCGTTGATCCCGCCGGTGATCGGTGCGTCGGGCCACCCGAAGTCCATCGTCACCCCTCGAAAGCTAACACAGCTAGTTTTCTGTGCGAAGCTCGCGCCACGCCGTGGTCGAACCGCTGTTCACTCAACGGTCGGCGGTCAGCGGTCGCCGCCCGAGGGTCAGCGGTCGCCGGAGTGGAGTACCTGGGATCGCTCCAGGTCGGCGATGCGGTCCTCGCTGTAGCCGAGCAGCTCCGCCAGGACTTCGCGGTTGTGCTCACCCAGCAGGGGCGCCGGGTCGGCCGTCCGTTCGGGCTGGGCCGAGAACTTGAACGGTGTCCCCGGCACCATCAGGCCCTCGATGAAGGGATCGTCGACCCGTCGGACCATGTTGCGGGCCTCGAAGTGGGGGTGGCCGATGGCGTCGATCGGCTCCATCACCATGCCGAAGGGCACCCGGTGGCGCTCGCAGTGCTCGACCGCAGCGGCGGAGGACTCGAAGGTCAGAAACCAGTCCTGGATGATCGGGATGAGCTCGTTCGCATGTGCCACTCGAGCCTCGGCGTCGGCGAAGCGGGGATCGTCGGTGAGATCGGGTCGCCCCATCGCCTCGGTCAGGTTCGCCCACTGGCGCTGCAGGACGAGCAGGAAGCCGTAGCCGTCGATCAGCTCGTAGGTGCCGATGGGGCAGTAGAGCGGATGGTGTCGGCCTACCCGGTTCGGATGGAACGCTCCCTGCGAGGCCGAGTGCTGCGAGAGTTGGTCCTGCAGGTGGAACATGACGTCGGCCATGGCGATGTCGATGTGCTGACCCTCGCCGGTCCGCTCGCGGTGCAGCAGCGCGTAGCCGAGCGCAGCGAAACCGTGGACTGCAGTGGAGTTGTCGGCGATGGCGAACCCCACCATGGAGGGCGGGCCGTCCGGGTCACCGGTCATGTGCATGAGACCGGAGGTGGCCTGGATCACGCCGTCGAACCCGGGACGGCCGGCCCACGGGCTCGTCTCCCCGTAGGCGGAGATCGACACCATGACGAGGTCGGGCTTGATCTCGCGGAGCGCGTCGTAGTGGAGGTTGCGTCGCGCCAGCACGCCGTTGGCGAAGTTCTCGATGACCACATCGACCTCGCCCACCAGATCCCGGATCACCGCCAGGCCCTCGTCGGTGTTCCAGTCGACGCAGACGCTCTTCTTGCCGCGGTTGGATTGGACATAGACGCTGCTGCGCCCGTCGACGATGTAGGCGAGGTGGCGGCTCGGATCTCCGCCGGGAGCCAACTCCACCTTGACGATCTCGGGACCCATCTCGGCCAGCAGCCGGGTGATCATCGGGCCCGCCAGGTACTGCGACAGATCGAGGATGCGGTAGCCGGCCAGCATCGCCTCTGTGGGCATGGTCCCCCCTGTGGTTCACCCGGTGCCGCACCATCCTCCCAGATGCGGCGGGCGAGGCCCCAGTTCGACCGAGACGGTCTCAGGGGCGACGCGAGTGCTCGTCGAGCAGCCGTTTCAGGTCGCCGTCATGGTCGGGTGCGTACGCCGGGGCGAGCTCGATCACGGCGAACGGCTCCTGTGGGAGCTCGAACTGCCCGGGGTACTGGCGTTCCGCCACCGCCATGCCGACGTGGCGGTTCAACGCTGCGGCGTCGGCACGACCGGCGAGCACCTGGGCCAGCGCGTCGGGGTAGTCGTCGGCGTCGAGCAACCCGCAGTCGGGGAACGCCGCGCGGGTCGGTTCCCGGAGCGGACCGGATGATGGGGTGACGATGCGTCGCACAGGGTTGGGGTTGGCACCCGGACTTGGCGGGGAGCCTGCGGCCCGACGGACGAAGAGTGCGCCGCCGGTGCGCACCAGTGTCTCCCCGAACACGATGGCTCGAGCGCGTTCGGCCGTCACGCCGAGCCCGGCGAGGAGGTCGACTCGTCCCGCGGTCAGCGCAGGCACCTGGTCGGCGAGCGTCAGCGGCACCCAGTCCACTATCACACCGGTTCCCTGCAGGGCCTCGACCCCGGGCGAGAGCGCGTCGATCAACAGTCCCGTCGGTGGGTCGCCCACCTGCATGAAGGGAGGGAAGTCGACCTGATAGCCGATCGATACGCGAGACTTCACCGATGCACCCCGTGACGGTTCCGGACTCTGTCCGGTCGATGATCGCCGAGCGGCGCGGCCGGGCCCGAGCCCACGAGCACTACGACCCTGCCACGACTGCACTGCTCGTGGTCGACATGCAGAACCATTTCGTGGCCGAGGGTGGTCTGAGCCGGGTGGCGACCGCTGAGGGAATCATCGCCAACATCAACCGGTTGGCGGCAGCGACGCGGGATGCCCGCGGGACCGTCGTGTGGATCTACTCGACGTTCACCCACGAGGGGCGAGGTGCGTGGCCGATGTTCTTCGGGAACTTCATCTCGGCGGACCGTGAGCGGGAGGTCCGGGCCGGGCTCGTGGCGGGGAGCTGGGGGCACCGGTTCCACGCTGATCTGGAGATCGAGAGCGGCGACCTCACCGTGTCCAAGGATCGGTTCAGCGCCTTCGCTCCCGGCGCCTCGAGCCTGCACGCCGAGCTTCGGGAGCGCGGGATCGACACCGTGCTCATCACCGGGACGATGACCAACGTCTGCTGTGACTCCACGGCCCGTGACGCCATGATGCTCGACTACCGCGCCACGCTCGTCGATGACGCCAACGCGGCCCACACCGACGAGGCCCACGTCGCCGCGTTGACGACGTTCGCATCGGTCTTCGGCGACGTCATCGCCACCGACGAGGCCTGCGCCGAGTTGGCCGGTCGTTGTACGCTCGACTCGGGGGAGAAGGGGAGCCGATGACAGATCTCGACTTCGCCATCGTCGACGCCGACAACCACTACTACGAGCCCGACGATTGCTTCACCCGACACATGGAGGCGCGCTTCAGCGACCGGGCGATCAACATCCGCCGACCCGCCCCCGATCCGGATGGCGCCGAGCAGGACACCGACGGTCGACGACCGTACGGGACGGTTCACATCGGCGACGAGCGCCTGAAGTACTTCACCGCGACACCGTCGGACGCAACCGGTCGACCCGGCGCGCTGCAGACCTACTTCCAGGGAGCGTCGGGCAAGGGGGACGCACTGCTGGCCCAGGGCCTGATCTCGGCCGACGACATCCCGGCCTCACAGGATCGGACACAACGGTTGGAGCTGATGGACGCCCAGGGCGTCGAGGCGGCGTAGCTCTTCCCGACCCTCGCCGTCGGTGTCGAGCACGAGCTCCGTCACGACGCCCCGGCGCTGTTCGCCAACCTGCGCTCGTTCAACCGATGGCTGGAGGAGGACTGGACCTACGGCCAGAACGGGCGGACGATCGGTGTGCCGCTTCTCTCTCTGCTCGACATCGACTTGGCCGTCGCCGAGCTCGATCGGGTGCTGGATGCTGGCGCAAAGGCGATCTACCTCAAGGCCGGTCCCATCCCCGGTCGATCCCCCGCCGACCCGAGTCACGATCCGTTCTGGGCCCGCTGCCAGGAGGCGGCAGTGCCGGTCCTGTTCCATCTCGGCAACCCCGGTCTGACCGAGTTCTACTCCGCCCTGTGGGGTGAACGGCCGAACCCGCCGAGTCACCGGTTGAGCCCGTTCCAGCGGCTCACCAGCTTCACCGAGCGCACCATCACCGACACCCTGGCCGCCCTCATCCTCCACAACCTGTTCGGGCGCTTTCCCGACCTGTCGGTGGCCAGCATCGAGCACGGTGGGGACTGGGTACCCAGCCTGCTGCGGAAGATGGACCGAGCGGTGAGGATGACCGGGCCGAGGGACTGGCTGTTCGGTCCCATCGCCGACCGGCCCAGCGAGGTGTTCCGACGTCACATCAAGGTCAACCCGTTCCCCGAGGAGAAGGTGCAACCGCTGGCGGCGGCCATCGGCATCGAGAACGTCCTCGGCGGTTCGGACTGGCCCCACCCGGAGGGCACGACATCGCCCGCCGACCTCGCCCAGCTCATGCCCGACCTGAGCGATGCCGAGCTACGCGCCGTCCTCAGAGACAACACCGCCGCGCTCATCAAGCTCTGAGGTACGGCGGCGACGCCGGCCTCGTCGCAGGATCTCGCTCAGTGGGCGACCAGCTCCATCGGCTCGGTCTCCAGCTCGTGCAGGGCCGGGAGCACCTCCTTGGCGAAGAGGCGCATGCTCGCCTCGGCCTCGGCCTGAGGCATCGAGCCGTAGCGGAACACGAACGAGATCTCCGAGGTCCCGAAGTCGGCCGCGACCTGCTTCACCTTCTCGATGAGCTGGTCGGGGGTTCCCCACGGATGACCGTCGACGACGGAACGGCGCCAGCCGGTGTCGTCCTTGCGGATGATCTCGGCCATCTTGGCGTAACCCTTGTAGCCCTTCATGTCGTCGAAGTGCGACCCGCCCAGCTCGTAGTGGCGGAGCGCCGAGTCGGTGTACTCGAGCATGTACTTCTCCGCTGCGGCCTCGGCCGCTGCTTCGGTCTCACCGCAATAGGTCCACATCGCCATCTTCGTCCGGACCGGCGCCAGCCCGGCGTCGTCTCGCAATCGCATGTAGTTCTGGGCCCCGCCGAGGGCGATCCGAACCTGGGCCGTGGGGATGATCAGCGGCTTGATGTCGAGCTTCGCCACCACCGCCATCGTCTCTGGAGAGCCGGCGGCACAGAGGAGCGAGTCGGACAGATCACGGCCGGGCTGTGGCCGCAGCCGGACCTGGTCGACGGAGAAGTGCTCGCCCGAGAACGTGCACTCGCCCGTGCTCAGCAGCTGCCGGATGATCTCGATCCCCTCGTCGAACCGACCCCTGGCCTCGCCCTGTTCGATGCCCATACCGGCGTACTCACGCCGACCGAGGCCTCGACCAACCCCGGCCAGGACCTGCCGCCCCTCGCCCAGGAGGGCGTCGAGCATGGCGATGTCCTCCGCCACGCGCACCGGATTGTGCCACGGCAGCACGATCACCATCGTGCCCAGGTCGACCCGCTCCGTCCTGCCAGCCAGGTAGGTGAGGAGCTGGATCGGATTGGTCACCATCGTGTACGGGGTGAAGTGGTGCTCGATGGTCCAGACGCTGTCGAACCCGAGCTCCTCGGCCAGGAGGGCATGACCCACCTCCTCAGCGAAGATCTGCCGATCGGCTACGGCCGGGGCGCTCTCGGCTGTCTCGCCCCGTTCCACTGCCTCGTAGCGATCCCAGTCGCCGTAGTTCTGACAGATGATCGTGGTGCCGACGCGCATGATCGTCCTCCTTTTCGGCCAGCATAGAACGGGCCGCCGGTCGGCTACCGATCGCGGACCCGCTCAGCTCGCCTCGGCAGTCGCCCTCACCGCGGCGATGGTCGCTTCGAGTGCGCCCTGGGTGTCGTCGATCCGAGCCTGGAGTTGCTCGGGGGTGGCGGCGGCGAGGCCCGGCGTCTTGTTGACGAACCACCACTTCTCGGTCAGCTTCGTCCCGACCTCGGATGGCTCCATCTCGTAGCACCACCAGGTGCAGTTCTCCTCGACGCCGCCGACCACGAACGTGAACTCCCGGCCCCGCTCGGCGACAGCCACCTGCGACTCCCGGGTCCACTCGCGATCGCCGGCTTTGTTGTGACCGATGAACCAGTCGCCGACGTCGCCGCGCCCACCGTCCTTCCACTCGCCCCCGATCGACTCGGGGCTCCACTCCCCCATCCGGGTCAGGTCCGACACGAGGTCGTACACGGCTTCCGGCGACGCCGCGATCTCGATGCTCGCCTCCTTGTTGGCCTGCGCATCATCGGGAACGTTCATTGTCGGCCTCCTGCTCTCGGATCGACGGACCCAAACGATGGATCTGGTCGATGGACCTGGTCGATTGGACCTGGTCGATGGACGCCCGACGACGGATCCAACGCCGCCGGTCGAACGCCAGTCAAGCCGGTTCGCCCCCGATCGTCGACTTGGACACGACGACGAGGTCGGGTCAACGGCAGGGTGGCTCGTCTGGTGGGGCCAACCCGGTGACCTCCAGCCAAGCCTGACGGTCGAGGGTGTCGCCGACGAGCGAGCAGGCCAGCTCGATCCATTCCCGACCGGCGATGGGGATCGAATAGAGGCCGGTCGAGGTCGGCACGAGGACTTCGGTGCCCGCAGGCGACAAGACGGCCAGACCGCCGTACTCGCCCGGCGGGGCCAGCCTCGCCAGCGGCTGGGCCGAGCCCCACCGCCACTGGACGACCTCCCCCGAGGCGTAGTGGGCGATCGCCCCATCGTCGGTACCGAAGACGGAGAGCACCGAGTCGTGACCGGTCGTGAAAGACTCAACCACTTCGCCGGCCTGGCGGGACCAGCGGATGGTGTCGCCGTGGACCAGACCGAGGATGAGGTCGCCGCCGGGGCCGGGGGCGGCAGCGCTCACCCAACCCCCGTCGAACACCGGCAGGTCGATGGTGACGGCACCGGTGACGTCCACCACTCGGTCCTCGCCGACGCGCGAGCCGAGCACCAGCTCATCCGGGCCGAGCTGCTCGGTGAGGAACACCTCGGGTGCAGGGAACGAGCCGACCACCTCGCCGGTGTCGATCTCCACGACCAGCACGTGGTTGGCCGAGAGCCCGTCGGCCCACGGGTCGTGCAGCAGGAACACCGCCCGCCCGTACTCGATCTTCGGCACCCGCATCAGCTCCAACCCATCCGGCCAGTGCGCTGACAGGTCGGCCCGGCGTTCCTCCCCTTCATCGATGACCACCAGCTCCTCGGTCGCCTCGTCGACCCCGATCAGCACCCCGCCGATGCCCGGGCGGAAATCGGCAGAGGCCAGCGGCGACCGCTCACCGGTTGCCAAGTCGATGAGCACTGGCTGCTCGTTTTCGATCGTCGACGCGATCGACCCGTCCGGGGCGGCCACCCCGCCGGACGAGTCCCAGGCGACGAGCTGGGTTTGACGGCTGCTTCCGCCGAGGTCGAACCGGATGAGGCGATGGTCGTCGTCGAGCACCACCAGCGTCCTTGGGTCCACGAAGAGCGGCCCGCCGCTGATCTCGATGATGGGTCCGAGCTGCTGACCGGTCTCGAGGTCGTACAGCACCACCCCGGCAGCGGTGTCGACGGCGATCGCGGAGCTGTCGGGGTCGATGGTGACCCCGGAGCTGAGGATGCCGGAGCCGGGCAGCGCGACGCGCCAGCGCCGCTCGCCGGAGGCGGTGTCGAACACCGTCAGGTGGAGGCTGTCGACGGTAGCCACCACCGTGGTGTCGGGCGAGAGCATGGCGTGGCGGAAGGAGGTGAGGGCATCGAGCGTCCACACGTCGCCGGTGGCGAAGTCGACGAGGGTCGGCGGGGCCGTGCCGACCACGAGCAGGTCACCGACCAGGTGGATGTCCTCGATCTGCCTCCCGTCCAGCTCCACCGAGGCCACCATCGACCAGTCCGGGCTCCGATACTGCGTGGCCAGCCATCGACCTCGGGGGGCGGGGCCGATGGCGGCGATCGTGTCCCCGTCGGTCGACCAGACGGCGCCGACGAAATCGCCGGGAAGGGTGGTGCTGGAGCTCGGGTCGGCCAGGTCGACCACCGTCACCCCATCCGGGCCGTGGCCGAGCACCCGGCGGCCGTCGGCCGTGGGGATGGCGCAGCTGGAGCCCGTGGGGAGCGTCAGCGAGGCCGGTTCCGTCTCCGGGTCGCCCGGCGTCACCACGCTCACCGGCCGCAGCCCGTCGGAATCCAACGGTCCGGTCTCTGCCGCTGCGCCAACCGCTCCGTCGGCCGCCGTCCCGATGAGGCACCCAGGACCGAGCTGGTCTACGACACCGGCGAAACGCGGCTCCTGGTGCAGTGCGGCGAAGAGAGCGTCCCGAGTACGGGCCGTATCCTGGCGGGAGACCGCCTCGACCGCCAGCTGGAGGGACAGATCGGGGCGAGAGGTCGCGAGCTGCTCGGCTGCGGCGGCCAGCACCAACGTCCTGGCGTTCGCCGCTTGTTGGTCCGCCCGGCGGCTGGCGCTGACGGCCGCCACTCCGGCGGCCGCGGCGACGACCGCAACGACCGCAACTGCTGCCAATGCCCGCCGCAACCGTCGGATCTGCCGACGACGGGTGTCCTCGGCCGCCGTTCTGGCGGCGATCGAGGCGGCGACGAAGGCCTGCTCCCTCTCGGTCAGGGTGACCGCGGGCGTCCACTCCTCGGCTTCGGCCAGGCGGGTCCCGGCATAGAGATCGCCCTCGTCCCGGCCGGCACCGTCCCAGGCGCTGGCCGCTGCGGTCAGGTGGCGATGGAGTCGGAGTCGATGCCGGTCCTCGTCGATCCACCGGGTGAGTCTGGGCCAGGTCCGGAGGAGGGCCTCGTGGGCGAGCTCGACGGTCTGCTCCCTGGTGACCGGATCCCGGTCGAACGCCAGCAGGCGAGCCCTGCCCATCCGCTCGATCAGGCGGTCGACCGCCGGATCGGAACCGAGGTCACGCCGGGCCATTCGCCGTCGGGTGTCCGGCCCACCCTCCCCAGGGGTGACCAGAGCCCCGAACAGGTGGCGAACCGACTCCCGGTCAGGCCCATCGAGCTCGTCGTACTGAGCGTCGGCCAGGCTGGCCACTGCGCCGGCAACCCCGCCGATGGCCTCGTAGCCGGCGACCGTCAGCCGTTCCCCGTCGGCCCGGTCCCACAGCTCGGTGAGAGCGAACTGGAGCAGCGGGAGCGCCATCGGCTGGTCGGCCACGTCGGTGACGATCCGGCTGACCAAGCCCCGCTCGAGCTGACCCCCGGCTCGATGGATCGGCTCGGTCACCGCCTCCTCCAGGCCGTCCACCCCCAGTGTCGACAGGTGGACGGTGGAGCCGTCGAGTAACTGGGCGAACCCGGCGTGACGGAGGGGCTGATCCCAGAAGTCGGCCCGGATGGTGACCACCAGCCGAAGTCGGCACGCCGGTTCCTCCAGGGCGTAGACGAGGGCGTCGAGGAATCGCCGAGCATCCTCGGGGGCCGATTGGGTGAACAGCTCCTCGAACTGGTCGATCACGAGGAGCAACTCGGTGTCCGGCAGATCGGCCAGCAACTGGACCACGGCCCGGGCCACCCCGCGATGGTCGTCGGCAAGCTGGTCCAGCGTGTCGGCCATCGGGGCCGGGGCCACCGACAGCAGGGCGGTGGTCAGCTCGTCGTAGGGAGCGGTACCCGGCACCATGGCGGCGGTGAACCAGCGGTCCGAGCCGGTCACGGCGCCCTGTCGGAGTCGGGGCACCAGCCCGGCCCGGACCGCCGACGACTTGCCGACGCCGGATGGCCCGACCACGGCCAGGACCTTGCCGGCCGGTCCCCGCTGGCTGAGCGACGCCACCAACCGGTCGATGGTGGTGTCTCGACCGAAGAAGTCTCCGGCGTCGGCCTCAGTGAAGGGCTCGAGACCCTTGAACGGGTTCCCTCCTTCGTGCCCTCGGGCCGTCGAAACCCCCAGCCGGACACCCGAGCCGTCCGTCCGGTGGAGGGACGAGACCGTGCCTGTCGACTCGTCACCGGCGGCCACCACGCCTTCGAAGGCGGCGACGAACGAGGCCACCGAGTCGAACCGGTCGGCGACGTCCTTCGCCGTGGCCTGGGCCAGCAGCTCGTCGACGGCGGTCGGCAGGTCGGGACGGATAGAGGTGACCGGCGGCAGCGGCTCGGTGAGCTGGCGCTCCATCAGCTCAGCGGCCGACGCGGCGTCGCCGTAGGGCAACCGGCCGGTCATGGCCTCGAACAAGGTGACACCGAGGCCGTAGACGTCGGTTGCCGGCCCGACGGGTTCTCGCCGGAGCTGCTCCGGCGAGGCGTAGGCCGGCGTGCCGACGGTGATGTCGCGCCGGCCGATTTCGCCGGCATCGACCTGTTCGATGGCGATCCCGAAGTCGCCGAGGTAGAAGTTCCGCTCGTCGTCGAGCAGAACGTTCGCCGGTTTCACGTCGCGATGCACGATCCCGGCGCGGTGCGAGATGGCCAGGGCATCGCCGACCTGCCGGGTGAGGCGGGCCAGCGCATCGCGACCGAGCGCGCCGTCCGCCACCAGCAGCTGCTCCAGCGTGCCACCCCGCAGGTATCGGAAGACGAGGCATGCCCGGTCGGGCTCCCGCCAGTAGTCGTACAGGGGCACGATGTGGGGGTGTTCGAGCCGGGCGACCAGATGCGCCTCGGCTTCGAACCGGCGGATGAAGTCGGGACGGTTGGCGTACTCGGCCCGGATGATCTTGACCGCCACGTCACGGTCGAGGCCGGGCTGGACGCCTCGGCGCACGATGGCGAACGCGCCCCGCCCCAGCTCATCGGACAATCGATAGCTCCGCAGCGGGGTGCCCTCCGACGCCGGGGTACGGAGCTCCGGGTCGTGGTCGAGGATCCGGCGCTCCAGGTCGGCGATCTCCGGCGCCGGGTCGAGGCCGAGTTCCTCGGCCATCAACGCCCGGTGCTGGTCGAGCCGTCGCAGGGCGTCGGCCTGACGTCCCAACCGGTACAGCGCGGTGATCTCGGCCACCCGCAACTGCTCCCGGAACGGGTGCTCGGCGAGCAGCGCCGCCGCTCTGGTCACCACTTGGTCGTTGTCGCCCCGCTCCAGCCCGAGCAGGAGCAGCCGCTCCTCGAGATCGAGTCTGGTCTCCTCCAGTCGGGCCGTCGTGCCCGCCAGCCCGTCGAGGTCGCCGAGGTCAGCGAAGGGCATGCCCCGGTAGAGGGCGACGGCCCGCCGCGCCCTGGCCTCGTCCGGCTCGCCGTCAGCGCCGCTGGCGATCGACGCAGCCAGCCGCTCGAAGCGCCAACTGTCGACCTCCACCTGGTCGGCATCGAGGCGGTACCCGCCCTCGGCCCGGTTGGCGATGGTCGACGGGCGATCCTCGGATCCGCGGCCTGACTGGTCGTCGCTGGGATCGTCGAGCCGGCCCCGGAGCCGGCTGACCAACGTCCGGAGATGTGGGCCCGCGTTGTCGGGCCTGTCCTGGTCGTCCCACACCAGCTCGGCCAGCCGGTCCGGGCCTGCTCCGTCCGGCCCGGCCAGGACCAACGCGGCCAGCAGCCGCCGTTGCCGGGCGCCACCCAACTCGATGGTGCGCCCGGCTCGCTCGAGCGTCAGCGGGCCGAGCACGTTGATCTGCAGCCAGGGATGATCGACCGTCGTCGTCACGGTGGTGTTCCTCAGCCGGCCGTGGCCAGATCGGCGAGAAGGTCGTCGAACACCGCCATGTCGGAGGCGTCGACGTCGCCCGGGAGGCCGGCCCAGGCCACCAGGCCGGGGAGAGCCTCCAGCTCGTAGATCCGGTAGGTGGCACCGATCTGGAACACCGAGACGCCGTTGGGCTGGGCCAGGAGACCAACACATTGCTCTGGGCGATTGCAGTCGAATGTCTCGCTGCCGTCGGCGACGGTGACGTCGTACCAGGTTGCGGTCGATCCGGCCGCCTCGATCGAGCCCGAGGTCACGATCTCCACCTGCTCGATCGAGCCGAGGTACGCGCCCAGGTCGTCGGGCAGGGCGACGGCGACGTCCGGCACGGCCGGCTCGTGGGGCTGGTGGGTGCCAGCTTCCTCTGGCGGGATGACCCCGAGCGGAGCCGACAGGAACAGTGCGCCACGGAAGTCCTCGGCCCACGACGGATCCCGCAGTATGAGGATGGCCCCCTCCTCGTACCACACCGCGTCCACGGGCTCGTCGACGGCGAGCACGCCCGGTCCGGTGAGGGCGCCGTCGCTGTACCGTCCCGCCTCGATGGTCTGGGGCTCGCCGCTGCCGCTGGTCAACACGCTCGCCAGGGGGACTGCCCCCTCGGGAGCCTCGCCAGCCGGTTCGGTGGTGCTGGGGGCCGACTCGACCGTGGTCGCAGCCCCGGCGGTGGTCGGCGTCGATTCGGCCGTCGAGGCGGTGTCCTCGGTCGGTTCCGCTTCGACCTCAGTCTCGGTCTCGACCTCGGCCTCAGCCTCAGCCGACGTGCCGTCCAACGACGTGTCGTCGCCACCGCATCCGCTGACCAGCCCCAACCCCAGAACGGCGAGAACCGCCGCCCATCGGACTCCCGTTCCGTCGCCCTGTTTCCAGCCCATGCGTCGTTACCTCCGTTGGTCGAGTGACGGGACTCAGCAGACCAGAACGGCCGTAACAGTGGCGCGACACCCTCCAGGTCCTGCATATCACCTGGTGAGAGGCATCGGACGCTGGGTTGGGGGCGGTGCAGGCCTTACACCGAAGGTCATGCGGCTCAGCTCAACGTGGGAACTCGGCCTCGCTGGGTTCGGTGAATGACGCTGCGATCCAGCCACGAGTGAGCCCGAGCTCGACTGCGAGAAATCGTCGACCTTCGTCGTCGGTCGACTCGATGCCGGTCGCAACGACCAGATCGTCACCCACGGGGTAGGCGCCGACGATCGGACTCTCGACTGTCGGTGCGAGGCGAACTCGGAGGTTGCTCTCCTCGGCGACCCCGACGATCGCGAGCAGGCCGCCACCCTCGGGCACTTCCTCGATGCACGGATCCGGCGTGCCCGTGACGACTACCTCGACCAGGTCGACCGGCGCGTCCTGCTCGAAGGTGGCCCGGTACCGGCGCTCATCGCCGAGCTCCTCGATCACGAACGAACTGGTCGACTCCGACGACGACGGAGACGTGACGATCAGCAACTCGTCGTCGACGTGCACGAAGAGCGTTCCGGCGATGGCCCGGTAGCCCGTCCCGTCCGCGAGCGAGCACACAGTGCTGTCCTGTAGCGCCCGGCCGTCGACCACCAGCAGAACCGTCGGGGAGTCAACCAGCTCATCGGGCCCCTCACCCCGGGTCTCGGGTTGGGTGGCGACTGTCCGCAGGTCGGAGGTGACCACAGCCACCGGCGGGGGGTCGGTGAACGCATCGGCGAGGAGGTCGTCGAGTGTGTCGAGCGGAGGAGCCGGTCCATCGAGCGCGACGTGGATGAGTGTCTCCTCACGGTCGTCGGGACCGATCGACAAGATTCTCCACCGCGCCGGACCCGACGCCAGCCACGACTCGACCACGGCGCGGAGCTGCGGCGCCCCCTCTGTGTCGCTTGGCCGGCTCTCGCCATCATCGGACTGGCTCCGCTCAACGACGAACGCGGTGTTGGTCTGATCGGAGACGGCGACGAGTCGGATGCTCACCACGAGCTCCTGTCCGATGGCGTCACCGATTGCCCGGTCGAGCCCATCGGAGTCGGGGATCAGGCTCTCGGTCCGACCGAGCAGCACCAGCGACAGCGTGCCTCGCCGGTCGGCGTCGCCGTCGTCCCCCGCTGGTGGCAGGTCGATCGACACGATATCGAGGTTGGGTTCGCTGCTCGCCACCAGCCACTCGCCGATGACCCGCTCGGCCTCGGTCTGACGCGCTCGCGCCGCAGCATCGACCGCCAGGGCATCGCGTTCGGATCGGGCCCTGCTGACCGCATCGTCGAACGCCGCCCACAACGACGCCGACAGTACAGCGCCGATCAGTGCCACGATTGCGCCGCCCACCAGCAGGCGGCGCACCTCGATGCGGGCGGGCATCGATCCATGCCAAGCCAGGAACAGGGCCGTCGCCATGGCGCCGGCCACGATGGCGACCAGGTTGGTGCCATAGAGGAGGAGCGCACCGGTCGCCTGGTCGGAGAAGCCGCCGCCGAAGGAAAGTCCGGCCGCAACCGGGGGCGGCACGAGCGCCACCGCGATCGCGACGCCGGGGATCGTGTCGGCAACCCGCGGTCGGATCATCGCGAATGCGCCAACGGCTCCCGCAGCGAGGGCTACGAGAAAGTCGCGCAGGTCCGGTGCGGTGCGTGACAACACCTCGCTGGCCTGGCGGATCTCTGTCGAGGGCACGATGCGGGCAATTGCGTACCCCAGACCGACCAATCCGACAGAGGTCCCGGCCAGCACCGCGCCCAGCCGTCCCATCACCTCGCGGGGAACCCGCACCAGCGACACGAACGCAACGCCGAGCACGGGTCGCATGACGGGGGCCACGAGCATGGCGCCGATGACGATCGGCGCCGAGTCGAGTCGCATCCCGAGTGCGGCGATACACCCCGCGAGCATCACCATCGAGCAGTAGTTGAGGAGCCACCCCGGCTCGGGTGAGATCAGCAGATCGGCGTCGCGCGTCGGACCGAGACACAGGACCTCGTCCTCGGGGCCGGCCCCGTGCTCGTCAACCATCACCGGGCGTTTTCTAGCCGACCATCCTCAGCGTCGGCACTTTGGCGTCGGTCAGGGTGGCGCATCGTCGGCAACGGCGCCGGCGCCCACCACGACCCCGTGCTGAACGCCAAGAGGTGGCGTACCGCCACCGATACCTGGGACTCGACTATCACCGGCTACCGGACCTATCTCATCAATCACGAGGTCGGCATGTTGCAGGCCACGCCATCCTGCGTCGCGCTGCGCGGCGGCTGGTGAGCCGGCTCCCGTCACGGGGCTGCTCGGAGTCCTCGTTGCATCGGGACTGGCCCTGGCCGCTCGTGGGGAAGGGGAGAGGCAGTCGGAGGCATCGACGGCGACGACATCGGACGACGCTGCCTCCATCACTGCGGACGAGACCGACGCCAGCGAATCAGCGACGACCGGATCCGAGGGCGGCGACGAGGAAACGACGACGTCCGCCACCGACGAGGAAGCCACGACGACGACTGCAGGCGAGGACGCGACCGCCACGACCACCAACTTCGACGTCCCGTCCTCGCCGGACGAGGTGGCCGCGGGGAGAGGACGCTGACTCTGGCACGGCCTCACGGGCATCCACGCTCCCCGTCTCCGATCCGGTGTTCGACAGCTCCGACGGCTAGGTAGCCGAGGAACTCGTCGACCGGTTCGTCCCGCCCGATGCCGAGATCGAGTTCGGCCCGGCCTTCGGCGACTGGGATGAAGACGGAGTGGGTGACCTGCTGATGGTGGTTCGTCGAGATGACCAGCGGCTGGCGGTGCTGGCTGCCATCGGCCAGACCGGCACGGCCACCGTGCCGGTCACCATCGATGGCGTCTCCGTCGGCTCCTTCGTCGTTCGCTCCAACCGCGCCACGGTCACGACATACGACGAGTCATCCCAGATCGTGACCGCGTTGAACATCACCGCAGACCTCGTGATCATTGAGCGGACCGCCCGATCGGAGGCGGGGAGCTGACTCCGGCGAAACTCGCGAAGGTCGATCATCTGACCCCTTGCGGTCACGCGATGCTCGGGAAGCAGAGCTCCAGGAGCCGGCGTTGACGTTCGACGGTCAACTGTAAGCGTCAGCGCTCAAGGCGTCACCGGTAACGTCGACCATCTCGGCGTCCAACTGCGCCTCGTCATGGGTCTCCCGCGACCTGGGCTTTCGTGGTGGACCGTACTGGACTTGAACCAGTGACCTCTCGCGTGTGAGGCGAGCGCTCTAGCCAACTGAGCTAACGGTCCGGAGACCGACCAGGTTAACCCGCCCGCCGAGCAGGCACTCCCGATTGTCACGACTGCTCGACGTCACGTCGCCGGGCGCGCAGTCGAGGCCGCAGCTCGGACTTGCCGCCAGCGACAGGACCGCGCAGACCGTTGTCGCAACTACGTGGAACATTCGACCGCGCGGCGTGCCCACTCTGCCCGCCCGCTCGACGGTGTGGGCACAGCAGGGTAGACACAGCGCATGGGACGACTCGATGGAAAGTGCGTGGCGATCACCGGCGGTGGCTCGGGGATCGGGCGGGCATCGGCTATCCGCTTCGCAGCTGAGGGGGCGTCGGTGGCGGTGCTCGACATCGACCAGGCTCTGGCCGACACCACTGCGGACGCGGTGGGCGACGGCGCGATCGCGATGCGCGTCGATGTGACCGACGAGGACCAGCTCGGCGAGGCGATCGACGCGGCGGCCGAGCGGATGGGGCGGCTGACGACGCTGGTGAACTGTGCCGGCGGGTCGATCGGCGAGGACGGGCCGGTCACCGACGTGGACCTCGACGTGTGGGACCACACGATCAACCTCGATCTCCGGGGCACGTTCCTCGCCTGCCGCAAGGCCATCCCCCACCTGAGCGAGGCCGGGGGCGGCGCCATCGTCAACTTCACCTCCGTGGTGGCGCTCAAGGGGAGCTTCCGGGGTCACGTGTACACGGCGGCCAAGGGCGGGATCATCTCCTTCACCCAGGCGCTGGCCGGCCGTTACTGGCGGAACGGGATCCGGGCCAATGCGATCGCCCCCGGGATCGTGCTCAGCGAACGGGTGCAGTCGCGCTTCGAGATCGACGGCTCACTGCCGCCAGCCGAACGGATAGCCAAGGCCATCGAGGTGAACGACCGGCTCGTCGACAACCGGCACCCGTTCGGCTACGGCGTGCCAGAGGACATCGCCAACGTCGCCCTCTTCCTGGCCTCCGACGAGAGTCGGATGGTGAATGGTGCGGTCATTCCGGCCGAGGGTGGGGCGTCGGCCTACTGACGAGGCTTCGAGAGGACTGCGAGCAGCCTACTTCGTCCAGCCGGTGCTCCACGGAGCGAGGTGATAGCTGTTGTAGAACCGCTCGGCGAACCGCCAACGGCCATCCTCGAGCCGGTAGCGGTCGAGGTAGTGACCGGCGGCGGTCAGCGCCTCGCCATCCTGGAACACTCGGATCTCGACCGAACAGCGCCCCGTGGCCTCGGCCGGGTTCTCGAACTCGATCACGTGGTTCTGGATGAACGGCTTGTGGGTCTTGTTCCCCACCCCACCCTCGTACATCTTGCGGAGCTCCTCATCGCCGGTGGCGGCGAACTTCCGCATCCGGAACGTCCCGTCCTTGCAGAACAGGTCGACGATCGCCTCAGCGTCCCCGTCGACCACCGCATGACAGTAGCGAGCGGTCAGCTCCCGGATCTCGTCCTTCGCCTCGACCCTCGCCAACCGCTCGGCCAGCTCGGTGCCGTCCGGCACCCCGGTCCCGTCATCACCCATCGTTGTTCCCCTTCTCGTTGCTGCGCTCGATCACCGCGCACTCTCCGGTCACAGCGCACTCTCCAGCCGGATCTCCGCCGACGCCGGCTCCACCACCGGGACGCCGTCGACCAACACCCGCAGACGGACGGCGCACCCTGCGCGACCGACCTCGACCACCTCCCCCTCGCAGCGGATCGTGGTCCCCGGATGGACCGGGGCCCGATTCCGGAACCGTAAGCGTCCGATCCGACCAGCGCTGCCGAGCCAGGCGGTGACCTGCTCGGCCAGCAGCGCCCCCAACATCTGACCGTCCACGACCGGGCCGTCCATGCCGAACTCGGCCGCCCGATCCTGGTCGTAGTGGAGGCGGTGCCAGTCCCAGGTCGCCGCCCCGTAGGCCACCAGGTCGACGAGGCCGATCGGCCGTTCCAGTACCGGTAGCCGATCGCCGACCGACGGCTCGGCGGCACCGCCGAGCCACGGCGCGCCAGGACCACGATCGGCCGTTACAGCAGCCGCACCTCCGCACGATGTGTCTGGCACCGGTGTGCGCGTTGTGTCTGGCACCACCGGCGTGCGGAAGAGGAGGGTCTCGGTGTTGGTGGCCATGAGATCGCCGCCGGGGAGACGGTAGGCGGCTTCGGCGGTGGCGACGGCGAGGTGTTGGCCGGAACCGGTCGTCCGCTCCTCGATCGAGGTGAGGGTCCACGTCGTCAGGATTCGATGACCGGGGCGGACCGGGTGGTGGAAGTGGTAGTCGTTCCCGCCGCGGATCATGTCGACCGGCGTGGGGAACGGCAGGTCCCAGTTGTGGCCCAGGTAGCCGTTGTGGTCGGGCACCGACCGGCCGGTGAGCTGGTTGGTCTCGCACACGAAGGTGGGCGGCGCTTCGGTGGTCCAGCGGACGGGATCGGAGCCGATGGCGAGGGCGAAGTAGCGGATCGCCCCGGCGTCGATCTCCTCCGGCGCCTCGTAGGTGACCGACTGACCGATGCAGGCCTCCACCTCGTCGGTCACGAGCTCGTGGTCGAGCGCAGCGGTCACTGCGGCGCCCCACCACCCGCCGCGTCCGGCAGCACCGCCACGGCCTCCACCTCGATCATCCACTGCCGGCTCAACAGTCCGGCCACCACCGCACCGGTCGAGGCCGGGAACGGCCGGCCCAGCACCCGCTCCCGGATCCCGCCGACCTCCCGGTACCGGCCGAGGCCGTCGGGCGCCACGTACTCGATCGTCTTCACGAGATGATCGATCGACGTGCCTGCCGCTTCGCAGACCCGGCCGATCTGGTCGTAGACGAACTCGGCCTGGGCCCCGATCTCGCCGGGGGCCACCGTGTCGTTCGTGGCCGGGTCCCAGGCGGTTGTGCCGGAGATGAACACGAGCCCGCCGGCCACCACGGCCGGGGCGAAGGTGAGTGAGGCGTACGCATCCTCGGCGTACGGCACCACCTTCTTCGGGCCCGACGAGGCCCACACGTCGAGCGCAACGAGCGCGCCAGGATGCGGCAGGGCCGAGACGAGGACCCCGGTCGACGAGGGGAACGTCGGGCCGAGGAGCCGGCGTCGGGCCTCGGCCGTGTCCCGGTACTGGCGACGGGTGGCGGGCGTGGTCTGCTGCACCACCTTCACGACGTCGCCGAAGCCGAGCCCGTGGACGGCCAGCCGACGACCGGCCTCCTCGAGCACCCACTCGCACTGGGCCACGAAGTCATCGGGGGCCACGACCTCCCCCGCATCGCCGATCGGGAGGACCTGCGGGATCCGGACCAGACCCGGGGACTGTCCGGCGACGACCTCGATCTCCACGAGAGCCTCGGGTCGGACGAGGGAGTCGACCACCACGGTCGACATCGCCGGCCCCGACGCCGTCCCCGACTCCCCGACCCCGGCGGGCCTGGCCGCCTCGATCGCCTCATGATCACGAAGCCCGGCCGGCGTGACGTACTCGACCACCTCCGAGCAGTCGGCCGGAGTCCGACCGGCGGCATCGAGCACCGCCGAGACCTTCTCCCAGCACAGCGCCGCCTGCTCCCCGGCCCCGCCACCGACGACGATCCGTCCGGCGTCGCTGTCGAACACACCCGCCGTCTGACCCGCCGCCCACACTGCACCGCCGGCGTCGATCGCCGACGAGAACGAGTACCGGCTCGTGTCGAGCCAGGGGAACTCGCGGGGAACGACCGCGTCGAGGGCCATGCGGCATGCTACGAGCCAGAGCACGGAACCTCCAGCCCCGCGCTGCTGAGGCGCCGACGAGAAGGCGTGTGCCACGATGACCGGGTGCTGTCATCGATGAACGACCTCGCCCGATCCTTCCTCGACGGGTCGGCCACCCCCACCGACGCCATGGACCAGGTGCTCGACGCCATCGACCAACTCGACGGCAAGCTCGAGGCCTGGCGGGTCGTCTACGGCGACGAGGCCCGCCGGGCGGCCGAAGGGGCCACCTCCCAACTCGCCACGGGTCACCGGTCCGGTCCATTCCACGGCATGCCGTTCGCGCTGAAGGACATCGTCGACGTCGAAGGTCGGACGACGTCCGCCGGGAGCGCCGCCCTCGCCGATCGGGTCTCGCCCGCCACAGCCACGATCGCCCGTAGGCTCGTCGCCGCTGGCGGGGTGCTGATCGGCAAGACGAAGACCGTGGAGTTCGCCCTCGGCGGGTGGGGCACCAACCAGCACGTGGGCACCCCCCGCAACCCGTGGGATCCGGTGACGGCCCGGGCGCCGGGGGGATCGTCGTCGGGCTCGGGGGTGGCGGTGGCATCGGGCATGGCGCCGTGCGCGATCGGGACCGACACCGGCGGCTCGGTTCGGCTCCCCGCCGCCTTCTGCGGGATCGTCGGGCTGAAGACGACCGAGGGCCTGCTCCCCACCGACGGCATCGTGCCCCTCTCCCACACGCTCGACACGCCGGGTCCGATGGCCCGCTCCGTGGCCGACGCAGCCCTCATGTTCGACGTGCTCACCGGTCGCCACCCGGCCGAGATCGATCACGACTGGCAGGCCGGCGCAGGGCTCTACGCTCCCCCACCGACCGACCTGCGAGGCGTGCGGCTCGGGGCGATGGCCGACCACGAGCGGGCGCTCGTGGCACCGAACATGCTCGCCGCCTACGACGCCGCCCTCGACACCCTCGCCGACCTCGGGGCCGACATCACCGTCGTGCCGATGCCGGTCACCTACGACGAGCTCAAGGACCTGGCGTTCGCCATCGTCACCCCCGAGGGATGGCACCACCACGGCCACCTGTGGGGCGACCCCAGCGCCAAGCTCGACGAGCACGTCCGGGCCCGAGCTGTCGGTGGTCAGGATGTCGCCGCCACCGCCTACATCGCCGCCATCCAGGCTCGCCAGCGGTACCGGGCCGAGCTCCTGACGTCGATGGCCGACCTGCACGCCTTCGTCACCCCGACCACACCCGACACGGCCCCGGCGCTGGCCACGATCGACGAGGACGTCACCCCAGCCCAGTTCACCCGGGCCGCCAACTACCTCGCCCAGGCCGCCCTCAGCGTGCCCGTGGGTCTCGCCCCCGCCCCCGACGGTGAGCCGGCCGACATCCCGGCCGCGATCCAGTTCGTCGGCCGCGGGTTCGACGAGGCCCACCTCCTCCGCATCGGCGCCACCTACGAGCAGGCCCGCGGCCCCCTCCCCGCTCCACCCCTGTCCACCATCAGCTGACGCAACCCGCCCCCACGCCCACGCCCCCATCACCGGTCGGCGGCCCCAGGCCTCACCCACGAGGCCCACAACCGCCAACGCCCACGCAAGAACCGCCGAACACCCCGTTGGCGGCCCCAAGCCTCACCGGCGAGGCCCACAACCGCCAACGCGGACAGGCGGCTGGGCGGGCTACTCGATCGGGGCGCGGCGGTCGGTGGCGAAGAGCTCCTCGATGGCGGAGATGGCCTGGAGGACGGCGAGGTCGTCGCGCTGGCGGCCCACCACCTGGAGGCCCACCGGCATCCCGTCGGCGGTGAAGCCCACGTTGATCGTGCCAGCAGGGTTGCGGGTCATGTTGAAGCCGTAGGTGAAGCCGACCCAGGCCGGCGTCTCCTGTCCCGCGACCACCCCGTCGCCGGTGACGCCGTCGTCACCGATGACGGGGGTGTGGCCGGCGCAGACCGGTGTGAGGAGGAGCGGGGCGTGCTCGAAGGCAGCGTCGAGCTGGAGGTTGAGGTCGTGGATGGCGTCGATCGCCCGAGCCATGTCGGCGGCGTCGAGCGTCAGCCCCATCTCGATCTGCTGCTGGAGCGACGGCGTGATCCGCTCGAACTCCGGCGTCCCGACGAGGTGGCCCTGGGTCCGGGCCCGGGAGGCGACCCACATCGTCAGCCACGGGCCGACGGGATCGGTGGCCCAGACCTCGTCGATCTCGGTCACCTCGGTGCCCTCGCCGGCGAGGCGGTCGACGGCGGCCCGGCAGATCTCGGCGATCTCCGGATCGACGTCGGCGTAGCCCAGCGTGCGCGACCACACCACCGTGGACGGCAGCCGCTTGGCCACCATGGCGTCGTACCACGGCGCGCCCGACCGGGGGAGGCTGAACGGGTCGGTCGGGTGGGGGCCGACGCACATGTCGAGGGCAAAGACGACGTCGTCGATGCAGGCCGCCATCGGACCCTTGACCGACAAGAGCCCCGATCCCGGCGGCGTCGGTCCGCCGTTGGGGACCCGACCCTGGGTGGTCTTGATCCCCGACAGGCCGCACACCGCCGAGGGGATGCGGATCGAGCCGCCACCGTCGGACCCGGTGGCGAGGGGCACGATGCCGGCGGCGAGCGCCGCCGCCGACCCGCCCGAGGACCCGCCCGGCGTGCGGTCGAGCCGCCACGGGTTCCGGGTGACGCCCGACAGCGTCGATTCGGTGATGCCCTTGTGGCCGTACTCCGGGGTGGTGGTCTTGCCGACGACGACACAGCCGGCGGCCCGGAGCCGGGCGACGAGCACGGAATCGCCGTGCGCCGGTTGCGCCGATGAGAGGACCGACCCGAATCGGGTGGGATAGCCCGCAACGTCCTCGAGATCCTTCACCGCCAGCGGCATGCCGGCGAGCGGACCGACGCCCTCCTCGTTGACAAGGCGCTCGTCGAGCGCGGCGGCATCCGCCATCGCACGGTCACCGTCGACGGTGACGAATGCGTTCAGCGTCGGTTCGAGCTCGTCGAGTCGGGCCAGTGAACTCTCCACGACCTCCCGCGCCGACAGCTCCCGCGCCCGCACCTGGGCGGCGAGATCGACCAGACGATGGTCACGAAAGTCCATGGGGCGACGCTACCCCACCACCCTGACGTCGAAGCAGCACGGTGCGGCGCCGATGGGTCGACACGTCGGGCCACCCGTCCATCCCAACACCGCTGCCCGAGGGGTGCGTTCAGTTGACCAGGCCGAGGCAGGCGATCGCGCCGTTCGTCAGCTCCACCTCGCGGCCGGTGCCCAGGGGGCAGGTGCCGTCTGGCAGGCGGGCGCCGATCACCACGCCGTCGGCGTTGGCGTCGCACGGCCGAGCCAGGAGTGACGGGCCGCCGATCACGCTCACGCACGTGCCGGCCTCGATGCCAGCGCCCAGGCCCGGGCCGGGGAAGGTGGTGGTGGTCGCCGACCCACGCCCGCTCCTGGCGTAGGCGGTGAACACGAAGATCGCGGCCAGGAGCCCGAGCAGCGCGAGGACCGGCGCGACCCGGAGGATCGCCGAGCTGCGGTTCGAGATCTCGTCGGACTGGGCGTGACGACGGGCGTGCAGCACCTCGGGATCGAGCAGGCGGGGGTCGACCCGGATCACGCCGTCGACGTTGGTGTAGCCGGTCGAAGCCGAGCGGGCCGCGGTGCGGACGCCGTCGAGCTCCCGGTCATAGGCGCGCCGCCGCTCGGCGGTGCCGAGCACCGACCACGCCTCGTTCACCCGGCGCATCTGCACCTCGGCCTGCTCGGCTTCGACCGGTGAACCGCCGGCGAACTGGTCGGGGTGCCACCTGCGGGCGGCCCGATAATAGGCTTGGCGGACCTCGGCGTGGACCGCCGCCGGCGCCACCCCCAGCACCTCGTAGTGGGTCATCGGTCGGACCGAGCCACGAGACGAACCGCCACCGGCGGAGCCGCGCGACGAGGCACCCTTGCCGCTAGCCACCACGTTCTCGCACCACGCTCGCGCTCCGATCGGCCCCGTCGCTCCGGGGATCGACACCGCTGGTCTGGCCCATCGTAGGGCTGCTACAACCGAAGCGAGATACTCATCCGGCACCGCAACAGGAGGTCGCCATGCGACTCGCTCTCGGATTCGGCTACTGGTCGGCGGGACCACCCCCCGACGCCGCCGAGCAACTCGCCACCGCGGAGCGTCTGGGGTTCGACTGTGCCTGGACCGCCGAGGCCTACGGCTCCGACGCCCTCACACCGCTCGCGTGGTGGGGCGCATCGACCAGCTCGATCGGGCTGGGCACCTCGATCTGCCAGTTGTCGGCCCGGACCCCGGCGGCGATGGCGATGGCGGCGATGTCGCTCGATCACCTCTCGGACGGTCGCTTCCGGCTGGGCCTCGGCGCGTCGGGACCCCAGGTGGTGGAGGGCTGGTACGGCCAGCCGTATCCGAAACCGCTGGCCAGGACCCGGGAGTACGTGGAGATCATCCGCAAGATCCTGGCCAGGGACGAGCCGGTCACGAACGACGGTCCGCACTACCCGCTCCCCCACCCCGGCGGCGCCGGGCTCGGGAAGCCGCTCAAGTCGACCGTCCACCCGCTGCGGGCCGACATCCCGATCTATCTCGGCGCCGAGGGGCCGAAGAACGTCGCCCTGACCGCCGAGATCGCCGACGGCTGGCTGCCGCTGTTCTTCGCTCCGAAGGACAACGCCTTCTACCGCGACGCGCTCGACGAGGGCTTCGCCCGGGCCGGCGGCGGCAAGTCGCTCGACGACTTCGACGTGGCGGCCGTGGTGCCGGTGGTGCTCGGCGACGACGTTGAATCGGCGGCCGACGCGGTGCGACCGATGCTCGCCCTCTACGCCGGTGGGATGGGGGCGAGGAACGCCAACTTCCACCTCGACGTGTTCAGCCGGATGGGCTACGAGGAGGAGTGCGCGAAGATCCAGGACCTCTACCTGGCGGGGGACAAGAAGTCGGCAATTGCAGCCGTACCGACCGCCATGGTGGAGGACA
This sequence comes from Acidimicrobiales bacterium, assembly GCA_965216205.1. Lineage (GTDB taxonomy): Bacteria > Actinomycetota > Acidimicrobiia > Acidimicrobiales > SZUA-35 > CADEDH01. The sequence goes on along the minus strand of OZ244139.1, from coordinate 1,299,644 downwards.
TCGCCCTCGTCGGTCCGGCCGACAAGATCCGATCCGACCTCGACCGGTGGCGCCAGTCGGTCGTCGACACACTGGTCGTCAGCGGACCGGCGTCGTTCCTGGAGACCGTCGCCGACATCGTCGAGCCCGACTGATCGAGGCTGCCACCTACCGCTGGCCCCCTCACCCGCCCAGCGCGAGCCCGATCGTGAGGCCGAGGCCGGTGAGGAGCTGGGTGCGGCCATTGGCGCCGAGCACCGGGATGAGGGCGGGACCGGTCGCCCCTGCCCGCACGGTCCGGATCGGGTCGGCTGCGGCCACCAGTCCGAGCAGACCGAGGAGCGCGGGGAGGCGGAACGCCGCCGTGGCGATCACACCAAGCCCGATCGCCGCCATGAGCGCCTGGTAGAGGGCGCGGGTCGCGCCGTCGCCGAGGCGGACGGCGAGGGTGCGCTTGCCCGAGGCGGTGTCGCCGGGGATGTCCCGGAGGTTGTTGATCACGAGCAGCGCGACCGACAGCAGACCGACCGGGATCGACGCGACCACCGACAGGGCCGTCACCGACCCGGTCTGCACGTAGGTCGATCCGACCGTGGCGACCAGCCCGAAGAACACGAACACGAACAGCTCGCCGAGCCCGAGGTAGCCGTAGGGCCTGGACCCGCCGGTGTACGCCCAGGCGGCGATCATCGCCGCGATGCCGACCAGGAAGAGCTCGGGGCCGACGGCCAACGCCAGCGCTCCGCCGGCCACGCCGGCCGCCCCGAACGCGAGCAGCGCCGCCACCTTGACGGTTCGGGCCGGCACCAGTCCCGAGCCCACGAGTCGGAGCGGGCCGACGCGTTCGGTGTCGGTGCCGCGTTCCCCGTCGGCGTAGTCGTTCACGTAGTTGGTGGCCACCTGCAGCGCGAGCGACACCACGAGAGCGGCAATGGCCCGCCACCACACGATCGCGGCGTCGCCGACCGCGGCTGCCGTGCCGACCGCCACGGGCACCACGGCGGCGGGGAGGGTGCGGGGCCTGGCGCCGGCGAGCCAGAGCCGCCACCCCGTGGGCGGTGGGACCGTGCTCGTCACCGCTCGACCGCGGCGAGAAGGGTGTCGGCGACGCGTTCGAGGCCGGCGACCCGGGAGCCCTTCACGAGGACCGCGGTGCCGGCCCCGACCGGGCCGAGGGCGGCGACGGCGGCGTCGCGGTCGGCGACGTGCTCGGCTCGGTCACCGTAGGCCGGGGCGTCCACGGCGATCACCCGCACGCCGTCGGCGACCGCCTCGGCGGCCACCGCCAGGTGCTCGTCGTCACCCTCCTCCCCGAGCTCCGCCATCGCCCCGACGATGGCGACCCGGTCGCTCACCGGCAGCTCCAGCAGTGCCCGGAGCGCAGCCCGCATCGAGGTGGGGTTGGCGTTGTAGGCATCGTTGACGACGACGAGCCCGCTCGGCGCCTTCGTCACCTCCATCCGCCACGGCGACAGCGCCGCGGCCGACAGGCCGGCCGCGGCGTCGGCCAGGTCGACCCCGACGGCGAGGGCGGCAGCGGTGGCCGCGGCGGCGTTGATCGCCATGTGGGCACCCCGAACCGACAACCCGACCTCGATCGACCCCGACGGCGTCTCCAGCACGAACGACGGGCGCAGCACCTCGTCGACCCGCACGTTCGTCGCCCGGACGTCGCCACCGTCGACCCCGAACGTCACCACGTCGCAGGCGGCACGGTCGACCATGGCCGCCGCGTGGGGGTTGTCGGCGTTCAGCACCGCGACGCCCCCGGGGGGCAGCGCCTCGATCAGCTCCCCCTTGGCCTCGGCCACGCCCTCGATCGACCCGAACAGCTCCGAATGGGCCAGCGCCACCGTGGTGACCACGCCGATCGTGGGTCGGCCCACCTCGCACAGCTCGGCGATGTGGCCCTTGCCTCGCGCCCCCATCTCGAGCACGAGCACGTCCACCTCGTCTGGCGCATTCGCGATCGTGAGCGGCACGCCGAGCTCGTTGTTGAACGACTTCTCGCTGGCGTGCACGGCCAGCCGCTGACCGCAGGCGGCAGCGGTGAGGTCCTTGACCGAGGTCTTGCCGACACTGCCGGTGATCGCCACCACCGGCGTGTCCAGCCGTGCCCGGGCGACGCGGCCGATCTCGGTGAGCGCCACCGCGGTGTCCTCGACCGCGATCGCGGCTGCGGTCGGGGCCGGGGCTTCCGACAACCCGGGCGACGCCGCTGGGAGCCGCCCCTGCGACGTCAGATAGGCGACGGCGCCCGCCGCCACCGCCGCGTCGATGAACTCGTGACCGTCCCGCTCGGCCACGACCGGGACGAACAGGTTGCCGGTCGCGATCGTGCGGCTGTCGATGGAGACGCCGTCGACCTCGACGTCGACGCCGGTCAACGCACCACCGAGATGATCACTGAGTTGCCTGGCCTGGAAGCGCACGCCTCCCTTCTAGCGCCCCCGTCCCCTCATGGCACGGAGCGATTACTGTTGCGGCCGTGGATCATGCTGACCCGACCGACGCGGAACCGAACGAGGACCAGACCGACGGACCGAGCGAGGCGACCGCCCGCGTCGGCGCCCCAGCCGATGGGGAACGGATCCGGCTGATCGTCCTGTTCGGCGGCCAGTCGGCCGAGCACGACGTGTCGTGCACCACGGCGGCCCACGTGCTGGCCGCTGTCGATCGGTCGCGCTACGAGCTCGAAGCGGTCGGCATCACCCGCGACGGCGCCTTCGTCCGGGCGGAGGCAGCGATGGCCGCCCTGGCCGACGGTGCCCGGTCGCTCCCCGCGGCCCTCGAACCCACCGGACCGTCGACCGATCTGACCTCGCTCGTGGCGAGCGTCGACACGGCCACCGGGGCGACGTCCCGGACGGTCGTGCTCCCGCTCCTCCACGGCCCGCTCGGCGAGGACGGCACGATCCAGGGAATGCTGGAGCTGGCCGACGTGGCCTACGCCGGCGCCGGTGTGCTCGGCTCGGCCGTCGCGATGGACAAGGCCATGGCCAAGACCGTCCTCGCCGCCCACGGCATCCCCCAGGCCGACTGGCTCGCCTATCCGGAGCACGAGATCGAGGCCGACCGCGAGCTGGTGGTGAAACGGATCGTGGACCAGCTCGACCTGCCGGTGTTCGTCAAGCCGGCCAACATGGGCTCCTCGGTCGGGGTGTCCCGGGCGACCACGAAGGCCGAACTGGTGGAGGCGCTCGCCACCGCCCTCCGCTACGACGAACTGGTCGTGGTGGAGGAGGCCGTCAACGCACGCGAGATCGAGCTGTCGGTGCTCGGCAACGTGGAGCTCGACGTGTCGGTGCCCGGCGAGATCGTGCCCGGAGCCGACTTCTACGACTACGACGACAAGTACCTCGACGGGGCGGCCAAGCTGATCATCCCGGCCGAGCTCCCGCCGGGGGTGGCCGAGCAGATGGAGGAGCTCGCGATCGCCTCCTACCGTGCGTTGCGGGTGGAGGGCATGGCCCGCGCCGACTTCCTGTACGAGGAGGACGGGCGCGGCCCGCTCCTCAACGAGCTGAACACGATCCCCGGTTTCACGCCGATCTCGATGTACCCGAAGCTGTGGGAGGCCTCGGGTGTCGGCTACAGCGAGCTGATCGACCGCCTCGTCCAACTCGCGGTCGAGCGCCACGCTCGCCGCACCGTCAAGCGCACTTCCGACCGCCCCTGAGCCGGACCGGGGCGCCCCCGAGCGCCCATCGACCCATTGCTAGGCTCGCCGCATGGGCGGGTTGGACCTCGGAATCGACGGACTCGGCGACGTCGAGGTCTTGGGCCATGGCGGGTTCAGCTGGGTCTATGCAGCGACCGATCTCCGGCTCCGTCGACGGGTGGCGGTCAAGGTCCTCAACGAGATCAAGTCCGACCAGGACCGTCGCCGGTTCGACCGGGAGTGCGAGGTCCTCGGTCGGTTGTCGTCGCACCCCAACATCGTCACGGTCCATGCCGCGGGCTACACGGCGTCGAGCCTGCCGTACCTGATCATGGAGTACGTCGAGGGCGGCACTGTCCACGACCTCCTGGAGCGTGAAGGGCCGATCACCTGGCAGCGTGCCGTTCGCTATGCGATCCCGATCGCGAACGCGCTGGCGGCCGCCCACGCCGAGAACGTCCTCCACCGTGACGTGAAGCCCGAGAACATCCTGCTGCAGGGGGAGAAACCGCTCCTCGCGGACTTCGGGATCGCGCAGCTCCGGGATCGGAGTGGTTACACCTCCACGAAGATCACCGCCAGTTGGCTGCACACGCCGCCCGAGACGTTCGACGACAAGCGCGATGAGCGCTCCGACCTCTATTCCCTCGCTTCGACGCTCTACACGCTCATCAAGGGCGACGCGCCGTTCTCGAACGCGAGCGACACCTCACTCAATCCACTCTTCCGGCGACTGATGTTCGACGCGGCTCCGCCGCTGCCGGACGCCCTGGCGCCGGCGCAACTCCAGGCGGTGCTCGATCGCTGTCTGTCGAAGGACCCCGACGACCGTCCGGCCACCGCGGTGGAACTGACCGCACAACTGGAGGCATTGGTCGAGGTCGAACCGCCGTCTCCATCGCCGGCGCCCGGGCCAGCACGATCGACCGTCGCGATCCGACCGGTGGCTCCTGCGGCACCGTCGCCCGTCGACGGTGCCGCTGCAGTCGATCCGACGGCCCGAACCGTGGCGGCGGCAAGTGGACCGCCACCCGAGTCGACCCATCGGTCGATGGCGCGGCGGCTCGCGGTCGGAGCGGTGGTGGTCGTGATGATGATCGGCGCGGCTGCCCTGGTCCGAGCCGTCGGGAACGACCCCGATCCGACCGAGACCGCCGACGCCACGGCGGCAGCAGCGTCGCCTCAGACGTCATCCACCATCGAGGCGACCACCGTCACCTCGGCGTCCGACCCGACCACGACGACCGCACCGCCGACGACCACATCACCGACGACCGCAGCACCGACGACGAGGGAGTTCGCCTCGACGGTGCCACAGGAGTGGGAAGGCACGTTCGATCAGTTCAACTACGGCACCTATCCGATGGTGATGCGAGTCGAATCCCTCGACGGTATGGCGTTCACGGCGCTGACCTCCTGGCCGACGTTGCGCAACAGTGTCACCGCGGTCGAAGGTCTCCTCGTCGAGGACTTCTCCGACTTCGTCCAGCAGACCCGATGGCGGCTCGTCCCCACCTATCGGGCCGACGACCCGGCCCAGACGTGCGTCACCTTCTCCGATCGGGAGCTCGTCCAGGGCAGCGGTATCTCGCTCGACAATCTGTACCTCGCCTGCCTCACCGAATCGGGCGAGTCGATGCAAGGCGTCTACTTCTCGAACCCCGACAGCGGCGATCCGAGCGGCTCGTTCGAGCTGACCCTCGACCGTTGATCACCAGTTGCCGGAGCTGCGGCCGCCGCCGAAGGAGCGGGAGCCGCCGCCACCGCCACCGCCGAAGCTGATCGAGCTACCGCTACCACCCCAGGAGGCCACAGCGCCCGATCCACCCGACCGGTGCGCACCGCCGACCACCACCCAGTTGCTGTTGCGACGACGGCGGGCGATGATCCGCTCCTGGATGACGAGCGCGTCGTCGGCGATCCTGGCCGCCGCATCGACCCGGGCGCCGAGCTCCGCCGGGAGCCGATCGAGCGCCATCGACAGGCGCTCGATCGCCCTGGAGTCGTCGGACTCGAACAGCTCCCAACCGAGCGACGTCCGGGCCCGGCGGAGGTTGCGTTGGGCCCTCGCCACCTCGCGGGCGCTCTGGCGCCGCAACGCCTCCATCGCCTGGTGCTGCTCCTGGGCCTCGATCAGGAGCTCGTCGAGCTGGCGGTTGACGTGTTCGGCCGTTTCCGCCACCCGGAGATAGTTCGGCCGTTCGGTGGCGAGCTCGTCGGCGAGCCCCGTGAGCGACCGGTCGATGAGGTCCGGTTGCGCGAGCAGGTCGCCATCGAGGTCGCCGGAATAGTTGGCCACGAACGTGGTGAACTGGCCGAGCACCTGCAGGCTCTCGGCCAGGATGCCGGGTGCCTCGATCTTCGCCTGCTCCAGGTCGACGATGAGGTCGTCGAGCTCGTCGAGCAGGGTGTCGGCGGCGATCAGCTCCATGCCCGCCCGGTCGAGGGCGCGGCCGGCGTCGTCGAACGCCTGCGCCTCGACCAGCGGCTCGATCTCCCGCGCGATCGCGAGCGCCCCGGCGAGGTGCTCGCGGGCTCGGTCGGGATGGGAGGCCGCCCACGCCCACGACTCCTGGGCATGCCGAACCTGGAGCTCGACGAGCTTCGACTCGACGGTCCGGCTCCGCTCCTCCTCCGCCGCCACCGCCTTCGCCTGCTCGCTGCGCCAGGTCGTCAACGACCCCGGCCGGTCGGGCATGCTCTGGAGTTCGTGGTCCGCAGCGAACAGCTTCGCCTCGGCCAGTTCGACCCGGCCCGACAGCGACAGGTGATCGAGCGCCAGCTCGTAGAACTCGAGCGGCTGGACCATCGCCCGTACCGCCGCCAGCTCGGCGACGGCGTCGTCGACCCGCCAGCCTTCGCTCCGCCGTCGGTCGGCCAGCTTCTCCGCCGCCTCGACCTCGTCGATGAGGAGGCGTCGCTTGGCCGGCAGCGCCACCCGCAACCGGTCGATGTGGGCACCGAAGGCGAGCAGCTCGGCGAGCGCGAGCTCGTAGCCGTCGAGCGTCGTGGTCAGATCGGCCAGGCGGCGGCGGGCGTCGGCGAGCTGACCGGAGCTCGCCTTGGCGATGCCGTCGGGGGTCGACGCCCCCACCAGCGATGCTGCTCCCTCCATGGCCTTGCCCGCATCGCGCACCTGCTTGCGCTTCTCGTGCAGGACGGTCAGGGTGCGCCCAGCCGAGACCCTGGCCCAGAGGTCGGCGTCGGCCTCGGCCCGCAGCCCCTGCTCGCGCGCCGCGCCGACCCGGAGGCGCGGCGCGGCCACCTCCGCCTCGAACGCCTCCCGGAGCTCGCCGAGTGACCGTCGTCGCCACCCGTAGACGCCGCCAGCCCCGATCGCGCCCACGAGGGCCAGGGCACCCAGCCGGAGCGCGCCGACGTTGCCGCCCTCGTCGCCGCCGGCACCGTCAGCGTCGCGCGAGCTGGGCGGCTCGTCGCCGGGAGCAGGAGCGGATGCGGCGAACTCGATGTCGGCCGCGAGCAGATCGATCGCGGTGTTGACGCCACCGGTGAAATCGCCTTCGCCGAACTGCTCGCTGGCCGACTCCCGCACCGCCCGGGGGTTGGAGATCGACGAGACCAACGGCCCGAAGTACACGTCGGACGAGCGCTCGGCCGCCGCGACCGAGATGATGGCCAGATCGTCGTCCCACGTCGGGCCCTCCTCCTCGACGCAGGCGGCGACGAGCTCGTCGACGGCATCGGACAGGGACCCGTCGGCGAGGGACGCGTAGGCGACGACCATCACCCGGACCTGGTCGACCTCGGCGATGCGAGCAGCGACCGACTCGCGACTCAGCAGCCCGTCGGGATCGACGATCGACGCCGAGCAGTCGACCGTCTGTGCCGATGCTGGCGCCGCTCCGAGGAGGGCGCTCACCATCGTTCCGACGATCACGCCAACCAGTCCGACCATCACTCCCACGCCGCGCCGCACGGCGCTCACCGTAGCGGTGTCTCGTCGGGGGCGAGAGCCGCCCGGAGGAACGCGAGGACCACTCCCCGGAGCCGGGCTGCGACCCGTAGATCGAGATCGAGTCCGACGGCCCGGAGCGCCTCGCCGTCGGCCACCACGCCGGTCACCGCGGCGTAGGTCGCGACGAGCACGAGCTTCGGATCGGCTCGACGGAACCGGCCGTCACGCATGCCGTTCTCCAGCTCGCCGACCGCGGCGTCGATCAGCGGCTGGAGCGTCTCGATCACGTGGCCGGACCGCTCAGGTCCGAGCCGGCCGAGCTCCCGGAGCAGGCCGAGCAGCTCCGGCCGGGCGACGGCCAGCCGGAACGACGCCCGCACGATCGCCTCGATCCGGTCCCAGCCCGCCTCGCTCGATCGACTGGCGGCGTCGAGCACGGCGAGCAGATCACGAGCGCCGGCGGCGAGCACCGCCGTAACCAGGCCGTCCTTCGAGCCGAAGTGGTAGAGAATCGTCTGCTTGGTCACCCCGAGCTGCCGGGCGAGATCGTCGAGCGACGTGCCGGCCACGCCCCGGTCGGCGAAGGCGACCGTTGCGACGGCGATGACCCTATGCTTGGTCCTTTCGGCGCTCACTTACCAAATGGTAGACAACGAGACGGTAGACAACGGGCGAGCGGCACCGATGGAGAGGCAGCGGCCAGCGACATGATCGCCGACCAACTGAACGGAAAGCGGATCGCCATCACCGGCTCGACCGGCTTCCTCGGCACCGCGCTCGTCGAGCGGCTGCTGCGATCGGTGCCGGGATGCGAGCTGGTGCTGCTGGTTCGCCCCGGCCGGCGATCGACCCCGGCCGAGCGGGCCCGGCGGGAGATCTTCCGCAACGACGCCTTCAACCGGATGCTCAGCGACCTCGGCAAGGAGCGCTTCTGGGCCGAGGTCGACCGCCGGGTCACGGTGATCGCCGGCGACGTCGGCACCGACGGTCTCGGCCTCGACGACGATGGCCGGGCCGCGCTGGTGACCTGCGACGCCGTGATCCACTCCGCAGCGACCGTGAGCTTCGACGCTCCCCTGGACGGGGCGGTGGAGGTCAACCTCCTCGGCCCGACCCGTATCGCGGCCACCCTTCGAGACCTCCGCGCCACCGCGGGTTCCCCCTCGGGCCCCACCACCGCCGACGCCGAGACCGGCGGTGCGGTCCCGCCGCACCTGGTGGCGGTGTCGACCTGCTACGTCGCAGGCAACCGTCGAGGGAGTGCGCCCGAGCAATTGCTGGCCGACAGCCCGTTCCACATCGACGTCGACTGGCGGGCCGAGGTGGCGGCCGCCCGCCGCACCCGGGCCGACTTCGACGCCGACTCCCGCTCGGTGGCCCGGCTCGACGAGTTCCGCCGCCAGGCCAGGGACGACCTCGGCGCGGCCGGCACGCCCCTGCTGGCGGCCAAGACCGAGCAGTTCCGACAGCGGTGGGTCGACGATCAGCTGGTCGAGGCGGGACGGGCGAGAGCGGCATCGCTGGGCTGGCCCGACGCCTACGCCTACACCAAAGCGCTCGGCGAGCGGGCGCTGGTCGAGTCCAAGGGCGGGGTCCCGGTGTCGATCGTGCGGCCGTCGATCATCGAGTCGGCGTGGGCCGAGCCGGTGGCCGGCTGGATCAAGGGGTTCCGGATGGCGGAGCCGATCATCATCAGCTACGCCCGGGGACTGCTCAAGGAGTTCCCCGGGGTTCCCGAGGGCGTGATCGACGTGATCCCGGTCGACCTCGTCGTGGCCGCCATCATCAACGTGACCGCCCGGGGGCCGAACGAGGACAGCTCGAGGCCCGAGGGGGCCGACATCACCCAGGTGGCGTCCGGCACCCGGAACCCGCTCCACTACCGGCGCCTCGTCGACCTGACCAGCAGCTGGTTCACCGCGAACCCGGTGTACGACGAGAAGGGGCAACCGATCTCGGTGCCCGAGTGGTCGTTCCCCGGCCGGGGGGCGGTGGAGCGGCAACTGGAGCGGGTGCAGAAGAACCTCGACCGGGCCGATCGCGGCCTCAAGCGCCTCCCGCTGCGGGGGAAGCAGGCGATGTTCAACGCCCAGCTCGAAGAGCAGAAGGAACAGGTGGAGCGGGCGCTCGGCTACGTGAAGATCTACGGGTCCTACGCCGAGTGCGAGGCGCTCTACGGGATCGACAACCTCCTGGACCTGCACGCGTCGCTCGATCCCGACGACGCCGATGCGTTCTGCTGTGATCCGGCCGTGATCGACTGGGACGTGTACGTGAGCGACGTCCACCTCCCCTCGGTGGTGGAGCACGCCAGGATCAAGACGAGGCCGGAGGCATCCGACCCCGACGCCCGCACCCGCCGGCTGCGGGCGCGGGTGCTCGCCCCCGAGCGCCAGCTCGCCGCCTTCGACCTGGAGAACACGATCATCGCCAGCAACGTGGTGTTCAGCTACGCCTGGCTCGCCACCCGCCGGCTCGGCCCCCGCGACCGGGCCAGGTTCACGTTCAAGACCATCGCCGAGGCGCCGGCGCTGCTCGCCCTCGACCGGCGGGACCGGACCGATTTCCTCCGCTACTTCTACCGGCGCTACGACGGTGCGTCGGTGACCGAGATGGACCGTCTCGGGTCCGAGCTGCTGGCCGACCACATCCTCACCAAGGCCTACCCGGCGGCGTTGCGCCGGGTGCGGGAGCACCGGCGGCTGGGCCATCGGACGCTGCTCATCACCGGTGCGCTCGACATCGTGGTCAACCCGCTCCGCCCGCTCTTCGACGACGTGATCTGCGCCGAGATGTCGCAGTCCGACGGGCGCTACACCGGCGAGCTGTTGAACGTCCCTCCGACCGGGGAGGTCCGGGCCCAGGCCCTCCGCGATTTCGCCGACCAGCACGGCTTCGACCTGGCCGAGTCGGTGGCCTACGCCGACTCGTCGTCGGACCTGCCGCTACTCGACGCGGTCGGCTTCCCCGTCGCCGTCAACCCGGAGACCCGACTCGCGTCGCTGGCGGTGAAGCGGGGCTGGCTCATCGAGGGATGGGCCAAGGCCGAGGGCCGGACCGACAAACTGCTCCCCTTCAGTCCGCTTCCGACACCTCGCAGGAGTCGCCGATGAGCAAGCCGCGCCCAAACCCACGACCGGGTTTCGTGCTCGACGTCGATCGGCAGACCCCACCGATCCTGTTCCATCACGGCGAGGGCTTCCGGCTGGAGAAGCTGCCGGTCGGTCGGAGTCGGGTGATCTACCCCGGCGAGCCGCTGCGGGGCATCGACGACCCCGACGGTGCCATCCGCGCTGCGCTGCTGGAGCCGATCGACGACGATCCCCTCCCCGCCCTCCTCCGGCCGGGGATGAAGCTGACGATCGCGTTCGACGACCTGTCGCTCCCCCTGCCACCGATGACGCGACCCGACGTGCGGCAGCGGATCATCGAGGCGGTCCTCGACCTGGCGGCCGAGGCCGGCGTCGACGACGTCCACCTGATCGCAGCCCTGGCCCTCCACCGCCGCATGACCGAGGCCGAGCTGCGGCACGCGGTCGGCGATCGGGTGTACGAGGCGTTCGCCCCCCACGGGCTGCTCTACAACCACGACGCCGAGGATCCCGACGGGATGGTGATCCTGGGACAGACCGATCACGGCGAGTCGGTGCAGATGAACCGGCGGGCGGCCGAATCGGACCTGGTCGTGTACGTCAACATCAATCTCGTGTCGATGGACGGTGGCTGGAAGAGCACCGCCACCGGGCTCGCCGGCTACGAGGGGGTGAAGGCCCACCACAACGTGCACACCATGCGGCACTCCACCTCCTTCATGGACCAGGACTCCTCCGAGCTCCACCGCTCGAACTGGCGCCAGGGCGAGGTGATCAGGCACCACGGGCCCCGCATCTTCCAGGTCGAGACCACCCTCAACACCAACACGTTCGGCCACGACGGACCGCTGTCGATGCTGCAGAAGCGGGAGTGGGAGTGGTCGCTGAGGGACCGGGCGTCGTTCGCGGCGATGCAGGCAGGGCTGCGATCGATGTCGAGCGCCAACCGGCGGCGGGTCTTCCACTCGTGGCGGGCCCCCTACGAGCTCACCTCCGTCCAGGCGGGCGAGGTCGAGGCCGTGCACCGCCGGACCACCGAGATGGTGTACAAGCAGCACCTGGTGCCGGTGGAGGGCCAGACCGACGTGGTGACGATGGGGCTCCCCTACCTCTGCCCCTACAACGTCGACTCGATCATGAACCCGATCCTGGTGATGGTGCAGGGGCTCGGCTACTTCTTCAACCTGTACCGGGGCAAGCCGGTGGTGCGGAAGGGCGGGGTGCTGATCATGAGCCACCCCACGCCGTGGGAGTTCCACCCGGTGCACCACCCGAGCTACATCGACTTCTTCGAGCAGGTCCTGGCCGACACGACCGACCCGGTGGAGATCGAGGAGCGGTACGAGAAGCAGTACGCGGAGGACGAGTGGTACCGGCACCTCTACCGCACGAGCCACGCCTACCACGGGGTGCATCCCTTCTACATGTGGTACTGGGGTGCGCATGCGATGGAGTACCTCGGGAAGGTGATCGTGGTCGGCGGCGATCCGCGAGCGGTTCGCCGACTCGGCTTCCAGCCGGCCTCCACCCTGCAGGACGGGTTGGAGATGGCGAGCGACGTGGTGGGCTCGCACCCGACGGTCACCCACCTCCACAACCCGCCGATCCTGATGGCCGACGTGAGCTGATGCGAGGCTGCCGACCATGCGCGCGCTGAGCTGGCTCCGTTTCATCGCCGATCCCCCGCCGACCCCGCAGGGCGTGGCCAAGCGCGAGGCCGCGCCGTCGACGGGTGTCTACTACGACACGTCGTGGGCGCAGCGGCCGACCGCCCGGTTCGTCCGCAAGGTCGGGGTGTGGGGCTTCATGAAACCGGCGATCAGGATCTACGGCTCGCCGAAGGTGATCGGGGCCGACCGGCTCACCGACGTGGAAGGCCCCCTGGTCTTCGCCGCCAACCACCACAGCCACGCCGACACCACCCTGCTGCTCGCCACCACCCCGGGTCATCTCCGGGAGAAGCTGGTGATCGCCGCCGGCGCCGACTACTTCTTCCCGAACCGCCTGTCGGCGGCGGCGTCCGCCTTGTTCATCGGGGCCATTCCCATCGAGCGGAACCGGCTCTCGAAGCTGTCGATCGCCAACGCCATGAATGCGATCGAACGCGGCCACAACCTCCTCATCTTCCCCGAGGGCGGACGCAGCCCCGACGGCTGGGGCCGGGAGCACCGCCCGGGTGCCGCCTTCGTGGCCAAGCGCACCGGCACCCCGGTGGTGCCCGTGTACATCGACGGCACGGGCCGGATCCTCCCGAAGGGGAAGAACTGGCCGAAGCGGGCCCCGTGCGCGGTGGTGTTCGGCGCGCCGCTCACCATCGGCGACGACGAGGACGTGCGGGAGTTCGCCGCCAGGATCGAGGCCAGGATCGGCCAGTTGGCCGACGAGTTCAGCGCCGGCTGGTGGGAATCCCGACGCCGCGCCTACCGGGGTGAGACCACCGACATCAGCGGACCGGAGGTCGGTGCGTGGCGTCGGCGGTGGGCGCTGGGCCCCAAGCCGGGCGAGCGCCGACGGCCGAGCGGCGAGAAGCGGTGGCCGAAGCTGTAGCTAGGGTGTGACCGCATGAGCGAAGGTGCCGTGCCCGTGCCGATCCGCTGGCGCCCCAGCTCGACCCGATCGTTCGTTGAGGTCCCCGTGCGGGGACTCCGCTTCGGCACGATCGAGCTCCAACGGCTCGAGTGCCACGGCGAGCGCGGTCATCTCGTGATCCTCCACCGGCCCGACGGCGAGGTCGAGGCGTACCCGGAACGCCACCTCGGCCTCGACGAGAGCTGGTTCCGGGCCGAGCCGCCGTTCGCCCAGCTCGACCTCGCCCACTTCGCCCCGACCGACTTCGACCCGGTCCGCTGCGACGTCGGGTCGAGGCTCGTCGACGCAGCGGTGACGTTCACCGATGCGACGGGTGACGAGGTGAACCTCGACGTCCGCTCCCCGGTGCGCCGCTGGCCGCCACCGCTCTTCGCCCCCGCCCCGCGCCACCGGAACCCGAAGACGCTCCGGTTCCTCCAGCAGCACCGCTTCCGGCTCCTCCCCCGCGCCTCGTCGACGGTCACCGTCCGAGCGGGCGGCGTCGACGGCGAACCGACGCCGTTCCTCGTCCCGAGGTCGACGAGGGCCCCGTATCTCGAGGCCAGGGCAGCCACCGACCTGCTCATGGTCGGGCTCGCCCCAGCCGGCGACGACCAGCCGGTCGCCGTGGTGGAGCCGGGCCGCCACACCCTGGCCGGCGGCGACGTCGCGGTGGTCGAACCAGGCGGGCTCACCTCCCTCCGCACCGGCGACGGCGGGCGGTGGTTCGACGTCCGGTTCGACCCGGCTTTGCCGGCGGAGTCGGCGTACCGACGAACGGATTCGACCCCCGGAGGACGGTTCGTCGTCACGTCGCCTCTCGGGCGCGTCGGGGGTGGCCGCTGGCACCTCGACGCCACCGAGCACGGCGCGCGCCTCGAGCTGTCCGATGTCGACCAGGCCTGGTTTCCCGGCATCCGCAGCCCGGGCCGGCTGGCGCTCTGGGCGGCCCGGCGGGCGAGGAGGCGCAACGAGCGTTGGCGGTACTGCGCCGACCTGACCCGCTCGGCGGCCGGTGGGTGGTCGGCCACCGGATCCTGGTCGAACTAGGTTGGCTCACCGCCGTCTACCCTGACGGGCCACGCAGGTCTGCCCATCGCCATCGTGCGGCATCGCCGCGACCGACCGTTATGTTGATCCCATCGTGGTGGAGCGGACGGGTCGAACTCCCCGATGACCTCATCCGAGTACCGTCTCCCGCCGCGTAGGGCATACTGGATCGACGATGATGGTCTCGGCGTGGAACATCCACAGGAGCGAGCTGGCTGACGATGGCACCTGACGGAGGACCCACCGAGCGCGACCTCGCCGGGTATCTGTCGGCGCTCCGCCGGCGGTGGCGCTGGCTCTGCGTCCCCCTCGTGGCGGTACCGCTCCTGGCGTTCTTCTACACGGTCTCCCAGCCAGCTGTCTACGAATCCGACGCTCGGGTCCTCCTCGACACCTCGGCCGCCCAGGAGGCGGTCGCCGGCCGGCTCAATCTCCAGACCGACGTTGCGGACCGGGACCTCGTGAACGAGGCCAACGTCGCCGACAGCGACGCCGTGCGGGCCCTGGTCCGGGAGCGGCTGTCGATCCCCGCGGGGGAGCTGCTGCCGGAAGGGCGCATCACCGCCGACCTCGAGTCCGATGTGCTGATCTTCCGCTTCGAGGGGCCGACCCGGGAGCGCGCTGCGGCGATCGCCAACACCTGGGCCGACTCGTACGTCGACTTCAAACGCGAGTCTGCTCGCGCCAGCATCGACGAGGTGATAGCGAAGCTCGAGGACGAGCTCGCGGTGCTCCGCGAGCAGCGGGCCGAGCTGCGGGACGGGCTCGAGGACCTGGAGGACCGGCTCATCGTCGAGCGGGACCCGGAGGCCCGTACCCTGCTCCAGCTCCGGGTCGACCGGGAGGCGAGCGCGATCTCGGGTGACGTGGCGCTGGTCGACGCCCAGATCACCACCGCGGTCGACGACATCGGCCAACTCCAGCTCTCGCGGGAGCTGGCCGGCTCCGCCAGCGTTGTCCAGGAGGCGGAGCTTCCCCTCGAGTCGTCCAACGGGCAGGTCTCCCGCAACCTCGCGATCGGACTGGTGCTCGGCGCGATCCTCGGATTCGGCCTCGCCCTGGTGGTCGACTCGCTCGACAACTCGGTCCGCACCTCCGCCGACCTCGAGCGCCTCGGGCTCGGCATCACCCCGATCGGCCGCATACCGGCCGTGCCCCGGAGCCTCGTTCGACGCGAGCTCGGCACGATCGCCCACACCCGCCCGGGAAGCAAGTACGCCGACGGCTATCACAAGGTGCGGACGGCGCTGCAGTTCCTGGCGCTCGAGCGCAAGGCGTCGACGATCCTCATCACGAGCCCGGCCGACGGCGACGGCAAGTCCACCGTGGTCTCGAATCTGGCGCTCGCCTACGCCAACGCCGACAGCTCCGTCGTCCTGATCGATGCCGACCTCCGCCGGCCGAGGGTCCACCAGATCCTCGCCACCCAGCCCGCGCCGGGCCTCGCCGATCTCGGTCCCGGTCGGTCGTCGCTCGAGAACTTCATGGTCGGGGTGCCGCAGCTCACCCCCCATCTCCGGGTCGTCCCGGCCGGTGCGCAGCCACCGGCCAACCCCGCAGCGTTTCTCGGGTCGCCGCTGGTCGCATCCGCCATCCGCGATCTCGGCCGGCGGGCCGACGTCGTCCTCATCGACGCGCCACCCGTGCTGCCCGTCGCCGACGCCCTGTCGCTGGCGCCGCTCGTCGACGGGGTGATCGTGGTGGTCAACGCAGGATCCACCGACGAGTCCGACCTCGTCGAGGCGATCGGCAACCTCCGCCGAGCTGGAGGGAACGTGCTGGGCACGATCCTCAACGGCGTCCGGGTGAACGCGAGCAGCCGGTACCACCGCAACACCCGCCGGGCCACCCCGCTCCCCGACGGCTCCCCGTCGAACGCCCACCCCACCCTCGCCCCCGACGCCGCCGTCTCCGTCGATGCGACGTCGGCCGCGGCTGCGAAGCCAGCGACGACCGAGGAGGAGCAGAGCGAAGACCCGGCGGCGTTGACGACCACCGTGAAGGTGTCACCCGACTTCGTCAAGCGGGCGAGCGCCGCCTACCAGGAGCGAGCGGGCAACGGCGCCGACGACCGATCGACCAACGGGACTGCCGGCACCGGCGGCAACGGTTCCTCGCAGAACGGCAAGCACGGCGCGACGGGGCCGGCGCCGCAGGCCGGCCCTCCGCCGAGTCCGACCTCGGCACCGACCGCGACCTCGACGCCGGCCTCGACCGTCGGGTCGCCGCCCAGGTCACCGAAGCTCGCGCCACCGCCCACCACCGCATCTCGCACGCCGGCGCCCATCGGCCCCTCGACCACCAGCCCGTCGACCAGTGGCCCCTCGACCACCGGCCCGTCGACCACCTCGCCCGGCGCCGCGCCCCCCTCACCGGGCCAGCCGTCCCCGCCGCCAACTGCGCCCGATGGGTCGCCGAGCGGTACCGAAGGCCGGGACGCCACGACCCAGCTCTCCACCTCCGACGCCGCCGGGCGCAGTCGCTCATCGAACGCTGCGAACACGGCTGACGGCGCCCAGGGCAAGGACGAGGAACTGCTCCACCTGCTCGACGAACTGTTCGACGAGGAAGTCTGACCGCCCTGCACCCGGGGTGACGATTCCCGCCAGCCGCACGGGCTGGAGCGAGCAACCACGGTGAGCGAATCTGCCCCACCGGGGGCCCACGCCGAGGGTCATCGCCGCAGCTAGGCTCCGCCTGTTCGATGTTGGCTGAAGCAGATCTCGGTGGGAATCAGATGGACTTCTTCGCAGAACTGAGCATCACGGGTTGCGATCCGGGCGCGGACGCCGAGGCGTCGGCGAAGACGATCGCCCACCACGAGGTCACCCACCTCAAGCCGGCGCAGCGGCCGGCCGATCTCCGCTCCTACTACGATCGTTTCGTGGAGGCGCTCGGCACGCCGGTCGACATCGCCGAGGACTACGCCGCCGGCGGGGCCCCAACAGGCGAGCGCTGGGCCGAGATTCGCTTCGACGCCGACATCGACAACGAGGTCGCCTTCCGTTACAGCTCCAACGCCCAGCCCCTACACACCGACGAGTCGTACGTGTCGTCGCCGGCGGGCATCATGCTCTTCTACTGTGTGCACCGGGCTCCGAGCGGCGGCGAGACGATCTACGTCTCCGGTCGTCAGCTCGTCGACTGGCTCGGGAGCACCGAGCCGGAGCTGCTCCACCGACTGCGGGCGACCGACGTGCGCTACGCGAAGGCCAGCGACTACAAGCACCGGCCGATCATCGTGATCGACGACGACGGCCGGGTCGACCTGAACTACAACTACTTCTGCGCCGACCCGGACCAGAGCGCCGAGGCCCGCCGGCTCAACGAGCGCTTCCACCAGCTCCTCGGCGACGAGATCCCAACCGAACTGGTCCAGGACGTCGGCCTCGATCCCGGCGAGGCGGTGGCGTGGCACGACGACCGCGTCCTGCACGGCCGCCGGGCCTTCGCGGCCACGAAGACCGACGACCGCCTGATCTGGAAGACCGGCGTCGTTCTCGATGCCTGACGACCACGCAGCCGCGACATCGCAGCAACCGTGACGGTCGCGAGGCGTCGACTCGGGTCCGACGGACCGGAGCTCAGCCAGATCACCTACGGCATGATGAGGCTCGGCGCGCTCGCGTCGGTGGGTGACGCCGCCGAGCACCTGTGCCGCCTCCACGATGCAGGCATCGACACCCACCACTCGTCCGGCGAGTACGACTGCTACGACCTCTACCTCGCCGCCCTCGAGCGGGCCAGGGCGTCGGGCCGGGAGTTCCGCCACGTCGTAAAGGTGGCCGAACCCGGCTTCGACCACGATCGGTTCGACGGCTCACGGCTCACCCGCCTCCTCGATCGACGGCTGGCCGACCTCGGAGTCGACACCATCCACTCGCTCCAGTGGCTCGTTCGAACCCCGGATCCGCAGGCCACCGGCCCCCGGGTCGCCCTGCTCGCAGACCAGGCGGCCGAGATCGCCGACTGGACCGCCACCCAGCTCGACGCGGGCAAGATCCGCAACCTGTCGTCGTTTCCGTACTCGGTCGCGTTCGCCGAGGCGATCGTGGAATCCGGCCTGGTGTCGACCGCGACGATCTACCTGAACGAGGTGGAGCTCGACTACGTCCCACTGCTCGATCTGGCGGCCGCCGTCATCGCCATCCGCCCGTTGGCCGGTGGCGAGCTCGGCGACCGAGCGACCGATCCCGCAGCCTCGCCGATTCGGTTCCCACTCCTCCACCCCGCCGTCACCACGGTCGTGGCGAGCATCAACTCGGCGGCACACGTCGAGCACGCCGTGGCGGCTGCCGGCGACCTGCGATCGGATGCGGACGCGTTCGCCGCGATGGCAGCGAGCCCACCGTCGACACACGGGTAGATTTGATCATCGAGCGTTTCGTTACCGGCTCCTAGGCTCCGACCCAAGCGGGCGATCGGCCACGCTGACGATCGAAACGAGAGGATCAGCGGCCACCGTGGCGCTATCGAGGGCAGGGGCAGGCGAGGTGGCGCACGCCGGCAGCGACGGGGTGACCGTCGACGCCGGACCTGGCATCCGACCCGTCCCACTGGTCGAGGCCATCCCGCTGCCGTGGTGGAAGCGCGGGTTCGACCTCGCCGTCGCGGGCTCGGTGTTCCTGGCGACCGTTCCCGTGATGATCGCAGTCGCCGCGGTGTCCCGCGTGGTGTTCGGCAGCCCGATCCTCTACCGCCAGGAGCGGGGGGGTCTCGGGGGCACCGTGTTCGAGATCATCAAGTTCCGGACGATGACGAACGCCACCGACGCCACCGGCGAGCTCCTGCCCGACGAGGAACGCCGGAACGGGTGGGGCAACTTCCTGCGCCGGACCAGCCTCGACGAGCTTCCCACCCTGCTCAACATCATCCGGGGTGAGATGAGCATCGTCGGGCCGCGACCGCTGATGGCCATCTACCTCGAGCGCTACTCGGCCCGGGAGCGCCAGCGGCACCGCGTCACCCCGGGCCTCACCGGCCTGGCCCAGACCCGTGGCCGCAACACGCTCGACTGGTCGGAACGATTCGAGCTCGATCTGGCATACATCGACCGCCGGTCGGTTCGCACCGACCTGCGCATCCTGTGGGACACCATCTCGATCGTGGTCACCCGCGAAGGGGCGGACGGCAACGACCACTGTGTCGAGTTCCTCGGGTCGAGCGCCGACGATCATCGACCGACGATCGACCTGCGCGACCCGGCCCGAGAAGCGAGCTGATCGAATCAACACCGGATCGACGCCACCGCGTCCCGGATCGAATCGGCCGATGGGCCGGTTCGCGCTCCTCCTTCGACTCCTGCTGGCGGTCGGGCTGGCCGTCGTCCTCACCGTCGCGTACTGGCTCTTCCGGATCGCCGCTCCCCGCGCTCTCGATCCGTCCGACGCCGACGCCATCGTGGTGCTGGCGGGCGGCGACGGCGAGCGGCTGGCCACCGCCGAGCGCCTGCTCGACGACGGCCTCGGCGACGCCGTCCTCCTGCTGAGCGTCGGCAACCGCGCCTGGCCGGCTGCCGACGACGTCGTCGCCCGCTGCGACGACCCCGGCGAGGCGACCGTCGTGTGTGTCGAACCGGTACCGGATTCGACCAAGGGGGAGGCAGCCACGGTCGCGGCCGAGGTCGACCGCCGGGACTGGGATCGGGTGGTCCTCGTCACGTCGACCTACCACCTGCACCGCGCCACCGTCTGGTTCGACCGGTGCGTCGACGCCGACGTACTACCGGTGGCGGCCGATGCGCCCTACGGGCGGGACGAGGTCCTGCACGAATTCGGCGCGCTCGCCCACGCCTCGCTCGTCGACCGATCGTGCTACCCAGGGGAGTAGGACGGGCACCGATCGCGGTCGCGTCGCCGGGCCAGGCAGGGAAGCTTCCCCAGGCGACGACGCTGTGAATGGGATATGTCTCACACCCGCCACCAGCCGCGGAAGCGGTGTCCAACCGTCGGGCTACGCTGAGCGGCGGATGGGACAGGCCGTCGAGTCCCGGTGTCCGACATCGGGTTGCGCGGCCCCGGCGGCGGACGAACCTTCCGAAGTGTTCGATGGCAGGGGTGGGAGGCGAAACGGCAGATGGCAACAGTAGTGGGTGGCTCAGGAACGATGGACGCTCCAGCGACCGCGCTGCAGACCGGGATGTTGTTCCACAGTGCCGCCCATCCCGGATCGGGCGTCGACATCGAGCAGATCTCGGTCCGGTTGCACGAACCGCTCGACGTCGAGCGCTTCCGCCGTAGCTGGCAGTCGGCCTTCGACCGACACCCGATCCTCAGTGCCCGGTTCGACTGGCGGAACACCGACGAACCCCGGCTGCGCTGCGCCGGCCCCGACCGGGTCTCGTTCACCGTCGAGGATTGGACCACGACAGCCACCACCCCCGCCGCCACACCGTCGACGGCCGGCGGTGATCGCGTCGAGGCCGCCTTGACAGCGGCGATGCGCGCTGACCGGCTCATCGACTTCGACCTCGAGAACGGGCCGCTCCACCGGTTCACCGTCGCTCGATTGGCGGACGACGACTGGTGGGTGCTGTGGACCTTCCACCACGCGATCCTCGACGGTCGCTCCTTCCCGCTCGTGTTGACCGAGGTGTTCGCCGAGTACGACGGTCGGCCACGACCGGACGCGGACGAGGCGGTCCCGTTCAGCCACTACGCCGAGGCGCTCCTGCAGCAGGACCTGAGCGCAGCCGAGGTCTACTGGAAGAGCAAGCTCGCCGACGTCGAGTCGCCATCGCAGATCCCCGACACGGTCGGCGGCGGCACCACTCCCCCGGCGACCACCGGCGAGGCACCGTCGGTGGCGTGGATCGAGCGGTCGCTGACCGAATCGGCCACCGACAGGCTCCGGGCGATGGCCCGCGGCCTCGGCGTCTCGCTGAACACCTGCATCCAGGCGGCCTGGTATCTGCTGCTCGTCCACTACTCGCAGCAGCCGACGATCGCCTTCGGCGCCACCAGGGCGTGCCGGCACGCACCCGGCGCCCATCGCGACATGGTCGGGCTGCTCATCAACACCGTGCCGATGGTCGTGCCGGTCGACCGCACCGAGTCGGTACGGGACCTCCTCGGCCGCCTCGCCGCAGAGCAGGCCGAGCTCCGGCCCTACGAGACGACGCCCCTCCCCACGATCGCCAGGTGTGCCCCCCGTGCCGGCGACAGCCTGTTCGACAGCATCGTCGTCTACGACGACGCGTCCCTCGACGCCCGGATGTCGGCTGCGTTCCCGGAGCACGCCGACCGACGCCGGTTCCGCTACGACGGCCAGACGAACTTCGGGCTCACCCTGCTGGCGTACGGCGACCCCGAGCTCCTCCTGCGGCTCGAGTTCGCCGTGGACCGGTTCGACCCCGAGACCGGCCGCCGGCTCCTCGACCAGACCATCAACCTGCTGGCCGGGTTCGCCGAGAACGCCGACCGTCTGGCGGTCGAGGTCCCGTACCTCACCGACGCCGAGCTGGCCCGGTTCGCCGATTGGAACGCCACCGACCGCCCCTACGAGCTCGACACGACGCTGATGGCCCTCTTCGAGCGCCAGGTCGCGGCCACCCCATCGGCGGTGGCCCTCGAACTGGCCGGCGACGCGCTGTCGTATCGGGATCTCAACGAGCGGGCGAACCGGCTCGCCCACCACCTCCGCGATCTCGGCGTCGGCCCCGACGGCACCGTCGGCGTCTTCATGGAGCGCTCGTTCGAGATGATGGTGTCGATCTACGCCATCCTGAAGGCGGGCGGTGCCTACGTCCCCCTCGACCCGGAGAACCCCGCGTCCCGCACGGCATTCATGGTGGAGGACTCGGGTATCTCCGTCGTGCTGACACAGGCCCACCTCGAAGCCGATTTCGTCGCCGGCGACACCGCAGCGGGCGGGGTGCAGCCGATCGTCGTCGACGATCCTGCGTCGCCGTGGGCCGATCTCCCCGCCACCGACCCCGAGCCCACCGCCGGTCCCGAGGACCTCGCCTACCTACTGTACACGTCGGGGTCGACGGGCCGCCCGAAGGGGGTGATGATCGAGCACCGCTCGATCGTCAACCGGTTGCTGTGGATGCAGGAGGCGTACGGCCTCACCGCCCACGACTGCGTGCTCCAGAAGACGCCCTACACGTTCGACGTGTCGGTGTGGGAGTTGTTCTGGCCGCTCGAGGTCGGTGCCCGCCTGGCCCTCGCCGAGCCCGGCGGCCACAAGGACCCCGCGTACCTCGTCGAGGCGATCAACCGACACGGCGTCACCACCCTCCACTTCGTGCCATCGATGCTCCAGCTGTTCGTCGAGGAGCCCACGATGCGCACCTGCCGCTCGATCGACCGGGTCATCTGCAGCGGGGAGGCATTGCCTCGGGACCTGCAGGACCGTCTCCTCGACGGTCTCGACGTCGAGCTCCACAACCTGTACGGACCGACCGAGGCCGCGGTAGATGTCACCTGGTGGCACTGCGACCCCAGCTCGCCGCTCGGCACCGTGCCGATCGGGTACCCGATCGCCAACACCCAGATCCACATCGTCGACCGAGACCTGCAGCGCCTGCCCGCCGGTGTGGCCGGCGAGCTCTGCATCGGCGGTGTGCAGGTGGCCCGCGGCTACCACGACCGGGCAGAGCTGACCGCTGACCGCTTCGTCGCCGACCCCTACTCGGATGTCGCCGGGGCGACGCTCTACCGCACCGGCGATCTCGTCCGGTACCTACCGGACGGCGCGGTCGACTTCCTCGGCCGCTTCGACCACCAGATCAAGATCCGGGGCCAACGCCTCGAGCTCGGGGAGATCGAGGCGGTGATCACCGACCACGCGGACGTGCGGGAGGCGGTCGTCGCCACCACCGGCACCTCGGCGCTCGACCTCCAGCTCGTCGGCTACCTGGTCGCCGCGATCGAGGACGAGACCGACAGGGACGACCGCAACCCGGACGACAACGCGCTCGTCGCTGCGGTTCGTTCCCACTGCGAGCGGGCGCTCGCCCCGTACATGGTCCCGTCGGCGTGGGTCGTCCTCGACGCATTCCCGCTGAACGCCAACGGCAAGATCGACCGGTCGGCACTGCCAGACCCGTCGCCGCGGACCGACGACCGGCAAGTGGTCGCCACGTCGTCGGACACCGAGTCCGCCGTGCTCCGCATCTGGCAGGAACTGCTCGGACAAACCCCGATCGGGGCCACCGAGACGTTCTTCGACGCTGGTGGCAACTCGCTCCTCCTCATCCGGCTCGCCCATCTGCTGTCCGTCGAGTTCGGAGCGGACGTCGGGGTGCGTCAGCTGCTCCAGCACGCCACGATCCGCCAGCAGGCCACGCTCGTCGGCCACCACTCCGACGAGGACGACCAGGCCCTCACCGCTGCCGCTGCTGCCGCCGACTCGCGCCGCAGCCGATCCGCCCGCCGGCGCCGCCGGAGCTGACCGATCGACGACACCGACACCGTCGGAAACGGACGCCATGACCACTGACCCCACCCGCGACCCCGATCGGCCCGACGACGTCGACGACCTGGACGACGATCTGGACGACGACCTCATCGCTGTCGTCGGCATGGCCGGCCGGTTTCCGGAGTCCCCGAACGTCGACGTGTTCTGGGACAACATCCGCTCCGGGCGCGATTGTCTGCACGACTTCACCGACGACGAGCTCGATGAGCTCGGCATCCCCGCCGAGGTCTACCGCCGGCCGAACTTCGTCCGCCGTGGCACGATCCTCCCCGACCACGACGGGTTCGACGCGGCGTTCTTCGGCTTCACGCCCAAGCAGGCCGGGATCATGGACCCCCAGGCCCGCATCTTCCTCGAGACCTGCTACGAGGCGATCGAGGCAGCCGGGTACGACCCGTTCGCCACCGGCCACGAGGTCGGCGTGTACGCCGGCTCCAACCCCAACGACTACGCCCTGCTCCTCGGCGTGGCCGATCCCAGCGACTCGCTCGGCGCGTTCGACCAGCTGATCGGGGTCGACCGGGACTTCCTCGCGACACGGGTCTCGCACTGCCTCGGCCTGACCGGGCCGGCCATGACCGTCCAGACCGCCTGCTCGACCTCCCTCGTGGCGGTCCACGCGGCGGCCCAGTCGCTGCTGTCCGGCGAGTGCTCGATGGCGCTGGCCGGCGGGGTCAGCGTGAACCTGCGCCAGGGGGTCGGCTACTTCTACCAGCAGGGCATGATCCTCTCCCCGACGGGACACTGTCGAGCGTTCGACGCGAAAGCCGAGGGCACCACGCTCGGGCAGGGCTGCGGTGTCGTCGTGCTGAAACGGCTCGCCGACGCCGAGGCCGACGGCGACAACGTCATCGCGATCGTTCGGGCCACCGCGATCAACAACGACGGCGCGAACAAGATCAGCTACACGGCGCCGAGCGAGGATGGCCAGGCGGCGGCGATCGCCACCGCCCATCGCCTCGCGGGCATCGAGAGCGACACCATCGGCTACGTGGAGACGCACGGCACCGGCACGCTCCTCGGCGATCCGGTGGAGATCGCGGCCCTCACCCGGGCGTTCCGCCCCGGCACCGAGCGCACCCAGTACTGCGCCATCGGGTCGGCCAAGACGAATTTCGGCCACACCGACGCGGCGGCTGGCATCACGGGCTTCATGAAGGCGGTGCTCTGCCTCCATCACCGCGAGCTGCCGCCCAGCATCCACTTCGACGAGCCGAACCCCGCGATCGACTTCGCGAACAGCCCGTTCTACGTGAGCCGGGAGCTGCGTCCCTGGCCCGGTGGGCCGTCGCCACGACGGGCCGGCGTCAGCGCGTTCGGGATCGGCGGCACCAACGCCCACGTCGTCCTCGAGGAGGCGCCAGCTGGGCGCACCGCGCCGGCGGGGGGCGACGGCGGTCCACCGCGGGCTCTCCTGGTGTCGGCGAAGACGGCGACAGCGGCCGATGCCCGGATCGCCGACCTCGCGGCCACCGTCGACGCCGACGCCCCGCTGGGCGCGGTCGACTTCACGCTGCGGCACGGGCGCCCGGTGTTCGAGCACCGACGGGCGGTGCTCGCCGATGCTGACCGGCCCGTGGCGGCGACGCTCGCCGGCACGTCCGGTGCGACGGTCGTGCGGGGCCGGGCCGACGCCAGCGGGAGTCGCCTCGTGTGGCTGTTCACCGGACAGGGGGCGCAGTACCCGTCGATGGGCGACGGCCTCTACCGCCGGGAGCCGGTCTTCGCCGATGCGGTGGACCGCGTCGCCCGACATCTCGAGCCGCAGCTCGACCTCGACATCCGGACACTCCTCTTCCCGGCCGACGACGAGCGGGAAGCGGCCGCCGACGCCCTGCTGCAGACTGCGATCACCCAACCCGCGCTGTTCACGATCGAGCACGCCATGGCGAGCTTGCTCTCGTCGTGGGGTCTGGAGCCCGACGTGGTCGTCGGCCACAGCATCGGCGAGTTCGTCGCCGGGGTGGAGTCCGGGGTCTTCCGCTGGCAGGACGCGGCGTCGCTCGTCGCCGAGCGGGGCCGACTCATGCAGTCGATGGCCCCGGGGACCATGCTGTCGGTCGGTGTCGCGGCGCGCGAGCTGGAGCCCTGGCTCGGCGACGATGTCGCCCTGGCCGCCGCCAACTCGTCGAGGATGTCGGTCGCCTCCGGTCCAGCCGACGCCATCGCCGCCCTCGCCGACCGACTCCAGCAGAACGGCATCGCGTCGCAGGCGCTGCACACGTCGCACGCGTTCCACTCCCCGATGATGGACGCTGCGGTCGACGCCTTCGCCGATGTGGTGGCCACCGTGGAGCTCGGCCGACCCGAGCGGCCGATGGTCTCGAACGTCACCGGCCGATTCCTCACCGCGGCCGAGGCCACCGACCCGGCGTTCTGGGCCGCCCAGATTCGCCGCCCCGTGCGCTTCGCCGACTGTCTCGGCACACTCGCCGCCGATGGGCCGTGCGCGTTCATGGAGCTCGGACCCGGACGTACCCTGTGCACGTTCGTGGCCGCCCACGACGAGCTGGGCGGGGCCGACGACGGCTCGCCAGCCCTGACGATCCCCACGATGCGCCATCCCCGCCAGCAGCGCGACGACCAGCTCGTGGCCCGGGAGGCGGTGGCTGCGCTGTGGTGCCGCGGCCTCGACGTCGACTGGGACCGCGTGAACGGCGAGACCGTCCCCCGGCGGGTTCCGCTCCCGGCGTATCCCTTCGAGCGGCGGGCGGCCTGGCTGCCCCCCCACCGGCACGTCCTGGCGTTGCCGTCCTTCGGCTCGTCGCCTGCCGCTGCCACAGCCGACGCCGCCCGCGAACCGATCGACCGCTGGTTGTACGCACCGTCGTGGCAGCGGCGCCCACGCGGGCCGCAGGCCGACCCCGCTGGCACGGTCGTGGTCCTCGCCCCAGCCACGCCGGCCGGTCGAGCCCTGGTCGATGCGCTCGCCGACCTCGGGCCGCTCGTCGCGGTCACGCCGGGCTCGGGTTTCGTCGACGACGGGGACCGGTTCGAGGTCGATCCCGCCTCCGACGACGACCTCGGCCGGGTGTTCGCGTCGCTGCTCGAGCGGCAGGAGCCGGTCTCGACCGTCGTCCACGCCTGGCTGGCCGAGGGGGACGCCGGGGATCCCGAGACCACAGCCGACCTCGACCGGTCGCTCGACCTCGGCGTGCACGCCGCGCTGGCCTGCGCCCGGGCCCTCAGCCCGTTCGGCCGGGAGCGGCCGGTGCGACTCGAGATCGTGACCAGGGAGGCGTTCTCCGTGCTCGGCACCGAGGAGGTGCGGCCTCAGTGTGCGGCGCTCCTCGGCCCGGCCCGGGTGGTACCGCTCGAGTACGGCGGCACCGCGGTCCGCCTCATCGACGTCGCCACCGGCATCGACGACGATGCAGACCGGCGGGCCATCGTCGACGAGCTCCGCACCGCGGTCGAGGAGCCCGATGCGGTGACGGCGCTCCGGGCCGGTCGGCGCTGGGCGCCGGGGGTCGCGCTGAGGTCGACGACCGCCGACGAGTCGACGACCCCACTCCGCCGAGGTGGCCGCTACCTGATCGTCGGCGGCCTGGGCGGCGTGGGTCTCAGCATCGGCCGGTTCCTCGCCGAGCGCTACCAGGCCTCGCTCGTGCTCACGAGTCGGCGGGGTCGACCCGAACCGAGCGCCGAGCTCGACGAGGAGACCGGGCGCCGCCTCGAGCTGCTCGACGAGATCGAGCGGCGGGCCGCCGAGGTCACCGTGCTCGCCGTCGATGCCGCCGACGAGGACGCGATGACCGCTGCGGTCGACGAGATCGAACGGTCTGGCGGACCGCTCCACGGGGTGATCGTCGCCGCCGGCGTCGCCGATACGGGCGGAGCGATCCATCGTCGCACCAGGCAGGATCTCGCTGCGTCGCTGGCCTCGAAGGTCCACGGCACGCTCGTTCTCGAACGGGTGCTGGCCGGCCGGCAGCTCGACTTCGTACTCCTGTCCTCGTCGATCGCGGCCACCCTCTACCACAACCGGTTCGCCCAGGTCGGCTACGTCACCGCCAATGCGTTCGTGGAGGCCTACGCCGAACGCGGTAGGCGCCGCGGGCTGCCGGTCACGACCGTGGCGTGGGACGACTGGCTCGACATCGGCATGAGCGTCCGGGCCGCTCGCGACTTCGCCACGGATTTCGGGACCGACGTCGACCTCGTCGATCGGCTCAACTCGTTCGCCCCCGACGAGGGTGTCGAGCTCTTCGACCGTGCGCTGCGCACCGACGAACCGGTGCTGCTGGTCTCCCCCACCGATCTCGGTCGGCGAATACGGGAGGACGTCGATGTCATCTCGCCGTTCCTCGAGCAGGCCATCGGCGATGACGATCTCGACAACGATCGCTCGGCTGCAGACGCATCGACGCTGGACGTGGTCCAAGGCATCTGGGCGTCGTTGCTGGGCTTCGAGACCTTCCGACCCACCGACGACTTCTTCGAGTTGGGAGGCGACTCACTGCAGGCGGCTCGGATGGCGGATCGCCTGAGCCGAGCGGTGGGAAGCCACGTCGCGATCGATGTCGTGTTCGAGTCTCCGGTCCTCGCCGATCTGGTGACCGCGCTCAAGGCGATCGGGGCCGACCGGCAGACGCCGGACGCCGAACCCGCCGAAGCCCACGGACCGACCCCGGACAGGGTCCGGTCGGCACCGCTCGGCCCGGCCCAGCAGCGCTTCCTCGGGCGGGGCAACCCCCGCCCCGACCACTTCAACGTCTCGGTGCTGCTCGAACCTCGGGAACCGCTCGACATCGGGCACCTGCGGCGTGCGGTTCGCACGCTGGTCGCTCGCCACGACGCGTTCCGGGCGAGCTTCCCCACCGCCGACCCGTTCGAGCCGCCGCAGCAGGTCGTCGTCCCGCCCGGCGACGTCGACCCGATGGTCGAGCTGGTCGAGCTGGGGGACCTCCCGATCGACGAGGCGCGAGCACGCCTGGTCGACCATGCGGAGGCCACCCAGCGCGACCTGGATCTGGCCGCCGGCAAGGTCGCGGCCTTCGTGCTCTACCAGCTTCCGGCCGGCGGTCAGCGGGTGTTGCTCACCTTCCACCACCTCGTGGCCGATCGGATCTCGCTGCTCCTCGTGATCGACGCCCTCGAGGCCGACCTGCGTTCGCTGGCGGCCGGCGAGACGCTCACCGCGGATCGGGCCGCATCGTTCCTCGACTGGGTCGACGCCCAGGCCAGGGTGGCCGGAGAGCTCGAGGCCGCCGGCGGGGTCGACCGGTGGCTCGACCGCTCCTGGGATGCGGTGGCCGACCTGCCACTCGATCACCCCGCGGACAGGGCGACCAATGTCAACACATCGGCCGAGGCAGTGTCGATCACCCTGTCGTCGAGCGATCTCGCCGTCGACGACGATGCCCGAATCGACGAGCTGGCACTCCTCGCCCTGATCCGGGCGATCGGCGAATGGTCGCTCGGCGATGCGGTCGCGATCGACGTGCTCGGCCACGGGCGTCGACTCCCGCTCGACGTGGACGTCAGCCGCAGCGCCGGCATGTTCATCTCCTACGGGTTGACGATCGTGGATCTGTGCCGCGACCGGCAGCAGCAGCTCGACCAGATCCGGGAGGGGATCGAGTCGGGGTGGACCTTCGACGCACTCCGCCGCTACGGCTCACCGACCGCCCGGGAGGCCCTCGATCGCCTCCCCCGCACCGACGTGCTGTTCAACTACGTCGGACGGGCGATCGCCTCCGACCACGACGCGCTGCTGGTCGCGACCGACGAACCGCATGGCGTCGAGGCCGATCCGGAGGGCCGACGGGATCACCTGCTCGCCGTGCGGGCCGACGCCGGCGACGACGGCGGGCTCGGCCTCACGTTCGTCTACTCGACAGCCCACCACGAGCGCGACACGATCACCCGCCTTGCGGACCGGATGAAGCAGTTCCTCGTCGGCCCCTGAGGGCTCAGGCGTCGGCGCCGACGGCGCTGCGGACCGCGGCGATCACCCGGTCGACCTGCTCATCCTCCAGGTACGGGTACATGGGGAGGCTGAGCACCCGCGACGTCAACCACTCCGAGCGGGGAAGCTCGTTCTCGGTGAGATCGAAGTGGGCGTAGCCGGTCTGCTGGTGGAGCGGCTTCGGGTAGTAGATCGCCGTGCCGATCCCGGCCGAGCCCAACGCGGCCTGCACCTGGTCGCGGCCGTCGGTGACGATCGTGTACTGGGCCCACGCCGACCGGTGGCCGGTGGGGACGACCGGCGTCGTCACCGCGTCGGCGAGTCCCGCCGCGTAGCGATCGGCGATCCGTTGCCGGGCCGCGAGCTCGTCGTCGAGCTGGCGCAGCTTGGGGAGCAGCACCGCAGCCTGCAGCGTGTCGAGCCGGGAGTTGTAGCCGACCTCGACGTTGTCGTACTTGTCGGTTCCCTTGCCGTGGATACGGAGGGACCGGAGACGGTCGGTCACCTCGTCGTCGGAGCTGAACACCATGCCCCCGTCGCCGTAACAGCCCAGGGGCTTGGCTGGGAAGAAGCTCGTCGTCGTCACCGTCGCCAGCGACCCGACCCGTCGCTCGGCCACGCTCGCGCCGAAGCTCTGGGCCGCATCGGCCAGCACCCAGCAATCGAGCTCGGCTGCGACCTCATCGAGGGCGTCATAGGGGGCGGGGAGGCCGAAGAGGTCGACGGCACAGATGCCGCGGACCCGCATGCCCCTCGCAGCCGCGATCTTCGCCGCCTGGCGCACGGAGTCGGGCGAGATGTTGAAGCTGTCGTCATCGACATCGGCGAACACCGGAACGCCGCCGAGCACGGCGACGGCTTCCGCCGTGGCGACGAAGGTGAAGCTCGGGCAGATGACGGCGTCGCCGGGTTCGACCCCGAGCGCGTGGTAGGCGAGCACGAGCGCGTCGGTGCCGTTGGCGCACCCGACCGCCCGGACCTGCTCGTCGCCGATGGCAGCCTCCATCGCCGCTTCGAGCTCGGCCACCTCCGGACCCATGATGTAACGGCCGTGGGCCACGACCCGGGCGATGGCGGCATCGATCTCGTCGCCGATCACGTTCCGCTGGGCGTGGATGTCGTTCAGGGGGATGTCGCTCATGCTCTCGCTGTCTGGTCGTGATCGGACGTGTCGTTCGAACCGATCGGTTCCGGGTCGTTCCCCGCCGAGCGGGGGCGGAGCGAGCCGTCGATCAGCTCGTACGCCTCACCGGTCCGGGGGCAGGTCAGGTCGTCGCCCAGCACCTCGCCTTCGCGGGAGACCCAGCCGATGCGCCGGGCGGGCACGCCGACCATCAACGCGTAGGGCTCGACATCGGCGGTGACGACGGCCCCAGCGGCCACGAAGGCGTACTCGCCGATCGTCGAGCCGCACACGACCGTGGCGTTGGCCCCGATCGACGCCCCCCGCCGCACCAGCGTCGGCGCGAACTCGTCCTTTCGGGAGACGAAGGCTCGAGGGTTCCTCACGTTGGTGAACACCATCGACGGCCCGCAGAACACGTCGTCCTCGAGCGTGACGCCCTCGAACACACTCACGTTGTTCTGGATGCGCACACCGTCGCCGATCTGCACGTTCGGCCCGGCGACCACGTTCTGCCCGAGGGAGCAGTTGGCCCCGACGGTCGTGTTCGTCAGCAGGTGGCTGAAGTGCCAGACCCTGGTGCCGGGGCCGATCTTCACGTCGTCGTCGACGACGGCGGTGGGGTGGACGCCCTCCCGGTGATCCGACGCCGCCGGCTCCCGCAGGTCGAGGCTGCCGCCGTCGCGGACGTCGACCCCGAGCCCGGTCGGCCCGGTCGGCGACGGTCGGTCGGCGAGGATCTGGTCCGTCGCCTTCGTCAGCACGTTCAGGACCCGCTGCCCCTCCGCGCCGTCGGTCCGGGGCTGCGACCGATCGCGGACACAGGCCGTGAAGTGCTCGAGCTCGTTGCGGAGCGGCTCGGTCTCCGCGATCTCCAGGTAGTACGGCTCCGCCTTGGGGGCGACCGGCTGACCATCGAGCCACTCGACCTGGGTCTGGTAGAGCGAGAGCTTGCGCTCGAGCGGCTGCCGGTCGTCGAAGATGGCCATCCCCCGCTCGCCGATGACGACCAGCCGCTGCTCCTTCATCGGGTGGAGCCACGACACGAAGACGTGACCGGCGAGCCCCGATGCGAAGGTCAGGTGGGTCGTCGTCACGTCGGCGATGCGGCCGTGCAGCAGGAACCGTCCCTCGGCCCGCACCTCGGTCGGCTCTTCGCCAGCGAGGCTGAGCACCATCGACAGGTCGTGCGGGGCGAAGCTCCAGAGCACGTCCTCCTCCCGCCGGATCTTCCCGTAGTTGAGCCGGGTGGAGTAGAGGTACTGCAGCCGGCCGAGCTGGCCGGAGCCCACCAGGTCTTTCAGGCGCTCGAACGCGGCGTGGTACTGGAGGAGGTGGCCGACCATCAGGATCCGGCCCTCGCGCTGGGCGAACGCCGTCATCTCGGCGCCGTGGGCTGGCCGGAGCGCCATCGGCTTCTCGACGAACACGTCCTTCCCTGCCCGCAGGGCCGCCATGCTCAGCTCGTGGTGGGTGCTGGCCGGGGTGGCGATCGCGACCGCGTCGACCGTGGGATCGGCCAGCACCTCGTCGAACGCTGCGGCGGACACGCCGTGCTCGTCGGCGTAGGTGGCAGCTCGCACCCGGTCGTCGTCGGTGACGGAGGCGAGGGCGCCCATCTGGGCGAGGACCCGCCCGATGTTCTTCCCCCAGTATCCACAACCCACCATGGCTACTCGTGGTTGCACGATTCGTTCCCTTCTGGGTTGCCGTATCGTCTGTCGACGGCCGACAGCGGTGGAAGAGATCTCGCCAGCGAGATCCCGCCGCCACGGGGCCCCGCCTTCGCCGCGCCTGGCCGCGTTCCAGTTTCTCGACTCCTGTGTACTGGCCGGTGAGCGCACCGAGAACGCCCCGCGACGTGCTGTGGGCAACATGTCTCAGCATGCGGGGTCCCGAGCTTCGACCGGCCCGGCGGCCGCACTACACTCCGTCGATGTGAGTCCTCCGGCGGCCATCGACACCGGGACGGGTGTCGTCGACTTCTCGGTCGCCCCGCCCATGGCCGACGGTCGCGCCGTGGCCACGGTGCGCTCCGCTTCGACGGCCAGCGAGAGGCTACCGCTCGTTCTGCGCCTCGCCCTCATGGCGTGCGGGGTCGCCGCGTTCTCCGGTTCGCTGAAGGAGGTCCCGCCCTTCTCCTTCTCCCCCATCGATCTCACGCTGGTCGCCACGATCACCGCGTTCGCGCTCAGCGTTGCGGCCGCCGTGCACGAGCGGCGGATCCCGCTCGGCCGCCCGATGACGGTGGTGATCTTCCTCACCGCGCTGATCGCGGTGGGGGCGATCAACAGTGTGCCGACCGACTACGGCGTCCTGAAATCGACCCGCCTGGTGATCGTCACGCTGCCAGCCCTGGTCGCGGTGGCTGTCGCCGTTCGCGATCGTCGCGCCGCCCGCTACTTCTTCGCGGTGATGATCGTGCTGTCGGCGATGCAGTCGATCTGGATCAACGTGGGCGGGGAGCGCCAGTACGGCTTCGGGCGACTGACCACCGAGCTCGGCACGACCATCTCGTTCGGTCGGACCGCCGGCTTCCTGGTGATCGCGGCGACGGCGTGGCTCATCGCCGACCGCTCGATCGGCCCCGCGAAGGCGGTGACCGCCTCCGCACTGATCGGGCTCGGCACCTGGACGGTGCTGGCCGTCGCGTCCAAGGGCCCGGTGCTCGGCGTGATCCTCGCCGTCGGGGCCATGCTCGTCCTCCAGGTTCGACGACTCGCCATCCGCACCGCGGTCCGGGTGCTCACCATCCTGACGCTCACCGGCCTCGCGTTCGCCGTGGTGTGGAGCCGCATCCCCGAGCTCAGCCGGGAGCGGTTCATCGGCTTCGGCGACGGTGGCTCGGCCGGTGTCCGCCAGGAGGCGTGGGACTTCACCTGGCAGCGGCTCACCGGCGCCCCGATCGGCCACGGGTGGGGAAGCTGGAACGAGGTCGCCCCCGTGTCGATCGTGTACCCCCACAACATCCTCCTGGAGGTGTGGTTCGAGGCCGGCCTGCTCGGCGCCCTCCTCCTCTTCTGCGCCGGCTGGCTGGCGGTCGGGCCGCCGATCCACCACTTCCGCGCCGACCGGCACCTCGCCACCCTGGGAATAGGTGCCGTCGTCTACTGGATGTCGACGGCGCTCGTGAGCGGCGACCTGAACGACAACAAGGTCCCGCTCATCGTGCTCGTCACCACAGCCGCGATCTCCGGAACGGCGTCCGCGGTCTCGTCACGCCGAGGCACGACGACGGGCCAGGGACTGGGCGAGGCCCAGTAGCGGGCCGCGCCACGGCACGACCACCAACGCCACGGTCAGCGCGGTGAACACGCCGAAGCGCCAGATGCTGCGGAGCAGATCGGGATCGTCCAGCGGCAGGACGAGGTGGCTGACGAACAGCCCGGCCAGCCCGGCCAACCACGGGAGACTGGCCGCGCCGAGTGCCCGCAGGAGCGACGCCCCGAAGGTGCGGCTCATCCACAGCAGGCCTGCGTAGGTCACGGCCACCTCGGCCCACACCACCAACCAGACGATCGTGGTCAATCCGCCGAGGTAGGCCCCGAGCCCGGCTGCGCCGATCGTGAACACCGCGGTCGCCATGATGTCGATGAAGTAGAGATTCCACTGGTCGGTGCCCCGTGCGATGGCATGGATCACCGGATGGATGAACTGCAGCGGTGCCACGAGCGCGAAGATCAGCAGCGCCGGGAAGGCGGCATCCCACTTCCCGTCCCACAGCACGTGGGTCATCGGCACGATCGTCACGGCGACGGTGTTGAACAGCAGCACCCCCATCACCGACAGGATCCCGATCGTCTCCACGAAGCGCTCGCGCCGCTCCTCGGTCGACTTGAGGGCCACGAAACCGGGGACCAGGACGGTGTTCACGGCCAGGCTCAGCGGTAGCCAGAAGGCGCCGGTCAGACCGAAGGCGAAGTAGTACAGGCCGACGACGTCCTGGGGCGCCCACAGCGAGGCCGCGGTGAACTGACCGCTGGTGGCCATCGTGAGCGAGATCGCGCTCAGCCAGATCCACCGCCGGTCGACACCCGACACGAAGCGACCCCACGACCCCTTGATGTCGACGATGGTCGCGGTCGACAGGAGGCCGGGGGTGACCGAGAGCGTGGTGAAGCGCCGGAGCACCGCCAACTCGATGGTCGTGGCCGCGATCTGACCCAGCGCGAAGCTCATCGCCCCCAGGCCGCCGAACGCGAAGAGAACCGTGACCAGGTGGCGGCCGATCGCAACCGCGGTCATCGTCTTGCCGACCGACCCGAACTCCATCGAGTGGCTGATGCGGGCCATGCCGAAACCGGCGTACACCTGGAGCGGGGTCGACAGCAGCAGGATGATGAGCAATGAGCGCAGGCCCGGGGCATCGAGGGTGCGCTCGATGAGCGGGGAGGCGGCCACCCCGACCGCCACCAGCAGCCACAACGAGGCCAGGGTGGTGCGATACGTCCTGGCGAAGGCGGCCGGGTTGTTCTCGAGGTGCCCGATGAGCACCGGCTGCAGTGCGCTGCGCACCGCCGAGCCGATGCTCGTCAGTCCGAGGGCGATCGCGTAGAGGCCGAAGTCCTCCTCCACCAGCAGGAGGCCGAGCCCCCAGTGGGCGACGAACCCGGACAGACGCTGGACCAGGCTGACGAACGTCATCACCAGCCCGCCCCGCACGAGACGGTCCCGCCGCCCGGATCCGGGAGCCGGCGATGCGGCCACCGCCACCGGCTCCACCTCGCTCCGCTTCTCGTTCGCTTCCATCGGCCTCGAGTCGTGGGAGGGACGGAGCTGGCCGAAGGTCATGTCCGCCCCCGCTTCCCGCCGGGTTCTGGTTCGACTCAGGCTAGGGGCCCAGCGCGCTCGCCGCGTCGGCCGATCTGCCCACTTCTCCGTGCCGAGCGAGTCGGTAGGATCGCTCCGCATGTTCCTCGTGGCGCCATGTTCCCCATGACTCGACCAGGTACCTGATCATGTGTGGTCTGTCCGGTCTCGTCTTCAGGCGGTCGCGACCGCTCGACGCCGTCTTCGCCATGAACTCGGCCCAGAAGCACCGCGGCCCCGACGGTGAGGGATTCCTGTTCGCCGGCGGGCCCGAGTGCCGGGTCGGCTACGCCCCGACAGCGGTCGCCGGTCATGCCCACGGGCACGTTGCGCTTGGTCACCGTCGCCTCGCCATCCTCGACGTCAGCGAGGCGGGCCGGCAACCCATGTCGTCACCCGACGACCGGTTGTGGGTGGCCCACAACGGCGAGATCTACAACTTCCTCGAGCTTCGGGCCGAGCTGGAACAACTCGGTCACACCTTCCGGACCGAGACCGACACCGAGGTCATCCTGGCCGCCTACGCCGAGTACGGCGTGGACTGCTTCGACCGCTTCAACGGCATGTGGGCCATGGCCATCTGGGACCAGCGCACCCGTCGGCTCGTGCTCTCCCGGGACCGGCTCGGGATCAAGCCACTCCACCTCGCCCGCCTCGACGGTGGCCTCGTGTTCGCCTCGGAGATCAAGGGGATCCTGGCGTCGGGGCTCGTCGAGGCCCGCCTCAACCAGCACGCCGCAGCCCAGTTCCTCCGGTGGGCGAAGACGAACACCGACCACGAGACGATGTTCGAAGGCATCGAGGCGTTCCCCCCTGGCCATGTCGCCGTCGTCGATCCCGACCAGCCCTCGACCTGGGAACCGAAGCCGTTCTACCGGCTGAGCGACCACATCCTCCCGGCCTCGGACGGCACCTCGAGCGACCTCGGGCCGCAGGAGGCGGCCGACGAGTTCCGCCGGCTCTTCTGCTCGGCGGTCGAGCTCAGGATGCGGAGCGACGTGCCGGTCGGTTCGTGCCTCTCCGGCGGTCTCGACTCCTCCTCGGTGGTCTGTGCCGCCTCGAGCACCGGCGAGACCTCGCTCGACACCTTCACCTCCGGGTTCGATCTGCCCGATCACGACGAACGGGCGTGGTCAGACCTGGTCAACCGGTCTGTCGGGGCGACGCCACACCCCGTACAACCGGCCGCAGGAGACTTCGAGCACGAGCTGCTCGACCTGATCTGGCACCAGGAGGAGCCGTTCGGCTCGACGAGCATCTACGCCCAGTGGTGCCTCATGCGGGAGGCGCGCCGCAACGACGTGCCGGTGCTCCTCGACGGCCAGGGCGGCGACGAGATCCTCTGCGGCTACCGCAAGTACTACATGTTCCACCTCCGGTCGCTGGCGGCTCAACGGCGCCTCCTCGCCGCCACCCGCGAGGCGGTGGGACTCGTCCGTCATGGCGACCGCAACCAGTGGAACGTCTTCTCCGCCGGCAGCCGGTACCTGCCGGGTCCGCTGCAGAACCGGATCTGGTCGATCGAGGCGTCGGTCCTCCCCGGGTTCCGGCCCCGGTGGGACGGCGCCGAATCGGGCCTCGGCATGGCGGGGGCCGACATCACCGCCCGCCAGCTCGACGACCTCGAACGGTTCAGCGTTCCGTCGTTGCTGCGCTACGAGGATCGCAACTCGATGGCCTGGTCGGTGGAGGCGAGGGTTCCCTTCCTCGACCACCGACTGGTGGAGTTCGCCGTGGGTCTCCCGGTCGACCTGAAGCTCTCCCGCGGCGTGACGAAGGCGGTGCTCCGGCGGGCGATGCGCGGCATCGTGCCCGACCCGGTCCTCGACCGAAACGACAAGCTGGGTTTCACCACCCCGATGACCGAGTGGATGAGCGGTCCACTCCGACCGCTGGTGGAGAAGCGGCTGAACCGACCCGATTTCGCACTCGGCGCGCTCGTCGACGGACAGCGGTTGGCGGCCGACTTCACCGAGCGCGCCACCAGGTACGATGCCGATGGCCTGGCCAAGATCTTCCGAGCGTTCACTCTCGAGGCGTGGGCCGAACGATTCGAGGTAGACCCATGACGGACCATCGGACGCCCTCCGACGACAACCGCGCACGCCTCCGCGTCGCCCACCTGACGTCGGTTCACGAGATCGACGACTCGCGCATCTTCCACAAGGAGTGCCGGAGCCTGGCCGAGGCGGGTCACGACGTGTCGCTGGTCGCCGTCCACCGGCGCGACGAGGTGCGGCACGGCGTGCAGATCCTGGGGCTGCCCGCGACCACGAACCGGCTGAGTCGGATGGTGCTCACGCCGATCCGACTCTTCCGCCGGGCCCGGAAGCTGCGGGCCGACGTCTACCACTTCCACGACCCCGAGCTGATCCCGGTCGGCCTGCTGTTGCGCCTCCTCGGCGCGGAGGTCATCTACGACGTCCACGAGGACGTGCCGATCGACATCATGCAGAAGGCCTACCTCCCCACGCTGGTCAAGCGCCCGTTGAGCCTGGTCGCGAAGTTGACCAACAAGCTCGCCGACCGGTCGCTCTCGGCCATCGTCACGGTGACGCCTGACGTGGCGTCGTCGTTCCGTGATGCGGTCCTCGTGCGCAACTACCCGATACTGGGCGAGATCGAGCCGTCCGGCGACTCGCCCTACACGAAGCGGGAGGAACTGGTCGTCTACCTCGGAACGATCACCCGCCACCGGGGTTCACAGGTGATGCCGGAGATGGTCCGGCGGGCTGGCTGGAGCGGCGAGCGCCGACTCGTGATGGCCGGGACGGTCCGCGACCCCGTTCTGCAGGAACTGCTCGACAGCGAGCACGGCCTGCCGATCGAGTTCGTCGGCCTGCTCGATCGGCCGGGGGTGGCGGAGCTGCTGAACAGGGCCCGGGTCGGGATCTATTTCGCCCAGCCGGACAACCCGGGCTACCTCACCGCCTATCCGATCAAGCTGTTCGAATACATGGCGGCTGCCATCCCGGTGGTGATGTCGAACTTCCCGGTCTACGCCGAGATCATCGACGGCGCCGGCTGTGGGCTCACGGTCGATCCGACCGATCCCGAGGCCTGTGCAGCCGCGGTCGACTGGCTGCTCGACAACCCCGCCGAGGCGGAGGCGATGGGCAAGCGGGGTCGTGCAGCGATCGAGACCGAGTACAACTTCGACGACGAGGCGAAGCGACTGAACGAGCTGTACCAGGCGCTCACGTCGGCCTGAACTGCGCCGCTCCCCGGACATGGGTGGAGCAGCCCATCGTCGCTCGGTGCCGATTCCGGCTCCAGCACGACCGATAGGGTTCTGATCCATGACCTCCGAGCCGTCAGCGTCCGGTCGCAGCGAGCGGATCTTCGCCATCCACCAGGCCAACTACGCCCCCTGGCTCGGCTACTTCTCCAAGATGGCGAACTGCGACGTGTTCGTCTTCCTCGATTCGGTCCAGTACCCGCGGGGCGCGAGCTTCGCCGCCAGGAACCGGATCAAGACCTCGAACGGCCCGGCGTACCTGACGATTCCCGTGTCGGTGCCGAAGGGCCACGACGGCAAGGCCTCCTACCTCGACGTGTCCTTCGCCGACCAGAAGTGGAAGCGGAAGCACGCGAAGTCGCTCGAGCTCGCCTACAAGAAGGCGCCGTTCTTCGAGGAGACGTTCGGTCTGTACGAGGGAGCGGTGGCCGACGCGACGACCCTGGTGGATCTGAACATCGCCCTCGTCGAAGCGGTCGCCCGGCACCTCCACATCGAGACCGAGACGGTCCGGTTGTCCGAGCTGTTGACCGACCACGGTCAGAAGACCCAGCTCATCGTCGACATAGGAGCGGCACTCGAGGCCGACGTGTATCTGTCGGGCACCGGTGGCGGTCAGGACTACAACGACGAGGCGATGCTCACCAGCAACGGCATCGAACTCCGCTACTCCGCGTTCGAGCCCCGGGAGTACCCGCAGCTCTGGGGCGAGTTCGAGTCGCACCTGTCGATCCTCGATGCGCTGTTCAACT
Source organism: Acidimicrobiales bacterium (assembly GCA_965216205.1). Classification (GTDB taxonomy): domain Bacteria; phylum Actinomycetota; class Acidimicrobiia; order Acidimicrobiales; family SZUA-35; genus CADEDH01. The sequence goes on along the minus strand of OZ244139.1, from coordinate 1,260,122 downwards.
GCGGGCCAGCGGTCGCCGACCTGGTCAAGGGCTGATCGCCCGGACCGGCGCGACGGATGCTGCGGGTCACCGCCCCTGCAACCAACCGGTCCGAGCGGGCCTACGTGCTCGACGTGATCCTGGACCGCTGGCTCGGCCTGCCGTACACGCTCGATCCTGCCGCCTCCGACGAACCGGATGCGACGATCGTACGCGTCGAGGGCCAGCCCGGGTCGGTCAGGATCGCCGACGGCGTCCTGGCCCGGGACATCGACTCGCTCGATGAGCTGCCGGCGGTGGAGGCCGACCTCCGGGTCGACAGCGGCACCTCGAGCGACTTTCCCGTGGTGGAGCCTCGGCTACCGGTGCTGTACGGCCCGGTGCCGGATCGGGCGGCGGTCACCGCGCTCGACGGCCCCGCGGTTCCGGGAACAGCGGCGCGGGGAGCAGCAGCGCGGGAAGCAGCGGCCGGCGGGCGGGACCTACGGGTCGGACTCGACGTGTTCGGCACGACCTTCGCCCTCCTCACCGGGCTCGAGGACCGGTTCCTGCCGGAGCGGGACCAGCACGGACGAGTTCCGCTGGCTCCCACCCTCCTGGCTCGCCGCGGCGTGAACGAGGAGCCCGTCGTCGACCAGTTGGTGGAGCTGCTGTGGGCCGCGCTGGCCATGGCGTGGCCAGGTCTGCGGCGCCGCGAACGGACCTCGACCGTCCGGGTCACCCAGGACGTCGACCGGCTCGCCAAGTTCGGCTCACGGAAAGCGGCCCACCTGGCGCTGGCCGTGGCGGCGGCGACCCGTCGGGGTGGCCCCGCAGAGGCAGCGACCGTCGCACGGGAGGGGATCCGGGTGAAGCGCGGCGGCATCTCGTCTGATCCGTACTACTCGTTCGACCGATTCATGGGTCTGGCCGAACGCCATGGGCTCCAGGCCTCGTTCTTCTTCATCGCCCGTTACCGCGACAGCGACGGCACGGCGCTCAGCCGCTACCAGATGACCGATCCCGGTGCCGTCGAACTGATCCGGCAGGCCGCCGAGCGGGGCCACGAGATCGGGCTCCACCCGGGCTACGAGTCGTTTCTCGACCAGCCCGCCCTCGAGGCCGATGCGGCGTCGCTCCGGGCGGCGGCGGCCGACGCCGGCCACCCGCTCGACGAGATCGGCGGGCGCCACCACTACCTCCGCTGGGACACCGAGCGCTCCCCTGCCGCATGGCACGCCGCAGGCCTCGCCCACGACTCGTCGCTCGGCTGGGCCGAGGGCGTCGGCTTCCGAACCGGGACGTCCAAGTCGTTCCCGTTGTGGGACCGGGCCGGCCGCACCCCCACGGAGGTCGAAGAGCGGCCCCTTGTCTGGATGGACGTGGCGCTGCTCCACCTCGGCCTCGACTACCGCAGCGACGCTGCCGCCGAACGGGTCACGTCCCTCCGCCACCAGTGCCTCCGCCACGGCGGCGACTACACGGTGCTCATGCACAACGACGAGTTCGCCAGCCCCGGCGCTGCGCAGTTGCTCGAGCTGGCGCTCGGGGGCTGACCGACCCTCAGCGGGTCCACGCCATCATGATGTCGGCCTCGTCGAAACCGACGTCACGGAGGTCCTTGTGCCAACCCTCGAGCTCGCCGTCGGCGTTGCGGGGTCGGGTCACGCCGTCGAAGAACCCCGCCTCGAAGCCGTACGCCGTTCCCTGCCGGAGCGGGAAGAGGGAGAACGCGCCACCGTCGACGCCCGAGAGGGTCAGCCGGTAGTCCACCCCGGGCTCGAAGCTCCGCTCCCAGGGAACCGAGACCCAGGTCATCTCGCCGATCGTGAACTCGCCGGCCGGGATCTCGACGACCTCGCTCGTGCCGTCATCGCCGGTGAGCTCGGCCCGCAGCATCCCTGCGCTGTCCTCGCCCTGGGCCCGCAGCCACCACGAGCTCGACTCGAAGCCGTCGTCGACGGTGAAGGCGACCTCGATCGCGTTGTCCCCATCGACCGGCCGGTACGACTCGGGCGCCGGGAAGGCCTCGATGTAGCCGTTGCCGAAGATGTGACCATCGTCGAGCTCGATGGTCACGATGGGCGTGTAGATCTGTTCGCCGCTGCGGAACGTGAACTCCTGCCACCCGCTGCCCCCGTCGCGCACCGACAGCCCCCATTCGTCGACCGGCGGACGCGGCCCGATGTCGGTGGTCGTCTGGTAGAGGAGGTCCAGGCCGACGTAGTTGGCGACCGGGTCGGGGTCGACCTGCTCGAAGACCAGGTGATAGGTCTGGCCGGCGACGATCGGCTGCCCGCCGAGCGGGATCGACGGGTAGTTCTGGGCCCGCTTCTCGTCGGTGTCGGCCGGTGGTGGGAGGGCACCGTCGACGAGGTTCATCTCGATCTCCCCGACGGCGAGAACCTGATCCTCGGCTGGGAGCCCGGCGCCGTCGTCGGCCACGAGGGAGACCCGCACCGTTCCGCCGGTGCCCGCGGCATAGCCGAGGCGTGAGGTGTTGACCACGATGTAGGGACGGATCGCGGCCACGGTGCCGGACCGCTCGGCGAGGAAGCGATAGGCCACGCTGGCTCCGTCCGGGCCGCCGACGTCGAGGTTGGCGAGGCTGTCGCCCGAGAAGGGCGTGCCGAGGTACCGCTGCTCGGGTAGCACCTCGTCTGGCGCGGCGTCGTGCCCACCGCCGGACGAGACGAGCGGTCCGTCCTGGGGTACGGAGTCGACCCCACCGCGCTCGTCACCCGACCCACCACCGCAGGCGGCGGCCACGAGCACCACTGCGGCGGCGGCCGCCGCCCGACATCGCGCTCCCAGCACCGGCCATCGATCCACCATCAGACTCCCCAGTATGTCGTCGGCAGTTCGTTCTCCGAGTTCACCCCGCCGGGGAACCTCGCCCACACCCACACCGACTCCCACTCAAAGTCGGCCGGTGATCGCCGAAAGGATGGCGCCGAAGAGACCACGGTGTACCCTGACGCCCGGCGGGTAGAAAGCAGTACGGACGGAATGCACGCACGATCCCTACGAGAACGTCGGCGCGACCCCGGTGTCACGTTCGACGAGATCGGCCCGACGAGACTGTCGACCATGCTCGTCGAGGGCGCGGACGACGGCCCCCAGCAGACCGACGGCCCCCAGCAGACCGACGGCCTTGACGCCGAGCTCCTGTCATCCGACCAGCTCGTCGACTCGACCCGCGTCGACAGCCAGCGCACCCGGTTCGGTGTGCTCATCGTGGCCGGTCTGGCGCTCCTGGGCCTCGGCGTGATGATGCTGACCGACACCGGTGGGGCGGACTCCTCCGTGGAGGCGGTCGGCTCCGCCACGACCCTCCCGGCCACGACCGCGAGCACCGCCCCGACCACGAGCAGGGCTGACGCCGCGCCCGACGGCGGGGACGCGTCGGAGACCGCGACCGAGACCGAAGCGGCGGGCGACTCCCCTGACCCCACGGCTCCCAACGGCTCGGGCGACGGCGACGCGGCTGCCGGCGACCAGGCCGCGGGTCCGCTCCCGACGCCCGCACCCGACGCCCGCGCGCCCGGCGGCCGGCGCTCCGCCGGCGGCGAAGCCGATCCCGCGCCGTCGGACGACGGAGCGTCCCCTTCCGGTGCCGACCCCGCGGCCGCCCCGGCCGACGGTGGCTCGGGCAGCGACCAGGCCCCGGCGACACAACCCGGCGCGCAACCGACCACACAGCCGCCCGCCAGCGCCCCGCCACCGCCCGCTTCGGGCGGCTCGCCCGGCCAGGGCGCTGCGGTCTGGAACTACTACGGCAACCCGTGGGTTCCCACCCACCTGGCCAACCTGACGGTGAAGGGGAACGAACGGTACTCCTACCGGTTCGTCGCCAAGCGTTCCGGTGCCATGTCGGGCTTCCAGAACTACATGCAGTCGAACACCAGCCGGACGGGCTATGCCGGCGGTGACGGCGGCACCTTCCGCTTCCGGCTCGTCCCCGACGACGGCTCCGGTCGCCCCAACGAGTCGACGGTGTTGGCGGAGGTCGTGTGGTCGCCGAACCTCAACAACGGCTCCGCGCTACCGCCGGGCTCGAACAACTACACCGATGCGCACCCCACCTACTACGCGGAGAAGTACTGGTCGTCGAAGCCGACCCTGACGGCCGGCACCACGTACCACATCGTGGTCGAGAACATCGACCCGAACAGCTCGAGCAACTACATGAGCATCAACCACCCGTACGCGATCGATGGCCGCCCCCGGAGCCCGCTGGGCCCGCAGGTCGCGGACTGGGGCATGGTGGCGGGCCGAGGCGGCAGCTGGTCCGACTACACCGAGCCCTACAGCGGGACCCGCTACGAGGTCAACCTCGTGGTGCTCATGGACGACGGCGGCCACTACGGCAACAACTACATGGACTCGCGGGAGTCGCACACGATCAGCGGCGGGAGCGGACTCCGGCAGGTGTTCACCCCGAGCCGGACGATCTCGGTAGATCAGCTCTCGGTCTTCACGTCGGGCAGCGGCGTGGTCCGGGCCACGCTCCGCCAGGGCAACACCACCGTCGGCACGTGGAGCGCGTCGGTCTCCGGCGAGCGGCACTCCGTGTTCGACATCGGCTCCATCCAGCTCGCCAGCGGTAGCTCGTACTCGCTGGAGTTCAGCGCCGACAGCGGCTCGTTCGAGATGCTGACGTTCCGCGACGGGGCCGTCGGGAACGGCCACACCTTCCCGCAGGGTGGCTCCTGGGAGGGCCACGCCCAGGTGGGTGGCGGCGGGAGCTGGAGCGACGCCTTCTTCACCTACGCCGACGTGGCCGGTGTGGTGTTCAGGACGCGCTGACCCCGCTCACCCCGACGATCTCCGACAACCAGAGCCGCTCGACCGTCGTTCGACCGTACCGTTCCAGCGCCACTGCCCGCCGGCTGGCGCGCTCGCTGCGGATGGTGGCGAGACGGCGCTCGGCGGTGAGGAAGGCATCGGCCCAGCCCTCGGCGGTCGCCGTCACTCGGGTACCGAGGCACGCCGCCGCGAGCTCGTCCGCCGCCTCGTCCTCCAGGGTGTGGAGCACGAGCGCGCCCGTGCCGAGATACTCCAGGACCTTGTTGCTCAGCGTCGTCCCGAGTCCGGGTTGTGTCGGCGAGATGCCCACATCGGCCTGAGCGACCACCGTCGGTACCTCGGCCGACGGCAACCAGCCGGCCACCGTCGCCGTGTCGATGTCGGCGGCGAGCTCGCGCAGGTCGCCTTCGAGGGGTCCTGAGCCGAAGATGCGCAGGTGTGGCGGCCCGACGGTCGGGTCGCGTTCCGCCTCGAAGCGGGACCAGCCGGCCACCACCGTCGCCAGGTCGAAGAAGTCGTTGAGTATGCCGACGAACACCGCCTGGAGACCTCCGTTGGGAGCGACGCTCGGCTCCGCGGTGGCCAGCTCGGAGGAGATCGAGTACGGAATCGCGCGGTGGCGACGCCGTCTCGGGCCGCGACCGAGCATGGTCGCCGACATCGCGACCACCCCGCTCGTCAACCGCAGCTCCGAGGCGAGACCGTGGCCGACCACGGCGATCGCCCGGGCCAAGGCCGGTCGATCACCGGTGAGCAGGGCATCGGGCCACAGGTCGCGGATGTCGGCCAGGATCGGGGGGCAGGGCCGCACCCTGGTACGGAGGGCCGAGACCACGCCGGGTGGTGGAAAGCCGACGAGGAGGACATCGAACGGCGGCCGGGCCGCAACGGCCGACGCCGTCCCGCTGGCGAAGTCGGCGAAGAAGCCGAGCCGCTCGACGCCCCGGTTCGACTCGAAGGGTCGTGTCGGCACCATCACGACCGTCCCCTCCGCGGTCGATGCGCCGGTCCACGACTCGCGCTGGCAACCGGCGAAGTGGGAGTAGGTCGGGGCGAAGCGGGTGACGTCGGCCCCGGCTTCGGTCAGCCACGCTGCGAGCTGCCCCATGCGAGCCGGCCGGTAGCTCTCGTCGAGCGGGACGTGCTCGCCGTAGTGGACGATTCCGATACGGAGACCGGCGACCTGCGACCGCAGCTCGCTCACCTCGCTCACGGACCACAGCTCACAGCTGCTGCCGCCAGTGCAGCACCTCGTAGGCCTCAGCGAACGTCACGCCGCAATCGGCGCCCCGCAGCACCGCCCACGACCGGAGGTACTCGGCCGACACGTAGGCCCGCTGCTGCTGGCTGCGGTAGGCGGCCAGCGCCTTGGTCTTGGCGAGGAGATGGCTCTCGTCGAACTCGACGTGGGCGGTGGCGGTGAAGGTCGTGGTGTTCCAGGGGAGCTCGTAGCCGAGGACGGTGACCCTGGCGAACGCTCGCATCATCTCGCGGTGGATCACCTCGTGGTCCTGATGCCGATCGGTGGAGCACGGACCCAGCACGATCGTGGGCTCGAGGTCGCGTCGGAGACGGATCAGCGTGTCGAGGATCTCCTGGCGGTGCTCGGGAAAGTTGCGAACCGGGAAGTTGAGAACATCGACGCCCGAGTCGTCCAGGCCGAGGGCTGCCCCGGCGGCGAGCGCGTCGCTCCGGTTGATGTCGGGTGGCAGCGGCGCCGGGACCGAGGCCTCGGCGGCCGAGAACGCGACGATCATCACCTCCGAGCCCTGGCCGATCCACCGGGCGATGGTCCCGCCACTTCCGAGCTCTGCATCGTCGGTGTGGGGGGCGAGGACGAGCACCCGCTCCTGCGCCGCCGTCGGTCCGGGGTCGGTCATCGTCGTGCCCTCGCCGCGAGCTGCTGTCGGGCGTCCTCCAGGAGGCGACGACCGCCCCTCGCCGTCGACACCGTCATCGATGACTTGCTGATGAAGGAGTAGGGCTCTGGCCGCGCCCCGAATCGACGGAAGAACTCCTCGACGCCTTCGAGCATCGAGCCTTCGAAATCGAAGCGTCTGCTCGTCATCGCTGCGTGTCGTATCGCCGTCCACAACACGAGCGGCATCGCGTTGTCGTCGGTCACCTCGTGGGCGCGGCCACCGAGGAGGTAGAAGGTCGAGTCGGCATCCCAGACGAAGAACCCGCCGGCCACCGGTCGGGCTCGCTCGTCGACCGCCACGAGGATCGAGCCCGCTCCTCGCTCGACGGCCGCGAGGTGGGCCCGTCGAAGGACGACGGGGTCGATGTCGGACGAGAGTCCCTGGCGCTCCATCGTCTGCTCGAGGAGGGGTACGAGCTCGTCGGAGCCGAGATCGTCCCGGATCGTGTACGTCGACTCGCCTCTGGTGATGCGACGCCGGTGGCTCTTGGACATCTGCCGCCAGATCTCCTCGTCATCGGTGAGATCGTCGAGCACGTAGCTGTAGTTCGATGTCTGCGAGTAGCCGGCCCAGTGGAAGGGGAGCCAGTAGTCGAAGCTGGCCGTGCAGTTCTGGGCGAAGTAGCTGTGCTTCGGGAGGCCCGCGATCAGCTCGGTCACCACGGCCTTCTTGTCGCTGTAGTACTTCGCTCGCCGGGCGTCTGGTTGCACGAACACCTGCGGCCCGAGACGAGGCGTCAGCGGTGGACTCGTGATCGCGCCGATCCGACCGAGCACGTTCGTCGCCACGAACGGGAGTCGACCACGAGCACCGCCGGGCAGCGATGCGGTCACCTCCTGCCAGCGGTCGGGGGCGACAGCGTCGAGCCACCATGGCTCGGCGAAGACCAGCGACCCGGCTCCGTTGCTGAGGCTCACCTTCGCCCCTCCGTTCCCGCTCGCTGTCTCATCCGTGATTCGGCAGGCTACCCGGCGCCCCCGAACCGTGGTTCCACCCCAGGAAGATCGCCCCATCGATGACGAAGCACGTGGTGCGATCTGCAGTACTTTTGCTCGGCGAGGTGCCCGTTCGGCACCGGTAACGTCGCATCGGCGCAGCGGGACCACCTCGGCACGGCATCGGCGCGATCGACGACGGTGGGCCCTTGGCGGCGGACGGAGGACGAGAATGGCAAAGCCGGCTCCCGCGCTGGCACAACTCGGCGCACTGCACAGAACGAGGACGGCGGTCATGCCGTTCCGGGCGCCACTGCTGCTCTGCGTCGACCTCGCCGCCTGGCTCCTGGGGTTCGCCGCCGCGATTCCGGTCAGACCGATCGACGACGCGGCATGGCCGAGCCTGGCCATGTTCTCGGTCGTTGTCGTTCTACAGCTGATCGTCGGACGCAAGGCCGGTCTCTACTCCGGCCGGTACCGGGTCGGCGGCTTCGACGAAGCGGTCGTTCTCGCCACCGTGTGGCTCCTGGTCGCCATCGGCACGGCGGGCGCCACCGCCGCGCTCTCGCCCGAGCCCGCGAGCACGATCGCCATGCGGGCGCTCGTCTGGTCGACGGTCGCCCTCATCTCGATGCTCGTGCTGCGGAGCGTGTGGCGGGTCGTGATCGAACGGAGCATCCGACCGGGCGTCGAGGGCCGGAGTCGAGCGGTGGTGGTCGGAGCGGGCGAGGCCGGTTACATGATCGTGCGCGGCATGCTCACCGACCCGGCGAGCCTCTGCATCCCCGTGGCGCTGCTCGACGACGACCCGGCGAAGGCCCGTCGGTCGCTGATGGGGGTACGGGTCGCGGGCACCGTCGACGAGCTCCTGTCGGTCACGCGCAGGTTCGATGCGACGGTCGTGATCGTGGCGATCCCGTCGGCCTCGTCGGAGCTGATCGGGCGGATCGTCGCCCAGGCGAAGGGAAGCGGGATCGACGTTCGGACCCTGCCACCGATGAGCGAGCTGGCTTCCGACACCGTCACCCTTCGCGACATCCGGCCGCTGAACGCGAGCGATCTGCTGGGGCGGGCCGAGGTCGACGTCGACATGGTGCAGATCCGCCACTACCTGACCGGCAAGCGGGTGCTCGTCACCGGGGCTGGTGGAAGCATCGGCAGCGAGTTGTGTCGCCAGCTCCACAAGCTCGACCTGCAGGAGCTGATCATGCTCGACCGGGACGAGACCGGTCTCCACAGCACCCAGCTGTCGATCGAGGGGCGGGCGCTGCTCGACGCTCCCGACCTGGTGGTCGCCGACATCCGTGACCGCGAGCGGATCTTCACCGTGTTCGCCGAGCGATCACCCGATGTGGTCTTCCACGCGGCAGCGCTCAAGCACCTCACGTTGCTCGAGCGCCACCCGTGCGAAGGCGTCAAGACGAACGTGCTCGGCTCCAGGAACGTCATCGACGCCGCGGTTGCCTGCGGCGTCGAGTGCCTGGTGAACGTGAGCACCGACAAGGCGGCCGACCCCACGAGCGTGCTCGGCGCAACCAAGCTACTGGCCGAGCAGTTGGCGGCGAGGGCTGCGACTCGATCGACCGGTCGGATCGTGAGCGTGCGGTTCGGCAACGTCCTCGGCAGCCGGGGCTCGGTCTTGCCCACGTTCCTCCATCAGATCGAGTCCGGCGGTCCGGTCACCGTCACCGACCCCGACGTGACCCGGTATTTCATGACGATCCCCGAGGCGGTGCGACTCGTGCTGCAAGCCGGGGCGATCGGCTGCGACGGGGAGATCCTGATCCTCGACATGGGCGAGCCGGTCCGGATCGCCGACCTGGCCCAGCGGCTGATCGATTACCACAACGCCGGCGTCGAGATCGAGTACACCGGCCTTCGCCCCGGAGAGAAGCTCCACGAGGTGCTCGTCGCCGAGAACGAGTCCGGCGAGCGACGCTCCCATCCGCGCATCGTCCACAGCCGCGGTGCCCCGATCCCCGATCTCGACGAGGTCGTCGCCAAGCTGGCCGCTTCCGACGCGATCGATGCCCGTGACGTGGTGGGCCTGGTCGAGCTGCACGAGCACGGCCAGCGGGCCTCCTGAACCGAGACCTCAGCTCGTCGGCCTCGTGCGGCGACGCATCCCGGACAGCGAACTCGCCGCGTCCCGGGCGATCTTCGCCGAGCGCCAGAGCAGCGACGAGCGGCAGACGGTCACATACTGCGCCTGGCGACCGCCGAAGCTGCTGATGAACGGCTCGACCCCGGCAATGGAGCCGCCCGAGAAGTTGAACCCCTTCGTCGTCCTCGAGGCGTAGCGCAATGCCTCCCACATCAGGAGGCTCCCGGCATTGCTGTCTCGATAGCTGGGATCGAGGCCGGACATCAGTCCATTGGTCGTCTCCCCGTCGTGCACGAGGAGGTGGCCACCGTGTGGACTGCCCTGCTCGTCGACGGCGATGAGGATGCAGCGGGCGTCGTTGGCGACACAGGCCGCGTCGATCCGGCGGACGAAATCGTCGCTGTACCTCGGCTGGAGGCCCTGCCGTTCGAAGGTGAGCCGGTTCAGGTGGATGAGGAGCTCGATGTCGTCGCTCTCGTGGACCTCGAGCTGCTGCTGGGCCTTCTGGATGTCCTGCCGGCGGGAGGTCGAGATGTTCGACCAGACCTCGTCCTCGCTCGTGACGTCGTCGATCACGTAGGTGTAGGCGAGCTGGAGCTCGAAGCCACGCTGGGCGAACGGCAGCGCGGTGGGGATCGAGTGGTGGAGGTTCTGACGGAACAGCACCGCGTCCGGCAAGGCATCGACCAGGCGACCGAGGATCGACATGTAGTGGGTGAGCCGCTTGCGGCGCGAGGCACTCCGCGGTTCCCGAACCCACGGACCCAGCGACGGCGTCAGCTGCGGCATGTCGACGACCCGCAGCCCCGCCTTCTCGCTGCGGACGACGTACGGCAACCAGGCGTCGATCCCCCACCGCTCGGACGTCACCTCGACGACATCCCAGCGGCCGGGCGCCACCGCGTCCAGCCACCAGGGTCGCTGAAAAACGCTGTTGAAGCTCTTCCCGTCCTGTCCCACCACGTCTCCCGCCAAACGTCAGAACGGCCGCCGATCGTCTCGGCGCGCCGATGTTCGGCTCAGAGTAGCTCGCCGGTGAACTCCCGACCCTGAAGCATGGCCTTCGAATCGAAAACGAGCTTCGCCGACGATGCGATCACGTCCGGGTCGAACTCGGGGTGGTCGACGAGCACGACGACGAGGTCGGCGTCGGCCAGCGCCCGCTCCCCGAACTCGACGAGCGGTGCATCGATCCCGACCTTGCCGACCTCGAGGAGGTGGGGGTCGCACAGGGACAGGTCGGCGCCGAGCGCCGCCAGCCGTTGCGCGACGACGAGCGACGGCGACTCCCGCCAGTCGGACGTGCCGGCCTTGTAGGTCAGCCCGAGGAGCAGGATCTTCGTGCCGTTGATCGCCTGGCGATGGGTGTTGAGGAGCGAGCCGATGCGCTGGACGACGTAGTCGGGCATGTGCTCGTTGACGTCGTTGGCCAACTCGACGAACCGGAACGCGTGCCCCAGATTCTGCCGGACCCGCCACGACAGGTACGACGGGTCGATCGGCAGGCAGTGGCCGCCGACGCCGGGGCCGGGACGGAAGGGGGTGAATCCGAAAGGCTTGCTGGCGGCGGCGTCGATCGCCGCCCACACGTCGACCCCGAGGTCGCGGGCGAACATGGCGACCTCGTTGACGAGGGCGATGTTCACATGGCGGAACGTGTTCTCGAGGATCTTGACCAGCTCGGCGGTCTGGGCGCCCTCCACCGGAACCACCTGGTCGACCAGGGCGTCGTAGAACGCGGTGACGGCCTGGGCGGAGTCGGCATCGACACCGGCGACCACCTTCGGGGTGTTGACGAAGTTCCAGATCTTGTTGCCCGGGTCGATCCGCTCCGGCGAGTAGCCGAGGTAGAAATCGGTGCCGCTCCGCAGCCCCGACGCTTCGAGGATCGGCCGAAGGAACTCGTCGGTGGTGCCCGGATAGGTCGTGGACTCGAGCACGATGAGGGCACCGGCCCGAAGGACCCGGGCGAGGCTCTCGCCCGCCGATCGGACATAGCTCAGATCGGGTGCGCCCTCGCGCAGGGGCGTCGGCACCGTGATCACGGCGATGTCGAAGCCGACGAGGTCGCCGAGATCCGAGGTCGCTCGATAGTTGGCGTCGAGTGCGTTCGAGAGCACCTCGTCGCTCACGTCCTCCACATAGGAGGTACCGGCCTGCAGCGAGGCGCAGCGCCTGTCGTCGACCTCGTAGCCAACGGTGGGGAAGCCCAGCTCGGCCGCCCGCATGGCCACGGGAAGCCCCACGTAGCCCTGTCCGACCACCGCCACCTTGGCGGTCCTCGCCGCGATGCGGCGCAGCAGTTCGGCCAGTGCGTCGTACTCGACGTCGATCACGTCGTGGTCGGCGGTCACGGCTGCGTCGAGCGGTGCGGTTTCGGTCATCGGTCCCTCCCGAGGGCCTGTTCGATCGGTGCTCTCGTATCGGCCCCAGCGATCTTCAACGTATCCAGCATCTGACCCGCCTCTACCTCGCTGCGATTCGACCGTGGACATCGTCTCATGCCCGCTGGAGCTCCGTGCGTGGCCCAGGAAGTTCCTCCTAGGCGGCGGAGTCGGGAGGCCGACGCCGGAACCGGCCAGCCGAGCGACGCTCCCCACCGCTACGCTCGTCGCGCTAGACCGAAAGGCCCCCGGATGGACCTGAACCTCACCGCCCACGACGTGCTCACCACCACCCGTTCCGTGCGCAAGCGGCTCGATTTCGATCGCCCGGTCGAGCGGTCGACCGTGCTCGAGTGCATCGACGTCGCCCTGCAGGCGCCGACCGGATCGAACTCGCAGGGATGGCAGTGGATGGTGATCGAGGACGCCGACAAGAAGCGGGCGATCTCCGAGCTCTACGCGAAGAACTTCAACTGGTACACATCACAGCCCGGCCGCGAGTACCCGGAGGGCGACACCCGGGCGGAGCGGCAGGACCTCGTGCGCTCGTCGGCCACCTACCTCGCCGAGAACTTCCATCGATCGCCGTTCCTGGTGATCCCACTGATCGAGGGCCGCCTCGGCGAGGGATTGCCGACGTTCGCCCAGGCGAGCCAATGGGGCTCGATCCTGCCGGCGGTCTGGAGCTTCATGATGGCGCTGCGGGCTCGGGGCCTCGGTTCGGCCTGGACCACCCTCCACCTGCCAGACGAGGCCGCCGCGGCCGAGATCCTCGGGATCCCGTTCGACCGGTACACCCAGGCGGGCCTGTTCCCGGTGGCCTACACGAAGGGCACCGACTTCAAGCCGGCCAAGCGGCTCCCGGCAACCGAGCTGACCCACTGGGACACCTTCGGCGACAAGACGCCCTGACGCCGCAGCTCAGGTCAGCTCCGCTCAACTCAGCAAGCCGGCGTCGGCCTGGATGATCTCGATCCAGGTCCTCCCCGGGGTGAGCTCGATCACCGCGCCGTCCGGCGTGGTGAAGGTGGCCACCGAGGCCAGGGTCGGCCGGGTCCACGTTCCGACGATCTTCTTGCCGTCGGTGAACACGGTCGCCCGACCGGAGCCGACGAACACGAACTCGGGAACCATCGCCCCCGAGGAGTCGACCATGCCGGTGTCGACCTTGCGGGTCTCGACCACCACCACGTTGGCCGCCGAGATCCGGGCGCCGGACGCGGCCGTGTGCGCACGACCGCCCTGGCTCCGCAGCCACGCCGAGCCGTCCCAGCTCCATGCGGCCCGGTTCGCCCGATAGGTGACGGTGAGCCCGCTCACGGGGTCGCCGATCGGTGAGCCCGTACCGGCTGGTCGATAGGCGAACAGGGGCGGCGGCGCACCACCGGAGGCTGATGCCCAGTGTGGTGCCGTGTCGCTATAGAGATTCGACGGCGCCCGCCGGGAACGGTTGCGCCAGTAACCCGATGATCGACCCGCACTCCTGTTCTGCACGTTCGCCCGAGCGAGGAGGAGCCCGTCGGTCACGTCGTTCGCACCCGAGTAGAGCAGCAACGGGTTGCCGAGGCTGACCAGCACACCGATGTCGGTCGTCCGACCCGACCTCACCGGACCGACGATGGCGTTCGTGCTGTGGAAGATCGCAGCGAAGCGGGTCACCCCACCCTCGACCTCCTCCTCGACGACGATGTCGGCGACGTCGAGTCCCGACTGCGGCCGGGCCCGTGAGCCGTTGTCGATCTTCACCACCAAGGCCGGCCGGGCCGCGACGTCACCGGCGAGGCCGGTCAGCGGTTGCGTCCCGGGGGCCGCGACCGGGGCGGCGACCACTGCTGCGACCACCACGTCGTCGGCCCCGAGCACGCCCAGCTCGCCTCGATAGATGGCTGCCGGATCGGCGGGGCGACCGGGGCTGATCGTCGTGACCGGTGCGCCACCGGTACCCGAGGTCGGTGGCGGGCTGGGGGCGGGTGGCGTCGTCTCGGTCGACGCCGTGGTGGTGGTCGTCGTTGCGTCCACGCCAACGGCCGACGTCGCCCCGGCGCCCGTTCCGGCCGAGCCGTCGTCGGCGAAGGCCAGCCCGTCCACCTCCACCGGTAGTCGCTGGCCCCGTGCGGAACGGTCGTCGTCGCGGTTACCGTCGGCGGTGGTCGAGGTCGACGAGCTTAGGCCCGGCTCCGAGCGGAGCTGCCCACTCGCCTCGTCGCCGTCGCCGCACGCGGCGAGGGCCAGCGCGAGCACGCAGCACAGGAGCGCGACGCGTCGAAGGTGGGGGCGCCAGCCGATTTCGAGAATGAGGGGTCGCATCGCCGTTAGCTCCGGGGTCGAGCGCGCGCGGGTACGCGGTGCAGGTTCGCGGTGGTCGCCGGGGGCTGCTCAGCCCTGACGACCTCGTGGGTGCACCGTCGGCACCGCAGGTCCGCTCATGAGCGAGCCGACCCGACGACGTTGCTCAGTGGTCGACCGCTGGCTCCTGCTTCGACCCGAACGGCAGGAACGAGACGACCGCCACCGCGATCGAGCCGACGATGATCCCGATCACCGCCGACAGGACGGTGTTGACCAGCCAGGCCAGGAACCCGCCGATCCCGCCGACGTCGGCCACGGGTTCCTCGATCGAGTGGACGAGGTCGTAGAGACCGTGCCAGCCGAGCTCATCGGTGCCGACGAGGATGATGTGGCCACCGACCCAGAGCATGGCGGCGGTGCCGATGATCGTCAGACCGGTGAGGAGCTTGGGCATGCCGTTCACGAGCGCGCGACCGAACCGTTGGGAGGTCTCCGACTCGCGCTCGGCGAGCGAGAGGCCGATGTCGTCCATCTTCACGATCAACGCCACCGCGCCGTACACCACACCCGTGATGAGGACGGCGACCAGGGCGAGGATGACCGCACGGGCCAGGATGCTCTCGTCGATGACCTCCTTCAGGGCGATCACCATGATCTCGGCCGACAGGATGAAGTCGGTCCGGATCGCGCCGCTGACCGTGGCCTCCTCGGCCTCCGGTCCCTTGAGCGTGACCGGCACGTCGTGGTCGTGATCGTCGCCCTTGAGCTTGTGGTAGATCTTGTGCACGCCCTCGTAGCACAGGAACGTGCCGCCGCACATGAGGATGACCTCGACCAGCAGCGGTGCCACCGCGCTGAGGAGGATTGCCGCCGGCAGGATGAACAGCAGCTTGTTGCGGATCGATCCTGTCGCGATTCGACGGATGATCGGCAACTCGCGGTCGGCGGCCAGGCCCTGGACGTAGGCCGGGGTGACGGCCGCATCGTCGACCACGACGCCGGCGGTGACCGGGGTCTTCGCGCTCGCCCGACCGGCCGCTGCGCCGACGTCGTCGATCGACGCCGCCGCCAGCTTCGCCAGCGCTGCGACATCGTCCAACAAGCCGACGAGCCCACCTGCCATGTTGTGCCCTACCTCTCACGTCGTGTGCCCTCTGGCCTGGTCGGCCCACTGTAACCCCCCGCTCTCGTGTGGTCATCGAGGCCGGGCGCGCCGGGACGCCGTCGATCGTGCCAGAACCGGGGGGCCGAGGCGTTCAGGTGTTCCAGAGCCAGGTGAAGTTGTGCCAGGGGGGCCAGTCGGCACTGGTTTGGTGTGTGGGGGACTGTTCGGGGGAGCGACAATCCAGTGGGCAGCAGCGGCGAAGATGGGGGTGTGGGTGGTGGTGGGTTGTTGTTCGGGTCGGAGCGACAATCCAGCGATGGGCAGCAGCGGCGAAGATCTTGATCCGCCGGGCGGTCGAGGTCGGGATCTTCCCGTACCGGTACACCCCCCGAGCCACCCTGACCACTCGACCCCTGGCCACTTCCCATCGCAAGGCGTCAGAGATGATCTTCGATTCCCGACCCCCGAGATCGAACCCGTAGCGACCGACGATCACCACCATCTCCGCCACCGTCAACGTGTGGTGTCTCGCCAGTTCGTCGACCAGCACGAACCGCAACCCCCGACCCCGTAACGGCAACACCACCCGAGATCGCACACTGCTGGCGGTGTTCTCGGTGATCAGTGGGGGGTTCATGCCGCCACCCCCCGATCATCGGGACCAGTCGTTGGTCGCTGGTGTTTCTGGAGGTGATGCCACCGGCACAAGGCCTGGGCATTCACGGTGTCGGTCGCCCCGTCGCGGGCCCAGTCGATGATGTGATCGATGTCAGCCCAGGTGGCGGGGAGGTCACAGGCCGCATGGACACAGGTCCGGTCCCTGACCTGGACCGCCCGCCGCCCCGCCGGGTTGAACAACCGCTGCTGACGACCAAGATCCACCCGTAGTGAGTCGGCCCCGATCACACACCGTTGCACCTCACCCTGCAACGCCAACCAGAACCCCTGACCCGGTGGGATCGGGTGACCATCGATCGTCTCGGACCGAAACCCAGGGGCGAACACATCCACCTCCGGCCCCGCCCCGGTAGCGAACCGCTCCGCCTCAGCAGTGAACGTGACCCAGTCCATCACCACCACAACCACCGGCCTACCACCACCAGACCCACCACCGGCGACCGCCCGGGACGCCAACTCCGCCGCCGCCCGAGCCACCAACCGACCCCGAACCGGGTGACACCGCACCCTCGACCCCCCACCAGCAGCGACGGCCTGCTCCTCGACACCGACCGACCCCTCGCACCCATCCACCCGGACCGGGTCGGTGCATTCAGTCCACCCGCCGTCGCCTGCATCCTGAGTCGAGTCGGGATCTTCGAGCGGTCGGCGGCTTGCCGCATCGCCCGCCCGCTCGGACCGTCCGGCCGACCCGCCGTTGCCTACATCCTGCGCCAGGTCGGAAGCCACGTCTGATCCACCTACCGCGTCGCCAGCCGGATCAGACGGTTCGTCCGATTCCCCACCCGCCTCGGCTTTGTCGGTGTCCTCGTTGCGTTGGGCCCGCCATGCCTCGTCGGCCAACCGGTTGATCGCCGCTCGGAGTTGTTCGATCTCCGCCGTGGTGCCCCGCAACGTCAACTCCGATGAACCAGCACCCAACTCGCTCACCGACATCCCATGCTCCTCACGACCCAACCGCTCCTCCAGCCGATCATCGGGATCGACCAGATGCCGCCACGACACACACCGCCCCGAGAACGCCGTCACCGACTCCACCCTCGCCGCAGCCACCAACTCCGCCTCGTCCCGCACCAGACACACCCGACGATGCTCCGACGCCGACGCTGGCAACAACCGAGCGAACGTCGCCACATGATCGAACGTCACCTCCCCCGCCACCGCCGCCGCCGCCAACACCGGGAACTGGCCGAGCACCCGCCCACACGACAGGAACCGGCGAGCCGTACCCCGCCCCAAACGACCACCATCACCAGCCAGGAACCCAGCCGGGCTCCGATACCCACCAGCAGTCAACCCACCGGTGGCATCCAACCCCGCCGTCTCGATCGCGATCAACGTGTTCAACCGCTGCGTGATCGCCACCAACTCAGCCAGATCCCCCGGCTCACACCCGCGCTCGCTCCCACCCCCACGGGCGCTGTCACCCCGCGAATCGAGGGCCGACAACCGCTCCGCCAACACCGCTGTCTCCATACGCCCATTCTCCCACGGGGGTGTGACACTTTGGACGTGGGTAGGCGCACGTCCTGCGCACGGAAACAGTGACTGGTCGTCAGCGAGACGAAGGTTGGTCGCTGCTCGATCTCGACGCACGAGCAGATACAGATACAGCGCACCGAGCGGACTGAGCTCGACCCTGTTCTGAGCGAACGACCCAGCACATCTCGACGCTCACGCCGGACAGCCCCGGCGGGCTGGATCAGAACAGCTCCTGGCCCGGCAGCTCGGCCGCCTGCCGTATCCAGTCCCGGAGTTGCTGCTCGTCGATGTCGTCGTGCTCACCGAGGTTCGAGTAGCGAACGCGCTCGTCCTTCGAGTCGCCCGCCGGCGCCGGCACCAGCAGGGCGCCGTTCAACCACGTGACCTTCACATACCGGGTGAAGCAGTGGTAGCTGAGGAACCAGCCGTTCCCGTCGAGCCCGTAGAACGGCGAGTTCCATCGCACCGCCTTGCGCACCTCGGGGACGACCTCGGCGACGAGGTCGTCGAGGCGACGTCCGATCTCGCCCTTCCATCCTGGCATCGCTGCCAGGTAGGCCTGCACGGGCTCGTCGCCGTCGCCCTTCGGGATCTGGGGATTGCCGCCCGACAGCAACCTCACGCCGTCGGTTCCGTCGTCTGCTGCCAAGGTCGACGCTCGCTTTCCGTGCTCGGCGAACTCGTGGGGGCCAAAGGGGTCGGCGCGAACAGGTTGCCACACGCCGCTCGCCACCCACGTCCCCTACCCTCGAGTGGTGGCCGGCTGGTTGCTGTTGCTGTTGGGGGCGTCGAGCGCCTGGGCGACGGCCGTTGCGCTCGTCCGGGTGCGACGGCCGAGACTCATCGGTTTCTCGGTGATGGTGACGGCGCTGGTCGCCGGCGAATGGCCGCTGTTCCAACTGGTCATGCAGGCCATCGCCGCCACCGTGCTCGTCGCCTGGGGAGCGCTCGCCCGACCGGCGGGACTGGTGGGTGCGATGCTGCTGCTGGCGTCGTGGGCCGGGCTCGCCCTCGTCTGGGCGGTTCAGTTGCGAGCGAGGCCGACCGCCGACCGTGCCATCCGGGCGAGCCTCGGCGACGACTACCTCGATCGCCTCGACCCGGTGCGTCGCCGCGCCCTCCGGGCCCGGCCCGAGCTGCGGGTGCTGCTCCTCCCGTTCCTCCATGACACGACCGGCATCCGGCGCGTGGCCGACGTGCGCTACGGCGACCACCCCACGAAGAACCTGCTCGACGTCTACCAACCCGAGACGGTCGACGAACCGCTTCCGGTGGTGCTGCAGATCCACGGCGGCGCGTGGGTCACCGGACACAAGCGGCAGCAGGGCATGCCGCTGATCCACCGGCTGGTGCGGAACGGCTACGTCGCCGTGTCGATCAACTACCGCCTCGGCCCGTCGCACCGCTTCCCCGACCAGGTGATCGACGTCAAGCGGGCGATCGCCTGGACCCGAACCAACATCGCGGCCCACGGCGGCGACCCGACCCGGATCATCCTGACCGGTGGGTCTGCCGGCGGCCACCTCGCTGCGCTGGCCGCGTTGACGGCGAACGACCCGCGCTACCAGCCGGGCTTCGAGGACATCGACACGAGCGTGCTCGCCTGCATGCCGTTCTACGGACCGATGGACTTCCTCGACGCGGCCGGGATCCGTGGCCGTCGGAACCTCGCCGGGTTCCTCCAGCGGACGATCATGCCGGGGTCGGTGAGCGCCGTGCCCGAGCTCTACCGCGACCTGTCTCCGCTGCACCGGATCCACGCCGACGCTCCCCCGTTCCTCGTGGTGCAGGGCACGCTCGACGTGCTGGTGTGGCGGGAGGAGAGCCAGCACTTCGCACACCAGCTCGCCGCCGTCTCCCGCTCACCGGTCGTGTACTGGGAGGTCCCGGGGGCCCAGCACGCCTTCGACACGTTCAACTCCCGACGGAGCGCGGCCGCCGTCGACGCGTGCGAACGCTTCGCCGGTTGGGCCCTGACCCAGCCTTAACCCTCCCCGCCGACGAGTCGGAGCCCCGGCGATGAGCCCAGGCTGCTGACGTCGGCGCGGGCGAGATCCACGACGAACTCCGTGAGATGGCCGGGAAACACGTGTTCCGACATCAACACGGGAGCCCCGGTGAGGTCGTTCGTGACGCGACGGACGACGAGCGCAGCGGTGCCCGTCGGCACCCCCAACAGCGCGGCGTCGGCGGCGTCGATGTTCTGGGCGCCGATGGTCTGGGTGGCGTCGCCGATCGAGCTACCGGCCGGGCCGCCGCGGTCGGTCGGGCCGGTGCCGTCGAGGAGCTCGTAGAAGCTCGCCCGTTCCACATCGACCTTGGACAGCGAGGCGCCGAGATCCTCTCGACACCACACGGTGACCCTGGCGAAGGGCTCGCCGTCGGCCAGGTTGAGGCGGCGCACCTCGAGGACCCGCGGTCCCAGGTTCGCCGCGACCGACGGCGGCGCGTCGACGAAGCGGAAGTCGAGGACCTGACGTCTCGACGATCGCCCGGAGGCTTCGAGCTGCTGCTCGATGGTCACGAGGCTGGCCAACGGTTGGGGTAGTGTCTCGGCGGCGACGAGCCAACCGAAGCCCTGACGGGAGTCGACCAGGCCCTCGGATCGTAGGACCTCGAGGGCCTTGCGAATCGTGACGCGGCTCACACCGTGCTCGACGCCGAGAGCAGCTTCACTGGGCAGCACCTGACCAGCCGCCCATTCACCGGAGCCGATCCGGCGGCGGAGGTCATCGGCGATCTGTCGGTAGCGGATCCTGCTCACTTGTATTAGAGTTGTATCACAGACGAAGACAAGAGAACAACAAGCCCAGGCGTCGACCCTGAAGGGAACGCGTCGACCTGCGAGATCGCCCGAGAACCCGAGACGAGGAGCCCCACCATGGCCGTAGGACCCGATACCCCCATCGAACTGATCGAGTCGGTGTACGCCACACTCGACGAACGGGTCGGCGGCCTGCGTCAACGCCTCGGCCGACCGCTCACCCTCGCCGAGAAGGTCCTCGGTAACCATCTCGATCGTGCTGACGCCGAGGTCGAGCGCAGCGTCAGCTACGTCGACTTCCGCCCCGACCGGGTCGCCATGCAGGACGCCACGGCCCAGATGGCCTGGCTCCAGTTCATGACCGCGGGCCTCGACAACGTGGCGGTGCCGACCACCACCCACTGCGACCACCTGATCCAGGCCAGGGAGGA
Source organism: Acidimicrobiales bacterium (assembly GCA_965216205.1). Taxonomy (GTDB): domain Bacteria; phylum Actinomycetota; class Acidimicrobiia; order Acidimicrobiales; family SZUA-35; genus CADEDH01. Next base: position 1,239,261 of record OZ244139.1, on the reverse strand, counting down.
CGGCAAGAAGGACCTGCTCGCCGCACTCGACAACAACGACGAGGTCTACGACTTCCTCGAGTCGGTCTGCGCCAAGTACGGCGCCGGCTTCTGGAAGCCGGGCAGCGGCATCATCCATCAGGTCGTGCTGGAGAACTACGCCTTCCCCGGCGGCATGATGATCGGCACCGACAGTCACACCCCGAACGCGGGCGGTCTCGGCATGATCGCCATCGGCGTCGGCGGTGCCGATGCCGTCGACGTCATGACCGGCTTCCCGTGGAACGTCCGGTGGCCCAAGATGATCGGTGTCCACCTGACCGGCGAGCTGAGCGGCTGGAGCGCCCCGAAGGACGTCATCCTCAAGGTCGCCGAGATCCTCACGGTGAAGGGCGGCACCGGGGCCATCGTGGAGTACTTCGGCTCGGGGGCCAACAGCCTCAGCGCCACGGGCAAGGGCACGATCTGCAACATGGGAGCCGAGATCGGGGCCACCACCAGCATCTTCGGCTACGACGACGCGATGGCCCGCTATCTCAAGTCGACGGGCCGTGAAGCCACTGCCGACGCAGCCAACGCTGTGGCCCACCACCTCCGCTCCGACGACGAGGTGCTCGCCAACCCCCACGACTACTTCGACCAGGTCATCGAGATCGACCTGTCCGAGCTCCGGCCCCACATCAACGGCCCCCACACGCCGGACCTCGCCCGCGAGATCTCCGAGCTCGGAGCGGAAGCCAGGGCCAACGACTGGCCGCTCGAGATCAGCGCCGCCCTCATCGGGAGCTGCACCAACTCGTCCTACGAGGACATCACCCGGGCAGCGTCGATCGCCCGCCAGGCGGCCGCCGAGGGCATCGCCGCGAAGACCAAGCTGATGATCACCCCCGGGTCCGAGCAGGTCCGAGCCACGATCGAGCGCGACGGACTCCTCGCCGACTTCGAGGCCCTCGGCGCCACCGTGCTCGCCAACGCCTGCGGACCCTGCATCGGGCAGTGGGATCGCAGCGAGGACCACGTCGAGGGGACGGTCAACACGATCGTCACCTCCTACAACCGGAACTTCCCGAAGCGCAACGACGGCGACGCAGCGACCCTTGCGTTCGTGACCTCCCCGGAGACGGTGATGGCGCTGGCGCTGGCCGGCACGGTCGACTTCGACCCGCTGAGCGACACGCTCACGAACGCTGACGGCAAGGAGGTCCGCCTCGACGTGCCGGTGGGCGTCGAGCTGCCCCCACAGGGATTCGACGAAGGCGAGAGCGGCTTCATCGCACCGCCGGAGGACGGCTCGAACGTGGAGGTCAAGGTGTCGCCCGACTCCGACCGGCTCCAACTCCTCGAACCGTTCCCCGCCTGGGACGGCACCGACTTCAGCGACCTCCCGATCGGCGTGAAGGCCCAGGGCAAGTTCACCACCGACCACATCTCCATGGCCGGTCCCTGGCTGAAGTATCGGGGCCACCTCGAGAACATCTCCGGCAACCTCTACCTGGGTGCCGTGAGCGCGTTCAACGAGGGAATCGTCGGGATGGGCAAGAACCAGCTCACCGGGGAGCGGATGAGCTTCCCCGACATCGCCAAGGCCTACCACGAGGCCGGTCAGCCGTGGGCGGTCATCGGCGACGAGAACATGGGCGAGGGCTCGTCGCGTGAGCACGCGGCCATGGAGCCCCGATTCCGGGGCGTCGTGCTGATCATCGCCAGGTCCTTCGCCAGGATCCACGAGACCAACCTCAAGAAGCAGGGCATCGTGCCGCTCACCTTCGCCGACCCGGCCGACTACGACAGGATCGGCGAGGACGACCGGCTCGGCACCGAGGGCCTGGCCGACCTCGCCCCCGGGCGGCCGCTCACGGTGACGGTGACGAGTCCAGACGGGTCGAGCTGGTCGTTCGAGGGCAACCACACCTTCAGCGATGAGCAGATCGAGTGGTTCAAGGCCGGCTCCGCCCTCGCCGTCATTCGCCAGGAGGTCGAGGCAGGCTGAGACCCAGCTCCAACCAACACCAGGGATGGCGCTGCCTGGTAGATCATAAACAGCGATCGTAGGTATCATTACCAACTGGTAGTCAGATGGGCCGGGAGTGTGTAGAGTGATCATTGTTCACAGCACCAGGTCCCCCTCTGAGTTGCTGCATGAGCACCTGCGAGCCGGATAGGTACCCCCCTTCCAGTCCGGTGAACGCACCGAAACCGGTCGCATCGCGACCGGTTTCGTCGTTTTCGGGACCATCGCCGTCTGGAATCGTCGCGACCGATTCATTGACAGAACAGATCTGTGCCATCATCTCCCTTGATGGATCTCCGCCAGCTGCAAGCGTTCCTCGCCGTCGTCGACCACGGTGGCTTCACCGCCGCGGCCAAGGCGACCCACACCGTCCAGTCGAACGTCTCGACCCATGTCGCCCGGCTCGAGCGCGAGCTCGACGCGACCCTGATCGACCGGTCGACCGGCCGACCAACGCAGGAGGGCGAGGCGGTGCTCGTACGGGTCCGTCGGATCCAGAACGAGCTGGCCTCGCTCGAGTCCGACGTGTCGTCGCTCCGAGGCTCACCCCGGGGCCAGGTGCGGATCGGGGTGATCGGCACCACCGCCCGTTGGCTGACGCCGATCATCTTCGACGAGCTAGTCACCACCGCCCCCGACATCCAGCTGGTGGTGGCCGACGGCACCACCAGATCGCTCGAGCTGCGCATGCTCGACGGGGAGCTCGACCTCGTCATCGTGTCGCTCCCCGTCGACGACCCGGAGATCGTCACCGAGCCCCTGTTCACCGAGGAACACATCGTGGTGGGTCCGAACGACCACCCGCTCACCCAGACCGGCGGCGAGGTCGGGCTCGAGCAGCTCGCCGCCTATCCGTTGCTCCTGGCCGCCCCCGGGACCCCGTTTCGCCAGGAGGTCGACGAGGTCTTCCGGGCCGCAGGTCTCCAGTTGAAGGCGAAGATGGAGATCGACGGGTTGCGGCTGTTGGCATCGCTCGCGTTCCAGGGGCTCGGGGTGTCGATCGTGCCCGCCACCGCCGCCCCGGGCTGGATCGCCGGGCCGTGGACGAGGATCCCGGTGCGGGGGCTGTCCCGCCGAACCGTCGGCCTCGCCCACCGCCGGCGGGGCATGCCGACCGTCGCGGCGAAAACCGTCGACAGCGTGGTGCGGGCGATCATCGCCAGGAGCACACCCGACGTTCCCGGTCTGCGGTCCGCCGGGCCCTGAGCAACCGAGCGGCCGATCGGCTACACACGACTCGTGACGCTCCAACTCCGCGCCCACGCAGGGCCGCTCGTCGGTGTTGCGTCGGCCGAGCTCGGCGACCGCACCGTGGTCATGGCCTCCGTCCGCCAGGGTCACGAAGCGGCAGCGCTCTCCGCCGCCGACGCCGCCACGCTGGCCGATGCGGTCCGCTCGGCCCGTGAGAGTCGTCAGCCCTTCGTCGGCATCCTGGCGATGTCGGGCGTCGATGTCGCCGACGGCATCGGGGCGGCCAACGGCTGGGGTCGGGTCGCCCGGGAGCTGGTTCGTACGAGCGGTACCGTCCCGATCCTCCTGGCCGCCCACGGGCCGGTCGTGTCGGGTCCCTCGTTCCTGCTCGCGTTGGCCGACGCGGTGGTGTTCACCCGCGACGCCTACGCGTTCGTGACCGGGCCCAGCGTCGTCGAGACCTACACCGGCGAGCCGATCACGGCAGACGCCCTCGGCGGGTCGGGGGCCCACGCCCGCAACACCGGCCTCGCGACCCTCGTCGTCGACGACGACGAGGCGGCTCTCGATGCGCTCGCGGCGATCCTCCAGCACCTCCCCGACCACGTCGACGAGTCACCGCCGAGCATGCCCTCCGACGACCCCATCGACCGTCTCACCCCGGAGGCGGGCTCGCTGCTCCCGACCTCGGCCAGCGGTTCCTACGACGTGCGCCAGATCGTGGAGGTACTGGCCGACGACGGCGAGTTCCTCGAGCTCAAGGCCGACTGGGCACCCAACCTCGTGACCGGGTTCGCGTTCCTCGGCGGGCACTCCGTCGGCGTGGTCGCCAACCAGACCCAGGCGCTCGCCGGGAGCATCGACATCGCCGCCGCCCAGAAGGGCGCCCGCTTCGTGGGAATGTGCGACGCGCTCAACGTGCCCCTCCTGACGCTGGTCGACACGTCGGGCTTCCTGCCCGGAAAGGACCTCGAGTGGCGGGGCATGATCCGTCACGGTGCCCAACTGGCGTTCGCCTACGCCAGGGCCACGGTGCCCCGCATCGGGCTCACGCTCCGCAAGTCGTACGGCGGGGCCTACATCGTCATGGACTCCCGTCACATGGGGAACGACCTGATGCTCGCCTGGCCGTCGGCGGAGGTGGCCGTGATGGGGGCGAAGGGTGCCGTCGAGATCCTGCACCGCAACGCGACCGGGGAGGAGCGGGCCAGGCTCGAGGCCGGCTACGAGGAGCAGTTCCTCACCCCCTACCCGGCGGCCGAGCGCTCCTCGATCACCGCGGTCATCGACCCGAGCGACACCCGGCGCGAGATCACCGCCGCCCTCGACCTCCTCGCGACGAAACGCGAGCAGCTCCGCCCCCGCCGCCACGACAACTCGCCCCTGTGATCCACCCGACCGAGGGCGACTTGAGCGACGGCGATCCACACCCTAGGCAGGAGCCCATGACCACCAGTACCGACCGGGTCATCACCGAGACCCGGGACCACACCCTCATCGTGACGATGACCCGCCACGACAAGCGCAACGCGATCGACGGCGAGATGACCGCTGCGCTCGACGAGGCGCTGAACCGGCTCGACGACGACCCCGACCTGTGGATCGGGATCCTGACCGGCGGCCCCACCATGTTCTGCGCCGGGACCGACATGGCGGCGACCTCGGGCAGCCCGACCCCCCGGGGCGGTGTCTATGGGGTGGTCGGGCGGCGCCGGGCCAAGCCACTGATCGCGGCCGTCGAGGGGTTCGCGTACGGGGGTGGCTTCGAGGTGGTCATGGCCTGCGACCTCGTGGTCGCGGCCGAGAACGCCCGGTTCGGGCTCCCCGAGGTCAAGCGGGGCCTGGTGGCCACGAGCGGCGCCCTGTTCCGGGCCTCCCGGGTGCTCCCGCTCAACGTGGCGAAGGAGCTGCTGTTCACCGGCGCCGACCTCTCGCCAGAGCGGGCGGAGCGGTACGGGCTCGTGAACATCGTCGTGCCGGCGGGCGAAGCGCTCGACCGAGCGGTCGAGCTGGCGGTGGCGATCACGGCCAATGCGCCGATCGCCGTGCAGCAGTCGTTGCGGGTGGTCGACACCCTGGCCGCCGCCACCGACGAGGAGGGCTGGTCGCTCACGACCGACGCCCGCCGGGTGATCGGCGCGTCGGACGACGCCGAGGAGGGTGTGAAGGCGTTCTTCGAGAAGCGGGCGCCCCGCTGGACCGGACGCTGACACCGAGCTCGTAGGCGGGCTCGAGACCTCAGCTCCGCAGCCGACCGGTCGATGGGTGCGAGCTGGGCTTTCGCCCTGCTGCGAGGATGACGGACCACACGGGCGGCGACTAGGTTTCCTGGTGGTAGCCGGGACATCGGCCGCCGACTTGTGGCGACGCACAGCGCCGTGCGAGCGAGAGGTATCCCTATCCAACGACAGGAGTGCACGCGTGCCTGATTCCGTAACGATCACCGACAACCGCACCGGGGAGTCGGTTGAGATCCCCATCGTCGACGGGGGCGTCGACGCGAAGACGTGGTCGAAGCTGATGCCGGGCACCTGGTTCCTCGATCCCGGTTTCACGGCCACCGCGTCCACCACGAGTGAGATCACCGAGCTCGACGGCGGTAACGGGATCCTGCGCTACCGCGGCTACCCGATCGAGCAGCTCGCAGAGAACTCGACGTTCCTCGAGGTCTGCTACCTGCTGATCCGCGGCGACCTGCCGAACAAGGAGCAGTTCGAGACGTGGGTGCACGACGTCACCTACCACACGTTCATCCACGAGAACATGCGCAAGCGGTTCATGGAGGGCTTCCACTACGACGCCCACCCGATGGGGATGCTGGTCTCGGCGATCGCCGCGCTGTCCACCTTCTACCCCGAGGCCCGCCACATCGAGGATCCGGAGAACCGGAAGATCCAGATCAACCGGCTGATCTCGAAGGTCCCGACCCTCGCCGCGATGGCGTACCGGGCCAGCGTCGGTATGCCGTTCGTCTACCCGGACAACACCCTGAACTACACGGAGAACTTCCTCTCCATGATGTGGCGGGTCGCGGAACCCGTCTACGACCCCGACCCCGTGCTGGCCCGAGCGCTGGACATCCTCCTGATCCTCCACGCCGACCACGAGCAGAACTGCTCCACGACAGCGATGCGTGTCATCGGCTCGTCGCACGCCGATCCGTTCATCGCCGCTGCCGGCGCCACCGCCGCCCTCTACGGACCCCGCCACGGCGGTGCCAACGAGGCGGTCATCAACATGTTGCGCGACATCGAGACGCTCGACAACGTCGAGCCGTTCGTCGAGTCGGTGAAGCGGGGCGAGGGCCTGCTGTGGGGCTTCGGCCACCGCGTCTACAAGGCCTATGACCCCCGGGCGAAGATCGTGAAGGCCCAGGCCGACGAGGTGTTCAAGGTGACGGGCAAGAACCCGTTGATCGACATCGCGTTGAAGCTCGAGGAGATCGCGCTCAACGACGAGTACTTCAAGAGCCGGAACCTGTATCCGAACGTCGACTTCTACACCGGGCTGATCTACCAGGCCATGAACTTCCCGATGGACATGTTCACGGTGCTCTTCGCCATCGGCCGCATGCCCGGTTGGCTGGCGCACTGGCAGGAGTCGCTGGAGCAGGAGGCGAAGATCTCCCGGCCCCGTCAGCTCTACACCGGCGAGAACGAGCGCCCCTACGTGCCCATGGATCAGCGCTAGCGACGGACCCGAACCAGCCCCAGAGCCAGCCGGCGCCGACGAGTATCAGAGCCGGCGGAGCCCGACGAGGGGGTCGGCCACGACCTCGCGGACCTCGATGGCGATGTCGCCGACCGATGTCGCCGACCCGGCTACGAGGACCGGATCGAGCTCGACGCGGGCCAACTCCGGCACGCCTGCGGCGAGCACGGCGAGCCGCCCGATCATCGCCCTGACCACGCCGGCACCGGTCTCGGTGAGGGCCACCGTCGGGGCGAGTGCGGCCACGAGCTCCGCATCGTCGCCGACGGTGAGCGGGAGGAAGCGCCGGGCCACCGGTTCGAGCCCAGCGCCCACCGCGCCGCCGACCCCCACTCGGATGAAGGCGACGTCGGCTGGATCCTGGACCAGCTCGATCCGGAGATTCGCCGTCGACGCGACCATCGCCTGCACCACGATCGGCAGCGTGTCGGCCGGCCTCGCCGCCGCCATCCGATCGAACGCGGCGAGGAGGTCCACGGAATCGTGGATGTCGATGGCGACCCCGCCGGACTCGCCGACCGTCCGCTTGGCGGCCCGCCCCGCCTTGAGCGCCACCGGATAGCCGATCGCCTCGGCGGCGGCCACCAGGTCGTCCCGCCGATCCACGATCCGCCAGGGTGCGACGGGTAGACCGAGCACGTCGATGACATGGCCGGTCCTGTCGCCGAACGGGTCGTTGGTGACGCGGGCGCTGACCGCTGCGGCGTCGCCCACCGGTGGGACGGTGTCGGCCAGCAACGAGCGGACCATCAGCGGTCGAACCGCTTCGGCGGCCGCTGCCACCTCGTCGTCGGCGACCAGCGGCATCGAAGCGGGGTTGGCCCGCTGCCAGGCGCCGACTCTGGCCAGGTGCCCCAGCGCCTGGGCGGCGTCCTCGGGGAACTCGAACACGGGCAGCTCGGCCGTCGGCAGCTGTTCGGGGCTGACGAAACCGGCGGCCACCGTCGGCTTGTCGATCGAGCGGTTGATCCGGCTCAGGATGCGGCCGAGCTGCGCCACCGTGAGCGCCAGCGACGGCACCACCGCTGCGAGCACCGCGTCGACGCCCTCGCTGACCGCGGCCGCCACCAACGGCTCCTCGATGTCGAGGCGTCGCCCGGTGGGAGGTGCCTGGTCGACATCGCCGACGATCACCGCTTCCATCCCCTCGGATCGGTGGCCGGCGTCGGCGCCGACGCCGTCGGGGACGACCGGCTGGAGCCCAGCCCGTCGGCAGGCGGCCACGGTGAGCCTGGCGAGGGACGCCGAGTTCGACACCACGGCGACTCGACTGCCAGCGGGGACGGGCTGGGTGTCGGCGATGCGGGCCACGGCGACCATCTCCGCCACGCTGTCGGTCAGCACCACACCCGATTGGGTCATGAGCTCCACGTGATCGTGGTCGGGCGGCCGGAGGGCCACCACCGGCTTGGCTGCAGCGAGCGCCCGGGCGGTCGACGTGAAGTTCCGCAGGTTGCCGAAGCTCTCCACGTAGAGGAGGGCGACCCGGGTGGCCTCGTCGATGAGCCAGTAGTCGAGCACGTCGTTGACGGAGACGTCGGCCCGGTTGCCGGCGCCGACGAACGACGAGAGGCCAACGTTGCGGCTCCGGAGGTAGTCGAGGACCCCACCGCCGAGCGTGCCGGACTGCGAGATGACCCCAACGCCGCCAGGCTGGGGACCGACGGGCAACATGACGGCCCGGAGGCTGATCTCGGGCGCGGTGTTGATGACGCCGAACGAGCTCGGACCGACGATCCGCATGCCGTTGCTCCGGGCGATCCCCACGAGGCGACGCTCCACCTCGGCGCCCGCCTCGCTCGTTTCGCCGAAGCCCGACGACACGACCAGCAACCCGGCGACGTCGCATCGGGCCGCTTCGGCAACGACCGCTTCCACCGCCTCGGCCGGCACCGCCACCACGACCAGGTCGACCGGTTCGCCGATGGCGCCGAGCGACGGTTGGCACCGCAGGCCGAGGACCTCGTCGGCTGCGGGGTTGACCGGGTGGACCGCGCCGGTGAACCCGCCGGCGACGATGTGGCGGAGCAGCTCATGGCCCACGGTTCCCGGGGTTCGGCCAGCGCCGACGACCGCGACACTGGTGGGGCACAGCACCCGGGCCACCGATCGGGCCCGAGACCGGCGGAGACGTCGCATGACCGCATCGGCCATCTCGGTGGTGACGTCGATCTCGAGGTCGACGGCGATGACCCCATCGTCGAACCGGGTCTTGACCGTGAAACCGGCTCGCTTGAACACGCCGAGCATCGCATGGTTCTGGGGGAGGACCGACGCGGTGAAGCCGTCGATGCCATGGCTCCTGGCGGCGGCCGCCAGGTACTCGAGCATGAGTGTCCCGATGCCACGACCATGGTGGCGGTCGTCGACGAAGAACGCGATGTCGGGCCGGTCGCTACCGGCGTAGGGCTCGTAGCGGGCCACGCCGACGAGCTCGCCACCGATCAGCGCCACGAACGCCATCCGGTCGACGTAGTCGACCCTGGTGAGATGATCGAGCTCGGCCGGGGGGAGCTTCGGGCGGTACTGGAAGTACCGGAGGTAGATGCTCTCCGGCGACTGCCTTCCGTGGAACGCCTCCAGCAGATCGCGGTCGCTCGGCTTGATCGGGCGCACCTCGACCGGCACGCCGTCGCTCAGGACGGCGTGCGTTTCCCACTGTTCCGGATAGGAGGGTGGATCGTCGCTCAGTGCCCCGATCCTACGGGTCGAGCCGACCCGACGCTTGCCCCGAGAAAACCACGACGCCGTCCTGGTTGGTGGTGCTGATCGACACGTTGGCCACCGGCCCGTCGTCGGTCTCCTCGACCGACTCGACGGTGGCGACCGCGGTCAGGCTGTCGCCGGGGAACACCTGCGAGGTGAACCGGCCCCCGTAGGACAGGAGGCGCCCGTCGCCGAAGGCATCGGTGAGAACCCGGCCGGTCATACCCATCGTGAGCATGCCGTGGGCGAAGACCGTCGGATAGCCGGCGACCTCCTTGGCGAACACCTCATCGGTGTGGAGGGGGTTGTAGTCGCCGGACGAGCCGGCGTACTGCACGAGTTGGGTCCGCTTCAGGTCCTCCACGAGGAGCTGCTCGAACTTCTGACCGACCGAAACGTCGTTCACGGATAGTGGCATCTCGATGTCTCCTTCGTTCCTCGTCGCTCGCCGCTAGTTGTCGACCGGCCGCTCGGTGCGCACGCCGACCCCTCGGGCGGTGACCACGAGATCGCCGTCCTCGTCGCGGTACTCGGTGATGGTCTCGGAGAACACGAGCTTGCCCGCCCGTCGGCCCTCCTTCTCCCAGGTCTCGCCGGGCTTGGTGGTGGCGGTGAGCACGTCGCCGGCCCGGAGCGGTCGGTGGTAGGTGTAGTGCTGCTCGGCATGGAGGCCACCCCCTCCCCCACCTCCTCCGCCGCCGCCAGACGACTCCTTCTTCACCCCGGTCGGCTCCTTGCCGCTGCCGAACCACGGCTCCCCGATCTTGGGGCGGAGGAAGTAGTTCGGATCGAACTGGGCACTCGCCTGCACAAAGGTGGGCGGGGCGGCGATCCCACCGACCTCGCTCTTGGCCGCGTAGTCGCGGTCGGCGTAGATCGGGTTCGGATCGCCGATGCTCCTCGCGAACATCAGGATGTGGCTCTCCTCGACGGGAAAGCGATCAACGGCCATTGCTGGGACCCCCTCGGTACTCGGCAAACTCCCGGACAACGTAACCGATGCCAACCCACCGGCACGAATGGTCGGTTCAGATGGCCGGGGCGGGCGTGGCGCGGTCGGGGTTCACCCCGACGAGAGCAGCGTTCGGATCCGTTCCCGGCCGAGCGCCATCAGCAGCGTCGGCATTCGGGGACCGGTGTCGACCGACAGGAACAACTCGTACAGCAGCTTGAAGAAGGCCCGCTGCTCGGCCTTCAGCTCATCGGTCGGCGGGGTGTCGAGCGAGAGCCCGTTGGCGAGCTTCGGCACCCCGTAGGCGAGCGCCCGTGCGCCCTCCAACGACCAGTCGGTGTCGAGGTCGTCGAGGAGCAGCTCGAGCCAGGCCGCCTCCTTGTCGGTGAGGGCGGCGAGGCGGGCGCGATCGGGCTCGCTCCGGACCGTGATCCGCTCCTCGTCGGAGGCGAACTCGTCGAGCCAGCGCCGAGCGAGACCCAGCCTCGGCTCGGTCTTGGCGACCTCGTCGCGCCCGAGGTCGGTGAGCTCGCTCACGATCCGGGCGATCTGCTCGTCATCGCCGGCCCCGACCGACACCGCCGAGGCCAACGTCCGGAACGGCACGACCGAGACCGGACCGGGGAACTCCTCCACGATCGAGGTCCGCCTCGACCGGTCGTAGGTGAGGGCCTGGGTCGGGTTGGCGTCGTCGCCGTCCACCTTGCGACCGAGCGCGTCCCATTCGTCGTAGAGGGCATGGATGCCCGAACCCAGGTCGACCGTGATCCCCTGGCGGGGCGTCTTGCGCACGTACATCCAGCGGAGGATGGCCGGTTCGAGCACGCCGAGGGCGTCGGCCGGCGTCGGCACCGCCCCCCGCGAGCTCGAGAGCTTGCCCATCCCCCGGATCCCCACGAACGAGTACGCCTCGTACTCCGGCGCCTCGCCGCCGAAGATCCCCGCCAGCTCGGCACCGACGCTGAAGCTCGAACCCGGGGAGGAGTGATCGGCACCGGCGGCCTCGAACGTGACACCCTCGTACACCCACCGCATCGGCCAGTCGACCTTCCACACGAGCTTGCCGTGGTTCTCGTGGAAGAGGTCGAAGGAACCGGTGTGATCGCACGCCGAGCAGCGGTAGTGGATGACGCAGGCCTGGTCGCCCCGGTCCACGCCGGTGATCGCGGTCAGATCCCGCCCGCACTGCTGGCAGTACACCTTGTAGGGCCAGTACTCCTCGCCCGACGTGGCGGCCGGTTCGTCCTCGGCTCCTCCGGATTCGAGGAGCTCGTCGGCCCCGCCCGTGTCCTCCCCGCCGCCGCTCTGGCCACCGCTGCGCTGCTCACCGCTGCGCTGGTCGTCGCCGGCTTCGAGGGTCCGGAACCGCTCGAGGACGGCGTCGATCTCGTGCCGACGGTCGATCGCGAGCAGGATCTGGTCGCGGTAGGCCCCGCTGCGGTATCGCTCGGTCTGACTGATCTCCTCGATGTCGAGGCCGAGCTCGGCCATCGCTTCCCGCACCGGGGCCTTGAACCGCTCTGCGTAGGACGGCAACTCACCGTGGGGATCGGGAACGCTGGTCAGCGGCCGGCCGATGTGGGTCTCGAAGCTGTCGGCCACCCCGGCCGGGACCTTCCGGAGTCGGTCGTAGTCGTCCCAGGAGAGGATGTGGCGGCAGGCGATCCCGCGGCGTCGGATCTCCTCGGCCACGAAGTGGGGAACCAGCAGCTCCCGCAGATTCCCCAGATGGATCGGCCCCGATGGGCTCAGGCCGGACGCCACGACGACCGTCGACGCCGAGTCGCCCCGGGTCGAGACGTCGCGCTCGTGGCGACGGAGGACACGGTCCGCGATCTGGGTCGGCCAGTCCGGTTTCGATCCTCTCGCCTTCCGCTTCGATGACGTGGCCACGTCGCCAAGCCTACGGACCGAACCCACCTTCGAGGTTGCGATTTACCGGGCCGCGGCCAGGTGGGACACTGTTCGCCCTATGTCTCTGCTCCTGCAGCGGGTGTTCGACGCGCTGTCGAACGGCGCCGTCTACGCCGCGCTTGCGATCTCGGTGACGATGGTGTTCCGCACCACCGGCGTGCTCAACCTCGCGCAGGGGGAGATGGCCATGGTGTCGGCCTATGTCGCTGCCCTGCTGCGGAGCCCGGCCGACGGCCGATTCCGGTTCTCCGAGACGTTCGCCTCGCTGGGCACGCCGTGGCCGGTGTGGGCCGCCATCGTGGGCTCCGTGGTGTTCGGGATGGTGCTCGGCGCCGTGATCTACCGGGTGGTGATGCAGCCCCTCGAAGGCGATTCGCAACTCCCCCAGATCGGGGCCGCCCTCGGACTGTTCCTGCTCCTCAACGGGCTCGCGTTCCTGTGGTGGGGGCCGCAGCTACGGCCTGTCGGGTCGCCGTTCCCCGACGGTCCCGACGCTGCGATCCGGCTGCTCGGGGCTCGTCTCCGTTGGGTGACGGTGGGCATCGTGGCCACGCTCTCGGCCGCGCTGGCCGCGCTCGCCTTCCTGCAGCGGCGAACGAAGCTCGGGCTGGCGTTCCGGGCGGTGGTGTCGAGCCCGACCGGGGCTAGGCTCGTCGGGATCCGGGTGGCCAGGGTGCTGGCCATCGGCTGGGCCGTCGCCGCCGGCCTGGGGGCGCTCGGCGGCTCGCTGATCGCCGGGCAGATCCTGGTCGGACCGACGATGATGAGCCGGCTCATCGTGTTCGCGCTGGCGGCCGCCACCCTCGGCGGCCTGGGGAACCCGAAGGGTGCGATCGTCGGCGGGTTCGTGCTGGCACTGCTCGAGACGATGCTCGTCGGCTACGTGTCGTTCGTGTCGGCCGACGTGGCGCTCATCTACACCCTCGGGGCGCTGATCGTCGTGCTCCTCGTCCGCCCCGGTGGGATCTTCGGCACCGAGCTGACCGTGGCCCGGCGCGGATCGTGACGAGCTCCACCGCCGACCTGGCGACACTCGATCCGGCAGTGGGGGCGGCGCCGCTCGCCGTGTCCCGACGGTTCAGGGCGGTCGCCGCGCTCGCGCTCACCGCGGTGCTGGTCGCCGTCCCGACGCTGGGCTCGGTCGTCTTCGTGCTGCGGGCCACCCAGGTGCTCGTCTTCGCCGTTGCGTTCACGGGGCTCCACATCCTGTCGGGCCGACTCGGCCTGATCTCGGTCGGCCACGGCGCGTTCATCGGGATCGGGGCGCTGGTGGCGGCGCACGGAATCGACGACGCCGGCATCCCCTACCTGCTGGCCCCGGCGGTCGGGGCGCTGGCGGGCGCTGCGCTCGGGGCATTGCTCGGCGTGCCCAGCCTCCGGCTACCCGGCGCCTACCTCGCCCTGCTCACGCTGGCCATGGCGATGGCGTTGCCGATCGCGATGCGCCAGGTCGACGGGCCTCTCGGCTACCGGGTCGACGGCGACCTCCTGCCCCCGCCGTGGACCGGCCTCACCGACGCCGATTCGGGCCTGTGGCAGTTCGCCGTGGTGCTCGTGGTGGGCTCGTCGATCGTGGCGCTCCTCCACCTCGTCGTGCGGGGCCGCTTCACCCGGGAGATGATCGCGGCCAGGGATCAGCCGGAGGCGGCCGCGGCGTTCGGGGTGAACGTGCACCGGGTGCGACTGACCGGGGTGATGCTGAGCGCGGCGATGGCCGGGGCGGCCGGCGGGTTGGGGCTGTACGCGTCACCGCTCGTCTCCCACGCCCACTATCCCTACGAGCTGTCGGTGTCGATGTTCGCCCTCATGCTGGCGCTCGGCGCGTCGAGGATGTGGACGGTGGCGCCGGCCGCCGTGGTGCTGGTGCTGCTCCCCGATCTGCTGACCTGGCTCGACCGGCCGAGCTACGAGGTGATCGTGTATGCGCTGCTCCTCCTCGTGATGACGAGGGTCTCGCGGGGTCATGGAATCGTGACCCTGTTCGACCGGAATCGCACGTGAGCGAGCGGCCGATGCCGTTCCCGTTCGACTTCGCGTCGCGCCAGCCCGGGCCCGAGTCGGGTCTCGGGTCCCTCGTCGAGTCGATCTGGTACGCCCGGGGCACCGTGCCCTACACCAGGGAGAAGATCGCTCCAACCGGGTCCTCGGTGGCGGTGATCGTGTTGGGCGACCCGATCCGGCACACCGCGGCGGCTGGGCGGGGGCGCCCCATCGTCGCCGACCGCGGTTTCCTGATCGGACCCCACGAGGGCCCGTCGGTCAACGAACCGCTTGGCGAGACGTTCGCCGTCGGTGTCGTGACCACCCCGACCGGCTGCGAGACCCTCTTCGGGGTGCCGCCGGTCTCGGTGGCGGGGACTGTCGTGGACCTGCTCGACATCTGGTCGCCGGCCGCTGAGCTCCGGGGGGTGCTCGTCGACGGGCCGGCCGATGGCGGCGAGTTGCTCGACCGCACCGAGGCGCACCTGGCGGCGCACCGAGGACCGCCGGTGGCCGGTCTCGAGCGTGCGGAACGGGCGGTTCGGTTGCTGGAGGCCGACCCGGCGCGACCGGTGGCCGACATCGCCCGCGAGCTGGGCGTGTCCCACGGCCACCTCGATGCCGAGGTGAAGCGGGTCGTCGGCTTGACCCCGCGGTCGCTCGCACGTCTGCTCCGGCTGCGGCGACTGCTGGCCGAGCTCGACGTGTCGGTCGACCCGCCGTGGGTCCGCTTGGCCCACGAGTTGGGTTGGTCGGATCAGTCGCACTTCATCCGGGACTTCAAGCGTCACACCGGGGTGACCCCGAGCCGCTACGTGGCGGCCCAACGGTCGGTGTACTCGCCGGTGGAACCGGGCGACGCCGCCGGGTTCGTGCCGGAGCTGTGAACGAAGTGGGCGGGGTCGCCGACGCGTCGGCGGACCCGATGGGGCTCACGGTCTGAAATTCGTCCAAGACGGCGGCCGATGCCGGCCCCGAGACTGTGGACCCATGGCAGATCCGAAGACCCAGGCCGCAACACAGCTCCGCAACATCGAGGCATCGACAGGTCTGTCGGTGGCCGAGTTCACCGCCGCCATCGTCGAGAGTGGCGCCGCCAGGCACGGCGAGATCGTCGCCTACCTGAAGGCGACCCATGGGCTGACACACGGCAACGCCAACCTGCTGGCCCATGTGGTCCGCGAGGAGTTGGCGGGCGGTCCACCGGCGGAGGCCGACCTCCTCGCCGCGCAGTACTCGGGACGCAAGGAGACGCTCCTGCCGATCTACGAGCGCCTCGCCGACGTGGCCCGAGATCAGGGATCCGACGTCGAGCAGATCGTGCAGAAGACCGGGGTCAGCTTCCGGCGAGTCACCCAGTTCGCCCTGGTCCAGGTCCCGTCGGCCAAGCGGGTCACCCTCGGACTCAACCTCGACGAGACCCCCGATGACGAACGTGTGAGCGAGGTCAGCGGTATGTGCTCTCATCGGGTCGTCCTGACCGATCCAGCCCAGGTCGACGCGGTCGTCGAAGGTTGGATTCGGGCCTCCTACGACCGGGCCGGGTGACGGATCGACCGATCAGCAGCTCGGCGCCGGCAGGGCGACATCCCACACGGCCTCGAATGAGCCCTCGTAGATCCGGAACAGCTCGCCACCGTCCAACCGCCGCAGGTGCACCACCGGCGCGTGGGCAGCGGGGATGCCATAGACGTGGGTGTTGACCAGCATCTCGTCGTCGAAACGGAAGATCGAGTTGTACAGGGTCGTGTCGTGGAGTCGGATGCCCATGCAACCGTGCTGGATGTGGGGCCGGTAGAACGAGAGCGCATTGCGGACGCGGGACACGACGGCGTCGCCGATGCCCTCCTCCCGACCCCGCCGGAGGAGTTGGCCGCTGTCGTCGCGACCCATGAGGATGCGCACCTGGGCACCCTCGCCGACCTTGTCGCAGAGGATCTGGGGCAGGTCGGGCTGCTGCTCGGGAAAGAACAACCCGGCGTAGACCAGCACGTCGATCTGGCGGGTCGCCGACTCGATAAGCCGCCGCCACTCGTCTCGCCCGATCTCGGCCCGCCGGGGATGGATCCGGATCACCTCGGATTCCGAGACGTCGGAACGGCGATCATCGGGCATCGCCTCTGGCCACAGGTAGCTCTCGGACTCGCCGAGGATGGCGGCGACACGCCTGCGGTGCTTCGGGTACGGCAGGCGTCGCTGGCCGATCCACCGCTCGACCGTCTTCGGATCGACGCCGATCTCCACCGCAAGGTCGTGCGGCGCGAATCCAGCGCTGTTGAGCGCATCTCGTAGACGCTCGTTGGCCACCTGGCCGGCCTCCGATCGGCGGACGTCTGAAGACGTCCCCACTATTACCCAGACGGGCGGGACCTGTACAGCTGATGACCAGTTTTTGTGAACAGAACGCGCTGACCCATCTCCGGTCCCGTCACCCGTCGATCGCGGAGCGCTGCGACGGACCGGCTGCCCAGCCCGGACCCGGGTCGGCCGGGCGAACCGAAAACCGGTCAGACTGTGGCATGAACTACGGCTTGAATCGATGGGACTGGCGGTCGCCGACCGCGTTCGCAGCCGAGGTACGGGAGGCCGAGGCGATCGGATTCAGCCATGCGTTCCTGCCGGTGAACCCGCTGGGCGTGGCCGATCCGTACGTCCTGTTCGCAGCCGGTGCTGCCGCCACCGAGCGGCTGGTCTTCGGACCGCTGCTCGAGACGCCGGTGCTTCGGCCGCCAGCGGTCGCCGCTGGCTCGATCGCCACGGTCGACGCGATCGCCCCCGGCAGGACGATGCTGACGTACGGGATCGGCGACACCGCGGTCCGATGGTTGGGAAGGAGCCCGGCGACGGTCGCCGAACTGGCGGCGGCGTGTCGGGAGGCCCGGTCGCTCCTCGCCGGCGAGCGGCTGGAGGTCGGCGCTGCCCAACCGGCCTGGCTGCGCCATGCCAGGCCGGTGCCGGTGTGGCTCGCTGCGGGAGGGCCCCGGACGCTCCGGATGGCCGGCGGTGTGGCCGACGGTGTGTTCATCCGGGTCGGCACCCACCCGGCGAACCTTCGCCGGGCGGTGTCGCTGCTACAGGAGGGTGCCACCGAGGCCGGTCGGGATCCCGACGACGTGGCGATCGCCGTGATCGTCCACACTGCGGCGACCCAGGACCCGGCGGAGATCCGGGCGTTGGCGAGGGCGATGGCGGCCGGCTTCTACGAGTACTCGCCGGCGCTGTTCACCCAGGCCGGGTTCGAGTGGAACGGAGCCGACATCGAGGAGCTCCGGTCGAGGATCTGGCCCGACTTCCATCACGCCGCCGATCTCGTCGAGGCGGGCGACCTCGTAGGGTTCCTACCCGACGAGGTCGCTGACAGCTTCTCGTTCTGCGGTTCACCGAGCGAGATCGCAGAACGTCTGGCCGCCGTGCTGGCCGCGGTGCCCCAGACCTCGATCGTGGTCCCCCACCCGATTCCCACACCCCGGTTCGGCGGATCGATCGAGTTCGTACGTTGGTTCGCCGAGCAGGTGGCACCATCGGTGGGGGCCTGACGACGGATCGCGCGCCGACAGGCCGGCGCTCGGCCCAACGGGTCGTTTGGACGGTGGCGTGGCGGCGGACCGATACTTTGGCGAGGACGTGGCCGTGGACGACTGGACGACAACCTTCGCAGACCGGGTGATCACACCGGAGGTCGCGGCGGGCATGGTCGCCGACGGCGACCTCGTGGTCGCCGGCCTGCCGGAACCCACGCTCTTCCTCGAGGCGCTCGGCACCCGCCGCGACCTCCAGTCGATCGACGTGTTCGTGCCCGCCCCGAGGGTCGGTGGTGTGGCGGTTGCCGAGAACCCGGCCGTCCGGCTCCTGACCCCGTTCCGGACCCAGATGCTCCGCAAGGCGGGAACCGCAGCCGAGCTGTTGCCGGTTCGGCTCCACGACTGGGCGGGCCTCGTCGAGCGGATGCAGCCCCGGGTGGCCGTCGTCCAGGTGTCGACGCCGGAACCCGATGGCACGGTCCACGTCGGATCGACGCTCGCCGCCAACGACCGGCTCGTCCGCCGCGATCGGCGGCCCGGTGATGTGGTGCTCGGGCTCGTGAACCCGATCGTGCCCCACATCCTCGGCCAGACCTACCACGTCGACGAGTTCGACGGCCTCATCCCGATTCCGGTGGACGAGAAGGCGATGCCGATCTTCGACGAGCGGCGGCAACCGGACCACCTCGACGCCTTCGTGGGAGCGTTGGAAGAGCTCATCCCCGATGGCGCGACCCTCCAGGCCGGCATCGGAGGCATCGCCGAACCGGCCCTCTACCGGCTGCAGGACAAATCGGACCTCGGCGTGCACACCGAGGTACTCGGCGCCGGGCTCGCCCATCTGGTGGAGATCGGCGTGGCGACCGGTCGCCGCAAGACCCTCTTCCCCGAGGAGGCGGTGTTCACCATCTCCCTCCCGGAGGTCTTCACCGCCGTGGATCGCGATCCCCGATTCCGGATCGAGTCGGCCCGGACCGTCCTCGACCCCGCAACGGTGGCCAGCAATCGTCTGATGCGATGCATCAACTCCGCGCTCGAGGTGGACCTGTGGGGCCAGGTCAACGCCGAGATGATCGACGGGGAGCAGTACAGCGGTGTCGGCGGCCAGCTCGACTTCCTGCGGGGCTGCTCGCTGGCCAACGACGCGCTGGCGATCCATGTGCTGCCGTCGACGGCGGCCGGGGGCACCCGATCCCGGATCGTCCCCCGGATCGAGCGCAACGCCGTGACCGGGACCCGCTACGACACGCAGGTGATCGTCACCGAGTACGGGGTGGCGTGGCTGCGGGACGCCACGATGCGCCAGAAGGCCGAGCGGCTGATCGCGATAGCCCATCCCGACTTCCGGGCGGAGCTCGCCGACGAGGCGGAACGGGCCGGCCTCATCTGACCTGGGGGCATCGCCGCTCGCTACGTACCCGTCGCGATCTGGGCCTTGACCGAAGCTGGTGTGGCGTCGATCAGCTCCCCTCGCCCCGTGACAACGGTGGGCACGGTCTCGTTGCCGTCCCGATGCGACCTGACGAACTCGGCTGCCGCCGGATCCTTCCAGATGTTGACCCATGACACGTCATGGCGGGCGCTCCCCAGGCCGAGCCGGAGGCGAGCGCAGTACGTTCAACCAGGGCGCCAGTAGACGATGACGTCATCATCGCCGGCGGTTTCCTGTGCGGCGGCGTGGCCGACGTGGGAGCCGACGCGGCCCGGCCACGACCACCACAGCAGCAACCCGAGCACGAGGAAGACGATCGCGGCGGCGACGATGTCACCCTGCGCGACGTTGACCGCGACGACGGCGATGACCGCCAGCGTGCCGAGCACTGCGCCGGCCCAGCGTCGGACGTCGAACTCCATGCCCCTCAGGCTAGACCACGAGAGGCCTCATCGGCCGCGGCCTCATCGCCCGGGGCCGGCGCCCGACGTGCCCTGGTCGCGGGATCGCTGGTCGCCGGGTGGCTGGTCACACCGCCGGTCGTCGTCCACCCGGCTGCTGGCGATCCGAGCCTCGATCGCCAGGTCCCGGAGGAGCTCGATGAGGGGCCGCAGATCGACCGGGAGCGTGGCCTCGTCGTACACGATGGCGATCGTGTCGTGCCGCCCGTCGCCGCTCACCTGGAGGCGGTAGATCGTTCCCTCGGCCGCCGCTGGACTGGCCAGGCCGGCATCGTCACCACTGCGAAGAGCCTCGAGGGTCTCCTGGAGAGCGGCGCGCTCACCGTCGGGGAGCTCGCCGCTGTTCACCTCTGCCGAGAGTGCGTCATCGGCCGATGCGCCCACGATCGACATCTCGAAGCGCAACCGCATGTCTCTACTCCGAAACCGGCGTCCAACTCGTGCAACGACGTGCGTTGCGGTCGGGGGCAGTCGGTCGCCCGCGTGTCGATGATCACATCACCGAGGTGGAGCGTCTGCGGAATTCTCGGCACAGGGGTGGACCGGATCGGTCCGACCGGCGGGGCCTCAGCGGTCGGTGCTGTCGTCGTCCTCGACCGGGCCGCGGAAGTTCCGGTAGACGCTGAGCAGCGTCTGCTTCTGGTCGGCGGTGAGGTGTGGGTCGGCCTGGATCGCCTCGACGACGCCCGTGGTGGAGGCCGCATCGGGGTCGAGCAGGCCGGCGTATTCCAGCAACGTCTCCGCCCGGACGTTGAGTGCCTCGGCCAGCGACTTGAGGACCCGTACCGATGGCTCGTGCAGGCCACGCTCGAGCTGGCTGACGTAGGGGTCCGACACTTTCGTGAGCTTGGCCAGCTCGCGTTGGCTGAGCTCCATCATCTTGCGCTGAGCCCGAATGAACTCGCCCATCTGCTCCCAGCCGCGGTAGGTCGACCGGGATCGCTTGCCGGCGGCGTCGCCGCTGGAGGTCGTGTCCTCCGAGCTCATGTCACTCTCCGTGTCGTTCTCGCCCATCGCGTCCTCGTGGCCGGCCTCGCCCACCGGTCGTGCTGCGTAGAGTACGCACGCTTCGAAGAGTCCGCAACCCGGCCGGCCGTCGGGAAGGCGGCGACGAGCGGACTCGAACCCAGCGCGGGCTTCCGCCAGAATGGCGGAGAGGCTGAGGCCGTAGGCAGCCGGAACGAAGGGGAGCCCGTGGATTCAGAAGACGTCGTCGACGTTTCGCCCACCACCAAGCCCGATCAGGCCAGCGGTGGCCCGGTGATCATCGAAGCCGCGATCAACGGCACGTCGCGCAAGTCGCGCAACCCGAACGTTCCCCGAATGGCGGACGAGGTTCGTGACGATGCGTTGGCCTCGCTCGAAGCAGGCGCCTCGATCATCCACGCCCACAACGAGGAGATGCGCTGGACCGGTCGACAGGCGGCCGACGACTATCTGGCGGCGTGGCGGCCGATCCTCGAGGCGCGACCCGATGCGCTGCTGTATCCCACCGGCGTCCTCGACCCGTCGCTCGACGTCCGCTTGGCCCACACCGAGATCCTGGCCGACGAGCTCGGGCCGCTCTTCCGCATGGCCTATGTGGATCCAGGGTCGACGAACGTGGGCTGGGTGGGTCGTGACGGCCGGCCGACCGGGTACACGTACACGAACACCTTCGACGACATCGCGGCGTTCTTCGCCCAGTGCGACCGGTTGCGGCTGGGGCCGTCGGTGGCGATCTACGAGCCCGGCTGGTTGGCGACCACGCTGAGCTATCACCGGCAGGGTCTGCTGCCGGCGGGGGCGATGATCAAGCTCTACTTCTGCGGCGACCACGACGTGTTGGGCCGGGGGCCGGGCGCGAGCTACGGCCTGCCGCCCACCACCAGCGCCCTCTTGGCCTACCTCGACATGCTGGAGGGCAGCGGGTTGCCGTGGTCGGTGTCGGTGTGGGGTGGCGACCTCATGGCCACGCCGATCGCCCGGCTGGCGCTCGAGCGAGGTGGTCATCTGCACGTCGGGATCGAGGAGTACTTCGATCCCGAGCGCCAGCCCACGAACGTCGAGCTCGTCACGGAGTGCGTGGACCTCGCAAGGGAGGTGGGCCGCCCGGTGGCCACCTGCGCGGCGACCGCCGAACTGCTCGGGCTGCCGGATCGGGGTTGATCGACCGGTTCCTGCTGGACACCCCGCTGGGCGGTCAGCTCCCCTCGACGATGAGCATCTGCATCTCGGCTGCACCCTCCCGAACGGCGCGGGCCTCGCGGTACTCGGGTGAGTCGTAGAAGGTGCGGGCGCTGTCGAGGTCGGGGAACTCGACCACCACGATCCGGCGGTCCTCGGGATCGCCTTCCAGCACCTCGTGAGCACCGCCGCGCACGATGAAGCGGCCGCCGTGGGCGGCGACGGCGGCCGGGGTCAGCGCCTTGTACTTCTCGTACTGGTCCGGGTCGGTCACATTCACCCTCACGATGGCATACGCGGTCATGGTCGCTGTCCCTTCTCCGACGCTCGTCTCACGCTGCCCGAGGCTAGACGACTCCCTCCCCCGACAACCCCCTCGCACGCCCCGCTCTGGCAGATCCCACGCCCACCCCCGGTGCAGAACGCTGCCAGAGCCGAAGCTCCGCCCACTCTGGCAGATCCCACGCACACCCCCAGTGCAAACCGCTGCCAGAACCGAAGCTCGACCAGCTCTGGCAGATCCCACGCCCACCCCCGGTGCAGAACGCTGCCAGAGCCGAAGCTCCGCGCGCTCTGGCAGATCCCACGCACACCCCCGGTGCAGAACGCTGCCAGTGTCGCGACTCCAGACCTGAGCCCGCCGGCCACACCCGACGACGTTTCGGCGAAGCCGAAACTCGAGGTGAGCTGCTCCGCAGCTCACACGTGGGCCTGACCGCGCGCTTCTCATACCCGCTACCCGCCACACCCGACGACGTTTCGGCGAAGCCGAAACTCGAGGTGAGCTGCTCCGCAGCTCACACGTGGGCCATGAGGGATTTGAACCCCCGACTTCCTCCGCGTCATGGAGGCGCTCTAGCCAACTGAGCTAATGGCCCGGGACCGGTCAGACTAGCAGCGCTGGCGCTGACCGGGACGTGAGCGCGGAGCGGGATTCGAACCCGCGAATCACGGCTTTGCAGGCCGCTCCCTTGGACCACTCGGGCATCCGCGCTGGAGGGATCCAACCATAGCCGTCGTCCGACCCACTCTGGTCGGGATTCCCTGGCCGGCGCGATGGCCGTCCCGATGGCGAAGGTCCGATCGAAGCTGCGATCTCCCGCCTAGGATCTCTGCCCACCGGCTCCGACGGGCCCGACGGCACCGCTCGGCGCCCCCGGACGATAATCGATGCGGAAAATGTGCGAGGCTGGTGACGATGAGCGAGACCTACACAGGCTGGGACGGAAAGCCGTACCCGTGGCCGCCGCCCGACGGGTGGTACGAGGCCTCTGACGGACGATGGTGGGCGCCGGGCACCGGCCCGAACCCGCCGGGAGCCGCGGGCCCGGGCGGTGTGCCCGACACGACCGCACCCCCATCCCAGCAGGCTGAGCCGACCGCGTTCGCCCAGGACGTGGCCCAGACCGCCCAGCTCCCGGCCGACGTGACCCAGCCACCGCTGGGCGCCGCGGCCTCCGCCGCCGGGGCCACGGTGGCGTCGACCGTCGGCCAGGCGACCGGTGCGGGCACCGGCCCCCCACCGGGTCTGGACTCGGCGACCGGTGGTGACTGGACGAGCAAGTGGGACCAGCCGCCCGACGCGGATGGTGGCAGCTCCCAGGACCGGGGCGCTGTAGCGAAGATCGGGCTCGTGCTCGCCGGCGTCGCTGCGGCGCTGGTGGTGGCCGCCGGGGCCTACTTCCTGCTCCGCGACGACGGCACCGAGACCGCAGCCGACGGGGGCGAGACCACCACCGAGGACGGGTCGAGCGACTCGTCGACCGACACCTCCGCCGACGATGGGACCGAGGGCGGCGGCGGTGCAACCGACGACTCGGCCACCACCGACACGAGCGACGCCGCCGATGCGGCCGACGAGTCCACGTCCACGAGCGAGGACGAGACGACCACGAGCGAGGAGGACGAGGACGAGTCGACGACGACCGCCGACGCAGCGGTGCAGGTCGCCGAGTTCCGGAACATCCTGAGCGCGAACGGGCTCACGAGCGACGGTTTGAGCGACGACGACATCTCCACGTTCGGTCGCCGATTCTGCGTGTTCGCGGTCGCCTCTGAAGACCAGGCCGAGTACGAGGACTTCCGTCAGCAGGCCATCGAGACCACCAACAGCGAGCTCAGCGACGACGAGTTGTTCACCGTGGTGGACGCCGCGGTGGCGGTGTTCTGTCCGGACGAGGCGGATCGGCTCGGCATCGAGACCTGACGCCCACCCTGGCCCCCGTTATCTGTCGGCCGGCTGTCCAGGTGGGCACCGGCGGAACGGGGATCACCGGCAGCCGAGGCTCGCCGTGGAGAAGGAGCAGTTCGGTGTCGCGCCGTTGACGTC
Organism: Acidimicrobiales bacterium; assembly: GCA_965216205.1. GTDB lineage: Bacteria > Actinomycetota > Acidimicrobiia > Acidimicrobiales > SZUA-35 > CADEDH01. The sequence goes on along the minus strand of OZ244139.1, from coordinate 1,214,908 downwards.
CACGGGTGGGCCGTGGGTGAGCCACGAGCCGGTCTCGGCATCATACCGGCTGTAGACGGTTCCCTCGATCGGGAAGCCGTCGCTCCGGCCCGCGGTGGCGAAGTCCACCCCATCCATGAGCATCGGGTGGTCGAGGTCGAGATTGCGGGCGGCGAGAACCACGTTCGATCTCGTCAGACCGCCGGGTAGCGCCGCCGCAACGCGGAGCAGCTCCACGTGCGCCCAGCCGTACTGGGCGAAGCCGACGCCGACGAGATGCCGGTTGCGGTCGATGCCGGCGGCGGCGATGCGGGCGTTGGCGAATGCCACGAACGGCTCGTCGGCATACGTCGGATCGGTGAGCGATTTCGTGGCACCGCCGGCGAGCCAGAGCCCGTGGGCGGCCTCGCCAGCGGGCACGAGGTGGGTGGCGGGGTCGCGGCACGAGGAGGGGGCGAACCGTGCGACGGCGGCCGCGGCGAGGCCGCTCCGGCTCGTCTCGGTGATCGCGCTGAGGCACGCCGCGCCGGCCGTCATGGCGAGGAACACGTCGGGGCGGACCTCGGCCACCTCCGCCATCTCCGCCCCGACGTCGCCGACTGCCGGGTCGTGGGTGATGGCAACGAGCTCCGTGACCACATCCGGGTTGTCGTCCACCCAGGCTCGGAAGGCATCGGCGTAGATGTGGCCGAAGTCGTTGTCGATCACCAGGGCGCCGACGGTGACCGGGACCAGTCCCGGGAGGTTGGCCTTGATCCACTGTCCCCACAGGATCGCCTCGGTCGAGCGGGAGAGCTGGAAGCCCGTGGTGAACGGATGCCCCGCCGGGTCGGCCCACGCGGGATGATCCGACGCCACGAACGGGTGCGGCACGCAGGCATCGTCGAGACGATCGTGGACAGCGAGCGTCGTGGGGGTGCCGACAGTGGCGATGTAGAAGGGCGCCTCGTCACGTTCGACGAGGACGTTCACGACCGCAGCCGTCCGCGACGGTTCGTAGCGGTCGTCGTAGATCGCCAGCTCGATCGCCCGACCGTCGACACCCCCCTGTTCGTTGACGTGGTCGAAGTAGAGCTGCATGCCGGTTGCGAGATCCCCGAACTCGGCGTGGTCGCCGCCGTCGGCTGTCACGACAGCGATGCGGATCGTGTCGTCGTCGACCCCGGCCGTGTCCTTCCAGTTGGGCGGACAGGCGGCGAGGTCGACGTCGAGCCCGCCCGGCCCGAGCAGCCGATCCTCGACCCGGCCATGGCCCGGCTGGGCGAGGGAGGCCACCATCCGGCCCCGCTGCTCGGCCCACGCCACCTCATCTTCGGCGAGCGGGTTCGTCGCCTGCTCCAGCTCGCCGACCCAGGCGGCCGGGAGGGTCGGGTCGGCCCGGGTGACCGCGTTGTCGCCGGCCACCGGCGCGGTGGGTGCAGCTGGATCGACAATCGCCGTCGGCCCGGGTTCGGGCACGCCGCCACCCCCACAGGTGGCGGCGACGGCGGCCGTCGCCAGGACCGTCACTGCGGCACGGCGACGGGTTCGGGGCGGGAACACCGACCGTCGCATCTCCGCTCCCGATCCTAGATGACGCAGGGCGTGAGCCCGCGACTCTGTGACGGCGCGGGTTCAGGAGAGCTCAGCCGGGCCGAACCCGAAGGGTGACGCTCAACTGTTGCGGGGCCACCAGTCGGTGGTCGGGTTGTTGCCGAACCAGGCGAACCAGAAGCCCTGGTCCACGACCAGGCGGGGCAGCGCGGTACCGTCGGCGAGCACGGCGTCGTCGGTGGTCGTCTCGACCTCGGGCCGGTCGCCGGCCGCGAGGTCGGCGCCGTTCGCGTCGTAGGCTCGGGCCCCCGCCGGTCCGTTCGGGGCGACCAGGATCGTCGCATCACCGACGGTGAAGACGCGGGGCCCGTCGGCCACGATCGCGTCGACGGCCACGGCGAGCGCGTCGTCGCCGGCTTGGAGGCCGAGCACCTGGTCCTTCAGGTCGAGGTCGTCGGTGGGGGTGTCGAGGATCGGGAACCACACCTCCGGGTTGTCGTAGTAGCCGGGGTAGGGCGAGTCGGGTTGATAGGTGTAGGCCGGCCCGCCCTGCTCGGGGTTCTCGGGGAAGACCGGGGCGGGGATGTCGAGCACGGAGGTGTCGGGATGGGCGTCGACCCAGGCGCCCCACGTCGTGGTCTCGAGCGGGAGCTGGGCCAACTCGGTGGCCGCGAGCGGTCCACCGATCCCGACGCCCTCCAGGTGGGACCACAGCGTGTCGGTCTGCACGTCGACCATGATCTTGTTCGAGTTGGCCAACAGGCCGGAGGTCTGGAGATCGAGCACGATCTCTGTCCCGTCGGGACCGGCGACGCGGCGGTCGAACAGGAGGGCGGTCCGGCACAGCGTGCAGAACACGACCGACACGGGCGTGCCGGCGATGGTGTCGTTGGCCAGCTCGTGGTGACCGAGGATCCGGAACGGGTAGGCGACGGCGGTGCCGTCGATCTCGGCGCCGAACACGATCTCGTCGGCTTCCATCCAGTCGGCTTCGGCTGCGGTCACCCGAGCCGGGTCGTTCAGCTCCGGGATACCGCCCCGCGGTACACCGCCCCACTGGATCCGGCTGAGGGTCACGTCGTCGGGGACCGAGTCGAGCAGGGCGGCGAAGTCCTCGTCGAGCGGCCCGTAGAGGCCGAGCTTCCACTCCCGGTACCCGGGGCCAGGATCGACGGCCTGGTCGTAGACCCATCCGCCGTAGATCCGGTAGTCGTCGGTGATGAAGTTGTCGGGATCGCGGTCGATCCCGGAGATCGACGCCATGGCCTCCGCCACGTCGATGTCGGTGAGATTGGACGGGCCGAGCCGGAGCAGGTCGAGCAGCCAGGGTCCCCAACGCGGGTCGCCGTCGGCGGCCATCTCGGCGGCGATGCTCGAGGCGAGGCGACTGTTGGACAGCTCGAGGAACTCGTCGATCTTCTCCTCGAGCGAGAGCGAGGCGAACTCGTCGGGCACCGTGTCATCGATGGTCGGATCGGTCCGGAACGTCGCCGTGGTCACCGAGTCATCGACGGCCTCGCCGACCTCGCCGGAGCCGTCGGCGGTGGCATCGCTGCAGGCGGCGGCGCCCAGGGCGATGGCGAGGCCGAGCGCGAGCGTTGGCAAGGAGAGTCGCATCGACGTTGAAACTCGCTCCGGTGGCGTTGACTTCCCGACGGGCCCCACCCGGCTGCTCAGCCTCGGCTCCTCCGACGGACCCAGCCGGCGATGCCGTCCGGGGCGATGAAGGTGAGGATGATGAGACCGACACCGAAGACCAGCACGTCGTTGTCGAACAATCCGAGGGCCGAGTTGACGGCCGGGACGACGATGAGGGCCACCACGCCGTAGATGGCGCCCATGATCGACGCTGCGCCGCCGATGACGGCCGCCGCGTAGAGCCGGAGTGACAGGAAGACTGTGAACTGATCGTGGCTCACGAAGGGGAACAGCACCACCTGGAGCGCGCCGGCCGTGCCGGCCAGCGCGGCCGAGAGACCGAACGATCCCGCCTTGGTGTGCACGATGTTGATCCCGAACGTGGCCGCCGCGGTCTCGTCGTCACGGACGGCCTGCATCGCCCGCCCCCACCGACTACGGAGGACGGCGGCGGTGAGGACGAACATGACCACGCAGATCGCCAGGCAGAAGAAGTACCGGTAGGTGACGGTGTGGTCGGCGCCGAGCCAAGCCGGCGCCTCGAGCGATCGGTCGACCGGCCGCCCCGACGGTCCGCCGGTGAGCCGGGGGAACTGCCGGGCGAGGGAGGGGAACAACACCCCGGCAGCCAGGGTGATCAGCGCCAGATACAGGCCCTTGATCCGCAGCGCCGGTACCCCCACGAGCCAGCCGACGGCGCCGCAGAACACGAAGTTCACCGCTACCGCGGCCAGGAACGGGAGGCTGGTGAAGTCGAGCCAGGCGCCCATCGCGAACGCCCCGAGACCCACGAACGCACCGTGGCCGAGCGTGATCTGGCCGGTGTAGCCGGTGGCCACGACCACTCCCAGCACCGCGAGCGTCAGGACGATCAGGCTGGCGGTCCGGCGCAGGGCGATCGGGTCTACGAGGAACGGGAGCACGAGGATGGCGAGCACCACGACCGCGATCGCGGCCTTCGCCGCCCGCGAGAGCGGCCGCCGCCCGCTCGGCGGTTCGCGGCGCGGCGCCTCGGCGATGTCGTGTCCATCGCCGGGGCCGGCCGTTCGCCGCCCCGACTCCGAGCTCGGCGCCGTCATACCCGCTCCACCCGCTTGGTGCCGAACAGGCCCGTCGGTTGGATCAGGAGCACGAGGCCCATGACCACGAGGGGCGGGAGCAGGCTCAGGTCGGTCGAGATGAACGGCAGGTAGGCGGGCACCAGGGTCTGGGCCATGGCCACGATCACGCCCCCCACGATGGCCCCCAGCGGGCTGTCGAGGCCGCCGATGGTGGCGGCGGCGAAGGAGAAGATGAGGAGGCGGATCATCATGAACGGCTCGAGCAGTACCACGTCGGCCACGAGGACGGCTGCGAGAGCGCCGATGCCGGCGGCCACGGCCCAGCCGACCATGAGGATCCGACCGACCCGCACGCCCACGAGCTCGGCCGAGGCCCGGTTGCTGGTGATCGCCCGGAACGCGAGGCCGACCTTGGTGCGGTGCAGGAACAGGCCGAGCAGGCCGAGCAGCACCAGCAGGGTGAGCCACACCCCGATCGATTCGAACCGCAGCCGTGCACCGGCGACGCTGAAGTAGTCGTCGGACTCGGCGGGGAAGGGGCTCGGGAAGTTCCGCGGTCGGACCTGCCAGAACTGGACGGTGAGCGCGTTGACGGCGATGAACAAGCCGATCGTGACGTTCACCACCGCGATGTCGGCCTGCCCCTCCAATGGCCGGATCAGGACGCGCTCGGTGAGGGCGCCGGCCGCCGCGCCGAAGACGACGGCGCCGGCCATGGCCAGCGGTGTCGGCCACGGCAAACCTGGGAGCACATCCACGAGCCCGGCGCCGGCGATGGCCGCTCCAGGCGGCGAGAGGAGGAGGAGGCCGATGTAGCCGCTGAACGTTGCGAGCTCGCCCTGGGCGAAGTTGAGGAGTCCGGTTGCTCGATAGATGGTGACGAGGGCGATCGCCAACGAGGCGTAGATAGCACCGTTGAACATCGCATCGAAGATGCGCTGTAGCAGCAGTTCCAAGCGTGATCCTCCGGACTACGAACGCGGCTGGGGCCGAGGAGGATGTCCTCGGCCCCAGCCGTCAGTCAGTTACTGACGTGATGATTCTCGGGACTGCTGGATCAGCAGCCTTCGTCGGTCCAGACGCAGTTCGACGACGAACCGTTCAGGTCGACGGGAGGACCTTCCTGCACCCAGGTTCCGGTCGCGGCGTCGTAGATCGCGATGTCAGAGCCCTCGATGTAGTAGGAGTCCTCGTTGCCGTCCACCGCGAACTTGACACCGTCGAGGGCCATCGGGTGGTTGACGTCCATTCCCCGAAGGGCGAGGATCAGGTTCGAACGGGTCAGCCCGCCCGGCAGCTCGGCGGCGATGCGCAGCGCCTCGACGTGAGCCCAGGCGAACATGCCGAAGCCGGTACCGAAGTTGGCGTCGGTGATGTCGTGACCGTCGGCCGCCATCAATTCGTTGGCCCAGGACACGAAGGCGTCATCCTCGTACTGCGGATCGGTGGTGGTCTTCACGCCACCGCCGACGATGTACCAGCCATCGCCGACGTCGCCGGCGGGCTCGATGAAGGAGTTGGCCTTGCAGACCGACGGGGTGAACAGCACCGTGTCGCTCCCGACGAGGCCGTTGTTGCCGGCCTCCTGGATGGCGAACAGGCACGGGTTACCGGCCGTCATGGAGATGAACACGTCGGGCTCAGCGGCGGCGATCGTGGTCATCTCGTTGGTGACGGTCGGGGCCGCCGGATCGTGGGGGATCGGGTTGAACTCGGCCACGACGTCGGGGTTGGCTTCCGCCCACCGCTCGAAGCCGTCCTGGTAGGCGAGGCCGAAGTCGTTGTCCATCACGAGACCCGAGACGGTGACCGGCAACTGGTCGGCCATGTTGGTCTTGATCCAGTTGCCCCAGAGGATGGCCTCGGTGGCGTACGACATCTGCAGGCCGGTGGTCCACGGATGGTTCTCCGGGTCGCCCCAGGCGGGGTGACCGGTCATCACGAACGGCTGCGGGATGCAGTTCTCGTTGAGCGTGTCGTAGGTCGCCAGCGTGTTCGGCGAGCCCAGCGTGGTGATGAAGAACGGCTTGTCCGACTGGATCAGCTCGGCCACCAGCTCGATCGTCTGGGTGGCGACGTAGCCGTCGTCCTTGACGATCAGCTCGAGCGGCTGACCGCCGACGCCACCGTTCTCGTTCACGTAGTTGAAGTAGGTCTCCATGCCCAACGCGATGTTGCCGTAGGCAGCGAGGTTGCCGGACTGAGCGGTCGTGTGACCGATCTTGACCGAGCCGTCCAGGCCCTCGGTGTCGGACCAGTCGGCCGGGCAGTTGTTCAGGTCGATCTCGAACCCACCCGGACCCCGGAGGATGTTGTCGTCGCCGACGCCGAAATCGCCGGCATCGATGCCGGCCGTCAGCTCGTCGACGACAGCCTGGCGGTTGTCGGCCCACTGGGCCTCCAGTTCCTCGATCGAACCGGCGGCGGCGGCGGGCTCTTCTTCGCCCTCACCTTCGCCTTCGCCCTCGCCCTCGTCGTCATCGCCGGACAGTGCGTCACTGGCCGCATCGTCATCGATGCCACCACCTCCGCCCGCTTCTTCTTCGCCGGCCTCGGTGCCGGCCTCGTCGCCGTCACCATCGTCGCTTCCGCCGCACGCGGCGGCGACGAGCGCCATCGCGAACAGCAAACTCAATATCTTTGCCAGTTTCGACATGGTTGTGATTTCTCCTCTCGCCAAGTCCCGGGAGGACTTAGATCTCCTAGAGCGTGTTTCGTAAAGCATTGTAGTACCGGGGGCCAGGTGGCCGAGCCAGCTGGCGGGAATGGCCTCGTGGTCTGAAGTTGACCTCTGCGGTGTCAGACGGCCGGTTCGGGCACGACGTCGTCGACCAGGTCGTCAGCGCTCGACCCCGAGACCAACGCACCCTCAGGGGGCTGAGGGATGACCCGGACGAGCCTAGCCTTCACCTGCTTCAAGAAGCCGACAATCCCCCCAGGTGCAAAGAACGTCACCAGAATGAGAATGATGCCGAACAAGGCCTGCGACAGGATGTCGAGCCCGAGGTTGCGGGTGAACTCGCCGACGAACACCCAGACGAGCGAGCCGACGAGCGCACCCTCCAACGTGGCCACGCCGCCGATCACCAGCCCGACCAGCAACGGAATCGCCAGTGGGGCGAAGCCGAAGTCCTGCTCGCCGACGAACGCCGAGTTCATGGCCCACATCACGCCGGCGAGACCGCCGAGAGCAGCCGACACACCGAACGTGAGCGTCTTGTAGAGCGGGAGGTTGATGCCGCTGACCGCAGCCCCGGTCTCGTTGTCACGGATGGCGATGATCGCCCGACCAGGACGGCTCTTGATCAGGTTGCGGGTACCCCACCACGCCAGCCCGCTGAGGCTCGCGATGATGAAGTATTTGTAGATCGCCTGCTGATCGGGGGTGTCGTCGATCTGGAGGATGCTCTGCACCCACTCGGGAGCCACGATCTTCTCGGGGATGTTCCGGCCGTTGACGCCACCGGTCCGTTCGGCGATGCCCCACTTGTCGAGCTTGGCCAACGTGGGGAACACCGCGGCGAACGTGACGGTCAACAGGGCCAGGTAGAGGCCCTTGATCCGGAGCGCCGGGATGCCGAGCAGGACGCCAACCACGAACGCGGCCAACATCGACACCGGGATGGTCATCCAGTAGTCCCACCCCTCGTCGACGATCAGCGATGCGGTGAAGAACGCGCCGATGCCGATGAAGGCGCTGTGGCCGAGCGCGATGAGGCCCGAGTAACCGATCACGAGGTTGAGGCCGAGGATCGCGACCGCCAGGTAGATGGCGCGGTTCAGGCGTCCGACCTGGAACTCGCCGAACATCGCGGTGAGGATGTAGGGCAGCGCGATGGCGAACAGGATGAACAGGCCCCAGGTGACGAGCAGGTAGGTCTTGTGCTCCTTGCTGCCCTGCTTCATGGTCAGCATCGGTTCGCTCATTGCGTTGCCCCTCTCGTGCCCGTCGTCAGCAGTCGTTGCAAGCTCTCTGCACTCGCTGTCATCACACCCGCTCCACTCTGGCCGTGCCGAACAGTCCGGCCGGCTTGAACCACAGCACACCGAGGATGCAGATGAAGGCGACGGCGAGGCTGAGAATGATGAAGGCCGGATCGAAGTCGCCCAGGTAGCCGACGAGCATCGACTGGATGAGCCCGATGGCGATCCCGCCGACGACGGCTCCGAGCAGCGAGTCGAGGCCGCCGATCGTGGCGGCGGCGAAGGAGAAGATCAGGAGGGTGACCATCATGTTGGGCTGGAGGAAGAGCTTCGGCGCCACCAGCGAGCCGCCGAGGGTTCCGAAGGCGGCAGCGAGGGCCCAGCCGAACATCAGCACCTTGCCGACCCGTACGCCCACGAGACGAGCCGACTCGGTGTTGGACGAGACCGCCCGGAAGGCGAGGCCGATCTTGGTCTTGGACAGGATGAACCAGAGGCTGAGACCCATCAGGCCCACGACCGCCCAGGTTCCGATGACCGTGTAGCGGAGTCGGGCACCACCGATTCCGACGAAGTCGTCGGCCCCGTTCGGGAACATGCTCGGGAAGGGTCGCGGGTTGAAGTTCCAGATGTAACCGGCGATCGAGTTGAGCAGGAGGAAGATGCCGAGGGTGATCAGCACCACGGGTAGATGGTCGGTGGGGTCGAAGGGGCGTATCAACACCCGTTCGATCGCCGCCCCGACGGCGGCGCTGATGGCCATCGCCACGATGATCGCCAGCAGCAGGCCGAGCGGGAAGCCACCTGGACGTATCGAGGCGTCCAGGCCGAAGTTGGGGACCCTGCCCGCCACGTCGGGCTCGGCCGCAAGGATGTAGGCGATGAACGTTCCGGCCATCGCCAACTCGCCCTGCGCGAAGTTGACGAGCGTGGTGGCCTTGAAGATCAGGACCAACGCCACCGCGACAACGGCGTACACGGCGCCATTGTCGAGGCCGTCGAACAGACGCTGGAGGAACAGTTGCACGTCGGGTCTCCGTTTCCGATTCTTGCTCTCGGTACTTGCTGTCGGTGATTGCTGCTGATTCCGGTCGGCGGGTTCGGATTCCTGGGCCGCTAGGCCCCGAGGTACGCTTCCTGGACGGCGCTGTCGCTCTTGAGTTTCTCCGATGAGCCCTCCAGCACGATCTGGCCGGCTTCCAGCACGTAGCCATAGCTGGCGAGCTCGAGCGCGAGGTTGGCGTTCTGCTCCACGATGAGCATGGTCACGCCCGATTCACGGTTGAGCTCGGCGAACGTGCTGAACAGATCCTCGATGATCAACGGGGCGAGGCCCAGCGATGGCTCGTCGAGGAGGAGGAGATTCGGCCGGCACATCAACGCCCTGGCGACGGCCAGCATCTGCTGCTCGCCACCGCTGAGCGAGCCGGCGAGCTGGTCCTTCCGCTCGGCGAGCCGGGGGAACATCGTGAACCACCGGTCCATGTCCTCGTCGAGCGAGTCGGAGCGGGTGTAGCCACCGATCTCGAGGTTGTCGATCACGGACAGCTCGGGGAACGTTCCCCGACCCTGTGGCACGTGGGCGACGCCCTTGTTGACGATGTCGGCGGTGTTCTGCCGGGAGATGTCCTCGCCGGCGAGCTGCACCGTTCCGCTGCAGGTGACCATGTTGCACACCGCTCGGAGCGTCGTGGTCTTGCCGGCGCCGTTGGCACCGAGGATCACGACGACGTCGCCGTCGGGGACCTGGAAGTCCAGGCCCCGTAGCACCTCGACCGCTCCGTAGCGGGCGTGGAGGTCCTCGACCTTGAGCATCAACGGCTTGAGGTCGTCGTTGAGCCCGTTGCTGCTCGAGCTCGCTGAGCTGTCGGTGTCGGTCATGCCGCTGAACTCCCGAGGTAGGCCTCGATGACGGATGGATCTTCGCGAACGACGCTGGGCGGGCCTTCTGCGATCTTCTTGCCGAAGTTGAGCACGACGACCTTCTCCGAGATCCCCATCACCATCCGCATGTGGTGCTCCACGAGGAGGACGGTGAGGTTGTGGTCATCGCGGAGCTGGCGGATCGTTTCGCCGAGCTCGTCGACCTCGCTGTGGGTGAGGCCGCTGGCCGGCTCGTCGAGCATCAGCAGACGGGGGTTGCCGATGAGGGCCCGAGCCAGCTCGATGCGCTTCAGCGTGCCGAACGGGAGGCCCGCCGCCGGATGGAACGCATGCTCCTCCAGACCGAGCTCCTCCAGCGCCCGCCACGCCCGGAGCTTCGACTCCCGCTCCTCACCGCGGGTGCCGAGCCGCAACATCGAGGTCACGAAGTTGGCCTTCGTGCTCGTGTGGTCGCCCACCATCACGTTCTGCAGCACGGTCATGCCGGGCCAGAGCGCCAGGTTCTGGAACGTCCGGTAGACGCCCTTCTGGGAGATCGTGTGGGGTGCGAGACTCAGCAGGTCGATGTCGTCGAACGTCACCGATCCCTCGGTCGGGTCGTAGATGCGGCTGACGACGTTGAAGAGCGTCGTCTTGCCGGCACCGTTCGGTCCGATGAGGGCACAGATCTCACCCTCGTCGATATCGAACGAGAGCCGATCGAGCGCGGTGATACCGCCGAACTTCACCGTGATGTCGGAGACATCGAGCAATGACACCTGGTTGACCTCCCCCTGCGCCTTTCGAATCAGGTTGACTGCGCCAGCCGCAGTAGCAACCGGACGGTAGACAGGTTCAACGGGCCACGTCAAAAATCGTGTTGCGCCTGTCACATCTCGACGTCCTCACCTGGACGTTCGTGGCGCCATTGTCACATCTCGGCGACGATTTCCGAGTTTCGAACAGGTTCCGTTTCGGCGACATCGACGTCGCGGCGGTGTCGCGGTCGGCCATCGATCGCCACCGGTGCCGCGGCAGCGCCCGGTCAGCCGACGAGGCGGACCCGTAGACCGGCGACGCTGACCTCGTCGTCGCTCACGTAGCAGTCCCTGGCCCTGGCGCCGGCCAGGATCGCGGGCCGGTCGTTGGCGATCACGTCGATCCCCCCGAGCCCCTCGCCCCGCCCATCGCTGTCCTCCACGAAACGGACCACCGCGTTGTCGAGCTCGATCTGGGGCCGGCCCTGCTCGTCGGTTCCGAGGTCGATCTCGGCCATCGCCGACCATCGCTCGGCAAGCTGATCCGGCTCCGGGCTCTGGATCTCGGCCGCCGCGATCCCACCGACGACGTCGGTCCGCACGAACGGCTCCCAGTTCTTCCCCGCGGGGTACCAGGGCCCGCCCTCGGCGTCGCCGCCCTCCATCGTCATCTGGTCCATCTCGAAGAACGTGCCGCCGGTGTCGGCGGGGTGGAGCTGGATGCCGTCGTGTCCCTGCTCGGGGTGGTGGAGGTCGAAGGCGATCCTGATGCTGAGCTCCGCTGCCCGCTCCCGGCGTCGAGCGACATCGTCGACCTGGGTGATGAACATGTAGCCCGTATCTCCGCCCCGGCGCTCGATGTAGCGGCCCCCGGCCGTCCCCTCCTCGATCGGCGTGACGACCTCGAGGAACTGGGTGCCGATCGGCCACAGCATGTTCTTCAGCCCGAACTGCTTGACGCCGGGATCGGTGAAACAGGCCTCGACACCCAGCACCGTCCCGATGTCGAGGGCGCTCTTGCGGAGGTCTTCGGTGACCACGGCGATCTGACGGAGGCGGATCCACATGGACCGGGAGCCTACGGCCGGCGACGGCCCACCTCAAGGTGGGGTCCCGCCGGTTTCCGCCCTGATCGGCCGTGGGGTACCGTCGGCCACGATGACGGAGCGGGTCGGTCCGGGGACCTCAGCCACCTCACCGACCTCGACGGCGACGCCGGCGTCGCCCGCCGTGATCCTCGGTCTCGTCGTGCTGGTGGCACTGCTCATCGGCGCCAACTACTCCGTGATGCAGCTCGCCCTCCGGCACACCACGCCGCTGGTCCTCACCGGGATGCGCCTCGCCCTCGGGGGCGCAGCGCTCCTGGCCTTCACCCAGTGGCGGGGTGAGCGCCTCCCGCGCGACCCGAAGGTGCTGCTCGGGATCTTCGGGGTGTCGCTCTGCGTGACCACGCTGTCGAGCACCACGTTGGTGACCGGGGTGAGCCTCGTGCCGGCCGGTGTGGCGGCGCTGCTGTCGAGCCTCGTCCCGGTCTGGACGGCCCTACTGGCGTTCGGCCTGCTGCACGAGCGCCTGACCAGAGCGGGCACGGTCGGGGTGGTGATCGGCGTCGTCGGGGCGGTCGTGCTCTCCTCGCCGGCGATCGAGGGGGAGACCAGTCTCGCCGGCATCATCATCCTCTTCGTCAGCGGCCTCGCCTGGGCGGCGGGGATCGTGCTGCTGCGGTGGTGGGATTTCGGCGACGTCGGTCCGGTGATGATCACCACCACCCAGTTGTTGATGTCGACGGTGGTGGTGGTGCCGATCGCCCTGCTGGTCGAGGGGACGGCCGAGACCGACGTCGGTCTCCCGCTGCTGGTTCCGCTCGTGTACGCCGCCATCCCCGCGCTCGCCGTCACGTTCGCGCTGATGGCGAAGATCACGGTGGAGGGCTCGGCGACCCAGGCGTCGTCGGTGGCCTATCTCACCCCGGTGTTCGGCGTGCTGTTCGCCTGGGTCATCCGGTCGAACCGACTCAGCCCGGCGGAGTGGATCGGCGGCGCGTTGCTGGTGCTGGGTGTGGCCCTGGTCACCTCGGCCCGACCATCGCCCGCGTCCGCTCCGCCGCTGCCGGCGGCGGGCGGCACTGCCGAGGCCGACAACGAGGCCGACAATCAGGCCGACAATCAGGCCGACAATCAGGCCGACAATCAGGCCGACAATCAGGCCGACAATGAGGTCACCAGCGGCGAGGTGGGAACAACCGCGCCTCCTGGAACACCCTGACCAGCCGGGTGAACATGTCCTCGGTGTCCACACAGGCGCCGAAGCCCGCCTGGCGGGCCTTGATCGTGCTGACCAGGGCCGGCGACCGGAGGGCGGTCTGACCGAAGCCGGTGAGCAGGTCGGCATAGATGAACGACTGGCCGACGAAGCGTTCGAGCGACGCCGGCGCGTCGAGAGAGAACCGGTCGACGAGGCGGGCCCAGTCGCCCTCCCGACGCGGCATCTCGGTGGCGAGCTGGCACGGCACGTCGTCCCCGACCTCCATCCCGAAGGCGTCGGCGAGTGCTGGCCAGACGTTGGCCATCGTGTAGACGTCGCCGTTGGTGACGTTGAACGTCTCGTCGCGTGCCGCGTCCGCCGTGGCGGCCCAGGTGAGCATCCCGGCGACGAGGTCCGCGTCGACCGCTTCGCTGATCGGGGCGACACCGCCGGGGAAGTCGAGGGGCCGACCGTCGGCTCGGAGGAGCGACGCGTACACCCCGAGCGCGGGGAGCGCGTTCATGTTGCCGCCCTGCGCCTCGCCGAAGATCACCTGCGGTCGGAGGATCGTGTGGGCCCAATGCTGACCGGCCCCCGCCTGGCGCGCTCGGAGGTGGTCCTCCTGGAGCCAGTAGAAGTTGTCGTGGTCGTGTCGGGGCGATCGCTCCCGACCGGGGATCCGCATCGGCTCGACGTGGGCGCCATAGGCCTTGGTTCCCTGCAGCAGGGAGACGTGTTGGAGCTCGGCCCGCTCGGTCAGGGGATCGAGGAGGTTCGCCAGCATCGCCAGGTTGACGTCCATCTGGTCCTGCTCCCGCCAACCGGGGATCAGCCCTGGCTTCTCGTAGAGGGCGGCGTACACCAGGTGGGTGACGTCGTCGAGGTCGGCGACGGCGGCGGCGGTGGCGTCCCGGTCGGTGAGGTCGACCGGGCGATGGTGGATGGCGCCGAACCGGGCCGGGGCACGGCGGGACAGGCCGATCACGTCCCAGCCCATGGCCGAGAACCGGTGGGCGGCGGCGAAGCCGACCACGCCGGACGCCCCGGCCACGACCACCCGGCCGGTCTCAGGCAATGTCGCGCCTGGCGAAGACCACGCCCGACGACACGAGCGCAGCCAGCACCCAGATCGCGAGCACGACCCCGGCGACCAGGTAGCCGTGCACCGTCACCAGCTCGAAGTCCCCGCTGAAGACGCTGCCCGAGACCCGCTCGACGTCGCGTCCGCTGCCGAAGGCGTCGGCATTCGTGATCGGCAGGTATGCCGACAGCCGGGGCAGGAACGCCGCAACGAGGAAGTTCTCGACGACGAACCAGTAGATGACGAAGCCGACGATCGAGCCCACCGAGCTGTCGATCAGCAGCGTCACCCCCAGCCCGAAGAGGCTGAAGAGCCCGGCGGCGAGTCCGGTCCTGACGATGATCATCGCCACGTTGGCCCAGAACTCGCCGGTGGTGCCCCCGGTCGTCCCGGTGAGCGCGGCGAGCGTGAAGAGGAGCAGCACGAGCACCACCGCCAGCGCCACCGCGATGACCGCCACGCCGACGAACAGCGAGATCATCCTCGCCGTGAGGAAACGGAGCCGGCGCGGTTCCCAGGTGAGCAGTTGCTCGAGCATCCCCGTCTTCGAGTCGGCCCCGATGGAGGAGGCACCGATGACGTAGGCCATGAGCGGCAGCAGTGTCGTGACCGGCCCGAGGAGGGTCGTCGCCTCCACGCCACCGGCGATGTCGGTGAGGAAGTCGGGCGAGCTGCCGTCGTCGGCCTCGATCACGAAGTAGGCGATGACGATGCCGACCACCATGGCGGCGGCGAGGCCGAGGGGGAAGAAGCGGGTCATGCGGCGAGCCCACAACCGGCTCGACTCGGCGAGCAACAACCCGGTCATCGCGGCGCCTCGTGATCGGCCGGAGGTGACGCTTGGGGCGGCGGTGACGGTTGGAGCGGCGGTGACGGTTGGAGCGGCGGTGACGGTTGGAGCGGCGGTGACGTGGGCGGCACCGTGGTCGGTGGCGGTGGGGCGGCGTGCTGCTGCGGCGGCGCAGCAGGCGGCGGGGCAGCGTGACCGATCTCGTCGCTCGCCGCCGGTGGCGGGGCGGCGTGACCGATCTCGTCGCTCGCCGCCGGTGGCGGTGGGGCATCGCCGGTGAGGTTGAGGAAGGCGGCCTCGAGCGTGGCCGACTCCGTGCGGAGGCCACTGAGATAGAGGCCACGGTCGGCGAGGGCGCGGGTGACGTCGCTCGTCCGGGAGGGATCGATCTCCACCACGATCTCCCGGTCGACCGATCGGGGGCGGGCTTCGAACCGGGCCTGGGCGAGCGCGCTGATCGCGGCGTCCCGATCGTCGATGGTGACCACGACGTTGTCGGGGCCGGCATAGCTCCGCACGTGGGCGAGCGAGCCCGTCGTCACGAGGTGGCCGCGGCTGATGATCGTGACGTCGTCGCAGACCTGTTCGATCTCGGCCAACTGGTGGCTCGAGACGATGACCGCCTTGCCCTCGGCCGCGAACTGGGCGAGCAGTCGCCGGATCTCGGCGATACCGGCGGGATCGAGGCCGTTGGCCGGCTCGTCGAGGATCAGCAGGTCGGGATCCTTGAGGATGGCGCCGGCGATGGCGAGCCGCTGCTTCATGCCGAGCGAGTACGACGCGAACGAATCGTCGCCACGGTCGCGGAGACCGACCACGTCGAGCACCCGCTCCACCTGGGAACGGTCGATACCGCCCATCCTGGCCAACAGGTTGAGGTTCCGCCGACCGGAGAAGTTCGGGAACATCTTGGGGTTCTCGACGATCACCCCGATCCTCGCGGCCACGCCGTGGATGGCGGTCTGGGAATCGACGCCGAACACCGTGACCTGACCGCTGGTCGGCTTCACGAGGCCGAGCAGGCACCGGATCGTGGTGGTCTTCCCCGACCCGTTCGGCCCGAGGAAGCCATGCACGGTGCCCGGCTGACCAAGCTCGAGGTCGAGTCCGTCGACGGCCACGACGTCGGGCGCTCGACGGCGCGAATAGACCTTCCGCAGGCCCTGCATCTGGACGATCGCCGACATGGAGGCGACCCTACAACCAGAACCTCCGTCGGTTGGTGGCACCCCACCAAGCCCCCCCATGCCCCGGCCGGCTCGGCGGTACCGTTCGTGCGATGACACGGGGAGCGAATCGAGCATGAAGCGGATCGAGAAGGCGCAGAAGATCGGGGAGCTGCTCGACGACCTGTATCCCGAGCCCCCGATCCCGCTCGATCATCGCGACCCGTACACGCTGCTGGTGTCGGTCGCCCTGTCGGCCCAGACCACGGACAAGAAGGTGAACGAGGTCACCCCGGCGCTGTTCGCCAGAGCCGACACGCCGGAGAAGATGGCGGCGCTGCACCCCGACGAGATCCTGGAGATGATCCGGGAGATCGGGTTGGCGCCGACGAAGGCGAAGAACCTGTCGGCGATGGCCCACCAGATCGTCGACTCAGGCGGCGAGGTCATCCCCGACTGGGACTTCCTCGAGTCGTTGCCCGGCGTGGGGCACAAGACGGCCAGCGTGGTCATGGCGCAGGCCTTCGGGGTGCCGGCGTTCGCGGTCGACACCCACATCCACCGCCTGGCGGCCCGCTGGGGCCTGTCGAACGGCACGACGGTCGAGCGCACCGAGCGGGACCTGAAGAAGGTCTTTCCCGAGGACACGTGGATCCGTCGACACCTCCAGATCATCTACTTCGGCCGCGACCACTGCCCGGCCCGCAACCACGATCTCACCCAGTGCCCGATCTGTTCGTGGGCCGCCACGAAGAAACGCATCGCCGAGGAAGCCCGCCGCTGACATCGGCACGGCCCATCCGCACGGCACATCCGCACGGCGCATCCGCACGATGTGTCTGGCACCGGTGTGCGGGGGTCTGGCAGCTTGGGAGGGTCGAGCGAGCAGAGGGAGCGTCGAATGCAGGAGTTCGAGGGTCGGGTGGCGGTGATCACCGGCGGGGCGAGCGGGATCGGGCTCGGGATGGCGAGGGCGTTCGCCGGGGCGGGCATGAAGCTCGTGCTCGGCGATCTCGACACCGAGGCGCTCGACGCCGTCACCGAGGAGCTGGCGGGTGCCGGGGCCGAGGTGGTCGGCCGACGGTGTGACGTGTCGCAGCTCGGCGAGATCCAGGCGCTGGCCGACCAGGCGGTCGACACGTTCGGCGGGGTCAACGTGTTGTGCAACAACGCCGGCATCGGCATCCCGACGACCACCCACAAGATGAAGCTCGACGACTGGAAATGGATCATCGACGTCGACCTGTGGGGTCCGATCTACGGCATCGACGTGTTCCTCCCGATCATCGAGGAGCAGGGCGAGGGTCACATCAACGCGACGTCGTCGATGGCGGGCCTCATCGCCGGCGGGATGATGGGGGCCTACAACGTGGCCAAGCACGGTGTGGTCGCCCTGATGGCGACGCTCGAACGGGACCTCCGGGGTCGCAACAGCCCGGTGACGGCGTCGGTCCTCTGCCCGGGCCCGATCAACACCAACATCAGCCGCCACTCCGTCGAGTACCGGCCGGGCCGGGCGAAACCGAAGACCGACGGGGCCACCTCGGGAAAGGTCGCCAGCAGCATCCAGGCCGCGCTCGAGAAGGGGATGGATCCCGACGAGGTGGGGCGACTGGTGCTCGAGGCGATCGGGTCGGGGCAGTTCTGGGTCCTGACCCACCCCCGGTGGACCAGGGCGCTGCAGAAGCAGCTCGACGCGATGAACGACGACCGCTCCCTCCCCCGGGCCTGAGCGCGAGCCACGGAGCACGACATGGCGAAGATCGCAGTGGTGGGATGCGGGGCGATGGGATCGGTGTACGCCGGCCTCCTGGCCGACGCCGGGCACGAGGTGTGGGCCGTCGACCTGTGGGAAGCGCACATGACCGCCATCGTGACGGGTGGACTCCGTGTGGAGGGGGCATCCGGTGACCGAACCGTCGGCCTCGCCGGGGCGGTGACCGACCCGGCCGACGTCGGGATCGAGATGGACGTCGTCATCCTCGCCACGAAGGTCCCGCAGGTGACCGAGGCGGCATCCCAGCTCGGACCGCTCCTCGGACCCGACACGCCGGTGATCTCGATCCAGAACGGGCTCGGCGGTCCACAGCGGACCGCAGCGGAGATCGGCGACGAGCGGGTGCTGGTCGGGGTGGTCGGCGGGTTCGGCGCGTCGATGACCGGGCCCGGCCACGTCCACCACAACGGCATGGAGATGGTGCGCCTCGGCGAGTTCGCGGGCGACGGGATCAGCGCCCGCACCGAATCGCTGGCCGAGCTGTGGCGTTCGGGCGGCTTCGCCGTCACCACCTACGACAACGTGCACCAACTCGTGTGGGAGAAGCTGCTGTGCAACGTGGCGTTCTCGGGGCCGTGCACGATCACCGGGCTCCGGGTCGGCGAGCTCCTGGCCGACGATGATGCGTCGACCATCTCGGCCACCTGTGCCACCGAGGCGTTTCGGGTGGCGGTCGCGAAGGGCATCCCACTCGACCTCGACGACCCCGTGATCTACACCCGCGAGTTCGGGGCGAAGATCCCCGACGCTCGCCCGTCGATGCTGCTCGACTGGCTCGCCGGCCGGCCGTGCGAGGTCGACGCGATCAACGGCGCCATCCCGGTGGCCGCAGCCGAGGCCGGCCTCGAGGCACCGGCCAACACGGTCGTCTCGTCGCTCATCCGGACGATGGAGCGCTCTCGCAGCGACTAGCCGCTCCCCTACGTCGCCGACCGGTGGCGCCCGCCCGCACGCTGGTGCCCGGCACATACCGCACGATGTGTCTGGCACCGGTGTGCGCGTGAGGTCGCCGCGCCGGTCAGAGGAAGACGGTCAGGTTCTTGGCGAGGAGGACGTTCTGGTCGAGGGTGACGTGGCGGCGGGTGAGCTGCCAGCGGTCCGAGGGGGTGGAACGGCGGAGCGTGTCGGTCCGCTTGCCGACGAAGAGGTACTCCTCGTACTCCACCCTGTTCTGGTAGACGATGAACCGGCAGCGGGCGGCGACCTCGACGGCGGCCTCGACCGACGGTACCGCGCCGAGCAGTTGCACACCGGTCACCGCGTGGGTGGTCCTGGAGAACGGCTCCTCCGCCCAGTGGACACCGGTGGCGATCTGCTCCACCCGCTTGGCGAGCGTCCACTTGTCATCCTCGAACCAGCTGATGTCTTTACCCTCCCGGGTGTCCTCCCGGTCGCCGATGGCAGCAGCGGCCACGTTCCGGCGCATCGGGACGAAGTAGACGACGTCGTCGGCGAGGAAGTCGAGCCACTCCTCGAACCGCCGCTCATCCAGCAGCTCGGCCTCGGTGAAGAGCACATCCTCGACCTCGGCCCGCAGCGCGAAGTACGCGTGGTCGCGGGGAAGCGGCGGGGTCGACCGCAGCACCGACGGGTCGGTCACCGCGCTGCACCGGTGGCCGAAGCGGGCATTGGCCCGCCCTGGTTGGCCATGGCCCCGACGTCGATCACCGTGCCGGTGACCGCCTCCGCCGCCGGCGAGAGGAGAAAGGCCACCGCATGACCGACATCGGCCGGCGTGACCGGACGGCCGGCGACGGAGCCGACGTGGGGAAGTCGGGCGTACTCCTCGGCCGACCCGCCGAAACGGCCGAGGCTGATCCCCGACGGAATACCGCCGCCTCCCGGCACCACCGTGTTGACCCGGATGCGCTGGTGGAAGTGGTCGTACGCCATCGCCGCGCCGAGCGCGAACAGCCCACCCTTGCTGGCCGCGTAGGCCGCCATGTTCGCCTTGCCGTGCCCGGCCCCCGAGCCGACGTTGACGATCGAGCCCCCGCCGTTGGCGGCGAAGTGGGGCACGATGGCCCGACTCAGGAGAAACGGCCCCTTGAGGTTGGTGTCGACGATCCGGTCCCACGTCGCCTCGTCGGTGTCGACCACGGTGCCGAGCGGTCCGATGGCCGCGTTGTTGACCAGGCCGTCGATCCGACCGTGGGTGTCGATCGCGTTGCCCACCACCCACTCGACATCGCCCGCGTTCGTCACATCGCACTCGGGCAGGTCGACCGCCACCACCACGTGGCCCCTGGCTTCCAGCACCGCGACGATCCCTGCCCCGATGGCACCCCGGCCACCGGTGACGATCGTGACGCTGGCTGCGGTCATGACCGTCGTCCCGGCGTCGCCGGTCCCGACGCCCGATCCGGTGACCGCTCCATGATCTCGTCCCAGTCACAACCGTCCATGTAGGCGGCCCACGCCCCGTAGTACCGGCGGGGGCACTGCTCGGAGATCTGGGTGCTGACCCGACCGGGCACGGGACCGTCCTCGGTCCAGTCGCGCATCGACTGCTGGTAGTTGAAGGCGTGGCGTCGCGCCACGGGACCCATCGAACCGGCCGTGGCGTAGTTCCAGTTCTCCATGTCGTCCTGCTCGGTCATTCCGGCCGGGCCCGAGTAGCGCATGTAGTAGCGGCGCAGCAGGTCCTTGACCCGCCGCGGCGCAGCGGCGTCGACGAGGAAGAAGCGCCACACCTCGGTGGTGCGGGGCCCGTGGGGATGCCACACGCACAAGGCCCGTGGCTGGCCGCCGTGGTAGCTCGTGTTGGGAAACAGCGTGCCGACGAACGGCACGAGTCGGGCCGCCTCCGCCCCGAGCCGTTCCTGGCGAGCGGTGTGGCACCGTCGGAAGTAGTCCTCCACCTCGGGGTCGTCGCGGAACCCCGGCCGATAGGCGGCGCCGGCCTCCTTCAGTGCACTGTGGACGCCGTGCCCGCCGGGGAACGACACCCAGACGTGCTCTGCCGCTTCGAGATCGGGGTCGCGCCGACCCTTCTGCCCACGGGCGGCGCTCGGGCCGATCCCGATGAGGTCGACCGACTCGTGGCTGATGTTGTGGTAGGTGTCGCCCAGGAAGTTCTCGGCCGGGAACTTCCAGTTGCAGGGGATGATCCACTTGTGGACCCCGGCGATGACCTCCGACCCACCTTCGCTGCCGTCGCGGCCGTCGAGTGCGAGATCGAGGTGGCGCGTGGCGTCACCGAGGTAGTCGAGGAACGGCGGAGCGTCGGGGTCCCACGTCGCCCAGATCGTGCCCTTGTAGACGGCGAGTTGGGCGACCTCCACCAGCGACCAGTCGGCGCGGTTCATCTCGGGGTAGAGCTGCGTGTGTTGGGGCACGCCGATCAGTCGACCGTCGGTGCCATAGACCCATGCGTGGTAGGGGCAGGTGAAGTTGGCGGTGTTGCCTTCGTCGTAGCGGCACACCTTCATGCCCCGATGCCGGCAGCTGTTGAGGAACGCGTGGACCCGACCGGTCTTGTCCCTCGCGACGATCACCGACTCGGTGCCCATCCGGGAGGTGAAGAAGTCGCCGGGCTCCGGGATCTGGCTCTCATGACCGACGAACAGCCAGGCCCGGGTGAAGACCCGCTCCTGCTCGGCGGCGAAGATCTCGTCGTCGACGAAGATCCCGCGATCGACGATGCCGCGCTCCGCGTCGACGAGGCGTCGATGGTGATCGGTCCTCATGGCTGCGACCGTAATCCCCCGGCGTGACCGCGACCATCCCGGCCGCGTCGACGCGCCGCCACGCGGCGAGGATCCGCGCTCGTCGAGCGGGCGGGCGGCGGAGGTCGGGCGCGAATCGGGCGCCGACCCGTGTGGTCGGCGCCCGGTCGCTGCGGTCGTGTCGTGTACCAGCGATCAGCCGGACACGTCGACCAGTCGGATCAGGTACAGGTCCCGTCGACGAAGGCGCAGTTCGGCGACGAGCCGTTCAGGTCGACGATGCCGCCCTCCTGGATCCATGTCTCGTTGGCCGCATCGAACCGGCTGATGTCGGACCCCTCGACGAAGTAGGCGTCCTCGTTGCCGTTGACGGCGAACTTGATGCCGTCGATCAGCGCGGGATGGTCGAGGTCGAGCGAGCGGATGGCCAGCATGATGTTGGTCCTGCTGAGCCCGCCGGGGAGCTCGGCCGCGATCCGGAGCGTCTCCACCGCCTGCCAGGCGAAGAACCCGAAGCCGGTGAAGAAGAGGCCGACGTTGGAGTCGTAACCAGCCGCTTCGATCTGCTCGTTGGCCCACTGGACATAGGGATCGTCGGCGTACTGCGGATCGGTGTTGGCGATCTGACCACCACCGACGATCAGCCAGTTGTCGGCCGCATCACCCGCCGGGATCATGTACTCGGTCGGGCTCTTGCAGACCGACGGGGCGAACAGCGCCGTCTCACCGTCGTTCAGGCCGCTGTTGCCGGCCTCCTGCACCGCGAACAGGCACGGGTTGCCTGCGGTCATGGCGATGAAGACGTCGGGGTCGCTCGCCGCGATCGTGGTCATCTCGTTGGTGACCGTCGGCGCTGCCGGGTCGTGCCGGATCGGGTTGAACTCGGCGATCACGTCCGGGTTCTGCTCGGCGTAGGCCGCCATCCCCTCCTCGTAGGCGAGACCGAAGTCGTTGTCCATGACGAGACCGGACACGGTGACCGGGAGCTGGTCGGCCATGTTCTGCTTGATCCAGGTCCCCCAGAGGATCGCCTCCGTGCTGTACGACATTTGGTTGCTGGTGGTCCACGGGTGGTTCACCGGATCGCCCCAGGCCGGGTGGCCGGTGGCGGTGAAGATGTGGGGCACGCAGTTGTCGTTGAGGGTGTCGTACACCGCGAGCGAGTTCGGCGAGCCGAGCGTGTGCATCACCAACGGCTTCTCGGTCTGGAGGAGCTCGTCGACGAGCTCGATGGTTCGAGTCGCCTCGTAGCCGTCATCGCGGCGGAGTAGCTCGAGCGGTATCCCGTCGACACCGCCGTGGGTCTCGTTGACGTAGTCGAGGTAGACCTCCCAGCCGAGGCCCATGTTGCCGTAGGCGGCGAGGTTGCCCGACTGGACGCCCGGGTGACCGATCTTGATCGTGTCGCCGATCCCCTCGGTATCGGACCAGTCGGCCGGGCAGTTGTTGAGATCGATCTCGAAGCCGGCAGCACCCCGCAGGATGTTGTCGTCCCCCACGCCGTACTCGCCCGACTCGATGCCGGCGGTCAGGTCGTCGATGATCGTCTGTCGCGTGGCTGCCCACTCCTCCTCGAGCTCCGCGATGTTCGTGGCGGTCGAGCCTTCTCCGTCGGACGCGTCATCCTCCGCCGCTTCCGCCACCGCCTCGTCGGCGGCCTCCTCGTCGACAGCGCCGCGTCCCTCGTCGGCGGCCTCCTCGTCGGAGGCTTCGACTGCGCCATCTGCGCCATCTGCGTCATCGGACTCGTCGCTCCCGCCACAGGCCGCCGCCAGCAGCGCGAATCCCGCGAGTATCGCGAGGAGTCGAAGCAGGCCGCGGCCTGCGATCGGACGTTGCTCGTTCATGGGTATGCCTCCCCCATCGTGCATGTGACCCCCGCCACATGAATGTTCTGGGGATACTACCCACGGGGGTTGAATCACCGCCAGATGGGGCAGGGGTGCGGAGTCCTTGTCGACCACGGGCTCCGACGCGACAATCACCGGCATGACCGGGCACACGGGCCTCCCGATCGAGCTCGGCCCGATCTCGAACGGCGAGTACCCACCGCCCCGACCGGGTCCGGTGGCGCAGGAGGCGTCCCGCCGCGCCAGGGACGCGATCGACGTCGGTGTTCGCCGAACGGGTCTGTCGCGCCGTGAGTTCCTGGCCTTCTGCGGGTCGGCAACCGTGCTCAGCGCGCTCGCGGCATGCAGCGCCGAGGAGGCGGCGAGCTCGTCGTCGTCATCCGCGCCATCACGGTCCACCGGCGGGACGCCCGCCGCCACGCCGGGCGGCACGTTCGCCGTGCCCGACGAGGCGACGATGGAGCCCGACGCCGCCGACGAAGCGTTGGGGGGTGACGAGTTCATCGTGGACGTCCAGACCCACCTGCTCGAGTTCGACCTGTCGGTCGGCGACGACGGCGGCTTCTTCGGCTCGGGCTTCCCCCAGGCCGACTGCGGCCTCGACGACCGGCGGGCGTGCTTCTCCATCGACCGGTGGCGCGAGCTCGTCCTCGATGGCAGCGACACGGCGGTGGCGGTGCTGTCGGCGGTACCGATCACCGCCGATCCGAGCCCGCTGTCGACCGAGGTGATGGCGCGGGCTCGCGACGAGGCCGCCGAGGCCGGCTGCGACGGCCGGGTCCTGATCCAGGGCGAGGCGTTCCCCAACACCGGGGAGCCGGTCGACGTGTTCGCCGCGATGGACGACCTCGCCGCGTCGCTCGACCTGGCGGCCTGGAAGACCTACACCCATGCAGGGCCGGGCTGGTTCCTCGACGACCACGATCCCGAGGGCGTGCCGATCGGCGAGGCGTTCCTCCAGCAGGTCGAGGCGTCGGGGGTCGGCATCGTGGCGGTGCACAAGGGTCTGGCCGGCGGCAACCGGTTCGGCTCGCCGGTCGATATCGGACCGGCTGCCGCCGCCCATCCCGACCTGTCGTTCCTGGTGTACCACTCGGGCTACGAGACCGGGGTGGTCGAGGGCCCGTACGATCCCGCTGCCCCCAACGGCGGGATCGACCGGCTGATCGCCACCGTGTCGGCGGCCGGCATCGGGCCGGGCGGCAACGTCTACGCCGAGCTCGGCTCGACCTGGTTCAACCTCCTGCGGGACCCGACCCAGGCCGCCCACGCGCTCGGCAAGCTGCTGGCGGCGTTCGGCCCCGATCGGATCCTGTGGGGCACCGACTCGATCTGGTACGGCTCACCTCAGGGTCAGATCGACGCCTTCCGGGCGTTCGAGATCTCCGCCGAGCTCCAGGAGCGCTTCGGCTACCCGGCGCTCACCCCGGCGATCAAGGCCAAGATCCTCGGTCGCAACGCAGCCGCGCTCCACGGTCTCGATGCGCCGTCGTGCGCCCCCTCCCCCGCCGATCCCGACGCACGTCTCGCCAACACGTCTGCCCCCATCCTCGGCCCGAGGACCCCTGGCGCCGCCCGCGCCACGTTCCGGTCGGGCCACCCCTGGTTCTGACCCGCACACCGGTGCCAGACACAACGTGCGGCGGCGGACGCGGAGCAGCGACCAGCGCACACGGTGTCTGGCACCGGTGTGCGGAGGTGCAGCGACGTCAGCGAGTGAGGGCGCTGGTGGCGTCCCAGGGAGCGAGCTGGCCCTCGTAGACGGCGGGGCCGTTGCGGAAGTGGGACGCCTCGTCGAGGGTCTCGACGAAGGGCATGTCGATCGGGTAGACGTCGTCGCGACACGGGCGGGGTCCCGACTTCGACACGTGGCCCCACAGCGGATGGCCAACGACCTCCTCGGCGATCCACGCCGCTTCGATCAACTTGTCGAGGTCGTAGCCGGTCTCGATGCCCATCTCGTGACATAGGTCGACGAAGTCCTCGGTGGGCACGTGCCCGGCCGACCGACCGTTCCCGCAGTAGGGGCAGCCGCCCATCCCCCCGATCGACGTGTCGAACTCGGTGACCCCGAGCTGGAGCGCCTCGTAGTAGCTGGCGATGGTGGCACCCCGCGTGTTGTGGAGGTGGAGGTGGTAGGTCTCGATCTCGGGCCACGTCTCCCGGAACGCCGTGATCGTCTCCCGGAGCTGGTGGGGGGTGTTCCACCCCATGGCGTCCGACACCGACAACCGGTTCACCTCGAGTCCGGCGTCGTGCCACGCGTCGATCATGCGCTCGGTCAGCTCGAGCCGCTGGACAAGGGTGAACGGACCCTCGAAGTTCGAGCCGAACGGATTGCCGACCGTGACGGCGCCGTGGGTCGCCCCGGCGTCGACCGCGGCGGCGATCGTCGCCTCCATAGACGACAGCTGCTGGCCCTGGGTTCGGTTGTAGTTCCGGCGGGCGAACGAGTCGCAGAGCTCCACGTGGGTGCTGTGGCGGCGGGTCCGGACGTCGAGCTTCGGGTAGAACCGATCGGCCCGCTCGAAACCCTTCCGGTTGAACACCGCTGCGGTGTACCGGATGCCGGGCTTTGGCACGAACCGTTCGGCCAACTCCTCGATGTCGGCCATCGAGGGCGTCCACTTCGGGTGTGCGAACGACCCGATGGAGATCACCTTCGCCCCGGTCTCGCCGAGCGCGTCGAGGAGGCGGAGCTTGGCGTCGATGGGGATGTCGGGGCTCTCTATCTGGAGCCCTTCCCGCATCGAGTCGTCGGTGATCGTGACCTGCTTCGGGATGTCGGACATGGCCCGAGTCTCCCGCGGATCAGGGCTGCACGACCACCTTGCCGAGGGCCTTGCGGTCCATCATGGCCCGGAGCGCCTCGTGGGCGTCGTCGAGCGAGTAGCGGCCCGACACGTGTGGCTTGAGCTTCCCGGCCGAGGTCAGCTCGATGAGCTCGGCGCTGATGGCGTTGCTCAGCTCCCGATCGCGGGCCGTCATCGCGCCGTAGAAGACGCCGACGATCTGGCAGCTCTTCAGCAGCGTCAGGTTGAGCGGGATCGACGGGATGCCGGCGGTGAACCCGATCACCAGGAACCGGCCCTCCCACCCGATGGCCCGCAGGGCCGCCTCGGCGTACTCGCCGCCGACGCAGTCGTAGATGACGTCGACGCCCTTGCCGTCGGTCAGCTCCTTCGCCCGGTCCTTGAGGTTCTCGGCGGCGTAGTTGATGGTCTCGTCGGCGCCGCGCTCCCGGCACAGATCCAGCTTCTCCTCGCTCGACGCGGCGGCGATGACCCGAGCCCCCATGAGCTTGCCGAGCTCCACCGCCGTGAGGCCCACGTTGCCGCCGGCGCCCAGGATGAGGAGGCTCTCCCCCTCCTTCAGCTCACCCCGGTACTTCAGGCCGTAGAGGGTGGTGCCGTAGGCGTAGTTGAGCCCGGTCGACTCGGCGAAGCCGACGCTGTCCGGTAGCACCCGGGCGCCGGCGGCGGACACGACGGCGAGCTCGGCCATCCCCCCGGTGGTGCCGAGACCGCCGACCACCCGGTCGCCGACGGAGAAACCGTCGACGTCGGACCCCATGGCGACCACCACGCCGGCGACCTCCCCGCCCGGCACGTAGGGAGGGGGCGCCTTGAACTGGTACTTGTCCTCCAGCATCAGCGTGTCAGGGAAGGTGACGGCCGCCGCCTTCACCTCGACGAGGAGCTCGTTGGGCTCCGGCGCCGGATCGGGCATCTCCTCGACGACCAGGTTCTCCGGCGGACCGAACTCCTTGCACACCACAGCTCTCATGCCGCCGACTCTGTCATGGTGCGGAGGCGGGAGCAACCGTCGGCCGGTCGTCGCCGCCGCTGGCCGGCCCGTCGGGAGACGCGGCGCCGGGCTAGGCCGATCGCAATCGCTCGGCGGCATCGACGGTGTTGGCCATCAGCAAGGCCCGGGTCATCGGACCGACGCCCCCGATCCGGGGCGACAACCAACCCGCCACCTCCGCCACGCCGTCGTCGACATCGGAGACGATCTTCCGGCCCTCGAAGCTGACACCGGCCGCCACCACCGCCGCCCCCGGCTTCACCATGTCCGCCGTGATCATCCGCGGTGCGCCGGCGGCGGCGATCAGGATGTCGGCGGTGCGGGTGTGGGTCGCGACGTCGGCGATCCCGGTGTGGACCACGGTGACCGCGGCGTTGGCGTTCGGCCGCTTCAACGTGAGCAGGTTGGCCAGGGGGCGGCCGATCGTGAGCCCCCGGCCGACGATCACCACGTGGGCCCCGGCGATCGGCACGTCGAACCGCTCGAGGAGCATCTGGATGCCGGCCGGCGTGCAGGCCACCGGCGCATCGACCCCCTGCACGAGTCGACCGAGGTTCATCGGGTGGAGACCGTCGGCGTCCTTCGCGGGATCGACCCGCTCCAGGGCCGCCTCGTAGTCGAGCCCCGACGGGAACGGGTACTGCATGATGTAGGCGTGCACCGACGGGTCGGCGTTGAAGTCGTCGACGACGGCATCGACGTCGGCCTGGGTGGCGGTGGCCGGGAGATCGACCTGACGCGAGCCCATGCCGAGCTCCTCGCAGTCCCGATGCTTCATGGCCACGTAGTTGGCCGAGGGGCCATCGTCGCCAACGAGCAGCGTTCCCAGCCCGGGGACGATGCCGTCGCCGGCCAGCGACTCGATGCGCCGGCGAAGCTCCTTCTTGAGCTCCGAAGCGAGCAGTTCACCATCGAGCGTGATCGCGCTCATCCCCGTCCTCCCGTTGTCGTCAGTGTTGTTGTCGTCAGTCCGGTTGTCGTCAGTGTTGTTGTCGTCAGTGTTGTCATCGTCCCGGCCCGCTCCGGGTCGGCGCCGACTCGAGGGCGAGGAACGACCGGATCAGGGCGATGATCTCGCTGTCGACCCCTTTCGGCGCGTGGTTCCCCCGCACCGGCTCGAACGCGACGGCGCCGCCGAGCGATGGCAGGTGGGTCGCGAACTCGTCGGCGGTGCCGAACGGGTCCTTCTCCCCCGACACGAACAACGATGGCGCGGTGACGCGGGGGAAGTGCTCGACCCGCAGGTTCTCGGGCTTGCCCGGCGGGTGCAGCGGATAGCTCAACAACACGAGGCCCGCCGCGTCCAGCCCCTCGGCCACCGCGATCGAGCAGGCCCGCCCACCGAAGCTGCGGCCGCCGAGCGCGATCCGGGACGGGTCGACGCCGATCTGCTCGGCGACCCGCTCGACGGCCTCGACGACGAGTCGGACCGCCTTGGCGATGCTGGTGGTGCCGAGCGTGACACGCTCGACGGTCAGCTCGTCGATCGCGTCGTCGATGGCGACGAGGGTGGCGTGATCGCGGTCGGCGCTCGCCCCCGGGGTGAGCACGAGGGCGGCCGGCGGCTCGCTGAGCGAGAGGGTGGCGGCGCTGGCATCCTGGCGACGAGCTGTTGGCACCCCTCCGGTCTATCGCGTCGTGGGTGCCGGCCGTCGCCGAGCCGTGCTCGCCCGATCGTCGAAACTCCTTGGGTCACCCGGCGACGTCGAGTATCGTGGCCCGAAACATGTGGCGAGGGTCACAGGAAGATCGAAGGGGGAGGAACACCCATGTCGAACAATGTCCGATGGCTTCGCCTGCTCGGAGTGCTGCTCGGGTTCGCGCTCGTGGCCGCGGCGTGCGGCGGCAGTTCTGACGACGACGCCGGCGACGACACCGACGCCGTCGAGACCGACGGTGAGGAGTCGGGTCAGGAGGGAGGCGCGGTCGACGAGGAGGCCGCCGACGAGGCGGTGGCCGAGGCGGCCGACGCCGACGCCGACACCGAGGGCGGTGCGGACGAGGGATCGACCGCCACCAACATCGAGGAGCTCGAGGAGGAGTGGGCGGCCAACCGCCAGGTGATCGTCGACGAGCTCACCGCGAAGATCGAGAGCGGCGAGTACGGCGTCGGTGACGACAACATCCTCCGCGGGCCCGGGGGATTCGAGGCCGACATGTCGACCTGTCCCGCCGACTGGTCCGACACCGAGGGCATCGGCGACACGATCAAGATCGGGCACCCCGGCGTGCAGTCCGGCAACCTCGCCACCTACGGCAACATGGGTATCGGCTGGGAGGTCTACCTCGACTACGTCAACGAATCGTCCGGCGGTGTCGGCGGAACCCCGCTCGAGCTCCTCCGCCGTGACGACGGCTACGAGGCGACCCGGACCATCGAGGTCGTCGACGAGCTCCTCCAGACCGACAAGCCGCTGTTCTTCCACACGCTCGGCTCGCCGAACACGCTCGCCGTGTACGACACGCTGAACAACAACTGCATCCCCCACCTCTTCGTGGCCACCGGCCACCCGGCGTGGGGTGATCCGGAGAACCATCCCTGGACCACCGGCGGCATCATGTCGTACGCCACCGAGGCCATCCTCTGGGGCGCGTGGATCAAGGAGAACATGGCCGACCAGCTCCCGGTCACCATCTCGGCCCTCGTCATCGACAACGACTTCGGCCTCGCCTACGAGGAGGGGATGGCGGCCTACGCCGAGGAGAACCCGGACGTCGTCGCCGAGTTCAACCCGATCCGACACGACCCGGCAGCCCCGACGGTCACCAACGAGATGACCACGATCTCGGCCGCTGACCCCGACGTGTTCATCGCCATGACGGCCGGCAACCCCTGCCTGTTCGCGGTGCAGGAGGCCGGCAACAGCGGGATGAACGACGGCGAGCGGGTGCTGTTCATGCCGTCGGTCTGCAAGGATCCGAACTCCTTCATGTTGCCGGCGGCAGAGGCGGCCGACGGGTGGTACATCGTCGGCGGCGGCCAGAAGGTCAACACCGACCCGGCCTACGATGACGACGCCTACATCCAGTTCGCCAACGAGGAGCTGGAAGCGGCCGATCTCGACATCACCGTCGGGCTGTACTTCACCGGGTTCGCCTCCTACGCGTGGCCGACGGTGGAGGTGATGCGCATCGCCAACGAGCTGCCGGGCGGTCTCAGCCGCACGAACCTGATCCTGGCCAGCCGAGCTGCCGACCTCGACGCACCGTTCCTCATCGACGGGATCGACTTCGCCGTCAACGGCAACGAGGACTCGTACTTCATCGAGGGTTCGGACTTCAGCCAGTGGAATGCCACCGACGAGACGTGGGTCCAGATCGGCGGTGTCGTCGACCTGAACGGCTCGTCGCCCAACTGCTCCTGGGGTGACGGCGGCTGTAGCTGATCGACCTCGACCGGTGACCCGGCGCGGCCGAGCATCCCGCTCGATCGCGCCGGGTCCACCAGGCGGCAGCGGCACGCCCCCGCGGGCTGCACGACGCCCGTCGCCCACCGATGTCGTCGTCGCGAAACGGGCGATGGCCGGGGGCGTGTCGACCGCGAACTGACCGATACGCTCCCCGCGATGTCGTTTCCCACGGATCTCGAGATCGCCAAGCAAGCCGACCTCGCCCCGCTCGGCGAGATCGCGGCCGACGCCGGCATTCCCGCCGAGTTGCTCGAGCCCTACGGCACCGGTTCCGCCAAGATCCGCCTCGACGCGATCGACGAGATGGCGGACCGGCCCCGGGCGAAGTACGTGGTGGTCACCGCGATCACGCCGACGCCGCTCGGCGAGGGGAAGACGACCACCACCGTGGGCCTCGGGCAGGCCTTCCAGCACATCGGGTCGTCGGCCACGATCGCCATCCGGCAGCCGTCGATGGGCCCGACGTTCGGGATCAAGGGCGGGGCCGCAGGAGGCGGCTACAGCCAGGTCGTGCCGATGGAGCTGTTCAACCTCCACCTCACCGGCGACATGCACGCGGTCACCGCCGCCCACAACCTCTGCTCGGCCATGCTCGACGCCCACCTCTACCATGGCAACGAGCTGGGGCTCGACCTCCACAACATCACCTGGCGGCGGGTGCTCGACGTCAACGACCGGGCGCTGCGCAACATCGTGGTCGGGCTCGGGGGCCGGCTCGACGGCATCCCCCGGGAGACCGGGTTCGACATCACCGCCGCCAGCGAGGTGATGGCTGCGCTCGCGCTGTGCACCTCGATGCACGATCTCCGGGAGCGGCTGGGCCGGATCGTCGTGGGCTACACGAAGGACGGTGAACCCGTCACCGCCGAGGAGCTCGAGGTTGCCGGCTCGATGGCCGTCATCCTCACGGAGGCGATCAAGCCGAACCTCATGCAGACCCTCGAGCGGACCCCAGCGCTGGTCCACACCGGACCCTTCGGCAACATCGCAACCGGCAACAGCTCGATCGTGGCCGACCGGATCGGCATTCACATGAGCGAGTTCCTGCTCACCGAGGCCGGCTTCGGGGCCGACATGGGGGCCGAGCGGTTCTTCAACATCAAGTGCCGCAACTCCGGTCTCGATCCCGACGCCGCCGTGCTGGTGGCCACGGTGCGGGGCCTGAAGGTCCATTCGGGAAACCACCGGATCGTCGCCGGCCGCCCCCTCCCCGACGAACTGCTGCAGGAGAACCCGGACGAGGTCCACGAGGGTGGGGCCAACCTCCGCAAGCAGCTCGCCAACATGCAGATCCACGGCGTGACGCCAGTGGTCGCGATCAACGTCTTCCCCGGCGATCACGACGCCGACATCGCCGCGATCGAGGAGATCGCGCAGGACTACGGTGCTCGGGCCGCGATCTCCACCCACTTCGTCGACGGCGGGCGGGGCGCCGCCGAGTTGGCAGAGGCGGTGCGGGAGGCGGCCAATGAGCCGTCGAGCTTCAAGGTGCTCTACCCGGACGAGATGCTGCTCGCCGACAAGATCCGCACCGTCGCCCAGCAGGTGTACGGCGCCGACTCGATCGAGCTGAGCGCCACCGCGGCGAAGCAGCTCGAGACCTACGAGAACGCCGGTTTCGGCCACCTGCCGGTGTGCATCGCCAAGACCCACCTGTCGATCTCGTCCGACCCGTCGCTGCGGGGTGCGCCCACCGGCTGGACGCTCCCGGTCCGGGAGGTCCGGGCGTCGGTGGGGGCAGGCTTCGTGTACCCGATCTGCGGCGACATGCGAACGATGCCCGGCCTCGGTTCGCAACCGGCGGCCAAGTCGATCGACCTCGACTTCACCAACGGGCCCGAGGGCGAGATCATCAACCTGTCGTGAACCAGTCCGCTGTGTGGTCCTCCTGCACGCTTCCTATGCCACACTTCCCCTCATGACTCGCAGCAGGAGCGCGCTCACCACCACCCGCCCACGCCTGACGACCCCGCTTCTCAGAACCGACGGCGAGCTCCGACCCGCCAGCTGGGACGAGGCGCTGGCCAGGGTCGCCGACGGCTTCGCCGAGGTGAAGGCCACCGCCGGCTCCGAGGCGTTCGGCATGTTCTCCTGCTCGAAGTCGACCAACGAGATGAACTACGCGGCCCAGAAGTTCAGCCGCCTCGCCCTCGGCTCGAACAACATCGACTCCTGCAATCGAACTTGACACGCCCCCAGCGTCGTCGGTCTGGCGACAGTGTTCGGAGCGGGGGGTGGCACCTCGTCCTACGAGGAGATCGAGGAGACCGACGTCATCCTCCTGTGGGGCTCCAATGCCCGTGAGGCCCACCCGATCTTCTTCCACCATCTCATGAAGGGCCTGCAGAACGGGGCGACGATGTACGCCGTCGACCCCCGGCGGACATCGTCGGCGAAGTTCGCCGACGTCTGGCTCGGGCTCGAGGTGGGATCCGACATCGCCATGGCCAACACGGTGGCCAATCACATCATCGCCAACGGATGGGTCGACCGCGACTTCGTCGAGCACAGTACCCAGGGCTACGAGGCGTTCGCCGCGTCGGTCGCCAACTACACCCTCGAGGTGGGGGAACGGCTCACCGGTGTACCCGGCGCGGTGATCGCCGAGATGGCGGAGGCCTATGCCACGGCCGGGAAGGCGCAGATCCTGTGGACGCTCGGCATCACCGAGCACCACAACGCGGTCGACAACGTGACCGCCCTCTGCAACCTCGCGCTGCTGACCGGCCACGTCGGGCGCAGGGGGAGCGGACTGGTACCGCTCCGAGGCCAGAACAACGTGCAGGGCGGGGGCGACATGGGCGCCCTCCCCAACAAGCTCCCCGGCTTCCAGGACATCACCGACGACGAGGCGAGGGGCAAGTTCGAGGCGACCTACGGGGCCGAGATCCCGTCCGAACCCGGCCTCCACCTGACGCTCATGTTCGAGGCGATGGAGCGGGGCGACATTCGCGCCGTGTACGTGCTTGGCGAGAACCCGGCCGACTCCGAGGCCGACGTGGAGCACGCCAGGAAGCTCCTGGCCGACCTCGACCTCCTCGTGGTGCAGGACATCTTCCTCACGAGGACCGCTGAGCTGGCCGATGTGGTCCTGCCGGCGTCGGTGGGTTGGGCGGAATGCGATGGCACCGTCACCTCGTCCGAGCGGCGGGTGCAGCGGGTCCGGGCGGCGGTGTCGCCACCGGGCGAGGCCCGTCACGATCACGAGATCATCGGCGACCTGGCCCGCCGCCTGGGCGTCGACTGGGGCGACCCGACACCCGAGGACCTGTGGGACGAGCTCCGCTCGCTGTCGCCGATGCACGGGGGCATGTCGTA
Source organism: Acidimicrobiales bacterium (assembly GCA_965216205.1). Lineage (GTDB taxonomy): Bacteria > Actinomycetota > Acidimicrobiia > Acidimicrobiales > SZUA-35 > CADEDH01. The sequence continues at coordinate 1,181,041 of OZ244139.1, read as the reverse complement.
TGAGCGCCTCGAAGCCGAGGGCGGCATCCAGTGGCCATGCCCCGATCTCGACCACCCGGGAACGCCGTTCCTCCACGGCTGGCTGTGGGAGGACGACCTCGGCGGACGGGATCCTGCGCCGTTCTCCGTGGTCGCCCACGAGGGTCCGAAGGAGCAGCTCACCGAGGAGTTCCCGCTGCGGCTGACCACTGGACGGGCCCTCGACTCCTACAACACCGGGGTGCAGTCGGGCTCGCTCGACTCGCCGATCCGGTATGGCCAGGCGCTCGACGTGAACCCCCGGGACGCCCGTCGGCTCGACATCGACGACGGCGAGCGGGTGCTCGTGTCGTCCCCCCGAGGGTCGGTGGAGATCGACGTGCGGATCCAGCCCGACATCCCGATGGGCCTGACCTTCACCACGTTCCACTTCCCCGAGCTGGTCGACACGAACGTGCTCACCAACGACGAGTGGGACCGCCGGTCGGGAACCTCCGAGTTCAAGGCGGCCGCGATCCGGATCGACAAGCTCGAAGGCGAGTCTGCGTCGTGACCGACGTCTTCATCTCGACCGACAGGGCGACGCCGACGGAGACCGCGGCGGTCGACGCGGTGCTCAACTCGGCTGGCACGGGCCCGACGGTCGACCACCAGCACGAGCGGGTCGTGCGGGGTGGAATGGGTAGGCGCAACGAGCGCCGCCACCTGCTCCTCCCCTGTCTCCACGCACTCCAGAACCGAGCGGGCTGGATCTCGCCCGGCGGCGTGAACTACATCGCCGAGCGGTTGGGTGTCCCCCCGGCGGAGACGTTCGGGGTCGCCACGTTCTACGAGCTGTTCCGCACCGATGACCCCGGACCGATCGCCGGCGACGGGACCAACGACGACGTGGTGCACGTGTGCGTCGACGCCGCCTGCCAGCTCGCCGGGGCCGAGGCGCACATCGAGGAGCTGGTGGCCGTGGGTCGCCGAGTGCACCGGTCGCCGTGCCTCGGCCAGTGCGAGCGGCCGATCGCCGAGTTCCACCAGGGTCGAGGCAAGGCCGACTCGGTCCCCGCCGACGACGACGGCGACTCCGGCCAGATCCCGCAGCTCCACGACGCATCGCTCCGCCTGCTCCGACGCGTCGGTCGGCACGATCCCACCTCACTCGACTCCTACGTGGCGGCCGGCGGCTACCAGGCCCTGGCCAAGGCGTTCGGTCTCGGCCGGGCGGGCATCGTCGAACAGGTCGGGGCATCCGGGCTGCTCGGCCGGGGCGGAGCGGCATTCCCCACCGGGGTGAAGTGGCGGGCCGTCGCCGCGGAGGACGGCCCGAAGCACGTCGTGGCCAACTGCGACGAGTCGGAGCCCGGGACGTTCAAGGACCGGATTCTGCTCGAGAACGATCCGTTCGCCGTGATCGAGGCGATGACGATCGCCGGCTTCGCCGTCGGCGCGTCGAACGGCTGGATCTACGTGCGCGGCGAGTACCCGCTGGCCACCCGGCGACTGACCGCTGCGATCGAGCAGGCCAGGACGGCCGGGTTCCTCGGGGAGCGGATCGCCCGCTCGTCGTTCGCGTTCGACATCGAGGTCCGCCGGGGAGCCGGGGCCTACATCTGTGGCGAGGAGACCGCGCTGTTCAACTCGCTGGAGGGCTTTCGGGGCGAGCCCCGCCAGAAGCCACCCTTCCCCACCACCAACGGCCTCTTCGACCAGCCGACCGCGATCAACAACCCCGAGACGCTGCTGAACGTGCTCGACATCGTGCTCGACGGCGGTGACACCTACGCCGCCTCGGGCACCGAGGGCTCGTCGGGACCCAAGCTGTTCTGCCTGTCTGGACACGTGGCGAAGCCGGGGCTGTACGAGGTGACGTTCGGTCCCACGCTCGGCGACGTGCTCGACCTCGCCGGCGGGGTCACCGGCAACCTGGCGGCCGTGCTGCTCGGTGGCGCCGCCGGTTCGTTCGTCGGTCCCGAGGCGCTCGACATGCCGCTGACGTTCGAGGGCGTCCGCGATCGGGGAGCTTCGCTCGGCTCGGGGGTGGTCATGGCGTTCGACGACACCACCGACTTCGGCGCCATCGTGACCCGTATCGCCGAGTTCTTCCGCAACGAGTCGTGCGGCCAGTGCGTCCCGTGCCGGGTGGGGGCGGTTCGCCAGCACGAGCTCCTCGCCCGAACCGATGGTGCGCTCGACGCCGGCGACGTGACGCTCCTGGCGGAGATGGACCAGGCGATGAAGGACGCGTCGATCTGCGGTCTCGGCCACACCGCGGCCACCGCGGTCCGGTCGGCGATCGCCCTCGGCCTGCTCGAAACCGGAAGCGGGGACGGCCGATGACCGTGGACGGTGCCGCCGACGAGACCCGGGTGACGATCACGGTCGACGGAACCCCGGTGTCGATGGGTTCGGACGCCACGATCCTCGACGCCTGCAACGAGGCCGGAGTCGACACCCCCACGCTGTGCTGGGCGGAGAACCTCACGCCGGTCAACGTGTGTCGGGTGTGCGTGGTGGAGCTCGAGGGCTCCCGCACGCTGGTCCCCTCGTGCTCCCGGCGGGTCGAGGACGGCATGGAGGTACGGACCGACTCCGAACGGGTCCGCCACAGCCGCAAGATGGTGCTCGAGTTCCTGGCCACGTCGGTCGACCTGAGCCAAGCCGACCAGTTGACCCCCTACCTCGACCGGTACGGTGCCGACCCGGGCCGCTACACCGAGCCGGAACGGGTCGACGAGGAGATCCGCATCCAGGACAACCTCTACATCCGGGACTACGACAAGTGCGTCCTCTGCTACAAGTGCGTCGAGGCCTGCGGCGACGACGCCCAGCACACGTTCGCCATCGCCGTGTCGGGCCGAGGGCTCGGCGCCCGCATCTCCACCGAGTTCGACGCTTCGCTACCGGATTCGGCCTGCGTCTACTGCGGGAACTGCGTTGCCGTCTGCCCCACGAACGCCCTGCAGTTCGCCACCGAGTACCAGCTCCGGCAGGCCGACGAGTGGCGACCCGACGAGCAGACCGTCACCCGCACGGTGTGTTCGTACTGCGGGGTCGGCTGCAATCTGGACCTCCACGTGCAGGACGACACGATCGTGAAGGTGACCTCCCCCGCCGATCACTCGGTGACGTCGGGCCACCTGTGCATCAAGGGGCGCTTCGGGTGGAGCTACGTGCAGCCCGGGGAGGCCTGATCGACCGGAGCGGCTGCTCGTCGCCGTAGCGCTGCCACGATCGCCAGTACCGGCCGAGGCGCTCGGTCAACTCGCCCGGTGATTCGGCGTACAACCGGACGGCCAACCCGAGACAGCCGTCCTCCACCATCGAGCGCCGCTCGTCGATGAGGAGCACGGCACGGTCGACGACGTCCTCACCGCCGAACGCCTCGGGGTCGGTGAGGAGGACCTCCGCCAGCTCGACGAGGTCGTGGGCGTCGCCGAGACCGATCGCCAGTCGATGGAACTGCTCCGCCAGCGGGACGAGCATCGACGGTGCCGACCGGCGCAGGAGTCTGAGGTGGTACCACGTGTACTTGACCCGCTTCCGCAGGTCGTGGAAGCCCTCGGGCGTGGGATCGGCGAGGACGTCGTCGAGGCGGGTGACGCCCTGGCGATAGGTCCGCTCGAAGCCGCTCTCGAGCGCCGCCCAACCGCCGGTCGAGAACGACCAGTGGCCGACCTCGTCGAGCAGCTCGCCGAGCAGGCGGGCGGCGGTGGCGGTCGGGTCGCCGGCGCCGTTCTCGGCGACCCGACCGGTGCGGCGAACGAGGCCGGCCCGGACCGGGCAGAACCGATCGGCCGGCAGCAACTCGGCCGGCGACGCGGCGACGAGCCGGTCGAGCGTCGCGACGTTCGCCTCCACTTCCCGCCGGGCCGCCAAGGCGTGGGCCACCGCCCGGTACGCCTGATCGGCGGGCCGGTACTGGTGGCCGAGCGACCCGCGAACCAGCCGGAGCAGGCCGCGCACCTTCTTGCATCGCTTGCGGGCGTCGAGCGCTACGGCGTTCCGCTCGCTGTGGTCGGCGGTGAGCAGGACCGCCACTGCGGCGTTGGTCTGATCGCGCACGATCGCAGGAACCGCCTCGTCGATCGGTTCCCCCCGTCGCAGCGAGTACGCCATGCCCCACCGTACGCCAGATCGGCCCACGTGGCTGGAGACACAACCATCCCCCCGAAATTCGTGCGGATTGCAGCGCTGAGCGCTGTCAATCGCACGAATTTCGGGGGTTTACGGCCGGCGTCAGTCGACGACGATCCTGCCCTCGCCGCCCTCCGGGTAGTCGGCGGCGGAGATCGTGCCGGTCAGCGGCCCGGTGATGTAGTCGCTGAGGGCCTGCTGGTAGCTCACCCCCACCGACGTGAAGGGGGCGTCGCCGTAGGGGTAGCCGTCGCCACCGCGGGCGAGGAAGTCGATCGTGGCCACACCGACGGGAGCCCCGGGCAACACGGCGTTGGCCGCATCGCAGCAGATGACGGTGCCGTCGTCGAGCACGATCGACGTCACCCGGTCGCCGGGGACCGCGATCGTGTCGTCGTCGGCCAGCTCCTGAGCCGTCCGGGCGGTGTCGTAGGTGACCGCCATCCCCGCGATCTGGGGGAACCGGCCCTCGGCACCGGGCGCACCGCTGAAGCCCCGCTCCAGGAGCTGACGGAACTGCTCGCGCTCGAGGTCGGGCACCACGGTCACGAAGTTCGTGAACGGCGCGATGCTGAACGTGTCCAGCTCGGTGATGGGGCCGGCCGGGATCAGGGTGTTGTTGCGGATGCCACCGCCGTTCTGGATCGCGACATCGGGCGCGGCGACCCCGAAGTTGGCGGCCTCCTGCTCGCCGATGAAGAGGAGCGAGTCGGCCATGAGGTTGCCGAGGTTGGTCTCCTCGGTACGGATACCCGGGTCGCGCCGGCCCTCGAGTGCCACCTCGGAGTTGGCGATCACGTTCTCGGCCAGGGCGTCGGTGAACGCCGCCACCGGGGCCTCGACGGTCCTGGCCAGTCGACGGTCACCGTCGACGGCGTCTGGCTGCTCACCGCCGGCGATGCGGATCGGACCACCCTCGTAGGCGGTGACGTTGCCGTCGGCGTCGAACTCCACGACGAGTCGACCGAGGTACTTGTAGTCGCCAGCCGTCGTCACCACCGGCACGGTCGCGCCGTCGGCATTGGTGGCGAGCACCGGATAGGAGTCGAACACCACGTCGCCGGGGACGAGGAGGTCACCGTCGTTGGCGAGGACCTCGTCACCACCACCGGCGACCATCACGTCGATGCCGGACAGCTGGCTGGCGAGGGCGACATCCTCATCGATGCCCTGCAGGTGGCTGATGAGCACGATGATCTCCACGCCATCGTCGGTGAGGGAATCGATCTCGGCCTGGACGATGCCGGCCACGTCACCGAGGACCTCGGCGTTGCGGGGGCTCGAGATCCTCGCGAGCTCGGGGGTGATGGCCCCGATCACGCCGATGCGGTGGCGCCCCTTGCGGATAACCACGCTGGGGGCGATGACACCCGAATCGACGAAGGCCTGCAACTCGGGCTCGCCGCTGAAGTCCATGTTGGCGGTCAGGTACTGCGGGACCCGGTTGCGGCGGTAGCCGTCGAGGAAGTCGGCGAGGAGCTCGGGTCCGAAGTCGAAGTCGTGGTTGCCGAGGGCGATGGCGTCGTAGCCGAGCGCGCCGAGCGCACGGGCGTCGTAGAACACGCCGTCCTCGAGTGACGCCTGGAACTCGGGACCGGCCAGGAAGTTGTCGCCCGAGCTGACCATCAGGTACTCGGTGTTCCGTCCCCGCCGGGCCGCCTTCTGCTCCCGTTCGGCGACCGTCGCGAACCGGCCGATGCCGCCGAAGTCCTCCAGGTCGTTGCCGGCGTTCAGCAACTGGGACTCGCCGTCGTTGTTGTGGAGGATGGTGAGGGTCAGCCCGGCGTCGCGACCGCCGCGGCGGCCATCGTCGGGCTTGGCCCCCGCCGGGGCCGCCATCGTGGTGACGGCCAACGCCACCACCGAGAGCAGGGCGACGAGCGCCCTTCGACTGATCGACATCTGCACGGGAGTTCTCCTCATCTCGATCTCCGGTCGGTTGCGACGGGGCGTGCGTGTCACCGGTTCACGCGGGCAAGGTGTCGCCGGTTCAGCCCGCCGACACAACCAGGTCGATCGACCAACTCGGACCGATCGCCGGTGCGGACCCTACCCCCGGGGCCATGCATCGGCAAGGAACCGCACAGATCGACCCACGGTCGGCTCGTCCGCTTGCGCCGACGCGACCGGCAGGGCCGTCAGCCCGCTCGCCGGCGAGCCCGATGGCGGGCGGTGTGGGTGCGGCTGGCGCACCTCGGATCGTCACAGAACCGCCGTGAGCGATTGCGGGTCCCGTCGTAGAAGAGGTCGTCGCAACCGTCGGCTGCGCAGTTCCCGAACCGGTCGGTTCCGTTGTCGCAGAGCTCGTGGGCGAGCGCCATGAGCACGTCGGCGACGACCTGCTCGTCGAACGTCGCCGTGGACGCGGTCCAGTGGAGGTGGGGGCCGACACCATCGTGGGCGACCACCGACGGCGCGATGGCGATCTCGGTGAGCTGCTCGTTCACCCGGGCGATGGCCGACTCGCGGGCGAGCGCCGGCAGCTCCCGGAACAGGGGTTGGAGCTCCGCCACCCGCTCGTCGAGACGGCCGATCGAGGCGGCCGACGCACTCGCGGCGCGGGTGAAGCCGCGACGCGCCAGTACCTCCCGACTGTCGAGATCCTCGTCGTCCAGCCCGTTGCACAGCTCCACCGCCGCCTCCAGCGTGAGCCGGTACTCCGACTGCGTGACCGATGCCACCTGCATACCGGTCCAGGCTAGCACCATCACCGTTGCGTGATTGTCTAACTCCTGGTAGAACCTTACTGACAGTAATGAGAAAAGCCGATGTAGACCCTTACCGGGCACCGGTTGCACCACGAGGAGGTCGCCGTGTTCGAATCGTTCGTGCTTCCCGTCGTGCTGGTGGTGGCCAACGTGGCGGGGACCAGCATGGTGCTGCCCCAGGTGCTCCGGCTGGCCCGCCTGAAGGTCGCAGCCGGCGTCTCTCCCGCGGGCGCTGGCGTCGGCATCGTCATGAACGGGTGGTGGGTGGCCTACGCGCTCGCCCAACACCTCTGGGGCCTGCTGCCGGTAGCGCTCGGCGCCGGATCGCTGTACGTCGGGATGGCGGTGCTGCTCACTGGGATCGATGGTGAGCGCGCCACCCTGGGCGTCGGTGAGGGTCGGCTGGCTCGCGATCGGCCGCGGGCTCGTTGTGGCGCTGCCCGTGGTGATCACGGCAGTATGAACCCACGCGATCGACGAGGACGGGCGAATGAGCAGGACGCGATGAGCATCGATCGGACCTTCGTGGGCCTGCCGTCACCGGCGATCGGCAGGGCCGGTGCCGGGGGGCATCCGTGCCAGGGGATCTGGCACACCCCGGCGGGCGAGCGACCGAGCGTGGGCTTCATCGCCACCCACTACAACGTCGACTTCTCGGAGCACTACCTCGCGTCGTACCTCGCCGAGCGGGGATTCGGCTTCCTCGGCTGGAACACCCGGTTCCGGGGCAACGAGCGGACGTTCCTCCTCGACCACGCGGTGGCCGAGATCGGGGTCGGGGTCCGATGGATGCGGGAGGAGGCCGGCGTCGACACGGTCGTCATCGTGGGGAACTCCGGTGGCGGCTCGTTGATGGGGGCGTACCACTCCCAGGCCGTGGAGCCCAACATCGAACCGGTCGCCGGGATGCCCCCCTCCCCCGGGCTCGACGACCTCCCTGCCGGCGATCTCTTCGTGTTCGTGTCGGCCCATCCCGGACGGCCCGAGATCTTCACCAACTGGATGGACGCATCGGTGCTCGACGAGTCCGACCCCGTCGGAACCGACGCTGCGCTCGACATCTACGACCCGGAGAACGGTCCACCGTTCACCACCGAGTTCGTCGACCGCTACCGGGCGGCCCAGGTCGCCCGCAACCACCGGATCACCGCGTGGGTGAAGGACGAGCTGGTCCGGTGCGGCGAGGCCGGCGTGAAGGACCGCCTGTTCGTGGTGAACCGGGTGTGGGCCGACCCCCGCTTCGTCGACCCGACGATCGACCCCAACGACCGACCCCCGAACAGCTGCTACCTGGGCGACCCACGACGGGCGAACGCCAGCGTCCACGGCGTCGGACTCGTCAACTCGCTGCGGACCTGGCTCTCGATGTGGAGCCTCGAGGACTCCCCGTGCCAGGCAGGGCCCCATCTGGCCCGCCTCACCGTGCCGACACTGCTGATCGAGGCCGCCGGCGACAGCGGCGTGTTCCCGTCCGACGGCGACACGATCCTCGACGCCGTGGCCGCCGCCGACAAGACCAGGGTGACCCTGCCCGGCGACCACTACTTCCTGCAGCCCGACGACGCCCGGGACGGGGTGGCCCAGACCATCGCCGACTGGGTCCGCGCTCGGATCTGATCACCGGGGTCGGCCGGCCAGCGGCTCACTCCTGCATGCTGATCGTGCCCATCACGTCGTGGTCGCCATCGCCGGGGGCCGCGATCTCGACGATGCGCTCGTCGACATCGTCGAACTCGAGGCGCAGCGCCCGGCACATCGTGGCGTGCAGGCGATAGGTGGCAACGGCATAGGTGAGCTCGATGATCGACGGCTCATCGAGATGGGCCGACAACGCCTCGAATGTGGCGTCCTGGACCCGGCCATCGGCCAACACCAGTTCGTCGGTGTAGGCCAACACCGCCCGCTCCGCTGGGGAGAACACCTCGGCGGTGGACCAGGCCGGGATCGCGTCGAGCTGCTCGTCGGCGACGCCCGCCCGCCTGGCGGCCTTGCAGTGCTGGCTGAACACGAACTGGCTTCCCGCGGCGAAGCCGGTGCGGGTCAGGGCCAGCTCGCGCAGGTCGGGGGCGAGTACGCGATCAGGACTGTTGAACAGGCCGAACCCGGCCACCATGTGATCGAGGAGGTCGGGCGTCTGGGCGAACACGGTCCACCAGTCGCCCGGGGTCCCGGTCGCCGTACCCGGTTCGGCCACCGGGTCGCGATCGCCGAACAACCGGTCGTAGACCGGGAGGACCGAGGCGGCCGCCTCGGCCCGGGGAATCTGCTTCGTGCGTGTCATGGGCGTACTGTAGGAGGTGATCGTATGCGGTCGACGACGACGGCCGCTGGGCCGAGGAGGCTGTGACCAATGGGTGAGAACACCGAGTTCGAGTTTCGCGGGATCAACCACATCGCGCTGGTCAGCAGCGACATGGAGCGAACGGTCGACTTCTACACGAACGTGCTCGGCATGCCGCTGATCAAGACCCTCGAGATCCCGGGTGGCGGGCAACACTTCTTCTTCGACTGCGGCAGCGGCGACTCGGTCGCCTTCTTCTGGTTCCCCAACGCCCCCGCGCACGCCCCGGGGATCGCCGCAGCCGGCGAGATGCCCGGCGGTGGCGACATCGTGTCGGCCCACGGGTCGATGAACCACCTCGCCTTCGACGTGCCGGCGGAGAAGTTCGACAGCTACGTGGCGAAGCTGAAGGAGAAGGGCGTGCCGGTGAGCATGGTGCTCAACCACGACGACTCCGAGCGCACCGTGTCGGCCGAGCTGCACGACGGGGTGTTCGTGCGCTCGATCTACTTCCGCGACCCCGACGGCATCCTGCTCGAGTTCGCCTGCTGGACCAAGACCTTCGGTCCCGAGGACGCGCTGCACGCTCCGGCGAACGCCGCAGGCGAGCGGGTCCAGGCCGTCGGCTGAGCTGGTGCTCGTCACCCGCATCCACGCCGGCGACGATGGCGAGAGCCACTTCGAGGAGCTCGATCTTCCCCTGCAGGTGTCCGACGCCGGCGCACTGTCGTCTGCGATCCCGATCGAGTCGATCTTCTTCCGCGACACGACCGATGCCGGCCCAGACGTGTGGCACTTCCACGTCGCCCCCCGACGCCAGTTCGCCCTCCACCTGCGGGGTCGAACGGAGATCGAGGTCGGTGACGGCACGAAGCAGATCTTCGGCCCTGGCGACGTGCTCCTGGCCGACGACCTGACCGGCCGGGGCCACATCAGCCGCGAGGTGGAGGGGCCGAGGCTGCAGGTCTTCGCGGTGCTGGCCGACCGGGTCGATCTCGATCGCTGGCGCTAGCGGTTCACTGCCCGCTGGCGGTCGCTGCCGGAGTTCTCCGATCTCCACTCGACCGACGTCGACCGGTACGGTTGCGCCGTGAACGCGTTCGAGACGATCGCCGATCGTCGGATTCGGGAAGGCCGCGCCGCTGGCGCGTTCGACGACCTTCCAGGAGCGGGCAAGCCGATCCCCGACCTCGGTCGGGAGCGGCCGCCCGGCTGGTGGGCGGCAAGGGTCGTTCGCCGCGAGCGCAGCATGCTGCGAGCCGAGGATCTCGACCGGGCGATCCGAGCGGCGATGCCGGGATTGTGGCGCCTCGAGACCGAAGCGGACGTCATCGACCGCGTCGACGAGCTCAACGCGAGGATCGACGACTACAACCTCGTGACGACCTGGGAGCGTCGAGCCCGCCTCGACCGCGGGGCGATCGTTGCGCAGTGGCGGCGCTTCCGATCGTGACACCCTCGACACCCGTACCGCCCGCTCGCCGTTCCAACGGCACGCCCCTCAGCGACCACCGGCCGGGAGCTCGCTCGTATCGGCCGACGGATCGACGTGGGCCGGTCGGACCCTGCCGGCTGCGGCCACCCCGGCCCCGGTCCTGACCGTGGCGGTCTGTTCCACGAGTCGCTCGCGCAACCTCGGATCGGGTGGGCGCAACGCCTCGAACAGGCCGCCGTCGACGGCGAGCTGATCGCCGAGCAACTCGTCGGCCCGTTCGGTGCAGCGGGCGACCACCTCCACCGGCTGCCCGAGCTGGAAGGCGATGGCGTCGGGCCGAAGGCCGTGCTCGTGCCGAAGGCGGGTCGTGGCGAGCTCGAGGCCGGTCATGCGGCCCAGCGCGAGGGCGCTCCGCCACCGCTGGCGGCTGACGGCCACCGGCGGCGCAGCGTCGATCGCTTCGGTCGCCCGACCGACGAGCCGGTCGAGCGTGATCCGGCGCACGGTGGCGAACAGGAGCAGCCCGGGGTCGTCCGAGCCGGCCAGTGAGCCAGGCGAGCGGGCGAAGGTGGTGAAGGTCGCTTCGACGACCTCGTCGGCCCGCTTCTCGTCCCCCAACGCCTGCATCGCCACCGCCCACACCGCCACGGCGAACTCGTCGAAGATCGACGCCGGCAGCGGCGAGCGCCCCCCGGCGGGCACGAACGACTCGTCGATGCTGGTCTTCACGGCAGGGCTCATGTGCTTCACTACGCAGCGGCCCGCCACCCGGTTCTCGACGGATCGCGACTCCTCGTCGCCCTTCGATAGCAAGAATTCTGGTACGATCCGCACCGTGAATGGTCGACGGCCGGTGGGCCGGCCCCCTGGCCCGCACGACGAGACGTTGGCCAAGCTCATCCCGGCGGCGCAGGCGCTCCTCCTGGAGGAGGGCGCGGCGGCGCTGACGCCCACTCGCCTCCACCACGAGACCGGTATCTCCCGGGCCACCATCTACCGCAACTGGCCCGAGCCGGCCGACCTGATCGAGATCATCCTGCAGCGCGCCACGGGGCGATCGGGCGACTTCGGGACCACCGGTGACCTGCGGTCCGACCTCCATCGGGCGATGGGACTGCTGCTCGCACGAGTGGAGCAGCGACCCATCCGTGCCCACCTCGCAGCCTGCCTCGAGTACGGCCGGCGATCGGACCGGGTCGCCGTTGCGGCCGCCGAGCTCGTCGCCGACATCCTCGAGCCGTTCCGCCTCGTGTTGCAGGCTGCGTCCGATCCAGAGCTTGTCGACGGCCTCGTCGCCGAGCTCGCCGGGCCGGTCATCCTGCGCCACGTGATCATGGGCCATCCGGTGACCGCCGACCAGGGAAGGTCGATCGTCGACCGCTTCGTCGACCGCCAGCTCGGCCAGCCGGCGGTTTGCGCGCAGCCACGACGTCAGCTATCCCACGTAGGCGCTGGTCCCATCGCCCCCCCTTCCCGCTCGCCGAGGAGCACGATGCCTGAACTCGACACCACCCCGCTCGACAAGAAGTACGCAACCGTGGACGGCAAGCGGATGGCCTACCACGAGGTCGGTACCGGCCGGCCGATCGTGTTCCTCCACGGCAACCCGACGTCGTCCTACCTGTGGCGCAACATCATTCCCCATCTCTCGGATCGCGCCCGCTGCATCGCTCCGGACCTGATCGGCCAGGGCGACTCCGACAAGCTCGACGACACCGGTCCCGACAGCTACCGCTTCGTCGATCACCGCCCCTACCTCGACGGCCTCCTCGACCAGCTCGACCTCGGTGGCGACATCGTGTTCGTCATCCACGACTGGGGCTCGGCGCTCGGCTTCGACTGGGCCAACCGACACCGCGACCGGGTGGCGGGCATCGCGTTCATGGAGGCGATCGTTCGGCCGTTCGCCTCCTGGGACGAGTTCCCGGCCGATGCGCAGGGGATCTTCCGAGGCTTCCGCTCCGACGCCGGCGAAGACATGGTCATCGCCAGGAACCTGTTCGTGGAGGCGGTGCTCCCCGGGTCGATCCTGCGCGACCTCACCCAGGAGGAGCACGATGAGTACCGCCGCCCGTTCGCGGAGCCCGAGCACCGGCGGCCGACCCTCACGTGGCCCCGCCAGATCCCGATCGAGGGCGAGCCGGCCGATGTGACCGAGATCGTGAACGCCTACGGCGAGTGGCTGTCCACGGCCGAGCTCCCCAAGCTGTTCGTCAACGCGGAGCCGGGTGCGATCCTCCACGGCGCGGTGGCCGACTACTGCCGCACCTGGCCCAACCTCACCGAGGTGACCGTGGCCGGTAGTCACTTCATCCAGGAGGACAGCCCCGACGAGATCGGCGAGGCGATCGCGAACTGGCTCCCCACGCTCGACTAGATCCATCCGACCACAGCGCCCCTCACCGCCACACCGCCACCGCGGGCCACTGCCACTGACGAGATCGAGGACATCGAGATGACCGACACGAGCGACCGCCAAGACGACGACACCGTGACCGTCGAGCAGCGAGGCCGGGTCCTGCTGGCCACGGTCGATGATGGCAAGGCCAACGCCATGGCCACCGGTGTGAGCCGGGCCCTCCACGCTGCGATCGACCGGGCGGAGGCCGACGACAGCATCGGGGCGGTGGTCATCGCCGGCCGACCGGGACGCTTCTCCGGCGGGTTCGACCTGCGGGTGATCCAGAGCGGCGATCGTCAGGCCATCGGCGAGATGGTGTCGGCAGGCGGGCGACTGGTGGCCCGGGCCTACGGGGCGGGCGTGCCGGTGGTGGCCGCCTGCACCGGTCACGCGGTGGCGGCCGGGGCGCTGCTGCTGTTGGGCTGCGACCACCGAGTGGGGCCCGATGCGGCGATCAAGATCGGCCTCAACGAGGTGGCGATCGGCCTCACCCTCCCCGACTGGGCGCTCGCCATCGCCCAGGAACGGCTGAGCCGGCGACACCTCCAGGCGTCGGTCGTCGATGCCCGCCTCCACGACGGCAACGGCGCGGTCGACGCCGGCTTCCTCGACATCGCCGTCGCCCCCGACGTGGTGATCGACACCGCACTGGCGGACGCGGCCACCCTCGCCGAGCTCGACCCCGCTGCCTACGCGGCCACCGTCGCCGCCCTCCGGGGACCGACGCTGGACCGGATGGCCGGCTCCACCTCGGATCGGTGACGAGCTCGCACCGCGTCCGTGCGTCGTTCGCGGGCGACATCGATCGGACACGAGCGATCGCGCCCGCGAACGGGCCAGACGGCGGGCGGCGCTACCCCAGGATCACCGTTCCGTCGACGTAGCCAGGCTCGAGCAAGTCGGTTCGGGGGGCGACCCGGGCGAGCTCGTCCCGGATCGGGCCCATGTCGGTGGCGACCGAGAAGCCGGGGAGCCAGTTGTCGTGATGGCACAGCACGGCCTTGCCGGGCCGCAGGAGGTCGACCTGACGGCCCACGAACTGGGCCAGCGATCCCTGGATCGGCTCGCCATCGATGTTGCCCCGACCGGCGGCGGCCAGGATCGCGACGTCGGGTCGGAGGTCGCGCAAGACACCGCTCCAGTGGCCGGACGTGTCCTGGTACAGCACGGTCCCGTCCGGCAGGTCGAAGAGGTAGATCAGGGCGCCGCCGTCGCCACGATCGGAGTGCACGCCCAACGATCCGACCAGGTGGGCGGTGGACCCGTCGGGCATTCCGGTCTGCAGGTGCTGCATCAGGTCGGCGAAGCGCTTCTGCTGCTCCTGCCAGGTGACACCCAGATCGCCCAGGCACACATCGCCCGACTGGTCCATCTCGGCGTGCGACCACACGCACGAGTGCTGGCTCGGGTAGACCGACACCGTCGCACCATCGCCCAGTTCGATCGTCTCGCCACCGGCCACGCAGATCATCCGGTCGAGGGGCACCCCGGCCTGCTCGAGGACGCGGATCGACTCGTAGCTCCCGATGAGGGTGGCGCCGGTGTTGGCCATGATCCGCTCGGCGCCGTAGAGGTGGTCGAAGTGGGCATGACCGACCACGATCCAATCGGCGGCGGCGATGTCGTCGGCCCGCAGACCGGGCCCGGCGGCACCGTCGGCCCGGTCGATGTAGGCGTCGAGGAAGATCGTGAGTCCTGCGGACTGCATCCGGAAGGTGGCACAGCCGTACCAGTCGAGCGTCGTGGTCATGGATCCCGTCCCCTCATCCGAACGTGGAGGCAGCGTAACCCGACGCCCGACGATCCGGGTCGAACCGGTATGCGGTACCGACGCTCGGAGTGGGACGTGATCATGCCGGCGCCACTCGTCGCGTACTGGTCGGCCTGGAACGAGCGGGACCCCGACCTGCTACGGCCCCATCTCGACCGGGCGGTCGAGGCCGACCTCGTGTGGAACGATCCCCGGGACTCCTTCGTCGGGATCGACGAGCTCGAGGCCGCCGTCCGGCGACTGCACGAGTCGAAGCCGCACTACCGCTTCGCCATCGTCTCCGAGATCGACCACCACCACGACCGGTACCGCTATCGGTGGGACATGATCCGGGGCGAGCGGGTGTTGCTGGAGGGGCTCGACGTCGTGACGATCTCGGCCCGGACGGGTCTGATCGCTCGGGTCGACGGCTTCTTCGGGGCGCCGACCCCGATCAGGAGCACGGGGAGCGGGGTCCCGGAGCCGCTCCGTAGCTGCCGGCAACCATGACGGCTCCGCGCTCAGCGCAGCGGTTTCACGGCGTGGATCTCGCCGTCCTCGACCGTGCCGGACGGCTCGTAGCCGCGGGCGAGATACATCGGTGCTGGCGAGCCGGGTCCTTCCACCCAGGACACCTCGATGGCGACCGCACCTTGCGCCCGGCACCGCTCCTCGAACCGGTCGAGCGCAACCGAGCCGATGCCGCGGCGCTGATGGGCACGGTCGATCAGGAGCCGCCACAGGAACGGGTTCGGGTGGGCCTCGGTCATCTCCGTTCCCATGAGGAAGCCGACGATCTCGTCGTCGGCCTCGATCGCCCGATACCACGGCACGACGTCGACGCCCGCCCGCACCGGCGGAACGAGCGCGTCACGGAAGTTGCCGAGCATCGGCGACACGAATCGCTCCTGTGACTTGTGGGTCGCCAGCGCACCGACCGCCCGCCGGTTGTCGGCGGTGACCCGTTCGAGCTCGACCCGGTCGGGCCGGCCGACGGGCCGGCCGTGCCACGCCTCCCAGTCGGCCCGGGTCATGCCGAAGAGCATGTTGTCAGAGCAGTCCTCGCCTACCCAGAACGACTCCCTCGTCAGGCCCTCGTAGGTCATGCCGCAGGCCTCGACCACCCTGGTCGATGCCGTGTTCTCGGGGTGCATCGACGCCTCCACACGGTGCACGCCGAACTCCTCGAACAGCCAGCGGATCAGCGCCTGGCAGGCCTCGGTTGCATAGCCGCGGCCCCAGTGGTCGGGATGGAACGTGTAGCCGATCTCCGCGCTCCGACCGCCGAAGGTGATGCCGACGGCGAGGTCGCCGAGGATCCGATCCGGGACGGCGGCGTCGACGACGGTGACCGACCACCACTCCCCGTCGACCGGACCCTCCATCGCCTCGAGGCTCGCCATGCGCTGCTCCGCCCGCTCCCGGGTGTACGGAAGCTCCCAGTCCTGGTATCGCGCCACCTCCGGCAGCCGCCGGCGCTGGTAGGCCGCCTCGGCATCGTCGAGCACCGACGGCCGGATCACCAACCGCTCGGTTCGGATGGGCAGGAAGGCGCGGGTCGGGGGCGAGGTGGGCACTGCCGACGATGGTAGGCCGGTGGCCGGCACCGGACCGCTCGGCGACCGGCGCGATTGTGGGGCTCAGCCGGCGTGCGACCGGCTCGGGGCGTCGAGCACCGCAGCGAGGAGGCGGTTGACCTGCACCAGACCCAGGTAGTGACCGCCCGAATCGGTGATGATGCAGGGACGAGGCGTCCGCTGGTGCGGGCTGTTGACGATGCGCGCCGCCAGCTCGTCGGGTGCGGTGTCGACGTTGGCGACGAGCGTCGGGACGATCTCCCCCAGGAGCGCCGTGTCGGGATCGAGAAGGCCCCGCGGACGGCGATCGCGGTCGACGACGGCCACCCACGGGTCGTCGCGGGTCATCGTGGCGAGCGGAGGCGGATCGCCCTCGATCGTGGGTGGGCACGGGTCGACGATGTCGTGCAGGGTGCGCCGCGAACTGACGTCGAGCAGCGACGGATCGCTGCAGGACTCCGCCTCGAGTCCCGTCCAGGTCGGTTGCGGCCTCGCGAAGAAGAAGCCCTGCACGAGGGGCACGTCGAGCCGCCGAAGCGTGCGGGCTTCCGCCGCCGTCTCGATGCCCTCGGCGATGAGCCACGCGTCGATCCGATTGCAGAAGAGGCCCAGCATCTCCACCAGCGCCCGCTTGGTCTCGTCGCGATCGATGTCCTGCACCAGTGAGCGGTCGAGCTTGAGGAACGAGGGTCGCAGGCCGAGCAGCTGCTGGAGTCCCGAGTACCCCGACCCGGCGTCGTCCATGGCGAATCGCGCCCCGTCGCGGCGCAACAGGTCGACGACTGGCGCGACCGCCTCCAGGTCGTAGCTGCGATGCTCGGTCAGCTCGAGGACGAGCCCGCTGAGCGGCGCCGCGTCGCGGAGCACGTCGACGACGAGGGGCTCCAGCAGCGACGTCGGTTCGATGTTGACAGTGAGGAAGCAGTTCCGCGGGAGGTCGGCGCGACGAGCCAGTGCCGCCCTGACCGACGCCGCGTCGAGCTCGGTCGTCCGCCCCAGCGCAGCCGCGGCATGAAACCACTGCTCGGGACCGGCCGGCACCCCATCGGGACCCGGGATCGGGAATCGGGCGAGCGACTCGTAGCCCACCACCACGCGTCGACAGAGGTCGACGATCGGCTGGAATACCGGCTCGACCGCGTCGCCGGTCACGACGCGGTCGAGCAGGTCGTCCCAGCGGTGGTCGAGGTCGGTCGTCGTCACAGGCCGGAGCTCGTCAGGCCACGCTGTGGATCTTCGACCTCACCTGGGCGATCAGCTCGTCGGGAACCGACGTCAAACCGTGGATCTCCGCTGCGTGGGTCGCGATCTGGGCCAGAAGCTCGTCTTCAGCCGAGGCTTCGAAGGACGCATCGCATCCAGGTACGACATCACCACACGAGAAACGCTTCATCAACTGCTCCTGTCCGTTGTCCTACCGGAGCTTGTGTCGACCGGAGCGGTGGATCACTTGAGGCTCGATCTCCCACCGCACATGCGCTCGTCAGGTCGAGGTGTCCGACCGCCGGTACCGCTCGACGCTCGCCGAGCCGATCGACTGCCGCTCGACGAGCTCGAAGTCGGTCGGCCGATAGTGGCCGGCGATCATCGGGCGTCCGGTTCCGAAGAGCTGCGGCTGCCGTTTCACGATGAGCTCGTCGATCTGGTCGACCAGGGTTCCTGCCAACTGCCCGCCACCGCAGAGCCACACCCCTGCTCCAGCGTCGGCCTTCAGCCGCTCGACCACCGCGACCGGGTCCTCGTCGGTGATCGTCACTCCCGGGTCGACCGAGGGGTCGATCGATGCGGAGAAGACGGTCTGGTCGAGGTGGGCATACGGGCTCGTGAGCCCTTCGTCGAGCCCGAGCTGATAGGTGCCCCGACCCATGACGACGGCGTCGAAGCGACGGCCGGGACCGTCGATTCCGAGGTGGTTCCTGGCCGGGGTCGGCAACGTCTCCGGATAGTGCTCGACGATGTGCTCCATCATCGCCGGCTCCGCCTGGAAGGCATCGATCTGACCGTCCGGGCCGGCGATGTAGCCGTCCAGCGTGACGGCCACGTAGTACGTGAGCGCTCGCATCCGCGTCCCCTTCGTTTGACCACTACGTTTGTCGTGGTTGAGGCTACATCGTCCGCCGGTGAACCACAACAGATGTTGTGGTTCGGGCTAGCTTGGTTCGATGCCCCCGAATCCGGAGCGACGCGATCTACTGGCCGATGCGGGGCTCGTGGTGCTCGCCAGGGCGGGGCCACGCGGTCTCACCCACCGTGCGATCGATGCGGAGGCCGACGTGCCGGTCGGGACGTGCTCGAACTACTTCCGGAATCGCGACCAGCTCTTCCAGGCGCTGGCCGACAGGATCTTCGTGCGAATCGCACCGGCTCCGGACCGCCTCGCACAACTCGCTGCCGAGGAACCGACCCTGGGGCTGACCGTGGCCTACATCCGCTACATCGTCGAGCGGACGATGGCGGCCCCCGAACTGACGGTGGCGCTCTTCGAGCTCAGGCTCGAGGCGCGACGCCGCCCAAGCCTCGGCCGCCTGCTGGCCCCGACGTTGCAGGAGGCCTTCCGCCAGGACGTCGTGTTCAACCTGGAGCGCGGGCTACCCGGCGGCGAGACCGAGATCGCCATGCTCCACCACGCCATCGACGGGCTGCTCCTCGACCAACTGACCGTGCCGTTCGACCCCGACCTCGAGGTCGACCGGATCGTCGACCTCCTCGTGCGTCGACTCGTCGGTCCAGCCGCCGATGCGTCGACCGACTGAACGTCGCCGTCAGTCCGCCTCGCTCACGGCCGGCAGGCCGCCGCCGGCGTGGCGGGGCAGGCCGGGATGGCTGCTCGGGTAGGGCAACAGCTCGGCGTCGACCCGCTCCCACGCCGCCCGCAACTCGGCCAGCACCTCGGGGTGATGGCGGGCCACGTTGGCCGCTTCGCGGCCGTCGACGGTCACGTCGTAGAGCATCTCGTAGAAGCCCTGGTCCGGCTCGAACTGGCGGGGCCAGTTGCCGAGCCGAGCCCGATCGCGTCCGTCGCGGAGATACTTGAACCGGCCCCGACGCAGCGCCCCCTGGCTCGAGATCCGCCAGACGAGGTCGTGCTCCGGGTAGTCGGCCCCGTCGACCAGCCACGGCAGGAGGCTGACACCGTCGAGGGGGTGGTCGGCATCGGGTTCGGCACCGGCGGCATCGAGCATCGTGGCCGTCCAGTCCATCGTGATGTTGGGGTGATCGCTGACCTGGCCGGCGCCGACCGCCTCCGGCCAGCGGAGGATGAACGGCACCCGGATACCGCCCTCGGTGAGATCGCCCTTCTCCCCCACGAACGGCCAGTTCTTCGACCAGCGCTCGCCGCCGTTGTCGGAGCAGAACAGCACGATCGTGTCGTCGGTCTTGCCGACCGATGCGAGCGCGTCGAGGACGAGCCCGATGCCGTCGTCCATCGCCTCGACCAGCTCGGCGTACTTCGCCAGCGAGCCGGCGTCCTTGTGGAGCAGGGGGAACGGCACCGTGCCGTCCTCGAAGTCGCGCCGGATCGCGGCGCCGAACGCCTGGTCGCCCCTCCCCTCCCATGGCCAATGGGGGGCGGTGTAGTTGAGCTGGAGGTAGAACGGGCGGTCCCGCTCGGCGAGCCACGAACCGGGCCGACCGCTCGGAGACGATGTCGGTGTAGTAGCCGGACATCTCCACCGGGGTCTCGCCCTCCCAGAGGTCGGGCTCGCCGAGGGTGCCGATGTGCTCGAAGTAGTCCATCGCCCCATCGAGGTTCCCGAAGAAGGTCTGGAACCCGATCCGCAGCGGGCTGTACCAGGGCAGCCAGCCGCAGTGCCACTTGCCGAACATCGCCGTCTCGTAGCCGGCGTCGACCAGCATCGACGGCAACGTCGGGTGCCCGGCCGGGATTCCCATCGCCTCGGATCGGGTGCGCAGTGGTTCCTCGAGCCCGGCCTCCAGACGGCCCGGGTTGCGACCGGTGTAGAGGCTGAGCCTGGTGGGCGAGCACCAGGACGAGCCCGCGTAGCCGTGGGTGAAGCGAACGCCGCCCGCCGCCAGCAGGTCGAGGTTCGGGGTGGCGATCTCGGTGGAGCCGTAACAGCCGAGGTCGGCCCACCCGAGGTCGTCGGCGAGGATGAAGATGAGGTTCGGCGGGTCGGTCCGGCCGCCTCGCCTCGCCTCGAAGGGCCGCTCACCTGGTCGAACGTTGGTCATCTGGTCGGGTTTCCTCCGCTCTCGGCTGCGTTTCGACGAAGGTAGGCGATCGCCGGCCCTCGGCCCAGCTCGGGCCCGTCGGTGTGGAGGTGGCAGCAGGTGGCAGCAGGTCGTGCCACCCGGTCATGCCAAATCGAGCGGGAGGTGGGTCAGGAGCTCCGGCCCCGTCTCGGTGATGAGCACCTGGTTCTCGAGCTTGATCCCCTCGCTCTTCCCATCGCGTCGCCCCACGTAGGCCTCGACCGTCATGACCATGCCGGGCTCGAGCACGTCGTCGTAGCCGACGTCGTCCCAGACGTCGGGCATGAACACGTCGGGGTACTCGTCGCACTGGCCGACGCCGTGGAACAGGCAGCAGTAGTGCCGGTACCGCTCGACGGGCGGGTGCCACGCGGCGTGTGACAGGTCGGTCAGCGAACGGCCGGGCGTCAGCAGCTCGGTGTTGCGGAGGATCTGCTCGTGGGCCAGCTCGAAGACCTCGCGCTGACCAGCCGTTGGCGCCCGGGCGCCGGCGATCCGCGACCGACTGACGTCGACCATCATCCCGTACGCGCCGACCAGGTCGGTGTCGTAGGCGACGACGTCGCCCGGCTCGACGACCCGGGCCGACGCCTCCTGCATCCACGGGTTGGTCCGGGGTCCGGACGAGAGGATCTGGGTCTCCACCCACTCGCCCGCCCGTCGGATGTTGCCGGCGTGGAGCAGCGCCCAGATGTCCCGCTCGGTCGTGCCGGTGGGGAGCTCGGCGATGAGCTCGTGCAGCTCGGTCATCGTCGTTTCGCAGGCGTGCACCGCGCAGCGCATCGCCGCCAGTTCGTCCGGTCCCTTGATCCTGCGGGCGAGCTCCATCACCTCCTGCCCGTTGGCGATCTCGATGCCCGCCGCCTCGAGCGCCTTGTACTGCCCGTAGCCGAGCTGGTCGACGGCGACCGGACCGTCCCGCCCGGCGTGCTCGTCGACCACGGCGACCATCTCCGCCGCCCATCGCCGCGTCATCTCCTCGGCTCGCCTGCCGGCGAGGAACATGGTGGTACCGACGGCGGGACGGACCTCGTCGACGAGCCGGTTGTGGCCGGACAGGAAGTCGCACTCGAAGAAGTCCCACACGATCACCGGCCCGTCGGTGGACACCCAGGCGTACCGGGCGGCGTTGTGCATGACCCAGATCTGCATGTTGGTCGAGTCGGTGGCGTACCGGATGTTCATCGGGTCGTAGAGCAGCGCTCCACCACAGCCCCGGGCCCGGAGTTGTGCCCGCACCCGTTCGAGCCGGTACGCCCGCATCGAGTCGAGATCGGGCAGCGCCAGGCCGGCGGCGCACCACGACGCCTCGAGCGCGGCGCCGGGGCCGATCTCGAGGTGGTGATGCTCCTGACCGGCGGCCCGGAAGTGCTCACCGTGCTGTGCGAGGCTGCTGGCCACCCGACCGGACACGATCACCCTCCCTTCCTCTTTCGGTCTCTTTCGGTCTCTTTCGGTCTCGTCCGATCCCGATCGGCTCAATCGAGGAGCTCGTCGGACCGGACCCTGCTTCGCTCGGCCGCCTCGTGCTCGGGCAGCACGCGCCCGAAGAGCTGTCGGGTACGTTCGACCCGGCCGATGACCCCCGCCTCGGCGGTGTAGGCGAAGATGCAGGCGTGGCGCGGACACGACCCGGCACCGACCCGGCTGACCCGATGCAGCGAATAGCGGCCACGGAAGATCTGGAGATCACCTGGCCGCAGCTCGAGGGTGTGCACGGCGCTCCTGTCGCCGTCGAGCACGGCCTTGATGGCTCCGAAGCCCTCGTCGTGGGCGGATCGGATGCCGGGTACGTACTCGAACCGGCCCCCGTCGTCGGCCTCGGCGACGAGCACGGTGACGGCGAAGTCGTTCGTGTCGAAATGCCAGGTGAACTGCTGCCCGGGCTCGAGGATGTTGGCGGTGAGGCCGGCGAGCGGATCGGCGTAGCAGTGCAGCTCGTCGACCCCGAGGCAGGCGGCGAGGAACGCCACGAGCTCGGGCGCACGGAACACCCGATCGGTCATGCAGCCGGGCTCCCAACTGTCGCCGGGGATGAAGCCGCTCGATCGTTCGAGGAACGTGTTGACGGCATGATCGTCGTCGAACGCGGGGTTCGGGTCGACGTGGAAGTAGGGGTTGATCCGTTGCGTGGAGTAGTGGGTGGTGTGCTTGCGGGCCCGGATCTCGTCGTCGAGCAGGCGAACCGCCTCCGGTAGGAGCAGGCCGGGAACCACCGCGCACCCGACCCGCTCCAGCGCCACCCGGGCCCGGTCCACGGCAGCCGCCCAACGCGGATCGTCGGGATTCCCGAGCGGATAGGCCACGAGGTCGAACAGATCGCCTGCGTCGCTCATTCAGCCACCTCCCACGGTGGGGTCCAGTCGCCCTCGAGGCGGAACGACAGTCCGAGGTCGTCCTCGAGCTGTCTGGCCACGTGAAGCTCCCCGGCGCTGCGGCCGTACCGCTCCCCCGCTGCGGCGAAGACCGACCGGGCCGCGCTCGTCATCGGCAGCGGGGCGTCGAGCTGTTCCTCCAACTCCTCGATCAACGCCAGGTCCTTGAGGCACAGGTCGAGCGTGAAGGACGGGTCGTAGTGGCCGGCGAAGATCGACGGCGCGTCGTGGCGGGCAACGAACGAGTCGCCGACGGACTCGCAGATCGCCCGGTGCAGGGTTCCGAGGTCGACGCCGTGCCGCATGCCGAGCGCGAACCCCTCACCGAGGGCGGCAGCGGCGACGAACCAGAGCTGGTTGGTGACGAGCTTGACCACGTTGCCCGAGCCGAGGCCGCCGCAGATGATCACGGTCCCGAGGTGCTCCAGCACCGACCGGGCCCGCGCCACCGCATCGGCGTCATCACCGCCGAGGAACAGGGTGAGGCGACCGGTGCGGGCGCCATCGACAGCGCCGGTGACCGGAGCGTCCACCACATCGACGCCGGCGGGTGCCTCCGCTGCGAGCTCTGCCACCAACTCCTTGCTGTTGGTGGTGAGATCCACCCAGGTCGAGCCGGCTCGGAGCGCCGAGAGGGCCCCGTCGGACCGCATCACGGCGCTGGAGTGATCCGGACGCGGCAGCGAGGTGAGCAGGATGTCGACCCGTCGGGCGCAGTCGGCGGCCGACGCGGCCGGCCGTGCACCGATGTCCACCGCTGCCCGCACCCGGGTCGGGTCGAGGTCGTGCGCCACCACGGCGTAGCCCCGGTCCACGAGTCGTCGGCACATGGGTGCACCCATGTTGCCCAGCCCGATGAAGCCGAGGGTCGGTGCATCCATCACCACGAGGAGCGGTCCTCCTGTCGCTCGACGGGTGCCCATTCGCCCCGTTCGTCGATTCGGATGACGATCGACCAACGGGCACGGGACGTCAATGATCAATTTCCGGTCGGGTGATGGGTCCAGCGGTCCGACCGCCGAGGCCGGTCGGCCCAGGTCGGGCCGGCCGGTGGTCGGTACGGTCGCGAAGCCATGAGATTCCTGGCAATCCCCGCCGCTGCGGCCCTCCTGGTTCTGACGATCCCCACCACCGCTGGTGCTGCCGGCGACGTGGGCAGCTATGCCGACAGCTCGGTGGACCCGATGGGATCTCGGGCCGCCAGCCCGCAGCGAAAGGCAGGCCCGTGCACCATTGCTGGCACGAGCGGACCGGACGTGCTGGTGGGAACGGACGGACCGGATGTGATCTGCGGCTTCGGGGGAGACGACACGATCACGGCGCTGGGCGGCGACGACCTGGTCTACGGCGGCGCCGGGTGGGACACCATCGACGGTGGGCCCGGCGACGACGTGCTCTACCTCGGACCCGACAGCGGCGAAGGCCACGGGGCGGACGGGGACGACAAGGTGGTCGGTTCCGACAACGGGGGCTACGGGATCTTCGACGGTGGACCCGGCAACGACGTCCTGGTCGGCCTGCACTCCGGCGAGCCCGGCCGCTACGAGATCGACGCCGAGCGGCGGGCCGACAACTACTTCGACGCCGGTCCCGGCGACGACCGGGTCTACGGATCGACGAACGCCGACTACATCATCTCGGCCACCGGCGACGACCGGGTCTGGGGGCGGGCCGGGAACGACCTGCTCGCCACCGGATACGGACGGGTGTACGGCGAGGAAGGCGACGACGTCGTCATCTCCGACCACGGTGAGGCCTACGGCGGGCCCGGCGACGACCTCGTCATGTCGACCGGCGGCGTGGCCGGGGGCGGGCCCGGGGCCGACGTGCTGTTCGGGGTCCACCTCTGGGCCGGCACCGACCACGACGTCGACGACCTCCATGGCACCGGCGACCACGCCCGCTGCTTCGGCGGCGGGAACGACGTGTACCACGGCTGTGCCCGTACCGCCTGGCCACCGACGGTGCTCTGATCAGACCGGTCAAACCGGTCGCCGAACGACGTCGCTCGGTGCGGGAGGCGTGCGTCGCTCAGGTCAGGAACGGCCGGGAGGCGGTTGCACGGCCGAAGGTCCCCCGGCGCCAGAGAGCGTCGGCATCGACGTCGAAGCCAGGACGGTCTGCCAGAGCTGCTGCTCGGGCTGCAG
The DNA here is from genome assembly GCA_965216205.1 of Acidimicrobiales bacterium. Lineage (GTDB taxonomy): Bacteria > Actinomycetota > Acidimicrobiia > Acidimicrobiales > SZUA-35 > CADEDH01. The sequence continues at coordinate 1,156,048 of OZ244139.1, read as the reverse complement.
CCGCTTGCGAACCGACACCGCGAGCGGGATGGGAACATGCGTCAGGTTCTGGTGCCACTGGCCGACCACCATGTCGGTCCGCCCGCTCAGTGCGGCGTGAACCGCGGCGTGGCCGAGCCCGAGGCAGAAGGCGGCGTCGCGGACGTTGGCCGGCTGACCCCGAATGATGTAGCTCGGGTCGATGTACTTGAGGTTCACCTCCAGGCCCCGAACCGAGAAGTGCGCCCGGATCCGGTCGCAGAGGAACGGCCCGATGTCGCTCTGGACGACGTTGCCCGAGCGGTCGGTGGCACCGGTTCGCCCCACGAGGTCCTGCCCGGCGCCCTCGGCCACGACCATCACGGCGTTGCCGGCCTCGTGGAGCCGAGCTTCGAGGTCCTTCATCAGTGAGTCGACGGTGAAGGGAACCTCGGGGACGAGGCAGAGTGAGACGTGGGAGTCGGCGAGCGCGGTGTAGGCCGCGATGTAGCCGGACTCGCGACCCATCACCTTGACGACGCCGACGCCGTTGACGGCGCTCGTCGCCTCCATGAAGGCGGCTCTGGTGGCATTCCGGGCCGCGTCGACCGCGGTCTCGAATCCGAACGAGGTCTCGATGAACGAGATGTCGTTGTCGATCGTCTTGGGGACGCCGATCACACTGATCGCCAACCCGCGTCGTGCGATCTCCTCGGCGATCGAGTGGGCGCCCCGGAGGGTTCCGTCACCGCCGATGGCGAACAGGACCCCGATGCCTCGCTCGACCAGCGTGTCGACCATCGCCGCCGCCGACTGGGGGCCTCGCGACGTTCCCAGGAGGGTGCCGCCCGACTCATGGATCCGATCGACCGACTCCGCCGTGAGCTCCAGCGGCTGATGGCCGTAGTCGCCGATGAGACCCTCGTAGCCGAACCGGAAACCGACGACGTCGGCCACACCGTAGAGGTCGTCGAGGGCCAGGACGATGGCGCGGATGACATCGTTCAGGCCGGGGCAGAGCCCACCACAGGTGACGATGCCGCACCGCAGCCGGGCTGGATCGAAGAAGATCTTCCGCCGTGGGCCGGCGAGCTCGAACGAAGGAGGTGCCACATCGTCGTCCAGGCTCGCCCGTACCCGTTCGACCTCGTAGCGATACAGGACGCGGGTGTCGGACACGAACCGGAGACCCTGCAGCGGCGACTCGACGGTCGCCTCGCCGAGCGTCTTGATGTGGAAGTCTGCGCTGTCGAGCGTGGCTGGGCTCATCGGTGGCTGCTCGCTCAGAAGTCGGTGCCGTGGACCTCGTGCCCGGGCGCCACCCGGAGGAGACCCCGGTAGGCCTCACCCACCTCCTGGCCACGGTTGACGATGTTGTCGATCTCCGACGCGATGCTGAGCTCAACGCCCAGTTCGTCGGCGAGGGTGACCACCGAGCCGCAGGTCTTGATGCCCTCCGCGACCTGGTTCATGGCGGTGACGATGTCATCGAGGCTCACCCCTCGTCCGAGCTCGGCGCCGACGTGCCGGTTCCGGCTCAGCGGACTGGAGCACGTGGCCACGAGGTCGCCCATACCGGCGAGGCCGGCGAAGGTCTCCTCCCGACCCCCCATCGCCACCCCGATGCGGGTCATCTCCCGCAGCGACCTGGTGATCACCATCGCCCGGGTGTTGTCGCCCGCCCCGAGGCCGTCGCCGATACCGACCGCGATGGCGTAGACGTTCTTGAGCGCCCCCGCCGCCTCGACGCCCGTGACGTCCTCCGAGGTGTACACCCGGAAACGGGTGGTGTGGAAGAGCTTCTGCAGCATGACAGCGGTGCCGTGGTCGGGCAGTGCGATCGTGGCGGCCGCCGCGTAGCCCTGGACGATCTCCCGCGCCAGGTTCGGCCCGGCCAACACCCCCGCCGGGTGACCGGGCAGGACCTCGGCGGTGATCTCGGTCATCCGCCTCCTGGTGGAGAGCTCGAGGCCCTTCACCAGGCTGACGATCGGCACCCACGGCCGGAGGAACGGCGCCACCGTCTCCAGCACCTTGCGGTACTCCTGGGACGGGATCCCCATGACGAGCACGTCAGCGCAGGTGACGGCTTCCTCGAGGTCGGTCGTGGCCCGGAGGTCTGGCGACAGATCGAGGTCGGGCAGGTACTGCGGGTTCTGGTGCGTGTCGTTGACCGCGGTGGCGATGGCCTCGTTCCGCATCCAGAGCAGGGTCGGGGTGTTGCGGGCAGCGGTCGAGGCGACCGTGGTTCCCCACGATCCGCCCCCGAGCACGGTCACGGTTGGCTGACGCCGATCGTTCATGGCCCGCGACCCTAGTTCGCGGCGCGACCCAACCGCCCGGCCGAGACCCGCCCGATGGTCAAACGACGACAGCGCAACGATCCCGGGGGCTCGCAGACCGGCCGATCTCGGGCGAGGATGATCCCCGATGCCGTCCGTCGCCCTCTCCCAGTCGTACTACCGGGTTCTGGCCGCATCGGGCCTCGCCAACCTGGCCGATGGCATCCGCCTCGTGGCGTTTCCGCTGCTGGCGTTCGCCGTCAGCGGCAAGGCCACGATGGTGGCCGTGGTGTTCGCTGCCGGCGAGGCACCCTGGGTGGTCGTGAGCTGGTGGGCGGGAGCGCTCACCGACCGGGTCGACCGGCGACGGCTCATCCTGATCGTGACGGTCGGCCGGGTCGTACTCCTCGCCGCGTTGGCGTCGCTGATCCTGGTCGATGCGACCCCGATCTGGCTGGTGGCGTTGGCCGCGTTCGTCCTCGGAACCAGCGAGGTGCTGGCCGACAACGTGAGCGGGAGCCTGGTGCCATCGCTGGTGCCGGCGGAGCACCTCGAACGGGCCAACAGCCGGATGATCGGGGTGACGATCGCCGGCAATGAGCTGGTCGGCCCGGCCATCGGCGGTCTGCTGTTCGCCGGCGCAGCGTTCCTCCCGTTCCTGACCAACGCAGCGCTGCTGGCCGTCGGATTGCTGTTCCTGGCTGGACTGCCGCTCCTCCATCCGATCGGCGAGCCCTCCGGGCCGGCCGGCCGCGCCGACACCCTGGGCGGCGTGGCCCACCTGCGGGCCCGACCGCTGCTCCGCCTCATCACCTGGTCGACGATGGTCCTCGCCGCGGTCGACGCAGCGTGGTTCGCTGTGCTCGTTGTGTTGGTCGACGAGGAGCTTCGGCTCGGACCGTCCGCCTACGGCGTCCTCCTCGCGATCGGGGCCAGCGGTGGTCTCGCCGGAACCGCGTTCGCCGATCGGAAGCCCGATGCGTCGTTGACGCCGGTTGCGCTGTTCGCCTTCGCATCGATGGCCGTCTCGCTGCTCCTCCTGGGTCTGGTGACCACGCCGACGACGACCGCGGTGGCGCTGATCCTCACCAGCGCCGGCTTCGCCGTGTGGAACGTGTACATGGTCTCGGCTCGGCAGCGGGCGACACCCAACGAGCTCCTCGGCCGAGTCGCCGCGGCGCACTCGACGGTCGTGGTGCTGGCCGGGCTCGTCGGCGCGCTGATCGGGGGCTTCGTGGCCGACGTCACGTCGCTACCGACGCTCCTGCTCGGAACCGGCGCACTCGTCGCCGTCCTGACCCCCGTGGTGACCAGCCGGTTCCGCTCCTCGCCGCGGCCGGTCGACGACGAGGTCACCTCGTGACAGCGCCAGACGGCCGGATCGAGCTCCTCGTGCTCGACTTCCACGGCGTGTGCTTCGAGCCGCGGACGGGCGAGATCGATCCGACCGCGGCCCAGCTCACAGCCGATGCCGAGGCCGGCGGCATCGCGACCGCGGTGCTCAGCAACGAGCTCGACGACCGCACGATCGCCTCGACGCCGCTCCTGCAGCAGGTCGCCCACGTAGTGTCGTGCACGACCGGGATCCAGAAACCCGACAGACGGGCGTTTCAGCGGGTGATGCTCCTCGCCTCGGCGGACGCGGCGCGCACGGTGGTGGTCGACGACGCGCCCGAGAACGTCCGGGGGGCGGAGGCGGCCGGGGCGACCGCCATCTGGTTCGACCGAACCGACCGGGCCGGATCATGGACCCGGGTTCGGCGCAGTCTCGGCCTGCCGGCCTGAGCAGCCTCGCTCAGGTGGCCGCCAGCTCGGCGCTCGCCGCCGCGGCATCGCGGTGGAGCTGCTTGAGCTCCTCGGCGATCGGGCTGTACCGCATCGAGCCATCGTTGATCCAGTCGATGGCGAACTGCGCGCCCCGGCCGAACTTCGAGCGCTCGAGCGGCAGCTTGATCACGTCGTGCGGCTCGCGGACCACCGCCACGGGATCTTCGCCCCGCTGGACCGACTCGATCGCCTCCTTGAACATCCGCCGGCAGGCGATGAGGCCGACGTCGCTCTTCGTGATCTTCTCGTTGGTCCGATCGGCGATCTCGCCCTGGGTCACCCAGGCCATGACGTCCTGACCCTCGATGTAGTCGACGATGTGCCTCCCCTCATCGTCGAGCCACCGGTACTCGTAGTCGACCACCGGTGGATCGTCGGGCAGGTCCGCTCCCTCTGGGGCGTGCACCGTGTAGAACAGCTTCCACGTGGTGGTGTCATCGATCGGCACCCGGATCTGCATCTGGTACACCCCGTTGCCACCCACCCACATCTTGTACGGGAACACGAGCGGGTGACCGATCTTCCAGTCGTCGGACTCCTCCGACTGGCCCTCCAGCAACCGGCGCTTGATGATGCCGTGCTCGAACGGGTCGAACGCCACCTTCTCGTGCTTGTTCGCCTTGAACGACTCCGGCATCGGTGTGCCCTGCTGGCTGGCGATGAAATCGAAGTAGTTCCCGTGCAGCGCCTCGACGTGGTACGGGTCGACCGCGTTCTCCATGATCTGCAACCAGTTGCACGGCAGCATGCTGTGACCGATGTCGCGGTAGCCGTCCATCACGTAGGCCTCGTAGCGAGGGAGCTCGGGGGCGGGACCGGCGCCCACGTGGACCCACACCATCCCGCCCAGCGCCTGGGCCGAACCGGCACGCACCGAGCAACCCTCCCGGAACTTGGGCGACGAGTCCGGCTCGGCGAGGATCTCCACGCACTGCCCCTCGCTGTCGAACAGCCAACCGTGGTAGCCGCACCGCAGCCCGCCGTCCTCGACGATGCCGTACACCAGCGACGCCCCCCGGTGCGGGCAGCGCTCGTCGACGATGCCGTAGGCGCCATCCGGTGTCTTGAAGACCGCCCAGTTCTCACCGAGCAGACGCACCTGCTTCACCGGGAACTCGTCGAGCTCGCGCACGAACGCCACCGGGTACCAGTAGTGGCGGAGCACCTCACCCATCGGGGTGCCGGGTCCGACGCGGGTCAGTTCGTCGTTCTCTTCTTGCGTCAGCATGGTGCTGGTTCCTTTCGTACGCGTGCCCGTGCCCGGTGCGACGAGCTACTCGAGGACGGTGACGGTGCCGGACGAGCCGTCGACCCGGATGCGGTCACCGGTCTTGATCGTGTTGGTACCGAAGCCGGTACCGGTCACGGCGGGAACGCCGTACTCCCGGCACACGATCGCAGCGTGGCTCATCATCCCACCGATATCGGTCACGCAGGCCTGGATCTTGGGGAACACAGGCGCCCAGCTCGGCGCGGTGATCGGCGCCACCAGGATCTCGCCGTCCTGGAGGTCGTCGACCTCCTCGGGTGAGAACACCAGCCGGGCGACGCCTTCGGCCACGCCCGGCGATGCGGCCATGCCGGTGAGGGCGCCGCCATCGCCGTCGCTGCCACTCCCCAGCCACTGGGCCACCGACTCGCTCGTGATGCCCCACAGCATGATGGTGAACGGCTCGGTGATCACCTCGGGCGGCGCGCCGAGCGCCTTCGGAGGCTGCCAACCCGACAGTGAGCTGTGGATCTCGCGCCGCCGCTCGATCCTGGGGGCCCAGTAGGCGGCGCTCATCGTGGGCGCGTTGACGGCCCATGCCGCGTAGTAGTCCTGCAGGACCTGCTCCACCTCATCGGGTCGGACGAAGAGCAGATCGTCGTCGTTGACGAGCAGGCCGTCCTTGGCCAGCGTGGCGCCGAGCTCCTTCACCTTGCGCCACACCACCGACATCGTCCAGTGCTCGATGTAGAAGTTGTGGTTCTCCACATAGGGGAACACCACACGAGCGAGACCGAGCTTGGCGTCGAACGCCTCGCGGTCCTCGTCGCTGGCGAGGAGGTCGCGGTACTCCTCCACGATCCGGTCGCGCTCGGCGGTGATCGCCTCGATCGGCCGGCTGATGTCCTCCCCGGCTTCGATCTTGGCGATGTAGTCGCGGATGAACCCGTACGGGATCGAGCGCTCGTCACGCCAGATCTTGTCGAAGTGGTAGAAGCCGTTGCCCGACGTGAAGTTGAACCACGGGTCCTCGACCTCGTCCCAGGCCGCCTGCCACTCGGCGCCGGCGTCGCCGTCGAGCGACACGTTGTCGGGGTCGTCGAACGCTCGGGCGATCCCGAGGTCGATCGCCTTCTGGGCCAGCACCTTCAGCTCCTCGTTCGGCCGGAACAGGTCCACCTCGACCCCGGCCACCATCTTGGCGATGCCGAGATCGGGGATCGATGGGAACGCCTCCTTGCAGAAGCCGAAGAAGTCGAGGTAGGCCGCGTAGCCCAGGTTCAGGAACTCGAAGTGGTAGTTCCACGCCTCCAGGACGAGGTCCTTGAACGCGTGGTACGACTTGAGCAGCTCGTAGCCGCTGCCGGTTCCGAGGCCGTCGGTGACGACCGACAGCTCCTCCATCTCGGGGAGCGGGCTGAAGTCGAGCGCCTCGATGCGGGCGATCGTGTCCTTGACCTTGCCGAGCCAGTTGTCGTACAGGTCGTTCCAGTTCATGAAGTAGTGGCCGGCCCGCTCCATGAACTGGGGAACCCTGGCCTCGATCTGGGACGGGTCGACGCCGACCGGCGACAGGTACGGGTAGCCGTAGAGGATGCGGAAGTCCACACCATCGGCCGGTGGGATCCGGTAGTGCCGGCTGTTCATCTGGCCGAGCGATGAGATCGCCACCTCGAAGAAGTAGGCGTCCCACGGGGTGAGCGCATGGCCCCAGTGCATCGAGTCCCAGAACCAGAAACGACCGTCCTCGTAGTCGCGCCGATACTCGCCGAAGGTCGACGACGGCGAGTACAGCTCCTCCCAGCCGTCGGCGCCCTGCGGCCCGTCGATCTCGAACGGGCTCGGAAAGCGATCGTTCCCCATGTGTCTTGTCTCCTCTTCCCCTGTTGTCTGACTTGCTAGTTGCCTGACTTGCGATCGTCGTGGAGCGGTGAGACGAGCGTCGACACGATCGACGCCATCGAGTCGGTGCCCCCGCGCGTCAGCGGCCCGGTCTGCTTCTGCGACCAGACCGTCTCCGGTCGGCTCTGCAGCATGAGCACGTTCTCGCCCTCGGGCAGGTGCTTGTCGATCGCCCACTCCACGTCCTGCGGGCAGCCGTAGTGCTTCTCCGCTCGGCGGGCGAGCTGGGCGATTGCGACGAGGTCGGCGTCGGACACCGATGAGATGCTCTGCCGCTCGTCGTCGATGGGCAACTTCTCCACCACGCCATGGTCGGTGAGTCGGTACTCGACGAGCTTGGCGGAGATCTCCCGCTTCACGACCTCGCGGAGCACCTTGTCGACGAGGAAGTTGTCGGGGGTGACCTCGCCGGAGACCACGGCCTCACCGAGTCCCCACGAGGCGTCGATCGCGACCTGGGAGCGGTCACCGTTCGTGGGGTTGAGGGTGAACGCGACGCCGGAGGCGATCGGGTCGACCATCTTCTGCACGCCGACCGACATCGCGATCGACTGGTGGAGGTAACCCATCGTGTGCCGGTAGGCGATCGCCCGGTCGGTGAACAGCGACGACCAGCATCGTCGGACGTGCTCGATCAGCGACGGCAGGCCCCGGACCCAGAGGAAGGTGTCCTGCTGGCCGGCGAAGCTGGCGTCGGGGAGGTCCTCGGCGGTGGCGGAGGAGCGGACCGCGACCGGGAGATCGTCGACCCCGCAGTGCTCGCTCAGCGTGGTGTAGGCCTCGCCCAGCTCGCCAACGACTTCGTCGGGCACCGCCTCACCCTCGATCAGGCGACGGATCCGCTCGGAGATCGCCATGTTCTGGCTCAGGTCGTCGTGATCGAGGGACCGCAGGAGGTCGTTGACCCCCTCGACGAGGGCCTTGTCGCGCCAGATCAGCGAGTAGGCATCGGTGGTGAGGGCGAAGCCCGGCGGCACGGGCATCTCGGCCCGCATCATCTCGCCGAGGCTGGCGTTCTTCCCGCCGACCAGGCCCCGCTGCTCCGGCTCGTAGCGGTCGTACCAGACGATGAAGTCGCTCATGGTGTCCGAAACCCTCCTCGGTATGAACGAACGGATCGTCGGGAGCTCGCGCTCCCAATCGATGATGGGACACGCCTCACACATGTCATGTCCCCTCTGCCCGTGGTGTCTCTTCCCGTGCTGACTCTTCCCGCAGTGTCTCTTCCCGCGATGTGCCGAGGCCGGCCCAGTCGTCGTGCACCCGCCACTGCGGGAGTTGCTCGATCGCGGGGACCTTCACCTCCTGCACCCGGTTGCGGTAGGCGACGAGCGCGTCCCGCCCGCCCCTGGTCCACTCCTGGTCGCCGAGGAGCTTCACCCGGACGTGCTCGGTGTTGTAGGGCTCCCCCGGGTCGTAGCCGAGCGCCGAGACGGCGAAGGCCCGGATGCATCCCGAGTGGGTCGCGATGGCGAGCCGGGCGCCGGGGAACTCGCCGGACAGGCGGGCGATGCCGGCCCAGAAGCGGCGCACCGTCATCGACGGCGGCTCGAAGTGCATGAGCGGGATCGTCAACCAGTGCTGGATCGGATCGCCACCGCCCTGCTGGGTTCGCCAGAACCGGTCCATCTCCACCAGCCACAGCGGTCGGTCGCCGGCCGCGGTCCGCTCATGGCCCTCGAGGAGGGCGCTGAACTGGCGGAAGGCGGCGGTGACGTCCTTCAGCCCGTCGGGGGCGGCGAACTGGAAGTTGCGGAACTCGTCAGCCGGTGCCGGCTCGACGATCGTGATGTCCTTCTCGTACTGGACGAGCCCGTCGGCGAGGCCGCGATGGATCTGCTCTGCGGTCTCGCGGGCCCGGTTGGTGGCGGCGTGGCGGAACACCACCGTCTCGCCGGACTTGATCCGCCGGGCGAGGGTGCGACCGTAGCTGTGGGCCTGCCACGCACCCTGGGGGGTGAGGCCCGAGTCGGTCGAGTAGCCCTGCGTCTCGCCGTGACGGATGAGGTAGACGTCGTTGAGGAGCTGCCGGTTCGACGACGGCGGCGGCGCGATCTCCTTGTTGCGGTTGTCCTCGGTGAGTGCCTGCTGGGTTGCGAGCTCGGCCCGCTGCCACAGCGGCGTCTCCGGCGTTGCGCTGGGCCGACCGTCGTGGCGTTGGCGGAACGTCTTGAGGTAGAGCGGCGCAGCGTCGGCCGACGGGTCGCCGGCGTCGGCACCGGTTCCATCGGCCGTGGGATCGGCCGGCGAGCGGCGCTGGCGGAAGCGGGCCAGGTAGAGGGGTGCGTCGAACCGGTCGGCGGCACCGTTGGGGTTCTCGTCCACGGCGTCGGTCATGGCCTCACCTTCATGAGTGGACCGTCATGAATCGCTGATCGACCTGACCCCGGTAGGTGAAGACCGCCCGTCCCATCTCCGCCTCGGTCCAGGTGGTCGGCTCGTCGTCGGGATCGAACTGGTAACCGCCGGTGAAGACCTCGTTGCGGTTGCCGGCTGGGTCGAAGAAGTAGAGGCCACAGCCCCGGGTGGCGCCGTGGCGGGTCGGGCCGGCATCGATCTGCACCCCGTGGTACGCGCACAGGTCGGCGGCGTCGCGGAGGTCGTTCCACTCGTCGACCCAGAACGCCAGGTGGTGGAACCCGCCATCTGGTCCGGTGAGGAACGCGATGTCGTGGGCGGTGTGGCTCCGCTCGAGGAACGTCGCGAGCTGGTGCCCGTCGTCGGCCACGATCTGCTCGGTCAAGCGGAACTCGAGGACGTCGCGGAAGAAGTCGGTGGCGCCGTCGACGTCCTCGCAGAGGAGGAAGATGTGGTCGATGCGGGGCGGGGCCATCCCCACCAGACCGTCGGGCTTCGGCGGCGGGTTGATGAGCGGCAGTCCGTTGCCGACCTGGGCCATCCCGCACTCGAGATCGATCGTGTGCCCGCTGGGGGCCACGAAGCGCACGGCCGATCCCGAGCCCTCGGCCAGCTCGCCGGGGTGGAACCGCTCGACCGCGATGCCGGTCGCCTCGATCCGCGCTGCGAGCCGATCGAGCTCGGCGGGCTCCATCACCTTGAAGGCGAGCGAGTCGAGCCCGTACGTGGGCGCCCGTTGCAGGATCAGGGAGTGGTGCTGGTGCTCGTCCCAGGCCTTGAGGTACGCCCGCTCCTCGGCGGTACCCACCCCGTCGCGGCCGGTGACGACGAGACCCACCACCTCTGCGTAGTAGGCGAGGGCCAGCTCGATGTCGGGCACCCGGACCACGGCGTGGGAGAGACGGAGGATGCCGGGGCTGCTCATCGGGTGCTCCTCTCGGGCGGGCCGATCACGTGTGCACCGTGGCGAACCGCTGGTTCAGCACACCCTCGTAGTAGAACACGGCGCGACCGGCGCGCTCGTCGGTCCAGGTGACCGTCGGGAAATCCGGGTCGGGTCGGTACCCGCCGGAGAACACCTCGTTGCGGGTGCCCATCGGGTCGAAGAAGTAGATCGTGCTGCCGCGGGTCAGCCCGTGCCGGGTGGGGCCGATGTCGATCGTGACACCGTGGTAGGCGAGCAGGTCGGCCGCCCGCCGCACGTGGTCCCAGTCGTCGAGCCAGAACGAGAAGTGGTGCAGCGCCCCGTTGGGGCCCTGCACGAAGGCGATGTCGTGGGGCTTGGCCGAGCGCTCGAGGAAGGCGATCGTCTGGTGGCCGGCGCCGTCGAGGAGCTGCTCGGTGAGGCGGAAGTCGAGCACGTCGGTGAAGAAGCGGGCCGCCTCGGCGACCTCCTCGGCGTGGACGAGCACGTGATCGATGCGGGGCGGGGCGATCCCGGTGAGGTCGGGGGCGATCGGCGGCGGGTTCGTCAGCGGCAGACGACCGCCGACCTTCTCGACGTCGAACACCAGCTCCATCTCATGACCGGACGGGACCTCGAATCGGATCGACTCGCCCTGGCCGACCTCCTCACCGTCGCCGACCCGCTGCACCGGTGTTCCCGCCGCCTCGATCCGGCGCTCGAAGTGCTCGAGGTCGTCGGCCCGATCGACCTTGAAGCTGAAGCGGTCGATCCCGACCCGGGCGTCGTGGCGGATGGCGAGGCAGTGGTGGTCGCGCTCGTCCCAGCACTTGAGGAAGACCCGGTCGTCGGTCTGCTCGACGAGGTCGAGCCCGAGGACCTCGGTGTAGTAGGCGGTGGCGAGCTCGAGATCGGGCGCCGTGATGTCGACGTGGCTCAGTCGCAGGATCCCCATGTGATGTACGCAACCATATGACCGTTGACACAGCCAGCAAGATCCCGCATCGCGGGATACTCCCGGCCGGTGCGACTACAGTGCCGGTATCGCTCGAAACCGTCTCTCGTCGGTCGCCAACGCGGCCCGGGTTCTGCAGATGTTCACCAGCCACGAGCCCGACTGGGGGATCTCGGAGCTCGCCAGGGCGATGGGCCAGTCGACCTCCACCGTTCACCGCACCGTTGCCACGCTCGCCGATGAGGGCCTACTCGAACAGCACGGCGATGCCGGCCGGTACCGTCTCGGGCTCGCCATGTTCGACATGGTGGCCGCCGTCCCCACCCATCGGAGCCTCCACGAGGCGGTGATGATGCCGATGACCGAGCTGCGCCACCGCTCCGGCGAGACGGTGCAGGTCGGGGTGCTGGACGGGCGACAGGTGGTCTACGTCGAGCGGCTCGACAGCCAGCAGACGATGCGGTTCTTCGTGGATCTCGGCCGCCGGAACGACGCCCACTGCACCGCCAGCGGCAAGGTGCTCCTCGCGTTCCTGCCCGCAGCCAGGCGGGCCCAGGTGCTCCACGACTGGGACCTGCGGTCGCTGACGCCCCACACGATCACGTCGACGGCTGAGCTGGAGCGCGAGCTCGCGACGGTTCGCCGGCTCGGTCACGCCGAGAACCGCCAGGAGTCCGAGCTGGGCGCCTGGTCGATCGCCGCCCCGATCCGCGACGCGAGCGGGACCTGCATCGCCGCCATGAGCGTCGTCGGGCCCGCGGCGCGAATCGACGACGAGCACGAGGCGTTCGTGGAGGCGGTCCGATTCTTCGCCGACACCGCCTCCCGCCAGCTCGGCCACGACCCGTGAGACGGGTGAGCGGTGAATTGCAGCGCCAGGCCCCAGCGACTACCGACGGGTCGATGGGAACGTCGGTCCTCCTGCTCGATTTCGGTGGCGTCTGCCTCCTCAACCCGGTGGAGCTGTACCCGAAGCTCGAGGCCCAGCTCGGGCTGCCCGCCGGCGCCCTCACCTGGCTGGGCCCGGTCGACCCCTCGACCGACGAGCTCTGGCAGCGCCTGGCCGCCGGCGACGGCGTGACCGAGCGCGACTACTGGGCGATCCGGGCCGAGGAGATCGGGACGCTGGTCGGTGCACCGATGACGACGGCCGAGTTCATGAAGCGGCTGTACGAACCGCCGACCGCCGACATGATCCGGCCGGGCTGCATCCGGACCGTGGCGAAGGCCCGCAGGCTCGGATGGTCGATCTCGGTCCTCACCAACGATCTGTCCGCCTTCCACGGGCCGGAGTGGGCCGCCGGCATCCCGTTCCTGCAACAGGTCGAGCGTGTGGTCGACTGCTCCGATGGCCCGGCCCTCAAGCCCGAGGCCAAGGCCTACGAGTGGGCACTGGCCGAGCTCGGGGTCACCGCCGACGAGGTGGTCTTCGTCGACGATCAGCCGACGAACGTCGAGGGGGCCGAGGCCTGCGGGATCGAGACCATCTGGTTCGACGTCGCCGATGCCGAGGCGTGCTGGGACCGGATCGCAGCCCGGATAGCCGGCTGATCCCTTGCCCCCTCGATGCGGACGGGGGAGGATGAGCAAAGATCACCAACGATCGTCCGGGGGACCACCATGACCGAGCTCGCCGACCGCGCCACCACCACTGCGACCCATCCGCTCGACCGGCTCAGCGAGGAGGAGAGCCTCGCCGCCGTCGCGATCACGAAGGCCGACGACCGCTTCGGCGAACGGATGCGCTTCGCCAGGGTCGACCTCCGCGAGCCGCCGAAGGCGGTGGTGCTCGCCCATCGCGACGGCGACGCCGTGGACCGGGCCGCCGACGTGATCCTGCTCGACAACGCCACCGGGTCGACGGTCGAGGTCATCGCGTCGATCACGTCGGGCACGGTCGAGCGGTGGGATGTGATCGAGGGCGTGCAGCCATCGGTCATCATCGACGAGTTCCTCGAGGCCGAGGCCGCCATCCAGAACGACCCGGGCTTCCAGGCGGCGATGGCCAAGCGTGGCATCACCGACACGTCGCTCGTGTGCATCGACCCGTGGTCGGCCGGCAACTACGGCGACGAGCTCGAATCGACCCACCGCATCATCCGGGCGCTCGTCTGGGTCCACGACCAGCCGGGTGACAACCAGTACGCCCGGCCCGTGGACGGGCTGACCGTGGTGTTCGACCTCGCGGCGATGCAGGTGTTGCGCATCGACGACCGCCGGGTGCTGCCGGTGCCGGCAGCCGAGCCGTCGGGCCAGTGGTCGCAACAGTTCACCGGTGAGAGCCGCAACAGCCTCAAGCCGCTCGACATCAACCAGCCCGAGGGGCCGAGCTTCACCGTCGACGGCGACCGTCTGAGCTGGCAGAAGTGGGACCTCCGGGTGGGCTTCACCTCGCGGGAGGGGCTCGTGCTGCACCAGGTCACCTACACCGAGGGGGACGACGTGCGGCCAGTGCTGTACCGGGCCTCGCTGTGCGAGATGACCGTACCCTACGGCGACCCGTCGGAGACCCAGGCACGGAAGAACGCATTCGACGTCGGCGAGTACGGGGTCGGGATGCTGGCGAACTCGCTCGAGCTCGGGTGCGACTGCCTCGGCGAGATCCGCTACCTCGACGCCCACGTCTGCGACGCCGCCGGTGAGCTGTACCGGATCCCCCAGGCCATCTGCATCCACGAGGAGGACTTCGGGATCTCGTGGAAGCACACCGACTTCCGCACCGAGGACGTCGAGGTCCGCCGACTCCGCCGGCTCGTGGTGAGCTTCATCGCCACCGTCGGCAACTACGAGTACGCCGTCTACTGGTACCTCTACCAGGACGGGCGGATCGAGTACGAGATCAAGATGACCGGGATCCTGTCGACGGGCGGCCTCGACGACGGTGAGGAGACCCGGTACGGCACGAAGCTCGGCGAGCACCTGTACGCCCCGAACCACCAGCACTTCTTCTGCGTCCGCCTCGACACCTGGGTCGACGGAACCGACAACAACGTGGTCGAGGTGAACACCCGGCCGGCCCCGGCGGAGGAGAACCCGTGGGGCAACGCGTTCTTCGCCGAGCGCACGGTGCTGGCCACCGAGCAGCAGGCGAAGCGACGGATCGATCCGTTCGCCGGTCGATACTGGCGGATCGAGTCGGCCAGCCGCACGAACCACACGGGCACGCCGACCGGGTTCAAGCTGCTGCCCGGCGAGAACACGCTGCCGTTCGCCACCGAGGAGTCGTCGATCCGCCAGCGGGCCGGCTACATGTGGCAGCACCTGTGGGTCACGCCCTACGAACCCGACGAGCGCTGGCCGGCCGGCGCCTACCCCAACCAGCACCCCGGCGGCGCCGGGCTGGAGGAGTGGACGGCGGCCGATCGCCCCGTGGAGGCGACCGACGTGGTCGTGTGGTACGTGATGGGGGCCAACCACCTGCCGAGCCTGGAGGACTGGCCGGTCATGCCGGTCGCCGGCATCGGCTTCACCCTCCGCCCGTCGGGCTTCTTCGACCGGAGCCCGGCCATGGACATCCCCCCGGGCTCCAACTCGACCACCTGCCACTGACCCGCTCCTTCGACAACCGGTCCCCTGACCAGGGTCGATCCTCGCCGCGAGCGGTGTTGTGGTGGTAGTTTCCCGCCACTGTCGGGATTACGACACAACAAGGGGGAAACATGGCGATGGACACGACCGCGGCCACGGGCAGCGGTCTCGAGAAGGCGCTGGGCACCCGGGACATCTTCGTCGCCGGCGTCGCCCTCGTCGTGGCATCGACGACGTTGGTCAGCGACTTCGTCGGCTATTTCACATTGGGCATGTCGTTCGCAGTGGCGATCGTCATCGCCTTCATCATCAACCTGTTGCTCGGTCTCAGCGCCGCGGAGCTCGCGGTGCGATGGCCTCGCGCCGGCGCGATCTACGAGTACGGCCGGGACGTGTTCGGGGGACAGATCGGACGGCTGATCGGGCTTTTCCTCGGGCTCACGTTCGTGGGCATGTTCGTGCTGGTCGGTCCGGGTGAGACGGCGGCGGGAGGCTTCGGGCTCCAGGCCCTGTTCAACATGGACGCCGGTCTCAACTGGTTCATCGTGATCATGGCCATCGGCGCGGTCATCCCGAACGTGCTGGGGATCAGGATCGCGGCGTGGGTCAACCTGGTGCTCCTGGGCGGGATGCTCGTGATCCGCTGGATCTTCGGGCTGGCCGGGTTCCTCGGCATCGGGGATCAGGGCGGTTGGTCGTCGGACAACCTGAACACCGGCGCCGCCGGGCTGTTCGACTGGTTCGGCACCGAGGGTCTGCTGGCCGGTGGCCTGGTGCTCGCGTTCTGGACGTTCGTCGGCATCGAGTTCGTCTGCTCGCTGACCGAGGAGGTCGGTGAGCCCCGGCGGGCGATGCCGAGGGGGATCATCTACGGCCTGATCATCATCCTGCTCACCTCGTGGGTCATGGGTCTCGGGGTGGCCGGGACCTCGCCGGCCTCCGGCGGGACCTGGGCCGAGGTCGGTCTCGGCGCGGCCGGCTGCGACGGCAACTGCCCGCAGTTGGCGGTCGGTGAGGAGTTCTTCGGCGGGTTCGGGCGAGGGTTGATGGCGCTGGCGTCGGTCTTCGCAACGCTGGGCTCGATGTCGGTGGCGTTCGCTGCGATCCCACGGATCATCTTCGGAATCGCCCGCAACGGCGAGTTCTTCGGGCCACAGGTGTCGAAGCCGTTCGCGTCGCTCCACAGCCGTTGGCACACCCCGGTCGTGGCCATCGTGTTCTTCGCCGTGCTGTCGACGATCCTGTCGTTGTTCTCGGCCGACGTGGTCAACTGGATCTTCTCCGGTGCCTACGTGTGGATCCTGATGTACGCCGCGTTCAACCTGCTGGCGTTCTTCAACCGCCTCTTCCGGCCCAACGAGGAGCAGCTCTTCGGCAAGTGGATGCTGGCGGCGTCGGCTGCCGGGGCGATCCTGTCGGTGTTGGCGCTGTACTACGCGTTCCTCGGGGCGCACGGCGAGTTCTACTGGCGGGCCCTCATCGTGCTCGGGGTTGCTGCGGTGGCGACCGTCATCGCCTATCTGCTCCCCCACGGCGACGATCCGGCGGCGGAGCCGGCAGCGGGATCGGCGGCGACGGCCTGAGCGGCTGCGACCCGGTCGATGCGGTGGATCGAGCCCACGGCGACCGAGGCTGACGAGCTCGGCTACGGGCCGGGGACGTGGGATCAACCCCAGTTCCTGGCCCGTGGCCAACTCACCACGGCCGAGCGGATGCCCACGGTCGTGCTCGAACGGGCGGGACCCGTGCTCGATCTCGGACACGGCCCCGACCTCGACGTCGACGGCCTCACGATCGAGGACCCGCTGACCGGACGCCCGATGGGCGGAAGCCAGTTCCTCGATCGACGACTGGCGATCGACGGCCTGCTCGTGTGGGCCGACGGCGGGATCCGATACGAGACGTACCGCAACGGCTTCGGCCCGACCGACCACCACCTCGTCCACTCGGTGACGAAGACCTTGACCACGATGGCGGTTGGAACAGCCGTGGACCGGGGCTGGTTGGCGGTCGACACCCAGGTACGGGAGCTCGTTCCGGCCGTGGCCGACCTCGACGCGTGGGCGGGCGTGACGGTGCAGCACGTGCTCGACATGGCGACCGGGCTGGCCACCGAGGAGCACTACGAGGACCCCGACTCGATGTACTGGCGCTACGCCGATGCAGTCGGCTACTTCGGCCCGACCGAGGGCGCAGCCGGCGCACTCGGCTTCGTCACCGCCGAGTTGACCCGCCGCGCCGGCCCGCCGGCGGCAGTGTTCAACTACGCCTCGTATCTGACCAACCTGCTGCCGGCCTGCCTGACCTCGGCCACCGGTCGATCTGCGGCCGAGCTGTACGAGGAGCTCCTCGTGGCCCGCATCGGGGCCGAGGCCGACGTGCTCCTCAACACCGACGCCCACGGGCACCCGATCGTCGAGGGCCACCTCAATCTCACGCTCCGCGACCTGACCCGCTGGGCCCTGCTCCACCTCGACGACGGCCGGAACCTGGCCGGCGAATCCATCGTGCCTGCCGAATGGGTCTCGGGGACGTTCCGACACTCCCCCGACCGGGCGGCGGCGTTCGCCGCCAGCGACTACGCCGAGATGTTCCCCGGCGCCGAGTACCACAACAAGACCTGGGTGCTCGACCCGGCGAACGGCATCGGGGCGATGCTCGGCATCCACGGCCAGTTCGTGTGGCTGGACCGGAACCGCCGGCTGCTGATCGCCGGCCTCGCCTCCTATCCCACCCAGGTCGATCCACTGATGGTGTCGTCCCTCCAACGGCTCTGGGCCGCTGTCAGCGAGGCCGCCCTACACTGACCGACGGATCGAACCCCTCGGACAGCAATGACGGACTCACCAGCAGCATCATCGCCCATCGTCGCCGGCCGCTACCGGATCGAGCGTCGAATCGCCCGGGGCGGCATGGCCGACGTGTTCCTCGCGCTCGACACGGTCCTCGATCGACCGGTGGCGCTCAAGGTGCTCGCTGACCGACAGGTCGACGACCCGACCCACGTCGCCCGGTTCGAACGGGAGGCGCGGTCGGCGGCCGGGCTGAGCCACCCGAACATCGTCGCCATCTACGACTCGGGCGTCGACGGCGGGCGCTACTACATCGCGATGGAGCACGTCGACGGGTCGACGCTGGCCGAGCGGCTCGCCGAACGCGGCGCACTGCCGGTTGAGGACGGCTGCCGGATCGCAGCCGAGGTCGCCGATGCCCTCGACTTCGCCCATCGCCACGGGACGATCCACCGTGACGTCAAGCCCTCCAACATCCTCCTCGGCACCGACGGGCGGACCAGGGTGACCGATTTCGGGATCGCACGGGCGTTGACGGGCGACGAGGGCCTGACCGAGGTCGGCATGGTGATGGGCACCCCCCGCTACTCCTCACCCGAGCAGGCGCAAGGCCACCCGCTCGACCCCCGGAGCGACCTCTACTCGCTCGGTGTCGTCCTGTTCGAGATGCTCACCGGCCGGCCACCGTTCTCCGGCGCCACGCCGGTGGCGGTCGCTCAGCTCCACGTGAGCGAGCCACCGCCCCGGGCGAGCACCGTCCGACCCGAGCTCGCCGGCGATGCCGACCGCGTGATCGACACGTTGTTGGCCAAGGATCCCGACGCCCGGTACCGGACGGCGGCCGACCTCCGGGTGGACCTGCAACGACTGGCCCGAGGCGAGCGGGTTCACGGCCATGGCGGTGGCGGTCGAGCGACGGCGCCGCCCGCCGCGGCACCGGCAGCCGCGGCACCGGCAGCCGACGCGCCCACTGCGGCCATGACAGCCGCGATGGCTGTCGCCGGTGACCGGACCGAGGCGATGCCGCCGTGGATGCACCCCGACCAGGAGCCCGATCGGGTCGCCGCCGCTCCAACCGGCCCGGCTGCGCCCGGTCAGCGCTTCTCGCTCCCGTTCAAGGTGCTCGTGTCGGTGCTGGTCCTGACCCTGCTCGGCCTGGCGGCGATCGTGATCTCGAGCCAGGTCGATCTGGGCGGCGGCGCCGAGACGGCCGACGACGCCGAGGAGCCGACGACCAGCGCCGCGCCGGCGGCGCCCGCAGCCGATGCGGGTGGCGCCGCGGGCGAGGAGTCGACGCCCGGCTCGGCGACCGTGCCGTCGGTGACCGACGAACTGCAGGCCGACGCCGAGCGCATCCTCGGCGATGCCGGCTTCCGGGTGCGGGTCGAACCGGTCGACGTCGACGCCGACAGCCCGACCGTGGGCAGAGTGGTGGCCCAGCGGCCGGCCGGCGGCGGCGAGGTCGAACCGGGTACCGAGATCGTGCTCGAGATCGGGCGGGCAGCGCAGACGGCCACGACGTCGCCGACCGCGGCATCGTCGACGTCGACCACCTCACCCCCCACCTCGGCCACCACCGAGGCCCCTGCGACCACCACGGACGAGACCGAACCGCCGACGTCGGGCGCAGACGGAGGCTGAGCGGCCTCCAACGGTCGACCAGCCCGCCGGCGCCCTCGCCGAACGAGCTGGGGGGCGGCGCCAGCTGGGGCTGACCGAACCGCTGAGGTAGCGTTCGCCATGACCAAAATCTCGTCCGAGGGGCCGTTCGACGAGGCCGTCCTCACCGCTGCGACCCCCGACGAGCGGGAGCGGATCCAGCTCAGGACCCTGCGGGTCCTGATGAGCAGCCAGGTCTTCGGCGGCATGGGCCTCGTGGCCGGCTACATCCCGGCGGCCCTCCTGGCCAAGGACATCACCGGCAGCGCCACCCTCGCCGGTCTGGCCGCCGCGATGCTCTCGGTCGGCACCAGCGCCGCCTCCTTCCCGTTGGCCAGCTACATGTACCGCAACGGCCGGCGACCGGGACTGCGGTGGGGCTATGTGGTCGCTGGCGTCGGCGCGATCGCTGCGTTCGGATCGGCTGTGCTGTCGTTCTACCCGTTGCTGTTGCTCGGGGTGATGCTGATCGGCACCGGTAACGCCTGCAACCTGGCCGCCCGTTACGCCGCCGCTGACCTCGCCGACGAGGAGCGGCGGGCCCGTTCGATCGGCTTCATCGTGTGGGCCACCACCATCGGCTCCGCCAGCGGTTCCTACGTGGCGCTGGCGCTGGCCACCGGTGTGGCCGCCGCCGTCGGGCTCCCGGCCCTCGGCGGCCCGTACCTGCTCTCGTTCCTCGTGTTCGGGGTGGCCATCGTGATCGTCCACACCCAGCTCCGGCCCGACCCGCTGGTGGTCGCCGGCGGCCTCAACCCCGGGCCCCGGGCCGAGACCAGGCGGGCCGAGCTGCGACGGGCGGCGGGGCTGATCCTGGCCAGCCCACGGGCCCGGCTGGCGGTGGCGGCGATGATCACCTCGCAGGTGGTGATGGTGGGGGTGATGACGATGACCCCACTCCACATGGACGAGGGTGGCCAGTCGCAAGCCACCATCGGGCTGATGATGACCATCCACATCCTCGGCATGTATGCGTTCTCCCCGCTGATCGGCATGTTGTCGGACCGGCTGGGGCGGCTCCCCATGATCGGGGTCGCCGCGGTGATGCTGATCATCGGTGCCGAAGCGGCGGCCCACACCTCCGCTGAGCACGCGACCGGGGTGACCGTCGGCAACTTCCTCATCGGCCTCGGATGGGGGTTCGGCGTGATCGCCGGTTCGAGCCTGCTGACCGAGTCGTTCCCGATCGAGCAGCGGGTCAGCGTGCAGGGTGCGGCCGATCTGGCCATGAGCGGCTTCGGGGCGGCCGGCGGCCTGGTGTCAGGTCTCGTGGTGGCGGTCCGCAGCTACGCCGAGCTCGGCCACTACACCGTCGGCCTGTCGGTTGCGCTGCTGGCGGGGGCCGGCTGGTACCTGCTGCGGGGCTGGTCGCCGGAGCCGGACACGACGGGTGCCGCCGGGGCGACGTGATCCCCTGAACGTGTCCTTCGCCCCTACCGCAGTCACCGGCGACCGGGTCACGATCCGGTCATGACGGATCCCATCGGCCCGATCGGCGCGCTCGAGACCCACATCTCCCACCTGCTCTTCACCCCCGACCGGGTGTACAAGCGGCTCAGGCCGGTCGACGTTGGCTTCGTGTCGTTCGTCGAGCGCCAGGATCGGCTGGCCGAGGCCGAGCGGGAGCACGTGCTGAACCGCAGGATCTCCCCGGACGTCCACCTCGGCACCGCCGACGTCATCGAGGATGGCGAGCTCGCCGATCGGCTGATCGTGATGCGCCGCCTCCCCGCCGACCGTCAGCTCGACCGGCTCGTCGACGACCCCGGGTTCGAGCAGCACATCGTGGATGCGGCTCGGCTCGTCGCGTCGTTCCACGCCAGGCAACCACCGGTCACCGGGGCCGATGCGTGGATGGCGACGACCGACCGCCTCCGGGCCAACTGGGCGGACAACGCCGCAGCCATTGCGCCGCTCGCCGGCACCGTCCTCCCAGCGGCCGACGTCGAGCGGGTCGAGGCGCTCGTAGCCGACTACCTGCGGGGTCGGGAGACGCTGTTCGCCGAACGAATCGCCGAGGGTCGGGTGTGCGACGGCCACGGCGATCTGCGGGCGGAGCACGTCTTCTGCCTACCCGACGGTCCGAGGGTCATCGACTGCCTCGCGTTCCGCGACGACTACCGCATCGCCGACGTGCTCCTCGACGTCGCGTTCCTGGCGATGGATCTCCGCCGCCTCGCCGGGCCCCGGGCCGCGGCGACACTGATCCGGGCCTACGCCGAGTTCACCGGCGAGCACCACCCGGCCACCCTCGCCCACCACTACGTGGCCTACCGGGCCCACGTCCGGGCGAAGGTCGCAGCGATCCGCTGCCAGCAGGGCGATGTCGGCGCGGCCGAGGAGGCGCTGGCCCACCACCGGCTGGTGTTGGAGCACCTCGAGGTCGGACAGGTCAGGCTCATCGTGGTCGGCGGCGGGGCTGGGGTGGGGAAGAGCACCGTCGCCGAGGGCCTGGCGGCCCGGCTCGGGGCCATCTGGCTCCGGAGCGACGAGGTGCGCAGGATGATCGCGGGTATCGAGCCCGGTCGACACGTCTTCGATCCACCGGGCGAGGGCCTGTACCGGCCGGCCGTTTCTGACCGCGTCTACGCCGAGTTGCTCGACGAGGCCCGCGGTCTCCTGGCCCGGGGCCAGAGCGTCGTGCTCGACGCCACGTGGGCCACCGACGCCCACCGCCGCCAGGCGAGGGCGGTCGCCGAGGCGGGAGCCGCCAACCTGACCGAGCTCCGCTGCGACGCCCCCCTCGAGGTGGCCCAGGAGCGCATCGCCCGCCGGATGGCTGCGGTCCACGACCCGTCCGACGCCACCCCCGAGATCGCCCGCTTCCTCCACGACCGATTCGAGCCGTGGCCGGAGGCGGCCGCCGTCGACACGACCAGGTCGATCACCGACTCGGTCGCCGCTGCGGTCGGCGCGGTGCTGCAGGACCGCGATCGGACGCCAGCCACCGAGCCCGTGCGACCGTCGATCCGCATCGACCGCGACCTGGTGTTGTCCTGGGAGTCGGTCCGCTTCTACCTGTCGGGCGATTCCGCCCTTCGTCGGGCTGGCCCGTTCAGCGACCGATGAGCGAAGCGCCCTGCGCGGAACTCCGCTGACGGCTCCGGTCAACCGGCCGGGCCGGTCCTGGCCCGCCAGATGAGCCTCGTGCCGCCGCCCGGGCCCGGCCCAACCGAGAGTCCGCCCGACAGCTCGGCCGCCCGACGCTCCAGATTCCGCAGGCCCTGCCCGTCCAACCGACCGATCGACGGCCCGACGTCGGGGTCGAACCCGCGGCCGTTGTCGACCACGTGGACGGTGATCTCGTCGCCGTCGAGATCGACGATGACCTGTGCCGCGGTTGCGCCAGCGTGGCGGGCCACGTTGGACAGGGCCTCGGTGACGGTGGCGATCAACTCGTGGCGGAGCGTCGACCCGATCCGGTCGACCCCGGGCACCACCCGGATGGTCGGCCGGAACCCGAGCGCGTCGGCGTGGGCCTCCGCCACCTGGACGAGCTCGTCGGCGACGCTCACCTCGGTACCGGTCTGCAGCCCGAAGATCGCCTCTCGGAGCTGTTTGATCGCAACGTCGATCTCGCCGGCGGCTTCGACGAGCCGGTTCTTCGTGGCCGGCTCCGCGGTTCGGTTGGCGAGCGCCTGCAGCCCCATGCCGGTGGCGAACAGGTGCTGGATCACCGTGTCGTGGAGGTCCCGGGCGATCCGCTCCCGGTCGTGCATCACGTTGAGGAGCTCCTGGGTCGAGCGCAACTCCGAGTCGTTGCGGTGCCGGGTTATCGCATAGCGAACCGCCCGCGAGATCACCTCCGGGTCGAGCCGATGCTTCGTCAGATAGTCCTGCGCTCCCCGTTGAACCGCTTCGACGGCCACCGTCGGGTCCTCCAGGCCGGTGAGCACGATCACCGGGCCGGCGTCGGGCTGGTCGAGGATGGCGTCGACCGATGCGAGTCCCGTCGAGTCGGGCAGCGTCAGGTCGAGCAGTACGCAGTCGAACCGCTCCTGGCGGCAGGCGTGGAGCGCCTCGTCGAGGGTCGAGGCGACAACGATCTGGAAGCTGACGTCGGCGAGCCGGGTGAGCTGACGGACTATCGCCCGCCGATCGAGCTCGTTGTCCTCGACCAGCAGCAGCCGGACGTCGTCGGGGCCGATCATCTCACGGTGCGGCGGCCCCGCGCTCCGCCCCCGCCGCGTCGCCGATCGGCAGGGTGAAGGTGAACGTGGCGCCGTGGTCTGGCAGGGAGTCGACCCAGATCGTGCCGCCGTGCCGCTCGACGATCCGTTGGCAGAGCGCGAGGCCGATCCCGACGCCCCCATAGCCGGGATGACCCCGTCGGAACAGCTCGAAGATCCGCTGGTGCTGGTCGACGTCGACGCCGATCCCGTTGTCGGTCACCGCGATCAGCCAGCCCTGCTCCGACGGCACGGCGCCGATCTGGATCGTCGGGTCACGACTGTCCGCCCGGTACGTGATGGCGTTCTGGACGAGGTTCTGGAAGAGCTGACGGAGCTGGGTCTCGTCACCGGTGATCGTGGGGAGCTCGTCGACGACGATCGACACGCCGGCGTCGTGGATCTCGGACTGGAGCTGGCGGATCACGGCGGCGGTGACGGCGGTGAGGTCGACGGCGGTGCTCGGGTGGGCGCTGCGGTGGACCCGCGAGTACGAGAGGAGGCCCCGGATCAGGTCCTCCATCGTGCCGACGGCATCGATCGTCAGATCGCGCAGCTCGATCGCCTCGTCGTCGAAACCGGCGCCGATCGTGGCATCGAGGTGCTCGTCGAGGAGCTCGAGTCCCTGGCGGACGTTCCGCAGCGGGGTCTGCAGGTCGTGAGAGGCGATGTAGGCGAACTGCTCCAGATCCCGGTTCGAGCGGGCCAACTCCACCATCGAGCGCTCGAGCTCGGCGGTGCGCTCCGCCACCCGGGCCTCGAGGTGCTCGTTGGCGCGTCGGAGCTCGTTCGCCGACTCCTGCCGCCTCGTGAGGTCGTGGATGATGCCGGTGAAGAGCCGCCCGTCGGCGGAGACGACCTCGCTGACGGCGAGGGCGATGGGGAACGTCGACCCGTCGGACCGGCGAGCCTCGACCTCCCTGCCGACGCCGATGATGTGGCCCTCGCCGGTCTCGAGGTAGCGCTGGAGGTAGTGGTCGTGCTCGCTCCGGTACGGCTCGGGCATGAGCACCCGCACGTTCGAGCCGACCAGGTCGTCCTCGCGATAGCCGAACAGCTTCGACGTCGCCGGGTTGACGAGCTGAATCGTTCCCCCCTGGTCGATCACGACGATCGGATCGGCGGCGGTGGTCAGCACGGACTGCCAGAGCGCCTCGCTCCAGGAGGTTGCTATCGATGACGGGTCGACCACGGCGCCAGCGTTGCGGCCTTTCGCCGCCGACGCAACCCGTTCGGGCAGCGATTGTCGGGGCCGTTGCGGCAACCGCCGACGACGATCGGAGGGCCTTTCGACCCTGCCGCCCGAGCCACCGGTCGACGACGATGGGCGGGAGACGAGTTGGAGGAGACCTCATGACCGAACTGGCAGAGGACATGAACACGTCGGTGTTCGACAGCATCCGCGGCACTCGCGACGCCCTCACGGTGCGACGCGTCTTCGGCGAAGCGTACGAGACCGCTGGTGTGACGATCATCCCCGTCGCCCGGGTGGCCGGCGGCGCCGGCGGCGGCGGCGGTGAAGGCACCGACGATGAGCACAACAAGGGCAGCGGCTTCGGCACCGGGTTCGGTCTCGGCGCCGTCCCCGTCGGCGTCTACGAGGTGCGCGACGGTGCCGTGGCATGGAAGCCGACCGTCGACGTGAACCTCATCGCCAAGGGCGGGCAGGTCCTGGCCGGCATCGTCGCCGTCTGCATCGCCGTCGTGGCGTGGAGCCGCCGCTAGCCGGGCGGGGCAGACTTCACCCATGACCACTGCGACGAGCCCGCCGGGCAGGATCCTGCCGCTGATCGATCTGACGAGCCTCGGTGAGGCGGATCAGCCAGACGACATCGACCGCCTGTGCGACGCTGCAGTCACGCCGTACGGTGCGGTGGCCGCGGTGTGCGTGTGGCCGCGGTTCGTGGCGCAGGCCGTCGAGCGATTGGCAGACTCGGCGGTCGCCGTCGCCGCGGTGGCGAACTTCCCCGACGGGGCCGCGGATCCCGAGCGGGCGGTTGACGACGCCCACCGGATCCTGGCCGGTGGCGCCACCGAGGTCGACGTCGTCCTTCCGTGGCGGGCGATCGTCGACAGCGACCTCGACACCGCCGCGGCCGTGGTGACCGCCGCCAGGCAGGTCGTCGAGCCGCCCGGGGTACTGAAGGTCATCCTCGAAACCGGTGAGCTGGCCGATGAGCGGCTGATCCGGTCGGCCGCCGAGGTGGCGATGGCGTCAGGGGCCGACTTCCTGAAGACGTCCACCGGGAAGACCCCCCGCTCGGCGACGCCCGAGGCGGCGACCGTCCTCCTCGATGTCCTGGCGGAGGCCGGAACCGGAGGGTTGAAGGTCTCCGGTGGTATCCGGACCGTCGACCAGGCGACGGTCTACCTCGACCTCGCCGACGAGCGGCTGGGTCCGGCGTGGGTCTCGCCGGCGAGGTTCCGGTTCGGGGCGAGCGGGCTGCTCGACGACGTGCTCGCCGAGCTCGAAGCTGGCCGCTGACCGGTCACGACGACACGAGGTGGGTCAGGGTCGAGTGGTGGTGGGCGATGCTGTCCGCTCCGCGGCCACACGGGCGGTCGACGGAGCAGTTGGCTTGGTGTAGGGGGCGGTTGGCTTGGTGTAGACGGTATCGGCCGGAGCGGGCCGGGCGAGGTAGAAGCCCTGGCCCATGGTCACGCCGATGTCGTTGAGCGTGTCGAGCTGCTCGGGATCCTCGATGCCTTCCGCGACGGTCTCGGCATCGAGCGCCTCCGCCATCCGGATGACGGAGTGCAGCAGCGACGGGTCGGTGCCGGGCTGGCTGAGCCGGGTGATGAACGACTTGTCGATCTTGATCTCGTCGACGTCGAACTGCTGCAGGTAGTTGAGCGAGCTGTACCCGGTGCCGAAGTCGTCGAGCGAGACCCGAACCCCGAGTGCCTTCAGGTGCTGGGTCGTGGTCGAGGCGCTGTGGATGTCGTTCATGAGCGCGGTCTCGGTGATCTCGACGGTGAGGAGGCGGGGGTCGAGTCCGGAAACGGCGAGTGCGTCCTGGACGTCGCCGACCAGCGCCTCGTCGTGGAACTGGCGGGCCGACACGTTGACGCTGAGCCCGATCGGACGGCCGGGTTGCTGCCACGTCATGGCATCCGCGCACGCGTGGTGCAGCACCCACCGGCCGATATCCACGATCAGCCCCGACTCCTCGGCGAGTGGGATGAACGTGTCGGGCGGGACCCGACCGCGGGTCGGGTGGTTCCAACGGAGGAGGGCCTCTGTCCCCCGTTGTTCGAGGTCCGGGAACCCGACGATCGGCTGGTACTCGAGCAGGAGCTGCTCATCGTCGATCGCTCGTGCGAGCTCTGCTTTGAGCTGGATGCGCTCGACGAGGTCGAGATGCATCTCGGTCTCGAACACCACGCACCGATTCTTGCCCTCCTTCTTCGCGACATACATGGCCGTGTCGGCATTGCGGAGCACCGCCTCGGCGTCGTCGGCGGCGAGACCGACCGCGATGCCGATACTGACGGTGACGGTGATCTCGGTGTTGTCGGTGGTGGTGAACGGCCTGGTGAGGCCATCGAGGACCCGTTCGGCGACGGCCTGCGGATCGATCCCCGGATCGTCGAGGAGGATGCCGAACTCGTCGCCCCCGAGACGGGCGGCGGTGTCGCTCCTGCGGGTGAGGCCGACCAGCCGGTTCCCCAGCTCGACGAGGAGCGAGTCGCCGGCACCATGTCCGAGCGTGTCGTTGATCTCCTTGAAGTCGTCGACATCGATGAACAGCACCGACACCTCCGCCCCGCGCCGCTGGAGGCTGTGACCGAGGCGGTCGGCGAAGAGCGTGCGGTTGGCGAGCCCGGTCAGCGGGTCGTGGAGCGCCTGGTGTGCGAGCTCGTGCATCCGGTCCTGCACGTCGGCGGCAAGCTGATTGATGACCTGACCGAGATCGTCGATCTCGTCGATCCCGGATGGCTCGATCGACTGGTCGAAGTCGCCGCCCCCGATCCGGGTCGCGGCGACACTGACGGCGTCGATCGACCTCGACAGGCGCCGGGCCTGGATCACACCGATCGCCCCGCAGACGATGGCGATCAGCACCGCACCGACGATCAGGCTGAGCCGGTGATCGGACTGGGCGGCCCGGACCTCCGCTGCGGGCGCCAGCACGAGCAACATCCCACCCTGGATGGCATCGGCAGCCACGACGTACTCGACCCCGCCCATCTCGATCCTGGGGTTGCCGCTCACGTCGTGGGCGGCGGGTGGCAATTGGCTCCGGGCCGATGGGGCTGTCGACGCGGCGATCAGACCGCCCGAGACCACCACGAACTCGTGATCGTCGTCTGCCGCCAGCTCGCCGAGCGACGAGTCGTCGAGCAGCACACCGACCGACATGGCGCCGATGATCCCGGACTCGTCCTTCACCGGGGCGATGGCCTCGATGAGGAGGCCACCGTCGGTCGCGGCGAGCCGGCTCGTGAGCAGACCGCTCCGGGCAGCACCGATCAACGCCGTGCTCGGCTCCCCGAGCCCCGGCGCCAGCGCCAGGAGCACATCGCCGTCGAGGTCGAACACCGCCACCCGAGAGAGATCCAACCTCGCCCGCATCGGCACCACGACCGCCGCCACCTCCTGCTCGTCACGACTGGCCACAGCCCGAACGAGGTCCGGGTCGTTGGCGAGCAGTTGTGCGAAGACCTCCTTCGCCCGGCGACGATCCTCGAGGCGTCCAGTCGCACTGTCGGCGACCGCCTGAGCCTGATCGACGAGCAGGTCGTCGGTCATCCTGGCCACCGCGACTTCACCGAGCACGGCGATGCTCGCTGCGGTGACGACGGCGACCGCGACGAGACCGGCCGTCAGCCGGAAGCGAAGCGAGTCGACCTCAGGAAGCCGACCCATACCCGTTCTCGGCCAGGAGCTCTGCAGCCTCCGGAGTGGTGACGTGGTCGACGAACTCCGACACCACCGATGACGGCCCGTCGGGGCCGGTGACGACGGCGAACGTCATCACCCACGGATAGCTCCCATCGGCCACGGTGGATGGCGACGGGGTGACGCCGTCGAGCGTCAGCGTGCGCACCCCGGTGGCGTCGGCCACCACCAGGGAGCCGAGGGTCGTGAACCCCACCGAGCCGGGCGTGGAGCCCAGCGATTCCACCATCTCGCTCGATCTGGCGAGGACCGCCATGGCCGGCGACGGCTCCTGTCCGTCCATGATCGGGTTGAAGAACAACTTGGTCGCCGATTCGTCCTGATCCCGACCGAGCAGGATCACCGACAGCGACTCCCCACCGAACTCGCCCCAGTCGGTCACGTCGCCTCGGTACAGGGAACGGATCTCCTCGGACGAGACGGCGGCGACCGGATTGGGCTCGTTGACGGCGAACACCATCGCGTCGCGGGCGAAGGGGTGGTACCCCACGCCCAACGCCTCCTCCTCCGGCTTCAGGGGGCGATTGGCCACCGCCAGGTCGAGGGTGCCCTCGGCCACGCCCCGAACACCGCCGCCCGAGTTCGTGCCCGAACCGAACTCGAACGTCACGTGCGGGTGGGATCGTGTGAACTGCGCCGCTAGGAGCTCGAGAGCTGGCGTCGCCGTACCGGATCCCGCCACCTGAACCACCACCGGCTCGTCGCTGAACGGCAGCACCGCATCCTGGCCGTCGCTCGCCAGATCTGCGCTCACCCCGCCACAACCCACGACGGCGAGGAGCAGGCCGGCTGACCACCACCAAGCGCGTCGCATACCACGTCGGCATCGACTCATGCGGCTTACATCGGCCACCTCACGATCAAAACTGAGGAAAGCAGCTGAGGCGCCGGACGAGGCACAACCAGTAGTGTCCCCATCCATGAGGGACGGGACGGAACCGGCGGCTCCGCTCGACGGCGTGCGGGTGGTGGAACTGACCGGCGGGGTGGCCGGAGCCTACGCGGGGCGCCTCCTCGCCCTGGCCGGTGCCGACGTGATCAAGGTGGAGCCCCCAACCGGCGATGTCGTCCGCCGATGGGGGCCGTTCCCCGGCGTCGACCCCGGCGAGCCCGTGGTCGAGCAGAGCGCGCTCCATCTCCACCTCAACGCCCACAAGCGGTCCGTCGTCGCCAACGCCACCGAGGCCGAGGATCGGGCGCTCGTGGTCGAGCTCGCGACCCGAGCCGACGTGGTGCTCCACTCGTTCACGCCGGGCGAAGCCCCCGAGGGGCTCGATGCCGACTCGTTGCGGGAGGTTCAGCCCGCCCTCGTCGTGACCGGCATCACCGACTTCGGGCAGAACGGGCCCTATGTCGACGCTGGTCACCGGGGCGCCGAGATCGTCCACTACGCCATGGGCGGCCCGATGCACGCCACCGGTGTGGCCGAGCGGGAGCCCCTCAAGCTGGCCGGTCACCTCGTGAGCTACCAGTGCGGCACGGTCGCCGCCGTCGCGACCCTGGCCGCGCTGGCGGTGGCCGAGCAGAGCGGGTTCGGGCTCCACGTCGACGTGGCCAACTTCGAGACCCAGGCCGGGTCGATCGATCGCCGCATGGTGTTCCTCCAGCAGTATCTCTACAACGGACGCATCGTCGGGCGGAACCCCGCTGGCGCCAAGGGCCTGCTCCCCACCGGGATCTACCCGGCCGCCGACGGTTGGCTCCAGATCGCAACGCCTCCTCCCTATGCCGATCGGCTCGTCGCCGCGCTGGGCGATCCGTCGCTGGCCGAGCTCTTCGCCGATCCGGCCTGGGTGACCGAACCCGAGGTGCCGGACCTGGTCGACGGGGCGCTCTACGCCTGGTTGTCTGACCGCACCACCGAGCAGGCCATGGCCGAGGCCCAGCCCCACCACTGGCCACTGACCGCGGTGCGTTCGGCACCGGAGGTCCTGACCGATGCGCAGTTCCGCCAACGCGACGTCTTCCTCACCGTCGATCACCCGGCAGCCGGATCGGTGGTGCAGCCGGGCCGGCCGATCCGCTTCGCCGGCGTCACCGGCGCCCTTCGCCCCGCCCCGCTGCTGGGTCAGCACGACGACGAGGTCCGAGCCGAACTGCGGGGCCCGGCCCCCACACCTCGACCGGTGTCACCACAGGGGCCGTCGACCAGCGCCGTGTCGTCGAGTGCTGTGTCGTCGAACTCGGGGCCCACGTTGCCGCTCGAGGGGATTCGGGTGCTCGACCTGACGATGGTGTGGGCCGGCCCCTACACCACGATGCTGCTCGGCGACCTCGGCGCCGACGTGATCCGGGTCGAGGACGCCCGTATCTACAACGGCACCCGCGGCGCGCTACCTCGCCCACCGCGCGAGCAGCTCGATGCGCTCGGGTGGCTGTGCGCCTATCCCGACGACGAGACGGGCGAGCGTCCCTGGAACCGCAACGCCTTCTTCAACATCCACGCCCGCAACAAGCGGTCGGCCACCGTCGACCTGCTCCGACCGGAGGGGCGGGAGGCCTTCCTCCGGCTGATCGAGAGGTCGGACGTACTCGTGGAGAACAACGCCGTCGGGGTGATGGACAAGCTGGGCTTGAGCTGGGAACAGCTCCACGAGCGCAACGACCGGTTGATCATGCTGCGGATGCCGGCGCTCGGCCTGACCGGACCCCGCTCGTCGTACGTGGGTTTCGGGGCCAACTTCGAGGCGCTCTGCGGATTGACCTCGCTGCGGGGCTACACCGACGGCGACCAGACCTTGACCGGCCCCGTCTACCACATGGACACGGCCAGCGGCGCGGCCGGAGCGTTCGCCGTCCTGGCCGCCCTCCGTCGCCGCCGGAGGCTCGGCGTCGGTGAGCTGGTCGAGCTGGCCCAGGGCGAGAACATGCTGAACCTGGTCGGCGAGTACCTGGTCGACGCTGGCCGCCGGGGCGAGCCGCTCCCCCCTCCCGGCAACCGGCACCTCACCGACGCGCCCCAGGGCGCCTACCCGTGCGCTGGTGAGGATCGATGGGTGGTTCTGTCGGTCGACCACGACGAGGCCTGGGTGGGCCTCCAGCGGGCGATGGGCTCCCCGGCCTGGGCCGCCGAGGAACGCTTCGCCACCGCCGCCGGCCGACGCCGCCACCACGACGAGCTCGACGAGCGGCTCGCCGAGTGGACGGCGCCCCTCGACCGGTGGGAGGTGACCCGCCGATGCCAATCCGAGGGCGTGATCGCGGGACCGGTCCTCGACGACGCCGATGCCGCCGATGATCCCCAGCTACGGGCCCGCGGCTTCTTCCGCCGCAACGGCAGCGACGAGGTCGGCTGGCACGACTATCCCAGCCACCTGTGGCGCTGGGACGGTCCCGAGATGCGCCACGAGGGCCTGTGCCCGTTCGGCGCCGCCAACGACGACGTCTGGCGCGAGGTCGCCGGCCTCGAGGATCACGAGTTGGCCGTGCTGCGGGCGAACGGCCACCTGCTCGACCACTTCGTCGACGCCGACGGCCAGCCGTTGTGAGCCGTCGTCGCCACGAGCAGGTCTGACGGGCTCTGCTCCCCCGATCAGTCGTGCTCCCCCGATCAGTCGTCGCGGGGGAAGTCGACGAGCCGACGGGCGACGACCACCCGCTGGACCTGCTGGGTGCCTTCACCGATGTCGAGGATCTTGACGTCCCGGTAGAGCTTCTCCAGCATCGCGTCGTTCCGAACGCCGGCCTCGCCGGCGATGTCGAGCGCGGCCGCCACCGCCTGTAGGACCACCGGCGGGCTGTACATCTTGGCGTAGCTGGCCTCGAGCGCGTTCGAGCTGCCCGACTTGGCCAGCCACACCGCCTGGAGATACATCATCCTCGCCGTCTGGAGCCCCCGCCGTATCCGAGCGAGACGCTCGAGTGCCCGATCCCGGCGCCGCCCGTGGGCCGGGTAGTGCTCACGGACGAAGTCGACCGCGAAGTCGTGGGCGGCCCGGCCCATGCCCACGCCATGGGCGGTGTGGAGCGGGCGCGTCAGGTTGAAGGTGGCCATCGACGCTTTGAACCCGGTGCGGGCCTCGTAGAAGTCCTCGCCGCCGAGCAGGTTCTCGGCCGGGAGGCGAACATCGTCGAGGGCGAAGCTCGCGGTCTCATAGCCCCGTGAGCCCATCTTGTGCTCGATCTTGAGGATCTCGAACCCGGGGGTCCCCCGCTCGACCACGAACGCCCGGTGCCCGCCTCGACCCAGCGCCGGATCGACGGTGGCCCACACCACCACCCACTCGGCCCGGGCCGAGTTGGAGCAGAACATCTTCCGGCCGTCGAGCACCCACTCGTCGCCGTCCTTGACGGCCCGGGTCTGGATGCGGGCCACATCGGAGCCGGCCTCGGGCTCGGTCATGGCCATCGCACCCCAGCGGGGAGTGGTCGTGTCGGTGAACACCCGGAGGAACCGCTGCCGCTGCTCGGGGGTCGCGGTGGAGCGCATCGCTGCTCCGCCGAGACCGGGTCCGGGGATGCACAGCGCCACCCCGCGATCCCAGTAGGCGGCCTCCTCGCCGAGCAGGAAATTGCGAACCGGCTTCCAGGTGAGGTCGTCGGGGGCCTCATCGGCGCCGATCTGCTTCGACACGAGCCCGCCCTGGCGGGCGCAGATGGCGAAGAACGGATCGTCGACGGGTGGTGGCATACCCGACGCGTCGGCTTCGAGGCCCACCCGGCGGATGTGCTCGGCCCCGAGGGAGCGGAGCTCCTCGAGCATCTCGTGGGTCCGATCGTCGAGCCTCATCGGCTGCCCTCCCCCTCGTCGATCGGCCGGTCGAGCAGGTCGCCTACCTCCAGCACCGCCGCGGCGACGTCCTGCTCCGCGGAATCCCGAGCCCCGACCTGGAGGGCCAGGTGCTTCGCCTCCCGGAACCGTTTCTCGGCCAGATGGTCGACGAGGAACCCGTGCCCACCGAGGAGTTGGATGCCCGTGTCGGTGGCGGTGAACGCGGCGTCCATCGCCTCCAGCCAGGCCTGGGTGGCCCAGAACCCGGCGGCCCGGGCGGCACCCGGTTCGGCGTCGCCGGCCGCGACCGCATCGAGAAGGGTGGCCGCGAAACGGACCAGCAGCCGGGCGCCGTGGACCCGGGACCCGGCGACGGCAAGATCGAAGGCGTTGCCCTGATGGTGGGCCACTGGCTTGCCGAACACGATCCGCTGGGTGGTGTACTCGATGGTGTCCTCCAGGGCGGCGGCCGCCACGCCGACTGCGATGGCGGCGCCGTCGAGGCGGGCCCGACCGCGGACGACCGCGCCGTCCCCTGCGGCCAGATCCCACCGGCCGACCTCGGTGGTTGTGGCCAGGTCGACCGACGCCCCGCCCGAGGCCTGGAACGCCAGCACCTGGACCGATTCGACCCCAGCACCGTCACCCACCTCGTGGAGGCTCAGCACATCGCCGGCGCAGGCCACCACCCAACCGGGCCGGGGCCAGGCCGGCATCCAGGCCAATCGACCGGCGGTGGTCTCGTCGGGGACGGTCAGGCCTATGCGGGCATCGCCAGCCAGGCAGGCGGCGGCTACGTCACCGGCGAGGCCTCGGTCGGGGCAGTGCTCGAGCGCGCCGGCGACACCGCCGAGGCGATCGGCGGCCGGGAGGCCCCCGGCGTCGTGCTCGGCGAGGGATTCGAGGACCACGCTCTTGGCCAGTGAACCAGCCCCGGCACCCCCGAGTCGCTCGGGCAGGTCGAGCCCGGCGAGCGGGAACCCATCGAGCACAGCGAGCACGTCATCGTCGAGGCGACCCGCGGCCTCGGCCTCACGGACGCGGTCGGCGAGGCGCTCCCGGCCGAGCCGGTCGGCCGCTGCTCGCAGCTCCTCCAACTCCGGGGCGAGGGCGAACTCCGCTCGCCCGAGAAACCCCGGTTCGCCGACCCCCAGGCCTTGTGCCGTCACGTCGGTGGCCATGTCGGCGCTCAGTTGGCCAGGTCGGTGATGACCGCCCGGCCCACGTACGCGCCGGCCGCGAGCTCGTCGAACACGGTCGGCAGCTCGCTCAGCGGCGCGGTGCGCCCGATGTGGCTGCGGACCTTGCCCGCGGCGGCCAGGTCGACCAGCTCCCGCATGTCCTGCACGGTGCCGACGACCGAGTAGATCATCGTGATCCCCTTGCGGAAGAAGTCCCACGGGGCGATCTCGATGTTGCCCTGATCGGTCGGGGGAATGCCGACGGCGACGAACAGGCCGCCTCGGCGTAGCATCTGGATCCCGAGGTCGAACCCGGGCTTCGCCGCCGCGAAGACGAGGACGGCGTCGACACCGCCCTGCCGTCCCAGGCCGGCCGCCTCCTCGGGCTCCATCGCCTGGTCAGCCCCGAGCTCCTTGGCGAACGCGAGGCGCTCCTCGCCCAGATCGACGCCGATCACGTTGTAGCCGAAGTTCTTCGCGAGCTGGACGGCGTAGTGGCCGAGCCCGCCGGCGGCACCGATGACGGCGATCGTGGAGCCCGGGTTGATGTGGTGCTTGAACAGCTTCTTGACCGCCCCGTAGGCGGTGAGGCCCCCGCAGGCGAGCGGGGCTTCCTCGTCGCCGATGGCGTCGGGAATCGTGACCAGCGACTTGGCGTAGACGCAGAACTGCTCGGCAAACGTGCCGAGGATGCCCTTGCCCTCGCGGCACAGCCGGGGCTCACCGCCGAGGCAGTGGATGCAGGCTCCGCACCAGTAGCCACCCCCGGAGCCTCCCAGTCCGAGGATGACCCGGTCACCCACCGACACGAACTGCTCGGCCCCGGCGCCCAGTTCCTCGACGATCCCGATCGCCTCGTGGCCACACACCGGCGGGCTCACGCCGGCCCACTCGCCGCGGGCGAGGTGGAGATCGGAGTGGCACACCCCGGCAGAGGTGATGCGGACCCGGGCGTGGTCGGCCTCGGGCGTCGGTACCTCGACGTCCTGGGCGATGCTGAGCTGCCCGTCCTTGATCTGTGCCTGCTGCATCGGTCCTCCCGTTACGTGATGTCCCCGGCGGAGCGATTCTGCCACCCGACGCCCGACGCCACCATCCTGAGGGGATTGAAGTGCTGGTCGACTGGTAATGACGACGAACATGGCTTCGTCTCATGAACTCACCTCAGCGCCGCTCACACCGGACAAAGCCCGCGACCTCGTTCTCGATCTCGAGCGGATGGGTGTGGACACTCGGCGCATTCACGTCGATAGCTCACCGCCGAGGAATCGTGCCGCCACCGGACAGGCCGATCGAGCAGCGGTGAGCCGACCCGGCCTCCGAGTCGCTCTCGGCGTGGTCGCCGGGATGCTGATCGGACTGTTGATCGGCTCAGGGGTGGCGGCGATCGCCGGCACGGCGTTGGCGCCCACGCTCATCGCCGCCATCGTCGCTGCGGGGCTGCTAGGCGGGTTGACCGGACTGTACCTACGCCTTCCGATGAACACGGAGGTCACCGATGTCGACACCGGTACGTGGTCCACGGTGCGGGTCGACATCGCCGGCCTGGACGAGTCCGACGTCAACGAGATCCAGGAGGACCTGGCGCGAACCTGACGTTGACCAGTTGACCAGTTGACCAGTGCGTAACCGAGCCGGACCTATGCCGTGACGAAGCCCTCGTAGCCGGCCGTCGCCACCTGGTCGCACTTCTCACGGTAGGGGCCGACCCCGCCAACATAGGGCAGGAACACCCGGGTCTTGCCGGGGACGTTGGCTCCCATGTACCAGCTGTTCGCCTGGGGGTAGAGCGTCTGGTCGCCCACCTCGTTGGAGTGGGCCACCCACTCCTCCACCGCGTCGGGTGTCGCCTCGATCGTCTGCAGACCCGAGTCGCGCAGATGAGCGATGGCGTCGGCGATCCAGTCGACGTGCTGCTCGATCGACACCATCATGTTCGACAGCACCGATGGGCTCTGCGGCCCGGTTATCAAGTGGAAGTTGGGGAACCCGGCGGCGGCTACGCCGAGGTAGGTCTTCGGGCCGTCGGCCCACGCCTCCTTCAGCGTCACACCGTTCCGGCCCTTCACGTCGACGCCCACGAACGAGCCCGTCATGGCGTCGAACCCCGTCGCGTACACGAGAACGTCGAAGTCGAAGCGCTCGCGCTCGGTGTCGATCCCCGTCGCGGTGATGCGGGTGATCGGGTCGCGCCGCAGGTTCACGAGGCGCACGTCGTCGCGGTTGAAGGTGGCGTAGTAGCCGGTGTCGAGACAGGGCCGCTTGGTGCCGACCGGATAGGTGGTGGGGCACAGATCCTCGGCCACCTGTGGATCCGCGACGATCGACCGGATCTTGTTGCGGATGAACTCTGCTGCGGTGGCATTCGCCGCCGGGTTGAAGAGGATGTCGCCGTAGGCGCCGATGAGGGCCACCAGGTTGCCCTCCTCCCAGCCCGCCTGGTAGGTGGCGTCGCGCTCCTCCTCGGTCACGTCGAAGGCCATCTTCGGCTCGCCGAGGATCGGGATGCCGAAGAACGATTCACGGCAGGCCTGCCGGTAGGCGGGATAGTCGGCCTTGCGCTCGGCGATCTCCTCCTCGGAGAGGGGGCGGTTGCCGGCCGGCATCGAGAAGTTCGGGGTGCGCTGGAACACGGTCGTGTGCGCGGCCTGGGCAGCGATGAGCGGGATGGACTGGATGGCCGACGAGCCGGTACCGATGACGCCCACCCGCTTGCCGGAGAGGTCGACACCGTCGTGGGGCCAGCGCTGCGTGAAGTACACCTCGCCCTCGAACGAGTCGACGCCCTCGATCTCGGGTGGCTTGGGCGTCGACAACGTGCCGACCGCCATCACGATGTGCTGGCACGACACCACGTCGCCTGCGGACGTGCGGACGGTCCACCGGTCCGCGGCCTCGTCGAAGGTCGAGCTCTCGATTCGCGTGTCGAACTGCATGTCGCGACGGAGGTCGTAGCGTTCGGCCACGTGGTTGGCGTAGCTGAGGATCTCCGGCTGGGTCGCGTACTTCTCCGACCACGTCCACTCCTGCTCGAGCTCGGGATCGAACGAGTACGAGTAATCCATGCTCGTCACGTCGCAGCGGGCCCCGGGGTACCGGTTCCAGTACCAGGTACCACCGACGTCGCCCGCCTGGTCGTAGACCCGGGCCGTCAGTCCGAGCTCATGGGCCTTGTGCAGCATGTACATGCCGGCGAAGCCGGCACCCACGATCACCACGTCGTAGGCGTCGGTGTGGTCCTGCGACCCCGCTCGGGTCGACTCGTTCGTCGCGCCGTTGGTGCTCATGCGAGTCCCTCCTGTGTCAGCAGCCGCCATCGCTCCATGGGCAGTTCGGCGACGACCCGTTGAGATCGACCACTGCGCCTTCCTGCACCCACGATGCGGTGTCGGCGTCGTACACGCTGAACTCGGAGCCCTCGATGTAGTAGGCGTCAGCGTTGCCGTCGACGCTGAACACGATCCCGTCGAGGAACGCGGGGTGCATGCCCTCCATCGACCGGAGTGCCAGCAGCAGGTTGGAGCGGGTCAACCCCCCGTCGAGCTCGGCCGCGATACGGAGGGCCTCGACGTGGGGCCACGCGTGCTGGCCGAACCCGCTGCCGTACAGCCCGACCGAGGTGTCGAGCCCCGCGGCAGCCAGGGAGTCGTTCATGAACTTGATGTACGGGTCGTCGGCGTACTGCGGGTCGGTGCTGGACTTCACCCCGCCACCGACGATCAGCCAGCCGTCTGCGGCCTCACCGGCCGGGACCATCATCGCGTTCTGGTCCTTGCAGACAGACGGCGTGAAGAGCACGGTGTCGCTGTCGGTCAGGCCATTGTTGCCAGCTTCCTGGACGGCGAACAGGCAGGGGTTGCCGGCCGTCATCGAGATGAACACGTCCGGGTCGCCGGCTGCGACGGTGGTCATCTCGTTGGTCACCGTTGCCGCGACCGGGTCGTGTGGGACCGGCACGAACTCGGCCACGACGTCGGGGTTGGCCGCGGCCCACTCCTCGAAGCCCTGCTCGTAGGCCGCACCGAAGTCGTTGTCCATGACGAGCGCGCTCACCCTGACCGGGAGCTGATCGGCGAGGTTGGTCTTGATCCAGTTGCCCCAGAGGATGGCCTCGGTCGCATAGGACATCCCGGCCGCCGAGGTGGTCCACGGGTGGTTCTCCGGGTCGCCCCAGGCGGGATGGCCGGTCTGGACGAACGGGTGGGGGATGCACAGATCGTTGATCCTGTCGTACACGGCCAAGGTGTTGGGCGAGCCGAGCGTGTTGATCAGGAACGGCTTGTCGGTCTGGAGCATCTCGTCGACCAACTCGATCGTCCTCGTTGCGACGTACTCGTCGTCCTTGACGATCAGCTCGATCTCCATGCCGGCGATGCCGCCGTTGGCGTTCACGTAATCGAAGTAGGTCTCCATACCGGCGGCGATGTTGCCGTAGGCGGCCAGGTTGCCCGACTGAGCCGTCGTGTGGCCGATCAGGATCTTGCCGTCGACCAGGCCCTCCGTCTCACTCCAGTCGGCCGGGCACTCGTTCAGGTCGACCTCGAATCCGGCCGGCCCGCGCAAGATGTTGTCATCACCGACGCCGTACCCCTCGTCCTTGATCCGTTGCACCACTGCGGCCCGGGCCTCCGCCCAGTCCGCTTCCAGATCCTCGATCGTGGCGGGCGCCTCGCCGTCGGAGTCGGCGACGGTCGTCGTCGAGCCGGACACTGCGTCACCGGCGGCTTCGTCGTCGACTGCGCCCCCGGTTCCCGATTCGTCCTCGGTTTCGGCTTCGATGCCGGCGTCGGCCCCCACCGCCTCGCCGTCGTTGCCACCACACGCGGCGGCGAACAAGGCGATTGCCGACAGCACCACGAACAGCCTTGATCCACGTCCCATGATCGTTCCCCCTGCTACCCGACCGCTCGGTCGCCGGCATTCCGCCGTTCGTTCAATGATCGTCGGATTGCCGGGAATTGTCGAGAGGAAGCCTGGAAGTACCAGAAGAGCAGTGAATAGGGATGACGGCCTACTCGGCCGTGTCGAGCCTCACCAGGTTGAGCGGCCCCCGCTGCACCCTGGCCCGGGCTGGATGGCGCCGCCCGCAGAACCACACTGCGGCCGACCCGTCGGCCTCCAGGTTCTGCAGCCACTGCGATCGGCCCCGAACGGTCGACACGACGACCCGGTCGCCCACCCGGAACCCGAGAACCGGCACCTCGCGGGGCTCGCCGCTCACCCGACCCGTGCTCTCCAGCACGACCGCCCCCAGACCGACCGGTAGCGGCGATGCCAGCCCGGCCTTCACCAGTGGCCGCACGACCTTGTTCATCGAGCGGAACAACACCTGGGTGACGTCGGGCGAGCTCTCGCTGTGCTCGCTCATCACAGCTGGCCCAGGATGCTCCTGAGCTCGGCGACCAGCGCCGTGCTGGTCTCGTTGCCGACCAGGCCGTCCTGCATGCGGTTCATCATGTAGGCCATGGTGACCCGGTTGTCGAGGTCGTTGATGACGACCGAGCCACCCCACCCGCCCCAGTAGCACACACGGCCCCAGTCGATGCCGAGGGAATCGGCCTCGTTGGCCAACGCGTAGCCGAGTCCGAACTTCACGGGCAGGCCGAGCACGAGGTCGACCCCGTCCGACTGTGCCTCGAAGATCCGCTCGACGGTCGACGCCGACATGACGTCGACCCCACCCGCCGATCCACCGTTCGACACGACGGCCTGGATCCTGGCCACGGACCGGGCGTTCCCGTGGCCGTTGGCGGCACCGATGGTGGCCGCCCGCCATGCGGTCGTGTGGGCGATGTCGGCCTCCGGAGCCGGGCCGGTGAACGTCTTGATCATCACGCTCTCGGGATCGAGGTCCTCGGGGATGGGCAACGGTGGCGGTGGGATCACGTTCGAGATCCGCTCGTGGTTCTCTGGCGGTGAGCCGATGGTGAAGTCGGCTTCGAGCGGACCGGCGAGCTCCTCGGCGAAGAACCGCTTCAGGCCCCGACCGTCGATCCGGCG
Organism: Acidimicrobiales bacterium; assembly: GCA_965216205.1. Classification (GTDB taxonomy): domain Bacteria; phylum Actinomycetota; class Acidimicrobiia; order Acidimicrobiales; family SZUA-35; genus CADEDH01. The sequence continues at coordinate 1,115,709 of OZ244139.1, read as the reverse complement.
GATCACCTCCCCCACCAGGTGACCCTGGTTGAGGGCGTGGTAGCCCGACGCGGTCCCCGGCTCCCACCAGGGCTCCTGCTCGGCCAGCATCGCCGTGGCCTTGTCGTCGTCGAGCACGTCGTCGACGGTGACGGGCTGGGCCCAGGCCGACACGCCCGACGTGTGCGACATGAGGTGACGGACCTCGATGTCCCCCTTGCCGTTCACCCCGAACTCGGGCCAGTACGCGGCGACCTTCTCGCCGGGATCGAGCTCGCCCCGGTCGATGAGCACGAGCGCGGCGAGGGCGGTCATCGTCTTGGTGGTCGACCAGACGTTCGTGATCGTGTCCCGCTGCCACGGGGTCGAGCCGGCCTCGTCGGCCGAGCCTCCCCACACGTCACAGACGAGTTCACCGTCGACCGCGACCGCCAGCGATGCGCCGAGGTCGTAGCCGGAAGCCAGCTGCCGATCGACGATGTCCGCCAGCGACTGGAACCGGTCGTCCGAGGTACCCGAGAGCTCCGACACGATGCACATCCCTTCGTCGATTGCCCGGCGCTCGAACGGTAGGTCCACGACCCGGCGCGGTCAATCGCACGACCGGCACGGTCAATCGCCTCGTGCGCCGGTCGAGCCGGCGGACCGGCCGGTGCCGGCATGGTCCGGCCCCGAGGATGCATGAGCCATACTGAGATCGTGCCATCGAGTGCCTCCGTTCCCGCCGGGGGGCTGGCATCCAACCTGATCGGACGTACGGAAGAGCTCGCGCGGCTGTCCGACGTCGCCCGTCGGGCCGTGGAGGATGCCGCCCAGTTGGTCCTGCTGTCCGGCGAGGCCGGGATCGGGAAGAGCCGACTCGTCGGCGAGCTCGTCGCCCGGCTGGAGCACGATGGGTGGGGCGGGCACGTTGGGCACTGCATCGAGTTCGCCGACCGTCCGCTGCCGTTCGGGCCGGTGGTCACGATCCTCCGGTCGCTGCTCCTCGATGACCTCGCCGACGTCGACGAGGTGGTCGGTCACCATCGAGCCGATCTTCGCAGCCTCCTCCCGGAGCTCGGTGTCGACGACACCATCGGTGCGTCGATCGCCGGCGATGTCGACCGCCTCTTCGACGCCATCGCCGCCACGCTCAGCAAGGCCTCCCGGCGGCGACCCATCGTCGTCGTCATCGAGGACATCCACTGGGCCGATGCCGCCACCCGGGATCTCCTCGCGTCGCTCGTCCACAGCCTCGGGTCGGCCGACATCCTGCTCGTCGCCACCGAGCGCAGTGGCGCCGTCTCCCGCACGCATCCGCTCCGCACGTGGCTGGCCGAGCAACGGCGCGTGCCCACCGTCACCTCGCTCGTGCTGCGGGGGTTGGGGCGCGACGAGCTGGCACAGCAGGCCACTGCGCTGCTCGGTCACGTGCCGGGCGACGCGCTCATCGACGACCTGCTGGCGCGGACCGGCGGCAACCCGTACTTCGCCCACGAGCTCCTCATCGCCCACCGAGCCGGGGTCGATTCGCTGCCGACCTCGCTCGCCGAGTTCCTCACCAGCCGGATCGAGCGACTGGCCGACGACGACCGACGGGTTCTGCAGGCCGCCGCCGTCGCCGGGGGCGGGGTCAGTCACACCGTGCTCGCTGCGATGCTGCCCGAGTTGCCGATCGACACGATCGTCCGCAACCTGTTCGACGCGTCCGTGCTCGTGCGGGACGGACCGGCATACACGTTCTGGCACCCGCTGCTCCGCACGGCGATCCTCGACGACCTCCTCCCGTTCGAGGCCGAGGATCTGCACCGGCGCGCGGCGGAAGCGATCCACGCCGACCCCGCTCGCGGCTCGTCGCCGAGCGACCTGGCCAATCTCGCCCTGCACTGGGGCAACGCGAGCGATCCGGAGCGGAGCCTCGTGACATCGGTCGAGGCGGCCGATGCGTCGGCGGCGGTGGCCGCGTACGAGACGGCGGCCGAGATGGCGCTCCAAGCGCTCCGGGCCTGGCCGGAGGTCGAGACACCGGAGGAGCGCACCGGCCGCAGCCGGGATCACCTGCTGTTGCAGGCCGCCGAATGGCTGGCCAGCTGCTACCGGAGCGACGAGGCGGTCGACCTGGTGACCAGGGCGCTCGCCGGGTGGGCGAAGGATCTTCCCGCCAGCCGCCGCGCCCTCCTGCAGGCACAGCTGGCCCCGACGACGTTCCACCTCGGACGGCCGCTGGAAGCCGCTGAGCTCCTGGCAGAGGCGGGCCAGCTCATCGGGGACGAGCTCTCGCCGGAGGCCGCCCAGGTGCATCACCGCGTGTCGAAGCAGGCCATCGCCGACGGCCAGATCCGGCCGGCGCTCGAAGCGGCCGAGCGTGCGATCGAGATCGCCGGCACCGAGGGCCCGAGGGTCGTGCTGGTCGAGGCGCTCACCACGCGGGCCCTCGCCATCGGGATCACGGAGGACCTCGAGACCGGCGTCGCCCTGGCCAGGGAGGCTCGCCGGCTGGCGCTCGCCGACGGCTTCGTGTCGCAGGTGGCCAACACGTTCCGCACCGAGATGTTGATCTTCAACTTCCGTCATGGACGCACGGAGGCATGTCTCGACGCGAGCAGACAGGGCCTCGACTACGCCGCCCGCCATTGCGGGCCGCGGTGGCGGGCGGAGTTCACGTTCGACCTCTGCTACGGCTACGTCGAGGCCGGCCGTCTCGACGATGCCGCGCCGCTGCTCGACGAGCTCCTCGCCAGCAGGCTCGACGATCTTCGACGGCTCACCGTGCTCCAGGTCGCCGGGCTCCACGCCCTCTCCGTCGGGAAGCTCGACGCCGCGGCCTCGTTCCTCGCCGACGCCACCGAGATCGCCGACCAGTACCAGTCCGCCCAGGAGACGGGCTACCAGAACCGTCTGCTGGCCGAGCTCGCCCGTCGACGGTCGCAGTTCGACGAGGCCCTGGAGCTCGTCGACCTGGCGCTCAAGCTCCAGCTCGCCAGCGACAACGTCACCTACACCCGCGAGTCGATCGTGGAGAAGATACGCATCGTGAAGGCCTGTGCCGGCTTGGGACGGGACGGCCTGGACGGGATGCTCGTCGACACCGAGGAGCTGGTGTCGACGTTCGACGGTCCGGGTGACGCGAACGCCGCCTTCCGGTCGCTCATGGATCTGGAGCTGGCGTCGATCCGTGCGCCGGTCGATCCCGACGCTGCGAACGACACGATCCGGCTGCTCGAGGCGTCCGGCTTCGGGTACGAGTCGGCCCTGGTCCGCCTGCTCGTCATCGACGTGCTGCTCTCGACGGGGGCCGACCGGGCTCGGCTCGAGCGCGACGTGGTCGAGCTGTTCGACATCGCGACGTCGTACGGCATGGCCTGGATCGCCGACCGGGTCGGGTCGCTGGCCCGAGCAGCCCGCCTCAAGGTCGATCTCACACGGGACGCGCAACCGGTGGTGTCCGATCCGGTGGCGAGCAAGGTCGGGTTTCCGGGCGATCTGACCCCGCGCGAGGTCGACGTGTTGTCGCTGCTCGCCGAGGGACTCACCAACAAGGCGATCGGCGAGCGGATCTACGTCAGCCCCCGTACGGTCAGCACCCACGTCTCGAACCTGCTGGCCAAGCTCGGTGTCGCCAACCGGGGCGAGGCGGCCGCGATGTACCACCGCCTCGGCATCGAGACGGTCGGCGACTCGGGCAACCCCGATCGGTCCACGGTCGACGGCGGGGCTGGCGCCGAGCCCCGGGTGCCGCCTCCGGCGTGAACACGGCCGCCCTACGTCATCGCCGCCGGCACGAATACGTCATCCAACGGATCCGCTCCGGCGCGACATGGTGCAGAGTGGGGTTCGAGCACCAAGAGCACGGCGGGACCGACCCGAACCGGTCGGACCACCTGGTTGAAACCCGGCCCTGAACTGGCGACGCAGGGCCACCGAAGACCTCGGAGGACAAGGCGGGATCACCACCTTCGACGGATCGTGGTGAGAGGTCGTTGGCTCGCGGCGGGCCAACGACCTCTCGTCTCGGTGCGATCTGTCTCCGGGCTCGTTCGCCGGGTCGATCAGCTCCAGGTGCCGCCCGCCAGTTCGGGCGCTTCGGCGGCCGCTCCGCCAGCTCCTCCGGCGATCCCGCCGAGCGCCGCCAGGGCGACGGCGAGGGCGATGACGGCTGCTGCGATTCCGCGCGTGATGGACATGGTTCTGAAGCCTCCTGTGGGTCTTGGGCGTAGACGTGGGTCGCCCTCGACTCCTCCGCGGGTTGGCGCCCATGAGCTGACGCAGGAGGACTCTCGTCCCGTCTATCGATTCGGCGGGCTGTACGGGGTATCGACCAACGGACCCGAGGACTTGAGCAGATCTGTGGAGTTCAGACGAAGGCGAGCATGGTCTGGAGCTCCACCCCGGCCGGGTCGGCCTCGACCCTGGGGTCGGCACCGAGGATCTGGGTATGGCGACACGCCGTGTCGTAGGGGTCCCAGGGTGGGTCGTCGCCTGACGCGAAGCCGACCCACGTCGCCCCCAGGAGCTCGGCGAGGACGTCGGCCTCGGGGGAGGAGCCGCCCGTGAACGCTCGGCAGGCCGGGTGGTCGTGGGTGCCGAAGACGAAGGGCAGATCGAGGGTATGGGCCGAACCGACGAGCCCGTCATAGAGGGGTGACGGCCAGTCGAACAGGTAGCTCCACGCCCGGGCGTGCTCGGCCTGCCACGCCGCGACCTGGGCCACCGGGGCCCGGAAGGTCCAGTCGGCGCCCATCGCCATGGCGAGCGCCCGATTGTCGACCGGCGCGCCACGAGCGGCGCGGGCTGTTCGATACGCCTCGATGGCCCCGTCGGCGCCGTCACCGGTCCAGCGGCCCACCATCCCCAGCAGGAACCCGTCGCCGATCTCGTCGAAGCGGTCGTCTCGACCCCAGAAGAAGCCCATCTCGTCGAGGTTGGTGCCCGCGAGCACGTCGATGCCGGCAGCGGAGCCACCGGCCAGAGCTGCGGCCGGGTCGGTCGGCACGAGGTCGCCGTCGGCAACCGGTCCGAACAGCACCCCGGCGCTGCGGGGCGCGACCCGCTCCTGGAGCGCGAGCAGGTCGGCGGTGGGCATCGTGCGGAGCAGCGCGAGATCACCGCCCACGTCGGCGGCCACGTCGGCGGCCACGCGTTCGGCCTCATCGACCGACTTGCAGAGGTTGTGCGCCCCCGACTGGATGATCGCCCGGTCGAACGGCAGGTCGCCGCCGCGAGCCAGATGCGAGACGATCGACGCCGCTCCCGCCGACTCGCCGAACACCGTGACGTTGCCGGGGTCGCCCCCGAACGCGCCGATCTCGGCCCGGACCCAGTCGAGCGCCGCGATCTGATCGGCCAGCGCCTGGTTGCCGGAAGCGCCGACATCGGGACAACGCAACCAGCCAGCGAGCCCCAGCCGGTAGTTGATCCCGACCACGACAACCCCCCGGGCCGCCAACCGTGCACCGTCGTACACGGCCACGCTCGAACCGCCGACGACGAACGCTCCGCCGTGCACCCAGACCATCACCGGCAGACCCGCCCCCGGTGCGGGATCGGGTGTCCACACCGACAGCGTCAGGCAGTCCTCCGACTCCGAGCTCACCGACAGATCCACGATCGGCCGTCCGGGACCGGGCAACGCCTGCGGCGCGGCGTCGCCGTGGGTGGTCGCGTTGCGAACGCCGTCCCACCCACGAGGACGCTCGGGTGGGGCGAACCGGAGCGGCCCCAGGGGCGGCTCGGCGTAGGGGATGCCGAGGAAGGCGGTCACACCCTCCCCCACCGGCCGGCCGGCGACCCGTCCCGACGAGATCGTTGCGGTTGGCGTCATCGCGAGATGGTAGGTGATCGGGATCCTGCCGGCGCAGCCGACGCGACGTCGGTCGGTGCTACTGGCCGGCGTCGAGGAACCGGCGGAGGAAGTCGAACTCGTCGTCGACGCTGGTGGGAACGAGGTAGCCGTCCTCGTCGAGGATCTCGTCGATGCGTTCGGCCACCTCCTCGATCGTGAGGTCGTCGGAATACGCGCCGGGGGTCACCCCGACGAACGCCCGGCCGACCCGGCCGCCGGATGCCGAGAGCGTCTCGCCGGTCAGCCGGCAGCTCCGGTGAGCCAGGAAGGCGACGGCCGGCGCCACCTGGTGCGGTCCCATCTGGGCCTCCAGGTCACCGCCGTCCAGGCCGAACGCCTCGGCGGTGGGGCTGCCGTCGCCGAGGACGTCGCCGGTCATCCGGGTCAGCGCCCCCGGAGCGATCGCGTTGACCTGGATGCCGTAGCGCCTGCCCTCCAGCGCGAGCGTCTTGGTGAACCCCATGATGGCAGCCTTGGCCGCGGCGTACGCCGACTGACCGAACGAGCCGAACAGCCCCGATCCCGACGAGGTGTTCACGATCCGGCCGTAGCCGCGCTCCTTCATGTGCTCGTAGGCGGGCCGGGAGACGAAGAACGTTCCCTTCACGTGCACGTCGAGAACCGGTTCGAACTCGTAGTCGCCGATGTTGAGGAAGGTCCGGTTGCGGATGATTCCCGCGTTGTTGATCAGGATGTCGAGCTGGCCGAACTCGTCGATCGCCTGCGCAACCATGCGCTCGGCGCCGTCCCTGGTGGCCACGCTGTCGCTGTTGGCGACCGCCACCCCACCGCGGTCGCGGATCTCCCGGGCGACGGTCTCGGCCGGTCCGGGGTCGTGGTCCTGGCCGCCCATCGTCGGCGAGCCGAGGTCGTTGACCACCACGCTCGCTCCCCGTGACCCGAGGAGCAGCGCGTGGGCTCGACCCAGGCCGTGCCCGGCGCCGGTCACGAGCGCCACCTCGCCGTCGAATCGGAGCTCGGCGGTGTCGGTGGAGGTGTCGGTGGGGGCTTCGGTCATGAACTGCAAGGTAGTGGCCGCCGTTCACCCCAGGAGGGGGTAGGCGCTGAACGGACCCGGTTCGGAGACCACCGGCCCGTCCGCCAGGTACGAACGGTCGAGTTGGTCCCAGCGGGTCACACCGAGCAGTCCCAGGGTCCGGTTGACCTCGTCCTCCAGGAGCTCCAGCACGCTGACCAGCCCCGCCTGCCCGCCGGCGGCCAAGCCGTAGCAGGCGGTTCGACCGATGCCGACTGCGTCGGCCCCGAGCGCAATGGCCTTCACGATGTCGCTACCGCGGTTGATGCTGCCGTCGACGATCACCTGGGCCCTGCCGGCGACCCGATCGACGATCTCGGGCAGCACCGCGGCCGAGCCGAGCCCGTGGTCGAGCTGGCGGCCACCGTGGTTCGACACGTAGATCACGTCGACCCCGTGCTCGATGGCCAGGTCGGCGTCATCGGCGGTGGCGATGCCCTTCAGGATGAGGGGGATCTCGAGCTCGCCCCGCATCCGGTCGACGTCGCTCCAGCTCAGGGCGGCGAGCCGGCCGAGGGAATCGAATCCTCGCACCTGCCACCGGATCCCCCACCGGTTGGCGATGTCCCGCTCACGGCGGGAGTACTTCGCGGTGTCGACGGTGACGCAGAACGCAGTGCAACCGGCCTCCTGCACCTGGGCGATCCGCTTGCTGGTGGCGGCCGCGTCCTCGGTCACGTACAACTGGTACACCAGGTGACCGTCGTCGCCGGCTGCGGCCGCCACGTCGTCCAGGGAGGGCGGCGAGCCGGAGCTGAGGATCTGGGGAACGCCGAACTCGGCGGCGGCCCGAGCGACGGTGGCCGCCGCCCCCGGGTCGAAGTGGTTCAACTGACCGACCGGGGCGATCAGTACCGGCAGGCGGGCCGGCCGGTCGAACAGGGTCGCGGTGGCGTCGACCGTCGACACGTCGCGCAGTACCCGGGGCCGGAACGCGATCGAGTCGAGGGCGGCCCGGTTGCGGGCCAGGGTGGTCTCGGTCTCGGCCCCACCGGTGAGGTAGCCCCAGGGTCCCTCGGGCAGCGCTGCCCTGGCTACCGCCACCACCTCGTGCAACGCGTGGAACCGCTCGTCGGTCATGACCAGAACGTAACGCGTGCGCGACGGCGAGCTACCAGCGACCGCCCAGGTCGGCTGGCTCGCCGGGGAGCCTGGCCGAGTGGCCGCCGCCCGCACCGTGCTGCTTGCATGGGCCGCATGGCAGACGTCGGTGACCGGGAAGCACAGCCGATGAAGCTCGACGGCGCGTTGTCGATGCGGGTCCGAGGCGGTGGCGAGGAGGCTGCCGCGTTCGAGGCGATGGGCCTCGATGGGGCCTGGAGCTTCGAGGGCAACCACGACCCCTTCCTTCCGCTGACCCTGGCGAGTCAGACGACACACCGCATCGAGCTCGGCACCGCCATCGCCGTGGCGTTCGCCCGGACGCCGATGCTGAGCGCCCACATCGCCTGGGATCTGCAGGCGCTCACCGGTGGGCGCTTCGTTCTGGGCCTGGGTACCCAGATCAGGCCCCACATCGAGAAGCGCTACGACATGGCGTGGTCGAAGCCAGCCGAGCGCATGCGGGAGTACGTCCACGCGATCCGGGCCATCTGGAACTGCTGGAGCACCGGCGACGAGCTCGACTTCCGTGGCGACTTCTACACCAACACCCTCATGCCGCCGTTCTTCAGCCCCGGCCCACTCGACGTTCCGGCGCCCAAGATCTACCTCGCCGGGGTCGGTCCCCGCATGATGGGGACGATCGGCGAGGTGGCCGACGGGTTCTTCGTCCACCCGTTCCACACCCCGGAGTTCCTCGCAGCCGAGACGCTGCCCGGCCTGGCGGCCGGTGCCGCCGTGGCCGACCGCACCGTCGCCGAGGTCGACATCGCCTGCCTCACCATCGTCGCCATGGGGTCCGACGAGCCGACCCTCGCCGACGCTCGACACAAGGCTCGAGCGCAGCTGGCGTTCTATGGCTCGACCCCCGCCTACCGCGGGGTGTTGGAGCATCACGGGTACGGCGAGCTCCAACCGGAGCTGAACGCCATGAGCAAGCGCGGCCAGTGGCGGGAGATGACCGACCGGATCGACGACGAACTGCTCGACCTCATCGCGGTCAGCGGGTCCCCCCAGGAGGTAGGTCGCAAGATCGCGGCCCGGAACGCCTTCGCCGATCGTACGACCATGATGTTCTACGGCGCCCCGCCTTCGCCCGAGGAGATCACCGAGGCCGCCGAGGCTGCCCGCCGCTGACCTCGTCGACGTGGCGGGCCGAGACGAGGCCATCGATGCCCAGCTCTCGGCGAATGTCGGCCGACATGTCGACACTTCCCTTGTCGAGCGGGGTTCCGGTACCGTCGGCGATCCGGGTCATCATCGTGAAGTTGGCGACCACCGCGGCCACGTCGGCCAGGGCGTCGGGGCCCAGCTCCTCGACGAGACGGTCACGGGCGGCGGCCAGCTCGTCACCCCCGGTGCCGGTGGCGTTGACGAAGTCGACCAGCAACTTCCCGTTCGGGACCCCGGCCCCATCGGCCAGTTGACCGGGGTCGATCTCCGCGTCGACATCAAGGCCGCTCAGACCGAGCAGCAACGCGTGCGACGTCGTTCAATAGAAGCACTCGTTGACGAGCGACGTCTGAGCTGCGACCAGTTCGATCTGGCGCCGGTCGATGGTGTCCCGGCCCCAGTCGAGGTCGCCCAGCAGTGCACCCTCCGGGACGTACTGACTGGCGGACAGTGCCTGACGGGTCCGGCTGTCGGTCGGAACGGCGCTGAGGGCCTTCGAGACGTTCGGGCCCTTGACCGGGGCGGTCGGCACCCAGTGGTCACGGATCTCGGTGTCGTCGATCCGTTCCCGGCTCGGCTGGCCGGCTCCGGGTTCCGGCAAGTCGATCGGGGCGAGGTCCATGATCGCGGCGAACCGGTCGATCGAGTTGACCATCGCCACCACCTCGACGAGCTCGACGTAGTGCTCGGGGCTCGGTAGCCCGTCGAGGATGCTCGAGTACCAGGTGTGGGTCAGGGTCCCGGGATGGTTCGTGATCCGCCAGACGGCGTCGACGGCGGCGGGCGGGAGCGGGTGATCGGCCGGGATCGCGGCTGGATGGTCCGCTTCGCAGCCGGAGGGGGCCTGCCACGGCGGCAGCTCGGCATGGACCAGGGCCCGCCGCACCTCCGAAGCGATGGCGTGGCGTTCGCGTCCGGTCCACCAGGTGCCGGGCGCCGCCACTGCTGCGGCCACGGCCCGGTGGGCTTCGACCAGATCGGAGCGGATGCCCGATCCGAGGATCGAGTTCTCCGGGGTGCCAACCAGCGACCTGTGCTGCATGGTTCCGATGCTAGGAAGGGCCGGCTCCCGGCTCAATCCCACCGCTGGTCGACGGGGCGGTGCCGTCACTACGGTGAGCTCATGCCGTATGTCGAGAATCGCATCATCCACGATGCCGATGCGCACACCATGGAGCCACCGGAGTGGCTCGACGAGTTCGGCTCCAAGGCGGTTGCCGACTACGCCCGGGACCACTTCTCCATCGGAGACGACGAGAAGGTCTTCGCCGAGATAGACCGCTGCCGTGACCTGCAGGCGGATGCTGGGTTCCGGGCGTCGGCCGAGGCGGAGGTGATGCTCCGCAAGAACTACCGGGCCCACGGCGCCTGGGATCGCGTCGATCGCCGTGAAGCCCTCGACTATCTCGGCTTCGCCAGCCAACTGATCTTTCCCTCGATGCCGAACACCCTTCTCGAGGAGATGGAGCACTCGGCGCCCGCTGCGCTCACCTACGAGGTGGCCGCCGCCGCCAACCGGGCCCAGATCGCCTTCTGCGCCGGCGATCCCCGCTTGCTTCCCGTGGCCTACATCCCCCTCCAGGATCTGGAGCTCGCAGCTCCCTGCGCCAGCGAGGCCATCGCCGGGGGTGCGGCCGCCCTGCTGATCCCGAACCGCATGCCGGCCGAGCACGCCCAGAGCCACGTCGCCTTCGATCGCGTCTGGGCCCAGGCGCAGGAGGCGGGCATCCCGGTCGTGATGCACGTCGCCACCCCGGACCTGGTCATGCCCCCGCAGCACCGCAACAACGGGCTACCGGTGGAGCCCGACTTCCACGGCGGCGGCGAGAACTTCCGCTCCGTCTCGTACATGGCGATCAGCGCCGCCCCGCTCCAGGCGCTCTCGATGTTCGTGTTCGATGGTGTTCTCGAGCGCTTCCCCGAGCTGCGGATGGGGGTCATCGAGCTCGGCGCCGTCTGGGTGCCGTCCTTCCTGCGCCAGCTCGAGGCGGCGATGGACGCCTTCGACCGGCACGAGGAGCGCCTGCGGAAGCTGTCGCTCCGACCGGCCGACTACATCCATCGCCAGGTCCGGGTCACGCCGTATCCGACCGAGCCGACGCGCTGGATCATCGAGAACTCCGGACCCGACATCTGCTTGTTCTCCTCGGACTTCCCCCACGTCGAGGGCGGTCGCAACCCACTCCGGCGGTTCGACCAGGAGGTGAGCGGCCTGTCGGAGACCGAGCGGGATCGATTCTTCCGGTGGAACTTCGAGGACCTGATGGGCTCGGGTCTCGACGCCGATGCGCTGGCGTTGGCCTGATGGTCCTCGTCGGTTCTCGGGCGCTCAGCCGCCCGAACCCAGCAGGCGGGCCATGTTCGACCGGTAGAACTTGTCCAGCACGTCCTCCCCGTGGCCGGCCAGCGACTGGCTGAACCGTCCGAGCGGGTTTCGACCGCCCTCGACGTGGGGGTAGTCGCTGGAGAAGAGGTAGAGGTCGGGGTTCGAGTCGGCGATCATGGCCCCGACGTCCTCGAACGGGTACGGGGTGAAACCGACCTGGGCCGTGATCTGCTCCGACGGCTTGCGCTGGAGCGCCGCCAGCTCGGGTTCCGAGCGCTTCCAGATGTCGGCGATCTGATCGAGCCGGCGCAGCATGGCCGGCACCCAGCCCGCCCCGAGCTCCACCACGCCGAGACGGAGTTCAGGGTGGCTCTCCAGCACCCCGTCGAGCACCAACACGCCCACGAACGTCTCCACCGCCTGGTGGAGCGAGATCATGTCCTTGCCCCGCACGTTCTCGCCGCCGCCCAGCCAGTCGGTGGGGATGTCGCGCCCGGTGTTCATCCAATCGGGGTGGAGCTGGAGCGGGTGGCCACCCACGTGGAGAACCACGGTGACGCCGGCCTCGGCGGCCAGTGCCCAGAAGCGGTCGTGATCGTCGTGACCCGGCGATCGACCACCGGCCGGGCGATGCGGGATCCAGACGGCGTCGAGCCCGAGGGCGATGACGTGCTCGAGGGTGACGACGGCCTGCTCGGGGTCGTCGAGGGTGGCGGCCCCGACGCCGAGCAGACGATCGTCGTCTGCGCAGAACTCGGCCATGCCCCGGTTGTGGGCGGTCAGGGCGCCGGCCGCCAGCTCCGGGTCGCCGACCGCCGTGAGTCGATGGAAGATCTCGCCCGCGCTGAAGGTGGCGAAGACCCATTGGCGGGCGAAGCCGAGCAGATCGAGCGCCTGCGATCGCTCGTCCCGGTTGAACGCGCCGAGCGCCTCGTAGCCCTTGGGGCCCGCGATCAGTCCGTCGCCGAGCGCGACCAGCTCGTCGACCGTCTCGGGCGGGTGAGCCCGCCGCTCGCCCAGGACCTCCAGCGCGTCGGCCAGCTTGCCGCCGCTCGACATCGTCAAGCGTGGCAGCCGTTCTCGCAGCTTCGGGTCGGCGTGATCCCGCAGGAAGTCCGGCAGCTCCATGATGTGGCTGTCGGCATCGAGGAAGGTTCGTCCTTCGGCGTACGCCATGCTCGTCCCCTGTCGCCGTATCGGATCTTGGCCGACGGTATCCTCGGTCCCGTTTGGCTGTCAGATCCCCGCGGCCGCTGGCCGCTGTCCGCCCGGCGGTCAGGGCAGGTACGGCAGCGCCGGTGGGCCGAGCTGGGTGGCCAGGACCCGCTGGGCGTCGGCCACGAACTCGGCCAGCAGCGGCCTCGTCTCGGCGGGGTCGATGATGTCCTGGCCGGTGGCCTCGGCCGTGCGGAACGGTGAGGCGAGGGCGTTGAGTCGGTCCTCGATCTCGACCCGCTTGGCCTCGGGGTCGTCGGCCGATTCGATCTCGCGCCGGTAGGCGGCCGATGCCCCGCCGGCGATGTGCATCGACCCCCACCGGGCCGACGGCCAGCAGTAGCGGCGGAACATCCCGGTCGGTCGGTGGTGGCACTGACCGGCCACCCCGTAGAGCCGCCGCAGGACGACGGTCAGCCATGGCATCCGGGTCATGCAGGTCGTGGCCACCATCCGGGCACCGGCCCGCTCGATGCCCTCCTTCTCCGAGTCGATCCCCACGTGGAAGCCAGGCTCGTCGGCGAGCGAGATCAGCGGGAGGTGGAACGTGTCGCAGAGCTGCATGAGTCGCATGGCCTTGCTCCCGGCGGCCACGTTGGTGGCCCCGCCGTCGAAACGGGGATTGTTTGCCATCACCCCGATCGGGTAGCCACCGAGGCGGGCCAGTCCGGTGATGCGGGCCCGGCCGTAGTCGGGTCCGATCTCGAAGAACGAATCGTGATCGAACACGGCGGTCAGGAGCTTGCGGGGGTCGTGGATCCGCCGTGGATTGTCGGGAACGAGGTCGCGCAGCTCGGGTGCCAGACGGTCGACCGGATCGTCGGTCGGTACGTGGGGTGCCAGTTCGTTGACGTTCGGGGGGAGGAAGGAGAGGAAGCGGCGTATCTGGTGGATCGCGTCCTCCTCGGAGGCGGCGAGGTTGTCGATGCAGCCGCTGATCCGGGTGTGGATCTGCGGTCCCCCCAGCTCCTCCTTGGTGATGTCGTAGCCGAGCGCCGCCTTCACCACCGGCGGTCCACCGGGGAAGATCTGGGCCGTGCCGTCGACCATGACGTTCCAGTGGGCCATGCAGGCGTTCACCGCAGGGAGCCCGGCGACCGATCCCATCACCGCCGACACGACCGGCACGGTGTTGAGCAGTTGGACGTCGGGCAGGGTGAACGAGTTGCCGTCGGGTAGGTACGTGCGACCTATCTCCTCGAATCCCCGAACGCTGCCCCCGGCCGCGTCGAGCAGTCGGACGTAGGGAACCTGCCACTCGCGGGCCCGCTCCGCCGGCCGGTACTCCTCACCCAGACCGCCGTGGCCGGTCGCGGCCGAGCCGCCCCGGACGGTGAAGTCGCCGCCGGACACAACCACCTTGCGGCCACCGATCATGGCCATGGCGTTGACCTCGCCCTTGGGGGTGAAGCGGTCGAGGGCGTCGTTGTCGTCGTAGGTGGCCCGCCCGGCCAGCATGCCGAACTCCCGGAGCGAACCGGGGTCGACCAGGAGGTCGAGTCGCTCCCGGACGGTGAGCTTGCCCCGACCGTGGTGGAACGCGACCGACTCCGGACCGCCCATCTCGAGCGCCATCTCCCGGCGCCGGTTCAGCTCCTCCAGTCCGTCTGTCACCGTCCGACCTCCCGCTCCACCACGCTGTAGCTCATCGTCTGCTCGTCCCTCAGTCGACCGGTTGGTGACGGAGGATGCACAGGCCGTCGTCGGCCGGGGCGAACACGGGGCGGACCCGCATGCCGACGCGCACGTCGGTCGGATCCATCCCTTCGAGCGAGGTGGTGACCCGCACCCCTTCGTCGAGCTCGACGACGGCGATGATCGGATCGACCACCTCGGCGAAGGCGGGGGTGGTGGGCTGGCGGGCCACGGTGAACGTGTAGACGGTGCCCTCGCCGGAGACCTCGGTCCACGCCAGCTCGTCGGACAGACAGTGGGGGCAGCGGGCCCGGGGGTAGTACACCCAGGTGTCGCACCGCTGGCAGCGCTGGATGACGACCCGACCCTCGGCGAGCCCGTCCCAGAAGGGCTGCGAGGTGGGGGTGGGTATCGGGGTGATCGGGGCTGGCTGCATCTCAACCTCCCTGCAACACGAGGGCGGTCTGCTCGCTGATGATGCCCCCGTTGCCCGACACGAACATCGTGTCGGATCGCTTCAGTTGGCGCTCGCCGGCCCGCCCCTGGATCTGGCGGACCGCTTCGGTGACGTGGATCATCCCCCCGGCGGCGCCCGGCTGACCGAACCCGAGCTGCCCGCCGTTGGTGTTCATCGGGAAGTCGCCGGCGAAGGAGAGGTCGTGGTCGTTGATGAAACCCATCCCCTCCCCCTTCCCGCAGAACCCGGCGTCTTCGAGGGTGAGGAGGACGGTGATCGTGTAGCAGTCGTAGAGCTGGCAGGCGTCGACATCGGATCGGGAGACGCCGGCCATGGCGAACGCCTGCTCAGCGGCGTGGGCGATCGGGGTGCGGATCATGTCGCGGGCGTAGCTGTGGGTCTTGTAGGCGAGGCGCTCGCCGAAGCCGGTGACGAACGCCGGCCGGTGGGGGCTGCGCGACGCTCGGTCCTTCGATGCCAGCACCACGGCCGAGCCGCCGTTGCACGGCATCACGATCTCGAGCACGTGGATCGGATCGGCCACCACCTTCGAAGCCAGCACGTCGTCGACGGTGATCGGCACGTCGCGGAACACCGCCTCAGGGGTGGCGTTGGCCGACCGCCGCTGGTCGGCTGCGATCTTGGCCAGCGCCCGCTCGTCCCAGCCGAACTCGGCGGCGTACCGGTTGGCGATCATGGCGTAGCCGGCGTTCTGGGCCACGTTGCCATGCGGGATGTCGAACTCGGCCTGCGGCGATCCCCACTCCATGCTCGACGCCCCCATCGCGCTCCAGTCGGTGCGGGGGCCGCGGGGCTTGGTGGGTCTGGGCCTTGGCCGCGAGGGGATGGCGCACACCACCACGTCGCACAGGCCCAGCTCGATGGCGGCCGCTGCCCGCCACACCGCACCGGCCGGACTGGCGCCGCCGATGTCGACCCGTTCGGCGAAGTTGACCTCCCATCCGCAGTACTCGGCGACGGTGGCGGGCACGAAGTCCTTCGACTCGCGGAGGTCGGACGTCACCAGGCCGTTGACCTCGGTCGGTTCGATGCCGGCGTCGGCCAGGGCTTCGGCTGCCAGCTGGGCCCACTGCTCGATCTGGAACGATCGCGGACCCCCGTACCTGCGCTCCGAGGGCCACTCGGCGAAACCGACGATCGCCGCACCACCTGTCAGACCTGTCACCGCACTCCCCGATCCATGTCCCTCCCCGGGAGCCATGTTTGCAGACCTGGCCCGGTCGCCGTCAACGTGGCCGAACCGTGATCCCGGAGCCGGACCCCGGCCCGGTCGACCTCGCGGTCGGCGGGTGCGCCGCCGAGACCCAGTCAGCCCCATAGCTGGCAGCGATCCGCACGGCGGGTGCGCGCCAGATCTGCCAGACCCAGCGGACTGCATCCTCCAACCGCCAACCCAAGGCCCGATGGCGGCCCCAAGCCTCACCCACGACGCCCACAACCGCCAACCCGGCCACCGCCCACCAAGGCCCGATGGCGGCCCCACGCCCCACCCACGAGGCCCACACCCGCCAACCCGGCCACCATGGCCCGATGGCGGCCCCAAGCCTCACCCACGAGGCCCACAACCGCCAACCGCCAACCGCCCACCGCCCACCAAGGCCCGATGGCGGCCCCACGCCCCACCCACGAGGCCCACAACCGCCAACCCGGGCACCCAGGCCGCCGGCTGCAGCCTCTGGCAGCGGCTCGCACACACACCGCGCGGTCGATCTGCCAGAGGCGAAGGCAGGGTGGGTGGGGTCAGGGCTGGGTTCGGGAGATCAGACGAGCGATGGCCTCGATGTAGCGGCTGGGGTCGACCAGGAGCAGGTCGTTGTGGCCGGCGCCGTCGACGAGCTCGGTCGTGACGTCGCTCGACGTCAGCAGCTCGGCGGTGGCGAGGGCGTGCTCGACTGGCACGAGGTCGTCGAACAGGCCGTGGATGAGCAGGGTGGGCATGGTGATCGAGGCCAGCTTCGCCTCGTGGGCGACCACGAGGCGATCGAGTGCAGCATCGGGTGGGAGTCCGAGGCGGGCGATGAACCGCCCGATGTTCCCCGCACCACTCTCCAGTATCAGGCCACGGAAGCCGTCAACCCGGGCGGCGACCTCGAGCGCCGGGTTGGCACCGAGGCTGCGACCCATCACGAACCGGGGTCCGTCGAACCCGGCGGCATCGAGCAGTTCGAGTGCGCGCTCCCCGCAGACGGCCCCGTCGGCCACGAGGTGTTCCATCGTCGGCCTACCGGTGCTTCGCCCGTAGCCCCGGAACTCGAACACGAACAGGTTCGCCCCGATCGAGTGGTAGAGCGGGGCGATGCCATCGTGGTCGCCGACGACCTCACCGTTGCCGTGGAAGTACACGATCGTCGGACCGTGGGCGTCGGTCCCATAGAGCCTCGCCGCGATCGATGCGCCGCCACCGACGTCGACCGCATGGTCGGTCGCACCGGCCGGTGTCGGCGACGGGTCGGGTCGGGGGAAGAAGATGGCCGCGCTGAGGCCACCCTGGTCGAGCAGCGAGTAGTCGGGCCTGTCCCCTCGGCGATCCCCGCTCACTTCATTCACAGCACACACCCTTCGTGGGCCGACGAGACGAGGCGCACGTACTTGTCCCGCACGCTACCCGCCGCCACCGTCACCGGCGGCGGGGTCCACGACGACATCCGAGCTGCGATCTCGTGGTCGGGGACCTCGAGGGTCAGCGTCCGGGCGCCGGGGTCGATGACGATCGTGTCGCCGTCGAGCACGGCAGCCAGCGGTCCCCCGCGGGCCGCCTCGGGCGAGATGTGGCCGATCAGGATGCCGTGCGAGACCCCGGAGAACCGCCCATCGGTGATGAGCGCCACGTCGGCGCCCAGCCCCCTCCCCTGCAGTTGGATGGTCAGCATCACCATCTCCGGCATACCGGGCCCACCCACCGGACCCACGTTGCGGACCACCACCACGTCACCGGCGACGATCCGGTCGGCCCGGATGGCGGCCATGGCATCGGGCTCGGAGTCGAACACCCGAGCCCGACCTCGGAACTGTCCCCGTTCGAGGGTCTTGCCACTCAACTTCAACACGCACGACTCGGGTGCCAGGTTGCCGGTCAGCACGCTGATGTGGTTGTTCGCCGGCGCCAACGGCTCGAACAGCGGACGGACGAGGTCCTGCCCGGCGTGCTCGGGTGCGTCGTCGAGCTCCCGCAGCGTCGGTGTGTCGGCGAGGTTCTCGGCCACGGTGCGACCGGTGACGGTGAGGGCGTCGCCGTGGAGCAGGCCGCCGTCGAGGAGCTCGCGCATCACCACCGGCACCCCGCCCAGTCGATGGAGGGCGACCATGGCGTAGGGCCCATGGGGCTGGAGGTTGGCGATCAGCGGGACCCGCTCCCCCACGGTCTGGATCCGTTCGATGGTGAGGGGCACCTCCGCCTCCCGGGCCACGGCCAGCATGTGCAGGTAGAGGTTGGTCGAGCCGCCCATGGCGTAGAGCACCGTGATGGCGTTCTCGAACGCCTCCATCGTCATGATGTCGCGGGGTCGGATGCCGGTTTCGGCCAGTTGCCCGAGCGCGGTCACCGACGCAGACAGGTTGGCCGCCACGTCTTCGTGGACGTCGCTCGAGGCGTCGTGATCGGCGGGGGCAGACGCGCCGCGAGGCAGCATCATGCCGATCGCCTCGGTCATCGTGGACATCGTGTTGGCCGTGAACATCGCGCCGCACGTGCCGGAGCCCGGCATGATGCAGCGCTCGATCTGGTCGAGGTCGTCGGCCGAGATCCGACCGGCCTCCTCGGCGGCGCGGGCCTCGGCGTAGTCGAGGATGGTCAGGTTGTCGCCCCTGGTTGCCCAGGGCTCGATGTCGACCGAGCCCGGCGAGCTGGTCCCCGGGTAGACCACGATGCCGACGTCGTTGGTGCGGGCCAACGGCATGAGAGCAGCGGCCCCGACCTTGTCACAACCGGAGATCACCAGCAGGGCGTTCCCGTGGTGCGCGCGGTGGCCCACCTCGATGCAGTCGGCGATGAGGTCGCGTGACACGAGGCTGTAGCCGGCGTTGGGGGTGCCCTGGGTGAGGGCGTCCGACACCGCCGGGGTGCCGACGACCAGACCCTGGCCGCCGGCCGACGCGATGGCATCGAGGGCGAGGTCGGTCAGGCGGCCGACCCGATTGTTGCAGCGGTGGGCGTTGGTCCACGGGCTCGCCACCGTCACCACCAGACCGAGGTCGGCTGCCTGCTCGGGATCGAAGCCGGCCGCCCGCAGCTCAACCCGGCTGGTCCGCCAGAAGCGGGTCTGGTCGATGTCGGCTCCTGGAGGAGGGTTCATGGTCGTCGAGTCTCGCCGACCGGGCCGCCGGTGGAAAGAAGCGGGCCGCAACACCCCGTCAGGATCGGCGTCCCCGCTCGTCAGCCGCTAGCCGATGAGCTTCGAGCTCGCTCACGAGGTCGGCGACGATGTCGACGGCTGCACCAGGTCGCGCGGTGCCCGCCGACTGGCCGGCCCAGAGCGACTGGTGCTCGGGTCGACCGAGCTCCTCGGCTCGCTGCCGATCGGCGACACCCCGGCGATGACGCTGGCTCAGAACGCGCTCCCGCCCCGGTAGTGGCCCTCGGGAATGAGAAAGCCCCGGGTCAGACGAGACAGCGGCGTGTCGAGCGCCGTCAAGTGATCGGCCACGGCCTGGAGGGACTCGCCGAGAGCGGTGCCGCTGAAGATCCACTCGGTCAGCGCAGCGTGGTTGGGCGCCCCGGGTCCCGGCTGGGCGGCGACGGCCTCGTGATAGAAGGTGCGGAGATCGTCGGCCAGGTGGCGAACCAGCACCGGCATGTCGAACGCCCAGTCGATGCCGACGTCGGGCGCGGTGGCCAGATCGCCACCGTCGGCCACCGAACCGAGGGCCCGAGCGACCACCTCGACCTGGTCGGGCCGGGCCCCCGTCGCCCCGAACAGGGTGCGACCGCGAGACGCCCGTGTCTCGGCCGACCACGGCGCGAGGCGGGCGACCTCGGCCACGAGGCGGTCGGTCATCGATGTCGGCTCGGCCACCGGGAGGTTCAGCGGGCATGCCCAGACCCCGGGCCCCGCCTCCTCGGGCGCGTCGACCGGGTAGTCCTCGATCGTCGGTTCGGTGGCGGTCGCCAGCAGGTCGAACGCCGCCCGTAGAACCCCCTTCTGGAACGCGGGATCGTCGGCCGATCCGAGGGGCCTGCCCAGGGCGAACGGAACCCACAGCGCCCGGGGCGGCCGGACGGCCTCACTCTGCTCCCGGATCAGGCTGATCGACGTGGTGGCCACGCCCGCCCGCTCGATGTAGTGCGACAAGGCGCCGACCGCGCCCGTGCAGATCGGTCAGACGGGGACGAGCAGCGCCACATCGACGCCGTCGGCGGCGAGGAGCCGGCCGACCTCCTCGCCGGCGGGGGCCAGCGCACGGTGGTTGGGCTGGGCCCCCATGAAGGAGTAGTGCCAGCGCGAAACGCCGCCGATCTCACCGTCGGCCGCCATCTCCCGGAGCCGGTCGAGCGGGAACCAGATGTTCGGATCCTGCTGGAAGGCGCTGCGGTCGAAGTTGGTGCTGACGTGGGACACCACCACGTCGGCGAAGTCGACATCGCCGGGGAGCAGGCGGTAGTCGACCGCCCCTGGCCGGAACGGCTCGTCGGCCCGACGGTGCAGCCCGGCGGTCGAGACCACCGCCACCGTGGCCTCTCCCAGCGGCGGGGCGGTCAACCAGGGTCCGGGCTCGGTCGTCTCCATGGCCGCGGCCCGTGATCGCATGTGCTCGGCTTCCGCCGGGTGGAGATCGCTGAGGCGCACCATCACCGCACCCTAGGGCGGTGGCAGGTCGAGCACCTCAGCGGTGGAGGCCGAAGGCGACGGCCGGTCCGAGATCGTCGGCAGGATCCCACGGGCGGCGCCGGCGACGGCCGCTCGGAGGCGGGCTGCGCCATCCGGTGGGGCCAACCCGGCGGTGACGCGGGCGAACTTCGCGTCGATGTCGGCGGGGCCGAACGGGTCGTGCATCGAGCCCCGTTGGCCGTGCACCGTGTGCTCCAGGGTCGTGCCGTCGTCGAGCTCGATCCGGACCCGGCCTCCCATCCGCCAGGCGTAGGTCGCGTCGAACTCCGGCGCGGCCGACACCGACACCACCGCCGCCTGGAGTCGAGCGAGCTCGCGATCGGCGATCCGGTCGGCGTGGTAGGTCGCCGGGTCGGCCGGATCGGCGAGGAGGGCGGCCGCGATGTTCCACTGGGCGGAGTACTGGGCGGCCATCACCGAGGTCGTCCCGTCGAGCGAGTTCTGCTCGGCCGCCTTGGTCGGACCCCAGGCGTCGATCCTCACCACCCGGTCGTGGTCGATGCGGTGCTCGTGGCGGAGCTCGCTCGTGGCCTGGATCATCGGGTGGACGTCGCTGCACGCCGCCCACGGCTTGATCGTGATCTCGTCGATCATCCACCGGTTCCCCACCCGGTCGGTGAGGAGCTCCACCCGGGGCTCGTGGGTGAAGATCCGACAGAACCCGTAGCGCCCGGCCAGGCCATCCGTCGCTCCCTCCACACCTCGGTCGGCGAGGAGGGCCGCGGTCAGCCCACCCTCCGCCGCCCGTCCGGCGTGGAGTCGCTTCGCCATCCCCCCAGACGCCGCGAACTCCATCGTGCCCGATGCCAGCGATGCTGCGATCCCGAGCGCGTGGTTCAGCCGCTCCCCATCGAAGCCGAGCAGGCAGCCGGCGGCTGCGGCCGCGCCGAACACACCCGACATCGACGTCGGGTGGAAACCGCCGAGCATGTGCGACGCCGGCCCGACGGCGATGCCGGCCCGCCCCATCGCCTCGTAGCCCACCACGATCGCGGCGAGGAGGTCCGCACCGGATCGGTCGAGGTGCTCGGCCAACGCGACGGCCGCGGGGACCACCACGGCGCCGGGGTGGCTGATCGCCTCTTCGTGCACGTCGTCGAGCTCGAACGCGTGGGCCGACGCACCGTTGGCCAGCGCGGCCATCGCCGTCGTGGTCGTGGCCGTGCTCGCCGAGACGGCAGTGGTGGTGGAGGCGGCAGTGGTGGTGGAGACGGCAGTGGTGGTGGAGGCGGCGGGCGGACCGCCGAGCACCGTGCTCGGCCCCCCGCCACCGGTGGCGAGGGCGTGATCGATGACCGCCGACGACCAGGGCTGGGTCGCCCCGTAGATCATGGCCCCCACGGTGTCGACGAGGCAGTCGACCGCCCGGTCGGTCAACCGCCGATCGAGCGTCGGTGGCAGCGAGGCGAGGAAGTCGGCGAGACGACGGGTCTCGGTGGTCATCGGTCGCGGCTCCGTGGTCGGTTGGCGAAGGTCGTCCGGCGAAGGTCGGCAGGAGTTACCGGTCAGGGAAGGTCGGCGAGGGCGGCCACGAGACGGTCCATGTGCTCGGGGAGGTTGACGTCGGCCCGGAGGAAGCGGTGGTCGAGTCCCCGGAACGACACCGACCCGTCCTTGACGATGACACCTCGCTCGAGGAGGCCCTCGAAGACCGCGGTCGAGTCCGTGTCGGGATCGAGGATCTCCACGAGGAAGAAGTTGGCGCGGCTGCCCGGCACCATCCGGAACCGGTCGAGCGACTCGAACGACCCGGCGACCCGGTCCCGGCTCTCGACGATCATGGCCACGGTCCGATCGACGTGCTCGTCGTCGTCGAGGGCCGCCACCCCGCCGGCGATCTGGAGCTGCCCCATGTTCCACGTCGGCTTCACCGCCAGCAGGGCGTCGATCACCGACGGGTCGGCCACCCCGAACCCGACCCGGAGCCCGGCCAGCCCGAACGCCTTCGAGAACGTGCGCAGCACGGCGAGATGGGGATACTCCCGGGCCAGGTGGAGGTAGCCCGGACCGCCCGAGTAGTGGACGTAGGCCTCGTCGAGCACGACCAGCGCGTGGGGAGCCGCCTCCACGATGCGCCGGACGTCGGCCTCGGTCATCCAGGTGCCAGACGGGCTGTGGGGATTGGTGACGAACACGATGCGGGTCTCGGCCGTGATGTGGTCGATGTAGGCGTCGACGTCGACCGCCATCGTGGCCCGATCGGTCGCCCGGTGGGCCAGGACCGGTACCCGCCCCTCAGCTTCGGCGAACAGGTGGTAGATCGGGAAGCACGGTCCGGGCATCAGTATCTCCTCGCCCGGTCCGCACAACGCCCGGATCACGAGGGCGATCACCTCGGTCTCACCCGATCCGCAGATGACCTGGGTCGGTTCGTAGCCGTAGGTCGCCGCGATCTTCTCTCGCAACGGCTCGGCGGTCCACGAGGCGTAGGTGTGCATGCGCTCGATCGCGGCGGTGACCGCGGCCGTCGCCTTCGGTGACGGGCCAAAAGGGTTCTCGGCCGAGCCGAGCTTGGCGATCTCGGCTGGCGAGATCCCGTAGCGCTGGGCCACGGCGTCGACCGGTAGGCCGGGTACGTAGTACTCCGGCTTCTCCAGTCCGGGATGGGCGAACTGCAACTGGGGCTCCTGGGTTGACGTCAGTCGGCGCCGGCCAGCGCTGGCATGGCCGCACCGATCCGCTCCAGATCCTCGGCGGTCGGCTCCTCGATCCGGTAGAGGGCCTGGGCGTTGTCCCAGAGGATCTTGCGGCGAACCGCAGCGTCCTGGTTGCCGAGCCCACCCTCCAACCGCTGGCGAACCTCGTCGCCGTAGAGGCAGGTCGGGTGGGGGAAGTCGGTCTCGAACAGCACCCGGTCGGCGCCGATCGTCTCGATCAGCTCGCGCGGCGCGATCTGCTCGAACCAGTAGCAGACGAACACCTGACGCCGGAACAGGTCGCTCGGGAGCAGGTCGCCGTACTCGGGTCGTTGGGAGGTGACCTGGCCGTCGATGAACGCGTAGTCGCTCGTCTCCAGCACGAACGGCACCCAACCGATGCCCGACTCGACCGACACGAACTGCAGCTCGGGGTACCGGGGCAACACACCGCTCAACAGCAGGTCACCCACCTGCATGCCGTTGCCGAGGGTGAGGCTGACCGTGCTGTTCGCATAGGTCGCCCCCGATCCGTGGGCCTCCACCCGCTTCTTGTCGAAGATGGTGGACATGTCGCCCGAGCCGATGTGGAAGCTGATCGGCATCCCGCACTCCTGGGCCGTCGCCCAGATCGGATCCCAGTGCCGGTCGCCGAGGTAGGGAAGCCCGAAGACCTGGGGCTCGCCGGTGAACAACACGCCCTTGTGGCCCTTGTCGGCACAGCGCCGGATCTCCGCTGCGGCCGCCTCGACATCCCAGAACGGGGTGGCGGTCACGGGGAGCAACCGGCGGGAGTCGGCTGAGGCCCAGTCGGTCTGGAAGTCGTTGTAGGCCTCCACGCAGGTGAGCATCAGGTCCGGGTCGCCGAGCCGGAGGAAGACCTGGTTCCCGAAGCCGGCCACGTTCGGGTAGAGGACCTGGGCCCAGATGCCGACCGAATCCATGTAGTCCAGGCGGGCGTCGGCATCGATGCTGGCCGGATGGATGTCGTCGAAGCCCTTCGGCGAGTCGGGGAACGGACCACCGTCGAACCCGGCGACCGCGCTCAGCCCCACCTTCGAGATCCGCTCGCCGTTCAGATACCAGTGGTCGAGCCCGTTCGCGTTCCGTTCGGTGTAGGGCACCAGATCGCGATACTTCGCCGGCACCCGAGCCGACCACGTGTCGGGGGGCTCGGTGATGTGGGTGTCGACGTCGATGAACAGTTCGAGGGCCATGGCCGCCTCCTGGGGTGCGTTCGTCGCCTCCTCGACACTACTCCCGTCGCCGGCGGGGTCAGAAGCCCACGCCCACCGGCCACCGGCGAGGCGGCCACTGGCTCCACCGCGGTGGCGATGGCAGACTCCGGCGATGAGCGACGGTCGAAGCGAAGGTCGAGTGGTACTGGTCACCGGGGCAGCGCGAGGGATCGGTCGGGGCATCGCCCAGAGCTTCCTCGAGTCCGGTCATCGGGTGATGGCGGCGGACCTGGCCGACGGGGGCGGCTGGGGCTACTCGCTGTCGACATCGGCCGAGCTCGACGCGACGGTCGCCGACCTGAGCGCCCACGGCGACATCGCCGCCACGCCGCTCGACGTGACCGACGCCGAGTCGTGCCGGTCAGCGGTGCAGGCGACGGTCGACGCGTTCGGGCGCCTCGATGTGCTCGTCAACAACGCCGGCGTCGTCGACAGCGGCCCGATCGAGACCTTCGCCGAGGACCGCTGGGATCGGATCTTCGACGTGAACGTCAAGGGCATCTTCCACATGAGCGCGGCGGCCGTCGCCGACCTGCGAGCGTCGGACGACGCCGCCATCGTCAACACCGCGTCGATCGCAGGCAAGCTCGGGGCTCCGAACATGAGCGCGTACTGCGGCTCGAAGTGGGCCGCGATCGGTATCACCAAGTCGCTGGCCCGGGAGCTCGCGCCGGACGGGATCAGGGTCAATGCGCTGTGTCCCGGCATCGTGGGCACCGCCATGTGGCTCGACCACCTGATGGCCGGCGAGGGCGAGAGCGCCTTCCAGGCCACCATGGAGGAGAGGATCCCACTCGGGCGGCCCCAGACCCCGGCCGACATGGGCCAGGCCGCCGTGTACCTCGCCACCGCGCCGAACGTCACCGGTGTCGCGCTGTCGGTCGCGGGCGGCCTCGACCAGTAGGACTCCCCTCCCCAACCGCTGGTCGGCTTTGTCTCGCCCCCCGAGGGCTGGTGAACTGGCGATGACGGGCTCGCAATCGAGGAGACGGAGGGCCGAGCCGTGACAGACACCCGAACGATCTCAGCTCCGGAGCGCGGTGACGGGACCGGCCGCTACGACGCCATCATCATCGGAGCCGGCTTCGGTGGCCTCTATGCGCTGCGCCACCTGCGCGACGAGATGGGCCTGTCGGTCCGGGCCTACGACGCGGCGTCCGGGGTCGGCGGCACCTGGTGGTACAACCGCTACCCAGGGGCCCGCGTCGATGCCCCCAGCAGTCCGTTCTACGCCTACACGTTCTCGAAGGAGCTCGTCGACGAGTGGGAGTGGACCGAGACCCAGACCGCCGGCCCCGATGTGCTCGCCTACCTCGACCACGTCGCCGATCGCTTCGATCTCCGGCGCGACATCCAGTTCGACACCTGGGTGACCGACGCGACCTACGACGAGGCCGCGCAGCGCTGGACGATCGAGACCGACAAGGGCGAACAGGCGTCGGCCCGGTTCCTGATCTGCGCCACCGGGGCGCTGTTCGTGGCCCACAAGCCCGACTATCCAGGCATCGACGACTTCGCCGGGGAGTGCTACCACACCGGCCGCTGGCCCCATGAGCCGGTGTCGTTCGCCGGCAAGCGCGTCGGCGTGATCGGCACGGGATCGTCGGGCATCCAGTCGATCCCGGAGATCGCGAAGGAGGCGGCGCACGTGACCGTGTTCCAGCGCACCGCGCAGTACACGCTGCCCGCCAGGAATCGGCCACTGGCCGACGGCGAGCTCGACGGCTACCGCCAGGAGTGGGACGACCTGCGCCAATCGATGTTCCGGCGCGGGGGCTGGCCGTTCAAGACGAGCAAGCTCCGGGCGGCGGATCACACCGCCGAGGAGCGACACGCCCGCTACGAGGAGTTGTGGCAGCAGGGCGGCATCCATCTGGCCATCAACAGCTACACCGGGGTGTTCACCGACGAGGACCTGAACGAGGAGGTGTCGGACTTCGTCCGGGGGAAGATCCGGGAGATCGTGCGCGATCCGGAGACGGCCCGCAAGCTGATGCCCCACTACCACTTCGCCACGAAGCGTCTGATCCTCGACAACGGCTACTTCGAGACCTACAACCGCGACAACGTGACGCTGGTGCACCTCCCCGAGGACCCGATCGAGGCCTTCACCCCCACGAGCGTGCAGACGAAGGAGGGTGAGCACCCTATCGACATGCTCGTGCTCGCCACCGGCTTCGACGCCGTCAGCGGTTCGATGTTGAAGCTCAACCCGAAGGGTCGGGGCGGCGTCAGCCTGCAGAAGAAGTGGGACAGCCGGTTCGACACCTACCTCGGCATGACGATCGCCGGCTACCCGAACCTGTTCATGATCCACGGGCCAGGGTCACCGGGGGTGCTCTACACGATGCCGCTCGGCGGCGAGCGACAGACGGCGTGGATCGAGAGGTGCATCCGCCATCTCGACGAGGCCGGGCTCGGGGCCATGGAGCCCACCGAGGATGCCGAGGAGAGCTGGGATCGGGAGATCAGCTCGATGGCGGAGAAGACGCTCTACCCCAGGACCAACTCCTGGTACACCGGCGCCAACATCCCCGGCAAGCCCCGGCAGTTCCTCGCCCACCTCCGCGGCTCGGACTACTTCGACCGACTCGGCCAGATCGCCGACGACGGCTTCGAGGGCTTCGTCTTCGAGGAGAAGCGCTGACGCGTGCGAGGGAGGGTCGCGGACGATCCTGGACCGGTCGGTCGCGGCGCAGCCCAGTCGGGTCCGGTTCCACGGGAGGTCGTATGCCGATTCCGAGTTTCTCCGCCACCACGCCGATAGCGGATGTCGCCGAGGCGCTCGACGAGGCCGGCTGCGCGGTGGTGACCGACGTGCTCGACGGCGCCACCCGCGACGCGATCCGCCGGGAGCTGGCACCGGACATGGCCAGGGCCAGGGTGATCGAGGACGACGATCCGAACGAGTTCTACCCGGGGCACACACGGCGGGTCACCGCGCTGGTGGCCCGGTCGGAGACCGTGACCGACGAGCTCATCGCCCACCCGATCTCGACCGCGGTCTGCGATCGGTTCCTGCTCCCCAACGGCGAGTTCGGCTACCAGCTCCACGTCACCGCGGCCCTCGAGGTCGGTCCGGGCGCCCGGGCGCAGGTGCTGCACCGTGAAGACGACTCGTTCACGTTCTTTCCGAAGCCGAGGCCGAATCTCATCGTGGCCAGCATGTGGGCGATCTCGGCGTTCCGGTCCGACAACGGCGCCACCCTGCTGGTCCCCGGCAGCCACCGGTGGCCGGCGGATCGAACGGCAACCGACGACGAGGTGGTCCAGGCCGAGATGGAGCCGGGCTCGGTGTTGTTCTGGCTGGGCAGCACCCTCCACGGGGCCGGGCCGAGCCGGGCCGACGACTGGCGTTACGGCGTCATCCTCACCTATTCGCTGGGTTGGCTCCGCCAGGAGGAGAACCAGTACCTCGACGTGCCACCCGAGCGCCTGCGGCAGCTGTCACCGGAGCTCCGGCGGATCGTGGGCTTCGAGATGTACCGGGCCCTCGGCTTCTCCGACCCGGCCGTGGCCCAGAACGGCATGACAAACGGCAGCGCGACGCCTATCTAGTTGACAGACTGCCCCTACTTCGTCACCCAGAGCCTCCAACCCGACGTCGCCAACGACAACGAGACGGCCCTCTTCGACCGCTATCGCAACGGCCTCGGCGATGCCGGCGTGGCCGAGGCGACACCGGCCGGTTGTGGGACGACTACCGAGTCGCAGCGTTGTTCTGCCTGGTCTACCCGATCGTGGCCTGCCGTTGCGTCGACCTCGCCGACCCCCGCCAGTACCAGCTGATCGACAACATGAATCGCCGGTTCGCCCGGGCTGCCGACGAGCTCGACATCGAGGATCTGCTCTGAGGTGATCGTCAGCGCCGTCGTGGGACCTGCACGAACTCGACCGGTACACCGTCGGGGTCGGCGACGTAGAAGCTGCGGGCACCGGCGGCGATGTCGATCACACCGGAGGTGATGGTCACATCGCCGCGTTCCGCGACCTCGGCGAACTTGGCCTCCACGTCGGTCACGAGGAAGCACAGGTGGGGGCTGGCGATCCGATTGTGGGCGATCGGGGCTGGCTCGGCCTGCCCGCCAGCGAGGTACTCGATCAGTTGCAGCTCGTAGGCGCCCAACCGGAGATGGGTCACGCTGAGCTCGGCCCCGGGGTTGTTCGTGAGCTGGTCGAACCAGTCGTTGCGGCCCTCGAACTCCGAGGCGACCGTCATGCCGACCACGTCGCGGTAGAACGCGACGCTCGCTCCCAGGTCGGAGACCGTCAGCCCGACGTGGAGCAGCTTCTTCGTCTCGGGCTCGGTCATCGTCACCTCCGCCGCAGCTCGACCGGTCGGGACCCGCTGCTCCTCCATGATGACGGCGCTGGGGCCCCGGCCCAAACCCAGCCATCGCACGATTGAGCTCGTCGAACCGCCGACCGGGTCACGTCGAGGTCGGGCGCAGGGCACGATGGGAGACGATCGCAGCGACGGTGTACACGGCAGCGCCGATCCCCAGCCCGATCGTCCGCTGCTCGAATAAGCCGAGCGAGACCCAACCGATGATCGGGCCGCTGGCCGACCCCATGTCGTTCGCCGTGACGTAGCGGGCAAGCGACCGCGAGCCCTGCAGACCGGTGAACCCGACCAGGGCTGCGGCCAGCGCCGTTCCCGAGGCGAAGAACGCGAGGACGGCCGCAACGAGCAGCGGTAGCGACGACGACAGCGACGCGACGGCCAGGGCGAGCGCGCCGATGCCGAACGCCCCGGTGCCGGCCACGCGGACACCGAGGCGGTCCGAGATCGAGCCGAGCCGTGCCGCCACTCCGCTCTCGAGGACGAAGCGGAGGGCCAGGATCGCCCCGGTCAGGGTGGCGGCCGACAGCCAGCCCCCGGAGGTGAGCTGCTCGTCGAGCACCGCCCCCAGCGTCGCCATCACCAGGCCCGGCCCGACCAGGCCGTGGGCGAAACCGAGAAACCCGGCAACGAGGTAACCGTCGCCCCGATCGTCGGTGACGGCCGGTCGCTCCTCGACCGGGGCGAACCCGGCCCAGGCCAGCGGGATCGCCACCGCCGAGAGCCCGGCGAGAACCAGCAGCGCAGTCCCGAACCCGAAGCGGTCGACGAGCAGCGCCCCGCCGAAGAGACCACCGACCGATCCGAGCCGGGAGATCCCGCCGAGCCGGCCGGAGACCTGCCCGACCCGCTCCTCGGCCGTGACCGCCAGCACGCTCAGAACACCGAGGTGGCGGATGAACGACCAGCACAGACCCCACACCAGCCGAGCGACGACGAAGACGACGAACCCGGGGGTGGTGGCGTAGACGGCGGTCGTCGCTGCCCCGAGGGTGACCGCGGCCACGAAGAACCACCGGTGATCGCCGACGCCATGCATCCGATGAGCCAGCTCGTTGGTGACGAGCCGGATCCAGCGGTTCGCCGACAGGATGATGCCGACCTCGATGGGCCGGAGACCCAACTCGTCGAAGAAGACCGGCAGGGTCGAGTAGAGCGTCTGGTCCCCGAGGAGCGAGAACGCAGTGGCCGCCCCGATGAGCCAGACGGCGGACCTCGACCTCACAGCCGACATCCCGGCCGATATCCCAGCCGACGTCCCGGCCGCACTCCCCGACAGCGGCACGGTGCCCGGCCAACCACCGCCCGAACGCTAGTGCACTGAGGCTCGAGACCACCGGTGACGTCGGGCAGTTCGGTAGCTTGCGGGGAACGTCGGACCGGAGTGGTTCCGGCGATGAGAGCCGAGGAGCGAGAAGATGCGGTTGCAGGACAAGGTCGCGATCGTCACCGGCGCCGCATCTGGCATGGGGGCATCGACCGCGAGGATCTTTGCCGGCGAGGGAGCGAAGGTGATCGTGGCCGACGTGGCCGTGGACGACGGAGCGGCGGTGGCCGAGGACATCGTCGCCGCCGGCGGCGAAGCCCGCTTCCTGGAACTCGATGTGACGAGCGCCACCGATTGGGCGCGCGTCGTGTCCGAGACGGTCTCCGCCCACGGTCGGATCGATGTCCTCGTCAACAGCGCCGGGGTCAGCGGCAGTCACCCCGATCTTTTGAACACCCACACCTGGGACGAGCAGATGAACATCGTGGCCAAGGGGGTGTTCCTGAGCATGCAGGCCGTCGTCCCCGTCATGCAGCAGGCCGGTCGGGGCTCGATCGTGAACATCTCGTCGATCTCCGCCTTCGTGGGCCAGGCGTATGTGCACATGGGCTACAACGCGGCCAAGGGCGCGGTGCGGCTGGCGACGAAGTCCGCCGCCGTGCAGTTCGCATCCGACGGCATCCGCGTGAACTCGGTCCACCCCGGCATCATGCCGCCGATGAAGAACGCGATGATGAGCGCCGATCCGGAGGGGCGCCGCGCCAGGATCGCGGCCATACCGGCCCAGCGGGAGGGCCGGGTCGAGGAGGTGGCCTATGCGAACCTGTTCCTCGCCAGCGACGAGGCGTCGTACATCACGGGGATCGAGTTGCCCGTCGACGGCGGCTACCTGGCCATCTAGCGGTGTCGAACCGGCTGTGTGGCCAGGGAGCCCTCAGCCATGCCAGCGCATCAGGCCTTCTTGCAGGCAGGTGGCGACGAGATTGCCGTCGAGGTCGTAGAAGCGACCGCTCGCCAGTCCCCGACCGCCCGCCGTCGACTCGGCTCGTTGCTGGTAGCAGAGCCAGTCGTCGACTCGGGTCGGGCGGTGGAACCACATCGTGTGATCAAGGCTGGCCTCGGTGATCCGCTCGTCTCGCCAGCTGAGGCCGTGGGGCAACAAGATCACCGGGTTCATCCCGAGGTCGGCGAGGTACGCGAGCCCCGCCTCGTGGAGGGCTCGATCATCGCCCAGCTCGCCTCGAACCCGCATCCACATGAGCTGGGGCTCGGTCACCGGCTGACCCGCCGATGCCGACGGTGGGTTCACGTAGCGAACCTCCATCGGGCGATCCCGGCCGGGCCAGGGGTGCTCGTCGTTGGGTAGGACCGACTCGATGACATCGCCGTAGTCGGTGTAGGGCCGTTCGGGCGTCGGTGGGGCGACATCGACGGTGGTCGACGCCTGCCACTCCAGGCCCCGCTCGGGGACGTGGAACGACATCGAGCTCCGCATCACCTCGGTGCCACGCTGGAGCGCCCGCACCTGGCGCTGGCAGAACGAGCGTCCATCTCGGAGCCGGTCGACCCACAGCTCGAGGGATTCCGAGGCATCGCCGGCGGCGAGGAAGTAGGCGTGGGTGGCGTGCACGGCCCGGTCGGCGGGAACCGTCCGCTGGGCCGCACCCAGCGACTGTGCGAGGACCTGTCCGCCGTAGGTTCGGAACCCGCGGTCTGGCGGCGGCGGTCCGACGAACACGTCTTCGCCGGTGGCCTGCAGGTCCAGCAGTGCCGCGAATCCTTCGATCACGACGGTGACGGTAGCTTCACGCCGTTCGTCACCGCCCCCCGCTCCGACCGGGGCTCAGGTGTGCCTCGAACCAACTGCGAGACGCCGACGCGATCGCTTCCAGTTGCGTGGTGTAGGGCGCGTAGTGGCCACCCTCGAACAGCTCCAGCCGCTTCGGCTCGTGCGCGGTCGAGTAGGCCTGGAGCTGGAGATCGGTCAGGCACTTCGTGTCGTGGGTCGTCAGGGCCACCAGCAAGGGCGTTGGTGCGATGGCAGCGATGTAGTGGCCCGGCTCGTAGGCGGCGCGGAACGCTCGGCTGAGCAGCGTGCACCCGTTGACGTAGGTGGTGCCGACGCCGGCGACCTTGCTCCATTCGTAGCTCTCGTCGCCTTCCATCGAGATCGGGATCATCCGGGGCTCGTCGCCCCGCTGGCGGGCGGCGCGCTCGTCGTTCACCTCCCGCTGGAAGGCGGCATAGCCGTCGGTGGTGAGGGCCCGGATCGTGTTCTGGTGCCCGCTGATCGTCGGCACCACCGACACGACGCACCTGACCCGCCGGTCGGTCGCCGCCACGACGAGGCTGTGCCCACCGGAGTAGCTGGTGCCCCACAGGCCGATCCGATCAGCGTCGACCTCGGGCCGGCTGCCCAGGTAGGTGATCGCGTCGCGCATGTCGGCAACCTGCTGCCACGGGTCGATCTCGCCGCGCACTTCCCCACCGCTCGACCCGGTGTTGCGGTGATCGTAGAGCAGGCAGGCGAACCCTGCGGCGCAGAAGACCTCGGCATAGCGGTCCAACGCCATCTCCTTGACCGCGCCGAAACCATGGCTGAGCACGATGGCGGGGAACGGACCATCGCCGTTGTCAGGCGTGTAGAGGAAGGCTGCGAGCGGCGTCTGATCGAGTGTGTTGAACTCCACGTCGATACGCATCGGCAGGTCCTCCCGGCTACCGGCCACGGCCGTCACATCGCAGAGATGGAGCGTCCCCCGTCGGCGAACACTACGTCACCGTTGACGCAGTCGGCCGCATCCGATGCCAGGAACACCACGAGTCGGGCCACGCCGTCCGGCGTCGACAGGCGTCCCAACGGACTGCGGGCGAGGCGCTTCTTCCAGCCCTCCTCGTCGACGACGCGCATCGTCCCGGGTGTCGGCATCGGTCCGGGGGCGACGGCGTTCACCCGGATGCCCTGCTGTCCCAGTTCGACCGCGCACTGGCGGGTCAGCGCCGAGACCGCACCCTTGACCGCGGCGTAGACCGACCCGTTCGGTATGCCGTGAACCGATGCGGGCGAGGTCATGTTGACGATGCTGCCCGACCCTCGGGCGATCAGGTGGGGGGTGACCGCCTGGATCCCCCAGTAGACCGCGTCGAGACCGATCGCCATCTGCCGCCGGTAGACGTCCTCGGTCACCTCGCTCATCGGCTCGTACGTCACCCACATGGCGTTGTTCACCAGCGCGTCGATCCCACCGAAGTGAGCCGCGACGTCATCGATGCGCTGCTGCCACGCAGCACGATCGGTCAGGTCGACCGTGCTGGGCAGGACTTCGGTGCCATCGGCACGGATGGCCGCCACGGTGTCGTCGAGACGGTCGGCATCGACATCGACCAGCGCGAGGCGGGCTCCGGCCCGTCCGGCCTCCTCGGCGATCGCTCGGCCGATGCCGCCGGCGGCGCCCGTCACGATGACCGTCTTGTCCTGCAGTGCCGACATGGCTCGCTCCTCGCTCGTGATCCTGTCAGAAGCGGCTCGGGAAGAGCAGCCGCTCCCACCCCGCCGCGTCCAGCCGTGCCCGGAACGCCGCCTTGGCCGATTCGTCGGGTTGTGGCATCGGGGGACCCATCGGCCCGCCAGCCATGCCCAGCAGGTCCATCCAGTACTTGATGAGGCCCAGGGGATGGGCCGCCTTCGTCTCGTCCCACAGCACGGTATAGATGCTGGCCCACACCTCCCGCAGCGGCGACAGCTCGTCCCGCATGCGGGTGGCGCCGGGCAGGTCGCCTTGCTGCGCGAGGCGCAGGTAGTCGACGATCGGCTGCCGCTCCGGACTCTGCAGCAGGTAGACGCTGGTGGATCCCAGCAGGGCCTGCTGGCCGTGCTCGACGGTCATCTCCAGCAGCCGGTCCTCGAACGGATACGACACCACGACATCGTCGCCGAACAGCTCCATCGCCCGGATCGTGTGCTGCGGATCGCTGATCGCGTTCTTGAAGCCGCAGACGTTCGGTATCTTCGTGATCCGTGCCATGGTCTCGTGCGTCATCGTGAGGCCCGAGTGGGGTGTGTTGAACGCGATGATCGGCAGGTCGATCTTGCCGGCGACGTGTTCGATGTAGTCGTGCAGGAGCTCCTGTGATGAGGCCCATTCGTAGGGAACCCACAGGATGATCGCTTCCGCCCCGATCGCCTCGGCGTGGCGGCTCAGCTCGATCGTCTCGGCAACGCTGTGATCGGCCGTGTAGAAGACGCACATCGCGCGATCACCCGTTGCGTCGGCGATCAAGTCCATCACGTGCTTGCGCTGGGCGATGGTGAGGCCCCAGGCGTCGAGGAAGCCGAAACCGACGCCGCTGGCACCGGCGGCGATCACCCGTTCGACATTGCTGACCACACCTGCCTCGTCCAGCTCCAACTCCGCCGTGAATGGTGCAGGCGGACTGGCGAACAGTCCTCGCAGATGTGCCTTCGCCCACTCCTTGGCCTCACCCCGATCGACCATCACCCCTCCCCGTCACCCTCCGCCCCGGTCAGGAGAACGCTTCGGGATCGAGGTCGGCTCCGGTCACATAGTTGTAGGCGTCGACGATGAGCCGCATGGTGATGTCGAGCTCGTCGAGGGTCTCCGGGGTGTAGACCATGACCAGGCCGTCCCAGAAGTCGTCGCGACCAACCCAGGGGTGGAGCTCGCCCCACTTCGTCTCGGCCACCTCGATGGCCCGATCCACCGGCAGCCAGACGTGGAGGCTGCCGTTGGGATGGATGTGCGCGAACTCGCGCCCTGCCTGGAGCACGTCGGGCCTGGCCAGCTCGATGTCGTCGGACAGCCAGAGACTGCGTGTGCCCGAGAGCGAGATCTCGGATTCCCGGTCCTCGACTCCGGGTAGCGAGAACGCCCGGCGTCGCAACTCGGCGTCGACCTCCGGCACCGGGTCGGCGTAGACCTGGACGTGGGGCACCGCGTAGGTCGTCTCCTCCCGCGGACCGTCGCGGACCGGCAACACGGCCAGGTCGTCGGTCCCACCGATCGTCGAGGCGGTCCCCTGAGCCACCGTCGTCTCGGTCGGGGTGGTGGCTGTGGTCCCATCGGGAACCGCGATCGTCTGGCCGGTCACACCCTCGCCGGTGCCGTCGGTGCAGGCTGCCACGGTCAACGACAGTGCGGCGAGTGGCAGGAACCGTGCGAGCCGGAACTGGCTGGTCGCGGAGGTGTGTAGCATGGCCCTGCTTAAGCTACAAAGTGTAGTCCTAATGGTCAAGGGTCCGTTCCGTTGAGCTCACCTCCTGTCCCCAGAGAAAATCCCCGGACGGCACGGGTCCGCCAGCTGATCCTCGACGCCGCAATCGAGCTGTTGCTCCGCGGCGGAGCCAGGGACGTGACAGCCCACCGGATCGCCGAGGAGACCGGCGTGGCCCGCACGACCATCTACCGACAATGGCCCGACCAGCCGAGCCTGCTCCTCGCCACCATCGACGCCCTCGTCGCTCCCCATCACCCCGCGCCGAGCACCGGCGACCTCCGAGCCGATCTGACCACGGCGCTGACGAACCTGCGGACCCGACTCGAGACCAGGCGAGTCCGCCCCGTCTTCGCTGCGCTCGTCGACTACGCCACTCGCGACGAGGCGTTCGTCGCCGCCCAGCGCCGATTCGTCGAAGGGATGATCCAACTCACCTGTGACGTGCTCGAAGCCGCACAACGCCGAGGTGAGCTACCAGCCACGCTCGACTGTTCGGTCGCGGCGACAGCCCTGACGGGTCCGATCTTCCACCAGTTCCTGATCATGCAGGCCGATGTCGATGACGACCTCATCGCCGAGATCACGTCGCAGTTCATTCGATCCCAGCCCAACCGCTGACGGGACCGAGCCACCGGGCGCGACCTCGGCCCAGCCTCGGGTGGACCGTGACCAGCTAACTCCAGACCTGTTGGGCCGTTCGCTGGATGACGTCGAGCTTCTGCCATTGCTCGTCGCGGGTGAGGTCGTTGCCGGAGATCCCGGAGGCGAAGCCACACTGGGGACTGATGGCCAGTTGGTCGACGTCGATGAACTCGGTTGCCTCGTCGATCCGGGCCAAGAGCTCGTCGACCGTCTCGACCTGGCCCGTCTTGGTGGTGACGAGCCCGAGGACGACCATGGTGTCCTTGGGGACGTAGCGGAGCGGTTCGAACCCACCGGCCCGCTCGGTGTCGTACTCGAGCAGCAGCCGGTCGAAGCGGAGCCGACCGAACACGGCTTCGGCGATGGCGTCGTAGTGGCCCTCGCGATGCCACATGCTGGCTCGGTTGCCCCGGCAGATGTGGAGACCGAAGACCGCCCGCCGGGCGAGTCCCTCGATCGCGCCGTTGCTGGCGTCGATGGCGGCGTGCAGGTTCGCCAGTGGATCCTGACCTCTGGCCGACATGTGGTCGAGGCTCTCGGGGTCGACGTAGCCGGTGTAGCTGGGTTCGTCGAGCTGCACGTACGGGCAGCCTGCGTCGACCAGCCCGGCGACCATCTGGTGGTGGATGGACACCACGTCGTCGAGGAACTCCTGGCGGTCGTGGTAGTGGGGGGCCGACTCCTCGATGTGGCACATCTGGGCCACTCGGTCCGGGCCCATGATCATCGCCTTCACGGGCCGGTCGGTGCAGGAGGACGCGAACGTCCATTCCTGGAGCGGGAAGCTCTCGACCAGTCGGAGCTTTCCGGTCGCCGGCACGCCATAGGTGATGACGGCGTTGTCGGCCTTGGTGTTCGCCTGCTCGTGCTCGCCTCGCAGTGACGGGTTGGCCAACGTGGCGGCCCATGACCCCGACCACTGCTCCCACCCGTCGACCTCCCAGAAGCTGACCTGCCAGTTGAGTCGCCGGTACTCACCGTCGGACACGATCGGCAGACCGCGCTGCTCCTGCTCGGCGATGACGCTTCGGATCGCCTCGTCCTGTCGGATCGTCAGGTCCTCGAGGGACAGCTCCCCACGACCGTGGGCGAGGAACGCATCGACCAGGTCTGGCGGGCGGAGAAGGCTGCCGACCTGGTCGGTCCGACACGACCGCAACGCCTCGTAGCTCATGACCGGGCAAGCTAGCGAGGGAGGCGGACCGGTGCCAGCCACTCCCGGCGGGTGGTCATCGCTGGCGAGGTGCATCTCGGCGCAGGTCATCGTCACCGCGTGAGCCGTGAACCGGTGAGCCCTCGGTTTGCGACAGCGAGATCATGAGAGCAGCACTCGGCCAGTTCAGCCGATCGGTCGCGTTCGTGATGCTGACCAGCACGATCGTGGTGGTCGCGTCGGAGAAGATGTTCTGGTACACCGGCGCCTACTCCCCCGTGGGCGTGATCGAGCTGACGCTGTTCTATTCGCTGGCGGTGATGCCGCTTCTCTACGTCGTGGGCCGCTACCGGGTCGATGGCGGCGGACGCCTGGTCGTGGCGGCCGGCATCTTCGCGATGGTGGTGGAGGGCGTCATCACCCCGGTCGTCTACGAGGACGGTCCCCTGCCGGTCATGTTCCTGTACTTCCTCGGCTGGCACGGGCTGCTCAGCGTGGTGTTCCTGTGGTACACGGTCCGCCGATGGGCCCTTCGCGGACGGCGACGATCCCTTGCGCTCTGGTCCGCAACGCTCGGCATGGCCTGGGGGGTCTGGTCCACCAACTACTGGCGGGCCGACACGATCGCCGAGCAACTGGCCGAGAACCGGCAGGAACCGGGACTGTGGGACGTCGGGCAGTGGGCGGTACCGAAGTTCGGGCTCTTCGCGTTCGGCTTCACCGCCCTGGTGATCGTTTGTCAGTGGCTGCTGGGTTTCGTCTGGCCTCGTGCGTGGCGACCGAGTCGCGGATGGACGGTCGTCGTGACGGTGGCGCTCGTCGCCTGGCTCGGTCTGTGGACCGTCGCCATCCCCTACGCACCGTTGAAGTTCGCCTCCTTCGTTGGATTCCTCGCCTGGCTGCTGCGACGATCACGGCCTCCGCTCGAGTCCCCCACCCTGCTGTCGGGCAACGTGGGACGAGCCCGGTTGACGAACCTCGCTCCTCTCCTGTTGCTGCCAACAGGGGCAGTCGTCACCTATGCGCTGCTGACCGAGCTCGACTACGGCGAGCCGGCGTTGGATGCGATCCACTGGGCCCTCGTCGTGGCGACGTTCCTCGCCGGGGCTCTGGCCGCCACCTGGGCGATCGCCACCACCTGGCTCAAGCAGCGCGGCGCGACGGATCGACGAACGTCAGACGCCACATCTCGCGCGTGTGACGCTCGTAGTCATAGCCGGTGCCGGCATGCATGGTGCAACGGTTGTCCCACACGACGATGTCACCCAACTGCCACCGCCAGCGGACGGTGAACGCCGGCGAGGTCACGTGCGGCAGGAGATCGCGGAGGATCGCCACGCTGTCGTCCTCCACGCCCTCCAGGTCATAGACGTCCATGCGCTCGCCCGAGACCACCTCACCCCGTGGCACCACTGCACAGGTAGAGCTGTTCATGCCATACAGCGCGGGTTCACCGGTCACGGGATGCTCCAGCACCACGGGCACCCGGCGCGGCGGGTTGGCAGCACGCTGAGCCGGTGTGAGAACCGGGTACTCGGGTGAGTAGCTGTTGACCTTCTTGTCGTGGTGCGCCAGCGAGCACACCGCCTCCAGACCCCGCAACCACTCGCGCGTAGCGGACTCCAGCGCCGCGAACGCGCCGCGCGTGTCGGCGAACAGCGTGTCGCCGCCGATCGGTGGCGCCTGCTTGCAGTGGAACACGCTGCCCACCGGCGGGTCCTCGCGGAAGGTCGAGTCGGTGTGCCACACCGGCCGCTGCGTCTCCGGGTCATAACGCACGTCGGCATCGCTTCCGAGCTGTGGCACGCGCCCCAGCGACGCCCGCAGCTTGCCATCCTCGTCGCGCACGTTGCCGATGCGCAGGATCGGGTGGCCCTCGACCATCGACTCCTCGCGCGCCGCCATGCCAACCTGCTCCACTGCACCGAACACCTCGCCCCAGGCCACCAGCTCGGACGGACTCAACTCGACCAGATCGGTGCCGCGCACCGCCAACAGGCCGCGATGCGCCAGCCACAGCTCACCTGCCTGGTCCTGGAACTCGGGATCGGCCAGGTCGGCACGCGTCACGCCCGACAGGCCGATGCCGAAATCGCCGTTCAGATGGTCTTGCGCAACATGCATCGGGTCCCCTGACAGCCCATGTCACCCGCGCCCTGGCTCGCAGCGCAAACTCGATGCGCGATCTCGAGCTCGAGATCTGGCGGCGACCCGATGGCGCGTACGTGGTTCAGACCTCCCGGACGAACTCGGCCTGGATGTCGAGCTCGATCTCCTTCGACACCACCACACCACCGCTGTCGAGCAGCAGGTTCCAGGTCAGACCCCAGTCCTCCCGGTTGATCGTGCCCCGGGCACTGAACGCGGCCCGGTCGCTCCCCCACGGGTCGGTCACGTGGCCGAGATACTCCACCTCGAGCTCGACCGGCCTGGTCACACCCTTGATGGTCAGCGTCCCGCTGAGGCGCCCCGTCCGTCCGTGCCACTCGACGGTGTCGGAGGCGAACCTCGCGCTCGGGTGCTGCTCCACGTCGAAGAGGTCGGCCGATCGGAGATGGTCGTCGCGGGCCTGGTCGCCGCTGTCGACCGAGGCCATGTCGATGTCGACGACGATGGTGCTGTCCTCGGGGTCGGCTCCCACCTCGATCCCACCTTCGACGCCGACGAAGCGGCCCCGGATCCTGGTCAGCATGAAGTGCCGCCCCACGAACCCGACTTCGGCGTGACCGGGATCGAGGTTCCACCGCCCGGGGGCCGGCAGGTCCACGCCTTCGACGACCTGGACTGCGCTCGTGCGCTCACTCATGACTCCTGCCTTTCGTCAGCAAC
The DNA here is from genome assembly GCA_965216205.1 of Acidimicrobiales bacterium. GTDB lineage: Bacteria > Actinomycetota > Acidimicrobiia > Acidimicrobiales > SZUA-35 > CADEDH01. The sequence goes on along the minus strand of OZ244139.1, from coordinate 1,075,778 downwards.
CCTCAGGTGCGTGCTTACGCACACAGTATAGAGATGCGTGCATGCGAACGCAACATTGCTAGACTCTGGGCATGGCTGACGACAACGACCCGTTCGGCGCATGGCGAGCCGTGCTCCTCGCCCACAGCCGTGCCCTGCGAGCCATCGAACGCGACCTGGAAGCAGCCGGTGCCATCCCCCTCGGCTGGTACGACGTGCTCCTCGAGCTCAACGCCGCGCCCGAGCGGCAGCTGCGAATGCAGGACCTGGCCGCCCGGGCCGTACTGTCACGAACCAGGATCAGCCGGATCGTTGGCGAGCTCGAGGCCGAGGGTCACGTGGAGCGAGTCGCCGATCCGTCCGATGGGCGAGCCACCCTCGCCAAGGTCACCACCGCCGGCCGCGCCGAGCTGCGGCGGACCGCACCGCTGTACCAGGCCGGGGTCGAACAGCACTTCAACCGCCATCTGAGCCCGACCGCCCGGCGCGGCATCGAGAAGAATCTTCAGCGGGTCATCGACGCCCACCAAGCCGAACTCGACCTGAGGCGATGAGCCGCGAAGTCGAGACGGTCGACATCGGTCGACGGCCTTCGCAAACTTCGCATCGGGGTTGTCGCAGCGAGTTCCTCGAGCCACACCTCAGCGTTCACCCGCCCCAGGGCAGGGCCCACGGCGGTGCTCTCCCGACCGGGCGCCATGGCGCGCCTGGCCATGGACGATTCAGGCGACGCGGCGGCGTCCTCGCTCCTCATCGAAGCGGTGTCGGGCGCGATGGCACGGCGCGCAGCGTGGCTCGAGCTCGCTGGTGACGGTTCGCAGGGATTCGCGGTACGGCGGGTTGTGGTCGAGTTCCAACAACTCGGTGCACTGGCAATCCACGCACTCATGTCGGTGGGCCTCGAGAACGACCCGCTTCTGGCGGGTCGTCGGGTAACGGCGGCGGCTCGACGCATTGATGGGTCGACGGTCCGCATCGTGGAGCAGCAGCCGGACGAACGCCTGGTCGAGGTGCCGCAAGACAGCGTGGTTGGTCGTGGGTGTGCCGTCATCGAACGTAAGGCCGTCGCCTCGCACATGGACGACCACTTCGGTCGTCAGCTCCACGCCGAGACCCAGGAACAGAGCCACGAAGGCGTCGGCGCGCTGCTGCGCCAAGCTCGGAAGGAACCAGTCGTCCTCGCCAGCCGGCTGCCAGCGTCGCCACAGCTCCCGGACTGCCCCGCGCACCGACTCGGCCGCCACACTCGGTGACGAGTCGGTCACGCTCAGCTCATCAGACGCGCCCGCGGACGGATCTTCCCCACCATCCGTGGGATAATCGGTCACGCTCTGTTGACCAAGCGCGTCCGCGGACGGATCACCTGCGTGCTCGATCGGCGTGTCGGCGATTCGGCGGACCAACTCATCGACCGCTGCCACGACCGGCTTCGCCACCGACGGCGGCAGCACGACCCGGATGACGGTCATGCCATCGCCGTCGGTCCACGTCGTGAACGACCGCTCGTCGTGCAGCCGCTGGTCGCGCTCCTCGTCGGTCTCTCCGTCTGCAGCCAGGGCAGCGGCGATCGCAGTGGTCAGTCGGCTGGCCGACCGTTCGTGGGCGAGGGCCAAGAACCGTTCCTCGGTGTCTTCGTCGGTCCAGCGGGTGAGGATTCGGACCTTCGCATAGGAGATCTGCTGCGCCGCAAACGCCGCGTCGATCAGCGGCAGGTACCGCAGCGCGTGCCCGACACGGATCCACTCGCGCGCCGTCGACGACTGGATCTGGAGCTGTTCGGCGATCCAGTGCGAGGCACTCTTGTAGCCGAGGCGATACCACTCGAGCTCTTCGTCGAACCGAGCTGCGAGATGTACGGCACGATACTGCTGCGCTGCGATCTCCCACCCGAGCGCAAGCAACTCGTCGGCCGTCGAGCAAGGCGCTCCTCCACCTGCTGCTGCGGGATCGATTGAGGCTGTTCTGCAGGTTGTGGTGACGCTCATGGCGGTTCCTCGCGTTGCCGTGCGCCGATACGCACGGTGCTGTCCGATCGGACGCATGTGACTGAGAGGACCGCCAGACGTTTCGAGGTGTGGCAATCGAGCACCCGCTGGCTACGACGTATCGCAACCGGCACCACCAACTCTACCGATGGCCTGTGACACCGAAGATCTCGCCGACCCGATCATTGGCGCGCCATCTCGCCGGTGGCGTTCGCCGCCTGTTCCGACCGGCTGGCGCGTTGCGGCAGCTGGATCACGACCTCGTGGAGCGTGCCGGTGTAGGCGAACGGTGCCCGATACCGGGCCGAGACGGGGGAGCCGTGGTCCTCGCCGATGCTTGAGCCGACTGAGGAGACCATGCGCATGTAGAACGGGATCGCAGCCCGACCGCACGGCTCACCGTCGATCGACACCTCGACCCACCCCGTCGAGCGGCCATCGCGTTCGAGATGGACACCGAGCGTGACATCGCCAGCCGGCACCTCGATCTCGGATTCGAGGATGGTGTGGTCGTCGAAGGCGTTGTAGTCGACGATGAGGCGCCCGTTCTGCACGAAGACCGAGCAGCCGGAGTTCTCGTTGCCGGTGGCCCACAGGACCCCCTGGTCGCCGGGGGCGCCCGTGACCTTGGCGGTGAGGTCGAAGGCGCGGCCGCCTACCGACGGCGACGGCTGCGACGCGATCGGCGTCATCGGCGGCCGGTACACGTACCGACGATCGAGGCGATGGGGCGAGTGGTCGCTCGGGTGGGCGGCGAACAGCTCGAGCATGCGGTCGTCGAGTGGCAGCACGCCGTGGCGGTCGGCCTCGGCCCACCAGAGGTCGATCATCTCGGCCAACCGATCGGGCTCGGCCTCGGCGAGGTTCTTGCATTCGGAGGGGTCGGCGTCGAGGTCGTAGAGCTCCCACGGCTCGGTGTCGAAGTCGTCACCCTTGTCGTGCTTGGTCACCGCCTTCCACCACGTGCCTTCGCGCTCGGCGATCAAGGCCCGGCTGCCGGCGTTCTCGAAGTACTGCAGCGTGTTCGCGGCGGGCGCTTGCTCGTCGTCGAGCACCGCAACGAAGGAGTGTCCGGTGACCGGCATCTGGTCGATCCCCCGGTGGGTTTGGGGTGGTGTGATTCCGAGCAGCTCGTAGATCGTCGGGGTCACGTCGGAGACGTTGACGAACTGCGACCGTTTGGTACCTGCCTTGTCGGGGCCGAAGCCGTCGGGCCAGTGCATGATCATCGGCACGTGCACGCCGCCCTCGTGGGTGTTCTGCTTGTACCAACGGAACGGCGAGTTCCCGCACTGGGCCCACCCCCACGGATAGTTGGTGTGGCTGTGGGGTCCGCCGATGTCGTCGAGGCGCCCGATGGCGTCGTCGGGCGACTCCAAGATGCCGTTGAAGAACTTCATCTCGTGCATCACCCCGAACGGACCACCCTCCTGCGAAGCGCCGTTGTCAGCGAGCACCACCACGATGGTGTTGTCGAGCTCGCCCATCTTCCGCAGGCGCTCGATCAGGCGGCCGATCTGGTCGTCGGTGTGATCCAGGAACGCCGCGAACGCCTCCTGGAGCCGGCACGCCAACCGCTGGTGGGTCTCGGGCAGGTCATCCCAGGCCTCGACGCCTGGGTTGCGAGGAGCGAGATCGGTGTCAGGGGGGATGACACCGAGCTCGAGTTGGCGCCGATACCAGCGTTCACGTACCACGTCCCAGCCCTCGTCGTAGCGGCCGCGGTACTTGTCGAGATAGGCCTGCGGCGCCTGATGGGGGGCGTGGGTGGCGCCGAACGGCAGGTAGGCGAAGAAGGGACGGTCGGGGCGCACACCCAAGCTGTCGTTGATCATCTGCAACAGCTGATCGACCAGGTCCTCGGAGACGTGATAGCCCTCCTCGGGCGTCGTCGGCGGGTCGATGTGGGTGTTGTCGCGCACCAGCTCCGGGTGGAACTGGTCGGTCTCGCCCTCGAGGAAGCCGTAGTAGCGGTCGAACCCCCTGGCCAGCGGCCACTGATCGAAGGGGCCCGCGGCCGAGATGTCCTGTGTCGGCGCCAGGTGCCACTTCCCCGCACAGAACGTGGCGTATCCCTCGGCCTTGAGGACCTCGGCGATCGTGGCCGCCGAGTTCGAGATGTGCCCGAGCTGATGCGGGAACCCCGTCCGCCAATTCGACACACCACGCATCCCCACCGCGTGCTGGGAGCGGCCCGTCAGCAGCGCAGCCCGGGTCGGCGAACACAACGGTGTCACGTGGAAGTTGGTGAACTGCACACCCCCCGCCGCCAGCGCATCGACATTCGGCGTGTCGATGTCTGAGCCGTAGCACCCGAACTGGGCGAAGCCCGTGTCGTCGAGCAGGATGATGACGACGTTCGGCGCATCGTCACCCGGATGTGGGGGCTCGACGAAGTGTGGCTCCGAGTCGGCCAGCGTCCGTCCGATGGTTCCCTCGAACTCACTCATGATGACGTCTCCTGGTTGGGCATCAGTCTGGTAACGTGCCTGCGGCCTCGGCCGCGGCGCGGGTGGCTGGGTGATCGAACGGTGGACTGTCGAGGCGCCGCAACCGGTTCCAGTAGGGCCCGTAGCGCCACACCATCTCGCCGCCGTCGAGGCGCCTGGTCACGGCCACGATCTTCTTCCCGAACGGGCGCAGCTTGTGCACACCACCCTCGAACGTCGCGGCGACGCGGATCCGCGAGCCGCCGAACCCGGCGACGTCGTCGACCCCGTTCTCGAGGGTGCCGTCGCAGAACATGTCGTGTACCAGCCCACCCGTCGTGATGGTGATGCGATTGCCGGCCTGTTCGACGCGTTCGACGTGGCCCGCCATGCGGCCCTGGTAGCACTCCCAGACACCGCGGAGGTCAGGTGCGCCAGGAGCCAGCGGCTCGCGACATCCGTCGAGCGTTCGAGACGGCCAGACCTCGAGGGATGCGCCGGGCTTCGTGCCGTCGAGGGGGATCTCTGAGGCAGCTGGGCCCGAACCATCGAGCTCCGGCCGCTCGTAGTCGACCGGATCGTGCGGGCGCGGCGCCGCGGCGAACGCGTCGTTGTCGACACCGGACGCAAGCTGCGTCAACACAGTGGTGAGTCTGGATCTCACTCGACCAGCCCCCAGACCTCGAACACCGTCATCGGGTAGGAACCTCCTGGCTCGCCTCGTCGATCAGGGCTTTGTCGACCGGGCCGTGGAAACCGAATGCCTGGTCGAGCACGATGACCCGGGCCGGATTGGGGATCGGGGTGAGCAGATCGTCCACCAACCGGATGCGACGAAGCCTCCACGAAGCGTCGAGCATGGCATGGGTGAGCGTCGCGGCGGGGTCGGTGCTGCCCCAGGCCGGGGTGGCGACGGTGCCGTCACCGAAGTCGACGACGTCGAGCGTGCGGCCGGCCCGGTAGAGCAAGGCGTGGTGCTTGTCGATCGTCATCTCGACCGCTCCCGACGCCAGCGTGTCGAACCCGATGGGCCGGGCTACATAGGAGAAGTGCCGTCCGCCGAGCTCGACGGTCTCGACAGGGCCATCGTGGCCGGCGCCTGGCGAGCGAGCGAAGAACGCCACGTCGGCACGAGTTTCGCCGGCCAGCGCATGGCTGAAGCCGGGCGGCGCCTCGAAGCCAGCGAGCTCGGAGGCGGTCACCTCTACCTGGCAGATGAACACCCGCTTCGTCGCCGCCTCCATCAGCTCGAACCTCAGGCCCCGTCCGAGCGTCCAGTTGTCGGACCACTCGGGGTTGCCAAGCCGCGGATCCGGTGCCGTCACGACGCCGGCCCCAGCCAGTTGACGAGAACTTCGGTGTACGCCTCGGGGATGTCCTCCTGGAGGAAGTGACCGCCACCTTCGAGGATCACGTGCGGCTGATCGGCGGCGCCCGGAATGCGAGCGACGATGGGCTTCCACCCGTCCGGGGCGACGATGTCCTGGTCGCTGAAGACCGTGAGCACGGGATTGGTCTACTGCTCGAAGACCCTCCACGCCTCGTGGTTGGCCCGATACATGGGATTGTCGGGCCGGGTCGGCAGCAGCTGGGTGAAGGCGCGGCTGCCGATCGTCAGGGACGGATCGGGGTACGGGGCCCGGTAGCCCTCGACGACCTCGGCCGTCGGCTCGACCACCGTGACCATCGGCAGCATCGCCCACGGCTCCCACACCGGCGCCTCGCGGGCCTGGCGCTGGAAGTCGGCGAATGGGCCCGTCGCTTCGATGTCCTCGGGCAGGGGTTCCGCCGGGTCCCTGTCGGGCAGCCCCATGTTGGAGATGACCATGCGATGCACGAGTCCGGCATTCTCCGCCGCCAGACGCATGCCGATGATTCCGCCCCAGTCGTGGAGCACCAGGTCGACGTCGGACAATGCCAACTCGTCGACGAGCAGGGCACGCATCCACTCGACGTGACGCTCGACGGAGTAGTCGTCGAGATCCGACGGCTTGTCCGACATCCCCAGCCCGACGAGGTCGGGAGCGATCACCCGATAGCCGGCGTCGGCGAGCGGGCCGACCTGATGGCGCCAGAGGTAGGACCATGACGGGTTGCCGTGCAGCATCACCACCACCGAAGCCGACGTTGCGCCCTCCGGGTTCGCATCGACGAGATGCACGCGGAGGCGCTGTCCGTCGCCCGCTGGGATCTCGACCCACCGGCGTTCGGCCGGGTAGCCACCGAGACCGTCGATGGCATCGTCGGGGGATTGCAGGATATGCACCAGTGCGACCGCCTTTCAGAACAGGACCGTCGTGGGGTCGGTGAGCGAGCGGGCGACCTCGTCCATGGCCGGGTCGGCGTTGATCGTTCCGTAGCGCGGCATCAGGCTGTCATCCCTCCCTAGCCGAGAGAGCCCCGGGCCAGCTCGATCCCCGACTTACTGCCAGTCTCACTGGCATAACCTAGACCGGGGCGAATGCCGATGCAAGCAACCCGGATTCGCTTGGTCGAGAATCCCGACGGTCACGAGTTCGCCCGCGGCGAACGTCGCTGGCCTCGGTGGGGTGCGCTGAAGAAGCGCCTCCGGCGCTTCGACTCAGGCGAGCAGGGCCGCCAGGCCGGCAGTGAGCGCGGCATGGGCTTCGGCCACCGAGAGTTGGCGGTGGCGGCGGAGGTAGTCGATGGATTCGACCTGGGTCAGCAGGTCACCGGCGCTGACGATGGCCTCTCGGTGGGCCGGCTTGTATGCGGCGAGCTCGGGAGCGAACTGGAGCTCGAACTGTTCGCGCATGGCGTTGCGGTTCTTCGCGAGCTCGTCGCGAATGCGCGGATGGCGAGCGGCGTTGACCAGCGTGGCTCGATACATCGGTCCGATGCCGTCGTGGAGCTTGAGACGCATGGTCACGTAGTCAGCGATGCGGCCGTCGATCGGCCCCTGGCCGATGGCGTGCAGCTTCGACAGTCCGATCCCGATCTCATCGCTGCGCTTGATGGCCGCTTCGAGGAGCTCACCAGGGTCGGCGAAGTAGCGGTACAAGGACCGTAGCGACAGTCCCGACCTGGTGGCGGCCTGCTCGATGGTGGGAAACATCGCCTCTTCGGAGAACATCTCCAGCACGACGTCGAGCACCGCGTCGATGTTGCGCTGCCGGCGCGCCAGCCGCCCGTCGACGGGTTCGGCCGTGTCATCGGTGTCGGTCATCGCCGCCCAACGTAGCAATCACCCCGCGTCGCTCAGCCGTTGGCGCCCGGGCGCTGCGCCGAGAGCTCGAGCATCTCGCGAGCGACCATCGGTGCGGCGTTCTGGTTCTGCCCAGTGACCAGATCGCCGTCCACCACCCAGTGGTTGGCGAAGGGATCGCGGAACCGGGTCTCGCTCTCGAACTCGGCGCCGAGCTCGCGCAGTTCGGTTTCGGGATGCTGTGGCGTGCTCTCGATGCCGAGCTCGCGCACCTGCTTGTCGGTCACGGCAGTGACACGCCGCCCCTCGACGAGGGGCGAACCGTCCTTGCCTTCGGCCTGCAACAAGCCGAGCGGGCCGTGGCACACGCCGCCGATGACCCGGTCGTGCTCGTTGGCGATCGTGACCTGACGGCCGAGCTCCTCGGACGTGCCCAGATCGAACGCGGCGCCCCACCCGCCGGCGAGATACACGATGTCGTAGTCGGCCATGTCGAGGGTGCCGACCGCCAACGAGTCGTTCACCTTCTCCTTCAGCTCCCCGTCGGCCAGGAACCGGTCGCAGGCGTCGGTGCGCAGCACCGGTTTCAGCGACTGAGGGTCGACGGGAATCACGCCACCATCGGGGCTGGCGACGTCCACCGTCATGCCGGCATCGAGGAAGGCGTAGTAGGGCACGGTGAGCTCGCTGGCGAACACGCCCGTGGGCTTGCCCACCTCGAGCACGCCATGGTTCGTCGCGATCACGAGGGCCCGGCGACCCGTCAGGTCGAGCTCGATTGTCTCGGTGTCCTCGGGATGCATGCCGACCCGCTGCAGGATCTTGCGCAGCGCGCGAGCGGGGGGTGGTGGCTTCTTCACGAGAGGACCTCCGGTGGGTGTTCGGGTGGCGTAGGGCCACGGAACGTGACGTTCGGGCACGACCCGAGACCTCTCCGAGACCAGCCGATCTGCCAGCAGCTCGAAGACCGCTGCGGCCTCGGGGTCATGCCGCACCCTCCTCGAGGTGGTTCCTGAGCCCGGCGAGCATCTCGCGGGATGCCTTGGCCACGCTTCGGCCGACGACGCGAGCGATCAGCTGCTGAGGTGGTCGAGGGCCGGCGTCGACCACGCTGGTGAGCGTCACGGTCGTCGCGGACCCCGCACCGTCGAGACGCCACGTGCTGGTGACCGAGCGAACGACCGGTGGGAGGCCCTCGATCCTGTAGGCGAGCCTCGCACCCGGCTCCCACTCGACGACCCGCTCGAGCAGCGCGTTGCGGCCCGCCTGGACCCGACGCGTCGTTCCGACTCCTTCGCAGCGTTCAGTCGTGAGACACGAGTGGTCGACGTTCGGCGCCCACCGGCCGATGCCGCCGAAATCGGCCAGGGCCGCCCAGACGTGGTCCGGCGACCGGGCGATGCTGGTCGTCTCCGCGATCTCGGCCATGCGATCACTCTACCCGGCCGTGGATCTATTGCTAGTTCTACTGGCATATCTAGGGTGGTCGAGGCTACGCGCCACAACGATGAACGTCGACGTGACCGAGCACCCACTGACCCTCGCCGGCCAGTACGGCTCGCCGTACACCCTCAAGATGCGGGCCGTGCTGCGCTACCGGCACATCCCGTTCCGGTGGGTCCTGCGAGATTCCAAGTGGGACGACATCCCCACTCCCCCGGTGCCGATCATCCCCGTCATCGTCTACCCGAACCCGGACGGCAGCCACGGCGAAGCCACGGTCGACTCGTCCCCCCAGATCATGCGCCTCGAAGACGAGTTCGAGGGCCGGAGCGTCGTTCCGATCGACCCCGCGCTGGCGTTCGTCGACGCGCTCATCGAGGACTACGGCGACGAGTGGGTCACCAAGGCCATGTACCACTATCGCTGGGCCTACGACGCCGACATCGACAAGGCCGGCAGCCTGCTCCCCCTCTCGCAGGATCTCCAGATGAGCAGCGACCAGCATCAACAGAGCTCCACCTACATCACCAGCCGTCAGATCGGTCGCCGAGCTCTGGTGGGTTCCACCGAGGAGAACCGACCGATCATCGAAGGCTCCTACCAGCGGCTGCTCGACATCCTCACCCAACTGTTCTCGGCCGGGGACTTCCTGCTCGGGGACCGCCCCGGCCGCAGCGACTTCGGCATCTTCGGCCAGCTCACCCAACTGGTGAATTGGGACCCGACGCCCATGGCGATCGCCGCCACCCGGGCACCGAAGGTGATCAACTGGGTCGACCGGATGGACGATCTCTCGTGGCTGCCCGTCGACGGCGAGACCGGATGGGGTCCGCTCGATGGGTTGACGGACGCAACCACACGCCTGCTGCAGGAAATCGGCGCCACCTACGCGCCGTTCATGGTGGCGAACGCGCAGGCCCTGGTCTCGGGCGCCGACGAGGTCGTGTGCGAGGTCGAGGGAGGTACCTACCGGCAGGGACCGTTCAAGTACCAGGGCAAGTGCCTGCAGTGGCTGCGCGAGGCCTACACGGATCTGGCAGACGACGACCGCGCCCGCGTCGACGCCGTCCTCGCCGGCACCGGCTGTGAGATCCTGTTCGGGTGACGGGCGACGTCGCGCTCTACGGGCACTGGATCTGCCCGTTCGCGACGCGCGTCGAGTTCGCGCTGCATCAGCGAGGAATCGCCCACGAGCTCATCGACCTCCCGCCCTCGGCTGTGCGCAGCGCCGACTTCGAGCTACCGCCGGAGTTCATCGAGCACAGCCCTCGGCGCGAGATCCCGATGCTCCGCATCGGCGACCGCTACCTGGCCGACTCCATCCCGATACTCGAGTGGATGGAAGCCGAGCTACCGGACTACCCGCTCCTGCCGTCGGACGAGCGTGCTCGCGTCCTCGTTCGGGAGCGCATGGCGTGGGTCGACCGCAACGCGTTCCGGCCCATGGTCGGCGTGTACTACGGAACCGAGCCCGACGGCATCGCCCGGGCCGCTGAGAAGCTGGCCGACGCGCTTGCGGAGATGGGCCGGTGGACCGAAAAGACCGGCTGGCTCGTAGGACCCGACGTGACGCTCGCCGAGGCCGTAGCCATACCGATCCACGTCCGCATGGCGGGCTTGCAGCGCCTCGGCTTCAGCGCCGCCGTCCCACCATCGTTCGCGGCGCACGGCGAGCGGTGCCGCTCCTTGCCCAGCTGGGGTGCCGTCGCGTGGTCAGCCGAGCAGTGCGACGAGTTCGTGGGCCGGTTCACCGCCTACCGACGCAAACGCAGCGACTGACGCGAGCGTCGCGGTGCGAACGCCCCCGACGAGGACGAAGCCCTCGGACTTCGACGCACCTGGGTCAGGACACGAGGTGACACGGCTCCGACGCGACGGAGATCCGGCGGTCCGTCGTCACGCGTTGGGGAGCGACTTCCTCGGGTCGAAGAAGGGCCGCTCGACGACGGTCGCGCTGGTCGGACCTGTGCTGGTCGTCACGTCGACGATGTTGCCGAACTCGGCAGCCTCGACGGACAGCATGGCCAGCGCAATGTTGCTACCGAGCGAGCGAACCAGGGCAACAAGATGCCGGAATTGTTGCGGCCACAAGCCAGCGCGGGGCAATGGCTCGACTTGCTACGAGTCGTGCGTTTTCGGTCCGTTCTCGGCCAGTTCCCACACAGACGGACCGGTCATGCTCCTCGACAAAGACTTCGGACGGGTCCTGGAACTACGACCCGATCCCGACCTGCCCCCCGCCGAGCACCCCCTAAGACGGCTGGCAACCATCGACCGGATCCCCGACGGTTCCGTCGACGTCGAGCGGACGTTCCACATGGACCAGGTCGGCGAGGGGTGGGGCATCAACGGCGAGCGAATGGACATGAGCCGGATCGACCAAACGATCAACTTCGGCGACACCGAACGCTGGGTGATCACCGTCGGCGACGGCATCCACACCTTCCACGTCCACCAGACCCAGTTCCAGATCCTCGAGATCAACGGTGAGCCGCCACCACCCGAAGACGCCGGTTGGGAGGACACCGTCCTGGTCAGCGACGACCGAGAGGTCGTCGTCATCGCCCGGTTCGACAGCTACACCAACCCCGACATCGCCTACATGTTCCACTGCCACATCCTCGACCACGAGCACCTCGGCATGATGGGCCTGTTCCGAGTGGTCGAGGAATAGACCGTCCGGGAATCGCACTTTTGGCCTGACAGCCCGGTGAGGGGGGACACGTCGACGGTGATCCAGTGTTTGGGTGTCTTGTGGGGGCGAGGCGCTCGCGGGCGTAGGCGAACAGCTCGGTTTCATCGATGCTCGCGCCGGCGGCGGGACGGACGAAGGCGCCGACGACCTCGCCGTACTTGTCGTCGGGGAGACCCACGACCGCGACCTCGGCCACCGAGGGGTGCGCCAGGAGCATCTCCTCGAGCTCCTTGGGATAGATGTTCTCGCCACCGCGGATGATCATGTCCTTGAGGCGGCCCTCGATGGTGCAGTAGCCACGATCGTCCATGGTGGCGAGGTCGCCCAATTGGAGCCATCCGTCGGCGTCGATGGTCTCAGCGGTCTGGTCGGGCATGTCGCGGTAGCCGAAAATAATGTGATAGCCCCGCACGCACAGCTCGCCGATCTCACCGATCGATCAGTCCGCCGGTTCATGTCGCTGTGAGAATCCCGCGGGCCATCGGCGGTGCCACCGACCTCATCATGTGCGCCGACCCGCTGTTCATGCCAAACCCGTCATCGCCGAAATCGCTGGTTGCGACCACCATGATGTGGATTGGCGGTGCCGGCCTGATCGACCAGCTCGGGGAAGCCGTCGGGCCAGATGTCGACGGCGTAGGCGACGAGTGCGTCGGGCCGGGGATCGAGCTCGTCAGCGGTGACGAAGAGATGAAACGCACCGACGGTGATGCCCTCGACGGTCAGGCGGCGGCCACCGCCATGTTCTGGTAGCGACTCCCAGACGCCGTCGCGGGCGACCAGGGCAAGCGCCGACGCCAGGTCGTGGCGCCAGCTAAGGTCCGCCTTGTCGGCATCGAGTTGGGCGGCGATGTCGTCATCGACGGTCGATCCGACACGAACCGGTCGACTCACCTACCGAGGGCCAGCAACCGCCGCTGCTCGAGCTCGTCGGCAGGGACCCGGTTGATCGTCTCTGACGAGAGCCGGGAATCGGCGACGGCCTGCAGCCGGTCGGCGTCGCGCTCGACATCCTCGACACCGCCCAACCACGGGATGCGCCCCGCCGATACGCCGTCATGTGGACGACCGCCGCCGATCCGGGGACTGCAGTCGACCGCCAACGCGACCGCAGGCCCACCTCGTCCCGCTGGCCCGCCCACCACACCTCGGCCTCGGCCAGAGTGAGATTGGGTTGCCCGCAACCCAGTCGGCTTCGGCCAGTCGGCGATACCTCCGGGGGATCACCTCGTCCTCTTCGGGCGGCGGGTGCAGCCCGAGGGAGTACCGGCCAAGCGTGACGATAAACGCATGCTTGAGCGGCGTGTCCTCAAGCCGGCTCACTTCCGAGTCCCACACGTCGAGCACGCGGTCCTCGTGGCCTTCCGGTACTCGGTCCCGCTCGTCGGCTTCCCTGGTCCAGGCGAGACGCCACTCCGTGCCCGGACGGGCCGGGTCGGGTGGATGCAGTGAAGCCGTGAAGTACCCGCCGATGTCCCGGCTCTGGACGTAGACCGACGAGTCGCCTCCACCGGAGACCTTCCAGGAGGACGATCGCATGCCTCCAACCCGCCCGAGACCGAACCGGATCTCGTTGTTGCTCGTCGTGGCATCAAACTACAACGCTGTGATCCTTGCTGCTCCCGAGTTTCTCGGGGACCTCATTGGCGTTGACGTGGGACCCGAGCGGCCGATCGACCCCGAATGTCCCCGACCCGCACCGGCCGGCCAACTTGGGCATCGGACATCAGGTGGCCGAAGTCGTACCTCGATCCGACTCGTCCTCATCGTTCTCGACGGCGGTCTCGTTGGCTGCGGTTTCGAAGACGGCTCGGAGGACTGCTGATGCTCGGGCGTCTCCGCCTGGTACTGAGTGGGCGTAGTGGTCCATCGTGGTCGAGACCCGCCGGTGAGCCAAGCGGCGTGACACGGTCACGATCCGCACCCCGGCCTCGAGCATCTCGGTGGCCATGAAATGCCGCAGATCGTGCAACCGGAATGACCGCAACCCCACAGCCCGGCGGTATCGGCCAAACGCCTTGGTCACCCGGTTCGGCTTCCACGCCGTCGCCCCACCTCGTCGCTGAACACGTACCCCTCCCCCACCGGCTCTTCGACCGTGGCCGCGTAGCCGGCCAGAATCTCGCACGTCGCGGGGTCGAGATCGACGACATGGGACGTCGAGTACCGAGCGTGTCTGGCGAGTCGTTGTCGGCGCCCACGACCTCGCGGCCAAGGTGAACGAGCGCTCCAGCAGCACCGACGCCGACGACCCCGGTCCACCCTCACCGTCAGCGCGAACCGCGGCCACCAAAGCGGCGAGCTCGCGCTCGGCTTCGGCTTCGGTACCCCGCACCGTCTCGGTGCGGTAGCGGCGGCGCCTCGTTTCCGGGTCGACACCGGCGTAGACCCGGAGCTCCCACGAACCTGACTATCTCTGCCTCATCGAACCAGACACACCCCGAACAACGGCAGATTCACCCGCCTCCTTGATGAGCATCGAGATGGGCGTGATGGGCGGCCGTAAACGCCGTCAGCGGCCCCGAAGGGCCGCTGACCAGGCACTATGAGAGCGGACGACGAGATTTGAACCCGCGACCCTTACCTTGGCAAGGTTCACGGAATCGTCCAGCCCGTCCGGTGAGCCCGGTTTCATGCGGTTCTGTCCGGATTTTGTCCAGCCAGTCCGGCCCCGTCCAGCCACACCGTATACCGGTACACCATCGAGCGCCGCGGGTATCCGGACTCCGCCGACCGTCAAACGCTGACAGCCCGGCATCACGACTCGCTGCCGCGCTCGAGGCCAACGACCCGCGTCGAGTACCCCGCTACCGATCTTCGTCGAGCGACTTCTGGATCTCTCGGACCGAGGCGAGGAGACCAGGGATGTCGTCCTGAGCCGTCGCCAACAGAATGCTCGTGCTGATCTGCCAGTAGCCGTGGACAATCCGATTCCGCATTGCGGTAGCTGCTCGCCACGGCACATCTGGAGACTCCGCCTTGAGATCCTCATCGAGCTGACTCGACGCTTCGCCTAATACGGTGAAGCTCCACAGCAACGCCTCTCGGCGGCTCCGATCACCGTCGAGATCCTCGACCGAGGCGCCAGAGGTCAGCTCCACTATCCGCTCGGCGGCATCGATGATCTCGGCCAGCAGTAGAGCGTCACGCCGCATAGAGCAACTGTGACTCGGAGAGCACAACGTCACGGATCAGCCGGTGCACCGAGTCCTTCGACAACAGCTCGACCTCACGGCCGAAGATCTCGGCCAGCTCGTCCTCCAGATCAAAGAGGGCGAACCCCAGCCGAGCATCGGGCGCCAACACGAAGAGCAAGTCGACATCGCTATCGGCCCTGGCCTCCCCCCGCGCCACCGACCCGAAGACCGAGAGCTCGGCCACGCCATAGCGTCGACACACCTCAGCGAGACGAGCCGTGTCGATAGGCTGCCCCTCAATCGTCAGATGAAAGACCTCGTCAGATGAAAGACCTCGGCCACGACCCCATTCTCGCAGCTCCGGTACGCCGAAGCACGGCTCCTCAGACCACAGCGCCACGGCCAGCTCAATGGTGGGCGATCGGAAGCGCTTCACGAAGAGCGATCGACTGCTGGGCCACCGATGGGTGTCATCACCCACGCTGGCGATGGGCATCGGTATGGGCGTGATGGACAACCGAAAACACCGTCAACGGCCCTTCCGGGCCGCTGACCAGGGATTATGCGAGCGGACGACGGGACTTGAACCCGCGACCCTCACCTTGGCAAGGTTCACGGATTCGTCCAGCCTGTCCGGTGAGCCCGGTTTCATGCGGTTCTGTCCGGATTTTGTCCAGCCAGTCCGGCCCCGTCCAGCCATACCGTATACCGGTAAACCATCCGAGACCATAGGCATCGATGGACCTCAAACTCCATCCGTTCGCGATGAATTACTGACCGCGGCATCACCTGGTCGCGAAAACGCCGAGCGATCCTGCCACAACTTGGACGCGACATGGCGGGAACGGAGACCCGAGCCTGTCACCGGCCTCCGCTAGTGTCGACGCTGTGTGGAAACCGGGCACGACCGCCGAGGACCGCCGGCGGCATCAGCGGAGCAGACCGGAACGCATTGAGTGGTCGGGAATGCCGTCAGCCCTCCGAACGACGAAGCGGGATTATCGGTCACTCAGGCCACGCATATCTCCCTGCCGGGACTGTTGTAGTTGGTGCCGGGGTGACTCAAGTTGGGCCGGGGTCGGCGACTTCTTCAGCCCATACCTGGAACTCGCGGAGCTCGTTGGGGCCGAACGTCGTGGTGATGGCGACGTCGCTGGCGTCCCGGCCCTGGGCCATGAGAATCCGCGCCCGGCGTGGTACGACGTTGCGGGGGTCGACGGTCCACCAACGTCCACCGAGGTAGACCTCGAACCAGCCGGCGAAGTCCATGGGGTCAGTTGAGGGCGGCACACCAACATCGGCGAGGTAGCCGGTGCAGTACCGGGCGGGGATGTTCAGCGCCCGACACAGAGTGATCCCGAGGTGAGCGTAGTCACGACAGACTCCACGGCCCTCGGTGAGAGCGTCGTGGGCACCTTTGGTCGGTGACGCCCACTGGTAGCCGAAATCGATGTGGTCGTGAACCCAGTGGCTGACTGCCGAGACTCTTTGCCAGCTGGGTGGGGTGGCACCGAAGAGCTCCCAGGCCGTTTCAAGCAGTCGGTCGCTCTCGCAGTAGCGACTGGGCAACAGGTAGCGGAGGGTTTCGGGCGGGAGGTTCTGGACCGGCTCTTGCATTGCGTCGTCGGGGATCTCGTCGGGTTGGCCCGAGTCTCGGATCATGGTGTCTGCCATCAGCTGGAACGTCCCGGCTGGCGCCTCGAGGCGATGGCACCAGTTGCCAAAGCTGTCGTGGTATCCCGCCATCGGAACCGACGGCGTGGTGGTCACGGTGTCAGGTGCAACGAGATCATCGATCCTGGAGTGGTGGACGTTGACGATGGCGAGAAGTGGGGTCACCTGCTCGAATTCGTAGAC
This sequence comes from Acidimicrobiales bacterium, assembly GCA_965216205.1. Lineage (GTDB taxonomy): Bacteria > Actinomycetota > Acidimicrobiia > Acidimicrobiales > SZUA-35 > CADEDH01. The sequence continues at coordinate 1,059,087 of OZ244139.1, read as the reverse complement.
CAGCCTGTAGCCAATTCGAATGTGCATCGCCCACTCCTCCCTGTCGACGGACCTGAACCGGCCTCATCGATCTGGGCCAGCTGCATGTGCGCCCATCGCCGTACGAGAGCACTTCGCCACGTTTGCTCCGTCTGCCGACGGGTTGGGTTTCGTGGTGACTGTAGGGAGTGGATCCTCGAATCGTGGACGCCTTCGGATGGGGATCCTCCGAGCGACGTCTCGAGTAAGCGATCGATCCGCCTGAGGCATCTCTTGATTCCCGAGGCATTAATGGACCGGCCGAATCGGGCCACTGGAGCTGCAGAGAGGAAGCCGTGGAAAGCGATGAGGCCAGTAAGACCGGCATCGCAGTCCTTCGGCCTGGGGCCCTCGGACCCGGTTCAGAGTGCCGCACCGCTGCGACCGGCCAGCACGGCACATCTCGGATCCTGCCATGTCACCACGTTCCATCATGGACTCGGACGGCAAGCCGGGGCGCGAACCCGTCGACCACAAGCTCACCGGGGCTGGCCTTCGGCCTGTAACCGGACCAGATCGGACCGATCGCAGCGAATGCAGTGCTCATCTGGGTCCAGGGGATCGGGGTGAACGTCTACGCGGAATGGCCACAGGACCCTCTTCAGACCAGGCTCAGCGACCTGGATCCCTAGTCGTGTGACTCGACCATGGCGCTGGGCGAATTTGACGACGCCCGGCAACAATTCCGCAGAGCGATCCTCCACAGTGTGGACGAAGACGGCGTCCCCAACCTGAGCCCATCGCCACGCAAAGCTCAACATGTCGGCATCCCGTGTGGTGTGGCTGTCGGTCCCACGCTCCGCCGCGAAGAGCTGACGATGGCAGTTGTGGTCCCCGGGCTAGCGCGAAGCGCTCGACCTGTCAGGTTGCCGCGCCGGGTCATCGAGACTCGTCGAAGACGGCGGCTGCGACAAGTCTCGCCGAAATCAACGAGGGGTTGTGAGTTGAATAATCCCGGGCCCTGCGCCCTACTCGGCAAGTGGTGCACGTGCATCGGACGAGATGGCCTGCCACGCTGGCTTCCCGCCGGGTCGGTCCTCAGACATCGGCTGCTGGTCGGGTTGGTCCTCAGACATCGGCTGCTGGTCGGGTTGCCGCTCAGACGAATCGGGGCGATCGCTCCGATGCCGCAACCGGGCCGCGAAACCCGCGATCGCGGTGCCGATGCCCGCGAGACCCATCCACTGCTTTGGCTCGCTCATGCGAGGCTCGTTTCTGTTGATTGCTTGTTAGATTACTTGATATCTAACTATAGATCAAATAATATTGCGGAAGGGAGCGACCTCGTGGCCGATCAGGTAGACAACATCCTCGAGAGCTGGAAACGACGCCGACCAGACCTCGACACCTCTGCACTCGCTGTCGTGTCCCGCATCCTTCGCGCCGCCCGCCACCTCCAAGCGGAGCTTGACGCCATCGCGACAAGCTACGGATTGAGTCATCAAGGCGACCTCGACGCCCTCACCGAGCTGTACCTTGGCGACCAGGACCGCGGGCTGACCCCGACGGAGCTCGCCGAGGCTCTGCTCCTGACCGGTGGAGGCATGACGGTTCGGCTGCACCGCCTCGAAGAGGCCGGTCTGATCACCCGGCACCCAAACCCGCACGACCGCCGCGGTGTACTCGTACGGCTCACATCAACCGGGACCCACCTGGTCGAACACGGCCTCCCGACCGTTGCAAACGCACAGGCAAACGGCATCGCCTGCCTCGAACCGTCCGAGCGCGAGCAACTCGCCGATCTACTGCGCACTATTCTCGAGGGCCTCGGCGACAAACCCCCTGTCCGGCCACCAATCGTCGTCAAGCGAGACCGCACCTGAGACGCTTCTCAGTGTGCGGTGCGGCCCGCCCCTTACCTTCTTGGTAGGCCCTGTGCAAGGCTCGGGGCTGACCGCTCGACACGGCGGGCAGGGCTGTTTGCCCCTGTCACCAGGATGGCCTGGGGGGTGTTGCCACCCGTCGTGTTCGGGTGTGGTCGACCTCTGACAGGAACATTGAAGCGTCCCAGGTTTGCTGCCGCAGCTTTGTGAGCTGAAAGGATGCGAACCACGCCCAAGAAGATGACCTTCGAAGTTGGTACCAGCGTGGTGTACCCCGTTCACGGAGTAGCCGAGGTGATCGGCCATGAGAGTCGCACAGTCGATGGCGAGACATTGACCTATCTGGTGCTGACGATCCTGGGGGAGATTCGAGCGGATGACCTGACTGTCTTGGTGCTTGAGGACCGGCTTGAAGGGCTCGGTGTGCGCCTTTGCGATGTCGGTCGAAGACGCCGAAGACGTGCTCGGTCTACTAGCGCTGCGCAGCGCACGCCTTTCGCCGAACTGGTCCCGGCGGTTCAAGAACCACCAGGAGAAGCTCCGCAGCGGTGACGTCTTCGAGTGCGCCGAAGTCGTCCGTAATCTTGCGCTTCGCCAACGGGACAAGCCGCTGGCCTCCGCCGAGAAAGCTATGTACCGGCAGGCTCGAAACGGCCTGGTGTCGGAACTTGCGGTTACTTGGGGTATCAGCAACGACGCTGCGTCAGACCGGGTCGACTGCGCCCTTCGATGAGGAACCGCGCCGCTGGCGGGATCGGTCGATGAATCCCTCGTTGCATAGGCCGGCCGACGGCCATTCCCCGACGTCGGGACCGGACTCCTAGCAAGCGGCGGGCCGTCATTCAAAGGAGCCGAGAAGGGTTACGCGGCATTCGGTGCACATCCACCACTCTGCCAAGGTTCCGGCGATGTGATCCGGGTCTGCAGGGTACGATCTTCGGCAGCGTCCGCACTGTCGGCCGGGGATGTGATCGACGGGCCCAGCGAATGGACTCGGTGTGGGCATGACGGCTCCTTGTCGTGGACAGGTCGGAGACGTCGGGCCTGCGCAGGGCGACAGTATGACTCGACTTTGACATATGAATACCGTCCCGCCCAAGCGAGGCGCCTCGTGTTAGTTGAATTCAGCGATCCGATGGATCGCTGTGTTCGTGGTGGGCATGGCTCCGTTAGTGGCAGGGCATGATAGGTTCTTGGACATTCTCGGCTGACGGCCGACTCAGGTAGCTCGCCGCCGGCGTCGGGGGCAGCCAACGGCAACTACGAGCTCGTCCATATGGCTTGATGACAAGGCATCGCCGTTGGTCGCCATGAGTCCCTCGCCGTCGGAGCGACGATGAGCGCTCGACTCGTAAGATCCGTCAGGGCGGCGGATTAGGCGACCGTACGCTCGCTCGGATATCAAACTGATCCATGTCGGGCCGGGATTTCGTCGCCCGCCGCAAGTGTGGCCGAACACGGCGGTGACACCGGCGGTTGCAAGAGCCGTGCCCTGCTGATCGACGAGATGCTTGAACGCCGATGCCGACAAAGCACGGGTTGTTGCCTGGCGGGCTGGTCGGAGCCGGCTACGCACGTGAATTCAAACGCGGACCTGACCGGGCCGGGCGGGGTGATGCGTCGGCAGGTCGGTCAACGCCCTTCGGTCCGACGAGCCTCCGCCCGTGCTTCCCGCTTTGCTTTCGTCGCGGCCCGCTTTTCCTTCAATGAGCGACCGACCTTCTTGGACTTTCCTGATGGACCTGATTTGTTCGTCATGTAGAGCCTCTCGTTTGGGCTGTGCGGCTAGTGGTGACCAGTCAGCTGGAACAGAACGAAACCCTGCGACGGGCAACATCGGACAGTGCAGAACAGCCAATGGGTAGGCATCGCAAGATCACGACCTGCTCCAGACATGAGGAGCGGAGGCGAGGCTGGAACCGCCGCACACGGGCGACCGTTCACAAGACGACTCCTCAACTCGGTATAGGTTCGAGGCGACGGCCTGCAACGCGGCGACCAAGAACATCGTCCTGCCCAACCGAGGCGTCTCGTCCGAGAGGACAGACCGTAGCACCCTGGACGTCCCATCGCCCCACCGCCAACAAGATGGGCGCGGTGCCCGCCCGACGAGCAGACGTGGGCAACACGCCCACAGACCCGCTTGTCGGGGTGTGACTGGACGGCGGTCATCTGAAAGAGCCGAGCAGGATCACTCGACATTCGACGCAGAGCCACCATTCCGGCAAGGTTCCGGCCATGTGATCTGGGTCTGCGGGGAAGGGCCTTTGGCAGCGGCCGCACTGTCGCCCGGGGAGGTGGTCGATAGGTCCGGCGGTCGGACAGGGGACGGGCATGAGGGCTCCTCGCCTTCGGGAGGTCCGAGGCGTCGGGCCTGCACAGGGCGACGATGTCCGAAACGTCCGGCCCAAGCGAGGCGACTCGTCCTACTCACATCGAGTCTACCGGCGAGTTGTACTTGGCGGGGGCTGGTAGGACATGGTCTTCCGAGTACGTTCACCCCGTTGGCCGCAGGGTTGTGGGGGACGCTCCCGGTTGTGGGTGCTTGGTGGCTGGTTCGATGGGCGTGAAGGTTGGGATTTCTTTGGCCATTTCGAGGAGTTCGTTAGTTGGTTCGGGCGGGGTGCGGACCTCGAGGGTTCCACTGAGGGCGTCAGTGCGAGTTTGGGCTCGTTCGAGAACGGCTCTGAGGCTGTGGTCGATGTGTCCGACGTGAGAGAGGTCGAGGATGAGGTCGGTGTAGCCTTGGCTGTCGATGAGGTCGGTTACGATGCGGTCGAGCTGTTGGCAGGCGGTCGCGTCGAGTTCATGGTGGGCTCGGACGACGGTGGTTCGGGAGACGCTAATGGACATCAGGTGGTTTGCTTCTCGGTTCAGGTTTGGTCGGGTTTGAGGGTTGCCCTCATCTCAAGCCGTTGGAAGGCACGTGTTGCCTGGTCGGTATGCCTGGGCTGTCTCGTGAGGGTGTCGGCGGATAGTCGAGCGGTGGCTGGGACACTCGGAATTGAGGTCCTGTCTGGGCCGACGGTGACGAGCCCGGCCCTGGCCTCTCCTTCCAGAACCGGACTTGTCGGTTGCGGCTGCTAGAAGCAGCCGTCCTGCCAGCTTCGCCTGCGACGGTGCAGCCGAGGCCGGTAAGAATATTTGCTGCTAGGGGTTCGCGACGGGCTGGAGCTCTCCGGCGGTTCCCGTTCGGTGCTTGGGAGATCGGGGCTGTTCGACATTGGCTTCTGTCATGCCTGCGGTTGGAGGGTGAGCGGAGCCGTTGGACCGCGGGCGGCGTTCCTTGGCCACGTATGGGGAGGTCATTGATCTGAGTAGGGCTGAGTAGCCGGGCGCAAACGTGAGTTCGTCGCCGGGCTTCATCTGGGCTTGGGTTTCGACGATGAGATGGTCGCTACTCGCGGCGAGGATCGCGACACCGTTCTCGTCTGGAAGATCTCCGGTGTCCGTGTCTTGTCGTCCGACTGCGAGGATCGTTTGCCAGATGTTGCCTCGGTCGATGAGCTCGGGGGTTTCACCGAAGGAGTTCTGAAACGAACGACCTGCGGGCTTTGTCGGTTTTAGTCTTGACTCGATCACTTCGGCGACGAGATTGACGGCGTCGGTGTGGAGACCGTCGATTGGTTTGCGGTGAAGAGGCTCTCGGCCAAGGAGGATCGATTCGCCGAGGCGGAGGTTGTTGATACGGCCGACGCTAGCCGCGCCGAATGCCCAGTCGAGGTTTGCAGAGTTCCCGCCGGATACGACTTCGATCTCGGTGCCGAAGGTGGCTTCGACGGTTTCGACGAGTTCGGACAGTTCACCCATGTTGTTGGCGCTTGGCTCGATGCCGTTCCGACAGGCCAGGTTTGTGCCGATGGCTCGTAGACGGAGATTCGGGAGACTCAAGACGTGGCGAGCGATGTTGCTCAGCTCTAGGGGCATGACGCCTTCGCGGAGATCGCCGAGTTCCACCATGAGCATGACGTCGTGTATTCGCCCAATAATCCGAGCGGCGGTGGAGAGCAGGGTCAGAATCTCGGGTTCGGTGTTCACGCTCATTGCGCCAGACCGCACGACGCGCTCGACTTGGCTTGGCATCGGTGCTCGGAGCAGCAGCATGGGATGGTCGATACCGGCGTCGCCCATCCGCTCTATGTTCTCGACTCGGGAATCGCCGAGAGTGCTGACGCCGGCGGCACACAGCACTCGTGCGAGATCGGGGGCGCCGAGCATGGCTTTGGTGACGCCGGTGATCGAAATGCCGCGGCCTGCGCCCAAGTGGACGAGCTGGCGGGCGTTCTCGCCGATCTTGTCGAAGTCGACCTCCAGGCGGAGGCCGGTCATATAGCTGCGATCGGTGAGTTCTTCTCGAGGTCTGGGAAAGCGGCGAACACCATGTCGAGCAACCGCTCGGTTGGCCTGGTGAGGGGATCGGTGGCGGGGATCCCGTGGTTCAGTTCGTACAGGGTGATAGCCGCGGAGATCTCGCCGTCGGTCATGTCCTCGTGATTGATCGTCAGTCCGATGACCTTGGTGTCAGCGAAGGTTTCGATGAGGTTGATCTCGCTCTCGGGTGTCGGCATGGCGAACATCGGGAAGTCGCTGATGGTTCGTCGGGCGGGAGCGTGCTGGAGGATGACTGCGGCAGGCAGGCTGGCACGCAAGACCGCCGTTGAGCTCAGGTATGTCGGGTGACTGAGAGCACCCTGGCCTTCGACGATGATGACTTCGGGATTCTCCGTCGCGAAGGCCTCCACCACCGCAGCCTCCAACTCGCCCGTGACGAACTGAGCCGGGATGGCGTCGAGCGCCACCCCATGACGAGCGCCCTGAATCAAGCTGGTCTGACCCGTCCCAACGAGTACGGCCTTCACGCCTTGGGCATTCAAGACCCGCGTCAAGATCGTGGCGGTCGTTCGCTTGCCGATAGCCCCATCGGTTCCCAGAACAGCGATCCGGGGGCACGCCACCTCGTGAATGGCGCCACTGAACATCCGCAGGTCGACCTTCGCTCGCGGCCGACGAACGTCGGTGATCACAACACCGTTGATCGCTGCCGCGGCGGCGAACTCGGGGTCATCGTTCAAGAACTCATGCAAGCCGTTCACTAGATTCAGGCCGCGACTCATTGCATCAAGGAGGACGCAGCGTTCCTCAGTCGACAACAGCCCGCTCGTCGGCGCGACCCCGACGATGAACAACTCCGGCACGACACCAGCCGTGGCCAGCGCATCGGAAAGGTCGCGGCACACGCGAATACCGTTCGGTTTGCCGTCCAGCACCATTCCGGCGTCCTGCCCAGCCAACCGGCTGTCGATGACCGAAACAATCTCGTACCTCTCGCTGTGGCGAACCAAGCCGTTGGCGGTTTTTCCGTCGATAGCGCCGAAGTTGGCTTCGGCGTACACGACCGCCCTCGGTCGTTGTGTCTCCGATGGCGCGTCGAACCGGTTGGCGTACGGCGAATCTGACATGCCTTCTCCTCGAGTCGTGCTCAGAGGAGGCGAAAGGCTGGTGATTCGGCCAGAACACGTGGCCCGGAATCAGCGAGAGGTCCCCACCAAGAAGTGGAAGTACCCTCAACCCTACCGGTCGGAACCGGGATTGTGGCCGCAGGAGTGAAATACAGTGCGGCCGCGGCCAAAGGTCGTTCCCCGCAGACCCCACCCAACGCCCCACAGCCATACCTGAGTGGTGGGCATGCCCACCTTGTCGAGAGGCGCTGTGCGGCGCCGGTGCCGCCTGATTGCATCTCGGTGAACGCCGTGGATAGATCAGCCACTGTGACGGGTTCCGGCGGCCGACTCGGCCTCTCGCATCACCCGTAAGATGTTGCCGGTCGCGACCATGTCGAGATCGACCGAGGACCACCGACGGGAGCCGAGCGCCTCGAGCAGCCGCGGATACCGAGACACGTCCTGGAGGCCCTCGGGCATGGGTCTCGCTCCGTCGAAGTCGCCCCCGACGCCGACATGATCGATTCCCGCGACCTCTCGAACATGCTCGAAATGGGCGACCACATCATCAATAGTCGCCACCGGAACGGATCCGGAGGCCGCTCGTTCTTCGATGACTGCCACCATGTCGGTGGCGCTCTTTGGATCGCCACCCCGCTCGGTGAGCATCTGCCGAGTCTCCTCGACCCAGACCGCGACCGAATCCGACACGAAGTTGGCAACGAAGGCGACCATGCATAGCCCATCGTTGCCTGCCAGAGCTTCCAGAACATCGTCGGGGACGTTTCGAGATACGTCGCAAACAGCGCGGGCTGACGAGTGACTGAAGATGACCGGTGCGCTGCTAACGTCCATGGCCTGACGCATGACCTCGTCGGATACATGAGATAGATCGACGAGCATGCCCAGGCGGTTCATCTCGGTGACCACGTCTTCTCCGAACGGGCTCAGACCCCCCAGCTGAGGGATATCGGTGGCCGAGTCGGCCCAGTCGACGTTCTGGTTGTGGGTCAGCGTCATGTATCGAACGCCCAAGTCGAACATCGATCGGAGAACGGCGAGCGAGTTGTCGATCGAGTGACCCCCCTCCATGCCGAGGAGCGATGCGATGCGGCCGCTCCTGCGAGCCTGCACGACCTCCTCGGCGCTCGAAGCGAAGCGAAAGGTAGCTTGATAGCGGTCCACCATGCGTCGAACGAAATCGATCTGCTCGAGCGTCGCGGTGACCGCATCACCACCGGCCAACGTCGATGGCACATACACCGACCAGAACTGCCCGGTCACTCCTCCAGCCCGCAGGCGATCGATATCGGTATGCAACTCGGGTACTGCCCCGGCAATGTCGACTTTGTCGAAGTCGTAGCCGCAGAGCATGCGCATGGCCCAGGCCAAGTCGTTGTGTCCATCGATCACCCGCTCGACACTACGCCCAATCGCCCGGCACCACGCCCAACCAGACATCAACTCGCTCACTGCCGGCCTTCGACAATTCGCGACCAACCATCAGCTCGTCGGTTCGACCACAAGGCGCCTCCGGCTGCGATCGGGCAGATAGCAATCCAGCGACCTTTGGTCGGCTCGCGCGATAATCTTCGCGCTTCGGTCATAGACTCCGGCTTACCTATCCCATTGGGGACGCCTCGTCTGGACAGATCCCTGTCCTGCCGCAAGCCCGGCGCCTCATCCCGACGAGATAGACCCGAGGGGCCATCATGCCCCGACTGACCCACGTGCATTCCATGCCGGCAACCCTGGCACGAGTCACGCCTGCAATCGCCGTCAACGCATCGGACCCGCGGAGCGCTTGTGCCCAAACGAAGCTGGGTGCGGGCATGCTGCGCTTAGCATGGCGTCGGGCCCACGTCGGAGGTGCTGTCGTCGTTCACGACACGGGAGGTCTGGACGAGGAGCTGTTGGTCGGCGTCGTCGCCTTCGGCGAGCGGCGCACCCGGGCCACGAGGCTGAAGATCGGAGTCGCCGAGAATCGAGTCGAGAGGGTCTTTCGGCCGTTCCGTCCCGACGTCCACTGGGACAGCCTCAAGAGCTTGGAACATGGGCCCGCCCTGACAGTCTGTTTGCCCTCCACGCTTCGACGCCAGTCGAGAATTCCATGTCTAGGCGAGGGCTAGAACCGGTGGGGAGCCACTACTCCGGACCCGCGACGATCAGTGACGGAGTGGCTGAGAGTAGCCACGACATCGAGTAGTCGGTGTCGATCAGTGACGGAGTGGCTGAGAGTAGCCACGACATCGAGATTCACACCAGGCCTGGACACAACGCCATTGCGGGGACATGGCACGTCATCATCAAGGACAAACTGTCAAGGGAACTGCGCTCGCCCCACGGCAAGACGGTTTCCGTGCGTATTGCGAGCGGGGGTCAGGGAGTGGGTACGTTGGTCGACCCTCGCCTCATAAGGGGTGCAGGCGAGCCACCCTCGTTATGACAAGGCCGGCAGGGTCCTCACTCAAGGGCGGCCCTGCCGTATCCGAAACGTCCCTGGAACCTTGCCCTACGCCAGCCGTGATCGGGCGGTCTGGCCGAACGAAGACCCCGTCCACCGAGATCATGTCCGATGGGCCCGCCGGGTGAACGTCCAACGGCACCGCATCCGTGATGTGCGGTACTGCGTGACGACCGGACCACAGAACTGGCGAATGCGCCGGCTTCTCATCGAAATCCCAACCCACGGTAAACGTCGAGTGGAGCGGTCGAGGTGCTCGACAATGACGACCAGGCCGAGGAGCTGACCGCGTGGATGTCTAACAGCGTCGCTCGTGTGGTGCCGTACTGCGTGCTTCCTCGTTACTTGGTCAAACCTCAGGCACCGCCGACATGGAGCCAGCGGTGCCTGAGTTCTAGCGACGATGTGCTAGATCACTCGAACGTTCTTGGCTTCTTCTCCCTTGCGGCCGGGGGCAACGTCGAACTCGACAGCCTGGCCTTCGTCCAGCGACTTGTAACCATCGCCGGTGATGTTGGAGTAGTGAACGAAGACGTCATCTCCCTGGTCACGCGAGATGAAGCCGAAGCCCTTCTCACTATTGAAAAACTTCACTGTGCCTTGCATTGCATGCTCGTTTCCATACGGACTCGCCACCTGGCGAGCCCTTCTGACGCTACGGCCATCTGGCCGGGGTTCCTCCAGGCGCCGCAGCACCGCTCGGACCGCCGTAGGCCCAGCAGCCCCGAGCTCGAGTCGCGAGCCACAACGCCGCCGTGCCGATCTTCGACTTCAGTCGCCAGCAGCGACCGAGGTATGGTCGGTTGTCCCAGGAAGAGTCGCCACGCTTGGACAGAACGGCGGACACGCCGTGCTCGCTGTAGGCCCGACGCCTCGACCTCCCCCGAGTCGAGGAGCAAACGTGTCGGTCAAGGCCCCCATCGTCCCAGTCCAGATGGAGCGCGAACCGCGTTGGTTCCGGGGTACGGCTCGATGACAGCCCACAGACGCACAACCGTGGTCTACCCGGTCCACGGCGTCGCCGAGATTGTTGGCAGCGAAACCCGTACTGTCGCCGGCCAGGCTACGACCTACCTTGTCCTGCTGATCTCGGGCGAGCACCGGCATGACGATCTCAGAATCTTGGTGCAGGAAGACCGGTTCGACGAGATCGGAATTCGGTCGGCGATGTCGGAAGAGGAAGCTAGTGACGTCCTCGATGTCCTGGCTGTCGTCAACCCTCGCCAATCGAAGACCTGGGCCCGGCGCTTCAAGAACCATCAAGCCAAGCTGAAGAGTGGCGACGTGTTCGACCTAGCCGAGGTTGTCCGGAACCTCGCCCTACGCCAGCGGATCAGGTCATTGGGCGCAGCCGAGAAGGCCATGTACCGACAGGCTCGAACGTCGTTGGTGTCCGAACTTGCCGTCACCTGGGGGATAGCCGAAGACTCCGCAGCGGGTCGCGTGGAAAGCGCCCTTCAACGCTGAAACGACGTCAGCCAGCATCAGGGGATCATGCGTTCCCTCGCGGCCGAGGCGAGCGCAAACGAGACTACGGAGAGCGGCCTACTCGGGGGCTGGCAGCGACGACCACCCCGCGTGATGACCGTGTCCATGCCGCCGGTGTTCCTGTGCGCAGCACTGGTGCCGTACTCGATCGATCGGTCCATTCCTAGACTGGGCCTGCGCCTGCTACAACGATGCTCGTGGCACGTCGACTCAGGCTGATGGCGACAGCGCTGGTAGTGCTTGCCGCCGGAGGGTCGGCTTGCTCGTCACCACCTGGGGGTTCGAACGAGGAGCCCATGTTCGCGGCGTTCGATTGTGCAGGTCCGATCGACGTGCTGGAAACACCTCCTGAGGATTGGTCGATTGTCCTCGACGTCATGGCCTTAGAGGCTGTCGCGTTAGTTTGTGCTGGTCACGCGCGTTCGGTTGTTTGCGTTAGTTCGCGGTGAGGCGGCGGAGGAGGTAGCGGCTGTGGGCGGCCCATATGAACCCTTCATGGGTGATGGGATCGCGTTCATAGTCGATTTGTAGGCGCCGGTTGTTCATCAGCCAGGACCAGGTTCGTTCCACGATCCACCGCCTGGGGAGGGCCACAAACTTGGAGGGGTGCACCCGGTTGACGACCTCAACCCCGACGTGATGGTGCCGGCAGTGGTTGATGAACGTGGTCTTGAACCCCGAGTCGCACCACAGCTTGGCGAACCGCCCCGACCGGTCCCGGGCCCGGTCAGCTACTTCGATCCCACCGGTGTTGTCCGAGGTGTTGGCGGCCACCACACAGATGGCCATCAACAGGCCCAGGGTGTCGACGATCCCGAAGGTCTTGCGACCCGAGATCTTCTTCCCTGCGTCATAACCCCTGCTCTGACCGGTGACGGTCGACGCACCCCGGACCGAGCGGGCGTCCACGATCCCGGCCGAGGGTTCGGGGTCTCGACCCTCGCTGGCCCGGACCGCTTCGGCCAGGCGCTGGGCGATCCGTTCCCAGGTCCCGTCCCTCGACCAGGCCAAGTGCTGACGGTGCACCGTGTTCCAGTTCGGGTACTCGCGGGGCAGGGCCCGCCACTGGCACCCGGTCGCAGCCACATAGAAGATGGCGTCGACCACCCGACGCCGGTCGACCTTGGGTGGGCGTCCCATCCCCCCGGCACCCCAGTGGTGATCGACCAGATCAGCGATCAGTTCCCACTCCTCATCGGTCATGTCACCATGCACCGTCCGCCACGACTGCGCATGTGCGATCTGTTCAGAGTCCACCAATTGACCCTAATACAGAAACCGACCCTCGACCCGCCAATCCACCCCCTGAACAGCCAAAACTTTCAGAACAACCTCTTAGGGTTCGCTACTCGAGCGGGGCCGCTTTGACGCCGAGCTTGGACGGTACTTCTCGAAGTTCGGGCTGGTCATTCGATCCGATTCGCCGCTGACGCTTCGTCTCGCTGATGTGTCGTCTCCGAATGCAGTCATGGGTTGGGGTGTCGGATCGTCGGAACCCGTGGCGGCGATCGAGGTAGCTGGGTGTCCCGCTCGGATGTCCGAAGGGTGGGTCGTGTATGCCGGCGGGATCTGGACTGTCGATCCAGCGTGTATCGAGATCGAGGTGTCGACCGCCGGCGAGATGGCGTCGGTCGATCTGCCGGTTGGCGTCGCATGCGACTGAACTGAGGGATGGTGAAGGCCTAGGCAATCACAGCCAGTGATGCCCAATACTGGCCCAGTGTTTTTTGGCGCTTGCGTTGTGATGCCGTATCTGGTCTGGGCGCTAGGGCCTTGCCCAAACTCGATGGGCGCGATCTCGGTCGACCATCCTGCCTACGGCGATGACCACGACGCAGTAGTTATGTCGTTGCCCGACACAACTACTGGATCTCGCGTGTTGTTTGGTCGGTCTTGGAGTCCCTCGCTGAGCGCTAAGATCGGTGGAGAAACCGCTGGTCAGGTTGTTGCGTTCGGTCCGCTGCGGCTGCGAATGCACCGGCTTCAAGTAGCTCAGCTGACAAGTTCTTCATTGACCAGAACTGCAGTTGCGCATTACTGTGAACAGTCGCTGCTCATGACTTGATCTCGATAGTCATGTCCGCCCGCGCAGCCAATGGGGGAAACTAAATGTCAAGTCGATTCGCCCGATTGATCGTTCTCGCTGCCTTCATTCTTGTCTTGCTCCTCCCAGAACCGACTGCAGCCAACTTTGGAGATACCACGACAACTCCTCCGAATGGTAGTGTTGGCGTCAGTCTCGCAAATAACAAGTGGCACGCAGTACGAAACGATAATGCAAGTAGTGATCGTTGGAACGCGATCACCTGGGCAGTGAACGGACCACTTGATAACACCGATCTCGTTGCGTATACCACGTCAACGGATTGGGTGCCTGACGTTTGGGTTCAGCAGGCCTTCCTCGGGGTAGCACCCGCCGCGCCATCAGCCAACGTAAGGTGCCCGACATATAACACCGGATACGGCGGCCCTAACCTCCTGCAATGGTGCCGAGGCCAGCAGATAACCTTCAATACGAACTATGGCCACACAGGATCGTATGGCCGCTTTGTTGCCTGCCACGAACTCGGTCACACCGTAGGCCTACGACATCGGACAGGGTGGGGTTGCATGGAAGTTCGCGGTCAAGGGGGCAGTTCCTACCCCAGCGATTACACCTCCCACGACAAGAACCACATCAATGGATGGTACTAGCATGCGACTCAGATTCCTTCTCCATCCTCTGTCGGTTCTAGTAGTGTTCGCCTTGGCAGTAACCTCGTGCGCAACAAGCGACGCCACGAACGCTGACTCGGCCGGCCCTCCGTCAGCTCCTGAAGTAGAGGAGGTCGCCGGCTCTTCGACCGCCGTCGAGGACGACCCTGGTGACACCACGACATTGGCAGAGCTGCTCGCAGTCTCCGACGGCTCAGAATCTCAGACGATGTTTTGGCGTTCTTTGCACATCGAGGGGGCGCTATTCGATGCAGTACCGTCGATTGGCGAGCTGTCAAAACGGTCATCGATAGTGGTTGTTGGTGAAGTCCTATCGTACGTCGACGGGCGAACGTATGAGAGCTTAGAGGAGAACACCGTAGACGTAGCGCCGCCCCTTCTCAGCTTCCGACTAGTAGAGGTCGAGGTGCGAGTGGACCAGATCGTCGCTGGAGAACTAGCCCCTGGCACTGAGGCGGCACGCCTGAAGCTTGATATCTGGCGTCCTGCCGATGCGCCAAAGGTCGAGAGCGAGGTGCCCGCAACCGGCTCCAAAGTCATCCTCTTCCTAGTTTCACAGCGTGCAAGCGACATTAATCGGGAGGAGCTCCAAAGTCATCCTCTTCCTGGTCAAGGCGATCGGCGAAGAAAGCGCAGAGAAGTTCCTCGACGACATCGATGACAGGTACGCCCTTCCTACACCACAGGGAATACTCGTCTGGGATGGGAAAGAGTTCGTAACACCCCTCGTCATCCACGAACCAGACGCCGATGGTGAAGAAGAACCAGACAATGATCCCTTCGAAGTCGAACTGGCTTCAACCGACCCCACCCTGCTCGAAGCCAAGGTCGAAAGCGAACCACCAACCATCATCGTCGGACCTTAGGGCGCGCCGCGGGATAGGTCGCGTGTTCAGGTGGGTGTGATGGTGTAGTTCCACTCGCCGTGCCAGTCGTGGGGGTGGAGGGGGAGCTGGTCCATCTGATCGTTGGTGATCTTGATGCCGGTCTCGTACCAGGTCGGGTCGTAGGCGGCTTGGACGGTGAGCCCGGTGTCGGTGGTGGTCGAGGCGATGAGCTCGACGATGGTGCGGATGTCGGTAAGGGGTCGGCCTCGCCAGTTCATGGAGATGAAGCTGAAGAGGCGATGTTCGATCTTGTTCCACTTGCTGGTGCCGGGCGGGTAGTGGCACACGGTGATCTCGAGGCCGGTCTCGGTGGCGAGTTGGGCGAGGGACCACTTCCAGGCTCGGGGCCGGTAGCCGTTGGAGCCGCCGGCATCGGCGGTGATGAGCAGCCGGGTAGCGTCACCGAAGCGGTCCCGGCCCAGCGTGTTCCACCAGCGACGGATCGACTCGACGGCGAACTCGGCGGTATCGGCTGTGTCGCCGACGTTGACCCAGCCCTCGTCGCTGGCCAGATCGTAGACGCCGTAGGGGATGGCTTTGGCGAACTCGCCGAGGGCCCGGTCGGGGAAGTCGTGCACATCGACGCGGGTCGGTTCGCCCTTGGGGTGCCACTCCCGGCCGCCGTTGGCGTAGCCGCCGATCAGCTCCTTCTTCTTCGTGTCGACCGAGATCACCGGCTCACCAGCGGCGAGACGCTCACCGACAGCAGCGTTGAGATACTCGAACTGAGCGTTGCGGTCCGGGTGCTGAGCGCCCTCGTTCTGCTTCGCGGTGCCCTGCAACGAGTAGCCCATCTGGTGCAACAAGCGACGCACCAGCTCCGCCGAGGCGGTGTAGCCCTGCGCAGCGAGCTCGCCGGCCAGCTCGTAAGTCGACTTGAGCGTCCAGCGCAGCACCGACATCGGGTTGCCCCGCGTGTCGGGATGCACCAGCCCATCCAGCGCCTCGAGCAGCCCGGGCTGCTTGTCGATCGCCGGGCGGTCCCCACCACCCTCAGCTCGCTGACGATCCGACGGCTCGATCCCGGCCCGAACCTCACGAACCGCCTTCGACATCGTCGATGTCGAGATCCCCGACGCTTCCACAACCAGCTTCTGACCGCCACGACCCAACGCCTCGGCAAACGCACCGGTCACCACCCGGCGCTGACGCTCGTTCAAGTGCGGCATCACCGTCTCGAAGAACGCCATCGCACCAGCCAGGGTCAGCTCCACCCCCGAAACACTACCAGACGCGACTTATCCTGTGGTGGACCCTGAGGTCATCAGGAAGTTGTTGACGTTGTCATGGCGGCCGAGCGCCATGAAATGGCCGTTCAGTTTCCTGGGAAAGAGAGCGATCCCCTTGTTCTGAACACACGCTCCGCTGAGGGTCGCCACCCGGAACGTCGCGAAGTCGGTGGTCTCCAGCAGCTGGGGCAGGATCTGGTGGCCGTCGAAGGCGGTGTAGGTGCCGTAGTAGACCACCCGTTCGTCGTCGTGGACGAATCGAACCAGTCGAACGTCTTCCATGCCCCGACTCTCGGTCGGCCCGCCGGGAAAGGTGACCCGTTCGGAGATGTCGCCAGACGGTTCGAACCCGACGTAATAATTCGAAGAGGCAAGCCAGTGCAGGATATGGCTGGTCTCCAACGCGACGCTGTCCTCCACACCAGGCGAGCTCGAGTTCGACAGCTGCTCGAGCAGTGATCGCAGTCGCACTTCCAGGTCGGTCAGCGTGAAGTGCGGGTCCAGGTCCGCCAGCACCTGCAGGGCGAGTTCGTTCAAGGCCCCGAGATCGCGCAGCTTCGTTTCGAAGAAGGCGCTGTCATAGACCGCACTCGCCCTGGCACCGGTGGAAGCGAATCGGCTCGGTTGGTCGAACGTGATGCTCGCGCCTGACCCGACCACACCGGTCCGGAACTCGATCGAAGAGATGTGACCCTCGCCAATGGCCCGCAAGCTCATCACGAACCGGGTCTCGCCCACTCGGAGGCCCGACTGGTCTGGGCCGACAACCATGGATGGATTGCCAAGAGCCGCGGCCTCGATCGAGTACTCGTGGGTGAAATCGGCCCCGATGAGACGCTTCCGTGCCTCAGACATCGTTTCCGGCAGTTCGACACGATCAGCCACCAGGGCCAGGTTGGCCAGCAACTCGCTGTCGAGATCGCGATGCCGATATCCGAACCCTTCAAGAGTCTGACGAAGCGTCGACGCTACCTCCCCCTCAGCCATGGCCAGAATCCGGCGGACAACCACCTCGATCCGCGAGCGGCCGTCAGGAAAGACCTCCTCGCCAGGCAGGAACGGCTTGGTGATGACCCGTCGCGCATCGGGCAGCCACCGCACGTTCTGATGCCGCTTCACGGGGACCGCACTCATCGGCTGATCTCCCGGCGTCAGAGGAACTCATCGATCCGCCAGCAAGCGGACGAGATCGAGCCTACCGGCGCAGAGATGCCCTTCGTGCCCGGGCGGCGGTCACCGGCCGATGTTGGCACGCGGCTGCACCCCATCGAAAACAATCCTCAGAACATCGGTTCACCGGCGATGCGTACCACGATGACGCTCGTAGGGTTGCGTTAGCACTCTCGTGTCGAGAGTGCTAACGCCCTGGAGGCGTCAACCATGAACCTGCAACCGCTGGAGGACCGCATCGTCCTCAAAGCCCACGACGCCGAGGCCGCAACGGCCGGCGGTCTCGTCATCCCCGACACCGCCAAGGAAAAGCCACAGCGCGGCGATGTTCTCGCCGTCGGCGCCGGCCGCCGCGACGACACCGGTTCGCTCATCCCGATGGACATCAAGACCGGCGACGTCGTCGTCTACTCCAAATACGGAGGCACCGAGATCACCATCGACGGCGACGACCTCCTCATCCTGCCCGCACGCGACATCCTCGCAATCGTGAAGTGAGCTGAACCACCATGGCAAAACAACTCAAGTTCGATGAACAGGCGCGACGGGCGCTCGAGTCCGGCGTGAACCAATTGGCCGACACCGTCAAGGTCACACTCGGCCCGAAGGGCCGCAACGTCGTGCTCGACAAGAGATTCGGAGCACCGACCATCACCAACGACGGCGTGTCGATCGCTCGCGAGATCGAGCTGACAGATCCGTTCGAGAACATGGGGGCGCAGCTCATCAAGGAGGTCGCAACCAGAACGAACGACGTTGCCGGCGACGGCACGACCACAGCCACCGTCCTGGCGCAGGCCCTCATCAAGGAAGGACTGCGCAACGTCGCAGCCGGGGCCAACCCACTCAGCCTCAAACGTGGCATCGAAGCGGCAGTCGAGGCGGCCGTGACGTTCATCGGCACCTCCTCGAAGGAGATCGACGACAAGAGCGAGATCGCCCAGGTGGCGTCGATCGCGGCCGCCGACGAATCGGTCGGCCAGGTCCTGGCCGATGCGATCGACAAGGTCGGCAAGGACGGTGTCGTCACCATCGAGGAGTCGAACACCTTCGGCCTCGAGCTCGAATTCACCGAAGGCATGCAGTTCGACAAGGGCTATGTCTCCCCGTACTTCGTCACCGACCCCGAGCGTCAAGAAACGTCACTGGACGATCCGTACATCCTGTTCAGCCAGGGCAAGATCGGGATCATCCACGATCTCCTCCCCGTCCTCGAGATGGTCATGCAGTCGGGCAAGCCCCTGTTGATCATCGCCGAGGACATCGAGGGCGAAGCGCTGGCCACCATGGTCGTCAACAAGATCCGAGGCACCTTCACCTCGGCCGCCGTCAAAGCCCCCGGCTTCGGCGAGCGCCGCAAGGTCATGCTGCAGGACCTCGCCATCCTCACCGGTGGCCAGGTCGTGTCCGAAGAGATCGGCCTCAAGCTCGACGGGGTGACGCTCGACATGCTTGGTACGGCCCGCAAGGTACTGATCACCAAGGACACCACCACGATCATCGAAGGAGGCGGCGAGAAGGACGACGTGGCCGGCCGGGTCGCCCAGATCAAGGCCGAGATCGACAACACCGACTCCGACTGGGACCAAGACAAGCTCCAGGAGCGCCTGGCCAAACTGGCCGGCGGCGTGGCCGTGGTCAAGGTTGGAGCAGCCACCGAGGTGGAACTCAAGGAGAAGAAGCACCGCATCGAAGATGCGCTCTCCGCCACCCGAGCCGCCCTCGAAGAGGGCGTGGTCGCCGGAGGCGGTCTTGCGCTGTTGCGGGCACGCCCCGCCGTGGCCAAGACGGCCAAGAAGCTCGACGGCGACGAGCGCACCGGAGCCGAATCGGTCTATCGGGCACTCCAGGCGCCGGCCCGCCTGATCGCCTCCAACGCAGGACTCGAAGCCTCGGTCATGGTGGCCAAGGTCGAAGAAGAGAAAGGGAACATCGGCCTCAACGCCGAAACGGGAGCGATCGAGGACCTGATGGCCGCCGGCATCACCGACCCGGCCAAGGTCACCCGGGCGGCGCTCCAGAACGCCGGCTCGATCGCGGCGTTGCTACTGACCACCGAGGTCATCATCTCCGACCTCCCCGACGATGGTGGCGACGGCATGCCCGACATGAGCGGCATGGGCGGCATGGGCGGCATGATGTGAGTCGGATCCGCAGGCCGTAACCCGCGCTGGTGAACCGGCGTAGTGGCCCGGGTTCCGCGCTCGGTAACGCGGTCACTCAGGGTGCGATTGATCGTAATCTCCCAGCTCCTGGCCCGATCGGCTGACGGCCGTCGAGCCATCTACGACGAGCGGTTCATGGGTCGCTGGGGACGACCTCGTTGCCTCGGTTGGCGGGCTTGGGATCTTTGAACGGAGACCCGAGCCTGTCACCGGCCTCCGCTAGTGTCGACGCTGTGTGGAAACCGCCAGTCGCGCTGGCTACGTCGGTGAAGGACCGAGCGAAGATCGATGCGACAACGACCAGCGCGGGGGTGGATGAGTTCTTCAGGTCAGAGAGACTTGGGAACAACCCGGTCATTCGGTTGTGGCACGAGGGTCATCGCACTGCCGCCTGGTGACGATTTGCGGAGGCCGCCTCGATCATCGGTTCGCTAGGACCCGCTTCGCGGTCCCTGAGCTG
The DNA here is from genome assembly GCA_965216205.1 of Acidimicrobiales bacterium. GTDB lineage: Bacteria > Actinomycetota > Acidimicrobiia > Acidimicrobiales > SZUA-35 > CADEDH01. Next base: position 1,039,227 of record OZ244139.1, on the reverse strand, counting down.
AAGCACGCTCTGGGACATCGACCCGATCGGGGCGGCCTGCAAGCCACAGGAGAGCGGCACCGAGCGCCGCGGCTGCCACCGACGCCACCAGGACAGCGAGTTTGGCGTCAGCAACCAGGGTGAGGTCGCCGAAAGCGAGTTCGGTGATGAACAGTGACACGGTGAATCCGATGCCGGCGACCGTGCCGACCCCGACGATGTGTCGCATGCTGCAGTCGCTGGGCAGCGATGCCAGCCCGGACCGGTGCGCCAGCCATGCAGCGGTGACGATCCCCAGCGGTTTGCCGACGACGAGGCCGGCGACGACACCGAGTCCCACTGAGCTGCTCACGGCGTCGCTCAACGCGGAGGGCGATATCTCGATCCTGGCGTTGGCGAAGGCAAAGATGGGGAGGATGAGGAATACCGACCAGGGGTGAATGAGGTGCTGGAGTCGCTCCGCGACGCCGATCGATTCGCGAAGCTCGAAGATCGACCGGCGCACCGAGTCGGGACTGGTGTCTTGGCTCACGAGCGTGTCGTGCGGTTCGGGGCGCAGGGGCGACGTGGGTGTGAGTAGACCGAGGGCGACGCCGGCAATGGTAGCGTGAACGCCGGACTCGAGCATGGCCACCCACCCTGCGACGCCGAGCACGACGTAGATGGGGATGTACCAGACGCGGAGTTGGCGTAGGCCGCGAACCAGCACAAGCAAGCCGATTGCTGCGCCGAGCCAACCGAACTGCACTTGCTCGGTGTAGAAGACGGCGATCACCAAGATGGCGCCGATGTCGTCCACGATCGCCAACGTCAACAGGAAGAGACGGAGGCTGGAGGGGACGCGCGGACCCAGCAGCGCCAGAACGCCGAGCGCGAACGCGATGTCGGTGGCCATTGGTATTCCCCACCCGTCGGCGGAGGGACCGCCACCGGCGAACACCACGAAGAACAATGCGGGCACCACCATTCCGCCAACCGCGGCGACCGCGGGCAGGAACGCCTGCTGCCGGTCCGCGAGCTCGCCCTCTGCGAATTCGCGCTTGATCTCGAGGCCGACCACGAAGAAGAACAGCGCCATCAGGCCATCGTTGATCCACCCCCGCAGCGACTCGACGAGGTGGAGCTCACCGATCTCGAACACCGTCAGCTCCTGAGCGAAGAAGTCCTCAACCCCGCCAGCGGCAGGCGAGTTGGCCACTACGAGGGCAGCCAAGGTAGCCACCAGCAAGACGCCGCCGCCCGCGACCTCTAGCTCGAGGAAGTCGCGCACAGGCCCTCGGACCGCCCGCGGCACTGGGCGGTCGCCTCTGATCCAGGGAGCTTGATTCTTCGGAAGTGGCTTCATGGCTGACCAGTCAGCCCGCTCAGATTCATTAACTTCCCTGGGTGTGAGGCCGGGACCGAGTAGGGGCCTGTCGCACGACCCGGAGCAAGGGCACCACGACAGTGAGGCCCGAGACGATCAGCATGGCGCCGATCAAGCGGGAGATTCAACTGGTCCGCCGGTGGGCTCGGTGTCTTGAGACGGTGCAAGACGTCATCACCGAGGAAGAGCCAGCCGAGGCGGCGCGGGTCTTCCTCGTCAACGGACGATCCCTGCTCGCGTCGCGGATGAGTAACGACTCACCGCCATTCGTTCAGTGCGATTCGGCTCGCTGGCGGGCGCCTTCGAGGTCAGCGCCGGCGCGGACCAAGGCTCCGCGGAGGCTGCATTCTGCGATCTCGATCGGAGGTGCGACGTCGGTGGTGATGGTGTCGACGAGTTGTCGGTACACGATGCCGGCGGGCGAGGAGGGGAATTCGAGCGCAGCCGGTGAGCCGTTGTCGCCGCCGGCGGCGACTGCGGTGTCGAGGGGGATCGAGGCGAGGAGTGGTACGCCGATGGTGTCGGCGAGGTGTTGGCCGCCGCCGGAGCCGAACATTGTGGTGATCGTGCCGTCGGGGTTGACCGATGGGCCCATGTTCTCGATGACACCGGCGACGCGGAGGTGACCCTTTCGGGCCATGTCTGCGGCGCGGGCCGCGACTTGTTGGGCTGCAGCCGCTGGGGTGGTGACGATCACGACATCGGTCCGTGGCAGCATGCGGGCGAGGCCCATCTGGATATCGGAGGTGCCTGGTGGCATGTCGATGAGTAGGTAGTCGAGGTCGCCCCATTTGACGTCTTCGAGGAAGTGTTGGACGGCCCGGTTGAGCATCAGGCCTCGCCACATGATCGCTTCGGTTTCGTTGGCACCGGCGATTGATCCCATCGACACGACGCGCAACGTTCCTTCGCCGATCGGTTGCACGACGGGTTTCATCACGGTCTTGCCTGCCCCGGCGCTCTCTCCTTCGATCGCGTGGTCGAGCCCGAGCAGCTGTGGCATCGAGAATCCACCGACGTCGGCGTCGAGTACGCCCACGGTGAAGCCGCGTTCGGCCATGAGGACGGCGAGGTTCGCGGTGATCGACGATTTGCCGACCCCGCCTTTGCCGGAGGCGATGGCCAGGATTCGACAGGTGGCCGGGATGTCGGTGTCGACAGCGTTGTCGCGGGCCTTCCAGCGGGCTCGTGCCATCACGTCGCTGCGCTCTTGGGCGGTCATCTCGCCGAAGTGGATCTTGACGGTGTCGATCCTGGGGAGCGACCCAACTCTTGCCTTTGCGTCGCGCATGAGTTGTGCCCGCAGCGGGCAGCCGGCGGTGGTGAGGGAGATGGTGATGTGCATGGCGCCCCCAGAGCCGAGTTCGAGTCGTTTGACCATGCCGAGATCGACGATGTTGTCGCCGAGCTCTGGATCGATGACACCGCGGAGGGCGTTCATGATCGCCGCCGCGTCGAGGTCGTCACCGGCGAGTTCCGGCTCAGAGGCCTTCGGCGTCTGCCGATCGGTCGAGGCGACCGCGGCGATGCGCCCCTCGGGTTGGCCGGCGTTGTCGTCTGTCGGTTGGTTCACATCATCCCCAGCTCGAGTCGTGCGACGTCGGAGAGGCGGGATGCGTCCCACGGCGGGTCGAAGATGAGGCTGACGTTGACGGTGTCGACGCCGGGGATGGCGGCTACGGCGTCGTGGAGGTCTTGGCGCAGGATGTCGCCCATGCCGCAGAACGGTGCGGTGACCGACATGTCGATGTCGACGAACCATCCTCCGGTTGGGGCTTCTTCGGCGTCGATGCGGTACACGAGGCCGAGTTCGACGATGTCAACGGGGATTTCTGGGTCATAGACGGTGGCGGCGGCTTCCCACACTGCGTCGGTGTTGAACGTCGAGTCGTTCGCGGCGTCGCGCGTGGTGGGGGCTTGCACCAGGCCGAAATCGATGGAGTCTTGCGGGCTGAGGCGGGCCATCTCGCCGTCGCTGGTGGTGATGGTCGCAGTTGCGCCGAGGGCCTGGAGCAGTGTGACGCGTGCGCCTTCGGTCAGGATGGCTTGGTACCCGGCGGGAACGATGGTCACCTCGCACGAACGCGGCAGGACGAACACTCGTGTCGAGCCGATGCTTACCTGTTGTTCACTGATCTGCTGGTGTTCAGGCATCAGCGTGTCCGAGTCGTTCGGCGATCCATGCCCGTAGTGCCTCGTTGTCGACGGCCTCGACTGCTTCGTCGGCGAAGCCGTGGATGAGGAGGCGACGGGCCTCGGACTCGTCGATGCCGCGGGTGCGTAGGTAGTAGAGGGCGTTGTCGTCGAGTCGGCCGACGGTCGCGCCGTGTTTGCAGGTGACGTCGTCGGCGAGGATTTCGAGCCGTGGCTGGGTGTTGGCCTCGGCGCGATCCGACAGCAGGAGGTTGTCGTTGGACTGCTGGGCGTCGGTGCCGTCGGCGCCGGGTCGGACGTCGATCCCACCGTTGAACACGCCGGTGCTCTGGTCGTCGAGGACCCCACGGAACCGTTGACGACTCGTGCAGTTGGGGGCCGCGTGGGTGACGGTGATCTGCTGGTCGAGGGTCTGTCGGCCTTGGCCGAAGTACAGGCCCGACAGGTCAGCGCTGGCCTCTTCACCGCCGAGGTGGACGTCGTAGACGACCCGGCCGTAGGTTCCACCGAGGTTGAACGAGTGGGAGCGAAACCCGCTCCGTGAGCCCTGGGTGACCGCGATGCGACCGAGATGGACCTGTGTCGGTTCGACGTCTTGGACCTTGATGTGGGTGAGCGTGGCACCCTCGCCGAGGGTGATCGTGGTCCGTGTGTTCGTGCCGCCGTGGTCACCGTCGCCGAGGCTTGTCTCGACCACGGTTGCCGAAGCGCCGTCGTCGAGACGGATCACCACACCGCTACAACAGACGTTGTGTGTTTCGTCGGGGAGCGCTATGTGCACGACGTGAATCGGCGCGTCTACGGCATGACCGCCGGCGACGTGGATGACGGCCCCGTCGCTTCCATAGGCGATGTTGAGTGCCAGGAATGCGTCGGCGTCGTCGGTGCCGTGGTCGAGGTGGGCGGCCAGCAGCTCGGGGTGTTCCGAGCGGGCGTCGACAAAGGTCGACAGATGTACCCCTGCGAGGGGGTCGCTGAGCTGTGAGCGATCGGGGTCGACGGCGCCGTGCACGATCGCGATCCGGGGACCGCCGAGCGCAGGAATCCGTCCTTCAAGGGTTCGAGGTAGTGCCCTGGTCGGTCGGGCCGGTCGCCCGAACGACAACCGTTTGAGGGTGCCATGTGGTGCGTAGCGCCACGCTTCGTCACGTCTGGTCGGGTAGTCGAGGCCTCCGAGCAGGCCGATGTGGTCCGCTTCCGAGACGTTCGGGTTGGCGGCTGGGGTCGTGGTTGTGGTCACGTCGCTGCTCCCGTGAGCGGGAGTTCCGGGGTGTCATCGAGGTCGTGGTTGACGAAGTCGGCATAGCCGTGGTCTTCGAGCTGCAGCGCCAGTGTGTGATCGCCTGACTCGACGATGCGGCCATCGACTAAGACGTGCACGAAGTCGGGCTTGATGTAGTCGAGCAGCCGCTGGTAGTGGGTGATCATGATCACGGATCGCTCAGGTCCGCGAAGCGCATTGACGCCGGAGGCAATGATCTGGAGGGCGTCGATGTCGAGGCCAGAGTCGGTCTCGTCGAGGATGGCGAGCCGAGGCTCGAGCACAGCCATTTGTAGGATTTCGTTGCGCTTCTTCTCCCCACCGCTGAAGCCGGCGTTGACCGGGCGGTTGAGGAAGTCCTTGTTCATCTCGACCAGTTCCATCGCCTCGTGGGCGACCGCGAGGAAGTCGCGGGCGCCGATCTCGGTCTCACCACGGGCCCGGCGCACCGAGTTCAGTGCCGTGCGCAGGAAGTACATGTTGTTGACCCCGGGGATCTCCACCGGATACTGGAACCCGACGAACACACCGGCCGCAGCACGCGCTTCGGGCCCCATAGCGAGCAGGTCGACCCCGTCGAGGGTGGCCGTGCCACCGATCTCGTAGCCATCGCGCCCGGCGAGGGCGTGCGCGAAGGTGCTCTTGCCTGACCCGTTGGGGCCCATGATGGCGTGGACCTCACCCGGCCCGACCTCGAGGTCGAGACCGTTGAGGATCGGAGTACCGCCGATCGAGGCGATCAGATTCTGAACGTGCAGCATCAGCCAACACTTCCTTCCAAGCTCACACTCAACAGACGCTGCGCTTCGACGGCGAACTCCATCGGGAGCTCGTCGAACACCTCACGACAGAAGCCATTGACGATCATCGACATCGCATCCTCTTCGGTCATGCCGCGCTGGCGGCAGTAGTACAACTGGTCCTCGCCCACCGTCGAGGCCGACGCTTCGTGCTCGACCTGCGCGCTCGGGTTCTTCACTTCGATGTACGGGATCGTGTGAGCACCGCACTCCTTGCCGAGAAGCAACGAGTCGCACTGGGTGTAGTTGCGGGCATTCTGCGCCGAGCGCATCACCTTCACGAGACCTCGGTAGGTGTTCTGGCCGTGGCCGGCCGACATGCCCTTGGAGATGATGCTGCTGGTGGTGTCCGCTCCGATGTGAATCATCTTGGAGCCGGTGTCGGCCTGCTGGCGGTTGCTCGACAGCGCAACCGAGTAGAACTCGCCGACCGAGCGGTCGCCCTGCAAGATGACGCTGGGGTACTTCCACGTGATCGCCGACCCGGTTTCGACCTGCGTCCAGGAGATCTTGGCGTCGGTATGGGCTCGGCCCCGCTTGGTCACGAAGTTGTAGATGCCACCGACGCCGTTCTCGTCGCCGGGATACCAGTTCTGCACCGTCGAGTACTTGATCTCGGCCCGATCCTTGGCGACGAGCTCGACGACCGCGGCGTGGAGCTGGTTCTCGTCTCGCTGCGGGGCGGTGCAGCCCTCGAGGTAGGAGACGTGGGAGTCGTCTTCGGCGACGATCAGGGTCCGCTCGAACTGGCCGGTGTTCATCGCGTTGATCCGAAAGTACGTGGACAGCTCCATGGGGCAACGAACGCCGGCCGGGATGTAGCAGAACGACCCGTCGGAGAACACCGCCGAGTTCAGCGCGGCGAAGAAGTTGTCACGGACCGGCACGACCGACCCGAGATGCTCACGCACCAGCTCTGGATGATCCTGCACGGCCTCGGAGAACGAACAGAACACGACGCCGGCCTCGGCGAGCGTCTTCTTGAACGTCGTCGTCACCGACACCGAGTCGACGATCGCGTCGATCGCGACGTTGCTGAGCATCTTCTGCTCGTGCAGCGGGATCCCGAGCTTGTCGAACATGTCGCGAATCTCAGGATCCACGTCGTCCATGCTGTCGAGCACCGGCTTGGGTTTCGGCGCGGCCCAGTAGCTCAGCGCCTGGTAGTCGATCGGCTTGATATCGAGCTTGGCCCAGTCGGGTTCTTCCATCGATTGCCAGGCCTCGAACGCCTTGAGACGCCAATCGAGCAACCATTCCGGCTCGCTCTTCTTCGCCGAGATCAACCGGACCGTGTCCTCGGTCAGGCCCGGCGGAGCGATGTAGGTGTCGAGATCGGTGCTGAAGCCGTACTCATAGCTCGCCTGAGTCAGTTCCTCGATCTCTCGAAGTGTTTCACTCATCGAGTGTCCTTGCTTCGTTGGGCAACCACCAGGTCCACGCGGTTCTCGCTCAACTGAATGACTGTCCGCAGCCGCAGCTGCGCTGGGCGTTCGGGTTGTCGATACTGAAGCCCGCACCCTGCAGACCGTCGCTGTAATTCAACGTGGCGCCGGCGAGATGGACCGCGCTGGCGGCATCGACCCTGACGATGACGGGCCCGAACACACCAACGTGATCGTCGGGATTGGATTCGCTGTCGAAGAACATCTCATAGGAGAACCCTGAGCAGCCGCCCGCTCGAACCGCGACTCGAAGCCCCAGGTTCTCCTCGCCTTCGTCCGCCAAGAGCTGGGCAACCTTCTTCTCTGCGTCTGTGCTGAGAGCAAGCAGCTGTTGTGTCTGTGGTTCGGTTGTTGTCATGAACGTGTTCTCCTTCGTTTGGGTAGTGCAACTGGCCGGCCTCGGCGAGCCGAAGCACTGTGATCGCCGACAGCCGCCGGGCTTCTATTCGCCGACGTCGATGAAGATGCACTCACCGGGGCATTCCTCGGCTGACTCGATGACTCGCTCCAAGCCACCGTCAGGGATTCGGGCCATTGCCCTCGGCCCCGGCAGGGTTGGCTGTTCCGTCGGAGAGCTTCTCGGCGCCGAAGTTGTCCGCTGACTCCTTCACGTAGAACAACCCGTCGTCCATTCCGACGAACACATCGGGGGCGAGTTCTTCACACAGGCAATCGCCGGTGCAGAGATCTTGATCGATCCAAACCTTCACGTCGCTCCATTCATCTCGCCACGCTCGGTCGACGCCAGCGCATTGGGCCGGCCACCGCGATCGTGCGCTCGATCCGGTCGGCACGCTCGCCGCTACATCGATCACACTACCAGGTTTCGCCAGTTTCACCTTGCGTAACTCAGTAAACCTGGTCCGGATGGTAGCCTTGGTGCTATGGACACGGCCGACGTTGCACCCTCGCCCACGCAGCGGCGCGTGCTCGGAGCACTGAAGAGATGTGGCGAGGCAACCGCCGATGAGCTCGCCGCGGCGCTGGGGACCTCCGCGAGCGCCGTCCGACAACACTTGAGCGCGCTCCGATCCGCCGGCCTCGTCGCAGCTCGCCAAGAGCGCGGACAGCCCGGACGCCCCGCCGACCGCTACCACGCCACCGAACTCACCGAGCCACTGTTCAACACCACCGCCACCGACCTGTCGATCGAGATTCTCCGCCACGTCGAAGAAGAAGATCCCGAACTCGTCGACCGGATCTTCGACCGACGTCGACGCCAACTCGTCGACGACGTCGAGCTCAAGCTGTCCGGTCAGCCGATCGATGAGCGTGTCCGCATCCTGGCCGAGCTACTCGATGAACAGGGATACCTCGCCGACTTCGACAAGATTGATGACAACCACTACCGCATCAACCTCCACAGCTGCGCCATCTGGCCCGTTGCCAGCCGGTACCGCCAAGCCTGCACCGCCGAGCTCGAATTCGTCCGAGACCTGATACCCGACGGAACCGTCGAGCGAGTCACCCACAAGACGACAGGCGCGCACGCCTGCGCCTACGACATCACCATCCAGCACTGAGCGCTCACCCTTACTTCACGCTCCTGGGGCGTTGGCGGCCCCAAACGTGGTGGAAGTCTCGACGTTCCACCCGGACGACCTCATCGACCGACCGGTATCGCTGACACGATCGAACGCTCGTGCAACGACGCGCCCACAAGATGCAGAGGCTGCTCGACAGCACGTTCGGGCGGATCGATTCACGCGATGCCAACGAAACCATCCGCCAACCTCGACGCTAAGCAGCCAGCACCGACTCGAGGCCGCCCTTCGTGATGATCACCCACCGGTCAGCAACCCGTGGCGTTTGCACCAGTCAGCCTTGAGGCTCAACACGCTTCCATCACCGACACTGACCCACGGCCGAACGTTTGCCCTGACGTGCGGAAACGCTACACCTGATGTGTCGGAGGGGGATTACAACCCTTAGCCCACGGCGCACCCGATCCAGTTGTCTGGAACTCACAGCAGCCTGAACTCACGCATTTCGCCTGGCCAGCGCCTCACGACCGAGTTTACGGCATCCACAGGGTTCGGTGACTCGCAGGTGGGGAGGTCGGCGAACCGCGTTGGCGAGTGCGTCTTTCATCACGGTTCGAGTCCGGTTCGTGTTCTGTTGAAGAGCCGCCGTTAGCAACTCGTTTGCAGAGCGACACACCCACATCGGCAACAGCGCTCTGACCAGCGCCTTTGCGTGAGGTACGAGATGGAAGGAGAACAAGTGCCCCTGCCTCCGACACGAAGACAAAACGCCTGGTCACAGGGCTGTCACCCGCGAAACTTCCACTCGCCAAAGCCCACGGAGTATCCGCCGCAACGCTCTGACCAGGACTTATGCAAATCGTGCCGGAGGGGGGACTTGAACCCCCACGACGTTGGCCTCCCGCGACCCCAACGAGCCGGCCCCTACGCTCGGGGGCTCCGGGCAGCCGGTGGGCGGCTCACATGGGGATCCCCAAACGGACACTGCCGGCTCGCTCCGAGCAGGAGCGGCGACCTGGGCCGACGTCGTGTCACATGGGTGGTAGGGAGCTGGTCTCACGGAGGCGGGCTATCCGTGACAGTCCCCGTCGTGACCGAAGGCCAACCGCAGGCCCCGGTCAGCTTCTTGGCCGAGTCCCATCTCGACCCGACCCGTCAGCACCATTCTCCACAACGGTTGTGTCGGCAGCGGCGGTCTCACTGGCTGCGGTCTCGAAGACGGCTCGGAGGACCGCTGATGCTTGGGCGTCTCCGCCTGGTACTGAGTGGGCGTAGTGGTCCATCGTGGTCGAGACCCGCCGGTGAGCCAAGCGGCGTGACACGGTCACGATCGGTACCCCGGCCTCGAGCATCTCGGTGGCCATGATATGCCGCAGATCATGCAACCGGAACGACCGCAACCCTGCAGCCCGGCGGTACCGCAGGAAGGTCTTGGTGACCCGGTTGGGCTTCCATGCCGTCGTCCCGCCGTCGTCGCTGAATATGTACCCCTCCCCCACCGGTTCTTCGACGGTGGCGGCGTAGCGGGCAATGATCTCGCAGGTGCCTGGGTCGACATCGACCACATGGGACTGCTTGGTCTTGGTGTCGGCCAGGACCGGCCCGTTTGGGCCTTCGACCCAACCGGCCCGAAACGCCACCCGCCCGGCGGTTGGCGACACGTTGTCCCACCGCAACCCGAGCAGCTGCGCCCGTCGCGCTCCGGTGAAGGCCGCCAACACCAAGAACACGTAGAACTGCTGGTCGTGTTGGGCGACATGGGTGAGCAGGGCTTCGAGCTCGGTGGGGGTCGGAGGCTGCATCTCCCGCTTCGACACCGTGATCCGGTGGGTTCGCAGGGCGGGGTTGTCCCAGATCCACTCCCAGCGTACCGCCTGAGCCAACGCTGAGCGCAGCACCACGTGGACTCTGGCCACCGTCCCCGCCGACAAGGGCCCGCCTTTGGCACTGCCCGTGCGACCAAGCTCGGCGTACAACTCATCGATCCGGGCTGCGGTCAAGCTCCCGATCGGGATCGACCCGATATGCGAATGCAGATACCGGTCCAGCACCGAGCGGGTCTGGCGGATCGTGGTCGGGGCCCACGACGCGGAAGCCACGGTGAACCAGCGCTCCAACAGCACCGACACCGACGCACCCAGCCCACCCCCACCCTGGGCCCGGACCGAGGACACCAGCGCCGCCAGCTCACGCTCAGCCTCAGCTCGCGTCCCACGCACCGTCATCGTGCGGTAGCGGCGACGCCCGGTCTCAGGATCGGTCCCGGCAGAGACCCGCAGCTCCCACGCCCCGGACGCCCGTTGTCTCATCGAACCAGCTATACCCCACCACTACGGCAGATTCACCCACGCGCTTTATGGGTGTCGTGATGGGCGCGATGGGCAGCCCAGACGCGGCTCAGCGGCCCGTCTGGGCCGCTGACCTGGGGTTTTGTGGAGCGGACGACGAGACTTGAACCCGCGACCCTCACCTTGGCAAGGTTCACGGAATCGTCCAGCCCGTCCGGTGAGCCCGGTTTCATGCGGTTCTGTCCGGATTTTGTCCAGCCAGTCCGGCCCCGTCCAGCCCTACCGTATACCGGTATACCATCCGACACCATGGGCATCACGGCCCTCAAACTCTGTTCGTTCGCGATGAACGACAGACCGCGACCCTCACCTTGGAAAAAAGATCCGCTGGTCGACCCTGCCGCCCTTCGTGACGCGATCCGGCGGGAACGGGACCGAGCCTGTCCCCGACCTCCGCTAGTGTCACCGCTGTGTAGAAGCCGGGCAGACCGCTGAGGACCGCCGGCGCCATCACGCCGATTTGCAGGCGTGGGCCGATGAGATCTGCCTCCCTACTCTTGGCCGAACCGGAGCTGCTGGAACGAGCGCGAACTAGCACCGGACCCGGGTCCGCCGACGTGCGGGCGCAAGCGCTCGAAGTGTGGACGGCGGCTTGCGCGACAGGTCGCCCACCACCAGTGTCGAACCAGTGGGACAACGAACCGCTGATCGACTTCGAGTCGGATCCGAGGTTGTCCGAGGCGGATCGAGCCGACATGCGGTCGTTGGCCGAGCGGGAACTGCGCCGACAGCTCAACCGCTACGGCAGTAACTGAGAACCCACCGGTCGCTAGTTCCGACGCTGGGGACGGTATCCAACGTCCGCGACCCAAGACGCCCGCTCTGGGACTCGACCACAGACATGTTCGGCCCGAGCAGACTAGAAGGCATCGCGGTCGAGAACCCAATGCACAACTCTTGACGATTCCTCAACCCAGGCCGGTTCACGTAATGACTATCTGAAGCCGGCCGGCCCCGTCTCAAGCGATGATCAAGAGGCCGCCTCCGAGACTTCTACTCCATCACCGGCTCCGGCGACGAGTCATCGCCTTGGTCTGATGGTCATGACCACGGAAATGAGTCCGCTGAATCTCGCTGGGCTAGTGCTCGGAGGTGTGGTGGAATACAAGAGGATGATTGGTGCAGCTCGCCCTGGAGCGCCCCTCAATCGCAGCGTCGCGACTGTGACCCTAGGCAACCGGACAGATCAGGCTTGGTTGATTGATGGTCGAAGCAGAAGTCGACTACGCACGAGACGTCTTCGTTGGGGGCGTGAGCGGATCGAGAGAGCCGGCCAGACCGGGTCGGAGCGTCTGGCAAGGCTCCAATAGTCGCATGGAGCGCTAGGGGGCCCGCTCGACTGCAGGTGTCGATATCAGCATTGAGAGGAGAAGCATGGAACTCGTCGCTGTGCATCTGGCAACCGAGAACCACGATGTCGTTTCGGGTGCGACGATCGCCCTGTCCGGGCGCCTGAAGACTGGCGAACCATGGAACCTAGAGAGCCAGACCAGCGACTCCGAAGGCCTCGTTCGCTTCGGGCTCGTTCATCCGCTGAATGAGCTCGACTGGCCGGCCACGGTGTTCGACGTTTCCCTCAACGGTGAGCCCATGGCGCTTCTCCGAACGTCAGACATCGACGAATTAGCGGACGGATTGCACCAGGTGAGGCTGACCGTCACCGATGCAAAGAGAACCAAGGGACCCGACATCGGCGATCACGCGGCGTCTCGTCAGCCGGGCGGGGCAGCCGCCGACTATCGCGTCTCGGGCCACGTCTTCCACTCCGATGGGTCGCCCGCACCGGGCCGAGTCGTCGTTGCCCTCGACCGCGGGATCTGCGAGGAGAGCGTGCTCGGCACGGCTCGATCGGCGGAAGACGGCTCGTATGAGGTCGAGTACTCCCCGGAGGGCTTCACCGATCCAACCCGAACCGAAGCCGACCTCGTGGTTCGCATCTACGACCACGAATCGAGTGACGTCCCGGTAGCCACCTCGCCCCTCGTCCTGCGGGCCTCACCAAGCCATGTCGTGAATCTGTCAGTTGGCAACCGCCCGTACCGAGGGCCCTCCTTGTACGAAGTCGTCGAGCGCGCCCTCGCCCCCCACATGAATGGCACGGCGTGGGACTGCCTCGAACCTCCCGACTTCTGGCTGCTGATCGATCGCACCGGCCTCGATGCCGACGCCACCGCTCAGTTCTTGCGGGCCCAACAGCTGGCGGTCGATACCGACGCCGCCGGACCGGACGGGGCAAAGGTGATCTTCGCCATGCTGCAAGCCGGGCTCAGCCCGACGCTCGGCGGCCTGGCGACCATTTCGGCGCCGCGACTGCGAGCCGCTGTCGAGCGGGCTATCGCCCGGAACTGGATTCCGGATATCAATGTCACCTCTGCGCTCAACCGCCTGAAGGAGCCACGCCGGCGACTCGTGCTCGGCGACCCGCAGGTGGCCAGGACGTTTGAGCTGGCCGGGCTGACCCAGGCTCAGCGCGAGACAGCAACCGACTTCCTCCTGGCCGAGGCCGAGGTGAACGACACGGCGTGGAGTCGCCTTGCCAAGAAGAGCGGCTTCACCGCTGAGGTGGCGCAGAGGCTACGCGCCACGATCGAGGCCGTGGCGGTGCTGGGCGGCGATCCGGAGCTGCTGGCGGCCGCCCGGCGGAGACATCGGATCACGGCCCCCCATGCGTTGGCTCGCCTCGGCCCCGACGAGTGGGAGACTGCCCTCCTCACGGCGAAGATCCCCGTCCCAGGGGGCACGCCTGGCGAGACCGACGCCGAGCGCACGAGCGCCTTCGCCGGGGCGATCGCTCGCCGAGTCGAGGCCCAGTTTCCGACGCCGTACTTCGCTCAACGATGGATCGCTGACCCCGATCTGCCGGGCGGCGGCATCGAGGCGTTCTTCCGGCAGAACCCCGATTTCGACCTGGCTACCGAGACCGTGCATCAGCGGCTGGAGGAGTCGGGCGAGGTGTCGGATCAGCTCCGTGGCTCGCTGGAGCGGGTCGAGGCGCTCTATCACCTGGCGCCTGCGGTCGACCGGCTGGCGACGGTCAAGGCGTTGTGGACCGAAGAGATCCAGTCACCGGTCGAGATCGTCCGGATGGGGCGTCCGCGCTTCCGTGAGCGCCTCGGCCATTCGCTGGGTGGAATCACGGTCGCCGATGCCGTCTACGCCAAAGCAGGGCACCGAGCGGGCCACAGCTTGGCCGTGATGACTGCAGCCAGTGCCGAGCTCAACGGCATCACCACCACCCCGCTGCCGTCCATGGCTGACCAACTCGCCAACTATCAGCCGCTCCTGTCGTTGTACGAGCAGTTCTACGGTCCCTACGCCCGGCTGCACTGCGAGCACTGTCAGTCGGCGTTGAGCCCGGGAGCCTATCTGGTCGACCTGCTGAGCTTCCTCGACCGGGCCAGCGACGGCAACTCGCTACTCGGGCGGGCCGCTCTGGCCGAGCGCCGGCCCGAGATCGAGCTCATCGCACTCGACTGTGCCAACACCGACACGATTGTTCCCTACATCGATCTCGTGCTCGAGGTGCTGGAGAACGCCGTAGCCCCCGAGCCCGGCTTCGCCCCCCAGACCGAGCTCGACGCAGCGGAGATCGCGGCCAAACCCGAGCACACGAACCTCGCCGCCTACGACCCACTGCGGGCCGAGGACTACCCGTGGCTCCTGCAGTTCGACCTCGACCTCGAGCTCTCCCGGGCCTACCTGGCCCAGGCCGGGGTCCCTCGCCACGAGCTGCTCCTCCATCTGGCCAAGCACGATGACATCGCCGCGCTGTATCTGGCCGCCGCCGAGTACCTCGGCTTGTCGCCCGAGCAGGCTGAGCTGGTGAGCTACCACACCGGCGGACTACAGCTGGCCGGATTGTGGGGATTTCTCGACATCACCGATCTGATCCGGGCCAACACGGTCGAGAGCGCAACCGAGAAGGCGGATCTCGAATACGAAGAGCTCAAGGCGCTGTTCGAGTCAGACTTCGTGAATCCCTCGCAGGTCGACGTCTTCACCAGCAGCGGCACGTTCCAGAATCTCGATGAGGCCATGCTCGACCGGGCCCACCGCATGGGCCGGCTGGCGCGGCTCACCGGCTACTCGTTCGCCGAGCTCGACGTGATGCTCTCCGTCGCCACCGACGGCCCGCTGGAACTGGTTCCCGAGCTGGCCTCGATCGCCTACCTGCACCGCCAAGCGGGGATCCCGCTGGCCGATATCGCTCAATGGTGGCAGGCACCGACCGCCGACCGGATCCTGCACTTCGCCCACAGCGCCGGGTACTCGGAAGAGACCGCGGCGAAGCTCGACCAGCTTAGTGCCCTCGGGTGGGAGTCTCCGGTCACGCCCGGGATGCTGCGCGATCAACTCGACGTGATAGAGGCCACCCCGCTCAACGTCGACGGTGCATTCGACCTGCTGGCCTCTCCCGAGCTGTCCGAGCTCTTCGCTCCCGACGTCATCGACGCTCACTTGAGCATGTTGCGAACGGCACTCGGCGCTCTCGAGGAGGGCGAGCCCCAGCAGCTGACCGACGGGACCTTTGCGGCGAACGATGTCGAGCTGACGCTCAGCGATGGAGCCATCGTCACCATCAGCCGGTTCCGCGCCGCTCAGATCGAGACGCTCGAAGAGACCTTGGCTGCCGCGTTCGGCGTCGACCGGGGCCTGCTCGCCGCCCTTCTCGACGGCGTGCAGTCGAGCGCCCCGATCACCAGCGAGGAGCTGATCGACTACCCAGGCTTCCTCGATGACGACCCGATGGACGACACAATCGGTGACGGGCTGCGCCAGCAGGTCACCCTGCTGGCCAAGCAGGTCCACCTCCTCGCCACCCTCGAGATCGATCCGACCTGGCTCGACGCCATCGTCGCCGCCGCCGGCCCGACGTCGATACTCGACCCGTCGGCCCTACCGGTCGGCGCTCAGCCGGGGGAGGTCCTGGACCTGGACCCGCTCGTGGCTCTGATCGGTTACCGGGATCTCGCCAACCAATGGTTCGAACGGCCGAGCGAGGCGTTCGAGTACCTGGCCGAGCTAAGCAACACCAAACCGCCCTACAACAGTCTGGCGGCGGCACTTGCCGCCCGGACCACCTGGACCGAGAGCGAGCTCGACTTCCTCCTCGGGACCGGCGGATTCGACTGGAAGAACCGCGACACGTTCCTCGCAAAGGACGGGCTGCTCGACCTCAGCCGGGCGATGACGCTCGCTTCCAAGCTTGGCGTGACCGCCGAGGAAGCCTGGTCGTTCACTACCGCCAGCAATCACCCCGCCATCGAAGCCGCTCTCGCTAGCAAGTACTCCGCCGACAAGTGGCTCGAAGTATCGGCCCAGATCCACGACCCGTTGCGGGAGAAGCGCCGGGACGCGCTCCTGGCCTGGATGATCGAACACCACCGCATCGACAACCTTCCGGTATTCCGCAACGCTCTCGACGTCTACGCCCACTTCCTGATCGACCCCGAGACCAGCGCCTGTGTCGATACCTCGCGGCTCGTCCACGCCTACACCTCGGTCCAGCAGTTCGTCCAACGCATCCTGCTCGGCCTCGAAGACGGCCTCGCGTTCAACCCCGACGATCGCAGGGAGTGGGAGTGGCGCAAGAACTATCGCGTCTGGGAAGCCAACCTGAAGGTCTTCCTGTATCCCGAGAACTGGATCGAGCCCGAACTGCGAGACGACAAGACCGAACTCTTCGAGCAACTCGAATCGGCACTGCTCCAAGACGAGGTACGAGAAGACACCGCCCAGCGAGCACTGCTCGAATACGCCCGCCAGCTCCACGCAATCTCGAACCTCGAGATCGCATCGCTCCATGAGCACGAAGGCGTGCTGTACGTGGTCGGCCGCACCCGTGGGCTCCCCCGCCAGTACTACCTGTGCCAGCGCGATCCCTTCGGCTGGTGGAGCGGTTGGCGCAAGATAGACCTGGACATCGAAGGAGACCACCTCCTGTCCCTCGTGCTAAATGGCCAGCTCCACTTGTTCTGGCCCGTCTTTACCCAGAGACGCGACGAGAAGAAGTACCAAGAGCTAGATATTGATTCCCTGGAGGACGAGATCACCCAACACGAAGAGGATATCGAAATCTTGGAGAACTTCATCGCGGACTCAGGCGTGGAGAGTGAACTCTTGGAAGATGCCATTGCCTACGCACGCGAAGAAATCGAAGCGAAGCAAAGGAAAATATTCGATCTTGCAACCCAGGCGGACTACTTCGAAGTTCAGCTTGCCTGGTCGCGATTGGAAGCAGGATCATGGGCCGCCAAGAGGATGTCTACTGCCAAGGTAAATGACCAGCCGAAATACGTGTATGGAGTCGACCCGGCACTCATCGTTCTCGAGTCCGACCTCGATGTAACCGGAGTGCTGCAAATCACCGTCCGACGAAGCGAGAGTCTTGCCGTCGAGGGCAGGTACGAGACCCTTGGGCATCTCCATATTGACGTCTGCACGGATTCGGTGAGTGCCGATCTGGTGGGTAGGCTCGGATTGCTGATGGGACTTAGCAATGTGGCGGTCGATAACGGCAAGACCGATCGAATGAAGATCAGGACACCCTCACCGGGCACTTTGACGCTGATCGAAACGACTAGAATCGGCGTGATCGGGGTGGGCTCAGAAGACGTACCACTGCTGGGCAAGGTGCAGGGGGACTCGTGCACAGTCTTGTTTCCGTCCCACGGGGGAAACCCAATCGGCCGGCCGTTCTTCGTCGAAGATCTCAAGTCTACCTACCTGGTCGTCAAGGAATCCGACGAAGAGTCGGCGAATGTATCCATTGGGCCGGGTGGCTCCTTTGGGCACGTCGCGCCATCGGCCCTCTCCACGCAGACTTCGCCGGCTGGACTGGACTCTGCTGCAGCTCGTGCCAACGGCGACCTGTTCTTGCCACCAACGCAGCTGCCCACCCCGCGGGTCACGGGGTCGACCACCGAGGTGGTCTTCTCCGGAAACCGGTTGGCCAATGCAACTATGCTGAGTTCGGGCGAGCTGCAGGTTGAGGACTTCTTCGCTCTCGAGTCGCCGTCGGGGGCGATCCGGGGGCTGACGGGGCTGGTCGGTCAACGAGACACCTACCGGTTCCAGAGCTTCTACCACCCCTACTCGTGCCTGTTCGTGCGCCAGCTCGCTCGGCGGGGGGTGGACGGACTGTACCTACCCAATCCCGACCACGATGACGACTCCGAGGATCTCTTTCGCCAGCTGACACCGAACTCGGACTACCGCTTCCGGACCCTGTACGACCCCGGGATGGCAGTCGGCGTCTACCCGGTAGAGAACATCACGTTCGCGGCGAAAGATCCCTACGGGATCTACAACACCGAGCTGTTCTTCCATGCCCCGATCCTGATCGCTACCCGGCTGATGCAGAATCAACAGTTCGAGCAGGCCCGCGACTGGATCCACTACGTCTTCGATCCGACCTCGACCGGAAACGAGGGAGGAGCCGAAGTGTGGCGCTCCGGTCCGTTCTACGATCAAGTGGTCAAACTACTCGATGGCGACGTCGACATCCTGTTCGGCGACCCCGAGCAATTCGCCACCCAGGTCGCCCAATGGCAGGCAAACCCGTTCAACCCTCACGCCGTCGCCCGGCTGCGGATCCTGGCCTCCATGCGCTATGTGATTATGCTCTACCTCGACAACCTGATCACGTGGGGTGATCGGCTGTTCCGCCAAGATTCGATCGAGTCGATAAACGAGGCGGCCCAGCTCTACGTCCTGGCGGCCCAGATCCTGGGACCCAAGCCGATCACGCTCGACGGGATCGAGCCGGAGCACAACACCACCGCCGCCGAGACCCTCTCCGGTACCGGCACGACATTGGTGCCGGCGCTCGGCGCCGATTTCGTCACCGAGATGGGCGAGGGCGACAACGAGGGGGCCGTGAACCTACTCACCGGCCTTCTGACGTTCTGCCTGCCGGCCAACGACAAGCTGCTGGGCTACTGGGACACCGTGGCCGACCGGCTGTTCAAGATCCGGCACTGCATGAACATCGACGGCGCCGTACGCCAGCTGCCCCTGTTCGAGCCGCCGATCGATCCCGCCCTCCTGGTGCGGGCAGCCGCGGCTGGGGTGAGCATACAAGCCGCCGTTGCCGGGCTCTCCGGGGTGGGGCGGCCATGCTACCGCTTCACGTATCTGCTTCAGCGGGCGATGGATTACACGAACGAAGTCAAGTCGCTGGGCGCAGCGGTGCTCAGTGCACTGGAGAAGGGCGACGGCGAGGAGCTCGCCCAGCTCCGCAGCACCCAACAGGTCGCTATGGCTCGCCAGATCCGAGAGATCCGCCAACAGCAGATCGCGGAAGCAGAAGCCAACCTGGACTCCCTGAACGAGCGGAAGGCCACCATCAAGCTCCGCGAGGATCACTTCGCCAATCTGATCAAGTCGGGCAAGCTGCTGGAGGAGGAAGACGAACAGGATCGTCTGAAGGGCGCCCACCACTGGCAGGTTGCCGCAGGATCGAGCGAGATTCTGGCCAGCGCCCTCTACGCGCTCCCCGATGCA
This sequence comes from Acidimicrobiales bacterium, assembly GCA_965216205.1. Classification (GTDB taxonomy): domain Bacteria; phylum Actinomycetota; class Acidimicrobiia; order Acidimicrobiales; family SZUA-35; genus CADEDH01. The sequence continues at coordinate 1,019,885 of OZ244139.1, read as the reverse complement.
ACGTGGGGCGGAATTCCTGAGTTCACGTTCGGCGGCACAAACCTAGGCGGGGCAGCGAGGGCCGTGGCCGCTGGCTTCAATGTCGGGGCCAGAGAGCACACCTTCCAGGCGGGCAAGAGCGCCCGGGAAGCGATGCACCTCCGCCGGGTCGAGGACTGGGAGCACCAGCGCCAGGCGGCCGAGAAGGAGTTGGCCCAGATCGACAAGGACATCATCGCCGCCGAGATCCGCAAAGCCATAGCCGAAGCGGAGCTGGCGAGCCAGGAGCTCCAGCTGGCCAACGCCGAGGAGGAGGCAGCATTTCTGGACAGCAAGTTCACCAACGCCGAGCTCTACAGCTGGATGGCCGGTCAGCTGTCCACGTTGTACTTTCACGCGTACCAGCTGGCCTTCGACATGGCCCGCCAGGCCGAGCTGGCCTACCGCCACGAGCTGGCCGTCGACGACGCCGTGTTCATCGAGTACGGGCACTGGGAAAGTATGAGGAAGGGTCTCCTCGCCGGCGAGCGGCTCTCCCTCGACCTGCGGCGCATGGAACAGAGTTACATCACCGCCAACAAACGCGACCTCGAACTCACCAAGCACGTCTCCCTGGCCCTGACCGACCCCGCCGCCCTGCTCCAGCTGCAGACCACCGGCGAATGCGAACTGGCCGTTCCCGAGCTGCTCTTCGATCTCGACTACCCTGGGCACTACATGCGCCGCCTGAAGAACGTGCGCGTTTCGATTCCGGCGGTCACTGGCCCTTACACAACTCTCAGTTGCACACTGACGTTGACGGGCTCGAAAATCCGGCGCGTCGTCACCGGGCCCCTCGAAGACGTCCCGACCATCGCCGGCCAACGCATCGCCACCAGCTCAGCCCAGAACGACGCCGGCCTTTTCCAACTCGAGTTCCGAGACGAGCGTTACCTGCCCTTCGAGGGCGAGGGAGCGGTCAGCACCTGGCAGCTACGCCTCGCTCCCCCGGAGCTCGCTCAGTTCAACTACTTGAGCATCGCCGACGCCATCATCCACCTCAGCTACCAGGCCCGCTCCGGTGAGGACGTGCCCGTCGAAGGCACCACGTACCGCGAGAAGGTCACGACCGATATCATCACCTCGCTGCAAGCGGCCGGCCGTGGGGAAGGCTTGCCCCTGTTTCTGAGCGTCAAACACCACTGGCCAGACCAATGGGCTCAGCTCGTAGCTACCGGCGAGATCGATCTCACGTTGAGCGTCGGCGAGGACCGGTTCCCCTACTTCGCTCACAAGAGGATCGACACCATCCCCACAATCGATGTATTTCTGGTCCCAAAGACGGCCGACGTCGCCAACATCGGGGGAGCACTCGCTATCGAGTGGTCGGACGGGTCGGCCACCGCAACGCTAACGAACGACGTTTCAACCGAGCTACCAAAGGCGAGCTTCACGGTCGACAACCTCTCGGTCGGTGATTGGCGACTGACAGCCACCGACGGATTCGGCCTCGATCTCAACCTCATCGACGACATCGCCTTGCTCTGCCGGTACTACATCCGCTAACGCATAGCGAACTGATATCACAGCCGTAGTTCCCTTCTAGCCGGGCGAGCTCGAAGAGATCGTCTTCGCCATCAAACCAGCCCCAACCCCCGTAATGAACCGACGCGCGTCAAGCCCTACCGCATCGCACCGTATAGAACTACGCCCGCTGTCGACCTCAAGCCATGCTGCTCACCTGGGTCAGTGGGATAAAGATCAAGCAGCTAGCAGACCTCCACCTCGCAGTGGTCAACGATGGATGGATTCATTGAGCTGTATAACCGCTTGTGGATACGAACGACCCTCGCACATGTCCATTTTGAGGTAGGAAAGTATATCGAGAATGGTTGGTAGCGCCTGTTGCTATCCACATGTAGTCTATCTCGAGGCCTAGCTCCTCCACCGTGTCTTCCATTACAGCGAGACACCCTAGGCCTCGCGTACCATCGCATGGTGCAATGGTGCCGCTGATAAGCAACCTATATCCATCATATGTCATGTTTGGATTGAGGCGAGCAATCGCCTTTTGCTCGGTGTCTCCAAACGGTTGATTACGTCCTATACCTAGTCCTGTTTGAGAAACCTCCCACCAACTGGCCAACGACATGCCATACTTTTCTAGTATTACGTGTGCGACGTGAGGGGCGTTGCCTGTTCTTGCCTCTATAGCGTTCCTTGCAGCTATCGCATCTTCGTGTGTAGCGTAGGCAGGGCCTATTCTCGGGCCCGAGCTGTCGCCGAGCTGTATTGGCAACCCAGTGCTATCCAAAGTTATTGGCTGCCCCTCACCCGCGCCGCTGATCTGTTGTCGATAACGGAGAACCGTCACTTCGCGCTCGTGCGGTGACGCCTCATGCAGAATACCCTCGACCCAGTCAGACATCCAAGCTTCGGTGTGACCGAGCTCCACCCTCTCCATGTACATGTCGTGAAAGTCTGTGGGCACGCCGGACTGGCTCAAACGGACCCATGAATGAGTGGCGACGGCCAGGCGAGCCGCCTCCGAGCTGCGAACCAACCACGCCGTTGCCGCGGTAACACCAGCGACTGCCGCAACCGGCAGCACGGCCTCGGCCGCACTGGCAACGCCTGACCCGATTGTCCGCAGGCCTTGTCTGAGAGCGGACTTCTGCGCTTCCCTGGCAATACGACGTGAATGACGCTTTAGGTCGGATTTCAGGTCCGCGCCCTCCTTAGCCTTATCAGCCGTCGCCTGAGTAGTATTCCTGGCTACCCGAGCTTTTGTTTGACGCGTAGCCTCCTTGGTGCTGGTGCCGGTGCGATCGATTCCATTGACGGGGTTCCGGCGAGCGTAGCTCCATCTGTTCAATCCGTCTTCAACACCGTTCCGATCGGCGCTTGTCCACCGGGCCAACCAGCGAGCGTAGTATCTCACTCCATGAAGGGAAAGTCCGCTTTCTTCGTCGGTTTCGAGGCCGGTGAACCGGTAGCGTTTGGCTGTTGCCGGAACGGCCGGATCGGCTGCTCGATAAGACGTACTACCGTAGGGGTGGTACTCCTCATATGAGAAGATGTGTCCAGTTGAATCCAGCTCGACGCGGGTCGAGCCGAGATGGCTCGATAACTGGTATCTGACGAGGTCGCTAACTGATTCGTCGTCACCTGCGACGAGTGTGTCGACGACGGCGACTAGGTCGCTGTCGTCGAATAGCTGGAAGGTCTCGCGCTCGAGTTCGATATCGGTACCTTGGTCACCATACTCTCGAAAGGTCTCAAGGCTAGACGTCAAGTACACCCGCTCCTTCGTTCTTGTGGGTGTTCCGTCTCTGTCAGTCGACCCATCGGTGACTTTGCGAACTCGCTGACCGGTTGAGTCGTAGACGTAATGGGTTGTCTCGGGCGTGCCTTCATCCACGACCTGGGCCGCGCTCTGCTGGAGTTGACCGAGAAAGTTCCAAACCATGGAAGGCAGGTGCGGCATGGTCGTCATGCTGCCGTGATCGTCGTAGCCATACGTCGCCGAGTAAGGACCGTCGGGTTTGTCACCGGGCAGGCTCGTCGCCAGCAATCGGTTGCTGTCGGCGGCGTAACCGTAGTGACGTGTCCAGTTGTTCCCGGGGGCCCGATGGATCATGTTCAGGATGTTGCCGACTGCGTCGTACTCGTAACTTTGGCGATAGACGCGCATGACCTGACCGTCGCTGGGATGCGATGGCATGGCCAGCTCATGATGGTCGGTGGGGCCAGTCTGACCGCGATGCTCCCGCCCGCTGGCATCAACAAGCTGATAGAGCGCGTCGTACCGATAGTCGTTGTGCGGTTCAACGACGCTATTGTCGAAGAAGATTGTTTGTTGGGCGTCGTCGTGAATGTGGATGATGTTGCCGGTCGGATCGTACGTGTAACTGAGGTCTTGCAGGTCGCCGTCGGAGTCACGGCTCGACCTCAATCGGGTGAGCAGAAACGTCAGCGGGTCATATTCGTAGCTCGTTTCAACGCCGTTGCCGTAGACGATTCGCCGGCGTTGGCCCTTCGCGTCGTAGGCGATACTGTCGACAAATACCGTCCGATCGGTGGCGCCGCTCAGCCTAGCGTCGATTCGTTCCAGCAGCCCGGCATCGTTGAAGCTGGGACAAACCTCCGTTCCATCGGGTGAGGTCATACGTACCGGCCGGTTGAGGGCGTCAAACTGGCTTCGAGTTCCGAAGAGCTCGCTGTCCAACTCGGGGTTCTTCGACCAGTCGGGTATCGCTTTGTAGTCGGTGGCCAGCTGTCGGTGCCCGACCAAAAGGTTTCCTTTGAAGTCGTAGTTGCTGTTCACAGAGATACCGGCACCGTCATACGTGCGGATGACCCGACCCCTCAGATTAAGGGACTCGGGGTCAACCTCATTTTCGCCGTAGTCGATCCGTTCGAACAACACCTCGCCGTTCAGAGTTCTAGGATCGGAACGGGCATGGTCTGCTCCCACCACGTAGCGATGCTTGGCTCGTCGCAGCGAGTCATAGGTGTAGCGAAAGCTGTGACCGCGACTGTCCCAGGTTCGGACAGGTTGGCCGTCAACGGCATTGAGAGTCCACCTGTCCCCCGAATCCATGCTGCGGAAGTGGACCGGACTGCCAACCATGTCGTGCTCGTAACCCATCACCTCCCGACCCAACGGATCGGTAACCGCCAGCTGGTTGCCTTCGATGTCGAATGTCGCTCGCGTGGGTTGGCGACGGGCGTGGCCGTCAGCGGCGACGCCGTTGTCCGTCACGGTCAGAAAGGTTCGACCAAGCGAATCGAGATACGTGACCGTCGGTGTCGCCGCGTGAGCTTCGGTCTTGAGCGCAGCTGCCTGTGCGTGTGTGCCCATATCGCCATCGATTCGACCCGCATGCCAGGTGGGTGAGTACTCATCTTCAGCAAGTCGCCCGAGGTATTGGCCAACATCGTCGTCGGCAGCCGGGTCGGCGACCAGCACCGTGTCGTTAACGTCCCAGCTTTCCTGCGACCACGAGTCGAAGACCACCTTTTGCCAAGTGTGGTTTGGATGGAGGGTGGCGAGGGGCCGCTGAGCGGGATCGTAGAACACGATCGGGCTCACCCCGACCTGCACGTCGAGTTCGAAACGGTGGGTGCGGGAAAAGAACGGCTCGAACTGGCGGACCGGCTTGCCCTTGTTGTTGAATACTGTCCAGCCGCTGCCGACCCAGCGCGGACTGATCTCGGCGCCCCCCAAGTTCAGTGGGCCGGGCTCGGCCTGGGTCTTCTTCTGGATCTCGCGGCCAAGGCCGTCGGAGTAGTTGAAATTGTGCTGGACTCTGCTGTGCTCTCCGGCTTCCGGCTGGGGGGCGTGGGTTTCCCGCGCTAGGGTGTAGACGACGGTCGGTGCAGGTTGCGGGTCCTCCTTACTGCGCTGGTAGGCAAAGATGTCGTAGGCCAGCCGCGTGGTCGCGCGGCCAAGAATGGCATGCGGATCGGCCAGCGGGTCGGCCAGGTGGTCGAGGATCACCAACTCGGTCGGATCTGCGTTGAAGCCGTCCAGTGAATCACCGAGGATCTCCCCGGGTTTCCCCATCACCGCAGTTCCGACGACCATCCCGAGCGTGTCGAACACGACCGCGGCCCGATTGCGATTCGGATCCATGACCTGCGCCGCCTGCAGCACCCGATAGTCGTGACCATGCCGAACGAGCGGAAGCGTCGGGTCATGGTTCCGCTCGCCGACGGTCATCCGATTTGCAAGAGCATCTCGGGTCTCTTGGACCAACAGATCGTACGTGTCGTAGACAACGAAGCTCTCGGTCTCAAGCTCAGAATCATGGAACGGATCGCGGAAGCGTTGCGGCAAGAAGAAGTGCTCCCGGGCATACGCCAGCTCGGCTGCGGGCGGATCGTCGGAGCCTGGAGAGAAGAACACGCGCCCCGAGGGGATCCACCAGTTGGCATCGCCCTCGCTGTGAACGTACCGCCCCTCGCTCGCCAACATCTCGGCCGTCACCCGATCGCCATAGGCGTCGGCAAGCAATCCAGGCGTGAAAGCAAGCTGGTAGCTCTCACCGGGCAGGGCCAACGGCTCGAGCTCGCCCAGTGGCATGTACGCGGTCAGGTCATCCTTGCGATAGAGGGTGCGGACCTGTTCGATCAGCCGCTTCTGAGCGGAGGTGCCGTCGGCCTGTCGCTCGTAGGAGATTTCCACCGCCGAGGCCGGCAAGGCCAAAGCGTTGCGCGTCCATTCATCGAAGCTGAAGTGAGCGGCGCCGGCCCCCGGCTCGATACCGGTCAGCTCATAGGTGCGGGTCTCGCAAGGCAGCGGCGTGCGGTAGCTGTCGATGGCGTCAACGGCATTGGTCACACGGCTCTCGGTGTAGGTGATGAGGGTCTGCGCCTGGGTAGCGCGGTCCTCCACCGACAGATTCATGTCCGCGTGACGGCGGCCGTAGCCGACGGCCGCAGACTTCCGCACGTTGCCGTAGTCGTCGACGTCGAGCGTAAGCGCGTGCGCGACGCGGGGATCGACGGCGTCGCTTTCGTGTTGACGTTCGTAGTGGTAGTTGATCGCTTCGCGCGCATGGGTGAGGAACACGCCGTGGGGGTTGTCGGCCTTCGGCTGCAGGAGGCGGATGGTGAAGTTCTGCTCGGTGACCGTGTAGGGATGCGGTTCTTTGGCCGTGCCGTCTTGGGCATAGACCTCCTGGCGCAGCATGGCCCCTTTCAGTGCCCGGCAGGCTTCGCGTTCCTCCTCCGCGGTCAGGCTTTCGGGCAGGATGGTGTCCTCGAGTAGCAGGGCCTTGGCCTGGTCATCGTCTAGGCCGGGTTCGCGGTAGTACTCGCCGATGTCGTCGGCATCGAGCAGACCGGCAAAGAAGTCGGAGACATGGTGACGTCCGATGGAGGCTCCCGTGTGGAACCAGGTCTTGGTCAGCACCGGTGGCACGTGCGAGGACTCGTCGATGTTGTCGCCGATCGGCAGGTCCTGGCTCTCACGGAGCGCTGCGTATGCCTCGGTGTCCCACTGCTCGACCATGCCGAAGCCGCGGAACTCCCGCTCAACACCGTCGAAATAGCCGTGGTGATAGGCGTAGCGGGTCACGAAACGGTTTCGGCTGATGTGGTCGAAGGTCTCCACGCGCTCCACCACATGGACCGGGAAGGGGAGCCGGGTTATCCACGGCCGGCCGGCGAGCTGATCGTCCACGAAGAACTTCGTCGACGACGCGTAGTGGATCCGGGTCTCCGCGCCGAGATTGTTCTCCGAGCCAACCAGGAGGTGGGGCTTCTGGCCACCGATCAGGTCGACGTAGCGCATCGGCCGCCAGGAATCGCCCGGCAGGGGCGAGGACCAGACGAGGCAGGCGGTGCCGTTGCCGAGCAGATCGAGCACCTGGACCGAGGAGAGGTCATCGATCGTGGGGAACGCCGCGAGACTGTGCGGCGCGCTCCAGCTGTTCCCCGACTGGTTGAAGTAGAGGTCTACCCCGTCATCGCCCAGGTAGATGATGTCGGTGACGCCCGAGCCATCGATATCGGCCAGCCGGATGCGGCGCTGGTCGAACAGGTCAGGCCCATCGAACCACGGCGCCTTGTCCATCGTCACCTTGGCTCCGAAGCGCCCGTAGCCCAGGCTCGGCCAGTAGCAGACTTCCCCGTTGCGGATGCGCACCAAATCGGTCAGACCGTCACCTGACAGGTCGGCGAGGTGCATCGACTGGGTGCCGTCCTCCAGGACGAGACGCGGGCCTTCTTCTTCATCCATCGCCTGCGGAACCCGCTGTGCCGGGCCAAAACCCTCCTCGCCCAACGACGCGTGCCAGCAGAACGCATCTTCCTCGGAGATCAGCAGGTCGGCACGACCGTCGCCGGTGAGGTCTAGGAATCTCAGATTGGGGTTGCGCCAGTCCAGGTTGGGCAGCGAGCGGAAGGGCCGGAAGGTCACCCAGCCTTGGTCATGGCTGCGTTCGAAGAAGCCGGCGCTGCCCGCCTCGAAGCTGACCAGGTCCAACTGGCCGTCGCCGGCCAGGTCCAGCAGCTGATGACCACCGCTCGCCATAGCGCCAGACGATGGCTTGCCGGCAATGCGTTCCAGAGCACCGAACTGCGCGACGACCGTCTCTCCTCCATCGCCCGAGCCTCCATTGATCGGGCTGAGGTTGCGCTTGTAATACCAGGCTTCACCTTGGTCGATGAGAACGCCGGAGAGGCCCTCACCATCCAGATCGGTCCATCGATAGCGGTCGTTGGAGAGGCCGTCGGGCAGGTGCTGTAGGCTGGCCGGGTCCACATCATGGACCGCCTCGTCGATACGGGCCTCGCTGTAGCGGAACTCGACCGGCGGCAGCGATCGCTTGAGATAGCTCTCCTCCGATTGCCGCCGGTAACCGGACTGGGTGGCCGAGATCAGGACCGAATGGACCGGGTTGCGGGCGTCCCCGGGATCTTCCTCGTAGCGATAGTGGAAGTCGGTGGAGCGAACCAGGCAGTCTGCACCGACCCCGGGCTCGTCGGCGAAGTGGTGGAACATCAGGACCCGCTGGCAGAGCCGGTAGGTCCGGACCTCAAAGCCGGCGCGGTACGACGAGAAGGGATCGTTCCGGCAGCCCCAGCTTCCATCGGGACGCGGCGTTGGTGCCAGCTCGTCGTGATCCCCGTAGTCCAGCACGACCTCGAACAGCCAATCGCTCGGAAGTGGCGTGGGTGGCTGGCCGTCCTGGAGAACCGGAGAGTAGGGTCGACGGTTGCCGTAGCGGATGCGCTTGAGATAGCGGTTCGCACTCCGGCTCAGGTCGTTGCGATTGGCTTCATGGGCTCGCGCAAGACCGACGTTGGCCGAGTCCTCTTGCTGGTAGTCGTAGACCATGACGTTGCCCTTGTCGTCATGACTCTCGCAGATCAACCAGCTGAAGATCCGGCTCGGGTCAGCGGGATCGGCGATACGGCTGCTGCTTGACCTCCCATACCACGTGGTGATGTTGTCGCCGCTTATGGAGCGCCAGAAGCAATCGGCCGGATCGGCCTCGTTGGTCCAGCGCTCGATTCGAGCGAAGAGACCCTCGATACGCGGCCGGTAGCGCTCGATGCGATAGCGCGTGCCATCGACGCTCCGCACCGGCAGCTCCTCCCGAACCCAATCGCCGTTGGCCTCGACCAGGACCCGGACCAGGTCCTCCGCACCGGACAGGATGAATTCATCGGAGTCGACTTCGTCCCGATACCGTGGCAGGCCCTTGTCGGTCTTCCGCGTGATCGTCGGCAAGGCCAGGCTCCAACCCAGCCCGAAAGGCCCGTTGCCTGCGCCGGAATCATAGGAAAGCGAAAGCTGCGGACCAAAGCCCGAGCGGCCTGGGCTGGTGGCGATAGGAACGCTGAACGACGCCGTTCCCGTGACCGGGTTGGTGCCGAACTTCTCGCCGATACCGCGAATCGCACCACCGCCCTTTGGCAGGGAAACGGTCGGCGGCTGCGCAAACCCTGCGGCTTCACCGCTACCAGCAGCCGACTCACGCGACGCTTGATGTCCAGGGAGATCCGATCCACTCAAACCGGCACCTCCTCCATAGCAGGAGATCTAACTGAGTGCTCGCTCCTAACGCATACGCTAGCAACGCACCGCCAGCGCCGCCGGTTGGTTTTTTGCACTCGTCGACTTACTTACGTCGCATGCGGGCAACCTCCGAACGTGCGCGGGGACAAGGCCAGGCTGTGTTTCGCATTTCTCGAAATCGGTGCCGTTTCCGTTTCGGGCTCAAAACGGCGATGGCGAGATTGGACCGCCGGCGACTGAGCCGCTCGCGCCTTCGACCGCGGACTACGTCAGTCGATCGGCTGCGACGCTCTTGCACCGATCGACAATTCCGGCCGGCAGACCCTGCGCGCTGGCTCATAACCACCGCGTCGGGGAGCATGGGGAGCACTCCGACTTCGACAACGAGGCACGCGGGCGGTTCAAGGGATTCGTGTTGCGACCCTCCCCAACCCCCCAGCACTGTCCAAACCACTGCGGTGTGGGCCCGAATTAGCTGGACTCACCGGTACGGATCGGACCACCCGTCGGGCGTCTTCCCTGCTCAGTGGGCTGGAGCACCCCTGTCAGACCGGCGTCGCCCTTCTTGTAAGGCGATGGTTGCAGGTTCGATCCCTGTCCCGAGCGTCGGTCGGGCCGGGCTCCGATGGGCGGGTCCTGACTATCCGCAGGCCGCTTGGTCAGAAGCCCGGCGGCGGCTCACTTCGATCTGAGTCGTCCGCTCCGTTCTCGACGACGTCCGATCTGGTCGCGGCCTCGAAGACGGCCCGCAGGATCGCCGATGCTTCCGCGTCGCCTCCGGGTACGGAGTGGGCGTAGCGATCCAGGGTGGTTGAGACCCGCCGGTGGGCCAACTGTCGTGACACGGTCACGATCGGGACGCCGGCTTCGAGCATCTGGGTGGCCATGAAGTGCCGCAGATCATGCAACCGGAACGATCGCAACCCGACCGCCCGGCGGTACCGCAGGAACGTCTTGGTCACCCGGTTGGGCTTCCACGCTGTGGCCCCGCCGTCGTCGCTGAACACGAACCCCTCCCCCATCGGCGCTTCCAGGGTCTCGGCGTAGCTGGCGAGGATTTCGCAGGTCTCGGGGTCGAGATCGACGGTGTGGGATTGCTTGGTCTTGGTGTCGGCCAGCACCGGCCCGTCGGGGCCCTCGACCCAGCCGGCTCGAAACGCGACCCGCCTCCTCGACAGCGACACGTTGTCCCATCGGAGGCCGAGCAGCTGGGCTCGGCGGGCTCCGGTGTAGGCGGCCAGCACCAAGAACACATGGAACTGGCGATCGTTCTCGGCGACATGGGTGAGCAGGGTTTCGAGCTCGGCTGGGGTCGGGGGCTGCAGCTCTCGTTTCGGCGCGGTGATGCGGTGGGTGCGTTGTGCGGGGTTGTCCCAGATCCACTCCCACCGCACCGCCTGGGACAGCGCCGACCGCAACACCACTTGGACCCTGGCCACCGTCCCCGCCGACAACGGCTGACCCTTCGCCCCTCCCGAGCGTTGCAGTTCGGCGTACAGCTCGTCGATCCGGGCTGCGGTGAGCTGACCGACCGGGATCGACCCGATGTGCGGGTGGAGGTATCGGTCGAGCACTGAGCGGGTCTGGCGGATCGTGGTCGGTGCCCACGACGCAGACGCCACCGTGAACCAGCGCTCCAACAGCACCGAGACCGACGAACCCGGCCCGCCGCCACCTTGGGCTCGGACCGAGGACACCAGCGCCGCCAGCTCACGCTCGGCCTCGGCTCGGGTGCCCCGCACCGTCATGGTGCGGTAGCGGCGACGCCCGGTCTCGGGGTCGGTCCCGGCCGAGACCCGCAGCTCCCACGACCCAGACGCTCGTTGTCTCATCGAACCGGCCATACCCGACCACTACGGCAGATTCACCCACCGCCTTTATGGGTTTCGGTATGGGCGCGATGGGCGGCCCGGACGCGGCTCAGCGGCCCGTGTGGGCCGCTGACCTGGGGTTACGGAACCCTGCCGGGTTCCCGTGGAGCGGACGACGAGACTTGAACCCGCGACCCTCACCTTGGCAAGGTGATGCTCTACCAGCTGAGCTACGTCCGCATGTGCGGTACGAGCATAGCGGCGCACCGCCGGCCCGGCACCGGCAATTCGCCTCCCGGTGGCGGCCGATCGAGGCGGGCATCAGCCCTTCGGGCGGAGATCGATCGTGAGGGTGAGCACGCCGTCTTCGAGCTTCGGCTCAGCGTCGCCGATGATGGCGAAGTCCATGTAGTCCTGCTCGGCCTGCTTGATGAACATCTGCCGCTCGTCGCCGCCGACGGGGGGCAGGTTCCTGTTCTTCACCGCGCTGGCCCGTTCCTGGAACCGAGCCACCAACGCAGCCGGGTCGAAGCTGTCGCTCATGGGCGACAGGTTAGCCCCTCCAACCGGGGCCGCTAGCCGGCTCGGGCGCGGCGTCTACCGGTGGTAGTAGGGCTGGCTCGCGTCGCGGTAGGGCCCGTCGGGATCCATCTGGCGCGGATCGGCGTAGGTGGGTTGCTGATAGGCGCCGGCGTTCTGGTCGGCGGGCGTCGTCCGCTCCACGTGAGCGGCATAGCGACGCATCCGTCGCTTCGGGCTCGTGTGCCACCAGTACCAGATGGTCAGCAGCGCGAGCATCGCGGCGACGACCACGAGCAGCCAGACCAACATGGTCAACGCCCGCTGGGTCTGCTGGGCCTCGGTTACGGCGACGATCGAGCCGGACGGGAGGAGCACGTCGATCACGAGTCCGATTGTAGGGTGCGATCCGCGGTCACGGCCGGAGTCGACCTACCGTTGATGCCGGGGACACGAGTAGGTCGTTCTGCCACCCACCTCCCGGCGGAGCAGTTCCTCGCCGTCCTTCGGGCAACGCCCGCCCCGCACCCTGGCCGGTTGGAGCCGGCCGGTGTGGGATCCGCCATCGCGTAGGAAGTCTCTCATCACGTTGCGGAGGTGGCGTTGGAGCTTCCGCTGCTCCTTGTCGTCGAGCGAGCTGGCGGGTCGGGCCGGGTCGATGCCGGCCCGGAAGAGCGTCTCGTCGCCGATGAGGTTGCCCACCCCGGCGAGTCGGCCCTGGTCGAGGAGGCGGGCCTTGATCGGCACCTCGCCGACGAACACCCGGTTCCGCAGGTCACCGAGGGTGGCGATGAACGCGTCGGCCCCGAGGGCGTCCTCGTCGGGATCGAGCTCGACGCCGCCGAGGCGGCGGGGATCCTGGATGCGCAGATCGCCGCCATCGGTGAAGGCGAGGACGAAACGATCCCACTCGGGGTTGTGGCGCTGGCTGGCGTACTCGAGGTACTCGATCGACGAGACCGCGTCGACGATCAGCCGCCCCGTCATCCCGAACCGCAACCCCAGGCGAACACCGTTGGCCAGGTCGAGCACGAGCAGCTTCCCCTTGCGACGGGCGGCTTCGATCCGCTGTCCCGTAGCGGCGTCGACCACGTCGGTGGCGGTGATCCCGCCCTTGAGGAACCAGGCGTCTGGCGCCTCCACCCTGGCGATCGTCCGGCCGACCACGGCCTCGGCCGAGCGGCGGTAGATCTCGATCTCGACGCCCTCGGGCATCCGGGTCAGGCCCCCTTCGACCGATCGGCCAGGAACGTCGACAGGACCGGATCGAGCTGGGCGAACTCGATCAGGAAGCCGTCGTGACCGTGATCGGAGGAGATCTCATCGAACCGTACGGGAGCGCCACCGGCGGCGATCTTGTCGCGGAGGTCGTGCTGCTGGCGGGGCGTGTAGAGCGCGTCGCTGTCGATCGAGACGACCTGCACCGGGCACGCCACCCGGGCCAGTGCGGCGTCGATCCCTCCCCTCCCCCGCCCGACGTCGTGGAGGTCCATCGTCTTGTTGAGCACGAGATAGGTGTTGGCATCGAACCGGCGGGCGAGCTTCTGACCGTGGTAGTCGAGGTAGCTCTCCACCTGGAACCGGCTCCAGAGGTTCGGCCGCTCGAACCGGTCGGCGGTGGCGCGACCGAACCGCTGCTCGAGCGAGACGTCGCTCCGGTAGTGGATCTGGGCGATCCGTCGACCGAGCATCAGGCCCTCGTGGGGACCCTCACCGTCGGGGGCGTCGTAGTAGTCGCCGCCATGCCACTTCGGGTCCTGGACCACGGCGAGCCGACCCACCTCGCTCCAGCCGATCTGGAGCGCGCTGGCGGCTGCGGTGGAGGCAATGCTCACGATCGACGCCACCCGGTCCGGATACATGACGGCCCATTCGAGCGACTGCATGCCGCCCATCGAGCCACCGACGACCGACAACCACCGGGGGATGCCGAGGTGGTCGGCCAGCATCGCCTGGGTGCGGACGATGTCGCGGGTCGACACGATCGGGAACCGCGGACCGTAGGGCTCGCCATCGATCGGGTGCGTCGACGACGGCCCCGTCGAGCCTTGACAGCCGCCGAGGGCGTTGGCGCACACCACGAAGTAGCGGTCGGTGTCGATCGCCTTGCCGGGTCCGATCAGGTCGTTCCACCAGCCGTCGGTGGGTTGCCCGGGGCCGGACGGGCCGGCCGCGTGGGCATCACCGGTGAGGGCGTGGCAGACGAGCACCGCGTTCGACCCGTCGGCGTCGAGCGTGCCCCACGTCTCATAGGCGAGCGTGATCTTGTCGAGCACCCCGCCGGCTTCGAGCACGAAGCACCGCCCCTGGCAGATGTCGACGAAGCGGCGCCACGCCGGCGGATCGCCGGGCTTCCATGCGCCAGACGCCGGGATCGGGTCCTGATCATCGGCGACAGGCCGGCGAAGGGGATGCATCCTGACGATCCTAGGTTCTCGCGAGACGCTATCCCCAACGGTTTGCGGGAGCGGGTCAGACGTTCACCAACGGCGAAACGCCAGGTGAGGCATGCCGCGCCGAGCAGCTGGCTCGTTGGTGACCGGATCGGTCGACAGGCGCAGCCATCATCACAACGGGAGTTACGGTGACACCTGTCACATACCCGAAGCGAGGCCTCCATCGCTCCTGGTGGACCGCAACAACGGGCCCCGGATGGGCAATTGACCTCAGGGCGCGCATGAACTCGCTCCCGCTACGTTGCGGCGCGAGCGATCGACATAGCTGTCGGTCGCAGCGGCGGGGGATGGGGGCGCCGGTGCCAAGAGTCGCCCCTTAGTGGCCGGACGTCTCCATCTCCCACCTACTACATCGGCAGCATGCCCCCAGCTGTCAGCTCGCTGCAAGACCGATGCGCCAAATCGTGAACCCTCGGGGCGAACGAAGACCGTCCTACGTGACAACCAGGAGGTAGGTCATGGCCAGGAAACACCGCGAGACCCACACCGTGGTGCTCGACTCGGGAGGCAAGATCAGCTTCAAGCTCAACTTCCGAAACTTCTGCCTGACGGAACGAGACCGCGAGCTCGTGACCCACTTGATCGACACGGTCCGGGACTACGAGGCATCCGAGCTACCCCCGGCTGAAGAAGCCCCGACCCGCCGCTGGCGCAAAAAGCGAGCCTCGAACGAGGAACCCGACGTGGCGTCCCCTGATCCGGTCGGCGCCGAGATCTGAGCGAAGCGCCCCGAGGTCTCGCCGCGGGTGCGGCTTCAGCCGCCTGGCGGCAGGCCCGGGTCGCCCGGTCACCCGGCGGAGGGGTCGCCGGTGATCGGCGGGCGGGCGAGTCGGTCGAGCCACCAGTCGAGCACCTCCGGGTCGGCGCCGTAGGCGCTCGTCATGATCTCACCGACCGCAACGACCGCGTCGACCGCCAGGTGACCGCTTCCGACGCCGGCAGGTTCGACAGGGCTGCCCGACACCGTGGCAATGATGGCCGCAGCCTCGTCCCACCGGTCGTGGTCGGAGGGCAGCGGCAGCTCGGCGACGTGCCTCGCGGCGAGCTTCACCGCATCGACGGTGAGGGCGGTGCCGAACCAGCGGCGCCACGCCCACAGCACCACCGGGGGCGCGAGGAGCACCGCCGCGACCCGGTCCAGGTCGTCGGGATCGGCATGGACGGCGATCAGCGGGGTCGCCGGCATCAGGTCGCCGGTGCGGTCGACGACCGGCTCGAGCAGCTTGGTCTGGGTGGCCAGCAGCACCTTCGGCCCCAGCTGGGCGTCGAACCAGCGAGCGACCCGATCGCTCAGACCCGAGCGGGTGACGATCGGTCGCTCCCAGTTCCGGCCCCCGAACCGCAGCGCCCGCCGGCCCCAGGCGAGATCGAGCGGGTCGACCGAGCCGACGGTGACGAGGCGGGCGGTCTCGACGCCGTCGCCACCGTCCTCGTCGGGTCGGGCTTCGCGGCAGACCGACACGAGCCCATAGTGCTCGTCACGGAAGCCGGCGGTGGCGCTGGCGAGGTCGCCGAGCCGGCCCGAGGGCCGCTGACCTGACGACGGCGGGACCGGCGGTGCGCCGAGCGCATCGGCAGCCAGCGCACCCCACGGTTGGGGGCGAACGTCGACCCGGGTGGTCACCTCGGGTCCGTCGGCCAACCGGACCCGTCGGTCACCCGAACCGCTGCCACCGACCCGGAGAACCGGGGCGCAGACCCGTACGCCGGCGTCGAACACCGCCTCTCGCGCCACCCACAGGCCGACGAGCGGCGCTTGCGCCTCCAAATGGGCGCGCAGGGCATCCGTATCCCGGCTCGACAGGATCGATTGCGGCTGGACGAGCACCACGGTGGAACCGGGCCCAGCCTTCTCCACGGCGTCGAGCAGGTGGACGGCGGCGACGTCGGCGTAGGGACCGAGGAGGTCGGCTCGCTCCCCCCGCCGATCAGCGGCCGTGGTGGAGACCGCACCCCGTTTGAGCGGACTGGCGAAGGGCGGGTTGCCCGCCACCACCAGGGGCCCAGACCACGTCGTGGGCCAGTCGCGGAGCGAGTCGCCCTGCGACACGTCGATGCCGCCCGCCACGTCCGGCCCGCCCCACTCGCCAGCGGCCCCCGCGCCGCGGGCGCCGAGCCACAGCCCGACCGACCATGCGCTCGCCCGGACCGCAACGGGGTCGACGTCCATGCCCCCGATGCGGGCCACCGCGTCCTCGGGGTCGAGCCCGAGCTCCACGAGTCGGTCGAGCGCGGCGAGCAGGAACGCGCCGCCGCCACAGGTCGGGTCGACGATCCTGGCCGGCACGTGTCCCTCGGCGGTGGCGAGCCGGAGGAGGCCGATCACGACCGGTCTCGGCGTGTACCACGCGCCGCGGGCTCGACGGTCGGCGGCGGTCGCCGACTGCTCGTGAACGAGGCCCACCAGCCACGGATCGGCCCAGCCGCCCGGCGGGGCCGACAATCCGCCCGGTGGTTCGATCGGCCCGTCGATCACCGGCGGGAGCCCGAGCGCATCGGCGACCCGGTTGGCCGCCAGCGCCACGAGCCAGTCAGCGCCGAGATCGTGGTGTCGCCGACACAGGTCGATCGCCCACCGCTTCCGAACTCGCTCGCTCACCGCCGATCACCGCGAGCGGCGATCGGCGCGCCGCTCAGGCGACAGCGGTGGGGTCCCAGCTGGTGAGGTCGGTCAGCCGCTCGTCGTTCGAGAACATCTCGGTGATCGGGATATCGAGGGCAAGCCGCTTCTGGATCCGCTTCACCTCGAGCTCCTGGTTCCAGAGCACGAGCGTGACCGCCACCCCCGATCCACCCGCCCGAGCCGTCCGTCCGGACCGGTGGAGGTAGGTCTTGTGGTCCTCCGGCGGATCGAAGTGGATCACCACATCGACGTCGTCGACGTGGATGCCGCGGGCGGCGACGTCGGTGGCGACCATCGCCTGGATCTTGCCGGAGCTGAAGTCGCGCAGGGTCTTCTCCCGCTGACGTTGACGGAGGTCACCGTGGATCGGCTGCGCCTCGACACCGAGCCGATCGAGATCGTTGGCCAACCGATCGCAGGCGCGCTTCGTGTTGCAGAACACCATCGTGCGCGAAACGGACTGCACGATCGCCGCCACCACCTTGTTCCGATCCATCTCGTGGACAGCGATGAACCGGTGAACCATCGCATCGACGGTGACCTCGTCGGAGATGACCTCGTGGCGTACGGGATCCTTCTGATAACGGGTGACGAGCCCGTCGATCGCACCGTCGAGGGTGGCCGAGAACAACAGTGTCTGATGCTCGCCTTCGACCCGGCGGAGGATCCACTCGACCTGGGGTAGGAAGCCCATGTCGGCCATCCGATCGGCCTCGTCGATGACGACATGGCCGACGCGGGTGACGTCGATGATCCCCCGGTCCATCAGGTCGATCATCCGGCCCGGGGTCGCCACGATCAGCTCGATCCCCTTCTTCAGCTTGTTGATCTGGCGGTCGATGTCGGCCCCGCCGTACACGGCGAGGGCGCGGATCCCCATCGCGTTGGCCAGCGGTTCGAGCTCGTTGAAGACCTGGGTGGCCAGTTCCCTGGTGGGCACGAGGATGACACCGCCCACCCGTCCCTTCTCCTCCTCGGCCATCGCCTGCACCGTGGGAATACCGAACGCGAGCGTCTTGCCGGACCCGGTCTTGGCCTTCCCGCAGACGTCCCGACCCTCGAGCGCATCGGCGATCGTCATCTCCTGGATGGGAAACGCCTGCTCGATGCCGCCCTTTCGCAGGGTCTCCACGACCGCCGTGGCGACCCCTAACTCGGCGAACGTCTTGCTCAATTTTCTCGTCCTGTCTTTGCGCTTCTAGCTGCTCTGCTACTGCGGGGACTCGACCGGCGATGGTGCCGGGAGGCCGCCTGCATTCTCGATCTCGCGTGCCGAACGTGGTCAGCGCATCCCACGGTCCGCATGTGCGTTCCGGCACGGAACGCACATCATGCGATGCGGCTACTCGTCTTCAGGTTACCGAGGTGGATCATGCCGAACGTGTTACAACTACGGCACGAGTACCCACGGAGCGGGGGCCGGCGGCAGTCTTCTGCCGAACGGGTCCGACGAACCGGCTCCGAGAAGCACTGCCAGACGACGACCAACCGCCCCACCGAGGCGAGCGATACGATCACTTCGAGTGGGCTCTCGAACACCTACCGTAGCAGCCGGCTGAGAAAGTGCACGATGACGACCCGATGACCACCGCCCACGCCGGGATCGAACAGGTCCACGAGTGGCCGGTGGGCAAGGTCGCCGCCGGCTGGGTCGATGCCAGCGGCAACCGACGAACCGTCGGGCCGGCGAGCCGCCCGTTCCCGCTCGCATCGGTGACGAAGCCGCTGTTCGCAGCGGCGATTCTCGTGGCCGTCGAGGAGGGTTCGCTCGCTCTCGACCAATCGGCCGGCCCCGACGGCTCGACGATCCGCCACCTGCTCGCCCATGCGTCGGGCCTCGGGAACGACGTCGACACGGTGCTCATGCGGGTCGGTCGGCGCCGCATCTACGCCAACGGCGGCTTCGACCTCCTCGGCGCCGAACTGGAGGCGGCGACCGGTTTCACCGCGGCCGGGTACCTCCACGCGGCGATCGTGGAACCGCTCGGGCTGGCGACGATGCGGCTCGACGGATCACCGGCCCACGGCGCCGTTGCATCGGTCGACGATCTGCTGACGGTCCTGGCCGAATGGCTCGAGCCGACCCTGGTGTCGCCGGCGACGATGCTCGAGGCCCGGTCAGCCCAGTTCCCCGACCTGAGCGGCGTGCTCCCCGGCTACGGGCGACAGGATCCGAACCCGTGGGGGCTCGGCTTCGAGATCCGGGGCGACAAGGACCCGCACTGGACCGGTGCGACGAACTCCCCCGCCACCTTCGGACACTTCGGGCAGTCGGGGACGTTCGTGTGGGTCGATCCCGAGGCGGGTGTCGGTTGCGTGGCCTTGACCGACCGTCCGTTCGGCGACTGGGCCCGCCCCCGCTGGCCGGCCCTGTCCGACGCCGCGCTCGCCGAGGCCTCCACCGTCACACCCTGACCCCCGAAACTTGTGCGGTTTGCAGCGCTCAGCGCGGTCAAGACGACAAATTTCGGGGCACCCGCCCCCACCCCCCGAAACTTGTGCGGTTTGCAGCGCTCAGCGCGGTCAAGACGACAAATTTCGGGGAAGTGGGGGTGCCACCGGCGGCGACGGGACGGTCGTCGGTTGCGGTGACGGGTTGCGGGGGCGGGTGGCGGATCGCTTCATGTCGGACAGGAGGCGCAGGGCGAAGCGAGCCCCGGCCCTGCACGACCGGATCGGGTGGCGGAGCAGTCGGAGCGGGTTGCCCATTCCCCGCAGCGGATGCCGGAGCTGGGCGACCATGCCCGCCGGTACGAACTCGTCGACCCCGTAGCGGGTCGGGCGCCGGTCGCTCGGCATGTAGTAGGTGCCGAAGAGGAGGTCCCACAGCGGGAGGAACACCGAGTAGTTCGAGTTGATCGCTCCGGGTTCGTTGGCGTGGTGCCAGTGATGGAACTCGGGGGTGATCACGATCCGATGCAACGGCTTCAGCCGCCATCGCACGTTGGCGTGGAGGAAGATGCCGAGCACGAACTGGACCACCGCGAGCACGCCGGTGAACTCGGCCTCGAACCCCGCGGCGAGGAGGAACACGAACGCGGGCGCGAGCAACGTGCCGTCGAGGGGATGGTTGCGGAACCCGCTGATCCAGTCGAGGTGCTCGGTCGAGTGGTGGATCGCATGGAATCGCCAGAGGAACGGAACCTCGTGGTACCAGCGATGCGTCCAGTAGATCGCGAGATCGAAGAGGGCGATGCCGACGAACGGCACGACGGCCGGCGGCAACACCTCCACGAACGGTCGCAGTGCGAGGCCGGGCAGCCACGCGAGGCTGATGACCGCGACGACGACCGCCGCCGCCAGCCCGACCACGTTGAGCGCGGGGCCGGCGAGGGCATAGGCGACATCGGTGCCGAGCTTCGGGCGGCGAATCCGCTGGCGGTGTCGGGGGAAGAGCTTCTCGAACGGCACGACGAGAACGAACAGGACCGGCACGACCACGATCGCCTCGATGTCGAGGGCGAGTGCGACCGCGATGATCCCGAGTGCTGCGCCGCCCGACAACACCCGCCGCCACCGGGACGGCGCAGGGCCCACGGCTCGGCCGGCGGCGGGCGGCCCCGTAGGCGGCGCCCACTCGCCTGGCGGTGTCCACTCGCCCGGCGGCGCCCACTCGCCCGGCGGTATCCATTCGCCCGGCGGTGTCCACTCGCCCGATGGGGCCCACTGGCCAGGCGGCGCCCACTCGGCGGGCGGTGTCCACGAGGTGAACGACGGGGCTGGCTGAGCCGATCGGGGGTGGTGCACGGAGGTCGCCATGCCTCCTTGTCGAGCGATGGGCCGGCATCGGTTCATCCAGCCCAGGCGATTCACTGGTGACACCACGACCGTGAACCGGATGGCCAGGTGGATCCGACAGACAGGCGATGAACCGCGAGCACAGCGACGACCGGGAGGACCGGGCCCTCGTGGCCAGGATCAGCCGCGGCGATCGCGGTGCGCTCGAACAGCTCTACCGCCGCCACGCCTCCTGGCTCACCGCACGGCTCGACAGTCGGTGCGGTGACGCCGATCTCGTCGACATCGCCCTGCAGGACACGTTCGTCTCGGTCTGGAAAGGGGCGAAGGGCTACCGGGGGGAGGGGGCCGTAGCGGCCTGGCTGTGGGGCATCGCCCTCCGGCGACTCATCGACCAGCTCCGCCGAAAGCGCCCGACCCCGATGAATCCCCAGGCGATGCACGGCTTCGACCGGGCGATGTCGTTCGAGGACACCCTGATCGACAACGGCACCCACGGCGCGCTCGGCCCGGCCCTCCGACAGCTCCACCCGGACCTCCAGGCGGTCCTCATCGCCACCGCGATCGACGGTCTGACCACCAGGGAGGCGGCCCGACTCCTCGGTGTCCCCCAGGGCACCGTGAAGACCCGTCTGCTCCGGGCTCGCCAACACCTCCAGGAGGTCCTGTCTTGACGCCGAAGCTCCCGATGACCGCCGACGACGGCTGGAGCGTCGACCCCACCCGGATCGAACGCAACTGGCGGGCGATCCAGTTCGAGCTCGACGCACCCCGGCCAACGCGGCTCGAGCGTCTCCTGCGGTTCTTCCGCGTGCCGGCCCAGCTCACCCGCCTCGTGGTGGCCACCCCGGCCCTCCGACGGGCGTGGTTCGTGGCGATCGGCCTGGCGATGGCCGTGGCCAGCGGCCCGCTCGACGGCACCGACACCAGGGAGAACCTGTTCGGTCTCCTCCTGCTCGCTCCCCTCGTGCCGGTGCTCGGGGTGAGCTTCGCCTACGGCGTCGAAGCCGATCCGGCACACGAGATGTCGGTGGCCACCCCGATGCGCGGCCTCCGTCTGATCCTGACGCGATCGGCGGTGGTGCTCACCGTGTCGACCGCGCTCTGCTCGATCATCGCCGTCCTCGCCCCCGGTGCACCGGCGCTCGCCTTCGCGTGGATGCTCCCCGCCCTCGGACTGACGGCAGCGACCGTCGCGCTCATGTCAGCGATCGCCCCCCGGCCGGCCGCCGCCGCGGTCACGGCGTCGTGGGTGCTCGGGGTGTTGCTCGCCCGGGGCGCCGCCGACGATCTCCTCGCCGCCTTCGGCACCACCGGTCAGGGTGTGATGATCGCGCTGACGCTGACCTCGCTGGCCGCGATCTGGTTCCGGCGGGACCGCTTCGACGCCCTGGAGCCGAGGCTGTGATGCCTGCCCAGGTACTGGCATTCGGACTGAGCAAGCGGCTCGGTCGGCGTCAGGCGCTCGACGGCGTCGACCTGGCTCTGGAGGGGGGACTCCTGACGCTGCTCGGCCCGAACGGGTCGGGAAAGACGACGCTGCTGCGATGCCTGGCGACGATCGTCAGCCCCGATGCCGGTTCGCTGCTCATCGACGGGCTCGATCCGAGCCACGAGGCCGACCGGATCGAGGCACGTCGCCGACTCGGCTACCTGCCCCAGGATCCCCGCCTCGCAGCGTCGGCCACCGTGTTCGACGTCGTCGACTACCTCGCCGTCCTCAAGCAGCACACCGACGAGCGTCGTCGTCGGGCCGCCGTGTTCGACGCGCTCGACCGCGTCGGCCTGGCCGATCGCGCCGGTGACCAGGTGCGTCGTCTGTCGGGCGGGATGATCCAGCGGGTGGCGTTGGCCCAGGCGCTGCTCGGCGACCCGTCGTTGCTGCTACTCGACGAGCCGGCCGCCGGGCTCGATCCCGACGAGCGGTTCCGGCTGCGGGAGATCCTGGCGGAGCGACGTCGGTCGTGCACGGTGCTGCAATCGACCCACCTCACCGACGAAGCGGCCGTGGGCGATACCGTGCTCGTCATGGCGGGAGGTCGGATCGTGTTCGCCGGCCCGCCCGACGTCCTGGCCGAGCAGGCCGCTGGGCGCGCCTGGATCCAGGCTGGCGAGCCCCGGCAGGTCCGGGCCCATTGGCGCCAGGCCGACGGCTGGTACCGGTGCCTCGGCGACCCGCCTCCGGGTGTCTCGCTCGTGCCACCGACGCTCGAGGACGGCTATCTGCTCCTGCAGCAGGTCCCGAGTCGATCGTCGGCGCCTGGCCGATGACGTTGGTGTATGACGCTGGTGGACGGTCGATCGGTGGCAATCTCACCGCTCGCCGAAACACCGCGCCGAACCCGCGTTAGCGTTGTGCCCCGTGACCGAGAGCAAACCCAACGCAGTGCAGGGGATGGCGGCGAAGACCGGCGAGCTGACGCCGGCGTGGGTGGTGAATCCCGTCGGACCGCTCGTCGGCGACATCGTGGTCCGCGGCTCGAAGAACGCGGTGACCAAGCACCTCGTGGCCACGATCATGGGCGACGAGCCGTCGACGATCACCAACTGCCCCGAGATCGGCGACGTCGACATCACGACCCAGATGTTGGAGGCTCTCGGCTGCGTCGTCGAGCGCGACGATGGAACCACCGTCGTCGACCCCCGGGCGCTCAGCTCGAGCCGGGTGCCGATGACGTTCAGCGGTATGAACCGCATCCCGATCCTCATGCTCGGACCGCTGCTCCACCGGGTCGGGGAGGCGTTCGTGCCGCTCGTCGGTGGCGACGACATCGGCTCGCGCCCGATCGACTTCCACGTCGAGGCGTTGACGAGGATGGGCGCCGAGATCACGATCACGTCCGAAGGGCTCGAAGCGAAGGCCAGCCGCCTGCGGGGCGCCCACATCACGCTCCCCTACCCGTCGGTGGGGGCGACGGAGACGGTCCTGCTCTCGGCCGCTCTGGCCGATGGCCGCACCGTTCTCGACAACGGGGCCCTCGAACCGGAGGTGATCGAGCTCGCGCTCTTCCTCCAGCGGATGGGCGCCCAGATCGAGATGCGTCCGAACCGGCGCTACATCATCGACGGGGTCGACCGGCTGTCCGGTGCGTCGCACCGGCTCCAGGGCGACCGTATCGAGGCGTTCTCCTACCTGGTGGCTGGTCTGATCACCAAGGGTCAGGTCACGGTCTACGGGTGCAGCCATGATCGGCTGGTCACCGCCATCTCCACGCTGTCGCGCATGGGGGCCAAGTTCGACATCACCGACACCTCTGTCTCGGCCCGCGCTGACAAGCTCAGCCCCGCGGCGGTCGAGACCGATACCCACCCCGGGTTCATGACCGACTGGCAGTCGCCCATGGTTGCGCTCTTCACCGGGTGTGACGGGATGTCGGTGATGTACGAGACGGTCTACGAGAACCGGTTCACCTACGTACCGGCGCTGCGGAAGATGGGGGCCCACGTCGAGACCTACAACACCCCGCTCGGCAGCATCGAGGGCCGCTTCGTCGGCTCGTCGACGCCTTGCTCGGTGATCGTGCGGGGCGGCACGCCACTGCGCGGTACCGAGGTGGTCGTGCCCGACATCCGGGGCGGGTTCGCCTACGTCCTGGCCGCGGCTTCGGCCGAGGGGACGACCACCATCACCGGCACCCACCACCTCGACCGGGGCTACAACCGCCCGATCGAGAACTTCAAGGGCCTCGGGCTCGATATCAAGCGCGAGCTGGTCCCGAAGCCACCGTCGCTCCGCTGACGCTCGGCCCCGCCCCACCCCCCACTGGCAGCACCCACGCACAACCCCGGTGCGCAACGCTGCCAAAGCGAGCGGTCACCCCCCACTGGCAGCACCCACGCGCAACCCCGGTGCACAACGCTGCCAAAGCGAGCGGTCACCACGCTCTGGCAGCACCCACGCGCAACCCCGGTGCACAACGCTGCCAAAGCGAGCGGTCACCCCCCACTGGCAGCACCCACGCACAACCCCCGTGCACAACGCTGCCAGTGCAGGGGATGCTGCTGGGCGGGCGCCTGGGCGGGGGCGGGGGCGGCGGGGTGCGCGGCCGTGGTGGTTCAGGCGAGCTGGTCGGGGGTGAGGGCGAAGAGGTCGTCGGCGCCGGCGGTCACCGTCGCCTCCAGGCCGGTCACCGCCGGCAGGAGTTGCTCGCCGAAGAAGCGGGCCGAGACGACCTTGGACTCGAGGAAGTCGCGGTCGGGCCCATCGTCGGCGCCGGTGAGCGCGTCCGCTGCAGCGAGGCCGAAGCGGGCCATCAGCCCGCCACACACGGTCGTGCCGAGCATCCGGAGGTAGGGACTCGAACCGGCGAGGGCGTGGTTCGGGTTGACCGCGCCGTTGGCCAGCAACCACTCGCTCGCCCGCTTCGTGGCCGCCACCGCCGACTCGAGGTTGTCGGCGAACGTCTCAAACCCTTCGGTGCTGCGCAACCGGCTGGCCGACTGGTCGATCTCCTCGAGATGGTCGAGCACCACCCCGCCGGCCCGCATCGGGAGCTTGCGACCCACGAGGTCGGCCGCCTGGATGCCGTTCGTGCCCTCGTAGATCGGGGCGATGCGGGCGTCGCGGAAGTGTTGGGCCACCCCGGTCTCCTCCACGTAGCCCATCCCGCCGTGGATCTGCACCGCGAGCGAGGTGAGCTCGATGCCGACATCGGTGCACAGCCCCTTCGACAGGGGGATGTAGAGCTCGGCGAGCTCGCGGGACGCCTCGCGTTCGGCGTCGTCGTCGCCGGTGGCGGCGCGGTCGAGTGCGGCGGCGTTGCTGTAGATGAGACAGCGCATCGCGTCGATCCACGACCGCTGGGTCATCAACATGCGACGAACGTCGGCGTGGTCGACGATCGGGCTCGACGTGCCCCGCTCGGCGCCGATTGCGGTCCCCTGCTGGCGCTCGAGCGAGTAGGCGAGCGCCTGCTGGTAGGCCCGCTCGGCCAGCGCGAGTCCCTGCAGACCGACCGAGAGGCGGGCGTTGTTCATCATCGTGAACATGTTCCGCATCCCGTCGCCCTCGTCGCCGATGAGCCACCCGATAGCCCCGCCATCGTCGCCGTAGCTGAGCACGCAGGTCGGGCTGCCGTGGATGCCGAGCTTGTGCTCGATGGCCACACAGGTCACGTCGTTGGGGGCGCCGAGCGAACCGTCGGGTTCGACAAGTCGGTCGGGCACGAGGAACATCGAGATGCCCTTCGTTCCGGGCGGTGAGCCCGGCGTTCTCGCCAGCACGAGGTGCACGATGTTCTCGGTGAGGTCGTGGGCACCGTAGGTGATGAAGATCTTCTGCCCGGTGATCCTGAAGGAACCGTCGCCGACCGGTTCGGCCTTCGCGGTGAGTGCGCCGACGTCGGATCCGGCCTGGGGCTCGGTGAGGTTCATCGTGCCCGCCCACTCGCCGGTGAGCATCTTGGGGAGGTACATGGCCTTCTGCTCGTCGGACCCGTGGTGCTGGAGGGCGTCGATCGCGCCCTGGGTGAGCAGTGGACACAGCGACAACGCCATGTTGGCGCTCGTCAACATCTCCTGGATGACGATCGCGATCGTCCACGGGAAGCCCCCACCGCCGTAGGCGGGGTCGAAGGGCACGGCCCCGAAACCGGCCGCGACCCACTGGTCGTAGGCCTTCTTGAAGCTGTCGGGCGTGGTGACGGAGCCGTCCTCATGACGGATCGATCCGATCTGATCGCCGTCGCGGTTGGTGGGGGCGATGACCTCGGCCATGAACCGCCCGATCTCCTCGATGACCATCTGGACCGCCTCGGCATCCACGCCCTCAGCGGCGGATCGGGCGATCAGATCAGGCAGATCCACCAGATTGTTCAAGACGAAATCAATCGCTCGAAAGGGTGGTATGTAGGCCGTCATTGGGTTATTGTCCTCACCGGGTAGCTAGACGACGGATTGCACCATTCGATCAGATCTGGCTCGGGGCCGCCAGGTTCACACGACCCCCCCGAGGCCAGCTCAGATGCGTGAACCTCTGTCCGGCGACGTCATTGAGGCGCGCCGAAACCTTCCTGATGCGACGCGTCGCACCTTACTCGGTGCGCTCGCGGTTGGCTTCGTCGCCGCCGCGTGTTCCAACAATGAGGAAACGCTTTCCGAAGTCGTGACCCCGACCTCGGACAGCAACAGTCCGATCTCAGGGCCGTCCGACGTGACCGCGACCGGCGCCTCCGACACGACCGCCGGGTCGGCGGCCACCGAATCCGGGCCTGACCTGGTGCGGCTCGAACTGCCCCGCCGCGACGACGGTTCGCTCCCACCCGGAGGCGACCTCGGCCCTGCTCCGCCGAATGGGAACGGAGGGGGCACCGGGGGAGACCCTGGGGCGACGGCACGAGCGCCGGGTGGTGCCGCGCCCCCGGCGCCGACTCCGGCCGCGCCCGCCCCTGCGGCCGCGACCCCCGCCCCGGCGGCGCCGACTCCGGCAGCACCCACCTCAGCACCGGCGGCACCGACCCCGGCCGCGCCGGCTCCGGCAGCGCCCACGCCCGCCGCGCCAGCGCCGACCACCGCAGCGCCGACCACCGCAGCGCCGACCACTGCAGCGCCGACGACCGCGGCGCCGACGACGGCCGCCCCGGCACCGTCCCTGCCGGCACCGACGATGACCACGACCACGACGGCTGCCGTTGCGACCACCGCTCCAGCCACGACGCCTCCCACCACACCTTCGACGGCGCCGACCAGCAGCACCTCGACCACCGCCGCTCCTCCCCCACCGCCACCCCCTCCCCCGGCACCCGACCCACCGTTCACGCCACCCACCGGCCTGCCGAACAACGCCACGACGATCCACGTCGCCAACCGGCTCACGTTCGGGGTCACGCCGGCGGTGCTGACCGAGATCGCCGCCCGCGGCACCGGCGGTTTCGTGGAGGACCAACTCGCTCGCACCACCCCCGATCCCCAGGCCGAGGCCCTCCTCGGCGGCTTTCGCCTGCTCGGGATGGGCCGGAAGGCCACCCACGACACGCTTCGTGGCATCGACGACAACGGTGCGCTCGAGACCGAGCTCACCCACATGAACCTCCTGCGGGCGGTCCACAGCGAGCACCAGTTGTTCGAGATGGTGTGCCACATGTGGATGGACCACTTCAACATCCACCTGTTCGGCGAAGCCCGTATCGAGCACCTCATGATCGACTACCAGGAGAACGTGATCCGGCCCAACGCGATGGGGACGTTCCGCGATCTCCTCGTCGCCACAGCCAACTCGCCGGCGATGCTCGCCTATCTCAACAACGACACCAGCAATGCCAACTCACCCCAGGGGGTCAACGAGAACTACGGCCGTGAGCTGCTCGAGCTCCACTCCCTCGGCATCGACGAGAACGGCAACCAGGTCTACACCGAGGCCGACGTGCGGAACGCGTCGCTGGCGATGAGTGGCTGGTCGATCGTGAACGACCCCGCCGCCGCCGACCACACCGACTTCGTGTTCCGCTCCGACTACCACCATCCGGAGGAGGTCTCGATCCTCAGCGGCGCCTGGACCAGCGCCGGCACCGACGGGAAGGCCACCGGCGACTCGTTGCTGCAGTTCCTCGTGACCCACCCGTCGACCGCTCGCTACGTGGCGCTGATCATGTGCCGACGGTTCGTGTCGGATCAGCCGCCGGCGACCCTCGTCGACGCCACCGCGGCTGCCTACCTCGCAGCCGACACCGACATCGTGGCCACCCTCCGCCACGTGCTGACCAGCGCCGAGTTCGCAGCGGCGGAGAGCCAGAAGCTTCGCCGCCCCTTCGAGGCGGTGGCGGCGATGCTCCGCTCGCTCGGGTCGGACGTGCCGACGAGCCCCCGCAGCGACTCCGCGCAACGGCTCCACCGTCGGCTCGCCCAGATGCAGAACACGCCGTGGGGCTGGGACATGCCGAACGGCTACCCCGACGACGCCCAGCACTGGCTGAACTCGGCCGGGCTGCTCAACCGCTGGAACCTCGGCGTGCGGCTCGCACGGAACGTGGAGAACGGCAACGGCGACGACGACCGGATCCAGACGAGCTACGGCACACTCCGGCCCGCAGCCGCCACCGCTGGCGACCTCATCGCGCTCCTCGGGGCGCAACTCGGGGTGGGCACACCGCCGCAGGCCGCGATCGATGCGGTGGCCGCCGCCGCCAACGTCGACCCCCCAGGGCAGGCCGGCAGCGTGAACGACGAGCAGTTGGCCGACATCGCTGGACTGCTCATGGCCCACCCCCTCTTCCAGACGCGCTGACCAAGGAGACTCCCGTGCCAACACTCACACGACGCAAGTTCATCACCGTCTCCAGCATCGGCGCCGCCGGTCTCGTCACCGGACTCGGAACCCGACTCGCCATCGCCGCCCCCGGCCAGCCGGCGAGCGGCGACGCCGTGGTGGTGCTCTTCCTCCGGGGCGGCGCCGACGGCCTCAACCACGCCCCGCCGTTCGACGACAGCCGCTACCAGGACATCCGGCCCACGATCGCCATCCCGCCCCCCAACCAGAACGGCGGCGCACTGCCGCTCACCAACGCCAGTGCCAACGGCAACGTGGCGTTCCCCACCGGCCTGGAGGGCGCGGTCGGCCTGCACCCGGCGTTTGCGCCGATCCATGAGACGCTTTGGGCCCAGGGACGCCTGGCGGTGATCCCGGCCGCCGGCCTCCCCGACTCGGAGAGCACCAACCGGAGCCACTTCGAGGCCTCGGAGTACGTCGCTCGCGGGTCGGCGTCGAACGCCGTCGGCGGTGGATTCCTCGGCAGGATGCTGAACGTGCTCAACCCGGCGGCCATCGTGGGCGGGATCAACATGTCCGAGCAGGTCTTCCCGCTCGACGGCGCAGCCAACGCCGCCAAGATCGACGACCTCGGCAACTTCGGCCTCACCGGCTTCCGCAACGTCGGCGATGCCCGAGCTGCGATCCGGATCCTCAACAGCGGCACCGACAGCGTCTCCACCGCCGGCAACGAGGTTCTCGACGTGGTCGACCAGATCCAGGCGCTCGATGGTGAGCGCCGACCGGGGTACCCGAACACCTCCCTCGGCCGGAAGTTGAGCGAGCTGTCGACGCTGTTCGGTGCCAACCTCGGCGTCCACGCGGCGACGGTCGACATCGGCGGCTGGGACACCCACAACGGGCAGGGCGGGGTCGGCGACGAGAACGGCCGCCTCTACCGAAGGACCACCGAGGTGGCGGACGCGGTCCGGGCCTTCGCCGACGACACCGACCAGCTCGACGAGATCACGGTGGTGATCGGCACGGAGTTCGGTCGTCAGGTGCAGGAGAACGGCGACCGGGGCACCGACCACGGCCGGGGGGCCACCTGGCTCGCGATGGGTGCCGGCATCCAGGGCGGCGTGTTCGGCGACGACTACCCGGACCAGATCGTCTACCAGCCGAGCGGACCGCGGATCAACGCCCTCCCGGTGCTGACCGACTACCGGAAGGTCCTCGCCGACATCATGGTGAACCGGGTGGGGATCAACGATCTCGGCACGGTCTTCCCCACCTACGCCGCCGACGGTGCGTTGGGCCTCAGTCGAGCGTGAGGTCCCGCCGCTGTCCCGATCCGGGGTCGCAATCTACAGTCTGGACATGACCTCGGATCGGCTGGCGAAGTTCCCGTTCGTACCAGGGCCCGTCCCGGTGAACATCGTCGGGGCGGAGGGCTCCTACCTGTTCACCGACAGCGGCCGGCGACTGCTCGACGGCGGTGGCGGTGCGATCGTCACCAACATCGGGCACGGGCGACCCGAGCCGGCCGCGGCCGCCGCGGCGGCGATCAAGGGCGGTGGCTACGTGGTGCCGGTGTGGGCCACGGAGGCTCGGCTCCGCCTGATCGAGCGCCTCCACGACCGCTGGCTCCCGCCAGGTCTGACGCGCTGCCTGTTCGTGTCCGGCGGGTCGGAGTCGGTCGATTCTGCGATGCGGATCGCCCGTCAGCACCACGTGGCCCGGGGCGACGTCGACCGCTGGAAGATGATCGGCCGGGAGATCAGCTACCACGGGGCCACGCTGGCGACACTGTCGGTGGCCAACCACGATCGACGGCGGGCCACCCTCGAGCCGATGTTGCTGGATCTGCCCAAGGTGAGCGCGCTCGACGCCGAGGCGGTCCGCAAGCTCATCGAGGCGGAGGATCCCTCGACCGTGGCGGCGATCGTGGTCGAGCCGGTCAGCGGGGCGTCGGGCGGCGCCCTCGTGCCTCCCGACGACTACCTGCCAGGGCTTCGCACCATCTGCGACGACCACGGCATCCTGTTGATCTGCGACGAGGTGATGACCGGGTTCGGGCGAACGGGCCGGAACTTCGGGGTCGACCACGTCGATGTAGTTCCCGACCTGCTCGTCGGGTCGAAGGGCCTCGGCGGCGGCTACGTGCCGATCGGCGGCGTGTTCGCCACCGAGGAGGTGGTGGCGCCGATCGCCGAGGCCGGGCTGAACGTGATGTACTTCACGTTCAGCGGCGCCGACGTGGCCTGCGCCGTGGCCGACGCCGTGCTCGACATCATGGAGCGCGACGAGCTCGTCGCTCGGGCGGCGACGATGGGGGCCCGCCTCGAACGCCTCCTCGACGACGCCCTCGCCGGTCACCCCAATGTCGCCGATCGGCGGGGCCGCGGTCTCCTGCAGGGCATCGAGCTCACGAAGGATCGGGAGACGGGCGCCGATTTCGGTGGCGAGCTGGCGCCGAAGGTGGTGGCCGAGGCGCTCGAGCGTGACCTGTGGATCTACCCCGCTGGTTCGGCCCCGGTGCCCGATGCCCTCCTCATCGGCCCGCCGTTCACGATCTCGGAGGCCGAGTTGGAGACCCTGGTCGGCCGTTGTGTGGCGGCGATCGACGCCGGCGTGGCATCGCTCTCGTCGCCCTCCGGCCGCTGAGCGCGGCCGTCCGCATCGCAGTACCGTCCCAGCCGTGCATGTCGTCGAACTCGGTCAGGGCGTGCTCGCCTGGACCCACCCGTCGCCCCGCTATGGCGACACCAATGTGGGGCTCGTGATCGACGAGGATGGCCTGTCGGTCATCGACACCACCGCAACCCCGGCGACGGGCGCCGCGGTGCGTGCATCGATCGAGGAGGTCACGGCGGAGCTGGAGCTGCCGATCAAGCGGGTGTTCGTGTCGTCGAGTCGGGTGCCGTTCACCGGGGGGAGCAGCGCCTTCTGGCAGGCCGGGTTCTACGGCACCGAGGCGACGAGCGATCAGCTCGACTCGCCACCGAACCCGGACGCGTTCGGTCGCCTCCTCCCGCACCTCGCGTCGGCCTACCACCGCGAGTTCGCAACCCGGCCGATCACCCACACGGTGACCGAGGCGGCGCTCCTCACCCCCGCAGCGACGGGCGTGCCCCTCCCCGGCGAGTCGCCGGCGAACCTCGCGGTCCACGTCGAGAGCGCCGGCGTCGTGTTCGCCGGTGCCCTCGCCAGCTTCGGCGTCACCCCGCTCGCATTCGACGGTGATCCCGTCGCCTGGGCCGCATCGCTCGACTCGTTGCGAGCAGTCGCCGACACGATCGTGCCCGGACACGGACCGGTTGGTGGCGCGGCCGACGTGGCCGACCTCGCCGGCTATCTCCTGGCGTGCGACGCAGCGCGAGGCGATCCCGACAGGATCCCAGCCGGCCCGTGGGACGCCTGGAGCGATCGCCGCTTCGACGCCGTCAACGTGGAGCGGGCGCACCGCCTGCGCGCCGGTGACACCTCGGTTCCGACGGCGATGTTCGAGCTCCTCGGCCTCCGCCGTCGACGGGCCTGAGCAGCTGGACAGGCGCTGGGTCGGCTAGACCAACTGCTCCTCGACCTGGTCCATCGCCGCCTCCTCGCTGACGTTCAGCGCGAACGACAGTTCCGAGACGAGGACCTTCCGGGCCTTGGTGTACATGTTCTTCTCACCGGCGGACAGGCCCTTGGCCTTCTCCCGCAGCGCGAGGTTCCGCACCACCTCGGCCACCTGGTAGACGTCGCCCGACTTCAGCTTCTCCTGGTGGTTCTTGAACCGGCGACTCCAGTTCGCCGGCTCTCGAACATCCTTCTTCGAGAGCAGGACGAAGAGGTCCTCGACGTCTTCGAGACTGATCGGCGGGCGCATCCCCACCTCGTCGACCTTGTCCACCGGTACGCGAACGGTGAGGTCATCGTGCGCCGTCTTCAGCACGAAGTACTTCTTCTTCTCCCCGTTCAGCTCCACCATCTCGGTCTTCTCGATGATGGCGGCCCCATGGTGGGGGTAGACAACTCGGTCGCCGGTCTTGTAGGTCATCGATCTCCTCGTTCGGGGCGGGAAACCCCGCGCACGCGCAACTTGTCAATGATGGCGCATCTTTCGCCAACTCGCACCCTCGGCGCCATCGCCAGGCCCGCCGGCCGGCCGTCAGGTCAGAATCGCGCCCAACGCACCGGCGACCGTGCTCAGCACGAGCGCAACGACACCGAGAATGGCCAGCCAGTACGCGACCGGGTTCCGTTCCCGAAGCGACGGATAGGCGCGCGGCGAGACGGCATCCTCCGACGCCTTGGGCGTTGTCGTCCGGTTTGTTCCTGGGCGTCGGGCCATCGACGTGTTCGTGCCTCACTCCAGCGGTCTGGGGTGTTCGAGCACTCGCTCGAACACCCCAGTGTAGATGATGACGCGCCGGGTTCGGTTCAGGCCGGGACGACCAGCGTCTTGGCCACCTTGTCCCACACCGTCTGCCGATTCGGATCGGTGAACAGGAACACGAGGCTCACGAGCGCCACGACCACCGAGATAATGCCCGGGAAGAAGGGGATGATCGCTCCGAGCACGCCCAGCACCGTGTAGGGCATGATCCGCATGAACGCATCCTTCATGTCGGGCGGCGAGCCGTCCA
This sequence comes from Acidimicrobiales bacterium, assembly GCA_965216205.1. Lineage (GTDB taxonomy): Bacteria > Actinomycetota > Acidimicrobiia > Acidimicrobiales > SZUA-35 > CADEDH01. The sequence goes on along the minus strand of OZ244139.1, from coordinate 986,432 downwards.
TCCGAACGACCTTCACCCCGAGGAGCATCTTCCCGAGTGTCTGACCCCGGGTGCCGACGAGGAGCGTCTCGTAGGCGGTGATCAGCGCGACGCCGACGACTCCGGCGAAGAACGAGGCCACGAAGCTCACGTCATCGTTGCCGGTGGCGACGATGCTCCCGACGAAGATGAGCGCCATGATGAACAGCACGAAGAACCAGAGGACGTAGTCGATGACGCGCGCGCCGATCCGCATGATCGGCTCGGCGAGATTCTGGGCACCTCCGGCTGCGACATCGGCGCCGGCGCCGGGAACGGGCTGGGGGCCTCCCTCCCACTTCTGACCGTCCCAGTACCGCTGGGTACCCGGTGGATCGCCTTGGGCGTAGTACCACCCGGGCGGCTGGGTCTGCGGGCTGTCGGACATCGGAGTTGTCCTTTCTCTCCGGGCTTTTCCGGGGTCTGGGGCTCGGTTCAGACGTCGACGACGCTGAAGTTGAGAATCTTGTCGGTGAGTCGCTTCTTCTGCTCGTCGAAGAGGGGCCAGAGGACGTCGAGGTAGCAGATACTAGTCAGGACCCCTCCGAGCAGATACCGCAGGATGGCGGACCCGACACCCACCGGACCCCCGGTCTGGTCCGCGACCAACCTGATGTTCTGCTTCGACTTGCCGATGGTCTGACCGCTCTGGCCCTGGCGGACGATCGAGTTCCACAGTGGGAAGAGGAACGCGCCGGCCACGACGCCGATGATGAGGATCCACGCGCCGACGTCCGGGCTGGCATAGCTCACGATGAACCCGAGGACCGCGAAGGCGATGACCACCCCGAGGGCGATCAACGCGTCGATGATCACGGCGATCACGCGGCTGCCGTAGCTGGCGGGGCTACCGCTGGTCGTCGACCCGACCGGTGCCGGCTGCTGCCCGTAGCCCGGTGCCTGCCCAACGACCGTGTCCTGCGCCGCCTGTGGCCCACCGACCCACTGCGACCCGTCCCAGTATCGCTGTGTGCCGGCCGGATCACCTTCGGCGTGGTACCAACCAGCGGGCTGACCCGCCCCACTCTCGGTCACGTGTACTCCCTTGTTGCGCCAGGCAGGAGCCTAGCGAGCCGCATCGACGATCACCGCGACGCACCTCCGCAATCGCACCTCTCGTCCCTGTCCCTGTACTCCCATCCGGTCACCCGGATGGTCCTACCCCTCGATCGTTCACTCTAGGTTCTCACGTCGGTGTTACGAACTCGGCGGTCACCGTCGGCTCGACAGCGTAGTCCCTCCTCCTGGCCAAGAGCAGGATGACCCGCTCCTGTCGAGGTGGCCCCCACTAGCGTGGAGATCCACCCGCCGCGCCGCTGGCGGTTCCGGCCGTCCTGCCGACAGGAAGTCCATGCCTCGAACCATCCTCGTGACCGGTGGCGCCGGCTACATAGGAAGCCACACCTCGGTGCTGCTCCTCGAGCGCGGCTTCGACATCGTCATCGTCGACGATCTCTCGAACAGCTCGCCCGAGGCGGTGGCCACCATCGGGCGCCTCGCCGGTCGGGAGCCGGCGTTCGTCACCGCCGACCTCACCGATCGGGCCTCGCTGCAGGCCGTGTTCGACCGGTACCCGATCGAGGGGGTCATCCACTTCGCCGGCCTCAAGGCCGTCGGGGAGTCGGTGACCGAGCCGCTTCGCTACTACGCGACGAACCTCACCTCCACCCTCAACCTGCTCGACGTCATGGCCGAGCACGGGGTCTTCGACCTCGTGTTCTCGTCGTCGGCGACGGTGTACGGCCAGCCCGAGATCCTGCCGATCCCGGAGACGGCCCGGACGGGCGCCACCAATCCCTATGGCCGCACGAAGCTGATGATCGAGGACATCTGCCGTGATGTCGCCGCCGCCGATACCCGATGGCGCATCAGCCTCCTCCGCTACTTCAATCCGATCGGTGCGCACCCGAGCGGCGACCTCGGCGAGGATCCCCGCGGCATCCCCAACAACCTCGTGCCGTTCGTCATGCAGGTGGCCGTCGGCCGACGCCCCCATGTCGACGTGTTCGGAGACGACTGGGACACGCCAGACGGAACCGGTGTGCGCGACTACATCCACGTGCTCGACCTGGCCGAAGGGCACCTCGCAGCGCTCGATCACCTCGAGCCGGGCTGCGAGGCCCTCAACCTCGGCACCGGCGCCGGCGCCTCGGTGTTCGATGTCATCAAGACCACGGAGAACGTCAGCGGCTCATCGATCCCCTTCGAGGTGGTCGCCCGCCGCGACGGGGACATCGCGATGTCGCTGGCCGACCCGTCGAAGGCGAACGAGCGCCTCGAGTGGCGGGCAGACCGAAGCCTCGACGTGATGCTGACCGACGCGTGGAACTGGCAATCGAAGCACCCGCAGGGATTCGCCGATCAGGGCGACGCCCCGGCAGTGGCCCCCGAGTCGGGCGACTGACGACAGCTCAATCCCGCCAGCTCCCGACGGCGCTTCGGTCGGGCAGCGATTCCTGGGCGCCCCGCCTGGTGACCGTCGAACCAGCGACCCGGACCGCCCAGTTGACCGCCCGGACGACGTCGGCCCCCTCCACCAGCGCGACCGCGAGCGCCCCGCAGAACGAATCGCCGGCGGCGGTGGCGTCAACCGCATCGACGGGCATCGCCGGCACGGTGACCACATCGGCCGGGGTGCGCAGACCGTCGCCGTTGCCGACCACCATGGCGCCCTGGGCCCCGAGGGTCACCACGACCGTCGGCACCGAGAGGGTGCGGGCCTGATCCACGATCACCGACGGGTCGAGCGTTGGCTCCGCGCCGGCGAGCGCAGCCAGCTCACCCCGATTCGGCACGACGAGATCGAAGCCGTCGAGCGGCGCGTCCGAAGCCGCCGGGGCCGGGTTGAGGATCGTGAGGCCACCGGCGAGGGCCGGCAGCTCCGCCACCACGGCGAGCGGGATCTCGAGCTGGGCGACGACCACGTCGGCCTCGGCCAGCACCGCCGACGCCATCTCGAGATCGCGGCCGGTCACGCGGGCGTTGGCGCCAGGGCTGACCACGATGGTGTTCTCGCCAGCCGGGTCGACGGCGATCACGGCGGTACCGGTGGGCGCGTCTGCGGTGGTGAGGAGGCTGCGGACGTCGACCTGGTCGGTCCGGAGCTGCTCGCGCACCCACCGCCCACTGTCGTCGTCGCCGACCCGCCCGATCATCGCCACCCGGCGGCCGAGGCGGGCCGCGGCGACCGCCTGGTTGGCCCCCTTCCCACCGCTCCCCCGGAGCAGGTCGCCGCCCAGGACGGTCTCGCCGGGGCCTGGTAGCTCCGGCACGGTGACCGACAGGTCGACGTTCGCGCTGCCGACGACCGCGATCTCGATCGACGGATCGTCAGCCACGGGCGTCGACCGCAGCCAGGAACAGCCGTTGCGCCTCGGCCGAGTCGATCGTGTGGCCGTGCCAGAGGTTGCCAGCCGGGTCGTCGACCCCGCGCCCGGGGCGCCGGTCGACCACGGTCATTCCCCGGGTGTGCGTTCCGGCCAGTTCCACCGCCACCTGCCGCCGGGTGTGGCCGACCAGCTCGGGGTGGGTGACGGCGAGCACAGCACACGGGTCGTGCAGCCCGCCCCTCCTGGTGCCGCGGATCTTCTCGATCTGGTCGAGGTAGGCGTCGACGAGGTCGGCCAGCACCTCTGCGCCGCGGTTGCCGACGGCCCGGAGGGCGGCGGCGAGCGCATCGTCGACCACGAACTGGTGGGTCAGGTCGAGGCCGGCCATGAGGATCCGGCCGCCTGCCCCGACCACGATCGCCGCCGCTTCGGGGTCCACGAGCACGTTGAACTCGGCCGTCGGGGTCGAGTTGCCAGCCCCGGCAGATCCGCCCATGAAGCTGATGCCGGCGAGCCGGTCGACGAGATCCGGGGCCCGCCGCAGCGCCAGCGCGACGTTGGTCAAGGGGCCGGTGGGGACGAGCCAGAGCCCCTCGTCGCCGCGGATCGTCTCGATCAGGTAGTCGACCGCGTGGCCGTCGGCGGCCGAACGAGCCGGGACCGGCAGGTTCGGCCCGTCGAACCCGTGCTCGCCGTGGATCTCGGGGGCGTGGCGGGCCTCGGCCACGAGCGGCCGAGCTGCACCGGCGTACACCTCGGCGTCGATCCCGAAGATCTGGGTGGTCAGGAGCGCGTTGGCGGTGACGTCGGCCAACGGGGCGTTGCCGCCGACCGTGGTGATGCCGACGATCTCGGCGTGGTGGGCGGCGAGCACCAACGCGGCAGCGTCGTCGTGCCCGGGATCGCAGTCGATGATGAGGCGTGGTCGGTCCGTCACGGGAGGTGGTCCCTCCTGGGCTGCGGGTCGGGGTGCCTACGACAGGAGCTGTTCGTAGATCTCCTTGCACGCCGGGCACACCGGGTAGCGGTCGGGGTTCCGGTTCGGTACCCACTTCTTGCCGCACAAGGCGATCACCGCCGAGCCCTCCACCGCGCTCTCCACGATCTGATCCTTGCGCACGTAGTGGGCGAACCGGTCGTGGTCGCCGCCGTCGTCGATCTGGAGATCGCCGTCGGGGATCGTCGGGGCTTCAACCGTTTCCACGTCGGACATGCCCTCCATCCTGGCAGCTCCCGGTCGCCGAACCTCACGGCCGCTCCCGTCCTGAGGGCGGGTAGGTTCGCTCGTATGCTCGCAGCAGGAACCCAGGCCCCAGCCTTCACCGCCGACGATCACGACGGGAACCCCGTCAGCCTCGACGACCACCGAGGCCGGTGGGTGCTCCTGTGGTGGTACCCGAAGGCCAGCACCCCCGGTTGAACGCTCGAAGGTGTGGGCCTGCGTGATCAGGCCCAGAGCTTCGACGAGGCGGGTTGCACCATCCTCGGCATCTCGTTCGACGAGCCGGCAGCCAACCGGGCGTTCAAGCACGAGAACGGCTTCCCGTTCACCCTCCTGTCGGACCCCGACAAGTCGATCGGCACCGCCTACGAGGTCCTGCGGGACCCCGGCGACCAGTACGCCGACTTCCCGCAGCGGATCAGCTACCTGATCGACCCCGACGGCGCGATCGTGAAGGCCTACGAGGTGACCGACCCGTCCGGCCACGCGGCCGAGGCGTTGGCCGATCTCACCGCGGCCAAGCGTTGACACCCACCCACGGGGACCCGGGGGCTGCCGCTCAGCCGATCGGGTCGGCGAGGGGGACCGGTTCCACCCCGAACGGGCCACACAGATGGGTCATGGGGACGTCGTGGTCGGCGGTGGGCAGTTCGGCCACGACATAGCCGGCGGTGATGCCGACCAGGTGAACGGGCGACCGTGCGACCTGTCGGAGACGACCGAGGAACCGGTCGTAGTACCCGGCGCCGTGCCCCAACCGATTGCCGAGCCGGTCGAAGGCGAGGCCGGGCACCAGGACGACGTCGAGCGCGTCGTCGGGCACCACGGGCGTGTCGGCGGTCGGCTGGAGGAAGCCGAACCGATGGCGCTCGGTCCGGCCCCCGACCGGGTGCACGGTGAGGTCGCGGCCCGTCTCCGGGGTCCGGGTGACGGCGAACCCGACCCCCGGGCATCGGGCGGGGAGCCGCCCGAGATCCACCTCGCCCGTCATCGGGTCGAACGTGACCACCCAACGGGGCGCGGTATCGAGGCCGCGGAGGAACTCGGCGAGCGCCTCGAGGTGGGCGTCGTGGTCGATCGCGAGTGCGGCCCGGGCCGATCGGGCCCGGCGCCGCCACTCGGCTTTCGTCGGTGCGTCCATGCGGCCTGGACGATAGACCGCAGCGGGGAACTACTGTGGTTCGATGGTGACCGCATCGCTGACCACCGCGAAGAGAACCGACCTCCTGGCCGAACTGGTCGGCATCAACAGCGTCAACCCGCTCCAGGCCGGCGAGCGCTCGGGGCCCGGCGGTGAGGCCGACCTGGCCGCCCACCTCGCCGAGCGGTGCGAGGCGCTGGGCGCCGATGTCGTCCTCGACGACGCCGAACCGGGTCGACCGAACCTCTACGCCCGCTTCGCCGGGAGCAGCGACCGGCTCGTCGCGGTCGACGTGCACCTCGACACGGTCGGTGTCGAACACGTGCCCGGCGATCCGTTCGGGTGCCGAGTCAGCGCCGACAAGGTCCACGGTCGGGGGGCGGTCGACACGAAGGCGACGTTCGCCGTGGTCCTGACCCTCCTCGACGAGCTGCGGGCGGGGGCCGTCGACCTCGTTCCCGACCTGTACCTCATCGGGACGGTGGGCGAGGAGGCCGGTGGTCTCGTCGGCGCCCACCGCCTCGCCGAGTGGGCCGGCGAACGGAGCCTGCGGTTCGACCAGATGGTGGTGGCCGAGCCGACCCTGTGCGCGCCGGTCCACGGACACAAGGGCGGCGTCGGGCTGGAGATCACGGTCAAGGGTGAGGCGGCCCACTCGTCGAAGCCACACCTCGGGGCGAACGCGATCACCGCCGCCGCCCGGATCGTGCAGGCGTTCCAGGCCGAGCACGATGCCCTCCTGACCGGTGACGCGTCGACCCCGGTGGGGACCGGAACGCTCAGCGTGACCGAGATCGCCGGCGGGCTGGCCCGCAACATCATCCCCGACGAGTGCACGCTGTACGCCGGGCGACGGATCGCGCCAGGCGAGGATCCGGTCGCCGTCTTCGAGCAGCTCCGGGCACTCGCGGTGGAGGCGGCGGCGCCACTCGAGATCGTCGTCGAGCAACCGAACGGGCGGGCGGGGAGCCCGGCCTTCTACCAAGCTCCCGATACGCGGTTGATCGTCACGCTCGGTGAGCTCTCGGGTGCGCGGCCGACGACGGCCACCTACGGCACGAACGCACTCGTCTACGAGGACGTCGCGGAGGAGATCGTGGTCTTCGGACCCGGCTCGATCGACCAGGCCCACAAGGCCGACGAGTGGATCGAGATCAGCGAACTCGATCGTGCTGCAGGCATCTACGAGCAGTGGTTGACCAGCTCGTAAGTCATACTTCCCGAGACCGCATGAGGGCCTTTACCTGCGGATAGACAGTAGCCACCGAAACTCGAATGTAATAGTTTCGGTGTGACCCGCAGGATCGAGATCCAGGTACAGGCTGCACCCTCCACATGGCTCTTTATCAACGACGGGACTCGGTCGGCCGCACCCGATTCCTCCTCGCCCTCACGCTGTCAACGGTGACCGCGGTCGGTGTCGCCGCGCCACTGGCGATCCAGGCGCTGCGATCCGACGAGCCGACCTTCGCTGCGATCGAGCCGGACAACGACGAGGCGTCGATCGCGGGCGACGAAGCCTCCACCGACACCGACAGCCGCTCACTCGACGCCGAGCTCGCCGGCCTCGGTGGCATCCGGTCCCAGCCGAGCACCAGCGACGGTACGACCGACGGCGACGGCGCCGCCGAGTCGACCGGTGGGTCCGACCAGAGCGATGCCGGGACGACCGCCGGTCAGACCGATCCGAACGGAACGCCGATCGCGTCGTCGCCCACCACCGCTGCGGGGTCGTCGGCGCCCCATCCCGAAGGGCCGGCCACCACCGCCCCGGCCGAGACCACGACGAGCGCCACGGCCACGTCGACCACGGATCCGGACGCATCGACCACGTCGACCACCGAGGCACCGCCGATAACGAACGGCGAGACCTCGTCGACCACCTCGACGTCATCGTCGACCACGGTCGCCCCGTAGCAGCAGCGTGACCCAGCCAGGGCCGGCTGACGGTGCAACCGCCCCTCCGCCCGGCTCCCTGATCGCGCTCGAGGGAACGCTCAATCTCCGGGACCTGGGCGGTTGGCCAACGGCGTCCGGCGATCAGGTCGTGGTACGAGCCCGACTGTACCGGTCGGACCGGCTGAGCGATCTGAGCCCCGCCGACCACCGTGTGCTCGAGCGGCTGGGCATCGCCACCGTCGTCGACCTGCGCTACGAGCGGGAGGCGGCCGAGCATCCCTCGCAACTGTGGCCCGGCGTGGCAGACCACCTGTCGATCCCGATGGGTGGCGATCTGGCGGACCAACGGTCGTTCATCGAACGTGCGCTCGACGGCGACTTCGACGACATCACCGACGACGACGTCGGTGAGAGCTACGTGACGTTCCTCATCGACCACGCCGCCGAGTTCGGCGCGGCGATCGAAGCCGTCACGGGCGAGGCGCCGGCCCTGTTCCACTGCACCGCCGGCAAGGACCGCACGGGACTCCTGGCGATGCTGGTGTTGCGAACGCTGGGCGTCGACGACGCCGACGTGCTGCGAGACTTCACGCTCTCGAACGAGTACCGGGCGGAACGACGCATGAGCGACCTGCGGCCCGTCTTCGCTGCGCGCGGCCTCGATGTCGAGCGGTTCCGGCCCGCCCTCTCCGCGCCGGGACCGGCGCTCCTACGGGCGATGCAGTGGATCGACGACACCCACGGGTCCACCGTCGACTACCTGGCCGGCCCCTGTGGTCTCCCCGACGCTGCCGACCGGCTTCGACGGAAGCTCCTCGAGCCCGCGGCCCCGTGACCCTGGCCCCGAGCTACGCTCAGGCGGTGCAGGGGCTGCAATGAGCGACTTCACTCCGCCATCGAATCCGGAGCCGGGAAGCGGCGACGAACACGCCGGCTACCCGTCGTACCCCGATTGGAGCCAGTCGCCCCAGGGCGTCCCCCCGCAGCCCTCGCCATGGGGCGACCCCGGCGACCCGTCCCCCCACGACCCCCACGGTCAGCCGCAGTACGGCTCGCCGGCCGGCCAGGGCCACGACCCCTACGGTCAACCCCCGTTCGATCAACCGCCGTACGGTCAACCCCCGTACGGTCAGCCCCACCAAGGTTCGGCGCCACAGTACGGCCAACAACCGTACGGTCAGCAGCCGTACGGCCCCGGGGGCCACGGCTGGCCGCAGTACGGGGTGTCGCCGTATCCGAAGTCGAGTCAAGCCACCACCGCCTTGGTCCTGTCGATCGTCGGGTTGCTCTGCTGCGGCCCGTTGTCGATCGTCGGGATGCTGATGGGCCGGTCCGAGGTGAACGCGATCCGGCGGGGCGAGGTCGACCCTGCGCAGCAGGGCACCGCCCAGGCAGGCTTCGTGGTCGGCATCATCGGCACCGTCATCTGGGCCGGTTTCATCGTGCTCTACATCGGTGCGGTCGCCCTGTCGGTGGCGGCGTCACCATGACGGTCGGCGCACCCCACGCCCCTGCCGGAGCGCGCCGTACCGGCACGATCGCCGGCATGTTGACCCGCGCTACGACGGTCGACCGCCGGCTTCACGCCCTGGCCGGGCTCGGCGCTGTCGCCGCGCTCGGCCTGACCGCATCGCAGGACGGCGACGGCATCGTGCTGTGCCCGTTCCGTCGATGCACCGGCGGCTACTGCCCCGGCTGTGGTCTGACCAGAGCGACGGGGGCGCTCCTGCGAGGTGGTGTGGCTGCGAGTTGGCGCCAGCACCCGTATCTCCTGTTGGCGATCGCCCAGATCGTGGCCGTCGGCGCGTGGTCGGTCGTCGACCGGCGGCGGTCGAGGTACCTCCTCGAGCGATGGCAGACCCACCTGCTCACCGCGAACGCGATGGCGTTGTTGGCGATCTGGGTCGTGCGGCTGATGACCGGGGCGATACCGGCGCCGTTCGGCTGACCGCCCGCCCTGGGTCCTCCCCTCTGGGGCGGGCTAGCTTCAGTGGGTGACCAACCGAGCGGCCGATCCGGGAACGTCGCCCGACCGAACCCTGCGATCGACACGACAGGTGGCCGACGATCGGCGCCACCGGTCGAAGTGGCGGTCGTTTGCCGCGATCGGTGTCGCGTTCGTCACGAACGTCGCGGCGATGAGCATGGTGTTCGTGGCCCTGCCGTCGATCGCCGACGACTTCGGCATCACGCTCCGGGTCGTCTCGTGGGTGGTGATCGCCCAGTCCCTCACGATCAGCTCCCTGATGCTGCCGATGGGCCGGGTGGCCGACATGGTCGGACGGCGTCGGATCCACCTGATCGGCCTGTCGCTGTTCGGCACAGGAGCCCTCGCGGTGGCGCTCGCTCCCACCTTCGGGCTCCTCATCGCGGCCCGGGTCCTCATGTCGGTCGGGAACGCGATGGGCCAGTCGGTGGGAACCTCGATGGTGGTCGCGGTGTTCCCGGAGGCGGAGCGGGGCAAGGCGATCGGGGCCCAGACCACGGCGGTCGCCATCGGCGGGGCGTCGGGTCCGATCGTCGGTGGGCTCATCCTGCAGGTCCTGCCATGGGAGGCGCTCTTCCTGCTGTTGCTGATCCCGATCACGATCGCGTTCATCGCCGCCTGGCTCGTCCTCGACCCGGATCTCGTGGAATCGGGTGATGCCGACGACCGAGCCGTCCGACCCCGCTTCGACTGGCCCGGTGCCGCCCTGTCGGCGGCGACGGTCACGGTGCTCGTCCTCACCCTCAACAACCCGCAGGCTCTGCCCTGGCTGTCGCTTCCGATCCTCGCCGGCGGCGGGGCGGTCATCCTCCTCTTCGGGCTGTGGATCCGGTGGGAGCGGCGAGCGGGCGAGCCCATGCTCGACCTCTCGCTGTTCACCAACCGCACCTTCAGCCTCGCCGTCGGTGCCCGATTCGCCGGGTTCATGGGCGCAACGGTGGTCTTTTTCCTCACCCCGGTGCTGCTCATCAGCCTCCGTTCGATGAGTGCGGCGGAGGCCGCCGGTGTGCTGTTCCTCAACTCGGCCGGCATGGGGACGGCAGCCCAGTTCTCGGGCCGCCTGTCCGACCGGGTCGGGAGCCGTGGGCTCAGCGCCGCCGGGTTCACGTTGCTCGTGGCGATGGCGATCGGCTTCTCCATGTTCGACCGGTCGACGCCGCTGACGGTGATCATGCCGATGATGTTCGCCATCGGTTTCTCGTTGGGGACGTGGAACGTTCCGAACAACAGCTCGATCATGGGCGCGGTCGCCGCCCGGCAACACGGGGTGGTCGGGGCGCTGACCAACCTCATCCGGAACATGGGCAGTGTGGTGGGTCAGGCGGTGGCGGCAGCCGTCGTGGTCGGCGTGATGGCGAGCCGCGGCTTCGACGTGCCGTTGGGCGAGATCGCCGGATCCGCCGGGGCCGGCGATGCGTTCCTCGCCGGCTGGCGGTGGTCGTTCCGGATCGTCGCAGTGCTCGGCCTGGTCGGGCTGGGGCTCACCCTCCTCGGACCGCCCAAGCCGCGGGACGATCAGGACGTCCCGTCGTCACCGCCGTCGGCCCGGCCGGCGTCGTCGGCGCCGGAGCCGTCGGTCTCCTCGACCGGGGGGAGCAACCCGAGCTGATCCTTCAGCCGGAGGACGCGCAGCACCGCCTCGTCGAGCTGGCCCTCCGCCAGCGCGCCGGTGGCGACGGCGTCGACGAGCGCTGCGTAGGCCGCCGGGAGGTCCTCGGGCTGGAGCATGATGTCGGCACCGGCGGCGATCGACTGGACGGCCAGGTCGGCGGGGTCGAGATTGTCGACAGCCTGCATGACGAGCGAGTCGGTCATGACCACGCCGTCGAAGCCGAGCTCGGTCCGGAGCTGGTCGCGGATGAGGGCGGGCGAGATGGTGGCGGGAAGCCCGTCGGGATCGACGGCGGGGAGCACGAGGTGGCCGACCATGACGATGGCGACCCCCTCGTCGACCGCAGCCTCGAACGGGACGCGATCGCGGCCGAGCCAGTCCTCCTCGGACATGTCGAGGATGGGGAGGTTGAAGTGGCTGTCGATCTCGGTGGAGCCGTGACCCGGCCAGTGCTTGACCGCGGCGGCCACGCCCGACCGCTGGAGGCCTCCCACCGCGGCCCGGACCATCGCCGCGACCTCGACGGGGTCCGTGCCGTAGGACCGGTTCCCGATCGCACCGCTGGCGTTCGGGTCGGTGAGGTCGGCGACGGGAGCCAGGACCACGTTGATGCCCTGCCCGTACACCTGGCGTCCCGTGAGGTACCCGGCCTCGAGCACGGCTGCGTCGTCGCCGGCGAGGAGCGCCGCCGGGGGGAACACCGTGACGCCGTCGGTGATGCGGTTCACCCGCCCGCCCTCCTGATCCACGGCGATGAGGAGGCCGATGCCGGTGTCGCCGCGGGCGGCCTGCTGCAGGTCGGTCGACATCGAGCCGAGCTGGTCGGCGGTGACGATGTTCGGGCCGAGGTACATCACGCCGCCGAGGTGGTACGCCGAGACGATGTCGATCGGCGCCCGGTACCCGAAGTCGCGTTCGTTGACGTCACCCTCGGAGGTGCTCACGGTGGCGGCGTCGCTTCCGGCCACCACGGCCATGAACAGCTGCCCGACCTTCTGCTCCAGGGTGAGGGTGGCCAGCAGCGCTTCGAGGTCGCGGGCCTGTGCGGCCGCGACCTCGGTGGCGGTCCCCTCGCCCCCGGAGACCGTCGAACCATCCGTGTCCGCGTCCGATGGATCGGCCGCTACCGTCCCGGCCGTCGACTCGGGCGCCGCCGCAGCGTCATCGTCGGTCGATGCGGGCTGACCGCAGGAGGCGGCGATCAGCAGCGAGACGATCGCCGCCGTGAGGGCGCGGACGATCATGAATCGGGTCGGTCGTGGCGCTCTGCCCCCAGGCGCATGGGACTGACAACGATGGACACGTACGACGAACGCACCCCCTGAGCGTAGGATCATCCGATGCCAAAAACTGACTGGAACCCGATCTTGCGGGCCGAGTTCGAGAAGCCGTACTGGCCCGAGCTCCAGCAGTTCGTCGCAGCCGAGCGCAGCCGCCACGAGGTCTACCCGCCACACGACGAGGTGTTCGCCGCGCTCCATCTCACGCCCTTCGCCGAGGTGAAGGTCCTGATCCTCGGCCAGGATCCTTACCACGGCCCGGGGCAGGCCCACGGCCTGTGCTTCTCGGTCCGGCCGCCGGTGCCGCCGCCACCGTCGCTGGAGAACATCTTCACCGAGCTCGAGGCCGATGTCGGCGCGCCGCCACCAGGCCATGGCTCCCTCACCCATTGGGCCGAGCAGGGCGTGCTGCTCCTCAACGCCACGCTGACCGTCCGCGCCCACCAGGCTGCGTCGCATCAGAAGAAGGGCTGGGAGACCTTCACCGACGAGGTGATCCGGGCGGTCAACGCCAAGCCGGAGACCGTGGTGTTCATCCTGTGGGGGGCGTCGGCTCGGCGGAAGAAGCAGCTCGTCGACCTGAGCCGGCACGTGGTGATCGAGTCGGCCCATCCCTCACCGCTGTCGGCCCACCGCGGGTTCTTCGGCTCGAAGCCGTTCTCCCGAGCGAACGAGGCCCTGGTGGCCGCCGGCCGCGAACCGGTCGACTGGCGCGTCCCGCCACTGACCTGACACCCGCACACCGGTGCCAGACACATCGTGCGGGGGTCGGCGCCACTGCGCACGATGTGTCTGGCACCGGTGTGCGCCGTTGGGGCGGGCTCAGTACATCGACGATCCGGAGTCGCCGCCCTTGGCTGCGCCCCGGACGGTCTTCAGCGCGGCGCGGGCGCCGGCTGCTGCCGCCTGGGTGTCGGAGGTGACGGTCACCATCTTGAAGCCCTGCTCCAGACGCTTCGGCGCCACCCGCGGATCGGAGTGGATACCGGCGGCGATGCCCCGGGCCCTGCAGCCATCGAGCACCTTGGTGAGCGCGTCGTCGAAGGACGGGTCGTCATTGTCGGTGCCCGGGGGCAGGCCGAGGCTGATGCTCAGATCGGCCGGGCCGATGTACACCGCGTCGATCCCGGGGACGTCGAGGATCGCGTCGAGGTTGCCGATCGCCTCGGCGGTCTCGATCATCGGGATGCACACGATCTCGTCATTGGCCCTGGCGGCGTAGTCGGCGCCGAACAGCCGGGCTGCCCGGATCGGGCCGAAGCTGCGTGCCCCCTGGGGGGCGTAGCGGCACGCGCGCACGGCGGCCTCCGCTTCGGCCACGGTGTTCACCATCGGGATGATGACCCCCATCGCTCCGGCGTCGAGGACCTTGCCGATGATGCCCGGCTCGTTCCACGGCACCCGACACGTCACCACGGCATCGGTCTGGACGAGCGCCTGCATCACCGGCACCGCATCGGTGTAGTCGATCAGACCGTGCTGGAAGTCGATGTTGATGTAGTCGAAATCGACATCGCCGAGGATCTCCGCGGTCGACGCGTTGCCCGTCGAGATCCACAGGCCGAGCGTCGACTCGTCCGCCTGCCACGCCGTCTTGAGTGGGTTGCCTGATTCTGCGTTGGTCACGGTGCGAACCTACCCGCCGGCCCGCGATTCGGCCATCGCCAGTCCGCTCCCACCGTCGAGCCCTCCACCGATGGAGGTGAGCCTGTCGGTCAGTTGTCGGTGGCCAGGCGCCGGGCGAACCCTCAGTCCGTCCCCGAGTCCGCCTCCCAGCGCGAGTCCTGCTCGATTGGTCTCGTGTTTCGGACGAGACGGCGATACCAGTAGCGGGGCCGGTGGAGCGGCAGGGCGACGAGGGCCAGCAGGATCGGATAGATCTCGAGCCGGCCCAGCAGCATCGCGCCGATCCCGACCAGGCGGGCGAACGGCGAGATGTTGAGGAAGTCGCCCGTCGGTCCGACATCGCCGAGGCCCGGTCCCACGTTGCCGAACAACGTGGCGGCGGCGGAGAACGCGGTGATCATGTCGGCTCCCGACAGCGCGATCAGCAGGCCAGCGCCACCGAACGCGGCCAACGCCAGGACGAGGAAGCCGAGGACCTTGTTGGCGAGCTGATCGTCGAGCACACCATCACCGATGCGTACGGGCCGGATCATCCGCGGATGGAGCTGGCGCAGCGATTCCCGGTGGGCGACGCTGGCCACGGCCAGCACCCGGATCATCTTCACCCCGCCGGCGGTCGATCCGGCCATCGCCCCGACGGGCATGAGGATCAGGAGCATCGCCTGTGCCGCCTGGGCCCAGCTCCCGAAGTCGACGAGGCCGAATCCGGTGGTGGTCACGATCGCCAGCACGGTGAACAGCGCTTGACGCAGCCCGGTGGCGTCGCGGGGCACACCGTCGGAGACGATCAGCACGACGACGGTGGCGGTGATGACGAGGAGCACGTACAACCGGAACTCGGCCGAGCGGAGCAGCGGCGTGGGGTTCCGTCGAAGCAGCTTGTAGAGCAGGGTGAAGCTCGAGCCTGCGACGAACATCCCGACGATCGCGATCCACTCGATCAGGGCCGACTCGAAGTAGGCCATCGACGCCGTGTGGGGGGAGAATCCCCCGGTGGACACCGTGGTGAGGCTGTGGGCGAATGCGTCGTACAGGGACATCCCCGCCGCGAAGTAGGCCACCACCAACAGGACCGTGACCCCCACGTACACCCCCCACAACCGGCGAGCGGTCTGGGCCACCCGCGGGGTGAGGCGCTCGCCCGTGGGCCCTGGCGCCTCCGCCTCCAGCAGATCCATCCCGCCCACGCCGACCGTGGGCAGCACGGCCACCACGAGCACGATCACGCCCATGCCGCCAAGCCACTGGGAGATCGCCCGGAAGAAGAGGACACCGGCCGACGCGTCCTCGATCGGACGCAGCACGGTCGACCCGGTGGTCGTGAACCCCGACACCGACTCGAAGAGGGCGTCGATCACGCTGGTCACCGTGCCGGTGACCAGATAGGGAACCGCACCGACGACAGCGATGGCGACCCACGACATGGTGACCGTGACGAACACGTCCAACCGGGCGATGCGGGTCGGGACGACGGTGAGTCGCCACAAGACCAGTCCGACGACGGTCGCCACGACACCGGTGACGAACAGCGCCCGAACGTCGGGACCGCCGTCGATGCGATCGACGGCGGCGCCGACCAGGATGCCGATACCGCACACCGCGACCGCCAGCCCCACGACGTGGAGGACCAGGTGCTCGGACCGGGCCCTCCCCGTTCCCCGGATGTCCTCCGGCCTGAATCGCGTCGCCTTCTCGACCTCGACCGTCATCCGGTGAAGATCGGCTTCGCGGCCGAGATCGCCTTCGGCCGACCGAACACCACGATGTGGTCGCCGGCCCGCAGCTCGGTGGTGCCGCGCACGATCTCGGCCGGTGCGTCGGAGCGGCTCACCGCACCGATCAGGATGTCGTGCGGGAGATGGAGGTCGGCCACGACCGCACCGTCGGCTTTGCTGCCGGGTGCGATCTCGATCTCGTCGACCTCCGAGTCGCTCTCGAGGAACGTGTTGACGGCGGCGGCGCCACCCCGGACCCGTCGCAGCACGGCGTTGGCCGATGCCGTCCTCGGGCTCAGCGCGGCATCGACCCCGAATCGACGAACCAACGGGAGCAACGCCAACGAGTGGAGCACCACCATCGTGTAGACGGCTCCCTCCGAGATCGCGAAGGCGCAGGCGAGCGCGTTCGACCCGTCTTCGCCGGTGGCCGCGATCACCGCGTCCATGTCGCCGACGGCCTCGTCGAGCAACAGCTCGGTGTCGGTCGCTTCGCCCTGGATCACCACGACGCGTCGCAGGCGGCGGGCGAGGGCTTCCGCTCGATCCCGATCGCGTTCGATCAGCACCACGTCGGCACCCTCGTCGGCGAGGCGCTCGGCCACCCGGCTCCCGACCGCTCCCCCGCCGAGGATCATCACCCTGCTGGCGTTCGAGCCCTCGATTCCGAGCAGCTCGAGTAGTTCGTCCTTGGCCGACGCTTTGCAGATCACCCGGACGTGGTCGCCGGGGAGGAGCTCCTGGTCACCCCGGGGCACGACGGTCTTGTTGTTCCGCGTGACCGCCCCGAACAGGAAGTTCCAGTTCGGCTCCATCGAGCGGCCGATCTCCTCCAGGTGACGGTGGGCGAGCGGCGACGTCTCGGCGATGACCGCGCCGATCACGGACAGCTCACCGTTCGCCATCGGATACACCTCGTCGGTTCCGGTGGTGTGCACGAGCTCGAGGATCTCGTCGGCCGTGTCGGCGTCCGGATCGACGACGACATCGGCCCCGGCCGCCCGCCGGAGATAGGCGCCAGCGTGTCCCCGCAGCTCCGCGTTCTCGAGCCGCACGATCGTGGTGTCGACGCCGTGCTCCTTCGCCAGCAGCGAGGCGATCAGGTTCACCTCGTCGATCTGGGTCACCGCAGCGAGGAGCTCGGCCCGTTCGATGCCGGCCGCGAGCAGGTCGGTGGGACTCGAACCACTCCCGGTGACCACCTGCACGTCGAGCTCCGAACCGAGCGCTTCGGCTCTCGTCGGATCGGTCTCGACGACGGCGACATCCAACCCCTCGCCACGCAGCCGCTGCGCCAAGAACCAGCCGACCTCACCAGCACCGACGATCACGACACGCACGCCACCAGCATGGCCGCTGTCGGGCCGAATGTGGCGCTTCGATCGACGTTTCGTCCGGTCGCGTCCGAGCTCGAACCGATCGGCGAACGCGATCTCGGGCTCAGGGGGCCACTCAGACCCTCCGTCGGCTGCACGTGACTCGCGCCGACACGTTGCCGGCGCCGTCCTCGGCTGCCACCGAGTACACGTCGCTCTCCTCGAAGCCGTACCGGTGGGACGTCCACTCGATCTGGTTCCGGTCCGGGTTCGTGGTGTCGTCGGGCGGGCCGAGGTCGGCGGTCCGGACGATGACGTCGCCCGAGTGCCCGTAGAAGACGTAGCCGGGGGCCCAGGCCCGGTTCCGGTCGCGGATCTCCACCCCGGCATACGCGTTCCAACCGACCTGGACGTCGCACGCCGGTGGCGCCGCCACGATCGGCGGCGCCACGGTGGTTGGTGGGGTCGTCGGCGCCGCAGTGGTTGGCGCCGTGGTCGGCGGCGCGGTCGGTGCCGTCGTGGTCGGCGACGGGATGGCGGTCGGCGCAGTGGCCGGGCGGACGGTGGGAGGTGGCGACGTGGAGGCGGAGCTCGTCGATCGCTCGGACGTGGTCTCCTCAGGAGTCGCGACCTGGATCGGGTGAGCCGTGGTGCTGCTGGCGGCGGCGGATCGGCCGGTGCCGGAGCCGGTGCCCGCCCCGGCCGATCGGGGAGCAACGGGTGCCGGTACCGGAGCGGCAGGCGACGGCAACATGCCCGCCGATGCACCCGATGGTCCAGTACCCGATGGCCCACCACCAGGTGGCGCGGCGCCCGGAGCGGCGGGCGGGGTCGACTCACCGGTCGAGGGGTAGGAGCCCGAGGCCCTGCTCGCATCGGCCGTGTCGTCGGGCTCGGGTCGCGCCGCCGTGGTCCCGTCGCCCTGCAGTGATGACCCCACACCGCCATCGGCATCGGCATCGGCATCGGCATCGGCATCGGCATCGGCATCGGCATCGGCATGCTGCCTGGCCCGTCCCCGGCACCAGTTCGAGGGCGCCGTCGTCGCTCCGCGAGGCGGAGTAGGCCGACAGGGCCGCACCGATGATCAGGAGGTTGATCGCGATGCCGAACGGGAAGCGAAGGCGGTGCGCCCACCCCGGTCCACCGCGCAGTACGTCGCCGAGCCTCCCCATCGCCCGACACCCTACCGCCTGCCTCTCGCTGCGTGTTGCCGACGCCTACCGCTGGAAGTGCTGGTAGTCGGCCAGGCTGGTGAAGTCGCCTCCCCAACGCCAGCCGCGGTCGGCGAAGGCTCGGGTGACGACGTCGCCTCGACGGATCATCGCCGGGTGGTACCGCGAACGGTCGACGTGGTCGGTCCCGGCGGGGGGAAGAACGGCATCGCCGTTCACGTACGGATTCTGGATCGGGTTGAGGTCCACCGCCCGGCCGTAGGCGTGACGTGACCAGACCGAGCCGCCGGTCACGGTCCGGCAGTTGAAGGCGCTCGTGTTCCCCGCCGCCATCGAGGCGTCGTCGTCACCCCCGTGGTCGGCGATGGGCACCATCGATGCGATCGGGAAGCGGGCGGCGTACAGCTCGGCGAAGACCGCCGCGATGTCGGCGGTGACGTCGCGGTGCACCACGAGGCGACCTCGGCGATGCTCGCCGGTTGGGCCGACGTGGTCGAGCTCGACGGTCCGGAGGTCGTCGGGATCGACGGGGCAGCCGGGGCGCCACGTGTCACCGAGCTCGTCGGGGAGCACCGACCGCACGACGGGAGCGAACGGCGGCAGGAGCGGCAACACCGTCCCGGAGGCGACACGGTGCTCGTCGGACTCGGCGAAGAGGAGCACGACGTCGGCACGGGGGTGACCGCCGGCGAGCACCCCATGCCAGTAGTCGGCGCCGGACGGGTCCCCTGCTCGACCGAGCACATGGCGGTACACGAGGTCGACGAACTCACGGTCGGACGTCGCCCCGAACCGGACCTCGAACTCACGGCTGGCGAGGAAGTTGTCGGCGACGACCCGCAGCGGCACCCCCTCGACCCGCTCCGCCACCCAGTAGCCGAAGCCGTCCGGGTCGGGGCGGCGGCCCAGCGCAGCGAGATAGAGCCGCCAGACCTCGCCCTCCTCGGGGCGAACCAACGGCTCGGTCGGGCTGACCGCCTCGACCGAGCGAGCCGACGCCGTCGACACGGCGACGACACCGAGACCGATGGCGAGCACCGCCATCGACGCGATGAGCAGCCTGATGAACCTCGCACCGCGACCCCCCGGCGGGGGCGCGGACGTCCGCCCGAGCGACGACGGGTCGCGACGGGTGGGCGACGTGCTCCGGCGGCGGGCCTCGTGCACGGTGTGGTCAGTCGACCGAGGCGACCGTCTTCGCGAGGAGCTCGTCGAACATCGATGCCAGCTCCCTGCCCTGGGAGCCGAACGAGTGGATCGGTGCCCGCTCGTGGTGGGCCTGGTTGACGAGCACCCGTTGGGGTAGCTGCGGGCTCCACACGCTCGAGGTGCCCACCATCTTCTCGAGCTCCTCGATCCGGTCCCGGGCGGCTGACGACACGGCGGGCACCCGGTTCAGGACCACCCCGGACAGGTCGAGATCGCTGTTGTCGGCCGACCAGACCTCCTCGATGAGGTCGAGGGCCGGCCCCACACCGCGGAGCCCGAAGACCGACGGCTCCACCACGAGCAGGGCACCGTCGGCTGCCGCGAGGCCGTTGGTCGTGTTGAGGCCGAGCGACGGCGCACAGTCGATCAGCACGAGGTCGAAGCCGTCGGCGACACCCTTCAGAGCCTTCGCCAGGCGGCGCCGTCCGGCGGCGTTGCGAGGATCGGCCTCCCGGTCGGTGAGGTCGCCAGCCGCGGGGAGCAGCCAGACACCGCTCCCCCAACCGGATTCGACGATCATCTCGCCCGCCGCCCCGGTCCGGTTGGCCTGCAACGCATCGCCGGTCCCGAGGTTCGCGAGGGACGGGTCGACGCCGAGCGTCCAGGTCGCGTTGGCCTGGGCGTCGAGGTCGACGACGAGAAGCCGGGTCCCCTTCGCCCACGCCGCGGAGGCGAGTCCGAGGGTCAGCGTGGTCTTGCCGACGCCGCCCTTCTGATTGAGGATCGCAACGGTCTTGGACATAGCGGCCTATCTTCGCATCGTCGCTGATGCGCTGCCACCATCCCGACGGTCGCGCCGAACAGCCGTTCGCCTGCCGCCCATGATCACGCCCCGGTCAGATGCCGGAACGGGCGACCGGGACCTCGTCGGGCCGGAGGTCGATCACGTTGGCGCCGGAGTCGACCAGGGCGCGGAGCCGGGCGATCTCCGCTTCGTGCTCGTCGCGCTTGCGACGAGCGGCGGTCAGCGCGCCGTCAGCCCGCGCGATCAAGGTGCGGAGGGAGGAGATCTCGGCCTGGAGCTCCGAGTTCTGCTGCATCAACTCGTTCTCCGAGGGGATCGCGCTGGGCGGGCGCCGATCGCTCACCCTCGACTCGGGTTTCTCCCCCGAGCGGTAGGCGAAGAGGTCGTTGACAGCCTGGGTGCGCTGCCGTTCGATCTTCTTGCGGCTCTCGACCAACTTCTTGATGGTCTTCTGGTGACGGCGATCGAGGAGCCAGACGAAGAAGCAACCCACGAGGATTCCAACTGCAGCCCCAATAGCCATTTCTGCTATGTCCATTTTCGCATCCAACTCCGCCGTTAGACAGCTGTTGAGTTCCCGTCGAACTCAGGACTCACCCAGAGCGCCACACCTTCTGCCATCGCTGGTTCTGCCAACGATGGCCCCTCACGAAGACGCATCACACACAATCCCGGATCGAGGCAATCCCTTGGACGACGCCCCGCACCCTCGAAGCGCTCGACGCGGCGACGTGTGCCGTGGCGTCGAGGTCGGCATCTGTGGTGCGGCATGCCTTCATAGGTTACTGAAAGGTTAACGAAGCCCCAGAGGCTTGTCCATCGTTCCCGCTGAAGTGCCATCGCTATCGGTGATGACATCACCCCTCCTGCGGCGATGGCCGCGACCCGGCTCGGGCCCGTCCGGCAAGGAGTGAACGACCCGACGAGTACCCTGGCGTGGGTGAACGCGCTCCACACCGCGAGCGGACGGACCGGTTCGGTCCGCCCCAGCCCGATGTTCTTCCTGGTCGTTCTGGCCACCGTTGTCGGTGCGTGGCTGTGCGTGGCGCTGCCGGTCGATAGCGGAATCGCAGTTTTCGTGTTCGTGCTCGCCGGCTGGATCCTGTCATTGATTCTTCATGAGTTCGCCCATGCCTTCACCGCCTGGCGGGGCGGCGACCACTCGGTCGTCGCGAAGGGCTACCTCACCCTCGACCCCCGCCGCTACACCAACCCGCTGACGTCGATCGCGCTGCCGCTCCTGATCGTGGTGATCGGTGGTATCGGCCTGCCCGGCGGTGCGGTCTGGATCAACCGAGGAGCGCTGCGCTCGCCGGCGACGGTGTCGCTGGTGTCGCTCGCCGGCCCCTTCGCGAACCTCCTCTTCGCCGCGGCGTGCCTCCTCCCACTGACGCTCGGCCTCATCACCGAGGCCGACTACCCGGTGCTGGTCCCGGCGCTGGCGTTTCTCGGCTTCCTGCAGGTCGTGGCGTTCGTGTTGAACATGTTGCCGGTGCCGGGGCTCGACGGCTACGGGGCGCTCGAGCCGCACCTCCCCCACGACCTCCGCCAGCTCCTGGCCCCCGTCAGCCAGTGGGGCATCCTCATCCTGATCGGCGTGCTGTTCTACGTCCCGACGGCGCAGCGGTTGTTCTGGGACGCGATCCTCGCGCTGTTCGAGGTGTTCTCGGTCGGTGGTGACCTCGCACTCGACGGCTGGGACCTGTTCCGCTTCTGGAACTGACGCGTTCGTGGTCAAGCGTCTCGCCCACTGGTTCGGCCGTCCCTTCCACCTGGAGGTGAGACGCCCCTTCGAGTTGCGGGCACTGCAGCGGAGTCCGCTGTGGGCGGGCGTGGGCGTGCCCCCCGGGGAGGGACGCCCGCTGCTCGTCATCCCCGGCTTCATGGCCGGGCGGAAGACGGCCGAGCCCCTGGTTCGGGTCCTGCGAGCGGCCGGGTGGGAGGCGACCATCGCCGGGGTGGGTCGAAACTCCGGTCCTGCCTACCACGGTGTCGAAGCGGCGGAAGCCGACCTGTTCGCGCTCGCCGAGCGCCACGGTCGACGGGTCCACACGATCGGGCACAGCCGAGGTGGTCAGTTCGCCCGCGTGCTGGCCGTCCGGCATCCCGAGCGGGTCGCCCAGGTCATCGCCATCGGCACCCCGCTGCAGATCAAGTATCCGCCGTTCGTGGTGGTGAAGATCCCGGCCGAGCTGCTCGACCGGGCGTGGCGGGCTGGTGCGTTCGGCGAGGTCGATCCCGACCGAGAGCAGGCCGTCGACGACGACCGCGCCCTCCCGTTCCCCGCAGACGTGGACTTCGTCTCGATCTGGTCCCGAACCGACGGCATCGTCGACTGGCGCATGTCCCAGGAGCAGGCGGCGCACAGCGTGGAGGTCGCGGCGTCGCACCTGGGGCTCATCAGCAGTATCTCCGGCATCGAGGCGATCGCCGAAGCGCTGCGCCGCGCCGAGGACTGATCAATCGACCTCGGCCAGCAGCTCGTCGATCTTGTCGGCCACCGCGTCGTCGTCGTTCGAGCCGATCGTCTCCCCGGCCGCCCGCTTGGCGTCCTCGGTCGCGTGGTCCATGGCGTAGGAGCGACCCGCCCATGCCAACAGGGCGACGTCGTTGTGGTTGTCGCCGAACGCCGCGACCTCGTCGACGGTGATGCCGAGGTCGGCGGCGAGCAGCGAGACACCGGTCGCCTTCGTGATCTCCCCCGCTGCGAGCTCGATGAAGCTCAGGCCCGAATAGCTGGCGACACCGTCGTCGCCGACGACGTTGACGACCGCGGTGAACAGCTCGTCGATCGATGCACTCGTGTCGAACACGAGGATCTTCTGGACCCGCCGATCGATCCGGTCGACGAGATCGACGGTCGGGTCGTTCGTCGGCACGATCGGGACGACGTCCTCGAAACCCGCTTCGAAGGCGACGTCGTCCTCGAACTCCACGGCGAAACCCGCGTTCGGTAGCCGCTCCCGCATCCTGACGATCAGCTCACGGGCGAGCTTCGTCTCGATCCAGAACCCGCGGACCAGTTCGTCGCGGCCGAGATGCCACGTGATCGACCCGTTGGCGAAGACCCAGTGGTTCAGGAAGGGAAGACGCTTCATCACGTCCCGGGAGATGAGCCGGGGACGACCGGTGGCCGGCACGAACTCCACACCGGCGCGTCGGGCGGCCTCGATCGATGCCAGCGTGCGGTCCGACACCGTGCCATCGGACCGCAGCAGCGTGCCGTCGAGATCGGAGGCGATCAGGCGCACGGGGGGCCGATGCCCGCTCATGCCGGGCTCGCCGACGACTGCATCAGCTCCCACAGCTGCTCGACGTGTCGACGCTCGGTGGACTCCACCCCCACCGACACCCGCACGATCCAGCGGCCGTCGACCTGGGCCGGGGTGAGGAAGGCTCGACCCGATCGGTTCAACCGGTCGACCCACGCCCGGTTGTGATCGTCGATCTCGTCAGCGGTGAGTCCGTCCGGTTCGTGGCGCACGCAGACCGTCTGCAACGGGACCGGCGCGACCACCCGCCACCCCGGGGTGGCCGCCACCGACTCGTGCAACCAGCGGGCGTTGTCGAGGTCCCGACGGAGACGGTCCTTGATGTCCTCGACCCCGTCGATGGCGAGGTGGAACCAGAGCTTCAGCGCCCGGAACCGACGCCCGAGCGGCACGCCCCAATCGCGGAACTGGGTGACCTCGTCGTCCTCGGCCGAGCGAAGGTAGCTCGGATTGGTCGACATGACCCGCACCAGGTGCTCGACGTCCCGCACGTAGAAGAGCGACGTGTCGAGGATGGTGCCCATCCACTTGTGCGGGTTCCAGCTCAGCGAGTCGGCGTCCTCGACGCCGTCGAACAGGTGCCGCATCTCGGGCAGCAGCATCGCCGAGCCGGCCATCGCCGCATCGACATGGACCCATGCCCCGTGTCGGGCGGCGATCGCCACGATGGCGGGGACCGGGTCGATCGCGGTCGTGCCGGTGGTGCCGACGGTTGCCACCACCGCTGCCGGTCGACGGCCGTTGCGATCGTCGGCTGCCATGGCGACCGCGAGCGCCTCGGGATCCATGGCGAAGGTGTGCGGGTCGTGGCCGACCGTCACGAGGTTGGCCGCGCCATAGCCGGCGAGGAGCGCCGCCTTCCGAACCGACGAGTGGGCCTGTTCGGTCGTGTAGACGACGGGCGGCGTCGACTCACCCCCGAGGCCGCCTCGCACCTGGCTGTGATCGGTTGCCCGCTCGCGGGCCACCAGGAGGGCGACCAGGCACGCAGTCGACGCGGTGTCGTGGATCGTGCCCGACCACGCATCGGACAGGCCGGTGAGCCGACGCAGCCACTCGCACGTCACCTCCTCGACCTCGGTCAGGGCGGGGCAGCTCTCCCACGAGATGCCGAGCCCGCCGAGCCCCGACGACGCGAGGTCGCCGAGCACGGACGCCAGCGATGCGTTCGACGGGAACCAGCCGTAGTGCATCGGATGCTGGACCATGGTCATCCCGGGAACGACCACCCGATCGAGGTCCGAGAGGAGCGAGCTGAAGGGGACCTGCCCGTCCGGTGCCTCGGCGGGGAGCTTGGCCCCGGTCTCGCCGGGCCCGGCCGGTGAGCGCACCGGGAGATCCTCCAACCTCGATCGGTAGTCGGCGATCCAGTCGATCAACTCGTGACCGGCGGTGCGGAACTCCTCGGGTGTCATCGGGTTGAATCTAGCGGTGGCTGGGGAGTCGCCTGGGACAGATCGTTCCGCGGCGGCGATGCAACCCGGCCCGAAGCGTTGGAAATCCGGTCGAGGCGGGGGCAGTGTTGTCGCCATGGCAACTGACTTGACGATCTCCCGCGTCGGCGTGGTGGGTGCGGGCCTGATGGGCTCTGGCATCGCAGAGGTGTCGGCTCGGGCCGGGATGGATGTCCGGGTCATCGAGGCCGATCCGGCAGCGGCCGAGGCCGGCCGGTCGCGGATCGAGAAGTCGCTCGATCGGGCCGCGAGCGCCAACAAGCTCGACGGGATGACCGTCGAGGAGGTCCTGGGGCGGATGAGCTTCGGCACCGACGTGGCCGAGCTGGCGGACCGGCAGTTGGTGGTCGAGGCGATCGTGGAGGACGAGGCGGCGAAGACGGCGCTCTTCGAAGCCGTCGACAAGGTGGTCGAGACCGACGACGTTGTCCTGGCGTCGAACACCTCGTCGATTCCGATCATGAAGTTGGCGATGGCCACGAGCCGGCCGGAGAGCGTGATCGGCATTCACTTCTTCAACCCCGTGCCGGTCCTCAACCTCGTGGAGCTGGTGACATCGCTGCACACATCACCGGAGACCACGCAGCGGGCCGAGGCATACGCCGTCGAACAGCTCCAGAAGCACGCCATCACCTCGAAGGATCGCGCCGGGTTCATCGTGAACGCCCTCCTGATCCCGTACATCCTGTCGGCGATCCGCATGTTCGAGTCGGGCTTCGCGTCGAAGGAGGACATCGACGAGGGGATGGTCACCGGATGCGCCCACCCGATGGGGCCGCTGAGTCTCGCCGATCTGATCGGGCTCGACACCACCAAGGCGGTGGCCGAGTCGCTCTACGACGAGTTCCGCGAGCAGCTCTACGCGCCGCCACCGCTGCTGGCGAGGATGGTGGAGGCCGGCCTGCTCGGACGCAAGACGGGCCGAGGATTCTACGACTACAGCTCGTGACGGTTGGACCGCCGGCGTTCGTGGCGAGGGACCGGCCCGTCAGCTCCAGGGGTCGGTGTCGGACGAGCCGTTGAGGAACGTCTTCCTGGTCGGGCGGTGGTAGGGCTCGGTCAGCGGGAAGCGCTCGATCAGGTCGGTGGCCTGGGGGATCCACCGATCGCGCTCGATCCGCCCGGGGAACTGGATGGCACCGTTCACGGTCGCGACCTCGTCGTCGGTCAGGGCCGCGAGCTGCTCCCAGCTCCGTATCCCACGGTCGTTCAGAGCCTGCTCCAGCACCGGTCCGATGCCGCTGATGACCTTGAGGTCGTCGGTGTGGGCCGCCCCCGGTGTGCCGAGAGCGGTCCGTCCGACCTGCCAGTCGGTCACGGGACGCCGTGTCTCGGTGCCGCTCGCCGGCTCGCTGATCGAGGCCAGCGGCTGGACGCTCGGTGGCTGCACTGCGTCGGTCGCCGGATCGTGCCCTTGGGCGAGCAGGGCTCTCGCTCCACCGACCCAGTCGTCGCGCTCGATCCTGCCGGGGAACGCTTCGATCGCCTCGTTGACCTTCTGGATGTCGTCGTCGGTGAACGCGGCGATCTGCTCCCAGGTCTGGATCCCGAACGACTGGAGCGTGCGCTCCATGACCGGTCCGATCCCACGGATCACCTTCAGGTCGTCGACGTGGTTGGCGCCGGGCGTACCGAGCTCGGTGGTGCCCGACTGCCAGCCGTTCGATTGCCACGTGCCCGATTCCCACGATCCCGATTGCTGGCTCGCTGACGTCGGGGCTGGATCCGAGGTGGGTGTCGTGCTCTTCTGGCGGCGCTTCTTGCCCTTCTTCGACTTCTTGGCCGTCTTGCCGCTGACCTGGACCGTCGCCGCTGATTCGAGTCTCGCCTGCAGGTCGACCAGCTCGGTGCGGAGCGACCGGATGGTGGCGTCCTGGGTGTCGACGAGCTCGGCTCTGGCCTGTGCCCGCCGGAGTTGGCGGCGTACGTCGGCGAGCTCGGTGAGTTCGTGGTTGGCCCGTTCGGTGGTCTGTTCCGCCCGATCCAGCTTGGCTCGGAGGTCGTCGGCCGCGATCGACGCCTGTTCGGCACTGGTCGCCAACTCGCGGTTCCGGTTCTCGAGCGCCTGGATCTGCGCCTCGAAGGCGGTGGCCTTGCCGGCCTCGCCGCGAACGGCCCGGAGCTCACTCTCGAGCTCGACGACCCGACTCGCCTCGGTTCGGGCTGTCTCGAGATCGGCTGCGACCCGAGCCGCGTCGGATCGTGCCCGCTCGAGCTGATCGCTCAGGGGCGCGATCTTCTCGACATCGGCTCTCGCCGCATCCAGCTCCGCCTCCAGACCCCCGACCCGGTCGGCATCCAACCGGGCAGCCTCCAACTCGGCCTCCAGACCCCCGACCCGGTCGGCATCCAACCGGGCAGCCTCCAACTCGGCCTCCAGACCCGCCACCCGGTCGGCATCCAACCGGGCAGCCTCCAACTCGGCCTCGAGCTCCGCCACCCGGCCGGCGTCGATGCGGACAGCCTCGGCCTCCGACCGCACGGCGGCCAGCTCGGCCTCGAGGCTCGACACCCGGCCGGCCTCCACACGAGCCGCATCCAACTCGGCGCGAAGACCAGCCGCAGCATCGAGCTCGCCACGAGCCGCATCCAACTCGGCACGAAGACCAGCCGCAGCATCGAGCTCGGCACGGGCGCTCTCCAGATCGGCCTCGAGCTGTTCCGCTCGGGCTGCGGTCGCCTGCAGGGTGTCACGCTCCCCTGCGAGCTGCTCGATCTGGGCCCTGGCATCGTCGAGCTCGGTCTCGAGTCCACTGGCCCGGTCGGCGTCGGCCCGGACCGCTTCCAACTCCGCCGACAGGTCGTCGGCCGACGACGTGGCGAGGCTGGCGTCGGCGAGCGCAGCCTCCAGCCCGGCCACCTTGGACGCCTCGTCGCGGGCGATCGTCAGGTCTGCTTCGAGCTCGCGCACCCGCTGCTCCAACGCAGGCGTCGCAGTGGCGGCGGCCTCGAGCTGGGCTTCGAGTTGCTGGACTTCGCGGTCGGCGGCGTCGACCCGCCCGACGAGGCCATGTGCGGTCGTCTCGAGCTCGGAAGCCCGAGATGCTTCGGCCTGGAGCGACTCGACGAGCACCTCGAGCTCATCGACCCGTTGCGCATCGGCGCGGAGGTCGACAACCTCGGTCTCGAGACGGTCGACGGCCCGGGCACGGTCGCGGAGCGCTGCCAGCTCGGTCTCCAGCTCGTCGACCCGTTCGGACCGCTGACGGAGGTCGACGATCTGGCTCTCCAGGCCGGGAACGGCCTCGGCCCTGGCGTTCGCCTTGGCCAGCTCACCCTCCAGCATCGCCGCCTGCTCGGCCCGTGGGCGGAGGTCGGCCATCTCCTCCTCGAGCGACTTCACCCGATCTTCGCTCGACTGGAGGGTGCTGATGCGGAGCCGCAGACGGTCGGCCTCGGCGTCGGCCGCGAGCTGGCGACGCTCGAGCTCGTTCGAGTCGGTTCGCCAGCGCCACCACCGGAGCACCAGTCCCAGCAGGAGTCCGACCAGGAAACAGATCAGCAGCGCGGGGAAGATGTTCGTCAGCCACCAGGGCATGTCGTGCGTCCTTTCGGGCAGGTTCGATCGGTTCGGCGGGTTGTCGGGGTCACTCGACTCGTTCCCACGCGATGCGGCGATTCCGTTGCTTGTCGTTGGACGTGCGTTCGGGGTCGACCCGCAGCTCCGTTTCACCGCGACCCTCCGCCACCAGGAGCGACGGGTCGACGCCGCCGACGTCGACGAGGTGGGCGACGACCGCATCGGCTCTCGCCTGGCTCAGGCGGAGGTTGTCGTCGGCGTTTCCGTCGCTGTCGGTGTGGCCGACGATGCGGAATGGGCCCGCGCCGGGGTTGGCGTCGATGGTCGAAGCCGCCCGATCGAGGGTCGGGATCGACTCGGGCCGAATCGTGGCAGCGTTGTAGTCGAACTCGATCGGTTCCAGATCGAACAGGTCGTTGAGCGCGTCCTCGACCGCGGCATCGGTCGCGGCGTCGTCGCTGGCATCGCCGGCGTCGCCAGCCTCGCCCGCGCCATCGGCCGTATCGCCCTCCGCCGGGTCGTCGCCGGTCGTGTCCCCGTCAGCCGGATCATCAGCGGCTGTATCCCCGTCCGCCGGATCATCGCCGGTGCTGGCCACGGTGGTGAGATCGACGAAATCGAGGCCGGCCGCGAGGGCCGCAGCCGACGAGCCGTCGACCCAGGCGTTGCGCTGCCGTTCGTTGTTCGCCTCGCCCATGACGGTGAGCCGGCCGCCGGACGGGGCAACCAGAGCACTGTCGACCACCAGCTCGTCGGTCACGTTCTCCGAGCCCGCACGATCCTCGATCTCGGCGACGATCACCGACCGCCGGGCCTCGTCGGCGACGGTTCCTCGAATGACGACCTCGCCGTTGGCGGCGATGTCGAGCTCCACGTCGGCGGTGTCGATCGCCCCGTCGCCGGCGCGCCCAGCGTCGCCCGAGCCGACGAGTCCGACGACCTCCCAGCTCGAGTCGAGATCCTCGACGGCGGCCACGGCTGCGTCGCGGCTCTCCTCGTCGGCGAAGCCGGTGAGGCGGACGTTCAGGCCGTCGACCATCTCCACTCGGGTCTCGTCGATACCGGCTGCATCGGCCGCCAGGGCCCGGGCGTCGCTCTGCACCATGTCGCCGACGAGCCATGCCTTCAGCAGCAGCATCCCGAGGAGGACCACGGGCACCCACCACCATCGTCTGAGCATGGCTTGCACGTCGTTCTCTCCGCGGTCCTGCCCACGACGGCCAACCGGCGCTCCTGGTGCGGCATGATCGCTGCCGAGTATCGGCCGCGCGCTCTGTCGCCCGATCGTGCCCGATCGCCGTGCAGGCCTGAGTAGTGGGGGTTCGTTCAGCTAGGCGTTGGTGCGGGGCCGCCCAAACATCCCTGGCCAGCCGCACCACACGGCGATGATCCTATGCGAACAGGACGTTCGATGCTAGGGGCAACGACATGCGTCGCCGGGCCTCGACAGCTGGATGGAACACCGGTCTGGCAGCCAGCCCGCTACAGCCACACCACCCGGATGTAGTCGACCTCGAACGTGGCACCGGACTCCCCGAGCGCCCGCAGGTCGAGAGGACCGGGGCGTCCGCCGAGTGCGAGATTGATCTTGATCTCGTCGATCGGCTGGTCGAACGGCGCCGGACTGCCCTGGATCGTGTCGACCTCGTCGACACGATGCACGGAGCGCCCATCGAGGAACCACTCCAACGCACCGTCCCGGCCGTACTCGAATCGGACCGTGTGCCAATCGGCCGAGAAGTCGTCGGCACCGTAGGCCGGCCGGTTCGTGACCCCGTGCGAGCCGTTGGGGCGTGCGTAGTGGATCGAGTAGACCGAGCGAGCCGGATCCTCGGCCGTCATCACCTCGAGATAGTCGAGCTCACCGCTGCGGGGCCAGCCGCCGCCTGCCCAGCCCGACGACCACACCGCAGGCCAGAGGCCGCCCTGGTTGGCTGGATCGGCGGGGGTGAGCTTGACCCGGAACTCGAGGGCCTGCCCGGGCTCGAAGCGCAGTCCACGGCTCCGCACCATGCCCGAGGTGACCTGGCGGGTGGAACCGTTGGGGCAGGTGTAGGTCTCGTCGACCGCACGCAGGACCAACCGACCGCCCGACACCCGCACATTCTCGGGCCGGTAGCACTGGAGCTCGTTGTTCCCATCGCCATAGGTCGAGTGCTCGAGCGCCCAACGAGAACCGTCGAGCCGGTCGAAGTTCTCCTCCCATACGAGGGCTCCTCCTGGCCTGGGGGCCGCCGTGGCGGTCGTCTCGGCCGATGTGGGAGCCGCCGTCGACGGAGCTGGGGGTGGAGTCGTCGGCGGCTCCGCCGACGTGGGGGCCGCGGTCGACGGGGGCGATGTCGGAGCCGGTGTCGAGGCCGGGGCTTCCGTCGACGACGATGCGGTCGTGACCTCGGATGACGACGCGGTCGTGACCTCGGATGACGACGCGGTCGTGACCTCGGATGACGACGCGGTCGTGACCTCGGGTGAGCTTCGATCGTCGGCCAACGTCGGCGGCGCGGCACGGGCCGGGGCGATCGTCGTCCCGCTCCCTGCAGGCGCCACCGTCGGCGATGGATCGTCGGTCCCGGGAGCCGTCGGAGCGGACCCCGTGGGCGAAGACCCCGTCGGCGCAGAACCGGCGGATGTGGACGCCGGCGGTATGGACGATCCGGCGGGCGCAGCGTCCGTCGGCTGCCGTGTCGGGTCGGTCGACGCCACCGGCAGCGAGGCGGGCGGCGCGGTCCCCGCCGAACCGCCATCGGCACCGGTGCTCTCCCCCACCACATCCGAGCGGTCGTCCGGCGCGCCGGGCGCTCGGCCTCGGGACCGACCGTTGGCCGACGCCGAAGCGGGCTCCGACGCACGCCTCGCCTCCCGCCGGTCCTCCCCTCGTCCGTTCCCGGGCGAGATGGGACGGTCGAACGGCTCGGCCAGAAGCTGCCCGCCGCCAACCGACTCGGTCGGCGTCGAGCGGACGTCCGCGCCGGCTACCTGCGACTCGGGCGGCGGCCCGTCGGCGCTGATGGCGTTCCACCCCCGCTCGTCGTCCGCTGCCCCGCCGACCAGGTAGACGACCGCCGCAGCACCGACGGCGAGTCCCAGCACCACGAGGGCCGCCGCGCGACGCCACCGGGTCGGGCGAGGGTCCTGACGGTCGACGATCTCGGACCGCCGGTCGACGATCGCCGAGGAGCGGGAGATCGACCGCGTGTCGGGCACCGGACGGGCGTCGAACGATTCGAGGGGAACGAGCCTCGGTCGCTCGCCTACAGGACGAGGACGCGCCTCGTCGAGTTGTACGGGCATGGGGGGCAGCTCTCAGCGTGTCGGGGTACGAAACGACCACGGCGGGCGGTGAGCGGTCTCCGAGAGTTAAGCCCAGCTGCCACGCGTTTGCAACATGTTCGTAGCAAACGGTGGCAGCGACAACCTTGGTGTCAGCGGCGCATGAAGAGCCGCAGCACGTACCAGAACAGCAGCATCAGCGAGGCGAACAGGCTGACCGCAGCGCCGACGTAGGCCCACTCGGGGTACTGACGGACGATCTGCTGGGTCTGGTAGAGGATCGAGGCGCCGGCGAGGCCGATCATCGCGATCGTGAACACGATGCCCAGCTCGAAGCCGAAGAGCACGGCCGCCACGATCAGCCCGAGGGCGATGAGGAAGCCCCACATGATCATCGGCCGGAGGAACGACAGGTCCTTCCGGGTGGTGAACGCAACGACGCTGAGCGCCCCGAAACCGAGCGCGGTGACCACGGCGGCCGACGCCACCGTGGCCGTGCCGCCGTCCTGGTTGAACGCCAGGTAGAGGAAGGGGGCGAAGATGACCGCCTCCGCTGCGGCGAGGAGGAAGAGGCCGCCGTACTGGGCTCCGACGTTGTCGATGTTGACCGCAGCGCGGGATGCGATCGCGTTCACGATCATGAAGCCACCGAGGACGAGGAGCCAGGCGACGCCGCCCCGCTCGAAGAGGAACTCCGCGAACGCCTCGGCGAGGCCGGTGACGAACAGGGCCGCCTCGAACGCGACGAAGGCGAGCACGGCCAGGGCGAGGTGCTGGTACACCTTGACCAGGAACGTGGCCCGCGTGTTCTCGTCTGCATAGGCGACGGCGGTCCTGGTTGGTTCGGCATAGGCCATGATCGAGCGACCTCCTGGAGATGTCGTGTCTGGCGATGTCGTGACAGAACCAGTCTAGCAGATCGATTCCCGGAAATTCTCAGTTGAGGTCATGCCCGCTATCGTTGCCATCGATGGGCCGTCTCCACGCCAACGACGTGCATCAGCTCGCGGCGACCAGGCTGGCGACGCACGCCCATCGCTACACGTCGAACCGGCGGAGGTTGGTCGACGTGCTGATCGGGTCGGAGGGACCGCTGACCATCGCCGGGATCCTCGCCACGAACGCCGAGCTGGCCCAGAGCTCCGCCTACCGGAACCTCGTGGTGCTGGAGGAGGCCGGGGTGGTGCACCGGATCGTGACCTCCGATGATCACGCTCGCTTCGAGTTGACCGAGGCCATCACCGGCCAGCATCACCACCATCTGATCTGTGAGCGGTGCGGCATGATCTACGACGTCACGCTCCCCCCCGACGTCGAGCGGGCGCTGGAGCGATCCCTGGCCGGCGAGGCGAAGCGGCTCGGCTTCCTGGGCGATCACCACCGGGTCGACCTCGTGGGCGTGTGCCAACCGTGTGACCTCAGCGACACAGCTCCGAGCTGAGTCGCTCCGCCACCGCCATCACGGGCAACTGGGGGTTGGCCGTCGGCAACCGGGGCAGGACCGAGGCGTCGACGACGTGCAGACCTTCGACCGGCCGCACCGCACCACCCGCCCCGATCAGGCCCAACGGTGCATCGCCGCCGGGCCCCGGACGCTCACGCAGATCGAGAGGAAGGGTCGCGGCTGCGTGGCTCACCGGTCCCGGGTGGTCGACGAGCCACTGCGCCACCTCGCTGTCGGTCATCTCGTCGAGGACGTCGAGCGGCGTGCCCCGGTCGTCGATGAGCACCTGCTCCACCACGCCGTCGCCCGCCGCGAGCGCGGGGTCGGCCAGGAGGGAAGCGACGTGGCGCACCCCGGCCACGAGACGGTCGCGGTCGCCCGCCTCGACGAGCCAGCCCGGTGCGAACCGGGGCCCCGGTCCAACGGTGTCGGTCCCGCCGGAGATCGTCCCGGGATCGAAGGAGGCCCGGCCGGTCGATTCGACGTCGGCGAGCATGACGATCACCGCGCCGTAGCGCCGGCCTTTTGTGCCAGCACCGACGTGGTCGAGGACCTGGGCTGCGAGATCGTTGACCGGCGACTGCGGGCCGGCCGACCGATCGCCCGGATGCCGGCTCGACGACCAGCGCAACAGTGCGGAGATCGGCGGTGCCGGCCGGCCGGGATCCCGCCTCCCGTGCGGACGGAGGGCGACCGTGAACACGAACGACGGATGGTCGCTGACCGTCCGCCCGAGGGAGGGATGGCGGATGCCGCTCCGCCACAGGAGCCCGGGGCTGGCGAGGGCGCCGGCGGCCAGGACCACCGTTCCGCTGCGGACGGGCGAGCCGTCGTCGAGCACCACGCCGCCAGCCATCCCACCGTCGATCATGACCCGGGAGACCGCCGAGTCGGCCCGGACGGTGAGCGTCGGGGGTGTCGCACCGCCCGGCCCCATGCGCAGGTGGGTGTCGACCGCCGAGCGACGACGACCGACGCGGTCGACAGCGGATGCGGGTTCGACGGCGAGATCGGCGGCCAGGTAGCCGACGGCGTCGATCTCGGCGCTTCGCCCGCCGGTCGGATGGCCCCGGTCAGCGGCGACCGCACCCAGCGCCGCGGCGAGCGGCCCGAACGGGACGGTCGTCGGCCGCAGCGCCCGCAGCGCCCTGGCGAACCACGGCTCCATCGCCGCCCAGTCCCAGCCGGGGCAGTCCGCCTCGCTGGCCCAGCGGTCGTAGTCGGCCCGATCGCCGACCCCGAGCACGAGCGAGTTCACGGCCGTTCCCCCACCGAGGCCGCGCCCCTGCCGATACGGCACCGCCTGTCGGTCGACCGCCTCGAGTCGACCGGGATCGACTCCGGACGACGTCACGACCTCAGCGGTCACGCCGGCCCACAGCCATCCCGGCTCGTCGAGCGCAGCAAGCGCATCGACGGTTGTCACCGCCGGGGTCGGCACCGCAGGGCCGGCCTCCACGAGCAGCACGGTTCGACCGCTCGCCGCGAGGCGCCCGGCAGCCACACAACCGGCGGCCCCTGCCCCGACCACGATCGAATCGAAGTGCTCCAGAGTCCGCAACGCTACCCGGGCCGGGGCGGACGACGAGCGGACCACGGCGGGCCACGACCGGGCTCCGCCGGCTCGGCTGCCCGCCGGATGCCATCATGGCGCGGTATGCGAAAGCTCCTGATCCCCCTGGTGGCCCTGGGTCTCGTGGCGACTGCGGTCCTCGCATCGGGCGACCGAGACGTCGACTCGGCGCCCGACGTCGACCTGGCGACGATCGCCACCGGCGAGGTCGTCGACTTCGGGCCTCCGCCGACCGCCCCCGACGGGCCGTGGTCGGCCGAGCTCACGGCCACGCTCGACGGGATCGTCAATTCGCTGGGTCTCGGCACCATCCCGGAGGAAGCGCTCGACGACGTGGCCGCCTCCGGCGACCCGCGCGTCGCGTGGGCGCTGGCCGACCTGGTCAACTTCATCGGCCCCGGCGACGCCTCGATCGCGATCCAGGGCGCGATCGACCGGTTGCTCGGCATCGAGGCCGACCCGTTCCAGCCGTGGAACTTCACGATCCAGCACCTGATCGCGTGGGACACGCCGGCGCCACCGGAGTACTTCGAGTTCAAGCGGCGGTTCTATGCGCAGGTCGACCCCCGGTGGGAACCGCTGATGACCGACACCAACACGATCGACTGGCGGCTCGTGGGCTGGGGTGGCGTGCTCATCGACGACCGGCCGGGCGGGAGCACCGCCGCATGCAACTGCATCCCCGCGCTCGACGACCCGCCGGTGACGCCTGCAGCGGAGGGGTCGTGGTACCCCGACGATCGGATCGTCTTCGGGGTCGTCGTCGACGGTGAGGCGCGGGCGTATCCCAAGAACCAGATGGAGGTTCACGAGATGGTCAACGACACCGTCGGTGGCCGACGGCTCGCCATCCCGTACTGCACGCTCTGCGGATCGGCCCAGGCCTACTACACCGACTCGCTCGGACCGTCGTTCGATCAGCCGGTCCTCCGCACGTCGGGGCTGTTGAACCGGTCGAACAAGATGATGTACGACCTGACGTCCCAGTCGTTCGTCGACACCTTCACCGGCCGGGCCACGGCCGGTCCACTGCTCGAGGCGGGCGTCGTCTTCGAGCAGGTCTCGGTGGTCACCGCCACCTGGTCCGACTGGCGGTCGGCCCACCCCGACACCACGATCGTCGCCCAGGACGGCGGCCTCGGGCGCACCTACGAGCTCGACCCGCTCGGCGGCCGCGACGACAACGGCCCGATCTTCCCCATCGGGCCCGTCGACCCCCGGCTCCCGGTGCAGGAGCCGGTCCTCGGGATCCGCGACGCGGCGGGCGGCCCGATCGCCGTGCACGTCGAGACCGCCCGACAACTGCTCGACGACGGCCAGCGGATCATCGTCGACGACATCGAGATCGTCGCCGACGCGGACGGTGTCCGGGCGGTGCGAGCAGACGGCAGCGACGCCGCCGGTCACCAGGCGTTCTGGTTCGCCTGGAGCCAATTCTGGCCGGACACGAGGTTGTGGCCGCACGACTGGGTGGAGTCGGCGGGCTGATCGGGGGCCGGATGCCGGTCGGGGCGACGCGCCGATCCTCGAGGTCAGCCCAGGCCGACGGTACCGAGGAGGTCGCCCACCAGGAACCGGTCGAAGGTGAACCACGAGAGCCCCACGAGCGCCCACCGCACGCCTCGGGGTCGAAGGGCGAACCGAGACGGCACCGGGAAGAGGAACGGGTTGCGATCAGCGTCGGCAACGCTGATCCTGCGGGTGAGGGCCCAGCCGACCAGCCAGCAGCCGAGCCCGCCGGCCACGAAGATGAGCGGGACGAGACCGACGATGACCCGGGCCAACTCCGTCGGGCGGGCTTCGAGCGGGAAGCTCCGACCGGGGCTGCCGGCCCGGTAGTAGGCGGCGATCTCCGCTCCGGTCTGCGGCATCGCCGAGCCGAACGAGGCCTTGGGCCCCACGAGGATCGACGACACGCCGTCGCCACCCTCGAAGAACAGGGCCCCTGCGCACTCGGCCCGGGTGCCAAAACGGCCATCGCCGGTGGTGCACTCGTCGACCACGAATCGCCCGCCGGTCCCGTAGATCTCGGTCCAGGAGCCCAGTACACCGACGCCACGCAGGAGGAGGACCACCGCCACGACGAGCACCACGCCCGCTGCGATCGGTGCGACGGTCCGCTGCGTCCGCCTCGCGCGATGGCGCGCCCGGTCCGTGCGCCGCTCGCCCGTGCGACCATCCGCATCGACGGCCGGTCGGCTCTTGGTGATACCCACCATCGTTCAGCACGATAGTCCCAGGACCGCGAGCGACTCCATGACGACTCGGCCGGAGACTACCGATGACCAGCCGGTCTTCCCCTACAATCACCTCGAACCTGACCCAAGCCCGAGACCTCGGAGACGTCACCGATGAAGATCATCTACGACCGCAGCCTGTGTTGTGGCCACAACCGCTGCTACTCGCTCGCACCGGAAATCTGGGACGTCGACGACGAGGGTTATGCCATTCTCCGGCTGGAGGGGGACGTACCGGCCGAGCTGGAGGAGAAGGCCCAGCTGACCGCGGACAACTGCCCGGAGTTCGCGATCAAGATCGAGTCCTGACCGACCCGACGATCGGTGCACCCCTGGCGCGGTGCACGCTTCCCGAGGCCGGGTTCTCGGGTCGCGACCGGCGCCGGTCCGTGCGAGAATCGAGCCCATGGCGCTCCAACCTCCTTTCAACTTCGCGGCGTGGATCGACGAGCACGCCGACGACCTGAAACCGCCGGTCTCGAACAAGCAGATATGGGCCGGGACCGACATGATCGTCATGGTCGTCGGGGGCGGCAACGCTCGCACCGACTACCACGACGACCCCCGCGAGGAGTTCTTCTACCAGCTCCGGGGTGACATGGTCCTCAAGATCCGGGAGGAGGGCGAGCCGGCCGTGGATCTACCGATCCGGGAGGGCGACATCTTCCTGCTTCCGCCGAACGTCCGCCACTCGCCCCAGCGCCCCGAACCCGACAGCGTCGGTCTCGTGGTGGAGTACGCCCGCAGCGAGGGCGAGGTCGACGGCTTCGAGTGGTTCTGCGACAACTGCAACAGGCTCGTCCACCGGGTCGAGGTGCAGCTCGAGTCGATCGTCGATGACCTGCCGCCGCTGTTCGATGCCTTCTACAGCAGCGTCGAAGCCCGGACGTGCGACAACTGTGGCACGGTGCACCCCGCCCCCGAGCCCGCTGATGACGCCGACTGACACGGCGTCGGCGGTGCCGCCGCCCTCCCCCACCGACTGGACCACCGCGGTCTCCACGGCCCTGTCGCTCGACGCCGCCGACCCGCTCGCCCCACTGCGCTCGCGGTTCCTGTTCCCCCGCGGCCCGGACGGCGCCAAGCAGGTCTACCTCGTCGGCAACTCGCTGGGGTTGGCCACGTCATCGACCGAGGACTACGTCACAACCGAACTGGATCGCTGGGCCGCGCTCGGCGTGGCCGGTCACTTCTCGGGCGAGCTGGCCTGGGCCCCCTACCACCGTCTCCTGACGCGGCAGATGGCGAGGATCGTCGGCGCCAGGGAGGACGAGGTGGTGGTGATGGGCTCGCTCACCGCGAACCTGCACCTCCTCATGATCAGCTTCTACCGACCCACCCCGGAACGCCACAAGATCCTGATCGAGGATCACGCGTTCCCGTCGGACCACTTCGCCGCCGCGTCACAGATCCGCCAGCGCGGCTTCGATCCGGAGACGTCGCTGGTGGTACTCAAGCCCAGGGCCGGCGAGGAGCTCCTCCGTCACGAGGACCTGCTCGACACGATCTCCCGATGGGGCCCCGAGCTGGCGATGGTGCTGCTCCCCG
The DNA here is from genome assembly GCA_965216205.1 of Acidimicrobiales bacterium. Taxonomy (GTDB): domain Bacteria; phylum Actinomycetota; class Acidimicrobiia; order Acidimicrobiales; family SZUA-35; genus CADEDH01. The sequence continues at coordinate 947,840 of OZ244139.1, read as the reverse complement.
GGGTGCAGTACTACACCGGCCAGGTGCTGCCGATGGCCGACATCGCCCGGGCCGCCCACGCCGTCGGGGCGACCGTCGGGTTCGACCTCGCCCACGCCGCCGGCAACGTCGATCTCGCGCTCCACGACTGGGGGGTCGACTTCGCCGCCTGGTGCACCTACAAGTACCTGAACGCGGGGCCGGGCGCCGTCGGCGGCCTGTACGTGCACGACCGCCACGTCGCCGATCAGCAGCTCCCGAAGCTGCTCGGCTGGTGGGGCACCGACCCCGAGCGGCGGTTCGAGATGTCGACCTCGTTCGCGCCGATCCCCACCGCCGAGTCGTGGCAGTTGAGCAACGCCCCGATCCTGTCGATGGCCGCGCTCCGGGCATCGCTCGACGTGTTCGACGAAGCGGGTGGGATGGTCCCGCTCCGCCGCAAGTCGGAGCAGCAGATCACCTACCTCGACTACCTCTTGCGGGAGGTCATCGGCGACCGGGCCGTCTCGATCACGCCCCGGCCACTCGATCGTCGGGGCTGCCAGTTCGCCCTCCGGGTCGCCGAGCGGTTCGACGGACCGACCGTGTACGAGGAGCTGGAGCGCCGGGGGGTGGCCTGCGACTGGCGCCACCCCGACGTCATCCGGGTGGCCCCGGTGCCGCTCTACAACAACTTCGCCGACATCCATCGGTTCGTGACCATCCTCGACGAGCTCCTGCGATGACCCGACTCGGCGAACGGGGTCCGGTGGTGATCGTCGGGGCTGGGCTCGCCGGCTCGATGCTGGCCGTGTATCTCGCCCGCCAGGGTCACGAGGTGCAGCTCTACGAGAGCCGGGCCGATCTCCGTCGAGTCGACGTGGACAGCGGCCGTTCGATCAACCTCGCCCTGGCGACCCGCGGTCTGGTACCGCTCCGGGAGCTTGGCCTGGCCGATGCGGTCGACGCCATCACGGTGCCGATGGCCGGCAGGATGATCCACGCCGAGGGCGCCGGTGGGGCGGTGTCGTTCCAGCCCTACGGCAACCGTGACGACGAGGTGATCCACTCCGTCTCCCGTCAGGACCTGACGGCGCTGCTGCTCGACGCGGCGGAGGCGACCGGGCGGGTCGAGATCCACTTCGAGCAGTGGTGCCACCGGGTCGACGTCGAGCGGCGGGTGCTGCACTTCTCCCCCTACGGCGAGCCCGACCGGATCACCGAGGTGCCGTTCGGGACGGTCTTCGGATGCGACGGGTCGGCCAGCGAGATCAGGGAGGACGTGTCGGCAGCGGTTGGTGGCACCGTGTCGACCGAGCCGCTCGACCACGGCTACAAGGAGCTGACCCTCCCCGCCGGCCCAGGCGGCGGGTTCCAGCTCGATCCCGGTGGCCTGCACATCTGGCCCCGCGGCGAGCTCATGCTCATCGCACTCGCCAACCCCGAAGGCGATTTCACGGTCACGTTGTTCATGCCGAACGACGGCACCGGGTTCATGCCGAACGACGGCACCGGGTCGCGGCGGGCGGCAGCGGGCGACAGCTTCGCCTCGCTGCGGACGGCGGCCGACGTCGACGCATTCTTCGAGCGGCACTTCCCCGACGTGCCGGCCATGATCGACGACCTGGCCGACCAGTTCCTCGCCAACCCGACCGGCTCGCTGGCCACGGTCAGGGTCGACGGGTGGGCGCTCGACGACCGGGCGGTTCTCGTCGGCGACGCCGCCCACGCCATCGTGCCGTTCCACGGGCAGGGCATGAACCTGGCGATGGAATCGTGCCGCCTGCTCGACGGTCACCTCCGCCGCCGTCCCGACGACATCGCCGGTGCGTTCGCCGCGTTCGAGGCGGATCGCAAGCCCGACGCCGACGCGATCGCCGACATGGCGATCGACAACTACGTGGAGATGCGGTCCGACGTGGTCGACCCCGACTACGTCCTGCGGCGCGAGCTCGCCCTCGAGCTCGAGCGCCGGCACCCGGACCGTTTCGTGCCCCGCTACGGCATGGTGATGTTCACCACGATGCCGTACGCCGCCGTGCAGGACCGGGCGCGCCGTCAGCAGAAGCTCCTCAGCGTCGTCACCGAGGGGCTCGACCCCACGACCGACGGCGTCGACGCGGTCGACCTCGACCGGGCGGCGGCGCTCGTCGACCAGCTCGGCCCCCTACCCGACTGGAGGTGACCACGACCGATGAGTGACACCACACCGAGCCCCGCGGTCCCGGACCTGACCTACGGCGGCTATCTCGAGATCGACACCCTCCTCAGCCTGCAGAAACCCAGATCGCAGCCCGAGGAGCACGACGAGCTGCTGTTCATCATCATCCACCAGGTCTACGAATTGTGGTTCAAGGTCGTCCTCCACGAGCTCGACGAGCTCGCCGAGCACCTCGCCGAGGACCGCCCGCCGGCCATGAGCGGTCACCAGTTGAAGCGGGTGCTGAAGATCCTCAAGACGCTGGTGGCCCAGCTCGACGTCCTCGAGACGATGACCCCGCTCGAGTTCGTGTCGTTCCGATCGTTCCTCGCCCAGTCGAGCGGGTTCCAGTCGGCCCAGTTCCGGGAGCTCGAGTTCTCGCTCGGTATCAAGGACCCGAGCCACATCGAGCGGTTCGACCACAATGCCGGGGAGCAACAGCGACTTCAGGACCGGCTCGAGGCGCCGTCGCTGTGGGACCACTTCGTGCGGTACCTGGCCCGGCAGGGCTACCCGATCGACCGGTCGGTGCTCGAGCGGGACGTCACACAGCCCGTGACCGAGTCCGCGTCGGTGCAACAGGTGCTCGTGTCGATCTACCGGGACGATCCGAACCTGAGCCGCCTGTGTGAATCGCTGACCGACTTCGACGAGGGTCTGCAGGAGTGGCGATACCGGCACATGATGATGGTGCGGCGCACGATCGGCACGAAGCGGGGAACCGGCGGCTCCGAAGGTGTGGAGTACCTGCGCTCCACCCTGTTCAAGCCGGCGTTCCCCGATCTCTGGGCGGTCCGCTCACTCCTCTGAGAGGCCGGGGGCGGCGTCGACCGCCGGTGCCGGCGACAGCCGATCCCGGACCCACCGGACCACTTCGATCGCCACCGTCACGCTGAGCGCCGTGCCGAACGCCCACCAGAACGCGGTGGTGTGGTCGTCCTCGAACCGGTCGCCGAAGAAGAACCCGAGCAGCCCGGCATAGGCGGCCCAGATGACGACCGCGATCGCATCCCACCGGACGAACCAGTTCAGGTACGGCTGTTGGGTGAGGCCACAGGAGAACGTCAGCGCGGTGCGTCCGCCCGGCACGAAGCGGGCCGTGATCAGGAGGAAGCCGCCCCGCTTCCGTATCTGCTCGCCGGCCCGCTCAACCCGGTCCGCCCCCTTGGGCCCCCGGAAGAGCAGGCTTCGGAGCCGGTCGCTGAACCGGTTGCCGAGACCGTACGCGGTCGAATCGCCCAGGAAGGCTCCCACGGCGGCCAGCCCGATGACGAGGACGATCCACAGCTCGCCCTGTCCGGCCGCGATGCCGCCGAGAATCACCGACGTCTCGCTCGGCACGACGGGGAAGACCGAATCGAGGAACGCCACCGCGAACAGCACGACGTAGAACCACGGGCTCGTCGTGAACGTCTCGATCCAGTCCAGCAACGAGTTGGCGAGTTCCGTCGCGGCCTCGATCACGTCGGCCAAGGGTAGAACGGTGACATGCCGACCAGCGCCCCGGGGTACGACGATGTCCTGACCGACGAGGCCATCGAGCTGGTCAGCCGGTGGCTGGGCCGCTCGCGGGAGGTGCAGACCCGGGCCGAGCGGTCGACGCTCCGATCGCTGCACCGCCTGATCGAGGATCCGGCCGGGCTCTTGTTCACCATGGGGTTCGTCGACCGGGTCGCCCGGCCGGACAGCAACAGGGCCGCCGCCGACCAACTGGCATCCCTCGTCCGGTCCCGTCCCCTGCCTCGGTTCCTGTCGCCCGTCGATCGGCTCCTGCTCCGAGCCGGCGCCCGCCTCGGTCCCCGACTCCCCGACGTGGTCGTACCCCTCGCCCTCCGACGGCTCCGGGGGATCGTCGGTCACCTCGTGGTCGACGCCGAACCCGAGGCGCTCGCCGCCCACCTCGCCACCCGACGGGGCGAGGGGTTCGCCCAGAACGTGAACCTGCTGGGCGAGGCCGTGCTCGGGGAGCGGGAGGCGGACCGCCGGCTGCGGGAGACGGCGGCGCTGGTCGACCAGTCGCACGTCGACTACGTGTCGGTGAAGGTGTCGGCGATCGCCTCCCAGCTCAACTACTGGGACTGGGACGGCAGCCTCGACCGGGTCGTCGACCGGCTGGGCGAGCTGTTCCGGCGGGCCGCGGTCAGCGATCCGCCGACGTTCGTCAACCTCGACATGGAGGAGTACCACGACCTGGAGATCACGATCGCAGCGTTCCAGCGGCTCCTCGACAGCCCCGAGTTCCTCGCCACCGAGGCGGGCATCGTGTTGCAGACCTATCTACCCGACAGCTTCGGGGCCCTCCGCCAGCTCGTCGGGTGGGCCACGGCCCGTCAGGAGAGCGGCGGGGGCGGCATCAAGATCAGGCTCGTGAAGGGCGCCAACCTCGCAATGGAACGGGTCGACGCAGCGATGCACGGCTGGGAGCAGGCCCCCTACCGCTCGAAGCCCGAGGTGGACGCGAACTACAAGCGCTGCGTCGACTGGGCGCTGCGCCCCAATCGCACCGCCGCGGTGAGGATCGGGATCGCCAGCCACAACCTGTTCGACGTGGCCTGGGCCCACCTGCTGGCCGAGCAGCGCGGGGTGAGCGACCGGGTCGACATCGAGATGCTGCAGGGCATGGCACCGGCCCAGGCCCGGACGGTGAAGTCGAGCACCGACGATCGCCTGCTCCTCTACACCCCGATCGTGGCGGACGACGACTTCGACGTCGCCATCAGCTACCTCTTCCGACGGCTGGAGGAGAACGCCCAGCCGGGAAACTTCCTCCGCTCGCTCCTGGACCTCGAACCCGGAAGTCCGACGTTCACCCAGGAGGCCGAACGGTTCCGGACGGCGGTGCGGACACGGTGGGAGATCGGGGCGCAGCCCCAGCGACACCAGGCGAGGCCGGCACCGGCCGCATTCGCCGCCGACCGCTCGACTCGCGGCGAGCGCAGCGATGTCGGCCGTGGCGACCACGGGTTCGTCAACGAGCCCGACACCGACCCCGCCCTCCCCACCAACCGGGCGTGGGCAGCCGGCCTGCTGTCGACACGCCCGACCGACGTGGGCGCGCCGATGACGACGGCGACGGGCGAGGTCGATCGCAGCGTGAGACGGGCCCGCCGGGCGGCACGGTCCTGGGCCACCACCGACCCGGCGGACCGCCGCGTGCTCCTGCACGGTGTCGCCGACGAGCTGGCTCGACGACGGGGCGACCTGATCAGCTGCATGGTGCACGAGGCGGCCAAGACTCTGGCCCAGGCCGACCCCGAGGTGTCGGAGGCGATCGACTTCGCCCGCTACTACGGCGACGCGGCTCCCGACCTGGCCGGGACGAGGGCCGACGACGGGGCGACCTTCACACCGCTGGGTGTCGTGGCCGTCATCCCGCCATGGAACTTCCCGGTGGCGATCCCCGCTGGCGGCACCCTCGCCGCCCTCGCCGCCGGGAACACCGTGATCCTCAAGCCCGCCCCCGAGACGCCCCGCTGCGCGGAGCTCGTGGCCGAGGCGTGCTGGGCGGCCGGGATCCCCGCCGACGCGCTCCAGTTCGTCAGGACACCCGATGACGACGTCGGCAAGCGGCTGATCACCTCGGTCGACGGCGTGATCCTCACCGGGTCGATCGACACGGCGAAGCTCTTCCGCTCGTGGAAGCCCAACCTCGCGCTGTTCGCCGAGACGTCGGGCAAGAACGCGATGGTCATCACGCCCAACGCCGACATCGACCTCGCGGTGGCGGACCTCGTCGACTCGGCGTTCGGCCACGCCGGGCAGAAGTGCTCGGCTGCATCGCTGGCGATCTGCGTCGGCGACGTGTACGACTCGCCGAGGTTCCGGCGACAACTGGTCGATTCGGTCGAGAGTCTCGAGGTGGGCCGAGCCGATCTCCCCGCCACCACCATCAGCCCGATCATCGAGCAGCCGAACGAACGACTGGCGAGAGGACTCGGCACCCTCGACGAGGGTGAGTCGTGGCTCGTCGAGCCCGAAGCGATCGACCACGACCGCCGACTGTGGCGACCGGGCGTCCGGCTCGGCGTCGAGCCCGGCTCGTGGTACCACCGGACCGAGTGCTTCGGCCCCGTGCTCGGGGTCGTGCGAGCCGCCGATCTCGACGAGGCGATCGCGATCCAGAACTCGAGCGAGTACGGGTTGACCGGCGGACTCCACTCCCTCGATGCGAGCGAGGTCGCACGGTGGGTCGACGCGGTCGAGGTCGGCAACGCCTACGTGAACCGGGGCACGACCGGGGCGATCGTGCAGCGCCAGCCGTTCGGCGGCTGGAAGCGCTCCAGCGTGGGTCCGGGGGCCAAGGCCGGGGGGCCGAACTACGTGGCCCAGCTCGGCCGATGGGCCGCGGCTCGAAGTGCCGTCTTCGACGGGACCGAGGGGACCGACGCCGTGGTCGATGCGGCCGGCGGGACCGACGCCGTCGACGGGACCGGTTTCCTCACTGCAGCCGCTGCCAGCGACCGGCGGTGGTGGCGCGACCACTTCGCGCTCGAGCACGACCCGACGGGGTTGTTCTGCGAGGCCAACATCTTCCGGTACCGGCCGCTTCCGGCGATCGGCATCTGGATCGGCGACGGTGCGTCGCCGATCGAGGTGGACCGGGTCGTGGCCGCGGCGAAGGTCTGCGCGGTGCCTGCGGTGGTGGGCTCGGCGGCGCAGGAGTCGGCGCTCGCGTTCGTCGAGCAGGCGGTGACCCGGGGGATCGAGCGGGTGCGCGTGGTCGGTGCTGCCTCCGGCGAGCTGCGGATGGCGGCCGCCGAGCACCTCGTCCATCTCGCCGACGGGCCGGTGACGGCCAACGGTCGGGTCGAGCTCCTCCACTACCTCCGGGAGCAGGCGGTCGCGCGGACCCTGCACCGCTTCGGCAACGTGCTGGAGGCCGGCCGGTCGGGCCACGGGTGACGCCGGCCCCCACCGGGTGACGCCGGGCGCCACCGGGTGACGCCGGGCGCCACCGGGCAGAATGGATGATGGTCGCAACCGAGGCAACCCGACTCGCCGCGGAGTACGTACTTCCCTGCCAACCACCGGGCGGCTCGGGCGGCACCGATCGCGGGCTCATCGCCGATGGTGTGATCGACATCGGTGACGACGGGCGAATCGTGGCCGTGGGCACCGAGGCCGACCTCGGCCCCCACCCCCACACCCGACGGGTCGGTGGACTGCTGATGCCGGGCCTGGTCAACGCCCATGCCCACACGCCGATGACGCTCGTCCGCTCCGTTGGCGACGGCCTGCCGCTGGAGCGGTGGCTGAAGGAGGCCGTGTGGCCCCGGGAGGGGAGGATGACCCCCGACGACGCCCGGGCGGGCATGGCCCTCGGCTCGGTCGAGATGCTGCTGGCCGGGGTCACCACGAGCTGCGAGATGTACCTGTTCGAGGAGGCGATCGTCGAGGCGGTGGCCGAGACCGGGGGCAGGTTGGTCATGACCCCGGGGGTGATCGCGGCGCTCGCCCCCGGCGGCGACGTCTCGCCCCGGATGGACGAGATCTCGTCGTTCCACACCGCCCACCACGACCCGAGCAACCGGATCACCGTCGGCTTCGCCCCCCACTCGATCTACGACCTCTCGCCCGAGCAGTGCGGTGAGATCGCGGCGAGAGCTCAGGCCGTCGACGCGCTCTTCCACATCCATCTCGACGAGACGCGGACCGAGCGGGAGACGGTCATGGACAGGTGGGGCGCCTCGGGCACTGCGCTGCTGGCCGAGCAGGGGGCGCTCGACGGGCCGGTTCTGGCAGCCCACGGCGTCTGGCTCGACGAGACCGATCGGCGGCTGCTCGCCGAGGCGGGGGCGGCGGTGGCTCACTGCCCGCAGTCGAACTTGAAGCTCGGCTCCGGCATCGCACCGGTCACGGCGCTATTGGCTGACGGGGTCCGGGTTGGCGTCGGCACCGACGGGCCGGCGTCGAACGACGACCTGGACCTGTGGGAGGAGCTGCGGCTCGCTCCCCTCCTGGCCCGCGGTGCGCAGCTCGATCCCGAGGCGATGACGGCCGAGGTGGCACTCGGTCTCGCCACCCGGGAGGCGGCGGCGGCGCTCCGCCTCGACGACGTCGGCGTGCTCGCCCCCGGCATGTGGGCCGATGTGATCCGGGTGGATCTCGACGTGCCGGCGTTCAGCCCGTACGACCCGGAGACCCTGCTGTCGCAACTGGTGTTCGCCGGTTCGTCCCGGTCGGTGACCGACGTGTGGGTCGCTGGTCGCCAGGTCGTCGCCGACGCCACGATCCAGACGGTCGACCTCGGGGCGCTCATGGAGGACGCTCAGCAGCGGGCGAACCGTCTGGCGACGGCCTGACCGGTGATCATCGCGGTCGCCGGCTGCGAACCGAGAAGGCGGCCGGGACGCTCAGGTCCGCCAGGTCGAGTACCGGGCCGCCGGCGACGCCCGAGAGCAGGTAGCGCTCTTCGCGCTCCCAGCCGGGTTCGGCCCGAACGAACCACTCGGGATGCATGGCCGGTACGACTGAGCCGTGCTGCCCAGCTACGAGCTGCCCGGTTTCTCCCTGTCGCTGCGCTGGCCGCTGCAGCCTCGATCTTCGCCCACGAAGTCGCACACTTCGTCGTCGCGTTGCTCCCGAACCAGATGGGAGCCGTTCTCGATCGGCGTCGGCTTTGCCGCTGCGGTCCGCTGCTTGGCGGTACTTCCCTTCACCGTCCGGTCTCTGCTCGGGCGAGACACGTCGACGTTCTTCTTCGACGAGATCCGAGGCGCCGACGCCCTCGACGTGTCCCGTTGCCCCCGAGTCTGCTCACGCTCCTCGTGGGGGCTGCGGCCGTGTTCCACTTCACTCGCACCACGGGCAGACGGGTAGGTCGTGCGGGTCTGCTCGCACTGGTGATCGGGGCGATCGTCGGCGCCATCCTCTGGAGCGTGGTCGGTGGCGCGCTGTTCCCCGGCGGCCCCGGCTTCAACTGAGCACGGGGGCGACCAGACCAGCACGAGCAAGCTTCCTCGTTCGTCAGCTGGCTGATCTCGGCGGGGAGTGCTCGACGAGGGTCATGATGGCCCGGGCGGCGAGCCGGGCCGCTCTGTCAGGCTCGACCCCGATGACGTCGATCAACTCGAACAGCGACGTCGACGATCCGATGAGCAGCGCCTGACTGACCAGATCCTCGCGGTCGGCGGGGTCGAGATCGGGTCGGAGGTGATCGACGATCATCTCCGTCATCGCCCGGTGACGGGGAAGGCGCCGGCGGCGGACGGCGTCGCCAGCAGGCCCCTGGTGCTGCGCTCGTAGGAACGGCTCGACCGCCAGAAGGTTGCGCCACGCCGCGACCAACCAGTCCTCGAACCCGGGCCCGTCCAACGGGTCAGGCATGGGCAGGGCGTCGACCTGATCCGCGACCGTGGCGAGGGCATCGACCAGGTCCTGCTTGGTTCGGAAGTAGCGATACAGCGTCCGAAGCGCAACACCCGACCGCTCGGCCACCTCCGGCATGGTGAACCCCATCTCGCCTCGCTGCCCCACCAGGTCGATCGCGGCATCGAGAATGCGCTCCTCGGTCCGACGGCGGTTCTCCACTCGCAGCGACGGTTTGTCGGCATCATCGGCCATCGCTGCCAAGGCTAGAGCCAATCGCGGCCGAGAAAAGGGACCGATGACACACTCGTGCCATATTGACATGTGCATGCCGTTTTCGTAGGTTCGCGGTATGCCAACACTCGAAGTCGCCGAAACCGTCCCCATCGAGCGTCCCGCAGACCTGGTCCGAGCCCAGTTCGGCGACGTCGCCCACCACCAAGACACGGCAGTCCACGATCGCGTCCGATTCGAGCTGATCGACGACGACGGTCACACGTGCCGCTACCGCCAGATCAGCCGACTCGGACCGATCCGACTCCAGCAACACCTGACGTTGGTCCGCCAGTCCGACGGAACGCTCGTCAACACCGTCACCAGAGGTCCACTGACGGGAGGGACGATCACGTTCCGGATCGAGCCGGACGGACCTCGCCGATCACAGGTGACCGCCGTCGTCGAGGCGCCGCTGCGAGGACTGCAAGCCCTCGCAGCCCCGCTGCTCCGATCACGATTCGCCAAGGACCTGCGCGCTGCCCTGGCAGAGGACAAGAACGACCTGGAGCACGATCACTACCAGCCTCGCCCCTGACCCTCGCGGTCGACGAGACCCGGCCTTCGCTGTCACACCCCCCTGGGAGAATGGCGTGATGGAGACAGCGGTGTTGGCGGAACGGTTGTCGGCCCTCGACGTGGGTGAGGGGGGTGGGTGTGGGCCGGGGGTGTTGGCGGAGTTGGTGGCGATCACCCAGCGGTTGCAGACGGTGATCGCGGTCGAGACCGCGGGGTTGATGCGACGGGGGCGTTGACCGCCGATGGGTATCGGAGCCCGGCCGGGTTCCTGGCTGGTGGCCGTCTGGGGCGGGGCACCGCCCGCCGGTATCTGGCCTGTGGTCGGATACTGGGGCAGTTCCCGTTGTTGGCGGCGGCGGCCGGGGCCGGTGAGGTCACCTTCGATCACGTGGCGGTCTTTGCTCGGTTGTTGCCGGCGTCGGCCTCGGATCATCGGCGGGCGTGCCTGGTTCGGGACGAGGCTGAACTGGTCGCAGCGGCGAAGTCGGAGTCGGCGACGGTGTTCTCGGGGCGGTGTGTGTCGTGGCGGCAACTGGTCGACACCGATGTTCCTGTCGACGAGCGCCTGGGTCGTGAGGAACACGGGATGACGGTCAATGAGTTGGATGCCAGGTCCTCGGAACTCACCCTGCGGGCCAGCACCGAGGAGATCGAACAAGTCCGGTCGGCGATCAACCAACTGGCCGACCAGGCATGGCGAGCCGAGGGCTGCACCAGCCACGAGTCCGAGGAGGCCGACGGGAACGAGGCAACAGAAGCTGGCGAGGCGTGCGGAGAACCCGACGCGGTGGGCGGTGACCCGTGCACCAAGCGGCGGCATCCCCGCCGGGGTCGCTTGCAGGCCCAGGCCGCAGTCGAACTGGCTGCACGAGCCCTGTCGGGCGAGACCAGCGGGATGGCGAGGCCGGTGGTCGTGGTGGTGATGGACTGGGCCACCTTCACCACCGAGGCCGAACGCTACGCCACCGGCACCGCGGGCCCCGTCGATGTGTTCGATCCGTCGTTCCGGTCCGAAACCATCGACGGTCACCCGGTGCCCCCGGACCAGGGGTTCCTGCTGGCGCTCCGGGGCGAGGTCCAGCGGTGTGTGATCGACGCCGACTCGCTGAAGGTCGATCTCGGCCGTCAACAGCGCCTCTTCAACGCCGCCGGGAAACGAGCCGTACAGGTACGCGACCGGACCTGTGTTCACCCGGCCTGTGACCTGCCAGCCACCTGGGCCGACATCGACCACATCGTCGACTGGCAGGCCCAAGGCCCCACCGACACCACCAACGCTCAGGCGCTGTGCCGCCACCACCACGTACAGAAGCATCAGAGACCAGAAACCGGCCCCAACGATGACGGCGGGACGGTGGCGGCGTGAACCCGGCACCAGCAACCGTGGCCGACATGACCCCAGGAGCTGCTACCACAGGTGAGATCCGGTATCTCCTACGGGGTCGAGGCCTCCGGTTCCTGCTGGTCAACGAACTGGCCAGACACGGCAGATTGACGGTGGCGGAGATGGTGGTGATCGTCCGCCGCTACGGGTTCGACCTCGGGGGTCGTGAATCCAAGATCATCTCCGACGCCCTCCGCTGGGAACTCGCCCGAGGACGGGCTATCAAGGTCGCTCGAGGCGTGTACCGCTACGGGAAGACCCCACCATCCACCGCCCGCCGGATCAGAATTTTCGCTGCTGCCGCTCTCGACTGGATTGTCGCTCCAACCCGAACAGAACAACCCTCCACCACACACTCCCGACCCGACAACTGGGCCTGCGGGCACCAACGAGGGCCCGACAAGCCCCCCTGGCGCAACTTCACCTGGCTCTGGAACAGCTGAGACCACGAGCACCGACATCGCCGATGGAGCAGCCGGAGCCACCGGCGCATCGGTGGGGGACCCCGCCTACTTCGACGGCGAGTACGGCTGTCCTTCCGCGGCGGGGGCGACGGCACGGCCGAGGGCGCCGGCGACCACCACGAGGGTGACGAGGAACGGCAGGCTCTGGAAGAACTCGCTGGGAATGCCGAAGTCGCCGATCTCCACGCCGAGGAACTGGAGCCGGGAGCCGAGCGCCCGGGCGAAGCCGAACAGGAGGGCACCGCCGAACGCGCCCCACGGCGTCCACTTGCCGAAGATCATGGCAGCCAAGGCGATGAAGCCGGCTGAGTTCGTCATGTTGTCCTCGAAGCCCGACTGCGACTCCATCGAGAACCAGGCGCCGGCCAGACCGGCGATGAACCCGCCGAGGATCACCGCCTGGTAGCGGATCGTGATCACGTCGATGCCGAGCGTCTCGGCTGCGTGAGGGTTCTCACCGCACGAACGCACCCGGAGCCCCCACGCCGACCGGTACATCACCAGCCAGGTGAGGAAGACCACCAGGTACATCAGGTAGTGGAGCGGCTTGCCCTCGAAGATCGTGGGGCCGAGGATCGGGATCTCGCGGAGCAGCGGGATGCCGAACTCGGCGGTGGCCACACCCTTGCTGTTCCCGCTCGGCACGATCACCTCGGAGCGGAGGAACCCGGTCAGGCCCAGGGCGAAGAGGTTGACGACCACACCGGCGACGATCTGATTGATCTGGTAGCGGATCGACAGGACCGCGAGTAGTGCCGCCAGCAGACCACCGGTGCCGATCGCGATCAGGATCGAGATCCACAACCAGCCGGTGCTGCTCGCGGCGCCGAGAATCGCGTAGGTCATGTACCCGACGCCGGCCGAGGCGAGCATCATCCCCTCGATGCCGATGTTGATGATGCCCGACCGCTCACACCAGAGGCCCGTCATCGCCCCCAACGCGATCGGCGTGGCGAGCACCAGCGACTCGTCGAGCAGGTTGGTCACGTTGGTCTCGGTCGCGCTGGCCGACAGCGCCAGGCCGACCGCAAGGATCAGCGGGATGGCGAGCGCCGACGACACGAGCTGGGCGGCCAGCGCGATCCGATCGTGCCGGTGTGGGAGGAACGCCAGTGCGGCCGTGAGCACGTAGACGATGCCGATGAAGACCGTCAGCAGCGGCGGATCGAACGTGAAGCGGAGCGGTTCGGGCGGTGGCTCGAAGGCGAAGGCGCGATCCTCCGCCCCGATGTTGGGTGCGAGGCCGGCGAGGAGGAGCACGCCGAACACGCCGAACACGATGCCCACGACCTGACGCCGGCCGAACCGACGACCTGCGGCGCTCTCGTCCATCTCCGTAACCGTCATCAAGCCCACCCCGTGGTCGCGGTGTCGATGTGGGGCGTCCCCCGGTCCTTGAGTCGGAACAGGTACCGGACGATGGCGTCGGCGGCGACGAACAACAGCACCATCGCCTGGATGATGCGCACCACGTCGATGGAGACGTCGGCCTCCTGCTGCATCAACGGAGCGCCGGAGAGCAGCGAGCCCCACAGGAACGCAGCCGGGAGGATGGCGATGGGATTCGCCCGGGCCAACAACGCGATCGCGATGCCGTCGAAGCCGATGAACGCGAACGTGCCCGGCTGGTAGAACTGGTTGGTGCCCGACACCTCCGACGCCGCAGCGAGGCCGGCGAACGCGCCCGACAGGGTCATCGCCAGGATGAGGATTCGCTGCACGTTGATGCCCGCGTAGTGAGCGGCATGGGGATTCGTGCCGACGGTGATCGTCTCGAAGCCGAACGTGGTGCGCTTGAGCACGAACGCCAGCGCGACGCACACGGCGATCATCACGAAGAGCCCGAGGTGCAGGTTCGGCTGACTGTCGATCAGTTCGGGCAAGACCGCCGAGTCGACGATCTGCTCCGTGCGGGGCACGCTGGCCTCGACGTCGCGCAGCACGATGGGATCGCGCGAGTTCACGATCCAGCGGACCATGAACAGCGCGACGCTGTTCAACATGATCGTGCTGATCACCTCATGGGCGCCGGTCCGCGCCCGGAGCACGCCGGGGATGCCACCCCACACCGCACCGCCGATGGCGCCAGCGAGGAGCACCACCGGGATGGCGATGATGCCGGGGAAGTCGCCGAGGAACATCCACGTCCCCACCCACGCCGCCGTCACCCCACCGACGAGGAGCTGGCCCTCGGCCCCGATGTTGAAGAGCCCGGCCCGGAAGGCGAAGGCGAGCGCGAGCGCCGAGCCGATGAACGGCACCGACCTGGCGATTGAACCGGCGATCCGATCCCCGCTGCCGAACATCCCTCGGAGCAGGGCCCAGTAGGCCTCGAAGGGGTTGATCCCGATGATGGCGATCAGGACACCGCCCACGATGAACGAGAGCAGCACCGCATAGAACGGCACGATCACGGGTTGGAGATCCCAAGCGTCGAGGATCTTGCGGCGAAGGTCGGCGAGGGCGCCGCCGGCGCCGTTTCCGGCTGTCTGCGGCTGGTTCATGGGAGGGCTTCTCCGGTCGGTTCCGCGTCGGGGTCGGCGCCGGTGGCCATCAGGTAGCCGAGCTTCTCCCTCGTCGCCTCTGCGCCGTCGAACAAGCCGACCAGCCGACCGCGGTAGAGCACCCCGATCCGATCCGAGAGCGAGAGGATCTCGTCGAGCTCGGCCGACACCAGGAGCACGCCGACCCCCTGATCCCGCAAGGCGATGATCTGGTTGTGGATGAACTCGATCGAGCCGACGTCGAGGCCGCGGGTCGGTTGGGCGACCACCAGCGCGTTCACCTCCCCGGTGAGCTCGCGGGCCACGATGACCTTCTGCTGGTTGCCACCGGAGAGGGTCTCGACGGGCGTGTCGACCGACGGGGTCCTGACGTCGAACTGCTCCACCAGCTCCTCGGCCTCGGCCTGGATCGCTGCCCTGTTCCGAACCAGCCGGCGGGCGAAGGGAGCATGGTGGTAGCGGTTGAGGACGAGGTTGTCGGCGATCGAGTAGGGCCCGACCACACCATGCTTGCCCCGATCCTCCGGGATGTGGGCGACCCCGAGCTCGGTGATCTTCCGCGGCTTCCACTTCGTCACGTCGGCACCGAGCATCTCGACCCGGCCCCCGATCTTGGGTCGCATGCCGGTGATGGCCTCGACGAGCTCCCGCTGTCCGTTCCCCTCGACCCCGGCGACGCCGAAGATCTCGCCGGCCCGGACGTCGACCGAGAACCCGTTCACCGTGGGCACCCCACGGTCGTCCTCGACGACGAGGTCGCGCACGGAGATGACGGGCTCGCCGGCGTCGGCTTCGGCCTTCTCCACCTGGAACACGACGTCGCGTCCGACCATCAGGTTCGCGAGCGATTGCTGGGTGGCGGTCTCGGGGTCGGCGGTCCCGGCCACCCGGCCCTGCCGGAGCACCGTGATCCGATCGGCGACCGCAAGCACCTCCCGCAACTTGTGGGTGATGAAGATGATCGACTTGCCCTGCTCGACCAGGTTGGCGACGACCGCGAAGAAGTCGTCGACCTCGCCCGGGGTGAGCACCGCGGTCGGTTCGTCGAGGATGAGGATGTCGGCTTCCCGGAACAGTGCTTTCACCAACTCGACGCGCTGCTGCTGGCCGACGGAGAGGTCACCGACCTTGGCGTCGGGGTCGACGACGAGGCCGTACTGCTCACCCAGCTCCCGGATCCGGCGGCGGGCCTCCTTCAGGTCGAGCAGCGGACCGTTCTTCAGCTCGTCGCCGAGGATGATGTTCTCGGCGACGGTGAACACCGGAATGAGCTGGAAGTGCTGGTGGACCATGCCGATGCCGTGCTCGATCGCATCGACGACGCCGCTCAGCTGGACCTGCTCACCCCGCACGAAGATCGAGCCGGCATCGGGCTGGTAGAGCCCGAACACCACGTTCATCAGGGTGCTCTTGCCCGCACCGTTCTCGCCGAGGAGACAGTGGATCTCCCCCTGGTGCAGCACGAGGTCGACGTCCTGGTTGGCGATGACACCGGGGAACGTCTTGGTGACGCCGCGCACCTCGAGCACCGGCGTCCGGTCGTCCTCCCCGCTCATCACCCCCCCTTGATCCCTTCTATCCCCGATGGCCCGACCCCCCTCTCCGGGGCCGGGCCATCATCGCTCATCTCGAGCCGTCAGCGCCTACTCAGTCGCAGCCGGAGCCTTCGCCGATGAACAGGCCATCGATACCGCAGATCCCGGTCTCGATGCTGCCGTCGGCGAGGCCGACCCGGGCCGCCTCGACCGCTGCGGTCACGTCGGCGGGAACGTCGGCGTCATGCGGCTCGGCGTAGGTGATGAGGTCGTTGGCGGCGGTGCCGACCACGAGCCCACCCTCGAACTGCTCCTGGATCGAGTCGGCGATGAGGCGGAAGGTCGACAGGTCGACCCGCTTGATCGCCGACGAGGCGAGGAACTCCGAACCCGGGGTGGAGCCGCCACCGAAGGTGGTGAAGTACTCGTCCTGGTCGACTCCGATGGCCCACACGCCCTGCTCGGCAGCGGCGGCGATGCCACCGGAACCGGTCTGGCCGCCGGCGCCGAAGATCACGTCGGCACCCTCGCCGATGAACTGGGCGGCGTCGGAGGCACCCTTGGCGATGTCGGTGAAGCTCTCGTTGTAGATCGACAGCACCCGGATGTCCGGGTTGACCGACTGGGCGCCGACCGTGTAACCGTTCACGAACTTGACGACCGGCGGGACGTCCTCCCGGCCCGCCACGACGCCGATCACGCCGCTCTCGCTCAGGCTGGCAGCGAGCACACCGGCGATGTAGCCGCTCTCGTCCTCGTTGAACTGCACGCCGGCCATGTTCGTCGGGTACTCGGGCAGGAACTGATCGATACCGATGAAGTCGACCTCGGGGTTGGCCTCGGCCGCCGCCTGGGTGTCGGACGTGAGGAGGAAGCCGACGGTGATGACCGTGTTCGGCTCGCCCTCCAGCGCGGTGGCGATGTTGGCCTCGTAGTCGGCCTCGGACTGGGTCTCGATGAAGCTCGACTCGGCGATGCCGAAGCACTCGACGGCCGCTTCCATGCCCTCGAAGGCGAACTGGTTGAAGGTGCCGTCATCGACCTTGCCGATGTCGGTGATGAGGCTGACCCGCCAGCCGTCGGGCGCCTGGAGGTCGCCGTAGGTGGCGCACTCGTCGTCGAGGGTCACGAACGCCGACGAACCGGCGTCGCCCGACGCGTCGTCGCCTTCACCCTCGTCCTCGCTCGTGGTGGTGTCGTCGTCGCCGTCCTCGGCAGCGGTGGTGGCGTCCTCGCCGTCGCCCTCCTCGGCCGCCGTCGTGGTCTCCTCGCCGTCGCCGGCTTCGGTCCCGTCGTCATCGTCGTTGCCGCACGCTGCTGCTACCAGCGCGAAGGCGAACAAGACCCCCAGGAGGGTCCTCAAGCTCTTCGTCATGGCATTCCTCTCCTTCTCGAACCCCGGTGACGAGTCCCACCGACGGATCACTTCGTTCTCTGCTGGCGCAGAACGGTACCGACGGGACTCCGGGGTGGATGCGGGTGCAGGCTACCGATACTTGCTTGTAATGCGATCGCCGCGGTCGAATCGAACGACTCGTCGCTCGGTGACGAGGGCGGTGATCGAGCCGACCGGGGTGACGTCGAACGCCGGATTGCTGGCTGCGGTGCCCTCGGGTGCGACCGGGTTGGCGCCGAAGGAGCGGACCTCGGCCGCTCCCCGGTCCTCGATCACGATCTCGGCCCCGGTGGCGGTGTCGAGGTCCACGGTCGATTCGGGCGCCACCACGATGAACGGCACCCCCGCCGCCGCTGCGCCGAGAGCGAGGCTGTAGCTGCCGATCTTGTTGGCCGTGTCGCCGTTGGCGGCCACCCGATCGGCACCGATCAGCACGGCGTCGGCTTCGCCCCGCGCCAGCAGGAAGGGGCCGGCCGAATCGACGATGAGTCGGTGGGCCACCCCCATCCGGGCCAGCTCCCATGTCGTGAGCCGGCCCCCCTGCAGCAGCGGTCTGGTCTCGAGCGGGATGGCCTCGACGAGCGTTCCCCGCTCGTGGAGCGTCTGGATCACGCTCAGCGCGGTGCCGCGCTCGACCGATGCGAGGCCTCCGGTGTTGCAGATGGTCATCATCGTGACCGGTCGGTCACCGCAGAGCTCGGCGACGAGGTCGGCACCACGCTCCCCCATCGCCACCGAGGCGGCGATCTCCTCGTCGCGGATCCGGTCGGCCTCCCCGAGCGCGGCGCCGGGGTCCCGGCGGGCGACGGTCACCACCCGGTCGACCATCCGGGCGAGGTTCACCGCGGTCGGCCTGGCGTTGCGGAGCGACTCGACCGCGGCCTCGAACCGGGCGCTGTCGGCCACAGGAGGGTGTTGCCGGGCGGCGAGCGCGACGCCGTAACCACCGGCAACGCCGAGTGCAGGCGCGCCCCGTACCGAGAGCCGCTGGATGGCGGCGACCAGCTCGGGAACCGAGCCGATCTCCAGCAGCACCAGCTCGTGGGGCAGGCGGACCTGGTCGATCAGCGTGAGCGTGCCGTCGACCCAGTCGACCGTTCTCATCGTGCGCGCATCCCGTCGGACGCTACCGCTCGAGGTGGAGCACCTTGGCGCTGACGTCGGTCTCGCCCGGGCTCGATCCGTAGCCGACCGAGGCCATCTTCGCGAGGACCTGATCCATCTGGGCTGCCGACAGTTCGGGCGGCTCGCCGAGCACGAGCGCAGCGAGGTACTGGCGGGCGAGCTCCTCGACCTGGATCGCCAGCGTCAGCGCCTTCTGCAACGTCTCGCCGACGCTGATCAGGCCGTGGTGGGCCAGCAGGCAGGCCTGGCGGCCGTCGAGGGCGGCGACCGCGTTGTCGGAGAGCTCCTGGCTTCCGAACGTGGCGTACGGGGCGCAGCGGATGTCGTGACCGCCGGCGACGCCCACCATGTAGTGGAACGGACGGATCCCCCGCCCGTGGACGGCCAACGCGGTGGCGTGGGTGGCGTGGCAGTGGACGACCGCGTTGACGTCGGGCCGGGTCCGGAGGATGTCGAGGTGGAAGCGCCACTCCGACGATGGTCGGAGGTTGGCGGTGGCGAACCACGCGGTGTCGAAGTCCATGGCGACGATGTCGTCTGGCGTGAGCTGGGCGTAGTCCATCCCCGACGGGGTGATCAACATCCCGGTCTGCGTCCTGGCCGACACGTTGCCAGCGGTGCCCGTGTTGATCCCGTTCGCGTTCATTGCCTGGGCGGTGGCGATGATGTCGGTGGCCAGCTTCATCGGTGTGGTCCCGTCGTCGAGAGCTCGATCGTCCGGGCTACCAAACGATAGAGCGGTTCGGCGACGTCCTCAATCACGGTGTGGATGTCCGAGCTCGAGAGCTCGGACCCTCCGAGGCCTGCCGCCTGATTGGAAATCACCCCGATCGCAGCGTAGGGCAGGTCGGCCTCGCGGGCGAGAACGACCTCCGGATAGCCGGTCATGCCCACCAGATCGCCACCGAGCGTGGCCATCATCCGGATCTCGGCCGGGGTCTCGAAGCGAGGCCCGTTCGTGGTGCAGTAGACACCGCCGTCGACGAGGTCGATCGATTCGATCTCGGCGGCGCGCCGGATCGCGCCGCGCATCGCCGGATCGTAGGGGTAGGTCATGTCGGTGTGGCGCACGGTCGCCGAGCCGGTGCCGAAGCCCGGATCGATGAGACCGTCGAAGAAGGTGGCGGGGCGGCCGCTGGTGAAGTCGAGGAAATCGCTGATCGACACGAGCCGACCGACGGTCATCGCCGGGGAGATCCCGCCGCTCACCGCGGTGGCGAGGATCGACGCCGCCCCGGCCGACCGGAGCGCCCAGATGTTGGCCCGGTAGTTGATCGCGTGCGGCGGTATCGAGTGGTCGCTGCCGTGCCGGGGCAGGAAGCACACGTCGGATCCCTGCCACCGACCGATCGTGACCGTCGCCGCCCCGTACGGGGTCTCGATCGGCTCCGTCCGCCGGTCCTCGATGGCGGGCACGTCGTAGAACCCGCTCCCCGTGATCAGCCCGAACATCGGGTCACCCTACCGAAGCCCCCGCCACTCGCCGGCCCGGTCGACGGTGGCGCGCCGGCCCGGCAGACTGTGGCCCATGCCAGCTCGATACGTGATCTACGGAGCGGGGGCGATCGGCGGGGTGATCGGCGGCGGCTTGGCCATCGGCGGCCACGACGTCGCCCTGATCGCACGGGGCGCCCACCTCGATGCGCTGCGGGCGTCGGGTCTGACGCTGCACACCCCGAACGGCACGAAACAGGTCGACGTGCCGGCGGTTGGAGACCCTGCCGAGCTCGATCTCCGCGCCGGCGACGTGGTGATCCTCGCCATGAAGACCCAGGACACCGAGGCCGCCCTCGACCGGCTGGCCGCCGCCGCGCCGGCCGACATCGCCGTCGTGTGCGCCCAGAACGGGGTGGAGAACGAGCGGCTCGCCCTGCGTCGCTTCGCCAACGTGTACGGGATGTGCGTGATGCTGCCGGGCGTCCACCTCGAACCGGGAGTGGTCATTGCCGGCGGCTCACCCGTGTTCGGGGTACTCGACGTCGGCCGCTACCCGACCGGGTCCGACCCGACCGCCGAGGCGATCGCCGCTGCACTGGAGGGGTCGGGCTTCCGGTCGGTCGCCTGTGACGCGATCATGCGCTTCAAGTTCGCGAAGCTCCGACTCAACACCGGCAACGCGCTCGACGCCGCCTGCGGTCGCTCGGGGGCACGGGGCCCGGAGGGATCGGTGCTCGGCGCCCGGGCCGCCAGGGAGGCGCTCACCGCCTTCACCGCAGCCGGGATCGACGTCGCCAGCCGGGATGAGGAGGCGGGTCGTCGCAAGGGGTTCGAGACCGTGGCGGTGGACGGCCAACCCCGGGCCGGCAGCTCGTCGTGGCAGAGCCTGGCCAAGGGGAGCGGCTCGATCGAGGCCGATTTCCTCAACGGCGAGATCGTGCTGCTCGGCCGGATGCACGGCGTTCCGACACCGGTCAACGAGGCGTTCCGCCGGCTCGCCAATCGCATGGCCCAGCAGGGTGATGAGCCTGGCTCGATGGCCGTGGCCGACGTGGAATCGCTCGTGTCCGAGGTGGAGGCTGAGATGAGCGCCGAGATGGAAACCGAGATGGAGGTGGATCACCTATGACAGGGCTGCTCGAGGGCAGGGTGGCGATCGTGACCGGGGCCGGTTCCGGCATCGGCGAAGCGAGCGCCAGACGCTTCGCCGACGAGGGGGCCGCGGTTCTGGCCGTCGACATACGCGAGACGAAGGTGCGCGACGTTGCCGAAGCGATCGACGCCGCCGGCGGCCACGCGGTGCCCTTCGGCGCCGACGTGGCCAGTGCAACCGATGTCGAGGCGATGGTGGCCGAGGCGGTCGACCGGTTCGGCGGTCTCGACGTGCTGTTCTCCAACGCCGGCACGATCCGGCCGGGCACCGCGGTGGAGCTCAGCGTCGACGACTGGGACCTCGTGATGGCGGTCAACGTCCGGTCGGTGTTCCTCGGTGCGAAGTTCGCGGTGCCGGCGATGATCGAGCGGGGCGGCGGCGCGATCGTCAACACCGCCTCGATCTCGGGTCTCCACGGCGACGGCGGCGCCGTCTGCTACGCCGCCAGCAAGGCCGCGGTGATCAACCTGACGAGGGCGCTGTCGACCGATCACGCCCCGGACGGGATCCGGGTCAACGCGATCTGCCCGGGCACGATCCAGACCCCGCCGGTGAAGCGGATGATGGAGGACCCCCGGGCACTCGAGGTGAACTTGGCCGCCCACAGCGTGGGCCGACTCGGGCTCCCCGGCGAGATCGCAGCGGCCGCTGTCTGGCTCGCCTCCGACGAGGCGTCGTTCGTCACCGGCGAGCACCTCGTGGTCGACGGTGGCCTCCGATCCAAGTCACCGCTCGGCCGACTGGCCGACCCCCGACCCGCATCGAAACGAGGCTGATCATGAAGTTCGGACTCCGGTACTGCAACACCGGCCCCTACGTGGATCCGGCCAGGGCGATCGAGCTGATCCAGGCGGGCGAGGCCGCTGGCTTCGAGTCGGCGTGGACGATCGAGCACACGGTCGTGCCGGCGAACTACGCCTCCGCCTACCCGTACAGCGCGGACGGCAAGATGGCCGGCGGGGTCGACGACCTCCCTCTCCCCGATCCGCTCATGTGGATGGCCTTCGTGGCCGGGGTCACCAGCGAGATCCGCCTCGGTACCGCCATCCTCATCCTGCCGCAGCACAACCCGGTCGTCACCGCCAAGCAGGTGGCGACGCTCGACCACCTGTCGGGCGGTCGGATCGAGCTCGGGATCGGCGTCGGTTGGATGCGGGAGGAGTTCGACGCCATCGGCGCCCCGTTCGACGACCGGGGCCGGCGAACCGACGAGTACGTGGCCGTCATGCGGGAGCTGTGGACCGCCGACAAGCCGACGTTCCACGGGGAGTTCGTGAACTTCGACGACACCTACTGCCGACCCCAGCCGGCCCAGGGCTCGGTGCCGATCATCATCGGTGGCGACTCGAAGGTGGCGGCCAGGCGGGCCGGTCGCCTCGGCGACGGCTACTTCCCGGCCCGGGGTGCGCCCGCCGAGCTGTTCGACCTCGCCCGTCGCACCGCAGAGGAGCACGGCCGCGATCCCGATGCCCTCGAGTTCACCGCCGCCGTGCCCGACGACCTCGAGCAGATCCCTGCGCTGGCGGCGATGGGCATCACCCGCCTCGCCGTGCCGGTGAGCCCGGTGGCCGGGTTGCCGGCCGCGATCGCCAGCCCCGACGACGTGGCCAACTGGACCTCGACCATCGAGCGCTTCGCCGACACGTGAGGGCGCCGAGCCGATCGGTTCGACGATTGCGGCGTCGCTCCGCTGTACTTGGCCCATGACCGACACCCCGCCAACCGCGCTCGTGTTCCGCGCCGACGACAACGGTCTCGCGACACTCACGCTGAACCGGCCCGAGAAGTTGAACGCCCTCACCCCCGCCCTGTTCGAGGAGCTCCGGGCCCACATCGACGATCTGGCCGGCGACGACTCGATCGGTTGCGTCGTCCTGGCCGGCGCCGGTCGGTCGTTCTGTGCCGGGAACGATCTCGGCGGCATCAGCGACGGCGTCAGGGCGCCCACCAAGCACTATCAGGCCGAGACGATCGACGCGCTGGAGTCGCTCCCCCAGCCGACGATCGCCCGCATCCACGGCCACTGCTTCACCGGTGGCCTCGAGCTCGCCCTCGGCTGTGATCTGCTGATCGCGGCCGAGTCGGCCCAGCTCGGCGACACCCACGGCCAGTGGGGTCTCGTGGCCTCGTGGGGGATGACGGTCCGGCTGCCCGAACGGGTCGGGCGAGCGAGGGCGAAGGAGCTGATGTTCACCGCCCGCCGGATCAGCGGGACCGACGCCGCGGCGATCGGCCTGGTGAACCGGGCCGTCCCCGACGACGAGCTCGACACCGAGATCGACGCCCTGACCGCGGAGATACTGGCGTCGTCGTGGGACACCAGCCGGATCGACAAGGCGATCCTCGCCGACAACCGCAACATGGACCGCGCCGAAGCGCTCGCCTACGAGCGGTCGCGGCCCTACGGCAGCCCGAAAGACATGGCCGAGCGCCTCGCCACCCGTTGACATCCCGAAATTCGTGGAGCTGGCAGCGCTCAGCGCTGCAAACTCCACGAATTTCGCTCGGGTTGGCGCTTGTCGGTGGGTTGGGGCCTAGGCGGCGGCCTTCTCCAGGATGTGGACGCCGCACGCCGAGCCGAGGCCGATCACGTGGGCGAGGCCGACGTTGGCGCCCTCGATCTGACGGTCGCCGCACTCGTCGCGGAGGTGCTGGCAGACTTCCCAGATGTTGGCGATGCCGGTGGCCGAGATCGGGTGCCCCTTCGACTGGAGGCCGCCGGAGACGTTCACCGGGAGGCGGCCGTCGCGGTGGGGGGCGCCGGACTTGAAGAAGTCGACCGCGCCGCCCTCCTCGCACAGACCGAGGTTGTCGTAGTGGACGAGCTCGGCGGTGGCGAAGCAGTCGTGGAGCTCGACGAGGTCGAGGTCGTCGGGGCCGACCCCCGACTGCTCATAGGCCTGGGCGGCGGCGTTCTTGGTGAGCGTGTTGACGTCGGGCAGCACCTGGCAGGCGTCCTGCCACGGGTCGCTGGTGAGCA
Organism: Acidimicrobiales bacterium; assembly: GCA_965216205.1. Lineage (GTDB taxonomy): Bacteria > Actinomycetota > Acidimicrobiia > Acidimicrobiales > SZUA-35 > CADEDH01. The sequence goes on along the minus strand of OZ244139.1, from coordinate 923,604 downwards.
CCGACGCCGACACCTTCACCGCCCGCCGCTGCTGCTCGAGCGACAGCGTCTTCAGCTTCTCGCCGTTGACGACGACCGCAGCGGCGGCGCCGTCGCAGTTGGCCGAGCACATCGGCCGGGTGTTCGGGTAGGCGATCATGACGTCGTTCATGATCTGCTCGGTCGACATCGCCTTCGTGTAGGCGGCGAGCGGGTTGAGCGTGGAGTGCCCGTGGTTCTTCTCGCTGATCTGGGCGAACAGCTCGAAGCTCGTGCCGCCGTACTTGTGGCCGTACTCCATGCCGACCTGGGCGAACACGCCGGGCATCGTGTTGGTGCCGATGCGACCGTCGGTGGTGGCCACCGCGCCGAACCGGCCAGACGGCTCGTACACGTTCGCCTTCGAGGCGGCCTTCCCGCCGCCACCGAGGAGGCCGGCGCCGGCCAGCTTCTCCACTCCGACCGCGAGGCCCATGTCGCACTCGCCGGCCTTGACCGCCATGATCGCGGTCCGCAGGGCGGTGGCCCCGGTGGCGCAGGCGTTGGCCACGTTGTAGACGGGGATACCGGTCTGGCCGACCTGTTTCTGGAGCTGCTGGCCGATCCCGCCACCGCCCATGAGGTTGCCGGCGGCCAGGATGCCCATGTCGGCCATCGTGACGCCGCCGTCGGCGAGGGCGCCCATGATGGCCTCCGCGCCGAGGTCGACCGTGTCCTTGTCGGGGTGCTTCCCGAACTTGGTCATGTTGATGCCGAGGATCCAGATGTCGTCGCTGGCACTCATTGGTGGGTTCTCCTTCTTGCGAGGGTCAGGCGGGCTCTTGCGAGGGTCACGCGGGCTCGTAGCCGAAGCCGATGGCCTCGGTCCCGTTGTCGTCGGTCCCGACCGTGTAGGTGGCGAGCTTGACCTTCATGCCGAGCTTCACGTGGTCGTCGTCGGGCTCGGTGTTGATGACGTTGCCCCGCACGCTCGTGCCGTCGCAGTCGATCACGGCGGCCACGAACGGCACATCGATACCGGGGGCGGCGTGGGCGACGATGGTGAACGCGGTGACCTCGCCCTCGTTGGCGACGGTCACGGTGCGGAAGTCGGTCCCGAAGCACGAGGCGCAGGCGTTGCGGCGGTCGAAGTAGCGGGCCTTGCAGTTCGTGCACTCGTTGGCCTGCAGGTGGGGCTCGTCCCCCAGGATCAGGTAGTCCACGAGGGGTACCTGCTGTGCAACGTCGGTCACGTGTCGTCCCTTCACCGGCCGGGCGGTCGATCGTGCGCCGCCGTGGTGCGACGCGACGACGATGATCCCACGACAGCACACCCCCCGGCCAGCCTGTGGCGGCCACATTCGTCGTGGGCCGGCCGATCGCGTAGCGTCGGGGTTGGACGAGCGCCCGGAGGATTGCGATGTACGACCTGCTGATCACGAACGGCACGGTGGTTGACGGAACGGGGACCGCGAGCCGACAGGCCGACGTCGGCGTGACCGATGGTGTCATCGCCTCGATCGGCGATCTGTCGGGCGAGCGGGCGGCCCGCACGATCGACGCCGAGGGGCTGATCGTCAGCCCCGGCTTCGTGGACGTGCACACCCACATGGACGCCCAGATCGCCTGGGATCCGCTGGGCGAGTGCTCCTGCTACCACGGCGTGACCACCGCCGTGATGGGCAACTGCGGCTTCACCCTGGCCCCGGTGAGGTCCGACGCCCGCCACCTCGTGGTCCGGAACCTTGAGCGGGCGGAGGACATCGCCGCCGAGGCGATGGCCGAGGGCATCGACTGGTCGTGGGAGACCTATCCCGAGTACCTCGACTTCGTGGACCGCACGCCGAAGGGCATCAACTACGCGGGCTATGTCGGGCACGCCGCGCTGCGGACGTGGGCGATGGGCGAGCGGGCGTTCGCCGAGGAGGCGACCGACGACGACATCGCCCTGATGGTCGGCCAGGTCAAGGATGCGATCCGGGCCGGTGCGGTCGGGTTCACCACGTCGATCTCCCAGAACCACGAGACGTCCGACGACCGCCCGGTGGCGTCCCGGTTGGCGTCGTGGAGCGAGATCGCGGCGCTCGTGGGCGCCATGGGCGAGCTCGGAACCGGCATCTTCGAGCTGGCCCACCATCCCCACCTCCGCTCCCGCGATCCCGAGAAGCGGGAGGCCTACATCGAGCGGCTGGTAGACCTGGCAGTGGCGACGAAGGTGCCGATCACCTACGGGATGCTGGCCTTCGGCTCCGACGATCATCTGTGGAAGCCGGTGGTGGACCTGCTCGATCGGATCAACGCCGCCGGCGGGACCTCGTGGGCGCAGGTCCACACCCGCCAGTTCGGTGTGCTGCTGTCGTTCCTCACGAGGCTCCCCTTCGACGGCCTGCCGATCTGGTCGGACCTCCGCAATCAGCCGCTGGCCGAGCAGCGCCGGGCCGTGGCCGACCCGACGACCCGGCGGGCCCTGATCGACGCCGCTGAGAACGGCGACTACGGACGGGCGATCGGGGCCGAGGCCCGCAAGCCCGACTGGCAGTGGGTCTACCCGCTCACCTCCGGGTTGCCGCCGTACTCGTCGATCGCGGAGTTGGCCGCTCAGCGGGACGTCTCGCCGATGGAGGCGTTCCTCGACGAGGCGGTCGCCGCCGACCTCGAGTCGTTCTTCATCCAGGCGGCCGCGAACCAGGACCAGGACATCGTGCTCGAACTGCTCCGCCACCCGCGGTCGATCCCCACCTTCAGCGACTCCGGAGCCCATGTGAGCCAGATCATGGACTCGTCGTTGCAGACCCACATGCTCGGGCACTGGGTGCGGAACGCGGAGGCGTTCACGATCGAGGACGCGGTGCACCAGATGTCGAAGGTGCCCGCCGACGCCTGGGGCTTCGCCGACCGGGGCGTGCTCGCCGAGGGCAAGGCGGCAGACCTCAACGTGTTCGACCTCGCCACCGTGACCCCCGACCTCCCGGAGGTCGTGTCCGACCTGCCCGGTGGCGCCCGGCGGCTCCGCCAGACCGCATCCGGTTTCAAGGCGACCGTCGTGAACGGCTCGGTGCTCGTGGAAGATGGCGCACCGACCGGCGCCACCCCCGGTCAGCTCCTCCGCGGCCCACTCGCCGGCCGCTGAGGCGTCGCTCGTGAGCGTCGACACCTGGCCCCAACCACTCCAACCGGTGACCGGGCCGTTCCCGGCGGCACGGGTCGACGGCGCCGCCGAGGGCATGGGCACCTTCGGGCCCGTGACCCGGGCGATCGCCGGCGACGGTCTGGTCCCCCCGGACCTCCTCACCGGGCTGACGCTGTTCCTGCTGGCCAACCAACCACGGCAACCGCGGCCGGCCGGCGCTGCCGAATCGTCGGGGTCGAGCGCCGGTGCCTCGCCGATCGCGGGCGGCGTGTGGGTGCGGGAGCGGTTCACCATCCACGGTCCACTCGACCGCACCGACCCGTTCACCGTGACCGGGGAGAACACCGGCCGCCACGTGCACAAGGGTCGGCGGTACGGCACGACCACGTCGACCACCACCGACTCGAGCGGGCGACCCGTCGCCACCAACGTGACCACGGGCCTCCTCACCTACAAGGCGGTGGCGGGCCTCGCCGACGGTCACGAGGGACGGCCGGTGGCCGACACCCCCGTGCCCGGACCCGACCGCCGGGCGGCGGCCGCCAACCCGCACCTCGCCGCCCTCCGCGCTGCGACGGTCGGCTCGGAGCTCGGCGGCGACCCGGTCGTGGTCTCGCTGGCGATGATGGCGGCCCGCGACACCTCCTCTCCCGACAATCCGATCCACAGCGACCTCGAGGCGGCCAGGGCCGCCGGGCTCGAGCGACCGATCGCCGGCGGCTCCCACGTGCTCGCGTTCGCGCTGGAGCCGATCATGGCGGCGTTTGGTCGGGACGTGCTGTTCCACGGAGCCCACTTCGACACCCGGTGGAAGGCGCCGACGAAGTGCGACGCCACGATCGTCCCCACCGCCACCGTCACCCGGGCCGACGACGCCGGCGTGACCCTCGACCTGACCGTCACGCTCGCCGACGAGGGCGCGATCACCGCCATGGTCGGCACCGTCGAGATCCCCCTCCCGCGAACCACGTGACCAGCGCAGCGCTCGCCGGTGTCCGCGTGCTCGATCTCGCCAACCGATCGGCGGCGCTCGCCGGGCGGATCCTGGCCGACCTCGGCGCCGACGTGATCCTGGTGGAGCCCCCGGGGGGAGGCTCGATCCGAGCCGACGAACCGTTTCTCGACGACGTGGCCGGACCGGAGCGCGGCTTCGCCCACCTCTACCTCAACGCCAACAAGCGATCGGTCGTCCTCGACCTCGGCCACGACGGGAGCGGCACCGGCGGCGACGACGAGGACCGCCAGCGCTTCCTGGCCCTGGCGGCCACCGCCGACGTGGTGATCGACACCGAACCGCCGGGGCGACTCGACGCGCTCGGCCTCGACCACGACTCCCTGCGGGCGGTGAGCCCCGGGCTCATCCAGATCTCGGTGACCCCGTTCGGGCTGGACAGCCCGTGGCGCGATCGGACGGCCAACGACCTCGTGGCCGGCGCCACCGGTGGCTTGATCTGGCTGTCGGGCGAACCCCGCTCCACCCCGGTCGAGGGAGGCGCCAACCCGTCGTACGCGATGGCCAGCCTCGCTGCGGCGTCGGCGGCCACGATCGCGATGACGGCCCGGCGACGGGGAGCGGCGAACGGTCGGCCCTCGCTCGGCGCCCACATCGACATCTCGCTGCAGGAAGCCACGGTGATGGCGGTCATGCAGACCGCGACCCCGAGCCAGTGGACCTGGCACGGGCGGATCCCCCGCAGGCCCGGGCTGTCGAACGCGCTGCGGTGCGCCGACGGCGGCCACGTGGGATTCCTGGCCCGACCCGACCGCTTCGACGCGTTCCTCGCCTGGTGCGACCGGGTCGGCATCGACCACGGCATGACCAGCGACGACTGGGAGTGGTCGCTGCTGAACGCCCCCCGCAAGGACAACCCGGTGGCCGCCGCCACGTTGGCACTCGCCGCCGCCCTGAGCCGTGACGAGTTCGCCGCCGGCGCGCTCGAAGCCGACCTGGTCTGCCTCCCGGTGCTCGGCTTCGACGACCTCGCCACCCACGAGCAGTACGTGGTCAACGAGCAGTTCCTCACCGTTCACCACGACGGGCTCGGACGCGACCTCGGCTTCGTCCGGTCGCCGGTGGACGCCATGGCCGACGGCGTCACGATCGCACCGGCACCGACCGTCGGTCAGCACCAGCAACTGGTGACCGACATCGACGCCCTCCCCCGTCCGGAGGCCCCCGCCGTGACCCCTGCGCGCGCGGTTCCCGCGGTGCGGGAGGACTCCGATCCGTCGACTGCGCTCGCCGGAATCCGGGTCGTCGACCTCGGCTGGGTCCTCGCGGCCCCGATCGGCACCAGGATCCTCGCCAGCTTCGGCGCCGAGGTGATCCGGGTCGAGTCGGCCAACAAGCCCGACTCGATGCGCAGCCAACCGGGCCCGGACGGCAAGCCCGACGCCGACCTCGGGGGTCTCTTCAACTCGGTCAACGCCGGCAAGAAGAGCCTCGCCGTGAACCTGGCCGACCCCCGCGGGCTCGACATCCTGAAGGAGCTCATCGCCACCTCGGACGTGGTCGTCAACAACTTCCGCCCCGGGGCGATGGACCGCATGGGCCTCGGTTTCGACGAGCTCCGGGCCCGCAAGCCCGACATCGTCTCGCTCAACCTGCCCGGGGCCCACCGCAAGGGACCGTGGGCCGTCCGATCCAGCATGGGCAACATCCTGATGGCGGCCTCGGGGTTCAACATGCTCACCGGGTTCGACGGCGAGCGACCCCGCGGCATGGGCATCGCCTACCCCGACTTCACCTCCCCCCACCTGCTCACCGCCACGATCCTGGCCGCCCTCCACCACCGCGACCTGACCGGGGCGGGCCAGGAGCTCCACCTCACCCAGCTCACCGGGATGATCTCGCTCCTCGGGGCCGAGTGGATGGCGTACGCAGCCACGGGCGAGCAGCCGCCCCGACGGGCGAACCGCGACCCGAACCACTGCCCCCACGGGATCTACCCCGCACTGAGCTCCGAGCACTCCGATGACGAGTGGGTGGCGATCGCGGTGGCCGGCGACGGCCAGTGGCAGGCGCTGTGCGAGCTCCTCGGGAAACCGGAGCTGGCCACCGACGAGCGGTTCGCCTCCCACCGGCAGCGCAAGGCCAACGAGGATGCCCTCGACGTGATCGTGCGGGGGTGGACGTCGGGTCTCGACAAGTGGTCATGCGCCACCGCGTGCCAGGACGCGGGCATCGCCGCCGGGCCGGTGGAGCACCTCGCCGACACCCATGACCGCGATCCGCAGCTCCAGCACCACTACCAGGTCGTGCAGCAACCCACAGCACCGGCGGTCGACATTCCCATCGACCGCGAGCCGGCCCGATGGCGGGGTGTGCAGCACCGCCTCACCCGCTCACCCGGGATGGGCGAGCACAACGAGCACATCGTCCGAGACCTGCTCGGCTACACCGACGACGAGTACATCCAGCTCGTCCTCGAGGACGTCCTGTCCTGAACGAGACCCCGACCCTGGTTGCGCTGCCCTTGGTTGCGCTGCCCTGGGTAGATGTAACGATTCTGCAACCTTGCCGTGCATTTTCCGTCACGTCGACGTAACATCACTGCACGCGGCACCGGGGCAGGGCCGAACCTCACAACTCGCCAGGACGGGCCGAGACGCCAACGCGACTCGGCGCACGCTCGCTCGGCCGGGGCCCATCCCTCCGGGCCTCGGCTGAGCTCTCCGCCTGTGCACCACGTCGCCCCCCGATGCGCCGCTGCCCGGACCTCCCCCGACCCGGGTGGCGTGTCGCGTCCCAAGTCGTCTACAACCGCACACCGCCGTAGGCGATGCCGGTGAGGTGGGCCATCTCCCGATCGAAGGTGGTGAGGTCGTCGGCGCAGAACTGGCGCAGGTGGTCGTGCCCGCACGCCCGGGCCAGTACCGCCATCAGGTCGACGCTGGCGGTGAAGAAGCGCTCGAGCCGGCGGGCGGCCTCGTCGACGATCAGCCGGGCCCGCAGATCCTCGCGCTGGGTCGCGATCCCGACCGGGCAGTTGTCGGTGTGGCACGCCCGCATCCCGAGGCAACCGATCGCCTGCATCGCCGCGTTCGACACCGCGATCGCGTCGGCGCCGAGGGCGAGGCCCTTCGCGAAGTCCCACGGCGTCCGGAGACCGCCGGTGGCCACGAGCGTGATGTCGCCGCGGCCCCGCCGATCGAGATGGCGGCGGGCCCTGGCGAGGGCCGGGATCGTCGGCACAGAGATGTTGTCGCGGAAGAGCACCGGGGCGGCCCCGGTCCCGCCGCCCCGCCCGTCGAGGATGATGTAGTCGACGCCGATACGGAGCGCGGCGTCGATGTCGTCCTCGATGTGCTGGGCCGAGAGCTTCACCCCGATGGGGATGCCGCCGCTCGCCTGGCGGACCTCCTCGGCCAGCGAAGCGAAGTCGTCCTCGCATCGGAGGTCGGGGAAGGTGGCCGGCGAGACGGCGGCGTGACCTTCCTGCAGATCCCGGACCTCGGCGATCTTGCCCACCACCTTCGCCCCGGGGAGATGACCACCGGTGCCCGTCTTGGCCCCCTGGCCGAGCTTGAAGTGGAAGGCCTGCACCCGCGATACCTTGTCGAGCGACCAGCCGAACCGGGCCGACGCCAGTTCGTAGAAGTAGCGCGAGTTGGCCTCCTGCTCCTCGGGCAGCATGCCCCCCTCGCCGGAACAGATGCCGGTGCCCGCGAGCTCGGCCCCTGCGGCCAGGGCGACCTTCGCCTCCTCGGAGAGGGCACCGAAGCTCATGTCGGACACGAACAGCGGGATCTCCAGCGTCAACGGCTGGGCTGCGTTCGGTCCGATCACCACCGAGCGGCCCACCTCGATGTCGTCGAGGAGCGGGCGGCGGGCCAGTTGGGCGGTGACGAACTGGATCGAGTCCCACCGGGGGAGCTCATCGCGGGGCACGCCCATGGCCGCGCTCGGGCCGTGGGAGCCGTACTGGTCGAGGCCCGACGCCGCCAGCCGCTGGATGAGACCGACGTGGGGCTCCTCGGGGGCGCCGTGGACGTCGGCGTAGGCGCCCTGGTAGGCGCTGCGGTCGTAGGGCTGCGGGTTGTCGTGCTCCCACGCCAGCAACTCGTCGAGGTCGATGCGCAGCGAGTCGCCGTCGACCCAGGACGAGAACCGGTGGAGCTGCTCGTCGTTGTTGTACGACGAGATGCCGGTGTCGATGCGGTAGTCCCAGCCGTGGAGCCCGCAGATGAGGTCGTCGCCGACGACGTCGCCGTCGGCGAGGTGGGCGCCGCGGTGGAGGCACCGACCGTAGAGGACCGAGTGCTGGTCGATCGCGGACTCATCGTCGTCGCTGACACCGTCACCGCCACGGCCGTCCGCCGACCAGCGGACGATCACCAGGTCGACGTTCGACACCACCACGCCGACGGGCTGACGGTCCGGCAACTCGCTCCAGATTGCGATCTCGTAGGGCTGCATCGGCGGCTCCTCCCGTGCGCGGTGGCGACAGTCTGGCAGGTGGGACGGGAGACTTCTACGCTCCGGTCATGACCGACGAGATCGTGCCGTTCCGCATCGATGTACCCGACGAGCTCCTCGACGATCTCCGACAGAGACTGGCCGCAACCCGATGGCCGGAGCAGGAGGTGGTCGACGACTGGTCGCAGGGCACGCCCCTCGCCTACCTCCAGGACGTGTGTGGCTACTGGGCCGACGGCTACGACTGGCGGTCCCGGGAGGCCGCGCTCAATCGCTTCGACCAGTTCACAACCGAGATCGACGGGCTCGACGTCCACTTCGTCCACGCCCGCTCCCCCCACGAGAACGCGCTGCCACTGGTCATCACCCACGGCTGGCCGGGCTCGATCGTGGAGTTCCACAAGGTCATCGACCCCCTCGTCGATCCCACCGCCCACGGTGGTGACGCCGCCGACGCGTTCCACGTGGTGGCGCCCTCGCTCCCCGGCTTCGGCTTCTCCGGCAAGCCGACGTCGACCGGGTGGGGCGTCCAGCGGATCGCCGGCGCGTTCGCCCAGCTCATGGCCCGCCTCGACTACGACCGGTACGTGGCCCAGGGGGGCGACTGGGGCTCGGCGGTGACGAGCTGGCTCGGCGCCGACGATCCCGACCACTGCGCCGCGATCCACGTGACCCTGGCGATGGGAGCCCGGCCGAAGATCGACGGTGAGCCCACCGAGGAGGAGCAGCGGGCCCTCGACGGGATCAGCTACTACCAGGAGTGGGATTCGGGCTACTCGAAGCAGCAGGCGACGAGACCGCAGACGGTGGGCTACGGCCTGGTGGACTCCCCCGCCGCCCAGGCGGGCTGGATCCTCGAGAAGTTCTGGGCCTGGATGGACTGCGACGGCCACCCGGAGAACGTCGTGTCCCGCGACGAGCTGCTCGACAACATCATGCTCTACTGGATCAACGGCAACGGTGCGTCGTCGGCCCGGATCTACTGGGAGAGCTTCGGCCGGGGAGCGAGGCCGAAGGTCGACATCCCCTCCGGGTTCGCCGTGTACCCCAAGGAGATCGTGCCGCCGGTGCGGTCGTGGGTGGAGGGTGCCTACACCGACATCCGCCACTGGGCCTCCTACGACAAGGGCGGGCACTTCGCCGCGTTCGAGGTGCCGAACGTGTTCGTCGACGATCTGCGGGCCTGCTTCCGCCCCTACCGCTGATCACCTGATCCGCTGATCACCACACCTGATCACCAGACCTGATCACCAGACCTGATCACCAGGAGGATCCCATGGCCTTGACCGAACGATCACCGGCTGCGACCGACCTGATTCCGGTGCTCGACCTGCAATCGCTCACCGACGGCGACCCGGCGGCCCCGGGTGCCCTCGGTCCGGCGCTGCGGGCCGCGCTCGAGGAGGTCGGCTTCTTCTTCGTGGTCAACCACGGGGTGCCGTGGGATCTCGTCGAGCGGATCTACGACCAGGCCCGACGCCTGCACGCCGAGGACCCCGAACGGCTCGCCGCCATCGCGATGGACGGCGAGCACGGGGGCTACCTGAAGTTCGCCGGCGGCACGTCGTACGCGTCGGAGATCGCCGGTGAGGTCCGCACCCCCAACCTGAACGCCGCCTTCTTCGCCCACCGCAACGGGTACCGGCTGGCGAACCGCTGGCCCGACCTCGACGGCTTCCGCGACACCGTGGAGACCTACATCGACGCCGCCGCGGCGCTCGGCCAGCGGCTATTGCCGGTGCTGGCGGCGTCGCTCGATCTCCCGCACGACTTCTTCGCCGAGCACTTCGACGAGCCGTCCTGCACGCTGCGGCTCTCGCACTACCCCGTGCTGGAGTACGGGGAGCACGACTGGGGCCTCGCCCCCCACACCGACTCGTCGATCATGACCATGCTCCCGGCGAACGACGTGCCCGGCCTGGAGATCCGACCGGCGGGCTACGACTGGATCGAACCGCCGGCGCTGGCCGAGTCGTACCTGATCAACAGCGGTGACATGTTGAAGCGGTGGACCAACAACCGGTTCCTGTCCACCGCCCATCGGGCGAGGAACAACTCGACGGTCGATCGCTATGCGATCCCGTTCTTCTTCGGCGCTCGCGACGATGCGGTGGTGGCGGCGGTCCCCACCTGCGTCGACATCGACCATCCGCCGGAGCACGAGCCGATCACCTACGGCGACTACCAGCGGTGGTTCCTCAACCGGAACTACGCGAAGCTCACCGGGAAGGCGGTGGGTGCCGACCCCGACGCGGAGGCCGGCGGGGACACCGACCAGGAAGGGAATGACCGATGAGCACGCAAGCGGAACGCCGGGCGGCGGGCCTCGACGTGATGGCCACGCTGGCCGGTACCGAGGCTGGACCGGACGGCGGTGCGTCGATGGAGCGCCGACACGGCGATCTGGGCACGTTCGCCGTCGACCACGTCCTCGGGAACCTGTGGTCTCGTCCCCAGCTCTCCCGCAGGGACCGGAGCATGATCGTGGTCGCGTTCCTCACCACGATCGGGGCCCGAGACGAACTGCACGCCCACGTCCTCGGTGCCCTCAACCACGGGCTCAGCAGGGACGAGATCCGGGAGATCGTCAACCAGGTGGCCGGCTACGGCGGCTTCCCGATGGCGATGCAGGCCACCCGCATCGTCGACACGGCCTTCTGCCAGGTCGACGGCGTCGACCGGCTCCCGCCGCGGGAGCCCGGCCCCTACGTCGACGACGACGAGCGATCGGCGGCCGCCGTCGACGTGCTCGGCACTCTGTTCGGGGGCCGCATGTCGAGCGATCCCACCGAGGCCCGAGCGGGCATGGTGGAGGCGCTCGGCGGTGTCGGCGAGATGGCGTTCGACTGGGGCTTCGGTGAGCTGTGGGCCCGACCAGCGCTGTCGCGGCGCGACCGCAGCATGGTGACGGTGGCGATCCTGGCCATCCTCCGCTGTACCGACGAGCTCGCCATGCACGTGCCGGGGGCGCTCAACCACGGCTGCAGCCGGGAGGAGGTGGAGGAGATCATGGTGCAGCTCACCGTGTACGGCGGCTTCCCCCGGGCAGTGGAGGGCCTCCGAGCCGCCCGTGCCGCCTTCGCCAAGATCGACGCCCGGGCCGCCAGGTCCTGACCCCCGCACACCGGTGCCAGACACACCGTGCGGTGGTGGCGTCGAGGCGGTGGATGAGGCGGCGGGTGGGACGGCGGGTGCGGTGACCAGCCGGCTGGATCACGTCGCGATCAACGTGGGAACCGACCTCGACCGGGCCGAGGCGCTGTTCGCCGCGCTCGGGTTCACGATGACGCCCCGAGGTCACCACTCGCTCGGCTCGATGAACCACCTGATGCTGTTCGATCGCGACTACCTGGAGCTCATCGCCGTGCCCGACGGCTCGACGCCCCGGCCCGACCTGCGAGCCGCCCCGATCGGCATCAACGGGATCGTGTTCGCCACCGACGACGTCGACGCCGTGTTCGCCCGGCTCGACGACCTCGGTCTCGCCGGCGACCCACCCCGGGCCTTCCACCGACCGGTCGAGGTCGGTCCCGACGGCGATACCGCCAACGCCCGGTTCCGGACCGTGACCGTCCGGTCCGGCGTGTTCCCCGGCGGCCGGGTGTACTTCTGCCACCATCTCACCCCGGAGCTGGTGTGGCAGCCGGACTGGCAGCGGCACCCGAACGGGGCCACGGGCATCGCCGGCGTGGTGGTCGTGTCGACCGGGGCCGCCGAGGAGGCGGCCCGGTTCGCCGCTCTCATCGGCACCGAGGTGACGGCCGGTCCCTACGGCGAGGCGGTGGTCGATCTCGGCTCGCACCGACTCACGGTGCTCGCACCCGACCACGCCCGAATCCGCTACGGCGACCTCGCGCCGCCGATGGGTGGACGGCCGTCGATCTTCGGCGCCGTCGAACTGGTCGCCGACGACCCGTCGGTGTGGCACCGGCGGGCGACGGAGCTCCCCGGCGTTCGGGCCGTTGGCGGCGACGACCGCACCGTGGTCCGGGTCGAGGCCTACGACACGCTGCTCGACGTGGCCGCCCTCGACGTGGCCGCTACCGACTCCTGAACCACCGGCGGCCGTCGCCGCGGCGCTGGCGTCAGGCGGAGGCCAGCTCGGCCACCAGCGGGGTGTAGCGGTCCAGTAGCTCCAGGGTGCGATCCTCCCCGTCGGCGTCGAAGCTGGCCGGCCCCAGCACCACCCGCTCGACCCCCAGCCCGGCGTAGGACTCGAGCCGTTCGCGCGACGGCTTGCCCCAGCTGAACAGGCTGATCGGAATGGTGTCGGGATCCCGGCCGGCCGCCTCGGCCTTCTCCCGGAACAGGGCGATCCCCCCTTGCACGTCGGGCTTGCCGCCGTCGTTGAGGAGGGAGGCGTCGATCGGGCACCACGCATCCGCGTACTCGGCGGCGTGGCCGATCCCGACCGGGCCGGCGTTGCCGAGCGCGACCGGCAGCGGCTGCTGCACCGGGCGCGGGTCGGACCTGAGTGCGGTGAACCGGTCCCAGGTGCCGTCGAACTCGGGGACCTCGTCGTGCCACAGCGACCGGAGGGCCTGCACCCGCTCCCGCATCGCCGAGTAGCGCTGGCGGAACGGGAGGTCGGGCCGGTGGTTCACCAGCTCCTCGGCGTTCCACCCCACGCCCACGCCGAGGAGGGCCCGTCCGTCCGACAGGACATCGAGGGTGGCGACCGTCTTGGCCAACGCCAGCACGTCGCGCTCGAGGAGAAGGCAGATCCCGGTAGCGAGGATCAGGTCGGTGGTGGCCGACGCCGCCGCCTGGAGCGAGACGAACGGGTCCATCATCGACCAGTAGCCCGACGGCAGGTCACCCCCGCCCGGGTAGGGCGACTGCCGATCGACCGGTATGTGACTGTGCTCCGGCACCCAGATCGAGTCGAACCCCCGCTCCTCGAGCTCCCGGGCCAGGGTGTCGGGCCGGATCTGGTTGGCGCAGTTGATGGTCAGGTAGCCGAACTTCACGCCCCGATCCTCCCCCGGTACCGCCCGCCCCGGCAACCGGGGTCAGCGGCACCGTCCCCGGGAGCACGGCGTGTCCGACAGGCTCATCACGATCAACCCGTTGTTCAGGTCGGACGCGATGATGGTCCCGTCGTCGAACCGGTCGATGCCCCACTGGCCCAGGAAGTTGCTGACGAACCGGTTCTCCTGGTTGAGGTTGAAGATGTTGTTGGGCAACCTCGGCTCGGTGTCCATGTGGGCGATCGGGCTCAGGGTGATGCTGCCGTCGGCCTCGTCGACGATGTCGAACACCCGGGTCCCGGAGTTGTAGGAGGCCACGAACAGCTTCCCGTCGGCGACCACGAAATTGTGGTCGATGCCGATCGAGCCATCGGTGTAGCGCTCGTCGAACGCCGGGTCGTCGAGATCGGTGATGTCGACGATGTAGGTCCCGATCTCCGGCTTGAGGGTGCCGTTGATGGCGGCGTCGAGGAGCTCGTCGATCTCATCGCCGATGAACAGGTGACGCAGGTCGTCGGTCGGGACACCGTTGTGACTGAAGAACATTCCCTTCTCGGCCAGCGAGAACTGGCTGAGCACGGTCACGTTCGACCGGTCGGTGACGTCCCAGACGAAGGTGTTCGTGGAGCCGCCGTCGAACACGAAGGCGATGTCCTTGCCCTGGTGGTCGGGCTCGGGACCGTCGTAGTCGTTGACGATGTAGATGTCGTGCTCCGCGTTCGGCACACAGCCGGCCACCTGCGGGTTCAGGGGGTCGGAGCCGACGTCGAGGATCAGCATGTTGAACGCCGGCGGGTCGTCGAGACCGCAGGCGTTGTTGGCTGCACCGTGCTCGAGGTGGGTGCCGGGCAGGTAGGCGAAGCCTTCGTCGTCGATCTCGATGTTGTGCGCGCCGTCGTAGCCCCCGGGGGCGACGAAGCTGACGTTGAGCTGTGCGGAGACATCGGTGGCGGGGGCTGCCTCACCGAGGTCGTCGAGGTTGGCCAGCTCCACGATGATCAGGTCGGTGGTGAACGGCTCGCCGAAGCCTTCCCGGGTGAAGTAGCCGTACTCACCCCAACTGTCGGGGTCGCCCCAGAGGTGGGTGAAGTTGAGCGAGGCTTCGACCTCGAGCGGGATCGTGCCGACGAACTCGATGTCGTCGGGGTCGGTCACCCTCACGAACGAGATGCCGCCGGTGTGCGTCTGGAGGGCGTACTGCTCGCCGCCGGGCGAGGTGTAGGCGGCGACGTCGCTGACGAAGCCCTTGGCGATCCCGAAACCGGGCACGGGCAACGCCCCCATGTCGGAAGGGGTGACCTGGCCGTGGAACACCATGTTCTCGGTGTCGGGGAACGGGCCGATGAACTCGGGGAGCGACGTCACACCGTCGTCCTGGCCCATGGCGGCACCTGGCAGCAGGAGCACCACGGCTGCGATCACCATCAGCGGCGCGTGAATCAAACGCTTCATACGGGCTTCCCCTCCGAACTCGGTTGCGGCGTCGTCATGCCAGGTGGCGGTACGCCAACCAGCAATGACCAAACGACGCCCCGGATCGTCGAGCGCTGCCGTTTGAGCCGGACGGGTTCGACCGGCCACGATGTCGAGGTGCTGCTCGACGGGATCCGCGTGCTCGACCTCACCCAGTACCTGTCGGGGCCGTCGGCCACCCGGCTGCTGGCCGCCCTCGGGGCCGACGTCATCAAGGTCGAGCCCGGGCCGCTGGGGGACGGCAGCCGGGCCCTCCCGGTGGTGCGGGACGGCCGGAGCGCGTACTACGTCCAGCAGAACCGGGGGAAGCGGTCGATCGGGGTCGACTTCGGCTCGGTCGAAGCTCACGCCCTTCTCGCCGACCTGGCCGGGCGCTGCGACGTGGTCGCCGAGAACTTCGGCGCAGGTGTGCTGGAGCGGCGAGGCCTCGACTACCCGACCATGTCGGCCCGCCACCCGTCGCTGATCATGGTGTCGATCTCGGCCTTCGGCCGGACCGGGCCGTTCGCCGGCCATCCGGGCTACGACCTCATCGGCCAGGCGATGTCGGGCATGATGCACCTCACCGGCGAGCCGGACGGGCCACCACAGTTCGCCGGGTCACCGATCTCGGATTGCGCGTCCGGCATGTTCGCGTTCGCCGCAGTCGGGCACGCCCTGTATCACCGGGAGCGGACGGGGCGAGGCCAGTACATCGACGTGTCGATGGTCGACTCGCTGTTCCACATGCACTCGATCGCGGTCCAGGCGCCCTCCGTCGACCCGTCGATGACCCAGACCAGGACCGGGCGAACCTACGACGTGGTCGTCCCGTCCGGTTCGTTCCGGACGAGCGACGGCTGGCTCGTGCTCCAGTGCCTCGACCCGCAGTGGAACCGGTTCTGCACCGCCATGGGGCGACCCGACCTCGAGCACGACCCCCGCTACGCCGACGCCGCCGCCCGGGTGGCCAACCGGGAGACGTTGGTCCCGATCATCGACGAGTGGATCGGCTCGTTCCCGTCGAGCGAGGCGGCGTTGGCGGTGTTGGCCGAGCACCGGATTCCGGCCGCCCCGGTCATCGACCCTGCCGACGCCGCCGACCACCCGTACTTCACGGGCAAGGGCATGGTCCGCCAGGCCCCCGACCCGATCCTGGGTCCGGTGACCGTTCCCGGGTTCCCGATCGGCTTCAGCGATCGGACCGACCCCGACACCGAGCCCGAGGCCCCCTTTCTCGGTCAGCACAACGAGGCGGTGCTCGCCGAGCTGCTCGGTTACACCCCGGCCCAGGTCGACGACCTGACCGCTCGAGGCATCCTCGTCACCGAACCCCGACCCACCTGACCCCCGCACACCGGTGCCAGACACTTCGTGCGCTCGTGGCCACGCGGTCGTGGTCGAGGTCGCCGTTGAGGTCACCGCACCGACGTCCGCACGATGTGTCTGGCACCGGTGTGCGCTCCCGTGCGCGCTTGTGGCCGCAGCGCCGCCACCGGAGGGGTGTGGCAGCGCTGCGGCCGGGAGTCGCCGGGGCGGAGGCGGAGGTTCCACCCCGGCGAGGTCGCTGACCTGGACGGTCGGCGATCAGGAGGCGACGGCGTCGAGCACGTCGAGCTTGCTGGCCCGCCGGGCCGGTCCCCAGGCGGCGACCAGGCCGGCAGCACCGGCGACCACCACGAGGAGCACGATCCTGGTGGTCGGAACGGCGAGGGTGGAGGTGAACGATGCGGGCAGTGCGGCGACCGCAGCCCACCCGAAGCCCACACCCACGACCACGCCGAGGACCGCACCGAAGACCGCCACCAGGCCGGCTTCCAGGCGGACCATCCGCCGGAGCTGCCGGCGGGTCATGCCCACCGCCCGGAGCAGGCCCAGTTCCCTGGTCCGCTCGAACACCGACAGGGCCAGGGTGTTGGCGATGCCGATCAGGGCGATGACGACCGCCAGCGCCACCATGGCATTGACGGTGGTGAGCAGGCTGTCGATCTGACCCTCGATGTCCTGCACGTAGTCGCCGGCGGTGTCGACGGTGAGCTGCGGATAGCTGGACCGGATCGGGGCCAGGGCCGCTTCTGCGTCCTCGGGGCTGATCCCGTCGGCGAGGGCGAAGGCGAGCCACCAGTCGGTGGGGTCGGCCCCGATCCGCTCCCAGGTCGACAGGTCGAGCGCATACGACTCCTCGAGCACGAAGTCGTCCTCGAAGATCCCGACCACGGTCAGGTCGGCGGTCGCTCCGGACGACAGCTCGACCGAAACGGTGTCACCGAGCGCGAGGCCGGCGGCCTCCGCCTCCTCGTCGGACACGAGAACCGGATCGGTGACGGCCGGATCCGAGGCGACTCCCTCGGTGATCCCGAAGTCGAACAGCTCGGATGCGGTGGCGAGGTCGGCACCGACGATCTGCACCACGCCGTCGTCGGCGGGGGCACCGATCTGCTCGGCCTGCCCGTCCCCCCGGACCTTGGCCTCGTCGTAGCGGAACGGGGTCACCGTGTCGGTGATCGGGGCGCCATCGACGTTGGCGGCCGTGATGTCGGCCGCAACGGTGGCCGGCAGCTGACCGTCGTCGGCGATGAGGTAGTCGGCCGACACCGCGCTCTCGAGGGTCGACCGGAACTGCGCCTTCACCGACTCGCCGACGGTGAGCGCCATGCTCACCAGGGCGAGCCCGATCATCAGCGCTGCCGCGGTGGTGGCGGTTCGCTGCGGGTTGCGACCCGCGTTCTGGGTTGCCAGCGAGCCGGCGACGCCGGCGGTCCGCCGAGTGGGCCAGCCGATGAGCGAGGTGACCGGTCCCACCACGAGCGGGCTCAGCAGCGTCACCCCGATGAACACGCTCATGGCACCGAGGGCGAGCAGTGCCACGATCGCCGACGTCGAGCCGGCCACGAACAGGCCGACCGCTCCGGCGGCGGTACCGACGGCGACCAGCGCCGCCCCGATCGCGAGCCGGGTCCGGGAGCCGGACTGACCGGCCGCCGCGCCGTCGCGGAGGGCGGCCATCGGCGAAACGCGGGACGCCTTGCGGGCCGGGCCGATGGCGGACAGCATCGTGATCACCACGCCGACGCCGATCGCCACGGCGACCGTGCGGGCCGACACGATGGTCGGCATGTCGGGCAGTTCGGCCCCGATCGCCGAGAACACGGCTCGCAGCCCTGCGGCCACGCCGACGCCGCCGGCGATCCCGAGGGCCGATGCCAGCACCCCGATGGCGAGCGCCTCGCCGAGCACCGAGCGCCGCAACTGGCGGGGGTCAGCCCCGACGGTGCGGAGCAGGGCGAGCTCCCGGGTCCGTTGACCGAGCACGATCGCGAACGTGTTGTAGATGATGAAGATCGATACGAAGAGCGAGATGCCGGCGAAGCCGAGCAGCACGTTGCCGATGATGTCGATGCCGCTGTTGAAGTCGGCCCGGGTCTCCGACTCGAGCGTGGCCTTGTCGACCACCTCGGCCGCCGGCACGGCGGCTGCGAGGCCCGCCTCCACCGCGTCGCGGCCGGCGCCGCTCTCGAGGGCGACGAGCACTGCGTCGTACCCGTCCGAGTTGGTCATCGCCTGCAGGGCGGCGAGGTCGAACTGCATCAGGGTGGCGCCGAGGGTGGCGTTGTCGTCCCCGAAGCTGGTGAGGCCGGTGAGGGTGAGCGAGCGCATGCCGACCGGGGTCGACACGTCATAGGTCTTGCCCACGTCGAAGCCGTGGTTCGCCGCGGCGTCGAGATCCATCGTGAACTCATCGGCGGCGCTGGGCGGATCACCCTCGACGACGGTGAAGGTCGAGAGGCGCGGCTCGTCGACCCAGCCGAACGCCAACTGGGGCGGGCCCTCGAGTGTTATCTCCTCACCGTCGGCGTTGATCGGTCGGATTTTGTTCTCGGCGGCGACGACAGGCGCTGCCGCCGCGACACCGTCGACCGCTGCGATCTCGTCGAGTGTCGACTCGGACAATGCCTCCGGTTGGCCGAACTCGGCGGTCGGGCGGACCTCGTAGTCGGTGCCGGCGACGATGTCGCCCGACAGGGCATTGAAGCTCGAGCGGAGCCCGTCGGTCAGCACGAACGACGAGACCACGAACGACACGGCCAGCACGACGGCGAAGGCGGTGAGGGCGAACCGGACACGGTTCGCTGCGAGGTTCTTGAAGGTGAGGCGCAACATGGCTGGGTCCTCCGTTGGCGGGGCCGGTCAGACGCCCAGACCGCGGATGCGGTCGAGGACGGCGTCGGCGGTCGGGTCGGACAACTCGTCGACGATGCGCCCGTCGGCGAGGAAGACGACACGGTCGGCGAAGGCGGCGGCGACCGGATCGTGGGTGACCATCACGATCGTCTGGTCGAGCTCGTGCACCGCACCTCGCATGAAGTCGAGGATCTCGTTGCCGGTGCGGGAGTCGAGGTTCCCGGTGGGCTCGTCGGCGAAGATGATCTCCGGCCGGCCGGCGAGGGCCCTGGCGACGGCGACCCGCTGCTGCTGACCGCCGGAGAGCTCGTTGGGGCGGTGCGAGAGCCGGTCGGCGAGGCCGACGGTGGTGACGACGTGGTCGAGCCACTCACGGTTCGGCTTCGTGCCGGCGAGGTCCTGCGGCAGGGTGATGTTCTCGATGGCGTTCAGGGTGGGGATCAGGTTGAAGGCCTGGAAGACGAACCCGATCCTGTCCCGGCGCAGCACGGTGAGCTGCCGCTCGTTGAGGGTCGAGAGGTCGGTGTCGCCGATGACGACCTGACCCGAGGTGAGCTGATCCAGCCCGGCCATGCACTGCATGAGGGTGGACTTCCCCGAGCCGGACGGGCCCATGATCGCGGTCATCCGACCGGTCTCGAAGGTCACGTCGACCTGGTCGAGGGCCGTGACCCGCGTGCCCCCCTGTCCGTAGATCTTGGTGGCGTCGATCGCCGAGGCCGCCCGTCGTACCGGGGGAACCACCGTCGGGCGGACGGCGCTCCGATCGGCCGGGGCGGTTGGGGTGGTGACTGCGGACATGGCTTCCTCCGTTGGACGAGCGGGTCACGCCGACGTGGCGTGGTGCGTAGTTCCGAACGTAGAAAACGTCGACGGGTCGGCCCATCGGGCCTCCTACTGATTCGACCCTCAGCCACCCGGATGGATCTCAGGGTTTACCCGTAGGCCTCACGGGTGACGGAAGCTCGCCGCTGGTCAGCCCTCCGGATGACGCGCCGTCGCTCGCTCGCCCCACCGACCGGCTCCCCTGCTGCGCCTGGTCCCCCCTCACGCCCGCCTCTGGCAGATCCCGCGCCCGACGGCCGTGCGAATCGCTGCCAAAGCAGCCCGGCACCCACCTCGGGCAGATCCCGCGCCCGACGGCCGTGCAGAACGCTGCCAAAGGCCGACAACGCCAGCCTCTGGCAGATCCCGCGCCCGACGGCCGTGCAGAACGCTGCCAAAGGCCGACAACGCCAGCCTCTGGCAGATCCCACGCCCACCCCCCGTGCAAAACGCTGCCAGGGCGGGCGGCCACGGCCGGTGGCCGTCAGGAGCGGTCGAGCTCCTGGCGGTTCTTCACCAGGGCGGCGTAGCGGTAGAAGCCGTGCACGAACTTGCTGTACGGGATCGTGAGGAAGAACGCGAACACCACCCCGAGGTGGATGGCCAGCAGCGCCGGCATCGCCGCGGTGGCGCGGAGGACGAGCACGGCGAATCCCGTGACGGCGAGGAGCGCCAGCATGGCCAGGAAGGCCAGCTCCATCGGCCTGGCCTGCGGGTCGGTGAGGTCGGGATCGCGGGCCCGCTTCGCCGCCAACAGCCCGGCCGGGCCCACGAGCAGCCCGAGTCCGCCGACGATCCCGAGGAGCACGACGGGGTGCCAGACCGGGTAGGGCGCGTGCTGCCCGAACCCGGTGTCGAGCACGGCGGCGAGCGTGGTGGAGGCGAGGCAGGCGGCGAAGCCGTAGTAGGTGGCGTGGTGGTAGATGCGACGGTTGTCGTCGGGGTGCTCATCGGCGTTCATGCACCCCACGCCGCCACCGTCGAGGTACTCGAGGGTGCTGGCCGATCGGCCGGCTTCGGCCAGGTGGGCGAGCCGGAGCCGGCCGCCGTCGATGGCCTGCCAGTAGCGCCGCAGCGACAGGCCGAGGGCGGCGACGCCAAAGGCGAGCGCGGCGACGAACACGGCCACGATCACGCCGTGGGGGATCACCTCGTAGAACGCACCGGACCCGGTGTGGGCCTGCAGGAAGCGCTCACCCATCGACGCGGCCACCGCGGCCACGAAACCGACCACGGCGACCGCGATGGCGGCGCCGACGACGAGGCCGTTCCTGGCGAACGCCCGACCCACTACCGGCGGCCAGGCGTGGCGCTGCCAGGTCTCGGTCCGTAGCTCGGCCAGGTTGGCCGGCACCGACACCGCGAACTCGTGGGGCGGGGCGTACTGGCAGTCGTGGAGGCAGGCCCCGCAGTTGTGGCAGAGGTTGGCCAGGAACTCGAGGTCGCCGTCGAGGAAGATGCGGCGTCGCTCCATCGCCGGGAACACGGCGCAGAGCCCCTCGCAGTAGCGGCAGGCGTTGCAGATGGTCATCAACCGAGCGGCCTCGGCCAAACCCGGTGTGGCGTGGTGCGGGGATTCAGCCGACATCCGCCGCTCCCCGCTCCCCTGCTCCCCGGTCCGCCGCTCCCCGGTCCCCCGCCGCCATTGCGGTACGGACCTCGGCGGTCTGGTGCTTCACCTCGGCCGCCGCCTCCCGCCCAGCGATCCGGCCGAACACGCTGCCGATCGTCATCCCGAGCCCCGCGAGGTAGCCCTGGTCGAGCACGTTGCCGGCCATGATCTCGCCGGCGGCGAACAGGTTGGGTGACCGGGTTCCATCGGTGAGCAGCATCCTCGTGGTCTCGTCGACCCTCGTCGCCAGGTAGGTGAACGTGATCCCGCACCGCAGCGTGTAGGCGTAGAATGGCGGCTGGTCGATGGGGCGGGCCCAGTGCGATTTCGGTGGGGTGAGGCCGACCGTCCGACAGTCGTCGTGGACGGTGTGATCGAACGTCCCCGGTTGGCAGGCGGCGTTGAACTCCTCGACGGTGGCCCTCGTGGCCGCCGGGTCGATCCCGATGGCGGCGGCGAGCTCCTCGATGGTGTCGGCCCGCTCCGGCGGGAACACCGACGGCATGAACTCGTCGATCGACTTGGCGTCGATCAGGACGTGACCGACCTGGTCGGGTTGTTGGGCCACGAGGCGACCCCAGATGGCGTACCGCTTCGGCCAGAACTCCTCGCCCTCGTCGTGGAACCGCTGTCCCTCGGCGTTGACGACGATCCCGAACGGCACGCAGTCGAGCCTGGTGACGATTCCGCCGTCGAACTTTGGGGCCCGCCCGTCGATCGCCACCGCGTGGCACTGGCGGGGGTCGCCGACCAGCTCGATCCCGGCCTGACCGAGCAGCTTCAGCACCCGACCCCGGTTGTAGGGGGTGCCCCGCACCAGGAAGTTCCTCGCCGGCGGCCCCCACGACTCCTCGAGCCATTCGAGGTTGGCCTCGAAGCCGCCCGACGCCGCGACGAACGCGCCCGCCGACACCACGACGTCGATCACGTCCTGGGTCTCGTCGAGCCGGGCGCGGCCTCGGTCGGGTCGATCGACCACGCCGTCGTTGCCCGCGCCGGCCCGCCGGACCACCGCCGAGCGAAACCGGCCGCTGTCGGGCTCGATGTCGAGCCCGACCACCTCGGCGTCGTACCAGACCTCCACCCCGAGCGCGGCCGCGGTGCGATGGAGCGCGTTGAGCATCGCCCGGCCACCCCCGAGGAAGAACGCGTTCGTCCGTCCGAGGCTGAGGGTCCCCTCGAGCGACGGTTGGAACCGCACCCCCTGGGCCTGCATCCAGTCCCACATGTCGAGCGACTCGACGGCCAGGAGCCGAGCCAGGACCTCGTTCGAGTTCGGGCCGGTGACGGCGGCGAGGTCGCCCAGGAGCTCGTCGACCGGGTAGGGGCCAGTGAGGATGTCGTTGCCCTCGTCGTGGGCGATGCGCATGTTGCGGGTGTGGCGGGTGTTGCCCCCTCGCGACGTGATCGGCGCCGCCTCCACCACCAGCACCCGGGCTCCACCCCTGGCCGCCTGGATGGCGGCGCACATCGCAGCGTTGCCGGCTCCGGCGACGAGCACATCGGGGTTCGGCTGCTCGTCGGACGACATGGCGCCACCGTAGTGAGCCGCCACGGTGTGACCGAAATCACTGCATCACGCCGACCGACGTCACGTCTCGTAGGCGTACTAGTAGGCAGTCGACGGCGTCGCTGTGGACAATGGTGACACGTGGGCCGGTACGGCGCACCGACGACGGTGCGGCCGAAGGGGGGCCTAACGGGTTTGAGTGAACCTACGATGACGAGCTACGACCTGGGAATACCCAACCTGCAGGTGGGGGAACCGATCGGCGGTGGCGGTTTCGCCCGGGTCTATCGTGCGCACGACACGCTGCTGAAGCGGGATCTGGCCATCAAGATCCTCCGGCCGGTCATGGGCCAGGACGTGTCGGCCACCTTCGAGAACGAGGCGGGGCTACACGGCCGGTTGTCGAGGCACGCGAACATCGTCACGATCCACCACGCCGGCTTCACCAGCGACGGCGCCCACCCGTTCCTCGTCATGGACCTGGTGACCGGCGGGAGCCTCGGCGACCGTCTGAGGAACCACGGCACGGTCCCGTGGGGCCAGGCCGTGGCGTGGATGATCCCGATCTGCGGCGCCGTGCAGCACGTGCACGACTCCGGGATCCTCCACCGTGACGTCAAACCCGACAACATCCTGCTCGATCCGCCGGACACGCCGCTCCTCGGCGATCTCGGCATCGCCTGCCTCGAGGACGACACCCGCCCGATCGAGGCGATGAGCTTCCCCTACGTCGCCCCCGAAGGCCTGCGGGGCCATCGCCGCGACGCACCGTCGGACGTGTTCTCGCTCGGCACCACGCTGTATGAGCTGGTGGCCGGCTCGGCCCCGTTCGGTCGTTCGCTGGAGGAACGGGTGCTCAACCTCGACTCGCCCCCACCGCCGCTGCCCGACGATGCGCAGGCGCCGGCGTGGCTCGAGGGCATCCTTCGACGGGCGCTGGAGGCCGAGCCGTTCCTGCGGATCCAGTCGGCCAGCCAGCTCCAGGCCGAGCTGCAGTCGGGGCTCGACAGCCACCGTGCGGCGGCGCCTCCGACGAGGGCGACACCGACCCCAGCGGCTGCACTGCGGCCGAGGGCGGACGCCGACGCCCCCGGGCTCGTGGGTGCTCCCGGCGACATCGGATCGTCCGCACCGGCCGCCGACCCACCGGCGGTCACCGTCGGCCCCGACGTCGCTCGGGACTGGGTCCGGCGGACCGAGACCGACGACTCGGCGTGGTCGATCGAATCGCTGTACAACCAGCCACCCGCCCGCCGTCGGGAACGACGCTGGAGGCCGCTGCTCCGCGGCCTCATGGGCATCGCGCTGGGGGTGGTGCTGTTGGCGGTGGCCCTCGCCGTGATCGAGGGCGTCCGAGCGTCGGGTGCGCTCGACGGTCGCTTCTTCGACACCGACCGGACGACGACGACCGACGACGACCCGACCCGCACGTCGGACAGCTTCGGGGCGCCCCGCGACCCGGCGTCGACGGTCACACCGACGACGGGCGGCACCTCGCCGACCACCCAGGCGCCCACCACGGCCCAGCTCCCGACGACGAGCGCCCGCGTGCCCACCACCCGCTGAGCGCCGCCCGACATCCGCTCGGCACCTGCTGAGCGCCGCCCGACATCCGCTCGGCACCGGTCGTCCGTGACCGGGGCGGTCGGCGGGCGCCGTCGCTTCGACCCGCTCTCGGACCGCTGCGTACACTCGCGCCCATGTCACGCTCCGGTACCGAGATCAAGGCCCGAATCGCGGGCCTCAAGCCGCCGACCTTCGAGTCGACGGCGTTCACCCGGCCGCCGCCGCTCGCCGAGGCGACGGTGGCGATCCTGACGTCGGCATCGCTCCACCACCCGGAGCAGCCGGACTTCGACCCCGCCGACATCAGCTTCCGCATCCTCGCGGCCGACCGCACCGACTACGTGATGGGCCACTGGAGCCAGGACGTCGACCACGTGGGCTTCGCCCTCGACCACAACGTGATGTTCCCCATCGACCGGCTCCACGAGATGGCGGCCGACGGCCGCATCGGCGCCGTGTCCGACGTGCACCTCGCCTATGCTGGCAACCAGTTCGACGTGGCCGGGATCAGGATGGACTCCGGGCCGGAGGGGGCGAAGATCCTGCTCGACGCCGGCGTCGACGTGGTGCTCCTGACGCCCGTTTGACCGCTCTGCACGCGTGCCGTGAGCACGCTCGCCCACGTGCTCGAGGAGCACGGACTGGCCACCGTCGCCCTCGGCATCGTGGAACAGCAGATCCGCTCCACCGCCCCGCCCCGGGGGCTGTTCGTGGACTTCCCGCTCGGACGTCCGCTGGGCAGGCCGAACGATGCCGCGTTCCAGCAGCGGGTGATCGACCGGGCCTTCTCGCTGCTCGACGCGACCGAGCCGGTGGTCGAGGCGTTCGACGAGGCGATCGTCGACGACGGCGAGGTGCTGGCCTGCTCGGTGCCCCCGATCGACGATCCGGACGCCCACCCGGCCGTCGCCGAGGCGAGGGGGCTCCGGGCCGCCTACAACCGGACCGTGGCCCGCCTAGACGGCCGCATCGGGGCCCATCGGGTGATCGGGCCCGACGACGTCCCGGCGGCGATCGAGGCGTTCGCCCGGGTGGCCGACGGCACCCCGTGGAAGGAGGCGGGCATCCCCGGCATTCCCGCCAGGGTCACGATGGACATCCGCGACTACTACGAGGCGGCGGCGATGTCGCTCGCCGAGCACACGCCGGGGGCGTTCGAGGCGACCCGCTGGTTCCTCCGGGAGACGGAGGCGGCCGAGGTGATCCTCGCCGCACGTGAGCGGATGAAGGCCGACGGCGTGAAGCAGCCAATCTGGCAGTTCCTGGTGACGGAGCAGTTCTGATTCCGATGGAGACGGATTCTGGTGAAGCTGAACCGATGGGCGATGGCCTGATGGAGCGGTACTGATGGAGCAGTTCGACGGCCGGATCGCGGTCCTGACCGGCGGCGGTGACGGCATGGGCCGCTCGCTGGCCGTGCAACTCTCGGCGGCCGGCTGCCACGTCGCGATCTGCGACCTGTTCGACGAGCCGCTCGCGGTCACCGCCGAGCGGTGCGCAGCCGGCGCCCCGGCGGGCACCCGCATCACCACCCACCTCTGCGACGTGGCCGACGAGGCGCAGATGACCCGCTTCGCCCAGGAGGTGCAGGCCCAGCACGACACCGACTGCGTGAACCTCGTGTTCAACAACGCGGGGATCGGCGGCGCCGGATCCATGCTGATCGACGAGCGCGCCGCCTGGGAGCGGACGTTCAACGTGTGCTGGTACGGCGTGTACCACGGCACCCGGGTGTTCCTCCCGCTGCTGGTGGCGGCCGAGGAGGGTCACCTCGTCAACACGAGCAGCGTCAACGGGTTCTGGGCGTCGATCGGACCCGACGTGTCCCACACCGCCTACAGCGCGGCGAAGTTCGCGGTGAAGGGGTTCACCGAGGCGTTGATCACCGACCTCCGGCTCAACGCCCCACACGTGTCCGTGTCGGTGGTGATGCCGGGCCACATCGGCACCGGGATCGCCGGGAACTCGTGGGCCGTCCACGCTGGGGACGCGCTCGGCCAGATCGACCCTGATCCCGAGGTGACCGAGC
Organism: Acidimicrobiales bacterium; assembly: GCA_965216205.1. Lineage (GTDB taxonomy): Bacteria > Actinomycetota > Acidimicrobiia > Acidimicrobiales > SZUA-35 > CADEDH01. The sequence continues at coordinate 896,951 of OZ244139.1, read as the reverse complement.
GGGCGGCCCGGTTCCGGAACACGGCACCGACCAGCGCTGATGAGGCGGCGGCGATCATCCTCGACGGGGTGCGGGCGAAGCGGTGGCGGATCCTGGTGGGCGACGACGCCCACGTGCTCGACGAGGCCGTCCGCCGCGACCCCACCGAGGCGTACGATCCCGATTTCCGCGACCGCCTCGGCGAGCACTTCTCCGGCATCCGCCGCGACTGACCGCCACCCGCGCACACTGGTGCCAGACACATCGTGCGCAGGTGGATCGACATCCCCGCGACCGCACGATGTGTCTGGCACCGGTGTGCGTTCAGGGTGCGCGGGTGTTGAGGTACATCGCGTAGAGGCTGGTGGTGGCGCAGATGTACAGGCGGTTGCGCTTGGGGCCGCCGAACTCGACGTTGGCGACCACCTCGGGGAGGTGGATCTTGCCGAGCAGGGCACCGTCGGGGGCGTAGCAGTGGACGCCGTCGCCGGCCGAGGTCCAGAGGTTGCCGTCCGCATCGACCCGGAACCCGTCGAACACGCCCTCGTCGCAGGTGGCGAACGTGGTGTGACCACCATCGACCGACCGGCCGTCCTGCGCCATCGGGTAGGCCCGGATGTCGGGCGGGCACTTCTTCGGGCCGAGGTGGGAGATCCCGGTGTCGGCCACGTAGAGGATCGACTCGTCTGGTGAGAACGCAAGCCCGTTCGGCCGGACCATGTCCGTGATCTCGGCGGTGAGCGAACCATCGCCGGGATCGATCCGGTACACGTTGCTCGCACCGATCTCCGAGTCGGCCCGGTCGCCCTCGTAGTCGCTGTCGATGCCGTAGGTGGGATCGGTGAACCACACCCCGCCATCGCTGGCGACCACCACGTCGTTCGGCGAGTTGAGCCGCTTGCCGTCGAAGGAGTCGGCCAGCACCTCGCGGCCACCGTGGTGGCCGATTCGGGACACCGCCCGACCCCGGTGCTCGCAGCTCACCACTCGGCCCTCGAGATCGAGACAGTGGCCGTTCTGGTTGCGGGCCGGTTGCTCGAACACGGTGACCGCGTCGGCCAGTTCGTCGTACCGGAGCGTCCGGTCGTTCGGGATGTCGGAGAAGACCAGGTACCGACCGGCCGGGACATACACCGGGCCTTCGGTCCAGCGAGCCCCGGTCCAGAGGTGGTCGATGTGGGCGTTGTGGATCACGTGGCGGTGGAACCGCTTGTCGATCACCTCGATCGCCGGGTCAAGGGCCATGGCTATCGATGGTAGACGTGGTCAGTGGAGGTCCGGGTCGACGTCGGCGTCGAGATTCCGCCGGAGCGCGTCGGCGACGCGGCGAACCGGTGAGCTCTCGGGCTCCTGGGCCCGGATCGCGATGTGCCAGTCGAGGGCGAGTCCGTCGACCCCGCACGGGATCGCCACCAGGCGACCGTTCTCGATCATCGGGGCCAGCGCCCACCGGCTGAGGATGCTCACCCCCACACCGGCCGCCACCAGCTCGGCGATCGCGCTGGTCGACGGCACCACGGTCACCACCATCGGGTAGGCGTTGGCCGGGCGGACGAACCGGTCGTACTCGAACCCCGGGGCCGGGCTCGGGTTGTAGGTGAAGTAGGTGAGGTCGGCGAGCTCCTCGGCCTCGACGTGGTGCCGCTGGGCGAGCGGATGATCCGGGCTGGCGATCAGGACGAGCTCGTCGGCGAACGCCCGCTGGCACTCGATCGGTCCGCTCGGGCGACTGGGAGCCAGGACGAGGTCGGCCGTCTTGGCCCCGAGCGGTTCGGCCGGCGTGTCGCCCACCACGACGAGCTCCAGCTCCACCGTGGGATGCTCCCGCCGGACCGACTCGAGGAACCTCGGATACCAGTGGTAGCAGTCGTAACTGCTGACTGCGATCCGTACCACCGCGGTGATGTCGGAGGTCTCCGCACGGAAACGCGCCTCGCATCGCTCCAGGTCGGCCAGGGCCCTCGACGCCGCCTGATGAACCGCCAAGCCGGCCCTCGTCGCCTGCAGGCGGCGGCGCGGTGTCCGCTCGAAGAGTTGGACGCCGAGGCGTCGTTCGGCGTCGGCGAGGCGATGGCTGAGCGCCGACTGTGTCGTCGACAGATGGCGGGCGGCCGCCGTCATCGAACCGAGATCGACGATGGCGGCGATCGTCTCGTAGTGCCGGAGGTCGAGTTGCAGGGCCACGTCACTAGGGAACCACGTTCCCGATACATGAGCAACCCTCATGACTCCGGGAGCGAAACATTCGTTGGACGCGGACTCGAACTCCTGGCTGACTGGGTGGCGCACGCAGAGCGCGAGCTCGCAGGGAACGGAGGGAGTCCGATGCATCCAGGGGCAACACTGGCCGACCCGGAGGTCGGCGACATCGATGATGTGGTCGACGTCGACCGCTACCCCATCCACCGGGCCGGCTCGACGACCGAGCTGGGCGAGCTGTCGGCCGACGTGGCGGCGGCGCTGGATCGGGATGGCGCCGTCCTGCTGCCGGGCTTCATCCGCCCAGCGGCGCTGGCGGCCATGGCGACCGACATCGCCAAGCGGGCGGTCCACGTGCCGATCCTGGAGCAGCCGGCGAGCGTGTACGCGTCCCGCCGCGACGACCACGCCGGGGTCGACCCCGACGATCCGCGCCACCGTGAGCTGAGCCGGCTGGCGGGACACGTCACCCGAGACATGATCCCCGCCTACACCGACGCCCACCGCCTCTACGTGTCGGGTGCCTTCAAACGGTTCGTGGCTGCGGTCGTCGGCTGCGGGCGCGTCTTCGAGTACGCCGATCCGCTGGCCGGCCTGGTGGCCACCGTGCTGCCGCCCGGCGGTTGCTACTCGTGGCACTACGACACGAACGAGTTCGTGCTCACCATCGTGTTGCAGCCGGCCGACCGGGGCGGGTCGTTCGAGTACCATCAGGATCTGCGGCGGCCGGGCGACGAGAACCTCGACGGGCTGCGACGGGTGCTCGACGGCATCGCCCCGCCACCTCGCCGCGTCGACAGCCGACCGGGCGATCTCTGCCTGTTCCGGGGTCGCTACTCGCTGCACCGGGTGACGCCGGTCGAGGGGGTGCGGTACCGCCACGCCCTGGTGTTGTCCTACACCGACCGGCCCGGCGTGATCGGCCCGCTGGAACGTACCCGTGCCGTCTACGGTCGGGTCACCGAGCAGCACCTGCTCGCTGCGGCAACGGGCAGCGGGGCTGATGGCCTCATCCTCTAGGGCGGGCGGCTCGGCGCTCGAAGCGGGTCGGCTCGCCCGCCTCCGGGCCGAGATCGACCGGGCCGGGTGCGCAGCGGGTCTCTTCTACGACCCGATCAACATCAGGTACGCCACCGGCACGTCGAACATGCAGGTCTACGGCCTGCACAACCCGTGCCGGTACGCGTTCGTGCCGGCCGACGGCCCGACCGTGCTGTTCGAGTTCAAGGGTTGTGAGCACCTGTCGATCGGGCACGACGGCATCGACGAGATCCGCCCTGCGGTGTCGTGGTACGACTTCGTCAGCGGTGGCAGGGTGGACGAGTTCGCGAAGATCTGGGCGGCTGAGCTGGCCGACCTCCTCCCTGGCCACGGCTCCGATCTCGCCGTGGACCGGCTCGACCCGATCGGGGCCGATGCGCTGGCCGCCCACGGCATCCGCCTGCACGACGGGCAGCGGGTCGCCAACCGGGCCCGGGTGATCAAGACCGGCGAGGAGGTCACCGCGATCCGTGCAGCGGTCGCAGCCTGCGACGCGGCCATCGCCGACATGCGGACGGTCGCCGAGCCGGGCCGGACCGAGCAGGAGGTGTGGGCCGAGCTCCACCGCTCCAACATCGCCCGGGGCGGCGAGTGGTTGGAAACCCGGTTGCTCACGTCCGGCCAACGGACCAACCCGTGGTACCAGGAGTGCTCCGACAAGGTGCTGGAGGCCGGTGAGCTGCTCGCGTTCGACACCGATCTGATCGGTGTGGGCGGCTACTCGGTCGATATCTCCCGAACCTGGGTGGTGGGCGGCGTTGGGCCGAGCGCCGCCCAGCAGCGGCTCCACGATGCCGCCCTCGAGCAGTTGGCGGGCAACATCGAGCTGTGCCGGCCGGGTTCGTCGTTCGCCGAGGTCTCGGCGGCGGCGACCCAACCGCCGGCGGGGCTGCAATCGACGACGAACGCCGCGATCCTCCACGGGATCGGGCTGTGCAACGAGTATCCGCTGGTCCTGAACCGCGACCACTTCGGCAACTCGGGCTACGACGGCGAGATCCGGGCGGGGATGGTGTTGTGCGTCGAGGCGTTGCTCGCACCGCCGGGAGGAGCCGAAGCGGTGAAGCTCGAGGAGCAGCTCCTCGTCACCGACGCCGGCCCCGAGGTCCTCTCGACCAGCCCTCTCGACCTCACCCCGTGACCCCGCGCACACCGGTGTCAGACACATCGTGCGCCGGCGCAGTCCACACCCGCACGATGTGTCTGGCACCGGTGTGCGCGGGCACCGGTGTGCGCGGAGGACGTCAGATGACGCCCTTGCGGCTCGCCGACCACGGGATGTCGCGGTCGAGGCGGGGCTCGCCGGGGAGGCCGAGAACCCGCTCGCCGAGGATGTTCCGCTGGATCTCGTCGGTGCCGCCCCGGATCGACATGGACGGTGCGGTGATCGTCTCGATGTACCCGTGCCCGCTGGTGAGCATCCCCTCGGCGCCGACCGCCCGGTTCGCGGTGTAGGCACGGCCCTTGTACGACTGCACGGTGCGCAGCTTCGCCCCCGAGCCTGCGGGCGACGGGGTCCCGCCCTTCGCCTCGTCGGCCGCTCGACGGGCCGTCCACCGGGCGACCTGGTCGCCGGCATGGACGGTCGTGATCGCCGCCCGCCACACCGGGTCGCCGAGCACGCCGGTCGGTTCGAGGTCGGCGATCCACGTCGGCAGCCGAACCTCCTTGGCTGCGCCGTCGCCACCGCCGCCCCGGATACCGCCGCCGGCCCGCTCGTGGGCGAGGATCGTCATCGCCACCCGCCAACCCTCACCGATGTCGCCGACCCGCTGGTCCTCGGGCACCCGGGCCCCGTCGACGAACACCTCGCTGAAGTGGGTGTCGCCGTTCATCTGTCCGAGCGGACGCACCTCCACCCCCGGCGCATCCATCCGGGTGGCGAACATCGTCAGGCCCTTGTGCTTCGGCTGGTCGGGATCGGTCCTGGCCAGGCAGATCCCCCACTCGGCCCACATCGCCCGGCTGGTCCAGGTCTTCTGGCCGGTGAGCAGCCACTCGTCGCCGTCACGCTCGGCCCGGAGGCCCACGTTGGCCAGGTCGGACCCGGCCTCGGGCTCGGAGAACATCTGGCACCAGATCTCCGCCCCCGAGGCGATCGACCGGAGCCACCGACGCTGCTGGTCCTCGGTTCCGTGGGCGAGCAGGGCCGGTCCGACCATGCCGATGCCGATGGCGAACGGGTAGAGGTCGGGCACGACATACTCCCGCAGCACCCCGGCGATCGTGGTCTCCGTCGCAGGATCGGCCCCGCGGCCGCCGTGCTCGGCGGGCCAGCCCGGCACGTGCCATCCCCCCTCGACCGTGGCGGCGAGGTAGGCCCGACCGTCGTCGAGGTCGTCGGAGCCGGCTCCCATGGTGGTCAGTCGGGTCGACGCGGTCCGACGCTCGAGGAGCTGGTCGAGCGCGGCCCGGACATCGTCAGCGGTCACCGGATCAGCCGTCATCCCCGCAGCTTCGCACCGAGCGAGCCGCCGGCGCCAGGAAGCCCGTCTCCTGGGCGTTGTGAGCGGCGAGCCGTGGCAAGCTGGCTCGGTGACCTCGGTTCGGTTCATCGGCAGCGGTGACGCGTTCGGCAGCGGTGGCCGGGCTTCCCTTCCTCATCCTCGACGCCCAGCTCGACAGCCGCCGGTCGACCGCGTTGACAGTCGCCGGCACAGCCGATCTCGAGGAACGGCTGCGAGCCACCATGGACCTGCTGTTCCCGGGCTCGCAGCGCGCGCTCGAGCTCGTCGAGGCCACGTTCGTCGTCATCGAGCCCGGCACCGCGACGGAACTGGGCCCGGCGTCCGTGCAGCCCTTCGAGGTGCAGCACTCCTGCGGGTCGCCACCGTTCGCGGTTCGGCTCACCTCCCCGAGCGGCACGATCGTCTCCTACTCCGGCGACACCGAGTGGACCGACACCCTCCTCGATGCGGCGGACGGGGCCGACCTGTTCATCGCCGAGGCGTACTTCCACGAGAAGCGGATCCGATGGCACCTCGACTACACCACGCTGGTCGGGTACCTCCCGCAGCTGCAGGCCCGCCGAGTCGTCGCCACCCACCTGAGCGCCGACATGCTCGAGCACAGCGGCGACGATCTGGCGATCCCGCTCGCCTATGACGGGCTGACGATCGACCTCTGACGCCACGTCGAGCCGACACGCCGCGGTAGTCGCGTCGCCCCCGATGACCGTGGCTCGCCGACGCGAGCGTTCCTGGCGGGCGTCAGCCGACGTCGATGCGGTACAGGTCGGCGGCGTTGTCCTGCATGATCTGGCGGATCACGTCGGGTGCGAGTCCGGACAGGGTCCGGGCGAGCTGCTCGTCGTCCCGCGGGTAGAGGCAGGTTGGGTGGGGGAAGTCGGTCTCGAACATCACCGACTGTGGGCCGAGGTAGTCGATGGCGGCCGCCACCATGGCCGACTCGAACCAGAACGTGCCGTAGAACTGGCGCCGGAAGTAGTCCGACGGCGCCATGCTCAACATCGACAGCTCGTTGGGGGCGGTCTCGGCGAGCTGGTGATCGAGGCACTCGAGGAAGAACGGCACCCAACCGATGCCGCTCTCCACCGACACGAACCTCAGGTCGGGGAACCGCTCCGGCACACCGGAGTAGATGAGGTTGCCGATCGTTCGGGCGTTGCCCATGAACAGGTTGGCCGACCCGACGGCGAGCCGCCGCTCCTGACCGAACGACGGCCACGGCGCCTTGCCGAAGAAGTCCATGTTCCCCTTGGACGAGCCGATGTGGAAGTTGACCGGCATGGCCAGATCCGAGCAGAGCTGCCAGATCGGATCCCACGCCGCCTCGGCCATGTCGGGCAGTCCCGCCTCCTCCGGATTGGAGCAGGTGACGATCCCCCGCAGGCCGTTGTCGTGCACCCGCCGGATCTCGGCCTCGGCTGCGGCGAGGTCCCACCACGGCAGCAGCGCCATCCCGTAGACCCGCTGGCCGGTGGCGTCCTGGAACTCGGCGAGCGCGTCGTTGTAGATCTCCACGCTGATCCGGCGGAGCATGTCGTCGGGCGACTTCAGGAAGTTCTGGTTCCCGAAGCCGGCCACGTTCGGGTACATGACCTGGGCGTGGATGCCGAGTTGGTCCATCATCGCCACCCTGGCCTCCGGATCGAAGCTCGCCCGGTGGACCATGTCGTTGTCCATCTCGAAGAAGGCCGTGCCGGTGATCTTCACCCCGTCGGTGTCGATCACGCTCGACGCGATCGGCAGACCGATCGGGATGTCGCCGTCGAACCACCACCGACGAGCACCGTTGCGCTCCCCCATCTGCGGTACCCGCTCCACGTACTTCGCCGGCGCCCGGGACGTCCAGAGGTCGTACGGCTCCGACCAGTGGGTGTCCGTGTCGATCACCTTCAGCCCGTCGAGCATGCCGTCGACCGCGCCGCTGCGCACTCCGTTGGTCATGCGGTCGAGCGTAATGTCCGTGGTTGGCGCACCGGAAGCCGACGCGGCGTCGGCCAGCGCACGTCCTGAGCATCTGACCCTGGATGTGTCGGTTGGTTGACAGAAGGTCGCATATCCCGTCATAGTGAGAATTGCGCTTTCTGCAATGAAAGCCGCACGGAGGCCGATCAAGGGGGGTCCATGGTCGCCTACGAATATCGATGTCCGAGCCACGAAATTTTTGCGGCGCCCGCGCGCCTTTCGTGGGTTGGGGGTGAGGCCATCCGCGAGCGCACGCCGCTCTGTTCCTAGGGTTTCCGGCTGTTGAGACTGGACTCCCTGGGGAGAGCGACGTGCGCATGTCGACGGTACTACGGATGCTGCTCGGCTTGTGTCGGGCCACGGTGATCACGGGGTGGACGCTGGACCGCTCGGGGCACCGCCTGACGCTGGTGGTCTGGGTTCGGTGCCGGGCTGATACCCCGGGGCGGTGTGGGCGTTGCGGGCAGCGAGCTTCCGGCTATGACCAGGGCGACGGGGCCCGGCGGTGGCGTCACGTCGATCTTGGCTTCAGCCGCTGTGATATCGAAGGCCCCGCACCTCGAGTGAACTGCACAGCGTGTGGACCGACGGTGGCAGCGGTGCCGTGGGCCCGCCACGACACCGCGTTCAGCCGGGCGTTCGAAGACGTCGTGGTCCATGACGCCATCCGGTCGAACAAGGCCAGCGCCGCCCGCCGGTACGGGTTGACCTGGCGGGCTGTTGACGGCATGTGCACCAGGTTGCTGGCCGAAGCCATGGACCGAGTCGATCTGCTCGAAGGGCTGATCGCGGTGGCCATCGATGAGGTGAAATCGAAGAAGGGGCAGCGCTACCTGACCGTCGTGTCGGACCCGTTCTCCGGGCGGGTGGTGTGGGTCACCGAGGGCCGCTCGAAGGCCACCGTCACCGCCTTCTTCGACGCCCTGGGCCCGGAGCGGGCCGCTCGCCTGGAGATAGTAACCACCGATGGGGCCGAATGGATCCGGACCGTGGTCGCTACCCGGGCCCCGAACGCGGAGATCTGCCTCGACACATTTCACGTGATGCAGTGGGCCACCAAAGCCTTGGACGAGGTCCGCCGAGACCTCTGGCGCCGCCTCAAGGGCAAGGCCGCAGCCAAGCCGGTCAAAGGACTACGGTGGCTCCTGCTGCGGAACTGGGCCAACCTCACCGTCGCCCAGCGGACCACCATCCGCGAGTTGGAGACCACCAACCGACGCCTGTTCCGAGCCTGGCTACTGAAAGAGGAACTGGCTGACATCTTCCGGATGCCGATCCGCCAGGCCCGCCGAGCCCTCGACGACTGGATCTACTACGCCTCGAGGTCCCGCCTCGAACCATTCGTGAAGCTGGCCCGCACCATCCGACACTACCGAGACTCGATCGAGGCCACACCATCGAATGGGGCTTCACCAACGGCATCGCCGAAGCCAACAACTCCGTCATCGGCCGCATCCGCCGCAACGCCAACGGCTTCCACAACCCAGCCGCCTTCATCACCATGATCATGCTCGACCGAGGAGGCCTCGGCCCCGTCCTCCCCTGGACCCCATAACCACCCACGGCAGGCGCAGTTGGCCCATTTTTGCCGTGGATCACCCGATGGGTGCGGCGACCCCGGCGCACCCATGTGTCAAGTGCGACCAGCCTGCCGCAAGACTCTTCTCAGCGCCCATGCTGCGACGAGGAAGCGCCGATCGCATGGCCCTGATCGACAAGGCCGAGAAGAGCAGGACCGAGCCCGATGTGGTGACCTCCCTGCCGCCGCGACATCCGAGCAGGCGAACACCGCTGGCACCACCGAACCCAGCCCTGCAGAGGCTTCCCCGCCCCTGACTGGCGCACGGCGACCGACTGCGTCGTCGACAGATCCCGCGAAGTGCCCTGCGCCGCCGCGCCCGCACTGCGGAAAAGGAAACGAGAGACGAGCACTATGGGAAATGTAGGACTGCTCTACGTCGGCGCGATTCTCTTCTTGAATGGCGTGATGCTGCTCGGATGGATCGATGGCAAATCCGCCGGGCCACTCAATCTATTCGTGGGAATCCTGCAGGTGGTCACCCCGACCTATCTGGTTTTCACCGCCGGTGGCGACGAGAACACGATTCTCGGCGCGTCCGGCCTGTATCTCTTCGGATTCACGTATCTCTACGTGGCGATGAACCTGTTCTTCGATCTCGACGGCACCGGGCTGGGCTGGTTCTCGGCCTTCGTGGCGGGGTGCGCAATCGTCTTCGCAGGCCTCAACTTCTGGCGGGAGGGCTTCGGCGACAACGCCTTCGGTGTGATCTGGCTCTACTGGGCGTTCCTCTGGGCGCTGTTCTTCGTCGTGCTGGGCCTCGGGCGAGAGTCGCTCGGTCGCTACACCGGTGCTGTCGCCGCGATCCAGGGCATCGTCACCGGCGCCATACCTGCGTTCCTGCTCCTCACCGGCACCTGGGCCGACAACGTCGACACCGCGGCCGTGATCCTGGCGATCTTCGGCGTCGTCGCCTTCGGAGCGCTGTGGCCCCTGCTCCGCGAGGCCCAGCCAACGGTCGAGCAACCATCGGCCGCCGTCGCCACCTGACCTCCCGTACCGCCGGCACCAGCCGTCGGATCCGAACACCGAACCATCGACCAAACCCGCACTGCGACAGGAGCTCCCGATGCCACAGGTTGTCTACCCTCTCGACTCGACCAGGTCGTTCACCGACCAGCAGTACGTCGGCCACAACCGGTGGCATCCCGACATCCCCGCCAACGTGACGGTGAAACCCGGCGACGTGTTCCGGGTCGACTGTCGGGAGTGGTTCGACGGCGCGATCGTCAACGACGACTCCGCGGACGACATCCTGAACGCGCCGCTCAGCACCGTGCACGTGCTCAGCGGGCCGTTCGCGGTGGAAGGGGCCGAGCCGGGCGACCTCCTCATCGTGGACATCGTGGATGTTGGCCCGATCCCACAGGAGGACTCGGGCCCGCTCGCGGGTCAGGGTTGGGGCTACACGGGCGTGTTCGCGAAGTCGAACGGCGGTGGTTTCCTGACCGATCAGTTCCCCGACGCCTACAAGGTCATCTGGGACTTCCGCGGCCAGACCGCCACGTCGCGCCACGTTCCCGGCGTGTCGTTCACCGGCATCGTCCACCCCGGCCTGATGGGCACGGCACCCTCGGCGGAGCTGCTGGCGCGATGGACGGCGCGCGAGACCGCCCTCATCGCCACCGACCCCCACCGCGTCCCGCCCCTCGCCCTTCCCCCACTTCCCGACGACGCGATTCTCGGCACACTCACCGGCGCCGAGCACGACCGCGTCGCGGCCGAGGCGGCCAGGACCGCACCGCCCCGTGAGAACGGCGGCAACCAGGACATCAAGAACTTCACGAAGGGCACGCGGGTCTTCTACCCCGTGTTCGTGCCGGGAGCGAACCTGTCGATGGGTGATCTGCACTTCTCCCAGGGCGACGGGGAGATCACCTTCTGCGGCGCCATCGAGATGGGTGGCTTCATCGACCTCCACGTCGACCTCATCAAGGGCGGCATGGAGACCTACGGCGTCGCCGAGAACGCGATCTTCATGCCGGGCAACGTCGATCCGCAGTACAGCCAGTGGCTGGCGTTCTCCGGCACGTCGGTCACGCTCGACGGCGAGCAGCGCTACCTCGACTCGCACCTCTCCTACCAGCGAGCGTGCCTGCACGCGATCGACTACCTGCAGAAGTTCGGTTACAGCGACATCCAGGCCTACATGATCCTGGGCGCGGCCCCGATCGAGGGCAGGCTCTCGGGTGTGGTCGACATCCCGAACTCCTGCTCGACCGTGTACCTACCCACCGCGATCTTCGACTTCCCGGTGGCGCCCAGCGCCGGGGGCCCGCACCAGATCGACCCCGGCATGGGTGTTCCCCGTTCCGCCGGCTGACGCCGACCCGGGCCGGTGAGATCAACTAGGCAGAGGCACGATCCCGGCCGTCGTCGTTCGATGCGGGGGCGTGGAACGACGGCTCGTTGCCGACGAATCGCGACAGGATGACGACACCGACGACCAACGCGACGCCATACGCCCACATGTTGAACCGCAGACCAAGGTACTCCTGGTTCGGGTCGATCCTGATCGCCTCGATCATCAGCCGGCCGATGCTGTAGCCGATCACGTAGAGCGGGAGCATCATCCCCTTCTTCAGCGACCCCCGCCGGTCGAGTCGGACCAGGACCAGCACGAGGGCGACATTCCACACCGCCTCGTAGAGGAAGGCCGGGTGAAACGTCTCGAACCCGACGAAGCCGTCCGGCCGGTGCTCCGCGTCGATCCGGAGGGCCCAGGGCAGCTCGCTCGGTCTTCCGAAGTTCTCCTGGTTGAACCAGTTGCCGAACCGGCCGATGGCCTGACCGATCGGGATGGCCGGGATGACGGCGTCCATGAGCTCCGGCACGTCGAGACCTCTCCGGCGGGCGAAGAGGTAGCCCGCACCGATGCCGCCGATGATCCCACCGCCGATGCCCAGACCACCGTTCCAGACCTCGAGCCACTCGTGCCACGGCCGCCAGTCGTTGACGATGTGGTAGATACGGGCACCGATAAGCCCGGCCGGCACCGCCCACATCGCGAGATCGGTCACGTCGTCGGCCCGCCCGCCCCGCTCGGCCCAGCGCGCCCTGGCGAAGAACACCGCGGCGGCGACCCCCAGGGCCACACAGACCCCGTAGGCGTTCAGCGTCAGGGGCCCGATGTCGACCCCGTTCGTCGCCGGGCTCGGAATCGCGCCGACCGTTCCCCCGATTGCGTTTGTGAGACCTGTCACTGCTGATCCTGTTCCACTCCCCTGCCGCCGATCCGGCGTCAGTGCTGCGAACCTCGCCACAGGGAACCAGGTGGGATGGCCGAAACCTTCCCCTGTTCGTCGGATGATTCACCCGGCCACGGATCGGACAGCTCCCACGCTGCGTCGAACGTGCCGATCTGATACTGGATACCGCGGAGGAAGAGCCACTTCATGGTCTCCTTCTCGTGCGGTGACGCATAGGTGCCGGCCTCGTTGAGCCCGGCTTCGGTGGCCTCCCGGAGCTGGACGTAGAACGGGTCGATCCACTGCTCCAGCCAGGCGAGCTGCAGCTCGGGCAGACCGGTCGTCCCCTCGGCCCGATAGCGCTCGCCGAAGGTGACGTCGAACGAGTAGCACACGTAGAGCGCGGCGCAGATGTCGCCGAAGGTGCCCTCGTGCACCGTCCGGACCCAGAAATTGATGAACGCATCTCGCCGGGGGCGCGCCGCCCACCGCGTCTTGCCGAAGTCACCCACCTCATCGAGGAGCTCGAGCTCGACCCTTCCCGAATCGGAGCGCTGGGCGTACTCCCGCTCCAACTCGACCAGCGGGTTGTGGGGCGGAACCTTGGGGAAGGCCAGCTCGGTGATGTGCTGGCCGAGATACGGCAGATCCTGGGCCAGCCAGTACCGGAACTGGGCGTCGGGGAGCTCGGCTGCGAACAGCGCCTCGATCCACGGGTGGTGCTGGAACGCATCCCACGCCGGTCGGGCGAACTCCAGGCACTCGTCGAGAAACGTCATGATCGAACCTCCACCTCGCCACCACCTCGCCGCGGCGCCATCAAATCTCTACCAGACCTCTCTACCAGACCTCTCTACCAGACCTCTCTACCAGACCTCGGTGCCAGCTCGCCCTGCGACGAGCGCCGAGAGGTCGCCGAGGGCGCCGACAGCGGCCGTGCCCCCGGTGGCCGCCACGAAATCGGTGACCGCCTCCACCTTCGGCCCCATCGACCCCGGCGGGTAGTCGCCGGCTGCCAGCCGCGCGGCCAGGTCCGACGCCGAGGTCGAACGGATGAGGGAGGCGGCCGGGGTGCCGTGATCGAGCTCGATCCCGTCGATGTCGGTGGCGATCACGAGTCGCGATGCACCGATCCGGGTGGCCAGGAGGGCTGCGCATCGATCCTTGTCGATCACCGCCTCGACCCCGGTCAGGGCGCCGTCGCGGCGGATCATCGGTATGCCACCGCCACCGCAGGCGATGACGATGGCGCCGGTGTCGAGCAGCGTCTCGATCACCCCCAGGTCGAGGAGCTCGAGTGGCCGGGGCGACGGGACGACCCGGCGGGTGCCGTCGGGCCGCCACCGCCCGATCGGTTTCGACGGCTCGGCGAAGCTGGGATCGTCGCCGTCGACGAGTACCCGGGTGATCACGCTCACCACGTTGCGCCCGATCGAGCGGGCCGCGAGCTCCGCCTCGATCTGGGTGACGAGGGTGAAGCCGATCGTGGCCTGGGTCTGGGCCACGCACCAGTCCAGCGGCATGGCCGGCACCACGTCGGCCGCCATCTCGTTCTTCAGGAGCAGGTTGCCCACCTGCGGTCCGTTGCCGTGGGTGACGACCGGCTCGTGACCGTCGGCAACCAGCTCCACGATCGCCGATGCCGCGATCGCGAGGTTCGCGGTCTGCTCGGCTGCGGTCCCGCCGCGGTCGCGGGGTGCGATCGCGTTGCCGCCGAGTGCGACCACGACCCGGTTCGAGCTCGGGGCTGCCCCAGCCGCGACCTCGGCCCCTCCCCGCGGTGAACTCATGCGGCTATCCTCGCAGCCGATGCGGACGATTGCTGTCACGGGGGCGTCCGGCAAGACCGGCCGGGCGATCACCGCAGCGCTGAGCGGCGCGTGGAGCATCCGGGCCCTCGGGCGGAACCGCACCCAGGGCGAGGGGCTCACCGCCGGTGGCTACGACGCGGTTGTGGGTGACGTGACGGAGCGGGCGACGCTCGCCGCGCTGGTCGACGGGGTCGACGCGGTGTACCACATCTGCCCGAACTTCCATCCCGACGAGGTCGCGATCGGGACCCTGCTGGCCGAGGTGGCCGAAGGGATCGACCGCCTCGTCTACCACTCCGTCCTCCATCCCCAGACCGAGGCGATGCCCCATCACTGGCGGAAGCTGCGGGTGGAGGAACTCCTGGTGGCGAAACGCCGGGGGCGGGTCACCTTCCTGCGACCGGCGCCCTACGTGCAGAACCTCGCCCCCTACGTGCGGTCGGCGCTCGGCGGCGAGACCGACGGCGAGATCCGACTGCCCTACGCCGTCGACTCGGTCACGGCGATGGTCGACCTGGCCGACGTCGGCCGAGCGGCGGCGGCCGTGCTCCACGACGACTTCGAGCACGGCTCCGGGTGGGACCTGTGCGGCGTCGCCGCGGTCGACCACCGGGAGGTGGCCGGGGAGCTGTCGGCTCTGGCCGGCCGGCGGATCAGCGCGGTCGAGGTGGCCGCCCCGGACGTACCGCCCGACATCGCGAAGATGTTCGCCTACATGGGAGCCCACGGCCTGCCGGGCTCCACCGGTCAGCTCCGGGCGTTGATCGGCGAGCCCACACCGCTCGTCACGAGCCTCCAACGACTCGTCACCGAGGCGATGGTATGAAGCCGGTGACGTTCGACTACCACCGGCCGACCTCGGTCGACGAGGCGGTGGCCCTGCTCGACGAGCTCGACGACGCCAAGGTCCTCGCCGGGGGGCAGAGCCTCGTGCCGTTGATGAACTACCGGCTGGCGGCGCCGGCCAACCTGGTCGACGTCTCCCGGTTGGCCGAGCTGCGCCGGATCGACGTGACCGAGGCCGGGGTCGGTGTGGGGGCGGCGATCACCCACAGCCAGCTCCACGATCACGACGACGCGACGGCGGCGATCCCACTGCTGCGGGACGCCGAGCGGCTCATCGCCCACGAGGTGATCCGCAACCGGGGAACGGTGTGCGGCTCCCTCGCCCACGCCGATCCATCGGGCGAGCTGGTGGCGGTCCTCGCCCTGCTCGACGGCACCGTCACGGCCCGGTCTGCCCGAGGGGTCCGCACGATCGGCGCCGACCGGCTCTTCGTCGGACCGCTCCAGTCGTCCCTCGCCGACGACGAGCTCCTGGTGGAGGCCACCTTCCCCCGACCGCCGGCCACGACCACCACCGCCATCCGGGAGGTGGCACGCCGCCACGGCGACTACGCGGTGTGCGGGGTGGCCGGCGCAGTCGATCGGACGTCGTCGGGCGCAATCGCCGGCGCGAGGGCAGCGTTCCTCTCGATGGGGCCGACCCCGGTGGTGCTCGATCTCGAGCCGTTGGTCGGCGGTCGTTCCCCGGCCGAGATCGACAAGGGCGACGTGTACGACTTCGTGGTCGGCCGGGTCGAGCCGTCTGCCGACCTGCACGCCACGGCCGACTACCGGCGCCACCTGGCCGGCGTGCTCACGTGCGACGTGCTCGAGGCATGCTGCGCACCCGACGGGCAGCGGGGTGAAGGTGGACCTCGGCGGCGGGTGGCGCAGGCCGGGCCGTCAGGCGACGGAGGCCAGACGCAGGCGACGACGAACGGAGCGGGCGATGCCCACTGAGCGGACGACGAGGGTCGAGTTGACGGTCAACGGTCGCACCACGGCGTTCGACGCGCCGGCGAGACGGCTGCTCTCGGACGCGCTGCGCATCGACCTCGGGCTGACCGGCACCCACGTCGGCTGTGAGCACGGCGTGTGCGGCTGCTGCACCGTCCTGGTGGACGGGCTGCCGATGCGTTCGTGCCTGATGTTCGCCGTCGCCGCCGAGGGCCGCGAGATCCGCACGGTGGAGGGCCTGGCCGGCGACGGTGGTGGCCTGCACCCCGTGCAGGAGGCCTTCCGCCAGTGCCACGGACTCCAGTGCGGTTTCTGCACACCGGGGTTCCTGATGACGGCGACCGCGCTGCTCGAGCGGAATCCCGATCCCGACGACGACGAGATCACCGAGGCGATCGCCGGCAACCTGTGCCGCTGCACGGGGTACCAGAACATCGCCGCCGCCGTCCGCCGTGCCGTACAACTGCAGGCCGACCGGTGACCTCCGCCAGCTTCGGCGAGCCGATCCGCCGCAACGAGGACGAGCGCCTCGTGACCGGGCAGGGCTCCTACACCGACGACATCGGCCCCGACGCCTGGGCGCTGGTCATGGTCCGCTCCCCCTACGCCAAGGCCAGGATCACCGCGATCGACACCTCAGCGGCGGAACAGCTCGACGGGGTGGTCGCGGTGTGGACACACGCCGACCTCCCCGGCCGCCTGGCCGAGCCGCTGCCGCTCCTGATTCCCCACCCGTCGCTCGTTGCCCCCCGCACCCAGGACGTCCTGGCCGACGGTCGGGTGCACCACGTCGGCCAAGCGGTGGTGGCCATCCTCGCCACCGACCGCTACGTGGGCGAGGACGCGGCGGAGCTCGTCGTCGTCGACTACGAGCCGGAGACGCCGGTGATCGGCATCGACGGCGCGCTCGGCCCCAACCTCGTCCACCACGACGTTGCCGACAACGTCGCCGCAGCCCACGTCGAGCACGTGGGCGACGTCGACGCTGCGCTGGCGTCGGCCCCGCACGTCATCGAGCTCGATCTCGACATGGAGCGGAGCATGGGGGCCGCCCTCGAGGGCCGCGCCTGCCACGCCCACTGGGATCGACACGGCCGGCGGCTGCGGGTGCAGAACGCCACCCAGACCCCCACCAGCGTGCGGTTCGCCCTCGCCAACATCCTGGACCTGCCCGACGAGCAGGT
This sequence comes from Acidimicrobiales bacterium, assembly GCA_965216205.1. Lineage (GTDB taxonomy): Bacteria > Actinomycetota > Acidimicrobiia > Acidimicrobiales > SZUA-35 > CADEDH01. The sequence goes on along the minus strand of OZ244139.1, from coordinate 879,758 downwards.
CGACGTCGTGGCCATCGACGTGGGCGGCGGGTTCGGCACGAAGGTGATCCACCCGTGGCCCGAGGACATCCTCACGGCGTGGGCCGCGATCACCCACGGCCACGACGTCAAGTACACCGAGGATCGCACCGAGCACTTCCTCGCGTCGTCCCACGAGCGGGCCCAACGGCACCACGCCACGGTCGGGTTCGACGACGACGGCAGGATCCTCGCCCTCGACGTGTCGTTCGTGCACGACAACGGCGCGTTCACCCACTACGGCATGATCGCCCCGCTGATCACGGCCACCCAGCTCCCGGGCCCCTACAAGCTGCCCAACTACCGGGTGGGGTTCCGCAGCGTGTTCACCAACACGGTGCAGGTCACCCCCTACCGGGGGGCGGCGAGGCCGCACGGGGTCTTCACCATGGAGCGCACCGTCGACCGGATCGCCGCCCACCTCGGCCTCGACCGGGCGGAGGTGCGCCACCGGAACTTCATCCAGCCCGACGAGTTCCCCTACGACCTCGGCATGATCTTCCAGGACGGTCGCCCCGCCATCTACGACTCGGGCGACTACCCCCAGCTCCTCGACAAGGCCCTGGCCATGATCGACTGGGACGGGTTCGAGGCCCGGAGGGCCGAGGCGGCGGCGGCCGGTCGCCGGCGGGGCATCGGCGTCGCCTGCTACGTGGAGGGCACCGGGCTCGGGCCCTACGAGGGCGGTCACGTCCGGGTCGAGACCGGCGGCAAGATCCAGGTGTCCACCGGGTTGGCGTCGAGTGGGCAGGGTCACCTCACCTCGTTCGCCCAGATCGTGGCCGACGAGCTCGGCGTGCCCTTCGCCGACGTCGAGGTCGTCACCGGCGACACCCGCCGGTTCGCCTACGCCGTCGGCACGTTCGCGTCGCGGGCGGCGGTGATGAGCGGCAACGCGGTGGCCGACGCCGCCCGCAAGGTCAAGGAGAAGGCGCTGGCGATCGCAGCCGAAGCGCTCGAGGCGAACCCGTCCGACCTGGAGATCATCGACGGCGTGGTGCAGGTTCGGGGGACCCCGGCCAGGGCGATCCCGCTCACCCAGGTGGCCGTGTTGGCCAACCCCCTGCGCTACTCGTTCAGCGAGGCGGCTCGGGCCGCCACCCAGTTCGCGGGCGGCGGCAGCCTCGACGAGCCCCCGGTGAAGCCGGGCGACGAGCCGGGGCTCGAAGCGACCGGCTGGTACTCGCCGGTGCACGCCACGTTCGCCAGCGGAGTCCATGCGGTGGAGCTCGAGATCGATCCCGACACCTCGGAGGTCGAGATACTCCGCTACTGCGTCGTCCACGACTGCGGACGCATGATCAACCCGATGATCGTGGAGGGGCAGATCCATGGCGGCGTGGCCCAGGGGGTGGCCGGCGCGCTGTACGAGCGGATGGCCTACGATGCCGACGGCAACCTGAACAACGCCTCGTTCATGGATTTCCTGATGCCGTACTGCACGGAGGTCCCCACGATCGAGACCGATCACCTGGAGACGCCGAGCCCCCTCAACCCGCTCGGCATCAAGGGCGCTGGCGAGGCAGGGGTCATCCCGGCCTCGGCGGTGATCGCATCGGCCATCGAGGACGCGGAGGGATTCGAGGTCAACCGGATGCCCCTCGACCCCCACGAGATCCACGCCATGCGCCAGGCCGCCGACACGTTCCGTCGCCCGACCGGCGCCCTGGCCGACCCGACGACGACCTGACCACCGAGCACACGAGGATCCACATGCCGTTCGCTGCACACAAGACCGTCATCCAGAGCGTCTCCGACGCGTCCGGGCTCGCCGCCCTCATCGACAGCGGTGAGATCACGGCCGACGGCGTGATCGCGATCATCGGCAAGACCGAGGGCAACGGCGGCGTCAACGACTACACCCGCATCCTGGCCGACCAGGCGTTCCGCCGCGTGATCGAGGAGCGGGGGACCCGCTCGACCCAGGAGATCAACGCGATCCCGATGGCCTGGTCCGGCGGAACCGACGGTGTGATCTGCCCCAACGCGGTGATCCTGTCCAAGTCGGACGGACCCGCTGGGCCGGCCGACGAGTCACGGCTCACGGTCGGCATCTCCATGAGCGACCAGATCCTCCCCGAAGACATCGGACGCCCGGCCATGGTGGAGAAGATCGCCGCCGCGGTGAAGGTGGCGATGGCCGAGGCCGGCATCACCGATCCGGCCGAGGTCCACTACGTGCAGACCAAGACCCCGCTGCTCACCATGGAGACGATCCGAGACGCCAAGGACCGGGGTCACACCGTGTTCACCGAGGAGCCGCTCGAGTCGATGGCGATCTCGAACGGCACGACCGCGCTGGGGATCGGGGTCGCGTTGGGCGAGATCGACATGCCGACCGCCGAACAGATCGGGCACGACCTCGACCTCTTCTCCTCGGTGGCGTCGTGCTCGTCGGGGGTCGAGCTCGACCGTGGCCAGATCGTGGTGGTCGGCAACGCCCCGGGCGCCGGCGGCAACTTCCGGGTCGGCCACTCGGTGATGCGGGACGCGATCGACCGCGACGGCGTGTACGAGGCGATCCGGTCGGCGGGTCTCGACCTCCCCGATCGGCCGCACCCCGACGACCTCGGCGGCCGGGTGGTGCAGGTCTTCGTCAAGGCCGAGGCCGACCCCCGGGCCGAGCTCCGGGGCTACCGTCAGGTCATGCTCAACGACTCCGACGTGCACCACCACCGCCAGATCAAGGCGGCGGTGGGCGGCGTGGTCGCCTCCGCGCTCGGCGAGCCGGCCGTGTTCGTCTCGGTGGCGGCGCTCCACCAGGGCCCGGCCGGGGGCGGGCCGGCGGCGGCGATCGTCGACCTGTCGTGAATCCCGGCCCCCGCGTTCCAGCGTGGGCGACGCGGTGAGCCGCACCGTCGAGGTCCGACCCGGCGTCTACCGCGACTCGGTCACCCTCATGCAGCTCAGCCAGGCCCTGCTCGACGACCGGGCCGTGCACCACGCCCAGGTGTCGATGGGCACCGACCTCAACCTCGACCTCCTCGTCGCCGCCGGCTACGACCGCCCGGCGGCGGCCGCAGGCGACCTCGTGATCGCGATCGATGCCACCGACGACGACCGGCCGCGAATCCAGGCGCTGGTCGAGCAACTCCTGTCGGCCTCGACGAGGGCCGAAGGTCGAGGCGACCGGGACCAGCCCCCGCCCAGGACGGTTCGGTCGGCGGTCGTCGCCGGTGGCGCCAACGTCGCCCTGATCTCCGTGCCCGGTCAGCACGCCTTCCGGCAGGCGATCGAGGCAATCGAAGCCGGCGCCCACCCGGTCGTCTTCAGCGACAACATGACGCTCGACCACGAGCGGGCGATGAAGGAACGGGCCGAGGCGGCCGGGCTCGTGGCGATGGGTCCCGACTGCGGGACGGTGGTGCTCGACGGCGTCGGCCTCGGCTTCGCCAACGCGGTAACGCCCGGCCCGATCGCCCTGGTGTCGGCGTCGGGGACCGGCGCTCAGCAGGTCTGCGCGATCGTGGACCACGCCGGCGTCGGGGTGCGGCACGTGCTCGGTCTGGGCGGCCGCGACCTCACCGACGACGTCGGCGGGTTGGCCGCGTTCGGTGCGCTGCGGTTGCTCGACGCCGATCCGGAGGTCGAGGTGATCGGTATCGTCGCCAAGACCGTCGGTCCCCGAACGAGCGAGCGGCTCGACGAGCGACGGGCAGCCATGGCCACGCCGACCGTGGTACTTCCCACCGGCGACCTCACCGCCGGCGCTGTCGACCTCCTCGCAACGCTCGGGGTCGATGCGCCTGAGCTCCCCCGCTGGGATCCACCAGCCACCGTGCCCCCGCCTACCGGTACGCCGCCCTCCCGTCGGCCCGGGCGGGTGCTCGGCCTCTACAGCGGCGGCACCCTCGCTGCCGAGGCGGCGCTCCTGCTCCATGGCGGGCTCGACCCCCGGGCCGAGATCATCGACCTCGGCGACGACCGGTACACCCAGGGTCGGCCCCACCCCATGATCGACCCCCGCCTCCGCGTCGAGCGACTCCAGGCAGCGGGAGCCGACGACGGCGTCGGGGCGGTGCTGCTCGACGTCGTGCTCGGCCACGGCGCCCACCCCGACCCGGCCTCCGCCCTCGCCCCGGCGATCGCCGAGTCGCCGTGCCCGGTGGTCGTCGCCCTCGTGGGTACGAGCGGCGACCCGCAGGGCAGGGACGCCCAGGCCGCCGCCCTCGCCGCTGCCGGCGCCACGGTACTCCTCTCCAACTCGGCCGCGGTCCGGGAGGCCGCCGCGCGCTCGACCACATCGGAGGGCAGGCGACCGTGACCGACTCGCCCCCCTCCGGCCCATCGCTCCTGCAGGAACCGATCGTCGCCGCCGCCGGCGTGTCGCTCCTGTCCGACTCGTTGCGGGCCCAGGGCGTGGCCGTGACCGACGTGGAGTTCCGACCGCCGCCCGAGTCCTCGCTCGCCGCCCTCGACGCGATCGCCGCCGACCCCCGGCGGGTGGCGGCCAACGAGCGGGCGGTGACGGCGATGATGGAGGCCCGTCCCCACGTCGTCGGCATCGGGCTCGCCGGCGACGCGTTGGGCCTCGGCCGTCGCCAGTTCCTCCACGCCGGCCCGCCGCTCGAGTGGGAGCGGGCGTCGGGCCCGATCCGGGGGGCGCTGATCGGTGCCCTCCTGTTCGAGGGCGAGGCGACCACGCCGGAGGAGGCGGAGCGGATCTGCGAGGCTGGGGAGATCGAGCTCGCGCCGTGTCACAGCCGCTCGGCGGTCGGCCCGATGGCCGGCGTCATCAGCGCCTCGATGCCCCTCTACGTCCTCCGCGACGAGGCGGGCGGCGGCACGGCCTACTCGAGCCTCAACGAGGGCCTGGGCAAGGTGCTGCGCATGGGGGCGTACTCCCCCGAGGTGATCGACCGGCTCCGCTGGATGAAGGCGGTTCTCGCGCCGGTGCTCGCCGACGCCCTCGCCGAGGCGGGGCCCCTCGACGTCCGGTCGCTCCTCGCCCAGGCGCTGCAGATGGGCGACGAGGGCCACAACCGGAACCGGGCCGGCTCTGCCCTGTTCCTCCGGACGATGGCGGGCGCCATCGCCGAGACCGGCCACCCGCAGACCGACATCGCCGACGTGTTCCGCTTCGTCGACGGCAACGAGCACTTCGTGCTCAACATGGTGATGCCGGCGGCCAAGGTGGCGGCCGACGCGGCACGGGACGTTCCGGGCTCGACGATGGTGGTGGCGATGGCGAGGAACGGGACCGACTTCGGGGTGCAGGTGAGCGGCACCGGCGACCGCTGGTTCACCGCACCGGCCAACACACCGTCGGGCATCCTGTTCCCGGGCTTCACCGAGGACGACATCAACCCCGACATCGGCGATTCGACCATCATGGAGACCTACGGGATCGGTGGCTTCGCCATGGCCTGCGCCCCGGCGATCGTCCGGTTCGTCGGTGGCTCGGCCGCCCTGGCGCAGGAGAAGACCGCATCGATGTACGAGATCACATTGGCCGAGAACCCGTACCTGCAGATCCCGTCGATGGATTTCCGGGGTTCGCCCACCGGCATCGACGTCGCCCGGGTGGTCGGCAGCGGGATCCTGCCCGCGGTGAACACCGGGATGGCGGGCCGGATAGCCGGCACCGGCCAGGTCGGTGCCGGCCTCGTCGACCCACCGATGAGTTGTTTCACGCAAGCCGTCGCCGCCGTCGGTTCGCTGGCCGAGGACCGTCCGTGAGCCTCCGGATCGGGATCGACACCGGCGGCACGTTCACCGACGTGGTCGCCTTCGACGAGCGCTCCGGCGCCCTCCACGCCACGAAGACACCGTCGGTGCCGTCCGACCCGTCGGTCGCGTTCGCCGACGGTCTGCGGTTGATCCTCGAGCAGGCCGAACGGCGTGCCGACGAGGTCACGACGGTGAGTCACGGCACCACCGTCGCCACCAACGCGCTGCTGGAGGACGAGACCGACGGCCTGGGGCTCCTCACCACCCAGGGGTTCCGCCACGTCCTCGAGATCGCCCGCCAGAGCGTCCCCGACGGGTACGGGAACTCCTACTTCTGGGTCAAGCCCGACCGGATCGTGCCGCTCCACCTCGTGCGGGAGGTGCCGGAGCGGCTCGACGCGCAGGGCGACGTGGTCCGGGAGCTCGACGAGGAGGCGGTGCGGGAGCAGGTGCGCTTCTTCCGCGAGAACGGCGTCCGCTCGATCGGCGTGTGCCTTCTCCACTCCTACCTCAACCCGGCCCACGAGGAGCGGGTGGCCGAGATCGTGACCGCGGAGTATCCCGAGGCGTCGGTGTCGATCAGCTCACGGGTGCTGCGGGAATACCGCGAGTACGAGCGGTCGGTCACGACCCTCGTCGACGCGTTCGTCAAGAGCAAGGTGGTCACCTACATCGCCGGGATCCAGGCCCAGCTCGACCGGTTGCGGGACGGGCCGGCCCCGGCGTTCTACATCATGAAGAGCAACGGCGGGGTCATCTCCGCTGCAGCCGTCGGCGATCAGCCGATCACCACCGTGCTGTCCGGCCCGGCCGCCGGGGCACTCGGCGCCGCCGCGCTCACGGGTCACGCGGGCTTCGAGCGGGTGCTCGCCCTCGACGGGGGTGGCACCTCGACCGACGTCACCGTCGTGCAGGGGGCCGTCCCCGCCCTCACCACCGAGGGCTCGGTGGGGCGGCACCCCACGAAGGTGCCGATGATCGACATCGTGACCGTCGGCACCGGCGGCGGCTCGATCGCCTGGATCAGCCCGGAGGGTGGCCTCAAGGTGGGCCCGCGCTCGGCCGGTGCCGATCCGGGGCCGCGCTGCTACGGCAAGGGCGGGACCGAACCGACGGTGACCGACGCCCACCTCGCGCTCGGCCGGATCCCACCCGCGCTCATCGGGGGCGGTGTGCCCCTTCACGTCGACGCGGCCAGGGAGGGGATCGAACGGTTGGCCGGCGATCTCGGACTCAGCATCGAGGAGTGCGCCGCCGGCGTGCTCGAGATCGCCGCCTGGAACCAGGCCAACGCGATCCGCCAGGTGACCGTCCGCCGGGGGCTCGACGTCCGCGACTTCGCGCTCTGCGGGTTCGGCGGCTCCGGCCCGCTGCAGGCGTGCCGACTGGTCGACGTGCTCCGTCTGGAGGCGGCCGTCATCCCCCGCGATCCTGGCAACGTGAGCGCCTACGGGCTGCTCGTTGTCGATCTTCGCCACGACGAGGTGCAGACCCTCGTGGGCCGGCACACCGAGCTGTCGGTCGACCGTCTGGCCGCCGGCTACGCCGACCTCGAGGCCCGGGCCACGGCCGCCCTCGAGGCCCAGGGCTACCCGGCGGCCGAGCAGCGGCTCAGCCGGTGGGCCGACCTCCGCTACGAGGGTCAGGCGTTCGAGGTGCAGGCGGCCGTTCCCGCCGGCGACATCACCGGCGAAGCGTTCGTCGACGCCGTCCTCGGCGCCTTCCACGACGAGCACGAACGGCTCTACGGCTACTGCTACCGCGATCGTGACGACACCGTGATCGAGTGGGTGAACCTCCGGGTTGCGGCGTTCGGACCGATCACCAGCCCGGCCCCCGCCGAGATCGCCGCCGGCACGGGCGCCGAGCCCAGCAGGCGCCGACCGGTGTACTTCGACGACTGGATTGACACGCCGATCCACGACCGTGGGAGCCTTGGGGCGGGCGATGTGGTGGCTGGCCCGGCCATCGTGGAGGAGTTCGGGTCGACGACACCGATCCTCCCCGGCTTCCGGGCCACCGTCGACAGGTTGGGGAATCTGGTGGTGAAGCATGACGACTAGCGGCGACGACGGCCGGGAGAACCCGGCCAACCCGGCGACGCCGGGAACCCGCAAGCTCCAGCTCGATCCGATCGTGGTCGAGATCGTCGAGGGCACCCTGGCGTCGGTGGAGGCCGAGGTGGAGGACGCCATCGGCCGGACCGCCCGGTCGCCGATGATCCGCGACCAGCACGACTTCCGGGCCGGTATCCACGACGCGAAGCTCCGCAAGCTGACCGGCCGCTCCTACTCGGCGCTCGTCGACCCGGTCGTCCGCGACTTCCCGATCGAGGAGATGCGGCCCGGCGACGTGTACTTCCACAACGACGTGTACCTCTCCGAGGGCGGGATCGGCCACCTGCCGGACCTGTGCGTGACCGTGCCGGTGTTCGCCGAGGGTCGGGTCGTGGCGTTCGTGCAGGCGTTCGGGCATCACGACGACATCGGCGGCAAGGTGCCGGGCTCGATGCCGAGCGACGCCCGCTCGGTCTTCGAGGAGGGCTTGATGGTGCCGCCGATCAAGCTCTACGACCAGGGCGTTCCGAACCGGGCGGCGCTGACGATCATGACGAGGAACACCCGTCTCCCCGACAGCCTCGCCGGCGACCTCGACGCCGAGTGCTCCGCCTGCCGGATGGGAGCCGCTCGCTTGACCGAGCTGTTCGAGCGCTATGGCGCCGACACCGTCGAGGCCTGCTTCGACGAGATCCTCGACCGCACCACCGAGACGTTCCGCCGGGAGATCCTGGCCAAGATCCCCGAGGGGACCTGGACCTGGGAGGACTACGCCGAGCACGACGGTGTCGATCCGCCGAAGCTGCACCGGCAGCAGATCACGCTCACCAGGACGGCCGACCGGCTCATCCTCGATCTCAACGGCACCGGCCCGCAGGCCAAGGGCCCGATCAACCACGCCGGCGACTACGCCGACGGTGTGTTCCTCAAGAAGTGGCTGGCCCCGATCCTCCGGAACCTCGCCGACACGCCGGAGCGGATGGCCGAGCTCGACGTCAACGAGGGCGTCGTGCCGTTGATCGAGATCGTGTTCCCACCGCCGGGCACGCTCGTCACCCCGGTGTTCCCCGCCCCGACGAACGCCCGCACGTTCGTGATCCTCCGACTGCTCGGCGTGCTGGCCGGCGTGCTGGCCAAGGCCACCGGCGGGCGAATGCCGGCCGATCAGGAGACGATCCGCTACACCGGAATCGAGGGCACCGACCAGCGGGGTGAGTGGTTCTTCAGCCGGGAGATCCTGGGCGGCGGCTCCGGCGGTCGCTACTACGCCGACGGGTCGGATGCGATCCACGTCGTCCCCGACTCGAAGAACCTGCCGGCCGAGTTCGTGGAGGGCCGGTTCCCGGTGCGGATCGAGACGCTCGGCCTCGCCCCCGACTCGGGAGGTCCCGGGGAGTTCCGGGGTGGGCTCGGGTACCGCAAGGAGATACGGGTCCTCGCCGACGATGCGACCTTCATGTCGATCGCCGACAGGTCGATCCTCGGCTGCTGGGGGCTCAACGGGGGCCTCGCCGGCGAGCCGTTCCGGGTGACGATCGACCCCGACACGCCCGACGAGCGGGAGATGGAGGGGCTGTGTGACCGGGAGCCGGTCGCCAACGGCGCGCTGATCCGCATCGACACCACCGGCGGGGGCGGCTGGGGCGATCCGCTCCAGCGCGACGCCGACGCGGTCGCCCTCGACGTGCTCCAGGGCAAGGTGACACGGGACGGCGCGGCCCGAAGCTACGGCGTCATCCTCACCCCCGGCCCCGATCCACTCGCCGTCGATGCCGATCCCGCCCCGGGCACCGACGCCGGCCAACGCCTCACCGTCGATGCCGAGGCGACCGCCGCCCGCCGGGCCGAGCTCGCAGCCGAGCGGGGGGAACCGGCGTTCTTCGATCGCGGCCCCGGCTACCGCACGCTCAGCGGGCGCCCCGCAGCCGACGTCGACACGATCTGACCCGATCAGCTGGTCGCCGAGCCGCCGGTCAGCTACCCGAGCAGCTCGGCCGAGGTGGCGCAACACCGGAATCCGGCCGGCAATGTGGCGCGAAACCGGAAATGGTCCGGTGTTGCGCCACTTCGGGCCGAGAATTCCGGTGTCGCGCCACCTCGGCTACCGGGTTCAGGGTGCGTCGAGGTCGACGATCGTGGGCTCGGCGGGTCGTCAGGGCGTGGTCAGGGAGCCGTAGGTCTCGGGTCGACGGTCGCGCCAGAACGGCAGGTCGACGTGTATGGCCCGGAGCGACGCGAGGTCGAGGTCGGCGAAGATGATCTCCTCCTCCTCGCCGGCCTCGGCAAGGATCTTGCCGTACGGGTCGCAGAAATAGCTGTGACCGTAGAACTCGTTCGGTCCGGTCGGTTCCTTCCCCACCCGGTTGCTGGTGGCGACGAAGTACCCGTTGGCCACGGCATGGCCCCGTTGCTCCAGATGCCAGTACTGCTTCGACCGGCCACCGGTGGCCGACGGGATGAACACGATCTCGGCGCCGTTCTTGCCGAGGGCGCGGGCCCCTTCGGGGAAGTGTCGGTCGTAGCAGATGTAGACCCCGATCTTGGCGAAGCGGGTCTGGAACACGGGGAAGCCGGTGTTGCCGGGCTTGAAGTAGTACTTCTCCCGGTACGTCTTGCCGTACGGGATGTGGGTCTTGCGGTACTTTCCGAGGTAGGAACCGTCGGCGTCGATCACCGCCGCCGTGTTGTAGTAGAAGTTGTCGTCCTCTTCGAAGAGGGGCACCACCAACGCCACGCCGAGCTCGGCGGCCAGGGCCGCCAGCTCGATCGTGGTCGGGCCGTCGGGCACCGGTTCTGCCAGGTCGAACCACTCGTCGGACTCGTCCTGGCAGAAGTAGGGGCCGGTGGCCAGTTCCTGCAGCCCAACGATCTGGGCTCCGCCAGCGGCGGCGTCACGGATCAGCCGTGCCTGTTGGGCGACCATCGCCTCCTTGGGGGTGATGCCGGTCGTCTGGATCAGTGCGCACCGCACGCTGTCGGTCATGTCTCGTACCTTCCTGTCAGCCGCCGAACAGCTCGTTGGGGTCGAGGTCGAGCGGGGTGAAGTCGTTCCCGAAGAGGTCCTCCTCGGACAGCTCGCTGACGGCCTTGTCCCGGAACGAGATGTCGTAGGAGTCGGCGCTCGCCTCCTCGCTGATCACCCCGTACTCGAAGAGGATGCCGGCGGTCTGGCTGAACATGTCGTCGGTCAGGTTGAGGACCCCGTTCTCCGACGGCCACATCAGCTTGTTGACCTCGTTCATCTGCCAGGTCTGGAAGTCCTCCGGCAGCGCGGTGCCGTTGGCCAGCACGATGTCGATGCAGGCGTCGGGATTGTCTCGGCAGTAGATCCACCCGCGGGCGGTGGCCCGGATGAATCCCTCGGCCGCCTCCGGGTTCTCGGCCAGCCAGGACTCGGTCGTCACGAGGGAGTCCTCGAGGGTCGCGGTGCCCTCCTCGTTGGGGTCGAACAGGAGGATCTCCCGGTCGGTCTCGTTGCCGGCGAGGGCCTGGGCGTACTCGTTGTAGGTCATGGCCGAGGCGAGGTCGAGCGTGCCGTCGAGGAAGGCGAGCATGTCGAAGCCCTGGTTGAAGACCTCGGCGTCCTGCTCGATGTCGAGCCCGAGCTTTCCGAACGTGGCCGACGCCTGGGGCATGAAACCGGTCCACAGACCGATGGTCTTGCCCTCGAAGTCCTCGGGACCGTTGATACCGGAGTCGCCGAAGTAGGCGAGGCGGTAGGCGCCGCGCTCGAAGACCTGCCCGATGCTCACCACGTCAGCACCCTCCTCCCGCGAGGTCAGGACCCGTCCGAACTCCGAAACGGCGATGTCGGAGTCACCCGAGATGAGGAGCTGGATCGGGACGATGTCGGGACCGCCGGGTTGGATGGTGACGTTGAGGCCCTCCTCGTCGTAGTAGCCCTGATCCTTCGCGGCGTAGTAGCCGGCGAACTGGGCCTGGGTGACCCACTGCAGCGTCAATGTGATGTCGGTGCCACCACCGTCTCCGCCATCGCCACCGTCGGCCCCCTGGTCACCGTCGCCCCCGGTGGCCGAGGAGTCGTCGTCGCCACCACCGCAAGCGGCGGCCAGCAGCGTGGCCGCGAGCAGCGCCACGAGCAACCTGAACGTCGAGCTTCTTCTCATGTCGTGTTCCTTTCCCTTTCCGTCTGGTCAGATCCCAGACGAGTCCCCTGACGGGTGCTGTCCGCCGCCGTGCGATCAGATCCCCCGGCCGTGCCTCCTGAGCAGGATCCGGTCGAGTGCGGACACCACGGCGAACGCAGAGATGCCGAGCGCGCAGGCCATGACGATGGCCGACCACATGTCGACGGTGTGCAGGTTCGCCGACTCACGCCGGATGTACGAGCCGAGGGTGGTCACGCTGCCACCGAAGTACTCCGAGATGATCGCGATGATGATCGAGAGCGGGACGATCGTCTTCAGGCCGGCCATGACGTACGGCAGCGCCCTCGGCAGCACGAGACTCCAGAATCTGGTGAGCGGGCCGGCCGAGATCGACCGCATCAGCTCGTCGTGCTCCGAGGTGCCGCTGAAGCCGCGCGAGGCGTAGGTGAACATGATCGGGGCCACGGCGATCGTGACCATCGCCACCACCGCGATCGACGAGACGCCGAAGAAGACCGTGGTGATCGGATAGAGCGCGACCACCGGCAGCGCCTTCACCGTCGACGAGTACGACAGGAGGCCCTCGTTGAGCCATGACACCGGTTGGGTCAGACCGGCGAGCGCCAGTCCGAGCGCGGAGCCGATCAGCACCCCGAGGAACGCTTCGATCGCTGTGTTGCGGGCGAGCTCGACGAGGAGGCCGAAATCGGTGACGAAACGGTCGGCGATGTCGGTGGGGGCCGGCAGGAGGAGCACCTGGATGCCGGCCACCCGCACGAGGAGCTGCCAGCCGCCGAGGAAGATCGCGAAGAAGACGATCGGCGTCACCACCGCCGCGACGGGGAAGCGACGGGTCGCCGGTCGTTCGACGGCCGCTGCGGTGGCGTTGGTCCCGGTCATGGGTTGCGCCCGGTCATGCGTTGGCCCTGGTCATCGTCGGCCCTGGTCATGTGTGGGCCTCGGCAGCGGCGCTGAGCGCCCGGCGGACCTCGATGACGAGCTCGTAGAAGCGGGGGTGGTCGCGGGTCTCGGCGTTGCGCTCGCCGGGGAGGTCGATGTCGATCACCTCGGTGATCCGTCCGGGTCGGGCCGACATGACCGCCACCTGGTTCGACAGGAACACCGCCTCGGTGAGGCTGTGGGTGATGAACATGATCGTGGCCGACGTCTGCTGCCAGATCCGGATCAACTCGAGGTTGAGGCGGTCGCGGGTGATCTCGTCGAGGGCCCCGAATGGCTCGTCCATGAAGAGGATGTCGGGTTTCATCGACAGGGCCCTGGCGATGGCGACCCGCTGCTGCATCCCGCCAGACAACTGCCAGGGGTGGTGCCGCTCGAAGCCGGGCAGGCCAACGAGTTCGAGCATCTCGGCGGCGGTCCTGGAGCGCTCCGCCCGGTCGACGCCCATCACCTGCAGCGGCAGGCTCACGTTCCGCAACACCGTCCGCCACGGCAGCAGGTTCGGCGACTGGAACACGATGCCGAACTCGCGACCCTCCCGGGCCGCATGCGGCGTCTTGCCGTTCACCTCGGCCAGACCGGAGGTGGGTTCGACGAGGTCGGCCAGAATCCGGAGCAGCGTCGACTTGCCACAGCCGGACGGGCCGATGATCGACGTGAAGCTCCCCCGGGGTAGCTCGAGGTCGACGCCGTCGAGCGCGAGCACGTCGGTCCCCGAGCCGGTGAACCGCTTCGAGAGATCGACGGCCCGCAGGCCGGCTGGCTGGCTTCCGCTGTTCGCTCCGCTCGCCGACTCATGCTGGGGGCCGCCGCCCCCAGACCCCACCCGGTCCGCCGAAGCATCGGCGTCCCCGCTCGCTCCGCTCACCGACTCTCGCTGGGGGCCGCCGCCCCCAGACCCCACCCGGTCCGCCGAAGCATCGGCGTCCCCGCTCGCTCCGCTCACCGACTCTCGCTGGGGGCCGCCGCCCCCAGACCCCACCCGGTCCGCCGAAGCATCGGCGTCCCCGCTCGCTCCGCTCACCGACTCTCGCTGGGGGCCGCCGCCCCCAGACCCCACCCGGTCCGCCGAAGCATCGGCGTCCCCGCTCGCTCCGCTCACAGCACCTCCCCCTGTGATCGGGGACCGAGCGAGAGATAGGCGATCCCCCGGATGGCCAGCACGAACACGGCGCCGAGCGCGCAGGCAGCGAGGGCGACGCAGTAGAGGGCCTCCGGTTCGAAGATGTAGAACTGCCAGGAGGTGAGGATCACGACACCGAGGCCCTCCTTCGAGCCGAAGGGGAGCTCGGCCACGATCGCGCCCACCACGGAGAACGCCGCCGCCGTTTCGAGCCCGACGAAGATCAGCGGGAGGGCGAAGGGGATCTCCAGGCCGAACAGCACCGTTCGCCGCGACGCCCCGATCGTGTGGAAGAGCTCCCTGCTCTCGGCGGGGACCGCCTGGATGCCCCGGATCGTGGCGATGGTGACCGGGAAGTAGGTGAGGTAGGTGGCGATCGCGGCCTTGGTGGCACCACCGGTGCCGAGCCAGAGCACGAGGGCGGGGGCGACAGCCACGATCGGCACGGCCTGGGCGGCGACGATCAGCGGCGTCAGTCCGTAGCCGACGAGGCGGTGTCGGGCGACCAGCACCCCGGTGGCGATCCCGAAGACGACACCGAGGATGAGGCCGATCAAGCTGGCCTGGGCGGTCGACCACACGTTGCGGAGGAGGAAGGCGCTGTAGGCCTCGCCCTGCGAGGTCGTCGTGCCGAAGTAGGCGGCGATCGACCACACGTGGGGCATGGTGACGTCGTCGGTACCGGTGACCAGCTTGATCGCTTCCCACAGTCCGGCCGCCCCGAGACCGAGGAGCGCGCTGCTGGCCACCGTCGAGGCGGCACCGCCGAACCGCTGCTGCGCCGACGTCGCGTCGACCAGCTCGTCCTGATCGGTCGGGCCGAGCACCGGTTCGGACAGCGTGGTCATCGACCTTCGGTCGATCCGGTCTTCTTGAGGTTCGCCTTCGTGGCGATCCGGTCGAGCGTCGGGAACGGATCGGCGCCGAGCGGCGTGATCACCGCTTCGGTGCAGCCGTGATCGACCCACTCCGCGATCTTGTCGAGCGCGTCGGTCGCGGTGCCGCATGCGGCGACGCTCTGGGTCAGCTCGTTCGACACGTACCGCATCGCCTGGCGGATCTCGGCCTTGGTCGCCGGCCAGCCCAACGTCGCCTTGACGTTCGCCACGACCTCCTCGTCGGCCCCGCAGAACTCGGTGATGTGGGGCTGCTGGGCGATGTACTGGGTGAGGAACATCTTGCAGTCGTCGATCGCCTGCTGAGGGTCGTCGTCGTTCACCGAGGCGGCCACGAGTTGCGGGACCTCGAACCCGTCGAGGGAGCGACCGGCCTTCGCCGCGCCGTCCCGGACGGCGGCGAGCGCCAGGTCGTTGTAGGACGGTGGTACGAGGAAGTCGAGGAGGACACCGTCGGCGACCTCGCCGGCGAGGCCGCACATGCCCATCCGGACCGCGCCGATGTAGATCGGCACCGGATACGGGTGGCCGTCGTCGTCGGTGGGTCCGTCGAACTTGACGTCCTCGACGTCGACGAACTCGCCGTGGTGGGTCACCGACTCCCCTGCCAGCATCGCCTTGGTCACGGTGATGACCTCCCGCATCGCCTGCAACGGCTTCCGGTTCGGGAGGCCGCAGCGCGTCGCCAGCGGTTCCCACCAGCCGCCGAGGCCGAGGCGCATCCGGCCGGGGGCGAGGTCGTCGAGCGTCTTCCAGGTGACCGCCAACAGCGGCGTGTTGCGGGTGCGGTACGGCAGGATCCCGCTTCCGACCTTGATCCGCTTCGTGTGACCAGCGATCAGCGTGATCGGCACGACGGCGTTCGTGGCCAATCGGCCCTCCCCGACCCACACGCCACGGAAGCCGTTCTCCTCTGCCCACTGGGCCTGACCGACGATCGCGCCGAACCCCCCGGGAAAGTCGGGACCACCCGGCCGCCGCGGTGCGCCCGACGAGATCATCAACCCGAGATTGTCCATACCGCTCCCCACCTGAACTCAGCGTGAGCTTAGGCCCGCCACGGGACCAGCGCCGACTGCAGCGCATCGCCTTCACACGTTCGTGACCAGCCGTTCACGTCGATTCGTCGCCCGCCGTCACCCGTCCCACCCGGTTCTGGCGGATCTCACGCCCACCCAACCCCGTTCTGGCGGACGTGGCGCCCACCGGCGGCACCTCCATCCGCCAGAACGGGGTTGACCGGCACCCTCGCCCGCCAGAATCGGCACCAACGGCACCCTCGTCCGCTGGAACGAGTCCCGGGGGGTGGCTGGTCAGTCGATGAGGAACGGGAGCAGGGCGTCGAGGAAGGCAGGGGTGTTCTGCCCCTGGACGTTGTGGCCGGCGTTGGGGACGGTCACGAGGCGACCGTCGGGCACCGCGTCGACGAACCGGTCGGCGGCCTCGGCGGTGAACACGCCGGAGTCGGCGCCTCGGATGACGAGGAGGGGCATCGGCAGGTCACGCACGTCGTCGAGCGTGAACCGATCGCCGGCGCGGCGGTGGTCACCGGTGGCCTTGAGCCTCGGCCCGTGGTCGTGTTTGGAGATGAACTTCCCGTCGGCCCGCTGGAGGAGGTTGTAGCGCACGGTGCGCTCGATGTGCTCCCGAGAGCGGTACGGGTCGTACTCCTGCACCCGGGCCACGAAGTGGTCGATGTCGTCGAACTCGCGCGTCTCGGTGACGAACCGGCGAATGACGTCGGCCCCGTCCCGCGACACCTCGGGCCCGATGTCGACAAGCACGAGCCGCTCCACCCGCTCCGGGTGGCTGAGGGCGAGACGCATCGCGTTCTGACCCCCCATCGAGTGGCCGACGACGATCAGTCGCTCGAGATCCATGGCGTCGATGAACGCCGCCGCGTCGAGCCCCATGGCGCTCGACGAGTAGTCGCTGTCCTTGGCCCATTCGCTGTCGCCGTGGCCCCGCTGGTCGAGGGCGAACACTCGGAACCGGTCGGCCAGGTGCAGACTGACGAGGTCGAAGGAGTGGGCGGACTGGTTCGACCCGTGCAGCAACAGCACCGGTGGTGCGTCCGGTTCGCCCCACTCGAGGTAGTGGAACCGCTGGTGCCGGAGGATCACGTTGTTCGACCGGTACCGGACGTCGGCCGAATGGGGGATCCCGAGGTCGCCTGCGCTCGCCAGCAGGCTCGCCAGTTCGGGACTCGTCGTCATGTCGAGCGGATCGCTCCCGGACGCGAACTCGTTCAGGTGCATCGGCTGCGAACGTTACTCGACCTGGTGTCGAGAGCCCAGGTGGGCCCGCAGCCCGCCCGATCCGCCACCTGCACCGAGGGCCCTTGCCCCCAGGCCGAGCGGCGACAAGCATGGAGGGCACACCGCCATCGCAGGGAGCCGTCACATGTCGGATCATCCACCGTCGACCCGTCCGCCGCTCCGACTCGTGGGCGCACTGCTGGCGCTGGCCCTGGTCGCTGCCGCCTGCGGCAGCACCGATGCCGACGACGACCAGTCGACGACGCCGACCGTCGAGACGAACGCCGAGACCCAGGAGTCGCTGGAGACCGACCGAGCCGGGGGTGAGGCGACCGGCGCGGACGCATCGACCCCCGATGCCGGCGAGCCGGTCCGCGGCGGGCGCCTCGTGTACGGGGTCGAGGCCGACTCGGCCAACCCGTGGGTCCACTACGCCACATCGTGTGCCATCAGTTGCCTGATGGTGTTCCGGGCCATCAGCGACGGGCTGTTCATCACCGACGAGAACGGCGAGATCCAGCCGTATCTGGTGGAGAGCTTCGAGTCGAACGACGACCTGACCGTGTGGACGATGACGATCAAGGAGGGCATCAGATTCCACGACGGAACCGACCTCGATGGCGCAGCGGTGAAGTACAACATCGACGCGTGCCGGTTCAGCCCCCTGACCGGCCCGGCGTTCCTCGGGCTCGCCGACGTGACCGCCGAGGGGCAGACCGTGACGCTCACCTACAGCCAGCCCGATGCCCGGGGGCCGCGGGCGCTGCGCAGCGAGACCTGCGGCGTCATGTTCTCCCCCACGTGGATGAAGACGCTGGCCAACAATCCGCTCAACGCGGTGCCGTTCATGAGCGAGGAGGAGGTCGGGGCGCTCGACCTCAGCGGTGACCCGGCGGCCCCGGTCGGTCTCGGAGCGTTCGAGTTCGTGTCGTACACGCCTGGCAACGGGAACAGCTTCGTGGCCAAACGGTACGAGGACTACTGGCGTGGTGACGGCCCGAACTCGCTCACCGGCGAGGGCCTGCCCTACCTCGACGAGATCGAGTTCGTGGTGGCGGTCGACATCCAGGGCCGGTCGAACGGGCTCCAGTCGGGTCAGTTCGACATCATCCACACCGCCAACGCCGACGAGGTGGCCAAGTTCGAGGGCGACCCCGACTTCAAGCTGCTCCAGGCCAACGACTTCGGCGAGACGAACTACATCCTCCTCAACACCGCGCAGGGCGAGAATCCGGTGCTGGCTGCGGTGCGGGGGGTGGACACCGTCGACATGGACCCCGGTGGCCTGAACGCAACGAGCCCGCTCCTCCAGTTGAGCTGCCGGCGGGCCCTCGCCCACGCCCTCGACCGTCAGCGGGTGGCCGACGAGCGGGGCGCCGGCATCGTGACGCCGGCCAACGGCCCCTACCCGCCGGGGTCGGTCGGGCACCTCACCGATTCCGGGTATCCCGACTTCGATCTCGACGCCGCAGCAGCCGAGTGGGAGCGGTGCAAGGAGGACCACGGCACCGTCCCGGTGGCGTTCTCCTACAACACCACCAACGACGCCTTCAACGTGGAGACCAACGAGTTGATCGCCGCGATGTGGGCCGAGGCGTTCGGCGACGAGATCGACGTGAGCATCGCCCCGATCGAGCAGGGCCAGTACATCGGGCTCGCCCTCGCCGGGACCTTCCAGGCCCAGGGGTGGCGGAACCACGGCGGCATCCACCCGGCCGAGCAGTGGTTCTGGTGGAGCTCGGCCACCGCCAGCCCGGTCGATCCGAGCGTGCCCGAGCTCGCCCTGAACTTCGGCCGGTTCCAGGATCCCGGTATCGACGCAGCGTTCGTGACCATCCGCCAGGATCCCGATCCGGCCGCTCAACAGGCCGCGGCCGAGGAGGTGAACCGCCTGTTCGGCGAGAACGTGTGGAACCTCTGGACCTTCTGGACGCTCTGGGGCGTGATCGCCAACCCGCGGGTGCAGAACATCACCAACCTCGAGATCCCCGACTACGGTCCTGTGGCGCCGATCATCGGCGGTCGGCACCGCCTCGCCCAGGTGTGGTGCCTCGACGGCGACTGCCAGGGCTGACGCACGACGACTCCCGAGGAGGACGAGACCGATGACCGAGCCGATGTTGGGCAGGCCCGTCGACGAGTCCGAGTTCGGAACCCTCGACACGTTCCCGGTCGACCGGCCGGTCGACGTCACGTTCGAGACGACCGAGCTCGAGGCCCTGTGTCCGGCGGTGCCGTTCACCCAGCCCGACATCTACCGGTGCGTGATCGACTTCCGGGCCGAACGGGTCTCGATCGAGTCGAAGTCGCTGAAGCTGTGGCTCGTCACGTTCCGCGACCGGCGGATCTTCGCCGAGAACCTCGCGGCCGAGATCGGCTCCACGATCGATGGAATCGACGGCCTCACGCTGCGGGAGGTGTCGCTCACCCAGAACATCCGTGGCGGCCTGGTCGAGACGGTTCGTTACTCGCCCGAGTGACCGGCATGGGCAATCATGGCGGCATGGACATCGACGGGTCCTGTCACGACGATTTCGCCAAGGTGCAGCACGCCTTCGCCCAGAACTTCGAGGAGGGGCTGGAGCTCGGCGCAGCGGTTGCGGTCACTGTCGACGGTGAGTTCGTGGTCGACCTGTGGGGCGGCGACGCCGACCCCACCGGCGCCCCCTGGGTCGAGGACACGATCGTCAACGTCTACTCGTCGACCAAGACGATGGCCGCCACCTGCATGCTGATGCTCGCCGACCGTGGTGAGCTGGACTTCGACGCCCCCGTCGCCGCCTACTGGCCCGAGTTCGCCCAGAACGGGAAGGAGTCGGTGCTGGTCCGCCACGTCATGTCCCACACCGCCGGGCTCCCGGGCTTCGACCCGCCGATCACGGTGGAGCAGCTCTACGACCTCGACGCCATCGCCGCCCACCTCGCCGCCCAGGAGCTGTGGTGGGAGCCGGGCACGAAGTCGGGCTATCACGCCGTCACCCAGGGGAACCTCGAGGGTGAGATCCTGTATCGGATCACCGGCAGGCGGATGGGTCAGTGGTTCCAGGAGGAGGTGGCCACCCCCGCCGGAGCCGACTTCTTCATGTGCCTCCCCGAGTCGGAGGACGGTCGGGTGGCTGAGCTCGTCCCGCCGCAGATCAACCCGACAGCAGAACCGATGATCAACGGCGTGCCGCTGACTCCCGACATGGTCGCCACCCGGGCGCTGATGAGCCTCATGCTCACCGCCACCGAACCCCAGACGAGGGAGTGGCGGGCAGCCGAGATCCCGGCCGCCGGGGGGATCGGCAACGCCCGAAGCATGGCCCGCATCCATTCGTTCCTCGCGTGCGGCGGCACCGTGGGCGATGTGACACTCCTGTCGGAGGACGGCGTGCGCAGAGCGCTCGAGCAACAGATCGACAACGTCGACGACGTGCTCCTCGCCCAGGTTCGACTCGGGATCGGGTTCGGACTGGCCTTCGAGGACTGGGTGGAGCCGAGAAATGCGAGCACGATGTTCTGGGGTGGTTGGGGCGGTTCGATCGCGGTGATCGACATCGACAACCGCACGTCGATCGCCTACGTGATGAACCGCATGGAGTCGGATCTGTCCGGCGACCCGAGATCGGTTCGGATCGTCGAGGCCGCCTACGACTGCCTCACCTGAGCAGGCGCCGGCGAGGCCGATCCCCCTGGCCCGGCTCGGCCACCCCCTACCCGTAGGTGAGGAAACGGCGGGGATTGTCGACCAGCATCGTGTCGATCTGGGTGTCGGAGACACCGAGATCCCGCAGCGCTGGCAGCACGTCGTTGGAGATGTGCAGGTAGCTCCAGTGCTCCATCCCCGGCGGGGGCAGCTCGCCGGGGATCCAGTCGAGGTAGCACGACGCGTCGTGACTGAGCACCATCCGGTCGGCGTACCCCCGCTCGCACAGCTCGGCCACCACCCGCACCCGCTCGGGGGTCGGGAGGTAGTGGTCGATGCCGAAGCGGTCCATCCCGAGGTAGCTGCCGTTGTCGATCAGCTCGAGGAGGTAGTCGAGATCGTCGGTGTCGCCGCTGTGGCCGATGACCACGTTGCCGAGATCCACCCCCTCCTCCTTGAAGATCGCCTGCTGCTCGAGCCCGCGGCGCGAGTCGGCGTGGGTGTGGGTGGTGATCGGGCAGCCGGTCGCCAGGTGCGTCCTGGCACAGGCCCGGAGTACCCGCTCGACATCGGGGGTGACGCCCGGACGGTCGGTGGCGCACTTGATCACGCCGGCCTTGATGCCGGTGTCGGCGATCCCGTCGGTGATGTCGCGAACGAACATGTCGACCATCGGGTCGCTCCCGCCGGGTCCGCTGCCGGGCGTGCGGCGCCCGAAATAGTGGGGTAGCACATCGAAGGTGTAGAGCCCGGTGGCGACCACGATGTTGAGGTCGATCCGGTCGGCGATGCGGGCGATCCGGGGGATGTAGCGACCGAGGCCGAGCGCGGTCGGGTCGAGGATCGTGTCGATGCCGGCGGCTTTCAGCTCGTTCAGCCGGTCGACGGCGTCGGTCACCCGCTCGTCCTCGTCGCCCCACTCCTCGGGATAGTTCTGCTGGATCTCCGGCGATATCACGAACACGTGCTCGTGCATGAGAACCCGCCCGAGCCGATCGGCGTCGACCGGACCACGGGCCGTCTCGATCGTGGGCATTGGCTCCTCCTGACGTCGATCGTCGTTGGGAGCCGAAGCTACCGCCCAGCGCGGTGCGGCGGCCAGGCTGGGACCCGACGCCGGTGAGGCGGTACGGTCCAGGCCGTGGACCTCACGACCGTCGAGTACGAGAAGGACGGGCCCATCGCCCGGGTCAGGCTGAACCGGCCGGAGAAGTTGAACGCGATGAACGCCGACATGCACGCCGAGCTCGGCAGGGTGTGGGCCGACGTGCGCGACGACCGGTCCATCCGGGCGGCGATCCTCTCCGGGAACGGCCGCTGCTTCAGCGCCGGCGCCGACCTGTCGGCCGGCGCACCGACCGAGGAGTACGTGTACCCGGGCGAGTTCGCCGACATCTCCCAGACCCAGGGCCTCTACAAGCCGATCATCGCGGCGATGCACAGCCACGTCGTGGGCTACGGGATGTGGATCGCGATGGACGCCGACCTCCGGATCGCCACGCCGGACGTCACGTTCTGGCTCCCGGAGCCACAGTGGGGCATCGCCACGATTCCCGCCGCATGGTTCCCGAGGATCATGCCCTGGGCGATCGCCGCCGAACTCCTCCTCCTGGCGGACCGGATCGACGCGGAGCGGGCCCGCGAGGTGGGCATGGTCAACAGGATCGTGGCTCAGGACGATCTCATGGCCGAGGCCGACAAGATGGCGCAGCGGCTGTGCGAGCTGAGCCCCCGGGCGGTGCAGGGCATGAAGGAGTCGATGGTGCGGGGCGCGGCGCTCGACCACGCAGCGCTCGATCACATCACCAACCTGGTGCAGACACGGGTGATGAACTCCGAGGACCGGAGGCTCGGCGGGGAGGCCTTCAACAGCAGAGGCGACGTCGCCTGGCCCGACTAGCCCCACGCCCGGGGTTCGAGCTGCCGCTACGAATCGGATTCGGGGGTCGGGCCAGGCGGCCCGTCGGCAAAGTGCACGACCCGCTGCGGGAACGGGATCGAGACGTCCTCCCGCCGGAAGGCGAGAGCGATCGCCTTGGCCACACGGTCGCGGGTGCGCCAGTGGGTGGCGATCGATGGTCCGTGCCAGAACCTGACCGCGAAATCGATGCTCGACGCGCCGAACGTCGTGACCTGGACCTCGGGCCCCGGCGACTCGTGAACCCCGTCGACCGAGGCCGCCGCCGCTCGTGCGACCTCGGCGGCGTGCTCCAGATCGGTTCCGTAGGCCACGCCGACGTCGAGGGTGGTGCGCCGCTGTCCGTGCTGGCTGTGGTTCGTGATCGGATTGCTGATCACCTGGGCGGAGGGGAGCCAGACGGTCTCGCCGTCGGGCGTGCGGATGGTGACCGTGCGGGCGCCGACCGCGGTGACCGTGCCCTCGTGGTCGGCGGTGATGATCTCGTCGCCGGCTCGGAACGGCCGCTGGATCTGGATGATCACACCCGCCACGAAGTTCTGCAGGATGTCCTGGAAGGCGAAGGCGAGGGCGATACCGACGATGCCGAGGGCACCGAGGAGCGGACCGACCGCGATCCCGAGCGACTCGAACGCGTAGATGAGGCCGAACGTGAGGACGACGTAGTTCGCGAACCGGCCGATCAGGTCACCGAGAAAATCGTCGGCTCGGGCCCGTTCGACGATCCGCCGGATGACCACCCGGAGGACGCGACCGAGGATGATCGCGACCACGAGCACGATTGCGGCGGTGCCGAAGTCCCACACACCGAGCTTCGGCCTGGCGAACGCGTCGGCCAGCCCGTCGAGGTCGGCTTCCTGGGCCACGATCAGCCCCAGCGCGCTGAACGGAACTGCGATCACGTGGTCGCCTCCGGGCGTGGATCGGCGGATCGCTCGACGGTCGGGCTACCGAGCCCCGCCGGCCCGAACTGCACGAGGATGTCGGTGGGATCGGCGTTCGTCGGGTCGGGATCGAACACGAGGTCGTCGTTGTCGTCGATCCGGGCGATCGTGAGCCAGTGAGGCCGGGGCCTGCTGCCCGGGGTCGTGCTGAGCTGGTAGCCGACCTCGCGCAGGCGGCCGAGGGTGTCGGCGTTGAGCTCCGCCGGGAGGATCGGGGTGATCGAGATGGTCTGGGCCGTTCCCGCCTCGGCCTCGCTCTCGGGATTGTGGACGCCGTAGAGGTTGGCCGCGCCCACGACGCGGGCGATCCGCTCGGTCGCATAGGCATCGAGGTGATCGGTTCCGGAGAGGGCGAGCGCGGTCTTGATACCGACGGCCTTGATCGTGTCGGGGAACTCCTCGGTGTCGAGCCGCCCCTGGTACACGAGGTGACCTCGGGCCGCCGCCACCTCGGCGGCGGCGGCGTCGAGACCGACGTGGATCGTGGCGATCCCGTGGCGATGGAAGACGTCGGCGAGGTCGAGGGCAAACTGGCCACCGCCGATGAGAGCGACCCCGTTCGGGTCTGGTTGGGCGACCCGGAAGCGCTCTGCCGCGAATCGGGCTCCGAGCCCGGCCAGGAGCACGGTGCCGACGACGACCGTGAAGGTGATGGGAACGATCGGTCCGGGATCGATCTCGGCGTGTTCGAGCTCGAGGGCGAACAACGAGGCGACCGCAGCGGCGACCACCCCGCGCGGAGCGAGCGCCATCAGGAAGCCTCGCTGGCTCCAGGTGATGTCGGTCCCGACGGTGGAGGCGATGACAGTGGCGGGTCGGGCGACGAGGACCAGCACCGCGATGATCACCAGGCTCGCCCCGAGGTTGTCGCCGATCGCTGCGAGATCGACCCTCGCGCCGAGCACGATGAAGAGCACGCCGAGCACGATCGCGCCGAGGTGCTCGTTGAACTCGGCGATGTGGGCCGCCGGGATTCGGCGCTGATTGGCGAACGCCATGCCCAGGACTGTCGCTGCGATGAGCCCGGCTTCGGGGCGAAGCGCGTTCGCCACGGCGTAGGAGCCGACGAGTAGGGCCAGGGTGACGGGGATGTGGAGGTGGTCGGCGACGAGCCTGGCTCGAAAGGCGACCATCACCAGGAGACTGGCGGCGACGCCCACGACAGCGCCAGCGGCGAACGTGGTGACGATCCTGAGTACGATGCGGCCCAGCGAGCGGTCCTCGATGATCGCGTCGAGGACCACGATCGCCATCGCGGCGCCGACCGGGTCGATGAGGATCCCCTCCCACCTCAGAATCGACGCTGTCGGCTGGCGGGGTCGCACGACCCGGAGCAGTGGGATGATCACGGTCGGGCCGGACACGATGAAGATCGCGCCGAGCAGGATGGCGAGCTCCACGTCGATGTCGGTCGCGGCGGCGACGGCGACCGAACCGATCACCCACGCGACGAGGGCGCCGATCGTGACCAGCCGGATCACGGGCACCTTCCCGGTCTGCAGCCGCGACCAGTTGAGGCTGGTCCCACCCTCGAAGAGCAGCAGCGCCACCCCCAGACCGATGCCGGTGAACAGCAGCTCACCGAACACTTGGTCGGGGTCGAGCACGGAGCTCAGGGCCACGCCAGCAGCGAGCAGGAACATGACCGACGGCACCGAGAGCCTGGCCGCGACGACCTGACAGATGACGGCCGACATGATGATCACGGCGATGGTGAGGAGCGGATCGGTTATCACGGGTCAGGTCACACTAGACGATCGGTGCCACTGCGCCAGGCCCCGTCCCGCAGGGCGGCCACCAGCTCGGCCAGCGCTTCGAGCTGATAGCCGTCGGCGACGGTGCCGAGGGCTGCCATGCGCTGCTCGCGACTGAGCCGAGCGTGTTCGACGCCGGCTGCGGTGAGGGTGACCTCCATCGCCCGGCGGTCGCCGGGTATCCGTCGCCGCTCGATCAGGCCCTTCTTCTCGAGTCGGTTGAGCCGCCCGCTGATCGTGGTCATCGATGACCCCCGCCGCTTGGCCAGCTCACCGACCCGCAACGGGCCGTCGGAGCTCAGCAAGCGGAGGACCTGGAGATCTTCCGCCGAGCCGACACCGAGGTCCCCGGCGGCGGCCCGGTCGGCCCGATTGAGTTCGGTCTGCAGATCGGCGACGAGCGACGCCAACCGCTCGACCGAGCTTCCCGCCTCCGGCGTTCCGTTCATGCTGCTCCGTCCGTGGCTCCGTTCATGTCCTGATCGTAGATGATCCCCGATCAGGATACTACTCGAATTGGACAATCCCTTCTCAGTATGACAAAATGGTGGTGCAGTCCCGACCGCGAACTGATCGCGAGAAAGGTTTCCATGACACGCACCGCCGACGAACCGACCCACGGCCAGCCTCCCCACACCACGACCGCGGCCGACCGTCTCGAGGCGGTGTACCGGCGTCCCGGCCCGTACACCACGGTCTATCTCGCCCGCGACGCCGCCGACACCGACAGCGCAACCGATGCCGGTGCCGGCGGGACCCTCGACGTCACGAGGCCCGAAGTGGCCGAGCGATGGACCGAGCTCCGGCGATCCCTTGAGGGCCAGTCCGCACCCAAGGCCGCGCTCGACGCCATCGACGCCCGGCTGAAGTTGCCGGCACCCGCCGACGTCGCCGCCACCGGCCTGATCGCAGCGGCGGACGGCACCACGATCGTCGAGCACGGGCTCGAGCCCCCGGTCCACGACTACGGCGTGGTCGACACCCTGCCCCACGCCGGACCGCTGCTGGAATGGCACCAACGGCGGGTGCCCCACCTCGTCGCCACGATCGACGATTCGGGCGCCGACGTCGCGCTGTTCGGACTCGATCACTATCAAGAGCTCACCGAGGTCGACGCGACGGGCGCCGAGCTCGCCGACGAGATCGCAGCCAGGGCCAAACCGATCGCGGCCGAGCTGATCGTGCTCGCAGGCGATCGGGCCATGGTGTCACCGATCGCCGAGCGGCTGGGCGACATCCTGCCCGCCCCATGCCGCATCGTCACCGAGCCGCTCTCGCTCGGGGCCGACGAGCTCGCCGACGCCACCGTCCGCCACGTTGCCGACACCGCGGCCCGAACCACGGTGGGCCACCTCCGACAGCGGCGCTTCCTCGCCGAGCACCAGACCGCGGTCGACGGCGGCGCAGCCACCCTGAAGGCCTTGGCCAACGGCACCGCCGAGCACCTGCTCGTCCACGACGACCCGACCGACCAACGACGCTGCTGGATCGGCCCGGAACCCGACGACGTCTCGCTCACCCCGCACACGGGCTTCCACCAGGCACGCCTCGTCGACGCCGCGATCCGCAGCGCCGTCCTCCAGCGGGTGCCCATCCACATCATCCCGATGACGGGTTCGAGCGGCCCGGCCGAGGACACCGCAGCGATCACCTCACCGCCCGAGCCGGCCCTGGCTGGCTTCGACGGCACCACGTAACCGCCACAGCAGCAGGGTGACTCCCTTCGCCGGCCGCCTCGGCCGGCTGCTGCTGACGCGAGCCGGCGTCAGCTCAGATAGGCGTTGAGGCCCCGTTCGAGGTAGTGGCCGTCGCCCTTGGTGCCGAGATACTCGGCGCCATCGACGACGACCTTGCCTCGAAGGAGCACGGTCTCGACCCTGCCCGTCATCTCCATGCCCTCGTAGCAGGAGTAATCGACGTTCATGTGATGGCTGTCGGCCGAGATGGGGTGCGGGCTGTCGGGGTCGAAGATCACGATGTCGGCGTCGGAGCCGGGGGCGATCGTGCCCTTGCGGGGGTACAGACCGAACATCTTGGCCGGTGCGGTGGCGCACATCTCCGCCCACCGGTTGAGCGAGAGCCGCCCTTCGGCCACCGCGCCCTGGTACATCAGCTCCATCCGGTGCTCGAGCGTCGGCAGGCCGTTGGGGATGTTGCGGAAGTCACCCCGTCCCAACTCCCGCTGCTCCCAGCAGAACGGGCAGTGGTCGGTGGCGACGACCTGCAGGTCATTCGTGCGCAGGCCGCGCCAGAGGTGCTCCTGGTGATCCTTCGGCCGGAGCGGCGGCGAGCAGACGTACTTGGCGCCCTCGAAGTCGGGACGGTCGAGATCGCTCAGGTCGAGGAAGAGGTACTGCGGGCAGGTCTCGGCGAACACGTTCAGGCCCCGGTCGCGGGCGGCGATCACCTCTTCCAGCGCGTTCGCCGACGAGAGGTGCACGATGTAGAGCGGTGACCCCGCCACCTCCGACAGCGCGACCGCCCGGTGGACGGCCTCGGCCTCGAGGATCGGTGAGCGGGTGACACCGTGGTGGTAGGGGTCGACGTCGCCGCGCTCCACCGCCTGCTCCCGAAGCACGTCGATGGCGATGCCGTTCTCGGCGTGCATCTGGATCATCGACCCGTTCTCGCCGGCCCGCTGCATCATGCGGAGGATCTGACCGTCGTCGGAGTAGACCCGGCCGGGGTAGGCCATGAACATCTTGAAGCTGGTGACCCCCTCCTCCACGAGGAGGTCCATCTCCTTGGGCGACTGGTCGTCGACGTTCGACACCATCATGTGGAAGCCGTAGTCGACCGCGCACTGGCCCGCCGCCCACCCCTGGTGCCGCTCGAAGCCCTCGGGCAGGCGCTCGTCGCCCTCCAGGTAGGCGAAGTCGATGATCGTGGTGGTGCCACCGAACGCGGAGGCGATCGTGCCCGTTTCGAACGTGTCGAGGACGGGGGCGATCTGGCCGGTGGCCTGCAGGTGGGTGTGGGCGTCGACCCCGCCGGGCACCACGTAGCGACCGGTCGCGTCGAGCACCCGGTCGGCGCCGGCGGTGAACGTCGCCGACAGCTCGGATCCCGGTTGGACGACGCCGACCACCAGCTCACCGTCGATGAGGACGTCGGCGGCGACGGTGTCGATGGCGGTGACAACGGTTCCGCCGGTGATCGCAGTTCTCATGCCGGCAATCGTAACGATCCTCAGCAGCGGCGGGCCGGCCGACAACGGCGCTACCTTCTCGGTCGTGACGAGAATCGTGACCGTAGGCGGCGCCCAACTCGGCCCGGTCGGCCGGAACGAACCCCGATCGACGGTGGTGGAGCGCCTGATCGCACTCCTCCGGGAGGGGGCCGCTGCCGGCTGTGACCTCGTGGTGTTCCCCGAACTGGCGCTCACCACGTTCTTCCCCCGCTGGTACATCGAGGACCCCGCTGAGCGTGACCGGTTCTACGAGACCGAGATGCCGAACGCCGACACCAAGCCCCTGTTCGACGAAGCTCAGCGGCTAGGTGTCGGTTTCTGTCTCGGCTACGCCGAGTTGACGGCAGCGGGTCGACGCAACAACGTCTACCTGCTGGTCGACGGCGAGGGCTCGGTGGTGGCCAAGTTCCACAAGGTCCACATCCCCGGCCACGGCGAGCACGAGCCCGACCGGCCCTTCCAGCACCTCGAGCGCTTCTACTTCGACGAGGGCGCTGAGGGGTTCGGGGTGTGGTCGGCGTTCGGCGGTCTCGTCGGCATGGCGATCTGCAACGATCGACGGTGGCCGGAGACGTACCGGGAGATGGGCCTCCAGGGCGTCGAGCTCGTCCTCATCGGCTACAACACCCCCCTCTTCTACACCCCGGATCCCACCCAGAACCCGCTGGCCTCGTTCCACAATCACCTCGTGATGCAGGCCGGCGCCTACCAGAACGGCACCTGGGTGGTCGGCGTGGCCAAGGGCGGCATCGAGGAGGGGGTGGAGTCGCTGGCGCAGTCGGCCATCTACGCCCCGTCGGGGCAGATCGTGGCCCAGGCGGTCACCACCGGCGACGAGCTGATCGTGGCCCGTTGCGACCTCGACCTGTGCCGCAGCTACAAGGAGACCCTGTTCGACTTCGACCTCTACCGCCGGCCGGAGGTCTACGGCCGGATCACGGGCCAGAAGGGCGTCGTACGGCCCAAGACATGATCCGGCGGCGGGGCCTCGACTAGCGTGGCGGGCACAGCAGCCGACCGCGTCACAGGGGGGTTCCGATGACGCTGACCGAGAGCAGCCGCTCGGCTCGCATCCGCCAGGAGCTCGACCATCCGGTCATCGATGCCGATGGTCACTTCGTCGAGTTCATGCCGTTGATGCTCGAGATCCTGGCCGACGTCGCCGACCAGCGCGTGGCCGACCACTTCGCCCTGCGGTTCCCCCGCTGGTATGCGCTGTCGCCTGACGAGCGCCAGCAGCGGCGCTACACCCGACCGCCGTGGTGGGCGCTCCCCACCGCCAACACCATCGACTCGGCCACCTCGGTGCTCCCGAAACTGCTGGTGGAGCGGATGGACGCGATCGGCCTCGACTACGCCGTGCTCTACCCGACGATGGGTCTCGGCGCCCACCACATGGCGGAGGACGAGATCCGTCAGGGTGCGTGCCGGGCGTGGAACACCTACCAGGCCGAGGTGTTCGCCCCCTATGCGGATCGGCTGAACGGCGTGGCCATCATCCCGATGCACACCCCCGGGGAGGCACTGGCGGAGCTCGACCACGCCGTCAGTGTGCTCGGCCACAAGGCGGTGCTGATGGCCAGCCACGTGATCCGGCCGATCTCGGCCGGGAGCCGGCGCGGCACCTACCTCGACGTGTTCGCCATCGACAGCGACCACGACTACGAGCCGGTGTGGGCCCGATGCGCCGAGCTGGGCGTCTCGCCGACGTTCCACTCCGGCGGGATGGGCTGGGGCAGCCGCATGTCGCCCAGCACCTACATGTACAACCACATCGGCCACTTCGCGGCGGCCAGCGAGGCGCTGTGCAAGGCACTGTTCTTCGGTGGGGTCACGAAGCGCCACCCCACGTTGCGGTTCGGCTTCCTCGAGGGTGGCGTGGGGTGGGCCGTCGATCTGTTCGCCGCGATCGTGGCCCGGTGGGAGAAGCGGGGTGGCGGCAGCGTCGACAACTACGACCCGGACAACTTCGATCAGGTGCTGTTCGCCGACCTCTTCGACAGCTACGCCGAAGGGCGCATGCGGAACCACGCCGATCGGGTCGGCGACGTGTTCAAGCGGCTCGGCCCCGGCCTGCAGAACCCCGACGAGCTCGACGACTTCGCCGCCGTCGGGATCGAGAAGGCGGAGGACATCCGCGACCGGTTCATCCCCAACTTCTACTTCGGCTGTGAGGCCGACGACCCGATGAACGCGTGGGCGTTCAACACGAAGGGCAACCCGTTCGGGGCGCAGGTGCGGGCCATCTTCTCCTCCGACATCGGCCACTGGGACGTGCCCGACATGCTGGAGGTGCTCGAGGAGGCCTACGAGCTGGTCGAGCACGACCTGCTCACCACCGACGACTTCCGCGACTTCGTGTTCACCAACGCCGCCCGCTTCTACGCCGGCTGCAACCCCGAGTTCTTCGCCGGCACCACGGTCGAGTCAGCCGTGGCCGCCGTCACCGACGACGGCGATTGAACCCGTTCTGCCTGTCGGCTGCACCCCGCCAACCCGTTCTGCCTGTCGGCTGCACCCCGCCAACCAGTTCTGCCTGTGGGGACGCGTCATAGTCGGGGCAGTCGACAGGCAGAAGCGGATCCGGGGGTGCGGGGGACAGGCAGAAGGCGGGCAGTCCGTCTAGCTTCGTGTCCATGGATCCGAGCGCGATGAAGGAGCTCGTCCGCCACATCATGGAGGACGGGTTCAACAAGGCCGACATGAGCGTCGTGTACGACTCGTTCGTCCCCGACTACGTGCGTCATGGCGTCGGCGTGCCGTCGATGGGCTCCCTCGAGGAGCACGTCGCCGATCTCCGGGCCCGGCACGCCGCGTTCGACAACGCCCGGTTCGAGATCCACCAGATGGTGGCCGAGGGCGACACGGTCGCCGTCCGCTACACCTTCCACGGCACCCACACCGGCGAGTTCCAGGGCATTGCCCCCACCGGTCGGGACGTCACCCGCCCGTCATCTGCGTTCTTCACCGTGACCGACGGCAAGGTCGCCGAGGGTGTGGTGATCTCCGACGGCGGCAGCTTCCTGGCCCAGCTCCAGGGTGACGCCTGACCCGACCGATCCGACGTGGGAACTACGCCGACAGCAGCACGGTTGCGGCCAGTGCGATCCGGTGGTCCTTGTTCCACGGCGGACCGAGTCGGGAGCGCGGCCCGTCGAGCACCTCGTGGGCTCGGTCGGCCAGCAGTTCCCTGGCTCTCGCCTCGACCTCCTTGCCGTCGTAGAGGTCGACGGTCCACCCTCGACGCTCCGCCTCATCGGCCAGGACCTGTCGGTACATGATCGAATCGGCCGCGCTCTCGTAGGGCGGTCGTCGTCGGGTGGCGATGTCGTCGGGGAAATCGGTCGGCCATGACCGGAGCGAGATCGACACGATCGGCTCGTGCAGGCGCCCCTGGATCTCGTCGAGCGCATAGGAGGTCATCCGGATCGACGAGTCTCTGACCTGGGCGACGAGCGCTTCCAGCGCCGCGTCGTCGAGCAGCTCACCTGAGCGGTGCATCGGATGTGCGCCCCCTTCATGATGCACGGGCGCCACGGGAAGTCCGGGTTCCACCAGGTCGATGCGGCGCCGATCGACGACCTGATGAGCCGGCGAGGCGGTCACGGCGACCGCCCAACCGAGATGGTGAGCGATACCGAGGTGCATGAGGCGAGTCTGCCTCATCGGCGGGATCAGGGCTCGCCGGGGTCGAGATCGAGGATGTCGCGCTGCGCCCAGCGACCGTCGATGTTCTGCAGCAGCACGCCGCCTTCGATCGCCAGGGCGTGCACCGTGGCGCACGACGACGGCATGTACAGCGCGGCAGGAGGATCGGTCCCCTGTGCCGCCACGACCTCGGTCACGCACCGACACATCTCACTGAAGGTCATGAGCGCCAGCGCATCCGAGCTTGCGTCGAGGAGCCCGTCGACCTCCGCCGTCACGTTGTGGGCGGCGCACCGAGCCTCCTGGTGGCCGAGGTGGCGCAACTCCGGAGCTCTCAGCCCGAAGTGGCGCAACTGCGGACTATTTCCGGTTTCGCGCCACTTTGCCGGCCGGATTCCGGTGTTGCGCCACTTCGGCCCTGGTCTTCCGGGTGGCCGTTCCACGGCCCGGAACGCCGGTGCGCCCCGCTCGGCGACGAGCTCGGCTTGGCCGGCGGTCCTCGTAGAAGGAACGCACGCCGATCCGGACCGCATCGTTGGCGAAGCCGGCTGCGACATCCGCCTCCGCGCGACACCCGGTCCAGTCGGGCAGTTCGATCGGTCGGCGTTGGGCGGGGCCAGCCGCGGTGGTGGACGATCGAGCGGCGGCACCCGGGGTGGGTGCCGCCGCTGGCTGGGGGCGATCGGTCGTCGGCGTCGGGGCTGGCCCGACCTCCGGCCGACCCGCCTCGCCGGTCGTGCAGGTGCACAACAGGAGGGCTACGGCGAGCACGTACGCGGATCGCAGCACCCCAGCAGTGTTGCACGGCCACGAACGCCAGGGCCGTGCAACACACTCCGGTGGGCCCTCAGACCCCGGCGAGGGTCCTCGACCCGTCGTGACCGGGGCCGTCGCCGCGATCGTCGTCGGCGCTGCGATCATCGCTGCGGTCGTCGGCGAGGTCGACGACCCCGGTGTCGAACGCCGGGCGGTGCAGCTCGGCCGGCTCGCTCAGCCCGAACCGCTCGTGGAGCCGACGCAGCGGTGCGGGAGCCCACCAGTTCCACTCGCCGAGCAGCTTCATCGTGGCCGGGACGAGCAGCGACCGGACGATCGTGGCGTCGACGATCACCGCGAGCGCGAGGCCCACGCCGAGCTGCTTGATGGTGAGCGTCTCGCCTGCGGCGAAGCCGGCGAACACGACCACGATGAGAAAGGCTGCCGAGGTGATGATCCGGCCGGTCTTCTGGAGGCCGGTCGACACCGACAGATCGTTGTCGCCGGTCCGGTCGTGGATCTCCTTGATGCGCCCGAGGAGGAACACCTCGTAGTCCATGGAGAGACCGAAGGCGAACAGGAAGATGATCGTCGGGAGCCACAGGTCGATCGAGCCGACGGGGTCGAAGCCCAGCAGGCCAGACAGGTTGCCGTCCTGGAAGACCCAGACCAGTGCACCGAAGCTCGCCCCGAGGCTGAGCACGTTCATCACGACCGCCTTGATCGGAATCGCGACCGATCCGGTCATGAGGAACAGGAGCACCAGTGTGGCCAGCACGACCACCCCGATCGCTATCGGGGCCCGCTCGGCGATCATCTCCCGGGTGTCGGACGTGAACGCCGCGGTACCGCCGACCTCGGCCGGGGTCCCGGACGCTGCCGCTTCGCTGCGGATGGTGTCGACGAGGCCGGTGGCGACCTCACCCTGGCTGGTGCCGGCGGGTACGACGTCGACCACGAGCATCTCCGGTGGGAAGTCGTTGCGGACCTGCAGCCCGGCGACACCGTCGAGCCCTCCGAGGGTCGCCACCCACGCCTGGGCGGCTGCCGAGTCGGCGGGGAGGTCGGCGATGACCACGATCGGGTCGGCGCCCCGAGCCGGGAACCGCTCGCCGAGGGTGAGGGCCGCTGCCCTCGCCTCGGACGAGCGGGGGAGGCTGCGGGCATCGCCGTTCTCCATCCTCGCGTCGAGGAACGGGGTGGCGAGAAGCGCGAGGCCGGTGCCGACCACCAGCAGGATCGGGAGCGCGAACCGCTGCACCACCTGCGACAGCCGGAAGAACGCCCCGGCGCTGTCTGGCCGGACCTTGGCGGGCTTGATCCTGGCCCCGAAGATGCCGAGGAGGGCTGGGAGCAGTGTGAGCCCCGCAACCATCGAGAACAGCACGGCGGCGAGACCACCGACACCGAAGCTGGTCATCGTCGGATCGCCGAACACGAACATGCCGCTCATCGCCACCGCGACGGTCAGTGCGCTGAACACCACGGTGACCCCGGCGGTGGCCACGGTGGCGGCCACCGAGTCGCCGACGGACAGCCCGTGGCTCCGCTCCTCCCGGAAGCGGCTTACGAGCAGCAGGCCGTAGTCGATGCCGAGCCCCAAACCGAGCATCGACACCACGTTCAGGGCGAAGACCGAGACCTCGTCGAGCACGTAGGTGGCGCCGAGCAGGGCGATGCCGGCGGTGAGGAACCCGGCGCCGGCGATCGCCAGCGGCATCCCGGCGGCCCGCAGGCCACCGAAGATGAACACCATCGCGATGAGGGCGATCGGTAGTGCGATCGCCTCGCCGCGGAGGAGGTCGCGTTCGGCCTGGGTCTCGAACTCCTGGAGGACGACGGGCTCGCCGCCGATCACCACGTCGTAGTCGCCGGCATCCTCCAGGCTGTTGGCGACGGCCGACACCTCGTCGACGAGCTCGTGCTCGGCGCTGGCGTCGAAGCCGTTGGCGAACGAGACCACCACCAACGCTGCCTGGCCATCGGTTGCGGCGAGGTCCTCGAGGCCGGTCGACCACGGGTCGACGACCGAGACCACGCCCGGGATGGCGCCGAGGTCGGTCAGGACGGCCTCCACCTCGGCGGGTGGCTCGCCCACCGCGGCGACGCCGTCGATGACGACTGCGATGTCACCACCGGTCGCCGACGACTCCTGGATCCGTTCGAGCACCCGGGCCGACTCGATCCGTTCACTTCCGCTGAACTCGGCGGTGACCCGCTCCGACAGCGGGCCGGATGCGACCACCCCGAGCGCGACGATCACCAGCCAGGCGACCACCACGAGCTTGCGTCGCCGGTATACGGCAGCTCCGAGACGATGGAACATGACCTTCTCCGTTCGATCCGCCCGGCCGGCGTTCGACCGGGTCTCGAACACGGTCCCGGATTACGCTGAGGAGCCGGTGACGTCACGCTGTCGACGCGCTGCGCCGGCGCTACCGCCCGCTGACGGGGCGCTGACGGGCCGCGCCCGCACCGGGCGTCGGCGGATGCCGGGGCGAGGGGCCGGACGTGCGGCCGTTGCTCCACCACCTCGGCCGCCAGCGAGACCCGGTTGGTCAGGGGCGGGGCGACCCGCCCTCGGGGGCCGTCGCCACCGCGGCCTCGAGCCGGTCGATCGCCTGGTGCCAGCTCTCGTGACCGTGCTCGATGAGCGTCGCCTGGTCGCTGAGCTCCGTCGCCTCCCGGTAGAGGTCGAGCGCCCGTTGCAGGTCGCCGACGGCCTCGGCGGCATCGCCCATCCCGGCCAGCGCCATCGCGACACAGCCAGCGTTGCCGTCGAGCTCGGCGATCCGCTTGGCCTCGTCGTGGTAGCGGTGGGCGATCTCGTGATCGCCCTTCTGGGTCGCCAGCCGACCCAGCTCGCTGTAGACGTAGTGGCTGCCGTGGTAGTCGGCTCCGCCGAAGAGATCGAGCGATTCGGTGTAGCACGCCTCGGCCTCGTCGAGCCGGCCCAGCGTCTGCAGGAGCCGGCCGAGCTCCCCGAGCGTCGCCCCGAGGGCCCACGTCTCGCCGAGATCGCGCAGCGCGTCGACCGCCCGGAGGCCCCGATCGACGAGCGGCTCGGCGTGGTCGAGCTGACCGTTCAGCAGGAGCACCAGCGATTCCATCGTCATCGTGCCCATGTCCACCAGCGCCTGCGCCCACCGGTCGTCGGGCGGGGACAGCTCGGCGGCCTCGCGGAGGTAGCGCAGCGGCTCGGTCGGGTCGCTCTCGGTCGTGAGGGAGAACGCGGCGGCGAGGCGGGCGACACCGCGGTCGGGGTGGTCGACCCGATCGAACTCGTCGAGCGCCGCCTGGGCGAACTCGGCGATGTTCGAGTCGGGATGGGCGGCCGTCGCGATGCCCAACCCGAGCACCACGTTGGCCCAGCCGAGCGGATCGTCGTCGCGATCGACCATCTGCAGCATGCGGTTGAGCAGCCGCTCCCCCGCCCTGGTGTTGCGGGTGAGGAACCACCACGCCGACGGGAACGCGATCTCCCCTGCCAGGTCCCGCCGGCCCGTGTCGGCGATCCAGGTGACCGCGGCGACCAGCTGATCGGCGTTCTCATCGAGCCGTTCGTAGGCCGCCTTCCGGGTCGCGTCGCGACGGCGGTGGGCGTCGAGCGCGAGCTCGTGCACCCAGCGGGCGTGGGCGGTGCGGGTCTCGGTCTCGAGCTCCCTGGCCGCCAGCTCCGCCGCCGCGATCTGACGGATCGGTTCGAGCATCCGGAACCGGCTGCCCTCCGGCTCGACCGCCACGAGCGAGGCGCCGTGCAGCTCGTCGAGCGCTTCGAGCACATCGATCGTGGTCAGGTCGCCGTGGTTGCACAGGGCCTCGGCGGCGTCGAGACCGAACCCGCCGGCCATGACCGACAACCGTCCGAACAGCTCGCGGGCGTCGACCGAAAGCTGGTCGACGCTCCACCCCACGACGGCCTCGAGGCTCCGGTGGCGGCGATCCCTGCTCGACCGGACCTGGCGCAGGAGGCGGAGCTGGTCGTCGAGCATGGCGGCGATGTCGTCGAGGGCCAGGAGCGACGCCCGACCGGCGGCCAGCTCGATGGCGAGCGGCACACCGTCGAGCCGGCGGCAGATGTGGGCGACGACCGGGAGGCGTCCGCTCGGCACCTCGAAGTCGGGGCGGACAGCACGGGCCCGCTCGATGAAGAGCTGCACCGACGGTGTGCGACCGGTGGCTCCGAGGTCGTCGCTGCCGCCGGGGAGCTCGAGCGGTGGGACGCCGACGATGAGCTCCCCGGCGAGGCCGAGCGGTTGCCGGGAGGTGACGAGGAACGAGCCCTTGATCTCGTGGGCGAGCACGGCGTCGACGGCTTCAGCGACGCTGTCGAGAACGTGCTCGGCGTTGTCGACGATCACGAGGTCGGTGTTGACCCGCAACCGGTCGACGATGCGTTCGACGGGGTTGCGCTGATCGTCGTGATCGGCGCTGACGATGCCTTCGGCGAGCCGGTGGTGGACCGCGGTGGGATCGGTCACCCGGGCGAGGTCGACGAAGCGGATCGGTCGGCCCCCGCCGAGCTCCCAGGCCACCGCGACCGCGAGCGAGGTCTTGCCTATCCCCCCGGGGCCGAGCAGCGTGACGAGCTTCTCGTCACCCACCAGGCCCTCGATCTCGGCCAGCAGCTCGGCCCGGCCGAGCAGCGCGTTGCGGAGACGGGGAACCGGGATCGAGGCCGCCGCCTCCAACGGTGGGAAGCTCGAGCGGAGCCCGGTCCCCTCGACCTGCCAGATCGCCACCGGTTCGGGCACGTCGCGAAGGCGATGCACGCCCAGTTGGCGCAGGGTCGGAACGTCCGTCCCGGCCCGCAGTTCGATCGTGGCGAGGTCAGCGGTGGTTCCCGACACCAGTATCTGGCCGCCGCTGGCGAGATCGAGCAGTCGGGCACACCGGTTCACGGTGGGGCCGCGATAGTCGACGCCGTCGATCGGTTCCAGCGGTCCCGTGTTGGCCGCCGCTCGGACCCGCAGCCCGTGCACCTGTTCGGCCCGGAGGGCCGCGGCAGCGGCCAGCACCGCCGAGCCGGCTGTGGCGAACACCGCCAGCACCCCATCGCCGGTCGACTTCACGACCTGACCACCGTTGGCCGCCGTGGCCTCGGTCCAGGTCTGGTGGAGCAGATCCATCTCCCGGGCGGTGTCGTCGGGCGCCGCCTCCCACCGCTCGACGGAACCGACGACGTCGCACATGAGCACGGTGACGGTGCCACCGGGCAGCGCCGCGCTCTGCGTCGACCTCTGGTCACCGGTCGACCCGGCGCCGTCGCTGGACCCGGCGCGATCGCTCGACCCGGCACCCTCGCTGGACCCGGCTCCGGGGTCGACGGCAGCGCCCGGATTCGCAGCCGTCGCGGCATCGAGTTCGGGGTCGTGGGCGAGGATCTGTTGTTCGAGCCTGGTCAAGGTGGGGCCGGGCTCGAGGCCGAGATGGTTGGAGAGCAGCGAACGGGCTCGTTGGAACGCCCGCAGCGCCTCGGCTTGCCGACCGTCGCGATACAGCGCCAGCATCAGCAGCTCCCACCGCTTCTCCCGGAACGGCTCGCCCCGAACCGCGGTCTCCAGGGCCCCGATCACGCTCCCGGCGTGGCCGTCCCCGGCCGTCACCCGTCGCTCGAGCACGGCATCCTCGGCGTCGGCCCGGAGGGCGTCGATGCGGAGGCGCTCGTTGTCGATCAGCTCGCCCTGCAGCCCGTTCAGTGTGGGACCGTGCCACAGGGTGACCGCCTGGTCGAAGAGGGCGCCTGCCTCAGCGGGGTCCTGCTCGGCGATCGAGGCGGTGAGGAGCCGCTCGGCGTCGTCGAGATCGAGCTCGGCGTCGACGAGCCGGTACCCGTCGGTCGTCGTCTCGATGGCGCCGGCGGACCGCCCGAGGCTTCGCCTGAGGCGGGAGATCATGGCCTGTACCGCGTTGCGGGGATCGGTCGTCGAGCGCTCCCGGTAGAGCTCGGCGGCGATCCGCTCGGTGGAGAGCGGATCGGGCGACACCACGGCCAGGGTGACCAGGCCCTCCCGCTCCCGGGCCCCGGGCGGCGTGAGGTCGTTTCCGTCGTCGTCTCGAACCAGCAACGGCCCCAGGAGCTGCAAGTGGAGCATGACCAGAACGCTACGCCACCCTCGATCGGCCGAACAGGGCCGCTCAGCGACGCGTCAGCGCGCCGTCAGCGCCAGCCGTTGCCGCCAGACCGACCACGCCGAGCGCGGTCTGGTCTACCGGGCCCACCCCGTCGGGGCGTCGGCTATCGGGACTTCGCCTGATTGTCGAGGCCCGGGCTGTGGACTGCGGCGATCATCCGGCGGAGCGCGGAGGCCCGGCCGGTGGGCAGATCCTGCGACGCGATCGGCACGAGCACTCGATCGTGCTGGGTCGGAGGCGGTGGCATCGGCGCCGACGTCGACGCTCCCGGCAGGGCCCGCAGCGGTGGCATCGCTCGTTCCGGCCCCAGTCGACTCGGCCGCAACCCGGCGCGTGGCGACACCTTCGTCTCGGCCGCGGCCGAGGGCGCCGTCGGCGGGGCCCGGACCGGG
This sequence comes from Acidimicrobiales bacterium, assembly GCA_965216205.1. GTDB lineage: Bacteria > Actinomycetota > Acidimicrobiia > Acidimicrobiales > SZUA-35 > CADEDH01. The sequence goes on along the minus strand of OZ244139.1, from coordinate 840,302 downwards.
TCATCCTGGGTCGCCGGCGGGTCGGCGATCGGGGTCTCGATGTCGTCGTCTGGGTCGGGGGCGGGGTCGACGGAGTCGTGTCCGACCACGGATGGCGGCCGTCGCGGTTCCGGGCGTGTGGTCGGCTCGTCGGCCGTCGCGGCCGCGGTGGCTGTGGCTGTGGCTGGTTTCCCCGATCGTCGACGCCTCGGGATCTCGGTCAGCTCGAACGGTGCACCAACCGGCGGCAGGATGGCCTGGAGGCGGGTTCTCGCCGTCCGCGGTAGGCCCTTCTGATCGCGGAGCCGAGCCCGCTTCACCGCCGCGCTGGCGACGACAGCGAACCCGTAGAAGAACTCGTGCCGAGGCCCAACGGTCGAGACGACCCGGATGCTCGGATCGAGGCCGAGCGCCGCGGTCACGAGATCGGCATGCGGTGCTTCCGAGCCCGAGGACTTGTGAGCGAAGACCGTGAGCGCCGCACGGTCGGCCACTTCACGCCCGCTCTGTGCCGCTGCCAGATCGTGCAGAGCCCGCCGACCTGCCCGGACACCATCGGCCGTCGACTCGACCACGAAGACGATCGCATCGACCATCGACCGCAGGTAGCTGCGGGTCGTGCTGTCCACGTCCTGATCCACGGCGATGAGCTCGAAGTGGATCGGTCTCGACTCGAAGCTGCCAGCGGAGAACGCCGTCCAGTCGATCGCCATGTCGTGGTGAACCGATCGGGCTCTGACCGTCGTGGCGCGGAACTGCTCCGCGAGGGTCGTGGCGACGGTGGCGACCGCCGCTCGACTGGACCCCTCGACGAGCAGGCGAATCACCAGCGACGGCGCTCCTCGTGGGCGGGAAGTCGTCTCGGATCGCGGCTGGGTCGACTGGGCACGACGAGTCCGACGTGCGGGCGCGTGCTCGACGTGCTGCCCATCGCCCACCGGTGTGTCGCTGCGGGTGTGGGGCGACGCGATCAGCCCGGCGTCGGCGGACCTCTCGTACTCATCGACCGGCACGTCGTCGGACTCGAGCGGCGCAGTCCGCAGGTCATCGTCGAGTATCGACAACTGGTGACGGTAGGTGGCGAGTTGTCGCAGAATCTCGGCCGTCTCCGCACGGTCGAGGCTGTCGTGGAGCTTCTTCTGCAGTTTGGCGTAGTCCTGACCGAGTTCGTCCCGCTCGCGAGCAGCCCCGTTCAGGGCCTGGTCATTCGTGCTCGATCGTTCCTCGTGGGTCGCCATCTCGACTCGTCAGGTGCGCCGGAGCCGACGAAGCAGTCCGGTGGAGCCGATCGCCACCCGAGTCGTGAAACTGCTCTCCAGATCCGCCATCATCGCCTTTCGGAGCAGCGAACGTCGAAGCAGGACAGAACGTCTGGTCTGCCCCCTTTTTCGTTCGAGACGCTCTGTGCATCGCCGGTTAGCCACACACCGCCGGTACACGACTCCGTAAAGCACGTTAGTAGTGACCGCAACCAGCAACAAGGGAGTCAAAATGCCGCCATCGAGCGGTGGATCTGACCGAGTGCCTGCCGATCGAACCTGCGGCCAGCGACGTCGAGAGTGGGTCGTTCGGCCCTGTTTGGTTCGTTTGACTCAATGCCGCTGATGGGCCTGCCGATGACACGGATCGACATTCACACCAGAACGAGATCGTGATCCCACCGGCTGCAGTTGGTCGCCTCGCCGGTGGGGGAGTCAGTGGCGAAACCGGCGTTCCCTCAATCGGGAGTCATCCAATGGACAAGCGCCTGTTCACCATCCCCGCGATCGCTGCTACGGGAGCTGCTGCCATCGCAGCGCCGGCCCTCGCTGCCCCTGCTGCCAACGCGTCCGCCGATTGGTTCGAGACGTGCTCCGTCGTCATCGTCGAGTCCGACAAGGACATCTCCAACGTCGTCTACCGCCTCGACGGTGAGGACATCAAGATCGAGTTCGAGGATGGCACCAACCACCTCGTACTGCCCGGCCGCACGTCGGATGTGTGGGTGAAGTCCGGCAACAATCGCTCGGGAGACGGGCCGGGCTACGGCGAACGCTTCAGCCGTCCCGACGCTTGCGACGCGACGTCAACCGGAGGCACCTCGGAAACCTGAACCGACATCGACGACGGATCGACCATCGACCATTGAGCGCCGGATCTCGAACGGTGACTCCGTTCGTCGACCGGCAACGAAGGCCGCTTCCGAACCGCGTCCACCAACCACTCTCGCAGATGCTCATGTTGTCGGGGTCGGTTCCGATGGTGTCGTGTGGCTCGAGAACGTCATGCGGGTGCCGTTGGGGGCCTGGCCAATCTCTTCGCCCCCATGGCGGTCACGGCGGTCTTGCTGGGGAGCACCTTGTTTGCCATCTCGGGGATCCGGGACGCAGATGAGCAGCACGCGGTTGCCCATGCGGCAGCCAGTGTGCGGGCGGAGCTGAACCATCTTGCGGCACTGGAGAACGGGGCCGAGGCCGGCGAGGATGCACCAGCGGAGGAGATCGACGAAGCGCTGGCGGCTCTCCATCTGAACCTCGAGTTGTCGCTCGCCGGTCTGTCGAGCGAGGAGGCCACACCGATTCATCAAGCGACCGATCAGTTCGCCGCTGCTGCGGCGTTCACCGCCAGGGCCTACTCGATGGGCGAGACAGCGGAAGCAGACGCGGTCGATGACGAGGAGTCCGATCCCCTCTTCGATTCGCTGACCATGGAGTTCAGGGAGATCGAGGACCGAGCCACGCAACGAGCAATCGAGTCGGCGTCGAATGCAATTCGAGGCTTGGTCGTGTCGTCGCTCGCGGCGGGTCTGGCGATTGTAGGGGTGGTTGTCGCTGAAGGCCGGTCAAGATCGAGACGGTCGTTGCAGCAGGCTCGAGCGGAGATGAGTGAGCGCTACCAGGGCCTGATCGAGAACTCCCCCATCCACCTCTATGTGGTGGGCGACGACGGCTCGATCCAGTTCGTCTCCCCTTCTGCGGTCAGAAGCCTGGGCCGGAAGGCGACTCATGTCCAGGAGTTGCTCGATCTCCTCGCCATCAGCGACCAGGAACGACTCCGAGATGCGCTCATCGCCCAGACTGGACCCTTCGACCGGCCAGAGACCATTCAACTACCGGGAACGGATCGATGGTTCGAGATCACGGTCTCGGATCACCGAGCGAACCCGGTCATCAACGGGCTCGTCATGACCGGCCGCGACGTGAGCGATCGGGTCGAGTTCGAGGCCAGCCTCCGACGCCAAGCGCAAGAGGACGAACTGACCGGCCTCCTGAACCGTCGAGCCCTCAACGAGGCGATCGTCAAGACGCTGGCCCGTGCCGCTCGAGGATCGACGACAGCGGCACTCCTACTCATCGACCTCGACGGGTTCAAGGGCATCAACGACACCCTCGGCCACCCCGTCGGTGACACTCTCCTGACCATGGCGGCCGAGCGTCTCACCGCCAACACCCGAGCCAACGAGACGATCGCCCGCCTCGGGGGCGACGAGTTCGCTCTGGTGGCAGAACTGACCGACACCGACCCGATCGGCGAGGCGGAGCGGGCAGCGCTGCGTCTCCTCGAAGCTCTCCGAGCGCCGTACACCATCGACGGCCAGGCACTCACGATCGATGCCAGCATCGGAATCGCCATCGCACCAGAAACCGCGGACGCCGACATGCTGCTCCGCTACGCCGACATCGCACTCTATGAAGCGAAACGCGCAGGAGGGTCCTGCACGCGACTGTTCGTACCCGAGATGGAAGACCTCCTCCTCGTCCAGACCAGACTCCAGCGTGAGCTGTCTCTCGCCTTGGAGAACGGCGAGTTCAGCCTCGACTACCAGCCCCTGATCTCGATTGCGGACGGTGAACCGACCGGTTTCGAAGCGCTCCTGCGCTGGGAGAGCCCAGAGCTCGGCAGGGTCTCACCGACCGTGTTCATCCCCGCCGCCGAGCACACCGGTGCGATCTGTCGCCTCGGCCGCTGGGTGCTCGGTGAAGCCATGCAACAACTGACGAGCTGGCAACAGCTGTTCGACGACCAGCAACTCACCATGTCGGTCAACGCCTCGGTCGTGGAACTGGTCGATCCCGACTACGTCCCCCACCTCGCTGAGCTACTCGACGAAACAGGCCTGGACCCGGCAACGTTGCAGATCGAGGTGACCGAGAGCATCCTCGCCGACGACCAGCAGATCGTCGTGGACACCCTGGAAGCCATCAGGGGCTTGGGGGTCCGCGTTGCCCTCGACGACTTCGGAACCGGCTACTCCTCGATGAACCAGATCCAGAGACTCCCCATCGACTGCCTCAAGATCGACCGAACGTTCACCCAGTCGATGAACGACGATGACCGGTCGACCAGCGTGGTTCACGCGCTCATCGAGCTCGGAAAGGCACTGGGACTCCAGACCGTTGCCGAAGGCATCGAACGACCTGAGCAACTCGACGCACTCAGAGACCCTGAGTGTGACCTCGCCCAGGGATTCCTGCTCGCGAGACCGATGTCGGCCACCGCCATCTCGGAGTTCATGGCCGACCAACGACCCGGCGGCCGGCCGGGTCGCTCACCGACCAACCTCCCCAACGCGACCGCTCACTCGACGGCGCTCTGAAGCGCCGGGACGGACCCTCTCGCCTCGAGACCACCGTTGCCGCCCACGGTCGGTTCGGTACCGGTGCCGGGAGCCGGGAGCCGGGAGCCGGGAGCCGGGGGATGCGAGCCGATCGGCGACCCGCCGGTGCTGACCAGCGTGGACCGGGTGGGCGGTGCCTCACGCACGGCGCCCACACGTGCCCGGGGTGGGATTCGAACCCACACGATCCGATGGATCCGAGGGGTTTAAGCCCTCTGCGTCTGCCGTTCCGCCACCCGGGCCGAACCCGTCCAGACTAGGCCTCCGAGGCTGGCGCCGCTGGGTGTCACGGTGGTGGTGCCGGGACGCTGCGGCGTCGGGGCGGGCGCGGTCCGAGCGGCGAGGTCAGAGCGAGGCGAAGAGCGTGTGCCGCTGCTGGAAGGACTGGATCCCGATCCGGGGGTTCGCCGTACGGAGCTCGACGATGGCCAGCGAGCCGTCGACCGACGTCGACGCGACCGTCAACAGCTCCGACCATGGGCCCCCGGTGACGATCGACGTTCCGTTGACCACGATCTCCTCGATCGCCGCTACGGTCTCCGCTGCCGATTCCGGGCTGATGGCGGCGAACACGAGCACGAGCACACCCTGCGGGTCGGCGCCGAGGTCGACCTTGTTCCCGATGCCGAGCGCAACGTAGGGCGGGACGGTGGTGAGCTCACCGAGGCGCTCCTCGATCTCCGCTGCCGACGGTGGTGGCCCGTCGAACGGGCCCAGCAGGAACAGCGGATCGACCACGACGTTCTCGCTCGTCAGATGGGCTGTGTATGCACCGGCAGCATCGAGGGCGTTGGCCACGGCGAGATAGCTCTCATCGTCGAGCAGGGAGCGGGTACCCCCGTTCGTGGCGTCGAGCGACCGCACCACCACCGACGGGTCGGGGGATCGGATCACCGTCCCATCGTCCAGGACCGCCATGGCGCCGCCTCGCCCCAAGGGCCTCGGGGCGGTGATCCGCTCCGGATCCGGGTCGGATGCCAGGGGATCGTCGCCCCAGGCGAAGTACGCGCCCTCACCTTCCCCCACCTCGACGAGCTCGGAACCCCAAACGGGGTCGGCCTGCAGCGCATGCTCGATCTCCCCGGCGGAGCGGGTCGTGTGGACTATCGACAACGTGCCCGGCGCCTCGCCGGTCGACGCATCGCGCTCCGCATCGAGGATCGTGAAGCCGACCTCGGTCCGCCACGGGTCGAGGGGGAATGCCTGCCTTCCGAAGATCGAGGGACTGACGAGGATCGGCGGCTCGGCGAAGACGCTCAGCGTGAGGAACACGTCGGCCGCGGCCTCCTCGTCGCCGCTCGGCGGCCACTCGAGCTCGGCCGTCTCGAGCGCTCCCTCGTAGTCGTTGATGGTGAGGAGCTGGCGGTTCTCGCCGGCATCGGGCACGTGGGCGAGCATTGACGCGATCGGACCGAGCTCCCCGGGGTCCGCCGACGCGGCCTCGGCCCCGGTCCCCGGATCGGGACTCGTGACCGACGATGCATCATCGCTCTCCGCGACGTCGTCGGCATCGGCGTCCGCCGGCGCACGGTCGGCGTCAGTATCGGCGTCGGACGGCGCACGGTCGGCGTCAGCACCGTCACCGTCCTCCGATGCTGACGGGTCGGCGGCGCCCGGGTCATCGGCGTCGCCGCAGGCAGACATCGTCAGTAGGAGCGCTGCAAGCAGCGCCAACACGTTCCCATTCCTCACGACCGCGAGTATGGCCCACCCGTCGCCGACGCCAGCTGCGACCCGACGCAACACCGGCTGGCCGGTGAACCGGTGGTGGTCAGGGTGCTGTGGACCGGGGGCGGCGAACGAACCGATCGAGGAGTGGATCGGCCACGATTCTCACCGCGGCGCTGGCGATACCGAGCTGGAGGGCGATGAACAGCCATTTCATGCCGCGGTAGAAGCCGCCGGTCTCGATGTCGGCGAGGGAGACCTCGATCGTCTCGACGGGCTCGTCGGCCGGGGTGCCCTCGGCGTCGGCCGCATCCGATCCCGCCTCGTTCGGATCGGTCGAGTCCGACGGGTTGGTCGGCAGCGGTTCGATCACCTCGCCGTCTTCGTCGAACTCCACGACGGGGCCGAAGATGCAGTGGCCCTGCGAACGGTTGATGATGGAGAACCGGTTGGATGCCTCGCTGTCGAGCGCCTCCCGACTGAGGACCTCGCGGCCGTGGGTGGCGCACTCGCTCTGGGTGAGGACGTTGTCCATCGGCTGGATCAGGCGACGAGCGAACAACAGCGCCACGATCGCCACCAGCACGAGAAACCCGATGACCACCCATTTGGCCACGGTCGCCAGGTTCACGTCGAAGTTGGGGGTCTGGATGGGGGTCTGCTGCATCGCCGTTCTGAGGATCGCGGCCAATGGGTGTCACCAGTATGCAGTGCCCGAACCTCCCTCCGTCGCCGCGCCGGGCAACCGGGCGGTGACTATGCCGCCAGCCGCTCCGGTTGGTGGTTCCGGGCCTCGAGCTCATGGTCGAGGAGCTCGGCCGCCACGGACCACAGCGCATCCCGAGCAGCGCTCGCTGCGGTCCCGTCCAGCGACGAGGCGACCAGCACACCGTCGATCATGTCGGCCACAACGGCGATCGCCGGTCGTTCCCGGAGGGCGACCGACACCGTGGCCGAGCCATCGCGTTCACGCCGGATCGATCGGCGGAGCCCCGGCGACCGGGGCGGGCTCCGAAAGCCGGGGGCGGCGACCCCGAGCGACCTCGCCTCCTCGCTCAACCGCCTGGCCATCGCTGCGAACCGCACCGACGACAGCTCCTCCCCCACGGGACCTCCAGGGATCGCCCCGGGCGAGTGCCCGCCCGATCGGCCACCGGCGGCCGCCGCCCGCACCCGCCGCTCCTTCTGCTCCGCTCGCTTCCCACGATCCGGCAACCGCCCGTGTTCCTGCATCTCCTGTCCCCGATCCACAACTCGCTTCGACCTGGGATCAGTATGACCGGGGGGTGTGACACTCATGATGGAGCGAACCCGGCGACCACCCCCGCCCGGGGGCGATTCGTGCCGACTCGACCCCATCGACCGGTGGGCCCCCGCCACCACCTACCTTGGTGACAGCAATCGGGCGTCACAGCGGCGCCTCGATGGTGCGAGGCCCCATGTCGGACCTGCAGGCTGAACCCCCCGAGTCACCCGTGGAGAGGCCACGGCTCAACGCGGCCCAGCAGCAGGTGACCGACGAGCTGGGCGCCACCCGCGAACGACGCCCGTCGTTCCGCGACGATCTCCGCGACCACCTCCGCCACGAGATCGAGGAGACGCTCAATCCACTCCTGACCGAGGTCCGGGACCTTCCGCTGGTGGTGTGGAAACGGGATCTGTCGACCCTGCACGACTGCGAAGCCCGCTACGTCGCCGAGAAGAACGCCGACTTCGCGTGGACGGTGCCGATGGCCAAGGGCAGCGTGGCCCACAAGGCGATCGAGCTGCTGGTCACCTGGCGGGGCGAGCCGACCCCCCTCGACCTCGTCGATGAGGCCATGGCCCGACTCGAGTTCTCCGAACGGGGCGTCGGCACGTTCATCAAGTCGCTGAACGACGCCGAGCGGGCCGAGCTGGCCGGCAAGGCCAACGACTTCGTCGCGACGTTCATCGAGACGTTCCCGCCCCTGCAACGTCGATGGCGGCCGGTGGCCGAGTCGAACGTGCGGGCCGAGCTCTGCGAGGACCAGCTCGGGCTCCACGGCCGGGTCGACCTCACGCTCGGCCAGCCCGACGGCAACGTCGCCGGGAAGGTCCTCATCGACCTGAAGACCGGCCGGCCGAACCGGACCCACCTCGACGACCTCCGCTTCTACGCCCTCCTCGAGACCCTGAAGGTCGGGGTGCCTCCGAGGCTTCTCGTCAACTACTACCTCGAGGCCGGCCAGCCCCGGCGGGAGGAGGTCACCGAGGACCTGCTCTGGTCGACCGCCAAGCGCCTCATCGATGGGATCGCCAAGAAGATCGAGCTCGAGGGTCGAACGAAGCGCGCCCCGGTTCCGGCCCCGGGCTCGGGTTGCCGTTGGTGTCCGGCCCTCGGCTCCTGCGACCCCGGTCGTCAACACCTCGACGCGAGCAACGCCGCCGACGACTGGTCCGGCGACGACGAGGACGACGACGACTGAAGGTCGACGGCCCCGATCACCGCCACGACCCACGACCCCTGGCAGCGATCCGCACCCACAGTGCCGCAGCGCCGCCAGACCCCACCAAGATCTGGCAGCGATCCGCACCCACACCGCGCGCCGACTGCCAAAGCCAGAACCCCCAAAATCTGGCAGCGATCCGCACCCACACCGCGCGCCGGATCTGCAAGAGCTGGGTCGTTCAGGCGGGGTTCAGCGGCGGCAACCCGCGTTCGCTCGGGCCACCGTCAATCCCGGGCACGGGATGGCGGTGGTCATCGACGGAGCACGCTCGGGTCGGAGTGCTCGACCGGCGGGTCGACGTCGTCCCGCGCCCGGTGGGCGGGATAGCGGACCTTGAACACCAGCCACGCCACCAGGCCGGCGCCGACCGGTAGCGCCCACGAGATCATGCGGTAGGCGATGGTGGCGACGCTCGCGTCGCGGGCGCTGATGCCGGACACGACCAGCGTGGAGTAGAGCCCGACCTCCACGAACCCCACGCCGCCCGGGGTGAAGGGCACCATGCCGAGCACCGCCGCGGCGGCATACGCCAGCAGCACGAGACTCAGGCGGGGTTCGGCCCCGACGGCGTAGAGGGCGGCGATCAGGGCGAAGTAGTCGAACGCCCAGTTCCCGGCGGCGGCGGCGATCGCCTTCGGCCACCGGGGTCCGAGCACCGCCACGAGCCGATCCCGCTCGCCCACCACCCGATCGGGATCGAGCGCCCAGTCGCGCCGGGCGACGCGGCCCATCGCCCGCACCGCGTATGCCACGAACCGTCCGACACCATGGAGCGGCCTGGTGAAGGCCATGGCGACCACGCCGACGAGCATGAGAATCGCGAACAGCACACCACCGGCGATCGCGGCCGGCAGCATCCGTTCGGGGATCGGGGCCCCGGCGAGCGCCATCAGCCCGGCGACGGTGGGGATGGCGAAGAGCAGCGCATTGCTGAGGATGCCGGTGGCGGCCATCGCGCTGGCGGCCTGCGACGAGCCGACGCCGGAGACCGACAGCATCCGATACAGGGCGGCTCCGCCGACGGCCGCCCCGCCGGGCACCACCCGGCTGACCGAGTTCGACACGAGTTGGCTCGTGCCGGCCACGAACCACGACACGTCAGGCAGGACCACCCGGATCAGCGCCCACATGCAGACGAAGCTCAGCGCCTCCGCCCCGACCATCACCAGGATCCAGCCGGCGGTGACGTCGCGGAGCCGATCGGCCGAGAGGATGAACTCCTGGATCTGCTGCTGCATGAGGTAGAGGAGGATCACCCCGATCGCCAGCACCACGCCCCGCTGCAGGATCTTGCGGATGAGCACCGAACCACCGGGGAGATGCAGGATCTCCTCGAGGTAGCCGTGATCGGCTGTCCGCCGGCCCGCCCGATCGCCCCGCCCCATCATCGCCCCGCCACCGCCCAGGTGGTCAGCGACCAGCCGAGCCGACGGCACAACTGGTCGACCATGGCGACCGGCAGGCCCACCACGCCCTGGAAGGAGCCGTCGATCCGATCGACGAACAGCGCGCCCCGACCCTGGATGGCGTAAGCCCCGGCCTTGCCCACCGGTTCGCCGGAGGCCACGTAGCAGTCGATGTCGGCGGCGTCGAGGGCCCGGAACCAGACGGTCGTGGTCGACACGGCCGACTCAGTCCGTCCCCCGCACGTCACCGCGACGCCGGTCAGCACGCGGTGCTGGCGGCCCGACAGGCGGCTGAGCATCGTTCGCGCCTCGGCGTCCGACAGGGGCTTCCCGAAGATCTCGTCGTCGACGGAGATGACGGTGTCGGCGCCGATGACGACCGTGCGGACCGCTGGCCGACCGGCGCTCGCATCGGCGACGACCGCCTCCGCCTTCTCGGTCGCGAGCCGCCGCACCAGCTCGCAGGCCCGTTCCCCCCGACGCGGGGTCTCGTCGATGTCGGCGGCGCAGACGTCGGTGCAGACGCCGGCGGACCGCAGCAGCTCCCGACGCCTCGGCGATGCCGAGGCAAGCACGAGCCGGGGTCGTGAGCCCACGTCGTTGGGAGCCATCACCACCATGGTAGGCGCCACAGGCTCGCCCGTCTTCGCGTCCTACGCCAAGCATGGTGCAGCGCTCGACCGCCCCGTCGAACGGGGACCACCGGGGGTGATCGTCCCGGCCGCCGGGGCCCGCAGGCAGGTGGTGTTGAACGATCCGATCAGCGAGGCCACACTTGCTCGCCATGGATCTCGTTCGAGTCGACAAGGCCGACGGTGTCGGCACCATCACCCTCAACGACCCCGACCGCCGCAACGCGGTCACGCTCGACATGTGCGATCAGCTCGACGAGGTCATCACCGAGCTCGAGGCTGACACCTCGATCACGGCGCTCGTCATCACCGGCGAAGCGCCGGCGTTCTGCGCCGGCGCCGATCTCAGCCACCTCGGCGACTCGGCCGAGGAGGGGCTGCTCGCCATCTACGAGGGCTTCCTCCGGGTTGGTCGCTCACCGCTCCCGTCGATCGCAGCGGTGAACGGTGCGGCGGTGGGGGCCGGCATGAACCTCGCCCTGATCTGCGATGTCCGCCTCGCCGGGAAGTCGGCCCGCTTCGACGATCGGTTCCTGAACCTCGGCATCCACCCCGGGGGCGGCCACACCTGGATGTTCCAGAACATCGCCGGGCCGCAGGCCACGGCCGCTGCCGTATTGTTCAGCGAGATCCTCGACGGCGAGGAGGCGGCGAGGATCGGTCTGGCGTGGCGCTGCTACGAGGACGACGAACTGCTCGATGCCGCCCACGCCATGGCGGCGAAGGCCGGGGCGAACGACCGCGACCTGGTGCTGCGAACGAAGCAGACCATCCAGGACATCAGGTTCGTGACGAGCCAGCGGGCCGCGGTCGACCACGAGCTGGGACCCCAGGCCTGGTCGACCCGACAGCCCACGTTCCGCAAGCAACTCGAGAAGCTCAAGGCCAGGATCACGAGCAGGAGCTGATCCGCCGGCCTCGGTGCCATCCCGTTCACGGTCGCGGGGAGCGACCGCCCGGTTCTACAGCCAGACAGCAGCCAGTTCGTCCCGCCGCTGCTGCCACTCGTCGGAGGTCATGGCGTAGCGGATGTGGTCCTCCCAGACGCCGTTGATCTCCAGGTACCGCTCGGCGACCCCCTCCGCACGGACTCCCAGCTTCTCCACTACCCGCCGCGAGGCCGCGTTGCGAGGGACGATCGAGATCTGGATCCGGTGGAGCGACTGGTCCTCGAATGCGAACCGGGCGATCACCACCACCGCCTCGGGCACGTACCCGTGGCCGGCTCTGGCCTCGTCGATCCAGTAGCCCACGTAGGCGTTCTGGAACGGCCCGCGCTGGACCGCGTTGAGGTTGATCTCGCCGGCGAAGACCCCCTCCACGAAGATCCCGAACCCGAAGCCGGTACCGAGTTGCCACTCCCGCTCCCGGGCGTGACAGCGGAGGGCGAACGCGCTGCGATCCTCCACCACGTCGGGGGCCCTCGGCGGGCGTGACGGCTCCCACTTGGTCAGCCAGTCGACATTGCGTCGTCGGACCTCTCGCCACTGCCCGAAATCGGACGGCTGCAGTTGGCGCAGCACGATACGACGGCCGAGGAGCGTGGTCGAGGACACCCGTGTGATAGTAGCGCCCGACCCCACGACGGTTCCCGGCGACGGCCCTGCCCGCTGCCCGTTCACCCGCCGATGGACGCCCCCGACTCGAGGAGGGCCCCGTCGGCCAGGCCGCGCTGGGAGACCGTGATGGCGTCGAGGCCGAACTGGCGCATCGTCTCCACCAACACCACACACCCGCCGACGATGTCGTCGACCCGGGACGGGGGCAGGCCGGGGTTGTGGGCGCGGTCCGCCCTGGACTCGGTGGCGAGCGTGCGGAACACGTCCTCGACCGCCGCCCGATCGAGCTGCAGGCCATGGACGGGGCCGTCGCCGTGGCCGTTGAGTGGGTCGTCGTCGAGGAGACCGACCTCCACCGCGGCCACCGTGACCACCCCGCCGAGGCCCACCACCAAGGCGTCCGGGTCGACCAGGGCTGCGGCCAGCGCTGGCACCTCGCGGCGGAGGTCGTCGAGGTGGAGCTCGACGACCGACAGCGCGGCCGACAGCTCCTCGGGTCTCGGCGGGTCGCCGCGCAGGTAGGCCCTGGTCACGAGCACCCCGCCGATGGGGGCCGACCACGACCCGGTGTCGCCCGGCCGCCCAACGGCGCCCGCCGATTCCGTCACGCCAGCGGCGAACGCGAACTCGGTGGAGCCGCCCCCGACGTCGATGGTGACGAGGGGCCCGACGGTCGCAGCGCTGCCGGCCGGGCCCACCTCGTCACCGTCACCGTCACCGTGACCGTCAGCGTCAGCGTCGGTGAGGCTGCGGCTCGGCTCGTCATGGCCGGCGACGTCGCGGCCGTGGCTGGGCTCGGCTCGGGCGGAGAGGCCCGATCGGGCGCCGGTGAAGGTGAGCGTGGCCTCGGTCGGGCCGTCGACGACGCGGAGGGGCACGCCGAGCGTGTCGGCCACGGCGGTGTCGAGCTCGGTCCGGTTGGTGGCCCGACGGGCAGCTGACGTGCCGATCGCCTGGATCGCCGCTCCCCGCTCGTCGGCGATCCGGCGGTAGTCGGTGAGGACGGCTCGGAGCTGTTCGAGCGCATCGGCGTCGATCGCGTCGGGGACGACGTCGCCGTTGGCCGCGAGGGTCCCGGCGCCGAGGTGGGTGTCGACGCTGCGCCGGATGCGCTGCCGGCCGTCGGTGAGGAGCAACCCGGTGGAGACCGATCCGAGGTCGACGACGGCTCGCCAGGCCCCGTCGGACGCCGACCCGATACCGGTCATCGAGCGCTCCGGCGCGCCGGCGCCGGCCCTGGTTCGAAGGCGTCGCCGGTGGCGGCGAGATGATCGTCGACCCAGCGGCCCACGGGGTCGTCGGCACCGACGAGGTGATTGGCGTAGTGAGCGTGGAGGCACTTGACGCCGATGCGGGTGCCGCCGACACCGCCGAACGGGCGGGGGCCGGCGTGGTCGGGCGGGATCAACGCATCGCGTTCGGCCGCGTAGGCATCATGAGCGGCCCGGAGGGCACCGGGATCGACCTCGGCCTCGGCCCGATCGACGGCACCGGTCGACTCGAGCCGGCCGATGGCCTTCACCAGCGCCCGGTCGACCAGCCAGAACCGCGTGGGCATCGGCCGACCGGAGTCGAGGAACGGGCCGTTGGCCAGGACCACGGGCGACCCATCGGCGCGACGAACCACGACCTCGTACGGGCCCTGCGGTTGGCGCCCCAGGAGGCGGACCACCGCATCGTGGTCGGACTCGTCCCGGGGTTCGACGCCGTCGTCCGGGGTCGGTCGATCAGCCAGCGCGACGCTCAGCCTCGGCCCAACAGCCAGTAGAGGATCAGCGCGACCAGGGCGAGGCCACCGGCGGCGGGGAGCGCACGCTTCGCCATCGATTCGCCGGCCACGTCCATCAGGTTGACGGGTTCCGGCTCGGGACCGTCGATCTTGCGGATCTGGCCGCTCGCCGATCCGCCCGACGACGACTCGGCCGCACCACCGGCGGAAGCCGTGGTGCTGGACGCGACCGCACTGGCCGACGTCGCTGCTGCGGAATCAGCGCTCGAACCATCGGTGGCTGCGGCGTCGGCGCTGTCGGACGGGGACGCATCGGAGCCGGCCTCGAGCTTCTCCCGGAGGTTCTCGGCGAACTGGCCGAGCAGCTTCTTCGAGACGTCCTCGATCGCGCCCCGACCGAAGCTGGCGATCTTGCCGCTGAGTCCCAGGTCGGTGTGGATGTTGACGGTGGTCTTGCCCTCGCCGGCCGCCTCCATCTTGGCGGTGACCATCGCGTTGGCGTTGCCCTGTCGGGGGTCGCGACCCTCGGCCTTCAGCTTGGCGACCTTGTTCGCTGCGTCCTGTTCCACGAAGGACGCCTTGCCCTTGTAGTTCGCCGTGATCGGGCCGACCTTGATCTTCACCAGACCCCGATACTCGTCGCCCTCGATCTCGGTGAGCTGCGCCCCCGGCATGCAGGGGGCGATGAACTCGAGGTCGTTGAGGATCGTCCAGGTCTCCTCGATGTCACGGTCGATCACGAATTCGTTCGTCAGCTCCATCGCCGGAGATCCTCCACGGTGTCGATGTCTACAGGATTACCCCTGCACGGTATCTCAGAAACCAGCTCGGGCTGTCGCTGCATGAGGCCCCGAGCTCCTTCGTCGCCCTCCCGGGGGATCTCGTCCCACACCGAGGCGTCGAGCCGGACCGGCGGGCGGCGCTTCCCGCCGAACGTCGCGGTCACGATGACGCCGGCTGCGGCCCCCACACTCCGCCAGGCCGAGGCGTCGACGAGCGGCTGGTCGCCGAGTCCCACCACGAGCGCGTCGTGGCCGTCGGACCTGGCGGCATCGATCGCGGCGGCGAGCGACGTCGACTGGCCCTCCGACCAACGAGGGTTGGCGATCACGGTCACGCCGGGGCCGACGAGGTCGTCGAGATCGACGGCGCCGACGATCACGTAGAGCTGGTCGAACCCAGCCGCCAGCGCCGCGTCGATGACCCAGGCCACCACCGGCCGCCCACGGAAGTCGGCCCGGAGCTTGTGCTCCTCGGCGGCGAAGCGGGTACCGCCGCCCGCGGCGAGCACGGCTGCGGCGATGGTCACCCGGCGGCGTGGATGTCGCCGGTGGTGTCGCGAAGCGACGGCGGGCGCCGGTCGGAGCGCAGCGCGATGATCTCGGCGCAGATCGAGATCGCGGTCTCCTCCGGCGTGCGGGCACCGAGGTCGAGCCCGATGGGGGCCATGATCGTGTCGATCTGCTCGTCGGTGACCCCTTCGGCCCGGAGACGCTCGTTGCGGTCGTCGGTGGTGCGACGCGAACCCATCGCCCCGAGATAGCCGACGTCGGTGCCCAGCGCCGATGTCACCGCCGGCACATCGAACTTCGGGTCGTGGGTGAGCACGCAGATCGCGTCCCGGGGTCCGAGGTCGGAGCCGACCTTGTCGAGGAAGCGGTGTGGCCAGTCGACGACGACCTCATCGGCGTAGGGGAACCGTTGGGTGGTGGCGAACACCGGTCGGGCGTCGCACACGGTCACCCGGTAGCCGAGGATCTTGGCGACCCGGCTCAGCGCCGCGGTGAAGTCGACAGCGCCGAAGATCAACATCTGCGGTGGTGGGGCGAACGACTCGATGAAGACCGTGAGGTCCTCCTGTCGGGCCTCGCCCCTGGGGCCGTAGTGACGGACGCCGCTCGTGCCTGCCGCGAGCTCCCCGACCGCGTCCCGGATCACGACCCGATCGAGCTCGTCGTCGCCCAGGGTGCCCTCGGCGTTGCCGTCCCGGTCGACGAGCAGCTTCCCGCCGACCGCGGGGCCGTCGGGGGTGCTGTCCACGATGGTGGCCAAGGCGATGGGTTCCTCGGCGGCGATCGCCTGCCGGAGGCGGTCGAACATGGTGTCGGCCATCGGCTACCAGTCGAGGGGTTCGAGGTAGAGGTGGATGGTGCCACCGCAGGTCAGACCGACGGCGAACGCCTCGTCGTCGCTGTAGCCGAAGGTGACGACACGGCGGCTGTTCTCCTCGAGGCACTCGAGGGCCTCGGTCACCACGGCGCCCTCGACGCAACCACCGGAGACGGAGCCGGCGACCTCGCCGTCCTCGGCGACGGCCATCGCCGCCCCGGGCAGGCGGGGGCCCGAGCCCTCGACGTCGACGACGCGAGCGAGCGCGACCCGCTTCCCCTGCCGTCGCCACCGCTCCAGGTCACCGAGTATCTCTCGCATCCCTCCAGCCTACGCCCGCACACCGGTGCCAGACACAACGTGCGGTCGTCGTCCCGGACGACCCGGGCAGGCGCACGATGTGTCTGGCACCGGTGTGCGGGCGTGGGGTCGCCGTGTGCGGGGGTGGGTCAGGTGAAGAGGGTGGCGAGGTGCTCGGCGCCGTCGATGAGGCGGGGTCCTGGGCGGACCACGTAGGCGTCGGCGTCGATGGCGTGAACCCGACCGTTGCGCACCGCGGGCAGTTCGGCGAGCTCGGGGCGGGCGACCACCGACTCGAGCTGTTCGGCTGCCGCCTCCCCGTCGAAACCACAGGGAGCGACGATGAGGATCTCGGCCCCGGACCGGGCGACGGTGTCCCAGTCGACCGCAGCCGATCGCTCGCCCCGGTGACCCAGCACCGGCTCACCACCGGCCGCCTCGATCTGGTCGGGGATCCAGTGCCCGGCGGAGAACGGCGGATCGACCCACTCGAGCAGCAGGACCCTCGGGCGGGGCACCCCCTCGTGGCGGTGCCGGAGGTCGGCGAGGCGGGATCGCAGGGGCCCCACGGCGGCTCGGGCGTCGACGACCGCCAGCCCGGCGGCGACACCGAGGCGCTCGATCTCGTCGAGGACGCCGTCGAGGGTCATCGGGTCGTAGCTGAACACCTCCGCCGTGCAGCCGAGCTCCGCCACCGCGTCGGCCACGTTGCCCGACGGTACGGCGCACACTCGGCAGAGGTCCTGGGAGACGATCAGGTCCGGGTCGAGCGACGCCAGGAGCGCCCGGTCGATCCGGTACAGCTCTCGGCCCTCGGCCATCGCGGCCGAGATGACGGCGTCGATCTCCGCCGGGGTCGCGTCGACCGGGACGATCGTGTCGGTCACCTGGGGGCGCGTTGCCGCCTCGGGTGGTTCGTTGCACTCGTAGGTGACCCCGACGACCCGATCGCCGAGACCGAGCCACCACAGTGCCTCGGTGGCCGACGGGAGCAGCGACACGATCCGCATCGCGTGGCAGCTCCCGCCGCTCCTAGTCGATACCGGCCTCGTTGAGCGCCCGCCGGGTGAGGACCCGGGCCAGGTGCTGACGGTACTCGACGCTCGCGTTGAGATCGCTCGACGGCTCGACGCCCTCGGCTGCCTGCTCGGCGGCGTCGGCCGCGTTCGCGCCGCCGGCGAGCGCCTCTTCCACCGCGGTGGCCCGCACCGGCGTGGGGTGCATGTTCACCAACGCCACCTGGGTGGAGCCGTTGTTGCGCTGCACCGAGGCACCGACGATGGCCCAGTCCTGGGCTCGGCGGTTGAACTTCTGGAAGTTCCACCCCTGCCCCGAGGCCTTGGGGACGCGGATCTCGGTGATCATCTCGGTCGGTTCGAGGGTCGACTCGAGGAAGCCGCCGAACAGGTCGGCACCGTCGATCACCCGCTCGCCGTCGGGCCCCTTCGCCACCGCGGAGCACCCCATCGCGAGGAAGACCGACGGGTGGTCGGCCGCAGCGTCGGCGTGGGCCAGCGAACCGCCGAGCGTGCCCCGGTGGCGGACCTGCGGGTCGCCGACGTGGCTCGTGGCGTGGGCGAGGAGCGGGGCGTGCTCCTGGATGAGCGCGTTGGTCTCGATGTCGCGGTGGCGGGTCAGCGCGCCGATGGCGAGGTGGTCACCGGCGTCGTTGACGTAGGAGAGGTCGCTGAGGCGGCCGATGTCGACGATGACGGCCGGGTAGGCGAGTCGGAGCTTCATCATCGGGAGCAGCGAGTGGCCGCCAGCCATGAGCTTCGCCTCGTCGCCGTGCTCGGCGAGGGCGGCGAGCGCAGCGTCGGCCGACTCGGCCCGGACGTACTCGAACGCGACGGGGATCACTTCGCACCTCCAGCAGCCTCGAGAACCGCCTTGACGATGTTGTGGTAGCCGGTACAGCGGCAGAGGTTGCCCTCGAGGCCGGTGCGCACCTCCGCCTCGCTGGGGTTCGGTACCTCGTCGAGCAGGGACACCGACGCCATGACCATGCCCGGCGTGCAGTAGCCGCACTGCAGTGCGTGGCAGTTCATGAAGGCCTGCTGCATGGGATGGAGCTCGTCGCCGTTGGCCAGGCCCTCGATCGTGGTGACCGACTGACCGTCGGCCTGGACGGCCAGCATTGTGCACGACTTCACGGCTTCACCGTTGAGGTGGAGGGTGCAGGCGCCGCACGACGACGTGTCGCACCCGATGTTGGTTCCAGTGAGCCCGACGGCGTCACGAATGAAGTGCACGAGCAACGTGCGTGGCTCGACGTCGGCCGTATGGCTCTGTCCGTTGACCTCAACGGTTATCTCCACTGGATCCCCTTTCGCTGGTGTCCATGGCTCCTCGCCGCGCCCGGTGCAGCGACACGGCGAGCTGGATTGTTACACGAATCCGAACCCGCCCTCACCTTCTCGGGCCACAAATTCGCAGCTCCGACCGCTCCGGGGCGATCTCCGCCGAAAATCTAGTCTTTTCTCGCGACTTCGACACGCCGTACAGCGTCAGTCTTGTGTGCAGCCGCAGAGGAAAGGTCGCCGGGAGACCAGCGGCCGTCCCCCTTCCTCCGCGCAGGTCGCCGACCGCTTCCCTCCAGGTCGGCGATCCGGGCGGCGGGATCTCCCCCCGATCCCGCCGCCCTTTCCCGTCCTCCGGCCGGCCCGTTCCCGTCTCCGGGGCGGCGGTCGGCCCGGTCAGCCGTCGGCGGGCACGATCCGGTAGCTCTCCTCACCCGGTCGGACGAGGTCGAAGTTCTCCCTGGCGAGGCGCTCGACCTCCTCGTCGGTGGTGAGCAGATCGAGCTCGTCCTCCAGCGCGGCCACATCGGCCTCGATCTGCTCGAGCTCCGCTCGAGCGTCGGCCATGTTCTGCCGCTGGGAGAGCCACGTGCGGGCTGGCAGCACGGCGAGTCCCGCGAGTACCGCCAGCGCCAGCCCGACGACCAGCACGACCGGCACGGCACCCCGGATCTGCTCCCGGCTGAACCACGGCTCGGGCGGACCCGACGACGATGCCCGACCCGCTCGACGGCCGCGCCCTCCTCCGGTGGGGGAGCCACCGGCGCGCACCGATCGGCGAGCCATCAGGCCGAAGCCTCGGCGCCGGCGGCCTTGACGGCGCCGAGGCCGGGGTAGCGGGCGGCATCGCCGAGGTCGTCCTCGATGCGCAGCAGCTGGTTGTACTTGGCCACGCGATCGCTTCTGGCCGGCGCACCGGCCTTGATGAGCCCGCAGTTGGTGGCCACCGCGAGGTCGGCGATGGTGGTGTCCTCGGTCTCGCCGGAACGGTGGGACATGACCGATGTGTACCCGTTGACCGCGGCGAGCCGGACCGCTTCGAGGGTCTCGGTGAGCGAGCCGATCTGGTTGACCTTGATCAGGATCGAGTTGGCGATCCCGTCGGCGATGCCGCGCCCGAGACGCTCGGTGTTCGTCACGAAGAGGTCGTCGCCGACGAGTTGACATCGTCCGCCGAGGGCGGCGGAGTGGGCGGCCCAGCCGTCCCAGTCCTCCTCGGCCATGCCGTCCTCGATCGAGACGATCGGGTACCGGTCGACGAGCTCCGTGAGCAGCTCGGCCATGCCCTCGGGCGACAGCTCACGACCTTCGCCGGCCAGCGAGTACTTGCCGTCGGCGAAGAACTCGGTGGAGGCGACGTCCATCGCCAACGCGATGTCGGTCCCGGGGGCGAAGCCGGCCCGGTCGATCGCCACCATCAGCAGCTCGAGGGCCTCCTCGTTCGAGCCGAGATCGGGAGCGAAGCCGCCCTCGTCGCCGATGGCGGTCGACAGGCCCCGCTCGGTGAGGACGGCCTTCAGGGTGTGGTAGGTCTCGGCCCCCCATCGGAGCGCCTCGGCGTAGGAGGCGGCACCGACGGGCATGATCATGAACTCCTGGAAGTCGATGTTGTTGTCGGCGTGCTCCCCGCCGTTCAGGACGTTCATCATGGGCACGGGCAGCACATGGGCGTTGGCCCCGCCGACGTGGCGGTAGAGGGGGATGCCGAGGTCGTCGGCCGCGGCGCGGGCGATCGCAAGGCTCGCGCCGAGGATCGCGTTGGCGCCCAGTCGGTCCTTGTTGGGGGTGCCGTCGAGGTCGACGAGGAGCTGGTCGATCAGGCGCTGATCGGCGGCGTCGAGTCCGATGAGGGACTCGGCGATCGCGGTGTTGACGTGGTCGACCGCGGTGCGGACACCCTTGCCGAGGTACCGGTCACCGCCGTCCCGAAGCTCGACGGCCTCGAACTGTCCGGTGGAGGCGCCGGAGGGCACGAGGGCTCGCCCGACGGCTCCGGACGTGAGTCGAGCGTCGACCTCGACCGTCGGGTTGCCGCGCGAGTCGAGAACCTCGCGGCCGGAGATGGATTCGATCGCGCTCACGCCGTGCGTTCCTCCTACCGCCCGCAGTGGGCATGCTAGCGCCTCCGACGCGGGGCCACGGCCCCAGGTCACCTGGCAGGCGATTCTGGCGGCTCCGATCCCTCGCCTGGGGGATGGTTCGATAGATTCGAACGTGCCGGTCGGTTCACGCCGTGCGGTGAGCAACATCCGAGGGTGCGGAGTGGAACGACACAACGGGGTGATGATCGGGGGCACCTGCGGCGCTGTGGCGAGGGCGGGACGGCTGACCGTGCTCGTCGGCGACGCCGAGGAACCACTCGGTCCCGACAGTCCCGTTCCGGTCGAGGCGCTGCGCATGGCCGACGAGCTCACGGCGGCAGGGGCCTGGGACTTCGAGACCGTGGCCGCCGCCCTGCAGGCGTTCGTGATCGAGCACGACCCTCCGGGGGTCGCCGCACTCCTCGAAGGCGACGAGGAGACGATGGTCTTCCTCTTCGACCGGGCCGAAGCGATCGAGTTCGACGACCACGAGGATCCGCTGAACAGCGAGCGGGTCCAGCGGGGCGTCGGGCGGAGCGGCTGGACGACCGAGCTGGTCAGTGGACCGTGGGTCCAGCTCCGGCTCGGACTCGACCCCGTGGTTCCGTGGACGTCGCTGCGGTGGGGATCGACCATCGGCAGTAGCGCCACCCTCGCGGTCGGCGAGCCGATCGTCGATCATGCCGACGGTTACGAGCCCCACCTCGCCCAGGTCATCGACACCGAGCTCCCCGACGGTGAGCTGCCACCCGAGGACGACCCGGAGGCCGTACCGCCGGTCCGGGAGCCAGCCGGTCACGAGTCCTCCGATCACGAATCGCCAGATCACGAATCGTCGGGCCATGAGTCGTTGGCGGAGGATGTGGTGGTCGACGAGCTGCACGTGGCAGAGTCGCCCGGCCAGGGGCATGTCGACGAGGCACCGGCGGACCAAGTGGACGTCTACGACCTGCAGACCGAGGGCCACCCTGTCGATGCGGCGGCGATCGGGCAGCCGCCCGAGTCGCATCCGGTAGGTTCGGTGGAGGCTGCGGTGGCCGAGACGGCGCCGTTCGCCGCGGCGGGCCCTCGCGAGCAGCCGACCGACGGGCACCCCACCGACGAGCAGCCGACCGACGGGCGCCCGACCGACCGACGCCGACGAGCCCGGTGCGACGGCGACTGTCGACGACCTCGATCTCGAGCCGGACCCGGCACTCGGTGGCTGGGACACGGCGGACCCTGAGCCGGTCGACGGCGAAGGCGGAGGCGGAGGCCCGACGATCCCGGCACCCGACCTGTCGGCGGTGGGTGCGACCGAGGTGGCCGGGCCGCCGCCCGACCTCGACGGTCGACGCGGACCGGACGACGCGGTTGGGCCCGTGCCCGACGAGCACGACGCGATACCGCCACCGGACGCCGACGATGGCCAACAGACCATGGTCGTCGACCCGTCCCAGATCGGCCTGACCCGGATCGGCGACGGACCGGCCCACGACCAGCCACCGCCGCCCGCTCCCCCACCGCCCAGTGCTCCGCCAGCCGGGCTCGGCCATGCGCCGCCACCCCCGAGGCCAGGCCAATCGCCCGTTCCCCCGCCTGGGGCCGGCGCCGCGCCGACGACCGACCAGCCGCCGGCGCCACCACCCGGCACCCCTCCGGCCGCCGACCAACCACCACCACCCGGCGCCGCACCGTCAACCGACCAGCCGCCGGCGCCACCACCCGGCACCCCACCGGCCGCCGACCAACCACCACCACCCGGCGCGACCGACCGAACCACCGCACCCGCTGCCGACCAATCGCCAGCACCACCCGACACCGCACCCCCCGCCGACCAACCACCACCAGCCGACACCGCACCCGCCGTCGACCAGCCGCCGGCGCCACCACCCGGCACCCCACCGGCCGCCGACCAACCTCCGGGACCACCACCCGACACCGCACCACCGGTCGTCGAGCAGCAGACCGTGGTGGCGGGTGACCACCTGCCACCACCAGGGGTCGATCGGACAACGGCACCGGCAACCGGCCAGCCACCGGCTCCGCCACCCGCCGGGATCGCCCCCGTGCCAGACCAACCCGCACCGCCACCGGACACCGCACCACCGGTGGCCGACCAGCCGCCCACCCCGGGCGGGCAGCCTCCCGTTCCACCGGGGCTGGGGCGAACCCTGGCGCCCGGCCCGGGACCCGGCGATCGTCCGAAGCCGCCGCCGCTCGACCCACCGGCCAGCGGCCTGGTCGACCCACCACCGCCAGGACCGGGGCGCGAGCCCACCGCTGGCGCCGACCCACCCGCACCGCCGCCACCCGGCCAGCCCATCGCGGAGCCACAGCCTGCGTCGCCGGGAGGCGCCGTCGGTTCCTCGCCGCCCGTTCCCGCCCCACCGGGTCCCGACGCCCAGGCGCTTCCTCCCCCTGGCGGCCCGATGCCGCCACCCCCGAATCCGCCCGGCACCGACCGCGTTCGGGATGCCGGCCCGATCGTCGGCTTCCTGGTCGATTCCGAAGACGGGCATGTCGCCCACCCGATCTCCGGTCCGGCGGTGATCGGTACCGACCCCGCCAACGACGCCGAGGTGGTCATCGGCGCAGCCACCGCGATCACGATCGACGACCCGACCGTCCATGAGATCCACGTCCGGATCAAGGTCGACGGTCACGAGGTCACGGTCGAGGACGCCGGCTTCGGTGCATCCTGGGTGCAGACCGACGGTGGACCGATGAAGATGCTCACCGCCGAGGGCGAGCGACTGCTCCCCGGCTGCCAGCTGCGCATCGGCAGTCGCGTCCTGTTGTATCGGCTGGCCGCAGCGCCGGTGAGTTAGCGCCACGATGTCGGACGCCCCCTTCGAGCTCGACGGCTTCGAGCCACTCAGCAGGCTCGGTGGTGGCGGCTTCGGTGACGTCTGGCTGGCTCGCCAGGTGAACATCGATCGCCAGGTCGCGATCAAGATCGGGCATGCGCCGATCGACGACAAGACGGTCCAGCTCCGCTTCGAACGGGAGTGCATCGCGCTCGGCAGACTGTCGGGCCACCCGAACATCATCGACGTGTTCACCGCCGGACAGCTCGACGACGGACGGCCCTATCTCGTGCTCGAGTTCGTCAATGGCGGCACGCTGTGGCAACGGCTCCAGCGGAGTCCGTTGTCGGAGGTCGAGCTGTGCCGGATCGGCATCCAGCTCAGCGATGCCCTCGGCGTCGCCCACGGCGCCGGCGTGCTACACCGCGACCTCAAGCCCGAGAACGTGCTGCTCCGTCAGAACGGCAATGCGGTGCTCGGCGACTTCGGCATCGCCCGGCTCCACGACGGTGCCAACACCACCTCGCACGCGATCACGGCGAGCGTGGCCTACGCCGCGCCGGAGATCCTGTCAGGCAAGAGCGCGTCGGTGGCGAGCGACCTGTACGGGATCGGCATCTGTCTCCTGGCCTCGGTCCTTCGATCGGTCCCGTTCGTCCACAAGACCGACGAGTCGATCCACCCGATCATCAATCGGGTCCTCACCGACAAGCCGCCCGACCTCCGCCAGCAAGGCGTCTCGGATCGCCTGAGCTCGGCCATCGGCCAACTCCTGGAGAAGGATCCCGAGAAGCGCCCCGGTTCGGCGACGGCGGCGAAGTCACTGCTCGAGGATGCTGCGAGCTCTGCCTCGGTGTCGAGCAGTCCCGGGCCGGGGGCCACGGTCATCGCACCGGCGCCACCTCCGCTCGCCACGAGCTCCGGGCAGCGTCCGGCGGTGGCGAACCCGGCGCCGACCACCGGCAACCACCCACCGCCACCCGCTGGTCGGGTACCGGGAGCGTCACCACCGTCGAGTCCGGCACCACCCCCGGGTGGTGCGCCGCCTGCGTTCCCTGCGCAACGTCCGGCACCACCGAGGAGCGCCCCCGGGCCAGGCGGGTTCCCGGCTGGACCGGCTCCTGGTGGTGCGCCACCGCCCCCAGGGCAACGACGCCCGCCGACCAATCTGGCACCGCCCGGTGGTCAACCCCCACCGCCCGGTACCGGTGGTCGTGCGCCGAGCGGACCGGGCGCCGGTGGTCAGCCGCCGAGCGCCCCACGACCCGGCACACCGCCACCCAGCCCACAGGCCCCCGGTACCCCGCCACCGGGCGGTCTCCGGCCGCCACCGCAGTCGTTCACGTCGACGCCGGGCGCCAGCGGCCAGGGCCAACCGCACCCGTACCAGGCAGCCGGCCGCCCGCCCACCTTCCCACCGGCGTCCCCTGGCGGCGACAAGAGCGACCGGGTGAGGGTCTTCGCCCTCGCCTTCGGCGCGACGGTGGTCATCGGTGGCCTCCTCCTGTTCGTGCTCACCCGGCTGGCGGGCGACGATCAGTCGTCGTCGGAGGTGACCACCGTGGGCGAGGACGCCACCGTGGACGAGGCGACGTCGGACCCGGCGGAGACCGACGACAGCACCGACCCCGATGACGAGCCCGACGAGAGCGCTGCGCCGTCGACGGCTGCGCCCACCGTGTCGCTCTCCCCCACCCAGCCTCGGGCGCTCGAGTTGGGGCCGCTCGCACTGCCCCTCACCGTGGCCGACACGTCGTTCGGCAGCGACGCCGACGTCTCCCCCGACCTCGCGGGACCCGACTCGTCGCAGTTCTGCGACAACGTTCCGATCACCGTCGGCCTCTCGGAGTGGGACGGCGAGACGATCACCCACCCCCAGGGCTTCCCGGCCATCTTCCAGGAGGTCGTCCGCTTCGACTCGGCCGGTCAGGCCCAGGCCTTCACCAGCTCGTATGTGGCCACGGTCAACTGCGACGAGTGGACCCTCCCCGGTGAGGACGGCGCTCCGGATCTCGACATCTCGCCGGAGGTGGTCGATCCGCCACCGGCTGCCCACGGCGACGAGAACCACGAGATCACGTTCGTCGGGCGGGCGGAGATCGTCGACGTCCACGCGAGAACGGCCATCGTCCGCCTCGACCGCGAGGTGCTGGTGCTGTCGATCACCTCGATACTCCAGAACGACCTGACCGAGCTCGACTCCCTGCTCGACACCGCCGTGGACCGTCTCGAACCCTGACGGCACACACTCGGACCGAGGGCGCCCAGCGGGCGCCCAGCAGCGCTGGTCCTAGGATCGCCCGGTGGGTCGCGCCGTTTCGTACCCGTTCACGCCGAAGACCACCGCCCGGTTGACACCGGGTGACTTCTGGGCGATCCCGTTGACCGACGGCCGGTTCGGCTGTGGGCGGGTCGTCGGGCTCCTGCCGGCAGGGGGTCGATTCGCCCGTGTGACCTTCATCGCCGCCCTGGTCGACTGGGTCGGCGATCATCCTCCGACCGCCGAGGCCATCGCCGAAGCCCGCGTCCTGAAACCCGGGCGGGCGCACGTGAACTCCATCCACGCAGCGGGCAGCCAGATCCTGGGCTGGGCCCGACTGGCGCCCGGAGACGAGGTTTCGGCTGGTGAGCGGATCGGCATGGGCTACGGCCAGCGGGCCATGCAGGTCAGCGCCGAGGCCCGGTTCGTCGGTCTGCGAGAGCAGCAACCCGAGCACCGACGGGTCCGCTCGCCACTGACCGAGGAGATGCTGCAGCCAATGGCCGCTGGCGACGGGATCCTGGCGCCGCTGAGCCTGCTGACCGACACGGAGCTCGAAACGCTGGGACGGTTCGTGGCCGACAACCCGGGTGTGGTTCTGTGGCACTCGAGCGCCGGATCGTCCGATCTCGAGTACCTGCGCTTCTTCCCTCAGCTCACCGCGCTGCGTCTCCCCGACCACCTGACGACACAGCTCGACAGCCTCGACGGGCTCCGCCACCTACCGACGTCACTCCAGCTGCTCCAGCTCAGCCCCAACGAGCGACCACTCGACCTCGACATCCTTCGACGATTCGATCAGCTGGCGACGCTCGGCGTCTGTGGGAAGGTCAGGAGCGTCGACGTCATCAGCCGGCTGGGCACGTTGCGAGAGCTCTCGCTGCGCACCGTCAGGCTCGACGACTACTCGCTGCTCGCGCCGCTGAAGCAGCTCTGCAACCTCCGACTCCTCCGAGGCAGCACGACCGATCTGACCCACCTGCGAGACGTGGAGAACCTCGAGCACCTCACCCTGTTCGCCATCCGGGGTCTCACCGACCTCGACGTGCTGCCCCAGCTCGGGAAGCTGCGCTCGCTCGATCTCGACTCGTTGCCGCGGGTGGCGCGGCTGCCCGACCTGACCGATGCGAGGGCGCTCACCCATCTACGGCTCCAGACCATGAAGGGCCTCCGGGGCATCGAGTCGATCGCGTCGGCACCGAACCTCGAAGAGCTGACGATGACCGGACTGCCCAGCTTCGACGTCGAGGACTTCGAGCCGCTGGTCGGTCACCCGACGCTGCGGGCGGTGACGATCAACCTCGGCGGGTACGAGAAGTCTGCGGCCGTGCGGGAGCTCCTCGGCATGCCCATGGCCGATCAGACGACGCACGCCACGTGGCCACCGCCAACGACCTGATGCACCCAACGATCAGCCGAGCGCCCGATCGGCAGACGGCGACAACGATCAGCCGAGCACCCAGTCGGCCGCCGGTCCACCGGGCCGTTGCTCGTCTCGACGGAAGCGGTCGGCGGCGACACGGACCGCGGTGCGGAGCGCCGCCTCGGGATCGAGCCCATGCCGGTCGGCCACGCCGACCAGTGCGAACAGGTGACGACCCAACGTCGCCTCGTCGATCGACACCTCCTCGATCGGCACCTCGCCGAAGTCCGCGGCGACGCCGGCCCGCCCCGCCCGAGCCAGGGTCTTGGCCGCCAGCGCCAGGCTGGGGAGCGCCCTCGGGATGCCGTCCAGAGCCGAGCCCCGCTCCTTCGTGGCCTGCTTGATGCGATCCCAGTTCTCGACCAGCTCGTCCCGATCGGCGCCACCGTCGCCCACACCGTCGGCGCGTTCGAAGACGTGGGGATGACGTTCGACCATCTTGTCGTGGAGGGCGCGGGCGACGTCGGCGATCGTGAACTGCCCGGCCTCGGTGGCCAGCTCGGCGTGGAACAGGATCTGGAACCAGAGGTCGCCCAGCTCCTCCTCGAGGTCTGCGTAGGCCGCGCCATCGACGGCAGCGTCGTTGGCGGCATCGGCAGCGTCCTCAGCAGCGCCGTCGATGGCCAGCGCGTCGAGGGCGTCGACCACCTCGAACGTCTCCTCCACGAGGTAGCTGCGCAGCGAGGCGTGGGTCTGCTCCCGATCCCACGGGCAGTCGCGCCGGAGGCGTCGCATCAGCTCCACCGAGCGCACCAGCTCCTGGCCGACCGGGGCACCGACCTCGGGCAGATACAGCGACGTCAGGTGATCAGCGTCGACCACGCGGTCGAGGTCGGGCCACCCGACCTCGAAGATCCGCTCGTCGGGCGTTCCGAGCCGCTGGAGCACCACGGCCCGCTGCTCGGGGCCAGCGTCGACCGCGAGCTTGATGTCGGACAGCACCCATCGGGCGTGGACGTGGGCCACCAGCAACGGGCCCCGCTCGCCGGCCGCCTGGACCTCGAACTGGTGGCCGTCGACCAACCGGACCGACTCCTCCACCGGGTCGACGCCCAGCCGAGCCCAGACCTCGTCGAGGAACGACACCGCAGGCAACAGCGACACGTCCAGTCGCGGGTCGTCGAGCAGACGACGGACCGACCGCTCCAGGATGAGCGGCGAGCCCGGAACCGCGTACACCACGGGCCCGTCCGAGCCGATCGCGGCGCTGGCGATCGAATCGGCGATCTCGGCGTAGACGTCGTCGAACGTCGCCGCTCGCTCGTACACGTCATCGAACGACACGGCCCGATCGAGCTCGGCGAGGTCGGCGGTGGGGTGACGGTTGGTGCGGACGAAGCAACGATCGGCGCCAGCCAACGCATCGCGGGTCTCGCCCGTGAGCCGGTCACGGCCGCCGGGCCCGAGCCCGCAGACGGTGACCGTCGCCGTCATCAGGGTGTGGGTTCGGCTGCGACGACGACCCGCCGGTCGGTGTCCCACACACCGATCGCGTCGTCGACCGTGACCTCGATCTCCGAGAGGCCGGACGACAACGCCTCGTCGGCCAGGATGTCACCGTTGACCTCGTAGCCCTCGACGAGGATCACGTGGAAGCCGAACTGTGTCTCGACCGGGCCGATGAAGGCACCGACCTCGGCGGTCGTCACCGCCTCGGCGAACTCGGGAACGTAGTTGGCAGCCGGGGCGCAACCCAGGTCACCGCCGTCAGGACCGGTCGGGCCGGTCGAGCGCTCCATGGCCAACGTCGCGAAGTCGGCACCGCCCTCGAGCTCGGCGAGCACCTCGTCGGCCGCGGCCTGGTCGTCGAGGAGGATGTGGCGCACGCACGGATCGCCGGCACCCTCGGGGGCACCGGCCGCAAGCGCCGACGAGAGCGCGATCTGCTTCGCCTGCAGGTCGGCGATGAACGGGAGATACGGCACGTCTTCGAAGAGTTGCTCGAGATCGGTGTTCGGCAGCGACGATGACAGTGCGATGCCCTCCAGGTCCTGGAGGAGCAACGATCGTGCGTCGGCCCGATCGGCATCGCTCGGTTCCACCCCGATCTGGTCGAGCTCGTTCGCCAGCACCTCACCGATCACCGACTGGCTGAGCACGATCGCCTCGAAGCCGGGCGGCACCGCGCCGCCGTAGACGAGCGCGACGAACTCCTCGTTGCCCGTGGTCGCGGTGACCAGCTCGTGCAGGTCGCCGCGGAGCAGCTCCTGGCTGGAGCCGTCGGCGAACTCGACGGTCGCCGCCACCCCGGCCACGTCCGGTTCCCGGCTCACGCCACACGACGTGGCGATCAGGGCCGCGACGAGCAGGGCGGTTCGGAGCAGGTTCTTTCGCACAGGCAGCAGGCTATCTGTCGAAGCGAGTGGGCCAGGCTCGTCGCGCCGATCAGCGCGACGAGAGCGACCGACGATGTGCGCGACCGATTCGGCGGCTACTCGACGGTCCAGGTGGCGCCCGACTGGAGGAGTGCCTCGAGGTCGCCGGGGCCCGCCTTCTCGTTGGCGGCGAGGAGTTGGTTGTTGACGCCTTCGGCGTACTCGTCGGCCTCGACGGCCCGGAACACGCCGAACGGCGTGGGGCTGAAGTTGTCGTTGGAGAGGTTGCCGAGCACGAACGCCGTCGACGGATCCTCCGCGGTCTCGTCGTGGACCGCGATCGCGCCCTCGCCGACATCGGCGACCTCGACGACGCTGGCGTACCCACCAGCGGTCGACACGCCGAGCTCGCTGTCGGCCCCGAACCGGATCGGTTGACCGTGCTCGAGGTTGATCATCATCTTGTCGCGGTTGGCCCGCTTGAGGATCGGGTCGTAGGCACCGTCGTTGAAGACGTTGCAGTTCTGGTAGATCTCCACGAACGCTGCGCCCTTGTGCGCATGGGCCCGCCGGAACACCTCGATCATGTGCTTGCGGTCGAGGTCGTGGGTGCGGGCCACGAAGGTGGCACCGGCGCCGAGCGCCACGCTGATCGGGTTGAAGGGACGGTCGATCGACCCCATCGGGGTCGACTTGGTGACCTTGCCGACCTCGCTCGTGGGCGAGTACTGCCCCTTGGTGAGACCGTAGATCTGGTTGTTGAACAGCAGGATCTTGAGGTTGACGTTGCGGCGCAGCGCGTGGATCAGGTGGTTGCCACCGATCGAGAGCATGTCGCCGTCGCCACCGACGACCCAGACGTCGAGGTCGGGGCGGGCGACCGCCAATCCGGTGGCGATGGCCGGGGCCCGGCCGTGGATGGCGTGCATACCGTAGGTCGACATGTAGTACGGGAACCGGGCGGCGCACCCGATGCCGGAGACGAACACCGTGTCCTCGCGCTTCACGTCGAGCTCGGTGTGGAGGAACTGCATCGCGGCGAGGATGCCGTAGTCGCCACAGCCAGGGCACCAGCGCACGTCCTGGTCCGAGGTCCAGTGACCCCGGTTGGTGGGATCGAGCGTCACGTTCGTTGACATGTCAGATTCCTTCACGGATGGCGTTGACGAGCTCTCCGGCGGTGAAGGGAACACCCATCACCTTGTTGATGGGCCTCGCGTCGACGAGGAACTCGGCTCGGAGGAGGCGGACGAGCTGACCCTTGTTCAGCTCGGGGACGAAGACGTGGCGATAGCGGCCGAGCACCTCGCCGAGGTTGGGAGCGAAGGGGTGCAGGTGGGTGAGGTGCACCGTGTCGCACGGCGTTCCCTCGCCCCGGAGCCGCTCGGCGGCGGAGGTGATCGCACCGCTCGTCGAGCCCCAGCCGACGATCAGGATCTCGGCGTCACCGCCACCGCGGACCTCGACGAGCGGGATGTCGTTGGCGATCCCGTCGATCTTGGCCTGACGGATGTCGGTCATGGCGCCGTGGTTGGCGGAGTCGTAGCTGACGTTCCCGGTGACGTCCGCCTTCTCGAGACCACCGATCCGGTGCTCGAGGCCAGGGGTACCGGGGATCGCCCACGGGCGGGCCATCGTCTCGGGATCCCGCAGGTACGGCAGGAAGGCCGGGTTGCCCTCCTCGTCGGTGCCGTTCGTCTCGGTGGTGAACGGCACGCTGATGTCGGGGAGGTCGGCGACTGCGGGGAGCTTCCATGGCTCGGAGCCGTTGGCCAGGTAGCCGTCGGTCAGGAGGATCACCGGCGTCCGGTACTTGAGGGCGATCCGGGAGGCCTCGATGGCCATCTCGAAGCAGTGGGCCGGGGTGGAGGCGGCCACGATCGGCAGCGGCGCTTCGCCGTGACGGCCGTACATCGCCATCATCAGGTCGCTCGCCTCGGTCTTGGTGGGGAGGCCGGTGGAGGGACCACCCCGCTGGACGTCGATGATCACGAGGGGCAGTTCGACGCTGACCGCGAGCCCGATCGTCTCGCCCTTGAGGGCGACGCCGGGACCGGACGTCGTGGTGTACGCCAGGTGCCCGCCGAACGCAGCGCCGAGCGCCGCACCGACGCCGGCGATCTCGTCCTCGGCCTGGAAGGTCCGGACACCGAAGTTCTTGTGGTTGCTGAGCTCGTGGAGGATGTCGGAGGCGGGGGTGATCGGGTAGCTGCCGAGGAACACCGGCAGCTTGGCCAGTTGACCGGCGGCGATCATGCCCCAGGCGGTGGCGGCGTTGCCGGTGATGTTGGTGTAGAGGCCGGCCTCCTGGGGGGCGGCCTTCACCTTGAAGGGGCTGCCGAACATCTCGGTGGTCTCACCGAAGGCGTGGCCCGCCTTGAACGCCGCCGTGTTGGAGGCGACGACCGCTTCGAGCTTCGCGAACTTCGCCGCGATCCACTCGAGCGTCGGCTCGACCGGGCGGGAGTACATCCAGGAGATCAGCCCGAGGGCGAAGAAGTTCTTCGACCGCTCGGCG
Source organism: Acidimicrobiales bacterium (assembly GCA_965216205.1). Classification (GTDB taxonomy): domain Bacteria; phylum Actinomycetota; class Acidimicrobiia; order Acidimicrobiales; family SZUA-35; genus CADEDH01. The sequence continues at coordinate 808,166 of OZ244139.1, read as the reverse complement.
TCCCGCTTCTTGACGTCGAGGTCGGCGGTGGCCTCCAATGTGAGCGAGGTCATCGGCACCCGATGGACGACGAAGTCGGCCAGGGAGCTGTCCTCGCGGGGATCCTTGTCGTACCCGGCCTTCTCGAGGTTCCGCTCGTCGAAGGCGTCGTCGTTCAGGATCAGGGTCCCACCGGAGCGGAGCCGGCTGAGCTCGCTCTTCAGCGCCGCCGGGTTCATCGCCACCAGCACGTCGGGCGCATCGCCCGGGGTGTGGATGTCGTGGTCGGAGATGTGGACCTGGAACGCAGAGACGCCGGCGAGCGTCCCCTGCGGCGCCCGGATCTCGGCGGGGAACTCGGGCAGTGTCGCCAGGTCGTTCCCGGCGAGGGCACTGGCGGAGGTGAAACGATCACCGGTCAGCTGCATGCCGTCGCCGGAGTCGCCCGCGAACCGGATGACGACGTGATCGAGTTCGGTTTCGACCCGTTCGGCTGTATCAGTCACTTGTTCCCCTGGCTGGTACGCCTGGCGGCGCACCTCACTGGATGATCGGACCCGACTACCGCTCTGGGTTTTGGTAGCCCAGCCCCGTTGCTGGCAGGCACCGTTGCGGCTGCGGGACGTGAGAAACCCGTGGTGACGGGTTCCCTACGTACCAACCACGATGACACCCTTACATCGTCCACGAAAGTCGAGGACGTCCTCACGTTACCGGCGGGACAGGAAGCTGCAGACACACAGGCACTTTCGCTCGACTCGCTGGTCGGTCCGGCGCTACTCGTCGGTCGTGTCGTCGACGACATCGTCGGTCCCGGCCGCAACCGGAACCTCGGCCGCAGCGGTCCTCGTGGGAAGAACTTCGACGAGTTGCTCCTCGGTGAGGTGGCACTTGATCGCGTGCCCGCTGCTCAGCTCCCGCATCTCGGGCTCGACCACATCGCAGGTGCCCTCGATGAAACGATGGCAGCGGGTGTGGAACACGCAACCCGACGGAGGATCGGTCGGACGGGGTATCTCGCCGGTGAGTGGGATGCGGTCCTTGTGGGTCCCATCGACGGCCGGCACCGCCGACAGCAGCGCCTCGGTGTAGGGATGGTTCGGACCGCTGAACATCTTCTCGGTCGGAGCGAGCTCCATGATCCGGCCGAGGTACATCACGGCTATGCGATCGGCGAGGTAGCGGACCACGCCGATGTCGTGGGTGATGAAGAGGTAGCTGGTGCGCTGCTCCTGCTGGAGGTTGGCGAGCAGGTTGAGGATGGCGGCCTGGACCGACACGTCGAGCGCGCTGGTGGGTTCGTCGCACACGACGATCCTCGGGTCGCCGGCGAACGCCCTGGCGATCGCAACCCGCTGCTTCAAGCCGCCAGACAACTGCCGTGGCCGCATGTCGAGGTGGCGCGTCGACAACCGCATCGCGGTGGCGATCTCCTCGGCCCGCTTGGCCGCTTCGGCCTTCGACACGCCGGTGAGCTTGACCACGCATCGTTCGAGGATCTGGCGGACCGTCCACACCCGGTTCAGGGCGGAGTCGGGGTTCTGGAACACCATCTGGATCGCCCGCTTGCGCTCCTGCCTGCGGTCGACGGCCCTCGCCTTGACGTCATCGCCGTCGAGGGTGATCTGTCCGCCGTCGTCGTACTCGTGGACGCCGAGCAGGGTCTTGGCCAGGGTGCTCTTCCCCGATCCTGACTCACCGACGAGCCCGAGGGTCTCCCCCTCGCCCATGCCGAGGTCGACGGTGACCAGTGCGGGGATGTCCTCGCCCCGCTGGTGGAAGGTCTTCGCCACGCCGTTCAGCTCGAGGATCGTGTCCGACGAGGCCGTGACCTCGACGGCGGCCTCGTCGACCGTCTTCATCTGGTCGAGCCGGTCGACGTGGTGGCACCACACGCGATGGGTGGCCGACTGCATCGATCGCTCCGGGACCGTGGTGTGGCAGACCTCGTCGGCCAGCGTGCACCGGTCGACGTAGACGCACGCCGGCAGGTCGGTGCCGATGCCGGGGAGGTTGCCCGGGATCGTCGACAGTGCTCGCTCGGTCTTGCGCAAACCGCTTCGTGGAATCGCGTTGAGAAGGCCGATCGTGTAGGGATGACGAGGCTGGTCGAAGACCTCCTGGGCCTGGCCCTCCTCGATGATCCGCCCGGCGTACATCACACCGACGCGGTCACACATGGTGCGGATCACCCCGAGGTTGTGGGCGATCAGCAGGACCGCGGCGCCCGTCTCCTGCCGGAGGGCGCGGATCAGATCGAGCACCTCGGCCTCGACGGTGGCATCGAGGCCGGTGGTCGGCTCGTCGAGCACCAGCAGCTCCGGTGAGGAGGCGAGCGCCATGGCGATCACCACGCGTTGGAGCATCCCGCCGGAGAGCTGATGGGGGTAGCGCTCCATCACACTGCGGGGGTCTGCGATCCGGACCTGCTGGAGCGCTTCGTAGGCCGACTCCCTCGCCTGCTCCTTCGACTGGCCGAGGAGGCGGAAGCACTCGGCCACCTGCCGGCCGATCCTGGTCGACGGGTTCAGCGCCGCGGTGGGGTCCTGGTAGACCATCGAGGCGTGCTCGGCCCGGTAGGCCCGCAGCTCCGCGGCCGACATCTCGGTCACGTCGACGCCGACCGAGCGCACGCTGCCGTTGGTGATCAACCCGTTGGCCGGGAGGTAGCGCAGCGCAGCGTAGGCGGTGGTCGACTTCCCGCAGCCCGACTCCCCCACGAGACCGTAGGCCTCACCAGGCTTGATCTGGAACGTGACGCCGCGCAGCACCTCGCGGGGCGTGCCCCGCACGATGTAGGACATCTCGAGCGCATCCACCTCGAGCGCCGGGGCATCGGTGTTGACGTCGAGGTCGACGTCTTCGATGCTCGAAGTCACTGTCGTGTCACCTCTTCGATCGAGTCGGCGATCAGGTTCATGGCGATCACGAGGGAGGCGATGGCGAGCGCAGGGAAGATCGCGCCCCACCACTGCCCGGCCACGATCAGCCGGGACTGCTCGGCGATGTCCCGCCCCCAGTCGGCCCGCGTCGCATCGTCGGACGTGAGGCCGAGGAACGCCAGCGTGGCGATGGTGAAGATCGCGTAGGCGATGCGCACCGTCAGCTCCACCACCAGGATCCGGCTGACGTTCGGGAGGATCTCCCGCAGCATGATGAACAGCCCGTTCTCACCTCGGAGCTTGGCCGAGGTCACGTAGTCGAGTTGGGTCTCCCCGATCACGGCGGCGCGCACGGTACGGGTGACCACGGGGGTGAACAGCCCGGCGACGGTCAACACGATGACCAGGCGGGAGTTGCCGAACAGCACCAGCACCATCAGCGCCAGCAGGATCACCGGCAGCGACAGGATCGCCTCGATCACCCGCGACAGGATCTCGTCGAGCCAGCCTCGGTAGTACCCCATGAGCAACCCGAGGATGGCGCCGAGCATCACGGCGATGATCGCCGCGATCGGAGCCATGATGAGCACGTTGCGGGAGCCGTAGATCACCCGGGCGAACACGTCGTTGCCGATCGCGTCGGTCCCGAACCAGGCGTCGCCCGACGGCGCCGCCCGGGGTATCACCGTTCCGTTCACGCTCACCGCTTCTCGCTCGCCACGGCTGGTGAACAGGCTCGGCACGATGGCGGTGAGCACCCAGAAGCCGGTCACGATGACACCGAACAGGAAGCCCGGCTTGCGCATCAGCAGGCGGCGCTGCTCGGATCGGACCTGCCTCAGGCTGGAACCGCTGCCGTCGTCGCTGCCACCGGACACGTCGCTCGACGCTTCTCCCGAAGGATCCACCGTAGGCGGTGGTGCGTGAGGCCCGTCGCTCATGTCACTCTCCCCTGCCGAGTCGGGCCCGGGGGTTCATCCAGGCGATGAGAAGGTCGGCGGCGAGCGTCGAGAACATGAAGATGATCGCCACCGTCAGCACACCGGCCTGGAGCAGCGGGAAGTCCGGCGCCTTTGCCGCCCGGAAGATCAGCCCACCCAGGCCCGGGTAGTTGAAGAGGAACTCGAGCGCGATGAGACCGCCGAAGAGGAAGCCCATCTGGGTACCGGTCACCGCCACCGTGGGCTGGAGGCTGTTGCGGAGGATGTGGCGGCTCACCACCTTGCGGAGCGGGAGGCCCTTCATGAACGCGGTGCGGGCGTAGTCGGACTCGAACGCCTCGATCGAACCCGCCCTCGTGACCCTGGCGATGTACCCGAAGTACACGAACGAGATCGCCAGCGCCGGTAGCAGGATGTACTCGAAGCTCCCGATGAACCCGGTACCAGCCGGCACGTTGGAGGTCGCCGGGAGCCAGCCCAGCGACACGCCGACGATGTACTGGAGCAGCACCCCGGACACGAAGTCGGGGATCGATGCCGTCGCCAGGCCCAGGGTCACGATGGACCGGTCGAGGGCGGTGTCCTTGCGGTAGGCGGCGATCACGCCGGCGAGAATGCTGATCGGCAGGGTGATGAGCAGCGCCAGGAACACGAGCTTGGCCGAGTTCCACAACGCCGGTCGGACCAGGTCGATGACGCGCACCCCGGGCTGCGAGAACGACTCGCCGAAGTCGAGTGTGACGACGTCGCGTATCAGGCGGCCGAGCTGGACCGGCAGCGGATCGAGCAACCCGAGGTCCTCGTTGAGCTGGTCGACCCGCTCCTGTGGAGCGAACGGACCGGCCAGCTGCCGGGCTGGCTCGCTGGGGAACACCCGGGTCAGGAGGAACACGACCACGATGAGCAGGAACAGCGTGAGCAGCGAGAGCAGAACCCGCCTGATGATGAATCGTGTCATGTCGAACCAACCGTCCCCGTTGCCACCGAACTACCCATCGACGCGGATTGCAAGTTCGGGCCCCGGCCTCTCCCACCAGGACCCGAACGTCGCATGACGGCGTCGACCCGCCTCGTATCCGGCCCGGTCAGGCGTCCTTCGACGCGCTCGACACGATCGTGTGCCCGAGCGCTGTCGAGATCATCCCACTCACGCTCGAGTCGTGCCCGGAGAGGTAGTTGAAGAAGAACGGGTAGCAGGCCGGCGTGTCCTCGTGGAGGAGCTTCTGGATCTCGCCGATCGCCTTCTTCTGGCCGTCCACGTCGACCGAGGTGCGGTACTCGGAGAGCAGCCGGTCGAAGTCGTCGCTGGCGTAGTTCGACGAGTTCCAGACGCCACCGGTGGCGAGCGCCGAGCTGAAGTAGACGTCGGGGGTCGGACGATGGCCGTAGTCGACGATGCCGAACTCGTCGGCGTCGCCGCAGGGCCGATCGTCGGGACCGCCCGGGCACCACGAGTCGCCGTAGAATGTCGAGTTGTCCTGGACCTGCACGCTCAGCTCGAACCCGGCCTCGGCCGCATTCTGCTGAATGATGGCCGCCAGTTCGGGGATCTCCTGGAGGTTCCCGCACTCGATGTTGGCGGTGATGCTCTCCACCCCGGCCTCGGCGAGGAGGCTCTTCGCCATGTCGATGTCGCGGGTGCGCTGTGGGACCGCGTCGGGATCGAAGAACGGCAGCGAGCTGAGGACCGGATGATCGTTGGCCACCTCGGCCCGTCCGGAGAACAGCGTGGCCACCATCTGGTCGCGGTCGAGCGTGTAGGCCATTGCCCGACGGACGAGCGGGTCGGTGAACTGCCCGTTCTCCGTGTGGAACCAGACCTGCCGGTGGTTGGCCGACGGTGGCGTCAACAGGGTGAACGCGTCGTCGGCGAGGAGCCCTTCGCCACCGATGACCGAGAACTGCTGGATGGCGTCGACCTCTCGGGCCTGCATCGCGGTTACGGCGGTGGCGATGTCGGTGAAGCCCCGGAGCTCGATCGAGTCGAGGTTGGTCTCCCCGCCCCACCAGTTGGGGTTGGGGCTGAACGTCGACACGAACGACGTGGGATCGAAGTTGTCGAGCAGCCAGGCGCCGGTGCCCTCCGGACGCCCGTCGAGGGTCGTGCCGTCGCTGTAGTCGGCGGGCGTGATGAGCGACTGCGAGTTGAACAGCGACACCAGGACCGGGAAGTTCCCGTTCGGTTCGACCAGCGTGATGACCGCCTTGGCCGGATCGCTGTCGTCGACGGAGCCCTCTTCGATGACGCCGGCGAGGCCGGCGTTGCCCTGGACGACGAGGCGGTCCATCGTGGCCGCGACGTCGGTGGAGGTGAGCGGCTCACCCGAGACCCAGACGGCCTCCGGGCGGAGGTCGAAGGTCCAGACCGAGCCATCGTCGTTCGGCTCCCAGGCCGTGGCCAGCGCGGTGGGGGCGATGTTGCCGTCGTCGCCGACGCCGACGAGGTACTCGAAGCTCTGCGACACCACGTTGTAGGTGCCGAGATCGAGCATGTTGATCGGGTCGAGGCCCGAGTTGGCGTCACCCTCCTGCACCGCGATGACGAGGTTTCCGCCCTTCGTGCCCGTGCTCGGCGTGCCACCGGCATTGGCCGCAGGTGCTGCGTCGCCACCGTCGCCGCCGCTGGTGCCACCGGTCTCGGTGTCAGCGTCGTCGTCACCACCGCAGGCGGCGATGATCGAGGCCATGAAGGGCATCGACAACCCCACGATGGTTCCCCGGCGAATGAAGTCCCGACGCTTGATCTTCCGCTGTGCGTAGGATTCGATCAAGTCGAGTTCGATCGGTCCGGAATTGCGGCGAAACGCGTCGAATCGCTTCCAGTCCATTCTTGCCTTCTCCCTGCTAGTCGGATAACCGGGTTCAGAGCCTGCGCGCTGCGCGGTACGCCCGTAGTTCCGATTAGTTCGCTGCCGCACCCTAGCTCCGATGCGGCATCCATCACACTAGTTGGCTGGGTGTCGACGGCTCAGTGACGGGACGAGAAGGGGCGCTGACCAGCGGTTTTGGCCCGACGGCGGATCGCCCTGAGCTCGCCGAGATTGACAACGAACAGTAACGCTGCTGCAACTGCGAGACCGCCTCCGATAGCAACGAGACTCACGGTGAGCACGCTCACGAACGCGAAGAGCGCGGCCACCGCCGCATAGACGACCGCGAGTCGAAGCGCTGCGTTGAAGTGTCGACGAACCAGTTGTTCGAGAACGGTGAGCCCGGCGAGGACGGCGAGGAGTGGGCCTATGGCCCGCAGTTCCGAGAGGACGAGTGGCGCCGCGATCGACACCAACAGCAGCGGAACGCTCACCGTGGCCCAGATCGCGAGAATCCACCCGGCTTCCCTCGGGGGCTCGAGCGGGACGCCGGGGTCGCGGAGATGGTCGCGCAGGCCACGCCGCTCCACCACCCCCCGCCCGAGGCGACGGCGCAGATCCTCCAGCTCGGTCCGCTGCCGGAGCAGCTCGCTCAGCCGCTCGGCCTGCCCACCCGCAGGCCCGCCGAGCGAGCCGCGGGATGACAACGACAGCAGGCGGGAGGTGTGGCGCAGCTCGTCGTCGATGTGGTCGAGCCCCGCTTCGATGTTCTCCAGCGAGATCGTGGGATCGGCCAGCGACGGTGGCGACGTGCCGTGCAGACCGGCGAAGCCGACGGGATCGGCCCACGATCGACGGATCCCGCCGCTGCGATCGAACTTCGGACCCGACGGGGCCCGCTCGGCGTCGAGCGGGTCGCCGGTGTCGAGGCCCCACAAACCCCGGTAGCCACCGAACCAGGGCCGGCGCTCATCGAGTTGCTCGAGGCGCCACTCGTCGATGACCCGACCGTCGCCGGAGGCGGTGTCGACGAAGGGCACACCCAGCGCTGGGCCGAGCCCCCGGTCGTCGTCATCGTCCCGGATCCGCAGGGCTCGACGGGTCCAGCGGCGGATGCGGAGCAGCGGTCGCAATGCCGGCACGTCGATCCTGGTGACGTAGTCGCCGGGGCGGAAGAACAAGGCGTGGGAACCGGCGCCGACATAGAACACGGGGCGGCCGTCGAGACGGACGAGCTCGGTGTCCTCCCAGTGACGGCGGAGGTCGGACCCGGTGTTCTCGTGGCTCGAGGCCACGACCCAGACCGGGGCGTGATCGCCAGGGTCGCAGTACACCCACGCCTGCTCCCAGTCACCCTCGTGGTCGTTGACTCCCCGGTAGCCGGAGCGCCAGTCGTTCATGACGTAGAAGAAGCAGTAGTGGAGGACCAGCCAGTCGCCGACCTCCACCACCCGCCCGTAGCAGGTCGGTTCGGCGTGGAGCCCGTGGCGTTCCGCCTTCAGCGCCGCGGCGACCGTGGTGAGGCGCGGCGTGGTCGGCCGCACGGCCACGCTCGCGAGGAAGAGGGCATCGAGGCTTCGGCCGAAATAGCCGACACGGCCGAGCCTCGGCCCGAGGAGCTTGCGGGCGAAGCGCCGGGCCTCCTCCCGCACGACCGATCGACGGTCGGCGTCGGAGACGAACCGCAGATGGACGTCGGCTCCGAGCTCGTGACCGAGGTTCTCGACCGAGACGTTGCCCGCCGGGGCGGTCTCGGTCCCCGCCACGACGAGTGCACTGTTGGCGACGAAGCCGTCGACCGCGGTGGGGTAGAAGAGCTCCCGCTGGTCGAAGTGGAGGATGGGAAGATGGCGGGCCAACAACGCCTGCGACTCGATGTCGTCCATGTTCCTCCGGTCCGGAACGGGGAAGGGGTGCGCCCCGCCGAGCGGTGCGCACCCCTTCCCCTCCGGTTGCATCTCTGTCTTCGACGGGGGCATGACGACCAGCCGGGCCCCCGCTCGGCGTCAGGCCGCGGGGATGCGCAGGACCTGTCCCGGGTAGATGAGGTCGGGATCGGTCAGCATCGGTCGGTTCGCCTCGAAGATCGCCGGGTACTTGGAGGCGTCGCCGAGGTAGGTCTGCGCGATCTTGCTCAACGTGTCGCCCTTGACCACCACGTGGAGGTCTGATTCCCCTGCCGCGCCCTCGGGCACCTCGATGTCGTCCTGGACCTGCCCGACACCTTCGGTGTTGCCGATGGCCAGGATGACCTTCTCGCGGGTGTCCTGATCTGCCGCCTTGCCGGACACGGTGGCGAGCCCGTCGTCGAAGCGGACGTCGAGCCCGTCGATGTCGAAGCCGAGCTCCTTGATGTAGTTCTCGAGCCCGCGCGCCTTCTTCGACTCCTCGAGCCGCTCCATGCGTTCCTCGCGAGCCTGGGCCGCCTTGCGGTTCTTGACCCGCTCGGCGATCGCCGCCGCCCGCTCGTCGGAAGCGGCCTTCGCCGCTGCAGCCTCTGCCTTCGCCTGCTCTTCCTTCTCTTCCTTCGAGTCGCCGATACCGATCTTTGCGCCGGCTTCCTTCACGAAATCGAAAACGCCCATGGTTCCCACTTTCTGTTTCGGTGCCGTGGAAACCTACCAGCGAGTGCGAACGGTCCACGCCAGGACCCGTCCCGGTCGAACGGCGGGCGACGGGCTCAGGGCCGACTAGCGTAGCGACGTGCCATGAGGAGGGGAGGTCGCAATACTGTGGACTGCACTGCACCGTGCACTGCGCCTGTGGGCTGCGCCGACCGCAGGCACGGGTCGACGACCGCGGCTGCGACGCGGCGGGCCCGGCGAAGATGGGACACAACGGATCGATGACGGATCGATGAGCGACAACCGACACGACATCGTCCGGACGCGCCACGTCCAACGATCGACTTCCGGAGACGTCCGCTCGTGAATCGGCGACCCAGCGGACCCATCGAGCTCGGCATCTCCGGCATCACCGATGCCGAGGAGATCGGCGCCGGCGGCTTCGGTGTCGTCTACCGGGCGGTCGAGGAGGATCTCGGCCGGACGGTCGCAGTGAAGGTGCTCTCGGGCAACCTCGACGAGTCTGCGCAGTACCGCTTCGAGCGGGAGCGGCGGGCCATGGGTCGACTGTCCGGCCATCCGAACATCGTCACGATCTACCGGGGCGGCTACACGACCGCGGGGCACGCCTACCTGGTCATGGAGTTCCTCCACCGCGGTTCGCTGGCAGACCGTCTCGCCAAGGCGGGGCCGCTCGGTTGGGAGGAGGCCACCATGTTCGGCGTCCAGCTCAGCGGCGCGCTCGAGACCTCCCACCGGGCCGGTGTTCTCCATCGCGACATCAAGCCGGCGAACATCCTCCTCTCGGGCCTCGGCAACGCCAAGCTGTGCGACTTCGGCATCGCCAGGCTGCAGGGTGCCCCGGAGACCAAGAGCTCGGTGGTGACGGCCAGCTTGTCGCATGCGCCACCGGACATCGTGAACGGGGCCCGACCCGATGCCCGCTCCGACGTGTACTCGCTGGCCTCCACGATGTTCGAGCTGATAGCCGGCACGCCACCGTTCATCAGGCCCGACGACGAGTCGATGGTGCCGATCCTGGCCCGGATCGCCCGCGACCCGGTGCCTCGCCTTCCCGAGACCCAGCTCCCGGGTCCCCTGTACGACGTCATCGAGCGGGCCATGGCGAAGGATCCCGACGAGCGGCCGGCCACCGCCGTCGAGCTGGGGAAGCTCCTCGCCGACATGCAGCGGCAGCTCGGGCTCGCCCCGACCACGATCCCGATCGAGACGGCGGGCCCGGAGGGCGGGCCTGGCCGCTCGGGCTACATCCCGTTCCCCGACTCGTCGGCAGAGCCACTCCCGGCACCGACCGGCCGGAGCCCCCACCGGCCCACCCCGGGCGACACCCTCCCGCCGATCACCGACGAGCAGGCCCTTCCGGGTCAGACCGCCCCGCCGACGCTCGTCACCTCGCCCGACACCGACGAGGGCCTCGCCACCGGGTCGCCCCCACCGGACTCGACGGCACCGGAGTCCACGCCACCGGACCCGGCCCCGCCGGGCGCCGCCCCACCGGCCTCTGCGCCCCCGAACGAGTCGCCCACACCGGCCCAACCCGCTGCCTCGCCCCCCACGGTGATCGACTCCGGAGCGGCATCGATCTCCCGCGAGACGATCGTCTCGGGACAACACGACCCGTCCACGTGGGCCCCACCGACGGTTTCGGGCGAGGTCCGAGCCGGAGCTGGCACCCGGCCGCCCGACGTCGCCCACACCGGCGCGTCGACGAGCGGTCCCCTCCCCGACCCTTCGGCTGGCGGTCTCCCACGCTGGCTCATCCCAGCAGTGATCGCGGTGGTGGCCCTCGCCGCGATCGGCGGCGCGTTCCTCGCCTTCGGAGGCGACGACGACGGCGAGGCGGGAACCGGCACGACAGCGACGGTCGACGGAACTGCGACGAGCACCGAGGCCGGCGGCACCGACACGACCGACGACGGTGGCGCTGACGACGGCGGCGACTATGTGGACTTCGACACGATCGCCGATGACACCGGGTCGATCACGATCGACGTCCCGACCGTGTGGGACGACCGCGACACGAGGATCGGCAGCAACGACCTGCCCCAACTCGCCGCTGCGCCACTCCTCGAGGACGGGTTCCTCGGCACCTCCGAGGTCCCCGGCGTACAGGCCACCGTGGGCCGGCTCCGCGCCGCGTCCATCACCGACCTCGACACCGCGCTCGATTTCGTGCTCGACGGCTACGAGGAGCCAGGCTGCACCTCGGTCAGTCGAACGAACATCTCCTTCCCGCTGCCCGGCCGGGTGGAGCGCTTCGCCGACTGCGACGGCGGCGACACCCGGCTGGTGCACATCGCCTACTTCGACGAGGAGAAGGAGCTCACCGCGGTGGTGCGGATCCAGATCGTGGCGAATCGTGACGACCGGGCGGTGGAGACGATGCTGAGCTCGTTGCTGTTGGAGGACAACCTTCCCGAATGACCGAAGCCGATCTCACCCCCGACCTGATCAGCGCCCGCCGGTGGACCGACCAGGACGTGCAGGCGGCCCGCCTCCCGATGGTCGACGTACCCTTCGTGTCCGTCGGCGGTGGGCTCGGCTCGCTGGCCATGGTCGATGTGCTCCGGATCGCCGGGATCCCGTCGAACGCGATCAAGGTGCTGACCACGATCGACCGACCTGAGCAGACCTACAAGTTCCTGGCCGACAACTCCCAGATCCCGATCCACGAGCGGCTCCGCTCCGACTCGGCGTCGACGATCGACAACATCTGGGGCTTTCCGAGCTACGCACTGCGCGAGGGCTGGTCGGCCAAGGGCCTCCGCAACAAGCTCGAGCCGTGGCTCAACGTCGTGACCGAGCCGCTCCTCGCCGACTTCTGGACACCCCGTTCGGGCCACGTGTACGAGTCGGTCGCCAAGGAGGCGACCCGCATCGGCTGGCAGAACATGGTGGTGAAGGGGCTCGTGCGGATGGTCCGTCCCCGCCACGGCGGCGGCTACTTCACGGTGCTCACCCCGCCCCGCGGGACGCGGCCACCGCCCGGCTCACCGCCGACGAAGCGGGTCGTGTACCGGTCGAGCCACGTCCACCTCGCCGTCGGCTACCCGGGCGTGAAGTTCCTCCCCGATCTCCAGCAGTACCGCCAGACCCACAACGACTTCAGCCGCGTCGTCAACGCCTACGAACCGCACGACTACGTGTACGAGGAGCTCCTCCGGCGCCCGAGCACGGTGATGGTGCGCGGCAGCGGCATCGTCGCCTCCCGGATCCTCGTCCGGCTTCTCGAGGACCGGGAGCAGCGGGGTGCCCAGACGACCGTGCTCCACCTGTTCCGGAACTACGTCCACAGCCCGCAGGGCGACGACCCCAGGTTCCGCCGGAAGGGGAAGAACGGCTTCGCCTACCAGGGATTCAACTTCCCGAAGGCGGCCTGGGGCGGTCAGCTCAAGGACAAGCTCGAGCAACTCGAGGGTCAGGAGCGGGCCGACCTGATCTCCAGAATGGGGGGCACCAACACGCCCTTCCGCCGACCCTGGGAGGCGTTGTTGGAGAACGGCCGCAAGGGCGGCTACTACCAGCAGTGGATCGGTCAGGTGTCGTCGGTCGAGCCGGGGCCGAACCAGACGATCACCACCACCATCGTCGACCCGGAGCACCGTTCGGTCCAGCTCGGGGCCAACTTCATCATCGACGCCACCGGTCTCGAGTCGGACATCTCCGAGCACCGTCTCCTCGCCGACCTGCTCTCGCACGCCGGGGCGACCCGCAACCCCTACGGACGGCTCGACGTCGAGCGGACCTTCGAGGTCCGCGGCACCAGGAACGAGCCGGGTCGGCTGTACGCCTCCGGTTCGGCAACGCTCGGCGGGTACTACGCCGGCGTCGACTCGTTCCTCGGTCTGCAGTACGCCGCGATCCAGATCGCCGACGATCTCGCGTCGATCGGCTTCGGCGACCGCATCGGCGTCGGCCGCTCGGTTCGGGAGTGGCTCCGGTGGGCCCGCAACCGGCCGATTCCGAACTGACGTCCGGGCCGGTCGGGCGCAGCGGTGGGGCCGGTCGAGTCTGGTTACGATGTGCGGGGCATCGCTGCAGACCGGTGCGACCACCGACCCGATTGGGAGACGATGACGCCAACGCTGCTGGGGCGAATCCAGACCCGATTCCTGATGCTCGGCACCGTCGGTGTCCTGTGGACCCTGCTCGTCGTCCCTATCCTCCCCAAGGGTGGCGCCAGCATCTCGGCCACCTACCGGGCGACGATCATCGCCCTCATCGTGGTGGCGATCGTGGGGATCGGGTGGGAGCTCGTCTACCACGGGATCCAGCAGTACCGGTGGGAGAAGGACTGGCCGATCCTGCTCGGCCTGCTCGTCGGCCTGCCGGAGGGGCTGCTCGCCTTCCTCATCGTCGACGCGCTGGTCGGCCCGAGCGCGCTGACGTTCTTCCTCCACTTCGTGTCCACCTGGATCGTGGTGTGGCTCTTCGCCAACGGTCCGCTGCGGATCTTCCTGCTGCGCTGGCGATTCCAGGGGGGTCGGATCCTGTGATGACCGGGATCGCCGACTACGAGTTCATCCGACCGCTCGGCGAAGGCAACCACGGCTCGTTCTGGCTGGCGCGGTGCCCGGAGCGTCTCGGCATCGACGACGACCAGGTGGCCGTCAAGACGCTCGACCACAACGCCAGCGAAGCCGACTTCGACCGGTTATCGGCCGAGCTGCAGCTCTATGCCTCGATCTCGTGCCCTGAGCTGGTCCCCCTGTACGACGTCGGTCAGCAGGGCGGGATCCTCTACTACGCCGGGCGGTACTTCGCCGACGGGTCGCTGGCGCAACCGGCCAGACCGTTCACCAGGGCATCGGTGCTCGCTGCGCTCGCCGACGCGGCGACCGCGGCCCACGCCCTGCACGAGGCCGGCATGGCCCACCGGGCGATCAAGCCCGGCAACATCCTGATCGACGGCGACAGGGCCAAGCTCGGCGACATCGGTCTCACGCAGGTCCTCAAGCCGGGTCAGACCGTCACCGGCCTCGACCACATCGGCTCGATCGAGTACCTCGCACCGGAGCTGATCCAGGGCCAGAACGCGTCGCGGGCCACCGACATCTGGGCGCTCGGAGCCACGATGCACAAGGTGCTCACCGGCCGGCCGATCTACCCGAACCTGCCGGACAGCGGTCTGTTGCAGGCGCTCCGCTACCTGCTGAGCGAGCAGCCGACGCTCAACGACACCCTCCGGGACGACGAGCGGACGCTGATCTCGACCACCCTGTCGACCGACCCGGTCGACCGCCCGTCGACCGCCAGGGAGTTCGCCGATTCGGTGCGGGCGATCGCCACCACGTTGTCACGGGAAGAGTCGGCATGACCGACATCGACCGCCATCCAGGCGTGATCCACCCCGGGTCGGGTGTCGTCGCCCGCTGGCCCGGCGTCGTGGCCCTCATCCCGGCCGACGCCGCCCACCAGAGCGCGATGGAGACGATGTTCGCCGAGCTCGGCAGCAGTCCCGATCCGGCCGACGTCGTCCGGGCGATCCGGGAGCTGACGATCGACCAGTCGACACTGACCGGGGCCGCCTACCTGATGGCCGCCACCGGTGGCCCGATGGCCCTGGCCCACGGGCCGGTCGAGGTGCTCGTCGACGGTGAGGTGGTGCTCACCGGGACCGACGGCCCGAACGAGCAGCAGATCACGGCCGGGGATCGGCTGACCCTCCGATCGGCCGACGGCACCGCCGGCGAACCGTTCGCACCGTTCGATCTGCGGCGGGGGGTGGCCCCCGGCGCCGGCATCAGCCTCGGCGGTGCGGGCCGTCCCACCAGCGGACCGAGCGCACCGCCACCGCTCGATCCACCCACGGTGAGCTCGCCGGGTGTCGCCACTCCTCCCGATCAGGAGCCGGCGAAGGTCGAGGCGCCGTTCCGGTCGGTGCTCCTCTTCGGTGTCGAGACCGAACCGGCCACCCTCGAGCGCACCCCGTTGCCGGTAGCGGAGCGCAACCCCCGCCTCGACGTGCCCACCGCCGAGCGCCCCGCCGGTGGATCGGAGCAGCCGGTCGACCGGCCGGACGATCCGGCCGTCACCGTCCCGCCCCGCCCTGCAGCCGACGCCGGGGGACAGTCCCCGCCCGGTGAGGCGCTGCCGGTGGCCGCCCCGCCGGTGCCCGGCGCTGCCGAGCTCGCGGTACCCACCGACGTGGCGGCGGGTGGCGTCATCGTGCAGGGGATCGTCTGCAGCCGCGAGCACTTCAACAACCCGGCGGCCGCGTTCTGCATGGTGTGTGGCATCTCGATGGTCCACGTGACCCACAACCTGGTCCCGGGGTCGCGGCCAACGCTCGGCTTCGTGGTCTTCGACGACGGCTCCACGTTCGGGCTCGACCGGAACTACGTGGTCGGCCGTGAGCCCGGCGAGATCACAGCGCCACACACGGCGCCGTTGACGGTCCAGGACAACAACGAGACCCTGTCCCGCCGGCACGCCGAGATCCGACTGATCGAGTGGCTGGTCCACATCGTGGATCTCAACTCCACGAACGGCACGTTCATCTGGGACGCCCAGTACGAGCGGTGGAATCAGATCACGCCGAACCAGGCGGTGCCGTTGTCACCGGGTGACACGGTGGCGCTGGGTCGTCGAACCTTCGTGTTCGAGAGCGTCACCCGCCTCTGAGCCCCCCTAGGCATCGTCGACGAGATCGCGCAGGGTGGCGAGCGTGGCCGCCCGATCCTGGCCGGGGGCGATGTTCACGTTGAGTACGCTGACGCCCGCCTCCTTCCACACCCCGAGCCGCTCCTTCACCAGCGAGGGTGGACCGACGAGGCTCGAGCGCTCGAGGAAGTCGCGGGGGACGGCCGCCGCGGCGTCCTCCTTCTTGCCGTCGAGGTAGAGGTCCTGGATCTCGATCGCCTCGGCCTCGTAGCCGTACTTCCTCGCGATCGTGTTGTAGAAGTTCTTGTCGCGAGCGCCCATGCCACCCCAGTACAGGGCGGTAGTGGGTCGGGCCAGGTCGTAGACGGCGTCGGCTCGCTCCCCCACGTACTCCTCCCCGATCGCCACCGTTGAGCCGGCACCGATGTCGAGCCGGCCCAGCGCGGGGTCCCGGTCGGCGGTCCCGGCCTTGAGGTCGTCGCCCCACACCCGTTGGAACTCGTCGGGAACGAAGAACACCGGCAGCCAGCCGTCGGCCGACCGCGCGGTCGCTCGAACCGAGAGCGGCATCAGCGAGGCCCACCAGATCGGGATCTCGCTCCTGACCGGGTGGTTGATGAGCTTGAGCGGCTTCCCGAGGCCGGTCCCCTCGCCCTCGGGCAGCGGCACGGTCACCGTCTTGCCGTCGTAGATCACCCGTTCGCGTCGCAACGTCATGCGGACGACGTCGATGTACTCCTGGATTCGAGCCATCGGCTTGTCGTAGGGGACGCCGTGGAAGCCCTCGATCACCTGCGGTCCGCTGGCGCCAAGACCGAGGATGAACCGGCCGTCGCTGACCATGTCGAGCCCGGCGGCGGTCTGGGCCATGGCCGATGCAGTCCGCGAGTAGACGTTGAGGATGCCCGACCCGATCTCCACGCTGCTCGTCTTCGCTGCGAGATAGCCGAGTTGGCTCACCGCGTCGACGCTGTAGGCCTCGGCGACCCAGACGACGTCGAGCCCTGCCGCCTCCATGTCGACGACGTGATCGACCGACTTCGCGAAGTCGCCGACGTAGTTGATGCTCATCCCGAGTTTCATGACCGGCAACATAGCCGGGCGGCGGGCCGGGGTCCCAAGAGGTCGTGGCAGCGGCCAGCGAGTAGGGTCACCGGGCGAGGTGGCCCGGCGGGCCGGGAGGAGTGTGCGATGTTGAGGTCGATCCAGCTCGGGAGGAACTCGGGCCTGCGGGTGTCGGAGCTGTGCCTCGGCACGATGAACTTCGGCGTTCCGGGTCGGGGCCACCAGGGCGACTGGACGCTGGACATCGACGAGGCCCGGCCGATCTTCCAGGCCGCGATCGACCACGGCCTGTTCTACTTCGACACCGCCGACATCTACGGCCAGGGGGCCTGCGAGGAGGTGGTCGGTGCGCTCCTGCGCGAGCTCCTCCCCCGCGATCAGTACGTGCTGGCCACCAAGATCTCCATGCCGATGGGTCCGGGCCCGAACCAGGGCGGCCTGTCCCGCAAGCACATCGTGGAGGGGGTCGACGCGTCGCTGCGGCGCCTCGGCGTCGACTACATCGACCAGCTGGTCATCCACCGCCATCCGCACGGCGTGCGAGGCCACGTCGAGGTGCCGATCACCGAGACGATGGAGGCGCTCCACGATGTGGTGAAGGCCGGCAAGGTCCTCTACCTCGGGGGCTCGTCGATGTTCGCCTGGCAGTTCGTCGAGCTCCAGCTCACCGCCGAGCGGCACGGGTGGACGAAGTTCGTGTCGATGCAGAACCACTACAACCTCATCTACCGCGAAGAGGAGCGGGAGATGAACCCGTACTGCGAGCGCTCGGGCGTCGCGCTGATGCCGTGGTCGCCGTTGGCACGAGGCATCCTCGCCGGCAGCTACCGCGGGAGCTTCGACGAGGGATCGACGAGCCGGTCGTCGGGCCAGGATCGGGTCCGCACCGAGGGCCTCTATCGGGGCCGACGTGACTTCGAGATCGCGTCGCGTGTCGTGGAGGTGGCCGAGCGGCTCGGTCACACGCCGGCGCAGGTGTCGCTCGCGTGGCTCCTGAACAAGCCGGAGGTGACGGCACCGGTGGTTGGCGTGTCGAAGATCAGCCAGCTCGACCAGCTCGTGGCGGCGTGCGAGATCACCCTCGACGACGACGACGTGACCTACCTCGAAGAGCTCTACGAGCCGGTCGAGAACCTGCTCTCCATCGGCTACTCCTGACCGGCGGGGTCAGGGGCGCTCTGGTCGGGCGGGCCGTCCGGCCGGTCGACCACCACGGTTCTCGCCGCGCGCTCCACCGGTGGTTCCCCGGGTCCGGCGTCGTCCGACGCGTCGGCGGACTCCGGGCTCGACGGTTCCTGCTCGGCCTCCCCGGTCGCGGCGACCGTCGGGGCCTCGGGGGCCGCGCCGGGATCGGCGGTCGGACCACCCTCGACGGCTGCGCCGGGCTCCGGGGCCGGACCGGGATCGACGGCCGGGCTCGTAGGAGCGCCCATAGGAGCCGGGAAGCTCGTCAGATCGATGCCGGCCGGCGTTCCCGGCGGGGGGAGGTTGGCCACGTCGATCGTGGCGCCGGCCGGGGGCGCGGGGAGGGTCGCGGGATCGACCGGCCCGGTCGACGAAGGTGGGGCGGTGGCCGGGGGCGCCGGCGCTGGGGGGCCGCCACCGAACCCGGGCGGAGGGGCCGGGAGTCCGCTGAGCGACGGGTCGAGACCGCCGACGGTGGCCGGGGTCGCCTGCTTGTTCCGGCGGCTGAGCAGCAGCGCGCCTCCCGCCGCCGCCCCGACGAGGAGCAGGGCACCGAGCCCGATCAGCGCATTCCGCAGGAGTCCGCTGCTGTTGAGATCGCTCTCCCGCTGCAGGATCTGGGCTTCGACTGCGTCGAGGTCGTCGACCGACACCGCGCCGGCCCACAGCTCCCCGAGTGGGACGGCGGGGTCCTCCCCCTTCGACTCGGCGAGCGCCGCCACGCGATCGCGCTCGTCGAGCACGCTGCTCGCCCTCGTGAGCAGCGGTTCGGCTTCGGCGAACTCCCAGTTCGTGAGGTGGTTCCGGATGCCGAGCGGGGCCACCCCGTCGGCCCGTTCCACGAGGCGCTCGTAGTCGGCGACGGTCTCGTTGCGGGTGGTCAGCGCGGCCGCCTCGACGTCGTCGACGAGGTGTTGGGCGGCCAGGTCGGCGATGATCTCGGAGCCGAGCCGTTGTTCGGCGAGATCCACGAACCGCCGCCAGTCGTTGGGGATCGTCACGTTCTGCTCGGGCTCGGCGTCGCCCACATAGGCGGTCTCGCCGTTGGCCGCCATCCCGAGCAGGGCTCGAAGCGAGTCGTAGCCGAGCTCGTCGGAGAGCTGGCGGACCACCCAGAACGCCCGCTCGTCGCTGACGAGGTCGGTGAGTCCACCCCCCGTCGGCTCGGTCGGGTCGGTCTCGGTTCCGGTGACCCGGCGGAGCGCCTCGGTGCCGAGGTCGGCGGCGAGGCCCCGTTCGATGTCGATGTCATCGAACGGTCCGTCGCGCAGCCAGGCCTTGGCGACCGTGATCGCCAGCGCCGCTTCGTCGTAGTCGCGGGGAACCACGATCGGCTCGTCGAACGGTCCGTCTGACCCCCACCGATCGAAGTTGGTGTCGAGGCCCTGGCGGAACTGGGCGCCGTCGAGCGTGGCGGGCGAGCCGGTGAGCGCCTCGAGCTCCGCTGCCACGTCGCCGACGAGCGTCGACGTGTCCGTGCTCCAGGCGGCATCGTCGGGCGGCGCCACGATCTCGACCGTTCCTGGACCCACCGGGAACGGTGTGGCTGCGAAGCCCGCCTCGTCGAGGCCGTACCAGTCGGTGAGGATCAGCTCGGTGAACTGGCCGCTCTGCTCCTCGCTCTCGGTGAAGACGTACTCCTGCCGGGCTCCTGCCGATCGAGGCTCGAACGGCAGGTTGATCGGCACGTCGACCTCGAACGAGCTCGGGATCGAGACGGTGAGATCGACCTCCTCGAAGTTGCAGCAGATCAGGAGCTCGAGGTCGAAGAACGCGTCGTTTATCCGGCGATCGCCCTCCCCCGGCGGGTAGGTGGGCAGCGTGTAGGTCACGTCGATCACCCGGGTCTGGCCGAACTCGAGGTTCCGGCGGTAGTCGGCCGAGATGATGTCGACCCCCTGGATCGTCTCGACCACCTCGAACACCAACGGCTCGCCCTCCACGGCGATCGACAGGTCCTCGGCATCGGCCGGTGTCCAGATCGTGTGCCCGGTCCAGAAGTACGACGTGACCACCGAACCACTCCGGGTGCTCCCCCGAACGTTGCTCACCGTGATCTCCTCCACCACCTGCACCTCGCCCTGGTCGGGCTCGATCCGGTAGTCGGCTCGCAGCTTCACGACCCGTTGGTCGGCTGCCGGGTCCTCCTGGGCCGCACTAGACGGCGCCGGGACCGTCAACGCCCCGAGCGCGGCCACCAGTCCGAAGACGACCGCCCGTGCCCCCCTCAGCGGGGCGCGCCCGGCGCGTGCACGAGAGCCGCAACCCATGACTTCCTCCTCCTAACGGTGGGATCACCGAAGACGCCGGCCGCTGTACGGCACCTACGACGGCCCCATGCCACCGGTGCGTCGCCAGCACCTGCATCGTGTCTCTCGGTCGCAACCCCTGTGTCGCCTTACCCAACACCACGTTACGAGTGGGCGAAGCCTGATTCCAGTCACCCCGGGGGAACGGCCCCCAGGAGCCCGTACCGTCCCAGCACGGCACGGGCCTCCCCGACACCCCAGACCCGGTGGGCTCGCAGCCCCTCCCGGCGGGCGGCGTCGACGCTGATCTGGTTGTCGTCGAGGAAGAGCACCGTCTCGGCCGGTCTGGCGAGATCGGCGAGGACCCGCTGGAAGATGTCGGCGTCGGGCTTCACCAGGCCGAGCTCATAGGAGAGGAAGCGCCGATCGAACAGGCCGGCGATCGTCGGCGCGTCGATCTGGGTCTCCCAGTGCAGTGCGTTCGTGTTGCTCAACACGGCGGTCGTCACCCGGTGGCGAACCTCCTCCACCATCGCCGCCGCCCCCGGAAACAAGCCACGGGGGAACCGGGCGAACCGCTCCACCACGTCGGATTCGCCGAGGGGCAGCTCGAACTCGGCCCGGAGGTCGACGGCGAACTCGTCGACGGTGCAGCGCCCCCGCTCGAACGCCCGGACGGCGGGGCTGGCCAGCCATCGCGGCCAGAACTCGTCGGCCGGCATGGTCCACCCGAGCAGCTCGTCGAGCGGGCCGAGCTCCACGACGACCCCGCCCATGTCGAACAGCACCACACCGATCGGCGCACCGTGCGAGGGGGGCGGCTGGATCGACATCGCCGGAACGGTACCGGCCCCGGCGGGCCGAGGAGCCCTGGCGGCCGGAACCGGGGAGGCGCGGGCTGGTCAGCCGGCCCAGGTGCGGGCACCGCTGAAGGCGACGAGGCCGGCGGCTGCGAGCAGTGCGACCGACGCGGTCATCGCCGTCGGAACGGTGGTGAGCGCAGCGATGGTTCCCAAGGCGACCCCTCCCCCGATCTCGCCCACCGAGCTGGCCTGCTCCACGAACGAGTGGACGGTGGCCCGCACATGCGACGGGGCGTGGGCGTTGGTCCACGTGACCGCGAGGGGCCGGGCGGCCGACCGGAGGCCGCCCTGGGCGACCAGCCCCACCATCGCCGCGGGCAGCACCGCGACCAGTCCGAGCACCGCGATCCCGACTGCGCTCAACAGCAGCATCACCCCGAGGCCGGCGGTGACCCGCACGCCGAGCAGGCGGGGCTGGCTCCACCACAGCAGCGCCGCCCCGATCGCAGCCTGGGCAGCGGCGATGATGCCGACGACGAGCACCTCGTCGAGCCGTGTGGCGAGGCCGAGGTCGTCGAGGCGCCGGACATCGAGCCGGTCGACGGCTTCGCCGGCCAGGCCGCTGAGCACGAGGACGAGCACGAGTGTCCGCAGCGACCGACGCGACCAGGCGGCCCGGGAGCCGGCGGTGAGCGTCGCTCGGAGGGCCGCTGCGCCACCGACGAGCGACGTGAGGGCGCCGACCGGTTCGAACTCGTGCTCTCGCATCGCCAGCGCCAGGACTGCGCCGGCGACGACGAGCACCACGCCGGTGGCGACGATCGAGGTCGACAGGCTCGTGACCCTGGCGAGGAGCACTCCCCCGGCGATCGAGAAGATCGAGACGACGAGCTGGAGCCGAGCCCGGCGGAGGATGAGCGGCTCCACCCGTTCAGCGCCGCCCAGCTCGTCGGTCACCCAGGCTGTCTCGGCCCCCGATCGGAACGTGTAGGCCACCCCCCACACGATCTGGGCGACGACGAGCGCAGCGAACGTGTCCACCACGCCAGCGGCGATCTGGGCCCCGCCGACGCCGACGAAGCCGACCACGACCGACCACTTCCGGCTGAAGGCATCGGCGACGACGCCCGTCGGCACCTCGGCGACGAGGAGCGCCGTCTCCATCGCGGTTCCCAGGAGCACGAGCTGCAGGCTCGGAAGCTCGAGCTCGATCGTCATGCGGACGACCAGCGACACCCAGTACGCCCGGAGCGCACCTTGCCAGATCAGGCCCGACCACACGAACAAGCGGGCCTGATCGACGGTCACCGGCCGATGCTAATCGTCCGACGCACCCCCGAATGCTCGAAATTCGTGGCGCCTGCAGCGGCTCCCGCTGCAAACTCCACGAATTTCGAGGGTTTCCGGTCAATCGTAGGAGTGGCCGAGGCCTGCCTGGGCGTCGTTCTGGATGCCGTAGGGCGGGATCGGGTAGCGGAGGCCGTTGCCGGAGAGGGCCTCGAGGCCGGCGATCGCCTTCGGCAGGAACTCGGGCGGCGTCGCCATGAGCAGTTCGTCGTCCTGCACGCCGCCGTAGCGACGCTCGGCGAAGCACGGGATCGACACGCTCGGCTCCTTGAGCTTCAACGCCCGGCCCCACGAGTCGGCACAGGCCGACTCGCCGACGCAGCCCCACTCGAAGTTCTGGTAGCCCGACCACTGGAGCCCGTTGATGAGCAGGATCATCTGGGCTGGGGTGGCATAGATGAGACAGATGTCGGGCGGGTCGAGGCGGCCGGTCACGAGTGGCGACACCGCCATCGCCTCGTAGGTACCGAACGGCACGGTGTGCATGGCGTGCTGGTGGGCCGAGGAGTCCTCGAGGGTCTCGAACCACACACCGGCCATGCGGTCGCCGGACAGCCACTTCTCGTCCTGGGGGTGGAGGCCGATCACCGCACCACACTGGGCACCGACGAGGTCGTCGTTCGTGATGCCAACCGTCCAGTTGAGCCGGGACGCCATCCCCACGATCTGATCGGTGGTGTGGATCGCTCGCGGTCGTCGGATCTTGGGCACGGCCTCCATCTCTGCCGCTGTCTCGAACAGCTTCATCCCGATCGGGGTGGTCCGCAGCCGGAGGAGTCGGTTGAGGTCGGCCACGAGCGAGTTCCAGTCGATCGGGGCGCCGGCGAGGTGGACCTGTCGCTCGCCGGTTGAGGTGTCGGTTCCGGTCTCGGTCATGGTGCAACCATGCCCTGCCCCGCTCCCCACAGCAAACGGCGAGCACGGCTCGCCGGGCCCCTCAGCCGTCGAGCGTTGCGTAGACGACGTAGTTGTCGCGGTAGTGACCGGTCGATCGATCGAACGTGCCACCGCAGGTGATCAGCCGGAGCTCCGGCACCGGCTCGCCGAACCCGAACACCTCCACGGGGAGGGCACCCTTCGGGTACTGCCCGGAGCCGGTCACCACGAAGCGGCGCTGCTCGCCGTCGTCGGCCTCGACGATGATCTCGTCGCCGACGCCCAGTTCGTCGAGCCGGGCGAACACCGCGGGACCATCGACGGAGTCGATGTGGCCGGCGATGACAGCCGGGCCGATCTCACCCGGCTCACGGGTCTGGTGATACCAACCCGTCTGGGCGAAATCGTCAGGCACCTCCGGCTCCGGTCCCGACAGCGTGAGGTCGATCACGTCGGCGTCGACACCGACCGACGGAATCGTGAGATGGGTCGGTTCGATCCCGACAGGGAACGATGCTGGCGTCCCGTCGCCGGGAGCTGCGGCGCCCGCCTCCCGCTCCGCGTCGGCGTCGGCGACGGCTGCGGGTGCGGTCGAGTCGTCGATCGGCGAGCCGGTGGGCCCGTTCCGCTCGGAGGTCGACCCGACCATGGAACCGGATTCCTCCGGCACCGCAACGGTTGCGTCGAGTGCAGCGGGATCGCGGCCGCACCCGACGATGACCGTCATGGCTGCCAACCCGAGGGCGAGCCGACCTCCGAGATTCATCGATCGCTTCCGATCATCCAGACCGGGACGATCAGCGGACCGTGGCCGGGCGCCGGCGGGCGGCACCCACCGTCAGGGCCCCAACGGCGACCGCAGCGAGGCCAGCGGCGGCTGGCAGCGTGGCACCGCCGACGCCATCGAGGTCCCCGTCAGGGGTGTCGTCGACGAGGCCGCCCGCTCCGGTCTGGACCGGTCCTGTGGCCTGGATGGCGAGCGTGCCGCACAGGGCCGGAGCGGTCGCTTCCCGGGGGAGCTCGTCGTCGAGCGACGACCGCTCCTCCTGGTCGAGGTCGAGCTCGCCGTTGCCGTTCTCGTCGATCCCGTGGACCACGACGTGGAGCATGCCGACGTTCGGCTTCAGCGCATCGGGGATCGGGATCTCGGCCCGGGAGTAGTCGATCGACGTCCCGGCGGGGAACCGGTCGACGGCGAGCGCCGAGCCCGGGGTGGTGTCGCCCTCGGTGGTGAGGCTCACCTGGACGCCGCCGTACTTGGGGGCTCCCTCGAGGACGGTCAGCGTCCCGTCACCGTCGGTGTCGTCGGCCATCGTCGGGCAGCTCGAGGCCAGGACATCGTCGCCCTCGACGATCCCGTGGAGGTGCATGGCGTGGGGTCCGTCGAGGTTCAGGCCGGTCGCCGAGAGGTCGATCGTCATCGTCTCGCCGTCGTCGGCGATCGTCACCGTCGCCGAGCCAGACCCTCCGGAGCCGTTGAGCTCCGCGAGCGTCCCCTCGTAGACCGATCCCTCGTGGGAGGCGCTGGCCGGGGTTGCGGTCAGGAGCAGGGCCGAGCTGGCAGCCATCACCGCTGCAAGTCGCTTCTTCATCGATTGGTTCCTTTCAACCGTCGTGATGAAGATTCGGAGCGACACGGGTTGCGGATTGGCCGATGTCGAACGATGTCGACCACTGGCGATCCGAGATCGGCGTCAGTCAGTCCTCGGGGAACATCGTCTCGAAGAACGTGATGAGGTCGGCCGCCACGTTGTCGGCCCGCTTCAGCCCGACCTGGAGCTGGCCGCCGTCACCGCCGTACTCGTTCGGCTTCCACACACCGTTGCCGAAGAGCCGGTTGAAGCGGACCTCCTGGCTGACCTTGAGTCTGACCGGTCCGAGCTTCGCGATCAGCTCGGGGCCGCCGAACCCCGGGCCCTTCACCGTGAGCAGCTCCCGCACCCCCACCCGGGCGCAGTGGGCCCGGATCAGCGCGGCCTCCAACAGCCGCTCCGCCGGCTCGGGAAGGGGACCGTAGCGGTCTTCCCACTCGGCTCGGATGTCGTCGACCTCGCTCTCGGACTGGACCGCGGCGAGCCGCCGGTAGGCCTCGAGCCGTTGCGACTCGGCGGCCACGTAGGTCTCCGGGAGGTTGGCGGCCACCGGGAGATCGATCTTGATCTCCTCCGGCTCGGCGATCGGCTCCCCCTTGAGGGCGGCGACCGCCTCGATCACGAGTTGGCAGTAGAGGTCGTAGCCGACGGCGGCGATGTGGCCCGACTGGCCGACGCCGAGCAGATTGCCAGCTCCCCGCAGTTCGAGATCCCGCATCGCGATCTTGAACCCCGCGCCGAGCTCGGTCGCCTCACCGATCGTCTTGAGCCGCTCGTAGGCCTCCTCCGAGATCGACGCATCGGGCCGGGTGAAGAGGTAGGCGTAGGCCCGCTGCCCGGATCGTCCCACTCGACCGCGGAGCTGATGGAGCTGGCCGAGGCCGAGCAGCTCGGCCCGGTCGACGACGAGCGTGTTGACGGTGGGCATGTCGATACCGGACTCGATGATCGTGGTGCACACGAGCACGTCGTAAGCGCCCTCCCAGAAGTCGAGGACGACCTTCTCCAACGTCCCCTCGTCCATCTGGCCGTGGGCCACCGCGATGCGGGCCTCGGGCACGAGGTTCTGCAGGTCGGCTGCGACCTTCTCGATGCTCTGCACCCGGTTGTGGACGAAGAACACCTGCCCCTCGCGGAGCAGCTCCCGCCGGATCGCCTCGGCGGCGGCCCGCTCGTCGTACTCGCCGACGTAGGTGAGGATCGGTTGCCGGTCGGCTGGCGGGGTGTTGAGCAGCGACAGGTCGCGAATCCCCGTGAGGCTCATCTCCAGCGTCCGGGGGATCGGCGTGGCCGACAGCGTGAGCACGTCCACGTCGGACCGGAACTGCTTGATGGCCTCCTTGTGGCTCACCCCGAAGCGTTGCTCCTCGTCGACCACGAGCAGGCCGAGCTTCTGGAACTCCACGTCGTCGGACAGGATGCGGTGGGTGCCGATCAACACGTCGACCTCGCCATCGGCGGTGGCCTGCACGACCGCCTTCGCCTGGGCCGTGGTGAGGAACCGACTCAGGACCTCCACCCGGATCGGGTACGGGGCGAACCGGTCGGCGAAGGTCTGGAAGTGCTGCTGGGCGAGCAGCGTGGTCGGTACGAGGACGGCGACCTGCTTGCCGTCCTGGACGGCCTTGAACGCCGCCCGGAGCGCGATCTCGGTCTTGCCGAAGCCGACGTCGCCAACGACGAGCCGATCCATCGGCACACTCGACTCCATGTCGGCCTTGACATCCACGATCGTGGTCGCCTGGTCCGCGGTCAGCTCGTAGGGGAACGCCTCCTCCACCTCGGCCTGCCAGGGCGTGTCGCCGGCGAACGCGTGGCCGGGGGTGGACCGCCGCTTCTGGTACAGCACCACCAGCTCCTGGGCGATCTCGGCCACCGCCGAGCGGACCTTCGCCTTCGACTTGGCGAAGTCCGACCCGCCGAGCCGGTGCAGGGTCGGCTGGTCGCCGCTCGAGTACCGGCGGATGAGGTCGATCTGGTCCGACGGGAGGTAGAGCTTGTCGTCGCCCTTGTACTCGAGCATCAGGTAGTCGCGCTCGTGGCCCCCGATCGCCCGTTTCACCATGCCGGCGAACCGCCCGACGCCGTGCTGGTGGTGGACCACGTAGTCGCCGGGGCTCAGGTCGTCGAAGAAACGTTCGCTCTGACGCTTCCGGGGTCGGGCCCGGCGGTGGGCTCTCCGACGACCGGTCAGGTCGGCCTCGGCCAGCACCGCGACCCCCACATCGGGGAGCACGAAGCCACGGTTGACCGGGGTCACGACGAGATGGCTGCCGGGCCCGAACGAGTCGGGGACGGCGCTGCCGTGATCGACCGGGGCGACGCCCCACTCGGCGAGGACGGCGGCGATGCGCTTCGCCGAGCCGGCGCCGTCGGCGGCCACGACCACCCGAGCCCCGTCGGTCGCGAGCTTGGCCACCCTCGAGGCGAGCGCCTCCCCTGGCGCCTCCCAGCCCGATGCGGCCATCACCGCCACCTCGGGACTCTCCGGGACGGCGGTCATCGTGATCGACGGTGCGTCGGACTTGGCGAGGAGGCGGTCGAACGGCAGGTGCAGCGCGGGGAAGCCGCTGGCATCGCCAGCACCGGCGACCCGCTCGACTCCCCAGGTCCTGGCCAGGCTGGAGGCGAGATCGGCCTCCTCGGCCAGCAGGTCGCTGCCACGGTCCCGCATGCGGCGGGGTTCGACGAGGACCACGAGGGCGTCGCTCTGCAGGAGGTCGGGCAGGACCCGCATCTCGTCGGTGAGCCACGGCAACCACGACTCCATCCCGTCGAACAGCTCGCCGTCGGCGAGACGTTGCCACTGCTCCCGGCCCCAGGGCTCGTTCGCCTCGAGCGAACGGGCCCGCTCGCGGACGTCGTCGGTGACGAGCAGCTCCCGGCACGGGAAGATCGCCACCTCGGCGACGTCGATGGTGGACCGCTGCTCGTTGACCGTGAACTCGCAGAGTCGATCGACCTCGTCACCCCACAGGTCGATCCTGATGGGCCCCTCGGCGGTCGATGGGAAGACGTCGATGATCGAGCCCCGGACCGCCAGCTCACCCCGATGCTCCACCTGCAGCTCCCGCCGATAGCCGAAGCCGACGAGTTGCTCAACGAGCCGTTCCGCGTCGACCTGGTCGCCGGCACCGACCACGATGGGCTCGAGCTCGTCGACATGCGGGGTGAGCCGCTGGATGAGCGCCCGAACCGACGTGAGCACGACCTTGGGGCAGCGCTCGGGATCCTGGAGATGCCAGATCGTGCGGAGGCGCTGGCCCATCGTCTCGATGGACGGGCTGACCCGTTCGAAGGGCAGTGTCTCCCATGCGGGGAAGGTGAGGACGTCGTCGGGACCGAGGTAGACGGCGAGGTCGGACGCGACCCGATCGACCTCGGTGCCGGTGGGGAAGACCACCACGATCGGGTGGCGTTCCGAGGCCCTGGCCAGCCCGGCGATCGCCATCGCCCGCGCCGGATCGGCCACGGCCAGCACGGTCGATGCCCGACCGACGATGCGGGTGATCGCCGGGTCTTCGGCGACCAGGTCGACGAGCTGGGTGAAGCTCACCGGGTGCTCGAGTGGGTGCTCAGCGGCGTGCTCACGGACGGCGCTGGTTCACGGTGGACATCGTCCGCTCGACACCTTCGGCCGCGAGTTGCTCGACCGCGTCGGCCGCCCGCACGACGGCGTCGTCGAGGACCTCCCGGTCGGCCTTGCCCGGCCGGCGGAGCACCCAGTCGGAGCCGGCCTGGGAGGGAGGCGGCTTGCCGACGCCGATCCGGAGTCGGACGTACTCGGTGGTGCCGAGGTGGTTGGTGATCGAGCGGAGGCCGTTGTGGCCGGCGAGCCCTCCACCGGCCTTGAGCCGCAGCCGGCCGGCGTCGAGATCGAGCTCATCGTGGACGATCACGATGTGGTGGGCCTCCTGAACGCCGTAGGCCTTGACCAACAGCCGCACCGCCTCACCGGAGTTGTTCATGAACGTCTGCGGGAACGCGAGCACGACGCGCTTCTCGCTCATCAGGACGCCCGCGGCGAGCGACCGGGCCTTCGTCTTGCGGAGCCTGGTGCCCGCTCGAGCGGCGAGCTCGTCGACCACCGCAGCGCCGACGTTGTGACGTGTCCCCTCGAACTGTTCGCCAGGGTTGCCGAGCCCGACCACGAGCAGATCGGCGGGCGTGCCCTTCCGGCCCGGCTTGCCGAGGCGCCGTGCGAACTGGGACACGCCGGACTTCAGGTCTCGTCGCCCTCGGAGGCGTCGGCCGACGCGTCGTCGTCGCCACCCTCGGAGCTGTCGTCGCCTTCGGCCTCGTCGCCGTCGGCTTCGGCGTCTTCTTCTTCGAGCGCCGCAGCTGCCCGCGGGATCACCGGGGAGACGACGGCGATGTCCTCCGCGAGCCACGTGGTGACGCCCGACGGGAGATTGAGATCACCGACCGCGATGCGAGTGTCGAGCGTCATCGCCGAGATGTCGACGGCGATCTCCGACGGAATGCTCATCGGCGACACCTCCACCTCGATCTCGAACAGGTTCTGCTCGATGAGGCCGCCCTCGTCGAGCACCTCGGTGGGTTCACCGACGAGCGTGATCGGCACCTTGACATTGATCGGGATCGACGGATCGACCCGGAGGAAGTCGGCGTGGGTCACCGTCCGCTTGATCGGGTCGCGCTGCACGGAGCGGACGACCACGGTCTCCTGCTCGCTGCCGTCGACGTCGAGTTGGAGGACGGTGTTCATACCCGCCTTTCCCTTCATCGCGTCGCGCAGCTCGTTGTAGGTGAGGGTGACCGTGATCGGGTCGCGGCCGAGCCCGTAGACGACGCCGGGCAGCTTGCCCTCGGCCCGCAGCCGGCGGGAGGAGCGGGAGCCGAGCTTGCGGCCCGAGGTGGCGGTGACAACGGTCTGGTCCATCGGAAGTGGTCCTTGGGCATGTGAGCAGGGGCCGCATCAGGCGCGGCCCGTCGAACGAGGCCAGCAGGTAACGATACCGCCAGCACCTGGCCTTCCGTCACGCCGCGATTCTCACCAGGACCGGCGGCCGGCGGGGCCCGCCGGGCATCGAGCCCTCAGGAGAGGTTGTTGCCGTCGAAAATCTGGCTCACCGAGGTGTCCTCGAAGACGGCGCGTATCGCGTCGGCGATGATCGGCGACACCGACAGCACCTCGAGCTTGTCGAACTGTTTCTCGGAGCCGAGCGGCAGCGTGTCGGTGACGATGACACGATCGAGCACGGAGTTCTTGAGCCGGTCGATGGCGGGGCCGCTGAACACGCCGTGGGTGGCTGCCGCCGTGACCTCGAGGGCGCCGCGGTCCACCAGGAGCTCGGCGGCCTGGCAGATCGTGCCGGCGGTGTCGATCATGTCGTCGATCAGGGCGCATCGGCGACCCTCCACCTCACCGACGATGTCCTTGACCTCCACCGTGTTCTTCTGACCGTGGATGCGACGCTTGTGGACGATGGCCAGGTCGGCGTCGAGCTGCTGGGCGTAGCGCTCGGCCACCTTCACCCGACCGGCGTCGGGTGAGACCACCACGAGATCGTCGCCGAGGGCCCGCATCCGCTGCACGAGCACGGGCATGGCCGTCAGGTGATCGACCGGGCCGTTGAAGAAGCCCTGGATCTGCCCGCTGTGGAGGTCGACCGACACCAGCCGGGACGCCCCGGCTGCGTCGAAGAGGTCGGCGACGAGGCGGGCGGTGATCGGCTCGCGCCCCTCGGACTTCCGGTCCTGGCGGCCGTAGCCGTAGAACGGCATCACGGCCGTGATCCGCTTGGCCGATGCCCGGCGTGCGGTGTCGACCATGATCAGGTGCTCCATGATCGAGTCGTTGATGGAGCGCCCGTCGAGCTCACCGTGGCTCTGCACGATGAAGACGTCGGACCCCCGGACCGACTCCGCGAACGTGCAGTGTGTCTCGCCGTTGGCGAACTGCCCGAGCGATGCTTCGGTGACGGCGACCCCGAGCTTCTGGCCGACGAGGTCGGCGAGCTCCGAGTTGTGGCGACCGGCGAAGAGATGCAGCTTCTTGGTGGTGACTACCTTCATGGACTCCCTCACCGATCGAGCGTCGCTGGTGTTGGCGCCACCGCGGTAGCCGCGTCGGCGACCTAGGTGGTTGCACCCCCAGCATAGAACGGGCCGGTGACCGTGCCAGAAGGCAGGTCCGATCCTGGCTGGAGCACGGCGAACGGGCCGACGGTGCAGTCGTCGCCGATCGTGGCCAGCGTGGCGGTGACCTTCTCGATCCTCGTCCCCCGACCGACGTGGCAGCGGTCGAGGCGGACATCGGGCCCGAGCTCGCAGCCGTCGCCGATCCTGGTCGATCCCTGCAGCATCGTGCCGGGGAAGATCGTCACGTCGGTGCCGAGCTCGACCGGCGCGTCGATGTAGGTGCGGTCCGGATCGACCATCGTGACCCCCATCGACATCCAGTGGCGATTGGTCCGCCGGCGAAGCTCGGCCTCGGCCTCCGAGAGCTCGAGCCGGTTGCCGACCGGGGTGAGGTCCTGGGGCGAGTCGAGCATCATCGACGCGCACGAGTGACCAGAGTCGGCGAGCACGGCCACCATGTCGGCGAGGGCCAGGGGGCCGGTCAGGCGCTCGGAGGTGGCCCGCCTGATCGCGGGGGCCAGCAGGCCACGGCGGACGATGTAGACACCGGCCGCCGCCTCCCGGTTCGGCAGCTGCTCGGTCGACCCGCCGGCTATCGGGTCGTCGAGCCCGGTCGCCGGCCGGTCGTCGGCGCTCGACCGCCGGCGGGGGTCGTCCTCGAGCACCCGGCCGACGTGGACCTCATCGGCGGCATCCCGGTCGGACACGATCGCGCTCACCTGTCCGTGCCGGTCCCGGTGGACCCGGTCGTGGCCGAGCGTGTCGCCGGCGTCGAACGAGAGCACGGTGCAGGCCGCTCCCGCGTCCCGGTGGGCGGTGATCAGCCGCTCCAGCACCGCCGGGCGGAGCAGGGGCAGATCGGCGGGGACGATCACCAGATCCTCGTCGTCGTTGAAGTCGTCGAACCCGCTGAGACCGATGAGCACGGCGTCGCCGCTCCCCCGCTCGAGCTTCTGCTCCACGAACCGCACCGGGAAGCCCGGCGGATCCTCGAGGAGTCGCTTGCTGATCCGGCCGCCTTCGACCCCGGTGACCACGACGCCCTGGCGGACACCGACGGCGGCGAGCGTGTCGAGCACGTAGGAGGCCATGGCCCGCCCGCACAGCAGGTGGATGGGCTTGGGGCGGGCCGAACGCATCGGAACGCCCGAACTGGTTGCGACGACGAGTCCCGAAATCGATCGTTTGGTCATGGGCACCTCATGCCGATTCCTGTCGCAGTCGATCCGGCGTTGTCAGGCGGCCAGCCTCGCCCCTCTCGTGGTGCGAACCCAAATCGGCCGCCCGCGAGCGGCCCCGACCAGGGCACAAAAACCACAGAGGCCGGCGCCGGAGTGGCGACCGACCTCTGCGGTATCGGGGGAGATGCCTCTCCATCGGTTCGCAGTGGCCAGATCCTGAGCAGTTCGACGGCGAAAATTTTCCTGTTGGGTTCGCGGGGCAGGGCTCGAACCTGCAACCCCCAGATTCAAAGTCTGGTGTTCTGCCAGTTGAACTACCCGCGACCGGAGTGCTGCGTGTCCCCGTCAACGCTAGCGGCTTCGAGCCGGCTACTCCGGCCTTTGTTACAACTCGCGAGTTTCGTCGAGAAGGGAAGCCCGAGGCGACGCGCGTTGCACCGGAGCCGCTAGCCTCGACCGCCTCATGGGATCGCTCATCAAGAAGCGCCGCAAGCGCATGCGAAAGAAGAAGCATCGCAAGCTGCTCAAGCGGACGCGCGTCCAGCGCCGCAACAAGTAGCCGGCTCTAGCCCGTCCAACCGGCGGGAACGGCGCGGGCCACGATGCGGCCCTCGCCCGGATAGGCGCCGTGAACGAACCACGTCGATCCGCTGCCGGCGAGCTTCGGCTCCTGGCCGGTCGCGTCGCGAAGCTGGTCGCGCCAGTCGGCGAGATCGGGGGCGACCGCCAGCGCCGCCTGCACGAGGTCGTTGTCGCCAGGTCCGATCGGCCCGCCGAGACGATCCCATGCCCGGAACACCTCCACGGTCGAGCACTCGATCGGCGGGTGGAGAAGGGTCACCACGTGGTCGACGAAAGGGAGCCGCTCGATCCGCTCTCCCGCCCCCGTGACCCGGGCCCGGCCACCCACGAGGCAGAAGGCGATGTCGGAGCCGAGGGCGACCACATCGAGCGGGTCGGTGACCCCGGCCCACCGGAGCACCGCCGCCGCATCGGCCGAGCCACCGCCCAGACCGGCCCGGGACGGGATGTTCTTGCGGAGCTCGACCCTGGCCCGAAGGCCGACGTGGTCGAGCGCCCGGTACACCAGGTTGTCGTACCCGGCCGGCACGTCGTCGGTCGCGCCGATCAACTCGATGCTGGTCTCGTCGGCGGCGGTGAGCTCGAGCTCATCGTGGAGATCGAGGGTGATCATCTCGGCGTCGATCTCGTGGTAACCGTCGGGTCGGGTGCCCGTGATCCGGAGGGTGAGCGTCAGCTTCGCCGGTGCCTTCAACGACACCGCGAACCGGTCCTCGGGCGCGATCTCGGCGGCACTGGCACTGGCACTGGCACTGGCACTGACATCGGCGGCGGCGCCCACACCGACACGTAGAGAGCGGGGGGCTCGCTCATCGGTCATGCCCCCACACGGTACTGAGCGGAACGAACCGTTCTGCGGGGCCGGCCTCCACGATTCGGATCACCGGTCCGATGCGGCGTCGCCAGCGCCGCAGACAGCGGCCAGGGTCAGCCACTGCTCGACACCGAGCTCCTCGGCTCGTGCGGTGGGGGCCACGCCCGCCCGTTCGAGATCACCGACCGTGCACAGCGGGGCGAGCGAGCGTCGCAGCATCTTGCGCCGCTGCCCGAACCCGGCCCTCACCAGCGCAACGACGGCGTCGAGGTCGACGGGTGCACCGTCGAGACGAGGCGGGTCCGCCCGGCGAACGATCTCGACGAGGACCGACTCGACCTTCGGCCGGGGCAGGAACAGCTCGGCGTTGACCGAGGCCACGATCCGGGCGTCGGCCCACAGCGCAGCGAGCACCGACGGGATCCCGTAGATCTTGCTCCCCGGGCCGGCGACCAGCCGCTCACCGGCCTCGCGCTGGACCATCACCAGCCACCGTTCGAGCTGGGGTTGTGCCGCCAGCAGATCGAGCACGAGTGGCGTGGCGATGTTGTAGGGCAGGTTGGCGACCACCCGCCACCGATGCGGACCGAGGCTCGACCAGTCGAACGTCGTGGCATCGGCGTGATGGACGGTCACGTCGAGCCCGTCCACCGTCTCCGCCAGCGCCGGGAGCAGGTGGCGATCGATCTCGAGCGCGACCACCTCCGCCCCGGCGGCCGCCAACCCGACGGTGAGCGACCCGAGCCCGGCTCCCACCTCCACCACCCGGTCACCGGATTCGACGCCGGCCAGCCGGACGATCTTGTCGACCGTGCCCGGGTCGCACAGGAAGTTCTGGCCCAGCGCCCGGCTCGGGGCCAGTCCGTGCCGGTCGAGCAACTCGTGGATCCGCCGCCTCGTGAGGTAGCGGTCAGGTCCGACCCGGACCTCAGACACCGTAGAACGCACGGGTGTTGGCAAAGGTCGCCTCGGCCACCAGGTCGACGGGTTCCCCCCGCAGGCCGGCGATGAACTCGCCGACGACGACCACGTTGGCCGGCTGGTTCGACGTGCCGCGGTGGGGAACGGGGGCCAGGAAGGGGGAGTCGGTCTCCACCAGCACCCGGTCGAGCGGGGCGGCGATCGCCGCCGCCTGCAACCCCCCGGCGGAAGGGAACGTGACGATCCCGCTGAAGGACAGCGACGCGCCGCGCTCGATGCAGGCGTCCGCCTCGCCCGGCCCGCCGGTGAAGCAGTGGAACACGGTTCGGGCAGGGGTTCCCTCGGCGTCGAGGATGGCGAAGGTCTCGTCCCACGCCTCCCTCGTGTGGATCACGAGGGGGAGGTCGCGTTCGTTGGCGATGGCGATCTGGGCCCGGAACACATCGGCTTGGATGCCCCGGGGCGAGCGGTCGTAGTGGAAGTCCAGGCCGCACTCGCCGACGGCCACGATGTTGGGATCGTCGAAGAGCGCCTCGAGACCGTCGAGCCCGCCGGCGGCATCGTGGGGATGGACGCCGGCGGTGGCCCAGACGTTGTCGAAGCTCGCGGCGATCGACGCCGCCTCCGCCGCGTCGTCGACGGTGCACCCGACCGTGAGGAGGTGGGTCACCCCGGCGGCGGACGCAGCGGCCACGACGTCGGCTGGATCAGCCGTCGACTTCCTCCGCATGGTCGTCAGGTGACAGTGATTGTCGAACCACATGGCGATCAGGCGGTGTCGACCCGGGGAAAGAGCGGCGCGGCCCGCTCGAGGCTCGCGCCGCCGGGGTAGCCACCCCAGGCCACGTCGTCGGGCACCCGCCGATCGGTCGGATCACCGTCGAGGCCGATGGCGTGCCACAGCTCGCGTGCGGCCCTCGTCAACGCCGGACTGGCGAGGATCGCGGTGATGCGGAGCACCTCCAGCGCGTCGCCGAGGACCCGCTTCACCACATCGCTCCCCGCCTCCAGCTTCCACGGCTCGTGCTCTTCGAGGTAGGCGTTCGTCTCCCGCACGAGCCGCCACGTGGCGTCGAGGGCGGCCGAGGGCTGGAAGCTCGCCCACCCATCGATCGTGTCGGCCACCGACCGGGCGGCGATCGCCGCCAACGGGCTGTCCGGATCGGGGGCGGGGGCAACGCCGTCGCACTTCTTGCCCACGACGGTCACCACCCGCGACAGGAGGTTGCCGAGGTTGTTGGCCAGGTCGGTGTTGTAGCGGGTGACCATGCCCTCGTAGCTGAAGTCGCTGTCGGGACCGAACGAGACGTCGCGGAGGAAGTGGTAGCGGAACCCGTCGACGCCGAAGTCGGCGGTCAGCTCGTCGGGGGCGATCTGGGTGAGCCCGGTCTTCGACAACTTCTTGCCGCCGAGCAGCAGGAACCCGTGGACGTTGACCTGGCGGGGGGGCTCGAGGCCGGCCGCGATCAGCATCGCCGGCCAGTACACGCAGTGGAAGCGCAGGATGTCCTTGCCGATCACGTGGTGGACGGCCGGCCACCACGTGTCGAACTGCTCGTCGTCGGTTCCGAACCCGACGGCGGTGGCGTAGTTGATCAACGCGTCGTACCACACGTAGAAGACGTGATCGGGATCCCAGGGCACCTGCACGCCCCACGAGATCGACGTGCGGGTGATCGAGACGTCGTCGAGTCCCTGCTTGACGATGCCCAGTGCCTCGTTCCGCTTGCCGGCGGGCTGCACGGCGCCGCTGGTCAGCCAGGTCGTCAGCTCGTCCTCGAGGGCCGACAGCTTGAAGAAGTAGTTGTCCTCCTCGAGCCACTCCACCGGGCGCTCGTGGATCGGGCAGGTGTTGTCGGGACCGAGATCATCGGCGTTGTAGTAGGCCTCGCAGCCGACGCAGTAGTGGCCGGCGTACGTGCTCTCGTAGATGTAGCCGTTGTCCCGGACACGGGTCAGCAGTTCCTGGGTGGCGCGGTGGTGGCGCTCCTCGGTGGTGCGGATGAACTGATCGGGTTCGACGTCGATGGCCTTCCAGGCATCGCGGAAGCGTTGGCTGGTGGCGTCGGCATGGGCGAGCGGCGACAGCCCGTTCTCCTCCGCCGCCCGCTGCACCTTGAGGCCGTGCTCGTCGGTACCGGTCAGGAAGAAGGTGTCGTCGCCGAGGAGGCGATGCCAGCGGGCGATCGCATCGGCGGTGACCGTGGTGTAGGCGTGGCCGATGTGGGGCGCGTCGTTCACGTAGTAGATCGGGGTGGTGATGTAGAAGCGTCCCATGACCTCAGGTTATCCCTCGTCGATTCCGGCCATTCGGGGACTTCGGAGGTCGGTGACCCTCAGATCACCCGGCGGAGATCGGGGGGATCGGCTGCGGAACGCAGGCCCGGTGCCGCGCTGTCGCGCACGGTCTCGAGCTTGGCCAACTGCCGGCCGAACTGGCGGGAACGGGGACCGACCAGGTCGTCGTAGGCGCGCTGAGCCGATGCCAACCCTCGCCCCATCTTCTCCATCGGCTCGGCCAGGAGCTCCCACTGCTCACGGAGGCCGCCGATCGCACCGAGGATCTCGTTGCTGCGCCGGTCGACGAGGAAGTTGTCGACCGCCTGGCGGACGACAGCCAGCACCGCGAACAGGGTGGTCGGCGAGCACAGGACCACCTTGTTGGCGATGGCCAGGTCGATGAGGGTCGGGTCGTGTTCGTGGAGGAACCCGTAGACGCTCTCGTTCGGCACGAACAACAGGAGATAGTCGACGGTGGTCTCGGGATCGACGTAGGCCCGGTCGGTGAGCTCCTTGATCCGCTGGCGCACGTCGCGCTGGAACGCCTTGGCCGACGCACCCCGTTCGGCATCATCATCGGCGTCGAGCCATCGGAGGTAGTTGTCGAGCGGGAACTTCACGTCCATGTGGACGCAGTGATCGCGGGGCAGGCTGAACGTGTAGTCGGGGACGCGGCCGCTCGGCAGCTTCTTCTGCTTCTCGTAGTTGATCCCCTCGACGAACCCGGCGGATGCGAGCACGTCCTCCGCCATCCGCTCACCCCACTGCCCCCGGGCCTGGGGCGAGGCGAGCGCTCGTTCGAGCGACCGGGTGGTGTCGGCGAGCGAGCTGGTGACGGTGAACGCCTGTTCCAGCCGCGACGTGATCTGCCCGGCCTGATGGGCCCGCTCCTTCTGCAGCTCGGCGACGAGCGCCGCCACCCTGCTCAGCTCGTGGTGGACGCCTTCGACCTGCTCGCTGACCACGTCGCGCTCGCGGTCGAGCACGACCTTGCCCGCCGCGAGCTGGTCACCGAGCTTCGATGATGCGACCGACAGCACCGTGTCGATCGACGCCTGGAGCGTCTCGGTTCGCTCGTGTCGGACCCGGTCGATCGCCAGATCCACCGTTTCGGCGAGCTCGACCTCGCCGGCGCGACGGCCGAGCCGCCAGCCGAGGGCCACGCCGCCGCCGATGGCGATGCCCATGATCGCTGCGACCAGGAAAAACGTAACGAGAGTCATGGTGGCGAACCATAAACTACACCTGTGACATTCCAACCGCCGACGCCGTCACCCCGCTCTGGCAGATCCCGCGCCCACCCCACGTGCAAACCGCTGCCAACGACGACCACACCCGAGATCTGGCAGATCCCGCGCCCACCCCACGTGCAAACCGCTGCCAATCCTTGGCGGGAGGCCGCCGGGGGGTCGCACTGGTGTGCGACCCCCCGGGGTGGTGCTGGTCATTAGTTGGTGACGACGAACTCGATTCGACGGTTGATCGCCTTGTTGTCGGCGCTGTCGTTGGGAACCTTGGGCTCCGCCTCACCGTAGCCCACCGCCGTCAGACGGCCGGCGTCGATGCCCGCCGCCTCGAGATAGGCCTGGACCGTCTCCGCTCGACGGGTGCTGAGCGCGATGTTCTCCTCGTCACCACCGTCGGAATCGGTGTGGCCCTGGATCTCGACGCTCACGTCGGCGTTCTCCTCCAGGTAGGCGACGACGTCGTCCAGCACCGCCACACCGGAGGGCGCAACCTGGGCCGAGAGGTAGGCGAACGTGATCGGCTCCAGGCCGAGCTCGTCGTTCAGCGTCGCGCCACCCGCCCCGGCGCCATCGGCACCGTCGTCCCCTTCGGCAGCATCACCGTCCGCAGCATCGTCGCCGTCGGCAGCATCGTCAGCAGCATCACCGTCCGCAGCATCGTCGCCGTCGGCAGCATCGTCAGCAGCATCACCGTCCGCAGCATCGTCGCCGTCGGCAGCATCGTCCGCGGCGTCGGCGTCCGCGTCGGCGCTGTCGGCGTCACCGGCCGCCGACTCGTCGCCATCTTCGGCTGCGACCTCGAGCTGGTTGTCGACCGAGCCGACACCTTCGACCGCTTCGACCGCCGCCAGCGCCGCCTCGCTCGCCTCGTCGGAATCGACCGATCCGGTCAGGGTCACGGCATCGCCGTCGACCTCGGCGGTCACCCCATCGATGCCGGCATCGGCGAGGGCGGCGTCGACCAGCGGCTGGAGATCCGCCCCGGCGTCACCGGCGCTCGTCTCGGAGTCGTCGGCATCTGCCTCGGTGGTGTCGGCATCGTCGGCATCGGTCGCTGCGGAGTCACCGTCGGAGGTCGTCGGCGTCTGATCGTCGGCCGACCCGTCTTCCGCGGTGTCGGCCCCGCCGTCGGTTCCGGCGGTGGTTGCATCGTCGTCGCCGCACTGGTTCAGCAACCAGGCCAGGAACAGGACGAGCAGCACCGCACCGAGCGCCCACCAGAGCCAACCGAGGCCACCTCGACCGTCGTCGTCATCACCGCCCCCGCGGACGTTGGCCAGCTTGGTGGTGGCTGCGGCGGCACCCGCCTTGGCCGCTCCCTTCGCGTCATCCGCAGCCGCCGACATCTTCTCCTCGGCATCATCCGCAGCCGCCGACACCTTCTCCTTCGCATCATCCGCAGCAGCCGACGCCTTCTCCTCGGCATCATCCGCAGCCGCCGACACCTTCTCCTTCGCATCATCCGCAGCAGCCGACGCCTTCTCCTCGGCATCATCCGCAGCCGCCGACACCTTCTCCTTGGCGGCACTTGCAGCGCCCGAGGCCTTCGCAGCCGCATCATCAGCAGCAGCCACAGCCTCATCGCCGCATCATCGCAGCAGCATCATCGGCCGCAGCCACCGCATCGTCAGCCGCATCATCGGCAGCAGCCACAGCCTCGTCAGCAACGTCATCGGCCGCGTCGTCGGCACCGCCGAGCTTGTTGGTGACACCGGCGGCGGCAGCGCCGAGGGCTCCCAGCCTCCCGGCTCCCGCGAGCTTGCCGAACCAGTCGCCCAGTTTGCCGTCCGACTCGAGGCTCTCCCGCTCTGCGGCCAGCAGGCCGGCCACCCCGTCGGCGTCGAGATCGTCGTCGCGACGGAATCTGGCGAGCGTGCTCATCACCAGCGGTGCCAGCATCGGGAGGAGCTTGGCGAAGGCGTCCTTGGCCACGCTGGACTGCGAGGCGAGCCCTTCGAGGAGTCCGTCGCGATCCTCGCCGAAGACCGCGTCGAGAATGCCCGTGCCCCGATCGGTGTCGCCGTCGTCGAGGAACGTGTCGAGATCGTCGAGCATCGACGGATCGGCCGCGTCGAGCTGGGCGGTCATCACCTCGGCCCCGTCGTCGGCTCCCGCCCGCTCGGCGAAACCGCCGATGAGGGCCGGCCCAGCGGCTCCGATCGCCGATTCGGCCTGTTCGGCGTCGCCGTCGAACAGGGAACCCAACTTCGCAAGCGTGTCGCCTTGACGGACGACGTCCATCACCGATTCAAGTACAGACGGCATCGCTGCCACCTTTCGTGAAGATCGAGACCCGAGAAGGTCTCGAGTCGCCCTGTGCCCATCCCAAAGCAACTCGCCGCGCGAGGCCCCCCACAAGCAAGCTGCCCCAACGTTCGTCGCCATTGCGTGTGAGGCGGGTCGAGCATAGCAACTTGCCGTTCTGAGTCGCCCCGAAACCAGCGACCCGGCCACGAACGTGCAACATCGAGCGCACCGGAAGGGGGTCGAGGAGGCTGGTCAGCTCCGCCGCCGCAACCGGTCGAGCTCGCGCCGTTCGCGCTTGGTGGGACGACCACTTCCCCGGTCACGGGCGCCGCCGGGCGGTGGCGCCTCGTGGACCTGACGGCGGGACGGAGGCGGAGGCGACCGATCCTCGAAGCAGGCGGCCGCCTGCGCCGCCGACACCCGCTTCTCGATCACGGCCACCACCGCGTATACGAACGTGCGCTCCCGTCGGCGGGCCTCCACCACGTCACCGGGACCCACCTTGGTCGCCGGCTTCGCCTGCTCCCCGTTCACCGTGACCCGGCCGCTGTTGCACGCGTCGCTGGCGGCGGTCCGGGTGCGGAAGACCCGAACCGACCAGAGCCATTTGTCGACCCGGACGCTCCGGCTTCGACCACCGGCGTTCGACGCGCCAGCGGCACTGTCGCCGCGGCGACCGGATCCCTGGCCCGACGCTGCCATCGGACGATCAGGTCCTGACCTCGAGCTGATCGCCGATCTTCAGCTCCCAGTGCCCGAACGCACCCGCCTCCGCCTCCAACGCATAGACCGCCCGCCACACCGGAAACGTGACCCGGTGCTTGTGCAGGCGCAACGTCCGGATGACCACATCGTCGCTGTCGACGAACGCGACATCGAGCTCGAACCGCATCCCGAAGCTGTGAACCGAGCGGGCCGGTCGGAGCAGCATCGCCCCGTCGAGCCCGCTGCGCCCGATGAGCCCCCGTGCTCTGGCTCGCCGTCCGACGGGGATCTCGAGCGATGCCAGCACCTCGCCGTCGCGAACCAACCAGCCGTCCTCCACCACCCCGAGGCTCGACGAGAGCGACCGCTCAGACACTGAACCGGATCTCCAAGACATCACCGTCCTCCACCACGTAGTCCTTGCCCTCCTGGCGGACCCGACCGATGTCGCGTGCCCGGGCCCACGAGCCGGCGTCGAGGAGCTCGTCCCAACGGATCGTGTCGGCTCGGATGAAGCCCCGCTCGAGGTCGGAGTGGATCCGACCGGCGCAGACGGGGGCCGTCGATCCGACCCGGAAGGTCCACGCCCTGCTCTCCTTCTCCCCCGTGGTGAGGAACGTACGCAGACCGAGCGTGTGGTAGGCAGCCTGGATGAAGCGCGGCAGCGCACCCTCGCCCAGTTCGTAGGCATCGAGCATCTCGGCCCTGTCGGCCGGGTCGAGCTGGGCCGCCTCGGCTTCGAGCTGCACGCACGCACCGAACACCGGGGCGAGCTCACCGAGCTCCTTCTCGATCGGCCCGACGACTGCGGCGACGTCGGCGAGTTGCTCCTCGTCGACGTTCACCACCGCGAGGACGGGCTTGTTGGTGAGCAGGAACCACGGTCCGAGCAGCGCTGCGTGCTCGTCGGCGAGGTCGCTGCGATAGAGCGGCGTGCCCTCCCCGAGCACCGCGAGCGCTGCTTCAGCCGCTGCCAGCTCGTCGACGAGCGACCGGTCGCCCTTCGCAGCTTTGCGTTTCTTGTCGATCTGCTTCTCGACGGTCTCGAGGTCGGCGTAGGTGAGCTCGAGCTCGACGATCCTCAGGTGTTCGAGCGGGTCCTGCGCGCCCGGCACCTCATCGTCACGGAAAGCTCGGAGCACGAACACGATCGCGTCCGACTCTCGAATCCCGGCCAGGAACTTGTTCCCGAGGCCCTCGCCCCTGGAGGCGCCCTCCACCAGGCCACCGATGTCGTTGAACTGCACGCTGGCCGGTACCACGTTCTTCGACCCGCTCATCTCGGCGAGTGCGTCGAGCCGGTGATCGAACACCTTGGCGACGCCCACGTTCGGGTCGGTGGTGGCGAACGCGTACGGTGCCGCGAGAGCGCCACCGCCGGTCAGTGCGTTGTAGAGCGACGACTTCCCTGCGTTGGGCAGACCGACGAACCCGAACTTCTCCATGTCACCCAATCGTACGGCGGCCGTGATGGGGAGACGCCGCCGCAAGCCCTAGGCTGGTCATCATGTCGAAGCGCAGAAAGAAGAAGCGGCTTCTCGCCCGCCGCAAGAAGGCGAATCACGGCCGCAAGCCCACCGTGGGCCGCAACTGAGAGACGCGGCGTGTCGTCATCGACGGATCGGCCCCGGCTGCTGATCTACGACGGCGACTGTGGTTTCTGCACCGCTGCCGCCGACTGGTTCCGAACACGGCTCGAACCGGGCAGCAGCATCGACGTACTGCCGTGGCAAGCGCTCGACCTCGATTCGTACGATCTCACGATCGACAAGGTGACGTCGGCCGCGTACTGGCGCGGCCCGTCGGGTGACTTCGAGCGCGGCCATCGGGCCGTGGGCGGGGCCCTCTGCGCCCTCGGCGGTGGGTGGCGGCTCGTCGGACGGTCGATCTCGATCCCGCCGATCTCGTGGGTCGCCGCGCTGTGCTACCGGATCGTCGCCGCCAACCGGCACCGCCTGCCGGGCGCGACCTGCGCGATCGGCGAACGTTCGTAGCCACCCCTCCGTTGCGACCCCCATGGCTCAGGGGCGCTCGAGGAGGGTCCGCACCGCGGCAGTGAGCTTCGCGAGGCGCTCGTCGGCCCGTCGGGCCGCAGTGTCGATCTCGGCCCGTCGGGCCGCAGTGTCGATCTCGGCCCGTCGGGCCGCAGTGTCGATCTCGGCCCCCGGCGGGCTGGCGACGGGCTCGACGACCTCCAGGTAGGCCTTGAGCTTCGGCTCGGTGCCGCTCGGTCGCACGACCACCCGAGAGCCGTCGGCCAACCGCCAGACCACACCATCGGTGGGCGGCAGGTCTGCCCCGTCGGCGAGGTCGACCACCTCGGTCACGTCGACGTCGGCCAGCGAGGCCGGTGGCGACGACCGCACCCGGGCCATGACCGCCTCGCGATCGGCGGTGCCGGTCGAGCCGGCGAACACCAGCGTGACCGGGCTGGTCGCGTGGAGACCGTGGTCGACGGCCAGTGCGTCCAGACGGTCGTGGAGCGTCCCGCCCCGCCGAGCCACCCCGGCGACGAGCTCGGCCACGACGAGCGCGGCCGAGATGCCGTCCTTGTCTCGCACCCGATCACCGACGCAGTAACCCAGGGCCTCCTCATAGCCGAGGACGAACCGGCGGTCGGGTCTGTCCACGATCGGTCTCGCCACCCACTTGAAGCCCGTGAGCGTCCTCGCCTCGGCCACCCGGCGCTCGGCCGCCATGGCCGAGATGAGCTGGGACGACACCAGCGACGATGCAACCATGCGATCATCGCCATCGGTGTTGGTCAGGAGATGGTCGGCCAGCAGCGCGCCGACCTGGTCGCCGGTGAGGCGACGCCAACGCCCGTCGCGGTCGGGCACCGCGACGGCCAAGCGGTCTGCGTCGGGATCGTTGGCGAGGATCACGTCGTAGGGCTCGCCGGCCCGATCGGCGGCCGCTGCGGCTTCGAGCGCGAGATCGAGCGCACCGTCCTCCTCGGGATTGGGGAACAGCGCGGTCGGGAAGTCGGGATCGGGATCGAACTGGGGGCCGACCACGTCGGGCGGGGGGAAGCCAGCGGCGGCGAACGCGTCCAGGAGGTGC
This sequence comes from Acidimicrobiales bacterium, assembly GCA_965216205.1. Taxonomy (GTDB): domain Bacteria; phylum Actinomycetota; class Acidimicrobiia; order Acidimicrobiales; family SZUA-35; genus CADEDH01. The sequence continues at coordinate 764,104 of OZ244139.1, read as the reverse complement.
CGTCCGCCGACGCCGTGCATCGGCGTGTACAGGACCCGCACGGCGCGTTCCTCGGTCACACACGCCGCCACCGCGGCGGCGAGGTGCCGCTGCTCGGGCCCACGATCGAGGACGGTCACCCCATCGGGGGCGAAGCCGATCACCGTCTGCGCTGCCTCCACCGACGATTCGGGATCGGCCATCTCCGCTGCCACCCGGTCGATCTCGGCGGCGATCTCCTCGTCGGCCGGGCCCACGAGCTGGATCCCGTCGTCGAGGTAGAGCTTGTAGCCGTTGTCGATCGGCGGGTTGTGGCTCGCCGTGATCATGATGCCGGCGTCGGCCGAGCGGTCGAGCACCGCGAGGGCGAGCACAGGGGTCGGGGTGGGTTCGGGGAGCAGCTCCGCCCGGCCACCGTTGCCGGCGACGACAGCCGCCGCGTCGTGGGCGAAGACGGCCGAGTTGTGCCGGGCGTCGAAGCCGATCACCACACTCGGCGTCCGCCCGTCCGATCGGCGCAGGAGCCACCGGAGAAGTCCGAGGGTGGTCTGGCGGACGACGAGCCGGTTCATCGCGGTCGGTCCGGGACCCATCGCGGCGCGAAGACCGGCCGTGCCGAACCCGATCCGGCCATCGAACCGGGCAGTGGCAGCGGCCGGATCCTCCGCCAGCTCCGAGGTGAGTCGATCGCTGGTGTCGGGGTCGGGGTCGAGCGCGATCCATCGTTCGATGGCGGCCCGCTCGGTGGCGGACGGTGGTGCGTGGGAGGTGCTGGTCACCTCGTCTGCGGTCACGGGATCAGCCTCAACCGAGCTCGGCGCCGAGGGCTCCCACCCGCTTCTCACCGTCGACGGTCTGACCACCCCGCTCCAGGAAGTTCCGCATCCTCGTCTGGGCGGCCTCGGTTCGGACCGTCTCCTGGAACAGGTACGCCTCCTCGATCAGACCGGGTGTCGGGTCGGGGGTCGCGGCAAGCACGCTGGCCTTGGCCCGGCTCACGGCCTCTGGCGGCATCGACGCCAACCGCGCCGCCAGTGCGGCCACGTGGTCCCGCAGATCGCCGGGGGCGACGGCCCGGTTGAGCCAGCCCCATGCATCGAGCGTCTCGGCGTCGATGTCGTCGCCGGCGAGCACGATCTCCATGGCCCGCCCCCGCCCGACCAACCGGGGAAGGCGCTGGGTTCCGGTGCCGCCCGGCAGGATGCCGAGCGGCACCTCCATCTGACAGAGGGTCGTGGAACCGAGGGCACCGAAGCGCATGTCGCACGACGCGGCGAGCTCGCCACCGCCTCCCCCCACGCGGCCGGCGATCTCGCAGATCGTGGGGATCGGCATCGTCCGGAGCCGCTCGCACAGCTGATGGAACGGGTTCAGCTCCGTCGACCGCTCCGGCGGCTCGTCGATGGGGAAGGTGAGGATCAGCTCCACGTCGTAGTGGGCGATGAAGAAGTCGGGGTTGGCGCTGCGCAGCACCAGAACCCGAGCGTCCGGCTCGCCGTCGACCACCTCGACCAGCCGTGTCAGATCTCGGTAGAGGTCACGGGTGATGAGGTTGATCGGTGGGTTGTCGATCACGGCGTCGACCACGCCGTCGCTGAGCGAAACGCTCATCACCCGGAACTCGTCATCGATCGCCATGGTCCTCATCTCCTCGTCAACTGCCGCCACCAGGTCGGGGCACCCACGAGTCTCGCCGAAAGCGAGGCTCTCCGCCGCCCACGGCGAAACGCCACGCGACACGCTCCGCGCCGACGGTACCGAGTCGGCCGATCCGTCGCCTACGATCTCTAGCTCATGCTCGATCACGTGTTCACCGACGCCATCGGCGCCCTGCGAGATGCACTGGAGTCGGCGATGCTCGAACGCCAGGCGTTCGAGGAACGATTCCAGGCCGATGTGCTGCTGGGCGACGTGTCGTGGGAGACGAGCTATGGCCTACCCGGGGAGGGGTCGCCACCGAGGGTCCAGGCCGATCTCACGCTCGACTGGCCGACGTGGGCCCAGACCGCCTACCGGACGTGGTATCTCGACGAGGAGTTCACCGAGGGTCCCCGGATCGAGATCGAGGTGGTGTTCCGGGTGCAGCGCCTCGCGGAGGCGCCCGACCCGGCGGTGATCATGTCGGGCCTACCGACGACCTCGCCGATGATCGGCAACGAGGAGCTCAGCGGGCTCGGCCCCACCCTCGAGGCCGTGTACGACACCGACCTCAACATCGTGTCGCACGCCGTCGAGATCACCTACACCGGTTCCTACGAGCTCGACGAGAAGACGCTGGAGGACGGCTCCGCACTCGACGAGCACTTCGGGGCGATGGGGGGCTGGATCACGTCGGCCCTGGTCCGGCTGGGTGACCTGCCGTTCTCGTTCCAGCCGGCGATCGAGCCCTGACGCCGACGTCGCCCGCCGGGCGGCTGGGCCGCTGGCGGGCGGTGTTACAGACCTGTCGAAGCAATCACGACTATTCTCTGACCCGTGACCGCCACCGATCGGACGTTCTTCATGCCGACGGCGGAGCCGATGCTCGTGCTCCTCGGCTCTGATCGAGGCGAACTGGTGGAACGGCTGGAGCGCACCACCGCGGCGACCGCCAACGCCGTCGATCTCCGGTCCGAGGTGCTCTGGGTCGAGGTGTCCGATGGGCGGGCGTTCCTCGACCAGGTGCTCGACGCCCTCCCCGCCGACTCGCACGCCAACGTCCGGATCGCCTTCGCCAAGCCGGCGAGCACACCGGAGGACCTCGTCCACCATGCGCTCATGGCCCCGACGCTCGACGTCGTGGCCGACCGGCTCGAGCAGGAGGAGCTGGCCAGCGATCCGCTCGACTACGAGATCCGGTATCAGCCGATCGTCCGATTGCCGAATCGATCGGTGGTCGGGTTCGAGGCGCTCCTCCGGGCACGACTCGGCGAGCAGATCATCTCCGCCGACGAGCTCATCGCCCGGGCGGCCAAGGGCGGTTGGCTGCCCGAGCTCGACCAGCTCGGCCGGCAACTGGCGATCCGGGGCGTCGGCCCGTGGTTGGGTGCCGGCCTCCTCTTCCTGAACATCATGGCACCCGACGGCACGTTCGATCTCTCGGCTGCCCGCCGGACGATCCGCCACGCCGAGGACATCGGTCTCGAACCCGATCAGCTCGTGTTCGAGACCGCTGAGCGGAATCGCTACGTAGACCTCGATCTGGCTGCTGCGCAGCTCAACAAGCTGCGCAGCTCGGGGGTCCGCCTCGCGATCGACGACGTGGGCGACGGGTATTCCAGCCTGCGGGTGGCCACCAGCTTCAAGCCGGATGTGTTGAAGCTGGCCGGTGAGCTGATCGCGTCGTTGCCGGACCCCGAGGCGATCGCGATCATCAAGGCCGTCGTGGATCTCGCCCACCGGACCGGCGCCTGGGTGGTGGCGGAATCGGTCGAGACCGAGGAACAGGCTCGCGTTCTCCGGTCGCTCGAGGTCGACTGGGGTCAAGGCAACCTCTTCGGCCCCCCGGAGACACGCGACTCGGGCTGAGCTCGACGCGATCTCGGCCCGCCGTGAACCGGTTCAGACGCGACCTCGGGTCAAACGCGACCTCGGGTCAGACGTGACCCTGGGTCAGAGGTCGAGCAGGTCGGACAGCGCCCGCTGGGGGCGGGGACCGACGTGGGAGATGACCTCTGCCGCCGCAAGCGACCCGAGCCGGCCAGCCTCGGCCAGCGGCATGCTGTGGGCGAGGCCATACAGCACCCCCGCGGCGTACTGGTCGCCGGCACCGGTCGTGTCCACGACGGGCCCGAGGTTCTCGGCGTCGATCACCACCGTGTCGTCGCGGGTGACGAGGAGCGAGCCCCTCGACCCTCTGGTCAGGCAACCGAGCGGCACGTCGGCTCGAGCCTTCTCCACCGCATCGTCGAAATCGCAGCGATAGAGCGTGGTGAGCTCGGCCTCGTTGGCGAACAGGACATCGACCGGGCCGGCGACGAGCTCGACGAACTCGGGGTGGTGACGCTCCACGCAGAACGTGTCGGACAGGGTGAGGGCCACCCGGTTGCCCGCCTCCCGAGCGAGCGCCATCGCCCGCCGGATCGCCTGCTTCGCCGACTCGACATCCCACAGGTAGCCCTCGCAGAACAGCAGGCGGGCCCGCTGGACGACCGGCGGTGAGATGTCGTCCGGCTCGAGCAGGGCTGCGATGCCGAGGAAGGTGTTCATGGTTCGCTGGGCGTCCGGGGTGACGAGGATCAAGCTGCGACCGGTGGCCGGTCCCGTCGGCGATGGGACCGCATCGAACCGCACGCCGCTCGCCTTCATGTCGTGGGCGTAGACGTTGCCGAGCTGGTCGTCGTGGACCTTCCCGATGAACGACGCCGCACCCCCGAACGAGGCGATGCCGGCCACGGTGTTGGCGACCGACCCGCCGGACGCCTCGATCCCCGGGCCCATCAGGGCGTACAGCTCCTCGGCCCTGGGTTCGTCGATGAGGCTCATCGAGCCCTTCGTGAGGCCCTGACCGGCCACGAACTCGTCGGTCGCCCGGGCGATGACATCCACGATCGCGTTGCCGATGCCGACAACGTCGACCAGTTCTTCAGCCATCTCTGTCCTCTCGAGCATGCTGCCTCGGGTCCCGCAGCCGCGGGGCTGCGGGACGCCGGGCAACGCTAGCGGTTCAGGTGAGCGGTCGCGTCGGTCAGGAGCAACCGCTGGTGTTGCCACAACCGGGGCAGGCGTGGCAACTGCCGGAACGCTGCATCGTGATGCCGCACTGCATGCAGATCGGGGCGTGAGGATCGGCGATCGGCGACGCATCGGCGACGGTCGCTGACATCCTCGCCACCAACTCGTCGGCCGACTCCACCGACGGCGGGTCCGACGGGAGCTCGCTGCCGAGCGTCGAGGTGGTGTCGTCGACACCGGGCAGTGTCTGCTGGGTCCGCTCGCCGGTGGTGAAGATGCCGAGGCTCGCCCGCTCCTCGTAGGAGAGGTAGACGACTGCGAGCTTCCGGAACAGGTAGTCCATGATGGACGACGCGATGCGGATGTCGGGGTCATCGGTCATGCCCGCCGGCTCGAAACGCATGCCGGTGTAGGTCTCGACGTAGGTCCGGAGCGGCACGCCGTACTGGAGGCCATGGCTGAGCGAGATCGCCAGGGCATCCATGATCCCCGCGAGGGTGGAGCCCTGCTTGGAGACCCGGAGGAACACCTCGCCGGGGCGCCCGTCGTCGTACTCGCCGATGGTGACGAACCCCTTGCAGTCGGCAACCCGGAACTCGAAGGTTCGGGAGTGCCGGTCGCGGGGGAGCCGTTCCCGAACGGGCTTGTAGACGATCTTCGTCTCCACCACCGGCTCGGGCGCCGTCGCCGCGGCGTCATCGTCGACATCGCCGTCGGCCGCCGAGGTGGCGCCTCCACCACCGGTCGACAGGGGCTGGGCGACCTTGCAGTTGTCGCGATAGATCGCGATCGCCTTGACCCCCATCCGCCAGGCGTCGATGTGGAGTTGCTCCACGTCCTCGACGGTGACGTCCTCCGGCATGTTCACCGTCTTGGAGATCGCACCGGAGATGAACGGCTGGACGGCGGCCATCATCTTCACGTGCCCGCCGTAGTGGATCGTGTTGTCGCCCATGGAGCAGGCGAAGACCTCGACGTGGTCCGGATCGAGCCCGGGGGCGCCGAGGATCGTGCCGTTGGCATCGATGTGGGCGGTGATCGCCGCGACCTGGTCGGGCGTGTACCCGAGCCGGCGGAGGGCGCGGGAGACCGACTGGTTGACGATCGTCATCGTTCCCCCGCCGACGAGCTTCTTCATCTTGACCAGGCCGAGGTCGGGTTCGATACCGGTGGTGTCGCAGTCCATCAGGAGACCGATCGTGCCGGTCGGGGCGAGCACGGTGGCCTGGGCGTTGCGGACGCCGTGCTCGGCGGCCAGTGCGGTGGCCGCGGCCCAGGCTTCCTGACCCGCTCGGGCGAGCGCGGCCGGAACGAGCTCGTAGGCGATGTCGTCGGCCGCCGCCCGGTGCTGATCGAGCACCCGCAACATCGGCTCGCGGTTCACCTCATAGCCCTCGTGGGGGCCCATCCTGGCCGCCGTCCGGGCCGAGGTGACGTAGGCGTGACCCGTCATCAGCGAGGTGATCGACGCCGCGAGGGCCCGGCCCTCGTCGGAGTCGTACGGGAGGCCGAGGTTCATGAGGAGCGCACCGATGTTGGCGTAGCCGAGGCCGAGCTGACGGAACTTCCGGGAGTTGATGCCGATGTTCTCGGTCGGGTAATCGGCCCGGCCCACGAGGATCTCCTGGGCGGTGAAGAAGCACTCGATCGCCGACTTGAACCCCTCGACGTCGAACGCGTCGTCGTCGCCGAGGAACGACAGCAGGTTCAGGCTGGCCAGATTGCACGCCGAGTTGTCGAGGTGCATGTACTCCGAACAGGGATTGCTTCCGTTGATCTTGCCGGTGTTGGCCGAGGTGTGCCAGCGGTTGATCGTGGAGTCGAACTGCATGCCGGGGTCGGCGCACTCCCAGGCGGCCTGGGAGAACTGCCGCATCAGGTCCCGGGCCCGCACGGTCGACACGATCGTGCCGTCGGTGCGGGCGACGAGCTCCCAGTCGGCGTCGTCGACGACGGCCTGCATGAACTCGTCGGTGACCCGGATCGAGTTGTTGGCGTTCTGGTACTGGATCGAGTGGCTGTCGGCGCCGTCGAGGTCCATGTCGAAACCGGCCTCACGCAGGACGCGGGCCTTGCGCTCCTCGGTGGCCTTGCACCAGATGAACTCCTCGATGTCGGGATGGTCGACGTCGAGCATGACCATCTTGGCCGCCCGCCTCGTCTTGCCCCCCGACTTGATCGTGCCGGCCGACGCGTCGGCCCCCCGCATGAAGCTGACCGGGCCGGAAGCGGTGCCGCCGCCCCGCAGGAGCTCCTTGCTCGACCGGATCTGGGACAGGTTGATCCCGGCGCCGGAGCCGCCCTTGAAGATGACGCCCTCCTCGACGTACCAGTTGAGGATCGCCTCCATCTTATCCTCGACGGCGAGGATGAAGCAGGCCGATGCCTGCTGGGGAACGCCCGCCACGCCGATGTTGAACCAGACGGGCGAGTTGAACGCGCCCTTCTGGTGGATGATCAGATACTTCAGCTCATCGCTGAAGATCTCGGCCTCGCCGGCGTCGAAGTAGCCACCCTCGATCCCCCACTGGGTGATCGTGTTCACGACCCGATCGGCCACGTCGCGCAGCGAGCTCTCCCGCTCGGGGGTCCCCAGCGTGCCCCGGAAGTACTTCTGGGCGAGGATGTTGGTGGCGTTCACCGACCACGTCGACGGCACCTCGACGTTCGGTTGCTCGAACGCCACCTCCCCCGTCTTCCAGTTGGCGATACGGGCGTGGCGCTTCTCCCACGTCACGGTGCTGTAGGGATCGACGCCGGCGGCCGTGTAGTGGCGACGGAGGCCGATACCGGTCGTCTGATCAGGTGCCAAGGACATTACTTCTCCCTGTGTTTCGATTGTGCAGTCTGTTGTTCTGTCGATGTTGCGGTGATCCGGGCGGGTTCGGGTCGCTGCTCGACGAGCGTCCTCGTCTGTCCCTTCGCATCATTGCAGTGGGGTGTGACAGTCGGGTGGTGACACCCCGGTCGATCCGGCGCCGGGTGAGGACGTCGTCTCGGCCGGGGCGTCGGGACCGACGGGGGTCGGTCCAGCGCCCAACTCTCGATCGCTTGCTCGCAGTTAGCCGTTCGTGCCGTTCGCGACCTCCGGCCGGGACGACGGCTCCCGAACGGATTCGCTCCATCCCGAGGCCCCACGCAACACGGGCGGCCGACGCGAGACCCAGCCGCTGCCCGCACACCGCCACCGATCCGCTCGCCGAGCCCGTTGCCGGGATCCTGTCCCAGCGTTCGTCGCCCTTGACGATCTCGTCAGTTCAGTTCTTCGAGCAACCACTAGATCTTGTGCCTGCCGCCTGCTCTGAACGAGAGACGCACAAGATGTGGTGTCACATTACATCACTGTAATTACGCCGGTGTCAACGACACGCCGAAGAATCTCGGCGTGCCGTTGCGACAGCGGTGTGTGACGAAGACCAGCTCAGTGCCAACAGGTCGAGGTTCGAATCCGGCGGGTGACGGCGTTTGTGAAAAACCGCCTCGGGTAACACTTCTCCCCCAAGGGCCTCCCTCAGGTCTGCCCTGTCATACTGATGCCCTGCGCCAGCCTCCGTCACGTCGATGCCCCACAAGGGCCCGAGACGCCAGCTTAGGTAGGGGCCACTGTGGATCAAAAGGGGATGACACTGTGAATTGGCACCGAATCGGTGTGGATTTTGGGCCGCAGACCGGGGATACCCACGGCCCGTGGACGAGCCAACACACCGGGTGTTTCGAGCACGGGAGGACCCACAAGGGGGCCGCTGGGTGGAGGCGGTGGTCGTGACCTTCGTCGAGATCTTCCCGCCGGCGGGCGCCGGACCATCGGCCGACATCACGCCGCTCGAGGCCGTGGGGGCCGAGGACCGCTCCGCCCCGACCGACCGACCGTGGGTCCTGACCAACATGATCGCCTCCGCCGACGGCGCCACCGCGCTCGACGGCGTCTCCGGCGGGCTCGGCGGCGACGCCGATGGCCGGGTGTTCGCCGCCCTGCGGGCCGTGGCCGATGCGATCGTGGTCGGCGCCTCGACGGTGCGGCTCGAGGACTACCGGGCACCGAGCGGGGGCTCCGAGGAGGCGGCGGCGGCCCGAGCCAGCCGGGGCCAGGCGGCTCGCCCGCTGCTGGTGATCGTGACCGCCAGCCTCAGCGTGGATCCCGACCAGCGGTCGTTCGCCGACCCGACCCACCGGCCACTGGTGGCGACGGTGACCGATGCGCCGTCGGACCGCAGGGCTGCGTTGGCCGAACGGGCGGACATCGTCGACTTCGGCACCGATCGGGTCGACCTGTCCGAGCTCCTGGCGGAGTTGGGCCGGCGAGGCCACCGGGTGGTGCTCAGCGAGGGCGGGCCGTCGTTGAACGGCCAGCTCATCGCCGACGACCTGGTCGATGAGTGGAACCTCACCATCTCCCCGATCCTCGCCGCCGGCGACTCCAAGCGACCGGCTCAGGGCACATCGCTCCCCCAACCGACGAGCCCGATGAAGCTCCGCCGGGTCTGGCAGGCCGACGAACTGCTGTTCTGCCGCTGGACCCGAAGCTGACGGAGCTGCCCGTCCCACCCAGATACTCGCGTCCCGTTGGCGGCCACAAGCCTCGTCCACGAGGCCCACACCCGCCAACGCCGTTCTGCGGCTACGCGATGTCGAGCTTGATGAGGCGCATCTCGCGCTCGAAGTCGCCGATGTCGGTGAAGTCCTTGTAGACGCTGGCGAAGCGCAGGCAGGTCACCGAGTCGATCGCCCGGAGCCGGTCGAGCACCGCGACCCCCAACCACTCCGACGTCACCTCACCACCGTGGGCGCGCGCCTTGTCCTCGATCTCGTCGACGAGCGCCTCGAGGACATCGTGGTCGAGCGGGCGGCCCTTGGCCGCCATCGAGACCCCCTGGACGATCTTCTCCCGCTCGAACGGTTCCCGCCCGCCCGAACGCTTGCTCACGACGATCGCAACCGGCTCGGACCGCTCGAACGTCGTGAACCGACCGGTACAGCCTCCGCAAACCCGACGGCGACGGATGACAGCTCCGTCCTCGACCGAACGCGAATCGACCACCTTGGTCTCATCGTTCCCACACCGTGGACAGCGCACAACCAAAAGCTAGCCGCTACGCGCTGCCTCATCGCGCCGAATCGGGCTGCTTGTGGGCGACGTCCGCCACTCGGCGGTCCGTGCCGAACCGCGAGCGGCCGAAGCGAGGCGACCAGAGCGACGTGGTCAGCGCGAGGCGGTGCGCTCGCCGCCGCCAGACAACAGGTCGGCCGGGATCACGATCCGTTGGCCCGCCTGCAGCGTGCTCGATCCACCGTTGACCTCCAGCAGCCGATCGACGGTGCTCCTCGGATCGGCATCCGGGGCGAGGGCCACGGCGATCGACCAGTAGCTGTCGCCGACGCGTACGGTGTAGGACCCCTCCGACGGACCGGACGGATCCACGGCACCCGAGAGCTCGAGGTGATCCCCGGGGCCGGCCAACGCCAGAGCCGGACCCCGGGAATCGCCCACCAGTTCGACCCATGTTGCCGCCGGCGGTGCGCCCTGAGACAACCGCACCGCCGCCAGCAGGCCGAACACCACCGCCGCAGCAGCCGCCGCCACTGCGATTCCCGCCACAGGAAGTCGCCGTGGTGTCGGCTCGTGGGGCGGAGAGACCACGAGCCGAAGGTGGGAGCGGCCGGCCGGAGGCCGGGCTGCGGGGGTAGTCCTGCACGGATCCACGGGAGGAGCTTCGAGTAGTGCAACCATGACGACGAGTCTCCTCCCGGGGTGTGACACTGAACCGGTCCGGTGGTGAGGGAGGCCGTCCGATCTCGACCTCGCAGGCATTGCCCGAACTGGTGTTCGATCCACCCTAGAGGGGAACAGGTGTTCGGGTCAACTCCCTATCGCCGACGTTCGAGGCACTGCCCGGCGAGAAACTCGGGCAACCATCGAACATCTGTACGCCGTTTCGTGCCATAGTATCGCTCAAACACCTGTTCGGGAGGCGGATACTCGATCGAGTTCGGTCAGGTTCCCGGACGACAGCCCAGCAAGCCAGGCAGCACCGGAGGTCGCCATGGGAGAGCATCAGCTCAGCGAACGTCAGCGCTCGATCTTGGAGTTCATCGAGACGCAGATGCGCGAGCGGGGGTTCCCGCCCTCGGTCCGTGAGATCGGGGCCGAGGTGGGCCTGACGTCGCCCTCCAGCGTCCATGCCCACCTCGCCACGCTCCAGCGCTTCGGCTACCTCGAGCGGGATCCCAGCAAGCCTCGGGCGATCAAGGTCTCGTGGGACTCGACGAGCGGTGCGGTCGACGTGGAGCGCCGGCCGGTCCGCCATGTCCCCCTCGTCGGCGAGGTCGCCGCCGGGACCGACGTGCTCGCCCAGGAGCACATCGAGGAGACGCTGCCGGTACCGGCGGACCTGACCGGTGACGGCGATCTCTTCATGCTCACCGTCCGAGGCGACTCGATGATCGAGCTCGGGATCCTCGATGGCGACTACGTCGTGGCCAGGGTGGAGCAGACGGCGAGCAACGGCGATGTCGTGGTGGCCGGCATCCCCGGCGAGGAGGCGACGGTCAAGACCTACCGGTCCGAGGGGGCGCGCACGATACTGATACCGGCGAACTCGTCGCTCGAGCCGATGGAGTTCCCGTCCGACGAGGTGACGATCTACGGCCGGGTGGTCACGGTCATGCGTCGCCTCTGAGGGGCAGCGCTCCACCCGGAGGCCGCCGGTGAGCCCGTTTCGGGGCGGGCCTACGTGACCCGGGCGGCGGGCGCCGGGTCACGTAGGCTGGTCCCCCTTCGGTCCAGATCGGGTCAGGAGTTGGCGAGCACCTCGCGCTCGAGCCGTTCGGCCTCCACCTCGGCCCTCGACTTGGCCGCCATGTCGGCGATCTCGTCGACCTCGCCGTCGGTGAATCCAGCGAGCTTGCGGAACTGCCGGGCGAGCCGGATGGGCGAGTCGTCGTCCTCGCCACGCTGTCCCCGGAAGTTGAACAGGCCATCGACGATGCGCTGGAACTCGAGCGCCTCCTTGCGGCGGTCGGGATCGTTCTCGGTGACCTCCCGCAACCACCGCGAACCCATCTTCACGTGCGTCACCTCGTCGGCCAGCATGTAGTCCTCGCAGTACTCGAGGACCGGGTCGTTCATAGCCTGGCCGAACTCGCGCATCTGGGTGAACACATCGATCGCCAGGCCCTCGAGGGCCCGGTTGACCCCGGCGAGGCGGAAGAGTGGGTCATCGTGGCAGGCGGCCTCGAACAGGGTGGTCGCCTCGGCGTACTCGCCGAGCTCGCCGCCCATGTGCTCGGCCAGCTTGACCGAGATCTCGCAGTGCCGCGCCTCGTCCCAGCACTGGCGGGCCATGTCGAGCTTGAGCTGGTACGGGACCTCGTCGGTGCCGAAGTCGAACGCGGTCCTGCCGGCGCCCTCGAGCGCCTGGATCTCGCCCACGAAGATGCCGTGCATGCGACGCCTCGCCCGCTCGGCCACGTCGTCGGCCGCGGGATCCACGTGGCCGACGATCTCCGTGTTACGTCGATCACTCATCCGGCGCTCGGTGTCGATCCGGTTGAAGCGATCATCGCGGGCCAGCGAGGAGGGGGCGATGTTCTTGCGCATTGACGATGGTCCTTCTGCTCGCTCGGTTCGGAGGGTTCGTCCGGTGGGCCTTCACCCGACCACGGAACTGGCCGCGGAGCCGGTACAACCGTGGTCCCCAGGATAGTGGCACCGCGGTGACGGGCGCCACACGCCGGCGGGCCGGCGGATGGGCCCGCTTCACGGACTGGCCGGTACCGTGGGCGTCAGTGTCGGCGACCAACACCTCCTCCACCACGTCCGAGACGGTGACAGCGACGCAGGACGCCCAGCGCGGCTTCAGTCGATCGATCTTCGTCTCCGGAGTCCGTTGCGTCCTGACCTATGTCGTCTTCCCGTTCATCGCACCGCTCCTCGGTTTCGCTCCGGGTGTCGGGCCCGTGGTCGGGCTGGCGGTCGGGACGTTCGCCCTGGCGGCGAACGGGTTCAGCATCCGCCGGTTCTGGCGCGCCGACCATCGCTGGAAGAAGCCGGTCACCGCGCTGCACGTCGGCGTGATCATCCTGTTGCTGATCCTGATGTACCTCGACATCAGGGCGCTGGCCGGGTAGGCGAGGCGATGCGGGCCGTCTGGTTGGTGGCCGGCCTCGCCTGTGTCGGCGTCGGCAGCATCGGACTGGTCGTCCCCGGCCTTCCCACCACCGTCTTCTTCATCATGGCGGCGTGGTGCTTCTCACGGTCGAGCGAGCGACTCGAGAAATGGGTGCTCGAGCTTCCGGGCATCGGCCAGATGGTCCGCGACTACCGCGCCGGGCTCGGCATGGCCCGCCGGGCCAAGGTGCTGGCGATCTCGTGCATCGTGGTTGCGGCGGGATCGAGCTCGCTCCTCCTGATCGAGCCGACGGCGGTCCGGCTCCTGGTCGCCGCGGTCGGGCTCGTGGGCGTCTGGTACGTGGGCCGCCGGGTCCCGACCCGGGAGGCCGTGCTGGCCGAGCGGGCCCAAGCCGACGACATCGCCTGAACCGACTACCGGTTCAGCGACACGCCGACCCTTGCTGCGACGGCGGCGATCCGCTCGTCGGGCTGGACGACGGCAACCCGAACGTGTCCCCTCCCCTGCTCGCCGTAGAACTCACCGGGGCTGACGAGCGCCCCCGCCTCGGTGGCGAGACGTTCGGTGAAGGCCCATTCGTCACCGTCGGGGGCGGGCGCCCAGAGATAGAAGCCGCCGCCCGGGAGTGCGGCGTCGGACCCGAACAGGCTCACCACTCGCCGCATCAGCTCGAGCCGGGCCCGATAGCGGTCGCGCTGGTGTGCGACGTGCTCGTCGTCGTCGAATGCCGCCACGCCTGCCGCCTGTACCGGCCCCGGCTGCATGAAACCCGCGTGCTTGCGCAACTCGCCGAGGTAGTGGACGAGCTCCGGATCGCCGGCGTAGAAGCCGCATCGAGCCCCGGCCAGGTTCGACCGCTTCGACAGCGAGTGCACCGCCAACAGCCCGTCTCGGCCGTGCTCGAGGATCGAACGGGGCGGGCCGTCCCAGGTGAAGCAGATGTAGCACTCGTCGGAGACCACCAACACGTCGTTGGCCCGGCCCCAGGCCGCAGCCGCCTCGAGGTCGTCGAGGCCGCCCGCCGGGTTCCCCGGGGTGTTGACCCAGAGGCACAGGGCCCTGGCTGCGTCGGCCGGGTCGATCGCCGAGAGGTCGATCCGCCACCGGTCGTCGACCGGGACCGGCACCGCCCGACAACCGGCCAGCGTCGCCCCCATCTCGTAGCTCGGGTAGCTGATGGCGGGGTACAGCACGGTGTCCCTGTCGGGGGTGCGGAGCCGGAGCCAGTGGGGCAGGCCGGCCACGAACTCCTTGGAACCGATGGTGGCCCGAACGTCATCGGCGCCGAGGTCGGTTCCGACCAGTCGGTTCAGCCAGTTCGCGGCGCTGGCCCGGAGCTCCGGGGTGCCGATCGACGGTGGGTAGCCGGCGACCACCGGGCCGGCGAGATAGGCGTTCGACGGGCCGAGGGCGGCCAGCACCGACGGTGACGGCGGATCGCACGGGGTCCCGATCGAGAGGTCCACCACACCGCCGTCGTGCCGATCGGCGATCTCCTTGAGACCGTCGAGACGATCGTAGGGATACGGGGGTGGCTCGAACGGCCGAGGCTGGTGGAGGGTCACCGGCAGGACACTACCCACTACCCGTCCGAGCGGGACCCGCCGTCCACGATGAACGCCTCGAGCCGCTTGGCCGAGGCGTCCTCCAACCGGGCCCGCAGTCGCATGCCGTCGTCCTCGGTGATCTCCACCACCACCTGCCCCTCGCGGTGGATCGCAGCGAGTGCGTCGCCCCGCGACCACGGCACGAACAGCTCGTAGGTCGTGGTCATGGCTCGGAGCCGATCGCCGATGGCGAGCAGCAGATCGTCGGTGCCGGCGCCGGTCACCGCCGAGGTGGCCACCGACCCGGGGTTGGCCTCGACATGCCGCTTCGCCTCCTCCGACAGGTCGGCCTTGTTGAACACCAGGAGCTGCGGCACCTCCGAGGCACCGATCTCGTCGAGCACGTCGCTGACCGCGTCGAGGTGGGCGCCGATCTCGGCCTGTGAGCCGTCGACGACGTGCACGAGCAGGTCGGCCGACGCGGCGACCTCGAGGGTCGACTTGAACGCCTCGACGAGCTGGTGGGGAAGCTTCTTCACGAAGCCGACCGTGTCGGTGACGAGCACCTGCTCGCCCCCGGGGAGCTGCAGCTTGCGGGTGGTGGGATCGAGCGTGGCGAACAGACGGTCCTCTACCAGCACCTCGGCCCCGGTGAGGCGCTTCAGGAGCGACGACTTCCCGGCGTTGGTGTAGCCGACGATCGACACGTTCTTGTACGGCGAGCGCCGCCGCGCCTTGCGCTGATTGCTCCGCCGAGCCGAGATCCTGGCAAGATCCCGCTCGAGCTTGTGCATCCGTCGCAGCAGCCGCCGCCGGTCGACCTCGAGCTGGGTCTCGCCCGGACCGCGGGTGCCGATCCCGCCGGCCTGCTGGCTGAAGTTCCGCTTCCCCCGCAGGCGGGGCAGCCGGTAGCGGAGCTGGGCCAGCTCCACCTGGGCCTTGCCCTCCGCCGAGGTGGCGTGCTGGGCGAAGATGTCGAGGATCACCGCCGTCCGGTCGAGCGCCGAGCGCTCGAGGAGCTTCTCGAGGTTGAACTGCTGCGCCGGGGTGAGCTCGTCATCGAAGACGACCGTGTCGGAGTCGATCGCGAGGGAGGCGTCGAGGATCTCGCCCACCTTCCCCCGCCCCACGAAGGTGGCAGGGTCGGGCCGCTCCCGGCGCTGGATGACGCGGTCGAGCACGTCCGCACCGGCGGTGTCGACGAGCTGCGCGAGCTCGTCGAGGGAGACCTCGGTGTCGAGCGCCGTCTGGCCGGCCCGGGTCACCCCGACGAGCACGATCCGCTCCCGGAAGGCCCGATCGAGCAACCCGGTCTCGGCGCCGCCGAACTCACCGAAGGCGCCGCGGTGGGTGTCGCCCTGGCCGTCGAACTCATCGGGGACGTCGAGGTCGTTCACGTCCTGGGGATCGTCGAGATCGTCGAGCTCGAACCCGCCGCCGGGACCCGTCACCGACGTTCCACTTCGACGACGGCGACGAATGTGGCCGGCCCGGTGAGCGAGATCTCGTCACCGTCGAGCTCGACCACCGCCGAGCCGCCGGGCATGTCGACCTTCACCCGCCGGTCGACCCGATCCCAGGTATGGGCGGCGTGAGCGGCGGCACAGGCCCCGGTTCCGCACGCCTCGGTCAGCCCGGCGCCGCGCTCCCAGACCCGGAGGCGGAGCGATGACCGGTCGACGATCTCGATGAGCTCGACGTTGATCCCGCCCGGATAGTGAGCCTCCACGGCGGGCCCCACGGTTCTCAGGTCGATGGCGTCGAGCTGGTCGACCTGGGCGACGAGGTGGGGGTTGCCGACGTCGACACCCGTCTGCTGGTGCACGGCGACGCCGAGGCCGGCCCAACCATCGAAGGTCGGGGGACCGACGGTGGGCGCACCCATGCCCACCGTCACCTGATCGGTGTCGGAGGTGCGGTCGGGGAAGACCTCGAGCGGCCGGGGCCCGGCATCGGTGTGGATGGTGAAGGTCTTGCTGGCGTCGCCCTCGTCGCGGACGAGCACCAGTGCCTGGCCGAGGCAGCGAAGCCCATTGCCGGAGAGCTCGGCCCGGCTCCCGTCGGCGTTCCACAGCACCATCCGCCACGACGACGGATCTTCGCCGGCTGGCTCCGCCGAGATCAGGCCGTCGGCTCCGACGCCGGTGCGTCGGTTGCACCAGCTGACCGCGTCGTCGGGGCCGAGCTCGGTCGAGGGCTCGATCGCGATCAGGAAGTCGTTTCCCAGTCCGTGATGCTTGGTCAGTGTGATCGAAGGCACGCTCTATCCGGGTCGTCCTCGGCCGCCGCCGGCCTCTCGCCACCACTCGCCAACTCGTGCCACCAAGTGGTCATCGTCGGCCGGAAACCAGGTTATTCGAGGATCCCGGCGAAACCAGCGTTCTTGACGGCGAGCGAACCGCTTGGTCCGCTGGCGAGCGACCGCCATCGCCTCGTCGAGGGTGCACCGACCCGCCAGGTGATCGAGCAGCTCCCGGTAGCCGAGGCCCTGGGCTGCAGTGCGGGACAGCCCGAGCTCGGCCAGCCGAGCGACCTCGGCGAGGAAGCCGGCCGCCAACTGGGCGTCGTAGCGGGCATCGATCCGGCGGTCGAGCTCGGCCCGGTCGAGCTGGAGGCCTGCCTGACGGAACCGGGTCGGTGGGTAGCGGTCGACGCCGGGCCCGAAGCTCGAGAACGGGCGACCGCTTCCGATGGTGACCTCGAGCGCCCGGACGATGCGCCGCCGGTTCGACGGCAGCATCTTGGCAGCAGCGGCACGGTCGAGCCGATCGAGCCGCTCCCAGAGGAGCCGGGTCGACTGCTGACACTCGATCTCCGCCCTGGCCTCGGGGAACTGGCCGGGAAGGGTGAAGTCGTCGACGATCGACCGCACGTAGAGCCCGGTCCCCCCGACCACGATCGGCGTACCTCCACGCCCGGCCACCGCTCGGAGGATCGCGTCGGCGTCGCGCTGGAAGCGGGCCACCGTGTACTCCTCGGTCACGTCGGCCACGTCGATGAGGTGGTGCGGGACGCCGGCCTGCTCGTCTCGGGTCGGCTTGGCCGTCCCGATGTCCATCTCTCGGTAGACGGCGAGCGCATCGGCCGAGACGATCTCGGCGCCGCTGGTTCGCCGAGCCAGCGAGACCGCCAGGGCCGACTTGCCACAGGCGGTCGGACCGACGATGACCAGCGGCTCGAGCACGGCCCCCGATCCTACTCAGTGGTCCATGGGCGCCTGCCGGGGACCCTTGGCCAGGCCCGCTCAGCTCGTCGTCGCCGCGCCGGCTCTGGCCGTGGGCGCGTCGGCGGTGCGGGTGATCGTGGCTGTTCCCGGGGTGATCACGTCGCCGGCCTCGTTCTCGATGAACAGCTCGAGCTCGATGGCGTCGGGCTCGACCGCAGTGACCCGTCCCCCGCTCCAGAGCGTCTCGCCGAGGTGGGCGGCCTTGCGGTTCGAGTAGTCGAAACGGGTCAGCGTGCCGCTCTCGGCGGCCCAGTCGAGCGCGACCTGGCTGAGCCAGTCGCCCTGGAGCGGGCCGTCGATGACGATCCCGGGGTGATGCTCCACGCCGGTGGTGTAGGGCTCGTCGTAGTGGATCCGGTGCGCGTTCCACACCGCTGCGTTGTAGAGGAAGAGGCTGACGTTCGTGGCGACGTGCTCCCGTCGGGGCAACAGGTCGCCGACGGCAACCCGGTCGGTGAGCTGATCGTGTGTGGGCATCGGATCCTCGTGTCGGCTGGCCGACCGGCTCCGAGCGGTCGGGTTGGCAGGTCGGCTGGGTCGGGCGGGTCAGCGGGCGATCGCGGTCTGGCGCTCCTCGAGCACCGGGTCACCGTCGGTGGTCCGTACCTCGAGCACCCGCTCGATGAAGATGAGCGGCCCGGTCCTCCCGCCCTTCTCGTAGATGTCGGCGATCGTGCGGGTGCCGACGAGGGTGTCGCCCGGTCGGATCGGTCGCCGCAGCCGGAGCTCGGTGCCGCCGGCCATGATCCGCTTCAGGGGGAGCGATGGCCCCGGCGTCGTCGATGCGGCGAGGCCGTCGGGTCGAAGGCCATCGAGCTCGGGGATCGGGGTGAACAGGTTGAACACGAACATCGGCGGTGCCTCGTCACCGGCGAGGTACTTCTGTTGCCGCTGACCGGTCGCCGCGGCGTACTTCTGGATGTCCCGCCGGCTGACCTCGATCGTCACCGGCGGCTCGGTTCGTCCGATCCAGGCGAGGTGCTCGTCGGTCAGGAGGCCCATGGGCGCGACGCTACCCCAACCGGGGCCAGGGTCCCGAGCCGACGAGCCCTCAGGAGAGGCCGTAGGGACCGAGGTCGGGATCGGCCCCGCCGAGGTCCGGTTGGGTGTCGATCTCGACCCGGAGGTCCGCCTGTGATCCACCACCGGCCATGCAGGTCGCGAGAGCGACGAGGGTGGCCGCGACCGCTTCCGGGGCGACGACCTGATGGAGGTGATCGCCGTCGAGTCGGTAGGTCAGCCAGCCGTTGTCGGCAGCCCGATGGCACGACTCGTGGTAGCCGTGACCGAAGCTGAGGAACGCCCGACCGATGCCGGCTGGCAGGTCCGGCACGGGGCACGGCTGATCGAACAGCGACCGCGGGATCGGCCGGGCCTCCGAGAAGACGAGGTCACGGGCGGCGGCGTCGATCACCAGTCCCTCGATCAACGAGCCCCACCACCGCGGCCAGGGTGGAAGGTAGTCGTCGGGTCGGACGATGCTGTCGAGCATCCGACCATACGTGGGCCCGGAGACGGTGAACGCGCTGCCGTCCGGGAACCGCCCGTCGACGCAGACGATGGCGTCGACGTTCCATCCGTGGGCGAGGAGCCGATCGGCTGCGTACGGCACCCGTGGACTGGCCGCGGAGTGGCCCACGATCACCACACCGAGCTGGTCGTTGGGGATCTCCGGCCGGAGGAGGTCCGCGATCCACGGGCTGATGTGGTCGACGTCGCTGGTCGAGGTCATCGACGGGTCGGCGATGACCGTGGCCTGTCCCAGGTCTTCGAGCGCCTTCGCGGCACCCAGCCAACTGGCAGGACCGAGCAGGGGGCTCGGGAGCAGATACCAGCGGCGTCGAAGTGGTTGCATCGTGCCCTCCCACCGGGTTCACGGGCGCATCGAACGATAAGTCATGCGCCCCTCCGAGCCCAACTCGGCGGGGGGATCTACCCGACCGAGGCGGTACCGGCCCTGCGGTCAGGGATGGGTTCCGTGGTGCTCGTCGTCGCAGGCGTGGCACTCGAGCTCGAGGGTCGCGTGGTCGACGCCGAACCGATCGGCGAGCAGCGTTCTCGCCCGGTCGCCCACGTGCTGGGCGTCGTGCAACGTCCGATCCCCGCTGACCACGAGATGGCCCGACAGCGCCACCTCGTCGGAGGAGAGCCGCCAGAGGTGCAGGTGGTGGAGGTCGTCGACACCGTCGATCGACGCCACCGCGGCCACGATCTCGTCGACCGCGAGACCCGGTGGCGCGCCCTCGAGCAGCACGTGCGTCGCCTCGACGAGCAACCCCCAGGCCGACCACAGCACGAGCGCGGCGATCAGCACGGAGACCGCCGGGTCGACCCAGTACGCCTGGCCGACCACCGCCGCCACGCCGGCGGCGACGGCGGCGACCGACCCGGCGGCGTCGGCCATCATGTGGAGGAACGCACCGCGCATGTTGAGGTTCTCGTGGCGGGCGCCGAACAGCACCCATGCGCTGCCGAGGTTGACCAGCAGGCCGATCGTCGCCACGATCGCCACCCCAGCACCGTCGATCTCGGGCGGCTCTCCGATCCGCTGCGACGCCTCCCAGACGACCCAGCCGCCGGTGGCGACGAGAAGCACCCCGTTGGCCTGAGCGGCCAGAACCTCGGATCTGATGAGGCCGAAGGTGTGGCGACTCGATGGGGGCCGGAGGATCAGGGTCTGGGCTATGACGGCGATGGCGAGGCCGGCGACGTCGGAGGCCATATGGGCGGCGTCAGCCAGGAGGGCGAGCGATCCGAACGCGAGCCCGCCGACGATCTCGACGAGCATGTAGCCACCGTTGAGGGCGAGCACGAACCACAGCCGGCGGCGACCATCGCTCGTGGCGTCGCCCACCGGACCACCGAACCCGTGATGGTGGGAGCCGCCATGGGCGTGTCCCGGTTCGTGACCGTGACGGTGCATGGCCCCAGTATCGGCTGATTCTCAGCGATTCTCAACTTTGAGGATGGTTCTCAGCACGCCACCTCACCGCCGATCGAGCGGTCAGGTGCCGGTCGGCGCCCATCGGGGATCGCGTCCGGCGAAGCCCAGCAGCGCGTCGAGCGGCGATGCGTCGTGGGCGACGGCCACCTCCTCGTCGAAGAATCCCGAGTCCGCACCCCGGTACTCGGGCGCAACCATGCCCCGTAGGAAGTCGTGCGCCGGCCCGATGGCGGCGTCGGGTGCCACATAGGGTCGTCCGGTCGCCCTGGCCAGATCCCACGCGTGGACGATGTACTCGCCGAGTGCCATGGCCAGCACCCCATCGCCCGCCATCCTGGCGGCCGACATCACGACCAACTCCTCGGCAACGCCGCCGTCGATCGCGGCCGCGATCCCCGCCGAGGCGCCGGCCACCACGTCGCGTCCGGTTCGACCGTCGTCGAGGGCGAGGTCGGCCGGGTCGGGACGGGCCTCGACCGCGGCCGGGTCGGCGAGCGCTGCGGCGAAGAACTGGAGCC
The DNA here is from genome assembly GCA_965216205.1 of Acidimicrobiales bacterium. GTDB lineage: Bacteria > Actinomycetota > Acidimicrobiia > Acidimicrobiales > SZUA-35 > CADEDH01. The sequence continues at coordinate 743,108 of OZ244139.1, read as the reverse complement.
AGCCGAGCACGTGGTCGCGGAGTTGGGCCACGGTGAAGTCTGCGCACGGCGTCGGCCCGTCGAGTCGGTCATCGTCCACGTCGACCACCACGGCCAGCCGATCGAGCACCTCCCGGAAGAGCGGTGCGACGGCGTCGGGCTGGCGGAAGATCTCGGGGGCGGTCGTCGGGAAGATGGGAAGCTCGGTCGTCTCGGTGTCGGTCATAGGTCGAACGTACGCCGGGTACGCGAGCCCGGGCTTGAACATCGACGCCAACCTCGACACCCTCGGTGGAGGCCGCTGGCTGGTCTCGGGGCAACCCCTTGACCACTACCCTTCAGGCGATGGGGACGTCACGCAGCGGTGACCGGCGGGCGGCCGTGACGGACGCGCTTCCCGACGACACCCGGGGCATCGTGGACCCGGCGACCATGTTGCGCCACGTCGACTTCGCCCGCCATCCTCCCGGCGACGACCTCGACGGCGTGATCGCCTGGTTCTGGTCGGTCGCCTGGGACCTCCCCGAAGGCGTGACCCACGACCAGCCGGTCCTCAACCATCCGGCCGGCAACGTGAGCGTCGGCACGCTCGACGACCGTGGCGTGCCGCTCGACCCGCCGGCGGGTCGTCTCTACGGGGTGCTGACCGGGGTCAGCCATCGGTTGCTGTCCGTGGCCGGATGGACGGTTGCAGCCAGGACCACGGTCGGAGGGCTCGGGGTGCTGGTCGACGGCCCGGCTCGAGCGACGCTCGACGCCGAGCTGTCGCTCGACCACGCGATCCCCGGTCTCGATGGCCCCCGGACGGTGGCCACGGTGGCGACCGAGCCCGACAACGCCAGCCGGGCGGCCGTCCTCCGACATGCGCTGACCGAGGCGCTGGCCGACCGGAACCCGACCCTGGTGGCCGAGGCCCGGGAGGTCGCAGCCACCGCCGAGCGGGCCGAGCACGATCGCACCATCTGTCGGGTGGCACAGTTGGCCAGTGACGCCGGCGTGAGCATCCGCACCCTCCAGCGCCAGTTCGATCAGCACGTTGGCGTGGGGCCTGCCTTCGTGATCCGCCGGTGGCGGATCATCGAAGCGGCCGAGGCCGCACGGCAGGCGACCGAGCGGGGCGAGCCGTGGCGCGGTTGGGCAGCGGTGGCCGCCGAGCTGGGCTACGCCGATCAGGCCCACCTGACCCGCGACTTCCGCCGTCACCTGGGGACTTCGCCGTCGGCCTATCTCAACCGGACGAGTGGGTGGCCGTGACGGCGAGCCGCGTCCGGTGGCGGGCTCGAGAGGTGACCGCCACCAGTTCGCCGGTCAGGTACTGGTGGGCGGCGTCGCCGATCGCGACGGTGGCGTAGGTGCCGGCCTTCAGCGGCTCGGAGGAGAAGTGGACGAGCTTGTTCTGCGCGGTCCTGCCGGTGAGCACGGTGGGGTCCTTCTTCGACGGTCCCTCCACGATCACCTCCTCGATCCTCCCGATCCGGGCCCGGTACCTGGCCAGCGCCGAGCGCTCGATGACCGTGCGAAGCCGGTCGTAGCGATCGCGGACCTCGTCGGGATCGCAGAAGCGGTCGGTCATCATGGCCGCCTCGGTTCCCGGACGGGGCGAGAACACGAAGGTGTACGCACTGTCGAACGCGGCCTCGGACGCCACCTCCAGCGTGGCGGCGAAGTCGTCGTCGGTCTCGCCGGGGAAGCCGACGATGATGTCGGTGGTCACGGCGAGGTCGTCGATCGTGGCCCGAGCCTCGGCGAGCTTCGACAGGTAGCGCTCCGCCGTGTAGCCGCGGTGCATCGCCGCCAGCACCCGATCGGAGCCCGACTGGAGCGGGAAGTGCAGATGCGGCACCACGGAAGGTGTCTCGGCCATCGCCTCGAACACGTCGGTGGTCATGTCCTTCGGGTGGGGACTGGTGTAGCGGACCCGGCGAAGGCCCTCGACGGCGCCGACCTGGCGCAACAGATCGGCGAACAGCGGTCGGACGCGAACGTCGGCGCCGCCCCGCCTCGCCGCGAGGGCGAGATCGCGCCCGTAGGAGTTCACGTTCTGGCCCAGCAGGGTCACCTCGGTGACACCGCTGGCCGCCAGGGCTCGGGCTTCGTCGACTATCTGGTCGACGGGTCTACTGATCTCGGCCCCGCGGACCGACGGCACGATGCAGAACGCGCACGAGTTGTCGCACCCGATCTGGATGGTCAGCCACGCCTGGTAGTCGACCTCCCGACGGACGGGCAGGGCGGAGGGGAATGCCTCGGCCTCGTCGAGTGCGGCCTCCTCCCAGATCTCGGTGATCGGCCCCGACGTGCGGGCGTCGGCCAGCAGCTCGGCTGCCCGATGCACGTTGTGGGTGCCGAACACCACGTCGACGTGGCCAGCCCGCTCCTGGATCAGCTCCCGGTCCTTCTGGGCCAGGCAACCACCGACCACGATCTGGAGGTCGGGGTTCGCGTCCTTCAGCGGCTTCAGGTTGCCGAGCGTCCCGTAGAGCTTGTTGTCGGCGTTCTCCCGGATGCAGCACGTGTTGAGCACCACCACGTCGGCCCGGTCGGCACTGTCGGTGGGCTCGTAGCCGTCGGCCTCGAGCATGCCGGCGATGCGCTCGGAGTCGTGCTCGTTCATCTGGCAACCGAAGGTCTGCAGGTAGTAGCGCCTCATCGTCCGATCGCTCGTCAGCCGATCACTCGTCACCCGATAGAGGGTATTGGACCGATGACACCGGTTCCGCCGCGACTTGGGGCACCATGCGAACGTGGTTGCTGCGAGCGAAGCGAGCGGGGTCGCCGAAGCATCGGCGGACCCGATGGGGTCTGGGGGCGCCAGCCCCCAGCAACAAGCAGCCAGCGAAGCGAGCGGGGTCGCCGAGTGAGACGGCGGCAACGGCGGACCCACTCCTCGCCGATCGTCGGCTGGCTGTTGGCTGCGGTCGTACTGTTCGGCCTCGTGCTGCGCTGGTTCCGGGCGAGCTCGCAGCTCGTCGTGGCGCTGGTGGCGTTCTCACCCCTCGTGATCGTTCCGCTGATCGGGTTGGCGGTCGCTGTGTGGCGGGCGTGGGATCGTCGGCTCACGCTGGCCTTCGTCGGTCTGGCCACCGGCTACGTGGCTTCGTTCGTGAGCATCGGCGCCGTCGTCGGGTGCGAGCCGGCCACCAGCGACGACGCCTTCTCCATCTACTCCCACAACGTGTGGTGGCAGCGCGGTGAATCAGACCCGATCGCCCGCTCGATCGATGCGTCCGACGCCGACATCCTCGTGCTCCAGGAGGTCTGGCCGTCGCTGCTCGACGAGCTCGCCGCCCATCCGCTCCTCACCGGCGACTACCGCTACCGGGCGTCGGAGCCCTCCGATCAGGACGTCAATGGCCTCGCGGTCTGGAGCCGGTTCCCCATCAGCGAGGCGGCCCTCGAACAGCTCGACGACAGCACGCCGGTGCTGCGCACCACGATCGAGGGTCCGACCGGCCCCTTCCGACTCGGGGCGATACACGTGACGTCACCCACCAGCGGCGCCGGGACCGCGGCGTGGGACCAGCAGCTCGACCAGTTGTCCAGGGCCGACACCTCGTCGCCAGCGTTGCTCGTTGGCGACTTCAACGCCACCGACGATCACGAGCAGTTCCGGGCCATTCTCGAGTCGGGCTGGACCGACGCCCACGGACCGAAGGGATGCGGCCTCGATGCGACGTGGCCGAACGCGAGGATCTGGCCCACCGTCCTGCGCCTCGACCACGTGCTCGCCACCGAGCACTTCGAGGTCTTGGCGATGGACGTCGGCGACAACGCCACCAGCGACCATCGGCCCGTGATCGCCACCCTCCGACTCCCATGAGAATCGACCACCGCCGGCGCTCCTGCCCACCGTCGTGAGGACCGACCGACCCTGGACGGGCGCGGCGAGCGTGGTGGCTCAGGGTTGTCGGGCGGCGTCGGTGTCGGCGATCACGATCGACTGGCGCGGCCGGATCACGCCTGCGGGGATCGTCAGGTCGCCGGCGAGGAGCTGCCCGAGTGGACCGGCTGACTCGATCCCCCGCACCAGCCAGATCGCCAGCCGGGCCCGGTCGAAGACGGGGCGGGTCATCGTGAGCCGACGGTGACCGTCGTGAGGTTCGGTGAGGGCGAGATACCGGCGGAGCTCGACGCTCGCCGGATCGCCTCGGAACAACGAGGCGGTGCTGCCGCCTCGACCGAGGCACAGTTGGGCGATGTCGATCACGGGTGGCTCGTCGGCGAACTCCACCAGATGGGCGGTGGTGTCGGCGATGACCTCGTCGAGCTGGTCGGGGTCGGGATCGGGACCGGGCAGCAGACGGTCGACGGGAAGGTCGAGCCAGGTAGCCCCGAGGTGGCCGAAGGCGGCGCGATGCTGGTCGGCGTGGCGTCGTGGATCACCGTGGGGAACGAGGAGCTCGTCGATCTGGAGCACGACGACCCGATCCCATCGCAGCTTCCGGGTGGCGAGCTCGTCGAACATCGGCTGTGGCTGTGGCCCACCGCTGAGGGCGAGCAGGCACCGCTCCCGGTGCTCGACGGCCACCTCGATCGCGTGGGCGAACAGATCGGCGGCAGCGACGGCCCAGCCGTCGACCGGCTCGATCCGGAGCCGGTGCAGGTCCTCGTGCAGGGGATTGTCGCCCGCCGTGGCCGCCACTACGGTCGCTCGACCGCGTCGCCGTCGACGGGAGGGACGCGATGACCGCCAGGCAGCTCATCGTGCTCGGTACCGCCAGCCAGGCTCCCACCCGTCATAGGAACCACAATAGCTACGCGTTGCGGTGGGACGATCAGCTCGTGCTGTTCGACCCGGGCGAGGGGACCCAGCGACAGTGCATCCTCGCCGGCGTGGCGATCGCCAGAGCGACCGCCGTGTGCATCACCCACTTCCACGGCGATCACTGCCTCGGCCTCCCGGGGGTGATCCAGCGCCGTGCGCTCGACAATCGCTCGGCCTCGCCGTCGCTCGGCCCGCTCCCGGTGGTGTTCCCCGCCGACGGGCTGCCGTACTTCGAGCGCCTGCGGACCGCGACCGTGTTCCACGACACGAGCGAGGCCGTACCGGTCCCGATCGAAGCCGACGGGCCGGCACTCGAGCTCGGTCCGACCGGCACCATCTCCGCCCGCCGGCTCGATCATCGGGTGACGACGTTCGGGTTCCGGCTCGACGAGCCCGACGGGACACGGCTCCTGCCAGCGGCGCTCGATGCGTTCGGCATCGCCGGACCCGACGTCGGCCGACTCGTCCGGGACGGTCGGCTCGACACCGAGCGGGGCACGGTCGGCATCGAGCAGGTGTCGACACCACGCCCCGGCCAGTCGATGGCGTTCGTGATGGACACGAGCCGTTGCCGGGCCGCCGAGGAGTTGGCGGCGGGGGTCGATCTGCTCGTGTGCGAGTCGACGTTTCTCGACGCCGATGCCGACCTGGCCGCCAGGTACAAGCACCTCACCGCCCGGCAGGCGGCCACGATCGCCCGGGACGCAGGCGCGAGACGGCTCGTGCTCGCCCACTTCTCCGCCCGCTACCCCGACAGCCGCGTGTTCGGCGACGAGGCGGGCGCCGTCCACGACGACGTGGTCGTGGCCGAGGACCTCGCCACTATCGACGTGCCATCTCGCCGTTGAGCCGCCGCTGCGTGGCCACGCCGCCTGCCCGGAGCCAGCGCAGCTCAGTGTGCGACGAGGGGGGTTGCCCGGTGGTGGTAGAAGGCGTAGACGAGCACGATGCCCGACGCGGCGATGCCGAGCATCGACAGCACGTGGAAACCGGCCATCGTGAAGACGAAACCGGAGGCGAGCGCCCCGCCACCGCTCATGAAGCTGGTGATGAAGTCGGCCGCGCCCTGGGCGGGGACCTGCGATTCCGGAGGGACCACCTCCGTCAGCAGCGCGCTCGAGGCGACGATACCGAAGCTCCACCCGAGCCCGAGCAGGAACAACCCGGGGAACATGAGGAGCGCCGGCGCCTCGCCGGCGAGCGCCGTCATGACCGTCGCCGCCAGCAGCACGATCCCGCCGAGGGCAAGGACCGGGATCCGACCGTACTTGTCGGAGGCCCACCCCGCGAACGGAGCGAACGCGTACATCCCCGCCGTGTGGGCGGAGATGACCGCCCCGATGATGCCGAGGGTGTGGCCGTGGGCGTCCATGTGCAGCGGGGTCATGGCCATGACCATCACCATCACCGCCTGGGAGATCGCGAGACCGATGGCGGCGAGCCGAGCGAGCGGGTTGGCGGCGATCGCCGCCATGCCCTCCCGGAACCCACCACTTCGCCGATCGGCGCCGGCGTCGACCTTCTTCAGGCCACCCGACACCACGAGCGGATCGGGTCGCAACCCCACCCAGAGGATCAGGCCGGCGATCACGAAGAAGCCGGTGGCGAAGATGTAGCCCCCGGTCAGCTCGTTCAGGTCGAACTGCCTGGCCACCCAGGCCGACGGGCCGATCAGCGCCGGGCCGCCGACGGCGCCGGCGGTGGAGGCGAAGACGACGGAGCTGATCGCCTTCCCCCGACTCTGGGCCGGCGCCAGATCGGCGGCGGCGTAGCGAGCGAGGTTGGTCGCTCCCTGACCGACACCGATCAGCACGATCCCGAGCAGGTACAGCACGAGGAACAGCTTCTGCCCGGCGAACACGGCGACCAGGCCACCCAGGGTGGCCGCCACGTACCCGAGCGACAGGCCGGGCCGCCGACCCCGCTGATACATGAAGCTGCTCAGGATCGATGCGCTGAACGCAGTGCCGATCGTGACCGCGGCCGTGGCCGAGCCGGCCCACGTTCCACTGCCGAGCATCTCGGCGATGAGGAGCGCGGCCACCGCGAACGCCATCGACATGGCCGCTCGACCGAAGATCGCGCTCGTGAAGAGCACGCCGAGCGTTCGCCGTTGGATCGCGGCGATCTCGGCGTCGTCATACCCGATCGGGTCCGGTGACGTGCCGATCTCATCCATCCACGGTCCTCACGATTCCGGCGGCGTCACGTCGATCCCCCGGGCGCCGCCTCGATCGCCGACCACACCCGCTGGGGGGTCACCGGAAGATCGATGTGGCGGACACCGAGGTGGGAGAGCGCGTCGATCACTGCATTCTGGATCGCCGGCACGGCACCGATGCAACCCGACTCGGCGATCCCCTTGAAACCGCTGGGGTTGTTCGGCGACGGGTTCTGGGTGACCTGGCACTCGAAGGAGGGCATCTCGGCCGCCGAGGGGAAGGCGTAGTCGAGGAAGCTCGACGTGATCGCGTTGCCCTCATCGTCGTAGCGGAACTCCTCGAACAGCGCCTGGCCGATGCCCTGGCCGAGGGCGCCGTGGATCTGACCGAAGAGGATCATCGGGTTGATGACCGTGCCGGCGTCGTCGACGGTCACGAGACGCTCGAGCGACACCTCGCCGGTCTCGACGTCGACCTCCACCACCGCGGCGTAGGCCCCGTAGGGAACGGTCGGCCCGTCGCCGAGGAAGTCGGACTCGCACTTGAGCACGTAGTCGTCGTTGGGGTCCTCGTGGCCATCGGTGGCGGCGTGTCTGGCGGCTGCGACCTCGGCCCAGCCCACGGTCGACGCGCCGGGGGCCCCGGTGACGTGGAACCGGGAGCTGCCGATGTCGAGGACGACGTCGTCGGGGTTGGCTTCGAGAAGCTCTGCGGCCTGGAGCCGGGCCTGTTCCACGAGCTCGTCGGTGGCGATGATCACCGCCGATCCGGCCCGTTGGGCGGACCGGGAGCCACCGGTGATACCGCCCCGGGGGACGATGTCGGTGTCGCCGTGGATCACCTCGATCTCGTCGACGGGCACGCCGGTCCGCTCCGAGACGAGCATCGCCCAGGTCGTGTAGTGACCCTGGCCATAGGGGGACGAGCCGGTGATCACCCGGAACGAGCCGTCCTCCCGCAGCTCGAGGGAGCCGTACTCCGAGTTCGGGATGCCGGCGGTCCGGTCGATGAAGTTGGAGAAGCCGACCCCGAGGAGCGTGGTCTCGTCGCCGGCCTCGACCGCCCGGCGTCGCTCGGCCTGCTGCGCCCGGACCGACTCGTACCCGGTGGCGTCGACCACGAGCTCGAAGGCCTCGTGGTAGTCGCCCGAGTCGTAGATGAGGCCGGTGGGGTTGGTGAACGGCATCCGGTCGGCCGGGAGGAGGTTCTTGCGTCGGACCTCCACCGCGTCCATACCGATCTCGGCCGCGAAGAGGTCGACCGCCCGGTCGAGCAGCGAGCCCGCCTCGGGCCGGCCGGCTCCCCGGTAGGCGACGATCGGGGTCGTGTTGGTGACCACAGCGGTGAGCTCCCAGTGGACCTGCTCGATGTCGAACGGGCCGGGGAGGATCATGCCGGTGTTTCGGGCGAGGCCACCGGCGGTCAGCGGGTAGGCGCCGAGGTCGGCGAGGAGGCCAACGTCGAGTGCCTTGATCGTGCCGTCGCGCATCCCGCCGATCTTGACGGTCTGGCGCTGGGCCCGGGAGTGACCGAGGCCGGCCATGTCGGCCGACCGGTTCGGCACCCATCGGACCGGGCGACCGGTTCGGCGGGCCAGCTCGGGCAGGAGGAGGTCTTCGGCGTAGAACCGGCCCTTCGCCCCGAAGCTGCCACCCACGTCCTGGGTGATGACCCGGACGTCGCTCTCGTCGAGGCCGTAGAACGCGGCGAGGCCCTTCTGGATCGGGTGGACGCCCTGGCACGAGGCGTAGTGCACGAGGCGACCCTCCTCGGTCCACAGGGAGGCGGCTACCCGGGTCTCCATCGGGCAGGGGGCGATCCGGGCGACGTCGAACTCGCCCTCCACCACGACCTCGCAGCCGCTGAAGTCCGACGGCTCCCGCTCGCCGGGTCCCGTCGCGGTGACGGCCACATTGGTGCCGAGCTCGTCGAAGAGGTGCGACGGGTTCGCAGCCGCAGTCCTCGGATCCACGACGGGCGGGAGGGGTTCGTAGTCGACGACGACGAGCTCGGCGGCGTCGGCCGCCGCCGCTGCCGTCTCGGCAACGACCACCGCCACCGGTTCACCCACGTAGCGGACCTTGTCGGCTGCGAGCACGGTGCGGGGGGTGGCTTCGCCGAGGCCGGGGAACTGTCCGAGGTCGAGGTCGGCGGCGCTGAGCACGGTGATGACGCCGGGCTGGGCGGCGGCTTCGGTGGTGTCGACCCGCTCGATCATGGCGTGGGCGTGGATCGACGTGACGTAGTGGGCGCAGAGGGCGCCCTCGATGTCGAGGTTCGCGACGTAGGTGGCGTGACCGGTCAACAGGTGCTGATCCTCGACCCGACGGACCGAACGGCCGAGCATCGGCACCTCGGAGGGAGCGTCGTCGGTGGGGAGCGACGGGGTCGCCCAATCGGACAGCGGCTGGTGATCGGCCAGGTTCGTCATCGTCGCTCTCTCGTGGTCGCGGGTGGGGGTCAGCGGCGGTCGCGCCGCCACAGGAGCCGGAGTCTCGCCGCCGAACGGAGCGCAAGCAACTCGCCGCTCCACCGGTGGGCGGACCGGTCGGCCGCTCGCTCAGTCACCGAGGGTGGCGTGGGGCTTGTTCTCCCGGACCCCGTTCGCCGTGACCTGGATGAACGCCGCCTTGGACCAGAACTCGGGAATCGACCGGGCGTCGCTGTAGCTCATGCCCGACCGGACGCCGGCAAGGAGGTTGGCGGCCAGCTTGGACACCTCGCCCCGGTAGGGGACGGTTCCCTCCACCCCTTCGGGTGCTCGCTGCTCGAAGTACTCCTCGTTGACGTCCTCGCCGGAGCGGGCGGCACGGGCCTCGATCGCCTCGAACGACGCCATGCCCCGCACCCGTTTCACCAGCCCCCGGCTCGTCTGCTCCACGTCGCCCGGGCTCTCCTTGGTGCCGGCGAAGAGGCTGCCGATCATGACCGTGCTGGCGCCGGCGCCGAGCGCCTTCGCGATGTCACCGGAGTTGCGGATCCCGCCGTCGGCGATGACGGGAACCGGGTTGCCCTCGCCGTCGGTGAGGTTGGCGCAGTCGGCGATGGCGGTGAGCTGGGGAACCCCGACGCCGGCGACCAGACGGGTGGTGCACACCCCGCCCGGCCCGACCCCGACCTTGATCGCATCCGCCCCCGCTTCCACCAGTTCCTCTGCCCCGATGCGGGTGGCCACGTTGCCCGCCACCACCTGCACCTCCGGGAACTTCGCCTTCAGATCGGCCACGGTGTCGATGGCGTGGTCGGCGTGGCCGTGGGCGATGTCGAGCACGAGCACGTCGACACCGGCGTCGACGAGGGCGGCGCTGCGCGACATCGCGTCGTGATCGGTGCCGACCGCGGCGCCGGCGAGCAGCCCGCCGTCCCCGCCCGTGGCTGCGTCGTCACCGACCTCGGCGACCTTGACCTGGCGGACCATCTCGGCCTGGACGCTCGCCGTGAGGAACCGGTGGATGATCCCCACGCCGCCGAGTCGGGCCATGACGATGGCCATCTCGGCTTCGCAGACCGTGTCCATGTTGGCGGCGACGATCGGGATGCGGATCTTGCGCTTCTTGGTGAGGCCGGTGTCGAGCGAGATGTCGCGTCGGGACCGGATGCTCGACCGCTGGGGCACGAGGAGGACGTCGTCGAAGGTCAGTCCGAGTCGGAGGCTTGGGAGGGTCACGATCGAGGTCTTTCGGGTTGGCCGAAGGGTCGGCTGCGCGGTGACAGCCGACCCTCCAAGGTACCGGTGTGCGGTTCCCCGGGCCGAACCCCGCGACCCCCGCCGAGGTCCCGAGGCGCGGCTGTCGGCGACTACTCGAGCGTGATCGGCTGATCGTCGGGGTCGATCCCGTCGGCGTCCTTCGAGTCGTCGCCCGCTTCGGCGTCGTCACCCTCCTCGCTCTCGATCAGGCCCACCTCGCGCAGGACCCGGTCCTGGATCTCCATCATCAGATCCGGGTTCTCGGCCAGGAACTTCTTGACGTTCTCCCGGCCCTGACCGATCTGCTCACCCTCGTAGGTGTACCAGGCACCCGACTTCTTGACGATGTCCCGGTCGACGGCGATGTCGAGCAGTGAGCCCTCCCGACTGATGCCCTGCCCATACATGATGTCGAACTCGGCCTGGCGGAACGGGGGCGCCACCTTGTTCTTGACGATCTTGACCCGGGTCCGGTTGCCGACCACCTCGGCACCATCCTTCAGCGACTCGATGCGGCGGATGTCGAGCCGGACCGAGCTGTAGAACTTGAGCGCCCGCCCACCGGGCGTGGTTTCGGGCGAGTTGTGCACCATCACCCCGTCGGCGAAGTAGTTGTGGGTGTCGGCGACCTCGATGTCGAACTTGTGGGTGTGCTGACCGTTCGGCGGTCCGATTCGCACCGACGTGATCGGCAGCGGCATCATCCGCTTCACGGGCTCCACGAACATCGGGTCCACCTCGAACCGTCCCCGGTACTTGGGCAGGAGCTTGTAGTCGAGCGACGGGTGGACCATTGGAGCGATCAGGCGGTGCAGCTTGTCCGTCTCAGCGACCGGGAAGCTCAAGACCGCCATGTGCCGCCGCCCTCGGAGCGACAGTGTCGGGTGCAGATCCCAGGTGTCGGCCAGGTACTCGACCAGGCGTTGCCGGCTGGCTGGGTCGAAAGCCTGCACGCAGATCTCGGCCCGCCCGGTCAGGCCCGCTGTTCGCTCTTGGACGCCCTTGGAACGAATCTGGAAGCTTCCGTCGTCCTGGTACCAGAGGGCGAGGCTGAGTGGCGTCAGCGCCTTGAGGTAGTCATGGCTGAGGAACATCGATCCGTCGGTCTGGTAGACGGCGTGTCGCAGCTCGGCCAGTTCGGGGAGCGGCTGCACGTCGTGGAAGACCGCGTTCTTCCCGTTGGTCGACCGGCTCACGTCGAGGTTTGCGAACAGCGACGCTTTCCAGTCGGCGTAGGCCGCCTGCTTCTCGCCGTGGCCGAACCGGAAGCGGGCGGCGTGACCGCTCGGCGACGGTGCGAGGGCACCGTCGCCGAGGAGGCCGCCGAGGATCACCTGCCACTGGAAGTCGGACAGTCGGTGGTCCACCGGCTGCAGCACTCGGTCGCCCACCTCGAGCTCACTCGCCTCGCGAAAACCTCCCGGAGTGGCGATCAGGTGGTTCGCCGTGCAGGAGAACTGGGCCCGGCCGTTCCCCCCGGGCTTCGCCACGGTGAAGCGCATGAAGTGATCGGTCCGTCCGTTGTCGAACCAGTTGACGATCGGCTTGGCCACGACCTCGTCGGCTTCGGGGTCGTAGGTCAGCACATCGACCTCGAGCTTCTGGTTGACGATCTTGCCGATCTTCTCCGTGGTGCCATCGGCCAGCTGGACACGGGTGTTGTACGACATGCATCCGAACATCACACCGATCTTCTCCCGGAGCTGGTTGATGAAGATGCAGATCGTGTGGGTGCGGTTGAGGTTGCCGGTGATCTTCCGCAGCGCCTGCGACATCAGGCGGGCCTGGAGACCGACGTGGGTGTCGCCCATGTCGCCCTCGATCTCGGCTCGGGGGGTGAGGGCGGCGACGGAGTCGACCACGATCACGTCGATCGAGCCCGAGCGAACCAGGATGTCGGCGATCTCGAGGGCCTGCTCACCGGTGTCGGGCTGCGAGATCAGCAGCTCGTCGACGTCGACGCCGATCTTGGCGGCGTAGGTGGGGTCCATGGCGTGCTCGGCGTCGATGTAGGCGCAGATGCCACCGTTGCGTTGGGCTTCGGCGACGACGTGCATGGCCAGGGTCGACTTGCCGGACGACTCCGGGCCATAGATCTCCACGACCCGCCCGCGGGGCAGACCGCCGACGCCGAGGGCGAGGTCGAGGGCCAAGGCGCCGGTGGGCACGGTCTCGACCGACATGTCGGACCGCTCCCCCATCTTCATGACCGAACCCTTGCCGAACTGCTTCTCGATGCTGCTCAGGGCGAGGTCGAGCGCTTTCTGTTTCTCCACGGGGTGCTCCTGTCTCAGGAATTGCGTTCTCAGGTGACGGGGAAGGTCAGGTGCGACGTTCGCTGGGTCGAACCGTACTCAGGGGGTGTGACACGCAGCGGCGAGACGCCGCTACCGAGCCCGAATGACAGCACTGTAGTTACGAACGCGTGTTCGTTCAAGGGATGGCGGGAGAACCACGGCTCGTGAGCCTCCGATCGACTCAGCCGTAGGCGTAGGAGGTGTAGAGGTCCTTCTCGCGGTCGTAGTCGAAGCGGCGGGTGAGGCCGAGCGACTCGATCGTGGCGATCTGGTGGTCGAGCTTCTCGTTCGTGAGCACCACGGGCCGCTCGATCGCCCACTCGTCGCGCAGCCAACCGAGCACCGCCTCGAGCAGGATGCGCTCGAAGCCGTGCTCCCAGGTCGAGACCCGGACCCAGAACAACACGGTGGCGTCGTACGACGACAGATCGGTGCCGTCGTGCGACGTCACCACCGCGCTCCGGTACATGCGGTCGTCGTTCGGGAGGAGGTAGATGCAGCCGAGCACCTCGGTCTCGTCGGCGTTCATGACCGTGTACGTGTAGCGGGTCCCGTTGCGGTGCTCGCCGTCCATCTGCTCGAGGTCGGCGAGGTTGTCCTCCACCGAGAAGTCCTCGGGCGGATACGGCGGCTCCTGCTCCCAGTGGTAGAGGAACTCGCGGCTCGACAAGACGGCCTCGTGATCGAGAACCACGTCGGACGGCACGAGGGGCCGAACGATGAACCCGTCCCCCGAGAAGCCGTCCGATGGTTCGATTCCCTTCGCCCGGAAGCTCATGCCCGCCATCCTCGCACGCCGAGCCGGACGATCGGCACGAATTCGGCGCCGACGTCGGAGCGCCGCATGCCCCGACGAACTTGCCGGCGGACGGCTGAAACGTAGAGTGGGCCCGTGGCTGTGTGGCACCTTCGCCGACGGGTCGGGAGGCCGGTGATCGCCGTCGCTGTCGCGTCGTTGTCGCTCCTCGTCGCAGGCTGTGGCGGTGGTGGGGATGAGCTGACCACAGAGGAGCAACTCGAGAAGCTGGCCGGCCGAACGCTGACCTCCAGCGAGGTGGAGGACAAGCTCGCGCTGGCCGACACGATGTGCGGGTTCGACGGCCGGATGCTCGCCCAGATCTGGGACCAGCTCGACGCCCGCCAGCTCGAGTTCCAGGACTGGGTGTTCGGCCAGCACTGCCCGGCCCGCCTCGCCGACTACGAGGCGGCTCGACCGGAGACGGGCATCGTGGACCCAGCCATCCTGCGGACCACGACGACCACCGTCGACCCGGCGGTCATGGCCGACGCCGCCGACCTCCTGGAGTCGGTGGGTACCGCCGAGGCGACCGACGGCGACAAGCCGAAATCGGACACCGACAGCACCACCACGACCCGCTGAGCGATCCGACCGCTCTAGCGGAAGGGGGCGGCGACCTCCTCGAGGAAGCGGTCGAGCGTCTCGTGGTACTGGGCGGGGTCGCCCAGGTTGAAGTCGGGGATGATGACCTCGTCGACACCGAGCTCGGCGAACTCGCCGAGCTGATCCTGGAGCTGGCCGGGGGTACCGATCAGGCTCGGGCGCTCGATGCCCCGCCCCCGCAGCTCGGTGGCCCGCGCCTCGTCGTCGCAGAGGAAGAGCAGCGCGGCGGCCGAGCGTTGGATGTCGGCGGGGTCGCGGTCGACCTCGGCGCATCGCTGGTCGAGCACCGCCGACTTCTGCCGCATGATCTCGGGGGTCGCCCAGATGTTCCACTCGTCGGCGTAGGTGGCGACCATCCGCAAGGTCTTCTTCTCGCCGCCGCCCCCGATCAGGATCGGCAACGGGCCCACCGGCTTGGGCTCGAGCGGCGCGTCGACCACCCGGTAGCGGTCGCCGTCGAATGTGGTGAGGTCGTCGGTGCGGAGGCCCCTGATGATCTGCAGCGCCTCCTCGAGCCGCTCGAACCGGTCGGTGAACGTGCCGAACTCGAGGCCGTAGGCCTCGTGCTCGTTCTCCTGCCACCCGGCGCCGATCCCGAGGACCATGCGGCCGGCCGACACGTGGTCGGCGGTGACGGCCTGCTTCATCAGCACCGCCGGGTTGCGGTACGTGTTCCCGCACACGAGCGGGCCGAGGCGAACCCGGTCCGTCACCGCGGCGAACGCCGACAGCGCGCTCCACACCTCGTGGACCGGTCCGCTGACGTCGCCCAGGAACGGCATGAAGTGGTCGGCGAACCAGACGCCGTCCCAGCCGGCGTCCTCCGCCCGCTTCACGCTGTCGACCGTGGCCGCCCAGTCGTGCCCGTTCCCCACCCAGAATGCGAATCTCATGGTGTGAGGCTACGACCCCGCCAGCCCACCCCCGCACGCCGGTGCCAGGCACATCGTGCCGACATCCCCCTCGACCACGGGTCGCCGTGTGCGGCGGTCAGATCGTGGTGCGCCAACCGTGGGTGTCGGGGGCCTTGCCGAGCTGGATGTCGGTCAGGGCCTCGCGGAGGCGAAGGGTGTTGGGGCCGGGCTGACCGTCGCCGACCTGGAGGGTCTCGTCGCCGATGGTGATCGTGCCCACCGGAGCCAAGACCGCCGCCGTCCCCGACAGGAAGGCTTCGCCGCGGGTG
Source organism: Acidimicrobiales bacterium (assembly GCA_965216205.1). GTDB lineage: Bacteria > Actinomycetota > Acidimicrobiia > Acidimicrobiales > SZUA-35 > CADEDH01. The sequence goes on along the minus strand of OZ244139.1, from coordinate 727,632 downwards.
ATCCACGAGCGGAGCTCCTCGATCGGGATCGACCGCTCCTCCACCTCGTAGCCGAGATCGGCGGCGATCTCGATCACCGACGCCCGGGTGATGCCGTGGAGGAACGACTCGTCGAGGTTGCGGGTGATGAGTCGCTCGTCGTCGACGAGGAAGAAGTTCGACGCACCGGTCTCGGTGAGATCGTCGCCGGTGGCGAACAGGACCTGGTCGGCACCGTGATCGCGCTTCGCGTCGAGGGTGGGACCGAGCGCCATCACATAGTTCGCCCCGGCCTTGACCATCCCGAACTGCGGTGTCGTCCGCGGGATCACCGTCTCGATGTAGATCGACAGCGGGCGGATCCCCCCGGCGAAGTAGTCGCCGACCGGGGAGTTGAGCACGTACAGCAGACCGCTGTCGCTGGGGGCTGCCGCGGCGCCGATGTTGAGCAGGGTACCGATCATGGTCGGCCGGATGTACAGCGACCCCGGCGGGTCGGGGGTGAACGACGCGTTGGCGCTGGTGGCATCGATGATCATCGTCCGGACCAGGTCGAACGTGGGCGGGGTCATGCGGAGCCGTTCGACGCTCTGCAGCATGCGATGCACGTGGTCGTCGAGGCGGAAGATGGCGACTGAACCGTCGGCCTGACGGTGGGCCTTCAAGCCTTCGAAAACGGAGCTGGCGTAATGGAACACGTGGCTGCCGGGGTGGAGCGAGAGGTTCTCCACCGGTTTCGCCGACCCGTCGTAGGTGTACACGCCGTCGGCCAGCGTGGCCACCGTCATGTAGTCGCCGAACAACGTGCCGAACGGCGCCGAGAAGGGGTCCATCGTTTCGCTCACGCTCTAGTTGTATCCGCAATGGCGGAAAGCGTCGACCGTGTTGCCGGGGCCGCCACCCCAGGCGGCGGCCGTCTTGCCGGTGCCGCCACCCCAGGCGTCAGGTTGGCGGGAGGTTCTTGCGGAGCAGGTCGAGGAGCGAGATGGCGGAGAACTGCCGGATCCGCTCCCGATCGCCGGGGAGGCGGACGGTGGTCGAGATCTCGATCGGTGTGGCCCCCTCACCAGCGGCGATCGACACCGCCAGGCAGACGGTCCCGACCGGCTTGCCTTCCAGCTCGTCGGGACCGGCGACGCCGGTGGTGGCCAGGCCGACGTCGGCACCGAGGCGCTGGCGGACCGAGCGTGCCATCGTCAGCGCCGTCTCCTCGTTGACCACCGGGCCGTCGGGCACATCGAGCAGGTCGTGCTTCACGTCGACCTGGTAGGCGATCACCCCGCCCCGGAACACCTCGGTGGCACCGGGGGCGGCACAGAGCCGGCCAGCCACGTAACCGCCGGTGAGCGACTCGGCGACCGCCACCGTCAGACCCCGGGCTGCGAGCTCGTCGAGCACCACCGCCTCCATGTTCTGATCGTCGAGACCGAACACGATCTCGCCGAGGATCGGGCGCAGGGTCGCCTCCTCCCGTTCGAGGACCTCCACCGCTTCGGCATCGGTGGGGGCCTTGGCCGTGATCCGAACCTTGATCCCCTCGACCCCGCTCGCGAGGAAGGCCAGCGTCGGGTTGCCGGCGGCGTCGAGCTCCTCGATCCGATCGGACAGCATCTCGGCCAACGCCGACTCGGCCACCCCCCACGTGCGCAGCACCCGACTCCGGATGACCGCCTTCTCGCCCGACCGCTCGATCAGATCGGGCACGATCGTCTCCGCCACCATGATCTTCATCTCATAGGGCACGCCGGGCACGGCGTAGACGATCTTGTCGACCTCGGCCCCGGTGACGGGGTGACGGGTGATCGGACAGATCAGGCCGGGAGCGGTGCCGGGCTGCTGAGGGATCGTCGATGCGCCGACAGGCACCAGCGCCTGGCGGAGGTTGTTCTCCGACATCGCCCGGCCGCGGGAGGCGAACATGCCCCGGATCCGGTCGGCCACGGCCTCGTCGGGTAGGAGCTCGACTTCCATCAGCTCGGCGATCACCTCACGGGTGATGTCGTCCTGGGTGGGGCCGAGCCCGCCACAGCAGATCACGGCGTCGCTCCGGTCGAGCGCCTGGACCAGGACCTCCCGCATTCGGGCGGCGTTGTCGCCCACCTTCGTCTGATAGTGGGAGTCGAGGCCGGCGAGGGCCAGCTGCTCCCCCATCCACGACGAGTTCGTGTCGACGATCTGTCCGAGGAGCAGCTCCGTGCCGATGGCGACCACTTCGACCTTCATGGGCAGTGACTCTACGGCCGGCACCGCTGGATCTACGAACGGACGTCGATCTGCTCGAGGGCCGGTCGGAGCACCGTTTCGACGTTGGTCTCCAGCTCGGTGACGGTCGACACGAGCAGGATGGCGACGGCCACGCCGTCGATCTCGGTCTCGTACCACTCGACCGCCGTGGTGCCGGCCTGGCCCGACCGTCTCGTCCACGCTCGGCCACCGAACGGTTCGGCGTCGACCGACGGTCCGAGGGTGAGCCCGTACTGCTGGTCGAGGAACAGCTCCACGCCGAGCTCGACCGCCGGGTTGTCGGCGAGCTGGATGAGGGCGGTGGGGTCGAGGATCGATGCCCCCCTCGATGCGTCACCGAGGCCACCGTCGGCCCAGCTGCCGGGGCGGACGGTGTCGAGCTCCCGCCCGCTGCCGGCGGCGGTGATCGTGAGCGGCTCGAGGGTGATCGCGGCGCCGATCGGGGCCAGGAACGAGACCGAGCCGTCGTCGAGACACGATGTGTCGGGGGCGACGTCGGGTGCATCGAGGAAGGCGTTGACGATGCGCATGCCGCAGGTACCGGTGCTGACACCGTGCGAGTTGAACGGGTCGATCACGACGTGGCTGTTGGTGAGCGTCTCCGCCGCCGCCTCCGACCAGGCAACCGGGGTGACCGGGTCGAACCGCCCGGCCATGACCAGTGTGGGGATGTCGCTGCTGACCGGCTCGTTCGCCAGTGCCGGCGGCGCACCCTCATCGCCAGGTCCGACCGGATCGAACGCCGCGCAGGTGGTGAACGCGCTCGTGCCGGTGTTCGACCCGAGGTCGAACCGGTCGTCGAGCCCGAACGGGTCCTCGGGGAGCGAAGCCGCCACCTCGTCGGGGTCGGCGAAGGGGATCTCGTCGTTGCAGACGACGGCGTAGAACATGCCTGCGGTGAAGACCTCCTCGTTGGTGCGGTTCAACGTGAGGAACGCGCTGGCGGCGGCCGTCTCACCCTGCTCCAGCTCGGCCACGAGCTCGGGCAGGTCGCCGAACGCCTCCGGCGAGTACAGGGCCTGGGTGACGATGCCGACGATCGCCTGGCCGTCGACGAACACCTCGTCGGTCTCGCCGGTGAGCAGGTTCCTGACCTCCACCTGGAGCGGATCGGCCTCGTAGCTCTGGACGATGTCGATCAGGCGCTGGTCGAGGCGGCCGGCGGCCGCGCACTCGGGCTCGTCCGCACAGGCGGCGACGACCGCGTCCAGGCTCGCCAGGAACGTCGCCGGGTTCTCGGCAACGGAGTCGACCTGGGGCGGGAACACGGAGTCGAGCACGACGGCCCGCACCCCGCCCGGATGTTGGCGCATGACCTCCAGCCCCAGCCGGGTGCCGTAGGAGATCCCGACGAGGTTCCACCGTTCGTAGCCGAGGGCGATCCGGATCGCCTCGGTGTCGTGGGCGTTGTTGACCGTCGTGTAGGCGTCGAGGTCGTTCCCCTCGTCGGCGAGGCGGTTGGAGCAACTGCTCAGCGCGGTGCTGAACCGATCCTCGGCCTCGTCGGGGTCGAGGTCGGGGGTGTCCTCGAGCTCGCGGGTGAGGTCGGTGAGCTCGGGACACGCGAGCTCGGGGTCGGACAGGCCGGCGCCCCGCTGGTCGAACATGACCAGGTCGCGGTCGGCCCGCAGGGGTTCGATGAGGTCGGCAGCCCGGAACAGCGCGGCCTCGAGCGCGTTGCTGCCGGGACCGCCGTCGAGGAAGACGACGGGATCGACGGTTGGGCTCTCGGCGGTGCTGGGGAACACCGCGACCGAGAGGGTGATCTCGCCGCTGGCGGTGGCCCAGTCCTCGGGCACGGTGACCGTGCCGCAGCGGGGGCTCGTGCCCGGTGGCGGGGTGAACTCGCAGGGACCCTCGACGAACTCGGCGTCGATGTCGACGACGGCGGGACCGTCTCCGATCTCATCGGCGTCGGCCATCGCTGTGGCCTCGCTTCCCGTCTCGCCGTCGTCGACCGGGTCGTCACTGATGCACCCCGCCAACCCGACGACCGCGACCACCAGCGCGGCGAGCACCGCCCGGTGCCGTGTCGGTCGGGTTGCTGGCATCGGGGTCAGCGGGAGCCCGTCGTGCGGAGGGCGTCGCGCCCGTCGAACACGTACTGGAGCCCGGTCACGACCGTGAACGCTACCGCCAACCACAGCAGCGAGTCGGCCACCAACGGGTACGGCTCCAGCGGGGGACACATCGCTGCGGCGAGGGCCACGCCCTGCACCAGGGTCTTGTACTTCGCCGACCGGCGGGCTGGGATCGCGAGGCCGCCGCGGGTCCAGTAGCTCCGGTAGATCATGATGGCGACCTCCCGCACCGCGATGATGGCCACCGGCAGGAGGGGGAAGCGCCCGAGGTCGACGAGGGTGAAGCCCACGAGCAGCACCACGACCTTGTCGGCGAGCGGGTCGAGGAAGGCGCCGAGCCTGGTGGGGCTGGCCCGGCGGGCCAGCGACCCGTCGACCACATCGGTGAGTCCGAGGAACCACCCGAGGCAGAACGTCAGCCACCACGGATTGCGCTCCGCCACGAGGATCGCCAGCACGGGACCCATCCCGAAGCGGAAGACGGTCAGGCCGTTGGCTGCGAGAGCCCACCGGGAGCGGCCGAGCAGGCTCGGCGCCGGCGTGCCCGAACCGGCTCGTACCTCGCTCATCGCCGGCCCTGCTGGCGTTCGGCGACGGGCATCGCCTGCAGGTCCGGCCCCACCGCTCCCGTGATCGTCACACGGTGGAAGTCACCGACGGCGAGCGCTTCCGGTACCTCGATGATGCCGTCGATCTCGGGGGCCTCCCGGTGGGAGCGGGCAACGCCAGGCCGGTCGACCAGCACGGTGGTTGCCGTCCCGATCAGCTCGTCCCGCTTCGCCACCGTGATCGCGTCCTGCAGCGACCGGAGCTCCGCCAGCCGCTCGTCGATCAGGCCGGTCGGCACCTTCGGCTCGAGCGTGGCGCCGTGGGTCCCCTCCTCCTCGGAATAGGCGAAGAACCCGCACCAGTCGAGCCGCACCGCCGAGACGAACTCGAGGAGGGAGTCGTGGTCGGCCTCGGTCTCGCCGGGGTAGCCCACGATGAAGTTCGACCGGAACGCAGCGTCGGGCAGGTCGCGGCGGATCGCGGCGATCCGCTCGGCGAAGACGTCGCCGGACCCCCACCGCCGCATCCGCCGCATCAGCGGGGGCGACACGTGCTGCAGCGACAGGTCGAAGTAGGGCACACCGGTCTCGCCGATCACGGCGACCAGCTCGTCGGTCAGATCGGACGGGTAGAGGTAGAGGAGCCGCACCCGGTCGACCCGATCGGCCACGGCCCTCACCAGGGGCACGATGCGTCGCTGGCCCCGGCCCTGGTCGCGGCCGAACGAGGCGAGATCCTGGGCGACGAGCACCACCTCGGCCGCGGCCACGGCGTCGACCTCGGCGAGGATCGAGTCGACCGTGCGCGACCGCTGCTTGCCCCGGAAGCTGGGGATGGCACAGAACCCACAGTTGCGGTCACAGCCTTCGGCCACCTTCACGTAGGCCCAGGGGGCGGTGGCGGGCGGCCGGGGCAGCTCGAGCAGGTCGAACGACGGGATGGACGCACGCTCACCGTCGGACGGCCCACCGTTTGATGTTCGACGGCCGCCGGTCCCCTCCGCTCCGGAGCGGGTCGGTCCGAGGGTGACCGGCACCCCGAACGGGGCGACGGCGATCCCCGGCAGCTCCGCGGCCAGTTCGACGTCGTACCGCTCGGCGAGGCAGCCGGTGACCACCAGCTCCGATCCGTCCTTGCGGGCGTCGTCGAGACCGAGGATCACGTCGATCGACTCCTGCCGGGCCTCCTCGATGAACGCGCAGGTGTTGACCACGACGACGTCGGCCTCGTCGGGGCGTTCCGCCGGTTCGAGACCATCGGCGTGGAGGGTGCCGACGAGCTTGTCGGAGTCGACCTGGTTCTTGGGGCAGCCGAGGGTCTCGATCCAGAATCGTCGCGTCGACTCGCTCACCGGTGTCCACCTCGATCCCGCCTGGTCGGCTGGCGGTGCCTCATGGCGCGGTGACTCGTGACGCGGTGACTCATGGCGCGGTGATTCATGGCGCGTCGGCCTGGGACTGGTCGGGCGCAGCGGTTGTTGCCTCGGTGGCGGCTCGTCGTCTCGCTTCCAGCCGGCCGAGAAGGAGGAACGCGGCACCGGCGAGGGCCACGATCAGCACGCCGGTGGCGATGACGGGCACCCAGTTCCGCGGCTCCGGCCCGACGGTACCGATCCGAACGGCCTGGGGCGCGCTCGGCTCGAAGGTGAACGTGAACCGCCCGGTCGTCGCATCGAGGTCGGCGGAGGTCATCGCGTAGGAGACGTCGTACGTCCCGGCGCTGGCGAGCGGCTCGTCGAACTCGAACCGGATGATCGAGCCGTCGGTGGTGACCATCGAGCCGGCCACCGTCCCGCCGTCGTGGACGACGTCCACGGTGGCGTCCGACACCGGTTCGAGGAACGCCAGGTCGACGAAGTCGATCTCACCACCGGCCCGTTGGCCCGGTCCTGGCGACGCCTGGAGGAGGTCGGTGTGGGCTGCGGCCGGGGGTGCGACCGCCGCTGCGACGCCGAGCGAGCCGGCGCCGATGACCAGGAGCGCGACCGACCAGGCGAGCAGCACCGGCGCGACCGAGCGACGCCTGACGGCACGCGCACCGAAGACGGTGTGCAACCCGGGGGAACGCACCATGCCGTCAACCCTAGGTGGCAACGCTCCTGGTGCGACTCCGCCCCCGATCGAGGGCGCGCCGCCACCACCGACGGCACCGGTGGAGCACGGCTCGATCAGGTGTAGGCCAGGCGGAGACCGGGCGAATCCCAGCGGCGGGAGACGAGCCTTCCCGATCCCGAGAGCGTCACGAACGCCATGGTGAGATCGGGTCCGCCGAAGCAGATGTTGGTGGTCAGCGGGTCGGGGAAGGGCCGGTGGTAGTGGAGCCCATCGGGGGTGACGACGGTGATACCGCCGTTCCGGATGGTGGCCACGCAGATGTTCCCGTAGGCGTCGACGGCGAGCGAGTCGAACATGGGGCCACCCTCGGGGTCGGCGAGGATGGTGCCGCGATGCTGGGGGCCGAAGTAGCCGGCGATCTGACCCGGCCCGGCGAGCGGCCACTGGTAGAGCCGTCCCTGATGGGTCTCGGCCACGTACAACATGTCGCCCTCGGGGGAGAGCCCGACCCCGTTCGGCGCGTCGAGCGGGTACACCACCTCGCGAATGTCTGAGCCGTCGGCCAGGGCGTAGTAGAGGCCACCCCGGTCCCGCTCGCGGGCCCTGGTCTTGCCGTGGTCGGTGAACCAGAACCCGCCGGTCTCGTCGAACACCAGATCGTTGGGGCCCTTGAGGGGGTGGCCGTTGCACGAGTCGTACAGGGTCTCGACCGTGCCGGTGGCGAGGTCGACCCGCTGGATGCTGCCGCCCTGGTAGTCGGGCGCCTGGTCCCCCGGCACCATCATCCCGTTGACCTCGGCCCAGGTGAAACCACCGTTGTTGCAGATGTAGATCCTGCCGTCCGGACCGACTGCGGCACCGTTCGGCCCGCCTCCGCAATCGGCGATCACGTCGACGTCGCCATCGGCCGACACCCTGGTCAGGGTGCCCCTCGCAACCTCGACCAGCAGGATCGAGTTGTCCGGCAGCCAGATCGGACCCTCGGGAAACCGCAGCCCCGACGCCCACTCCGTGGTATCCATCACTCCTCCGCCGTGTCAGTCGCCGTTCCGCCCCGAACCGAGCGTCACACTACCGTGTGGCGTGTCGAGCTGGAGTTGGATCGCTGCTTCGGCCGCTTCCGCCACGGGTAGGTCCAGGTCGAGGATCTGCAGCGCGGTCGCCACGTTGGCGGCGTCGGGCGTCGACACCGCCACCGAGGTCAGCGTGCACCCGGCGGCGGCCGTGGCGGCCGGATGGGGGCTGTCACCCCAGTCGATCAGGAACGGCACGACCGCCCCGCTGGCGGGGGCGATGTGGCGGGTGAGACGCCAGGCCAGGTCGACCCCGTCCGGGCGGCGCCGGGACATCGACGAGACCTCGCCGAGGTCGAAACCGGCTTCGGCGCCGATACGGGCGACTGCGTCGTCGATGTCGTCGGGGGCCACGGCGAACGCGGTGAGCGTGGGCTCGTCGCGATCGTCGATGCCGAACGGTCTGGCCACCGGCGGCTCGGGTTGGAGCGGGTCGGGCGCGATCAGCTCGATGTAGGTCCGCGACCCGAGAGCGACGAGGGCGTTGCGGGTGCCGACGCCGGGGTGGGCGCCACCCGGGCTCGGGGTGACACCGGTCAGATCGGTGAACCACGTGATCGCCTCGTCGAGGTCGGGACAGGCGATGGCGAAGTGATCGATCACGGTCATGACCCCATGCGTACTCGAACGCCCGAGCGGGGGCCAGCGCAGCCTGCGGTCCCGGGCGGTCGCCGAGCGATCAGAAAGCGGCGAGGTCGGGGTCGATGCCGGTGCGGGCGAGGAGCAGCACGGCGACGAGCCAGCAGCTCAGCAGCACGACCGCCTCGATCCGGTGCACCCGACGGAGGGTGACCATGGCGAACCAGGCGCCGAGGGCGACCGCCACCATCACCCCCACGCCGATCGTCGACAGTCCGTCGTCGCCGATGGGTCCGGGGCCGATCAGGGCGATGACACCGCCGACGGCGAGGCTGTTGAAGATGTTCGAGCCGAGGAGGTTGCCGAGCAGCAGCTCGGTCGCCCCCCGCCTCGCAGCCATGCCGGCGGTCACGAGCTCCGGCAGTGACGTGCCGACGGCGACGAGCGTGAAACCCACGAAACCGCCGGTGAGCCCGACCTCGGCGGCGATGGCCGTCGCCCCCCAGACGAGGAACTGGGCGCCGAGCACCGTGCCCACGAGCCCGAGGATGGTCCGGATCGTGTTCGACCCGAGCGTGCCGGTGTCCGAGGGTCGGTCGGATTGGGTGGGCTCGGCCGCTGCGGCGCTGAGGCTGCTCGGGCCGGGGCGATCGCCCGAGCCGAAGGAACCGCGATTGTCGCCGCCGGTGCCGTGGTCGTGGTCGACACCGCCGGCGATGACCCACGAGAGCGCCCCGACGAGGGCGGCGAGCAGTGCGAGCCCCTCCCATCGCTGCAGCCCACCGGTCACGGCGTAGGCGAAGGCCAGCACGGCCAGCAGCGAGAGCGGTGCTTCCCGGATGAGCACGGCGCGGGAGGCGACGAGGGGCACGAGCAGCGCAGCGGCGCCGAGGACCAGGGTGAGGTTGGCGACGTTCGAGCCGACGATGTTGCCAACGCCGAGGGCCAGATCGCCGTTGGCGGCGGCGATGGCGGAGACGAGCAGTTCGGGTGCGCTCGTCCCGAAGCCGACCACGACCGCGCCGACCAGCACCGGCGACATGCGGGCGTGGATGGCCACGCCGACCGCACCGTCGACGAACTCGTCGGCCGATCTGGCCAGCAACACGATCCCGATGACGACTTCGGCGACGGCGACCAGCAGTATCGGCTGGCTCAGGAAGGTCACCAATCGAGGGTACGGCGATTCGTCGACCGATGGTCGGCCGATGTGGCCGACGAGGAGGATTCCGGCTGCCGGCGGGGTCGGGACCGCTCAGTCCGGGGGGCGGTAGCCGGGCGGCGGTTCGAGCGCTGGATCGAAGTCACCGTCGAACTCGCCGTCGTCGTAGGCGTCGTCGGCGAAGTCGTCGTCATCATCATCATCGACGTCGTCATCGTCGTCTTCGTCATCAGCATCGTCGGTGATCGGACGCCGGACGGGGGGACGCATGGCGTCGTCCGGATCTGGTTCAGGGTCCGCATCGTGGTCGAAATCCAGGTCTTCGACGACGCGGAGGCGTGGCCGGCGGGGCTCCTGCTCGTCGTCGTCGGGGTCCCCATCGTCGAGGTCGACGTCGCCGTCGGTGACGTCGTTGGTGACCTCGTCGGTCTCGTCGCGGGCGGTCGGCTTCCTCCGCTTGTCGAGGCCCAGGCCGGGATCGGGTTCGAGGTCGGGCTCCACGATCGGGGGCAGATTGTGCTTGGGGCCGCGGGGCTCGCGCTGCGGCGTGGCGTCGGGGGGCGTGCCGGGCAACTGGAGGTCGGCCAGCGTCTTGCGGCGCTCCTTCGGTGGATCGACGACGGGCTGGGCGTCGGACGGACCAGCGGGCCGTGGTGCAGCGGGTGGTCCTGCGGTGGGAGCCGATGGCGTGGACGGCGACCCTGTCGTCGGTGCGGCCGCCGAGCCGCCCTGGGCCCCCTTCGGCCATCGCCCCGCGTCGAGGTCCTGGGCGGTCATCAGCACCTCGCGGGCCTTCGACCCGACCGACGGCCCCACCACGCCTCGCTCCTCGAGCAGGTCCATGAGCCGACCGGCGCGGGCGAACCCGACCCGGAGCTTGCGTTGCAGCATGGACGTCGAACCGAGCTGCGACCGCACGATCAGCTCCATCGCCTGGAGCAGGAGCTCGTCGTCGTCCTCGTCGCCGGTGGTGCCGCCGGGGAGGGCGGCACCGGCCTCACCGCCTTCGTCGCCGACGACCCGGCTGTCGTAGCGAACCTCGGGCGCCTGGTCGACCCAGTGCTCGACGATCGACTCGACCTCCTCCTCGGTGACCCACGCCCCCTGGAAGCGGGTCGGCTGGGAGGTGGTGCCGTCGTTGAGGAGTCCGTCGCCCTTGCCGACGAGCCGCTCCGCGCCAGGCTGATCGAGGATCACCCGGCTGTCGGTGAGGCTCGACACGGCGAACGCCAACCGGGCCGGCACGTTGGCCTTGATCAGCCCGGTGATCACGTTGGTGGACGGGCGCTGGGTGGCGATCACGAGATGGATCCCCACCGCCCGGGCCTTCTGGGCGATCCGGCAGATCGACTCCTCGACGTCGCGGGCCGCCACCATCATCAGGTCGGCCAGCTCGTCGAGCACGACGATGATGTAGCTGAGCTTCTGGTACGACGTGGGCGACTCCCCGTCGAGCGGCAGTTCCGGCTGGAGCCTGCCGTCCTCGACGGCCCGGTTGTAGCCGTCGAGGTCTCGGACGCCCACCTCGCTGAGCAGGTCGTACCGCCGTTCCATCTCCCGAACCGCCCAGGCCAGGGCGTTGGCGGCCTTCTTCGGATCGGTGACGACCTCGGTGAGGAGATGGGGGAGCCGCTCGTACTGGGTGAGCTCCACCCGCTTCGGATCGACGAGGATCATTCGCACCTGGTCTGGCGTGGCCCGCATCAGGATCGACGTGAGCATCGAGTTGAGGAAGCTCGATTTCCCGGACCCGGTCTGGCCTGCCACGAGGAGGTGCGGCATCTTCGCCAGGTTGATCAGGAGGGTCTTGCCGGTGATGTCGCGGCCCAGGGTGGCGTCGAGCGGGTGATCGGCCTTGCTCGCCTCCTCCGACACGAGGAGGTCGCCCACGGTGATCATCTGCCGGCGCACATTCGGCACCTCGACCCCGATCGCCTGCTTGCCGGGGATCGGGGCGAGGATGCGGACGTCGGGGGTGGCCATCGCGTAGGCGATGTCCTTGTGGAGCGCGGTGACCCTGGCCACCTTCACCCCGGGCCCGAGCTCGAGCTCGAACCGACTCACGGTGGGGCCGACGACCACGCCGATCAGCCGGGTCTCCACCCCGTGCTCGGCGAGGGCGTGTTCGAGCTGGCGGCCGGTCTGCTCGACGCTGGCCCGGTCGACGTCCTGGCTCTCGGTCCGATCCAGCAGGTCGAGTCCGGGCAGGTGCCAGGTCCCATCGGGCGGTTCGGGGGCGGCCATGACCATCCCGTCGACCACCGTCGGCACGGGCACCTCGATGAGCGGTTCGGTGTCGACGCTGTCCCAGTCGTCGCGGGTGCGGGGACCGGCGGGGCCCTCGTCGAACAGACCACCGCCGACGCTGTGCTCGTCGACACGCGACTCGTCGTCGATGTCGCCGTTCGCCCGGTCCCCGCCGACGTCATCGGGGTCACCGGAACCGGTGGTGGACTCGCCGCCGGACCACGAGCGGCCGGGGGAACGCAGGTCGATGTAGGTCTCCCGGTCGGCCTCATCGGGGTCGAGTGACGGGTCGTCCGTGGGGGCCCCGGCGCCGAACACCGGCCGGTCCCGTCGACGGCGACGGCCGCCATCGCCCGCACCCTCGTCGACCTCCCGATCGCGGGGTCCGCCGCGGCGGCGGGGGCGACGCCCCCGGATCTGGTCACCGATCCCGTCGAACCAGTCGAGCACCCGGGAGCCCCCGAGCCCGATCCGTTCGGCGATCCCGTCGACCACGGCGCCGACCGACATCGACGTGAGCAGGATCCCGGCGACCGCCACGAGGGTGACGGTGAGGATGATCTGGCCCCAGTGCCCGAAGTAGCGCTCGAGCGTGCCGCCGACCGCGACGCCGAGCCACCCGCCGGCGTTCGCGAGCTCGTCGGCCGGGGAGCGCCAGTGTGGCCGCTCCAGGAGATCGAGACCGCTGATGGCGGCCGACCCGAGACAACCCCAGGCGAGATAGTCCGTCGGGGTCAGCCTGGAGCGGGATCGCCGATTCGACGACCGCTTCTTCTGCGAGGTGCGGAGCAGTTGGAACCCCGCGACGATCAGCGCAACGGGAACGAGATACCGGGCCCGGCCCAGCAGGACCCCGGTCAGCGTGGCGAGACCGTCGCCGATGATGCCGGTTGCGCCGGTGTAGAGACCGAGACCGACGATGAGCCCGAGCGCTATGAGAACCAGCGCTTGGATCTCTCGGCGGTTTTGGGCGCGACGTTTCTTGCTGACCCGCTTGCTCGACGACCGTCCGCCCGTAGCCCCTCGACCGGAACGTGATGTGCTCCGATTTGTTGTTGCCACAGTTCTCTCCACCGTAGTCGCACCGCCGACCCGAGTGAGGGAGGCGACACGCATCGCGCCGCCCCAGACCACTGCATCGATCGCACCCAGCACCCCGGACGCGGCTCCGACCCTCCTCCCGCGGCGGTATGGAGGAAGGTCGGAGCCTTGCGGGTCAGGTCGCTGCCAGGCCGATGCGGAGATTGATCATCGACGTGGGGGACCTGACGGCCGTCGAGCGGGATCGTCTCGACGGCGGGAGCGCCTCGTTGCCGGGAACCAGGGAGCGGGGCGGGAGGCGCACGTCCGTGTCGTCTGAAGTTGTCGTCTCGTCCTTGTCGTCGCGGTGGATGCGGTTGTCAGGTGACCCGGTCGGCGGCCCGTTCGATGGTGAGCTGGCGTACCCGATCGATGTTGTCGATCAGGATCTTCACGAAGCAGTCGGCGATTCGGTTCATGTGCTCCGTCCCGTCGATGGCCCCGAGCGGGGAACGGGCGTCGCCGACGAGCAGCCCACCGCTGACCGCGGCGTCGAGCACCGGGAACCGTGGCCCGGGGGCGGGCTGGCCCCGCCGTTGGGCTGCGTCGATCCAGAGGCCCTCGGCGGTGACGCAGTCGACGAGGGTGTCGCGGAGGACCGAGGCCGTCGACTCGGGGAGGCCCAGCTCGTCGGGCACGACCACGAGCGGGAACGACGAGTAGGTGTGGGTGGCGCCCCGGACGGGCTCCGGCATCCAGATCCCCGGTATCTCCGCCAGCGCCCGCCGGAGGTGGGCTCCGTTGGCCGAGCGGGCGGCGAGGTCTCGCTCGATCGCCTCCAGCCGCTCGAGGGCCACCGCGGCGTCGAGATCCGACATCGGGATCGGGCCGCTCAGCTCCGCCCGCAACGAGTGGGCTGGTTCCGGCGGGTGGTCTGACGTCGGCGACGAGGCTGTCCCGAGCGGGAACACGCCGCCGATCGTCAGCTCGCCAGCGAGCGGATCGTGGGTCAGCAGCAGCCGCTGGGCGTTGGCGGCCTGGCCGGGGTCGTCGGTCGCGAGCAGGGCGCCGGTGCCGAGGGCCGGGCCGGAGCCGGGGTTGCGGAGGATGCAGACGCTCGTGGTGCCGAGCGCACCGACCGGGCGACGGTCGAACGTGGCGCCGATGGACGCCGAACCGTCCTCGACGAGGGCGATCCCCGCCTGTGCGGTGATGTGGGCCAGCGCCCGGTAGTCGGCCGTGGTGCCGAACTGGTCGACGGCCATCACGGCCCGGGTGTTCGCACCGAACGCCGCCTCGGCGGCGCGAGGGTCGATGTGGAGGCTCTGCGGGTCCACGTCGACCGCGACGGGAACAACGCCCATCGAGGCCAGCGCCGGGGCGAGGGGGGCGCCCGCGGGGACGATCACCTCGTCGCCGGCCTCGAGCTCGAGCCCGACCGCCAGGAGTCGGGCCGCGACCTCGCCGGAGGCGCAGCCCACCACGACGCTGCGACCGGTCAGTCCGGTCCAGACCCGTTCGAGTCGGGCGAGCTGGCTCCGCCCCGTCGACCCGAGCCGTCGAGCCGAGGCCACGTCGCCGAACCGGTGATCGAATCCGGATCCGTGTCGACGGCCGGCAAGATCACGGTCGACAGGAGCACGGTCGACAAGATCGCGGTCGGCAAGATCGCGATCGACGAGCTCACGGTCGATGGTGGTTACGGCCCCGACGCCGGCGCGGCGGGCGGCGCGGAGCACGGCGACATCGTCATCGCTCGTGAACTGCGGCCAAGCTACGGTCGCCCCGGTGGCGAGTTGTGGTCGGCCCCCGTCGAGTGCGAGACGATTGGGCGCGGTCATGCGGCGGATATTTCGGTAAGTGCGGCGAACATACCGGTGATGAAGTCCCTGTTTGGGTTGTGTTCTCTTTACTGGTTACCTGCGCTCGTTACGGCATAGCCCAGCCTTCGATATGCCGTCCAGCAATTGCGCCAAAGTGTGAACCTCACGGAGCGGGCGCTGGCGGCTGGTCGCTCTTCGGATCATCGTCGTCGCACTCCTCCGGCGAGCCCTTCCCCTGCCAACCGGTGGCGCTTCGCTCCAGGGACGTGAAGATCAACTCCTCCGCCTCGGCCATGGCCCGACGGACCGTGTCGGCGCTGGTCGGAGACCATCCCTGGTTGATCGGGGTGCCCCCCGAACGGCGGCCGAGCCCGACGCGCCACGCCAGATCGGGAGCCGCCGTGATCCGCAACGGCTGTGCGCCCGAAGAGTGGTGGTACGCGAGTCGGAGCGGGAGGTGACCGGTCACCTCTCGCGTCCACTCGCCCCAGTGGAGGTCCACCGCGACCTCACGGCGCTCGGCCTCGTCTGCCGCACTCCCGCCGGCCGTGAACTCGAACCACAGCGGACCGGTCCACCACGCCGGCACCCGGACGACACCGGAGCCTTCGTCGGAGCGGAGCTCCAGGGTGGCGAGGTGCCCGTCGGCGCCGAGGATCTGGTCGAGGGCGGCGGGGAGCAGGCGGTCGTGCGGCTGTCCGACCCCGGCTTCGAAGCGCCGGAGCGTGTCCTTCGAGATGTCGATGCCAGCGAGCGTCTTCAGCCGACCGACCGCATCGATGAGCGAGAGCTGCCGGGCCTGACGAAGGCGGGCGTAGCGCAGGCGGTCGGCTGCGTCGGGCTCGTCGGGCAGCGGGGGCCATGGGGTGTCGGCCGGCGCCCCTCCGCCGGATCCGCCGCCGCTGAACCGCTTGAAGAATCCCGCCAGCACGCCGGGCGACGTCGTGTTGAGCCCGGCGAGCTGACGCGAGCGCGACCGGGAGAAGCGATCGCCGAGGTTGCGGAAGAAGAGCTCGTAGAACGTGCCCGAGCCACGGCTCCTGCTCGCGTGCTCGATGGCGGGGAGGATCGTGGCGCCGGGGATGTGGTCGGGCAGGTCGCCCCGCCCGAAGTCGGCCCAGCACGGCTCGGACAGGTGCACCACGACGGGAGATTCGGCGACCGAGTAGGCGACGGTCATGAAGACCCCGTTCGGCGGCAGATCGAGGTCGCGCTCCACCCGGGCCACCCCCCACTCCCCCGTCAGCCGGACGGTCGGGGCCGAGCCCCGGATCCACATCCACACGGGCGTCGGATCGCCGGGAAAGACCTTGGTCCACAGGTGGTTCGGCTCGAGGCCCTCCGGGGTGCCGAACGCCCACAGGAGTCCGCCGAGCACGCCGTCGCCATCGAGGGCCCGATCGACGTGGTCGTGGTCGATCGACATGGAGCGGTTCCCGTTCTCCCAGTTCGAGAGCGCCGTCGGTTTGACCGACAACCGGTCGGCGACCTGCTGTTGCGACAGGCAGAGAACATCGGTGCGCCACCATCGGAGAACTTCTCCGGGTGAGGACCAGGGAACCACGTCACTCAATCTACTGGCCGTGGTCTCGTTGTCGATCGGTGGCGAACGTGACCGGGCCCCTATCGGCGGCGGCGGTTCCGGTCGCCGCGGCTGCCCCGATCGTTCGACGGGTCGTCGCCCTCGTGCGCGCCGAGCACCACCGGCACCACCATCGGTCGGAGCCGGGTCTCGCGGTTGACGTACCGGCCGATGGCGCGGCGGGCGACCCGTTCGAGCTCCTGGCGGGTGTTGGCGCCATCGGCGAGCGACTTCTCGACCGCTTCCCGCACCGCCAACCGAGCCTCCTTGCGGAGCTGCTCGCCGTCCTGACCGTCGACCCATCCCCGGCTGAACACCTCCGGTTCGCCGAGGAGCTCCACGGTGGAGCCGGTCGCCGAGATCGGAACCACGACGCTGACGAAGCCCTCCTCACCGAGAATCCGGCGTTCGAGCAGGACATTCTCGTCGAGGGCCGACACGGTGCCGTCGATGTAGATGTACTCCGACGGCACCTCCTCGCCCCTGGTGATCCCCTTGTCGTCGATGGTGATCGTGTCACCGTCGGAGCACAGCACCACCCGGTCGGGGCGGACCCCCATCTGTGTGGCGAGGCGGGCGTGCTCGGTCATGTGGCGGTACTCGCCGTGGACCGGCACGAACCACTCGGGCTGCACGATCGAGTGGAGCACCTTGAGCTCCTCCGCCTTGGCGTGGCCGGTGGCGTGCACGTTGGCGTTGGCCGAGTGCACCACCTCGGCGCCCAGCCGGAGCAGACCGTCGATCACGCGACTCACGCTCGACTCGTTGCCGGGGATGGGGTGCGACGACAGGATCACGCAGTCGCCGTCCTGCACCTGGAGCCAGCGGTTGTCGCCGGTCGCCATCCGGGCCAGTGCCGACATCGGCTCGCCCTGGGAGCCCGTCGAGATCACGCAGAGCTGCTCGTCGGGGATGTCGCCGACGTCCTCGATGTTGCGGAGCTTGGCGTCGGGGATGTCGAGGAGGCCCATCGAGCGGGCGAGCGCCACGTTGGAGTTCATCGACCGCCCGAGGGTGGCGACGGTGCGACCGGCGGCGATGGCAGCGTCGGCGATCTGCTGGACCCGGTGGATGTGGCTGGCGAAGCAGGCCACGATGATCCGCCGCCCAGCTCGGGCCTGGAACAGGTCGTGGATCGACTGCCCGATCGAGGTCTCCGAGGCCGAGAAGCCCTGCTCCTCGGCGTTGGTGGAGTCGCAGAGGAACAGCCGGATGCCCTCGTCCTTGGCGAGGTGGCCGATGCCGGCGAGATCGGTGAGGCGGCGGTCGACCGGGGTCATGTCGAGCTTGAAGTCGCCCGAGTGGAGGATCACGCCCTGGGGGGTGTGGAAGGCGGTGGCGAAACCGTGGGGTACCGAGTGGGTGACGGGGAAGAACTCGAGGTCGAACGGGCCGACGTCGATCCGGTCACCGTCGCTGACCTCGAGGAACGTGGCGTTGCCCAGCACACCCCGCTCCTCGATCCGGTTGCGGGCCAAGCCGAGGGTGAGGGGCGAGCCGATGATCTGCAACGGCATCTCCTCGAGCAGGAAGCTCAGGGCACCGATGTGGTCCTCGTGGCCGTGGGTGGCCACCACCCCCTCCACCCGGTCGGCGTTCTCCCGGAGGTAGGTGAAGTCGGGTAGGACGAGGTCGACGCCGGCCATGTCGTCGTCGGGGAACATGAGACCGCAGTCGATCAGCATGATCCTGCTGTCGACCTCGATGGCGGCACAGTTCCTGCCGATCTCGCCGAGGCCCCCGAGGAAGACGACCCGTACTGCGCTGGCCACTAGGAGTCGCTCCGGCCGAGGTCGGCCAGTACCGACTTGCAGCGGAGCTCCATGTCGTCGGGGGTCGGACCCATCGGCAGGCGGCAGCCGCCGACCCGCACCCCGAGCAGGTTCATCATCGCCTTCGTGGGCACCGGGCTCGGCGCATCGTCGTAGGCGAAGTGGGCGAAGGCGGGAAGCATCCGCTGGTTGAGGGCGATGGCCTCGGCCACCCGGCCGCCGGAATAGGCGGCGATCATGTCGCTCATCAGCTGGCCAACGTAGTGCGTGACGACGCCCACCACGCCGATGGCCCCCACCGCGAGGAACGGCAGCGTGAGGCCGTCGTCGCCCGAGTAGACCTCGAAGCCGGGATCGACCTCGGCCACCTCGGCGATCAGCTTCGCCGTTTCACCGGGGTCGCCGGCGGCGTCCTTGAGGCACGTGACGTTGTCGATCTCAGCCAGCCTGACGATCGTCGACGTGGCGATCTTGCGACCCGTGCGGCCGGGCACGTCGTAGACCATCACCGGCAGGTGGGTGGCGGCGGCCGACGCGGCGAAGTGCTGGTAGAGGCCTTCCTGCGAGGGCCGGTTGTAGTAGGGGGTGACGCTGAGGATCCCGTCGGCGCCAACCTCGGTCGCCATCTCGGTGTTCGCGATCGAGATCCTGGTGTCGTTGCTCCCGGCACCAGCGACCATCGAGTGATCGGGGATCGCCTCGCGTACGGCGATGAACAGCTCGCGCTGCTCCTCCTTGCTGATCGTTGGCGACTCGCCGGTGGTACCGGCCACCACCACACCGTCGTTGCCGTTGGCGACCAGATACTGGGCGAGCTTCTGTGCCCCGTCGAGATCGAGGGCCCCCGATTCGTCGAACGGGGTGACCATGGCGGTGAGGACTGCTCCGAATTGGGCCATGTCGTTGTCCTTTGTTGCTCCGTGTCCTGGATGTGTCTGCTGGTCGTGGCGGGAACCGTCGAGTTCGGTGGGTGGGCACCCGGTGTGGGCTGGGGCGTCAGCCGAGGGGTGGTGCTGCCGACGAGGGTCCGCTCCCGTCGTTGCCGTTGCGGTTGGCGTTGGCGTTGGTGTTGGCGTTGGTGGCTCGAGCGGTGACAGCACGACCGTTGCTGTTGCCGTTGCCGTTGCTGTTGCCGTTGCTGTTGCCGTGGCCGTTGGCGGGGACGGGGGCTGAAGCGCTGGCCTCGACACGTTCGAGACCGAGCGTGGCGAGCAGGTCTTCGTGGAGCTCGAACCACACGGTGTGGTACGAGGCGATCAGCGGGCGGGCGAACCAGTCGGTGTCGCCTGCCCGGACCCGATCGAGGGCGGCGGTGAGGGCGGGTCCGTAGCGGCCGAACCGATCGAGGGCGGCGGCCAGGCGGGCGGTGAGTTGCTGGGCCTCGGCGTCGAGCTCGATCAACGACTGGATCACCGCGGCGTCGTACGCGGGGTCGGTGTGGTCGTTGACGAGGCTCGCCTCCAGGTCCCGGACCTGCCAGCGGGTGCAGACGTCGAGGAGCCTGGCGTTGAGCGGACCGAAATCGTGGAACGCCGCCTGGACGGCACGGCGGGCATCGGCCCGGTCGAGTTCGGCTGCGAGTCTGCGCTCGTGGTCGGCCCGCCCAGCCGGCGTGAGCGACCAGCGGGTGCTCGATCCCAGAACACGTGCGCGCACGAGCCCGCGTGCGGCCAACCGCTCCAACTCGTGGCGCACCTCACCCTCGTCGCCGGCCGGTGCTCCGGCGACCGGCACCGGCATCGGCGGACGTGCCGACGCCGACCACGCCGACGCGACGAACCGCACGAGGGTCGAGGTGTCGACGAAGCCCTTGAGTCTGAGGCCGTGGAGGACCGCCAGGGTCGGGTCTGCGTCGCAGCCGGTGTCGGAACCGAGCGCGCGCATCAATCGACAAGGCTAGCAGGCCGGGCGTCTGGGCCGATCGGCCTTCTGAGCTGCCCGAACGCTCACAGCCCGGGGGGACCGTCCGATCAATCTTGGGTCAGCGTGTGGTGAGCGGCTCTCCGGAGCCCTGCCACGCCGAGCTCGGGGCGGCGGAACCCCGGGTGGTCAGCGGGGATCGGGTTGTGGGGCCCGATCCCCGGGCCACCTCACCGTTGGAGGCCAGTCCGGCGGCCAGACCGGGCGCCGGCGATGGAGCGGCCCGGCACGCTCGCCTTGCAGGAGCCCCACCGGACCACGGCACCTCACCACCGGGTTCCACCGATCGACCGCACCTCACCACCCGGTTCCACCGGTCGACCGCACCTCGCCACCCGGTTCTGCCGGCCGACCGCACCTCGCCACCCGGTTCTGCCGGTCCCCAGGCGTCATAGTCAGGGCAGCCGACAGGCAGAAGCGGGTGACGGGGGGCAGCCGACAGGCAGAATCTGCCGGCTCGGCAACCGGTGGGTGGTGAGCAGCGGCAACGGCAACGCTGCCGAGCTGGGTGTGAACCCGGCCGAGGGCGTCGGCCTCGGCGTCGCCGCACCGGAAGGCCAGTGTCGGGTGGGGCTGCAGCGAGGGTGCACCGTTAGGCTCGCCCGGTGACGGATTCTCCGCCCGATCGCAGTTGGCACACCCTCGGCGTCACGTCGCTCGTGGGGTTCATGGTGAGCATGGAGATCACCGTGATCGCGCTCGCGCTCCCGGAGATCAGGGACGCTTTTCCCGATGCGGCGGAGTCGACGCTGTCATGGATCATCACCGCCTACAACATCGGCCTGGCCGCCCTGCTGCTCGTAGCCGGGTGGGCGGCCGACCGCTACGGGCGCAGATGGGTCTTCCTCCTCGGACTGATCGTGTTCGCCGTCGGGTCGTTCGCCGCCGGCATGGCGAACGGCATCGAGGCCCTCATCGCCGCTCGGGTGCTGCAGTCGGTGGGCGGGGCGATGCAGTTTCCGTCGGGGCTGGCGCTGCTCCTGAGCGCGTTCCCACCGGAGCGCAGGCAGATGGCGATCGGGGTCTGGGGGGCGATGGGCGGACTGGCCGCCGCCGTGGGTCCACCACTCGGTGGCTTCCTCGTGGGCGTCCTCGGCTGGCGTTCCGTCTTCCTCATCAACGTGCCGATCGCGCTCGGCGCCGCCACAGCCGGCCTGCTCTGGCTCACCGAGAGCCGGAACCCGACGATCCCGGCCCGGGTCGACCTGGTGTCGATACCGCTGGGCACGATCGGCGTGGGCTCGATGGTGCTCGGCATCGTGCGGGGCTCGGAGGCGGGCTGGGCCACGGCATCGACGATCTCGACGTTCGTGGTCGGTGCTGTGCTGGTGGTGCTGTTCGTGGTGCGGTCGAGCCGCCACCCGAGTCCCCTGTTCGACCTCGACCTGTTCCGGGTCCCGAGCTACACGATCGGGAACGTCGGCTCGGTGTTCTTCGTGGTGGCGTTCTTCGCCTACTTCGTACCGCTCCCGTCCTACATCCAGGAGGTCTGGGGGTGGGATGTCATCCAGACTGGACTCGTGGTCGTGCCCGGGCCGTTGGTGGCCGCCGTGCTGGCGCCGTTCGCCGGCCGGGCCGCCGACCGGTTCGGGGTGGCCCCCGTGCTCACGATCGGTGGTCTGGCGGGAATCTCGGCGATGGCGCTCCAGCTGCTGCTCACCGACGACGACCCGTCGGCCCTCGCCATCATCGTCCCCGGCATGGTCCTCGGCGTGGCCGCCGGCTGCAGCTTCGCGATGCTCGTCGGGGCGACCATGCGCGACGTCGCCCCGGCCCGGTTCGGCATGGCGGGGGCCGGGCGGACGACGGTGTTCCAGCTCTCGTTGGCGATGGCGATCGCGCTGGCGGTGGCCGTGGTGGGACGGCCCGACTCCCCCACCGACCATCTCTCGGTGATGCGGGTGCTGTGGCTGTTGGCACTGCTGTCCTTCGTTGGCCAGACCGTCACCTTCGGTGCGGTGTTCCCGAAGCTCGCCCCCCGCCCGGCGGCGACGCAGTCGGCCGTCGGCTAGGACAACCGAGCCGGTCGGCGGGACTCGACGAGCTCCACGTCGGCGATGACCCCGTCGCGGAAGCGGAGGCCGCACGCTGCGCCTTTGTCGAGCGCGAACCTGTCGGCCTCGATGGCCGACGGGGCCTCGCCGAGCGCAGCGAAGACGTCGGGCAGCAACTGCCGGTGGGAGCAGAGCAGCACCGAGCGGCCGACCTTCAGCAAACCGTCGGCCAGCGCCGCCGGGTCGCTACCGATCCACAGCCATTCAGCGATGAAGACGGGTATACGGCGGTGGGCGGCGACGGCGGCGACAGTGTGCTGGCAACGGATCGCGGGACTCGTCCAGATCTCGTCGATCGGCCAGGATGCGAGCTCGTCAGGGAGCGACAGCGCGTCGGTCAGACCGTCGGGGTCGAGCGGTCGAGCGAGATCACCGTCGGACCACGCTGCGGGATCCCCGGCCGATGCGTGCCGGAGCACGACCACCGATTCGAACACGACTGCCTCCGAGCAACGGTGAACACGGGAACACTGATCGCCGCAAGGTAGTCGAGGAAGGCCGGGTCGACAACACCCGGGAGAGTCGCTGCACGGACCGATTTCGAGCTCGAATCGGGTCGGTCGTAGCCTTGGCCGTCATGGCACAGGAAGCGTGGATCATCGATGCGGTGCGGTCCCCCCGGGGCATCGGCAAGAAGGACAAGGGAGCGCTCTCCCCCATCCACCCGCAGAAGGTGTTGGGACAGGTGTTGAACGGCCTCCAGGAGCGGGTCGGTTTCGACCCGGCCGACGTGGAGGACGTGGTGTGCGGCAACGGCTCACATGCGGGCGACCACGCCCACGACATCGGGCGGATGGCGGTGCTCGATGCCGGGTGGCCGATCTCGGTGCCCGGGGTCACCCTCAACCGGTTCTGTGGTTCTGGTCAACAGGCGGTCACGTTCGGCGCGATGGGGGTCGCTTCCGGCCACCAGGACCTCGTGATCGGGTGCGGGGTCGAGTCGATGAGTCGACCGGCGAGGAACGGCACCGACGGCTTCCACGCCAACAACGAGCACCTGCTCGACGTGCACCCCCAGGTACCGCAGGGCCTCTCGGCCGACCTCATCGCGACACTCGACGGCTCGACCCGCGAGGCGTGCGATGCACTGGGTCTCGAGAGCCAGCGCCGGGCCGCGGCGGCGATCGCCGAGGGCCGCTTCGAGCGAAGCTTGATCCCGATCGTCGACGACGACGGCACGGTGGCGCTCGACGCCGAGGAGTACCCGCGGCCAGAGACCACCGCCGAGGGCCTGGCATCGCTCAACCCGAGCTTCGCCAAGATGGTCGACTTCAAGATGGAGCAGAGCGACCTGACGATGCGGGAGCTGGTGGCCAAGAAGTACCCTGGCGTCACCCTGGAGCACGTGCACCACGCCGGGAACAGCTCGGGCGTTGTCGACGGCGCAGGAGCGGTGCTGGTCGCCTCGCCCGACTACGCCAGGGCGAACGGGCTGACCCCCCGGGCGAAGATCGTGATGTCGGCCGTGGCGGCCGACGAGCCGCTGATCATGCTCACCGCTCCCGGTCCGGCCGCCAACAAGTGCCTCGGCAAGGCCGGGATGACGATCGACGACATCGACCTGCTCGAGGTCAACGAGGCGTTCGCCTCGGTGGTGCTGCGGTTCTTCGCCGACACCGGCGCCGATCCCGAGAAGGTGAACGTCAACGGTGGCGCCATTGCGCTCGGTCACCCGATCGGGGCCACCGGCGCGATGCTGATCGGCACCCTGATCGACGAGCTGGAGCGCCGGGACCTGCAGACCGGCCTCGTGGCGATGTGCACCGGTGGCGGTATGGGCACGGCCACGATCATCGAGCGAGTCTGACCGCCCAGCCCCGACCGACCGCCACCACCAGTTCGCTCCAACCCGATCCGCCCTGGCAGATCTGACGCGCACCCGCGTGCAAACCGCTGCCAGATCCCAGCACCACCCGTGTCTGGCAGATCTGACGCGCACCCCGCGTGCAAAACGCTGCCAGATCCCAGCACCACCCGTGTCTGGCAGATCTGACGCGCACCCCGCGTGCAAAACGCTGCCAGATCCCAACGCCACTGCGCCCTGGCAGATCCCACGCTCACCCCGCGTGCAAACCGCTGCCAGCGTTGCTGGCGGTACCCGGTGCGGGTCACCGGGATGGTGGGCCGGGGGGCAGGGGCGGCGAGTCGGGCGAGGCAGGTGACTCCGGCAACGGGGGCGTGGCGGGTGACTCCGGCGACGGGGGCTGGGCGGGTGAGGGTGATGAGGACGGGGCGTTGAGGTGGTAGAGGTCGTAGATCGGTGACGTGGCGATGAGCCACGGCAGGACCCGGAGCCGGCCGACGCCGATCCGGCCGAGTGCGGCTGCCCGGCAACTACGGTTGTGGTTGGCCTCGTTCGCCAGGGTGTCGAGCACGGCGGTCTGCTGATCGAGGAGTGGGCACTGCAGGTACACCCGGTCGATCGCCTCGGAATACACCCGGTGATAGCCGAGCCCGGTGATGTCGATCGCGTTGGCCACGTGGAGCAGCCACGCCTCGATCCCCAGCGACTTCGACACCGCGGGGTTCGGATGGAGGAGGATCGCCTCCCGCAGCCGATCGATCCACTCGGAACTTCGGCCGTGGGCGACCGCGACCGAGGCGGCGATGTCGGCGCTCCGGATCGAGTAGCACTCGTCGACACCGATGCCCGGCGATCGACCCGGCGGCGGCGCCCCCAGCCCGGTGGCGTGGAGCATGCAGGCGGCCCACAGGAGCTCCTCGTCGAACGCATAGCCCCGCTTGGCGCCGTAGAGGGCGGCGATCACATAGGTCCGCTTGCTGTGGTTCAACAGCCACGGCTTGTCGAGGCGGCGGTTGGCCTCGGCCGCCACGTCGTCGGCGAAGTCGCCACTCGGCTTCACCACACCAGCCGGCATCCGGCGGTGCCGCCGGTGCCAGCCGCTGCGACCTATCCCCCACCGGACCAGGTCCCACAGCCGACGGGGCACGAGGGCCTGGTACTCGAAGCGGGCGATGCCGTCGAGGCGCCCGTGCGGGCTGCCCCGGAGCCACACCAGGGTGCCGACGGTCGCCTCCTTCCGGAGTCGGACGGGGGCGGCACGGTTGGTGGCCCGCCACCGGCGCAGCACCGTGAGGAGGAACAAGCCCTCCACGGCGACGACCACGATGAGGGCGACCGCGAACATCACGGCTCGCGAACGCCGAGCAGGCCGGTCAGTGCGGCGAGACAGGTGTCGTCGCGGCCGAGGGCATCGACCCGGAAGCCGTCGAGGGAATCCCGGGACGCGGCCGACAGCACCCATCCCAGCGGGGCCGCCACCTCGGGACGGGCCTCGGGTCCGAGGCGGGTGTAGCCGCCGCCGGCGCAGTTGCGGTTCGAGCCGAAGTCGATCATGGCGGCCGCCGCCTGCTGCTGGAGGGCCGCCGGGCTCGCCACCTGGTTCTGGAAGAACGTCCGGACGGGTACGAGCAGCTCGAGCGGCCGGCCCTCGTCGGTGGCCGGTTGGTTCTGGCGGTAGCTGTTGTCGAGGTAGAGGATCCAGGGGACGATCGGGCGGTTGTCGGGATCGGCGTTGTGAGCCTCGACGCGGGGCTCGATCTCGTTCCACACCTCGAGGACGGCGAGTAGCCCGGTGTTCTCGAAGTAGCCGCCGTCGACGAGGTAGAGCTCGCGCTCGATCTCGTTGACGCAGTAACGGACCGAGCCCGACGGTGTGATGTACGGGAACCGCGCTGCGGCCAACGCTCCGGTGACGACGGGCAGTTCCGGTCGAGGTCGATCGTCGGGTTCGCAGCCGGCTCCTTCGACGGTGAGCCGGTCGAGCACGTCGATCGAGGCACCGCTCACCCCGGTGACCGGTCGACCGGCGGGCTGCTCCTGGTCGGGCATCATCGACGGTGCGAGGGCCGGGGTGGTGGCGAGACAGTCGCCGTTGCCGACCGTCGGCTGGTCGTCGAGCGTGGTGATGAGCGCTCGGCAGCCGTCGATCACCGACGCCGAGTTGAGCACCACGATCGGGGCCCAACCCTCCGCTGGGGGTCCGAGGTCGCGCATCGATCGGGGTGCGCCCGGTTGACCGAACACGCCGCCTCCGTCGTCGCCGCGCTCGTCGCGCCCCGGCGGTTCGCCGCCCGTCCCGGCGGCCTCCGGCTCGGACCTCGGTCGCTGACTCGCAGCGGCCGCCGCGGTGACATCGACCCAGCGACTCTCGAGCACGCCGCCGCGGTCGTCCCATGCGGTTCGTAGCCCGGTGAGTGGCTGAGGCAGGTCGCGCAGGAGGAGGGCGGCGACGGTGGCCGCCAGCGGATCGTCGCGGCTCATGGCGACCAGCGCATCGGTGGTGGGGCGATCGGCCTCAGAGGCTGTCGCCGGCGCTGATCCGGCGGTCGGGTCGGCGCCGGTGGTGGGGCGATCGGCCTCGGACACGGCCCCCGACGCCGACCCGGCGGTGGGATCGCCGGCGGCTTCAGGGGGCGGGCCGGGGCCCGCCGGCTCGGCGGATGCCGAGGCCCAGGTGGCGATACCGACCGCGCCGCCCGAGGTGCCGCTCGCGATGAACAACCGGTCGCGGCAGGACCCGGGGAGGAGCGCCTCGAGGGTCGTCCCGGTCCAGTAGGCGGCACGGATGCCGCCGCCGGGTGCGGCGACCATCACCAGCGGTATCGCCGACGGGTCTCCACATTCGGTGGCCACGTTGGTGGCGAGCCACGTGTCGAACGCCTCGTCGATCGAGCTATGCCGCCCGTCGTCGTCGCCGGTAGAACGACTCTCCGACAGGGCGGGCTCGGTCAGGAGATCGAGCTCGTGGTAGCCGGACCGGGTGTTGAGCAGGCTGCCGATCGCCCAGACGACGACGAGGAGGAGGGTCCACGGGGTGGTCACCCCGAAGCCGAGCCGCTGGGTCGCCCGCCACGGACGGCCCTGCCGGGCGAGGCGCTGCAGCGCGCCGATCACGAGCACGTAGAACGAGAAGCCGATCGTGACCGCACCGGTGGTGCCCCAGTGCCGAGCGGCGGACGGGTCGATCGCCAGCCACGCGGCGAGACCCACCACGACGGCCACGATCGCGGTGCCGATCGCGAACCGGCGCCGCCTGCCACCGGTGAGGATCCTGGGAACGATCCCGGTGCTCAGGATTCCCTGGGCCGCGATCCCCCCGGTCACGACGACCACCACGCCGAGCCCTGCGAACGCCCACCACCACCTCGACCGGTCGCCGAGCATCACGATCGGCACCGCCGCCCGCAGGAGACCGACCCCGCCCGCGATCATGACCACCGCCGCCAGCGCCGACGCCCACCGGCTGAGCCCTTCGGGGCTGACCAGCAGGTTGGGCGGTCCACCGCCGACGGAGCTGGGACCGCTGCCGGTCTGCCACCGGCTGGGGATGGTCTCCGGCCCGGTGACGTCCTCGTCGCGGTCGCCGGTGGCCAGCGTGGCGATCCAGGCGGCGATCGCCACCCCGGCGACGACGATCACCAGCGCCCACGATGCGACGCTGGGCGACCCGTCGAGCACGAGCCCGGACAGCGCGAGGAGGCCGCTGACGACCACCGCCCCAGCGAGGGGGATCGCCGAGCCGATGGTCTTGCGTCGGGCGGTGGGGACGGGGCCGCCGATGACGGCGCTGGTGACCGACGCGACGGCGAAGAGGCCGAGGGCGACCGTCGAGAGGAGGAACGGTCGGGCGTTCGGCCAGAGGTCACCGTCGATCACGGGGTCGATCTGCACCCGCAGCACGTCGGGGGTCTGGGCCAGTGCGGACCCTCCCGGGAGGGCGATGAGCACGCAGAACAGGCCGATGAGCACCAACTGTCCCGTGACCGCGATCGGGGCGGGGATGTCGCCGTGGGCCCTTGCCCCCTGCACCGATTCGATGATCGCCTTGGTGCTGACCGACGGTGCCGCTGCAGTGGGGTCCGTCGGCGCCTCGTCGTCCTCGACGGGGACGCTACCGCCACCGCTGGGCAACGGGCCGTCGGGATGGAGCGGTGAGCGCCCGCCCTGCAACTCGAAACCGAGGGCGTCGCGGGGACGATGACGGCGATCGTCGCGGAACAGGTTGACGAGCGCACCGACCGTGATCACCGCGAGCGCCAACCACTTGAGTGCCGCGAACGCCTGGATAGCGAGCAGGGCGACGGTGGGCGCATCACCCCCGCCGGTGGCCACCACGGCCCCGAGGACCGTGGTCTCGACGTAGTCGGCGGCGGCCATCGCCAGCGGTCCACCGACTGCGAACGACCGACCGGCGCCGACCCACCGGAGCAGCCGCCACAGGATCACCCCGTAGGCGGCGATGAACACGAAGTCGGTGATGACGTGGACGCCGAGCAGCCGGGTCGCGAGCTCGACATCCTCCGCCACGACGCCGGCGACGCCGTCGGCAGAGCCGTCGTCGGCCCCGTCGCCAGCGCCGACCGGGATGCCTGCGGTCCACAACCGCAGGGCGGCGGCCAGGTTCCCGGTCCGGCCGACAGCAAGGGTCGGACCGGTGAACACCGTCGTGCTGTAACCGACGCCTGCGGCATCACCGATCCGGGAGAGGAGCGAGCCCGCCTCCCGCAGCACGGTGAACGCCGCAGCTGCGATTCCGACCACCACCCAGATGCCGTCGTTGGCGACCCAGCCGAGTACGCGAGCTCGAAGCGAGTCGGTGCTCGGTCTCCCGGTCGCGGTCATGGCAGGTCCCGATCCCTCGTCATGCTCGTCCCCCGGGCGACTCTATGCCATCGAGCGGCGATCGGAGACCCAGGGCGAAGGCGCTCAGACGTTGGCGAGGTTGATCTGGATCGAGTCGATGGCGGCCTGCGCTGCGGCGATGCTCTCCGGGTCGGAGGTGAGCAGCGTGACCTGGAGGAGATAGTCGGGGCTCTGGTTGAGCGTTCCCACCATGTAGAGCCCCATCAGGTTCGGGTCGGAAGCCACGCAGTTCGTGAGAATCGTGTACCGACCCGTGAACTGGGGGTAGCTGAAGGACTGATGGGGGGCCTCGGAGCAGTTGATCTCGTTCGATCGGATGATCTCGGCGATCAGATTGTCGTGGTCGGCGGTTCCGAACGTGGCTTCGATGTTCGCCCGTGGATAGAGGAACACCACCACCCCCGATTCGGCCGAGCCCTCCTGGGTACCGGGGAGATTGGTCGCCACCTGCACACCGTGGGAGAAGCCTGCCTCGGTGGCGTCCTGCCGGTCGCTCCATTCGAGGGGTGCTTCGCCGGTGATCACGCCCGCATTGTCGGAGAAGGGGGTCACGCCGCCCGGGTAGGTGGGGAGCGACGCGAAGCCGTCGGTGCTGACGAGCTGTTGGGCCGCGAGGAGCTCGAGGGCAGCGGTCCGACCGGCAACCGTCGACGTGTCGAGGAGCGGGGCGGTGGGCAGCAGCTGGGTCGTCGGCTGCGTCGTCGACTGGGTCGTCGGAGCGGTGGTGGGGGCTGTCGTCTCGGTGGTGCCGTCGGAGCCGTCGCCGATGGTGCCGTCGGACCCCGTGCCGTCGCCGGTCGTCGGGTCGGTGAGCGTCTGGATGTCGGGGTCGTCTCCGTCGCTCCTGGTGAGCAGCAACGCGGCGCCGACGATCACGATCAGAGCTGCAACCACCCCGCCCACGATCAGCGCCACCGGCGTGTTGGACCCCGACGACCCGTACTGCTGACCGAGGCCCGACGGGGTCGGTCCGCTCGAGTGGAACGGCGTGGTCTGGTAGCCGGGCGGCGCGGTGTGGGGAGCGGGACCCCCCTGACCGCTGGGCACGTTGCCGCTCCGGTACACGCCGGTGGTTCCGAACCCGCCGTGGCCGGGCGGCGCGCCGGGGGTGGGGGCGCCCGGCGGTTGGTGGCCGACGGGTCCCGATGGCGCTCCGGTGTACCCGGGTGGCGGTGCGGCCCCGTCGCGGTGGAACGCGGCCGGTTGCTGGGCCGGGCCGCTCGGCGGGGGTGCGGCGCCATGGCCGGGACCGGTTGACGGACCGGGTTGCTGGCCACCACGACCCGGGTTGGGAGCGAAGGCGTGGACGGTCTGATGACCACCCGTCGCGCCCGCCGCCGGTGCCGCCCGGAACCCACCGGGGAGTGGCGCGTCCGGGTTGTTGGTTGCGGCGATGAGGAGGTCGCGGAAGTCGGCGGCCGTCGCCGGCCGGTGAGCCGGGTCCTTCGCCATCGCCTGCTGGAGGCAGCGGGTCACCGCCGGCGGGCAGATGGCGGGATCGACGTCGGGCACCGCTTCCGACGTGATCCGCATCATGACCGGAACCGGGGAGGTGTCCTCGGGGCGGACGAACGCCGGCCGGCCGGTGATGAGCTCGTACATGGTGGAGGCGAGCGAGTAGATGTCGCTCCTGGCGTCGCCCTCGCTACCGCCCAGCACCTCCGGCGGCGCATGGGCGACGGTGGCCTTCATGACACCGCTGGTCTGGGAGACGGCCTCCACGTTGGCGATGCCGAAGTCGCCGAGCTTGGGCACGCCGGTATCGCTGAGGAGCACGTTGGCCGGCTTGATGTCGCGGTGGAAGACACCGGCCCGGTGTGCGGCGTCGATCGCGTCGGCGAGGGAGGTGCCGATGTTGACCGCTTCCTGCCACGGGATCGGCGGCCCGTGATGCAGCCGATCGGCCAGCGATCCACCCCCGAGGAACTCCATCACCAGGTAGGGGGAGCCGCCGGTCGTGCCGGTGCGGTAGATGGTGACGATGTTGGGGTGGCCGGAGAGCACGCCCATCGCCCGCCGCTCCCGGTCGAGGCGCTTCTGGGCGAGATCGGCGGAGGCCTCGTTGAGCACCTTGACGGCCACCGTGCGGTTGAGATCGGTCTCGTGGGCCCGGTAGACGACGCCGAAACCGCCGCGCCCGATCTCCGTCAGCTCCTGCAAACCTTCGAGCTGGTCCACGCGCTCGTCCCTCTCTCGCCCCTCGGCTCGTCACTACGGCCACCGGCCACGGTCGGTTTCCCACCGGCGACAGGTTCCAGTGTGGCCGCGATCGACACCGATCGCGGATCGCGGGCGCTCCGGTCCTTCCGGGACGCGAACCGGCCGGGCTCGACGAGGTGACGTCGGCCCGGCCGGTTCCGGTTCTCTTCGGTTCGTTTCGCTCGTCGACCGCGGTGCCGGTCGGCGGTCAGCTCGCGGCGGCCACCGGCTGCCAGGTGGCGACGACGCCGCGGGTGTCGGTCGAGAGCACCCGGACCTGAACCTCGGTGGCACCGACCGCTGCCGGCGACACAGCGACCGGCAACTCGACCACCAGGATCGACTCGTCGTCGTGGACCCGCAACACCCGGCCACCCGCCCGCTCGACGTTGGCCGCCACGACCACCGGGTCGATGGCCCGCAGCACGTGGAGCTGTGGTCCGATCGGGCCGGTGTCATCGCTGGCCAAACGGATCGTTTCGTAACCGATTTCGATTCCTGCTACCCCTCGCATGTGTTCCCTCCTCCTACTCGCCCAGTCCTTGCTGCTCTGCAGGGCCTGCCCTACCGGAGTGCATGGAATGGGCGGTTGATACAACTCTCCGCCGTCGATCTGCGCTGCGCTCTGGGTGTCCATTCCCCTACCCCTCCGATTCTTCCAGCCCCTGCTGAACCGTGCTGTGTAATTGACGTCACAACTCGATGAAAAAGTTCCCGGAGTTGGGAGATTTCGCCCATCGGATGTCGCTCCAACCGGGTTGTTCCACCTCCTTGACGCGTGATTTGTCTGTGGGGTGGGGGCCACCGCCGGCGCGATCGATACTGGAGGGGTGGGGAGATCGGGCGATGCGATCACCGCAGCCGAGTGCCGAGCGTTGTTCGACTACTGGCGTGGCGCGCTGATGGGCAGCCTCACCTCGCGGCGCGGGCTACCGGCGTCGGTCGCCGGCTACTTCGTGGCCCGGCCGCGCTCGGGTGGCGGTGCTGGTCCCGGGGCGGTGCCGTGGTTGCCGCTCGGCGAGGTCCGTCGGATGCTGCTGGTGCTGCTGGACCGCGTCGACCTGGGCGACGAGGAGCGGTCGGTCGTGGAGCTGTACTACGGCTTGCACGGCCTGCCGTTGCCGTTCTCGTCGAACCTCGACCCCGACATCGCCGCCGGCCGTGACGAGTCGTCACCGAGGCGGATCTGCCGGGCCGCCCTGGCATCGGTCGCGCCCCACGTCCTGACCCGGCGCGTCGCCCAGCCGTCGGGCGGCCTGCCCGCGCGGCCGGCGGTGAACCCGATCCTGGAGCCCTGGTTCCGGGCCACGGTCGGCGGGCGGGACGGTCGCGTCGACACGATCGGTCGGGCGTACGCGAGGGCGCTCGCCGAGTGCGACGGTCCGCACGCCGGCCCGACGGTCGCAGCGCTCCACAAGTGGTATGCCGACTGCGGTTACGTGCGGGACGACCTGCGTCAGACCCGATCGGTCGTCACCGGGAGGAGACCGAACCGGCGAGCCCTGCGGCGGGCCGCTGCCCTGATGGAGGTGGCGCTCTTCGAGGAGGTGGCAGCCGGCGGCGTCGGGAGCGGTCGATCCGCCGCTGGTCGGCCGAGGGCGGTGGCCGCCGGTCCTCCGATCCCGTCGTCGGGTCCGCTGGAGTCGGTACGGGCGCCGGTGTTGGTGACGCATCCCGACCTCGCTGCGCTGGTCAGCGCCGAACTGTCGCCGACGGCCCTGCTGCGGGCCGCCAACGCGCTGCGCGAACGGGCGCTCGACGGGATCGACGTGTCGGGGGTTCTCGCTTTGTTGCTGCGCGAGCTCCGACCGAGGCTGCACGGCTTCGGGCGGTTCGAGCTGGAGCGGACGGCGGTGTCGGTGTCGTACGTGGCCACGGCCCAGGCGAATCCGTTCCTGGCGCTCGAGTGGTTGGGGCACCTGCTGCGGCGCTGCGGTGTGACCGATAGGACGTTCACGATCCTGGTGAACGCGTCGGAGGCGGCGAGCGCAGCCGGCTTCCACCGGCTGGCGACCGGCACCGACGGCATGTTCCATCGGTTGCGCACCGACTGGGACATCCCGCCGTCGCAGCTGCCGGCGGTCGAGCTCGCCGAATCGGAGCAGCAGCGCCTGATCGCCAGCTCGTACCGATTGGAGCGGATCGCCATCGACCGGTTCGTGATGGGCGACACGGTCACGGCGATCGCCCACCTGGAACGGAGCATCGCCGAGGCGATGATGTCGGTCAGGATGGCTGCGACCGTCCTCGACGATCGAGCTGCGTTCCCCGCTCGACCCTTGCCCGGCAAGGCCGGCGTCCACGGCGGCGACCTCACGTGGCCGTGGTACCTCGGCGCGCTGCAACGCACGATCGAGCCGCTGGCCCGCCTCCACGACGAGGCCATCGATCGGCGATTGCTGACAGCCGACCTCCGTCGGCGCATCTCGTCGACCGCCCGCGCCGTCGGCGGTGCGCTCGGCGACTACGGCGAGCCGATCACCTCGAACCGCTTCGAGCGCTGGCACCGCCAGGTGTCGACCGACTCCGCCCGACTCCTGGCGGTGTAGGGCCTCGGGCGGTGTGCGTCACCCGGTCGCCGGAGGTGTCGCCCAGGATCGGCCGTCGACTACTGTCGCTGCGGAGGGGTCGACCGGATCGAGAGCCGGGAGGGTGGGATGGAGTTCGGGTACCCGCCGAGTGCCGAGGCGCTGCGGGACGAGGTGCGCTCGTTCCTCGCGGAGCATCCCGTCGAAACGTTCGGTCACGATGCCATGGACGGCGGCTACGGCAGCGGCGCCTACTCGTTCGAGTTCCTCCGGGCGCTCGGTGAGCAGGGATGGATCGGCCTGACCTGGCCGAAGCGCTTCGGCGGGGCCGAGCGACCGATGATCGACCAGTTGGCCCTGATCGAGGAGTTGGCGCTCGCCGGGGCGCCGTTCGGCCCGCTGGCCGGGAGCGACCAGTGGGCGCAGTCGATCATGCGCGACGACAACCCGACCCTCCAGGCCGACCTGCTGCCCCGGATCGCGGCGGGTGAGGCGCTGGCGTGGCAGGGCTACAGCGAGCCCGACGCCGGCTCCGACCTCCTGGCCCTCACCACCCGGGCCCGGCGGGACGGCGACGAGTACGTGATCGACGGGCACAAGATCTGGAGCTCCGAGGCCGGGGCGTGCACCCACGGCATGGTGCTGGCCCGCACCCAGAGCGCTGACGATGCCGGTAGTCGAGCCGGCGGACTGACGATGTTCGTGGTCCCCAACGACACGCCAGGACTCACCTTGCGCCCGATCGTGAGCCTGACCGGCGAGGTGTACCACTACGAGGCGTTCCTCGACGACGTGCGGGTGCCGGCCTGGCGGGTGATGGGCGGTGAGAACGAGGGGTTCCGGGAGCTGCTGAAGGGCCTCGACCGGGACCGGTTCTGGGGTCGGTTCACCAAGCCGCCGGCCCTGATCCGGTTGCTGGGTCTGCTGCGTGACCACGCCGCCACGACCTCGTCCCACGAAACCGGTGGCGGGGTGCTGCTCGACCGACCGGCGATCGCTCGACGGTTCGTCGAGCTGGAGGCGGAGGTGGCCGCCACCCGGTTGCTGTTCCACCGGTTCGGCTACCTGCTGGATCAGGGCATCCCCACGCCGTACGAGTCGGCGCTCTACAAGACGATGGCCGACGAGCTCGGCCAGCGGGTGGCCAACTTCGCCCACGACGTGCTCGGGGCCGACGTGCTCCTCGGAGGCGACGACGCGCCCGTCGCCGGAGCGATGCGCCAGCTCTACCTGACCAGCGTCGGCCAGACGATCGCCGGCGGCACATCCGAGGTGCTGCGGAACACGGTGGCCACCCGCGGCCTCGGACTGCCGAGGAGCTGACCGGCCGTGGACTTCTCGCTCACCGACGACCAGGAGCAACTGCTGCGGGCCGCCGACCGGTGGCTGGAGCGGAACTGGTCGCCCGACGATGCCTCGTCACTCGACGAGCGGCGTGCCCGCTGGGCCGACCTCGAAACCAACGGCTGGACCGGCCTGCTCACCCCGGAGGCGATGCCGGTTCTCGACGCCGCCCTCCTCGTCGAGCGCCTGGCGAAGGGAGGTTGCACGCTCCCGGTGGGACCGGGCGGCATGATCGCGCCGCTCGTGGTGGCAGCGGCCGGGCTCGAGCCGGCTTCGGGCATCGACCAGCTCCTCGTCGTCGACGGCAAGGCGCCGGCCGTGGCCACCGCCCGCGGCCTCGAGCTGGCCGATCGGGTGGTGGTGTTGACCCACACCCGATCTGGCGGTGACAAACCCGATCGGTGGTCGGCCGCGACCGTTCCTGCGAGGTCCGACTCGGTTCGCATCGCGCAGGATGAGGGCCGCACCGTGCTGTGTCGCCTGACGGCGACCGTCGACCCGGCCTCGTGGCAACCGCTTTCCTTGGAAGCGGGGCAGCTGGTCTGGCTCACCGGAGCGCTACTGAGCGCCGCGGAGCTCGTCGGGCTGGCCCAACGGGTGCTCGACGACTGCGTGACCTACGCGAAGGAGCGCATCCAGGGCGGCAAGCCGATCGGCGGCCATCAGGCGATCCAGCATCGCCTGGCCGACATGCTCGGCGACATCGAGCGGGCCCGCTACCAGACGTACCTCGCGGCCACGACGCTCCAACATCGTCATGCGGTCGATTCTGCGTCCGCGCTGCTGTCGCCGGAGATCCACCGGGCCAAGGCGCTCGCCGCCCGCGACTGCCTGACCGCCATCCGGGCCGGCCACCAGGTGCTGGGTGCCATCTCCTACAGCGCCGAACACGACCTCCACCACCTCCACAAGCAGGCCGTGATCGCGGCCGACGAGTTCGGCGACGCCGAGCGCCACTGGGCCGCGCTCGAGCGCGCCGCCGGTAGAGGCTGACCCTCTCCCCTCCTCACCCGGACTGCTACCATCCTGCGGCCATGGCCGGGAGGTTCGCGGATACGACGCGAGGCGACACTCCAGCGGCCGTCGACCGAGTTGGCGGAGCGGTGACACAGCGACACAGAAGGAATGGCAGGAGCCCGTGGGTGGCTGACCAGGGTCGGCGCGCATGTCGACGGTGACGCTGTTCGACGTCGGCATCGTCCTGGTCATGATCGCCGCCGCGATCGGTGGCTCCCGGCTCGGCCTCGTGACCCGGGCCTGGTCGTGGCTCGGGTTGGGCGTCGGCCTCGTCATCGCAACCCGCCTGGCCGGCCCGGCGGTCGACCTGGTCGACGACCAGGAGGCGTTCGTGCGCCTCCTGACCGCGCTGGCGGTGGTGGTGGTCTGTGCCGGCATCGGCCAGGCGATCGGGTTCGCGATCGGCGATCGGTTGCGGCGAAGCCTTCCCGAATCCCTGGTGGGCGTCGATCGAGTTGCCGGTGCCGTATCCGGCCTGCTCGTCGTGGTGGTGGTCGTGTGGCTGTTGCTGCCGACCCTGACCATGATGCAGGGCACCCTGGCCCGGCTGGCCAGAGGATCGGTGATCGTGGCCGCCGTCGACCGGTACTCGCCGCCGGTGCCGCCCTCGGTACGGGATCTCGGGCAGCAGGTCAGCGACTTCGGCTTCCCCGAGGTGTTCGACGATCTGCGGGCCGCGCCGGAGGTCGGCCCGCCCCCGGAGTCGCTCGGCTTGCCGGTCGAGGTGGTGGATGGGGTGCGGCCGTCGACGATGAACATCGAGGGGCGGGGTTGCGGCGGGATCCGCGAGGGCAGCGGGTTCGTGGTCGACGCCGAGCTGGTGGCCACCAACGCCCACGTCGTGGCCGGGACCGAGTCACTCGAGGTGGTCCTCGACGACGGCAGCAGTCGCCTCGCCGCCGAGCTGGTGGCGATCGACACCAGCACCGACCTTGCCCTCCTCCGGGTACCCGGACTCACCCGCCGTCCGCTACCTCTCGGCACCGCCGAGGACGGCACCCAGGCAGCGGTGTTCGGCCACCCCGGCGGGCAGGATCAGCTCCGGATCGCGCCAGCCGTGGTCGCCGACCACCAGACGGCACTTGGCCGCGACATCTACGACCGGAACGTGGCCAGCCGCGACATCCTCATTCTGGCCGCCGAGGTCCGCCAGGGCGACTCGGGCAGTGCCGTGGTCGCCCCGTCGGGCGAGGTGGTCGGCGTGCTCTTCGCCGTCGCCCCCGATCGAGCCGCCACAGCCTACGCCCTCGACGCCGACGAGCTCCGCCGGCTCCTCGACGCCCCCCGCGGCCCCTCGATCTCGTCGGGAGCCTGCAGCTGACGTCGAACGAGTTCACCGGCGCCCGGGCTGCGTCCTCCTCCAGAGCCGTTCGCCACGACGAGCGGGTCGGTCGCCCAGGTCCCGGTCGGGTTGCGTCACCTACGATCGGTCGATGAGCTTCATCGATGTCGAAACCGTCGACCACGTCGCCCGGGTCATGGTCGACAGACCCGAGTACCGCAACGCCCAGAGCCGGGTCCTCCTCGAAGAGCTCGACCGTGCCCTGATGGCGCTGGGCCATGACGACGACGTTCGGGTCATCGTGCTTTTGGGCGCAGGTGAGCACTTCTCGGCCGGCCACGATCTCGGAACGCCCGAGGAGCTGGCCGACCAGGAGGAGCGCCCGTGGCGAGGCGGGATCCGCGGCTGGTACGAGCGGACCCACGAGCAGTTCTACGACAACACCATGCGGTGGCGGAACCTGCCCAAGCCCACGGTGGCGGCCGTGCAGGGCTACTGCATCTTCGGCGGCTGGATGATCGCCTCGGCCATGGACGTGATCTTCGCCGCGGATGACGCCATGTTCCTCGGCAGCCACTTCCAGTGGTTCTGCGTGCCGTGGGACCTCCCGGTCCGCAAGGCCAAGGAGCTCCTCTACGAACCCCGGTTCATGGACGCCCACGAAGCGGAGCGGTGCGGCCTCGTCAACCGGGTCCTGCCCCGGGATCAGCTGGTCGACGAGACCCTGGCGTGGGCCGGCAGGGTGGCCGAGAACGACCCCTTCCAGCTGCGCATGACCAAGCTGGCCGCCAACCAGGTCCAGGACAACCAGGGCTACCCGGCCCACATGACCGCCGCCCACGCCATGTACGTGCTCGGCCGCCTCGGCGAGCGCGATCCCGACTCGATCGTGGTCGAACCCGGCGGCCGCCGGCGACCGATGGTGCAGAAGGCGATGGAGAACTTCGAAGCCAGCCGCCCCGACCGCCCAGAATCAAGTCCCTAGACGACCGTCATCGCTCGAATGGGTTGATGAGTCCGAGACCGCACGCCTCGAAGTCCTTCACGTTCCTCGTAGCGAGCTGGAACTGCTGGCGTCTCGTGATCGCCGCGATCTGCCCGTCGGGTGCGCTCAGCGGCCGTCCGAGCTTCCGACGGCCGGCCATCACCCTGCCGTACTCGGTGGCCGACTCTCGATCAAAAACGAGAATCCGGTCGCCGAAGGCCTGATCGATGAAGTGGTTGAGCGCTCGTGCGAGCGACGTTCGTCGAGTGCCTGCCGGCAGCACCTCGACCCCGTAGCTGATCTCGCCAAGTGTGATCGCAGTGATGTAGAGATCCGACGACTCCTGCCCGTTGAGCCAGTCGATCACGTTCGGCGACGGGGCCGGCTTGACGACTTCCGAGACGACGTTCGTGTCGAGGACGATCATGAGGCATCAAGGTCTGGAGGGTCGTGCGCATCGTGATCGGGTAGCTCGAGGTCGTGTCCGTTCACGGGGCCGAACAGCGTCAGGGCGAAATCGCCGAGACGTTCGGGGGTCGCAACGGCCTGGGCGAGAATACGCCGCGCTTCCTCCTCCATCGACACGCCATGCGCTCCGGCCCGTTTGCGGAGACGTCTGGCCACTTCGTCGTCGAGCTTGCGAATGCTCAGGTTCGCCATAGTCAGATGCTAGCACTGTGCCGGCAACGCTTGCGACACGCAGTCAGCCGTCTCGCCCTCCATCGACGGTGCCGTCGTGGCGTTCCAACTTTCGACGGCGCGCCGGGGGTCCACGATCGGAGCTCAACGCATGCCGAGAACCTCGTCAGCCATGGCCACCGGTGTGCCCCACTTCGGCGGCAGGGCCATGGTGCGGGCGTCGCCGACGGCCAGTTGCACGATGTCGAGTCGCAGCAGGAGCTCCTCGGCCATGGCCGCTGCCGGCGAGTAGGGGCGAGCGAGGAGCCGGTCGATCGCAGCAACGGGATCGAGCTCGGCCGGTTCGGACGCCTCGGGGTCGAGCACGATGAAGCGATCGACTGGTCGAGCCTCGACGGCTTCGGCTTGAACCGGGCACCGGTGCTTGCCCCCGACGTCGAGATCGACACCGTCGACCGGATCGACGACCCGGACGAACGGTGGGCCGCCGTGGGCTCGGGCTTCACCGTCGAGCGCGAGGAGGTCGTCGGCCACGAGTCGCCCGCCGCGACACAGCAGTTCCCGGCCGAGCGTCGTCTTGCCAGCGCCCGTTTCGCCGAGGATGGCGATCCGTCGGCGGCCAACGTCCACGACGAAGGCATGGAGCGCGATCCGCCCATGGAACGGGAGCAGGAAGGCGGCCAGCGGATTGTAGTTGAGGTCGAGGGTGGAGCCGAGGGCCTGGGTGTCGAACACCACCCCGGCGGATTCGATGCGAAGCCGGTGCGGACCGAACGAGACGATCGCCGCCGCCGGGGTCCGATGGAGGGCGATCTCGGTCGCATCGCCCGACTCCCAGTGCGCCGTTCCTGACACCTCGACGGTGCCGGAGCGGAAGAGGACCGGCGGAGCCGCAGCCACTGAGTTCGCCGGCACGGAGCGAGCGAACTCGAACAGGTGGTCGCCGACCTCGGCGGGGAGTCCGAGCGACAGGCCGTACAGCGGCAGCCACGAGAGGTGGGTATCGCTCATCGGATAGGGCGGGGTGAGGGGGTCGTATCCGGCCGTTCGAGGCGTGACGTCTGGGCTACGTACATCCCGTAGTACTCGCCACCGAGGGCTGTCAGTTCGTCGTGGGTGCCCCATTCGATGAGCTCGCCGCCGTGCAGCACACCGATCTTGTCGGCCCAGCGGACCGTGGAAAAGCGATGGGAGATGAGCAGGACGGCGCTGTCGGCAGAGGCGTCGCGGACGCACTGGAACAGCTCGGCCTCGGCCCGGGGGTCCTGGGCGGAGGTTGGTTCGTCGAGGATGACGATCGCGGCCTGTCGATAGAGGGCGCGGGCCAACGCCAGCCGCTGCCACTGCCCGCCCGACAGCTCCACGCCGCTCTCGAGGGAACGGGAGACGATGGTGTCGTAGCCGTCAGGCAGTTGGAGAATCCATTCGTGGGCGGTGGCTTGCCTGGCGGCAGCGATTGCCCGCTCCAGGTCGGGTGGTTGGGAGGGCTGTCCGAGGGCGATGTTGTCGAGGATCGACAGCTCATACCGGTTGAAGTCCTGGAACTGATGGGCGACCGCGGCGGTCCCGCACTGGATGACGTCCGCCAAGGGGAACGACGGGTCTCCGTTCCACAGGAGCCGACCGCCGGTCGGCGTGTAGAGGCCGGTTGCGAGTCTGGCCAGCGTCGTCTTGCCACTCCCGTTCTCGCCGACGAGCGCGACGACGGTTCCCCGCTCCACCGTGAGCGAGACGCCGCGCAGTGCTGGGCGGCTACTGCCCGGGTAGGTGAACGAGACGTCGTCGACGATGAGGCGTTCGAACGGCGGTGGGATGACGAGATGATCGGCCTCTGGTTCGTCATCGAGCGAGGCCCGCAACAGTTCGAGCTCGCCGACGAACGGGGCGGCCTGCTGCATCTCCTCGAGTCCGAGGGCGAAGACCGTCACCCGGCCTCGCAGTTGGCTCAGGGCGACCACGGCGACGGCAGCATCGGGGAGGGCGAGCGCACCCCGACCGATGAGACCGACCACGAGCAGTGTCGCGACTGCCAATCCAGAGACGGTCGCCACCGGGCCGAGCACGGCCGCCACTCGCCGCTTTCGGAAGATCTCCGCCACCCGATCGGCTCGCTTGTCGAACAGATCCGCGACCCGGTCGGCGAGGCGTTGGCGTGCGCCGTAGGCGATGAGCTCCGAAACCCGGCTGCGGTCCTGGAGCATCGCCGCCAGGTAGTCCCGTCGTCGGTCGGCTGCGGTCTCGCGGTAAAAGAAGGTGTAGTACAGCCGGCTCTTCACTCTGGACAGCACGAGGATCGGTGCGCTGGCAACCAGCATCACGACCACGACGAGCGGCGCGATCTTCACCAGCACGAGCGTGATGGCACCGATTCCGAGAACCCCGAGTCCGGTGCGTACGACGGCCCAGGCGAAGGTCTCTATTCGCTCGTCGATCGTGTCGTTGATCAGCCGTAGTCGGTCGTGGAACCGTGGATCGTCGAAGTCGGCTTGGCGGGCCCTGCTCACCACATCCAGCAACTCGCCCCGCAAGCCGCGTCGGATGTCCTCAGCCAGGAGCCACCGCAGCTCGACGACCATGGCCTGGGCGAGACCGGAAGCCAGCGCAGCGCCGCAGAGGAGCGCGAGGCTGGGCACCAGTGGCCCGAGGTCGGTCGCTCGATCCGGGTCGACGACATCGAGAAGCCGGCGAAGCACGAGGAGCTGCCCGACGGATGCGCCCGCGCCGAGAACCTGCCACGCGAGAATTCGCATCGCTGGCCCCCGCGATGTCGTCAGCACCGTGCTCATGACGGCGACGACGGCCGAGCGGACGCCGACCGGCCGGGAGCGGCGCGCTCCTCTATCGCCCACAAGTTGCCGCTTGCGGACCTTCACCGGCGGTCGGTCACGATCCGCCTTGCTGGAGCTGGACGAGGCCGGCCGAGGCGAGGTTGTCAAGGAACTCACCCATGTCATGCCTGATCACATCGGGAGCTTCGTTCCACTCACCTGCGATCTCTTCGACCAGATCATCGAGCGATCCGTCGGCGGCGAGACACTCCCAGGCCCGGGATCCGAGCTCATTGACGGCGAAGTAGTGCTCGGTGCGCAGGTCGAGCAAGACGGTCTCTTCATCTGAAATCGCCTTGGACACGACCGACTCTGACGGTACATAGCGACGGCCTTCGAGTTCAACCATTGTGGACTCCTACTGCGAGCGGAGGCGGATGGCGCTTCTGCGAGCCGACCTGTCCGCCTGGCGAGCACCTGGGACGCGTCATGCGCCCGGACCAAATCTAGCGGCCGGATGTCGACTCCAACTCAGGGAATATGACACAGACCTGGTTGGGTAGGTGTCGATTATTGAGCTTGCTTGATGAACCATCATTGGCCTCTTGGTGAGGACAAGTGCCCAGCCGAATTGCACCCATAGGCGAGCTGGTTTCTCTACTATTTCGCATGCGGCGAATCAACCACCCGAGGAGAAACACGATGGAAGCTCGTAGCTACAAGAAGCCGCAGGTTCGGCCGCTGGGCCAGTTGAAGACCATCACGCTGGCGAGCGCAGCCGGGAACAACCCCGACCCGAATGCGGAGCCGAATCCGTAGTCCGCTCGCGATAGGAGTATGAATCGACGCCGCGCACGCGGCGTCGATTCGCGTCTTGGAGTCGGTTGCCGCTGCCGTTCGGAGTCGGGGTCGCCTCAGAATCGAGTCAGGCAGCTGAGCCGACACGGGCGGCAGACCGCCACCTATCGGCGAATAGCCGCCTCAGTGCGCCGGCCACTTGGCCAGGCGGCACGTTGAGGTATCGCTCGAGGGCATCGCTGTATCGCGCCTTGATCGCCTGCTCGGGGTGCGGAAGCACCTTCGACACCACGTCGCGTTGCAGTTGTCGACGGGGCGAGCGGAGCTCGATAGGCACGCCGGCAGCCGTTGCCATGAGATCGTGGTCGAGATACGGCAGCTCGAGCCGCAGACCGAGCCGGGCAGCGATCCGGTTGCGTGTTGCAGCGTCGTTGTGGACGATTCGCCAGCGGAACCGCTCGGGCAGGCTGACGTGGTGGCGTTGGTCGTGCAGGATTCGCCCAGAGAGGGCACGTCCGGCGACCCGGGCGCCGTTCCGGCGCCGGCGGAGTAGCGCTCGGGGCACTTCACCCCAGCGAGACTCGGCAACGGCCTCGTGAAGCGGGTCGTAGTCAAAGACGAA
Source organism: Acidimicrobiales bacterium (assembly GCA_965216205.1). Lineage (GTDB taxonomy): Bacteria > Actinomycetota > Acidimicrobiia > Acidimicrobiales > SZUA-35 > CADEDH01. The sequence goes on along the minus strand of OZ244139.1, from coordinate 684,644 downwards.
GTCCCCCCCGAGACCATCCAGCACGACGTCGACGCCTTCGGCAGCTGCGCGCCCGTAGGCGGACGTGATGAGGCCGACCGACAGCATCATCGGTGGCCCGGTCAGCGGGATCCAGTCCGCGACGCCGTCGATGAGGTCATTGGGTTCGAGATCGACAATGTGATGCGCCTTCACCACGGAGCGCACGGCGTCTGCTGCGAGTGACGTCTCGACGGCTGAGTCGCCGGCCGCCCGGACCCGGCTGGTCACCGCCACGGCGACTGGGTGATGTCGGGCGGCGAACCCGACGAGCGATGAGCTGTCGAGGCCGCCGGTGGCCATCGAGCCCAATCGTCCTGCGCCGGCCACGGACTGGAGCACTGCGGTATCGAGCGCCGAAGTCACGGCGGCACGCGCTCGGTCGACGTCAAGGCCGAGCGGCGAGCTCGAGACGTCGAGGAGGGCGACGATGGTGGGCTCCAGACCGGCACTCATCCAGGACCCGGGTAACAACCAGTGGGTGCCGACGAAGAAGGTCTCCGTCGTCAGCGAGCGCCCGCAGACGTAGCGGCGAAGCGCATTGTCGTCCACGTCGTTCGCCCGGCCCGTTGCCAGGAGGAGAGCCTGGCTCGCCTCGGTCGCGATCGCCGTACAGCGGTGACCGCTCGACCGAGCGAGCGACAGGCCCCCGCCAAACGAGCGCAAGGCCCTGAGCTCCCCGTTTCGCCGGTCGAGGGCGATGCCGACGAAGGCCCCTCGAAGCGCGGAGGGATGGGGCGGCTCCCCGCTGAGCGCCGCTGCCACCAGATCACCGGTACCGGTGGAGGCTGCACCGAGCCGTTCGGCCGCCTCGGCGGCGTTGGTGACCGTTCCCTTCGCCGCCGCCAGCCATCGACCGTACTCGCCTCTAGTGGCAGAGCCAGACGCGGCGAGAGTGGAGCCTGCAGCTGTTTCCCACCAGGTGATCGCACCCTGCCAGGGGGCACGGGCGGCAACCACATCGAGCTGACCCGCACTACAGCCGCGGGTTGCTGCGAGCAATCCGGCTCGGTGGTGGCCGGAGACGATCAACGCTCGATCCGGTGCAGGCCCTCGTAACCGGGCGCCTCGTCCAGTCGGTCGAGCCACGCATGCGCATCGAGCGGGCAGTCCTCCCGAGCGAGTCCGTAGCGTCTCACACCGATCACGATCGTGGACCGGCTACCCCGACGGCGAAGATACTGACTCCGTGCCACCTGTCGGCCGAGGCACCGCCCTGCCCGGCTGAAGGTGGTTTCTGGCGGGATGGTCAGAAGCGAACGGGCCCGGCCGATCGGCACGAGATCGAGCACGGCAAGCGTGCGCTGCAGCGACAAGAACCTGAGCAGGAGCCTCGTGACGAGCGACCAACCCAACGCCTCGGCCCTCTCGCCCGGCAACGGGTGAAACACTTCTTCGATCACGTGCGATCACCGGATTGCATCGTCGGGGTTGGGGGTCGCATCGAAGATTCGGTGAGTGCCCAGACCGGCACAGCCGGCGTATCACCCAGCGGTGGCGGTGCTGTACCGCTCAAGCGCTTCACGCAATATCTATACAGCGCTCCCAGACCCCGGACGTAGCCCGACCCGGCCTCAAGGGACTTGACTTCAAGGTGACCGGCAAGCGCTTCGCTGTTCGGAAGCAGGACGGACAGCACCGCGCCCAGGCCGGGACGAAGACCGGCACCTGCCAGCGTCCGGTAGGCCGCCGAGGGAAGCGGCGGCTCAGCTGCTATGCGGCCGCTAAGGATACGGCCCTCGCCGACCCACGGGATCATTAGCGGCGACGACCGTCCCAGACCGGGAGGAGGATCGATCTCGAGGGTTCGCGCCACGGCAGCCAGCACTGCTGTCACAGGCCGCCTCACGCCACCGAGATCGACCAGCTTCCAGAACTCTGGCCAATTCAGGTCAGGGTTGACCATCAGCCGTCGGATGTCGTCCAGCTGATAGAGCCACCTCAGACGGTCCTTGCCGTAGTTGACGGCTAGCTGGGCCAGCCCCAGTTCCAGGCTCGGCGCCAACGCGCCACCCCACCGGTGGTCGCCGGCTACGGCGTGCTCCCGCCAGATCCGGCCGGCCTCCGGCGCAGCCGCCGGTTCCATCGTGAACGGATTTCTGTGGACGTCCACCGTGATTCCGGGCAGGTCGTAGGTCCACCATCTCAGCGAGTCTGCCGGAGACCGCACCGATCGACCATGAGCCCTCGATGGTCCCAGTTCATCGTCGATCTCCACTTTGCGCATTGCCCAATCCGGCGGGATGACGAGATCTATGTCGCTGAAGACTCGGTCCCAAGGGCGATCGTGGAGCACATGACTCGCCCACCAACCCTTTGCCACCATCACGTTGCAGCCCCGGTCGATGAATCGCCTGACAACCCGAAATGCGGCCGCTTCGAGCAGCTCCAATCTCGCACTGGATCGAAGCTCGTGTGCGGCAAGTGCTACCTCGAGTGACGAGAGGTCGGGACACTCGAGGTCGCCGCAGCCAATTGCTCGGCGAGCCAACGCCGTCACGCGGTGGTCCACGGCCAGCGCGAAGAACTCACGTTCCGCTGTCGGTGGTAGCCGAACGGCTCCACCCCGCCCGACAGCCACAAGCAGGTCCATAGCGTCCATGGAACACGACGGTACTCGCAACCGCCGGTCACCCGTGATTGAAAACTGCTCAGTTGAGTAGTCCTCACCAAACTGTCGTCTTCCCAGGATCACCAACGGCGCCGATCCCTGACGAGGACCTCAAAACGAGCCGCACCGAAATGGGCATGCCCATCACGAGGTTCGGTTCCACCTTCACCCACCGTGTCGCCGCGCCCTCAAAGAGCGACGGCTAACGGGCAGATCGTATTGTTAGTATCACAAGAGTGCACAAGTGAGAATACCCAGGAATACACGCCAAAGATTGATGGGTTTTGGGTGGAGGCAATGTTTACTACACGCTAGAAGTGGCTCTGGCCATCCGGGAATCTTCTCGCAGATCCGATCACCGTGATGACCTCTCGACGTTGTTTGACAAACTTCTCCTCAATGCCCATCATCCAGCATTCGTCTAGTTGCTTATACATGCAAGCCTCCTCAAGTCATTTGCCATGGGAGGGGTACACATCTCACCAGATTGAGCTACAGTCGACACCCTGACGTCGTAGCGATGGGCCATAGTCCCGACGGGAGAATTTACCTTTGGAATATTGTAACTATTCGGTAGTCAAGCGCGGGCTTGATGCAGTTTTGGCCACATGCTTAATCCTTGTCGCCGCCCCAGTGCTGGCCGCTATCGCCCTCCTGATCCTGATCACCATGGGACGGCCGGTGCTCTTCCGGCAGCTACGTCCGGGCCTGAACGGCACGCCGTTCGAGCTCGCCAAGTTCCGCACGATGCGTAACGGCGACGCCGCCGATGCGGAACGTCTGACCGGGGTCGGGCGTCTCCTTCGAGCCACCAGCCTCGATGAGCTGCCGGAGCTGTGGCACGTGGCTCGAGGAGAGATGAGCCTGGTCGGGCCGCGACCGCTCCTCATGGATTACCTGCCGCTGTACAGCGAGCGCCAGGCCCGCCGGCACGAGGTACGGCCTGGCATCACCGGCCTAGCCCAGGTGCGTGGCCGCAACGATCTGGACTGGGACTCACGTTTCGAAACCGACGTTGAGTACGTCGAGCGAATGACCTTGCTGCTGGACATCAAGATCTTGGCCATGACGATCACACGGGTACTGCGCCGCGATGGCATCTCGCCTGAAGGCGCAGCAACCATGCCCCACTTCACGGGCAGCCCGAAGGTCGCTCATGTCAACAACTGATCGGTACCCGCGGCCGATGCTCATGACGGCCTACGCACGTGACGCAGCGAGCGCCACGATCGACGCCACTGTGTTGCTCTCATCTGCTGGGCGACGAGGGGCCCTAGTCGCGGCACTCCGAGACGGAGCTCGGCTAGCCGGGTTGACACTGCGGATCGTCGCCACCGATGCCTCCGAGCTCAGCGCAGCTGCCAACCTCTGCGACGGGTTCTATCTCGTGCCCCCGGCCAAAGACTCCGCGTTCATCGACAGCATGCTCCGAATCGTCGATCTCGAGGGACCACTGGTCGTCGTGCCGACCATCGACACCGAGTTGGCTGTTCTGGCGGAGAATCTCAAGCTTTTTGCCGATGCGGGTGCTGACGTGATCGTGTCCGATCCGGAAGTCATCGAGATCTGCTCGGACAAGGCCAGATCGAACGAATGGATGCGCAAGAACGGGTTTCCCGTACCCCGCCAGTACGGATGGAACGACCTCATCGAACTACCCACCGATACCTGGCCGCTGTTCTTCAAGCCCATGCGTGGATCAGCATCGATTGGCGCTCAGCCTGTCTCTTCGATCACCGAGTTTGCCGCCGCCGTGGACCGCTTCGGCGACGGAGTCGTCGAGCATTTGGTCGAGGGCGTGGAGTACACCGTTGACTGTTGGGTAGACGGTGACGGGCGATGTCGTGCAGCCGTTCCACGACGACGACTAGCCGTCCGAGCCGGCGAGATCTCGAAAGGCGTCACCGAACGGTTCGAGGAACTGGAGACTATCGCTTCAGCGGTAGCTGAGACGCTTCCGAAGGCGCGAGGGCCCGTCACCGTCCAAGCAATCGCCGGTCCGTCTGGTCCGGAAGTGATCGAGATCAACCCCCGCTTCGGTGGCGGCTATCCGCTCACGCACGAGGCCGGTTGCACCTTCACCGCCGCGCTGGTGGCGGAAGTGGCAGGCGTCGTGCCGGATCCGAACTGGTTCACCTGGAGACCAGGTGTGACGATGCTGCGGTACGACGAGGCGGTTTTCATCGAAACCCCACCATCAGAGGGCGAGTGATGGCAGCACGACTCCTCGCACCCGCACTCAACGATGAGACGGTGGTCGTCCTGGACGTCGACGACACGCTCTACCTGGAAGAGTGCTACGTACGCTCAGGGTTTCGAGCGGTAGGTCGACACCTCGAGGCTTCAGCCGGCATCAACGGATTCGACGAGACGCTTTGGTCGAACTTCATCTCGGGCTTCCGAGGCGACGCCTTTGACCGGGCCCTTCCGATGCATGGACTCGAGCCGTCCACGGAACTGATCACAAGTCTCGTCGAGGTATACCGCTGTCACGTACCCGACATCGCCTTGACCCCAGATGCCACGGCGTTCCTCGACCTGTTGCGAGGCCGGCCAGTGGCGGCCATCACTGACGGTCCGCCACAGAGCCAACGACGCAAGGTTGAGGCGCTGGGCGTGACGGACTTGATCGATCTGGTCATCTACACCGGCGAGCTGGGTCCCGGAATGTCGAAGCCGCACCACCGGGCTTTCGAGCTCGTCGAGGAGAGCTTCGACGTCCGGCCCAATCAGTTGGTCTATATCGGCGACAACCCCGCCAAGGACTTCGCCGCACCCCGAAGTCGAGGGTGGCAGACGGTTCGCGTTCGACGACCCGCAGGCCTGCACAGCCAGATCGAGTCGCCGGATGGGACCCCGGAGGTCACCTCGTTGGCCGAACTGACGCACCGCGTCGACCTGCGCGTTACTCGGTAGCGAGCAAACGTCAACCGATCCGACGACGGTCACCCGACCGACCGGATCGATCACCGCAAGAACGGAGGAGTCGCCCATGAAATGCAAGCGCGTACTCGTGCTGAACCAGTTTGCGGTCCCGCGCTCGATGGCTGGCGGCACGCGTCATGTCGAGTTGTTCGAGAAACTGACCGAGTGGGATGTCACGATCATCGCCGGTCGGCGCTCGCTCTCCGGTCAACAGCTCCCACGACGCGAAGGCTCGCTACTGACCGTGCCGGTTACACCGTTTACCCGCAACGGCTGGTCTCGCGTCGTCAATTGGCTGAGCTACGCGGTCGGAGCCTTCGCGTCCGGCCTCTTTCGTGAGCGACCGACTGTGGTCTACGGCTCGTCGCCTCACCTCTTGGCTGCGACGACAGCGTTCGCGCTGGCCAAGATCCACCGCGCCAGATTCGTGTTGGAGGTCCGCGATCTCTGGCCACAGATCCTCGTCGATTCTGCTCTGATCCCCGAAACCGCCCTGGTGTTTCGGCTTCTGAAGTTCCTCGAGCGCTTCGTCTACCGCCGAGCCGATGCAATTGTCGTTCTCGCCGAGGGATCGATCGAGGCTATCTGCGCTGAAGGAATCGATCGGTCGAAGATCGAGTTCATACCGAACGGCGCCGACCCCGACGACTTCGAGGTTGCGAAGCTACGCACGGAGCTACGGGCCAAGTACGAACTATCGGGCACTGTGATTGTCTACGCCGGAGCGCACGGACCGGCCAACGGGCTGACCCAGGTACTCGACGCAGCAGAAGAACTACGAGACACCGACGCAGTATTCCTACTCGTCGGACAAGGGGTGCTGAAGCAGGAGCTGGTCGAGGAGACCCATCGGCGACGATTGACCAATGTGCAGTTCCGAGATCCGATCGTCAAAACCGAGATCCCGGAACTGTTCGCGGCGGCGGACATCGGCCTCCACTGTTTGGCCGACCTACCGTTGTTTCATCACGGAGTCAGCCCAAACAAGCTGTACGACTACATGGCGGCCGGCATGCCGGTGATCACCAACACGCCGGGAGAGGTCGCAGCTCTGGTAGAAGAAGCCAATGCTGGAGAGGCGGTCGGCCCCAACGAGATCGCACTTGCGGCGAAGCGATTGCTTTCCCTGCACCCTGACACTCGATCCAAGTTGGGACAGAACGGCCGGGATTGGATGGCCTCCAACCGCTCCCGCCAAGCCTTGGCGCACCGCCTCGACCAAAGGCTCTCGGCATTATGAGTACGGAACCGTCGTGACGCAGCTTGGCGGACCGCTCGGGAAGATCCGACTGGGATGGAAGGTGGCACAGACTTTGGGCTGGCGATGGGTCTTCATCAGACTGTACCTGGAGGCTGAGCATTGGTCAGGAGTGCTCCGTCGGCGCACGCCCCTGTCGAGCTGGGATGCCTACCAACTTGACGGCGAGTCCACTTGTCGTACTCTTCCGGTCCAAGTGGCGGACGGCGGGAAGTTTCTACAAAAACAGGGCGACGATGTCGAGACCGCCTTGCGAGCTCATTTAGAGCGCATCAGAAGAAGAGAGTTCGACCTCTTCGGCACGATCTGTCGACTCGACTCGTGGCACGAAGAGCCCATCACCCCGACCTCCTACTCAGAGACTCAGCATTGGAGCCGAGTACAGGAGGCAGCCAACGCTGACCTGAAGCTCGTCTGGGAGGCTTCCCGGTTCAGCTGGGCGTTCGACCTCGCTCGACTTCACGGGCTGGACCCGTCAACCGCTGCTCCCGACGTATTCTGGGAGCTGCTCGAGGACTGGTGTCGCTCCAACCAGCCCAATGCAGGCGTGAACTGGAAGTGCGGGCAGGAGTCCGCCATTCGGCTGATGGCTATCGTGTTCGCCACGCAGGTGTTCGGCACCGAGGAACTCGACCGGCATCGCGAGCTGCTACTGGCCAAGCTAGCCGACGTCACCGCCAAGCGGATCAAGGCTCATTGGCGCTATGCCAAGAGCCAGGACAACAATCACATCGTGAGCGAAGCGGTCGGGTTGATCACGGTCGCCCTGGTCTTCCCCGGACTCGCCATCGCCGCAGAAGCAAGGCAGCTCGGCGAGCGTCTACTTGCCGATGCCTGCGACCGCCTTGTCTTCCCGGACGGTGGAACGTCCCAGTACTCACTGAACTACCACCGGGTATTCATGGACAACTTCGTTTGGGCGATGTGGCTCTATCGATCGTCGGAAGAAAATCCTCCAAAGGAACTCGAGGATGCCCTACGCCGCTCACACGCCTTCCTCTTGGCCATCACCCAAAGATGCGACGGATCTGCGGGCAACTGGGGCAACAACGACGGCGCAATGCTGCTACCGCTCGCGTCAACACGCTTCCTGGATGTCAGGCCCACGCTCCTGATGGCCGCTCAGGCGTTGGAGGGCAAGACATACGACTGGGGCGGCTGGGCCGAGGAGGCTGTTCACTGGCTGTGGGGACGACCCGTGCAGTACCTGAAGAACCCACCGGAACTCCATCGAACGCAGGTCAGGATCTTTCCCTACGCCGGCATCTCGATAATCACCAACGGCAGGCACCGGGCGCTGGTTCGGGGCGGTGAGCACCAGCTGTTCCGGCCCCCGCAATGCGATTTCGGGCATGTGGAGCTCTGGGTCGACGGCGAGCAGGTCGTCTTCGATCCAGGAACCTGGAGCTACAAGCCCGGGCCCGGAGAACCAGACCTCTCCGAGACCCAATGGCACAACATGCCTCACGAGCCAGGCGAACAACAGATGACGAGACTGACCCGCTTTCTCTGGGGCGACTGGCCGACGGTCACCGTCCGCACGTCTGCGGACAACGACATTCTCGAGATCCGGGTCGAAACGAACTCAGCCGGTAGCCGAACCCGACGGTTGGAGCTATCTGCCGGCACATCTCCAATCCGGGTCTGGGACGACGGCGAACACTCGCCTATCAACCCCGCAGCGGACGCGGTTGAGGGACACACCAATCTACGACCGGATGCAAGCCGTACACAGTCCGAGTCGTTCATCTACCGCCGATCGGTCGGGAGCCCAGGCCTGCGCGAGCAGGCTCTCGACCTTCGGGATTCGACCCCCAAACCAACCACCGGCAGGATGCACAACGAGCTACGCCGGACGCCGGGCCGTGTCGAAAGAGACGTCAAGGGCGTCGGATGAACAGCTACAAGCCCGTCTGCTGCGACTGCGGTCCCGCGCAACGATGATCCCTCGTCCAGAGAACGTTGACCGAGAGGCGCTGCCGCGTACCAAACATCCGAAGTTTCCGATCATTGCGTGTCGAGTTGCTCCGAGGCGGGAACAGTCCGACGCGACCAAGAGAGCTCGAGTCAAGCTCGAATCTTTTCTCATGTCGCTCCGAACGAATAACGGAACCGCTGCAGTACTGAGCGCGTCGCCACTCATGATTGGCACCGTTCTCAGGGTCTCAGCGCAGTTCATTGCGACAGTTGCTGCCACTCAGTTTCTCGGGCTTCAAGTCTTCGGATACCTCGCGGCGGCCTTGGCTCTCAGCAGGCTAGCCGCACCGCTACTCGGACTTGGGGTGCGGATTCTCTTCCTGAAGAGTTCGACCTACCGCGCCGAGCTCTCCGAGGAGGAGTACTGGTGGATGCTGGGAGGCTCACGTACTGCTGTATCCCTGGTTGGCGCGAGCGGGATCGGCGCCTTCTGCGTGACGCTCTTCAAGATCGAGTTCATCGACGGCTTTCTCATTGGCCTCGGGCTCATACCGCTGCTCTGGCTCACGCTTGCCCGAACCCTCATGGTACGAGATGGCAGGATCATCTCAACCATGTGGTGGGAAATTGCACGAGCGGTCAGCATTCTGGCACCGATGGTGGCCTTCGTGGGACCCGATCGTTCCCTCCGGGCTTGGGCCGTTGCGAACGCCGTCGCCGGCGCAATCTTCACCTTGGCGTTGATCGGGTACATGCTTACCATCCTCGACGGTGCCTCAGCAGCCGTTCGGCTCCGCAACTGGTCCCTGGGTCTGAACGCTGGGCTCACGATATCAATAGGGCTGATCGCAGAAGCCGGATCGTATCAGGTTGACCAAGTGGTTCTCGGAGCGGTTAGCACGGCAGAAGCAACTGCCATCTACGGACTCGCAGCAGCGGGTGCATTCGCCGCCATGACGCCCATCAATGCACTAGAGACCCTTGTTCTCCCACGCCTTCTCCAATCGCGTACTGCCGAAGCCGAGCGGGGCTATCTGCTATCAACCAGCGGAGTTCTCGCGATATCAGGACTCGCCTCGGTCCCCGCTTGGTGGCTCCTTGGACATATCTTCAACGAGGAGTTCCTTCGGGTCGGTTGGCTCAACCTTCTGCTCGTGATCGCACTCGCACCGCGTGCGCTAGCTCTCCCCATGATCGCACGCTTGCATGACCGAGGGATGCACAGGGAGCGAAGCCTCATCGAAGCGACGACCCTAGGCGCCAATCTGGTCCTGAACCTTGTTCTCATTCCGGAACTGGCGTATTGGGGCGCAATCGTTGCCACACTCTGCACTGAAGCGATCTTCGGGCTGAGCATCCTCGGAATGGACCGGCGAACCACGTCGACGAAAAGGCGTGTTCTCAATCACTCAGTCTCGTCTAGCCGATAGTCAGTTTCGCTGCAATCTAGAAGTAGCCAGCCATAGATTCGAGACTGCCACGGTCCGGAAGTGGAGCCATGCCATCTTGGCTGCCAGCACCCTATCGGAGTCACGCGATCTGAATATCGGAAGTCCTCGACAGCGATGTCGACGATGCGACACGAACCAAGACTCGTACTCAGTCGAGGACATTCCCGCAAAGGGAGCCCGAGTTGGCTCGTCGACCGCCAAAGACAGTGGTGAGGAGTTGTTGTGAGTTATCGACAGTGAGTTCGGATCAAAATCGAAGAAGTGACAAGTGACCGCTCCATCGGTCCCGATTTCAAGTGCGAGTTGCCGTTTTGACTCTTCTGCTGGAGCCATTCTACCCCCGAAGTACGAACGGATCGGGAGCCACCAGTTGCCCAGGCTGTACGCGATCGGCCGATCATCGAACACTTCGATCGGGCCGACGATATGAGGGTGGTGTCCGACAACAGCGTCAGCACCGGCTCCGAGGACGTCGATTGCGAGATCCCGGTGGGAAGGCATCGGCGCCCACTCGAGCTCATAGTTCCAGTGCGGCTGCCAAACGATCCGGTCCTCGGGGTATCTGCGACGAAGGTCGGATACTGATTCCAGTATGCGCCCCGGCACCTGCGACGCAACACCACCTGCCGACTCGGAGGCAGGCCGACATCCGATTCCTGTCCAGCCAGTTGCTATGACCCAAGTTCGTTGGCCCCGATCCTCCACCAACGCTGGGACCCAGGCTGCGTCGGCTTCGAGCCCGGCACCTGCGTGAGCAATACCCGCTCCAGCCAGAGCGCTGAGCGTCGGTCCGAGCGCCTCGTCCACGTCTAGAATGTGATTGTTCGCCAGTGTCACGACGCGAACGCCCAGATCTAGCAGGCCGGCGATGACCGATCGTTCTGAATAGAGCGATCTCGCTAACGTCCTCTTGGCACGGCCCCCGCACACGATCGGACCTTCGAGATTCGCCACGACCGCCTGAGGCGCCCACGGAGCGTCGAAGCCCGTCCAAGGAGGCGAATCGACGAAAGGGTGGCAGACATCGCCCAAGAAGATCACGAGCTCGCAACAGCCCCGACCAGGCCTGGCGTCAACTCCCTCACGAATCTCCACCCACAAAATCAGGATCCAGGCGGGACACGATCTGTCGGAACTTCCCGTTCGCTGACCGTTCTATCTTGTCCACTCTCCGCACGGATATCTCTATCACCTCGCCGAGGTACCGTCGGAGCTCCGCGACCAACGACGCCTCATCGAACGCTTCGACCCTACTTCGAAGAACGAGCAGCACGTCGACCGAGTCAACCGCGTTTTGGACAAACTGTGCCTCCTCAATGTGCGCATTCTTTTTGAAGATGAAGTCGAGCCTACTCAGCTGGCGACCGTCCGGCGTCCGAACATATGACTCGATCCTCCCATCGATTCTGTCAACCGAGCGAGAAGGTCTGCCACATACGCACTGCTCGTATGACATCGTGACGAGGTCGCCGATATCGTAGCGAATAAGCGGCATCGCAAGGTTTCGGAATCCCGTACAAACAAGTCTGCGAGTGTCAGAGCTTGACGACGGTGCGGGGACGTATTCAACAACGCCGAACTCATAGTCGTGATGATAGGTGTGAAGCTCGCATTCGCTGAAATTAGCACACTGCTCGGTAGCACCATACTGATCTGCAACGATTGATGAGAACGCCGATTCGATCGCCGCTCGATGGTGCGGCAGCACAGTTTCCGCACCAGTGCTTACGACGCGAGGTGGCCTCGGAAGTGAGATCCCCTCGTCGATGAAGTAGCGAGCGAGCAGATACAGCGCTGATGGATAGCCGCTGTAGAAGTCCACACTTCTACCGCACAAGTATTCTGCAACTCGTGGCAAGTTCTGTTCGGTTAGGTGGTGTACCGATAAATACGTCTGCTTGCTGGCGAGGTTGTGGCGCCAAACAGGAGGCTCCATCGAGCGGAGTGGGACGACGGAGCGGCCAGCAAAGTTGATCGACGACGAGGATGGATCAACGCCGAAACGTCTCCGATGCCGCCACCATATAGCCCATTGCCATGGCTGTGTACCGACGTCCGTGACTATCCGCAGGGACTTGCCGGTCGTGCCACCCGTATAGCAAGTCCGTCGATCGTTGAGCGGGATGGCTTCCGACAACAGCCGGTCCCCCAACTCACGTACGGCCTCCTTGCTGAGGATCGGCAGTTGTCTAAGGTCACCAGTCGACCGAATACTTTGCGGGCGCAATTTGAGCTGGCTGAATAGGTCGCGATAGTACGGTACGGTCTCGGCTGCGTGCGTCACAATACGTCGTAGCTGATGTTGTTCGTAGCGTTGCTGAGTGTCTGAATCCCACCGGTCAGACTCGGAGAGAAAACGAAGGGTATCACGAAAGGTTCTATTGTACCTTTGCCGCCGAAGTTGAAATCCCTTGAGGCTGCAAGCGACGTTCTGCAACGGCACAGGCATCTTCTCGTACACACGTTCGCTCGTCGTACTAGGCATTGACCACCTCTACATCCACTATCGCTGCCGCAGCCGTTCTCGCCCGGATGTCACCAGCAATGCACTCGCCGACCGAGCCAGGACTGCAATACGAACAGATCCCGAGGTCGGTGGTCTCATGTGTCGCGCAGTCCACGCCAAAGCTCGACTGGCCACTCTGACGGTGAGTGCTGCCCCGAGCAGCCAGGACCGTGCCAACCAGAAACCACACGAGAATGCCCGGGAAGGGCTGCAACAAGTACGGGTTACTGAATCCACCAAGTAGAGCTGCGACGAACAACGCGGTCGAGATCGCCCGAAGCTCGATCCACGCATCCATCAGGAACGCCGTGCGACGCAACTCGCTGAGCACCACAAGGAGCCCGATGATTGCCGCCAGACCGCCGACGAGTCCGCCACGCATGAGCAACTCGAGATAGAGATTGTGTGTGTCGAACGGTTTGGGTTTGCTTGGGCTCTGAGCGGTGAAGCCATTACCAAAGACCGGGGAGTCCAAGATCCGCTCGGCTGCCTCGCGCGCTATCTCTGCTCTACCGGAGTTCGCTCCCGAGCGCGTGGCTCGCTCGCCGATGACCCCTGACGAGCTGACTGCTATCACGCAAGCGATGGCAAGCACGACACTGAGGAGCCGCAGCGCTTTGCTCTGCTTTCTTGCTTGATACTCGAGTGTGGAGCGGTGAATCGACCTGCTACTTACAATCGACACCACGATGGCAACGATGGCGAGGATCACCGTCGATCGCGACCATATGACAAGAAAGAAGGCTAGACCGCAAATCATGGTTATAGCCCGGAGCTTTGCCGATTGAGAGCGGGCGACTACCGAGGCCGCAACGGCTATCACGGAGAGGAAGGGAAGGTAGACCAGGTACTGTGGAAAGCTATACGCAACCTCGATTCTTCCGTCGCCGCTGAGTTCCGAAAGCGAGCTGTTGCGCGCTATGTACGCGAGTATCAGGACTATCCCACCGCACGTACTCCCCATCAGCCAGCCGAGGAATCTCTTGGGATCGATTCGCACACTCCCGGCGAGAGCCAGCGGGGCCACGACGAGAAGACTTTGAAGGTATCGGTCAGGGCTACTCAAGCCACGGGCGAAGGTCACCGCGTAGACGACGTTTACGGATAGCGCTACCAGGCTGACAACCATGAGTACCCGCAGCGGGTTACGAATGGGCCGGACGCGGCCGCCCTCATTCGCGGCTTGTTTTGAGAGCAGTCTTAGCGAGAGAAGGAGTAGTGGTAGAGCTACCGCTGTGTGTAACGGTTGGGCCATCTCGGGTGTTGAACGAAGGAGGAAGGCCTCAAAGTTCGTGGCCCAAGTACGAAGATCGATGAACAAGGGGATCGTCGTCACGGTCGCTGCGAGAGGAGCGACCCAAGCCGTGCCCCGCAGATAGATCACTAGAGACCCGCCCGAAACTGAAAGTGGCGCGCCTGATCTAGCACACGCCAAGTAGGTCCCACCCGTTGCTTCTCTGGTGATTCTTCCGACATACTCGCGCCGATCGCCACTAGGAAACCGGTCGAGGCCAACTGAGCATGGCGTCGAATAGAGTCATAGTTTCCCGTGTTTCAGGTCTGGATCGATCCTCGGTAGGGAGGCGACCAACGCCTTCAGGCTTGCTCGCATGCCATTCTGGTGACCGAGGGCTCCCTCCTTCCGGACAGCGGCTGCGAGCGCAGAAAGTTGGCTTACATGCCCTCGACCATTGAGGCGCTTCGTGTCCCTGCCGTCGACTGTCAACACGAGGAAGTCGTCGACCTCGATAGCGTGCCCCCGACCCACGATGTCGATCCTCTCCTTCGGCATGCTGGGGTGACCGGCCGAGGCGTACGTGATCGTGGCAAGGCTGCCGTCCGGGTAACGGAGGCTGATGATGAAGTCCTCGTCGAGCTGGGCTTCGCCAACGCCGGAGCCGAAGACGTGAAGCTCGGGCTCTTGGTCGTCGCAGAGGAAGCCGCACAGGTCGATGTAGTGGCAGGCTTCTCCGAGGAGGCGGCCACCGAATCGACGGTCCTTGTACCAGTGGCTGTCGGGGAGCTCACCGGCGTTGACCCGGTAGGTGATGACCAGTGGGCCACCGGAGCTGCCGAGCACCTCCTTGGCCTTGACGATCGCGGGAGCGTGACGGCGATTGAAGCCGACCTGGAGAACCTTGCCCGAAGCCTCGAGCGCATCCTCGATCCGGTCGAGCTCCTCCTCGGTCATAGCAAGCGGCTTCTCACAGAAGACGTGCTTCCCAGCCTCGAGAGACTCGACGACGAGGTCGGCATGGGTGTCGTGCGGTGTGGCGATGAAGACGACGTCGACGTTTGGGTCGTTGATGACCTCCGTGGCGCTGGTCGACACCTTCGGGATGCCATACTTGTCGGCCAGGAAGCGGGCGGAGGTGCCACTCGCTGAGCAAATCGCCTCTATTGGGCCGAAGTCCGATTCCTTGATCGCTGGCAGCAGCGTGGCCTTGACGAAGTTCCCCGCGCCGAGCATGCCGATTCGATTCTCGCCGGGAAGCGCTGCGGCTCCCGTGCGAATCGTTCTCGGCCGATGGCGAAGATCGACCTCCATCGGGGGGTACGACAGTTGGACCCCGAAGAAGGGTTCGTCGCTGTCGATCACGGAGTACGCACCGGCAGCGTCGGCCAGGTCGAACTCGTGGGTGACGAGATCGCTGAAATCGACCTTGCCGGCGGCGAGCAGATCCAGGACCGACTCGAGGTTCCTGCCCTCGGTCCACCGGACCTGGCCGGCCGGGTAGTCGACGGCCCACTCCTCATAGGCTCGCTCGTAGCGGCCGGGCCCGTAGCTCCGCGCCATCTTGAGCGTCAGCTCGTGCTCGTAGAAGGGTCGTCGGTCCAGCTCAAGGCCGACATCGCCAACCACAACGACGGGAGCACGGTCGCGCAGGATCGCCGTCGAACGGCTGACCGGTCCGGATGACTTCGATGCCGCCGTGATGAGCACCGCATCCACGCCACGACCCTTCGACCACTCGTTGATTATCCGGGTCGTGGTGTCGCGCTCCTCGCGGAGTGCTAGCACGCCGGACTCGGTGGCGGTGGCGATCGCATACTCCTTGAGGTCGATACCGGAGACCAGATAGCCGGCGGCTTGAGCGAGGCGACAAGTGATCTGGCCGACCAGACCCAGTCCGATCACGCAGATCCGTGACCCTGGCCCGAGCTCAGCCAGGCGAAGGCCGTGCATCGCGATGCTGGCGACGGTCGCAAATGCAGCATTGACGTCCGACACCTCGTCGGGAACCGGCACCGTGAGCAGGCCAGGCACGAGCTGGTAGTCGCCGTGACCCGCGCCACCGGTCGCCACCCGCATGCCAGGCCGGATGCCATCGACGTGCTCACCGACCTCGACCGCGACACCTGCGGCGGAGTATCCGAGTGGCATCTGATCGTCGAGCTTGTTGCGAACCGTTTGAGCTGTGTTCCTGAGGCCTTCGGCTCGCGCCTTTGAGATCACCTGCCGGACCAGATCAGGTCGTGCCTTTGCCTTCTCCAACAAGCTCGCACTTGCGAGCTGGTTGGCGGCTCGCTCGGTGCCAGCCGACACCACACTGCGGGACGTTGCGACGAGAACCTGCGTCGCTCCCGGGCTCGGCAGCGGCACCTCGGTGAGGTTGATCTCACCGGTCTTGATCGATTGCACGAGCTGACGAACGGGGGTGCCCACGTGCGTCTCCGTCTCGACGAGATCGATGGTCATGCGACCAGCTCCCGCGTCGCGACATCGTTGGTGAGATCGACGACAGGAGGTGCAAATGTACCGATGGCTGCAGCGACCCGCTCTCCGGCACGGCCATCCCACAGCGCAGGGCAGCGCGGCGTCACCCCGTTGCCGAGCACGTCGGCGGCAGCAGCCACGATCGCCTCGGGATCGAGGCCAACCAGCTGGTTCGTTCCCTCGGTGATAGTGATCGGGCGCTCGGTGTTTTCCCGTAGCGTGAGGCAGGGGACGCCGAGGCCGGTCGTCTCCTCCTGCAAACCGCCGGAGTCGGTCAGGACGAGCCGCGCATCGGCCTGTAGGGCGATGAAGTCGAGGTAGCCACGAGGTTCGATGACGTGGACGTCGGGATGAAGTCCATCGGACGGGAGCTGACCCCTGGTGCGAGGATGGGCAGGGAACACGATCGCAAGCCGCTCAGCGATCGTGTTGACTGCGCCCAGCAGGCCGCGAAGAACCTTCGGGTCGTCGACGTTCGCCGGTCGGTGAAGGGTGAGCAAACCGTAAGAACCAGGCTTCACACCCAACTCGCCAAGCACTGGTCGGGAGCGGGCTCGCTCGACGTTGGCCAGAAGAGTGTCGATCATGACGTTGCCAACGAGTTCGATCTGATTGTCGGCGTAGCCCTCGGCCCGGAGGTTGTCGACGCAATCGTGCGACGGGGCGAGCAAGAGGTCTGACACGCGATCGGTTGCGACACGGTTCACCTCCTCTGGCATCGTCCAGTCGCTGCTGCGGAGGCCTGCCTCGACGTGGGCGACTCGACACCCGGCCTTGGCTCCCACGAGGGCGCAGGCGAGGGTGGAGTTGACGTCGCCGACCACGACGACCCAGTCGGGGAGCTCGGTGCCCTGAAGGTGCCGCTCGAACTCGACCATCACCCGGCCGGTCTGCTCAGCGTGACTACCGGAACCCACGTTCAGGTGGACGTCGGGCTGACGGAGACCGAGATCGTCAAAGAAGACGTCGCTCATCACTGCGTCGTAGTGCTGACCCGTATGGACCAGCTCGGTCTCGTGACCGGCCGCTTCGAGCGCGTCGAGCACCGGCTTGATCTTCATGAAGTTCGGTCGGGCGCCAGCCACACAGCTGATCCGGAGCGGTGCCATCACAGGTGCTCCACGTTCTCGCCCTGAAGACGATGGCGGGCGTCGAAGACGTAGTCGGCGTGCTCGAGCACGAGGGCGTAGTCGACCGAGTCGTGATCGGTGACGAGCACCACGGCGTCGGCATCGGCCACCTCACGCTCGTTCAGTTCGACCCGATCGACGAGGTCATAGGGCGGGTAGTGGTCGACGTGGGGATCGTGCACTCGAACGTCGGCACCGAGGGCGAGCAGTCCGGAGATCAACTCGGTCGCTGGCGTCTCCCTGGCGTCGTTCGAGTTCTTCTTGTAAGCGACACCGAGCACGAGCACGCGGGAGCCCTTCACCGGCTTCGCCCGATCGTTCAGGCTCGACTGGATCCGCTGCACCACGTACGACGGCATGTTGTTATTGACGTCGTTGGCGATCTTCACGAATCGGGAGACCGTTCCGAGCTGACGCTCGAACTGCCAGCTCAGATACGACGGATCAACCGGCAGGCAGTGCCCGCCAACGCCGGGTCCCGGGTGGAACGGCATGAACCCGAACGGCTTGGTGGCTGCCGCCTGGGTGACGTCCCAGAAATCGATCCCCAGCGCACGAGCGTGCATGGCCAGTTCGTTGACCAGGGCGATGTTGACGTGGCGGAAGGTGTTCTCGACCAGCTTGGTCATCTCCGCCTCACGCGTGCCCCGGACGGGAACCACCTCGTCGACCAGCGAGTGGTAGAACTCGGCGACGGCCCTGGTCGACTCGTCATCGACGCCAGCGACCACCTTCGGCGTGCGCTGGAAGTTCCAGGTCTTGTTCCCTGGATCGATCCGCTCCGGCGAGTAGCCGAGCTTGAAGTCGACCCCCGGCTCCAACCCGGACGCGGCGGCCAGGATCGGGGCAACAAGGTCCTCGGTCGTGCCCGGATAGGTGGTGGACTCGAGGATCACCGTGCAACCCGGTCGAGCGAAGGCACCGACGGTTCCCGAGGCCACCTCTATATACGAGGTATCGGGCACACCCTCCTTGAGCGGGGTCGGCACGGTGATCACCGCTATGTCGAACCGAGCGAGGTCGGCGGCCGAATCGGTGGGCGTGAACCGGCCGGAGGCCAGCGCTTCGGCCACGTCGTCGTCGGCCACATCGTCGACGTAGGTCTGGCCGACAGCGAGACGTTCGATTCGGGTCGCGTCGAGGTCGTAGCCGACCACGTCGTAGCCGACCTCGACGGCTCGCATGGCCACCGGGAGGCCGACATAGCCCTGCCCGATCACTGCCACCCGGTGGTTGGCTTCCCTCGGTGCGTTCATCGGCCATTTCCTCCTGCAACGTCGCCACCGCTGACAAGGCGGAGACGGCTGCCAGGCCACAAGGCGTGGCGTAGCTCGATCTCGCTCAAACCGCTGGTCTCGGCCAAGACGGCACTGGGGTCGCTCAGCTTCGCTGCCGTGTGGACGATGCGGGGGTGCTGACGAGCTACGCCCACCTCATCGGTGCTCAAGAGGTCCTCGTGCAGCTTCTCCCCAGGCCGAAGACCGGTGAACTCCACCGGTGTGCCGGGCCGAAGCGAGTCGATGAGCTGCTGGGCAAGATCGACGATCTTCACCGGGTTGCCCATGTCGAGGACCATCACCTCACCGGGCTCGCCGATCGCACCCGCCTGGACCACGAGGCGAACCGCCTCCGGGATGGTCATGAAGTACCGGGTGACCTCGGGATGGGTGACGGTGACGGGCTGGCCCCGCTCGAGCTGGTGCAGGAACGTCGGTAGCACCGATCCTTGGCTGCCGAGTACGTTGCCGAATCGGACCGACACATACGGACGACCGGTCTCAGCCGCAGCGAGCGCCGTCAGCTTCTCGGCCGCCAACTTCGATGCGCCGAGAACCGACGTGGGGTCGGCTGCCTTGTCGGTGGAGACGTTCACGAACCGGTCGACATCGATCTTCATCGCCGCATCGAGCAGGTTCTTCGTGCCGAGGGCGTTGGTCTTCACGCCTTCTGCCGGGTGGTTCTCCAACAGTGTCAGGTGCTTGAGGGCTGCAGCGTGAAACACCACCTCGGGCCGGTATCGGTCGAAGATCTCGAACACCCGGTCCCGGTCGCGGACGTCGGCGACGAGGAGCATGTCGGTGTCGAGCAGCGCCCGACCCTCGAGTTCGAGTTGCACCCGGTGGAGCGCGTTCTCGTCACGGTCGAGGAGATAGAGGTGGCGCGGTCCGAAGCTGTGGATCTGCTTCGACAGCTCCGAACCGATCGATCCACCAGCACCGGTGACGAGGACCCGTCGACCCTGGATGTAGTCGGCTACCGACTCCAGGTCGATCTCGACTGGGTCACGGCCGAGTAGGTCGTCGACGGTAGGAGGTCGAATGTCGGCGAGCGTCATCCGGCCGACGAGCTCCGATGCGGACGGCAGTACCCGCAGTTCCAGACCAAGGGTGGCGGCCTCCGAGCTCAGCGTCGAGATCAGCTCGGCGTCGGCGTCGGCGACGGCGATGAGCAGGACCTCGGCACCGGTGGCGGCCGCCACCTCGCTCAAACGTTCCCGTGAGCCCTGGACTCGCACGCCGTACAGCTCCCGTTTGGCCTTGGTCGGGTCGTCGTCCAGGAGCGCGACCGGGTAGTACTCGCTGTTGGGGTCGGCGAGCATGGCTCGCACCATCTGATCGCCGCCCTCGCCAGCTCCGAACACGATCGTCCGGTTGCACCTGGCGGGATCTGGCCGGCGGAGAGCTTGCCAATACCGTCGCCACACGATGCGCTCAGCGGTGAGGCCGGCTCCCGCAGCCAGGCAGCCGGTGATCACCGCAGATGTGGGGAGGTTGCTGCTCGCAGTCAGCCGGGCATAGAAGTTGCCGGCGATCAGCACGATCGACGTGCCCGCCCACACCAACCCGAGCATCGCCACCTCATCGAACGACGAGACCCTCCAGCGACCACGGTAGAGACCGACCGCCATGCCGAGGAAGGCATGAGCCAAGACCGCAGCCACCATCGTGATGAAAATGGTGTCGGCTGCGGTTGTCACGTCGAAGACCAACTTGAGCACCGCGCCGACTGAAATGGAGATCGGCCAGATGGCCGTGTCGGTCAGAAATGGGAACAGGGTTCGCCGACCGGAGATCCAGGCGATCAATCGAGATGAGATCGACACTGATGGACTGCAAGCGACATGCTTGTCCGCCAGCACACACTCCGATATCGCGTCGTGGGAATCCGATCCCTCATCGTGTACGTCCATGACGATCATTCGTCTCGAGTCCCTGCCGAGCGTGGGTGTTCGGTTCTCCCACAAGGGCGGCAGCGCGATGCGCCACACCACCACCTCTGCCCGACGGGCCGTGAATGGAAACCCTCACCCATCAGTCCGTCCCCTCTGCTCTGTCTCCAGCCCAGCGCTCCGCAGAGAGTAGGGGGTCATATGGTTCAAATGCAACGAATCTGTGGGAGAAGCTTTGTGTAAAAGCGCCCTCTAATCATGGCTTTCTTTAGAGTTGAAATGCCAAGCTTGTCTACTCATATAGCTGCGAACCTCCGCACCCCGATCGCTGGCCGATGCCTCCCGGTGCGACATGCCAGGCGCGATCGGAGGTGACGCTGCCCCGCACCGGCACGGCCCCGCAGGCCGCCCACGGCGACCGCATCTCCCGTCGCAGGAGTGCGTGATCAGGGAGATCTACCCATGAGCAGATAGATGGCGGAAGCTACGTGCGGATGGTTGTCGCCCGTAGAGTTCACCGAGTGTGTGAGCTGAACCACGACCCGCGCCACGGGCGCTCCGAGCTCGGCGAACGGCCCAGTCGACGGGGATGTCGAGCGTTGCTCCCGACCGCGATCATGGGTGCCGCGTTCCTGGTGCTGAGCGCCTGCGGGAACGGGCCCGACGTGATCGTCTCCGACGCGGGTGGCCCGGCGACCGGCGGAGCCCCGAACGAGGTCGAGCCCGCAGAGGGCCAAGGTCCAGCAGAGCAGACCGACGACGACCACCAGGGCGACGACCAAGGTGAGGTCGAGGCCGCCATCGAGGAGATCCGCGACGACCTCGACGGTGAGAACGTGTCCGGCGAAGACGCGCTCGATGTGCTCGAGCCGCTCGACGAGGAACCGACGGCGGCGGAGCTCCGAGAGGCTCGCAACGACCGCGAAGACGCCGAGTTGGCCGTGGTCGACGGCCCCCGCAACGAGGCCGGCGAGATGGTCGAGCTCGATGAGGCCGCCGCCCTGGCCTGCGCCGACGTGGAGCGGGCACTGACCTCGATCGATGAGGGCGAGACCGCCACTGCGACCGCCGACGTGGCCTCCGCCGCCACCCGCGCCGGCGGGTCGGCCGTGGCCGACATCGCCACCTGGTCCCAGGCGCTCGGCGAGTGGAACGGCGCTGATGACGATTCGGCGGCGCTGCTCGGCTTCCTCGCCACCTGCACCGAGGGGGGCTACGAGCTGTGAGCAACCAGCGACTGCGCAACCGGAAACAATGCCTCCGGACCAGGCTCTCGGCGTTCCTCGCGGTGACGGTGCTGGCAGCGACGACGCTCGTGATCAGCACCCCCGCCACCAGCGACGCCCAGGTCCAGCAGGTCGACCTCGATCTGGCCAACCTCGACCTTGTGCCCCTCCGGCAGTGGGGCGTCTCCGGTCAGGATCCCAGCCAGACCCAGACCCAGACACTCGACGTGCTCGTGTGGGACTTCGTGCAGATCGGCGACCGGATGTTCGTCGGCGGCGCGTTCTTCAACGTGCAGGAGGACGACAACGCCACACCGATCCCGCAGCGCTACGTGGCCGCATTCGACGTACATACCGGCGACTGGATCGACACCTGGCGGCCCACGATCGACCGGGCGGTCTACTCGCTCGAGAACCTGAACGGCAAGCTGATCGTCGGTGGCGAGTTCGAGCAGGTCAACGGCACCGCCCGCAGCGGCCTCGTCGCCCTCGATCCCATCACCGGGGCGATCGACCCCGAGTTCGAGGGCTACGTCGAGCGGCCGTGGTCGAGCCTGCGGGCGATGGTCCGCACGATGAAGGTCGACGGTGACGACCTGTACGTGGCCGGCAACTTCTCCCACGCCGTCGGCCAGTTCGGCACCAGGACCCGCGTGTTCAAGACGGCCCGGTTCACCGGCTCGGCGGGCGCCGTCGACACCGGCTGGAAGCCGGAGATCACCGGCTCCGGCGTGTGGGGCATGGACGTCGACCCGACACGCGGTGAGGTGCACTTCGCCGGCTACTTCTCTGCGGTCAACGGCGAGCCCAACACGGCCAACTTCCACACGGTCGACGACACCACCGGCGCCAGCGCGCCGGGCAAGGTCGACATCCCCCGCAACTTCCCACAGTCGCAGCCCGAGTTCTTCGACGTGGCCGTCGGCGACAACACCGTGTGGCCCACCGGGGAGCAGCACATCACCCAGACCGTCCGGGCCAGCGACCACGTGATGATCGCCTACAACCACACCGGCTACAACAACAACGATTTTCCCTACCAGAACGGCTTCGCCGGCGGGGCCTACCAGGTCAGCGAGCACATCGACGATTGGGTGTTCGCCGGCTGCCACTGCACCTACTCGATCCGCAACGGCATCCCGTCGCACTACTCCTCGGTCACCGGCCAGCGGACCGAGCACCGACTGACCATGGCCTATGACGACGCCACCGGCCAACTGTTCGACGCCTTCAAGCCCGACATGCACAGCCCCCGCGACGGCACATGGGCGGTCGAGGCCGACTCCAACGGCTGCCTCTGGATCGGTGGTGACTTCCACGTCGGAGGGGTCGACGCCGGCACGCCCCGCTGGCTCGGTGGCTACGGCCGGATCTGCCCCGAAGGGTTCGACCCCGACCCGCCGGACCCGCCGGACCCCGGCGCCCTGGTAGCGGCCGGATCGGTCTGGCGCTATGACGACTCCGGCGCCGACCTCGGCACCTCGTGGCGCCAGCCGGGCTACGACGACGCCGCCTGGCCCACCGGCAACGCCGAGTTCGGCTTCGGCGACGGCGACGAGGCCACCACCTTCACCCCCGGCAACGTCACCTACTACGCCAGGACGAGCTTCGACTTCACCGGCCCGGCACCCTCCGCGCTGAACGTCGGGATCCTGGCCGATGACGGTGCCGTGGTGTACCTCAACGGCACCGAGCTGGCCAGGGAGAACATGCCGGCTGGCACGATCACGGCGTCCACCCAGGCGTCCGGCTGGAAGGGTGGTGCCGACGAGCAGACCTACGTCGACTACGTCGTCCCCGCCGCTGCGCTCGTCCAGGGCACCAACGTCCTCGCTGTCTCGGGCCACAACGTGTGGTCCGGCAACGGCGACCTCAGCCTCGACGTGACGCTGGCCGTCTCCGACGCCCAACCCCCTCCCCCACCGGCCGGCCCGCTCGTGGCCGTAGGAGCCCAGTGGGACTACATCGAGGACGCCACCGCCACGCCGGCCGGTTGGCTCGACGGTGTCGACAACGGCCAGACCGGTGCCGCACCGCTCGGGTTCGGTGAGAACGACATCGCCACCACCGTCGCCCCCGGCAACGAGGCGTACTACTTCACCCGCAGCTTCACGATGGCCGACGCGGCCGCCGTGGCCTCCCTCGACCTCGGCCTCCGGGCCGACGACGGCGCCGTGGTCTACATCAACGGCACCGAGGTCGCCCGGGTGAACATGCCGGCCGGTCCGATCGAGTGGTCGACTCGGCCAGTGGTACCGGTTTGGGGCGCCGACGAGGCGATGAAGGACTACACGATCGACAGCGGCGCTCTCGTCGACGGAACGAACGTGATCGCGGTCGAGGTCCACAACTTCTGGCCCGGCAACAGCGATCTGGCCTTCGATCTGCGCTTGGAGTAGGCAAGACCGACGGGCGAGGGCTCAGCCCCGGGCTCGTTCCCGGCATGGGCGGTCGGCGAAAGAGGACCGATGGCAACCGACGCACCAGTACCACTGGAGCAGTATCTCCGGCCACTGACGAACCACAAGCGACTCATCGTGGTGGTCGCAGTGGTGGTGGCCGGGCTCGGCTACTTTGCTTCGACCACGGTTCCCACGACCTACCGCTCGACCGCGTCGGTCCTGGTCACCCCGATATCGGCCGATCCAACCGCCACCATCGAATCCGACGTGGAGGTCGGGATGGCCACCGAGGAGCGACTCGCCACCTCGGCCGACGTCGTGTCGCGCGTGATGGAACGGCTCGCCGGCGACTCGATCGTGGTCACGTTCGAGGAACTGACCGAGAACGTCACCGTCTCGAGCCCGAGGGATTCTCGGATCCTCGACGTGTCCTACGTCGCCCCGACGCCGATCGAGGCTCAGGCCGGCGCCGACGCCTTCGCCCAGTCCTACCTCGAGTACCGCTCCGACCAGGCGACCGAGGAGAAGACGGCGCTTACCGAGTCGCTGCGGGAGCAGATCGAGCTCCTCCAGGAGGAGCTCGCCCGCCTCTCGGTCGAGCAGGCCCGATTCGAGACCGACGCCGAGCCGTACATCGCGGCGACGGTCGAGCGGGAAGCCGTCCGCAGCGAGCTGAACGCCCAGCAGGACGCGCTGGCCGATCTCACCACGCTGTCCATCGAGGTGGGTCGAGTCATCAGCCCCGCCGAGTTGGCCGACGCTCCCGAAGGGCTCGGCACGACGGCGATCGTGCTCGGCTCGATCCTCGGCGGCCTCGTCATAGGCTGCCTCGCCGCCTATGTGGTGGCGGCGGTCAAGGCCAGCACCACGGCTGCGCCGGCGACGACGTCGAGCAACGGGATCGAGCCCTACAACCCGGCCCCCGACGACGAGCTCGCCGACCTGTTCTCCGAAGACCTGTGGGCGAACGGCACGACTCCCCGCCCCAGCATCGCTGCTGCTTCCGGATCCCATCCGGTGAGCGACGCCGACTTCGACGCGTTGGTGGCCCGACTCCGCCGCATCCACAAGGGATCGCTCACCTGTGTCTGCCTCGGCGAGGCGAGTCGGGACGCTGCGGTAGCGACCGGGCTCGGGCTCGCGCTCGCGTTTCGGGCCAAGGACGCCCAGGTCCTGGTGATCGACGCGCAACTCGAAGCGCCCACCCTCGATGGGCTACTCGACATCCCGGCGGACCCCGGCCTGCTCGACGTGCTCACCGGTTCGGTGCCGCTGAAACGAGCCCAGCACTCGCTGCCGGCACTGGGCTACCTCCGGGCCCTCACCGTGGGTGACCGCCGCCTCCTCGCCGACCGCGACCGCACCGACGAGCTCGTCAACGGCTGGGGCATGCGTCGCCTCCTCAGCGAGATAGGTCCCCTCTACGACGCCACGATCCTCATCGGCGGCACCCTCGCCGACGCCAAGCGTCTCGACCTCGCACTACGCGAGAGCGGCGGCATGGTTGTCGGCACCGAGCAACCATCGGGCGAACAACCGCGCCGCCTGCTGGCGGACGCGATGGCGGAGCTGCCGGGTCGACCCCTCGGCCTCATCTCGCTCGACGAAGCGCTGGCCGGGCGGGCGAACGGTGGTGCCGGCCTTCCCGGCCGGTGACGTGACCGCCTCCGCGGTGCCAACCGGCGAACGTGTGTCGGGCGACGGCCGGCTGGTGGCCCTGATCTTCGCCGGCTACCCCGTGGCGTGGGCCCTCGGCTTCGGCCCGGGGGTGTTCGCGATGGCGGCTTTCGCGATGGCGCTCTGGCTGGGGCGGAATCGACCGCTGCTCGTACCGCCGGGCACCGTGCTGCTCACCCTGTTCCTGCTCCTGGTGGCAGCGTCGGTTGTCAACGTCGACTCGGCCGGCCGGGTGGGCGTCTGGGTGCTACGGGCGAGCTGGTACGGGGCGGCGTTCGTCACCTGGTTGTACCTGGCCCGCCAGATCAGCCCGCGGGCCCGGCGGCTGATCGTCTACTCCCTCGTGGTGGCGTGGGCTATGGCCGTCCTCGGCGGCTGGGCGGCCCTGCTCGTACCCGACCTGTCGTGGCGAACGCCGGTGTCGGCCGTGTTGCCCGACGTGATCGCCAACGACGAGTTCATCCGGGATCTCCTCGAGCCAAGGCTGGCCGAGGTCCAGACCTTCTACCCCGACATCCGGCTCAACCGACCGGCGGCGCCGTACGCCTACACCAACGCATGGGGATCGACGGTGGCGTTGCTCACCCCGTTCGTGTTCGCAACCATGCAGGAACGACACCTCCGGCTCCCCCGCTGGCTTGGCTTCGTGGCGCTGGCCGTGGCCGCCGTCCCCTTCGCCTTCGCCCTCAACCGGGGGGCGTGGCTGACCCTCGGGCTCGGCACGCTCTACGGGGTGGTTCGAGGCGCGATCGTGAACCGTCGGTTCGCGCCGATCCTGGCCCTCGCCTTCCTCGTCACGGTCGGGGCGGTGGCGGCCGCCAGCACCGGGCTCGTCGACACCACCACCGAACGGCTCGACACCCGAACCGCCGACAGCAACGACACCAGGGCGAACCTGTACCTGGAGACGCTCGACCACTCGGCCGACTCGCCCCTCATCGGGTTCGGCACCCCGCGACCCAACCCGTCGAACCCGACGGGGCCACCGCTGGGCACCCACGGACAGTTGTGGGCGGTCATGTTCGCCCACGGCTATGTCGCCGCCGGTCTCTACGTCGCCTTCTTCGGGATCGCCTTCCTGCGAGCGCGAGGGCGCCACCCGCTCGCCAACTGGTCGAAGGTCGTGCTGTTCATGGGCCTGGTCCAGTTGCCGATCTACGGGCACCTCCCAGCCCAACTGTTCGTGCTGATCGCAGCGGCCGCGATCGCCACGTGGCCCCCCGACGCGCTCGGCGACGACGTCGAGCGTTCACGGGTCACCCGCCACGCCCGCGGTCACGCCCAGGGCGGCCGCGGCAACGCCAACGTCGACGCCACCGTCGACGTCGCCACCGATACGACGGCGCCGACCGAGGCGACGGGAACTCGACGATGACGACGACCGAGCCGACGCCGAGACCGACCGGCGACCACCCGGGAGACGGGTCGCCGGCCGGCGCCACCGACGATCCCGATGCCGCGGACAGCGGGGTGCGAACGGCGGCGCGAGGCTCGGCGCTCAACGTGGCGGGTGCGCTGATCGCCGCCGTGGTCAGCTTCGCGACCGTCGGCCTCATCACCAACGCCTACGGGCGGACCGGGGCGGGTCTGTTCTTCGCCGCCACTGCAATCTTCACCCTCGTCGCCAACGGCACTCGCCTCGGGGGCGAGTCGAGCCTGACGCTGTTCGTCGCCCGGTTCCGGGCGTCGGGCGAGCACGGCGCGCTCCTACCGCTGGTGAACACCGCGATGGTCGCAACGGTGACCACGTCGGTGGTGATCGGCGCCGCCGGGTTCGTGGCTGCCCCCTGGATCGCCGAGGTCCTCACCGCCGAGTCGTCGAACGCCACCGACCTGACGATCATGATCCGGATCCTGGCGGTCGCAGTCCCATGGTTCGCCCTCAGCCAGGTGCTGTTCGGTGCCAGCAGGGGCTTCGGCACCATGCGACCATCGGTGCTGGCAGGTCAGGTCTTCCGACCGATCGCCCAGCTCGCCCTCGTCGCGGTCGTCATCGTCGCGTCGGCTGAGACCTGGCCGCTCGCGGCGGCGTGGGCTGCGGCGAGCGTCGGGACGGCGGCCTGGATCGCGACGTGGACCTGGCGCCGGCTACAGCAGGGTCAGCGGCCGGCAACCAGCCGACCAGCGACGACCTTCAGCGCCACGGACTACTGGCGGTTCTCCGGACCACGAGCCGTCACCGACCTCGTCTCGTCGGCCCTCGAACGCCTCGACGTGCTGCTCGTGGCGACGCTCCTCTCGGCCGCCGACGCCGGACTCTACGGCGCCTCCAACCGACTGATCCTCGCTGGCCAGTTGCTGATGATGGCGACCGCACAGTCGATGGCACCCCTGCTCAGCGCCTCGTTCGCCCAACGCCGACACGCCGACGCCAAGGTGCTGGTGGGCACGATCACCTCGTGGAGCGTGTTGCTGCTGTGGCCACTCCTGATCACGCTCGCGTTCGGGGCCGAGCCGGTGCTGGCGATGTTCGGCGACGGCTTCGCCGACGCAGCCGACGTGGTGCGGGTGCTCGCCATCGCGCTGGCGGTCATCGTCGCCGTCGGCCCCGGCGACATCCTGCTGCTCATGACCGGCGACTCGGTGGCGTCGCTCATCAACCACGTGGCCGCGCTGGCCGTCCTGATCGTCGTGTCGCTCCTCCTCCTCCCCCAGATCGGCGTGATCGGCGCCGCCTGGGCGTGGGCTGCGTCTCGGCTGGTGCTCCGGGTGTCGGCCGTCGCCCGCGTCTGGCGGACCACGACGGTGCACGCTTTCGGCCGGGCTGCGGCCATGGCGGCACTGGCCGCCGCGATCGGCTTCGTCCCGACCGGTCTCGTGATCCACCAGCTCGTCGAGGCCGGGCTCGTCGCGCTCGGCCTCCACATCATCACCGGTGGTCTCCTCTACCTGGCCGCCGTCTTCCTCGTTCGTCGCGACCTCGAGCTCGAGCAACTCCTCGGCGTGTTGTCTCGCCGATCGAGGATGGCCTCAGGAGCCAACCCATGACCACGGCCCACACGTCTCCACCCGACGCCCGATCCGCCACGACACCAGCCGACGGTGCCCGCGCCGACGACCCCCTGGCCTGGCTGTCGCACATCCTCTGGCCGGACGGCTCAGCCCGACTCGTGGTCGAGCGCCGCGGCGATGAGCCGCCCCAGCGCCGATCCGGGCCGACGCTCCTGCCGGCCCACGCTGCGGGGTCACCGAGGTGGTGGGCATCGCCGACCACCCACGAGCCGAGGGTGTTGATTCCGGCCGATTCGGCGGGTGCGTCGAAACGGGCCGTGCGCCGCTACCACGACGGGTTCGATCTCGGCCGCTGGGCCCGGAGCGTCGCCGCCGAGGTCAGCATGGTCTCGCCGGCGATCGCGCACCGCCTGCTCGACAAGCGGGCGATCGTGCTCGACGGCCCCGACGACAGCGCAGACCGGGGGGTGCTCGGCGGCCTCCGCCGGATCATGGGCCGTGACGATCTCCGGTTCGCGATCAGCCTCGCCAGCCCGAAGACGAACCGGAAGCCGGTCATCCAGCTCCTCGACGACGCCGGGTTGACCCTCGGGTGGGCGAAGGTGGGGTGGAACCCGTGGACCGAGCGTCTCGTGACCAACGAAGCCCGATGGTTGGCCACGCCGTCGAACCCGCCGATCATCACGCCGATCGTGTTGGAGCACGACGTGATCGCCGGCCGCAGGATCGTCGTGCTGAGCGCGGTCGCTCCCGGCCGTCGGCCGAAGCTCCGGGCGGCCGCCCAGCCCGACCCGGCGGTGCTGCGAGCCATCTCGGGGCGGGGAACCGTGTCGGAGCGCCCGATCGTCGAGACCGGCTGGTGGTCGTCGGTGGAGGCCGTCCTCCCCCACGCCGAGCCCGATGAACGCCGGGCGGTCGAACGGGCGGTGGCCACGGCCGACGATCTCGTGTTCTCGATCGGGGCGTGGCACGGCGACTTCACCCCGTGGAACGTGATGACCGTTCGGGGCCTGGCGGAGATCATCGACTGGGAGTTCGCCGCCGACGAGGTTCCGCTCGGCTTCGACCTCTGCCACTACCACACGCAGATCGCAGCCGAGATCCGCCACCTCCCGGCCGACCAGGCCATCGACCACAGCGCCCGACTGTCGCCCCAGGGACTCGCCCAGCTCGGTGTGGATCCCCACACGCAACTCGCCACCTGGCGCCTCTACCTGGTCGAGCTGGTCCGCAGGACCCTTGCGCTCCGGGCGGCCGGCCTCGACACCGGCAACGTGCGTCAGGGCCGCGCTGCGGTCGATCGGCTCACCACCACGACCGGATTCGAGGCGACCCGGCCGGCGGGCTGAGACCCACGCCCACCACTCGAGATCCACTGGAGAGTCCGATGTCGACCAGACTGCTCGCAAGGCTCACCCAACACCCGGTGCTCGACCGCAACGGTCTGCGCCAGGTGAAGGAGCAGGCCAGATCGTGCCGGGAGCGGGTGGCGTTGGCCACGTGGGACAAGCGGGTCCTGCCGGACCTCGTGCTGGCGGGTGCACAGCGGAGCGGCACGACGGCCCTCACCGAGGCCCTCTACCGCCTCCCGATGGTCGAGCGACCGCGACGGGGAAAAGGATCGCACTACTTCAGCTACAACTACCACCGGGGCTGGGAGTGGTTTCAGTCGCAGTTCCCCACCGAGCTGTGGGCTGCGACCGTGGAGCGTCGCACCGAGCGGCCGATCTTCTGCTTCGACGCCTGCCCCTACTACCTGTTCCATCCGTTCGCGGTGGCGCGCATGGCCCAGGCCCTCCCCGACATCAAGGTGCTCGTGATGCTGCGGGATCCGGTCCGCCGGGCCGAGTCGCACTACCACCACTCCGTCAGCCATGGCCACGAGGACCTCCCGTTCGAGGCTGCGCTGGCGGCCGAGGAGAGCCGGTTGGCCGGCGAAGACGACCGGATGCAGGAGGACTGGACGTACTGGAGCCACAGCCACGAGCACCACTCGTATGTGGCGAAGGGGATGTACGCCGACCACCTCGAGCGGCTCTTCGGTCACTACCCCCGGGAACAGGTCATGGTGATCCAGTCGGAGCGGTTCTACCGCGATCCCGACGAGGTCCTCGCGGAGGTGACGGCGTGGCTCGACCTGCCACCGGTGGCACTCGAGCGTGGCGACAACCGAAACAGCCACGTCTACGAGGAGATGCCTGAGCCGATGCGGGAACGGCTCATCGAGATCTACCGCGAACCGAACGAGCGCCTGTTCGCGCTGCTCGGCGAGAGGTACGACTGGCTCCGCTGAGACCGGCTTGGGTACAGCTACCCACGTCGGAACGCGGCGTCTCCCGAGTTGGCGCATGTCGCTGTTTGTAGACTCGCCGGGCAGGACGTCGATGAACGGTGGACGTGGTGAGGCGGGAGTTCTCGGTGGGCGACTCGGGTCGACGCGCAGGCGACATTGCGCTGCGCCGACGAGTGCTGTTCGTGTCGTCGTCGGGCGGCCACCTGGCCCAGCTCCTCCAGCTCCGGCCGTGGTGGGAGCAGCACGACCGGCGGTGGGTGACCTTCGACCTCCCCGACGCCCGTTCACGGCTGGCGGGTGAGACGCTGATCCCGGCCCGCTATCCCACCACCAGGAATCTGCTCAATCTGGCCCGGAACACCCCGCTGGCCTACCGGGTCCTCCGCGATTTCCAGCCCGATGTCGTCGTCTCGAACGGCGCTGGCGTTGCGCTCCCGTTCTTCGCGGTCGCGAGGTCGATGCGTATCCCCACCGTGTACCTCGAGGTCTACGACCGGGTCGACTCCCGGACGTTGACCGGCCGGCTGGTGCAGCCGTTCACGACCCGCTTCTGCGTGCAATGGCCACAACAACAGTCGCTGTACCCGGGAAGCGTGCTGACGGGCCCGCTCTACTGAGTAGCGCGGGCAGAGCGCGATGGGCGACGACGAACGCGAGGACACGCTGGTGGTCGACGAGCCGGTGGCGGTGATGGTGACGGTGGGTACGGATCATCATCCGTTCGACCGCCTGATCCGGTGGATCGACGAGTGGCGCGACGACCATCCCGAGGTCCACATTCTCGTCCAGCGCGGCACCTCACGGCCGTCTCGCCATGGCTCGTCTCCGGAGCTCGTCCCCTACGAGGAGCTTTGCGAGCTGTTCCGCCAGTCGACCGTGGTGGTCAGCCACGGCGGTCCGGCGACGATCATGGACGCGCTCGCCGCCGGCCGACTCCCGATCGTCGTCCCACGGGATCCGGGGCTGGGCGAGCACATCGACGGCCACCAGCTCAGCTTCGCCGAGCACCTCCGCCGCCGGGGGCTGGGGGCGGTCGCCACCACGAAGGCCGAGCTGTCGGCGGCGATCGATCGTGCCCTCGCAGATCCGGACAGCTTCGCCGTCTCGGTTCACGATCAGGTGTCGGATGGGGTGGCCCGATTCGCGGAGATCGTCGACGAGATGCTCGACTCGCCGAACGCGGGCCGCTGAGCACGGTCGTGGAACCCGAGCCGCTCAACGACCGACGGGTCTCGGTGGTCATCGCCACCCGCGACCGGCCCGAGCTGCTGCGACGGGCGATCGACGCGGTCGTCGCCCAGGGCCACAGCGACCCGGTCGAGATCGTGGTCGTGTTCGACCGATCCGACCCGGACCACTCGCTCGCCGGCTCCGTCGTGACCGACGGCGAGCCCGTACGGGTGACCGTGGCCACGAACGGCAGGAGCCCCGGCCTGGCCGGCGCTCGCAACAGCGGCATCGCCCTTGCATCCCATCCATGGATCGCCTTCTGCGACGATGACGACGAGTGGCTGCCCGGCAAGCTCGCCGCCCAATTCGACGCCCTCGCTGTCACCCCAGGATCCCGGGCCGCCTGCACCGGCGTGCTCATCCACTTCGACGGCACCGACACCGCCCGTGTTCCGGAGCCGGCCGCGCTGACCTTCGACGGCTTCCTCCGCGACCGCATGACGGAGGTGCACCCGTCGAGCTGGCTGGTCCACAAAACCACGCTGTGCGAGGAGATCGGCCTCGTCGACGAGGAGATTCCAGGTAGCTACGCCGAGGACTACGACCTGATGCTGCGCACGGCCCGGATCTGTCCGATCGCGGTGGCAACCGAGCCGCTGGTACGGATCTGGTGGCACGGGGCGTCGTACTTCTTCGAGCGGTGGGACACGATCGACCGGGCCCTCGACCATCTCGTGGCCAAGTACCCGGAGTTCGACGGCGAGCGCCGGGGTCTGGCCCGCATCCGCGGTCAACAGGCCATCGCCCAGGCAGCGATGGGCCAGCGACGCCGAGCGCTGCGGACGATGGTGGAGACGGCCAGGCTCAACCCGACCGAGAAGCGGTTACCGGTGGCTGCGGCCGTGGTCGCCGGCCTCCCGGCCGAGGCGGCGTTGAAGGTCGCCCACCGGTTTGGCAAAGGCATCTGACACACATGGAGCGCTCGGTCGCCGACCGCCCGTGTCGTGGCGGTGTCCGGGATCGACACGATCTCCGGGATCGACCTCGTCCAGCTCGTGGGGTCCGATCTCCGGCCGGGTCGTGGTCGGGGCACGGTCGACCGACCGCAGCACCGGATCGGCGTCGTGACCGAACAGGGTACGACTGAGGAACGCGAGCTGGTGACTGGTCGGCTGGTCGAACTCCAGACCGATCTGCACGGTTCCGTCCGGGCTGATCGAGCGGCGTGACCGCTCGACGACGGCGAGCGTCGCCACGCCTCCGTCGAGCTCCAGGCGAAGCTTCGTCGGCTCGGGCGGCGGGTCGCCGGGAACGACGACGGATGCGCCGGTGAGCGAGACGTCGACGAGCTCCACCCGGTGGTCGTCGAGCTGGGCTCCCATGCCGAGCCGGAATCGCTCACCCCGGCGGCGGCTGCCGGCGAAGCGGGCCGACCGGATGCGCTGGGCCGCCGTGACGAGAATGGTCAGGTTGAACCACGCGAATCCGGCGGTCGCCACCGCCGCCCATGGCTCCTCGTACTCGAGCGGGGTCGAGCCGAGCATCGTCGCCCCGAACCAGCAGAGCGCGACGACGTTCGCACCGATCAGGACCGTGATCAGGCGGGGAACCGGGATGCGGGCCCGATCCGAGCTGCCCTTCGGGGTCACCTGAAACGCTCCGCCGCTTCGGCGGACCAGGCCGAGCGTGGCTCGCAGGTTGACCGGCAGCCTGATCACCTCGAACACGATCGCCACGCCCTGGGGCGCCAGGCCCCGCGACAGGAGTGACATCGCGATGCGCTGGAGGAGGCTCGTGGCGAGATAGGCGATCGCGAAGATCAGGAAGTCGGTGCGGATCGGCAGCTCACCCGTGGCGAGCGTCACGATCGGCAGCAGCAGATACCCGAGGGTGCGCCAGGCGTCGAACCAGCCGAGCAGTGTTGCCGCGTACGAGACCCGTTGGG
Source organism: Acidimicrobiales bacterium (assembly GCA_965216205.1). Lineage (GTDB taxonomy): Bacteria > Actinomycetota > Acidimicrobiia > Acidimicrobiales > SZUA-35 > CADEDH01. The sequence goes on along the minus strand of OZ244139.1, from coordinate 650,276 downwards.
CCAGGGTGAGGCCGGGGGCGGTGAACGGCCGCTCCCGGCGGATGAGCTGCATCGCTCCCGTGCCCCACCGGTATCGCTGGATCTGGTACTCGGCAGCGTTGCGGGCGGCCAGGCCTCGCGCCAGGGGCTCGTTGTGGTAGACGGTCTTCCATCCCAGCCGGTGGAGCCGGAGCGTGGTGTGTATGTCCTCGGTGAGGCTGTCGGTCGCCACCCCGCCCACCGAGCGGAGTGCCTCGACCCGGAGCAGGGCGTTGGTGCCACACCAGAACGACGCGTTCCACCGGTTCTTCCCGGCCTGGATGCCCCGGTAGAAGAGGCCCTGCTCGTTGTAGCGGGCGCTGCGGCGAGACGACCAGAAGAGGCTGCGGTTGGCGTCGTGCTCGAACGACCCGGCGTTGTAGAAGTCCTGCGGGGTCTGGACCAGGGCGACATCGGGGTCGTCGAAGTAGTCGAGGGTGTCGGCGAGGAAGTCCACCGTCGGGACGTGGTCGGCGTCGAGGACGGCCACGATGTCGACGGAGTCGCGGAGCATCTCGATCGCATGGTTCAGGTTGCCGGCCTTGGCGTGACTGTTGTCTGGCCGGGTCACGTGCTGAGCGCCGAGCCGGTCACACAGGTCACCCACCCACGGTCGGTCGCCATCGTCGAGCACGAGGGTGCGATGGGGTTCCGCCAGCGCGACCGCAGCGGCCAGGGTGGGGAGCAGCACCTCCTGGGGCTCGTCGTAGGTGGTGATCAGCACCGCAACCCGCCGATCGGGCTGGTCGCCCGAGCCGTCGATCGACGGTGCGTCGGGCGGGACGATACGGGGCGTGGTCCGCAGCTCCCACAGCGAGAACGTGAAGAGCCCGAGGCCGATCGCAGCGTGGATCTCGAGCACCAGCATCGGGATGCTGGCCCACCACACGCCCATGGTGTAGAGGGCTCGCCAGGTCAGGTACACCGCGCTCACGAGCAGTGCGGCGACCGCCACGGTCTGGACGGCGCGGCGCTGGGCGACGGTCTCGGCGTCCGGCGACTGCTCGTCGCTGGGCCCCGGCCTCGGCGACACACCGGTCGTGGACATGGATGGTTCACGTCGGCCGTCCCGACGACGACTTGAACCGAGCCCGCCGGATGGCCCGCCGATCAACTGCTCACCTACTGTCGGGCCGATGGCTCCACCGCTCCCCGTCGGTCCCGGTCGCCGTTCGGGGGCGTTGTCGGGCCTGACGGTCGTCGAGCTCGAAGGATCGGTCGCAGGCGCCTACTGCACGAAGCTCCTGGCCGATCAGGGAGCTGCGGTCACGATGCTGACCGATCCCCGGGCACCGCACCGTCCCAGTCGTCGACCAGCGCTCGATCTCGCCCTGAACCGGTCATCGCCCGGCTCGGCCAAGGACGTCCGGGTGGTGGACGTTGGCGGCGAGGCGGCCGAAGCTGGTTGGGCGTCGGCTGCCTCGGACCGTGCGGTCGACGAGGTGCTCGAGGCGATCGACCCCGATGTGGTAGTGCAGAGCTCGGCCCCCGATCCGCTGCTCGCGTGCCCAGCCGTCACCGCGTGGGCCCGACGGCCGTCCGCCATCTCGGTGGCGATCTCGCCGTTCGGGGCGACCGGGCCGTGGTCCGCCTACCGGTCGAGCGATGCGACCGATCAGGCGATCTCCGGCCACCTGTACCTCACCGGTGACCCCGATCGACCGCCGCTCGCAGGCCCGGAGCACCAGGTCGGGTTCGCCGCCGGGCTCAACGCGGCGATCGGCGTGCTCGCGGCGCTGGCTGCTCGCGATCGCGACGGCGCCGGTCAGGACGTCGAGATCTCCCACCACGAGGTGATGGTGGCCCTCCACCAGTTCACCCTTCTCCGCTACACCCACAACGGTGACGTGCTCCGGCGAATGGGGAACCGATACGCCGGCCCGGGACGACCGATCGGGGCCTACCGCTGCGGCGACCGGATGATCTCGCTGGTGGTTCCCCGCGACGATCAGCTCGACCGGCTGCTGGCCGTGGCCGGTCTCGATCACCTGCTCGAGCTGCCCGGCATCGACACGACCTACGACCTGATGCACCACCCGACCCTGCTCGACGACCACCTGGGGCCGTGGCTCGCCGCGCAGGACCACGACGAGACCATCGAACTGCTGCAGGATCTCCGGATCCCGGCCGGCCCGGTCTCGACCATGGACGACGTCCTCGCCGATCCCCAGCTCCGGGCCCGCGACTACTGGGCCCGCACACCGACGACCACGGCGAGCGGCCCGGATGACACGGTGGTGTCACCGGCACCGCCGATGCTGTTCACCGCGACGACGGCCGAGGCGGAATCGTCGACCGCCGAACGGGGCGGCCCGGTCGGTGGCGTCGGTGCGGAACCGCTGGCCGGCCTTCGGGTGCTCGACCTCACGCGGGTGTGGGCGGGCCCACTCGCCACCCGCATCCTCGCCGACCTCGGCGCCGACGTGACGATGATCGAAGCGCCCTGGGCCCGCGGCCCAGCCGGTATCGACCGCAGCTCGGTGGTCGCCACCCACTACTACCCCGACGACGATCCTGGGCTCCGGCACTGGAACAGGATCGGTTTCATCAACAAGTACGCGCTCAACAAGCGCAGCGTGGCCATGGACCTGACCGACTCGGAGGCCCGGTCGGCGTTCGAATCGATGGTGGCACGGGTCGACGTGGTGATCGAGAACTACAGCCCGCGGGTCATGCCCCAGCTCGGCCTCGACGAGGACCGGTTGCACCAGCTCAACCCATCGCTCGTGTACGTGACGATGCCGGGCTTCGGTCGCACCGGCCCCTCGGCCGACCGGGTGGCGTACGGGCCGATCATCGACTCCCACGCCGGACTGTCGGTGCTCCAGGGCTACACCGACGAGCCGGCCCGCAAGGGCGGTGTGGCGTGGCCGGATCCGGTCGCCGGTCTCCACGCTGCGTTCGCCACCCTCGTGGCCCTCGCCGGGCGCCGTCGGGAGGTGGCGCGGGGTCGAGTGATCGGCACGACGGTGGAGGTGGCACAGCTCGAGGCGACGGTGGCGACGGTCGGCCCCGCACTCGTCGAGCGTCAGCTCACCGGTCGTGAGCCGCAACGGCTCGGCAACCGGCACCCCTCCCATGCCCCGCAGGGGGTGTACCGCTGCGCCGGTGACGATCGGTGGCTCGCGGTGACCGTCGTCGACGACGACAGCTGGCGGCGGCTCTGTGACGAGGCTGACCTCGATCCGACCTGGGCCGGTTGGACGGTCGACCAGCGCCACCGACACCACGACGAGATCGACCGCGCCGTCGAGCGGTTCACCGCGTCCTGCGACAACGTCGGGTTGATGCGTCGCCTCCAGGAGGCGGGCGTGCCGGCGGCAGCGGTGGCCGACGCCCCGATGGTCATGGCCGACCCTCACCTCCGAGCCCGCGACTTCTTCGCCGCGGTCGATCACCCCGAGGCCGGCACCCACGAGTGGCCGACCTGCCCGATCCGGCTCAGCGCCACGCCCGCTTCGATCCGCCTGTCGGCGCCCACCCTCGGGCAGCACAACCGGCAGGTCCTGGGCGACCTCGCCGACCTCGACGAGCAGGCGATCGACGACCTCGAGCGACGCGCCGTGGTCACCGACCACCCGCCCCACTGATCCTCGCCCGCCGATCCCTCCGCGAGCTACGGGCCGTCGTCTCCTGGGCGCTGGTCTCGACCTCTGCCGGGCTCGGGACGATCGAGCCTGGGGCGTGGATCGGACTGGATGCCGGTGCCGATCACGTCGATCACCTCGGCGACGGCGGGACCGATGCCGACGCGACGGGCGAGACGGCCGATGTAGGTGACGGCGGCGGCGACCACCGCGATGTCGTCGATGAGGAGCGGATCGGGTAGCGCATCGATCGGGAGGACGAGGTAGGCCAGGGCAGCCCAGAACGCGACCTTGCCGCCGAGCGGCATCAGCTCGTTCCGCACGAGCCGGAACGATCGCAACAGGCGAATGATGAAGTACGCAGCCGCTGCGATCATCACCAGAATCGCCACGATCAGGGCGATGACCACGAGGGTGGAGGCGTCGTCGGGGAACATGCACCCCCATTCTTCCATGCGGCCCGGCCGCGGCGTGACACGTCACCCCCACCGCGGCTCTACGATCGGCCCATGAGGTTTGCAACGCTGGTGGATCGCATCTCGACGGAGCGGTCGTCGGCCTGGGACGTGCACTGGGTCGGGACGCAGCGCGAGGCGGCGGGTGAGGACGTGATCTTCCTCAGCATCGGCGACCCCGACTTCGCCACCCCCGATCCGATCGTGGACGTCGCCGTCGATGCACTGCGGGCCGGCGACACGCACTACGCCAGCTTCGCCGGTCGGGACGAGCTCCGGAATGCGGTCTCGGCCCGGTTCGCCGACCGATCGGGGGTGCCCGTCGGGCCCGACAACGTGGCCATCGTGGCCGGCACCCAGAACGCGCTCTTCGCCACGGGGTTGTGCGTCCTCGACCGGGGAGACGAGGCGGTCACCTTCGACCCGATGTACGTGACCTACGAGGCCACGTTCGCCGCCAGTGGGGCCGACGTGGTGGCCGTGCCGTCCGGACCCGGCTTCCGGCCGGAGGCGGCTGCGGTGGAGGCTGCGATCACCCCGCGGACCCGGGTCCTGGCGTTGACGACCCCGTCGAACCCGACGGGGGTCGTGGCGACCCGGGCCGAGCTCGAGGAGCTCGCCCGACTGGCGATCGACCACGACCTGTGGGTGATCGCGGACGAGGTGTACGGCGAGCTGGTGTACGACGGCGAGCACGTGTCGATCGCCTCGATCGAGGGGATGGCGGAGCGGACGGCGACGGTGTCGAGCCTGTCGAAGTCGCACGCGATGACGGGCTGGCGATGCGGCTGGGTGATCGGGCCGACGTCGCTCGTCGAGCACGTCGGTCGGCTGGCGATGCCCATGGTGTACGGCCTCCCGGGCTTCGTGCAGGAGGCGGCGGCCGCCGCCGTGGCCGACACCGACGCGATCGCGGCCAAGATGCGGGCGACCTACGCCGCCCGGCGCGACCTCGTCTGCCGGACGCTGGCCCAGGCCGACGACCTGCCCGTCCTGTCACCGGCGGCCGGGATGTACGTGATGATCGATGTGCGGGGGCGGGGACTGACCAGCGCGGAGTTCTCGTGGGCGCTGATGGAGCGGAAGAACGTCTCGGCCCTCGATGGCGGTGTCTTCGGGTCGACCACCGACGGTTGGTTGCGGCTGGCGTTCACGGTCGGCGAGCGACAACTCGAGGAGGGCTGCCGGCGGATCGTGGAGTTGTGCCAGGAGCTCCCCCGCCTCGACTGATCGACCACCCCGATTGGCAGCAACCCGCACCGAGTGTGCGCGCAGGATCTGCCAGACACGAGCCACAGCCGGCTCTGGCAGCAACCCGCACCGAGTGTGCGCGCAAAATCTGCCAGAGCGGGGGCGATCCGGGTTCAGTGTCACACCCTTCTGGAATGATGGATGCATGGACACGAAGCGGTACCAGGCCCGGATCCGGGTGCGTCAGCGGGAGCTGGCTGCGCTCGGGGCCGACGATCGGCGCACGCTGGCCGAGCGTGCCCGCGCCCGGTCTGCCCGGCGATGGGAGGACGACGACACCCGACCCGACCAGGAGCGCCGGGCCGGCAGGTTGCACCTCGTGCTCGGCGGGGCTGACCCGGAGCCCCACGAGGCGGGCGGTGCGACCCGCCCGACGTCGGCATGAGGCGCCACAGGCGGCGCCGGAGCCGAACTGCCGAGAGCACAGGCGGGGTGCCGACCTCGTCATGACGCCGGCGCAGGGCGGGCGCTGGCGCCGAACCGGTCTCAGCCTGCCAACAGGTACCGATCGAGGACGTTCGCCGTCACCTGAGCCACGGCGGGGTCGTCGGCGAGGCCGAAGACCCAGTCGGTCGTGCCGATCACCACGACCTCGCCGCCTCCGGTCCCACCCGGCCTGCACACGAGCATGACCGCGTTGCCGTAGCGACATCGGGCGAGGGTGTCGTCGTCGATGCGGCCGTAGAGCCGTCGGGCCAGGAACTCGAGGTCGCCCTGGTCGGCCAGGGCCGAGATCGATGCGGGATACTCCCCCATTCCGAGGTTGCTCGACGGGGTGAGGGCGACGATCTCGATGTCGGTCGGCCGGTCGGGGTCCGGCCTGGCGATCGGGAGCTGGTGGTGGTCGAGGTCGATCGGGCAGCCGACCGTCTCGTACCCGACCACGCCGTGATCGGCTCCGAGCACATCGCCATAGCGCAGACCGGTCCCCTCGAGGAGCCAGTGATCGTGGCGATACACGGTGAACCCACCCGATCCGGCGCTGACCGCCTGCCCGAAACGGTTGTACAGCCCGGCGGCCGAGCCGGCACCGAGGAGCGACCACTCGGGCCGACCGACGAGCGGATCACACCACAAGCCCGTCATCGATCGTGGATCCCCGGCGGCCACCACCGGATCGGTTTCGTGGGCGGTGTACTTGTGGCACACCATCGTCGCCGCCCGATCGTCGTCGGGCCCCTCGAGGCGAACCTGCCAGAACATGGTGTTGCCCGACATCGACGCAAGATGCCCGCCGGCGGCCACGTGGGCCTCGACCGCGGCACGCTGGGGCGCCGACCAGTACTCGTCATGACCGACTTGGATCAGTAGGTCGTACCCATCGCCCGGGCTCGGGCTGAGCAGATCCGGATCCTCGAGGTCTGCGGAGATGCAGTAGTCGAGCTCGTAGCCCCGCCGTTCCGCCCACTCGACGAAACGACGCTCGTGTGTGAACCAGCCAGCGGAGCCGATCGCCGCCGGATAGCCGTTGGCCATCCGATATGCCTGGAAGTGGTCGCCGTTGACGTCGGGCGCCTCGCCCCACCTGATCGGTCGGGCCTTGCGGTCGTCGCGTTCCACCTCGGGCCGGCAGAGCATGCCCCTGGCGAACGGACGTCGGAAGCCGACCTGCGTGCCACCGGTGTAGAGACTCTTCCCACCCCACGTGTTGTAGGCATTCCACGTGTTGGTCGCCAGCGTGAGCAGCCCCGCCGGCCGGCCCGACCGGGTCCCTCGACCCGGGCGGAGCACGAAACAGGCATGGGCCGTGCGCCGATCGTCTGGGCCGTCACCGACCCGCATCGTCACGAGGTAGAACCCCGACCGCCAGTCGTCGGCGATCGGGATCTCGATCGAGGTCGGCCAGTGGCAGCCGTTGGCGTCGGCGTCGTGGGGTGGCTCGACGTGCGCACCCGGGAGGCCGGCGATCGACCAGACCCGTTCCCGTGTCGCCCCCCACCGCTCGACGGTCACGTCATAGCGAGCCGACTCGGTCGAGACGCACAGCGCCACGGGGTCGCCGGGGCCGTAGCTCAGCCGGTCGCAGTAGCCCTCGATGCTGTCGTAGAACGTGATGTCGTCCGCCATGATGCCGATGGTGGCACGCTCAGGAGCCGACCGCGTTCCGGTGCTCGGATCGGACGGACTCGGCCGCATCGACGAACGACGAGGCCGCCGATCCGGAGCCCTCATCGAGCTCGGCGGGTGGGTCGGGGGCTCGACGCTGCCGACCCGCTGCGGTCCGCAGCAGCAGCGCCCCGTAGAACAACACGCCGAGCGTGGCGAAGATGAACCACTGCACCATGTAGCTGAGGTGGGGGCCACCGTCGACCGGTGGCAGCGGCACCGGCGCCGGCAGCGGCGTCGTCGAGCCCCCCGTGGCGGCCGCCGACCCGCCGTCGAGGTCCGGTCGGTCCGGTGCGGCCTCGAGCTGGAGGGCGGCCGGCACCACGGTCGCGGCACCTGAACCTGCGCCGTCGAGCCGCTGGGCGATCGCATCCACGTCGAGTCGGGGGACCACATCGCCCTCGCCGGAGTCGACGGCGCCGATCCAGCCCCGCTCGGCACTGGCCCGGAGCCAGCCGGTGATCGTCGTCGTGCCGAGGGGCACCGGATCGAGATCGCCGGGAGCGGTGTCGAGTGGCACGAAACCGCGGTTGACGAGCAGCGTGCGCCCGTCGGGCAACTCGAACAGGGCCACGACATGGGCGCCGGCGATGCCGTTGTGGGTGCGGTTCGCGACCCGCACGAAATCGTCGTCGACGAACGTGCCAGCGGCGACGACATAACGGAAGTCGAGCTCGGCCGGCTCGGCACCGTCGAGCGTCGGCTCGATCACGGCTGCCGGCGGATTGGCACGGGCTTCGATGATCGCATTGAGGTCCGCCCGCTCCCGATGTCGATCACCCTGCCACAGCCCCAGCAGGACGAACGTGATGATCACGCCCGCCGCGAACATGTGCGAGAACAGCCAGAACGGGCGCCGTGCGAACGACCAGTCGACGTTGTCCGATCGGGAGCGCACGCCCGGAGTGTACCCATGGGCCATTCCTGCCTGAAGGGTCGGGCGGTGCCGGTGGGCGGTACGTGCCGACGTCGAAAAATCCGAGCGCATCACCTGACTTCGATCAGTCGCTGCCAGACTCGACACGTGCAGATGGAGCGGGGCAAACCACCCTCGAGATGGATCGTGCGGTCCGTCGTGGCGCTCGTGCTCGTCTCCCAGGGCGCGGCGCTGCTCGGCGACCTGTTCCTGGCCGGCATCGTGGATCGCGAACCGGCGCTCCTCATCGCGTTGAACCCCCGGAACCGCAACCTGGCGTTGGCCACCAACCAACTCGACGCCGTCACGTACTACACCGTCGGCTTCGTGCGGCTCGTGATCTCGGACCCCCTGTACTTCCTGTTGGGCTTCTGGTACGGCGAACGCGCCCTCGCCTGGACCGAGCGTCGGAGCCGGACCTACGGTCCGCTGGTCCGCGATGGCGAGCGGCTCTTCCGACGGGCGTCCTACCCGCTGATCTTCATGGCCCCCAACAACGTCATCTGCGCGCTCTCCGCCGCGACCGGTGTCCGCCTCGGCACGTTCATCGCGCTGAACCTGACGGGCACGGTGACCAGGCTGGTCCTGGTGCGCCGGTTGGGTTCGGTCTTCAGCTCGCCGATCCAGTCGATCATCGACCTGATCGCCCGCTACCGGGTGCCACTCCTCATCCTGTCGGCGATCGCCGTGGCGTGGACGATCTTCGGCGAGTTCCGGGGCGACAACTCCGAGCTCGCCACGCTCCGAGGGTTGGACGACGAGGCGGGCGACGATGCAGCACCCGGCGTGACGGCCAACGACCCGGACGACGGTGACCCCATGGACACGGACCCCGAGAACAGTGGCCTCACCGACAGCGACCTCACCGACAGCGACCTCACCGACAGCCACCCCACCGACAGCCACCCCACCGACAGCCACCCCACCGCCGACAACCCTGCGGACGGCGGTGGCAGCCAGGACCAGTCCAGCCGCTGAGCCAACGCCCCTCCCCCGCCTCGAGCCGCATCGGATGGCGGGGCCGCGGCATCCCACCAGCCGGGTGCCGGTTGCCGACGGCCGCCTCAGCGCTGCTCGTTGCGGTCCGCTCAGCTCGCCGGTCCGCGCCGTCGGGCGGTGAGCCGACCGACCGCGTCGACAACGTCGGCTGCCCGACTCGACGGCGCCGAGCCGGCCGCCACCTGGTCGGCGGTGATCTCCACCTCCTCGGCAACATGCCGCACGCGGTAGCGATGGCTGACCCGTGCCGTCACCCAGCCGACACCCAGGGCGACCGGTACCCCGACGAGCGTTACGGGCGCCGTCACCAGGGCCACCGTGCCGACGACGAACGTGCCCCCGGCCGCCACCGCCGAGCCGGCGACCACGGACTGGGCGCGCTGATCGCTGACGTCGGCGACGACGCAGACCGAGGTGGCGCCGGCCTCGGCGCCGACGGCTGCGGCTCGGACCTCCTTGACGCCAGCAAGGCCGGCCCGTCCGGTGGCGGCACGGACGCTGCGGGCGACGACCGGCACGACGCCTCGCCGACGAACGGCCACCACCGCACCGTCGGGATTGACCCGGATACGGAGCCGGTGGTGACGTCGGAGCGACTGACTGAGCTGCTCCACGGCGTCTGCTTCCGAGAGGACCGTGCGGTTGGTGACGGCGACACGGCGGGGCCCGACGAGCCGATCGAGCAGGCCGGGCTTCGATGGCTCGCCGCCGCGGGGGTCGGTCGGCGAGCGCTCGATGGCGCCAGCCCGGTACTCGGCCAGCGCATCGGCGAGCGCGGTGACCGGGAGCTGGAGCTCGGCCGCCGCCTCCTCCAGACTCGTGACCGGGAACTGCTCCGACACGACGACCGATTCGTCATCGGCGAGCTGCACGGCCCGCCGGAGCACGAGGGCGACGTCGTCGGCGGCGATCGTGGCGAGGTCGGCCGCAACCGCCTGTGGCGTGGGCTCCGGCCTCGACGGGACCGGCGGCGGAGGCGGCAGCGGAGCCGGGGTCCCCGGGAGCGGCGGCGGCACCCGCGAACCCGGCGCGTGCCACGCTGAGGGGTCCGAGCCTGGCGCCTCCGACGGCGCCGGCGGCGATGGCGACGGCGGCCCCGGTCCACCGCGACGGCCGCGGCGTCGTCGACTCACAGGTCGAGCATCTCGTCGAGTCCGATGGTGAGGCCCGGCGTCGAACCGATTCTGCGAACCGCCAGCACCACGCCGGGCATGAACGACGACCGGTCATAGGAGTCGTGGCGAAGGCTGAGCGACTGGCCGGTCGTGCCGAGAACCACCTGCTGGTGGGCGGTCATGCCTCGCATCCGCACCGAGTGGATCGGGATCCCACCCGCGCCCTTGGCGCCGCGGGCCCCCGAGATCGTCTCGGTCTCGGTCGGGTCGGGCGCCCACTCGCCACCGGCGGCGGCCATCCGCTCCGCGGTGTTGATCGCCGTGCCGCTCGGGGCGTCGACCTTGCCGTCGTGGTGGAGCTCGATGATCTCGCCGGTCTCGAAGTAGGGGGCGGCCAGTTCGGCGAACCGGATCAGCAGGACGGCCCCGATCGCGAAGTTGGGGGCGATCAGGCAGTTCGACGAGGTGAAGCTCGCCGCGATCTCGGCATGGTCGTCGGTGGTGAACCCGGACGTGCCGACCACGGCGTGGATGCCGGCCTCAGCGCAGAAGCGAAGGTTCTCACGGGCAGCATCGAGATGGGTGAAGTCGACGAGGACATCGACGTCTGCGTCGACGAGGGCATCGTTGCCGCCGGCTACCGCGACGTCGGTCTGGATCCCTGCCAGGTCGGTGACCAGCGCACCGTCGTAGTGCGGATCGACAGCCGCAGCGACGATGAGGTCGTCGGTGGCGGCGACCGCTCGACACACCTCCTGGCCCATGCGCCCACCGGCGCCGGCAACCCCGACTCGCACCTGTGACATGACCCGATTCTACCGGCCACGCCAACCAGCCTCCCGCAGGCCTCGCCAACCCCGCGCTTCCCTCGGCCAGCGCGCCATGCAGGAGCGCTTCTGCCGACCCCCGGCCTCGCTCGATCGTTCTGCCTGTGGAGCACCGCACGTCGAGGTTCTGCCTGTCGACAACCGTCATACTCGGGGCAGCCGACAGGCGAAACCGGGTACCACGGGGCGGTCGACCGGCAGAACGACAGACGGGTCGCGCTACTCGAGCGTCGGACCTCTCGTACGACGTACGAGATCGCAGCGCTGCCGAGGAGTCTCTGGACGGGGCGGGTAGCGAACACCGATCGGCGGCCCTCCCGCGGCCCGCTCAATCGTGGGGGCCGGCGATGCAGAACTCGTTGCTCTCGGGATCGCTCATCACCGTCCACTGGAGGCCCCACTCGTCCTTGTCGGCGACATGGGTTGCGCCCAGAGCGACGAGGCGCTCGATCTCTGCGGGCACGTCGTCGGCTTCGAGGTCGACGTGGCAGCGGTTCTTCGCCGTCTTGCCTTCGGGAACCTGGAGGAACAGCCACCGGGGTCGGGGGCCCTCCTTCGCTCCGATCGATGCGAAGAACTCGCTCGCTCCCTCGTCGATGGGCCGGTCGAGTGCCTGCGACCAGAACGTGGCCAAGTCCACGGCGTTCCGGCAATCGAAGGTGAGGTTGGCGAGTGAAAGCGTCACGGGTTCGGCTCCTTGGATTCGACGGGCCAGTGGGCTCGGCTGGCTACGGTGCGCGCCACGAGCATTCTGCCGGTCGACCGCACCACCTGTCGACGTTCTGCCTGTCGGGAGCCGCCATACTCGGGGCAGCCGACAGGCAGAACCGGTTGTGGTGGAGCAACCGACAGGCAGAACGGGTCGAGGCGGTGCACTCGACCGGCGGAGGGGCGTGGCCGAGGCTGCTGAATCAATCCCGGCGACGGCCTCGACCGCCACGCCCACGGCCACCGCCGCCTCGCCCACCGCCACGGCGACGGTTGCGACCGCCTCGATCATCCTCGGCGACGAGCGGGGCGCCTTCGGGTCCGAGATCACCGAACCCGTCTACCTCGAAGTCGTCCTCGAACGACTTCTCGACAGCGTCGACGTCGACCTCGGTCCGCTCGGCGACCGCGGTGGCGGAGCCACCGCCACCGGAGCGACCCCCGGAGGACTCGCGGCCATTGCGCCCGCCGCCACCACCGCTGCTCGACTCGTCGCCGGCGATGCGAAGGGAGATCTTGCCGTTCGGGTCGATGTCCTCGACCTCCACCTCGACCTCCTGGCCGAGCTCGAGCACGTCCTCGACCTTGTCGATCCGCTTGCCGCCACCGATCTTGGAGATGTGGAGGAGGCCGTCACGACCCGGGAGGATGTTGACGAACGCTCCGAACTTGGTGATGTTGACCACACGACCGTTGTAGGTCTCGCCGACGTCGGCCGTCGGCGGGTCGAGGATCAGCCGGATCTGGCGCTCCGCCTCGTCCACAATCTCCTTCTCGGTAGCGGCGATCGACACCACGCCGGTGACCCCGTCGTCGTCGACGCTGATGTCGGCACCGGTCTCGGTCTGGATCGCGTTGATCACCTTGCCCTTGGGGCCGATGACCTCGCCGATCTTGTCGACCGGGATCTCGAACGACACGATCTTCGGGGCACCGTCGCGCACGTCCTCGCGGGGCGCGGCGATGGCGCTCGTCATGACCTCGAGGATCTGCAGTCGGGCGTCCTTGGCCTGGTTCAGGGCTTGGGCGAGGACTTCGGAGGGGATGCCCTCGATCTTCGTGTCGAGCTGGAGGGCGGTCACGAACTCGGCCGTGCCGGCGACCTTGAAGTCCATGTCGCCGAAGGCGTCCTCGGCACCGAGGATGTCGGTGAGCGGGGTGTACTTGCCCTCGGCGAACACGAGGCCCATGGCGATGCCGGCGACAGGAGCCTTGATCGGCACGCCGGCGTCCATCAGCGACAGTGTGGAGCCGCAGACCGACGCCATCGACGTCGACCCGTTCGACGACAACACCTCCGACACGAGGCGCAGCGTGTAGGGCCACTCCTCGAGCGACGGGACCACCGGCACCAGCGCACGCTCGGCGAGCAGACCGTGACCGATCTCGCGCCGCTTCGGGCCGCGCATGAAGCCGGTCTCGCCGGTGGAGAACGGCGGGAAGTTGTAGTGGTGGAGGTACCGCTTGCGGGTCGTGGGATCGATCCCGTCGATCAGCTGATCCATCTTCTTCATGCCGAGCGTGGTGACGTTCAGCACCTGGGTCTCACCCCGCTGGAACAGACCCGATCCGTGCACCTTCGGCAGCACCCCGACCTCGGCCGACAGCGGTCGGATCTCGTCGGACTTGCGGCCGTCGATCCGGACGTTGTCCTCCACGATCCGGCGGCGCACGACCGCCTTCGACAGCGACCGGAACGCGGCCTTGAGCTGCTTGGTGGCGAGCGCATCGTCGGCCGTGGAGTCGTCGAAGGGTGCGAACTGCGGAAGCAGCGCGGCGATCGTCTCGTCCCGCAGGGAAGACTCGGCGTCGCCCCGTTCGGTCTTGTCGGCGATGCTCATCACGTCGACGAGCTTCGCGTCGGCGTGAGCTACCACCGCGGCGTACTGCTCGTCGCTGTAGTCGGCGAGCTGGGGGAAGTCCATGTCGGGCTTGGAGCCGCCGGCCGCTTCGACGAGCTGCTGCTGCAGCAGGATCGCCTCCTTGATGTACTGCTCCGACTCGGTGAGGGCGGTGGCGAGAGCGGCCTCGTCGACCTTCGGCGCACCGTTCTCGTAGTTGGTCCACGAGCTCTCGGTGCCACCGGCTTCGACCATCATCACCGCCACGTCGCCGTTGTCGAGCTGACGCCCGGCCACGACGATCTCGAACGACGACTCGTCGCCCTCGGCGTAGGTGGGGTGCGGAAGCCACTCGCCTTCGGCGGTGTAGGCCAGGCGGACGGCGCCGATCGGACCGTTGAACGGGATGTCGGACACCATCAGCGCGGCCGAGGCGGCGTTGATGGCGAGCACGTCGTGGGGGTTCTCCTGGTCGGCCGACATCACGGTGATGACGACGTGGGTCTCGTTGCGGAACCCGTCGGGGAACGATGGGCGCAACGGTCGGTCGATCAGGCGGCAGGTGAGGGTGGCCGTGTCGGCCGCCCGCCCCTCGCGGCGGAAGAACGAGCCGGGAATCTTGCCGGCGGCGTACGACCGCTCCTCGACGTCGACGGTGAGGGGGAAGAAGTCGACGCCCTCCCTCGGTGAGCTGGCGCCGGTGGCGGTGGCGAGCACGCTCGTGTCGCCCAACCGGGCGAGCACGGAGCCGCCGGCCAGGCCGGCCAGCCGTCCGGTTTCGAGGTAGAGGTCTGGACCATCACCGCTGGTGATGGTCCCGGTAACGGAAACGGGGTCCGTCATGGGTGGGAACTCCTTGATTGTGAGCAACCCGGACGATCCGAGCTGCGGCACGCGCGACCTTCGCTCGTGCTGTTCGCGGGCCAGTTCCCAGATTTCGACTACTCAGCGTGTGCTTCTCGCCGCGATCCGCCGGTCACGACGGCGACGCGCCCGCCGGGAGCGGCGAGCATGCCGCGGACCGAGCGTCTGCGGCACGGCTGAGGGGCCGGAAACTGGCAGCTGACCTCGCGTACGTTGTACGTGCAGTACTTGCGTACTGTCGGACATCGGATGTCCGCACGCGTCCTTGAGGATAGCGCTGGTTCGACGGGTAACGCGCCAACGGGTCGTTCGGCTCGGTCGGCTGACCTGCGCTTCGGTCCATCAGTCCTCGAGGGCGACGATGGTGACCTGGTTGCGACCGTTCGACTTCGAGGTGTACAGCGCAGCGTCCGCCGTCGCGTAGAGGCGTTGCTCGGTCGACGAATCGACCTCGAAGCAGTGCGAGATCCCGACGCTGACCGTCACCAGCAGGGGACCCACTGCGGTGTGAACCGGCTCGTCGGCCATCATCCGTCGAAGGCGCTCGCCGGCTCCGGCCAGCTCGTGGACGTCGACGTCCGGCATGACGAGGGCGAACTCCTCGCCCCCCACCCTGGCCGCGAGCTCGCCGGCCCGGCAACCGGCGGCGAACCTGCGGCCCAGCTCGACCAGCACCTCGTCGCCCACCGAGTGCCCGTGGGTGTCGTTGACCGACTTGAACTCATCGAGGTCCATGAGCGCGAGACCGAGTGCGGTGCGCCGCTCCCGACGCTGGCGCGAGGCGACCTGATTGCCGACGAAGGCGTCGAAGGTGCGTCGGTTGGCGAGGCCGGTCAGCCCATCGGTGGAGGCGGCGGCGGCGAGCCTGCGGTTCGTCACCTCCAGCTCGTCGTTGCGTTGCTGCTCCTCGCCGATCTGGGAGGCGATGTCGAGGGACAGTTGGGCCATCCGGACCTGCGCCGATCGCACGATCTCATCGATCGGTACCGAGCCGATCCCGTCGACGTCGAAGGCGTCGGTGAGCTCATCGAGCTCGGGCATGGCCGCTGCCACCGCGGTCTCGATGCCGTCGATGGTCGTCCCGAGGTAGGCGGCGGCCAGCGTCGCCTCGTCGAGCGCCAGGGCCGCAGCGTCCTGGTCGTCGGTGAGCAGCAGGGCGGCCGCCCAGTCAGCCAGCCGGAGCACGCCGCTCAGCAACTGCTGCGGCTCCGAGGACAGTTCCGGGTGCCGCGACCCGATCGCTTCGCACAGCGCGGCTGGGATGTTCCAGCCGTCGAGGAGGCGGGCCGTCAGCTCGTCGGTCGTGAATCCGAGATTCGCCCGCTCCTCAGCGGGGGTCGGCCACGGCTCGTAGGACTCGAACCACGTTGCGAACTCGGGGACGTCGAGGAGTGCGGTCTTGCCGACGTTCGACAATAGACCGGCCGTGAAGGCGTCCTCGGCCAGGTCGGCCCCGATCGCCGCGGCGAACCGACGAGCGAGCGCGGCGGTGGCGAGACTGCGCCGCCAGATGAGCGGCGGCGCTCCCGACCCGCCGTCAGGGGAGCTCTCGTTCAGGGAGAAGCCGAGCGTGACCAGTTTCAGGGTCCGGAGACCGAGCAGCATCGCGGCCCGACCGAGATCGGTCACCGGACGGCCCCGCGAGTAGGCGGCGCTGTTCGCGAGACGAAGGAGCCGGGTCGCCAGCCCCGGATCGGTGCTGATCACGGCGGCGAGCTCGTTGACCGTGACCGCTTCGTCGTCGACCATCCGGATCACCTTCAGCGCGATCGGAGCGACCGTCGGAACGGTTCCGAACAGGGCGAGGATCTCGTCGGGGTCGAGGGCGATCGCCGACCCGACAACCGGGGTGGGAGCGATGGACGATTGTGGGGACGAAGTGCCAGCCGCTGACATGATTCGGATCAAGCTCCGGAGAGGCCGATGGAAGGGGTGGTGCCCCATCGGCAACCACCGGCACTTTCAAAGCCGAAGTAGCCGGTTTCGGGTCCGGACGATCCGCTCTCGAGGGCCGGGAGCTCGTCACTCGACGAGCTCCCGGCGCTCGAAGTCTCACCAGCGGCTGCGCTCAGCCACCGAGAAGGCAGTCCGTGGTGATCTCGAAGATGATCTGCTCCTCCTCGGGCGTGGGGTCACCCCGGTCGTCGAGGCGATCGACGCCGAGCCGCTCCTCCATCCCGTCGACGATGCAGATCGCGACGGCACGATCGATCCCCTGCTCGGTGACGAAATCGTCGATCACCTCGTCACGGTCATAGGAGCTGCCGCAGGCCGACGCCACGAGCGTCAGGCCGGCGATGAGGGCAACGGCCCGCTTGGCTGGGAAACGGCGGGCGGGGGTACGCCCGGCCGGGATGCGTCCGAACGGCGCGCGTCGACGCGCAGACGTGCTGATCATTGGTTCTACCTCCAGTGGGCCGGCGGCGGTCGCCGGACTGTCGCCTGCGTAGGGATAGCGGCGCCGGCGAAAAAATACGCGCGGTCGCGTCCGAATCGGGCGACTGGCTCGACCGACCGGGTCCGTGGCGAATCGGTCAGCGGCGAAGACCGAGCTCGTCCCGGACGGCTCGGTAGCGCTCGACGTCGATGCCGGCGAGGTAGTCGAGGAGCCGGCGGCGACGACCGACCAGCATGAGGAGACCGCGGCGGCTGTGATGGTCCTTCTTGTGGACCTTCAGGTGCTCGGTGAGATGGGTGATCCGGTCGCTGAGGAGGGCGATCTGGACCTCGGGCGATCCGGTGTCGCTGTCGGACTTCCGGAACTTCTCGATAGTCGGCGCCTTCGGCGGCAGGTTCGCAGCTGGCTTGCTCATGGTCGGTTTCTCCGTGCAATCGTCTCGATCGCCGACGTCGTCGACGGCGATGGTTCGGTGGAGGTCGGGTCCTTCGGCCCTGCCGTCGACGGCGGCAGCACAGAATGTCTGCACCGTCGACAGCGATCCTCGACTCTACCGGCTGCGGCAGGGCGGCCCTCCTGGACATCCCCCTTCCAGCCACGGTCAGTCCGTGGGCCCGGGGGTGACCGCTCTCTACGATGCGCAGTGCGAGATCTGCCAGGCGATGAAGTCCTGGATCCGGCTCCTCGACCCCGGCGGCGTGATCGACTGCGTTGCGCTGGATGCGGGGCCGCTGCCGGAGCTGCACCCGGATCTGGAGCTCGACGAGTGCCTGCGCCGGCTCCACGTGCTGGTCGAGCCCGGGGTGGCCCACCATCGGAGCACCGTCGACGCCACCGGCAGGGGCCGCGACGCCGTCGACGCCGAGAGCGCCACCGGCACCGAGAGCGCCGCAGCGGTGTTCGACTCGTTGGCGTGGATCGAGACGCTCGAAGGCCTCATCGCGCTCGCGCCGGAGGTGATGGTGGAGGGCCACGGCCACGTCCACAGCCTCCGGCCCGACATCGCCGACGTACCGGGCGTGGTGGAACGCCGCGATCCGGTGTGCTGCTCACCGAGAAGCTCGGGGTGCTCCGATGGGTGCGAGCGCAGGTCGAGGAGGGGCTCCACATTCGGGCGATCGAGGCGTCGTGCTTCCCCTGGGGGATGCGGTGGAGCTGGGAGAAGGTCGTCGCCGACGAGACGGCGCGCCTGCTCACCGGCGGTGAGTTCTCCCGGAGCGAGCTGGTCCGCAGCTTCCGTCGCCACCGACCGGCGGCGATGCTCGCCGACGTGCTGACGCTCCGGGTCGTGATCGAGGCGAGCGGGTAGGCCAACCCCCAGGCGGGCAGACTGCACGATGCGCATCGCCGACTTCGAGACCTTCGTGGTGGCCAACCCACCGCCCCACAAGGGTGGCCGCTACTTCGTCTTCGTGAAGCTCGTGACCGACGACGGCCTCGTGGGCTACGGCGAGGTCTACGCCGCAACGTTCGCCCCGGCGGTGGTGGCGGCGATGATCGACGACGTGTGCGAGCGGCACGTGGTGGGCGCCGATCCGCACCACATCGAGCGGCTGTGGCGCCGGGTGTACAGCCGGGGGTACACCCAGCGGCCCGACCTGTCGCTCGTGTCGGTGCTGAGCGGCATCGAGACGGCCTGCTGGGACATCGTGGGCAAGGCCGCCGACAAGCCGGTGTACGAACTGCTGGGCGGACGGGTCCACGAGCGGCTCCGGAGCTACACCTATCTCTACCCGGCCGATTCGACGGCCGACGTCCACGACACCGACCCGGCGACGCCGACCGTCTACGACGACCCCGGGCTGGCCGCCGAGCGGGCCACCCGGTATCTGGCCGCAGGGTTCACGGCGCTGAAGCTCGATCCGATGGGCGGCTACTCGGCGTTCGATCCCCGCCAGCCGGGTCTGGAGCGGATCGACCTCGCGGTGGCGATGGTGGCCGCGCTGCGGGAGGCGGTCGGCTCCCGGGCCGACATCCTGTTCGGCACCCACGGGCAGTTCACGGCGTCGGGGGCGATCCGGCTCGCCCGTCGACTCGAACCGTTCGATCCGCTGTGGTTCGAGGAGCCGACGCCACCGGAGATGCCAGAGGAGATGGCGAGGGTGGCGCAGGCGACGTCGATTCCGGTGGCCACCGGTGAGCGCCTCACCACCAAGTACGAGTTCGCCCGCGTCCTGGCCACGGGGGCGGCGTCGATCCTCCAACTGGCGCTCGGCCGGGTCGGGGGCCTGCTCGAGGGCAAGAAGATCGCGGGGATGGCCGAGGCCCACTACGCCCAGCTCGCCCCCCACCTGTACTGCGGGCCGATCGAGGGCGCAGCCAACGCGCAGCTCGCGGCCTGCAGCCCGAACTTCCTGATCCTGGAGAGCATCGAGGACTGGGGCGGCTTCCACGCGGAGATCCTGGTTCGCCCGATGACGTGGGAGGACGGCCACGTGATTCCGCCTACCGCCCCCGGCATCGGCGTGGAGCTGAACGAGGACGTTGCCCGGGCGAACCCCTACACCGGCGACGCCCTCCACCTCGAGGTCACCCCCGACCCCATCTGAGCCGCCACATCCGCACACTGGTGTCAGACACATCGTGCGGGGTGCGATCAGAAGCGGTCGATGAAGAGGGCCTTGATCGACGCGGGGACTTCACGGATACGGGCCTTGTGGCGGGCGGCGGGCCGAACGTCGGCATCGGGGACGGCGAGCACGACCGCGTCGAGCCCGGCCTTGGCCGCCAGGTAGGCGGTCCGGTCGGCATGGAACGCCTGGGTCACCAGCACGGCCGGCCGGTCGGGATGGTCGGCGGCCACCCGACGGCACGTGGCTGCGGTGTCGACCCCGGCCCGGTCGAGGACGACGCGATCAGCGGGCACGCCGAGCTCGATCGCCCGTCGACCCATCGCCCCCGGCTGATCGCCGTTGCGGTCGTCGGCTCCGCTCATCACCAGCAACGACACCGCACCCCGCTCGTACAGGTCGACGCCGGCGTCGACTCGGCGGGCCAGGAGGTTGGTGGGGCTGCCGTCGGCCCGGAGCCCGGCGCCCAGCACCACGCCGACCTC
Source organism: Acidimicrobiales bacterium (assembly GCA_965216205.1). Lineage (GTDB taxonomy): Bacteria > Actinomycetota > Acidimicrobiia > Acidimicrobiales > SZUA-35 > CADEDH01. The sequence continues at coordinate 630,136 of OZ244139.1, read as the reverse complement.
GGCTTGCACGGCGGCCGGGTCGGTGATCACCGCCCGCCCGCTGCTCCTCACCAGATGGCGGCGGGCGAGCACGGAGGCGACGATCGGCGCGGCCAGGGCACCGAGCCCGAGGGCCTGCAACAGCCCGAAGGGCGATCCATGGCGGGACCTGACGGGTAGCGGCATGGATCCGAATGTAGACAGCGACCCACCGTCAACGGCCCCCCGCGACGGGGGCAGCGGTCGCGATCCGCCGCGAGCGGATCCCCGGTCGACGGATCGAGACGCGACGAGAACGATCTGCCATGAGCGAGGGTCAGATGTGGACCGTGGTAAAGTACCTCCCGTTCCAGGGCTCCATGAGCCGTCGATGACCAACGGGGGAGGCACCGTGGCCGAAGCACTGGCGAGCATGCGCGGTGTCAACAAGTGGTACGGCGACATGCATGCCCTCAAGGACATCAACCTCGACATCGCCGAGCGCGAGGTGGTGGTGGTCATCGGCCCATCGGGCTCCGGCAAGTCCACGCTCATCCGCACGATCAACCGCCTGGAGCCGATCCAGGAGGGCGAGATCCGCATCGACGGCAAGCTCCTCCCCGAGGAGGGCAAGGAACTGGCCCGCCTCCGCGCCGAGGTCGGGATGGTGTTCCAGTCCTTCAACCTGTTCGCCCACAAGACGATCCTGGAGAACGTCACCCTCGGCCCGATCAAGGTGCTGAAGAAGTCGAAGGCCGAGGCCCGCGAGTCCGCCATGAAGCTCCTCGACCGGGTCGGCGTCGGCCACCAGGCTGCCAAGTACCCGGCCGAGCTGTCGGGTGGTCAGCAGCAGCGGGTGGCCATCGCCCGATCGCTGGCGATGGAACCGAAGCTCATGCTCTTCGACGAGCCCACCTCCGCCCTCGACCCGGAGATGATCAACGAGGTCCTCCAGGTCATGCTGGATCTCGCTGCCGCCGGCACCACGATGGTCGTGGTGACCCACGAGATGGGCTTCGCCCGTTCGGCCGCCGACCGGGTGGTCTTCATGGACGAGGGCTCGATCGTGGAGGAGAACGACCCCGAGTCGTTCTACAGCAACGCGAAGACCGAACGGGCCCGCGACTTCCTCTCGAAGCTGATCACCCACTGAGTGCGCCCGGTCAGCGCCGCCGACGGACCCCCGTCGAGCGCCGACCTCGAAGAGAAACGATCTCAAAGAAGAGAAACCGACATGAAGGAGAGACACAACATGTCACGACATACCCGTTCACTACTTTCGCTGCTTGCCGCCTTCGCACTGATCCTGGCGGCCTGCGGCGATGACGACGACGACACCACGGCCGGAGGTGACGGCGACGACACCTCCGAGACCACCGAGGCCGAGGGTGGCGACGACACCTCCGAGACCACCGAGGCCGAGGGTGGCGACGACACCTCCGAGACCACCGAGGCCGAGGGTGGCGACGACGCCATGGCCGACGCCGAGTGCCCGAACGACAGCGGCACCCTCCAGGTGGGCACGAAGTACGACCAGCCGTTGTTCGGGGTGAACACCCCCGATGGCGTGGTCGGTTTCGATGCCGAGATCGCCTCCTACGTGGCCGAGCAGCTCGGCTGCACCGGCGCTGAGTTCCAGGAGGCGGTTTCCGCCAACCGTGAGCCGTTCCTCGAGAACGGCACGGTCGACATGGTCGTCGCCACCTACACGATCAACGACGAGCGTGACCAGATCGTCGACTTCGCCGGTCCCTACTACGTGGCCGGTCAGGACATCATGGTCGCCGCCGGCAACCCGCTGGGGATCACCGGTATCGAGGATCTGAACTCGGGCGACGTGCGGAGCTGCTCGGTCGAAGGCTCGACCTCGCTCGACAACCTCAACGAGATGGCACCCGACGCCGACGTGACCACCTTCGACGCCTACTCCAAGTGCGCCGATGCGATGGGCCAGGGCCGGGTCGACGCGGTCACCACCGACAACGTCATCCTGCTCGGCCTGGTGAGCGAGTCCGACGGGGCCTACGAGCTGGTGGAGAACCCCTTCACCGAGGAGCCGTACGGCATCGGCGTGCCCGAGGGCTCGCCGGCCCGCTGCCAGATCAACGCGATCCTGCAGGCCATGTACGACGACGGCACCTGGGCCAGCATCTACGAGTCGACCGTTGGTGCAGTGGCCACGCAGACCCCGGCGCCGCCAGCGCTCAACAACGACGGCTGCTGAGCCAGCACCGCTGAACCAGCTGGCGCACTGATCGGAACATCATGAGCACGACGATGACCCCGCGATGAACTGGTCTGAGTACTTCGACAAGTACCAGGGAGACCTCATCGACGCGGCCTCGACGACCCTCTCGCTGGCGTTCGTCAGCTTCGGGATCGCCCTGGTCGTCGGGGTCATCGTCGTCTCGTTCCGGGTCAGCCCGATCCCGCCCCTGGTGCGGGTCGCGAGCTGGTTCGTCTCGTTCTTCCGCAACACCCCGCTGCTGGTCGTGTTCTTCCTGGCCCTCTTCGGCCTCGGCGACCTCGGCCTCGTCTACGACTTCTTCCCCACCGCGGCGGTGGCGCTGGGCCTCTACACCGGGGCCTACATGGCCGAGGTGCTCCGCTCGGGCATCAACGCCGTGCCGATGGGACAGGCCGAGGCCGGACGATCGATCGGCCTCGGGTTCATCCAACTGATGCGCCTGGTGATCATCCCCCAGGCGGTGCGGACCGTGATCGGTCCGATCGGCAACCTGTTCGTGGCCAACTTCAAGAACACCTCGGTGGCCTCGACCATCTCGGTGTTCGAGCTGACCGCTCTGTCGCAGCGAATGTTCAACGACGCGGCGGCCGGGGTGTGGCGTGTGCTGTTCGTCATCACCGTCATCTACCTCGTCTTCCTGTTCCCCGCCGGCGCTCTGTTCCGCTGGCTCGACGCCCGCTACTCGATCAGGCGGTGAGCGCGTGACGACCTCCAACGTGCTGATCGAGGAGCTCGGCCCTCGGGGTCGACGGCGGGTCCAGATCGGAACGGCCATCGCCCTCGTCGTCGGGGCCCTGGTGCTCGTGTGGGCCTTCTTCCAGTTGAAGAACAACGGCCAGCTCGAAGCGGCCCGGTGGACCGACCTCTTCGAGGGGAGCACCTTCGAGTTCCTCGCCCGAGGACTGTTGAACACGATCCGGGCCGCCGTGGTGGCCGGGATCATCGCCATCGTGGTCGGATTCGGCCTGGCCCTGATGAACCTCTCGAAGAATCGGCTGGCCAGCGCGTTCGCGGTCGGCTGGGTCGAGCTGTTCCGGGCCCTCCCCCTCCTCCTCATGATCTTCGGGGTGTTCTTCATCGACACCTCGTTCGCCCGGGGCCGCGGCGGTGATGCCTTCCTCGGGATCTTCTGGTCGCTCGTGGTGGCGCTCGTGCTCTACAACTCGGCCGTGCTCTCCGAGATCTTCCGGGCCGGCGTCCGGTCCCTCGACCGGGGCCAGACCGAGGCGGCCCAATCGGTCGGGATGACCTACTGGCAGACGATGTTCATCGTGGTGCTGCCCCAGGCCGTCCGGCGGATGGTGCCGGCCATCGTGGCTCAGATGGCAACGCTCACCAAGGACGTCTCGCTCGGTTTCGTCATCAGCTACGAGGAGTTCGTCCGCCGTGGTCAGGCCACCGCCAACTTCCCGGGCAGCGAGGTCAGGAACTTCCAGGCCTTCGTGACGGTCGGCATCGTGTACTTCGTGCTGGTCTGGGCGTTGGCAAGGCTCGCGAGCTGGCTGGAGACCCGCCAACGCAGGCAGCTCGCCGACGACGAGGAGGACGAATCGCTCGCCGACGTCGCACCGACGCTCGACCTGGAGCTCGAGACCAGCTAGCCGAGCTGAGGGGCGGGGGGCGTCAGCCGGTGGCGACGAGCAGCGCCCGGGCGTGGGCGATGTCTCGCTGGAGCTGGGCCCGGAGGGCGTCGATCCCGTCGAACTTCTGCTCACCCCGGAGCCGCTCGACGAACTGCACCCGGGCCGGCTCGCCGTAGAGGTCACCGGTGAAGTCGATGAGGTGGGCTTCGAGGAGTGAGTGCTCGGCGTCCTGATAGAAGGTGGGCCGCTTGCCGATGTTCACCGCGGCTGGCCACCTCGTGCCGTCGGGCCGGACATACCAGGCGGCGTAGACGGCGTCGCCGGGGATGGCCATGTCGGTGGTGACCGCCACGTTGGCGGTGGGGAAGCCGATCGTGCGGCCCCGCTGGTCACCCTCGACGACCGGACCTCGGATCTCGTGGTTCCGACCGAGCATCCTCGCCGCCGTCTCGACCTCGCCGGCCATCAGCGCCCGCCGGATCGCCGTCGACGAGACCGAGTCGGTGATGGTGCTGGCCTGGGGCAGGAGCTGAATCCCTTCGACCGCGAACCCGTGCTTCTCCCCCAGTTTGGTCAGCAGGTCGACGTCACCGGTGCGGTCCTTCCCGAAGTGGAAGTCGGCGCCCACCACGACCGCCTGGGCTCGCATGAGGCTCACCACGATCCCGGCCACGAACTCCTCGGCCGTCTCCTGGGCCCGGTCGGCGTCGAAGGGAACGACGAGCGCGGTGTCGACGCCGTACGCCGCGAGCAGATCGAGCTTCTGCTCGAGGTCGGTGATCAATGCGGGCGCCGACTCGGGTCGGAGGACGGTGGCGGGATGTGGGTCGAACGTGACCACGCCCGTCTTGATCCCCCGCGCCGACGCCTCCTCGCTGGTCGCTCGGATGACCGTCTGGTGGCCGAGGTGGACACCGTCGTAGAAGCCGATGGTGAGTGCGTGCCCGACGGTGGCGGACGGCTGCCGACTCAGGTCTCGAACAATCTCCACAGGGGCTACACGTTACCGCTGCAGGCCGGGCACGTTCACCCCAGCACCTTCACCGCTCGCAGCTCGCCGCCCCGAGCTTCGTAGATCGCGAGCAGCTCGGTGTCGGGCCCTCGGATCGCGAGCCGTCCGGATCCGGGCGCTGGCCCCAGCGACCGTCCGTTGCGCACCTGACCCGCCACGACATCGTCGACATCGAGCACCGCCATTCCCCGAACCAGCTCGCCGACGGGGCGCAGTTCGATCTCGTCGACCGAGCAGGCGTCGTCGAGCGTGAAGGGCCCGACGGCCGTCCTGCGGAGCTGCGCGAGGTGGGCGCCACCCCCGAGCGCCGTCCCGAGATCGGCAACGAGCGTCCGGATGTAGGTGCCCGACGAGCAGTCGACGGCGAGCTCGTACACGAGCGGATCGTCGGTCGGGGTGACGTCGAAGCGGGTCACCTCGACGGGCCTCGGTTCCCGCGCCACCTCCCTGCCCTCCCGGGCGAGCTCGTGGAGGCGCTTCCCGTCGACCTTCACCGCCGACACCATCGGCGGGATCTGCTCGATCTGACCCACGAACATCGACGCCGCAGCCTGAACCTGTTCGGCGGTGACGTCCATGTCGTGGGTGGCGACGATGTCACCGCTGGCATCGAGCGTGCTCGTCTCGGCCCCGAGCCGGAGTCGACCGATGTAGCGCTTGTCGGCGCCGGTCACGAACTGGAGCAGCTTGGTGCCGCCGCCGACGCCGAGCACGAGCACCCCGGTGGCGTCGGGATCGAGGGTGCCGGCATGCCCGACCTTCCTGGTGCCGAGAGCCCGCCGCACGTCGTCGACGACGTCGTGACTGGTGCAGCCAGCGGGCTTGTCGACGATGACAGAACCGACCGCGCCCGAGTCGGCCCGCCGGCGACCGCGCCTCGCCATCAGCCCGATCCGCCGCTCGCAGCGTCCCCGCCCCCATCGCCGTCGTCGTGGCCTTCGCCATCGCCGTCGCTGTCGCCGGTCGGGTGGTCGAGCGACGCGAGGATGTTCTCGATCCGGGCACCGGCCCGGACCGCGGGATCGAGCTGGAAGACCACTTCGGGCGTCTTGCGGATCCTGGCGGACCGGGCGATCTCGCCCTGGGCGGGCTTGCGGTACTCGCCGAGCGCGTCGAGCAACTCGTCGTCGTAGGACTCGTCGGCCAGGGTGGAGACGTAGACGAGGGCGCGGTTCAGATCGGCGTCGACCTCCACCCCGGTCACGGTCAGGAAGCCGAGGCGGTCGTCGTCGACCCGTTCGAGGAAGTCGGCCACGATCTCCTGGAGCAGGGTGTTGAGCCGGGCCGTCCGAGGAAACTGCCGGTTCGTGGGCGGTCGGGCTTTGCGCCGCTCACCAGATCTCTTCGCCATCGCGCTTCGCTCCATCGTCGTTCAGCTTCACGAATCGGCATCCCACCAGGACCGGACCGCATCGAGGACCTCGACGTCGGGCCGACTCCATGCGAACCGCTCGATCCCGTCCATCGTCTCCTCGAGATGTCGCACGCTGTTCCCAACCGCCGACACCCCGATCGTCGTCCGCTGCCAGGTGTCGTGGTGGTCGACCTCGGCTGCGGCCACGCCGGCCAACTGGTCGATGTGACGGATGATCGGAGTTATCGACGACCGCTTCGCCTTCAGCGAGTGGGAGACGGGGACGTGCAGTTCGAGCTGCAGGATCAGGACGTGCATGGCAGTGCTGCTGAGCAGGGTTCGCAGCTTCGACGCAGCGGGCGCACCGCTCAGGTACGGGGGATCTCCCGTTCCTCGTAGGTCTCGATGATGTCGCCTTCCTTGAGGTCCTGGAAGTCGGTGAGCCCGATACCGCACTCGAAGCCCGCCTGGACCTCACGGGCATCCTCCTTGAACCGCTTCAGCGACTGGATGGCGCCGTGCCAGATGATCGTGCCCTCCCGCAGGAAGCGCACCTTGGAGCCGCGGGTGACCACACCGTTGGTGACCATGCAGCCGGCGATCGCCCCCACCCGGGGGATCCGGAAGATCTCACGGACCTCGGCCTCACCGGTGACGATCTCCTCGGTCTCCGGCTCGAGCAGGCCGAGCATCGCGTTCTCGATGTCCTCGAGGAGCTTGTAGATGATCTCGTAGGTCCGGATCTCGACCTTCTCCTGCTCGGCCTGTTCCCTGGCCTTGCGGTCGGGCCGCACGTTGAAACCGAGGATCGTGGCGTTCGACGCGGCTGCGAGCTGCACATCGTTCTCGGTGATGCCGCCGACGCCCCGGAGGACGAAGGCCAGCTTGACCTCGTCTCGTTCGAGCTTCTTCAGGCTGTCGCTCACCGCTTCCAGCGAGCCGTTCACGTCGGCTTTGATGATCAGGTTGAGCGTGGTGGCCTCGCCGGCCTGGATCTGCTTGAAGATGTCCTCGAGCTTGGCCCCACCGCTGGTGGCCGACGCGTCGCGGCCGAGGCTCGCGAGGCGGTGCCAGTGCTCGCGGGTGGACGCGACCTTCGCTGCGACCTTCTCGTTCGGCGCGATCACGAAGCCATCGCCAGCCTCGGCGACGTCGTTCAGGCCGAGCACCTGGGCCGGTATCGACGGGCCGGCGGACTCGATGTTCTCGCCCCGATCGTCGATCAGGGCCCGAACCCGTCCCCAGGCGGCTCCGCTGACCAGCGGATCACCGACGTTCAAGGTGCCGCGCTCGACGAGCACGGTGGCGACCGGGCCGCGACCGATGTCGAGGTGGGACTCGAGCACCGTCCCTGCCGCCCGGTCGTCGGGGGTGGCGCGGAGATCCTCGACCTCGGCCACGACGAGCAGGTTGTCGATCAGCTCGTCGATGCCTTCGCCGGTCATCGCCGAGACGGGGACCATGATCGTCTCGCCACCCCACGCCTCGGGGATGAGCTCGCGCTCCGACAACTGGGTCATGACCCGCTGCGGATCGGCACCCTCGCGGTCGATCTTGTTGATCGCCACGATGATCGGCACGTCGGCCGCCTTGGCATGATCGAGCGCTTCGAGCGTCTGTGGCATCACACCGTCGTCAGCGGCCACCACGAGCACGACGATGTCGGTCGCGTCGGCACCGCGGGCCCGCATGGCGGTGAACGCCTCGTGGCCAGGGGTGTCGAGGAAGGTGATCGACTTCCCATCGCGTTCGATCGAGTAGGCGCCGATGTGTTGGGTGATACCACCGGCTTCACCCTCGACCACGTTGGCCGAGCGGATCTTGTCGAGCAGGAGCGTCTTGCCGTGATCGACGTGACCCATCACGGTGATCACCGGCGGACGGGTCGGCCAGTCGGCCTCCTCGTCCTCGTCGATCTCGAACTCCAGGAGCTTCTGCAGCTCGACCTCCTGCTCCTCACCGGGATCGACGAGCTTGATCTCGGCGCCGATGTCCTCGGCGAACAGCTCGATCATCTCGTCGGTGAGGGACTGGGTGGCCGTGACCATCTCACCGTTGGTGAGGAGGAACCGCACGACGTCGGCCGCGGTACGGTTCAGCTTCGGACCGAGGTCCTGGGCGGTCGATGCCCGCTCGATGACGATCTCGCCGGTGGGGACGGGGGCGTCCTCCGCCGAGTACGTCGGAACGTCCATCGGCGTGAGCTCTTCCATCGAGCGACGACGACGGCTCTTGCGACGCGGGCGGCCACGATTCGCAGGTCCACCCCGCCCGGGGGGACCACCGCGTCCGGGGGGACCACCGCGCCCGGGAGGGCCCGACGGGCCACCGGGGCCTGGGCGGCCACCACCACCGGGGGGCCCGCTGCGGAATCCACCGCCACCGGGCCGACCGCCACCGGGTCCGCTGGGCGACGGCCGACGACCACCCTGACCGGGGGGCGGCGGGATGGGCTTGCCGCCCCGACCGCGAGGCGGTCCGGGGGGCGGCGGGATGGGCTTGCCCTCGGCGGTGCGGGGGGCGCCGGGCGGCTTCGGGGCTCCCGGCTTGGCCGGGGCGGTGGTGCTGGCCTCGGCGCCGGCGCCTGCATCGACCTTGCTGCCATCGCCGGGCGACCGTGGCGGGCTGGCCGCCGGGGCGCTGGCGGCCGGAGCGTCGGCCGCCGGGGCTGGGGCCGGCGCCTCAGCGGGCGGGGCCGGGGCCTGGGCCGCCGGCGGTGTCGCCGGGGGTGAAGCCTGGGCTGGCGGGGGCGTCGCAGTGGCCGGGGTCGGCGCTGGTGGGGCCGCTGGCGCTGGCGCGCTGGCCGCCGGCGCGACCGGCCGTGGTGTGGCCGGTGGCGCCGAATCCGGCATGGGGCGACTCGTGACCGTCTCGACCGGCTTGATGGCCGGTGGTGGTGGCGGGATCGGCTTCCCATCGGCCCGGGCACCGGCGGAGGAGACCACCCGAGCTGGGGGTGGCGTCGCCGGCTTGGGCGCCGCTGGCACGTCGGTGGCCGGTTGTTCGGCCGGAGCGTCGCCCGCGTCCTCGGCGGCCGGCTCGGCCGCCTTCTTCTTGGGTGGTGGCTTCTTGGTGGAGACGACCTCGGTGGGTGTCTCGGCGGCGGCAGCGTCGTCGTGACCGTCGTCCTCGGCGGGAGGCTTGATCAGGCCCTCCCGGTCCGCCTTGCGTCGGACACGGTCAGCCTGAGCTTCGACGATGCTCGATGAGTGACTCTTGACGCCGATTCCGAGCCCGTCACAGAGTTCGATGACCTCCTTGTTGGAGAGGCCCATCTCTCGAGCGAGTTCGTAGACGCGGACTTTGGCTGGCACGTGGTACTTCCACCCTTGCGGGACAACGAGGTGCCCACGAATGGGCACGGAGCGACAGTTCATCCTAGCGCTTGAAGTGCCGCTCAACTCGCCCGATTCGGCCCGTCCAGCGCTCGGGGGATCGACCGGCCGGAATTCCGCGTGCTCGCGGGCGAAACCGGTCGGCGCTGACCGTTCTCACCCGCGAACGCATGTGGCAGTACGGCGGATCATGCCGTTGCGGCATCGGGATCGAGCTGCGCCCGGACGTTCCCGATCGAAGCGGGCTCGATCCTGCAGCGGAGCGCCCGGGTCCAGGCCTGTCGATCGGAGGCCCGGTCGAAGCAGGCGAGCAGCGTGGCTGCGCACAACCACGCCCCCCGACCCGGTCGCTTCGCCCCGACGACGAGCGTGCCGTGGTCCGCCGCGAAGCGGACCATGGTCGACGCCGGCCCAGCGGTTCGGCAGCCGACACAGGTCCTCGTCGGCTCAGCTCCCGTGGTCGGCTCCCGCGGGTTCCTCCTCGTCCCCCGCGCTCTCCTCGACGCTGTCATCGGCAGCCGCAGCACCGTCGTCGATCGCGCCGCCCTCGACGCGGTCATCGGCAGCCGCAGCACCGTCGTCGGGGTCGGGTGACGCCTCGCCACCATCGGACGCATCGCCATCAGCACCGTCGACAGGAGCGTCCTCGACCGGCACGTCAGCTTCGCCGTCGACCGCTTCACCGTCGATCGCTTCACCGTCGACCGCTTCGCCGTCGATCAGCTCGCCCTCGCCCTCGGCCGCGGCGTTCCACTCGTCGGCGGTCATCGCCGGGCTGCCGTCGGCCGGCTGCCACATCTGCTCGCCGGTCTCCTCGTTGAGGATCCACTCGCCCTCGGCCCACTCCTCGGCGTCGTACTGCTCGGCCTGGAGCGCCTCCTCCTCGAGCTGGGTCTCGCTCTTGATGTCGATCCGCCATCCGGTGAGGCGGTGGGCCAGGCGGGCGTTCTGACCCTCCTTGCCGATCGCCAGGGAGAGCTGGAAGTCGGGCACGATCACCTCGGCCGTGCCGGTGTCGAAGTCGATCCGGACCTCCTTGACCTTGGCCGGTGAGAGGGCCTTGGCGACGAACTCGTAGGGGTCCTCGCTGAACGGGATGATGTCGACCTTCTCGCCGTTGAGCTCGTTCACCACCATCCGCACCCGCGAGCCGCGGGCGCCGACACAGGCACCGACCGGGTCGACGTTCTGATCGTTGGACCACACCGAGATCTTCGTGCGGTGCCCGGGCTCCCTGGCGCAGGCCTTGATCTCGACGACGCCGTCGGCGATCTCCGGCACCTCGAGCTCGAAGAGGCGCTTGATCAGACCCGGATGGGTGCGGCTCACCACGATCTGGGGGCCCTTGGCGGTGCGGCGGACCTCCACGATGTAGGCCTTGATCCGGTTGCCGTTGTCGCCCCGGGGGCCCATCGAGACCTGCTCCGCCTGGGGCAGCAGCGCCTCGACCCGACCGAGGTCGAGGAGGGTGTACCGGGAATCGGTCTGCTGGACGATGCCGGTGACGATGTCGCCCTCCCGGCCGGCGTACTCCTCGTACTTCTGCTCCCGCTCGACCTCCCGGATTCCCTGGGTGAGGATCTGCTTGGTGGTCTGGGCGGCGATGCGGCCGAACGTCTCCGGGGTCACGTCGAGCTCTGGCCCGATCGGTTCGCCCTCCTCGTCGAGCTCCTGGGCGAAGACACGGATGTCGAACGTGGCCGGGTCGATCGTCACCCACGAGTACTCATAGGAGTCGGGCATACGCTTGTAGGCCGACTCCAGGGCGTTGGCCATGATGCCGAACAGCTTGTCGATCGAGATTCCCCGGTCCTCGGCCAACGCCTGCAGGGCTTCGGTCATCTCATTGCTCATCGCACACCTCTTCCTCGGTGGTTCTTCCCGGCAGTCTTCTTGCCCGACTTCTTGGGATTCCTGCCGCCCGGCTTCGGGCTCGGACCCCACTCGAAGACCGTTCTGGCACTCGCAACGTCGGCGATGCCGAACCGCCGCTCCTCCGCTTGGTCGAGCTCGACACCGTCGATCTCGACCGCGTCGATCACGATCTCGACGGCCTCATCTCCCGCGCCAGGCCCATCTCCCGAGCCGGTCTCGACCGACTCGACCGCGGCCAGCCGGCCCTTCACCCGACGGGGATCGCGCGACGCCGCGAGCTTGATGATCACCTGCTCACCGATGGCCCGTCGATAGTGGTCTGCCCGCTTGAGCGGCCGCTCCAACCCGGGGCTCGAGACCTCGAGGGTGTAGCGGCCGGGTACCGGGTCGTGCTGATCGAGGATCGGCGAGATCAGGCGGTTGACCTCGGCCAACGCCTCGGTGGTGACCCCGCCGTCGGCGCTTCCGTCACCGGCCGGCCTGTCGGCGGCGTCGATCGTGACCCGGAGCGTGCCCCCGGTGAACTCCACGTCGAGCAGCTCGACATCGAGCGTGGCGACGATCGGTGCCAGCAGTTCGTGAACACGATCCTGGACGGTCATCATCACCTCCTCGGTGCCTCTCGGTGCGTTGGGGACGAGCTTGTCGGTCGTTTGCGGTTCGGTCCTAGCGCTTCGTGCGGATCGACAGAGCTGGCAAAGGCGTGGGCCGGAGCCCACGCCTTTCAGCAACTACTCACGATAGCGGGCCGTACGCTGGTCGCCATGGGCTTCCTCGATTCACTCAAGTCGTGGCTTCGATCCGAGGCGGGAGAGCTGGCCGACGTCAAGGCGAAGCTCGAATCGGACCTCGACCGTGATCTCGGCGAACGCGAAGCGAAGCTGAACGAGAGTCCCGAGGAGGCGATGGAACGGCTCCAACGGGAGATCGAGGCGAATCAGGGCTCGTTCGACGCCATCGAGGATCGCCTCGCTCACGGCCAGGCCAAGGCCGACGCCCACGCCGAGTTCGCCGAGATCGAGGAAGACGTCGACCCGACGAGCCCCGAGGACTGAGGACCGACCCCTGGCGGCGTTCAGTCCTGGCGTTGCTTGCGGAGCAGTTCCACCACCTGCTCGGACGCGTTGGCATCGTCGCCGAGGTTCTCCAGGTTCCGCCGTCGATCCTCGTCGGCCGCTCTCCGGGCGGCGTCGCGGGTGGAGGCGGCCCTCGCCATCGCCGCCTCGATGCCCTCGTCGACGATGAACTCGGCCCACTCCACCAGGGTGGGCACCATCTCGTCCTCGGGCACCACCGCCACGTTCGTGCCCTTGATGAACAGGTGACCACGCTTGTTGCCGGCCGCGATCCCGAGGTCGGCGTCGCGAGCCTCACCCGGCCCATTCACCACGCAGCCCATCACCGCCACCTGGAGCGGCAACTCGCGGTCGGCGAACGCCTGCTGGGCCTCCTCGGCCACCTTGTAGACGTCGATCTCGGCCCGCCCGCACGACGGGCAGGCGATGAGATCCACGTTCTTCCGCTCCCGAAGGCCGTACGCCTCGAGCAGCGCCCGGCCGAGGCGGGCCTCGTCGACCGGGTCGGAGGTGAGCGAGTAGCGGATCGTGTCGCCGATCCCCTCGGCGAGCAGCGTGCCGATCCCCGCCGTGGCCTTCACGATCCCCACCGGTGGCGGTCCGGCCTCGGTGACCCCGAGGTGGAGGGGGTGGTCGGTGACCTCCGACAGTTGCCGGTAGGCCTCGATCGTGAGCGGCACGTTCGACGCCTTGACCGAGATCTTGATCAGGTCGAAATCGACGTCCTCGAAGTAGGCGATCTCCTGTTGGGCCGACTCGACCATCGCCTCGGGCGTCACCCGGCCGCCGTGCTTCTCGTAGAGACCGGGATCGAGGCTGCCGCCGTTGACCCCGATCCGGATCGGGACGCCCCTGGCCTTCGCCTCCCGGGCGACCAGCTTGATGTGCTCGGGCTTGCGGATGTTCCCCGGGTTCAGCCGGAGACAGTCGACCCCGGCCTCGAGCGCCTCGAGCGCCCGGCGGTACTGGTGGTGGATGTCGGCCACGATCGGCACCGGGCTCCGGGGGACGATCCGTGCGAGACCCTCGGCCGCCTCTGGCTCATTGCAGGTGCAGCGAACGATGTCGGCGCCGGCGGCGGCCAGTTGATAGATCTGCTGCAGGGTGCCCTCGACGTCGGCGGTCTTGGTGATCGTCATCGACTGGACGGTGATCGGCGCGTCGCCGCCCACCGGGACGTCGCCCACCATCACCTGACGCGTGCGTCTGCGGGGGAAGGTCACACCGCTTTCCACATCGCTCCTCTCGGGGGTCGGAGGAGTTTCAGCCTATGGGCGAGACGGCGCAGGTCGGCCACGTTCGCCCCAGGCGAACTAACCGATCGGGCGGACGATGTCGAGCCAGAGGGTGGTCAACATCAGGAACCCCAGCACGAAGACCACGGCATAGGTGAGCGGCAGCAGCTTCGCCACGTCCATCTCGTAGCGGCGGCCGCGCCGCGACCGCAATCGCTCGTAGGTGGCGATGGCGGCATGACCTCCGTCGAGGGGCAGGAGGGGCAGCAGGTTGAAGATCCCCACGAAGATGTTGATGTAGGCCAGCATCCGGACCGGGACCACCCAGTCGAAGTCGGGTGATCCCGCGAGGCGGACCGCACCGATCATCGAGACCGGTCTCGCCGCCGCCTCGTCCGACGCGAGATCGACGTCTTCCGACCCGTCGAACACGAGCTGGCCCAGGTTGACGAAGGTCGCCGGGGACAGGAAGCGGGGCACGAGGGTCAACGAGTTCCAGAACGCCGAGCCGAAACGTTCGACACCGACGACCGGACTCAGCCGCGATCGCTCGAACGTGGGCGCGACCCCGAGGAAGCCGATCTCCTCACCGTCCTCGGTCGGTCTGGCGGCGAGGACCACATCGACCAGGCGGACGTCGTCGCCGCTGACCACCTCGAGCGTGACCTCCTCGCCCGGCCGATCGCGGAGATGGGTCTGGAGATCGCGGAAGTCGACGGTGCTCACACCGTCGACCGAGGCGATCCGATCGCCGGGTTCGAGACCGGCCACGACGGCCGGCGGCTCATCGCCGGTCTCCAGCGCCGAGAGCGCATCGATGCTCCACCGGGCAGGGTCGGGCTCGCCGATCACCGACGACAGGACGACGAACAGCACCACCGCCTGGACGAAGTGCATGATCGACCCCGCCGTGATGACCAGCATCCTGCGGGGATAGCTCTTGTTCTTGTAGGCCCGCGGCTCGTCCTCGGGGTCGCAGGGATCGAGGTTGTTCATGCCGACGATCCGCACGAAGGCGCCGAGCGGCAGCAACCGCAGCCCGTACTCGGTCTCGCCCCGTCGGAACGAGAACACCCTCGGCCCCATGAACAGGAAGAACTGCGTCGCCTTCATGCCGGTCCAGCGGGCGGTGGCGAAGTGGCCCAGCTCGTGGAGGAAGATCATCACGAGCAGACCGAGAACGACCAGGAAGTAGCGGGGACCGGCCCAGAACCACAGCATCGCGAAAAGACCGGCGATGATCACGAGGCCGAGCGGGCTCGACTGCTCCTCGCCCTCGGCGACCTCCCTCGGCTCCTTCATCACCCAGGAGGTTTGCGGCTGCGGCTCGACGCTCGACGGCTGGATCGCGGGATCGTCGACCGGGGGTTCGGAGGCGGTTCGCACCTCGTTGCTGCTCCCGGCGTCGTTCATGTCGTGTGTCCGTCTCTCGTTCCACCCGTCGCCTGCGGCGATCGGTTCAGGATCTCGGTCGCCCGACGTCGGGCCTCGGCGTCGGCGCTCATGATGTCATCCAGTGTGTCCGCTTTTGTCCCATCATGGACCGCGAGCACCGACTCGATGACATCGGGGATGTCGATCCACGCCACCCGACCGTCGAGGAACGCCTCCACCGCCACCTCGTTGGCAGCGCTCAGCCACGCCGGCGCCGTTCCCCCCCGTCGACCAGCGGCGAAGGCGAGGTCCAGGCAGGGGAAGGCCTCGGTGTCGGGCGGCTCGAAGTCGAGCCGTTCGAGCGTTGTCCAGTCGATGGCGCCGCGGGGATGGGGGAATCGATCGGGGTGGGCCAAGGCGTATCCGATCGGCAGCGCCATGTCGGGATGTGAGAGCTGGGCGATCGTGGCACCGTCGGAGAAGGTGACCATCGAGTGGACGATCGACTGGGGGTGGACCACCACCTCGATCTGGTCGAAGGTGATCCCGAATCCGGCCGACCCCGCTGGGGTTCCGAACAGCTCGTGCGCTTCGATCACCTCCAGGCCCTTGTTCATCAGGGTCGAGGAGTCGACGGTGATCTTGGGCCCCATCGACCACGTCGGATGGGCGAGCGCCTCATCGACGGTGACCGACGCCAGCTCCGCTCGGCTCCGACCGCGGAACGGCCCGCCGGACGCGGTCAGGTGGAGCGTGGCCACCCGGGCCGCGACGTCGTTGGCCCGGAGACACATGTGGATCGCTGCGTGCTCGCTGTCGACCGGGATCAACTCCGCTCCCGCCGTGGCCCGGGCCGCCTGCACGACCGGACCGGCGGCGATCAACGACTCCTTGTTGGCCAACGCGAGGCGCTTGCCCGCCCGGAGACAGCCGAGGGTGACCGGTAGACCGGCGAACCCGACGACCCCGTTGACGGTGATGTCGGCGACGCCGGCGATGTCGCCCAGCGCATCGTCGCCGGCGAGCACCTCGACCGAGGGGTCGAGCGCCTCGGCGACGGCGTGCCGTCGTGACTCGTCGGCGATCGCGACGTAGCGGGGCCGGAACCGCCGGGCCTGCTCGACGAGCGCGTCGGCGCTGGATCCGGCCGCGAGCACCACCACCTCGTAGCGTTCGGGCTCGGCCGCCACGAGATCGAGCGTCTGGGTGCCGATCGACCCCGTCGAACCGACGACGGCGACGGTCGCGGCCACGGTGTGCGACCTAGATGAGTGCGTAGACCACGGCGACGTAGTAGGCGCCGGGGAGAGCGAAGAGGAGGCCGTCGACCCGGTCGAGGATGCCGCCGTGTCCGGGGAGCAGCGTCCCCATGTCCTTGACCCCGAGGTCCCGCTTCACGAGGGACTCGGCCAGATCGCCGATCGGGGCGAGCACACCGACCACCGCAGCGAGCACCATCACCGGCAGGAACTCCTCGCCGAAGACGCCGATCGAGCTCGTGAGCCAGATGGCGAGCCCGGCGAAGAGCGCTCCGAAGAACCCGGTGATCGTGCCCTCCCAGGTCTTGTTGGGGCTGGCGGAGTGGAACGCCTTCGTGCCGTAGGCCCTGCCGCCGAGGTAGGCGAGCGTGTCGGAGGCGGCGGTGATGATGATCGTGGCCAGGAGCAGCCCGACACCGTCCTCCGCTCTGACCATCAGCGCGCCGAACCCGGCGAGACCACCGATCCACAGGATCCCCGTGAACGTCAACCCGAGGTTGAGCACCGGCCGCTCCGTGTCGGCCCCGGTGAGGTACCAGAGCATGCCGAACACGATCGCCAGGCCCATGACGAGGGGGAAGCCGGCGTCGCCCCGCACATAGGAGGCCGCCGGCAACGCGACCGCACCGACGAGGCCGAGCAACGTCGCGGGACGTAGGCCAGCGAGCCGCATCGCGTTGAAGAGCTCCATGACCGCCATCAGCGTCAGCAGGCCGATGAGCACCATGGTCGGGACCGGCCCGAAGCCGAGGGTGACGAAGACGACCGCGGCGAGTGCGATCCCGACCAGGACCGACTGGAGGAGGCTGCGGCCCTCACCGTCGCCCCCATCCTCGTAGTGGTCGTACTCGTCGTAGTCGTCATAGTCGTCGTAGTCCACGTCGAGCTCCGGCGGCAGAACCTCGCGCTGGTGATCGGGGGCCTCGTGATATCGGTCGTGGCCGGCACCGTTGCCGCCGCCGCTCACCCTGGCG
Organism: Acidimicrobiales bacterium; assembly: GCA_965216205.1. GTDB lineage: Bacteria > Actinomycetota > Acidimicrobiia > Acidimicrobiales > SZUA-35 > CADEDH01. The sequence continues at coordinate 612,853 of OZ244139.1, read as the reverse complement.
AGCGGGACTTGCCCGGTGGGGGCCGGCGTTGCGAACTCGACGTCCAGCAACTCGGCCGGACCCTCGAGCATCGCACCGTGGCCGGTCGTCGTCCCGTTGGGAATCGCACCGCTCGGAGCGGTGCCGGTGGGATCAGCGGCGGGTCGGCGGGCGGCGCCTGACGCAGCCCCGTTCGACGGGAAGTCGTGGGCCCCGCGCCGCGGCGGCGCACCGGCAGGAGCCTGTTCTGCGCCGGCCGGACGGGGTGGGCTGTCGGCCCGCTGCCGGGCTGCTGGTTGCTGCGCTCGTTGTCCGGGCTGGCCGGCGGCCGGCGGCGGGGGCGCTGCGTGACGGGCGGGGGGCGGGACGGCGTCGCGGGCCGGAGCTGCAGCCGCTGGCAGGGGACCCTCGACGATCCGGCGGGGTGCCGGCGGCTGCCGGGGGGATGCCGCCGGCGCCAGATCGGCGCCGTCGCGCCGTCCGGTTCGACCGTTGCCGACGGGGGCGGGCGCGGGTGGCGCGTTCGACGCCCCGAGCGGTGAGGATCCCGGCGGTGTGTCGAACACCGACGGCGCCGCCGGTGATACCTGGGCCTGAACCGGGGCCGGCGCCTGCCGGCGAGGGGCGGTCGGGGCCGCATCAGCCACCGGGCGCCGGACGGGGGCGGGGCGCGCCGGCCTCGGGGGCATGGGCGCCTCGGCCAGGAGATCGTCGTCGTCGAGGTCGATGATCCGGTCGTGGGTGATGGCGTCGGTGTCGGCGAACACGTCGGAGAGGTCGGGCCCATCCCAGTTGGGTTCATCGCCTCGCCAGCTCGGGCCCTTCACATCACCAGCGGTCTGGTTGGCCCCCAGCGACGCTGGGATCTGCCCGGTCGGCGGCTCGGTCCAGTGGGCGAGGCCCGCGGCCTCCGCCTCGGCCGATACCTTCGACTCGAGGAAGGCCGAGTCGGTCAGATCGAGACTGTCCCCGTCACGAATGACCGGGATCTTCCCGAACGAGGCGGTGTCGTCCTGCTCGGGCGGTGGCTCGAACAGGTCGAAGATGCTCTGGTTGGCGTCGTCGTGCGACCCCTTTCCGAACCTCCCGCGCCTCTTGTTGTCAGCCATGTGCGTCCTTTCGTGCACCGGGTTCGGCCCCGGAGTGAGGATCCGCCTGGAGAACCGCCGCCCGTTCGCAGCGGCTCAGACCTCCAGCAGCTCCTCTTCCTTGGATGCCAACGCCCCGTCCACTGTGGCTTCACTCGATTGGGTAATGCGGTCGAGATCCTTCTCGGCTCTCGTCAGTTCGTCGCTGGTGAGCTGGTTGTCCTTCTCCGCGCTCTCCAACTCCTTGCGGGCATCACGTCGTATGTTCCGGATCGCGATTCGGCCGTCCTCGGCCATGTTCCGCACGATCCGCACGAGCTCCTTGCGGCGCTCCTCGGTCAACGGCGGAAAGCTCAATCGCAGGGTTCGACCGTCGTTGCTCGGCGACAGACCGAGGTCGGACGTTCGTATCGCCCGTTCGACGGCATCGAGGTTGCTCGGATCGTGGGGCGTGATCAGCAGTTGACGCGCCTCGGGAACCGAGATCGACGCCATCTCCAGGAGCCGCATGTCGACCCCGTACGCCTCGACCGTGAGCTTCTCCACGATTGCCGGACTCGCTCGACCACTCCTGATCGAGGCGAACTCCTCGCGCGAGTGGGCGACCGCCTTCTCCATGCGCTCGCTGGCGTCGTCGAGGATCAACTCGGCCATCTCACTCATTCCACTATCGTACCAATCGGCTCGCCGAGCAGGAGGTTTCGTAGCGTTCCCTCCGACATGAGGTCGAAGACCACGATCGGCAGACCGTTCTCCTTGGCGTGGGTGATCGCCGTGGAATCCATGACCCGAAGGTCCTGATTGATCACGTCGAGGTACGTCAACCGGTCGATCTTGGTGGCCTCGGGGTTGGTCCGAGGATCGTCGGTGTAGATCCCGTCGACACCGCCGTGGGTCCCCTTCAGCAACACGTCGGCGCCGATCTCGACCGCCCGTAGCGCAGCCGAGGTGTCGCTGGTGAAGAACGGGTTGCCCGTGCCGGCGGCGAAGATCACCAGCCGGCCCTTCTCGAGATGGCGGATCGCCTTTCGCCGGATGTACTCCTCGGCCACCTGAGGCATGCGGATCGCCGACTGGAGCCGGGTCTGCACGCCCTGCTGCTCCACGATGTCCTGCAGTGCGAGCGCATTGATGACGGTGGCCAGCATGCCCATGTAGTCGGCCTGGGCACGGTCGAGACCGCCCTCGGCCCCGGTGAGGCCACGCCAGATGTTCCCGCCGCCGACGACGACGGCCACCTCGATCCCCAGATCGTCCTTGACCGACAGGATGTCGTCGGCGATGCGTTGTACGACCTTCCCGTCGATCCCGTAGCCGACCTCTCCGGCGAACGCCTCGCCGGACAGTTTCAACAGGATTCGCCGCCAGCGTGGTTTCGGGCCGTCGTCGCTCAAGGGGTCTCCTGGGTCGGGGGGCAGGGATGCGGTGCGATGCGACGCTCGCCGCAGCGCACCGGGCGCGTGCGTGGTTTGTGGCCTGACCGAGTGTAGTCGGGCCGAGCCGTCGGAGCCCTCCGGGCACCGACGATCGACTCACCCACGACGCCCGCAGGGTGAGGTCAGCCGCCCACCGCGGCGAGGGTGAACCGGGTCAGCGAGCCGTCTCCGACGACCGACGCCACGGTCTCCTTCTCACCGAACATGCCCTGCTCGAGGAGCACGCGCTCGCCGAACCACGAGTTGAGGCGACCCTCGACGATCTTGGGCCACGCCTGCTCCGGCTTGCCCTCGGCCTTCGTGATCTCCAACAGGGCGGCTTCCTCCTTCGCCACCTCCTCGGCCGGCACGTCGTCGCGGCTGAGGTAGCTGGGCTTGGCGAAGGCGATGTGGAGCGCGATCTGGTGCAGCGTGTCGACGTCGACCCCGACGCCTTCGATCAGCACCCCGGCCCGGCCGTCGCCGTGGAGGTAGGCGTCCATGATCGCGTCCGACGCCTTCTCGTAGCGGACCACCGCTCCGATGTCGATGTTCTCCTTGACCGTGAGCTTGAGGTCCTCGATCTCGGCGTCCTTGGTCTTGACCGCGTCCGGGCCGTCGGCGAGCACGAGGTCGGCGAGCTCCTGGGCGATGCGGCGGAAGTCGTCGGACTTGGCGGCGAAGTCGGTCTCCGACTTGAGGTGCACGAGTGACGCCACACCGTCGTCGGCTGCGATGGCGACCACGCCCTCGGCGTTCTCCCGGTCGCCGCGGCCGGCTGCCTTGGCCAGGCCTTTCTCCCGGAGGATCTGGGTGGCACCCTCGAAGTCGCCGTCGGCCTCGGTGAGTGCCTTCTTGGCGTCCATCATCCCGGCCCCGGTCGCCCTCCGGAGCTCCTGTACGTCCTTTGCACCAAATGCAGGCATGGTTCTCGTCCTCGTTGCGTGGGGTCGGGCTAGGCCGCGCCGTTGCCGTCGCGATCCGACGGGGTTCCGGTGGCTTCGGCTTCACCGGGCGCGGCCGGTTGCGCCGCTGGTTCGGGGGTGGGCGCAGGGGCTACGACCTCCGGCGGAGCTGCGGCCTCGGCCGTTCCCTGCTCGCTCTGAGCGGGTGCCGGTGCCGGTGCCGGTGCCGACGTCGCCGGTGCCTCGCTCGGCGCTGCGGCGGCGGGACTCGGATCGGCCGGTGCCGCCTCGGCGGTGGCCGCGCTGGCCGCGGCCAGCCGTGCCTCGCGGGCGGCTGCTTCCGCCGCCGCCTGCTGGCGGGCCTCGGCCTGGGCCATCGCCACTGCGGCCTCCTCATCGGCCGTGCGCTCGCGGTCGGCCTCGGGATCGATCCCGCTGCGGCTGGCGTCGATCATCTTGCCCTCCGCCACCGCCTCGGCGATGACGCGGGTCATCAGCTCGGCCGAGCGGATCGCGTCGTCATTGCCGGGGATCGGGTAGGTGATCAGGTCGGGGTCGCAGTTCGTGTCGACGACGGCGACGATCGGGATGCCGAGCTTCCGGGCCTCGGTCACCGCGATGTGCTCCTGGATCGTGTCGAGCACGAACACGACCGATGGCAGTTTGGCCATCGTCTTGATCCCACCTATGTTGCGGTCGAGCTTCTGCAGCTCCCGGCTGTAGCGGAGGGCCTCCTTCTTCGGCATCTCCTCGAAGTCGCCAGCGGCCCGCATCCGCTCGTACTCGAGGAGCTTCCCGACCCGCTTGGAGATCGTCTGGTAGTTGGTGAGCATCCCGCCGAGCCAACGCTGATCGACATACGGCATGCCGACCGAGCGGGCATAGCGCCGAATCGGCTCCTGGGCCTGCTTCTTGGTGCCGACGAAGAGGACGGTGCCGCCGTCGGCAACCGTGTCGCGAACGAAGGTGTAGGCCCGCTCGATCCGTCGGAGGGTCTCCTCCAGGTCGATGATGTAGACCCCGTTGCGGTCGCCGTGGATGAACCGCTTCATCTTCGGGTTCCAGCGGCGGGTCTGATGGCCGAAATGGACGCCGGCCTCGAGCATCTGCTTCATGGTGACGACTGCGGTCACGGGATTCCTCCGGTTGTCTGGACCGACCATGCTCCCGGGAGACCGGGCCGCACGAGGTCAGGACCTGCGAGCGAACCCGTTGCGACACCCAGGAGACCGTGGATTCTGATCGGCCGTGCGTTGTCGATGGCGAATGGTGCGTTGAAAGGTGAGGTGGTCTGCCGACGACGTGCTGGCGGGACCGCCGGGCCCGTTCTCGGCAGCTCGTCAGTGTAGCTGCAGGTTCCGGCCAAACACGCCTGTCGAGCGCACGACGCCGGGCGCCAGCCCGCGGCCACGACGCAGCACGGCCCGTCCGCCGGCGGCTCCCGCCGGGGCCCGCCCCGTGGGTCCGACGACGAGCCGAGCCCGACCGCAGCGACCATCGAGGAGGGGCGCCGGATCGAGGTACCGGTCGGCCGACCGGGCGGTGAGGTGGAGGCCCGGACCGGCGGATCCGATGACCGCTCCGGCGACCAGCGCCTGACCCCGGACCGCAGCGATCGTGTCGAGCGGTCCGTAGGTGGAGCGGAGACCGCTGGGATGGGTGATCACCAGCCAGCGCTCACCCCCGACCGGACCGGCGAAGGTCACTCGGCCATCGTCGACGGCCACCACCGGTTCCGAGCCGACGGTTCCGAACTCGAGGCCACGGTTGCCACCGGCGCCGAACGGGTGGGGCGGAGGCCGGAACGGATCGACGATCGGCGCTTCGACCGGGGCCAGCCATCGACACTCGGCCGCTGTCGGCCCGGCGGTGTCCCCGCTGGCCGGCGGTGAGCCGAGGACTACGGTGAGCAACGACACTGCGACCGCGGTGAGAAACCGGGCGATCGTGTCATGACGAACGGGCATGGAGCGACCCTCCGCTGGTTGCACCCGAGGTCCGGTTCCGTCGGCGCACGCTCGCGCGCCGATCCGGCCATCGGGCGGTGACTAGGGGGAAGGTGGTGTCTGGGGCCCAGGCTCAGGCCGACTCGCGCTCCATCGCGCTCAACTTCGATTTCAGCTGGAGCACCGACTTCGTGTGGATCTGACACACACGGCTCTCGGTGACGCCGAGGACGCCACCGATCTCCGCCAGGGTCATGTTCTCGTAATAGTAGAGCGTGAGAACGATCTTCTCGCGCTCGGTCATCCGGTTGATGGCGTCGGCCAGCAGCTGCCGCATCTCGACCCGTTCGTAGATCCCGCCGGGCCCATCGGACCGATCGGCGAGGGTGTCGCCGAAGGTGAGGCTCTCGCTCCCGTTGAACGACAACATCTCGTCGAGCGCCACGACCCCCAGCGAGGAGATCTGGTTGTAGATGCCGTTGAGCTGATCGAGCGAGAGGTCGAGCTCGTCGGCGATCTCGCGGTCGGTCGGGGCGCGATGGAACCGCGCCTCGAGCTTCGCCATCGCTCGCTCGACCGACTTGGCCTTCGAGCGGACCGACCGTGGGACCCAGTCGATCGAGCGGAGCTCGTCGAGCATCGCGCCCTTGACCCGCGAGATGGCGTAGGTCTCGAACTTGTAGCCGCGACCAGGATCGAACTTCGCGATCGCGTCGATCAATCCGAACATGCCGTAGCTGACCAGGTCGGCCTGGTCGACGCTCTGGGGCAGTCCGGCGGCGACGCGCCCGGCGACATACTTCACGAGCGGTGCGTAGTAGATGATGAGCTGGTCACGGTCGGCTTGGTCACCGCGCGCCTTGAAGCGCGCCCAGGTGCCGTCGAGATCCGTCTCTGAGTCGATTGCCACGTGTCCCGCCAAGGTGTGTGGATCAGTAGGAGGGGGCGCGGTCGGCTGGGATCCAGGGATCCGCGGCGACCGTGCCCACTCTCCGTCGGAGCTGAACCACTCAAAGTGAGCAACCGAGGTGGGATTGTCTGAACATGGCGGGGATTCGGCCGGTCGATCGGCCCGGGAAGCGGACGTCGATCCGTGGTCACCGGCCTCGAAGCCGAGGGCGCGGAGGTACCGGCGACGAGCAGGAGTGACGGGATGCACGAGGCTCGCACGGTATCGCTTCAACCACTCAAAGTGACATGTGTCACTGCTTGTGGCTGGAGCTGTCAGCGGCCGATCGGCCGACGAGCGTGGATCCGTCGAGGGTGGCGAGCCCGTGCCGCTCGAGCTCGTCGACCGCCGACAGGAGCTGGGGGATCGGAACCCGGTGGGTCAGCAACAGGTCGTCGACGTGGACGGCGCCGGCCGACAGGTCGGCGAGCATCGCTGCGGCCAGACCCGAGACCGGCGGCACCGGTTTCGACGGGAACCCGCCGTCGGGGGACTCACCGCCCGCCACGCCGACGGTCGTGTCCGCCGCCGGGGCGGTCGGCCACGACAACTGGTCGAGGATGTCCTGGGTCGTGCAGGCAGGTGGCACCCCGTCGATCAGCAGCTGGTTCGAGCCGACCGCTGCGGGGTTGGTGACCGCCCCGGGCGCCGCCATGACGGTGACGCCGCGGTCGGCGGCCTCCCCCACCGTGAGCAGCGAGCCGCCGGCCCGGTGCGACTCGACCACCACGACGACGTCGGCCAGCGCCGCGATCAGCCGGTTCCTGGCCGGGAAGCGCCAGCGCTCCGGGCGCGCACCGGGCGGCGCTTCGGAGAGCAGCAGGCCGTCCCGGGCGACCCGCCGCCACAGCGCGGCGTTCACCCTGGGATAGATCACGTCGAGCCCGCTCCCCACCACCGCCACCGCACCACCGGGACCGGTGCTCAGCGCCCCCTCGTGGGCCGCGCCGTCGATGCCCGACGCCAACCCACTCACCACCGCCACGCCCGCTTCGGCGAGCTCGCCGCCGAACCGACGGGCCACGGTCCGCCCGATGGTCGAGCAGCGGCGGGTACCCACGATGGCCACGGCCGGTCGGCGACCGAGCAGGTCGATGCAGCCCTGGGCGAAGAGCAACCCGGGAGGCTCCGGATCGCCAGCGAGGGGCCAACGAGGGTCGAGCGGGGCGACGAGCTCGATGCCGAGCCGGGTGCACGACTCGAAGCCCGCGGTCTCGTCGAGCGATCGTGCGCCGTCGATCCACTCGCCGACCAGCGCGTCGGCGACGCCCGGGGGCCGGGGCCGTGCGGTCGGCGGGAGCCGACCGGCCCGAAGGTGGGCGAGCACCTCGACCGCCGTGTTCTCGGCCAGCAGCCATGCGGCCCGGGACGGACCCATCATCGAAAGCCCGAGGAGCCCGAGCCGAGCGCTCAGCTCGCCGACATCGGTCATCGACCCATCCCCAGGATCGAGCTCGGGCACGCCCGGAGCGAGAGGGCGGTGGCGGCGATGTCGTGGTCGATCTCGTCGACGCCGAACAGGTCGGCGATGGTTCTGGCCACGGTTCTGATCCTGGCCAGACCGCGACCGGTGAGGCGGCCCGATTCCAGCGCCGCCCGGAACACGTCCTTCGCCGCCGGGGTGAGCGGCGCCAGCTCCTCGAGCAGGCCGGGCGGGATCGCAGCATTGCAGGGGAAGCCCCGGGCCGCCGCAGCCGCCCGTGCTGCCGCCACCCGCGCCGCGACCGCGCAGCTCGACTCCTCGGGCGGCCCGTCGAGCAGCAGGTGCGACGACGGGGGCCGCACCTCCACCCGGATGTCGAAGCGGTCGAGGAGCGGGCCCGAGAGCCGCCTGGCATACCTCGCCCGGGAGGCCTCGGAGCACCGGCACCTTCCGGTCGTGCCGCCTTCGCCGCACGGGCACGGGTTCATCGCCGCCACGAGCTGGAACCGGGCGGGCAGGGTGATCGCACGCGACGCCCGTGCGATCCGCACCTGACCCTCCTCCAACGGTTGCCGGAGCGCGTCGAGCGCGCTCGGTGAGAACTCACCGAGCTCGTCGAGGAACAGCACGCCGCCGTGCGCACAACTGATCTCGCCCGGCCGCAGCGACGCTGTGCCCCCGCCGACGAGCGACACCAGCGAGGCCCCGTGGTGGGGTGCCCGCAGCGGCGGACGTCGGATCAGCCCACGGCCCCGCCCGACCCCGGCCGCCGAGTGGACCTGGGTGACGAGCCGCGCCGTGCACGGGTCGAGATCCGGCAGCACGCCCACGAGCCGACTGGCCAGCATCGTCTTGCCAGAACCCGGCGGACCGACGAGCAGCAGATGATGCCCGCCGGCTGCCGCAATCTCGATCGCCCACCGGGCCATGGGCTGACCCCGGACGTCGGCGAGGTCGCGCACGGCGGATTCGTGGCCGCCGACCGGCTCCGGACGCACGAGGTCCAGCGGCGGGCCGGCACAGGTGATCGCCTCGACCACCGACCGGAGGCAGCGAGCGGCCCGAACGCTGTCTGGCCGGACGACGGCCGCCTCCGCCGCGCCGTCGGCGGGGACCACCACCTCGGCGGCCGGTACCGCACCGGCGAGACAGACGAGGCCGGCGACGGGGCGGACGGAACCGTCGAGACCGAGCTCGCCGACCGCACCGATCACGGTGAGCGCGCTCGCGTCGAGCTGCTCCGACGCCGCCAGGATCCCGAGCGCGATCGGCAGGTCGAGAGCGGCGCCCTGCTTGCGGAGACCGGCGGGGGCCAGGTTGATCGTGACCCGTCGACCGGGCCACTCGAACCCGCTCGAGAGGATCGCCGCCCGGACCCGATCTCGGGATTCCCGACAAGCGGCGTCGGGCATGCCGACGAGCGTGTAGCTGGGCAGGCCGCTACTGACGTGCACTTCGACGCTGACAGCGTGGCCGTCGACGCCTTCGACGACCGCCGAGGGAACGGTTGCGTACATTCGGTGACTCCTCCTCCGCTCGGGCACGCCGGCGATGGCGTCCGCCCCGAGCGCTCAGCGCAGCGAGAGCTGCGGTGGATCTTGCGACAGCCGGGGCTGTGAGGAGTGGCCGCCAGGAGCGGCGACCGATTCGTTCACTCTAGATGGCGGGTGTGACAGCTGAGGGAGGCTGGACGCGTCGTCGGGCGCCGAACCGGCGCGAACCGATTCCCGGCTGCGGTCCGTAGCGGTGATCGAGGGCGTCATCGACGGATGGCCGACGAAGGCGCCCGGTCGCCAGGCGATGGCTGGCCCGCACCAGACGGAGGACGATGCGATGAACGACCCGAACCGGGCCCCGATCGAGCGGATGGCGGGCGCCATCGGGGCCGGCCGGCGTCGACCGGTCTGGCCGATCGCCCTGACGGTCGCCGCGGTGGTGGCGCTCGCCACCACCGCGGCGCTGGGCCAGGTGGACCGGTTACCGCCGACCGCGCTGACCAGCGGGCCCGGGACATCGAACGGTGCCGCCTCGAGCGATGTGGTGGGCCGCGGTGGCGAGTCCACCGGCGAATCGACTCCCGTCGACGACACCGCCGAGGCGGACCGGGCGGTCGAGGAACTACCGGGGGCGACCGGGACGGTGGTGCCGCCAGGGTCGGCCCGGTTGGTGGCACAGGCGGCGGTTCGGGTGATCGACACCCGAGACGGCGACCCGGCGCCGGGTGGCGGATCGCTCGTGTTCCGGGTGGCCGATGCCGGCAACGTGACGGCGATCGTGGCCTCGGTGACGGTGATGGGAGCGGACGAGGCGGGCTCTGTCCTGCTCGACGGGGGCGGGGGTGTGGTCGAGGCCGCCCGACTCCCCTCGCCCGGGGCGACGACGACCAACCTCGTGACGGTGCCGATCGACGGTGGCGACGTGGCGGTTCGGTCCACCGCAGGAGGCGCCGTCGTGGTGGACGTGGTCGGCAGGTTCGAGCCCGTGGACGGGCCGGTCGCCGCCGGCCGGTTCGTGCCGGTGGCGCCGATCGTGGTGGCCGAGCTCGAAACCGCCACCGATGGGCGCGAGCTCGACCTCGCCCTCGACGAGCCTGAGCCCGCCGAGCCTGAGCCCGACGAAGCTGAGCCCGACGAGCCCGCGCTCGATGCCGACACCCTCGCGCAGCTCACCACCGGTCGACGGGAGCTCCGCAACGCGAGCGCCGTGCTCGCCGTGATCACCGCCGACGTGGGCGCCGACGGGGGCGTGGTCCGCCTCGGTCCGTCGCCCGACGCCTACGACCAGATGCTCATGTGGGCGCCCACCACGGGTGACGACCGGGTGCGGCGGAGCCTGGTGCTCCTCGAGCCGAACGACGAGCGGTTGGCCGCGCTGCGCTACGAGGGGGGCGCCAGGCTCACCGTCGAGGTGGTCGGGTACTTCACCGGTGCCGGCGCTGCCGCCGCGCGCTCCGGACTCTTCGTGTCGTCGGGGCCACGTCCGATTCACGACGGTGCGCTCGCTGCCGACGTCCCCGTCACCGTGCGTGGGCTGCGCACCGACTCGGCGGTGGCGCTCCTCACCCTGGCGCCACGGGCCGGCATCCCCGGCCAACTCGGCGCCACCGCGGTCGCGATCGAGAACGGGGCGGTGTCGATCGTGGCGCCGGCCGAGGTCGACGCGACGGTCATCCTCCTCGGCGAGTTCCTCGCCTGACCGGCCCTCGATCGCCGGCTACGGATCGCCGGCGATGATCTCGCGGGTGTAGCGGAGGACCGCGTCGAGCTCCTCGTCGGTGAACTTGTCGCCGAAGGCCGGCATCGCCCGCCGGCCCTCCACGACCACCAGGCGTTGTTCCTCGGCGGTGGGGTACAGGTCGAGCAGGGCGCCGTCGTTCAGCTTCGTACCGACGCCGCCGCTGCCGTCGCTGCCGTGGCAGTTCACGCAGTTCGTGGCCCAGAGGGCCCGCCCCTCGACCAGTTGCTCGTCGTCGGCGGGCACCTCGGGGATGTCGCCGGCCGCACAGGCGACGCCGGCGCCGACCACCGCAGCCGTCATCACGAGCAGTCGCACCCGCGTCGAGGCGCGCCGGTCGTGCCGATTGGGCGGTGTGTGCCGATCCGCACGACGGCGTGAGCGCCTGGCCATACTGCTCCCATGGGGTTCGATCCAACCCGGAAGCATAAGAGGTCGGCCTTCGATTTCTGGTACGTCGGACTGGGTGTCGTGGTCGTGCTCGGCCTCCTCGCCTGGGCGATGGCCTGAACCCGGTGACCTCGACGTGAGCAGGGGTCGACAAGGCCGTCGGCCCGATCCCTCGGACGCCGACGAGGTGGAGGTGCGCTACGTGCAGCCCTACCAGGCGACGAAGTCGTACCTGTGTCCGGGCTGCAACCGCGACATCCCGCCCGGTCAGGGCCACATGGTCGCCGTTCCGGTGGATGCCCCGGACCTGCGCCGGCACTGGCATCGGGGGTGCTGGAACAATCGCCGGAACCGGTACTGAGCCGGACCCTGCCGCCTACCATGCACCTCATGGCCGAGTACACGATCTACCACAACCCGAATTGAAGTAGCTCCAAGGCAGCACTGGATGTGCTGAACGATGCCGGCGTCGACCACGACGTCGTTCTCTACCTGAAGGAGAAGCCCGACCGTCCGACGCTGGAGGGGATCGTGGCGAAGCTAGAGGACGATCCGGCCGATCTCGTCAGGCGTGACAAGTTCTTCAAGGACACCGTCGTCGGCGAGAACGGATTCGACGAGTCGACCCTGGCCGATCCCGACGTCGTCATCGACCTCCTGGTGGCGCACCCGAGGCTCCTGCAGCGACCGGTGGTGGTGCGGGGCGACACGGCCATCATCGGCCGACCCCGCGATCGGGTTCCTGCGCTCGTGGCGAGCTGACCGGCCACCGGTCCGAGCTCGGACGCCACCGGGGCCATGCCGCCGAGAGCGGAGTGGCCCGCGGTGAGCTGGCGACCGATACTTGGCCCATGGCCAGCAAGCAGTTCGAAAAGTTCCTCGCCCTCCTCGAGCAGAACCGCCCGCCCGACGACCGGGTGAACGTGGCATCGATGCGCAGGAACATGGACGCGGTCGGAGGCCGACTCGGCGACGGGGTGACCGGCACGAAGGCCGAGGTCGGTGGTGTCGACGGCGAGTGGATCGATGCCGACGGGGCCGACCCGTCGGCCGCGCTGCTGTACCTGCACGGCGGCGGCTACGTCGCCGGATCGGTGGACTCCCATCGGAACCTGCTCGGCCACCTGGCCCGGGCGATGGGCTGTCGGGTCTTCGCAGCCGACTATCGGCTCGCCCCCGAGAATCCGCACCCGGCCCCCGTGGAGGACGCGGTCGCCGCATATCGGGGCCTGGTGGGGACCGAGGGGTTCGATCCGGCCCGGGTGGCGATAGCCGGCGATTCGGCAGGTGGCGGTCTGACCGTCGCCACGTTGGTGGCGTTGCGGGAGGCCGGGGACCCGCTTCCCGCCGGCGCGGTGGCGATCTCGCCGTGGATCGATCTCGAGGCCACCGGTGAGTCCGCGGTGACGAGAGCCGCCGCCGACCCGATGGTCTCAGCGGGCAGCCTCGCGAGGATCGCTGCGCTGTTCGTCGGCGACGACGGCGACCTCCGGGATCCGCTGGCGGCCCCGCTCCACGCCGAGCTCGGCAACCTGCCGCCGATGCTGATCCACGTCGGCGATGCGGAGGTGCTCCTCGACGACGCCAACCGGTTGGCGGCCAAGATCGACGAGGCGGGGGGTGAGGCCGTCCTGGAGGTGTGGCCCGACATGGTCCACGTGTGGCACGGCTCGGCCGGGTACGTGCCGGAGTCGGACGAGGCGATCGCCAGGATCGCCGAGTTCCTCCAACCCAGGCTGGGCCTCGGGGCGGCGGCCTGAGCGGCTGAGCACGGCGACCAGGTCGCTCAGAAGCAGCCCTCGATCACCGTCACCGAGCCGCCGCCGTCGACGGCGGCCACATCGAAGCGGACATCGGGATAGTGCCGTGAGGATGCCTGGAGCCACGCCACCGCCAGCGCCCGCACCCTGCGCTGCTTCCGCCAGTCGACCGCGTCGGCGCCGGTCCCGAAGCGACCCGACGTGCGGGTCTTGACCTCGCAGAAGACCACCAGGCCGTCGCGTGCGGCGATCAGGTCGAGCTCGCCGGATCGACACCGCCAGTTCCGGTCGAGGATCCGGTAGCCCGCACCCTCGTACCACGCCGCGGCGAGGTCTTCGCCGTTGCGGCCGACCTCGAGGTTCGCCACCACCGCTCCCTCCATCTCGCCGACGCATCGGCGGAACTCGGATGAACGGCAGGGCTGGCCCCTGCGAGACGGGCGCCGCCGGATCCCGGGGCACCGGCCGGTCAGTTGTCGCGCTTCTCCTTGACCTTGGCGGCCTTCCCGACACGGTCGCGCAGGTAGTACAGCTTGGCCCGGCGGACATCGCCGCGGGTCACGACCTCGATCTTGTCGATGATCGGCGAGTGGAGAGGAAACGAGCGCTCGACCCCGACCCCGAAGCTGAGCTTGCGGACGGTGAACGACTCCCGCACCGACGAGCCCCGGCGGGCGATCACGACGCCCTCGAAGACCTGGACCCGTTCGCGGTTGCCCTCGACGACCTTCACGTGAACCTTGACCGTGTCGCCCGCAGCGAAATCGGGGATGTCGTCGCGAAGCTGTGCCTGCTCGACAAGTTCGGTGGGGTTCATCGTGCTGATCCTGGATTCGTCGGTCTGGTGGGCTCATCTATGCTACGGCCGCCGGTTCCGACTCCCACCCGGCCCGCCGTGAACGAGGCGAGAGTCCGTGAACGAGGTGAACCAGCGCGGTCAGCTCGCCGGCAGGTCGAACTCGGCCAAGAGGGCGCGGTCCTCGTCGGTCAGACCGCCGCGACGCTCGATCAGGTCGGGCCGCTCGTCGATCGTTCGGGCGAGGGCGTTCGCCCGGCGCCATCGGGCGACCCGACCGTGGTCGCCCGACGTCAGCACCTCGGGAACCGCCCAGCCGCGGAAATCGGCCGGGCGGGTGTAGTGCGGATACTCGAGCAGGCCGTCGCTGAACGAGTCGTCGGTGACCGATTCGTGGTTGCCGACCATGCCGGGTACCAGCCGACCAACCGCCTCGAGCACGACCGCAGCGGCCACCTCCCCGCCGGCGAGCACGTAGTCGCCGATCGACAGCTCCCCGTCGACGAGATGCTGGCGGACCCGCTCGTCGACCCCTTCGTAGCGGCCGCACAGGAGGCTGAAGCCGTCGGTGGCGGCGAGCTCGTTGGCGTAGGACTGGTCGAACGTGCGGCCTGCGGGTGACAGGTAGAGCAGCGGTCGGGGCGGGTCGACCGCCTCGACGGTGGCGAAGATCGGCTCCGGTTTCAGCACCATGCCGGCCCCGCCGCCGAACGGCGCATCATCGACCGACCGATGGGGATCGGTCGCCACGGATCGCAGGTCGTGCACGCGAACGTCGATCAGGCCGCGCTCCCGGGCCTTGCCCAGCAGGCTCGCCGACGCGAAGCCCTGGACCAACTCAGGGAAGATGGTGAGGATGTCGATCCGCACCGGTGCGTCACCCGAGCGTGTCGTCGTCGAGGAGTCCGGGTGGCACCGACACGAGAATCACGTCGTCGTCGATCCCGTCGGCGTCGTCATCCCCGTCGCCGTCACCGTCCGTGTCGACCACGAACACGAGCGGAACCAGCCGGCCGTCCTCCAGTTCGAGGAGGTCCGACGCCGGGTTCTCCACCACGGCGACGACCGAACCGTGCCGGGTGCCGTGCTGGTCGATGAGGGTCTTGCCGATGAGATCGTGGACGAAGAGCGCATCGGGGTCATCGAGCGCCTCGGCCTCGAGAACGCCGCCGCGGAGCTTCTCTGCGGCGCTGCGATCGCCCACGCCTTCGAAACGGACGAGCCACTTCCGCTGATGGGGCCTGGCAGTGGCGACAACCAGGGTCCGGGCGCCCAGTCGGAGCTCGGCACCGGCCTGGGTCCGCTCCTCGGTCCGGTCGGTGACGAAGTCGACGACGACTTCGCCCTTGAGGCCGTGTGCCCTGCCGATCGTGCCGACCTCCAGCCAGAGGGCGTCGGCCGACGTATCGACATCGATATCGGTGATGGCCTCGGAATCTGGGCTCTGGCCGTCGGCGCCCGTCATCGTCGACGAGGGGACGGGCTCACTCGACGAACTCGACCTCGGTGGTCACGCCGTCCTTCGCCGCAGCGGCACCGACAACGGTACGGATCGCTGAGGCGACCCGACCGCGCCGTCCGATGACCCGACCCATGTCGTCGTTGTTGACGGTGACATCGAGCCTGACGCGGTCACCGTCGGCGGTGGCTTCGATCGACACGTCGTCGGGGTTGCTGACGACCGATCGGCAGAGGTGGAGCAGGACCGCCTCGGCGGTCGGAGCCGGTGAGGCGGTCACGCCTCGACACCTGCCGATTCCTCGGCGGGCGCTTCGGCCGTGCCGCTCGCGGGAGCGGCCGCTGGGCCGCCACTCATGGCAGGCTCCTCATCGGCGGCTTCGGCCGCTGCGGCGGCGGCCGCTTCGGCTTCGAGCTCCTCCCGGGTGCGGCCGCTCGTGTAGGCCGCCCATGCACCGGAGATCTCCAGCAGCTTGCGGACCCGCTCGCTGGGCTGGGCCCCTTCACGGAGCCAACCGACCGCCTTCGCGTTGTCGATCAGGATCTCCGACGGCTCCTGGCGGGGATTGTAGGTACCGACGATCTCGATGAATCGACCGTCGCGGGGGGAGCGGCGATCGGCGGCAACGACTCGGTAGGTCGGTTGCTTCTTCTTTCCCATCCGCATCAGGCGGAGTCGAACGGCCACGACAGTCTCTCTCTACATAGCTGCGAATAGAACGACCCCTGAGGCTACCCGAGCAGTCAGGAGCCTCCACTCCCGCACGATCTGCCCGGGTCGGGTCAGGAGCGGGAGTCGAGCTCGTCGGCGAGGCGGTCGAGGTCGTCCATGTCCAGCCGGTCGAGACCGGGGAGCATGAGCGGTGCCTTGCCGGCCTTGGTGCCTTTCGGCGTGACGCGACCGCCCTTGCCCTGTCGCTTGCCGGCCCCGCCGCCCTTGGCTGTGACCCGACCGCCGCCCTTGGGCGTGGTGCGGCCGCCGCCCTTGCCCTTCTTCTTGTTCTTACGACCGCCCTTCATCTTCTTGGTACCCATGCCGCCGAACCGCTTCATCATCTTCTGCATCTCGCTGAACTGCGTGATGAGGCCGGAGACCTGGGTGGGATTCGTGCCAGAGCCCTTCGCGATGCGGGAGCGGCGGGAGGCGTCGATGATCTTCGGATCGGCCCGCTCGATCGGTGTCATCGATCGGATGATCGCCTCGATCCTGCCGATCTCCCGGTCGTCGATGTCGACGTCGCGTATCTCCTTCGGCAGGCCGGGCAGCATGCCGACGAGATTCTGCAGCGGACCCATCTTCTTGATCTGCTGCATCTGCTCGAGGAAGTCATCGAGGGTGAACTGGCCCTCGAGCATCCGGGCGGCCGCCTCCTCGGCCTCCTCCTGCTCGAAGGTCTGCTCGGCCTTCTCGATCAGCGTGAGCATGTCGCCCATGCCCAGGATGCGGCTCGCCATCCGCTCGGGATGGAACAGGTCGAAGTCCTCGAGCTTCTCGCCGGTGGCGGCGAACGCGATCGGGCGGCCGACGACCTCCTTCACCGACAGCGCGGCACCACCTCGGGCGTCGCCGTCGAGCTTGGTGAGGATGACACCGTCGAGCTCGAGCTTGTCGTGGAAGGCCTGGGCGGTGTTGACGGCATCCTGGCCGGTCATGGCGTCGACGACGAGGAACGTGTAGTCGGGCTGGACGGCGTCGGAGATCTGGCGGACCTCCTCCATCAACTCCTCGTCGATCGCCAGCCGGCCGGCGGTGTCGACGATGACGACGTCGCGCCCGGCGGCGCGGGCTTCGTCGATCGCGGTTCGGGCCACCTCGACCGGGTTCGTCGGCTGGCTGTAGACCGGGACCTCGATGCTCCGGCCCAGGGTCTGCAACTGCTCGACCGCCGCCGGTCGCTGGAGGTCGGCGCCGACCATCATCGGGTTGCGGCCCTGGCTCTTGAACCATCGGGCGAGCTTCGCCGACGACGTGGTCTTGCCCGAGCCCTGGAGGCCGGCCATCAGGATCACGGTCGGCGGCCTGGGGGCGTAGGTGATCTTGATCGTCTCGCCGCCGAGGCTGGCGGTGAGCTCCTCGTTGACGATCTTGATGACCTGTTGGGCCGGGTTGAGGGCCTGGTGGACCTCCTCCCCCACGGCCCGTTCCTTGATCCGGGCTCGGAGGCCCTTGACCACCGAGAGGTTGACGTCGGCTTCGAGGAGCGCCACCCGGATCTCCCGGAGGGCCTCGTCGACGTCGGCCTCGGTGAGGCGCCCCTTCTTGCCCAGACGGCTGAAGATGCCTTCGAACTTGTCGGTCAGTGTCTCGAACATGCTGCCCTCAGTCTACGACGTGACGGCCGATGCGCTGGGCCGACCCCGTCGTCGCACGGCTCACGCAACCCCTCACTCGAACAGGGCGTCGACGAACTCGGTGGGCTCGAAGTCGACGAGGTCGCCGACCTTCTCACCGAGGCCCACCAGTTTCACGGGGATACCGAGCTCGGACTCGATGGCGAACACGATGCCGCCCTTGGCCGAACCGTCGAGCTTGGTGAGCACCACCCCGGTCACGTCGACCGCCTCGGTGAAGACCTTGGCCTGGGCCATGCCGTTCTGCCCGGTGGTGGCGTCGAGCACGAGGAGCACCTCGGAGACGTGCCCCGGATCCTTGTCGGCGACCCGGCGCACCTTGGCCAACTCGTCCATCAGGTTCGCCTTGTTGTGGAGACGGCCGGCGGTGTCGGCGAGGACGATGTCGCAGCCCCGGGCGGCGGCTGCCGCGACGCCGTCGAAGATCACCGCTGACGGATCGCCACCCTCGTTGCCTCGCACGATCTCCGCCCCGGCCCGCTCCGACCACATGGTGAGCTGCTCGGCAGCGGCGGCCCGGAACGTGTCGCCGGCCGCCATCAACGGCTTGCGGCCTTCGAGCGCCAGCCGCTTCCCGACCTTCCCGATGGTGGTGGTCTTGCCGACGCCGTTCACCCCCACGAACAGCCACACGTTGGTCTCGCCGTCGACGATGTTCAGCGATCGGTCCTTGCCGTCGAGCTCACGGTGCATCCGGGCCTTGAGCAGCCCCAGCACGGCCGCACCGTCCTCGGCGCCGGTGTCGGCGGCCTCGTTCCGGACGTCCTCGATGAGCGACATCGAGGCGGCGACGCCGACGTCGGCCTGGATCAGCGCCTCCTCGAGCTCCTCCCAGTCGTCGTCGGAGATCCTGGACAGTCCCACCAGGCCGCCGAGGTAGCCGGTGAACGCCGACCGGGCCTTGCCGAGCCGCTCGACGAACGTCGGCTTGACGAGCGCCTCCTCGACCGGGGCCTCGGGCGGGGACTCGAGGTCGACGACAGGGATGTCGTCGAGCGGGGCCTCGATCGTGACGGTTCCCCCGGTATCGGACGAGCGCCCGGTGGGGACCGCCTCGTGCTCCTCGGTGTCGACCTCGACCGTGCCGAGACCACCCCGGCCATCGCGGTCGGTCGGCTCGAGCTCGAGGTCGCGGCCCCGGCTCCGCAGGGCGACGAACGCGCCGCCCCCGATGACGAGCACGGCGACGGCGATGATGACGATCAGAACGATGGGATCCATTGACTCCGAGCCTATATTTCTCCGCCCCGGTCCCGGACAGGGCGGAGCGTGTCGGGCCGACGGCGAGTCGTGGCAGCGGCCGGCGGGTCACCCGGCCGGGGTCGTTCAGCTCGCGTAGTTCGCCATCTCGACCACCCGGTCGTCGCAGAGCTCGGCGGCGGCGGACAGGACGATCGAGCGACCGGGCTCGTCGAGGTCGACGTGGTCGTGGATGGCGAGCTCGGTCGATCCCCGTGCGTGGTTGATGAGCGGGTGCTCGCGGGTGCGCCCCATCTCGCCGTGGGCCACCAGTATCTCGTGGAGCTTCTCGCCGGTGCGGAGCCCGGTGAACGTGATGTCGATCCGCTTGCCGCTCTGGTCGATGAGACGGCGAGCGACGTCGACGATCTTCACCGGCTCGCCCATGTCGAGGATCATGATCTCGCCGCCCCGCCCGATGGCACCGGCCTGGAGCACGAGCCGGACGGCCTCGGGGATCGTCATGAAGAATCGGGTGACGTCGGGATGGGTCACCGTGACCGGGCCGCCCCGGGCGATCTGCTGGCGGAACGTCGGGAGCACCGAGCCCCGGCTCCCCAGCACGTTGCCGAACCGCACCGAGAGGTAGCGGAGGCCCGTGTTCGCGGCGGCGAGCGTGGTGACCCGCTCGGCCAGGAGCTTCGTGGCACCGAGGACGCTCGTCGGATCGGCCGCCTTGTCGGTGGAGATGTTCACGAACTCCGAAACGCCGTTCTGCACCGCTGCGTCGACGAGGTTGATCGTGCCATGGACGTTGGTCTTCACCCCTTCGGCGGGATGCTGCTCCAGCAGCGTCAGGTGCTTGAGCGCCGCGGTGTGGAAGACCACGTCGAACGAGTGCTCCGCGAACAGCTCCTCCATCCGTTCCCGGTCCCGGATGTCGGCCACCAGGAGGTAGGGCGTGTCGAGCAACGCCTTCCCCTCGATCGAGAGCTGCAGCGAGTGGAGGGCGCTCTCGTCGCGGTCGAGCATGAACAGCGCTGCGGGGTCGAGCTGTGAGACCTGTCGACACAGCTCCGAGCCGATCGAGCCGCCGGCGCCGGTCACGAGCACCCGCCGACCGGTGATGTACTCGGCGATGCCGTCGAGGTCGACGTCGACCTCGGCACGGCCGAGCAGATCCGACTCCGTCAGCTCGCGGATGTCGCCCACCTGCAGCATGCCGAGCAACTCGGCAGCGGACGGGAGCACCCGCACGTCGAGCCCAGCGGAGCGGCCCAGCCCGTCGAGCTCGGCGATCAGCTTCGAATCGGCGCTCGGGATGGCGATGAGGAGCACGTCGGCCTCGACCTTGACGGCCACCGAGCCGATGTCGTTCCGGCCGCCGAAGCCCGGCACCCCGCCGATGCTCCGCCGCTCGTGGTTGTCGTCGAGGATCGCCACCGGGTGGAACTCGGCGCTCGGGTCGCGCAGCATCGCCCGGATGATCTGCTCACCGCCGTCGCCGGCTCCGAAGACGATCACCCGCTTGGAGCTCGGGTTCAGCCTCGGCCGACGGACACGCTCACAGCCGACCCGCCAACCGATCCGGGCGCCGAACATCACCAGCAGGGCCAGGGGCAACCCGAGCGCGAGGGCCGTGGTGGGCACCGGCCGCCCGAGGACGAAGTAGTTGGCGATGAGCACGACGGGCGACACGATCGTCCAGGCGGTGAGCACGCTCTGGGCGTCGTCGATCGAGCCACGGCGGCATCGGCCAGGATGGAACGCGGGCAAGCGTGACAGCAGCACCGTGACCGCGACGGCCACGAGCACCAGCGACAGGAGGTTGCCCCAGTGGACCTCGGACCGGGAGATCGAATAACGCGTCGCGGAGGCGGCAGCGAGGGCGACGAGCCACGCGAGCGAGTCGATGGTCACCACGATGAGGTGACGCCATCGATCGGACGCGTACGCCGATGCCAAGAACTGCTGCATTCGGTCCCTCCGCCCAGTCCGGCCTGACGTTCAGGCGCTTCCCTCCTGGGCACGGCGGGCAGAGGTGATGCTCCCCCATCGCCTACGAGGACCCTAGCCCATGGTCATCGATGTTGAAGTGGGTGATCTACCCAGTGACCAGCGGTTTTGCCGGCCAAGCGCCCTCAGTCGTCGCGGGCGCCGAGCGTGGCTTCGAGGGTGAGCGGTTGGCCGTTGCGTACGACGTCCAACTCGACGACGTCGCCGGGAGCCTGCGCCACGACCAGTCCGGCGAGCTCCTCGAATGCGGTCACCGGGGCGCCGTCGATCGCGACGATCAGGTCACCGACGAGCAGGCCGGACACCTCGGCCGCGCTCCCCTCGGTGATGGCGGTGATCTGCACGCCGGCCGCGCCGTCGATCGATTGGCCACCCTCCACGCCCAGGAACCCGGCTTGGATCGGGATACCGGCGACGATCCGGTCGGCGACGCTGATCGCGGTGTCGATCGGGATCGCGAAGCCGATACCGGCGTTCGTGTTCGAGTTGCCATCGGTCTGGATGGCGGTGTTGATGCCGATGACCCGCCCTTGGCTGTCGGCCAGGGCGCCGCCCGAGTTGCCGGGGTTTATCGGGGCGTCGGTCTGGATCATCGCGGTGTAGACGCCACCGGTCGGCACGGGTCGGTTGACGGCCGACACGATCCCCTCGGTCACCGTCTGCTGCAACTGGAACGGCGAGCCGATCGCGATCGCCACCTGACCGACGACCGGGTGCTCGCCGGTCGCCAACGGCGCGATGGGGAGGTCCTCGCCGGGCCCGACCGAGACGACGGCGATGTCGACGGCCTCGTCGCTACCGAGCACCTCGGCGGGCAGCCGCCGACCGTCCTTGAGCTGGATCCGCACCTGGGTGGCCCGGTCGATGACGTGATGGTTGGTGAGGATCAGCCCATCGTCGTAGATGACGCCGGACCCGATGCCCAGGTTCGTCTCGACCTGCACGACCGAGGGTCCGAGCGTCTCGGCGACCGCGGCCGCGGGGTTGGCGGCGTTGGGCGCGACCGTGGCGGGTGGGGAGGTTCCGGTGGTGGCCGTCGAGGTGGTGGTCGCCTCGGTCGCCTCCACCGAGGCGCCGCCGCCGGCGGCGGTGTCGTCTCCGCCGTCGAGCTGGGCGATGGCGAACCCGGCGCCGGTCAGCAGACCACCGGCGACGAACGCCACCAGCGCACGCCAACCCCACCCGGGTCCGGGTGTGACGCTCTGCACCGGAGGCGGCGCGACCAACGACGGCGCGGGCGTAGCGGGCGGTGCGGTCGGGGACGCGGCGGCATCGGGCCGGTGACGGGTCGGCGGCGACGACGGCGCTGTCCCGGTGGCGAGGCTGGGCGTACCCCCACCCTCCGTGCCGTTCGTCCGGGGCGGGCTGCCAGGGTCGGCGGTCAGGGCGACGGCTGTACCCGGTGCCGGGGGCCCGGCGGCCGTCGGCGGTGGCCACTGCCCGAAGGGAGCGGCGCTCGGCGTCGTCGAGGGCGGCCCACCCGATGGTGCCTCGAACGGCGACGTCACCGTGGCATCGGATCCCTCGGCAGCAGCGGGCAGCGGTGTGGTCTGCGTCGCCGACTCGTCGATCGGGGATCTGCCCCAGCGATCGGATGCCATTCCTGCCTCCCGTTCTCCACTCAAAATCTAGTCGCTCGCCCGAAAATCGATCGAAAGCAGATCACACCACCGAGATCGGCATGGGCAGCCGGATGGTGAAGGTCGATCCCACGCCGACCGTCGAGCGTAGATCGACGGTGCCTCCATGCCGTTGCGCCACCTGACGGACGATGCTGAGGCCCAGCCCGAGGCCCTTGCCGGCATCGTCGCCCCGCCAGAACCGCTCGAACACGGCGTCGTGGTGGGAGGGGTCGATTCCGGGACCCTCGTCGGTCACGGTGACCACCGCCGCGTTGTCGTCGATGCCGGTGGCGATCGTGACCGCCGAGCCCTCGGGGGCGAGTCGAATGGCGTTCACGACGAGATTGGTGACCGCTCGGCGGAGGGCGGCTCCATCACCGTTCACCACAGGCCGGCCGGACGGCTCGTCGCCAGATCCGACGACATCATCGGGTGTGGTCAGGAGCGCGATCCTCCGACTCGCGGCACTGGCGTCGAGCTCGGCCGCGATGTCGGCCACCAGCTCGCGGAGATCGACCTCCTCCGCGAGCTGGGGCTGCACGCCCTGTCGAGCCTGGCTGATGAGATCGTCGACGATGGCGTTCAGCCGGCCGTTCGACGTGTGCGCGACCTCGGCGGCCGCCCGCAGGTCGGCCGGACTCGCCTCCGGGTCGTCGATGACGAGCTCCAGATTCGCCTGCGCCACCGCCAGCGGATTGCGGAGCTCGTGGGAGGCATCCTGCACGAAGCGCCGCTGGTCCTCGAAGGAGGCCTGGAGACGGTCGAGCATCTCGTCGAAGGTGTCGGCGAGGTCCTTCAGCTCGTCCTCCGGGCCCCGCAACCCGATCCGCCGGGAGAGCTCCGTTCCCGAGATGTCGCGCGCCACCGCCGCCATCCGTCCCATCGGGCGGAGCGCCCAGCCCGAGAGGAGCCAACCCACGCCGAAGGCGACCACGAAGAGCACCCCGAGACCCACCAACGAGGCGTTGCGGGCCTCGCGGAGGTACTCCCGCTTGACCGCCCGCTCGTAGGCCTCGAGCACCGCCTGGAAGTAGTCCTCCTGGGTGACCACCCGCACGTCGGTCTCGAACTGACGGCCCGTGTCCACGTCCTGGATGATGAGCGCCCGACGCTCCACGGTGAGCTCCTCGTCGAGCCGGTGCATCTGCCACAGCATGAGCGCTGCGAGCAGGACCGTCCCCGTCGTGAACACGGCGAGGGCGTAGGCGAGCGACAGCCGGAACCGGATCGACTGCGCCCAGCGGGGCATCGTCAGCCGCCCCCGTCGCTGTCGCCGCCCCCGTCGCTGTCGCCGGGGAGCTCGGGCTCGACCGCGGCCGAATCCGCAGCGGCCGTGTCGTCGAACGCCTCGATCAGCCGATAGCCGGCGCCGATCACGGTCTCGATCAACTGGTGGTCGGTGGCCGCGGCGAGCTTGCGGCGCAGCGTGCCGACCGTCACCCGGGCGGTGTTGGTGAACGGATCGACCATCTCGTCCCACACGTGCTCGAGCAGCCGCTCCTGGGAGAGGACCTCGCCCGGGTAGGTCATGAAGTAGCGCATCAGCGCGAACTCCTTCGTGGTCAGGTCGATCGGTTGCTCTCCCCAGGTCACGGCGCGTCGTGCGGTGTCGAGGCGTAGCGCGCCCACGGTGAGCACGGCATCGTCGCCGGACGTCTCCCGTCTCAGCAACGTACGCACCCTGGCGGAAAGCTCTCGTAAAGCGAACGGTTTGACGAGGTAGTCGTCGGCGCCGTCGTCGAGCCCGGCCACCCGATCGTCGATGCCGTCGCGGGCGGTCAGCATCAGCACCCGGGTGGAGCCGTCGAACCGATCGTCGGTGCGGACGAGCCGACACACCTCCCGACCGTCGATGTCGGGGAGGTTGAGGTCGAGCGTGACGAGGTCGTAGCTGTTGACAGCGAGCCGGTCGAGAGCCGATTGGCCGTCGTTGGCGATGTCGACCGCGTAGCCCTCGCGCCGCAACCCGGCCGCGATCGCGGTCGCGAGGTCGGGCTCGTCTTCCACCACGAGAATCCGCATGGGCCGAGCGTACGACGCGGTCTCGTCGAACCGGAGCGGGAGGCCAACCCGCCAGCGACCACCCGCCCGGCTGGCCGGGCTCTACCCTTGGGAGCAGCCGCCGATCCCTTTCGCTCCCCTTTCGTGGACAGGGGTGCACTATGGAGGAGCATGACCGGGAACCGAGAAGCCGCCGCCGAGCTCGAACGGGTGCTGTTCGAGATCAAGCGGGTGATCGTCGGGCAGGACCACATGGTGGAACGCCTGCTCGTGGCGCTGCTCGCACGGGGCCACGTGCTGCTCGAAGGGCTGCCCGGCCTGGCCAAGACGCTCGCCGTGTCGACGATGGCCCAGGCGATCGGCGGTTCGTTCGTGCGACTGCAGTTCACCCCCGACCTGCTCCCCTCCGACCTCGTCGGCACCCGCATCTGGCGGTCGAGCGACGAGCGGTTCGACATCGAGTGGGGTCCCGTCTTCGCCAACCTCGTCCTGACCGACGAGATCAACAGGGCACCGGCCAAGGTCCAATCGGCGCTGCTCGAGGTGATGGCCGAGCGACAGGTGTCGATCGGTGGCACCACCCGGCCGTTGCCGGAGCCGTTCCTCGTGCTGGCCACCCAGAACCCGGTGGAGTCCGAAGGTGTCTACACCCTGCCCGAGGCCCAGCGCGACCGATTCCTGATGAAGGTGGTCGTCGGCTACCCCTCCCCGGAGGAGGAGCTCGAGATCATTCGCCGAATGGGGGTGAGCCCGCCGGAGGCCGATCGGGTGATGGATCTCGACGAGCTGCAGCGGCTCCAGATCGTCGCCGACGAGGTCTACGTCGACTCGGCTGTCGCCCAGTACGCCGTCGACCTGGTCATGGCCACCCGCGAGCCGGCGCAGCGGGGCATGCCGGAGCTGGCGCCCCTGATCGACTTCGGGGTGAGTCCCCGGGCCACCCTCGGCCTGATCGCCGCTTCCCGGGCGCTGGCCCTCCTCCGGGGCCGCACCTACGTGATCCCCCAGGACACCTTCGACGTCGCCCGTGACGTGTTCCGCCACCGGCTCATGCTGTCCTACGAGGCCCTGGCCAAGGGGCTCGGGCCCGACGAGATCCTGAACCGGGTGCTGGCGATGGTGCCGGCGACGGCGATCTCGCCGATCGAGGTCGAGCGCCGAGCCAACCAGCAGGGCGGGAACCCGCCCCGCAGAGGTGCTGGACCGGTTCCCATCCCCTCGGAGGTTGCCGGCATACCACCACCCCCCGGCCCTGGTGACCCGATCGCACCGATGCCCACCGACGCGTCGCCCCATCGACTCGGCTCGCTCGCCGCACCCGGCGCGCCGTCCGCGCCAGCGGCGGCAGCGGCTGGGGCGCCCGCCTCGACGACGCCACCGGCTGTTGCTGTGGCTTCGGGGTCGGGCTCGTCGGCGCCGGGCTCGTCGGTTCCAGCGGCTGCGGCTACCGCTTCGGGGTCGGGCTCGTCGGCGGCACCGACGGTGGCGGCCGCCACCGCGACGGCCGGCGTTCCCGCCGGTCCAGCCGCAGCGGGCGGCGGGTCCGGGATCGGGGCCCACGATGCGGCGAAGACCACCGATGCCGCCGAGATCACCGCCCACACCCCGTCCGCCCTCCCGGACCCCGACGGCACCGTGACCACCGGCCCGCTGCCGGATGGCCCGGCAGCGGCGCCGGGGCCGACCGTCGGTGACGACGTCGGCCACGATCGGGACGGAGCCGAGGGGACACCGCCTGGCGGTGCCGGCGCCGATGGCCCGAGCGGGCACAGCGCCGGTGGTAACAACGACGGCGGGAACAGCGACGGTGGTAGCAGCGACGGCGGGAACAGCGACGATCGGGCCGGCGCCGGGCGCGACGGATCGGGCCACGCCATGTCGGACGCCAAGGCCGGCCAGGGTGGCTCCGGTCGAGCGGGGCCGGCGGCCGAGCCGCCGACGTGACCGAGCCCGACGGGGCCGGGCTGGCGGTCGCCGACTCCGACACCCGTGACATCCTCCGCCGGCTCGAGCTCGAGGTGACCCGCCGGCTCGACGGCCTCCTGCACGGCGACCACCGTGGGCTCGTGCCGGGCCACGGGTCGGAGCTCGGCGAGACCCGCCGCTACGCCCCCGGCGACGACGTTCGCCGCATCGACTGGAATGTCACCGCTCGGCTCCAGGAAGCCCACATCCGCCAGACGATCGCGGAGCGGGAGTTGCAGACGTGGTTGGTGGTCGACCGCTCCCCCCGGCTCGACTTCGGCACCGCCCTCACCCACAAGCGGGAGCTGGTCCTCGCCGCCGCGGCGGCCGTCGGGTTCCTCACCAATCGTGACGGCAACCAGATCGGGGCGGTGTTCGCAGGACCGGCCGACGCCGACCGTGACGTCCCGGTGCCGGTCGTTCCGCCACGCAGTTCCCGCAAGCACTTCCTCCGGGTCCTGCACGACATCGCGGCGTTCCCGGTCGACGACGGCGCGGGCGTGACCGATCTCGCAGCGGCCCTCATGCGCACCCGCAGCGTCGCCAAGCGGCGGGGGCTGGTGGTGGTCATCTCCGACTTCCTGGTCGAGCCGGGCTGGGAGCGGGGTATGCAGATCGTCGGCCAGCATCACGACGTGCTGGCGGTCCAGGTGACCGACCCCCGAGAGTTCGAGCTGCCGAACGTCGGTGTGGTGGTGGTCCGGGATCCGGCCGGTGGTGGCGAACGGGAGATCGCGACCCACAAGAAGAAGGTGCGCGACGCCTTCGCCGACGCGGCTCGCATCCGCCAGGACGCGCTCGAGGCGGCGCTCCGCTCGGCGAGGGTCGATCACCTCGTGTTGTCGACCGGTCGGCCCTGGCTCGACGATCTCGTTCCGTTCGTGGTGCAGCGCAAGCACCGCCTGGCCCAGACCGCGCGCCGATGACGTTCCTCACCGCGTGGCGGCTGTGGTTCCTCGTCGCAGTCGGCCTCCTGCTCGTGGTGTACGTGCTGATGCAGCGACGCCGGAAGACCTACGCGCTCCGGTTCACCTCGCCCGACCTGCTCGATTCGGTGGCGCCCCGCCGGCCCGGCTTCCGCCGGCACCTCCCCGCCGCCGTGTTCCTGGCGTCGCTCGCCGTGCTCGTCACCGGCTTCGCCCAGCCGGCCCGCCAGGTCCGGGTTCCCCGCGAGCGAGCGACGGTGATCGTGGCGATCGACGTGTCGTTGTCGATGCAGGCGCCCGACGTGGAGGCGAACCGCCTGGAGGCGGCCCAGGCCGCGGCCAAGCGGTTCATCGACGAGCTCCCGCCGACACTGAACGTGGGCGTCGTCTCCTTCGCCGGGTCGGCGGCGGTGCTGGTCCCGCCGACCCAGGATCGCCTGGCGGCCCAGAACGCGATCGACAATCTGGCGCTCGCCGAGTCGACCGCGATCGGCGAGGCCATCTTCACCTCGCTCGATGCGTTGGCCAACGCCCCGGCCGACAGCTCGGGCGAGCCGCCGCCGGCCAGGATCGTGCTGTTGTCGGACGGCGAGACGACGGTCGGGCGCCCCGACGACGAGGCGATCGTGGCGGCGCGGGAGGCCGACGTGCCGGTGTCGACGATCGCGTTCGGGACGCCGGGCGGCATCATCATCTACGACGACCCCCAGACCGACATCGTGGAGAACGAGCCGATCGCCGTGCCGGTGCGGGAGGAGAACCTGCGCCACATCGCCGACGAGACCGGGGGCGCGTTCTTCACCGCCTCCACCCTCGAGGAGCTCGAAGCGGTCTACACCGACATCGGCTCGGCCATCGGCTACGAAGAGATCGACCGGGAGATCACCGACTGGTTCGTGGGACTGGGCGCTGCGCTGCTCATGGTCGCAGCGGGCTTCAGCCTCCTGTGGTTCCAACGCCTCCCTTGACCCCCTCCCCGTTCTGGCGGACCCAGCTCCCACCTCTCCCCGTTCTGGCGGACCCAGCTCCCAGCGACGGCACGTGAGTCCGCCGGAACAGCGCCGAGTACCGACCAAAGCCGTTCTGGCGGATCCAGCTCCCACCGACGGAACGTGGGTCCGCCGGAACAGCGCCGAGTACCGACCAAAGCCGTTCTGGCGGATCCAGCTCCCAGCAACGGCACGTGGGTCCGCCGGAACAGCGGTCGGCGGGAGCCGCGTCCGCCAGAACGGATCTGGTCCGGGCCCGGGGGCAACTCGGAGGAGCGCCGGGCGGTGACTGTCACACCCTTGGTGAAGGATGTGACCATGGAGGCGAACACGACGACGAAGATCCTGGCCGTTGCCGCTCGATCCAATGGGATCGTGACCCGGGCGGTCTTGCTCGATGCCGGCATCGCCAGCTCGACGATCAGCCGGCGACTCGCCGACGGAACACTGCTACGGGTGTGCGACGGGGTGTATGAGGCCCCGCTCCTCACCGACGAGCTCACGCCACTCGTTCGTGCCTTGACCGCCGTTCCGGGCTCGGTGCTCTCGCGGCGCACCGCCTCGTCGACGTACGGCTACCCACTCCCGCACGCGCTCGGCGTTCACGTCACCGCGCCGAAGGGGGTGGGCTGGACGCTGCCTGGGACATTCGTCCACGAGAGTCGGAGTCTGTGCCCGGTCGACATCGTCACCTCGCCGGATGGTCTTCCCGTGACGTCGCCAGCGCGCACGATCGTCGACCTCGCCGCCGAGCTCTCGCCACAACAGCTCCGCCACGTCGTGACCACGCAGGTCGCGAAGGGGGCGCCGACCATCGAGGAGTTGGTCGAGTGCTTCGGCCGACTGGCGCGGCGCGGTCGGACGGGTGTGGGCCTGCTCCGTCCCATTCTCGACGATCTCGTTGCCGACGCGCCGCCGGTTCCGCAGTCGGAGCTGGAGAACCGGGTCTGGGCCGGTTTGCGTCGCCGTGGACTCCACGGCTTCAGCCCCCAGTTCAAACCGGCGTGGTTCGATGGCCGCCGAGGGGTCGTCGACTTCGCTCACCGGCGTGCCAGGGTCATCATCGAGGCCGACGGACGGCGATGGCATGCGCGACATCAGGCCATGGTCGACGACCGCCAGCGCGACCGGACCGCCGCTGCCAACGGCTGGGTCGTGATCCGGGTGATGTGGGAGGACATCGCCGCCGAGGCAGGCTCGGTCTTCGATGAGATCGCCGCCGTCGTCGAGGCCCGCCTCGCCGATCCCGCTGCATGAGCGACCGATCCCGCGACCCACCCGCCGCGCACGCCCGCTTCTAGCGGACCCAAGTGCCACGCTCGCCCATTCTGGCGGACCCAGGTGCCATGCACCGTCCTTCTGGCGGAGCCAAGTGCCGGGATCGGGAGCGTGGTCCGCCAGAAGCTCAGTGGGTGGGCGTGTGGTCCGCCAGAACCGAATGGGCCGGATCGAGGTCCGTGGTCAACCGCCGGCGGCGGTGGCGCTCTCCCGTTCGAGATCGATGACCGGCTCGCCGGTGCGGCGACCTTCCACCTTCTCGCTCACGACCTTCGACGAACCGCCGGGCTTCATCGTCACGCCGTACAACACGTCGGCTGCCTCCATGGTCCGCTTCTGGTGACTGACGATGATCAACTGCGCTTCCTTCCGGAACTCCTCGACGAGCGAGAGGAAACGACTCAGGTTGACATCGTCGAGGGCCGCCTCGACCTCGTCCATCACGTAGAACGGTGACGGACGGCTCCGGAACACCGAGAACAGGAAGCCGAGCGCCACCAGTGACCGCTCACCGCCCGAGAGCAGCGAGAGCTTCTTGACGTTCTTGCCCGACGGCTTCGCTTCGATCTCGATGCCGCAGTTCAGGAGATCGTCGGGGTTGGTGAGGCGCAGACCACCCTGGCCACCGGGGAAGAGGCTGGCGAACAGTTCGACGAAGTTGGTGGCCACATCGGCGAACGCAGACGAGAAGACACCGACGATCTCCTCGTCGATCGAGCGGATCAGGGTGTTGAGATCCTTGCGGGCCGTCTTGACGTCGTTGAGCTGCCCGTCGAGGAACTCGTGCCGCTCCTTGAGCGCCTCGAACTCCTCCAACGCGAGCGGGTTGATCGGACCCATCACTTTGAGCTCGCGCTCGAGGTCCCGGACCCGGGCCCGAGGCGACGGGGCGCCGGCACGAGCACTGGCACCGGCGTCACCGGCGCCGTCGGCGGCGGCACGCTCGGCGGTACCGGCACCGGCGGCGCCACCGGCATCGGCGTCGGCCGGGGTCGACGCCCCACCGACCGGCGGCAGCGGGGTCGCCATCGCCGTGTCGGGCTCCGTGTCGAGCTCGCGGCGAAGCGCCTCGGTGACGGCCTCCAGCTTGACCCGGTTCTCGGCCTCGGCGAGCTCGATCCGGTTCCGGCGCTCCCTGACCTCCATCAGCTCACGCTCGGCGGCCATCCGCTCGTTGCGCCGGCTCGTCAGCTCTGCCGACACCCGGCGCGCCGCCTCGGACTGCACCCGCTGCTCGGCGTCGAGCAGCTCGATCCACCCCTCGACCGTGACGGTCCTGGCGGCCAGGCGCTGGTGGAGATCGTCGACCTCGCCGATCGACCCCTCGATCGATTCGCGCCGGATCCGTGCCTTGTCGCGCTCGACCACGAGCCGCTCGAGTCGGGCCTCGGTCTCCCCCCGCCGGTTGACGAGAAGCTCCCGACGCTGGGCGATCGCAGCCGCACGCACCTCGAGCTCCTTGCGGGCATCGGCAACGGCCCGGGCCCGCTCCTCGAGCGACGTGCGCGACAACGACAGCGCCTCGACCCGGTTGAGGTACTCGGCCTCCTCGTTCTCCACCGCCGGCAACTCGGCCCGTAGCCGCTCGGCGACCACGAGGTCGGCGGCCCGCTCCTGGGTCGCCTCTCGCCGCTGCCCGTCGAGTCGCTGCCGGTCCTCGTCGAGCTGAACGAGCAGTGCCACCGCCCGTTCGCTGGTCTGGCGAGCCCGGTCGAGGTCGGCCGTCGCCTTGCGCAACGCCTCCTCGCGATCCCGCACGGACTGCCTGGTTGCCTTCGCTTCCGCGGTGATCGACGAGAGATCGGCGGCGGCCCGCTCAGCGAGGGTGGCGGCCTCGGCTGCCCGCTCCTCCGCCTCGCTCAGCGCGGCACCCGTCGCGCCCGTGCCCGCTCGACCGATGCGCCAGCCTCCCGGCCCGAAGCGATCCCCGTCCTTCGTGACGACCACCTCGTCGGGGTGGCGAAGCGCAACGTCGACCGCGGCCCGCCAGTCACCGTCGATGACCCGGACACGACCGAAGAGTCGATCGAGCAACGGTTCGAGATCGGCCCGCTCTGCTCGCACCCGGCGACGAAGCGGCAGATCTGGTAGATCGGGCGACAGGGGTTCAGGCGTCACGACATCGGACGACGCGAGACCAGACGATGGAGATGCAGGGTCAGCTTCGAGTTCAGCCTCGCCGACACCACCTGCGATCGGCTGATGGGCCGCCTCGGCTCCGAGGTCCCGAGCATCGGCCGCTGCAGCGGTATCGAGCGTCGCATCGAGCGGGCGATCGGCCGATTCCGAGGGCCCCTCCCGCCGGGTCGGCGATTCGGATCGGGGCTCGCCACCGTCGAGCAGATGCGAGGTGCGAGAGAGATCGATGGTCGGCGGGCTGGCGTAGAGCGACGCCCCCAGCGGTCGCCGACCGACGGAGCTGGCCACATCCTCGGCTCGGGATGCCCTCGGCCGCTCCTCCTGCTGTGCCTCGGACGACTGTGCCTCGGACCGCTGTGCCTGCGACTGCGGGGCCTCAGGCTGCTGTGCCTCGGACCGGCCCGATCCGCCAGCCGCGTCGCCGGCAGACGGAGGGCCGACGACTGCGGCCGTTGTCGCTCGGGAGAAGCCGAACTCGACATCGGTCGACGGTCGTTCACCGCCGAGGGTCAGCACGGCACCGGCCAGCTCGCGAGTGGCCAGCGCCTCCAAGGCACTGGCGGCGTTGGTCGGATTGTCGATGACGACCGCTTGGAGCGCCTCCCCCGCAGCCGCCTCCACCGCGGCCTCCCACCCATCGTCGATGGCGACGAGGTCGAGCAGCGCGCCCAGCACCCCGTCGGCCCCGTCGAGCGCATCGGCGCCAGCGCGGGAGCGGGCGTCGTCGAGGGCCTGGGCGAGCGCGTCGCGGCGGGCTGACCACCGGCTGGCGTCGGCGTCGGCGTTGCGCCTCGCCTCCGTGCGCTCGGCGATGAGGCGATCCGTTCGAGACGCAGCGTCCTCGGCAGCCGCCAGCGCCTGTTCGGCCTGCGGCAGCTCCTGTTCGAGACGATCGATCGTCGCCTCGGCAGCGTTGCGGTCGTTGGTGGCGGTCGCCCGGCGCGCCTCGACCGCCTCGAGCTCCGAGGACAGTCCGGCGATGGTTGCTTCGCTCCGCGACGCCGCCCGGTCCAGCGCTTCGAGCTGGGCTCGCATCTCGGGGGCCCGGGTTGGCTTGGGGGCGAGCTCGTCGTCCCACTCGGTGTCGAAGGTGAGCTGCTCGCTGCTCAGCCTCGCCTCGGTGTCCTCCAGCCGGGCGAACTCCGGTTCGAGCTCCCGCGCCTCCGATTCGGCCACCCGGAGCTCACCGGCGAGACGCGCCGACTCCGCCTCGAGGTTCGCCACCAGACCATCGTCGACGGCCGACTGCAACTCACCCTCGAGCCGCCGGCGACGCTCGGTCACCACGTTCCCCTGGCCCCGGATTCGCTCGCGCAAGCTGCGGGCTCGACTGGCGACGTCGGCGACGTCGGAGCCCCCGAGCGCAGCCAACTCGGCTTCTCCTCGGACGATGACAGCATCGAGTGACGCCAACCGGGTGTTGATGCCGTCCTCCGCGTCGTGGGTGTCCCGACGTTGCTTGGCCGACGTCTCGAGCTGCTGGGTGAGCGAGGCCAGCTCCCGCCCGGCGAGGTGGACCTTCAATTGGGTCAGCTCCGCCATCAAGGCGCCGTGGCGGCGGGCGGCCGCGGCCTGCTTCTCCAGCGGGCGCACCTGTCGGCGGACCTCCCGCAGCAGGTCCGACAGTCGCTGGAGGTTCTCCTCGGTGGCGGCCAGCCGACGCTCGGCCCGTTCCTTTCGCTTCCGGTACTTGAGCACGCCGGCCGCTTCTTCGATGATCGCCCGCCGGTCTTCCGGCTTGGCGTTCAATACGTCGTCGATCCGACCCTGCGACACGATGATGTGCTGCTGGCGGCCGACGCCCGAGTCGGACAGGAGCTCCTGGATGTCGAGCAGGCGACACGAGACGCCGTTGATCGCATAGTCCGACTCGCCGCTCCGGAACAGGGTTCGGGCGATCGTGACCTCCGACAGCTCGATCGGCAGCTCACCGTCCTCGTTGTCGATGGTGAGCGACACCTCGGCCCGGCCGAGGGCCTTGCGGGAGGCGGTGCCGGCGAAGATCACGTCGTCCATCTTCTGCGATCGGACCGCGGTGGGGGCCTGCGCCCCGAGCACCCACGCCATGGCATCGACCACGTTCGACTTCCCGCTGCCGTTCGGTCCGACCACCACGGTGATCCCAGGCTCGAGGTCGAGGTTGGCCGTCTCCGCGAACGACTTGAATCCCTTGATCGTCAAGGCTTTCAAGAACACCAGACGAGACTACCGGCCAGCCTCTGCGAACTCGGGGCAATCGGCGCTGCACGCACTCGGGACCGCGAGCCGCCTTCTGGCGCCAGTCGTGGGCGTCGTCATATCGTTTTGCTCACAGTGAACGAGGGGATCTCAGATGACCGGCGTGCTCCACGACATCCGCGTGCTCGATTTCGGGCGCTACATCGCCGGGCCGTGCCTGGCCACCCACCTCGCCGATCTCGGCGCCGACGTGATCCGCATCGAGAAGGTCGACGGATCGGAGGACCGGTTCGTCACCCCGGTGGCTGACGACGGTTCCGGTGCGCTGTTCCTCCAGGTCGGGCGGAACAAGCGGGGCATGACGCTCAACCCGACCAAGCCCGACGGCGCCGAGGTGGTCCGGCGGCTGGTGGCGAGCGCCGATGTCGTGGTGGCGAACATGCCACCGGCCGGACTGGCGGCGATGGGGGTCGACTACGAGTCGCTGAAGGCCATCAAGCCCGACATCATCCTCGCCACCAACAACGTGTTCGGTTCGGGCGGTCCGTGGAGCGAGCGGGTCGGCTTCGACGGGCTGGCGCAGGCGATGTCGGGGGCGGCGGCAATGTCGGGTCCGCCCGGGCAGCCGACGCGATCGTCGGCACCGTTCGTCGACTTCTGCTCGGCCACGCTGGGGGCGGTGGCGGTGCTGGCCGCGCTGCGCCACCGCGATCAGACCGGCGAGGGCCAGCAGGTGGAGACCGCCCTGCTGAAGACCGCCCTCATGATGATGAACGGCTCGATCGTGGAGCAGGCCCTGCTCGGCCTCGACCGCGAGTCGACCCACAACCGGGGTCAGACGGCCGCCCCCAGCGACTACTTCCGCTGCTCCGACGGTTACATCGCCGCCACGGTGCTCGGCGCCCCGCTGTGGGAGCGGTGGTGTGACCTGGTGGGACGCCCCGAGCTCCTCAACGACGACCGGTTCAAGGACGACATCAGCCGCGGCAACCACCGCGACGAGCTGTGCGGGATCATGGACGACTGGTGCTCCGGCCGGACCGTGGGCGAGGCCCTCGACGCCCTGGCCGAGCTGAAGGTGCCCGCCGCCCCGGTGTACACGCCACAGCAGGTGCTCGACGACGAGCACGTGGCCGCCATCGGCTGCCTCCAGCCCACCGACTATCCAGGTGGGCTCGCCCAACCGGCCCCGATCGCGGAGTTCCCGGTGTCGATGTCAGCGGTCGACACGTCGATCCGTCGGCCGGCCCCGACGCTCGGTCAGCACACCCACGAGTTGCTGGCCGAGCTCGGCTTCAGCCCCGAGGAGATCGACGCGCTCCGCGCTAATCGGGCCGTCTGACCCGTTCCGGCGGACCCAGGTACCGCCGGCTCCCGTTCCGGCGGACGTGGCTACCACATGCGCGCACCGGGTCCGCCAGAACGAGACATCCTGGCGCAGCTCCCGCTCCGGCGGACGTGGCTACCACATGCGGACACCGGGTCCGCCAGAACGAGACATCCTGGCGCGTGGGTCCGCCAGAACGATGGTCTCGGGGGCAGCCACTCGTACAACGGCACCGCCGGAACGGGTCGGGAGCGGCTGGATCAGCCATCCGAGCTGCTGTCGTCCTCCATGCTGTCGTCCTCCGTCGAGTCGTCTTCCATGGAGTCGTCCTGCATGCACTCCTCGTCAGCCATCGCCTCGTCGTCGGCCATCGCCTCGTCGTCTTCCATGGCCTCGTCGTCTTCCATGGCCTCGTCGGCCGTCGCGTCATCGCAGTCGTGGGCAGCCGACTCGTCTTCCATGGCATCGTCGTCAGCCATCGCATCGTCGTCAGCCATGGCCTCGTCGTCAGCCATCGCCTCGTCGTCGGCCATCGCGTCACCGTCCGCATCCGAAGTGGCGCCGGCGGCTTCGGTCGACTCGCTGTCGTCACTACCGCATGCTGTGGCGATGATGGCGAGCGCGGCGAGCAATGCGAGCAAGGCATGTCTTGGGCGACGGCGGGGTCGCGCTGCGGTCGCAGGGGCTTCGGTGGGTGCAGTCTTGGTCATGGTGTCGTCCTTCGCGTCGGCGCCCGGATGGCGCATCGCCACCAGACAACCGCACCGCGAAGGCCGAGCCATCACCTCGGGCCTGGGGTTTCGTCGATGTTAAGAAGTCGGAACGACCCGTGAACGACCGGTACTCGAGGGTCGGTTCGGACCGGTTCCGCTACACCTGGGTGGTGCAGTAGTAGACGACCTGATGCTTGAAGCTCGTCTTCTGGATCGGCACCCGGGAGCGTGGGCTCAGCTCGCCTGCTCGCCCGTACACCGCCAGGTGCTCGGTGTACTCCCCCGCCTTGCCGCTGAGGTCTACGAAGGGCCGGTCCTCCAAGGAGGTGCCCCCGTACTTGATCGCATCGTGGAGGATCCCCACCACCGACCGGTACAGACGCCGGATCTCCTGGGTCGACAGCTCGTTGCACGGGCGGTCGTGCCGGAGGCCGGCATCGAAGAGGATCTCGTTGGAGTAGATGTCGCCGATGCCCACGAAGATCGAGGGGTCGGTGAGCAGCAGCTTGAGCGGCATCTTCTTGCTCATCACCAGCCGACCGAACTCGATCCACGACACCGGTTGCTCGTGGAGGTCGAGGCCGAGATCGTCCGGTCCGGGGAGCACCTCGTCGAGCTCCTCCTCGTGCACGACGTGGATCGCGCTGGTGCCGTTCTCGTCGAGGATGCGGAGGTCACCGCCCTGGGTGAAGCTGATGATGGCGACGGTGTCGTCGCTCTGCTTGGTCTTGGTGGCCGTTCGGAGGAGCCGGCCGTTCTCGCCGAGCGAGACGACGATCACGTGCTCGTTGTCGAGCTTGAGCAGGATCTGCAACTCGATCCGCTCCGCCGCGACGACCTTCGAGCCAACGAGGTTCTCGGCGAAGCTCTTCCGGGTCTTGTGGCGCGGCATCGACTTGAGCACCACCGCCTCGGCCGACTTGATCTTCCGGCCAACAGCATCGCGTTCGAGGTCCCGTCGCAGGGTCTCGATCTCGGGTAGCTCAAGTTTCTCCATCGGTCCCGTCCTCGTCTGGTGGACTCTCGTTGGCAACAGCGGTCAGCACAGCCGTGTAGGCGGACCGGGCGGCGACCTGTTCGGCTCGCTTCTTCGACGTGCCAGCACCGTGGCCTCTGGGGATGCCGTCGATGATGGTCACCGCGGTGAACCGCTTGTCGTGATCGGGGCCGGATCCGTCGATCTGGTAGACGGGGGTCCCGAGTGCGAGCCGGGCCGTCAGCTCCTGGAGCTGGGTCTTGTAGTCCTTGCGACCGGGCTGTTCTGCTGCTTCGAGAATCGCGTCGTTGGTGTGGGCGAGGATCACCTGTTGGGCGGCGAGCCATCCACCGTCGACGTAGACGGCGCCGAACAGCGCCTCGAGGGCGTCGGCGAGGATCGACTCCTTCTCCCGACCGCCCGACAGGTCCTCACCCTTCCCGAGACGGAGGAGCGGACCCACGTCGATCGCCCGACCGATCTCGGCGAGCGTGGTGGTGTTCACCACCGACGCCCGGAGCTTGGCCAGCTGTCCTTCGGGCAGGTCCGGGTACGAGGAGTAGATGTGGTCGGTGACGACGAGCCCGAGCACGGAGTCACCGAGGAACTCCAGCCGCTCGTTCGGGTCGTTGGCGGGGTGCTCGGCACAGAAGCTGCGGTGGGTCAACGCAAGGGTAAGGAGCTCCGGGTCGCCGAACCGGTGACCCAGACGTTCGCAGAATGCGTCCAACTGCCCCTCGTCTACCAGCGTTATTCCCCAACTCGGCCGTGCACGTAGTCCACAGCATCGCGCACCGTTTTGAGATCTTGCAGATCCTCGTCCTCGATGCGGAATCCGACGGTTCGTTCCGCCAACTCCTCCTCGAGCGCTTCGACCAGTTCGATCAGCGCGAGGGAGTCGGCGTCGAGATCGTCGGCGAACGAGTCGCCCTCCCGGATCTGCTCGGGTTCGATCTCGAGGATGTCGGCCAGGCGGTCGCGAACCAGGGCCACGACGTCGTCGCGACTCATCGGCGACTGCTCCATATGCGTCTCTGCCGGCATCTTCTGCGTCCTCCACACCAACGTCCTCGGATCGGCTCCGAGGACGTCGATGACCATCTACCTGCGACGGGCCAGCACCCGTCGTCGGCTGCGCGCCTCGACCACCCGAGCGGTGGCGTGGACGACCGACACTCGGTCGGAACGCCCTGAAGCTTGCAGCAATGTTGAACAATCTGATCCCACGGGACCCAGCTACGTTTGGTTACGATCACTTCGCCCCACTGGGGCGGTAAGTCTAGCCCACTTCACCGCCGATGCGGGACCTGTGGACAACATGTGGGTAAGCCGGGGAGAACCGGCTAGACCCTGTGGATCACTGCTGCCCGTTCACCGCTCGCTCGACGCGGCGAACGCCTCGCGCAGGTTCTCCACGATGCCGACGTCAGCGAGCTCGTCGGCGGTGACGATGGCGTTGGCGATGGTGGACGAGCTCGACGAGCCGTGGGCGATCATCGCGAGCCCCTTCGTGCCCAGCAGGAGCGCGCCGCCGGTCTGGGCGGCGTCGAAGGTGGTGAACACCGACTGCAGGGCGGGATCGATCACGTCGATCGGTGGGGTCGAGCCGACCGGTGAGCGAAGTGCCTCCCGCACCGCCGACTCGAACACCGCGTAACCCCCCTCGAGCGACTTCAGCACGACGTTGCCGGTGAAGCCGTCGGTCACGACCACGTCGGCCACGCCGGCCATGAGATCGCGGCCTTCGACGTTGCCGACATACGTGGCGCCGCACCCCTCGGCCCACCCGGAGGTCTCCAGCAGCTCGCACGCCGCCTTGACCAGCGTGTTTCCCTTGCCCGCCTCCTCCCCGATCGTGAGGATGGCGACCCTCGGCGTCTGGAGGCCGAATCGGGTTCTGGCGTACACGGTGCCGAGGACGGCGAACTGCACGAGCCATTCGGGCTGCGAGTCGGCGTTGGCTCCACAGTCGAGCACGGTGGTGGGGTTGGAGCCCCGCACGGGGAACGGCACGGCGATCGCCGGTCGGGCCACACCCTTGATGCGACCGAGCCGCAGGAGCGATGCCGCCATGGCCGCGCCCGTGTTCCCGGCGCTGAGCAGCGACGACGCCCGGCCGTCGCGAACCGCTTCGGCGGCGCGAACGATCGAGGCGTCCTTCATCCGCCGGACGCTCGACGCCGGTTCGGCCCCCATCTCGATCACTTCGGACGCCGGGATCACCTCGAGCGTGCCGGTGTCGCCCAGGCGGTCCGGATCGCCGACGAGCAACGAGCGAACGCCGAACTTCTCGTGGGCGATGACCGCTCCCGCCACGACGGTGGCGGGAGCGTCGTCGCCTCCCATGGCGTCGACCGCAACCGGGAGTCGCTCACCGCTCCCGGGCTCTCCTCGTCGACCGTTCATAGGGCGCGTCCGCTCGGCGTCGGTGGCGGCGCCGGGGGCGGGAGAGCCCGGCCGGTCCGCCTGATCGGGCTCAGCCGACCTCGACGGCCTGACGGTTGTGGTACCAGCCGCAGGAGCCGCACACCCGATGGGGTCGCTTCACCGATCCGCAGCGGGGGCAGCCGCTCCGAGAAGGAGCGCTGAGCGTCCACGCCGATGCCCGACGGCTGCGGGTTTTCGCCTTCGACTTCTTCTTCTTCGGGACGGCCATTTGTCGTTCGCCTTCTCACGTTTGTACGGTCTGCGCATCGACGACCCGCGTCCACGTGTGGATGCGCGGCCGGCGTCGGTCCGTTTGGAACAAGACAGCGTATCGCCGCCCGAACCCGTCACCCACAAGGCCTCACCGCTCGGGGGTCCTCGCCCCTGCCACCCACCCGCCAGCCCCTCAGAGATCGAGTTGGTCGAGGCCGGCCCACCGGGGGTCCGGCTCGCGTTGGTCGGCCATGGCCCGTTCGTGCTCGTCGGCGCCGACGGTCGGATACCGGTCGGGGTCGGGGCCCGGGCAGTCGTTACGGCACAGCGGTGCCAGTGGCAAGGAGAGCGCCACCGCGTCGGTTATCACCGGCACGAGGTCCACCTGGTCGCCGTCGAAGGGGATCAGGTCGGAGTCGTCGGGGGCATCGACCTGGAAGATCTCATCGATCTCGACCTCCTCCACCCCCTGCGCCGCCTCGAGGCATCGGCGGCAGTCTCCCTCCCACTCGAAGGTCACCCGACCGAGGACGG
Source organism: Acidimicrobiales bacterium (assembly GCA_965216205.1). Taxonomy (GTDB): domain Bacteria; phylum Actinomycetota; class Acidimicrobiia; order Acidimicrobiales; family SZUA-35; genus CADEDH01. The sequence continues at coordinate 572,675 of OZ244139.1, read as the reverse complement.
AGACGCCCCGCTCGATCGATTCGATCGTGACGGCTCCCACCACCGGTCGCGCAGTGCTCCGGGTGTCGACCACCGTCTGGCGGGCGACCACGATGTCGATCGGCTCAACCCGGCGTTGACCGAGGCGTCGCCGCAGATCGGCGACGTTCACCATCAGCCGCCGGGGACGGGGCGACCATGGCTCACCTGTCTCGCCCGCCCGGGTTCCGCCGTCGGTCACCGACGGCCGTCCTCCAGCGGATGGGGCCGGTCGAGGTCGATGTCGACGTCGGCGCCGTTCGAATCGGACGCCCGCGCCCCTCGACTCGACCAGTCATCGCCCTCGACGCCATCGACAGTCGACATCCCGAGCAGCTTCTGACGACCCTTCTGCACGGTCTCGGTGGTCTGCAGCAGGACCGTCTCGAACCGGGCGAGCTTGCGATCGCAGAACTCCTCCACCTGGCGCTTCATCGTGTTCGCCTCGGCCTGGGCATCGTCGAGTATCTGCCGGGCCCTGGCCTCGGCGTCCTTCACCACCTGCTGGCGCTCCACCATCCGGCTCACCTGGGCGCGACCCTCGTCGATGAGCGCCTGGTGCTCCCGTCTGGCCCGGGCCACGAAGTCCTCCCGCTCCTTGAGCAGCCAGCGGGCGGCCCGCACCTCCTCGGGGAGTTGCTCCTGGGCCTGCTCCAGAAGGTGGAGCAGGTCGTCGCGGGCAACCTTGACCGTGGTCGACATCGGCAGTGGCCTCGCCTCGGCGAGGATCTCGATCGCCTCCTCGAGGAGGAGCTCGACCTGTGGTACGGCGTACGGGTTCGGCAACTCGTCCTGGTCGTCCAGGTCGACGTCGTCGTCCTCTTCGTCGTAGTCGTCGTAGGTGTCTTCGTCGTCGCGCACGACCGCTGCCCTTTCCTTCGACGGATTCTACTTACTGGCGATCCCCGCAACGGCGATCCACCGCCCGCCGGTGCGGGTCGCCCTCAGCGTGCCAGCCGATCGACCACGGCCGTCGGCACCACCGACGACACGTCGCCACCGGCAGCGGCGATCTCCCGAACGTAGCGGGACGACACCAGCGCATCGGTTCCGATGCCGGGGACGAACACCGTGGGAAGGCCGCCGCCAGTGGCGGAGTTCATCTTCGCCTGGAGCATCTCCGCGTCGAGATCGGTCGAGCTTCGCAACCCTTTCAACAGGCAGGATGCATCGTGGTCGGCTGCGGCCACCGTCACGAGACCGGCGAACAGCACGACGCTGACGTTCGGGAGGTGATCGACCACCGCCTCGATCAGCTCCACCCGGTCGGCGGCGGGCAGGAACCCCGACGACGCCTTCTGCGGGTTGTGACCGACGGCCACGACGACCTCGTCGAAGATCGACGCTGCGGTCTCTATCACCGCCACGTGCCCGTTGTGCACGGGGTCGAACGATCCTGGGTAGAACGCTTTCGCCATCGGGCAAACCTATCCCAGAGCCCGGAGCGGCGAGCTCCCCGGTGGCTGGGCGGACTCCGGGCCGGCGGCGATCACGATTCGTGAGCGGCCGTAGCGACGGCGTCGCAGCTCCACGTAGCCCGATGGCAGCTCGATGTCGTGCTCGGCGTGGCCCACGACGATCTCGGCTCGGAGCCGCGTCAGCACCTCGGCCCAGGGATCGTCGGCGTAGGGCGGGTCGCAGAATGCAAGGTCCACCGCCGGGAGCGAGCCGAGGAGGGACGAGACGGGGCCCTGCTCCACCGTCGCTCGATCGCCATAGCCGAGGGCGTCGAGGTTGGCCCGTATCGCTGCGATCGCGTCCGGCCGACGCTCCACGAACGTGACCGCCGCGGCTCCCCGGCTGAGGCACTCGATGCCGAACGAGCCGCTGCCGGCATAGAGATCGACGACGGTGGCATCGAGCACGCCGCGGAGGCTCTCGAGCATGTTGAACACCGACTCCTTCGCCCGGTCGGTGATCGGGCGGGTAGTCATCCCCGGCGGAGCCAGGAGCTTCCGACCTCGTGCATCGCCACTGATGACCCGCATCGGGTGGACGTTAACGTACCGACATGCCCCTCCCCGACCCCGAGATCGTGTGCGTCGACTGCGGCGGGACCTGCTTCCCGCTCGGCTGGCACCCCGAGGATGGGGAGGTGGCCGACGGCACCGTCGTGCCGTACCGCTGCCGGGACTGCCACGACCGCTGGGACGTGGTGATCGGCGATCCTGACGACTGACGCCGACCCGTCGGGGGTTGCCCCGCACCTCACCCAGCGTGACGCTCGTACCCGACCGGGGTACCTTGCCGCCATGGATCTACGTCTCGATGGAAAAGTTGCGCTGGTGACCGGAGGTTCGGCGGGCATCGGTCTCGGCATCGCCAAAGCGTTCGCCGATGCCGGCGCGTCGGTGATGATCACCTCGCGCAAGGTCGAGAAGTGCGAGGAGGCGGTGGCCGCGATCGGTGGGGACGTCGACTGGCGGGTCAGTCATGTGGGCGACCCCGAGCAGGGCGAGCGCTGCATCGACGAGACCATCGAGCGGTTCGGGTCGCTCGACATCCTGGTCAACAACGCCGCCACCAACCCCCACGCTGGCCCGGTGATCGACTGCGAGCTCTCCAAGCTCGACAAGACCTACGAGGTCAACCTCCGCGGCCCGCTGGCCTGGACCCAGATCGCCTGGAACAAGTGGATGCAGGAGCACGGCGGCAGCGTGATCAACATCGTGTCGGTCGGCGCCTACAAGACGAGCCGCGAGCTGGGCGTGTACGGCATGTTCAAGGCTGCGTTCGTGTACCTCACCGAGCAGCTCGCAGCCGAGCTCGGGCCGCAGGTCCGGGTGAACGCGATCGCCCCGTCGGTGATCCGCACCGACTTCGCCCGGATCCTGTGGGAGGGCGAGCGGGGCCAGGCCGTGGCCGACACGATGCCGTTGAAGCGCCTCGGCGATCCCGAGGACGTGGGCGAGTGCGCGCTGTGGCTGGCGGCCGGGGCCGACTGGGTGACCGGCCACACGATCGTGCTCGACGGCGGCTCGCTCGTGCAGCTCCCACCCATGCCATCCGATCTCGCCGGCAGTTAACCACCGCACCGGCAGCGATCTGCACGACCAGCGGGTGCCAGATCTGCCAGAGCCGACCGGGAACCAGCACCGGCAGCGATCTGCACGACGAGCGGGTGCCAGATCTGCCTGCGGGTGGTGGCCGGCCGGATGATGGGGCGAGCTGCTAGCGGGTGGTGACGGCGCCGCTGGACACGTCGGCGATGACCTGATCGGCTCGCTGCCGGACGTCCTCGGGGAGCGGATAGTCGGGGTTGAACTCGATCACGAGCCCGCCGTTCTCGAGGGTGGCCGTGAAGTTGGCGCCGGCCGGGGTCCCGGACTCGATGTCGGCGATGATCGTCCGCAGGACCACCTCCCAGTGGTACACCTGCGAGGCCACCACGAGCTGCGGGGCGAGCGACGTCTGATTCGACTGGGTGCCGAACCAGGGCACGTCGTTCTCGGCCGCCACGTTCACCGCGCCCACGACCATCTGGGCCGAACCGGTCATCACGTCGGCGCCGGCGTCGATGTGGGCCTGGGCGGCCTCGGAGGCCAGCGCCAGATCCGAGAACGAGTCGGTGTAGGTGACCCGCAGATCGGCGTTGGCGTTCTGGGCGTCGGCCCCGGCCACGAACCCGTTCACGTACAGCTCGGCATCGCCGATCTCGATCGGTCCGACCACGCCGATCACGCTCGAGCCGCTCAGCATGGCCGCCATCGTGCCGAGCACGTAGCCACCCTGGTCGGATGCGGCATCGTAGGCGTACACGTTCTGGAGACCGAACGTGTCGCTCGCCGTACCCCAGGCGAACATCACCTCGGGGTAGTCGGGCGCGATCTCGAGCACACCCGATCCGAACTGTGACCCGTGGGCGATGACGAGATCGAAGCCCTGGTCGGCGTAGCTGCGGATCGCTGCCGCCGCCTCCTCGGGCACGAACGTGTTGTCGGTGATGGCCACCTCCACGTTGCCCCGCTCGCCGGCGATGACGTTGGCTGCGTCGACCATGCTCTGGGTGAACGCCAGGTCGTTCTGGGCGCTCGGGGCCACGATGGCGATGCGCAGCGCGTCGCCTCCCGTCGGTGCCGCACCGGTGGTGCCGACGACCTCCAGCTCCACCCGACGTTCGAGCCCGCCGATGCCCTCCGAGCCCGACGCGCCCTCCTCGCCCCGGGCGTCGGTGGTGAGCGACCCCTCGGGGACACCCTGCTCCACGAGGTAGGCCTTGACCGCTTCGGCCCTCGCGAGGCTGACCCGTCGGTTCGTCTCGTCGTCGCCGACGGAGTCGCTGTAGCCAACGACCCGCACGGTCAGATCGGGGTAGGCGAGCAGCGACGTTGCGAGGTCGTTCAGGATCCGGCGGTGGAGCTCGGTCAGCTCGGTGGCGGAGCTCTGGAAGATCAGCGGGGTGCTGGCCAGGGTTCGGTTGATGTCCTGCTGGAGCGCATCGGCCCGGGGTGTCGGCTCGGTGGCGACCTCCGTCGGCTCGCCGCCCTGCACGGTGAGCTCGGTGGCATCGACCGGCTTCGGCGCGGCGAGGGCCTCCGCAGCACCGATGGCGTTCGACCTCGCCTCCTCGGAGGCGACGGTGCCGCCGAGCACGATCACCTCGCCCTCCATCCGCACGGTGATGTCGCTGTTGCCCATCCCGACCAGCACCGACGAGATCTCGCTGACCAAATCCGACTCGCCGGCGGTGGTGTCGCTCACGACGTTGCTCGGCTGCTCGTCGGGGTTGGCGAGCCGCAGCGAGACGGCCACGAGGCCGGCGAGGCACAGGGTCACCAGCGCGCCGGTGGCGACCCAGCGCCACCGGATTCCGCTCCCGCCTCCATCACCGGCACCGGCACCGGCAGCGGGACGAGTGGCGACGGGTGTGGCGAACGCATCCTGCTCGTAGCTGCCGCGAACCGAAGGGAACTCCCCGGTCGGCACCACGTAGCTCCGCTCGGTACGGCGGATCGTGGGTATCTCACCGGTGAAGTCGCCGACGAGGCGCTCGATCTGCATCCGGTTCTGCATCAGATGCACGTCGATCTCGGCTCGGACGTCGGGATCGGTCTCGTAGTCGAGCTGGGCGAGCAGATTCGACCGCTCAGCCTTCAAGACGGCCAGCTCACGGCTGAGCTCCGATTCGGCCGAAGGCGCTTCTTCGTTCTCGCGATCCGCCATTGGACCAACCCCCAGGCAAAGGATGAACGGCGCGGCGTCGCCTGCTGTGCGGCGAGCATATCGGACAAGATTGCGCTTCCGAGTCCAAGGGTGTAGCGCCCGGGCGAACCGCCCTACGGCGGGGGCCGTCGGCTCGATCGTCAGCTCTTCAGGAGAAACTCGGCGTCGCCGTCGTCGAGGAACAGCTCGAGCTCGTCGGCGAGCTGCGGGTGGTCGACCAACAGGGGATCGCGGTCGAGGAGCTCGATCGCCGCCTTCCGGGCCGCCGCCACCGCTGGCTTGTCCCGTGCGAGCGAAGCGAGCTTCAGGTCGTTCCGACCCTTCTGCCGCTCGCCGAGGATCGTGCCCTCGCCGCGGAGCTCGAGGTCAACCTCGGCCAGCTCGAACCCGTCGGTGGTCTTCACCAGCGCCTCCATCCGGGCCTCGCCGTCTGGCGTGGTGGCCTCGCCGACGAGCCAACAGGTCGAGGAGTGCTCCCCCCGCCCGACCCTTCCCCGGAGCTGGTGGAGCTGGGCGATCCCGAACCGGTCGGCGTCGAGCACGACCATGACGGTGGCGTTCGGCACGTCGACCCCGACCTCGATCACGGTCGTGGCGACCAGCACGTCGAAGTGCCCGTCGCGGAACAGACCCATCGTCTCGTCGCGCTCGGCCGGGCCGAGGCGGCCGTGCAGGAGCGCGAGCCGCCGCCCGGCGAGCTCGACTGCGGCGAGCCGTTCGAAGGTGGCCTCGGCGGAGGCGACCTCCAGCTTCTCCGACTCGTTGATCAGGGGGCACACGACGTACACCTGCCGGCCAGCGTCGATCTGCTGCCCGACCTCGGCCCACATCGCCTCCAGGTCGGCGGCCGCCTCCAGGTCCTCCGGTGCGTCGTCGAGCGCTCCGGAAGCCCGCACCCAGCGGGTCACGATCGGTGATCGGCCGGGCGGCAGCTCGTCGAGCACGGAGACGTCGAGGTCGCCGTAGACGGTCATGGCCGCCGTTCGGGGGATCGGCGTGGCGGTCATCACGAGCACATCGGGCGACTCGTCGCGGTAGCTGCGGTCCCGAAGCGCGGCCCGTTGCTCCACCCCGAACCGGTGCTGCTCATCGATCACGACCACGCCGAGCGAGCCGAACGTCACCGACTCCTGGATCAGGGCGTGGGTGCCGATCGCGATGTCGACCTCACCGGTGAGCAACTCCGACAGGATCCGTTTGCGGTCGGCGGCCCCCACGCGGTTCGTGAGCAGCTCGACCCGAAGGGGGCGATCGGCGAACAGTGACGACGTGTCCTCCACGGTGAGGCCGTCGAGCAGCCGCCGAACCCCCGTGTGGTGCTGCTCGGCGAGGACCTCGGTGGGGGCCATCAGGGCCGCCTGGTGGCCGCCGTCGACCGCCGCCAGCATCGTGGCCACGGCCACCAGGGTCTTGCCGGCGCCGACATCGCCCTGCAGCAGGCGATGCATCGGTATCGGTCGGCGGAGGTCGCCATGGATCTCGTCGATGGCGCGCCGCTGGGCGCCGGTGAGCTCGAAGGGGAGACGTTGGGCGAAGCCGGCGACGAGCGGCCCGTCGACCACGTGGGCGATGCCGATCTCGGTTCGCTCGATCGCCCGCTTCCGCAGGACGAGCGCCAGCTGAAGGCGGAACAGCTCGTCGAAGACCAGACGCCGGCGGGCGGCGGAGACCTCGGCCATCGACTCGGGCTGGTGGATGCCGGCGATCGCCGCCTGGCGGTCGATGAAGTCGTGCTCGTCGAGCAGCGACATCGGGAGCGGGTCGCCGAGCCCACGGCCGGTCGGGGGCAGGGTCCGACGGAGCGACTCCGCGATCCAGCCGGTCAGGTCGCGGGAGTGGATCCCGGCCTTCTCCGACTGGGCGTAGACGGGAATGATCCTGCCGGTCTGGTCGCCGACGAGATCGACCACCGGGTTCGTCATCTGCCGCTGACCGCGGTAGAGCTCGACCTTCCCGTAGATCACGGCCTGGCGCCCGGCGACGAGCTGCCGCTCCCGCCACGCCTGGTTGAAGAACGTGATGCGGAGCGATCCGCTGCCGTCGGCGACGGTGGAGGTCACCAGTACCCGACCGCCCCGGATGCGACGGGCGCTCGTTCGTTCCACGGTTACGAGCACCGACGCCTCGTCGCCCTCGGACAGGTCGGCGATCCGCGCCTCCTTCGTCCGGTCGAGGTAGCGGCGGGGGTAGTTGGTGAGCAGGTCGAGGACGGTGTCGATCTCGGCGATGGCGAGTCCTCTCGCCTTCTTGTCGCCGACACCCTTGAGCTTCGTCACCGGGATGTCGGCGAGCGCAGCGAGATCGAGACGCGTCACCGGACCGATGCTACGTGCGCGAGCTGCCGTGTGGTGCGCTACCGTCGTCGCCCGGATAGGCCAAACCGATGGGTCATTTGTTCTAGCGATAATATCTGTGACTCTCTTCACTTTTGGTGATAGGCGATCTACCGTGGAACAACAGCTGATTCGGCCGCTCCTCGCTCGAGACGGCGGAACAGACACGTCACGGGCAGTTGACGAGCAGGGTGAAATCGAGGTGAGAATCCGGTGCAAGGCGTAGTCAAGTTGTACGACCCGGCCACCAGGGACGGGGTGATCGTCACCGACACCGACCTCGCCGAGTACGACCTGGCGCCAGGCGCCCTCGACGGCTCCGTCTTCCGGATGCTTCGGCCCGGGCAGCGGGTCGTCTTCGATCTCGACGGTGCCAACCAGGCCACGGGCCTCCGGTTGGGCTCCGAGGTCGACATGGGCACCCCTTCCTGGATCGACGGCGACGCCGACTAGGCCCGGGCCCCGACGAGTCGCCGTTCCCCGCCGCACCGCCCGAGGTCAGCGCCGATCAGCTGGACTCCCCAACCGAGCCGAACCGGAGCCGAGACCAATGACGATCGCGATGACCGCACCGACGACGAACACGAAGCTCCTGGACTGGGTGAGCGAGTGGGCGGAGGTGCTGCAACCCGACGACATCTACTGGTGCGACGGATCGGCCGAGGAGTACGAGAAGTTCGCCGAGGAGCTGGTGTCGACCGGCACCTTCCACAAGCTGAACGAGGACAAGCTGCCCAACAGCTACCTCGCGCTGTCGGATCCTGCCGACGTGGCCCGGGTCGAGGAGCGCACCTTCATCTGCAGCGAGCGGGAGGTCGACGCAGGACCGACCAACAACTGGCGCGATCCGACAGCGATGCGGACCGAGATGCTCGACCTGTTCGGCGGCGCGATGCGGGGAAGGACGATGTACGTGGTGCCGTTCTCGATGGGCCCCCTCGGCTCCCCCATCGCCCACATCGGCGTCCAGCTCACCGACTCCGCCTACGTCGCCGCGAGCATGCGGACGATGACCAGGATGGGGGCCGGCGCGCTCGACGTGTTGGGCGATGGCCAGTGGGTGCCGTGCGTCCACTCGGTCGGCTACCCGCTCGTCGACGGCCGCACCGAGGTGCCGTGGCCCTGCGATGGCGACAACAAGTACATCGTCCACTTCCCCGAGACCCGGGAGATCTGGAGCTACGGCTCGGGCTACGGCGGCAACGCTCTCCTCGGCAAGAAGTGCTTCGCCCTCCGGATCGCCTCCACCATGGCCCGCGACGACGGCTGGCTGGCCGAGCACATGCTGATCATCGGGGTCACCCCGCCGAACGGTGAGAAGAAGTACGTGGCCGCTGCGTTCCCGTCGGCCTGCGGCAAGACGAACATGGCGATGCTGATCCCCTCGCTCCCCGGCTGGGAGGTCGAGACCATCGGTGACGACATCGCCTGGATGAAGTTCGGCGACGACGGCCAGCTCCGTGCGATCAATCCCGAAGCCGGCTTCTTCGGCGTCGCCCCCGGCACCTCCGACAAGACGAACCCGAACGCCATGGCCACCCTGTGGGGCAACAGCGTGTTCACCAACGTGGCCCTCAGCGAGGACAACACGGTCTGGTGGGAGGACATGACCGACGAGCCGCCGGCCCGGCTCACCGACTGGAAGGGCAACACCTGGACTCCCGAGTCCGACCAGCCGGCCGCCCACCCGAACGCCCGGTTCACCGCGCCGGCCAGCCAGTGCCCCTCGATCGCAGCGGAGTGGGAGGACCCCCGGGGCGTGCCGATCTCGGCGATCCTCTTCGGCGGGCGTCGGGCCACCAACGTCCCGCTCGTGACCGAGGCCCGCGACTGGGAGCACGGCGTGTTCCTCGGGTCGGTGATGAGCTCGGAGAAGACGGCGGCCGCCGCCGGCAAGGTCGGCGACGTCAGGTTCGATCCGTTCGCGATGCTGCCGTTCTGCGGCTACAACATGGCCGACTACTTCGCCCACTGGCTCTCGATCGGCGAGCGGGCCGACGCGTCGAAGCTGCCCCGCCTGTACTGGGTGAACTGGTTCCGGCGCGACGAGGACGGCGGGTTCCTGTGGCCGGGCTTCGGCGAGAACGCACGGGTGCTCAAGTGGGTCTTCGAGCGGCTCAACGGCGATGCGGCGGGCGTCGAGACCCCGATCGGGATCGTGCCGACCGTCGACGGCATCGACACCGGCGGCCTCGACCTCGACGCCGACACGATGACCGAGCTGCTCTCGGTCGACAGTGAATCGTGGCAACAGGAGGTCGACCTGATCCGCGACCACTACGCCAAGTTCGGCGACCAGCTCCCGAAGCGTCTCGCCACCCAGCTCGACGAGCTGGAGGCCCGACTCAGCCGCTGACGGCCCCGCCCGACCCGTCGTCGGGACCGCCGGGGGCCGTGGCTCGCCTCGGCGGTGCCAGCGGTCAGCGCCACAGCAGGGTCTGCAGCTCCCGGTTCACCGTGACTCGCCAGGACCGGCCCTGGTCGAGGCTCCACACCATCACATCGTCGGTGTAGACGTAGGCGATCCAGCGGCCGTCGGGCGACCAGCTCACCGGCGCTTGGCGGTTGATGCCATCCGCCAGCGGGGTGGTCACCCCGGTCTCCAGATCGACGATCAGCGGTGAGGAGATACCACCGTTCGGGCCGGCCATGGCGAGCCTCGTGCCGTCGGGCGAGATCGCCACGGTCGGTGCCCACAACGAATCGGGTCCACGCTCGAGCCACTCGGGGAGGTCGAGGGTTCTGGCGTTCGGATCGTCGGGCGGGCCGACGGCCAGGGAGCACACCCCCACACGATCGCAGACCAGCCGCGCCAACCACTGGCCGTCGAACGCGAGGAGTTGTCCGTCACCGACCGGCGTGGTGCTGCCGTTCGCGCCGAGCAGCCAGAGCTGGTTCGCCCGCTGGAGGAGCAACTCCTCACCCCAGACGCCGACCACCTCCACGCTCGGGCTCGGGAGCGGCCAGGTCAACCGACCGGTCTCGGCCTGACCGGGGCCGAGCGGTGTCCAGGTGACCACCGGGGCCGACGGGTCGCCCTCGATGAGCAGCACCCCGCCCTCGCGGTCGGGGATCACCCGGCTCAGGTTGATGGTCTCGGCGATGATCGACTCGTCGTCCTCCACCACCAGGAGGTCGCCGCGGATCAGCACCTCGGCGTCGATGCCGACCAGCTCGCCACCGTCGATCGCGAGCCGCTGACGTGGTGCGTCGTCGGTCGGCATCAGATCGAGCGGTGTCTCGACCGGCCCGCTGCGACCACGGTCGATGAAGATGAGGGAGCCCCGTGCGTCGATGCCGCTGATCACCCCCGGCAGATCCGCCGGCAGGTTCGGCTCGAACGCCGGGACACTGCGGAGCTCCGGCTCGGTGTCGGCATCGGTGTCGGTGGCGGGCGCGGGCGGGGCGGTCGTTGCGGGTGCGACCGTGGTCTGGGGACTCTCCTCGACCACCCGATCCTCGGGTCCGGGCCGAGTCATCAGGGCGAACGCGAGCACGATCAACCCGATCGACACGGCTGCCAGCGCCTTGGTGCCCACCACCGGCCGATGCTCCATCGGCTCCTCGACGGTGACCGAACCGGCCGTCTCGAAGGGTCCCCGATCGAGCAGCTCCACCGCTGGCGCGTCGCTCACGGTCTCGTCGGGCAAGGTCGGCACCGAGCCTCCCTTCGAGGCGCTGTCGGGTGGTGCTGTGGGTGGTGCTGTGGGTGGTGCTGTCGATGGTCGTTTCAGAGCGGGGTCAAAATGATGCCGCGAATGCCGAGCCCCATCAAGAACAGCCCACCGCACCCGTAGAGGACGTACTGCCAGTCCGGTATCTGCTGGCGGTAGCTGTAGAGGATCCCGACCGAGGCGAGAGCCACGAACCCGTAGACGGTGTGGAGCTGCTCGACCTCCCGCCCGTCAACCTGGAGCACGAGCACGCCGAGGATCGCCTGGATCGCCACCGACACCTGGGCGGCCGCCGTGACCCACCACAGCTCGCGTCGCCGGAGGCTCGCCACCCGGTGGGCCGCCAACGCCCAGCAGCCCGCTGCGGCGTTGCTCGCGATCATGACCCAGGCCCACCAGCCGTGCATGCCCACGAACGTCACCGGCCGCAGCGTAGCGGCGGCAGGTGGGACGGATCGTGTCCCGATGGCACAGTGGTAGCGATGACTCGCTCCTCGGACCCCTCATGCGCCACCGCCGCTACTACATAGCCTCGCTGCGCACATCCGGGCTGGACGTGCCTCGACAGGGCGGTGATCTCCTCGTGGCCTCGACGGAGGAGAACGACGATCTCGACTGGGAGCTGATCTACCGGTCGAGCGAGCACTGGGTGCTCCGCAACGAGCCCTACGACCTGGAGATGGAAGGTCCTGAGGGCACCTTCGGCGGACCGGCGATCCTCGTGCGATCCGACGGCCGGTCGCATGTCTTCCGCGGGGTCGGGGCCCTCGACGGGTTCGACCAGTCCGCCTTCGACGACTCCTGAACCGCCTGCGGGCCGGTCAGACGACGGCGGAAGACGAGTCGACCGGTGCGGCTCGGGCCTGCTCCTGGGACTCGTGGAGATGGCCGTGGAGCACGGGATCGAACGTGGCGTGCTGGGCTTTGCCGGCGCCCTTTGCCATGTACATGGCCGCGTCGGCGTTCTGCTGGCTCGCCTCGGGATCGACCCGGCTCGCAGCGGTGACGTCGATGCCGATACTGGCCCGCACGTCGAGTCGCAGATCGTCGAGCCGGATCGGCGCGTCGAGGGCTGCGATCAACCGGTCGGCTATCTCCGGCGCGTTGGCCACATCGTCGAGCTCGGGCACGAGTATCCCGAACTCATCGCCCCCGAGTCGGGCGAGGACAGCATCGCTACGCAGCGCGTGCCGCAGGCGACCGGCGACCGCCTTCAGCAACGCGTCGCCAACGGCATGTCCGTGCTGGTCGTTGACCGTCTTGAAGTCGTCGAGGTCGAGGAACATGACCGCGATCAACCGATCGTCACGTGCGTCGGCCAACTTCTTGAGCGAGGACTCGAACAATCGACGGTTGGGGAGGCCCGTGAGAGGATCGTGGTTCGCCTCGTAGTCCCGATCTTCTGCTCGACGGTCGGACCGCACCCACAGCAGCACGACCCGGGCCAAGACGATGTACAGCAGCAGGAGGAACACCGCGAGGATAGCCGAGATACGGCGGGTGTCGGATTCGATCGAGTCCGCGATCGGCTCGTAGGGCAGGTAGAGCTCGAACGCCCCGTCGTACTCGGTTCCCGCTCCGGCCCGGATCGGCACGTAGACCTCGAGGAGTCGATCGAAGTCCTGTTCTCCGGCGTTCTCCTCCTTGTCCAGCTCGGACACCTCCGAGGAGATCTCGCCCGCGAGGGCGTCCTCGAGCTCGTGCGACACGGGGTAGGTCTCGCCGATGGTCTCGGTCTCGTCGGAGTAGACCACCCGACCGTTGGCGTCCCAGATCTTCACCCGCACGATGTCGTCACCGACGAGGGGGCGGAGCGCTGCGTCGAGCTCCGCCACCCGGTCCTCGTCGACCGTCGGCGCGGTGAAGTCGTCGTCCTCCAACAACGGGCTGATGGCGAAATCGGCTACGAGGCCCGCGGCATCGGCGGCGTTGGACGTGGCTCGTTCGGTCGTCCACGAACGGGTGTTGTCGACCAGGAACAGGCCGAGGAGGACGACTGGCAAGGCGGGCGCGAGCAGCGGGACCACCCCTCTGACCCAGCCGGGACCACGGTTTACATCGACCACGCTCGCTTGATCGGAACATGAGCCGACCGACTTGAGCACCGCGTCGCACCGTCCTGTCCGTACCGATGGGCCCGTACCCACGTGGCGGTGTCAGCAGGGCGGCTCAGGCGACGGCGCCGGTCTGGCGGAGCTTCTCGATGTCGTCGGCGTCGAACCCGAACTGGGCGAGCACCTCGTCGGTGTGCTGACCGGGGTGCGGCGCCGGCTTGGTCAGCTCGGGCTCGGTACGGCTGAACCGCGGCGCCGGGGCCGCCTGGGTGAGGCCGAACTCGTGCACGAACGTCTTGCGAGCCACGTTGTGGGGATGCTCGGTGGCCTCGTCCATCGACAGGACCGGAGCGAAGCACACATCGCTGTGCTCCATGATCTCGCACCACTCGTCTCGCGTCTTCGTGTTGATGAGATCGCCCACCCGCTCCTTCATCGACGGCCACTGCTCGCGGTCCATCTGCTTGGGCAGGTCGTCCTGCTGGCCGAGGCCCGACAGCTCGAGGAGCTCGGCGTAGAACTGCGGCTCGATCGAACCGAGCGAGATGTAGCCCCCGTCGGCGCACTCGTAGACGTCGTAGAAGTGGGAACCCGTGTCGAGCAGGTTGGTGCCGCGCTCGTCGGACCAGACGCCCGACGCCTTCATCGCCCAGAACATGTTCATCAGCGAGGCGGCACCGTCGACCATGGCGACGTCGACCACCTGCCCCTTGCCGGAGGTCTTCGCCTCGAGGATGGCGCAGACGAGCCCGAAGGCGAGGTACATGCCACCGCCACCGAAGTCGCCGACGAGGTTGAGCGGCGGCACCGGCGCCTCACCCCGACGACCGATCGGGTCGAGCGCACCGGCCAGCGCGATGTAGTTGATGTCGTGGCCGGCGGCCTGGGCGTATGGCCCCTCCTGGCCCCACCCGGTCATCCGCCCGTAGACGATCTTCGGGTTGCGGGCGAGGCAGTCGTCGGGGCCGATGCCGAGCCGCTCGGTCACCCCGGGCCGGAAGCCTTCCATGATGGCGTCGGCCGACTCGATCAGCTTCAGCACCGCCTCGGCCCCGTCGGGGTTCTTGAGGTCGATCCCGATCGAGCGACGGTTCCGGGTGAGCGTGTCCTTGGGCGGGTTGCTCGGGTCACCGTCGGCCACGGCCCCGGACCGGTCGATGCGGATCACGTCGGCGCCCATGTCGGCGAGCATCATCGCGCAGAACGGACCAGGTCCGATGCCGGCGAGCTCGATGACGGTAATGCCCTGGAGAGGTCCCATCACCCAACCGTAGAGTGCCCCGCCCCGGCCCACAAAGGAGCGTCCGACCGGGCCGCAGCACTTGCGAACTTCTGGTGAACGTCGGCCGCCTGGCGCCCTCCCGTCGGTGCCGACGCTGGACACTGGCCGGCATGGAACGGGCACAGTTGATCGCCGCCGCCGTGGTCGTGCTGGTCGTCGGGGCGCTCGTGGCGGTCCGGTTCGGATCGGGTGAAGCCACCGCCGACGCCCTCGAAGCGGCCGGTGGCGCCGCCGACGAGGTCACGCCGTCGAACGTCCCCACCGGGTCGGCTGACGAGCCGGCGACGTCGACGCTGCCCGCCGGGTCGGCGCCCGCACCGGTCGACGGCCCCGAGAACCTCGGCCCAGCGGGGACCCTGCGGGATCTCGACGGCTGGCTCCAGACCGATGCGACCGCGTTCGAGGATTTCGAGGGCCGGGTCCGCATCGTGCAGTTCTGGACCTTCGGTTGCTACAACTGCCGCAACACGATCCCGGCGCTGCAGGGCATCTACGAGCGGTGGCAGCCCGAGGGGTTGGAGATCATCGGGGTCCACGCTCCAGAGTTCGACCATGAGAAGGACGTGGACGCGATCGCGGCCGCGGCGGTGGACCACGGCGTGACGTGGCCGATCGCGCTCGACACCGACAAGACCAACTTCCGGGACTGGCAACCGGGGCGGCGCTTCTGGCCGCGGACGTTCGTGGTCGACCAGAACGGCGACGTCCGCTTCGACCACATCGGCGAGGGCCGCTACGACGAGCTCGAGACCACGGTGGCCCACCTGCTCGAGCACGGTCCGTAGGGTCGAGCGAGGCCGGTCCGATGGTGGAGCTCCTGCTCGAAGGCCTGGCGTCGGCGTGGCTCCCGTGCTCGTCGATCCTACTGGTGCCCGGTGGGGCGGCGATCCTCGCCGGTGGCTCCCGGCCCTTGGTGGCACTCGGGGGTTTCGCCGGGAGCTCGCTCGTCACGGCGTGGGCCCGGTTCGCGGAACGGGGCGGCGACTGGCCGGTCGGGATCTCGGCCGTCGCCCTGATCGTCGGCGCCGTCACCCTGCTCGCCAGCGTCGTCGAGCGGGCGCGCCCCGACCGGTCGCCTGCCGTCGATCGGCTCCGGACCGCGGCCGGGGGCGCCATGGTCGGCGTGGCGGCGGCCGAGCTGTGGGAGCCGTGCGTCGGGGCGGCGTTCGGCTCCCTGCTGAACGACCTGCCGGACCGCGGGGTCGACGGTCTGTTCCTCCTGCTCGCCTACGGAGCCGGGGTGCTGGCCCCGCTGCTGGCGTTGGGGGCGGCGTCCACGCTCCTGCCCGAACGCCTGCGGGAGCGGGCCCGACCGGCGGTGGCCGTCGTGGGCGGTGCCGTGCTGGCGACGATGGCGCTCGCCACGGCTGCCGGCCTCCACGACGAGGTGGTCGCCCGGCTGATCCGCTGGAGCTTGTAGCCACCCACTCCCCTTCCTCCGTCTCCATTGACCCCAGGTCGGTTTGAGCGTATGCTCAAACCAGTTGAGCGAATGCTCAAATCCGGTGGGCGACGGCGCCGACCGGCGACGAGAGGAACGGATCGATGGGCAACGACGGGTTCACCACAGCGGTGCTGGCGGGGGAGGTCGCCGAGGGGGTGGCGATCGGCTTCTACCTGGTCTACGCAGCGGTCGCCATCGGGCTGGTGATCTACCTGGCCCGCACGCTGAAGGCCAACGGCGCGGTCTGGCTTCGTGACGTGTTCGACTCCGAGGAGCTGGCGACGTCGGTCAACCACCTCCTGGTCATCGGCTTCTACCTGCTGAACCTCGGCTACGCATTCCTGCTCTTCCAGTTGCAGCCCGAGTACGCGAGCCTCACCCAGGCCTTCAACCAGCTCACGGTCAAGGTCGGCTGGCTGCTGCTCTCGCTCGGCCTGATCCACCTGTTCAACATGTTCGTCTTCTGGCGGATCCGGACCCACCGGCACCGGGCGATCGCGCCAACCCCACCCCGCCCGTCCTTCGAGAGCTACCCGCCACCCCCGATCACCCCGAACCCCACGCCCCGGCCCACCTGATCACGAGGCCCTCGAAATTTGTGGGGTTTGCAGCGCCTACCGCTGCAAACCCCACAAATTTCACCAAGCTCGCGGAGTACCGCCGCGATGGGCCATGCTGTGCCCGATGGCTGCGAACAGAATCGATCTCGACGAGATCACCCACACCTTCATCGCCTCGTCCGGCCACCGGATCCACCTGGCCGAGCGCGGATCGGGCCCGCTGGTGGTACTCGTCCACGGGTTTCCCGAGAGCTGGTATTCCTGGCGACACCAGTTGGGGCCGCTCGCCGGCGCCGGCTACCGGGCGGTCGCGCTCGACGTCCGCGGCTATGGCCGGTCGGCCAGCCCGAGCGATATCGATGCGTACGCCATGAGCGCGTTGGTCGGCGACGTGATCGCCGTGATCGACGATCACGAGCAACGGTTCCCCGAGACCGGGCACGGCGCCGTAGTGGTCGGCCACGACTGGGGCGCCCCCGTGGCCTGGAACACCGCGCTGCTCCGGCCCGACCGCCTCCGGGGCGTCGTCGGCCTGTCGGTGCCCTACAACCCGCGGGGCGACACGAGGCCGCTCGACGGCATGCGGGCGATGGTGGCCCGGGGCGACAACCCGCCGGGTTCGCTGTTCTACATCGACTACTTCCAGGCCCCGGGGGTGGCCGAGGCGGAGGCGGAGGAGGACCTCGTGGCGTGGCTGCTGGGGTTCTACTTCACCGCCTCCGGCGAAGCCGATCCCACCAAGCCCAACATGGGGATCGTGCCACTCGGCCACAAGCTGAAGGACCGGTTGCAGTTCCCGGGGCCGGAGCAGATGGACTGGCTCACCGACGACGACTTCGCCTACTACCTCGGCGAGTTCCAACGGACCGGGCTCACGGGTGGGCTGAACCGGTATCGCAACATCACGCGCGACTGGACCGAGCTCGCCCCGTGGCGCAACGCGCCGATCACGGTGCCGTCGATGTTCGTCGGCGGCGAGCGCGACGGGCCGACGAGGCTCGGGCAGCGGGCGATCGACCGGTTCGACGAGAGTCTGCCGAACCTCGTCCGATCCGAGATCCTCCCGATGTGTGGGCACTGGACCCAGCAGGAGCAACCGGAGGTGGTGAACCACCTGTTGCTCGACTTCCTCGACGGGGTCTGACGACACCCACGGTCGGGGCGCCCGATCGGGGATCGAGTGGCACCGCTGCTCTACGCTCCGGAAGTGCTCCTCGCCGCCGACGCCCTCCTGCCAGCGAGGAACCAGATGGCGCTGTCGCTCGGCTGGCACATCGTGCTCGCCTGCTTCGGCATGGCGTGGCCGGCGATGATCTTCGTGCTCCACCGCCGTGGCCTCCGGGGCGACGACGACGCCCTCGAACTGGCCAGACGATGGTCGAAGGTGGCCGGCGTGCTGTTCGCCATCGGTGCGGTGTCGGGCACGATCCTCTCGCTCGAGATGGGCCTCCTGTGGCCCGGCCTGATGGAGGCTTTCGGCGACGTGGTCGGGCTCGCCTTCGCCCTCGAGGGGCTGTCGTTCTTCGTCGAGGCCATCTTCCTCGGCATCTACGTCTACGGCTGGGACCGCATCCCCGGCCGGATCCACTCGCTGATGCTCCTGCCGATCGTCGCCGCCGGGATCGTCGGATCGTTCCTGGTGGTCTCGGTCAACGCCTGGATGAACGCCCCCACCGGGTTCTCGGTCACCACCGATGGCTCGTCGCTCGCGGTGACCGACGTCGACCCCGTGGCGGCGATCCTGAACTCGGCGGTGGCCCTCCAGTACCTCCACATGTACCTGGCTGCCCTGATGGTCGTCGGCTACTCGGTGGCCGGCGTCTACGCCGCCGGCTGGCTCCGGGGTCGGCGCGATCGGTTGCACCGCCTCGGGATCCTGGTGCCGCTGACGTTCGCCGCCATCGCCTCGCCCATCCAACCGGTGATCGGGCACATCGCCGGTCAGCGCCTGGCCGACGGGCAGCCGATCAAGCTCGCGGCGATGGAGGGCCTGGCCACCGACACCGAGGCCGCGAGGCTGGAGCTCGGTGGCTGGTGGGACGACGACCGGCAGGAGCTGGTCGGTGCGCTCGAGGTCCCCGTCGACGGTCTCCTCTCGTTCCTGTCGACCAACGACTTCGACGCCACCCTCGCTGGACTCGACTCGGTCCCGCCAGACGAGCGGCCGCCGGTGGCGATCGTGCACCTCGCGTTCCAGGTGATGGTGGCGCTCGGCACCGCCCTCGCCGGCCTGTCCGCCTGGTACGCGCTGCGGTGGCGACGGGCCCGAGGCGCCGGAACCGGCGACAGCGCGGGCGACGGGCGCGACCTGCTCGCCAGCCGATGGTTCCTCCGGGCGGTGGTGGCCGCTGGTCCGGCGGCGGTGGTGGCGATGGAGACCGGGTGGATCACCACCGAAGTGGGCCGCCAGCCGTGGATCGTGCACGGGATCATGCGCACCGAGGACGCCGTGACCGACGCCGGCTACATCTGGATCACCCTCATCGTGCTGGTCGCGGTCTACGCCGCGATGACCGCGGGCGCCGTGGCCGTCCTCCGGTCCATGTCGGCCCGCTGGCGGGCCGGTGACACCCACCTGGCCAGCCCGTACGGACCGTCGCTGCTCCAGGAGAGCCTCGTCGGATCCGCCGCCGACACCGGCGAGCTCGCCGGCGACCCAGCGACCGCCGGTCGGGCAGCCGACGACGGTGCGTTCGTCGAGTCCGGGTCGGATCGAGCGTGAGCGTCGCCGACCTCGTGGCGGCGGTGATGTTCACCGCCGTGGTCCTGTACGCCACGTTCGGCGGGGCCGACTTCGGCTCCGGCGTGTGGGACCTCACCGCCGGCAACGCCCGACGGGGCGCACCGCTCCGCCGGCTCGTCGACCATTCGATCGGACCGGTGTGGGAGGCGAACCACGTGTGGCTGATCTTCGTCCTCGTGTTCCTGTGGACCGGGTTCCCCGAGCCGTTCGCCGACCTGATGCGGGCATTGGCCGTACCGTTCTGGCTGGCCGGCCTCGGCATCGTGGCCCGCGGCGCCGGGTTCGCCTTCCGGAAGTTCGCGCCGACGCTGGCCTGGGCCCGCGTGGCCGGGATCGTGTTCGCGGTGGCGTCGTTGCTGACGCCGTTCTTCCTCGGCGCGATCGCCGGGGCCGTCGCATCCGGCCGGCTCGCCAGCGGGCGCCGACCAGCCGGTTCGGCGGCGGTGTGGTTGGGGCCAACGTCGATCCTCGGCGGGGTGCTCGCGGTGGCGACGTGCACGTTCCTGGCCGGGGTGCTCTTGACGGCCGACGCCCGATCCCTCGGCCGCGACGACCTGGCCGAGTCGCTGCGACGCCGGTCGCTGATCGGCGGTGTGCTCACCGGGTCGGTGGTCGTCGTGGGTATCCCGGTGCTCGTCGCCGACGACGAGACGCTGGTGGACGGGCTGCTCGGTCGGGCGTTGCCGCTGGTGGTCGCCTCGGCCGTCGGGGGTGTGGCCACGATGGTGCTGCTCTGGCGACGGCGGGAGGACCTGGCCAGGGTGAGCGCCGGTGTCGCGGTGGCGGCCGTCGTGGCGGGGTGGGGTGTGGCCCAGTACCCGTGGCTGCTCGTCGACGAGGTCACGATCGCCGATGGCGCCGGGGCCAGGGCCACGTTGATCGGGCTGCTCGTTGCCACCGGGCTGGCGGTGGTGCTCGTGGTGCCGTCGCTGCTGTACCTGTACTCCCTGAGCAGCACCAACCGGGTCGGCCTCCACCAACCGGAGCGCTGAGCATCGGCGGGGTTTCGATCGGGGCGACACCGTTCGGTACGGTTGCGGATCGTGGAAAGCGCCAAGGACTTCTTCAAACCGCTCGCCGTCGGGGCACCGGAACCGGTTCGGGAGATCCCGTTCAAGCCGAGCCGCATGATCCACTTCTTCCCGCCGTCGAACGAGAAGATGGTGGCCAAGGTGCCCGAGATCGCACCCCGGGTCGACATCCTGCTCGGCAACCTGGAAGACGGCGTGCCCGCATCCGACAAGGAGGCGGCACGCGCCGGCCTCGTGACGGTCGGCAAGACGGCCGACCTCGGCACCACCCAGCTCTGGACGAGGATCAACTCGCTCGACTCGCCGTGGTGCCTCGACGACCTCACGACCCTCGTCACCGAGATCGGCGACCGGCTCGACGTGATCATGGTGCCGAAGGTGGAGGGGCCCGAGGACATCCACTACGTCGATCGGCTGCTGGCCCAGCTCGAGGCGAAGGCCGGCCTGACCGAGCCGCTGCTCGTGCACGCGATCCTCGAGACCGCCCGCGGGGTCGCCAACGTCGAGGCGATCTGCGGTGCATCGCCCCGGATGCAGGGCCTGTCGCTGGGACCGGCGGATCTCGCCGCCAACCGGCGGATGAAGACCACCCGCGTCGGCGGTGGCCACCCCGGCTACCTCGTGCGACGGGACCCCGATCCCGACGATGCGGATGCACCCCGGGCCACCTATCAACAGGATCTGTGGCACTACACGATCGCCCGCATGGTCGACGCCTGCGTCACCCACGGAATACTCCCGTTCTACGGCCCCTTCGGCGACATCGCCGACACGGTGGCCTGCGAGGACCAGTTCCGCAACGCGTACCTGCTCGGTTGCGTCGGAGCGTGGAGCCTCCACCCGGCGCAGATCGACATCGCCAGGCGGGTCTTCAGCCCCGACCCGGCGGAGGTGGCCCACGCCCAGCGGGTGATCGAGGCGATGGGTGACGGGACGGGAGCGATCATGCTCGACGGGAAGATGGAGGACGACGCCTCCTGCAAGCAGTGCAAGGTGGTGGTGGAGCTCGCCCGGAACCTGGCGGCCCGCGATCCCGAGTTGGCCGACGCCTACCGCTTCTGAAGCCCGTCGCCCCTTCCCCTCATCGACCGGAACGGAGAACCCGAATGACCGACCCCTCGAGCAGCCCCGGCGCCACCGGCCAGCCCCGACCGCGGCGCAGCGTCCTGTACATGCCGGCAGCCAACGAGCGGGCGTTGGAGAAGGCGAAGTCGATCCCGGCCGACGCCCTCATCTTCGACCTGGAGGACGCCGTCGCCCCCGATGCCAAGCCCGAGGCCAGGGAGCGGGCGGCGGCTGCCGCGGCGTCCGGCGAGTACGGCGGCCGGGAGGTCACGATCCGGTGCAACGGGCTCGACACGCCGTGGGGTGCCGACGACCTGGTGGCGGCGGCCGAAGCGGCACCGGCGGCGGTGGTGATCCCCAAGGTCGACAGCGTCACCACCCTCAGCCACGTCGCCGACCGTCTCGACGCCGCCGGCGCCCCGGACACCACGAGAATCTGGGCGATGGTCGAGACTCCCACCGGGATCTTCGACGCCCGCCAGATCGCCGCCGTCGACCGGGTGGCGGTGCTCATCATGGGCACCAACGATCTGGCCAAGGAGCTCCGGGCGGTGGCCGGACCGGACCGGGCGCCGCTCCTCCCCCACCTGTCGACCGCCGTGCTGGCGGCCCGGGAGGCGGGGAAGGCGATCCTCGACGGCGTCCACAACGACATCGCCGACGCCGACGGCTTCGCTGCGGAGTGCCGGCAGGGCATGGCGATGGGGTTCGACGGCAAGACCCTGATCCACCCCAACCAGGTGCCGATCGCCAACGACGTGTGGGCTCCTTCGGAGCAGGAGGTGGCCGAGGCCCGCCGGGTGATCGAGGCGTTCGCCGAGGCCGAGGCCGACGGCCGGGGCGTCGTCACGGTCGACGGGCGGATGATCGAGAACCTCCACGTCGACAATGCCCGCCGCACCCTGGCCGTGGCCGACGTCATCGCCGCCCTCGCCTGACCGGCGCCATCGGCCGACAGGCCAGGCCGGCGGCAGCTAGCGGGGCGTCACCTCGTAGCCGGGTTCCTCCGCCTCCTCGTCGGTCAGCTCCGGCGGGAACCCGGGGGCCCGGAAGTCCTGGCCCACCCGCCGCTCGAGCCGGTTGACCACCTTCGGGCTCAGCGCCCGCTCGCCCTGCACGTCGGCCTCCTCGTCGAAGACGGCCTTGGTGACGGGCGCCAGGTCGAGGTCGACATCGGCCCGGTCGGCGACGGTGAGGAACAGGCCGAGGTCCTTCTTGACGAGGTCCATCGTGAAGTTGATGTCGTAGCTCCCGTTCAGGATGACCTGTCCCTCGGTCTCGTGGGAGAACGAGTTCCCCGACGACATCCTGATCGCCTCATACGCCGTCGACAGGTCGATGCCGGAGGCTGCGGCGACCGCGAACGCCTCGCCGGTGGCCACGAGGTGGACCGAGGCGAGGTAGTTGGTGACGACCTTCAGCACCGAGGCCGAACCGAGCGGGCCGGTGTGGAGGATCCGGCGGCCGAGCAGGCGCAGGGTCGGGAAGGCGGCGTCGAACGCCTCGCGGGACCCGCCGCAGAAGATCGAGATGTTGCCGGTGGCGGCGCGGTGGCAGCCGCCCGACACCGGGCACTCCACCAGGGTCACGCCGGCCCGGGCCGCCAGGGCGCCCAGGCGCTTGATCTCCGCCTCGTCGGTGGTCGACATCTCCAGCCACAGCGAACCGGGCGCCAGCCCCGCCAGCAGGCCGTCGTCCGCCTCCGCGACCTCGGCGCAGATCGCCGGCGACGGGAGGCAGGTGATCACGACGTCGCACCGGCTGGCGAGCGCACGCGGGGTCGACTCGGCCTTCGCCCCCCGGGCCACGAAGTCGGCGACGATGTCCGCGTCGAGGTCGCAGACGATGAGCTCGGTTCCGTTGCGGAGCAGCGAGCCCGCCAGCTTGGAGCCGACGTTCCCGAGTCCGATGAAGCCAGTGGTCATCACGTCTCCTCGGTTGATGGCCGATCCGTGGTGGGCGGCACCGACCTGGCCCCTCAGCGGCGGGCGACGCCGTCGCTGATGGCCGCCTTCTCGACCGCGGCGGCGACCCGCTTGGGCACCGCCTTGTCGAACACGGAGGGAACGATCATCTCGGCGCACAGCTCGTCGTCGGGGACGGCGTCGGCGATGGCGGCCGCAGCGGCGAGCTTCATGTTCTCGGTGATGTCGGACGCCCTGGCGTCGAGCGCTCCCCGGAAGATCCCGGGGAAGGCCAGCACGTTGTTTATCTGGTTCGGGTAGTCGCTCCGGCCGGTGGCCATCACCGACACGAGCCCCTGGGCTGCTGCCGGTTGGATCTCGGGGTCGGGGTTCGCCATCGCGAACACGATCGGATCGCTCGCCATCGACCTGACGTCGTCGGGGGTGATGAGGTCGGGACCGCTGACCCCGAGGAACACGTCGGCGCCGGCCAGGACGTCCGACAGGGAGCCCTTCCGGCCGTCGAGGTTGGTGTTCTCGGCCAGCCACTGCTTCGCGTCGTTGAGGTCGTCGCGGGCGGCGTGGATCGCGCCGTTCCGGTCGGTGCCGATCACGTCACCCACCCCGCACTGGAGCAGGATCTTGGCGATGGCCACCCCGGCCGCCCCGGCGCCGGCGATGACGACGGTGACGTCCTGCATCGACTTGTCGATCAGGCGGAGCGAGTTCTGCAGCCCCGCGAGGGCCACGACCGCGGTGCCGTGCTGGTCATCGTGGAAGACCGGGATGTCGAGTCGGCGCTTCAGCTCCTCCTCGACGTAGAAGGCCTCGGGTGCCTTGATGTCCTCGAGGTTGATGCCGCCGAAGGTGGGGGCGAGCCGCTCGACGGTCTCCACGATCTCCTCCGCTGACTGCACGTCGAGGCAGATGGGAAAGGCGTCGACCTCGCCGAACTCCTTGAACAGGAGCGCCTTGCCCTCCATGACCGGCATCGCCGCCTTCGGCCCGATGTCGCCGAGGCCGAGCACGGCGGTGCCGTCGGTGACGATCGCCACCGTGTTCTTGCGGATCGTGTGGGTGTCGGCCTTCGACCCGTCGGCGGCGATCGCCCGACAGACCCTGGCGACACCCGGGGTGTACGCCATCGACAGGTCGTCCTGGTCACCCACCGGGAAGAGCGGGAGCACCTCGATCTTGCCGCCCTCGTGCATGCGGAACGTACGGTCCCATGAGTCGAGGAGGGTGATCCCCTCGACCGCGGCGGCCAGCTCGACGATCGCGGCCTGGTGGGCCTCGTCACGGCAGTTCACCACGATGTCCCGCTCGAGCGTCGGCCCCTTTGCCACGAAGCCCTCGATGGCGAAGATGTTGCCGCCTGCCTCGCCGACCGCGGTGGCGAACCGCCCGAGGACGCCGGGCACGTTCTCGAGCCTCACGCGGAGGTTGACGGAGTACTGGGCACCTGGTTGCGCGCTCATGGTCGCTCAACCTAACGGCTGCGGTTCACATCCGGTCGGTCACATCCGGTCGAGGAGCTGCTGCTTCTTCTGGGTGAACTCGGCGTCGGTCAACACACCCTGACGATGGAGCTCGGCGAGCTTCTCGATCTGGTCGGGGATCGACGTGCCCTGTCCCGCAGCGGGCGCGAGGTTCCGCCCGACCCGATCGAACTTCCGGTTCTCGTTGTTCTCCATCTGCTTGTAGATCTCGTTCTGCACGTTCAGCGGCTTGCGAATGTCGCTCACCGTCTGCGCTCCCTGCTCACCGGCCGACTCGATGACGAGGTCGCCACAGCCGATCACCCGCTCGAACAGGCGCTGGGAGAAGAACACGGTGTTGACCCGCTCGAGCGGTATCTCGATGCCCTGCCGGTTGATCACACCAGACCGGTTGATGAGCCGGTCGGTGGTGATCACGAAGTTGGTGGTGGTCCAGACGAGGTAGCGGGTGAGGAACCACACGAGAGCGGCCGCGATCAACGCCGCCACCACCAGCATCACCGGGCCCGGCGCACCGAAGTAGATGCTGGCGATGCCGAGGATGACCGGCACGGCGAGCAACGCGAGCGGCCGCACGAAGAACCACCAGTGGGGCCGGATCTCCAAGACGATCTTCTCGTCGGCGTTCAGGTTCTCGGCTGGAAACGGCACGAGTCGATGCTACCCACACGGGAGCGGGCAAGCCCGGGCGGCCCTGGGCGCCGGCGGTGCGGGTCGCAGCTACGGTGGGCCGGGTGACCACGGCGACCAGCAGCGGTGGGAGGAGGGTGGCGTTCGCGTTGCTCGCCGTGCTCGGCACCGCAGCCGGTTGCACGTCCGCCCCGCCCGAGCTCCGCTCGGCGCGGGCGTCGCCCGCCGACGTGCCACGCGAGATCGTCCTCGCCCCCCGGCCCGTGATCGTGCCCGCCTCGGGCGAGGAGATCGTCGCCCTCGCCGCCCGTGCCGACCTGGCCTCGACGCCGTTCGAGCCGACCTTCGACCGCTCGGCGGTCGGCGACGTCGACGAGTCCCGCCACACGATCGTCGCCACGGGAGCGGGCCCCGAGGTCGTCGCCCGGGAGCGGCCAGACGAGTCGGGCGCCGTCATCCGGGCGTTCGCGAACCCCACCGAGCGGGGCGGTCCGCTGGTCTTCCAGGCGATCGGTGAGCCCGAGGGGGGCTGGATCGAGGTGCGGTTGCCGATCAGGCCGAACGGCACGACGGGCTGGATCCGCGTGGCGGACGTGACACTCAGCCGGAACCCGTACCGGGTCGACATCGACGTCGATGGGTTCGAGCTCACCGTGTACCAGGCCGAGGAGCCGGTGCTGACGACGACGGTGGCCATCGGGACCGGGGCCACGCCGACGCCGATCGGCGACTTCTTCCTCACCGAGCTGTTCCAGCCACCGGACCCCGACGGCCTCTACGGGCCTTACGCCTACGGCTTGTCGGGGTTCAGCGACACCATCGACTCGTTCAACGGCGGCCCTGGCATCATCGGCATCCACGGGACCGACCAGCCGGAGCTGCTGGGGTCGAACGTCAGCCACGGGTGCGTCCGGGTCGACAACGCGATCATCACCGAGATGGCGTCGTTCCTCCCGCTCGGCACCCCGATCACGATTCGCCGGTAGCGGCGGTCGGGCGGTCGGCGGGCCCTCAGCCGGTGAGGGGCGGCTCCTCCTCCACCGGTTCGGGCCCGGAACCCTCGCCGTCGTCCGCTGCGGCGACGACGAGTGCGCTCTCCACGGCCATCCCGTCACCCATGCCTTCCATGCTCTCGATGGCGGCCACGGCGGCGTCGGCGTCGGCCTGCGATTCGACGTCGCCGACGAGACGCACCACCCCGTCCTCGATCTCCACGCCGACGCCGCCGAGACCGGCGTCGTCGAGGGTGGCGAGGGCGAGCGCCTCGAGCTCGGTGTCGGACGCGGTCCCGGCGACACCGGGCGCATCGTCGGCGTCGTCACCGGCCTCGGCGGAATCCGCCGCAGCGGCGGCACCGCTGTCGCCCGCATCGCCGGCGTCTGCGTCTCCGGAATCCGCCGTGGCGCCATCGCCGTCGGCCCCGGTGTCGGTCGCCGCAGCGCCGTCGCCGTCAGCCGCGCCATCGGCCTCCTCGCCAGCTTCGCTGCCGGCGGTGCGCCCACCGTCCGCCGCCTCGCCGTCGGCGCCCTCGCCGGTCCAGTCGGCGTCCGGGGTCGACCCGTCGTCATCGCCGTTCTCCGCATCGCTCGCCGCGGCTCCGGCTCCCGTTTCTGCCGCCTCACCGTCGTTCGGGGCGTCGTCGCCTCGATCGGCGGCACTGTCGACGCCGCCGCACTGGCTCAACGCGAACGCCAGCAGCGCGAGGAGCGCGACCGACACGAACGCCGCCCAGATCAACCGTCCGATACCGGCTCGCCTCGACGAGGGGGCGCCGCGCACCGACGCCGATCGAACCGTGGTGCCCGCCGGCTTGGGGGGTCCCTCGCCGGCGACCTTCGTGACCTCCCCACCCGAGCCGCCTGCACGATCGGGCCCGGAAGCGGCGAGCGCAGCGGCGGTGGCCGCAGCGGCACCTGCCGGGGTCGGGGCCGTCGCCGCACCGTCCCGGTCATCACCGCTGGCGTCGTTGTCGGCGCTGGTCTGATCGCCGCTGGCCTCAGCTCGGCGCTCAGCATCCGAGCCCTCCGCATCCGAGCCCTCCGCATCCGAGCCCTCGGATGCGGCGACAGCTCCGCCACCCGCCGGGGAGGGCGATGTCACCTCGCCGGAATCGAGATCATCTGCACGAGGCGCCTCGTCCGACTCCACGTCCGCGTCGACACCGGCCGCGGGATCGTCAGCGTCACCTCGACCACCGACAACGCCGGCGGGTGACGGCGACGTGATCTCCGCCACATCCCGCACGCCGTTGTCCGACAGGCCATCGACATCACCGGCCCCGAAGCCGACGGCCGACAGGTCACCATCGTCGCCGACGAGTCGGCTGTGGGACATGTCGGTCGCAGCGTCCTCGAGGTCGGGAAGTCCGACGGTCTCATCGCGACCGGTCAGAGCCGACGCGCCGGCGATGGCTGCAGCGCCGGCCGCCGCGGCCGAACCGAGCCCCACCGTGTCATCGGCATCGGCATCGGCATCGGCATCGGCATCGGCATCGGCATCGGCATCGGCATCGGCATCGGCATCGGCGCTACCTTCACCGTCCGCATCGCCATCGAGGTCGACCTCGGCGCCAACGTCGCTGCCGGCGACCGCGGGCGGATCGGCGATCGGCATCGCCCGGCCCGGTTCACCGATCAGCGCCTGCTGTCGCGCCGCCTCGACCTCGGCCAGCGTCCAGCCGTGCTGGCTCCCGCCCGGCTCGAAGTCATCGCCCGACGACTCGCTCGTGTGGGTCGTTGCCAGCTCGAACCCCGCGGCCTCCGCCGCCGACGGCGAGTCGAACCACACCGCAGCAGCGGTCGCCCGATAGGCCGAGCTGTCGGCCCGGTGATACCAACGGGCACCGTCCGACTCGACGTACCCCTTCACCGGATGGAATCGAGGCATCTCCGATGGGTTCGCCAGGGGCGCGTGCGAGCCGACCCCGTACGGGTGCCGGTCCGGATCGGCGGCCAGTTGGCCCAGCTCGGGCCGAGGGTCGCTCGAATCGGGTCCCGGCTGGTCTCCCTCGTCCCTGTCGCCTTCCGTACGATCAGCCATTTCCCCACCTTCTCGTACCTCGACACGGCTGTTTTCGCTCTTCGGCCGAACCGTAGCGGCCACCCGCGGGGCCTCCACTCCGCCGATCTCCATTGTCACCGCCCACCTGTAGGGTCGGGATCGTGGATGCAGACGCACTGCTCGCCGGTCTCAACACCGCCCAGTTGGAGGCGGTCACCACCGGCGGCGAACCGGTCGTCGTGCTGGCGGGCGCCGGGTCGGGGAAGACCAGGGTGCTCACGCGGCGGATCGCGTACCGCGTCGCCACGGGAAGCATCGACCCCAACCGGGTCATGGCGCTCACCTTCACCCGCAAGGCCGCCACCGAGCTCCGGCACCGGCTGCGGGCCGTCGGCCTCCGCGACACGGTCACCGCCGGCACGTTCCACGGCCTCGCCCTCCTCCAGCTCCGCCAGCGGTGGGCCGAGCGCAACGTCGAGCCGCCGGCGCTCCTCGATCGCAAGGTGCGCTTCGTCGCCCGTCTCCTCGTCTCGACCGGGTCGACGAAGCGCCGCGCCCGGGCGCTCGACGTGGTGGCCGAGATCGACTGGGCCAGGGCCCGGCTGGTCGGCCCCGACGACTACCCGACCGCGGCCGCGGAGGCGGGGCGAACGCCACCCCTCCCGTCGTCTCAGATCGGCGAGATCCTCACCCACTACCAGGAGGAGAAGCGGCGACGGCGCCTCGTCGACTTCGATGATCTCCTCGTGCTCGCACTGCGCGATCTCCGCAACGACGACGGTTACGCCGCGGCGATCCGGTGGCGGTACCGCCACCTCCACGTCGACGAGATGCAGGATGTGAACCCACTGCAGTTCGAACTGCTGCGCGCCTGGCGGGGCGACAGGAACGACCTCTTCGTCGTCGGTGATCCGAACCAGGCGATCTACGGCTGGAACGGCGCCGACCCGAACCTCCTGCGCCAGTTCGTCAGGCGGGAGCCGGACGCGACCGTCATCGAGTTGCGTGACAACTACCGCTCCACGCCACAGATCCTCGCCGTGGCGTCGTCGCTGGTGACCGGTCGGGGGCTGACCGCGGGTCGGGGCGACGGGCCGGTACCACGGATCACCGCCTATCCCGACGATCGGGCCGAGGCCGCGGGGATCGCGGCCGCGGTCCGGGCAGCGCACTCGGTCGCCGGCAACCTGTCGGATCAGGCCGTGCTGGTCCGCACCAACGCCCAGTTGCCGATCATCGAGCAGGCCCTGAATGAGGCCGGCATCGCCTCGCGGCTACGGGGCACGACCGGTCCGCTGACCTCCCCCGAGACCCGGTCGGCCCTGGCGGCGTTGACCGGGCCGGGAACCGACCTCGCCGCCGCCGCCCTCGACCTCGAAGCCCAGGTGGCCGACCAGCCTCCCGGTGAGACCGTCGCCGCGATCGAGCGCCGGGCGAATCTCGCAGCGCTCGTCCGGCTCGTCAACGACTACCTCGCGAACGACCCGGTGCCGTCGGGTCCGGGTCTCGGCGCCTGGCTCGGCACGCTCGACAAGGGTGATGCCGATCTCGAGACCGACGCCGTCGAGCTGTCGACCTTCCACGCCGCCAAGGGTCTCGAATGGCCGGTGGTCCACGTCGCGGGCCTCGAGGACGGCTTCGTGCCGATCGCCTACGCCAGCACCGGTGCGCAACTCGCCGAGGAGAAGCGGCTCCTGTACGTGGCCGTGACCCGGGCGATGGACGAGCTGCATCTCTCCTGGGCGGCGGAGCGGACGTTCACCACGAAGCCGGTGACCCGTGTGGCGTCGCCCCATCTCGGGCTGCTCGCCGATCGGATCGGACGGCTCGGCGTCGGCCCTGCCCACCGGGTCGATTGGCGGGCCCAGCTCGCCAGCTCCCGCGAGGCCCTCGAACGAACCGTTGCCGCCAGCGGGAGCACTGGTCGGGGGAGGTCGAAGGACACGGCCGGCGGAGACGACGACGCCGACCGCAACGAGCGGTTCGAGCGCCTCCGCTCCTGGCGCCAGCGGAAGGCCCGGGCGGCCGATGTTCCGCCCCACGCAGTGGTCGCCGATCAGACCCTGCGGGCGATCGCCGCCGCCGCGCCGACGTCGCTCGCACAGCTCGCAGCGGTGCCAGGCGTCGGCCCGGCGAGGTTGCAGCGTTACGGCGCTGAGCTGCTCGAGCAGCTCGAACCAGTACCCGCAACGCCCCAGCCCGACCCGCAGCTGAGCTCCGACACAGGCGCGGCCGTCCTCAGGACGGGCGCTTGTCGGGCATGACGACTGCCACCACCGTCTGCGGTGCGTGCTCGAGCACATACTCGGTGGTCGTCCCGAGGCTCGGTCGGCCGTCGAGATTGCGGAGCTGAGCGCCGAGCACGATGAGGTCCGCCTCCAGCTCCGTGGCGTGACGCACGATGTCGACGGCCGGTGCCGAGGCGAACCGGATCTCGGTGTCGGCCGACGCCCTGACCTCCAAGGCGTGCTGTTGGGCCTTCGCCAGCACGCGCTCGGCGACGTCGCTGTCCTCGGGGAACGCCACCGCCCGGATCCGGTTCAGCAACGGTCCGTCCTGGACGACCCGGTCCGGCGGCCGGTAGATCACGTGGCTGAGCACGAGTTGGGTGCCGAGCCTCGACGCGAAGTTGGCGGCCAGTTCCTCTGCGGCCCGCGATGACGAGCTCGCCACCACCGGCACCAGCGCCCGACCGAACGCGCCCGGCATCCGACCGTTCAGGTTCCTCGCCTTGCGCACGATCACCACCGGCAGGTCGACCCGGCCCAGCAACTCGTCGACCACCGGTGAGAAGAACACCCCCTGGCCCGGCTCGGCCACGGTGCCAACGGCGAGCACGCCATAGCCCAGCTTCGATTCGGCGATGATCGTGCTCACCGCGTCGTCGGGATTCGTGGCCCGAACCTCGACCTTCCGGCCGTAGAGCACGTTCTGCAGCGGCTCCAGGCTGGCGGTTGGCCCGCCGTCGTCCGTCTCGACCGCAACGACCGTCGCCGCCAGCGACTCGGGCCAGGCGAAGTGCACGATCTGGGCCGCGACCACCGCATTGGCCTCCACGATCGACGGCAGCAGGATCCGGCTGTCCCGGACGAGCACGTTCCGGTCGAGGGCCTCCTCCATCGCCAAGCGCTCCCGTTCCGCCACCGAGCCCTCGAGGTCGCGACTCAGGAGGCGGAGACCGATCGATGCGGCGAAGGTGGTGACGAGCGGGATCATCACCACGATCGTGAAGGAGGTCGGGTTCAGCACACCGAGCGACAGCCCGACCGTGGCGATGATGATCTCGAGCGCACCGCGGGCGTTCAGGCCGGCTCCGAGCACGAGCCCCTCGCGGACGGTGAGCTTGGCGAAGCGGGCCCCGAGGAACGAACCGCCGAACTTGAGGACCATCGCCGCCAGGAGGAGCACCACGGCCCACACGAGCGCGTCGCCCCGGAGGAGCGAGAGGTCGAGGCGGAGTCCGGCGGTGGCGAAGAACAGCGGCGCGAACAGGACCGACGTGAGCTCCTCGATCACGTGCTCGCCCTCGCTCTGCTGATACGGCGAGCGGGCGAGGATGATCCCGGCCACGAACGTGCCGAGGACGGCCTCCACGCCCAGCCACTGCGTGATCACACCGAACGAGAGCATCGCCGCCACGGTGACCGTGAGCGCGCCCTGGAGGTTCTGCCCCTCCCGTCTGATCAGCCGCAGCGACCGGTCGATCACGCGCTGACCGATCGTCAGCGCCGCCACCAGGAACAGACCGAGCCCGAGCGCGGTCGTCGCCACCTCCAACGGCGAGACCACACCGGAGGCGGCGAGGGCGGCGATCACACCGAGGATCACCCACCCGACGAGGTCGTTGGCCATGCCGACCGCGATCGTGATCTGGCCCACATCGCGCCGCATCAGGTTGAGGTCGCCGAGGATCTTCGCCACCACGGCCAGCGCCGAGACCGCGGCGCTGGTGGCGATGAAGAGGGTGAAGACCAGGCGGGTGGCCGAGTCGCCGTAGAGGCTGGTGGGCATCGACCAGCCCACGATGAAACCGCCCATCAGCGGAACCAGGAGGCTCCCGGCCGTCACCAGCGCCGCCGCCCCGCCCAGTCGGCGGATCAGGTCGAGGTCGGTCTCGAAGCCGGCGACGACTAGGAGGAACGCCGCGCCGAGCCAGGCGACGGCGAGCAGCAGTGCCGACTGGACCTCGCTGTCGGGGAGGAACCACTCGAAACCGCCGGGCCACAGCACGCCGAACACGCTCGGTCCGAGCAGGAGCCCGGCGCCGAGCTCGCCGACGACCGACG
Source organism: Acidimicrobiales bacterium (assembly GCA_965216205.1). GTDB lineage: Bacteria > Actinomycetota > Acidimicrobiia > Acidimicrobiales > SZUA-35 > CADEDH01. The sequence continues at coordinate 539,989 of OZ244139.1, read as the reverse complement.
GCATCCCGTATCGATTGGCCAGCTTCCCCAGGATCCTCGCCGCTGCGAACAGCACGAGCAACTGGGCCCAGAACACCAGAAGCTCGTGATGGTCGAGGCTGCTCAACACCGAGCACCACCTCCGCTCTCGATACGGCGGTTCCTCTTGCTACCCATGACGCCCACGTACCTGCTGGTCCTCGCTCAGCTCCGAGGAGAGTACCCCGCGATGACCGGCGCGTGGTCGCTCGGCTTCTTTCCCTTCCGGGCGTTCCGGTCCACGAGGTCGAGCGTCGACCGCTCGGCCAACGGCTGCGTCGCGAGGACGTAGTCGATCCGCATCCCTTCGCGCTTGTGGAAATGGCCGGCGGTGTAGTCGTAGTAGCTGAACAGGCCGGGCGTGTCCGGGTATCGGTTGCGGAACGTGTCGACGAGGCCGAAGTCGACCACGGCCGCCAGGGCGGCCCGCTCCTCGGCGGTCACGTGGGTCGCGCCCTCGAACCGGGCGGGATCCCAGACGTCGATGTCGGTGGGGATGATGTTCCAGTCGCCGGCGACGATCACCTCGCCGGCGGGATCGCACGTGGCGTCGAGGTGGTGACGGAGCCGTTCGAGCCACGAGAGCTTGTAGTGGTAGTGGTCGTGGCCGACCTCGCGCCCGTTCGGCACGTACACGCTGTGCACCCGGACCCCACCGCACGTGGCCGACACGAGTCGAGCGTCGACGTCGGCCTCGAGCCCGTCGGTGAAGCCGAACACGGGCTCCTCGATCCCGACCCGGGACAGGATCGCCACACCGTTCCACTGTCCCTGGCCGTGGTGCACCGTCTCGTAGCCGAGCTCGGTGAAGATGAGGGCGGGGAAGGCGCCATCCGACAGCTTGGTCTCCTGTAGACAGACCACGTCGGGCTCGGTCTGGGCCAGCCACTCCTCGACTCGGGGAAGGCGGGCCTTGAGGGAGTTGACGTTCCACGTTGCCACGAGCACGCCTGGACCCTACCCCTGCCGGGATCTGCCGCCCCGCGGCGCCGAACACCCCAGCCCCTGCGGTTCACGCTCTCGCGTGCGTCGCTACCGAGCCTGCACCGGCTGACAGCTAGGCTTCGTCGTGTGCCCCACACCGCAGGGGTGGCCAAAGCAGGAAGATCGAACCTTGAGCGCCAACGACGAACCCGTAGTCCAAGGCCCGAACTCGTGGCTGATCGACGAGCTCTTCAGCCAGTACCAGGACGACCCCGAGTCGGTACCCGAGGAGTGGCGCGAGGCCTTCGCCAGGAGCGGGGGGAGCAGCAACAACGGTGCGGCGCCGTCGGAGCCCGCACCCCGGGTCGAGGCCGCGTCCGAGCCGGTCGTCGAAGCGCCACCGGCGGCGGCCCAGCAGGCGGCACCCGCCGCCCAGCCGACCCCCAGTGCAGCGCCCGACCCCGAACCGGCGGCGGCCGAGGCCCCTGCGCCAGCCCCGGAACCCGCCGCCGAGCCGGTGGCGGCCGAGGCGTCGCAGGCCGGCGACAGCGCTGCGGTCGACCGCGGTGCGGCCGGAAGCGGTGCGGTGGCCGACCAGTCGGACGAGGCCGAGACGGCCAGCCCGGCCGAGGAGGATCCCGGCGAGCAGCTCCGCGGGGTCGCCGCCCGGATCGTCACCAACATGGAAGCCAGCCTCGAGGTACCGACCGCCACGAGCTTCCGACAGATCCCGGCCAAGCTGCTCGAGATCAACCGGAAGGTGCTCAACAACCACCTCAAACGGGTCCGGGGCGGCAAGGTCAGCTTCACCCACATCATCGGGTTCGCCGTGGTGCGGGCGATCGCGTCGACCGTGCCGAACCTCAACAACACCTACCTCGCCGGGGCCGACGGCAAGCCCCGCCTCATCCGCAACGAGTCGGTCAACCTCGGCATCGCCGTCGACCAGGAGAAGGCCGACGGCAGCCGCAGCCTGATCGTGCCCGTCATCAAGGGGGCGGAGCAGCTGGGCTTCGGCGAGTTCGTCGACGCCTACGAGGCCATGATCGGCAAGGTCCGGGCCAACAAGCTGTCGATCGACGACCTGACCGGCGCCACCGTGACCCTCACCAACCCGGGCACGATCGGCACCATCCAGTCGGTTCCGCGGCTCATGCCCGGCCAGGGGGCGATCATCGGTGTCGGGGCGATCGGCTATCCGGCCGAGTACGAGGCGGCCGACCCGCGGATGATCGCCCAACTCGGCCTCTCGAAGGTCATCACGATCTCCTCGACGTATGACCACCGGATCATCCAGGGAGCCGAGTCGGGCCTGTTCCTCCAGAAGGTCCACGACCTCCTTCTCGGCAAGGACGACTTCTTCACCGCGGCGTTCGAGGACATGGGCGTTCCCTACGAGGCCGTGCAGTGGCGGGCCGATCACGGCGCTACGGACAGCGGCGACGTCGACGGTGAGATCGCCAAGCAGATGGCCGTCAGCACCCTCGTCAACCAGTACCGCGTCCGCGGTCACCTCATCGCCAACACCAACCCGCTGGCCGAGCGCACGTCGAAGGGGCACCCCGAGCTCGACCCGGCCACGTACGGACTCACGATCTGGGACCTCGACCGCGAGTTCCTCACCGGCAACCGTGACGGCATCTACGCCGCGGTCGGCGGCACCGCTCAGAAGATGTCGCTTGGCGACATGCTCGGCCTCCTGCGCGACGCGTACTCCCGCACCATCGGCGTGGAGTACATGCACATCGCCGACCCGGAGGAGAAGCGCTGGTTCCAGGAACAGCTGGAGCGACCGGCACCCAACTTCGACCGGACCACCCAGCACCACATCCTCGAACGGCTCAGCGCGGCCGAGGCGATCGAGAAGTTCCTCGGGGCCCGCTACGTGGGCCAGAAGCGCTTCGGGTTGGAGGGGGCGGAGAGCGCAATCCCCACGATCGACGCGATCCTGTCGGCCGCGGCCGACGCCAACCTCGAGCGATCCGTGATCGGCATGGCCCACCGGGGCCGGCTGAACGTGCTCGTGAACATCCTCGGCAAGCACTACACCGACCTCTTCAGCGAGTTCGAGGGCAGCATCGACGAGGGCGACATCCAGGGCTCCGGCGACGTCAAGTACCACCTGGGGTTCGAGGGCAAGCACACCAGCCCCGCCGGCGCGTCGATCGATGTGGAGCTCGCGGCGAACCCGTCGCACCTCGAGGCGGTCGACCCGGTCGTGGTGGGCATGGCCCGGGCCCACATGGACCAGAGCGACCGCGGCAACTACCCGATCCTCCCGCTCCTCCTCCACGGCGACGCCGCGTTTGCAGGCCAGGGGGTGGTGAGCGAGACGCTCAACCTGAGTCAGATCCACGGCTACCGGGTCGGCGGCACGGTTCACCTCATCATCAACAACCAGTTGGGCTACACCACCGCGCCGCACCAAGCGCGGTCCTCGGAGTACTCCACCGACGTGGCGAAGGCCGTCCAGGCCCCGATCTTCCACGTCAACGCCGACGATCCCGAAGCCTGCGTCCGGGTGGCCCACCTGGCGTTCGACTACCGCCAGCGGTTCAACAAGGACGTCGTGATCGACATGATCGGCTACCGACGTCACGGGCACAACGAGGGCGACGATCCCAGCTACACCCAGCCGTTGATGTACCAGAAGATCGGGGAGCGGCCCTCGGTCAGGACCCTCTACACCCAGACGCTGATCGATCGGGGCGACATCACCGTCGAGGAGGCCGAACGGGCGCTCGACTACTTCCAGGCGGTCCTCCAGCAGGCTCTCGACGAGACCCGCCAGTCGGCCCCGCCCGAGGGGATCCGGGCCAAGCCGGCGCCGCCGCCGGTGGGGGTGCTGCCCCACGTCCAGACCGGTGTCCGCCGCGACATCCTCGACCGGATCTACGAGGCCCTTGCCACAACGCCCGAGGGGTTCACCGTGCACCCGAAGCTGGCTCGCCAGTTCGAGAGCCGGGACAGGATGTGGGCCGACGGTCAGGTCGACTGGGCGATGGCCGAGGCGTTCGCATGGGGCTCCCTCCTCGACGATGGTGTGTCGGTACGAATGGCTGGTCAGGACTCGCGGCGGGGGACGTTCGCCCACCGGCACGCGACCCTGCTCGACTACGAGAACGGCGACGAGTACACCCCGTTGGGGGCGATGGCCGGGCCGAACACCGACTTCTGGATCTACGACTCGACGTTGTCGGAGTACGCAGCGCTCGGGTTCGAGTACGGCTACTCGATCGCCAACCCGGCGGCGCTGGTGATGTGGGAGGCCCAGTTCGGCGACTTCGTGAACGGTGCCCAGATCATCATCGACCAGTTCCTGATCGCCGGTGAGGACAAGTGGAACGAGACCACCGGGCTCGTGATGCTCCTCCCCCACGGCTACGAGGGCCAGGGGCCGGAGCACTCGTCGGGGCGGCTGGAGCGGTTCCTGCTGTTGTGCGCCGAGGACAACATCCAGGTCGCCAACGTCACGACTGCGGCCCAGTTCTTCCACCTGATCCGGCGGCAGATGGTGCGCAACATCCGCAAGCCGCTCGTGCTCTTCACCCCGAAGTCGGGGCTGCGGGCGAAGTCGACCCGCTCACCGGTGGCCGAATTCACCAGCGGCTCGTTCGAGGAGGTTATCGACGATCAGGGGATCGACCGGCCCGAGCTGGTGCAGCGGGTGGTGCTGGGTAGCGGCAAGGTCACCACGGAGGCGATCGCCCACCGGGCCGAGATCGGCGTCGACACCGTCGCCGTGGTGAAGGTCGAGCAGCTCTACCCGTGGCCCAAGCAGGCCGTCGCCCGGGCGATCGCCCGGTACCCGTCGGCCAAGGAGATCGTCTGGCTCCAGGAGGAGCCGGAGAACATGGGGGCGTGGAACACGGTCAAGGGTCGGCTCTACGAAGACCACGAGCACAGCCACCAGATCCGTCGGGTCAGCCGCGCCGAGTCGGGCAGCCCGGCCACCGGGTCGAACGCGATCCACCGCCAGGAGCAGGAGGAGCTGCTGAGCCGGGCGTTCGGCGTCGTGAACTGAGCGAGGAACATCGTTCGCGAGGGACACTGGTCCGGTGTTGTCCGACCACTGGCCCTTCTTCGCGCTCGAGATCACCACACCCCGCCTCGTGCTGCGGCCACCGACCGATGACGATCTCGAGGAGCTCGTCGCCGTCGCTCGTCGCGGCATTCACGACCCCGCGACGATGCCCTTCACGGTCCCGTGGACCGACACCGCGTCGCCAGCCTTCGAACGGGAGGCGTTGCAGTACTGGTGGCGGTGTCGTGCCCAGCTCTCGCCGGACACGTGGGATCTGGTGTTCGCGGTCGACTTCGACGGGCACCTCGTCGGCGCCCAGAACCTGACGAGTACCGACTTCCCGGTGCTGCGGACCGCGGAGACCGGTTCGTGGCTCGGCCTGGAGTACCACGGGCGGGGGATCGGCAAGGAGATGCGCGCCGCGATCGTGGGCTTCGCCTTCGAGCAGCTCGGCGCACTGGCCGTCACCAGCAGTGCGTTCGCCGACAACGCCGCGTCGCAGAAGGTGTCGCTCGCCACCGGCTACCAACGCAACGGCACCGACGTGGTGACCCGACGGGGCGAGCGGGCCGAGCGAGCCCACTTCCTGCTGACCCGCGAGCGATGGCTCAGGTCTCGTCCTGACATCCCGATCGCAGTGTCGGGCTTCGACGGCTGCCGAGCGGCGCTCGGCCTGGGCGACACCTGACCCGATCGCCGGCCACGGCCTGTTGGTTAGCCTCGAGTCGGTGAGCCACTTCGTCGGCACCGCATCGTTCTATGCCGAGTTTCGCCCGGGCTATCCGTCGGAGCTCTGGGATTCGCTGACGACCACGGCCAACGGCGAGGGCACGGGCCGGGTGCTCGAACTCGGTGCCGGCCCCGCGACAGCCACCGTGGAGCTGGCCAGGCGGGTCGGTTCCGTGGTCGCCGTCGACCTCGACGGCGAGATGGTGGACGAAGGACGACGGATCACCACGGCCGCCGGGTGCACCAACGTCGAATGGCTCAACCAGCCAGCCGAGGAGATCGAGTTCCCCGACAGGCACTTCGGTCTCATCGTGATCGCCTCGGCCTTCCACTGGATGGATCGACCCGCGGTTGCGGCCCGGTGCCGATCGATGCTGACCGAAGACGGGCGCATCGCCGTCCTCGGCAATCCGACGCCGCTGATGCAGATCCGCGACGGCTCGCCGATTGGCGCAGCCATCGGCGAGGTGCAGAACCGATGGTTCGGCGAGGACTACTACGTCATGGACATCGACGAGCTCGATCGTCCCGAGGTCGTGCTCCGGGAGGCGGGCTTCTCCGACGTCGCCGTCTCCTACGTCGGCCAGACCCAGGCGTGGAGTGTGGACCGGTTCCTGGGCTTCCTTCGATCCACGTCGTCTCGACCCGACCAACGGCTGGGAGATGAGTTCCCTCGATTCGCGACCGAGATGGCGCGCGCCATCCGAGCGGTCGAGCCTTCGGGGCAGTGGGAGCTCGACATCCCGGTGGAAGTCATCGTCGGACGGCCATAGCCCTTCCGCTCAGCCCGCTGTCGCCTGCGCTCGAGCACCATCGGGGATGTACACGATCAGCCTATGTGGCGGCCCGAGAGGGTCGTCGCCGGCTGGCCGCCGAGGCGTTGCCGCTCGAGTGTCGCTGTCATCCCTGCGCCCTCGAGCGCTCGGGCGAGGGCGTCGGCTGTCGGACCATTCGATGCGTGAGGCTCGGCGTGGTGGAACCGGTGACTCGGATCGTCGAGGTCCTCCTCGACGAACAGCAGTCGGCCGCTGCGACGCAGCACGCGGGCCAGCTCGGTCGCGACCTGGTCGACGTCGCGGAGAAGGTGGATGACGTTCATGGCGACCACTGCATCAACGCTCTGAGCGGGTAGGGGAAGGCGCTCGCCCGCCCCAGTACGCACGTCGATCAGGTCGCGGTGGGGGTGGACGGCTCGGCGGACCCGGAGCGCGGTTCGCATGACCCGCGACGGGTCGACGGCGACGGCGCGGCCGTCAGGACCCAGTCGACGGGCGAGGTGGAGCGTCGCTGCGCCGAACCCGGCCCCGAGATCGACCACCACGTCGCCGGGTTGGGGGTCGAGGAGCTCCGCCGCCGCAGCGTGAACGGGTGAGCTCCAGAGATGGGAAGCGACCCCGAGGATCCCGGCGCTCGCTCGAGCACTCACCGTGCGGTCCTCTCGAACACATAGGCAGCGGCCGACCGCGTGCAGGCAATGCCACGCCCGAGCTGGTGCAGCTCGTCGTGCGTCGGTGGGGTACCTCGCTTGGGGATCAGGTACTCGTCGAGCCGTTCGGCGGCGAGGCGATAGTGGCTGTTTCGCCGCTCGACTACGGCGACGAGGTTGAAGCGCGGGTCGATGCTCGCCATCGCGGCGTCGCCGTGGCTCGAGTTGACGAGAAGGTGACCACCAGGCCGTAGGTACCGACCGCAGTGCTCACTGATGAAGCCGGCGTACAGCGAGATCAACAGGTCGACCGATTCGTCCGGGACTGGGAGGTCGGCGGTGTAGTCGAGGTGATGGAACGCGAGCCGGAACGATCGCATCCGACCGCGAGCTCCACGGCGCGTCGCCACCACATCGCGTACCAGGTCGTGCTGTGCGAAGAAGCGTTCAGCTCGCCGGTCGGTGTCGACGTAGGTCACATCGTCGAAGTGGAACGACGGCGCGATGTCGATGTAGCTGCCGGGGTACAGCACCCGGTCGGCGTCGGCAGCGACCGAGAGCGCTTCGAAGAGCTGCGATCGATCGTCGGGGTGGCGGGCGTCGTAGCCGGCATAGAGCCGACCGATCTCGTTCTCGACGACGTTCATACAGGTTCTCCAGTACTCGACTGACCGTTGGTCAATCGAGTATGACCGTTGGTCATTCGAGTTGCAACCCGTACGCTGAGGAGGTGAACGAGGCTCGAGCTCCTACCGGTGGTCGCTTCCAGCCGGCCGAGGTCCGGCGCCGCCAGATCCTCGACGCGCTCGCTCGCCTCGCGGTCAGCGAGGGGCTCGACACGGTGACGATCGCACGCGTTGCGGCGGAGGCCGGGATCGCCAAGGGCTCGATCTACCTCCACTACGGGTCGCGGGCCGAACTGATCGCCGCTCTCCAGGCCGACGTGTGGGAGCGGATGCTCGCCGACCCATCAGCGGTAGCGGTCGAGCAGTCGATGACGTGGACCCAGCGACTCGACCGCATCCTCGAACACTGGATCGCTTTCGAGTTCGACAACCACGACCTGTATCACGCGGTCTTCCACGTCGCTGGCACCGGCGGTCCCGAACCGATGGAGCAGGCTCGCCTCCTTCTTCGATCCGTGCTCGACGGCGGAAGTCGAGCGGGCGAGTTCCACGTCGTCGATCTCGACACCACCACTGAGTTCCTGCTCCACGGCTACGGCGGGCCCTGCTACCACTCGACCGATCGCGCCCACGTGGCCATGACGCTGCGAGCCCTGTTCCATCGCGCCATCGGCGTTTCCGAAGGAGCTCCCGAGCATCCATGACCAACGCGTCTGCCTGATCGACCGGTCGGTGAAGGTCGGCTAGTCGGCGCTGGCCTCGCGGTTCAGCGAGACCAACGGCCGCGCCTGCCGGTCATGCGACCCCGCAGAGGCTCTCCACCAACTGGCGTCGGACACGGCGTGCTTCGTCTGAGTCAGCGAAGCATCCGACCGTTGGGTGCGTTGTCAGCACGTGTTCCATCACCGCCGCATAGGTGTCCCGGTCGGGCGCCGGCTTGCCCGGTGCCTCGGCCTTGCCCAGATGGCTCTCGATCGATCGAGATCGATCGAAGCTGATCCAATGATCGTCGATGATGGCCTCGCGATCGACGCCGAGCAGATCGAGCATCATGGCGACGATCAGGCCAGCGCGATCCTTCCCGGCGTAGCAGTGGACCAGCACTCCTCCTGGCGGTGCGGCCGCGATCGCCTTGATGACCGCACCGACACGGTCGGCGTGCTCGGCCATGAATTCATCGAAGTAGAACGGGCTGGACAGCTTCCAACGATCCTCCCGTTGCCGCCAGGCCGCGACATAGCCTGGCGGCTCGACCGGTTCGTGCAGCATCGCCACCTCGTCTCGGCGAAGCTCGGCGGGCACGGCAGCCTCCTGGATCTCCCGATCGCTGCGCAGATCGACCACGGTCCGAATCCCGTGAGCCACCAGTTGCTGCCAGCCCGCTGCGCTGAGCGTGTGGACCGACGCGCTCCGGACGAGCCGGCGGGGGACGATCGGACCGTGAGCGGTGTGTATCCCACCGAGGTCGCGGCCGTTCAGCAGGCCATCCCATGCCAGGCTGCGATCGCGCCTTCCGGCCATGCCGGCACTCCTCGCTCGACGAGACCCGACACTACCAACCACTCCCCCGCCACTCGCCGCGTGCATGCGGCGCTCGGTTCCGGTTCGGGCTTCGCTGTCATACCCCTCTGGGAGAATGGCGACATGGAGACAGCGGTGTTGGCGGAGCGGTTGTCGGCTCTGGATTCACGGGGTGGGGCCGGGGGTGGGTGTGAGCCGGGGGATCTGGCGGAGTTGGTGGCGATCACGCAGCGGTTGAACACGTTGATCGCGATCGAGACGGCGGGGTTGGATGCCACCGGTGGGTTGACTGCTGGTGGGTATCGGAGCCCGGCTGGGTTCCTGGCTGGTGATGGTGGTCGTTTGGGGCGGGGTACGGCTCGCCGGTTCCTGTCGTGTGGGCGGGTGCTCGGCCAGTTCCCGGTGTTGGCGGCGGCGGCGGTGGCGGGGGAGGTGACGTTCGATCATGTGGCGACGTTCGCTCGGTTGTTGCCAGCGTCGGCGTCGGAGCATCGTCGGGTGTGTCTGGTGCGGGACGAGGCGGAGTTGGTGGCTGCGGCGAGGGTGGAGTCGGTGACGGCGTTCTCGGGGCGGTGTGTGTCGTGGCGGCATCGGGTCGATCCCGATGATGGGCTGGAGGAGCGGTTGGGTCGTGAGGAGCATGGGATGTCGGTGAGCGAGTTGGGTGCTGGTTCATCGGAGTTGACGTTGCGGGGCACCACGGCGGAGATCGAACAACTCCGAGCGGCGATCAACCGGTTGGCCGACGAGGCATGGCGGGCCCAACAGCGAACCCACGGGCCTGAGGTGACTGAGGCCCGGCTCGGCTGATGGCGTGGGTGGGGGGTCCTGACCGGCAACTCGGTCGCGGCGTCCGACCAGGACCAGAAGGCCGATGGCGGCGAGGGGACAGCGGTCGCGGTCGGCGATTCGGTAGCGCCGTCTGACCCGCCCGGCAATGCGTACAGCGGCGAACAGTTCGACTCGGCTCGGGAAGCAGGCGACCACAATGTGGGCGACCCGGCCAGCGGCGCGGGCAGCAGCGCTTCGGGCGAACCCCCCGGCCCGGCCGGCGGCGCGGGCGACAGCGAGTCGGGCCGACCGTCCGGCTCGGCTGATGGCGTGGGTGGGGGGTCGAGGGTGCGGTGTCACCCGGTTCGGGGTCGGTTGGTGGCTCGGGCGGCGGCGGAGTTGGCGTCCCGGGCGGTCGCCGGTGGTGGGTCTGGTGGTGGTAGGCCGGTGGTTGTGGTGGTGATGGACTGGGTCACGTTCACTGCTGAGGCGGAGCGGTTCGCTACCGGGGCGGGGCCGGAGGTGGATGTGTTCGCCCCTGGGTTTCGGTCCGAGACGATCGATGGTCACCCGATCCCACCGGGTCAGGGGTTCTGGTTGGCGTTGCAGGGTGAGGTGCAACGGTGTGTGATCGGGGCCGACTCACTACGGGTGGACCTTGGTCGTCAGCAGCGGTTGTTCAACCCGGCGGGGCGGCGGGCGGTCCAGGTCAGGGACCGGACCTGTGTCCATGCGGCCTGTGACCTCCCCGCCACCTGGGCTGACATCGATCACATCATCGACTGGGCCTGCGACGGGGCGACCGACACCGTGAATGCCCAGGCCTTGTGCCGGTGGCATCACCTCCAGAAACACCAGCGACCAACGACTGGTCCCGATGATCGGGGGGTGGCGGCATGAACCCCCCACTGATCACCGAGAACACGGCCAGCAGTGTGCGATCTCGGGTGGTGTTGCCGTTACGGGGTCGGGGGTTGCGGTTCGTGCTGGTCAATGAACTGGCGAGACACCACACGTTGACGGTGGCGGAGATGGTGGTGATCGTCGGTCGCTACGGGTTCGATCTCGGGGGTCGGGAATCGAAGATCATCTCTGACGCCTTGCGATGGGAAGTGGCCAGGGGTCGAGTGGTCAGGGTGGCTCGGGGCGTGTACCGGTACGGGAAGATCCCGACCTCGACCGCCCGGCGGATCAAGATCTTCGCCGCTGCTGCCCATCGCTGGATTGTCGCTCCGACCCGAACAACAACCCACCACCACCCACACCCCCAACACCCCGAACAGTCCCCCACCCACCAAACCAGTGCCGACTGGCCCCCCTGGCACAACTTCACCTGGCTCTGGAACACCTGAGCCAGAAGCCAGCAGTCGAGAGATGTCGACGAGGTCAGCCGGCCGCGAGCAGATCGAGGTCGAGGACCTCGCTGAGGTCGGTGAGAGCCTGGGTCGGGTCGAGCACCTTGATGGTGGTCATGCCCATCGCCCTCGCCGGCTTGAGGTTGATGCCGAGGTCGTCGAGGAATACCGCCTCGCTGGCGTCGATCCCGAGCGCGTCGAGGGCGCGGCGGTAGAACTCGGGTTCCGGTTTGCGGATGCCGACGAGCGACGACTCGGTGACGTGATCGAACATCCCCATCACGTCCGCGGTCTCGGGCCGCGAGTCGGCGTCGCCACGCGACCGGAAGTTGTTGGTGAGGCAGGCGGTGAGATAGCCCGCGTCCTTGATCCGACGAATGGCCTCCACCATCACCGGTCGAACCTCGCCCGAGAGCAGCCCGAGTATCGCTCGGCCGTCGACGCGATGGCCACGCTCGGCCGCTTCGGCTTCGAAGAGCTCGGCGAAGCCGTCGGTGTCGACGTCGCTCCGCTCGAGCTTCGCCCACGCGTTGTCATCGGGGTTGGTCGCGTTGATGTCGCGAACGAGTCCAACGGGGAGACCGTTGGCTTCCTCGTACGCGGTGAACGCGTCGAACGGACTGGAGGTGACAACGCCACCGAAATCGAAGAGCACTGCTTTGATCACGGAGCGGATACTATTTCCGACTCCCGCCCGGACACGAGGCAGGGGGAAGACTCAGGGCATGGCACGAACCGATCGACATCTGGTAGTGGACGGCTCGAACATCGCGACGGAAGGACGTTCCCTTCCGAGCCTGGCCCAACTCGACGAAGCGGTCAGGGCGATCTCGACCGAGTTTCCCTACGAATCGCTCACGGTGGTGGTGGACGCGACGTTCTCCCACCGGATCGACGAGCGGGAGAAGGACGAGTTCGAAGCCGCCATCCTCGCTGGCGAGATCGTGACCCCACCGGCCGGCGCCATCGGTCGCGGTGACGCGTTCATTCTGCAGGTGGCGGAGAAGGTCGGCGGCGTCGTTCTCTCGAACGACTCCTTCCAGGAGTTCCACGGCGAGCACGATTGGTTGTTCGACGAGGGACGCCTGATCGGCGGCAAGCCGATCGAGGGCGTCGGTTGGGTGTTCGTCGAGCGGTCGCCGGTTCGAGGACCGACGAGCCGTCGCTCCGTCCGCGAAGCGGGGGGCCGTGGAGGTCGCGGCGGCCGCAGCGGTCGCAGCACTTCGTCCCGAAGCCGACGGTCGTCGGCAAAGGGACCGGCGCCGAAACCTTCGAAGGCGAATCCGCCACCGAAGAAGCAGCAGGCGAGAGCGACCCAGGCCACCAAGGGCCGTGGTGGATCGAAGGGTAGTTCGTCGGCAGACGAGCAGCAGTCGACCGCCAGCAGGAAGAGTGCCGGTAGGAAGGACGCCGGCCAGCCCGACGCAACCGGCGACGACTCGACGAAGAAGAAGGGCCCGGAGCCACTCAACGACCCACGGACGTTCGTGAGTTTCGTGGCGCAGTACTCCATCGGCGACGAGGTCGAGGCGGAGGTCGAGCGGTTCTCATCGCACGGCTGCTACGTTCGGGCCGCCGACGCCCAGTGCTACCTCCCGTCCCGCGCCATGGGCGACCCGCCCCCGACCCGTGCTCGCGACGTGGTCTCCAAGGGCCAACACGTCATCGTTCGGGTGGAGTCGCTCGACGCGAATCGGCGAGGCATCAACGTGGTGCTGATCGCCGTCATCCCCCAGGCCGACGACGAACCGAACACCCCAGAGCGCAAGCCAAGCAAGCGCCGTGGCACGTCTGACCGTGACACGAGTCCCGCCAAGAACCCTCAATCGGACGACGTCGCCGCCGACGGCGACGTTGCCCATGAGGGTCATCGCACAAGGAGCACAGACAACGTGGCCACATCGAGTCAGAAGCGCGGAGCGAGCAAGCGAACCGCCAAGCGAGGCACCGCGAAGAGGTCGACGGCCAAGAAGGTGACCAAGACGCCGGCGACCGCGACCTCGTCGGACCGGGTCAAGCGGGCCACGGCGAAGAAGTCGACGACCACGAAGGCCGCCGCGAAGAAGACGGCTGCAAAGAAGACGGCGACCAAGGCCGCAGCCAAGAAGACGGCGAAGAAGACCACGACCAAGGCGGCAGCCAAGAAGTCGCCGGCCAAGAAGACCGCGAAGAAGACCGCGACCAAGGCGGCGGCCAAGAAGTCGCCGGCCAAGAAGACGACGAAGAAGACCACGACCAAGGCGGCAGCCAAGAAGTCGCCGGCCAAGAAGACGACGAAGAAGACCACGACCAAGGCCGCGGCCAAGAAGACCACCACCAGGAAGACGGCGAGCAAGGCCGCAGCCAAGAAGACGACGAAGAAGACCACGACCAAGGCGGCAGCCAAGAAGCGCTGACCGCAGCCGCCACCGCGGCACCCCCGGGGAGGCGGGGCCGCGACGCCGGTACCCTCGGCGCCATGTCGGCTCAGTACATCTACACCATGCAGAAGGTGGGGCGGTACCACCCACCCGACCGGCAGGTTCTCGAGAACATCTCGCTGTCGTTCTACCCCGGCGCCAAGATCGGGGTACTGGGCGCCAACGGTGCCGGCAAGTCGTCGCTGCTGAAGGTCATGGCCGGTCTCGACGACGGCTACTCCGGCGAGGCCCGGCTGACGCCCGGCTTCACGGTGGGCTACCTCGAGCAGGAGCCCCAGCTCGACCCGGAGAAGGACGTCCAGGCCAATGTGATGGACGGCGCCGGGGAGACCGTGCAGCTCCTGGCCGACTACGACGCGGTGCTCGCCGGTTGGTCGGACCCCGACGCCGACTACGAGAAGCTGGGCGCTCGTCAGGCAGAGCTGGAGGACAAGATCGAGGCGGCTGGCGCCTGGGACCTGCAGCGCACGATCGAGATCGCCATGGAGGCGCTCCGGCTGCCGCCGAAGGAGTCGAGCGTCGAGCACCTCTCGGGCGGTGAGAAACGGCGTATCGCGCTGTGTCGCCTGCTGCTGTCCAAGCCCGACCTCCTGCTGCTCGACGAGCCGACCAACCACCTCGATGCCGAGTCGGTGGCGTGGCTCGAACGGCACCTCTCCGAGTACCAGGGCACCGTGGTGGCGATCACCCACGACCGGTACTTCCTCGACAACGTCGCCCGATGGATCCTCGAGCTCGACCGCGGTCGGGGCATCCCGTTCGAGGGGAACTACAGCAGTTGGCTCGAGCAGAAGCAGGCCCGGCTGGACGCCGAGGAGCGATCCCAGGCAGCCAAGAAGCGCACGCTGGCCCGGGAGCTCGAGTGGGTCCGGATGGCACCGAAGGCCCGACAGGCCAAGGGTCGGGCCCGCCTCACAGCCTACGAGAACCTGCGGACCGAGGCCGAGGACTACGACCCGGCGAGCGAGACGGTCCAGATCCACATCCCGCCCGGCGACCGGCTCGGCGATCAGGTCATCGAGGTCGAGAACCTCAGCAAGGGTTTCGACGACAAGCTCCTGATCGAAGACCTGTCGTTCTCCCTGCCGCCTGCCGGCATCGTCGGCGTCATCGGCGGCAACGGTGCCGGCAAGACCACGCTGTTCAACATGCTGATCGCAGCCGAGACCGGCGAGGGTGAGGAGCCCGACGCCGGGACGATCACGATCGGCTCGACCGTGGAGATGGCCTTCGTCGACCAGTCCCGCGAGGTGCTCGACCCCGACGAGACCGTGTACGAGTCGATCACCGAGGGCCATGACACCGTGCTCGTCGGCGGTCGCGAGGTAAACGGGCGGGCCTACGTGGCGTCGTTCAACTTCCGGGGCTCGGATCAGCAGAAGAAGGTGGGGGTGCTGTCGGGTGGCGAGCGCAACCGCGTCCACCTCGCCCGGGTGCTGAAGCGGGGCGGCAATGTCCTCCTGCTCGACGAGCCCACCAACGACCTCGATGTCGACACGCTCCGGGCGCTGGAGGATGCGCTCGAGCGGTTCCCCGGTTGCGCGGTGGTCATCAGCCACGACCGCTGGTTCCTCGACAGGATCGCCACCCACATCCTGTCCTTCGAGGGCGACTCGCAGGTCCGGTGGTTCGAGGGGAACTTCTCGGAGTACGAGGAGTTCCGCCAGCGGGAGCTCGGCGACGACGCCAACCCCACCCGGGTCTCCTACAAGCGCCTGACCCGCTGACACACCAGGTCGGGACGGGTCGAGCGGTCGGCCTCAACGGACGGGGGCTGCAGCCGATAACGACTACATGGCGCCCCAGACCAAGACGGCACGATCGACGAAGAAGCCCTCGCGACGCACCGACGACAAGTGGGAGAGCAGGGCGGTGGACCGCCTCATCGAGGCCGGGAGCACGGCCGAGTGCCCCCACTGCGAGGAACGGGTCAAGTACCGGGCACGGCACCGCGATCACCAGATCATCTGCAACGTCTACGACAACGGCGTGTGGCAGCGGGTCGAGCAGTACCACGCCGAGTGCTACACGGAGGCCGGCAGCCCGTACGGCGACCCCGACTGACCCGGACCGCCGCGCCGATCGGTTCATCGAATCGGTGAGACGTTAGGGTGGCGGGGTGACGCCAACGGCAGACGACCACGCCCTTGCCGGCCGGCTGGCGGCCGAGACCGGCCGACTACTCGTCACGGTCCGGCAACGCCTGACGGCCGACGGTGCGAGCCACTGGGACCTGAAGGACGCCGGCGACGAGGCCGCCCATCGGCTGATCATCGACACCCTCCGTGCACAGCGACCCGACGATGCGGTCCTGTCGGAGGAAGGGGCCGACGACCGGGCCAGGCTCGACGCATCGCGGATCTGGATCGTCGACCCGCTGGACGGCACCCGCGAGTTCGCCGAGCCGGGCCGGATCGACTGGGCGGTCCACATCGCGCTCGTCGTCGGCGACACCCCGGTCGTCGGGGCGGTCGCCCTGCCGGCCGAGGACGTCGTGCTGTGCACCGAGCCGGCACCGACGGTGCCGGTACCGTCCGACGATGCCCCTCGGGTGATCGTGAGCCGAACCCGCCGGCCCGCTCCCGCCCAACGCCTGGCCGCCGAGCTCGATGCGACCTACATCGAGATGGGGTCGGCGGGGGCCAAGGCGATGGCGGTGGTGCGGGGCGACGCCGACATCTACGCCCACTCCGGCGGTCAGTACGAGTGGGATTCGTGCGCGCCGGTCGCCGTCGCCACCGCAGCCGGCCTCCACTGCAGCCGGCTCGACGGGTCGCCGCTCCGCTACAACAACGCCGACCCGTACCTGCCGGATCTGCTGATCTGCCGCCCCGAGTGGGCCGACCGATCGTTGCAGATCCTCAACGCCTGACGCACCGATGGACCAACCGACCGCGCCCCTCCCCTCCGAGGCCACCCCGGGAGAGGTCGACTCCCCGTCGGCCACACCCGACGACCTCGGCCTCGGCTCGTTCTCCGACAATCCGCCGTGGAGCCTCGCCACCAACCGGATCACCTGGCGGGCCAACGTCGACGCGCTCCGCAGTCGCCAGGCCAGGCGGCTCCCTCGACTCACCCGACCGCCGAAGCTGCCACCGGCCGGTCGGGCGCTGGTGGTCCTCGCCCATCTCGGCCGCGCCGTCGGCGCGTGGTATCTCCGCGATCGGGGCACCGAACGGTCACGGGCCGGCCTCTCGAGGCGGCTTCGGGTGGCTGCGGAGACGCTCGGCCCCACCTATATCAAGCTCGCCCAGATCATCTCCGCCGGCGAGGGGGTGTTCCCACCGGAGCTGGTCTCGGAGTGCAAGCGTTGCCGCGATCAGGTCCCGCCGGTCAGCTACGAGCAGGTGGTCGAGGTGGTGGAGGCGGAACTCGGGCGGCCGATGTTCCAGGTGTTCCGCAGCTTCGACCCCACGCCGATCGCCGCGGCGTCGATCGCCCAGGTCCACGCTGCGGTCCTGCGCTCCGGTGAATCGGTGGTGGTGAAGGTCCAGCGTCCAGGCATCGACGAGCTGGTTCGCCGTGATCTCCGCGTGCTGAGCTGGCTCGCCCCGTTCCTCGTGGGTCGGATCCCGGTGTCGGCGCTCGCCAATCCGCCCGCCCTCGTGGAGCTCTTCGCCGAGACCATCGTGGAGGAGCTCGACTTCCGGCTCGAGGCGGCCAACATGCTCGACATCGCCGAGGTGTTCGTAGCGCTCGACCAACCGGGCTTCGTGGTGCCGAGACCACACCCCACCGAGGTCACCCGCCGGGTGTTGATCATGGAGCGACTCGACGGTTTCAACTTCGAGGACGTGGACGGCATGAAGACGGCCGGGGTCGACACCCACGACGTCATCGAGACGGCGATGCTCGGCTTCCTCGAAGGGGCGTTCCTCCACGGCGTGTTCCACGGCGACCTCCACGGCGGCAACCTGTTCGTGATGGGCGACGGCCGTGTCGGCCTGGTCGACTTCGGGATCACCGGCCGCCTCACCGAGGAGGAACGGCTGGCGTTCCTCCGGATGATGATGACGGCCACCACCAACGATGTGGAGGGTCAGGTCGCCGCGCTGCGGGACCTGGGGGCGCTCCCACCCGACACCGACGTGCGCGCGGTCGTGTCAGACCTCGGGCTCGACGGCCCACCGATCGACCCCACCAAGCTCTCGCCGGAGGAGCTCGTGGCCGAGCTGCAACGGGTCATCCGGGCGTTGCTCGGCTACGGCGCCCGGATGCCGAAGCCGTTGATGCTGTACGTGAAGAACCTGATCTTCATCGACGGTGCGATCGCCCGCCTCGCTCCCGATCTCGACATGTTCTCGGTCGTGACGAAGATCGCCACCCACTTCGCAACCACCCACGGCGCCGCGATCGCCGCCCAGCTCGGCATGGCGGAACAGAGCTGGGAGGTCGACGTCGACGGGCTCAAGGCGGGCTTCGGGGTCGACCCGGCCGAGCAGTCCTCGCTCACCTACGAGGAGCTGCGGAACCGCCGGAACCTGATCCGCAAGCGGCTCAGTGGGCGAGAGGTCACCTGAGCGCATGCGGCTCGTCATCGCAGAGTGCACGGTCGACTACGACGGCCGACTGACCGCCCACCTCCCGCGGGCGACACGACTCATCATGGTCAAGGCAGACGGCTGCGTGGCGGTCCACGCCGACGGCGGTGCCTACAAGCCGCTGAACTGGATGACCGCCCCCAACGTGTTGCGGGAGGACGAGGACGCATGGGTCGTGACGAACCCGAAGGGTGAGACGCTCACGATCACCATGCACGCGGTGCTGAACGACACGAGCCACGAGCTCGGCGACGACCCCGGCCTGCAGAAGGACGGGGTGGAGGCCCACCTGCAGGAACTGCTGGCGGTCGACCCCCAGCGTCTCGGCGAGGGCATGCACCTCATCAGGCGCGAGTATCCGACCGAGATCGGACCGGTCGACCTGCTCTGCCGTGACGCTGCGGGTCAGGTGGTGGCGGTTGAGGTCAAGCGCCGGGGTGAGATCGACGGGGTGGAGCAGCTCACCCGCTACCTCGACTTCCTGAACCGCCAGCCCGATCTGTCGCCGGTCCGCGGCCTGTTCGTGGCCCAGGAGATCAAGCTCCAGGCCAAGACGTTGGCCGTCGACCGGCGGATCGAGTGGCGCGAGGTCGACTACGACGACCTGCGCGGGATCGAACCTCCCCAGCAGACCCTGTTCTGAAGGGCGCAGTTCTGAACGGCGCAGTTCTGATCTGCGCAGTTCTGGGCGCAGTTCTGAACGGCGCAGTCTGATCGGCGCTGCCGATCAGGAGGAGATGTCGACCCCGCCGTTGTCGAGCACGACACGGCCGTCGTCGCCGAGGGTCTGGAACACGGCGTGGCCGCCGCCCTCGTCCCACACCTTCACCGTGAGCTTCTCCCCCGGCAGCACCGGTGAGGAGAACCGTCCCTCCATCGCCGTGAATCGCTCGGGGTCGGAGTCGCAGAGGGTGTGCAGCAGCAACCGGCCCGTGAACCCGTAGGTGCACAACCCGTGCAGGATCGGCTTCGGGAACCCACCGACGTCGGAGAACTGCTTGTCGGAGTGCAGCGGATTGCGGTCGCCGCAGAGCCGGTAGAGCAGGGCCTGGTCGGGTCTCGTCGTGGCGCTCACCTCGTAGTCGGGATCGCGGTCGGGGGCGACGTTCGGCTTGTCGGTCGGTCCACGGTCGCCGCCGAAGCCGCCCTCGCCCACGATGAAGATCGACGAGGTGGTCTCGTACAGCGGATCGCTCTCGCCCACGAGCGTGCCGATGGTCCTGCTGGCCACAACCGCACCCTTGCCCTTGTCGTAGATGCCGGTGATCTCGTCGACCGTCTCCACCTCCCCCTCGGTGGGAAGTGACCGGAACAGCTTGATGCCCTGCTCGCCGTGCACCATCATCCGCGGGTCGTAGGTTCCCGCCTCCGACATCGCAGAGCGGCCGCCCTTGGCGTTGAAGCCGTGGAGGACGACCATCGTGGGGAAGACCTTCTGGTCGACCCCTGCGGTGTTCTCGGTGGTGAACTCGAGCTCGCGGCCGACGGGGTCGTCCACCCCGGCGCCGATGCCGAGGGCATAGAGCAGGCAGTCGTCGGCCGTCCAGGAGGCGCGGCGGGGTTCGCCCTTGGCGCCGACGGCGTCGGGGTTGATCGGCATCGCGTGGTTCCTCCTAGTACGGCGTCGGCCGGCCGGGACCGGTGACGGGGGCGCCCTGCATGTCGCTGTTGGGGGCGGCCTTGGCCATGAGCTCCTTGACGGCCGCACCGATCTGGTTCGGATCGTCGACCGGGTCGACGGTGGGTCCTCGGCGCCACATCTCGGCCACCCCGAGCACACGACCGCTGGCCTCGAACACCCGGCCGGTGACGGGGGCCGATTCCTTGCTGACGAGCCAGGTGCAGATCGGGGCGATCCAACGGGGGCTCATGGCCTCCTTGCCCTCCTCGTCGAGATCGCCCATGCCGAGGTTCTCGGTCATGCGGGTGAGCGCACCGGGGGCGATGGCGTTGACGGTCACGCCGTAGCGGTGGAGCTCCTGGGCAGCGATGATCGTGAACGCGGCGATGCCGGCCTTGGCCGCGCCGTAGTTCGTCTGGCCCGGGTTGCCGTAGATCCCGGAGACCGAGCTGGTGTTGATGATCCGGGCGTCGTTGGTCTCGCCGGCCTTCGACCGCTCCCGCCAGTAGGCGGCGGCCCACCGGGCGGGGGCGAACGTGCCCTTGAGGTGCACCTGGATGACGGCGTCCCACTCGGCCTCGGTCATGTTCGAGAGCATGCGGTCGCGGAGGATGCCGGCATTGTTCACCACGGCGTCGAGACCACCGAAGGTCTCGACGGCCATGTTGACCATCCGCTGGGCACCTTCCCAGCTCGACACGTCGTCGCCGTTGGCGATGGCCTCGCCGCCCATCCCCTTGATCTCCTCGACGACCTCCTGGGCGGGCGTCTGGTCACCACCGGTGCCGTCGACCTCGCCGCCGAGGTCGTTCACCACGACCTTGGCACCCTCCGACGCCAGCATCAGCGCGTGCTCGCGCCCGATGCCCCGACCGGCGCCGGTGACGATGGCCACCCGGCCCTCACAAAGACCACTCATCTCCTACCTCCGTTTCGGTGACCGATGATGGCATAGGTCCGGTGGCAACCGAAACCCGTGACGGAGTCTGCAGCTCGTCGCGTGGCAGACTGGTGGGCGGTGAGCGACGGAAGTGGAGAGAAGGAATCGAACGCGGGCGAGGTCACCCTGCCCCTGCCCGACATCAGCGACATCGAGGGAGCCACCACGGGGCCCCTTCGCCGACCCACCTCGCCCACCGACAACCCGCCGGACGCATCGGCTCCCGAGGCGGCCGAGACCAGCGTCGATCCGGCCTGGGCGGCCCCCTCGGTCGACGACCTGAAGGAACCCGTCGTCGACGAGCCCGCCCGGGAACCCACCCCCGGGCCCACCGCCGGCGAGCCCACCGTGCCGGCGAGCGGCGGGGGTCAACCGACCCAGCGCTTCGACGTGGTCACGCCCGACGCGTCGCCGCCGCCCGCCAACCCGACGGTCAGCATCGATGCGAAGCAGGTCGGGGTCTCAGGGGCCCCGAGCCGGGCCGTGTCGACGGCCGCCGCGGTGCCGTTCGCCGAGAGCGATCCGGGCGCAACCGTGCAGGCGAAGCCGCCGGACCCCACCGGCGATGTGGCCGACGAGCTCACGGTCACGGCCGATCCGCACGCATCCCCGGTCGGGCGCCCGACGGGCAGCGACCCGGACCAGGATCGGAGCAGCGGCGGCAAGGGACGCAGGCGGCCCGGCGCCAAGCTGGCGAAGATCCTCTTCCTGAGCGTGCTCGGCCTCATCGTGCTATTCGTCGGCGCCTGGCTGCTCGACACGGCCAGGACGTCGAACCAGGTGCTCCGCAACACCAGCCTCGGCGACGTCCCGATCGGGGGTCTCGACCGCGACGAGCTCGGCGCCGTGATCGACGAGCTCGACGCCGACCTGGCCACCTCGCCACTCACCGTCGCCGTCGGCGACGTGCAGATAGCAACGAACCCTGCCGCCCTCGGAGCCGAGCTCGACCGCGATGCCGTGATCGACGAGGCGTTGGCCGCCGGGCGCGACGGTGGTCTCCTGGAGCGGCCGATCCGCTGGGTCGGCAGCTTCTCCAGCGAGCGGGAGGTCGAGCCTGCGTACCGGGTCGACCCCGCCACCGCCACCGCTGCGGTCGAGGGTGTCATCGACGACGCGCTCGACGACCCGCTGGAGCCGACGCTGGCCGTCGGCGACAACGGGCTGGCGCTGAGCCCCGGGTCGGATGGCGTGACGGTCGACCCGGCGGAGATCGCCGAGAGACTGCCGTCGGTGCTGAGCGGATCGGAGCCGTCCACGCTGGCGCTCTCGCCGGTGGCGACGATGCCCGAGCTGTCGAACGAGACGGTGGAGGGGATCGTCGACGAGGCCAACGAGGCCACCGCGCAGCCGGTCGTCTTCCAGGTCCAGGATCAGACCGCGGAGGTGGAGCCGGTCGCCATTCGTGACTGGGTCCGGCTCGACGCCACCGGGGCCGAGCCGTCGTGGATGATCGACGCCGACGCCGCCGTCGCCGATCTCCAACCCCGGTTCCCGGTGCTGGGGACCGACGACCAGCAGGCCCGGTTCGAGGTCGTCGACGGCGTGCCCGAGATCCTCCCGGCGACCGAGACCGTCGTGTGCTGCACGACCGAGTCGGTGGAGGGGATCCGCGACGCCCTCCTCGAGCCGGCGCCTGCCGGCGACGACGAGGCCGAAGACGACGGCGATAGCGACGATGACGGCGAGGACGCGCCGCTGCGCACGATCATCCTCGAACCCGAGATCGTGAGCCCCGATGCGGGCGTCGCCGAGCTGGAGTCGCTCGGCATCGTGGAGGAGGTCTCCACCTTCACCACGAACCACCCCTGCTGCGGGCCGCGGGTCACGAACATCCAACGGTTCGCCGACCTCATGCGGGGCGTGGTCATCCGCCCCGGCGAGGACTTCTCGCTCAACGGTCACGTCGGCCGTCGAACGATCGAGAACGGCTTCGTGGCCGACCAGGCGATCGCGAACGGCATCCTCGAGCCGCAGGTCGGCGGTGGGATCAGCCAGTTCGCCACAACGTTCTTCAACGCCTCGTTCTTCGCCGGCCTGGACTTCAACGAGTACCAGTCGCACTCGCTCTTCATCGATCGCTACCCGCGGGGCCGGGAAGCGACGATCTCGTTCCCCCGACCCGACCTGTCGGTCAACAACTCGACCGACTACGGCATCCTCGTGTGGACGAGCTACACCGAGACCTCGATCACGGTGACCTTCTACTCCACAGCGCACATCGACGTGACCGCCGGCGACCTGGTCCGGTCCTCACAGGGCGCATGCACCCGCTACACCACGCCGCGGACTCGTACCTACCCCGACGGCACGGTCGTCGAGGACTCGGTCTTCGCGGTCTACCGACCGGGTGAGGGCCTCGACTGCAACGGCAACTCCACCAGACCGGAGGAGCCCGACGGAGCGACGACGCCCGACGACGACGGGGGTACCGACGGTTGAGCGTCGCGTCGCCTTCGATCGGCGACCGGTGGGAGTGCGATCTGCTCATCGTCGGGGCCGGCCCGGCCGGGGCGGCCGCTGCCATCGAGGCCAGCCGCCTGGGCTGGCGGGTGGTCGTGGTCGACAAGGCCCGCTTTCCCCGCGATAAGTGCTGTGGTGACGGCCTGACCACCGGTGCGCTCCGCCATCTCGACCAGCTCGGACTCGACATCGACTCGGTGGCCAGTTGGAAGCCGATCGGGGATGTCACGATCCGCAGCCCAGCCGGCCGCGAGCTGGTGTTCCCGCTCCCGTCGACGGGTGGCCAGTACGCAGCGGTCGCACGCCGGGCCGAGCTCGATGCGGCGATGGTGGACCTGGTCCGCCGGGCGGGGGCATCGATGCTCGAGGGTTGCGAGCTGACGGCGGTCACCCAGAGGGCCGACAGCATCACCGGATCGGTCGGCGAGTTCGACATCCAGGCCAGAGCGCTCATCGCCGCCGACGGGATGTGGTCGCCGACCCGCAAGCTGCTCGGCGCAACCGGGGCCGGTTACCGGGGCGAGTGGCACGCGTTCCGACACTACGTGCAGGACGTGACCGGACCGGCGGCGGAGCGGCTGATCGTCTGGTTCGACGCGGATCTGCTCCCCGGCTACGCGTGGTCGTTCCCCCTCGCAGGCGGGGTGGCCAACGTCGGCTTCGGAATCCGCCGCGGCGGCAGGCACGCAGTTCGGGACATGGGTCGGCTGTGGACGAACCTCCTCGAGCGACCGTACGTGTCGGCTGCACTCGGTCCCGGCGCCAAGCCCGAGGGTCCGCATCGGGCATGGCCGATCCCGGCCCGGCTCGGGCGGCTGCCGCTGGCCGTCGGGCGGGCCATGTTCGTCGGCGACGCGGCAGCGGCGACCGACCCGATGACCGGCGAGGGGATCGGCCAGGCGTTGGAGACCGGACGGGCGGCCGTGCAGTCGCTGCTCGAAGGCGGGTTCGACTCGCCGGAGGCGGCGGCGGCCCGCTACCGGCGACGGCTCGAGCGGGGGATGGTGCGCGATCATCGGCTCGCCGGCGCGCTGTCCGCCGTGCTGGCCAACCCCCGTTCGGCGGAACTGGCGATCGTCACCGCCGGTGCCACCGGCTGGACCCGACGGAACTTCGCCCGCTGGTTGTTCGAGGACTACCCCCGGGCGGTACTGGCGACACCGAGGCGGTGGCCGCTGCTGTCGAACCAACCCCGACCGTTCGCCAACCACTGAAACCCCCGAATGTCGCGGGTTTCAGGTTGGACGGATGACGAGCATCAGGTCGCCGGCCTCGACCGAGCCGACCGGCGGCATCGACAACCGCTCGACGACGCCAGCGATCGGGGCCGAGATCACCGACTCCATCTTCATCGCCTCGATCACGGCGACGGCCTGATTGGCGACGACCCGGTCGCCGACTTCCGCCTGGATCGTGGCGACACCGGTGAACGGGGCGCCGACGTGGCCGGGATTGGCCGGGTCGACGCGCTCCCGCTCGTTGTCGAGCACGTCGACCGACTGGTCGAGCACGTCGATCGGCCGGAGCTGACCGTTCAGGCGGAACACCACCCGCCGCATGCCCTTCTCGTCGGGCTCGCCGATCGCGTCGAGCCCGATCAGGAGGTTGACCCCCCGGGCGAGGCGGATCTGGGCATCGTTCTCCCCCACGTTCATCCCGTACAGGAACAGGCGGGTCGGCAGTCGCGACAGGTCGCCGTAGGCCTCGCGGTGCTCGGCGTAGTCGGCCGCCGGCGCCGGGAAGAGGAGCTCCGACAACCGGCGGCGGACGCCGTCGCCGGCCAGCGCCGCCCGATCGTCAGCGGAGAGGGTGGCGGGGGCCACCGCCGCCCGCCGACCACGGAGCGCGGCGGTCGTGAACGGCTCGGGAAAGCCCCCGACCGGGGTACCCAACTCGCCATGGAGGAAGCCGATCACGCTGTCGGGGAGGTCGGCCGCCGCGGGGTCGCGAGCGAGGTCGTCGGTGGTCGTCCCGGCGGCCACGAGGGCGAGGGCCAGGTCGCCGACAACCTTGGAGGTGGGCGTCACCTTGATGATCCGACCGAGCAGCGCATCGCACGCCGCGTACATGTCCTCGATCTCCTCGAACCGCTCGCCGAGCCCGATCGCCACCGCCTGCTGGCGGAGGTTGGAGAGCTGACCGCCGGGGATCTCGTGGTGGTAGACCGTGCCGGTCGGGCTGGCCATGCCCGCCTCGAACGGTCGGTACAGGCGCCGCACGGCCTCCCAGTACGGCTCGAGCAGCGCCAAGCCGTCGAGGCCGATGCCCACCTCCCGGTCGCTGTTGGCGAACGCGGCCACGATCGCGGCGAGCGCCGGCTGCGACGTCATGCCCGACAGTGGGGCGGCGGCCCCGTCGACGGCGTCGACCCCGGCACCGGCCGCCGCCAGGTAGGTGGCGAGCTGACCGCCGGCGGTGTCGTGGGTGTGGAGGTGGACCGGCTGGTCGAAGCGTGACCGCAGCGCGCCGACGAGCGTCGCTGCCGCCGGCGCCCGGAGCAGGCCTGCCATGTCCTTGATGCACAGCACGTGGGCGCCAGCCTCGACGACACCGTCGGCCACCCGCAGGTAGTGATCGAGGGTGTAGAGATCCTCGTCGGGGTTCGACAGGTCGCCGGAGTAGCACAGCGTGCCCTCCACCAACGCCCCGGTGTCGAGTGCAGCGGCGATCGCCGGTCGCATCTGATCGACGCTGTTGAGCGCGTCGAACACCCGGAACACGTCGACCCCGGTCCGGTTGGCCTCCACCACGAACCGCTCGCAGACCTCATCGGGATAGGCGGTGTAGCCCACCGTGTTCCGCCCCCGGAGGAGCATCTGGAGGCACAGGTTGGGCACGGCGTCCCGCAGCTGCTCGAGCCGGTCCCAGGGGTCTTCGTGGAGGAAGCGGAGGGCGACATCGTAGGTGGCGCCACCCCAGCACTCGAGGCTGAGGAGCTCGGGGCTGGCGTGGGCCAGGTGCCGGGCGCCGGCCACGAGGTCGAGGGTCCGTACCCTGGTGGCGAGAATCGACTGGTGGGCGTCGCGCAGGGTCGTGTCGGTGACGAGGAGGTCGTCGTTGTCCCGCATCCAGCGGGCGAAGGCGTCGGGTCCGAGCTCGTCGAGGAGTTGCCTCGTCCCCGGCGGTGGGTCGGTCGCGGGGAGCGGGCCGAGCTTGTCGGTCGGGTCGCCACCGTTCCGCCATGGGCCATACGGTCGGTTCACCGTCACGTCACCGAGCCAGCGCAGCAGCCGGGTCGCCCGGTCGCCGCTGCGGACGCCAGCGGTCAGCTCGGGCCGATCGTCGATGAACGAGGTGGTCACCCCGCCCGCCTGGAACTCGGCGTCGTCGAGGACGGCCTGGAGGAAGGTGATGTTGGTCACCGGGCCCCGCACCCGGAACTCGGCCACGGCCCGCCGGGCCCGGGCGAGCGCGGTCTCGAAGTCGGGACCTCGACAGGTGAGCTTGGTGAGCATCGAGTCGAAGTAGGGCAGGATCTCCGCCCCCTGGTAGCCGCCCCCGCTGTCGAGGCGGATACCGGCCCCGCCCGGATCGCGGTAGGCCAGGATCCGCCCGGTGTCGGGGCGGAACCCGTTCGACGGGTCCTCCGTGGTGACCCGGCACTGCAGCGCGGTCCCCCGCTGGTAGATCGAGTCCTGGACGAGGCCGAGGTCGGCCAGCGTCCTCCCGGCGGCGATCTCGAGCTGTGCCCGCACGATGTCGACGTCGGTCGTCTCCTCGGTGACGGTGTGCTCCACCTGGATCCGGGGGTTCATCTCGATGAACACGAACGTGCCCGACCGGTCGAGGAGGAACTCGACCGTGCCCGCGTTGCGGTACTCGATGTGGCGGCCGAACTGCACCGCCGATGCACAGATCGCCTCGCGAATCTCGTTGGCGAGCTGGGGAGCGGGCGCGATCTCCACCACCTTCTGGTGGCGGCGCTGCACCGAGCAGTCGCGCTCGTAGAGGTGGATCACGTCGGTCCCGTCGCCGAGGAGCTGCACCTCGATGTGGCGGGCGTCGTCGACAGCCCGCTCCAGGAAGACGGTGGGATCGCCGAACGCCGACTCGGCCTCCCGCCGGGCCGTCTCGACCGCGTCGACGAGCAGCGCGGGATCATCGACCCGGCGCAAACCACGGCCGCCACCGCCGGAGGCCGCCTTCACGAACAGCGGGAACCCGATCGCCTCTGCCGCGGCGAGTGCGGTGCCGGGGCGGACCTCCGGCGATTGGGCCAGCACCGGCACCCCGGCGGCGTCCGCCGCCTCCCTCGCCCGCATCTTCGAACCGGTGAGGCGGAGCGTGTGGGCGCTCGGACCGACGAACGTGATCCCGGCCTCGGCGCACGCGTCGGCCAGATCCGGGCTCTCCGACATGAACCCGTAGCCGGGGTGGAGGGCGTCGGCGCCAGCCCGGATCGCGGCGTCGACCATCGTGGCCGGATCGAGGTACGGCTTGAGGGGGTGGCCCTCCTCGCCGATCTGGTAGGCCTCGTCGGCCTTCATGCGGTGGAGCGACTGGCGGTCCTCCCACGTGTAGACCGCGACGGTTTCGACGCCGAGCTCGTAGGCCGCCCGGAACACCCGGATCGCGATCTCTCCCCGGTTTGCGACGAGCAGCTTCGTGATCTGCGGCATGGCCAGAGAATGCCACGGCTCGCGAATCTGTGTAAGGCTGACGCAGGTGAACGACGACAGCGAGCTCCGCCCCGGTCGGTCGGAGTTGCCGCCGGCCGACTACATCGGCGAGACGAAGGCACTGTACGACTCGCTCGGCTACGACTCGTACCGCTGGGCCCATCGACCGGAGTCCCCACCGTTCGTCGCGATCGACAAGCCGCTGTCGTCGTGCCGGATCACGCTCATCGGTTCGGGTGGCCTGTACCGGAAGGGGCAGGTGGCGTTCCACACCAGGGACGACACGTCGATTCGGGTGATCCCCACCGACACCCCCACCAGCGAGCTCCGCACGGCGCACTTCGCCTACGACCAGACCGACGCCCGAGTCGACCCCAACTGCGTCTACCCGCTCGATCGGCTCCGCGACCTGGCGGCCGACGGGGTGATCGGCGGGCTGACCGACGAGGCGTACGCGTTCATGGGCGGGATCTACTCGATCCGGCGGATGGAGGCGGAGACGGCCAAGTGGCTGGTGGAGCGGTGCGCGGCCCAGGAGCCCGACCTCGTGCTACTGGTGCCGGTTTGACCGGTCTGCCACCAGTCGGTCGGTCTGATCGCACGCCATCTCGAAGCGGCCGGGATCCCCACGGTCGGGTTCACCTCGGCCAGGACCATCACCGCGTCGGCCAATCCGCCCCGCTCGATCTTCGTCGACCTCCCGCTCGGCCATACCACCGGCCTCCCGAACGATCCCGAGGGTCAGCGCCGCCTCCTGACCGAGGGCCTGGAGGCGGCGGTGGCCATCACCGAGCCGGGGACGATCGTGGACCTGCCCTACCGCTACGTCGACGACGACTGGAAGGCCAACCCGCTCGGCTGGAGCCGGAAGCGGCAGACCGCAGGGGCGGCGTCGAAGCGGTCGGGTGACAGCCGCACCGGCCGGTCCACCGAGCCCCAGTACCAGAACGACGACGATCGGGCGGCGGCCGAGGCGGTGAGTTGGGACGACCAGTGCCTCACCTGCATCGGCCTCGAGTGACCGGTCGCCGCCAGGTGACGTGCCTCAGTCGATCGGCGTTATGGGGTCGCCGCGGATGATCGTGCCGCCCTCGATGATGCGGCAGTTGAGCCCGGAGCGGTGGACGAGCGCCCGATAGACCTTCTTCTGGAGCAGGTCGTCGAGATAGGCGCACGGTGTGTTGAGGCGACCGCCCTCCAGCACGGTGTCGCCGACCCGGAACCGCCGCCCGACGAGGTGGTTGAGGGCGACGTTGCGGGTGGTGAGGTTGCGCCGGTGCTCGTCGCGACGTGGATGTGGGTCAGCTCACCATCGGTACTCGTCATCGGTCGCCCGTCGGGCCCGGGAACGGACGGATCAGGAGCCGGTGTAGGGGGCGAAGTCGGGTGGGCGCTTCTCCACGAAGCTCGACACACCCTCCTTGAAGTCGGGCCGACGGAGCGACTCCCGCATCAGCTTGTTCGACTCGGCCAGCGCGTCGCCGATCGCCATCATCGGGTGGTTGTAGACCTGGTGCTTCATGACCGCCATGGAGGTCGGTGACACGTTGACGGCCAGGTCGCTGGCGTAGGCGAGCGTCTTCTCCATGAGCTGGTCGGCCGGGAACACGTCGTTGACCACGCCGAGCTCCTTGGCCTCCTCGGCGAGGAACACCCGCCCGGACATCATCAGGTCGAGGGCGACCGCCTGCCCCACCAGGCGGGGCAGCGTCCACGAGCAGCCGTGCTCGCCGATGAGACCGCGCCGGGAGAACGCTACCGTGAACTTGGCGCCCTCGGCGGCGAAGCGGAGATCGCAGGCCAACGCGTGGACCATCCCCAGTCCGGCGCAGGCCCCGTTGACCGCCGCGATCACCGGCTTCGGGATCGTCATGGCATGGGTGTGGGCCCGGGTGTCGGGCTCGCCGCCCGACTCGTTCGATCCACCCCCGATGCCCTGCAACACGTCCATGTCGGCCCCGGCGCAGAACCCGCGGCCAGCGCCGGTGACCACGATCACCCGGACGTCGGGGTCGGCGGCGGCCCGGTCGAGCGAGTCGAAGTAGCCCTTGTGGATGTCGGGGTTCCACGCGTTGAGGCGCTCCGGTCGATTCAGGGTGATGATCCCGACCCGGTCGCGGACCTCGTACAGAACGGCTTCGTCGCTCATCGGCTTTTCCCCTTCACGCTTCTCGAGCATCGGCGATCCGGCCCCAACGTTAGGCCGACGACCCGATTGAGCCCAAACCCCCGAAATTCGTGGAGTTTGCAGCGGCTCCCGCTGCAAACTCCACGAACTTCGGGGGGTGTGTCGGTTTCAGCTGACGACCGGGCCGGCGTGGTGGGCGACCATCAGCCAGCGGTCGTCGACCAGCTCGAACACATTGAGGGCGGCAGCGGTGGCGGTGTGACCATCGGTGAGCATGTTCTCGGTGACGATGACCCAGGCGACAGGACCGCGGACCGTGACCTCGGTGTCGGTGAGGATCATCTGCGGGGCATTGCCAGCGTCGACGATCAGCTTCCACGACGCGTAGATCGCGAACCAGCCGCGGAGCGCCCGCCGCCCGGGATGGGCGCAGATCACGTCGTCGCCGTGACTCCAGGCGGCGACCATCGCATCGAGGTCGCCGGCTTCGAACGCCCGGTAGAACGCGGCGTTGGCCTCGGCGACCGCTTCGGCCGCAGCCGACGCCACCGGATCATCCATTCGGGTCATCGATTCGGGTCATCGATTCCGGTCATCCGCTCTCCTGGCCCCATGCAGCCGACCGGCCCGGTCCCGACCAACCGTTCCCGATCCGGGTGAACGCCTCCGCTGAGCCCGGTTCGCCGAGCCCGGCCCACTGGTCGGGGTCGTGACCGAACACCACCGTCGCGCCGGCCGACTCCATCTCCGCGATGAGGCGCATCGAGGCTCGTTGCTGGTCGAGGTCGAACCCGAAGGCCGGGGTCGCGAGGTCGTCGAGCGCACGCCGGAAGTAGCAGGCGTCGGCCGCGAGGAGGACCGGCCCCGATTCGGTCACCACCCGGAGCGACTGATGACCAGCGGTGTGGCCGGGCGTCGGCACCAGCACCACGGACTCGTCGCCGAACACGTCGTGCTCGCCGTCGAGCTCGACGAGCTCCTGGCCGAGATCGAAGTCGTCCGGGTTGTAGACGTCGTACTCGATCAGCTTGGGGTGGTGGCCGGCGGCCCACTCGGCGGCCTGGAGGAGCAGCCGAGCGTTCGGCAGCTCGGCGTTGCCGCCGACGTGGTCGAAGTGGAGGTGGGAGTTGGCCACGTAGTCGACGGTGGCGGGATCGATACCGGCCGCCTCGAGTCGCGCCCGCAACGTCTCCGGACCGGTGAGGTGAACCGTGAACATGTCGGCACTCGACCCGATCCGCTCGACGCTGTGCGTCAGGTCACGGTGCAGGCCGGTGTCGAACACGAGGACACCGTCGCGATGCTCCACCACGTAGACCGGTATCGGCAGCGACACCGTGCCCGCCGCCCCGGGGAGAAGCCGGTCGAAATCGGCTTCGAGATGACCGCAGAGCGTGGCGTGGATCGTGGCCGTCATGACACCGAAGCTAGCGGCTTCGACGCCGAGCGACTTTCCGTGGGGCGATCCCGCCCCATAGTGTTTGGAGCAGGGTGTTTGCAGCAGGCCGACCACGAGAAGGCAACGACAGGAGACACGCATGGCCCTCACCACAGACGACGCCGTCGCGGGCGCGCCGAGGGTGGTCGAAACGCCGATCATCTCGGCCGACTCCCACATCACCGAGCCGGGCTGGACCTACGTCGACAACATCGACCCCGCCTTCCGTGACCGGGCCCCGTACCTGGTCGACGAGGCGCCCGACGGTGCAGCGTTCCACGTGCCCGGCATGCCCCAGGTGATCCACCTGGGACTCCACTCCGCCGCCGGCCGGGCGTCC
The DNA here is from genome assembly GCA_965216205.1 of Acidimicrobiales bacterium. GTDB lineage: Bacteria > Actinomycetota > Acidimicrobiia > Acidimicrobiales > SZUA-35 > CADEDH01. The sequence continues at coordinate 508,085 of OZ244139.1, read as the reverse complement.
GATGCCCTGCGGATGAAGGGCACGCCGTTCGCCGAGCTCCACCGGGCGGGCTGGGATGCCCGGGCGAGGGTCGAGGCCCAACAGGCCGACGGGATCGACGGCGAGGTGATCTACCCGTCGGTCGGGATGCTGCTGTGCAACCACCCCGACCTCGACCTCAAGAAGGCGATGTTCGACGCCTACAACCGGTGGATCGCCGAGTACTGCGCCACCGATCCGAGCAGGCTCTACGGCTGTGGCCAGACGGCGATGCGGACCCCCGAGGAGGGCATCGCCGACCTCGAGGCGATACGGGCCGCGGGCCTGCGGGGCGTGATGCTGCCCGGCACGCCGGGACCCGCCTACGACGACGGGCCCGACTACGACGATCCCGCATGGGACGACGTCTGGCGGGCCGCGATCGACCTCGACCTCGTGCTGTCGTTCCACATCCTCACCGGCAAGGCGTACAAGCCACGGGGCCCGAAGCTGAACAACTTCATGTCGATCATCCGCGGCAACCAGGACCTGATCGGCACGTTCATCTTCGGCGGCGTGTTCGATCGGGTACCCGACCTGCGGATCGTGTGTGTCGAGGCCGACGCCGGCTGGGTCCCCCACTACGCCTACCGGATGGATCACGCCTACCACCGACACCGCAACTGGCTGAAGGGCGGGGCCGAGCTCCAGCGCAAGCCCAGCGACTACGTCGCCGACCACGTCTACGTCACCTTCCAGGACGACTGGTCGGCGTTCCGGATGGCCGAGGCGGGCCTGATCAATCCCGACCGGCTCCTCTGGGCCAACGACTTCCCCCACAGCGACTCCACCTGGCCCTACAGCCAGCACATGCTCACGGAGCAGACCGCCGAGCTCCCCCCCGAGGCGACCCGCAAGATCTTGGGCGGTAACACCGTCGAGCTCTACCAGCTCCACGACCTCGTGGGCCCGGCATGACCGTCGAAGCACCGGTGGCGCCGGCCTCGATCACCGAGAGCCAGCTCCGCGACTATCAGCGCGACGGGTTCGTGGTGCTCAAGGGCGCCATCGACGACGTCGACATCTGCCGGTACGAGGCGGGTCTCGCCCGCAATCCCCCGCTCGACGGCACCCTCGACGTCGGCGGGGCCGTGTACCCGGCACCGGGCCGCTACACGCTCGCCAAGAACTGCCTCAAGGACCCCGATCTGGCGCCGCTGGCCGAGCACCCGACGATCACGACGGCGGTCACCGACGTGCTCGGCGCCGACCCTCGCCTCACCGCCTTCGTGCTCTACGATCGAACCCCCGGCGGGCCCCCGATCCCGTCCCACAACGACTACAAGCGCTGGCGACCGGTCGGCTCCTCGATGAACTGGGCGTTCACGATCGTGCCGTTCTGCGACTTCGACGCCGCCGCCGGCCAACTGTTCGTGGCGCCCGGCTCCCACCGGCTCGACCGGGTGACCGTCGGCCGTGAGCGTCCGCTGTGCGTGGCGCCGCCGGTGCAACCCGACGAATCGGCCTACATCGATCCGGAGCTCCGCCGGGGTGACCTGCTGCTGATGAACATGCACCTGTGGCACCGCGCTGCCGGCAACACCTCGCAGCACCACCGGGTGGGGGCGTTCAACAAGTACGCCGCGGCGGACGCCCCACCGGCCACCGGCTACTTCCTCTACGACGACGACGTCCACGCCGCGCTGTCACCGGAGAACCGCTCGCTCCTCGCGGTCCACAGCGACAAGCCGATCGGGACGACCCGCCTCGCACTCGTCCGCACGAAGTCCGACGAGCGCGAGATCTTCGTCGCCAACGGCGACGACAGCGCCGACGGCAGGCCAGCCCTCCCCGGCGGGCCTGCATCGGTCGAGCAGGCCATCCCCGACTGGGATCGGGGCAACGTGATCGCTGCCCTCCAGGCCGCCCTGCGCGAGCAGGTCCGTATCGAGACGCCCTGGGTTTCCTACCTCGGCGACTACGACGAGGGCGATCATCTGTGCCGGGTCTACGGGTACGAGCTCACGGGTCTCGGCTTCCCCGTGGCATACGACCAGGGCCGGTGGATGACCCGATCCCAGCTCGAATCGGCCAGCGGCGAGATCGGCTACGGCTACGAGCTCGACGCCTTCGACCGCTGGTTCGATCCGAACGTGGTTCGGGGCAAGGGCCTCACCCAGGGGCAGAGCAGGATCAACCAGTACGCGTACTGATCGCTGATCTCAGCAGGACTGTGGCGTGAGGCCGCCGCCGTCACGAACCCAGCCACCAGCGATCCGGTACCATTTGGCCCCGAACCGCTCCGACACGGCGTAGGTTCCCGGTCCGACCTGACCGATCTCGGTGGGCTTGCCCTTCGGGCTGGCCCACAACGACAGCGTCTGGGACAGGACGACCGTGCAGCCCGCCGGTGTCGTGGGGGTCGACGGGACCGTGGAGGTAGGCGGGGGCGCCGTGGTGGTGGTCGACGGGGCGCTGGTCGGTGCCGCGGTGGTCGTCGTGGTGGAGGTGGTGGGACTGGGGGCGGTGACGCTCGGCGTGGGATCTGACGGCTGGGACGACGTCACCGTCGACGAGGTGACATCGGAGCCTTCCGGGACCTCGATGTCGCTGTCGAGGTCGCCGTCCGCACCCTGTCGGAGCTGATCCTCGGCGCCGAGATCGGTCGACTCCGACGCGGACGCCTCGGGCGTCGGGCTCGGACCGAGACCGCTCGAGCCCGGCTGATCACGACCGATCATGCCCGGCGCGGTGGGCGGACGCCCATCTGGGCCAGCGCTCGCCCCGAACTCCGCACCTTCACCGCCGCCAGATCCGTTCTCCACCCGACCCAGGACGCCGTCGAGCAGCCTGACCAGGGCGGCGCGTTCCGGTGAGAGTCCGCCGATGTCCGATCCGAGCTCGCTGCGCATGGAGCCGTCGCTGGCCAGGACGATCAGCCACACGCCGAGCACGAGGGCGAGGACGGCGAGCACCTGCCCACCGGGCTTCCGCAGGAGCGGCACCCCCGTCGTAGCCCGTGTGGCTTGCTCGGAGTCGTCGGCTGGGCTGTCGATGAGCGCTTCGCCGGAGGCGTCGTCCGGGGCGTCTGCGAGCTGGACCTTCGCCGGCCGCAGGGGCGGTGGCGGGAGGTCCGGGCCGCTCCGCTCGAGGATCGCCGTACGGGCCCCACCGGCGGTGGGGTAGACCTGGCGGGACCGCGTGGTGTCGGATGCCAGGCTGCGACGCCGGAGATCGCGGCCGTACATGGCCCTCAATCTACAACGATCCGCTCAGACCACTCCTTCGGCCTGCGAGAATCACCCAGATTGGGGATCGCCCATCGCAGCCCGGATCTCGTCGGTGTGGGCGCCGAGCGACGGCGCCGGCGAGCGGATGCGCATCGGTGACGCCGTGAACCGGATCGGTGCGCCGGGGTACACGACGGACCGACCGAGCTCCTCGTGGAACACCTCGGTGGGGAAGCCGCGCTCCACGAAGTGGGGATCGGCCATCGCCTCGTCTGGCGACCACACGACGCCGGCCGCGATGCCCCGCTGCTGGAAGCCCACGAAGGCCTCGTGGGCCGTGATGTTGGCGGCGATGAACGCCATCGCCTCCCGGCCGGCCTGGAAGATCTCCCCCGCAAGGGGGTCCTCCTGCATCATCGTGAGCGTGATCACGTCGTACTCCGTCCCCATCTCGAGGAGCGCGGTGAGGGGGAACTCGTCGGCGAGCTCGAGCTCGTTCACCCAGGCGAGGAGGGCCTCGAACTCGCGGCCCCTGCGGGGTGGGACACCGGTGTTGAGGTAGCGCCCGTCGGCGCAGCGCACCTGGGTCTCCTCACTCGGCGACGGGGTGGCGTGGCGACCGGTCTGGCGTTGCACGGTCTGCTGGGCGGCGAGCCAGCCGTAGCTCGCGAACTCGGTGGTCACGTTGACGGCGGCGTTCATGTTGACGTCGATGAACTGACCCCCGTGCCGGGAGCGGGCCAGCAGCGCGGTCATGACCGACATGACCGCATAGTGGCAGGCGGTCCGGATGCCCTGGTTGCCCCGACCCCGCACCGGGGGGAGGTCGTGATCGTCGTAGCCGCACGACCACATCGGACCGCCGCGGGCGAGAATGGTCAGGTCGGTGACGTCGGCCGTCCCGCCGATCTCGTCCTGACCGAACGGGGTGATGGCCACGTGGACGAGATCGGGGTTGGTGGCGCTGAGCGAGTCGTGACCGAGGCCGCGTTCGGCGAGCCAGCCGGGGCGGGTGCACTCGAGGAACACGTCGGCGTCGGCCACGATGGCGGCCACGAACCGCTGGCCGTCGGCGGTGTCGAGATCGGCGACCACGCTCCGCTTGCTGGTGTTCTCGATCCACCAGGCCAGGCTCCGCTCAGGACCGGGGCGATCGTCGGCGAAGGGGCCGTGGCCGCGCTGCTCGGCACCGCCGGGCGGTTCGATCACCACCACGTCGGCCCCGGCGTCGGCCAGGAGCCGACCGGCGAATGCGCCGAAGGGGTGGGCGAGCTCGACGACCGACAGTCCGGCGAGCGGCCCGTTGGCGTCCGGCGGCGCCGGGGTCGGCACCCCGACGGGCAACTCGACGTGGCCGACGTCGCCGGCCTCCGCACCGTCCCGTCCGCCGCTGCCGTTGGTCGCTGCGTTCATCTCAGATCACCTCCGAATCGACGAGGTCGTCGATCTCGGTGTCGCTGAGCCCGAGGATCTCGCCGAACACGTAGCGGTTGTGCTGCCCGAGCGTCGGGCCCGCCGCCTCGATCGACCAGTCGGTCTTCGAGAAGCGGGCCGGTTCACCGTCGACCCGTACACCCCTGACGGTTGGGTGATCGACCATCGGCCACAAACCCCACCGGTTGGTGTTGAGGTCGCCGTCGATCCGCTCGGCTGGCCGGAGGACCGCGGCCGCCGGAACCCCGGCGGCCTGGAGCTCCGCCTCCACGTCGAACCGGATCCGCGTGGCGGTCCACTCACCGATCACGACGTCGAGCGCGTCGGCCGCCTCCATCCTCCCCTCGAGGCTCGACAGGGCCGGGTCGGCGAACGTCGGCGAGTCGATGATCGCGGCCAGAGCCTGCCAGTCCCGGTCGTCCCGGCAGGCGATCGCAACCCAGTTGTCGTCGCCCCGGCAGGGGTAGACGCCGTGAGGTGCCATCGGTGGCGACGACGACCGGTTCGAGGCCGGCCGATCGTCGCCTCGTTGCGGCCGCCCGTTGACCGACCAGTCGAGCAGGTCGGCGCCGTGGAGGTTGGCGCCGGCCTCGGTGCAGCTCATGTCGACCCACTGGCCCTCGCCGGTCTGCTCCCGGTGCCAGAGCGCCATGAGGATGCCGATCGCCATGTAGTACCCACCCGTGTGGTCCATGTAGGAATAGCCCCACCCTGCGGGCGGCTCGCCGGCGAGCCCCGACGCGTGGGTCAGTCCCGACACCGCCTGGGCGATCGGACCCCAGGACTTGAAGTCGCGGTATGGCCCCGTCTGCCCGAACCCGCAGTTCGAGACGTACACGATGTCCTCCCGGATCGCTCGGAGCGCGTCGTAGCCGAAGCCCATGCGCTCCAGCACCCCGGCGGCAAAGTTCTCGGCCACCACGTCGGACACGGCGACGAGCTCACGGAGCAGCTCCTTGCCCCGGTCGAGTCGGAGGTTGATCGTGATCCCCAGCTTCTCGATGTTGTGGTTGTTGAAGCCGGAGCCCACCTCGATGCCCCGCCGCTCGTCCTTGAACGGGGGTGAGCCGCGGAGGATGTCCCAGCGACCCTTCCGCACGGGATCCTCGATCCGGATGATCTCCGCCCCGAAGGCACCCATCCATCGGGTGGCCCCGGCCCCGGCGAGCTGGCCGGTGAAGTCACACACCCGGATGTGGGCGAGCGCCGGGGACCGCGACCCGTTCTGGCTGGCACCTGCGGAGCTGGTGGACATGGGCCGTAGTCTCCGGCACGTTCCCCACGGGCGGCAAGTCGCTCGCTCACCGCCCCGGGGTGGGCGGTCGGCTCGATCGTGTCGGAGCCCTCCGGTAGGTTCGACGGATGAGCTCTGGCAGGGTCACGTCGCTGTTTCTCCACCCGATCAAGTCGTGCCGCCGGGTCGAGGTCGACTCGGTGACGGCGTCGGCGACCGGCCTCGTCGGCGACCGCGAGTGGCAGGTGGTCTCGGGGGTGAAGCCGGTCACCCAGCGGGGAAACGCGAGCATGGCGGTGGTGAGCCCGACCCCGATCGAGGGTGGGTTGCGCCTCTCGGCTCCCGGCCACGCGCCGATCGAGGTCGAGCGACCGACGGCAGCCGATTCCACCAGCGGCTCGTTGATCGGCGTCAAGGTCGACACCGCCGATGCCGGCGACGGGGCGGCCCGTTGGCTCAGCGAGGTCATCGGCGAGGACGTCCGGTTGGTGGCGATGGCACCCGGCCGGTCGATTACCGTTCCCGACGGGCTGGACGTGTTCGATCAGACGATCGCGTTCAACGACCTCAGCCCGGCGCTGGTGGCGAACACGGCCTCGTACGAGTGGCTGCTCGAACGAGCGTCGGAGCCGTTCCCGATCGAGCGGTTCCGACCCAACGTGGTGGTGGCGACCGACGAGCCGTTCGTCGAGGACACCTGGGCCCGGTTCCGTATCGGCGGTGCGGAGTTCGCCCGCCCGGTGATCTGGCCCCGGTGCGCGGTGCCGCAGGTAGACCAGGAGACCGGTGAGCGGCATAGGGAACCGGCGGTCGTCCTGCGAGCCCACCGCTGGTGCACCTCGGTGCCGGAGCTGTCGGAGGTGGCACGGTCGGTGGTGGAGAACAAGGGGATCTTCGGGATCGGTTGCGCGATCGGGCCGGTGGGGGCTGAGATCGCCGTCGGTGACACCGTCGAGGTCGACGAGCTCCGAGCGCCGATGATGCCGAGGCCGAGCTGACGGCGCCGCAGCGCCACCGCTGACACCCAGCGACCGCGCCACCGCGGCCGGTCAGTCCTGCCGACTCGCCTCGCAGTGGGCCTTGACCGCGTCCATGTCGCCCTCGATCGCCCGGCGGATGATCCCCTTGGTCAGCGGGTTCAGGATCCTGGCGACGAACGTGTAGGGGCGGGCGTCCATCACCAGTTTCAACTCGGTCCGCTCCGGTTCTCCGACGACCGGTTCCACCGTGAAGACGGTGTCCCAGATCGTGCCGCCCTCGTCGGAGACGAGCCGTACCCGCTCGTCCTCGACGTACTCGGTGACCTCGAGGGTGGAGCTCGCCTGCCGACCGCGCAGCACGCGGGTCTCCGTGAACCGGGTTCCGACCCCCTCCCGCTGATCGGTCAGGAACTCGACGTCCGTGATGTGGGGGATCGCCTTCGCGTAGCGATCGATGTGGGCCACGGTGTCGAAGACGTCAGCGACCGGGGCATCGATCGTCCGTTGGACCTCCGTGGTCGCCATTGGGGGAGTCTACGCCGGGTCCAGCTCGGGAACAGGGCGAGATCCGGACTGGGAGGGCTTGGGATAAGGTCGCAGACCGTGGGTCAGGGAGCGATCGATCTCGGCATCGCCGGGCTCGGCCCGGCTACACCGTTCGGGCGCGGCGGCTTCGCCACGGTGTACCGCGCCGAGCAGTTGAGCCTCCGCCGGGAGGTGGCGGTCAAGGTGCTGTTCGCCCCACCCGACGACCTGGTCGCCTACGAGCGGTTCGAGCGCGAGTGTCACTCCCTCGGGGCGGTGTCGCATCACCCCAGCATCGTGGTGGTCCACGACCGCGGCCTGACCGATGACGGCCGGCCCTATCTGATCATGGAGTTCCGGGCCGGCGGCTCGCTGGCCGACCTGTTGGCCACAGGCGGACCCCTCCCGGCGCCACGGGTTCGCGACGTGGGAATCAAGATCGGCGAAGCGCTCGCGATCGCCCACGCCGCCGGCGTCATCCACCGTGATGTGAAACCTGGCAACATCCTGCTCTCCGCCCACGGTGAGCCCGCCCTCGCCGACTTCGGCATCGCCCGGATCGACGGGGGCCACAAGACTGCGACCGGACAGATCAGCGCCAGCGTGGCCCATGCCGCCCGCGAGGTCCTGGCCGGTGACGGTGCCACCGTCCGATCCGATGTGTATTCGCTGGGGTCCACCCTCTTCGAGCTCGCGACGGGCACGACGCCCTACCACCGCCCCGGTGACGGATCGGTCTGGCAGCTCATCAACCGCATCATGACCGAGCCGCCGGCCGATGCCGGTGCCCTCGGAGTGCCCGAGCCGTTGGCCTCGGTGGTACAGCGGGCGTTGGACCCCGATCCGGCCCGGCGGTTCTCCACAGCACGGGATCTCCAGGCGGCGCTGCGGGCAGCCGAGCCGCTCGGCGCCCCCACGGCGACGGTAGCCGCCGGGGAGCTGGCAGCGGGGGCGGTGACCGTCGAGGCGGAGCCGATACCGACGGCTGGGCTCGTACCGGCGGCGGGTCCGACCGGCGGCTCTCTCGACCCCACCGCAGCGCCGGACGGCCGTCGGCCTCGAACCGATTCGGGCCCCGTGCGCCGGCCCCGGCTCCACCGAGGCCGATGGGTGCTGGCGGGGATCGGGCTGCTGCTCGCCGTCGCCGCGGTTGCGCTCGTCGCCGCCGAGACATACCGCCGGACCGAGCCAGCGGTCGAGTTGGACTTCAGCCAGGCTCTCGTCGAACCGCTCACGACCGACCGGTCCTATGCCCTCGGCGTCGACAACGCTCCCCCGGGATCCACCTACCAGCTCATCGTCGACGACGATCCGGTCGGTGAGCCGACCGACGGCATCGTCGTCTACCGGGGCACCGTCGGTCGTCACCACGTCGCGGTCGACGTGACCGATCCCGACGGATCGATCGCACGAACCAACGAGGTCGCGGTCTACGTTTCACCCGGTCCGCCCGAGAGCGGCTTCCGGGTCAACCTCGCAGCGGTGCGTATCGACGCCGCGAACTGGCCCGGTGCGCTGGACCGGTTCGACGAGCTCGTCGCCGAAGGCCACGACGATCTCGTGCTGTCGCGGGGTGCAGACGACGAGTACTGGGTGTTCTACATCGACGGCTTCGGCGACGATTCGGCCGCGGCGTGGTCGTACTGCGACGGGTTCGAGCTCGAGCCGAGCGACTGCTACGCCGCCGAGGTACCAACCGACAGCGACGAGCCGACGGAGGAAGGATGAGCGTCCGACCGGAGCCCGATCCCTCACCGATGGCGGATGTGGTGACGACCGCCATCGATGCGGTGCGGCTCTTCGACGATCGCGTCGACGGACTCTTCGGCGGGCTCCGAGGCAACCCGACCGCCGACTGGGTCTTCTACGTCGCCAGCGAGGCGGCCGACTTCTCGATGGCGTGGCATGTCATCTCGATCGGCATGGCCGCCATCAACCCGAGCCGACGGCGCGACGCGGTGCGGATGGCCACCATGCTGGGGGTGGAATCGATCGTGGTGAACGGTCTCATCAAACGGGCGACCAACCGGGAGCGACCGACCCCGCTCGACGATCCTGGCCACCACGTGCGCCGGCCGAAGACGAAGTCGTTCCCCAGCGGCCATGCCAGCTCGGCCACGCTCGCCGCGATCCTCCTGACCGACACCTATCCGTCGCTTCGACCGCTGTGGGTGGCCTTGGCCGCGACGGTGGGGGCGAGCCGGATCCACAATCGGATGCATCACCCGTCGGACGTGGTGGCGGGAACTGCGCTCGGTGGCGCGTTCGGGCTGGTCACGAAACGGCGGTGGCCGCTCCGCTGAGCCCGTGGCGAGCCGCGGTCGGCGCGTCGATCAGCTCGTCGAAGACCCCTCGCTGCTCAGTAGCGCTCGGACGTCGAGCAGGAGGTCGGTGACCTCCGACGTCGACACGAGCTGGCGGTCGGTCATGACCCCGAGGCCGGCATCGATCAGTTTCAGAGCCTCCTCGATGGAGGTGATGTCGATGATCTCTTCCACCTCAGTCATAGATCCTCCTCAAGCCTTCGAGAACTTTGGTCGAGCACTTCGTACCTACGAGAACGATGAGCGGGTCGCCGATGTTCCTCGAGTTCCCGCTGTTCGCGACACTGTAACCCAACTCGCCGAAAGGGCCGAGTCGGCGGCCCGCTGACCTGCGAAAACAACGATCGCGAGTGGCGAGCCCACCTCCGGGTCGGCTATGGGCGATCGGCAGCGATTTGTCAAGCATGGTGGGTACCTGGTCGGCACCCGGCCCGGTTACCTTGACCCGATCGAGGCGACCGACCTACCTCTCCTGCTGGCCGAGCGGCACCGGTCCCTACCGGTCGGCGCCGTGGTGTCGCTCGCCGATCTCATGACCGGATTCACCGGGTCGGGCGAGCGCAGCGAGGCGCCGGCCTCGGCGTGGGAATCGGCACTGACGCCGGAAGCGGTCCCGTTCGACGACCTCGTGGTGGGGGCCGGGTTCCGGCGCTGCGGCCCGGATCGGGTCGAGCGGATCGAGTCGCTCGCCGACGTCGTCGGTCCCTCGATGAGGTTGCTGGTCGTGGGTCTCAACCCGTCGCCGGCCGCTGCCGACACAGGGGTCGCCTTCGCTCGGCCCGGCAACCGATTCTGGCCCGCAGCCCGGGCCGCGGGCCTGGTGACGGTCGACCGGGACCCGTGGCACGCGATCGCCCACCACGGCATCGGCTTCACCGACCTGGCGAAGCGGACCACACGCCGCGCCGCCGAGCTCGACGACGCCGAGCTCCAGGCGGGCCAGGCCCGCGTCGATCGGCTGTGCCGCTGGCTCAGACCCGAGGCGTGCGTCATGGTCGGCCTCCTCGGATGGCGGGTCGCCGTCGATCGGTCGGCCGTCGCCGGGTGGCAACCGACGGGTTTCGGCGGTCGTCCCGTGTACCTGATGCCGAGCACGAGCGGACTGAATGCCCACGCATCGCCTGCCGATCTCACCACCCATCTTGCCGCAGCGGCCGCTGGCCCCCCGACACGGTCGGGCTTATCGTGTCGGCAGTGACCACGACCGACCCCGCCCCGCTCGTCGGCATCGACGATATCGATCTTCCCATGTCGGTGCGCACGGTCGACCCCGAGACCGGCGGGCCGGGGCCGTACGTGGCGTTCAATCGGGCGTTCTTCCAGACCTACCGCATCGACGCGCCGCCGGAAGGCCCTGGCGACATCGTCGGCGGCGACAGCCACGCCGATATCGACAGCGCCGACCAGCGGGTGATCGACACCGCCGAGGCGGTCGAGCTCCATGTGACCCGTCACGACAGCTCGATCGCGCTGCGGAAGATGCCGATCGTGCGGGACGGCCAGGTGACCGCCATCCTCACACTGAGCACCGACGTCACCGCGATCGCGGCCGCCTCGACCGAGCGGGACCTGCTCACCGTGGCCGCCCACGCCACCGACGACCGGTTGTTCCTGTACCGCACCGGCGGACCCGACGGTCCCGAGCTGGCGTTCGCCAACCGGGCCGGCGCCGCCTTCGACGCCGCCCTCGTCGGTGACGATGCCCTCGCCAGCCGGGCCCGGGACCAGTTGACGGGGTCGCTCGCCGCCGTCGCCGAGTCCGGGACGCGGCGGGAGCTCCAGGTGGAGCTGAACGACGAGCTGTCCCTGGTCCGCGACGAGCCGCTCACCGACGACGACGGGAACGTCCTGGCCGTGGTGCGGACGATCTCCGACCTCACCCCTCTGATCGAGGCGGACTGGACCGAGCAGCTCCTGACCATCGCCGGCCTGGACGACACCGACGCCGCCATCGAGGCGACGTTCGCCACCGGATCCCAGCTCCTCGACCTCCCCATCGGGGTTCTGGCCGAGCTCGACGACGACGAGCTCGTGGTGCACGCCCAACGAGGGGGCGAGACCCTGCCCGGGCGGCTGCCAGCCCACCCCGATTTCATCGGAGCCCTGGAACGGGGACGGGTGCGGCTCTTCCGCGACCTGGTGATCGTCGATGCCGCCGGCCCGATCGTCCAACGGCTCGGCCTCCGCTCGCTTGCCACGATCCCGATCGAGGTCGAGGGACGGAAATGGGGCCTGCTGGCCTTCGGCGACGTGGAGCCCCGGGCCGAGCGGTTCCCCGAGCGGACGATCCCGCTCCTCACCGCCCTCGGCGGCACCCTGGCCACCCTCCTCGAACGCGACGCCGCCCAGGCCCGGCTCGTGCCGCTCGAGCTCCTCGAGCGCTCGAATCGGGAGCTCGAGGAGTACGCCTACGCTGCTGCCCACGATCTCCGGTCGCCCCTCCGGGCCATGCACAGCTTCGCCCAGCTCCTGCGCCGCCAGCTCGACACCGACCCCACCGACGAGGCGAAGTTGCGGAGCCACGCCGACAGGATCGTCGAAGGCGCGTCGCGGATGGGCGAGCTGCTCACGTCGATGCTCGAGCACGCTCGGGTGGCGAGCGGCGACGATCAGGACCGGGCGATCCCCGTCGGCGCCGTCGTCGACATCATCCGCGGAACCCTGGCCGACCACATCGAGCGACACGACGCGCTGGTGACGGTCGGCCCACTCCCGACGGTCACCGTCGAGCAGGTCCAGCTCGAGCGGATCTTCCACAACCTGATCGACAATGCCATCAACTACCGGCATCCCGACCGGCGGCCGACGATACGGATCGACGCCAGCATCGACGCCGGGGCCGGCGAGGTGCTCCTGCACGTGCGCGACAACGGGGTCGGCATCGCGCCCGAGCAACGGGAATCGGCGTTCAAGCTCTTCAAGCGGCTCTCGACCGACGGTGACGGGACCGGTGTCGGCCTGGCCCTCGTGCGACGGATCGCCGAGGAGCACGGCGGCTCGGTCACGATCGACGACGGCGAGCCCACCGACGGTGACGCCGTCGACGGTGAGCCCGTCGGTTCGGTCTTCACCGTTCGACTCCCCGACCGGTACCTCGCAGCCGACTCACCCGCCCTCCCCGAGGCAGCGATCGCCTGAGGCCCTGACCTCTACTTCACCGCCACCTCGGCCAGGAGCCCCTGGAGCACCGCCTCGAATCGGCTGAAGTCGTCCTCCTTCACGATGTAGGCGGCGGCGCCGAGCGCGTGGGCCCGCTCCCGGTCGACATCGCGATCGGACGTGGTCAGGATCACCACCGGCACGTCCCGCAGCCCCTCGTCGGCGTGCAGGAGCTCGAGGGTCTCGAAACCGGACAGCTTCGGCATCGACAGGTCGAGGAGGACCAGGTCGGGGGCCCGCTCCTTGGCCATGTTCAGCGCCTCCTGCCCGTCCGGGGCGGTTCGGACCGCGGCATCGACCGGTGAGTGCTCGATGGCGACCGTGGCGAGCTCGAGGTCGGCCTCGCTGTCGTCGACGAGCAGGATGTCGAGCTCGCCCTTCGCCCCGGCGACGCCGACCTCGTGCCACGTCGTCGGCGTGGTCGCGGCCTCGCTCTCCTCGTCGCCGATGACGTGGTCGATCGGGAGGTCGGTGAGCCGGCCCGCCCGGTGGACCAGGTCGAGACGGAGCCAGCGGGACCGCCCCGGGGGCAGCGTGGCCAGCACGACCCGCCCGTAGTCACGTTCGGGGAGGGCGACGCGGAGCGCGGCGAGCGGGTCGGGCGGCCCGAGCTCCCCGGTGACCGTCACCCCCAACTCCCCGATCGTCGACATGGCGGCCCGGAGGCGGGCGTTGGCAGCGTCGATCGCGAGGTAGTCGACCACCGGTCGGCCGAACACGTCGTGGGACCGGATCGGCGCATCCTCGCTCGGGGTGACGGGCACGACGACGTGCACGTGCAACGACGCGCTCTCGTCCCGGAGCCACACGACCCGCTCGAACACCCGACGGCTCGCCAGCGTCCGATTGGCGATCAGCAACACATCCACCGTTTCCCCCTTCTCGTTCGCGCCACGCCCGGCGCCATCGCCCCGCAGCCTGGAACGCAACTCCGTCCGCGGCTGCAGAACGCTTTTTCCTCGATTGGCTCAGATAGTAGATCCGCAACGGCCCCGGTGCCCGCGTGGCCGATCCGATCCGCTCGGCCCCGTATCGTGTCTGGCATGGAGCGACCACCGGGCAAGTTGTTCATCGGCGAATCGATCGATCCCACATCGGGTGACCGCTCCGGCGACCCGCTGCTGCTCGACAGCGCCGATCTCACCACCCACGGCGTGATCGTCGGCATGACCGGTTCGGGGAAGACCGGCCTCGGCGTGGTGCTCCTCGAGGAGGCCGTGCTGGCGGGCATTCCGGTGCTGGCGATCGACCCGAAGGGTGACCTCGGGAACCTGTGCCTCACGTTCCCGGGCCTGTCGGCCGACGACTTCGAGCCATGGGTCGACGAGGGGACCGCCAGGGTCGAGCAGACGAGCGTGGGCGAACTGGCCGCCTCGACGGCCACCGCCTGGACCGACGGTCTCGCATCGTGGAACCTCGACGGTGCGGACGTGGCGGAACTGCAGACGGCAGCGAACCCGGTGATCTACACCCCCGGAGGCTCGTCTGGCGTGCCGCTCGACCTGCTCGGGCGCCTCCGCCGACCGATCGTCGACGACGCTGGCGCCCGCCAGGACGAGGTGGACAGCACGGTCGGCGGGTTGCTGGCCCTCGTCGACATCGAGAGCGACCCGCTCTCGGGCCGCGAGCACATCCTCCTGGCCAACCTGATCACCCGGGCGTGGAACGCCGGCACCGAGATCGACCTGCCGACCCTCCTCGCCCAGATCCTGGACCCACCGATCCGCAAGCTCGGGGTGCTCGAGATCGACGCGTTCTTCCCCCCAGCCGACCGGCAGGCGCTGGTGCTCAAGCTGAACGGGCTGCTCGCGTCGCCGAGCTTCGCCGCCTGGGCCGAGGGCGCGCCCCTCGACATCGAGCGGATGCTGTGGGACGACGACGGGAGAGCCCGAGCTGCGGTGGTGTCGCTCAGCCACCTCGAGGAGACCGAGCGGCAGTTCGCGCTCACCCTCGTGCTGTCGAAGCTCATCGCGTGGATGCGGACGCAGTCGGGTACCGGCGAGCTCCGCGCCCTCGTCTACATCGACGAGGTGATGGGCTTCGCCCCGCCGGTGGGGAACCCGCCCACCAAGAAACCGATCCTCACACTGCTCAAGCAGGCTCGGGCGTTCGGTGTCGGCCTGGTGCTGTCCACGCAGAACCCGGTGGACCTCGACTACAAGGCGATCAGCAACGCCGGGACCTGGATGGTCGGTCGGCTCCAGACCGAGCAGGACAAGGCCCGGCTCGTCGACGGGCTCCGAGCTGCGTCGGGCACGACCGATCTCGCCTCGGTCGAGGCGTCCATCAGCGGCCTCGGCAAGCGCCAGTTCATGCTCCGCGACACCCGCTCGACCGATCTGCCGCTGTTCACCACCCGCTGGGCGATGAGCTACCTCGCAGGCCCGTTGCGGGGCGACCAGATCAACCAGCTCATGGCCGACGTCCGACCCCGTCTCACCGCGGCGACCGCCCTCGGGACCGGGTCGACGCCGGACCGGGCACCGGTGGACGCGAACCCGTCGCCCCCCGCTTCGACCGGTGGGCCGACGCCGGCGACGGCTGCTGCGGTGGCCAGCGGCGACGATCCCGCCCTTGCCGACGACGAGTCGACGGTGGCGCCCACGGTGCCCGACTCTTTACCGGTTCGGTTCGCTAGGAGCGCATCACCGTGGCTGGTCGCGGTCGGTGGCGACCCCGAAGGCGACCGCCACGAGGCCCGTTTGGCGGCCAGGGTCGAGCTGCTGTTCGACGAGACCAAGGCCGACCTGCGCCACACCGACACCTGGGAGGCGATCATCCCCCTGACGGCCGACGGGCCCGAGGTCGACGCGGCGGTCGAGGTGGACTTCGACGATCGGGACTTCGACGAGGGGAGCTCCGCCGAGGGGTCCGACAGCCCGACGGGAGGCCCCATCTATGTGCTGCCGCCGGTGGAGCTCCGGGCCGGGATGGTCCGCTCGACCAAGGCCGACGTGAAGACGAAGCTCTACGGCGACGAGACCTACCAGATCCACCGCAACCCGGAGCTGAAGCTCTGGTCGAGGCCGGGTGAGACCATCGAGGACTTCCAGCTCCGTTGCCAGGCGGTGGCCGAGGACGAGGCCGACGCCGATGCGGGGAAGATCCGCGACAAGTTGCTGAGGAAGCAGGAGTCGCTGGAGACGGCGCTGGCCAAGGCGGAGGATCGGGTGGCCGAGCTCGAGGTCCAGGCCGACGGCCGCAAGCAGCAGCAGCTCGTCGACATCGGATCGAGCATCCTCGGCGGCCTCCTCGGCGGGCGGTCCCGGACCCGCGGATTGGCGAGCGCCGCCCGACGGATGACCTCGGGGCGACGTCAGTCGGCGGCGGCGACGGCGCGGCTCGACTCGGCCCGCAACCGGGTCGCGGAGAAGATCGAGGACCTCGACGAGCTCGAGCTCGAGCTGGCCGAGGCGCTGATGGAGATCGACGACGAGTGGTCGACGAAGGCCGACGCGATCGAGCCGTTCGACGTGCCGCTGGAGAAGAACGACATCACCGTCACCGACCTGATGGTGGTCTGGATCCCGGTTCGGCGCTGAGAGGATCCCCGACCCGGCGTGGACGCCGGCGGCTAGCGGGGTGCGAGGTCCCGGACCGCCTGACGTGGATCGACGTCGGCGAACGCCATCACCGACAACGCCGGCGTGGTGACCCCGGCCTCGACATAGCGACCGATGTGCTCACGACACGCCTCGGGGGAACCGTGCACGATGAGCTCGTCGACGACGTGGTCGGGGATCACGTCGAGCGCCTTCTTGCGGTCGCCATCGGCCCAGGCATCCCACATCGGTTGCAGGGCATCCCCCCGCCCGATCCAGCGATGGAAGGCGGCGTAGACGGGCACGTTCAGGTACGCGGCGATGGCCCGCTTGGCCTGGGCCCGCACCGTGTCGGTGTCGGTGCTCGGGCACACGAAGATCCTGGCGACGATCTCCTTCGCCGCGCCGTCCACGGCCTGGCCGTGCACGATCGGGGCCACCGTTCGCACATCTTCGGCCGACAACCAGTTGATGAT
Source organism: Acidimicrobiales bacterium (assembly GCA_965216205.1). Lineage (GTDB taxonomy): Bacteria > Actinomycetota > Acidimicrobiia > Acidimicrobiales > SZUA-35 > CADEDH01. Next base: position 491,223 of record OZ244139.1, on the reverse strand, counting down.
CGCCCCGTCGCCCTCCCGACCGGCGAGCTCGAGCATGCCCTTGCGGAGCGCGGCGACCAGGATCGGGGGCGCCGGGTCGGGCACGATCCCCGAGCGGAAGCCGTCGATCTCGAAGGTGTCGTAGGTCTCGGCGACCCGCTCGCCGGCGAGGGCCTTCTTGAGGAACCGGACCACGTCGCGGGTCCGCTTGTAGGGCTCGTCGAACGCGATGCCGTTCCATCGCTCCACGATCACGTTCGACGATGAGCCGACGCCGAGCACGAATCGGCCGGGGGCGGCATCGGCCATCGCCGCAGCGCTCTGGGCCAGGAGGGCCGGTCCACGGGTGAAGGCGGGGATGATGGCGACGCCGAGGCGCAGCTCCGGCGCCCATGCGGCGGCCAGGGCCAACGGCGTGAAACCATCCGCGCCGTCGGCCTCGGAGGACCAAGCATCGGTGTAGCCGAGGTCGACCAGCTCACGGAAGAGCTCGTGATGATCGACGAGGCGGATGCCTCCGAGCGGGACGGACATGCCAAAGCGACTCATGGCGCTCAAGCTAGATCCCCGGAACCGTCGACCACCGCCGAGAATCTCCGAACTTTCTCAAATTTCACTCTGACCAGGCAAAACAGCCGATCAAACCCTCGTTTCGGGCACCGATTCCGGCTTCGCTGTCACACCCTGTCGTCAGAGTTCTCCCCATGGCACACGCCCAACTGCACCTCATCTACCTCGACGACGAGATGTGGAAGCTCGACGAGCGCACGATCCGGGTCGGCCGGAAGGGTCTCGCCGACGCCCGGGCTGCGCTCGCCGCCTCGGCCCGTCCCTACGAGGACGAGCCTGCGGTGGCCGGTCGCAGCAACGAGCACCGGCTCCACCGTCCTGCCGCCTGAGCGGTCCCCCAACCTCGCTCGTCCACGTCCCGTCCCGCCAGCCGCCCGTGCTTCGCCACGAGCCCGTCCTCCGCCGTAGTCTCGAACCATGAGTGATGTCGTCATCGTCGAAGCCGTCCGCTCCCCCATCGGGCGCCGCAACGGGGGGCTGGCCACCGTCCACCCGGTCGATCTGCTCGCTGAAGTGCAGCGCGAGCTGTTCCGCCGAACCGGTGTCGAACCGGCCGAGGTCGGTCAGGTCGTCACGGGCTGTGTGAGCCAGGTCGGCGAGCAGTCGTTCAACGTCGGCCGGACGGCGTGGCTAACCGCCGGCTTCCCGAAGGAGGTGCCGGCCACCACGGTCGACACCCAGTGCGGCTCGTCGCAGCAGGCCACCAACATGGCCACCGCGCTCGTCCAGGCCGGCGTCGTCGACGTCGCCGTGGCCTGCGGGGTCGAGGTGATGAGCCGGATCCCGATCGGTATGAACTCGTCGAGGAAGCTCGGTATGGGCGTCCCGATCCCGAAGTCGTACTTCGACGCCTACGAGTTCACGAGCCAGTTCGAGGGGGCGGAGCGGGTCGCCGAGAAGTGGAACGTCAGCCGGGGCGACGCCGACGAGTTCGGCTTCCGGTCCCAACGACTGGCGGCCCAGGCGTGGGACGAAGCCCGGTTCGCCACCCAGGTTCATCCGATCGACGCCCCCGACCTCGACGACGACGGCGAGCCGACAGGGTCGACCCATCGGGTCGAGCGCGACGAGGGCCTCCGCGAGACCACCCTCGACGCGCTCGCCGCCCTCAAGCCGGTCGCCCGGGAGGACGGTGTGCACACCGCCGGTTCGTCCTCGCAGATCTCCGACGGTGCGGCAGCGGTGCTGGTGATGACCGCCGACAAGGCCTCCCAGCTCGGCCTCGTACCGAAGGCGAGAATCGTCGACACCTGCCTGGTCGGGGTCGATCCGGTGCTGATGCTGACCGGCCCCATCGACGCCACCCGGCACCTCCTCGACCGGACTGGCCGGGCGATGGCCGACATCGACCTCGTCGAGATCAACGAGGCGTTCGCGTCGGTGGTGCTGGCGTGGCAGCGGGAGCTCGACGTCGACATGGACATCGTCAACCCGAACGGCGGGGCAATAGCCTTGGGTCATCCACTCGGAGGCACCGGCGCCTTCCTCATGACCAAGGCGGTGCACGAGCTCGAACGGGCCGACAAGACCACCGCCCTCATCACGATGTGCTGCGGTGGTGGACTCGGAACGGGAACCCTCATCGAGCGAATCTGACGGCGCACAACGATCGGCGCGGCCCCGGTGTCGTCGTCGATCTCCTGGCCGTTCCGCCGGCGCGCCGGGAGGCTTCAGCTTCGACGCAGCCATCGGCACGGTCCTCGCCATCCTCGTGGTCGCTACCGCGCTGGGCGGCTGCGGTGCCGGTCACGAGCCGGTCACCAGCGAGCTCAGGACTGCGACGGTGGAGCGAGTCGTCGACGGTGACACCATCGACGTTCGGCTCGGGCGGACGACCGAGCGCGTCCGGTTGATCGGCGTCGACGCACCCGAGTCGGTCGCCCGCAACGTGCCCATCCAGTGCTTCGGGGCCGAAGCGTCGGCCGCCCTCACCGAGCTGTTGCCGGCGGGAACGACCGTGCAGATCGAGCGCGACATCGAAGCCCGGGATCACTACGGGCGGCTGTTGCTCTACCTGTACCGGCCGGCCGACGGGTTGTTCGTCAACCTGTGGCTGATCGAGTCCGGTCTGGCGGAGGCAATCAGCTACGAGCCGAACGTGGCCCACGAGGCCGCCTTGACCACGGCCCGACAGCGGGCCGCCCGAGACCTCGTCGGCCTGTGGGCGGCCTGCGATGGTCCCGACCAACCGGTGGAGTGACGATCGTCGCTCCCGCTGTCCTGGGCATCGCGTCCATCACCGGTTACCGTCGGGCTGGTGAGCGCCCTCACGCGACGACTCGGCCGAGACGAGGACGCCAAGCTGGTGATCATCGTGTGCGATGGGCTCGGCTCGTCGAACGCGGCGAACATCGGCGTCGCCAACGCGCTCCGCGACGGGATCGCCACGTCGGCCGCGCTGCAGGTGCCCTGCCCGTGGGCCCGGGGGGCTGCGGTCGACCACCGGGGCGAGGACGTCGGCGTCGCCTTCACCCTCAACGCCGAGTACGAGGTCTACCGGTGGGGTCCCATCACCCACGCACCGTCGCTCCTCGGCGGCGACGGTGGGTTCCCCCAGACGCCGACCGACCTGTGGGAGCACGCCGACGTCGACGAGACCCGCCGGGAGTGCAGGGCGCAGCTCGAGCGGGCCGTGCTGTACGGGTTCGATCCGAGCCACCTCGGAGCCCACCTCGACGCGCTGTGCTCACGGCCCGAGTTCTTCGATCTGTACCTGGAGCTGGCGATCGAGTACCGGTTGCCGATGAGCCTGCCCGACCCGTCGATCGATCTCGGGTTCCCGGCCCGGAAGCTGGCCGAGGACGAGGGGATCCTCACCCCGGACCACGTCGTCGCCGCCCGGCCCACCGTCGCGTCGCGGGCCGCGGTCGACGCCGCCATCGCCGACCTCCAGAGCGGCGTCACCGAGATCCATGTCCGGCCGGCGGTCGACTCCCCCGAGCTCCGGGCCCTCAGCCCGAACTGGGCGGCCCGGGTTGGCGACGCCCACCTCGTCACCGACGACTGGACGCTGCGGTCGGCGATCGAGCGTTCCGGGGCCGAGCTCATCGGCTTCCGGGAGCTGCGGCGAGCCCAGCGGGACGGGACCTGACCGCGGCGGGACCTGAACGGGACGGCGGACGGTCAGAGCAGCGCGGCGAGCCGGCGGCGGAACTCGACGTCCTCGAACAGCTCCACCGCCGCCAGCAGCGGACCCGTGGCCCCCTCGGGCTTGATGTCGCCCCGCATGAAGGCTTGAGCCAGTGACTCGTCGCCGGCGAGCAGGGCGGTGAGCTGCTTCGCCGTCAGCGGGACGGTCACCGGGGGATCGACATCGGGCTCCGGATCGGCCGACGCGACCTCACCGTCGATGATGTGCAGCACCGCCCGCCTGGTCTTCCCGATCGTGATCGCGACCCGGCCCGAGCGGCCGGCCCCCGACCGGTGACCGCTCGCCTCGGCGACCGCGCTCACCCACTCGTCGGACAGGGCGTCGACCATCAGTCGACCCCCGCGAACAGGTCGTACTCGGGGACGTCGGTCGGCACCCTCGTCTGGGCGAGGATGTAGTCCTCCCAGGGGTAGGCGTCGGCGGCGGCCTCGTCGGGCAGTCCGAACCAGAACTTCTCGTCGGGGTCGACCTGGGTGGCGTGGGCCAGCAACGCCTCGCGTCGGACCGCGTAGAAGGCCCCGATGTCGATCTTGGTCGTGATGCGATCGTCCGACGAGGGGCGGGTGAACCAACGATCGTCGTAGGGCGACTCGAGCCCGAGCTCGATGAACTTCTCGTGGTGGGCCGTGAGGCGAGCCTTGCTCCACACCGAGTAGTAGAGCTTCAACGGCTGCCACGGCTCACCCGCTTCCGGGTACCACTCGGGGTCGGCGGCCCGATCGAAGGCGAGCACGCTGATGTCGTGCACCCGCAGGTGGTCGGGGTGCCGGTACCCCTGCTGATCGTCGGAGTAGGTGATGATCACCTCCGGCTGGAAGCGCCGGACGGTGGCCACCAGGCGGCCGGTGGCCTCGTCGAGGTCGGCCTGGGCGAAGCAGTCCGGGTGCTGGTTGGCGTCGGTGTCTGGCATGCCGGAATCCCGGTACCCGAGCCAGACCAGCTCGTGGTAGCCGATGGCCTTCACCGACCGCTCGAGCTCGGTGGCTCGAACCGCGGCGAGGTTCTCCCGGATCTCGGGCGTGTCCATCTTCTTGTTGAGGATGTCGCCCTCCTCGCCACCGGTCGCACACACCAGGAGCGCCTCGTGGCCGTCGGCCACGTAGCGGGCGACGGTCGGCGCTCCCTTGGAGGCCTCGTCGTCGGGATGGGCATGAACACTGAGCAAACGAGCCATGAGATGGGCAGCACGACCTGGATCGAGGGTGGGAGCGGGTTGCTCAAACCCTAACAACGGTTCCACGACTCCTTGCGGGGAACCAAACTCTGCCGATTGGCGTTGAGGTCTCGAGGACGAGGCAAACCACCGAGGAGTTTCATGGACGATCCAGTTGTCTGGGCCGGGATCTACGTTGCGGCCGCCGCCGCCTTCGGGCTCGGCGAGATCTCGATGGCTGGCACCTTCTTCCTCCTCCCATTCGCCATCGGCGCACTGGTGGCCGCTGTCGTGAGCCTCCTCGGCGCACCCCTCCTGGTCAGCTTCCCGATCTTCCTCGCCGCGTCGTTCGGGGTGTTCCTCGGGTTCCGTCCCCTGGCCCGCCGGCTCGACGCCGACCTGCCCGACGTCGCCGGCATCGGGGCCAACCGACTCGTGGGGGCCACCGGCACCGTCATGGAGGCGATCCCCGCCACCGGCGGCGAGGCCGGCATGGTGCGGGTCGAGGCCGAGGAGTGGAAGGCGGCCACCCACACGGGCATCGGCCTGCCGGCCGGGGCGATGGTCCGGGTGATCGAGGTCAGAGGAACGAGGCTCGTCGTCGAGCCGGTCGACGCCTAGCGCATCGGCCGGTCGGGACCGCAGGATTCGAGGGAAAGGCACATCATGGCAGAATCACTGTTCGGACTACTCGTGATCATCTTCGTGGTGCTCATCGTGTACATCGCGATGGGCGTCAAGATCATCCGCCCGTTCGAGAAGGGCGTGGTGGAGCAGCTCGGTCGCTACAAGGGCACCGTCCAACCCGGGCTGCGCCTCATCTACCCCTTCGTCCAGCGGATCAAGAAGGTCGACATGCGGGAGCACGTCATCGATGTGCCACCCCAGGAGGTGATCACCGAGGACAACGTCGCCGTGTCGGTCGACGCCGTCATCTACTACGAGCCGACCGACCCGCAGCGGCTGCTGTACAACATCTCGAACTTCGTGCTCGCGGTGACGAAGCTGGCGCAGACCAACCTGCGGAACGTCATCGGTGAGATGACGCTCGACGAGGCGTTCACGTCACGTGAGCGGGTCAACGCAGCGCTGCGGCAGATCCTCGACGATGCCACCGACAAGTGGGGTGTACGAGTGGTGCGGGTCGAGATCCAGCGGATCGATCCGCCCCAGGACGTGATGCACGCCATGCACGAGCAGATGAAGGCCGAGCGGAACCGGCGGGCCGTGGTCACCGAGGCCGACGGCGCCCGGGAGGCAGCCGTCACCCGGGCCGAGGGCGACAAGGCCTCCGCCATCCTCACCGCCGAGGGTGTCCGCCAGCGCGACATCCTCATGGCCGAGGGCGAGGCCCAGGCGATCAGGACGATGGCCGAGGCCGAGCAGTATCAGAAGGAGGTGGTGGCCGCCGGTGAGGCACAGGCCATCCACAGCGTGTTCTCGGCGATCAACGATGCCGGCACCGACGATCGGGTCATCGCCATCAAGTATCTGGAAGCGTTGCAGGGCATCGCCGACGGGCAGGCGACCAAGATCTTCGTGCCGGCCGACATGAGTGCGGTGCTCGGCTCGATCGGGGGCATCGCCGAGATGCTCCGCGACGGCCCCGACGGCGGCAATGGGGACAGCCAGCTCGGCGCCGCACGACTCCCAAGGGTGGGCGCACGATCGGGCGGTGACACGGCCGAGGTCGAGCCGTCGTCGACAACGACCGGCTCCTCGTCGGACCGGCCGTCCGCGAGCCGGTCGCAGGCGAACCCGCCCAGTCGTCCGGCCACGACCCCCGACGTCGGCAGCCTCCCCCCGCCCCCGATGCCCCCACCCGCCCCGGGAACCGACTCCCCGCCCAACCCCCGCCGCTGACCCACCCAGCCCTCCTTACCCCACTGGCAGCCCTCCGCACCACACATGCGCGCAGGCTCTGCCAACGCACGCCCACCGACCACACTGGCAGCGATCTCACGGGGGGTGCGCGCCAAATCTGCCAGCGCACGCCCACCGACCACACTGGCAGCGATCTGCACGACGGGTGCGCGCCAAATCTGCCAGCGAGGGCTGCGGCGGTCAGCCGGGGTGGGCTGACGCCGTTGGGTCGAGCGGCTCCAGCTCCATGCCGACCTCGTCGTCGTCGCCGTCGACGAGGCGCCAGCCGAACAGCTCGGCCAGCACACCTTGGCCCTCCTCGGGACCGTTGGCCAGTACCTGGTCACCGGCCCGGAGCTCCACGTGACGTCGCGGTCGGTAGAGGTATCGGCCGTTGCGCTCCACCGCCAGCACGTTGAACCCGGGTTCGATCGCGAGGTCGAGATCGCCGAGACGGCGACCGTCGGCGGTGGCGCCATCGGCCACCGGCATCCGCACCACGGTGTCGTCGGTGTCGCCGAGGGCCACGTGGAGCACAGGGTGGAGGTCGCTCGACTTCTCGATGATCCACACCATCTGCTGCGCCTGATCGCCGAGGTCCTCGGCCGCCGCGCCGAGGTGGAGGAGACCGCGGAGGCGGGACGGGTCGACGTCGTCGCCGGCCGCCCGCAGCACCCACTGCTCGAGCCGGATCTTCATCTCGTCGAGCCGGTCCTCGAGGTGGCGGACCTCGGCCGCCAGACTCCGATCCCGCAGCACCAGCGCCGAGTAGGCGAGCCCGACCGCCACCTCGGAGAGGTTCTTCATCTCGATGAGCGTGTCGACCGCCCGATCGAGGTCGGTGAGGGCGGTCGCCTCCTCCGGCGTCGGCGCGTGCCACGCTGCAGCGCCGGCGAGCTCGCGGAGCCGCACGATCCCCTCGGGCGAGCCCCGGAGGAAGAGCACGTCGCCGGGGTTGAGGATGTCGTCGCCGCCGGGGTCGACGATCCACGAGCGACCCCGCCGCACGGCGATGACCCGCATCCCGGTGACGACCGGCAACTCGAACGCCGCCAACGGCCGGTTGGCGAAGTGTGACCCGTCAGCCACCTCCACCCGGTGCGACACCTCCTCCGCCGCCGACATGTCGATCACGAGCTGTCGGGGGATCCCGAGGCGTCGCGACACGATCTTCGCGATGTCGACGGCGTCGTTGCCGATCCCCTCGACGGCACTGATCACCTGCAGCACCGCCGACATGGCGTCGGCCTCGCGGGGGTTGCGGACGGCGATGATGCACAGCGCCCGCATCTGGTGCACGAGCTCGCTGATCTGGCGCTCGAGGTCCTCCACCTCATCGGCCATGTCTGGATCATCGAAGAACAGTGCGGCGTAGGCGAGGTCGACCATGAGCTCGCTCGTGTCCTTCGCCTCGGCCAGCATCTCCCGGAGGTTTCGAGATTCCACTCCCCGCATCATGCCACCCCCCACAGCAGCAGTGCGCCGACCAATGTCAACGCGCCCACCACGTCGAGGCTGGCGCTGACGAGCGGTATGCCGTGGTTGTCGGGATCCAGACCGAAGCGAACCACGGCCAACGTGCCGTAGTAGGCCACGGCGGCCACGAACGCGGTGGCCACCAGTCCGCCGGTCAGGGCCACGAGCACGAGCATCCCCACCCCGGGCGACGTTCGGCCGGCGAGCGCGCCGAACGTTCCGGCGAGCACCGCCAACAACACGAAGATGGGGAGGGCGAGACCGAACGTGATGCGGATGTCGTCTCGAGCGTCGCCCCGGGGCAGGGGCGCCGGGGCGACGAGCCCGAGGTGGACCTTCGTCGACAACCGGCTCGACAGGATCCCGCCCAACGCCCCGGCGGTCGAGAGGTAGCCGGGCACGAGGATCAGCAGCACGGAGAAGGTGAACAGCCGCTCCACCGATCGTTCGAGCACGATGCCGGCGAAGAGGCTGAGCGCGCCGGCGAGCACCAAGATCGGGAGCGACTCCTTGACGATCTGCTTGGCGATGGCGAAGCTCGACCGGACCAGCACCGCGAGTAGTGCCGCCACTGCGACGACGAGGACGGTGGCGAGCACCCGGGTCACCGTTCCCCGTTGGATGAGGGTGGCTGCCAGGACCAGGGCGGGCAGCGTCATGACGTCACCCGACGCCATGACCAGCGGAGCGGTCACGTTGTCGAGATCCCAGCCGAACCGGACCGACGCGACCGCCAGTCCGATGGTGATGGCGAGGACCACGACCGACGCCAGCGTGCCACCGACGACCGACACCACGACGAAATCGGCCACTCCGATCACCTCCCCTGGGCTGTCACGAACGGTGATGGCGACGATCTCCGCGATCCCGGCGAGGCCCACCGCTGCCGCCAACGACGTGACCATCGCGCCGATGATGTTCTGCCCGAGCAGCGAGTCGGCCCGCCAGCTCCAGCTGAACGTGCCGGTCTGGATGGCGGTCGACAGTCGACTCCCCAATGGGCCGAACACGTTGCCCCGGAGCCCGATCGCGGCCGGGATGAACAGGAGCAATCCAGGGAACGAGCGGAGCGTGCCGGTCACCGCGGCGAAGGTGAACCCGGTGATGAGGCTGGTCGTTGCCGAGAGGGCGAGCGCGCCGAGGCTCTGGCTGGCATCACCGACCGCCGGACCGAGCAGGCCCCCGAGCGGCCGCCAGCCCCGACCGACCGTCGACAGACGACGACGCCGGCCCGCCACATCAGCCTCCCATCGATCCAGCCCGAGCGGCCGCCATGGGATGGCGGGAGCTACAGGCGGGTGGGCGAGAGACCATCGCCCGAGGGTACGGACGGTGGGACCGAATCACCCTGCACCCCGAGACGCCACCGCCACGGAGACCGTGCACCACCGGCCCAGCCGCGACGGAGCGTCCTCGGCGATGTCTCGGCGGTGTGCCGGCGGCGGCCGAACCCATCGGCGCTCGCCCGGACGGTAGGCTCGATCACCGTGCTTTCCTGCTCGTTGGGCCTGCGGTTGCTGTCGTTGGTCGTCGCAGCCGCCGTCTGGACCGCGGCCTGCGCCAGCGACGGGCGTGAGCTCGCTGAGCCGTCGGCGGATCAGACAACGACCACTCGGCCGCCGCCGCCGACGTCGGCGCCCGACTACGAGGACAGCCCGAGCGGACTGTCGCTGTCGAGCCCCGACTTCGATCCCGGCGGTCCAGCCCCGATCGACACGACGTGCGCCGGGGCGAACAAGTTCCCCAACCTCACGTGGGTGGGTGTCGGACCAGCGGCGGCGGAGATCGCCGTCACGTTGAGCGACCAGACCGATCCCGAGGAGCCGCTCCTGCTGTGGCTGATGGCCGGGATCAGCCCGAACGCCCGTGGCCTCGATGCCGGCCAGGCACCACCGGGCGCCTATGAGACGCTCAACGACTACGGCAACCTCGGCTACGGCAGCCCCTGTCTCGACCTGCTGGAGGACGGCCCGCGGGACCTGCAGTTCCGGCTGTACATCCTCGACCAGCCGGCGGGGCTGGCCGGCGGGGACCCGGGCAACGAGGCGTGGGAGCGGGTGCGGGCCCAGGCGAGCGACAGCGCGACGCTGCTGATGCGAGTCGACGCTGCTCCCTGACGCTGCCTACCGTGGCCGGGTGACCCGAGACGGCGTTTCCCGTGGATCCCCACCCGGCTCGGGGGCGGCCAGCAGCGCATCCGCTGCATCCCCTGCCGACTTCGATCCTGCCGCGGTGCCGATCCGGCCAGCGGCCACGGTGATGTTGCTCGACGATCGGCCGGGGTTGCAGGTCCTCATGCTCCACCGAACCTCGAAGGTGGTCTTCGGACCCGACCACTGGGTGTTCCCCGGCGGGCGGGTCGACCCCGAGGACCACATCGACGATTTCGACGACATCTGCCACGGCCTCAGCGACCACGAGGCGTCGACCATTCTCGACGTGCCGCGGGGCGGACTGGCGTGGTGGCTCGCCGCCTGCCGGGAGACCCTCGAGGAGGCCGGGCTGCTGCTGGCGTCCGAGATCGACCCCGCCGTCGACCTCCTCGACCTGCGGGACCGGGTCCGGGCCGACGAGCTCGCCTTCATCGACCTCCTCCTCGAACACCGAATCTCCCTCGACATGACGGCGATCGAGGAGGTCGGGCGGTTCATCACACCGATGGGGTCGCCCCGCCGGTTCGACGCCCGGTTCTTCGTGGCCAGGACCCCACCCGGCCAGGACGCCCACTACGACGACGGCGAGATCGTCAACCTCACCTGGATCGAGCCGGAGGCGGCGATCGAGCGGTGGCAGCGTGGCGAGATGACGATGATGACGCCCACGGTGAGGATGCTGGCGTGTCTGTCGAGGTACGGGTCGGCCGACGACGTGCTGACGGTGGCCCGGAAGCGCCTGCCGCCCCAACAGGTCCGGGTGGTCGACCCCGATGGTGAGTACCGGGTGGTGCTGCCCGGCGAGCGCGGCTACGAGGAAGCGGCCCTGCAGGTGGAGACGGGCTGGATCCGCCTGTGGGAGCCCCCGCCCGACGATCCCGGCTAGACCCCTGACCCCTGACCCCCGCCACCCCTCCGAAATTTGTCGACCTTGCAGCGCTCAGCGCTGCAAAGCGCACAAATTTCGCCCGTCGGGAAGTCTACTGGCTGCGAGGTGTTGGCTGGAGGTACCCCGTCCGGCAGCGGGAAGCGGGGAAGGAGCGTGGATCATAGGTTCGAACCATGACTGAGACCGATCTGGACCGAGCCCGGTGGACCGCCGTGGAGGAGCGGGACCCCGATGGTTGCGGCGTGTTCTTCTACGCGGTGCGCACCACGGGGATCTACTGCGTGCCGGCGTGCCCGTCGCGCCGCCCGAAGCGACCGAACGTGGAGTTCTTCGCCACGGCGGCCGACGCCGTCGCCGCCGGCTACCGGGCGTGTCGACGGTGCCGACCGGATCGGGCGACCATCGCCGATCCGGCGGTGGCCACCGTGCTCGCGGTCTGCCGTCGAATCGAGAATCCCGACGACGACCCGACGATGGCCGAGCTCGCAGCGTCGGTCGGTTGGTCGCAACGGCATCTCGCCCGGCTGTTCAAGCGGGTGACCGGGGTGACGATCTCCGCCTACCGCCGGGCCCAGCGAGCGGAGCGGGTCCGGGACGCGCTTCGACGGGGTGCCCCCGTGACCGAGGCGGTGTTCGAGGCCGGCTACGGGTCGATGCGGGCGTTCTACGATCATGGGGCGACCCAGCTGGGCTCGGCGCCGGCGACCTACCGTCGGGGTTCGCCTGGCGCTGCCGTCGCATTCACCACCATCGCCACCGAGATCGGCGTGGTGGGGGTGGCCGCCACAGATCGTGGGGTCTGCGCGGTCAAGATCGGCGACGACGATGCGTCGGTGTACGACGAGATCGCTGCCGAGTTCCCCCATGCGGCCATCGAACGCGACGACGACGGCCTGGCCGAGCTGGCCGTCGCAGTTGGCGAGTTGGCAGCGGGCCGCCCAACGTCGATGGCCGACGTTCCCCTCGATCTGCAGGGCACGGCGTTCCAGGTGTCGGTGTGGGAGGCGCTGCGGACGATCGAGCCGGGTTCGACGGCAACCTACGGGGAGATCGCCGCTGCGATCGGTCGCCCGACCGCCCACCGGGCCGTCGCCGCGGCGTGCGCCGCCAATCCCGCTGCACTGGTGGTCCCCTGCCACCGGGTCATCCGCGCCGACGGCACCCCGGGCGGCTACCGCTGGGGTCCCGAGCGCAAGTCGGCCCTCCTCACGGCCGAGGCCGAAGCTGTCACCTCACCCGTCGAGGGCTGACCCACCAGCTGACCGCCGCACGTCGGATCACCGTGTGGTTTCGAGGACACCGCCTCGGGCGTCCATCTCGAACAGGAGGCCGGCGATCGGTGGTCGGGCCCGATGCCAGAGGACGCCGCGGCCAGCGGCGGGGCCGAGTCGGGCGCTGACCGGATCGATGACGAGACCGAGGTTCTCGGCGGTGTAGACCACCACCGTGTCGGTATCGGACCACGATGTGCCGAGACCGGTCATCCTCGTCTCGATCTCGTCGAGCACCGCTGCGGCCCGCTCCTCGCCGGTATCGCTCCATGGGCGGTCGCCGCCGACGATCGCCTCGGGTCGTAGGTCGGCCTGGTCGTGGAGATCGCCCGCCCCCGACACGACGAACGACGGTCGCCCTCCACCGGTTGGCCCGTTTGGGTCCTCGACGGTGAACCCGAAGGCGTACAGCTCGGTGTCGGTCGGCGGGTCGAGGGGGGCGACGTTGGTCCTGGCCACCGGATTGTGCCCACCGTCGAGGAGGATGTCGCGGTCGGCGAGGGCACGGCGGTAGTCGTCGTTGAAGGTGCCGAACCCGTCGAAGCTGTGCGGGGCGGCGCAGCGGAGCTCCACCGTGCACAGCGCACGGGGCGGTCGGCCGGCCTCGGCGAGGGCGCGGTCGATCGTGGCGAACCCGTCCCGCCACGGCATCGGCTCCCCCAACTGGACCCGACGTAGCCGGTAGCCGTCGGCCGCCCGAACGCCAGCCGAGTAGGGCGAGATGCCGGGGACGTAGGCGTAGCCGCCGTCGGGATGTGGTGTTGACACGATCCCCATTCTGCCCACTCCCGCACGATGTGTCTGGCACCGGCGTGCGCGGTACCTGAACGGCAACCCGCAGGGTTGCAGGCGGACGACGTCAGCGGAAGTCGCGGCTGGCGGGGGCGGCGGCGACCGGGAGGGGTTCGAGCTTCTCGGCCACCACGTTGACCACCGCCCCCTGCCGCTCGATCCGACCCCGGATCAACAGCGCCGGGGCGTTGCGGGCGACCCGTCGATAGCGGGTCCAACACCCGATCGACACCACCACGTTGATCAGCCCCGTCTCGTCCTCCAGGCCGAAGAACGTGGTGCCCGACGCGGTCGCCGGTCGTTGCCGGTGGGTGACGACCCCGCCCACCGTCACCTTCGCACCGTGGTCGATCCCGGCCAGATCCCGGGCCGCGACCACACCGTCCGCCTCGAGCGCTGGACGCAGGAACCGGGTGGGGTGACCGTCGGCCGACGCCCCGGTGGCCCACAGGTCGGCCATCGCCTCCTCCTGCTCGCTCATCCCCGGGAGCTGCGGGGCGTGCAGGCCGGTGACGATCCCCTCGAGCTTGCCCACCCCGCCCTGCACCACCGCCCCCGCCTCCCACAGCGCCTCCCGTCGGGACAGGCCGAAGCAGTCGAACGCCCCGGCGGTGGCCAACGCCTCCAGCGCCTCGAGCTCGATCGGTCGGCCGTCGACCGCCACCCGGCGGGCCACGTCCTCGATGGAACCGAACGGGCGGGCGGCGTCGATCGCCTCGGCCATCTCCGACGAGATGTGGCGGACCGAGTCGATCCCGAGCCGCACTCCCCATCCGTGGTCGTGGCGCTCGGCCTCGATCTGGTCGGCTCCGGCCACCGTGATCGGCGGGGGCCGACGATCGGGTCCGAGCTGTTCGAGGTCGGCGACCGCGCCCGAGGTGTTGATGCAGGGTCCGAACGTGGGCACCCCGTGCCGGCGGGCGTCCTGGATCAGGGAGTGGGGCGAGTAGAACCCCATCGGTTGGGCCTTGAGCAGGGCGGCACAGAACGCTGCCGGGTGGTGGAGCTTCAGCCACGACGAGGCGTACACGAGCGATGCGAAGCTGATCGAGTGGCTCTCCGGGAACCCGTAGTTGGCGAAGGCGGCGAGCTTCTCCCAGATCTGGGTGCCGATGTCGTCGTCGATCCCGTTGGCCGCCATCCCGGCGAAGAACCGGGCCCGGAGTCGTTCCATCCGCTCGTGGCTCCGCTTCGAGCCGATCGCCTGACGGAGCTCGTCGGCCTCACCGGGGGTGAAGTTGGCGACGTCGATCGCGATCTGCATCAGCTGCTCCTGGAACAGGGGGATGCCGAGCGTCTTGGACAGGGCCGGCTGGAGGAGCGGGTGGAGGTAGGTGACCTCCTCCTCCCCGTTGCGACGACGGATGTAGGGATGGACCGACCCACCCTGGATCGGCCCGGGTCGGATCAGCGCGATCTCCACCACCAGGTCGTAGAAGTTGCGGGGCTTGAGCCGGGGCAGGGTGGCCATCTGGGCCCGGGACTCCACCTGGAACACACCGACCGAGTCGGCCCGACACAACATGTCGAACACGGCCCGCTCCTGCTTGATGTGGTGGAGCTCCAGCACCCGGTCATGGTGCCGTTCCAGGAACTGCAGGGTGTAGCGCAAGGCCGAAAGCATCCCCAGGCCGAGCAGGTCGAACTTGACCAGCCCGGCGGCGGCGCAGTCGTCCTTGTCCCACTGGAGGACCGTGCGGTCCTCCATCCGCCCCCACTCCACCGGGCACACCTCGGTGACGGGCCGGTCGCACATCACCATCCCCCCGGAGTGGATCCCGAGGTGGCGGGGATGGTGCTCGAACTCCTGGGCGAGCGACACCACCTCGTCGGGCAACTCGCCCTCGTCAGCAGCCTGGGCCGGCAGCATCCAACGGTCGATGTTCTTCGAGAACGCGTCCTGCTGGCCGGGGGCGTAGCCGAGCGCCTTGGCCGCGTCCCGCACCGCGGAGCGGCCCCGGTAGGTGATCACGTTGGCCACCTGGGCGGCGTGGCGGCGGCCGTGCTTGTCGTAGACGTGCTGGATCGCCTCCTCCCGACGATCGGATTCGATGTCGAGATCGATGTCGGGCGGGCCGTCTCGTTCCTCTGACAGGAATCGCTCGAACAGCAACCCGTGGGTCACGGCGTCGGCGGAGGTGATGCCGAGCGCGTAGCACACCGCCGAGTTGGCGGCCGACCCCCGCCCCTGGCACAGGATGCCGTTCTCGTTGCAGTAGTGGACGATGTCCCACACCACGAGGAAGTAGCCGGGGTACTCGAGGCGCTCGATCAGGGCGAGCTCGGCGTCGAGCTGAGGCCAGGCATCGGGATTCTTGGGGGCATCTCGAGGCCCGTAGCGTTGCTTGCCTCCCTCTTCGACGAGCTGCCGGAGGTAGGCCATCTCCGACATGCCGCCGGGGCACTCGTACGGCGGCAGGTTGGGGGCCACCAGCGACAGGTCGAACGCGCAGGCCAGCCCAAGCTCCGCCGCCCGTTCCACCACCCCGGGGTAGCGGGCGAAGCGGCGGGCCTGCTCGTCGCCGGAGCGGAGGTGGGCGCTGCTCATCGCCGGGAGCCACCCCTCGATCTCGTCGAGGGAGCGCCTCGACCGGACCGCGGCCATCGCCGACGCCAACCGCCGATTCGCCGGTGTGGCGTAGTGGACGTTGTTGGTGGCGACCGGCTCCACCCCGGCCCGGAGGGCGAGCTCGACGAGGGCGTCGTTGCGGACGCTGTCGAGTGGGGAACCGTGATCCCACAACTCGACGGCCACGTTGTGGCGGCCGAACCGGTCGATCAGTGAGCTGAGCGCGTTCGCTGCGGCCGCCGGCCCTTCCCGCTCCAGGGTTCGGGGCACCAGACCCTTGCGGCAGCCGGTGAGGACGAGCCAGTTGTCGAGCTCGCCGGGACGGGTCCAGCGGTCGAGATCCGACATGGAGAACCGGGGTGCCCCCTTCTCCCCCGCCAGTTGGGCTTCGCTGATCACCCGGGCGAGGGTGGCGTAGCCCTGCGGGTTGCGGGCGAGCACGAGGAGGTGGGAGCCGTCGGGATCGGCCTGGCCGGGGCTGATGTCGAGCTTGTCGACGGTCAGCTCGGCCCCGAACACCGTGGCGATCCCCACCGCCCGGGCCGCCTCAGCGAAGCGGACCACACCGTAGAAGCCGTCGTGGTCGGTGATGGCGAGGGCCTCGAGGCCGAGGCGGGCGGCTTCCTCGGCCAACTCCTCGGGGTGGGAGGCACCGTCGAGGAAGCTGAAGCTCGAGTGGCAGTGCAGCTCGGCGTAGGGCACCATCGACGGCCTCGGCGGTGGCGCCAGCGCCGCCGGCGGGGCCACATAGGGGCCCCGCTTCCGGGACCACGCAGGACTGTCGCCGCCGTCGGCCCCCGGGGGCCGGTCGGACAGACGGCGCTCGATCTCACGCCACGGAACAGGAGGGTTCTGCCAACCCACCCCACAACCCTATCGAACAATTGTTCGATACTGGTCACCGGGTGCTGTGCCGGTTCTGCCTGTCGGCCGCCCCACCCCAACCGGTTCTGCCTGTCGGCCGCCCCGACTATGACGGGCGCGGACAGGCAGAAGCTCGGGCTGCGGGGCGTGGGACAGGCAGAATCGTGCGGCCGGGGCCGCGCCGAAACCATGGCATCCACGCGTACCTGGCGACGCTCAGTCGACCGAGGCGTCGGGTGTGTCCTGGGGAACGAGTGAACGGAGCAGCGGCGTGGCCAGGTTGGCGGCGCCGGAGAGCGAGAGGAGCAGCGAGTCGACCCGGGTGTCGTCGGGGTCGAGACGATTCAGCATCTCGATCCCGAGGAACATGGCCGAGATCCCGTGGGCGAGGTCGTCGGTGGGGACGACCTGGGCGAAGGGGGTGTCGGCGAGGCAGCGCTTGAGTGCGCCGGCGACCAGGTCGTCCCAGGGGCGCAGGATCTTCACGATCCGGGGGCCGACCTCGCTCTTGACCGACCAGCCGGCGATGATCGCCGACAGTGCGGCGTGGTCGCGGTCCTCCTCGGCCGAGCGGTGGAGCTCGATCGCCACCTGCACGAGCCCCGGCAGATCGTCGACCGTCTCGAGCTGCTCCCGGAACCGGGTCATCCGACGCTCGTTCGCCCGTTCCAGCGCTGCGAGCAGGAGTTCCTCGACCGAACCGAAGTGGTAGAACACGAGCGCCTGGTTGAAGCCACCCGTCTTGGCGATCACCCGGGCGCTGGTACCGACGAGCCCCTCCGTGCTCACGGTCTCGAGCACGGCGTCGATGATCCGGTCGCGGGTCTCCAAACCGGTTCGCGAGTTCCTACGTTCCCCCATTGCTCCTGATTCTGCTGGTTACCGATGACGAGCGTCGTCTTCGGTAGCGAACCAATCTACTCCACCGACGGTCGGCGTCTGTCACCGGGCCATCCCGATCCTGCCGTGGGTGCTGCGGGCCCCATCACGACCTGGCCGGTGGTGTCGCTACCCTTGGCGACGTGACTGACGGCGCTCGTGTGGACACCGCGGCCAGCGGGCTGGACCGGCTCGTGGGGATCGTCGCCGACGTCGGCCCGCAGGTGGTGGCCTTCTCCGGCGGGGTCGACTCGTCGCTACTCGCCGTCGCCGCTGCCCGGGCCCTCCCGGCCGACGACCTGCTCGTGGTCACCGCCGATTCGCCGTCGCTGGCGACCGGTGAGCTCGACGAGTGCCACCGATTGGCGGCGGCGTGGGGATTCGCGTGGCGTTCGGTGAAGACCGATGAGCTGACCGACGACCGATACGTGGCCAACGCGGGCGACCGCTGCTACTGGTGCAAGTCGGCGCTGATGGACGCGCTGGAACCGTTGGCCGCCGAGCGGGTGGCGACGGTGACGCTCGGGGTCAACGTCGACGACCTGGGCGACCACCGACCCGGCCAGGAGGCGGCTGCCGCCCGGGGTGCCAGGTTTCCGCTGGTGGAGGCCGGCCTGTCGAAGGCCGACGTGCGGGTGCTGGCTCGGGAGCTGGGTCTTTCGGTATGGGATCGACCGGCGATGCCGTGCCTGTCGAGCCGCATCCCGTACGGCACGGCGGTGACGGTGCCGCTGCTGTCGAAGATCGACCGGGCCGAGCAAGCGGTGCGCGCCCTCGGTTTCACCGATCTGCGGGTCCGCCATTACGACAGAACGGCGAGGATCGAGTTGCCAGCCGACGAGTTCGCTCGGGCGGCGGCGATGGCGGCCGAGCTGGTGGAGGCGGTCACCGCCACGGGCTACGACTACGTCACCCTCGACCTGGCCGGTCTCCGCTCCGGCAACCTGAACTCCGCGCTCGATGAGGCCGCGCTCGATGAGGCCGCGCTCGATGAGGCCGCGCTCGATGAGGCCGCGCTCGATGAGGCTGCGCTCGGGCCGTCCTCGGCGCCGTGACCGAGGCCCGTCTCGATCTCGATCGAAGCCGCCGGATCGACCTGCCCGAGGCCGTCTACTGCCACCACAAGACCACCGCGCAGTGCGTGACGATCGTCGACGAGATGTTGGCCGGCGGCACCGACACAGTGATCGCCACCCGCGCCACCGCCGAGCAGCACCAGGCGCTCCTCGCCCTCGAGCCGGCACCGTCGGCCGCCGCCGCCTCGACGCTCACCTGGCGACATCGCCCCGCCACCGGCCGGCGGGCGGCGGTGGTGGCGGCCGGCACATCGGACCTCCCGGTGGCGAGCGAGTGTCGACTGACGCTGGAGGCGTTGGGACACCGCGTCGACGTGGTGACCGACGTGGGCGTCGCAGGACTCCACCGCCTCCTCGCTGCGCTGCCCGAGTTCGCCGACGCCGAGGTGATCGTGGCGATCGCCGGCATGGAGGGGGCGCTCCCGACGGTGCTCGCCGGTCTCGTCGCCCAGCCGCTGATCGCCGTACCGACGTCGATCGGCTACGGCACCGCGTTCGAGGGGCAGACGGCGCTGCTGTCGATGATGACGAGCTGTGCGCCGGGGATCGCGGTGGTGGGGATCGACAACGGCTACGGCGCCGCCTGCGCCGCCCATCGGATCCTGGCCGCGCCCGGGCGTGAGTCGCCGGCGAACGCCGACGCCGGCCAGTCGTGACGGCGCTCTGGCTCGATCCGGGGTTCGGCGCGTCGGGCGACATGCTGCTCGGCGTGCTCGTGGGTCTGGGGGTGTCGGTGGACGACCTCCGGGCCGATCTCGATCAGCTCGACGTGGACGGCTGGTCGCTCGACGCATCGGCCGTGCAACGCGGCGGCATCGAGGCGACACGGGTGGAGGTGCACCTCACCGACGCCGGGTCGGCCCCGACGGTCGGTCATCGCTCGTGGTCGTCGATCGATCGGTCGCTCGCCTCGTCGTCGCTCCCCCAGCGGGTGACCGACGGGGCTCGCCGGACGTTCCGCCTCCTCGGCGAGGTCGAGGCGGGGATCCATGGGGTTGCGCTCGACGAGGTCCACTTCCACGAGGTGGGCGCAGTCGACGCGATCGTCGACATCGTCGCCACCTGGGCCGCCCTCGAACGGCTCGGGGTCGATGAGGTCCACGCCGGCCCGGTCGGCCTCGGCTCGGGAGGCACTGTCTCGACGGCCCACGGTGAGCTGCCGGTACCGGCCCCCGCCACCCTGAAGCTGCTCGAAGGGGTCCCCGTCGTTGGTCTGGCCACTCCGACCGAGTCGGTGACCCCCACCGGTGCCGCCCTCCTCAGGGCAGCGGTGACCTGCTGGGGGCCCTTCCCCACCGGGCTGCTCCTGGCGTCGGCCCGGGGGGCCGGCGGTCGTGACCCGTCCACCCACCCGAACGTGATCACCGGCGCCCTCGTCGACCCGACTCGCCCCGATCCCGGCCCCGATCCCGCCGACGAGCGGGGCGCTCGGCCCCAGGTGTCGGCGGCGGTGATCCTGGCGACGAACCTCGACGACGTCACCGGCGAGACGCTCGGTCACACCCTCGACCGCCTGCTCGAGGCCGGCGCCGACGATGCCTGGCTGGTCCCGATCGGGATGAAGAAGAGCCGCCCGGCGCACGAGTTGCGGGTGCTGTGCCACCCCCACGTCGCCGACGAGTTGCGCCGGATCGTCTTCGCCGAGACCGGCACCCTCGGCGTCCGAACCGAGTCGGTCACCAAGCACGCCCTCGCCCGACGCTTCGAGACCGTCGAGGTCCGGGGCCAGGAGATCCGGGTCAAGATCGGGCCCCACTCGGCCAAGCCGGAGCACGACGACCTCGTCGCAGCCACCGGTGCCACCGGCGTTCCGCTCCGCCAACTCGGCGTCGAGGCGCTCGAAGCCCTCGCTACCGTCGACGACCAGCGGAGCAGCTGAGCAGCGCTGAGCGGCTGAGCGCGCACACCGGGCACCGGACGCCGCGCCGGTGCGGGCACTCCGGGCACCGGAGGCGGGAACTTTCCGGCCGTCTGCTCCGACTCACCCGCCATCTGAATCCGAGTGCGGTGGTGTGCGGTGAGCGACGAGGTGTGTGCTGCGAGGATCGAGACCCTTCGCGGCTGGGCCGATGTGGGGCTGGGCGAGCGGACCGACCGAGGTCTCGGCCACCGCATCGCGGCGCTCGACTCGACATGGGAGGCGTGCCTGGCGGCCTGTGAGTTCCGCGACGTCGGGGGGAACCCGGGGTCCGAGTTGGCGGCCACGATGGACCAGTTCCGAACCAACGAGTCGTGGGTGCGGGGCATCGCCACGGCCCTCGACGAGGCCCCGATCGCCGATGGCATCTCGATCCGGCCGTCGGGTGAGGTCGCAGCGGCGATCGACAGCGGAGGCCGCGCTCCCGACACGAACGCCGTGGAATACGACCGGTTGGAGGTGACGGGCCTGCCGGTCACGTCGGGCCTGGTCAACGACCCGGTGAACGCGGCGAACGGCAACTTCGTCCACGGCGACCGCGACCTCGTCATCCCCGGCTTCGGGGCAGTGCTCGATGTCGTCCGGGTCTACAACTCCCTCAACGGCTGGAGGGTCGGCCTGTTCGGGGTGGGCTGGGCCTCACTGCTCGACGTCGGCCTCGACCTGAGCGACCTCGAGCGCGACGCCGACACCGGTCTCGGGTACGGAACGGTGCGACTCACCTTCACCGACGGCGCGACCGTCACCTTCCGCCGCAACGGCAGCGACCGCGGCGGCGGAGCGGACCGAGACGGGTGGGAGCGGAACCGGCGACGGCGTCTGCGGTTGGCGGAGACACCGACCGGTTGGCTGGTCACCCGCCACCTCGACGGCGGCTCGATCCGGCGCTTCCGATTCGACCGCCGCGGTTCGCTCGTCGGTGGCGACGAAGGTGCCGCCCGCTACGAGGTGTCACGCAGCGAGACGTCGATCGTGGTCACCGAGAAGCGGTCGAGCCGGTCGGTTCGCTACGAGCTCCAGGATGGGCTCGTAGCCAGGGCCACCGCCTCCGACGGCCGGCGCTGCGAGTACCGCTACGACGAGCAGCGGCGTTGCATCGGCGTGGATCGGGCGGTCGGCAACCTCGCCTACACCTACGACCGGGGCGGCTTCCTCGTGTCATCGGTCGATGCCGACGGCGTCGCCGAGTTCGTCAACACCTACGACGCCGAGGGCCGAGTGGTGGCCCAGGTGGCGCCCCACGGCCGTCGCACCAGGTTCGAGTACCTCGACAACGGCGGCACCCGGGTGACCGACGAGGTCGATGGCGGCCCGTCGAACCTGCTGTTCCACGACAGCGGCGCCAACCTGACCGCGCTGTACGGTGCGGACGGCACGGCGATGCGGGCGGTCTACGACGATCGGGGTCGGCTGCAGCGCCACGTCGATCGGACGGGGGCGGTCACCACCTACGCCTACACCGACGACGACCAGATCGCCCGTCGGACCGATCCCGACGGGCTGAGCGAGGAGCGTGCCCACGACGACCAGGGGCGCGTCGTGTGGCGGCGTGATCGGGCCGGGGCCGAGTACCGGTACGTCTACGACGGTGAGAACCCGAACCCGACGGTGATCACCGACCCGGCGGGGTCGGAGGTCGTGACCACCTTCGACGACCGCTTCCTGCCGGTGGCGGTGACCGACGGCGACGGGGTCACCATCCGCTACGAATGGGACGACGATGGGCAGCTGGTGGGGTGCAGCAACGGCGCCGGCGACCGGACCACCTTCGCCTACGACGATGCGGGGCAGTTGAGCGAGGTGATCGACCCGGCCGGACGTCGCGTGGGATTCACGCTCGACGACGCCGGTCGGGTCGTCGAGACGACCGACCTCGACGGGATCAGGCGGTCGTTCGACCTGTCGCCGGCCGGGCGGATCGTGTCGATGCGCGGCGGGCCAGGCTCGTGGCGGGCCGACTATGGACGCCACGGCGACCTCGTCGCCTTCACCGATGCGGTTGGCGCAACGGTGGGTTTCGGTCACGACGAGATGGGCCGGATCACGTCGATCACGGCTCCCGACGGCTCGGTCACCCGCCAGGAGTGGGACGGCCTGGGTCAGCTCGTCGCCACCACCGACCCGGCGGGGAACCGGACCACCCAGACCTTCGACAAGGGTGGGCGGGCGTTGTCGATGACGCTGCCCGACGGTTCGGCTCACCGGCGGGAGGTCGACGTGCTCGGCCGAACCGTCGTCATGGTCGAACCCGGCGGCGCCACCTGGCACCGGACCTATCACCCGAACGGGCAGGTGGCGACGGAGACGGATCCGGCGGGCGACACGTCGCGATTCGAGATCGACGGGTTGGGGCGGGTCGTGGCCGAGATCGGCCCGGACGGGGGTCGCCGTACCTTCACCTACTCCGCCGGTTCCCGGCTCATGGCCGAGACGACCTCGGCCGGGCGGACCTACACCTACGGTCACGACGCGGCCGGTCGACCGGTGTCGGTCACCGACCCCGACGGTGCCACGACCTGGATCACCTACGGCCCCGACGGGCAGCCGACCTCCCTCGGCGGCGGCCCGGCGGGCGGGTGCACGACGTTCGACTTCGACGAGGCCGGACGTGTCACCGGCTGGCGGTCGGGCGAGACGAGCGCCCACATCGACTGGAGCGCCGGTGCCGACGGCACGACGGCCGCCGCCCTCGTTGCAGGGGCCGACGCTCCGGCCCGGTTCGAGCTCGACCCGCGGGAGCTCCTCGCATCGGCCGCCAACCCGGCGGGCGTCATCACGGAGTTCGACCACGACGTCCGGGGCCGGCTGACGGGAACCGTCACGGGACCGGCGGCCACCTCGATTCGGTACGAGGCCTGCGGGGCCGTGTCGACCATGGTCGACGGCAACGGCCTCGTCACCACCTACCAGACCGACCCGCTCGGCCGGGTCGTCGGGATCATCCGCGGTGCCAGCGGGAGCGCCGGCGGCAGCTCGGACGACCGCGATCCACGCGCCGCAGGTGTAGCGGCTCGAGGGCTGGGAGCTCGAGAGCTGGGGGTTCGATTCGACCGTGACGCCGATGGGCGGGTGACCCGGGTGGCAGCCCTCGATGGCGGCGAGCTGGCTCGCTTCGCCTATGACTCGGCTGGCCGTCTCGTTGAAGCGACCAACCCGGTCTCCGGTGAGCGGCCTCTCGCCCTCGAACGAGGCACCGGTGGCCGGCTGGCCAGCGTCACCGACACCACCGGCGGCGTGACCCGGTACGAGCGAGACGCCGAGGGACTGGTGACGGCCATCGTCGACCCGACCGGTCGGCGCACGGAGCTGGCTCGATCGGTGGGCGGCTCGCTCGTGACGCTGGTCGACGACGATGCGGGTACCGTGCGGCTCCCGCCGCGGACGGTCGACGTCGAACGTCGAAACGCTGCGGGGCGGTTGCTGGTCGATCGTCACGGTCGCCGGTTCACGTACGACTCGGCTGGACGGCTGGAGGCGGCTCGATCGCCGAGCGGGACAGCCTGGTCGTTCACCTTCAACGACCTCGGGCTGCTGGCGACCGACACGGTCACCACCGGGCACAGCGGGCCGCAGCGCCGACGGTTCGAGTACAACATCGGCGGCCAGTTGACCGCGCTCACGAGCGGTGTCGGCACTTCCCGGTTCACCTACGACCAGGCTGGGCGCCGCACCTCGCGGGTCGATTCGGGCGGCTCGACGACCACGTTGGAGTGGGACGGGCTCGACAGGCTGACGTCGGCCACCACGACCTCGCCCGATGGTGTCTCCCGGACACGGCGGTTCACCCACGATGCGCTCGGTCAGGTCACGGCGATCGACGGCATCGCTGTCGGGTGGGACTACGCCATCACCGCCAAGCCGGTCCGGCTCGGCGACCACCGATACCTCCGGTCCGGCTACCACGTCCGCCCGGCGACGGCGGACGGTGTCTGGTTCGACGGCACGTACGACGACCCCTGGGGCACGGGGGCTGGCGGCGGGATCCGCCTCGGCTACCGGGGCGAGCTGACGGTCGACGGGCTCGTGTTCATGGGCGATCGGGTGTACGACCCCGACACCCGCTGCTTTCTCACCAAGGACCCCAATCCCCCGGTGCCCGGGGCCAACGGCTCGTTCGCCTCGCCGTATGAGTACGCGTGGTCGGACCCGGTCAACCATCTCGACCCGTCCGGCCGGGAACCGGTCAGCATCGAGGAGTTCGAAGCGTGGCGAGCCAGACAGGAGGGCAACCGGTTCGAGCGGGCCGGCCAGGCGATCGTCGACGACCCCTGGGGCTCGCTCGCCATGGGGGCCATGGTGGTCGGCGGCACCGTGCTCCTCGCCACGCCGCTCGCCCCGGTCGGCGCCGGCATCCTCATCGGCGCCGCGTCGTCCGCGGCCATGGGGCTCGCGACCGACAACTTCAACCCGCGGTCGGTCGCACTCGGTGCCGCCTTCGGCGCCGTCCCCGGCGGCCACACCGTGCGGGGCGCCTTCGCCGCCGGGTTCGGCGAGTCACTCACGTCGCAGGTCATCGTCGACGGTCGGGGCATCACCGACGTCAGCCTCGGCGAAGCCGTCCTCGGCGGCACCTTCGGCGCCGTCATCCCTGCCGGCCTCGCCGCCCGCAACCGCCTCCGCCCCACCGGCCCGACAGGCGACGTCGTCGGCATCGTCGACGGGCTGGCACCGATGTCAACGGGCCGGCCTGGTCAGCACCCTCCCCCGATCCGGACTGTCCACATACCCGATCCCGCGTTCAATCTCCCTGGCGGGCAGCCGGTCCGCTACCTACCGACGGCGACGGCCATCGGGGATGATGGTCATACGCTGCAGAATCTGGCGAGATCCCAAGGAACCGGTGGGTATCACGATGTGATCGTGCACGGCCGAAACGACTATGACGCCGTCGGACCGGTCTTTGGAGCCGGCGGCACCGATGATGTCGTGATGCCGCTCCATACGAACCAGGTGGTCCAAGCCGTGCTCGACAACCCGCACTACACAACCGGCACGCCGATTCGACTCGCCACGTGCTACGGAGGTTGCGGCCTCGACGATCAGGTATCAGCTGCCGTTGGCGCCAGGGTCGAAGCTCTGACCACTCGTGTGGAGATCGACAAGTACTCGGGAGAGCTCATTGAGTCACGAGATCAGCCACCCACCTGGTGAGGCGGTCGGCAGTCTCCGACCACTCGGCATCTTCGGCCTTCCCTGGCCTGGAGATGAGCACGAGCGGATCAGGGCCGAGCTTCGCCGCCTTCCCCACACCACAGTTCCAACCGAGGCAATGCTCGCCTATCTCAGAAGCGGTGCCAACCTGCACGCTCCGATGGGCCCGCCCAGTTCGGATCTACTGTCGGGTGAGAGAGATTGGAGCATCAACGGCCACGGAGTCTGGTGCGATGGCCTGTACTTCTGGCGCGGGGACACAGCGGACTACGTCGAGCGATATCACCTCGCACTCCCCCAAGAGTTCCTCCAGCGCGGCGTCGCGCGGAACTGGCAACACGACGAGCGCCACCAACCGTTCCTTCTCCAAAGGGTCTTCACCGAGCGGGAACTGCTCGACGCCGACCACACGACCAGAGAGTTTCGGAAGCGACCGTTCGAGGAGCTCTGGGAGAAGTACCAGGCCAACGAGATCTTCGATATCCCGATCGAACGACGGCCGCCTGCTCCCCGACGGAAAGGCCCGACCTGGACGCCCTTCGATCCAGAGGAGATCCAGCAGCTCGACGAACAGGCCGACCTCCTCGACCTCCTCGACCGTGCAGCCGAACTCCGCTGCCCGATCTGTACACGTACCAGCGTTCGGTTCTTTGCCTACCCGTTGCCGCCGGGGCCACCACGCCACCCTCAGGATCTGGAACCCGAGCGACCACCCTCTGCCATGACCCACCGGTGGTGCCGCTACTGCAGGCACTTCGTCGACAGGATCGTCCCCAGCGAGGGCCGCACGTTCAACGACCCTCTACCAGAGCACGTCGAACCCGACCGGCTGAAACTCGTCCGCAACAACAGCGACGAACTCTTCCCCGAACTCGACACCTACTGGGAACGCGGGCTCCTTCCTTGAGCCGAGGGGATGAGAATGAGATGTGGGGATGAGATGACCAGTCGCTACGACATCGAGACCCTCGCGGAGGTGCCAACACGGCCGCAACCTCCTTTCCCCTTGAGACGGGAAGGGGGAGTCCCATAGGTCGCAAACGACCCGGTGGCCCCAAGTCCTCAGTTTGAACTCATCTGCGAACAGGAGAACTCGTTGAATCGCTCGATCGACCCCGCATCCGAAGAGTTGCTGGGCCACCTCAAGGCGAGGGCTGCATGTTCACCGACTCGCTCGCCGGACGAAGCGCAGCCCGACAAGACCTTCGTTACGAGCCGACCGCGTCAGTGGCCGCGCTGTCTCTAGCGAAGCTCACCGTCGGCGACACCGCCGATGAACGCCTCCCACTCAGGAGCGGTGAACGACAGCTCCACGCCATCGGCAACCGAGCGAAGGGTGACGCCCGAGCCGGGCTGGGGCAGCGCTTCGAGCGCGCGGGTGCGCTCGAGACCGGCTGGGATACCGTCCAGGAACTCCAACCATGCCGAGCGATCGACGGCGATGATCGGCTCGGCGGCAGCGGACGAGTCGTGTCGGGGGAACTTGCTGTCACGGATCAGGACATCGGCGTCCTCATCGGCGACAGGGGCAAGACTGACCTCGACACAGCAGCCGTTGCCGGAGCTCTTGCTGCTCTTGATCCACGTGCGATGGCCTGCTGGGGGTTCTGGGGCATCACTCTTCGGCAGCAACGTTGCTCATCCTCTCCACTGAACTAGCACTCGTTTGGGCGATTCCGCCGACATGAACGGGCGTTCTCGATCTGCCCCCGTGGCACGCTACCTGAGGCCGACGCCCGGTATCCCGGATGGGTACGACTACTCATGACAGCGCAGCTATCCGACTTCGAATGAGCGACAGGCTCTCCTCGCGCGACAGGCTCCCGGCCAGCGCCCGATCCAGCTCCTCGCGCAGGAATGCCTCCAGCTCGGGATCGTCATCAGAGATCCCGACAGGCATCGCCGCTTCGAGCCAAACGACCGATTGCAGACGGCTCTGAGCGACCTCGAACGTGACGACGGTCGAGGCGCCAACGAGTGCTGGCTCGCTGGACTCGAACGACTGGATGCGTACCGACAGCGAATCAGCCAGCGACTCGATCGCGTCGGCGAGATGCTCGAGCTGACCTCGCAGGACGGCTTTCCCGCCGATCTGTTGCATCAGGGCTGCTTCGCTCATGACCACAGCTAGTTCGAGGGGATCGTCACCGTACAGACGCTCCTGACGCTTGAGGCGAATCTCGATTCGACGGCGGAGTGTGGCCCGGCTGTTGCTCACATCAGCGGCGATGAGCGCACCGGCGTAGTCCTCCGATTGGAGCAGGCCGGTCACGACGACGCTCTCGAATACCAACGCTGAAGTCGCGCCTTGTTCGAGGCCGCAGAGCAACTTCATCTGGTCGGTCAGCAGCTCGCTGTAGGGCGACTGCTCCCACCAGCCCACCACCTTCGAGGTCTCGATCAGGCTCCCGAGCTCTCGTAGCTCGCCCGCCGTCAGCTCGTACACCTCGCGAAGATCGGGGAGCTTGTCGGGTGACAGTACCTCGCGGCCGTGCTCCAACGCCGACAAGTAGTTCGGGCTGAAGCCCAAGCGAGAGCTGACAGCGCGGGCCGTCTCGCCGGAAGCCTCGCGATATTCGCGCATGCGGTGGGCGAGTTCGAGCTTGGCGACGACGGGGGAATCAGGCATCGCGGGGCAGATCCTCAGCGCTGCGCGTGAGGGTCGACGCATTCGTCGCAGTCCGGCTCCGACACGGCTCGCACCGTAGTTTGCTTCAGTTAAGCGATCAACCTCAGCTGGAGCTTAAGCCAGCGGCGTGGCAGAATTGACCAACCATTTAGAAGGTCGAAACTCGCCACTGGCGGAAACCTCCGACGCACAAGGAGTCGCCACACGACCGAATCGCTCGTCGCCTCAACTCGCTCTCACCATCTGCACGCCGAGGGCCAGCCGCACCACCTCCAGGCATCAACGGCCGGCGCCTGCGTCAGACGGACTTCAGTAGGAGTACCCGTGGAAGCCATCCTCGATCTCCCCGTCATCCACGTCGATCGCCTCCGACCGGTAGCCACCCCGGACATCGGTCACGCGCCGGTTCGACCGCCCCCGACGTGATGGACTGCGTGCCGCCCCCGGGGCCGACCGACGGCCAGATCCGCGAGGTCCTGGAGGTCGCGGAGAAGGCAGCTCGAGCGGTCGGCGCACGAGACGATGTGCTCGACGACGTCAAGCAGATCACCGCCGACAAGTTGGCCGCCCGCTGGCACGAGCCGAACGTGATCGCCGCTCGCACGATCGGGGGTCGGAAGTGGCGGGGCTATGTGGGCATCGCTGCCCGCCACACGTACTTCGACGTCCTCCGGTCGGAGAAGCGCCGACGCAAGCGTCAACGGCTGGCGCTCGACGCCCCCGAACCGCGAACCCAGCGGCCGGGGACACACCGCTACGAGGAGACGACGCCCTCGGAGATCGATCTCTTCCTGGGTCAGGAGACCGTCAAGGACCTCCTCGACCGCCACCTCACCGGCAATGAGCACGCGGTGGCGTGGGGCCTCTACGTCGACGGCAAGTCGATCGATGACCTCGCCGTCGACCTCGACCGGGCCGCTCGAACGATCCGCGACTACCGGCAGGGAGCGATCAAGAAGCTACGCGCCGCGCTCCGACCGCCACGGCCCGCTCCGCGCCCCGTCGATGGGGTGGAAGGCGAGGACGACGGCCGAGACCACGCCGACGATGGCGAACAAACGGCGAGCTGAGCCGTCAGGTCGACGTGTCGTTCTGCCTGTGGGGTGCCCCTCGGCGCATCGTACTGCCGGTCGGGACGCGCCATACTCGGGGCAGCCGACCGGCAGAACCGGAATGGGCGGGGCAGCCGACCGGCAGAACCGGAATGGATGGTGCAGCCGACCGGCAGAACCCCGATGGGCGGGGCAGCCGACAGGCAGAACCGGGCACCCGAACCTGGCACCAGCGAGGCGAGATGGGAAACAGCGGCGAGGTCAGTCGCCGCAGCCGCTGCCCTCGGATGCCACCTCGGCCAGTGCCCGCCGGCGCCGCTCCGACAGCGACGGGATCCGGAAGTCGTCGTCGGCACCGTCGTGGAGGGCGAGGAGGGTCAGGATGGCGTCGTCGATCTCGGCGGTGCACGGCTTCTCGTCGTTGCCCATCTGCCTGTTCTCCTGCGTCCTCGGTGCTGTTGACCTGCTGTTTGCACGGTGTCCCCGCCGCCGGACACCCAGAGGGAGTACCCACGAGGGTACCCCGCGCCGACGACCCGGTCCCAGCCGGTGCCAGCGATTTCTGACCGTCCGCCGTGACATTCGCCACGATCTGAGCCCACAATGTTGAGAATGACAATCGCAGAGAGCGTCAACAGTGACGCTCGGCGCAGGGTTGGCCTCGCCTGGCGAAAGATGCGACGGGGCGCAAGCGCCGTCCGCATCAAAGACCTCTTCTACGGCCATGGTGACGAGTCGCTCGACTTGGCACTGGCCGATGCCCTCGTCGTGATCTGTCACGTGGGAACGATGCGCATGGGCGAGCTCGCCGAGGCCCTGCAGATCACGCCCGCCTCGACCACGAGGGCCGTGTCGTGCCTCACCGAGCGGGGTTACGTGCAGCGGAGCAAGGCGACCGACGATCACCGGTCGATCCTGGTGTCGCCCACCGAAGCGGGTCGCGCCCGCTGCGACATCATCAACGCGAAGATCCAGAGCGGGCTCGACGAGATCCTCTCCGAGTTCACTCCCGCCGAGCAGATCCAACTCGCCGAGCTCATGGAGCGTTACGTGCGATCGCTCGATCGGTTCGTCGATCGGGCGACCCGCCCCTCGAGCTCCTGATCCCGTCGGCGACGGAGCCCGCAGCGACGAGATCGCCCCCCGGCGGTCCGCGCCGAGACCACGAACAAGCACAGCAAGGAGCCAACGAATGAAGGCAGCCGTCCTCAACTCGATCCCCGGCCAACTGGAGATCGAGGACATCACCGTCGACGCCCCCGGGCCGCGCGAGGTGTTGATCACCACCAAGGCCGCGGGGCTGTGCCACAGCGACCTGCACTTCATGGAGGGCAAGTACCCGCACCCGTGTCCGGCGGTGCTCGGCCACGAGTCGGCCGGTGTGGTGGAGGCGGTCGGCTCCGCGGTCGACTACGTGAAACCCGGCGATCATGTCATCACCTGCCTGTCCGCCTTCTGTGGTTACTGCGAGCAGTGCATCAGCGGCCACCTGTCGCTCTGTGAGAACAAGGACACCCACCTCGTTCGGGGTCCCGACGACCCGCCCCGCCTTTCCCGCAACGGTGAGCCGGTCAACTCGTTCCTCCATCTGTCGTCGTTCGCGGAGCAGATGCTGATCCACGAGCATGCCCTGGTGAAGATCGACCCCGAGATGCCCCTCGATCGGGCCGCGCTGATCGGCTGCGGAGTGACAACCGGGCTCGGCGCCGTGTTCCGCACCGCCAAGGTGGAGCCGGGCTCGACGGTCGCCGTCATCGGCTGTGGTGGCATCGGCCTCTCCGCCGTCCAGGGGGCGAGGATCGCCGGGGCCAACAAGATCATCGCCGTCGACATGGTGCCCGGGAAGCTCGAGCTCGCCCAGACGATGGGGGCCACCCACGTGGTCAACGGGTCCGACGGCGACCCCGTCGAGCAGGTCAAGGAGATCACCGGCGGCGGCGTGCACAACAGCTTCGAGGCCGTCGGGCTCAAGGAGACCGCTGAGCAGGCGTTCGGCATGCTCCGCAAGGGCGGTCAGGCCACCGTGATCGGCATGATCCCGGTGGGCACCAAGGTGGAGGTGCACGGCGTGGAGTTCCTCTACGAGAAGAAGCTCACCGGCTCCAACATGGGTTCCAACCAGTTCCGCACCGACATGCCCCGCTTCGTGGAGATGTACCTCGATGGCCGACTCCTGCTCGACGAGATGGTGTCGAAGACGATCGAGCTCGAGCAGATCAACGACGGGTTCGAGGAGATGAAGACGGGCACGGTCGCCCGCAGCGTCATCGCCTTCGATTGACTCGACGCAGCACGTGCCTTGCTGGAGCCGGCGCACGCGCTGCTTCAGCGCTCGGCGATCGACACCACCGCGTACTCGACGCCCGTCTTGGCTGGCAGCCCACCTGGTTGGCGGCAGGCGATGGTGGGCACGGCGCGGGCCACCGCAACGTCGACCACCCACGTCCGGTCACCGGCGGCGACCGTGCAGCGCCGGAGATCGGCGTCAGCAGCGGCGTCGCCGACGACCGCTGATGAGACGGCGACGGTCCGATCGATCTGGTCGAGGCTGCGGCCGAGCACGGCGAGGACAGCTCGTTCGGCGACCTGGGCGTGGCCCTTGTCGGCTCCCCACCAGCCTCGGCACCGGTCCACCAGAGAGCCCAGATCGCCGCTAGGAGTGAGCAGCGTCTCGACGTCGGCGAGGTCGAGGCCCGACCACATCCGGCCGTCGGGAAAGGTCATCCCGGTCGGGGCGAAGCGGTGGCCGCCGGTGTGGCTCACCCGCACCACCCGGACTCCCCCCAGGCGATCGCTGGCATCCTCGACGGCCAACGCCAGCCGGGTTCCGTCACCGCCACAGCACACGTCGTGGGTGCCCTGGGCGCACACCAGCAGGGTCGGCCGGGCTGGATCGTGACGAGCAACCAGGAACTCGGGTGCAGCATCCTCACCAGGCGATGCGCCGGCCACCAGCGCCGCGAGGCGGGCCAGCTCGACCGGCCGGTCGGGCGGGAACGCGTACTCGCACTCGACCGCCGTAGCGCCGATCCGATCGAACACGAGAACCGACCCCTCGCCATCGGTGTCGGGGTGCCCGGCGAGCACGCGGGTCGGAACGTCGGATCGGTCGAAGGCCCGCACCGCGTCGACGAGGAGCTCGTGGCCGAGCGCCGGTTTCGGCCACTCGCCGGGCGTGGCCACGACGACGACGCGGTCGGCCCGGATCGCGGTGCCCGCGGGATCGACGTCGATCGACCGGGCGTGCTCGGCGCAGCGGACCGCCTGGTCGGGGGCGGGAAGCAGGTGTGCGAGCGACGTCGACATCGCCCTCAACGCTAGCGCTGCGCCGCTCTGGGGCCCGAGTCCACCCGTGGACCGTCGACGGCGAGAACCGGTGCGATCTCCTCGAGTGGCTTCGCCGCGCGATCCGCGGCCGATGGGCCGGCGATCTCGCTCAGCTCGTCACGGCCGGTGGGGAGCCGGAGCACGTCGAGTCCGCCATCGGCGAAGAGGTAGAGCAGCATCGACCCCGTCGCGATGCACCCCATGATCACGATCGTCGGCCGGAGGCCGATCACCTCGGCCAGCGCTCCGAGCGGCAGTGCGGCGATGCCGAAGCCGGCGAAGGAGAGCTGCATCAGCGACTGCACCCGACCCTGGTGCCCATCGTCGGTCATGGCCATGGCCAGCGTGCTCGACAGCGACTGGAAGATCGTGGTGGCGGCACCGACCGCACAGATGATGGCGAAGGCCACCCAGAACGATCCGGCCAGCCCGACGCCGAGCACCCCGATGCCGAACCCCATCCCGCCACCCACCATCGCCGCCTTCGCCCACGGCGAGTCGGCCCGGGCTGCGAGCGGCAGGGACACGACGACGGCGCCGACGGCGCTGGCCGAGCTGATCAGACCGACCCAGCCGTCGCCGAGGCCGAAGATGCCCTTCACCAGCGCGGGGTAGAACGCCACGTAGTTGAAGCCGAACATGATCACGAAGAACGAGCTCAGGATGAGGCGCCGCAGCGGCGGGCGGGCCATCACGTACCGGACGCCCTCCGCGATCTCGGCGAACGGGTTCCCGCCGACAGACTTCCCGGCCGTGGCGGCGGCGGTGCCGGTGGCAGAGGTGGACGTGACGGTGGCGGTGTCGGTGGCAGAGGCGACGGCGGTGTCGGAGGCGACGGCGGTGTCGGCGGAGGACCGGGGCAGGCGAACCAGGCAGAGCAGGGCGGTGGCCGAGAAGCCGGCCGAGATGAGGTAGGCGCCACCGATGCCGATCGTGGCGACGCCGGCGAGCACACCGGCGACCGCAGGGGCGAACACCCGTGTCCCGTTCATGCTGAGCAGCGACAGGGTGATCGCGTTGCCGAGCTGATCCCGTCCGACGAGCTCGGACGAGATGGCGATCCGGGCCGGCCCGAAGAACCCGAAGGCCAGGCCCTGGCCCACCGCCGCGATCAGCAGCATCCAGAACTGGACCACGCCGGTGGTCACCGCGACACCCATGGCCGCTGCGGCCGTGGCGATCACGACCTGGCTCCCGATCAGAACGATCCGTTTCGACAGGCGGTCGCTGGCCACACCACCCAGCGGTGTCGCGATCAGCAGGCTCACCCCGAAACAGAGATAGGTGAGCCCGAGCGCGCCTTCACGCTCCGTCAGATCCCACGCCAGCAGCCCTCTGAGCAGGAACTGCATCTGCACGGAGATGAACGAGAACAGCCCCGCCCACCACAGGATCCGGAAGCCGGGAACCTGAAACGAGGTGAACGCTCCACTCGAGAGGTTGCGAGGTGAGCGTCGTCCGAACATGTTTCGAGAGTCTAACTGTTTTGGGCCCGGTGCCGGAACTTCGTCGATTGGAATCGCCGTCGATGGTTCTTCCTCTATGCTCATCCTCGTCTTGGGGCAGCACACAAACTCGTGAGCGAAGGCATGGCAACAGACCTGTTCAAGCAGGCGATCGACCGCGACGACGAGTCGCCGGATTCGACGGTGCCGGTCGTGAAGGATCCGACCGGCTCGCTCAGCTTCTCGCGGACCGTGGCGCCGGCCGACACCCCGCCCCAGGTCTCGGCGATTCCCGAGCCCGACCCGGAGCTGCTCGCGCTGTTCGCGCCACAGGCCGACGGTGACTTCGACGTCGACGGTCTCGGTGAACTGGACCTCGACCGCGATCCCGACGCAGCCGGTGACGACGATTGGCAGGACCTGCTCGACGATTCGATTCCGGTCCGGTCCCTGGCCAGGAAGACGCCTGATCGGCAGCCGGCACTGACCGCCGAACTGCGTGCGGTCGAGACCCGCCGCGGTCGCAGCTCATCGAACGGGTCGGCGTCGAAGGGATCCGCCTCGAAGGGGCCCAGGAGGCGCAGCGAGAAGGGGCCGTCGCGCCGGTTCGGGCTGCTGTCCAGGGCGTTGGCCCGCCCGATCGCCGATCAGCACGCCGCGGTGGACTTCGCCCGCTCAGCTGACGCCTTCCGCGAGCCGGGTGACCAGCGCGATGTACCGGCGACTGCCGACACCCGTACCGCGAGCGATCCGTCACCGTCCTCCAGCAGCCAGCTCGCAGCACTCGTGAAGCGGAGCGCCCGACGGCCGACGATCACCCAGACCGCGCCTGCCCCCGATGCCGTCGCATCTCCTGATGCCGTCGCGTCTCCCGATGCGAATCCGAAGCTCGAGAACGCCGGCATCGGTGAGGGCGCTCCTGTCAGCGTGGCACCGGACATCGGCCAGCGCACCCTCACCGGCGAGCTTCCCCCCATCGGCGGGCCACCGCTCGGCGGCGCCCGCGGCCCGTTCGGCCCGGGTGCGGCCCGCCCACGACGGACGACCGTCATCGGCATCGCCGCCGTTGCGTGCATTGCGGTGCTCGCGGCGATCCTGGTGGCCGGCGAGTCCCGCGACGGCGGTACCGACACGGCAGCCGACACCCAGGAGGTCGCCACCCTGGCGCAGCCCGCCGACGACCCTGAGCCGTCATCGACCTCCACGACCGGCCGCGCCGACGATGAGGACGCCGCCGACCAGGATCGGACGACACTCGACGTGAGCCGTGCGATCGCCGCCGCCGACGTCGCCCGTCGTCCGTCGTCGACCGTCGAGTCAGCGAGCACCGACACCACGGCGACGAGCGGGTCGACCGGGTCCACTGGCGACGCGAGCGACGACTCGTCGACATCTGACGTCGGGGACGACACCGCCGCCACCGGCTCGTCGACCACGACCCCGGCCAGCACCAGCTCGTCGGTCTCGACGCCCACGAGCGCCACCGAACCGACGACCTGTTCCGCCGTTACGTGGAACCACGTGCTCGCCGAGGGCTTCGACGGCTCGTCGGTCGACACCCGGTACTGGACGGTCACCACCGGAAGCGCTGGGCAGGCCACCCAGCAGGCGGAGGCGGTCACGGTCGCCAACGGCGCGTTGACCATCACCGCCGAGATGGTCGACGGCACACTGGTGAGCGGCGGACTGCAGCATCTCGGAAGCCAGGAGTACGGTCGCTACGAGGTTCGGGTCCGCACCGAGTTCGACGCCGACGGCGTCATGGGGGGAACGATCCACACCGCCGGGTCTGGCGACAGCCTCAGCGTGTACAGCTCGGGCGGCGTCTCCAGCCCGGGCTCGTGGCACACGATCGTCGTCGAGTGGACACCGGCGTCGGTGAAGCACTTCGTCGACGGCGCCCTCGTCAGCACCATCGAGGACGACATCCCGACGGGAAGCCAGACGTTGTCGATCCGCTACGACGCAGCCGGGCCCAGCATCACCGGAACCGCCACCATGCAGGTCGACGACATCAAGATCTGGTCCTACGGCGGCTGCTAGTCACCCATCAGGGATCGTCGAGCTCGACGGGGCCGATCGCCGGGTAGCGATCACCGGGACCGGGGTTCGACGCCGGCGACCGACCCCCGAGGTGGGTCATGATCCCCCACACCGCATTGAGCGCGGTGTGGACCGCACCTTCGGCCCAGCCCGGTGTCCACGAGACGTCGTCGCCCGCCAGGAACAGGCCCCGCTGCTCGGCCGGGAGGCCCTCCTGCAGGAAGTGGCTGTGCATCCGCCGGTTGTAGCGGTAGTGACCGGGAAGCGCCCCCTTGAACGCGCCGAGGAAGTTCGGGTCGGACTCCCAGGAGACGGTGATCGGATCGCCGACGATGTGGGACCGGAGGTCCACCCGCGGGTAGATCCGTTCGAGGGTCTCGATGGCGAGCTCGGCCCGGTCGTAGGCCGACATCGGTAGCACCTTCATCGCGTCGCTCTGCCACGCGTACGACAGCAGGATCACCGCCGGCCGGTCGGGTCCGTTGTCGATCAGGTAGGTGCCCCGGGTGTTGCGGTCGGTGAGGGTCATGCTCATCGTGTTCCGCCCGGTCTCGGGGTCGGTGTCGAGCCAGAACGGCCGGTCGACCATCACGAACGTCTTCGACGACTGCGTGTACCGGGTCCGGTCGAGCGCCATCCACACCTTGTGCGAGAGCAGGTCCTCCTCGACGTCGATGTTGGTGGTGAGCAGCCAACCCTGGGTGGTGACGAGCACCGCCGGGTAGCGGCGCTCCTGATCCCACCGGTCGACCACCGAGAGCTGCCCGTCGCCGGCACGGGAGATCTTCGTCACGCCGGGGCGGGTGACGCCCCGGTGCAGGCTCGCCAGCGTGGTCCCGGGGGGATGGTGGACGATGCGTCGGGGTGCGTGGCTCCAGAGCCGGCGGGGGATCTGCTCGGCCCCACCGACGATGAAGCGTTGCTCCTCCTCGAAGCCGGCCATCACCACCCGGAAGATCTCGAGCATCGAGTTCGGGAAGTCGGAGTCCCAGCCGCCCGTCCCGAACCCGACCTGGCCGAACACCTCCCGGTGACGATACGACAGGGCGGAGAAGTGCCGCGACGTCGCGAGGAAGTCGTAGAACGTCCGGTCGTCCCAGGCGCGGACCAGCGGATCCCAGATCTCCTTCACCGCCGCTGCGTCGCGGCGGCTCATAGCCGCCTGGATGGCCGAGAGGCTCGCCTCCGACTCGAGCGAGGCATCCCAGGCGTCGGCCACATCCCGGAACAGCTGCGGGAGGTCGTCGATCGTACGGGCGAAGTAGGTGGTCCCCTCGAGGTCGATGACGGTGGTCGGGGCGTAGGGGGTGAGCGGGTTCGGGAAGTCCCGGGTCTCGAGACCGCACAGGTCGATGTAGTGGTAGAGGGCGGTGCCCGAGACGGGGAATCGCATCCCGCCGAGCTCCGCCACCACGTCGGGGGCGGCGGCGAACCGCTCCGATCGGAGCCGACCCCCGATCCGGTCGGCTTCGTACAGAACGGGGGTGAGGCCGAGCTTCATGAGCTCGTAGGCGGCGACCATGCCGGCGATGCCGGCCCCCACGATCGCCACCTCCGACCCGAGCGCTTCCTGGGGTACGGATCCGGTGCCGACGTCGGCCGTGATCCAGTCGTCGAACGGGAAGGGGAAGTCGGGACCGAAGGCGGTCAGCCGGTCGGGGGTCTCGCCGTGTGTCGACACAGCCGGGAACGCTACCGGCGACGACGGGCGAGCCTCTCGATCACCTGGGCCGTGGACATGGGATATCGTCTCCGCGTCGAAGCCCTCTATCGTCCGGGCCATGGACGTTTCGCCGCAGAGCCTGCGCTTCGGACGACAGATGGTGGCCACTCCCGGACCGTCGGTGATCCCCGATCGGGTGCTGGCAGCGATGGCCAGGCCGATGCCGAACATGTATCAGGGGGAGATCATCGACCTGACCGACCGGTTGCTGGCCAAGCTGCCGGCGATCGCCCGCACGACCGCCCCGACGTTCATGGTGATCGCCAACGGGCACGGCGCCTGGCAGATGGCGATCTGCAACACGTTGTCCCGCGGCGACAAGGTGCTCGCGCTCGAATCGGGTCGGTTCGCGGTGACGTGGGGGGAGATGGCCGCGGTCTCCGGGGTCGAGATGGAGGTGCTGCCCGGCACCGATACCGACCCCGTAGATCCCGAAGCGGTCCAGGCCCGACTGGAGGCAGACCGCGACCACGAGATCACGGCGATCCTGGTGGTCCAGACCGACACCGCCACCAGTGTGCGGAACGACATCGCCGCCATCCGGGCCGCGATCGACGCTGCCGGTCATCCGGCGTTGTACATGGTGGACTGCATCGCCTCGCTGGGCTGCGACCGATTCGAGATGGACGAGTGGGGTGTCGACCTGACGGTCGCCGCGTGCCAGAAGGGACTGATGGTGCCACCGGGGCTCTCGTTCGTGTGGGCTGGCGACAAGGCGCTCGCCGCCTACGAGTCGGCCGACCTCCGGACGGGCTACCTCGACTGGGGGGACCGCCTGAACGCCGAGGTCCACTACCAGATCTTCGCCGGCACGCCCCCGATTCCACATCTGTTCGGCCTCGACGTTGCCCTCACCATGATCGAGGAGGAGGGTGGGATCGAGGCCGTGTGGCGTCGACACCAGGTGTTGGGCGACGCGGTTCGGGCGGCGGTCGACACGTGGTCGGCACCGGGTTTCGTCGAGTCGAACATCCAGTTGCCGTCGGCCCGGTCCAACGCGGTCACCACCGTGCTCACGGGGACGGCCAACGCGGTGGAGGTGGCCCGGGTCTGCGACGACCTGGCCGGACTGACCCTGGGGCTCGGCATCGGCGCCTTCGCCGGCCGGGCCTTCCGGATCGCCCACATGGGCCACCTGAATCCACCGATGATCCTCGGCACGCTCGGCACCCTCGAGGCGGCGCTGACGTCGCTCGGTGTACCCCTCGGCGGCTCCGGCGTCGCCGCCGCCGCCGACGTCATCGCCAAAGCCCTCAGAACCTGACATCCAGACAACAACTCGCCGGGTTGCCCGGTGCCTGGCACCGACGTCCGACGTGCGGATGTCAGGTCGACTTGGGGATGTCCTTGAACGGGCTCGTGGTGTCGATGCCAGGCTCCTTTGGCAGGCCGAGGACCCGCTCGCCCATGATGTTGCGGAGCACCTGGTCGGACCCGCCGGCGATGGCCATGGCCGGCATGCCGAGCACGTACCCCGCCCAGGAGAACGTGCCCCACTCCCCCGTGTCGGCCGCGAGCCGGGGCCCGAGCACCTTCGAGACGAGCGCTGAGGTGCGGCGCATGTTCTCGGTGAGGGCGAGCTTGCCGCCCGACATCTCCGGCCCGGGGAGCTGACCGGCCTTCATCTTGGCGATCGCCCGCTGGTTCGAGTAGTCGAGGATCTTGGTGCGGATGTAGAGGTCCATCAGGTCCTGGCGGATGACGGGGTCGTCAGCCAGGCCGAAGTGGCGGACCATCTCCCGGAGCCGGGTGAACCCACCGCCACCGCCACCGCCGCCCCCACTGATCGATGCCCGCTCGTTCATGAGCGTGGTCAGCGCCACCCGCCAGCCGTCGTTGACGTCGCCGAGACGGTGGGTGTCCGGCACCCGGACCTCCTCGAAGAACACCTCGTTGAAGTTGGCGCCGCCGGTCATCTGCCGGAGCGGTCGAACCTCCACCCCAGGGGCCTTCATGTCGACGATGAACCCGGTCAGCCCCTTGTGCTTGGGCAGGTCGGGATCGGTCCGGCAGATCACCTCGCCGATGTCGGAGTAGTGGGCACCGGACGTCCACACCTTCTGGCCGGTGATGACCCACTCGTCGCCGTCGGCCTCGGCCCGCATCTGGAGACTCGCCAGGTCGGAGCCGGCCCCCGGCTCGGAGAAGAGCTGGCAGCCCACGATGTCGCCCCGGTACATCTGCGGCAGGATCTCCGCCGCCACATCGTCGTTCGCGTGGTCGAGGATCGTCGGAGCGACCATGCCGAGCCCGATCCCGAAGAACCCCTGGTTCGGGACGTCGTAGCGAGACTCGAGATCGCCCCATGCCTTCTCGTAGGTCCGGGGGAGCCCCCGACCGCCCAGCTCGGTCGGGCCGGTGATCCACCCGAAGCCAGCGTCGTACTTCTCGGCCCGCCACGCCTGGGCCTCCGCCAGCTCGACCCGCTCCTTGTCGCGGTCGACCTCCTCGAACAGCGACGGGTCGTCGGGCCCCTCACCCCACACGAACGTGGACGCTTCGGCCTTCAGGGAAGCCTTGGCGTCGAGGAACGCCTTCGCTTCGTCACGGAACTCGTCGATGGTGATGTCGGCCATGTCGGACAACGTACCGCCGCCGATCACCACGGGCGAGGCGAGGCTCAGCCCTCCCGGCGCCGGTTCTTCCGGTTCTTCTGGCCCTTCTGGTTCTTCGCCTGGTTGGCGGCCCGTTTCTGGATGTTGGCCCACTCGTCCCGCAGACCGACGGTCCGGTGGAACACGGCGGGCTCGTCGAGGTCGGCTGCGAAGTAGCCGAGGCGCTCGAACTGGACGACCTCGCCGGGAGCGACGTCCGCCAGCGCCGGCTCGAGCTTCGCGCCCACGACCGTCTCGCGGGCGTTCGGGTTGAGACTGGCCAGCGGGTCCGACCCGTCGGCGCCGGGGTGGGGATCGGTGAAGAGCCGACCGTAGAGGTGGACGATGGCGTCGACGGCGGTGGCGGTCGAGACCCAGTGGATGGTGGAGCGGACCTTGCGGCCGTCAGGCGTGGACCCGCCAGCGCTCGCCGGGTCGTAGGTGGCGTGGACCCGGGTCACGTTGCCGTCGTCGTCGGTGTCGACGTCGGTGGCCGTCACGTAGAACCCGGCCCGGAGCCGGACCTCCCGCCCCGGGGTGAGGCGGTAGTACTTGGGCGGCGGGTCGAGCTTGAAGTCGTCGTGCTCGATCCAGAGCTCACCGGTGAACGGCACCTGACGGGTGCCGGCCGAGGGGTCCTCGGGGTTGTTGATCGCCTCGACGGTGAGCTCCTCACCGGCCGGCCAGTTCGTGATGACCAGCTCGAGCGGTCGGAGCACCGCCATGCGCCGCAGCGCGAGGCGGTTCAACTCGGTCCGCACGAACGACTCGAGCAACTCGATGTCGTGGACGCTGTTGGTCCTGGCCAGACCGATGTGGTCGATGAAGGCCCGGATGGCCGACGGCGGGTACCCGAGGCGTCGCAGGCCCCGCAGGGTCGGCATGCGGGGATCGTCCCACCCATCGACGAGTCCGTCGGCCACGAGCTGGATCAGCTTCCGCTTCGACAGGACGGTGTGGGTCAACTGGAGCCGGGCGAACTCGGTCTGCTCCGGCTTGTCGCCTGGCAGGTCGAGCTGCTCGAGGCACCAGTCGTAGAGAGCCCGGTGATCGGTGAACTCGAGCGAGCACAGGGAGTGGGTGACGCCCTCGATCGCGTCGGACTGGCCGTGGGCCCAGTCGTAGGTGGGGTAGATGGCCCAGGTCTCACCGGTGCGGGGGTGGTGGGCCTTCTTGATCCGATAGAGGATGGGGTCGCGGAGCTGCATGTTCTCGCTCTGCATGTCGATCTTGGCCCGCAGCACCCGGCTGCCCTCGTCGAATTCGCCGGCCCGCATCCGGCGGAAGAGGTCGAGGTTCTCCTCGACCGAGCGGTCGCGGTGGGGACTCTCGATCCCCGGCTTGCCGAACCCGCCCCGCTGCTCGGAGATCGCGTCGCCGTCCTGATCGTCGACGTAGGCGAGGCCCCTGGTGATGAGATCCTCGGCCCAGGTGTAGAGCTGCCCGAAGTAGTCGGAGGCGTGGAACACCTCGTTCGGCTCGTAGCCGAGCCAGGCGATGTCGGCCTTCATGGCCTCGGCGAACCGCACCTCCTCGGTCTCGGGGTTGGTGTCGTCGAAGCGGAGGTTGCAGATCCCGCCGAACTCCCGGGCGATCGAGAAGTTGGTGCCGATCGCCTTGGCGTGTCCGATGTGGAGGAACCCGTTCGGCTCCGGCGGGAACCGGGTCTGGACCCGACCGCCGAAGCGTTGCGTCTCGACGTCGTCGATCACCTTGGCCCGGATGAAGTCGGGGCCCGACGTCGGTTCCGAGCCGGGATCTGGTTCGGTTGCTGGGCTGGGCGCGGGGCCGGAAGACACGACTATGAACGTAGCCACCGCCGACCCGGTACCGCTCCCGAAAACCGCAGGCCGTATCCTCATCCTCGTGACCACCACCCGCCACACCGCCGGCTCGTCCGGCGAAGCGACCCTCGCCGAGGCCGCCCGTCGGTCCGTGCCAGAGCTGCTCCTGAGCGCTTGGACGCTGTTCGTCTGGGGCGGCCGGCTGCGGAACATCGCCGACGACGACACCCTGTCGGGGTGGGCGCTGGTGTGGCGAGCCGGTCTTGCCGCCCTGTTCGTGGTACTGGCGCTGGCGGTCGTGACCGCAGTGTTCCTCCGCCGGCCCGCACTGCGGTCGGCTGCCTTCGCCCTTGCCGCGTTCGGCATCGCGGTCTGGGTGGTCCGGGGGATCGACATCGCCCTCGGCGACCACAGCGCCGCGTTCATCACCGTCCACATGGCGCTCGCCGTGGTCACGATCGCGCTCGGTGTGGTCGTTGGCCGCCGGTGGCTCACGTTCGCATCGGCTGACGCTGGAGGTCGGTCGGTGTCGAAGAGTCGGTAGAGTCGCCCCGGTTCCCCTCGCCCATCGATCGACCCACCGGGGTCGGCACCGCAACGAGGGGCCACAGGGAGAGAAGACCATGAAACGACTACGCCACTTGCTGGTGCTGCTGGCCGCGTTCTCGCTGATCGTCGCTGCGTGCGGCGGCGACGATGACGACACGACCACCGACGACACCGAAGCCACCGATGACGGTGGCGAGACCACGGACTCCACCGAAGCCGCCGACGATGGCGGCGAGGCAGCCGACGACGAAGGGGCCGCGGCCGGCGGCGAAGGGAGCATCTGGGTGCTCCTTCCCGACTCGGCGACCTCCGACCGTTGGGAGAAGGACGACCGCCGATTCTTCCAGGAGGCGTTCGAAGCGGCCGGGCTGGCCGAAGGCGCCGACTTCACCATCGTCAACGCCGAGGGCGATGCCCAGACGCAGATCAGCCAGGCCGAGCAGGCCATCGGTGAAGGCGCGTCGGTGATCGTGCTCACCTCGAACGACTCGGGCTCGGGCGCCACGATCATCGACATCGCCAAGGAGGCCGGGGTGGCCGTCGTCGAGTACGACCGGTTCAACACCGAAGGCAGCCAGGGCGGC
The DNA here is from genome assembly GCA_965216205.1 of Acidimicrobiales bacterium. GTDB lineage: Bacteria > Actinomycetota > Acidimicrobiia > Acidimicrobiales > SZUA-35 > CADEDH01. The sequence goes on along the minus strand of OZ244139.1, from coordinate 447,739 downwards.
GACGCCTACGTCAGCTTCGACAACGTGCAGGTCGGCGCCACCATGGCCGAGGCCCTCACCCCGGTGATCGACGGTCTCGACGCCGAGGTTCCGCAGATCGTGATGCTCAACGGCGGCGAGGAGGACAACAACGCGTTCCTCTTCCGCGACGGCTACAACGCCACCGTCGAGGAGAAGGTGGGCGCCGGCGAGTGGGCGCTGGTCGACGACCAGTTCGTGCCCGGCTGGGACAACGCCGAGGCGCTGACGATCTTCGAGCAGATCCTCGTGGCCAGCAACAACGAGGTCGACGCGGTGTTCGCCGCCAACGACGGCCTGGCCAGTTCGGTCATCGCTGCGCTCGAGAGCGCCGGCATCGACCCGACCACCGTTCCGGTGAGCGGCCAGGACGCCACCCAGGCCGGCATCCAGAACGTGCTCCTCGGCAAGCAGACGATGAGCGTGTACAAGCCGATCGCCCAGGAGGCCGCGGTCGGTGCGATGGTGGCGCTCGCGCTGCGGGCCGGCGAGGACATCTCCTCGCTGAGCGGTGACTTCAAGATCATCGGCATCGACGCCGAGGGTCAACCGACCGACTCGCCGGACGGTGAAGGGGTCGTGCCCTACTTCGCCCTCGTGCCGATCGCGGTGACGGCCGACAACGTGGCCGACACCGTCATCGCCGACGGCTTCCGCACCGTCGAGGAGCTCTGCTCTGGCGACACCGCCGAGACGGACTTCTGCCAGAACCAGTGATCCCGTAGGGTTGGGGCCGGGCCGTCTGTGCCCGGCCCCAACCGGACGGTCGTCACGATCGACGAAGGGGGTCTCGCCGTGACCGGTGCTGACGAGGCGACACCGCTACTCGCATGTCATGGGGTGTCGAAGGCGTTCGGTGCCGTGCACGCGCTCTACAAGGTCGACTTCGAGGTCAAGGCCGGTGAGGTCATGGCCCTCGTCGGCGACAACGGGGCCGGCAAGTCGACCCTGATCAAGGGCATCGTGGGGATCTATCCCTTCGACGAGGGCCAGGTCCTGTTCGAGGGCAACCCGGTGCGGATCGACGGGCCCAAGGACGCCGCCAGCCTCGGGATCGAGGTCGTCTACCAGGACCTCGCGTTGGCCGACAATCTCGATGTCGTGGCGAACATGTTCCTCGGCCGCGAGGAGAGCCGGACCGGCGTGCTCGACGAGGTGGCCATGGAGCAACGGGCCCGCGAGACGCTCGAGAGCCTGAAGGTCACCACCTTGAGCTCGGTCAGGCAGGGCGTGGCCGGGCTGTCGGGCGGTCAACGCCAGGCGGTGGCCGTGGCCAAGGCCGTGATGTGGGGCGATTCGAAGCTGGTCATCCTCGACGAGCCGACCGCGGCGCTCGGGGTGGCCCAGACCCGGCAGGTGCTCGACCTCACCCACCGACTGGCCGAGCAGGGCTACGGCGTGGTCCTCATCTCCCACAACCTCCACGACGTGTTCGAGGTCGCCGACCGCATCACCGTCCTCCGGCTCGGTCAACAGGTTGCGGTGCTCGATCGCCGGGAGACCACACAGCAGGACGTGGTGCAGGCCATCACCGCCGGCGAGATGCAGCACGTGCCAGGGATGGAGCAGGAAGTGGACGACCAGTGAGCGACGGCGGCGACACGATCACGACCACCTCGCCCCGGGCGGCCGGCTTCGCCGGGCCGACGACCGGCGTCGGCGACTATCTCCAGCAGCGGTGGAACGCCATGCGGGCCGGTGAGCTCGGCTCCGTGCCGATCATCGTCGGGCTGTTCATCATCGCGATCACGTTCGGCTCGCTGAACGACCAGTTCCTGACGGCCAGGAACTTCACCAACCTGCTCCTCCAGATGGCGCCCATCGCGGCGCTGGCCATGGGGATCGTGTTCATCCTCCTCATCGCCGACGGCGAGGTGGTGTCGATCGACCTGTCGGTCTCGTTCGTCGCCGCGGTCGGTGGTGTGGTGATGACCCTCCTCCAACGACCCGACGATCCTGGCTGGCCCTGGTGGGCGTGCATCCTCGCCGCCGTCGCAGTGACCACCGCGATCGGGTTGCTGCACGCGCTGATCATCACCAAGCTGGGGATCCCGTCGTTCATCACCACGCTCGGCGGGTTCCTCGTGTGGTCCGGCGTGGTGCTGCTGTTGACCACGCAGTTCTCCACCGCGGGCACGATCCGCATCCAGGACTCGCGCCTCGTCGCCGTCGCCAACAACTTCCTCTCCGACACCGTCGGCTGGATCGTGGGACTCGTGGTCGTCGGAAGCTACGCCGGGCTCCAACTCCGGACCCGGCAGACCCGACAGTCGCGCGGGCTCGACACCAAGCCGTTGCCGATCGTCGCGGCCCAGATCACCGGGCTGGCTGCGCTCGTGATCGCGGCGGTCGCCGTGGCCAACGCCGACCGCGGCGTCCCGCAGATCACGATCACCCTCGGGGTGTTCCTCGTGTTCTGGACCTTCATCACCACCCGCACCGCGTTCGGTCGGCACATCTACGCCGTCGGCGGCAACCCGGAGGCGACGCGGCGGGCCGGCATCAACGTCGACAACATCCGCATCGCGGTGTTCGCCATCAACGGGTTCATGGCCGGCGTCGGTGGGGTGATCCTGGCCTCCCGGCTCCGGTCGGTGGCGACCAACACCGGCGGCGGCGACCTCCTGCTGAACGTGATCGCAGCCGCCGTGATCGGCGGGACCAGCCTCTTCGGCGGGTCGGGCCGGGTCGTCTCCGCGCTGTACGGCGCGTTGGTGATCGCCGCCATCGACAACGGCATGAACCTGCTCGGCCTGGCCTCCGGCACGAAGTTCATCGTCACCGGGCTCGTGCTCCTGCTCGCGGTGCTGGTCGATTCGATCTCGAAGCGCCGCCGGGCGGCCCGCGGCCTCACCTGAGATGGCCACTGGTCCGCGCCGGCGGGTCGGTGGCTTCCGCAGCCCGTCCCCACCGGTTCGGGCCACCCGCCTGGACGGCCCGGCGGACACCCGGGCGAACCGATCGACCCGGTTGGTCGCGGTCATCGTCGCGCTCGCCGCCATGGCGGCGGCGTGCGGGGCCGACGAGGCCGCCATCGCCGAGGGCGCCGACGGGGAGCGCAGCGGTGTGGCCTCGATGGCGTCGGTGACCTTCGTCGACGTGGCGACCGAGGTCGGGCTCGACTTCCGCCACAGCGCCTTCCGGTGGGACGTCGGTCCCGACCCGATGGCGATGATGGGCGGCGGGGTGTGCTGGATCGACCACGACAACGACGGCTGGCTCGACCTGTTCGTCGTCGACACGTGGTCGGAGGGCGAGTGGGGCGAGTGGCGAGGCGGTGACGGCATCCCGACGAGCCACCTGTTCGCCAACGACGCCGGTACGTTCCGCGACGTGAGCGAGGAGACCGGCGCTGCACTGGCGCTGCGGGGCAACGGGTGCGTCGCCGCCGATCTCGACCTCGACGGGTGGACCGACCTCTTCATCACCACCGAGCGGAGCGACGTGCTCCTGTGGAACGACGGCGGGGAGGGCTTCATCGACGATGCCACGCTCGACTCGCCGTCGGGTGCCGGCTCCTACGGCTGGCACACCGGCGCCGCCGTCGGGGATGTCGACGGCAACGGCTGGCCCGACCTGTTCGTGGCCGGCTATGCGGACCCCAATCGACCGATCCCGTCGGCAACGCGGGGCTTTCCCAACACCTTCGAACCGGAGCACGATCTGCTCCTCCTCAACGACGGACCGAGCGACGGCGCCCGGGTTCGTTTCCGGAACGTCGCCGTCGACGCGGGCGTCGAACCGGCCGGTCCCGAGTACGGGCTCGGGGTGCTCATGGCCGATCTCGATCTCGACGGGGACCTCGACGTCTACGTCGCCAACGACACCACCCCCAACCAGTTGTACGAGAACGTGACCATCGAACCGGGCGAGGTCGTCCTGCGGGAGCAAGGGGTGCGCGCCGGCGTCGGCGACGACGGTGCCGGCATGGGTGTCGCCGCCGCCGACACCAGCGACGATGGACTGCCCGACCTCGTGACCACCAACCAGCAGGACGAGCTCGACGTGTTGGCCCGAAACGTCACGTCCCCGACCGGCGCTGGCTCGCTGGCCTTCGTCGACGGACGGACCGACGCCGGCGTGGCCGATCTCGGGGCGGGGGCCACCGGTTGGGGGGCGTCGTGGGCCGACGTCGACCTCGACGGCGACCCAGATCTCGTCATCGCCAACGGTGCCATCCCGGTGCGGGATCTCGACGGCGACCGCCAGCCGTTGCGGATCTACGAGAACACCGGCGGCGGGCGGCTGACCGATGTGTCGACCCAGACCGGCGTCGCCGAGCTCGGACCCTATCTCGGCCGGGGGCTGGCCGCCGCCGACTACGACAACGACGGCGACGTCGATTTCGCCGTCTCGTCGGTCGGGGGCCAACTGGGCCTCCTGCGCAACACCGGCGCCGGCGGCCACTGGCTCACCGTGTCGCCCACACCGGCCATCCCCGGGACAGTGGTGACGGTGGCGCTGGCCGACGGTCGTGTCCTGCGGCGCGAGCTCGCCGCCGGCGGCAGCTATCTTTCCTCCGAGGACCCCCGAGCCCTGTTCGGGCTGGGACCCGGAACCGAGGTGATCGAGGTCGTGATCGAACCCCCCGACGGCACGCGCCTGCGACTCGACGACGTGTCCGTGGACCGGATCGTGCCCGCGGCCATTACAACCGATCTCGACAGCGGCGCAGGCGGGCGCTCGCACGACGACCCGTGACCGGCCGGACGATGTCCTCCCGCCTGCTGATCGTCGTCGGCGCGGCGGTGGTGGCCGGTGCGCTCACGACCGCGGCGCTCGTCGCGGTCGGCGGCGGTGCGAGCGACGACGACTGCACCCGCACGGCCGATCCCGGCTGGAGCGTCGCCCGCCATTGGAACGAGGCGGCCCTGGCCGCGATCCGGAGCGACTTTCCCTCCCCTACTGTCCACGCCCGCAACCTGTACCACTCGTCGGTGGCGATGTGGGACGCCTGGGCGGCCTACGATCCGGCCGCCAGACCGGTGCTCGTCGATGTCACCACGTCCGCCGAGGCCTCCTCGTCCGCAGCCTCCACCGTCGACGCCCGGGAGGAGGCGATGAGCTACGCCGCCTATCGGGTGCTCGTCGAGCGCTACCTGGCGTCGCCAGGGGCGGAGGAGGCGATCACCGGGCTCGACGAGCTCATGGGGGCGCTGTGCTACGACATCGACGACGAGGAGACCGTCGGCGACGCGCCGTCGGCCGTCGGGAACCGGATCGCGGCCGAGATCCTCGCGACCACCCTCGACGACGGGTCGCGCGAGGCCGACGACTACGTCGACCCCGACTACGCCCCGGTCAACGATCCGCTGGTGGTCGACCGAGCGGGAACCGTGATGGTCGATCCGAACCGGTGGCAGCCCCTGGAACTGGCCGAGATGGTCGCCCAGAACGGCCTGCCGTTGACCGAGAACGTGCAGTCGTTCGTCGGTCCCCACTGGGGCTCGGTCGAGGGCTTCGCCCTGGCCCCGGCCGACCAGCGCGGCGTGGTGATCGATCCCGGGCCTCCCCCGTACCTCGGCGACGCCACGACCGACGCGGAGTTCAAGGAGGCGACGAACGAGATCCTGCGGTACAGCTCGCTGCTCGACCCCGCCTCCCCGGAGACGATCGACCTCTCCCCGGCGACGCTCGGCAACACCCCGCTCGGCACCTACGAGCCGGCCGGGCACGCGAGCAACCCGTCGACCGGCGAGCCCTACGAGCGGAACGACGTCTCCCTGGCCGACTACGGACGGGTGGTGGCCGAGTACTGGGCCGACGGACCGCAGTCGGAGACGCCGCCGGGCCACTGGAACTCGATCGCCAACCGGGCCTCCGACTCCCTCGAGGAGCTCGGTGAGCTCCGGATCGCCGGCCGAGGGCCTGCGGTCGACCGGCTCGAGTGGGACGCCAAGCTCTACCTCGCCCTCAACGGCGCCCTCCACGACGCCGCCGTCGCCGCCTGGGGCCTGAAGGGCCACTACGACTACGCCCGACCGATCTCCATGATCCGCCACCAGGCGGGGCGGGGTCAGTCGAGCGATCCCGACGGCCCGTCGTACGACCCCGACGGGCTGCTGCTCGAGGACGGGCTGGTCGAGGTCATCACCGAGGAGTCGTCCGCTCGGGGCGAGCGTCACCAGCATCTCGCCGACCACGTCGGCCAGATCGCCGTCCACACCTGGCGGGGCGAGCCGACCGACGAATCCCAGGCCGGCGGGGTCGGCTGGATCCGGGCGGTGGCCTGGGCTCCCTACCAGCGCTCGACGTTCGTGACCCCGTCGTTCGCCGGCTACGTCTCCGGCCACAGCACCTTCAGCCGGGCGGGGGCCGAGATTCTGACCGCCATCACCGGCGACGAGTACTTCCCCGGGGGTCTGGCGACCTGGACGGTGGCGGCGGGCGGGCTGGAGTTCGAGGCCGGACCGACCGACGACGTGGTGCTGCAGTGGGCCACCTACCGCGACGCAGCCGACGAAGCGGGCCTGTCGCGCCTCTACGGCGGCATCCACGTCAGAGCCGACGATCTGGCCGGCCGGCGACTCGGGGCCGAGGTGGGCCGGGCCGCCTGGGACCACGCCCGCACGTTCTACGGCCCAACCGACTGACCATGGGGACGGGGGGTCGCGATCTCGCTATCCTCCGATGGCGATGGGTGAACCAGTTACCGCAACGGAGAAACCGTCGAACCGGGAAGGCTTCGTCCGGTTCGAGACGAACCGCTCGTTCACCGGCATGGGCCACGAGCGCTACACCGCCGACCAGCAGATCATCGGCGACCGCCCGCCCGACCTGCTGGCCAAGCGCCTGATCGAGACCGGCCAGGTCGACGAGGTCCACGTGTACGGGCAGGCCGTCACCGTCAAGCTCTTCAAGGACGCCACCACCGACGGCCTGCGGGCCATCATCGAGGACCTCTACACCTACTACCTGCCCGGCGTCGAGGTGCCCACCCCGGAATCGTTCGCCGAATCCAGCTAGAACCCAGCTGGAACAGCTTGACCTCAGGTCGACCCGAGGTCGTACGTTTGAACCATGGGATCAAACGACCGACCGGCATCGATACCGATCGCCTGCAGTTTGTCGACCGAGGCCGCAGCGACCCGGCTCGAGCAGTGGGCTGGCCTGCGGGCCCTGGCCACGAGCACGAGTGCGATCGACTCGGGTGTCCGCATCACCTTTCCCGTCGACCTGACCGGCTCCGTGCAGCAACTCGCAGCCGCCGAGCAGGCGTGCTGTGCGTTCCTCCGGCTCACGACCACCGTCGACGACGACGAGTGCACGCTCGACATCACCGCCGACGATCCCGACGCCGCTCCGATCATCGCCATGCTCGCCGGGCTCGATCGACCGTGAGCCCAGCCGAACTCCTCACCATCGGCGAACTGGCCGAGGCGACCGGCACCACGATCACCACGCTGCGGTACTACGACGAGCTCGGCCTCGTTCCCGCCAGCTGTCGTATCGGTGGGAAGCGCCGCTTCGATCCGAGCTCGATCGATCGGGTCGGCTTCGTGCGCCGAGCCCAGAGCTCGGATTCCCCCTCGACGACATCGGCGAGCTCGGCGACACCGACCGCGGCCGACGCTCGTCGCCGAGCTGGCGGAGCCAGCAGCTCGGATTCCCCCTCGACGAGTCGATGCGGCGGAGCGCCGACTCCTCGGTTCCACCCGATCGACGCTGTTGAGCGACGCATCACCAGACACGCCCGTTGCCGATCGGCCAGCCGGCTCAGCGCAGCGAGCACGGCACGGTCACCGCAACGCAACTGGATCCGACGCTCGTGGAGTCGGATGAACGCCTCCTGGACCAGGTCGCGAGAACAGCCGTGCCAGTCGCACGCTGGCGGAGCTCCGCGACCGGAAGGGGGCGCTGGAGCAGATGATCGGCCTGCTCGAGAACATGCAGTCGTGCGGTTGCCGGATCGTCGCCGACTGCCCCTACGCCTCGTCTCCCGCCATCGCTGGCGGGGAACCGGACGAGCGACGGTGGTAGAACGAGTCGATGCTGGAGTCGGGACGCAACGAGCAACTGATCGACACCAACGGGGTGACGCTGCGGACGATCGTCGAGGGCGACGGTCCGCTGGCGATACTGCTCCACGGGTTTCCCCGCTGCTGGTACCTGTGGCGCCATCAGATCGATCCGCTGGTGGCGGCGGGATTCCGGGTGGCGGTTCCCGACCAGCGGGGCTACGGGGCGAGCTCACGGCCCGAGCCGGTGGAGGCCTACAACATCCTCGAGCTGAGCAGGGATGTCGTCGGCCTCATCGACGGGTTCGGCGAGGAGCAGGCCTACCTCGTCGGCCACGACTGGGGCTGCATCGTCGCCTGGTACACGTCGCTGCTGTACCCGCATCGCTTCCACTGCGTGATGGGGCTCTCGGTGCCGTGGCAACCGATCGGGCCTGGCATCGTCAACCCGCCGGGGCTCGACGACAACTTCTGGTACATCCGCTACTTCCAGAACCCGGGGGTGGCCGAGGCGGAGCTCGAGGCCGATGTCGACCGGACGTTCCGCTTCTTCAACCGCGACCGATCCGCCGGCGACGGGGTGACGGCGCTCCGGCCCCGGAATGCCACGCTCTTCGACGAGCAGCCCCCGGCCTCGCTGTCACCGGCGATCACCGCCGACGATCACGCCTACTACGTGGCATCGTTCGAGGAGTCGGGCTTCCGGGGGCCGCTCAACTGGTACCGGAACATGGGGGCGATCCCCACCCTGGCGCCGTGGCTGCAGGATGCCCACATCCAGATCCCGGCCTTCTTCCTGGCCGGGGCGGAGGATCCCGTGCTGCAGTTCACGCCGGGATCGTTCGACGCCCAGGACCGCAACTTCGCCGACCTGCGGGGGAAGCGGCTGATCGACGGCGCCGGCCACTGGGTGCAGGAGGAGAAGCCGGCGGAGGTGACCGAGTCGATCGTCGAGTTCCTCACCTCGATCCGCGACGGCGAGGCGGGGCGACGACCGTCACCGTGAGCACCGCTTCGACGAGCAGCTCGCGGCCGCCGACCCTGGCGATCGTGGGCTTCCAGTCGTCGGTCAGGGCGAGTCGGTCGGGATCGGCGCCGGCCTCGACCGCCACTCGTGACACCTCGGCCGTGAGCTCCCGGCCGGCGGCGGCTCTGGCCTCGTCGAGCGACCGGAACACCGGTCGACGGTCGGGGTCACCGATCGTGCCGCGCACCTCGAAACGGCCAGCCCGGGGCCGGGTGATCGTGAGCCGACCGACCTCCCGCACCTGGCCGACGGCGGCACCGACGGCGTTGGCGACCTCGCTGTGGTCGGGAATCACCAGTCGGGCCCCGAGCCGGTCGGCCACGTCCGGATAGTACGAAGCGGCGGCGGCGCCGACCGCGATGACGGTGGCGTCGACCGCGACGTCGATCGCGAGGAAGCCCCGATGGTGCTGGAAGCCGGCATCGAGGATCCCCTGATCGCTGGTCGTCCCGAAGCCGTCGGCCCGGCGGGCGGCGGCCACCACGAGCGACGCCGACCGGGTGACCAGCCGCTGGACCACCCGATCGGCGAGCTCGGCGGTCGACGTGGCACCTCCGATGCCTCGCGGGTGGCGTCGGCGGGCGAGCAGGGCCGCTCCGAGGGCGGCCGCCTCCCGCCCGTCGGCCCCGGGGTCGAGACAGCCCAGGAGGACGGCGGCGTCGGTGGGGGTGAACGTGGCGACCCGGATGACGCCCAGGCGTCGGAGGCGCTCGACGGTGGCGGCATCGCGGCTGGTGCCCACCACCTCCGACTCGCCTCGAGGCCCGTCGGCGAGCGCGTCGAGCACGGAGCGGGCCCGATCGTCGGCCGAGGGGGAGTCGCCCACGGCGACCAGGAACCGGCCCTGTCGATGCTCGCTCGGCGCCTTCAGGTCGCGGGCCATGGCGGCGACGATCTCGGGGTGGGCGACCGCGAGCCTGCTGAGCGGTATGGCCCGAGCCGGCCCGATCCGCAAGCCACCGAATCCACGCCCCCAGCCGTCCCTGCTGCCAGGCTCCGAAGCGTCCTCGCCGCTGCCCTCACCGCGATTCCCCGAGCGGGTCCCGGTGGGGTCCTCGGCGGGATCGTCGGTGTCGATCGCGGCCCGTACTTCGCTGTCGCCGCCGAGCCCCGACGTGATCAGGTCGACGGCGTCGACCATCGTGTGGTGACCGGCCACGAGCGCACCGTCGGGGGTGATCGTCGGACGACCATCGACCACCGCCGCGAGGTCGGTGGTGGTGCCGCCGACGTCGACCACGATGACCCGGGACGGGTCCGACCGGTCACCGGTGGCGAGCTCACCACCAGCCGGGCCATCGCCGGCAGCCGGGCCATCGCCGGTCAGGTGGCGGGCGGCGAGGTGGTGGGCGCCGATGACGCTGGCGGCGGGCCCGGAGAGGATCGTCTCGATCGGTCGACGGGCCAGCACCTCGGCGGCGGCGAGCGAACCGTCGCCCCGTACCATCATCAGCGGGGCGGCGATGCCCACCTCGGCCAGGGCGGTCCTGACGGCCTGCTCCAACCGGGCGATCATGCCGAGGAGCCGGGCGTTGAGGAGCGCGGTGATGGCGCGTCGGGGCCCGTCGAGTCGAGCCGTGAGCTCGTGACTGCACGTGATCGGGTGGCCGGTGGCGACCGTCAAGGCGTCGGCGATCGCCCGCTCATGGCTCGGGTTGCGCACGCTGAACTGCGTGGCGACCGCATACGCCGTGACTCGATCGGCGGTGCTGGCGGCGAGGTCGGCGATCTCGGTCCGGTCGACGGTGGCCAGCTCCGCCCCGAGCGCATCGTGACCACCGGCGACCGACACGAGGAACCCATCACCGGGAAGGGCCAGTCGCGTCAACTCGGGCTCACCGAAGCCGGCGACCACGAGGCAGGCCGGCTCGCCATGGCGCTCGACCAGGGCGTTGGTGGCCAGTGTGGTGGAGAGCGACACCAGCCCGATCGACGCCGGGTCGATCCCGGAATCGGACCGCGGGCCGACCACGGCCTCGATGGCGGCGGCGACACCGACCAGCAGATCGTGATGGGTGGTGAGCGTCTTGGCCTTGGCGATGACCTCAGGGCCGGGCTCGGAGCCGGGGCCGGGCTCGGAGCCTGGGCCGTGCTCGTGGCCGGGTTCCATGACCACGGCGTCGGTGAAGGTTCCGCCGGTGTCGATCCCCAGGAGCAGCGACCTCACCGATGGTGAACCGATCCCTCGATCCCTTGACGCAACCCGAACACCTGTTCGATCATGGATGGAATGTCCCTCCGAGAGCTTCAGGAACGCCTCGGCCCGGTCACGCTGTCGGCCGAGCAGTTGCTCACCGTACCCGACCCCCTGCTGCCCCTGTTTCCCTTCGGAGGGATGCAGAAGGGCTCGTCGATCGGGTTCGACGGTGCGGGGAGCACGTCGGTGGCGTTCGCCCTCGCCGCATCGGTGCTCGGCGACAACCGGTGGATGGCCATCATCGGCTACGAGGAGATCGGGCTCCTGGCCGCCTCGGAGCTGGGGGTCCGCCTCGACCGGCTGCTCCTCGTGGCCACGACCACGCCGAGCGACCTCACCCCGACGATGGCGGCCCTGGTGGAGGCGGTCGACATCATCGCGCTGTGCCCCCGACGGCGGGTCGGTCAACGCGATGCCCGGCGTCTCACCGCCCGAGCCCGGGAGCGGGGCACGGTGCTGTTCCACCTCGACGGTGGTGCCAGCTGGCCCGAGGCGATGCACCTCCACCTCGCCGCCGAACCGGAGGGGTGGGAGGGCCTGGGTGACGGCCATGGGCACCTCCGCCAGCGCCGCCTGTCGGTGTCGGCCACCGGTCGGCGATCGGCCGCTCAGCGCCGGCAGGTGTCGGTCCTCCTGCCCGGACCCCATGGTCCCATCGCCCCTGCTCCCGCCGTCCCTGCGGTCCCCGCCGTCGCCATGTCGGACGCCATGCCCTTCGGGCCCCAGCCTCCGCACGACGACGACCTCTACGCCAGAGCTGGCTGAACGAGCATGCCCGGCGTTCGGATGGCGGTGGTGTGGTGCCCGGACTGGCCGGTGGTGTCGTGGGGGGTACCGCTCGACGAGCCGGCGGTGGTGACGGTCGCCAACCGGGTGGTCGCCACCTCACCGGCAGCGAGGGCCGAGGGGGTTCGACTCGGGCAGCGCCGGCGCGACGCCCAGAGCCGCTGCCCCGGCGTCGCCGTGCTCCCCCGCGACGCCGCCCGCGAGGCTCGACTGTTCGAACCGGTCGTGGCGGCGCTCGAGGTGCTCACCCCGAGGATCGAGGTGAGCGGCCCGGGTCTGGTGGGGTTCCCGACGAGGGGACCCTCGAGGTTCTTCGGCGGCGACGCGGCGCTGGCCGATCGGATGATGGCGGAGGTGGCGCCGGTCCTGGCCCGGCGGGGTGCAGCCAGGGTGGGGATCGCCGACGGGGTGTTCGCGGCCCGGCTGGCGGCCCGGTCGCGTCGAGCCGGGAGCGGTCCGCTGGTGATCGAGCCGGGGGGTGGGCGGGCGTTCCTGGCCGACCTCCCCATCGAGGCACTCGACCTGCCCGAGCTCACCGGTGTGCTCACCCGGCTCGGGATCACCACCCTGGGGGCGCTGGCCGACCTACCGGCCGGTGACGTCGTCGGCCGGTTCGGACGCGAAGGCCATCTCGCCCACCGGCTGGCCAACGGGGAGGACGACTACCCGCCCGACCTTCGCCGCCCGGCCCCCGATCTCGCCGTCACCTGGCAGTTCGAACCGCCGGCGGAGCGGATCGAGAGCTGTGCGTTCGTGGCCAAGATGCTGGCCGAGCAACTCCACGACGCGCTCCTGGCGGAGGGTTTGGCCTGCGTTCGGGTGGGGATCGAGGTGACGACCGAGGCCGGCGACACCCACACCCGCCTCTGGCGGCACGAGGGCGCGCTGTCGGCCGCCGCCATCGCCGACCGGACCCGCTGGCAGTTGGAGGCGTGGCTCCGCAATCGGACCGTGGCCGGCGGTGTCGACGAGCCGCTCGCCGACACCGACACGAGCGGGAACCCGGGCGGAGGTATCGAGCGACTGCTCCTGCTACCCGACGAGGTGGTGGCCGCCACCGGTCGCCAGCTCGGCTTCTGGGGCACCCGCAACGAGCGGGCCGACGACGTGACGAGGGCCGTGGCCCGCCTCCAGACCCTGCTGGGACCCGAGGCCGTCCTGGTCCCGGAGCATCGCGGTGGGGTGGGCCCGGCCGAGCGGATCGCCGTGCTGCCCGCCGCCGCCGTCGACGTGGCCGAGGAGCGGCCGGCGACGTCAGCGGGATGGGTGACCGAGCCCTGGCCTGGTCGGCTACCGGCGCCGGCCCCGGCCAGGGTCTTCGTCGATCCCGTTCCGGTCGAGTTGCTCGACACGGCCGGCCGACCGGTCGGGGTCGACGGTCGGGGGGAGATCTCCGGCACACCGGCTCTCGTCCGAGTCGTTCAACCCGAGCACCCCGCCCGGGCCCGATCCCGACCCCGAACCGAGTCCCGGGCGCAGGCCATCACCGGTTGGGCGGGCCCCTGGCCGGCCGATCAGCGCTGGTGGGATCCCCTCGCCCATCGCCGCCGGGCCCGCCTGCAGGTGACCCTCGCCGATGGCACCGCCCACCTCCTCACCATCGAGCACGGGACGTGGCGCCTCGAGGCGACCTACGACTGAGCTGATTCGCCGGCGGTCTCAGCGGCGGGATCAGAACCGGGTTCAGAAGATCGTCGAGCCGCTGCCAGCGGTCGTCGAGGTCGTGCCCGACCCGTCGCCGTCGGTGGTGCTGGTGGTGGACCCGGAGCCGGTGGTCGACGACGACCCGCTCGTCGTCGTCGAGCCATCGCCGGTGGAGGTGGTCGCCTCGTCGGTCGACGTCGACGATGCGGCCGTGGTCGTCGTGCGCCGACTCGACGGTGGGCTCGAACGGGTGGTGCTCGTCGTCGCCTCGGTCGTCGAGGTCGTCGGGGCCGCGGTGGTGGGGGCGGCGGTGGTGGGGGCCGCCGTCGTCGGGGCCGCGGTGGTCGGAGCGGCCGTGGACGGGGCCGCGGTGGTCGGAGCGGCCGTGGTCGGGGCGGCCGTCGTCGGGGCTGTCGTGGAGGAGCTCACCGTCGACGCTGCGATGGTCGACGTGGTGGAGGCGACCGAGGAGCTCGTCGTGGTATCGCTGCTGGGGCTCGTCGACGACCCCGTGCTCGACGTCGGCGCTTCCGTGCCGGTCGTCGCCGACTCGGCGGTCGACGACGGGCCCGAGGCCACGGAGTCGTCGCTGGCATCGTCAGCGGCGCTCGAACTGGGCGTCGCCCCCACACCACCCGACCCGGCCGAGCCGGTACCGCCGCCCGAAGCGGGGGCTCGGAGGGCGAGGTCGTCGACACCGGCTCCCGGCACGACCGCCACGTCGGCACCCGTGCCAGCCTGGATCGCGTTCTCGCCGCCGTCGGGCAACGCCATGGCGCCAGCGGCGACCACCGCCAGACCGGCCACCACCAGCGATGCCTGCTTCGCCCGCCTCACCGCACCGGCCGAACGGAGAATCCCATCCGGCCACCGGCCAGGCGGTGGTGCCGGCGGATCGGGTGTCAACAGGATCGACGGCGGGCGCCGCCCGGCCGCTCGAACCGCCGGGTTCGGGGCGGTCACCGGCGCCGCCCCCCTCACCCCGGCCCCTGCGCCGCCACCACCCGCCCCGTCACCGCTGGCGCCTTCATGGCGCCCGGCGCTGGCCCGGGGCTGCTTGATCGACGCCAAGGGGTTCAGGCGGGTGAGACGTTCGGTCGGGAATCGTCGCTCCTGCCAGAAATCGACCCCGGGCACCGGACCGGCGACCTCGGCCGCCCGCTCGGTGGAGATGTCACCGATGTCGTCGACCTCGTCGATCGACCAGGCGGAGCGCTCGACGACGTCCGGCTCGGTGGAGAGGCGAAGCTTGGCGGGGTCTGGCGCCCGGTCCGCCGGTCGGGGGGTGCGATCACCGCCAGGGCCGTGCGGATCTACGCGTTTTCGAGGACTCGTCATCTTCTCGTCCGCCCGTCGCCGATGGTCGTGTGCCCCGAATTGCTCCCGACTATAGGCACAGTTGCCTATGTTGAGAACGTATTACAAAAAGTTTCTCGCCGGGGTCGACGACAGCTCAGGGTGCGAACAACTGCGCTTGTCCCGCCGGTGGGAGGCGTTTGCAGCCCGTCCAAGGTAACGAATCCATGAAGACCCACGAGCGCCGGTGGATCGCCGTCGGGCCGTAGGCCTGGAGTGCGAGCTTGTGACGAGGGCACGGGTAGCCCTTGTTGAGGGCGAAGTCGAACCCGGGGAAGTCGTCCGCGTCGGCCCGCATCAGCCGATCCCGGGTCACCTTGGCCAGGATCGACGCCGCCGCGATCGACAGGCACCGGGCGTCGCCCTTGACGAGCTTGCGGGTGACCGGATGGCCGACGAAGTCCCACTTGCCGTCGAGCACCACGGCGTCGGGCGAGACGCCGAGCCCGTCGATGGCTCGACGAGCGGCGAGCTTCTGCGCCGCCGACATGCCGAGCCGGTCGCACTCCTCGTGGCTGGCGTGGCCGACCGACCAGGCCGCGCACCAGTCGGCGATGCGGTCGAACATCGCCTCCCGCTCGGCTTCGGTGAGTGCCTTGGAGTCACGGATCTTGTTGATGCGTCGATCGCGGGGGACCACGACGGCGCCGATGGTGAGCGGGCCGGCCCATGCACCCCGGCCGACCTCGTCGACCCCGACGACCACCTCGTGGCCAGCCTCCCACAGGCTCCGCTCCTCGGACAGCCCCGGCGCCCGGGTCTTGAGCGCCTTGCGCAGTTTGGGCACGGTGGCGGCCGCCATGGCATCCGAGGCTAACCCGTCGAGACCGCCGCGAGTACGAACCACCGGCGCTGTGGACCGAGGGTGCTATTCGAAGATGCCGAGACCGATGAGGGCGGCTGCGGTGTCGTCGTCGTGGCCGAGCACCTCGGTGAGGACCTGCCAGGTGTGCTGGCCGAGGGTCGGCGCACCCGTCTCGGTCCGGGGCGGGGTGCGGTCGAGGTGGAGCCGGCAGGCCTCCACCACGGTCGTCCCCATCGCGTCGTGGGGGACCTCCACGAAGTGGCCGCGGTGGGCGAGCTGCGGGTCGGCCACGACCTGGTCGGTGTTGGCCACCACGTGGGCGGCCACCCCGGCCGCCTGGAGCTCGGCCATCGTCGCCTCACCGTCACGGTCGCTCGTCCATGCCGCCACCAGTCCGTCGAGCTCCCGCCGACGGTCCCGGCGGGCGTCGCCGTCGAGCTCCGCCAGGTCGTCACGGCCGAGCTGTTCGCAGAGCGCCTTCCACGCCCGGTCGTCGGTGACCGCAATCGCGATCCAGCGGTCGTCGCCGGCCACCGGGTAGACGCCGTGGGGGGCGTGCGCGCGGTCGTCGTTCCCGGCCCGCTCCATGACCCGCCCGTTGACCGTGTAGTCGAGGATGGCCGGCGTCTGGAGCTGCATCGTGGCCTCGGCCTGCGAGAGGTCGATGTACTGCCCGTCACCGGTGCGCCGGCGATGCTCGAGCGCCGCCAGGATCGACGCGAGGAGGAAACGGGGCGACACGTAGTCGGTGTAGGCCATGAACGGCCCGCACGGCTCACGGTCTGGCCAGCCCGTGAGGTGGAAGAAGCCGGAGATCGCAGCGGCCATCGTCCCGAACCCGGCCAGCAACCGGTGGGGGCCGGTCTGGCCCATGAGGCAGCTCGAGGCCATGATCAGGTCGGGCCTGACCGCCCGGAGCGACTCGTAGTCGTAGCCCCATGCGGCCATCGCCTTCGGCGAGAACGACTCGAGGGTCACGTCACCCCAGCGGACGAGGTCGTGCACGAGGTCGCGGGCGTCGGGGCTGCCAAGGTCGAGGGTCATCCCCAGCTTCCCGGCGTTGATGTTGGAGAACTGGAGGGCCCAGTCGGGGTCGGTGTTGTCGTCCTGGAAGTTGCCCGCCGTCCGCAGCGCGTCGAGGGCCTGGGTCGACTCGACCCGCACCACCTCCGCCCCCAGGTCGGCCAGCATCCTGCTGGCGAACGGCCCGGCGAACACCCACATGAAGTCGGCGACCTTCAACCCCTCGAGCGGTAGCCGACCGCCGGTCGCCTCGGGCTCACCCGTGCCGGATCGGGCAGGTTCGGGCTGGACCGGGTCGGGTAGGGGCTCGAGCGTGCGGGCCGGCGCCCGCAGGACCTCCTCGGTGTGCGCCCCGACCTGCGGTGCCGCTGGGAGATTCGGGCGCGGGGTGCCCATGAACTTGGCGAACGGGCCGGGGAACCGAACCGTCCCGGCCGGTGTCTCCACGTCGTCCCAGAACTCCCGGGCCGCCCACTGCTCGCTGTTGACCACGTCGGCTGCCGTGGTGACCGGCGCGATCAACACTCGACGCTCGAACGAGGCCGCCAGCAGCTCGTCCTTGGTCTTCGTGGCGAGGAAGTCGCCGACGCAGGCCTTGACCCGGTCGTACTCGGCGATCGGCTCGGTCCCGGCGAACAGGTCGTTGGCGTAGGTGATCCAGTCCTTGTCCCGCGTCGCTTCGTCGCAGAACCCCTCCTCGTGGACCCACTCCATCAGGTTGCGGGTGAACGGGCCGAGCGCGGTGCCGAAGAGGAGCGTCAACGACACCTGACCGTCGGCACACGGCCACAGCAACTGCACGGTCGTGTCGAGGCCGGCGAGCCGGATACCGCCGGCGACCCGCTCGGCCGGTCCGGTGTTGCAGACGGCGTTCAGCATGAACGACTGCGAGGCGACGTTGAACGACTGCTGGGCCGAGATGTCGAGGTGCTGACCGAGCCCGCTGCGATGCTGCCGCTCGTAGAGGGCGGCCATGATCCCGCAGGCGGCGTCGATCGACGCGTGGTGATACGCCTGGGGCAGGGTGATCCGGAGCGGGGGCCGGTCCTCGTTGCCGGTGAGGATCAGCACCCCCGAAGCGGCCCCCACGATCAGGTCCGACTCGTGCCAGCGGGCCTTCGGCCCAGTCTGTCCGAACGCGGAGATCGACGCGTTCACCACGGCGGGGTTGGCCTCGGCCACGGCGCCGGGACCGAGTCCGAGCTCGTCCATCACACCAGCCCCGGCGGACTCGACCACCACGTCGGCCCCCGCCACCAGGGCGAGGAACTGCTCACGCCCGTCGTCGGCCGCGAGGTCGAGCTCCACCGATCGCTTGCCCCGGTTGAACGACCAGTGGAACAGCGACCGCTCCTTCTCGTCCACGGCACCGTCGTCGGATGCCCTGTCATCGAATGCCCTGTCATCGGATGCCCTGTCATCGAATGCACCGTCGCCGGACGTCGAGGGGTTCTCGACGAAGGGGCCGATCCTCCGGGATCGGGACCCGCCGGGAGGCTCGACGGCGATCACGTCGGCGCCGAGGGTGGCGAGGATCTGACCACAGAGCTGACCACGCTCGTCGGTCAGGTCGAGCACGCGAAGGTGATCCAACATGACCCAACGATCGCATCCACCGGGCCTCGCCGCCAGCGTGACGACGCCACCGGGTCACCCATGGCCCGGGGCCGACCGGCAGCGCAGCGCTCAGGTGAAGCTGTCGCCCGGCATCGGCGCCTGCGGCAGGAGCTCGGCGGAGCCGGCGAGCAACGTCTCGCCGCTCGGCTCTGTCGTCGACCATGCCGGGTCGAGCGCTGGGCATCGCAGGCGCACCGACTCGGCCGGTTCGGGGCCGGCTGATCGGGGCGCCAGCTCCCACAGCAGCGCCGGTCGGGGCCCGTGCCAACGCAGCGCGAACGACAACAGGCCGTGCACCGTGGGGCTGCGGTGGACCTCCGCGTTGCCACCTCGCCACGAGGGCGCGAAGCCGGGCAGGAGCACGATCTCGCTGCTACGAGTGGGGCGGTCGCGGTCGCTGCTGGCGTGATCGGTCTCGCGGGTCTCGTCGTCGATGAGCAACGAACGGGCCGCGATGACGAACCTCGCGGCCGCCTCGGCGTCGTCGTCGCCCCACGAACCGGCGGCCGCGCCCTCGGCCCGCTGGGCATCGAGCGTGGCCACGTCGACCTGCGGTGCACGGCCGGGAGGGACCGCGTCGGGGCCCAGCTCGACCAACAATCGGGCTGCGCCCTCGCCATCACCGCCGAGGCGAGCCAGCCGAGCCAGACCTCGCTTCGCGACAGCGACCGCAGGCTTGGGCGTCGGCGACGGAGTCCGCCGCCACGGCCGGCGACCCATCGACCGCTCGATCACCTGCACGATCTGGAGGACCGATTCGAGCAGCGCCGGCTCGGGTGTCGTGCCGGTCAACTCCGCAGCGAGCGCCAGCGCGTCGACGATCCCTGCGGCGCCGTCGCCCTGGTCGTCGGGAGCGAGCCGGCGGGGAAACGCAGCGGCCACCGCCGCGAAGCAGCGGTCGACCTCGCGATGGTGGCCCCCCATGGCCAGCGCCGCCAACGCCGTGGCCGAGGCGGGGTCGAGACCGGCCAGCGCGGCGGGGAGGTTCGGGGCCTCCAACATGATCCGGGCTCTGGCCGCGGCGACCGCGTCGCTCATCCCCGGATCGGGGTAGCCGAACCTCGCATCGGCATCCATCACGGCCGTCCAGCCGCTCGCCACCGTCGAGGCGTCCGGGGCATCGGCCGTTTCGGGCAGTGCCGACCGCTCATCGTGGGTACTGGCGGTGAGCAGCAGCCGGATGGATGTCCGGTGCGGTACCGGGTACAGAACCACACTGTTGGCTGCCGAGCCATCGACCCGGTGCTTGGTGGTCGTGGTCTCCCAGGCGAGGTCCCGGCCGGCGAGCAGGTCGTCGAGCACGTCGTGACCGACCGACCCGCCGGCGTGGGCTGGCGGTCTCGGCAGCACGATCGCATGCTCATCGTCGACATGGACCACGTCGCCATCGAGATCGACCCATCGCAGCGCAGGCGCGGCGCGGCGGCGCTTCGGGCTGCCGGGCTCGTCGGCGGGGACGGGACCGACGGCGAATGGCCGGATCGCCAGGGCCAGGGCGATCGGCACGGGGGAGTCGTTGTGGACCTCCACCACCGTCGCCGGCCGACCGCCGACGATCGCGCCGTAGACCGTGTGGCGGGCGTCGCCGGACGGGATCCGCACGGTGGTCTCGATCACCGGCCCACCGCCCAGCCGACGTTGGCGCACGCTGGCCTCTCTGGCCGGGAGATACCAGCGGTCGTCCGCCCCGATCCACCAGTCGAGCGACCACGAGGCCCCGTCGATCGAAACGAGGCCGCCACGATCCACCCACGCCCTGGCGGCTCCGTCGAGCGTTGCCGTGAGGGTGGCACCGTCGTCGCTCGGGCGCTCGACCCGTCGCGACCCGAGGGAGAGGCCCGCTGCCAGCAAGTCGACCAGCGTACCGGCCGGCCGCAGTCCGCGAATGAAGGCGTGGGCCAGAACTCGGCTTCCACAGCTTGCGTGGTGACTACGTCATTTTCTCACAATTTCGTTCGGTGGCAGGTCCATGCTGCATATGTTTGCTATGCTACCTCTATGGCGGAGGGGGAGACAGTCGGCCGTGGCGACAGTGGCAGCGATGCACTTGCTGGGTTGATCGCGGCGGTTGACGAGGTCGCCGACACCGGGTTGGTGGCGATGCGGCCAGTCGAACTGGCCGAATGGGCAGCCGAGGTGCGTCGTCAGGCTTCTCGGTTGGAGGCGGTGACCGCCCAGGCGTTGGCCTGTGCTGATGGTGCGGTCGAGGGTCGGTCGGCGTTTGGGGTGGTGGGGTGTCAGAACGCGGCCCAGGTGGTGGCGATCGAGTGCCACGAACCCAAACGCAGTGTGCAGGGTCTGGCCCGTCGAGGGTGGTGGGTCACCGACTTCCCCCTCTTCGCGGCGGCGTGGACCGAGGGGACCCTGACCCGTCACCACCTCACCGAACTCCGGGGCCTCGACAACGGCCGCACCCGGCATCGGTTGCTCGAGGCTCAGGAGTACCTGGTCGCCGCGGCCCGTGACTGTGACTGGGTCGACTTCAAACGAGTGTGTGCCTACTGGCTGTTGAACGCCGACCCCGATGGCGACGCCCCCGCCGATCAGCAACGCAACAATCGGGTCACCTACCGCAAAGGCCCCGACGGGACCGTCACCGGGACGTTCCACTTGGACGGGTTGGCGGGTTCGGTGTTCACCACCGCGTTGGACACCGAAACCCAACGCCTGTTCCAAGCCGAAACCCACGACGACCTCCCACCCCGACCCCCGGCCCGGCGCATGGCTGATGCCCTGGTGAACCTGATCACCCGAGGCCACGAACACGGGGATGCGGTCACCGTGACCCCGTTGGTGAACATCGTCATGTCCCAAGACGTGGCCGACAACACCATCGCCCGGCTCCTCGACCCGGCGATCCCGCCGCTGGAGTTGGATGGCCGTGATGTCGATCGGCGCTGCGAGTTCCTCGACGGCACACCCCTCGACCCCCGCCTCGCCCTGGTAGCGGTGGCGGTGGCCAGGTTCCGGCGGGTGGTGTTCGACACCAACAACAAGATCATCCAAGCATCCGCTCAATCACGGTCGTTTCCCACCTGGATGAAACACCTCCTCCTCATCCGAGCCAGAGGCCGATGCCGAGCCACGGGCTGTGACGCACCCCACGCCTGGCTCCAAGCCGACCACGTGCACCCCCACTCGAGGGGCGGGCCCACCAACCTCACCAACGGGCAAATGCTCTGCGGACCCCACAACCGGTGGAAACACGACCACCCAGACTGCGCGGCCTAACCCTGCAGACGATGGGCGCCGTAGTCGGGGATGTCGCGCTCATCGGCCTGGCCGGATCGAACACGGCGGAGCGCGCCGGCGAAGATCTCGGCATGACGATCTGCATCGAGCAGTTCCGCCGTCTCCTCGGCGGCCAGATCGGTGAACTTCGGAGCAGGGAGTCCGCCGACGGTGGCGCCGGCCACCCTGCTCATCCAGCTCTGACGGAGGAGCACGTGATGCGGCTGGGTGTGGTCGAGCAACGCCGGGTCGGCGTCGGCCAGGGTGAGCGCTCCCGCCGCCTCGCACTCGGCCAGAATCTCGGCGCCGAGGTCGGTGTGGGCGATGACCACGTTGGTACCCGCCGACTCTCCTCGTGGCACGGCGTCGTCCCAGCAGTCACCGGTGGCGAGGTCGGCCTGCAGGCCAACGGCGTCGGGGCAGATCTTGCAGCGGAACTGTGTGGTCCACGGGTTGTCGTTCCACAACTCGTTGTAGGTCGCGGTGATCCGGGTCCCGTCGGCGAGGGTGGCGACCGTCGGACCTGGACAGCCGTCACCCCGCCATCGAAACGCCACCGGTTCGGCATGGGGCTCGGCCGGGTCGATCCCCCGCCGACGGAGCATCGCCAGGCTGTCATCTCGTCCCGGAACCGTGCCGCAGAACATCGTCTGGGTGAACGCGACCAGGTCGCGAGCTCGAGGATCCGTGCGCTGCAGATTGCGAACGCCAGCGATGTCGCACGGCTTCAGCGAGACGGCGAACGGCTCGCCCCGATCGAGGGTCCGACCGACGGCCTCCAGCGGGGAGCAGGAGGCGTAGCGCGACTGCGCCCCGCGGACCAGGTCGTCCGGGTCGTCGACGAGGACGGGTATCGAGTGCAGCGCGTCGCTCGGATCGGGGATCACCTGGAGCACGAACGTAACCCGCCCACTGCGAAGCAGGTGGGTGTTGACCGCCGACATGACCCCGCCGGTCGATGCCCGCCGCCGCAGCTCCGGATCCGACGCCCACCCCGTCGCAACCCGTGCCTCCACACCCCACACCGGATTGACGGGAGGGCTCCCCGGCGGGAACGGTCCGGTGAGGTTGATACCCGGACAGTGGCGAAGGATCGCCGCTTCCTCCGCTGCGGGGATCGGCGCAGCGGCAACCGGACGGCGGTGTCCGTTCGGGGCCGGGACCATCTCGATCCGACCGGCCGGTGCCAGCGGCACGCACAACCCGCACCCGATGCAGTACCCGTTGTCGACGATGTCGGCGAGCGAGCCAAAGCCGTGCCCCGACTCGGGGTCGCCGCCGCTAGTCACGCCGACTCGATGGCGTCGCCGTGGATCTCCTCGGCGTTCGGCTGGTTCCAGTAACGATTGGGATTGTCGGCGTCGAGGAGCTTCGATCTGCTCCCCCACGCCTCGGTGACCCGGATCGTTGGCTCCTCGTTCACGTGGGCAGCGAAGATCACGTCGAACGCGGTCCGGAGGAGGTCGGCGTCGTCGGGCATGGAGAACACCACCTGCGCGGCCGCAGTCCGTTGGATCGTGCCCTCGTCGCCCGCATGGGAGCCTTCGAGCGCCCGGAACTGCTGGAAGCCGCCCTCTCGAACGTAGAGGCAGTTGTCGTACGGGCCCTGACGGAGCGGTAGCCCCTCGCCGAGGGCCTTCAGGAGCGGTTCGACCCCGGCGACCGGGGTGTCGATCGTGATCACCAGCTCCCGTTCGAGCACGGTGGGGGCGAGGTCGAGCCCGTCGAGCTCGGTTGCGGAGGTCATGGTTGGCGTCCCTTCGTTTCGGGGATTCGGTCTGGCAGGCCCCGACCGTTGTTCCACCAGCGGTTGGGGTTGGCGCTCTGGGGGTCGTAGGTGGCGCGGCTCGCCCACGCCTCGCGCACGACGATCACCGGTTCCTCGTAGTGATGGACGTGGAGCACGGCGCCCATCACGACGCGGAGCACGTCGAGATCCTGCGGGATGGAGACCTTCACTTCCACCATCGGGTACGTCTCGGTGTCGCCGACCTCGAAGCCGTCGCCGTGGTTCTCGGTCGTCGACCCGGCCATCGGCCGAGCGGTCTCCACACCGACCCCGGTCACGCTCGCGTTCCGCTCGTAACGGCCGTAGCGCAACGGGTGCACCTCGACGATCGCGTCGAGAATGCGGTCGACGTCAGTGGCCACCGTCTGGATCTCGATCGTCCACACCGGCTCCAGTCGGCCGCTCGACGACTGGTAGTGGGCCAGGTCGCTCGCCATACCCCGAACCGTACGTCGACGACGTTTCGCCACGCGGCGAAATGTACGCCAACTACCATCTCCCTCATGGACGGCAGTCGACTCAGCTCGATCGGGAGCGCGCTGGCCGACCCGAACCGGGCGGCGATGCTCAGTGCGCTGCAGTCCGGGCGAGCCCACAGCGCCGGCGAGCTGGCCCGGTGGTGTGGAATCGCACCGTCGACGGCGAGCAAGCACCTCGCCCGGCTCGTCGACGCCGGTCTCGTCACGATCGAGCCGGCCGGGCGCCAGCGCTACTTCCGGATCGCCTCCGTCGAGATCGCCGCGCTGCTGGAGACCATCGACACGATCGACCTGCCCGAGACGAACGCTCCGAAGCGGCCGGAGGCGGGTTCGGCCCTGGCCTACGCCCGCAGTTGCTACGACCATCTCGCCGGCACGCTGGCGGTGGCGCTCTACACATCGATCAGGGCCGACGGGTGGCTCGACGACGACATCCACCGACCCCAGCTCACCGAGCGGGGCGTCGACCGGTTCACCGAACTGGGTCTCGACGTCACCGCGATGCATCGCGGCCGCCGTCCGATGATCCGCTCGTGCCTCGACTGGACCGAGCGCCGGCAACACCTGGCCGGCGCTCTCGGGGCGTCACTGCTCGAGCACATGCTGGCCTGGCGCTGGCTCCGTCGGGCCCACGATCACCGGGTGCTGAACCTCACCGCGGCGGGCAGGGAGGCGTTCATCCGCGAGTTCGGCGTCGAGCTCGGCGTGGTCGGTGTGACCTGATCGACCAACTGGCTGACCGGCGGGGGGATTGCCGTATCCTGGCCCGGCGATGCCGGCAGCACCACGACACGATCGACGTTCGGCCGCCGTGCTCGTCCCGGTGAAGTCGTTCCGGGCGGCGAAGGGCCGGCTCGCCGACGCACTCGACGCCGGCGATCGCCGGGATCTGGCGCAGCGGATGGCGTCGGCCGTGGTGGCTGCGGCCACACCGCTCCGGGCGTGGGTCGTGTGCGACGACCACGAGGTCGCCCACTGGGCGTGCACCGTGGGAGCCGGCGTGCTGTGGCGGCCGGTCGACGGGCTGAACGCCGCGGTGACCGCCGGCGTCGACGCCCTCGCCACCCGGGGCTACCGGGTGGTGGCGGTCGCCCACGGCGACCTGCCGCTCGCCCAGGAGCTGGCCTGGGTCACGGACTTCGACGGGGTCACGGTGGTCCCCGATCGTCGGGGCGACGGCACCAACGTCCTGTCGGTGCCGACCGGCGTGGGCTACCGATTCGCCTACGGGCCGGGATCGGCCGATCGACATCGGGTGGAAGCGGCCCGGCTCGGCCTGCCGATCCGCACCGTCGACGACGAACGACTCGGGTGGGACATCGACACCCCCGATGACCTCACGATCTTCGATGATCTCGAAGGTCGGGCGGCGAACCAGGAGCGAGCATGACCGAACCCCAGAACCCGCTCACCCTCGCACCGGTGACCATGGCGGTCGCATCGACGAACCTCCCAACGCCCGGCCGTGCCCTCGCCGTCGGCGCCCACCCCGACGACATCGACTTCGGCTGTGGCGCCACGCTGGCCAAGTGGGCGGCCGACGGCTGCGTCGTGAACGTGCTCGTCTGCACCGACGGCTCGAAGGGCACCTGGGATCCGAGCACCGACGAGGCCGAGCTCATCGCCGTCCGCCAACGGGAGCAGCGGGCAGCGGCGGCCGCCCTGGGCGCAACCGGGGAGGTCGGGTTCCTCGGCCAGGTCGACGGCGAGCTCGACTCCTCGCTCGCCCTGCGGTCGCAGGTGGCGTGGTGGATCCGCAGGACCAGACCCGACATCGTGCTGGGCCACGACCCGTGGAAGCGGTACCGCCTCCACCCCGACCACCGCCACGCCGGGCTGCTGGTGACCGACGGCATCGTGGCGGCCCGCGACCCGAAGTTCTTCCCCGAGCACGAGTTTCCCCATCATCGGCCCGATGCGCTGCTGCTGTTCGAGGCCGATGAGCCCGATCACGTCGAGGACGTGACCGGCCACCTCGACGCCAAGCTCGCAGCGCTGTTGAGCCACGAGAGCCAGTTCGAATCGACGATGAAGTCGGGCGACGATCCGGAGCTTACGAGGTTCCGTGGGCGCATCGAGGCGAAGCTCGTCGCCGCCGGCGAGGCGGGCGGTGTCACCCATGCCGAGGTCTTCAAGCTCATCGACGATCTCTGACCCGCCTCGCTGCCCCGTCTACCCCACGTCGAAGCGGAAGCGGGTGAGGTCGTTGGGGAAGTCGAACCAGCACATGGCCTTGACCGGGGTGAAGATGGCGAGACCGCCGGCGTCGGATCCCGACCACGAACCCGGTTCGGGGCCGTAGCCGTGCTCGCCGTACTTGCGGGCGATCTCGGCCGCGATCGGCTCGCCGGCCTCCACCGGGACCGGGTCGGACGGTGACGACGTGCCCTCCAGGATGATGGCGTCGGCGCCGCTACCGATGTGGAGGGCGCACGCCGAGTTGGCCGCGAGGTTGCGGGCGTGGACCGTGTCGGGCGAGCCGTCGTAGTGGAGTCGACCGTCGAGCCAGGCCCCCCAGCGGGGCACCACGTGGGGTCGACCATCGGGTCGGGTGGTCGCCAGCCAGTAGTGCAGTTCGTCGGTGAGGCGGGCGTCGATGGTGGACCAGTCGAGGAAGCGACCGGCACCATCGGCGCCGTCGACCTCCGGTGGGATGTAGCCCTCGGGGAGTCGGGGGCGGTCGCGGTGGGCAGGATCGGTCACGGCGACGAGCCTAGATCTCAGCCCATGGTGCTGTAGACCGTCCGCTCCAACTCGTAGTAGAGGTCGAGCGTGCCCCGATCGGCGAACGGCAGGATCTGGGAGAGGTAGGCACCGCCGACCCCGTTCTGCCGGTCGATCCAGAAGAAGCTGTTGGCCAGGCCCGCCCACATCAGGGTGCCGGCCGGCCGACCGGTCGAGCCCTCGACCTCATTGATCTGGAACGTCAGGCCCCACGTCTTGGGGTCGCCGGGGAAGAACTCGGCGTCGTTGGAGAACTGGGGTGCCACGGTCTTCAGCTCGCACACCCGGAGATCGCCGATGTGGTTCTGGCTCATGGTCGCCACGGTGTCGGCCTCGAGGACCCGGATCCCGTCGAGCTCGCCCTCGTTGAGCATCATCCGGATGAAGCGGCCGTAGTCGCCGACGGTGCCGAACAGGCCACCGCCTCCCATCTCGAACTCGGGGTCCTCGGGGGCCGGGAGCTCGATCGGGGCGAGGGTGCCGTCCTCCTGGCGGGCGTGCATGCTGGCGGCCCGCGCCAGCATCGCGGGGGTGGGGGCGAACGTGGTGTCGTTCATCCCGAGGGGGCCGGTGAGGTGCTCGGCCAGGTACTGGCCGAGCGTCTGGCCCGAAACGGTCTCGACCATCTGCCCGGCCCAGTCGATGCCTA
This sequence comes from Acidimicrobiales bacterium, assembly GCA_965216205.1. GTDB lineage: Bacteria > Actinomycetota > Acidimicrobiia > Acidimicrobiales > SZUA-35 > CADEDH01. Next base: position 420,436 of record OZ244139.1, on the reverse strand, counting down.
TCCCGTACTGCCACTCCGTGCCCGGGTCGAACATCAGCGGCTCCCGGAGGGCGGCCTTCTTCAGCGTCAGGACGTTCGGGGTGTCGGTGACGGCGTGCCACTTGGCGCAGTCGGCGTTCCAGATGTCGTACACGAAGCCGCTGGTGTGGGTGAGGAGATGCCGGAGCGTGATCGGCGAGGCCGGGGGTCGGGTCACCGGCTGCCCGTCCCCGTCGAAGCCGTCGAGCACCTGGGTCTCGCCGAGCTCGGGGCAAACCTCCGAGGCTGGATCGTCGAGCGAGAGCTTGCCCTGCTCCACCAGTTGCATCGCGGCGGCCCCGGTGAGTGCCTTGGTCATCGAGAAGATCGCCCCGACCGTGTCGAACGTCATCTCGGTGCCGCCGCCGGCCGCCCGTTCACCGGCCGCGCCCTCGTAACGGACGCCGTCGCGGTCGACGACCGTCGCCACGACCCCGGGAACGGCCCCCCGGTCGACACCGGCCTTCAGCATCTCGTCCAGTTCCTGCCGCATCGTTCGGGCTCCTCGCGCGCTCTGTCGATCGTTGTTTCGACATTACCGGAGGCCACACTGGTCGGCATGTGGGTGGGGGTCGACGGGTACCGGGGCGGTTGGGTGGTGGTGACGATCGACGGCACGGCCGAGGTGGTGCTCGTCGACGATCTGGTACCGATCCTGGCTCGCGTTCGGCGCGACGCCGGGGCGACGATGGCGATCGACATGCCGATCGGACTGTTGGACGCGGCTGCCCGTCGATGCGACGTCGAGGCCCGGGCGCTGCTCGGGCCACGCCACTCGACCGTGTTTCCCGCCCCGGTCCGGGCGACCCTCCCCGCCGCCGACTACGCCGACGCGTGCGACCGGAGCCGCCGGGTCACGGGCAAGGCGATGTCGAAGCAGACCTACAACCTCATCGGGCCGATCCGGCAGCTCGACCAGCTCATACTGCCGGCCGACGGCGAGCGAATCGTCGAAGCCCACCCCGAACTGGCCTTCGCCCGCCTGGCCGGCGAGCCGCTCCCCTCGAAGCACGAGCCGACAGGGCGGGCGGCCCGGGCGTCGGCCCTTCGGTCTGCACTTCCCACCGACCTCGACAGGCTCATCGCACAGGCCGTTGCCATCGGCGTGCCGCTGGTCGACCTCTTCGACGCCGCGGTGCTCACGATCACGGCCCGGCACGTGTCCGCGGGTACCGAGCACCGGCTCGGCGGTGAGGTCGACCCGACCGGCAAGCCGGCCCAGGTCGTGTACTGACAGCCCCGTCCGCTGCTCAGCAGGCCCTGGCCAGGAGGTCGAGACCGACGAGGAGATGGTAGACCCCGATCAGCATCGCGACGCCGCCGATCGTCACCGACGCTGGCCGACGATGCCGCTACGGGCCGGTCGCGGCCCGCTCGACGGCGGGGATCACATCGGTCACGAACAGGTCGAACGACGCCATGGCCTCGGTCAACTCGAGGTCGCCCCAGAAGAACGAGCCGAGCAGGTACTCGACGCCACCCACCTCCGCCAGCTCCACGTACGACTCCGCCACCTCGGCCGGGGACCCGGCCACCAGCGCGTTGACCGCAGCCGCCGCCTCGGCGTCGCCCCCGAAGGACGGGTCACGGGGTGCCGACTCGCCGGTGCGCCAGAAGTGGTGGTTGATGTGGGCCGTGTAGGTGCGCCATGACTCGACTGCCCGCCGCTTCGCCCGGTCTCCGTCGCGGTCGACGAGGACGTGACGGGTCGCCCCGATCGTCGGCCGCTCGACGCCGGGATTGAATCGAGGTGGAGCGGTACGATCGGCGAGGATCGCCCGGTGCTCCTCGACCTGCCGGGCGACGACGGCTGGCGGTCCGCCGATGATGGCGTGCAGGTTCAGCTCGGCGGCCCGGTGGGCGTTGCCGGCGTACCAGATCGGTGGGTAGGGGTCCTGGACGGCGCCGAACGGCACCGCTGCCCCATCGACCGGCTTGCCTTCGAGCACGTCGACGATGCGAGCGAGGTGGTCGTCGAACACATCGGCGACCCGGTCGGTCGCGAGGTCGAGGATCCGGTGCTCGGGCGGGCTGACGCCCTTGCCCACGCCGAACTGGAAGCGGCCGTCGGTGAGGTGGTCGAGCATGATCACCTCCTCGGCCAGGCGGACCGGGTGGTAGCCGGGGATGATGTGCACCAGCGACCCGAGCTGGATCTGCTCGGTCGCCGTCGCCAGCGTGGCGAGGTAGAGGCCCGGGGAGGGGGTCGCGTCGAGGGCGCTGAGGTGATGCTCGGTGGTGTGATAGCCCCACAGGCCGGCCTCGTCGGCGGCCTGGGCGAAGCGGCGATGGTCGGCGAGCACGTCACCCATCGGGACCCCGGGGAGGAACTCGGTGTGATCGACCAGTCCGAACCGCATCCGCCCAGCTTGATCCCGCAACGCATCGACCGCAACAGGTACGGTCGGCAGCGTGGCCAGGAAGATCAGTGCGGGGATCGCGGTGGTGCGCGACGGACCCGGTGGGTTGGAGCTACTCGTGGTGCATCCCGGTGGGCCGTTCTGGGCCGACAAGGACGAGCACGCCTGGTCGATCCCGAAGGGCGAGCTCGATCCCAACCCCGAGACCGGCGACCTGCCGACCGGCGCCGAGCTAGACCGCGAGGTCGAAGCGACCGCCCGGCGGGAGTTCACCGAGGAGACCGGGCAGCCGGTGCCCGACGGTCAGCTGACGCCGCTGCCCGAGTTCGCCGTCGGGTCCGGTAAGAAGCTCCGGGCCTTCGTCACCCGCGGCGACCTCGACGCCACCACCATCACCGCTGACACGAGCAACACGTTCGAGTTGGAATGGCCGCCCCGCTCGGGTCGGATCGCCGCCTTCCCGGAGGTCGACGCCGCCCAGTGGGTCCCCCTCCACCGGGCGACCGGGAAGCTCCACAAAGGACAGGCGAAGCTGGTCGAGCTCATCGACGGTCTCGTCGGCGACGCCGGGGAACAGCCGGGATCCGCCCGCTGACCGAAGCGGGTGGTACCCTCGGCGAGCGATGTTGGTCGAACTGGGACCGGTCGCCGCCACCGACGTGCAGGGCTGGGCCCGGTTCGCACGACGGGTCATCGTGGAGCTCCGGGTGAAGCCCGGCGACCTGGAGGGGATCGCCACCGACGACCTGCTCGGTCAGTGGTCCAAGCTGGTCGACGAGTGGTCGGACACCGCGGCCGGCACCGACACGTTTCGCTGGTCGCGGACGCTCGACACCGAGTTGGGCGAGTTCCTGCTCCACGGACTCGACCGCTGCTTCCACTCCCCGGCGGTCAACGCGATGATCACCGCCGAGGAGTCGCACGCCCACCGGGGTTTCACCGTGCACGTGTTCCAGGCGTTCGTGGACGGGCTCGACAGCGAGGGCGTGGCCCACGAGCACTACGCCGATCAGATCAGGGCGTCACTCGGCCACTCGCTCGACAACACCGCGTAGCGCACGCCCCGCCCGGGTGCTCCGCTCGAGCTCCCCGTTGCGCAGCGCAACCGTTCCCTCCACCAGCACCCAGTCGATACCGATCGATGTCTGGCCGGGGTCGGCCACGGTGGCCCGGTCGGCGATCGTGTTCGGGTCGAACACGACGAGGTCGGCGTCGGCTCCCCGCTGGACGCGGCCCTTCCTGCTCATCGCCGGGATCATCGACTCGACCCGGGCGGCGGGCTGGTAGGTGATCTTCGAGAGCGCCGACGGCAGGTCGAGCACCTCCAGCTCGCGGACGTACCGGCCGAGGGTGCGGGCGAACGTGCCGGCGGCTCGCGGGTGATTGTTGAGATCGAGGTTCAGGATCGCGTCGCTCGCCACCATCGTCCACGGGCGCCGGAGGGCGAGCTGCACCTCCTCCTCGGGGATCGAGCCGATCGCGGCGACGAGCTCGTTGTCGTTCAGCGCCCGCCGGTAGGTCGCCCTCGTCAGCCGGGTCTCGGTGCCGGCGATCTGCAGGTCGTCGTAGTCGAGGCCGAACCGTTCCTGCCAGCCGAGGGCGAAGCGTGAGCTGGCCAGGAACGTGCCCCAGAAGTCGTAGGGGTAGAGGCAGGCGGTCACGTCGATCCCGTCCGCCCTCGCCTGATCGAGCTTGTCGAGCGTCTCGGCCATGTGATGGGTCGCCCCCGTGCTCGACAGGTGCTCGATGTGCACGGCGGCACCGGTCGCCCTGGCCACGTCGAGGACCTCGTCGACCGCTTCGGCGCTGGTGCCGGGCGGTTCCGGGTCGGAGTGGCGCACGTGGAAGAATGCGACGTGACCCAACTCGGCCGCCACCTGGGCGAGGCGGATCATCTCCCGGGTGGTGGTGCCCGGCGCGTACTCGGGGGAGAACGACACCCCGGCGAACCCGGCGGCCAGCTCGGCCTCGAGGAGCGACTCGAAGGTGCGCAGCTCCACCCCGGTCAGCTCGTCCTCCACCCCGACCCCGACCTCGGTGGCCCGCATGAAGTGCTGGTGGAACGCGCCGCCGTAGTGGATGGGCGACGTGCCCTCGTAGCGACGGAAGAACGCATCGGCATAGTTGTTCACACCGTGCATCGCCAGGTTGGTGGTCACGCCGTCGGCGACCTTGTACCAGACCCCAAACGGGTTCGGCTCATACGACAGCAGGTCGACGAAGCCGGGGGCGACCACTCGGCCGGCGGCGTCGATCCGCTCCGATCCCTCCAATCGCTCGCCGCTGATCGCCCGGATCGTGGTGCCGTCGACCCCAACGTCGGCGACGGCGTCGAACCCGGAGGCGGGGTCGATCACGCGACCACCCGCGATCACCAGGTCGTAGCGATGACCGGCCGGCGGTTCGGGCTCGGCCCCGGGGACGGCCGGGGCCACGCCGGCCTGGAGGCGGTCGGTGAGACCGTCGAGCCTGGCCGTACCGGCCGGGTCGACGTCGCCCGCCCGCGCGGTTGCCGGGTCGGCCCGGGGCGACGCCTCCGCAGCCGGTACGGCCGCCCGGAAACCGACGATGCCGGCGAGCGCGGCGTTGGCAGCGCCGTAGCCCAGGGCGACGAGGAGTCGCCGTCTCGCCCGCGACGAGAGGAGGGGATCGTCGTCCGCAGCCATCGTGTGACCGAACGTAGCCGGTGCTCCCCCCGCCAACGGTGACCCGGCGGCTACTGTTGGGACGGTGCGACCGGACCTCCCCGCCCCCTATCGGCTCGGCATCGTCGGTGCTGGCCAGATCGCACGGATGACCCACCAGGCTGCGCTGAAGCTCGGCATCACGCCCCGCCTCCTCGCCGAGCACGTCGACGACTCGGCCGCCCAGGCTGCGCCGGAGGCGCTGTTCAGCCATCCCGACACCCTCGCGGCGTTCGCCGAGTACTGCGAGGTGCTCACCGTGGAGCACGAGCGACTCGATCTCGGCCTGGTGCAGATGATGGAGGACAACGGCGCCGTCGTCAGGCCTGGCACGAAGACGATCCGGGCCGCGTTCGACAAGCTCCACCAACGTCGGATCCTGTCGAACCGGCGGTTCCCCGTGCCGGCGTTCAGCGAGATCCGCGGCCCCGACGACGTGTTCGACTTCAGCACCGCAAACGGGTTCCCCGTGGTCATCAAGTCGGTCCGGGCGGGACTCCCCGGACAGCGCGGCGTGTGGATCGTGGAGAACCGCAGCGAGGCCCTGCGGGTGCTGGCGGAGCAGGCGGACCGAGAGCTGATGGCCGAGAGCTACCAGCCGATCGTGAAGGAGCTGGTGGTGCTGGTGGTCCGCCGGCCGGGGGGCAACGCCCGCTCCTACCCGGTGACCGAGGTGATCAACCAGGACGGCAGGTGCCGCGAGATCCGGACACCGGCGGCGATCGGCCATCGGGTGGCGATGGAGGCTCGCGAGCTGTCGCTCCGACTCGCCGACGAGCTCGACGCCGTCGGTGTGCTCGCCGTGGAGCTGTTCCTCACCACCGAGGGCCTCGTCATCAACGAGCTCGCCGCCCGGCCCCACAACGCGGGGCACGTGACGATCGAGGGCAGCCCCACGTCGCAGTTCGAGAACCACGTTCGGGCGATCCTCGACCTCCCCCTCGGTCCGACGTGGGCCAACACGCCGGCCGCGGTCACGATCAACGTGATCGGCGGCCTCGACGGGATCGACCCGGCCAACAACCTGCCAGACGCGCTCGTGGTGGAGGGGGCCCAGGTGCACCTGTACGGCAAGCTGCCGCGGCCGGGCCGCAAGCTCGGTCACGTGACCGCCCTCGGCGACGATCTGGAGCAGGCCCGCGAGCTCGCCCGCCGGGCCGAGGCCGCACTGCAGGGTCGTCGGTTGTGAGCGGAGGGGACGAGCGGGGCCAACTGACCGTCGTCGACCATCCGCTGGTCGCCCACAAGGTGTCGATGTTGCGGCGGGTGGAGACACCCTCGGACTCGTTCCGATCGCTCTGCACCGAGATCACCCTGCTCACCGCCTACGAAGCGCTGCGCCACCTCGAGGTCGAGCTCGTCGACGTCGAGACCCCGATCACCACCACCCGGGCACCGATGCTCGCCGGACCGTCGCCGGCCGTGGTCGGCATCCTCCGGGCCGGTCTGGTGATGGTGGAGGCGATCCTCACGCTGATCCCCCACGCCCGGGTCGGCCACATCGGCCTGTACCGGGATCCCGACAGCCATCAGCCGGTCGAGTACTACCGCAAGCTCCCCCATGACATCGCCGAGCGCGACGTGCTCCTCGTCGACCCGATGCTGGCGACGGGTGGGAGCGTGGTCCGGGCGCTCGACATGTTGGCCGAGGACGGGTGCCGCCCGCCGAAGCTGCTCTCGATCATCGGCTGCCCCGAAGGGGTGGCGGTCGTGCACGACGCCCATCCGGATGTCGACATCACCCTCGCGGCACTCGACGAGCGCCTGAACGATCACGCCTACATCGTGCCGGGCCTCGGCGACGCCGGCGATCGGATCTATGGAACCCGTTGAACCCGCTGATCCCGCAGCTCCTGCGGTGGACGCAGCGATGTGGACGAAGCTCCGGGCCGCGGCCGACGAGGTCTGCCGGAACGCCTACGCCCCCTACTCGGAGTTCTCGGTGGGCGCCGCCGGCCTCACCGACGACGGGCGGATCGTGAGCGGCTGCAACGTGGAGAACGTGTCGTACGGCCTCACCCTGTGCGCCGAGTGCGGGCTCGTCGCCGACCTCCATCGCACCGGCGGCGGGCGGCTCGTGGCCGTGGCCGTGGTGTCCGGCTCAGGGGCGCCGTGCACACCCTGCGGCCGGTGCCGGCAGCTCCTGTTCGAGCACGGCGGCGGTGACTGCCTCGTCGACGGCGACGGCACCCCCCGACCGCTGTCCGAGCTGCTGCCTGGCGGCTTCACCCCCGACCGGCTGGCCGACGGCTGATGGCCGCCGACTGGGACGCCACGTCGGTCATCATCGCGAAGCGCGACGGCGAGCGTCTCCCCGACGACGCGATCCGCTGGTTCATCGACGCCTACACCCAGGGTGTCGTGGCCGACGAGCAGGCCGCGGCGCTGTGCATGGCGATCTTCCTCAACGGCCTCGACGGCGAGGAGCTCGCCGTGTGGACCGACGCCATGATCGACAGCGGCACCCGGGTCGACCTTGGCTCGCTCGAGCGACCGAAGGTCGACAAGCACTCCACCGGCGGCGTCGGCGACAAGATCTCCCTCATCCTGTGCCCGTTGATGGCGGCCTGCGGGGCGGCGATGCCCCAGGTGGCCGGGCCCGGGCTTGGCCACACCGGGGGAACGATCGACAAGATGGCGTCGATACCGGGATGGCGGGCCGATCTGGATGCGGATCGCCTCCGAGAGGCGCTGACCGACATCGGCGCGGTGATCACCGCCGCCTCCGACGACCTCGCACCCGCCGACCGGAAGCTCTACGCCCTCCGTGACGTGACCGGCACGGTGGCCTCGATCCCGCTGATCGCGTCGTCGATCATGTCGAAGAAGATCGCCTCGGGCACCTCCAGGCTGGTGCTCGACGTGAAGGTGGGCCGGGGGGCGTTCATGACCGACGTCGACCGGGCCCAGGAACTGGCGGAGACGATGGTGGGTATCGGCAGGTCGGCAGGGATCGACACCGTCGCCCTGCTCACGAGGATGGACTGGCCCCTCGGCCGGATGGTGGGCAACGCGCTCGAGGTCGACGAGTCGCTCGACGTGCTGGCCGGCGGCGGACCGGCCGACGTGCGGGCCGTGACCCTGGCGCTGGCGGCCGAGATGGCGTCGCTGGCCGGGCTCGACGTGGACGTGGCCGAGGTGCTCGACAGTGGCGCCGCAGCGGACGCATTCGCCGCGATGGTCCGGTTCCAGGGTGGCGACCTCGACGCCCCCCGGGCGGTCGCCGGCCACCGCCACGAGATCACCGTCGCGGTCGACGGCTACGTGCAGGACCTCGACGCGCTGGCGGTCGGCCAGGCCGCAGTCCGCCTCGGGGCCGGCCGGTCCCGCAAGGAGGACCCGATCGCCTACGGCGCCGGTATCGAGTGCGCGGCCAAGCCGGGCGACCTGGTCGAAGCCGGCCAGCCGTTGCTGATCCTCCACACCGACGATCGGACCGCGATCGAGCCCACCGCGGCCCGCCTCGCTGACGCGATCACGATCGGCGACGAGCCCCGGCCCGTGCCCGATCCCGTGATCCGGGCGGTGCGCTAGTCAGGTGAGCGCGGCGAGGGCGGCGGGGAGCTCGCCGAACCTGGTGAGCTGAGGCCACGTGATCTCACACGAGCCCGGTTCCACCACCTCGTGGGTCCAGGTGATGTCGTAGGGGATGTGGATGGCCCGACCCCCGATCTCGATGACGGGGAGCACGTCGGACCGGACCGAGTTGCCGACCATCACGAACTCCGCCGGGTCGACCCCGGCGCTGGCGAGCACCCGGCGGTAGGCGTCCGGGGACTTCTCCGACAGCACATCGATCCGCTCGAACCGGTCGGCGATCCCCGACTCCGCCACCTTCGATTCCTGGTGGAACAGGTCGCCCTTGGTGATGAGGAACAGCTCGTAGCGCTGACCGAGGGCGTCGATCGTGTCGGCGACGCCCTCGAGCAGCTCGACGGGATGGCTCGACAGCTCCTTCCCCCAGTCGATCACCTCCTGGATCGCGGAGGCCGGCAGGTCGCCGTTGGTGACCTCGATCGCGGTCTCGATCATCGACATCGTGAAGCCCTTCGGGCCGTACCCGAACACCTCCAGGTTCGACCGCTCCCGCTCCAGGAGTCGGGCCGACACGTCGTCGCCGGTGATCCACGGTTCGAGCAGGGTGCGGAACCGCTCTTCGGTGACGGCGAAGTGGCTCTCCGAGTGCCACAGCGTGTCGTCGGCGTCGACCCCCACGACGCGTATCATGAGCTATGCCCGCTGACGAGACCGACTCCCCCTCGATCGACCCCGCCATCGCCGCTCCCAAGGTGCTGCTCCACGACCATCTCGATGGGGGGATGCGGCCCCGTTCGGTGATCGAGCTGGCCGAGGAGCAGGGCTACGACGGGCTTCCCACCGAAGACCCCGACGACCTCGCCCGCTGGTTCACACGAGGCGCCGACCGTCGCAACCTCGAGCTGTATCTCGAGACGTTCGCCCACACGGTGGCGGTGACCCAGTCGAAGGACGGGCTCATGCGGGCGGCGGCCGAAGCGGCTGAGGACCTCGCGGCCGACGGTGTGGTGTATGCCGAGGTGCGGTTCGCCCCCGAGCTCCACACGGCCGAGGGGCTCACGCTCGACGAGGTGGTGGCGGCGGTGCTGGAGGGCTTCCGCATCGGCTCGGCCGGCACCACGCTCACGGTCGGCACGCTGTGCACTGCGATGCGGACGGCCGCCCGGTCCTACGAGATCGCCGAGCTGGCGTTGCGGCACCGCGACGAGGGCGTCGTCGGCTTCGACATCGCCGGCGCCGAGGCGGGTCACCCGCCGAGCCGCCACCTCGACGCGTTCCAGCTCGTCATGCGGGAGAACTTCCACATCACGATCCACGCCGGGGAGGCGTTCGGCCTCCCATCGATCGCAGAGGCCCTCCACTACTGCGGGGCCGAGCGCCTGGGCCACGGCGTGCGCATCGTCGACGACATCACCTTCGACGGCGACGGCCGGGCCCAGCTCGGACGCCTCGCAGCCTATGTCCGCGATCGTCGGGTGCCGCTCGAGATGTGCCCGACGTCGAATGTGAACACCGGGGCGGCCTCCTCGATCGAGGACCACCCGATCGGCCTGCTCCGCCGACTCCGGTTCCGGGTGACGGTCAACACCGACAACCGGCTCATGTCCGATGTGAGCCTGTCGGACGAGTTCATCAAGCTCCGCGAGGCGTTCGGCTACACCCTCTACGACATGGAGTGGCTGACGATCAACGCCATGAAGAGTGCGTTCTGGCCCTTCGAGCAACGATTGCGGATCATCGACGAGCTGATCAAGCCTGGCTACGCCGCCCTGCGAGCAGCAGAGCTGTGAGCGGGGGGTCAACGTGTTCAGTTGACCGACGGGTCGAGCGGGAAGTGGGCGTACCACTCCAGCTCGCCCCCCTCGCGCTGGAGGACCTTGGCCCACAGCCGTGACGGGTCGTCGGTGAACAGGTCGCCGAGCTGACCGTCGACCACCCACCACGAGTGGTTGGCGATCTCGCCTTCGAGCTGCCCGGCCGCCCATCCGGCATAACCGGCGAACACCCGCACCTCGGCGATGCCCTCAGCGGCGACCAGCGCCGGCTGTTCATCGAGGTCGACCGAGTGGGCACCGAGCACCAGGGCCCCCTCCGTCTCGTCGGACCGACCCAGCGCGATGAGCGCATCCCGATCGACCGGGCCGCCGGCGAACACCACATCGGGTTGGGCCGCCATCTCCTCCCAGTCGGGGAAGGCGTCACCCATCGCCAGGCGCGATGGGCGGTTGAGCACGAGCCCGAGCGCGCCCTCGTCACTGTGTTCCAGGATCAGCGTGAGCGTCGACCAGAACGTGTCATCGTGGAACTCCGGCCGAGCGATGAGGATCCGGCCCGACAACGACGGCGCCATGTGGACAAAGGGTACCTCTGCGTCGTTCACCTGGCTGTCCCTCAACGATCTCGTCCGGCGGGTTTCGCGATCATCCATCGGTCGGAGGTCCTCCCGGTCCCAGTATCGGCCGTCGCCGGCCTGCTGTTAGGTCGCGCCCACGGTCCGTCCTCGGGCCCCGCAAGGCGTCCCACCCGGACTCGGGCTCTACAATGGCAGAGATGCGAGTGCTCCCCAAGGCGAACGAGCAGTGCTGGTGCGGCAGCGGCAAGAAGTTCAAGCGCTGCCACAAGAACGCCTCGGCCCCCGTTCGGCCGGGGAAGATCTCGCCGCTTCGCCCCATCCCCGACTCGATCGCCAAGCCGACCTGGGCCGACGGCGGCCTGTTGGAGCGCTGGGACGAGCCACGGGTCAAGTCGCCCGACGTGATCGAGCGGATGGGTCGGACCGGCCGCGACGCGGCCGACACGTTGGCGATGCTCGGCGAGTTGTGCCGGCCCGGCGTCACCACTGAGGAGATCGACGCCGCCTGCCACGAGGCTGCCATCGCCCGCAACGCCTACCCGAGCCCGCTCGAGTACCCCGGTGGGAGCGGCGCACCCCCCTACCCGAAATCGCTGTGCACGTCGGTCAACGAGGTCATCTGCCACGGCATACCCGATGACCGCCCGCTGGCCGACGGCGACATCGTCAACCTCGACGTCACCCTCTTCAAGGAAGGCGTCCACGGTGACACCAACGCCACGTTCTTCGTGGGCGAGGTCGACGAGCTGTCGCACCGGCTGGTGGTGGTCACCAGAGACTCGCTGCTCCGCGGCATCGAGGCGGCCCGCCCCGGTCGGCAGTTCAACGAGATCGGCCGGGCGATCCAGGACGAGGCCGAGGGGCACGGCTTCGGGGTGGTCCGCGATTTCGTGGGGCACGGGATCGGCGAGCAGTTCCACACCGATCTCCAGATCTGCCACTACCACAACCCCCGCCAGACCGACATCATCGAACCGGGCATGACGTTCACGATCGAACCGATGATCACCGCGGGGTCGTGGCGGGCCCAGATGTGGTCCGACGGTTGGACCGCCACCACGGTCGACGGTGGCCGCACCGCCCAGTTCGAGCACACGATCCTCATCACCGATGACGGGCCCGAGATCCTGACCACGCCGTCGGACACCTCGACCCACCCCTTCTGGACGCTGTAGCCCGCCCGACCGCACCGTCCGAGATCGCCGCGGTCCGCGATCTCAGCGGTCTTCGATCTCGGCGGCGAGCTCGAGCCAACGCTCCTCGGCGTCGGCGAGCTCGGCTTGGGCGGCGGCCAGCGATCGTCCGATCTCGGCGAGCGTTTCGGGCTGCGGTGGGGTCTCGCCGGTGGCCCGTTCGAGGTCGCCGGTGAGGCGCTCGACCTGCGATTCGTGGCGGCGCAGGTCCTTCTCGGTCTCCCGCAGGAGGTGGCCGAGCGTGCTCCGGTTCCTGCCTGCGGCCTTCGACCGCCGCGTCGCCTCCGACGCCTTCGGCGCCGACCGCTGTGCCGGCGACCCCTGGCTGTCTCGCCCCCGTCCTTGCGCCCGCCCTCGCGATCGACCCGCTCGACGCTCCTCCTCCCATCGTGCGTAGCCGCCGGCTCGCCGGCCGGCGAAGCCGTGACCATCGAGGATGACCACGTCGGCCACGGTCCGTTCCAGGAACGCTCGATCGTGGCTGACGACCAGCAGTGCCCCCGGCCACTCGTCGAGGTGGTCCTCGAGCGATCGCAACGTGTCGACGTCGAGGTCGTTCGTCGGCTCGTCCAGCAGGAGCACGTTCGGTTTGGCGGCCAGCGTCATGACGAGCTGGAGTCGTCGACGCTCGCCACCGGAGAGCAGCTCCACCGGGCTGCGTTGGGCGTCGTCGTCGAACCAGAACCGCTCGGCGAGCCGACCGTGGGTCCAGTCGGGCGGCTGGTCGGGTCCCGCGATCGTCTGGAGCACGGTGAGGCTGCCGTCGAGGGTCCGTCCGAGCTGATCGTAGTAGCCGAGTTGCACGGTGGGACCGACGTCGACAGTGCCCACCCGGGGCTCGAGCCGTCCGGCGATGATGTCGAGCAACGTCGACTTGCCGGTGCCGTTCACGCCGATCACACCCAGCCGCTCGCGGCGGTCGAGCGACAGGTCGACCCCGGTGAAGAGGTCGGGCTCGTCGTTCCAGCCGTGGGCCACGCCCGCCAGGTCGATGACCTTGTCGCCGAGACGCGGGGTGCCGAGGTGGAGGTCGAGGTCGTCGGCTCGGGCCGGCTCCTGGGCCCGGGCCGAGACGATCGCCTTCGCCGCCTCCACGTGGGCCTTCGGCTTGCTCGTTCTGGCCGGGGCGCCCCGACGGAGCCACTCCAGCTCCCGCCGGGCGAGGTTGCGGCGAACCTTCTCCGCCTCGACCGCCCGGGCCTCCCGTTCGGCCCGGCCGGCGAGGTAGGCGGCGTAGCCACCGTCGTGCAGGTGACCGGTGCCCCGGTCGAGCTCGAGGATCGAGGTGACGGTGGCGTCGAGGAGGTGTCGGTCGTGGGTGACGAGCACCAGCCCGCCGGGCATCGCGGCCAGGCGCTCCTCCAGCCAGGCGATGCCGTCGATGTCGAGGTGGTTGGTTGGCTCGTCGAGGATGAGCAGGTCGTTCGCGCCCCGCTCGTCTGAGGACATCGACACCAGCGTCGTGGCCAGCGCGACCCGCTTCGCCTGACCGCCCGACAGCTCGCCGGTGGACCGATCGTGGAGATCGACGCCCACGCCGAGCCGGTCGAGCACCGCTGCCGCCTCCCACCGCTCCGCCCCGTCGGGGGTCGCGGCGTCGAGCACGGTTCCGCTCGGGAGGACGGGCTCCTGGATGAGGGTGGCGATGCGAACGTCACGCCCCCGACGCACCGTTCCCGCCTCGGGCGCCACAGTCCCGGCGATGACACCGAGCAGGGTCGACTTGCCGGTGCCGTTCAACCCGACGATGCCGAGCCGGTCGCCCGCCGCCACCGTCATCGACAGCGACTCGAACAGCGGGCGCCCCGGACGGGTCATCGTGACGGCGTCGAGATCGACGAGGACCATGCTCAGACCCTCAGGCTCCACAGGCCGAGCAGGTCGCCGGCGAGCGCCACGACCACCACGACCAGCACCGGCCTGATCAACTGCTCACCCCGGGCGATCGCCAGGTTGGCGCCGGCGTAACCCCCCAACCCGGTCCCCACCGAGAGCACGAGCGCCGGCAGCCAGCGAACCTGACCGTTGGCGATGAAGACCGGCACTGCGATCAGGGTGATGGCCAGGATCACCATCGTCTTGATCGCGTTGGCGGTGACGAGGTCGTGCCCGGCCCTGGCCAGCACGAGCAGGAGCATGAGCCCGACGCCGGCCTGGACCGCACCCCCGTAGATCCCGATCCCGAAGAAGGCGAGCGTGCTGACCCAGAACGGCCACGGCTTCTCCGCCGTCCTGGCCGCTGGCTTCCAGATCGAAAGCGCCAGCAGGGGGAGCATGAGGAGTCCGAAGAGACGCTCGAAGAGCTGGTCGTCGATCTGGGAGGCCCAGAACGAGCCGGCGAGCGCCCCGAACGCTGCCGGGATGAGGACGGTCACGGCATCGCGCCGTGACCCGAACCCCTTGCGGGTGTAACCCCACGCCGAGCTGGCGTTCTGGACGAGCACCGCGACCCTGTTCGTGCCGTTGGCGACATTGCCGTCGACGCCCACGAGGGTGAGCAACGGGACGGTGATCAGCGAGCCGCCGCCAGCCATCGCGTTGATCACACCGGCGAGGAAGCCGCCGACGAGCAGGATGACGCTGTCGAGGAGAGACATTGCCGAGCACCCTATTGGCTCTGCGGGGCGCCGCTGGTGGCTCCACGAGACCCCGTTCGGATCTCGATGTATCAGGGTCGCCCGTTCGACGCCACGATCTGGTGCGATACTGGACGACCGAACCGCGCCGCCGACAGGAGGGCTGATGCGCCGAGGCTTGGCATCGCTGATCATGGGACTGTCGCTCCTCGTGGCCACCGCGAGCTGGGCGGGGTTCGTCATGTCGCGGACCGTCCTCGATCCCGGCCGGTCCGAGCGCCTGGCAGACACCCTGCTCGACAACGAGGAGATCCGGGCGACGATCATCGATCGCCTCGCCGATTCGGCCGAAGCCCAGATCCCGGCCGACGTGCCGGTGGCGAGAGATGTGCTGGAGGAGGGGGCGGCGAACGCCCTCGACGACCCCCGGGTGGAGGCGCTGATCCGCGATGGTCTGGTACAGGTCCATCAGAACGCCCTCAACGGCGTCGACGAGCCGGTGATGCTCGACGCGGCCGCCCTCGGCCAAGCGGGGCGGGATGCGGTCGTGGCCCAGCAGCCCGATCTCGAGCAGTTCCTCCCACCCACGCCGAGTCTCGAGGTGGAGCTGCCGAGCGCCGGTCTGTCGTGGCTGGGCACGGTCAAGCGCGCCGTCGACCGGTTCACGCTCATCGGGGCGGTCGTGGCGATCGTGGGGATCTCCACCGCGTTCGTGCTCGCCCGCAACCGGGCGGCGGCGTTGCGGCGGGTGGCGTTCTGGGCGATCGCGGCGTCGGCGTTCTGGATCGCCGCCGCCTACGCGTTGCCGTGGGTGCTGGAACAGGTCGCGCCGTCGTCGGTCGCGATCGCGATGGCGGCAATCGACGTGTTCTTCGGGGCGATGATCCGCCCTGCGGTGACCCTCGCCGGGATCGGTGTGGGCCTGCTGCTGCTCAGCTTCTTCTGGCCTGCGCTCGAGCGGCGACGGCCAGCGGCGCAGCTCGATCGGACGTCGGCGCCGGTCCGGCGAGCCGACGGTGGGTGGGGCCTCGTGCCGTCGGCGGCGTCGGTTGCGGCGCAACCCCCGGTTCGTGATGCCGGGCGACCGCCGGCGGCCTCCCCCGTCGCTCGACAGGTTCCCTCCCGACCGGGCCCGTACGAGGAACGCGCCGGTTACCTCGACGAGTGGACGCCGGGCCTCGGGCGTCCGCCGAGGGCACCAGGGCCGCCCGAGCAGCCACCGCTGGACGCGACGCGGCAGTTCCCGCAGGTGTGGAGCAACGTCGGACGCGAAGCCAGCCGTCCGGTGCCGCCCCAACCGCCGCCGATGCAGGTGAAGAGCCCCATCCCGTCCCAACCGCCGCCAGCACCACCCACCGAAGTCAACCGGCCGGTCCCGGCCCAACCACCGCCGACGGCGGGAGCGGTGCCCGAACCGGCTCCGGCCACCGAGATCGTCCAACCGGTCGTGGGCGACATCGGACGGGCGGGCGCCACCCAGGTGGCCCGGCCGGGGGATCTCCCCGCGGTCCCGCCGGTGCAACCGGATCGTGAACCGGTCCAACCACCCCCGGCGTTCGACATCGACGCCGACGCCGCGGCCGACGCCGACGACTTCGGCGCAGAGTGGGTGGAGGGTCGGGGTTACGTCGAGCGCGACTCCGGCCGCTGAGCGTCGACGGCCACCGGCCGGATGGCCGTGTCGAGCCAGGCCACGAGCTCCCCGAGTACGTCGAACCGCTCGAGCTCGTTGAAGCACTCATGACGTAGACCGGGCCACAGGCGATAGGTGACGTTCGGCAGCTCGGCCAGGGGCCTGCTGGCGTTCGGCGGCACCAGGTCGTCGTCGCCACCGTGGAGGACGTAGGTGGGTAGGTCGATCCGGTGCAGCTCGCGGGCGACGGTCCGCATGGCCTCGAACGACTCCTCACCCAGCCGGGCGGTCGATCCCCGCACCCGGAGCTCGTCGGCGGCGTAGGTCGGTTGGAGGTCGGGGTCTCGGGTGAGGACGGCGGGGTCGAAGTCGGTCGGCACGAACAGCTTCGGTGCGAGCCGGGCCAGGAGCGGGGCGGCGGTGCGCTTCCAACGTGGGAGGTTCGCCTCGAGCGCGGGGGCGCTCAACACCAGGAGATCGGGGGGCGGGCGGCCGTCGACGAGGTAGCTGGCGGCGATCAGCCCGCCGAGCGAGTGGCCGAGCAGCACCACCGGCAGGCCGAGCTGGCGCCGTTCCACCACGAGGTCCTCGACGTCGTCGAGGTAGGTCTTGAATCGATCTATGTGGCCCCGCCGACCACCGCTCTGACCGAAGCCCCGGTTGTCGAACGCGAGCACATCGAGGCCGCGCTCGGCCAGGTACCGACCGGTGTGCTCATAGGAGCCGGAGTGCTCGCCGAGCCCGTGCACGAGCACCATCGCCGCGGTCGTCGCCTCGGTCGTGTCGGGCCGCCAGCGACGCTGGAGCTGGGTCACGCCGTCGCGGCTGCCCATCAGCTCCACCTCTGCGATCACCGGGCGCCTCCCTGGTCGATGCGGCGCCGATCGGCGTCGTCGTCGTGGAAGCAGGGTATCGAGGAACCCGTGACCAGGGGAGTCCACACTGGTGCGATGCTGCAACTGCGGTTGCTTCGCTATGTCGCCGTCGGGGGTGCGCTCGGCGCACTCGCCCGCTGGGGTGCGCTCGCCGCCACCGATCCCACCCTGGCCGACGAGCTGGTCCTCGGGTTGAACGTCGCGGGCTCGCTCGTCCTGGGGTTGCTGGCCGGCGGTACCCGGCGCCGCCGCGGGCGGCGCCCCATCACCGAGAACCGCTACCTGCTCCTCGGTACCGGCTTCTGCGGCGGCCTGACCACGTTCTCCACCTACGCCCTCGAGATGGCATGGGCGCTCGACGACGGAGCCATCCGTCGGGCCGCCACGTTCGGGTTGGCGACCCCGCTGCTGGCGGTGCTGGCAGCCGGCATCGGGTACCGGCTGGCGTCACCCCGGAGACGACACCGATGACGGTCGTCGGGGTGGTGACGGTGATCGCGGTCGTCGCGGTGGCCTCGATCGGGGCGTGTGTCCGGTTCGTGGTTTCGGACCGGCTCAACGGCCCGTTCCCCTACGGCACCCTCATGGTGAACGTGGTGGCGTCCTGGCTGGCCGGGTTCGGCTCCCAGCTCGACGGGCGGTGGTCGACGATCGTGTTGATCGGGGCGCTCGGTGCACTGTCGACGTGGTCGACCGTGGCGGTCGAGGTGGGCGCCATGGCCCGGGCCGGCGACGGACGGGCCGCCGCCCTGTATCTGGTCGCCACCGTCACGACCGGCCTGCTGGCGGCGTGGATTGGGATCCAGTTGGCGCCATAGCGCCGGCGCCCGCTCAGCGGACGGTGTCGCAGTCGACGGTGACGGTGGCCAGGACCTGGTCGGGGTCGACCGGATCGACGGCGCGGATCTCCCCCACCGACAGCGTGGGGTCGTCGAGGCACTGCTGCTCGGCGAGCTCCTCCATCTGCTCCGACGGTTCGAGCTGATGGGGTGTGGTGACACCGGTCGGGTCGATCGTGTCGTCGACGTCGGAGGTGTCGATGGGTTGTCCTGGCACGATCGGCGTCGCGTCCTCGCCGGTGCAGGCCACGGCGAGGAGCGCCGCCAGGCCGGCCGCGAGCACCGCCCGCCAACGAGCTCTTGCGCGCTTCCCGTTCGTCAACACCGTCGCGACCCTACCGGCGACCCCGCGGTGGACCCCCACTGGTGACCGGGCCAGCACTATCGTCGATGCCGTGGAACGAATCGTTCGCCCATGAGTGGTGACCCGCTCGTCGAGCAGCAGGCCTACTACCGGGCGGTGGCCGGCGAGTACGAGCAGCACGCGATCTCGGTTCCCGGCAAGGACGAGCTCCAGGCCGCGATCGAGGGGTTCAAACCGACCGGTGACGTACTGGAGCTGGCGTGCGGCTCGGGGCGGTGGACGGTGGGGCTGGCTCGATCGGCGAAGTCGGTGACCGCAGTCGACGGGGCGCCGGAGATGCTGGCCCGAGCCCGGGACCGTTGCCGCAGCGCCGGTGTCGAGTCGTCGGTCGGGTTCGTGGAGGCCGATCTGTTCACCTGGCGTCCCGATCGGCGCTACGACGCGGTGGTCTTCGGGTTCTGGATCTCGCACGTGCCGCCGGAGCGGTTCGAGGCGTTCTGGTCGCTCATCGACGACGCCCTGGCCCCCGGGGGTCGGGTGTTCTTCTTCGACGACCACCATCGAACCGACGCCGAGCTCATCGAGGGAGCCGACTCGGCGATCGTGGAGCGTCGCCTCGCCGACGGGACCCCGTTCCGGGTGGTGAAGGTCCCCTATGAGCCGTCGACGCTGGAGCGGCGGCTCGGTTCGCTCGGCTGGGACGTCACGGTCACCGCCGCCCCCGGTCCGTTCTACTGGGGTCTCGGCGGTCGGCGCGCCGGCTGAGTCCGCGCCCGACGGTCTGCGATCGAGCGCTATGGCCAGAACGACCGGAGCCGGGCGGCGAACCGGGCCGGGTCGACGAGGTGGGGGTAGTGGCCGTGCTCGGCCCACACGTCCACCTCGGCGCCGGCGATGAACTCAGCGAGCCACGAGCCGTAGTCGGGGCCCGGGTCGATCCCGAACAGCGCCAGGTAGGGCACCGACCTGTCGGCGTAGCCAGCCATGGCGGTGGTGACGACCTGCTCGATCTCCGCTGCCGACATCGTGAAGAGCAGATCCCACACGCCGAGCACGACGTCCTGGTCGGCCCGGCGGAGCGAGCCGACGCGTGTGCGCTCGTCGTCACTGAGCTTCGTTCCTGCCAGCTCGACGAAGATGCCGTCGATGACCGCCTGGAACGAGGCGGCGTCTCGGAGCATCGGCTCCACCTCGGCGAGCTGTGCCTTGAACGCACCGAGCTGGAGGCTCTGGTCGACGTCGACCACCGACGCCACCGGCGCAACGGCCCCGACCGCGGTCACCACCGCACCGCCGAGCGAGTGCCCGACGAGATGCACGGTGCCCAGCACGTCGAGTCGGTCAGCGACCGCCACCACATCGCCGGCCATGGCTTCGAGGTCGTAGCGCTCGGCCTTGCCCGAATCGCCGTGGCCCCGGAGGTCCATCGTGATCACCCGGCAGTCGGCCCGCAGTTCCTCCACGACCGGATCCCAGGTCGCCGCCCGTTCGGTGATCCCGTGGACGAGCAGCACCGGGCGGCCGTCCCCGCCGTGATCCGTGTAGCTGATGATGGTGTCGTCGGACGTTGCGAGCTGGGCCATGGCCCGCGATTGTGACAGCGACCCACCGGATCAGCCAGCGTTTCCGTGGCGTCGAGGCTCAGTAGGCGCCGTGAGTCCGGAGCTCGCCGAGCGCCTGGCGGAGATCTCTACCTCGATGGGCCCGTCGTTCCATGATGAGGTCCACCGCCGCTGCAGCGAGCTCCCAGTCACGATCGGTCGCAACGGCGCGGAGCGAAGCCAGGTCGTCAGCATCGTTTGGGCGCCGTCGGTCGTCTCTCGCCAGGAGTTTGAGAGCGATCAGATGCCCCACCGTCGCCACTGGCACCACCAGACCATCGATGATCTCCATGTGCTCGGCTGCAGCAGCTATCTCTCGTTCGATGGCAGACGAGGCGAAGAGCAAGTCGACCACGACCGGCCGTTGCGCGTTGCGTTGCGCCAGTCTGACAGTCGCCAACCGACCGGTCGCCTCCTGTTCGACGAGCGCTGCGACCTCGTACTCGACCTGCAGCCGCCGTATCAGATCCTCGGCGTCATCGTCATCGAGCACCGAGACGACGAGGTCGGCGTCGCGAGTCAAGCGGGGTTCGGTGCGAGCCGAGACCGCCAGTCCTCCGATCAATGCATGGCCCTTGCCCTCGCGAGCGAGTGATTTGACGATGTGGCGTAGAGCGCCCTCCAGGGACGTCACGCCCTCAGTCCGAGCGCCGCACGACACCGGGAGCATCTCCAGCTGGTGCCCCGGGACGGTCCATCAGCCAGGCTCGAACCCGCCGGTCCACGTCCTCATCGGTTGCATCGGGGTGCTCGCGCCGATAGCGCTGCTCCACGAGGCGGATCGCCAGGTCGAACAACTCGAACGCCTCTTCGACTCCCCTGACCCGGACCGGCACATTCCCAGTCTACCGGTCCCCTCGATCTCGCTGAGCGCACTGCGAGGGCACGCGAGGCGGTCAAGGCACCTGCGGCGGCCGGCTGAGCGTTGAGCGCCGCTCGGGGGGGCGATCGCCTCGGAACGCATGACCCGCGACGCTCTCGCAGGTCGGCACACCGCCTTCTACCCGGACGGACGAGATCGCCAGCGACCGGCCACGCTCCGGCCAGGGGAAGGCGAGTCGAGCACCGACGTCGTCACGTCGCTGGGCCACGCTGTCCATCGACGGGAGCTGGGCCCTCGTCGCCGTCGATGGACCAACGTTCCGGATCCGCGCCGCTGGTGCCCTGGTCGAGGTCGACCCGGTCGCAGCGACGACCCCGCAGGCGGATGCCACGATCACGGGAACGGCTGAGCGGCTCCTGGCCTTCATCCTCGGCCGCGCCCCGCTGGACAGCTTGCAGGTCGGAGGCGACTACGACCACGCAGCCCGCTTCCTCGAGGCGTTCCCCGCCCCCTGACGCGCCACCGATGTCGATGGGTCGCTGGCGGGTGGCGGTGATCGTCGGGCGTTCAGTCCGCTGGCGGGGCGAACCGCTGGATGGTGACCCCGGGGATGAAGCCGTGCCGCTGCAGGTTGCGCTCGGAGGCGCTGCCGCTCGAGGCGGTGCTGGCGGCGAGATCGCATCCCTGCCGGCTCGCCTCAGCGAGGCGATAGCCGATGAGCGCGGCCTGAACACCGCGGCGACGTTCCGCTGGGATGGTGGACATTCCGCCCAGCACGGCGATTCCGTCGCGCACGGTCATGCTGGCGCACCCGACAGGCCGCTCGTCGACGGCATCGAAGGCGATGACCATGTGCTCGCCGTCGACGGCGTTGGCCGCGGCGGCGAAGGCATCCGAGGTACGGCGGGCGTCGCTGGTCGTGTGGCCCCAACCGAGAGCGCTGGTCTCCAACCAGAGGCGCAGACCAGCGTCCGAGTCGACCGGCCGGACCAGAACGTCGGCCGGGGCGTCGACGGTCGGGCCGGTGACCGACCTCGTCAGGGAGGTGATGTCGGCGCCCGGGTCGTGCACGAAGCCCCGGTCGCTGATCCGGCGAAGACTCGCGGTCAACGTGAGCGCCGTGACCTCGATCGCCGGTGCGACCCCGACCGCATCGCTCCGGGCCAGCAGGAGGTCGAGATCCGACGACGACAGCTCGACGTCCATACCCGCCGCCATCGCCTGGTTGATGTACATGCCGGGGCCCGCCAGCACGAGCCAGCCACCGGCGAGCGGGTGGACCTCGCCACCCCACTGCGGCTCTCGCGAGACGAGGGATCGCGTGTGGCTCACAGCGTTGGCGGCCCGGACCCGCAGCGCCCGACGATCAGGGTCGTCCATGCTCACCTGCTGGTGGATTCGACCCGGTGTCGAGTGCGGCGCGGACCGGAGCGAACTCGAGGAGCGCGTCGGTCATGGTGGCCGCCCATCGTTGCCGGTGACCCTGCGCCGCAAGCCGGTAGTAGGCGATCCGTCGCAACGGGCTCCACGTGTTCCCGCTCTGATTGTGAGCGAGGAGGTGATGGGCGAACAGCGCGTCACCCCGGTTGGCGAGGACCGGCTGACCGCGGCCGAGGTCGGGTGGCTCGTCGAGCAGGCAGGCATGCCCACCCGGGGACCCGGGGCCGAGGAGGACGTCGACACCTCGCTCCCGGAAGAGCTCCTGATGCCCGAGATGCGAGCCGGGCCACACCCAGAGGTTGCCCCGTCCCGGCTGGGACTCGTCGCCGAGGTAGATCCCGGCCAGGAGGGTGAAGGTGTGGGGCTCGGTTTGACCCTCTATGCCGTAACCGTCGATGTGGCCGCCGCCCGGCTCGTGGTCCCACCCGTGGATGCTCGTTGCGATCTGGATGTGGTCGAAGGCGTGGTCGATCCCGTGCGGCGCCACCAGCTCGCCGGCGAGTGCCAACACCCCCGACTCCCGCAACACCCTGTCGGCAACCGGTAGCGACGACGGATCCTCCAAGTAGTGGTGGAACCCCACCTTGCCGTCGGGTGGGGGCTTGGATCCGACGAGCGCCTCGACCTCGGCGTCGAGCTCCACCAACAGCGACTCGGCAACGAAGTCGCGCACGACCAGATAGCCGTCACGGCCGAACGCTCGGAGTTGCTCCGCGCTCAGCGTTGGCCGGCGATCGCCGTCGAGAACCATGGCACGACACTACGACGACCTTGAGCACCCCGTACGGGATTTGAACCCGTGCTACTGGCGGGTGGCCGGACGGAGCCGGCCACCTTGGAGTTTGCTCCGCAAACTCACCGCCACAGCACCCCGTACGGGATTTGAACCCGTGCTACTGGCATGAGAAGCCAGCGTCCTAGGCCGCTAGACGAACGGGGCCGGTTGTGCTCTGCACGGTAACCGTGCGCCGGGTGAGCCTAGCGCCGCTTCCGCACATTGCTCGGGGAGGAGGACTTGAACCCCCAATGTCTGGACCAGAACCAGATGTGTTGCCAATTACACCATCCCCGATGGAGATCACCAGGTTATCGCCACCGCCCACTGTTGGCAGAGCGTTTTCGCCCGGATCCGGCGCGGCGCGGGGTCAGAGCCGGTCGAGGCGGCGGAACCCGATCACCCGGCCGACGCTGACCGCCAGCGACTCCTGCACCAGACGGCGGAACGATGGTGGTTGCGGTGTGAGGGAGACGACCGGCCGGAGCCCGACCTCCTCGGCCACGAGCGACGAGCGCTTGGCGTGGTAGCGGTCGGTCACCAGGACCACGTCCATCACGCTCTCGGAACGGAGGAATCGGGCGGTGGCCGCCAACGACTCATAGGTCGAGGCGCCCTGCACCTCGAGTCGGAGCCGGTCGTCGGGGATCCCGGCCTCCCGGAGGAAGTCGTAACCGGTCTTGGCCTCGGTGGTGATGTCGGCCGCCTGACGGCCCCCGGTCACCACCACGAGGTCCACCTCGCCGTTCTCGTAGAGGCGGGCCGCAGCCTCGAGGCGCGAGCGGAGCACCGGCGACGGCTCGCCGTTGTACTGCGCCGCGCCGAGCACGACCGCCGCCCGCAGCGGATCGCCGTCGTGGGTACCGGGCTCGAACTCGGCGTTCGATGCCGCCCACACGTCGAGGAAGTTCGCCCCGAGATAGAGCACCACGAGCACGCAGATGCCAACGGGCCACACCCAGATCGGCACTCGTCGACGGCGGTTCATTGCCGACGGGGATTCCGGGAGTTCATCTCAGGGGAGGTCGAGGTTGCCTCGCCAGTCGCTGCTGTAGGTCCTGGCGACCACCTCCGGTGTCTGCCGGAGCACATGGTCGGGTACGAGGTCGACGAGGTCGCGACGCTCGGCGTAGTGATGGCTCGAGTGGACCTCGGCGAACAGGCGCTCCCGTACGGCGACGAGCTCCGGGTCGGGGTTCTCGTCGAGGAAGCCGAAGATGCTGAACGCGACGGTCACGTCGTGGACGACGGGGGCCCGGCCGCACAACGCCGATCGTTTCATCGCGATGGCAACACACCCGGCGACGGCGTCGTCGCGGTCGAGATCTCCGAGGTGGAGCTGGTCTTCGATCTCGCGGACGAGCCGGAACGCGTACCCCTGGTCCGGTCCGATCGATCCCAGGCGGTTGCCCTTCGGTTGCCCGCCGACCAGGTCGCCCGGCCGATCGGCCTCCCACGACCCGCTGCGTCGAGGGGGCGACGAATAGGTCCGGACCCGCAGCGTCGGATCGGTTGGCACGAAGTCAGGAGCTGCCACGCCGCAAGGTTACCCCGCACGGTGGGCGGCGGGGAGCAGCGACCACCGTCCACCGATCATCGAAACGAATACGTCAGACTTGCGGTTCGAGACGACGGAGCCGACGAGGGAGAAGCTGCGACCGATGGGGACCGCCTCACTGCTGTATCGGGTGGTATTGCTGCTCCACGTGGCGGCATCGATCGTGGCGTTCGGCGGACTGATCGCCAACGGGGTCTTCAACGCCCGGGCCTTCAACGGCCCGTCGGGCGAGGGTGGCGTGGTCTTGGGGGCGGGAACGGCGGTCTCGAAGCTCGCCGACTACGCCCTCTATGCGATCCTCCCGCTGGGCATCGTGCTGATCGCGGTGAGCGACGATGCATTCGGGTTCGGCGACCCGTGGGTGTCGGCGAGCTTCGTGGTGTGGTTCGCCGTGGTCGGGGTCACCCACGGCCTCGTGCGACCGGCGGTGCGGACGATGACGGAGCGAGTTGGCGAGCTCGACGCTGCGGATCGCCTCGCCGACGACGACACCGGCGTCGACGCATCGCGGAAGCTCATGTTGGGCGAGACGCTCACCCAGATCCTCCTCGCGGCCGCCCTGATCCTCATGATCTGGAAGCCGGGGGGCTGACCTCGACTTGGTCGGTCCCGGGGGCGGGGGCGAGAATCGGCCTGTGAAAGTCGGTGTGCTGCAGTTCTTCAGCTGGCCCGGCCGGAGGACCCCGATCGAGACGGTCTACCAGCGTGCGCTGGAGCGGATCGAGATCATGGACCGGACCGGCTACGACGCGGTCTGGCTGGCCGAGCACCACTTCAACTCGTTCAGCGTGTGCCCGTCGGTCACGATGATGGGCATGCAGGTGGCGGCGCGGACCGAACGGCTCCGGATCGGCACCGCCGGTACCCTCGCCGGACTGCACCACCCGCTCCACCTGGCCGAGCAGCTCGCGTTCCTCGACGTGCTCTCCCATGGTCGGCTGAACTGGGGCGCGGCCCGCGGGTTCGACGCGACCGAGTTCGGGGCGTTCGGGGTGGCGAGGGACGAGAGCGCCGCCAAGTTCCGGGAGCACGTCCAGGCGGTCCTGGCGGCGTGGGGCTCCGAGCGGGCGTCGTTCCACGGCGACTACGTGTCGTTCGACGGCGTGGAGCTCCTCCCGAAGCCGGCGCAGCGGCCCCGCCCACCGACCTGGATGGCGGTCAGCTCGCCGGGCTCGATCCGGTGGGCGGCGTCGGAGGGGTTCCCGATCCTCATGGACCCGCACAGCTCCCACTCCGAGATCGCCCGCAAGCGGGGCATCTGGGCCGACGAGATGACGGCCGCCGGTCATGACCCGTCGGGTCTCGACATCCCGATGGCCCGGCTCCTGGCAATCGCCGCCACCGACGACGAGGCCGAGGCGGTCGCTCGGCGGGGCGCCGGTTGGATGATCGGGAGCTATGTGGGCAAGCCCCGGAATGCATCGCCAACGGCGGAGGATTCCCCGGTCGACTTCCGACCCGACGTCGACCCCGTCGACCGATATGTGAACGAGGTCATCGTCTGGGGGAGCCCGACCCGCGTCGTCGACGAGCTGCGGCGCCTGGAGGAGGAGATCCCGCTCGGGTATCTGATGGCGGCGCCGCTCAGCAACGAGACGTTCCATCGCTTCACCGACGACGTCATGCCGGCGATCGCCGGCTGAACCGCAACACGAGCGAAATTTGTGGGTTTGACAGCGCTGAGCGCTGTCAAACCCACATATTTCGGATGGTTCGGGCTCTACCCGAGCTGAGCGCCCTAGTTGAGCAGGGCGTAGACCATCGAGTCGGACAGGGCCTGCCACGACGCTTCGATGATGTTCTCGCTGACCCCGATCGTGCTCCAGTGGCGCTCGCCGTCGGTGGCGTCGATCAGGACCCGGGTGACGGCGCCGGTCCCCTCGCCGGAGTCGATGATGCGGACCTTGTAGTCGGTGAGCCGCACCTGGTCGAGCTTCGGGAACCGGCCCTGCACCGCCTCCCGGAACGCAGCGTCGAGGGCGTTGACGGGGCCGTTGCCCTCGCCGGTGGCCACGATCCGCTCGCCCTCCACGTGGAGCTTGATGGTCGCTTCGGTCTCCACGCCGTCGTAGTGGCCGAGCGGGTTCTGCTCCGAGGCGTCGGTGGTGGCGCCGGGGCGGTGCTCCACCATCACCCGGAACGACTCCAGCTCGAAGAACTCGTTGGTCCAGCCGGCGGCTCGCCGCATCAGCAGCTCGAGCGATGCGTCGGCCGCCTCGAAGTGGTAGCCGCTGTACTCGAGCTGCTTGAGCTCGGCGAGCACGATCTTCATCGTGGCCCCGTCGAGCTCGATGCCGAGCTCCTTGGCCTTCAGCTCGATCGTGGCCCGCCCCGACAGGTCGGAGACGAGAAACCGGGTGCCGTTGCCGACCAGCGCGGGTTCGACGTGCTCGTAGGCATCTGGTCGCCGGGCGATGGCGGAGGTGTGGAGACCGGCCTTGTGGGCGAACGCCGACTGCCCGACGTAGGGCTGCTGGGGCATCGGCGGCAGGTTGACGAGCTCGGCCACGTGGTTGCTGACCGCGGTCAACTGGGCCATCCCTCCTTCGGGGAGGGTGCGAATCCCCATCTTGAGCGTGAGGTTCGGCACGAAGGTGGTGAGGTCGCAGTTGCCGGTTCGCTCGCCGTAGCCGTTGATCGTGCCCTGCACGTGGGTGGAGCCGGCCCGCACACCGGCGACCGCGTTGGCCACGGCACAGCCGGTGTCGTTCTGGGTGTGCATCCCCACGACGATCTCCGGGAACATCTCCACTGCGGCCCTGGTGGCACCCTCGACCTCATGGGGAAGGGACCCGCCGTTGGTGTCGCACAGCACGAGCGCTTCGGCGCCGTTCACCGCGGCCGCTTCGAGGGCCCGGAGGGTGAACTCGGAGTTGCGCTTGTAGCCGTCGAAGAAGTGCTCGAAGTCGACGAAGACCCGGCGGCCCTGGCCGACGAGGTACTCGACGGAGTCCGCGATCATGGCGATGCCCTCGTCGAGGGTGGTCCGCAGCGCCTCCACCACGTGGTAGTCCCACGACTTGGCCACGATGCAGCAGATCGGCGTCTCGGCCGCGAGGAGGTTGGCGAGGGTCTCGTCGCTGTCGACCCTGCCCTTGGGGCGCCGGGTCGAGCCGAACGCCACCAGGGTCGAGGTGGTCAGCTCGAGCTCGCCGGCCGCTGCCCGCCGGAAGAAGTCGTCGTCGCGGGGGTTCGCCCCCGGCCAGCCGCCCTCGATGTAGTGCACGCCCAGGAGGTCGAGCTGCTCGGCGATGCGGAGCTTGTCGTCGGCGGTGAGGGCGATCCCCTCGAACTGGGAGCCGTCGCGGAGGGTGGTGTCGAAGATCTCGACCGCTTCGGGCCAGGCCGGGTCGCGGTGGCCCAGCCGTTCGATGGTCATGTGTTCATCGGTCATGTGTTCACTCCCGCCTCTAGAGGCGCCCGATCACGGCGTCGGCGATCTCTGACGTCGACCCCTCGGTACCGGCGACGGCCTCGCACGCCTTGACGATGCGAGACGCTGCGCTGTCCTCGCCGAGGAAGTCGAGCATGAGCGCTCCCGACAGTATGGCGGCGATCGGGTTCGCCTTGGCCTGGCCGGCGATGTCGGGGGCGGAGCCGTGGACGGGTTCGAACATCGAAGGGCCGGTCCGGTCGGGGTTGAGGTTGGCCGACGCGGCCAGCCCGATGCCGCCGGAGACCGCGCCGCCGAGGTCGGTCAGGATGTCGCCGAAGAGGTTGTCGGTCACGACGACGTCGTACCGGGAGGGATCCTCCACGAAGTAGATGCAGGCGGCGTCCACGTGGTTGTAGGCCGTCTCGACGTCGGGGTGCTCCTCGGCCACCTCGTTGAACGTCCGCTCCCACAGGTCGCCGGAGAACGTCAGCACGTTGGTCTTGTGGACGAGGGTGAGGTGCTTCCGGCGGCGCTCGGCCAGATCGAACGCATAGCGGATGCAGCGCTCTGCCCCCATCCGGGTGTTGACCGACCCCTGGGTGGCGATCTCGTGCGGCGTGCCCTTGCGGAGGAACCCACCCTCGCCGGCATAGGTGCCCTCGGTGTTCTCCCTGATCACCACGAAGTCGTGACTCGGGGTGACGAACGGCCGCTGGTTCACGTACAGGTCGAGCTCGAACCGCATCTTGAGCAGGAGCCCGCGCTCGATCACGCCGGGCGGCACCTCGGGCGTGCCGACCGCGCCGAGATAGATCGCATCGAGGCTGCGCCACTCGTCGAGGGTCTCGTCGGGGAGGACGGTGCCGTCCGCCAGGTAGCGGGCGCCGCCCAGGTCGTAGTCGACCGTGTCGAGCGAGATCCCGGCCGCGTCGATCACCCGCAGGCCTTCGGCGATCACCTCCGGCCCGATACCGTCACCGCCGAGAATGCCAACCCGATAGCTCACGTCTGTCCCCTCTCACGATCTCTATCACTGTCTCTCGCAGGGCGACCTCCAACCCTAACGGGGCCGAACGGCCCCTCGTTCTCAAGGCCGCCGATGATGTCGCCGATGATGTCGACGTGGCAGCAGACCAGAATTTCGACCTGTCCACGGAGGCGATTCCCGCTTCGTGGCACGACGCCGCCGCCCAGGCGCCGTCCAGCTCGGATGGTCCGCTGAAGAAGAAGAAGTCGGCGCGCATGCGGGTCATGCCCGTCTCCGATTCGCTCGACGTGTTCACCGCGATCCTGGTGGCCACGGTGACCTGCCTGATCGGCGGCTACATCTGGTACGAGCTGGAGAAGGCGACGGGGGACTTCCATCCGTGGTTGGCGCTCGTGCTGGGCGCCGCCGTCGCCGTGGCGGTCCGCTCCGGCGGTGGGCCCCGCGATCACCAGCTCCGAGGGTTCCTCTCGCTCGGCATCTACTTCGTGGCGCTGACCGCTGTGCTCTTCATCCTGGGCCGGGGCAACTACATCGAGCTCTACGGCACCGCGCCCGACTTCCTCGACTTCGAGCAGCACCTCTACCACAGCCGCCTGGCCAGCCTCACGTCGGTCACCGCATGGCTCTCGGGGGCGCTCGTCGCCGTGGCGCTGAGCTACCTGACCCGCGCCCGCACCGGCTGAGCGCACCTCCGGGCGCGGACAGTTTCGGCCCGAGGCCGAAACTCCAAGGCGCTCAGCGCAGCTGAGGGCCCGTACACTTCGCTCGGTGGCTGACGTTACCAAACTCTCGCGGGAGGCCTTCGACCGCCTTCAGGCCGAGCACGATGACCTGACCACCCGCGGTCGTATCGAGATCGCCAAGAAGATCGAGGCCGCCCGGGAGCTCGGCGATCTCTCCGAGAACGGCGACTATCACGCCGCCAAGGAGGAGCAGGGCAAGATGGAGGGCCGGATCGCCCACCTCGCCGCCCTCATCGACAACTCGGAGATCGTCGAGGTCGACCTGAGCGGCGAGCTCACCGTGCAGGAGGGCTGCATCGTGTCACTCCGCTACGCCGGCGACGACGAGGTGGAGCAGTATCTCATCGGGTCGATCGAGGAGCGCCGCGACGGGGTGACCGTGATGTCGCCAGGGTCGCCGCTCGGCCAAGCGCTGATCGGCGCATCGGTCGACGACACCGTCACGTTCGAGGCCCCCAGCGGCCCGCTCGACGTGACCGTGGTCGGCATCGAAGTCTGAGCCTGCCACCACCGAATCAGATCTTGGAGAAGAGAGGATCCGCATGGCCGAGGAAGCCCGCACGCTCGCCGAGAAGGTTTGGGAGAGCCACGTCGTCAGCCGGGGCGGCGACGGTGAGCCCGACCTGCTCTACATCGACCTCCACCTGGTCCACGAGGTCACGTCGCCCCAGGCGTTCGACGGCCTCCGGTTGGCCGGGCGCAAGGTCCGACGACCGGACCTGACGGTCGCCACCGAGGACCACAACGTTCCCACCGAGAACATCGACCAGCCGATCGCCGACCCGATCAGCGCCAAGCAGATCGAGACGCTACGGGCCAACGCGGCCGAGTTCGGCATCGTCAACCACGAGATGGGCACGCCCGGTCAGGGGATCGTGCACGTGATCGGCCCCGAGCAGGGGCTCACCCAGCCGGGCATGACGGTGGTGTGCGGTGATTCCCACACCGCGACCCATGGGGCGTTCGGGGCCATCGCGTTCGGTATCGGCACCAGCGAGGTCGAGCACGTGCTCGCCACCCAGACGCTCCCCCAGTCGAAGCCGAAGACGATGGCGGTCACCGTCGACGGGGCCCTGCCGGAGGGTGCCACCGCCAAGGACGTGGTTCTGGCGATCATCGGCGAGCTCGGAACCGGCGGCGGGATCGGCCACATCATCGAGTACCGGGGCGAGGTGTTCGACAACCTGTCGATGGAAGGCCGGATGACGGTCTGCAACATGTCGATCGAGGCCGGGGCCAAGGCCGGCATGGTCGCTCCCGACGACAGCACCTTCGCCTACCTCGAGGGCCGCGACCACGCGCCGCAGGGCCCCGCCTGGGAGCAGGCGCTCGACCATTGGCGGTCGCTGCCGACCGACCCCGGCGCCACCTTCGACGCCGAGCTGCGCCTCGACGGCTCCGCGATCGGTCCGCAGGTGTCGTGGGGCACGAACCCCGGTCAGGTGATCGCCCTCGACGGCGCGGTGCCGTCACCCGACAGCTTCGACGATCCAGCAGCCCGCGACGCCGCCGCCCGGGCGCTCGAGTACATGGGTCTGACCGCCGGCACCCCGCTGCGCGACGTGGCGGTCGACACGATCTTCATCGGTTCCTGCACCAACAGCCGCATCGAGGACCTGCGGGCCGCCGCCGAGGTGGCCAAGGGGCGGAAGGTGGCCGACGGCGTCCGGACCCTGGTCGTCCCCGGATCGTTCGCGGTGAAGAACCAGGCCGAGTCGGAGGGCCTCCACGAGATCTTCCGGGCTGCCGGGTTCGACTGGCGCGAGCCCGGCTGCTCGATGTGCCTGGCGATGAACCCCGACAAGCTGTCGCCGGGTGAGCGGGCGGCGTCCACCAGCAACCGGAACTTCGAGGGTCGTCAGGGCCGCGGTGGCCGCACCCACCTGGTCTCCCCCGCCGTCGCCGCGGCGACGGCGATCGCGGGCCGGTTCGCCTCCCCGTCAGACCTGACCTGAGCGGCCCGCTCGAAAGGAACTGAAACAATGGACGCAGTACGCATCGTCACCGGCACCGCGGTCCCGCTCGACCGGTCCGACGTCGACACCGACCAGATCATCCCGTCCG
Organism: Acidimicrobiales bacterium; assembly: GCA_965216205.1. Lineage (GTDB taxonomy): Bacteria > Actinomycetota > Acidimicrobiia > Acidimicrobiales > SZUA-35 > CADEDH01. The sequence continues at coordinate 388,696 of OZ244139.1, read as the reverse complement.
ACTGGCTCAAGCAGGTCGAGCGAACCGGGTTCGAGAAGGGCCTGTTCTCCGAGTGGCGGGACGACCCGGCCTTCGTCATGAACGACGAGCGGTTCGCCGGGGCCAAGATCCTGGTCGGTGGCCCCAACTTCGGGGTTGGCTCGTCGCGCGAGCACGCGGTGTGGGCGATCCAGCAGTCGGGCTTCCAGGCCGTGATCTCCCCCCGCTTCGGCGACATCTTCCGCAACAACGCCACGAAGAACGGCCTGGTGCCGGTGGTCGTGTCGGCCGAGCTGGGCGCGAGACTCCTCCGGGAGATCGAAGCCAACCCGGGCCTCGAGCTGACGATCGACGTGGAGCGGCGGCTCGTCGAGGCGCCCGAGATCGGGCTCAGCGAGCCGTTCCCGCTCGACGACGCCACCCAGGAACGATTCCTGGAGGGTCTCGACGACATCGGTCTGAGCCTTCGCCACGAGGCGGCCATCGGCTCGTTCGAGGCCGGCCGCCCGAACTGGATGCCGGCCGCCGCCGGCTGAGGGGCCAGCGCCTCGACGGGAAGCGGACCTACACGAGGGTGTCGAGCACGGCTCGGGTCTGCTCGGCGTACTCGGGTCGGCTGATGACCAGGCCCCGCACCATCGGGCGGGCCTTGTTGTACACGATCTGGTCGCCGTCGATGTCGGTCACGACGAGCCCGTTGGCGGCCGCCACCGCAGCGGGGGCGCACACATCCCACTCCCACAACCCGCTCGCGTGGACATACACGTCGACCGCTCCCGTGACGACCAGCATCGCCTTCACCCCGGCCGAGCCGCAGGCGGTGAGGCGCCCGCCGAGCTCGTCGGCCACCGCGGCAGCGGCGTAGCCGGCCGAGCGGCCGCTGACCACGAGCGGGGCATCGCGGTCGGCCCGCCCGCCGAGCTGGCGGCCGTCGTCGGTGGTGAAGACCTCGTCCATACCCGGCACGGCCACCGACCCGGCCGCAGGCAGACCTCGATCGACCAACGCCACGTGAACCGCCCACTCGATCGAGTCGGGGAACGGGTAGTCGTAGGTGCCGTCGAGCGGGTCGACGATCCAGCACCGGTCGGTTTCGAGTCTGCGGCGGTCGTCGGCTCCCTCCTCCGACATCACGATGTCGTTCGGCCGGTGCTCGGCCAACCGGTCGACCAGCAGGTGGTGTGCCACCATGTCGCCCCGGTCCCGCAGGGCCCAGGGGCTCTGACCGGCGCCGGCCGAGTCGCGGAGGTCGACGAGGGCCGCTCCGGCCTCGGCCGCCAGGAGGGCAGCGAGGCGGTGGTCGTCGAGCGACGGCGTGGGTGATGGATCAGTGGACGCGAGAGCAGAGGCTAGCCGCCAGGACCGTCCGCGCAGGAACCGCCGTCAGTCGGTGGGGAACAGGTCGTCGCCCAGCGCGTCCCCGCCTCCCGGCTGGGCCGACCCGGCGACGATCACCTGGGTCTCGCCGACGCCGAGCGTGTCGCCCGCCGAGTCTCGGGCGGTGACGGTGAGGCGCAGCGGGCCGGCCTGCACCCCGGCCATGGCCCCGGTCGCCACCAACCGGCTGGGGATCACGAGCGCCGGCTCGTCGACCGAGGTCGACATGACCGCCGTGCCGTCCTGCCAGCCTTCGAACACGTAGGTGGTCGCTCCGGGCACCGGTTGTACCCGAAGCGTGTTGGCCTCGTTCAGGTCGAGCACCGACCCGGCGGCCGGAGCGAGGAAGCCGGTCGCCCCGTTGGCTGGAGCCTGCCACGGTTGGCGCCCACCGTCGTCCGCAGCCCCGTCGTCGCCATGATCGGCGGCAGGGGCCGAGGGCGCGGCCGTGGTGACACTGGTCGCCGGCTCCCGATCGGCCGGCACCGGCACGGCGTCGACCGCGCCGGCATCGACCTCGGTGGCGGTGGCCTGGTGGGCGACCTCGGTGCGTCCGGTCCGGTCGCCGTCGGTTCCGACGGCCGGCCGGTCGGGTGAGCCGGTTCCGGAGGTGGGCGCGTCGCCGCCCTCGATGGCGCTGCTCTCTCCGCCCCGGCCGGCGGGGCCGGCCTCGACACGATCACCCCCGGACCGGTCGCCGAGCACGAACCCGGCGACGACGACCACCACCACCACCAGGGCGACCGCCGCGACGACGCCGGCGGCGACACGGGGCGGCACCGGCGGGCGGGAACCGCGGCGACGGCAGTCGTCGCCGTGCTCGTCGACCGGTGCGACATCGTCCGCCCACAGCGCCACGTCGGTCCGGGACCGGAGCCAGTGGCCATAGGCCTGGAGCTCGGTGCTGACCTCGTCGAGCGACACGTCGCTGGTGTCAGGGGGCATCGGGGCTCACCTTCAGGAGCTGCTGCAACCGGGTCATGCCCCGCTGCAGGTGGGTGCGAACCGTGTCCGGGCTGACGTCGAGGAGCTCGGCGGCGTCATCCTGGGACCACCCGTGGGCGTGGACGAGCAGCGCGCAGACCCGCTGCTGCTCGCTCAGTTGCTCGAGTGCTGGCACGAGGTCGGGCTCGAAGTCTGGTAGCTCGGTCGGCGCCGGCCGGTCGAGCATCGGCGTCGGCCGTCGGTTGCGGGCCGCCGCGGTCTGGCCGACCCGGTACAGGTAGCCCACGGGGTTGTCCATCGAGCGGAGCCGCTCCCACGCCTCCCACCCGTACGCCAGCGCCTCCGATGTGGCCTCGATGCCGGCTTCGAGCCCGTAGGCGGAAACGAGTGCGGCCCGCAGCCGGGGTCCCACGGCCAGCACGAAGTCGTCGTAGCTCGTCACCACGTCCATGAGAAAAATCTATGTCCGTTCCGGAACCAGCGTGCCGCGGGGTTCGTCGTAGCAGCACGAACCAGTCCGTCCCGCCGGAGAGGAAGAAGACCGACCATGAGAAAACGACTCCTGACGCGATTGGCGCCAGCGTGCCTGGCAGGGATCCTCGCGGCGACGGCCTGTACCGACACCGCTGACCCGAGCGCCGGGTCGGGCGGTCTCGATCCCGACCGAACCGCCTCCACCGATCTCAGCAGCGACGAGATCATCCTGACCGCCGGCCTCCAGACGGTCGACAGTTGCGACGCCCTTCTCGAGCGGATCAAGGACGAGGCGGTGGAGCGGGTGGGCCCGTACGGCTTCCAGGACCAGCACCACCCGTTCATTCTCGAAGGTGACATCGCCGTGACCGACGAGGCGTCCGAGGATGCCGAGGCGGCCGTCGATCAGGCCGCAACGGCCACCACCGTCGCCCGGAGTGGGAACCTGGCCGCGGCCGACGGCGACGACTCCGGCGGCTTCGACACCGCGGACACCGCCGCTGCGGGCGAGGAGGGGGGCGAGTTCTCCGAGACCAACAACCAGGAGGCGGGTGTCGACGAGGCGGACCTGGTGAAGACCGACGGTGAGCGGTTGGTGATCGTGTCCGGTGCCACGCTCCGGGTGATCGACACCACCGGCGCCACCCCCGAGCTGACCAAGACCATCGACCTACCCGACGAGATCTGGGGCGGCCAGATGTTCCTCCGGGGCGATCGGGTGCTGTTGATGACCTCCGGCTGGACCGAGCGGCCGTTCCTCGAGGGGTCGGTTCCCGTCGACTGGTATCCGGGTTCGCCGATCGGGCGGCTCATCGAGATCGACCTGAACAGCGGCCAGGTCGAGCGGACCTTCGAGTTCGAGGGCAGCTACCTGTCGGCCCGCGAGATCGACGGCACGATACGGATCGTGCTCACCGCGGCCGCCGACCGGTTCGCCTTCGTCTACCCGTCGAACGAGGGGGCGGCCGAGTCGGCCGAGCGGGCCAACCGGGACCTCATCGAGCGGTCGACGATCGAGCAGTGGATCCCCACCTACCGGATCACCGAGGGTGGCGACACCGTCCGCGAAGGCCCGATCGTCGAGTGCGACCGGGTCCACCTCCCGGCCGAGTTCGCCGGGTTCGGATCGCTCGTGCTGCTCACCGCCGACCTCGACGACGGTCTCGCCATCAACGATGCCCTGTCGGTGTTCACCAACGCCCAGACGATGTACGCCTCGACCGATCGGGTCGCCGTGGCCACCCCGAGCTGGCCCGAGCTGGCCGGCGACGGTGAGCTGGTCCGCCAACCCGACTACGAGACCGCGATCCACACCTTCGACATCACCGACGCCGACCGGGCCGACTACGTCGCCTCGGGCACGGTGCGGGGTCACCTCCTCAACCAGTACTCGCTGTCGGAGTACGACGGCTACCTCCGGGTGGCGACCACCGACGGCGACCCGTGGTGGGGCGGCAACGAGGAGAGCGAGAGCTTCGTGACCGTCCTCGAGGAGGGCGACGGCGCCCTCCGCCAGGTCGGTCAGGTGGGCGGCCTCGGACGGGGCGAGCAGATCTTCGCCGTCCGCTTCCTCGGCGATCTCGGGTACGTGGTGACCTTCGAGCAGATCGACCCGCTGTATGTGATCGACCTCCGCTCCCCCACCGACCCCCGGGTCCTCGGGGAGCTGAAGATCCCCGGGTTCTCCAGCTACCTCCACCCGGTTGGCGACGATCACCTGCTCGGAATCGGCACCGACGGCGACGACACCGGCAGGACCTTCGGGGCGGCGATCTCGCTGTTCGACGTCAGCGACCTGACCGACCCGAAGCTGGTCGACAAGGTCAACTTCGACTCGGCCATCGATCTGAGCCAGGGCAGCACCTACACACCGGTCAGCCACGACGCGAAGGCTTTCACCTACTGGGACGACGTGGCGATCGTGCCGGTGAGCTGGTGGGACTACGACCCGAACCGCAACACCGAGGAGAACGGCTCGGACGTGGTGCTGGTGGCGGTCGACGCCGACAACGGCCAACTGACCGAGATCGGCCGGGTGTCGCAGCCACAGACCACGGAGTGTGAGAGCGGCATCGTCTACGAGGACGAGGTCGCACCGGAACCCCTGGACGACGACACCGACGTCGACACCGACACCGACACCGAGTCGGACACGGAGTCGGGCGACGCCGAGGCCTCGTTCGTCGACCCCGAGCCCGACGAGGAGCCACCGGCCGACGAGGTCACGACGCTCCCCGCCCCTCGCGACGACGAGTGGTGCTGGTCGTGGGCACCCGAGATCCAGCGGACCGTGGTGGTAGGCGACAACCTCTACTCGATCTCCGAGGGTGGGGTGCTGGTCAACTCGTTCGACGGCCTCGACAACGTGACCTGGATCCCCTTCAACCGGCGCTGATCCAACTCAACCGGGGAGCGAACCACCGGCACCGTGCTCGACCAGTTCGAGCACGGTGCCGTCCGGGTCCTTGAAGCACACGAACCGCACCACTTGACCGTCGCCGGCGTCGAGTCCGACCGGGTCGGACAGGAACTCCACCCCCGCCGCCCGGAGGCGGGCCACATCGCCGTCGAGGTCGGATGAGGTGAGGGCGATCCTGGCGATCCCGTAGTGGTAAAGGTGGGGGTACGGCGGGGCGTCGTCGTGGGGCTCGACCCACTGCAGCAGGTCGATCGTCAGCGGTGCCGCCCCCTCGGTCGCCAGCACCAGCAGGGCACCCCGCACCCGGTACGGGGGCATGCCCACCGCCGCCGCGATCTCGGGACGGTTCGTCTCGGGCACCGGCCAGAACTCCCGGAAGCCGAGCAGCTCGTAGAACGCCTTCGATCGCTCGTAGTCGCTGCAGTTGATGTTGACGTGGGTCAAGCCGACGACAGCCACGGCACCACTCCCCCTCGTTCTCGCTGTCCCTCGTTTCTCCCGCGACCGTAGTCGCCGGCTAGCGTCCCACCGTGACGAGTCAGCGGACGCCCGCCGCCACCCCTGTCCGGGCCCTGGACGGCGCCGGTGTCGCGTCGGTGCTCACGGCCGTCACGCTGATGGGCATCGGCAGCGTGGTGGCGAAGGCTTCCGCGATCGACGGTCCGATCCTCGCCCTCCACCGGGCGTGGGTCGCGGCCGTGCTCTACGCCGGGCTGTTCCTCGCGTTCGGCGGGCGGATCACCGTGGGATCGCTCCGGGCGGCGGCGCCGGGCGGGCTGTTCTTCGGTTTCGAGCTGGCTTTCTTCTTCTCGGCCATCCAGCTCACCACGGTGGCCAACGCGACGATGATCATCGCCCTCCAACCCGTGGCCGTGCTGCTGTTCTTCTCCCGGCGTTTCGGTGAATCGGTCACCCCCCGGGAGCTCGCGTTGGCTGCGATCGCCCTCGTCGGGGTGGCACTGGTGGTGTTCGGCTCCACCGCATCACCGTCGTGGAGCCCCCTCGGCGACGTCCTGGCGGTCGGCGCCCTCGCCACGTGGACGCTGTACTTCGTGGCGTCGAAGACCGCCCGTCGGGAGCTCGGCGCCATCGAGTATCAGGGCGTGTCGCTGCTCTTCAGCTCGGTGGTGATGCTGCCGGTGGCGTTGCTGTTCAGCGGCAACGTCGACCCGGGACCGGGCAACTGGTGGTGGATCGCGGCGATGGTGGCGATCCCCGGCACCGGGCACCTGGCCATGAACTGGGCCCACCCCCGGGTACCGCTGGGTCTGATCTCGGAGCTGACCCTGCTCAGCCCGGTCATCTCGGTTGCGTTGGCCGCCGTGGTGCTCGACGGCGAGACGGTCAACGCGCTGCAGATCACCGGGATGGTGACGGTGCTCGCAGCGCTCGCCGTTCTGGTGAAGGACCGCTAGCCGATCTCGATCACGTCGACCGACAGGATGCCGTCGCTGGCGGCGAGCGCGTCGACCACGTGGGGTCCGACCTTCTCGGTGACGGCGATCACCATGATCGCCGAAGCGCCATCCCAGTCGCGGCCGACGTCCATGTTGTCGATGTTGATACCGGCGTCGCCGAGGATCGTGCCGACCCCGCCGATCACGCCGGGCCGGTCGTCGTTGCGGACGATGAGCATGTGGGTCGAGGGGGGCACGTCGATCGCGTGGTCGTCGATCTGGACGATGCGGGCCTCGTCGCGCAGGCCGATCAGGGTTCCCGACAGGGAGCGGTGCTCGCCCCGCACGGTCATCAGGTTGACGTAGTCTCTCGACTGCGACGATGCGGTGACCTCCAATGCGATCCCGAGCTCGTCGAGCAGGCCGGTGGCGTTGACGAACGAGACCGGCTCGTCGACCAGTCGTGAGAGGCAGCCCTTGGCTGCGGCGAGCGACACGAGACGGTTGTCGTAGCCGCCGATCTCGCCCTCGAACAGGAGCTCCAACCGGTTCCCGATGGCGTCGCGGCCCAGGGCGCCGAGGAGGGCGCCGAGCTGCTCGGCGAAGGGCAGGTAGGGCACGAGGGTTCCCGCCACCTCGGCGGCGTCGATGTTGACGGCGAACGGTACGAAGTCGCCGTCGAGGGCGAGGGCCACCTGCTCGGCGATCGTGATCCCCGCCCGGTCCTGGGCCTCCACGGTGGAGGCACCGAGATGGGGCGTGACCACCACGTTCGGCAGCGAGAACAGCGGGGAGTCGATGCAGGGCTCCGAGTCGAACACGTCGAGCCCGGCCGCCCCGACCTTGCCCGAGGTCAGACCCTCGTGGAGGGCCTCCTCGTCGACGATCCCGCCACGGGCCACGTTCACGATGCGGACACCGTCCTTGGCCTTGGCGAGGAAGTCGCGACCGATCAGTCCGGTCGTCTCCGGGGTCTTCGCCACGTGCACGGTGATCACGTCGGACCGCTCGGCGAGGCCGTCGAGGTCGACCCGCTCCACCCCCATCTCCCGAGCCCGGTCGTCGGAGATGTAGGGGTCGAACCCGATGAGGTGCATCCCGAACGCGCCCGCCCGCTGGGCGACCAGCTTCCCGATCCGACCGAGGCCGATGATGCCGAGGGTCTTGCCGTGGAGCTCGATCCCGGTCCAGTTCGACCGCTCCCAGCGGCCGGCCTTCAGCGCGGCGTCGGCCTGGGCCACGTTGCGGGCCTGGGCGAGGATCAGCGCCATCGTCTGCTCGGCGGCGGACAGCACGTTCGACTGGGGTGCGTTCACCACGAGCACGCCCCGCTTGGTGGCGGCGTCGACGTCGACGTTGTCGAGACCGATGCCGGCCCGGCCCACCACCAGGAGGTTGGGGGCGGCGGCCAGCAGCTCGGCGGTCACGTCGGTGGCGGAGCGGATGATGAGGGCGTTGGCATCGCCGATCGCCGCCAGCAACTCGTCCGGTGACAGCCCGACTTGCACGTTCACCTCGTGGCCGTGTGACCGAAGCTGGTCGAGGCCGGCGTCGGCGATCTTCTCGGCAACAAGGATGCAGCTCATCAAGAGAGGATCGCTACGAAATCGCCGGAGCGCAATGGTTGGTGCCCGATTCCACATCGAGCCGCTCCCGCGGCGACGCAACGGCGACGCCGACGCCACGCGGCGGCGACGGCACCGCGACGGTGCGGCGACGGCTCGTCGGTTGCCGGTAGCGTCGGGACCGTGTCGGAGGAAACCGTGACGGCGAGGGTTGCGATCGTGGGGGCTGGGCTCGCCGGGCTGATCGCGGCGCGGGACCTCGTCCGGCACGGCACGCCCGACGGTGGCCGAGGGGTCGTCGTGGTGGAGCGATCGGGCGTGGTGGGCGGCCGGCTCGCCACCCGGTCGATCGGCGACGCCGTCTTCGATCACGGCGCCCAGTTCTTCACGGTCCGGACCGACGAGCTCGCGGCCGACGTGGACCGGTGGACGGCCGCCGGCGTCGTCGAGGAGTGGTGCCGTGGGTTCGCCGAGGTCGACGGCTACCCCCGCTATCGGATCGCCGGCGGGATGGCCAACCTCGCCACCCACCTGGCCGGCGAGCTCGTGGCGAGCGGCGTGACGCTGACGACCGGAGTCGGGGTCGTCGAGATCCGTCCGGGCGACAACGGCGACGGGTGGCTGGTCCGCAGTGGTGACGACGGTGTCGTCGTCGCCGACGCGGTGATCCTCACGCCACCCGTGCCGCTCTCGTCGGCCCTGCTCGACGCCGGCGGCGTGGCCAGGGCAGCGGGCGCCGACGCCTTCGACGACTTCGCGTATCACCAGGTCGTGGCGCTGCTGGCGGTGCTCGACCGGTCACCCGGCCTGCCCGAGCCCGGTGCGCTCCAGCAGGCCGACGACGACACGTTCTCCTTCGTCAGCGACAACCAGGCGAAGGGGATCTCACCGGTCCCGGCGGTGACGTTCCACACGGCGCATGGCCGCTCCGCCGCGCTGTGGTCGGCCACCGACGACGAGGTGCTCGACGCACTCCTCCCAGCGGCTCGGGACGTGGTGGCGCCGGCGACGATCAGCCAGATCGAAGTGGTCCGCTGGCCCCACACCGGGCCGGTGGCCGCCCACCCCGATCGCTGCGCCGTGGTGGCCGAGGGCCCGTCGGGTCCGATCGTGCTCGCCGGCGACGGTTTCGGCGGCTCGAAGGTGGAGGGGGCCTACAGCTCGGGACGGGCCGCAGCGGCCCTCGTGGCCGATGCGCTCAGCCTCGGGTGAGGGCGACCCAGAAGCCCATGCCGGCTCGCGCCGTCACCCCCGTCCAGTCGCCGGGGAGGGCGCGGGCCACGTCGGCCGCAGGGAGATGGATCGGCGTCTGATCGCCGAGCGTGTTCACCCACACGAGGGTGCCGGTGGGGCGGAGCACCCGGGCGAGCTCGTCGGGAAAGAGCAACATGTTGACGAGAAGGGCGCCGTCGAAACTGGCGTCGGGGAACGGGAGCGCGGCGGCGTCACCCCTGACCCGCGGCGCGGTGTCGACCGCGTTGGCGAGCATCTCAGCCGAGAGATCGACCGCCACCATGCGGTCGGCCGCCTCGTCGAGCACGAGCGTGCCCGCACCGGTTCCCGATCCGACCTCGATCCAGGATCCACCGTGGGACAAGCCGCCCCGGGCGAGGGCGTCGCGGACCGGCGCGCTCCGCTCGTCGCTGACGTGGTCTGCCGCCCAGCCGGCCGCCATCGAGTCGAACAGCTCGGCGATCTTCGCCGCCCGGCCCGGTGACCAGCCTCGCTCGAAGGCAACCTGGCGAGTCACCTTCCGCATCGGGTGGTCCGGTCCGGCGAACGGCTCCGGGTCGGTGACGTCACTGGCGTCGGGCAACTCGCGGATCACGGCCCACTTCTAGCACACGGGCTCCCGCATCAGCCGTAGAGGAGGTAGGGCTGGCGGAGCTGGGCGAACGTCGCGAGGTCGTCGACCCAGCTGGCGATGATCGCATCGGCGTCCGTACCGGACGTGAGGCCGAGTCGTAGCTCGTCGGTACCGGCGAGCAGGTCGAGGAAGTCGGGGCGGTCGAGGATCGGGCCGGCACCGCGTTCCTCGGCGTGGCGCAGGGCTTCCACGAGCAGGTGCACACCGGTCTCGAACGGGAGGAACGTCGGGTCGAGCGGTACGATCCGGACACCACCGATCTCCTGGTCGCCGTAGGGCGGGTCGGGCACTGCATCGGTCGGGGCCGGGGCGAGGATCGCCGGCTCGAACCGCACGCCTGGCAGTCCGAGCCCGTTCAACCGCTCGGCCAGCGCGACCCCATCGACCCAGGGAGCGCCCACGGTGGTGAACGGCTCGTCGGTTCCCCGACCGACCGACATCGAGGTCGCCTCGAACAGCACCGTGCCGGGATACACCTCGGCCGCCGTCGGTGACGGCAGGCTCGGGCTCGGAGGCAGCCACCCCCGGCCGAGGTCCGACCACCGGTCGCTGCGCCGCCAGCCGGCCAGAGGAACCACCTGGAGCTCCAGCGTCTCGAGTCCGTCGACGAGGCCTTCGCCCTGCAGCAGCATCGCCAGCTCCCCGGTGGTGAGCCCGTGGACGAACGGGATCGGGAAGCTCCCGACGAACGACTCGAACGACGGGTCGAGGACCGGGCCCGCCAGCCGCTCCCCGCCGAGCGGGTTCGGCCGGTCGAGCACCAGGAACCCCACCCCGGCGTCGGCCGCGGCCCGCATCGCCAGGCCCATCGTGGCGATGTAGGTGAACGGCCGCGCCCCGACGTCCTGCAGGTCGAACACGAGCACATCGAGGGCGGCCAGCAACTCGGGCGGCGGAGCCCGTCGATCACCGTAGAGGCTGTACACCGAGACACCGGTGGCAGGGTCGACGCTGTCATCGACGACCGAACCGGCCGGGTCCGTGCCCCGCACGCCGTGCTCCGGTCCGAACGCGGCCACGACCTCCACCTCGGGGGCGGCCACCAGCACGTCGAGCAGTGAGGTCCCATCGACGGTCGACGCGTGATTGAGGATCACCCCGACCCGGCGTCCGGCCAGCGGTGCGAACCCGTCGTCGCGGAGCACCTCCGCCCCGACCCGAACCTCGCCTGCTGCTGTGTCGTCGATCTGGTCGTCGATCTGGTGGTCGACCTGGGCTGCTGGAGGAGCGGCGGTAGCCGACGCGGCGGCATCGTTCACGGGGGGTCCCGACCTGTCGGCCCCGCAGCCGCCACCGCCCACCGTGACGATCAGCACCATGAGCGCACCCAGCACGGCCCGGGCAACAGGTTGGGTAGGTCTACCCAGTCGTGCGGTCCCGATCCACCCGGCTCCGTCATCACTCCTGCGTACGCACGTTGCCTGGACATGCGCCGCGACAGACCTCGCTCCATGTCGCCACAGAAAGGGGTTGAGTGACCGCAGAGAGTGCCATAGCGTTCGCCGCACGGCTTCGGCCGAGTGGCATGACCACGGCGGTATGGAGTTGTCCAACTCCAGTGAAAGAACCCGAATGACAATCGAAGCTATCGCCCGGCGAGGCCCAGACAGCCCGCACCCCGGGCCCTCGGCCGCTCGAGCCAGGACCCGCGATCGGGGTCATCTCGTCGCGACTGGGCTCACCTATGACAACCCCGACACCGGCACCCTGCTCGACGTCTCGCTCGAGGCCATGCCCGGCACGATCACCCACGTGGTCAGCTCGTCGACCACCGACAGCGCGATGCTACTCGGCCTGCTCGTGGGCCTGTATCCGTCGGCCGGTGGTGCGCTCACGCTCGATGGCACCACCATCACCGATATCCCAGCGGCCACCGCCCGCTCGTCGATCGTGCTGGTGCTCAAGGACCCCTGGATCATGGCCGGCTCCGTGGCCGACAACATCTCGTTCGGTGATCCAACCGTCGACCGGGCCCGGATCGAAGCCGTCGCGTCCCTCGTCGGGCTCGACGAGTTCCTCCGCCAGACCCCCGATGGCCTCGACACCCCGCTCGGCGCGGGCGACGTCGCCGGACCATCGACCGGGACCCGTCGCCTCATCGCGCTGGCCAGGGCGCTCCTCCGGAATCCTGCGGTGCTGCTCATCGAGGACCCGTTCCGCGACCTCTCGGCCCGGGAGGAGACGCAGATGCTCCAGGCGGTCAACGCCGCTGGCCGCGACCGCACCACCATCGTGACCACGCAGCACTTCGATCCGGCGATGTTCTCCACCGATCAGGTGCTGCTCCTCGAGGCCGGGCGACTCGCGCGGGTGCGCCCCGACGGGCGCCGAGTGGCGCTGCCCGGTCCCCCGCCCCTTCCCGACCCGAGCACTCGGCTACCCACGGTCGACGCTGCGTCGCCCGAGCGACCGTCGGCGCCGACACCGCCCATCCGGCCCACGCCTCCCGGTGAGACGGACCCGGCCAGCGCGCCGCTGCGCACCGGCACCGACCTCGGGCACGGCTACCGCGTTGCGAGCCTGCTGCGACGAGGAGACCTGACCGAGAGCTGGCTCGCCCTCCACGCCACCTCGTCGACCCTGGTCGAGGTGAACATCGCCCGAACCGAGGCGATCGCCGATGAGGCCAGGGGTGGTCTCCTGATGGAGTACGAGCGGGCCCGCCGGCTCGAGCATCCCGGCATCGCCCGCCCGATCGCAGCCCATCTCCTCACCGAGCCTCGGCCGTTCGTGGTCTACGAGCGGGCCGCCGGGCCCTTCCTGTCGCAACTGATCGATCCGACCGGCACCCGCCCGCCCCTCGACGTCGCCACCATCGGCGCCTCGGTGGCCAGGACGCTGTCGTTCATCCACCGGGTCGGCTTCGCCCATCTCGGCATCGCCCCCGACGCGGTCAAGGTGACCGGATGCGGTGCGATGCTCACCGACGTGCGCTACACCCGGGCCGTCGGTGCACCCCCGTACCCGACCGGCGCCACGGCTCGGCGGCAGGGCGCTGCTCCCGAGTACCTCGCCGGCGCCCCGACGTCGCCGTCGATGGACCTCTACGCCCTCGGCTGCCTCCTGTTCCAGGCGGCCACGTCCACGATCCTCGCCGACCACGCCGAGCCGGACGTCTCCGACATCGACGCCCACCTGGCACCGGCCCTCGCCGACATGGTGGCATCGATGCTGGCACCGGACCCCGACCGGCGACCCACGGCCGACGAGGTGCTCGGATGCCTCCGACCCCTCGGGGCGCCGATCGCGCTCGACCTGCCGATTGAGCCCGTGCCTCTCGACAGCGTGCCTCTCGACAGCGGGCCGATCAACAGCGTGCCGATCGCGAGCTGATCCGAGATCCGGGAGATTCACCCGACGGTGGCGGCACTCCCCCATCGCCATCGTCGGGCGGCTCGATGAGCGGCTCAGCGACCAGTTCAGAGTCGAGCTGGAGGGAGCTTCGAATCTCCCATCCCCACCCCACCCAGGAAGCTACCGACGTCGACGGCCAGTCGATCAGGTTCACACCGCGGTCCGCACGGGTGAGGTCGGGAGAGGAGGGCAGTGAGAGATGGGGATGTTCGGCCGCCGCAAGTTCGCCCAGGCGGTCGGACCATCCTCATCTCCGCTGACTCCGATCGGCGGTCTACAGACCCACGGCGCCGGCCGGTGGCTCGATGTGGTCGGCGGGGGTGAAGCCGAACACCCGACCGTAGAACCAGAGCTCCACCTCGTAGGACCGGATGATGTTGGCCTCCTGCCGGAAGCCGTGCTGCTCGCCCTCGAAGGCCACGTAGGCGTGGGGGATGCCCTTGGCCGCCAATGCCGACACGATCGCCTCCGACTGGTTGGGAGGCACGATCTCGTCCTCGAGCCCCTGCAGCACGAGCAGTGGGCACGACAGGTGGTCGGTGTGGTTGATCGGTGACCGCTCCACGTAGATGTCGCGCCGCTCCGGATACGGGCCGATCAGCCCGTCGAGATAGCGGCTCTCGAACTTGTGGGTGTCGCGGGCGAGCGCTTCGAGGTCGGCGACGCCGAACAGGTTGGTGCCGGCCGAGAACACGGTTGAGCTCGTCAGGGCCCGCAGCACGGTGAACCCGCCGGCCGATCCACCCCGGATCGCCATGCGGTTCCGGTCGACCACGCCATCGTCGGCGAGACGCTCGGCGATGGCGATGCAATCCTCCACGTCGACGATGCCCCACGCGTCGTCGAGGAGCCGTCGGTAGCTGCGACCGAAGCCGCTCGAGCCGCCGTAGTTGACGTCGGCCACGACGAAACCGCGGCTGGTCCAGTACTGCGCCCGCAGGTTCAGGGCCGGGGTGGCGTGGGCCGTCGGTCCGCCGTGGCCCATGACCACCAGGGGCGGGAGCTCGCCGACATCAGGGGCACCGCCCCCCTCGACCAGCCCGCCGGGACCGGTGGGGCGGTACACGAACGCGTGGGCCTCCCGGCCGCCGTCGGGGCCGGACCGGAACCGGACCGACTCGGCGCGGGAGAACCAGGCATCGTCGATGCCGAGCTCATCGGGCGGACGGTGGACAGCAACCCGCTCACCACCGGTCGTGAGCTCCACGATCGCCGCGAGCGACGTGCCCGACTGACCGTGTGCGATCACGTGGCCGTCGGTGGTGGCGGCGATCGACTCGATCTCCACGAACGGCGTGGAAACCTCAGCGATGTCGCCGCCATCGATCGTGACGAGCCGGTCGGTGGCGTCTCTGGTCACGATGGCGGCGAGGCGCCCGTCGGCCAGCTCGGTCCACCGCTGGAGGCCGAACACCCACTGGGGGCCGCCGATCTCGGCACCGGTCAGACGGGTGATCGGCCGGTCGGCGTCGGACCCGGGCGTCCACTCGTGCAGGTTCCAGAAGCCCGACCGGTCGGTGGAGTAGACCAGGCGCCCGTCGGCGGTCCAGTCGGCTCCGTGGATCGCCTCGTGGGCGCCGCCGGCCACGACCTGTACGTTCCCGAGGCGCATACCCCCGAAGACGGGGGCCACGCACAGCTCGGTGCCGTCCCACGGCATGCGGGGGTGGTCCCACCGGATCCAGCTCAGCCACCGGCCGTCGGCCGAGAACCGGGGCGCGGCCACGAAGTCGGCGTCGGGCTCGGTCCGGTCGGGGCCGGAACCGAGGATCGTCGGTTCCGCCAGATCGGCGCTCGGGGCATGGCCCAGCCGGGGGGCTGGGATCGCGACCAGCTCGTTGATCGCCTCGGCCTGCTGATCGTCACCGGCCGGGCCGTGGCGCTCGCGGACACACACGATCCAGTCGTCGGTCGGGTGCTCCCGCCCGTCGGCGAAGCGCCAACCGGCGAGGGACGGCGGTTCGGGGGTGAGTGCGGTCGGCTCGTCGGCGTCGGGGTCGAGGCGGTGGAGCCGCTGATCGTCCCAGTGGGCGAAGTAGACGGCCCGCTCGCCGAGCCACCACGCACCGCCCCCGTACTCGTGAACCCTCGTCCGGGCCGACCAGGGTGCAGCCAGCACGTCGACCCCGTCGCGCACGAGCACACTTCGGCCTGCCTCGGCGGGTCGGAGCTCCGACCACCACGTCTCACCCCCGCGGCGGGCGACGCCGCCGATCCGGATGCCGCCCTCGGCGAGCGCGGCGGCGGAGATCGGCGACGGCCAGGAGCCGTAGGGTTGCCGACCGCTCACTGGGCCTGGGCCAGCAGTTCGCCGAGGCGGCCGAGGCCCTCGCCGAGATCGTCATCGCCGAGGGCGAACGAGAAGCGGGCATAGCCGGGGCTCCCGAACGCCTCGCCCGGCACGAACGCCACGTGGGCGTGCTCGAGGGCCACGGCGGCCAGGTCGAGGGCCGAGGTGATCGTCGTCCCGGCGATCGTCCTGCCGAGCACGCCTTCGAGTGACGGGAAGGCATAGAACGCGCCCTGGGGGAGCAGGCAGTCGACCCCGTCCATGCCGTCGAGCATCTTGTGCATCGCCTGGCGGCGACGGTCGAACGCCCGCCGCATCTCGGCCACCGCCGACAGGTCGCCCGACACCGCGGCGAGCGCGGCCTGCTGGGCGACGCCGGCCACGTTCGACGTCTGGTGCGACTGGAGGCTGGTCAGCGCCTTGGCCATGTCGGGCGGGGCGATCAGCCAGCCGACCCGCCAGCCGGTCATGGCGTAGGTCTTCGCCACGCCGTTCAGCACGATGCAGGTGTCGGCCAGCTCGGGCACCAGGGTCGGCATCGAGGAGAACTCGTTGTCGTCGTAGACGAGGTGCTCGTAGATCTCGTCGGTCAGCACCCAGAGGCCCCGATCGACGGCCCAGCGGCCGATCGCCTCGATCTCGTCGCGGGGATACACCGCGCCGGATGGATTCGACGGACTGACGAAGATCAGCGCTTTGGTGCGATCGGTGGTGGCCGCCTCCAGCTCGTCGACGGTGGCTCGGAACCCGGACCGGATCGTGGTCTCGACCGGCACCGGCACCCCGCCGGCCAAGCGGACCGGTTCGGGGTAGGTGGTCCAGAACGGCGTGGGGATGAGCACCTCGTCGCCCGGGTTCACCACCCCGGCGAGCGCGTTGTAGACGGCGTGCTTGCCGCCGTTGGTCACCACCACCTGGTCGGCGGTGACGTCGTAGCCGGAGTCGCGCTTGGTCTTGACTGCGATCGCCTCCCGCAGCTCCGGGTACCCGCCGGCCGGGCCGTACCGGTGGTTGCGGGGGTCGCGGCAGGCGGCCACCGCGGCCTCCACGATGTAGTCGGGGGTCGGGAAGTCCGGCTCGCCGGCCCCGAAGCCGATCACGGGCTCGCCGGCGGCGCGGAGCTGGTTGGCCTTGTTGGTGACGGCGAGGGTGGCGGACGGTGCGATGGAGGCGACGCGATCGGCGATTCGACCACTGGACATGGCGTTCTCCGGGGAGGCTCGAGGGCTGGTGATGAACGACTGTTCATCCTCGCAGCTCACGAGCCGGTCGCGTCCCGAATTGTGATCGAAATCGCCGCTTCTCGAATGGAGTGTCGTTTCATGGAGCCTCGTGCCGGAGCTGCTTGCACCCGGGTAACACGTCTCCTAGGTTGACCCCACCAGACAGGTGATATCGCCGCCCTGTCCTGTCGGCCCGCCACGACCCCGCCGCAGGAAGCCCAGCGCGGCGCGTATCTCCGTGGGAGGGAGGTTTGTCGGAACGAGCTGGTCGAGGGGGATCCAGTGGACCGGCATCGTCTCCCCACAGATCGATCCGGGGTGGCAGCCACCCTTTGTCGTTGTTTCCGCCAGCGATGGAGGGATGCCGCCGCACTGGCTGCCACTCCGGGTCATGTCGGCATCTGTGCAACGATTGACACCATGGCCATCAGCCGTCCCCTTCCCCGTCCGTCCGACGTGTCGGCACGCTTCTGGGCCGCCACCGCCGAGCACCGGTTCGAGATCCAACGGTGCCGGGCCTGTGACGAGGCGATCTTCTACCCCAAGGTCAACTGCCCAGCATGTGGGTCGACCGACCTCGTCGCCCAGGACGCCTCGGGACGAGGCACCGTGTTCACCTACACCGTGGCCAGGCGCCCGACGCACCGGGCGTTCGCCGATGCCGGCCCCTATGTGATCGCGGTGGTCGCGCTGGCGGAAGGGCCACACGTGACCACCAACATCGTCGACTGCGATCCCGACGATGTCACGATCGGCATGCCGGTGGAGGTGTGCTTCGCCGACGAGGTCGACGGGATCGCGTTGCCGCTGTTCCGTCCGGCGTCGTGAGCGAGCGTCGATCGCGGGCGCTCGTCCTCTGTCATGAGCCGTACGGCGGTGGGGCCGAGGTCGAGTCGCGGCTTCGTGGGCGGGGGGTCGACGTGGTCACCCATCTGATCACCGATGATCTCGAACGGCCGGACGTCGCTGCGCCGTTTCCCTCCATCGACGACTTCGACCTGGTGGTGCCGATGGGTTCGGTGCGATCGCTCGCCACGAGGGAGGGAATCGAGTCGTGGATCGACGAGGAGATCGAGCTGGTGCGCCGGGCCCACGACCGTGAGATCCCGGTGCTCGGCGTGTGCTTCGGCGGGCAGCTCCTGGCCGAGGCGCTCGGCGGGTCGGTGACTCGGGCCCCCGAGCACGAGATCGGCTGGTATGAGCTCGCGCCGGCACCGGGGGCCGTGAACCCGGTCGGCCCCGGGCCATGGTTCGAGTGGCACTACGACCGGTTCGATCCGCCGCCGGGGGCAGACGTGCTGGCCGTGACCGACCGGGCGGTGCAGCTGTTCCAGTCATCGATGAGCGTCGGCACCCAGTTCCACCCTGAGGTCACGGTGGCCCACGTCGAGAACTGGCTGGCCCTGGCCGGCGAGGAGTTCTTCGAATCGGAAGGCCTCGACCGTGAGGTGATGCGGGCCGAGATGATCGCCAACGAGGCGGCGAGCATCCAGCGCTGTCATCACCTCGTCGACTGGTTCGTCGACGAGGTGGCTCAGCTCTCGCTTCCGCCGTCGTCGGTCGCGTCGCCGTCGGCCGCTTCCTTGTCGAGCACGAGCGACGCCGAGTTCATGCAGTAGCGGTCGCCGGTCGGGGCGGGACCGTCGGGGAACACGTGGCCGAGGTGGGCACCGCACGTGGCGCACACCGTCTCGGTCCTGATCATGCCGTAGCTGCGGTCTTCGTGGTTCTCGACCTTGCCGGCGTCGATCGGCTGGTAGAAGCTCGGCCAACCAGAGCCGGAGTCGTACTTGGTGTCGGAGGAGAAGAGCGGCTCATCGCAGACGACGCAGCGGTAGATCCCCTCGTCCTTGTTGTCGTGATAGATGCCGGTGAACGCCCGCTCGGTGCCGGCGTTCTGGGTGACCTCGTACTGCTCAGGGGTGAGCCGCTCCCGCAGCTCCTCCTCGGTGAAGGTCTTCTTCTTGGTTGTTTCGGCCATGGTGGGCTGCTCCTTTGGGCTCAGACCCGTCGGGCGTCTTCGACGAGGTTGATGTCGTACAGGACCTGATCGAGCAGGTCGCCGGCTTCGATGGGGGCGAATCGCTGGGGGTTGTCGGAACTGATGCACGACGGGACCGGAGCGAGGATCGTCCACGGGGTCGGGTGGCAGAACTGCACCACCGAGTAGCGGTCGCCGGGCTGCTCGGGATCGGCGACCACCCGGTGGATCCCCTGGGGGATCACGCCGTTGGTGACGTGCTCGAGCATGATGCCGGTGTTGATGATCACGCCGCCTTCGGGCGGGATGGCGTCGACCCACTGCGCGTCTTCCACCTTGACCTGCAGGCCGCGGGCGGTGGCTCTTGGCAGTGCGGTGATCAGGTTGATGTCGCCGTGCTCGCCGGCCCACACGTGATCGGCCCCAGGGGCGAGATCCATCGCCGGGTAGTGGATGGCCCGGGCCAGGGTGGTGCCGTTCGTGGTCATCTGGTCGAAGAAGGTCTCGTGGCAGCCGATGCCGACGGCGATGATCCGCAGGAAGCGACGCTGGAGGTCGAGGAGGCGGTCATAGAACTCGATGAGGGTCTTGGTGATGCCGGGCACCAGGTGATCGGGCAGTTCGGGGCCCCGGTAGCGGCCCGGGTACTTGCGGCGGAGCGGATGACCCTCCGGCACCTGCACCCCCCAGTTGAGCATCTCTTTCCAGTCGGGGGTGTCGCTGGAGGCGGCGGTCTCCACGAGCAGTCCGGTGTAACCCACCTGGCCGTTGGTGCCGGGAACCGTTGCGGTCTGCTTCTGCTCCACCGTGAGGCCGAAGAACTCCTCGAGCATCCCGTAAGCCTCGTCGATGAGGGTCTCGCTCACGTCGTGGCTGGTGTAGACGAACCCGGTGGTGAGGCTGGTCATGACACCGTCGACCACCGCCGACCGCTGAGCCGCCGTGCCAGCTTCGAACGCCAACAGGTCGACGTCGAGAATCGCGTTCACGCAGTTCAGTGTACGGCCGCGTCGCGTCCCCGAGGGAACCACCGTGGTCAGGCCACGTCGGGGAGGTCGCGCTTCCATTTGTTGTGGGGGTCGCACAGCATCTGGCCGTTGGTGAGATTCGTGGGCCCGCCCCTCGAGTAGGGCTGGACGTGATCGGCTTGAAGCCAGGCGTAGGGCGCGTCGCAGCCCGATGCCCGGCATCTGCCCCTTGCTCGGATGAGCAGCAGATGTTTCATCCAGGTGGGAAACGACCGCGATTGGGCTGACGCTTCGATGATCTTCTTGTTGGCGTCGAACACCACCCGCCGGAATCTCGCCACCGCAACCGCAACCAGGGCCAGCCGAGGGTCGACCGGCGTGCCGTCGATGAACTCCGACCGCCGGTCGGGATCTCGGCCGTCCAACTCCACAGGCGAAACCGTGGGATCCAACAGGCGGGCGATGGCGTTGTCAGCCACGTCTTTTCGACATGACGATGTTCACCAGTGGTGTCACCGTGACTGCGTCAGAGCCCTCGTGCCCCCGAATGGCGAGGTTGACGATCGCCTCAGCCATCCGCTGGCTGCTGCTCCGCAACCTTGCGTCCTCGTCGCGCTCGGCTCGAAACAGGCGTTGCGCCTCCGTGTCGAGCGCGGTGGTGAATGCCTGCCCGGCGAGTGGATCCAACCGGAACGAACCGCTCACGGATCCGTCGGGCTTTCTCTTGTAGCTGACCCGATTCTTGCTCGGTTTCTCGGAGGGGTTGGCACCGTCAGGATCGGCGTTCAGCAACCAGTAGGCACAGACCTGACGAAACTCGGTCCAGTCACAGTCCCCGGCGGCTTCGACGAGGTACTCCTGAGCGTCGACGAGTTGCCGGTGGGTACGGAAGTTGTCGAGGCCCCGCAACTCGTCCAGGTGGCGTACGGTGAGCCGGCCGCCACGCCACGCCTCAGCGAAGAGCGGGAAATCGATGACCCATGAACCTCGCCGGGCGAGGACCTTCACGCTTCGCCTGGAATCGTTGCGCCGACGGGCGACCAACTGGGCGGCGTCCTGACAGTCGACGGCGCGCAGCTCCGCTGAGGCGCCAACCGCCCGGTCAGCCGCAGCGAGCGCCTCAGCGGCGGCCGCCCGAAGACGATCGGCCTGAACAAGCAACGCCGCAGCACGCTCGTCCGCTCACCGTGGTCCGCCATATGTCTATGCTAGCAAACATAGATGAACTTCGGGCTTTCTTCTTACAGAAACCACAGCGTTCACTCGCAGGACGCGGCCTTCGTCTCGGTCAGTTGGTGGTGCAGTCGCCGCCGATGTTGCAGACGAGGTCGCTTGCTGGTGTGTGGTCGATTCGTTTGGAGGTCCACCAGCCGTGAGGACCATCGTTGCTGAGGGCGTAGGCATTGGCTCGGGTCGGATCGCCAGCGACGGCGATCAGGAGCCGTTCGGGCTGGGTGACGACGGGGACCAGCCGGGACGGGTCATCGGATTCGGCGAACACGTGGGGCAGGAGTCCCTCGGCAACGAGGTCGACCAGGCGACGACGGCCTGCGGTGAGGTTGCTCCACTCGCCGATGAAGCGTTCAAAGGTCTGCGCCTCGATGCGGGCGTGTTCGAAGAGCGCGTTCTGGACGTCGGCCTTCGACCAGCCAGCCTTGGCGAAGAGACGAGCGATGAGCGGTGAGATGACGAGCAGCGGTTGGAACTGGTCGTGGCCGAGGCCGTAGACGTGGGTGAGGTCCCAGGCGGCGGTGCGAGCGATGCCGTTGGCCAGGTAGGACACGACCTCGTCGGGTGCAGAACCGAAGACGCTTCCGATGATGGTGCCGCTGTTCATGCGAGCCATCGTCACTGCGTCGTCGTTCGCGTCCATCCCGAAATCGCTGCTCAGCGGCGCCCACCCGATCTCGGTCAGACAGGCGTGGTCTTCGGTCAGCACCGTGCGGGTCGGGTTGCCGAACGTTGCCTTGTCGTGCTGGTCGGCCGTGAAACCGAAGACGTTGCGGAGGTACAGGCGAAGCCAGCGCCCGACGCTGGTGTTGGCATGTGTGCCTTCACGCATCGCCCCAGGCCCAGAGTTGAAGCCGAGCGCTGCAGCGTTCGGGCCATCGAGGATGACGAGGGCGTCAGCGCCGGTCGTGTTGCCGGCGTGCTCCGCCCCATACGAAGGGTCGGCCAGGATCTCGGTGATGGCGATCAGCACCGGTAGGTGCTCGGGCCGACAACCGGCCATCACCGCATTCACCCCGATCGACCAGATCGTGAGGTCACGGCCAGAGGACTTGGCGATGCCGAGCGTCTTCCAGGGGTCGTGGCCAGAGTCGACGAGGAAGGCCTCGACTCGGTCGATCGTCGGTGGGATGACCGGGTTCCCGTCGGTCCAGCCCTCGGCCAGGAATCGGGTCTGGATCTCGTCGATCGAGCCAGAGGCGACGATCGTGAACGCGGCTGGCTCATCGCTGCCCGACTCGACCGACGCGCCATCGGTCTCGACCAGGCCGGCGATGATCTCCTCGACGGTGGAGGCGATGAAGTTCGCCACCATCTCGTCGCTCGATTGTGCATCGACGTGGCCGATGGTGGTGGCGAGCGGAAGACCGTCGTAGCCGAGACCTCGCGCGGTGGCAGTCGCCTGGGCTGCGAACCCGTCACAGACGATCGAGACCGAGGGAATACCAGCTGATTCTGCAGCGATCGATGCCCGCATCACGGCGGGCGTGCAGCTACCTCAACAACCCATTCCCGACACGACCGCATCGACACCGCGATCCCGTAGGTCGTCCGGCAGGCGACCGACCCGTGCCTTCTCGTCGGATCCGTGCAGGTTGCCGAACTCGTCGTAGTCGACGATCTCGATGCCCACGAACCGGTTCGTCAGCTCCTTGGCCAGAACCGGGAACAGCTCATCCCCCCGAAAGAGATAGTCCCACAGGAATGCCACCCGCTTGTGCTCGAGCGACTCGAGGCGACCGGCTCCGCGCCGGGCCTGAACTCCTCTCGGGGAACGAGGCCACACCACGTCATACGCCATCTCCATGCCTCCATCTTGACCGAGAAGCGACGAACACCCGAGGTCACGGAAGCGGCCTGCACGATGGCCGACCTGCGTCGCCTGCGATCGCAGATCTGAGCGTCGTGCGAGCAGGCGGGAGGTCGGTCAGACCGCTTCCGGCTCGGCAACCACTACCGGGATCTCGCGATCGGTTTGGCGCTGGTAGCCGGCATAGCCCTTGTAGGCGGCGGTGATCTGCGGCCACAACTCAGCCTTCTCGTCGGGCGATGCCGTGCGGGCGACGAGGGTCATCGGACCGCCGCCGTCGACCGGTTCGACGGTGATCTCCGGGTCGGCGAGAAGGTTGCGGTACCAGTCGGGATCGCGGTCGTCGCCACCCTTCGATGCGACGAAGACGAGGGTGTCACCGTCGCGCACCGGGGCGGTCAGCATCACCGTTCGAGGCTTGCCGGAGCTACGGCCCGTGGTGGTGACCTTGTAGACCGGCATGTTTCCCATCGTGTGGCCGATCCGGCCCCCCGAGAGGGTGAGCACCGTCCGATGCACGAGGTTCATGGCCTTCAGTTGGAAGTCCTTCATCGCGTCCGGGGCGTCCATGCGCGCATCCTACAATCCCGCCTTCGTGCACGCCCGGGCTTCGTCTCCACCCCGGGCTTCGTCTCCACCCCGGGCCATGCGGTATCAATGAGCCATGACCGCGACCGACCGCGCACCCAGCACCGACGAAGGCGCAACCCCCGACGAGACCGAGGACGAGTTCCGGGCCCGCTGCCAGGCGTTCCTCACCGAGCACGCCACCGGCCTCGTGTTCGACCAACCCGACCCCCGGGGCGCCAACGAGCTCGAGGCAGCGAAGGCATTCCAGCAGCAGGTGGCCGACGCCGACCTCGCCGGTGTCACCTATCCCAAGGAGTACGGCGGGCAGGGGCTCCCGAAGAGCTACGACCGGATCTGGCGTGAGGAGTACGCCAAGCACCATGACATGACCGGTCAGCTCACGATCAGCCACGGCATGTGCGTGCCGATGCTGGCCGAGTACGGCACGCACGACCAGAAGGCCGCCTACCTGGCCGATGCCATCGCCGGTCGGACGGTGTGGTGCCAGATGTTCTCCGAGCCCGGCGCCGGCTCCGACGTCGCCAGCCTCCAGACAAGAGCCGTGCTCGACGGCGACGAGTGGACCCTCAACGGTCAGAAGGTGTGGACCACGCTCGCCCACGTGTCCGACTACGGGATCATCATCGCCCGCACCGACCCCGACGTGGCCAAGCACGCCGGGATCTCGATGTTCATCGTCGACATGCGAGCGCCGGGGGTGGAGATCCGGGCGATCAACCAGATCGACGGCGGCCAGCACTTCAACGAGATCTTCTTCACCGACGTTCGGCTCCCGGCCGACGCGTTGATCGGTGAGCTGAACGCGGGGTGGCGTCTGGCCACCGCCATGTTGATGTACGAGCGGGTGGCCATCGGGACCGGTTCGAGCTCGGGCATCAAGACGCCGACGTCGGACTTCCTGATCAAGACCGCCCGCACCTACGGCAGGATCGACGACCCCGCGACCCGGCAGGAGCTGATGCGGATCCACGCCGAGGAGATGACGAAGAGCCTCGTGTCGCTCCGGACCCGGGCGGAGCTCAAGGCGGGCAAGACGCCGGGACCGGGCGGGTCGCTCGGCAAGCTCCACGGGGCGAAGATCGCCCGTCTCTCACGGTCGCTGATGATGAACCTGGCCGGTCCGGCCGGGGCCGCGTGGGCCGCCGACGGCTCCGGCGGCGATGGCGCCCGCTACGCCAACTCCACGCTGCGGAGCTTCAGCTCGAACATCGCCGGTGGCACCGATGAGATCCAGAAGAACATCATCGGCGACCGGGTGCTCGGCCTCCCCCGCGACATCGCCGTCGACCGGGACGTCGCCTTCAAGGACCTGAAGGTCGGCACCCAGTCGAACTGACGTCCGCACACACCGGTGCCAGGCACTTCGTGCTGGGGTGGGGCGCAGCCCGACACCCGCACGATGTGTCTGGCACCGGCGTGCGCGCCGGTCAGGATTCGGTGATAGTGACCGACTCGATGATCATCGGGTCGTTCGGCTTGTCGCCGGCGCCGGTCGGCACCTTCTCCATCACGTCGACGTGCTCGAGGCCGTTCACGACCTTGCCGAACAGTGAGTACTGGGGCGGCAGGCCGACACCGCTGGGGCCGCTGATGATGAAGAACTGGCTGCCGTTGGTGTTCGGGCCGGCGTTCGCCATGGCCAGCGAACCCACCTCGTAGCGGCCTGGCTTGGGGAGCTCGTCCTCGAACCGGTAGCCGGGGCCGCCGCGGCCGGAGCCCTCGGGGCAGCCGCCCTGCAGCACGAAACCCTGGATGACCCGGTGGAACGTCAGGCCGTCGTAATAGTGGTAGCGGGCGAGGCTCACGAAGTTGTTGACGGTCTTCGGCGCCGCGATCGGGTCGAGGGCGATCGTCATCGTGCCGTAGTTCGTGACCATCTCGGCCGTGTAGGTCTTCGACGGGTCGATGCACATGTCGAACGGGCCGTCGAAGCTCGTCTGGCGGGGGCTGGATCCGTCTACGGCTGGGCATTCGGGCACGGGGTCTCCTGGGGTCGTCGTTGCCCGACCCTGTCTATCGGGTCGGGCAACGAATCCCAGGAGCGCCCGCTCGGCGGTCAGGCGCCCTTGGCCGCCCGGAAGCCGGTTTCGAGATCGGCGAGGATGTCGTCGAGCGACTCGATCCCCACCGAGAGCCGTACCAGCCCGGGGTGGACACCGGTGGTGAGCTGCTCCTCGGGGGTGAGCTGGCTGTGGGTGGTCGACGCCGGGTGGATCACGAGGGAGCGGACGTCGCCGATGTTCGCCACGTGGCTGTGGAGCTCGAGCGCATCGACGAAGCGACGTCCGGCCTCCAGCCCACCCTTGATGACGAAGGCCGGCACCGAACCGGCACCCCGACCCTGGGTGTACTTCGCCGCGGCGTCGTGCCACTTCGACGACGGCAGTCCGGCGTAGAACACCTCCTCCACCTCATCTCGCCCGGCGAGCCACTCCGCCACCCGCTGGGCGTTGTCGACGTGGCGCTCCATCCGGAGCGACAGGGTCTCGAGGCCCTGGAGCACGAGGAACGAGTTGAAGGGGCTGATCGCGGAGCCCATGTCTCGCAGGAGCTGGATGCGGGCCTTCGCGATGTAGGACCCGGCGCCCAGCATCGGCCAGTAGGTGAGTCCGTGATAGCTCGGGTCCGGCTGGTTGAAGTTCGGATAGCGCTCGGCGTCGGAGAACTCGAACGAACCACCGTCGACGATGCAACCCGCGATCGCCGTGCCGTGGCCGGAGAGGAACTTGGTGGCGGAGTGGACGACGATGTCTGCACCCCAGTCGAGCGGCCGGATCAGGTACGGGGTGGCAACGGTGTTGTCGACGATCAGCGGCACCCCGACGTCGTGGGCGACGCCGGCGACACCCTCGATGTCGAGGATGTTGTTCATCGGGTTGCCGATGGTCTCACCGTAGAAGGCCTTGGTGTTGGGCCGGACCGCAGCCCGCCAGGCGTCGAGGTCGTCGACGTCCTCCACGAACGTGGTCTCGATACCGAGCTTGGGGAGCGTGTAGTGGAGGAGGTTGTAGGTGCCCCCATAGAGCGCAGCGCCAGACACGATGTGGGAGCCGGTCTCGGCCAGGTTGAGGATCGCCATCGTCTCCGCGGCCTGCCCCGACGACACGAACAGTGCGCCGGGCACCCCGGCCGCGGTCTCGGCCAGGCCGTTCTCCAGCGCTGCGAGCCGTACCTCGGCCACGCTCTGGGTGGGGTTCATGATCCGGGTGTAGATGTTGCCCGGTTCGGCCAGGGCGAACAGGTTGGCGGCGTGCTCGGCGTCGCGGAACTGGTAGGCGGTGGTCTGGTAGATCGGCACCGCCCGTGCCCCAGTCGCCGAATCCGGCTCCTGTCCTGCATGGATCTGGCGGGTCTCGAAACCCCAAGCATCTCCGGCCATGGACTGTCCCTCTTCTCGTCGTCGTGGTGAAGGCGTCAGCCTAGTAGCCGCCGGCGACCATTCCCGACCATTTTGATCAGCTTTGGGGGCATCGTCGGGATCGCCAGCGCTCCAGCAACCGCCGGATCGCCGGAGTCCGAGCGACGAACCCCACCCCCCGAAATTCGTGGAGTTTGCAGCGCCTGCCGCTGTCGAAGCCCCGAATTTCGAGGGGTTGCGGATTACGAGTGGGCGTAGGTGGCGATGAAGGGGAGGTTGCGGTAGCGCTGGGCCACATCGAGGCCGTAGCCGATGACGAACCCGGGCTCGAGCTCGAAGCCGGTGTACTCGACCGCCACATCCTCCTCCTGGCCGCCGTTCCGCACCAGCAGCGCGCAGGTGGCGACCGACGCCGCCTGCTGCCCGGCGAGGTGGTCGAGGAGGTAGCGGAGGGTGAGGCCGGACTCCACGATGTCCTCGACGAGGATCACGTCTCGACCCGACACCTCGTGGTCGAGGTCCTTGATGATCTTGACCACCCCGCTGCTCTTCGTGGCGGCGCCATACGACGAGACGGCGAGGAAGTCGACCTCCAGCGGGAGGTCGATCGCCCGGATCAGGTCGGCCACGAACACCATCGAGCCCTTGAGGATCCCCACGAGGAGTGGACTGCGGCCGGCGTAGTCGGCGGCGATCTCGGCGCCGAGGGCGGTCACCCGGTCGGCGATCTGCCGTTCGGTGAGAACGATCTCGTCGACGTCCTCGGCCGGCGGGAACGTGGTGTCGTCGAGCGTTACCGCCCCGCACGAAGTGTCTGGCACCGGTGTGCGGACGATCGGGCGTTCGATCAGGTCCCACCGGTTGCCGTACAGGTCCTCCCACACCGCGACCTTCCCGTACGGCATGGTCTCGGGCTCCCGCACGAACCGGATGCCGGCGTCGACCATGCGTCGGTGGTCGGCGTCGAAGTCGTCGGTGTGGAGGAAGAAGCCGACCCGCCCACCGGTCTGGTTGCCGACGGCGGCGGCCTGGGCGTCGTCGGAGGTGGCGGCCCGGGCGAGGAGGAGCGAGGTGGATCCGCCGGGCGGGCGGACCACGACCCACCGCTTCGGCTCGCCGGTGGCGGTGCTGGTCGACGGGCTGTCCTCGACCAGTTCGAACCCGACCCGGTTGACGTAGAAGTCGATCGCCTCGTCGTAGTCGGCGACGACGAGCGTGACGAGTCCGATGTCCACGGGTGTGATCCTCCGGGCGGGTCTGGCGATCGGTCTAGTGATCGGTGATGGCGCTGACCATGTCAGGGTCGAGCTTCGCCTCGATGAACACCGGCTGACCCGGCTGTCGGCCTTCGATCGCCTCGGCCACGGCGTCGAGGTCACCTGGCTTGTCGACCACGACCGACGTCGCCCCGAGCGAGGTCATCACCTCCGGGATGTTCGGCCAGTGGTGGAGCGAGGCCTTGGTGTCCATCTCCTTGCGGTAGAGCTGGATGTGCTCGGCCCCGTAGCTCCCGTCGTTGTAGAGCACCACGATCAGGTCCACGTTGTGCTCAACCGCGGTGTGGAACTCCACCATGCCGCCCATCATGAACCCACCGTCGCCGATGGCGAGCACGGTGGGCCGGTCGCGGCGGGCGACGCCGGCGCCGATGGCGTTGCTCATGCCGAGCCCGATCGCCCCGAAGCCGTGGGTGGTGATCAGCGACAGCGGGTCGGGGACGGTCAAGGTCAGGGCGTTGAGCATGAACCGTCCGGCGTCGACCACGAGCGTCCGGTCTGCGGGGAGGACCCGATCGAGCTGGAGGGTGAATGTGCGTGGGTCGATGGCGCCCTCGACGCTGCGGTCCTCGAACGCGTCGGCCGGATCGAAGGCGGCGAGCCGGTCGGCCAGCTCCGGTGACCGGAAGCTCGACGGGGTGTGGTCGGCCTCGGCGAGCCAGTCGGTGATCGTCGTGGCCACCCGGGCGGCGTCGCCGACGACGCCGGCGTCGATCGGGACGACAGCCCCGATCTGGGCGGGGTCGAGGTCGCACTGCACGATCCGCTTGCCCCGGAAGAGCATGCCCTGGTCGGTGGTGAAGCGGTTGAGGCTGGCCCCGAACGTGACGATGCAGTCGGCGCTGGCCATCACCTCCTGGGCCACCGGGTGGGAGAGCGTGCCGTGGATGCCGAGGTTCCACGGGTCGTCGGCGAAGTACCCGCTGCCGAGGAGGGTGGTGGCGAGCGGGGCCCCGAGCGCCTCGGCCAGGGCCACGAGGGCGTCGTGGGCGTCGGCGTGGACCGCTCCCCGTCCAGCGAGCACGATCGGACGGTTGGCCGAAGCGAGGATGCCGACCGCAGCATCGAGGGATGCGGGGTCGGGATCGACCGCCATCGACAGCGGCTCCACCCGGGCGACGTCGGTGAGCTCGACGTCGGTCTCCCACTCGATGTCGAGCGGCACGTTGAGCACGATGGGCCGACGCTCGGCGTGAGCCCGGCGGACGGCGTTGGCCACGTCGGTCGCGATAGTGTCGCGGCTCAGGATCGCTTCGAAGCCGGCCCCGGCGGCGGCGACGAGTGCGTGCTGGTCGAGGTTCTGGAGGTGGTGGCGGTCGGCACGCGGCGTGTCGCCGGCCACGATCAGCATCGGGGTGCGGTTGCGGCCGCCCTCCACCAATGCGGTCATCGTGTTGGTCAACCCGGGCCCATGGGTGCAGGTGGCGACGCCCAGCCGACCGGCGGCCCTCCCCCACCCCTCGGCCATCGACACCGCGTTGGCCTCGTGGGTGGCGGCCACGTAGTGCAGGCCGTGGTTCCGCATCATCGACTCGGCGATGAAGAGGTTCCCGTCGCCGAGAACGCCGAACATCGTGTCGATCCCCTGACCGGCGAGGGCCGCTGCGATCGCGTCGTGACCATCCATACCGCGGCACGTTAGTGGCCCACCCGTACCCCCCGAAATCCCGAGCCGGACAAGCGAACGGAATGGCCTCCTCGTGGCGTCACGTGGACGGGTCGCCGAGGCGCTCCAACAGGTCGACGATGGCTGGGTCCTCTGCGGTGCTGGCGGTGTCGGCCACGTCACGGGCCATCGGTGCATCGGGGTAGTGGCGGGCGCTGATGGCGGCGGCTCGGTCTGCAGCACCGAGTTTGGCGAAGACACCGACGGCCCGATCGCCATCGGCGATGACGGTCTCTGCGCCGAGTTCGGTGTGGTGCGACGCCGCCCCGTCGCAGTGGATGGCCACGAGTACCCGCAGTCGGGACGCCGCCCATCCTGCGGTCCGCGATGCCATGCGCTCCGCGACGCGATCGATTGCTGCATGAACCGCGTCAGCGTCGGCCAGCCAGAAGAGGTGGTCGCCGCTGTCGAGCATCTGCAACTCGCAGTCCGGGAGGTGCACAGGAGATGTCGGACGTCGGCATCGAGGTACAGCCGATGGAGCTCTTTTTGCCCGGCTCGGACTGGCGCCGAGCTGCCCGGCTCGCTCGATCCACAGCCGTAGGTCCTCGTCGGCTCCAGCGCTGGGGGCCGCCATCTGCGCAACATCGCCCGCGCCCGGGAGCCGATCGATCATGCGGGTGATCCTGTCGAACGCCGATTCGGACGGGCCGTACGGGTGGTCCGGCGAGCGGAGGCCTTTGGCAGCAGTGGAATGGAGCACGAGCGGTCGGCCAACCGTGTGAGGAACTCGGCCAACGCCGGGGCCTCGGGCATGACGCTGAACGGGACGAACCCACCATGGAGAAATAGCAGGTCGAGGTCGCCGTCGAGGCCACGGCCGGCGGGTCGAGCACGGCGTGCTCGGCGGCGACCAGCGCTGGACCGGGCTCGACGCCGACGTCGCCGAGCGCCTCGCGAGCCCGCTGGAAAGCCCGGAGCGCCTCGGCCCGGCGGCCCTCCGCAGCCAGCGCCAGCACGAGCTCCTGGACACGTGGTTCGAGCCCTGGTGGCTGAACACGCGAGCCACTGACGATGCGCTGTTCGAACGCTTCGCTGCAAACCGGCGCACGATCCCGAGCTGTGGCGCGCCATGCCCTCCGGATCGACATGGTCCTCGATCTCCCGAACGAGGTGATGGCAGAACCCAGCGTTCCCGAGCTCGTCGGACGCACCTTGCAGAAGAATCGGGCCGCAACGGCCATCCACGATCGACGTCGACGCCCTCCTCGCGGCGTGAGCCAGAGGCGGCCATCGCCGCCGGGTCCCCATCACTGTGGTGGTGACCACTGTGGCGTGACCACTGTGGTCTGACGGTCTCCTGGCTTCGGTTTGACTGTCGCACGGTCGTGGGATGATCGAGTCATGGCCATGGTCAGGGGAGAGCGCGAAGTCGTACGGGGTCGATTCTGGTTTCGATCGTTCGTCATCGTCCGGGGAGAGTTGCGAGGCCGGGATCTGCGGTACGTGCTGACCACCCTGCTCCGGGAAGCCAGCCGACCTTTGACGGTGGCTGAACTGGTGGCCCGCTGCGAGGCCGAGGGCATCGCGTTCCGTGGGCGGGCCTCCAAGATCATCTCCGATGCGTTGCGGTGGGAGATGGGCTGGAACCGGGTTCGACGCCTCGCCCGTGGTGTGTACTGCTATGCGGGTGCTCCCCGCTCGACCGAGCACTGGATCCGCCGCCGGGTCCGAGCCCTCCGGGTGTACTTCGCTCAGCTCCACGCTGGTGAGGACGTGCGGTTCCCCTGGCCCACCCCACCGGTACCGATACCGATACCGACACCCGGATCCACCTAGCGGTCTTCCCCGCCGCCACCGCTTGCGGGCACCGAGGTCGGAGCAGTCCCGTCAACCCACACTCGAACCGGAGCCGGGTGGCTTCGCCGCGCCCGGGGGCGGGCAGGATCCACGATTCGTGCCGTCTCGGCCGTGTCCTGCTCGTGGCCGGGCGGTCGCGACATGCCCGACGGGCCCGAATCTGGCCGGTGAGGGCGCCTTGGTGTGGTCCTCGTTCAGCGTCTCAGCGACACGCTGGGGAGGTGACTGACGAGGTCGAGCGGCCACTCCCGCCGACACCAGCGTTGTCGCTGAGACGCTGGACAGCACCGCCACCGGCAGACCCTCGCTCGCGACACGGAGGCACGCCGGCATGTGGTCGCCGGGTCCACAACCCCCGGAGCTGCGGCTCACGCGAGGACAGCGACCATGCCCAGGTGCGAGGTGCCGGCGAGCACGGTGAAGACATGCCAGATCTCGTGGTAGCCGAACACCTGCGGGAGCGGATCGGGACGACCCCGGTAGAACACGAATGCGCCGGCGAGGTAGAACGCACCGCCGAGCACGAGCAAGCTGAGTGGAAGCGGGCGAAGTGACTGCACCAGCACCGGCAGCGCAAGGAACGCCGGGGCGGTCAGCACGCCGTACAGGGCGTTGCTGTGGCGGAGCACCCCGTCGCCGCACCACGCCTTGACCCCGATGCTCACCGCGGTCAGCGACCAGACCGTCACCAGCAGAGCGGTCCGGGGCCAGCCGTTGAGACTGGTCACCGCGACCGCGGTGTAGGTGGCGGCGAACAGCACGAAGATCATGCTGTGGTCGAGCCGCTGCATCACCCGACGAACCCCCGGGCTCCGGGCCAGGCGGTGATACGCAGCCGACACCCCGTACACGCCGAGCAGGCTCGCGCCGAACGCGGCGACGACGACCTGCGCCTCCCGCCGGTCGGCGATGAGCAACAGCAGCACGATCACCGGAAGGGTCGCAAGGAACGCCACCGTGTGCACATGACCCCGCCACTGCGGCTTGGGCCGCCTGTAGCGGTCAGAGCTCGACAGGCGCTGCGGTGGCGAACGGTCCGATCGCCGTGGGAACCGGGGCGGCGTACCGCCCGACGATCTCAAGTCAGCCCTGGCCGCCAGACGTCTCCCGCACGCTCGCCTTGCCCTCGGAGATCCACGGCATCATCTCCCGCAGCTCCTTGCCGACCTTCTCGATCGGGTGCTCGTGGCCCTCGGCCTCGAGCCGGAGGAAGTTGGGGCGGCCCGACCGCGACTCGGCCACCCACTCGTCGGCGAACTTGCCGGTCTGGATCTCGTCGAGCATCACCTTCATCTCGGCCCGGACGGCATCGTTGATCACCCGGGGACCGCGGCTGAGGTCGCCGTACTCGGCGGTGTCGCTCACCGAGTAGCGCATGCCGGCGATCCCCTCCTCGTACATGAGGTCGACGATCAGCTTCAGCTCGTGGAGGCACTCGAAGTAGGCGACCTCGGGCTGGTACCCGGCGTCGACGAGGGTCTCGAACCCGGCCTGCACCAGCGCGGTGGTGCCGCCGCACAGCACGGCCTGCTCGCCGAACAGGTCGGTCTCGGTCTCCTCGGTGAAGGTGGTTTCGATCACGCCGGCGCGGGCGCCGCCGATGGCGTCGGCGTAGGCGAGGGCCAGACCCTTGGCCGAGCCGGTTGCGTCCTGCTCCACCGCGATCAGCGCGGGAACGCCGCCGCCTTCGAGGTAGGTGCGGCGCACGAGGTGGCCGGGCCCTTTCGGGGCCACCATGCACACGTCGACCGAGTCCGGCGGCTCGATCAGGTCGAACCGGATGTTGAAGCCGTGGGCGAAGAAGAGGGCGTCGCCGTCGTTCAGGTTCGGCTCGACGTGCTCGGTGTAGATCGCCCCCATCTCGGTGTCTGGCATGAGCATCATGATGAGGTCGGCCTCGGCCACCGCGTCGGCGATCGACTTCACCTCGAGGCCGGCCTCGGCCGCCTTCGCGGCGGAACCGGAACCGTCCCGCAGCCCGACCCGGACGTCGATGCCGGATTCCTTGAGGTTGAGCGCGTGGGCGTGGCCCTGGGACCCGTAGCCGAGCACGGCGACCTTGCGGTCGCCGATCAGCGATCGGTCGGCGTCGGCTTCGTAGTAGATGTTGGCCATGGCGAGCTTCTCCTGGGTTCCTTGGTTTGACGTGTACTGGTCGAGCGGGCTGAAACCTATCCGACTGCGGCGATCTCGGGCGGTCCGGCTGCGGTGGCCTGGAGGCGGGGCACGTCGCGCCCGTTCTTCGGGAGGGCGATCCGGCCCGACCGCTGGAGCTCGACGATCTCGAAGTCGTGGAGGAGCGCCTCGAAGTCGTCGAGCTTGTCGGGGCGTCCGTCGAGGCTGACGGTGAGCCGGTCGGTCGAGACGGCCACGATCTTGCCTTCGAAGATGTCGATGAGCTCCACGATCTGACCCCGGGTCTCGGTGGGGGCGGTCACGGTGGCGAGCAGCAGCTCCCGCTCCACGGAATCGGCGGGGTCGAGCACCGCGATCTCCACCACGTGGATCAGCTTGAACAGCTGCTTGACCACCTGCTCCAGCGGCGCCGACTCCACGTCGACCACGATCGTGATCCGGCTGAACGCCTCGTCGTGGGTGGGAGCGACGGCGAGGGAGACGATGTTGTAGCCCCGCCGGGCGAACAGGTCGGCCACCCTGGCCAGCAGCCCGGCCTTGTTCTCCACGAGGACGGTGATGGTCTGTTCGTTGACTTGCCGTTGGTGGACCACGGTCAGTCCTCCTCTGCGTTCGACGCGGACGGGGCGACGTCATCGCGTTGTGAGGGGTCGACGAGGATGTCGTCGTTGGAGCCGCCGGCGGGCACCATCGGATACACCTTCTCCGAGCTGATGCACCGGAACTCGACCACCACCGGCCGGTCGTCGATCTCGTTGGCCTTGGCGATCGTCACGTCGACCTCGTCGGGGTCTTCGACCCGGAACGCCTCGCAGCCCATCGC
Organism: Acidimicrobiales bacterium; assembly: GCA_965216205.1. Taxonomy (GTDB): domain Bacteria; phylum Actinomycetota; class Acidimicrobiia; order Acidimicrobiales; family SZUA-35; genus CADEDH01. The sequence continues at coordinate 354,166 of OZ244139.1, read as the reverse complement.
CTCGGCCCACTTGACGTAGTCGGGCATGTCGTGGGTGAGGTGCACCTCGGAGTAGCGCTCCTCGTAGAAGAGCTCCTGCCACTGGCGGACCATGCCGAGGTAGGCGTTGTTGAGCAGCGCCACCTTGATCGGGATCCGCTCCACGCTGGCGGTGACCAGCTCCTGGGCCGTCATCTGGAAGCAGCCGTCGCCATCGACCGCCCACACGAGGCGATCGGGCATGCCGGCCTTCGCCCCGATCGCGGCCGGGATCGAGAAGCCCATCGTGCCGAGCCCACCGGAGTTGATCCAGGTGTAGGGATGGTCGAACTTCCAGTACTGGGACGCCCACATCTGGTGCTGCCCGACCCCGGAGGCGACGATCGTGTCGTCGGGGCAGCCGTCGCGCAGCCGCTCGATGACGTGCTGGGGCTTGAGGTACTCACCGGGGGCCGACGGCTCGTAGGTGAGCGGGTACTTCTCCTGCCAACCGGAGAGCTGCTGGCGCCACGCGGCGCGATCGGCGAACGCCGAGCGCCCGCCCCGCTTGGCGATCTCGTCGTTGAGGAGCTCCATGGCCAGGCGGCAGTCGCCGACGACCGAGACGTCGGGGCGGCGGACCTTGCCGTGCTCGGCGGGGTCGATGTCGACGTGGATGACCTTGGCGTCGGGGGCGAACGCCCCGACCTTGCCGGTGACCCGATCGTCGAATCGGCTCCCCATCGCGATGAGCAGGTCGGCTTGCTGGATCGCGGTGACGGCGGTGTAGTTGCCGTGCATGCCCGGCATGCCGAGGCACAGCTCGTGGCTGTCGGGGAACGCCCCCCGGGCCATGAGGGTGGTGACCACCGGCAGCTCGCCGGTCTCGGCCAATGCCAGCAGCGCTTCGGCCCCCCGGGCCTTGAGCACCCCACCGCCCACGTACAGCACGGGCCGTTTCGCCGCCAGCAGCAGCTCGACGGCGGCATCGATCGACGCCGGGTCGGGATCGAGGATCGGTCGGTAGCCCGGCAATGCGATCTCGCGGGGATGGGTGTAGGTGAAGTAGGCGTCGGGGTTGTTGGCGTCGACGATGTTCTTGGGAATGTCGACCAGCACCGGTCCCGGTCGACCCGTAGTGGCGATGTGGAACGCCTCGGCGATGGCCCCGGGGATGTCGGCGGCGTCGGTGACGAGCATGTTGTGCTTGGTGACCGACCGGGTGATGCCGGTGGTGTCGCACTCCTGGAAGGCGTCGGTGCCGATCGCCGACATCGCGACCTGGCCGGTGATGCACACGAGGGGAACCGAGTCGAGGTGGGCGTCGGCCAGGGGGGTGACCACGTTGGTGGCGGCCGGTCCGCTGGTGACCATGCACACCCCGGGCCGGCCGGTGGCATGGGCGTAGCCCTCGGCCATGTGGCCCGCCCCCTGCTCGTGGCGGACCAGTACGTGCCGGATCGACGAGTCGATGATCGGGTCGTACACGGGAAGGATCGCTCCGCCCGGGTAGCCGAAGATCACCTCGACCCCTTCGAGTTCGAGACTCTTGATGAGGGCTTGGCCCCCGTTCAGCTCGGTCCCTTCGAGCGACATGGTCCTGGCTCCTGTGGCTGGTTCTTCTCGGGTGGAAAAGCAAGAAAGCCCCCCGTGGTGGTGGGAGGCTTGCGCACGCGTCGTATGGGGGCAGCGTGCGCTACACGAGTACTACGAGGATGGTGGCGGCGTCGGTGCGCATGGGACACAAGTGAACCAGCGTGCGCGCTGGCTCACAACCCGATCGAGCGGTTCCCGCGCACATCGTCGACCGCGGTGCCATGCTCGAGCGATGGATCGAGGAGGAGGTACGGGTTGCCGGTGCCTGGTTCGGCCTCACTCCACCCGGGGCGGAGTGTAGACGGTGCCGGCCCAGCGGGGTCGCTGCTCGGGCACGTCGCCCGATTCCGGCATCGCCCCCGGGTCGTCCTCGTCCATCGCCGCGAACCATCGGCCGTACGCCCCGGCGCCGGCGGCAGCGGTGAGCCCATGGGCGAACACGCTGAGCAGCACGGTCAGCGCGATGATCGAGAACAGCTCCGTGCCGCCCTCGAGATCCTCCTCGAGCAGGAGCAGCCCGAACAGGATCGACGCCAGTCCCCGCGGTCCGAACCAGCCGACGAACAACGTGGTCGGCCAGGCGTTGCCCATGCCCAGCAGGGCGATCGCCACCGGCAGGATCCGCCCGACGGTGAGCAAGGCCACCGCGCACACGACCACGCCGATCCCGATCCGCTCCAGCGCATCGAGCACGAACAGGTTGCCGAAGATGAAGAACGCCACCATCGCCAGCAGCCGACCGGTGTCCTCGGTGTACTCGTCGAGGCCCTCGGCCGGCTCGCCCCCGCACACGCCGCCGAACGCCAGTCCGCCGACGAAGGCGGCGATGAAACCGTTCGAACCGACCGCGACCGAGACGGCGAACGCCGCCACACCGATGGCCAGCGTCGCGAGCTGGGCGTAGATGCCCTCCACCCAGCCCCGGAGGATCGCCCGGGTCAGGAGCCAACCACCGACCCCGCCGACGACAACGCCGATCGCGATCCCGACCATCACCTGGTTGGCGACGAAGGCGACCCAGTCGCCCGGTTCCCGGTCGACGTCGCCGACCGCCAACGCGAGGAACACGGCGACGAACGGCACGACGAGCCCGTCGTTCAGCCCCGACTCGACCGTCAGGCCCTGGCGGATCCGGACGGGAACCGCAGTCTCCTCGACGACGGCCTGCCCGAGTGCGGCATCGGTGGGAGCGAGGATGGCGGCGACGAGGCACACCTCCCAGATCGACAGTGCCGGCTGCAGCCCGCCGATGATGACCGCGCCGAGCCCGATCGACAGCGGGAGTCCGATGCCGAGGAGGCGGGCTGGCAGTTGGAGCGTGTGGCGGAGTGATCGGAGGTCGATGCGGATCGCGTCGCCGAAGAGGATCACGGCGAGGGTGATCTCACCGATGACCGCGACCGCCTCCACCTCGAGACCGAGGCCGGCGACACCGAACCACTCGGCGAGTGTGCCGAGCACCACGAACACCATCGGCATCGTGATCGCCCAACGACCGAGCCGGGCCGACACGAGGGCGATGGCGATGACACCGCCGGCGATGACGGCGAGGTCGGTGAAGATCACCGACGGGTCCGATGGCGCATCACCGGACCGTACGCCGCTCCCATCGTTCGAGCAACGAGCGGTGGCGCTCATCCGACAGACCGACCCGGCCGATGTCGAGCGGCTTGTTGCGGGGCGGAGGCTCGCCCGACGAGAGCCAGTCGAGGGTGTCGGCGATGGTCACGGCCAGCGAGCGGAAGGTCAGCCCGGCGGCTCGGGCCCGGGCGTTGCTCCGCTGGAAGAATCCGACGTGGGTGGGCAGCGTTGCGGGCGGCAACCAGAGCGGCAGGTCGCTCCAGGGCTCGATGCCCTCGTCGGCGAGGAAGGACTGGTCGACCCACACCAGGCGGGCGCCGTTGCCGGCGACGGCGTCGATCTCGCCGAGGAGCGACGCCATCGTGAGCTGGCCCGGGTCCCCGACCGCATTGACCGGGCCGGTCACCCCGTGCTCGGCCGCCGTCAGGAGCCAGGCCGCGAGGTCTCGTACGTCGATCATCTGGATCGGGTTGTCCGGCGGGTCGGGGGCCAGCACGTCACCGCCGGCTGCGATCCGCTGGAGCCAGTACGCGAAGCGGCCGCTGTCGTCGTGGGGACCCACGATGATCCCGGCCCTGGCATGGTGGGCCCGCCCGGGAAGCAGCTCGTCGAGCGTCCGCTCGCAGCAGGCCTTGAGTGCGCCGTAGTGGGCGGTGATCTGGGTCTCGTCGTCGACGTCGACATCGGTCGGGAGCTCTTCGACGGGCGCCGACTCGTCGGCCCCGATCGGTTGGTGGCTGGCGTAGACGGAGGCCGACGACACGAAGCAGTAGTGGTCGATCCTCCCGTCGAGCGCCTCGACCACCGATCGGACGTGGCGGGCGGCGAGCGCCTCGGCCACCACCGCCCGGCCGGCGAACAGGGTTCCGCCCATCACGAGCAGCTTCACGATCTCGGGCCAGACGGGGTGAGCTCGTCGATCAGTCCGCGTTCCAGCGCCGCCGGGGCGGCGAGATTGCCGCCCCGGTCGAGCTGGTGGTCGACCCACTCGGCGTGCTGGCCGGTGGCTTCGGCGAGCCGCGCCACGAGCTGGGCGCGAACGGTCACCAGCTCCTCGGCCTTCGTGACCACGTCGGCCGGGTGGCCGCCGAACTCGTGGCGGTCGTCGCAGCGCAGCGAGAGCGTGGCTCGTCGCGAGGCCCGCCGCCCGCCGGTGCCGCAGGCGACGAGCGCCGCTGCGGTGCCGGTGGCGGCGCCAAGGCACACCGTGGCCACCGGCGCCCGCATGAGCTGCACGATGTCGAGGAGCGACATCACGTCGGCGATCGGACCGCCGGGACCGCTGATCAGGAGCTCCACCGGGTCGGCCGAGCGCCCATCGAGGGTCATGAGCATGGCGGCGATGTCGGTGGTCGCCGTCTCCACGAGGGGCTGACTCACCATGATCCGGCGACTGTCGAGCAGTTGCTCCCGAGGGTCGAAGTAGCTCACGGTCGACGTCTCTCGTCGGCGCCGGCCCGCTCGGCCCTGGCACGCAGGGCGAACGCGAGGTCGACCCCGAGCGCGTCGGCGTAGCGGGCGACGGTCGAGAGTCGGAGATCGGTCCGCCCCGACTCCATCCGGGCCAACGCCGACTGCGACGTGCCCATCCGTTCGGCGACCTCGGTCTGGGAGAGTCCCCGTTGCCGACGCAGCTCGACGAGGTCGACGATCAGCGCCTCGGTGCTCTCGGCCAGCGCGTCGAAACCGGGAAAGATCGAGCCGCCCGAATCGTGCTCATCGGACGTGGGTTTCGGGGTGATGCCGCCACCCTATCTCAGAAGTGATATATCTCACAAGTGATATACCTCCCGAACGAGATATCACCAAACGAAACACCGCCGTCGCACTGATCAGAGCAGCGATGCGTCGCTGATCACCTCGATCAGCACGGGCCCGTCGGCGTGGGGGAGTCCCTCGGCCATGGCGGCATCGAGCTCGTCGAGGGTCTGCACCCGGATGCCGAGGGCACCGATCGAGGAGGCGAGCTCGGCGAAGCTCGGGTTGTGAAGGCTCGTCTGCCACACATCGAGCTGGGCGGAGCGCTGCTCCTTCGAGATCTTGCCGAGCTCGCTGTTGTTCAGCACCACGTGGGTGATGTCCATGCCGTACTTGACGGCCGTCGTGAGCTCCATGGCGTACTGGCCGAATCCGCCGTCGCCCGAGATGCCGACGACCTTGCGTCCGTCGCCAACCGCGGCCCAGGCGCCCATCGCCGCCGGGAACCCGAAGCCGATCGACCCGAGGTAGCCCGACATCAACACATCCTGGCGGGTCGACTCGAAGTAGCGGCCGAAGCTGTAGGTGTTGTTGCCGACGTCGACGCAGAGCACCGCGTCGTCGGGGCAGTGGCGGCCCAGGGCGGCGAAGACGGCGGCGGCGTTGACGCCGTGCCCCTCGTCGTCGGTTCGGCGCGATGCTTTCTCCTCGCGCCAGATCGACCAGCGCTCCGCCACCTCTGCGGTGTGGTCGACGCAGCGGTGGTCGTCGCCGATCGCGGTCAGCAGCGCGGTAGCGGTCGCCGCGATGTTGCCCTGCAGGGCGACGTCGACAGGGTGGAAGCGGCCGAGGGCCATGGGGTCGTCGTCGATCTGCACGATCGGCTTGTAGGAGGCGATCCCGGTGTGGTTGGAGAACGAGGCCCCGAATGTGACGATCAGGTCGCTCTCGTTCATGAACCAGCTCGCGATCGGGGTGCCGCTGCGGCCGAGCACCCCGCAACCGAGCGGGTGGTCGTCGGCGATGAGGCCCTTCGCCTTGAACGTGGTGGCGACTGGAGCCCCGAGGTGCTCGGCGAGAGCCCGGACGGCATCCATCTCGAAGCGGGCGCCAGCGCCGACGATGAACAGCGGCCGCTCGGCCTCCCGCATCCGGCCGACTGCGGCGGCGAGCGCGTCGGCCGGTGGTGCGATGCCCCGGTCGCCGGTTCGCCCGTCGGGCCCGCCGGCGTCGGCGTCGGAGGGGGCGGCCTGCACCTCGTCGGGGAGGATGAGGTGGGCAACGTCGCGCTCGATCAGTGCTGCCTTGCAGGCGAGGGTCACGAGCTCGGCGTGGTCGGAGCCGGCGTGGATCGTCTCGCTGTACCGGGCGACGTCGGCGAAGGCGGCCTGCAGGTCGAGGTCCTGGAACGCACCGCGCCCGAGGTCTGCCGACGGCACCTGGCCGGAGATGGCGAGCACCGGCGACCGGTCGACCTTTGCGTCGTAGAGGCCGGTCAGCAGGTTGGTGGAGCCGGGGCCGGCGATGGCGAAGCAGGCCGCCAACCGGCCGGTGAGCTTACCGTAGGCGGTGGCGGCGAAGGACGCAGCGCCCTCGTGGCGGATCCCGAAGTAGCGGAGGTCGCCCCGCTCCTCGGCCCGCCGCATGGCATCGGCGAACCCGAGGTTGGAGTGGCCGACCATGCCGAACACGGCGTCGATCCCCCAGTTGACCATCGTCTCCACCATCACGTCCGACACCGTCCGCTCCTGCTCAGGATCGGGTGGGAGCTCGACGTAGACGCCGTCGTCGCGGACCTCGGTGGCGAAGCACGGCGGCGCGTCGGAGAAGCCCTCGGGCGGTTGGCCGTCGATCGGTGAGTAGTCGTAGCCGTGCCAGGGACACCGCAGCCACCCCTTCTCGATGCTGCCCTCCCCGAGGGGGCCGCCCTGGTGGGGGCAGCGGTTGTCGAGCGCGCCGTACCGGCCGTCGTGGTGCGAGACCGCGAGCGACCGCCGGCCGACCGTGACGGTGGTGACCCGGCCCTCGGGCAGCGCGTCGAGGCCGAGCACCCGGTGCCATTCGCTCGCCGACGGTGGTGGTTCTGCGGGGGAATCGGACGGTGCGTCAGCCATCCCCGCAGTATGGCCCTGCGTCGATCAGGAGCCTCGGGATCAGGAGCGCAGCGTCTGGCCGGCGAAGGGGCCGGCGTGCTCGCCGTGGTCCATGAACACCTGGCCGTTGACGATCGTGTAGTCGTAGCCCGAAGCGCCTTGCACGTACCGACCGGCGCCGTTGGGCAGGTCGGTGACGTACTCGGGCTGGGGCAGCCGGAGGTTCTCGTAGTCGATGATGTTCACGTCGGCGTAGCCGCCGGGAACCAGGCGGCCCCGGTCGGTGATGCCGAACAGGTCGGCGGTGTCGGAGGTGAGCCGGCGGATCGCCTCCTCCAACGGCCACCGGCCGCGATCCCGCACCCAGTGGGTGAGGAGGAAGGTGGGCTGGCTCGAGTCCATGATCTGACCCACGTGGGCGCCGGCATCGGCCAGGCCGAGGGTGATCACCGGGTCGTCGAGCATCTCCTGCACCGCGTCGAAGCTCTGGTTGAGCACCGGGAAGTTGAGGTTCACCGAGCCACCGGTCTCGACCGCCAGGTCGAGGAACGCTTCCACCGGGCTCACGCTGCGGGCGGCGGCGACCGCGGCGAGCGAGTGCTCGGGCAGGCAGTCGTAGCGGGCGTCGCCCTCGGGAAGGACGAACACCTCGTCGGGGCTCATGTTCATCTTCTCGTCACCCTCGGCGATGAGCCGGGCCCGGCGGTCGGGGTCGGCGATGGCGTCGAGCCGAGCCTGCAGGCCGCCGAGCTTGCGCAGCTCCTTCCAGGCCGGGTTGCCGTCCCACGGGGTGCGGTTGGCGATGTTGTAGATCACGCCGATGCCCCGGGCGGTGGTCTGGGGGCGGACGACGGCGCCCTTCCCGTTCTCCTCCTTGGCGAACTCGATCACCCGCTGGTACAGGTCGGGTCGACGGTTGCTCTGCACCAGGCCGAAGCTGACCGGGCGGCCGGACCGGCGGGACACCTCGCCCATCCAGGCCACCTCGGCCCTCGTCTTGGTGAGGTCGCGGTCTCGCTCGCCGAGCCTGGCGGCAGCCTCGAAGATCCCCTTGCCGTGCTTGCCGAGCACGTCGCCGAACGCGAGCAGTTCCCGCTCGTCGGCGAATGTGCCGGGCACGGGTCGACCGTCGGGGACCACGTGGAGCAAGGTGCGGGAGGTGGAGAAGCCGAGGGCGCCGGCGGCGAGGGCCTCGTCCACGAGCTCGCACATGGCGGCGATGTCGTCGTCGGACGAGGGCGCCTCGTCCATCCCCCGCTCCCCCATCGCTGCGAGCCGAACGGCACAGTGGCCCACCATCCCGCCGACATTGATGCCCTTGGGGATGCGGTCGATCCACCCGAGGTACTCGCCATAGCTCCGCCAGTCCCACGGGAGGCCTTCGAGGATCGCCCGGCGGGGGATGTCCTCCACGCTCTCCATCATCTCGGCCAGGAAGTCGGCGCCGCCGTCGGCGACCGGGGCGAACGTCACCCCGCAGTTGCCCAGCACGGCACTGGTGACGCCGTGCCAGCAACTCGACGTGGGCATGGGATCCCAGGCGAGCTGGGCATCGAGGTGGGTGTGGATGTCGACGAAGCCGGGGGTGACGAGCCGCCCCTCGGCGTCGATCTCGCGATGGCCCGTGCCGTCGAACGTCTCGTCGACGGCGACGATCCGCTCGCCGTCGATCGCCACATCGGCGGTGCGGGCTGGCGCGCCGGTCCCGTCGACCACCGTGCCCCCGCGAAGTACAAGATCTGCATCAGCCATGGCTCGATTCTCCCACCCATCGCTCACGGCTTCGAATCTCGGCGCCTGTTCGGCCCCGAGCTCTCGCTCCTCGACGGTCGCTGTTCGGCCCCGAGCTCTCGCTCCTCGACGGTCGCTACTTAACACAGTGGAAACACGCTGGAAATCGTCGTGACCCACTGTCGACCGACACTGATCGGCGCAAGTGCGGCGTTCCCTCCACCGAGAGTGAGGAAGCAAGGGATGTTCGGTTTGGATGCGGTATGGGTGATGGTCTCGGCTGCGCTCGTCTTGTTCATGGTGCCAGGACTGGCGCTGTTCTACGGCGGCATGAGCCGCTCGAAGAACATGCTCAACATGCTGATGATGAACATCGTGTGCCTCGGCCTGGTACCGGTGGTGTGGGTGACGGTGGGGTACTCGCTGTCGTCGGCGGCGAGCGGCTCCGATTTCATCGGGAACTTCGATCACCTGTTCCTGAACGGCGTTGACCTCCTCGAGCTCGACACCGCCGGCGAGCCGACCGGCAGCCCGCTCCTCGGGGTCATCTTCGCCATGACGTTCGCCTCGATCACACCGGCCCTGATCTCGGGGGCGGTGGCCGATCGGATGAAGTTCTCCACGTGGCTCGTGTTCGTGCCGGTGTGGCTACTGCTCGTGTTCGTGCCAGCGTGGGCCTGGGTCTTCCGGGGCGACAACGGGTTCCTGTCGGCCAGGGGGAGCCTCGACTTCGCCGGCGGCACGGTGGTCCACGTGGCGGCCGGGGCTGCCTCGCTCGCTCTCGTGCTGGTGCTCGGCAGGCGGAACGGGTGGCCGTCGGAGCCGATGCCGCCCCACAACCTCCCGTTCACGATGCTCGGCGCCGGCATCCTCTGGTTCGGGTGGTTCGGCTTCAACGCCGGGTCGGCGCTCTCGCCGAACTTCGTCGCCGTGCAGGCCTTCACGAACACCTTCCTGGCTGCGGCGGTGGCGATGCTCGGCTGGCTCCTCGTCGAGCAGGTGGTCGACGGCCACCCGACGTCGCTCGGAGCGGCCTCGGGCATCGTCGCCGGACTCGTCGGGATCACCCCCGGCGCCGGCTACCTGGGCTCGTGGGGTGCCATGGCGGTCGGTCTGTTCGCTGGGGCGCTGTGTGCGCTCGCGGTCAGACTCAAGTACCGGCTCGGCTTCGACGACGCGCTCGACGTGGTCGGCGTGCACCTGGTCGGCGGGCTCATCGGCGGGATCCTCATCGGGTTCTTCGCCGACTACTCGGGCGTGTTCGCTCCCTTCGACCCCAGCGGCGACGGTGCGTTCGAGGATGGCCTCTTCCACGGTGGCGGCGCCGGCCTGCTGGGCGAGCAGATCTTCGCCAACCTGTTCGTCGGGGTCTTCGCCTTCGTCGCCACCTTCGTCATCGCCAAGGTGCTCGACCTGACGATGGGCCTCCGTGCCACCGACGAGGACGAGCAGATCGGCCTCGACCGCACCGAGCACGCCGAAGCCGCCTATAGCTGACCGCCCCAGCCATCAGTCCCGCCGTCACCCCCGTTGGCGGCCCCAAGCCTCACCCACGAGGCCCACAACCGCCAACCGCTCGCCGTCACCCCCGTTGGCGGCCCCAAGCCTCACCCACGAGGCCCACAACCGCCAACCGGTGGCGACGAGCGGGGCGCTTGCGTCGGGCGGGAGGTGGGCGCCGGGTCAGATGACGGTGGCGCCGAGCAGGGAGCCGATGGCCCAGGTGAGGACGCAGGCGCCGGTGGCGAGTCCGGCCTGGCGGGCCATCGTCTTGACCTTCGACCGCTCGGTGAACACTGCGAGGAGCCAACCGACGGCCGCTGCGGCCACGAGCCCCACCACCACCGACGCCGCGACGGCAGCGGTGCCGCCAGCGAGGAACCACGGGATCAGGGGCAGGAGCGCCCCCACGGCGAACGCGCCGAACGAGCTGACTGCGGCCACCCGGGCGTCGGCCACGGCGTCGGGGTCGATACCGAGCTCCTCCCGGGCGTGCACTTCGAGCGCGACTTCGGGGTCGGCCATGACCGCGTCGGCCATCGCCTGCGCATGGTCCTCGTCGATGCCGCGAGAGGTGTAGATCGCCGCCAGCTCCCGCGTCTCGAGCCGGGGCTTCTCGGCGATCGACTCCCGCTCGATCTCCAGCTCCCGCTCGATCAGCTCGGCCTGGGCCTTGACCGACACGTACTCCCCCGCCGCCATGGAGGCCGCTCCGGCCAACAGGCCCGAGACCCCCGCAACCACCACGGTCGACGAATCGACCGAGGCCGCGGCCACGCCGAGGATCAGCGCGACGTTCGACACGAGCCCGTCGCTGACGCCGAAGACCGCGGCCCGGGCCGCACCGCCCTGCACATCGCGATGCTTGTGGACCATCGCGTGCTCGGGATGGTGGTGGTCATCGTGGTGGTGTTCCGCCCGGTCGTGGCCGTCGTTGTGGGTGTGGCCGCCGTCGACGCTGTCGCCAGGGTCGTCGCTACCGCGGTCGACCGGGGTCGACGGTGGGACGGTGGTCTCGCCCGAGCCGGGGTCGTCGTCCATGACTCCCAGGCTACGGCCGTCTGAGCGCCCTCGCTGCCGGACGAAGTTGCGCCGCTCCTAAGCGTTTCGGGTCGGTCGTGACTTGTGGTGGTATGACCAATCGAACCTCCCGTCGATGGCTGGCGGCTGCGGCTGCCGCGCTCACCTGTGCGGCGGCCGCGCTGTGGATGATGCCGGCAGCCGATGCCCACGGGGCGACGCAACGGCCGGCGTCGAGGACCTACGGCTGCCGATTCGAGCCCGGTGACAATCCGATGTGCGCCCGGGCCTGGCAGGCGAACCCACAGGCGCTCTACGACTGGATGGAGGTCAACATCGGCGACGCCGCAGGTCGACACCGGGAGCTGATTCCCGACGGTCGGCTCTGCAGCGCCGGTCGCGCCAAGTACGCCGCGTTCGACGAGCCGGGCGAGTGGCCGGTGACCCGGCTGACGTCGGGACCCAACGAGTTCGTCTACCGGGCGACGGCTCCGCACGCCACCGAGTACTACCGCCTCTACGTGACCCGACCGGGCTTCGACGGCCGCACCGACCGCATCGGCTGGGACGATCTCGACTTGGTCCACGACTCGGGACCATTGGCCCGACACGCCGAGTACCGATTCTCGGTGTCGCTGCCGGAGCGGTCCGCGCCCGCCGTGATCTACACCGTCTGGCAGCGCAGCGACAGCCCCGAGGCCTTCTACTCCTGCAGCGATGTGCTCGTGTCGGGCAGCGGTTCCCCGCCGATCCCGCCACCCGACACCGCGCCGCCCACCTCGGCCCCGCCATCGCCGGGGCCGCCCGCCCCGACGCCGCCAGCACCAGGCGGGCCGCCCACGCCAGCACCATCGACCCCGGGGCCACCGTCACCGGGTGGGCCACCGACCCCGGCACCGGCACCCGCCCCGCCGACGCCGCCGACTCCTGGCGCACCGCCGCCGACGACGTGGCCACCCTCGACGACGCCGTCACGAGTCGCCGGGCTCCGGCTCGACCCGGTCGACACCGCCGTATGGGCGGCAGGGCGGTGCACCCAGATCACGGTCACGAACACCGACGACCGGACGGTGCGGTGGGAGGTCGCCTACGAGCCGGGCGGTGAGATCGCGGCCCTGTGGAACGCCGAGCCCACCGGTGTCGACGCGGCCGGGGTCGCACTGTTCGCCGGCGCATCGTGGAATCGTCGGCTCGGGCCGGGACAATCGACAGCGTTCGGCATGTGTGTCGACCTCTGATCGCGAACCGAACGCTCTCACGTGAGCCAAACGCCACCCCTCGACTTCGAGCCCTGGTATCGGGCGCAGCACCCGCAGATCGCCGCGGCGCTGATCGTGGTGTCCGGCGAGCACGACCTGGCCTACGAGGCGGTCGACGAGGCCTTCGTGAGGGCGTACGCCCGCTGGACGAGGGTCGGGAGGATGGACCGGCCCGGCGGTTGGGTCTACCGGGTGGCGCTCAACGACCTCCGGCGACGATGCCGGCGGCGGGCGATCGAGCGGCGGCTGCTGCGGCGACACGGTCGGCCGGCCGACGACGTGGCCCCGTCGCTCCCGCGGCCCGACGTGTGGGCGGCCGTTCGTCGACTGCCAGACCGCCAGCGCCAGGCGGTTGCCCTCCGCTACCTGCTCGACCTCCCAGAGCGCGACATCGCCCGGTCGATGGGAATCAGCCGGGGTGCCGTTTCGGCTTCCCTCGTCGCGGCCAGGCAGACGCTCGGCCGATTGCTCAACGAGTCGGCGACCGATGCACCGCCAGACGCGGCCGGGCACGGACAGCAGCGCCTCCGCCACGCCCGGCCGCACAACCGAACTGCGACGGGGGCCGTCCATGGCTGACGTGAAGCAGTTCCTGCAACCGCTCGCCGACCAGGCGAGCCCCCCGCTCCCGGTGGACGAGTTGGCTCGCCGGGCCGAGCAGCGACGTCGACGGCAACGGCGGCGCACGATCTTCGGGGCTGGCGCGGCCACGGTGGTGCTCGCCGCGATCGGCGCCGGCGCCGGTATCTGGCCATCGACCGGCGACGAGGCGATCACGACGGTCGACGCCGGGCCGGGTCCCGCCACCCCAGCACCCGACGGCTCCACACCGGACGGGCCGGCGCCGGACACCGCTCCCAACGGCCCTGCACCCGACGGCTCCACACAGGACGCCCCTGCACTCGACGGGACCGCACCCAACGGCACAGCATCGTCGGACCCCGACGACGCAGCGTCGGACGACGGGTCGCCGGGCGCCGTCGACCCTGCGACCGGCACCGGCCAGCCCAGCAGCGGTCCGGAGCCGGCGCCGAGCTCCCACGGCGCCGAGCCGCCAGGCGCCGACGCCGACCCGGCCGGTCCCCCTCCGGGTGGGGAGGGAACCACAGCGCCCGGCGTCGACGCCGGGGGCGAGTCGCCACAAGGCGAACCGGCGCGACCGTCGACGCAGACGAGCGGGGGGACCGGCGAGGCGCCCATCAGCCGGCCGCCCAGCGGGAGCCCGGTCGGTGGCCCGTCACCGCCGGCGACCGGCAGCGGGGCCGAGCCGGTGCCACACCAGTCGACGCTCGACGTCGTCGAGACGGTGACCTCGAGCTGGGACACCGGCTACTGCGTGATGATCGAGGTTCACAACCTCGGCCAGGACCCGGTCGAGTGGCGGGTCACCCGCCGGCTCGACGCGACGATCGATTCGATCTGGAGCGCGGTGGTGGTCGACCAGACCCCGGATCGCATCGAGCTCGCCGGCCGGGAGTGGAACCGGACGGTTCACCCCGGCGAGACCGCCACGTTCGGTCTCTGCGTCGACGACCGCTGACCCGTTGGGGCCGCCAGTGCTTGCCGAACGCGACGAGCGGGCCGTACCGTCGCGTTCGGTGTCGGAGACGATCGACTGGGCCGAGCGGTACGTGAACGATGGCTATCTCGTGGTGCCAGACGTGGTGTCGGCCGACGAGCGGGCCGAGATCCACCGCGAGGTCGAGCGCTTCGCCGACGGCACCTACCCCGTGAGCAACCAGCCGCAAGGCGCCGTGGGGGGCGCCACCGACATCCTCTGCGTCCACTTTCCCCACTGGGTGTCGGAACCGGCCCGCCGCATGATCGCCCACCCCGGCCTGGTCGACGTGTTGACCGCGATCACCGGCGCCCACCTGCCGCACTGGGACGGACGGGTGAAGTGCATGCAGTCGATGCTGTTCCTCAAGCCCCCTGGTTTTCCCGGGCAGGCCTGGCACCAGGACGAGCGGTTCATCGCCACCCGCGACCGCTCGCTCGTCGGCGCCTGGATCGCGCTCGACGACGCCACCGAGGAGAACGGGTGCCTGCGGGTGATTCCCGGCAGCCACCGGATGGGCCAACTCTGGCCGACCGCACCCCACGGGCAGCCCGACGAGTTCGACCCGACCGACCAGGCCCACGGGTTCGACGACGCCGGCGAGGTGCTGGTGGAGGTCGAAGCGGGCGACGTGGTCTTCTTCAACGGCTACCTGCTCCACCGGTCGCGGCGGAACCGTAGCGGGCGAACTCGGCGGGCGCTGGTCAACCACTACATGAACGCGTGGTCGAACCTGCCGTGGCGGATCGGGATGGATCGACTGGTCGACGCCGCGACCCACGACCACCGCGTGATCGTGCCGGTCGCCGGCGACGACCCCTATCCCGCCCGGGGGATCGACGAGCCGCCGGGCGAGGTGTTCCTCCGGCCGTGGCGTCGCGAGCAGTCCTGGGACTGACCACTCTCAGCGGGAGCGGTCCGAGCTCTCCGCCGACCGGTTCTCGACGCTCGCCCGGACCCGGGGCAGGACCTGTTCGGCCATCCGGGTCAGCGAGTCGTTCATGACCGACGGGGGCAACCCCGGTGGCCCGCCCCAGGTGACCAGGTCGGTGATGCCGTGGTCGGCGATGAGGGTGGTCAGCTCGGCGGCGCAGTGGTCGACGTCGCCCACCGTCCACACCAGCGGGTTGAGGGGCTGATCGGCGAGGGGCCGGTCGTCGTCGGATCGACGCTCCACGGCCGCCCGGTGGTCGGCGCTGGCCTTGATCAGGTCGACGTACACGTTGCGCCGGTAGCGCTCCGCCTCGGCCACCGGCGCCCACTCCGCTTCGGGGTCGTCGGTGACGAACACGCCCCGGATGAGCCCCACCCGCTTCGCTGCGGTCCGCTCGGGCCCGAGGGCTTCACGCCACGGCTCGAGCACCGCCGGGCTCGGGCCCTGGGGGAGCAGGTTGGTGTCGAACCGGGCTGCCCGGTCGGCCCCGGCCCGGCTGGTCGCGGCCAGCCACAGCGGGGGTCCGCCCGGTTGCACCGGGTCGGGGGTGACCCGCAGGTCGGTGTAGCGGTATCGACGTCCGTCGTAGCTGAACGGCTCGCCCCGCCACGCGAGCCGGAGGATCTGGATGGCCTCCTCGGTGAGCGAGACCCTGCGGCTCACGGGAAGCCCGAACCCGGCGAACTCGTGGGCGGCGTAGCCCATGCCCGCGCCGAGCTCCATGCGTCCGTTGGAGATGTTGTCGAGGATGGCCAGGTCCTCGGCGAGTCGGATCGGGTCGCGGAACGGGAGGAGGCAGATGTCGGTGGAGAACCGCATCGAGGTGGTGCGGGCGGCGGCCGCCCCTGCCACCGGCACGAAGTTGGGGAGGTAGCCGTCGGCCAGGAAGTGATGCTCGGTGAACCAGCACAGCTCCAGCCCGAGCGATTCCGCCAGCTCGATCTGCTCGAACGTCTCGCCGTACACCTGGGGCATGGTCAGATCGCAGCCCGGCGGGCAGCGGAAGTCGTGGACGATCCCGAACCGGAGCGGTGGAGGCATGGAATGCTCCTACGCCACGGGGCCGGCTGGCGGCAAGTCCGCATCGAACATCGGGGTCTCCGCACATCGAGGTCTCGGCGGGCCGGGGTTGTCGGCAGGCGACGGTAGGTGGTGAGCTTCACCGATGGTCGAGATTCACGGATCGGTGGCTGACGGTTTCGGGCCGGTGGCCGACGCCTTCAGGGAGAACTTCGAGCGCTCGGGCTCGAACGAGGTGGGGGCGGCGTTCTGTCTCTACGCTGGCGGGGCGGAGGTGGCGAACCTGTGGGCCGGCGAGGCCGACAAGGCGTCGGCCGCTCCCTGGACCGACGAGACACTCGCCCTCGTGTTCTCCACCACGAAGGGGGCGACGGCGATCTGCGTCGGCATGCTCGTCGAGAACGGCAAGCTCGACTACGGCGACACGGTGGCGACCCACTGGCCGGAGTTCGGGGCGGCCGGGAAGGGGGCGGTCACCGTCGGGCAGGTGATGAGCCACCAGGCCGGGTTGATCTACGCCGACCCACCGCTGACGTTGGCGGAGATCCTCGAGGTCGACCCGGTGGTGGAGACGCTCGCCGCCCAGGCGCCGTTGTGGACCCCCGGCGAAGCCCACGGGTACCACGCCCTCACCTACGGCTGGTTGGCCGGCGAGATCGTCCGGCGGGTCGACGGGCGCCGGATCGGTCAGTTCGTCGCCGACGAGGTGGCGGCGCCGCTCGGGATCGACTTCTGGATCGGGCTGCCCGAGTCGGAGGAGGCGCGGGTGGCCACGCTGCTCCCGGCGCCCCGACCGGAGGGCGAGGAGCTGGAGCTGATGATGAAGATCGCCGGTCCCGGCACCGATGGCGGCAAGGCCCTGTCGATGAGCGGCGCCATCGCGATCGCCGATGGCGACATGCCGTTCAACACCCGAGCGGTACACGCCACCGAGATGCCGGCGGCCAACGGGATCACCAACGCTCGATCGTTGGCGAGGATGTACGGAGCGACGATCGGCGAGATCGACGGCGTCCGCCTCGTGAGCGATGCCACCGTCGACGCGATGCGGGCCGAGCAGGTTCACGGGGAGGACCGGTCGCTCGTGCTCCCCACCAGGTTCGGCCACGGTTTCATGCTCAACGCCACCTACCTCCCGCTCCTGGCCGACGGTTCGTTCGGCCACTACGGCGCCGGCGGGTCGCTCGGCTTCGCCGACCCGGAGGCCGGCGTGGGCTTCGGCTACGTCATGAACCAGATGGGCGGCGGCATCGCCGGCGATCCCCGGGCGGTCAACCTGATCGACGCCACCCGGTCATGCCTGGGCTGACTTCTCGAAATTCGTGGCGTTTGCAGCGGTATCCGCTGTCGGTCGCACAAATTTCGGGAACTGGGCCGTGGTGGGCTCAGCGCGCCGGGCGGTGGAGGATGGCGTGGACGGGGGTGAGCACGGCGAACGAGCCGTCGGCGGCGGCCTCGACGGCGGCGGTGGCGTCGGCGATGAGGGAGTACCCGTCGTGCTCGCCGCCGGCGTCGATCGGCGGCCACAGCAGCGACACCGCCTCCTCGGCCGCGATGTTGGCCGCCGCGGTCCGACCGATGCCCACCCGGAACCGGCCGCCGGCGGCGGCGTCTTCGCCGCTCTCGCCGTCGAGGCGGTCGAACACGACGTGCATGACGTGCGGTCGGCCGCCGGGGGTGGCGGTCAGCAGATAGCCGGGGCCGCGCCGCGCCACCTCTGCGGCCAGGTCCTCGAGCGGTACCTGGATGCTCATCGCTTCACCTCGCTCACGGTGTGACCTCCTTGCGCCCGCCATCGGGACGTCCGCGGTCGGGACGTCCGCGGTCGGGGTGTCCGCTGTCGCGGTGTCCACTGCCGCGGTGTCCACTGCCGCGGTGTCCACCGTCGGGGCGTCCGACCGAGACGGTAGCGGCTGGCCGGCCGCCGACCCCGACCGGGTAGCGCAGCGAGACGAGCAGCGCTGCAGCCGACGTGACCGCGGTGGCCACGAAGGCCGCCCGCCAGCCGTCGATGAACGCCGAGCCGGCGCCGGGGGTGTCGGCGATCTCGTTCAGCGGGATATCGAAGCCACGGCCGGCCATGACCCCGACCACCAGCGCTGTCGCCAGCGCCTGGCCGACCACGGTGCCCATCGTGCGGTTGACGTTCGAGAACGCCCCCACCACCGCAAGCCCGTCGGGCGGAGCCTCGCCCATCATGGCGCTGTTGTTCGACACGTTCCACAGCCCGCTGGCCGCGCCGGAAGCGAACACCACGACGGCGAGCACCGGGAGCGGAATGTCGACCGCCCACGCCACGAGCACGATCGAGAGCACGATCTGCAGCACCAGCCCCACGGTGCTCGGCCGCCGGGGGCCGACCCGGTCCGACAGCAGACCGGCGACCTGGGCTGCGATGCCGGTCCCCAGCGCCACGAGGAACACGATGGTTCCGGCGAGCCCGTCGGCCAGGCCCCGGAGGCTGATCAGGTAGACGGGCAGCAGGAGGGCGAGCGTGGCGTAGCCGATGAACGCGAGGAACCGGATCGTCACCGAGAGCCGGAACACCCGCTGGGTGAACAGCCGGAGATCGAGCATCGGGGTGGCGTGTCGGAGCTCCCACCGCACGAAGGCGGCCAACGCTGCGGCCACCACCGCCACCCCGCCCAGGATCGTCGGCGACAACCAGCCGCGGCCCAACGGATTGCCGATCGTGAGGACGAGGGCGACCACCACGATCGCGGCCAGCACGCCGCCGACCGGATCGAACCGTCGACGATCGATCTGACCGGCGGTCCCGTCGGCGGAGACCGAAGTGGAAGTGGACGTGGAGGTCGAGGTGGCGATGGAGGCGGCGACGGGCCGGTCGGCGGGAAGGATCGCGAGCCCGGCGACCGCGGCGACCGCACTGGGCAGCGCCACGAAGAGGAACAGCACCTCCCACGCCGCCACCTGGAGCACGAACCCCGCAAGCAACGGCCCACACGCTGCCCCCACCGAGACCGCAGTGGTCTGACCGCCGATGGCCCGACCCCGCTCCTCCGGCGGGAACACGGCAACGATCATCGCCGTCATCACCGACTGGACGAGCGCGTTCCCGATCGACATCACCACCCGGGCACCGATGAGGGCCAGGAACGTCGGGGCGAGTCCGACGAGCACCGACCCGGCCCCGAACACCACGAGGCCGGTCAGGTACACCCGACGCCGGCCGATCCGGTCGGCCACCCCGCCCATCGGCAGCAGGAGCGCGCTGACGATCAACGAGTCGACGATGACCACCCAGCCGACCGACCGGAGCGTGACCCCGAAGTCGGCGGCGATCGCGTCGAGCATGACGAAGACCATCGTGCTGGCGAACACGATGGTCACCAGCGACAGGCCGATCGTGGCGAACGCGAGCCATTTCCGAGCGGGTCGGTCAGACATCGGGTTCAGCGTTCCAGAGCGGGGCCGACGCTGTCACACCCACCTCTACGCCCACCCGTTCCCGCATCCTTCGCCCACCCGGTGCGGTCGCTCAAGCCGCCCCACCGACATCGACGAGGACGAGCACCACACCGGCGAGCAGGAACAGCCAGAGGGCGGCCACCACGATCCCCACCGCGAGGATCTTGCTGCGGGCCTTCCGGTCGGCCAGCACGAGCCGCTGGATGTCGGAGGGGATCGACTGCCACGTCTGGATCAGCGTGGCGGTCCACACCGAGAGGAAGATGAGCAACCCGACTCCGGTGGCGAAGATCGACACGACGATGATCGGGAGCCACACGTGGGGCTTCGGGCGACTGTTCAGGGCGACGTCGATCAGGAACTGACGGATCGCGTCGGCGTCGGGGTTGTCCCGCAGGGTGGTGGCCAGGGTCTCCATGGCCTTGGCCCGACCGTTGGCGTGTGAGCTGTTCGCCTGGGCCGCGCCGAGCAGCACCCGTGCCTCCTTGCTCTCCGGGTCGCGCCCGAGCGCCTCGTTGGCCGCCATCGCTGCCTCGTCCCACCGCTGCTGGGCGATCTGCACCCGGCACAGCGCGATCCAGCCGGCCGGTCCGTCGGGGTCGAGCTCGAGCACCTTGTGGGCGTGGTGGAGAGCCGGCTCGAACCGACCCAGCTCGCCGTAGACCCGGGCCGCGACCGTGTGGGCGCCGGGGAACCACGGCGCCAGCTCCACGCCGCGCCTGGCGGGCGGGACCGCGTCGACGGGGCGACCCTGGGCGAGTCTCGCGAGAGCGAGCATCATCCACCCGCCGGGGCGTTCCGGATCGACGGCCACGCTCTGCTCTGCCGCCTCCGCCGCGTCGCCGTCGTCGTCGAGCTGGAGGTGGCAGTGGGCGATGGTGACGAGCGCGCCGGCGTCGGTGGCGGTGCGCTGATCGGCTCGGAGCATGGCGAGGGCATCGTCGGCCCGGCCGATGTCGAGGAGGTGCTGGGCCCGGGCGACGACCGTGTCGAAGTCAGCGGGCGAGTCGGTCATCGCCGCTGGCTCGACAGGTACAGCTCGAGCTCGTCGTAGTCGCCGTCGTTGTTGGCGAACGTCACGTAGTTGCGGGCGGTGTCGAGCCACGGACCGATGCTCGGCTTCACCGACTTGGCCGCCTTCTCGAGCAGCTTCTGGTCGATCGGTTCGACCTGCCCGAGCTTCACGGAGCGCTCCATGGCCAGCTCGACCGCGGTGTCGCACACGAGCTTCAGATCGGCGCCCGAGAGATGTCGGGTCTTGGCCGCGACCTTGGCGAGGTCGAGCTTCCCGACCGGCCGGTCGCGGAGATGGAGCTGCAGGATGGCGAGTCGGGCCTCCTCGTCGGGGGGCAGGACGAGCACGGTCCGGTCGAAGCGGCCGGGTCGGCGGAGTGCGGGATCGACGTCCCACGGGGCGTTGGTGGCGCCGATCACGAACACGCCGTCGTTGCGGTCGACGGCGCCGTCGAGCTCGTTGAGGAGTTGGGCCACCACGGTGCGCATCGTGGAGCTGTTCGCGCGGGACCGCTTCTGCCCGAGGGCGTCGACCTCGTCGAGGAACAGCACGGTCGGCGTGACCGACCGTGCCTCGGCGAAGACCGCATGCAGCTTCTGCTCGCTGTTGCCGAGCCACATGTCGAGCGTGTCGTGCAGGGTCACCGGCACGAACCGGGCGTCGAGCTCGCCGGCGATCGCCCGGGCGAGGAACGTCTTGCCGCATCCCGGTGGTCCGTAGAGCAACAGACCTCCGGCCACCGGCTTCCCGAACGCCTCCTGGATCTCGGGGTTGCGGATCGGGAGGAAGAACCGACGCTCGAGCTCGGCCTTCACCTGCTGCATCCCGCCGACGTCGCTCAGCCGCACCCGCTCCGCCCGGTCCTCGGCCAGCACCTCCCTGAGGAACGAGTCGAACTGGTCGTCGTCATCACCGACGTGGACCCGCTCCCCGTCGCCGGTCTCGCCGCCGGCCTCCCCGTCGGGGGAACGAGGCTCGTCGGCGCCGAGGAGGTCGTCGACCCGGTCGGCGAGGCTCGGATGGGACAGCGGCGCGTCGGGCGGTACCGCCGCCGGACCCGTCGTCGGTTCGGGTTCATCGGGGGCGGAACCCGGGGCCAGGGCGCTGAGCAGGCGTCGATACCCGGCAGCCGCGTCGTCCTCACCGGCGCCGGCGGCCGCGTCGGCGGCGAGTCGGAGGAGGTCCACGTCGGCCGGGTTGGCAGCCAAGGCCTGTCGGAGGTGCGGGAGGGCGTCCGCCGGGCGCCCGGTCTGGCTCAGGTGTCGTCCGAGCGCACCGTGGAGGTCGGGGTGGTCGTTGGTGGCGAGCGCGGCCTGCAGTGCGGCGAGCACCGGGTCGGGATCGGTCATGACCGTCATGTTGCCACGGTGGCGGCCCACTGGTTGCTCAGGTCGCGACCAGGCGAAAACGTCGAGTCCACGCCCGCCCGCTGCGCGAAGCTGGGCAGCCTCGACCTGGGGCCGCGCCGGCCCGACTGGAGCGCTGACCATTGACGACGTCACGGCCCTACACCGACGACGACCTCGCACGCCTCCAGGCGACACTGGCCGAGTGGATTCGCGACGGCGGCGATCGCGGCTACTGCCACGTGGGCGACGTCGCCCACGCGATCTACAGCGGACTCCGGGGCCGGTTCCTCCGCGGTGAAGCCGTGCGGCTCTGGGAGGAATCGGGCGAGGTCGTGGCGTTCGGGTTGGCCAACCCCGCCTTCGAGTTGCTCTACGCCAACGTCAGCCCCCGCTGCCGGGGCGCTGACGTCGAGCGGGAGGTGCTCGAATGGGGCTACGAAACCACCCGGCGGCTCATGGACGAGAGCGGTGCACCGGACAAGCCCGTTCTCACCGAGTGGTTCGAGGGGGACACGATCCGACGCGACATCCTCGAGGATCTCGGCTGGGCGTACCGCGAGCACTGGGGCAACCTGACCGAGCGCCAACTCGCCGATCCGATTCCCGAGCCCGCCCTCCCCGATGGGTTCACGATGCGGCCGGCCCGCCTCGACGACGGAGCGGCGCTCGGCGCCGTGCACAGCGGCGCGTTCGGTTCGACCTGGCCGCCCGGCGTCTACCTCGACGAGGTGATGCGCAAGCCCGGCTACCGGGTCGAGCGAGAGTTCGTGGTCGTGGCGCCTGACGGTCGTTTCGCCGCGTTCACGGTCACGTGGCTCGACGAGGTCAACAAGGTCGGCCTGTTCGAGCCCGTCGGCACCCACGCCGACTTCCACCGCCGGGGCATCGGCAAGGCGCTGCTCCACCACGTGCTCCGAGACATGCGAGACCGGGGCATGGAGCGAGCGCACGTCGGCCACGAGGCCGACAACCCCGGTTCAGCCGCGCTCTACAACAGCGTCGGGTTCCGTACCAAGTACGGCCTCCACGACTATGCCCGACCCTGACAGCCCGGCCCTGACAGCCCCGACCCTGACAGGCGAGTGGGTCAGCCGGGGTAGGTGTCGTGGCGCTGGACCCACGCCATCGACCACGGCAGGACCTCCTCGTCGCGGCCCTTCGGGGTGAGGTCGAGGAGGTGGTAGGTGCCGTTGAGCAGGTCGAGGCCGCGGGCGAACACCTGGTAGGTGAGGAACACCCGATCACCGTCCCGGGCGAACACGCTCACCCCCGGCGACTCGTCGCTCATCGGGGCGACGGTCTCGAGGTTGTAGGTGTGCGTGCCGGCGTCGATCTCGTCCTGGGTGGCGGAGACGCCGAAGTCGCGGTTGAACTCGCACCGACCGCTCGACGCCCACGGGAAGTCCCATCCCATCCGCTTCTTGTAGGTGTCGATCTGTTCGAGGCTGGCCCGGGAGATCGCGGTGAATGCGGTGTCGCGCTGGGCGAGGTGGACGGGGGTCCCATGGTAGTTGTCAGCCCAGAACGAGCAGCTCGGGCAGCCCTCGTCGCCCCAGTCGGGGCCGTACATGAAGTGGTAGACGATCAGTTGCCGCTTGTCGCCGAACAGGCCGAGGAGGTCGGTCTCGCCGTCGGGCGTGTCGAACACGTAGGGCTCGGTGATCTCGAGCCATGGCAGCGCCCGCCTTGCCGCCGCAATCTCCTCCCGTTGCCGGGTGAACGCCTTCTCCTCGGCCAGGTGGGCTCGGTGGGCGTCGAGCCAGGCGCTCCGATCGAGCACCTCATGGTCGGCGGCCGAGAGTGGTGAGGTCGTGCTGGTCATGGGACTCCTCGTGGGGTTCGCCGGTACTGGGGCCGGGTTCGTCGATTCATGGGTTCGACGAAGAGACCCTACGGTTCTGGACCGCCACGGCCAGAACATTCGGACTCCGATCGGGTGCGTCCCCGGTCGGCCGTGGGGGCGGGGCAGCCGGGCGGAGAGGCTCCGGTCAGTCGCGCACGGCGTCGAAGTGGGTGGCGATCGACGTCGCCATCGCCCGCGGCGCCTGCATCGGCCCGAAGTGGCTGAGCGCGATGTGTCGCTCCAGCTCGCCTCCCCCGAGCGCCTCGGCGAGGAGCGGCGCCACCCGGGCGGGGATGGCGTGGGCCTCGTCGGTGTCGCCCCCGGCGGCGATGACGGTCGGCACCCGCAACGAGCTCAGGTCGGCGAAGTCGATCGGTTCGCCGCTGCCGAACACCCTCGCCTCGTTCTCCGCCTCGCACGACAGGCGAACGCCGCCCTCCACCGGATAGGTCCCGGTCTCGACGTAGCCCCGCACTGCGACCGGGTCGCACCAGGAGAACGGCGGCTTGGACAGGAACCGCTCAACGGCATCGTCGACCGAGGCGAACTCCATGCGCCGGTTGCGGGCCCCTTCGATCAGGGTCGACGGTGGCCCTTCGACCGGGCGGTCGAGGTCGGCGGGGATGACGACGGGCTCGAACAACCACAGCGCCCGGAACGCATAGGGCCGAACGAGCGCGGCGAACAGCGCAGCGGCACCGCCCAGCGAGTGGCCGACGTAGTAGACGGGGGCGCCGACCCGGTCGACGCAGGTGAGCACGTCCCCGCCGAACCGCTGTCGATCGACCGAGTAGTCGGGTCGGACGGGCCGGCAGCGGCCGTGGCCCCGAAGGTCGATCCCGTAGCAGTGATACCGGTCGGTGAGGTACGGGACCGCGGCCGCCCACATGCCGGAGTTGAGCCCGTTGCCGTGGCCCATGAGGAGAGCCGGCCCGGTACCGCCGAAATCGTGGAGCGCCACCTGCTCACCGTCGTCGCTGGTGAGGATCTCATGGCTGGCGTCGCCACCGACGTTGGTCACGGAGCCGCAGCGTAGCGGCGAGTGGAGGTGGTCTCGAATCCACGGTCAGGGCTCGAGATCGGTGCAGTCCCGGAGCCGCTCCCATGCGGCGCGCCCGCCGGCGGCCTCCTCGCCCTCGAGCCGGGTCGCGACACCCGACCGGAGCCGGGCGGGGATCCACTCGTAGTCGTCGATCGTCCGACCGTCGACGGTCGTCACGAGCACCCCGGAATCGGTGCCTGGACCCCCCTCGGTGTAGAACACGAAGTTCCCGAGGCCGTAGTGCACCAGCGCACCATCCTTGCGACCGCCCCCTTGTACCCGGTGGGCATGGCCGCCGACGATCACGTCGGCACCGGCCTCGATGAGGCGGTCGGCGAGGTCGATCTGCCGGTTGGCCGGACAGGTCTCACCCTCGATCCCCCAGTGGAGGAAGACGACGACGGTGTCGTGACCGGGGCGGGCGGCCTCGACCGCCGCCGCCAACCGCTCCACCTCCTTGGCCGATGCGAGGCCGGCCTGCTCGTCGGTCGCGGTCCAGGCCGTGATGAGGGAAGAGTCGAGCACCTGGGTGGCGGCGATGACGGCGATTCGCCGGCCGCGGACCTCGGCCGACCAGGGGGCGTAGGCCTCCGCTGCGTTCCGTCCGATGCCGATCACCGGAAAGTCGGCCTCGGCGGCTGCCGCGAGGCTGTCCTCGAGGCCTTCGATCCCGTAGTCGAGCCCATGGTTGTTCGCCATCGACACCACGTCGATCCCGGCGGCCCGCAAGGCGTCGAACGCCACCGGAGGCGCTCGGAAGTTGAACGCCTTGGCCGCCGGCGTACCCCGTTCGGTGATCGCCGTCTCCAGGTTGGCGACCGCGATGTCGGCGTCGGCCATCATGGCCCCGACCGGGGTCAGCAGCTCCGACGGCGCGTCGACGAGGCCGGTCCGGAGGTGCGACTCGAAGTGGATGTCGCCCCCGAAGGCGATGGTGACCGGACCGTCGGCGCTCTCGGTGACCGGACTGTCAGTGCCTTCGGCGGTCGGGTCGTTCGCCGCCTCGGGTTCGCCGTCCGCGTCGCCATCATCGGCTGCGGTCGGATCGGGGGTCAGCTCGCTCGGCCCGGGGGCCGCGTTGTGCCCCGGCGTGGGTACGACGGATGGCTCCTCGACGGCGGCGGCCGCGTGCCCGAGCGTCGGCCCGGTTCCGGCCTCGACCGAGCTGCCGGGATCGCGCGACGCCAGTCCGAACAGCGTGACGACCGCAACCAGCGCAGCCGCCGCTGCCACCAGCACCGGCGGCGCGCCCGTCCCCCCGGTGTCTCCGTGGTCGCTCGGTCGTCGACGATGCTGCCCCTCGCCCAATGACCTTCCCTTCGGTAACGAGTCCTTCGGTAACGAGTCCTTCGGTAACGAGTCCTTCAGTCACGAGGAACCCACCGCTTCACACCGATCGGGTCCGCTGTGCTCCTAGAGCTTGGCCCGCCGTGCCGCCCGATGCATGGCATTCGCACCCAGCCGATGAACCCACCACGAGGGTGGTGACGGCCTCGCCCGTCGGACACCCGGATTCTCGGGAACCATCGCGACGCTCGCGGCGTCACAACTCGTGGGATGATTCGTAGCCTCACGCCGAGAGGGTGCGTCGAAGGGGAGCTTCGTGGGGTTGCCAAGTTCACGACGACAACGGCTGCTGGCGTTCGCCGCGTGCGCTGCGCTCGTTGCGCTGCTCGGTCTCCCGGCCACACCCGCGGCCGCCGAGACCACGCTCGAGGTCACCACCACCGCCGACGGCCACTACCAACCGGGTCGGCGCACCCCCCTGGTGGTGACGATCGAGGCCGACAGGGCCGTCGCCGGCACCCTCACCGCCACGTTCGAGGGGTTCCCGGCCGGTTCGCAGCGGGTCGAGGTGCCGGGCGGGTCGGCGAAGCAGGTCGTGTTCACCGTGATGATCCCGCCGTGGAGCGGTTCGGGGTCGGTCGTGTTCACCGGCGACGACCCGGGCGACAACGCCCGGACCGCCGTCAACCTCCTCCCAGCCGGCGGTGACGAGCTCGTGGCGGTCCTGCCCGAGCTGGCCGAGCGTGACCTTCCTGCCACCGCAGGGCTGGAGACCGACATCGGCGTGGCCCGCCTGATCCCCCTCGACGTCGACCTCCTCGATTCGGGGAGCGAGGTACTCGGGCCCTTCACCCAGCTCCTCGCCACCGCCGACGACCTTCGGGGGCTCGAAGGCCCACGGCTCGATGCGATCGACTCGTGGGTCGCCTCCGAGGGCGGGCTCCTGCTCGTCGACGACGAGGCCGGTACGCCGATCCCCTTCGACCTCGACGACTCCGACTCGGCCCGGACGAACGGTGAGGTCGTCGACTACGGCCTCGGTCGGGTCCGCTACACCGGGGAGGCGGCCAGGGCCGGCGGCTACGACGGGCTGTTCCGGGCGACGCCGACCCGGTCGGTCGACGAGTTCCCGTGGGGCGGTGGCTTCGGGGGCGGGTTCCCCACCACGGTGCTGCTCGCGTCCGACGCCGGGGTTCGCATCCCCGCGCTCGGCTCGATCGTGTTGATGCTGCTCGGCTACACCGCGATCGCCGGTCCAGTGCTGTGGGTGGTGTTGCGGCGGGTCCGGCGCGAGCCGTTGCTGTGGCTCGCGCTGCCGGCCGTCGCCCTCGTCACCACCGGGATGGTCTACGTGCTCGGCCAGGCCATCCGCGACGAGACGAGCACCGCCCACGCGACCCTGGTGGCCGACCTCCCGACCCAGCGGATGGTGACGAGCCAGGTGCTGGTCACCTCGCCGAATGGCGGCACGGCCGGGATCACGCTCGACACCGGGTGGCGACCGGCGCAGGTCACGTCCGAGCAGGCGTTCTTCGAGGGCCCGTTCGGTGCCGAGGCCCAACCCCAGGCCGAGCTCCGGGGCGACGAGCTCGCGCTCGATCTCCCCCCGGGTGGGGTCGGCGTGGTCGCCGGGGAGACGGTGCTCGAGCGCGGCACGCCGTCGTGGACGTTCGACCTCCGTCCGGACGACGGCCGACTCGTCGGCACCGTGACCAATCAGACCAACCACGACCTCGAGGAGGCGTTCGTGGTCTCCGGCGGTGGACTCGACCGGATCGGCGCAGTCGGCGCGGGCGAGACGGCCGACATCACGCTCCGCAACCCGTCGCAGCCACCGACCAACGGCGACCCGTTCATGGAGCTCGCCTGGCGATCCGATCCCTTCTCCGGCGACACCGACGGGCCGTCCAACCCCGGCGTGCTCCTCGACTGGCTCTCGTCGAGACCCGAGCTCCGACTCCCCGGTTTCGTGGTGATCGTCGGCTGGACCCGCGACGAGCCGGGCCCGATCGCCACCAGTGGCGGGGCGACCGTCGACGTTGGACGGACCGCCTACTTGATGGCCGATCGTCTCGACGACGAGCTCATCCCCCCCGGCGACGGTCGGCTCGAGCTCCTCCGCGGCTGGGGCTCCACCCGGGTCACCGACGATGTCGGGAACGCCTGCGCCGACTTCCCGGCCACGATCCGGGTGACGCCCGCCCCCAGCGCGCTCGACGGCGACGTGGTGGTGGCCACCTCGACGAGGGCGGTGGCCGGCATGGACATCTGGTCTGGCGACTCGTGGGAACCGGTGGGGATGGCCGATGCACCACCGGGCGATGTGGCGATCGGGATCCCCCGGTCGTTCCTCGCCGACGGGACGCTCACGCTCCGGACCCAGATGAGCTGTGAGTTCTGGGGGATGGCCGACCCGTTCCCCAGCGTCCGAGCGGCGACCGGCGACGACGAGGTGCTGGCGATCGGGGCGCTCGGTGCAGGCCGCGACACCAACGGGGTGGACGATGACGGCGACGGCGACGGCGCGGCGGGCTCCGCCACCACCGAGCCGCCGGCGGGCCAGCCCACCGAGCCGACCACCACCGCACCGGCGCCGACCACCACCTCCGCCGAGGAAGGATGATGCGATGACCGAGGCGCCGTCCTCACCACCCCCCTCCTCGCCCGCTCCCCCCTCCTCGCCTCCTGCAGCGCCGACCGAGGCGTCACCGTTCACACCCCCGAGCGTGGTCGCCCCTGGGCCCGGCGAACAGGCTCCTGCTGGACCACCAGCCTCGCCACCGGCGGCGCTCCCCACCGACGTCGCCGAGCAGGCCTCGTGGGACGCCCGGGTGGCCGAGCGCGACATGCTCGTCTCCACCCGCGGCCTGACGAAGCGCTACGGCAAGCTCATCGCCCTCGACCAGCTCGACCTCGACGTGCCCCGCGGCGCCGTCTTCGGCTTCATCGGCCCCAACGGGGCAGGGAAGTCCACCACGTTCGCGATCCTGGCCACGCTGCTCCGACCAACCGCGGGCACCGCCTCGGTTTGTGGCGCCGACCCGGTCCACCAGCCCCGCGAGGTTCGTCGTCGGCTCGGGTACATGCCCGACGTGATGGGCGTCTACGACCAGCTCCGGGTCGACGAGTACCTCCGGTTCCACGCCGCGGCGTACGGCATCCCCCGCACCGAGTGGTCCGATCTCGTGGAGGGACTCCTCGAGCTCGTCGAGCTCGACGTGAAGCGCGAGGCGATGGTCGACAGCCTGTCGCGGGGGATGAAGCAGCGCCTCTCACTGGCCCGCTCGCTCGTCCACGACCCGGAGCTCCTCATCCTCGACGAACCGGCATCCGGTCTCGACCCGAGGGCGAGGATCGAGTTCCGCCAGCTCCTGGCCGAGCTGCAGCGGCTCGGCAAGACGATCCTCATCTCGTCGCACATCCTGGCCGAGCTCCAGCAGATGTGCTCCGAGATCGCCGTGATCGAGGCCGGCAAGCTGCTGGCCTCGGGGAGCCCGGCAGCGATCCTCGAGCAGCTGGGCTCGGGCCGTCGGGTGTCGGTCAGGTTCCTCGACGGGACGACCGCCGAGTTCCCGGTGGCCGACGAGGCCGAGCAGGCCCAACTGCTGGCCCGCCTCGTCGGCGAGGGCCGGGAGGTGGTGGAGTTCAAGGTGGAATCGCACGATCTCGAAGACCTGTTCCTCCAGATCACCCAGGGGGTCGTGCAATGAGGCTCACCACCCTCAACCCCGTGCTCGACCGGGAGCTCCGCCAGCGGAGCCGTTCGCTGCGGTCCATGATCATGCTGACGCTGTTCCTGGCGCTCCTCGTGGCGGTGATGTTCATCGCCTACAAGGGGGCGGAGAGCTCCGCCGAGTTCGCGTTCGACCCGGTCTCCGCCCTGACGATCAGGGTCGGCCGCACGATGTTCGAATGGGTGCTGGCCGCCGAATTGGCGATACTCCTGTTCATCGTCCCCGGCATCAGCGCCGGCTCGGTGGCCGGGGAACGGGATCGGCAGACGCTGGTCCCGCTCCAGGTCACGATGGTCGGGCCGATCGGGATCTTCATCGGCAAGGTGCTCGCGTCGAGCGGCTTCGTCCTGCTCCTCATCGTCGGCGCCGCACCGGTGCTGGCGGTGCCCTACCTCGTCGGGGGGATCTCGCTCGCCCAGGTGCTGCTCTCCCTCCTGACGCTGCTGGCGATCGGGTTCCTCGTTGCGGTGATCGGCGTGGCCTGCTCGTCGGTGTTCCGCCGCACCCAGACGGCCACCCTCGCCGCCTACGGCGCGGTGCT
The DNA here is from genome assembly GCA_965216205.1 of Acidimicrobiales bacterium. GTDB lineage: Bacteria > Actinomycetota > Acidimicrobiia > Acidimicrobiales > SZUA-35 > CADEDH01. Next base: position 323,978 of record OZ244139.1, on the reverse strand, counting down.
CGCACTCACCCTCGGCACGTTGCTGCTGATGGGCGTGATCGCGGTGATCGACGGCAGTCGCGGGTCGGACCCGGCCGAGCCGCGCCTCGCCGCGCTGTATCCGAATCCGTTCCTCGCCGTCGCCGACGCGGCGGGCGAGATCGGCTCGCCGTCCGATGGCCCGTTCACCCCGATCAAGCGGCTGTTCCTGGAGAGCCAGGTGGGCCAGAACGTGGTCATCGCCGACGGCCCCGAGTTCGGGGGCGGGGGCATCGTGGCATTCGACGAGCGCACCGGCGAGCCGTTCCAGCTCGACACCACCACGAGCGGCGTCCCGCTCTGGGGCCGGTCGCTGCTGACGCTGACCGGGCTGGCGCTGCTGTCTGCCCTGTTCGGCGTGCGGCGGCTCCGGGCCCCGGCCAACGAGGTGCGGGCCTGATGGCCGGCTTCCTGCGGCGGATGGGTCGACGGCGATACACCCGGCCCGGCGAGGTGCGGGCCTGATGGCCGGCTTCCTGCGGCGGATGGGTCGACGGCTCCGGGTGGCGTGGGCGGTGGCCACGGCGTCGTGGGTCGGGCCGGCCGTCGCCGCCGTCGCCCTCGTGCTGGTCGGCGTCGGCTGGCTGGCGCCATGGGGGTGGCCGGAGCCTGCGGCGGGGATCGGGGTGGTGGCGGTCGCCCTGGTCGTGTGCGGGGCGGCGGTGCTCCAGCGGCTGCCACCGACGGCGATCGCCCGGGCCGCCGATCGGGGCCTCGCCACCGGCGATTCGTTCGGGGCGGCACTGCAGTTCCAGGATCTCGACGGGCCGTTCGGGGAGCGGATCCGTCGGCGGGCGGAGTCGTTCGCGGCGACCGCCCAGGTCGACGAGGCGGCCCCCATCGAGCCGAACGGTCGCCGATGGGCGATGGTGGGAGCACTGGGGCTGGCCGCAGTGGTCCTCGCGTTGCTGCCGAACCCACAGGACGACGTACGGGCGGAGCAGGCGCGGACCGAGGCGTTGATCGATGCGACCGCCGACCGCCTCGACGACCGCGCCGACGAGCTGGCCGAGGAGCCGGCGACCGAGGAGCTGGCCGAGGAGCTCCGAACCCTCGCCCAGGAGCTTCGGGGGACCGACGATCTCGACGCGGCCCGCCAGGCACTGCAGGACGCCCAGGACACCCTCGACGCCCGCCGACCCGACGACCTCGCGTCGCAGCGGGCGGCCGTCGAAGGGCTCGAGCGGAGCCTGGCCGAGCGTCCCGTGGCCGAGGGTGGGTCGGCAGCAACGCAGCTGGAGGCGCTTTCGTCGGAGCTCGACCAGCTGTCGGCCGAGGAGCAGGCGGCCCTGGCCGAGCGGCTGGAGGACCTGGCCGCCACCCAGGAGGCCGGCAACCCGGAGACCGCGGCGGCGCTGGCCGAGGCGGCGGCCGCGCTCCAGGCGGGCGACACGGCCGGGGCGGCGGCCGCCCTCGCCAATGCCGCTGGCGCCCAGGCCCAGGCCGGTGAGGCGCTGCAGGGGAATCTGGCGGCCGAGGATGTGTCGACCGCGCTGTCCGATGCCGCGACCTCGCTGACCCAGGCCGGCACCGGTTCGGGGGAAGGATCCGGCGAAGGGTCGGGCGAGGGCGCAGGGCAGGGCGCCGGCCAGGGTCAGGGCGCCGGCCAGGGGCAGGGGCAGGGGCAGGGTGATGGTTCCGGGGCCGGGCAGGGCAACGGCACCGGGGGCGACGGCGCGTCGGGCCAGGTCGGCGGGGCCGAGGGTGGCACCGGCGAAGGGCAGGGCGGGGTCGGTCGACCGGGCGGCACCGACCAGGCGCGGGTCGACACCAACGACGGCGAGTCGACCACCGTGATCGATCCGAACGCGGCCGGTCCCGGCGACGAGACACCGCTCGGGGGCACCCCCACCGGCGACTCGGCCGAGGTCGTCGGCCAGGGAGACGGGCCGACGACCTCGGGCCCGGCCCGCGTCCCGCTCAGCGACGTGATCGACGAGTACACCGACCGCGCCACCGCCACCGCCGACCGCCAACAGCTCCCACCCGGCCAGCGGGAGCTCGTCCGCGACTACTTCGGCCTCCTCAACAACTGATCCAACCCTCAACCCTCCCGAAATTTGTCGACTTTGCAGCGCCTGACGCTGTCGGCTCCACGAAATTCGGGGGTTTCGAGGGACAGACCGAATCCCACGAAGGAACACCATGACCCCTGAAGCCTGCGCCGAGACCGTGGCCGCGATCCGAACCGAGATCGGCCGGGTGATCGTGGGCCAGCGGGGCCTCGTCGACGACGTGCTCCGCTGCCTCCTGGCCGAGGGCCACGTGCTGCTCGAGGGCGTGCCGGGGCTGGGCAAGACCCAATTGCTGAAGACGCTGGCCGAGGCGCTCGACATGCCGTGGTCGCGGATCCAGTTCACGCCCGACCTGATGCCGGCCGACATCGTCGGCACCCAGATCCTCCACCAGGGACCGGACGGCTCCCGCGACCTGCGGTTCCGGCCCGGTCCGATCACCGCCAACCTCGTCCTCGCCGACGAGGTGAACCGGGCGACGCCGAAGACCCAGGCGGCGATGCTCGAAGCGATGCAGGAGCGGGCGGTGACCGTGGCCGGCGAGACCCGGCCCCTCCCCCGACCGTTCATGGTGATGGCCACCCAGAACCCGCTCGAGATGGAGGGCACCTACCCACTGCCGGAAGCCCAGCTCGACCGGTTCCTGCTGAAGGCGGTCGTGCCGTTCCCCTCGGCCGACGACCTCATCGAGGTCATCGGCCGCACCACCGGGGCGGCAACCCCAGCCGCAAGCGCGGTCTGCGACGGGCCGACGCTGCAGGCGATGATCGCCCTGACCCGGGAGGTTCCGGTGCCGGATCACGTGGTCCGCCACGCGGTCGGCCTGGTGGTGGCATCGCACCCCCAACGACCGGAGGCGCCCGAGGCGATCAGGAGCTACGTGCGATTCGGTGCGTCGCCCCGCGGGGTGCAGGCGATGATCCTCACCGGCAAGGCGGCGGCGATCATGGACGGACGGCCCTCGGTGTCGGTCGACGACGTGCGGACCAACGCCACCGCCGCGCTCCGGCACCGCCTCGTCGTCGGCTACGAGGCGACGGCAGACGCCCGCTCGGCCGACGACCTGATCGCCGCCCTGCTCGACGCCGTGCCCGAACCCACGTCCGGCATCCGAGGCGCCCCATGACCACATCCGCACGCAGGTGCCAGGCACATCGTGCGGATGTCGACGATGGGCCTGGCGTCCGCCTCAGGACGCCAGGCCCAGCTCGAGCTGCCCGACGAGCGGCCGGGTGCTGGCGTGGGTGAGCTGTTGCCGGCGGGGCTGCTCGCCCGGTTGGAGCGACTCCAGCTCGTGAACCGGCGCCGGCTGGTCGGCGGGCTGGCGGGCGAGCACCGATCGCCGAGGCACGGGTCGTCGCTCGACTTCGCCGATTTCCGGGAGTACTACCCGGGTGACGATCTCCGCCGGCTCGACATCGGCGCCCTCGCCCGGCTCGACCGGCTCCTCATCAAGCTGTACGACAGCGAGGACGACCTCACCCTCCGAATCCTGATCGACGCCTCGGCCTCCATGGCTGGCCCGAAGCTCCACCGCACGAAGGAACTCGCCGCCGCCATCGGGTTCACCGCGCTGACGAGGCGTGACGTGGTCACCGTCCACACGTTCCCCACCGACCTGCCGGGCCCCCGATTCAGGGGACGGACCGCCACCAGGCTCCTGTTCGACCATCTCGAATCGATCGAGGCTGACGGCGCCACCACGTTCACCGCCGCCGTCGACCGGGTGCTCGCCCAGCCGGGTCCGCCCGGTCTGACGGTCGTGCTGTCGGACCTCCTCACCAACGAATGGGACGCCGGCGTCCGACGGCTCCCCGCTCGCCAGGGCGAGCTGTCGGTCGTGCATGTGCTCGACCCGACCGACCTCGATCCGGACCTGTCCGGTGACCTCGAGCTGGTCGACACCGAGACCGGCGCGAGGGTGGACGTCTCCCTCTCGAGCAACGTCCTCGCCAACTACCGCGAGCTCGCCGACCGGTGGGTGACCGACGTCGCCGCCCGGGTCGTCGCCACCGGTGGCACCTACCTGCGGGTGTTCACCACCGACGATCTGGAGCGCGTGCTCCTCGGCCGAGCCCGCGAGGCGGGAGTGCTCCGATGACAGCCGGCGTATGGGCGCAGTTGATGCGGCGATGAGTGTCGCCGGGTGGACGCTGGCCAATCCGGCGGGGCTGTGGTGGTGCCTGCTCGCGCTGCCGATCATCGCCCTCCACATCCTCCGCCCTCGCCGGATCCAGGCCACCGTGGCGGCGCTGTTCCTGTGGCGACGGGTGGCGACGCCGGTGACCGCCGCCAGCCCCTGGCAGCGGCTCACGCCCAGCTGGCTACTCGCGGCCCAGGTGCTGACCGCCCTGCTGCTGGGTCTGCTGCTGGCCCAGCCGGCCCGCCTCACCGACGAGCTGCTGGCCGAGCACACCGTGTTCGTGGTCGACGCGTCCGGGTCGATGCAGGCCACCGACGGCAGCCCCGACCGGCTCGCCGATGCCCGCGAAGCGGCCAGCGACCTCCGTGCCCAGGTGCCAGCCGGCGGCAGGGCCAGCCTCGTCGTGGCCGGCGCCGACGCCAGGGCGGTGTTGACGAACTCGGCCGACCCCGATGCGTTCGACGCCGCCCTCCGATCCATCGAAGCGGCCGACGGAGCAGGCGACGTCGCCGGTGCGTTCGCCCTCGCCGCCGGGCTCGACACCGGCGACGTCGACACCCGCGTGGTCTTCGTGTCCGACGGCGGCATCAGCGACGCCGACCTCCGGGCGGCCCCCGTCGGCACCCGCTACGTGCCGGTCGGCTCGTCAGCCACGAACCGGGCGATCACCCAGCTCTCCGTCGAACCGGCCGACAGTGGGCTCCTGGCCAGGGTCACGGTCGCCCACTTCGGCGGTCCGCCAGCGGCCCAGACGGTACGGGTCGATGTCGACGGCGTGACCGTCGTCAGCGAGCAGGTCGAGCTGAAGGCCGGCGAGGTGGCGAACCTGGCCCTCCCGGTCCCGGCCGGCGAGATGATCGAAGCGTTCCTCGAAGGCGAGGACGCGCTGGCGATCGACAACCGGGCCGTGGCCACACTTGCTCGGCGACCCGAGGTCGACGTGCTGTGGGTCGGACCCGACAACGCCTTCATCGAAGCAGCCCTCGCCGCGTCGCCCGGCGTCGAGGTGACCCGATTCGACCAGTTCCCCAAACCGACCGGCCAGCCGACCGACAACACCGCCGGCACCGACGGCACCGACGGCACCGACGACGGCGCCTCGCTCGACATCCCCCCGGAGATCGATCTCGTCGTCGTCGACGGCGTCGCCGTTCCCGATGCGCTCGATCTGCCACTGCTGGCGATCGCCCCACCCGGCGGTGCCCGCGGCGTCGAGGTGGCGGGCACGGTGGAGAACCCGATCCTCAGCCTCGTCCGCAGCGGGGTACCCCTCGTGCAGGATCTCGACTTCTCGGGCGTGATCGTCGCCGAGGCCCAGCAGGTCACCACACCGGCCAACGCCGAGGTGATCCTGGGCGCCGAGGGCGCACCGCTCCTCCTATCGGTGCCGGGCTCCACCCCCACGCTCTACCTCGCGTTCGAGCTCGGCGCCTCGACCCTCCCGCTCGACCTCACCTTCCCGGTCCTGTTCGACCGGGCCATCGCCGACCTGTCGAACCTGGTGACCCCACCCACCCGGCTCGTGGTCGGCGACGACCTCCCCATCGACCCTCGACGGGCCGTCACGATCACCGCGCCCGACGGCACCACCGAGTCGATCCCGCCGGGCTCGTCGTACCCGACGGCCGACGAGGTCGGCTTCTGGCGCGTCACCCAGGACGTCGCCGCAGACGGCGCCGCCTCGGGCGACACGGGCAGTTCTGGCGAACCTGGCGCCGAGCCCGCAGGCGCAAGCGGCGAGCGCTCGATCCTCGTGGCGGTGGGGGCGGATCGTGGCGAGTCGTCGGTGGCGCCGGCCCCCGACCTGGCGTTCGAGTCGGAGTTCGAGACCGCGGGCCGGGCCGCCGAGCGGGGGCAGCTCCCCTACTTGCTGCCGGTGATCTTGATCCTGCTGGCACTCCTCGCCATGGAGTACTGGCTGGCCAGTCGGCGGCGCGGTGTCGGTCGCCGGCAGTGGCACGTGGCCACGGCGATGCGGGCAGCGGTGGCCCTGGCGCTGGTGGCGGTGTTGCTCACCCCGAGCTTCGACCGGAGGGCCGACGACGTCGCCACCCTGTTCCTGATCGACGCCAGCGATTCGATGACGCCGGCTGGTCGGGCCGAAGCGGTCGACGTGGTCCGGGCTGCCCTGGCCGACCAGCCGGACGAGACCCGGGCCGGGATCGTGGTGTTCGGCAACGACGCCCGGCTCGAAACACTCCTCAGCGACGACCCGACGTTCTCGGGCCTAAGCGTGCAGGTCGACCCGGGCGGCACCGACCTCAGCGCCGCCCTCCGCCTCGGCGCCGCCGCCCTCCCCGCCGACGCCCGGCAGCGGGTCGTGCTGATCAGCGACGGTCGGGCCACCACCGGCGACGCGGCGGCCGAAGCCGACCGGCTCGCCGATGAGCAGGTCCCGATCGACGTGGTCGTGATCGAGCCGAGCTCGGGAACCGACCTGGCGGTGGCCGGGGTCGACGTGCCGAGCCTGGCCCGAGCCGGTGAGCAGGTCGACGTCGACGTGCGCATCGACGCCCCGGTCGCCACCGAGGCCGAGGTGACGCTCCGGCGCGACGGCGACGAGGTCGACCGGCGGGTGGTCTCGCTCGACGCCGGGGAGAACACGGTGCGGTTCACCGACGAGGCCTCCAGCGACGGCGTCCTCCGGTACCAGGTGGAGGTCGACGCCATCGACGACGCGGTCGACGCCAACGACCTCGGCTACGCCGCCGTCCCGGTGGAGGGTTCCGACCGGGTGCTGGTGGTCGAAGGTCGTCCCGACCAGGGTGCCGGGCTGGTGGCTGGGCTCGAAGCGGGCGGCCTCCCCGTCGATGTGGTCAGCCCCGCCTCGCTCCCGCCGATCGACGAGCTCACCCGCTACACCTCGGTGGTGCTGGTCGACGTGGACCGGCGGGACCTCAGCGACGGCCAGGTGGCCGACCTCACCGCTGCGGTGCGGGATCTCGGTCGGGGCATGGTGGTGGTCGGCGGGACCCACGCCTACGCCCTCGGCGGCTACCGCGACTCCGACCTGGAGCAGATCCTCCCGGTGGTCAGCGAGATCACCGACCCGCTCCGCCGCCAGACCGTGGCCGAGGTGCTGGCGATCGACTCGAGCGGGTCGATGGGGGCCTGCCACTGCGACGAGGAGGGCCAGAACGGCCTCGGCGGCGGGAACCGGATCGGCGGTGGCGTGTCGAAGACGGCGATCGCACGAACCGCCGCCGCCCGGGCGATCGCCGCCCTCGAGGCGACCGACGAGGTCGGCGTGCTCACCATGGACGCCAACGACCGGTGGGTCATCGACCTGCAGGCATCCCCACCCCAGGACGTGGTCGACGAGGGTCTGGCGGAGGTGGTACCGAACGGCCCGACGTTCATCGACACCGGCCTGACCACGGCGGCCGAGCAGCTGCGGGAGTCGGACGCGAGCCTCAAGCACATCATCCTGTTCAGCGACGGCTTCACCGAGCCGGGAGCGATGGCGGTGATGGCCGAGCAGGCCGCCGAGCTCCTCGCCGAGGGGATCACCGTGTCGGTGGTGGCCACCGGTGAGGGGGCGGCCGAGGACCTGCGCCCGATCGCGGAGGCCGGGGGTGGCCGGTACTACCCGGGCCGGAACCTCGAGGAGATCCCCGACCTGATCGTGCAGGAGGCCGTGCTGGCCTCGCGGGACTTCGTCAACGAGGGCGAGTTCTTCCCCTTGATCGCCTCGAACCGGGACGTGGCGACCGGGTTGAGCGAGTCGCCCGCCCTCCAGGGCTACGTCGCCACGACGGCCAAGCCGACCGCCACGGTCGACCTGCGGATCGGACCCGACGAGGACCCGCTGCTGGCCTCGTGGCAGGCCGGACTGGGGCGGGTCACCGCCTGGACCAGCGACGGCGGCGAGCGGTGGGCGGCGCCGTGGAACGGCTGGGCCGGCGGACCCGACTTCTGGACGTCGGTGGTGAAGGACACGTTCCCGGTGACCGACGGTGCGGCGGGGGTGTCGGCCAGGATCGTCGACGGCCAGCTCCAGGTGGAGGTCGAGGGCGACGAGGCGTGGGCCGAGGATGCGCAGGCGACGGTACGGGTGGCCGGTCCCGACGGGTCGAGCACGGAGGTCCAACTGGAGCGCATCGACGGGTCGCGGTTCGCAGCGGCGGTGCCGGTGGGCGAGGCCGGCACCTATGCGGTGGGGGCGGCCGTGGTCGACGGCGACGAGACGGTGTGGTCGGGGATCGGCCTCACCACCCGCTCCTATCCGGCCGAGTACGCGCCCCGACCGGTGGCCCGCGATCAGCTCGCAGCGCTGGCGAACCGCACGGGTGGGCGGGTCGACCCCGCGCCGTCGAACCTGTTCAGCGACGACGGCACCGTGCCCGGTCAGCGCCGCTTCGATCTCGTGCCGTGGTTGCTGCTGTTCGCTGCGCTGGCGTGGCCGGTGGCGGTCGCGGTCAGCCGGTTGGCGTGGCGTCGGGGGGTGTTGGCCGAAGGAGCCGGCAAGGCGAGCGCCACGGTGACCGAGTTGCGGGCCCGGCTGCCGCGCCTGGCCGACCCCGCCACGACCCGCCGTCCGCCGGCGGCGAGCACGGCCGGGCCGCCGACTCCTCCGACCGGCCCACCGACCGCCACCCGGCCGGGCGGCGGGCACCCGGCCAGCGTGCCGGACCGTGCCCCTGACCGTCAGCCGACGGTGCCGTCCGGGGCGACAGCAGGGGCTGGCACGCCGTCGCCCCCCGTCCCCACCAGGTCGTCGACGCCGGTCGGCGGCACGTCCGACGATGACGCCGAACCGTCGACGCTGTCGGAGCTGCTCGCCCGCAAGCGACGCAGGGGCTGAACCGCGAGTCCCACGGCCACGATCGCCGCCCCGATCCACACCAGCTGCACCCGCGGCAGTCGAATGATGCGGTACCGGGCGGCGCGGTCGTTCCCGTCGACGAGCTGCACCTGGACCTCGTCGAAGCCCGACCGGCGGGTGGCCGTCTCGCTGCTCGACGCGCCCCGTAGCTCGTAAGCGACGAGCCGGGGCCGGAACGTGCGACCGTCGACGGTCACGTCGGCCACCGCTTCGCTGATCGCCTCGCCGTCGACGAGTGCGACCGAGTGGTGGGTCACCGTCATGCCGTCGACCCGTTCGGTGGCACCGGCGGCGACGGTGATGGTCGAGGCGGTGGTGGCGACCGTGCCGGCGATGCCGACGAGGGTGATGCCGACCCCGACGTGCGCCACGATCCCCGCTCGAACCCGACGCCCACCGATCGAGGTCCCGATCGCCGAGGCGGCCACCGCTCCGCTCGCCGCGGCGAGCGCTACTGCGAACAGCCCTGCCGCGATCGGTACCGCCCACCCGCCGATCGCCGCGCCTCCCACCGCCCACCACCAGCGGCGATCGGCCCTCACGGCGAGCGCACCACCCACGATGGTGAGGGGCCACAGCACCCGGGTGTAGTAGCGGCCGGCGATCGCCACCGCGTCGCCGGTGGTACCGGCCTCCACCACGGGCTCGTAGGCGCCGATGGCAACGAATGACGCGGCCGCCACCAGAACCGCGACGGCGTAGACCCGATGCGACCGGGTCGAGCGCTTCGAGTCGTCTCGGCCGAGGGAGTCCTGCTGAGGGCCGGCGCCTCCAGCCCGAAGCGCCAGCCCGATGGCGAGCACCGCCATCGCACTGGCGACACCGGCCACCGCGAACAGGCCGACGCGGAGCGCCGGGCGGTCGGCGAAGGCGTGCACGGAGGCGACCACACCGACCCGGGTGAGTGTGGTGGCCCACAGCGCAGCCAGTCCAGGCGCCACCAGCAGCCCACCGAGGAGCGGGAGCGGCAGCGGTGTGGAGACCGGGCCTCCGGCCCGGCGCTCGTGCCGGCCGACGTGGATGGCAGCTGCGGCGAACAGCCAGGCCACGAGCCCCGCCGACTCGATCGGATCCCAGGCCCAGTAGCCGCCCCACCCGAGCTCGACCCCGGCCCACAGCGCGCCGGTCGCCAGGCCGATCGTGAGGACGGACATCGCCACCGGTAGGGCCACCGGCGACGACCACCCAGCGACCCGATGGCTCGCCCGCCGCCGGTCCGGTGCGACCTCCTCGACGGCTTCGTTTGGGGCCAGCATCGCCGCCGCGGCCCGGATGGCCGGCACGAGCATCCCCACCAGTCCGGCGTAGAGGATCGGGGGATGCCAGATCATCGCCGGATACTCGAGCACCGGCTGGAGCCCGAGACCCTCGACCGCAGGCACGGCCGATCGGTGGAACGGCGACGCCACCAGCGCCACCAACCCGCCGTACCCGACGACGAGCCCAGCCCCGAGACGGATCGCCCACGTCATCGTCGCCCCCGGCACCGGTGCGGAGTCGCTCGATGAGCGGCTCGGAGCGCGAGCGGCCAGCACCGCAGCCCACGCCACCATCGCGACCCAGAGGAGGAGCGAGCCCTCGGCGCCCGCCCACAGTCCGGCGATCCGGATGGGCGCACCGAGGCCGGATCGGGTGTGGTCGGCCACGTAGTCGAGCGCCCACTCCTCGGTAGCGAACGCAACCGCCAGTCGACCAACGGCCGCGGTGCACGCCACCGCAGATGCCACGAGGAGGAAGGTTGAACGGGGGGAGCGCCCCGCGGTCACCCCAGCCGCAGCTGCCAATGCGACGGCCACCCACACGAGCGCGTCCCCCAGGATCACCGTTCCATCGTCGCAGACCGGGCGGTCGATGCGAGCTCAGGGCGACTGCGTCGACCGGCGACACCGGCTCTGTAGCAGCCGTTACCAACTGGCACAGAACTCCGACGTGAGCGATGAACAGCTGTGCTTACATGTCCGGGTGTGATCCGGTTCGAGGGGGTCTCCCGGAGCTTCACGGTCGACGGTGGTGACGATGTCGTCGCGCTCGACGATGTGACGTTCGAGATGCGCCCGGGTCGGATCTACGGGATCCTCGGCCCGAATGGTGCGGGGAAGACGACGACGTTGCGCCTCATCGGGACCTCGTTGCTGCCGTCGGCGGGGTCGGTCGACGTCTTCGGCCACGACGTCGAGGTCGACGCGAAGGCGGTCCGGCGGCTGGTGTCGGCGGTCTACGGCGGCGACACCGGGCTCTACCCTCGCCTCAGCGCCGTGGACAACCTCCGATTCGGGGCTGCGATGCGCGGCCTGGGCCGAGCGGAGGGCACGGACCGGTCGAGGAAGCTCCTCACCAGGGTCGGCCTGGATCCCGACGAGACGCGGGAGGTCGGCTTCTACTCCCGCGGCATGAAGCAACGGGTCCACCTCGCCCGCGGACTCCTGACCGAGCCGAAGGTGCTGCTGTTCGACGAACCGACGATCGGACTCGACCACACGACGTCGACCGAGTTCCGGGCCATACTCCGCGAGCTCCGAGAGCCGGACCGGGTCGTGGTCCTGACGAGTCACAACCTCCGGGATCTCGAAGAGCTGTGCGATGACCTGGTGCTCATTCATCGCGGTCGAATCCGGGCCGATGCCCCGACCGAGAAGATCGTGGCCGGTGCGCCGTCGGCGGGCGAGATCACCCTGGGCATCGCGGCGACCGGCGCAGCCGATCTCGCGTCACTGCTCGCGCTGGACGGCGTCACCGATGCGACGCTCGAAGCCGACGACACGGTGCTCCGGGTCCGGTGCGATGCCCCGGACGAGCTGCTCGACTCGGTGTTGCGGTCGGTCCTGACGTGGGCGTCGGTTGCGACCGTGCAGAGCGGCGCCGCCAACCTCGAGAAGGCATACGACGCGCTCATCGACACGCTGGAGCGCGACCACTGATGGCGACGATGAGGCCGCGATCCGACGGTGGTTGGTCGGGGATCCGCGCCGGTTGGGACGTCCAGCTGGCGGCGAACACCGCCGACTGGCGGTTGCCGTTGCTGTGGTTCGTCTCGCCACTGCTCTTTGGCTTCATCGTCACCTGGCTCTACCTCGACAACGGCCGTGCCGACCTGGCCCGTGTCGCCGTCGTCGGCACCGTCGTGGCGGGCCTGTGGAACAACGCCGTTTATCTGAGCGGCCTCACGTTGGGTGGTGACCGGTGGTTGGGGATGCTGGAACGGCAGGTCACGTCGGTGCCCGGTCTGCTCTGGCCGACGTTGGGGCGGGTCGCGGCCAACGTCGCCCAGGGCCTCGTCATCGGCGTGCTGTGCGGGACGATCGTGTCGCTCACGACCGGGGCCGGCTTGGCCGTCCGCAGCCCGCTCGGCGTGATCCTCGCCGTTGCGTTCAGCCTCGTCACCGTGCCGCTGGTGATGATGTGCATCGCGCCGCTGTTTCTCGTGTCGCAGGTTCCGCTGGGCGTGATCGGGCTGCTGGAGGCCGGATTCGTGGTGCTGTCCGGCGTGTTCATCCGGGTCGACACCCTTCCGCTGGTGCTGCGGGGCGTCGCCTACGTCTCGCCGTTGTACTGGATACGGGTGCTCGCCATCGAGGCCGACGGGGCGACGAGCGAGCCTTCGGTCGCCGTGGCCGTCGTCGCCCTCGTGATCCTCACCGTCGTCTACGGCGCCATCGCCCGTTTCGTGATGGCTCGGACCGAGCGCCACCTCCGCACGACTGGCCGCTACTGATGGTCGCCGACTTCGTCACGCTCTGCGTGCTCTCGTTCCGGGGGATGGTCTTCACCTCGAACCGTGTCGATCTGGTGACCGGGCTGATCATGCGGCCGGTGATGACCACGTTGTTCATCGGCACCGTCGCCCGGTCGGTCGGCGCCCAGGTCGAGGTCTACGTCGTCGGTGCTGCACTGGCCGGGATGATCTTTCAGACCGTGTCGAGCTCGGTGCAATCGCTCGGCAACGAGCAGTCGTTCGGAACGATGAACGAGCTGGTCACCGCCCAACGCCGACTCGTCACGATCGTCGCCAGCCGCGCGCTGGCCCAGGTCGGCTTGGCCCTCGTGACCTTGCTCGCCGCAGTGACCGCCGGGCAGGTGGTCTTCTGGTTCGTGCTCGACCCCGGCCAGCTCGCAGTGGTCGCGCTGGCGGGCATCGTCGGAGCCACGTCGCTGGCCTTCGCAGGGATGCTGTGGGGCGTCGTCGCGCTCCGCATCCGCGAGATCGGCCTGGCGTTCGGCATCGCAACCGGGATCTTCTACCTGCTCAGCGGCGCCGTCATCCCCCTCCGCCTCCTGCCACTCCCGCTCCGGGCGATCGCCGACATCTCGCCGATGCGGTGGGCCGTGCACGCTGTCCGCGCTGCCCTCGGTGAGGGTGACGGCGCCGACATCGCGGCCGGTCTCGGGCTCGAGATGGGCCTCGGCCTCGTGTTCCTGATGCTGGGAACCTTCGCCCTCGGCCGCCACCTCGACGCCTATCGTCGGGCCGAGGTGGGCTGATCGGACGATGAGCCCCGAACCTCCACAGCGCGACGAACCCCCGCTGAGCCTCCACGAGCACCACTCCCTCGGCGACGAACCGATCCCGGAGGTCGTGCTCGAGTTGGCCGCTGGGTCGGAGCCCGAACTGGTCTGGCGCAACGAGCTCGGCGGGCTCACGTTCCGGATCGGCGATCGGTTCGTCAAGTGGAATCCCCGGCGCAGCGGCATCGATCTCGACCGGGAACGGCTACGGCTCGACTGGATCTCCTCCCGCCATCCCGCTCCCCGGGTGCTCCACGCCGGCGCCGACGCGACCGCCCAGTGGCTCGTCACCACCGCCGTGCCGGGCTCCCACGCGGTCGGCGAGGTGTGGCGGGCCCGCCGGAGCGAGGCGATCGCAGCGATCGCCACCGGCCTCCGGGCCATCCACTCGGTCCCGATCGGCGACTTCCCCGCCGGGTGGACGGCCGAGGTGTGGGTCGGTCGGACGTTGCCGGCGCTCGGGCCACGTCCAGCGATCGACGACCCGGTCGTCGTCCACGGCGACGCCTGCGCCCCGAACACGCTGATCTCGGAGACGGGCGAGTGGGTCGGCAACGTCGACTTCGGCGACCTGGCGGTCGGCGACCGGTGGGCCGATCTCGCCATCGCGTCGATGAGCCTCGACTGGAACTTCGGCGAGGGTCACCAACACGAGTTCTTCGGGGCGTACGGCATCGAGCCGGACGCCGACCGGATCCGCTACTACCGGGAGTTATGGCACCTCGAGTCGTGAGATCAGCGGGCCGGGGGCGATGGGGCGGGAAGGCTGGGCTTCGTCGCCAGATGGAAGAACAGCACCGCCACGCTGGCGCCGATGGTGATCACCGTGAAGCCGAGCGTGTACGTACCGGTCGAGTCCCGAAGCCAGCCGACGATGATCGGGCCGCTCATCGTGCCGAGCATCATGATCATCGCCGACCACCCCATGATCCGACCGAACGAGCTCGGCCCGAAGTAGTCGGCCCGGATCGCCTGCATGAGCGGTCCCCGGACCCCCCAGGCGAGGCCGTGGAACGGGATGAACGCCCACACCATCCACGGCGAAACGGCGAACGTGAACAGGATCATGCCGATCACGTGGCCGACCATCGCCCCCATCACCAGGTGGCGCTTGGAGTAGTGGTCGCCGAGCCAGCCGCCGGCCAGCTGACCCACGAGCTGGGTGAGCAGCAGTGCGGTGCCGAGCCAGCCGGCCAGGGCGAGGCTGAACCCCTGCTCCTCGGTGAGGTAGATCGAGAGGTGGGCCATGGTGGAGCCGACGACCAGGAGCGCGGTGGCATGACCGAAGTTGAGCATCCAGAACGCCCGGGTCCGGACCGCTTCGGCCAGCGTGAAGTCGCGAGGCTTGTCCGCGGTCGGGCCGGGAGGATCGGGATCGCCGTCGTCCGGATCGTCGTGCGGCGAGATCGCCCGGTCGGGCGCTGCAACCGGCGGTCGGCCACCGTCGACCTCCTGCCCCACGTCGGCAGGGCTCCGCACCATCACCTGGGCCAGTGTGAGGATGGCGAGCAGCGAGATCCAGGCCGACCCGAACGCGGTCGCCCGCCACCCGAACTCGGTCAAGGAGAACACCACGATCGGCGTGACGACACCCCCGAGAGGGAAGCCGGCCTGGGCGAAGGCGAGCGCGGTCGACCGGCGCCGCTCGAACCAGTTGACCACCGCGGTCACGACGGTGATGAACCCGGCGAGGCTCGCGCCGACCGCCACGATCAGGTAGTAGAGGAAGAACTGGGTGGCGTTCTGGAGCGTGCTGAACAGCATCAACCCCACCCACATCACGATCGCGCCGACCCGCATCACGAACCGGGGCCCGAACCGGTCGATCATCCACCCCTGGATCGGCCCGAGCAGGCCCGACTCGAGCCGGTTCATGGCGAACCCGAAGGCGATCAGCGTGGTGCTCCAGCCGAACTCCTCCCGGAGGAGCACCGAGTAGTTCGTGTAGGCGTGCTGGACGAGCCCGGCCACCAGCATCTGCACCACGGCACCGCTGAACACCACCCGCCACCCCCAGAACACGCGGGAGGTGGGTGCCTCGGACGTGGCCGGCGGTGCCGTGGAGGGCGCTGCCGTGGTGGGGGGTGTCCCGGTGGGTGGTGCGTGGGCGAGGCCGGGGTCCCCGGTCGAGACCGGTCCGATCCCGGCCTCGGTAGCGGGAACGTCGCGGGCCGATGACATCGCATGCACCCTACGACCGAGCGGTTGTCGCTCTGCAATCGGTCGGTGGCGGCCGGCGTTCTACGATCGGGGGCGATGGTCGAGCGGGCCCCAACCGACGACATGTGGACATGCCCGGACTGCAACCGCTCGTTCGGGCGCCGGAACCAGAGCCACCTGTGCTCCCCGGGCATGACCGTGGAGGAGTTCTTCGAGGACAGCCAGCCGTGGGAGCGCCCGATCTACGACGCCGTCATCGCCCATCTCGACGAGCTCGGCCCGGTTGCCGTCGACCCGGTGCAGGTCGGGATCTTCTTCAAGAACGGGCCGATGTTCGCCGAGTTCCGCCCGATGAAGAAGTGGGTCGCCGTGACCTTCGTGCTACCGGTCAAGCTCGACCATCCCCGCCTGTCCCGCAAGGTCGTCCCCACCGGCGGGCAGGGCACCAAGTGGTACCACGTGGTGAACGTCAGCTCGGCCGACGAGGTCGACGACGTGCTGCTCGACTGGCTCACCGAGGCCTACGTGGCGTCGGAGATCGACTGAGCAGGGTGCTGGCTTGTCTGTTCGACCGACCTCATCGTCCGGGCACCGCTCCCTGGCGGATGAATGCCCCCGGCGACACGCCGAACTCGGCCCGGAACGCGGCGATGAACGAGCTCGGTGATGCGTAGCCCACGCCGAACGCCACGTCGGTCACCGTGTCGCCCGTCGAGAGCAGGGCGACGGCGCGGTGCAGCCGGGCTCGCCGGTGCCACTGACCCAGGCTCGAGCGGGTCTCGTCCTTGAAGCGCCGCTCGAGTGTTCTCCTGCCGACTCCGAGCGCCCGAGTGTGATCGTCCACCGTCGAGCGAGGGTCCTCGAGAACCCGGGTGGCGAAGGCGATCGCCATCGGATCCTGTGGGAGCGGTAGGTCGAGCGGCGCGTCGGGTTCGTGGGCCAACTGGTCGGCGAGCACGGTGAGGAGCGCGACTTCGACAGCGTCGCCGACGTCGAGCGGTGCGATGTCGACCGTGTGGGTCAGAACGGCATGGGCCAACGGGCTGACGTTCACGACGCGAACCCTGGGCGAGAGGATCGCCAGGCCGCCGTCGAGGTAGAGGCACCGTATGGCGACCCGCCTCGCCGTTCGGATCTCGAGCCTCGCTCCCGATCTCGCACAGAGCGCCCGATGAGCGGGAACCGTCCACGCCCGATCGCCGCTGGATGCCGTGAAGGATCCGGCCCGGGCGAAGACGAGCTGATCCCAGCCAGGCTGCGTCGGCAACGACACCACCCCCGGCGGATGGGTGATCGAGTAGCTCCGGACCCGGGGACCGGCTTGACGAGAAATCGACACTATTCGTCGAAGTGTAGGAAGTCGGTCGGTCGATGGTCGTGTGAGGATCACTCCATGACGACGCAGCTCACCCACTTCGCCATCAACACCGACGACGTCGAAGCGACGAAGGTGTTCTACCGATCGGTCTTCGGATGGCAGTTCCAGGACTACGGCCCACCCGGGTTCGTCCAGATCCTCGACACCGACGGGACGACCCCGATGGGGGCGATACAGCAACGGCGCCGATTGCTCGATGACCTCGACACGTTCGGCTTCGAGTGCACGTTCGGCGTCGACGACGTCGACAGCACACGCGAGCAGGTCCTCGGGGCGGGAGGGCGGATCCTGATGGAGAAGTTCACGATCTCGAAGGTCGGCCATCTCATCGCCTTCGAGGATCCGGGCGGCAATGCCGTCCTCGCCATGGAGCACGACAGTTCGGCGGAGTAGGTGCGTGCTGTCCCTGCGGAGCCGTCGGCCGCGACCGTGCGCCCACCTGTTCCACCCCCGTAGGGTCGGTTGGGTGGAGATCGTCTGGCTCGAGATCACCGACCCACCCGACCTGTGGCGGGAGCACGGCTTCGTGGTCGACGACGACGGTCGGTGCGTGGTGAACGGGGTCGAGCATCGGCTCGGTTCGGTTGGACCCGACGGCGCGACCGGCGTGGTCGGCTGGGCGGTGTCCGGCATCGAAACCGGCACGGGCGACGGGGGCGACAGCGCCGGCGCGGGCGACAGGGGCGACGGGGGCAGCGTCGGCATCGAGGGCAACCCGGGCGGCGGCGCCGGCGCCGGTATCGAGCGGGGCACCGCAGGCGACGGGGGCGTTGGCAGGGGCGTCGTCGGCGGCGGGGCCGTGTCCGACATCGCGACCGGCGCTGGCGACCAGGCCGGCGCTGACCGCTGGTCCGATGCGTCGCCCGGTGTCGGCGACATCGACGGCATCCCGACCACGGTGGTCCCCGTGCAGGCTCAGCGGCCAGCGACCCCCCGTCACCCCAACGGGGTCTTCCGGATCGACCATCTGGTGATCCGCACCCCCGACACCCCGCGGACGGTGGCGGCGCTCGAAGCGGTCGGCAATCGTCGACGGGGCGGCCGCACCACCAACAGCGCCGGCGATTCGGTCGACATGACCTTCTTCTGGGCCGGCGACACCCTGCTCGAGCTCTCCGGTCCGCCGGAGCCGAGGCCCGACGGCGGCCCAGCTCGGCTGGCCGGGATCGCCTTTGCCACGGACGACCTCGACGCCACCGTGGCCCTCCTCGGCGAGCGCAGCACCACCCCGGTCGACGCCGTGCAGCCCGGTCGCCGCATCGCCGCCCTCAACCGAACCGCCGGCTCGGCCGTACCAACGGCGTTCATGACCCCCCACGTCAAGCGTTGAGCCGGCACAGTCCTGCTGCTCACCGGGCCCTCGGTCCCGGCCCCGGTCCCCGTCCCGGCCGGCGCAATCGCCGGGCCCCGACGATGATCGAACGCCGTTGTCCATGCCGTCGGGGCCCGGCCGCTGACTCCGTTCTTCGGCGACCAACACCCGATTCTTGAGGCCCAGCCGCCGGAGCCATTCCCCGATGGCGGCCCACAGCCTCACCGCTGAGGCTCACAACCGCCAACGCCCGACCACCACCCCGACGGCGGCCCACAGCCTCACCCACGAGGCCCAGGCCCGCCAACACCCGGACCCACACGCGAGCCATGACCACGCCACCCCGATCGGCCGTGTGGCGACGGCAGGTATCGTGCACCCGGACCGACCGATCGACGATCGAGGAGCAGTTCGGATGGCACAGGAAGTACGGGGTGTGATCGCACGGGCCAAGGGGGAACCGGTGACGGTCGAGACGATCGTGGTGCCCGACCCCGGACCAGGCGAGGCTGTGGTGGCGATCCAGGCGTGCGGCGTGTGCCACACCGATCTCCACTACCGGGAGGGCGGCATCAACGACGAGTTCCCGTTCCTGCTGGGTCATGAGGCGGCGGGCGTGGTCGAGTCGGTCGGCGACGGGGTCGACGATGTGGCCGCCGGCGACTTCGTGATCCTGAACTGGCGGGCCGTGTGCGGCCAGTGTCGGTCGTGCCAGAAGGGCAAACCGCAGTACTGCTTCGCCACCCACAACGCCACCCAGAAGATGACCCTCACCGACGGCACCGAGCTGTCGCCGGCGCTCGGCATCGGCGCGTTCTGTGAGAAGACGCTCGTGGCCGCCGGGCAGTGCACCAAGGTCGACTCGGCGGCCAAGCCCGAGGTGGCCGGGCTCCTCGGCTGCGGCGTGATGGCCGGGCTCGGGGCGGCGATGAACACTGGCGAGGTCGGCCGGGGCGACACCGTGGCCGTGTTCGGCTGCGGTGGCGTCGGCAATGCTGCGCTCGAGGGCGCTCGCCTGGCGGGAGCCAAGACGATCATCGCCGTCGACATCGACGACCGGAAGCTCGAATGGGCCAAGGACTTCGGCGCCACCCACACGATCAACTCCACCAACGAGGACCCCGTGGAGAAGATCCGGGAGCTGACCGACGGCAACGGGGTCGATGTGGCGATCGAGGCGATCGGCCTCCCCCAGACCTATGAGCAGGCGTTCTACGCCCGGGATCTCGCCGGGACCGTCGTGCTGGTCGGGGTGCCCAACCCGGAGATGAAGGTGGAGCTGCCGTTCATCGAGATCTTCGGGCGGGGCGGGTCGCTCAAGTCGAGCTGGTACGGCGACTGCCTCCCCAGCCGCGACTTCCCGATGCTCATCGACCTCTACCTGCAGGGCCGGCTCAACCTCGACGGCTTCGTGTCGGAGACGATCGACATCGACGGCGTGGAGGAGGCGTTCCACAAGATGGAGCGGGGCGAGGTGCTCCGGTCCGTGGTGGTGATCTGAGCGTGGCCAGACTCGACCGCGTCATCACCTCGGGCGTGTTCTCGCTCGACGGTGAGGACTTCGACGTCGACAACAACGTCTGGATCATCGGCGACGACGCCGAGGCGATCGTGATCGACGCCGCCCACGACCACCGCCCGATCCTCGACGGCCTCGGCGGCCGCCAGCTGAAGGCGATCGTGTGCACCCACGGCCACAACGACCACATCAACGCCGCCGCCGAGCTGGCCGACGAGACCGGGGCCCCGATCCTGCTCCACCCCGACGACTCGATGCTGTGGAACGTCGTCTACCCCGATCGGCGGGTCGACGACGCCCTCGGTGACGGGGCGGCGATCACCGTCGGCGGCGCCGAGCTGACCGTGCTCCACACCCCCGGCCACTCCCCGGGTGGCTGCTGTCTGCACCTGCCCGAGGACGGTCTGCTGTTCAGCGGCGACACGCTGTTCAACGGTGGTCCTGGCGCCACCGGTCGCTCGTTCAGCAGTTACGACACGATCCTCGACTCGATCGAGCACCGGCTGTTCACCCTGCCCGACGAGACCGTCGTCCACACCGGCCACGGCGACTCCACCTCGATCGCGGCCGAGGCCCCCAACCTCCCTACCTGGCGGGCCGAGCAGTAGGTGTCCCTGAAAATTCGTCGACGTTGCAGCGCTAGCCGCTGCAATGTCGACAAATTTCGGCGGGATGGCATGATGCGGGCATGTCTTCGTCGACTCGACAACGGTTCCGGGCTGCCCTCGACGGGCCGGAGCCGATGTTCGCCCCGCTCTGCCTCGACCCGCTGAACGCCCGCCTCATCGAGCAGCTCGGGTTCGGCGCTGGCTACCTGAGCGGCGGCGCCCTCGGGTTCCAGTACGCGGTGGGTGAGGCGCTGCTGTCCTACAACGAGGTCGCCGACGCAGCCCGCCGGATCACCGCCCGCTCGGACCTGCCGCTGATCGTCGACGGTGGGGTCGGGTTCGGCGACGCCGTGCACATGGCTCGGGCCACGTCGCTGTTCGAGGCGACCGGGGCGGTCGCCGTGGAGTTCGAGGATCAGGTGGCACCCAAGCGGCTCCACCATCACATCGGGATGGAGCACCTCGTGCCGACCGAGGAGATGGCGGGGAAGATCACGGCGGCGTCCGAGGCGAGAACCGACACCGACTTCCTGCTCATCGCCCGCACCGGCGGGTTCCGCCACGAGGGGTTCGACGCCGGGATCGCCCGGCTCGAGGCCTACCGCGACGCCGGCGCCGACATCCTCATGGCGTTCTGCCGCTCGTCGGACCTGCAGGCCGTCGGCGACCACTTCGCCACGCCCCTGGCCACGATCACCGGGCTCGACCAGCACACCCCCGACGAGTGGCGCGGCTTCGGCTGGCAGCTCATCATCGACGCGTTCACCGCCCAGGCGCTCGCCATCACCAGCACCCGCGACGCCTACCAGCGGTTCCTCGACACCGGCACCACCGGCACCGAGATCGACGGCATGGGCCTCCATGGCGAGCTGGTGAAGCTCTGCGGCCTCGAGCCCTACCTCGACATCGAACGCGCCACGACCGAGCGACCCGACAACTGACCGTCCGCCGCCACCAGCAACCGATCAGCGAGCAGAGCGACGGGAAACCAGATCAGCCGCCCCAACGTTGGGTGAGCTCAGGGTCGACCCATCGTGGCACGCGACCGCGGGCCGCAGCGGAGAGTTACACGTTGAACGGCTCGCCCTTGCCCGACTCCCGGAACGCGAACTCCTCCACCGGGATCCGCCGGAGCTTCGTGAGCTGCTTCACCGGCTTCCCGATCGGGATGAGGGCGGCGACCGCTTCGTGGGGCTCGAGGTCGAGCAGGTCCTGCACCTCGGGCTCGGCACTGGCGATGAGGGTGGTCATCGTGCCCCCAAAGCCCTCGTTGCGGGCGGCGAGCACGATGTTCCAGGCGAACGGGTAGATCGAGCCGCCGCTTGCGACGCCGATGCGGTCGAGGTCCTTGTCGGTCGAGGCGACCTTGCGGAGGTCGACGACCACCACGAGCACCACCGGCACCTCGTCCATCGCCCGGAAGATCGGGAGGATGTTCGACGGGGTGTTCTTCGCCTTCTCGACGTCGATCTCGGTGGGGATGATCGTGTTCCACGGGAACTCGCCAGCTCGGCGTTGCTGGTCGTAGATGCGCAGGGCCGGGTCGCACAGGAGGCCGAGCTGCTTCTTGCGCTCGGGGTCCCGGACCACGATCACCTTCTGTCCCTGCCGGTTGCCGCCGGAGGGGGCGAACCGGGCGTTGTCGAAGATGCGGTGGAGCACCTCGTCGGGCACCGGGTCGTCGGTGAAGTCGCG
Source organism: Acidimicrobiales bacterium (assembly GCA_965216205.1). Taxonomy (GTDB): domain Bacteria; phylum Actinomycetota; class Acidimicrobiia; order Acidimicrobiales; family SZUA-35; genus CADEDH01. The sequence continues at coordinate 301,802 of OZ244139.1, read as the reverse complement.
GGCGGCGAACGTGGTTCGCATCACGTCATAGAGGTCCATCGAGCTCGCTCCTCGTCGGTCAGTGGGGATGTCGCCAATCGTGGCGGGGTGGCGCCCAGCACCGTACCCACCGGCAGCTCCTCGCTCGAATCGGCCACGTGGTGGCGGGTGAGCTGCTGGGCCCGGGGCGAGAGCCGGCGATGATCGGCATACGAGATCGCCGGCCGACCACCGTCGCGATACCACGGGGAGAAGAACTCGATGTTGGGGATCGACCGCACCTCGTCGCTGAGGTTGGGGGTGCCGCCGTGCCACGCCCGCACGTCGCGGATGAGCACCGACCCGGCCGGTGCCGGGCAGACGGTGCTCAGCCGCATCCACTCGGGTTCCTCGTCGAGGGTGGGGAACGGCTCCCGGGAGTTCTGGGTGCCGGGGATCTGGCGGGTGGCCCCATTGAGCGGGGTGGCGTCGACGGTGAGGAAGTTGACGCACACATACGGCGGCGGCATCTCCCGCAGCGTGACGATGCCCCGGGGATCGTGGAAGGTGCTGAACGGCGTGGCCTCGGTCGACTCCCAGTCGCGGACGTCGCTGTGCAGCGGCTGGTAGCGGACGGCGCCGGGGAGGCAGACGTCACCGCTGGCGCCCCGGAACAGGTAGTCGTCGGTACCGAAGACGGCGCTGATGATGGGGTCGAGGGTGGGCAGGTCGAGCAGCATCTGCCACGCCGGGCGGTGGAGTTGGCTCCCGGTGACACTGACCGAGCCGAACGAGTAGCGGTGGGAGCCCCGGTTCCCGGCTCGGTCGGGGTCGAGGGCGAGCACCTCCTCGATCACCTCGTCGCACCCTGCCTTGAGCGTTGCCACTTGGTCGGCCGTGAGCACGTCGGTCACCACCACGAACCCGTCGCGGCGGAACACCCGCACGATCGAACCGAGGTCCCCCGGCTCGAACCGCTCGAGGCCGCGAATGCCGTTGTGGGCGGCGAGGTGATCCCGCAACCGACACACCCCGGGGGCGTCGCGATCGACCTCCCGCCAGCCGAGCGACAACGCGGGGGCTCCCGCGCCGTCGCCAGCGGGAGCAGGATCGACGATCGACGGACCGGATGCACCGGCGGGTCCGACCGTTGCGGTCGTGACGGTGTTGTGGTCGGCCATCGGCACCCTCCTGCAAGCTCCAGCCGGGCACCCAGCATGCCGCCTGCCCGCTGACCCGTCGACACCGGCGACAGTCGGCCGGCCGGGACCTACAGGTCGTAGGCCCGAATGAACTCGCCCCGGTCGTCTGGTCCGTAGTCGTCGCTCAGGACGACCCCGAAGCAGTCGTACAGGCCCGGGAAGCCCCTGGAGCGACACCATCGTTTCGCGTCGAGTGCGCTGGTGAACCCGCCGTCGTACACGACGGCGGCGGTGCCGTTGCGCAACGACCCGAAGTCGTTGGAATCGAGTGCGTGTACGTCATCGCCGAACCGCGCCCGGTTGTCGACCAGTTGCCCACTGACGAGTTGGTCGTCTTCGGCCGACCTCGGGACGGAGGTCACGGTGCTCCACAGGACGGCCACGTACCGGCCGTACAGCTCGGACCGGCCGGTGTAGAGACCGAGGTCCGGATCATCTGCCGCGTCGCCCGGTTCCGTCGACGAGGTGGAGGAACTCGGATCGGTGGTGCTCGCAGCCTGCTCTCGCTCTTCGTTGGTGTCGTCGCCAGACTCGGCACCATCGCCAGCATCGCCGCTGTCCGCGTCGCCGTCGTCGGCGCCGTCGGTGCTCCTGAACTCGATGTCGTCATCGTCCGACGGCGAGGTGGCTGACGCGCCGGTGGTCTCCGTGCCGTCACGATCCAGGGCGCGACCAACCACCACGGCGCCGACCGCCAGCACCGCAACACCGACCATCGCGGAGGCCGCGATGAGTAGCCTCCGGCCTGCCCGCCTGGGTGGCGCCGGCGTGGGCGACGCAGCGATCACCTGGTCCGGGGCAACCGGACCTCCCGGGTCGATCGGACCTCCTGAGGCGATCGGCCAGTCCGGGGCAGTCGGAACGTCGGGCGGCGACGCCGCCACGACCGCCTGGGCGGTATCGATGGCGCGATCGCCGAGGGCTGCGCCGCAGTTGATGCAGAAGCTCGTGCCCGCTTCGTTGTGCACGCCGCACCGACCACAGCCGATCGACGTCCTCGCATCGTCGCCGATCCGGGCACCGCATGAGATGCAGAAGGCGTCGTGGGGTCCGGCCGGGGCCTGACACACACCGCAGATGCGATCCACGCCGGTCATGATCGACCCCTCCCGGTACCTGGCTCCCCGTCACGGCGGTCGGCCCGACGGTCGCTCATTCGACGGTCAGGAACGGGACGTCCCAGCTCCTCGCCGGCAACCGGAAGCCTTCGGTGGGAACATAGAGCTGGATATCGCCCTCGACGACGTCCTCCACCCGCTCGTCCAGACCGAGTCGCACGCGTCGGATCTCGCTCTCGTTGTCGAAGACCTCGAAGTAGAGGAAGCCGTCGGAGAACTGCACGGAACCGAATCCGTCGTCGTCGTCGACGATCGACCACTCGAGCGAGCGCAGGTCGACGAGCAGCAGCGTCTGGCCGGGTCGATCCTGTGACTCGCTGCCGGTGACTGCGAGCCATCGGCCATCGGGGCTGGGAGCACCAGACGCCGTCCCTTCGAGATCGTCCAGCTCGACGAACCCTGCGTCGGAGGTTCGGACCAGACCCACCGCTTCCCCGACGGAGACGAGCATCGCAGCGTCGCCGGCCATCCGGATCTGCGGTGTTGTGAAGTCCGAGCCGGGCCGGAGGTCGCCGATCTCGGTCATCCCGCTCGATTCGATCGTGGCGACGAGACCGTCGTCGTCGACGACGAGCCATCGGTCGTCGGGCAGGGCCTGCAGATCGACCACACCGTTGAAGACCTCGATCTCGGCGAGGGGCCCGATGGCATCGCCTTCGACGTCGGCGACCGACAGGATGACATCGCCGTCGTCGTCGAATTCCTGCACCGCGATCGACGATCCGCTGCGGTTGAAGACGGCAGCAGCGTTCCCTACGGCCAACTCCTGGACGCCATCGGCACCGACGAAGACGAGAACCGGATCGTCGGCGGGGTTCTCGTAGGCGATGAACCCCCCGTCGATTGCGGCATCGCCGAAGAGGTCCTCCTCGGCGATGATCTCGCCGGTCTCGAGATCGATCAGCACGGATTCGCTGTCGTCGAACGAGCTGCTCGACACCAACATCGTCCGGTTCGTGGGCGAGAAGCTCACGCCGAGTGTCGCGTCTTCGGCCACGTCGAGCGCCGGCGTCTCTTCCTCGGAGCCGAGCGCCACATAGGACACCTCGATCCTCGAGCGCCGACGTTCCGCTAGGACGCCCACATCAGCCACGGGGTTGATGAGGCAGTAGTCGGATCGGGCAATCCTCGACGTGTCTCGTCCATCGATCTCGACGATCGAGCACGAGCTGGCTCGTTGCTCGATGACGTACGTGCCGGACGGGGTCACGTGAATCGGAGAGGGTCGGCCGTCGAACTGGGCGATGTCGATGACTTCGCGACCGTCGAGCACGGCGAGGGTCCACTCGTCGTCCCCGTCCACGGAGTACCCGAACAACGGGTCGCCCTCGTGGTCGTATCCGAACGTGTTGTGGAAGACGACCTCGTCGCCGTCGACGACGTAGGTGAAGCCGGCGACAGCCACGTCCCGCAGGACCCGATCCTCGCGGGGTGCGTCGGCGGCGAGCTCGAGGTCGTTCACCACGTAGAGATCGTCGGAGTCCACGACGATGATCGCGTCCCTGGCGTCGTTGGAGCCGGCGAGGAGCAACCAGTACCCGGCACCCAGGAATCCCGCCACACCGACGATCACCACAGCTCCAACGGCCAACGCTCGCCGTGGCACAGCGAGGAGCCGAGCGAGCAGCGTCCGGACCGGGTTCAGACCGGGCGGCGGGTGGTGGACGTTCCCGGTCGGTGGGCCGGGCGCCACCGCCTGATTGCCGTAGGGCCCGGGAGCCACCGCAGGCGGGGGAGCACCAGGTGTGGTTGGCGGAGGCCCGCCGGGAGATCCGGCTTGAGGCCCGCCGGGAGATCCGGCTTGAGGCCCGCCGGGAGATCCGGCTTGAGGCCCGCCAGGAGGTCCAGGCGGAGGCGCCGAGCTGGTTGGCGGATCGGCGATCGTCGGGCTCGCGGCATAGCCGTGGACCACGTCCACGGTTGCGCTGCTCGGATCGCCCGGCGGATCGGCGGCCTGCCTGGCCCCGCACTTCCCGCAGAACCTGGCGTGGTCGGGCAACGACGCCTGGCAGGACTCACACGTTCTCGTCGCGGCGCTCACGGTGCCCCCTTCTCCTCGCGTCGCTCGTCGCCGGGCGAGCATGCAGGTCGAGCATCCTCGGCCCCGACGCCCGACGTTACCGCCAAGCGCTCCTCCACCGCTGGGCTGAGGAGTGGTCGGACCGTTCTGGCGAACTCGTGCATCTCGGCGAGCGTTGGGTTGCCCAGCCCATGGAGCGCTAGCTCCATACGGAGATCGTCCCGGTAGGCCCGCACCGTGTTGACCGCGAGACCAGCGTGCTCCGCCAACACCCGGTACGACGGTGGCCGATCGAGCTCGAACAGGACCCGCCAGATCTTGGCGTGCCCGCCGTGGGGAACGAGGCGGGCGTAACTCGTCGCTGGCCGCCTCGGTGATCGGCGGGGCGGAAGCAGGTGCCGCAGCGCCGGGTCGACCGTCGCTGTTCCCGTCGCCACGACAGCGTCGATCGCGTCGAGGAGATTCTCGGCCGACGAGCTCTTCGAGACCGCCCCCGCGGGCTGGATCGCCTCCCACGCAACGGCCACGAGGTTCTCCGAGCGATGATCACCCTGGGTGAAGAGCAGCATCGGCGACTCCGGACACCACCGGTCGAACGCAATCATCGCGTCGAGTCCGTTCGTCTTCTCCTCCGAGAGCTCGAGATCGACCACCACGGCCGCCGGCGGCTCGGTCGCCATGGCCCGGGCTGCGGCGTCGGCCTCGCCCGGATCGGTGAGTCGGGTCACCGAGTAGCCGCGCCCCGCCAACCGGTCGCCGAGTAGGTCGAGGAGCACCCGCACCCGGTCGATCAGCACGATCTCGCTTGCCGGCTCCATCAGGCCGCCACCGTCCTCGTCGCTGCTCGTGCACCGGCGTCCTGCCGTGCCGTATCGATCGATCACCGTGCTTCGTCTCACCGGTGAACGATCATCGTCGTCGCGGATTACCAGACCGCAACCACGGGCTCCCGCAACGAATCACCACGCCGTCTGGAGATCCTGGGTCAACCCTGCAGAAGTGTGCAGGACCACGGGCCCGCCCCCGTCATCGATGAGGATCTGGCTCCCTTCCGAATCTCGCTGCACGAAGAGGAGTCGATCGCCATCGAACGCGGGCGATCCGTCGTAACCGGATCGGATCGTCCGCCTCGTCTCGGTCCCCGTGCCCGGGTCGTACGTGAAGAGCTCGACGTCACCATCCACGCGGCGCTCGAACGCGACCACGCCGCGCTCGCTCAGGGCCGGGTGGTCCTCCTCGTTCGCCGACGTCGTGAGCTGCCTGAGGGATTGGCTGTCGAGATCGAGAACGTAGATATCGCCATTGCCGGTCCGGTCGCTCCGGAAGGCGAGCTGCGTCCCGTCGTACGACCACGCCGGGTTGCGGTCGTCGGAGGCACCGGTGACGACGAAACGCTCCGTCCCGTCGTCGAGGTCGTGCACGACGATGTCCCAGTTGCCCTCGGCGAGCGATGACCACGCCAGCGAGCGCCCATCGGGCGACCATGCCGGCTCGGCCGCCTCCGAGTCGGGCGGCGAGATTCGTCGCGGCGGGTCCGTACCACCGACCGTTGCGATGTAGACCGCTCGGCTACCCGCCGCGTTGCTCTCGAACGCGACCTGCGAGCCGTCGGGCGAGAGGCTCGGTGCGTAGTCGTCACTAGGACGGTCGACGATCGGCACGACCGTCTCATCGGCCCGGTGATGGTAGATGTCGAGGTCGCCCTGCCGGTCCGAGGCCGACACGAGCTCGACCGGTTGAGCTGCTGATGGCGAGCCGTCATCGTTCGCCGTCGGCACCGGGCTCGCCGCGTCGCCCGGCACACCGGACCCTCCCGACTGGTCCTCCTCGTCGCCGATGGCCGTGGCATCGGGGGCCGCCGGGTCGGTGTCGGCCCGTGGGGACTCAGCGTTGTCCCCGCCGGCGAGCTGACCAGGAGGTTCGCCGTCGTCGGATGCGCTGGATTCCGCCAGGCCGAGGAGACGTTCGCCCATCGGCATCCGGGCGAAGACGACGAACGCACCGACCAGACCGAGCAGCGCCAGCGTCGCGGCGACCCGCCACCGCCGTCGGCCGGATCCGCGATTCGAAAGGTCAGGGGCGGGCAACGGCTCGTCCGTCTCCGCTCGCGCTGGCGTCGCCGCTGGCTCGTCGTCGGCACCCGCCGTGCCCTGCGTCGGGCTCGGCACCGGCGATCGCTCGCCAGGGGAACCGGTGGGGGCGGCCCTCGACGCCAACGGTTGCTGCCCGACGGCGGGATCCGACTGGCTCGACTGGCCGGGCAACTCATGCGCTGCCGGCGGCGGACCAGGGGTGTGGATCGTCGACCGGGCGCGGTCGCCGGGCGTCCAGTTGCCATGCGAGCCACCCGGGAATTGCGTCATCGGCCAACCTCGTCGACTCTGGCAGCTCTGCAAACGGCGCCCGAACTCCGCCGCCGGGTGGCGTTCGCCCAGCCCGCTCAGGTCCGGACGCTCGGGCATCGCTGCCGCCAGCGCGTCCCGAAGTTCCGGCGAGATCTGCTCCCACTGGATGTCGGGAGGCTCCCATTGCCAGTGGAACCAGATCAACGAGGCGGCGAGCGACCACACGTCGCTGATGGGGTCGGCCGGCAACGCCGGTATCCAGGGAGGTGACCAGAGAGGCGTGAACCCGGCATCGTCGCGATATCGGGTCCGTGCCTCGACCCGAGCTGTCCCGAAGTCGCCGAGGAGCGGTTCGACGCCGTTGTGCCAGAGGATGTTCTCCGGCTTGACATCGCTGTGGACGATCCCCGCGTCGTGAGCCACCGCCAGTGCCGACGCCAACTTCACACCGACCGCTGTCGCCTCCGACAGGGCGAGGGGAAGCTGTGGTGGTGCAGGGTCGGCCAGCTCGAGGACGAGGAACCTCGGTTCGTCTGCGGTATTGCCGTCGTAGACCGCGACCACGTTGGGATGGCGGAGGCTCGAGGTGGCCTCGATCTCCCGTCCGAGCGACTCGACCGAGTGGGCGAGCGACGGGTCGAAGACCTTGACCGCCACGGCCCGCCCACCGACCTCGACCTGACGGGCCCGGTACACCACGCCGGTCGCGCCCCGACCGAGCTCCTCTTCGAGCTCCAGCCCGAACCGCGTCAGATCAGGCGCGGCGGTCATCCAGTGCCCGACGACCCACCGAGCAGCTCCGCATTGCCAAGACCGAGTCGAGACTTGTCACCCGAGAGCTTCGTCCCGACGACCTGCAGTCGTAGTCCGTCAGTGACGTCGAGCTCGATGTCAGTGGTTTCACCGAAGACCACCGTTTCGCTGCGAATGCTTTGACCATCAAGCTTGAAGTCGACCTGAACCGCAGCGTCGCTGCTCAGCTCGTCATCGAGGCCGAGCGTCATTCGTAAGGTGCTCCAATCGCGCGAGAGGTTGTACTCAGCGAAGAAGCTGTCGCCGAAGCAGGTCGCGCCGAATGTGGTCGAGTTTGGAAACGGTTCGCCACTCATCGAGATATCCGCTACTTCGTGGCACCTGGAGTTCACGGTTCCCAGGTCGACCAGCTCGACGATCGTCGGTGCCTCGGCGATGGTCACGATCAGCTCCTGGCTCGCCTGTGCGCCGGGGGCGGGGACCTGGTCGAGCACCATGCCTGCGGCTTCGTCCGTGGTGAGCCTCGTCTCCTCCCGCACCTCGACACCGCGGGGACCCGCCCACGAGCGGACCTCGGCGATCGGCGACCCGACGAAATCGGGCAGCGGGGGGATCGATTCGGCGACCACGAGGCTGATCGTGCCGGTGACCACACGACCGCTGCTCGGCACCTGTTCGAGCACGGTGCCAGCGCGCTCGAACGACTCTTGGCCCGTCACCGACGGTTCCTCGAGCCCCAGGTCGGACAGCTCGGCCCGCGCCTCGGCCTCCGTGAGGCCGATCAGGTCCGGCATCTCGACCGGCGGTGGGTCGGTCGCCTCGACGTCCTCGCTCGGCTCGATCGCGGTCGTGGCGGAGGCGACCTCCTCGTCTTCTGGGTCGTCCCCGTCGCGCTCCTCGTCGGAGTCGGCATCGGAACCGGCAACGACATCAGCTTCGTCATCGCCCGCCTCGTCGCCCGTGAGGGTCGCACAAGCCGACGACACCACGAGCAGGCTCGCCAGGAGCAACAGCCATCGGTTCGCCTGTCGTCGTGGCCGCCACAGTGGGCGCTGATACTCCATCGGATGCCTCCGCGCTCGGTTCTCGAAGCACACTTATCTGGTGTCGTTACCGATTCGAAACCGCGCACCGCGGTGAGCGCAGAGCAAAACGGCCCGGGCGAACTCACCGTGGAGTTCCTGGGCATGATCACCCGGGCGGTCGGCCCGCTGAGCTTCGGACGGGCAGCGGAGGTCGTACTCGACCCCGACAACCTCTATCTCCATGGCGAGGCTGGCGAGTTCCGGCCGGAGACCTCGAGCTGGGCGCTGCACAACGTCGGCACCACGCTCCACTTCCGGCTCCTCCACCAGACCGGCCAGCGAGCCGACCTCCCGCCGTCGACCAACACCCGCGTGCCCCCCGGCCACGGTCGTGTCCGCATCACCGCCGGACCGACGACCTATGAGTTCGACTATTTCCTGCGAGCCGCGGGCGAGAGACCGGAAGTGTCCCGGCGGCAGACCGGAACGCTGTTCTACGGCCGCGATCTCACCCCCGCCCAGGCGGACTACGCCTTGACCCTGGCCGAGCCGCGGCTCCTCGGCTTCGCCGGGCGCCTTCCCACGAAGGCGGAGATCGCGAACCTGTGGGGAGTCGAGCCGGGAACAGTCGATCGGACCTTCCAGGACATTCGTGATCGCCTCAGGGGTGAGGGGGTCCGAGGCATCGATACGCCAGAGGGCCTCGTCGAGTACCTGGTGGTGAACGACATCATCACCGTGGAGATGTTGCGCGAGGCTCGCCTGCATTCGCCCGACGGACCCGTTCGACGGGCGACCATGACCGATCGGTGACGGCGAAGGCGGCACGCCGAGCTGGAACGGTCCGGGGGACGAGCACCACCCACGCGAACACTCAGGTGGGAGGCAGCATTGCCGCCAGCGACGTCCCGGTCGCCAATCGCCTCGCCTCCCGAAGCGGCTTGGTCCGGCCGGTGAGCTCGGCGAGGTCCAGCCGGTAGCGGACGGCCCAGCTCGCAAAGGGAGCGGCGTCGGCCTCCTTGATCGCCACCTCGAGCGCCTCCGCCCTATCGGTGACCGTGTCGGCGCCGAGGCCGGCGACCTCCGCGTCGACCGACGCGATGAACCCGAGGCCGACGCCGATCACGAGGCCATTGCCGACGAACGGTTCGAAGACCTGCCTGACCCGCTCCTTCAGGGTGGCCGAATCGGAACGACGGAGCACGTCGGCAACGATGGCCAGACATTGAAGGCTCGTTGCCGATGGCTGCCGCAGTGCCCGCTCGGCCACGCTCGTCGCGATCGCCACGCCTTCGCCCGTGCGGCCACCGGCGACGTAGATCGTCGCCTTCGCCGACTGGAACAGCATGGAGTCCGCGTCGGGAGCCGGGACGAGATCGATGACGTCGATCAACTCGTAGAGTCGGCGGCGTAGACGTTGGCGGAAGTACTGCTGCGCGAGGCGAACGATGTCGGCCTGGCCGATGCCGTACGTGTGTCCGAGCTCGACCGCGCTCTCTGCCAGCTCGTCGGCGGCGTCCCACCGACCGTCCAGTTCAGCGAGCTGTCCCTCGAGGATCAGACCGTGCCACTGTCGGAGGTGATCGTTGACCATGGCCGCCTTCGCCCGCTGGGCGGCGAGCGCCCTCGACGCCGCCGGGGTGTTGCCGAGCTCGAGCTCGTCTATGGCCCGGAACTGCTCGACTCGACAAGACATCCGATCGCTGAGGACCAGACCGTCGACCGCGGTGTCGAGCCGCTCGAGCCGAAGGGCCGGTGGATGATCGAGCATGAGCACGAAGTGCTCGGCGACAGCGGCCTGGCCTCGCTCCTCATCGGAGCGGGCCAGCGCGTTCCCGCTCTCGGCCCAGTACATCGCCGCGTCCGCCCTGCCGAGCTGGCTCGCGATGCGGGAGGCGTGCAACGCCTGGGTCATCTGCCGCGCTCTGTCCAGGTGACGGGTCGGGATCGCCTCGAGCTGATCGAGCCGATCCGATTCACCGTCCGCGATCTCGGCCTCGGGCAATCCGGCGACTGCAGCGTCGTGGGCGACCGACCAGTCGGCCGATGCGCTGGCCACGTCGAACGCCTTTGCCCGTATCCGCCGGCTGGCGCCGACTGCGCCCGCGAGGCTCAGCGAACGCGCCATGTCGACGAACCCGGATGCGCCAACGAGGTCGGGTTCGAGTCGGATCGCCGTGCGGAACTGGGCCGAGCTCTCCCAGAATGCCCCGGCGTCGAGGTGGGCTCGGGCGGAGGCGATGGCCGACTCGACCGCCGTCTCCACGTCCACCAGCCCACGAGCACCCAACTGATGACGAGCTCTGGCGTGAACGTCCGACGCCCGCTCGGACGCCTTCAGGTGGAGGCGGGCGCGATGGGATCTGGTCACGGACCGGGTGAAGGCGTCGGCGATGAGCTGGTGGGAGAACTCGAACTCGTCCAACGGGCCGGTTTCCACCACCAGCTCGTGCCTGACGAGACCGTCGAGCGCTGCGAAGATCTCGGCCCGGGACCGTTCGACGAGCGCCTCGATGTCGCCGAGCTGGAACCGATGGCCGAAGACCGCCCCGGCCACCCCGACCTCGCGTTCGGTGGCCGTACAGGATTCGATGAGTCGGTCGAACACCGCTTCGCTGCCCTCCACTGGAGCCGAGCGTCGATCGATCATGGTGAGCAGCGCATGGGCGACGAGCGGCAGACCACCGCTCCTGTCGTGAATCCAACGCGACGACTGCACCCGGGTGGAGAGCGGGTCGCCGGGTCGGCTGCGGTCGACCAGTCGCCGGACCTCGTCCACCGTCAGCGGTTGGAGATCGAGCGAACGCGCCGCGTGCGACCGGTCGAGTGCGGTCTGGAGTGACGACCAGGGCACCGTTTCCCGGACCGTTGGCCGGGCGGTGATCACGATGGTGAGCGGCGGATGGTCGTGAGTGGTCCGGGCCAGGAAGTCGATCAGCTCGCAGCTGGCGCTGTCGAGCCACTGCCCGTCGTCGACCATGAGCAGGATCGACCGGTCACCGGCGCGCTGCACGAGTCGCTCCCGAAACCGTAGCGCCAGCGAGCCGAGCCGGCCCGACGGGTCGAGCCCGATCTCGTCGATCTCGGCGACGTCATCGGCGAAGCTCGGCACGGCGGCGGTCATGGCCGCCAGGCCCACCTGACCACCGGGTGATCCGGCGGCGAAGGCGACGTGGACGCCACCGCTGGTCGATACCCGCTCGGCGACCTCGGCCAGGAGTGCGGTCTTGCCGGAACCAGCGGGGCCACGTAGGACGATCACGCCGGAGCTGCGCTCGATGGCGACCTTCCCGATCGTCTCCGCCTCTGCAGTCCTGCCGACGAAGAGCGGGGCTCGGCGTCGAGCGAGATCGGTCGGGACGGCTGGTGCCGGTGGCCGATCGGCTGCTCGTGGGGCCCGAGCACCTGCCGCCTGAGCCATCAGCCCATCGTGGAGATCGGCGATCTTCGTGGGTACCGCCAGGCCCTCGTCGTCACAACTGGCACGAAAGCGGTCGATGATCCGGAGCGCATCGCCCACCGCATCGTTGTTCGCGTAGATCGTGGCGACCACCGCGGTCATGTCGGCGTCGTAGGGGTTGCGTCTGAGCAGGCGGGCAACGCCGACGAGCTCGGCCGGCTCGAGCCGGCCCCCGGTTCTGGCGATGCGCTCAGCCACCATCCGTTGCAGGGAGGTGATCTCCACCGATGCGGTCTGCAGCGCCGGTGACAGCTCCACCGATGGGAACACCTCCGCTGCGGTGATCAGATGCAGGGAGCGCCGATCGAGTGGCCGGTCGGGTTCGTCGGCGAGGCGCTTGAGCCGCCACAGGTCGACTTCGTCGTCGGATGCGTCGAGGTGATATCGCCCGTTGATCGACGGGATCGCACGCCCGGATCGCTTTCGGAGCCGGGAGACCGCGACCCGGATCGACGCTCGCCAGTGCGTCGGGAGCTCGTCGGCCCACAGCTCATCGGCCAGCCACTCCGTGGTCGCCCCGTCCGGTCCGATCACGACCAGGAGGGCGAGCAGATGACGCTGCGCCGGCTGGAGCTCCACCTCGCTCCCATCGCGGCTCAACCCGACGCGCCCCAGCATCGTGATGTCGAGTGCGCCCAACTCGTCGACCATGCGGCCCCCACCCCACGCCGCCGGCAACGAGTGGTTCGCGGCGGCCATCTACCCGTCCATCCTAGGTTGGACCAGGAACCGCTCATCCAGGGAATTCGACCTCCACAGGTCGCCCGGCGTGGCCCACCGGCCCGCGTCGTCGAGGGAGCCGGTCGGCAACGTCGCCGCGATGCCGGCGAAGGCGCCGAGCACGACACTCTTGACCAGGAACCGCGCCTGCTCGCCGGTGATGCGCGATCCGCCCCCGGCCCGAAGCGGTCGGGGGCCGCCGCGGACCAGCTCGAGGAGCGAGGGGCGCACGTCGACCGCCCGGGGGAGGTGGAGATCGAAGTCGAGGGGGTAGCCGGCGTCGGCGAACGCCGCCACCACGAACGAGGAACAGGTGTGCCCGAGCCCGCCGGCCGGCACGGGGCGCGCCCGCAACGCCTCCGTCGCCACGTCGACCGCTCGTTCGAGCGCCCCGCTGTCGGCCGCCAGGCAGAAGCGACGGGTCGTGGCGATGAACCCCGCAAGGATGACGTCATCCCAGGCGTAGACCTGGGCCTCACCACATCTCGACCGGCAGTGCCGGGCCGCCTCGACCGCCATCGGGCGAGCGTCGTCGGGAACCCGCCCGATCGCGACGGTGTTCGCCTCGATCACCTCGTCGAGGGGCCGCATGCCGAATCGGGCACCACTCACCTCGGCGATCGAGAGGCGACCGTCGCTCATCGTTGCGACCCCGACGTGCCGCCAGGGCTCACCGGCCCGATCGCACAGGCGTTGCAGGTTGCTCGGGCGGGCGCAGAACACGAGGTCACCCTCGGTGACCTCGTCGAGTGGGCGCTCGCCATCGATGTGCGGTGGCTCCCTGGAGGTCACTCGTCTCGGTGCCTGCTCGGTTCCCTGGTTCCTGGCTGGGATCACGGCTGGTCTCCTGGCTGGTTTCATGGCTTCCCTCATCAGTTGGTCGATCCGAGGTGCACGTAGGCCGCCCAGGTGGAGGGCGGCAGGCTGCGATGGAAGATCTGGGCCTGCCTCAGCGCCTCCACCGGGTCGAGCCCACAGGCGAGCCGAGCGTGGAGGGCGGCCATCAGCGTCACGTTCGCCTGGTCGTCGACCGGCCAGAGGCTGCCGGTCACCGACCCGACGCCACGGGGCAACGTTGGTGGCAGCGAGTCGCAGCCGCTGAGAACGACGTGGGCGGCGCCGGCCGGATCGAAGCTGCACCGGTCGATCCGGGGCCGGTGTCCGGCGAGGTGGACGAGGCGCTCACGAGTCGACGATGTGGACTCGCCCGAGCGGAAGCGGCGGGCTGCGGCGAGATCCGAGGCGCCGTGCGCCGCTTCGACGAGCTCCCGTTCCAGGGCGACCGCCCCCAGCTCGATCTCGTCACCCGGCGAGATCTCGAGGTCGAAACGCCGATACCCGGTTGTCGGCGCGGGATCGATGTGGTGACGGTCGACGCGGCGGCCCGGGGCGAACCTCGCCAAACGGGCGTGCTCGAGCAGAGCTGGCTCGCGGTCGACGTGGGCCGTCTCGAGCGGAAGCGCGCCAAGCAGTGGGTGATCGAGGCGAAGGACGAGACGCTCGAACAGTCGGCACCACTCGACAAGCGGCTCGGAGACGAGCTCGTGGACCGCAGCGAGGTGGCGCTCGGTCGCGGTCTCCCACAGATCGAGGGGTCTGGCCGGGGTGTCGGCGGCGAAGCCCACACGATGCCGCTCGACGAGCGCGAGAAGCCGGGCGTACCCGGCCTGGCGGAGATGCTTTCGCGCCAGCAGCTCGCCATGGGCGTACAGCTCGGCGGTGGTACCGCCCTCGTCGAGTGCGAGGGCGAGCACTGGCGATGCCGGCGGAACGGGACCGGTTCGGTTCTGACCCATGACCCGCATGCTGAACGCGGCGAGGCCGGGGGGCCATGTGGTGGCCACCACATGGCCCCCCGGCCAGTCGCTCGGGCCGACTCGCTCTGCCCGGTCCCCCGGTTCGACCCGCCGCCGCGAGCCGCCGAGCGAGGGGTCAGCCGCTCGAGGGTTCGATCGGCAGTGACACGTTGAAGCTGTCCGCTTCGAACTCGTCACTCGCGGCCAGGCCGAGCACCGGGGCCACCAAGACGGCAACCGCCGGTAGGGCGATGCCGTAGGAGACGAGATCGAGACCCAGGCCGAGCTGTTGCCAGATGTCGAGGAAGTACCACGAGAACGTTCCACCGCCGATCAGGGCGAGCGAGCCCAGCAAGAGGAACCGCCACCGGCGGGCGTCGTCGAGGTCGCCGCTCCGGGCCAGGGCCCCGCAGATGAGCGCGCCGAACGCGAGCAGGCCGCTGGGCCACCAGGTGAGCGAGGTGATCGCGGCGTCGCCAGACGTCAGACCGTCGAACAGCGGGAGGACACCGCCGGCAACGACCACCGCCGCCGCCACCACGAGCAGGGTGCCGCACAGCGCCACCGGACGCTCTGTTCGTTCTGACTTGAGGGTCCGCCACCCCCTCGTTTCGATCAGCCCGAACGCGATCGCGTTGCCCGCCCCCACCAGGGTGATGAGAGGTCCCAGTTCCGGCGGGCTCTCCACGAGATACATGGTCGATACCACGCAGCCCACAACGGCCGCAGCGAGCGCTACCCAGAACCCGCCGTACCGGTATCTCGTAGCGAGCGAGACGACGATCCCGGCGGCGCCGATGAGGAAGACCGCGATGAGTAGACGCCCGGCGCCGCCGGTCGACAAGGCGGTGACGGACCCATCGGCGAACGTGCGGCCCCACGGTGCGCCGAGGCCGAGCAGTGCCAACCCGAGGCTGGCGAGCACGATCCATCTCGAATCAAACGTCATGTCAATCGCTTCCTTCCACTACCGCCGCCCGATCGAGCGGGCCCTGCTCATCTCACAGGAACCGCCTTACCGACTCGCAACCAGTCGTCGGTCCCGACGTCGCGACCGGAACGCTGCTCGCCGCATCGTCGCTGACGAGCGTCCGAGGGTCAGAGGGTGAGCTCCGCCACCACCACGCCCGCGGTCCGACTCCGGGTCGGCTGGCACGGCACCCCGAGCCGGTTCCTCGGCGCCGGGGTCGACAGCGCCGCGAGCTGAGGGGTCGATCGCGCTCCCTATCGTGGGCCCCCGTGGCTCTATCATCTCCCTCGCCCGATGGCTGGACCATCTACGCCGACACCCGGGACCGGTTGATCGACCTGGTCCGACCGCTCGGCGACGACGGTGCCGCCAGTGGCGCCGCCGCCGGCATCGTCGTGCCGCTCACGCCGGGGTGGACGATCGCCGACGTGGTCGCCCACGTCTGCGGGCTCAACGCCGACATCGCCGCCGGCATGCGGGAAGGGCTGGGAACCGACGAGCGAACCGCCCACCAGGTGGCGAGCCGAGCCGGGATGTCGGTCGCCGAGGTGTGCGACGAGTGGCTGGGCCACGAACCGGCGATGCGGGCGCTGATCGACGACGACGACTTCTACGGCCGACGCCTCGCCGCCGACCTCGTCGTGCACCTCCACGACGTGCAGCACGCGCTCGGCCGGCCGGTCACCACCGACGACGCCGCCACCATCAGCGGTGGCCGCACCTACGCCGCACGCACCCCCGACCGATTGGTTGACGTCGCCTCGGTCAGCATGGCGATCGAGCTCGACGACGGCAGCCGCTTCGAGCCCCGCGACACCCCCGACTCGGACGCCCCGGTCGGCCTCGTGCTCCGAGCCTCCCCCTACGACTTCCTCCGCTCGGTCACCGGCCGCCGCAGCACCAGCCAGGCCCGAGCCCTCGACTGGTCCGCCGACCCGACCCCGGTCCTCGACCACCTCTGCCCCTACGGCCCCCTCCGCCCCACCGACGCCGACATCTGACCCCCTCCCCGCCCACCGAACCCAACCCGACCTGGCTCCCGTCGGATCCACCTCTGCCAGCGACCTGCTCCACGGCCGAACGCAGGACCTGCCAGCCCGCCGACGTCCCCCGCCCTGGCAGCGTCTTGCACCCGCAGTGCGCGCCAGATCTGCCAAAGCCACACTGGCGCCGGGTCTGGCAGCGTCTTGCACCCGCAGTGCGCGCCAGATCTGCCAAAGCCACACTGGCGCCGGGTCTGGCAGCGTCTTGCACCCGCAGTGCGCGTGAGATCTGCCAGACCACCGACACCCCCCACACTGGCAGCGATCTCCACCGCGGCCGTACCCAGGATCTGCCAGGACACCGACACCCCCGCACTGGCAGCAACCCGCCCGACACATGCGCAGCGGATGTGCCAGAACACCGACACCCCTCACACTGGCACCGATCCGCACCAACACCGTGCACAACAGTTGCCAGAGGAGGGCGGCCCAAACCACTGGCACCCATCTCCGCACCGACGCCGCGCACAGCGGCTGCCGGAGGAGGGCGGCGCACCAGCGTGCGGGGCGGCGGGGTCAGCGGCAGATGGGCTCGAAGCGGAGGCCGTCGCCCGACAGCTCGCTCAGCGCTTGGTCGAGGGCCTGGACCGACTGGGTCCGATCGCCGCCGCCGTCGTGGAGGAGGATGTTGGTCCGACCGTTGCGGGCTCCGTCGACGATGGAGTCGGCGATGGCGTCGACGCCAGGCTTCTGCCAGTCGACGGTGTCGGTGTCCCACAGGATCACCTCGAGGCCGAAGTCGGCGGCCCAGGCCCGGGTGTTCTCGTTCATCGAGCCGAACGGCGGACGCATGCAGGCGGTGGCGTGCTCGCCGAGGACGGCCTCGGTCCGGCCGATCGATTCGTCGAACTGCTCCCGGCTCAGCTGGGCCAGATCCTGGTGGGCCCACGAGTGGTTGGCCAGGGTGTGCCCCTCGGCCACGATGCGGTCGATCAGCTCGGGGTGGGCCTCGGCCAGCGAACCGAGCACGAAGAACGTCGCCTTGGCGTCGTATCGGGCGAGGATGTCGAGCACCTGGGGTGTGTAGACGGGGTGGGGACCGTCGTCGAACGTCAGGTGGACGACGCCGTCCTCAGCTGCCACCGCGCCCGGGGGCGTCGCCTGGCCACCGCTGTCGTCGACTGCGCCGATCTGGGCGGTGATCTCTTCGAGCACGTCGCCCGGCTCCTCGGCATCGATACCGACAGCGACATCCTCGAGCGCATCGCTCGGCTCCTGAGCCGCCCCGTCGTCCCCGGCGGGAGCGTCGTCAGCCGCATCGTCACCAGCGTCATCAGCCGCCCCGTCGCTCGCAGCAGGAGCGCCATCAGCCGCATCGTCGCCGGCGTCATCGCCCGCCCCGTCGCCTGCGTCACCGGCGGGAGAAGGATCGTCGGCCGCATCGCCACCAGTGGGAGAAGCGTCGGCAGCATCGTCGTCGGCTGCCGCTTCAGGGCTGGCGGTGCCGACGGTGGCAGCGTCGGTGTTGTCGGCCAGTGCTGCGGGGTCGCCGATCAGGCTGACGGTGCCGAGCACGAGCCCGATCGCGACCAGGGCCACCAGCCCGATCCGAGCCGTGCTGGCTCGCCGGCTGCGAACCCGGAGCGGCGGCAGGGCGAGCACCTGGGTGGGCGCTGGGCTCGATGGGCGGGCTGCGGTCGGGATCACCAGTTGACCGGTGGGAGCGGGAGAAGGAGTGGGAACAGACGCACCGAAAGCCGCCGCCAGAGCCGGGGCGGCGTCGGCGATCGCGAGCTGACCGGTGGGAGCTGGCGCCGTCGGCCCTCCCCAAGGGTGGTGCCGACTCGATCGCGCTGCGTGTCCCTCCATGAACGGAGCGTCGCGGTCGCGGCCCCGATCGAGATCGGGGATCACCCCCGATCTGTCGGCGCCGACTGGGGGGTGTCACACCTTTTCCCTGGTCAGAGGGATGCGGTCGGCGACACGGGGTCGCCCGTTGTCGCTGCTTCGTTGCTACGCCCGAGCCCGCTGCTACGTTCGTGGGGCCGACGGGTCGCGATGCGGCCCGACGCACCGTCCAGTTAGGGAGAGAACCACATGTTTCGCCGATTTCGTGTCTTTGGAGCGCTCCTCGCCGCCCTACTTCTCCTGACCGCAGCGTGCGGCGACAGCGACAGCGACGATGGCGCCGGAACCGACGCCGACAGCGAGGAATCCGCAACCACGGCCGAGGATGGCGGTGAGGAGTCCGGCGATGCCGGCGACCAGAACAACGATGCCGGCGACTCCGCTGCGGTCGACGGCGACCCGGTGCCAGGCGGCACGATGGTCATCGGCAGCACCCAGGTCCCCCGCCACCTGAACGGCGCCGTGCAGTCGGGTTACGCCACCGCGGTGCCGGGCACCCAGCTCAACGCCGGCCTTCTCCTCTACGACGCGGAGTGGAACCCCCAGCCCTACCTGGCCGAGAGCTGGGAGGTGGCCGACGACGGCCTGTCGGTGACGGTGAAGATCGTGGAGAACGCCGTGTTCCACGACGGTGAGCCCATCACCTCCGAAGACGTTGCCTTCTCGATCACGACGGCCCAGGCCCACCACCCGTTCAAGCCGATGTTCGAACCGGTCACCTCGGTCGACACGCCCGACGACTTCACCGCCGTCATCAACCTCAGCCAGCCCCACCCGGCGATCCTGCTGGCGATGTCGCCGGCGCTGCTGCCGATCATCCCCGAGCACGTCTTCAACGACGGTCAGGACCTGCCCACCCATCCCCGCAACAGCGAGGACTTCGTGGGGTCCGGGCCGTTCAAGCTCGTGGAGTACAACCCCGAGTCGATCATCCGCATGGAGCGGTTCGACGACTTCTTCATCGAGGGTCGGCCCTACCTCGACGAGATCGTCATGGAGATCTCGCCCGACGCATCGCCGATCGTGCTGGGGCTCGAAAACGGTACGACCCACCTGTCGTCGGCCCCCGGTCCTGCCGACATCGTCCGCCTCCAGGACAACCCCGATCTGATCGTGACCAGCGACGGTCACGAGGCGATCGGTCAGATCACGTGGCTCGAGTTCAACCTGGCCGACCCGGTGCTGGGCATCCAGGAGGTCCGCCAGGCCATCGCCTACGCCCTCGATCGTGACTTCATGGTCGACTCGCTCGACCTCGGGCTCACGAACCCGACCCTCACCGGCATCACGCCGGCCAGCCCCTTCTACAACCCGAACGTGGAGCCGTACGACCTCGACCTCGACAAGGCCCGGCAGTTGCTGGCCGACGCCGGCTTCGCCGAGGGTGAGATCGAGCTGACGATCGAGTACATCCCCGGCTTCCCCCAGGGCCAGGCGTACGCCGAGTACACGGTGCAGGCGTTGGAGGAGATCGGGATCAACGTCAGCCTCAACGCCTCGCCCGACTTCCCGACCTGGGCCGAGCGGGTGTCGTCCGGCGACTTCCAGATGACCACCAACAATGTGTGGAACTGGGGTGACCCGGTGATCGGCGTGCATCGCTCCTACCTGAGCTCCAACCGGGTCGGGGCGATCTGGACCAACAACACCGGCTACGAGAACACCGAGGTCGACTCGCTCCTCGAGCAGGCCGGCCAGACGTTCGACGAGGCCGAGCGCACCGACGCCTACGCCCAGTTCCAGGAGATCGTGGCCGACGAGGTGCCGATCTATTTCGTGTCGAACCCACCGTTCTGGCAGATCTACCAGCCGTCGGTGCAGAACCCGCCGCTGAACATCTGGGGCCAGATGTCGCCGATGCACGAGGTGTGGCTGGCCGAGTAGCCTCCGCCCGAGGGCGCGGACGGGAGCAGGACGAGCGACTCGATGCGAACGGTTCTCAGCAAGCTGGCGCAGAGCCTCGGGGTGATCCTCGCCGTCATCGTCCTCAACTTCTCGATGATCCACCTGACCCCCGGCGATCCCGCAACGGTGATCGCCGGGGAGAGCGGTGCTGGCGACCCCGAGACGATCGCCCAGATCCGAGCCGACTACGGCCTCGATCAGCCGTTCGTCGTGCAACTCGGCCGCTACCTGGGTGACGTGGTCCGGGGTGACCTCGGGTTCTCCTACTTCTTCGACGAGCAGGTGACCACGCTGATCGGGCAGCGGATCGGGCCCACCATCCTGCTCGTCGGCGTCGCCCTCGTGTTCGCCGTGGTCCTTGGGGTGCTGGCCGGCGTGTTCACCGCCCGCCGACCGGACTCGGCGTCGAGCCACACGGTGACCGTCATGGCGCTGATCGGTTACTCGATGCCGGTGTTCTGGACCGGCATCCTGCTGATCATCCTGTTCGCGTCGGTGTTCGACATCCTGCCGATCTCCGGCATGCGCGACGTGCGCTTCGAGGGTGGCACGTTCGCAGCCGCGATCGACGTGGCCAAGCACCTCGTCCTCCCGGCCCTCACCCTCGGCCTCCTGTATCTGGCCCAGTACTCCCGGTTGGCCAGGGCGTCGATGCTGGAGGTGCTCGAGTCCGACTACGTCCGCACCGCCAGAGCCAAGGGCCTGTCGGAGCGGGTCGTGGTGTACAAGCACGCCCTGCGGAACGCGGTCATCCCGGTGGTCACGATCGCCGGTCTCCAGTTCGGGGCGCTGTTGTCGGGCGCGCTGCTGGTGGAGACGGTGTTCAACTGGCCGGGGCTCGGTCGCCTCGCATTCGACTCGATCCTCCGCCGTGACACGTCGGTGCTGCTGGGGGTGCTGCTGATGTCGGCGGTCATGGTGGTCGTGGCGAACCTCCTCACCGACCTCGTCTATCGACTGATCGATCCCCGGATCCGGGTGGGAGGCTCCCGATGAAGGTGACGGCATGACCAGTGCGCAGGATGCCGATCTCCTCGTCGGCCCGACGGGCGGTGAGCTCGGCGCGGTCGCGGCCGGAACGGTCCAGGCCCCGCCGAACCGGCAGGCCCTCCGACTGTTCCTCCGCAACAAGGCGGCGGTTCTCGGCCTCGTGCTGTTCCTCGGCATCCTGGCGATGACGATCTTCGGGCCGATGTTCTACGACAACGAGGCGGACGACATCGTCGCCCGCCCCCTGTCGTCGCCCGCAACCGAGAACGCCCCGATGCTGGGGACCGACTACCTCGGTCGTGACGTACTGGCCGGCGTGGTCAGCGGTGGCCGGGTCAGCCTGGTGGTGGCGGCGATGGCCGCGCTGATGGTGGTCTTCATCGGTGTGACCATCGGGGCGGTGGCCGGCTACTACGGCGGCTGGATCGACTCGGCCCTGATGCGGTTCACCGAGTTCTTCCAGGTGCTACCGGCACTCCTGTTCGCGATGGTGGTCGTCGCCCTGTTCACCCCGTCGATCACCACGATTGCGATCGCGATCGGCGTGGTGGCCTGGCCCAGCATCGCTCGGTTGACGAGAGCGGAGTTCCTCCGCCTGAAGAACATGGAGTACGTCAAGGCGGCCCGGGCGATCGGGGCCAGCGACCGGTCGATCATGTGGAAGGTCATCTTCCCGAATGCCCTGCCGCCGCTGATCGTGTCGGCGTCGCTGTTGATGGGGGCGGCGCTGCTGTTCGAGGCCGGCCTGGCGTTCCTCGGCCTGAGCGACCCCAACACGCTGAGTTGGGGCCTGATGATCGGCCTCAACCGGGCCAACTTCCTGAGCGCCTGGTGGACGGTGACGTTCCCCGGACTGGCGATCTTCCTCACCGTGTTGAGCTTCAGCCTCATCGGCGATGGCCTGCAGGACGCCTTCAACCCGAAGCTCCGGGGCCGTTGATGCCCCCGAGCGACGCCGCAACGGGGCCCCCGGGCCCCGGCCCTGACGCCGGCGGTGAATCTCGGCTCGACCCGGTGCTGTCGGTCCGGGATCTGACGGTCACCTTCGGTTCGTTCACCGCGGTGAGCGGGGTGTCGTTCGATCTGCTGCCGGGGCAGACGCTGGCCGTCGTCGGCGAGTCGGGTTCGGGGAAGTCGGTCACCGCCCTGTCGATCATGCGCCTCGTCGACCTGGGCAGTCGGGGCCGGATCACCAACGGCGAGATCCTGTTCCGCACCGCCGACGGTTCGGTCGTCGATCTGGTGACGGCTGGCGAGGAGGAGATGCGCCACATCCGGGGCAACCAGATCTCGATGATCTTCCAGGAGCCGCTGACCAGCCTCAACCCGGTGTACACGGTGGGCAACCAGGTGGCGGAGGCGGTGGTGCTCCATCAGGGTCTCGGTCGTGATGCCGCCCGCCAGCGGGCGCTCGAGACCTTCGAGTTGGTCCGCATCCCGAACCCCCGCGAGCGGCTCGACCAGTATCCCCACGAGATGTCGGGCGGGATGCGCCAGCGGGTCATGATCGCGATGGCGTTGTCGTGCGACCCCACCGTGCTGATCGCCGACGAGCCCACCACCGCGCTCGACGTGACCATCCAGGCCCAGATCCTCGGCCTCATGCGTGACCTGCAGACCGAGACGGGGGCGTCGGTCATCATGATCACCCACGACATGGGTGTGGTGGCCGAGGTGGCCGACGAGGTGGTGGTGATGAACCGGTCGAAGCTCGTGGAATCCGGAACGGTCTACGAGATCTTCGAGAGCCCCCGGGAGCGGTACACCCGGGCGTTGTTGGCGGCGGTCCCCCGCCTGGGATCGATGAGCGGCCAGGAGGCACCGGCCCGCTTCGACCTGGTCGCCTCGTCGCCGAGCGAATCCGTCGAGGAGTCGACGTGACCGGCACCGCCGACACGACGCACGCCGCCGCCTCCGATACTGCCGACGACGCCCCGCTCGTCCGGGTGACCGAGCTGACCAAGCGGTTCCCGGTCGGGAATGACACCGTCCATGCAGTGGAGAACGTGTCGCTCACGATCGGCCGCGCTGAGACGCTGGCGGTGGTGGGCGAGAGCGGTTGTGGCAAGTCGACCCTCGCCAACATGATCGTCCGCCTGCTCGATCCCACGAGCGGGCGGGTCGAGCTCGACGGCGTCGACATCACCGATCTCGGCACCCGGGCGATGAAGCCCCACCGTCGGAAGATGCAGATCATCTTCCAGGACCCGTTCGCCAGCCTCGATCCCCGCCGCCCGGTGGGGCGGGCGGTGGCCGAGCCGCTCCTGATCCACGGCGTGGCGAAGCGGGGCTCGGAGCTCGACGACCGGGTCCGCAACCTGTTCGACGTGGTCGGGCTGGAGGCGTCGCACATCGAGCAGTTCCCCCACCAGTTCTCCGGTGGTCAGCGCCAGCGGATCTGCATCGCCCGGGCCCTCGCCCTCGAACCGGAGCTGGTCGTTGCCGACGAGGCGGTGTCGGCGCTGGACGTCTCGATCCAGGCCCAGGTCATCAACCTGATGATGGACCTCCAGGCCGAGCGGGGCCTCAGCTACCTGTTCATCAGCCATGACCTGGCGGTGGTGGAGCGGGTCAGCCATCGGGTGGCCGTGATGTACCTGGGGCAGATCGTGGAGCTGGGCAGCCGGGCTCAGATCTTCGACAACCCGCAGCACTCCTACACGAAGCGCCTCCTCGACGCCGTCCCGATCGCCGATCCCCGCCGACGGCGGGAGCGGCCCCTGCTCACCGGCGAGATCCCGAGCCCGGTGTGGAAGCAGGGGACCTCCCCCACGTGGGTGGAGCACGTCGAGGTCGAGCCGGGCCACCTCGTGGCCAAGGAGGCCGACACCCCCTGACACCACCCTGGCTGCGAGCCGATCCGGTGGTGACCGCCGTGACGACCAGGCGCCGATCAAGGGGCGTTCCCCATCGTCGGGGTCGAGCCATTCCAGTCGGCGAGGGGCGCGCAATGCCACCGCCAGCCCTCCAGCCTCGGTCGACCCTCGAGCTCGACCCGGCCGTTGGCCCACCGCAACTCCTCCCACGGGTCGGCCATGCCGTCGATCCAGGGGAACAGCCGACGAAGGACCGCATCGGCGAGATCGGCCGGCGGGTCGAACCGGCGGCCGAGCCCCCGGGCTGCGTCGTCGGTGTGGATCAGCAGCTCGTCGCATGCCATCGCCGCAAAGCCCGACGGGTCGGCCAGACCCATCGGGTGGAAGCCGCGTGCGTCGGGCGGGGCAGCGCGAACGATCGTCTCGACGATCGAAGCGTAGGTCTCCACGGTGGCCACGAGCTCAGCGGCCGGCCGTTCCGGCTCGACCCGATGCTCGACCCCCTGCAGGTCCTGCCCGCCGGCCGACAGGTCGATCGCGTACCACAGGCAGCCTTCGGCGGTGTGGGCGACCACCTCGGCGACCGTCATCTCGAGGTCGGGCACACCGACCGACCAGTCGTCGTCGACCACCGTGCGGAGGTACGACGCGCAGACCTCCGCTGCCGTGGCGATGTGCTCGGCGTCCATCAGTTGCCCACCCGGTAGACGTCCACCCGGCGAACCCTAGCCATCACGTCACGACCTCACCGCTACTGGCAGCAATCCGCACGGCGGGTGCGCGCCAGATCTGCCAAACCCGCGCCGCCCGCCGCCCGACGAGCGCCGGGAAAGTAGCCTCCCGGGCATGGTTGAACCCGACTTCCTGCGCTTCGACACGCTCAGCCTCCACGCCGGGCAACGACCCGACCCCACCACCGGGGCCCGAGCGGTGCCGCTCTACTTCACCACCTCCTACACCTTCCCCGACACCGACGAGGCGGCGGCGCTGTTCAACCTGGAGGTCCCGGGTCACATCTACTCGCGGATCTCGAATCCCACCGTGGCGGTGCTGGAGGAGCGGATCGCGGCGCTGGAGGGCGGGGTCGGCGCAGTGTGCACGGCCAGCGGGCAGGCGGCGCTCCACCTGGCGGTGGCCACGATCGCGTCGGCCGGTGACCACATCGTGGCGTCGAAGAACATCTACGGCGGCAGCCACAACATGATGAACCTCACCCTCCCCCGGTTCGGGATCACCACCACCTTCGTCGACCCTCGCGACCCCGCCGAGTTCGAGGCCGCCATCCAGGACAACACCAAGGTCGTGTTCGCCGAAACGCTCGGCAATCCGGGAATCGAGGTACTCGACATCGAAGCGGTCGCCGACGTCGCCCACCGCCACGGGCTCCCGCTCATGGTCGACTCGACGTTCTCCACCCCGTACCTGATCCGCCCCATCGAGCACGGGGCCGACATCGTCATGCACTCGGTCACGAAGTTCCTCGGCGGGCACGGGGTCGCCCTCGGTGGGGTCCTGGTCGACGGAGGCCGGTTCGACTGGGTCGCAGCCGGGAAGCATCCGACGCTGACCGATCCCTATCCCGGCTACCACGGTCTGTCGTTCGCCGACGAGTTCGGCCCCGCGGCGCTCGGCATGCGGGCCCGGGCCGAAGGGCTGCGAGACTTCGGCGCAGCGATGAGCCCGGCCAATGCGTTCCAACTGATCCAGGGGGTCGAGACCCTGCCGGTGCGCATGGCCCGGCACGTGTCGAACACGGCGGCGGCGATCGAGATGTTGGCCGGGCACGACGCGGTGAGCTGGGTCCGCCACCCGTCGGTGGCATCCCACCCCGATCACGAGCTCGCCCAACGCCTCTACCCGAAGGGCACCGGGGCGATCCTGAGCTTCGGGGTGAAGGGCGGTCGGGCCGCCGGGAAGAAGTTCATAGAGTCGGTCCGACTGGCGTCGCATCTCGCCAACGTCGGCGACGCCAAGACGCTCGTCATCCACCCCGGCTCCACGACCCACCAGCAGCTCAGCGCCGAGGATCTGGCGGCGGCCGGGATCGGCGAGGACCTGGTCAGATTGTCGGTGGGGCTGGAGGATCCCGACGACATCGTCGAGGATCTCGCCCGAGCACTGAAAGCGAGCCAACGATGATCATCGACCTCGACGGTGTCCCGGTCCGAGCTGCCACCGGCGGCGTCGACCCGTCGGGCACCGACCCGATCGTGGTGCTGGTGCACGGCGCGGGGATGGACGGCACCGTCTGGCAGCTCCAGACCCGCTACCTCGCCCACCACGGGTTCCGACCCCTGGCGGTCGACCTGCCCGGTCACGGCCAGACGCCGGGTCCGCCGCTCGAATCGATCCCGGAGATGGCCGATTGGCTCGCCCGCTTCATCGAAGCGGCCACCGCTCAGCTCGACGGCAACGGCGAGACCGACGCCGATCCGGTCGACAGCGCGGGCGGCGACAAGGGCGCCGTCAACGGCAGCGGCGCTCGAGCGGTCGACCTCGTCGGGCACTCGATGGGCACGTTCATCAGCCTGGAGCTGGCCAGCCGCCGACCGGAGCTGGCGCGCTCCCTCGTGCTGCTGGGCACGGCGGCGGCCATGCCGGTCCACCCCGACCTGCTGACCGCCGCCGCCGACGACCTTCCGGCCGCCGCCGCGCTGATGACCGCCTGGGGCCACGACCGCCCCGCCCACGTCGGCCTGAACCCGACACCCGGCTTGTGGATGCTGGGTGGGGCGAGGGCGCTGGTGGAGTCGAGCCCACCCGGCTCCCTCGTCGCCGACTTCGAGGCCTGTGCGAACTATCACGGTGCAACGACAACTGCGGCCGGCGTCGGGTGCCCGGTCGCGGTGGCGGTCGGCCTCGGCGACAAGATGACCCCGCCCCGAGCGGCCGCCGAGCTGGTGGCCGAGCTGACCTCGCCGACGGTCGTGGAGCTGCCCGACACCGGTCACATGATGATGGTGGAGAACCCCCGAGCGGTTCGAGCGCTCATCGTCGATGCGCTCAGCCCCGCGTCGCGGTAGCGGCCGGGCCGACAGGCTCACGAGCGCCCGCAGGTCGTGCGACCTCGCTGCGGGCCGAAGACGGACGAAACCGGTCAACCGTGGCCGGATCCGCCGGCGAACGCCGGTGGACGCCGGTCGAACGAGGCCCGTGGCCGCCGACGACGTCGGCGCTACGAGGCAGCCACGGGCCAGTAGAGCTGGGTCTTCCAGTCGGCAGGATCGGGCACCTCGCCGGGATCGGTGAGATACACCTCCCACGGTGGACCGCCGGGCTGGAGGTCATTGGTGACCATCCACCGGTCGAGGGCGGCGTGGGCCTCGCCCAAGCCCTCGTACGGACCGGTGTGGACGGTGGTGAGGGCGGGGCCAGCGGGGAGCACCCCGGCTTCGATCTCGTCGTGACCGACGGGCGTCGGGGCGGGCTCCACCAGCGGCAGGCCGGCCTCCAGGGTCACGAACGCCGGGCTGTGGTCGACGTAGCGGACGAGCGGTGGTCCCGCCATCGCCCATCCCTGCGCCATGACGAACCCGAACACGGCGGGGAGTGCCTCGGCCAGGGTGGCGGCAACGTCGTCGACGTCGGCTCGGCGCCGGAGGTAGACGATCGGCGTCTCGGCCAGGGTCTCGGTGGTGATGTCGTAGCTCATCGCTCCTCCTCGGAGGGTGGTGGTGGCGCGCGGTCTCGCGACCGGGGTTCGGTAGAGGGAGACGCAGGCCGCCACCCGATCGATCGTGGCGACGTGCCCGTCCGGGATCGATCGGGTGCTGCCGGTGGTCACCCGGGTGCGATAGTCGGTCGGCGAGCAACCGTAGGCACGGTGGAACGCCCGGGTGAACGCCTCGTGACTCCGGAAGCCCACACGGGTCGCAACGTCGCCGACCGGCAGGTCGGTCGATGCCAGCACCGCGGCCGCGTGGGCGAGGCGGCGACCGAGCTGGTAGCGCTTCGGGCTCGCTCCCACCACCGCCAGGAACGTTCGCTGGGCGTGGCCGGGCGACATCGCTGCCAGCCGGCCCACTGCAACCAGGTCGACATTGCGATGCCCCGCGGCGCCGAGTCCGGTCAGCACCGGGGCGATGTCGTCGAAGGCCCGTCCCATCATCCGGACGCTAACGGTGCCCACGGCTCACCACTTGACCGTTCTTGCGAACGTCGTCGGCACCGTCCTCATCCCTCGTCCTAGCCCCGGGCCCACGATGTCAGCGCCGCTGCTTGCAGCCGGGGCGAGGAGGTGCCAGCGTTGCGTCCCATGGGTGTGAAACTGGCCAAGGACTCCATCGATCTGGGGATCGTCATCACCGACAGCGAAGCGTCGCTCGCGTTCTACCGGGATCTGCTCGGCTTCGAGCACGTCGCCGACACGCCGATGCCGGCCGGGATGAACGGCACGATGCACCGTCTCAACTGCGGCACGACGCTGGTGAAGCTGGTCAAGCTCGACGAGGTGCCCGAAGCCCGACCGGCGAAGGGCGGCATCGCCGGCGCCACCGGCTACCGGTACTTCACGATGATCGTCGACAACCTGGCCGAGATCACCGCCGCGGTGAAGGACGCCGGCCACAAGGTGCGGATCGACTGCGCCGAGATCCGACCGGGGGTGTCGATCTCGATGGTGGAGGATCCCGACGGCAACTGGGTGGAGTTCGTCGAAGACAAGAGCTGACGTGACGGGCACCGCCTCCGACCCCGGCTCCGAAACAGCCGGGGTCGCTGTCGAATCAGACGACGGCCGGGCGTACGGGCGAGAGCAGGGCACGTGGGATCCGGAGCTGGTCGAGGTCGGCGCTGGCACCCCCGCCGGTGAGCTGCTCCGCCGCTACTGGCATCCGGTCGCCCGCTCGGAGGAGGCCACCGTCCGCCCCGCCGAGATCCGGGTGCTCGGCGAGGATCTGATCCTGTTCCGCGACGGAGCGGGCAACCCCGGGCTGCTCGAGCCCCGCTGCTGCCACCGCGGCACCACGCTCTACTTCGGGCGGGTCGAGCAGGACGGGATCCGGTGCCCCTACCACGGGTGGCTGTTCGCCGCCGACGGGCGGTGCCTCGACCAGCCGTGCGAACCCGACCGGGGCCGCAACCGGGCCTCGTACCGGCAGCCGTGGTACCCGACGATCGACCACAACGGCCTGATCTTCGCCTACCTCGGCCCCGCCGACCGACAACCGGTGTTCCCGCGCTACGACATCTTCGACGACCTCGATCCCGACATCGAGGAGATCGTGATCATCGACCACTTCGCCTTCGGCGGCCCGACCGTGGCGCCGTGCAACTGGTTCCAGACCCACGAGAACTCGATGGACCCGTACCACGTGTTCATCCTCCACAACGCCATCAGCGGACCGCAGTTCGACCCCAAGCTGGAGATCTGGCCCACGATCACCTTCCAGCGCCACGACTGGGGTGTCACCGCCACCCAGGACCGGCGACTCCCCGACGGGACCACGCTCCACCGGATCACCGAGATCCGGATGCCGACGATCCGGATCATCCCCACCCCGACCCTGTCGATCCTCGGGAAGACCAACAACATGTCGTGGGCGCTCCCGATCGACGACAACCACACCCGGGTGTTCGCCATGGTCCGCAAGCCGCTCGACGAACCCCCGCAGGGACTGCCGGTCTACGGCGATGGGAAAAGCTGGTTCGACCTCACCGAGGAGGAGCACCAGCGATACCCGGGCGACTACGAGACCCAGGTGGGGCAGGGCCCGATCACCCGGCACTCGACCGAACGGCTGGCGTCGTCGGACCGCGGGGTGTCGATGGTGCGGCGACAGTTCAAGGAGCAGGTGAAGATCGTCGCCGACGGGGGCGATCCCGTCGGGGTGTCGTTCGACCACGACGAAGCGCCGCCGATCATCGCCGGGAACTACGTCGTCGGCCCCGACACCGACCTCGACACCATCCCCATCGCCGAATCCCTGCGATGATCTCGAACCGACCCCCACCAACCCGGCACAGGAGCTGACATGGCCGAGCACGACAACATCGCGATCGTCACCGAGTTCATCGGGGCGTGGTCTCGCCTCGACGCCGACGAGCTCGCCGGCTACTTCACCGACGACGGCTGCTACCACAACGTGCCGCTGAAGCCGGTGAGCGGCCGCACCGAGGTGCGGGACATGATCGCCGGGTTCACCGCCGACTGGACGGCGACCGAGTGGGAGCTGCTCAACATCGCCGGCGACGGCGACGTGGTGTTCGCCGAGCGGGTCGACCGCACCCAGGTCGGCGACAAGTCGGTCGACCTCCCCTGCACCGGGGTGTTCGAGATGGAGAACGGCAAGATCAAGGTGTGGCGCGACTACTTCGACATGGGCACGTTCCTCAAGGCGCTGGGCTGACTACGCCTCGCGGATGCACTCGTCGGTGCGCTTCGTGCCGACGAAGCCGGCGGCGTCGAGCTTGTCGGTGGCGGCGACCCGGCCGAACCGGAGGGTCTGCGACAAGCCTCTGGGTACCGGATCTACACGGAGTCGGCGACGCACGACCGTGAACGGGTCGAAGTCCGGCGGCAGGACGGGAATCGGGATGCTGCCGCTGAGGCGGATCGCGGTGCTCCACCGCACCGCGCCTCGCGACGCGACGTTGAACAGACCGGAGAGGCTGGCGTCGACCGCATGATCGATCGCACCGACGGCATCCTCGACGTGGAGGAACTGGATCCGCGGGTCGAATCCCACATAGGTGGGGCTCGCCGGACCGGCCAGCAACGACCGGAGCGGACTCTGCACACCCTCGCCGGCCAGATCGGCCAGCCGGAGTATGCAGATCGACAGGTTCGGCCGCTGGTCGGCGAGAGCCGTCAGGTAGTCCTCGGCCTCGGCCAGCGCTGCCGCGTGCGAGCCCTGCCGAGGGGGTGGCAACGACTGCGACTCGTCGTGGAAGATGGGCGCATCGGCGATCGACGGGTAACGCATCGTGGACGACAGCGCCACGAGCGATCGAACCGGGCCGTCGAGATCGGCTGCAACCGCGGCGATCTGCATGGTCGTGATCACGTCGGCTTCGGCGAGGCGCCCCCGATCACCGAGGCGGTCGAGGGCGAGGGCGCCGTGGACGACGGTGTCGATCCGGTGGTCGCCGATGGCGTCGCGAAGGTCGACGTAGCCGCCCTCGATCGAAACGGTCTTGGCTCCCGGCGGCGGATCGATCCTCGCCGCGTCGGCGAGCAGCACCGCGTCGACATCGGGCCGATCGCTGAGTCTCGCCGCCAGCGCTGAGCCGAGCGGCGTCGCTGCGGCCGTGATCAGTACCCGTCGCACGGTCAGCCGTCCCGGCCGGTGGATCGGGCGGCCCGCATGACGTCGAGCTCGTCCTGGATCAGCTGACGGACCTCCTCGGCGATGTCGGCGATCGTGTTGGCCGGATAGGTGTCGGTGGTGCTGTGCTCCGCCAGCTCGAGGGCGGGCAGCACCCGAATCCGGATCTTCGAAGGGAATGGCACGAACGAGAATGCGGGACCGAGGAGCACACCGTTCAGTGTGATCGGCTGCTCGACGCCGTCGGCGGTCCGGAGCACCGTGACGGCCGGCATCGTCTCCTCGCTTCCCATGACTGCGACCGGCACGATCGGTGCGCCCGTTCGCAGCGCGGTCTCGACGAAGCCACCCCGCCCGAAGCGCTGCAGCTGATAGTGCTCCGACAACGGCTTGTTGGTTCCCTTCGTGCCCTCCGGGAACACCAGCACCAGCGACCCGTCGCGCAGGAGCCGGGCGGCGTTGTCGGGGTGGCCGACCACACCGCCGTTGCGGGCCAGCATGGTGCCCACGATCGGAAGAGCTCGCAGAGCGTGGTGGTGCAGCGCGTACACGGCCCGACCGACCTCGCGTTCGATGCCGTGCATGATCAGCGCACCGTCGACCGGGACGACCCCGGCGTGGTTGGCGACGAGGAGCGCCCCGCCGCTGGCTGGAACGTTCTCCAACCCCTCCCACTCCGGCCGGAACCAGAACCGGACGAGCGGGTCGAGCAGCGTGGTGGTTGCCCGGCGGGCCCTGACCGATCGACCCCACGCGTCGATGTCGCTCGTCGGATCGGCCTGACCCGTCATCGGCGAACACTCCCGATTCGCCTGCCGCCGATCTCGTCGATCGTGATCTGCACGAAGTGATCGGTGTCGTTCGACGCCCAGGACCGCAGGGGAACACTCGCGGCATCTTCTGGTTCGATCAGCTCGATCGTGCCGTCCACGATGACGCTCCATGCGCTGTGGTCGACGTTGCGTGTCTGGTCCACCTCGAAGGTGACGGGAAGTGACGCTCTCGCCGCTGCCAGCATCGACCCACCTCCCGTCCGGATCACGATGTGGTCCCGATGAAGGGCGAAGTTGACCGGTCGGATCAACGGCCTGGAGCCCCGCACCCAGCCGAGCCGGCCTATCCCACCCGGACGTAGCAGTTCCAGGCACTCGCGGGTTGCGAGGATCACCAGACCTCGCCGGTCCAGTTCGACCATGCCGCTCACCGTAGTTCAGGTCATGGCCACCCGCCGTGCCCACCGGGGTGCTGGCCGATGCCGTCGGTCACACGCGACAGGCAGGCGGGTCGCACGCCGTAGTGCGCTCACGCGCCGTCGGTCACACAACCGTGACTGGCGTCCTCCACGAGCTTGATGTACTTCCACAGCGTGCCGTTGGTGGCCTTGAACGGTGGGGCGGTCCACGCGGCGCGGCGAGCGGCGAGCTCGTCGTCGCTCAGCTCGACGGTGATCTCATGGCTCTCGTCGTCGATGGTGATCGTGTCGCCGTCCTGCACCAGCGCGATCGGACCGCCCTCCTGAGCTTCGGGTACCACGTGGCCGATGATGAAGCCATGGCTGCCGCCGGAGAACCGGCCGTCGGTGATGAGGGCGACGTCGTCGAGGAAGCCGGCCCCGGCGAGCGCACTCGTGGGCGTCAACATCTCGGGCATGCCAGGCCCGCCCTTCGGGCCCTCGTAGCGGATAACGATCACGTCGCCGGAGGTGATGTTGCCCTGCTCGAGACCGGCGAGCATGTCCTCCTCGGAGTCGAACACCCGGGCCGGGCCGGAGAACCGGAGCCCCTCCTTGCCGGTGATCTTGCCGACCGCGCCCTCGGGCGCCAGGTTGCCTCGCAGGATGGAGATGTGACCCCGGGCCTTCACCGACGTGTCGAGCTTCGCCACGATCGCCTGGTCGTCGTCGAGCCCGGGGAGGTCCTCGAGGTTCTCGCCGAGCGACCTGCCGGTGACGGTGAGCTGGTCACCGTCGAGCATCCCCTCGTCGAGGAGGTACTTCATCACCCCGGGGACGCCGCCGACCGCGTGGAGCTCCTCCATCACGTACTGGCCCGACGGCTTCAGGTCAGCCAGGAGCGGGACCCGGTTGCTGGTGGCGAGCCAGTCGTCGATCGTGAGCTCCAGCTCGAACGCCCGGGCCATGGCGATCAGGTGGAGGACGGCGTTGGTCGACCCGCCGAGGGCCATCGTGATCACCATCGCGTTCTCGAGCGACTGTCGGGTGACGATCCTGCGGGGGGTCAACCCGTCCTCCAGGAGGCCGCGCATCGCTTCGCCAGCCCGGACGCACTCGTCGACCTTGGCCGGGTCCTCGGCCGGGGTGCACGACGAGTACGGCAGCGACAACCCGAGCACCTCGATCGCGGTGGCCATCGTGTTGGCGGTGTACATGCCGCCACAGGCCCCCGCCCCGGGACAGGCGTCGGCCACGATGGCCTGCCGGTCCTCCTCGGTGATCGCACCGGCCAGGGTCTGCCCGTAGCTCTGGAAGGCGGAGACGATGTCGAGCTTCTCCTCCTTGCCGCCGACCACGGCGCAACCGGGCTTGATCGTGCCGCCGTAGACCATGATCGCTGGACGGTCGAGTCGGCCCATCGCCATCACGCAACCGGGCATGTTCTTGTCGCAACCCGGGAGGGTGACGACACCGTCGTACCACTGGGCGGACACGACGGTCTCGATCGAGTCGGCGATCAGGTCGCGGCTCTGCAGGGAGTAGGACATGCCATCGGTGCCCATCGAGATCCCATCGGACACGCCGATGGTGTTGAACCGCATGCCGATGAGGTCGGCCTTGGTCACGCCGGTCTTCACGTGGTCGGCGAGGTCGCCGAGGTGCATGTTGCACGGGTTGCCCTCGAACCAGCACGCTGCGATCCCCACCTGCGCCTTCTCCAGGTCGGTCGGGGAGAGGCCGGTGGCGTACAGCATCGCCTGCGACGCCCCCTGGCTCGGGGGTTGGGTGATGCGCGACGAGTAGCGGTTCAGCGCGTTCGGGGTGTCGGACATGGCTGGAAACCTACCGTGGTCACCGGTCGACGCCCCGGTGGTCCGACCACCATCCTGGGTCTGGCAGATCCCCCGCGCGACCCTGGTGCAGATCGCTGCCAGTTGTGGGTGGGTTCAGGGCTCGGGGATGGCGATGAAGAGGCCCTTCGCTTCGACCAGCGGTCGACCATCACCGCCGAGGATGGCGCCGGTGACCCGGACCATACGACCCCGGGGCTCGGCCGCCTCCGACTCGACGGCGTAGGGACCGCCGTCGAGCGCCACCGGCTGGGGATAGCGGAGCTCGAGCGTTCCGGTGACGACCCGCCGCCCGAGTGCGGCCGCCCCGGCTCTGGCGCACACGTGATCGAGGACGGTCGCCGCCATGCCGCCGTGCAGCCAGCCGGCGTTGCCCCGGTGCTCGGGCTGGGGCTCGAACGACGCGGTCACCCGTCGCCCGTCGACGGTCACCTCGGGATGGAGGGCCATCATCACCCGGGTCACCTCATCCATCGCCGGCCCCGTCGCCAGCGCCGTGCGCCGGATCGTGCTCGTCGTCCAGCTCGCGTGTGCCGCTGAGCAACCGCACCGCCGAGCGCCACAGCCCGAACGCGAACAGCACGAGGGTCAGCCAGATCGCCTGCTGCAGGAGGCCGACCCCGAGCAGCGCCGCCCCGACCGATGCCAGCACGTAGTAGCGGCCACCCCGGGCCAGGAACGTGGCCAGGAAGTACTTCACCGGCGAATAGCCCCGCATGACGGCGATCAGGCGGAACGGCTCGAACGGCACGAACGACGCCGCCCCCACCGCCAAGGCCACGAACATGTTCCGCTCGGTCAACGCCACCAACCGGTTCGTGTCGAAGAACCGTCGCATCCGATCGAACGAAGGGGTGTCGATGAGCGCGAGGATCCACGCCCGCTCGACGAGCACCATCGACGCGTTGATCAACCCACCGACCACGCCGATCACCACCGCCGGCAGATCGTCGGAGACCGACAGCACGAACGTGTCGGCCGGGAGCGGGACGAACGTGGTCGCCCCGATCATCAGGCCGATGAACCGCACCAGCGGATCGCCCACCGATCGACCGACCAGGTAGAGCGTCAACGACGAGACGGCCACCACGGCGGCGATCCC
This sequence comes from Acidimicrobiales bacterium, assembly GCA_965216205.1. GTDB lineage: Bacteria > Actinomycetota > Acidimicrobiia > Acidimicrobiales > SZUA-35 > CADEDH01. Next base: position 266,442 of record OZ244139.1, on the reverse strand, counting down.
GATGAGCCGGAACCGCCGCCCGCCGCTCTGCTCCTCCGCAGCGCCGTCGACCCCGGACGGGCCGCTCATCTCCCCGGGGGCGGCGGCGCCAGCAGCGGCACCCGCGGGGTGACCACCCGGGCGTAGGTGGCGAGATAGGCCTCCATGACGATCGTGGCGAACCAACCGAAGGCGCGAAGGCCCACCGTGACCTGCGGCCCTGCGGGCACGAGGTCGGGAAGGAACGCCTTCTCGAACTCGTCGATGAAGACCCGATCCCGGATCACCAGCCCGATCTCCTGGTTGCAGGTGAGGCTGTGGCGGCCGAAGTTCGACGAGCCCACGAGGAGCCGATCGTCGTCGACGAGGAGGAACTTCGAATGGGAGAAGCGGTCGTAGGTCGCGAGCTCGATCCCGGCCCGCCGAGCCCTGGTGGTCAGGTAGGGGGTGATCGCCTGGAGGAACCGGAAGTTGTTGTGATCGGCGATCACCACGGTCTTCTCCGGCGCCGTGGCCCGGTCGAGCACGGCGAGGAGGCGCCGGTCGAGCGCATAGGGCGACGCCACCACGATCCGCTGCCGAGCCCGGGCGACGAGCTCGTCGAAGGCGGCCCGCAGCGCGCCGTTGGTGACCAGCGTCACGGGGCTCTGGTCGCTCAGCGAACCCGGGCCGGATGGGCCGAAGCTCCGGTCGACCGTGGCGTAGCGACCGGCGAAGGTGGCGTCGAGGTCGGCGAGGAGGGCCGCGCAGACGTCGGGGGCGTCGAGGCGGACCATGAAGTCGTGCCACGCGAAGTTGTGATCGCTCACGTTGATTCCGCCGAGGTAGGCCACGTCGTCGATGACGTACACCTTCTTGTGGTTCCGGGCGAGGGCGAACACGTGACCGGGACCGTTGGCGTTCGTGAACCGGAGCTCGACCCCGCCGACGGCCAGCCGCTCGTACATGTCGAGCGTCTCCCGGTACTCGTCGACCACGTCGGGATCGGTGACCGGCCGGTCGCTGACGAACCGCAGGGCGAAGCTGTCCACCAGGAGCCGAACGGTCACGCCCCGAGCGACCGCGTCGAGAAGGAGCTGCGACACCTCGAGCCCGGCCCGGTCGCCGTCGAAAGTCATCAACTGCAGCACGATCCGGCGTCGGGCACCGCCGAGTCGCTCCCGGAGCTCGTCGACGAACTCGTCGGTGGTGAGCACATCGACCGCGCCGTGGTTCACGTACCAGCCGGAGGCCTCGGGCTCGGGGGACACAGCCATCGGGCTCGTAGCGTAGGCCGAGTCGGTGCGGTGTCTGCGCTGGTGGTGGCGTTCGCCGTCGGCTACCACCCGATGGGCGAGCGCTGCCATCCTGTCTCCGTGCCCCGAATCGGTGTGTACCCCGGCTCGTTCAATCCCCCGACGACCGCCCACCTCGCCATCGCCGCCGCCGCCAAGGAGCAGCGCCGGCTCGAGCGGGTGCACCTGGTCCACAGTCGACGAGCGCTGGGCAAGGGTGAGGTGGAGCGGCCGCTGTTCGAGCACCGGGTGGCGGTGCTCGAGACCGTCGCTGCCGAGCACGACTGGCTGGAGGCGACCGTCACCGAAGCCCAGCTCCTGGTCGACGTCGCCCACGGCTACGACGTGGTCATCATGGGGGCCGACAAGTGGCACCAGATCCAGGAGCTCGGCTGGTACGACGACGCCGACCACCGCGACGCGTCGATGGCCCTGCTCCCCGAGGTGGCGGTGGCGCCCCGGCGCCCGCTCCACGTGCCGGCGGAGATCGGGCTCGCGCTGCCGACCCACGTCATCGACGGGATCTCCTCGACCGACGCCCGAGCGGGACGCCTCGACCTGATGGCCGACGCCGCCCGCCGGTTCGCCGAGCGGACCGGCGCCTGGATCGACGACGACCGCTACGACCGCTTCGTGACCGAGACCCGCTGACGCCGCCTCGACCCGACTGTCACAGCCGGGTGGCACCATACGTCCATGACGAACGAGGGGATGCTCCACAAGATCCGCAGCCTCCTGGCCAAGGCGGAATCGACCGACTTCGAGGAGGAGGCGCTGGCGCTCACCGCCAAGGCCCACGAGCTGATGATCGCCCACGCCATCGACAGGGCGCTGCTCGACGATCACGACGACGGTGCCACCGAGGTGATCGCCCGCGTGGTCACGGTGGAGGCGCCCTACGCCAGACAGAAGTTCCTCCTCCTCGCCGCTGCGGCGCGGGCCTCGGGGTGCCGGGCGATCCTCAGCGTGAGCAGGGACGAGCTGCAGGCCAGGGTCGAGCGCCGCGAGATCCAGGGCCTGGGGTCGAGCCACTGGGCCACGCTCGTCGGCCACGCCGCCGACCTCGACGATGCCGAGCTGTTGTTCACCTCGCTCGGTCTCCAGGCGACGAGGCTCCTGCTCGCGGCCGAGACGACGCCCGGTCGGGTCACCTCGTTCCGTCGGGCGTTCCTCATCGGTTTCGCCGACGCGGTCCGGCGGCGGGTGGAGGCCAACCGAGCCCGCGCCGTCGCCGATCACGACCACGCGGCCTCGCTCCTACCCGTGCTGGCGAGCCGGGAGCAGGCGGTCGACGCAGCGGTCGACGAGCAGTTCGGGCCGTTGCGGCCGATGAGCGTCTCGCTGTCGAACGGCGAAGGGCTGGCCGCAGGGCGGTCGGCCGGTCACCGAGCGGACCTCGGTTCACGACCGCTCCGCCAACGGCGCTCGCTGCCAGGCGGTTGAGGGCGGCTACCGCGATCGGCGGGCGGCGGTTACCCGGGGCCCTCGGCTCGGATCCGTTCCACCTCGGTCATCGCCTCGCGGAGCCGGTCGATCCATTCGCTCTGATGCTCGCCCACCTGTTGCACGCACCAGGCGAGGGCCTCCGAGCGGCTGCCGGCCACGCCGGAGTCGATCAGCGTGTCGAGGACCTTCCGCTGGTGAAACTTCAGGCGGGTCATGACCGGCACCGAGGCGTGGGTGAAGACCGCCGTCACCTCGCCGCAGGTCGCCCCCCACGACACGTGGCGCCGCCAGCGATCCTGAGCCTCGCTGGCGATACGGATGCGGTGGGCCCGGGTGTCCTCCCGGAACCCGGCGATCCGGCTGCTGGCCGCCACCCGCACCGACTCGTCGCCCTCCGGCACCGATTCCGGTGGGGCCAACGGACCGATCACCAGGATCTCGTCCTTGTCGAAGTCGACACTCAGTGGGCCGGTGAACCAGTCGTCGGGCACCCGACCGGCGAACCAGGCAGCGGCCTCGTCGGCACCGGGTAGTGGTCGTTGCTTCGGCACGGCGTGCTCCTCAGGGTCTCCGGCTGTCGTGTCGCCGGCGGAATAGCGGCCGACGGTGTGGGGTTCACCGTCTCGATTGCTTCAATTACATGTAATCTTGTAAGTCCAGACACTACGCACCGGTCGGGCGGGCCGTCAAGGCCTCGACCGGAACCGCAGAGGAGTCAGCCCCCATGACGACCGACCCGACCGTCGATCCGACCACCGACCCGACGTCCGCCACCGAGACCCTCCCGGTCCTCCCACTCCCCGACGGCGTCGTGCTGCCCGAGATGGTGGTGACCATCGCCGTCCAATCGCAGGAGGCCGCCGCCGTGCTCGACGCCGCCGTCGACGGGCGCCTCCTACTCGTCCCGAAGATCGCCGGGGTCTTCGCCTCCACCGGCGTGGTGGCCACCGTCGTCGACCGCGAATCGCTGGGCGAGCCGGTGCCCACCGTGACCGTCCGGGCCGAGTCCCGGGCCCGGGTCGGAGCGGGTGTCGTCGGCTCGGCCCCGGTGCTGTGGGTGGAAGCCGTCCCGGTGCGAGACCCGGCCCCCACCGCCGAGACCGAAGCGCTCGCCGGCGACTACCGGGCGGCTGCGGCCGCGCTCCTCGAGCGGATCGGCGGTCGCCAGTTGGCCGGCGCCCTACGCGAGCTGTCCACCCCCAGCGCGCTGGCCGACTCGATCGGCTACTGGCCAGAGCTGACCCTGGAGCAGCGGGTGGAGCTGCTCGAGACCGCGGATGTGGCCGACCGCCTCCGGCTGGCGACGGGCTGGGTGAAGGAGGCGCTGGCCGACCTCGACGTGCAGCAGCGCATCCGCAAGGAGGTCAGCGACGACCTCGAGAAGGGGCAGCGCGAGGCGATCCTCCGTCGGCAGCTCGCGGCGATCCGGGCGGAGCTCGGCGAGGGTGATGACGACATCATCGGTGCGTATCGGGCGAAGCTGGCCGACCTGACCGGCGCTGCCGCCGCGATCGACACCGCCGCTCTCGACACCGCCGCGATCGGCACCGAGGCGATCGGCACCGAGTCTGCCGCGATCGACACCACCACCGCCGAGGCCATCGAGCGGGAGATCGACCGGCTCGAGCGCACCGGCAACGAGTCGATGGAGGCGAACTGGATCCGCACCTGGCTCGACACCGTCTTCGAGCTGCCGTGGGCCGAGCGGTCCAGCCACGAGCCGGACCTCGAGGCCGCCCGCGACATACTCGACGCCGACCACACCGGTCTCGACGAGGTGAAGGACCGACTCGTCGAGTACCTCGCGGTCCGCAAGCTCCGGGCCCAGCGGGGGGTCGACATCGCCGACGACGTCGACGGTCGACGAAACGGCGTGATCCTGGCGCTCGTCGGCCCGCCCGGGGTGGGCAAGACGTCGCTCGGGCAGTCGGTGGCCAGGGCCCTCGACCGCTCGTTCGCCAGGCTCGCGCTCGGCGGCATCCGCGACGAGGCCGAGATCCGCGGTCACCGTCGCACCTACGTGGGCGCCCGTCCCGGTCGCGTGGTCCGGGCCCTCACCGAAGCGGGTTCGATGAACCCGGTGATACTGCTCGACGAGATCGACAAGGTCGGCGCCGGCTGGCAGGGCGATCCCTCGGCCGCACTGCTCGAGGTGCTCGACCCGGCCCAGAACCACTCCTTCCGCGACCACTACCTCGAGTTCGAGCTCGACCTGTCGGACGTGGTCTTCATCGCCACCGCCAACGTGCTGGAGAGCATCCCCGGCCCGCTGCTCGACCGGCTCGAGGTGATCACGATCGACGGCTACACGGAAGCCGAGAAGACCGCTATCGCCAAGGACCACCTGCTCCCCCGGCTGCTCGGACGCAACGGCGTGCTCGATGGTGAGCTGACCGTCACCGACGAGGCGGTGTCCGAGATCGCGGCGAACTACACCCGCGAGGCTGGTGTGCGTCGACTCGAGCGCCTGCTCGACAAGGCGATCCGCAAGTCGACCATCACCATCCTCGGCCGGGCCGAGAAGCCGGAGGACGAGACCCCCACGACCGTGACCGAGACCGGAACGACCGAGACCGACGCCATCGTGATCGACACCGACGATCTGCACGACCTGATCGGGCGCCCGCTCCCCGTGGAGGAGGTCGCCGGCCGAATCGACCGACCCGGCATCGCCACCGGGCTGGCGGTGACCGGGGCCGGGGGCGACGTGCTCTTCGTGGAGACGGCGCTGGTCGACGGCGACGGCGACACGATCCTCACCGGCCAGCTCGGCGACGTGATGAAGGAGTCGGCGAGCATCGTCCGCTCGGTCGTCGCCGCCCAGGGCGACCGGTTCGGGGCCACCCTCCCCGCCGACAAGCGTCTCCACGTGCACTTCCCCGCCGGGGCCGTGCCCAAGGACGGCCCATCGGCCGGGGTCACCATGACCACGGCGCTCGTCAGCCTGCTGTCGGGCCGGCAGGTCCGATCGGATGTGGCGATGACCGGCGAGGTGACGCTCCAGGGTCGGGTGCTGCCGATCGGTGGGGTCAAGCAGAAGCTCCTCGCCGCTCATCGGGCCGGTATCTCGACCGTCCTCATCCCACAGGCGAACGAGCGCGACCTCGAGGACGTGCCCGCCGACGTGCTCGACGCGCTGACCGTGCACCCGATGGCCGACATCGACCAGGTGCTCGCGATCGCTCTGGAACCGGCCAGCGGCACAGCGGCCGCCTGATCACCACCGATCACGGGGTTTGGGCATACGGGCTGCTCGGGCCGTCTTCCCGACCCCCGTGATCGGGACTACACTGTAAGCCATCTGAAGGAACGTTCGGAGACGTGGGAACAACCACCGACAGGTGGCGGTTCTCCCGGAAGAGCGTTTCATGCTCTACGGCGGCCGGACCTGTCGCCCTACCCATCCCTCCGTGGTCCGGCCGCCGTATCTCTCCGAAACCTGCAGGTCGCGACCAGGCCCCCGGTCGGCGGGCCTGGCGGCCCACCACCCAGCTGTCGAACTTCGTCCGACAGCATCACGCTGGGGGCGACCACCCCCAGACCCCGCCCCCCGGTCGGCGGGCCTGGCGGCCCACCACCCAGCTGTCGAACTTCGTCCGACAGCGTGACGACCGGCGAGAATCAGGGCACAATCTGTGGCACCGGAACGAGCGATGGGCCTTCTCGTGGTACTCGCCCGCCCCGGAGTTCTCGATTCAGCAGGTAAGGAGCGTCATGGCAGCACAGGGATCGATTCTCGGCAACGCGGTTCTTCGACTCGAAGATCCAGGTCTGCTGAGGGGTGCCGAGCAGTACACCGACGACATGCCGGTCGAGGGCTGCGCTCACGTGCACTTCGTGCGGTCGCCGTACGCCCACGCCACGCTCGACTCGATCGACACCGCCGAGGCCGCCAGCATGAGCGGCGTCGTCGGGGTCTACACGGCCGACAACATGGAGATCGCCGACTACCAGGGCTTCCCCATGTTCGACCCGGTGTTCAACCGACCCGTCCTGGCCAAGGGCAAGGTTCGCTTCGTCGGTGACATCGTCGCCGTCGTCGTCGCCGACAGCCGGGAGGCCGCTGCCGACGCGGCGGAGGCGGTCGTCGTCGACTACACCCCGCTGCCCGCCGTGGCCGACCTGGAGAAGGCCCTCGCCGACGACGCCCCGGTGCTGTTCGACGACCACGGCTCGAACATGGTCTTCGAGTCGGCCCACCCGGCCGAGGGCTACGCGGAAGCCGATCCCCTCGCTGGGGCATCGAAGGTCGTCGAGTGCAAGATGGTCAGCCAGCGCTTGGCCGGTGTGCCGATGGAGCCCAACGGCTGCCTCGCCATCCCCGACGGTGACTCGCTCGAGGTGTGGATGTCGAGCCAGAACCCGATCGCGGTGCGCGACGCGCTCGTCGGCCAGCTCGGTCTCGACCCGGAGAAGCTGCGGGTCGCAGCACCGGCGGTCGGCGGTGGCTTCGGCCCGAAGGCCGGACCGTGCGTGGAGTTCTTCCTCACGATCAAGGCCGCCCAGGAGCTCAACCGTCCCGTGAAGTGGACCGAGGAGCGCAGCGAGAACATGGTGGCGATGGTCCACGGGCGGGCGATGGTGCTGAACGCCAAGCTCGGCCTCGACGACGACGGGAAGTTCGTCGGCATCGACGTCGACGTGATCGCCGACTGCGGCGCCTACCCGGCGATCGGCGGGGTGCTCCCCACCCTCACCCAGATGATGATCCAGGGCGTCTACCAGATCCCCAACATCCGCTACCACTCTGCGAGCGTGGCGATGAACACCACCCCCACCGCCGCCTACCGCGGCGCCGGACGGCCCGAGGCCACGCAGATCCTCGAGCGGGTGATCGACGTCGCCGCCGACGAACTGGGGATCGACCCCGCCGAGCTGCGCCGCAAGAACTACCTGCAGCCCGACGCCTTCCCCCTCACCACCCTGACCGGCGCCAACTACGACTGCGGTGAGTACGAGAAGACCCTCGACGCCGCCCTCGAGGCCAGCGGCTACCAGTCGCTGCGGGACGAGCAGGCTCAGCGACGCGAGTCGGGAGCGGCCAAGCAACTCGGGATCGGCATGTCGACCTACGTGGAGGTCACCGCCCCTCTCGGCCTGCACGTGGAGTGGGGCGGCGTGGAGATCCACGAGGACGGCACCGCCAGCGCCAAGGTCGGCACCAGCGCCCACGGTCAGGGCCACCAGACGGCCTTCGCCATGATCGTGTCCGACGCGCTCGGCATCCCGATGGAGAACGTGAAGCTCGTCCAGTCCGACACCGACGAGGTCCCGCGCGGTGCGGGCACGATGGGCTCACGCTCGTTGCAGACCGCCGGCTCGGCAGTCCACGTGGCGAGCGAAGCGGTGCTGGCCAAGGCGAAGACGCTGGCCGCCCACCTGCTCGAGGCGAGCGAAGACGACATCGTCGTCGGCGACGGTGGACTCGAGGTCACCGGCACCCCCGCATCGAACGTGTCATGGGCCGATCTGGCCGCGGCGGCCAACGACGACTCGAAGCGTCCCGACGGGATGGACCCCGGGCTCGCCCACGAGCTCGACTTCGACGGACAGGACGCCACCTACCCGTTCGGCACCCATGTGTCGGTCGTGGAGGTCGACACCGAGACCGGGCAGGTCGAGATGCTGCGCCACGTCGCGGTCGACGATTGCGGCAAGATCCTGAACCCGATGCTGGTCACCGGTCAGCAGCACGGCGGGATCGCCCAGGGTGCGGCCCAGGCCCTGTTCGAGATCGTCGCCTACGACGACGACGGCAACCCGATCACCAGCAACCTGATGGACTACGCGATCCCGTCGGCAGCGGAACTGGTGTCGTTCGAGACGTCGAACACCGAGACCCCGAGCCCCCGCAACCCGATGGGGGCCAAGGGGATCGGCGAGTCGGGCACCATCGGCTCGACCCCGGCGATCCACAACGCAGTCGTCGATGCGGTGTCCCACCTCGGGGTCCGCCACATCGACATGCCGCTCAGCGCCCAGACGGTTTGGGCGGCGATCCAGTCGGCCCGCTGATCGGTCTCGCTGACCGATCCTGGCGCGGAGACCTCCGCTGACCGAACCCTCGCAGTCCGACCCGGACGATCGGCCCGCCGGCACCACCGGCGCCGATCTCCGGGTCGGTCTCGTTCTCGCCGGCGGTGGTGTCGCCGGGTGCGGCTTCCACGCCGGCGCGCTCGCCGCGCTCGAGGCGGCCACCGGCTGGGATCCCCGGACGGCCGAGCTCGTGATCGGAACCTCGTCGGGCTCGATCGTGGCGTCGATCCTCCGGGCCGGGGTCGGTGCAGCGGAGCTCCGGGCTCGGATGATGGTGGCCGGACCGGGCTCGGAGACCCACGACCCGCTCCAGGCCCTGCTCAGCAGGGAGAGCCTGCGGCTCCCGAGGGTGTGGGGCGGACCGGCGACGCCCGGCCTGGTGGTCGACGAGCTGCGGCGGGGGACACGTCTCCGGGCGTCGAACCTGCTGGTGGGCGGCCTGCCGGAAGGCCGGATCGAAACAGCGCCGCTGCAGCGGGTGATCCGCGATTTCCACCCGGAGCGATGGGCCCGAAAGCCGCTGTGGGTCACGGCGACCGACGTGCGCAGCGGCCGGCGAGCGGTCTTCGGCCGAGCCGACGAGGTCCGGTTTGCACCGGATGTCGACGAGCACGTCGACCTGGGCACCGCCGTTCGGGCGAGCTGCGCGGTGCCGGGCTTCTTCGCACCGGTCGAGATCGGGGGCCGGAAGTACATCGACGGCGGTATGCGGAGCCCCGACAACGCCGACCTGCTGCTCGACGGCGGCTTCGACCTGGTCGTGATCTCGTCGCCCCTGTCGGTCGACCGGGTCCGGCTCACCCACTCGCCGGCGGTCACCGCGCTCCGCACCTACCCTCGCCGCCAACTGCGCCGCAACGTGCGGGCCCTGCGAGCGGCGGGGGCCGAGGTGCTCGTGCTCCAGCCCGATCCCGGCCTGGCCCGAGCGATCGGGATCAACGCGATGCGACCATCGAAGCTCCAGCCGATCGTCTCGGCGTCGGTCGTTGCGATGTCTCGCTCGCTGGCCTCGCTCGAACGGGTCACCGAACCGTCTCCCACCCGCCGGGCCTACGACCTCCTGACCTCGGTCGGAGCCCGACCGGGCTGAGCGAAGATGGGCTGAGCGAAGATGCGCTGAGCCGATCAGCCCTGCTGCACGATGATCTCGCCGATGTCGACCTCGAGGTCGAGCTCGAGGTCAGGGTCACCCTCCGGGGAGGACCTGCGGCCGACGCCGAACCCGTCGTCGGTCTGATCGAAGACCGACACCGAGCCGATGTCGGCGTCGGCGTCGACCGACACGGCGATGTCGTCGGGAACGATCACCCTGATCGAACCGACGTCGAGCCGGGTCTCGAGGAGCACCGGATCGTCGAGCTCGGCGAAGTCGGCGGCCTCCAGCGAGGTGAGATCGATGACCACCTCCGCGCCACCGCGAACGATCGACTCGGGGATGTCGGCCACCGTGGCCGGGGTGACCTCCACCGCCGATTGCTCGATGTCGAGGTCGATGGCACCGGTGGCGACACCGGCCACCAGGCCGCCCACGATCAGGACCGGGATGGTGAGGACGAACAGGACGACGGCCAGGATCAACAGGAGCGGAGCGAACCGTCGTCGTGATCGCGGCGGCACCGGCGCACCGTGGCCTCCGCCGGCATCGTGCCCTCCGCCGGCACCGTGCCCTCCGCCGGGGCCGTGCGCACCGCCGGGGCCCGGTGATGCAAACGGGCCGGCTTGTGTGGCCGACCCCCCGGTCGCCGTGTCGTCGCCGATGCCGAGGTTGGCGACGTCGGCTGCCTCGCTGAGGCCGTCGTCACCGGCCGGGCCAGGGGCGGGCTGTGCGCCCGACGGCCCTGGAACCCCCGACGGCCCTGGTGCCACGGGCGGCCCCGGCACCCCCGATGGCACCGACGGGGCCTGTGGCCGTTGTGACAGCAGCCACACACCGCCGCCGACGAGGAGCAGCGGTACGAGGACCGACTGTGCCGGCCCGCCAGACCCGACACCGAACGTGAACAGGAGACCGATCAGGACGATGCCGATGGCGAGATCCCGTCCGCTGAGGGATCGGAGCGACTGGGGCGCCCCCGCCGGCGGCCAGTGCGTGGCCCGGGGGATCACGAGCCAGGCCAGGAGGTAGACGAGGAAGCCGAATCCGGTCATGAACGCGAACACCACGAACAGGATCCGAACGAGCGACACGTCGAGCCCGTAGTAGTGGGCGAAGCCCGAGGCCACCCCACCGAGCCGCGAGTACGGATCGCGCACGAGCCGACGATCGTGGAACGGGTCGACGGGAGGCACCGACGATGCATGCGGAGGCGGCGGTGCGTGGGGTGGAGGTGCGGGGGGTGGCGGTGGCGGTGGCAGATCTGGGCCCATCGTTGCAGCGTCCGGGTCTGGCGACCCGGTGGTGGACGGTTCGTCGCTCATGATCCCATCTTCTGACCACGGACGCGCCTCCGGTATGGGGTGACGCCCGGAACGACCCCTGAGCGACCCGCGATCGGTCAGGGTCGGACCAGGGTCGCACCCTGATGCCCGGCAGGGCCCGTCGGTGCCAGTATTGAGTGCGGTGACCAGTCCTGCCCCCTCCCCCGTCGCCCCGGATCACGAGGGCAACCGCCCGATCTCGGGCGAGGTCTGGTCGATCCCGCGCCTCGATCCGTCCGAGCGGTGGATCGGCGGGGTTGCGGCCGCCATCGCCCGGGAGATCGGCGTCGAGCCGGCCGTCATCCGGCTGTCGTTCGTGCTGCTGTCGCTGGCCGGTGGCTGGGGTCTGGTGCTGTACACGCTGAGCTGGGTCTTCCTCGCTGTCAAGCAGCCGAGCACCCTCACCCGACCCGCCCCCCGACCCAAGGCGGCGAGCGCGTTCCACCGCTATCTCGCCGTCGGGATGATCGTGCTCGGCCTCGTGGTCGCGGCCAGCAACAGCACCTTCTTCGTGGGCCGGGTCGTGTACCCGGCCGGGTTCGTGGTCATCGGCTTCCTCGTCGCCTGGAGCCGCCACCGCAACGACGACGGGCTCTCCGCCGTCATCCGGATCCTGCTCGGCGTGGCCATCGGATTCGGTGGGATGCTGGCGTTCATCACGCTGTCGTCGACGAACCTCGTCGACGCGCTCTTCGTGATGGTGCTGGCGTTCGCCATCGTGGCCGGCGTCGGCCTCGTCGCCGCCCCGTCTCTGGCCAGGATCGGCAACGAGCTCGACGAGGAGCGCCAGACCCGGGTCCGGGCCGACGAGCGGGCGAGGGTGGCGGCCCACCTCCACGATTCCGTGCTCCAGACCCTCGCACTCATCCAACGTCACGCGGACGATCCGGTGCGGACCGCTCAACTGGCCCGCCACCAGGAGCGGGAGCTGCGCAACTGGCTGTACGCGTCGCCGGGTGCGGCGACCCCGGGCTCGGTCCGGTTGGGCGACGCGCTCGACCGCATGGCCGACGAGGTCGACGCCGACCACGGTGTGCCGGTCAAGGTGATCACGGTCGGCGACACCAGCGACCTCCCGGTCGGCTCCATCGACGCGCTGGTCGCCGCCACGAAGGAGGCGGCCGTCAACGCCGCGAAGCACTCGGAGGCGAAGAAGGTCGACGTGTACGCCGAGCGGCACGACGACCGGATCGAGATCTTCGTGCGAGACACCGGCACCGGGTTCGACCCGGCCGACACCGCGGCCGATCGCCGGGGAATCTCCGAATCGATCGAGGGACGGATGGAGCGGGCGGGGGGCAGCGCCGTCATCCACTCGGAGATCGGCGTGGGGACCGAGGTGGAGCTCGTGCTCCCGCTGCACAATGGCGGGGCACTGGATGAGGAGAGGTCAGCACCATGATTCGTGTCGTACTCGTCGATGACCACGCCCTGGTCAGGGCCGGGGTCCGGGCGGAGCTCGAGAGCGCCGACGGCGACACCGGGATCGAGGTGGTCGCCGAGGCCGGCGACGTCGCCGAGGCGGTCGACGAGATCGTGCGGGCCAAGCCCGACGTTGTCGTCTGCGACGTGCACCTCCCCGGCGGCAATGCCCCGGCCGTGATCCGCGGCGTGATCGACCGCGGGGTCACCGCGAAGTTCCTCGCGCTCTCGGTCTCCGACGCCGCGGAGGACGTGATCGAGGTGATCCGCACCGGCGCCCGGGGCTATGTCACCAAGACGATCGACGGGCCCGAGCTGGTGGAGGCGATCCGTCGGGTGAAGGACGGCGACGCCGTGTTCTCGCCCCGCCTCGCCGGGTTCGTGCTCGACGCGTTCTCCGCCGACCTCGACTCGCCCGTCGATCCCGAGCTCGACCAGTTGACCGCCCGCGAGCAGGAGGTGATGCGGTTGCTGGCCCGGGGCTATGCCTACAAGGAGATCGCCCGCCGATTGACGATCTCGATCAAGACCGTGGAGACCCACGCGTCGTCGGTGCTGCGCAAGCTCCAGCTCTCGAGCCGCAACGAGCTCGCCCGCTGGGCCGCCGACCGCCGCATCGTCTGACAGCATCACACTGGCCGCACACCGGTGCCAGACACATCGTGCGGGCGTCGGCCAGGACCCCGGCGCATTGTGCCTGGCACCACTGTGCCGCGGTAGCGTCGAGCATGGCTCTCCTCACAGAAACCGCCCCGGTCGACATCACCAAGCCGATCGGTACCGAGCTCCCGGGGGTCTCGCTCAAGGACCTCGACGAAGCCGGCGTGGAGGAGCTCAAAGCGCTCGCTGGCGAGCGGGGTGTGCTGTTCTTCCGCGACCAGCACATGACCCTGGCCGAGCAGGTGGCGATCGGACGCCGGCTCGGCGAGCTCCACATCCACCCGGCGGCGAAGGCCCCGGATGGGTTCCCCGAGGTGCTGGTGGTCCACACCGACGAGAACAGCAAGTACACCGCCGGCAACGGCTGGCACACCGATGTGAGCTGCGACGAGCGCCCACCGGGCCTCTCGATGCTCCGGATCGAGCAGGTGCCGTCGGCCGGTGGCGACACGCTGTGGTCGTCGATGTACGAGGCGTACGACACGCTCTCCACGTCGATGCAGGAGTACCTCCTCACCCTCACCGCCATCCACGCCGGCGACAAGGCCTACATCGGCCGCTACGCCAAGCGCACCGACAAGACCGACTACCCGGTCAACGAGCACCCGGTGATCCGCACCCATCCGATCACCGGCCGCAAGGCGCTGTACGTGAACAGCGGGTTCACGGTGCGGATCAAGCAGCTCACCCAGCGGGAGAGCGATGCACTGCTCGACTTCCTCTACGACCACATCGCCTACGGCGTGCGGTTCCAGGTGCGCTTCCACTGGGAGCCGCACTCGGTGGCCATCTGGGACAACCGCTGCGTACAGCACCACGCGAGCTGGGACTACTTCCCCGAGACCCGCTCCGGCTTCCGGGTGACCACCCGCGGCGAGGTCCCCTTCCTCGAGGTCTGAGCCATCGAGCGCAGCGCTCGTCTCGGCCCGATCTCAGATGAAGGTCCAAGCCGGAGCGCCGGAGCCGCTCCTTCGGGAGTTGCTCCGCAACTCCTCGGGCGTAGCGCTCGTCTGGGCCTGATCTCAGATGAAGGTCCAAGCCGGGTTGCAGAGGTCGCGCAGGGAGCGGACCACCGCCCACGGCACGACCGCCGATGATCGGGGGTGCTCGACGGAGGGCTCGTTGACCATCTCGAACCGGTAGCGACCCGACGCCCCCTCGACCTCGATCACGTGGCTCGTCAACGTCGCTGCCGGGTCGGCCACCACCGTCCCCCGCAACACGTCCCACGAACCGATCGCGAGCGCCGTGGTCGCGGCCACGTTGGTCGACGACGGGAAGAGCGTCACGAGCTCCTCGACCCGGCCGTCGAACAGCACGGTGCGCTCGGTGACGGCCAACAGGTCGGTCGCCTCGGCCTCGCTCATCCGCTTCTGGACCAGACCCGCCGGCTTCTTGGTGGTGGTGATCCTCGCCTCCCGGATCGGACCCAGCTCCCTGGCAGCTCGGATCATGTCGATCCCACCGATCGCCCCACTGCACAGATAGAGCCGCCCCGGACCCGCCGCCGCGATCGATGCGAACACCGATTCGTCGGCCAAGGCCCCGGTCGACACGGCCAGCAGGTCGCGGCCAGCGGTCAGCACGTCACACCCGTGGGCGGCGAACGCGGCCTGCCCGGCCGCCTCGACCACGAGGTCGCTCCGCTCGATCAGCTCATCGACCTCGATCGCCGGGCCGGTCGCGAGCACCTCGCCCACCCGCCCCGCCCGGAGCCCCACCCCGGCCAACTCGGCATTATCGATCCGCCCCGCCGCCAGCTCACCGGCCACCACAGCGCCGATGGCCCCGTGGCCCAGAACCCCCACCCGTCGCGTGGTCACCTCCGACATGCGGAGGATCGTAGACGAGCCCGGGTCCGTGCCGAGCAGACGGCTACGCCGGTCGCTGTTCCGGCGGACCCACCTGCCACGGATCCTCGTTCTGGCGGACCCGACTGCCGCCGCCGGGCGTGACGTCCGCCAGAACGGTTCTACGGCACACACATGCCTTCCGGCGGACCCAGGTGCCGCCGCCGGGCGTGACGTCCGCCAGAACGGGTGGGGGTGGCACGCTCGTCCGCCAGAACGGGTGGGCGTCGGACCTGGGTCCGCCAGAACGGGTGGGGGTGGCACGCTCGTCCGCCAGAACGGGTGGGCGTCGGACCTGGGTCCGCCAGAACGGCGAGGCGGGTTCGACGTTGGCTGCGGTGGCTGGGAACATGGCCCGCAACGTTGGCTACGAGGGTGTGAGGAGGTCGTGATGGGACGACTCGACGACAAGGTGGCGGTGATCACCGGGGGTGCGAGCGGGATCGGGGCGGGCACCGTCCGCCGGTTCGTGGAGGAGGGGGCCAAGGTCCTCATCACCGACCTCGACGAGGACAAAGGCGCCGCTCTGGCCGACGATCTCGGCGACAGCGCCGCGTTCCTCCGGACCGACGTTTCGAAGGAGGAGGACGTGGCGGCGATGGTCGCCGAGGCGACCGACCGCTGGGGTCGACTCGACTGCCTCTACAACAACGCCGGGTTCGGGGGCGCCCTGGGCCCGATCTCGTCGACGAGCGTCGACGACTACGACCTCACGATGGACGTGCTCCTCAAGAGCGTGTTCCTCGGCATGAAGCACGCCGCACCGGTGATGACCGGGCAGGGGTCGGGGTCGATCATCTCCACCGCGTCGGTTGCCGGCATACGGGTCGGCTACGCACCCCACCTCTACAGCGTGGCGAAGTGCGCCGTGATCCACCTCACCAAGTCGGTGGCGCTGGAGCTCGGTGAGCACAACGTGCGGGTCAACGCGATCTGCCCCGGCTTCATCGCCACGCCGCTCGCCGCCGGCCGACCCGACGCCGACGAGAGCCAGATCCAGCAGATGCGCGACGCCGGCCAGAACAGCCAGGTGCTCGGCCGGGTGGGCGAACCTCTCGACATCGCCAACATGGCGTTGTTCCTCGCGTCGGACGAATCGGCGTGGATGACCGGCCAGGAGTTCGTGGTCGACGGGGGCTTCGAGGCCGGCCGGCCGTGGTCGAAGTGGCCGAAATTCGCCAGGATGGAGCGCCCGATCCGCCACCATCGGCCCCCGGGCCGGTAGCGCGATGGACCGCGCAATCGTCGGGCAGGTCGTCGCCACCCCCGACCCGCCTCCGACCGGAATCCGCAACCCGATCCACGACGCAGACGGGGCCGGCGGGGCAGGCTACGCCGGGGCGCTGGTGGCCGGTGTCCGCACCTACGGTTGGGCGGCCCAGACGATCGTGGCCGCGCTCGGCCCGGCGTGGCTCGACACCGGCTGGGCCGACATCTCACTCCGCCGGCCGTTGTTCGCCGGCGAGCGGGTCACCATCACCCTGACACCTCCCCCATCCCGGGACGGCGATGCGGCTCGAGCCGACGACGCCGAGACCGACGGCAGCACCGATGCGTGGGGGGTCACGTGTCGGGCCGAGCCAGCCGTCACCGACGGTGGCACCACCGTCGACGGCTCGACCAGCGGCGAGGCCCGTGTGGTGCTCGACGGTCACGCCGGGCTCGGCGACGCTCCCTGGTACGGCGAGATCGCACCCCCACCGCCCGCCCCTGGCCACGAGCCGCCCGAGATCCGCCCGACCTACGACCTCCGGTCCGTCCCGATCGGCGAACCGCTCCGCCCCCTGGCGGCCTATGTGAAGGCCGACGCCGCCCGTCAGCTCCTGACCGACGACCTCGGCCTCACCGACCCCCGCGAGCTCGCCCCCTACCTCGACGACGAACCGCCGAGAGTCCATCCCTACTTCCTCGCCGGGCGGATGGCGCCGCTGACCCGCCACAACTTCACCTACGGGCCGACCATCCACGTGCGCACGCAGATCCAGCACCGAGCAGCGGTCCGAGCCGACCGGAAGGTGACCGTCGGCGCAGCGATCGTCGACGCCTACGACCGCAACGACCACTGGTATCAGGTGCTCGATGGCATCGTCACCGCGGACACCCGCACCGCCGATGATGGCACCACCGAGGCGGGCACCACGCTGGCCGTGATCCGCCACCACACGATCTTCCGCCCTCGGGGAACGGTCCTCCCCGAGCCGATTCGCTCCAGCGACCTGGCCTGACGACCGACGCCTGGGTGCTCAGGTCTATCCGTCGGCGTTGAGGTCCAGCGCGTAGCTCTGCCAGCCCCGCCAGACACCGGTCCGGGCATGGCAGTCACACGCGCAGGTGACAGCGTCGCCCGTGACGGGCTGCCACCAACCGAGGCAGCTCTCGTGATCCTGGTCGGCGCCGGCCCGGCACGACTCGCCGACGTTCAACCCATCGGTGATCGGTGGCCGCTCGGTCTGGGCGACCAGCCACTCCAGGACCGCGTCGACGGGTTGGGGACGGGAGTAGAGGTACCCTTGGAGATGGTCGGCGCCACAGTCGGCCAGGAGCTCCGCCTGTTCCTCGGTCTCGACATTCTCCGCCACCACGTGCTTGTGGAGCGTATGGAGCGTCTGGACCACGCTCTCGATCAGGAGCGGGTCGTTCGACTCCGCGAAATTGCGGGCCAGCTTGATCTCCGCCACCGGCAGCTCGGCGATTCGGGCGAAGTTCGACTCGCCGGTGCCGAAGTCGTCGATGCTGAGGGCGACACCCTGTTCCACGATCCGGTCGGCGGATTCGACGAGCGCCTGCGCGTCCTTCTGGCCGAGCGACGCCTCGGTGATCTCGACGGTGACGTGGCTGGAAAGCGCGTCGGCCCGCAGTATCTCACAGAAGCGATCGAGCTTGTCCGGGTCGAGCCCGGCCGGCGACAGGTTCACGTGCACGTTGAACTCGGGGTGGAAGCGACGGAAGCGCACGAGGTCCCTGAGAGCGGTGCGAAGCACGAAACGGTCGATGCGATCGACGACGCCGTGCTTCTCCGCCAGTGGAATGAACTCGTCGGGGAAGATCGGCCCGAGCTCGGGGTGCGTCCACCGGACCAGCGCTTCCGCAGTTGTCGCCACCCTCGTGGTGGCGTCGACGATCGGCTGGTACTCCACGCGGAAGCCGTGCAGCGCAGGATCGGAGTCCTGGAGCGCCGAGGTCAACCTGGCCTCGATCTGCCACGTGCGCTTGATCCGGTCCTGGAGCTCGGGGGTGAAGAAGGTCGTGGATCCCGACGCGAGGACCTGGCCGTGCTTCGCTGCCATATCGGCTCGAAGCAGGGCGGCGTCAGGGCTCATCGGCTCGGTCACCCGCACTGCACCGGCGGTCAGGTGAGCGCTGATCGAGACGACATCCTGGCTGGCCGCCAGTTCGGCACACCGCTGCTCGATCCATTCCTGGCCCGTCGAGCCGGGCGAGACGACGATGAGGCTGGGCCCCTCACCACGCCAGATCCGGTCGTCGTCGCGCCGAAATCGCTCAACCACGCTCGACGCCAACTGGCGCAGCATCTCGTCCACCTCGACCCGGCTGTCGCTGGCACGTTCGATGTCGTGGAAGTGGAGCACCGTGACGACTGCCTCATCGAACTCGCCACTCGCCTTGAAGTCGACGAGATTGGGCATGCCGGTGACGGGGTCGGTCCTCGCCGCCCGGTGCTCCGCGGTCACATCACGAATGGTGAAGATCGTGGAGCCATCGGGTTGGGAGGTCCGTGTCGTCTTGATCCATCGACCGGCGCGGTACGGATCCTCGTAGGACGCGTCGCTGTTGGCGGCTGGATGGGAGAGGCTCGCGATCTGACCGACGAGGCGACCAACCGGATCGAAGCCGAGCTCCCTCGCCGCGTTCGGCGTTGCCTTGATGATGCTGCCGTCCACCGCTCGGAGCCCGATCTCGTGACTGGCCGAGGCCAGGGCGTGCCACGCCTCTTCGGCCGCAGCCTGCGCCTCCAACTGCATGCGTCGGGCACGCTCCTCGATGGAGACCAGCGCCGGGTCGAGCACGTTGGCGACCTGCGTGACCGCAACGTACGCATGAGAGGCGACATCGCCGGCGACCACGATGGCTACGTTGCCTCCTGTCGATGTGATGACGGTGATGTGCGAGGTGGCATCGACAGCTGCCCGATCGCCCGAGGACGCCGGCTGGCGGACGGTCACCGCCCGGTCCCCGACGATCGATCGGACGGCTTCTCGAGCGGCGTCGATGGCGGCCTCGCTGCTCGATGCGCGGGAGAGATCCTCGGCGAGGTGGGACTGGATCTGGGTCACGCGCGTCAGCCGTCTGGCCGTCTGACCGGCCAGTGCCACCCGAACCGAGGTGAGCGCCGTGACGGCCACGAAGCTGGCGGCAGCGACGGGATGACGAGAGATCAACGCCAAGGCACCGACCGAGCAGAGCGCGACCGGGTAGAGCTGCCATCGGTAGGTCTGCTCCCTCGTGCCCGGTCGGGCGAAGTCGCGGTAGTCGGGTGCGGTGCAGGCGATGGCGTAGAAGACCATCGCGAAGGCCAGGACCCGAACGGGTTCGTCCTTCCACCACGCGTCGGTGCTGATCCCGAAGATGACCGAGAGGTCGAACAGGGACCCCACAATCCCGGTCAGGCCCAGCCAGACCGCGGCACCTGAGCGGGAACCCGGTCCGTAGACCATCAGGAGCACGAGGGTCAGGAACACGATGTCGACGAGATAGACACCGCTGTTCACCAGTCGCTCGGCGTACGGAGCGCCGGTGTCGCCCATGAGGTACGGCCAGATGACGAGGCCGACAGCGGTGATCGGCACCATCATCGTCGTGACCGCATCGACGACGTCGTTCAGCCGCGACATCGCCGCTCGGGCTCTCGCCGCTGCGAACAGCGACAGGGTCATGCCGAGCAGCCCGGGGATCGAGATCAGGTCGGCCCACGACGGGATCGAGAGCTGGCCCTCGGCCGCAGTGGTCTCGACCGCCCGCACGATCGTTCCGAGCACGATCACGCCGATGCTGATGTGGGTCCAACGGAGCGACCGAGGCAGCGAGCGCCAGTCACGACGACGGGGCCAGCTGGCGACCAGATAGCCGCCGATGAACGCCAGCATGATGCCGCCCGCGGCGGCCTCGAGCGACGGCACGGCGGCCACGATCGTCGTCCCTGCGAGCGCTGCGGCGATCCGGTGACTCCGGTTGACCTTGATCATGGCAGTTCCCGTCGGCCGGAACGCTCGGCTCATGAGCCGATGAGCCGGCTTGGCATCACCCGCTGCGAAACGTCATTGCGCCAGGCCGCGGACCCCCTGCTAGCATCGCCGTCCGAGCAACCGAGTCCGGTCGCCACCCCGCCGATCACATCGCGAGTCCCGCCGCGCCATGTCCCCCCTCCCCGGTCCTGCGTGGACCGTCGATCATCTCCTCCCCTCGTCCGGGTCGCCCGCTGTCGCCGACGCGGAACGGATCGAGCAGTCCGTCTTCGAGGCGGCCTTCGACTGCGACCACGACCAGTGGACGACCGAGTTCCGCCCCTACGACGATCGGTCGGTCTGGATCACCGTCAGCCGTCTCGGGCGAATGGTGGGCACGATCCGCGCGATCGTCGGACCGTCGGACGGTCTGAAGTTCGCCGCCGACCTCGAGCGCTTCTGGGGTGTCGCCCTACCGGATGCCCTCGAACGCCACGGCGTCGATCCCGACGTCCACCTCATCGAGGCCACCACCATGACCGTCCTCCCCGACGCTCGGCGCCGAGATGGCTGGTGGGCGGTGAAGGTGCTGGCAGCTTCGTTCTGGCACCTCGTGATCGACAGCGGTGCAGCGCACGCCGTGCAACTCCTCGACCCGAAGGTGTTGCGGGTACTGACGATGGTCACCGGCGCCCGCTTCGAGCGGCTGGCCGGCCTCGAACCCGTCGACTTCCAAGGGCTGATCGTCCCCACGTTCAGCCCTGTCGAGCACTACCTCGCAACGCTCGCGCCGAGCGACGACGAGTACCGTCGACTGCTTCTCGAGCGCGACGAGACTGGACGCGGCGGCACCCGGCTGCCGGCGATCGACCTGACGATCGGGTCGCCGCTCGGCCGCCATGGCCAGTTGTCAGCCGCCCGTCCGTCGTCATCCGATACCGATCCGGAACCCGCACCCCCGCCCAGCAAGGAGCTGCCGCGATGACCACCGTCGATCCTGCCGAGTTGATCCCCCGGCTCCTGGCCGAGGCTGGGCCGAGCAAGGAGATGGGTGTCGGCGCCCCCACCGCCGATCGTCCCCACTTCTTCCTGGTCCGCCGGTTCCTCAGCGACATCGACCTCGTGATCATCTTCAACACCCGCCGTTGCCGCTACCAGTGCCATTTCTGTGACCTGCCGACCAAGAACATCGGCACCGACGCCTCGATCGACGAGCTCCACCAGCAGTTCGGGCACGTACTGACCGAGACCCGACACGCCCTGTCGGTGATCAGCAAGCTGACGCTGAGCAACGAGGGCTCGGTGTTCGACACGCCGACGTTCGCCCCCGAGGCACTGCTCGGCATGTGCGCCGCTGCCGCCAGGCTGCCAGCGCTGCGCACGATCGCCCTCGAAACCCGGCTGGAGTTCGTGACGTCGGAGCGAATCGAGGAGCTCCGAGCCGTCGCCGGCAACAAGCAGATCGAGATCCTCACCGGGTTCGAGACGCTCGACGAGCACCTCCGCGATGTGGTCCTCTACAAGCGTGAGCCGCTCGACGACTTCGTCGCCGGCCTCGACATCATCGCCGCCCACGGCCTCTCGCTCACCACCTACGTGCTGTTCAAGCCCGACTACTCGATGTCCGACGAGGACGCCATCGAGGAGGCTCGCAACTCGATCGAGTTCCTGCAGCACGAGACCGCGGTGCGCGGCATCCCCCTCATGATCCGTTTCAACCCGATGTACGCAGCGCAGCGCACGGCGTGGGCCGACGCCGCCAGCCTGAGCTCGTCGTACCGGCCCCCACGGCTCACCGACGTTCTCGCGGTGGCCAAGGAAGCCCGGGCGGCCGGCACGTCCATCTACATCGGCCTGTCGGCAGAAGGCCTCGCCGAGGAGGGCAACACCTACCGGAGCCGCGAGGACTTCACGAAGGATCTGCTCAAGGAAGCGATCCGCTTCAACGAGGGGTAGGCGGCGATGATGCCGCGCACCATCGCCGAGCTCTCGCGGTCACCGGGCACGGTGCTGGGCGACAACACGATCGACGTGGTGATCCAGCCCGACTGGACCGTGGACGACGAGCAGCAGTTGTCGTACACGTCGCTGGTGTGCCTGGCCGAGTGCCTGCGCGAGTTCCACTGGCAGCGCGACCTCGGCACGCTGGCCGGAACCGACGAGTTCAATGCCATCTCGCGATCGATGTCGGCCGAGTTCCTGCGACCCGTGCTCATCGGCGACCGGGTGACCCTGTCGTACGCCCTCTCCGAGCTCGGACCCACGTCGTACCGCTTCATCTGCCGTGTCGCCGGCGACGACCGCGTCTGCGCCGTCGTCGAGGTGGAGCTGGTGTTCACCCGCCCCGGGCTGCGCGGTCGAGCCCCCGCACCCGATCACGTGCGGCGCAAGCTCGCGGCCGTCGGCACCGAGGCCGAGCGCCAACCGGCCGGGCCAGGCTGAGGGCGAACGCGGGATGCACGGACCGCATCAGCACGATCGGGGCGCCATCGACGAGCTGACCACCGCGATCTCGACCTGGATCGCGGCGCGGCTGACGCAGGGTCCGAGCCCCCTTCACGCCCCGCCCGGCCCCGAAGAGCTGGCCAAGCGTCTCGGGCCAACGATCACCGACGACGGCCTCGGCACCGACGAGGCCCTCCGGCTCTTCACCGACATCATCGCCCCATCGTGCCTGGTCACCGACCATCCCCGCTTCTTCGCCTTCGTGCCCTCGGCTCCCTCGGCGGCGGCGTCCCTGCTCGACGCCACCCTCGGAGCGTCGGCCATCTTCGGCGGATCGTGGCTGGAGGGGAGTGGCGCGGTCCACGCCGAGAACACCGCCCTCGGCTGGCTGGCGGAACTCGCAGGACTGCCCGGCCGCACCCGTGGCGCCTTCGTCTCCGGTGGCAGCGCGGGAAATCTCAGCGCGCTGCTGGTGGCCCGATCCCGATGGCGGGAACAGGAACGCGTCGCGGCCGAGAACGGCGTGCGGCCGCTGCTCGTCTGCTCCGACGAGGCCCACTCCTCGGTCGCTCGCACGGCGGAGATCCTCGATGTGGATCGGGTGACGGTGGCGGGCGACCGTCGTGGCCGGCTCGACGGTGCCGCGCTCCGGCGATGGCAGGAAGGGCTCGATCGGTCGACCCGTTCCCGGATCTTCGCGGTCGTGGCCACCGCCGGCACCACCAACGCCGGTGTGGTCGACGATCTCGCGGCCGCCGCCCAACTCGCCACGGCCTGCGACGCCTGGTTCCACGTCGATGGCGCCTACGGCGTCCCTGCGATGCTCGACGAGCGGACCCGGGCCCTGTTCGGGGGAATCGAGCTGGCCGACAGCCTCATCGTCGACCCCCACAAGTGGCTGTTCGCCCCGTTCGACGTGTGTGCCCTCCTCTATCGCGACCCAGACCTCGCCCGGCGGGTTCACACGCAGCACGCCGAGTACCTCGATCCCCTCCTCGACGACGTGTCCTTCAACCCGAGCGACCTCGCGTACCACCTGAGCCGCAGGTCGCGGGGCCTGCCGCTCTGGTTCTCCCTGGCCGTCAACGGCACCGACGCGTACCGCCGGGCGATCGCGATGACACTCGATCTCGCCGCGGACACGGCTGACGTGATCGACGCGGCACCCCACCTGGAGCTCGTGCTCGAGCCCGAGCTCTCGGTGGTGCTGTTCCGCCGAACGGGCTGGCGGGCCGACGACTACGAGGCATGGAGCGACCGGGCACTGGAGGACGGTCGGGCCTTCCTGCTGCCGACCGAGTGGCGAGGCGAGACCGTGTTCCGCTGCTGCTTCACCAACCCCGCCACGACGATCGACGATGTACGACCCGTGCTCGACTCGATGACCTGTCCAGCACCGCGCTGACCGATCAGCCGGTCGGGTCGGTGACCTGGCCGGCGAAGAGCACGGCACCGGTGTCGACGTGGCGGACGACGTAGAGGAACGGCCGCTCCGCCGCCACGACCAGCTCCGGCTCGGGCGGGCCCGATTCGGCGAACCCGAGCGCGGTGGCCGCCGCCGCCTCGGTGCCGATCTCGTCGACGGCGATGTCGGCGCCGTGCACGGCACCGTCGAGGAAGACCCCTGGCCCGATGCCGGGGAACGCGCCGGGGGCGATGTCGCGTTCGGTCAACCAGCCGAGGAAGTCGATGGCGGTGGTGGTCTCCCACTCGGGCATTCGGAGCTCGTAGGGGCCGGTGGTGAAGGTGGCGTCGATCTCGGCCAACAGGTCAGCGGAGAGGCGCTCCCGGATCTCGTCGAACCGGCCCTCGTCGGGGACGATCAGGAGCATGGCGTAGTCGTCGCCGAGATAGGGGATCTCCGCCCCGACGAACCCGTCGCCCTCTCCTCGGGGCCCCGGCTGCTCCAGATCGACGAGGTACGACGTGTCGACCTCGGTGCCATCGAGCCGCGTGAACGAACCCTCGTCCGGACCGTACTTCCCGAAGATCGTGCGCCACTGCGCCTTGAAGTACACGGTGTCGGTCAGCACGAGCACGGTGTTCGGGTTCACGAACCCCGCCGGTAGGAGCTCGGGGATCAGCTCGTTGGTCTGGTCGGACACCCAGCCGTTGATCCGCTGGCGGGACCCCTCGCCGTCGGAGACGTCGATCGTCTCGACATCGGCGCCGTGGTGGGTGGCGAGCAGGTCGATCCAGTCCTGGTCGGGCGCCGCCGTGGTCGACGGCCACAGCCGGTCGGCGACCGTGACCACCGGCGAGTCGGTCTCGTCGATCGCCACCGCGGTGCCGTTGCTCGCAGCGATCGCCGCGTCGAGGGTGTTCCACGCATCGTGGGCTGGCATGCCGTCGGGGAGCCGGAAGGTGTCATCGATCGCGGCGGCGGTCGGGTCGTCGGCCGCCTCCCTGGCCATCAGGAGGGCATGACCGATGCTGAGCGGGCTGAACACGAGGTTCCCGTCCACCGGCTGGGCCCGCAGGAGCTCGAAGCCGGCGTCGCTGAACCCGGCGACGAGGCTCTCGACCGGGGCGTCCGGATCCGCCGCAGCCCGTTCGACACCGACCGACGCCGCCACGATGGATCCGACGGGACCGTCACCGGCCCCCGGCGCCGACGTCGACCCATCCCGCTCCCCGCTGGAGCCCGGGGTCCCGTCGTCGACGTCGGACCCGCAGGCTGCGAGCAGCAGCGCAGCCACCGTCAGCAGGGCCAGGACGAGTCGTCGAGCGGGGCGCGATCCACTTCTCACGTGTGCCATGCCCCTTGGACGACGGCCGCTGCGGTTCGGTTCCCGGAGACCGCCAGAAACGCGAGCGCGGGCAGCCGACCGGACGGCTGGGCACGAGCTCAGTTGCGGGGAACGTCGATCCAGTTGACGTCCTTGTCGACCCGCGGCTCGCCCGGGAGGCCGAGCACCTGCTCGCCGAGGATGTTCCGCATGATCTCGCTCGTGCCGCCCTCGATCGAGTTCGCCCGAACCCGGAGGAACGCGTGGCCCACCCCGGTCTCGGTGCCGGTGGCCGACAGCTCCTCTGGTCGGCGGAAGGTGTAGTCGTACCCGACCATGCCCGCCGGACCCTGGAGCTCGACCGCCTTCTCCAGGATCGCCTTGTTGAGCTCGGCGAAGGCGAGCTTGGCCACCGAGCCCTCGGGCCCCGGGTTCCCGGCTCTGCGGTTGGCGCTGGCCCGCATCCCGGTGAGCCGAAGCGCCTCGGCGCCGACCCAGAGCCTCATCACGTCGTCGCGCCGAGCGCCGGTCTTCTGGTCGTCGGGGAGGTCGTTCCACACCTTCACCAGGGCGGCGATCGTGCCCGAGCCCTGCTTCGGAGCGCCACCGGTGCCGATCGCGGTGCGCTCGTTCATGAGCGTGGTGAGGGAGACCCGCCACCCCTCACCGACGTCGCCGATCCGGTTGGCGTCCGGGATCCGCACGTCGGTGAGGTAGACCTCGTTGAACTCGGCTTCACCGGTGATCTGACGCAGCGGTCGAACCTCGACACCGGGGCTGTGCATGTCGATCGCGAAGTACGTCATCCCCTTGTGCTTCGGCGCGTCCGGGTTCGATCGGGTGACCAGCATCCCCCAGTCGGCGAGATGGGCGATCGTGTTCCACACCTTCTGGCCGTTGACCACCCACTCGTCGCCGTCGGGCACGGCCCGGGTGCCGAGCCCGGCGAAGTCGCTGCCGGCACCCGGCTCGCTGAAGAGCTGGCACCACCGATGCTCGCCGGTGAACATCGGCCGGAGGAACCTCGCCCGCTGCTCGTCGTCGCCGTGGCTGTGGATCGTCGGCCCGGCGAGCTGCAGGAAGAAGCTCGCCGGGTCGGCCGCCTTCGCCCCTGCATCCTTGAGCCGCTCCTCGACCAGTCGTTGGAGCTGGGGCCGCACCCCGAGACCGCCGAAGCCCTCGTCGAAGTGGACCCAGGCCAGGCCGTGATCGTACTGATGGCCGCGGAACTCGCGGGCCGGCATCGCATCGGGGTCGTGTGCAGCCAGAAGGGTCTCGACGGCCTCGGTGACGAGCGCGGTCTCGGCGTCGGTCGAGGCGGGGGCCCCGGGGACGGTGTTGGTCATGGCGGCCATTGTCTCGGAACGACCACCGCGGCGCCAACACCGGCGACCGCGCCAGGAAAGGCCCCGACCGCTATTCGACCGACGGCGCCGGCGACGAGCCCTGCTCGGGAAGCTCGGGGTTGTCGCTGCCGCTGCGGGCCTTGCCGTTGTCGGTCGACTGCTGACGCGACAGCACCTCGAGGATGTTCACGCCGGTTGCGTTCTCGATCTGTTCGACCACGGAGATCACGGCGGCCGGCATCTGACCGGCCACGCTCGCCACCCCGTTGCCCGATTCGCCGGAGCCGGTGGCGCCGCCGTCGATCACGGTGAGCTTGTCGATGTCGATCGCGCCGACGGCGTCGGTGATCTGCTCGACGAGGTCGGGGAGCATGTTGAACAGCAGCACGTCGCGGGCGTTCGGCCCGGCGGTGGCGAACTCCTGGGCCATGCGCTGGAACACCGCGATGTTGGCGTTGCCGTCCTCGATGATCGACGCCGCCCGACCTCGGGCCTCCAGCTCCATCGCCTCCCGCTTGGCCCTGGCGGGCGCCACGACATCCGCTTCGAGCCGGCGCTTCTGGAGCTCGATCCGCTCGGCCTCGAGTTGCTTCTCGGCCTCGACCCGGGCCTGCTCACTGGCCACCTCGGCCCGGTTCTCCGACGCCATGCTCTCCGCCGACAGCTCTGCGCGGCGGACCCGCAGCTTGTTCTGCCGCTCCGCGATCGCGAGGTCGGCGTCGACCCGGGCCAGTTCGGCCCGGCGCCGGGCACCGGCCTCGGCCTCCTCGGCCTCGGCGGTCTGATCGGCCTCGGTCTCTCGGGCCTCCCGCAGCACGTTCGCCGTCCGCCGCCGCCCGACCGCTTCGAGGTAGCCGACCTGGTCGGTCACGTTCTGGATCTTCAACACGTCGAGCTCGAGCCCGAGCGTCTTGATGTCGTCGTCGGCCTCGTCGATGAGGGTCTGGGCGAACTTGAGCCGGTCCTCGTTGACCTCTTCCGGGGTGAGGGTCGCCAGCACCCCGCGGAGGTTGGCCTCCAGGTTCTCCTTGGCGATCTGCTGGATGTACTCCGAGGGACGGCCGAGGAACCGCTCCACGGAGTTCTCGAGCACCCCCTCCCGGCTCGCGACCTTGATGTTGGCCACGCCCTGCACGTCGAGGGGGATCGCGCCCTTGGAGTAGGCGTTGGTGACCGACACCTCGATCGGGATCGTGTTCAGGTCCATGTAGTCGACCTTCTCCACCAGGGGGATCCGCAGCGTGCGCCCGCCCCTGATGACCCGATAGCCGACGGTTCGCCCGTCGGACAGCGACCGGGTTCGGCCCGACACGACCGCCACCCGATTCGGGGGACAGATGATGATCAAGCTCTTGATCGCCACGGCGACGGCGAGCAGCGCCGCCACCACGAAGGCGATGACGATGATTACGTACAGCATGTTCTCGTTCCTCCAACCACATACGACAGGCCCGCCGGCGGCGAGCCCCCTTCTCCCACGGCGTTCTTCACGTCGCGTTCACGGTTCGCTTGCCACCCCTCGCTCACCGCTCGCGACCGAGCTCGTCGCCGCTCTCGAGCTCGCCGATCGACGCGACCAGTGCGGTCCCGTCCTCGACCTTGACCACCACCACGGGGGCGCCGACGTCGAGCGACCCCTCCGACTCGAGCGCCTGGGCCACCATGAACTGGGGTTGGCCGCCGAGATCGATCTTGATCCGACCCTTGCGGGTCTCGCCCAGGGGTAGCACCACGCTGGCGCGGCGCCCCACGAGCGTGCGATCGGAGATATGCGAGGTCGACTGCGACTTCTTCACGAGGCCATAGAGCAGCGAGTTGGCCACGGCAGCGACGGCGCCGATGAACAACGCCGTGCCGAGCGTCACCGCGGTTGCGTAGCCGAGGATCGAGAACACCACGCCCGACGTTCCGAAGAACGCGGCGAAGAACACGATCGTCCGCACCGACACGATCGAGGACAGGATCGCCCCGATGGCGTTCTCCCCGCCGAGCTGCATGCCGTCGCCGGCATCGCCACCATCGAGTTCGATGTCGGTGTCGACGTCCAGGTCGAGGTCGGTATCGAGGTCGAGGTCGCCGCCGAGGTCGACGTCACTGTCGATGCCGCCGAGCAGCATCGGGGCGAGGAACGCCAAACCGAAGATGGCGCTGGCAATGTAGATCCAGATCATGTGTTGGTCCCCTCCTCCAGTATCGCGCTTTCTCTCGGTGCTCGGCCGGCGAGCACCGCATCGACCCCGTCGCGCACCGAGGCCCAGTCGGCCATCCACTCGTCGAGCACGTCACGGCCGGCCGGTGTCGCGTGGTAGACCTTGCGGGCCGGTCCGCTGTCGGAGGCCACGAGCTCGTCGTCGACGCGGCCATGGGCCTTCAGCCGCTTGAGCACGAGGTACACGCTGCCCTCGTTGGCGACGGCCAGCCCCTGCTCGTTGAGCTTCTGCACCAGGGCATAGCCGTAGTCGGGCGTGTCGGCGATCGACGCGAGCACGCACATGTCGAGCACACCCTTCAGGATCTGCGCGTGGTGACCTTCAACGCTGGATACCATTCCTTACATGGTACTCGGTATTGATTGGTAGTCAAGTCGCGCCAAGTCGGACAGGACCAGCCGTGAACCGGCTGCCCGCTTCGGACTACGTTGATCTCGACGGCAGCGTCGGTCGCTGACGATGCCGTCGGCGGGCAGGGGGGCAGCCAGAATGCAGGCAGGCAACGTCGAGCCGTACATCAACACGAACGCGCCGTTCGGTCCAGTCGCCAGCGAGCAGATCAACGATCGCACCTTGTGGAACGAGTTGTTCGATCGGGAGAACCGCGCCTACTCCCACCTGATGCGCCGCGATCCGGCCTTCGTGGTCGGGCGCCGGGGCGCCGGCAAGACGATGTTCCTCTACGCCCTGACCACGGGTGAGCCGACAGTGAACGTCACCATCAACACGTCGACGGCGGTCGCCGAGGTCGAAGATCTGCTCCGTTCGCTCAACGCCCTCGAGACCACGCTGTTCGCCGAGCACATCGCCGATCTCTGGGACGCGCTGCTCTGGCACGGCGTGTTCGCGTCGATCGTCCGCAACGACGACGAGCTGTTCGACGCCGACGACTACCGCTACGAGACCATCAAGATCTACCTCGACGATCTCTCGTCCGACGCCGCCCGCACGACGTCGACCGAGGCGATCATGGGTCTGTTCTGCCTGGAGCTCCTCGCCCAGGTGCACGACAAGCGCATGGTGGCCCGGCACCCGACGCTGGTCGAGATGAACGGGGTGACGCTCGCCGATCTCATCGGCCATGCAACCGAACTGCTGGCCGAGTCGGATCGGACGCCGGTGCTGTTGATGGACTCCATCGAGGATTTCCAGGACGTGCTCGACTACCACACACGAGCGATAGAGGGCCTCTTCATGCAGGTCGGTCGCTCAGCCCAGCCAGCAGCCGCTTTCCGGATCAGGTTCTCGTTCCCGGCCGAGCTGTGGCACGAACTGCGAAAGATGTCGCGCAATCCATTGAAGGACTTCGGCCGCTACGTGGTCCTGCAATGGAGCGCCCGGGAGATCATCAAGATCGCAGCCCATCGCTTCATCATCTACCTGCAGCACTTCCAGCCCGACCACCTCGCGTCGAACCGCGACCTGGCCCGGCTCAACACCGACAACGAAGCGGATGCGCTGCGCCTCTTGCGCACCGTTCTCCCGCCGACCATCCGCGGCGAGCTCGGCATCGAGGAGGACTCGATCGCCTACGTTCTCCGCCACACCCAACTCCTCCCCCGCCACCTGTTGCGACTGCTGAACGCGATCTGGGCTCGCAGCCATCACCTCGGCGACGAGGGCGTCGTGTCGGTCGACGAGCCCGCGGTGGTCAAGGGGATCTGCGACATCGAGGAGCAGATCGTCACTGAGATCTGCAAGGCCTACGAGCTCGTGTACCCGGCCGCCGACGACGTCTGCCGGGCGGTCATCAAGAACCTGCCGAGACGGTTCGACGACTCGGAGCTCCACAAGGCGTACAACCGTGTCGGCAAGGGAGCGCTCAAGCGGGCCCATCGTCGCATCGACGAGCGGCGGCTGGCGACGAACGGGGGACGGTACGGGGCCCTCGACCAGTCGACGCCGGACATGGACTACTTCGAGTTCCGGTCCATGCTGCTGGAGATCGGGTGCATCGGCCGTCAGGTCGACCAGACCGAGCGGTACGACGTGGCCGAGTTCGAGTACGCCATCCCGCAGCGGCTGGCGGTCGGCGACGACGACATGATGTGCGTCCACCCACTGTTCTCCGGGGTCTACCAGTCGCGTGACGACGATGGCGACGGGCCGCGACGGCTGGTGTACCCCTACGGGTCCGACCCGAGCACCGATCATCGGCTCCAGGACCAGGACTGAGCGAGCGGCTCGAGGATCAGGTCTGGACGAGTGGCTCGAGGAGCGGCGTCGGCGTGTCACCGCCGTTGTCGAACCGCAGCCTCAGCACGTGTGACCGCCGACCGTCGCCGCCGGCCTGCCGGTTGAAGATCCGGAGGACCACACCGATCTCGTCGGGTCGACCGTTGGTGCTGTCGCAGGCGGTCGCCACCCGCTGATAACGATCCTTGCCGTCGGCTGCGGGCTCGAGGAAGTCGATCGCCCGTCGACCCCGCACCCGAACGACGCTCACGATGTCGGAGTCGTCGCGATTGATCCGCCTCACCGACTCGGTGGGCTCGGCCTGCCACCGGAGCGTGATCGGAACCGGCTTCCGCTCAACGCCTTCGAGATCGACCACCTTCACCTGGAACTCGCCGGGCTGGTCGTGGTTGATCACCCGGACGGCGATCTCGTTCCTGGTGACGTCGGTCAGCTCGCAGGTGAAGTTCTCGGGATCCGCTTCCTCGCCTTCCGGGTCGAGGTGCCGGCCGAGCTCATCGCGCACCTCGTAGAGCATGAGCAGCCAGGTTCGCATGATCATGAAGCCGATGATCGCCACCGGCACCAGGAACAGGCTCAGCAGCGCCTGCAGGACGCCACCCATGCGGAGGAAGCCGGCGGTGATCGCCACCTGCAGGATCAATGCCGGGGCCCCGAAGATGACCGAATACTTGATCGGATTGTCGGCGGTCCAGGACCGGGCGCGGCTCCAGGAGGCAGACAAGAGACGATCGTCCCACTGCGGCTCCACAGCCAAACACTATCCGCAGCGTTTTCACCCGAACGAATCGCTGGCCGGGCATCATGACGGTGTCAGACCATCCGATCTGGCGGCACTCGATGCTGGAGGTACCGCAATGCCCGAGTTCACGTCCTACGAGCCCGGCACGCCGTGCTGGGTCGACCTGATGAGTCCCGACGTCGACGGGGTGAAGGCGTTCTATTCCTCGGTGTTCGGCTGGGACGCCGAGGACCAGTTCGATCCGGAGGGCAACCGGGTCTACGTCAGCTTCCTGTTGAACGGGAAGGACGTGGCCGGGCTCGGTGGACAGCCGCCGGGCATGGAGAGCATGCCGGCCGTGTGGAACACCTACGTCGCCACCGACGACTGCGAGGCCGTCGCGGCCAAGGTGACCGAGGCGGGCGGCTCGGTGATGATGCCCCCGATGCAGGTGATGGAGGCTGGGTCGATGGCGATCTTCGCCGACCCCACCGGCGCCGCGTTCTCGGTGTGGCAGGCGGGTGAGCACTACGGCGCCCAGATCGCCAACGAGCCGAACAGCTACTCGTGGAACGAGTTGCAGACCCGCGATCTCGACACCGCGAAGACGTTCTACGCCGACGTGTTCGGCTGGAGCTATGACGTGCAGGACATGGGGCCGATGGGCGAGTACAACGTGATCGCCGGTGGGACCGAGGGTCAGGGCATGGGTGGTCTCATGACGATGCCGCCCGGCGTGCCCGAGCAGGTCCCCAACTTCTGGGCCGTCTACTTCCTCGTGTCCGATGTGGCCGACACGGTGGAGAAGGTGAAGGCGAACGGCGGCATGGTGGTCGTCGAGCCGTTCCCGATCCCGGGCGTCGGCACGAACGCCGTCGTCCACGACCCGGCTGGCGGCAACTTCGCGCTCCTCCAACCCGAAGCGCAGAGCTGATTCCAGCGCGCACACCGGTGTCAGACACCGGTGTGCGCGGGAAGTACGCGTGGTGTGGGCTAGTCCAGCCAGGTGAGGATGAGGGAGCGGAGACGGTCGATCCCGGTGCCCTTGTGGGCGCTGACCCAGATCACGTCGCCCACCTCCAGGTCGCATCCCGCCGCCACCTCCTTCACCCGGCGCTGCCGCTTCGACGACTTCACCTTGTCGTGCTTGGTGGCGACCACCGTGTGGGGCAGGCCATTGGCCCGGAGCCAGTCGAGCATGTCGACGTCGAGCCTGGTGGGTCCGACCGCGCCATCGACGAGCACGATCACCATCGCCAGCCCTTCCCGCTCGAGCAGGTAGCCCTCGATCATCGCCTGCCAACCGGCCCGGAGCTGCTTCGACGCTGCGGCATAGCCGTACCCGGGGAGGTCCATGATGCTGCCGCCCCCGTCGACGGCGAACAGGTTCAGCAGCCGGGTCCGGCCAGGCGTGTTGCTGACCCGGGCGAGCTGCTTGCGGTTCCCGAGCGCGTTGACGAGCGACGACTTGCCCACGTTGGACCGGCCGACGATCGCCACCTCGGCCTCGCTCGGCGGGAGCCGGTCGACGTGGTCGCCCGACATCACGAACTCGAGTTGGAGGGGTCGGGCCATCGGCCGAGCGTAGCGAGCACCTGAGTCGACGGATCGACCGACCCGGTCTCAGTGGTGCCAGGCCACCAGGTCCCGGTCGATGTCGGTCACCCGCTGAACCCCCGACAACGCCATCGTGCGCTCCATGCCGGCGGCGAGGAACTCGAGCACGTGGTCGACGCCCCGCTCGCCTGCCGCCCCGAGCCCGTAGAGGTAGGCCCGGCCGGCCATGCACGCCGTTGCGCCGAGGGCGAGCGCCTTGACGATGTCGGACCCCCGTCGCACGCCGCCGTCGCAGAAGATCTCGATCGACCCGCCGACCTCCTGGGCCACTGGCTCCACGAGCTCGATGATCGACGGGGCGCCGTCGATCTGGCGACCCCCGTGGTTCGACAGGGCGATCGCATCGACCCCCGCCTCCACGGCGAGCTTGGCGTCGGCGATGGTCTGGATCCCCTTGAGCACGATCGGGCCGTCCCACGCCGACTGCAGCCATTCGACGTCGGCCCACGACAGCGCGGGGTCGAACTGCGAGTTGATGTACTCGCTGAGACTCACCGCCGAGGAGCCGTCGTCGGCCGCGTTGTCGGACGCGACGCTGGCGAACTTGATCGGCTCGTTACGGAGGAAGTCGAGCGTCCATGCCGGGTGGAGGATGCCGTCGAGAACGGTGTCGAGCCCGACCTTCGGCGGGAGGGTGTAGCCACGGCGCACGTCGCGCTCCCGGCGGCCGAGCACGGCGGTGTCGACCGTGAGGATGATCGCCTCGTAGCCGGCGGCGGCTGCCCGGTCGAGGAGGTCCTTCACCAGACCGCGGTCGCGCCAGGTGTAGACCTGGAACCACAGCGGCCCGTTCGACGCGCCAGCGACCTCCTCGATCGACCGGGTGCCCATGGTCGACAGGCTGTAGGGGATGCCGTGCTTCGCCGCCGCTTTGGCGACGGCCAGCTCGCCCTGCGGGTCGGCGATTCGGGTGAACCCGGTCGGCGACAGCACGAGCGGCAGCGGCCGGGGTCGACCGAGGATGGTGGTGGCCGTGTCGATCTTGGACACGTCGCGCAGCACTCTCGGGCGCAACTCGAGCCGGCGGAAGCCGCCGACGTTGCGCTCCAGGCTGATCTCGTCCTCGGCGCCGCCGTCGATGTAGTCGAACACCCCGGCGGGGAGTCGGCGCTTGGCGATGCGCCGCAGATCACCGATGTCGGCCGCCCTCGACAGGCGACGAGCAACCGGGTCGAGCTCGATCGGGCGGAACTGCACCACGGAGCGGACGGTCTCGATCATGCCCATGGCAGCAGGCTACGCGCCGTCGTTCTGGGCGTCACCCGGCGGTGGCCGTGCCACACTGTCAGCCGACTCGATCGTGGGTCCGGGAGGGACGATGAGCGACACACCGCAGGGGCACGGCTGGTGGCAGGCCTCCGACGGCAAGTGGTATCCGCCCGAGTCCGCCCCGGGGACGCCACCGCCCGGGTACGGGGCTCCCGGGCCCGCTCCGCACGGAAGTCCCGGTCACGGGGCTCCCGGTCCGGGCCCACAGCCGGGCTACGGGCAGTCTCCCGGAGCTGGACCACCGGCCTACGGCGGTCAGCCCGGCTACGGTGGTCAGCCCGGTTACGGCGGACCGCCCGGCTACGGCGGGCCGCCGCCCACTGGCGGTCAATCGAGCGGCACCTCGCGCACGGTGTGGATCGTGCTGCTGTCGATCGTCGGCGCGCTCGTGCTCGCGTGCGGCGGCTGCGGGCTGGTGGTCTACTTCGGCGCCCGCGACGCGGTGGAGCAGGTGGCCGAGGTGGCCGAGGAGGCCAACCTCGACTTCACGGTGGGCGTGCCGGCCGATGGGCCCGCCTCGTGCGAGGTGGTGGGTGTACGCGACCTGGCCGGCGGGACCTACGACGTCGAGGTGCGGATCACGAACGTGAGCGGGGTCGACTCCCACTACCAGATCTTCTACGAGCTGACCGGCCCCGCCGGGGAGTTCCTCGGATCCGACAGCGGCATCATCAGCGACGTCCCAGCCGGCGACGAGGTCGGCGACACCAACCTCGGCTTCCTCACCGGCACGGCGTCGGCATCCGACGTCACCTGCACGGTCACGGAGGCCCTCCGCATCCCAGCCTGACCGGACCGCTCCGTCAGGCCGCGGGTCAGGAGCCCAGGGGTCATGCCTCGCGTCTTCCCCATCATCCGCCGATCAAGCAGCGCTCGCCTCGTACGCCACGTAGAGGACGACGGCAGCGCTCAGGACGGAATACTGCGCAGCGATCTGCAGGAGAACACAGCCAGCTGCGAGCGCAGCCGCGGTCGTACCGTCGGCGCGGTCTGCGTCACCGAGCTCCAGCGCGCCGATGATCGTTCGGCCCGGCTCGCCATCGTGCATCGCGCCGACGAGCCTGCGACCCGGTTCTGTCTCCATGATCGCAGCTGCGACGGTGGCACAGGTCTCGGTGGCGGCCAACCGTTGCGCCTCCGTTGGTGTCCGACCGATTCTCGTCGACGCTGCGGCGAAACTCGACAACGCCCGGTCGCTGTCAGCGAGGTACTGCGCGGCCCGCTGACCAGGGCTGCCGCCAGCGGCAGCAGACGCATAGGCGAGGCCGGTCTCCCGGCCACAGAGCCACGCCGCGCTCGCCTCGCCCACCGGTGACAGTGCGAGCGAGACCGCCGAGTCGAGACCGGCGTCCGTACGCCCGAGCACAACTGCGAGCTCCCTGGCGGCGGGGATGCCGGCGACCGCAGCAGCGAGCTCCCGGCCCTCCTCGAGGCCAGCGAGCGCGACCGGCAGCATCGTCTGGGCGCGATCCCCGACGAAGCCGATCACGAACTCCTCGGCATCGACGAGCGAGGTGGTGATCGTGTCGGTCATCGACGAGACGGCGACCCGGCGGGCGAAGGCACGACCCTCACGCATGAGCACCGCCGGGAACATCGATCCGGCACCTCGCCTCGCCCCGGACGCTGCGGCGGCGATCGCATCTCGACAATCGCTGTCGGTGGGCAGCCCGGTTCGACCGAGACGCTTCGCGCCGAGCACCTCGTCCGCCCTCGGTACGGATGTCGCCGGTGCGCTCGTTGGCGTTCGTGGCGATCCGACCCGGTCCAGCTTCTCCGCCAGGTTCTCGAACAGCGCCGCGTACGATTCCGCGGTCAGAACTCGATTGATCGGGGGAGCGCTCACGGCAGCGGCGCCCAGATCGCGAACCTGCACGGCCGCCACTCGAAGCTGGCTGCCGAGCGCACCCGGGTCTCCCGGTTCCGCGGACCGCCAGCCTCGATCGTGGGCGTCGGGGACCTCCTCACCGCAAGCCCATCGGACGGAATCCTCCGTGAGATCGAGCGCGTCGAGACCACAGCACTCGACCACGCAGAACCGGACCAGCGCCCGCCAGAACCATGGCGCCTCCGGAACGAGTTCAGCGACGCTCACCCACGCATCGCGCGCCACGAGGTTCTCGACCCTCACCGGTGACCAATCGACCATCTTGATCCATCGGCCGAGTGCTCCCCAGCGTTGAAACGCCGCTCGTTCTGCCAATTTTCTCACCAATGGTGATTGCCTTGACGCGCAGGTTTGCTAGCATACCTCTATGGCGGCGGACGAGGAGGGATCCAGCATCGAGCGACAGCTCGCAGAGCTCGTGGCAACCGTCGATGACGTCGTCGGCGCTCCAGTGGGCGCACTGCGGCCGGTGGAGCTCGCCGAGCTGTCCGCCGAGTTGCTGTGTCAGGCCGACCGGCTCCATGCGGTCGCCGCCCGGACGCTGGCCGCCGCCGACCAGGCACCGGAGGCGCCGACGGCGTTCCGGGCTGCCGGATGCCAGGATGCAGCCCAGCTGGTGGCCATCCGTCGCCATGTCGCCAAGCGGGGCGTGAAGATGTCGGTCCGACGGGGAACCTGGATCACCGACTTCCCGGTCTTCGCGGAAGCCTGGTCGAGTGGGTGGCTCACCCCCGATCATCTCCGAGAGCTCGCCGGGCTCGACAACACCCGC
The DNA here is from genome assembly GCA_965216205.1 of Acidimicrobiales bacterium. Taxonomy (GTDB): domain Bacteria; phylum Actinomycetota; class Acidimicrobiia; order Acidimicrobiales; family SZUA-35; genus CADEDH01. Next base: position 228,981 of record OZ244139.1, on the reverse strand, counting down.
ACCCATCTCCAGTTGATCGACGCCCAGGAGTACCTGGTCGATGCGGCGCGGGGCTGCGACTGGCGGGAGTTCCAACAGGTCTGTGCCTACTGGCTGATCAACGCGGACCCGGACGGCGCTGCACCATCGGAGCAGGTGCGTCGCAACCGTGTCAGCTACCGCAAGCGGCCCGATGGAACGGTGTCCGGCTCGTTCCGGTTGGACGCGCTCGCCGGTGCAACCTTCACGACCGCGCTCGATACGGAGACGCAGCGCCTGTTTCGGGCCGAGGACGACGAGGGCGCTGCGGGTCGCACCAACGCCCAACGACAGGCCGACGCCCTGGTGAACCTCATGATCCGGGGTCACGAGCACACCGCTGCCACCACCGTCGTCCCGCTGGTCAACATCGTGATGTCGGAGGATGTCGCCGAGAACGCGATCGCCCGCCTCGGCGATCCGACCATTCCGGCCCTCGAGCTCGACGGCCGGGATCCCGATCGACGGTGCGAGTTCATCGACGGCACGCCGGTCGATCCCCGCATCGCCCTCGTCGCCTTGGCGGTGGCCCGGTTCCGGCGGATCGTGATCGACGCCGAGAGCCAGGTCGTCAACGCATCGGTGGAGTCCCGATCGTTTCCGTCCTGGATGAAGCGCCTGCTGCTGATCCTGGCGAGGGGACGATGTCGGGCACCCGCCTGCGATGCGCCGTTCGCGTGGCTACAGGCGGATCACGTGCATCCCCATTCCCGCGGCGGTCCGACCAACCTCAGCAACGGGCAGATGCTGTGCGACCCCCACAACAAGTGGAAGCGTGACCACCCCGACGCGGCCTGAGGCCGGATGCCCACCTCAGAGCTCGGTGGCGAGATCCGACAGGGTGCTGCCGGCGTCGATGATCGGATCGCCGTGGCCGACGAGGATCGTCTCGACCGGGTTGTCGGCGATGGCCTTGACCGACTCGCGGGCGAGGCCGATGTCGGACGAGAACTCCTCCGACGGTCCGAGCAACATCCCGCCATCGGTGATGAGCGCGTCGCCGGCGATGAGCAGGCCGGTCGCCGGGTCGTAGGGGGAGATGTGGCCCGGGGTGTGACCGGGCGTCGCCAGGATCTCGAGCCCGAAGACCTCGTCGCCGCCCGTGACCGACACCAGCTCGCGCGGGGCCGACAACTGCTCGACGTCGCCCGCGCCGGCGTAGCCGGTGGAGGCTTCGGCCGCGGTGAGCACGGCATCGAGCCCGCCGATGTGGTCGCCGTGGGCGTGGGTCACGATCACGTGGTCGACATCGGCCCAGCCGAGGCTCAGCGCGCCGAGCGCCGCCTCGATCTCGCTCGTGCTGCCGGTGCCCGTGTCGACGACCGCCACCTCGTCACCCCGAGCGAGCACGTACGCCGACACGAACCCGAAGTTCGCCCGCTCCCACCGGAGCGCAGTGGGCGGGGAGGACGAGGACGAGGACGACGACGAATCGGAGCTACACGCCGCCGCGATCGTCGAGACGGCGCCGAGGACCGTGACGGCGACGGTGCGGCGGCCGAGCTCGGTGAGGAACAGTCGGCGGCTCAGGCGGTGGTCACGGCGAGACGGGCCCTGCATGCAGGTCGATCCTAAACTGATCCGGTGACCACCTGGGACCATGACGCGATCGAACACGGCGAGCTGGAGGCGAACGGGATCACGATCCACTACGTGACCCGGGGCGAAGGCCCGCTGGTGGTGCTGTGCCATGGGTTCCCGGAGTCGTGGTACTCGTGGCGACACCAGCTCGGCCCCCTGGCCGAGGCGGGCTTCCGGGTGGTCGCCCCCTCGATGCGGGGCTACGGGAAGACGACGGCGCCCGACGACATCGGCACCTACACGATCAGCCATCTCGTCGGTGATGCGGTGGGCCTCGTGAACGGGCTCGGCGAATCGTCGGCGGTGATCATCGGCCACGACTGGGGCGCCCCGGTCGCCTGGTACGCCGCGCTGATGCGGCCCGACGTGTTCCGGGCCGTCGGTGCGCTGAGCGTGCCCTACACCCCGCCGACCGGCGAGCTGCCCGACGGTCTCACGGTCGACGACCTCATGCGGCTCGCGGCCGGCGACGACCGCGACTACTACCGGCTCTATTTCCAGGAACCAGGCAAAGCCGAAGCCGACTTCGAGGCCGACCTCGCCCGCAACGTGCGGGGCTTCCTCTACACGATCTCCGGCGATGCCGTCGCCAACGGCGACGTGCCGGCCGGTTGGGACGGCCACTTCCCGGCCGGGGAATCGCTGTCGGCCCAGCTCGTCGTGCCCGACGAGTTGCCGCCGTGGCTGACCGAGGCCGACGTCGACTTCTACGCCGAGGAACTTGCGGCGGCCGGCATTCGGGGCGGCCTCAACTGGTACCGGAACATCAACCGGTTGCCCGGCGCACTGGCCCCGTTCGTGGGGGCGACGATCGACCAGCCGTCGTTCTACATGGGCGGCTCCACCGACATGATCGCCGGCAACACGCCCGACGCGATCGCCGGCATGGAGGCCGCGCTGACCGACCTGCGCCACCTCGAGTTGATCGAGGGCGCCGGCCACTGGCTGCAACAGGAGCACCCCGCCGAGGTCAACGCCGCCCTGCTCGCGTTCCTGGCCGGGCTCGACTGAACCCGGCGGCGACTGGACGATCAGCGGATCCGCGTCACCGGGTCCGCCTGCTCCTCGCGGTCGTCGTGACGCGGCGGTCCGACCGATCTGATCTCACCGGTCGGGGCCGGGACGATGGTGGCGTCGTCGTGGTCGCGATCGCTGATCCGGCGCCACTCGCCGGTGATCCGATCGTTGATGTTCCAGGTGTGCCGAGCCCGGGGGATGGCGCGGTTCTGCCCGTAGAGGAAGTTGACGACGCCGCCGATGAGGAGCACCTGGGCAGCGAGCCACACCCAGGTCAGCGCGAGGAGGCCGGCACCGATGGCGGCGGTGACCTCGTTGGCACCGGCGGTGAGCGACACGTACCAACCGAAGCCGGTGGACAGCAGCCACCACATGACTGCGGCGGTGATCGCCCCCGGCAGGTCGTGGCGCCAACGGCTTCGCTGGGCCGGGCCGAAGTGGTAGATCGTCGATGCCCACACGATCAACACCGCGAGGGCCACCAGGCCACGGGCCAACCGTTCGAGGGGACCGTCGGGCAACGCGTCCCACACGAGCCGCTCCACCATCACGAGCGGGACCGAGACGAGCATGCTGCCGAAGCCGAGGATCACCGCGACGACCCGGGTGTGGTACCACGGGCGACCGTCCACCACCTCGTAGATGTCGTCGAGAGCGCGGATCAGCCCGGCGAACCCCCTGCTGACCGACCAGATGGCGACCACCAACGACACGGTCAACAGCCCGGAGTTCGGGTCCTGGTCGAACAGCGACTCGACTGCGCTCTTCACGCTGCTGCCCTCCGACGTGAAGAGCCGATCGACGAAGCCCACCACGTTCTGCTCGATCCGGGTGGAGAACGAGATGCTCAGGATCCGCTCGAGTGGGTCGAGCGCAGCGAGCAATGCGAGGATCGACGCGGGGAGCGAGACGAGGATCCAGAAGGTCACACCGGCCGCGAGATCACCGACCCCGGCCCGGTACCAGCGAAGGGCAACGTCGACGATGAATCGCCAAGCGGCGCGAAGAATGTTCATCGAACTCCCCTTCACTGTTACACAGTAGGGAAGCCCAGCGGTAGAGCCCGGTACCCGCATGTTTACGATTCCGTGACGGGACTGCGCCGGGCCGGGTTCATGTATGGTCGGATCCATGGGCGAGTCGTCGTCACCGTTCACGAATCGCCGAGCCGGCGAGGCGTTCCTCGTCGACCCGCCAGGGGGCTCGCAGGGACCGGGCGTGCTCGTGCTGCACTCGTGGTGGGGGCTGAACGACTGGGTCCGCGACTTCTGCCGGCGCCTGGCCGGCGAGGGCTACACCGTCGTCGCCCCCGACCTCTTCGACGGTGTCCAACCGGCGACCGAGGCCGAGGGGGAGGCCGTGCTCGCCGGCGCCGATCCCGATGAGCTGTCCGGGCTCGTGATGTCGTCAGCCCACACGCTGCGGGCCGTGGCCGACGATCCGAACCGGCCGATCGCGGTGCTCGGCTTCTCGATGGGAGCGTCGCTCGCACTGTGGCTGTCGGCCAGGCTCGGGTCGACCATCAATGCGGTCGTGGCGTTCTACGGAGCCCAGTCGATCGACTTCGACGAGGCCACCGCGGCGTACCAGGGCCACTTCGCCACCGATGACCACATCGTGAGCGACGACGACAAGGTGGTCACCGAGTCGTTCATCCGACTCGGCGGCCAGTCGACCGAGTTCCACACCTATCCGGGCACGAAGCACTGGTTCTTCGAGGCCGGCGAGAACTTCGACCCCGATGCGGCGGAGCTGGCGTGGAAGCGGACCGTCGACTTCCTGGCCCAACAGGCAGATGAGACAGGGTGAAAGGTCGCCGGGTCGGTCGGACATGAACACACTGACATGAGCCCACTGTCGAAGGCGCAAAAAGCATGAACGATGGCGCCGTGCTGGTGAGCGCGCGGGGCGTGCGCAAGGGCTACGGCGACGTCGCCGTCCTCGACGACGTGAGCTTCGACATCCACGCCGGCATCACGGGCCTCCTCGGCGCCAACGGCGCCGGCAAGACCACCCTCCTCGGGATGATCCTCGGGCTGCACCCGGTCGACGACGGCGGGCTGTCGGTCTATGGCCGTGATCCGTGGCGGGGCGGGGCCGAGGTTCGAGCGCTCACCGGGTACGCCCCGGAGCACCACACCCTCCCCCCTGACCTCCGGGCCGACGAGTTCGTGCGCCACGTGGCCGAGCTCCACGGCCTGCCCGGCCCCGAGGCCACCACCCGGGCCAGCGACGCGCTGTGGCTCGTCGGGCTCGGCGAGGAACGGTTCCGGCCGATGGGCACGATGAGCACCGGGCAGCGGCAACGGGTGAAGCTGGCCCAGGCCATCGCCCACGACCCCCGCCTGATCCTCCTCGACGAACCTACCGACGGCCTCGACCCGGTCCAGCGCGACGCCATGCTCGACCTGATCCGACGGGTGGCGACGAGCTTCGAGATCAACGTGCTGCTCTCCTCGCACCTGCTCGACGAGGTCGAGCGGATCTGTGACCACGCGGTGATCATCGGCGACGGCCGGACCCTCGCTGCGGGACCCCTGACCGAGCTGCGGGGCGAGAGCGACGGCGGCCTGGCGGTCGTGGTCGACGGCTCCGGTGGCCAGATCGCCGCCGTCGCCAATCAGCTCGAGGCCATCGGTGCGACGGTGAGCGTCGACGGGGCCCGGCTCACGGTCGAGGGCGGCGCCGTCGACGCGTTCTCGGCCGACCCGATGATGCTGTACGACGCCACCCGCGACGCCTGCGTGGCGGCCGAGGTGGGAATCGTCCGCCTCGGTCGGCGGCAGCTCAGCCTGGAGGATGTGTTCCTGGAGAGCCTCGGATGACCGATCTCGCCGGGGAAGCCCGGATCTACGACCAGGGCTACCGCCGCTACGACGGGCCCCGGACCGGGATGGCCGGCTCGATGCGGACGCTGGTGAAGCACAGCCTCCGCCACGCCGTCGGCCTCGGGCGGGCGGCCCGCTACAAGGTGATCCCGCTCGCGATCATCGGGATGGCCTACCTCCCCGCTGCGGTGTTCATCGGGTTGGCGGCCCTGATCCCGATCGACACCGAGCAGTTCCTGCCGACCTACGCCGAGTACTACGGGTTCGTCTCGGCCACGATCTACCTGCTCGCCGGGTTCGTGTCGCCGGAGCTGTTGTGCGCCGACCGGCGAACCGGCCTGCTCGGCGTGTACCTGGCGTCACCGCTCGACCGCCCCAACTACCTGTTCGGCAAGGCCATCAGCGTGTTCGTCCTCCTGCTGGCGGTCACGCTGGGCCCACCGTTGCTGATGCTCATCGCGTTCAGCTTGCAGAACATGGGGCCGGACGGGTTCGGCCAGTGGCTGGAGACGTTCGTGCAGATCGTCGTGTCGTCCGCGGTGCTCGGCGTGCTCTACACCGCGATCGGTCTGGCGGTGGCGGCATCGACCGACCGGATCCCGGTGGCCACGGCCACGATCCTGGCCCTCATTCCCGGGTCGGCCATCGTGACCGACATCATGGTCGGCGAGGCCGACCTCGACCCGATCTTCCGGCTCGCCAACCTGCTGTTCCTCCCCCGGGCGCTGATCTTCCGGATCCACGGCGAGATCGGCGGCTGGTCGTCGTCGCAGAACCCCACGTGGACGCTGTGGCTCGCCTGGGGGGCGTGGGTGGCGGCCTCGGTCGCCTGGATCTGGCACCGCTACCGTCGATTGCTGGTGCGCCGATGAGCCAGATCCCGCCTGCACCGTCGACCCCGCCGATTGCGCCGCCAGCACCGGCGTCCCCACCTGCTCCGGCCACGCCGGTCGGCTTGCCGCCGCCACCGGCCGACGAGCCCTGGCCCCCGACCGATGCCACCGTGGTGGCCCAGGGGCTGTCGAAGTCGTTCGGCAGTCTCGTCGCGGTTTCCGACGTGACGTTCGCCGTTCGGCCCGGCGTCACCGCGCTCCTCGGACCGAACGGCGCCGGCAAGTCCACCCTGATCCGGCTGATCTGCGGGTTGACCGCCCCCTCCACCGGCGACGTGTCGGTGCGCGGCGGGAACCCTCGGACCGACCGTGCCGCCCGAGCTGCGCTCGGCCTCGTGCCCCAGCAGGACGGCGTGTTCGAGCGGGAGCGGGCGCTCGACGTGGTTCGGTTGGCGGCGACCATGAGCCACCTGACCGACCCGGAGGCATGTGCCCGCGAGGCACTGCTCGAGGTGGAGCTCGACCCCGACCTGGCCCGCCCGCTGGGAGCGTTCTCGAAAGGCATGCGGCAGCGGGTGAAGATCGCCCAGGCGATCGTCCACCGGCCAGACGTGCTCGTGCTCGATGAGCCGCTCAACGGGCTCGATCCCCGCCAGCGTCGCCACATGATCGAGCTGTTCAAGCGGCTCGGGGCCGAGGGGCGGACCGTGCTCGTCTCCAGCCATGTGCTCGACGAGGTCGAGCGGTTCGGTTCCCACGTGTTGGTGGTGGCCAAGGGCCGTCTGGCGGCGCAGGGTGACTACCGGGCGATCCGGGCCCTGATGGACGATCAGCCGCTCCGGATCCGGATCCGTTGCAGCTCGGCCCGACAGGTCGGTTCCCACCTCCTGCACGGCGGCTCGATCTCCAGCTGCGACGTGATCGACGAGCAGCAGATCGAGGTGACCACGCTCGACGCCCGAGCGCTCCGCCGCAACATCCCGGCGATCTGCCAGCAGCAGGGAGCCCGACTGGAGGAGGTCACCCCGCTCGACGACGACCTGGAGAGCGTGTTCCGCTACCTCGTCGGCGGGGGATCGTCATGACCGGCACGTGGTCGCCACCCGCTGCTCCCCCACCTCGGAGCGAGCCGGCCGACCCCCGGTCGGGGTCGAGCCTCCCCGTGCTCGGCGCGGTGTACCGCCTGTTGCTCAACCAGCAGCTCACCCGAGGTCGATTGCTGCTGGCGGGCACGTTCGGCGGCCTCGCGATCTTCCTCGCCGTGCTGATCGCCCGAGCCAACCAGGCCGGAAGCGCGCCGGACATCGTGGAGGTGCTGTCGGTCTTCGGCCTCGGCCTGTCGGTGCCGATCCTGTCGCTGGTGCTCGCCAGCTCCTCACTGGGCCAGCTGGTGGAGGACGAGACCCTCGTCTACCTGTGGATCCGGCCCGCACCGCGGTGGGTGTTGGCGGTCGCGGCGTGGCTGTCGTCGGCCACGGTGGCCGTCCCGCTCACCGTGTTCCCCCTGACGGTCGCCGCTGCGATCGGCTCCCGGGGCGACACCCGGGTGACCCTGGCGGTGGCGGCCTCGGTGGCGCTGGCATCGGTCGCGTACTCGGCTGCGTTCACCCTGATCGGACTGATGCTCCGACGGGCGCTGATCTGGGGCCTCGTGTACGTGTTCGTGTGGGAGTTCTTCGTCGCCCGGGTCGGGCAGGGGGCGGCCCGGCTGTCGATCAACACCTACCCCACGTCGGTGCTGGCCAAGCTCACCGATGTCACCACCCTGCCGCTGGCGGAACGATCGCTCGGCTTCGGGATCGCCACCCCGATCGCGGTGTCGCTGCTCGCCGTCGCACTGACCGCCTGGCGTCTCGCCCGCACCAACGTGGCCTGAACGGCCTGCCGAGGACCTCGCCCGGTCGGCCGGCAGCCCAATACCGTGTCCTGCGGTGAACCTCCGGCCGGTCCTGCGCTCCGAGTACGACCGTGACATCGCACGACTCGCCGTGCCGGCCTTCGGCACGCTCGTCGCCGCTCCGCTGTACGTGCTGGCCGACACGGCGATCGTCGGTCACCTCGGCACGAACGAGCTGGCGGGCCTGGCGTTGGCCTCCAACGTGCTGTTGACGGTCCACGGCCTGATGATCTTCCTCGCCTACGGGACCACGGCCTCGGTCGCCCGCCTGATCGGTGGCGGTCGCGAGGCCGATGCGGCCCGTGCCTCGGTGCAGGGGGTGTGGTTGGCGGTGCTCCTCGGCGCGTTCTTCGTCGCGGTGGTGACGTTCGCCGGCCCGTGGTTCCTCCGCTGGCTCGGCGGTGAGGGCGCTGCGCTCGCGGCGGGCGAGACCTACCTGTCGGTCAGCGCGTTCGGCATCCCGTTCCTGCTCGTGTCGCTCGCCGGGGCCGGGGCGTTCCACGGGCGCCAGAACACGCGGACCCCGCTCGTGATCGCGTTGGCCGGCAACGCGGCCAACCTCGGGATCGAGGTGGTACTGATCTATGGGCTCGGCTTCGGCATCGGGGCGTCGGCCCTCGCCACCGTGGTCGCCCAGATGGGTGTGGGTGCGGTCTACGGCGTCCGGGTGATCGGGTGGGCCAGGGCGCTGGGGCAGAGCCTGCGGGTCGACTGGACCCAGGTGCGACGCCTCCTCGTCGCCGGGCAACCGCTGGTGCTCAGGACGCTGGCGCTGCGGGGATCGTTCACCTTCGCCACCTCGGTGGCGGCCAGGACCGGCGACGGAGTGGTCGAGGTCGCCGCCCATCAGGTGGCGACCGAGTTGTGGTCGACCATGGCGCTGTCGCTCGATGCGATCGCCATCGCCGGGCAGGCCCTCACCGGACGATGGCTGGGCGCCGGCCTACCGGAACGAGCGAAGGACGCGGCCCGCCGCATGATTCAACTCGACGTCGCGGTCGGTGGGGTGCTCGGCCTCGTGATCCTCGTGGCCCGAGAGCGGATCGCCGGGATCTTCAGCGACGATCCGGCGGTGATCGCCACCGCCGCGTTCATCATGATCTGGGTCGCGTTGTCGGAACCGGTCAACGGATACGTGTTCGCCCTCGACGGGATCCTGATCGGGGCTGGCGACTTCGCCTACCTCGGCCGGTCGATGATGGTGGTGTCGCTCGGGTTCATCGCGTTGGGTTCGCTCGTGCTGGTGCTCGACGGCGGGCTCGGCTGGCTCTGGACCGCGCTGACCACCTTCATGGTGGGGCGAGCGGTCGCGGTGTGGTGGCGGTGGCGGAGCGACCGATGGCTGACCGTCAGCCCCGCCCTTCCCGACCGGGCCTGACGGGTGAGCTCAAACCCTGCGGCGCGCTCAGCCCGCCGCGAGCTTCTGGGCGAGGAGCTGGGCGACCGCCTTCCCGTCGGCCTGGCCCTTCGTGGCCTTCATCACCTGGCCGGTGAAGAAGCCTTGGAGCTTGCGGTCGCCGTCGACGAAGCGCTGCCACTCGTCGCCCGATTCGGCGATGATCCCGTCGAGGATCGATTCGAGCTCGCCGGTGTCCATCGCCTCGAACCCCCGGGCGGCCGCGATCGACGCCGGGTCGTCGCCGGTGTCCACCATCTCGGCCAGCACCTGCTTGGCCTGGGTGGCGGTGAGCGACCCGTCGGTCTCGAGCTGCACGAGGGCGGCGAAGTTCGCCGGGTCGAGCCGGTCGGCGCCGTCGACGGCGAGGTTGTTGGCGATGTGGGTGAGCACCCGTCCCGCGTCGGCCCCCGCATCGAGGGCCCCGACGGCGAGCCGATCGAGGTCACGGCCGACGGCGATCGCCGCTGCCCGGGCGTCGGCCCCGCGCTCGATCAGCGCCTGCCGACGATCCCGGGGGAGCGGGGGGAGGGCGGCCCGGATCTCGTCGATCCACTGGGGCGAGGGCTCGATCGGCAGGAGATCGGGGTCGGGGAAGTACCGGTAGTCCTCCGCTTCCTCCTTCGATCGGCCGGGCCGGGTCCGGCCGGCCTCCTCGTCCCAGTGGCGGGTCTCCTGGATGGGCCGGTCGCCGGCCTCGTACAGCTCGACGTGGCGTCTGGCCTCGTACTCGATGGCCCGCCCGATCGAGCGGAACGAGTTGACGTTCTTGATCTCGCACCGGGTGCGGAGCTCGTCGGACCCTTTCGGTCGGACCGACACGTTGGCGTCGACCCGGAGTGAGCCCTCCTCCATCTTCCCGTCGCTGGCGCCGATGGCCACGAGGATCGACCGGAGCTCCTCCACGTACTCCTTGGCCTGCTCGGGGCCGCGGATGTCGGGGTGGCTCACGATCTCGAGGAGGGGAACGCCGGCCCGGTTGTAGTCGACGAGGGAGTAGCCGGCGTCGTGGATCCTGCCCGACACGCCGACGTGGGTGGACTTGCCGGTGTCCTCCTCCATGTGGGCCCGCTCGATCCTGACGGTGGAGCCGGACGGGAGCTCGAGCCAGCCGTCGACGTTGAGCGCCTCCTCGTACTGGCTGATCTGGTAGTCCTTCGGCATGTCGGGGTAGAAGTAGTTCTTCCTGGCGAAGATGCACCGCTGGATCGTGCAGTTGAGGGCCAGCCCGGTGCGGATCGACAGCTCCACCGCCTTCTCGTTCACCACCGGGAGCGTGCCCGGGAGCCCGAGGCACACGGGGTGGACGTTCGTGTTCGGCTCGCCGCCGAACTCGTTGGGGGCGGGGGAGAACATCTTGGTGGCCGTGGCCAGCTCGGCGTGGACCTCGAGGCCGACGACCATCTCCCAGCGGTCGCCCAAGAGGTCGGACTCGTCGATGACCGTCGATTCTGTCGCCGTCATGGGCTGACCTCCTCCAGGGCGCGGGCGGCTCGGAACATGTCGACCTCGCCGAGCAGCGGGGCGAGCACCTGCACCCCCACCGGAAGGCCGCCCTCGCCGGTGCCGAACGGCACCGAGATCGCCGGCTGGCCGGTCAGGTTCGACGGGATCGTGCACACGTCGTTCAGATACATCGTGAGCGGGTCGGCCTTGGCCCCGAACGGGAACGCCACGCACGGCGAGGTGGGCGAGAGCAGCAGATCGAAGTTCTCGTAGACCTGTTCGAACTCCCGGATCATGACGGTCCTGACCCGCTGGGCCCGGCCGTAGAACGCGTCCCAGTAGCCAGCCGACAGGGCGTAGGTGCCGAGCATGATCCGCCGCTTGACCTCCTCGCCGAACCCGGCGCTGCGGGTGGCGGCCATCATCGATGCGGTGTTCGGCCCGTCGCGGCGGAGCCCGTAGCGCACGCCGTCGTAGCGGGCGAGGTTCGACGACGCCTCGGCCGGGGCGATCATGTAGTAGGCCGACAGGCCGGCGACCGTGGACGGCACCGACACCGACTCGACCTTCGCCCCGGCGGCCGACAGCGCATCGGCCGCCTCGTTGGTGCGGGCCAGCACCTCCGGCTCGAACCCGTCGAGCCCCCCGCCGGCCAGTTCGCTGATCACGCCGACCCGGAGCCCGTCGACCCCATCGTCGAGGTGGTCGACGACCGGGGGGAACGGCTTCGGGATCGAGGTGGAGTCGCGCCGGTCGTGACCGCCGATCACCGCCAGGGATGCTGCCGCGTCGGCCACGGTGTGGGTGAACGGTCCGATCTGGTCGAGGGAGCTGGCGAAGGCGATCAGCCCGTAGCGGCTCACCCCGCCGTAGGTGGGCTTGACGCCGACCACGCCGCACAGGGCGGCCGGTTGCCGGATCGAGCCGCCGGTGTCGGATCCGAACCCGAGGGCGGCGAACCCGGCGGCGACCGCGGCCGAGGAGCCACCGGAGGACCCGCCCGGCACCCGGCTGGGATCGTGCGGGTTGCGGGTGGGACCGAACGCCGAGTTCTCGGTGGACGACCCCATGGCGAACTCGTCGAGGTTGGTCTTGCCGACGATGACCGCACCGGCGGCGCGGAGCCGCTCGACGACGGTGGCGTCGTAGGGGGGTCGCCAGCCTTCGAGGATCCTCGACGAGCAGGTGGTGGGCACCCCCCGGGTGCAGAGGTTGTCCTTCAGGGCGACCGGCACCCCGGCGAGCGGGCCGGGGTCGTCGCCGGCGGCGACCGTGTCGTCGACGGCGGCGGCTGCGACGCGGGCCTCGTCGACCATGACGTGATTGAAGGCATGGATCTCGCCATCGGCGGCGTCGATCCTGGCGAGGTGCTCGTCGAGCACGTCGGAGGCGCTGGTGGTGCCGGATCGCACCGCGGCAGCGATGTCGACCACGGTGGGGTGGCCGTCGGCAGCTGGTCCGTAGGTGGTCATGGCGCCTCCCCCAGCGCCGGCGGCACCCTGAACTGGTGGTCCTCGGCCTCGGGGGCGGCGGCGAGCGCCTCCTCTCGGACGTCGACGTCGACCTCGGGGGCATCCGGTCGGAACACGTTGACGAGCGGGTACGGGTGGGCGGTCGGCGGGAGGTCGTCGACGTCGAACGCTTCGAGCTCCTGGGCCCGGTCGAGGACGCGGCCGAGCTGACCAGCGAAACGGTCGAGCTCGTCGTCGTCGAGGTCGAGCAGGGCGAGTTGGGCCACCTTGGCCACGTCGTCGCGGGTCAACGCCGGCTGGGAATCGGACACGGGCTCAAGGGTAAGGCCCGCCTGCAGAGAACGAACAGCTCTGTCAGCTCAGGTGTAGGGATCGTTGGTCAGCGGTTCCTGCCACCACGAGTCGGGCGACGGCTCCCAGTCGGGGTCGGGATGGATGCAGTCGACCGGGCAGGGCTCGATGCACTTGTCGCACCCGGAGCACAGCTCGGGGATGATGATCACGTCGATGTCGTGGTTGAAGATCGCACCGAACGGCTTCGGACAGGCCCGGAAGCAGGCATCGCAGTTGATGCAGATGTCCATGTCGATCTTGAGCGGCCGGTTCTTCCACAGCGGATTCCGCTCACGGGTCTCGAGCCGGAGCTGGCGGCCGGTCTTCCGGTCGGGTCCCGTAGCCATGACCAGTCCACGGTAGCCGGTGGTGCCTCCCCAGTACGAACGATGTTCCGCGATGGGGCTACCGTGTTCAGCCGTGACGGCGTACCCCTTCCTGTCCGACGAGTGGATCGACGAGGCCAAGGCCCTCCGGGCCCGCTACGAGGACCGGATCCCCACGCCGCCGATGGTCGTCCGGCTCAACGTCATCGTCACCGACATCCCCCACCGCGCCGACGACCTCCGGGGTCACATCGACTCGAGCACCGGTCAGATCATCATCGAGCGGGGACACCTCGACGACCCCGAGCTCACCGTGACCGTCGACTACCACACGGCCAAGGCGGCGTTCGTCACCCGCGATCAGCAGGCCGTGATGCAGGCGTTCCTGGCCGGGAAGATCTTCGTGGACGGCGACGCATCGAAGCTGCTCGCGCTGCAGGCGGGCGGGCCACCCGACGACGGGAGCCTCTCGGCCGCCTCGGAGATGTACGAGCAGATGCAGGCCTTCACCATCGACGACTAGGAGCCGGGGGGGCCGGTCGACAGGTAGATCGTGACCACGTCGCCGGGCCGGATCGGGCTGTCGGTGGGCGGCGTCGTGTCGGCCACGAGACCTTCGTCCCAGTAGGTCGAGGCCACGGTGTCGCGCCGCAGCTCGACACCCAGCTCGTTGGCTTGGGCGATCGCCTGCTCGAGTGTGAGACCGACGAACGACGGCATGGGTTCGGCCTCACCCCGAGCGCTGAGGACGAGGTCGACGGAGGCACCGCGCTCCACGACGGTCGCCGAGGGCTCGGGCCCGTCGACCGATGTCGCGATCACGGAGCCCGGGTCGGCGTCGCTGTCGATCTCGGTGACGGTGCCGACGATCAGCCCAGCGTCGACGAGCATCTCGATCGCCTCATCCGCGGTGCTACCGACGACCGACGGGATCGAGACGAGCTCGGGTCCCTGGGAGACCACGACGTCGAGTCGACCACCGGGCTCCAACGCAGCGCCGGCCACCGGGGTCTGCTCCACCACTTCGCCCGGCGCCGTGCCGTCACGCCAGATCCGGATCGTCTTCAGCTCCCATCCGTTGGCTGCGGCGTCGGCCCGGGCCGCTCCCACCTCACGACCCACATAGGAGCCCACCGTCGGCGCCGCGCTTGCCGCCGGATCGGAGCCATCGTCGCCCAGCGTGGCGGCCGACGCGTCGGTGTCGGCGTCGTCGGTCAGCCGGAGCCCGATCGCGGCGACCATCAACAGCGCGAGCACACCGATGACGACGACCATCGTCAACCGTGCCGGCGGGCCCTCGGTGCGGAGCTTGTGCATCGCCGAGGAGAGCCACGGGGTGAGCGGCTGAGCAGCGGGCGAGGGACGCCCAGCCGCGGGCGGAAGCCCGAGCCGACCCGGCTCCGGTGGGCGGGCCTGACGAGCGGCCGAGGCGAACACGTCGACGTCGTCGAGGTCGACGTCGTCATCGCTGACGTGGTGGTCGCCCGCCAGCACCGAGCGGTGTGGCGCTTCCCCGGCTTGGGGCTGCTGGTCGGCTCGAGGCTGATGATCGACGTGGGGCTGTTGATCGACGCGGGGCTGGTGGTCGTCCTGGACCGGGCGGTGGCGCTCGTACGGACGATCGGCTTCATGTGCCTGGGTCCTGGGCGCTGGGCCGACGAGCTCCGGGACGTCCAGGTCGGAGCTGTCGAAATCAGGTCCGACCAGTTCGGGATCATCCGTATCGGGGCCATCGATACCGGGGCCATCGAGCTCGGGGGCGAACGACATCGGTGAACCGGGAGCAGCCTCGTCGCGCGGGGTGCCGGTCGGCGGGCCGACCTCGCGCTCGTCGATCACGCGGGAGAGGCTCAGCGGCGCCGACAGCTCCACGATCGGCGGGCGACGCTCGGAATCCGCGGCTGGCTCGGACCTCGGCTGCAAGCGCGGAAGGTCGTCGAGCTCGACCCGCGGCCAGTCGTGGGCGCCAGGCCGCCCCATCGGAACAGGGTGCGTGTGGTCGGCCGCCACGTCGGATGGGTCGGCGAGACGGCTCGGACGGGCCAGACCGCCCTGATCGTTCGCCGATGGCGCCGAGACCGGCCGGGTCGGGTCCGGCTCCAGCTTGGCATCGTCGAGCCACGACGTCGCCGGCCGCTCCCCTTGACGCCGTTGCTGGTGACGGCGGCCGTCACCGTCGGGGCCGACCTCGCCGTTGGGGCCGACGCCGGCGCGATGGGCGTCGGGAACGTGCCCGGCGTAGCCACCACGGTGGGTGTGGGCGACTGGACTGGCATCAGCAGCAGGTCTGGCATCGGCAAGTCTGGCATCGGCAGCGGGGACGGTGACCGGCGTCGTGGGTCGCAGCTGGGCCGGGGGTCGTTGGATGACCGTCACGTCGTCGGATCGCAGCGACTCGCGACGATCCTCGATCGGCAGCGGGCTCCGACCACCCGGCCGTGCGGTGAGTCCCGTCTGCAGCGAGTCCGGCCGCAGTATCGGCTCGTAGCTCACGTGGTCGCTCGAGCGACGCGCCGGTCCGACGTCGTCGCCGACCACTACGATCTCGTCGTCCTCCCAACCGCCATGGCGGTCGTCATCAGAGCCGTTGTCGCCTCGGAGATCGAGTCGGAGCCGCAGATCGAGGTCGCCACCCGCATCGACCGGCTCGAGATCGACGTCCGAATCGAGATCGACGTCCGAGCCGAGATCGACGTCCGAATCGAGATCGAGGTCCGAGTCGAGATCGAGGTCCGAGTCGAGATCGATGTCCGAGTCGAGATCGAGGTCGGGATCGGCGCCGAGGTAACGCCGGGCGGTCGGATCGAGGTTGTGGTGCACGAGCGGCAGCCGGTCGGGGCGAGGCAGCGTGCGGGCCGCGCCGGTGAGGAGATCGACCAGCTCGCTGGCTGTCGGTCGCTCGGCGGGGTCGGCTCGGCCTGCGGGCTCCAGCGCATCACCGAGCGCGCCCAACCGATCGAGTGGACCGACATCGTGGGCCCGGCGGAGTGCCATCGTCGTCGATGCGTCCGGGCCGAGGAGCGGCACCTCGCCGGTCACCGCCTCGACGATCGTGAGGACCAGGGCATAGAGGTCGCCGGCGCCGTCGATCGGCCCGTGGCCCGCCCGCTCGGGCGGGGCGTACCGCACGGCGTCGGCCGCCGCCCGCGACGGATCGGCGAACACCGCCCCCGTGTCGGGTCGTGCGATCACGAGCCCGGAGAGTCGGAGCCGCCCCTCCGGCCCGAACAGCAGCTTGCCGGGGGTGATGTCGCCGTGCACCCAGCCGAGGGCGTGGGCGTGGTCGAGGCCGTATGCCACCTGCAGCGCCACGAGCAGTCCCTGCGACGGCGACAGCACGACCGGCCGCTCGGCCATGTCGCGCAGGCTGCCACCCAGCAGGAGCTCGGTGACGAGATACGGGCCGGTGTGATCGTGGCCCCAGTCGTGCACCGCGAGCAGATTGGGATGGGCCAGTTGATCGACCGCGTTGATCCCGGCCAGGAAGCGCCGCTGCACCCGATCGTCGGCGAGGCCCCGGCGGTTGAGTCGCTTGACCGCCACCGGGCGACCGAGGGAGAGATCGTCGGCCAGATAGACGTGGGCGGATCGCCCGGAGCCGAGCAGGCTGATCAGTCGATACCGCTCACCGAGCAGTCGACCGACGTGGTGGCCAGCTTCCTCGTTCTCGTTGCGTACTGACATGTCCGGCGTGCCCTTGGTAGTGATGTAGCCCGCCGGAGGAGCCAGCTTATTGTGTTGATGTCCTGGACCGGACGACTCGGCGGCACAATGGTTCCGTGGTCTCCCCGGCGCGACAACGACTGGTGACGATGGCCTTGATTGGCGGCGCAGCCATCGCCTTGGTGGTCGGGATCGTGTTCCAGGGAGAACGCCTCCCCGAGGACCAGCGACCGGTCGTGGCGGGGGCTGGTGACAGCGGCGGCGCCATCGATGGAGGCGCAACATCGGGAGGTGCCGGCGGGGGTGATTCCGCCTCCCCGGCGACCGGGAACGACGGGCCGGTCGGCCCGATCGAGGGTTTCCTCCCCCGCTCGGGGGAGGCGAGCGCCTGCCGCGAGCCCGTCGGCGTCGACCTGATCGAGGGCTACGCAGCCACGCTGACCATCAACGGCGTGGCGATCCCAC
Source organism: Acidimicrobiales bacterium (assembly GCA_965216205.1). Taxonomy (GTDB): domain Bacteria; phylum Actinomycetota; class Acidimicrobiia; order Acidimicrobiales; family SZUA-35; genus CADEDH01. The sequence continues at coordinate 211,706 of OZ244139.1, read as the reverse complement.
CAGAGCGGATGAACGTGAACCTCGACGAGGCGGGCAGGATCACCGACGAGGTGACGGCCTCGCGGTCGTTGTCGATCTACACGTTCGGCCCCGAGGAGGACTGCCCCAACGGGGAGATCCTCCGGGCCACGAACAACGTGATGCAGGCGTGCGTCTATCGGGTGGAGGACGGCCCTGCGAGTTGTGTGATCACCGAGGTGCGATTCGACGTCCTGTGAGTGGGTGCCGGTCAGGCCGTCGCTTCTGATTCTGGTTGCGGTTCGGCTTCGGGTAGCTCGCCGGTGTCGAGGAGGCGGAGGAAGCCGCCCTCGTCGAGCACGGGCACGCCGAGCTCCTCGGCCTTGCTGAGCTTCGACGCGCCGGGCTCGGCCCCCACCACGACCGCGGTGGTCTTCTTCGAGACCGACCCCGGGTTCTTCCCTCCGCGGCTCTTGATCGCCACGGCGGCCTCGTCGCGGCTGAAGCCGTCGAGTGTGCCGGTCACCACCACCGACATCCCAGCCAGCACCTGAGGCGTGTCAGAGGGGGTGCTGCCCTCCAGGTTCACGCCGGCGGCCCGGAACTTGTCGATCAGCGCCGGGGCCTCCTCGGAGGCGAAGAACTCGGCCACGCTGCAGGCGATGGTGGGACCGACCCCGTCGATGGCGGCGATCTCCTCGACGGTGGCGGTCGCCAGCGCGTCGATGTCGGCGAACGACGCAGCCAATGACTCGGCCCCCGCCGGTCCGAGGTGTCGGATACCGAGCCCCACGAGCAGATTCGCCAGCGGTCGCTTCTTCGACGCGTCGATCGCGGCCTGGAGGTTGTCGATCGACAACTGGCCGAAGCCCTCGAGGTCCGCCACCCGATCCCAGTCGATTCCGTAGATGTCGCCAGCATCGGCGATCAGGCCCTGCTCGATGAAGAGGGCAACGCGGCTCTCCCCCATTCCCTCGATGTCCATCCCCCCACGCGACGCGAAGTGCTCGATCCTCGTCTGCCGTTGGGCGGGGCACGCCGGGTTGACACAGAACGTGTGAGCCTCGTCCTCGGGGCGGACGAGCTCGTTGCCGCAGGCCGGACAGGCGGTGGGGAACTTCCACTTCCGGAGCCGGGGCGGACGCTCCGACAGGACGGGCCCGAGCACCTCGGGGATGACGTCACCGGCCTTCCGGACGATGACGGTGTCGCCGGGGCGGACGTCCTTGAGCGCGACCTGGTCCTGGTTGTGGAGGGTGGCCATCCGCACGGTCGAACCGCCGACGAAGACCGGTTCGAGCACCGCGAACGGCGTGGCCTTGCCGGTGCGCCCGATCGACACCTGGATCTCCACCAGCTTCGTGGTGCGCTCCTCCGGGGGGAACTTGTAGGCGATGGCCCACCGGGGGGCCTTGGCCGTGGAGCCGAGGGCCCGCTGTCGCACGAGCCGATCGACCTTCACCACCGCACCGTCGATCTCGTAGTCGAGGTCGTGGCGGTGCTCGAGCCAGTGCTCAGCGAAGGACGCGACCTCGTCGACCGTCGAGACCCGCCGCCGCTCCGGGTTCACCGGGAGGCCGAGCTCGGCCATCCAGTCGAGCGCGTCGCCGTGGCCCTCGAGCGTTGGACCGCCCTCGACCACGCCGAGCTGGTACGACCAGAACTCGAGACCTCGGCTGGCGGTGACCGCCGGGTCCTTCTGGCGGAGGCTCCCGGCCGCGGTGTTGCGAGGGTTGGCATAGCGGGGCAGCCCCGCTGCCTCCTGGGCCTCGTTCAGGGCTTCGAACGTGGTGACCGGGAGGTAGATCTCGCCCCGCACCTCGAACACGGCCGGCGGTGAGGAGGTGGCCAGGCGCCTCGGGATCGGCTCGATCCCCCGCACGTTCTCGGTGATGTCCTCCCCCACCCGTCCGTTGCCCCTGGTGGCGGCGAGGACCAGCTCGCCGGCCTCGTAGCGGATCGAGCAGGCGACGCCGTCGATCTTCAGCTCACACACGTAGCCCACGGGTGCCGCGGCGCCGGTTTCGGGGCTGAGGTCGAGACCCCGGGCGACCCGGTCGGCCCAGGCGTCGAGCTCGTCCCGGTCGAACGCGTTGTCGAGGCTCATCATCGGTAGGGCATGGTTGACGGGGGCGAACGTGGCCGACGGGGCGGCGCCCACCGACTGGGTGGGTGAGTCGGCTGCGGCCAGGTCGGGATTGTCGGCCTCGATCGACTGGAGCTCTCTCACGAGGGCGTCGTAGTCGGCGTCGGGGATCTCGGGAGCGTCGAGCGTGTGGTAGCGCTCGTTGTGGTACGCGATCAGGGCCCGCAGCTCGGCGGCTCGGGCGGCAACATCCTCGGTCTCGGCTGGTGTGGGGGGAGCGCCATCGGGCATGACCCGATCGTAGCCAGGGGTGGTGACATCGAAGATCGGTCCCCCGGGTGGCTCGCAGGTTCGACGGGTCGACGCCGGTGGGATGGGCCGGTGGGCGGGCCAGACTTGAAGCGGTGGCTGTCTCGACGCTCCTCGACCGGCTCGGCTTGTGGCCAGCTCGGGTGGTGTGGCTGACGTTGCCGTTCGTCGCCGGCCGCGGCCTCGGACCTGCACTCGATCGCTTCGACGAGCCCGGACCGCTGCTGGCCGAGGTGTTCCTGTGGGCGGGATGGTTCGTCGCGTTCGTGGCGTTGCTGGCACCGAGCGCCATCAGCCTCACGGTGATCCGGATCTCGGCGCCGACAGTCGTCGGGCTCGTGGTGGCGACGGGACTGGCCACAGCCGACTGGTCGCCCGAGTTGGTCGTGGCGCTCGCCGCCGGTGCGCTGGCGATCGGCGTGATCTACCTGCCGGTCGTCGGTGACCGCCAGGTCAACGGCTCGGCCTACGGGTCCGAGCGGCGGATGATGCTCCGCCCACCCGCCTACTCGCTGCTCGGGCCGGTGCAGCTCGCCTGGCTCGTGGTGTTCGCCGGTCTCGTCACTGGCCCCTGGCTGCTCGCCGCCGGGCGCTACGTGCTCGGGGCCGTGGCCGTGGTGCTGGGCGCCGGTGCCGTGTGGCTCGGGGGGCGGGTGCTCCACCAGTTGTCGCGGCGGTGGTTGGTGTTCGTGCCGGCCGGGTTCGTCATCCACGATCACGTCATCCCCGTGGAGTCGATCCTTTTGCGACGCACGACCATCGCGTCGCTCGGCCCGGCGACGATCCCGCCCGCCGACGACGCCGTCGACCTCACCGGCGGTGCTCGTGGGCTGTCGCTCGAGGTGGTGCTGAACGAGCAGGTTCCGTTCGGACTGCGGGCACCGTCGGGCCGCGACGTCGTGGCCACCGAGGCCGACCGCCTCATCTTCACCCCGACCCTCCCGGGCGCCGTGCTCACCGAGGCCCGGATCCGGGCGATCGCCATCGGCGTCGCCGACACCACCAGCCCCTGACGCCTCCCCGTCCCGTCGGTCGACACCGTTCCGGCGGATCCCGCTCCCACGATCCCCCGTTCTGGCGGACCCAGCTCCCAACTCCGGCACCCCTATCCGCCAGAACGGCCAGGCGCGGGTGTCACATCCGCCAGAACGACAGCGCGCGGGTGTCACATCCGCCAGAACGGCCAGGCGCGGGTGTCAGGACCGGGGGGCGGCGGCCTTCGTGAGGCGGTCGAGGACGGCGGTGAGCAGCGGGCCGGAGGTCGGCGGGACGACGAGGAGTCGGTCGACGCCGGCCCGGTCGGCATCGCGGAGGGCGCCATAGAGCCGAGCGGCGTAGCCGGCGGCGTCGGTCGGCAGGAGCCAGCTGGGGCTGTGCTCGACGGGCCGATCATCGGGGGCGACCACGCCGACGATGCCACCACCGCCTACGCCGCCGCCTAGGCCGACAGCGGTAGCGGCGGCCAGCGTGTCGGCCAGTGCGTCGGCGGCGACGACCTCCACCGCCGCCCGCGGCGCGTAGTGCGAGCGGAGCATGCCCGAGGCTCGGGCCTCGCCCCCGATGTCGTCGACCAACGGGACGTCCGCCCCCAGCACCCGCTGGAGTTCCTCGGCGGTGACAGCCCCGGGTCGCAGAAGAGCGGGCGGCCCGCCGGCGAGCTCGACGATCGTCGACTCGACCCCGACCCGGGTCGGTCCCCCGTCGAGCACCACGTCGACCGCACCGTCGAGATCGTCGACGACATGGGCCGCCGTGGTGGGACTGACGTGGCCGAACCGATTGGCCGACGGCGCCGCCACGCCACCGCCGAACGCCTCGAGCAGCTCCCGGGCGACGGGGTGATCGGGCACTCGGAGCCCGACCGTTGGCCGCCCCCCGACCGTCTCCGGGGCCACCAGCTCGGAGCGGGGGACCACGATCGTGAGAGGGCCGGGCCAGAATGCGGCGGCGAGCGCGTCGACCTGGACCGCCGTTGCCGCATCGAGCACCGACCACGCGCTGACGTCGCTCGACGAGGCCAGGTGGACGATGAGCGGATGCCCGACCGGGCGGCCCTTGGCGGTGAAGATCCGCTGCACCGCCTCGCCGTTCGACGCGTCGGCCCCCAACCCATAGACGGTCTCGGTGGGGAACGCCACCAGGCCACCCCGCCGGAGCGCGTCGACGCCGACGGCGACGTCGGTGGTGCAGATCGTCATCGCCGCCCGTTCGTCATCGCACCCCGATCGCCGTCGACACGGTCGGTGTCAGGCCGCAACGCCGCCGCCGACGACGAGATCGTCGGCGTAGACGGCGATCGACTGGCCCCGGGCCACCCGAGGCTGCGGTTCACGCCACTCGATCGTCGACCCGTCGAGCCGCCCGGACCGCACCGCGCCGTGGGCCGAGCACTGGAACTCGAGCGGGCCCGTGACGGGAGCGTCCGACCAGGACAGGCCGTCGACCGGTTGCCGGTCGGTGAGCAACGCCGACCGGGGCCCGACGGTGACCACGCCACCGGGACGGTCGACGTCGACCACGTAGCGACGCTCGGTGCTACCGCCGAGGTCGAGGCCGCGGCGCTGTCCGAGGGTGACGAGCTCCACCGACTCGACCGACCCCACCTCGAGCCCGTCGGTGTCGACGAGCCGGGCCGGGGCCAGCGGGATCCGGTCACCGAGGAAGGCCCTACGACCGCCCTTGGAGTGGATGAAGCACACGTCCTGGCTGTCGGGCTTGGCGGCCGTTGTCAGGTCGAGCTCGGCGGCCAGGGCCCGGACCTCGTCCTTCGTGAGCTCACCGACGGGGAGCAGCAGGCGTGCGAGCTGCGCCTGGTCGAGCATGTGCAGCACATACGACTGGTCCTTGGCCCCGTCGGCCCCCCGACCGATCCGGCGTACGGGCGCGACCTCGACGATCCTCGCGTGATGACCGGTGGCGACCGCGTCGAACCCGAGGGCGTCGGCCCGGCGGAACAGCTTGTCGAACTTGATGTGGCGGTTGCAGGCCACGCACGGGTTCGGCGTCTCGCCGGCGGCGTGCGCTTCCACGTACGGGTCGACGACGTAGCGGTCGAACTCGTCGCCGAAGTTGAAGACGTGATGGTCGATCCCGAGCCGCTGGGCGACCCGGCGGGCATCGTCGACGTCCGACACCGAGCAGCAGCCGGAGTCGCTCTCGCCGCCCCACAGCTTCAGGGTGACGCCGACGACGTCGTGACCCTGCTGGGCCAGGATCGCAGCCGCGACCGACGAGTCGACCCCGCCCGACATCGCCACCAGCACGCTCGCCATCAGGATCGCTCCCGAAGCCTCGTGACCGCGGCCGGCACGGCCTGGAGGGCGAGGTCGACGTCGTCATCGGTGGTGCCGTACCCCAACGACAGCCGGAGCGAGCCGAACGCCAGCTCCCGGGAGAACCCCATCGCGGTCAGCACGTGGCTCGGGTCCATCGCGCCGCTGGCACACGACGACGCAGCCGACGCCATGATCTCCTGCTTCTCCAGCAGGAACAGGAGCGCCTCGCTCTCGATCCCCTCGAAGCACAGGTGGCAGATGTTGGCGGTCTTGTGCCGACGGTCAGCGGCGCCCGTTCCTGCGCTACCCGATTCGACGACGCCGTCGAGGGCTTCGACGATGCCGTCGGCCAGGCGGTCACGCAGGGCGGCGACCCGTGGAACCGCGGCGTTGCGCTCGTCGACGGTCTCCCGGGCGGCGACCGCCATCCCGGCGATGCCGGCCACGTTCTGGGTGCCGCCCCGCCGATCGCGCTCCTGGCCACCGCCGAGGAACAGTGGCACCAGCCGGGCCCGGTCCCGCACCACGAGCGCCCCCACGCCCTTCGGCCCGCCGAACTTGTGGGCGCTGACCGACACGAGGTCGGCGTCGGCCGCCAGCTCGGCCACGTCGAGCCAGCACAGCGCCTGGACGGCGTCGGTGTGGACCAGCGCATCGGGGGCGTGGCGGCGGACCACGTCGATCGCCTCCGCCAGCGGTTGGACGATGCCGGTCTCGTTGTTGGCGAGCATGATCGACACGATCGCCACCGGCCGCCCGGGCTCGCCCTCCCCGTCGGTCTGCGGGACCTCGGTCAACGCCGATTCGAGGGCGGCGAGGTCGAGCCGACCGTCGGTGCCGACGGCGACCGTACGACCACCGAGATGTGTCACCGGGTCGAGCACGGCGTGGTGCTCGACCGCCGAGCACAGCGGGACACCGCCGGCGGCGTCGACGACGCCGCGGATCGCGAGGTTGTCGGCCTCGGTACCGCCGGCCGTGAACACGATCTGCCCCGGCTCCGCCCCGAGCACGTCGGCCATGGTGGCCCGGGCGTCGTCGAGGACGTGGTTGGCGGTGCGGGCCATGCGGTGGGCCCCGGACGGGTTGCCGTAGTGCTCGGTGTAGAGCGGCAGCATCGCCTCGACCGCAGCCGGCCGGACCGCGGTCGTCGCTGCGTTGTCGAGGTAGTGGACCATGCCCTCCAGGCTACCGGTGGCCACGGTGACAGATCCCGCCGCTGTCGCCACCTCGCACCCCCAGCCCTGGCAGATCCCGCGCCCGACCCCGGTGCAAAATCGCTGCCAGAGGTTGGCGTGGCTGATGCCGGCGGTCAGCGGTGGGGTGGCGGTCCCGGGACGGGCGGCCCGGTCGGCGGGGCCGCCCCGGGGAACGAGGAGCCAGGCCACGGCGCACCGGCGCCAGGTGGCGTGGAGGTCGGCGGTGGGGGCTGGTCGACGGTGAAGCGGGCCTGGTGGGCGTGGAGGATCGACACGAGGAACCGCTCGCCGTCGAGCCCGGGGGGCCGCTGGTTCCCGGTTCGGGCCGCCACCCGGTCGGCGAGCTGCTCGGTGAGTCGCCACCGGGCCTCGGGCATGAGGTCGGGGCCGCGTAGCAGGACCTCGCGGATGAGCGTGTAGTGGGCGGGGTCGAGGAGGCTCGTGTCGAGGTTCCCGGCGACCGACTCGGCCCCGTGGGCCGGGGCGAAGAAAACCGGCCGCTGATGGGCGTTCCGATCCCGGATCACGATCGTGCCAGCCGCCAGGTCACCCAGCCGCTGGCTGCGCTTGGTGAGCAGCGCGAACGAAACGGCGATGAGCCCCCCAGGGGCGGGGAAGAAGAAGTCGAACGTGCCGATCATCGAGCGGATGGCGGCGTGCCGGAACCGGACAGGTCCGCCCTCGGTCGTGATGACCCGGATGTTGAACAACCGCTTCCCCACCGTGTGGCCGTTCCACACCGTCTCGAGCACGGCCGAATAGCCGTAGAAGATCAGGAAGATCGTGACGACGATCAGCACGATCGCCACCGACGGGCTGGCCAACGCCACCGTGGCCACCGCGATCACCGCGATCAGTAGTGCCACGAACTGGATCATGAGGTCGACCATCTTGGCCAGCGTGCGGGAGCCGAGCCCCGCCGCCCGGAAGTCGAGCACGACCGCTTCCGGGGTGACGACCGTGAGGTGGTGGAGCGACGACGCCGACGAGGTGTCGGCCACGGTGGGGCCCCGGTCCGACGCGGGGGCTGTCGTCGAGGTCGCCACCATCACCACTACCGTACCCATCGGTGGATCTCGACCGCTTTCTGGCCAGCAACCGGCCCGCCTGGGACCGGCTCGCGGCGCTCTCGGCCACGGCCAGGAGCCGCCCGTCGTCGATGTCGCCGGCCGAAGTCGACGAGCTGATCACCCTCTACCAGCAGGTGTCGACCCAGCTCAGCTTCGCCCGCAACCACTACAGCGACCCGTCGCTCACCGCCGAGCTGAACATGCTGGTGGCCGACGCCAACGCCACGATCTACCGCCGCACGGCGAGCCCGGTGGCCGGTCTCCGCCGGTTCTTCGTGGTGTCGTTCCCGGCCGCCGTCTGGCACATCCGACGCTTCATCGCGATCGCCGCCATCGCCACGCTCCTCCCGGCCGCGATCGTGGGCCTGTGGCTGGCCAGCAACGAGGAGGCCCTCGCCTACGCCGCCCCGGAGGCCGAGCGGGCGGCCTACGTGAACGAGGAGTTCGAGGAGTACTACAGCAGCGAGCCGGCCGGTCAGTTCGCCACCGAAGTGCTCGTGAACAACATCCAGGTGTCGTTTCTCGCCTTCGCCGCCGGGGTGCTGTTCGGGATCGGGTCGGTGTTCATCCTCGTGTTCAACGGGGCCAACATCGGGGTGGCCCTCGGCCTGTTCATCGAGGCCGGTCAGCAGCCCCGCTTCTGGGGTCTGATCCTCCCTCACGGCCTGTTGGAGATCTCCGCGGTGATCATCGCCGGGGCGGCGGGCATGACGCTCGGGTGGGCGCTCGTCGCACCCGGGGAGCGGTCCCGACCCGACGCCTTCACCGAAGCGGCCCGCCGATCGGTGGTGGTGATCCTCGGGTTGATGCTGGCCTTCGTCACCGCCGGGATCATCGAGGGCTTCGTGACGCCGAGCTCGCTGCCGACCGCGGCCAGGGTGGGTATCGGGGCGGCCGTGGAACTGGCGTTCGTGGTGTACGTGGTGAGCCTCGGCCGCCGCGCCGAAGCGGCCGGCCTCACCGGACTGGCCGGCGAGGAGCTCGAGGGCGACACCGCTCGGGCCGTGCTGTCGGTCTAGGGCCGCTCACTACGCTCACAGGCGGCCGACGGCTTTGGCCTCGAGGTAGGCGTCGCCGAGGGCCGAGGCGAACCCGGCGGGCTCGACGTCGACGACCACCACGCCCATCCCCCGGAGCTTGGCCGCCACCGCGTCGCGGGCGGCCAGGCTGGCGATGGCGGCCGACCGGAGGAACGCCCCGTCCTCGTCGGCCGGGGTGTTGGTGGTCCAGTGGACGAGGTCGGCGTCGCGGATCGCCGCCACCACCACGAGGTGGGTGCGGACGAGGAGCGGGAGCGACGGGAGGAGGGTCTGCTCGACCGCCTCCGGTCCGAGCTCGGTAAGCAGCACGAGGAAGCTGCGCCGCCGGTGACGGGCGAGTACGTGGGTCACCGCGTTCTCGTAGTTCGACTCGGCCAGCGCCGGTTCCAGGTCGAACAGCCGCTCGCCGATCCTGGCCCGCTGCGATCGTCGGTTCGACGGCTCGATCGTGGTGTTGACCTCCTGGTCGAAGGCCACGAGGCCCATGCGGTCGCCCAGGCCGGTCGCCAGCTCGGCCAGCAGCATCGCGCCGTCGAGCGCGTACTCCATCCGGGGCACACCATCGACCCGGGCCGCCATCGTCCGGCCGGAGTCGAGCAGGCACAGCACGGTCTGATTCCGCTCAGCCCGGTAGGTCCGCACGATCGGTCGGTTCGAGCGGGCGGTGGCCGCCCAGTCGATCCGCCGGGTCTCGTCGTCGGGGGTGAGCTCCCGGAGGCTGTCGAACTCCGTGCCCCCACCGCGACCCCGGGCCGACCGGAGTCCGATCTCGAGGATCCTCGCCCGCCGGAGGCTCAGCTCGGCCTCCTTGGCCGAGCGGAACGGGGGCAGCACGTTGAGCGTGGTGCGATGCTCCCGACGGTGCTGCTTGCGCATCACGCCCAGGGGGCCCGAGGTGCGCACCACCAGCTCACCCGGCTCGAACCGGCCCCGACGGCTCGGCGTCGCCTCCACCGACGCCCGGGCGGTCCCCCGGGCCGGCACCGTCACGTCGATCCGGCGCGTCGGCGCCCGGAGCGACGGGGCGAGCTGGTCGGCGACCCGGACCCTGGCCGCCGCCCCCCACGGTCGGAACCCGGACGTGGCGGCGATGGTCCAGGAGATCGGGGCCGGGTGGTCGAGCGTGACCGCTCGTGGGTGGTCCCGCTCCACCACGACGGAGCCGGGAGCGGGGGCGAGGAGCACGTCGACCAGGGCGGCGACCACCACGGCCGCGTTGACGAGGAGAAAGCGGTTGTCGACCCCCACGCCGGCGATCGTCGAGCTGCCGAGGTCGGGCAGCACGAACACCGCGATCGCCCCGAGCACGGCCAGGAGCGCGAGGCGGGCGGTCGGGATCGGCCAGGTCACCAGCAGGCCCCGATCACCGGATCCGTGGACAGGTCACGGCGACGGCACCTGGGCGAGGATGCCGTCGAGCACACGGTCGGCGTCGATCCCCTCGATCTCCAGCTCGGGGCGGACGAGCACCCGATGGCGGAGCGTGGGCTTCGCCATCGTCTTGACCTCGTCGGGGGTCACGAACGACCGACCGGACAGCCACGCCCACGCCTTCGACGTCTTCAGGAGGGCGGCCGCGCCTCGAGGGGACACGCCGAGCGAAAGCGACGGCGACGTTCTGGTCGCCCGCACCAGCGCCACGATGTAGGCGAGCACGGGATCGCCGACGGTGATCGCCGCGACCTCGGCCCTCGCCGCGGCGAGAGAGCTCCGATCGGCGACGGCCTGGATGCCGGCCGCCACCGGGTCGTGGGGATCGAGGCCCTGATGGTGCCGGCGGACGACCTCCAGCTCCTGCTCAGCGGTGGGGTAGTCGACGAGGAGCTTGAGCAGGAAGCGGTCGAGCTGGGCCTCGGGGAGGGGATACGTCCCCTCGTACTCGACGGGGTTCTGGGTGGCGATCACGATGAACGGCTCGGGCAGCACCTGGGGAGCGCCGTCGATCGACACCTGATGCTCCTCCATCGCCTCGAGGAGCGCGGCCTGCGTCTTCGGCGGGGTGCGGTTGATCTCGTCGGCCAGGAGCAGGTTCGTGAAGACCGGCCCCTGACGGAACCGGAAGTTGCCCTGGTCGAACACCATCTGGCCGACCACGTCGGACGGCATGAGGTCGGGGGTGAACTGTACCCGGGCCGCGTCGAGCGACATCGACGCCGCCAGCGCCTTCACCAGCAACGTCTTGGCCACGCCCGGCACCCCTTCGAGGAGCACGTGCCCCTCGGCCAGGAAGGCGCACAGCATCCCCGACATGACCCCCGACTGGCCGACGACCACTTTGTCGACCTCGTTGCGGATCGCCACGAACCGGTCGCGGTTGCCGGTGTCCTGAACGGGCGGTGGATAGTCGGTCACAGATGATCTCCGATCGTCTGGTCGTCGTCGGCGGGGTGGGGACCGTCATCGGTTGTCAGGACCGCGCGGTTCACGGCATCGATGTCGACGAGGAGCGCTGCCAGCCCATCCCCGTCGACAGCGGTCGGCCCGGTCAGTGCCCGGCCGACGGTGCCGGCGTCCACCGGTCCCGAGGCTGCGATCGACCCGACCAGCTCCGGCGCCGGAAGCTCGGGTGAGATCCGCAACTGGCGACGGAGGCGGCGGTCGAGGTCCGCTCGCAGGTTCGCCGACGCCCGCTGATGGCCGCCGGCCCTGCGGTGCAGCTCACCGGTCGCCCGCACCAGCAGCGACGCCGGTAGCTCCACGGGTTGCGACTCGGGAACGGGCCGTCCGAACCGGGGCAGTCGCCAGAGGACGTAGAGGGCGAAGGCCACCAGCAACTGGGCGGCCGCCCACTTCGCGCCGCTCGGGATGAGGTCGCCGAGGCCCCGTGAACCGGGGGCGAGGATCGGGTCGAACATCACCGCCACCCGGTCGTCGCCGCTGCCGTCGAGCAGGAGGCGGGCCGCCACGACGGCGTTGTCGGCCTCGTCGAGGTTCTGGTTGGTGAAGATGAGGCCCCCGCCGACCGCCACCACCTGGCCGGCGCCCTGCCGCCGCACGTGGAGATGACTGTGGGCGCCGTCGCCGAAGCAGTACTCGTCAGCGGTGGCGCCATCCACCGGCGAGCCAGCGTGGGGATAGCGCAGGAAGCTGCCGGCTTCGAGCTGGAGCCCGGCCAGGTCCGGCAGTGTGCACACACCGGCGGTCAGCACGTCACCGCTGTCGAAGATCGCGTCGGGCGGGGAATACACCGATGACGGATCGGTCACGACCAGCGTCCCGCCGGCGTCGACCCACCGGTCGAGGTCGGCCCGGCTCGTGTCGTCGAGTTGGTCGGCGAGGAGCAGCGCCGTCCCGGCGGTGTCGTCGGGTAGGCCATCGGCGATGGTGGCGCCCTGCTCGTCGAGGAGGATCAGCAGCGCCCGGGTACCGGTCGGATCGGTCGAGTCGGGATGGAGTGGGGGTCCGCTCCGCTGACGGCCGCCCGACAGGAAACCCACCACCAGCACGACCGCCACGAGACCCAGCCAGAAGCCGATCGACCGCCGGTTCACGACACACCGCCCTCGAGCAGCGAGTGGTCGGCATCGGCGAGGCGGCGGCTGTCGGGCTGCGCTGCCGGTCGCCCGCCGAACCACACGTGCTCGTAGGTGTCGGTGGCCTCACCGAGAGCCGCCACCCGGTGACGCTCGTGCGGCGGGTTGGTGAACGCCGAGCGCCGCTCGCCGGGCGTGGTCGATGGATCGCCCGGCACCTGCAGGCCGTCGGCGAGACCGACGGCGATCGCGTGGTAGCGGGCGTGCACGGCACGGTCCCAGTCGCCGTCGGCCTCGGCCTGCGCCGCCTCGGCGAGCCACGCCCGCCTCGACTTCCCGACCGAGGTGGCGGTGGCGACGGTCACGGCGGTCCGCCGCGGCAGGAGCCGACCCCGGGGGAAGACCCGCCACAACAGGTAGCCCACCAGGAGGAGGGCGACGATGAGCAGGCCGTAGCCGATCGCGTAGCCGCCCGATCCGGACACCGGGCCGGCGAAGTCGCCGAACCCGTCGAAGATCCAGTCGAGGACCCGCTCGACCAGCGACGGTTGCTCCTCGCGGAACTCCGGCCGCCGCACGATCTCGTCGGCGTGACGGCGCAGCTCCTCGGCGTCGGTGGTCGCCGAGCGGGTGACGGTCATGACCTCGGGGACTCGACCGGCCGCGCCGCGGCAGGGTCGGCGAAGCGGGCGGCGATGCGATTCTGCAGGTCGAGGCCTTCCGTCCGGAAGCGGACGTCGAGATAGGTGAGGCACATCGCCGCGCCGGTGACGGGGATCAGGATGATCGACAGCAGGAGGTTCGACGCCGCCACGATCGGCCAGGCTCGGTCGGGCCCCAGCACGAGCGAGACCAGCACCGGCAGCGTGCCGATCGCCTGCGACACGCCGTACTGCACCACGGCGAGCAGCACGATCACGCCGAACACCTCGGCCGGTCGGCGGCGGACCAGTGCCCACGAACGGCGGATCGAGGCGATCGGGCCGAGCGATTCGAGCGCCAGGACCGGGGAGGTCAGGGCGCTCAGCACGATCACGATCAGGCCGGGGATCACGAGCAGGACGAGCCCCACCAGCTCGGCCAGATGGATGAGCACGAACGCGGCGAGGATCGCCGGGCTGCGGCGGGCGGTGAACCGCAACGCATCGACCGCTCCCCGATCGACGCCGTCGTTCCAGCCGGCGACCACCCGGGCGATCGCCACCCCGGCCACGGCGGTGACGAACATCGACAGCACCTGCGACACCACCACGCCGACGTCGAACACGGAGGTCGACTCCGACACCTCCTGGGCCACCGTCGGATCGTTGAGCAGCTCGCCGATCGTCGCCCCGCCGAGATCGTCGCGGGTCGACCACGCCTGGAAGAGGCTGAGCGGCACCACGAGCCACGACACGATCGCCACGATCGTGCGCGGCCGTTGGCGGAGCGCGGCGAACGCCCCGTCGAGCAGATCGATGACCCCGAGGGGCTCCTCGGCGATGGGTACCGGGCGCGCCACGGGCCACATTGTCGCTCGGCGGGCGCGCCGATGCAGGTCATCGGTCGCCGCCCCGGCCGGCCCCGACCGGGAGCGGCCCGGTACGCTCGGGCGGTGGAGCGGCCAGACGCCTACGGCGAGTCGTTCGCCGACGTCTACGACGAGTGGTACGGCGACGTCACCGACGCCGCCGCCACCGCCCGATTCGTGTCGGCTCGCTGTGGCCTGCGGCCGGTGCTGGAGCTCGGCGTTGGCACCGGCCGGCTCGCACGACCGCTGCTCGCGGCCGGTTGTCGGGTCGTGGGCCTCGACGGGTCGGCGGCGATGCTGGCCGGCTGCGCGGGCTCGCCCGGCGCGGCCGCCGTTCCGGTGGTTCTGGGCGACCTGGCGGCACTGCCGTTCCGACGAGGTTTCGGCGCCGTCCTCGTGGCGTTCAACACCCTCTTCAACCTGCCGACCGAGCATCGCCAGCGGGCGCTGTTCGCCGAGGTCGCGCCGCTCCTCGCGGAGGGTGGGGCGCTGGTGGTGGAGACGACGAACGCCGAGGTGCTGGCCGACGGTCCCGCCCGGTCGCTGGCCGTGAGCCGCACCCATCTCGACGGGGTGACCGTGGTGGCCACCTCCCTCGATCCGGTCGCCCAGACCATAACGGGCCAGCACCTCGACCTGCGCTCGGCCGGGCTCCGGGCCCGACCATGGTCGTTGCGGTGGTCGACCGTCGACGAGATCGACCGGTTCGCAGCCGACGCCGGTCTGTGGCTCGCCGAACGCCACGCGGACTGGGAAGGCGAGGCGTTCGACCACACCAGCCCGACCGCCATCTCGGTGTATCGACGCTGACCCTCAGGCCCACCGAGCCTTCGGGCTCACTCAGAACCCCAGGGCGGTCGGAAGGGTGAGCGCCGCCCCGTACATCGTGATCACGAGCGCGACTGCGGCCACCGCGCCGTCGCGCTCTGGCCGATCGAAGCGGCGGGGCAGTCCTACGATCAACCAGCCGGCGACGAAGCCGGCGAGCGCACCTCCGGCATGGGCCCAGAACGAGATGACCGGTGACAGCAGCGGAAACACGAGATTGAACGCCAGGAGGCCGCCCAGCGGCGTCTCCCTGATCGAGCGACCGTTGGCTCGGAGGACGGCCACGATCGCCCCCGCCAAGCCGAGCACGGCACCGGAGGCGCCGAGCCCCGCGCTCTCGAAGTTGAACACCAGCACGGCGAGCGACCCGCCGACCAGCCCGGCGAGGTAGACCACCGCGAACCGGAACGCGCCGATCCCCCGTTCGAGGCTGCCGCCGAGAACCCACAGCAGGAACATGTTGAAGCCGAGGTGGATCAGGTCGGCGTGGAGGAAGCCGGCGGTGACGACCCGCCACCAGTCGCCGTCCTGGACCCACGGCCCCACGAGCAGGCCCCACACCTCCACGGTCCGACCGTCGACGACCGCGTTCTGGGCGACGAACACCGCAACCGTGACCGCGATGATCGCGGTCGTCACCGGCGGTCTCGCAGCGCCGAGATCGCGAGCCCGCACCACCCGCTGCCCGCCTTCGGCCAGACACGTCGGGCAGTGGAAACCGACCGACGCCTGGGTCATGCAGTCGGTGCAGATGGCTCGCTCGCAGCGTTGGCATTGCACCGCCGCCCGTCGATCACCGTGGCGGTAACACGTCGACTCATCGCTGAGCACGGCGTCGGGGCGGAGGTCGTCGTCGGCCACAGTCACCCCATTCTACGGCCGGCGACCGAAAGGCGAAGTCAAAGCGCGACCGCCGCCGAGCCCGCGACCGGTCGAGAACCATGCGCCTGGCCGGGAAATGTGCTCAACTCATCCGATCCCGGACCGTGTCCGGGCAACGGCGACAACACGGAGAAGCAAGGAGTGCAACCGTGATTCAGGAGTTCAAGGATTTCATCGACAAGGGAAACGTGTTCGAGGCGGCGATCGGGCTGATCATGGCCCTGGCGTTCGTACCCGTGGTCAACTCACTGGTGGCCGACGTGATCATGCCCGTGGTGGGCCGGGTCTTCGGTGCACCCGACTTCTCCGAGCTCAAGATCGGCCTCGGGGGGACCGAGGAGGTCACACTGCCCGACGGCACCACCGAGATGCGGGAAGCTGCGATCTACTACGGCGCGTTCCTCAACACGGTCATCACGTTCGTGATCATCGCGTTCATCGTGTTCCTCATGGTGAAGGCCTACAACCGGGCCACGAACAAGCAGGAGGAAGAGGCCGGTCCGACCGAGGTCGACCTCCTGACCGAGATCCGCGACGACCTGAAGGCGCGGGCCTGACGTCTCGGTGAGTGGGCGGAGGCCCGCGGTCTCAGAGCGAGACCGCGGTGCCTTCGTCGGCTCCGACGAGGGCCTCGCCGACGTGCTCGACCGCGGTGACCCCCTCGACCCGCTGCTTCAGGATCCGCTCCAGCCCCTCCTTCAGGGTCTGGGAGGAGGCCGGGCAGGTGATGCACGCCCCCACCAGCTCCACCGAAACCAACCCGGTGTCGGCGTCGACACCCCGCAGGAAGATGTCGCCCTGATCGGCCTGGATGGCCGGGCGGATGATCGTCACCACCTCGGCGACCCGGGCCTCCAGATCGGTCTCGGCAGGTGCGTTGTCGACGGTCTGCTCATCGGCTGTCATCGTCCCCCCAGGCTACCGTCACCGCCTCCGGGGCACCTCAGCGAACGCCTCGTCGCCGATGTCACACGGCGAACCCGACGATCCGCTCAGCCGACCCGGGCGGCCGTAGCCTGGAGGGGATGAGCACCGGTCACGTCGCAGCGGCATCGCTGCTCGCCCACCAGGGCGGCTGGGACGAGATCGCGCTGGTCGCCGGGCCGCTGGCGGTGATCGCAGCCGCGCTCTGGCTGGCGAACCGGCGGGTGACGGCCCAGCTCGGCGAGTCCGAGAACCCCTCGTCGGATGGTGGCGCAGGTGACCGCCCGACGGGACGAGGCTGACCGGCCCCAGCGCTGATGGCCTCGGTGACGACCACGCGAACCGTCGACGACGATGGTCTGGCCGACCTTCGCCGACCCCGGCGCGACGTGGTCGACGAACAGGCGTCGGGCCCTGACCGTTGGACGATGACCAACGGTCCGTTCACCGCCTACGAGCGCTCGCTCACGGTGCGATCGATCGGCGGTGGGCACGAGGTCACCGAGACCACCGAGTTCACGCTGGCCGTGCCGCTGTGGAGCGTTCTGGTGAGGCCGCTCATGCGGCGAGCCCTCGCCGCGATCGACCGCACCCCACGACGGCGCTGGTGGTGGCCGAAGGAGGTCGTCAGCCCGACCACGTCGAACCTCGTGGCCACGCTGTGCCTGGTGAGCGTGATGACCGGTTACCTGGGGGTGCTGATCGGGCAGACGATCACGTTCGCCGCCGCCGACTTCGGGGCCGGCGACGGGGAGGTCGCCAACACCCTGGCCGGTGTGCGGGTGGGGGTACTGCTCTCACTCCTGCTCATCCACCGTGCCGACCGAGTGGGCAGACGACCGCTCATCCTCGGTTTCGCAACCGGCGCCATCGTCTTCGCCATGGCGGGAGCGCTCGCCCCGAACCTCCTCGCGCTGGGAGCGGCCCAGACCATCTCGAGGGGACTGACGACGGGCCTCATCACCCTCGTGGTGCTCGCCACCACCGAGGAGGTCCCCGCAGGGTTCCGTGCGTTCACGATCAGCCTCGTCACGATCGCCACCGCGCTCGGGGCCGGGATGGTGGTGTGGTTCCTGCCACTCAACGACCTGATCGACGGTGGGTGGCGCCTCGTGTACCTCTTCCCCGGGTTCTTCCTGGTGCCGCTGTGGTGGATCGCCCGCTACCTGCCAGAGACCCGGCGCTTCGTGGCTGCGGTGAGCCACGACGCCGAGGCGGCGGTGAAGTGGGGCCGGTTCGCCCTTATCGGCGGGGCCGCGTTCTGCACCGCGCTGTTCGGCTCGCCGGCCTCGCAACTCCGCAACGAGTACCTCCGCGACGATCTCGGCTACACGGCCACCACGATCAGTCTCTTCCAGATCGTCATCTCGGCCCCGGCCGGCACCGCGATCCTGTTGGCCGGCCTCGCCGCCGACCGCTTCGGACGGCGGGGGATCGGCGCCACCGGGGTCGCGGTCGGGGCGACGATGGCGGCGTTGTCGTACCAGTTCACCGGTGTGGGGCTGTGGGTCACGGCATCGATCTCGGTGGTCGTCGGCTCCGCCGCCGTGCCCGCCATGCGGGGCTACGGGACGGAGCTGTTCCCCACGAAGGCCCGGGCCCGGGTCGGGGGCATGCTCGACGTGGTCGGCGTGACCGGGAGCGCCGTCGGGCTCCTGGCTGTCGGCTACCTGTCGGAGCGGTGGGACGATCTCGGCTCGGCGATCGGGGTGTTCGTGTTCGCCCCACTGCTGGTGGCGGTGGCGATCCTGACGCTGTTCCCCGAGACGGCATCGGCCGAGCTGGAGCGCTTCAACCCCGGCGATCCCGACCCCGACGATGCCCCTGCCGAGGCGCGACCAGACGAGACAGACGAGACCGACGACGAGGCGGAGCTGGTCAGGAGGCGAGCAAGATTCGGCGGGCCTCGGTGAGGTCGGCGATCCTCGACGCGGCCCCGTCCGACGCCCCACCGTGATCGGGGTGGGCCTCCCGCAGCAACGACCGGAACCGCCGTTGCACGACCCGTTTGTTGGCCCCCTCCGTGGGGTCGCCCTCGATGCCGAGCACCTCCATCGCCCAGGCGACCGGATCGTTCCATGCCCGGAGGTCGGCGAGGTCGGCGGTCCGGCCGCCCATCACGAACGAGATGAAGCGGGCGTCGACCTCCTGACCCCACACGAGGGCGTTCTTCATGGCGTCGAAGATCGGGTCGCGGGCCGTCTCGGGCAACGAGCCGGCTGCGTAGAGGGCACCGAGGGCGAGCTGCACGGGCCGACCGAGGTCGTCGGTGAAGTCGAACTCGAGCGCACCGTCGACTGCCACGAGGCGCTGGGTGCTGAGCGTCAGGCCGACCCGATCGCGCTGGAACCGGTGCCGGACCCTCGGCTGCACCACTCGCCCACCGACGGCGAGCGTGTCGAGCACGTGGACGAGGTCCTCCCGCAGCTCGGGAGCCACGTTGGGGGCGGTGTGAGCGATGATCCCGGCCAGGAGCACACCGCCGGCGCCGGGTGCGGGGTCGACGGGGAGGTCTCGGGCGCCGAGCGCCACCCGCCGGGTCGGGGCGATCGGGCGGGAATGGTAGATCTCGAGCTCTGCCACTATCACAGAGCCTCTACGGTACTGGCCGGGGCGCGACAGCAGAGAGCCGGGGAGACCAATGGGCAGGACTGACATGGACATCGACGAGTACCGGGTGGAGCCGGGATCGAGGCTCGATCTCGCGAAGCTCGACACCCGGGCCACGAAGTTCTGGGATCCCGCCGATCGCGACGGTGCCGACGCTCGACTCCTCGAGCTGAACGAGCGGCTGGAGGCGCTCCAGGAGCTGTTGTGGGCACACAACGGGGAACGGGTCCTGGTGGTGCTCCAGGCGATGGACGCCGGCGGGAAGGACGGCACCGTCAAGCGGGTGCTCGAGGGGGTGAACCCTTCGGGGGTTCGGGTGGCGGCGTTCAAGAAGCCCACCGAGGAGGAGCTCGCCCGCGACTACCTCTGGCGGATCCACGAGCACGTCCCGAGCGACGGTGAGCTGGTGGTGTTCAACCGGAGCCACTACGAGGATGTGCTCGTGGTGCGGGTGATGGAGCTCGTGCCGGAGAAGCGCTGGTCGAAGCGCTACGAGCACATCGTGAACTTCGAGCAGATGCTGGCCGACGAGGGCACCACGATCATCAAGATCTTCCTGCACATCTCGAAGGACGAGCAGCGGGAACGACTGCAGGCCCGGCTGGACGAACCCGACAAGCACTGGAAGTTCGACCGGGGCGATCTGATCCCCCGGGCCCATTGGGACGACTACCAGGAGGCGTTCGAGGATGCCATCTCCGCCACCAGCACCGAGGACGCCCCGTGGTACGTGGTGCCGGGCGACCGGAAGTGGTACCGGAACCTCGTGGTTTCCGAGATCCTCATCCAGACGCTGGAAGGCCTCGACATGTCGTACCCGGAGGCCGATCCCGACATCGCGGAGCTGACCATCCCCAAGTGAGCGGGTGGCTGCCCCGCTCAGTAGCTCTTGGTCACACCGGTCTGGCGCCTGCCGATGAACAGCAGGTAGACGCCACCGATCACGCCGAAGATCACCGCGAACAGCAGGATGAAGCTGAGCAAGCCGCCGATCAGGGGCACCGCGCCCACCACGTATCGCGCTGCGAACGCCACTGCGGCCAGCACCAGTAGCGCACTCCCTGGTTGCATCATGAGCTTCATGGCGACCGCCCTTCGCTGTTGCCGGGAACTACGTTCGAATCGATCGTACACCACCGCGGTTTCGCGAAAGGATCGCCCATGGTCACGCCACTCCCCCAGATCAGCCCCGCCGCCTGGGAGCACCCCACCGATCGAGCAGCCCTCGCCGCGCTGCAGACGATCCCCGGGTTCGACGCCGTCCTCCGGAAGGTGGTCGGCATGTTCGGCGAGCGGAACATACGGATCAACTACCAGGCCCAGGCGCTGAAGGTCGGACCGAAGCAGTACGGCGATCTGCACCGACTCCTCATCGAGGCGTGCGACGTCCTCGACGCCGACGTCCCTCCGCTCTACGTGTCGCAGACCCCGTTGGCCAACGCTGGCGCAGTGGGTATGGACAACCCGTTCATCGTGCTGAACAGCTCGCTGATCGAGCTGTCGACGCCGGACCAGGTGCGGTTCGTGCTGGGCCACGAGGTAGCCCACATCCTCAGCGATCACGCCCTCTACCGGACCCTGCTGTTCCTCCTGCTCGACTTCGCCCGGCCACTGGTGCCGGTGATCGGGCAGGCGGCGCTGCCGATCACGCTGGCGTTGCTGGAGTGGCACCGCAAGTCGGAGGTGTCGTGCGACCGGGCCGGCCTGCTGGCGGTGCAGGACCCCGACGCCGCGCTGGGGGCGTTGGGCACGATGGCGGGCGGGATCCGCGGCCGGGAGGGTGGGGTCGACATCGACGCGCTCCGGGCCCAGTCGGCGGAGTACCTCGACGCCGAGGGCCTGGATGCGTTCTTCAAGTTCATGTCGACGGCCCGCCAGACCCACCCGTTTCCCGTGATCCGGGTGACCGAGCTGGTGTCGTTCCTGGAGGACGGCCCCTACCGGTCGATCCTCGCCGGCGACTACGTCCGGCGGGGCGAGGAGCCACCGGTGGCGGTCGACCTGGAGACCGCACGGAAGGGCTTCTCCGACACGGCCCAGAAGGTGTTCACCAACGCCGACGAGTACGTGAACAAGACCCTGTTCGGCTGGGCGAGACGATTCGACGACCGCTGAGCACACAAGGGTCGCTAATGATGAACAATGGTATTTACGATAGGAATATCGACTAGTGGTGTGTAGCCTTTGCGCCTTCCCGAATCGCAACGAGGGCGTGGAGGTGCACCGCCGTGCAACGACCGATTCGCACACTGTCGGCACTGTCGACCGCCGCCCTGCTACTCGTGACCACGGCCAGCGCGTCGCACGGCGCAGAGCCTCCCGCTGATGCCGTTGGCTACTGGACCGCTGAACGAGCCCAAGGAGCAGCGCCCCGCGACGTGGTCCTCGACGTCGGCAACCGGCCCGTCAGTCCCCGACCGAAGCCCGACAATCCTGGGAACGGCAAGGGCAAGGGTGGCGGCGGCACCGACCCCGAGCCGGGTGGCGACAGCACCGGCTCGCCCTGGCCCGATTCGGATGATCCCGTCGACGACATCGTCGGCAAGGTCCTGTTCACGCTCGGGACCACCGACTACGTGTGCTCGGCCAGCACCGTCGCTCCCCACGACGACGGCGGCGGCTGGGTCGTCCTGACCGCTGGGCACTGCACCTGGGACGTCCAGGTCGGTTATGCGACCAACTGGGTGTTCGTCCCGGACTACGAGGATGTCCTCGCGTTCGGATGCGACCAGGGCCTGGACACCTGCTTCCCGGCCACTGGCCTGTTCGCGGCGACGGACTGGATCGAGAGCGGGGCCAAGGACTACGGGAGCGACGTGGCGTTCGTGGCGATGGCCGCAGCTGCGGAACCATCCGGCCTCGCTCCGTCCGCCCTTCCGGTGGTGGAGATGGGCGACGCCGTCGGCCGGGTCGTGACCGCCTTCGGCTATCCCGCCGCCAAGAGGTACGACGGCAGCGATCTCATCCACTGTTCGGGTACCACTGCCGCTGGTCCACCGCCTTACGATGCGAACCCGCAGCTCGCCTGCGACATGACAGGTGGCTCCTCCGGTGGGCCGTGGTACGTCGACGACGGAGCTGGCGTCCGGTCGGTCGTTTCGCTCAACTCGTTCGGACTGCGCGGCTACAACGGGTACATGTTTGGACCGCAGTTCGACTCGAACGATCTCGAGGCCCTCGCCGAAGCGTCAGCGGCCGTTGGTTGACCAGTGCCAGGGCTCGACGGGCAGGTTCTGCAAGCCGTAGCGGGCGGCGTTGGCCTGGAGCCACGCCCACCCGGGACCGGACCGGGAGCGGATCAGGCTGCCGTTGTAGGTGAAGTCGATGGCCTTGCCTTGCTCGTGCATCGAGCTACCGGGGCGGGCGGTCGGCGGTGAGCACTGCGAGGCCGGCATCTGGTAGATGGCGTAGTTGCTGGTACCGCAGTTGTTGCGGCGGGTCGCGATCTGGGCCTCCGGGCTCCGGTAGCCGCCACCGGCCAGGTTGACGCCTGCCGCGTCGGCGTCGGCGAGGAGTCGACGGACGTTGTCCACGATGTCGACGTGGACCTTGATCCCCTTGCCGGCATCGGCGATCTGGCCGGCGCTGGTGGTGGTCGGCGCGGCGTAGTCGGTCGCCGGTGGTGGCGGCGGCGCGGCCGCCAACTGGTCGACCAGTTCCTCGGTGCCAGGAGCGCTCGCCGCTTCCTCGCCGAGCGCTTCGAGGGCCGCCTGTTCGGACAGGAGGTGATCGAGCCTGGCCTCGGCAGCCGCGGTGACCTCGAATTGGGCGGCCTGATCACTCTCGAGGGTCTCCAGCTCGGCCTGGGCCTCCGCCCGTGTCGCTTCGGCAGCCTCGACCGCATCGAGCGCCTCCGCCCGGCGGACGTCGAGGTCTTCCCTGGCCGCTCGCAGCTCGGCGACCAGGTCGAGGTCGGTTTGGGTCGCCTCGGAGAGCATGGTCTGGCGGCGGAGGGCTTCGTTGGGGTCGGGCACGTCGGCGAGGATCACCTGATCGGCGTCGTCACCCATGAAGCCCCGGATGGCCTGATCGCTGACCCGGGTCTCGAGCTCGGCCATCTCCACCTCGGCTGCCGCCACCTCCTCGTTGGTGGCCTCGACAACCGCCTCGGCGGCCACCAACTGCTCGTTGGCGTAGTCGACCCTGGCCGTCTGGGCGTCGACCTTCTCCTGGAGGGTCCGCAGCGCATCGGTGAGGTCGCTCAACTCGGCGTTGGCGGCGTCGACCTCCCGGGCCTTGGCCGCCTCGGCCGCTTCGAGTCGGGCTCGTTCCTCCTGGGCCTCGTCGGCGGTCTGGGCCCCGCTGGGGAGGATGCCGATCGTCAGGAGTGCGGCGGCGACGACGGCGACACCGAGCCGAACCGCTCCCGGACTGAAGGCGCGCCGACTCCGGTGCTGAGGTGCCGGTGGACGACACCTCTCGTTCGGCCCCATGGTCTCATCCGCCGAGATTGATACCATTCCGTCACAGAACCGTAGTGCGCCATGCGTCACTCTGCACCGCGATCCGCCAACTTTTCACGCCTGCTCCACGACGTCAGCGGATGGCGTCGACCTTGTCCTGGCGGTGGATGGTCTCGATGAGCCGCACCGTGCCCGATCGGCTGCGCATCACCAGTGACTGGGTGAACGTGCCGGTCGAGCGGACCTGCACGCCCCGGAGGAGGTCACCGCTGGTGATGCCCGTGGCGGCGAAGAAGCAGTCGTCGCTCGAGACGAGGTCGTCGAGGGTGTAGATCCGATCGAGATCGAACTTCTCGTCGATCAGGAGCTGGCGCTCCTCGTCGGTGCGGGGCCAGAGGCGACCCTGGAGGTCGCCCCCCATCGCCTTGAGCGCTGCCGCGCTGATCACCCCCTCGGGGGTACCCCCGATACCGAAGAGGATGTCCGCCCCCGAATCGGGCCAGGCGGTGGCGATCGCCCCCGCCACATCACCGTCGGGAATCATCCTGATCCGGGCCCCACAGGCCCGGATCTCGGCGACGAGCTCGTCGTGACGGGGCCGGTCGAGCACCACCGCGGTCAACTCCGACACCGCCTTGCCCTTGGCCTTGGCCAGCGCGGTGAGGTTCCGGTCGACCGGGAGCCGGATGTCGACGATGCCCGCCCCTTCGGGCCCCACCGCGAGCTTCTCCATGTAGACGGCCGATCCCGGATTCAGCATCGTGCCCCTGGCAGCCACCGCGATCACCGCGATGGCACCGCCCCGGCCCAGCGAGGTCAGCGTCGTCCCATCGATCGGGTCGACGGCGATGTCGGTCTGGGGTTGATCGCCCGTACCCACCGACTCGCCGTTGTAGAGCATCGGGGCTTCGTCCTTCTCGCCCTCCCCGATCACGACCACGCCGTCCATCTCGACGCCCGACAGCACGCTCCGCATGGCATCGACCGCGGCCTGATCAGCAGCGTTCTTGTCGCCGAGACCACTCCACCCAGCAGCGGCGATGGCGGCCGCCTCGGTGGTCCTGACCAGCTCGAGGGCCAGGTTCCTACCGGGTCGCAGATTCTCGGATGCCATCGGGGTGCTAGGTCGCTGTCGCGCCGACCGCCTGCAACCGGACCTCGGCCCAGCGGACATCGTCGCGTGCGTAGGGGTCATCGGCGTTGCCAGCCAGCGCCTGCTGCGCGGCGGCGAGATCGGCCTCGGCCTGGGCCCGGTCGATCTCGTCGGCCGCCTGGGCGGCATCGGACAGCACCGTCACC
The DNA here is from genome assembly GCA_965216205.1 of Acidimicrobiales bacterium. GTDB lineage: Bacteria > Actinomycetota > Acidimicrobiia > Acidimicrobiales > SZUA-35 > CADEDH01. Next base: position 186,840 of record OZ244139.1, on the reverse strand, counting down.
TTCGTGGCGTCCATCGTCCCGCTGACCGACACGAAACCACCGCGAACAGCGAAGTGCTTGATGTCGCCGTCCTCCTCGGTCACCCGCACCTCACAGGTGAGCAGTGAGCCGATGAACGGCTCGTGCCCGGTGAGGAAGGCGATCTCGCCACCCCCGCGGGTCCGAGCGACCACCTGGGTGCCGACGCCCGAGTAGAGCGTCGACTCCGGCGACACGAACTCGACCTGCATCACCATCAAGAAGCCGATCGCCGGAGCTGCTCGGCCTTCTCACGCACGTCGTCGGCCCCGCCGACGTTGAGGAAGGCCTGCTCGGGCAGGTCGTCGAGCTCACCGGTGACCAGCGCCTCGAACGAGTCGACGGTCTCCTCCACCGGGGTGAACACACCGGGAAGACCGGTGAACACCTCGGCCACGATCATCGGTTGGGACAGGAACCGCTGCACCTTCCGGGCCCGGTCGACCGTGATCCGGTCCTCCTCTGAGAGCTCGTCGAGACCGAGAATGGCGATGATGTCCTGCAGCTCCTTGAACCGCTGGAGGATCTCCTGCACCTGCCGGGCCACGTTGTAGTGGCGGTCCCCGACCACCTCGGGGGCGAGGATGGTGGAGGTCGAGGCCAGCGGGTCGACCGCCGGGTAGATGCCGAGCGCCGCGATGTCACGCGAGAGCTCGGTGGTGGCGTCGAGGTGGGTGAAGGTGGTGAACGGGGCCGGGTCGGTGTAGTCGTCAGCCGGCACGTACACGGCCTGCATCGAGGTGATCGAGCGGCCGCCGGTGGAGGTGATCCGCTCCTGCAGCTCGCCCATCTCGTCGGCCAGGGTCGGCTGGTACCCCACCGCGGAGGGCATGCGGCCGAGCAGCGTGGACACCTCGGACCCGGCCTGGACGAACCGGAAGATGTTGTCGACGAACAGGAGCACGTCCTGGCCCTGGACATCGCGGAAGTACTCGGCCATCGTGAGTGCCGACAGCGCCACGCGCAGCCGGACGCCGGGCGGCTCGTCCATCTGGCCGAACACCAGCGCCGCCTTCGACAGCACGGACTGGTCGGTCGAGCCCATCATGGTCTCGCCCATCTCCAGGAAGAGGTCGGTGCCTTCACGGGTGCGCTCACCGACGCCAGCGAACACCGACACGCCACCGTGCTGGGACGCGACACGGGTGATCATCTCCTGGATGAGCACGGTCTTCCCGACACCGGCGCCGCCGAACAGGCCGATCTTGCCGCCCTGGAGGTACGGGGTGAGGAGGTCGAGCACTTTCACCCCGGTCTCGAGGACCTGCTTGGTGGGCTCGAGGGTGTCGAAGGCGGGTGCCGGGCGGTGGATCTCCCACCGCTCATCGATGTCGAGCTCGTCTGCGGGCACGTCGAGCGGCTCACCGATCACGTTCCAGATGTGGCCGAGCGTCACGTCACCGACGGGGACGGTGATACCGCGACCGAGGTTCCGCACCGTCTGACCCCGACGGAGGCCGTCGGTCGGCTTCAGGGCGACCGCCCGGACCCGGTGGTCACCGAGCTGCTGGGCCACCTCGGCCATGACGGTGACCGTCTCGTCGCCGACCTCCACGTCGAACTCGATCGCCTGGTTGATCTCAGGGACCGAACCGGGGGGGAACTCGGCGTCGACCACGGGCCCGGCGATGGCAGCGATCCGGCCGTCTTTGAGCTGGGGTTCGGTGGTGGTCATGGTGAGGGTACTCCTGGGGCTTCGGTCACGATGAGCGTGTGTCGTCCGATTCGGCCAACACGAGGTCTTTCAATCTGTCGACGTCGACGTTGTCGCTGCCGAGCGCTTCGGCACCGCCGACGATCTCCATGATCTCGGTGGTGATCGACTCCTGCCGGGCCCGGTTCATCGCCCGGGACAACTTGACGATCAGTTCTTCCGCGTTGTCGGTGGCGGCCTTCATCGCCCGCTGCCGGTTCGCGTGCTCCGACGCCGCGGCGTCGAGCAGGGCGGTGAACAGGCGGGCCTCCACGTAACGGGGCAACAGGTCCTCGAGCACACCCTCGGCCGAAGGCTCGAACGAGAAACCGGCCAGCGCCCCCTGGTCGCCGCCACCCGAGCTCGCCATCACCGCAGTGGACTCGAGGGGGAGGAACCGGCGCACGACCGGCCGCTGGGTTCCCAGGCTCACGAACTCGGTGTAGAGCAGATCGACCTGGTCGACCTCCTCGCCGTCGAACAACTCCCGAACCCGCCGAGCGATGTTGCGAGCGTCCTCGTACGTGGGATTGTCGGTGAACCCACTGAAGTTCGTATCGATGTTGTAGCCCCGGAACCGGAAGTAGTCGCTGACCTTCCGACCGACCGCGAGGATGCGGTAGTCACCGCCCTCGGACCGCACCGCCTGAATCTCCCGCTCCGCCATCCGCACGACGCCGGCGTTGTAGGCACCGGCCAGACCGCGGTCGCCGGCGCAGATCACGAACGCGACCCGCTCGACCTTCTCCGCCTCCCGCAGCAGCGGGTGGTCGACCTCGGCGCCGCCGGCTGCGAGGTCCTCGATGACGCCGGTGAGCATCTCGCTGTAGGGGCGGGCGGACCGTGCCCGGTCCTGGGCTCGAGCCACCCGGGTGGCGGCGATGAGCTCCATCGCTCGGGTGATCTTCTTCGTGTTCGAGACGGTGTTGATCCGTCTCCGCAGGATGCGTTCGGCGCCACCCGGCATGGGATCAGGACTCCGACCGCTGCACGTCTTCTTCGGGCAGCGTGTGGGGTGCGTCGACCATGGTGGAGGTGGCCTCGCCCTGCTCCTCGGCCTCGGGCTCGCCGACGCTCCCGTCGGACCGGACGAACTGGTCGGCGAAACCGCCGATCGCGGCCTCCAACGATTCCTCGTCGGGAACCTCGCCGGTGGAGCGGATCGCATCCAGCACATGACCGTGGCGGGTCCGGAACCACTCGAGGAGCTCGTTCTCGAACCGGTTCACGTCATCGACCGGGATCCCGTCGAGGTAGCCACGGGTGCCGGCGTACAGCGCCACCACCTGCTCCTCCACCGGCATGGGTGCGTTGATGCCCTGCTTCAGGAGCTCGGTGAGGCGGTAGCCCCGGTCGAGCTGGGCCTGGGAGACGGCGTCGAGGTCGGAACCGAACGCGGCGAACGCCGCCAGGTCCCGGAACTGCTGCAGGTCGGACTTCATCGTGCCGACCGCTCCCTTCATCGCCTTGATCTGGGCCGCTGAACCCACCCGGGACACCGAGATGCCCACGTCGACCGCAGGTCGGATGCCGGACTTGAACATGTCGTCCTGGAGGAAGATCTGCCCGTCGGTGATCGAGATCACGTTGGTCGGAATGTAGGCGGACACGTCGCCGGCCTTGGTCTCGATGACCGGGAGGGCGGTGAGCGAGCCGGCGCCGTTCTCGTCGGACAGCTTGGCCGCCCGCTCGAGCAGCCGACTGTGGAGGTAGAAGACGTCGCCGGGATAGGCCTCGCGACCGGGCGGGCGACGGAGCAGCAGCGACACCTGACGGTAGGCCTCGGCCTGCTTCGAGAGATCGTCGTAGACGGCGAGGGCGTGCTCGCCGGTCTCCATCCAGTGCTGACCCATCGCGCAGCCTGCGTAGGGGGCGAGGAACTTGAACGGTGCCGGGTCGGAGGCTGGGGCCACCACCACCACCGTGTAGTCCATCGCACCGTGCTCCTCGAGCAGGGCAACCGTCTGGGCCACGGTGGAGCCCTTCTGACCGACGGCGACGTAGATGCACTTCACGCCGAGGCCCTTCTGGGCCAGGATCGTGTCGATACCGACGGTGGTCTTGCCCGTCTTGCGGTCGCCGATGATCAGCTCCCGCTGGCCACGGCCGATCGGGATCAGCGAATCGACCGCCTTGATACCGGTCTGGAGCGGCTCGTGCACCGGCTGGCGGCCGGTGATACCCGGCGCCTGGATCTCCATCCGTCGAGGCTGGACGCCGCTCAGCGGGCCCTTGCCGTCGACCGGCTCCCCGAGGATGTTCACGACCCGCCCGATGACACCGTCACCGACCGGGACCGAGAGGATCTCGCCGGTCGCCTCGACCGTCTGGCCCTCTTCGATCGCGTCGACCTCGCCGAGCACCACCGCACCGATGGTGTCCTCGTCGAGGTTCAGCGCGAGTCCGATCGTGCCATCCGCGAAGCGGAGCATCTCGTTCACCGACGCGTTGGGGAGCCCACTCACGCGGGCGATGCCATCGCCGACCTCGGCGACGACGCCGACGTTCGATGACGAGATCTTCGGCTCGAAGCCCTCCAGATTCCGGCGAATCGCTTCGCTGATCTGGGAGGTGTCGATCGTTAGGTCAGACATGAGACTCTTTCTGGAATTCCTGGACGTGCTTCCGAATGACGGTCAGAACGCCTCGCGCAGCTGCCCGAGGCGGCTGCGGACGCTCCCGTCGATGATCTGATCCCCGATCTGGGTCACCAGCCCTCCCATGACGGAGGGGTCGATCACAACCTTAATCTCCAAGTCCTTGCCGGTCCGCTCCCGCAGCGCCTGGGTCAGCCGTTGCTGCTGATCGTCGTCGAGGGGAATGGCCGACCGGACCTCGGCCAGGGCCCGGCCCCGTTGGGCCGCCCCGAGCTCCAGGACCCGATGGGCGATCCGGTCGAGGTCACCACCTCGACCGGCACCGATGACCATCGAGGCTGCGGCGGCGGTCACCCGGGAGACCTTGCCGCCGAACAGCTCCTCGACGATCTGCTGACGGCGAGCGGCCGGGATCTCCTGATCGGCCAGGGTGGTGCGGAGCTCCTCGGAAGCTCCGACGGCCTGGGCGATCTGCGACAGCTCGCTCTCGAACCGCTCGGAGCTGCCCTCGGCGTCGGCCAGCGTGAGCAGCGCCTGGGCGTAGCCGCTGATGAGATCGTCAGCCATCCGCTACCGACTTCCGTTTCCGACCGAGCTGATGTAGTTCTCGATCAACTGCCGCTGGGCATTGCGGTCGAGGTTCTGCTCGACGACCCGCTCGGCAGCGCCGACCACGATCTCGTTGACGTCGCCCTGGAGGTCGCCGAGCGCCCGCTGGCGGGCGGCGGCGATCTCGGCGTCGGCCCGGCGGCGCATCTCGGCGACGTCGGCCTCGGCCTTGGCTACCAGGTCGGCCCGCACGGTGGCGGCGTCCTGACGGGCCTCGTCGACGAGCTGGTTGGCGTTGGCCCTCGCCTCGGCGAGCTCGGCCTGATGCTCCTGCTTGATCCGCTCGGCCTCGGTCTTGGCATCCTCTGCGGCCTGCAGGTCGGAGCGAATGCGCTCGGTCCGAGCTTCCATGGCGTTGCGAACGGCCGGGAAGCCGAAGCGCCACATGGCTGCCAGCAGGAGGAAGAAGGCCAGAGCCCCCCAGATGATCTCGTTCGTCTCGGGGAGGATCGGGTTCGGAGCCTCGAGGCAGCCCTCGAGCTCCTCCTCCAACTCCTCGAAGGCCTCCTTGGCCTCACCGGACGCGCCCTCGGCGTGGCCGGCCTCGAGGGTGGCTTCGACGTTCTCGACGCCGCGCTCCTCGATCAACTCGACCATGCAGGAGCCGACGGTCTCCTCGACGGCAGCGGCCGGCCCGGCCCCTGCACCGACGAGGGCGAGAGCGAGCGCAAACGCAAGTGCGATGCGTGCTGGTTTCACGTTCGGCCTCCGAATCAGGGCAGGAGCAGGATGAAGACGACGAACCCGATCAGGGCCAGCGCCTCGGTGAAGGCGATGCCGAGGAACATCGTGGTACGGGCGACACCGGCCGCCTCGGGCTGACGGGCCATCGCGGTGATGGCGTTGCCGACGACGATGCCGATGCCAACACCCGGACCGATGGCGGCGAGACCGTAGCCGAGCCCAGCGCCGATGGCTTTGAGGCCCTCGGTCATCTCTCCCGGCCCGATCTGGGCCAACATGGCAATCTGTACAAGCAGGCTAAGCACGCAATATCTCCTAGTGTTCCGGGTGCATTGATCCGTCGATGTAGACGGCGGTGAGAATGGTGAAGATGAACGCCTGCAGGAACGAGACGAGGATCTCGAACCCCGTCATCAGGGTCAGCATGGCGAACGGGGCGATGGCCCCGATCTTGGTGCTGTCCCACAGCGTCGCCGACAGGACGGCGAACGTGACCAGCAGGAGGTGCCCGGCGACCAGGTTGGCCCAGAGCCGGATGGCGAGTGATGCGGGGCGGATGATCAGCACCTGGAGGAGCTCGATCGGCGACACCAGGATGTAGAGCGCAGGGGGTACGCCCGGGGGGAACAGGCTGTTCTTGATGTAGGCGAGACCCTGGTGCTTGAAGCCCTGGTAATTGTAGATCACCCACACCATGACCGCGAGCAGTGCCGGCAACGCCATGCGGGACGTCGCCGGGAACTGGATGCCCGGTATCACCTCGAAGAGATTGCAGAACAGGATGAAGAAGAACATCGTCGTGAAGAGCGGCATGAACTTCTTGCCACTGGCCATGCCCATCGTGGGCTCGATGATGCTGTTCTCGACGAAGTCGATGCCCGACTCGGCGATCGTCTGCAGACCGACGGGCACCATCGCCTTGCGGGAGCCGGCGATGAGGAAGAGACCCAGCGTCAACGCGAAGGCGACGAGGTAGATCAACACCGTCTTGTTGATGGCCAGCGGAGTGCCGTCGAAGGCCATGTCGGGCCAGACGAAGAGGTGCGAGATCGGGGGGAACTCGAGGGCAAACGTCATCGGTGTGAGGTACTCCTCGGACGAGCGATCGATCGGTTGGGAGCCCCCTTCGGCGGGAGCCCGGGATAGGCGAAGCTGGCCGACACCCGCTGTGTCTCCCACGTGAGGAGACCGAGGTGACCGCCCACGAGGGCGATGGCGAACGGCACGATCTCGAACCAGCCGAGATCTCGGACGGGCAGCACGATGGCGGTCAGCACCATGAGCCGCAGGAAGAAGCCGCCGAGCACGGCCCCCATCAAAAGGTTGGGCGACACCGATACGGCGCGGCCGATGATCCATGCGCCGAGGAGGAGGTTGGCGACCACGATGCCGAGGGCCAACGCACTCGACGCGAGACCGCCCCAACCCCAGACGAGGCCGGCGACCACGAGCACGACCGGGCCGGCGACCAGGGCCAGCCGGGCCATGTCGACGGCGACCTCCCGCTCGGGTCCCTCGGCCGCGAGGTTGGGGTCGTCCATCAGGAGTCCGCTCTTGCGTCGCTCGAAGGGTCGCGCCAGGACGGGGTGGTCCGATCGGTGATGAGCTGCGATTCGAGCCGGGCCATCTCGGTGTTGTACCGGTAGACCAGCTTCCAGATCAGATAGCAGGCGGTGAACGCCGCGAACCCGATCATCAGGAACGGGCCCGAACCGAGGCGCTGGTCGAGGAACCAACCGATGAGGCCGAGGAGCGCCGGGGTCGCAACGAGCTCGAACGCGGCCGAGAAACCTCGCTCGACCTGCGCGGCACCACGCCGGGATTCATCCCGCGCCTGATGCTCTTGCGACAAACCCATGGACCCTCTCCGTACGACTGAAAAACCGCAGCCCAAAACACAGGTTGGCGACTTGGACGTCGCACAACCTACAGGCGACCTCGGGTGAACACAACCGAGCTTGATCACCCATTCACGATCGCCTGCGGGACCGCTCTACGCCATCATGATGGCCGGTCGGGCAACGCCGCGAGACATCGGGCGAGGGGTTTTCGGGACCGATTCCGCGAGCCTTCTCAGCGTCGCTCCGACAGGCTCGAACCGCCGTCGGGGACCGGGCCGACACCGGCCTTGACCGCAACCGGCCGGCGTGGTGCCGGCTGGGCGGACACCGGCTGTCGAGGTGCCGGTTGACGAGGTGCCGGTTGACGAGGTGCCGGCTGCGGGCTCGGAAGCGACACCGGCGGCGAGGGCCACCCCGGTGCTGGCACCGGAACGGAGCTGGGCGCTGGCGTCGCCCCGCCTTCCGGGGCGGTGGCCGACGGCCCGGAAGGCCACCCGAGGCGGAAGCCGGGCTTGAACAATGTCAGCAGCACGAGGGCGGCCGCCCCGACCCCCATCGGCACGATGGCGTCGCCCCGGCCGTCGTTGTAGGTGGGGTACAGCACGAACGCCGACAGCAGCGCCGTCCACGCCCAGAGGATCCACACGCTCCGCCGGTGACCGTGACCGAGCCGGACCAGCCGATGGTGGAGGTGGTTCTTGTCGGCGGTGGCGATGCCGGTCCCGTTCCTGGCCCGGCGGAGGATGGCGAACGCGGTGTCGAGCATCGGCACCCCGAGGATCACGAGGGGGATGACGAGCGGGGCGTAGAAGAAGAAGGTCTGCCCGCTGAACGGATCGGGCGTTCGGCCGCCGACGGCCATCGTCGAGGCCGCCATCAGCGAGCCGAGCAGCAACGAGCCGCCGTCGCCCATGAACACGCGAGCCGGGTACACGTTCCACGGGAGGAAGCCCAGGCAGATCCCCACCACGATGGCGGCGATCAGCGGACCGACGTTTCCGGCCAGGAGGAGATCGACCTGACCGAGGCGGAAGCCGTAGAGCAGGAAGCCGAGCGCCCCGATGGCGACGATCCCGGCGGCGAGGCCGTCGAGACCGTCGATGAAGTTCACCGCGTTCGCCATGCCCAGCACCCAGATGACCGTGGCGACGAACGCGAGGTCGTAGGGGAGCACGAACACATCGAGGAACGGCACCCGGAACCAGATGATGCTGACGCCACCCACCGCCAGGAGGCCGGACGCCACGAGCATGCCGGCGATCTTCGCCGGCGGAGACAGTTCCCTCACGTCGTCGACGAGGCCGACCAGGTACGCCATCGTGGCGCAGGCGAGCACGGCCCAGGGCTCGGTCGAGCCGAGGAACGACTCGTCGAACCACCCGGTGAGGCTGGCGGCCACGAACGCCACGACGAAGCCGACGTACATCGCGCCCCCGCCGAGCGTCGCGGTCGGTCGCTCGTGCATCCGACGTGCGTCGGGTTCCACCATCAGACCGCGAACCCGGGACGCGTAGATGCTCACGGGCACGAGTGCGCACGTGACAACGGCGGCGATTGCCCCGATCACCACATAGGAGGTGAACTCCGGCCTCATGGCGTACGCGAACCTACCCGGTCCCGGCCATCATGCGCGGTAGGGGGCGAAGGGCTGGCAGAGCTCGCGAACCTCGTTCCGGACGCGGGTGATCGTGGCCGGATCATGCCGACCGCGCAGCGTGTCGGCGATGAGACGGCCGATCTCCGCCATCTCCCCTTCTCGCATGCCCTGGGTGGTCACCGCCGGGGTGCCGATGCGGATCCCGGAGGTCACGAAGGGTGAGCGGGGATCGTCGGGAATGGCGTTCCGGTTGAGGGTGATGCCGGCCTCGTCGAGCACGATCTGGGCGTCTTTGCCCGTCAGGTCCTCGTCGAACGGGCGGAGGTCCACCAGCAGGAGATGGTTGTCGGTGCCGCCGGAGACGAGCCGGAAGCCGTTGGCGGCGAGCGCATCGGCCAGCGCGGCCGCATTGGCCACGATCTGGGCGGCGTAGTCGCGGAACTCCGGGGTGGCCGCCTCGGCGAACGCCACCGCCTTGGCCGCGATCGCGTGCTCCTGGGGTCCGCCCTGCTGGCCGGGGAAGACGGCCTTGTCGATCGCGGCCGCGTGCTCGGCCGTGGTGAGGATGCAGCCGCCCCGCGGACCCCGCATCGTCTTGTGGGTGGTGAACGTCACCACGTCGGAGACCGGCATCGGGTTGGGGTGGGCCCCACCGACGATCAGCCCGGCGATGTGGGCGGCGTCGAACAGCAGCAGCGCCCCGACGTCGTCGGCGACGTCGCGGAACGGCTTGGCGTCGATCGTGCGGGGATAGGCGGTGGCCCCCGTCACGATCAGCTTGGGGCGGTGCTCCTTGGCCAGGGCCGCCACCTGGTCCATGTCGATCCGCTCGTCGCTCGGGGTGAGGCCATAGCCCACGAAGTCGTAGGTCATGCCCGAGGCGTTGACCGGCGAGCCGTGGGTGAGGTGGCCGCCGTGGTCGAGTCGTAGCCCGAGCACGGTGTCGCCCGGTTGGAGCAGGGCCTGGTAGACGGCCATGTTGGCGTTCGCCCCGGAGTGGGGCTGGACGTTGGCGTGGTCGGCACCGAAGAGCTCGCACACCCGCCGCCTGGCGAGGTCCTCGACCTCGTCGACGATCTGGTTGCCGCCGTAGTAGCGGCGGCCGGGGTAGCCCTCGGAGTACTTGTTGGTGAACACCGACCCGGTAGCCGCCATCACGGCGGGCGAGGCGAAGTTCTCGGAAGCGATCAGCTGGATGGCGGTGTTCTGCCGTTCGGTCTCTGCTTCGATGAGCCGATCGACCTCGTCATCCACCACGTTTGGCCAGGGCAAGGTGACTCCTACTTTCGTTCCTCGTCGGTCGATGTCGGCCGACGTTGAGCCGTGCGCGCCGATGGGCTCGGCGGGTTCAGCGGGTTTCAGTCGGCGGTCGGGATTGCGTCGAGCGCCGTGATCTTGTCGACCCGGGGCCGATGCCGACCCTCGGCGAAGGCCGTCGCCACGAAGGCATCGACGGCGTCGAGCGCGACCTGGGGTCCGGTGAACCGCTGGCCGAGACACACCACATTGGCGTCGTTGTGCTCGCGGCTGAGCCGGGCCGAGGTCACGTCGTGCACGGTAGCGGCCCTGACCCCGGGGACCTTGTTGGCCGCGATCGCGATGCCGATGCCGCTGCCACAGACCGCTACGCCCAGCTCGGCATCCCCATCGACGACGGCCCGACCGACGGCAGCCCCGAAGTCGGGGTAGTCGACCGACGCCGAGTCAGACGTGCCGAGATCGAGCACGTCGTGCCCGGCGGCGCGGAGGTGGTCGACGATGAGGTTCTTGTGGTCGAGGCCGGCGTGATCGGCACCGACGGCGAGCTTCATGCTCAGCCCCGCTCCTGGTTCTGACGGAGCCGATCGTTCAGCATCGCGATCACCCGGTCGTAGGCGGAGGGGCTCTTGGCCAGCAGCTTGCGGAACTCCGACGTGCCGAAGCTCACGAGCGCCATGTCGGTCTCGGCGGTGACCGTGGCGTTGCGAGGCCGGTGCTCGACGAGCGCCATCTCCCCCACCATCGTCCCCGGCCCGACCGAGGTGACGAACTCACCCCGGATGTGGACCGCGGCCCGACCGTCGACGATCACGTAGCAGACGTCACCCACCCGCCCCTGATCGATCAGCTCGGTCCCGGCCTCGACGTCGACCCGCTCACCGAGCCCGGCGACCTCCTCGATCTCCGGCTTGGCGAAGCCCTCGAAGAAATCGACGCTGGCGAGCCAGTCGGTGTCGAGCTTGTTGTTGCGTCCGAACATGGCGATGCCCTCCTGAGCCACTCGCAGGCTAGCCGCTTCCGATCACCGGCTCACCGCCGGGGACGACGGGCGACGATACCCCGGTCGAGACCGGCGAGGTCGCGATGGACCGACACCTCGGCGAACCGCTCGCCAGCGGCTTCTGCCGCGGCCGCGATCTGGGTTGGGGCCATCTCGAGCACGAGCGCCCCGTCGGCCGTGAGCCACGACGGGGCGCCTGCGATGAGATGCTCGAGGTGCTCGGTGCCGAGCGGACCGGCGAAGAGCGCCTCCGCCGGTTCCCACGCCACCACCTCGGCCGGCAGCTGCTCGTCGTCGGCGACGTAGGGCGGGTTGGCGACGATCACCCCGAACCGCCCGAGGTGGTCCTCGGGGAGGGCATCGAACCACGGGCCCTCGGCCACCGTCACCCGCGCACCGGCCCGCCCGATGCTGGCGATGTTGGCCCGGGCCACCGCCAGGGCGTCGGCGGAGGTGTCGGTGAGCCAGACGTCGGCGCTGGTGTGCTCGGCGGCGATGGCGATCCCGATCGCCCCGGAGCCGGTGCCGAGATCGGCGACCCGCACCCGGTCGCCTCCGGACGCCAGACGCGCCACCTCGTCGAGGGCGAGGCCGGTCACGATCTCGGTCTCGGGCCGTGGGATCAGCACCCGTCGGTCGATGAAGAGGTCGAGGTGGCGGAAGCTCCACTCCCCCAGCACGTACTGGAGCGGCTCGCCGACGAGGCGACGGCGGGTCATCGAGTCGATCGCGGCCACGCCCCGCTTCGTGGCCGGGTTCGCCGACAACGATGGCCATTCGCTGGACTCGGCCCCGCACGCCCGCATCACGATGAACCGGCCCTCCTGGGCCGCGAGCTCGGACGGGAGACCGAGCGGTGGCCCCGCGAGGTGGTCCGCCACCTCCCCGGCGAGCTCCGCCCAGGAGATCGTGCCCTCTGGGTCGGCTCCCGCCTCCGTGCCCTCTAGGTCGGCTCGGCTCCCGCCTCCGTGCCCTCTAGGTCGGCTCGGCTCCCGCCTCCGTGCCGCTCAGGCCTCCTCGCCTTCGGACAGCTGGCGGGCCCGCTCGTCCTGCACCAGCGCGTCGCTGATCTCGTCGAGCTCGCCGGCCATGATGCGGTCGAGCTTGTGGATCGTGAGGCCCAACCGGTGGTCGGTCACCCGGTTCTCCTTCACGTTGTAGGTGCGGATCTTCTCCGATCGGCCACCCGAGCCGGTCTGGTCCTTCCTGGCGGCGGAGGCGTCGGCCTGGCGCTGCTCCTCGGCCCGTTGCAGAAGGCGCGAACGGAGCACCTTCAGGGCCCGCTCCCGGTTCTGGAGCTGGCTCTTCTCGTCCTGCATCGACACCACCTCGCCGGTGGGGAGATGGGTGATGCGAACCGCGGAGTCGGTGGTGTTGACGTGCTGGCCGCCGGCCCCCGATGACCGGTAACGGTCGATCTTGAGGTCGTTCTCGTCGATCTCGACGTCGACCTCGTCGGCCTCCGGCAGCACGGTGACGGTGGCCGACGACGTGTGGACCCGACCCTGCGACTCGGTGACGGGCACCCGCTGCACCCGGTGGGGACCGGCCTCGAACTTCATCCGGGTCCAGGCCCCGTCGCCCTTCACGACGAAGGTGATGTCGTCGAACCCGCCGAGGTCGGACACGGTCGACGTGAGCACCTCCAGGCTCCAGCCCTGACCCGCGGCGAACCCCTGGTACATGTCGTAGAGGTCGCGGGCGAACAGGTTCGCCTCCTCGCCGCCCTCCGCACCGCGGATCTCCACGATCACGTCACGCCCCTCGTTGGGGTCGGGCGGCAGCAGCAGGACCTTCAGCTCCTCCTCGAGCCGGCTCGCCTCGAGGTCGGCCTCGCTCGCCTCCGCCCGGAGCTCGTCGCGCTCCGTGGGCTCGGCCTCGTCGAGGAGCGCCCGGGCCGTCTCGGCGTCGTCGAGCCGGGATCGGAGCTGGCGGGAGAGGGCCACGATGTCGCTCAGCGCGGCGTAGCGGCGGGTCAGCTCGATGAACCGACGGTTGTCGCTCGCGACGTCGGGATCGGCGAGGCGAGCTTCGAGCTCCGCGTGCTCGTCTTCGAGCGCGGTCAAGCGATCGAGCAACATGACCCCGATCGTAGGTCCCGGCGAGCGTGCGCACGTCGCCCTGCTCGGACGCCGCGGTTCACGCTGCTTCCCACGGCGAGTCGATGGCGACGGCCGTCGCGTCGGCGATCCGGTCGAGGAGCGTGGTGCTCAGCTCGAGGTCCCGCTCCGGTACGGCGATCACCAGCGCCGCGTCGGGGTCGTGGCGATGGCGGTGGTCGGCCGCCTCGGGGACGAGGTCGAGGTCGATGCCCGACATCGTGACGACCACGAGCGGTCGCCCGTCGATCCGACGACCGGCGGCGGCCGCCGGCTCGGCGATCTTCAACCCTGACCGGCTGCGGAGGGGCACGAGCGGCTCCAGCAGTTCGGCGTCGACCATGCCGGGTGTCTCGAGCAGGACGGCCCGCAACCATCGCTCCCGCCCGATCCGCGTGAGCGGATGATGGCTGCCAGGGCGCCGATACTGGGCGACGGCGCTGATGATCCGGCGGAGCTCGCCGTCGAGCTCGGCCTTGCCGTGGACGAGCTGATGGAGGTCGCGGTCGGCCTGGCCGACGCCGAGCTCGATCGTGGGTCGTCCCCCGGTGGCCCCGTCGAGATCACCGTCGACGACACGGCAGACCTCCAGACCGGCGACGTCGCCCACGAGCACGCCGTGCTCGTCGAGCGGGCGGGCGCCGGCCTCGGAGATCACGCCGGCCAGCGCCCAGTGCTCGGCCGGGATCTCGGGGGGCTCGATCGGTGGCTGCGGCGCGGCCGGCGACACGTCGGCACCGTTCACCTGCCAGATCGCCAGAGCCGGTCCATCGGATGGCTCCGTGAGGAGGTCAGCCCGTCGGGCGAGGTCCCCGGCGTGCCGCTCGGCGAGGACACCGACCGTCGCCAATCGGTTGGCGGTGGCCCACCGCAGGGCTCGACCGATGGCCCGGGGGTCGTCGACGGCGAGGAAGTACCCGTGTCGCGCCGACCCCTCGGAGGCGATGCCGGTACCGAGCGACCCGTCGACCGCGGCCAGCTCCGCCCCGCCCGCAGCTCGGGCGAGGGCGCGCAACTTCGCCTCGTTCAGCGCCGGATTGTCGAGCGCCGGGTTTGTGGACGTCGGTCGGTCGGCCGTGGCCGCCTACTCGTCGGCGCCGGCGTCGCCGGCCTGCTTCTTCCGACGGCCGCCGTAGCGGCGCTCGAACCGCTCGACCCGACCGGCGGTGTCGACGATCTTCATCTGGCCGGTGAAGAACGGGTGGCTGGCCGACGAGATCTCTACCTTGTGCAACGGGTAGGTGTTGCCGTCGGTCCACTCGATGGTCTCGGTCGTCTCGATGGTCGACTTGGTGAGGAACGAGAAGTCGGCAGCCGCGTCCATGAACACGACCGGACGGTATGCGGGGTGGATCTCTGCCTTCATCGGTGCTCCAGGATCGACGGGCCGACGTCGGCCCAGCTGGTAAGTGTGCCGGGTGGGCGAGGTCAAACCGACGGTGCCTTGCCGATTTCGGCCAGGAAGTCGTCGTTGGTCTTGAAGGTCTGCAGCCGATCGATCAACATCTCGATCGCTGCCGCCGAGCTGCCCTCCTCGCTCATGCCCGACAGGACCTTGCGGAGCTTCCACGCCTGCTTCAGCTGGGTCCGGTCGAAGAGCAGCTCCTCGTTGCGGGTGGACGAGGAATCGATGTCGATCGCGGGGAAGATCCGCTTCTCGGCCAGGCGACGGTCGAGCCGCAACTCCATGTTCCCGGTGCCCTTGAACTCCTCGAAGATGACGTCGTCCATCTTGGACCCGGTCTCGACGAGCGCGGTCGCGAGGATGGTCAGCGAGCCGCCCTCCTCCAGGTTCCTCGCGGCGCCGAGGAGTCGTTTCGGCGGGTAGAGGGCGGCGGCGTCGAGGCCGCCGGACATGGCCCGCCCGGTCTGGGGGGCGGTGAGGTTGTAGGCCCTGGCGAGGCGGGTGATGCCGTCGAGGATGATGCACACGTCCTGTCCGGCCTCGACCATGCGCTTCGCCCGTTCGATGGTCAGCTCGGCGACGGCGCAGTGCTCCTCCGGGGGCCGGTCGAAGGTCGACGACGCGACCTCGCCGTTCGTGAGCGACCGGCGCATGTCGGTCACCTCCTCCGGTCGCTCGTCCACGAGGAGCACGATCAGCGTGACCTCGGGATTGTTCGTCTCGATGGCCCTCGCGATGTCCTTGATGACCGTGGTCTTGCCCGCCTTGGGCGGCGACACGATCAGTCCCCGCTGGCCCTTGCCGATCGGGGCGACCAGGTCGATGATCCGGGTCGTCATGTTCAGCGGTTCCTCCCGCATCGACATGACGAGTTGCTCGTCGGGGAAGAGGGGCGTCAGGTCGTCGAAGCGTGGCCGTTCCCTGCCCTCGTCCGGCGGCTTGCCGTTGACCTTGTCGATCTGGTGGAAGCCGGGGTTCTTCTCGTTGCGGTTGGCCGGCCGGGACAGACCGGTGATGTGGTCGCCCTTGCGGAGACCGTATTGCCGGACCTGCTTGACCGACACGTAGACGTCGTCCTTGCTCGGCAGGTAGCCGTTGACCCGCAGGAAGCCGTAGCCCTCGTCGCGCAGGTCGAGGGCACCTTCGACCGGCACCGGCTCGGTGGAGACGGGATCGTTCCCGGCGTCGTCGCGATCACGGCCACGGTTCCTGCCCCGCCGACGGTTGCGCCGGTTGTTCGGATCGGCATCATCACCGTCGTTCCGGTCACCGTCACTCCGGTCGCTGGGACTCCGGTCGCTGGCACTCCGGTCGTTGGCGTTCCGGTCCTTCGCGCTGCGGTCGTTGGCGTTCCGGTCCTTCGCGCTCCGATCGTTGGCGCCGCCGGACCTGTTGCTGGCCTGGTCCTTGGACTTGTCTCCAGCCTGGTCGTTCCTGCCGCCCCGGTTCCGATCGTTGCTGCGGCCGCTCTGCTGCGAACCGCCCTTCTGCAACTTGGACTGGCCGTCGTTGCCGTCGGCCATGACCTCGACCTCCCAGTCGGCCAGCGGCTCACCGTCGGGGCCGACCGGGTGGTCGCCACCGTCGGTGCTCGTGGAATCGGCGCCCTTCGAATCAGCGCCCTTGGCGTTGCCAGCCCTGCTCCGCCCCGACCGCTGGGACGACGGACGGTCGCTGCGGCCGTCGCCACCATCGCCGTCCCCGCCAGCCGCATCAGCCGACGGGCCGACGCCCTTGTCGGGCTCGGTACCGGCCTTCGACGTGTCGGTCGAGCCGGACTCGCCAGCCGATGCACCGCCACCAGCAGCATCGCCGTCGCCGGCGGGTTCGGTGGCGCCCGCTGCATCGCCCTCGCTGTCGGTGCCGCCGTCGCCGTCCGGAGCGGGGAGCGCAGCGCCCGACAGTTCGAGGATCTGGTCGATCAGATCCGCCTTGCGGGCCCGGCTGGTGGCCGTGCCACCGAGCGCTTCGACGATCGCTTGCAGCTCGCTCTTGTCTTTTTTCTCCAAGCCACCGCGTTCGACGATCAACTGGTCGGTCATGGGAGCCTTCTCCTCGGGAACACGAACGGCTACCGAGCCGTCGGTTTCCGTCGCCCGTGCGACGGAGGGTGGACGCAGGGATCAGTGCATCGATCGATGCAACCACCTGACGGATCCTGCAAAAGGATCACCCCTGCCTGCCGGCTCACTGTACCAATCCGGCCCGGGACTACCCACTCATCCCGATCGCGCTCATCCCGATCGCGCTCATCCCGATCGCGCTCATCCCGATCGTGCGAGGTAGTCGGCGAGCGCAGACGGCTCGGCCGGGATCACGTCGTAGCGCTCGACCCGGTCGTGCAACTCGGCGAGAAACGGCGGGAGCGTTGGCCGCGCACCGATGGCCCGCTCGACCGCGTCGGGGAACTTGGCGGGGTCGGCGGTGGCGAGCGTGATCATCGGCACGTCGGGGTCTGCTCGACACCGGCGAGCGGCCACGAGGCCGACGGCGGTGTGGGGGTCGACGACAAGGCCGAGGTCGGCGTGGACCCTGGCGATCTCACCGACCGTCTCGTCGTCGTCGACCCTGGCCGCCTCGAACTCGGCCCGGATGCGGTCGGTCCACGGCTCGGGGACCGTCGCCCGTCCGTCGCGGCGGAAGGCACCCATCAGCTCGGTGATCGCCGCCCCGTTCCGGCCTGAGGCTTCCCACAGGAGCCGCTCGAAGTTCGACGAGACCTGGATGTCCATGCTCGGGCTGAGCGACGGGTTGACGTCGTCCACCGCCAGCTCGCCGGTCTCGAAGTAGCGGGGCAGCACGTCGTTCACGTTCGACGCCACCACGAACTGGTCGACGGGAAGGCCCATCCGTTTGGCGTACCAGCCAGACAGGACGTTGCCGAAGTTGCCCGTCGGAACCGAGAACGACACCGGCCCGCCGCCGGGGGCGACGGTGCGGGCGGCGGTGACGTAGTACACCATCTGTGCCATCACCCGGGCCCAGTTGATCGAGTTGACCGCAGCCGGCTGACGTCCCCCGGTGATCGAGTGGTCGAGGAACGCCGCCTTGACCAGGTCCTGGCAGTCGTCGAACGTGCCCTCCACCGCCACGTTGTGGATGTTGGCGGCGTCGACGGTGGTCATCTGCCGCCGCTGCACCTCCGACACCCGCTCGTGGGGGTGGAGCACGACGGCCTCCACGTTGGCCCGACCGGCGAGCGCCTCGATCGCGGCGGAGCCCGTGTCGCCGGACGTTGCGGTGAGGACCACCACCTGCTCGCCCCGCCGCTCGAGCTCCCGGTCGAGGAGGCGGCCGACGAGCTGCAGGGCGACGTCCTTGAAAGCGAGCGTGGGGCCGCGGGTCAGGTCGAGGAGGTGGTGCCCGTCGCCGAGGTCGACGATCGGGCAGACGTCGGGGTGGCGGAAGCCGCGGTAGGCGTCGGCCACCAGCTCGGCGAACTCGGGCTTGCCGAGCGAGCCGGCGACGTAGGGCCACATTATCTCGACGGCCACGTAGGCGTAGGTGAGCTCGGCCTCGCCGAGGTGGGGGAGGAGCGGGATGTCGACCGGGCAGTACAGACCGCCGTCGGCGGCGAGTCCGGTGAGGATCACGTCGGCGAAGCCCAGCTCCGGCGCGGCCCCCCTGGTCGACGCGTACGTGATCGGCTCGACGTCGGTTGACACGCCGGCACCCGCTGCGCTACCCGCCGACGACACGGAGGACACCACGGATGTCGCGGACGACGTCGAGCTCGCGCAGGTCGCGCAGGGTGGCCCGGAGATTGGCCTCGCGCGCCTCGTGGGTGATGAACGCGATCCGAGCCTCGTTCCCGAGGCCCTCCTGCTCCATCGACCGGATCGACACCCCGTGCTCGCCGAACACGCCCGCCACCGCCGCCAGCACACCGGGGGCGTCACCGACCTCGAGGTTCACGTAGTAGGCGCACTCGAGATCGTCGATCGGGCGGATCTTCGCCCGGGGCCCGCTCGGAACGGGTCGATGGGTGCTGCGGGCCCGGTTGGCGGCGGCGTCGATCAGGTCGCCAAGCACAGCGCTCGCCGTGGGCTGACCACCGGCTCCCCGGCCGTAGAACATCAGCTCACCGGCCGACGAGCCCTCGATGAACACGGCGTTGAAGCTGTCGCGCACCGAGGCCAGCGGATGGGCGACGGGCACCATCGCCGGATGGACGCGAACCGCGATCTCCGTGCCCGAGCGTCCCTCGGACGCTGCATCGCCGGGGTCCACCTCGAACCGCTCGGCGATCCCGAGCAGCTTGATCTCGTAGCCGAGGCGGCGGGCGAACGCGATGTCGTCCTGGGAGATGCCACCGATGCCCTCGTGGTACACGTCGCCGGCCACCACGTTCTGGCCGAACGCCAGCGAGGCCATGATCGCGGCCTTTGCTCCGGCGTCGAACCCCTCCACATCGGCGGTGGGGTCTCGCTCGGCGTAGCCGAGACGCTGGGCCTCGCTGAGGGCGTCGCCGTAGTCGGCCCCGTCCACCGCCATCCGGGTGAGGATGTAGTTGGTGGTGCCGTTCAGGATCCCGGTGACCGCCGTGACGTCCTCGCCGAGGAGCGATTCCCGCAGCGGCCGCACGATCGGGATCGCGCCGGCGGCGGCCGCCTCGAACAGCAGGTCGACCCCGTTGGCGTCGGCGGTGGCGTAGAGCTCGGCGCCCACGTTCGCCAAGAGCTCCTTGTTGGCGGTGACGACCGACTTGCCGGACTTGAGCGCGGCGAGGATCAGGCTCCTGGCCGGCTCGATGCCCCCGATCACCTCCACGATCACGTCGAGGGTAGGGTCGTTGACGAGGGCTTCGGCATCGGTGGTGAGCAGCGACGTGTCGAGCCGGTCGCTGCGGGCCTTGCTGGTGCTGCGCACCGCAACCGCAGCCAGCTCGAGGTCGACGCCGGCCGTCTGCTCGATGATGGCTCGACGCTCGCTGAGGAGTTCGACGAGAGCGCCGCCAACGATGCCGCATCCGAGGAGTCCGATCTTCACGGCTTCGACTGTATTGGCTCCCCCGCCCGCCCCCAGGGTGATTTCACCCCGGCATCACCCGAGGTCGGTGGCGAGGAGGTCGTCGACGGTTTCCCGCCGCACGACCAGCCGGGCGTTCCCCCCGCGGCAGAAGACAACCGGGGGCCGCATGATCTTGTTGTAGTTCGAGCCCATCGAGTGGCCGTAGGCGCCGGTCACCGGGGTGGCGAGCACGTCGCCCACCACGAGATCGGCTGGCACGAGCGCGTCGCGCACGAGCAGGTCGCCCGACTCGCAGTGCTTGCCAACCACCCGGGCCGACCGGGCACGGTCGGCGGTCACCGCACGCGGGGCGAACGTCTCATAGCCCGAGCCGTACAGCACCGGGCGGGGGTTGTCGCTCATCCCGCCGTCGACCGCCACGTAGGTGCGTATCCCGGGCAGGTCCTTGATCGTGCCCACCGTGTAGAGCGTGACCGCGGCCGCCGCCGCGATCGCCCGCCCCGGTTCGATGCCGATCGACGCCGTGATCCCGGCATCGGCTGCCGCCTTGGCGATGATCGACGCCCACTGGGAGATCGTGGGGGCCTCCTCACCCTGCACGTAGGGCACGCCGAGCCCACCGCCAACGACGAGCTCCGGCAGGTCGAGCGGGTTGGCGAACCGGCCGAGCACCTCCACCGCGGCGGCGAACGAGTCGACCCGGAACACCTGCGAGCCGATGTGGGCGTGGAGGCCGACGAGGTCGACCGACGATGACGCCCGCGCCCGCTCGACGGCCCGGAGTGCGGCGCCGCTCGACACGGTGAACCCGAACTTCGAGTCGTCCTGGCCGGTGGCGACGAACTCGTGGGTCTCGGCCTTGACCCCCGGCGTGATGCGGAGGAGCACCTTCGGCGGGTCGGTGTTCGGGGCAGTCGAGGTGCTGGCCGCTGTCGAGGCGCGGTCGGCGCCGATGGCGTCGAGCCGGTCGAGCTCGTCGAAGCTGTCGACCACGATCCGGTGCACGCCGACGTCGATCGCCCGCCGCAGCTCCTCGGTCGACTTGTTGTTGCCGTGGAACACGAGCCGGTCCGGGGGCGCCCCGGCGGCGAGGCAGATGTCGAGCTCGCCCTTCGTGGCCACGTCGAGCCCGAGGCCCTCCTCCACCGCCAGCTTCGCCATCGCCTTGCAGAGGAAGGCCTTGGTGGCGAACACGGCGTGGGGCCCGAACGCCTCGGCCGCCTCCCGGCACCGGGCCCGGAGGTGGTCCTCGTCGTACACGAACAACGGCGTGCCGAACTCGGCCGCCAGTTCGAGGGTGTCGCACCCGGCGATCAGGAGCTGGCCGGCGGGTCCCACGGAGGCGTTGTCGGGCAGGAGACCCCAGGGCAGCGGCGCCGTCACTTCGCCCCCATCGACATCGTCCCCATCGACATCGTCCCCATCACATCGACTCCGGGGCGTCGACGCCGAGCAGGTCGAGCCCGGCGGCGAGACCGATCCTGGCCGCCTCGGCCAGCCAGAGGCGGGCCTGTCGGGTGGCGGGGTCGACGTCGGACCGGAGGATCGGGCAGTCGCGGTAGAAGCCGTGAAAGGCGGCGGCCAGCCCCCGCACCCACGTGCTGATCCGGTGGGGGGCCCGCTCGTTGCACGCCAGCTCCAGCACTTCGGCGAACGCCGACAGCTCCCGCAACAGCTCCAGCTCACGCTCGTGGACGAGCGGGGTGAGGTCGACGCCCTCGATCGGTTGCCGCTCGACGCCCCGCTCGGCGGCCTGTTGCCCGATCGAGTGGATCCGGGCGTTGGCGTACTGGACGTAGAACACAGGGTTCTCGGCCGCCTGCACGGTGAACACGTCGAGGTCGATCGTCTGGGGCGAGTCGACCGACTGGAGCAGGTAGACGAAGCGGGCGACGTCGGGCCCGACCGCATCGATCAGGTCGCCGATCTCCACGAGCGTGCCGGCCCGCTTCGACATCTTCACCTCGACGCCGTCCCGCACCAGCTTCACGTTCTGGCCGATGATCACCTCGTAGGTTTCGGGATCGTGGCCGAGGGCCTGGAGGGCGGCCCGCATCCGCCCGACGTAGCCGTGGTGGTCGGCGCCGAGGATGTCGATCAGGTGGTCGCCCCGGCTGTACTTGTCGCGGTGGTAGGCGATGTCGGGCAGGAAGTAGGTGGGCTCGCCGTCGCTGCGGATGAGGACCCGATCCTGATCGTCGCCGAAGGTGGTGGTGCGCAGCCAGGTGGCGCCGTCCTGCTCGTAGACGTGGCCGCCGGCCCGGAGCTCGCCGAGCGCGGCGTCCATGGCCCCCGCCGTCACGAGCGCCGCCTCGCTCGACCAGGTGTCGAACTCGACGTGCATGGACGCCAGCACCTCGCGGGCCTCCTGGAGCGACCGCTGCTTGCCCCACTCCACCGGGTCGGCGTCGGCCGGCATCGCCGCCGCCCACTCGTCGATGTAGGCGCCGAGGTAGCCGTCGTCCGGCGGGTCCTCCCCGGCCCTGGCCGCCTCCAGCGACGCCCCGAAGAGCTGGGTCTGGACCCCGCGGTCGTTGATGTAGAACTCGCGGTGCACCTTGTGGCCGCACCGCTCCATGATCCTGGCCAGGGAGTCGCCGAAGGCCCCCCACCGGCCGCCGCCGGCGTGGATCGGGCCCGTCGGGTTGGCCGACACGTACTCGATGTTCACCGACCGGCCGTGGCCGAGATCGGGCCGACCCCAGCCGGAGGCCCCGGTCGTGACGATCGTGCGGAGCTCGTCGTGGAGCCACGTGGGCGCGAGGTGGAAGTTGACGAAGCCGGGACCGGCGAGCTCGAGCCGCTCCACGTGGGCCGGCGGATCGGCTTCGAGCGCGTCGAGCAAGGCCTGGCCGAGCTCACGGGGGTTGCGGCCGGCCGCCTTGGCCGACACGAGGGCGGCGTTGGTGGACCAGTCGCCGTGCTCCCGGCGGGCGGGGCGCTCGATCACCACCGCGGCCGGCAACGGGTCGACCCCGAGGTCGGCCATCACCCCTCGTACCGCTTCGAGCAACTGCTCGCGGATCATCCCACACACCCTCTCGGTCATTGCCTCGGTCATTGCCTCGGTCATTGCCTCGGTCATTGCTGGTGCCGTGTTGTCCCACGTGCTGGTGACCGGACAACCCCGATCGTACTGGCCGCTCTGCACGTGCTCGCAGGAGTTCCCGTTCGTGTTGTCCCACCCCCACCGGAAATCGGGCGTAGCGGACGTGTCGGAGCCGGCTAACGTGGTGGGCCGCAGTGGCACCGCCATCAGCCACTGGTCACCCAGCCCCCGTAGCTCAGTGGATAGAGCATCGGTTTCCGGAACCGTGTGCGTAGGTTCGATTCCTACCGGGGGTGCCAGCCGACGTCGTCACCGGGGTCGGCTCGAACCGTGAAGCGGATTGAGACGTCGCGTACGGGGTACATCGCGTGTACGGAGCCGGAAGCTGAGCGCCGGCGGGCCGAACGACCACGCTCGCCGCTCGGGCGCCACGGGAAGGAAACTCATGGAGATCGGTTTGCTCGTGAACGACGTCGCGACCGAGAAATCGGGGTACACCACCACTCGGTTGGCGGCCTCGGCGGTTCGCCTCGGGCACACACCTTGGCACATCGGGGTTGGCGACCTCGGTCAGGATCCGAGCGGCGAGGTCTTCGCCCATGCCCGTCGGGCGGCCGATGGCATCGACGACCGGGCCGAGTACCTCGAGAGCTTGCAGTCGTCCGGCGCTATCAGCAAGCGGATCTGCGTCGACGAGCTCGACGTGCTGATGATGCGCAACGATCCGGCTGACGATGCGTCGGCCAGGCCCTGGGCGGTCACCGCCGGGGTCCTCTTCGGGCAGCTCGCCGTCTCCCGAGGCGTGCTTGTCGTGAACGATCCGGCGTCGCTGGCCAACGCGATCAACAAGACCTACTTCCAGCACTTCCCGGAAGCGGTTCGACCCAAGACGCTCATCTCGCGTGTGCCCGAGGACATCAAGGGGTTCGTCGACGAGCTCGGCGGTCGAGCGGTCTTGAAGCCGCTCCAGGGCTCGGGCGGGACCGGAGTCTTCGTGGTGGGTGGCGACGACGCGCCGAACCTGAATCAGATCATCGAATCGCTCCTCCGCGACGGCTACGTCGTGGCGCAGGAGTATCTTCCCGAGGCCGAGAATGGCGACGTCCGCATGTTCGTCATGAACGGGGAGGCCCTCCACCACGATGGCGTGTACGCCGCGCTGCGCAGGGTCAACGAGACCTCCGACGTCCGATCGAACGTGTCGGCGGGGGGCAAGGTGCGCCCTGTCGAGGTGACCGACGAGATGCTCGCCGTGGCCGAGCTGGTCAAGCCCAAGCTCGTGGAGGACGGCATGTTCCTGGTCGGCCTGGACATCGTCGGCGACCTCCTCATGGAGATCAACGTCTTCAGCCCTGGCGGGCTGGGCATCTGCCAGTCGCTCTACGAGGTCGACTTCACCGAGGCCGTGATCGAAGCCCTCGAGCGGAAGTGCGAAGTTCGCCGGCACTACCCCGAGAACATCTCGAACCCGAACATGGCGACGACCTGACATCCGCGGTCGGTCGACCGGTCGCCGGACCGGTCGCGGTGGGTCGGCGAATCACGCCGCCACGAATCGGGTACCCATCGGTCCCACGCCCAAGGAGGCACCATCGTGACCGATGCCCGAAGTTCGAACGATTCGACGACCGACGTCGCTGCCTCCAAGGCGAGCGACGTCGCCTCGTCGGCCCAAGCGAGCGCCGAGCAGCTCGCCGACGAGGCATCCAGCCACGCCCAACGGCTGCTCGACGAGGGCCGCCAGGCCGGTCGATCGGAGGCCGAGCAGCAGAGCGAGCGGTTGGCGAGAGCTGCCAGGTCGATGTCCTCGGAGCTTCGATCGATGGCCAACGCCGGTGAGGGCCCCCTGTCGGGGCTGGTAGCGCAGGGCGCCGACCAGGTCGATGCGATGGTTCAGCGGTACGACCGCGACGGCCTCGATGGCGTCGCGAGCGAGGTCCGCCGCCTGGCCCGGCGTCGCCCGCTGGTGTTCATCGGTGCAACCTTTGCCGCCGGGCTCGCCGCTGGTCGCCTCGTCCGCAACACGGACACCGACGACCTGAAGGACGCGGTCACCGATGAGCTCGGGGACGACCAGTCGGCGGTATCGACGTCGTGGACCTCGACACCCTCGCCGACGACGGCGAGCCGACCCCGGGCCCGAGCGGAGCGACGATGACCAACCGTCCTCCGGAACGAGATCCGTATCGCCTCGCCGAGCCCGACCGATCACTCGGCGACCTCATCGGTCGGCTGACCTCCGATCTCGGCGATCTCGTCACCGATCACATCGATCTGGCCAAGGCCGAGATCAAGCAGGAGGTCGCCACGGCGGGCAAGGGCGCCGGCATGCTCGGCGCCGGAGCGATCGCCGCCCTCGTGGCCGTTGTCATGCTCTCGGCCGCCGCCGCCTGGGGCCTGGCAGAGGTCGTGGCCCCGGGGTTCGCCTTCCTGATCGTCGGTGCGGTGTGGGCGGCTGTGGCTGTCGCGTTGGCGTTGACCGGCAGGAGCGAGCTCGAGGACGTCGAGATGGCGCCCCGTGAGACACAGGCAGAGTTGAGAAGGGACAAGGAATGGCTGAGGACACAGACCAACTGAGGCAACAGATCCACGAACGGCGGTCCTCCATCGCCGGCACGGTCGACCAGATCGAGAATCGGGTGAGTCCCGCTCGCATCGCCGCCAGACGCACCACGCGACTTCGCCGACGGCTCACCGACGTCGCCGACTCGATCTTCGGCAACGACGAGCCCGACTACGACGACCACCGGCGGCCCATGCCGCGCTCGGCGGCCGACGACGACCATCAGAGCTCGACGGGGCGCTCGACGACCCGGGACGGGACCGACGAGGATCCGTCCCGAATCGACCAGCTCCAGGGGTTCGCCCCTTCGCCCGACGACGTGCGCCGGCGAGCCCGGGGGAATCCGGTGGCGGCTGGACTGATCAGCTTCGGCGCAGGACTGCTGCTGGGCTCGGTCATCCCTGCGTCGCGCCGCGAACGTCAGATCGCACAGCAAGCGGAGCCGCAGCTGCGCAGCGTCGCTCGCGAAGCGGCCGCATCGGGCCAGACGGTTGCGTCGGCGCTGCAGGGTCACGCCGAATCGGCGGCTGGGGATCTCAAGTCGTCGGCCGCTGACCACGCTCGAGAGCTGAAGTCGGAGGCGTCCTCTGCGGCATCCGACGTGAAGGACGCGGCGACCTAGTGCCGCTGCGTATCAGCTGACGGTAGCGCTCCAGCCCATGGCCACCAGCGTTGCCCCGAGCCCGGTTCAAGATCCTCGTCGCTGGGTACACACCGAACGACTTCCCGACACTCGAGGAGCCCCATGGCCACAGTTGCCTCCGAACGAGGACGTGACGCTGACAACCCCACGGAGATACCGCCACGTGGTTGGTGGGACGTCGCACTGCGCCTGAAGGAGGAGTTCGGCAAGGATCACGTCCCGCTCTCCGCTGCCGGCGTCGCCTTCTTCGGTTTCACGGCGCTCGTTCCCCTCTTCGGTGCGGTGTTCTCGATCTACGGGCTCGTCGCCGACCCATCGAACGTGACGAGCCTGGTCGATCGGATCGAGGGCACGGCGCCGGAGGAGGTCGCGCAGGTCATCGGCCAACAGCTCCGAGCCGTGGTCGACGGTTCCAACGGCGCGCTCGGCGCGGCTGCCGTCGTCGGCCTGCTCCTCGCCCTCTGGTCGGCATCGTCGGGCATGGGCCATCTCGTCGAGGCGATCAACATCGCCTACGACGAGGATCCTGACAGCCGTCCGTTCTGGAAGCGAAAGCTCCTGCACGTCGGCTTCACGCTCGGCGCCGTCCTCGTGATCGTGGCGACGGCCGCCCTGACGAGCGTCGCTTCGGTGGTCGGCGGTGGCGGGACGACGGGCACCGCGCTCCAGGCGGTCGTCTGGCTGTCGGTCGGGTTGCTGGTGGCTGCCGGGCTCGCGGCACTGTTCCGCTACGGGCCCGATCGAGCCGACCCGCAGTGGCAATGGGTCAGTCTCGGTTCGATCTTCGCCGTCGTCGCCTGGGTCGCCGTGTCCATCGGGCTCCGTTTCTATGTGAGCCGATTCGGCTCCTACAACGAGACGTACGGTTCCCTCGGGGCCATCGTGGTGATGCTGCTGTGGCTCTACCTCTCGGCGATGATCGTGATCGTCGCAGCCGAGATCAACTCGGAGGTCGAGCACCAGACCACCCGAGACACGACGACCGGTACACCACGGCCGATGGGCGAGCGTGGGGCGACCAAGGCCGACACGGTCGGCCGTGAGCCTTCCCGATGACCGAGCCCTCACCGATCGCGTGGGAAGACGTTGGCGAAGCCGAGACCTACGACCGGTTCATCGATGGGCTTCGAACGAATCTGGGCGCATCGGCCGAGTTGTACGTCATCGCTCACGACCTTCGCAGCCTCCGCCCACTCGATCCTGCAACCGGTCCCCCGATAGACGACGAAGAGATCCTCGATGCGCTGCTCGGCTGCGTCGCAACGGAGACCGGAGGCTCGACACTCGCCCCGTTGTGTAGCCGCCGCTTCCCCCTGCTGGTGGCCCGGTTGAGCTCCGACGACTACGAGGCGGGGCGGTTCACCCGATCAGCGGGCCGGCTGGGCGGGATGTTCGCCGATCATCAGCGAGCTCTCCTCGATCGCATCGAGCAGCTACGACGGCCGGTCAAGATGTCCCCTGCCGCTCAGTTGCAGTGGGACCAGCTCCCGCTCCGCGCTGCGACGGCGACCGTCTACGACATCGCCGGTACGCTCCAGCCGGCGGCGACGGTCGCGGGCGACATGTACGACTTCGCCGTCGGACCCGGCGGTACGGCCTGCGCCCTGGTGATGGACGCGATGGGGCATGGGGTCTCGGCCACCCTGTCGGCTGCGCTGGCGCTGGCGGCGATTCGAACGATCCGTCGTGACGGGGGCGAGCTCGCCGATCAGGTCGCTGCTGCCGATGAAGCGATCCAGCTCGAGTACGGCGGCGATCGGTTCGTCACGATGGTGGCGGTCGAGTTGACCGACGACGGCGTTCACGTCGTGAACGCCGGTCACGAGCCCCTCCGCCGAGGCACCTCGTCGACGGGCGTGCGCTCGCTCAGCGTTCCGGCTGATCCACCGCTCGGCCTCGAGGGTCTGACGTCGTATCGCGTCACGACGCTCGATCCACTCGCTCCCGGCGAGATCCTGGGCATGCTGAGCGACGGCAGCACCGAGGCTCGCGATCCCGACGGGGCGGTGTTCGGCGCCGTGGCCGTCGACCGGGCGCTGTCGAGGCTCGTGGGCGACGCCACGAGTCTCCAGCTCGCGAACCGCTTCAGCCGCGCCATCATGGAGTTCGTCGACGGGGAGCTGCTGGACGACCTCACCACAGTCGTGGTGCAGAGGAGCGACCTCGGTGTATGACAAAGCAACGATGCGCGATCAGCTGACCACGATCGAGGTCGAGTTCGGGACTGCAGACCTCGACGCGACCTACCAGTGCATCAGCGCCATCGTCGACCTCGCCCTCACGAGAGCGGGCGCAGATCTCGCTCGGCTCGAACGGGCCGACGTCGCGTTGATCGAACTGGTCGAGCGCATCGCCACGACGGGAGGGATCCGCGCCGCCTCGTTGGCGGTGGAGAACGGGGCGTCCGTGCTCCGCGTGAGCGTTCGCGAATTCGTTGCGGCTCTTCACACCGATCTTCCCGACGGCTCGGACGACCTCATCGAGGCCGGACTCGGGACCTGGCGGGTCGACGGTCACGACGTCGTTTTCGAGCTCGAGGCGGGAGGGCGGCGATGACCACCGCCGACGGCCACGACCGACCAGCCACCGATCCCTCGACGGACGAGCTCGTGGTCGCCAACATCGGTGCGGCGAGACGCCTCGCACGGCGGTACTCGCACGGCGTCAACGCCGATCCCGATCTGGTGCAAGTGGCACTGGTCGGGTTGCTGCTCGCTGCGCAGCGCTACGACCCGACCGTCGGCTCGTTCCGCCCGTACGCGGTGGCAACCATGATCGGCGAGCTGAAGAAGCATCTCCGGTCGACCGGCTGGTCGGCTCGGGTGCCCCGTCGGGTGCAGGAGGCGTCGATCACCGTGAACCGGGCAATGGAGCGTCTGGAGCAGGAGCTCGGTCGCAGTCCGACTCCGGACGAGCTCGCCGACGCCACCGGTCTGACGACCGAGACCGTGCTTCTCGGTCTTCGAGCGAGAGGAGTCCGCTTCGCAGCCACCGGTCCCGCGGTCGATCCCACGGTCGAGGACGACCTGCAGGCCATCGAGTCGGCGATCGACGTTCGCAGCGCCACCGAGCACCTGTCCGAGGGTGATCGCGAGCTTCTGGCGCTCCGGTTCCGAGATCAGCTCACCCAGCGCGAGATCGCCGACGAGCTCGACATGTCCCAGACCCAGGTCCACCGGCGACTCAGATCGATCTTGGCAGGACTCGAGACGGTGCTCGAGGCGCCCCGATCCAGGGGATCCCGATGAGCCCCCTTCAGGCCGGGCCCGCGTACACGGTACGACTCGCCAACGATGTCGAGCTCATCGCGTTCGCCCGATTGATGTTGAGGCGCACCCTTCCCGATCTCGACGCCGTTGACGAACCGCTGTTCTTCGGAGCTGTCACCGAGATCATCGCCAACGCAATCGCTGCCAACCAACGAGCTCAGCGAGAGGAACCGATCGAGTTGTCACTGCACCTCGGCCCAGAACCTCAGATCGTCGTTCGCGACAACGGAACCGGTTTCGACCCCAGGTCGCCACTGCAGCACCCGGAGTCGAGCGGCGAGGGACTCGGGTTGCAGATTGCCCACTCGGTGTGCCCCGACCTGTCCATCGACAGCAGCCCGACCGGCACGACCGTGACGATTCCATTCCCCGTGGCACCGTCCGATGGCTGAACCCGCTCGACTGTTCCGCGTTGCCCTGTCGGTGGGCGCGACGACCGGCGAGGTGACCATCGCGGCTTCGGGGGAGTTCGATGCTGGCAGCGTCCGGGCGTTCGACATCGTGGCGAGCCGAGTGCTCGACCTCGATCTCGTCGAGGTCATCGTCGATCTCTCCGATGTCACGCTCCTCGACTCGGCGGCGATCGGCGCCATCATGCGCCTGCGGCGAGCGGCCGGCGACCGGAACGCCAAATTCGGTCTCGACGCCCCACATCCCTACCAGCAGCGCCTCTTCGAGATCACCGGGCTTCAGCACATCCTGCGGTGACGGCCCGGCTCGATCAGCTCAGCCGGCGTCGTCTTCGATGCGGGCCGCTCCGTCGAGCTCGCCGAGCGCCAGGTCGACGGTCTCCGCAACGGTGAGGGCCGTCGAGTCGAGCCAGAAACCGAGCTTCGGTGTGGTCGATCGGTGGACCGAGTCGAGGTGCTCGGGCGTGACACCCCGGTAACCGGTCTTCGCCCGCTCACGCTCGCGGTCGGCGACTGTCGACAGGTCCGGGGTGAGGACGATCAGGGAGAGGGGCCGGTGCGACACCATCGACACGAACTCACCGAGCATGGGGCCGATGATCACGTCCTGCAGCACGGCGGTGAAGCCGGCAGCCCGGTACTCCTGGGCGACCGAGACCGCGATCCGGTACCGGAGCCGGAGCTGTTCGAGCGCCTCGGGGCTCGGATCTGGCGTCATCTCGTGCCGGCCGTGCACGATCGAGCGCCGGTAGTGGTCGCCCCGAATGTGGGTGCTCTTCGGAAAGCGCTCGGCGAGCGCCTGTGCCACCGTCGACTTCCCCGCCGCCATGATCCCGGTCACCACGATGAGCTTTCCGTCGGTCACGAGGAGCAGGTTCGCACATCCGACGCCGCGTGTTGGGCAAATTCCGGGCGGCCGGGAACCCGGACCGCGAAGTGGCCCAACTGCACACCATTCGTGCATTCGGGCCGCTTTGCGGTGGGAACCCGACACCTGATCACGGTTGGCGGGCGAGCTCCAGCATCTCGTCGACGTAGCGGTTGGCGAGGGTGCGATCGGCCAGGCGGGCGTGGAGCATCTGGCGGTTGCGGGTGGCCGACGTGAGATAGAAGCGCTCGTAGAGGAAGCCCCGGCCGGCCAGGCCGGAGCCGACGAAGTCCCACGCCATGCGAAAGAGCGCGGCCCGCTCGTCGGCCGGGGTGTCGTCGGCGCCGTGGAGCATCTCGTCGAGGAGGGGACGGAGCTCTGGATCGTCGAGCTGGCTGCGGGTGGGGGTGGTGAGCAGGTTGTGGCTGCCGATCAGGATGATGATCTCGGCCACCCGGGGCATCCAGGTGGCGAGGAGGGCCCGCATCGGATCGAGCGGCCGTGGGTCGGGGAACCAGTGGCCGTCCCGCTCCCGCTCCCAGGCATGCTCCACCGACAGCTCGAGGGCGTTGCGGGTGGCCTGGACATAGCAGGCGATCTCGCCGAGCAGATCGATCGTGGCGGGGCTGTGGTCGCCGATCGTCTCGGCGATGCGGGTGGCGAGCCCGTAGGCGAACTCGAGCTTGGTGAGGGCCCGGGTGGTCGACTGGGTGGTCATGTTGATCGAGAACCCGGTCTCGTGCATCGAGTTGTAGATGTCGACGTCGCCGTCGATGAAGATCCGGTCCCAGGGCACGACCACATCGTCGAACATGCAGAAGGCGTCCTGCTCGTCGAACCGGGCCGACAGCGGTTTGTCCCACGGGTCGTCGTCGGCTGACACCGAGTCGCGGCACAGGAACTTCAGGCCCGGCGTGTCGAGTGGGATCGCGAAGGAGATGGCGTAGTCGTCGGCCCCCAGCGGCAACGGCAGGGCCGGGTACACGGTCTGCTCGTCGGCGAACGGCGCCAGCGTGGCCAACACCCGGGCGCCTCGCACCACGATTCCCTCGGCGGTCTCGCCAACCTTCCGGATCGTGACCTCGTTCCCGATGATGGCGCCATCGGTGCGCTTGTCGGTGGTGGGCTGGATGATCGTGTGGGTCAGGGCCACGTCGTGGTCGGCGAGGTGGTTCTGGAAGGCGACGAGGTTGGCGGCTCCCCGCTCGTTCCGGTTGTCGTCGCCCGCCCACACCCACGGCGCCGACGCGAAGCCCGAGAACTTCATGTTCATGTAGTCGGGTGTGCGCCCCATCAAGCCGACCGACGCCTCGCTCATGCGGACCAGCCCCACATGCCGTCGTCGGATCTCGTCGTGGCACCGCGGCAGCAGGTGGCTGAGGTTGGTCGGCTCACCGGTGTCGGGCTTGGTGAAGAGGCACTCATCGGGGTGAGCGAGCTGCCGGTCGAAGACCCGACCGAGCGACGCCGCCGCCCCGCGGGTCTTCGGGTGCTCGGTGACGTCATCGAGGCGCTCACCGTCGACCCACACCGCCCGCGGCCGCTGCCGCAATCCCTCGAGGAACTCTGCTCCGGTGCGTACTCCCATGGGTCAGGACCGTACTACCACCCCGTTCTGGCCGAGCTGCCCGCCCACCAGGGATCCCGACCCGAGATTCCGGGCGTGACACCACAAACCGTTCCGGTGCGCCTAGATTCGCTGCGTTGAACAACCGACAACCATCAACAGGATCGAATAGCGCTGTCACTCCCGTCGGCGTCCGGGCCTGTTGCATGTGAACGGGAAGGGAAGGCAACGATGCCAACGAACAAGAAGCAGACGCTGCTGGCCGGGCTCATGGTCGCAGGCCTCAGCCTCGGGACGCTGGCGTGCTCGGATGACGACGACGGCGCCGACACCGGCGACGACGGCGGCACCGAGACCACCGCGGCCGAAGGCGGCGACGACGGCAGCACCGAGTCGACCGAGGCCGAAGGCGGCGAAGAGAGCGAGTAGCTCGACGAGCTGGTTTCCGGGTGTCGTGGGCACGCAGCCTGCGACACCCGACGGCCGTGGTCAGATACCGCGACCGAACCGGTGAGCGGCCGACAGGGCAGCACCCGCCGGTAGCCCCGCTGCGACGGCGAGCGCGAGGGGGACCCGCTTCTCCCGCCGGCTCAGACCGAACGCCCGCCAAGCGGTAGCTAGTGCCCGGCGTCGCTCCCCCATCGCCGCCTGGGCCACCGCCCGCTGGCCCTCGATCCTGGCGAGCCCGATCGGGTGGTCGGCGAAGTCGGGGTACTTGTCGAGCAGGTAGCCGAGGGCGTCGTCGATCGTCTTCCACCGCTCGAAGAAGAACGATGCGCCGTGCCACCACACCCGGACGAGGGGCTCCTCGGCGACCGCGATCGGACAAGCTGCGGCCGTGCGGAGCATGAGGTCGTAGTCCTCGGCGTAGCTGCCCGGCAGTTCCTCGTCGACGAGGCCGATCTGCTCGATCATCGTGGCGCGATGCACGAGCCAGCTCGACGGATGCACCTCGGTCATCCGATCGTCGAGGAAGCCGCGGTAGGTGACGGCCGCCGGATCGGGGATCCGGGCGGTGTCGGTGTCGCGGTAGCGGATCAGGATCCCGGTGCAGGCGGCACGGGCGTCGGGCGAGGCCGCGAGCACAGCGAACTGGGCGGCGAGCTTGCCGGGAAGCCACTCGTCGTCGTCGTCGCAGAACGCCAACCAGGGGTTGGCGGCGATGGCGATGCCGCTGTTGCGAGCGCCGGCGAGCCCGGGGGTCCGCACGTTGGTGGTGACCACCACGCGCCTGGTCGGCTCGTCGAGGGCGAGCGACTCGTCGGGGGTCGATCGGTCGAACACCACGACCACCTCGAGGTGGCCGTCCATGTCCTGGTCGAGCACCGCGTCGAGGGCCCGGCGAAGCAGCTCGGGACGGTCGCGGGTGGCGATCACCACCGACGTCGACCGATCGTCGAGCGGTGTCACGGCGACGCGCCGAGCAGTTCGTCGACCACCTCGGCGAAGGCGGCGATCCCCGGCGCCCCCGAGCCGTCGAGCGAGACGGCGAACCGATCCGGATCGTCGAGGGCCTGCCGAATCGCCGCGTCGAGCGAATCGACGTCGTCGGCCACGACCGCCAGCCCCTGGCGGGCGAGGTGCTCGGCGAACTCCTGCTGGTGCCCGTCCACGTGCTCACCGAGCTCCGGATCGCGGGGCACCACGATCGGGAGGCGTCCCGCCGTCCGTGCGTCCATCACCGTGGAGGGACCACCGTGGGTGACGACGACCGTCGCCTCGGCGAACATCTCGCACAGCTCACCGTGCGGGATCAGCGGCTGGCTCTCCGCGGCGGTCGTCGGGGCGGCGGTGCCCCGTTGCACGACGACCCGCACGGATCGGTTCGACACCGCCCACGCGTCCATCCACCGCACGAGGCGATCGAACCGGTGATGATCGGTGCCGACCGACACGACCACCAACGGTCGACCCCGGTCGGCCACGCCGCGCTGCTCGATGTCGGAGCTCAATAGACCGGTCCGATCAGGGTGGAGTCGGCGTAGAGCGCCTGCTGCTCGGGCCACTGCACGAGGAACCGGCTCGACAGCGGGCGGCAGAGACGTCCGGTCAACGTCCGGGACCCGACCCGATCGTAGACCTCGAGGTACACCGTGGGTATCCCGCGGGCTCGGGCGACCGCGAAGAACGGCAGGGCGACCCCGGCCCCGTTCGAGATGACCACGTCTGGCCGGTAGTCGCCCACCACCGACAGCGCCAGCGTTGCGTTCCTCGCCACGTTCACCACGTTCCGGGTGGTGGGATGGTGGGCCGGGATCAGCTCCTCGCCCACGAGCTTCGATCGTGCGTCGGGCAGGTCGAACGTCACCCAGCAGCGCTCGTGGTTCTCCCACCACGGTCGTAGCTGCAGGAGCTGGGAGAGGTGCCCACCGGACGACGACACGAAGAGCACGCGTTTCGCCTGCCGTTTCGGTTCGACGACAGCGGTGGCCGGACGGGTTCGGCGATCGCCGATCGGCGAGAGGGCCGGTGCGTCGGCGGGAGCGGTCAACGTCATGTGGTCCGTATCGGCAACCGACGGGCCGGACCTGAGACCGCCAGACCGACCGCGCGACGGACCGCTCGACTGACTGTGCGGATTGCCGATGAGAACCCGGTGACGCTGGCCGACCGCTCGCCGAGCGGTGACGACGAACGCCCCACCGACATCGTCGCGGCCGCCGCATCGGCACGGCCCGATCGGCGGGCGGCGATGCGGTCGGGCGGGCAAGCCGATCGGCGCAACCGTCGCCGAGGCGACGACGACCTCGCGTGGCTCCGGATCGTGCTCGGCGCCGCCGACGATGACGACGGGCCCACGTCGGAACTGCTCGCCCGCCCGTCGTTGGACGCGTTCCATCTGCTCGTTCCGACCGGTCCGCCAGCGGCGGCCGCGGCCGCCCTCCGGCGCTTCGACAACGACCGGAGCCCGGCCCAGGTCGCAGCGGGGATCGTCGGTCGCGCGATCGCCCGAATCGGTCTGTTGCGACTCGTGCCGGGCCAACGCATCGCCCTACCCCGGTTCGCGTTGGTCGACGAGTTGGCCCGTGCGCTCGGTGAACCGGAGCTGCTCGCCTCGGTCACGGTCGGCACGAGGCGTCGGAACCGCAAGCCGGTCCTGCAGTTGCTGACGCCGACGGGGCGAATCGTCGGCTACGCCAAGGTCGGCTGGTCGCCGCTGTCGAGCGAGCTGGTGGCCAACGAGGCCGACGCGCTCCGAGCCGTCGAGGGACGACTCCCAGCGTGGCTCCGGGCGCCGGTGGTGCTCCACGAGCAGCCGTGGCGGGGCGGTGTGGTGACCGTATCGAGCCCGATGACCCCCGAACCCCGCCTCCGTGCCCTGTTGCCACCGGTCGCTCGACCCGAGCGCACCTTGCCATCGGTCGCTCGACCCGAGCGCACACTGCCATCGGTCGCTCGACCCGAGCGCACACTGCCATCGGTCGCTCGACCCGAGCGCACGCTGCCCACGATCGTACGGGCGATCGCTGCGGCCGACGCCGCAGGTCCACGACCGGTCGGCGAGCTCGACGTCTTCGACGAGTGGCGATCCGCCGGCTTGCACGACGAGATCGATGTCTCGGCCGTGCGTGCCCGACACGCCGATACGTGCGTCACCATCGGGTTCTGGCACGGGGATCTCACCCCGTGGAACCTGGCCATCCGCGGCTCGAGCGCCACCCTCTGGGACTGGGAGTTCGGGGGCCGGGGACGGCCGCTCGGCTTCGACGCGCTCCATCACGCGTTCGAGGCGTGGCGCCGAACCCGGCGGGGAAGCAACCGCCGCGCCCTCGCCATCGTCGTCGCCACCGCAGCGGAGATCCTCGCACCGTTCGTGGAGGCGCCCGACCAGCGCACTCGCGGGGCAACGGTCGACGCGATCGTCGATCTCTACCTCTGTGAGCTGATCGCCCGGGAGATCCGACTCGACGGGCAGCGGTGGCAGGGAGGTGCCGTCGCCGGACTGACCACCGTCGCAGCGGGGGCGCTGGCCGATCGTCAGGCCCGATGGCGGTAGGGGTGACCGCTCGGCGTCCGCCGACGGCCCAGTCGAGCGGCTCCGCGACCGGCATGGCGCTGCTCGGCGCGGCGGCCACGACGGCGGCCAACTTCGGCATCGCGGTGGCGCTGGCCCGGGAGGGCGCGTCGCTCGCCGGGGTCTTCTTCGCCGCCACCGCAGTGGTCGCGATCCTCGGCAACACCGCCGGCTTGGGAACGATGACGGGTCTCGTCTACTTCATGCCGGCCTGCCTCTCGGCGACGACGCCGAACCCCCGCTCGATCCTCACCTACGCAGCCGCACCGGTGACCCTGGCCGGACTGATGGGTGGTGCGGCCATCGCGGTGGCGGCCACCCCGATCGCCGGGCTCCTCTCGCCGGCCCGCACGGCCGACGCCGCCACGATGCTCCGCGTCGTGGCCGTGGCCGTCCCGGCCTGGGCGCTCACGGTCATGTTCCTCGGCGCCACCCGAGGGCTGGGCTCGATGATCCCGACGGTCGTGATCAACCAGGTGCTGAAGCCGGTGCTGCAGCTCGTGGGCGTCGTCGGTCTCCTCGTCGCCGGGGGCGAGCCGTCGATGGCGGCGCTGGCGGTGGCGTGGGCCTGGCCGATCGTGGCCGCCGCCCTCGCCGCCGCCGTCGCCGTGTGGCGGGCCGGGGGGTTCACCGGGGGGTCGGAGCGGCCCGTGTCGGCTGCCGAGTTCTGGAGCTACACCCGGCCCCGGGCCTTCGCCACCGGGCTGCAGATCGCCCTCGAGCGCGTCGACGTCATCCTCGTCTCGGCGCTGGCCGGTGAGGCCGCAGCCGGTGTCTACGGTTCGATCTCCCGGTTCATCACCGCCGGCAACTTCGTCGTCTTCTCGATCGGGCAGGCCACCTCACCGGGCCTCAGGCGGGCGATCTCCGGCGGCGATCGCGGGGACGCCCAGCGGTTGCTCCATCAGGCCGCCGGCTGGATGGTCGTCGTGGCATGGCCGTACTTCCTGCTCGTGGCGGTGAAGGCGACGACCCTCATCGAGCTGCTCAACCCGGCGTTCGCCGACGGGCGGGTCGCGTTGACGGTCCTGGCGAT
This sequence comes from Acidimicrobiales bacterium, assembly GCA_965216205.1. Taxonomy (GTDB): domain Bacteria; phylum Actinomycetota; class Acidimicrobiia; order Acidimicrobiales; family SZUA-35; genus CADEDH01. Next base: position 149,646 of record OZ244139.1, on the reverse strand, counting down.
GATCCTCCTCACCCACGCGGCGACCGGTCCGATCGACCTGACGCTGCTGATGCTCGGCCACTCGCGAGCGTCGCTCGCCATCGCCGCGGCCGCCCTCACGATCGACATCGTGCTCGCCGTCGCCCTCATCCCCCGGTTCGGTCTGGCGGGGGCGGCGATCGGCTGGTCGGCGGCCGTGGTGGTCCAGAACGGTGCGGCAGCGGTGCTCGTCCACCGTCTCGGTGGTCTCCGGCCGTTGGGTCGCCCGGCGGCGGTGGCCGCGGCTGGGGCGGTGGTCGCGGTCGTTCCGATCGGGTTGGTCACCCCGGCGGGGTTGTCCGGGCTGGCGATCGCTGCCGTCGTCGCCGTCGTGATCCACGCGAGCTGGTCGGTCGCGTTCTCCCGCCACCTCGGTCTCACCGAGCTCCTCCCCACCGGGGGCGGGCTCGGGGTCAGGGCGGGGAGAGGGCGGTGAGGAGTGTGGCGAAGGCGTCGGCCGATGCTGGTGAGGAGTCGATTCCCCATCGGCACGAGGGCCAGGTCGGGTCGTGGGCATCGAACCACGCGGCGAACGCGATCCGGTCGGCCACCTCCGGCGAGCCGAGCGTCGCTGCCAGGTCGAGGATCCACTCGGCCTTGCGGGTCGGATCATCCGGATCCTCGGTGGACGCGATCTCCGGGATGGCGAGCGGCTTCCCCCGCTCGTCTGCGAACTCGAGGGGGGCGGCGATGAGGTCCTGTGGCGACGTCCACGGCCGGTTCGTGCCCTGGCAGCGATACCAGTTGTAGGGATCGACACCGACCACGTCGACGACGTCGTCGCCCGGATACCAGCGCCAGACCTCGCCGGTCCGGTACGGACCGTGACCGAGGACGAGCACGGTGGGGACCTCGTCGCCGCCCACCGAACGGAGCAGCTCGACCGTGCGCCGCCAGGCGGCCACGAACTCCTCGGGCGTGCCGCCGCCATCGCTCTGGGCGGTCTCGGGCTCGTGGTTGAACGTGAAGTAGATCTGGTCGCCGTTGGGCGCCACGGCCCGCACCCAACGCAGCAGGGTGTCGTGGACGGCGGACCCCGGGGCGGCGGTGGCGACTTCGGCCCACGGGATGATCCGACCCGACTCGGTGCGCGGCCTGACCGACAGATGGATCGTTCGACCGGCATCGAGCAGGGCACGATGCCGGCTCGACGGGAACTCGGTGTCCCACCGGGCGAAGACCCGGACGATGCCCACCTCGGCGCCACCGGCCGCCGCCTCGACCTCCGCCACCAGCTGGGGGTCGCCCGCCTCGACCGACACGCCGAACCGCACCGACCGGAGCCCGTCGGGCAGGTCGCTGCGCTCGACGTCGGTCACCGGCCTCGACCGGACATCGTGACGAGACTGGTGATCGGACCGCCGGGCGAGCCCGCCGCCGATGTCGTCGGACGGCCCGTGCTCGCCGTCGAAGGTCGACAGTCCGAGGGCGGCGACGACGATCGGCACGAGCAACACCGCGGCGACAGCCACGACCGGCGTCACCAGCGTCGGCCGCGACCAGGCCTCCCGTTGGTGTTTCACCGCTCCGAGCGAAGTGAGCGGACGGCCACGGCCACCGCTGCCATCACCGCGAACAACGAGTGGGGGATCAGCAGGTACACGGGTAGCTGCACCAGGGCGATCAACACCACGGCGTGGGCCCAGAGGCCGGTCGGCGTCGGCTGGCGTCGTGTCTTGGTGAAGAACGTCAAGAGCGCACCGAGAAACCCGATCGCCCCCAGGAAGCCGTGGGAGAACGTCACGAGCCACAGTTGGCCGTGGGTCCCGATCGACGGGAGGCTCCTGACGTTGGGGCGCGGTGCGCCCCAACCGAACACGGGACGCTCCATCGCCCCCCGCAGGGCCGCGTACACGAGATCCAGCCGGTCGCCGTTCGAGTGGCCGGTCTCCACCCTGGAGGTTACGAGGTCGCCGAGGGGCGACAGCGCCAGCCCGGCGGCGACGACGACCGCCGCGACCCCGAAGCGGGCGACCGACCGGCTCCGCCCGTCGGAAGCGAGCCGAGCCGCCACGTAGGCGATGCCGACGCCGAGGCTCAACCACAGGCCCCGATTGAGCGAGATCACGATCGGCACCACCGAGAGCGCCAGCATTCCCTTGATGAGGCGAGTCGAGATCCCGACCCGCCGATCGGTCAACGACATGAACGCGAAGGGCGTGGTGAGCGCCACCATCGATCCCCAACTGTTGGTGTAGGGGAACGGCGCCTTGGGCCTGGGCACCGGGAAGCCAACGATGTCCTGCACGTCGGCGAAACCGGGGGTGACCAGCGTGGCGATCAGCTCGTTGCCGAGGAGCGAGGACGGCATCAGATGGAAGGCGGGCGACCGGAACGACACGTCGCCGGCGAGGAGTGCGATGGTGCCACCGAGGATCGTCAGCATCCAGAGCACGGTGAACGACCGGACGATCCGCGGGACCGACACGCTCCGCTCGCCGTTGACGAGGTACAGGAGGAACACGGTGGCGGCCATGTAGTAGCCGAACCGGAGGAGGAAGCCCGCGAATCGGGCGGCGGTGTCGACGCTCAACGCCGACCCGGCCACGGCCACCAGGAACAGCGCCCACCAGCCGATCCCTCGGGGAGCGGTGAGGTCGCGGCGCCGAACCAGCGACGCCGCCATCGGCGCGGCCAACGCCACCCAGGTGAAGCCGCCGAGCCCCAACAGGAACCACACCGGGTAGGCGCTGATCATCAGTGTCAACGGCCACAGCGGCAGCGGGGCCTCGCTCTCGGCCCGGTAGACGTCGACCCCGCTGACCGGGTTGGCGATCGCCACGGTCGGCGCTCTAGGTGAAATCGGCCACGACGACGCCGACGATGTCCGAGCCGACGCTGCGGAGCTGCTCGACCGACTCGGCGATCGACTGGCGGGAGTCGGCGTCGCCGTCAGCCACGAGCACCGTGCCGTCGCAGAGCTTGGCCACGTCGACCGCGTCGGCCACCCGCAAGACCGGCGGCGCCTCGACCACCACCAGCTCGTAGTCGACCTGGACCGCGGCGAGGAGCCGGGCGAAGGCATGGCTCTGCAGCACGTCGGCCGGACGGTCGAGCCGGGTGCCGGCCCGGAGGAGGCTGAGGTTGGTGATCTCACCCACGGCTTCGATCGTCTCGGCCAGACTGGATCCGGCCAGGATGACATCGCTGAGCCCGTCGCCGTCGGGATGGCCGAGATGGGCCCCGAGCCCGTCGTGGCGGAGGTCGGCGCCCACGACCAGCGTCTTGCGCCCTGCCCGCGCCGCGGTGGCGGCGACGTTGGCTGCGACCGCGGTTGCAGCCGCGGGTTCGTTGATGCCGGCGACGAGCACCACCGACTTGCCGTCGCTGTCGAGGGTGAACAACAACGTGCCGTGCAGGCGGCGATAGGCCTCGCTGCCGTCGCTGTTGACCGGGAAGACCCGCGAACCGATGATCTCGACGCCACCGCTCTGGGTGACCTCGGCCACGGGGGCGGTACCGAGCATGGGGGCGCCCAGCGCGCCGAGCTCAGCCCGTCCGCTCCGGAGACGGTCGTCGGTCCGATCGATCACGAACGCCGCCGTCGTCGCCACGACGAGCCCGAGCAGGCCACCTATCACCTGCCCCGCCGGGAGCGACAACCCGTCGGGGGCGGTCGGGACGGTCGCGTCGTTGAGGACCACGCCGGGGTAGACGGTGAGCGAATCGAGGTTGGCATACTTCTGGCCGATCGCCGCGAGCTCGGCGCGAGGAGCGATCTCGGCGAAGGCGATGACGTCGGGCGCCTGCCCCGCGGCCGGCCCACGCTCGTCGATCTGGGCGAGCAGCTCGTCTTCCCTGGTCTGCAACTGGGCCCGCGCGTCGTCGCTCCCCGAGGTCGCCTGGATCCGGCGGAACTCCAGGTATGCGAGCGCCGTCGACTGGGCGAGCGCGTAGGCGTCCGCCGGGTCGTCGGCCGTGGCCGACAACACCAGGATCTGGGAGTCGCCGGCGACCGACACGTCGAGCCGATCCATCGCCGCTCTGGCGTCGTTCGCGTCGGGCACGATCGAGTCGGCGGTGGTGAACACATCGCTCCCGACCACGTCGGTCACGCCGAGCTGCGCCGCTGCGTCCCGCAAGGTCAACGCCCGCTCCGCCACCCGCTGCGAACCGGCGATGGCGACCTCGGTGTCGATGTCGATCTGTCGGGCGGTGTCGAGGTTCGGCTCGTCGCCGGGTCTGAGGATGGGCCGCACCTGAACCCTCGCCTCGGCGCTGTAGGTATCGGGCGAGGCGATGACCAGCAACGATCCGAGCACCACCCCGAGGACGGTGACGGCGATAAGAACCCTCGACCAGCGGGACAGCACTCCGGCGTATTCAGAGATCGACACGACAGCGTTCCCGCTCTCGGCCATGCGCACCCTCTCCTCGTCGACGGGAATCGTGACTGTCCTGATCGGCACCGTCATCGCCCCGATGAGCGGGTGGGTAACAATGATCAGCCCTCGTTTCTGGTCAACGACCCACGGATAGCCTTCGACTCAAGATCCCGGCCCGCCCATCCGACAGCGAAGATCACATGCGAACACAACTGTCACACCTCCGGCTCCTCGAAGCGGAGGCGATCCACATCATCCGCGAGGTGGCTGCGGAGTTCGAACGTCCGGTGCTGCTGTTCTCCGGCGGCAAGGACTCGATCGTGATGCTGCACCTCGCGGTCAAGGCGTTCGCGCCGGCCCCGGTGCCGTTCCCGGTCATGCATGTCGACACCGGCCACAACTTCGACGAGGTGATCGAGTTCCGCGACCGTCGGGTGGCCGAGACGGGTGTGAAGCTCGTCGTCGCCTCGGTGCAGGACACGATCGACGCAGGGAAGGTCGTGGAGGAGACCGGGCCGCGGGCGTCGAGGAACCGGCTCCAGACGACCACGCTGCTCGACGCGATCGAGGAGCACCGGTTCGATGCCCTGTTCGGCGGCGCTCGCCGCGACGAGGAGAAGGCCAGGGCCAAGGAGCGAATCTTCAGCTTCCGGGACGACTTCGGCCAGTGGGACCCCAAGGGCCAACGCCCGGAGGTGTGGAACCTCTACAACGGTCGACACAAGCCCGGCGAGCACATCCGGGTGTTCCCGATCTCGAACTGGACCGAGCTCGACGTGTGGCACTACATCCGCGACGAGGAGATCGAGGTCCCCCACATCTACTACGCCCACCACCGGAAGGTGTTCAGCCGGGACGGCATGTGGTTGGCGGTCACCCGCTTCGTCGAACTGCTCGACGACGAGGAGACCACCGAGCGACTCGTGCGGTTCCGGACGATCGGCGACGCGTCGTGCACCGGTGCGGTGGAGTCGTCAGCGACCGACATCCACACCGTCATCGAGGAGGTGGCGGCCACCAGGATCACGGAACGGGGCGCCACCAGGGCCGACGACCGGGCCACCGAAGCGGCGATGGAAGACCGCAAGAAGGAGGGCTACTTCTAGTCATGGATCTTCTCCGACTCGCCACCGCGGGCTCCGTCGACGACGGCAAGAGCACCCTGATCGGCCGCCTCCTGTACGACTCGAAGGCCATCTTCGAGGACCAGCTCTCCTCCATCGAGGCCACCAGCGCCAGCCGGGGCGACGAGCACACCAACCTGGCGCTCCTCACCGACGGCCTCCGGGCTGAGCGGGAGCAGGGCATCACGATCGACGTGGCCCACCGCTACTTCGCCACCCCCGAGCGCAAGTTCATCATCGCCGACACCCCTGGCCACATCCAGTACACCCGGAACATGGTCACCGGGGCATCGACGGCCGACCTCGCGATCGTGCTCATCGACGCCCGCAAGGGGATCGTGGAGCAGTCGCGTCGGCACTCGTTCATCGCCAACCTGCTGCGGATCCCCCACCTGGTGCTCGCGGTCAACAAGATGGACCTGGTCGACTACGACCAGGAGGTCTTCGCCCGCATCAAGCGGGAGTACGTCCAGTTCGCCACCCGGCTCGACGTGCCCGACCTCACGTTCATCCCGATCTCCGCCCTCCACGGCGACAACGTCGTCGACCGGTCGGCCAACATGGACTGGTACCGGGGGGCGACGCTGCTGCACCACCTGGAGGAGGTCCACATCGCCTCCGACCGGAACCTGGTCGACGTGCGCTTCCCCGTGCAGTACGTGATCCGACCCCAGAGCACCGAGCACCACGACTACCGGGGCTACGCCGGCACGGTCGCCGGTGGTGTCCTGAAGCCTGGCGACGAGGTGATGGTGCTCCCGTCCGGGTTCACCACCAGGATCGCGGCGATCGAGACGGCCGACGGGCCTGTGGAGCAGGCGACGTCGCCGATGGCGGTCACGATCCTCCTCGAGGACGAGCTCGACGTGAGCCGGGGCGACATGATCTGCCGCCCCAACAACCAGCCTGCGGTGGCCCAGGACATCGAGGCGATGGTGTGCTGGATGTCGGACGGGTCGACACTGACCGCCGGCTCCAAGCTCGCGATCAAGCACACCACCCGGTGGGCCAGGGCCCTGGTGAAGGACTTCCGCTACCGGCTCGACATCAACACCCTCCACCGGCAGGAGGACGCGACGAGCCTCTCGCTGAACGAGATCGGCCGGGTCCGGCTGCGGACCACGCTCCCGCTCCTGGCCGACGACTACCATCGGAATCGCAACACCGGCAGCTTCATCCTCGTCGACGAGTCGACGAACGTGACCGTGGGCGCCGGGATGATCGTCGACACCGAGTAGCGCGCGGTGGGGGAAGCGCCGATCTCCGAGAACCCGATCACCGAGAACACCGTGTGGCATGCGAGCACGGTCGAGCGCGCCGGCCGGTGGGCTGCGACCGGGAGCGAGGGGGCGACCGTCTGGCTCACGGGCCTGTCGGGGTCCGGGAAGTCCACGGTCGCGGTCGCCCTCGAAGCCGAGTTGATCGAGGCCGGCCGACCCGCCTACCTCCTCGACGGCGACAACCTTCGGCACGGGCTCAACGGCGATCTCGGCTTCTCTTCAGAGGACCGCGACGAGAACGTGCGGCGCACCGCCCACGTCGCCCGACTGTTCGCCGACGCCGGGCTGGTGGCCATCGTGCCGCTCATCAGCCCCTACCGTGCGGCCCGGGAGCTGGCCCGACGGCTCCACGACGCGGCTGGGCTCCGCTTCGTCGAGGTCTTCGTCGACACGCCGCTCGAGGTGTGCGAAGGTCGCGACCCGAAGGGGCTCTACGCCAAGGCCCGGGCGGGCCAGCTCACCGGTATGACCGGGATCGATGATCCCTACGAACCACCGACGGCACCCGAGCTGCACCTCACGCCGGACGACGGTTCACCCGCCGCGATGGCTGACCGGATCCGCGCCCTTCTCGGCTAGGCGCAGGGGGTGCCCGGCGGGCCGACGGTGGGGACGACGCCGACGATGTTGTCTTCGGGCGGCGGTGTCTCGGCCGGCGGGGGCGCCTGCTCGTCGCTCGCCGGCGTCTCCTCGCCGGCAGGGGCGGTTGCGGGGTCGGCGAGTCCGGCGAACTCGGGTCCGACGACGAGCACGATCTGGGTGAGCGCGTCGTCGACGACGTAGGTCGGCGGCTCGACCAGGCTGGTTCCCACGGCCGAGGCGGCCGCCGCCATCGACGAGGGGTAGTGCACCTCGGTGACGGCGACCACCTCGGGGGAATTGGTGGCCTCGGTCACCACGAAGCCGGCCGCCTGGAGCTGCTCGGCCGTGGTGGCGGCGATCCCCTCGATCCTGGCGCCGTTCTGCACCTCGATCTGGAAGCTGTCCCGGGGGGCCAGCTCCTCGCTGGGCGGCCCGGTCTGCGGCGGCACCGCTCCCCGGAAGATGTCGAGGATCGGTTGGGCTTCCGCCTCGAGCAGGTCGAGCACCGAGGCCCCGCCGCTGGTGCGGAACCCCGCCACCGGCAGCGCGTGCCGGCGGATGCCCTCACCCCCGACGGCCGAGAACGTCCTGGCGAGGCCGAAGAGGTCACCGGCGCCGGCCCCGTCGTCGATCAGCAGGTTCTGACCGCCGACCCGGAGGATCCGGTCGACGGTGCCGATGTCGGTCAGGTCGAGTTTCGAGCTGGCGGTGGTGGCCAGCCGGCCGAGGAGGAACTGCTGGCGTGCGGTTCGACCGAGATCGCCGGTGGGGTCCGACCGCCAGGTGCCGTCGTCGAGGTACTCGAGCGATCGGCTCCTGGCGAAGGCCAAGGCCTCGGAGCCGCCGAGGGCGTGACAGCCGGCGGTCTGGATGTCGAGCCCCGAGCTCGGGTCACGGACGGGCGTGTCGAACCAGATCGGCACCCCGCCGATCGCGTCGATCACCTGCTGGAAGCCGACGAAGTTGACCTCGGCGTAGTGATTGATCTCGATGCCCAGCGCGCTCTCCACGGTGGAGACCAGGCGCTCCTCGCCACCGTCCCCGTTGAACGCGGCGTTGACCCGGCCGTTCTCGCCGGTGCCGGCGATCGGAACCCACAGGTCGCGCGGCACCGACAGGAGGTCGATCGTCTGGGCCTCGGGGTCGACCCTCGCCACGATGATCGTGTCGGTCCGCTTCCCGGTGACCGTCTCGCCGAGGAAGGCGCCCGCGTTCGGATCGTTGGGGTCGATCCCCTCCCGAGAGTCGGAGCCGACCAGGAGCCAGTTCGATGGCGTGCCTTCCTCGGCGGGCTCCACCGTGGGCACCGCGAGGAAGCGGATCTCGCTGTAGCGCTGGAGGCCCCAGGCGGTCCCCACCGCGGCGACGATGGCGGCGAACGTCGTGAGGACACCGATGGTGAGGAGGATCCGTTGTGGCCACGTTCGGCGCGGGCGATACGCGTGGTCGGTCCAGGTTGTCACGGCAAGTTCCCTACCAGTCGATAGGTGTGCACCTCGGCGGCGAGTCCGAACGGGGCCGTGACTCACGGTAGCAATCGGTTGACGCTTCGGCGCCGCGCCCCTCCCCCGGAATTCGGGTGATGACGGGTGTTTCTGCTTGTGCAAGTAGACTCGGTTCGCTGAGCCGCGCGACAGCTCGAAGATCGCCTATGACCGATTCACTTTCGACAGGGCCCGACGTCGAGAACGGGCGCGACGACACCTCGCCGATCGACGCGGACGAGTTGCTCGACAGCCTCCTCGGCGACAACGCGATCGATCCTCACCCGATCCACGAGGGAGCGCCGCCCACACCGCCCTCCACGTTCGAGATGGTTCGCCAGCCCCATGAGCCGTCGGAGGCAGAGCTCCGCCAGATGCCACCCCCGTCGGTCGAGCCCGCAGCGCCACCAGGGCCCGCGGAGCAGGTAGACCCCGGTGAACCCGTCGAGCCCAGCCGCGATCGTCTCGTGTCGAGAGCGACCGTGCCCGAGCTCGGCCAGCTCGAGCTCCGGCAGATCGCCGGACTCACCTCCGGCTCCACGATGCCGCTCGAACCGGAGTGCTACGACTTCGCCCAGGACGGCGGGGCGGTGGGCTTCCGGATCCAGGTCGACGGCAACGAACGGGCGATCGTGGTGCCGCTGGCGAGCGCCATCAAGCTCGACGCGATCGAGGTCCACAAGCCATCGCTGATCGGCCAGGGCGTGCTCGATGCCGGGAGCGCCAGGTTCGTCGTCCGCCACCGCCGGGAGCACAAGCGCCCGACCGACTGGCTCGGCCAGCACGATGCGGCCGAACGCCCCGAACCGGTGATCGAGGTGCCGCCCGGGCTCGGATCACCGCACGACCCTGCGGCCGGCGATGCGAGCGGGTCCGGCCGCCGTGGCCGCGGTCGGCGACGGAAGCGGCGGGAGAACGTGCCCGGGGCCGCTGCGGAGGTCGCGATCGATGCAGCCTCGCTGGAGCTGATCGACCGGGTGCGGAAGGTTCGACTGGAGCTGACCGACCGCGAGCGCTACCTCCATCCCGACCCGGCCGAGCTCGCCGATCGGGCGCAGAAGCGGGCACCCATCCTCGCCATCCGGCCGCCCGGCCATCCGCTGTTCGCCAAGGTGAGCATCATGGCGGCCGACATGCCGTGGATGCCCCGGTTCGACGACATCGCCGCCATCCCCGATGCGCTCGGCGACAAGCTGAAGCCGATGATGTCGCTCCCGTCGCTGCCGATCGTGGCCGATCTGATGGTTGGTCCGCTCGGTATCGTCGGCAACCCGTCGGCCACGCTGGCGTGCGCTCGTCACGTCGTCACCTCGCTGTTCGGGCTGTCGACCACGGAGCTGCGGCTCCACGTCGCCACAACCGAGGATCGGGCACCGCGATGGGACTGGTGCTACGAGTTGGCACCACCAGGACCGGTCGACCCCACCGACGGGTTCCCGGTGGTGATCCTCGACGGGACGGCGAGCCTGGCCGACAGCGGCCTGACCCATGCCGACGCCATCGAGCACAGGACCGGCGCCGTGTTCCTGGCCGACAGCGTGGAGGAGCTCCCCTCCTACTGCGCGACCGTCCTCCAGGTCGACGGCGCCGGCAGCGGCCTGCTGACCAACAACCAGGGCAACATCATCGCCGGCACCCCGATCGGGATCACCACCGCGTTCGCGTCGGAGATCGCCGACGACCTGATGGCGGTCGTCGAACGCCGCCAACGGCTCTAGGCCACACCCGTTACCAGCCGGCCCACGACGGCCGGCGAGGTCAGGATTTCCGGGTGATGCCCACCCGGGCTTCGGGAGCAGCCCACTCGGGCCAGCGCTCCCTGCTCTTCGCGGCGAGGCGGTGCATCAGTGCGATGGCGCCGGGGTCGTCGTCGCCAGGGCGGGTCTCGATCACACCGTCGTTGATCATCGCCTCGATCACCGCCCGCCCCAGATCGGTCCGGACGACCGTGAGGGTCCAGTCGGTCTCCTCACCGATCCCGCCGGTGGAGATGTCGGCGTGCTCGGCGGCGAAATCGGGGCAGTGGTTGCACCCCTCGCGGGTCCAGGCGTGGCACTCCTTGAGGTTGATCTCGTGGTAGTCGCCGTTCTTCATCCAGACCTGGAAGACGCCCTTGATGTTCATCTTGACGATGTCTTCCTTGGCGAGGCCGTACTTCAGCCAGAAGAGCTCGTCGAACAGGGAGTCATCGAAGCTCTTCGAGCACAGCAGGCCGATGTTGAGCTTGATCGGCTTCGACACCTTGCCGACCTTGCGGTGCCACATCACCGGCGCGATCGAGGTCTGGCAGCTCATCCCCACCAGCGCGAGGTTCTCCAGGCCCTTCTCCATGGCCTCGTCGAATGCGATCGTGTTCGCCGAGTACGTGTAACGGCTCCCAGCGCCGGCGAGTACCTCCTCGGCGTTGGTCGCCACGCCGGGGATCGCCTTCCAACCGGCGGCGCCGCCCTCGAGCATCGACACGAGCGCACCGTCGATGATGCCGTTCTCCAGGCACCAGATCAGGATCGCCGACACGAGACCGCCGTCCTGGCCCTGCTCGTACACCCGGTCGTCGGCCGCCCGCACCAGCAGGATGTCCTTGTAGACACCGGACATCTCGTCGGCCTGGCGGGTCCGACCGAAGAGGTGCTCGTCGGCCTCGGTCTCCCAGTCGCGGAAGCGGGGGCAGGCCCGGGTGCAGGAGGTGCACCCCTTCTCGCCGTGGATGCAGTTGGCGAGGCCGAGCTCCTCCTCGAGGTGGAACGGCTTGTAGGCCCCCGGCTTGTGCTCGTAGCCGATCACGTCGTGGGGGCAGGCGATCACGCAACCGGCACAGCCCGTGCACAGCCCGGAGGTGATCACCTCGTCGTACAGCTCCTTCCACTGGAACGTCCAGCGCTTGGTCGGCGCCTTCGTCGACGTCGTTGGCGGTGCTGTATCGGTCATGAGCCGAATCTAGGTCCGACCGGTGCCGGCCTCAACACCCGGCGTCTCACAGCTCGGCGACCTCCACGAAGCAGTCGGCCATCAGCTCGGTGATCTCGTCGGGAAGCGGGGCCAGCGTGTCGAGTTGGAGGCGCTCCTCGATCGCGGCGAACTCGTCGAAGGGGATCGTGACCACGATCCTGTCGTAGGTGCACTCGCACACGTCTCGGATGAGCGTGGGGTCCTCGCCCGGGACCGTGCACGACGCGAGGAAGGCGTCGCGGTTCTCGTCGGTGTAGGCGGTGGCGGTGACGTCGGATCCGCACGCGCCGAGGATCGTGACGGCCAACACGAAAGCCAGCGGTCGTCGATGTCCCACCGTGTCAGTGTTAGCGGGACCGCTCGGCGGAAGCGACCCCGGCGCGACGATCGTCGGCGATTCGCCGCGCCCGGGTGAACACCTCGTCGAGCATCGCCTCGGTCAACCTGCCGGTGAACGTGTTCTGCTGGCTGACGTGGTAGCTGCAGATCACGACCCGCCCCTCGTCGTCGACCGCCTCGACCCCGTGGCCGAACTTCGGCCTGGGCCTGATCCCGAGATGGTGGGCGAGCGCCTGGTAGGCGAACCCGCCGAGGGCCACGAACACCGCAGGGTCGACCAGCGCCAGCTCCCGTTCCAGGAACGGTCGACAGGTGTCGCGCTCGACGGTGGTGGGCTTGTTGGCCGGTGGGGCGCACTTGACCGGCGAGGTGACGAGCGCCCGTGCGAGCACCAGACCATCGTCGGCGGACGTGCTGGTCGCCTGGTTTGCGAATCCTGCCCGGTGGAGTGCCCGGTAGAGCCAGTCGCCGGACCGGTCGCCGGTGAACATCCGCCCGGTCCGGTTCGCGCCGTGGGCCGCCGGGGCGAGCCCGACGATCACCACGTCGGCGTCGGCGTCGCCGAAGGGTGGGACTCCACGTCCCCAGTAGTCCCAGTCCCGATACGAGGCCCGCTTCTCGTCCGCCACCCGTTCCCGCCACTCGACGAGTCGAGGGCAGGCGGCGCACCGGCTCACGTCGGTGGCGATCACCTGCAGCGAGTCGTCGGGCCCGGCGTCGAGCTGGGCCGGCGCTCGATCGGACGGCCGTAGCGGCGGGCGGGGCGGCGCCGAGTCGGGCGCAGGGTCTGGTGGGGCCGGCGACACCGTGGCGAACCTACTGCGGATCGACTGCCGATCAACTGCCGGATCAAGAGCGGATCGTGGCGGGGAGCCGCCGGCCGCGACACCGTTTGGAGGGAGGTCCCGACCCCGCTCGATACGGTGAGGTCCGATGGCACGCACCCGGGCCCGGAAGCCCACCACCGTCTTGTTCGTCCGCCACGGGAGGACGCCCACCACCGGGCAGGTTCTCCCCGGCCGGGCGAAGGGCCTGCACCTGGGCGATGAGGGCGTGGCCCAGGCCGAGCGGGCGGCCGAGCGGATCGCGGCCCTCGGGAAGCGCAAGGTAAAGGCCGTCTACGCCTCGCCGATGGAGCGGACGAGGGAGACCGCCGCCCCGATCGCGGCTGCGCTCGGGTTGAAGGTGCAGTCACGCCGCGGCCTGATCGAGGCCGACTTCGGCTCCTGGACGGGCCGCAAGTTGGGCGATCTGATGAAGAAACCGGAGTGGGCACAGGTCCAGCGCTACCCCAGCGGGTTCCGATTCCCGGACGGCGAGTCGTTCAGCCAGATGCAGGAACGGATCTGCGACACGGTGAACCAACTCGTCGACGACCACCGCGGTCAGACGATCGTCGCCGTCTCCCACGCCGACCCGATCAAGGCGGTCGTCGCCTCGGCCATGGGCACGCATCTCGACCTGTTCCAACGGATCGTTGTGGGCCCGTGCTCGATTTCGGCGATCATGTATGCACCGTCCGGACCCGTCGTGCTCGGCGTGAACTCGATGGGCGATGATCTGAAGGAGCTCGTACCGAGCTAGCGACTGAGGGTGTGAATTCTTGACTCCATGTCGAATCTCATCAGTTTCGGCCTCCGGCCGAAACTGCAAGCGACCCGACGGGTCGCCGGGAGGCGCTCCGCGCCGAAGCCGATGAGCGACTCCTACGACTTCCGCGCCGTGACCCACTTCACCTCGGGGGCCATCGGCGAGCCAGGCCGACGCGTGTTCTACCTGCAGGTCGGCGACGAGCGTGGTCATGTGTCGGTTCGGATGGAGAAGCAGCACGTGCAGGCCCTCGCCCACTACTTCCGCTCCGTGCTCGACGATCTCCCCGCGCCGGCCGATCCCGATCCGGAACCGGTGGAGCTGCGCCAACCGGCGGTCGAGGAGTGGGTGGTGGGGCAGATCGCGGTCGGCTTGGCCGACGCCAACGGGGAGATCGTGGTCGTCGTCGACGAGCTCGTGCCCGACGATGACGATGACGACCTCGAGGACGAGGACGACGACTTCGACCTGCTCGCCACGACCGACGGCGCCAGGATCCGGGCCCACATCACGCCGGAGCAGGCGGCCAGCTACGTGGCGACGGCCGACGATCTCATGTCGAAGGGGCGGCCGCCGTGCAAGCTGTGCGGCCAACCGCTCGATCCGTCGGGCCATGCGTGCCCCCGCCTCAACTGACCGAGCGTGAGCGACGACACCTCCGCGTTCGATCTTCCCGTCCATGAGCTCATCGAGCTGCTGGAAGGTGGCGAGATCGACGTCGAGGGAAGGATGCCGTACAGCTCAAACGCGACGTTCCTGGTCGAGGTGTCCGAAGGCGACCGGAGCCACCGCGCGATCTACAAGCCGGGCAAGGGCGAGCGACCCCTGTGGGACTTCCCGCCGGAGCTGTTCAAGCGGGAGGTGGCCACCTACCGGCTGTCGGCGGCGCTCGGGTGGGAGGTCGTGCCGCCGACCGTGATCGCTTCGGGTCCCTACGGCGAGGGCTCGGTGCAGGCGTTCGTCGACGGTGATCTCTCCGAGCACTACTTCACCCTGCTGGAGGCCGGGGTGGGACTCGACGACCTCCGGAAGCTCTGCGCCCTCGACCTGATCTCGAACAACACCGACCGCAAGTCGGGCCACTGCCTCCTCGGCCGGGACGGCCGTATCTACGGGATCGACCACGGGTTGTCGTTCCACGCCCAGTTCAAGCTCCGGACCGTGATCTGGGATTTCATCGGTGAGCCGATCCCCGAGGACATCCTGACCTCGGTGGAGGGGTTCCTCGAGACCGGACCACCGGTCGAGCTGCGCTGCCTGCTCGACGCGCTCGAGACCGATGCGATGCTGGCCCGAGCGAGGGCGTTGTGCGAGGAGCGGGTCTTCCCCGACGATGACACCGGCGGTCGCCGCTACCCGTGGCCGCTCGTCTGAGCTGGAGCCGAGCTAGAGCGGAGCCGACTCCGAGCGGTAGCTTTGTGCTTCAGTTATGGGACCTGACGAGATCGAAGACCTGACGAACGCGTTCGTCGACGAGAACTGGGATCCGGAGATCACGGTTCGCGAGTGGTGGCGGCGGATGGCCGACGCCGGCCTCGTGAACACCACCCTCCCCGAAGCGGCCGGCGGTCGGGGGTGGACCGGCGCGCAGGCGACCGTGGTGAACCGCGTGCTGGCCGACCGCCGGGTCGTCGGGCCGCCGGGCGGGCTCGGGATGCTGCTGGCCGCACCGACGATCGCGTCCCACGCCAGCCAGGACCAGATCGACCGGTGGATCCCGTCGATCCTCGACGGCACGGAGGCCTGGTGCCAGCTCTTCTCCGAGCCTGGCGCCGGGTCCGACCTGGCCGGTCTCCAGGCGAGGGCGGTCCGCGACGGCGACGAGTGGGTCGTGACCGGTCAGAAGGTGTGGACATCCAACGGCCACGAGGCCGACTGGGGGATGCTGATCGCACGCACCGATCCCGACCTCCCCAAGCACCAGGGCATCACCTACTTCGGGTTCCCGATGGATCAGGAGGGGGTCGAGGTCCGCCCGCTGACCGAGATGACCGGCCGGGCGCTGTTCAACGAGGTCTTCATCGAGGAGGCCCGAGTCCCCGACGAGTACGTCATCGGCGGGCTCGGCAACGGATGGCGGGTGGCGAACACCACGCTCGCCTACGAGCGGGCCGGGATCGGCGGCGGCCACGGCGGCGGGTTCGGCGTGGCCGCGCCTGGGAAGATCGCCGGTCACCTCGATCGGCCCGTCGGCGAGTTCCTCGGGAAGCGGGGGTCGATCTCCGTCGGCGCCGTCGGTCGGCGGGTCCTGAGCCTCCTCCACCAGGAGGCCACGGCCAGGGGCCGAATCGACGACCCGGTGGTTCGCGACGGGCTGGCCCAGCTCCACATCCTCCACCGTCTGGCGTCGATGACGTTGAAGCGGCAGGCGGCGGAGCGCCGCAGCGGCCGCAAGCCGAGCGGGTATGCGGCCGGGGTCGAGGGGAGCCTGGCCAAGCTGCTCAACACCCAGACCGTGCACAAGGCCCGAGACCTGACCGGTGAGATCCTCGGTCTCGACGCCACGATCGTTGGCCACGATGCCGCCACCGACGGTCTGCTCCAGGAGCTGATCCTGTTCTCCCCCGCCCCGCCGATCTACGGCGGGACCGACGAGGTGCAGCGCAACGTGATCGGCGAGCGTGGCCTCGGCCTGCCCAAGGAGCCGGGCCCCTCCCGGGACACGCCGTTCAACGAACTGCCGAAGTAGCACGAGCGAGGAGCGCCCACCCATGGACTACGAGCAGATTCGCTACGAGCAGCGCGACGATCTCGCGCTGATCACCCTGAACCGACCGGAACGGCTGAACGCCTGGACCGGGCGGATGAACCGCGAGCTGGTCGACGCGATCGGTACCGCCAACGACGAGCGGTCGATCGGGGCGATCGTGGTGACCGGCGAGGGCCGCGGGTTCTGTGCCGGGGCCGACGTGCAGGACTCGTTCAAGCGCGACATCGATCGGCGGGACAGCACCAGCGGCGACCGCACCGCCGGCGACAGCGCCAGTGACGGCGACGCCGAACGGGGCGAGCGCGACCTGCCGAGCTGGGTTCAGCTCTGCCGGGCTTCGAAGCCGATGCTGGCCGCGGTGAACGGCGCAGCGATCGGCGTCGGGCTGACGATGATCCTCCCGTTCGATCAGATCATCGCCGCCGACACGGCCAAGCTCTCGTGCCGGTTCGTCAAGATGGGCATCACTCCCGAGCTCGCCAGCAGCCACTACCTGATCAGCAGGATGGGCTGGGGTGCGGCATCGGATCTGGCCCTCACGGGTCGCATCGTCGAGGCGGACGAGGCGAAGGAGCTCGGCCTCGTCGATCTCGTGGTTCCCCACGACGCCCTGCTCGATGCGACGTTCGAGAAGGCACGCCTGTTCAGCGCCAACCCCGATCCCCAGCTCCGGATGATCAAGGAGTTGCTCACCCAGAACGCGGTCGAGACCGACATCGACGTGATCCAACGCCGGGAGATCGACGCACTCGACGCTGCGCTCCGCACCCCGGAGCATCGCGAAGCGGTGGACGCGTTCCTGGCCAAGCGGGAACCGAAGTTCCGCTGAGCCGTTCGAGACCGGCGAGAACGACAACGCAGCGAGCGCTTGCGCCTACCCAGAAGGTCCCTTAAACGTAGTTGAGGGGTATCATGGGGCCATGGCTGATGTCGATGATGGCTACGATGCAGTTCGGGCCGCCTATCCACCCATCCTGAACACGGCGCAGGTCGCCGAGCTCCTCGATCTCAACAGCCGAACCGTCTTGAACATGGCGGGCGACGGCCGGCTCCCGGCGAGTCGCCTTCCCGGGAGCCGCAAGTTCCACTTCGTGCTCGATGACATCATCGAGACGCTCAAGGCGAACCGGGTGAGCGCCAAGTAGGATCCCGCCGCCTCGGTTGTAGCTTGCGGACATGGCATCCATCACCGCTGAGCTCACCGAGAACTACCGGGTCGACATCACCAACGGCCACCACGTGTGGCGGGCCGACGAACCGGTCGATCTGGGTGGCGACAACACGGGTCCGAACCCGTACGATCTCCTGCTCGGCTCGCTCGCCGCCTGCACCACGATCACCCTCGCGCTCTATGCCAAGCGCAAGGGGATCGCCCTGTCGTCGGTGTCGGCCGAGTACAGCTTCGACCGCGTCCACGCCGACGACTGTGAGCTGTGCGACGACGACCGAACCGGCATGATCGACCGGGTCACCTCCCGGATCTTCATCGACGGCGACTTCGACGAGACGGTCAGGAAGCGTCTCCAGGAGGTGGCCGTGCGGTGCCCGGTGCACAAGACCCTCGCCGCCGGCGTCGTCTTCGAGGAGACGGTCTTCGCCGGCTAGCTCGGGGCCCGGCCCGCAGGCATTCGTGACGCTGGCGGCGGTCGAGGCGGCAGCGGCTACCCTTGGCGGTCGCCGATTGCGCCCGAGGCGAGACCGAGACGACACCCACGCGTGGCGCGGCGTTCGACTGGCGGAGGACTCCGATGGATGAGCTGGATGAGCTCCCGACATGGGCAGCTCGAACCCACGTTCCCGGCACGAACCTGCCGTTGCCGGACGAGCAGGAACAGGAACCGGGACGACGTTCGTTCCGCTGGCTCCTGATCGGTGCCCTGGGGGTGATCGCCCTCGGCGCAGTGGCCGGGCTCGGCTATGTGGCCGCCAGCTCGATCGGCGGCGACGGCAACGAGACCGCCTCCGCCGACGACACCGACGCTGATGCCGATAACACCGCAAGCGACGACGCTGCGGGCACCGGAGCTGGCAGCGTCACCGACGGCGACGAGACCGACGCCGGCGACACCTCGGCCGACGCCAGTGGCGACCCGACCGCCGACGCCGACGGTGGGTCCACGGTCGACTCGACCATCGGCGGCGACGGTGCCGGGGACTCCGATACCGATGCCACCGCCGACGGGTCGGGCGGCGACGCCGAGAGCGACGTCACCGCCCCCCGTGGTGGCGACGTGGTCGACAACAGCGACGGCAGCATCCGCTACGCCGTGCTGGAGGGCGGGAAGCTCTACCTGCGGGGCCGGGTCCACACCGAGGAGTTCGGCCGGGCGGTCGAGGAGGTCGCGCTCGGGGTGATGGGGCCGGGGAATGTGATCAACGAGTACGAGGTCGACCCGTCGACGCCCGACGTGACGGGCGGCCCGATCTACGTGGACGACGTGGTGCTCTTCGAGTTCAACAGCATCGCCATCGCCGATCCGTTCCTGCCGATCCTCGACCTGGGCACGCTGCTGATGACGCAGAACCCGACGGTCACGATCCAGGTCATCACCAGGACCGACTCGGTTGGATCCGAGGCCGCCAACCTCGAGGTCGCCCAGTTGCGGGGCGACGCGATCGTCCGCTACTGGCAGCGACAGGGTATCGACCCGGCGCGGATCACCGTGGTCCCGAAGGGCGAGGAGGACGCGTCAGGCGACGAGGCCGAGGCCGCCCTCGACCGCCGGGCGGAGTTCGTGATCGACAACCTCTTCGGCTGAGACCCGAGGCCGTCGCTCACAGGTCGGTCAACGCTGCTCGGTCTGCGCGAGGTGATCGCGCAACGTGGTACCCGTGTAGCCGATTCGGGTGAGTCCCCGGCGCTGCAGCTCAGGGACGAGCAGATCGACGATCGATCGGTAGTAGTCGGGCGCGTACCACTGCGGTGAGAGCTGGAAGCCGTCGATCTGGCCGTCCTCGAACAACCACTGGAGTGTGTCGGCCACCTTGGCCGGCGTCCCGACGAACTCGTCCTGGCTCGCCATGTTGAGGTACTCGCCGGCGACCTCGGCCAAGGTCGGGTCGCCGCGGTCGCGGTACAGCTCGACCATCCCCCGGGTCCCGTCGACGTCGCCCAGCGCCGAGATCGGCGTGTCCGGGTGGTAGGCCTTCAGGTCGACGTTCCAGTGGGCCGACATGTTGGCGATGGCTGCCTCGGGCGGGATCCGCTCGCTGATCTCCGCCGCCCGCTCGGCCGCTTCGGCCTCCGACGGGGCCACGATGGGGCCGCAGGCGGTGATGATCTGTAGCGTGGCCGGGTCGCGCCCGTTCGCCTCCATCCGAGCCGAGAGATCGTTCCTGAACCCAAGCGCGCTCTGCGGTCGCCCACCAGCCGCGAAGACGCAATCGGCCCACCGGGCGGCGAACGTTCGTCCGCGTTCCGACGCACCGGCCTGGAACAACACCGGTCGGCGCTGGGGGCCGGGGATCACGTTGAGGGGGCCCATGGACGCATACCACCGACCCGAGAAGTCGACGCGATGGACCTTGTCCGGATCGGCGAAGACCCGCTTCTCCATGTCCATCACCACCGCATCGTCATCCCAGCTCTCCCACAACTGGCAGCACAGATCGAGGTACTCGTCGGCCCGGTCGTAGCGCTCGTCGTGGGGCGGGAGCTCGATACCGAAGTTCCTACCCTCGCGGCCGTTGATCGACGTCACGATGTTCCAGCCGATCCGGCCCTTGGTCACGTGATCGAGCGACGCGAGCTTTCTGGCTAGCATGTACGGCGGGTAGAACGTGGTCGACATCGTCGCCCCGAATCCGAGGTGCTCGGTCACCCCCGACAGCCGTGGGATCAACGTGAGTGGGTCGTGGGTGGGGAACTGGATGGCCCATCGGGTTCCCGCCTCCCCTCCGCCGGCCCACCCGTCGGCGAAGAAGAACAGGTCGAATCGACCCTCCTCGAGGGTGCGTGCGATCTCCTCCCAGTACTCGACCTCGTGCCAGTGATGCCGGATCTTCTCCGGTGGGTAGACCCAGGAGAGCTGCGTGTGGGGCGCCGGCGCGTACAGCATGAACCCGGTGAGGTGCATCAGCCGGCGTCGTGCCGTCATCGACCCACCGTCGGGAGAGGCATGATTTGCAGGATGCTGGCGCCGACCGCCAGTCTGCAAGTCGCATGACCATGGTGGCGATCCTCGGTGCTGGCATCTCCGGCGTTGCGATGGGCATGCAGCTCCGCCGGGCGGGCATCGACGACTTCACGATCTACGAGAAGAATCCCGACGTGGGCGGAACGTGGCTCCGCAACGCGTGGCCCGGCCTGCATTGTGACGTCCCCTCGCACCTCTACTGCTACTCGTTCGAGCCCAATCCCGATTGGTCGATGGTCTACGCCGGCCAGGCGGAGATCCAGGCCTACATCCGGGCCTGCGCCGAAAAGTACGGGCTGCTGGATCACGTCAGGTTCGAGACGACCGTCGACCGGGCACGGTTCGACGAGACGGACGGAACCTGGGTGGTCGAGACGGCCGATTCACGTCGTTCGCAGCACGTCCACCGGGTGCTGATCGGTGCCACGGGCGGGCTGGCCGAGCCGAACCTCCCCCGGATCGAGGGATACGACACCTTCCAGGGTGCGTGGTGGCACTCGGGCTCCTGGCGGAGCGACGTGGATCTCACCGACAAGCGGGTGGCGGTGGTGGGGAGCGCAGCCAGCGCCGTGACCGTCGTTCCGACCGTGGCCGATCGGGCAGCGGACGTGTTCGTGTTCTCCCGCAGCCCCAACTGGGTGATCCCGCGGCGCAACGCCCGCTACTCCGACGACGAGAAGGCCGCGTTCGCCGCAGACGACGACGAACTGCGGCGGACCCGCCGTCGCCAGTACCGGAGCTCACTGCTGTGGTATCGCGCCTTCAAGCGCCAGGAGCAGGCGATCGCCACCCTCCGCCGCGCCGGGCTCGACAACCTCCGGTCGGCGATCGACGACCCTGCGCTCGTCGAGGTCCTCACCCCCGACTTCGATCCCGGGTGCAAGCGAATCCTCGTCTCGGACGACTACTACCCAACCCTCGCCCGACCGCACGTCCACCTCGTGCCCCAGGGCGTGGTCGCGCTCGATGCGACCGGCGTCGTCGCCGCCGACGGGTCACACACCGCCGTCGACGTGATCGTCTTCTGCACCGGTTACGCACCGGGCACACCCGAGCGGCGGCGGGCGGCGCTCGAGGTGGTCGGACGGGGAGGGCGGAGCCTGTCGACGGCGCTCGCCGAGAAACCGGAGGCGTACCGTGGCATGACGATCCCGGGGTTCCCCAACTACTTCACGGTGTGCGGGGTGAACGGTGCGGTCTCCTACGCCTCGTACTTCGACAGCGTCGAGCTGGAGACCGACTACCTCGCACGGTGGGTCGAGCGGTTCGCCGAGGGCGACATCGAGTCGGTCGAAGCGCGAGCCGACAGCACCCACGACTACAACGAGGCCATCCAGGCCGAGCTCCAGCAGATGAGCTGGACCGGCAACTGCACCAACTTCTACAAGAACCGGGAGGGCCGGGTCCTCTCGTTCTTCCCCGGGACCGTCGGCCGGATGCGTCGCGAGCTCCGCGACCTCCACGAGCGCGACTTCATCGTCACGCCCCGCTGAGCCGTTCGGGAGCAGCAGTTCGCCGAGCCCGGAGCGAACAGCTAACCGAGAACGGCGCGCAGCGCATCGACGAGCCGGGCGATGTCGTCGGTGTCGGTGTAGTGGACCCACGAGACCCGCACGACACCGCGGGCCGGGTCGACGTCGAGCCCTTCGAGCAACCGGTCGGCGTAGAAGGTGCCGGCGCCGCAGAGGACACCGCGCTCGACGAGGTCGGCGACCACCTCGTCGGGTTCTCGTTCGAGCGGTACGAACGCCACCGTGGGGCAGCGGTGCCGACCGCCGACGGCGGCCTCGCTCGGGCCGAGGAGGCGAGCGGCGGGCGATGCGGCGAGCACGTCCAGCACCTCGGGCAGCAGCGCCGTCTCGTGGGCCCGCCAACGGGCCGACACGTCGTCGACCGCAGCGGCCAGCCCGGCGTCGGCCGCACCGCCGTGGTGCCGGTACACGGCCTCGACGTAGTCGAGCACCGCGCCCGCTGCGGCCTCCTGGGCGTGATCGGGACCGGCCGGGGTCAGCCGCTTGGAGGGCAACTCCTCGTTGAAGTAGTGACCCTGGTTGGGGAGCTCGTCGAGCACACCCCGACGGGTGACCATCAGGCCCTGATGGACCGAGTACGTCTTGTAGAGGCTGAAGAGGTACACGTCGGCGTCGAGGGCGGCGACGTCGGGGATCGTGTGGGGAGCGAACGACACCCCGTCGACGATCACCCGAGCCCCCACTTCGTGGGCCAGGGAGGCGATCGTGGCCACGTCGTTCTCCTGGCCGACGATGTTCGAGCAGTGGGGCACGGTGACGAGGCGGGTGGCGGGTGTGAGCAGCCGGGCGAGCGCCGCCACGTCGAGAAGGCCGGTGGTCGGGTCGACCCGCCACTCGACGACCTCGGCGCCGGCGGCCTCGGCTGCACGGCGGATGGCGCCGGTGTTGGCCTCGTGGTCCTGGTTGGTGACGATCACGCGGTCGCCGTCGCCGAGCGCCACCCGGTAGGCCTGGGCGATGACGTAGGTGTTGGCGGAGGTCGACGGGCCGAACTGGACGTCGTCGACGCGCACCCGCAGTGCCTCGGCCCACCGCTGGCGGCTGTGGTCCATCGCCTCGCCGGCCCGTTGGGCCAGTTCGTAGGGGGCGTAGGGCTGCACCTTGGTCTCGGTGTAGAACCGGGCGAGCGCGTCGATCGTGTGGCGGCACGGGAACGAGCCGCCGGCGTTCTCGAAGAACGACCGGTCGGCCATGGCCTGCTGGTCGAATGCCGGGAAGTGGCTGCGGCAGAAGCCGACGTCGAGATCCATGGGGTCAGGGGTCATCGAGTCACGGGTCACCGAGTCACGGGTCATCGAGTCAAGGTACCGTCGTGGCGGTGTCGCGATCATCGGCCATCGGCAAGCAGCGGCAGGTGCCGCTGGCCGGCGTGCTCGACCTCCGGGCCACGGTTCGAGGAGCCAAGTCGCCGGTCATGGTTGGACCGACCGACGTGCTGTGGAGCACCCGAACCCCCGATGGGCTCGGCACGCTGTCGCTGGAGACGCGCACCGACGACGCCGTCGAGGCCGAGGCGTGGGGGCCGGGGGCCGATTGGTTGCTCGATCAGGCGCCACGGCTGCTCGGCGGCGACGACGATCTGACCGGCTGGGCGCCGACCGGTGACGTCGGCAGGCTGTGGCGGCAGCGGCCGTTCCGTCTCGCCAGAACCGACCGTCCCTGGGATGCCCTGGTGGGGGCCATCTTCGGGCAGAAGGTCCAGATCGCCAACGCGGTGAAGGCTCGGCGGCGCCTGGCCCGACGATTCGGCGATCCGGCGCCGGGACCCCAGGGGGGTTGGATCCTCCCCGGGCCGGATGCGGTGGCCCGCATGGGCTACGCCGACTTCCACCCGCTGGGAGTGGAGCGCAAGCGGGCGGAGATCCTCATCAGGACGGCCCGGGAGATGCCGCGGCTGACGGGGGCGTTCGCCGCGTCGGGACCGGACGCTGCGGCGTCGGTGCGGGGTCGACTCCAACGAATCCGCGGGATCGGGCCGTGGACTGCGGCGATGGTGACCGCGGTGACGCTGGGCGACGCCGACGCGGTACCGATCGGCGACTTCCACCTGCCGAACACCGTCTCGTGGTTCCTGGCCGGCGAGCCGAGGGGCACCGACGAGCGGATGCTCGAACTGCTGGAGCCCTACGCCGGTCATCGGTGGCGGGTGCTGCGGCTGGCGAAGTCGGCGGGCAGCGCACCCCGCTACGGGCCGAAGCTCTCCCTCACCGACGACGGGCTCCACCGCGGCCGGTGAGGCCGCCCGACAACACCGCGGCCGGTGAGGCCGCCCGACAACACCGCGGCCGGTGAGGCCGCCCGACAACACCGCGGCCGGTGAGGCCGCCCGACAACACCGCGGCCGGTGAGGCCGCCCGACGACGTTCTGCCGGTCGGGCGCTCCACGGCGACAGCTTCTGCCTGTCAGCCGCCCCGAGTATGACGCCTCCCGACCGGCAGAACGGCGAGCGGCGGAGCACCCGACCGGCAGAACGGTGTCGGCGGCGGGTCACCAGTGGCGGAGGTCGATCTCCCAGCGGTCGACGATGTCGTCGCCGCGGTGCACCCAGAACTGCTCGTGACGGGCGACGGTGGGGTCGACGTGTGCTGGCAGCAGCCGGACCTTGTCGCCGACGGCCGGCAGGGGGTCGCCTTCGGCGGGCCGGAGCGTGCTGTGCTCGTCGGAGCAGAACAGCAGCTCGCCGTCCGGGTAGGCCGGATCGCCGTGGTCCATGCCCAGCGCCTTGAGCCCGGCGTCGATCACGAACCACCCCTTGGGGCTGACCGAGATCACGGTGCCGAGCACGGTCATGGCGATCTCGAACGGCACGTCGAGCGTTGCGTACTGGGTGTCCATCAGGAGGTAGGAGCCGGCCTGGATCTCGTTGGCCCAGGTGTTGACGGCGTAGGTGCCGGTGCCGCCAGCGGAGATGATGTCGCCACCGACCGCTTCGTGGGCGGTGAGCAGCTTCGTCATCGACCGCTCGACCTTGGCTCGCTTCTCGTCGGGGTCGGCCACCATCATCAGATGGCCTTCGTAGCCCATGACCCCCCGCACGTTGAGCCCCTCCGCTCTGGCCTGGTCGGCGAGCTTGCCGGCCTCGTCCACGGGGCAGCCGCAGCGGGGTAGGCCGACCTCGACGTCGATCAGGACGTCTCTGATGGCGCCGTCGGCCGCCGCCATCAACGTCTCCGGGGAGTCGATGGCGACGGTGACGTGGGCGCCGCCGTCGACGAGCCGGCCGAGTCGTGAGCAGTTCAGGACCTCGTTGGCCAGTAGCAGGTCGGCGCTGAGGCCGGACCTGGCCAGGCCCTCGAGCTCTCGGATGGTGGCGGCGCAGAACTTGTGGTGGCCGGCATCGACGAGCCGCCGGGCCATGGCGGTCGACTTGAAGGCCTTCACATGGGGTCGGAGCGCAGGCCCTGGCAGGGCATCGCTCATCGCCGCGACGTTGGCCTCGAAGACCACTTCGTCGACCAGGAGGGCGGGGGTCGGGAGCCGATCGATGGTCGCCGGGTCGGTCACGATCGCGACACTACTCGGGTTGCCGGTCGCCGGCCCCAATACGGTCGGCGTCGAGGGCGCCTAGCCTGAACGGCGATGCCTGAGCTGCCGGAGGTGGAGACGATCAGGCGTCAGCTCGATCCGCGTCTCCGGGGTCGGCTGGTGCTGGAGGCCGACTCCCACCCCTCGGCCAAGTTCACCCCTGCGGTCGAAGCGGTCGGCGCCACGCTCCTCGCTGCCCGACGGCGGGGCAAGTTCCTCCTCGTGCCGACCGACGACGATCGGGAGCTCGTGATCCACCTCGGGATGACGGGCGCGCTCGACTTCCAGCCCGCAGCCGGTCCCGATCCGTACCTGCGGGCGTGGTGGCGCCTCGGCCCGCCCGACCCGGCGCTCGGCGGCTCCCACGCTGGCGGCGACGGGCTCGCCGCGGCCGAGGAGACCCTTCGCTTCGTCGACGTCCGACGCTTCGGCCGGATCCGGATCGTTGCCGCCGGCGACTACCGGTCGATCCCCACCCTCGCCGCGGCCGGGCCGGAGCCGTTCGACGACGACCTCGACGGACGGGCGTTCTGGGATCGGCTCCGCACCAGCCGGCGACGGATCAAGACGCAGCTCCTGTCGCAACGACCGATCGCCGGCGTCGGCAACATCTACGCCGACGAGGCCCTGTGGCTGGCCGGGATCAACCCCCGGGCCACCAGGCTCGGGCTCGAGCGTTCGACCGTTCTCCTCGACGCGATCCGGGAGGTCCTCGCGCAGGGGATCGACAACGGTGGGACCACGCTGCGCGACTACCGCAACGTCGACGGCGGCGCCGGCGACAACCAGCGGACGCTCGCCGCCTACGGCCGCGCCGGCGAGCCGTGCCACCGGTGCGGATCGACCCTGCGCTCGGCCACGGTCGATGCTCGAACCACCACGTGGTGCCCGCAGTGCCAGCGACGGTGACGCAGCCCCCGATGACCCGCTGACCACCGTTTTCGCCGGGGTCGATGCCTTGAGACCCCGTGTCCGGCGGGCTTCAGTCATGTGTCGAAGCGGTCTCGAAGCCCGTGAAGCCGTAGGCTTTTCTCCATGACCGTGGGGCAGACAGAGCTGGAGGAGCGGACGTGGCGCGCGTTCCTGTCCGCCAACGTGCAACTGATCGACCGACTCGACCACGAGCTCCAGCAGCGGTCCCGTCTGTCGCTCACCGACTACGAGATCCTGTCGGAGCTGGCGACCGAGCCCGACCGTCGGATCCGCATGAGCGAGCTCGCCGACCGGGTGCTGGTGTCCCGCAGCCGGCTGACGTACCGGGTCGACCGGCTGGTCAGCGTCGGGTACGCCGAGCGGGAGGAGTGCGAGGCCGACCGCCGCGGCCTGTTCGCCATCCTCACCGACGCCGGAGCGGCCGCGCTCGAGCGGGCCACCGAGGGGCACCGCACCGACGTGCGCACCTGGTTCTTCGACCTGATCGGTGTCGATGAGCTCGACGTCGTCCACCGGGTCGTCAGCCGGATGGACGAGAAGCTCTCCTCGGGCTGACATGCCCTCGCCGCGTCCGGCTGCACACCGGTCACCGGCCGGGAGGACGTTCGCGGTGATCGGCCGGGGCCGGGCCGGCTCGTCGTTCGCCCGTGCGCTGACCGCTGCCGGGTGGACCCTCGCCCGCGCCGCCGGCCGCGGCGACCCCGTCGCCGGAATCCTCGACGAGGCCGACGTGGTGCTGGTCGCCGTCCCCGATGATGCGATCGCCACCGTGGCCGCCACCGTCGAGCCTCGACCCGACGGCGGCGCGCTCGTCCACGTGTCGGGGGCGAAGGGCCTCGACGTGCTGGCGCCCCACCAACGCTGCGGGTCGGTGCATCCACTGATGTCGTTGCCCGACGAGGTGGCGGGGGCGGCACGGCTGCTCGACGGTGGTGTGTTCGCGGTGGCTGGCGATCCGGTCGCAGGCCAACTGGTGACGGCGCTCGGTGGCCGGACGATCGAGGTCGCCGATGCCGACCGGCCCCGCTATCACGCCGCCGCTGCGGTCGCCGCCAACCACGTGGTGGTGCTGTGCGCCCAGGTCGAGCGGCTCGCCGGGTCGATCGGGGTTCCGGTCGACGCCTACTGGGACCTGATGGCGGGTTCGCTCGACAACGTTCGCTCCTCGGGCGCAGTATCGTCGCTCACAGGACCGGCGGCCCGCGGTGACCAGACCACGCTGGCCGGCCACGTCGCCGCCCTGCCCCCCGATGAACGCCTCCTCTACGTCACCCTCGCCTGGCACGCCGCCCGGCTCGCCGGCACCGACCTCGAGCCCGGCTGGGATTCCGTCGACGATCACCACGATCGCTGAGCTACGCCCCCTGCTCGACACGGCACGAGCGGCGGGGCGGTCGGTCGGACTGGTGGCCACGTTGGGCTACCTCCACGACGGGCACGGTTCGCTGATGCGGGCCTCGGCAGCGGCGAACGACGTCACGGTCGTGACGATCTTCGTCAACCCCCTCCAGTTCGCGGCCGGTGAGGATCTCGACAGCTACCCCCGTGATCTCGAGCGCGATCGCGGCGTGGCGGCCGCAAACGGGGCCGACCTGCTGTTCACCCCCGATCTCGACGAGATGTATCCCGAAGTTCCCGTGCTCACGTCGGTGTCGGTGGCCGAGCTGTCGTCACTGTGGGACGGGGCGAGCAGGCCGACCCACTTCGCCGGGATGGCC
Source organism: Acidimicrobiales bacterium (assembly GCA_965216205.1). Taxonomy (GTDB): domain Bacteria; phylum Actinomycetota; class Acidimicrobiia; order Acidimicrobiales; family SZUA-35; genus CADEDH01. The sequence goes on along the minus strand of OZ244139.1, from coordinate 121,400 downwards.
ACCGTGGTGTCGAAGCTCTTCAACATCGTGGGCCCCTGCCGCGCCTACTTCGGTGAGAAGGACTTCCAGCAGCTCGCCATCATCCGCCGGATGGTCCTCGACCTGTCGATCCCGGTCGAGGTGGTCGGCTGCCCGATCGTCCGAGAGCCCGACGGGCTGGCCATGTCGAGCCGGAACGTCTACCTCGACCCCGCCCAGCGGAAGGCGGCGGTGGTGCTCCGCCGCGCGCTCGACGCCGGCGTGGCCGCGATCGAAGCAGGCGAGCGCTCCACCGCCGCGGTCGACCACCGCATGGCCGAGGTCGTGGCGGCCGAGCCGCTGGCCGAGCTCGACTACGCTGCCGCGGTCGACCCGGCGACGCTCACCCAACCCGACGAGCTCGGCCCGAACGTCCGGTTGCTCATCGCGGCCCGTGTCGGGTCGACGAGACTGATCGACAACTGTGGGCTCCCCACCAGCGAGGAAACAGGCGCATCGTGAGCGACGACGAACGGCGGCCGAAGAGGACGATCCCGACCATCCGAGCGGCGAAGCGTCGCGACGGCGCCGAGCCACTGGTGATGGTCACCGCGTACGACGCCCCGTCGTCCCGGGTCGCGACCGAGGCCGACGTGGATCTGATCCTGGTGGGCGACTCGCTGGCCATGGTGGTGCTCGGCTACGACGACACGCTGTCGGTCACCGTCGACGACCTCGCGTACCACACCGCGGCGGTGGCCCGGGCCGAGCCGACCGCGGTGGTCATCGGCGACCTGCCGTGGATGAGCTACCACGTGTCGGTGGAGGAGACGGTCCGCAACGCCGCCACCCTCATCCGGGCCGGCGCCCACTGCGTGAAGCTGGAGGGCGGCGTGAAGCGGGTGCCGATGGTGGAGGCGATCGTTGCGGCCGAGATCCCGGTGATGGGCCACATCGGGCTCACGCCGCAGTCGGCGCACGTCATGGGCGGGTTCAAGATCCAGGGTCGGGAGGTCGACGGGGCCGAGCAACTGCTGGACGATGCGAGGGCCCTGCAGCGGGCCGGCTGCTTCGCGATCGTGGTCGAGGGCGTACCCGACCTCGTCGGCTCCATGGTGACCGACGCGCTCGACGTGCCGACCATCGGGATCGGCGCCGGTCCCGGTACCGACGGCCAGGTGCTCGTGTACCACGACCTGGTCGGGCTCGAGAATCGGTTCAAGCCGAAGTTCGTCCGCCGCTACGGCACCGCGTTCGACGATCAGACCGCCGCGCTGCGGGCGTACGCGGCCGACGTGCGGACCGCCGACTTCCCCGGCCCCGACGAGACCTACCGCGCCAACGATGCCCTGACCGAGGCGCTCGGCTTGTACGGCAGCGACCCCGACAGCCGGTAATTTTCCAACGTGCCCTCGCTCGTCCTCCGAGCCCCGAAGACCTTCGAGTCCGGTTTCGCCAGGATCCGGGCCGAGCTGGACGTACCCGCGGGCTTTCCCGCCGCAGTGCTCGACGAGGCGGAGCGGGCGGTGCCTGCAACCCCCGCCGACGACCGCCTCGACGCCCGCCACATCGACTTCGTCGCCATCGACCCGCCCGGGGCGACCGACCTCGACCAGGCGTTCGCCGCCGAGCGGCGGCCGAGCGGCGGCTACCGGGTGCTGTACGCGATCGCCGACGTCGGTGACTTCATCGCCCCCGGTGGCGCGTTCGACCTCGAGGCGAGGGCCCGGGGCACCACCCTGTACAGCCCCGACACGAGAACACCGCTCCACCCGCCGGTGATCAGCGAGGATCGGGCCAGCCTGCTGGCCGGGAGCGACAAGCCGGCCCTCGTGTGGACCATCGATCTCGACGCCGATGCGCTCCCGGTCGACTGGCGGCTCGAGCGGGCGATGGTGCATACCCGGGCTGCGATCTCCTACACCGACGCCCAGGCCAAGATCGACGGTGGACTCGACCGTGACGACTCCCTGGCGTTGCTGGCCGAGATCGGCGGTCTGCGCCAGGACCGGGAGGCCGAACGGGGTGGGGTGAGCATCAACCTGCCCGCCCAGGAGGTGGTGGAGCACGGCGACAGCTACTCGCTCGAGTTCGACGAGCCGCTCGCCGTCGAGGGCTGGAACGCCCAGATCTCGTTGCTGACCGGGATCGTCGCCGGCCGCACGATGCTCGATGCCGGCGTCGGGGTTCTGCGGACCCTGCCGCCACCGTTCGACGACGCGATCGACCGGCTCCGCCGCACCGCGGTGGCCCTCGGTCTGGCGTGGCCGGACGAGCGGTCGTACGCCGATTTCGTGCGGAACCTGCAGCCCGACTCGCCAGCGAGCAGCGCATTCCTGCTGCAGGCGACCCGCACGCTTCGGGGAGCCGGCTATGTCGGGTTCGCCGGCGGCGACCGCCCGGAGCATCCGGAGCACGGCGCGATCGCCTCGGTGTACGCCCACGTCACCGCCCCGCTGCGGCGGCTGGTCGACCGGTTCGGCAACGAGATCCTGCTCGCCCTGTTCGCCGGGAACGAACCGCCGGGCTGGGCGGTCGATGCCCTGGCCGAGCTGCCATCGCTGATGGGGCGAGCCCGCCAGCGGGAGTCTGCGCTGGAGCGGGCGATGGTCGATTTCGCGGAGGCGGTGGTGCTGGAGCACAGCGTGGGCGAGCGCTTCGCCGGTCACGTGGTCGACCTGGACCGGCGTCGGAGCGCGGCGGTGGTGCAGATCGCCGAACCGGCGGTGGTGGCGTCGATCCCCGCGACCGACCGCCGCCTGGCCGAGCAGCTCGACCTCCGCCTCGACTCGGTCGATGTGCACGAGCGGGAAGTCCGGTTCGTGCCCATCGGTTCGGACCGGTCATGAGACTGCTCGCAGCGATCGTGGCCGCGCTCGTTCTCGCCGCCGGTTGCGGCGACGGATCCGACGACGGCCAGACCGCCGAGACCGCACCGGCCGAAGCTGCGGTCGACGACTCCGAGTCGACCGCGACGACGGCCTCGGCGAGCACCGCCGCCGAGCCAACCGCGGCCGACACGGGCGACGGCGAGGAGCTGTTCCCCGACGTGCTCGAAGCCACCGCCCAACAGGACGGCGACGGCACCTGGACCTTCGCCGCAACCCTCAGCTCGCCCTACGACACCGCCGACCGCTACGCCGACGCCTGGCGGGTCGTCGGGCCGGATGGGACCGTCTACGGGATTCGCGAGCTCCTCCACGACCACGCCGCCGAGCAACCGTTCACCAGGAGCCAGAGCGGCATCGAGATCCCCGACGACGTCGACGTGGTGACCGTCGAAGGTCGCGACCAGATCAGTGGCTGGGGCGGCGCCACGGTCGAGGTCCAACTCGAGCGCTGAGCACCGCCCGTCACTCGATCCAGCCCAGCAGCCGGACCGACGGAGGCGCGTCGGCCTCGGCCTCGCCGTGGTCGACAGCGTCGTCCGTCAGCACCACGGCAGCACGACCGTCGGCGACTCGCCGTCCGGCGGAGCCCGGTTCGAGGTTGTGCTGCCGACGACGATGCAGCCATGACGGGACGGCGTGCACGGCCGACACTAGACTGCCGCCATGGCCACATCGGACCGAGGGCACGCTGCCAGCGTGAGGGTCGGTGACGACGTGTCACCGCACTATCGGATGGCGCTCGACGTCTCGGCTGCGCGGGCTCAGGAGCTGAGTGATGCTCACGTCGCCTCGCATGTGGCCGGCGACCCGCTCCCTACCCACTCGGAGGCCGAGATTCGGGCGTTCGTCGACGGTGTCCGGGCCGCTCGTCAATCGGTGGCCTAGCCTCGGCCCTCGATGGTCGACATCCGATGGGACCCCGGGCCACAGGCGTTGCTCCGCCGATGGCTCGCTCCGCTACCCGGCGAACACCATCCGCCAGACCCTGACCTGGCCTGGGCCGACGTCGAACAACTCCTGGCGGTTGTTCGAGTCACGTTCGACGGCCTCTCTTTGCCGTTGGCGACCCCGGAACGGTTTGCCGCCGAAACACCGGCTTCAGCCGACCTGATCCAGTTGTGGGCCAACCTGGTGGGCCCTGGCGTGGTGGTCGTGGTCGGGTTCGACGCGTGGCCGACCGCGACCCACCCCGATCCGCCGACGTGGCTCGACGATGAGGCCTAGCCAACCGCCGGGGCATCCGCCAGCCGCCCCGGCGGTGCAGGGCTCGTTCGCTGTCAGGGGCGGGGGGCGTCGGCGACGACCAGGCTGAACCGTCGGGCGTCGAGGTCGGTGATCGTCAGGGTCAGGTCGAAGACGTCGCCGCTGGAGGGCATCATCAGTGCGCACGGGAGCACGAACTCGGGGCCGAGCACCACCGCGGCCGCACCGCAGTCGACCGACTCGGCGGTGAAGTTCGAGCCGACCGAGTTGTTCAGCGCGGCTGCCGCGTCCCGCTCGAAGCTGGGGAGTGCCGTGGCGCTGACCACGTTGGTGGTGACCAGCTCGATCCGGCCCTCGCTGTTGACCGTGCCGGCGACCTGCACCACATCGCCGGTCTCGGTGGTGGCGGTGCAGGCGAACGTGGTGCCTACCGCCACCGGTCCCGGGTCGTTGCAGATGCCGACGAGTGGGCCGAGTCCGAGCGCGGTGGCGAGGTCGCCGGCGATCATCTGCTCCGACAGCGTCTGGGGATCGGCTGCCGTGTCGACCTCGGGCTCCGACGTGCACGCCCCGAGGACCAACGCAACGGCCACAGCCACGATGGTCATCGCGGCGGTCGGTAGCGCTCGGACGGCGTTCATCCCACACGTGACGTTAGCTCTCGCCGCGACCCCGAAACGGGATGGCCCACGCTCCCCCACGGAGACGACCTGGCCGGCGACCGCACGCAACCCTGCCAGCCGACCGCTAGAACCGTGACATGAGCTCGGTGTCGCTCCCCGCGAATGGTCCGGCCCGCTGGGCCGGGGTGGAGGCGTTCCTGTCGATGCGGGCCGTTCCCGGGCTCGAGTCGGCCACCGAGCGCGGCTTTCGCCGCAATGTGCCGGGCGGCTGGCTCCTGCTGCGGGCCGATGAGGACCGCGACGACGCCCTCGTGGTGGAGCACCAACTCGGCGACGGTACGGACCCCGACGAGGTGGTGGCCATGGCCCGACGGGTGGCCGATCTCGACACCGATCTCGTCCCGATCGCCGGCCACCTCGCAACCGATCCGGTGCTGGCCGAGCGGCTCGCGGTCGGTGACCTCGGTCGGCTCCCGGGAGCGTTCGACCGGTTCGAGGTGGCGGTGCGGGCGATCGTCGGTCAGCAGGTGAGCGTGGCCGGTGCCCGAACCCTGCTCGGTCGACTCGTCGCCGAAGCCGTCCGCCACGTGGAGGGCGACGAAACAGGCGACCCCGACGGCGATCCTCGACCAGACGCTCGCGGCGAGATGGCGGCCCACAGCCTCACCCACGAGGCCCACGCCCGCCAACGCCGGACGCAGGGGCTGGTCGACCGGTTCCCCGCGCCGGAGACCATCGCCGAGTGCCCGCTCGAGCTCGGCATGCCGCAGCGCCGGCGCGACACGATTCGGGCCCTCGCCGCCGCGGTGGCCGACGGGTCGGTCACGCTCGACCCCGCTGCCGGTACCGACACCGTGACCGAACAGCTGCTGGCGATCAGCGGGATCGGCCCGTGGACCGCCGGCTACGTGGCCATGCGTTGCCTCGACGACCCCGACGGCTGGCCCGTTGGCGATCTCGGCCTCCGACGATCGCTCGGCATCGACGCCGCCGAGCTCGAGCGTCGGGCCGAGCGCTGGCGCCCCTGGCGGGCCTACGCCGCCCTGCTCTTGTGGCAGACCGACCCCAACACCCCGCCGATTCGACCCAGCTCGACCATCCGGACGCCGGAGGAACACCCATGACCATCCACGCCTGCACCCACGAGACCCCGGCCGGCCCGCTCAGCATGCTGGCCACCGACGACGAGATCGTCATCGCCGCCGGATTCACCGAGCCAGCAGCGCTCGTGGAGCGGCTGCGACCATCGGTCGCCGACGGCCACGACGTGGTGACTCGACCGGAGCTCGGTGTCATCAGCCGGCTCGTGGCCCGCTACCTCGCCGGCGAGCTCGCCGCCCTCGACGAGATCCCGGTCGACCAGCCCGGGACCGACCTCCAGCACGAGGTCTGGTCGAGCCTGCGGGCGATCCCCGCCGGGGAGACGCGCACCTACACCGCCCTCGCTGCGATGACGAGTCGCCCCCGGGCGATCAGGGCAGCGGGCACCGCCTGCGGTCGGAACCTCGTCGCGCCGATGGTGCCGTGCCATCGAGCACTCCGCAGCGACGGCTCGCTCGGCGGGTACTACTACGGGCTCGACGTGAAGCGCTGGCTCCTCGCCCATGAGGAAGACGCGCGCTCGTGACCCGAGCTACGAGGAGGTCGGCCCCGAGTCGGGGTCTCGCTCCCGTATCACCACCGGCACGCCGAGCGCAGAGGCCAGCAGCTCCGATCGGGCGTTGGCGGCGAACAGCTCCACGCTCACGTCGTCACCGGAGGGTACGACCGGCTCGATGACGAGCACCTCGGCATCGGCGCCGCTGCCGTCATCGTGACTACCGTCACCACCTGACTCGGTGCGAACCCCGACCGCCGTCACCAGCCCGGCGTGCCGTCGGTCGAGCCCGATCGCGATCCGCAGAATGCCGGCCAGGACGCGCACGGTGCGCTGGTCCTCCTCGTCGAGGGCGGCGAACTCCGGGTGCTTGGCCGACGGCTGGCTCTTGCGGTGATAGCGGGCGATCTGGGCGATGAGCTCGATCTCGTGCTGGGAGAAGCCGACGAGCAGCTCGCTGTTGCGGATCACGTAGGCGGCGTGCTTGTGGTGGCCCGAGTGGGCGATGATCATCCCCACGTTGTGCACCAGCGACGCGACCTCGAGCAGTTCCCGTGCCTGACCGCCGAGGCCGTGCTGGTCGACGGTCCGATCGAAGAGCTGCACCGCGAGCCGGGCCGCGGTCTCGGCGTGGTCGGTGTCGGGGTCGAGCTGGTTGGCGAGCCGTAGCGCGTTCGACCGGCGGAGGTCGTGCAGATGGCCGGTCTCCGCCGGGAACCGGTCGTAGAGGACACCCTCCCGCAGCGCGAAACCGGAGACCGTCATCGATTCGAGCTCGAACGCCCGGAAGATCTCCTCGAGCAGGAGGGCCCCGCCCACGATGATGTCGATCCGTTTGAGATCGAGTCCGTCGATCTTCCTCCGCTCGTCGGCCCCGACCGACACGAGGCGCTCGACCGTGGCGCCGAGCTCGTCGGCAGTGAACGTCTCGGCGTTGGCCTGCTTCGGCACCGAGCCGTCTTCGGTCCGGGCGGCGGCGATGATCGACGCGACCGAGGTGATGGTCCCGGAGCTGCCGATCGCCAGCTCCGGACGATGCCCCCCGAGGTCGCGCACCACGGCCCCGAGCGCGTCCCGGAGGAACGTGCGGCACCGCTTCACGGCTTTCGACGAGGGCTGGTCGCCGTTGAACGCGTCGAAGAAGCGCTGGGTCAGCCGGATCGCGCCGAGCCGCAGGCTCCTCGCCTCGATCAGCTCCGATCCCTCGCCCACGATGAACTCGGTGCTCCCGCCGCCGATGTCGACCACGAGCACCCGGCGGTCGACGAGGGGGAGTGCGTGGATCACACCGTGGTAGATGAGGCGGGCCTCCTCGCTACCGCTGATCACCTCGACCTTGAGTCCCAGCTCCCGCGCCGCCCGGTCCACGAACGCCTCACGGTTCTCGGCCTCGCGAACCGCGCTCGTGGCCACGGCGGTCACGTCGGCACCGAAGCTCTCGGCCACGTCGACCATGCGAGCGAGCGCAGCGAGGCCCCGCTCGATCGCGTCGGAGGCCAGGATCTTCATGTCGCCGGCCCCGGAGCCGAGCCGGACGACCTCCTTCTCGGAGGTGACCACGTCGAACCCGCCGCCGTCGATGGCGCGCGCCACCACGAGGTGGATCGAGTTGGTCCCGATATCGATCGCGGCATGGACGTCGCTCACCTGTGGTGAGGCTACCCCGTGGCGGTCCTGGTGGGGGAAGCCGCCTACCCTCGGCCCGTGGCGTGGATCTTGCGCATCGAACCGGGGGGCGACGACATCGATGCGATCTCGGCGAAGCTGTGGGATCTCGGCACCACGGGCATCGCCGAGTGCCACGCCCCGTCATCCGGTGACCCGCCGGCCGCTCCGTGCGGTCTGCCTCCTTCTCGCCGGAGAACTGTCGCTCTCCTCGCGGGGTTCGCCACCGAGGAGGAGGCCGACACGGCCGCGGCTGCGCTCGCGGCGTGGATGGTGGCGACCACGATCGAACCGGTCGACGCCAACGCCTGGGTCGACCAGGACCGCCGCAGCCGTGTCGAGCTCCCGACCGGCGTGGTCGAGCTGGCCGTCGGCGCTGCGTTCGGCAGCGGCGACCACCCGACCACCCGACTCGCGCTCGACCTGCTCCTCCCGATGATCGCCGCCGGTACCACCGTGCTCGACTTCGGCACCGGGACCGGCATCCTCGCCGTGGCCGCCGCGGCCAGCGGGGCCGCCGCGATCCTGGCCGTCGACGACGACCCCGATGCCCTCGCCGTGGCCGAGGCGAACCTCGCCGCTCACAGCCCGGAAGCCACGGTAGGCCTCGCCGCCAGCCTGCACGGAGCGCTCCCGATGCCGCCCGGCGGTTTCGACGTGACCGTCGCCAACGTGCTGCTCCCCGTGCACCGCAGCCACGGCCGAGAGCTGATCGGCCGCACCGCGCCGAACGGGTCGATCGTGGTGAGCGGTGTGCTGGCCACCCAACGCGAGGAGCTCCTCGCCCAGTACCCGGGCTGGACCCCGGCGGCGGAGCGCCACGGTGCGACCCCGACCGGTGCCCGCCGCGGCGACCATGGCGACGACCGCTGGCTCGGGCTGCGACTCGTCGCCGCCGACCACCGGACCCGCTCGTGATCGGGGCCCGCTTCGCCTAGCGTCACGACATGGTGACTGCGACCCCCCGGACCTTCGACAATCGGATCACCCGGGCGCTCGGGATCGAGATCCCGATCGTCCAGGCCCCGATGGGGTGGATCGCCCGCAGCCAGTTGGCGTCCGCCGTCTCGAACGCCGGCGGGCTCGGGATCATCGAGACGTCGTCTGGCGAGCTCGACGCCATCCGGGACGAGATCCGCAAGATGAACGACCTCACCGACAAGCCGTTCGGTGTCAACGTGGCCCAGGCGTTCGTCCGCGATCCCGACATCGTCCAGTTCGTCATCGATCAAGGCGTCCGGTTCGTCACCACGTCGGCCGGCGACCCCACCCGGTACACGGCCCAGCTCAAGGACGCGGGCTTGACCGTGTACCACGTGGTCCCCACGCTGCGGGGCGCCCAGAAGGCGGTCGACGCCGGGGTCGACGGCCTGATCGTGGAGGGCGGCGAGGGTGGCGGGTTCAAGAACCCCGACCCGGTGGCGTCGATGGTCCTCCTGCCGTTGGTCCGTTCCAAGGTCGACGTGCCGATCGTGGCCGCCGGGGGGATGCTCGACGGGGCCACGATGGCGGCCGCGTTCGCCCTCGGGGCCGAGGCGATCCAGATGGGCACCCGGATGGTGTCGGCCACCGAGAGCCCGGTGCACGACAATTGGAAGAAGTCGATCACCGCCGGCGGCGAGACCGACACGGTGTTCCTCAACCAGCGCCACTCCCCCGCCCTCCGAGCCCTGAAGACCGACCGGACCACCGGCCTCCAGTTCGCCGAGCACAACGTGTTCGGCGATTTCGGCGACGCCCAGGCCCTCTACTTCGGCGGCGACATGGAAGCCGCGATAGCGCTGGGCGGTCAGGTCATGGGCCGCATCGACGAGATCCGGCCCGTCGGCGAGATCATCGCCGAGTGCGCCGAGGAGTTCCTCGCCGTGATGGATCAACTCGCCACCGACTACCTCGGTCGCGACAACGGGGAGGGCGCACGATGACCGGCCAGCTCCCGGCCATCGTCGACGCCGCCTGGCTCCAGGCACAGCTCACCAGCGATGCGGCTCGGTCGCCGGTGCTCGTCGACGTCCGCTCCTACCTCGACGGGCGTGTCGGCCGTGACGCCTACGAGGCCGACCACCTGCCCGGCGCCGTGTTCGTCGACCTCGACGCGGTGCTCGCCGCGCCACCGAGCCCGGCCGAGGGCCGCCACCCCATGCCCGACCCGGCCGTGTTCGCCGCCGGCCTCGGCGCGGCCGGGATCGGGATGGACGACCCGGTGGTGGCATACGACGACCTGGGCGGCATGATCGCCGGCCGGCTCGTGTGGATGCTGCGGATCGTCGGCTGTCCAGCCGCCCTCCTCGACGGTGGCATCACCGCCTGGTCCGGAAGCACCGAAGCCGGCGTGTGCACCCGATCACCGGTCGAGCGGGCGACGATCCCGTGGCCGGCAGCGGCGATGGCCACGATCGACGAGGTCGCGGCCCACATCGAGGCGGGCGGCCTGGTGGTCGACAGCCGGGCCGCCGAGCGGTACCGGGGCGAGGTCGAGCCGATCGACCCCCGAGCCGGCCACGTGCCGGGCGCTGTCAACGCGCCGTTCACCGCCAACCTCGTCGACGACAGCGACTCCCACAGTGCGAGCGACACCAACAGGGGGGCGGGTCGCAAGCTGTTCCGCCCGGTCGACGAGCTCCGGGCACGGTTCACCGACCTCGGGGCCGACGGCGACACCATCTTCTACTGTGGGTCGGGGGTGAGCGCCTGCAACAACGTGCTGGCGATGGAGGCCGCCGGCCTCCCGAGACCCCGGGTGTACGTGGGTTCGTGGTCGCAGTGGTCGAGCGACCCGGACCGCCCCGCCGCCACCGGTGGGTAGCTGCTAAGCTGTTTGCCCCGAGCGGGGTTGGCTTTCACATGAGGAGCCTCTCATGACGCGCAGCTTGGCACGCCTCCTGGTTGGAGCGTTCCTCCTCGTTGCGATCCCCACGGTCGCGTCGCCACCGGCGACGGCTGAGAGCTTCCCGTCGAACTGCCCGGCGATGACCGACTCGATCACGCGGCTCTACCTCGCGTACTTCGGCCGCATGCCGGAGTCGGCCGGCTTCAACCACTGGGTGGGGAGGTACAAGTCGGGGGAACGGAGCCTCGAGGAGATCTCCGACGAGCTGGCGACCTCGCCGGAGTTCGCCGAGCTGGGGCTCGTCACCGACGAGAGCTACGTCACCTGGCTCTACCAGAACCTCGTCGACCGCGATCCCACGAGCGACGAGCTCAACCACTGGGTCCGGGCGCTCGGCGGCGGCTATCGGCGCGGTTCGGTGACGCTCACCCTCACCGAGTCGTACGACTTCGTGCAGAAGACCGAGACCCATCCGCCCCTCTCGGGCTACCTGCGGTGGTACCCGAAGGGCACGCACTGGTACTGCGATATCGGCACGGTGACGACCCGCATCAACCCGCTGGTGGGCGACGTGTGGGCCGACCGCTACGTGCGGAACCGGGCCGCCGGCGACCAGACGGTCACGATGTGGACGCTCGACACCAACCGCCACCGCGAGGTGGAGATGCTGACCGCGACCTACCCGTCGGGCTTCGCCGAGTACAAATGGGACGGTGTCTTCACCGGTGATGGCGACTACGGCACGTTCCTCGAGGTGCAAGCCGGCTCGACGACCGACTGGATCGTCGTCTTCTACCCGCGCTCGATCGGTACCGACCGGATCGGTTGGCAACTCGTCGGCTGACCCCGCGACCGTCCGGCGCCCCGGCTCGCTCGCGGCGGTCCTCGCTGCCGCAGTGCTCGTGCTCGCCTGCTGCGGCTCCGACGACGGCGCCTCCGACAGCAGCGCCTCCGACGGCAGCGCGACGAACAGCAGCGCACCATCGACGACGTCGCCGACCGAGGTCGCCTCCGACCCGACCGGCTCGAGCTCGACCGGGTACACGGCGGACACGGTTGCGGCGGCGGACCCGGACGAGAACGACGACGAGGTCGACGACGGGTCGCCTGCTGCCGACGAGCTACCGCTCCCGACGAGCGCGGCCGAGCTGACGACGGCGCTGGACGAGGCCGAGCGGGCGCTCCGGCGGGCCGGGGCCGATCAGGCTGACGCCGCGCCGTGGGGTCGCCGCCAGCAGGCCCTCTACCGGGTGCTGGCGTTCAACCCGGACTGGGCCGACGAGGCGATCAGCGGGGTCGACCCGACCATCCGCGACGCGGTGGAGCTGAACTGGGTGGCGTCCCGGTCGCTGGCCGCCCTCGTCGACAGCCAGACGATCGCCGACACCCTCCCGGCGTGGCGGATCGTGCCACCACCACCCGCCGACGAGCTCGTCGGCCACTACCGCGAGGCCGAGGCCCAGAGCGGCGTGCCGTGGTCGATCCTGGCCGCCATCCACCTGATCGAGACCCGGATGGGTCGCATCGAAGGCGTCTCCACCGCCGGTGCCGTCGGGCCGATGCAGTTCCTGCCGACCACGTGGGACGGCTGCTGCGAGGGCGACCCGACCGTCGCCCGCGACGCCATCCTCGGGGCGGGGCGCTACCTCGTGCAGCGAGGGGCCGACCGTGACCTCGACCGGGCGATCTTCGGCTACAACAACTCCGACCACTACGTCACCGCGGTCACGTCGTTCGCCGCCGTGCTGGATGCGGAACCGGACCTCTATCGGGGCTACCACGCCTGGCAGGTGTATTTCCGGACGACCGAGGGGGTGGTCGTCCTGCCCGAAGGCTACGACCAGGCGAGCCAGATCCCCGCCGACGAGTGGCTCGCGGCGAACCCCGACGGGCGCTTCCCCTGGCCCTGACCCGTGTTCAAGGCTTTGGGTTCGGTGACCGTAACCTGCTTAGGATAGTGCATGGATCTTGGGGTACACGTTCCGGTGGCCGGAATAGACGAACCGAACGTCTCGGCGTGGCTCGACGCCACGATCGAGGGGATCACGGGTCCCTACGCGTTCGAGTTCATCCAGGGTGGCCACTCGAACCTGACCTACCGGGTGACCGACCGCGACGGCACCAGGGTCGTGCTCCGACGCCCACCGCTCGGCGCGGTGCTGGCCACCGCCCACGACATGGGCCGGGAGCACCGGATCATCACCGGGGTCGGTCAGACCACCGTTCCCGTGCCCCGCACGCTCGGCCTCTGTGACGACGAGCAGGTCAACGGCGCACCGTTCTACGTCATGAGCTTCGTCGACGGGGTGGTGCTGCACGATGCCGAGGTCGCCGACCTCGAGATGCCGAACCACGCCGCCAGGGCCGATCTCAGCCACGACCTCGTCGACGTCCTGGCCGCCCTCCACACCGCAGACCCCGACGAGATCGGCCTCGGCGATCTCGGCCGCAAAGAGGCCTACCTCGATCGGCAGCTTCGCCGCTGGCAGCGGCAGTGGGAATCGTCGAAGACCCGGGAGCTCCCGTCGATGGAGCGGGCGTTCGAGCGACTCACCGAGGCCAAGCCCGAGCAGCGCTACACCGGCGTCGTCCACGGCGACTATCGCCTCGGCAACACGCTGATCGATCCCGACCGGGGCACGGTGCAGGCCGTGCTCGACTGGGAGCTCTGCACCCTCGGCGACGTCCTGGCCGACGTCGGCTACCTCCTGAACAACTGGGCCGAACCCGGTGAGGAGGTCAGCCGAACCGGTTCGCTGCCACCCACGATGCACGGCGGCTTCACCACCAGGGCGGAGCTGGTCGACCGCTACTGCGCCGCGACCGGCTTCGACCTCACCGGGATCGACTACTACCGGGCGTTCCAGCACTGGCGGCTGGCAGCGATCGTGGAGGGGGTGATGGCCCGCTACCTGAAGGGGGTCATGGTCGACGACTCGGTCGACACCGACGAGTACCGCGTGCGGGTGGAGACCATGGCCGACGAGGCCAACGCCCTGCTCGACGGCCTGGGCTGACCGGGACTTCGAATCGCCAGCCGATAGGGTCGTGGCGCCCCCCTCCAGCGGCCGGTTCCACCGGTGTCCCGGACCGACCGGCGCAATGGGGCAGGCGGAGCGATCATGACATCCCCATCGAGCCGTACAGCCACGACCCCGGGTCGAGTCCGACCTGTGAGCCCTGCCCGGTACCGGCGGCTTCTCGTGGCGGTCTTCGCCGCCCTGGCGCTGCTCGCCGCCGGGTGCGCCTCCGGCGACGACGACTCGACCACCGCCGGCGATGACACGACGGTGAGCACCGAGGCCAGCGACGCCGCAGCGGGTGACGATGGCGCCGACGGTGACCCCGGCGACGAGGCCGACGGTGACGACGCCGAGAGCGACGAGGAGCCGGCCGAGGAGTCGAGCACCACGGTCGCTACCGAGGAACGACCCGCCGACTTCGCCGACGCCGCGGTCGTCACGGTCCTCGACCAGGGGGACGAGCCCCGGGTCGAGCTGCGCTTGCAGATCCAGCCCGGCCAGGCCGAGGTGATGGTGATCGACCAGGTCCAGGAGATCACCCAGACGATCGGCGGCCAGACCGCGCCGAGCGTCGGGCCGATCGGCATGGTGATCGAGCAGCAGCTCACCGCGAGCCCGGCCGGCGAAGGGCTCCTCACCTACACGTCGCTGGTCACGTCGGCGACCCTGTCCGACGACGTCAACCCGCTCATCGCCAGCGAGCTGCAGGCCGCTCTCGACGACATGAGCGGTATCAGCACCCAGTCGGTGGTCGACGACCGGGGCCGGGTGCTGAGCAGTGAGGTCGACGGCCTCGGGGGGATCGATCCCGTCGTGGCCAACACGATGGAGCAGTTGAGCAGCAACAGCCAGTTCGCCCATCCCCTGCCCGAGGAGCCCGTCGGGGTCGGCGCGCAGTGGGAGGTGACCCAGGTGTTGGAGCTCAACGGCCTCGACGTCGAGCAGGTCACGGCCTACGAGGTCCTCTCGATCGACGGGACGGTTGTGGAGCTGGCGCTGGCGTCGGAGCAGATCGTCCAACCCGGCGACGAGCTCGTGGCCGAGGGCATCACCGCCACCGTCGTGTCGTGGGAGGGCATCTCCTCGGCGTCGATCACCTACGACCTGACGTCGATGGTCCCGACCTCCAACGCCCAGCTCGTCGCCAACCAGGAGCTGGAGTTCGGACCGGGAGCGGAGAGCACCGTGTTGGAGCAGTCGATCGAGACGACGATCGCCATCAGCGCGGGGTGATCGTTACGGTCGACTCATGACCAACCCGAGGATCCTGGTGACGAACGACGACGGGATCGACTCCGTCGGCCTCCACGTGCTGGCCCGCTCGTTGACCCACCTCGGCGACGTGATGATCGTCGCCCCGGAACAGGAGTACTCGGGGGCGGCGGCCGCCATCGGGGCCCTGCACGTGATGCAGCCCGAGGCCCACGAGGTGCACGTCGACGGGATCGACTCGTCGTGGTCGGTCACCGGACCACCTGGGCTGTGCGTGATGTTCGCCCGTCTCGGCGCGTTCGGCCCCCTCCCCGACCTGATCGTGTCGGGGATCAACCCCGGGGCCAACGTGGGCCGCTCGGTGTACCACTCCGGCACCGTCGGGGCGGTGCTCACCGGCCGCAACGGGTGGATTCCCGGCCTCGCCGTGTCGCAGGCGGTGGAGAACTTCGCGGTCGAGGGCCAGGGCTACGACGAGATGCTGGCCAACCAGCGGTGGGACAGCGCCGCCACGATCGCGGCCGAGGTCGCAGCGGCGATGCTCGCGGAGCCGCCCGACGACGCGGGGGTGCTCAACCTGAACGTGCCGAACCTCGACGTCGGCGACATCGGCGGGTGGCGATGGACCGAGGTCGGGCAGACCCCGCCCCGGGCGATGTCGAAGGCCACGTTGGAGCCGAAGCTCGGTCACGACGGCGCCCACCGGGTCATCCTGAG
Organism: Acidimicrobiales bacterium; assembly: GCA_965216205.1. Classification (GTDB taxonomy): domain Bacteria; phylum Actinomycetota; class Acidimicrobiia; order Acidimicrobiales; family SZUA-35; genus CADEDH01. Next base: position 105,681 of record OZ244139.1, on the reverse strand, counting down.
CTGGGGTGACGAGCAGCAGCAGCCCGAAGGGACCGACACCCGGGCGATCCAGGACGACCTGATCTCGGTGACGTGGCTGAGCCGGATCACGGCCCTCGACCTGCCGTCGCCGGCGATCGAGACAACCCTCGAACGGCTGACTGCACCACCCACGTGAGCCGTCGAAGCCGCTAGAGTGCGGGCTACGACCTGATGCCGTGTGGGAGAGCGGTCGGCGAGAGCCGGCCCGCCGAAGGAGCAACCGCCCCGGAAACTCTCAGGTACCCGGTACCGCACGGATGGGGTCGCTCTGGAGAGTGCTGGCTCCTCCCCACATAGGAGGTCGGTCGGCCACCGAAGGGGAAACCGGGTCACTCGTGGTTCGACCCGCCAATCTCTCAGGTCGCGCGACAGAGGGGGTCGGCTCCGGCCTACCCACACGCAGGTGACCGGAGGCGGTCCGAGACGCCACCACCCCCACGAGGTCCCGCGGCCCATGAACGATGAGCACCGAGACGCCCCCGAGACAGCGGCGTTGCGCACGACCGCCCTGCACGAGCTCCACCTGGAGCTCGGCGGGAGGATGGTCGACTTCGCCGGGTGGGAGCTGCCCATCCAGTACGAGGGGGTCGTGGCCGAGCACACGGCCTGCCGCCGACGGGCGGCCCTGTTCGACGTGAGCCACATGGGCGTCGTCGAGCTCCGACCCGACAGCGCCGAGGGCACGGCCGGCCCCGAGGGCACGGCGGCGGTCGCCCACGCCTTGGAGGCGCTCACCCCGGCGTCGGTGGCGACGATCGGCGAGGGTCGGCAACGCTACGCCCTGCTGACCAACGAGCAGGGCGGCGTGATCGACGACTGCATCCTCACCGATCGGGGTGACCACCTGCTGATCGTGGTCAACGCCGCCCGCCGCGCCGTCGACCTCGCCCACCTCCGGGCCCGGCTCGACGGCGTGGTGATCGTCGAGCGGACCGACCTCGGCCTCCTCGCCCTCCAGGGCCCGAGCGCGGCGGGCGTGCTCGCCCGGGTCGCCCCCGGGGTGGAGGAGCTGGTCTTCCTCGACTTCGCCACCGTGGAGCTGGCCCTCGTCGACGGTCACGGCGGACCGACCGGCGAGGTGGTGACCGACGTCGGCGTCTCCCGCAGCGGCTACACCGGCGAGGACGGCTTCGAGCTGCTCGTGCCCAACGACCGGGCCGAGGCGATCGCCCGGTCGTTGCTGGCCCAGCCGGAGGTCGACCCGGCTGGACTCGGGGCGCGCGACACCCTCCGGCTCGAGGCCGGATTGGCGCTCTACGGCAACGACCTCGACGAGACCACGAGCCCGGTCGAGGCCGACCTGGCCTGGACGATGCCGAAGCGGCGGCGGGAGGACCGGCGGTTCCTCGGCGCCGACCGGATCCTCGCCGAGTACGAGAACGGCCCGAGCCGGCTGCGGGTCGGGCTGCAACCCGTGGGCCGTCGCCCAGTCCGCGACGGCGCCGCCCTGCGGACCGTCGATGGTGAGCCGGCGGGCATCGTCACGAGCGGCGGTTACGGACCGACCGTCGAAGCCCCGGTCGCCATGGGCTACGTCGCTGCCGACCTCGTGCCCACCGACCCGTCGGGGGAGCGTCGAGCGCTCGTCGCCGACGTGCGGGGGAACGACGTCGAGGTCCACATCGCCCCGCTCCCCTTCGCCCCCCACCGCTACCACCGAGGTGCCTGAGATGACCGACTCGTTCGCCGACCGCCACATCGGCCTCCGCCCCACCGACGAGGGCAAGATGCTCGCCGATCTCGGCTATGCGACCGCGGGCGACCTGCTCGCCCAGGCCGTTCCCCGCTCGATCCAACTCGACCGCCCGCTCGACGTGCCCGGGCCGCTGACCGAGGCAGAGGCCCTCGCTGCGCTGCGGGAGATCGCCGACCGCAACGAGGTGTTCACGTCGCTGCTGGGGATGGGGTGGAACGACTGCATCACCCCGGCCGTGCTCCGCCGCAACATGCTGGAGAACCCCGCCTGGTACACCGCCTACACCCCGTACCAGCCGGAGATCAGCCAGGGCCGGCTGGAGATGCTGCTCACCTTCCAGACGATGGTGGCCGACCTCACGGGCTGCGAGATGGCGAACGCGTCGATGCTCGACGAGGCCACCGCCGCGGCGGAGGCGATGACGATGCTGCGCCGGCTCTCGAAGACCGGGCGGTCGGGTTTCTTCGTCGACGCCGGCTGCCATCCGCAGACCATCGACGTGGTCCGCACCAGGGCCACCCCGCTGGGGATCGAGCTCACCGTGGGCGATCCTGCGGCCGATCTCCGGCCCGATGAGATCTTCGGGGCCCTGCTCGCCAGCCCCACCACCACCGGCGAGCTCCGCGACCTCGGCCCGATCGTGGCGGCTTGCCACGGTGCCGACGCGCTGGTGGCGGTGACCACCGACCTCCTCGCCTGCTGCCTGCTCACCCCACCCGGCGAGGCGGGGGCCGACGTGGTGGTCGGTTCGGCCCAGCGGTTCGGGGTCCCGCTCGGGTTCGGCGGCCCCCATGCGGGGTTCATGGCGACGCGCCAGTCGTATGCCCGGTCCCTGCCGGGACGGCTCGTCGGCGTATCGGTCGACGCCGACGGCAACCAGGCGTTCCGGTTGGCCCTTCAGACCCGGGAGCAGCACATCCGCCGGGAGAAGGCCACGTCGAACATCTGCACGGCCCAGGCCCTGCTGGCCAACGTGGCGGCCGCGTACGGCGCCTGGCACGGCCCCGAGGGGCTGACGGCGATCGCCCGCCGGGTCGCCGACCTCACCGGCCGACTGGCCACGGCCCTGGCCGAACGGGGGTTCGCGGCCAACGACACGTTCTTCGACACGATCACCGTCGACGCCCCGGGCCGGGCGGCAGCGATCGTGGCCGCGGCGGCCGACCGGCGGGTCAATCTGCGCATGCTCGATGGAGACCGGGTGGGGATCAGCCTCGACGAGACGACCACGCCGGCGATCGTGGCGGCGGTGCTCGCCGCGTTCGACCCGTCGAGCGACGGCGGGGCGAGCGACGAAATCGCTGACGCGTCAACGGAACTGGCCGGCATTCCTGCCGAGCTCCGGCGGAGCTCGTCGTTCCTCGACCACCCGAACTTCCACCAGCACCGGACCGAGCACGAGATGCTCCGCTGGCTGCGGCGCCTCGCCGACCGCGACCTGAGCCTCGATCGCACGATGATCCCGCTCGGGAGCTGCACCATGAAGCTGAACGCGGCGGCCGAGATGGAGCCGATCTCCTGGCCCGAGCTGGCCTGCGTCCACCCGTTCGCCCCAGCCGAGCAGACGGCCGGCTACCGGCAGTTGATCGACGAGCTGGAGGCGGTGCTGGCCGAGATCACCGGCTACCACCGGGTGTCGCTGCAACCCAACGCCGGGAGTCAGGGCGAGTACGCCGGACTGCTGGCGATCCAGCGGTGGCAGGCCGATCGGGGCGAGGGTCACCGCGACGTGTGCCTGATCCCGTCGTCGGCCCATGGCACCAACGCCGCCTCGGCGGTGCTGGCCGGCATGCGGGTGGTCGTGGTGGCCTGCGACGACGACGGCAACATCGACCTCGACGATCTCCGGGCCAAGCTCGACGAGCACGGCCCGTCGGTGGCGGCGCTGATGATGACCTACCCGTCGACCCACGGGGTCTATGAGACGACGGTGACCGACGTGTGCGCCCTCGTCCACGACGCCGGCGGTCAGGTCTACACCGACGGTGCGAACCTCAATGCCCTGGTCGGGATCGCCCGGCCGGGCCGCTTCGGGTCCGACGTGAGCCACCTGAACCTGCACAAGACCTTCTGCATCCCCCACGGCGGGGGCGGGCCGGGGGTGGGACCGGTGGGGGTGGCCGAGCACCTCGCCCCGTACCTGCCGGGGCACGCCGTGGTCGACATCACCCACGACGGCATCCCCGCCGGCGGGCCGGCGGTGTCGGCGGCGCCATGGGGCTCGGCCGGGATCCTGCCGATCTCGTGGATGTACGTGCAGATGATGGGCCCGGAGGGGCTGCGTCGGGCCACCGAGGTGGCGGTGCTGTCGGCCAACTACCTCGCGTCCCGGCTCAACGAGCACTACCCCGTGCTCTACACCGGTCCCGGTGGCTTGGTGGCCCACGAGTGCATCATCGACCTGCGGGCGATCGACGCCGCCACCGGCGTGTCGAACGACGACGTGGCGAAGCGGCTGGCCGACTACGGCTTCCACGCCCCGACGATGTCGTTCCCGGTGGCGGGGACCTTGATGATCGAGCCGACCGAGTCGGAGAGCCTGGCCGAGCTCGACCGGTTCTGCGATGCCATGATCGCAATCCGAGCCGAGATCGAGGAGATCGCCCGGGGCGAGGTGGCGGTGGACGACAGCGTGCTCCGCAACGCCCCCCACACCGCAGCGGCGGTCCTGGCCGACGAGTGGGACCGGCCCTATACCCGGCGGCAGGCGGCCGCCGTCGGCCCCTCGGTCGACCCGGCCGACAAGTACTTCCCGCCCGTCGCCCGCATCGACAACGCCTTCGGCGACCGCAACCTCTCCTGCTCCTGCCCCCCACTCGACGCCTACGAGTGACCCGCCCTCGCACACCGCGTTGTTCGCTTCTGGCGGACGCGGCGCCCAGGTCTCCGTGTTCTGGCGGACCTGGCTACCGCCTCCGGGCGCCCCGTCCGCCAGAACGGGGTGGGGTGGGTGTCACGTCCGCCAGAACGGTGTGGAGCGGGCGCCTCATCCGCCAGAACGTGCTGCCGACAGGAGCGGTGCTGTGTGTTGCGGTTGGATGACGCAGCGGCTGCGACGGAACCGGACGCGTCGGTCAAGCGTCGTAGTGGTCGATCGGCCGGAGGGGCCGCTCCACGCTCCGAGGGGGGAAGAACATCATGGGAACGAACCGACGAGGACGCCGACGCCGGCTGATCCGACTCCTGGCGATCGCCGCCGTGGTCGCACTGCTGGCTGCGGCCTGCGGCTCCAGCGATGACGATGCTGCCACCGACGTGTCCGGCGATGACGCTGAGTTCGCGCCGCAGACGAGCAGCGCCGACTTCGAGGAGGTCGAGGCAGCTCAGGCGGAGGAAGACGCCGGTGGTGGCGGGTCTGGCGGCGCTGAGCCAGCAGGGTCGAGGGCGCCGACCGTCGAACCGTCCGATGGCGAGTCGACGGCTGACGACGCGCCGGTGGAGGGCGACGGTGACGCCGGTGGCGACCCCGCCGCCCAGGGCACCGACACCGACGAGACCGACGACGCCGACACAGCCGACCAACTCGGGGCGGGCGGCGCCACCGTCACCCCGACGGCGGCCGATCTCGGGCGCAAGCTGATCTTCACCGCCAACGTGCACGTGGAGGTCGACGACGTGGCCGCAGCCAGCGCTGAGGCCACCGAGATCGTGGAGGGCCTGGGCGGGTTCGTGTTCGGTCAGAACACGGTCGGCGGGACCGAGCCCAGCTCCGAGCTCGTGTTCAAGGTCCTCCCCGACGATTTCAACGCGACCCTGGAGGCGCTCGGCACGGTCGGCGAGCTGCGCAACCAGAGCGTCAGCACCGACGACGTCACCGAGCGCATCGTCGATCTCGAGAGCCGGATCGAGGTGGCCGATCTCGGCGTCGCCCGCCTCCGGGCCGCGCTCGAGGGGGCGGCCACGCTGGAGGACTACGCCGAGATCGAGCGCCTCCTGCTCGACCGGGAGTCGGAGCTCGAGGTGATGCGGGGTCAGCTCCGCACCCTGGAGGACCGGGTGGATCTGGCCACGATCACGCTGCTGCTCACCCAGGACCGGGTCGAGAACCTGATCGGTGTCGGCATCTCCAGCTACGAGGAGCACAACGGCGGCGAGTCGTGTCCCGGAACCGGTGGCTCCCGGGTGGCCCAGGGCACCCCGGTCACGATCTGCTTCGAGATCATCAACCAGGGCGACCAGCCCCTGACCGACATCACCCTGTCTGACACCGTGCTCGAGATCGACAGCGAGACCCAGTTGATCGAGGTGTTCGGTTCGACCGAGGAGCTCGCTCCCGGCCAGTCGGCCATCGTGGCCCACGAGGTGACCCCCGAGCGGAGCATTCAGCTCCGGACCAGGGTCGTGGCGACGCCGATCGACGAGTCGACCGGTGGGCAGGCCGGCCCGACCATCGATGAGCTGGTGGAGTACAGCGTGCCGACATTCGTGCCCGACACCGATCCCGGCTTCACCGACGGGTTCTCCTCCGCCGTGGATGTCCTGAAGGCGATCTGGGTCGCCACCAAGGTCGTTATCGGGTTCCTCCTGCCGCTGCTGGTGCTGGTGCCGTTCCTGTGGGCGGCGTGGCAGGGTGTCCGGTGGCTCCGCCGTCGCCGGCCCCCGGCGGCCAACCCGCCGTGGACGCAGCCGGCACCTCCCGGCCCCGGTGCCGGCCCAGCGGGCCCCGGTGGACCGGGCGGCGGACCCGGCGGTGGAACGGCGGGCGAGTCGCCGCCCCCGCCCGGGCCTCCGGCCGCCGACGAGGCTGGCGGACCGCCCAGCGGAGGATCACCGGCGGAGGAATCTCCAGCGGAGACCACCACGACGGTCTGATCGCCGGCGCTGTCGAGGGCTGCAGACGATCGGTGGCTGGCCCGCACCTGGTGCGGGTCAGCCCACCGAGGACCGGAACGCCCGCGACAGCAGCGGGCTCTTCGCCTGGAGCTCCTGGGGCTCGTCGTCCTCGAAGTGGTGATGCCACGGGAACTTGTCGTCTTCGACATCGTCCTCGTCGACCACCTCTCGACGCCGACTCGGTCGAGAAGCCGGACCGCTCGACTCGCCGTCGCCACGGCTCGCCGGGGCATCGGTCCCCGGTGCAGGTCGATCGTCGGTCGAAACCTCGTCGTCACGTTCGGGCAGCGCGGTGACCGCCATCGACCGCAGCTCCCGTGAGACCTGGAACGTCAGCGGCCCGTCCTCGGCGAGCGCTGACTCGGCCTCGACAACGTCGGGGCTGGGCCGGGAGCCCTGGAACAACGGGTTCGGTTTCTTGCCCTTCCGCTTCGTGCCCCCGTTCCCCCCGGGCGGGGCCGACACGATCTCGCCGGTTCGGGGACCGAGCGTCCGCACCGGGGCGAGGGTGCGGTTTCTGCTGCGGAGGTCGTTCATCGACCACCCCAACGGCGGCGTGGTGGAGTCGGCATGATGGGGGCAGAGCGGCACCCCGTCGCGACTCACCCTGGGGTCGACGAGTGAGATCGTGGACGATGGCGCGTCGATCTGCAGCGTCGCTGAGGATTCACGTCCACATCCGGGCCGACCGCACAAGAACACCACTGGTTGCAACATAGCAAACCCAGAGCCCGAGGGAGAGTTCACGTGCTTTCGCTGGGACCGGCGCTCACAGACGTTCGTAGCTCCAGGCCAGCGGTCGATCGCGATCATAGGGCATGGTGCCGTGGAACACGCGGGGGTCGTCGTCGAACACGAGCGGGAGGAAGTGGCGGTCGCCGGCCCACATGGGGAGCTCCGCGCTGGCCCGCACGTCGGGGTCGTCGTCGCAGGCGGTGAGCACCCGTTCGAGGGCGACCCACTCGAGCGAGCCCTCGTCGTTCGCGGCGGGGATCTCGCCGGTCCACCCCTCCACGAGGAAGACGAACCCGAGCCACTGCTCCTCGTTCGGGCCGAAGTTCGACCAGGTCAGCGTGCCCCGAAGCCGGACGTCGGTCAGCTCGATGTTGGCCTCCTCAGCCAGTTCCCGCCGGAGGCCCGCCACCACGCTCTCATCGGCTTCGAGCTTGCCGCCGAGCCCGTTCATCTTGCCGAAGTGGTCGTCGTCGGGTCGGGCGTCGCGTCGGATCATCAGGACCCGCCGGGCGGAGCGATCGAAGACGTAGCCGAGCGTGCCGACCTTGGGGGTGAAGCTCACGGCAAGCGACGGTACTTGCCCGCCGACATCGAGCCGACTCGATACCCCACGTCGGAGCCGCTACGTTCCAACCTCGTTGCGCAACCCTTCCCGCACGGGCCACTACGAACTCGACGTCGCCGACGTCGAACTCGACACCGGCGGTGTCGCGCCCCGTCGCCTCTCGATCGAGCACTCGTGGTGGGGCGAGCCGACCGCGGACGAACCGGTGGTGGTCCTCCTCCACGAGGGACTCGGCTCGGTGGCCCAATGGCGGTCCGTTCCCGGCGACGTCCACGACCGGACCGGGCACCCGGTGCTCGCGTTCAACCGCTTCGGCTACGGCACGTCGACCCCGGCCCCCGGTGGGTTCGGCGTGCGGTTCATGCACGTGGAGGGACTGCACCTCCTCCCCCGGGTGCTGGCCACGGCTGGGGTGGAGCGGTGCGTGCTCGTGGGCCACAGCGACGGCGGCTCGATCGCCCTCATCGCTGCCGGTAGCGGCAGCGTCGTCCCCGACGGCGTGCTGGTGATCGCCCCCCACATCTACGTGGAGGACGAGTGCGCGGCGGGGATCGTCGCCATCGCGGCCAACCGTGATGCGATCGTGGCGGGGCTCGCCCGCTACCACGCCGACCCGGGGTCGACGTTCGATGCGTGGAATCACGTGTGGCTCGATCCCGACTTCCAGCGGTGGGACATCGGCGAGTACCTGCCGACGATCCCCTGCCCGGTCCTCGCCGTGCAGGGCGACCGCGACGAGTACGCCACCGACGCCATGATCGTGGGTATCGACCGGACGGTCCCCCACAGCCGGGGTGCGGTGCTCGTGCCCGACTGCGGCCACATCGCCCACCGCGATCAGCCGGGCCCGGTCACCGACCTGATCGTCGACTTCGTGGAGAGCCTCACCCGCTGACACCTTCCGCTCCCGACTTCAGTTGACGGGGTGACCGGCCGATGAGGGAGCGTGACCTTCGTCGACCGACAGGCGCCAGGCGCGCCCGACGGACACCAGCGCGCCGGATCCCAGCGGGATCGCCTCCGGATGACGCCCTACGGCGCACCGTACGTGGCGCCCGACGGCTGGTGGCCGCGCCTTCGAGCCAGGGCCCGCGACGGGGTGCGCACCTACGGGGAGCTCACCGCCCCGCTGCGGATGCGACCCGACTACCTCATCATCGGCACGAAGCGGGGCGGCACCACCTCGCTCGCTCGTTGGCTGCTCGAGCACCCCGACGTCCGCCCACTGTTCCCCGCCCGGGAGACCCGGAAGGGGACCTACTACTTCGACGTCAACTACGGGCGGGGCGACCGGTGGTACCGGTCGCACTTCCCCACCGAGACCTCGCATCGTCTCCGGGAGCTCCGGGCCGAGCGCCGCCTCCTCGTCGGCGAGGCGACCCCCTACTACCTCCACCATCCCCACGCCCCGGTGCGGGCCCGCCAGGTCGCGCCGAGCGCCAGGATCATCGCCCTGCTCCGCAACCCGGTCGACCGGGCCCACGGGCACTGGGCGGAACGGCACCGGCAGGGGGTGGAGTGGCTCGACTTCGACGACGCGATCGCAGCCGAGGCGGAGCGCCTGGACGGGGAGGAGGAGCGGATGCTGACCGATCCGTCGTACGTCAGCTTCGCCCACCAGCACTTCTCCTACGTCGACCAGGGCCGCTACGCCCGCGGTTTGGGTCGGTGGTTCGAGGCGTTCCCGTCCGACCAGATCCTGGTGGTGCTCAGCGAGGACCTCTACCGCGATCCGATGCGCACGTTCGGCGAGGTGCTCGACTTCCTCGATCTGGACCGCTTCGCCCCGGCCGAGCTCACCGGCTGGAACCGGTCCGGCAACGATCCACTCGGTCCTGAGCAACGCGCCCACCTGGGGGCGCTGCTCGAAGCGGCGATCGCCGACACCGAGGAACTGCTCGACCGACCGACGGGATGGTTGTGAACGCCACCCCACAACAGGTGGTCGTCAGCGAGCCGGGGACGCGACACCGGCCGCCGTGGCGCGGGGACCCCCGATCGGTACGGATCAAGGTGCTCTTCATCGGTGGCCTGGGCCGCTCCGGCTCCACCCTGATCGAACGACTCCTCAACGAGCTCCCGAGCCTCACCGCAGTTGGCGAAACCGTGCACCTGTGGGAGCGGGGGGTGCGGGACCGGGAGCGGTGCGGGTGCGGCGAGTCGTTCGACCGCTGCCCGCACTGGGTCGACGTTGGCCGCTTCGCGTTCGACGGGTGGCACAACGTCGACCTCGACGACGTCATCGACCTCCGCTGGCGGATCGACCGGACCCGCCGGCTCCCTGCGATCGAGCGGGTCGCCCGCACCGGTTCGCCGTCGCCCGAGCAGCAGCGGTACCTGTGGTACCTCCGGCGGGTGTTGCACGGCTCGTCGCACCGGACGGACCCGCCGACGGTCCTCCTCGACTCGTCCAAGCACGTGTCGACCGCGGCGCTGCTCAGCCTCGACCCCTCTATCGACCTCCGCCTCCTGCACCTCGTGCGCGACCCGAGGGGGGTGGCGCACTCGTGGACCAAGCAGGTGGCACGGCCGGAGGCGACCGACGAGCAGATGCCCATCTATCCACCCCGGAGGACCGCCATCCGGTGGGTGACCGACAACCTCGGGTTCGAGGCGCTCGCCCAGCGGGTGCCGTCGATACGGCTCCGCTACGAGGACTTCGTCGCCGATCCCGGTCGCGCGCTCAGCGCGATCGCCGAGCTCGTCGATCTCACCCCCTCGAGCCGGGAGCTCGGCTTCCTCGACGGGCGGACCGCGACGCTCACCACACCGATGCACTCCGTGGCCGGCAACCCGCTCCGGTTCGGGGGCGATGTGGTGACGTTGCGCCTCGACGATGCATGGCGGCACCGGCTGAGCCGCCGCGATCGGTCGGTCGTCACGGCGATCACCGGGCCACTCCTCCTCCGCTACGGCTACCCGGCGCGCTGAAACCCGCCGGCGCCGGCTCCAGGGGAGCGCTGATGATCGGGCCGGGCGGGCTTCGTGGGCGCGCAAGCACCCTGGCCAACGCGACGGCTGATCAACCGATCACGTGGCCGTCGCAGCAGCGCACGCCCTCGGCCGCGAGACGGCGGGCGTGCTCGTCGGGGTCGTGTGGGATCAAGCGGCCCTGGGCGGTGACCACCCGCCACCAAGGCAGCCCCTCGACGGTTGCGAGCACGTTGCCCACGGCCCTGGCTGCGCCGGGGTACCCGGCCTCGGCGGCCACGTCGCCGTAGCTCATCACATCGCCCGGCGCCGTGGAGGCCAGCACGGCGACGACCGCGTCGACGAAACCGCCGTCAGCCTCGCCCATCGGCCCGTGCCGCCCACCACGCGTCGAGCCGTGACTCGATCTCGCCCTGGGCGAGCACCCCCTCCGACCGCTTGACCTCGAGGAGGTACCGCAGCGCCTCGCCGACGGCCCGACCCGGCTCGATCCCGAGGTGGGCCATGACCGCCTCGCCGTCCATCTGGGGCCGCTCCGCCGCTTCGCGATCCTCCCGGGCGAGGCGGAGGATCCGGTCCTCGAGGTCGTCGATCTGACGCTGGAGGCGGTCGGCCTTGGCCCGGTTCCTGGTGGTGCAGTCGGAGCGGACGAGCTCGTTGAGCTGGCCCAGCAGGTGACCGGCATCGCGGGCGTAGCGGCGCACGGCCGAGTCCGACCAGCCGTCGGCGTAGCCCTTGAACCGGCCCGACAGACGCACGAGCTCCGTGACGTCCTTCACGGTGGCCTTGTCGAACTCGAGCTCCCGCAGGCGGGCTCGGGTGATCTTCGCCCCGACCGCCTCGTGATGGCGGAAGGTCACGCCGCCGTGCTCGAAGGAGCGGGTGGCCGGCTTGCCGATGTCGTGGAACAGCGCGGCGAGGCGCAGCGTCAGGTCCGGGCTGGTCTTGGCCGTCACGGCGATCGTGTGGGCGAGCACGTCCTTGTGGCGGTGGATGGGATCCTGCTCGAGGCGGAGGGCCGGCAGCTCGGGCACGATCTCCGATGCATCGCCAGAGTCGCAGAGGGCCCACAACCCATCGGTCGGATCGTCGGCCACGAGCACCTCGCTCAGCAGCTGCCGGCGCTCCTCGACGGACCGGTCGGTGTCGACCGGGAGAAGCCGGCGAGCGTCGTCCTCCCGCAGGCGAGCTCTCGGCTGCGGTGCGTCGTCGCGCTCGGTGTGTTGCTGTTGATCCACGGCCATGTCTCTCGAGAATTCTAGGCCGTCTCGACCTCGACGGTGGCCCGGATATCGCGGCTCGACAGGCCCAGGTGGATGCCCCGAACCCCGCTGGTGTCGACCCACTGGCCGGCCGAGGCGTCCCACCGCCGGAACGCCCGGGCCGGGACCTCGACCGCCACATCGGCGACCGCGCCCGGGTCGAGACGAGCCACCGCGAAGCCGGCGAGCACCCGAACCGGCCGCTCGGCGGGCTGCCGTGTGCGGCTGGCCGCCGCTTCGTCGAGCGGTTCGCCGTGCGCCGGCGTCTCGCCCGCTGCGCTGTCCGCCGGCTCGCCGGCGTGTGAGTCGTCGTCGTGTGGGTCGTCGTCGAGGTAGGCCTGCACGACGCACTTCCCGGCGCGGCCGCCGGTGTTGGTCACCGGCACGGTCACCACGACGGCGTCGCCCGGCGACCGCCGACCTTCATCCCCGCCGGGCATGGGCGGTGAGCCGAGCTCGAAGGTGGTGTAGCCGAGGCCGAACCCGAACGCCGCCTGTGGTTCCACCCCCCGCCGATCATAGGAGCGGTACCCGATCAGGAGTCCTTCGGAGTAGGGCAGCTCGGCCCCCGGCCGGGGCGGACCCGGCTCGGGGATCGGCAGTTCGAACGGGGTGTCGCCCAACGCACGGGGCCAGGTGATGGGGAGTCGACCACCCGGTTCGGCGGCGCCGAGCACCACGTCGGCCACGGCATGGCCCAGCTCCTGTCCCCCGTACCAGGCGACGAGCACGGCGGCCACGTCGTCCAGCCAGGGCATGGCCACCGGTCCCCCGGCGTTGAGCACCACCACCGTCCGGGGGTTGGCGGCGGCCACCCGGCGCACGAGCTCGTCCTGCGCGCCAGGCAGGCCGTACGACGATCGGTCGTGGCCCTCGGTCTCCCACTCGTTGTCGAGTCCGACCACCGCCACCGCCACGTCGGCCGCCCGGGCTGCGACGACGGCCTCCTCGAGCAGCACCTCCTCGTCGACCGGGGGGAGATGACCGAAGCGGAGGCCTCGCAGCGGGGCTCGCTCGTCGAACGACCACTCCACCACGACCTCCGCGATCGTGCCGGCCTCGAGGTGGACCGCCCCCACCACCTCGGCGGTGCCGTGCTGGAAGTAGGCGTCGCCAGCCCTGGGGGCGGTCCAGTTGTCGGCCACGAGCACCCCGTCCACGAGCACCCGCGACCGGCCGACGGCCAGCACGCCGAACGAGTGCAGCCCGGTCTCGTCGATCCGCATCCGGCCCGTCCACCGCCGGCTCGCCACGCCCGGTCTGGGCGCACCGTGGACGAACGCCCCGATGCGCGACCGCTGGTCGACCGACACCGGGTCGCCCGCCGCCTCGGCGTCGGCCAGCTCCTCGAGTGTGATCGGCCGGTCGCCGCCGACCCAGCACGTCGGGTCGGGCGCCGGGAGGTAGCGGTGGGCGTGACACCCGAGCGCCGGGGTGACCCACTCGGGGCCGAGCGCGTCGACGAACCCGTCGACCACCGACACCCGCCGGTGAGCCGGCACCTGGGCCGAGCCGCCGCCCTGGATCACCGACTCGGCCCCGTTCGGACCGATCACGGCCACGGTGCGAGGTCTGGCCAGCGGGAGGGTGCCGTCGTTGGCGAGCAGCACCATGCCGTCGGCCGCCAGCCGTCGGGCGAAGGCCCGCTCGTCGTCGAGGTCGACGGTCTGCTCCGGTTCATCGTCGAGCTCGTCGATCCTGCCGGCCCTCGCCGCCAGGTCGAGCACGCGACCGGCTCGGGCGTCGAGCACCTCGGTTGGTACGCGGCCGTCGTCGACCGCCTCCAGCAGCCGCGGTCCGAGGGCGACGGCGGGGCCCGGCATCTCCAGATCGAGCCCCGCCAGAACCGGGCGGACGGGGTGGTGGGTGGCTCCCCAGTCCGACATGACGAGCCCGTCGAACCCCCACTCCTCCCGCAGCAGCGTGGTGAGCAACCACTCGTGCTCGGTGCAGTGGACACCGTTCAGCATCGGGTAGGAGGCCATCACCGACCACACCCCGGCTTCCACCACGGCCTCGAACGGCATGAGGTACACCTCTCGCAGCGTGGTCTCGTCGACCTGTGAGGAAACGGTCATCCGGGCGAACTCCACGTCGTTGGCCACGAAGTGCTTGGCGCACGCCCCGACACCCTCCCGCTGCACGCCGGCCACGTAGGCGACGGCCAGCTCGGCGGTGAGGTGGGGGTCTTCGCCGAACGACTCGAAGTTGCGGCCGCCGAGCGGATGACGAGCGAGGTTGATCGTGGGGGCGAGGAGCACATGGGCCCCCTTCCGCCTCGTCTCGCGGCCGAGGAGGGCGCCGGCCTCGGCGAGGTGGACGCGGTCGAACGTGGCCGCGAGGCCGATCGCAGCGGGGAGGCACACCGCCGTGGTACCGCTCGTGGAGTCGCCGCGAGCCCCGTTCGGCCCGTCGGTGACCTTGACCGAGCCGATCCCGAGCCGATCGATCTCGGCCGTCCGCCACGTGTCGCGTCCCGACAACAGCCGGACGCGCTCCTCAACGGTGAGCTCACGCAGCAGTTCCATTGGCCGGTCTCGCCGAGGTTTCATCCCCGCTTTCTAGTGGTACGTCCCACAACTACAGCAAGGTCACCGGGCGATCCGCGACTTTTTCGGGGTTGCGGCCGTCATTCCTGTGGAGGCAGTCGTTCGTCCCCTCTGGACTGCAACGAGACATCATGAAAAGTTCCCGTCCGCTTCTGTTCACCCTCATCGGCGGTTGTCTGATGCTGCTGTTCGGCCTACTCCTCGGTCGAATCGGTCTCCTCAGCCTGTCGAATCCCTTCTCGGTCCCGTCGATCGCCGATTTCAACGACATCGACGTCGCCGTCTCACTGCCCGACGAGGCGCGGATCGTCGCCATCGAGCCGATCAGCCTCGATTGCCGGGCCCGGGTCCACGCCAGGGTCCCCGTCGAAGGCACCCGCGAGCACCGTGCGTTCGGTCAGGTCTACCGCACCGACCGGGTCACGCTCGACGCCGTCGGCGACGTCGACACCTGCGTCGACAGCTCGGGCACCTCGATCACCCACAACGCCGACGGCACCACCGACGTGGTGATCGACGGCGACTCGATCCTGTTCGTGCGGCCCCGGGTCGATGCGGTGGCGACCGCCGATTCGCTGACCGTGTCACGCGGGGCGCTCGGCAAGCTGGCCGACGCGTTCCCGTGGGTCGACGACAACCTCGGCCTCACCCCGCTCGCCTACGCCTACGCCCAGAACGTGATCGGCGGGAGCGAGTGCATGCAGACCGCCTACCAGGTCACCGAGGGCATGCTCGTCGACGCCTACCGCGAGCAGTTCATCGAGCAGGGCATCGACCCGGACCGGCTCGATGTCCGGATCGACGGTGAGCCCAGGTTCACCGATCCTGAGGAGCTCGACATGGGCGACGTGGAGATGGAGGTCGGCGACGGCCCGGTGCTGTGCGTGACGAGCGACGGTGTCGGTGCCAGCGGCGACGAGATCGCCGGCCGCTGACCCCGTCGCGGGGCCACTGACCCCGGCGGCGCTGCGGCGAGACCCGGCGCTACTGGTCGATGGTCACGATCACTGCGGAGTCGGTCGTCGACGACCTGCCGATCAGCTTCCTGACCGTGGCGAGCGCCTCGACCATCGTCATCTGGAAGCCGTACTTGTCCTTGATACTGCGGCGGACCGCCTCGAACTGCTCGCCGTGGACGAGCTCGCCCGTTCCGGTCACCACGTCGCTCCCCTCCCGCGGGTTGCCGCGACTGTCCGACGGCTGCAGCTCGACCCTCGGGTCGTTGCGAAGCCGTTTGGCTTTCCAGCTCGACTCGGAGGTCGTGAACCCCAGCTTTCCGTCGCCGACGTCGGCGATCCACACCGCCGTCGACCTCCGTTCGCCGTTCTTCCGGAACGTGGTCAGGGCCACGTACTTCTCGTCGGCCAGTCCCATCGGTTGATCCCCTCTCCCCGCATTGGACTCTACCGTTGACGATCCACCCCGTTACCCGCAGCGACGACCACCACAGGAAAGGGCGATGGACGCCGACGGCAACCTGATCGTGAGCAATCGCCTGGTCGTGCCGGCCGCCGAGTTGTCGTGGCGCTTCAGCCCGTCGGGCGGGCCGGGCGGTCAGCACGCCAACACCTCCAACACCAGAGCTGAGGTGGTGTTCGACATCGCCGGCTCGGCGGTCCTCACCGACGGCCAGCGGGCGACGCTGACGAAGCGATTCGGGCCGCAGGTGGCGGTGTCGGTCGACGATACCCGGTCGCAGACGAGGAACCGGCAACTCGCTCTCGAGCGTCTGGCGGCCCGGCTGGCCGAAGCCTTGCGACCCCGACCGACGCGGCGCCCAACCCGCCCCACCCGAGGCTCGAAGGAGCGGCGCCTCCAGAACAAACGCCGCCAGGGTCAACGCAAGGCCGAGCGCCGCCGCCGCTTCAACCGCGACGACTGACCCCCTTACCCAACCCAGCCCTCCCCACCTCTGGCAGATCCCACGCGCACCCCCGGTGCAAACCGCTGCCAAACCCAGCCCTCGCCCACCCCTGGCAGATCTGCCGCGCACCGGTCGTGCAAAACGCTGCCAAACCCAGCCCTCGCCCGCCCCTGGCAGATCTGCCGCGCACTGGTCGTGCAAAACGCTGCCAGAGCCGAAGCTCCGCCAGCTCTGGCAGATCCAGCGCACACCCCCCGTGCAAAACGCTGCCAAACCCAGCCGGCGCTCGCCTCTGGCAGATCCAGCGCACACCCCCCGTGCAAAACGCTGCCAGAGGGGGCGGGTAGGGGTTGACGGGCGGTGGGTCAGCCGGAGGTTGCGGGGCGTTCGATCGTGTAGGTGTTGTCGGGCTCGATGAGGATGGCGCCGGCGGAGTCGGCGAGAGGTTGCCCTCCGCAGTCCGACGCCTCGACGACCACCTCACCCCGGGGTAGGCGGAGCGTGGCGACGGCGCCGGGGGCAATCTGCTGGCCGGCGTCGAGCTCGTTCAAGCCGACCTGCCCGGAACCCATCGGATTGACCGCCAGGCTGCAGATGTCGACGTCGGAGGCGTTCTCCCACACGGTGTCGATCACGTCGACCGGTTCCTCGGTGAGCACCATTCCCTCGGCGAAGATGAGCGTGCCGTTCAGGAAGAACCCGAGCTCGTAGAGCCCGGGACTGAGCCCGTTCACGGTGTCGATCGCGCACATCCAGAAGTTGCGGCCCTCGTTGCCGAAGTCCCACAGGCGACCCACGAGGCTGTACTCGTCGACGATCTCACCGTCCCGCCACCAGATCCCGTCCCACTCGGCCCCGTCGGGGATGCCCTGCCAGTCGACGAAGAGGCAGAGCTGCTCGATCCCCCCGGCCGCGGTCTCGACGATCTCGGTCGGGTTGTCGTCGGCCTCGCCGAGGCTGAACCGGGGCCGGGACAGCATGACGAGCGTCTGGTCGACCTCCACCCGTGGCTCCTCCGGCTCCTGGGGCCCGACGTCGGGGTTGATGCTCCCCGCGTCCTCGATCACGCCGAGGGCGAGGTTGATGGGTCGCACGCCGTTGAGGAACCCGCCGATGGGAACGCAGTTGTCGAGCTCGTCGACCTCGCCGTCGCCGTTCGTGTCGGCCAGCGGGCGACAGTCGACCGCGGGGCCGCTCTCGCTGGCCCGGGCCTTGGTGGGGATGCCGATGAGCCGGCCGTCGGTGTCGACGGCGGCGCCGCCGCTGTTCCCGCCGGCGATCGTGGCGTCGGTCTTGATCAGCGCCCGGTCGCCGAGGCCGGCCTGGGCCGTGAACCCGCTGACCGATCCGTTGGTGAAGGTGATCGTCTCGCCGCCGATCTCGGGGTAGCCGAGGATGCGGACGTCGTCGCCGATACCGATCTCGTCGCTGTCGCCGAGGCTGAGGGCGGGAAAGACGACCGGGGTCGAGTGGCCGGGGTCGACGGTGCCGGTGATGCCGAGTACGGCCAGGTCGACGCCGGGGTCGAGGGTGAGGACCGACGCCCGGTAGAGGAGTTCCGGCGGACGGCCGGAGTCGACGGTGACCGCGATGCCGATCGAGGTGAAGTCGCAGAGCTCGTCGCTCGTGACGACGTGGGCGTTGGTGAGGACGAGCCCGTCGGAGGAGACGAAGGTGCCCGAGCCGGAGCACAGGGGCTGGTCGGCCTGGTCGAGCCCGATGATCCGCACCGTGGCCTGGGCGAGCTCATCGACCGTGGGGCCGGCGCTCGGGCCGGCCGGCCCACCGAACGCCGATGCTTCGCCAGCGCCACCCGAGCGGAGCCGGGCTACGAACCAGATCCCGGCGAGGATCAGCACGACGAACGTGCCAGCCTTGAGGATCAGCGGCCAGTCGGGGCCGGTCTTCGGTTGTTCGAGTCGGCGCAGGTACGGGCGGGCATTGATCGAGGTGTCGTAGGAGACGGCCTGGTCGACCTGGAGGTCGAGGCCGCCGGTCGGGTCTCGGTAGCCCGACGCGGAACGGGGCGTTCTGGGCAGCCGGATCGGCCCGGTGGGTGCGGGCCCATCATGACCCGCCGCAGCGGGGCCCGATGGGTTGGCGCCCTGGGTCGTCGGGACGGTCAACCGAGCCGCAGGGTCGTTGACGCTGGAGTCGGCGACCGTACCGGCGACGGGGCCACCGCTGGCGGGACCGGCACCGACGTCGGCAGGGCCGCGAGCGGCCGAACCGGGACCGGCCGGACCCACGACCGGCATGCGGAGGGTCGGCTCCGCTTCATCCGAGCCCTCCAGAATCGGTCGCTGGCGCTTCTGGTTCGGGCCCGGCGACCATTGGTGTTCGTCATCGGTCACGGCAGCTCCCCTGAGCTTCCGACCAGGCTACCCGCCACTCGGAGAGCACCGGGGGCCACAGTGAAGGTCGCCCATCCCCCCGTCGAGTCGACAGGGAGCGGCTCGCCGTCGGCCCACAGATCGACGTCGGTCAACAGCTCGATGCGCTGCCCCCGGAAGACGGTGACCGCCGGATGGTCGACGTGGCGCCCGGAGAACACACGAGGCAGGACCCGGGCCAGCTCGAACCGGGAAACCGCCCCGACGACGGTGACGTCGAGCAACCCGTCGGTCGGATCGGCGTCGGGGCAGATCGCCATGCCGCCGCCGAAATACCTCGTATTAGCGATGGCGAAGAGGCTCGCGTCGAGGCGATGCACATCGCCGTCGACGACGAGCTCGACCGCCACAGCTTCGAGCCTCGCCAGCTCGGCAAGGGTTGCGACGGTGTAGCGCTGCTGGCCCCGGGGGAAGCGGAGACCGTTGGCCCTCGCGTTCACCCTGCCGGAGAACCCCCCGGTGACCACCGTGGCCGCCAGCGACGCCGCCGACCCGCGTCGGATGGCCAGCAGATCCACCGGGGCGGGGTCGGCCAGGGCGGCCGCCACGGCGTCGACCGGATCATCAGGCAGGCCGAGGGCCCGGGCGAAGTCGTTGCCGGTACCGGCCGCGATCACCCCCACCGCTAGATCTGATCCAGCGATGACCGGCAGACATTCGTGGAGGAGGCCATCGCCACCAGCGATCACCAGTCGAGTGACGCCATCGTGACGCGCCCCAGCCAAGGTGGGAGCGATCAGCTCGCGGGACGACGGTTGCAGCTCCACGAGGTCGCAGCTCTGGGCCCGGAGCGCAGCCCGGATCGCGTCGAGTCGACGGAGACGCCCCCCACTGGTGACCTGCGGATTCGAGAGAAGGTGAACAACGGCCACGGCAGCGTCACGTTACCGGTGCGAGGCCACGGACGACGGCCTGCGTGGGGACCCCCAGCCGCCTGTGGGGTGTGGCCCCTATTTACCCGTTCGCCCCGAGCCCGAATGATGGGGTCACGCTTCATCGCCACCGGCGAGACCCGACACGAGTTATGGCGACCAGATGACCACCATCGAGCTACCGAGCAGCGAAACACGGGACTTCGACGACTTCTACACCGCGCACTTCGGCTGCATGGTCCGGTTGGCGTCGTACCTGGTCGATCGCCGCACGGTGGCCGAGGACATCGTGCAGGACTCGTTCCGCCAGGTGTGGCAGCGGTGGGCCACGATCACCAATCCCGCCGGCTACCTGCGGACATCGGTGGTGAACGGATGCCACAACGAGCTCCGGCAGCGGCGGGTACGCCGCGACTCGTGGCCCAAGCTGATCGACCGGTCCGGGTCCGATCGCCACTACCTCGCCGATGCCCTGGCCGGCATTCCCGAGTCGCGGCGGAAAGCGATCGTGCTGCGGTTCTACGGCGACCGGACGATGAACGAGATCGCTGAGGCCATGAACATTCCGACGGGGACGGCCAAGAGCCTGATCCATCGAGGTCTGGCCGACCTGAGGGGTGCCATCGATTGAGCAGAACGCTGCTCAATCGACCATCGCGCGATGGGATGGGTTGGTGGCAGCGCACCCCTCAGGCCGGTCGAAGCCGGCTCGGGCCCAACGCTGCGAGCAGCTAGGCGAGCAGGGCAGCGAGATCGGCGGTGAGGGCGTCGACGTCCACGTCGGGCGGCCACAGGATGCGGAGACGTCCGTCGGGATCGATGCCGATGAGCGAGGCGGTGTGGTCGACGAGCCCGTCGGCGACGACGTCGTGGTACACGCCGTACCGTGAGGCGACACTGGCGAGATCGCCGGGGTCGCCGGTCGCCGCATCGAACCGTGGGTCGAACAGGTCGACGTAGGTCTCGAGATCCTCGGCGGAGTCCCTCGCCGGATCCACGCCGACGAGCAGCAGGTCGACCCGGTCGCCGTCGTCGCCGAGCTGGTCGATCGCGAGCGACGCCCTGGCGAGGGTGCCGGGGCACACGTCGGGACAGTTCGTGTAGCCGAAGAACACGAGCAGCACGCTCCCTTCGTGAGCCGACACGTCGACCGGTGCCCCGTCGACCCCCCGTAGCTCGTCGAGCGGTGGGGCTGGCTCCGATCCCTGGAGGACCGTGCCCGTGTACAGGTGCGGTTGGAGGATCGCCACGATCCTCGGGGCCACGAGGACCCCGGCGGCCACCACCGCCACGAGGAGTGATCCGACGAGCAGGCGGTCGGAGCGGCGGGAGACGGTCATCGTCGGGACCTCACGGGTAGCAGACCTCACGGGCGGCTGATCTCACGGGTAGCAGAGGAACAGGTGAGCGGCCTCGTAGGCGACGGCCGTGGCGCCGCTGGCGTTCCGGACCTCGGCGGCGAGGATGTCGACGTGGTGGACGAGCTTGTCGGCGTCCGACGCCAGGGTCTGATAGCGGTATTCCCCCCGGATCACACCGGTTCCGTCGACGAGCACGTACCCGGGGTCGAACCGGATCGGCGCCGCGGGGTCGTTGCGGTCGGCCTCGTAGAAGCGGCGGAAGCCGGCACCGACGACCTGGCGGACCACCGCCTCCTCGCCACCGAGCCACCGCCACGCCCAGCCATCGGCGCCCGAGCGTGTCATGGCCGATGACAACTCGGCCGACGTTGGCTCGGGGTCGAGGGCGATCGTGATCCGTCGGAAGTCGACCCGGCCGAGGTCCACCTCGGCGTCGACCCGGCGGCCGACCTCGTCCATCGTGGTGAAGATGTCGTCGCAGGCCGAGTCGCAGTCGGTCGGGGCGAAGGTGTACAGGGTGAGCTCGCCCCTCGCCGTCTCGCTGGTCACCGTGCGACCGTCGGCGTCGGTGAGGGCGTAGCCGGGGGCGAGGCGGATCCGGGGCAGCACCTGGATCGGCTCGAGGATCGCGAAGGCGAGCGCGCTCGCTACTACGACGGCGAACACACCGAAGGCGGCCTTCAGCCACCGGGGAACCACGAGCTTGTCCGCTGGCGACGCCACCGTAGGATCGGTGGCATGCGCTGGTTCTGGTGGCTCGTGGGGGTGGCTGCGTTCCTGGCGATGCTCTACAGCTGCGCCCTTCCCGGCGAGCTCGCCGTCGGCCGCGACGGGGACAGGAGGCGGGACCGGTGGGCTCGGCGGCACCTACACCGTGAACGGCGTGGACCCCGCCGGCGTCGAGTACTCCGGCACCGTCATCATCATCGACCAGGCCGACGTCCTCACCCTCGAGTGGATCGTCACCGGCGCGGTCCACGAGGGCACGGGGGTGGTCCGGGACGATCGACTCGACGTGGAGTGGCACACCGTGTCGTCCGGCGCCGGCGACGTGGAGGGGACCGCCACCTATCGGATCGAGGCCGACGGCTCGCTCGTCGGTACCCGGCTGATCGACGGGGTCGACGAGCCGGCGACCGAGGAGATCCTCCCCGAGCCATGATGGGTGGCGACGGTGACTGTCTGGCCACTGCGGATCCTGGGGGTCCTGGGTGGGGCGGCGGCCGGCGTTGGAGCGGGTCACGGTTCGTCCTCCGGTGGCCGAGGATCGAGGGCGCGGAACCGGTCGCCCATCACCACGGAGTGAAGTCGGTGCCGGGCGAGTTGAGGCTCATGTCGATGATCTGGTCGACCAGTTGTGGCCCGTAGGCCACCACGAGCAGGGCGGCGGCGGCGATCAGCCACGGCTTGAACCGGTCGAGCCAGAGCGGGGTGAGCTGAGGATGACGGATCGACTCGGCGACGGGGACCGCCGGCACCTCGTCGGCCGGGAGCTTCTCCCCGGTGGCGGTGCGGAACATGAGGTACACGTAGAGCAGTACCGACACGAGCAGGATGGCACCGCCGAGCGAGGTGCGGAACAGGTGACCGTTCCACTCCTCCGGCACGTAGGGGGCGTCGCCGAGCGGGGTCCGTCTGGGGGCGCCGAGCAGCCCGAGCACGTGCATGGCGTTGGAGAAGATGATCATGCCCACGAACCACGTCCACCCCTGCACGAGGGCGAGCTTCACGCTGTGCAGGCGGCGGCCGGTGAGGTAGGGAACCATCCAGTAGGTGATGCCCATGAACGAGAGGGTGACGGCGCTGGCCACCGTCAGGTGGAAGTGACCCGGCACCCAGCTCGTGTTGTGGATCACGAGGTTGAGGTTGTAGCTGGCGTTGGTGAGCCCACCGATACCACCGAACACGAAGAGGATCCCGGCGAGGAGTTGGGCCGTCACCGACGGGTCGGTCCAGGGCAGCGCCCGGATCCAGCCGACGAGGCCGGTGCCGCCTCGGCGGCGGGCCGCGTACTCGAGCGAAGCGATCACGGTGAACGCGGTGATCATCGAGGGAAAGAACACCGAGTAGGTGAGCACGGCGTGGATCCACTTCCACGTCTGGGGAACGCCGGGGTCGGTGAACTGGTGGTGGAAGCCGACCGGGACCGACACGATCAGGAACATCCAGAACGCGAGCCGGGCCAGCGAGTCGCTGAAGAGCTTCCCCCCGGCCTGCTTCGGGAGCATCCCGTACCACGACACGTAGGCCGGGAGCAGCCAGAAGTACACGAGCGGGTGACCGGTGAACCAGAAGTAGGTGCGGGCCAGGCGGGGGTCGGTGCCGTCGATCAACCCGAGCGACCACGGGAGCAGCATCGTGAGGATCTCCACCGCGATGCCGAGCGTTGCGATCTGCCACATGGCGGCGTTGATGATGCCGCCGAGGGTGATGAACGGTGAGCGGACCGCCGGGTTGTCCTTTCGCCAGTCGTGCAGGGTCAGGTAGAAGCCGAGCCCGGAGATCCAACTGCCGACGACGACGAGGGTGAGGCCGAGGTAGAAGGCCCAGCTCGCCTGGAGCGGTGGATAGAAGGTGTAGAGCACGGTTGCGGCGTTGCCCAGGATCGGGATGGCGGCGGTGAGCAGGCCGACCACCATCACCCAGAATCCGGCCCAGTTGATCCGGGGGTGGCGGAGCGGGCGGCCGAGGCCCTTGATCGTGGTGAGGGTGGTGAACCCGACGATGAAGAACGTGGTCCACACCAGGGCATTGAGCACACCGTGGAGGGTGAGTCCCTGGTAGTACGACTGGATGACCGGTTCGAGGTAGGGGTAGAGGTCGAGGCCGGAGAACTGGAACGCCTGGAGCGGTCCGAAGAGGCTGCCCACGAACAGGGCGATGACGGCGACGAGGATGTGGTAGCCCACGAACCTGCGCTCGGCCGCCGTGAGCTCGCGACCGCTGCGCTCGGTTGCGACCCGCGCCTCCCCCGGCGCCGACTCTGACGGCTCGTCGGTCAGCGTCATTCGCCCTCCTCGTCGGTGGTGTCGGACCCGTCGGCCGTGGCGGACTCGTCGACGGTGTCGGGCTCGACCACGTTGACCACGCCGAACATGTCGGCATGGCCCCGCCCGCAGTACTCGTGGCAGAGATACGGGAACTCGCCGACCGTGTCGAAGGTGTAGGTGAGCTTCGAAACCTGGCCCGGCACGACCTGCACGTTCACGTTGGTGTCGGTGATCTTGAACCCGTGCTGGAGGTCGGGGCTCGTGACGTAGATGTCGACCGTCGAGCCCACCGGTACCTCGAGCTCGCGGGGAACGAACGCCCACGCCTGGGCCACGACGTAGGCCTCGTAGTGACCGGGTGCGATCTCCCGGAGACCCGGCTCCGACCAGGGTGGGGCGTCGAGCACGGTCCGGGGGTCGACCTGCTGCTCCACCCCGTTCACCTGGAACCCCATGGCGAAGCCGGCCACGGTGACCGTGGCCAGGAACGTGACGAGCAGGACCACCGACAGGCGCATCCAGTTCCGCTCGTACGGGTCGATGCCCATCCCGATCTCGGGCTCGGCGCCATCGCCTCCCTGGCGGTCGCCGCCGTGTTCGACGGTGGTCACGTGGTGACCCCGCGGCTGAGGAGGATCACGTAGACCGACGCCCACAGCAGGATGAGCGTGAGCACGAACACGCCGAGCAGGAAGAGCGTTCCGGTCGGCCGGAAGTGCTCCGGGTCGTCGCTCGCCTCATCGGGCGCGGGCCCGCTCGTTGCCATCGCCACGTCCTCCGGGGCTCGCATTGGTCGCACCGCATGCTTACGGGGTCGTCGAGCTCGGAAATAGGGACCAAGGTCCCTATTTCGCGGAAGCCGCCGAAACGTAGGTTGGCCCCCGACACCAGCGGTCGGTCGACGGACGTCTGCCGCGCTGGCGGAGGAGTTCGTCTTGACCGTACGAGCATGGCTGATCCCGGTTGCGCGCCGACTGGTGCCGTTGCTGGCGATTGCGGCCGTGGTGGTGATCGGTGGCGCCCGGGCCGGCGCCGACGTCGCAAGAGAAGACGGCGCGGACGGCGCCGTGCCCGGGGAGGGGGCTGACACCGAGGAGGACCAGGCGGAGGCGGCCCTCCTGGCCGAGGGGGCCGAGGTCTACAGCCAGATCTGCTCGTCGTGCCACCAGCCGGGCGGGGTGGGGGTATCCGGGCAGTACCCGCCGCTGCTCGACAACCCGAACGTCGACGACGTCGAGTACCTGCGGGAGGTGATCGTCGACGGCCGAGCGGGTGAGCTGACCGTGGCCGGCGTGACCTACGACGAGGTCATGCCGGCGTTCTCGACCGTCGGCGACGACGACATCGACGCCGTCATCGCCTACGTGCAGTCGGGGTTCGCAGCACCGGCGATCGGCGAGACCGTGTTCGAGTCGACCGGACCGGTGGCGGGGAGCGAGTTGCCCGGCCTCGCCAGCGCCGGCTCGCTCATCGCCTACCTGCTGGCGGTGCTCGTGGCGGCGATGGTCCTGTATCCCCGGCTCGCCAGCACGATCGACCGGCTCGACACGCCGTGGCTCGACGCCGGCCTCAAGACGGCCACGATCGTGGTGGCGATCGTGTTCCTCACCGTCGTGGTTCCCGACTGGGTCCTCCAGCGGGGCGCGGTCGCTGGGCTGGACCGGGTCGCCCAGGACGCGATCGGGCTGGTCGTGTGGGGTGGTGGGCTGATCGCCTGCCTGGGGGCGATGTGGTACCTGCACCGGGAGTCGAGGATCTGATGGGCGACGAACCCGCCGCGCTCGGACACCTCGAGTTCTTCGACCACAACATCCCCTGCCTGGCGGCGTGCCCGGTCCACACCAACGCCGGGCTGTACGTGGCCGCCATCGCCGAAGGCGACGACGAGCTCGCCTACCTCACCGCCCGGCTCCCGAACCCGTTCGCTTCGGTGTGCGGTCGGGTGTGTGCCGCGCCGTGCGAGGACGCCTGCCGCCGCGGTCAGATCGACCGGCCGATCGCGATCCGGACCTTGAAGCGGTTCGTGACCGAGCAGTTCGGGCCGGAGAGCGAGCACCCGATCCCCGCCTCGGTGGCGGCGCCGCCGGGCGAGGAGCGGGCGGAGTCGGTCGGGGTGGTCGGCGGCGGCCCGGCCGGGATGGCCTGCGCCCACGACCTCCGCCGTCTCGGCTACCGGGTCACGGTGTACGAGGCCACCGACCGCCTCGGCGGGGCGATGTGGCTCGGGATCCCCGAGTACCGCCTCGACCGCGACGTGTTGAACGCCGACCTCGACGCGATCGTGAGCCTCGGCGTGGACGTGCAGTTGGAAACGCTGCTCGGCCGCGACGTGACCCTCGACGACCTGCGGCGCCGGCACGACGCGGTCTTCGTGGCGATCGGCGCCACCCTCGGCCGAGGACTCGATCTCGAGGGGGCCGACGCCGACGGCGTGTTCAAGGCGCTCGAGTTCCTGATCAACATGAACCGCGGCTTCCAGGTCGACGTCGGCCGGCGGGTGGTGGTGGTCGGCGGTGGCGACGTGGCCATGGACGCCGCCCGAACAGCGTTGCGGGCCGCCGACTACGCCGGCGGCTCAACCACCGCGGCGATGTCAGTACCAGCGTCGGCGGTAGCAGCCGCGCCGACGTCGTCGGCTTCGGCCGAGCCGGGGCACGCGTCGACGCCCGAGGAGGGACGGGCGATGACCGAGGCGTTCGATGCGGCCCGGTCGGCGATGCGGGCCGGGGCCCAGCAGGTGACGATCATGTCGCTCGAGGCCCGCCACGAGATGCCGGCCCACGACTTCGAGGTGGAGGAGGCCGAGCACGAGGGCATCCACTTCATCCATCGGCGGGGGCCGGCCCGGATTCTCGAAGCGGGTGGTGTGGTGACCGGGATCGAGACGATCGGCGTCCGTTCCGTGTTCGACGCCGACGGTCGGTTCGCCCCCGAGTTCGATGCCGACGACGTGTCGGTCATCGATGCCGACACCGTGATCCTTGCTGTCGGGCAGGCGATCGACGTCGACAGCCTCGGACCGGACGGGCCGGAGCTGAGTCCGCGTCAGACGATCGCCATCGACGACGAGACCGGGCTGACCTCGCTGGCCAGCGTGTGGGCCGGCGGCGATGCCGCACGGGGTCCCCGAACCTTGATCGACGCCATCGCCGATGGCCGCCGCTCGGCCGCCGCCATCCACCGCTCGTTCGGCGGGACGCTGCCCGACGACGAACCGGGAACGATGGTGGAGCTGCAGCAGTTCCACCGGCTCACCGACCACTATGACAACGTCGACCGGGTGGCGGTCCCCACGCTCGACACCGGGCGGCGGGTCGGGCTGGCCGAGGTGGAGATCGGTTTCACTGCGGAGCAGGCCCGGTGCGAGGCGAGTCGTTGTCTGCGGTGCTTCGCCAACATCCTCCTCGACGTGGACGCGTGCGTGCTGTGCGCGCTCTGCGCCGATGTCTGCCCGGTCGACGTGATCTCGCTGGTGCCGGCGTCCGAGCTCGACGGTGATGCGGGGGCGGCTCGCGGCGAGGACGATCCCCGCATCACCGTTCCCCACCTGGACGCCACCGCGCTCCTGCTCGACGAGTCGGCCTGCATCCGCTGTGGGCTCTGCATCGAGCGCTGCCCACCGAAAGCGCTGTCGATGGGCGTGTGGACCGGAGTGGGGGTGCCGACATGACGGTGGTGTCCGAGGACGAAGCGACGTCGGAGGGCGTCGACCCCGGCCGCGACGGGGTCGTCGATCGGGTCCGAACGAGTCAGGTCGGACGGTCGATCTGGCGCACGCCCAGGCCGGTGACCCGGCGCGACCAGGCGGCGGCCCACTGGTCGAGCTTCTTCCTTCACCTCTACCCGGTGAAGGTGCGACGCAGGGAGATCGGGTTCGCCTACTCGTGGTATCTCGGGGTGATCTCCACGGTGCTGCTCGGGTCGCTCGTAGTGTCCGGGGTGTACCTGATGTTCTTCTACGTACCGTCGCCGGCGTCGGCCTACACCAACATCCAGACCCTGCAGACCGAGGTGGCGTTCGGCCAGTACGTGCGCAACATCCACCGCTGGTCGGCCCACCTCATGGTGCTGGCGGTGGCTGCCCACATGGCCCGAGTGTTCTACCGGGGTGCCTACAAGTCGCCCCGGGAGTTCAACTGGGTGATCGGGGTGGTGCTGCTCATCCTGACGCTGCTGATGAGCTTCACCGGGTATCTGCTGCCCTGGGATCAGCTCGCGTACTGGGCGGTCACGGTGGGGACCGAGATGGCGGCCTATGTGCCGTTCGTCGGCGAGGAGGTGCGGGAGCTGCTGCTCGGCGGCCCGCTCGTCGGCTCGGCCACGCTGCTCCGCTTCTACGTGCTCCACGTGGCGGTGTTGCCGAGCCTGCTGGTGTTGATCCTGATGGTGCATCTGTGGCGGTGGCGGAAGGACGCGATGCTCGAAACCGATCGGGGTGAGCCGAATGACTGAGCCCCAACGGCGTGAGCCGGGCCAACCGACCGTGCTCGACGGTCGGCGGGTGCTGGGGGTCGTGCCGGGCAAACCGGTCGCCGGTGAACGGAAGGAGCCGGCCGACGACGACCTGGTGATGGTGTGGCCCCACCTGCTGGTGCGCCATGCCGTGGCGGGCATGGCGGTGCTGCTCATCGTGCTCCTGCTGGGCGTCTTCGTCGACGCGCCGCTGCGGGACGTGGCCAATCCGACCGTCACCCCGAACCCGGAGAAGGCGCCGTGGTACTTCGCCGCCCTCCAGGAGCTGCTGGCCCACTTCCACCCGCTGGTGGCCGGGGTCCTGATCCCGACCGCGATCATCGTGGGGCTGGTGGCCCTGCCCTACATCGACCGCAGCATCTTCATCCAGCCCCGGCACCGCCGGGTGGCCGTGGCCACCTTCACCGTGTTCCTGGTGCTGTTCGTGGCGCTGACGATCGTGGGGTTCGCGTTCCGGGGCCCGAACTGGGGCTGGGTGTGGCCGTGGCAGGAATGGCACGGCGAGCTGTGAGCTCCGCGCGAAGTGAGCTGAACCATCGCCGAACGGGAGGTCGGGTGTGAGTGAGGTCGTGGACCGCCGACGGTTCCTCGCCCGTGTCTGGCAGGCTGGCGCTGCCCTCGTCGGGGCCGCTGGCATGTGGACCACGTGGGACTTCCTGCAGGCGCTGCCGACGGCCGGCTTCGGCGGCCGGGTCAAGGCCGTGAGTCCCGACGCCGTACCGGAGGGCGGGGTGATCGAGGTCCCGGCGGCCAAGTCGTACCTCACGAAGGTGAACGGTGAGGTCACCGCCATCTACGAGAAGTGCACCCACCTCGGTTGCCGGGTGACCTTCTGCCAGTCGTCGGGTTGGTTCGAGTGCCCGTGTCACGGCTCGCTGTTCAACCGGGCCGGAGATTTCGTGTCCGGGCCGGCACCCCGGGGGATGGATCGGTTCTCGGCGGAGGTCGACGCCGACGGGTTCGTCTACATCGACACGGCGGTGACGATCGACGGCCTGCCGCCGGGCGAGCTCCAGATCGACGAGCCGGCCCGAGGTCCGGCCTGTGCGACCGAAGGTGGTCACGGATGACACCACCGGCCGGCGACTATCGGGACGACGACGAGGAGCTCCAGCGGTCCACCAACCGGGTCATGACGTTCGGGGCCGTGCTCCTGTTCGCGATGGTGCTCGTGTTCCCGCTCTACCGCTGGTACGAGCCGTCGAGCAGGACCGAGGCCCGGGCCGAGCAGCAGGCCAGCCTCGCCCGCTCGGGGGAGGCGCTGTGGTCGTTGAACTGTGCGTCGTGCCACGGCCTGCGGGGTGAGGGCGGCACGGCCCCGGCACTGAACTCCCAGCAGTTCCTCGCGTCGGTGACCGACGAGCAGTTCCAGTTGCTCGTCTCGGTCGGGGTGCCGGGCACGCAGATGAACGCGTACTCCCAGGACTTCGGCGGGCCGCTCACATCCGAGCAGATCAAGGCCCTGGCGATATATGTACGGTCGTGGGAGGACAACGCCCCCGATCGGCCGGACTGGCGGGAGACAGAGGAATGAGCGCAGAGACGAACCCGGAATCGGATCCCGAGCTGGTGAAGGGCCTCGACCGGCAGCTCACCATCTGGAGCGGGATGTACGGCCCGGCTCGTGCTGCGGCACTCGTCGACGAGCTCCGGAGCAAGGCACTGGCCGACGAATCCGGCCGGTCGCTGGCCGACCTGGCCAGAGAGGTCGACCCGGACGACGAGGATTGGGAGGAAGGCGGGCTGAGCCGCCCCGGGGTGGGCTGACCGGCCGGCACCCCGATCGGCGGCCGGCGCTCGCGACAGGACTATGACCAACAACGACGAGCAACTACTGGATGACGAGCTCACGGCGGACTCGCTCGGTGCGGAATCTGCGCTGGGAGCGGAACCGATCGTGAGCCTCACGGGCGACGAGGTGCTGTGCGCGCCAGCCACGGCGACGGTGCTCGAGGCGGCGACGACCATGAGCGAGGCGGGCGTGAGCCTGCTCGTGCTCGGCTCGGCCGACGACGTCGAAGCGGTCCTCTCGGAGCGCGACGTCGTACGCGCTGTGGCTGACGGCGTCGCCCTCGACCAGACGCCGGCGACCGACTACGGGTCGACGACGCTGCGGTGGGCACTGCCCGAGTCGTCGATCAGCGACGTCGTGGACGAGATGATGAGCGGCTACGTCCGCCACGTCCTCGTGGCCGACGGTGGCGGCAAGCTCGTCGGGATCGTGTCCATGCGCGACATCCTCGCCGCCTACGCCTCGTCGATCTGACGGCGTCCGCTGCAGCGACGGTTCCGCGGAACCGCCCCGAAGCCCGGTAACCGGGGGCCGTCTCGCTCCCCCGCATCCTACAATCGACACCCGTCGCCGATTCGTCCGGCAGGTGGCCAGCCCACCCCCACGCCTGACGTCGTCGACGTGCCCCCGTAGCTCAGTGGATAGAGCGTCGGTTTCCTAAACCGTGCGTCGCAAGTTCGATTCTTGCCGGGGGCGCCACTGGTGGTCAGCAGGCTCACCGCCGTGGCCGGCGCAAGCGTATTCCCCCCGCCGGCGGGCTGAACTGGTCTGGATAGCCTGTGGCCGGTGGCGATCGAGGGGTTAGACGCCGAACGCATCGCGGACGCAGCGTTCGACCTGATGACGCTCTCGTCGGCGTGGGTGCCGGCTGCAGTGGCGTTCACCGTCGTCGTGGCCCTCCGCTTGTCACCTCACAGCACGCCGGTCCCGGCGGCGGTTGTCTGGGCTCCGTCCGTTCTCGCCGGGGCGCTGTTGGTGAGGGACAGCAGCGATACGGGAGGTGCACCGGTCAGCGGTTGGATGATTGCGGTCACGGCGACGGCAGTGCTCGTCGTCGGCGTCGGCATCTGGGTCGCTGACCAGTGGGGCGCACCGTCAAGGTCACTGGCTCACGGCGGACGCACAGTCCACGTCGCCGTGGCCGTGATCGGCGTTGCGCTCTGCGTTCCCGAAACCGTCCGGGTGGTGATCGCGGTCGGGCCTGCGCTGCTGACGGTAGCTGCGATGTGGAAGGGCCTCGTCGCGCCACTGAGTCGGCCTGAGGTCGTCGTGGCGATCAGCCTCTTGGCGTGGGTTGGACTCATCGACGGGTCGTACCGTCCGTCAGCAGTGGTGGGCAGTGCGGCCTGTATCGCCGCAGTCGGTCTCCTCGCTCCGACCGGCAGCACTGACGGCAAACGGTCGCCAGCACCGTCGCAGTTGGCGATCCACGCGGTCTTTCTCGTGACGGTCCTCGTCTGTTCCCGCGTGGCTGGCATCGCCGCGTCGACCGGCTATGCGGTCAGCGTCGCCCTCATCAGCCTCGTCGCGGGTGCGATCACCTCGTGGATGATCGCCTGGCAACGCTGGCTGCGGTGACGGTCTCCAGGGGCCGAGGTAGGGCCGACCGGCACTCGACCCCGCTGTCAGGCGGCGCCGGTTGCGCCGCGATCGTCCGAGGCATGTGGGCGGGCCGGCACGCCCACGACGACCTGACCCGGTTCGACGTTGCTCGTGACAACCGCACCAGCTCCGATCGTGGAACCATCGCCGATCTTCAAGCCCTGCAACACGGAGGCGTTCGCTCCGACGAGCACCCCGTGTCCGATCACCACATCGCCGCCCAGGTTCGCTCCCGGCATCACGCTCGAGAAGTCACCGATCTCGGCGTCGTGCCCGATGGTGACGCCGTAGCTGATGTGAGCCTGGCGACCGACGTGAACGTTGGCTGACAACCACGTCTGGCCCATCACCACACTCGCCGGGCCGAGCTCGGTTCCGTACCCGACCGAAGCATGGGGATGGATCAGCGGCTCGGCTTCGATCCCACCGACCTCGGCAACTCGCTCGTAGACCCTGAGCCGGGCCGCGGGATAGCCGGCGCAGATGACGCTCGGGCCGAGGGTCGCCCCTGCTTCGATCGAGTCGACCAGCTTCACGTCAGCGCGGCCAGCGAATCGTTCGCATCTCGTCCAGAAGTCATCCGCGATGTAGATCGGGGGGAGCGAGTCCCCGGTGGCCGAGACAGCTTCGACGACGGTCAGCACGTCACTCGCGTGACCACCCCCGCACAGCAGTACGAGGGTCATGGACCACCGCCATCGAGCACTGGTTCGGCGCGCGTGACCGGGCGCGAGCCGGTGAACCGCTGCATCGTGACGTGACCGTCGGCGGCGATCCCGTTGCGTCGCAAGACCGCTGCAACAGTCCGCGCCAGGATCTTCATGTCGAGCGCTGGGGAGCACCGCTCGACATAGGCCGCGTCGAGTTCGAGTCGCTCCTCCCAGCCCACCGAGTTTCTTCCGTTGGTCTGGGCGAGGCCGGTCAACCCAGGGCGAACCTCATGTCGCGTCGCCTGGCGATCGTCGTAGAGGGGGAGGTACTCCATCAGCAGCGGCCTGGGCCCGACAAGGCTCATGTCGCCCCGAAGGATGTTCCACAGCTCGGGCAGCTCGTCGAGGCTCGTCGACCGGAGGAAACGCCCGACCCGTGTCATCCGGTCGGCGTCGGGACCGTCGCCGGCCTTCATGGTGCGGAACTTGATCAGGGTGAACGGCTCACCGTGGAGCCCTGGACGGCGCTGACGGAACAGGATCGGCCTGCCCATGCTGGCCCCGACGGCAGCGGCGACGATGACGAGGATCGGCGCAGAAGCAACGAGCACGATGCCCGCCACGATCACATCGATCATTCTCTTGAACGCCAGGTATCGCCGACCTGCCATCCGTCCCTCCCCTCGTTTGCGGCCGAGGCCAGCGGCAGGCCTTCCACCCACCGTCGGACGCCAGAAACTCAATGGCTGCGGGGGCAACCGTACAGATCCATCGACAAGCGACGACACGGTCGTCTTCCCCAACCGCTCTAGGTCGAAATCCACGCAAAGAGCCGCTGAATCAGAACAGTTCGATCGCTCCCAGCGAGAGGTCGAGTCGCGACAAGGTGACCGCTTCGGGATCGGCCAAGGTCCGCCACGTGAGGATCGGGCCGGCCGCGGGGAGCGGGATCATTCCGCTCCTGGGCCCGAGCCACCGATCGGAGGCCATGGCCACGTCGGCTCCGGTTTCGGTGAGCAGTCGGGCGATGGCTCGCCGGGCGTCGGCGGCCCGACGGGCCGCGAGGTGCAGCACACTCAGCTGGGTGAGCTCACCCCGACGGCGGAGGCGGAAGAGAACAAACCCGTCGGCGACACTGTCTCCCAACGGCAGGACACGGCACGCCAACGGCCCGTACGACGATCGCCATCGGAGGTAGGGGACGGTGAGCGCCGTCGACCAGCATCCCTCAGCCGATCGGTGGCAACGGCGGAGCGCAGCCTCGACGGCCTCGTCGTCGGCGAATGCCACCGCGGGATCGATGCCCACTTCGGTCGGGTCGCCCCACTTCGCTGCGGCGACCCGACTGCGGGCCATGGCTGCGATGGCTGTCGGTCGCCTCGGGCGAACGACGACCGGCACTCGCCCGAGACTCGCCCACCCCATCTTCAGGTAGCCGGGCCGACTCTTGTCGTTCGGCGTGTTGAAGATGGCGGGCACACCCTCGGCCATCAGCTCGTCGACGGCAGCCATCGTGAGCCGGGAGAAGATGCCGAGACCCTGATGGCTCGGGAGGGTGGCCGTGTCGACCGCCCGCGCCATGGTCAACACGCGGCCGTCGTCGCGCTCGAGCTCCCAGCGCATCAAGACCCGGACGCCGACGATCCCGGCTGAGCCGTCGGCGGGGTCATCGCTGACGGCGACCCAGATCGGTGAGCGCCCGAACGGATTGTCGACGTGTTTCCAGACGAAGAACGACGCGTCGTCGTCAGCGCCCGACCAGCCGAGCGCCTCGCCACACACCCTGATCACCGAGTCCAACTCGTCGTCGGTTGCCCGGCGAACCGTGATCCCTCCGTCGGCGGCCATGCGACGAGCGTGCCATCGGGCCGAACCGTTGGACTCGAAGCGGGTGAAATGCCCCATCGGCGACCACGGCGCCACACCTATCCTCACGTCGAGTGGGGGACCGCACGCAACGGCCTGCAGCGTTCCGTGCGCCCTGCGGAGGGAGGCTCGATCGTGCCCAACAGGAGGGTGCTCATCACTGGAGGCGCCGGGTTCATCGGCGCCAACCTGTGTTCATCGCTCCTGACGACTGGGCGGTTCACCGTCGCCGTTCTCGACGACCTGAGCACCGGCCACCGATCGAATCTCGACGATCTCGACGTCGAGCTGGTCACCGGGTCGGTCCTCGACCCTGACGCGGTGGCCGCAGCCAGCGACGGTGCCGACGTGATCGTGCACCTGGCGGCACTGGGGTCCGTCCCCAGATCGGTGGACAATCCACTCGCATCCCACGAGGTGAATGCAACCGGGACGGTCCGCATGCTGGAGGCTGCTCGCGCAGCCGATGCGTCGCAGTTCATCTTGGCGTCGTCGTCGTCGGTCTATGGCGACAGCGACGCTCCGGCTAAGCACGAGGAGCTGCCCGTTGCCCCGAAGAGCCCCTATGGCGCGTCGAAGCTGGCAGCCGAGGGCTACAGTCTCGCCTACCAGCGAACCTACGACCTACCGGTTCTCGCTCTGCGGTTCTTCAACGTGTTCGGTCCTCTCCAGACAGCGGGCCACGCGTACGCCGCCGTCATCCCGTCGTTCATCGATCGGGCGATGCGAGGCGAGCCTCTGATCGTGCACGGCGACGGTCGCCAGAGCCGTGACTTCACCTTCGTCGGCACGGTTTGCGCCACGATCCTCGACGCGATCGATCGCGGCGTGTCATACGACGGCCCGGTCAACCTGGCGTTCGGGGGGCAGATGGAGTTGCTCGAGATCGTCGACATCCTCCGGATCGAGCTCGGCAGCGAGCTGCCGCTCGAGCACATCGATCCTCGTTCGGGCGACATCCGCCACTCGAAGGCCGATCCGACCCGCCTCCGCCAGTTGTTCCCGGCCATCGACCCGGTCGACGTCAAGACCGGTGTCAGCCAGACGGTGGGGTGGTTCCAGAACCTGCCCGACTACGTCCGCACACCAGACCGAGGGTGATGGGGTCGCGCCTCAGCCCCAAACGGGTGGGCCGCCGCTAGACGAGGAGGGCCTGGAGGCATGCGGCCCACCGAGCCGCAACCGCTTCCATCGAATGGATCTCGACCGCTCGACGGTGAGCGAGCAGACCGATCTCGTCACCGCTCGCAGCACAACGAAGGACCGCGTCGGCGATCGCCGACGGCTGGCCAGCGGGAACGAGGAAGCCGGTGACACCGTCATCGACCACCTCGTTGACGAAGCCAACGTCGGTCGCCACCACCGGTAGCCCAACCAGCGCCGCTTCGATCAACACGCCGGGGACCCCTTCTGTCCTACTCGGTAGGACCATTGCATCAGCCGCAGTCATGAGCGATTGCGGGTCGTCGACCTGCCCGAGCAGGAGGAGGCGCCGGTCCTGGAACGCCGAGGTCGCCTCGAGCCGGCTCCGCTCGTCGCCCTCGCCCGCCATGAGCAATCGCCATTCACTCGGCAGGTGGTCGAGCGCGCCAACCGCATCCATCGGAGCCTTCTCGGCACTCAGTGCGCCGACGTAGGCGAGAAGTCGATCGTTGTCGGCAACACCAAGCGCTCGGCGCGCCGAGGCCTGGGTCTCGGTGCTCCGCAGCGGATACGCGCCAACTCGAACACCGTTCGGAATCGTGGACACCCGGCGCTCGGGCACCCAGTACCGTTCCGTGACCCGACGGCCACCCTCCTTCGTCAGGCTGACGACAGCACTCGTCTTCGCCAACAACGCCGCCGTTCTGAGCCGCCTACGGAGCGACCGCGACCAGTGGTAAGGGTCACCGATGCTGAGATAGACGATCGGTACCGCCATTCCTGTTGTCGCAATCACACTCGCTGGTAGCGATCTCGACCCATGAGCGACGATCACATCGGCGGAACGAGCCAGGCGGCGGAGACGCCAGAGGTTCGACGGTGCCAACGGCGCGTCGCCGAGTATCTCAACCGGAAGCGTTGGGGCGAGCCCGGGCCCCAGCGCGACGGTTTGGACGTTGAACCCGTGGAGAACCAGAGCCGCCTCGAGATCGACCGCGAACCTCTCCGCCCCGCGGCGGGTCGCAGTGGTGATGATCTGGAGGACATCGACCTCCGAAGATGTCATAGCGTCGCGTCGCATCTCACACCCAGCCTCGACTGATTCGCCGGCAATGAAGGCTCGCCGGTTCGCGGCGCGAACAGCCGCGCAGCTAACCACGAAAGTATCGTCGCGGCCACTGGGTCGATCAGCCCAGAAGCGCAACAGAGGTAGGCCGGAACCTCCCTCGACAGGGAGAATTCCTCTAGTCGACCCATGGCCAAGCACACCTAAGCTTCGACGAGTCCGATCCTCACATCTCGCTGGGGACGGTTCATGTCGAGGAGGGCGCGATGGGTCAGAGTTCCGCGGCCGCGAAGATCGCGGCCGCGATTGCCCAGCAACGCCTGCGGTGGATACGGGGCAGAGGGCAGATGCTGCTCGTTCTCGACGTCCTCGCCTGGATCGCCGGCTTCGCCGCCACCGCCCGGGTCATGCGCACCTTGGACGGCAGCCAATCGTCTGCTTTCAACGTTGTCAGCTTCACGGTCGTGGTGCTGGTGGCCCACCTTCTCGTCGGCAACCTCACTGGCATTTACCGCGGCAAGTTCCGAATCGGAACCCACGATGAGGTCGTAGCGATCACGTCGACATGGCTGGCAGCGGTCGTTGCCATATCGGCAATTGAGCTCATGGTCGGCTCGGGGCTGTGGCTACCCGAGGTCCCGGTTCTCTTTCGCTCGGTGATCGCCCTTTCGGTGATGCTCTTCCCCCGGCTCGCCTGGCGGGTGGCGGTCGATCTGTCGCTTCGGCCTCGCTCGAGCGATGTGCGAAGGGTTGTCATCTTCGGTGCCGGTGAGGGTGGCTACCTCATCGTGCGCAGCATGCTGACCGACCCGCGCAGCACATCGATCCCGGTCGCGCTGCTCGATGATGACCCGACGAAGGCTCGTCGCTCGTTCATGGGTGTTGCCGTGGCCGGCACGCTCGACGACCTCGAAAGGGTCGCCGAGCGGCATCAGGCGGATCTGGTCGTGATCGCGATCCCGTCGGCCAGCTCATCGCTCATGGGCCGGGTCGTTGCCGCTGCGAACCAAGCTGCGATCGAGGTCCGAACGCTCCCGTCGACGAGCGAGCTGGTCTCGGCGCCGCTCAGCGTCGGCGACATCCGGCCGATCACCGAACAGGACCTCCTCGGTCGAGCCGAGGTCGAGGTCGATGTGGACCTGATCGCCGACTACGTCACCGGCAAGCGGGTCATGGTCACCGGTGCCGGCGGGAGCATCGGCAGCGAGCTGTGCCGACAGCTGAGCCGCTTCGACCCCGAACGTCTCATCATGCTCGACCGCGACGAGAGCGGGCTGCACGCCACGCAGCTCGCCGTCGAGGGGCATGCGTTGCTCGACGATCCATCGCTCGTCGTGGCCGACATCAGGGATCGGGATCGCCTGTTCGAGGTCTGCCACGAGACCAAGCCGCATGTCGTGTTCCACGCGGCAGCGCTCAAGCACCTCACGCTGCTCGAGCTGCATCCCAGCGAGGCGGTCAAGACCAACGTCTTCGGCACGCAGAACGTCATCGACGCGGCGGTGGCATCCGGGGCCGACTGCATCGTGAACATCAGTACCGACAAGGCAGCCGATCCCACGAGCGTGCTCGGCGCCAGCAAGCTCCTCGCTGAACAGATCGCAGCGGCAGCAGCAGAGCGAGCAGCCTGCCGGGTCGTCAGCGTGCGCTTCGGGAACGTGCTCGGGAGCCGTGGTTCGGTGATCCCGACTTTCACCGCTCAGATCCGCAACGGCGGTCCCGTTACCGTCACGGATCCGGATGTGACCCGCTTCTTCATGACGATTCCCGAGGCCGTCACCTTGGTGCTCGGCGCAGGGGCGATCGGCCGCTCCGGGGAGATCCTGATCCTCGACATGGGGGAGCCGATGAAGATCGTCGACCTCGCCGAGCGACTCATCGCGTTCCACCGCTCTCCGGCGGAGATCGTGTTCACCGGCCTACGCCCAGGCGAAAAGCTCCACGAAGTACTCGTGTCGACCTGCGAGAAAGGGCAACGGCGGGAGCATCCGCGCATCTTCCACACGTCGTCACGGCTTCCGTTCGACCTCGAACTGACGCTCGAGCGCCTTCGTGCCACCAGCTCGATCGAGACGGACGAACTGGTGGCACTGGCTGTGGGCGACCACCGGTCGAGCATCGACGACCAGCACAGCGAGCGCGTCGACCTGGCGAGCTGACTGCGACCAACGAGGCGGGACATGAAGATCATCCATCTGACGACGATCGCATTGAGCCAGCAGCTTCTGTTGCTGCCCCAGCTGCTCGCCCTGCGCGACGCCGGCTACGAGGTCGTGGCGGTGAGCGCCCACGGTCCCGAGGTCGAGGTGCTCGAGCGGCACGGCATCCGCCATCGGGCCCTGGACGGCTCGACCCGCGGCTTCGACCTGCTCGCCGATCTCCGTGCGGCCCGGTCGTTCGCCTCGATCGTTCGGGAGGAACGTCCCGACCTCGTCCACACCCACAACCCGAAGCCCGGTGTCTACGGTCGGATCATCGCCCGCGTCCTCGGCACACCAGTGGTCGTCAATACCGTGCACGGGCTGTACGCAACGCCCGATGACAGCCTCTCTCGCAGGGCCGCTGTCTACGGGTTGGAAGCCATCGCCAGCCGCTTCTCCCATCTCGAGCTGGTCCAGAGCAGCGAAGACCTGGAAACTATGCGACGACTCGGCATCGCCCCCCGCCGTCGGCTCCGCTTCCTCGGCAATGGGGTCGACACGTCCCGCTTCAACCACGGCTCAGCCGTCGAAGAGGTTCGAGCCGACGTCCGGCGGGAGCTCGGCATCGGACCGGACGAGGTCGTGGTGGGTAGCGTCGGTCGGCTGGTCGCCGAGAAGGGCTTCGGGGAGCTCCTCGCTGCATCGGAACGAATCGATGCCCCCCACCGACTCGTCATCGCCGGACCCGACGATCCCGAGAAGGCCGACCGGCTCGACAACGAGCTCATCGAACGAGCCCGCGAGCGGGGCGTGCAGTTCCTCGGTCACCGCGATGACGTCGATCGGCTGCTCAACGCCTTCGACATCTTCGTCCTCGCGTCGTATCGGGAGGGGGTGCCGCGGGTCGCGATGGAAGCGGCAGCGAGCGAGCTGCCGGTCATCGCCACGGACATCCGAGGTTGCCGGCAAGTCGTCGAGCACGGCGTCAACGGCCTTCTCGTCCCGGCGAGAGAGGTCGACCCCCTCGTGCTCGCGCTCGAGTACCTGATCGTCGACGACGAAGCCCGTCGGGTGTTCGGGAAGGCCGGCCGGGCCAAGGCGGAGTCCGAGCTCGACGAGTTCCATGTGCTGCAGCGCCTCTTCGACGGCTACTGCGAAGCTGGATTCGCCATCGCTCCGGCCGAGCCAAGCCTCGTGGCAGTTGCCTCATGACCCTCCGCGCGGTGGCACGTCCGCTGAGCCGGTCGGTGACGGTTGCTGCTCGGGCAGCCCTGAAGGCGACGTCGGCAGCCTTCGATCGCGTCGCCCCACCGGATCAGGGTGTCGTGGTCCTCGCCTATCACCGGGTTGGGGGCGGGTCGGGATCGACCGTCGACCTCGACCCTGGCCTGTTCGCCGAACAGGTGGCGATCCTCGCCGAGGAGGGACAGACCATCTCGGTCGACGAAGCGGCGGCCCGCCTTCGAGGAAACCAGACCTGCGAGTCACTGGCCGACGGTTTCCAGCCTGATGACGACAGCGCAGTTGTCATCACGTTCGACGACGGAACGGCCGACTTCATCGATCATGCACTGCCCGCGCTTGTGGAGCACCGTCTGCCGGCGACGTACTACATCGCGACCGACTTCATCGAGTCGGGACGCGACTTCCCCGCCGACGGGCGGCCAATGAGTTGGTCAGCGCTCGGCGACGCTGTCTCAACCGGCCTGATCACGATCGGTTCCCATACCCACACCCACACGGTGATGGACAAGCTCCGCCCGGTCGAAGCTGACCGCGAGCTCACCAAGGCCTCCGAGTTGATCGGTGATCGGCTCGGGATATCGGCCGACCACTTCGCCTACCCAAAGGGCGTCTTCGGCGGCGATGCGATCGAGCGCATCGTGGCCAAGCACCACTCGACTGCCGCGCTCGTCGACGGTGGAATCAACCGCCCCGGCGACGCCAACCTGCTCCGCCTCGACCGCATCCCAATTCAGACGTCTGACGGCTTGGGCTTCTTCCGTCGCAAGATCGCCGGTGGCATGCGGCTCGAGGGCTCGATTCGCAACGCGGTCAACCGGCGGCGCTACGCGGCCGAGGTTCACTAGCACCCGATGAACGGTTCCCCCCCAGTCGTCGCCAGGGAGACGACCCGCGTCCTCGTGATCATCGACAGCCTCGGACGTGGAGGTGCCGAGAAGTCGACGGCGATGATGCTCGGCCCGCTCATGGATCGAGGCTTCGAGATGGAGGTCGCAACGCTGTACGACCGGGTCGGTCATCAGGAGCTCGTGGAGTCAGCCGGTGCGCCGCTCCACCAACTCGACGAGTGCGGTGGGCGGCGCGGCTCACTTCGGCAGCTCCGTGGTCTGATGGCTGCTCGGCGACCCGACCTGGTGCACACCAACCTGTACGACTCGGACATTCTGGGTCGACTGGCGGCAGCATCGGCCCGGATCCGTTCGGTGTCGACGATGGCCACCGAGCGGTACGGCGAGAGTCACGTTTCCGGTACCGACATCCGCCGCACTCGTCTTCGAGCAAGCCAGGCACTCGATGTTGCAACCGCTCGGATGGCCACGCGGCTGCACGCGGTCTCTGCGCATGTGGCCGAAACGATGTCGTCGCGTCTTCTCTATCCACGTGACCGGATCGACGTGGTTCACCGCGGTCGACCAGATCCAGCCTGTGAGGCGATGCCCGGGAGGACGGACGAACGACGGTCCTGCCTCGCTCCGGGCGCTGCCTACGTCGTCTTGGCGGTGGCAAGGCATGAGCCCGCCAAGGGGATCGACAGGCTCTTGAACGCGTGGGCCACGGTCGACAGCGAGCTGCCGGGCGGCCGGCTCTTGATCGCCGGGAACGAAGGTTCCGAGACCCCCGCGCTGCGTCGCCTGGCTCACGAGCGCGGCCTTGACGACTCGGTCTCGTTCCTCGGCCATCGCGATGACGTCAGCTCGCTTCACGCGATCAGCGACCTCTTCGTGCTGCCGTCGCGCCGAGAGGGCCTTCCTGGTGCTCTTCTCGAGGCGATCGCTCTTCGTACGCCGGCGGTCGTCGCCGACCTGCCCCAGGCACGCGAGGTGGTGAGCGAGGACGAGGCCTGGCTCGTCGACGCAGCCGACACTGACGAGCTGGGACGTCTGATCATCCAGGCGATCTCGAAGCCGGAATCCCGGCGGGCCAAAGCGCAAGCCGCTCGTCGCCGTTTCGAGGAGCACTTCACGTTGGATCAGGCAGCGGACGGTATGGCGACCTTCTACTTGCGAGCACTCGGCACATGACAAGGAACCGTCAAGCATCTCCAGTAAGCACGATGCGCGAGCGCGCCTCGTTCGTGATCTCCATCGACACGGAGATGGCTTGGGGTCTGACCCACCGGCCCGCCGAGCGGTACCACTACCCGAACGAGCGGCGCGACCTGCAACGGCTCCTCGATCTGTTCGACCGGTACGACATACCCGCCACGTTCGCAATCGTCGGGCACCTCATGCTCGACGAGTGCAGTCCGGTCGACGGGGTGAAGCACCCCGAGATCGTCCGACCTGAGTTCGACTGGCTCCCCGGCGACTGGTTCGACGGCGATCCCGCCAGCGACGCGGATCGTGACCCGAACTGGTATGCCCCAGACCTGATCGACATGATCCACGCAGCTCCGACCGACCACGAGATCGCAACCCAC
The DNA here is from genome assembly GCA_965216205.1 of Acidimicrobiales bacterium. Lineage (GTDB taxonomy): Bacteria > Actinomycetota > Acidimicrobiia > Acidimicrobiales > SZUA-35 > CADEDH01. The sequence goes on along the minus strand of OZ244139.1, from coordinate 63,212 downwards.
GGCTTTTCCCACATCATGGCCGGCGACCCCGGGTGTAGTCGCGCCACGTTCGATTCGGAGCTACGAGCTGCTGTCGCCGCCGCAGCCGATCACGGCATCACGCTCCGCTCCATCATTCATCCTCGTAACAGCTTGGGGCACCTCGACCTCCTCCCCGAGCACGGCATCATCGCCTACCGAGGTGAGCGACCCAGCGGTACGTCGAGCATGTGGCAGCGGGCGATCGATCGAACGGTCGGCACGGAGCGGACTGCGGTACGACCGATCGACGAAGGCCCGCTCTGGAACCTCCCCGCGACGATCATGTTCAGCATCGAATCTCGACCCCGCACGTGGCCACTGTGGATTCGCCAGGTGGAACGAAGGCTCGATCAATCGGTGCGTCGACGCTCGATGTTCCACCTCTGGTTCCATCCGCACAACTTGCGCGATCGCACAGACGAGACGTTCGCCGCGCTCGAACGGATCTGTGCGCGAGCAGCATCGCACCGCGAAGCGGGCCGCCTGTCGACGATCACGATGGGCTCGCTCGCCGAATCGCTGACAGAGCAAGCGGCCCGCTCAGCGCCTGGTGGCAACTCCCCAACTCAATCCCACGCGTAACCAAGTGCCTCGATCTCGGGCGCGCAAACGCGCTCGATCAACGCGCGGTCGCCAGGTCCGAGGACTTCCTGATAGCTGCGGTGGTCGGCGCGATGATGGGCCTTTCCTCGTGCCTCGGGCATCGAGATGGAAACACCGAGCTCAGCCGACAGTTCTTCCAGGTCAGAGTCGAGTGACTCATAGCGCAGGACTCGGTCGACCACAATCTCGTCGTCCACGGTGTAGAGCGGCCAGTTCACGAGAAGTCGCTCGGGTTGGCGGTGAAGCCAATCGGAAAGGCTCGGACGTGGATCGTCCCGCGCCGTGTCCCACCAGTATCTACTCACGATCCGATCGAACGGATTCCGCTCAATGGTGAACGAGTGCAGCGATCGCCATGCATCCCAGCCGATGATCTGGATGACCCTCTTGGCCGGGCAATGCTGCCAGAAAGCCTGCCGCTTGCGTCTTGCAAGTGCCCCCAGAGCCATGCGCGGCGTGTACGACCTGAAGGGGATCAGATGGTTCTGACCATTGATGGTCCCGAATGCGGGGTCTGTAGTCGGAGCGATGACGTCCTCTGGGCCGACGAGGGCCTCGGCCATACTGAACTCGAGACTGGTACCTGCTGTCTTCAGGGTGCGTATGAACGCGAAGCTATGCGAATAGCTGATGATCACATCGAACCACCGTATCGCGGACATCGGATCGGCCGGTGGCGAGTGTTCAGGCTAGCTCGAGACGGTCAGCACCGTTCCAGGCTTCGATCTCGTCGACGATCTTGGTGAAGAAGTTCTCGAGCGAATGAGAGCGCTCGACAACGGACCGTAGCTGCCGAGACACGAGCTCGCGCTCCTCGTGAGACATCTCGAGGATTCTCTGCAGCTTTCTCGCTGCAGCCCCGGTCGAGCAACCCTCGACACTCAACCTTTGCCCGACATCTTCCGGGAGCGACTCGAGCAGAGGTCTGTTCGATGTCAAGACGGGAACGCCACAAGCAAGGCACTCGAGCGCTGCCTTGTCGAGTGCGCCATCGGACAGGTTGATCGCTGCGTGATAGCGCGGAATAACCTCAGGAAGCTCGTCGTGATGCATAGAACCCAGGAAGCTCACGCGATCAGCGATACCGAGCTCGGCTGCGCGCCCTCGGAGAGAGTCCGGGTAGCCGTCCGGCGACGGCCCGATGAGGTCAAGGTTCGGAGCAAGGTTGCCACTCGTCTGGGCGAGGATCTCTAGGCCGACCTCGATGTTCTTGATGGGCGAGATCCTTCCGAGGCTGAGCACCTTGGGCGCGGCGTGGTTCACACCGACCTTGGCCACTTCGCCGAGCGGCTTGAACTGCGCACAGTCGATCCCGTGACCGACTACACGCTTCTTTGTCGACTCTAGAGGAAGCGACGAGCCGCTTGCGGTAAAGATCAAGTCATCGCAGTAGCGAGCGTAGAAGCGCATACGCGGTGACACGACAGCGTGCGCCTTCCACTGGAAAACTGGTCGTCCAGCCGGCAGTAGCTTCTGCGGAAGCAGCAAGGCTGGGAACGGCCCACCCTGCGCTACGAAGTAGCAGTCGATTCGTGGCCGAACAGCCGTGGCCAGCTTGACGAACCGAGCCAAACCGGCGCGGCCCCTGCCAAAAACATGAACGGAAACATTGTCAGGGAGAATCGCCGAGCCATATCGACCAGCCAAGACATCCACGGTCGCGACGCGCTCTTCCCGGGCGAGGGCTCGAACCCATCGGACATGCGTTGCTACGACCGCCGAATCCTGGTCAAAACCTCGCGTGACATAGGCCACCCTGATCCCGGATCGGTCACCGTCGCTCATCAGCGTCGAGCTTGCTCCACGACCGGCTTCTCGACCAATCTGCCGTCCTCCAAGATGAGCACTCGATCACAGATGGCCAACGTCGCTGGACGGTGACTGACAACGATGGCAGTCACTTCCCCCCGGAGCTCCGAGAGTGTCCGGTTGATGGCCTCCTCCGATGCGCTGTCGAGCGACGATGTTGGCTCATCGAGTATGAGCGTGGTCGGGCCCGCAGCCAGTGCTCTCGCAACTGTCAGACGCTGGCGTTGGCCACCCGACAAACCTGAGCCAGCCTCGCCGACTGGCGCGTCATACTCCCCAGGTCGACCGACGATCTCGTCATGAACGTTCGCGCTCGCGGCCGCTTCTTTGACGACAGTGCCAGACAGCTCTCGAAAGAATCGAATGTTGTCGCCAATCGAGGCCGTCGTGAGCTTCGGCTCCTGAGGAACGTAGGCGACATGCTGTACAAAGCAGTGTCGAGGAATCGTCGACACCTCGTAGTTCCCGAGCCGCAAGCTCCCCCGATCTGGTTGTCGAAGACCGAGCAACAGCTCGACCAGCGTCGACTTGCCAGCTCCTGATGCGCCCATGATCCCTACGATCTCGCCAGAGGTGACAGAAAGGGAGAGACCATCGAGAACTGGCGTCCCACCGTCGTACGAGAAGCTAACGTCTCGAACGTCCCACTGGTTGCTGTTGACCTCCTCGATACCGGTGTTAGGCGGGGGAGCCGAAGCGAGCAGCTCGGCCTCTCGTCGCTTGATCTCCTCGAGATAGGGGAGCGAGTTGGAAAGACTCTGATAGGCGCTCTGCGCCCCCTGTGCGTTGGAGAACGCTCGCAGTAGGAGTACAAGCGACGCCCCAACACCCTGCACATCAGCAATATCGAGTGCAGCAACAGCCGCGGCCCCAAGAGCGATGAGCAGTAGACCGGCCGTCTGGTAGATCTGAGGCCCGATCAGTATGGCGAATCTCGCCCGGCGCATGGTCTCCCTGGCCGTATCGAACAACTCGTCCAACTGTCCCACCAGTTGCCGCTCGATGCCGAAGGTTCGAGCCTCGGCCGACAGGCGCGTGGCTTCGGTCGTCGCTGTGCCAAGCTGGCGGGTCTCGAGCTGGAGAGCCTGCGCTGACCGCCTGGTCAACGCAACGATCGGTCGTAGTAGCGCTGCTACGACGATGGCGAAAACCATGGCAACCAACGCGGCCGGCGGACTAGCGGCGAACGCCACGGTCAGCAACGCTGCCAGGTTCGCCCCCTTGATCAGGAGAGTCGCCGTGGAGTCAACTGCGCCCGTGGCTGCGGTTGTGTGCGTAGTCAGGAGGACTTGCGTGTCGCCCAACCGCTCCTGCGAGATCTTCTCCCAGGAAGCACCAAAGAACGCTCGAACAAGGCTCGTGCGAAATCCCGTCATTACCGACGCTGACAGTGCCGCGTTCACCCGTGCGACGACGAACGCCATCGTGAGTCTGCCGGCCAGTAGCGCACAGGCGGCCAACGCCGCATCGCGGATCGACAGCGACGGACCGAACGCGGGCACGATGAGCTCCGACGAATCGGTGACAGAGATCGCCATGCTCGTTACGAGGACGAGAACGTAGCCCTCGAGCATGCCCGACAGAACACTGGCGATCGCCAGCACACCCAGCCGCAGTCGGTGAGCGGCGATGAACTCCCTGTACGGTCGAAACGGCCGATCGCGTCTGCTCGCCTCCTCAGCTGGTGACATGACGACCGGCTTCGCGACCCGCCCATTCCCCCTCACGAGCAAAGACGAAACCGGCACGTAGGCGCCGTGACCAACCAGTCGACCATCCCGTACCAGGATACCGGGCTATCCAGCCTCAGGAACTCCTGACTGACGCCCGTGAGGAAGTCTCCTCATCCTTCGCATGGGGAGATCTGCCGTGTCCGGTCAGTCAAAAGGATCAATGGAGGTCACATCGCCGTCGCTATTGATTCGAAAAGCCGCGCTTCCGTCTTGTACACGGATCGTGGTCCCAGAACGAACGTCTGCCAGAACGAAATCACTTGGCTCAAGACCACACTCAACAAAATCATAGTAGCCAGGTTCACCTCGACCATTGTCTACGATCACCCCAGTGAACGAACAGTCTCGATATGTTGCCGGAACAGATGATGGGAGGCGCTGCTGCCGGAGAACAAGGTCCCCGTCGGACCGTATGCGCTCGAAGGACATCGTTTGCCCCGCTTCAGACACCGAGGATGAGGCCTGCTGACGTAGCGCCCCCTCTGCGTTCCCAAACAGATCGAGATTCGAGTACCTGTAGCTATTCCTGTACGCCCCATGCTCAACACCGAACCCACCATTGTTGTAGGCGACGAAGTTCTGCAGGTGGTGATCGTTTCTGTCGTTTTGCCATACAAACAGCCCATCCGCACGATTGTTGTGAGAAAGGTTGTTCGAGAATGACCAGACATTCGCTGGATGCTGGTTAGCCAATCCCGGCCAGTGGAAACCGTTCGAGTTCGCATTTCCCTGGACGCCCACAGCGACCGAGTTGGTGATCGTCAAGTTGGTGCCCGTCATAAGCGCAAAGCCGGTAAGATTGTAACCACGAAAATGGGGGTCATCCTTCAGCAAGGCCACAATGTTATGATCAAGGGTTATGTCGTTGCTATCGTTTGTGCGATCAAAGCGCGGGCCTGGTGGATCCCACCAGAAGCCACCTTCCCAGCCGTCGTAGGCAATGTTGTCTCGCATCGTGATTCCGTGGGATGCATGTGGAACATAGGCAGAGTTGCCAGAGTTCCGAACTACGACACCTTCCACCAGTGAGCCCCGAGAACCGTCTCCATTGTGGTGGAAATGGAGTGAGTATCGTCCGAGCAGACCATCGGTGGGATCGCGCTCAGCGTCGACTGTCCTTGCCCCCATATGTCGTATCTGGGCAAACTGGATTGTCTGCGGCTTGCTCGACATGATCAAAATGTGAGAGCGGCCCGAAGGTCTTGGCGAGTTGTTCCCCTCACCCTCAATTCGTACGTTCCTGGTGAGGTTCATCACCTCGGCAGTCCATCGACCGTTGACCATCGGGTGATCATGGGACAGTGGGGCGTCAAGTCGCAGCGTCGAGCCCTCAATAGCTGCGATTCTCCGCTCTTCGAACTGCGTTGAGAAGTCCCTGACAGAAGTTGGCGCTGTCGGTGCGACGCTGATCTCGTCACCTACCCGCCACCCCGTCGGCGCTTCGATGAGCGTCAGTTCGCTCGCACCTGCCACAGCGGAACCAGACAACCGCGTCCACCCCGTCCGGCGAGCGCCTCGAAGGTCGAGCTGCCCGGCTCCGGTGACCCAGAGCCCGACATCGCTCTCGAGGACACGCATCCCTCCACCTACAAAGTCTGATTCGTTGACACCTACAAACTCGAGCACGTGTTCTACCGACGCAGTACTCGGGCGCATGCGGAGTACGCCCTCGACTCGCACGTTTCGTCGGACCTGGATCGCGACGTTGCTCGCTGTGTCGAACTCCCAGACCTCACCAGCTGGCACCGTGAAGCCATTGGCGAGTGCGGGGGCGTCCGCGTTGGTGATGACTCTCGTTGCGTTCCCGCCGACAGGCACGGTCGCCGTCGTCGTGGGAGGCGGCGTGGGCGGCGGGGGCGGTGGAGTCCCGCCAGCTGTCGTCGACGACCCGGTAGCCGACGTCGTCGACGAACTGTCGTCGGTGGTTGTAGTTGTCGTCCGGCGCCAGTGTCGACGGGACCGAGACCACCGCCCACGCCTCCTCTCAACCGTCGTCGTCGGTTGGTCCGAGGTGGCAACCGGCAATCCAGGCCCGTCTTCCGACAACGCTGGCAGGCTTGGGTCAGCGGTCGAACCATCAGCGGCGACGAGAACCTGGCTGGCGTCGGTGCCCTGGTCGGTCATCTCGGTCGCGGGCTGCGACGACGACGGCGGCGTGGGCGCCGACAGGTCGACCGGGCGGCGTCTGTCGCCCCCCTCCGCGACGACGAGATCCGCCCGGTCGACAGACGAGGTCGCCGAAGCGTCGCAGGCCCCGGTGAGGGCAAGGCAACCGCCTACCAGAAGTGCTGGTACAACTCTTCTGGTTCTGGGCGCGCGACAGTGCTCACGCATTCCGCGGATAGTCCTCATCGCCGTCCTCCGTCACAGCCACGCCTGTAAACTCTGGCTGCCCCGCCGACGAGGGTAGCGGCACGAGCGGATCACTGCCTACACATCCAAGGCACGGGCTGTCGCCAGGTTCGCCACGTCACGCGTTAGGCCCAGACCCGTCAGGCAATACTCCCCATCACAGTGCTTCGACAAGCATCGTCGTGGCGACTGAGGCAGTCAACGCCTACCGTTCGTACGGTGCAGACGACCCTTCGTTTCGGACGCCTCTACTCCTCGTCGTCGATATGCGACCTGCGCGGCCGTGCTCACCGTCGGGTTCCGTCGGTCGGCACGAATCACCGCGAGCCGACGATAGCGATGAAGAGGAGCTTCCGGGACCCATGGCTGCGGTGAGGAGTAACGTGGTTTCGCCGGGTGACATGATCCGCCGCGTCGTACGGCATCGAACTCGCCGTCGAATCGCCCGAGCGCGGGTCCGAAGCCGTCAACCGTCGGCAGCACTGCGCACTCGTCCCGATTTCATGATCATAGGCGCTCAGCGTTCGGGGACCAGCTCGCTCTACCGATGGCTGGGCGGACACCCCCAAGTGATCCCATCACTCCGGAAGGAAACCGAATACTTCTCAGCGCTCTACGGTGAGGGTGAACAGTGGTATCGCTCCCACTTTCCGTTACAGATCAGGAGGAGGCGGACCTTTGAAGCTACCCCGGACTATCTCTTCGATCCGCGAGCGCCGTCACGGATCAAGCAGTTCTCACCCGACATCAGACTCATCGTACTCCTCCGACAGCCGGAGAAGCGCACCATCTCCCACTATCGACACATGGTTCGACATGGCTACGAAGATCTCCCACTTGCACAGGCGCTCGAGACTGAGGAGAGCCGCCTACGACAGGAGTTGATCGAGATCAAGACCGATCCACTCTACCGAGCGCGCGATCTCAGCCGCTATTCATATCTCGCTCGCTCTCGGTACTCTGAGCAATTCGAGAGATGGTTCCGGCTCTTCGATCGAGGCCAGTTTTGCATATTGAGAAGTGAGGACCTTTTCGGAGATCCCAAGTCCTCCTTCAGTGAAGTCCTCCGGTTCCTCGATCTCGAAGATTGGTCACCAGGCCACTTTCGCAATCACAGCTACCTCGACACCAGGTCTGCCCCAACTACCGAGACATCCGATGCCGACGAGCGTTTGGTCGCAACCTACCTGGGCGGCGAGGAACCTCGACTAGCAGAGCTGTTGGGTTCCCAGATCTCCTGGACACATGGAAGCGCCGACAGTACCGGGACCTGCGGCCTATGAGAACGAACGGATGGCACTGATGGGCTGGCAGCACAAGTCGGGCGAACCGCCCAACGTTTTTGTGATTGGTGCCCCGAAGTGCGGCACGACGAGTATCGCCCTATGGCTCGCGGAGCATCCAGACGTCGTCAACCTCAAGGCGAAGGAACCCGGGCATTACTATTCACCGTTCGGGCGGCCGCTCGACCGTACCGCCTACTTGGAGCTCTATCAGCACAGCGGTGAGGAGCTAGCCGCTATCGATGCATCAGTTTGGTATCTCTATGGTAGGGCCGCACAACGAATTCTCGACGACCGGCCCGAGGCACGCTTCATCGTTTGCCTTCGAGACCCGGTAGACATGGTTCCATCGCTTCACTCCCAGAAGCTGCTTACCGGCCATGAAGCCATTAGCGACCTGCAGGAAGCGTGGAACGTGTCGGATCGACGTGCCGCCGGGGAGCGAGTCGGTATCTTCGGCATACCCGAAGGAGACCCCGGCCACATGGCGTATGGGCACTCCTGCTCGCTCGGCGCTCAGGTCCACGACCTCCTGTCGGTTGTCGACCGTGATCGCGTGCTGTTCCTTACCTTGGATGAGATCTCGACCACACCGGCCGACTCGTGGGCAAAGGTTCTGAACCATCTGGACCTGCGCCACACCGAGATCGAGTTTCGAGCCTGGAACGTCTCCACGACCCGGCGACGAAGCCAGGCCGCGCATCGTGCAGTCCTGGCACTGGGATCGGTGAAGCGTTCGCTCGGACTGACGACCAAGACAGGTCTGCTGGCTCCGCTCGTCCGAGCCAACCTCGGCCAGGGGACCTACCAACGACCAGACGAGCGGTTCGGTGATCAGCTCCGGGAGTACTTTGCAGCCGACAAAGCACTCCTCCACGACCTGACAGGCCACGCCTTCGACTGAGTGGACCTGCCGCGACGAACGGTGACCGGGCGACCCGGCACCACGCAGATTGTACGCTGGCCAGCGGACACGCTGGTCCGGAGGAGGTTACATCGATGACCGCAAGATGCCTCTGGCTGACCAAGGGCCTCGGACGCGGTGGTGTCGAACGCCTGATCGCCGACCTCCTTCCACTCATGAATGACGAGTTCGAGATCGAGGTCGCCTACGTCCTCCCGTGGAAGGATCTCCATCACGCGACGATCGAAGCTCGTGGATTCGCCGTCCACAGCCTCGGAAGAGGGGCTCGGCCGAACCAGCGCTGGGTCCCGCGCCTTCGCCGGCTCCTCACCGAACATCCGTACCAGATCGTCCACAGCCATGCACCGATTCCCGGTGTGGCCGCTCGCCTGCTCGCCCCGAGCGGCACCGCGCTCGTCCACACCGAGCACAACCTGTGGCCGCGATACCGAATGCCGACAAGGGTGGTCAACTCCCTCACCTACCATCGGAATCAGGCGGCGATCGCCGTCTCCCACTCCGTCGCCAACTCCATCGAGCCCTTCAGAGCCAATCGAGCCCCCAGGGTCCACACGATCCACCATGGAACGGTCCTCTCCTCGATCAAACCACGCCGAAACGAGGATCTCGCTGACCGCCGACGTGCGGCGGGGCTACCGACTTCCTGCTACCTGATCGGCACCGTCGGCAATCTGACCCCCAAGAAGGACCACCGCAATCTCCTCCGAGCTCTCGACGGTCCGGGTCCGATCGGTCAGGCTCACCTCGCGCTCGTCGGCGAAGGTCCATCCCACGACGAGCTCGTCACCGTCGCCGATGAGCGGGGCTTGAGCGATCGGGTTACCTTCCTCGGGTCCCGCGATGACGTGTTCGACATCCTGGGCTTATTCGATGTGTTCTGCCTCAGCTCACGGTTCGAAGGGTTTCCCATCGCCCTCGTCGAGGCGATGGCGACGGGTCTGCCATGTGTCGCGACGTCGGCTGGTGGCACAGAAGAGATCCTCCGTGACGGGACGAACGGACTTCTCGTCCCGACCGAGGATCACTTCGCGCTCCGCGCGGCGCTCGAGCGTCTCATCGTTGATCCCGAGCTCGCCAGCAGACTCGGCGAGGCCGCGGCGATCGACTCACAGAAGCTCGACCTCAATCGAGCCGCCGCCGAACTCGGTGAGCTCTACCGAGCCCAGCTGTGCAATGGCGGGGCGGGAGAGGGGTGAGCGGGGTATCGCCCCGCACGCCGACGCTGTTCACGCCGATACTCCGCCCCGAGGATCGGGGCGCCGAGAGGCGGTACAGGAGCCGGCTGTATCTCGGCCTTGCAATCGCGGTCCCGTATCTCCTCTTCGTCGCCTGGTTCAGTCGTCACTACCCCCTCTCGCTCTCGATCGGGTTCATTGTCGGGCCACTGACCTTCATCGCCTTGGCGCCACCCCTCGCCCGGATGCTATCGAAGGTCGAAAGCGATCCACGCGTCCGTGGGATCGTGATCGCAGGGCTTGGGGCAAAGATCTTCGGCAGTTACGCTCGCTACCTCGCTTCCGAGTTTGTTATCGGAGGAGGCGATGCGACCGTCTATCACCGCATTGGCACCGAGCTGGCTTCCGAGTTTCGAGCGTTCGTGTTCGGAGGGCCGATCTTCCAGACCTCGTTCAACGTTGGACCAGGCACCAACTTCATTCGACTGCTCACCGGTATCGTCTATACGTTTATCGGAACGTCATTCACCGTCGGGTTTCTCTTCTACGCCATTCTCTCGTTCTGGGGTCTCTACTTCTACTACCGAGCGTTCGCTCTCGCCCTACCCGACGGCGATCGCAGGACCTACGCGCTGATCGTCTTCTTCTTGCCATCGATGATGTTCTGGCCGTCGAGTATCGGCAAGGAGGCTTGGATGTCGTTGTGCATCGGCGCCGCGGCATACGGCTTGGCCCGGCTCCTCACACAACAGCGACTTGGCTACCTGACGATGTTCCTCGGCCTCGCCGGTATGGCAGTCGTCAGACCTCACTTGGCAGCCATATTCGGGGTCGGTCTCGTGGGAGCTTTTCTCCTCCGTCGCAGCGACGGCGACGGAGCGACAGCCAAGAAGCTGGCTGGCCTCTTGGTCTTCGCGGCTGCCGCTGGCCTGTTGATGAGTCAGCTACAATCGTTCTTCGGTCTGGAGGAGGGCCTCGATCCCAACCAGGTTTTTGAGCAGACGACAGAACGCACGAGCCAAGGCGGCTCTCAGTTCGAGACCGTCCAGCCTACCTCACCACTCGGCCTCCCGTGGGCTGTGATCACGGTGCTATTCCGCCCGTTCCTCTACGAAGCTGGGGGGGCAGCAGGATTGATCGCCGCCTTGGAGAGCACGTTCCTGATCGGGTTATTCATAGTCAACGCCCACCGACTGGCGCGAGCGCCGAGGGACATGATCAGGTACCCGTACATCGGCTTTGCAGTTCTCTACGTGCTCGTGTTCGCCTTTGCCTTCTCGTCAATCAGCAACTTCGGCATTCTCGTGAGACAGCGAACGCAGCTTCTCCCGATCGCGACGATCCTCCTCTGCACCCCCTCGGCCCGGACACTCTTCTGGACACGACGGCAAGAGTTGTTGAAGAAACGATCCGATGCAGGACCAAGCCCAACTGAACCTGGTCGTGAGGCGACCGCCGCTTCTAGCCGCGATACATGAGCCGAGGGAACCTCACGCTTCATCCTCGTCAATGAGCCCGTCGAGGGGTGCAAGGCCGATGTTCTCAGATCCCGGCGAGGACTTCGCTTGCCTCTGGATCGGCAGCCGAATCTCAGCCGTGGCGTCGAACCAGTTGATTCCGGAGTCGTCGGCCTTTCCTACGTTGGCCGAGCCATTGCCGCTCGCCGAGCTCTCCAGCTGTGTACTGACTCCGTCGTCGAGATGCCCTTGTCGAGCCGACCCGTTGGGCTGCAGAGGTGCCACCGCCCCGTCCGCCGCCTGCGGGTCCTTCGCCGCCGCGCCCTGCGGCGATTCGCCAGCCTGACGGTCCGCCGTCGCCGAGTGCATCCACTCAGAGACCTGTGCAACCTCGGCGTCGGGCTCCCCAGGGTCGACCTCGGCCGCCGCGAAGGGATCGGTTCTACCGAGCGCTCTCGTCACCCGCCGCTTGAGCCGTTGTGAAAGCTTGGTGCGCTCGAGATCGGAGTGAGCACCGATCAGGGCCACGCCGCAAACTGGCGCCTGGAGGCGTTCGGCGATCTCCGCCGTCCACTGGCCTTCCTCGATGGTGGTCGACCCGGCCTTGGCGACCACGAGCACGAGATCGACGAATGGCATGAGTTCGCCGACGTCGTTGCCTGCGAGCATCGCCGGCGTATCCACGAGAATGAGCTCATAACCAGTCCGTGCCTGCTCGAAAAGCGGACGGGCGAGCGACAGCCGTTCACCGGGGTTCGACACGGGATGACCGCTCGGAAGCAAGTCGACCTGGTCCACGGTCGTCTTCTGTGTGTAGCGGCCGAGATCGATCCCGGATGATGGGCTTTCCTCGATCGCGTCGACTGCGTCGGTCAAGCCAACACGCTCGCCGACACCAAGATAGAGCTGGACAGCGGGCTGACGTAGATCTGCGTTCACGACGAGCACCGAGCGCCCGGCGTCGACGGCAGCGGCCGCGAGATTGACGACCGTCGTGGTCTTCCCGGACCGTTCTGAGGCCGATCCGACCAGAATCACGGTTCCCCCGCCGGATTGCTCGAGCTGACTTCCGGTCGCCGCGAGCTGGAGACGGCGCGCTCTGGCGAGATTCGATCGAAGAAGTCGGTAGGCCTCCGAAACGGCTGCGCCTGGGTGGGTGTCAGCGAGGATCTGGTGACCGCGCCGTCGACGCCAGGAGAGCGGGGGAACAGTCGCGAAGACCGGCAGCCCAAAAGCGGCCTCGGTGGTCTTGCGATCGTGAAGCCGCGTGTCGACCCGGTCGAGCGCGAACGCCAGCACAACGCCCAGTAACACGGCGAGCACCACGGCCAACAGAAGCCGAGCTCTGAAGCTGAGCGGACTCGGCGGACGCTCCTCGACAACAACCGACGGCGGGCTCGTGACCGACAGTGGGGTCAAATCGCTGTCGGTCAGGCCTGAGAGCCGATCGTTCTCGGCGAGGACGGTCTGGAGCGAGCCCAGGCTCGACGACAGCTCGGCCTCCAGAACCGGATCGAGCGGGCGGCCAGCCTGCTGATCTTCGAGGCTCTGTCGGGAACGCAAGGTGTCGAGGGAGTCGGACAACTCCCCGATCCGCTCACGGATGGCGACTTCCCGTGCTGTGAGCCGGGCCAGGTCTTCCTCGTGCTCGGATACACGCCGGTCGCGACTGTACTCGATGAGGTACTCGCTGTACTTGTCGAGGACAAGCGCCGCTGTGTCCTCATCGGGCTGACTTGCCACGTCGATCGTGATCGTTCCCAGCTCGGGGATCGTCGAAGCTGCGACCGTCAACCGGAGAACATCGATCGTCGAAGTCCTCCCATAGACTCCCTCGCCGAGGTCCTCGGCAACCGGCCTGGCGATGTCGTCGGTCTGATTGGTCACGAAGCTGTAGAAGTCGACCGACTCACCCCCCTCATCGCTGTCGAGAATCGAGAGGGCCACTCGGCCGCCGAACGTGTCGCCCGTTGCCCCCGCCGGACGACCCACCAGATAGACCGCAACGACGCTGAAAACCACCAGCAACGCGAGCAGCCATCGCCGACGCCACAACACGGCCACGAGTTCGCGAAAGCTCACATTCCTCCTCGCGGGCAACGCCCACCAGCCAACTGCCAGGACCAGCGTGTTCCCAGGTTGAGCTGCCGGTAGATGATACCCGACAACATCGATCGCTCTCCTGGCCCGGAGACAGCCGAATCAGATCGTCGCCGTCGGCTACGTGAAACGGAACGGGTGGTGAGCCTCATCTGACTCGATCGATGGTGACCCGTCGCAGGTAGGCGCGGCCCCGCGTCTCGGGACGGTGAACATCGAGAAGAGCCGGGGGTGGTAGGACGAAACGTCGACATTCCGCTCGGGCGTCGCGCAGTCTCCCGGGCATGAGCAGGGGCAGCAGCTTCTGCTTGTTCGACGACTCGATCCTCCCGTCATGCCCCCGCAACCGAGACCTGGGCGACCAAACCCGACGCCAGGCTTCGGCCCGGAGACCGGCCGCTGCTGGCCAGCGATGATCGATGTCGATCGCCTCGGCCACTGCGTCGAGGCAGCACCACGCGATCGGAGCGAGCCCTTCGCGCTCAACCAGGTCGATCACGCCGTTCCAGTCGAGAGTCGGATCGGCCACGATTCGACGAATCTCTTCGTACGCACCGAGATAGGCGAACCGGTCCTTGTTGAGATGGGTGAGTGCGGCAACGAGGGCAGCCTCGGTGCTCAACACGCTCACCACACCTCCGTCCGGTCGGGAGATCGTCAACGTCGACGCCCACATGTCTGCAGCGGTCAGTGATGGCACGCCGAGCTTGAGCGGATCGAGGTGCACGTCGATCACCACCCCGCGATACTCGAAGTGCACATGTTGCAGAAGGCCTCTCCTCGCCAGGCTCGTCGCTTCTGTGGGCGCTGGGTGATCGCCGCCATATCGCTGCAGGACCTCATCGATCCGACTGACGTGATGGGGGGCGAGGAGCAGATCGATGTCGCTGCTCGGTCGCTGCCCGAGCGGGCCGAACCAACGAGCCTCGTTCGCCACTCCTTTGAGCACACCGCAGTCGATACCGAGTTCGGTCAGCCCATCGACGACATCCGCCAGGACCAACCACAGACGCCGATGGTGAGCCTCGGCAGCCAGATGAAGTGCTCCGAGCTTGCTCGTCTCCGCAATACAAAGGCTCGCGTTGCCAGCCTCGACCGCCTCGAGGAGCAGACCGGTCAGTCGATGCTCATCGGCCGATTCGACCAGGCCATCACCGTCCGCCACATCGCGGCCAGCTAGGAGATCGAAGAGTTGGGGAGCCGGCCTGGTCAACGCCGACACCTCGAGAAAGCTGAAGATGCTTCACACGACATCGACGTACCCAGCGGCCTGGAGCCGGAACATCGCTGCATAGTGACCGTCCCTCGCCATCAGCTCGTCGTGCGTGCCGTGCTCTTCGATACGACCGTCGCGCATCACATAGATTCGAGAAGCGAGTCGAACGGTCGAGAACCGGTGGGAGATCAGGAGCGCTGACCGGTCGACGCACAGCTCGCGCAGGCGATCGTAGAGCTCCCGCTCCGCCACAGCGTCGAGCGCTGCTGCCGGCTCGTCGAGTATCACCAGGGGAGCGTCACGGAAGAACGAGCGAGCGATCGCCAACCGCTGCCATTCCCCGCCGGACAACTCGACACCGTCATCGTAGGTTCGGCTCAACATCGATTCATAGCCCTTCGGGAGCCGATCGAGCACGTGCCCGATCGACGCCCGCTCCGCAGCCAGCCGTACCCCCACGTGGTCGTCGAGGCGTCGGTGGTCGCCGAGCGCGATGTTCTCGCCGGCGGTCAGCTCGTAGCGGACGAAGTCCTGATAGACGATGGCAACCGACGCCCAGTACCGGGCCCGATCGATCGCAGTGACGTCCTGGCCGTCCCAGGTGATCACACCCGCTGTGGGCTCGTAGAGGCCGGCGATCAGGTGCGCCAAGGTCGACTTGCCGCTGCCGCTCGTACCGACCAGGGCGACGACCTCGTTGTGTCCGATGTGCAGATCGATGTCGGTCAGAACCTCTCGGTCGGTGCCCGGATAGCGGAACGAGAGGCTGCGCACGTCGAGCGATGAGAACGCCGGAAGCGGGATGATGGAAGCGGCCTCGCTGACGGTCCGCCGCTGGCGGCGGAACCGTTCGAAGTCTTCGAGGAAGAGGGCCGACTGCCGAAGTGAACCGGCAGTGTTGGCCGACGTTCGCACTCGGGCGCTGAGCTGTTGAAGTGCGACGATTGCAATTGCAGCGTCGGCGACCGAGACACGGCCGTCGATCGATGCATCGACCACCACCACGAGCAGAACTGCCACCAGGAGCGACGAAGCCACCGATGCTCCCCCGTTCAGGAAGAGCCGCCGCAGAGCAACGCTTCGCATCCGCTGAACCCTGCTCTCGTACAAGTCAGCCCACCGATCGCGCAGCGGTCGACGAAGGTCGTAAACACGCACCTCCTTGGCCTCCGACTTGCCAACGAGAGCTCGGAACAACGACCAGCGAAGGCGGTCGTCGGCCGTGAGGTCGTAGGCAGCCCGGAACGCGAGGCGAGCCGAAGCTCGGCCGGCGACGATGAACGGGGCCCCGACCAGGACCATCACCGGCAAGATGTTGGGCACGGTGGCGGCGAGCACGACGAGCAACGACAGCGAGGTGACGACAGACGTGACGAGGCCGACGAGGTCGTAGACGAGCTGAAGGGCCTGGTTCGCTCCCTGGTTGACCGCTCGGTCACGGAGGTCGTTGAAATCCTGCTCTTCGAACCGTTCGTAGTCGACGGATGCCGCCACGTCGATGACGTCGGCCTGCACATGCCGGACGAGCCGCTCCCCGATCACGACCCTGGCTTCTGACTGCGACACGCGAGCCAAGCCGGCAACGAAGAGCGCACCGGCGAGACAGGCCACCGGGCCGAGGATCTCCCGAACCGAGGTCACCGCCGGTCCGTCGGTGAGCCGCGATGCGATCGATCGCCCGCAGAGGAGCACGACCGCCAGGGACACTGCGCCGAGCACCTGGAAGACGATCGTGCCGCCGAACTCCACCGGCGCGGCGGCGAACACGCGGCGAATCGATCGGTTCGCGAGCTGCCAGAACGGCAACTTCTCGTGCTTGTCCACCGTGTCCTCCGCGGCGGCCGCGTCCGCCCGGGCCAACCCCGGCTCACGGCGCCAGGTCAGTGAACGGTAGCAGGCGGCCGATAGGCCTGATGGCCCGAATAGCACCGATTCGGCACGATCGAGACCGCCTGAACCAGGGGTTTTGGGCAAGGTTCACTAGGCGCGGCCCTATCCAGTCACCTAGCTGGCCCTGTATGGTGATCGAACTGCGGGTCGTTGGCGGGAGTCAGCGGGCATCACGACGGAGAGGGTCCCGATGGTTGAAGATTACGAGAGCCCACGGCTCACTGTTCACGGATCGATCGCTCTGCTCACGGCGGGCAAGCCGGGCAGCGACATCGACGGTTGCTCGATGTCACAGGGCAACCAGTCGGATTCCGACACCACCGGTGGCGGCAACAACGACGGCGGCGGTTGCACCAACTGAGTCGACCTGGCTCTCGCGATGAGAGCCTTTGATGTGCCTGTCTGGTCCAAGTCGTGTCGACTTGGACCAGATTCGCGTCTCGAGCCAGGTCACCCGCTAACCCACCGTGGCCGGTTTCGCCTGCATCGTCGGCCGACGAGGACGACCAGTCCCACCTCGCTCGATCGAGCTCGTCGCGGCGTCCTTGCGCCACCGGGGACCAGATGGCGTCACCACCCACGTCGAGGGCGACATCGCACTGA
The DNA here is from genome assembly GCA_965216205.1 of Acidimicrobiales bacterium. GTDB lineage: Bacteria > Actinomycetota > Acidimicrobiia > Acidimicrobiales > SZUA-35 > CADEDH01. Next base: position 46,045 of record OZ244139.1, on the reverse strand, counting down.
TCCACGCCGCCCTCCACTGTTCGTCGACGGCGACGATCGAGCGTCAGCCCCACCGTCACCGGAGCGGGACCTTCTATCTCGGTGACGTTCGTCTCGACAACCGCGCAGAACTGATCGCGTCGCTGGGGTGGCCCAAGCCGGCCACCGAGACCACCGACATCGAACTGATCGCAGAGGTGCACCAGCGCTGGGGTCGACAACTCGGGGACCGTGTCGTCGGTGACTTCGCATTCGTCGCGGTCACACCTGCAGGGACCATCGAGGCGTACCGGGATCACATGGGCGTCCGACCGGTCCACTACTGGCATTCGCCGGACTGGTTCGTCATTGCGTCGGAGCTTCGCCAGATCGTGGCGATGCCAGAGGCTCCTTCGGACATCGACGTCGCGATCGCTGGCGAATACCTCTCCGGCCATGTCGAAAGCGCGACCGACACGGTGATCGCCCGTGTGCATCGTCTGCCGGCAGCCCACCTGTTGCAGCTCGACCGCAGCTTGCGAACCGTTCGTTATTGGCTTCCTCCGCTCGACGATCCAATCCTGCTCCCGTCTCGCGACGACTACCGAGAGCGGTTCAGGGAGCTGTTCGACGAGGCAGTCCGCTGCCGCATCCCGGCGGGCCCGGTCGCCTGCCAGGTGAGCGGCGGGCTCGACTCGACCTCCGTGGCGTCTGCCGCCGCCCGGGCCGGCGCCGATGTTCATGCGTTCTCGTGCACCTTCGCAGACGCCCCGCGGTCGAACGAGATGCCATTCATCCAGGCCGCAGTCGACCATCTCGGGCTCCGATGGGAGGCGGTCGTCAATGACAACGAGCGCTCTCGCTGGGTCGCTGACGAGGTGGCGTTCTGGAGTGACATTCCCCTCCCCCCGGACGCGCCCGACCATGTCGAGATCGGCAGGAGGATCTTCGATCGCGGGGGCCGGGTGATGCTCACCGGTCACGGTGGCGACCACTGGCTCGACGCTTCGTCCTACATACTCACCGAGCTCTGTGTGACGGGTGAGCTGGGAGCGGCTTGGCGCACTGCGACGGCGTGGACATCGGGCGACAGCCGGAGGGCATCGAGACTGCTCGCCCGGGCGCTGGCCGAATCCCACAAGCCCGGCTGGATGCGGCGACCCGGAGCCCAACGGGCGCCGTGGGTCTCAGGAGCAGCCCGAAGTGCGGCCAGACTCGACGAGCGCCGACTGACACGGCAGATCCCTCGACTCCATCGAGGTCACCGGGCCAACGCCGTCTTCCGCATCAACGACACCGGCTATGAGGCCATGTCGCGGCTGATGCTCGACCGGATCGGATCTCGAGCGGGCATCGAAACCAGGCATCCCTACCTGGATCGGCGTCTGATGGAGTTCGCCTGCCGGATCCCGGCATCGATTCATCACGAACCGGAACGGAAGCGAACCCTTCAGCGCGATGCTCTCCGGGACCTGCTCCCCGAGTCGATCGTGACGAGACGATCGAAAGCCTCCTTCAGCGAGGTGTGGTGGCACGAGATCCAGCGGCACACCTCGCCTGGCGAACTCGCGAACGGCCATCTCGCCGATCGGGGCTGGCTCGACGTGGCCGAAGCGCAAGCGGCGTGGCACGAGACAGATCAAACCATGCGGGCCTCGGCAGGTGCAGGACGGGCCCTGGCACTTTGGGGCTTGATCCAGATCGAAGCGGTCCTCCGTCACCTCGACAACCCGCGGGGAGCAGCAGGCTGATCTGTTCTGGCTCCGTCAACAACGACGAAGAACCGCCAGCGGCCACGCCATCATCTCTCGAACGACACTGGACAGGTAGTCGTACGCCGTCCGCTCGGCGTACACGACCCCGACCGGAGCCGTCTCCACGCCTGCGCATCGTCGGTCGAGGTACGCGGCTCGGCGGAGGTGGTAATCGGAGGTGACGACGATGATGCGTTGCCAGCCCCGTTCCTCGACGAGCTCTGCGAGAGCTTCGGCCTCGCCGCGAGTGGACGACGAGGACGGCACTGGGCACAAGACCTCGTACGGCTCGGTCTGACCGCACAGGTCTCGGGCGAAACCCTGGTAAACCGTCTCGCCGAACATGATCACCAGTGCCGGAGCGGCGCCGTCTTCGGCGAGGTCGATCGCTCGTACGAGCCGGCCGCCCTGTCCCGCGTGAGCGACGATCGCATCGCCGGTCGGTTCGGCCGCGGAGGAGGCGCTGGCGACCCAATAGCCATACACCAGCGCACAGAGACCCAGCGCAGCCCCGCCGAGCAATCGTGGATACCTCCGAGCACTCGACCAAAGGGACCGCACTGCCTCGAGCTTATCGATCGCCTCCCTTGGCTCACCCTCACCGCCGGTCCTGACAGCCCACGCACGGGTGAGCAAGTTTCATCATCGATGATGCCTGGCCTGGAGCCGGAACACCTCGGTATCGTCGAGGGCTCGGCTGGGCGCGCAAGAGACGAGATGACACACAAACCATCACCTCAGGTCATGAGTCGTGAAGTAGCGGGTGAGATGGTCCTTGTCGACCTCGACAGCGAGCTCTACTTCAGTCTCAACCCCACCGGAGCGTTCATCTGGTCAGAGCTGACCTCCGGGCTCGATCGCACGGAGATCGCCGACGCCGTCGTCGAGCGCTTCGGCATCGAGCGCAGCCGAGCCATCGACGACGTCGGCCGCCTGCTCGACGAGCTCGTCGACGCTGGGCTTCTGACCGCGACGTGACTCAGCTGGCCGACGACACCTCGACGCTGCTGCCGGGAGCCCACCGTCCCGGCCGGAGCTAGCGACGCAGTGCTCCAGCTCGCCTATGGTCACGCGATAGCGTCGGATGTCGAGCTGAACCTGCCCTCCATCAGCGACGCCCGGAGCGCCGACATCGAGATCGTCCAGCTCGACGCGGCGCCAGACCTGCTCGACGTGACCTGGCTCGCGGACGAGCCCGAGACCGGCTGGCGAATCGGGCGACTCACAACGGGGTTCATCCTCGCGTTCACCGACAGTGCGCGGTTCACGATCTCGACCGACGGACGAACGATCGGCTGGTGGGCGGACGGCCTGGACGACCCGACGCTCGTCCACCTCATTCTCGACCACGTCATCCCGACCGCACTGTCGCGTCTCGGGCTGGTCGTGCTCCACGCCGCCGTCGTGGCCAGACCACGCAGCGATCAAGGCATGCAGCGAGGAGCGATCGCCATCGCCGGCCAATCGGGCTGGGGCAAGTCGACCGTCGGTTCGGCCCTCGCTGCGCTCGGCTTCGCCCACGTGGCCGACGACTGCGCCGCGATCACGCTCCCTTCCTCCGGCCAGGCCAAAGCGGCGAGACCGACGGTGGCGCCGGCGTACCCGGGAGCACGCCTCCATCCCCACAGCGTCGAGATCGCTCAGCTCCCGCAGGCAATCGAGGTGGGTACCGTCGCCACCAACAGCGCAAAGCGCCGCTACGAGATCGTTGACGGTGGATCGTGGCGCGGCCGCGAGGCGCAGCCGGTCGACATGATCTTCGTTCTCGATCCACCGCCCGGCGACCCCGAAGGCCGGAGCCACCGGCTGGCCCCGGCCGAAGCGTTGTTCGTCCTCGTTGGGCACTCCTTCCACCTGGGCGAAGGAGACGAGCGGCGGTCGACGTTCGACCGTCTCGCGACGGTTGCTGAAGCGGTAGACATCGTCCAGCTCCACTACGAGCGGACCGAGAAGGGACTCGTGCACGTGCTGGAAGAGATCCAGCGCTGGTGGAGCTCGTCGAGCCCGACCGCGCCATCGAACGCCGTTGGCGGGGGCTGAGGATGGTCGATCTGCGTCGGGTTCTTCCACTGGTGGGCCACCCGGTGGAGTTCCTGCGGGCGGGCGTTCTGCTGGCGGTCATCCATCGGCGACTCAATCGGTGCGGCTACCAGACGACCGCCTCATGGCTCGACGCTCGCGTCGCACCGCCTCCCGAAACGGGAACGAAGCCCCTGGCCACGACGATTCGGCGAGCCGAGGACCTCGGCGCCGTGGTGCGAGCAGCTGCTCGGCTCGTGCCAGACGCCACCTGCCTCCGACGATCGCTCGCACTTCGCCAGCTCCTCAAGCGCCACGGCACGGCGGCCACGGTCCGCCTCGGGGTGATGCCGGACACCGAAGGTGTCGCCTCGTCGCCGGCCTACCGATTCCACGCCTGGGTCGTCGTCGGCGAGCACGTCGTGAGTGAGCCACCCCGGTCGGTCGCCAAGTTCGTCCCTTTCGAGCTCACCGACGAGGTGTCTTGGTGAATGGGCGTCCGGAACGACAGACGAAGCAGGGGCTGATCCGTACGATGGCGCAGGTCGAACGTGATCGTCCACACCGACGAGACCCCTCGACCCTGAGATTGGAGGCAATCGACGATGGCGGATATCAGAGAGTTCACCCGTGACGACGCGAAGCAGGTAGCCGCGCTCCAGACGATCGTGGCCCGCTCAGCGGAACAGGCTCCGCCAGCAGGCCTTGCCGAGTACTTCGAGCGGACATTCCTCGACCATCCGTGGGCTGATCCGGAGATTCCGTCGCTCGTCTACGAGTCCGACGGCGAGATCCTCGGATTCATCGGCGCCCACGTGCGTCGTCTGCTCGTGGACGGGGAGCCCCGTAGAGGCGTCTATGGCGGACAGTTCGTCACCCATCCCGATGCCCGAGCCGGGCTGGCCGGGGCACTGCTGCTTCGCCGGTTCCTCGCTGGTCCCCAGGATCTCACGCTGACCGATGGCGCGACGGCCGTCGTTCGCCACATGTGGGAGCGATGCGGCGGAAGGACGATCGACCTGCACTCGCTCGGCTGGATGCGAGTCCTCCGGCCGTGGGATCCCGCCGCTCGTCGGCTGGGCGACATCAGGTATGGGGGTCCCCTGGCGACAGCACTCGGCCCAGCCGCCCGCCTGCTCGACCGGGCCACCACCAAGGTTCCGCCGCTCAGCCTTGCGCCCTCGCCCGCCGGCCAGAAGAGCCGAGCGCTCGAGATCGACGACCTCCTCGACCCGCCACGTGTCTTCAGGCAACGTCGCATCACCGTCGACTACGACCACGAGTTCCTCACCTGGATCTTCCGGGAGATGGCGGCAGTCGAGAGCCGCGGTCCACTCGAGCGGCGCATGGTCCTGACCGAGGAGGGGCGGCCCGCCGGCTGGTGGATCGCCTACTTCCCGAAGGGTCGACTGGCTCAGGTCGTCAACCTGACCGCGACGCCTTCGACCGTGGACCTCGTGGTGGATCACCTGCTGGCCGAAGCTTCACAGGCAGGGGTGAGCGCGGTGCACGGCCGGTTGGAGTCGCCGCTGTTCGAAGCGCTGGCGACCCGCCGATGCCTCATTCGCCCGACCACTCGCGTGCTTGTGCACTCGCCGGATCCCGCCTTGGCTGAAGCGGCAGCAGCCGGAAACTCGACGTTGAGCAGAATGGACGGCGAATGGTGGATGGGGCACTACCGGCTATTCGGGTGAGGGCACGCTCACCGATGACATCGAACCGATGGGTCGCATTACTCAGCGCTTGGGCATGATTACGTGTGTCGAACCTTGTCGTCGGACGACATCTTGAGGACATCGTTCCGAGACGACACGAGGCAGAGGTGACGGGTGGCGCGCATGTCTGACGAGTTGCTGTTCGACAGACTCGACCAGTGGGCGGTCGACTCGCCCAATGCCAGCGCAGTCGCGTCCGTTGACGGCCCCCGTCACACTTACCGAGAACTGAGCGAGCGATCGAATCAGTTCGCCCGACAGCTCGTCGAGAGCGGCGTGCAGCCGGGCGATCGCGTCGCCCTCTGCATGGCGAAGGGTCCGGACGCGATCGTTGCGATGCTCGGCACGAACAAGGCCGGCGCGGCCTACGTACCGATCGATCCCGAGTCACCAGCCATTCGAGCTGGACTGGTTTTGAGCGCGTCCGAGCCCAGACTGATCGTCGCCGATGCTGACGCTGCGGACCTCGTGACGACCGCGACGATCGAGGGAACCGCGGTGGCAACACTTGAACGGGTCGAGTGCGCCAGCAGCACCTTCGATGTGGTCTTCGATGCCACCGATGTCGATCGCCAGGACGGCTCGCCGACGCCTCGGCCCCCGATCGGCTCCGATGACTTGGCCCACGTCCTGTTCACCTCCGGCTCAACGGGCGTGCCGAAGGGCGTGATGATCACGCACGCCAACGTCACCGCGTTCATCGATTGGGCTGTCAACCACTTCGGCTACAGGCCGGATGACCGAGTCTCCGGTCACTCCCCACTCCACTTCGATCTGTCGACGTTCGACATCTACGGTGCGTTTGCGTCCGGGGCCACGCTCTACCCAGTGCCGTCGGTCGTCAACATCAACCCCGCGAACACTGCCGAATGGATCCGGGCATGCGGCTTGACGCAGTGGTTCTCCGTTCCGTCGGCGTTGAACCTCCTCGTCAGGTTCGACGTGATCGAGCCCGGCGACTTTCCGACGCTCCGACGGCTCATGTGGTGCGGCGAGGTTCTACCGACGCGGACCCTGATCACGCTCATGGAGCGATTGCCCCACGCAACCTTCACCAACCTGTACGGCCCGACGGAGGCCACGATCGCGAGCAGCTGGTTCCAGGTCGATTCTCCACCTGACGACTCGTCGGCCCCGCTGCCCATCGGACAGCCGTGCACCGGGGAACGGCTCGTCGTCCTGGCGGCCGAGGGTGACGAAGCGGCCACCGATGTCGTCGGCGACCTCTACATCGGTGGCGTGGGACTCAGCCCCGGCTACTGGAGAGACGACGAGAAGACCGCGAGCGCCTTCCGGACCGATCTCGACGGTGGCGGGCGTCTCTACAAGACCGGAGACCTGGCGAAGCTGCTTCCGTCCGGCGACTACCTCTTCGTGGGGCGGAGCGACAGCCAGATCAAGAGCCGTGGTCACCGAATCGAGCTCGGCGAGATCGAACTCGCCCTACAGGCGGTCGACCTCGTCGACGACTCGGCGGTTGTCGCAATCGAGTCCGGGGGCTTCGACGGCATGGCGATATGTGCTGCGTACGTGTCATCGAGCGCCGTCAAGCCTTCGACGCTCGCCAAGGCGCTCGCCGAACGGGTCCCCCGATACATGATTCCCCAGCGCTGGCTCCAGCTCGACGAGCTTCCCACGAACGTGAACGGCAAGGTCGACCGGCCAGCACTGCGGGATCGGTTCTCGGAAGACCTCACCGCGAGAAGCCGATGACGACGAACGCGATCACCCCCGAGCAGATCGTTGATGTCTTGGAGGACCGGTTGTTCGTTGACGTTACGAGCCCGGATCACGACCTGATCGAATCGGGCGATCTGGACTCGCTTCGGTTCGTCGAGCTGCTCATGGCAGCCGAGGAGCTCGCCGGTCGGCGCATTCCTGCGCATAATCTCGACCTGGACTCGATGCGGACGCCGCGGACAATCGCCAAGGCACTCAGCGAGAGCTTCGAGTGATGACCGCAAGCCTGTCGACCGTCCGCCCGCCGATGGTCCGATGAGGTCGCTCCGGGTGGTTCTGGCGGCAGATGAAGCCGCAGGTTCGCGCACGAGAGCGATGCTGGAGCGGTCGGCTCACCAGATCGTGGCCATCGCCGTGCAGCCCGGTGCGACCTGCACGAGCACGTCGGGCGACCATCCGATGACCTTCGACGCTCGACGATTGAGGACAGCCGATCTCGCCGCAGAGCTGGCGGCCGTACGTCCGGACGTCTTACTGAACGTGCACTCGCTCTACAAGGTCCATCCAGCCGTGCTCGACCTGGCCGCCGTTGGCGCTTGGAACCTCCACCCAGGGCCACTCCCCGAGGCTGCGGGTATCAACGTGCCGAGCTGGGCGATCGCCAACCGGCATCAGGAGCACGGCGTCACCGTCCATGAGATGACCGAGAACTACGACGAAGGGGCGATCGCCTACGAGGATCGGTTTCCGATCGCAGAAGGCGCGACCGGACTCACCTTGTCCGCCGAGTGCGCGCGCCGAGGACTCCGGCTGATCAAGCAGCTCATCGATCAGCTGGCCGAGGACCCGGCACTGGTCCCCAGACGAAGGCAGGCCCTGGAGCTTCGAGAGTTCTACGGAACCGGCCAGCCCAATGACGGCGTTGTCGACTGGAACCTTCCCGCACTCGACATCGAGGCCCACGTCCGCGCCGCTGACTTTCGCCCCTTCGAGAGCCCGTGGTCGATGCCGCGTGCCACCGTCGGCGACCGTGAGCTCCGGTTGGCCCGCGTGACGATCGGCGAGGTCCTGTCTCCCACCGACACACCAGGCGACGTGCAGCTGGACGAAGCCGGAGAGCCGTTGGCGGTGGCGTCGGCCAACAGATGGGTCCGACTCGATGACTGGACAGAGGCTTGCTCATGACCCTCCCCGAAAGCGAACTCGAAACCTTCAAGGTCTTCACCACCTGTCCGCAGTCGAGCACGTACAGCGCCGACGAGTACCTCGACCGAGTCGTCGAGACCGCGCGATGGTCGGACGAGTACGGCTACGAGGGCATGCTCGTCTACTCCGATCACAGCCTGGTCGATCCATGGCTCGTCGCGTCGGAGATTCTCCGAGCGACCGACGAGTTGGCTCCGCTCGTCGCGCTCCAACCGGCGACGATGCACCCACATACGGCAGCCAAACTCGTCGCATCCCTGTCGTTCCTCCATCGGCGCCGGATCTATCTGAACATGATCGCCGGAGGGTTCGTCGGCGACCTGGCTGCCGTGGGCGACAAGACGCCGCACGATCGCCGCTATGACCGGCTGCAGTCGTTCACCGAGATACTTCTGGGGTTGACCGCTGGTGAGGTCATGAGCCGCGTCGACGAGTGGTATCACACCGATGGCCTGAGACTCGCACCGGCGGTACCGGAGGAACTTCGGCCAGGAGTGCTCATGTCCGGCTCGTCTCCCGCAGGGCTGGCGACCGCAGCCGCCCTCAGGGCTGTCGCAGTTCAATACCCCCAGCCGGCCGGCGAGACGCTCGAGATACCGAGCGGGCTCGAGACCGGTATCCGGGTTGGCATCATCGGCCGTAAGTCGTCGGCGGACGCGTGGCATGTCGCACATGACCGATTCCCACCCAACCGGCGGGGCGAACTCCTCCACCAGTTGGCGATGGGTCGATCCGACTCGCAGTGGCACGCGACGCTCTCCGAGTTGGCAGAGGAATCGGCCGCTGAGCAGAACCCGTACTGGCTCACACCGTTCCAGCAATACGACACGTTCTGCCCCTACCTCGTCGGATCCTACGACGAGGTCGCGACCGAGTTGGTTCGCTACTGGGCCGACGGCCACCGAACCGTCATTCTCGACATCCCGCCATCGAAGGAGGACCTGACGCACACCGCAACGGTCTTCGATCGGGTCACCCAGGCCGTCAGCATCACGATCACCTGATCGGACTCGCCGCGTCTCGATCAGAGCGGCCAGCTAGGTCCGGAGCCGCCTGATCCGCTGGCTCGCGACGACTCGTTGACCGGCGAGCTGGATCGAGCCGAGACGGCCCCGGCGCAGCATCGCCAACGACACGGCGTTTCGCTGATGATTGCACCAGTGTTGCTTGTACGTTGACGCGCCGCGGCCCATGTCGTACTCGACGAGGCCTCGGCCGAGCGCGTCGGCCGCCAGTGCATCGATCATCATCAGTCCGGGGCCGAACTTCTTGAAGTCAGCGTCGTAGGCCAGCTTGTGCCCGACGTAGCGACTGCCCGCCACGTAGCCGAGCCCGAAGGCGAACGGCGCTCCGTCGGCACGGAGCACAGCCAGTTCGGCGACACCTTCAGCAGCCAAGGCAGCAAAGGCGCATCGTGCGAACTCTGTCGATCGACGGGAGGAGAACAGGCCTTGCTCCTCCCCGGCGTCACGGACGCTTCGTTGGAAGTCGAGCATTGTCTCGAACGCCTCCGGCGAATCGTCGTGGCGTTGATACTCCACCGACGAGCGCTCTTCCAGCCGTCGACGCAGACGGGGCACGTCGCGTTTCTTCGCCAGCCGAGCGAGCGTTGACTCCGGGTCGTCGAACTCATCGAACCGCAGACTGAGGCGCGGGGTGCTGGCAGTCACGATCGACGCCACCGACCGAGCTGCTGTCGAGCGGGCGCCGGTGACCGACTGCACCGCCTGGAAGAGCGCACCGTCGTCGGGCAGGCGAGGGAGCAGGACCGATGTGGTAGTGCAGCCGACGAGCTCGACCAGGTGTCGCGCGATCGCCTGGGCCGCGCGCGCCGGGTTGGGACCGAGCAATGGTTCACCGTCATCAGCCAGCTCGGATCCGGCTGAGATGAGCGCAGCGAACGGTCCGACCGGGCCGACGATACCGGTGCGGATGAACGGGGCTATTGCTTGAATCTCGTCGTCCGCTCGCGCAACCAGGACCACGAGCCTGTCCCGTTCCTGAAAATGGTCGAACCATGTCGTGGCCCACCGTCGGTGATTGTATGGTCCGGCGTTCGGCGACCTCGACCACAACGAATCCCACTTAGACCCGAGGCGCTCGAGCTGCCTTCGATCGCTTACGACCTCGACAACAAGCTCATCCATCCCAGCGGTATCCATCACTCCATCACGATCACAGACCGACTCCAAGAACCTGGCTCCACCTGAGGGCGACACCGATCAATTCTAGCCCTTCGGGGCCGCCGCTCGCGTGCCGAAGGATCCCCAGTCCCCGCCTAGCCGTCAGTCCTTTACGGCCACTGCTCTGTGATCCGATCCTCAACGCGAACGTGTCGAAACCTTCGCATTTCCCAGAACCGAAGGGCCACGGTCACGCCCAAGAACAGGTGAGGTCCCGGACGATCTGGGTGACCATGACCGTCGGAACGCTGTGGTCGCAACCCACAACAGCACTGGCAATGTGACGCCAAAGACAAAGCCAATCCACGGGGACAATTCTTCGGAATCGAAGCCGAGCAGGCGCAGTCCATCTGTCAATAGTGCAAAGGCATAGTAATGAAATAAGAAGATGAACAGGGTCGAGCCGCTTATGAGGAGAACAACATGTCGCAACCTTGGATGCACCCTTACGTACGGATACCAGACAAGGAGCAGAATTGCAGGCGGAAGCATGACTGCTCGACTCGATCCATTCACCAGGCCAACGAGAAGGAACATCGCCAGGCTCGCAACTACAAGTAGGACGGAAACTACAACTCGCATTCTCTGCGAGCGAGCCTCTCGACCGAGCGCCCAGATCACCCAACCAGCAATGAAGTTCCATGCAAGTAGGTGCGGTAGTTTGTCCCTAAGATCGACCTCGGTGTCCCAGAACCCCTTGGAAACAGTAGCAAGTGCTACAGATACTAACAGGGCCAGAACTGTCGTTCGCAGAGGACGGCGCTCGATCGTAGGGACGAGGTCGAACACAAAAAACAAGGCCGCAAGAGCGACGAACATCTGAACGATAACCTGGGTGTACCAGATTGGAAACAAGGATACTCGGCTTGCAGATATCCAGTTGCTTACCAATCCTAGCTCCCACAGATCGAACTCTCGAAGTATGACCGCCGTCGCGAGGGCCAGTGCAATGCTCGGAACGACGAGTCGGATGGCGAACCGCCACATGAGTCGAAGGGTGTGATCAGTCCCAGAACCGAATGCCAACTGAGCGAACGAAACGCCGGACGCGAGTAGCAGTAGGTTTAAACCTCCATTGAGATGTTGCCCGCCGAGCGTCACACCTGAGTGGTTGGCAACCACCAACACAATGCCAATCGACCGAACCAAAGCGATCGAGTGCAACTTGGGCGAACGACCGTTCTCGTAACTAGACATTGATACCGTCGCGCCTGCCTGCCTCGAGCTCCTCAACTGTCATTTCATGCCAACCTTCTGGAAGCTCATCCAGATACTCCTCGAGGTAGGTTGCCGTGCGGACATAGGAGAGCGAGTCGCCCGCCAACCTCACAAAGCTGTCACCAGCGGAAACACTGGCTACGCCAAATGACTTCCTGAAGGCATCTTCGACCGACATCACTTGCTCAGATTCTCCGATCAGAAGTGACTTGAACTCGCTCAAGAAGCGTCGAATGAAGGACGCCTCGCCTTGCGATCGAGAGTCTTCGTCCGTATCATCGAAATAGGCAGTTGAGAGAGACCGGTAGTCCACCTTGCCACTAGCGAGATGCGGGATCTCCGGAATACACTGCACATCGAAGAAGGAGGTCGGAAGACGGTATCGGGCCTCGAGTCTTTTCTTGACCAGATCGACGTCGGCCCCGTCGCCTTCCAAAACCACGCGTAGCACGTCGTCGGTGCCGGTGACAGCGCACGCGCCATACCACTCGCTCACTCTTTGCTCGATGTCGTCCAAGCTCACGCGGACACCAAGCGGCTTGACAAACCTGGACAGCCTCCCCGTAATCTTGTACAGGCCACCCTCGATCCGCTCTGCAACGTCACCGGTCCGAAGGCACTCGATTTCTTCCCTTCCGGCGAGATCCTCGCGCGAGAACGCGTAACCAATCATCACGTTCGGCCCGCGATAGACAAGCTCACCTTCGACGTGCAAGTCATCAATTACTTCAGCGTTCTCATCGACGAGCTCAATCGATCCGCCGGGAACCGGGACTCCAATGGAGTCTGGATGAATCTCCGCAAGGTGGGGCGGCAGATAAGCGAGGCGAGGCGAACCTTCGGTCTGCCCATACATGACAAAGAAGTCCCAGCCACTATCTCGGCCGATTCTAGCGAACCTCCGAACCAAGTGAGCGTCGAGGCGACCCCCTGCTTGGGTTACGAACCGGAGCCGTGGAAGTCGATTCCAATCGCGGCTCATCGTGTTCAGCATCTGAAAGGTGTGCGGCACACCTGAAAAGTTCGTCGCGCCGTGATCTTCAGCCAACTGCCACAGCTCAGGCTCTTGGATCGAGCGATTCGTGAGAATAAGACTGCCACCAACTGCAAGATGTGTGTTGATTACCGAGAGGCCATACGAGTAGAAGGGCTTGAGGAGAGTGATCGCCCTATCGGAGCCTTGGAGTCCTAGATAGGAGACGATTGAGGCAGTATTCGCTGACAAGTTCTCGTACGAGAGTTTGACGAACTTGCTGGAGCCGGTCGACCCAGAGGTCGCGAGGAGAAGGGCAATGTCGGGATGTGGCCGAGTCGAGCTCGACGATCGCGCGACTACCCAGCCTTCATCGTCACAAGTTACGATCGCATCTGGTTCGTACGTCGCAACAAGTTGTTGATTCTCATCGACTTTTTCCGGATCGAGAATGTGGGTAACGTGACCGTTACGCAACGCCGCCACATAACCAGCGAGCGTGTAGACCGAGTTGCTACCAGCGACGAAAACTAGTCCTCGATCGTCGCCGAGCTGCTGGCCGATCTCGTCCGCAATGGAGCTGACTTGAGCGTAGGAGTAGGCTCGGCTTTCGGTACGCACACAAGTACGCTCCGAAAACCTCTCGAAACTGTCGATAAAGTACAGCACGCCGTTGAGCCCGAGATAGATGCCTACCCGCAATCGGTGTCATTCAGTTAACCGTCGATCGGGACGGTAGACAAGAGAGGCGAGAGCGATAGGTAGCATTGCCCGAGTGAGCTACCCACGACTAGTTCACGGCGACGAGTGGGCGACTTCGGGTGGTTGTTGACGTTCCACATCGCTGAGCAGAGCCAGTTCAGTGCACTCGGCGCAGCGGGGGGATCGTGCGGTCGACCCACGGTTGAAGGCTGAGGCGGCCGGCGCCGACGCTGGCGATGCCGAGCAGGGCGATCATCTCGATGACGTGGCTGCTGTTGACCGGGTTGTTCTCCGGCCACACATCGCCAGCGAGGAACATGAACGCCATCAGCACGGCGCCGCCGATCGCGGCGGTCCGGACCGCGACCCCGGTCATCAGCGCGACGCCGAGAAGTAGTAGCGCGGCCATGAAGCCGACGTCGGCGGCGTTGATCGCGTCGGGGGCCGACGGTGCCATCCAGTCGAACAGCCACCCGGTGTGACTGCCCTCGGTGGCGAAGTTGAGATAGCCGTAGGTCGGCGAACCACCGTTCATCATCGCAGCATCACACCCGAAGTCGATGGCCGACGAGTCGGCCGCTCGACAGGTGGCGAAGCCGAGCCCGAAGAACTTGTCGAGGAAGGCCCACAGAAACGACCAGCCGAGCAACAGCCGCAGCACCGTCCACGCCCAGTGGACGTCACGGCCCTCACGCTGAACGGCGTCCACGTCCTCCCGCTCCAGTACTGCACCAACCATCATCGGGCCTCCTGACCTTCGAGTATCCGATTCGAGGGTCGTCCGAAGGAGGTTGGGCCGACAGGGCCGGAAGTCCCGATCACAAGCTGGTGCCGACGAGGAACGCCGCCCAAACCCCGACGACCGTGGCCCGACTCCGTGGCTCGGGGCGCGAAGGGGACCTTCGGCCCTTCCGCCGGCGACCCGGAGGGCCGACGCTCGACGACGATGACGACATCTGTCCCATCGGTGTTCCTCGTGGAGGCGGCACACCCGATCCGGAACCTCGTCGCCGAGTTCCTGCGCCGGTCCGGCCAGGTGCGGGTCGTCGGCACCGCCGTCGATTCGCACGACGCCGCGCCCGAGCTCGTCATCGTTCGACCCGACGTGGTCGTCGTCGATCGGGTACCGGCACCGAACGACGGCTGGCGCCAGGCGCTGGATGCCGGCGTCCGGGGTGGCGTGCTCCTCCACACCACGACCGTGCCCCGCCAGTCGGCGGAGGAACTGGCTGCCGTCGGCATCGTGGCGGTCGTGTTCAAGGAGGTCGGCAAGCTCGACGAGCTCGTCGCCACCGTCCGCAGGATGGCGAGGTCCTGAGCACCAGCGGCGGCTCCCCACCGCCGGGACTACGTTTGGGCCCCTGTGGACTTGAAGGACGAGCTGCTCCTGCGGGAGATCGATCACGCCCAGACGACGCTCCTCGCCAACGAGGAGCTCGGCGATCGGCGGGTCAACACGCTCCTGACCATCGCCGGCGCCGCCGGCCTCGCCTTCGGCCTGATCGTCGATGCCAACACACTCGAGGGCGCCGAGCTGTTGCTCGCCGGCGCCTCGGCCTTCGGCGCCGTCGCGGTCGTGGGCCTCATCACCCTTCGCCGGGTGATGCAGCGCAACCTCCTCACCACCGACCTGATCAACGCCCTCGGACGGATCCGTGCCTCCCGCCTGGCGACCGACCCCGACCTCATCGAGCTGTTTCCGTTCCTGCCGAGCCACCAGGAGATGGTCCGTAAGCGAAGAAAGATCCTCACCATCGGCAAGGGCGGACACCTCGAGATGGTCGGCCTCATCACCTCCTTGACCGCCGGCGCCGCAGTCGGCGCCGCGGTCACGGCGCTCACCGGGTATACCTGGTCGTGGCTGGTCGCCGCTCCAGCGGCCGTGGGCATGTGGGCGGTTCAGATGAGGTGGGCCCGGCGCGTCTACGCGGACCAAGCGAAGAAGATGAGCGTCGAGCGACAGGAGGCCGAGGCTCACTGGCGGCGGTCCGGGCAGATGGAGGTGGGCGGCTCGCCCAGTCCGGCGACCTACTTCCGAGCCGGCGTCGGGATCGTGGTCACCCGCGCCGACGGGCGGGTGCTCACGTTCGCGAGGACCGACACCGACGACGGCTCGCGACAGCTACCCCAGGGCGGCATCGAGCCGGGCGAATCCGCGATCGACGCGGCCTTCCGGGAGCTCGCCGAGGAGACGGGCCTCGGCACCAACGACGTCGAGTTGGTGTCGGTCTCGCCCTTCCACACCGCCTACGAGCTGCCGGAGGAGTACCGGTCGGCGAAGACCGGTCGGGGGCAGGTCCATCGATGGGTGCACGTCGAGGTACGGCGAGCGGATCTCCCGCCCGTCCCGACCGACAGCGGGGCGGAGCTCACCGACCCGGCCTGGCTCGAACCGAACGAGGTGGTCGAAGCCGCCGTCGAGTTCCGCCGGCCCGCCTACCGGGCGGTGGCGGATTGGCTCATCGACGCCATGAGGCCACCGGAGGCTACGTGAACAGCAGCCGTCCGCAGGTGGGCCACTGGCCGGCCCCCGACCGCTCGTAGAGGATGTGGGCCCGCCTGGTCTGCTCCTCCGGTGAGGCGTCGGCCGGGTTGCCCGATCCACCCACCGAGGCCCACGTGGCCGGGCTGAACTGGTAGAGCCCGTAGTAGCCGGCCGGGTTGACCGCCCGCGGGTTCCCGCTCGACTCGCAGTGAGCGAGCGCTGCCCAGTTGAGGTCGGCGGTGGCGGCGCTGGTGGAGGCGGCCGGGGTCGGGCTGGGCGGGGGCGGCGGTGCCGGCTTCGTGCCGACGCCGACCACCTCGGTCACCGGCTCGCTCGTCACCGTCGTGTCGGTGATCTCCTCGCCGGTGATCTCGCCGTTCGTGTAGGTGACCGCATAGGTGACGTCCTGGGTGCCGTCGACCCCCTCGGTGACCACCCGACGGTTCCCGACGAGCAGCTCGGGGTCGTCACGCTCCGCGGTGTCGTGCGGGATGGGCTCGCTCCGAACCTCGGCCTCCACCCGGATCCTGGTGACCGTGATCGTCAGGTCGGCGGTGACCACGGTGTCGGCCGCTGGGCTGACGGTGTCGCTGTCGGCCAACGCCACACCTTCGCTCTCGAGCACGTCGCCGACGGTCCGGCCGGTGGTGGTGAGCACGGCCGCGTCGCCGGCGACGTCGAGCGTGACGGCCTTCGGGGTGATGATCGCCACGGTCGTCCCCGATCGGGGCAGCAGCTCGGTCATCGGGAGCGAGACCGCCGCGCCGTCCATGGGTGCGCCGAGGGCGTGGAGGGCATCGCCCACCGAGAGCTCGGTGGTGGTGAGCACCTCCTCGGTGCCGTCGACCACCACGGTGATCGGACGGGCGTAGCGCACGACGATCTCGTCGCCCTCGGCCAGTTCGGCATCGACGGCCGACTCGACGAGGTCGGCCTCGGTCACGGCCACCTCGGCCTCGGCGAGGAGCTCGCCGACCGTGTCGGCCCTCGTGTCGATCGACCGGGTCTCCCCGTCGACGGTCAGGGTCACCTGAACCGGGCTGGTCACGTAGTAGACGGCACCGGCGATGACGACGAGCGCCACCAGCACCGCGCCGGCCGCCCACCACAGGGTACGGGACCGACCGTCGTCGGGCTGATCGGTCGATCGCTCGGCGAGCTGGTCGGTACCCGGGACGGTGACGATCCGAGGCGGTGTCTCGGCGTCGTTCGCCGAGTGCTCCGAGCGCGGGAGGACGTCGGTGTCCGAGGGGACGGTCATGAGGAGTCTCCAGTCGGGAAGCGGGACGGGGCCCGACCAACCATGAGGCCATGGGTGCACGAGACGTGCACAGGGCAGAACCGTAATCATTCGGCAACACGGAATCGGCGCTCGTGGGTAGAGGTACCCACCACGGCAAGCTTTGCTTCAGCGCACCGTTTGCGCCCCCAGTATCGCCACGACGGTCGGCAATTCGTCGACGGGGACCGGGGGTGACCACAGGTGCCCCTGGGCATACCAGCACCCGATCTCCTCGAGGAAGCGGGCCTGGCTGGGGGTCTCGACCCCTTCGGCCACGGCCGTCGCGCCGCTCGCGTTGGCCATCCCGACCGCGCCGGCGACGAGCTGTCTCGCCCTGGGGTCGGCGTCGATGTTCGACACGAACGAACGGTCGACCTTCACGATGTTGATCGGCAGGTGGAGGAGGTGGGTGAGCGAGGAATAGCCGGTACCGAAGTCATCGAGGGCGATGCTGATCCCGCTGCTGAACAGCTCGTTGAGGATCGCGGCCGCCGCCGGGAGGTCCCGCAGGAACGTGGTTTCGGTGATCTCCAGCACCAACCGCTTCCACGGGACCTCGTGTCGTGAAACCGCCTCCCGCAGTCGGTCCGCCAGGTCCTGGCTGAGCGACAACGGTGAGATGTTGAACCCGAGGTGCGGCCGGTCGATGCCGGCCTCCGCAATGGCCCGGTAGGCGCCGATCGCCTTCTCCATGATCAGCATGTCGAGCTGGTGCACGATCCGGGCCCGCTCGGCCAGCTCGATGAATATCACTGGCGGAATGGGGCCCTTCTCCGGATGCGTCCACCGGGCGAGCGCCTCGACACCGGCCAACTGGCCGTCGGCCAGATGCATCATCGGCTGGAACCACACCTCCAGCTCGCCGTTGTCGACCGCGCTGACGAGGTCGGCGGTGAGCTCACGTCGACGACGGGCGCTCCAGTCGGTGCGCTCGTCGAACCAACCCACCCGGCCGGCACCGTCGATCCGGCGCGATCCATACATCGCGAGGTCGGCGCTGGCGACGACGTCGTCGGGGGTCATGCCGTTCCTCGCCGGGGCGCCGCCGATGCTGCCACTGACCGCCACGACGACGTCGTCGGCATGGACCGGCGATCGAAGCGCCTCAGCGATCCGGTCCGCGACCTGCTCGGCCTGGGCCCGGTCCGCGTTGCGCAACAGTACGGCGAACTCGTCGCCCCCGAGCCTGGCCACGACGTCATCGCGCCGAACCGACGACTTGAGCCGGGCCGCTGTTCGGCAGAGCACCTCGTCGCCGACGTGGTGCCCGTGGCGGTCGTTTATCGCCTTGAAGTCGTCGATGTCGATGACGAGCGCCCACACCAACTCGGAGCCGGCCAGGGCGGAGGCGAGCTCGTCCCAGAACACTCTGCGGTTGGGCAGACCCGTGAGGGGATCCTCCTCGGCTGCCGCTCGCAGTTCCTCCCGCTCGACCGCATCGGCGGTCACGTCCCGAGCCACCAGCAGGACGGTGCCGTCGTGCAACCGACCCGTCCGGACCTCGAGGAACACCGCGCCATCCTCCAACTCGACGACCCGGCCCACCGGACCGGTACGACCCCGCCGTGTGCCGGTCTCGGCGATGATCGCCGCCAGCGTCGGCGAGAGCGACGTCACCGGCTGGCCGAGGAGCCGTTGCTCGTCGACTCCGACGGCGGCGATGGTACCCGACGACTCGATGTCGCTGATCAGACCGTCGACGTCGATTCGCATCCGTAGATCGGCCGCGAGTTGGAGATCTCGCTCGAGTCCGGCCTCGGCCGCTCGCAGCTCCTCGTTCGCCTCGAGCGCTGCCCGCAGGTCGGCGAGCAGGGTGCGGGAGTCCTCTGCGCTGCGACGACGGAGCCTGTTCATGGCTGCGGCGTCGGGCGCGGCGTCCCAGTGAGCGAAGTCGCGCAGCGTCAGGCCGAGCGAGGTGAGATCGTCGAAGTCGTCGGCCACCAGCGACCCGGCGAAGAGCGCACCCGGTCCGTGTTCGAGGAATCCGCCCCGGAGGGTCGCGGTCGTTCCGTGTGTGAGCACCGTCAACGTCACCGGCCGGCCGAACAGCTGCTCGATCGATGCCCATTGCGAGAGCGCGACGCCGCGGGGCCGCTCCACGCGGCAAAATCGGTCGACCGGCCACCCGGCGATGGCCGGGGTGATCCGGCCCAAGGACGGACCGAGATGGTCGACGACGAGATCCTGCCCCATTCGGAAGTGGAACGGGAGGACGCGGTCGAGCAGGTCGGGGTCGGTCGGGCGAGTCACGGTACCGCTGGCTGGACGGCGGGCTCGAGGACGAAGTGGTGGACCGAGCCGTCGTCGTCCTCGTCGGACGAGGCGAGCGTGATCGAGTGCGGGTCGTTCAGCCGCTCGCCGAGCCCCGTCAGGAGACCGACCACCATCGGCGCCAAGCCCCGGCGCTGACTGGTGTACTCGAGCTCGATCCGCTGCGGCGCCGAGCTCGTCACCTGGAAGTTGGGGAGCCGAGCTCCCGGCATCGACGACTCGACCCGGTGATGCAGCACGTCGAGCGTCTCGAGCACCTCCAGCACCGTGGAACCGGCCAGGTCGAGCACCGGACCCCAGCCCTCACGGCCCGTGAAGAGGATCCAGTGGCGGCCGAACGCAACGAGCACGTCGTGCGCAGCCAGCCCGAGGACCTCCGACGTCGCGGCGACGAGATCGAAGGTGATCGCGTCGTCGTACAACTCCTCGGCGATGAAGCGGGTCTCTGCCACGGAGGCTGCAGCCCGGATCCGATCCCACATCTCCTCGCCGTGCTCGGTCACGACGAGGTCGACGATCGCCTGATTGACCAGACCGTACATCGTGACCTCGCTTGCGCTCTCGTCGATCGTGCTCCCCTGCTATCGGCACGTTCGCCCGGCGAGCTGAGTTCTGCGGCGTTCGACCGCCGTTTGATCGGCCGTCGCGGCGGGTAGACCGATCACCGGGATCAAGCCGAATCAACCCCAGGGAGCTCCCGTGAGATCGCTGACCGGAACCTTCGACCACTACCTCGATCAGCTCGAAACGCAGTTGCCGCCGCTGCCCGCCGCCGCGCTACGGGTGCAGCGGCGGATCGGCAAGCGGGTGGCGTCGATCATGTGCGACGTCGCCACGACCGTGCAGGGTTCGGCCCGCACCGCTGCGGACGAGACCGCCGAGTCGGCGTCGACGATCATGGGTACGGCCCGGTCGGCACGCGACGACGTGGTCGACACGGTGGCGGTCGGCGGCCGACGGGTCGCCGGTCAGGCGCGCGCAGAGTCGGCCCAGGCAATCGAGGCGATCGAGGTCGAAGCGGAGCGGGCCGCCGAATCCGGCCGCGCCGAGATGAGCGACCTGCGAGACGACGCCATCGACGCGCTCGACGCGGTCCAGATCGCCATCGACCCCGATTTGACCGCAACGACCGAAGCCTACGAGGACCTCACCAAGCAGGAGCTCTACGATCGGGCCGCCAGGATGGAGATCGCCGGGCGATCGTCGATGAACAAGGCCGAGCTGATCGAGGCGATCAGGGCGGCGAGCTGACGGCAGGCTTCCCACCCACAGAATCTCCGGGCAAACTGCACGTCGCTGCATCGAGGGGAGACTGCCATGATCCCGGCCCGGCCAGGTTTCGTCGTCCAGTTCGAGCTCAAGCAGTTCGGACGCGCCCCACACGCCACCAAGCCGATCGAGGCGTGGTCATCCGACGGCGAGCCGCTGATCGCCGGCGAGCACCGGCTCGAGCCGGCGGGCGAGATCCACGAGATCGCCGGCCGGGAGGTCAAGCGGTGGTGGATCGCGTACGCCGATCCCGCCGCGTCGGCCGGCTCCTGATCACGGCAGGAACATCTCACTCCGGCGACGCCGCGGTCTAGCATCTGGCGATGGCGCGCAGCCGATCAGACGACGAGCGCCTGGGGCAGTTGGCCGACACGATCCTGGACCGGATCGAGCGCGGCGCCCAGGTGCGTCGACAGCTACCACCCAACGGGCGGATCCACATCGATCGCCAACTGCCGTTCCTCGTGCTCTACCGCCCCCACGGCGGTCGCGCCGATCCGCTGCTCCGCCGGCTCGTGAGCGCTGAGGCGTCCTACCTCATCGCCCCCACCGACCCGGCGAGCGCGGCGTTCGTCCAGAAACTGGTGCGGCGGGTCGCGGTCACCCAGGCGGGCGTGTTCGGTGGCTACCTCATCATCGAGGTCTGGGAGAGTCGCGCCGTCCCCGACGACAGCGACACCGCCCAACCGGGGTTCGAAATCGTCGTCGACAAGAAGCTGCTGCGAACACCGAGCGTTGTCGAGCTCGTTCGCCGGCTCGAGAACGTGCGAATCCTCGGCCGCAAGGCTGCGGTGCGAACGAGGAGCACCGGACGGCTGGGCCCGAACGGCCACGGTCCGATCGTTCCCGCCGCCGCTGCCCGCGAAGCGAACATCCACCAGGCCGGGATCGCGCTCGACCCGGTGTGGCGGGATGCGGAAACCGGCGACGAGTTCCCGCTCGTTCGTCGGGCCCTGGTCCGGCAAGTGTCGCGCTCGATCCAGCAGGCCGCGTTCGAGTTCGCAACGGAGGAGACCAGCTCCCGGCCGCTCCACTACCACGCACTCGGACGACGGGCGGTCGTTCGGGCCGTCCGTGAGGTCGACGCCCAGCTCGCAAGCGTCGCTGAGTCGTTCGACCTGCTCCTGACCGTCACTCCCATGAACGCCGAGCAGGCCTTCCGCCAGTTCCGTCGAAGCAAGTACACGAAGCCACCGAGGTTCGAGTACCGCCCCCACAACGTCGACCCGGCGCTGCTCAAGCGGAAGCTGTTCGACATCCGGATCGAGCGGGTGGAGGACCCGACCCTGGACCTGCTCTTCCGGGAGAAGCGGGCCGAGCTCGAACTGAAGTTGTCGCTCATCAGCGACCGGCTGACGCCGCGGTTCCTGCCCACCAGCGTCGCTCTGTACGGCGCCGTCGCCGACGAGCTGGTCAAGACCGCGAGGCAACTGCTCGACGAGGTACCGGACCGGTCGAGTGGCGGGGGCCGACGGATCGGGGCGACCGCGTTCGCCGCGGCGGCCGAGGAACAGCTCAAGTACTACCGCTCGATGGACTCGTCGATCTCGCCCCGGGTGGAGATCCGCGACGACATCTCCTCGCTCACGGTCTCGTCGGGCAATCTGCTCGTCGGCGAGTCGATGCGGATACCGGCGTCACGGGTGGACGCCCTCCTCCACCACGAGGTGGGCACCCACGTGGTCACCTACTGGAACGGGCTGGCCCAGCCGCTGCGCCTGCTGGGGTCGGGCCTCGCCCGCCACGACGAGCTCCAGGAGGGCCTCGCCGTGTTCGCCGAGTACCTCGTGGGCGGGCTCACCCCTGGCCGGATGCACACGCTCGCCGCCCGCGTGCTCGCCGCCGACGCGGTCGCCGACGGCGGGGACTTCCTCGACGTGTTCCGCATGCTGCGCAACGACGTCGGCCTCGCCGCCCGAACGTCGTTCCTGATCGCGATGCGAGTGGTCCGCGGCGGGGGGTACGTGAAGGACGCCGCCTACCTCCGCGGCCTGCAGGCAGTCGTCGACTACGTGCGAGCGGGGGGCCGGATCGAGACCCTCCTCGTCGGCAAGATCGCCCCCGAGCACACCGGGGTGATCGAGGAGCTCCAGCGCCGCGAGGTGCTCCGGCCGCCGCCCCTGCGACCCCGCTTCCTCGACCACCCCGACTCCCACTACCGCATCGAACGGGTACGGGCGGGAATGGAACTCGCGAAGCTCGTCGATCCGGCGTAGAACGCCGTACGATCTGCACACGGGGCTCACCGGAAGATCGGAGCAGGCATGCGGTTCGGATTCGTCGTCAACGACCTCACCACCGAGGAGGCGGGCTACACCACGACCCGCCTCGCGGTCGCGGCGACCAACCGAGGCCATGAAGCGTGGACCATCGGCGTCGGCGACCTCGCCTACGACCCCGACGAGTACATCCGGGCCACCGCCGTCCGCCCGCCCCGCACCCGTTACAAGGACGGCAAGGCGTACCTCCGCGATCTCCACGGTTCGAAAGCGATCAAGGAGCGGGTGACCGTCGACGACCTCGACGTGCTGTTCCTCCGCAACGTCCCGTCCGACGAGAAGGGCAAGCGGGAGTGGGCCAAGACGGCCGCAGTCGACTTCGGGCGGGTGGCGATGCGCCACGGCGTGATCGTCCTCAACGACCCGAACGGCCTGGCCAAGGCCGAGAACAAGATGTACTTCCAGCTCTTTCCCGAGGAGGTCCGGCCCCGAACGCTGATCACCCGGGACCGCGATCTGATCAAGAGCTTCGTGCGGGAGGAGGGCCGGGCGGTCATCAAGCCGCTCCAGGGATCTGGCGGCGAAGGGGTGTTCCTCGTCAGGGCCGACGACGCCGCCAACCTCAACCAGATGATCGACGCCGTCGCCCGCGACGGCCACATCATCGTGCAGGAGTACCTCCCCCTGGCCGAGAACGGCGACACCCGGCTGTTCCTGATGAACGGCGAACCGCTCCGCCACAAGGGCCGCTACGCCGCCTTCCGACGCGTGCGCCAGGGGGGAGACATGCGCTCGAACCTGCACGCCGGCGGCTCGCTGGCCAAGGCCGAGCTCACCGAGGAGGCGTTCACGCTGGCCGAGATCGTCCGCCCCAAGCTCGTGCAGGACGGGATGTTCCTCGTCGGGCTCGACATCGTGGGGGACAAGCTGATGGAAATCAACGTGTTCAGCCCTGGTGGCCTCGGCTCGGCCCAGAAGCTCGAAGGGGTGAACTTCAGCGAGGCCGTGATCGATGCCCTCGAACGAAAGGTCGGGTACATGGGCTTCTACCGTCGCAACTTCAACAACGCCGAAATGAACACGCTGTGAGCAGCGTCAGCGGGACCGCATGGACGACCACCACCGGCGACGATCCGGTCGTGGCCACCGCCATCCACGCCGGCCACGAGCTGCGGGACGATGTCGCGGCACTGATGAAGCTCGCCGAGGCCGACCGGCTGCGGGAAGAGGACCCCTTCACCGATCGGTGGGTCGACGTCGCCGCCAACCGGATGGTCGTCCACCGCTCCCGGTTCGAGGTCGACCTCAACCGGCCCCGGGAGAAGGCCGTCTACCGGGTTCCCGACGACGCCTGGGGCCTCGACGTCTGGCAGACCGAGCCGCCCGACGAGGTGATCGCCGGCTCCCTCGACCTCTACGACCGCTTCTACGCGGAACTCGGCGAGCTCTGCGACCAGATCGTGGAGACCCACGGTCGGGTCGTGGTTCTCGACCTGCACTCCTACAACCACCGGCGCCTCGGGCCGGACCAGCCGGTCGACGACCCGGAGCTGAACCCGGAGATCAACCTCGGCACGAAATCGATCGAAGCGGCGTCGTGGCAGCCGGTCGTCGAGGCGTTCAGCGCCACCATGCGGGACGTCCCGTTCTACGACGGCCACCTCGACGTGCGGTCGAACGTGAAGTTCACCGGCGGCGCCATGACCCGTTGGGTCAACGCCCGCTACGGCGACAAGGGCTGCTCCATCGCGGTCGAGATGAAGAAGATCTACATGGACGAGTGGTCGGGGACGGTCGACGAGGAGATCACCACCACCATCGGCCGAACGCTCGAGCAGGCCGCCGAGGCGGTCCGATCCACGATGACCGCGACCACGTCGAGCTAGGTTCAAAATCGAACCAACTCGACGAAAAGGTACGAGATCACCCTTCTCGCTACTTGTCGTAGCTAACCGTTCCTCCTCCCGTACACTCCTGACCGGGGCAAATCGTGGGGGTAGAGGAACCTTGACGGACGAACGGACCGCGGAGCAGCAGCGCCTCGATACCGAGTGGGTGCGTCTGCACGAGACCGAGGCCGACCTGCGCACCGCCATGCGCAAGGCCACGAGCGACAGCGAGCGGGTGGAGCTCACGCGTCGGCTCGGCGACACAAGGCGCGCGATCGCGCAGATGGAAGCGGCGGCGTCGGGACACACCGGGACGACCTCCACCGTCGCCGATCCGGGCACCTTCGGCGACGAGGACATCAGCGACTTCCTGAACACGCTCCTCACCGACGAGGAGGCTCCGACGAGCACCTCCAACACCCGATCCCACCCACGGCCGGCGCCCCCGATGTTGTGGGTACTGGCGGGACTGACCCTCGCCCTCGGGTTCGCCTACGTCGCCTCACTCCTGTTCATCGAGCGCCCCGAGGATGGCTACCTCACCATCTGGGACGGGTGGGTGCTCCATCTCGCGATGATCGCTCCCGCCACGCTCTCGGCCTACCGGGCGCTCACCGACCGACGGGGTCGAGCGGCCTGGTGGCTGGTCACGGCTGGCATCACGCTGTTCACGATCGCCAGCCTGGTCTTCACCTATCGGGACCAGAACCTCGATCCGGTTCCCTTCCCCGGCTGGTCCGACGTCTTGTACCTGGAGTCCCAACTGGCATTGCTTGTTGCGCTCGGCCTCGTCACCCATCTTCACGTGGGTAGTGTTTCGCGATCGGCACGACTCAACGGTGTCGTGATCGGACTCGCGGCCGCTGCGGTGGCGGTCACGCTCTGGTTCGAGTCGATCCTCGAGCAGAGCGGCAGCACCGCTGCGGTGCTCGTCGGCCTCGCCTATCCGGTTTCAGACCTCGTCTTCATCGCGATCGCCATGTCGGGCCTGTCGCTCGTCCGGTACCGCCCCTCGCCCTCCGTCGCCGCCTTCGTGGCCGGCGCCGTCCTGTGGGCCGTCGGCGACGTCATCTTCCTGCGCCAGATCGCCGAGGACACCTACGTCCAGGGAACGATCCTCGAGGCGACATGGCTGTTCGGGCTCATCTTCTTCGGCATCGCGTGCTGGTTGCCGAGCCGATCGCATACGCCGACACCCGAGGGGGCGCTCTCGCTGGGGGTGGCGTTCGTCCCCTGGATCGCGGCGATAGCAGCATTGGCCGTGATCGGTTGGAGCATCGATCACGACGTGCCCTCACTCGGCGTCTGGCTGGCGATGGCCTCGCTGGTGATGGTCATGGTCCGCATCGGCCTCGCACTGAACGAGCTTCGCCAAGCGAACGAACAGTTCTCCGAGGGCTGGATCGGTGAAGTCGCCGGCTTTCGGGAGCGGCCGAGGGTCGAACCAGACATGACCTCGCCCATCGCCGCGACCGCCAGCCAGCAGCCCTCGGTCTGGATGGCCGTGTTCGGCGCGATGGCCACTGCGGCATTCGTTGGCGTCGGCGTGCTCCTCTGGCAGGTCGCGTCCAACCAGGCACAGACGTCGTCGACCGATGAGGATGGCGCGGTGGCGGCGGTCGACGAAGCCGAGGCCACCGATGGACAGGCCGTACCGGTCGAGACGACCGAGGGGGTCGATCCCGCCACGCCGACCACGGTCCAGGACTTCGCTGCGGCGGTGGAGGCCGATCTCCGGTCCCAGTCGCTGCAGCGGGAGCTCGATCGCGTCTTCGCGTTCACCCCGATCGTGTTCGACTCGGGCCAGCAGGAGCTGACCGCCAACCACGAGCGGATCCTGAACAACGTCGCTGCAGTTCTGCTCACCTCGCCCGGGATCCCGGTCACCGTGGTCGGCTACACCGACGACACGGGCTCCGCCCAGAGCAACCTCGAGGTGAGTGAGGCCCGGGCGAACGCCGTCCGCGACTACCTGATCGGCCAGGGTGTCCCCGAGGCTGATCTCGTGGCCGATGGACGGGGGAACGCGATCGCATCCGGCACTCCCGATCAGTCGGGCTTGGAGCGCCGGGTCGATTTCGAGGTGCGCACGGCCCCGATCGGCGACCCGGTCGCCACGAGTGGTCCGTGGCAGCTCGGTGTCGTCGCGTCGAGCGCCGGCAACGACCTGGCGTTCACGCAGAGCATGGTCGACTCCCTGAACGTGCTCGCAGCCGAGAGCGAGGGGTCGACGGTGACCGTCGTCGACAACACGCTGCTGGCCGAGGATGCGGCCGCCGCTCTGCGCGACATGGCTCAGCAGGGCTTCGACCTCGTGATCGCACACGACCCGCGACTCGGCACCGAGATCCCGGAGATCGCTGCCGAGTTCCCCGACGTCACCTTCGCGTGGGGACCGACCGCCCAGGTTCCGACGCAACCGAACGTCTACACCTACACGGTGGCCGCCGAGGAGGGCGGCTACGTGCTCGGCGCGGTGGCAGCCAACCTCACCACCAGCGGCGTTGTCGGGATCGTCGGCCCGATCGAGGCGGGCGATGCCCAGCGCTACGTCGCCGGTTTCGAAGCCGGCGTCGACGCGGAGCAGCGTGGCGTCACCCACCTCACCACCTACACCGGATCGTTCCTCGACGCGTCGCTGGCGGCTTCGGCCGCCGCCGATCACCTCGCGGCTGGGGCCGATGTGGTCACGGGCGTCGGACCGGTCGCAGCGAGCGCGGGACAGGCCACGGTCCAGGGCGACGCCGTCTGGATCGGGAACTACGTGGATCAGGCCGGTATCGACCCTGGATCGGTCGTGGCGTCGCAGGTCTACCACTGGGACGTGCCACTACGGGAGATCCTCAACGATCGGGCCGAGGGCGGATCCGGGAGGACCGTCACCGGCACGCTCCAGAACGGCGGCGTCTCCGTGCTGTTCAATTCAGCGTATGCGCTCGACCCGGAGCTCGTCGCCAAGGCCGACGAGCTGATCGCCGCCATTTCCGACGGGTCGATCACCCCACCGATCGATTAGGACACCCACAACGTCGTCGGTCACACTTGCCAGATCCCGTCGCGTCGAGCTGCGCGCCTCCGAAAGGAGTGAATAGCCCCAGCTAGCACGATTTGGACTGACTTTGTCTCCCGGAGTATGTTCACGCTTGTCCAGACAAGCGGAGATCGGTCTCTGTGCACCGCACGGGGCCGCAGAGAACAGACCCGGTTCGTAGCCAACCCGCCACAGTCGGCTCGAATGACGAACCGGTGGGGTGAGACAGAGTCGATGACCCACTTCGGTGAGCACGTGACCTACGACGGCTACGGGTGTGAGCCCGAGCTGCTCGATTCGAAGCCTTCGGTGGCGGCGGCGCTGGCCGATCTCGTCACCGAGCTGGGCATGACCCGACTCGGCGGGCCGGAGATCTACGCGGCACCGGCGAACGAGATCAAGGATCCCGGCGGCTGGACTGGTGTGGTCGTTCTGCAGGAGAGCCACATCAGCATCCACACCTTTCCTGCTCGGGCCTTTCTGTCGGCGGACGTCTACACCTGCCAGAACGGCCTCGATGTGGACGTGATCCGCTACTTCCTCCGAAGTCGGTTCGGCGCGATCGACGACGAGATCAACTTCCTCAAACGGGGGACCCGATATCCGAGCACCGATCTCCACCCGGATCGAGTCAGACCGGTGGAGCGATCGAAGGCCGGGGTGCGATTGCGATGAGCACGCTCGAGCACGGAACGTCGGTCGGCCGCAACCAACTCCCGATGCTCGAGTTCATCATGAAGTCGTACCATCACTTCAACGCGGCCGCGCTCAAGAACGCACTGATCGACTACCAGGCCCACCTCGATCGGGGCGGCAGGATGTACTGGTCGCTGGCGGGTGCCATGTCGACCGCCCGACTCGGTATACAACTGGCGCCTGCCATCCGCGCCGGCCTGGTCCACGGACTGTCGGTGACGGGAGCGAACCTCGAAGAGTCGTTGTTCCGGCTGGTCGCCCACGACCACTTCGCCGACTTCACCGACTACCGCTACTTCCGCAAGGAGGACGATGCCGAGCTGCTGGCCAGGAGCCAGCGTCGGGTGACCGACACCGCCATCCCCGAAGACGAGGCGTTCCGCAAGGTGGAGAAGCTGATCGTGCCGATGTGGCAGCGGGCCGAGGAGCGGGGAGAGCGGCGGTTCTGGCACGAGTACTTCTACGAGCTGATCACCGATCCCCGACTACGGCCGGCGTACGAGGGCGATCCGGCGGAGTGCTGGCTGCTGGCAGCGGCCGAGGCCGACCTGCCGATGGTGGTCGCCGGCCATGCCGACTCGACGTTCGGAAACATCTTCGCCGGCTACTGCTACACCGACGACCTCTCACCACAGATCGTGAAGTCCGACATCGAGTACATGATGAATCTCTACGACGTCTACCGTCATCGGCTCTCCAGGGGTCCGGGCGTGGGGTTCTTCCAGATCGGCGGCGGTATCGCCGGTGACTTTCCGATCTGCGTGGTGCCGAGCATCAAGTACGACCTGGAGAAAGAGGCGGCGCCATGGGCCTACTTCTGCCAGATCAGCGACTCGGTGACATCGTTCGGGTCATACTCGGGAGCCACCCCCAACGAGAAGATCACGTGGGACAAGCTCACCCCGGACACGCCGATGCATGTCATCGAGAGCGACGCCACGATCGTTGCGCCGATGATCCTCCAGGCGTTGCTCGAAGCCCGTTGTGATCCCTGCGGCGCTGCCGAACTGCTGCAGCGCTGAGCTGCTACCCGGTTCGCGAACAATTGACTAGGCACGTCAGCCGTTCCGGCCTACCCAACCACGACCGCCGTCAACGTCAGCCCGACAAGCGACGTGGTCAACCACATCACCTGGCGTTTGATCGAGGTGCTGCGTTCAGGAAGGCGTCGTTGGATGAGTCTCACACCGAGGAACCAGCGGCGGCGAATGCCCGCCGCGGCCATGGATTGGCGGATCTGGGCGAGCCGCAACGCCATGAGGAAGACCAGCAGCACGTGGGCGCTGATGACGAGATTGACGAGCGTCGGGTCGGCCACCCCGAGGGCGAGGTACTCCGAGAAGAACATCGCCATGCCGAAGACCTCGGCCACCGCGATCGGGACGAGGAACCGCTTCACACGGCGCCAGTTCCGCCGGAAGGCGACCCGCTCCTGCTTCACGAGCAGGACCCGCCCGCCGGCGGCGAAACCCACCCAGTACAAGGGCAGCAACACCAGTGCGGCCTCGACGTCGGTGCCCGCAGGGAGGAGAACGGCCGAGAGGATCAGGGTGTAGGCGACCGTGGTGGTCAGCAGGTACACGAGTTGGATGTACCGCTCGACCCCCGTTCGACCTTCTTGCTCGCCACTCGCCGCTTCGAACTTCAGCAGCGCGAGAACGGTGATGACCACCAACGCGCCGAACACCCAGGACACGGTGGCCTCGTCGAGACCAGCGAGCAGTCCGGTGTCGAGCCCAGCCAGCTGAACCAGGGCCACCGCCAGATAGATGAAGACCGGCGTGGTCGCCAGCCACATCGCGATCGCGGTCTCATTGACCGCGTCGGACCCGTCGACCGGGGCGAAGAGCCGGAAGTAGTGGCGGGTCACCTGGATCGCGAGTGCGCCGGCCATGACCATGAGCCAACCGCGGTCGGGCCACAGCGAACCTGCCGCTTCCGTGAGCGAGTCGATCGTGCTGGGAGTGCTGACCGAGAGCACGCCCCAGCCGATCGCGGTCGCGGCGAGGCCCAAACCCGATCCGGCGAGCGAGCTGACGAGCCATGCGTGGTCGGGTCGGTTCCGGTAGCAGTCGGCCACCATGAGCCGGTCGAAGATGACCACGAGGGCGAGGCTGAGGGAACTGAACGAACTGAGAAGTGCAGCAACCACGGCAGACTCGAGCTGACCCCTTCAGCGTTGGCCATCGATGGCGATCGTTCCCGATCCAGCCATCAGTATCGGCCGAGGTCACACCGGCGATCCACTCGGGCGTAAGGATTACCGAACACCGCTCATTCAGGACCCTCTCGACAGCTCGAAGCGCAATCGGATAGGGTCGAGACTGGTTGGAGCGTTGCGCCCGTGCGGCGGGTCCGGTGCATTTGCGGCGTGCCGAGACCTCTAGAGGGCGCAACGCTTCAACTCATCATCGATGTGCAGCTCGTATCGAGCCTCACGTGTCGATGAGTTCTGCGTCATTGAACGCTGTCGCCGCCCGTACGTCCAGAGCGTTGCGCAGAAACGTCAAGTCGTTCCGGCGGTCACGAGTCGTCGAGCCCGAACGCTGTGGTGAACGCCGCCTTTGCGTCGGCCACCGCCTGCTGGGCGATGTCGACCGAGCTCGGCACCCAGTTCTGGTCGATGGCCTCGGTTCCGGCTCGACGACCGAGGCCGACCGACCACGAGACGAACCGGGGCGCGTCGATTCGCAGCGGCACGCTCGGATCGAACCAGTGCACCGACACGACGAGCGGGGTGTCGACCTCGACCTCCCGCTGCCATCGACCGCGCCCCAGCACGACCCTCGCGTCGGTTCCGGCAGGATCGACCGAGAGCCAGACCGGTCCCCGCCAGAAGTGGGGGAAGGTGACCGTCCCGGACCCACGGCCCGCTTTGACCTCCACGGCAGCGAGCCGGCCGTCGGCGCCGAGGACGTGATCGAGCGCGATCGGGAGCATCTTGTCGTGGGGCTCCCCAACGTCGGTCTCGAAGCGGCGGAGTGTGTCACGACCGACGTCGACGCCGGTGCGTCGCTCGACCCGTGCGGCCAACTGCGGGAGCGAGAGATCGCGGGCCTCCCGGAGACGGGCGAACTTCGCCCGAGCCAGGGCGTCGATCCCGTCGGGGCGCAGCGGCCAACGGGCCAGCCCTGAGCGGTCGGCGCCCTGCGTGACGAACGTGGCGATCGAGGCGGAGAGCGGCCGACCGTCGATGCCGGCCCGTTCGTCGCTGGCGTGCTCCGACTCAAGCTCGGCGCGGAACAGCTCCATGAACGCGCCGTCGGCTGAGCTGCGGGTGAAGGACGAGACCGCGGCGTAGACGTCGGCGTCGGGAATCGCCTCGGGGAGCACGCCGTGCCCGAAGTCGACCCAGCCCGGCGCAGCGAGGTACACGACCACGGGCGAGTCGGGAACCGACGCCCCGACGGTGACGAACACCCCGTTGGGTCCGACGTCGAGCTCCCTCTCCAGGCGGAAGACCCCCCATTCGGCCTCCACTGCGATCGACGGTGTGGTCGCCCGGACCCACATCCAGACCGGCTGGGACGGACCGGGGAAGACCTTCGTCCAGACCTGGCCCGCGTCCAGACCCGCCACCGTTCCGTACCCCCACAGCAGGCCGGCGAGGGCACCATCACCGGCGAGCGCCCGGTCGAGCGTCTCGTAGTCGAGCGAGCTCGTTCGCTTGTCACGCTCCCAGTGCGAGACCGTGCTCGGCTCGACGGACACCTGCTCGGCGAGCTGCTGCTGGGTGTAACCACAGACGTCTCTGCGCCACCAGCGAAGGAGATCTCCACGCGTGCGCCAACCGGCCATCGGCGTGATGGTAGCCGGCCGGACCTGACCATAACGATTCGATCTGGAACTGACTGGCGATGAATGGGCCGGTCGACTCATTCAAACCGCGCCGTACTCGGTCGATCGGATCATGGCGAGATCGTCGCGGCTGACGCCAACGAGGAGACGTAGATGACGAGATTCCGATTGCGTTCTATCGGATCCAAGATCCTGGTCCGAACGATCCTTGTGGTGCTGCTACCACTCGTGGCGCTGTCGACCATCGTCTTGTTCGGCTTGAGCAGCCTCGGACAGACCGCTGACGACCAGGTCGCCGAGAGCCGTGCCCAGCTGTCGCAAGAGAGCGTCGCTTTCAACGCGCAGGACCAGGCGGTGTCGGCAGCCCGCGAGATCAACGCCACCCTGCTCGAGCGGGTCGCCGACGTGACCGCGTGGACTCGCAACCCACTGGTCATCGACGGGGCCATCGCAGGGAACGAGCTTGCGCAGGAGCTCGGGCTACGGAGTAGTCCGATCAGTGTGCTCGAGGAGGAGTACGGCGCCCGCAAGTCGACCGGTGTCGCACCGGCAGCCGAGCGCTTCCTCCTCGACGAGATCGACCTGGCGCCGGAGTTCGGCGAGGTCTTCTTCACCGACGCCAACGGCTACAACGCTGCGCTGACCAACCTGACCAGCGACTTCGTTCAGAGCGACGAAGACTGGTGGCAGGATGCCTGGGCCAACGGGATCTCGGTCTCCGATGTCGAGTTCGACGATTCCGCTGGCATCTTCTCGATCGACGTCTCCGCCCGCATCGACGACCCGGACAGCGGCGAACGGCTCGGAGTGATGAAGGCGAGCCTCGCGGTCGGGTTCGTACAGGCGATCACGACCGCTCGGTCGATCGGATCCACCGAGTACACCGTGGCGCTCACCGACGGCCGCCTGATCGCAGAAACCAGCACCTTTCACGACAACGAGCGGCTGCTCACGTCCCTTCCCGACGAGGAGCTCCCCGCTGGCTTGATCCAGGCGATGGACGAGGGTGGTGCCGGTGCGCTCGTCACCGAGGAGACGGTGTTCGGCTACACCCACACGATCGACGCGAACTTCCTCGGCGACGAGGTCCGCGGCTTCAAGGGCCTCGACTGGATCGTGCTGTCGAGTCAGCGGGCCGACGTTGCGTTCTCACCGCTCCGGGGTCTCCAAACGCTGAGCGACGAGATCGACGGCGCCGAAACCGGGCTCAGGACCACGGTGCTCGTGGCGGTGCTGATCGCAGCCATCGTCGCGGCGGTGATAGCTCGCCTGCTCGCTCGAAGCATCGTCAATCCGATCCACCGGCTGACCACCGCTGCGTCCGATGCGGCGAACAAGACCCTTCCGAACGCGGTGATCCGTATCGACGAAGCCGGAGGTGACCTGGAGTCGGTGGAGGTCCCCGAGATCGAGCTCGACACCGGAGACGAGCTGGAGCGACTCGCGTCGTCGTTCAACTCCGTCCAGGGCACGGCGGTGCGGCTCGCGGCCGGACAGGCCCTGGACCGCCGCAACACCGCCGACATGTTCGTCAACCTCGGGCGGCGGAACAATTCGCTGCTGAAGCGTCAGCTCCGATTCATCGACACCCTGGAGCGCAACGAGGCCGATCCCGACACGCTCGAGTCGCTCTACAAGCTCGACCACCTCGCCACCCGGATGCGTCGCAACGCCGAGAGCCTGCTCGTGCTCGCCGGCGAGCGCTCCCCTCGCCGGTGGTCGGCCCGGGTGACGATGCGGGACGCCGTGCAGTCTGCCCTGGCCGAGGTGGAGGAGTACGAGCGGGTCGACATCGACCAGGTCGGGCCGGGGACGCTCCAGGGCAACGTGGTCGCCGACTGCGCCCACATCCTGGCCGAGCTCGTCGAGAATGCGCTGACGTTCTCACCGCCCCACACCGGCGTTGCGCTGCACGGCCGCCAGAACGACGATGGCAGCTACACCATCACCGTCTCCGATGCGGGAATCGGGATGGGAGCTGACGAGCTGCAGGCGGCCAACGACCGCTTGTCGACGACGTTCGATCTGTCTCAGGTTCCGGCCCAGCACATCGGGCTCTTCGTCGTCGGCCGGCTCGCCCGCCAGCACGACATCGATGTCTCGCTGAGTGCCTCACCGTCCGGCGGGACGACCGCAACGATCGTGCTCCCGAGCACGATCGCGTCGACGGATGGCGAAGACGCCGCGACCGACGGACCCGACACCGCCGAGACTCCCGAACAAGCCGACGCCGAGCACACGACGCAGGAACCGGAACAAGCCGACACCCAGCAGGCGCCCGAGCACACGACGCAGGAACCGGAACAAGCCGACACCCAGCAGGCGCCCGAGCGCACCACGCAGGAACCGGAACAAGCCGACACCGAGCAGACCGCCGAGAGAGCTGGTGACAGCGAAGGCGACCAGACCTCCGAGGCCGCCCAGCCGGGCGCTTCCCGCCGAGCCGACGACGGGCCCGATGGGGTCGAGGCCGACGGGCGTCGCGGACCTGACGACCCGCCGAGCGACTCGGTCGCACTCGGTGCCATCGAGGTGCCACGTCGCCGTCGGTCGTCTGGACCCCACCCCGCCGGCGCTGCTCGCACCGCCACGAGCGAAGCATCGAAACCTGCGGGCGCCAGCGGCCCGAACACGGTCGAGTCGCAAGGCGATGGCGCGGCCTCCGGCGACCAGCCGACCCCCACCGAGGGGGAGCCCGGCGGCGACGGGCCGACGTCGAGCAGCCAGCCGGACCCGAAGCTCGCCGCGTACGGCTTCAAGAAACGACGCCGGACGGCCGGCTCCGATACGGCGGAGACGACGGCCGGCCAGGCGGCAACCGTTGCCAAGGTCGGTGGTGGCGACGATGTCGAAGCCACCGCCGAACAGAACCGGAGCCAGTGGAGCAGTTTCCAGCGCGGCAAGGAGACGGCCGAATCGGAACCGTCAGCGGCGACCGAGTCGTCGCCAGACGAGCAAGGAGCGTGAGGGCCATGAGTGTGAGCAAGGAAGCCGAGAACTTCAACTGGCTGCTGAAGCAGTTCGTCGAACGGACCGACGGCGTACTCGAAGCGGTCGCGGTCTCCTCCGATGGGCTGTTGCTCGCAGCTTCAGCCGGCCGTGACCGAGAGAACGTCGAGCAGTTCGCTGCTATCACGAGCGGCCTGATCAGCCTCACCAGCGGCGCCGCTGCGTGCTACGACTTCAAGGCCGTCGAACAGGTCATCGTGGAGATGACCGAGGGCTATCAGTTCGTGACCGCCATCGGCGACGGCTCGACCCTCGGGGTCATCGCCGAGCGCGACTGCGATATCGGACAGATCGCGTACGAGATGACGCACCTGTGCCGGCAGGCGGGAGCGGCCCTCACCCCGGCGCTGATCGACGAGCTCAAGAACCCCCTGTCGGTTGCATGACCACCGGCGACACCGACGGTGAGCTGCACGACCGCGAGTTGCACGACGATGAGTTGGACGACGAGTTGGACGACGTTGTGCTCCGTCCCTTCATCGTCACCCGTGGCCGCACCAGAGCGGCCGACGGGGTGGCAATGGAGTCGCTCGTCGACCGACAGGGCGAGCGGGCCGGAGTCGCCGACTCCCACCACGTCCAGATCTGGGACGCGCTCGCGACCAGGCTCTCCGTGGCGGAGATCTCGGCGACCTGCAGGCAACCGCTCGGTGTGGTGCTCGTGCTCATCAGTGACATGGCCGAACAGGGCCTGGTCGAGGTGCACCAGACCGCAGCGACCGATGACATCCAACTCGTGAGGAGACTGATCGATGGCGTACGGGCGCTCTGACGCGAACTCGAGTACCGATTCGGGCGCCGACTCCCGCGGCGACGAAACGCTCCGACAGGCTCCCACGTCGGTCAAGCTGATCATCGCCGGCGGGTTCGGTGTCGGCAAGACGACATTCGTTGGCAGCGTCAGCGACATCAAACCGCTGCGCACCGAGGCGGCGATCACCGACCAGAGCTTCGGGATCGACGACACGACGCTGGTGAAGGACAAGACGACCACCACGGTGGCCATGGACTTCGGCCGGATCGGGATCGGCGACGATCTCGTGCTCTACCTGTTCGGCACCCCCGGGCAGGACCGGTTCGGGTTCATGTGGGACGACCTGGTGGAGGGGGCGCTCGGCGCGGTGGTGCTCGTCGACACCCGGCGCCTCGACGACTGCTACCACGCCGTCGACTACTTCGAACGGCTCGGGATCCCGTTCGTGGTCGCGATGAACGTGTTCGACATGAATCACAACCCGCCGGTCGACACGGTCCGCTACGCCCTCGATGTTCCCGACGGGGTGCCGCTCCTGTGGTGTGACGCCCGAGAGCGGAACTCGGTGAAGGACGTGCTGCTCTCGCTGTTCGACCACGTCATCGCCTCCCTGCAGAAGGCCAAGTCGCAGGCCGGTTCAGCCGGCTGATCCGGCCTCCGCCAGCTCGTCGTCGGGGCTGGTGGACCGCCCCACCGGCAGGCGCAGCGAGCTGACCGCAGCGAGCACGGCGACCACGATCAGGAGCGACAGGGCGACCTGGAGGCCGGTGCGATCGGCGATGCCACCGACGATCGGCTGCACGGCGGCACCGCTGAGACCCGAGATGCCGAAGATGATCCCCACGCCGATCCCGGTCCGCTCGACACCGGCGAGATCGCTCCCCATCGCCAACGAGACCGGGAACATCGAGAACACGAAGAAGGCGACCGCGGCGACCGCAACGAGCACCAGCCACCCGCCGCTCACGGCGAAGAGCGCCAGGCTGACCGAGGTGGCCACCGAGGCCATGAAGAACACGCGGCGACCACCGAGGCGGTCGTAGGCCATGCCGCCGAGCGGTTGGGCTACGAGGCCGACCACGAGAATGAACGTGGTGAGAAGTCCGGCCTGCGACAGGGTCGAGCCCCGCTCCACCAGGAACGTCGGCAGGAACGTCAGGAACCCGCGGATGACCATCGACAGCAGGGCGAACGTGATCGCCAACCGCCAGACCTCGGTGCTGATGCCACCGCGGAGACGGGCTTCCGGGTTCGGCGTCGACTCGGTGACGCCTCGACGGATCATGGCCGCAACCACCAGCCCCGGTATGGCCAGGAGGAACAGCGCCGACCGCCAGCCGACGGCGGTGACGAGGAGCGCGACCCCGAGCGGGGCGATGAACGCGCCCACCGACCCGCCCCAGCCGTGGACTCCCATCGTGCGACCCCGGTCGGTCGGGTAGGTCCGGACGAGGATCGCGGTGGCCTGCGGATGGTAGGTGGACGCCCCGAGGCCGCAGAGGAGGCTGGCCATCACGAGCACGGTGAACGTCGGTGAGAGGCCCATGCCGATGAAGCCGACCGCGGTGATCGCGAACCCGAACACCAGGGTCTGGCGGCGCCGCCCGAACCGGTCGGCGTACTGGCCGACGAAGACCTGCAGCACGCCCGACAGGATCGTGAACGACAGCGACAGGATGCCGAGCTGCAGATAGCTCAGGCCGAACTCGTCGGTCATCGCTGGCAGGAACGCCGGCAGCATCAACGCGTTGAAGTCGTTGACCAGGTGTGCGCCGGTGAACCAGAAGAGCAGGGCGGAGCCGGTTGTCACCGCCGTAGCGGTCTCGGCGGTGTGGGTGCGATCCACGAGGGCCATCGGCTCATCCTAGATTCGAGCCGTCGGCGTGACCCAAAGCCATCGGCCGGTGTTGGTTGGCCGGTCACGGCGGGGCAGAATCGTGCGCTCATGTCTCGCCGAAGCGCACCCGTCGACGACCTGCCAGCATCCCGACCGGACAGCGCCTCGACGGTCCGATCCGCCGGGCCAGCGCCCAACGTTCGGGCGGTCGACGGTCGGGCGGTTCACGGCCAGGCCGCCAACGGTCGAGCCAAGCTCCGGTTGCGGCCATGGCAGCGGCGGGCGCTCGACGTGTACCAGTCGACCGCACTCCCCGACTTCCTGGCCGTCGCCACACCGGGGGCCGGCAAGACGGTCTTCGCCCTCACCGCAGCCCGCCTCGCCCTGCCGGTGCTCGCCGACGAGTTCCCCGGGAGCCGTCTCGTGGTGGTCGCCCCGACCCGTCACCTGAAGCTGCAGTGGGCCACGGCGGCGGAACGGTTCGGCCTTCACCTCGAGACCGAGTGGACGCCGCCCGACCGCCTCCCCGCCGACGTCCACGGCCTCGTCACCACCTACCAGCAGGTCGCCACCGCCTCCGAGCCCCTGGCACAGCTTGCGGCTGGGGGCCTCGTGATACTCGACGAGGTCCACCACGCGGGCGACGAACTGGCCTGGGGCGATGGGGTGACCACGGCGTTCGCGTCGGCCGCTCGCCGGCTGGCTCTGTCGGGCACGCCATTTCGGAGCGACACCGCGGCGATCCCCTTCCTGAACTACGTGGGCGACCAGGTCGTGCCCGACGTGGAGTACGGGTACGGCGAAGCGCTCGGCGACGGGGGCGTGGTGCGGCCGGTGTACTTCCCCCGGTTCGGTGGCCACATGGAGTGGACGGCCCCGGACGGTGCCGAGATCTCTGCCACCTTCGAGGACGCGCTCCCCCGCTCCCTGGCCAATCAGCGCCTCCGGGCCGCCCTCAGCCTCGACGGCGAGTGGCTCCCCGCCGTGATCGGCCACGCCAACCGTCAGCTCGAGGAGATCCGGGCCACCCAGCCCGAGGCCGGTGGGCTCGTGATCGCGTCCGACCAGGACCACGCCCATGGGATCGCCCGGATGCTCCGCGATCGGTTCGGGGTGCGGGCGATCGTGGCCGTCAGCGAGGACGCCGACGCATCCGACAAGATCAGCCGGTTCGCTGCCAGCACCGACCCGTGGATCGTGGCGGTGCGGATGGTCTCGGAGGGGGTGGACATCCCCCGGCTCCGGGTCGGGGTCCATGCGACGTCGACCACCACCGAGCTGTTCTTCCGTCAGGCCGTCGGGCGGGTGGTCCGCCACACCGGGGGCCGGGGCCGGGCGTACATGTTCGTGCCCGACGATCCCCGCCTCCGTCACTACGCCTCGACGATCGCCGAGACCCGGCGCCATCGACTGCAGCGCTCGTCGACCGACGACGAGGAGCAGCGGCGCGAGGCCGACCCCGACGAGTCGGGCCGGGACGACGAGCAGCTGTCGTTGTTCGCCGTGCACTCGGCAACCGCGGTCGAGACGCCGCCGGATCCCGACGACATCCTCGCCACCCATGACGAGCCACACCTCCCGTCGTCGATCGACCTCGCTGCGCCCGAACTGGAGATCGACCTCGAGGCCCTCCCTCCGGTGCCCGGCGGGCCCGTGGGCCGGGTCGGTGGGGATCCCGCCGCCGGTGGGGGTGGGCGGGCCGAGCGGGAGCGGCAGCGCAGCATCAACGCCCAGTGGGCCCGTGACCTGGCGACCATGACCGGGATGAGCCATGCCAACGTGAACGCCGAGCTGAACCGCCTGTCGGGTGTGGCCAAGGTGTCGGAGGCGACCGTCGATCAACTGGAGCGGCGAGCCGCCGCCGCAGCCACGTGGTTCGACCGGGAGCGCCGCCGGCAGTCGCCCCGCCGGTAGTCCCCCACTGGCCCCACTGGCCACACGCTTCCGCCCCGTGTGGGCCGGCGATCGCGGACGAAAGCCACCAGCAGCGACCGCTTTCGCCCGCAAACGGCTGCGGGTCGACTAGGTTTCGGCGTCGTTCCTGGCGGCGACGATCGCAGTCATCACTTCGGCCGTGTTCGCTTCGTGGTCGTCCGAGGTGAAACGGAGCGGCGGACCGAAGCGGACCACGACCGGGTCGGCACGGAGGCGAACCCGGACACGGGCACTGCCCGGTGGCCACACCCGATCGGCACCGACGATCCCGACGGGCACGACCGCCGCGCCGGCCCTGCAGGCGATCCGGGAGATCCCGGGCCGGCCCGGGCCGACGCCATCGACCCGATCGGCAGGCTTGGTGATCCTCCCCTCCGGCATCAACGCGCAGGCCTGGCGGGCGACGAGCGCCGACGTCATCGCCGCCTCGGCCTCCTCTCGCTTCTCCCGGCTGAACGGGATGCAGCCGAGTCGGCGGAGGAAGGCGCCGGCGACCGGGTAGCCGAAGAACCGGGCGTTGACGCCGAGTCGGGCGGGCAGGCCGAAGTGGGCCAACGCCACGAGCGCCGCCACCAGATCGAAGAGGCTCGAGTGGTTGGCGGCGAACAACAGCGGTCGATCGGTCGGCAACTCCACGGTCTCCGGCACGGAGACCCGTCCCGTGGCAGTCGTGAGCAGCCGGGCCACGCCGGCGGACCGCTCGAAGAACCGGTCGTGGCCGGTGGGGGTGATGAGGCTCGCTGCGGTGAGTCTCGTGAAGCGCTCGGTCTCCA
Source organism: Acidimicrobiales bacterium (assembly GCA_965216205.1). Lineage (GTDB taxonomy): Bacteria > Actinomycetota > Acidimicrobiia > Acidimicrobiales > SZUA-35 > CADEDH01. Next base: position 5,389 of record OZ244139.1, on the reverse strand, counting down.
TCGGGCCGCGAGGGTAGCGACCGGCCGCGCTCATCGGGCCGACCGATGCACGGCGGCGACCGTGCGGCGGCGACCGTCCGGGCGACGGCGAGCAACCGACCAGTCCTGCGGCGGCGGTGAATGTGCTGGTTCGCGGTGGTGGGCAATACCGTCGGGGCATGTTCCGAGACGGTGAATGGGTGGAAGCGATCTCGGGTCGGACGTTCGCAGTGACGAACCCGGCCACCGGGGAGGAGATCGGGCAGATGCCCGACGGCGATGCCGACGACGCCACCGCCGCGATCGCTGCCGCCGAGGCCGCCTTCGCCTCCTGGTCGGCGACAACCCCCTACGAGCGGGCCGACATCCTCTTGAAAGCGTGGCAGCTCATGACCGAGCGGTCCGCCGAACTGGCCGAGCTCATGACCACGGAGCAGGGCAAGCCTCTGCGGGCGTCCACGTTCGAGGTGGGCTACGCCGCCGACTTCATCCGCTGGTTCGCCGAGGAGGCAAGGCGCCTCTCGGGCGAGTGGCTGCCGTCGGGTCGGGCCGATCAGCGGTTCCTCGCCATTCGCCAGGCGGTGGGGGTGGTGGCGATGGTCACGCCGTGGAACTACCCGATCTCGATGCTCACGCGGAAGATGGCGCCGGCGCTGGCCGCCGGGTGCACACTGGTGCTGAAACCGGCCGAGGCCACGCCGCTGTGCGCGAAGGCCACGTTCGAGATCTTCGCCGAGGCTGGCGTGCCGGCCGGCGTCATCAACATGGTGACGGCCCAGGATCCGGTGCCGATCGGCGAGGTATTCACGTCAGACCCGCGGGTGAGGAAGCTCACGTTCACCGGTTCGACGGCGGTCGGGCGGCACCTGGCGGCGAAGGCGGGGGCGTCGCTCCAGCGGGTGTCGGTGGAGCTCGGCGGCCACGCTCCGTTCATCGTCTATCCCGACGCCAACGCCGAGAACGCGGCCAAGGGTGCGGCGGCGCTCAAGTTCCTCAACGCCGGGCAGGCATGCATCAGCCCCAACCGGTTGTACGTGCACCGAGACGCGGCGAACTCATTCGTCGGGACCCTCACCAAGCGGGTCGAGAGCCTCGTGACCGGTAACGGCATGGATGACGGGGTCGGCGTCGGCCCACTCGTCGACGATGCGGCGGTGGCGAAGGTGGCGGCTCAGGTCGACGACGCGGCCGCCAAGGGAGCGGGCGTTCCGGTGGGCGGGCACCGGCTGACCGACAACGGCCTCGACAAGGGCCACTTCTTCGCCCCGACCGTGCTCACCGACGTGACACCCGAGATGGTGGTGTACCGAGAGGAGACCTTCGGTCCAGTGGCGCCAGTGGTGGTGTACGACGATGTCGACGAGGTGCTCGCGCTCGCCAACGACACCCACTACGGGCTCGCCGCCTACGTGTACACCGAGAGCCTGAAGACGGCCCTTTCGGCCTTCGAGCAGCTCCGGTTCGGCATCGTGGGGATCAACGACGTCAACCCGACGTCGGCTTCGGTGCCGTTCGGCGGGATGAAGGACTCGGGCCTCGGCCGTGAGGGCGGGCACGAGGGCCTCGACGAGTACCTCGAGACCAAGACCGCCGGCATCTCCCTGCGCTGACCTGGCGCGCGCCTCGCCTGCCAGAGCCGACCACCAGCCTGCACTGGCAGCACCCACGCACACCCCCGGTGCAAAACGCTGCCAGGGCCAGCGCTCCCCCACCTCTGGCAGATCCAACGCACACCCCCGGTGCAAAACGCTGCCAAACCCGACCACCAGCCTGCACTGGCAGCACCCACACACACCCCCGGTGCAAAACGCTGCCGGAGCCGGCGGCTGCGTCGGGCGGGTGGCCTGGTGACGTCAAGCCGATGCGGCGAGTGCTTCGACCAGGTCGCGTTGAGCGCCGGTCTCGGGTCCGGCCATCGGGCGGCTGGCGGCAACGGCTTCGAGCAACTCGCCGAGGCCGAAGCCGCGACCGAGCAGGGCACAGATCGCCAGCGTCGGAGCCCGCCCCAGGCCGGCGGCGCAGTGGACGAGGAGCTTGTGACCGTCGTCGAGCCGGGCGTTCATCTCGGCTGCGATCGAGCCCGCCCGCTCGACGGGCGGCGCGCTGAGGTCCGGGATCGGGCGCCACATCGACCGATCCCCTTCGTTGGTCTCGAGCCAGGCGAGGTAGTCGGGATAGCGCTCGTCGATCTCGTGCGGTTCGCAGAGGCACACGATCGTCGTCGGCGTGGACGCGACCCCGTCGTCCGGAGCGATCCGTGCGATGGCGGCCTCGGGATCGGGACCGGTCACCCGCTTCCCGCACAACCAGATCCCGGTGGGGTGCCGGGAGACGACGATCTGGTCGACACCGCCGTCGAGCGATCGCGGTCCTGGCCAGCTCATGGACGGACTCCAGCGGCACTGCCGATGTCGGCGCCGGCCCCGGCGTAGGTCGCGGCAACCACCTCAGCCGGCGACATCGGGTCCCGCCGAGAGCACGTCGAAGGTGACGACGCAGCGCTGGTCGTCGACCATCGCCTGGCGGTACTCGTCCCAGTCGGGATGCTCGCCCCGCAACGTCCGGTAGTAGGCCACGAGCGTCTCCATCGCGTCCGGCAGGGAGGTGACGGTGGCCCGACAGTTGAGCTGCACCCAGCGACCGAGCCACTTGTCGGGGAAGACGCACAGCGACGTGCGCGGCTGGCGTCGAAGGTGCCCGACCTTGTAGGCGGTCTCACGGGTGCTCATCACCACCTGTCCGTCGACCACCGCGACCGTCACCGGTGCGAGGGCCGGCGCGCCGCTCGCCCGGGTGGTCAGGATGACCGCTCGACTGTTCCCGGCCACGTAGTCGATCCCCTGCTGCACATCCATGCCCGACACGGTACGACAGCGACATCCCTGGTCAACTACCCGACGGGAGGCACCCATGGCCTACCATTGCGCTTCGGGGAGCTAGACCGCATGTTCTGGGACAACCTGAGAGCCGCAGATCAGGAGGTGCTGGACGCTGCCGGTATGCGTCGGCACTACCCCGCCGGATCGGCGATCTGGCTCCACGGCGATTCCCCCACCCACACGTTCGTCGTGCTGAAGGGCCTGGTGAAGCTCACCCGAGCCTCGACCGAGGGCAGGGAGGTGATCATCGAGCTCCGCGGTCGCGGCACCATCCTCGGCGAGCTCGCCTCGATAGACACCTCGCCCCGGTCGGCCGCGGTGATCGTGATCGAGGACGTCGAGGCGCTCGTGATCCAGGCCGCCACCTTCCGTCAGCTCCTCCTCGAGAACGGCGCGATCGCATTCGCGGTGCTCGAGGTGGTGGCCGACAAGCTTCGTCAGGCGACGAACCGTCGACTCGAGGCGGGGGTCGGCACCGCCCAGGCTCGACTGTGCAGCCGGCTCGTGGAACTGGCCGCCGACACGAGACCCGATGTGAACGGCGTGATCGAGGTGAAGTCGCCGCTCACCCAGCAGGAGCTGGCCGACTGGATCGGCGTCTCGAGAGACGCCGTGGTGCTCGCGATGCGACGGATCCGCGACGAGAAGTGGGTGGAGACCGGTCGCCGCACGATCAGGATCCTCGATCTCGACGCACTCAAGTCGGCGTCGGTCGAGTAGGTCGGCGGGTGAAGGCGCACGGCGCGAGAACGGACGGCGCCCGAACGCACGGCGCCGGCACGCACGGCGCGACAAAGCACGGCCCCCGGACGCGCAGCGTGGAAACCCACGGAGCGGAAACCGACGGCGTCGGAGCACCGGTGGCGACGCGACAGGTCGAGACGCGACGACGGGTGGCGCTGGCGGTGGCGGCGACCGCGATGCTGCTGGCGGCGTTCGTTGGCACGGCGACCAACATCGCGATCCCGATCCTGGAGGACGATTTCCCCGGCTCGCCGTTGACCACGATCTCCTGGGTCGTGTCGGCGTTCAACGTGACCCAGGTGACGTTCATGCTGCTCGGCGGCCGACTCGCCGACCGGGTCGGTCGGCGACGCATCTTCCTCCGCGGCCTGCTCGTGTTCGGTGTCGGCGCCGCGCTGTCGGGGGTGGCACCGACGATCGAGACCATCATCGCCGCCCGGTTGATCCAGGGGGTCGGCGTGGCCATGATGCTGCCGTCGTCGCTCGCCGCAGTGCTCCCCGAGTTCTCGGAGGACCGGCACGGGACGGTCGTCTCGTGGTGGTCGTCGATGGGGGTGCTCGGCGCCGCCGCCGCACCCACGGTGGCGGCCGGCGTGCTGCAGGTGGGGAGTTGGCGCTGGGTGTTCCTGTCGGTCCTCCCGATCGTCGCAGTGGCGTCGCTCGTGGGACGGCGGGTCCTCGAACCCGGGGTCGTGGCGGAGGATCCCCCGCCCCTCGACCTCGTCGGCGCCGCCACCGGCACCCTCGCCATCGGCGGACTCACCTTCGCCATCGTGCAGGGACGGACGTGGGGATGGACCGACCCGGCCATCCTCGCCGTCGGCGTGGCCACGGTGGCTTGTGCCGCGGTGTTCGGTTGGAGCTCCCGCCGCCATCCCGAACCGCTCTTCGACGCTGCGCTGCTTCGCATCCGCACGTTCTCGGTGGTCACCGCGGCCGGTGCGCTCCTCTCGGCGTCGACCGCGGCCACGTGGTTCCTCTACCCCCTGTTCATGATCGAGGTGTGGGACTACTCGGTGCTGCAGGTCGGTCTGGCGATGACCCCCGGGCCGATTGCGCTGGTGCTCGCTGCACCGTTCGCCGGGCGCCTCGCCGACCGGCGCGGCTACAAGCGACTGCTCGTGCTCGGGGCGACCCTGGCCACGCTCGGCACAGCCTGGATGGCGTGGCGGCTCGACCCCGGCGAGACCTACGTGCGGGCGTTCCTCCCTGGCACGCTGTCGATCGGCCTGGGGATGGCGTTCATGCTCGGACCGGCGAACGCAGCCGCCCTCCGCGACGTGCCCCGGGAACAGCTCGGCGCTGCCAACGCCGGCTACAACATGGCACGGATGACCGGCGCCACGCTCGGCGTGGCCTTGACCGCGGCGATCATCGGCACCACGGTCGGCGTCGACCGGGCCGGTCAGTTGACGGCCGGCTGGTGGACGGTGACCGTCATCATGGCCACCGCACCGGTCGTGCTGGCGGTGGGACTCCCCGCCGATCATCGCTTTCGCTCACCCACCCCGAGTGGGCCGTGATCGGCGAGCGCAGCGATGAGCGTGCGCGCCGCCGCAGCCGTCCTTTAGGGTTCCCGGAGTAGCTGGTTCGCGCTGCGAAAGGGGTTCCATGGAGCTGAACGATCGGGTTGCCGTGATCACCGGCGGGAGCGGCGGGATCGGCCGTGCGATGGCGAGCGCGTTCCTCGCTGAGGGGGCCCGGGCGGTGGTGCTGGCCGACCTCCACGCCGACGCCGTCGCCGCGGCGGCCGAGGACCTGGGTTGCGTCGGCGTCGCCTGCGACGT